>CP196552.1:3465000-4978863 GCA_051805445.1 Labrenzia sp. | reverse complement strand
TGTGCAAGGAAAATCATTGAGTGTTGAAGAAGCTCAGGGAATTGCGACGCAAGCCCTTGTGCAGCTCAGCCAAGACCCTGAACAGGTCGGCCGGTTTTTAGCCTTTTCTGGCATTGGTCCGGACCAAATCCGGGACGCTGCAAGCGAGCCCGGGTTCCTGGCTGGCGTCCTTGAATTTTACATGATGGACGAAGCTCTTCTTCTTGCCTTTTGCGAAAATGCCGGCCTCCGCCCGACGATGATGGCTGCCGCCCGCTACGCCTTGGCCGGAGGTCCCGAGTACGATGCCTGAACCAACCCCCGTGCTTCCGGACGTCCTTGCACAAATTCAAAGCCTGCCAGCTTCAGACCGCCCTCTGATCATCTGCGATGTCGATGAAGTCATCCTTCATATGATCCTGCATCTGGAGGAGTACTTGAACAACAAGGGCATGCACTTCCTCAACCACTCCTATCGGCTGACCGGTAACATCGCGCATACTGAGGATGGGACACCGGTTCCGCCGGATCAGGTCAAGAGGCATTTGATCGCCTTCTTCGATGAGGTCAGCCATGAGCAGGCCATGGTTCCGGACGCAAACACCGCGCTTGCCGAGCTCACAGACCAGTGGGATATCGTTCTGTTGACCAATTTACCCGGCTCCCACAACAAGCCGGTGCGGGAAACGCTGCTAAGAGGTATGGGGATCCCCTATCCGGTGCTGACAAACTCCGGGCCAAAAGGCGGTGCTGTTGCCGCCCTCGCCGGCGGACGAGCCCATCCGGTCGTTTTCATCGATGACAGTCCGACCAATCACCGATCTGTACAAGCGTCCCTGCCCGCCTCTGTCCAGATCCAGTTTATTGCCGATCAACGCTTCCTGAACTCGGTTGAACCAGAGCCTCATATCGACCTACTCTCCGGTGACTGGCGCGAGACAAGCCGGTTCATCAGGTCTATTCTTTAGGGCTGGTTTTGAAGCCCTGTACGAGCCTATGACAGAAGAGCCAAAAGCCCTGTGCCGGGATTGCGGCGCGCGCGCGCCGCAACATCTTTGCCGTTGCCCGTCTTGCGGCAGCCCGAGGCTTTTGGCGCACCCGGAGCTCGACACGCTGTCGATTGCCCACATCGACTGCGATGCGTTTTACGCCTCGGTTGAAAAACGCGACAATCCGGAACTCCAGGACAAGCCCGTGATCATCGGCGGCGGTCAGCGGGGCGTTGTGTCGACCTGCTGTTATATCGCTCGCATCTCCGGCGTTCGCTCCGCCATGCCGATGTTCAAGGCCATGGAAGCGTGTCCCGAGGCCGTGGTGATCAAGCCGAATATGGAAAAATACTCCAAGGTCGGCAAGGAAATCCGCAGCCGCATGCAGGCCTTGACGCCGCTGGTCGAACCCTTGTCGATTGACGAGGCCTTTCTTGACCTCACCGGTACAGAGCGCCTCCACCACGCAAGCGCCGCCGAAACCCTTGCCAGGTTCATCCGGGACATTGAAGCTGATATCGGCATTTCGGCAAGTGTCGGCCTTGCGCCGAACAAGTTTCTCGCAAAACTCGCCTCAGATTTGGAGAAGCCACGGGGATTTTCCGTGATTGGCGCAGCAGAAGCGGAACAGCGCCTTGCCCCCATGCCTGTCGGCAAGATTTGGGGCGTTGGGAAAGTCTTCCAAAAGAAACTCGACCGCGACGGCATACGAACGATCGGCCAACTCCAAACCATGGATGCCAACACCTTGGCCCGGCGGTATGGTTCTATCGGGCTGCGCTTGGCGCACCTCTCCCATGGCGACGACAGCCGTGACGTGACCCCTTCGCGCGGCGCGAAAAGCGTTTCCACCGAAACCACCTTCAGGACAGATATATCGGACTTCCATGTCCTGAAACCGATCTTGCGAGACTTGTCTGAAAAGGTGTCCTTCCGCCTGAAAAAATCGGAGCTTGCAGGCCGCGGCATCACACTCAAACTCAAAACCTCTGAGTTCAAAACGATCACGCGCGCGCGGCATTTGACCGACCCGACGCAGCTGGCGGACAAGATATTTGATGCAGGGGTTGCCCTCTTGGAGGCGGAAACAGATGGGCGCCGCTTCCGTCTGATCGGCATTGGGGTCAACGACATCTCAGATGCCTCTCAAGCGGATCCAGAGGACCTTCTCGATGCAACGTCGGGACGGAAGAAAAAGGCAGAACTTGCCATCGACAAACTGCGCGGCAAGTTCGGCAACTCAGCTGTCGAGCTTGGCTTGACACATGCCGCGAAACAGGCACGCAAAGCCGCCGAAGACAAGTAGACGATTACTCGCAGTCAGATTTGTCGGTCAGATCTCGAAGTTCCAGCGCCGTCATGGTTCCGGCAATTTTGAAATCGCCGTAATCCAGAACAAGTTTATCGCTCACACCGTTTTCAAACAGCCTGAAGGACAACTGGTAGACGGGTGTCTGTTCGCCGGAATTTTCCTGCGTGGAGGGATCGAAATAAGCAACGGTCACCGGCCAGGATGCAACAGCATCCAAGGCGTCCTGCCGTTCGCCATCAATTTCCGGCACAATGCCTACGGCCTTGGCACCGATGACGGCAGTGGTCCCAAAGACTTTGTCTCCTGTTTCTGCACCATCATAAATGTCGCTTGCGGTGAAATGCCCGCCATCTTGCGCGGTCTTTACGATGTTCATCAGGTGCTCTGTTGGAAACTGAACATCTTGGCCGATCTGCAGAGACTTTTCGTCCGGTTCTTTCAGTTCGACCGCCTTCAAGCCCGTTTCAGTCCGCGCCAGTCCCCGGCTCGATTCGACCAGTTTCTGATCGACATAGGTCTTGGACAGAAATTGGTAACTCTCTGCATCCGGGCCCTCGAACGACGTGGTCTGAAGATCTGTTACCTGAGAGCCACCACTCAGATCCCGGAACTCGGTGACAAACCGGAAATTGACGCTGTACCCTTCGCAAGCATTGCCTGAAAACTCATAGACCATCCGTCCGGAGAGACCTGCAATCCCGGACTGTTGCTCGGTATCGGAAAGCTTCATGTCATAGACAGCTCTATGCGGGGCAAGCTGTATGCCCGCCACTTTGGCAGCTGCTTCACTGGCACCAAAAGTGACAACCACGATGGCTGCCACAGCGCACTTAAATAGAAAAGCAGTTTCAAAAGCCCGGTCTGAAACGGTTCGCCGCATCACTTTTCCTCGTCACCGCCTTTGGAGCGGAAATTTCTTGTTTCTATTCTTTTATTCGGGTTCATGCCGGACTGCCAGCAAGGAATGCCCGGCCCCACCGATAATGTAGGTCACAAAAACAGGCGCAAAACCATTAACTGGACTTTGTTTTGTAACGAGGTGGCGAACAAATACCGCTCCCATCTGCCGGAATTGAGCTTGTCAGTTTCTGCAATTTGGGCCAAGACACCGGCAACTCACCATTTTTATCGGGGACACACATGACCAGCAAAACCGAAGCCCGCTTGGCCGAACTCGGCATCACACTTCCAGATGCCGCCGCACCAGCTGCCAACTACGTGCCTTTTGTCAAGACCGGCAATCAGCTGTTCATTTCCGGCCAGCTGCCGATGGACAGCGGTGCGATTGCAGTAACCGGCAAGCTTGGCGACGGCCTTGAAGTTGTAGACGGACAGAAAGCTGCAAAACTCTGTGCCATCAATCTCCTCGCACAGGCAAAGGCCGCAACGGGCGACCTGGACAAAGTGGTTCGCTTGGTCAAGATCGTTGGTTTTGTGAACTCAACGGGTGAATTTACCGACCAGCCGAAGGTGATCAATGGTGCGTCCGATTTCCTGGTTGAGGCTATGGGAGACAGTGGCCGCCATGCACGTTCCGCAGTCAGCGCTGCCTCACTTCCGTTTGGCGCCGCAGTTGAAATCGAAGCCATTTTCGAGATCGCGGACTAATTCCGCTCTGGCGGGGCCCCGTAAACGCTCCGCCAAATCCGGACAAATCAATATGTCACCAGAACTTGCCGCCATTTTCGCCCGGCCGATAGCGCACCGGGGGTATCACGATGCCAGCAACGGCATCATTGAAAACACCCCAACCGCAATCCAGCGGGCCGTGGACAAAGACTTCGGGATTGAGGTTGACGTTCAGCAGACCAGTGATGGTGAAGCGCTCGTCTTTCACGACGATGACCTGGACCGTCTCGCAGATGGCAGCGGGCCGGTTTCCGGAAGATCTTCAGCCGATCTCGTCAAACTGCAAATGCGTACCGGCACAGATCACCTATGGCTGCTTCAGGACCTTTTTGACCTTGTAGATGGCCGTGTGCCGCTGGTTGTTGAAATCAAATCCTTGCTCCGGCGCGATGCGCAAGGCGACTTTGTCCGCCGCGTTGTTGATCAAGTGGATGCTTATAAGGGCCCAGCCTGTATCAAAACCTTTGATCCGGACATGTTGGCAGTTGCAAAGGAGTACAACAATTCCGTCCTCCGCGGGATTGTGGCAGATGCGGCCCGCCCCGGCCCGGACTACACACGCCACAGCCGGATGGACCGTTTCATATTGCGCCATCTGCTCCACTTTCCGCGCACAAGTCCGCACTTCATCTCCTATGGCGTCAACGATTTGCCGAGCCCCGGCCCCAGCATGATGAAAAAGGTTTTCAAGACACCAATCATGGCCTGGACGGTCCGGACACCGGGACAGTTGGAAGTCGCAAAACGGTTTGCCGATCAAATCGTCTTTGAGGGCTTCGATCCGGATCAATAACGGACGATCATTCTTGGACTGGCATTCCCTCTTGCGGCGCAGCAAAGCGGCTCTACATTCTTGTAAACAATCCTTTTATGGCGGGCCGACATACTGACATGACGTCTTCTATTTCACCGGACAATGAACATTCGCAAAAACCTGGCGCCGGTGACGCGGAGACGACACTTTCCATTAGACTTCTGTCGTCCCTGTCAGATGTGCCAGCGGACAAATGGGATGCGGTTGCCAATCCCGGCTGGCTCCTCAGCCAAGGTGGAAAGCTGACACGCACACCGGGCGCTGGTGAGTCTCAAGATCTCACTTCTGCCCTAGCCCCTGAAGCTGATTCATTTTCTGAAGAAACAGACTTCAACCCCTTCTTGTCTCACGCCTTTCTGGAGGCATTGGAGGCATCCGGCTGCGCGACCCGCCAGACAGGCTGGATGCCCCGGCACATGGTGCTGGAGGATGGTAACGGCGCGGTTCTTGGAACTGTTCCCTCTTATCTGAAAAGCCACTCCCAGGGTGAATATGTCTTCGATCATGGTTGGGCCGACGCATTCTACCGGGCGGGCGGCGACTATTACCCAAAACTCCAGATATCGGTCCCTTTTACTCCGGCGACAGGCCGCCGTTTTCTGACCAGCTCCGACATCAACCGGGAGGCCGGGCTCCAGGCACTCGCAGCGGGCCTTGTACAGGTTTGCCAACGCACCGGCGCCTCCTCGGTTCACGCGACTTTTTTGACTAAACCGGAATGGGACTCGCTTGGCGATCTCGGTTATCTGAGGCGCACAGATCAGCAGTTCCACTGGGACAACAACGGCTACGAAACCTTCGACCAGTTTCTCGGCGACCTCGCCTCGCGCAAACGCAAGGCGATCAAAAAGGAACGCCGCGAAGCAATCAGCGCTGAAGGGCTCGAAATCGAATGGGTTACCGGCAGCGATCTCACAGAAGCGCATTGGGATGCCTTTTACGGATTTTACATGGATACGGGCGCCCGCAAGTGGGGCCGCCCTTATCTCAATCGTGCCTTCTTCTCGCTGATCAGTGAACGGATGGCGGACCGCATTCTTCTGGTCCTGGCAAAACGCGACGGCCGGTATGTTGCCGGGGCCCTCAACTTTATCGGATCGGAAACCCTTTTCGGCCGCCACTGGGGTTGCACCGAACACCACCCATTCCTGCATTTTGAGCTGTGTTACTATCAGGCAATCGACTTTGCCATTTCCAAAGGCTTGAAACGCGTCGAGGCTGGCGCTCAGGGAGCGCACAAATTGGCGCGCGGTTACCTGCCACAAACGACTTATTCGGCCCACTGGATTGCCCATGAGGGCCTTCACGACGCAGTCGCAGACTTTCTGGAGCAGGAGCGGCGCGCGGTTCAACGCGAAAACGAAGCGTTGGCTGAACATGCCCCCTTCCGGAAAGGCAGTTGAACCTTCAATTAGCCACGCACCTGAAATCCAACAACAATCTGCGTCTTTCACAAGTTCGGCATTCGTCTGCACAGGGCTTGCCGGATCGCGTCCAATCCATTACCTAGGGACCATCATCAAGAGTTGGGACAGATGCCCCACGCCAACCTGCCGATCCGGGCAAGGTGGTTCTTCGAACAGAAGATGCGGCCGTGAACTTCAAGTTCAAAGGCAACGAATCGGATCGAAGAAAGGCATCTGTCTCTGGTTACAGGACGCGTAAATGCCGATAAAAATTCCAAACGATCTGCCCGGCCGCCCCATTCTGGAATCCGAAGGCGTGATGATCATCCAGGAAGCGGATGCCATGCGTCAGGACATCCGCCCCCTGCGCATCGGTCTTCTCAACCTGATGCCGAACAAGATCAAGACAGAGACCCAATTCGCACGCCTTCTCGGCTCCACCCCGCTTCAGATCGATCTGACGCTGGTGCGCATGACCAGCCACGTGCCACGGAACACGCCAACGGAGCATCTGGAAGCGTTCTATCGTCCCTGGGAAGAAGTCCGGAACGAGAAGTTCGACGGGTTCATCATCACCGGAGCCCCGGTGGAGAAGCTGCCATTTGAAGATGTCGGATACTGGCAGGAAATGCGCGATGTGCTGGATTGGACCCAGACACATGTTCATCGCACGCTGACCATCTGCTGGGCCGCTCAAGCGGCCACTTATCACTTTCATGGCATGCCGAAATATGCGCGGGACGACAAGGCAACGGGCGTCTACCGGCAACGTACACTCGCACCGGCCTCGCCGTATCTCCGAGGGTTTTCCGATGATTTCTGTCTGCCAGTCTCACGCTGGACGGAAACCCGAAAGGTCGACATCCCGGACGGCAGCAATCTGATGGTGCTTGCGGAAGATGACGAGACCGGTATGTGCCTCCTGGACGACCCGGAGCATCGCTGCCTGCACATGTTCAACCACATTGAGTATGATACCACGTCTCTCGCGGATGAATTCGAGCGGGACAGCCAGGTATCTGACACGCCGCTCCGGCCACAGAACTACTTTCCAGACGATGATGCCACCCGGCAGCCGGTAAATCGCTGGCGTGCCCACGCGCATCTCCTGTTCGGCAACTGGATCAATGAAATGTATCAGTCCACACCGTTTGATCTGAACGATATCGGGCATTAATCCGGACATTGCCAGGCGTTCTCAACCCTTGTTGTTAAACCGCCTGGCAGAGTACTGTGGCCGACGACATTCGAAGATTTTTCCTTTTAGAGGTACGCATGCCGATCGAAACGCCAGCCTATGATGACCAGAACATCTTTGCCAAAATTTTGCGCGGAGAACTGCCGAGCCACAAGGTCTATGAAGACGACAAGACGGTCGTGATCATGGACATCATGCCGCGCGGCGACGGACATGTGCTCGTCATTCCGAAGGCTCCGTCCCGGAATATTCTGGACATTGCGCAAGAGGATCTGAACGCTGTGATGGCCACGGTCCAGAAGATGGCTCACGCCGTTATCAAGGCATTTGGGGCGGACGGCACCACAATTCAGCAGTTTTCCGAACCAGCCGGTGGCCAAGTGGTGTTTCACACCCATGTTCACATCATCCCCAGGTTTGACGGTGTCAAGATGAAGCCGCACACCGGCGAAATGGCAGACAATGATCTTCTTGCCGAACAAGCCGACAAGATCCGCGCCGCGTTGGGCTAGGCCTCAAACCTGCGAAACTGTTCCGGAGGCAGGGTGTAGCGCCTCCGGAACCCCTAAACTTTGCCTCAGCTCGCGGCGGCGATCCGTGCCGGGTTCGCGGCGGCCTCCTGCTCTGCATCGAGCACGGCCTCATTTTCCAAGACACGCTGGAAACTCGGCCGTGCGGTAATCCTCTCGGCATACTCGGTAAAGACGGGCCAGTCCGGCACCAGATCAAACATCAATGTCCAACGCAGAGCAGATCCCCAGAAGATGTCTGCTGCGGAAATCTGATCCCCGAGTATATGGGGTGCTTTTTCCAGCTGCGCCGCCAGCGTCTTCATCACGGCGTCATAGGTGCAATACGGCGCAATCTGCCGCGGTATATCCGTGTCGAACGCCTTGTTGACCACGGCGGGCTCAAAGGATGCGGCATAAAACACCATCCATCGCAGATAAGCGCCGCGCCGGGGATCGGTCAAACCTGGTGTCAGTCCTGCCTCGGGATAAAGATCGGCAACATGCAGGGCGATTGCGATGGATTCGGTAATGAGTGTCTCACCGTCTTGAAGTGTCGGCACCTTCCCGAGGGGATTGATCTTCAGATACTCCGGCGACTGTAAATCACCGGCTTTCGCGTTGTGTACTTTCAACTCGTAATTGGCACCAAGTTCATCCAGCAGTACGCGGAGCGTGCTGGCGCGGCTGCGCGGTGCATAATGAAGAACGAGTTTGTGATAGGTCATGGCGGGGCTCCTTTGATCCGGTGTGGCCAGTTGGCCAATGCACGCCATGTATCACCCCCCTGCTGACAGCCTTCTGTCAGGAGTGTCAGGAGCCCAAGATCCACCATCCAGCCATTAGAAAAACAACCGCGGACAGCACACCGACGATCACGCGCTGCCCAAGAGCCAAGAAGCAGACAAACCCGAAGGCCGCGGCCGCCAACCGCAACCAGATCGGCGTGTCACCCAGCACACCTTGGGGAAACAGAACAAGCTTGGAGATCACACCGGCAACCAGTGCCGTTGCAACGCACCGGACCCAGATGAAAAGTTCGCTGTCTTCGCGCAGTTTACCGCCGGCAAAAACGCCCAACCACCGCCACACATCGGTTGCAAGCCACCCTGCGACGAGGATCATCACATAGGGCCACCACCAAGTTTCTGACATAAGGTTACTCATGACAGCCCCCGGCGCCAAAATCGTGTGACGAGATAGGCAAGCGTTCCGCCAAGCAGGCCCGTCCAAAGGAGATCAAGACCGGGAAAATAAAGGAAGAACAAAGGGCCAAGCACAAGGCCGGAAATCATTGCCGCCTTGTCGGCATTCATCCGCGCAGCGCCCCACAAGGAACACAGGAAGTAGACCGGTGTCACAAGGACAAGAGCCCCGGCGGCCATGGGCGGCATCCGCTCAACAAGCATGTAGGCAATCCCGGTGGACACAAAGACAAAGCTGGTCACCCCGCCGCCAAACCCGATGAAGAACGGCAACCGCCCTTCCCTCGGCAGGTCGGGCAAGTTCTTCATCGCGTAGACCCAAGCCGTCACCGCCACGAAATGCGATGCGATCAGCAAGTGCCAGGTTTTGGTCTTACCCGGCACCTTCAGGAACGGCATCAACGCCATTGTCATGGGCATCAGACGCACGGATGCCAACGCAACCGCGACAGCGGCGGGGATCAATCCCATGCCCGACGCCATCGCTCCGGTTAAAACCACCACGGATGGCAAGGCCCACACCGCCCCTGTCATGAGAAGTGTTTCGGCCAGGCTCAATCCTGTTTCGCGGGCCATCCCGGCAAACCCGACAAAAGCAGACGTCAGGATGAAGGCGGGAATGGAAATCGCGGCGCGCGCGCCGCGCAGCAACCAGCCCCGGTCGGAAACGGGTGGCTTCGAGGATAGCTGCGGTTGCCCCGTGTCCTTTGAGGCAGTCATGAAGGCGTTTCCAAATTGCTGAAGTTAGTAAGGATTCCTTACCTTTATCCAGCAAACCTGTCCAGCCCACTGTCCGGTGGCTTCGGCCACCCGATCAAAATCCGCTTTAGACCGACCGTGTCAGCCCGCCATCAATTCGTATGTTCTGACCCGTGACATAGGCCGCTAGATCACTGGCGAGATAGGAAATTAACCCGGAAACCTCCTCCGATCGGCCATATCGGCCCATCGGGATGCGCGACCGGCGGTCTTCCTTTTCCGGCAAGCTGTCGATGAAGCCGGGCAACACGTTGTTCATGCGCACATTCTCAGCAGCGTACTTGTCCGAAAACAGCTTGGTAAAGGCAGCAAGACCGCCCCGGAAAACGCCGGAGGTCGGAAACATCGGGTCCGGCTCAAATACGGCGAAGGTGGAAATATTGATGACAGTGCCGCCGCCCTGGCGTGCCATGATCGGTGCCACCAGACGGCTCGGACGGATCACATTCATCAGGTAGTAATCCATGCCGAGATGCCAGTCTTCATCAGAGATCTCCATGATATCGCCCTTTGGGCCATGTCCGGCGGAGTTTACGAGGACATCAATGCGCCCGAAGGCAGTCATTGCCTTGTCGACAAATGCTTTTAGGTCATCGTTGCTCAGGTTTGAACCGGTGTGACCAATGCCGCCCAGTTCCTTTGCCAGTGCCTCCCCCTTCCCGGAGGACGACAGGATCGCGACTTTGAACCCGTCTGCCGCCAGCCGTCTGGCTGCATCCGCGCCCATGCCGGATCCACCAGCTGTAATCAGGGCCACTTTTTGTTCGCTCATGATATGTCTCCTTTAGGTGCATTTTTAGCAACGGACCATGCGCTTGACCAATCATGCTTTCTGCACCTAAACAGTAGAAAAGCTACTGCTTAGGCCTAAGAGCGATGCGTCACCCCAGCCTCAACAAACTCAGAGCATTTGATGCTGCGGCCCGGCACCTCAATTTCCGGCTGGCTGCAGAGGAGCTCAACCTCACACAAGGGGCAGTTGCCCAACAGGTTCGCGCTCTGGAGGATGAACTCGGCGTTCAGCTGTTCGACCGGCTTCCCCGCGGTCTCGCGCTGACCGCACCGGCGGAAGGGTTTCACGCGCAAGTCCGGCGTGGGCTCGATGAAATCGATCGGGCGATAAACGATGTATCCCAACAGGTTCCACGCATCACACTCAGCCTGCCCCCGTCCTTTGCCGCGCTGTGGCTTGTTCCCCGTCTGCCTGGTTTTCTGGACAAAAATCCGGGATTGGATCTGGCAACACTGGCCACCGAGCGGCTGGCAACCTTCAAAGGCGACGGAGTCGACCTGGCCATTCGGATCGGCGCCCCACCTTTTACAGGTCTCAAGAACCATTTTCTTGCACCAATTCGACTGGCAGCCGTTGCGTCGCCGAGGCTGACCAAGGATCGAAAGACAATAGAAAATATTCAGGATATGCCGCACCTGCGCATTCTTCTGGACAGCCACACCTCCTGGGAAGAGGTGCTTGGGACAGAGCTGCTGCCGGAAGACGTCACTTACCTGAGCTTCAGTCATTCAAGCCTTGCCATCAACGCGGCGTTGGAGGGGCAAGGTATCGCCCTTGTCCCGGAGCTTCTGGTGCAACGGCAACTCTCAAACGGTGCATTGACGTGTTTGTGGCGCCAGCCCGATCAGGGCATCGGCACACGCGGCTACCATCTTGTTTACCCGGAAAATCCGGTCCGATTTGGCGAAGCACGGCAAAAGGTGATTGATTGGATCTGCCGGGAGTTTGGCAAAGGCCGGCCGGCATAAGACTTGGCACGTTTTGCTTCGTTCTAACGTCCGTTCGGCCCATCCAAAGCAGTGCGCCTTGCGTAAGCAAGGCAAAAAACAGCGCTGGACATTGCCTTATGACGATCTTTTCGCCGACCCGCGAAGCAGCTCTCCAACACCTTGACGATTTTACGCCGCAGATGGGCCAGGCCTATGCGGCTCAGAGGAACTATGATCGCGGCCCCGGCAAGCACACGTCCGTTTCCTGCTTGTCGCCGTTCATCCGCCGGAGGTTGATCAACGAGCAGGAAGTTGTGACCGCAGCCCTGCAGAACCACGGTCTTGATGGCGCTGAAAAGTTCATTCAAGAGGTTTTCTGGCGCGGCTATTTCAAGGGATGGCTCGAGCGCTGCCCTGCGATCTGGGAATCTTATCAGCAAGGGCTGACCGCCGACCTGGAGGATCTGGAGACAAACAGCGGCCTCCGTCATGCGGTGACCCGTGCGGAGGCCGGGCAAACCGGGATCGACTGCTTTGATGCCTGGGTGGATGAGCTCGTCCACACTGGATACCTCCACAACCACGCACGTATGTGGTTTGCGTCCATCTGGATCTTCACTTTGAAGCTTCCCTGGCGGATCGGCGCAGATTTTTTCTATCGCCACTTGCTAGACGGAGACCCGGCCTCGAACACTTTGAGCTGGCGCTGGGTTGCCGGACTGCATACGCGCGGCAAGACCTACGAAGCCCAAGCCTGGAACATCGCGAAGTTCACAGATGGTCGGTTTGCCCCGGAAAGCTCAGACTTCGAAACCGGAGTGACGTCACTGGATTGGAGCGAGCCGAACGGGCTACCGTCCGCGCAACCGACACGAGATTTTGTTGCGCCGGAACTAGGCAAGCCAACGGCTCTCCTCCTCACCGAGGACGATTGTCTGCCAGAAACACTGATCCCAGACGGCATCGAACTCGTTGCAACCGCGACGCTGACATCAAGTGACCTGAGATCACCACGACCTGTTCCAGACCACATTAGCTCGTTCGAAGCAGGAGCTTTAGAAGATGCTGCACAACGGATTGGACAGGCGGCGACAAGGTTGAACACCGCTTCGCCGGCCCCAATCATTGAGTGGGCGGCAGAAGCCGGAGCCAAGCAGATCGTCATGCCCTATGTCCCGGCCGGACCGCTCAAGGACTGGCTGGACGCATCCCGGACGGAGCTCGAAAACGATGGTCTCACCCTGACCGAAATCCGGCGTCCCTGGGATGATGCGATCTGGCGCTATGCAACGGCCGGTTTCTTCAAGGTGAAGAAGGAGATTCCAAACATCCTCAACCGACTGGAGATCGCATGACAGAACCGGTTCGCATCGGCATCATTGGGGCTGGCATGACAGGGCTCTCTTGCGCCCGAACACTCAAAGTTGCCGGGCACACGTCTCTGATTCTAGACAAAGGTCGCGGAATTGGCGGGCGTCTTGCGACCCGGCGGGCCGACAATGGTCTTCAGTTTGATCATGGCGCGCAATACATCACAGCAAAGACAGTTGAATTTCAGAAACTGATCCAAAGCCTCATGTCCGTTGATGCCGCCGGTGAATGGGACATGGGCGAGCGGACCGGCTTTGTCGGCGTACCCTCAATGAACGCGCTTGCAAAAGCCTTGGCCAGTGACCTCGACATCCGCCGTCAAGTACAGGTGAATTCGGTCACCGAGACCGATGGCCACTGGTCTTTGGAAATCGATAAAGAAACCCTTGTCTTCGATCGATTGATCATCACCGCCCCTGCACCGCAGACCATGGCTCTACTCGGCACCGGCCACCCGCTCTCAAAACAGATCGCCCATGTCAGTCTTTTGCCCTGTTGGACCTTGATGGCTGCCTTTGACGATGAGGTTGACGGTCTACCCGCTTCCCACCGCGACCCGAACGCCCCGCTGGCCTGGATCGCGAATGAGAAAACCAAGCCAGGGCGCCCCGGCCGGACTGCATTTGTCGCCCAGGCAAGTCCTAACTGGAGCGAAGACCATCTGGAACTCGACAAAGCCGTCGTGGCTGACCTGATGCTGAGCGAGCTTTGCAAGACCCTGGACCTTGACCGGGGCAAAGTGGTTCATATCGACGCGCACCGGTGGCGCTATGCCAAGGTCGGTACTCCGCTCGGCCAGCCGTTTCTTTCAAACGCGTCGAAAACGCTTTTCCTGGGCGGTGACTGGTGCCTCGACGCCCGTGTGGAAGCCGCGTTTCAAAGCGGCACTGCAATCGCGGAAGCCCTTCTAAACGATCTGTGAAACAGCATCTTCAACGAATACACCGGCCAAACCGACCTCATTCCCGAAACGAGAGAGGCAGCAAGCATGGATTTGCCGATCGAGAACGTCCAAACCTATCCACGGCCACCGATTGTCGAACCGGTGCAGCAGCGGATTCTTATAGTTCTGGGGTCCGTGGAGATCGTTGATACCACGCGGGCCCTGCGGGTACTCGAAACCCATCATCCGCCGACCTACTACATTCCCCCGGAGGATGTGAAAGCTCATTTGCGCCGCCTCCCGCAATCCACCCTCTGTGAGTGGAAAGGCGCCGCCACCTATTTCGATGTGTCGGCCAGCACCCGGACGGCACGGGCCGCCGCATGGTGTTATTCGCGGCCGACACCCGAATTTCAGGCGCTCAAGGACCACCTCGCCTTCTACCCAGGGAAAATGGATCTTTGCCAGGTGGGTTCAGAGCGCGTCGATCCGCAAGCCGGAAAATTCTACGGTGGCTGGCTGACCCCGAACCTTCACGGAATACCTAAAGGTGCACCGGGGACTGAACACTGGTAACCGGATAAGACCCACTTCCCACTAACGAAAACGGGCGCCCATTGGGCGCCCGTTTATATTTGATTTCAATACCTTCAGTCCGCAAGCGGAACTTTCGGAACAAGGCTTTTCTTGGACGAACCGCCTTTATCCGTTGGCTTTGACGCCTTGGTGGTCGCCGCCTTGGCCGCCGGTTTGCGTTTGCGCTTTGGCTTTGCCTTGGCGGCCGCTTTCGGTTTGGCCTTTGGCGGTGTGGCGCGTTCTTCAACGCTCTCCAAGAGCAGACCATTGCCGTCCTCGGAGACCGAGACCTTGACCATGCCGCCCTTTTTGAGCTTGCCGAACAGCACTTCGTCAGCCAGCGGCCGCTTGATGTGCTCCTGGATGATCCGGCCAAGCGGCCGGGCTCCCATCTGACTGTCGTATCCCTTGTCGGCGAGCCATTTGACGGCGTCGTCGCCAAGTTCGAAGGTGACGTTCCGGTCTGCAAGCTGGACTTCCAGCTGCATGACGAACTTCTCGACGACCTTGTAAACAACTTCGACCGGCAGATTGCCGAACGGGATGATCGCATCCAGACGGTTGCGGAACTCCGGCGTGAACAGCTTGTTGATCGCTTCCTGATCGTCCCCTTCCCGCTTGATGCGGTTGAAGCCCACCGGCATCTTGGCCATATCGGCCGCGCCTGCGTTGGTGGTCATGATGAGGATGACATTGCGGAAGTCGACCTGCTTGCCGTTGTGATCGGTCAGCTTGCCGTGATCCATCACCTGCAGAAGGATGTTGAAGAGGTCCGGATGGGCCTTTTCAATTTCATCCAAGAGCAGAACACAGTGCGGATGCTGGTCGACACCGTCGGTGAGCAAACCACCCTGGTCAAAGCCGACATAACCTGGAGGCGCGCCGATCAGGCGGGACACCGTATGCCGCTCCATGTACTCCGACATATCGAAGCGAATGAGCTCCACACCCAGGGAGGACGCCAGCTGACGCGCAACTTCGGTTTTACCGACGCCGGTAGGACCTGAGAACAGGTAAGAGCCGATGGGCTTGTCCGGTTCGCGCAATCCGGCACGGGCCAGCTTGATCGCGGATGCCAGTGTTTCGATGGCATTGTCCTGACCGTAAACGACGCGCTTCAGATCCTTGCCAAGGTTTTCCAGAACCTCTGCATCGTCCTTGGAGACCGACTTCGGCGGGATCCGCGCCATCGTTGCGATGGTGTTCTCGATTTCCTTGACGCCGATGGTTTTACGGCGGCGGTTTTCCGGGACCAGCATCTGGCTCGCCCCGGTTTCATCCAGAACGTCGATGGCCTTGTCCGGCAGTTTCCGGTCGGCAATGTACTTCGCCGACAGCTCGACCGCTGTCTTGATGGCGTCGTTCGTGTACCGCACCTTATGGAAATCTTCGAAATACGGCTTAAGGCCTTTCAGAATGTCGATGGCGTCCGGAATGGTCGGCTCGTTGACATCGATCTTCTGGAACCGGCGCACGAGTGCCCGATCCTTTTCAAAGAACTGACGATATTCTTTGTAAGTCGTCGACCCGATGCAGCGGATCGCACCGGATGCCAGCGCCGGCTTCAGGAGGTTGGACGCATCCATTGCCCCGCCTGATGTGGCACCCGCACCGATCACTGTGTGGATCTCATCGATGAACATCACCGCACCCGGATAGTCCTCGATTTCCTTGACCACCTGCTTCAGGCGCTCTTCGAAATCACCGCGGTAGCGCGTACCTGCGAGCAGCGCGCCCATGTCGAGCGAGAAGATCGTTGCATCCTGCAGAACTTCAGGCACATCGGCATTGACGATGCGGTGGGCCAAACCCTCAGCAATCGCCGTCTTGCCCACACCTGGGTCACCGACAAACAACGGATTGTTCTTGGACCGGCGGCACAGGATCTGGATGGTCCTCTGAATTTCGCCGTCCCGCCCGATCAGCGGGTCGATCTTGCCCTTCTCCGCCTTCTCATTGAGGTTGACGCAGTATGCTTCCAGAGCGTCGGTTTTCTGTGCCGGCTTTTTCTCAGCATCGTTGCCGGAAAGCACGTCTTCTTCTTCCGCGCCCTCAACCGGCCGGGTCTCCGACATGCCGGGACGCTTCGCGATCCCGTGAGAAATGTAGTTGACCGCGTCGTAGCGGGTCATGTCCTGGTCTTGCAGGAAATAGGCTGCGTGGCTTTCGCGCTCTGCAAAGATCGCTACGAGCACATTTGCCCCGGTCACCTCTTCGCGCCCTGACGACTGCACATGAATTACAGCGCGCTGGATCACACGCTGGAAGCCGGCAGTCGGTTTGGCGTCCTCGTCACTGTCGGTGACAAGATTGTCGAGTTCGGTTTCGATATATTCGATCAGGTTCTGGCGGATCGTATCGAGATCCACGTTGCACGCCCGCATGACTGCGGCCGCGTCCTGATCGTCCAGCAAAGCCAAAAGAAGATGCTCTAGCGTGGCATATTCCTGCTGGCGCTCATTGGCGAGCGCCAAGGCCTGGTGGAGGGCTTTTTCAAGACTGCGCGAGAAAGAAGGCACGTGTGTAAGTCCTCACTTTTTTTCCATGACGCATTGCAGGGGATGCTGGTGCCGGCGCGCGAAATCCATCACCTGGGTCACCTTGGTCTCGGCAACTTCATAGGTGAAGATCCCACATTCCCCAACGCCGTGATGATGCACGTGCAGCATAATGCGCGTGGCTTCCTCACGGTTCTTTTGAAAGAAGCTCTCCACCACATGGATCACGAATTCCATCGGCGTATAGTCATCATTCAAAAGCAGCACGCGATACAGGTTTGGCCGCTTGGTGACTGTTTTCGTCCGGGTGACAACAACCGTTCCGGCGTCGCCACCGTCCTTGTCATAATCAGGTCCCGCAGTCATTTCCGTTACACTCGTCTGTGTCACTCCAGCCCTAACCGTCTCATTTCCAATAGGCCCGCTTAGCATTCAGAGCTGGTCCGGGCCTTATCTTACGCAGGTTACATTCCGCCGGATATCCGGCCTTTGGATATGTAATCCTGCCGCGCCCGAGGCACTTTCGCAATGGTCGATTTCATCAACATCTGGGCATTTGCCATCCCGGATGCATCAGCATGTTGTCAATTACGGATGTAGGTCTCTAAAATCCGATTAAAAGACCGTGCTTTGAGCGAAAATCGACCGGCGCTCTCACCACGACCGGGAAAAAAGAATAATTGGGTAAATCGCAAAAACACAAAAACCCGGCCGTCACCGACCGGGTTTTCAAAAAACTCAATCCGGGCAAGTGCCCGGCGTTGGCAACTTACTTGCCGAACTTACCGATCATGCCTTCGTACGGCTTGTAGGCGTCTTTGGACAGATCCGTGACCATCTCACCGATCTTGGTCATTTCGCCAACAAAGCCCTCGTAGGAGGTCTTCACATAGTCAGCCTGGGCTTCAAATGCAGTGTCGATGGATTTGGAAGCCACCAGCTTCTCAACAGCAGCTGTGCCTTCTTCGAAGGATTTCTTCTGATAATCAGCAACCTCAGCAGCAATTGCCTGAAATCCTTTGCTCATGGAGCCGAATGATTCCATGGCCATGTCCATGCTGTCTTTGCTCATCTTCTGGATTTCATCGAAGTTGTTCATCATGTCGTTTGCCCTTCTCCGGCGAACCGGTCGTCAGCGGCATCAACTGTGACCCGTCTGAACTGTCCGGCGCGCTTATCGCTTTACCTAACGCAAGTTTCATAATGCACTGCACAAATTCTGTCAAGGCGATTTTGCAATGCAAAAACAACTTTAACGCGAATAACTTAAGTAAATCCCGAAAAGAAAATTCTCAACCCTCCGCAGACCGCAAGCTTGAGCGCCCCCCTTTTGGCGGCCAATACCCGCTCCGTCTCCACACATGCACAACCGGCGCTTTGTAGCAAATACACCGCATCGCAGCAAAACGGTTCAACTGAGGCCGTAGCGCGAGTTAAAGAAAACAACAAAATCGAATAATTCCTCAACTCTCAAGTATAGAATAAAAAACTGCCATCATACTCCCAAAATATTCCAACCAAGAGAATATTTATTGATCTTCGGCAGATATAATCAAAAATAATTGACCAAAAAAACCAATGTATACAACAAAAAAAATCCACACCCGCCACAAACGGCATTTACACTTGATTAACCATAACAAAAAACAAATTTTTTAAGTGTTTTTCTGGCATCTCCTTTACACATTCGTAACCGTGATTCCATCAAATAGCCCTCGTACTTCGCGGACGGCTCGAATGAACGGCCTGGGGCTGGCCGATCATCCCCGTCCACAAAAAGAAACGCGTGACCCGAATTGGGAAAAGTAACAGTGTTAGGTATGCGTTCTTTACGCTCTGCGCGAATGATTGGCCGTCTCGGCAAAATGCTTGTCGTCGGCACTCTTGTGCTCTGCGCCCCAACCGTGGCTTCGGCCAATCCGAAATATGCTGGCATCGTCGTGGATGCCAAGACCGGCAAAACCCTCTATGCGGCCAATGCGGACGCCTACCGGTTCCCGGCCTCGCTGACGAAGATCATGACGACCTACATTATCTTCGAAGAGCTTGAGGCCGGCCGGCTTTCCATGTCCAGCCGGTTGAAAGTTTCAAAAAACGCCGCTGCTGAAGTTCCGTCAAAACTCGGCTTGAAACCGGGCAGCACCATTTCGGTGAAAGATGCGATTGGTGCGCTGGTCACCAAATCGGCCAACGATGTGGCAACCACTGTTGCGGAAAACATCGCCGGTTCCGAAGCCGCATTTGCCCGACGGATGACCCGGACAGCCCGCCAGCTTGGCATGTCCAAGACAACCTTCCGCAACGCACATGGTTTGCCAAACTCAAAGCAACGGACCACTGCACGTGACATGGCGACATTGGGCCGCGCGATCCAGGAGCGGTTTCCGGAGCGGTACAAGCTGTTCAATACCCGTGTCTACAAATACAAGGGCCGCAACCTGCGCAATCACAACAGACTTTTGGGCAGTGTGAAAGGCGTGGACGGGATCAAAACGGGTTATATCCGGGCATCGGGCTTCAATCTGGTCACGTCCGTTCAACGAAACAACCGTCATATCGTTGCTGTTGTCATGGGCGGCCGCACCGGCGCACGCCGGAATGCTCATATGACTGACCTGATCGGACGGTATCTGCACAAGGCGAGCCGAGGGCCGCGGACTGCACCGTTGATTGCCTCCGCAGGACCCGCCTTTGCATTTGACGCGGCTTCTCTGAAAGAGCCGCCGCTACCTGCGAATAAGCCGGGCGGTGGAATTGCACCGCCTGCGACTGGCGCGCCGGTCGTGCTTGCAAGTGCCTACGCACCGGTAAAACTTCCGGAAGACGCGCTGGCGGCCAATCAGATCCCTGCCCCGGCTCCCGCACCGGTTCCAGGCTTTGGCAATGAAGTTCCGATCCCGCCGAAGGCCGTGAAGTCCCGCTTCAACGACACATTCGCGGTTGCGACATCTCTGCCCCCGATCCCGAGAACCAGCCCGGACGCGTCGATCACGACACAGTCGATTTCAAAGACGGCTCTACTTCAGGCGGCGCGCCAACAGGCGGGTATCGATCTGCCGGTCCGTAATGACGAGCAAGCTCCAAGCGCTCCGATCCCGGTACGCACTGTCGCAACTGAAGCCATTGAAGTCATCCCGGCGGCCGAAGTCGGTGCAACGCAGACAGCGTCATTGTCGCAAAAGATCGACGCATCTTCAGAAGAACTGGCGCAGGGCGATGCTGACGAAAATGAACGCGTTGACGTCGACACTGCCGAACCTGCTATCGCGGTCTCTGGCTGGCAGGTGCAAATTGCTGCCGCCGAAACTGAAGCCCAGGCTATGGCCCTTCTTCAGAGAGCTGAAGCACGGACCGGCAATGCCTTGAACAACCGCACACCTTTCACAGAGCCAGTCGAAGCCAATGGCACGACCCTCTACCGCGCCCGTTTTGCCGGGTTCGACAACAAATCTGCAGCCCGTCGGGCTTGCCGTACCTTGAAAAAGGCGAAATTCGCCTGCTTCGCCATCTATGAGTAATTGAGTAACGGATGTCGTTAATGTCTTCTGAGAAGCGTGTCTTTCGCCTCGTTGATTTTCGCCGCGAGGAAACCGGAGCCTCCTTGGTCGGGATGGACCCGCATCATAAGCCTGCGGTGCGCGGCTCGGATTTCCGCGTCCCCGGCATCGGGCGAAAGCCCCAGGATCTGGTAGGCCTCCTCATCTGTCATGGGGCCCGAGCTCGACGCGCTTCTCTGCCGATCTGTGGCATCCGCCTCGAAGTCTTCACGCCAACCGGCAAGCCTGCGGTCGAGATAAGCTTCGACTAGCTTCAGGCTTTGATCGTCCTGATGAGCTTCCTGCCAAAAGGTCTGCAGCTCATCATCTGTCAGGTCATCCAGCCGGCGGCCCTGGAAACCGCCGGCGAGGACTGATCCCGATAAAGCACCTGTGTCATGGTCCAATTCCATTTCGACCATGGCAGACCGGACCTGGGACTGTTGCCCGGCGGTCTTTTGAGGATTGTAGCCCGACAAGTTTCGTAGGCCGGCCAATCCAAGCAGCGACACCCCAAACCCAAAGGCCGGGATTGCCAGTGCAAACCGTCCGGTAACGGCGAAAACGCCCGCAAGTATCATCAACAGGATACCGCCATAGGTGCGGATAGACTGCGCGAGCCTGGCCGGGTTGGCCTGAACGAACTGCCGCATCATGGCAATGAAAACGACAAGCAGCACAAGGCCGAGAAGCAAATAGATCATGATGACGGCTTGAGTTGCTCCAACAACAATCGGGCGCCCTGCCCGCCTTTCTTTTCAAATGCAGTCAGCGCCTTGTGCCCACCGCTGGCAAACACAGCAACCGCCTTCAAGAGCTCGGAGAGTTGACGCGCAGCACCGGCATCAAACGGACAATAAGCTCCATTGGTCAAGCGGGCGATTTCGCGGAACGCACTCTCAGCAACCGGATCCCGGCCTTCTTGAAAAAGGAACATCGGCACACCCAGAAGGCCGAGCTGCCCCGCCTTGTCACATAAGGTGTCGACGTTTTCTTCCATGCAGTCGCCGACATAAACAACCGCCGCAATTTTCTCTTTTTCCGCAGCGCTGATCGCAGCTGAAAGTACTTTACGGATCTGCGTGTGACCGCCCTGGCAGGTAATCCGGCTCATCACTCCGGCGAGCTCCTGCCCTGTTTCAAACCAACGCGAGGCTCTGCACTCGCCAAAGCCGCGGAAATAGACAAGCTTGATCATGAGGCCACCGATGGACGCGGCTTCCTGAAACATCTCACTCTGCAACTGACAAGCCGTGTCCCAAGTGGGTTGCCGGCTCATTGTTGCATCGAGCGCGAAGATCAGCCGGCCGGATGTACCCGGGGCCGGGCGCGGCGCTGACTTCACCTTGTCGAGAAAAGCGGACACATCGGCCTCGGTCGAACGGACAGTCTGATCCTGCCGTTTCGCCGGGGTATTCATGCTGTCCCGTGTCTTTGCCAAGACTGAGTGTCCCTTATCCTGCCGTTCACAACCCGAACTTGGTTCTTGGGACCGTCTACGTCAACGCTTTTGCCGCAATTGCCGCAGGCGGTTTGCAATCAAATGAGACAGAGCTCCGTGAGATCCCGCCGCATGCTGTCCGGCATGTTCTGAACATCTCCACCGGCACGAATATCCTTTGGTGCATCTTCGGCCTTCAGATAGCGCCACCCCTGGAACGGCCGCTTTGGCTGATATTGTGTGAGTATCAACCGCGGCTCCAGCACCAGGTCGCAGCGTTTCACCCCAGCATCATCGGTAAAAGGCCGAATATCCAGGAGATGCTGACGTGCCTGAATTTTTCCTTTGATGACCCAATAGAGCGACCCGCCATCCAACAGCTCCTCCCGCCGGGTCGGCACCATACGCGTGGTATGGGTGGTGTGTGCGCCAAGCCCGGCCGCCCGCGCCTGCTCAACGCGAAAGTCGATCCAGGCCTGAAGGCTCTCGACGCTATCGGCACCCACACAGAGTTTCACAAGATGCAAGGTCATTGAACTGACCTATCAGTTAACAAAGCAAGGTCAAGGGAGCGACCGTCTGCAGCGGTGGATAGTGATTATAACAAGGGCTCCCGCTCTTGCGCTTGCAGCGCGAAACCGGTCATCTCGTACAATGGATGTATTCGTTACAGGTGGCACGGGCGGGATCGGCTCGGCAGTGATCAAACAGCTCGTCGAGGACGGCTGCCAGATCATCGGTCTTTCCAGGTCCGATCAATCTTCGGAAAAACTGCGCCGCCTCGGCGCCTCAGCTTATCCCGGCGACCTGCGGGATCCGGCCACCTGGGTCGAGCGGGCAACCGCATGCGATGCTGTCGTTCACCTTGGAGCGACCTTCTCACCCGACATGGGCAAGGTCGACCGGATCGCCATGCTGGAGATGAAAAAAGCGGCTCGGCATCGCAAACAACCGCTGAAGGTTGTTTATACCGGTGGGATTTGGCTGTATCCGCCCTGCAAGGCGGGAGACATGCTCAGTGAGAAGACCCCATTTTCACCGCTGCCAGCCTTTCGGTTCATGACAGAGACCATCAAGACGCTCTCTACAGGTACAGACCTCGCGCTTTCCGTGGTCCACCCTGCCCTTGTATGCGGACCAGATTTTGGTCCGGTTGCAGAGATGACAGCTGCCTTGAAAGAGAGTGGGAGGTTTCAAACCCGGGCCTCGGAACACACATCTTGGCCACTGGTCGAAGTTTCGGACCTTGCCCGGCTTTATGCGCTGGTATTACGTCAAACCCGGTTCCGCATGTCCGTCATTGGAAGTGGTATCTCCGGCGTCTCCGTCGACCATCTTGCAAGCCATATCTCAGCCCGTCACGGCAAGCCTCTGGAGATCATCACACAGCCCTCCCCGGAGGGTATTGATCCCGATCAGGACTGGGCGGCTGGGTACGCGCTTACCCAATCGGCAGACAACACCCACGCAAAACGGCTTCTTTCCTGGTCTCCGGAACACTCCACGATTGAAGATCTTGTGGTCACGCTCTCCAGGTAACTGTGGCCTCACAATGTGCGCGAAGACTTTATCAACATCCGTACGGTAGCTTTTGAGGATCAAAACAGAACGGATGATCGACAGTGCGGCTTTTCCTCTCGCTGGTTCTATTTTGGATACTTTCTGGTCCTGCACAGGCAGAGACCATTCAGCTGCTTGGAAAATTTCATGTCATCAACACGGCAGGCTTTATCGAGCGGGACGGGAAACGGGCACCGCTTGCGTCTGATCTTGAGACAGGCGAACTGACGCTTCAAACAAATCCGTCGGGCAATCTGGTTTTGACTATCAGCGAAACAGACATCGAACTCTTTGAGGTTAAAAATGGCCTCGCTGGTCTGACCTGGAACTCAGGAAACTCATCTGTGTTGGAAGCCTCAGACATTCTGGATTTAAGCCCTCACACCTTGCCAGAGCATGTGCAAGCCTGGGGCGCGGATGTCATCTGGCCGGGACAAGGCGAAGTGCAGCTGGTGCTTCTGCCGCTGGGCGAAAATGCGTACAGCAGTTTCCTGATCAGCCATCCGGGAAACAGTACGGTGGTGCGTCAGTTGGAGCTGCGCAAGGTCTCAGGACCGCCAAACCGCCCGGACCCAAAAGCGACTGTTCCAGCCCCCGTATTGAATTGAACACCACCAGAACTTGACTGTTTCACCGCCCGATCGGAAGGCAAAAAAGCAAAAAAGCCGCAGCGATCGCTACGGCTTTTGTGTTTCGTGCGCCCTCAGGCTTATTTGGCGATGGCGACGGCTTGTTGGGCGTTGTCAACGTCGTTGAACAAGAGAACCATGGCGAGTGCGATGCCAACGGCACCAACTGTCCAAAGTGTTACGCTCCAGCAAGATTTCTGCACGTTTTCGTCCATAAAATCCCTATGTCGTTTCTAAGCATTGCAAGCCGCTTCCGGCTGCAAATGTGGCGCTAGTGAGGCGAGGTGGTAAACGATCCCTTACCTGTTCGCAAGTGCAAAAATCCGGCATCAGATTTGCAATTTTCACATTGCCGTTTTTTTGTTTTAGTTTGAACAACTTACGGCCTTGAGAGCACTTGCACATATGTTGATCAGCTTGCCGCAAACGTAAGATACCGGCCTCACTTATGTCCGATTCCAATGAAGTCGCTGCACCTGATTTGGAGCCCATTTCCCACCTATCCGCATATCCACTACAGTTGCCTCTGGATTTTGTCCTTCACCGCTTATGCTGGGCTGACGTTCCCGATAAGATGCGCAGGTTCCACGTCAATCGCTCTCAAGACCATACGGACCTCTATGCACGCCCTATCCCAACTCGATTATGCCGCCGCCGGACTGTTCCTGGTGGCTTGGCTCGGTTTCAACCTGCTGATTGATCTGGGTCCGCTGCGCAAGAAAACCCTGTCATATGCGATGGAAACCCAGCGCCGGAACTGGATGCTGACCATGGCAACGCGCGAGGTCCGGATCATGGACACCGCGATCCTGTCCGGCTTGCAGCAAGGCACAGCCTTCTTTGCATCAACCGCCTTGCTGGCGATTGGGGGCAGCTTTGCGCTTCTGGATGCGACCGATCGCATTCTTCAGGTCGCCGGAGATCTGTCTATCCCGGTTTCGGACAGCCGGGCTCTCTGGGAGATCAAGGTGCTGGGGTTGATGCTGATATTCGCTTACAGCTTCTTCAAGTTTGGTTGGGCGTATCGGCTCTTCAACTATGCCAGCATCGTCATGGGGGCTGTTCCGGAGCGCAGCCAGGGCGATCCGGACGCCATTCGTGAAATTGCGGGAAAAGCGGGTGAGCTAAACGTCCTTGCCGGCCGCCACTTTAATAGAGGCCAGAGGGCGCTCTTCTTCGCCATTGGCTTTCTGGGATGGTTTGCCGGCCCGATCGCCTTCGCGACCCTGACCGTCGCCGTGTTTTTGGTGCTCCTGCGGCGTCAGTTTTCTTCCAAAGCCCGCGCGACCGTAATGTCCGGGCAGTTGTCGAACTTTTCTCCAGACGTCAAATTGGGAGAATACACCGACACCGGATCATCAAACCCCTTCACGTGATAACTGCCAAACAGTCCTGAACGGCAGCCCATCAGGCCCGCAACATTGTCGGACACCAGCACTTCGCGGCCGAGGTCCTTGGCCAGTTCCGCAATGCGAGCGGCGAGATTGACGGCTGGTCCGACAACCGTGAAATCTAGACGCGTTTCGCTGCCGACATTGCCGTAGAAAACATCGCCGGCATGCAAGGCGATCCCGACGCTCATGTCCGGTGTCACCATGCAGGTTTTCTGCTGATTGATCTCTCCGATCTTCTTCAGCGTGTCCCGTGCAGCCAACAAGGCATTATACGCAGCTGACTTTGCTTCCTCTTCCGTTTCATACGGGAAGATGGCCATCACCTCGTCGCCGATGAACTTCAGCACCTCACCGCCGTGAGCCTCAACGGCTTCGGTCATCGCACCGAAGTATTTGTTGAGGAACAGAACGAGTTTGTCGGCAGGCAGACTGTTGGACAGACGAGTAAACCCGCGGATGTCGGCAAAGCTGATCACGGCTTTGATCCACTCGCCCTCACCGCGCCGCGTGGTTCCATCCAGAACCTTCAGACCAGCGCGCGGACCTACATACGTATCGAGCACGGTTTCAGCAGTGCGACGCAGCGTTTTGAGTTCGCACACGAGCGCCAACGGCCGCATGATCGAATCGAAAACACTCAAGTTACCGCCCGAAAAGCCTTTGGGTGCCTTCGTCGCGAAGGTCGCAACCTTCACAGAGCCATCGGAGAATGGCATCGGCAGGGCGATGTAATCGGTGTAGCCTTCTTCACGGAGTTCCTGGCAAACCGGAAAATCATCGTCAGTGTCGGCACAGTTGGCGATATCGACCCGGACAGGCTGTTTGGTTTCATGAACACGTTTGATCGGGCTGCTTTCATAATTGGCGTCAGCATCTTCGCCAGGGACATAGCGCCGCAGCTCGCGTGTGCCTTCGCTGTCCCAGATCGAACCTTCCGCACGGACGTTCGGGTGAACGATCCAGATACCCGTTGTCGCACGGTCGACCGGCACACCACCCGCCCGCAGCCGCTGCGCAAGTTCACTAACGATTTCAAGAGTGCCGTCCAGCTGGGGTGCGTCGCTGTAAAGCCATTGCACCACATCTGCCGCGACAAGCGGCGCTTCGAGGACCATCTGCCCGCCCTTACTTTTCAAATGAGATGAAACCCATATGGGTCTCTTAACCGGAGAATAAAAGTGGTGTTTTTCGGAAACTTTAAACTGGTTAAGAAAAACCCTGGCCTGGAAACAAGGCACTGCTGCGGCCAGTCATCCAATAAACCGTTAGGCCGATCCACTCCCGAACACCAATGTCCAGGCGGCGCAACCCTTTGGACGCACCATCAAAGCCGAGTCCCCAATCCGCGCCACCGCGGGTTCGGTAGTCAACAGGATAGGCTGTTACGCCGGTCCATCCGGCAGCTTCAAAAACCCCCATGGATCGGGGCATATGGTACGCCGAGGTCACCAAAAGCCAGGTCTGTCCCGGCTTTGGATCGACCAACTCTTTCGTGAGAACAGCGTTCTCCCAGGTGTTCCGGGATTCATCTTCTAAAATTATGCGTTCTGAAGCGATACCGAAATCGTCAAACAGGCGCGACGCCCCTTCGGATTCCGTCGCCTGCCCCGTGATGATTGTCCCCTGGCCGCCGGTATGAATGATCAAGGCTTCAGGGAGCTGCTTGGCAAGCCGGGCAGCGATGGTCAACCGCTCCCCGGAAACGGTCAAAGCCGTCTCACCGCGCGCACCCGTGACCACCGTATCGACCGCGCCGCCCAAAATGATAACGCCGTTGAAAGACCCGAGCTCAGCCGGTCTTGAAAACCGGTCTTCCAAAGGCTGGATCAACAAGTTTGCTGCCGGAGAAAACCCGCAGATGACGAGGCCAAGTGCGCCAACCCAAATGAACCGCCGCCCCCCACTTTTGAAGCCGCGTTCCCATCGACATCACCAAGCCGACCACAACAAGCGCAATCAGGAAATTGGACGGCTGAATGAAAAACGCGGCAATCTTGGAAAGATAAAAGAACATCTTCTTATATCACTCCGGATCCCAGACAGGGCCCCAGGCGGCGTTGATCAGACGGCCCTCAGGACTGCCCAAGGCGCTGATTTGCGCCATCTCGTCGCTGTCGAGCTCGAAATCAAAGATTTCAATGTTGGCTTTCAGCCGATCCGGATTGCTGCTCTTCGGGATGGCAATGACGTTCGGCTGCTGCACATGCCATCGCAATGCGATCTGAACCGGCGACTTGCCGTACTTTCCAGCCAAGTCGCGGAACACGCCTTCCTGATAAACCCGTCCTTTGACGATCGGACAATACGCGGTCAGCGCCATTCCAAGATCCTGTGTCGTCTGCAAGAGCGTTCGTTGGCTCAAGAAGGGATGATACTCAACCTGATTGGTCACCAGCTGGCCACCGGCGAGATCTTGCGCCTGCCGCAACAGAGCGGACGGGAAATTGGACACACCAATCGACCTTGCAAGGCCGCGGGTTTTGGCCTCCACCAGCGCGCCGATGGTTTCCGCCAGCGGTATGTCGGGGTTCGGCCAATGGACAAGCAAGAGATCCACATAATCGGTTTGAAGCTTGCGAAGACTTGTTTCTGCCGAAGTTCTGAATGCATCGGCTGCGAGCTGATCCCACCAGACCTTGGTGGTCAGAAAGAGGTCCGAGCGGTTCATATTGGAAGCGCGGATCCCATCGCCGACCTCAGATTCGTTTACATAATACGCTGCCGTATCCACATGGCTGTAACCGTTCTGTAAAGCAAATGACACAGTCTCGGAGCATTGTGGCCCACGCAAATCCCAAGTGCCCAACCCAATCGCCGGTATCGATACGTCACGAACAGATCTGAAAATCATTGTAAATTCTTCCATGGATGAAACAGCTGTGATGACAGTCACAGCCACCGCCAACGAACAGCGGCAAACTTCCCAGAACGTTCGCAAAGATGGCCGGAGACAATGATATGACATTGTATATGAAAATTGGTGGCAGAAAGGCAGTCTTGGCTGCCATTCCCCCGCTCAAAGACCGACTGGAGTCCGATCCGTGTTTCGATCTTGCACCGCTGCGCGGTGAGTTTGATGCGACGGGAGACTTTTGCGAGTTCCTGGTTTTCCTCTTTGGTGGTTCCCCGTTCTATGACGGCAAGCCTGTGACCGACCTTCTCTCACCGCTTTGCGATTGCGACGATGTTTATGGCCGTTTCGTAGACCACCTCGTGGCGGTATTGCTTCACGATGACCTAAACGAAGAAAGCGAAGCGGAACTGCGTTCGCTCATGGAGCGTCTGCGGCCACATGTTCTTGCGCCAAGGCCCACGGCTCCTGTTCTGGTCTATTCCGTGGACAACGATCAACTGCGTGCCTGACGCCACAAACAAAAACGCCGGCGACTTCCATCACCGGCGCTCTTTGTTGAAAGACTAAAGGGATCAGCCGAGTTCGTTAACGCTGGTCACGACTTTCCCGACGAGACCATAGTCAATGCCCTCTTCCGGGCTCATCCAGTAGTCACGGTCAGTGTCTTTTTCGATACGCTCGATCGGCTGCCCGGTTGCATCCGCGAAGATCTTGTTCAGACGGTCGCGCATCTTGATGATTTCCTTGGCCTGGATCTCGATGTCCGTTGCCATGCCGCCGGCGCCACCGGACGGTTGGTGCAACAAGAAGCGAGTGTTCGGCGTGCAGAAGCGCAGCTCCTTCGGTACAGAAACGTAGATCAAGGCACCGGCACTTGCGACCCAGCCCATACCGAGAATACGAACTTCCGGAGAAATGAACTTTATGGTGTCGTGGATCATGTCACCGGATTCTACGTGACCGCCTGGAGACGACACGATGACAGTGATCGGGTCATTGGACACCTGCGCCAGCGCCAGAAGGCGAGCGCACACATCACGGGCCATGTCCTGGGTCACCGGACCTGTAATCAGGACGGTGCGCGCTTCGAACAGATGCTTGTCGACCTGGATCGACGGTTGGGCTTTGGACTTGTCCTCGTCGTCATCGTCGAGGCGTGCAGGCACCGTGGTCGAATAGTTTTTCATGCGCAGGATTTAGCTCCCTTGGCTGTTGTGCCGGTCATGCCCGGCGGTTCTTTCCGGTCTGGTCAGCGCGCCGAGCCGAACCGGTTTGTCCCATGTGTAAGCGAAGAGCTGCGCTCTCGCAAATCTTGTCAGCGTTCTTAAGCCGAAAAGAGTTATCAGACCGGCAACATATGCTCACAAAGACGCTTTTCAATCCGGCCGGTGTGGATGAATGGGGAGTTTGTCGCCCCGACGCCCCGCGATCAGATGCCAGGCCAGCATCATCCCAAATGGCAAAGACGGCCAGACAAACCACAGAGTCGACAGCCCCGACGTCAGCAAATTGAGAACGAAGAAGAACCCAATCATAAAAACACAGGACTGGACCCGCCTCGGTTGCGACCGGATCCACCGGCGCGCCTGTTCAAATCCGTTCGCCACCGCCTGCGTGTCTTTTTCCCATTTGCCACCACTGTTGGGTTCAGCAGTGTCCTGCAAATCGTCCTCATTAGATCCAGCGGTCTCAGGAGAGTTGCGGCCGCCCAAGCGCACAGAGAAAGTCTGCACTGGCTCGGAGACGTTCTTAACCTGCTTTGGACCAAGGGGTTCGAAACCGAGCGCCAGTTTTGTGCGGACCTGGTCGTAAACCGATTGCGACAGCATAATGCCGCCCTTTGGTGCCAGTTCCTGCAGCCGTGCGGCGACGTTCACGCCATCACCATAGATGTCATCGCCCTCAATCATGATATCGCCGAGGTTCAACCCGATCCGGAACTCCATGCGGGTCGCATCCGGCAGCTCGGCGTTCTTATGAGACAGCTCGTTCTGGATTTCGACGGCGCATTGGACCGCCTCAATTACGGAAGAAAACTCCACGATGACCGCATCGCCCCATGTATTAACGATGCGCCCGTTATGGCGGGCTGTGAGGGCGGACATGATGCTGCGGTAGGTTTTAAGGCGATTGAGCGTGCCGTCTTCATCCTGCTCCATGAGCCTGGAATAGTGTGCAACATCTGCACACATGATCGCGGCCAAACGGCGCTTCGCCCGTTCCATCCATCTACCCCTGATTGCCCGGCACCCGATAACAAACTTGTGACCGGCACCTTAGTTAGGAATGGGAATCTTCAGCTGAAATTGCAAGGAAAAACCTCTGTCAATTGTCGCAATGCCAATCGTCAGATGAGTTCCGGTCGCAGTATCCTATTTCGTTTCAGCCAGCGTTCTCAAAGCGTTCAGCGCATCTTCGGCCCGTTCTTCAGGAACAAAAACATGGTCGTGAAAAAACGCCGCAACCACGTTTGCCGGGATGCCCTGCTCCGCCAAGGCTTTGGCAACAGCTGCCGTCAATCCAACTGCTTCAAGCGACGAATGCACAGTCAGTGTGATCCTGCGAAACCATTCTGCCTCTGCCAGTCCGAGCTCACGTGCCCGTTCCAGCGGGAGAATGGCCGTCATGCCTTCCGTTTCGGAAAAAAGACCAATCGGTTCATACTCGGCGAGTTCAACAAGGCTCTTGGTCGCGAACGTGCAAAACACATAGGGCTCGGGATCCAGCATCGGCCGCATGTGGGAGATCAGGTTTTGAAGGTCGGTCTCACCGGTCATGATTTTCCATCTGCTTGCGTTTGTGTTGCTGCGCTTTGGTCCGAGACGCTCTGTTTGCAGACTAAACGCCTGCCAAAAACACAACAAGCAGACCACTGCCGATGGCCAAAAGTTTGTGCAGCGGCTTTGTAAACCCGATCACGCCAAAGGAAATCAGGGCGAGACCGAGCCCGATCTTGGCCGCAGCCAACAACGCCAAAGTCGGTGCATCGGATAGAGCAATCACCGACGGGTTGGCGATCATCGCCAAGGGAATGACGTAGAGCCCGATGCCCAGCGCCATCGCCGTGACAGCCACTTTCAGCCAGTTCTCGCCGATCATCCCGGCTGCAATGAAAACCGCCCCACAGACTGGGGGCGTGATGGTAGAAATCAGCGCGAACCAGAACACAAACAAATGCGCCTGTAGCGGCTCAAGGCCCTGCTCGATGAGGGCCGGTCCAGCAACAGACACACAGATGACATACGCTGCCGTCGTTGGAACTTCCATGCCCAGAACCAGACAGGCGATCGCTGTCAGCAATAGCGCCGGCCACAAATACCCCCCAGACCCGGAAAGGATCAACGAGGTGATTTTTACACCGAGCCCGGTAATCGCGAGAACACCGATGATGATCGAGGCGCAGATGATGATCGAGGCGATGACGGAGACTTGGCGCGCAGCATTTAAAAAGGCGCTTTCCAACCGTCCAAGGATCTCCTTGCCCGAAGCCACACCTTTCGCAGTAAAAAACAGAAGTAGAAAGCCTGCCAGAATGGCGAGGCAGGCCGCATATTGCGGTGTGTATTTCGCGCCAAACATTCCGTAAAGCAGCACCGCAAACGGCACCATGAAGAAAGCCGAGGTGATGAGCACCTGGCGGACCGGTGGCTGATCCTCCTTCGCAACGGCTTTCAGATCATGATGACGGGCATAGGCGTTGATCCCGATCCAGACCGCGAAAAAGTAGAGGATCGCCGGCAACAGCGCGGCCATCATGATCTGCGTGTACGGCACCCGGGTCAGTTCGACCATGACAAAAGCACCTGCACCCATCAGAGGCGGCATGATCTGACCACCAGAAGACGCAACAGCCTCAACAGCGCCAGCCAAACGTTTGGGATATCCCAGCCGGGTCATCGCCGGTAATGTAATTGCGCCGGTTGAAGCGACATTCGCCGACGCCGAACCAGAGATGGACCCAAAAAGGGCCGAAGACAGCACGGACACCTTCGCCGCACCGCCCTTGAGGCGGCCCGCGGCGGCCGCTGCCAGATTCATGAAGCCTTGGCCCGCTTCGCCGGCATTCAAAACCGCGCCGAAGATCACAAAGATCGCAACCACATTGACCGACACCCCGGTCAGGCTGCCCCAGATCCCGCCTTCGGCGACGGTGAGGGTGCCCAGAAAGCTGGCCAGCGGCGTTCCGGAATGCCCGAATTCACCGGGAATATGCTGGCCCAATAATCCGTAGGCCAACGCCAGAGCAGCCACAATCGGCAGTGGCCAGCCAATCGCTCGGCGGGCGCCTTCCAGAACCACGATTAAAAGAAGTGCCGCCAGCCAATACTGAAAGGAGCCTTCCAGAAAGCCGTATTGATCGGACAGAATGTCCTGGTTGATCGCCACCCAAAGGCATGCAGCGACACCGAGGACACACAGCACAACCCCGCTTGCACGCTTGAGCAATCCGCCTTCAACGAACAGGAAGATCCACGGCAAGGCCAAAGCAAAGTGCAGCGGCCGGCTGACAAGGTTCGGCACCAAGCCGGAAAAAATCAGTCCGAGGTGAAACACCACGAGGACAACGGCAAGGCAAAGCATGAGGGATCGCCAGACAGGCGACGTCGGGGTGTCAGTGCTGATCATGGAAACTGTTCAAAAAAGAGAGATCCGGCGCCAAATGAGCGCCGGACCGGGAGACAATCGAGTTACTTTTGAGCATCCGTGAGATCGATGCCCGCTTCCTGGTAATAGCGGACGGCACCTGGATGGATTTTGCCGGTGATGTTGTCCATCAGGCCCTGGTCAACGCCGTTCCACCAAGCGGCACCCTCACCCATCTTCGCCTTCTGCTCCCAGAAGGTCTTGGTCAGGGCGTAGGCCGTGTCGTCGTCCATCGCAGTCGTGGTGAAGGCAACCACCGGCAAAGATGTTGTGGTGATGTCCTCTCTCTGTCCGGCATAGGTGCCGGCCGGAATGACCAGCTTGGCCCGCTTGGATTGCGCGATCTGATCATCAGACAATGAAATGACATTCACTCCGGTCGATGCAGCTGCTTCAATAACGTTCGGTGCCGGCCAGGACCCGGCGGTTACAAATCCATCGATTTGGCCATTCTTGAGCGCTGCAACCGCGTTGGACAGCTCAACCTCGGCAAGATCGACCTTGCCTTCCAGGCCAAAGAGCTTGAGGTACTTTTCACCTTCACGCGCCCCAAAAGAGCCTTTGCCGAGCAAGATGGTTTTGCCTTCCATGCCTGCGAAATCGGTCACACCGCTGTTTTCGGACATGACAAAGTGCATGGTCAGCGAAGGGATCGGAAAAAGGGCGCGAATTTCGTCAAATTTCGGATCGCCCTTGCCCTCGAACATGGCTTTGCCGCCCTGGGCAAGCCTCACGAGCACCGGCGGCGTCGTGAAGACATAGTCTCCGCCGCGCGCGCGGGCTTCCATCACGTTTTGAACAGAGCCCTGGCTTTCTTCAACGGTGACGATGATGTCGCCATTGCTGCCTTCCTTGACCGCTTCTGCGATCTGAACGCCCATTTGGTAGTAGGACGAGGTGGATTTCGCCGACTTGTAAGTGATGCGCGTTTCCGCTTGTGCTTGAACGGCACCAAACGACAAGGACAGGCCAATGGCCAGTTTCAAAAGACCGGATTTCATGCGTTCGCTCCCTATGGTTTTGATCAACGTTATTGGGAGCGCTTCCAAGGCGCAATGCTATTACAAGCAGAAATGGTACGTCGGTTGTTCAAACCGGATCAGCTTGACCATAAAACGTCCAATAAACGTCCGAAGCCTAAGCCGGAAATTATCTGGCAGTCCAAGGCCGTTCAGGCGATGGTCGCCTCCCAAACTCCCTTAACAGGCTCGGCTTCTGAATCTCCTGGCCATGGCGGCATAGAGATACAAATGAATTTCAGCGGCTGATCGCCGTCGCAGCGGTATTGAAACGCTGTGCCTACCGGAATGTCGATGGACACTCCAGCTTCCAAAACCACCGTCTCTTCAAGCCCATCCCTGGCACGCCAGATCTGACCGCGTCCCTCCAGCACATGCCAGAACTCACTCACCGTTTTGTGGCGCGTTGCCTTGTTGATCTGCCCGGATGGAACAGTGCTGTGGATCATGTTGCCGGTCTCGCCATCCATGATGAAGCGGATCTCCGCACCTGCAGGCGACATGGCATCGGGCTTATCAGCCAACGTTGTGGTTTTCATTGGCCCTCCTGGCCTTTCAGGTTCAAGGCCATATTGCACAAGAGTTCGAACATGATCGACACGCCCAAGAAGGCCGTTCCGCCGCTTTGATCGAACGGCGGCGACACCTCAACAAGATCCGCACCGACAATATTGACCCCGTCGAGCATGCGCGCGACTTGCAGCGCTTCAAATGAGTTCGGCCCGCCCACTTCCGGTGTGCCGGTTCCTGGCGCAAACGCCGGATCGACAAAATCGATGTCGTAGGAGACGTATGTCGCGCCATGACCGGCGATCTCCTTTGCCTCCGCCAGGACATCCTGCACCCCGCGGGCGAAATACTCCTCGATGGCAATCACCCGAATGCCGACACTTTCGGCAAAGTCCCGGTCTTCAAAATCATAGGCAGTGCCCCGGATTCCGATCTGCACGACCCGTTTGGGATCCAGCAGCCCCTCCTCGACCGCGCGCCGGAAGGGCGTTCCGTGGGTGTATTGCATGCCACCAAAATAGCTCTTGAACAGATCCGTATGGCTGTCAAAATGGATCATCCCAACCGGGCCGTGCTTGTTCGCAATCGCTCGGAGTATCGGCAGGGAACACAGGTGATCGCCGCCCGCTGTCAGCGGTACAACACCCGCCTCCAGAACGTCATCATAGAACGCAGTCATGCGGTGCAGGCTGTCGTCGACGCTTGCCGGGTTGGGGCCGACATCCCCAAGATCCGCGCAATTGACCAGTTCAAACGGTCGGACGCCGGTGTCCCCGTTTTGAGCCCGGATCATTGTAGAGGCATCCCGGAGCTGCCGCGGACCGTGGCGCGGCCCCGGCCTGTTGGTCGTGCCGCCATCCCATGGCGCCCCGATCAGCCCGATCTGCACGTCTGCCAGCCGGGGACTGTCGAGTTCGACATGCGGCAGCCGCATGAATGTCGGCACACCGGCAAAGCGCGGCAGGTCAAACCCGGAAACGGGCTGAAAAAACGGATCTGACATGAACAACTCCCAAGGCGAGACGGCTGGAGCAAAAGATGTCTGATTGAACATAACCAGACTTGAACCCGTCAAGGGACTTCTTATCTCTCGGTCACGCGGACGTCCGCGTATTCCCTAAAAAATCAATCCGGGACGACCCGAGCATGGAGACAAACATGGCTTGGGTCTTGTTGTTGCTGGCCGGCCTTTTGGAAATCATCTGGGCGTATGCGATGAAACAATCGCACGGCTTCAGTCGCCTCTTGCCAACACTCGTTATGGCGGTCGCCATGGCCGGCTCTTTCGGCCTGCTTGCCGTTTCGATGCGCAGCTTGCCACTCGGAACAGCTTACATGATCTGGACCGGGATTGGTGCGATTGGCGCTTTTGCTGTCGGTGTCTGGATCCTCGGTGAAGCAATCACCCCGCAACGCCTGATCGCCGCACTGCTGATCGTCGCTGGCATGGTGACAATGAAACTGTCTTGATCAAACCGGCTGCACCCAAAAGACCGGATCGGCGTGGGCTACCACTCGATCCGTTCGCCCATGTGATCAAAATAGCCGCCGGTTTCAGCCGGTGTCAGGCCATTGATCACCGACAGCAGGCGCTCGGCGGCCTTTTCGGGCGCCTGCACCTCCAGACCCGATTTGGCAAACCCTTCGGTCAAGGGTGTCCGCACGGTTCCGGGATGAAGCGCCACACAGACGGCATGCGGTTTGCGCCGCGCGAGCTCAATGGACGCGGTCCGCACAAGCTGATTAAGGGCCGCTTTCGATGCCCGGTAGCCGTACCATCCCCCCAGACTGTTGTCTGAAATGGATCCAACCCGCGCCGACAGTGTTGCAAAGACGCTATTTCCGTCTTTCGGCAGGAGCGGAAGGAAATGTTTCATCAAGAGCGCCGGGCCGATGGCGTTGATGGCATAAGATTCTGCAAGCGCTTGGGGATCCAGCTCCCGAAGACTTTTTTCCGGCTTGCGATCGCCGAGCGTCAAAGCACCGGTAGCATCAAAAACGAGCCGCAGATCATCCCCCTGCGCGGCAACCCACTTGGCAGCCGCTTGAATGCTGGTCTCGTCGAGCAAATCCAAACCTGGATGTGTTCTGCGGGAAAGGCCAACCACCCGGTCATAAGGACCGCTTTCATCCAGCGCCCGCACCAAGGCGGAACCGATACCGCCCGTTGCCCCAATCACAATTGCCAAAGTACCCATAGATCGTCCTGTTGCGTTTATGTCGTTACGCAACAACGGCCAATCGGGATTTGTGGAGACGATGACAATTGTGGAGGGCAAGGCAGACCGGGATGAATGGAGCCTGATCTGCCTTGCGTGACTAGGTGCAGGTGATGTTCACATTGAGTTGGGCATCACCATTTTCCTGCATGGAAAAGGTGATCTTGCCATTGGCATCTTCGAACACACCCGATCCGCCGAGCACATCGCGGGTCTGGTCATTGGCGATCGTGCGAGTTTCCGGTGAATGAACTGGTTTATCGACCGTGTAAGCTCCCGACCGGGCATAGAGATTGCCGTTATCAAAGCTCAGGACAACATCGGACGCCAGCCGGACCTGACCTGCATCATCTTCACCGAGGACCCGGGTTTCCCATTCAACTGAGCCGACCGCGTTGCCGTTGTTGTCGACGAGATCACTGTGACCGATCCGAAGATCACCGGGCATCGGTGCATCGGATCCCTGCTTGACCACTTTGACGACGCGGTGTTCATTCATCGGCGCTGTAACCGAAAATGGTTGGCATTGTTCAAGTGAGTGCGCACTGCCAATTCCCAAAGCTGCGGTGGCGAGTGTTGCTGTGATAAGTGTTTTTTTCAGGGGCATGTCATTCCTCCATGAGTTTGTGCCGTCCGATGCACTGGAGATGCGACCACCCGCTCATATATTCAATAATTATTTCAGATGTTTAATCATTAAATTTACTACAGTAAACCATGGTCTTATTGTAAGATAATCAAACAAAATCAAATCTATATTTTATGTAATTTTCCTCGCCAAGTAATCCGAGAACCAACCAGCATACCGAATCTGCAGTTCCGCACGGCGCCAGTCTTGTCCGGTGATCAGTCCGCGGCAGCGATCCTTGCCGCAAGCGCATTCCATTTCCCAGTCATCGTCATCACCCGTTGCATAGTCAAAACTGAGTTCTTCACCATCCTTGATATCCCGCATCGCATGAAACGCAATCTGGCCCCGAATTCCGAGATTCGGTGCACACGAATGATTGAGATGCATCATCGAGCTTTCCCGCTCGTCAGCAGAAATTGGGCCAATAAACAGGTCGTCACCGATTTGGATCTCTGCCGGTCCCAAACTCTTTGCAAGTTCGTCGCGCCTTGCACGATCAAACACATGACCGCCTTTGACGACAACCAGCTCACCGTTGGTGATTGGCGCAATGGCAAAAAGACCGCGCCCTTCAATTCCGCTGCGTCGCTTTTCCACCTTTGGCGAAAACCAGGTCATCGTCATTGTGACAGAATTCCTTCAAATATCGTATGACGAAATCGACCGATATCATCTGGTCATGACCGCTGCCTGACACACCGCTTTGCCCGGTGTTCCAGAAACAACCGGTCTGCTTTCGCCTGTGCCAACGCGATTGCCTTTGCATAGGCGGAGTGCGCCTTGCCGAGGTGTCCGGCGCGATAAAGCAGTTCCGCCTTGGCGGCATAAAGAGGCTGATAGTCCGAGAGATCCGGCTCCAACGCCGCAATCTGTTCCAGTGCCTCATGGAGGGCGCCGATCTCCGCCAATGCAACAGCACGGTTCAGGCGGACCACATCCGTCGGCTCGAAAACCAGCAACTCGTCGTAGAGCAACAGGATTTGTGCCCAGTCTGGCGATGCGCCTTCACAATGGCACGCTGCAATCGCCGCTTTGATTTGGTAAGGCCCCAGTTTTCGGCGCGCCAAGGCGGTTTCGACCAGCGAGATGCCGTCTTGCAGTTCTGAAGACTTCCAGAGCGCCCGGTCCTGATCGAGAAAGGCAACGCGAGCTCCCTCACCGTCAAACCGTGCCGCACGGCGCGCATAATTGAGTGTCAAAAGCGCGAGGCAACCTTCGATCTCCGGGTCATCAGGCCGAAGTTTGTTCAATATGTTGCAGAGGAAGATAGCTTCGTGGGCGAGACCGCGTTGATCATCCTCAGGTGCAGATAAGCCTGTTGTGAAGATCAGATAGACCACACCCAAAACGGCATCGAGCCGTTCCGCCCATTGTTCGGGACCCGGCACTTCATACGAGATACCTGCGCCGCCAAGCTTTGCTTTCGCCCGGGACAATCGCTGTCCCATGGTGGTTTCGCGGTCCAGGAAAGCCCGTGCGATTTCTCCAGTCGTCAGTCCGCCTAATGTGCGAAGCGTTAGCGCCATCCGGGATTTGGTTTCAAGTACCGGATGGCAGCAGGTGAAGATCAGGCGCAATCGCTCATCCGGGATATCTTCGTTCTCCTCCAGCCCGGACACCTCATCCATCATCATGGAAAGGTCCGTCTCGGCGCGATCGACCGTTTGTTTGCGTCTGATGCGATCGATTGCCTTTCGATAGGCAACTTTCAGGAGCCATGCCTGGGGAGATTTGGGCAGACCATTGCGCCCCCAATGAGAGACTGCGGACACCATGGCATCCTGGAGGACGTCTTCGGCGAGTTGAAAATCCCAGAATTTGCCAATCAGGATAGATAACAACCGCCCCCGCTCGTCCCGGGCGAGGCCGCCCAGGACTTTGGTGACTGCGATGGCATTCGAGGCGGAGGCGGTCATGGAACCTTCCAGACGGTTTAAGACACCGCCGTCAACCGGCGTCAGGATAGTCCATCACCGGCCGTACTTCGACCGTCCCGTATTCCGCGCTCGGGATCTGCGCGGCATAACCAAGGGCCGTATCAAGATCCGGAACGTCGATGAGATAAAACCCGCCCAGGTGCTCCTTGGTCTCAGCGAATGGTCCATCCATGGTTTCCACTTTTCCGCCGCGCACACGCAGCGCTTTGGCAGTCTCCGCCTCTTTCAGCCCCTCACCTGCCAGCATGACACCGTCCGCCGCCAATTTCTCACTCAAGGCAAAATAACCGGCCATCATTTTTTCAAATTCGGGAGTTCCGTAAACCGGTTCGCGGGCGGGGTCTGCATAGATCAACATCATGTATTTCATACTGAAATCCTCGTTTCTTCAGTGTCAAAAACTGTCAAAATCCAAAATCGGGCCGCAAGCAGACTTGTTTTTTTCCGACCATATCGCAAGACGCTTGCTCCCAAGTGATCCTTCAACCAATTGGAGGAAGTGAGCAGGGTTACCCCCATTCCGATCCAAGAGAGGGCCCACTCAAACCCAATTCAGGTTTCAACACCTTTCAGACGTTCGGCATCCGTCTTTTTCGACATCCACATAAAAAATCGTCGGTAGAATCGGAGAGGAAGAGTAAAGGCAGTCCGACCAAGGTCGCTGCTCGTCCTGCTGCCACATTGAACAAACGAAAAAGGCCGTCACCAATTTGCGATGCATCTAGTTGGCAGTTGGTCACTATTGCGCACGAACCCTTTTGGCCCTGCGATAAAAGAAATACGGCCAAAGCAAAATCCGAATGGTAAGGACTGTTATTGGCCGCGACCTTTTTAGAAGTCTGGCGGCATAACGATCCGCTTCTTTCTCCTGCTCTGGGACTTGGCCACGATCAAGATGCCCCAGCTCATGATGACCCACTTCATGATAAAAGGTTTGTTCAAGTTTCAGTTTCCGCAACCAGCGGATGAGACCTCGCTCGTTGTCCAGATCCCATGTCAAGACAATCCTTGAATAATATGGGCTATAGAGGCCGAGATAGTCCAACTGAGGGTTCTGAGCGATAACATCTATCCTGGTTACACCATCGAGACATATCCCCGGTGTTGCGCTCCACTTTGAAAGTAGACCTACGACCGCAGTTTTATCGTCAATTTCATCGGAAACATAAAGCGGCGTTTGATCGGAAACATAAGTCGCTGGTAGATCATTGCATCGTTGCGCAAGCAAATTGAGCGTCAATCGGTGAAGTGGGTTGAGGCTTGTGTTGGAGAGGCGCTTCACCTCATTGCGAAACTCTTGTGGGTCCAACTCATGGAGAATGGCAAGAAGAACACCAAAATATTTTGTCGATGGTCCCTGCGGGACGGTTTCCCAAACGTTGCTTAGTAGTCTGCGCCTTATCTCCAAAGCCGATGTTTCTTTTGACTTATGAAGGTCCTGCCAGGACTCACGCACCAAATTGACTTGATCAGAAGCAATGCCCTGCAACAGAAGATCAACGGCTTGAGCGCAATTTAGTGCCATAGTATTTGCGGTACCAAAACCCAAAAACTAGCGGTGAGCACTACAAGAATGCTCACCGCCCAGGAAACTGAGTTCCTAAGCGTTCAAAAAATCACGCTGTCTTGGAGAAGATCTCACGCCCGATCAGCATACGCCGGATTTCAGAGGTGCCCGCGCCGATTTCATAAAGCTTGGCATCGCGCAGAAGCCGTCCGGTCGGGTACTCGTTGATGTAACCGTTGCCGCCGAGAAGCTGGATGGCATCCAGCGCCATCTTGGTCGCGTTTTCCGCGGCATAGAGGATCGCGCCGGCGGCGTCTTCGCGGGTGGTTTCACCGCGGTCACAGGCCTTTGCGACCGCGTAGACGTAGGCCTTTGAGGCGTTCATGGAGACATACATGTCCGCGACCTTGCCCTGGACCAGCTGGAAAGTGCCGATCGGTTTTCCGAACTGCTCACGCTCGTGAACGTACGGGATGACCACGTCCATGGCGGCCTGCATGATGCCGACGGCTCCGGCGGCCAGAACCGCGCGCTCATAATCGAGGCCGGACATCAGGACATTGACGCCCTTGCCGACTTCACCGAGCACGTTTTCTTCCGGCACTTCACAATCCTGGAAGACCAGTTCCCCGGTTTCAGATCCGCGCATACCCAGCTTGTCGAGCTTCTGGGCGACGGAAAAGCCCTTGAAGTCCTTCTCGACCAGGAAGGCCGTCATACCTTTCGGGCCCGCATCCATATCGGTCTTGGCATAGATGATCATCGTGTCCGCGGACGGACCGTTGGTGATCCACATCTTGGAGCCGTTGAGGATGTATTTGTCACCCTTTTTATCGGCGCGCAGTTTCATCGATACAACGTCGGACCCTGCCCCCGGCTCGGACATCGCCAGCGCGCCGAGATGTTCACCGGAGACCAATTTGCCGAGATAGCGTTTTTTCTGATCGTCATTGCCCCAGCGGCGCAGTTGGTTCACGCACAGGTTCGAATGCGCCCCATAACTCAGGCCGATCGAGGCCGAGGCCCGGCTGACCTCTTCCATGGCAATGCAGTGTTCCAGATAGCCGAGGCCGGAACCGCCCCACTCTTCTTCAACCGTGATGCCGTGAAGGCCCAGTTCCCCCATTTCCGGCCACAGCTCGCGCGGGAACCAGTCGTCCCGGTCAATCTTTTCAGCCAAAGGCGCGATGCGGTCCTGAGAATAGGACCGCACGGTGTCGCGCAGCATGTCGGCCGTTTCGCCGAGGTCGAAGTTGAAGCTTGGAAAATCGTTGCGGATCATACGCTGTCCTCCCATTTGCGCTTTTCGTAGCGCACGAAATTGCTCAGGATACCGACCCGGTCATAGAGCTGCCGGGCAACGGTGTTGTGATCGTGTGTGTGCCAGTAGACATTGCTGCAGCCGCTTAGCTCAGCCGCTGCGTAGACGGCCTCAATCAGCTTGCGGCCAACGCCGCCGCCGCGCTGAGCGCTGTCGACATAAAGATCTTCGAGATAGCAGGTCGGGGTAAGCGACCAGGTCGAGGCGTGCTCAAGAAAATGCACGAAACCGACCAGTTTGCCGTCCTGCTCAGCAACCAGCCCGTCATGATAGCCATCTGACAGCAACCGCTCGAATAACCCATCGGTGACTTCGTCAGCAAGGGCCTGCTCGTAAAACGCCAGATAGGCTTGCCACAGCGGCAGCCATGCGGCTTTGTCCGCCCGCTCGATCGGTCTGATCGTAACTGGTGTCATATTCAATCCTTCATGCCCGCAAGGCTCATCAGGGTGAAAAGTCCGGTTGCCACATGGACTTGTGTGTCCTCCGACAGCCCATAAACATCGGCACGGGCAATCGTTAGCGTCCGCCCCGGTTTCAGAACGCGGCCACGGGCGACAAGCGTTGGCTGGGCCGCAGGATTGAGCAGATTGATCTTGTATTCTGTGGTCAGAACGCCGGTGCCATCAGCGAAGAGCGTCAGGGCCGCATAGCCGGCCGCGCTGTCAGCGATCGAGGATGTGGCACCTGCATGAAAGAACCCATGCTGTTGCGTCAGCTCCGGGCGCATCGACAGTTCCAGATCAACCGCCCCAGGTGCCAAACGGACCATGCGGGCACCGAGGTGATCCATGAAGGCTTGCGCTTCAAAACTCTTGCGGACCCGCTGTTCCCAGTCGGCTGTTCGCGGTTTCAAATCCATCTTCAACGCTCCTCACTGGTCACGGGGGATAGCTCTTCCATACGCGCGAGCGCCCCGGCTTCCACCTCTTCCAGCTCAAGCAACGTCAATTCAATGTCGCGCTGTTTTTCCAAAAGCTCTTCGCGCCGTGCGGCAATTTTCTCCATCAGCAGACGCAGCTGGCCGGCTTCACCCGGCGCACTGCCGTACATGCCGATCAGCTCTTTGACTTCCGCCAGAGAAAAGCCCAGCCGCTTGCCGCGCAAAATCAACTTGATGCGGGTCCGGTCTCCGGGCGTGTAAAGCCTTTGACGGCCCCGGCGCTGCGGTGTCACCAACCCCTGTGCCTCGTAAAACCGAAGCGTTCTGGTGGTGATGTCGAACTCTTGCGTGAGCTGTGTGATGGTAAAATAGCGCTGCATACCCGATCCTTCGCGGGCACACTTCCGCCTTTTTACGTTAAAGTCAATAGATCTTATTTTTGATATTTATTTCAGTATTTTAACTTCTAATATCATCAACAGACAATTCCTTCTGGAGAACATTCAGATCAACGCTGCCGGAAATCCCGTCCACAGTCCCGCGCTGGTGAAACTGCCAGAGCACCCAATCTGAGGAATAAGACGGCGCATGCCAGATGGAGCGCACCCAAAGCCTGCGGTTCAGCCCATTGCCGCTCAAATACATCCGGTAGAACTCTTCCGGCGCATAGAAAATGACCCGCTTGCCCGCGATCGGTTCCACCGCCGCAACAAAGGCGCTTATTTCCCGCAGCACTTCGTCAGTTGTTGGCCGCCGGGCACAGTTTCCTTCAAACTCCAGATCAACAACGGGTGCCAGCATATCCGACTCGTCCGGCAGGACGGCCAAAAAGTTGCGCGCCTGCGAGGCACCGTCCTTGCACAGGCTGAAGAAGTGATAAGCCCCAGTTGGCAGGCCTGCCGCCCTCGCCGCCTGCCAGTTGGCGGCAAATGCATGGTCGCGGAAATCACCACCTTCGCTCGCCTTGATGTAAGCGAAGGCAACGTCGTCGCGCGCAACCTTCACCCAGTCGATGTCGCCTTGATGATGCGAAACATCAATACCGCGCAAAGAAAAATCGTCCCGGTCCGGTTCCCAGTTCATGAAAAAGAAAGCCGCTCCCGCAATCGAAATCACACCGCCGACGGCAATGTAGAACAAGGTCCGCAAAACCGCTTGCAAGAATTTCATACCATCCCTCGCCGTCCCCATGCAGCGGCCACCATGGCGTAAAAGTCTTTATAATTTAGGCCAGAAAATTCGGCCAAAGCGGCGCCGATGCGAGTTCAAGAATATTGCCGTCCGGATCCTTGAAATAAAGGCTTGTGCCACCCGCCGGCCAGATAACCTCGCTGATGATGTCGACGCCTTTCGACGAGAGGTAATCCCTCCAGGGATCGAGCTGATCATTCGAAATCCGGAAGGCAAAATGCCCATGCCCGCTTGTGTCATGGCCGGGAACAATTCCGCCAGGCGTTTGCACATCCTCTCCAGTGTGTCCACGGTAGAAAACAAGAAGAGTTTGCGCCGGACCCGCATCGTAGGCGAACAGCCGATCACCAGCGACCATGCGCTTCAAGCCCAAAACTCCTTCATAGAAGCCATGCGCAGCGTCCATGTCATCGACATAGACCGCAGTCTCAAGAATTCCGTCCAATTTTGGTCTGTCGCTCACGTTCGCCTTTCCAATCAGACAGCTGCCGCTCAGGTTGTCACTCCAAGCCCAACAGTAAACAGGCTGCATCTAGAATGACAGGCCGTCAGCTTTCATCACCGGATTAAATTCCGTGATGCGATATTCAGCGACGCCCTCTTGCTTGAATGGATCTTGGTCAATCAGTTTTTCAAGTTCTGCTCGGGTGTTCGCGCGGGCGAGAATGACACCACCCGTTCGTGGTTCCTTAGGTCCAGATGCTAAAAACACGCCTCGATCATAGCCGGATTTCAAGAAAGTCCGATGAGGTTCAAGCAACGCATCAATTTTGGAAAGATCGGCGATATAAGTCAGATCGACCACGAACAGGTTTCCGGCCATCATTGAGAATACCTTTAAGGAAAGGCCAGCTCACTGACTTGGGTGAGCCGGCAGATAAGTCAGACGACGGATAACTTCACGTCGATGTTTCCGCGGGTCGCATTGGAGTACGGACAGACTTCATGCGCCTTGGCGACCAGCGCTTCGGCCTCAGCCTTGTCCATGCCCGGAACCGAGACTTCCAGAGCGACCTCCAAACCAAATCCACCCTCGGATCTCGGGCCAATGCCGACTGTCGCGATGATGGATGTGTCTGCTGGGACCGCGATTTTTTCCTGGCTGCCAACAAATTTCATGGCCCCAATGAAACAGGCTGCGTAACCGGACGCAAACAGCTCTTCCGGGTTGTTGCCTTCACCTCCGGCACCACCGAGTTCTTTCGGCGTTGTCAGCTTGGTCTTGAACGATCCGGTAAGGGTTTCAACCGCTCCGTCGCGCCCGCCGGTTGCCTTTGCTTTCGTTTCATAAAGCACTTCAACGCTCATCTCATCATTCCCTTACAACGTGAAAACTGGATTTGCCCGAAGGCACTATTTTATATCGCGCACGATATAATTTACCCACATAAGCTGCACTGGCAAAAACGTCAACAGGTTGCGATCAAGTCGCGCGCGATTTATAAGGCGGATTATGAGCACGACGACCAATCAAATGTCACTTCTGGACGCAATCGGCTTCAATGCGCCCGAGGACGAAAAACCCAAAAAAGACAAGAAGTCAGCTGCGCCGGAAAAGTCTTCCAAGCCAAAAAAACGGAAGGCCAAAAAGGCCGCTGAAACGGCAGCCTCGGCTTCGGATGTGGCAGCAGTTGAAGTCACTGATCCAGAAGATGCAACCGGTGGCGTTCCGGTGAACACATCGGACGCAGCCGTAGGAAATCCAATTGAAATCGGCGAAAAATCCGACGGCATCGGCACGCTGGAGATTCGTCCTGATGGCCCGCTGCCGCTGGACAAGTATCTGTGCTTTTCGCTCTATTCGGCAAACCATGCGATGCACGGTGTCTATAAAACGCTGCTCAAGGACGTCGGCCTGACGTATCCGCAGTTTCTTGCCATGACTGTCTTGTGGGACAAGAACAACGTCCCGGTCGGGGCGATCACGCAAAAACTTCAGTTGGACACCAACACGCTCACACCGCTGTTGAAACGCCTGGAAGCCATGGGTCTCCTCACCCGCTCCCGCTCCACCAAGGACGAACGGCAGGTGATCCTGAAGCTCACCCGAAAGGGCCGAAACCTTCAAAAGAAGACCGAACATTTTGCAGAATGCATCTTCTCGTCAACAAGCCTGAGCCTTGAGGAGATCGTGGATCTTCAAACCAAGATTATGAAATTGCGGGATAATCTCAGAAACACTGACCTCAACTGACACGAGGTCTTTGGATCGTTAAAATGGCAAGCCAAACCAGAGTACGGCAATGCCGAGGAAGGCGAAAAAGCCGACGACGTCGGTTACGGTTGTTACGAACACACTGGATGCAATTGCCGGATCAATATTGAGCCGGTCGAGTGCGATCGGGATCAATAGGCCGGACAAACCGGCAAACAGCATATTGATCACGATGGCGCTGCCGATCACGACGCCAAGCCCGACGCTTGAAAACCACAACCAGGCGGTCACACCGATCAGGACGGCCAATGCCAGTCCGTTCAAAAAGCTGACGAGGACCTCGCGATTGAGAACCCGCATGAGGTTCCGGGCGCTGAGTTCCTGGGTTGCGATACCCCGCACGGCAACGGTCATCGTCTGTGTTCCTGCATTGCCCCCCATCGACGCTACGATCGGCATCAGGACGGCAAGCGCAACCATCGCTTCGATTGTGTCCTCGAACAGCGCGATGACGACAGACGCCAGAACCGCGGTGCCAAGATTGACAACCAGCCAGGTCAAACGGGACTTGGCAATTGTCATGACATTATCGGAAATTTCCTCATCCCCCACCCCGGCGAGGGCACGCAGATCTTCTTCGGCTTCTTCCTGGATGACGTCAACGATGTCATCGACTGTCAAAACGCCGACGAGCCGGTCGTTTTCGTCAACCACCGCAGAAGATACAAGATTGTAGCGTTCGAACCGGCGGGCGACCTCTTCCTGATCTTCCGTCGCCTGGACGGCATCCAGCCGCTCGGCCATGATCGAGGTGACTTTTTCGCGCCGCTTGGTTCTCAAGATCTTGTCGAGATGGACAGACCCCAACAGCTTGAACGAGGGGTCGACAACATAGATCTCATAAAAATCGTCCGGAAGGTCCCGGGCTTCGCGCATGTAATCAATGGTCTGACCGACGGTCCAGAACGGCGCTACCGCGATGAACTCACTCTGCATGCGGCGGCCGGCGCTGTCTTCCGGATAATCCAGCGCCTTTTTGAGCTGGGCCCTGTCCGCATAGGGCAGTTCTTCAAGGATTGCGGCCTGGTCGTCTTCGTCCAGATCTTCAAGGATGTAGACCGCGTCATCGGAATCAAGTTCGCCAAGCCCTTCCGCGATGACTTCGTTCGGCAGGTCTTCCAGAAGCTGCAGACGGACCGCCTCGTCCGTCTCCGTCAAGGCGGTGTAGTCAAAATCCTCGCCGAGAAGCCTGATGAAGGCGGCCCGGTCATCCGGATTTAAGGCCTCAAGTAGATCGCCCGTGTCTGCTTCGTGCAAATCAGCTGCAATTGCTGACAGACCGGATTTGTCTTCCGCCGCAATTGCGGTTTCTACAGCCGCTATGAAGTCCGGATTAAGCCGTTCGTCCTCGTCGCGAACCGGGATTTGCAGCTCAGGTGAAGGGGGCATATCAAGCTCGGCAGCGTTGCTCATTTCGCCCTCCCTTTGTTCCGTGCGTTCTTGCCGGACGCAGCCGCAAATTATTTGCAGGTGCCTCCAGAATTAACGGCAGATGCACAAAAGCGCCACCGGAAAAGCGATGAAGGTCCACAGGCTTAACGAAAACCCGTCCGGTCAGGAACACTTCTTCAAAGTTGCCGTTTCGCGCACCGCTGAGAGATAGTCCCTCGCCTTCGCTGGCAAAATTCTTTCCTCATCGGAAATACAAGGCTTGCTTCGTTTGAACGCATTTTGTGCCCGCCGGCTCTTCAAGCACACACGGGCTTTAGCCAGAACATCCTGCTCCAGATACCAAAGCTGCTGGCAGGTTAAGGAGCCAAGCGAAGACTCGTTTGGCGTAAACTCCTGCGAATCGACACCTGCCGGCCACAATAGAAGCGCGACCAGCGCAATACGGACCCGCTTCCGGGATATGGGCACTGAAAACAATCGTCCGCAGGTGTGCTTTGCCATCTCTTAGGTATCCGCCACCTACCCACGATTCGCAAAACCATTTTAGCCGATGGATAGCCGAAATGTACCTAAATGCTCCAGGAGCTTTCCGGACGGTCATCCTGCTCAGAATCCAACGCAGCCTGGTACGCATTGACCAGTTCATCCGGTTTGCTGATCAGAAAACCCTGGATATCCGAACACCCGGCCTCAATTAGAAAGTTTCGCTGTGCCCGGGTTTCGACACCTTCAGCAACAACGCCCATACCAAGGCTCTTTGCCAGAATAATGGTGGTTCGGACGATTGTGGCTGCGCTTTCGCTCGTATCAAGGTTTTCGACGAAGGACTTGTCGATTTTCACTTTGTTGATCGGCAGCCGCAAAAGGTGTTTGAGGGATCCATAGCCGGTGCCGAAATCATCGAGCGAGATCAGCACACCAAACTCATGCAATCGAACCAAATTTCGATGGATTTCCTCGAAACGCTGGTCCAGGAGCACCGTTTCCGTGATTTCAAACTCAAGCCGCCCCCGCAGGACCTTTAGATTGTCCAATTGGCGCGCAACGCGATCCGGGAATTCCGGGTCGCACAACTGAGACGTCGATAGATTGATCGCCAAACGGCCAGGATCAAATCCCTCATCGATCAGCTTTGCAAAGTCGCGACAAGCCGCCTTGATCACGGCGCAGCCCAAGGGAACACCGAGGCCCGCATCCTCAGCGATGGCCACGAATTCAGCGGGCGATACAGGCGTTCCGTTTTGCGCCCAGCGCGCCAAAGCTTCAAAACCAACCAAACGGCCCGTTGCCGCCTCAACCTGAGGCTGGTAGGCAACAGTAATCTGATCGTTCGCGATCGCTGCCTTCAACCCTTGCGCAAGGTCTTGGCGCCGCTCAAGGCTACGCCTGTAAAGCTCGTCATAACATCGCCATCCGTTCCGACCGGACGCTTTGGCCTGGTAGAGCGCAAGGTCTGCACTCTTGAAGATTTCAGTAGATGTGTCTCCATCGGCCGGCACACGTGCCAAACCCATTGAAACCGTTGACGGGATTGTTCGCGACCCTAGCTGGACCGGCTGGCAGAGCGCGGCATGGAGGCCGGGCATATCGGAGAGCCCACCATCGAGGCCACCAAGGCCCGGAACGATAAATGCAAACTCATCGCCTCCAAGACGCGCGACCGTGCCGCCACCGGCCTGGTCAACGAACCGTTCCAGGCGTGCAACGGTTTCCTGCAGCAGAAGATCACCAGCATCATGCCCCAGTGTATCATTGACGGATTTGAACTGATCCAGGTCCACGATCCCGAACAGCGCGCTCTCTGATGTCGCCTTTGCTCTTTCCGCTATTGTGGAAAGCTCCCGGATCATGACGTTCCGGTTGGCAGCGCCCGTCAGCGAATCCGTATCGGCAATCCGGCGGATCTCTTCTTCCGCCCTTTTCAGAGATGTGACATCCGTGCGCACACCAACGCTGACACCCCTGTCTGAAACCCGTTCACGAATTTGGACCCATCGGCCATCGGAAAGTTTTTCCACCAAGATGGACTTGGGATTTCGATATGATTCCAATCGCCGCTTTAACCAGCGTTCCTGTTTTTCTGGAGTATCTCCGGCATCCGCATAAAGGCCTATGTCAAGCCCATGAATCAACATCTCGCGGAACGTAACCCCGTCCTCAATGGCAGGCCCCGTATCGGCATAGTTGGAACGGTAGGCGTGATTGCACATGATCAAACGGTCGTTGCCATCAAATGCAACAACAGCGTCTGGAATTGTTTCAATCACATCCCTCAGGAGGGTTCGCGCCTCTTCAAGCTCGCGCTTATGGTTTTCCTCAGCTGTGATGTCCACAAAACTGGCCACCACTTCTTGCTCTCCTGTCGGCGTAGATCGTGTGGGCCTCGCATTCACCCTCAGCCATTGCACCCCGCCATCCGGACGTTTGACCCCAACAATCTGGTTCATGACCGGCTCGCCGGTGCGCAGCGCAACGGTCGACGGCATTTCTTCTCCAGCCATTGGAAGGCCGTCAGGAAAAATCGTGCCCCAAGTCGGGTCCATGATTTCCTGACCGCGCATTTGCGCTTCGCTCATATGAAGAAGACGGCAAGCCTCCGGATTGGCGGCAATAATTTCGCCGTTTTGACCATGAAGGACTACACCCGCCGTAACGTTGTCGACAATTGCCTGCAACCGTTGCCGGCTCTCTACGAGATCAGTGACATCGGCCTCTATCGCCATAAAACCGGTTACATCGCCGACTTCATTCCGAAGCGGGCGGATTTCCAAATCCAGCCAATATTTTCGGCCCGTCTTTGACTGATTGAGAATTGTTTCACGCACCGGCTCCCCGGCAGTTATGGCGGCGGTCAGTCGCGCAGCCGTCTCGGGATCCGTTTCTCTACAACGCAAGAAATGACCAGGCTTGCGTCCGGAGACCTCGGCCAAACTGTACCCAGTCAACTCCTCGAAAGCTGGATTCACCCATTCAATTGCGCCATCAGCGTCTCCAATGACAACGGCTGTTCGGGTCGCATTTATAACTTGATCGGCAAACTTAAGACGTCGGGTCAAAGCTTCCCTGCGGGTCACATCGCGCGCAACGCCCCAATGGCCGAGAAAATTACGCTTGGAATCATAACGCGGCTCGCCGTGGACCTCAAAATGAGACGCAGATCCATCGCGCCCTCGGAGCTCGCAGATAAAGCCCTCAATCGCTTGCCGGTTAGTCAAGACATCATGGAATTTGGCTGGACTCCCATCGAAGCCCGCTTTGTGTTCGATGATTTCCCAGAGCTTGCTTCCGGTCCAATCAGGGAATTGCTTGACCATCAAACCATCATCGCCCTGGATGCGCGTCAGTCGATGTTCGGCATCCGCCTCCCACAACCAATCGGACGACAGGGCCAGAAGAGTTTCCAGCCGCGCTTGTGCCGCAGCTCTTTGCCGTTCTGCCGCCACAAGTGCAGTCTTATCCGTCGCGATACCAATCCCGCCGACGATGCGGCCGCCTATCACAAGCGGCACAAGAGTCGTCTCGGACATTATGAGGCCGTGACGGGTCTCCGTTTCGGTCATGCAATGGACCGTTTCCCCCGCCAATACGTTTTTATGCATCGAAGCCCAGAGTTCGACTTGCTCCTTGGGCATGCGCGTCTCGTCGGCCCGTTTACCGATCAAGTTTCCGAAGGCTTCCCGGTCGAGCTTGTTTTGAAAAATATACCTGCCTGCTCTGTCAAACACCCAAGCGGGTTGCGGCAGGTTTTCGTAAGCGGCACGCAGGAGATCGTATTCCGGAGCTTCAAAGCGGGAGTTCTCATCAAACTGAACAGGTTGCTTCATCGGCACTCACATCAGACCAAATGGGCTATTCCCCTAGGGCAAAACAGCACCTTAAGCAGCATTCTCAAGAGCAAAGACTAAAGAAAGCGCGAACACAAGCTTGTAAATTCAGCAGTATATGCAAAGAAATTTTTTGAGCTCTGGCGAGTGACTTGCTCATCTGCAGATAATGACAATGGTCTTACGTTCCTTCCCGCTCATACCGCCAACTTGGGTCGGCGCTTTTCAGCGTCAAAGCTGCAAGCGGAAGTGCCACCGCATGGTTTGACTTGGACTGGTAACCACAGATATTTGAGACCGATTTACCGAACCGGAACTTCAGAGGAACTCGGTGCTCACGGATCTTTCTGCTTCCCAGCCGGAAAATGTCGAGTGCCAGCCCGTTGGTGCCAAGGGTTCGCCGCAGCGCCGTCTACAACAATTCGGAATTTGGCTGTGCCCGGCCCTTAACGCTAAATGCCAAGAGCTTCGAACCAGCCAATCATCCGGTCCCGGTTCACACCTAGATCAGAGCCACCGTAGACAAGGTGCGAGTAGATGTGGACGAAATCGCCCTCCACCCAGACACGGGTAACATCCGGGAAACCCCAAACCATCGAGCGGTGAACAAAAACCAGCGGCAAATTATCCAGTGAACCCGACACGCGTTGTGTGCGGGCGGTCTGTGAAATCTGCTGTTCCAGTGCCGAGAGATTGACGGCCTCAAGCGGGCGGACAGCATAAAAACCACCAGCAAGTTCCGTATCACCAGCGGCGAACCGCGTTGTCACCGCAGGAACGTCCGCCCTGGTCACGGGCACAAAGCGGAAAAACAGGGCCGCTCCCAATCCGCATAACACCACAACAAGCGCGACCAAGCCCCAGAGCCATGAACTGCCGAAACTGAGTTGCAAACCATTCATGATGTCCTCCGAGGCGAAGAGCAGCCACGTGAATTTTGCCTGAAGCAGGTGCCGGGCAGCCGGTGATGTTTTTCGCCAAAGCGGTTTAAAGCAGAGCTTGCACCTGCTTCATCGCAGCGCACATCAATCAATCCGATAGGCAAGCAACACATCCTTCGGTACGAAATTAAGAGCAATTTCATGAGTTGCACGAGCTTTGATTTTTGGTGCCGCCCCCGCTCCATGCGCCTCCTTCCAGCGAAGGGCGCATAGGCACCAACCATCTCCCGGCTTAAGCCCGGGAAAACCGTAGGCTGGAATGGGCGTTTGTAGATCGTTCCCGCGTGCCTTGGTGAAGAATAAAAACTCCTCCGTCACCACAGCGCAGATAACATGGCTCCCTCGGTCTTGATCATGCGTTGCACAAAACCCATCCCGAAGATATCCGGTCATCGGGTCGGTACAACAGCTCTCGAGAAGATCGCCAAGAATGTTCTTTGCCATGCAAAGCTTCCGTCAGAGATGGAGGTAAGTTGCCTTTGCGGTTAGTCGCCAGCCAGATAGAGCAAGACACCCAGGCGACAAGGCGGACAGCATCAGCGAGGCCCTGAGAATTCAGCTTGCGCTTTTGTTGAATATGGCGCGTCGATGAGATCTTCTAAGGTCATGCTGCAAGATAATATCCGGAGGAAAGCGACATGGTCACCTCTCTAACTGACGATCAACTGAGATCTCTTTTGGAAACAGAAGAACAGGACATGAGCGTCGTATTTTCCGATCCAAATGTCCCTGACAATCCGATGATCTTTGTCAGTGAAGAATTCGAACGCCAGACCGGGTACACATCGGTGGAAGCCGTTGGACGCAACTGCCGTTTCCTTCAAGGTCCGGAAACCAACCCTTTCGCGATCGAAGCAATCCGCCAGGGTTTGAAAGCCCAAACGCGCTTTACAATCGATATTCTGAATTATCGAAAAGACGGCACGCCCTTCATGAACCGGTTGCGCATCAGGCCAATCTTCGATGGCGATGGTCGACTGACTTTTTTCGCTGGTGCGCAAAACCCAGTTTGAACAGCGCACTTCCGATATCGAACGCTTTGCTCGAGCTTGTTGATTGGCAAAGGCCGCCCTAACTGAACAGTCAGAGCGGCCAATATTATTGGCGCAGAATATCGAGTTAAACTCGTTTCCCGCCTTCAACTTTATTGCGGCTACAGCTCCACGACGACTTTGCCGATCGCCTGCCCGCTTGTCAGCCGGTCATATGCCGCCCCAACTTCCGGAAGGTGAAAACTTGTTGCATCCAAAAGCGGTTTCAGCGCCCCAGCATCAACGATTTCGGCAAGTTTGGTGAGGATGACGCCGTGCTCTGAGCGCTTGAAATCATGCAGCATGGGGATCAGCATAAAGACCACGTGAAGGGACAGGCCCTTGAAGTGGGCGACGCTTAAGTCAAGCTCGACCAGCGCCACTGTAGACGCGACGTTTCCGTTCAGCGCTGCTGCCTCGAATGAGTTTGCCATATTGGCGCCGCCCACGGAGTCAAAAACAACATCAAAACCCTGGCCATCCGTGTATTTCGCCACATAGTCGGCGACCGGCTCGGACGTATAGTTGATGGCTGTCGCGCCGTATCCATCGATCGCAGACAATTGCTCGTCTTTGGAGCCGGTCGCATAGACCTCCGCACCGAAATGCTTCGCAAGCTGGACTGCAACATGTCCAACTCCACCAGAGCCACCATGAACCAGAACCTTTTGGCCTGCGTTGACGCCCGCGCGGGTGAGTCCCTCAAACGCCGTGATACCAACAAGCGGAAGGGCTGCTGCCTCGCGCATGGTCAAAGACTGGGGCTTCTTGGCAATAAGCCGCGCATCAACAGCCATCAGTTCCGCCAATGCACCCGGCAGATCGGCCAGCCCACCAGCGCAGCCATAAACCTCATCGCCCGGAGCAAAGCCGTCAACGCCCTCGCCCACGGCCTCAACCGTGCCGGCAAAGTCCATTCCCAAGAGGGCTGGCAACTCTGGAGACAGCGGAAGGTCGGTCCCCATCTGTTTGATCATCGTATCAACAGTGTTGACGCTGGTCGCGCCAATGCGCACGAGCACTTGTCCGGACTTCACCTCAGGATCCGGCAATTGGACAGCATCAAATTCTGCAGTCTCACCATATGCCTTTAAAACCATCGCTTTCATACATCATCTCCTTGAGCAGCGTGTTACAGCAAAGATGAGATTTTTCATTTTCCGTATAAACTGGCCAATGTAGCATTCTGTTTTCGGATTTTACGCATAAAAACTGGACTGATCGATCCCAATACAAATTGTTGGCTCGTTTGCCGACCCCGCATTTCTTGAGTGGATCTGTCAAAAATGCCGCATCCGGGCGAACAGACGGGACTGGCATTCGTTCGCCGATGCGCCATTTGGCTCTACAGCACCTTTGATGGAGACCTTGATGGTACGCGCAAATCACGATCGGGCGACACTTCAGCAGCCCGCTTATGAGCTTTTGCAGGAACACAGGCAGTTCGAGATCCGGCACTACCCGCCAGCAGCTGCGGTCCGGATTGTCGAAAGCAACGGCCGGAGCGCAGCAACCCGAAGCGGCTTCAACGCCCTTTACAGCTACATCACCGGAAACAACGAAGATCGGCATCACTACGACATGACCGCGCCGGTTCTGCAGAGGGCGTGTGGTTCAAACAGAGTATCTCCGCGATCAGGCGCGACAAGCGATCTGATGGATGGTGACTGGGAGATGTTTTTCTTTTTGCCTGACGGTGTCGACGCAGCTTCCGCAGCAGAGCCGATCAATACACGCATTGAAGCAACGACGCTTGGCGAACGAAAGCTAGCGGTTCGCAGTTTCTCCGGCCGCTGGTCGGATGAGAATTTCGCGGATGAGGCGATGCATTTGCTTGCCAGTCTGACAGAGCACGGTTTTACAACAACCGGCTCGGTCTCCTTCGCATTTTATGATGCACCGTCTGTGCTCCCGGCCAAGAGATATAACGAGGTTCAAATTGAGGTCGAGTAACGCTGAACAAGACATGCTGCCGCTGAAAACCAAGTCTTCGACCCGACGCAAAAAGCTGACGGATCCCTCCCAGCTGTCTGAGGAGCATTCCAGTGAGGTGATCGAGATGGCCCTTTCCGATCACCTGAGTTTTGCCGAGATTGAATTGGAATACGGGCTTCTTGAACCGCAGGTCAAAGCGCTGATGCGGGATCGCTTGAAACCCTCCAGCTACCGGGCCTGGCGAAAGCGGGTCCGCAAGTTCTCCGACCGGCGGGCGCATTACAAATGACGCATTCAAAAGAAAACCAAAATTGCCTCCAATCAAGAACCTCCATAACGGAAGGAACACCATGCGTCGGCTCTTGATCTGGAGTGCCTGCTTTATCCTGTTCAATTTGGCGCTGGGGCTGACCGCCTATCTGTCCGGCGTCCGGTCACCGGACACCCACTGGAGCACCGCCAACCGGGAGCCCATTGGCATTGCGCCAGATCCGCGGACGGAACAGCAGGCTATAGTTCAGGTTTATGCGGCGCGGGCGTTCAGCTGGCGCGGCTATTTTGGTGTCCATAGCTGGATATCCGTGAAACCGGCGAATGCCGATCATTTTACCACTTATGAAGTCACGGGGTGGCGGGTCCGCTACGGCGGCAACGCCGTCCGGGCTTCCCGGCGCGCACCCGACAGCCGCTGGTTCGGCTCCGAACCAGAGCTTCTGGCAGAACTGCGTGGCAAACTGGCAAACGAGGCGATTGTACGCCTGCAAACTGCCATTGACGCATACGAATTCAACAGCATCTACACAGTCTGGCCCGGCCCCAACTCGAATACATTTGTCGCCCATCTTGGCAGAGTTCTCCCTGAATTGCGGCTGGATCTGCCCCCAACCGCAGTTGGCAAGGACTACCTGGCCTCAGGGCTCTGGGCGAAGGCCCCAAGCGGCACTGGATATCAACTGTCCTTGATGGGGCTACTCGGGGTTTTGGTTGCCTGGGAGGAAGGATTGGAGCTCAATATTTTGGGCCTCACCTACGGCATTGATCTCAATGACTTTTCTCTGAAACTGCCAATGATCGGACGCATCGGTTTTTCATCCGGAAATACGCCTTCGGCCTGAAGATCGCTGGGCGAAGGGCAGAGCAACTGCCCTGATCAGCGATGGCCTAACCAATCTTTGATCGGCACGCCTCTCCTTACAAAAATCGTTCCTGCGGTGTTTGGCCACGCTTGCCGGTTGGCCTTCCTCGCCGATTTTCATCCGCAGGCATGAGTGCTCAAAAACGCTAAACGAACAGGATTTGGAGGTCTGATGGCGAACATATTGGTGATCGGCGCCAGCCGGGGCATTGGCAAAGCAGTCTGTCTAGCAGCTTCGGAGAAAGGTCACGCCGTGCGCGCAATGTCTCGCAGTGGAACAACTCCGATGGCGAAAACCGGCGCGATAGAAGCAATCCAAGGCAATGCGTTGGATCGCGGCGACATAGATCGAGCACTCGGCGGTATCGGCACAGTGGTCCTGGCTTTAGGCATTCCGGCTTCCCTGGACATGATCACAGGCCCCGTAACCTTGTTTTCGAAGGCCACCCAGGTGCTGCTTCCGGCGATGGAGAATGCCAACATCAACCGTCTCATGGCCGTGACGGGATTTGGGGCCGGTGATAGCCGCTCAGCCATCAATCCGCTGCAACGCCTCCCGTTCAAGGCGCTTCTCGGACGCGCATATGCGGATAAAACCACCCAGGAAGCGTTGATCTCGGAAAGCGGGCTTGATTATCTGATTGTCCGGCCGGGCGTTCTGACAAATCAACCCAAATCCGGGCGGTACAAGGTTCTGGAAGACCCGAAGAAATGGCGCAATGGCATCATTGCGCGCGCGGACGTTGCCGATTTCATCGCGAGCCGGCTGTCAGACGAACCGCTTGGCTGCAAAAAACCGGTCTTGATCCGCTGGCCCTTGTGATCTCTTGACACAGATCTCAGCTCGTTAGGCCGTGGGTAACCGGCTGGATTTAAAGACATAAGCAAAAATCGAAAACGCTGCAAAAATTCCGACATCTGGAAATCCAATTCAAAACTGACTGCGTAACAACCGCAGATCCCGATCTTGGATCTTGTCTCAACGCAAGGCGTGCTGCGCTCCCCCTGCAGCAAATTGCGTTCTCCTCCTGCTGACCCGCCAACACCAGTTGGTGGGTCTTTTTTTGAAGGTCCGGCCTCATCAGCATGCGGCACCGACGGGTTAACGGACTTCAGGTTGCCTCGACCAGCAGTCAATGCGAAAAACGGATCGAATACCAAAAACAAAAAAACCGACCCAAGGGCCGGCTTCTTTATGAACTCAATCACTTGGTAGTGTGATTGATGGTGCGGTCGAGAAGACTCGAACTTCCACGGGGGTTAGCCCACAGCGACCTCAACGCTGCGCGTCTACCAATTCCGCCACGACCGCTTAGTCAGTTTTCCCGGCGCTGATCACGTCGAGGCGCCCCATGTAGCAAAAGGTTTTGGGAGGCGCAAGAGCCGAACTTGCAATAATTCACAGGCGCCTAACTTTTTTAAATGGGCCGGATTAAAGCGGCCCTTCTGTGCGCATCGGGCGGGTTTCCGGCGGCCGCATCAGGACTTCCGTGATCGAAATGCCAATGCGTTCACCGAGCAGCACCACCTGCCCTTTTGCCACGAGCGTGTTGTTGGCGTAGATCTTGACGTCGTCATCTTCATCCACATCAAGGTCGATCACCGCCCCCCGGCCCATGCGCAGCAGCTGGTGCACCGGCATATGGTTTTCGCCGAGCACGACTGAGATATCGACATTGATTTCATCAAAGGTGGCCATAACACGCCTTAGTCCTTAAATATGGCGAACATCCGCCAGCGCTGATCCTACCACGGGATCGGCAGCCTGCTCAAAAAACAAAGAAGTGTCATCCACATGTCACCTGACCTCCGCGACGCCCTGAACTTCAGTTTTCTGCCGGAAACCGGCTCGGCACCGGTCGAATGGCGCATCTCTGACGACCTGGTCGACTATGAAGCGGCTTCGAGGGAAATGGACGAACGGGTCCAGCGAATCATCGCGGGCGAGGCAAATGAGCAGGTCTGGCTTTTGGAGCATCCGCCGATTTATACCGCCGGTCCCAGAGCCGACGACCAAGACCTGATCGCGCCGGACCGGTTTCCGGTCTACCGCACAGGCCGCGGCGGCCAACACACCTATCACGGCCCGGGCCAGCGTGTCGCCTACGTCATGCTGGACCTAAAACGCCGCAAACAGGATGTGCGCGGCTTTGTGTCAGCGCTAGAGGCCTGGCTCATCAACACGCTCTGGCACTACCACATTCGCGGCGAACGCCGGGAAGATCGTGTCGGCGTCTGGGTGCGACGGCCGGACCGCGGCGCAAATGTTGAAGACAAGATTGCTGCGATCGGAATTCGCATGCGCAAATGGGTGACATTTCACGGTATCAGCTTCAACGTTGAACCAGAGCTGGACCATTTCTCCGGGATCGTCCCCTGCGGCGTCAGCGAACATGGGGTCACGAGCCTGGTGGATTTGGGCATCCCGGTGACGATGGCGGAAAACGACAGTGTGCTCAGGGCCGAGTTTGAGAAAATTTTTGGGCCAACTACATCTGTTTGAGTGTCGGCGATTTCGCTGGAGGGTTGCTCAAACACCAAACGAAGTGAAACCGATAACAAAATCACCAGAATTACATTGTCATTAATAACAATAATACTTTGAGTTACCTCCGGTAGATGACACCATCACGCGTCACACACATCGAAATTTAGTCTTTATTTATCGAAAACAGGCAGTGTCCGATCAATTCAACACATCTGGGACATCGGTTGTGACACAAGCGTCCACAAAACATGCTGCCAAGAGCATCATTACCAAGATCCTGCTGGCTGCCGCCGCAGTGATCATCGCCATCTTTGCAGGCTTCGGCCTTTTCAACGACACTTTGCAACGCTCGGCTAAGTCGGAAGAGATCCGGGACTACATGACGGGGGTCGGTTTTGCGGAAGCCAACTCGGTCCGCAACTGGTTCCAGGCCCGCCTGATGTTGATTACTTCCGCTGCAGAGGGCGTTGCCCGGCAAGAAAGCCTCGGCGCTGATTTCTTTGATCTGCCGACCTTAACGTCTAACTTCGATGGCACCTATTTCGGCGCAGAGGAAAACGGCAGCTTCACGATTTGGCCGGAAACCGACTTGCCGGAGGGGTATGATCCACGCGTCCGCCCGTGGTACAAGGACGCTGTTGCGGCAAATGGCCCAACGATCACCGCACCGTATCAGGATGCATCTACCGATCGCCTTATCGTGACGGCGGCAACACCTGTGAAATCAGGAGGAACGTTATCCGGCGTGGTCGGCGGTGACTTCGATATTACCGAGATCGCAAAAATGCTCTCAGAATCCGATCTTGGCGGAAACGGCTATGTATTTGTGACCGACTCGCAAGGGACGATCCTTATACATCCTGAGAATGAGCTGGTATCCAAACCACTCTCAGACTTGTTTCCGAACGACCCTGTTTCTGTCTCCAGCGATACACAATATGCGTCGACGCAGTTCGGCGATCGCATCATCCAGTTTGTTCCAATCGAAGGCCTGCCGGTTGATTGGCAGATTGGCCTGTCCCTTGACCGGGATGCGGCCTATGCCAGCTTGGCGAGCCTTCGCAATTCGGCATTCATTGCCACAGCAATCGCAACGGTCCTGATGCTGGTGATCCTTGGCTCACTCTTCCAGACGTTGCTCGCGCGGCCTTTGGCATCGGTCACACGGGCCATGAGCGAGATTGCCGGCGGCGATCTTGATTGCCCGGTTCCGGGCGTTGAACGCAAGGACGAAATCGGTTCGATTGCCAATGCTGTGGAGGTCTTCAAGACAAATGGCAAGGCCCAGCGGCAACTGGAAGCGGAACAGGCATCCGAGCAGCTGGCCAAGCAAAACCGCGCAGAAACCGTCGATCGCCTCCTGAACGACTTCAACCACGAAATCCGCGGTGTATTGGAAACCGTTGCCCATGCAACGGGCGAGCTGGAAGGTACGGCCCGTGAACTGGCGGAAACGTCCGAGAAAAGCTCCAACGATGCAGCCTCAGCCGCCAAGACAACGGGCGACACCGCCGCGAACGTCCGCTCGGTTGCAGCTGCTTCTGAAGAATTGACCTCATCGATTGCAGAAATTGCCCGCCGGGTTGAAGACCAGGCGAGCATTGCCGGCAAGGCCTCAACAGCTGCAGCCAATACCGATGAAACGGTGCAAAGCCTTGTCGCAACCACAGACCGGATCAGCCAGATTGTCAGCCTGATCAACGACATTGCGGCACAGACCAACCTCCTGGCCTTGAACGCGACCATCGAGGCCGCACGCGCCGGGGAAGCCGGCAAGGGCTTCGCTGTCGTTGCGTCTGAAGTGAAGTCGCTTGCAAACCAGACCGCGCAGGCGACCGAGGAAATCGCTACACAGATCCAGGCCATGCAATCGGTATCCGATCAAACGGCGACTGCGATCAAAGATATTGCCAGCGTGATCGGTGAAATGACCGAGATTTCCCAAGATATCTCGGTCTCCGTCGAGCAACAAAGCATGGCAACAACGGAGATCTCGCGGAACGTCAACGAAGTTTCATCCGGTACGGATGCCATTTCAGAGACCATGTCGCAGGTCTCCAGCGGCGCGCAATCGACCGGACGCAATGCAACCGATGTCTTGTCCACTGCCGAAGCCTTGATGGCGCAATCGAAGACCCTGAGCTCGAAAGTCGACCAGTTCTTCGACGGCATCCGCGCGGCCTAATTGGCTCATGCAAAGACAACTTCCGCACGGCTCACCACAGCCGTGCGGAGATTGGCGAGATCCGCTGCGTCATCTCTTATCCCGTCCTGCTTGACCGCCCCGGCTGACTTGATCTGATTGCCACCGGCAATATATCTATAAGTTGCAAGGACCAATGCTGACCCGGTGTCACGCTGGACCATTCCGACGAAGGCATTGGATAATGGGATTTTTCAAGCAACTGTTGGTGCTGTGTGTGCTGGCTGGGCTCGCCGGCGGCAGTTACTGGTACTACGAAACCCACATGACGAGCGCGGCCGGGGGCTCTGGCGAACGCAGCCAACGTGGTGCCCGAACGGTCAAGGTTGAGGCGGTTCTTGCCAAGGAAACAGAACTCCCTGTCTTTGCCGAAGCGGTCGGTACGACACGCGCCTTGCGGGCTGTCGATATTGTGCCGCTGGCGGAGGGACGCATTGTCGAGATTGACATCAAGTCCGGCCAAGAAGTAACTGCGGGCACCATTCTTGCGCGGCTGGATGATGAGATAGAACGGGCAACACTTGCAGAAGCCAAGGCACGCGTGAATGAACGCCGCCTCGCCATGGAACGCGCGGAAGCCCTGCGCCAGACCAACACCATCAGTCAGGCAAATCTGGAACAATTGCGCTCCGAACTTGCCATAGCCAATGCTGAGCTCGACCGGGCTCAGCGCCGCTTGGCGGACCGGACAATCCGGGCGCCATTCACTGGGGTTTTGGGCATCAGTTCGATTGATCTTGGAGCCCGGGTGGAAACCTCCACGGTTCTCACCCATCTGGATGATCTGGCCGAGGTGGAAATCGAATTCCGCTTGCCGGAAACGGTCTACGGGCAGATTGTGCAAGGCCAGCCGGTCACCGCCACCAGCGCCGCATTTCCTGGCCGCTCGTTCACCGGAAATGTTGCTGCGATTGACAGCCGTGTCGATCAAGCCTCCCGCTCCTTCCGCGTCCGAGCCCGTTTGCCCAACCCGGATCGGGTCTTGCCGGTCGGGATGTTCATGCGGCTCGAGATCGAATTGAGCATCCGCCAAGCGATTGTTGTTCCGGAAGAGGCGCTCCAGGTCGAAGGCGGGACCATCTTCCTGTTTGTCGCAGATGGAGACACGGCTGACCGTCGCAATGTTACGACCGGCTTGCGCCGCAGCGGCTTGGTTCAAATCTCAGAGGGTGTGGAAGCCGGAGAAAGCGTTATTCACCGCGGGATTCAGTCGCTGCGCGATGACAGCAAAATCGAGGTGATCGAAGGCCAGCCCGAAGCCCAGGATGATGCTTCCGGAACGCCGGAAACGGCCGCGAAGGCGCAACCGCGTCAACGGAGCTGACGGTCCATGTTGTCCGATCTTGCCATCCGCCGCCCGGTTCTAGCAGCCGTTGCCAGTCTATTGATCATCGTGTTCGGGATTGGTGTCCTGACCTCCATCCCGGTCCGCGAACTTCCGGACATAGATACGGCGGTCGTCACAGTAACAACAACTTATCGCGGCGCGGCTCCGGAAGTGATCGATACGGATCTCACCGAGATTATCGAGGGATCTGTTGCTGGTGTGGCCGGGGTCAAAACAATCAGCTCGAGCAGCCGCCGTGGCCGCAGCCGGGTTGTCGTGGAGTTTGAAGTCGGCAACGACATTGATGCCGCGGCAAACGATGTGCGCGATGCTGTTTCCCGTGTCCGGGCAGATCTGCCAGCCGATGCGGACGAACCGCAGGTGGTCAAGAACGACGCGGATTCTGACCCTGTCATGCGCCTCGCCGTCACCTCCGACAGGTTGAGTGCGGCTGAGATCACCGACTATGTCGACCGTTATGTGATCGACAGGCTGGCGACAGTCCCGGGCGTTGCATCGATCGACACCTATGGCGGACGCCCGAAGGCCGTGCGTGTCTGGCTGGATCGCCGCGCCATGGCCGCCCGGAATCTCACGGTCGTTGACATTGAACGCGCCCTCCAGCGCGCCAACCTAGAATTGCCGGCGGGCGAACTGGAGTCAGATGTGCGCCAATTGTCGGTGCGCCTGGACAGCCGATTACCGACAGTCGATGCTTTTTCAAATGTCGTGATTGAGCGGGTCGGAGGCTATCCAATCCGGCTTCGGGATATTGCAACGGTGGTTGCTGGCGTCGCCCAGGATGACACAATTGTCCGGAACAATGGCAAGACTGCCGTCGGATTGGCGGTCATTCGGCAAAGCCAATCAAACACGCTTGCCATTTCAGAAGCCGTTCGTGAAGAAATCGATGCGCTTCAGCCAAACCTGCCAGCCGACATGCAGATCGAAGTCGGCTCGGACGATGCCATTTTCGTGGGAGCTTCAATCCGGGAAGTTGTGATTGCGCTGGGTGTGTCACTCGGGCTTGTTGTCCTGGTCATCCTGTTGTTCTTGCGATCCCTGCGCGCAACCTTGATACCGGCAATCACGATCCCGATCGCATTGATCGGAACATTTGCGGCGATCTCCGCACTCGGGTTCTCGGTCAATGTCCTGACCCTTCTCGCCCTCCTTCTGGCCATCGGGCTGGTAGTTGATGACGCTATTGTCGTTCTGGAGAATATTCAACGGCGCATCGATCTCGGAGAGAGCCCGTTGATGGCAAGCTTCCTGGGTACCCGCCAGGTCACCTTTGCCGTCCTTGCAACATCCATGACACTGATTGCCGTGTTCGTCCCTCTCTCCTTCCTGCAAGGCCAGGTCGGTCGGCTCTTTGTCGAGTTCGGGTTCGTCATGGCGAGCGCGGTGGTTATATCGACCTTTGTTGCGCTGACCGCTTGCCCCGCGCTGGCATCCCGTATTCTAACCAGATCCAAAACACCTCAGGCCGGATCCAATGAAGATACGCCTGCCGAGACCCTGGTGCTTCGGTGGTTTCGGAAAGTGGTCTCGCTTGCGGTCCGCATGCCGCTTGTCATCCTGGCGCTTGCAGGCAGCATCGCCGCACTCGGCTTTGTCGTCTACGAGCAGCTGCCGCGCGAACTGACCCCGAGCGAGGATCGCGGAATTGTTTTTGTGCCCCTGTCTGCCCCGCAAGGCAGCACGGTGGGGTTCACCGATCAGGCCTCCCGCCAAGTCGAAGGCATTGCAGAGCCACTCGTTGCTTCCGGCGATATTGAGACGGTCTTCACCTATACGGGCACCTGGGGCCGCCAGAACCGGGCCTTTGTCGTCCTGCGCCTCGCAGACTGGGAAGACCGGGAAAAATCCCACCGCGATGTCGTTCGAGCCATGATCCCGAGCATGGGCCAGATTACCGCGGCCCGCGGCTTTCCGATTACCCCGGCCGGCCTTGGCTTGCGCGGCAGCCGCACGCCGCTCCGCATCGTTGTCAGCGGTCCTGACTTTGAAAGCGTGAAGGTATGGGCCGCGCAGCTCCTGGAGCGCGGTCAGGAAAACCCAAACCTGCGCAATCTGGAAATGGACTACGAGGAAAACCAGCCGCAGCTTGACATTTCCGTCGACCGTGAACGCGCTGATGACCTTGGTATTTCAGTAGAGACGATTGCAACGACCCTGCAAACACTACTGGCCTCCCGCGAAGTGACCACCTATCTGGAACGCGGCCGAGAGTATCCTGTCCTCGTTCAAGCTGCAGCCAATGACCGGGCCTCTCCAACAGATATCGAATTCATCTTCCTGCGCTCAGATGACGGCGACACGCTCGTCCCCCTTAGCGCCCTTGTGTCACTCGATGTCAACGCTGCGGCTGCGGAACTGCGGCGCTACGACCGTTTGCCGTCCATCACGATCGAAGGCTCCATTGCGGAAGGGTATTCACTCGGCGACGCCATCGAATACATGGAGGGTGCTGCTGCCGAGATCCTGCCCGCTGAAGCCAGGATCAGCCTTGCCGGTCAGTCCCAACAGTTCCGAGAAACATCCAGCGGCGCCGGTTTCACCTTTGCGCTGGCCCTCTTGATCGTGTTTCTGGTCCTCGCAGCCCAATTCGAAAGCTTTGTCCACCCATTCGTGATCATGCTGACCGTGCCGCTCGGCGTTGCGGGCGCTGTCTTTTCGCTGGCAGCGGCCGGCTTGTCGCTCAACATCTACAGCCAGATCGGCATCATATTGCTTGTCGGGCTAATGGCGAAAAACGGCATTCTAATCGTCGAATTCGCAAATCAGCTCAGGGACGAAGGCAAGGACGTCACGCAAGCCGTTATTGATTCAACGGTCCTGCGCCTCCGGCCAATCGTCATGACAGTCGTCTCCACCGTTTTGGGGGCAATGCCGCTGGTGCTGGCGAGCGGTGCAGGTGCCGAGAGCCGCATTGCAATTGGAACCGTGATTGTCGGCGGGTTGCTCCTGTCCGGTGTCCTGACGCTGTTCTTGACGCCGGTTCTCTACAGCTTGCTCGCGCGCTTCACCGAACCACGTTCCGCGATCGAGCGGCGGCTGAACACGGAACTCGGCAAACGCGGCACCGCGGCAGGAGCCGAAACCCCGCCGGCGGAGTAGTCCCAAACGGATTTCTGATTTAACCCGCTGTTGCTTCAGTTTGGGCGGGCGCAGGCAATGACCGGACGAATCTCTCCAGTTTCGCCGTGCCGCCGGGAGACCAGCCGAGCCTCACCAATTTTGCGACATCCATCACACCCACAGGTCCCGGCGCGCGGATCGGCAAATGCCACTCGAGACCGAATGTTTCCTTGTAGATCTTCAAGAGGTCTTGAAGATCAAGCAGCATGTCGGACGCATTGAACACATCAAAGACGGCCTCGCTGTCGCCGCGCTTTTTCAGGAGAAGCGCAACCGCATCTGCGAGATCTTCGCCGTGAACTTCCGTGCCGACCCGAGGGATCACGGCATCGCCCTTGGCGAAGTCATCCAGCACTTTGGTCCATTTGTGGGTTTCCAGGCCCGGAGGGCATCCATAAACGCCGGTGGCCCTGATGACAGTGCCCTTGAAGCTGGCATCGCTCAGCACCTCAAGAGCCAGCTCACCGGCATATTTGACCTTGCCGTAAAAGCTGTCCGGGTCGACAGGCGCCTCTTCCGTCAAAACGCCCCATTCGCCCGCACCGGCATAGACCGCGCGGCTGGAGAGGAACACACACTGAGCGACACCAGCAGCCTTTGCTGCCTGGAACAACGCCTGGGTTCCTTCGACGTTCTGGTCAATAAACCCATGGGGGTCATCCCCCTCCCCATCCCGGTACTTTCCCGGCACATGGGACAAGGCACAGTGGATCAGCGCATCGGCTGCGGGGAGTTCAAACGCCCGATCATCGAGATCCCATTTGACATATCTGTCTGCCGGATTGTCGGACGGCGTGCGTCCGAGGCACGTGAGCTGGTGGCCATCCTGGCGCAAACGGCTGGCAATAAACCGGCCGAGTTGCCCCGTCGCTCCGGTGATAAGAATATGCATTGATCGACTTTTCTAGTTCTGTGCGGGCGGTGACGGCAGATTGGCAAGTGTTTCACCAACATCCCGTCCCTCATAAAAGGCCTGCCACAGATCAATCAGGGGGCGCAAGAGATCTGACCGCGCGTGGTCCGTTTGCCACGGCTTTTCATACTGATAGTGCAAAATGTGGATCTGATCCCAATCCCAGAGGTCCGGCAGATTGAACCAAACATATTGCAGCATGTTGTAGAACACCGGCAGGCCGTGGCAATCGGGAAAATAGCTTTCCAGGAAGGTCTGATCCGTGCGCCGCCAAAACGCCTCAGGGGCATCCAGCTTCTGGAACATATCCGCATAGGTTGACGCATTCGGACGGGCGGTGAAAACACCGCTGTTCATCCGGTGAAAGTCGCCCAGCGCCTCATAGACATTCGGGGCGGCACAAAACTCCGGATACCCAAACAGCTTGTCACAGTTCTTCAAAACCAGTGCATCGGCATCAATGAAGACCACGCTGTCATAGTCTTCCAGTTGCCACAGGCGCAGTTTGACGAAGTTGTCGAGCGGGGTATGAAACACCGGCTTGCCGCCCTTTGTGAACGGCGCCGCCTTGTGCAGCCGTCCCCGCTCGTGCCTCTCATTAAACGCGTCTGATGTCGGCAGGCGGTCACAGCGGCCAAGCCTTGGGGAGAATTCGCGGAGCGCTTCCAGATCGCCCGGATCGACACCCGGCGTATAGAGCACCACGAGATCAGCCTGCGTTCCGCTGAGCCGCAAAGAGCGCAGGAGCGCAGTTGCACCGAGCACATAATCAGCATTGGTCACCAGCGTCACATAGGCGTGTCGACTGCTAGCCGCTGTCTCAAAGACCGGATGATCGCTTGCCATTGGGACTTCAAGAAACAGATTTCAAACGCGGGTGCTCCGGATCGCGTTCGATGTCGGCGGCAATCTCCTTCGTCCAGGCAGAAACGGCCGGAACCCGGCTGCGGTCAATACGGTAGGCGTAGGCCTTCGCTACATCCACGACTTCGCTCAGCAAGCCGTCTTCAAGCTTGATCGGATTGAGGCCAAGCTCCAGGAATTGTTCGTTTTTGACCACCAGATCGTTTTCCGGCGCTTCCTTGCGCGGGTTCGGCAGATAGGCGATTTTTGCGCCGGTCAGCTTGGAAATGAGCTCGGCCAGATCGCGCACGCGGTGGGTTTCCGTCATCTGGTTGAACACCATCACACGGTCGCCGCGCTCCGGCGGGTTGTCCAGGGCGAGCTCGATGCAGCGGACCGAATCCTGAATATGAATGAAGGCCCGGGTCTGGCCACCTGTTCCATGGACCGTTAGCGGGTAGTCGATCGCTGCCTGGATCAGGAAGCGGTTGAGCACGGTGCCATAGTCGCCGTCATAGTCGAACCGGTTGATCAGCTGTTTGTGTTTGAGCGTCTGCTCGGTATGCGTTCCCCAGACAATGCCCTGATGCAGGTCCGTGATCCGCAAGCCATCATTCTTGGCGTAGAACTGAAAGAGGAGCTGATCCAGACACTTTGTCATGTGATAGATCGAACCGGGATTGGCCGGATACAGGATCTCCTGGCTTGCGGTCGCGCCAGACAAGGTCTCTACGTCAACGCTCAGGTATCCCTCCGGAATCGCCGCGCCAACATTGGAATACCCGTAAACGCCCATGGTGCCGAGGTGAATGAGGTGGGCGTCCAGATCGAGTTCCACCATGGCATTGAGCAAGTGGTGCGTCGCATTGACGTTGTTGGTGACGGTATAGTTCTTGTGCTGGTCCGATTTCATCGAATAGGGCGCGGCGCGCTGTTCGGCGAAATGGATGATCGCATCCGGGCGCTCTTCGGCGAGCCAAGCCTTGAACACCTCGTAGTTCTCGGCAATGTCGATCAGATGGAACCGGATCGTGTTGCCGGTTTCCTGTTTCCAGATCCGGGTCCGCTCCTGAATGGAATCCATCGGCGTCAGTGATTGAACACCGAGTTCGGCATCGATCCAGCGGCGGCTCAGGTTGTCGATGATGTGGACTTCGTGGCCCTTGTCGGACAAATGCAGGGACGTCGGCCAGCCAACAAACCCATCACCACCAAGAATTGCAATCTTCACCTGACCACTCCTGCATTCGCTCCGATGAACCTGTTCCACCGTCATGATTGTTTCATATGTGAGATCAGATGATTGCGATAATTCAATGACAGTTCAATGTATTAATTTGAAATTGATACACACGGAAAGAGATTGGACGCTTATTCCACATGCTAAACCGTTTCGCGAACTGTGAAACGCCCGGTAGCAGGTTCAACCGGCTCGAGATCAGATACAGATGTGACCCGGGCGAGCGCAGGACCGCGCCAAAGGGCATCCATCATGTCAACCACCGTGTCGGAGGGACCGGATATAACGGCCTCAACGGCACCATTCTTGAGATTCCGCGCCCAACCGGACAGATCCCGCGCCACAGCCTCTTCGGCGCACCAGGCCCGGTATCCGACACCTTGCACCCTGCCCTCGATCAGGAGATGGACGGTCAAAGGATCTTGGGTCATCGGCACTCCCTTTGTTCCAAAAGCGTTACCTTGGCTCTGAGCTTAGAGTATTGCGGATCGTTTCAAACCTGCAATGGGGCTTTATGCAGTAAAACCTTGCTGTATGAGGATAATATATTGCGCCAGCCTATTCGTCCGCCTTTGTTCACGACGATAAATGACCTACATCCAGCCGAGCCCGTATTTATTGAAAGAGGATCTCATCGGCGTGACCACACAGAAAACACTCAACATCCGCGTGCCCAAAGAACCTTCAGAAGCGATCACGGCCATTGTTGCTTATGCGGGCATTGCAAAGAGACTGCATGTGGAACTCAGCACGCATGCAGAAGCGATTGGACTGGATCTGGATCAGATCAAAACCGACCTCATCAATGAAGCCAAGAAGGCAGTTCCGCATAGCGATTTTTCGGACCATGAGATCAGAAACTACAACATCATGTTCGAAGCCATCGATACGATCTTCAAACCGATCGACTGATATGGGCTGTCTCTGAAAGGCTCACGCGGTCTTTGGCACGGCATTTCCCCGCCTCTGCTCATCAAGCATCACCAGGAGCGATGCCCCCACAATGACGAGAGCACCCGGCCAAAACGCACCCGTTGGCGCAAAGCCGAAGGCAATGAAGCCAACGGCAATGTTGAGCGGCAGCTTCAGATGATCAAACGGCTGAACAAAGGTCGCGTCCGCCTTTTGATAGGCCAGCGTCAAAAGATAGTTCGCAAGAACGGTCAAGAGGCCGGCCCCAACGAGTAGGACGAGCGCCGCGCCACTGACGACAAGGCCTCCATCGGCGAAGGCCAGCGCCGCATTCACGGGCGTCAAAAGGAGCAACAGATAGAGCGTGATGGAATCGGCCGCCTCCCTCTTCGTCAGTTTCTTAGTCAAAAGCGACGTTCCGGCCCAAAACGCAGCGGCTGCGACGGGGAGCAAAGCACCCCAGTTGAACGCCTGCGACCAGGGCTCGAGGATCACCATCCCACCCGAAAAGCCGGCAATGGTCGCAAACCACCGCACCCAGCCAACCCGTTCCCCGAGAAAGATCCGGGCGCCAAGAATGACGAAAAACGGGGATGTCATCACAAGGGCAATCGCCTGCCAGATTTCCACGCGCGCCAGACCGGCAACCCACAGCTGAATGCCAATGACGGCCAGGAAAGCTCGCAGGAGGTGCAATCCGAGTTGTTGTGTTTTCAAAGCGGTTCGTCCGCGCCGCAAAACCCAGGGAAGCGCAAAGCCAAGTCCAAGCGCATATTGCCAGAAAGCTGCCGAAGTAGAGGGCACACCGAGCCGCATCGTCGATGCCTGCAGGGCGCCATTTACGAGCGCAAATGAGGCGCCTGCGCCGACCATGGCAAGCGCTGCCAGCAGCGGCTGCGCCTGAAGTGAGGAGGATTTGGTGTCCATCGTCTTCAAGTCCGTTCCAGTTTTCATCCAGAACAGTCTCAAAAAGACCAAAAAGCTGCACCGCTTGAGAGAAGCGGCCCAACCAAGCTCTCTATCATCCGGACTATAACCGTCGGCTCCGGCGTCTCACCGGATCTGCTGACCCCTGGTAAACATGGATTACCAAGGCGCTCGCGGGCTCCAGGTTTCCCTGATACCGCCGGTGGGGACTTTCACCCCGCCCCGAGAACTGTTCCTGAAATCCGTATTTACTCGCCTCAACCGATCGGCGCAACGGCTTCGGGCCGGAAAATTCAGTATGGCTGAAAACATTATCTGAGGCGTTTCCATCAACCACCACCTCAAGCCCTATCTCAAGTTGTTCTTTCAGCTCCAGCAGGCTTTGTGAAACGAATTCTAGAAATCATGGCAATGAAACTGGCGACACGTGAAACCAGCAAATATTTAGAACATCACTCGCCAATAAATTAATTCATCGTAAATAGAGATTCAGAAATAAATAGAAACAATGCATTCATTAATAGAAATGACCCTTATTAGTCCCTCAAAACAAACAAATTATGTAATTTATACATGAATTTTGCGAGAATAAACAATTTTCAAACCTTTAGAATTCCCACTGTCAGTATTCACAATAAGGGGCGAGTAGCAGAACATCTTCATGAGCGAAAAACCGTCGATGAGAACGAGATTTATATGGGAAACAAGCGCGTCACTTTTGGCGTTTGTCGCCCTTGCAACTCTGTTTTCATCCATCGATTTATTTGAATGGCTTTATGAATTCTCACGCGCTCATGAAGACTACGAGTTGGATGACGTGTTTGCAGCGTTTATGGCGTTGCCTGCAATATTGCTGATCATCGTGGTCCGCCGGCTCGTTGACTTAAAGCGCGAAATGGCTTTGCGTGTGAATGCCCAAGAAACAGCGCGCCATCTTGCGTCGGTCGATCCATTGACCGGTCTGGCGAACAGGTTTCAATTTTTCATAGACATCAAACAGACACTCAGCGTTGGCCTTAGAAAAAAGGCCTGCTACGCACTGTTCCATATCGATCTGGACCGCTTTAAGCAGATCAACGACCGTTATGGTCCGGTAGTCGGTGATGGCGTTCTCAAGCAAGTTGCAAACCTCATTGAAGATCGGCTTGACGACCAAGACCTGCTTGCAAGAGTAAGCAGCGATGAGTTTTTGCTTCTTAGGCCATACAAGAGACGATCGGATGTCACGGATCTGGGACAATACCTTGTCTCATTGCTTGATCGGTCGTTCCAGTATCAAGGAGTTGAGCATTCCGTAACGGCTTCGATTGGCATCGCAATAAACGACGATTTTACGCCTCAGAACTATTTGAATTCCGAACGTCTGATGACCAGCGCAGACATTGCGATGTTCACGGCAAAATCCAATGGCCGGAACAGATGCGAGGTCTATCATCCGACCATGCGGCAAAAATTCGAAGAGCAGACGATCCTGGGCGATGACCTGATCAGAGCATGTGAGCAAAAAGAGTTCGAAGCTTTTTTTCAGCCACTTGTTGATGCGCAAACATTTGACGTCGTTGGCGCCGAGGCGCTCGTCAGATGGCGCCATCCAACAAGAGGTCTTCTTGCACCGGCAGAGTTTCTGGACACAGCTGAGACCCTTGGCCTCATCAGCCAGATCGACCAAGCCATGCTGGAAGAAGCCATAAAGATCCGTCACAAGATTGAAGCCAGCGGTCTGGTCGCACCGCGAATATCCGTCAACATATCTGCAGACCGGCTGAAATCACCGCTGTTCTTGCACATGGTTCGCAACATAAATGTGGATCCGGCGTCCCTAATCTTCGAAATCAGTGAAGCTGTCACCTTTGACACACTTGATGACATGTCCCGATACAACCTTGAAGCACTCGCTGAACAAGGTTTCGAAGTAGAGATTGATGACGTCGGGTCTGGACGTGCCTCCATCCTAAGTCTTCTTGAGATGGAACCGAAACGCCTGAAAATCGACAGGAACCTGATCGCCCCCATTATTGTGTCTGAAAGCTCCCGCAAACTTGTAAAAAGCGTTGTCGATATGGCCACGGCTCTCGGTGTCGAAGTTGTTGCCGAGGGTGTCGAAACCCTCGAACACGCCAACATCCTTGCAGCACAAGGCTGCCGCCTTTTACAGGGGTATTATTTTGCCACCCCCATGCCCTCTGATCATTTCATCCAATTTCTGCATGAGAAATCTGGATCGAAACAGGCTACTTCGGAACTGAGCGCGTAAAGCCGCACAACGGACAAAAAACCCGCCGTGTTCGCGGCGGGTTCTGTGTGTTCAGAAACATTCACGTCGTGTGTCAGGAGAACTCCATGATCACGGCGTCGACCGCGAGGCTGTCGCCGGGCTCTGCTTTGATGGCTGTGACGACACAGTCCCTCTCGGCACGCAGGACGTTTTCCATCTTCATGGCTTCAACGATGGCCAGCTGTTCGCCCGCCTTAACTTCCTGACCTTCACTGACGGCGATGGATACGACCAGACCCGGCATCGGACACAGCAGCATTTTCGATGTGTCCGGCGGAAGTTTTTCCGGCATCAACTCATCGAGTTCGGCAACGCGCGGCGTCATGATCTTGGCTGTGACAGAATAGCCCTGCCAATCGAGGCGGTAGCCTCCACGAACCGGACGGACCTGGACTGTGATGTCCTTGTCTCCGACGCGGCCGCTCCAAAGCGCAGCGCCCGGCGCCCAATCTGATTCCACATTGACGACAGGCCCGTCACCGATCGCGACATCAAGCTCTATCGGTGTTCCCGGATAGCCCGCGGCAAGACGGATCGGGACATAGGTCTTATCCAGCTTGACCACCCAGTCCTCGCGGATGGCGCCGGAGTGCGGCCGCAAACGACCGGGAAGATGGTCAAGACGTTCGCGTTCAATCGCCGCCATGGACAGCGACACGGCCGCCAAAACGCCCCGCGCTTCGTCATCCGGTTCAGCCGGGAAAAAGCCGTCCGGGTATTCATCGGCAATGAAACTGGTCGACAGTTCACCGGACCGCCAACGCGGATGGTTCATCAACGCTGTCAGGAATGGCACGTTGTGCTGAATGCCGTCGACATAATACCCGTCCAGCGCCTTGCTCATGGCGTCGATCGCTTCTTCGCGGGTCGGGGCATGGGTGATCAGCTTGGAAATCATCGGGTCGTAGAACATGGAGATTTCCGAACCCTCGACCACTCCGGTGTCATTCCGGATGATCAGCCCATCGCTTTCCAGTTCTTCCGGCGGCACGTAACGGACAAGCCGGCCAATGGACGGCAGGAAATTCCGGTAGGGATCCTCAGCATAGATCCGGCTTTCCACCGACCAGCCGTTCAGCTTCACGTCGTCCTGCGCGATTTCAAGCTTCTCGCCATAAGCGACCCGGATCATCTGCTCGACCAGGTCGACACCGGTGATCAACTCTGTGACCGGGTGTTCCACCTGAAGACGGGTGTTCATTTCCAGGAAAAAGAAGCTCTTGTCCTGGCCCGCTACAAACTCGACTGTGCCCGCACTGTCATAGTCAACGGCTTTCGCCAGCGCGACCGCTTGCTCGCCCATCAGCCGGCGGGTGTCTTCATCCAGCAGCGGCGACGGCGCTTCTTCGATTACCTTCTGGTTCCGGCGCTGGATCGAACACTCACGCTCGCCTAGATAAATCGCGTTGCCGTGTTTGTCGCCCAGAACCTGGATTTCAATGTGGCGCGGGTTCTCGATGAACTTTTCAATGAAGACGCGGTCATCGCCAAAGGACGACGCGGCCTCAGACTTGGAGCGGGTGTAACCGTCACGCACTTCATCAGCATTCCAGGCGATCCGCATGCCCTTACCGCCACCGCCGGCCGAAGCCTTGATCATCACCGGATAGCCAATGTCCGCTGCGATCTCGACAGCTTGATCGGGTGATTCAATGACACCGAGATATCCTGGAACCGTGCTGACGTTCGCCGCGTTGGCAAACTTCTTGGATTCGATCTTGTCGCCCATCGCTTCAATGGCGTGCGGGTTCGGACCGATCCAAACGATACCTTCCTTTGCAAGCGCCTCCGGAAAGCTTGCCCGCTCAGACAGGAAGCCATAGCCGGGATGCACAGCTTCAGCACCAGTCTCCTTACAAGCCGCGATGATCTTGTCGGCAAGCAGGTAGGATTCAGCCGCCGCTGCAGGACCGATGTGAACGGCCTCATCAGCCATCTCCACGTGCAGTGCATTCCGGTCGGCATCTGAATAGACCGCAACGGTTTTGATTCCCATCTTCCGTGCCGTCTTGATAACGCGGCACGCAATCTCACCCCGGTTGGCGATCAGTATTTTCGAGAACATGCAATTCCACCCAGCTGGACCTGTTTTCTGAGTTGTAGGCCGGTCCTCCCCTCCAGTGCAACTTATCCAAAGGGTGGTCAGACGATGTGAGAACCATCTTTCAAACCCGATTCAGGCAAAACAATCGATAGGTTTGGATCACGCTCTATTGCGGCAAGGCACTGATTTTCCTTTTTCTTAACAAATATATTGCAAATTCTACCATGTATTTGGAGGAAGACGACGTGGTGAAAAAACTAATAACATCACTGATCATCGGCTTTGCCCTGACGAGTTCTGTTCAGGCGAAAACGATCGAAAAGTGGCATGCCGGAGAAGTCGACGGCTTCACCCGCTATTGGACTACAAACAACATCGGCGCGAGTTTCGTCGTTTGGTGCCATCCGCAGCGTCCAGTCAACGGAACTTTATTGCATGTCGTCATTGACGGCAAAACACCCACTCCAAACACACGCATGAAGCTGATCATCGATAACGAGATCATGGAAATTCCGGTCAACGAACAGGGATATATCGACACAGGATGCGCAACCTGCGCTGACACGTTCGAATATGTCTGGCACCGGCTCCGCGCCGCAACGGCCATTGCGGTGAAGTTCAAGGACGACAGCTACGCGGGTTTCTCGCTCAAAGGTGCGAAAGAAATTTTACCGGCCAATGTCTGCCCGACTGACTGGCAAAAAAAGCAAGCGTCATGAGCAACATCTAAGACAAGAGCGGTAAGTGTCATTTCAAAGCGTTTCTACTCAGCGGAATTAGCTAAAATTTAAGACAACCCTCGGTATTTTCAGCAGTGCATACATTGGGGCTCCGGATGTTCACTCGCCTGTTTCTAATTGCAGTGTTTATCGGTCTTTCCGTAACGCCGGGCGTTTCGGAAACCGTGGGCAGTTGGCACAGTGAAAAAGTGAATGGCTATCAGCATTATTGGACCAAGAACAAGCTCGGTTCGCGGTTTTCAATTTGGTGCCCTGATAGCAAGAAGGCCGTGCTTCCACTGATCAGCATTGATATTAAAGGGCGTCTTCCTGTCCCGAGAACCTTGATCCGGGTCGAGCTTGACCACCGCTTGATCAAATTTACTGCCGACAGAGACGGGTACATCCGCCCGGACTGTCCTGCCTGCGCCGACAACATGCGGTATTTCTGGCAGCTTCTTCGCAACTCAGCGCGCTTTGCCGTCCTGTTTGACGAGGATCGGCGGTATGCGGGCTTTTCAACCCGCGGCGTTGGCGAAGTGATTCCGCCAACGGTCTGTGAACCGGACCCGGGCCTTCAGGCCAACCACCAATAGGTCTTCATCCCGAAAAGCAAGACAATCCGTGTTGCCGGTCACATGTCCGGCGGCTTGATCGCGCTATATTACTTCCTACCAGGCCTGCAAAGTGCGGTGCCTGAGACACGCTGGAGGTTCGCATGAAGCCGCATGCCTTACTAATCCCCGCCGCTGTTCTTTCGCTTCTTTCAGCCGCGAACGTTGCAGAGGCTCGGCCGGATCTACGTCAGATGACCTGTGCGCAGGCACAAAACATGGTGCTTAGAAACGGTGCGGTGGTCTTTACGACAGGCCAATACACTTATTCCAGGTTTGTCGCGAACCTCAGATATTGTGAACGCGACAAGGCTTTGGCACCGCAGTATGGGGCAACGCGCGATAATCCGCAGTGTTATGTCGCTTATGAATGTAAAGACCCGGATCTGCTGTTCATCGATTGAGACACCGCGGCCGCGGCCAACTTTTGAAGAGACGACGGCAATGAAGAGAGCCTAAAACAAAAAACCCGCCGAGGTCTTTTCCGGCGGGTTATGACGCTAAGCATCTTTCGCAATCAGAGCGGAATGTTGTCGTGTTTTTTCCAAGGCGTTTCGACTTTTTTAGCGCGCAGTAAAGCCAAGGCTTTCGAGACACGGCGGCGGGTCGAATGCGGACGGATCACATCATCGATGTATCCACGCTCGGCAGCGACGAACGGGTTTGCGAACCGGTTCTCGTAGTCTTGCGTGCGTTTTTGGATCTTTTCCGGATCCCCGAGTTCAGAGCGGTACAGGATCTCAACAGCACCTTTTGCGCCCATCACGGCGATTTCCGCTGTCGGCCACGCATAGTTGATGTCCCCGCGAATATGCTTGGAACTCATGACGTCATACGCTCCGCCGTACGCCTTGCGGGTAATGACTGTGACTTTTGGCACGGTCGCCTCGGTGTAGGCGAACAAAAGCTTCGCGCCGTGCTTGATCAGACCGCCGTACTCTTGAGACGTGCCCGGCAAGAACCCCGGCACATCGACGAAGGTGACAATCGGAATATTGAAGCAATCACAAAACCGGACGAAGCGGGCTGCCTTGCGGCTTGCATCTGAGTCCAGAACACCGGCCAGAACCATCGGCTGGTTCGCAATGACACCGACCGTACGTCCTTCCATGCGGCCGAAACCGGTGATGATATTGCCCGCAAAGTTCTCCTGGATCTCGTAGAAGTCCCCCTCATCAAGGGTCTTCAACACAAGCTCTTTCATGTCGTAAGGCTTGTTGGGATTGTCCGGGATGAAGGAGTCGAGGCTCATGTCGATCCGGTCCGGATCGTCGTAGTTGGTAACCTCGGGCAGCTCTGCCTGATTGTTCATCGGCAGGAAGTCGATGAGACGCCGCATTTCCAAAAGCGCCTCAACGTCATTGTCGAATGCACCGTCGGCGATTGAAGATTTGGTCGTGTGAACAGACGCACCGCCGAGTTCTTCTGCAGTGACCGTTTCGTTGGTCACGGTTTTCACGACATCCGGTCCCGTGACGAACATGTAGGACGTATCCCGGACCATGAAAATGAAGTCAGTCATTGCCGGCGAATACACATCACCGCCCGCACAGGGGCCCATGATCAGGGAAATCTGCGGAATGACGCCAGAGGCCTGAACATTGCGGGTGAACACCTCTCCGTAACCGCCTAGCGCCGCAACACCTTCCTGGATCCGCGCGCCGCCCGCATCGAAAAGGCCAATGATCGGTGCCCGGTTCTGCAGAGCCATGTCCTGTAGTTTGACCATCTTTTCAGCATGGGCCTCTGACAGGGACCCACCGAAAACAGTAAAGTCCTTGGAGAACACGTAGATGGTTCGGCCGTTGACCGTGCCCCAGCCGGTGACAACGCCGTCGCCAGGAATGTGCTGCTCGTCCATGCCGAAATCGGTGCAGCGGTGCTGCTTGAACATGTCGAACTCTTCAAACGAGCCTTCGTCCAAAAGGATTTCGATCCGCTCCCGAGCGGTCAGCTTGCCTTTGGAGTGCTGGGAATCGATGCGCCGCTGGCCGCCACCCATCTTGGCCGTTTCCCGCCGCTGCTCCAACTCCACCAGAACGTCTCTCATCTGGGTCTCCCAATGTCTTTGTCTTGCTTGGTCCTAGCATGCCCTCCGAACCCGGCAAAGTCAGCACAAGGGAGAATGGCAGATGTGATCCCGCAATCTGAATTCGGCGCGATTTGGTGAGCTATCCGCCTTCCTCCGCCCGCAGCCTCATCAATTTTGCATAGAAATTAGGCAGAATAAGCCGTTAAAATGACCTTGGGTTGTCAGATCCGGCCTGCCATCCTAGTCTTAATTAACAAAGCAAGCGGGGAGGCAATGTCAGACAGCTCTGGGTTTTTCAATGAGATGCTCGAACAGGACGGCAGTCCACGGGCCCCATATTCAAGAATCGCCAATTGGCTTAAAGACAAGCCAAACAGTTTTTTATCCAAGAAGAGCCGTGATGCGGAAACCATCTTCCGCCGCCTCGGAATTACCTTTGCGGTCTATGGAGCAGAAGCAGCCACTGAACGGCTTATTCCCTTTGATCCTATACCCAGGATCATCTCAGCTTCAGAGTGGCGCCGCTTGTCGGCCGGTATCGACCAGCGTGTCCGCGCCCTCAACGCATTCCTGCACGACATTTATCACCGCCAGGAAATTATCCGTGCCGGACGCATTCCGGCAGACCTGATCCTGCAAAACGAGGCATTCTTGCCCGAAATGGCCGGGTTTACGCCGGCACGCAAGGTCTATTCCCACATCATCGGAACAGATCTTGTCCGGGTTTCTGAGAACGAGTTTTACGTGTTGGAAGACAACACGCGAACCCCATCTGGCGTCTCCTACATGATGGAGAACCGGGAAACGATGATGCGTCTCTTCCCGGAATTGTTCCAAACCCACAATGTGGCCCCCGTCGAACGTTATCCGGAAAATTTGCGCCAGACGCTCGAAAGCGTCGCGCCGGATCCGGCGAAATCAGAACAGACCATCGTCGTCCTGACACCTGGTATCTATAACTCCGCTTATTTTGAGCATGCGTTCCTGGCCGACAGCATGGGCGTGGAGCTGGTTGAAGGCCGCGATCTGTTTGTCGATGCCGGCAAGGTCTTCATGCGCACAACCCGGGCCCCAAAGCAGGTCGACGTTATTTACCGCCGGATCGACGATGCGTTCCTCGACCCCCTCACCTTCAATCCAGACAGTATGCTCGGCGTGCCCGGACTGTTTGATGCCTATCGGGCAGGCAATGTGACGATCTGTAATGCACCGGGAACAGGAATTGCCGATGACAAGGCAATCTACGCCTACGTGCCTGACATTATTGAGTTTTACACCGGTCAAAAACCGATCTTGAACAATGTGCCAACTTGGAACTGTTCGCGCGAAGATGATCTTGCGTATGTGCTCGACAATCTCGCCGAAATCGTCGTCAAGGAAGTTCACGGATCCGGTGGCTACGGCATGTTGATCGGCCCAACAGCCTCCAAACGGGAAATCGCCGAGTTCCGGAAAATCCTTGAGAACAACCCCTCCAACTACATTGCTCAGCCGACGCTCGCCTTGTCGGCTTGTCCAACCCATGTTGCCTCCGGCATCGCGCCCCGCCACGTGGATTTGCGCCCCTTCGTCCTCATCGGCGATCAGGTGCGCATCACACCTGGCGGTTTGACCCGCGTTGCGCTGAAAAAAGGCTCCCTGGTGGTTAATTCCAGCCAGGGCGGCGGCACAAAAGACACCTGGGTACTGGAGGACTGAGACGACATGCTAGGAAGAACCGCCGCCTCCTTGTTCTGGATGTCGCGCTATCAGGAGCGCGCCCAAAACATCACCCGACTGATGGAAGTTGCTTATCGCGGGGCTATCATGGCTTACGATGGGCAAGCCGAAGGCCACCATTGGCAATTCGCTCTTGCCTGTTCAGGTGCTGAGACTGGCTACCATGAAAAACATGACGAGCTGCACTCGCGGCACGTTACCAACTACATGGTGTTTTCAAAGGACAACCCGATCAGCATCCGCAACTGCCTTGAGCTGACACGCAACAATGCCCGTGCAGTGCGGACTGGCATAACTGCAGAACTCTGGGAGGCGATCAATACGACCTGGATTGAGTTTTGCGACACCAGCCCGCAATCAGTCACCCAGGAAAAATTGCCCGACTTTCTGGCTTGGCTTGCTCAGCGGTCACATCTTTTCCGGGGGGCCCTTCTGAATACCGTGTTGCGGGATGACGGCTACTACTTCAGCCAGATGGGGACTTTTGTCGAACGGGCCGATAATACCGCACGGATCCTCGACAACCAATACTGGGTGCTCTTGCCAGACAACGAAATCATCGAAGACGGCAGTTCTGAACGGTATCAGTGGTCTGCAATCCTGCGGGCCTTGTCCGGCCGCCGGAGCTACCGGTTTGCCTATCCAAACGCACAGTTGAAAGCTTTCAACATTGCCGAATTTCTGATCCTGCGGCGCGAAATGCCCCGGTCGCTCGCCTATTGTTATGACTGGCTTGCCGACACGGCCGAAGACCTAGGACATTTCTATGGGTCGCGGGAACCAAGCCTGGATTTGGCGGCTGATGTCTTCAAGGATCTGAAGGAGAAGCAGATGCGGGACATCTACCAGGAAGGCCTGCATGACTTCCTGATCGACTTTATCGGCAAGAACAACCAGTTCGCCCACCAACTTTGTGAAGATTACAACTTCGCCTGACCTGTCAACCGAACAATTTCGGAACCGAGATGCGATTATTCGTCCGACATACAACTCGCTACAAATACGATCAGCCGCTCGCCAACGCCATGCAGCAGCTTCGGCTCACGCCGGTCGACAATCCTGCGCAACGGATCATTGACTGGAGTATCGAAGCGCCAGGCATTGAGCGCGCAACAACCTATTCCGATGCTTTTAATAACATCGTGCATATGGTCTCGCGCGCGGGGCCTGTTGAAGACGTTGAAATCACTGCCACCGGCACTGTGGAAACGACGGAAACCAATGGCGTGATCGGCAAAGAAAAGGGCGCCAGCGCGCCCGCACGGATCTACACCCGCGTCACACCCCTCACCCATTCGAACCAGGCGATCCGGAAACTGGCAGCCCTTGCAGAAGTCCCGGATCCGATCGGCGGGTTTCACGAGCTCATGCACGCCATCCGCGACAAGGTCGACTACAAGGTGGGCGTGACAGAGACCCACGCCAGTGCAACGACTGCACTGGCGGCCGGTGAAGGTGTTTGCCAGGACCATGCCCATATTTTCATCGCTGCAGCCCGCTCAATCGGAACACCGGCACGCTATGTGTCGGGCTATTTGCTGCTGGAAGACGAACAGGCCTCTGAAGCGCATCATGCGTGGGCCGAAGTCCGGATCGAGGGCCTTGGCTGGGTTGGTTTCGATGTATCCAACGCTATTTGCCCGACAGAGCGCTATATCCGCTTGACCACGGGCCTCGACTCGCGTTCCGCTGCTCCTATCCGGGGGATCCGTTTTGGCGGGCAGGAAGAAAACCTGCATGTCGAGGTGGATGTGGCGCAAGCTGCGCTTCAGCAGCAACAATAATCGGGTCTTTTTGAATCCGCTTGCCAACGCCGGGAACTGGGACTAAACGGCGTCGGCCAAAATTCGCGGGATCGGGAAGAGCCGTATGACCTATTGCGTTGGAATTAAACTGGACCGTGGCCTTGTGTTGGCTGCCGATACGCGCACCAACGCCGGCATCGACAACATTGCGTCTTTCAAAAAGCTGCATGTCTGGGAAAACACCGGCGAGCGGGTCATCACCTTGCTGTCGTCCGGCAACCTGGCCGTCACACAAGCGGTCGTGTCCCTGTTGAGCGAGCACGCCGACAACTCAAGCGATGAACGCACCACCGTGATGACGGCAAAGACCATGTTCCAGGTCGCGCGTCTTGTCGGCAGCGCCATTCGTGAGGTCAAGGCGATCGATGGTGAGGCCTTGGCCGCGAACGCCGACAACTTCTATGTCAGCTTCATTCTCGGCGGCCAAATCAAGGGTGAAGAACCGCGCCTGTTCCAGGTCTATGCCGCGGGCAATTTCATCGAAGTCGCCGATGACACACCGTTTCTGCAGATCGGCGAGCACAAATACGGCAAACCGATCCTCGATCGTGTCACACGAAAGAACATGCGTCTTGGCGAGGCTGCCAAGATGATCCTCCTGTCCTTTGATTCCACTTTGCGCTCGAATTTGTCCGTCGGCATGCCGATCGACATGCTGCTCTACAACACAGACAGCTTCAACACCGACCGGCAAATCCGCATCGAGCAGGACAACCCGTATTTCCAAAAGCTTTCCCACGGTTGGTCAGAGAAACTTCGCGAAGGTTTTGCCGATCTGGAAGAGTTCGACGTCTAACTGATTTCCGGCACTGCCCGCCTTTGTTAGGGTTCCGTCACATTGAGCTTCTAAAAGCGTGCGGAGACAACCGGAGTCCTGCCTGAATGAGCAAAGCCGACACAATGACGTCCGCACTTCCAGACTTTGTCTGGACCCGCGAACCGGCCCAGGAACACCTTGACGAGAACGACGCAACGCTGAACGCCGTGCGCGACATGATCAAGGCCGGGAAACGGCAAGAACTCCTTGATCTATTGAAGCTGTGGGATCCGACCGACGTCATGCAGATGCTGACACGGCTCCGTCTGAAACACGCCCGAAAGCTGTTCAAGTGGCTCCCGGCCAATCCCTCGATCAAGGTTGTTGCGGAGCTTAGTCCGGAGTTCCGGTCCATTTTGATGGAGGAGTCCACCCTCGATCAGTTCCGGGACATCCTGGCTGGCCTCGACCCGGAAGACGCAATCGAGATCCTCAACGAGTTTCCCGAAGATGCCGCCGATGAGTTGATCACGCGCCTGCCCGATGTGGAGGACATCGCCACCCGGGCATCTTATGCCGACGACACGGCAGGGCGGGTTATGGCCCGCAAGTTTGTCGCGCTGCCGGAGGCCTGCACGGCCGGAGAGGCCGTCGAACAGATGCGCGCGGAGGCCGACCGGATCCGCAAGGTTTTCACCGTTTATGTCACCGATAAAGACGGTCGGCTAACCGGGACGGTCGAAGTCGGCAAACTCTTGCTGGCCCCAGCAGACGCGCCGTTGTCCAGCATCATGAACCGCGATGTCATCTCAGTCTCAGCCGATTTGGATCAGGAAGAGGTTCTGCGCCTCGCCCGAAAACGGGACATGCGAACCGTCCCGGTTGTTGGTGCGGACGGCCATTTGGTGGGGCGGATCACGCCAAAGCAGCTGACCCGGATCGCATCCGACGAGGCAAATGAAGACATGCTCTTGATGAGCGGTGTGTCAGCCGAATCCCGTTCCGACGATACGGTTTTCCGGATCGTCCGGGGCCGCCTGCCCTGGCTGCTCGCAGGACTGATCGGTGCAAGTGTTGCGGCAACTGTTGTCGGGTCCTACGAAGACCAGCTGGCAGAAGCGGCAATCCTGGCAGCTTTCATCCCAGTGACCATGTCGATGGCGGGCAATGCCGGGCTTCAAGCGTCCGCGGTTGCCGTTCAGGGGATCGCTACTGGCGCCCTTTGGTCCGGTGATATTGTGTTCCGGCTGCTCAAGGAATTCCTGGCAGCCCTTTTGAATGGCACTGTGGCCGGAATCATCCTTGGGACGCTGGTCATTCTTGCCTCTTTCGTCGTGCCGCTAGAAGCGCCGTTAGATCTGGCTTTGGCGACGTCACTCTCTTTGTTGTGCGTCACCACAATTGCTGCCATGGTCGGCGCCACCATTCCAATTATTCTCGACAAGATCGGCATCGATCCGGCAATGGCCATCGGTGTCTTTATCACCTCGTCCAATGACGTCTTGGGCGTTCTGATCTTCTTCCTGATGGCAACAACGTTTTATCTGGGCTGATGTCCCTATCGGCCAAGTATCTTATCCTTAGGCCGCCCCTGCGAAGGCAGGGGCCTGGTATTCCAGTTCGTCAGAGAAGTTGCAGCGAAGGTCAGAGACACAGTCGGCCTTTGACAGAAGTCACAATAAGGCCAATCATAGTGGTTACTGGGCCCCTGCGTTCGCAGGGGCGGCAAAAGTGCTTTCCAGGCCTGGAGTGAAGAAACGTCATGACACGTGCGGTCTGAGCGAGCGTATTTCGTTTATATCCTGACCAACCGCATCGGCGGAACCTTATACGTCGGGATGACGAATAATCTCATTCGCAGGATCTCCGAACATCGCGACGGCACCGGCTCCATTTTTACCAGACAACACCAACTCCATAGACTGTTGTATTTCGAAATGTTTGAACGCCCGGAAGAGGCTTATCAGCGGGAACACAACATCAAGAAATGGAAAAGGAGTTGGAAGATCCGAATGATTGAGGAACACAATCCGGATTGGGTCGATTTGTTTCCCAGCTTGAACACACAATGACAGCTGGCCGCCCCTGCGTAGGCAGGGGCCCAGTAAACACTCAGACCTTTACCATCAAGGCTATCGAGCCTTATGCGTTTGCCAGAACAAGAGCGGCCGCATCGAACTCTGAGCGCTTATATGCGCGGATCTGTTTGGCTTCCGCGTCCTCGCCCCAACGCTCAATGTTGAAGTCCTCTTCAACATGGGCTGCGGTCCAGACACTGTCCGCATCGAGGAACCCGTCGCGCAGGGCCAGCGCAAGGAGCGCCGACCCGGTCAACGTGGTGACGGTATGCAGCCCGGCAAGCCGCAGCGGGCTGTCTTCGGAGATCCTGGTGCGGAACGCGGTCAGCAGCGCAGGATCCTGCGGCGTATGCATGATTCCTTCTATGAGCACAAACCGTCCGCCGAGCTGGTCTCCGGCCCACTCAACCACAGGGTCCCACACACGGCGCTGGGTGTCGCAGAGGCTCTCAGGGTCGTCGGCCCGATAGCAAAGCGCGTCATTTGCGGCAAACCCGGTGATGTCATCCGCGACTTCGCCAAACCGATTGGCGACTGCGTCCTGAGCGGAATTGGCAATCCGCGTCAGAGGCATTCGGCCCGGATTGATTTCCTTTTCCTGAGCGTCCCACTCCGCGGCAACGGCCGCGCCGAGCACCTCAGTCGGCAGCAGCAATGTCGACTTGGCCGGTGTCTTGACCGGACGCCCATCCAGATGAATGGCAAAACCATCTTCTGTTTCAATGTGTTCGGCGCTCTTATAGAATCTCTTTGGCAGCTCGCGGCGGGACAGTTCCCGGGCCCGTTGCTCCGGATCCTTTGCCGCATCTTCATGCAATGCTTCAAGATAGTCACGCATCACACTGCTTCCTTTGCAATTTCCAAAACTTCATTGATCGCCAGCACGAGCTCATCGAAAGTATCCACGATCCGCTCTGCGCCCTCGGTGACCAACTGGCTGTGATCATGGTAGCCCCAGGTCACACCGATTGCATGGACCCCGGCAGACCGCGCCATGGACATGTCAAACCCGGTATCACCGATCATGACCGTCTTTAGGGCTTCTGCACCGGTTTCCCGCAAAGCCCGTTCGATCATGTCCGGATGCGGCTTTGAAGGAGACGTGTCCGCGGTCTGGATGGTGATGAAACGGCCATGCAGATCGTGGACATCCAGCATGTACCGAACTCCGCGCATTGCCTTGCCCGTTGCGATGCCTAGCAAAACATCGGGCCGTGCATGAAGGCGGTCGATCGCTTCGCGGGCGCCCGGATACAACGGATCAAGGTCCAGTCCAGACGTCCGTCGAGCGATTTTTTCCGTGCGGTAAGCGTCCGCCATTAGCGCGACCAGATGCGTGTGCTCAGGACCGACAAGATCCTGAAATGCCTCTTCCAGCGACCGCCCAACGATCGACAGGATGGTCTTTCGATCCGGTGCCGGAAGCCCGGCAGCGGAAAACGCCGTTTCGAAGCCATGCACGATGGTGTTCTGGCTGTCGAGAAGCGTGCCATCGACGTCAAATATGATCAGGTACATCAGGATCCGTGTCCGTTGGGCCCACCAATTGGCCGCATGTGCCGGGTTTTCCGGCCAGGGTCAAGCGGTCAGGGACATATTTTGGCCCGCATTTGAAGTCAAACGGCGCGCTGCCGGATAGAGCATTTTTTCCCGCCCCTGCAGAAGTTGCCGGGTTCCTCCACAGAACCGCCCCCCTGGGCGAGCAATTTTGGATATCGCGGAAAACAAACGGGCACTTCGCGGGCACCTCAGTCAAGGTGATCTGAGTTTCGAGTGCGCCGCGCCCCGGCCGAAACGGCAAAAAATCGCCGTATGGTTAAAAGTTTATATAAACGCCTCAGGCAAGCTTGACGGGCGAGTATCAGTAAACATTGCCGCGTGATTCGGTCCGCGGTCTCAGGGAAACACGTGCTTTATGCCAAAGACACACCAGTCCACGCCCAAGGCGCACACTCCGGCATCCAAGCAAAGCAGCTTCGGCGGCCATCTTTTGACAATCGGTGCGGTTACAATCCTTGCCGGTGCTCTCGCCATCAAGGCGGCATTGCCTGCCTTGCAAGGCACAGCTGAGCATAAGGCAGTCGCGCTCACTCCAATCAAGGCCACGGTACAGGTTGCCAAGGCCGAAGATGCAAACCACACGGTTCGTATCGCAACGTCGATCGTGATGCCGGACTTCCCTGAGAATGAACGCGCGTCTTTGGATGCCAACAACAAGGCAAATATTGTCCCGGCTACGGCACAGCTTCTGCCAACACAGGACCAAAAGGTCGTCGCCAAGGTGGCCCTCGCACAACGCTTGGCGTCCCTAAACCTCCGCTATGCGCTTTTGGCGAGCAGGCCTGCCAAAAACGATGACGTTTATGGTCCGTCGGCTCCAGCTGGCAGCAATACTCTGACGGCTGAAGCAACCGCGCCGGCAGGACAAGCTGCTGACACAGCTGAACCGGAAACGGTCGTCGCGGGCCTGGTAGAACCGGCCCATGACACGACAGATCCGTCAACAGTCGATACCCTGCCGATGATCGACGCAGAAACGGCTTCTGTGCAAGTGGCAAGCCTGTCGCCCTCAAATGTGCTGCCCGTGCCTGCCATGCGTCCGAAACCCTTGGTTCGAACCAAACCCGGCGCAATTTCAAAGCCCTCCTCTACACCAAACACACGCCAGACCACACAGCCGCCTATAATGGCCTACGCCAAGCCGCAGGAACCGGGCAAAGATGATTCACCGTTCAGCGGCCTCGGAAAACTTTTCAACGGTAAAGGCGGTGGCTTGCCGGGCCGCAGCAGCAAAGTCGCAGTGTATGACATCAGCGCAGCTGTCGTTCACATGCCAGATGGCAGCAAACTCAAGGCGAATTCCGGCATCGGACACCGGATGAACAAACCCAAATACGCCTATGTGAAAAACCTCGGTCCCACGCCGCCAAACGTTTACAAGCTGCGGATGCGCGAGCGCCGTTTCCACGGGGTCGAGGCAATTCGGATGCTGCCCTACGATGTTGCTGCCATGCGGGGCCGCGACGGTATGCTGGCGCACTCTCCGCTTCTTCGGCGCAGCAAGGGCTCACATGGCTGTGTTGCGTTCACCCACTACGACAAGTTCCTGAGAGCCTTCAAACAGGGCAAGGTCAAAACAATGATCGTCGTGCCGGACATGAGCAAATTGCCGAAATACATGGCGCTTTACAACGAACGGAAATACGCATCCAGATAGCGCGCTTGTGGTCTGTCAGATGATTGGGTATGGGTTTTAGGCATCTCCAAACGAAGCCTGTCCGGAGCCATCCTTGACCAAAATAATCGCGCTATTCTTGATCCTGGTGGCTGCAATCCAGGTGATCAAGCCGCTCGGCTGGCCTGGCCTCAAGAAGCGGTCTGATGCCTGGAAACTGGCAGCCGGCGTGGTTGCCGTCACCATCGGATCCGTTATTTTGACCGCACTGTTTCAGGGACTTTAAGTCTGCCCTGTCAAAAGATCTAATACCGTTTCATGAAGCTGTATCGAGCCCGACGCAACAATTGCACCTCGTGATGACAGCGATAAGGGAGCGCCACTCCAGTCCGTGATGCATCCCCCTGCTTCCTCTACGATTGGAACCAGAGCACAAATATCGAACGGATCAAGATCCGGACCGTTCAGGCACACGTCCACCATCCCGCGCGCCAAGGCACCGTAGGCGAGGCATCCGCCATCAAAGCCTTTCATGGCGCCTGTGCTGTTTAAAGCTTCAAAGCCTCGCCGGCTCTCACGACAAAACGAATTCGGATTGGCCAGCGACAAAACAGCGTGATCCAAATCCGCATCTTTGCGGCTGGTGATGCACCGGCCATTCAAGGTCGCCCCACCTCCCTTGATCCCACAATACCGGATATGCCCCATCGGCTGATCGATGACGCCTATGACAGGTTTCCCGTGGTGGCAGAGCGCAATCAGGACACCGAAATTGAGGAGCCGGGCACCGAATTGCCGTGTCCCGTCAATCGGGTCCAGCACCCAGACAAACTCCTTGTCGAGGTCTTCTGCACCAAACTCTTCGCCGAGAATGCCGTGGTCCGGATGACAGTGTGCGATCAAATTACGAAGACGGTTTTCAACGTCTGTGTCCGCTTCGGTCAAGGCAGAACGGTCGGCCTTGTACGAGACGGCGCCCTCACTGAACCATGCTGTCCGCAGGATGTCGCCTGCGGCGTCAGCAAGGTCATTCGCGGTCCGGGCAAACTCAGTCAGGTGATCAACCATGTCCAAATTCTGGCATGAAAGAAACTTCGCTAGCGCTTGATGACGTTCTCATCCGGATCGTCTGTTTCCGGATCATAGTCCGTCGCATCAAACCCCAGAAGGTTCCAGGTTTGCTGCATGTGCGGCGGCAATGGTGCAGACACGTCAATCTTACCGTGACCAGACGGATGCGGAATGACGATCCGCCGTGCCAAGAGATGCAAACGGTTCTGGATACCGCCCGGCAATTCCCAGTTCTCAATGTTGAAGTATTTGTCATCCCCGATGATCGGGTGTCCGATATGAGCTGCATGAGCGCGCAACTGGTGTGTCCGACCCGTAACCGGCTTCATCGTGACCCATGAGAGCTTCTGGCCGGACTTTTCGAACACGGAGTAGAGCGAGACAGCGTGTTGTGCATCATCCGCGCCGCCTTGGCGGACAACCTGCATACGCTCTTCTTCCTCATCGCGGGCGAGGAAGGTTGAAATCCGTCCCTGGTGAGGTTTCGGAACACCAGCCAGAATTGTCCAATACACCTTGCGCGTATTGCGATGCCGGAACGCCTTGGTCAGTTCCTGAGCCGCCTGACGGGTCCGCGCAACGAGAATGATCCCTGAGGTTTCCCGGTCAAGCCGGTGGACCAAGCGCGGCTTGTTGCCCTTTTGATCGGTAAAGGCATCCAGCATGCCATCCAGGTGGCGCTTCAAGCCTGAACCGCCCTGAACAGCAAGACCAGCCGGCTTGTTCAGGACCATGACCTGGTTGTCCTCATAGAGCAGCATGTCCTCGATTGCCTTTTTATCGTCGGCAATCAGCTTGGTCGATTTCGGCCGGGCGTTTTTCTTGTCGTCCGCCGGCAGTTCAACACCGAGCGGTGGAATGCGGATGATCTGCCCTTTGGCGATCCGCGTGTTGCTTTCCGCGCGTTTGCCATCCACCCGCACCTGTCCGGTCCGCAGAAGTTTTTGCAAGCGGCCAAAACCCAGTCCTGGATAATGGGCCTTGAACCAACGGTCGAGGCGCATGCCCGCCTCATCAGCGGTCACTTTTTTCTGTTCAATCGCGGACATTTTTGGACTCGTTCAGCTGCAGCTTGAATGTGCTGCGCTAGATCTGGGCCTTCGCGGCGCTGCAAAGGCAAAATAAACATTCCGCCGCGTATAGGCGGATTTGGGCCGAAAGGAAAGGAAAACGTGCAGGCAGGCAACCCTATGGCCTCAAGATCCACCAATGCGCATGACCGCAAGACCGGCGAAGACCGCCAGAATGGAGAGCACGACCGAGCCAGCCACATAGATCAAGGCCAGCATTGTATCGCCCCGCTCCCACAAGACCGACGTATCAAGGGAAAAAGCGGAAAAGGTCGTAAAGCCGCCGAGAAGGCCTGTTGCAAGGAAATACCTGAGAGGCTGCAGGTGCGCGGCCTCATGCTTGACCAACCAGCCAATAAAAAGCCCCATGGCCAGCGACCCAATCACATTCACCGCCAAGGTGCCGACCGGAAATCCAGGGCCAAACAACCGGAGGGTTGCCATCGACACCAGGTGCCTTCCGCCAGCGCCAATACCGCCACCGATCATTACCAGTAGGAGATGATACAAACCAATCCGCCCTATTCCGTTATCTGCTTTCAGTCTTTGCCGGACCGGACCCTTAAATCAACCATGACGTCTGGTTTCTTGCACACCAAAAGGCCATTGCAGTGCTCAGGCGGTTGGAGTGGGGTCACACATTCTCCGCGACATGGGCAAAGTCGGGGTAGATCGATCGGACTAATGCATCCACTCGGTCGAGTTCTTCGGGAATGTTCGCCAGTTTTTCCCGCTCCTCGTCAAGAATGGCCAGAAAAACCCGTGCACGCGCCTGGTTTACCTGATGCTGAGGCAAAGTGGTTTCGCCGACAGCCGAGAGAATGACGCTGACCAGCCGGTCGGCAGCGTTGAGCCGGCCCCATAGATAATCATGCTCGCGCCAGGACCTGTTAAAGAACGCTCCAAACATGTTGAGCTGTTTTCCCTTGAGCTCAAACCCGTCGGTGTAGAGGCTTTCGGCGTCCTTCGGACTAATGCGGTCGACGAGGATCTCCGTGACTTCCGAAAAGTCATTCCGCTGCAGGACCGGGAATGTGATCAGGTCATAAAAGCCGAAGCCGATATAGGCCTGCAGAAGTGCGCGATGCCGGTCCTTGTCCAGTGCTCCTCCTGCCGCCTCGGAAAAGAGCTCGTCCTGCAACCGATCCAGATCAGCCAGCCCCATCATACCGCTCAGCTGGTCTATCATGTGTTCTAGCGACTGAGCACAAGACGCGGAGGCGGGATCCCGTGCACAGAGCTCGTGGGCCGATTGCACAAATTGTCCGCCGTAGAATCGTTCCTGCCAGCGCCACGACAAATGATCAACCTGCTCGTAAAGAAGGCCCTTCAGCCGATCCAGGGCAGCGGTATCTGGCGGCGGCAATTTGGAAGAGCGATCGTAGCTGTAAAATTCGTTCAGCTTGCGAATGACAAACCGCAGGCGGCGGATCCGGTAGTCGACGTCCAGCCCTCTCAAAAGTGCAACCACCCCCGGATCGCTTCTACCAAGCTCATCTTGGCTGTCAGACGTCAAACTCAGGAAGTGATTGTAGAATTGGTTGAGAAGCCGCTCTTCCTGGCGGGTTCTGTTCTGGCTTGCGCCGAAGGCTGTGACCAGTTTGGCAAGCCGTTCTGCCAGTGCATGTAGTTTCAAGGACTGATAGTTCAGAAAAGCAAATCCAGCCTGTTCAAAAGCCTTGACCGTCGCCTGTTTCCGGCACCGCGACACGACATCGGGCGTGATGGCCCGCCAGCTCGGCAAGATCCCGGACACGGCCTGCTCCACGATCGGGTTGGCTGTGTCGATCAATTTCGCCAACCAGCGGCTGCGGCGGTTGTTTTGCTCCAGTTCCTTGAGATCATCCCCGATTGGCTCATTGCGGGGAATATGGGCCAAGGAAGCGAGGATAACCCGGAAAAAACCAGGCAGTTCGGTGACGCCTTTCTCCTCTGCCGCGTATTCAAGCGGGGTTGGATCGACATACAAGAGCCGCCGTGACACCTCTCTTGCTGCCGGGCGATCCTTGATGACATCGATCACGGGGGCGAAAGGCTTGTTCATGACCACGCTGCCATCGACAAAACAGTGACGTGAGGCCGTGTCATCATCGAGATGAAGTGCCCGGGACAAGAACCGGTTACGATTGGCCCATCGTTCCTTGCGGCGGGTGAGAACACGATCCATCTCCGCAATCGTTGCCGGAGGAAAGGCCCCGGGAAATGACGACGTCGCGCGGGCTGCGAACACCAACTCCGGAATGCTTTTTTCGTCGAACTGGCTGTCAATGAAATGGTTCGACCGGTGCGAGGCATGGAAATTCAGAATGCGCCGGTGATCCCACTCCTCCACATAGTCCGGGTCATCCAGCAAAATGCGCCGTTTGATACCGTTGTAATCGGTGATCGTCACAAAGAGATCGAGGGTTTGGCCCCTCGGGATCAAAGTGCGCTCCGCAGGACGTTTCATTTCCATCTTCTGGCTTGCATCGAGCATCCATCCGATGAACCGTTCCCCAGAAAACGGCGGGGAAAACCATCGTGACTGCATAAACTGGCGCAGCTTGTCACGTGTTTCAGGATCTTCAACCCGCCGGGAAAGCCGCGCAGACACCAACCGGTCCAGCATCGGTGACACCGACATCTTGAAGTATCGGGACAGGCCGTTCTGGGGCCGGGCAAGGCGGGTCACATCCGCATTTTTCAGCCACATCTCACTGTGACTGTCCAGCGGCAGGTCGTGGGCGATTGCGCGCCCGAGCATGATCCCGTTGACACCACCCGCAGAGGCCCCGGCAATCGCGTCGACGACAACGCGAATGTCCGCTTTCGGCGACAAGAGATTGAGGAGGTCTTCATAGGCAGCCTGGGACGGCGCCATATGCTGCGCACTGTCCGGCTTGTCGCCGTTTTTAGTTTTCCGGTCTGCGCGATAAGACGACGCCCGCACCAAATTCAGAATTTCACGGCTCACACCATGCATGTAGATGGCAAGGGACACCCCGCCATACAAAACAAGCGCAAGTCTGAGCTCGACTTCCTTCATGGGATTGATTCGGTCCTTCTATCCAAATGCTACCGCAGATCGGCGCCCGTATCATTCATGTTGGCATTCGCCTCGCCCCTCGTAAGAATCTATCAGGCGTTTCTTATTCAAACCTGTTCACAGATGGTTTTTCGGAGCTGGCGTACTGCTTTCCCCTTAGAAACTCGTGCAAATTGATCTGCAGCGTTTTAGATTGCTGACAGGCAAGGCCATTGGCGCCAACAGCCATTCAACCGCGGCGAACCGCCGGTGTGGATCAAGCGTTTATGGAAGATACGAAAAGCATTAAATCGGAGGGCCGCGCCAAAGCGCCCAAGCAGACGCGGTCGAAATCCGGTTCGGAATTGCAAAAGCTTCGAAAGGACAATGCTGCCCTTCGGGCAGAGTTGGACGACCTGACCCTGCTTTATGAAGCAACGATTGAGCACAGTGAGGCGATCGAGGATCAGCTTGCTGGCCAGACCGCCAAGCTCGAAGTGCTCTCCGGGAAGCTGTCCAAGTACCTTTCTCCGCAAGTCTACAAGTCGATTTTCGAAGGGCGGCAGGAAGTCAAAATTGCCTCGACACGCAAGAAGCTGACTGTTTTCTTTTCTGATATCGCTGAATTCACAGAGACCGCTGACCGGCTGGAATCTGAAGAACTGACAGCTCTTCTCAATCACTATCTGACAGAGATGTCGAACATCGCGCTCAAACACGGTGCGACCATCGACAAGTATGTCGGGGATGCAATCCTGATCTTTTTCGGGGATCCGGAGACAAAAGGCGTGCGCGAAGATGCTCTTGCCTGTGTACGGATGGCGATTGAAATGCAAATCCGCATGAGCGAATTGCAGGCGGATTGGCGTAAGGCTGGCATTTCCAAACCACTGAAGTGCCGGATGGGCATCCATACGGACTACTGCACCGTTGGCAACTTCGGCAGTGGGGACCGTCTCGACTACACGATCATCGGCCGGGGTGTGAACATTGCTTCCCGCCTTGAAAGCCTGGCGGCACCCGGGGCGATCACGATTTCCTTTGAAACCTACTCACAGGTCAAAGACCACATTGTCTGCCGGGAAACCGGCGATGCCACCGTCAAGGGGATCGCCTATCCGATCACAACCTTTGAAGTGCTGCGCGAAGAAATGCAGGAAGATTTTCAGCCGGCGGACAAGCTCATGGACATGTCCAAACAGCTTGAGGATCTTGCTTTCGAACTGCCGTCGGAAATCGGCAGCAAAGAGCGTGAAAGCCTTGTGTCTTCGTTGAAAAATGCCTTGGCGCGCCTCAACGAAGCAGACGACAAATAGATCAGCTTTGGGCGTTTTCATCAAACCGCCCGATGCTCTAGCTGCGCTCCTTGCGCAGCTTGTCCCAGTACTCCAGGCGCTTCCGCAGATCCCGTTCAAAACCGCGTTGCGGCGGATTGTAATAAGTCTTGCGGCCCATATCTTCCGGGAAATAATCCTGACCAGAAAAGCTGTCTGGCGAGTCGTGGTCGTATTGATAGCCGTCGCCATAACCTTCCTGCTTCATCAGCTTGGTCGGCGCATTCAAGATATGCTTGGGCGGCAGCAAAGACCCGCTGGTCTTGGCATCCCGCATCGCAGCCTTGTAAGCGGTGTATGCTCCGTTGGATTTTGGCGCGGTCGCCAGGTAGATCACGCACTGAGCAAGCGCCAGCTCACCTTCCGGCGAGCCAAGCATCTGGTAGGCATCCCGGGCGGCATTGGCCTGAACCAGCGCATTGGGATCCGCAAGGCCGATGTCTTCAACCGCCATCCGGATCAGGCGCCGGGCGAGATACATCGGATCTTCGCCGCCATCCAGCATCCGGCAAAACCAATAAAGCGACGCGTCCGGATCAGATCCGCGCACCGACTTGTGCAAGGCTGAGATGAGATTGTAATGGCCATCTGCGCTCTTGTCGTAAATCGGGGCCCGGCGTTGCACGATTTCCTGCAGGCGTTCGGCGTCAAACACCTCATCTTCGCTAGACGCCCGCCAGACATCTTCTGCCAGCGTGAGCGCGGAGCGTCCATCACCGTCCGCCATGCGGATAAGGACCCCACGCGCTTCGTCATCGAGCGGCAGCTTGCGCTCTTCCACCTCCTCAGCCCGTGCCAGAAGCTGTTCGATCGCTTCCTTGTTGAGCGATTGAAACGTCATCACATGAGAGCGCGACAGGAGCGCTGCATTGAGCTCAAAAGACGGGTTTTCCGTGGTCGCTCCAACAAGCGTGATCGTTCCATCTTCCATCACGGGCAGGAAACTGTCCTGCTGGGCTCTGTTGAAGCGGTGGATCTCATCGACGAACAAGAGAGTTGCCCGCCCGCCCATGCGCCGGGCACGGGCGGCTTCAAACACTTTCTTGAGATCGGCAACACCTGAAAAAATGGCCGAGATCTGCTCGAATGCGAGATCAGTCTCGTTGGCAAGCAGGCGTGCAATCGTGGTCTTTCCGGTGCCCGGAGGTCCCCAGAAGATCAGGGAACCGAGCGTCCGGGTTTTCAGCATCCGGGACAGCGTGCCCTCAGGTCCGAGCAAGTGGTCCTGCCCGACAACGTCTTCCAACCGTGCTGGACGCATTCGATCCGCCAGCGGACGCGGTGCAGATGCAGCCAAACCAGAAGCTTCGAACAGATCACTCACGCATGTTACCTGACTAACGCAGAACGATTTGGGACACTTTACCGTCCCGTTCGATATCAAGACGCCAGATACGCGGGGGTGTCTTCGTGATTGTCTCCAACATGCGCGTACTGGATATCGCCTGGTTGTTGATCCCCCGGACGATATCGCCTGGACGCAGGCCAACACGATCTGCCTGACCACCCCGTCGAACCTCTGCAATGATCACGCCTTCCGGCAGCCCGTCGAGCCCAAGCTCCTGAGCAACGGCAGGCGACAGGTTCATCACGGTCGCTCCTTCAAATGGCGAGAACTCAAGAAGTTCGCGCGTGTCGCGAGGAATGGTTTCCGGGGCCGGTTGCAAGCTGATGGATACGGTCTCTTCCCGGCCGGAACGCAGGACCGTAAACTCGGCACTTTCGCCGATCATCTTGGTGGCAAAACGATAGCCGAATGCATTCGGGTCAATCACCTCCTTGCCGTCAATTGCGACAACCAGATCACTCACACGCAAATCTGCCTCGTGGGCCGGAGAGCCGTCAAACACCGCAGTCACCAGAACACCTTTTGGCCGGTCAAGAGATAAGGCTTCTGCAATCTCGGCGCCGACCAACTGAACCGTCGCTCCGAGCCAGGGCCGCTGAACCTTGCCGCCCTGGTCGGCCGCGCGGGCAACATACCGCGCCATATGCGCCGGGATCGCAAAGCCGATGCCGTTGGACCCGCCGGAGCGCGAGAAAATCGCGGTGTTGATCCCGACAAGCTTGCCCGTCATGTCAATCAGTGCGCCGCCAGAATTGCCCGGGTTGATCGCTGCATCAGTTTGAATGAAGAACTGGTAGTCCGTAACACCGACCTGCGTTCGAGCTAACGCGGACACGATCCCTTGCGTCACAGTCTGGCCAACCCCGAACGGATTGCCGATCGCCAGAACGATATCACCGACCTCAAGCAAGTCCGCATCGGCAAACTCGACGTGTTCAAAAGGGCCGCCCTCACGGATTTTCAACACCGCCAAATCCGTCTGCTCGTCCATCAGAACGATGTCAGCATCAAATTCACGCCGGTCATTCAGCGCAACCCGGACTTCATCAGCGCCTTTGATCACGTGATGGTTGGTGATCACCGTTCCGTCTGCTGAGATAATCACCCCGGAACCCAGGGAAGATTCGACACGTTCACGTGGCTGGCCAAAACCACCGTTCGGTTGGCCGAAAAAGCGCCTGAAGAACGGATCGTCAAAGAACGGCGACACCTGCTGGCGCTGAACCACCTTGCGGCTCGCATAAACGTTCACAACGGCGGGTGCAACTTGCTTCACCAACGGAGCAAACGACAGCTTGATCTGGGCCGAGCTGTCCGGAACAAGACGCAAATCCTCCGGCGTCGGCTGTTGCGCCTGTGCCGATGCCGAACCTAGCCAGAACAAAGCCAACAGACCTGCGGCGACGGCTTTCGTGCCGGACCTGGCACGTGTTCCCAACAGACCCATGAACACTTCCCTTTTCCCGATTCTTTAATCTTCAAGATGCTTACACGGCAGATAGGGAAAAATGGAGGCAAATACAAAAAGAAAAGCCGCGGACCCTGCCCGCGGCTTTTCAACTTGTCATGAGTTTTGAAATCAGGCCGAGCGCACCTGATGCAGGAACTTGCGCACTTCTTCATCGAGATGCTCTGCCTGGCTGGCCATGGCAACAGCTTCCTCCGTGAAGGATGTCGCCGCGCCATTGGTCTGTTCGGACAGGGACGACACGTTCTGGACATCCTGAGAGACCTGAGACGTGCCGCCGGCAGCGCGCTGGGTGTTTTCGGCAATGCCTTGGGTCGCGTAGCTCTGCTCGGTGACAGCTGCGGCAACCTCGCTGACGGATTGGGTGATCTCGTCGATGGTCTTCTGAATGTCACCGATCGCACCGACCGCGTCATCCGTCGCACCACGGATCGCATCAATCTGCTGCTGGATCTCGCCGGTTGCCTTACCGGTTTGAGCTGCAAGGTCCTTAACCTCGGAAGCAACAACCGCAAAGCCCTTACCGGCTTCCCCTGCCCGCGCTGCTTCGATCGTCGCGTTCAGCGCCAGAAGGTTGGTCTGGTCTGCAATGTCGCTGATGAGCGTGACAACTTCGCCGATCCGGTTGGCCGCTTCGGCAAGCGACTTCACGGTGTGGTTGGTTGTCTCTGCCCGGCGGGTCGCATCTGCTGCGACGCTGGAAGACCGCTCGATCAGGGTCGAGATTTCCTGAATGGAGCTGGACAGCTGATCGGATGCTGCTGCAATGGATTCCACTTCAGACAGGGTCTCTTTCGACATCTCGGCTGCTTTGGACGACGTCTCGCCGGCGCTTTCGGTCATCTGGCGCATGTTGTTGGCAGATTCGCGCAAGGAAGCTGCGGACTGCGCCACCTTGTCGACCACTGTCCCGACGGTCGACTCAAAGTCGCCTGCAAGGCTTGCCAGCATTTCCTGCCGCTGCGCGGCCTGACGTTCTGCTGTTTCGGCCTGGTCTGCAGCGCGCTGCTCGTTTTCTTCGGCTGCGTTCTGACGAATTTGCAGAACCGCCCGGCCAATGTCACCGATTTCATCTTTCCGGCGGGCCGCGGTGATTTCGGCGTTGAGGTCACCTTGCGCAATTGCATTCAGCGCCCCCACAAGCGTCGTCAGCGGCTTGGTGATGTTGCGGGAGAAGAAGATCGCAACAACAGCTGCAATGGCAATTGCGATCAACGACCATGTCACCATGGAGTTCCGCATGGCTGTGACACTGGCAAAGGTCTCTTCAACGGTCTTTTCAGCAACAACCGCCCACTGACGTCCCTGGAAGACCAACGGCTTTGCGACCGTCAAACGATCGACACCATCGGCTCCTGCTTCGATGCCGGCTTTTTCAACACCGTTGAGCGCAGACGCAACAACGGCTCCGCTGTTCATCTCATTTAGAGCTGTCGCACTATCTGAAAGCGGCTTGTTGGAAAGTGTGTATCCTTCGGCGTTGACGACATAAGCTTGGCCCGTCGTACCAAGATCCGCGCGGGTGGAAACCACATTATCCAGCACCCCGGCATCAAGCCGGATGGCAACCACGCCACCAAAGGAGATATCGCCAAAGGTATTCACGAAGACAGGAGCTGCCACGAACATTGACGCGGAGTTTCCGCCCGGCGCATAGACTTCGAAGTCGCTGACCGCAACCTGGCCTGCTTCAACTTCCTTGGCCATTTCGAAAGCGGTTTGCAGACCTGTGTTGCCGCCACCGACTTCGGTCACCGGAAAAAGAAACTCATCGCCCTTGGCAACCGAGTACATGACCAGGCCGTTCGGATCCATGAGGTAGACGTCGCCGTAACCACCCTTTTTCCAGATGGAGGCGAAGGAGCCATGAATTTCGGAGTGGCGCCAGGAGTACATGGACTTGTGGTCATCGCCCATCTTTTGAGCGCGCTCTTCAGCGGTGGCACCAGCCTTGTAGTAGTCGAAGATTTCCTGGCGCTGCTTCTCCAGGTTCATGGTGGCGTTGGTCATGTTGACCAAGGCTTCCCCTATACCGGCGCCCGTCGCCACATTCACAATTTCATTCTCAATGGAAGCAAGACGCGCTTCCAGCAATGCCGACTTGGCATTGACGACCATACCGAGTTCGCCCTCTGCGGCTTCGCGCAGACCGTCTCTTGCATTGAAGAAACCGATCACGCCGACTGCGGTACATGCACCGATCGTCAGGAAAACCATGAGCGCCGGTATCAAAAATGACAAACGAATAGACGGCCATTTGCTGGCCTTGGATGAGGAAGCTGAGTGGGTCAAAGTAATTCTCCTGGTCCCCCCGCGAGACATATTGGAAAAACTACCCAACGACCGTTAAAGTATTGATAATTCGCGCGTTACAATTCCGCTTGCGACCTTGATTAAGCCCTTTGAAACAAAAAAGGCAGACCCGAAGGCCTGCCTTTTCGTGGACGTCATACGCTCGACTTACGCTGCGTTTTCAGCCGCTTCTTCAGCTTCAACGCGTGCCCGGTCGTCTGCACCGCGTGCTTCCAGATCCCGGTCGACCAGCTCGATGACAGCCATCGGAGCGTTATCGCCATAGCGGAAACCAGCTTTCAGAACGCGGGAGTAACCGCCTTCGCGGTCCTTGTAGCGATCACCAAGCGTGTTAAACAGCTTCTTGACCATGGCAACGTCGCGAATCTGCGAGATTGCCTGGCGGCGTGCGTGAAGATCACCGCGCTTGCCCAAAGTGATGAGCTTGTCGATGATCGGCTTCATTTCTTTAGCCTTCGGCAGGGTCGTGACGATCTGTTCGTGCTTGATCAGCGACGCTGCCATGTTTGCGAACATAGCCTTGCGGTGGCTAGCGGTCCGGTTGAGCTTGCGGCCGGATTTACCGTGGCGCATGGCCCTCTCCTTTGTCTTTCAGGCAGTCCGCTCTTTGTGTGTTGAGCGCTTGCCCGGTTGCTCCGTTAGGACGCGTACGCCCTTAATACTGATGATCTTCGTAGCGCTTGGCGAGATCGTCGATGTTCTCAGGCGGCCAGTTGGCCACTTCCATGCCAAGATGGAGACCCATCTGGGCAAGAACTTCCTTGATCTCGTTGAGCGACTTGCGGCCGAAATTCGGGGTCCGCAGCATTTCCGCTTCGGTCTTCTGAATGAGATCGCCAATATACACGATATTGTCGTTCTTCAGGCAGTTTGCAGACCGGACAGACAATTCCAGCTCGTCGACTTTCTTCAAAAGCGCAGGATTGAACGCAAGTTCCGGGACGGTGTCCTCGGCGACTTCGCGCTGCGGCTCTTCGAAATTGACGAAGATGGAAAGCTGATCCTGCAGAATGCGAGCGGCAAATGCCACTGCATCATCCGGCTTGACGGAACCGTCGGTTTCAACAGTCAGGGTCAGCTTGTCATAGTCAAGAACCTGGCCCTCACGGGTGTTTTCCACCTTGTAAGAAACCTTCTTGACCGGAGAGTAGAGGCTGTCGACAGGAATCAGGCCAATCGGCGCGTCTTCCGGACGGTTCCGGTCAGACGAATGATAGCCCTTGCCCGTGTTAACAGTGAACTCCATGCGGATTTCAGCGCCTTCATCCAGGGTGCAGAGCACCAGGTCCGGATTGAGCACTTCCACGTCGCCAACGGTCTGGATGTCGCCTGCGGTCACAACACCAGGTCCCTGCTTACGCACAACCATGCGCTTGGGGCCTTCACCTTCCATACGGATGGCGATTTCCTTGATGTTGAGAACGATGTCGGTGACATCTTCACGAACGCCGGGGATCGAGGAGAACTCATGAAGAACGCCGTCAATCTGTACGGCGGTAACAGCAGCACCCTGGAGAGAAGACAGCAGGATGCGGCGCAACGCGTTGCCCAAGGTCAGGCCATAACCACGCTCGAGAGGCTCGGCAACAACGGTCGCCAAGAAGCGCGGGTCATCGCCCGGCTTGATCTCGAGTTTGGTCGGCTTGATCAGTTCTTGCCAGTTTTTTTGAATGGTCACGTATTCGTCCCTTCGGCTATCCCGCCCGGGTCAATTCAATGCCGGGCAATTCTTTGCCATTTGGAGAAACAAGTACCTAAAGCTGGAAAGCCTTAGACGCGGCGGCGCTTGCGCGGACGGCAGCCGTTGTGCGGGATCGGCGTCACGTCACGGATGGACGTGATGAGGAAACCGGCAGCTTGCAGCGCACGCAGAGCAGATTCACGACCAGAACCAGGACCACGGACTTCTACTTCCAGGGTGCGCATGCCGTGTTCAGCTGCTTTCTTCGCAGCATCTTCAGCAGCAACCTGAGCGGCATACGGCGTGGACTTACGGGAGCCCTTGAAGCCGAGTGCACCAGCGGAAGACCAGGAAATCGTATTGCCTTGAGCATCCGTGATCGTGATCATCGTGTTGTTGAATGTGGAATTCACATGCGCAACGCCAGAAGAGATGTTCTTGCGCTCGCGGCGACGCACGCGCGTCGTGTCTTTAGCCATTCTGTTGTCCTTGTATTGATCTCGTCACTGCCGTAATCCCGGCAGCTCCACCACCAATCGCAAAGCGATCTTATTTCTTCTTACCTGCGATCGGTTTCGCCGGACCCTTACGGGTACGTGCGTTCGTGTGCGTCCGCTGACCACGAACCGGGAGGCCGCGGCGGTGACGCAGGCCGCGGTAGCAGCCAAGGTCCATCAGACGCTTGATGTTCATAGCAGTCTCACGTCGCAAATCACCTTCAACCATATAATCACGGTCGATGGTTTCACGGATCTGCAGGACTTCTGCGTCGGAAAGCTCGTTCACACGGCGGGCAGCGTCGATGCTGTTCTTTTCGACGATTTCCTGGGCGAATTTCGCGCCAATGCCGTGAATGTATTGAAGCGCGATGACAACGCGCTTGTTCGTCGGGATGTTAACGCCAGCAATACGTGCCACGTTGGTCTCCATGTCTTGCGGCCAATGCTTGCGCCTGACCGCGTTTCAAAAAGCCCCGCGTCCGGTGGAGTCCGGCCCTTGCAGGGTACGAATATGCCGGGCAAACCCGGCACAGAGAATGCCGGTCCCATGTGCATGGAACCGGCTCAACTGTAAGGTGAGCGCGTCGTGTAGCCGCTCTAAACCTTCTCGTCAAGTCCCTGAAGTACGGATTCGATAGAAGCCGTTACGTCATCGATTGCCTGCATGCCATCAATGACGGACAGGAGACCTGTTTTCTCGTAGTAGGGAACAACGACCGCTGTATCCCGGTTGTAAGCATCGAGACGATCCTTGAAGACTTCTGGGTCGTCATCCTTGCGAACCGGCTGCCCGGCAGCCTTGGCTTCTTCCGCCCGGTTGATTATCCGGCCGACCAGTTTGGTCTGATCAACGCGAAGCTCAATCACGGCGTTCAGCTTCAGGCTGTTTTCACTCAGCATGTCGTCGAGTGCTTCTGCTTGGGCCAACGTGCGCGGGAAGCCGTCCAGGATAAATCCCTTCTTGGCGTCGTCCTCTGCGATCCGGTCCCGGATGATGCCGACAACGATTTCGTCTGACACAAGGCCTCCGGCGTCCATGACAGCCTTGGCTTGTAGTCCGACCGGGGTCTCCGCGGCGACAGCTGCACGCAGCATGTCTCCAGTGGAGAGTTGAGGAATACCATATTTCTCAACCAGCCTTGCGGCTTGTGTCCCCTTCCCCGCTCCTGGCGGTCCAACCAGAATGAGCCTCATCGACGTTTCCCCCTAAGTTTCGATTTCTTCACCAGCCCCTCATATTGATGCGCCAGCAAATGACCCTGGATCTGCGATACGGTATCCATTGTCACGCTCACGACAATCAACAAGGATGTTCCACCGAAATAGAACGGAACGCCAGTCGCCGAAATGAGGAATTCGGGTAATAGACAAACGATGGTGATGTAAATCGCACCAACGACCGTAATCCGGGTCAACACGAAGTCGATGTATTGGGCAGTGCGCTCACCTGGACGAATGCCTGGAATGAAGCCACCGTGTTTCTTCAGATTGTCAGCAGTGTCGCTCGGATTGAAGACAATCGCTGTATAGAAGAAACAGAAGAAAATGATCATGGCTGCGTAGAAGACCATGAACAATGGCTGTCCATGTCCGAGCAGAGCCGTGATCGTTGTCAGCCATTCATTGCCGCCACCCGCATTAAAGCCGGAAATCGTGGCCGGAACCAAAAGCAGTGACGATGCAAAGATCGGCGGGATAACACCAGCTGTGTTCAGCTTGAGCGGCAGGAACGAGGTGTTGCCCTCGAACATGCGGTTCCCCATCTGGCGCTTCGGATACTGGATCAGAAGACGGCGCTGCGCGCGCTCCATGAACACGATGAACGCGATCACGACAATGGCAAGGAGGATGACTGCCAGGATGATACCGGTTGCCAGTGATCCCTGACGGCCCAGCTCGAGCGTCTGCACGATCGCGGACGGCAGTCCTGCGACAATGCCCGCAAAGATAATCAGCGAAATACCGTTACCAATGCCGCGCGAGGTGATCTGTTCACCCAGCCACATCAGGAACATGGTGCCGCCAACAAGCGTGATTACGGTCGACGCACGGAAGAACCAGCCCGGATCGGTCACAACATTGGTGGCGCCCTCAAGACCAACGGCGATGCCGTAGGCCTGGAATGCCGCCAAAACAACGGTTCCGTACCGAGTGTACTGGTTGATAACCTTGCGGCCCTGCTCGCCTTCCTTTTTCAGCTGCTCAAGAGACGGAACAACCGTCGTCATGAGCTGCATGATAATGGAAGCGGAGATGTACGGCATAATGCCGAGGGCGAAGATCGCCATGCGCTCGACGGCACCGCCGGCGAACATGTTGAACATGCCAATGATACCGGACTGAGCCTGGTTAAAGGCCTGCGCGAAGGCTTCCGGGTTGATGCCGGGCATCGGAATGTAAGTGCCCAGTCGATAAACCAAAAGCGCCCCCAGCGTGAACCAGATGCGCTTTTTGAGTTCTTCAGCCTTGGCGAAAGCTGAGAAGTTTAGATTTGACGCCAGTTGCTCGGCGGCCGATGCCATGCCCTACTCCGGTCAGATGCTTGCTGACAAATGGGAAAAGCCCAGGCTGTTAAGCCTGAGCTCCCAGAACGGCGACCTTGCCGCCCGCTTTTTCGATCGCTGCAACAGCGCCCTTGGAGGCACCGGCAACTTCAAAGGTCACTGCCGCGGTGAGTTCACCGGAAGCAACGAGGCGTACGCCATCGCGGACCCGCTTGACAACACCAGCTGCCTTGAGCGCATCGACGGTAACCGCCTCAGACGCGTTCAGCTTGCCGGCATCAATCGCTTGTTGAACACGGCCAATGGACACTGTGTTGAAGTCCTTGGCAAAGATGTTCGTGAAGCCGCGCTTCGGCAGGCGGCGGTGAAGCGGCATCTGACCGCCTTCAAAACCCTTGATCGCCACGCCAGAACGGGACTTCTGACCTTTTACACCACGGCCACCGGTCTTGCCCTTGCCAGACCCGATACCGCGGCCAACGCGTGTGCGCTCGGAAGAGGCACCATCGTTGTCACGAAGTTCGTTGAGCTTCATGTCTTTTCTCCTCACCCCGTCCTTACGCGTCTTCGACGACGCGAACGAGATGCTGGACCTTATTGATCATGCCGCGCACTTCAGGTGTGTCCTTCAGTGTGGAACGGCGGTGCATCTTGTTCAGGCCAAGACCGACGAGCGTCGCGCGCTGGTCCTTCGGACGGCGCAGCGGGCTGCCGATCTGTTCGACCGTAACAGTCTTTTCGGTGTTCGCCATGGAACTACCCCTCATTCAGCTGGTGGCTGGCGCCGCTAAGGTCAAGCCTCAGCGGCAGCCGAAGCCGCCTCATCGTTGTTGTCACGGCGCCGGGACTGCAACACAGAGACCTTGAGGCCACGGCGGGCAGCGACGGAGCGCGGGCTGTCTTCCTTGGTCAGCGCGTTAAAGGTCGCACGTACCATGTTGTAAGGGTTGGATGTCCCCAAAGACTTCGCCACAACGTCCTGAACGCCAAGCGTTTCAAAGACCGCACGCATCGGACCACCTGCGATGATACCGGTACCGGCCGGTGCTGCGCGCAGCAGGACCTTACCAGCGCCGTGACGGCCTTCCACATCGTGGTGGAGAGTCCGGCCTTCACGCAGCGGCACACGGATCATCGTGCGCTTTGCAGCTTCAGTTGCCTTCCGGATGGCTTCCGGCACTTCGCGTGCCTTACCATGACCGAAGCCGACACGGCCCTTTTGATCACCAACCACGACGAGGGCTGCGAAACCGAAACGGCGGCCACCCTTGACCACTTTGGCAACGCGGTTGATGTGTACGAGCTTGTCGACGAATTCGCTGTCGCGCTCTTCGCGCTCGCGATTTTCTTGTCTCGCCATATTATACGTCTTCCGTACTTAGGAGCGCCAACGGGCGCTGGTCAGAATTCAAGTCCACCTTCGCGGGCAGCATCGGCGAGCGCTTTGACACGCCCATGATACTGGTAACCGCCCCGGTCGAACACGACCTGCTTGACACCTGCGGCAGCTGCACGCTCGGCGACAAGCTTGCCAACGGCTGCGGCTGCAGACACGTCGGCGCCCGTTTTCAGGCCGCCCTTCAGATCTTTTTCGATCGTGGAAGCGGAGACAATTGTATGTCCCTGCGCATCGTCGATGATCTGGGCATAGATCTGCTTCGACGAGCGGAAGATAGAAAGGCGCGGACGACCGTTCGCGGCTTTCTTGACTGAACGGCGCACGCGATCGCGGCGGCGTTCGAAAGCTTGTTTGCTGTTCGCCATGATCTCGGTCCGTTACTTCTTCTTGCCTTCTTTGCGGACGATGAACTCGTCTGCATAACGAACGCCTTTGCCTTTGTACGGCTCCGGCGGGCGGAATTCGCGGATTTCAGCTGCGACCTGGCCGACACGTTGTTTGTCGGTGCCAGAAACGCTGATTTCCGTCGGTTTCGCACATTTGATCTCGATACCTTCCGGGATCGCATAGATCACATCATGTGAGAAGCCGAGTGCCAGCTGAAGGTTTTGACCCTGGACCTGTGCACGGTAACCAACACCAGTGATCGCGAGGTCTTTCTTGAAGCCATCGGTCACGCCGGTGATCAGGTTCTGAACCATGGTGCGGCTCATACCCCACATGGAGCGAGCCGGCTTGGAGTCGTTGCGCGGATCGATTTTGATCCCGTCATCAGTCATTTCGGCCAGAACGAGTTCATTGAGCATGAAAGACTTTTCGCCTTTCGGGCCCTTGATCGTAACTGTCTGACCGTCGATCGATGCCGTTACCCCGCTTGGCACGGGGACTGGCTTTTTGCCAATACGAGACATTTGACCAACCTTGTCGTTATTTTAACAGCGAGTATGCCGCGTCAGAAGACGCGACACAGAACCTCGCCACCTACATTTTCGTCCCGCGCCTGATGGTCGCTCATGACGCCGCGCGGGGTCGAAATGATCGACACGCCCAGGCCATTAGAGACATGCGGGATGTTTTTCACCGATGAGTAAACGCGGCGGCCCGGCTTGGATACGCGCTCAATCGTGCGGATCACCGGCTCACCGTCGAAATACTTCAGTTCGATTTCCAACTCGGACTTACCGCCCTCGTATTCAACCGTGGTGTAGCCACGGATGTACCCTTCTTTTGCAAGCACATCAAGTACGTGTGCACGCAATTTAGAATTTGGTGAGCTGACCTTGTTTTTGCGACGCAGCTGCGCGTTGCGAATCCGGGTCAGCATATCCCCCAACGGATCAGAAATTGCCATCGGAGTTTCTCCTTACCAGCTCGACTTGACCAGGCCCGGGATCTTACCCAGGGAGCCCAGTTCACGAAGCGCGATACGCGACATCTTCAGCTTGCGGTAATAACCGCGCGGACGGCCGGACACTTCGCAACGGTTGCGAACGCGGTTCGGCGCGGAGTTCCGCGGCAGTTTGGCCAGCTTCAGGCGGGCATTGAACTGCTCTTCAGGGCTCAAGGTATCGTCCTTGGCCATGGCTTTCAGAGCAGCACGCTTCTCGGCATACTTTTTGACAAGCTTCTCGCGACGCTTGTTCTTCTCGACTGCGCTTTTCTTCGCCATCGTGTTTCCCTTCCTTGCCCGTTATTTCGTGAACGGGAAGTTGAAAGCACGCAGAAGCTCGCGCGCCTCGTCATCGTTTGGCGCCGTGGTGCAGACGATCACGTCCATGCCCCAGATCTGGTCGACTTTGTCGTACTCGATTTCCGGGAACACGATGTGTTCTTTGATGCCCATAGCGTAGTTGCCGCGACCGTCGAAGCTCTTCGGGTTCAGACCACGGAAGTCACGAACGCGCGGCAGCGCGATTGTGATCATGCGGTCCAGGAACTCGAACATCTGCTGGCGGCGCAGGGTCACCTTGACACCAAGCGGCATGCCTTCACGAACCTTAAAGGTCGCGATGGACTTCTTCGCTTTGGTGATGACCGGCTTCTGACCGGCAATCGCTGCCAGGTCTTCTGCTGCTGTACGCGCCTTTTTGGAGTCGCCTACGGCTTCGCCAACGCCAATGTTCAGGACGATCTTTTCCAGCTGCGGAACTTGCATAAGGTTCTTGTACTGGAACTTTTCCTGAAGCTGCTTGCGCACGACTTCGTCATAATGCGTCTTGAGACGCGGTACGTTAGTGGTCTCAGCCATCGATCAGGTCTCCCGAACGCTTGGCCACACGGACCTTGGCACCATCGTCCTGCACCTTGAAGCCGACGCGGGTCGCCTTGCCGTCTTTCGGATCGGCCAGCGCGATGTTCGACAGGTGGATCGGTGCCTCTTTTGACACGATGCCAGCTTCCTGCGATTGGGTCTGCTTCTGGTGACGGCGGACCATGTTGATGCCGCGTACCAGCGCCTTGTTGTCAGACGGCAGCATCTGGATCACTTCACCAGACTTGCCCTTGTCACGGCCGGTCAGCACGACCACCGTGTCGCCTTTTTTAATTTTCGCAGCCATCAGAGCACCTCCGGCGCGAGCGAAATGATTTTCATATGGTTCTTGGCGCGGAGTTCACGCGGCACCGGACCAAAGATACGGGTGCCGACTGGCTCCTTGTTGTTATTCACCAGCACGGCCGCATTGCGGTCGAACCGGATCACGCTGCCATCGGGACGGCGGATATCCTTAGCCGTGCGCACGACGACAGCCTTCATCACGTCGCCCTTTTTAACGCGGCCCCGCGGAATAGCCTCTTTGACGGAGACGACGATGATGTCGCCTACCTGGGCATATTTACGCTTGGAGCCGCCGAGCACTTTGATGCACATGACACGACGGGCGCCGGAGTTGTCGGCGACGTCGAGGTTTGTTTGCATCTGAATCATGACTGGCTGCCTTGTTCTTCTATCGGCGCACCGTTACGCGGGCGCCTGATGCTCACCTGACGGAGCGTGGTCACTGAGTAGTGACCACAGTCCAACGTTTGTTTTTCGAGATCGGCGCACACTCTTCAATCTGAACTGTGTCGCCAACCTTGTATTGGTTGCTTTCATCGTGTGCGCGGTACTTCTTAGTCCGGCGCACAGTCTTTTTCAGTAGCGGGTGTGTGAAGCGGCGCTCCACATTTACCGTCACCGTCTTGTCATTGGCGTCGCTGACAACGGTGCCCTGCAGGATACGCTTTGGCATTGATCCGTCTCCTTATGCGGTCGCCGACACGCGCTTTTCGCGCATGATGGTCTGGATACGCGCGATATCACGGCGGATTTGCCGGACACGTGCAGTGTTTTCAAGCTGACCCGTAGCCTTCTGGAAGCGCAGGTTGAACTGCTCTTTCTTCAGGCCCTCAAGCTCTGAACGGAGCTCGTCGATGGTCTTAGCCCGTACATCGGTCGCCTTCATGGCTGTCTCTCCTGGCCTGCCTTATTCGCCGATACGCTGAACGAAACGGCACTTGATCGGCAGCTTGGCAGCGGCAAGACGCATTGCTTCACGAGCAACGTCTTCCGGCACACCGTCAATTTCGAACATGATCCGGCCCGGCTTGACACGGCAAGCCCAGTAATCCGGAGAACCTTTACCTTTACCCATGCGGACTTCAGCCGGTTTCGAGGAAACTGGCAGATCCGGGAAGATGCGGATCCAAACACGACCCGCACGCTTCATGTGACGGGTCATAGCACGACGGGCCGCTTCGATCTGACGAGCGGTAACCCGCTCCGGCTCCAGAGCCTTCAGACCGAATGCGCCGAAGTTGAGGTCAGTCCCCCCCTTCGACAAGCCGTGGATGCGGCCTTTGTGCTGCTTGCGGAACTTAGTGCGCTTCGGTTGCAGCATCGTTCTTCTCTCGTCTTTCTTATCTTACGAGCGGCAGGCAGCTTAAATTAAGCTGCGCGCTCGCGGCCCCGATCCCGGCGTCCGCCGCGATCACCCTGGTTGCCTTCGGAAGCAGCCGTCGCGCGGCGTTCAGACGCCATCGGGTCATGTTCCAGAATTTCACCCTTGAAGATCCAGACCTTCACACCGCACACGCCGTAAGCTGTGTGTGCGCTTGCAACACCGTAGTCGATGTCCGCACGCAGAGTGTGAAGCGGCACACGGCCTTCACGGTACCATTCGATACGCGCGATTTCCGCACCGCCGAGACGGCCGCCGCAGTTGATCCGAATGCCCTGTGCGCCCAGACGCATGGCGGACTGAACAGCCCGTTTCATGGCGCGGCGGAAAGCAACACGGCGTTCCAGCTGCTGAGCGATCGAAGCGGCAACCAATGTCGCGTCGATTTCCGGCTTGCGCACTTCAACGATGTTGAGATGCACTTCGGAGTTGGTGATTTCAGCAATCTTCTTGCGAAGACGCTCGATGTCCGCACCTTTTTTACCGATGACCACACCCGGACGACCGGAGTGAATGGACACACGGCACTTTTTGTGCGGGCGCTCGATAACTACCTTGGACACCGCCGCCTGCTTGAGTTCCTTCATCAGGTACTCACGAATGCGGAAGTCTTCGTGCAGAAGATCACCGTACTCGTTTTTGTTGGCGTACCAGCGGGAGTCCCAGGTGCGGTTGATCCCGAGGCGCATGCCGATCGGGTTAACTTTGTGTCCCATCAGGCACTCTCCTCAACTTCGCGCACAACGATGGTCAGGTTCGAGAACGGCTTCTCGATCCGGCCAACCCGTCCGCGTGCACGGGCCTGGAAGCGCTTGATGACAAAAGCCTTGCCAACGTGAGCTTCGGCAACCACCAGGTTGTCGATGTCCAGGTCGTGATTGTTTTCCGCGTTTGCAATCGCAGACATCAAGGTTTTCTTGACGTCCTGCGCAATGCGTTTGCGGGAGAATGTCAGGTCCGCGATTGCGGAACCGACTTTTTTACCGCGGATAGCAGCAGCAACGAGATTCAGCTTGCGGGGAGAGACGCGGATCATCCGCGTCATTGCCCGAGCTTCGTTGTCAGCGAGCACCCGCTCACGCTTCGGCTTGCCCATCGTTACTTCCTCTTCGCCTTCTTGTCGGCGCCGTGCCCGTAATAGGTCCGGGACGGTGAGAACTCACCGAACTTGTGACCAATCATCTCTTCAGACACCTGCACCGGAACGTGCTTCTGACCGTTGTAGACGCCGAAGGTAAGACCAACGAACTGCGGGAGGATCGTCGAGCGGCGGCTCCAGGTCTTGATGACCTCGTTCCGGCCGGCCTCGCGGACCTTCTCCGCTTTCTTCAGCAGATACCCGTCGACAAACGGACCTTTCCAGATCGAACGTGCCACGATCCTGTCCCTTACTTCTTACGCGCGTGGCGGGAGCGGACGATAAACTTATCGGTCTGCTTGTTCTTCCGCGTGCGCTTACCTTTGGTCGGTTTACCCCAAGGAGTAACCGGATGACGACCGCCGGAGGTCCGACCTTCACCACCACCATGCGGGTGGTCGATCGGGTTCATGGCAACACCGCGAACGTGCGGTTTGATGCCCAGCCAGCGGGAACGGCCTGCCTTGCCGAGATTCACATTGGAGTGGTCCGGGTTGGACACAGCACCAATGGTTGCCATGCAAGTGCCGAGAACACGGCGCTGTTCACCAGACATCAGGCGCAGCGTTGTGTAACCCTGGTCACGGCCGACGATCTGAACGAACGCACCGGCAGAGCGAGCGATCTGGGCGCCTTTGCCCGGCTTCAGCTCGATGTTGTGCACAATCGTACCAACCGGAATGCGCGACAAAGGAGCCGCATTGCCCGGTTTCACGTCAACGTTTTCACCGGCGACAACAGTGTCGCCTTCGGACAAGCGCTGCGGAGCCAGGATGTAGCTCAGCTCGCCGTCTTCGTAACGGATCAGAGCAATGAATGCGGTCCGGTTCGGATCGTATTCCAGGCGCTCTACCGTTGCCGGCACGTCCCACTTGCGGCGCTTGAAGTCAACAAGACGGTAGGTCCGCTTGTGACCGCCACTACGGTTCGGAGACGTGATGCGTCCAGTGTTGTTCCGGCCGCCCTTTTTAGAAAGGCCTTCGGTCAAAGTCTTGACCGGCTTGCCCTTCCATAGACCGGAGCGGTCAACCTGTACCAGCTGACGGCGGCCCGGGGACGTCGGATTGAATGTCTTAAGTGCCATTTTTCTTAAGTCCCCGTCTTAGAGCCCGGTGGCCACGTCGATTGCGTGACCTTCCTGCAGCGTTACGACGGCCTTCTTGAAGTCAGACTGGCGGCCAAGACGTCCGCGGAAGCGCTTCACTTTGCCCTTGCGGACAAGAGTGTTGACTGCCGTGACCTTGACGCCGAACAGTGCTTCGACAGCGGCCTTGATTTCTGGCTTGGTTGCATCGTTGGCAACCTTGAAGACAACCTTGTTCTCTTCAGAAGCCATCGTCGACTTTTCGGTGATTACCGGGCCAACGATTTTGTCGTAGTGAGGAAGATTGCTCATTTAAAGCGCTCCTCAAGTGCGGACACCGCAGCTTTCGTCAACACCAGAGTGTTGGCGCGCAGGATGTCGTAAACATTGATGCCCTGAACCGGCAACACATCCAGATGCGGAATGTTGCGGGACGCCAGTGCGAAGTTGTTGTCAACTTCGGCGCCATCGATCACCAGAGCGCTGGTCAGGCCGAGCTTGTTCAGCTGGGACTTGAGAGCCTTGGTTTTCGCTTCAGCAGCTTTTGCATCTTCAACAACAACGATGCTGTCTGCCTTAGCTTTCGCGGACAGTGCATGCTTGAGGCCGAGGACGCGGACTTTCTTCGGCAGGTCATGGCCATGATCGCGAACGACCGGACCGAATGCCCTACCACCGCCGCGAAACTGCGGAGCCTTCTTGTTGCCGTGACGCGCGCCGCCGGAACCTTTCTGGCGAACGAATTTCTTCGTAGAACCAGTAACTTCCGAACGACCAAGCGTCTTGTGGGTACCCGCCTGGCGCTTGGCAAGCTGCCATCGCACAACGCGGTGGATCAAATCGGTGCGCGGCTCGAGACCAAAGATCTCGTCAGACACCGTGATCGAACCGGCCGCCCCACCTTCGAGGGTCTTGACCTGGAGTTCCATCACTCACTCTCCTTCCCGGCAGCCTCAGCCGCTTCGGACGCCTTGAAAGCACCCGGGACCGGAACGTTGTCCGGCAGCGCCTTTTTGATCGCGTCGCGGACCTGGATCCAGCCGCCCTTGGCGCCCGGTACAGAGCCTTCGACCATGATCAGGCCACGCTCAACATCAGTGCGCACAACCTTGAGGTTCTGCGTGGTCACGCGGGCATCGCCCATATGACCGGCCATCTTCTTGCCCTTGAACACGCGGCCCGGGTCTTGACATTGACCGGTTGAACCGTGTGAGCGGTGCGAGATCGAGTTACCGTGCGATGCACGGCCACCACCGAAGTTGTGACGCTTCATAACACCGGCAAAACCCTTACCGATGGAAGTTCCTGTCACGTCGACAAACTGGCCTTCGACGTAGTGGTCAGCGGTGATTTCCGCGCCAACGTCGATCATGTTGTCCGCAGAAACGCGGAACTCGACCACCGTCCGCTTCGGCTCAACCTTTGCAACAGCAAAGTGACCGCGCAGTGCCTTCGGCGTATTCTTTACTTTACGGGTACCGGCACCGAGCTGCAGTGCGTTGTAACCGTTCTTTTCGTCAGTCCGGTGGGCAACCACCTGGCAGTTTTCCAGCCGCAATACTGTGACCGGAACATGTTCGCCTGCATCGTTATAGATGCGGGTCATGCCCACTTTCTGAGCGATCACTCCAGAACGCATGGATGTGTCCCCTTCGCCTCGCCTCAGAGCTTGATCTCGACGTCGACACCAGCGGCCAGGTCGAGCTTCATCAGCGCGTCCACGGTCTGCGGTGTCGGGTCAACGATGTCGAGAAGGCGCTTATGTGTGCGCATCTCGAACTGATCGCGGCTTTTCTTATCGATATGCGGGCCACGAAGCACGGTGTACTTCTCGATCCGCGTCGGCAGCGGCACGGGACCCCGTACCTGTGCACCGGTCCGCTTGGCCGTATTGACGATTTCCTTGGTGGAAGCGTCGAGAATACGGTGGTCAAAAGCCTTGAGGCGGATCCGGATATTCTGACCGTTCATTGTTGTTGTTCCCAATAAGACTGGCGGGCCTGCCCGCATTCACTTTTACTAAGGTGCCAGCAGGCCCGGCTGTCGATTATTCGATGATTGAGGCGACGACGCCGGCACCAACCGTGCGGCCACCTTCGCGGATCGCGAAGCGCAGACCGTCTTCCATGGCGATCGGCACGATCAGCTCAACGTCAACAGAGACGTTGTCGCCAGGCATCACCATTTCCGTACCTTCCGGCAGATGAACAACACCCGTCACATCCGTTGTGCGGAAGTAGAACTGCGGACGGTAGTTGGTGAAGAACGGCGTGTGACGGCCACCCTCTTCCTTCGTCAGGATGTAGGCCTCAGCCTTGAACTTCGTGTGCGGGTTAACAGAACCCGGCTTGCAAAGAACCTGGCCACGCTCAACATCTTCACGGGCAACACCGCGGATCAGAGCACCGATGTTGTCGCCAGCTTCACCGCTATCCAGCAGCTTGCGGAACATTTCAACGCCGGTAACCGTTGTCTTGGTGGTGTCCTTGATGCCGACGATCTCGACTTCTTCACCAACCTTGACGATGCCACGCTCAACACGGCCGGTCACAACAGTACCGCGGCCGGAGATCGAGAACACGTCTTCGATCGGCATCAGGAACGGCTGATCCTTCGGACGCTCAGGCGTCGGGATGTAGTCGTCAACAGCTGCCATCAGCTCACGGATTGCGTCACGGCCAATGGCGGCATCGCGGTTCTCGACAGCTGCCAGAGCAGAACCCTTGACGATCGGAATGTCGTCGCCCGGGAACTCGTAGGAAGACAGCAGTTCACGGATTTCCATTTCGACGAGCTCGAGAAGCTCTTCGTCGTCGACCTGGTCAACCTTGTTCATGAACACGACAAGTGCCGGAACGCCAACCTGACGCGCAAGCAGGATGTGCTCACGGGTCTGCGGCATCGGGCCGTCCGCTGCAGAACAAACAAGGATCGCGCCGTCCATCTGCGCAGCACCGGTGATCATGTTCTTCACGTAGTCGGCGTGGCCCGGGCAATCAACGTGAGCGTAGTGACGGTTTTCCGTCTCATACTCAACGTGCGCCGTGGAAATGGTGATGCCGCGTGCCTTTTCTTCAGGCGCGCCGTCAATCTCGTCATATGCTTTTGCAGTCGCACCGCCAGCTTCAGCCAGCGTCATGGTGATTGCAGCGGTCAGCGTCGTCTTGCCGTGGTCAACGTGGCCAATCGTGCCAATGTTGACGTGCGGCTTGTTGCGCTCAAACTTTTCCTTCGCCATCGGAGTACTCCGTTTCTCTAATTCTTAATTAATTCAAGAAGTTGGGGTCAGGCGTATTTCGCCTGAACCTCTTCGGCGACAGCCTGCGGCACCTGCTCGTAGTGATCGAACACCATCGAGTATTGAGCGCGGCCTTGAGACATGGAACGCAGGTTGTTCACATAACCAAACATGTTGGCCAGCGGCACCATTGCGGTGATGACAGTCACGATGCCCCGGTTCTCCGTACCCGCGATCTGACCGCGGCGGGAGTTCAGGTCACCAATCACGTCACCCATGTAATCTTCAGGGGTAACAACCTCGACCTTCATGACCGGCTCAAGGAGCTTAGGTCCAGCCTTGGAAATACCTTCGCGGAAACCGGCCCGGCCCGCGATCTCGAACGCAAGGACCGAGGAGTCAACATCATGGTAGGCACCATCGGTAAGAGTTGCCTTGATGTCGAGCATCGGGAAGCCGGCCAGCGGACCAGACGACATGACGCTTTCGATACCCTTGCTAACGCCCGGAATGTATTCTTTCGGAACGTTACCGCCGACAATCTTGCTCTCGAAGACAAAGCCTTCGTTCGGCTCTGCCGGTTCGATCGTGATCTTGATGCGAGCGAACTGACCGGAACCACCGGACTGCTTCTTGTGGGTGTAGTCCACGTCTGCAGATTTCGTAATGGTTTCGCGGTAAGCAACCTGCGGCGCACCAATGTTCGCCTCAACCTTGAACTCGCGCTTCATGCGGTCGACAAGGATATCGAGGTGCAATTCGCCCATACCAGCAATGATGGTCTGACCAGACTCTTCGTCGGTCTTAACCCGGAAGGACGGATCCTCAGCAGCCAGACGGTTCAGGGCGAGGCCCATCTTCTCCTGGTCGCCTTTGGTCTTCGGCTCAACCGCGATTTCGATAACCGGCTCAGGGAATTCCATCCGCTCCAAGATGACCGGCTTCAGCGGATCGCAGAGCGTGTCACCTGTTGTGGTGTCCTTGAGACCTGCGATCGCAACAATGTCGCCAGCATATGCGACGTCGATGTCTTCACGCGAGTTGGAGTGCATCTGCATCATGCGGCCGACGCGCTCTTTCTTATCCTTCACGGTGTTGAGCAGGGACACGCCCTTGTTCAGAACGCCGGAATAGATACGACAGAACGTTAGGGAACCAACGAACGGATCGTTCGCGATCTTGAATGCCAGAATGCTGAGCGGCTCTTCATCAGAAGATTTACGCTCGACTTCGCCTTCGGTCTTCGGATCGATACCCTTAATGGCCGGAACCTCAACAGGGCTCGGCAGGTAATCAACAACTGCATCAAGAAGCGGCTGTACGCCTTTGTTTTTGAAAGCAGAACCGCAGAATACCGGAACAAAGTCACCGTTGATGGTGCCCTTGCGGATCAGCTGCTGGATCTTCTCGAAAGACGGCTCTTCGCCCTCCAGATAGGCTTCCATTGCTTCTTCGTCGACTTCGACGGCCGTCTCAATCAGAGCATCACGCATTTCCTGCGCACGGTCTGCAAGTTCAGCCGGAATATCGACTTCATCCCAGGCAGCGCCGAGGTTCTCGGACTGCCAGATCAGCGCCTTCATTTTCAGCAGATCAACGACACCGGCAAATTCGCTTTCTGCGCCGATGTTCAATTGCATGACCAGCGGAGTTGCACCAAGACGGGACTTGATCATCTCGCAGCAGCGATCGAAATCGGCGCCGAGCTTGTCCATCTTGTTGACGAAGATCATCCGCGGGACGTTGTACTTGTCGGCCTGACGCCAAACAGTCTCGGTCTGCGGCTCAACACCAGCGTTTGCGTCCAGAAGAGCAACCGCACCGTCAAGAACACGCAGGGAGCGCTCAACTTCAATGGTGAAGTCAACGTGGCCCGGGGTGTCGATGATGTTCAGGCGCTTTTCATTCCAGAATGCAGTAGTCGCAGCGGAGGTGATCGTGATGCCACGCTCCTGCTCCTGCTCCATCCAATCCATGGTGGCAGCACCATCGTGAACTTCGCCGATCTTGTGGCTCTTGCCGGTATAGTAGAGGATCCGTTCGGTGGTGGTCGTCTTACCAGCATCGATGTGAGCCATGATGCCGAAGTTACGGTAGTCCTCGATTTTATGCGTGCGCGACATAGCGTCAGCCCTTCAAAGTCGAAATTACCAGCGATAGTGCGAGAATGCACGGTTGGCATCTGCCATCCGGTGCGTGTCTTCGCGCTTCTTAACTGCGGTACCACGGTTGTTTGCTGCGTCGAGCAATTCGCCAGACAGACGATCAACCATTGTGGTTTCGTTGCGGTTGCGCGCCGCTGAGATCAACCAGCGGATTGCAAGTGCCTGACGGCGTTCTGTACGAACCTCAACCGGAACCTGGTAGGTCGCACCACCAACACGGCGGGAACGAACTTCCACTTGCGGCATAACGTTCTCAAGAGCAGCGTGGAACACCTCGATCGGGTTCTCGCGGGTCTTGTTCTCTACCACGTCGAATGCACCGTAAACAATGCGCTCTGCAGTGGATTTCTTGCCGTCGTACATGATGGAATTCATGAACTTGGTGACGACCATATCCCCGAACTTCGGATCCGGGTTGATTTCGCGTTTTTCGGCGCGGTGACGACGGGACATCTAATGTGCTCCTTACTTCGGCCGCTTCGCGCCGTACTTCGAACGACGCTGCTTACGATCTTTGACGCCCTGGGTATCCAGAACACCACGGATGATGTGGTAGCGGACACCCGGCAAATCTTTCACACGGCCGCCACGGATCATTACAACCGAGTGCTCTTGAAGGTTGTGACCTTCACCCGGGATGTAACCGATGACTTCGAAGCCGTTGGTCAGACGGATTTTCGCCACTTTACGAAGAGCCGAGTTCGGCTTCTTCGGAGTGGTTGTGTATACACGGGTGCAAACACCACGCTTCTGCGGGCAGGCCTCCATGGCCGGCACTTTGTTCCGCTTCGGCGGATCTTTCCGCGGCTTGCGGATCAACTGGTTGATGGTCGGCATTCTGTGCCCTTTACCTTGTCCATCCAAAAACTTTTGTGCAACTGCAGTCCTCCGCTGACGCCGCATGTGTTCAAACATGCAGAATCGCGCCCGCGCGCTCCATTTGGAGCGGCCGGCGCTGCGAAAAACCAGAGGACCACGAGTTGCCTCGCGGTCATGCAATCGACGCGTATTCGCCTATGTGACCCGGCAGCGTTTAAGAGGACTGTGTCCTGCGCTCTCGTGAAGCGCTGGAAGGTTCGCTCTTACCGCCTGCCCTTGGGATGCGCGGAAACTACTCAGATGCACCCTTTGCGTCAAGTGATTTGTTGGAAATTCCGCATTTCCGCAAAACCGCAGAAATCCGGGTCATTTTTCTCCACCAGACCGCAGGAGATTGTAAGATTATTTCGCTAACCAAACTTCTGCTGTTCGTTTGTAACTTGGCCGGTAGATCGGCCGATTCCAAACAGTGAATCAATGGTTAAGCCAGTGAATCAAATCATGCCAATCTCAGCGGTTTTCTCACCACAACAAGGCCGGCGCTGCGTCCCGAACCCCGATTCCATCCGATGCATGCCTGCCATGCGCATACTTATTCGCCCAACATTGGCCAAGGCCCCACAGAGGTGGACCAAATCTTTACAAGCTACGGCCTTGGGCATCAGTGGAAGCCAGAGGAGAATGAAATCAAACAGGACAAACATCGATGCTGCGAAACCTCGCAAACCGTCGAATGAACTTGGACCCAGGCACGTGTCCCACACCTGGGTCTTTTGCTACATTCCGGTTCCGGCTTATGCCGCAGCGACAGAATCGAGGAAGGTGTCGACCTCACCGCGGAGTTTCTCGGCATATTCGGCGACTTCATCAGCGCCGCGCAAAACGACGAGCGATCCGTCGTCGGTTTCCCGGGCAGAGGTCACAACCATCTCCATTTCGGATTTGGCCAATTTTGTCTGCTCAACGGCCTGCACGACACTTTGAGCAATCGACTCTGTTGCAGACTCCTGCTGAGAGATAGAGGCAGCAATCGCTGTGGTGAAATTGCGGACTTCCTCGACACGAGATGTGATCTCGTCAATTGCGGCCACCGCTTCATTGGTGGAGCCCTGGATGTCGGCAATCTGGTTGCTGATTTCTTCCGTGGCTTTTGCGGTCTGTGTTGCGAGCTCTTTCACTTCAGCAGCGACGACGGCAAACCCCTTGCCCGCCTCCCCGGCCCGCGCAGCCTCAATGGTTGCGTTCAAGGCCAAAAGATTGGTTTGCTCGGCGATCGCCTGAATAAGCGTGACCACCTCACCGATCTTGATCGCGGCATTGGACAGGCTGGTCACCCGCTGGCTGGATTTGTTCGCAGCTTCCGTCGCCCCTTGGACGCCCTCCGTGGTTTTGGAAACCTGCGAGTTGATTTCGCGGATGGCGAAAGTGAGCTCCTGCGCCGCGGCAGCTGTTGTCTCAATACTGCCGTTGGCCGAGTCCGCTGATCCGCTGGCTCCGGCCGCCCGCTCTGAAGACGCGCTTGCAAGACCGGACAATTCTGTCGCCGTTGTCTTTACAGTTCCGATCCGGTCACCAACCGCGGTGAGCAAATGGGAGACATTTTCGCGAAACCGCGACACAAGACCTTCCACCAGATGCTGGCGGCGGGTTTGGGCATCTGCCGTTTCCGCAGCTTCCCGGGCAAGCCGCTGTTGTTCAAAAATCCGATCCCGGAAAGCCGCGATCGACCGGGCCACTGTCCCGATCTCGTCCTTGCGATCCGCATCAGTGAACTGGATCTCGGTGTCCCCGGCTGCAAGCGCTTCAGCTTCTTGCACCGTCCGCGCTAGTGGCTTTGTAATCGACTGGATCAGGAAGTGGGAAGCGATAGCCAATAGTAGAACCAACGCAAGAGCGGTTCCGGCAAGCCGAACAAGGTTCTTTTGAAATGCCGCTTCAATATCATCGACGTAGGCGCCGGTCCCTATCACCCACTCCCAAGGCTGGTACATTGTCACATATGCCGTCTTGCCTGCCGGATCGTCAGAATTCGGCCTGCGCCAAACGTAATCATGAAAACCACTGCCCTGGCTCTGCACGATGACATAGAAAGTCGGCAAACTGGACGACCCGAAATCACGAATGAGGTCCTGGGAGGTCATGCCCTCCAGATCCGGCCGTGCGGGATGCATGATCAGAGCATCGCCGCGCAGGTTGATAAAGAGATAATTGCCATTGTCGTAGCGCATGCCGCGGATCGCCTCCTTGGCGAACTCTTTCGCCTGCTCTTCAGTAAACTCTCCGGCTATGCTTCGCTTATGGTAACTCTCAATCGTGCTCGTGGCCGCATTGACAAGATGGGTCAGGCCAATCCGCCGCTCTGCATACGACCGGTCGCGATCCTGGTAAGCCGCTGCGCCAAGGATCCCAATCAAGCAAAGAACCACCAACCCCATGAGCATGCCCAATCGCATGCCAACTGAAATTCTAGAAAACATGTATAACCTCCGATTTGCAATTCAGGGTTTAGTGTTTTCCAGTTATGTAAACGAAAAGTGGACATTTTTCGTAAGACAACTCAGAATATAAATAAAATACGCCTCCGCTTTTGACGGCGGAGGCAAAACATAATCACAGATGACAATAATATTTAATTGTCTTAACGGAACTACCTACAACATGTCTTAGTCGGCAAGCGTGACAATTGCCACGTTTCCGGACAGAGCATCATGATAGGCACCTTCATAGATCGGTTCATCAGGTTCACCATCGATGACACCGATCTGATCCAGTTCAGCTTCCGTGAACCCTTGCGATGACAGAGCTTCCAAGGTCTTGCGAACGGCATCGTCATCATCTGGTGCCGTCAAAAATGCGTGGATCGTGATCGCGGCATCCGGCGAAGTGTCTTCATCCTTCCAGACGCGGCCGATAACGATGTACACTACCGGATCCATTTCAAGGTCATTGTCATTCATGAGGGCAGCCCTCCTTATCTCGTTCAATACGAGAAAGGCCGCCCGGAGGCGGCCTTTCATGATGTGACTGATGCCGAAGCTTATTCTGCAGCGCCGGTCATGTCTTCCAAAAGGCCCTCTGCGGCACTTTCCGAAGACTGAGCCCGCTGCGCTTCCTGGATCAGGTCGTCGCGATGCGATGCAATCTTGCGGATCCGCTTCATCACCCCGCCGGTACCAGCTGGGATCAGACGGCCAACAATGACGTTCTCCTTGAGGCCGACCAGCGGGTCGGTCTTGCCGTTAACCGCAGCGTCGGTAAGAACGCGGGTCGTCTCCTGGAAGGAGGCGGCAGAGAAGAAAGAGCGTGTCTGCAGTGACGCCTTGGTGATCCCGAGAAGGACAGGAACGCCCTTTGCGGGGTCACGAGCGTTATCGACGGCTTTGCGGTTTGCCTCTTCAAAGTCGAGCTTGTCGATCTGTTCGCCGGAGAAGAACTCCGTTTCGCCTGGATCGGTGATCTCGATTTTTTGAAGCATCTGACGAACAATCACTTCAATGTGCTTGTCGTTGATGGTCACGCCCTGCAGACGATAGACTTCCTGGATTTCGTTGACGAGATAGGCGGCAAGTGCCTCCACGCCCTTAACAGCCAGAATGTCGTGCGGTGCCGGGTTACCGTCGAGGATGTACTCACCCTTTTCAATGGCATCGCCTTCCTGAAGGTGGAAGTGCTTGCCTTTCGGGATGAGGTATTCGACGGGCTCGGCGCCCTCCTCTGCCGGATCGATGATGACACGGCGCTTGTTCTTGTAGTCGCGGCCGAAGCGGATCGTACCATCGATTTCTGCGATGATAGCATGATCCTTCGGACGGCGAGCCTCGAACAGTTCCGCAACGCGCGGCAGACCACCGGTGATGTCCTTGGTCTTGGCGCTTTCCAGCGGAATACGTGCGAGCACGTCACCGGCCTTGACCGAGGCTCCCGGCTGAACCGAGAGAACTGCGTCCACGGACAGCATCAAGCGGGCATCGGATCCACGCTGGTTTTTGGCAACGGAACCTTTGGCGTCCTTGATGACAACCGCCGGCTTGAGATCCGCACCACGCTGGGAAGAGCGCCAGTCGATGACGACACGTTTGGTGATACCGGTTGCCTCGTCGGCGGTTTCCTGAACAGAAGCCCCGTCAACCAGGTCCTCAAAGTCCACGACACCATCAACTTCGGCAAGCATCGGACGAGTGTACGGATCCCATTCAGCGATCCGCTGACCGCGTTTGACCGCGTCACCTTCATCAACATGCAGCTTGGAACCGTAAGCAACCCGGTGAACGGCACGCTCATTGTCGTCGCTGTCGATGACAACGATGGACATATTGCGAACCATGGCAATCAGATTACCTTCCGAGTCGCGCTGTACAGAGCGGTTCCGGATCTTGATCGTTCCATCGACGTTGGACTCGATGAACGATGAGTCGACAACCTGCGCCGTACCACCAATGTGGAACGTCCGCATGGTCAGCTGGGTGCCCGGCTCACCGATCGACTGTGCAGCGATAACGCCAACAGCCTCGCCCATGTTCACCGGAGTACCACGTGCAAGGTCACGGCCATAACAGGTCGCACATACACCGGTCTCGGTTTCACAGGTCAGGACTGAACGGATCTTGATCTGCTGAACTTTTGCAGCTTCAATCGCATCAACATCCTTCTCGTCGATCAAATGTCCCTTCGGAACAATTATTTCGCCGGTGGCATTGTTGTGCACGTCTTCCGCAGTTGTCCGGCCGAGAACGCGCATGCCCAGAGAGGCAATGACGTTACCCGCGTCGACGATCGGCGCCACGGTGATGCCACGCTCGGAGCCACAATCCGGTTCAAGGATGATGGAATCCTGCGCAACGTCCACGAGACGGCGGGTCAGGTACCCGGAGTTCGCAGTCTTCAACGCCGTATCGGCAAGACCCTTACGGGCACCGTGGGTGGAGTTGAAGTACTCGAGAACCGAGAGACCTTCTTTAAAGTTCGAGATGATCGGGTTCTCGATGATGGACCCGTCCGGCTTGGCCATAAGACCACGCATACCGGCCAGCTGCTTCATCTGCTGAGGCGAACCACGCGCACCGGAGTGGGACATCATGTAGACCGAGTTCATCGGCTTCTGGCGTCCAGTTTCCTCATCGATCTGAACCGCCTTAATGCGGGCCATCATCTCGTCAGCGATCTTGTCGGTACATTTCGCCCAGGCGTCGACAACCTTGTTGTACTTCTCGCCCTGGGTGATCAGACCGTCATTGTACTGCTGCTCGTATTCGGTTGCGAGCGCCGCGGTTTCCCCGACAAGCTTCTGCTTGGTGTCCGGGATGACCATGTCGTCCATACCGAAGGAGATGCCAGCATTACATGCGTTCTTGAAGCCGAGCTGCATGATCCGGTCACAGAAGATAACCGTCTCCTTCTGACCGCAAGCACGGTAAACCGTGTCGATCATCTTGGAGATGTCCTTCTTGGTCATCAGCTTGTTGGCAACGTCGAACGGCACTTCGTGATGCTTCGGCAGAAGTTCTGCAATCAGCATCCGGCCCGGTGTTGTCTCGAAGATGTCGGAGGTCGGGTTGCCTTCGGCATCCATCGAACGGAACCGGCCCTTGATCTTCGTGTGCAGCGTGATGACCTTGTTGGCCAGCGCATGGTGGATCTCGCCGATATCGGAGAAAGCCATGCCCTCGCCCGGCTCTTTCTCTGCCATGATCGACAGATAGTAGAGACCGAGAACGATATCCTGCGACGGCACGATGATCGGGCCACCGTTTGCCGGGTGCAGAATGTTGTTCGTGGACATCATCAGCGTCCGCGCTTCCAGCTGTGCTTCGAGCGACAGCGGAACGTGAACAGCCATCTGGTCACCGTCGAAGTCAGCGTTAAACGCGGAACAAACGAGCGGGTGCAGCTGGATCGCCTTGCCTTCGATCAGGGTTGGTTCGAACGCCTGAATGCCAAGACGGTGAAGCGTCGGCGCACGGTTCAGGAGAACCGGGTGCTCACGGATCACCTCATCCAGGATATCCCAGACTTCCGGACGCTCTTTTTCAACGAGCTTCTTCGCCTGTTTGACAGTTGAAGAGAAACCCTTGGCGTCGAGGCGCGAATAGATGAACGGCTTGAACAGCTCAAGCGCCATCTTCTTCGGCAAACCACACTGGTGCAGCTTGAGTTCCGGACCTACGGTAATGACCGAACGGCCGGAATAGTCAACGCGCTTCCCGAGAAGGTTCTGACGGAAGCGACCCTGCTTGCCTTTCAGCATGTCGGAAAGCGACTTCAGCGGACGCTTGTTGGCACCGGTGATGACCCGGCCGCGGCGGCCATTGTCGAACAGGGCGTCAACAGACTCCTGAAGCATACGCTTCTCGTTCCGGATGATAATGTCCGGAGCACGCAGTTCCATCAGGCGGCGCAGACGGTTGTTCCGGTTGATCACGCGGCGGTACAGATCATTGAGATCCGACGTTGCGAACCGGCCACCATCGAGCGGAACGAGAGGACGAAGATCCGGCGGGATGACCGGAACAACGGTCATGATCATCCACTCCGGGCGGTTGCCCGATTCCATGAAGGCTTCAATGACCTTCAGGCGCTTGGCAAGTTTCTTCGGCTTCAACTCGGTCGTTGCTTCTGCAATTTCCTGGCGGAGCTTTTCAGATTCGCGCTCAAGATCCATCGACATCAGGATCTCGCGGATCGCCTCTGCACCGATCATCGCGGTGAAGGCGTCTTCGCCATACTCGTCCTGAGCGGCAACGTAGTCTTCTTCAGACAGAAGCTGGTGCTGCTTGAGCGGGGTCAGGCCCGGCTCCAGAACGACATAGTTTTCGAAGTACAGAACGCGTTCCAGATCCTTCAGCGTCATGTCGAGCAGCAAACCAATGCGGCTCGGCAGGGACTTAAGGAACCAAATGTGTGCCACCGGAGCTGCAAGCTCGATGTGGCCCATGCGTTCACGGCGTACACGGGAAAGCGTGACTTCAACGCCACACTTCTCACAGATAACGCCTTTGTATTTCATGCGCTTGTATTTGCCGCAAAGACATTCGTAGTCCTTGATCGGGCCAAAAATGCGCGCGCAGAAAAGGCCATCACGCTCCGGCTTGAACGTCCGGTAGTTGATGGTTTCCGGCTTTTTGATCTCACCGAATGACCAGGACAAGATTTTCTCCGGGCTGGCCAGAGAGATCTTGATATTGTCGAAGGTCTGTGCGGGAGCCTGCTGATTGAACAGGTTCATGACCTCATGATTCATGATCCATCTCCTTCGATGCTCGGCCGGGAGGTAAGTGCTCCTTACCTCCCCCAAACCGGCATTTCAGTCTAAAGGGGTCCGTTGCCGGAGTTATTCTGCAGCGTCTGCAGTTTCTTCCTCGCCAATCGCGGGTACATCGGTACGTTGAAGTTCAACGTTGAGACCCAGGGACCGCATTTCCTTCACAAGCACGTTGAAGCTTTCCGGAATACCCGCCTCGAAGGTGTCGTCACCGCGAACGATGGCCTCATAGACCTTCGTACGTCCGGCAACGTCATCCGACTTGACCGTCAGCATTTCCTGCAGCGTGTAAGCTGCACCGTAAGCTTCAAGAGCCCAGACCTCCATTTCCCCGAAGCGCTGGCCACCGAACTGCGCTTTACCACCAAGCGGCTGCTGGGTGACGAGCGAGTACGGACCAATCGAACGGGCGTGGATCTTGTCGTCGACCAAGTGGTGAAGCTTAAGCATATAGATATAGCCCACGGTCACCTTGCGGTCGAACTCTTCACCGGTACGGCCGTCGAACAACGTCGACTGACCGCTGGTGTCGAAGTCCGCGATCTTCAGCGCATCAACAACATCAGGCTCACGGGCACCATCGAAGACCGGCGTCGCGATGGACACGCCCTTCTTCAGCTGCTCGGCCAGTTTCACGACACCTTCGTCGTCAAACTCCTTGACCGGATCACCCTTCATGTTGTCGCCGTAGATCTCGATGACCTTGCCACGAAGTTTCTCGATCTCACCGGTCTTGCGGTACTCGTCGTACATTTCTCCAATGCGCAAGCCCATGCCGCGGCAGGCCCAACCCATGTGGGTTTCAAGGATCTGACCAACGTTCATGCGCGACGGAACGCCGAGCGGATTGAGAACGATGTCGACGTGCGTGCCATCTTCCAGGAACGGCATGTCTTCACACGGATTGATCTTGGAGACCACGCCCTTGTTACCGTGACGGCCGGCCATCTTATCGCCCGGCTGAAGCTTGCGCTTCACGGCAACGAAGACCTTGACCATCTTCATGACGCCTGGCGGCAGTTCATCACCGCGCTGCAGCTTCTCGACCTTGTCGATGAACCGCTGTTCGAGACGCTTCCGGCTGTCGTCATACTGACCGCGCAGAGCTTCGATCTCGGACATGAACTTCTCGTCTTCAGTGGCAAACTGCCACCACTGCGAGCGCGGGAAGTCGTTGAGAACGTCCCCGGTCAGCACAGTGTCCTTCTTGAAGCCCTTCGGACCAGCAACCGCAGTCTTGTCCATCAGCATCTCGGCCAGACGGCCATAGACGTTGCGGTCAAGGATTGCCTGCTCGTCGTCACGGTCTTTTGCAAGACGTTCGATTTCTTCACGCTCAATCGCCATCGCACGTTCGTCTTTTTCAACGCCGTGGCGGTTGAAAACACGAACTTCAACGACAGTCCCGGAAACACCCGGCGGCAAGCGCAGGGACGTGTCACGGACGTCAGATGCTTTTTCACCGAAAATAGCACGCAGAAGTTTTTCTTCCGGCGTCATTGGGCTTTCGCCCTTCGGTGTGATCTTGCCGACGAGGATATCGCCCGGATGAAGCTCGGCACCGATGTACACGATACCTGCCTCATCGAGATTCTTCAGCGCCTCTTCAGAAACGTTCGGAATATCGCGGGTGATCTCTTCCGGTCCAAGCTTGGTATCACGTGCCATCACCTCAAATTCCTCAAGGTGGATGGAGGTGAAAACGTCGTCAGACACGATGCGCTCGGACAGGAGGATGGAATCCTCGAAGTTGTAGCCGTTCCACGGCATGAACGCGACGAGCACGTTCCGGCCGAGTGCCAGATCACCGAGATCGGTGGACGGACCGTCCGCGATGATATCGCCTTTGTGGATCCGATCACCTACACGCACCAGCGGACGCTGGTTAATACAGGTGTTCTGGTTGGAACGCTGGTACTTCTGGAGGCGGTAGATGTCGACACCTGACCGGCCCGGATCCAGCTCTTCAGTTGCCCGGATAACGATACGTGTCGCATCGACCTGGTCAACAACACCTGCCCGGCGTGCACCGATCGCAGCACCGGAATCCCGGGCCACGACAGACTCCATCCCGGTACCAACGAACGGTGCCTCGGCACGTACCAGCGGCACGGCCTGACGCATCATGTTCGAGCCCATGAGTGCGCGGTTCGCGTCGTCGTTTTCCAGGAACGGAATAAGCGATGCAGCAACTGACACGAGCTGCTTCGGGGAAACGTCCATGAGGTCGACCTTGTCGGACGGAACCATCATGTTTTCGCCAGCGTGACGGCAGGTGATCAGCTCGGTTGTGAACCGGCCTTCGTCGTCATATTCGGCGTTGGACTGCGCAACATAGTGTTTCGCTTCTTCCATGGCCGACAGGTAGACAACATCGTTGGTAACGGTGCCGTCTTTTACCTTGCGGTACGGGCTCTCGATGAAGCCATACTTGTTCACACGGGCGAACGTTGCCAGCGAGTTGATCAGACCGATGTTCGGACCTTCCGGGGTCTCAATCGGGCAGATACGACCATAGTGTGTCGGGTGAACGTCGCGGACTTCAAAGCCTGCGCGCTCACGGGTCAAGCCGCCTGGTCCAAGTGCCGAGAGGCGGCGCTTGTGGGTGACTTCCGACAGCGGGTTTGTCTGGTCCATGAACTGCGACAGCTGCGACGAGCCGAAGAATTCACGAACGGCAGCAGCGGCCGGCTTCGCATTGATCAGATCCTGCGGCATCACCGTGTCGATCTCAACAGAGCTCATCCGCTCCTTGATCGCACGTTCCATACGCAGAAGACCGACGCGGTACTGGTTTTCCATCAACTCGCCAACGGAGCGAACACGGCGGTTGCCCAAATTGTCGATGTCGTCGATGTCGCCCTTGCCGTCACGCAGCTCGAGAAGAACCCGGATGACTTCGAGGATATCTTCCTTGCGCAAAACACGAACGGTGTCTTCTGCATCAACATCGAGACGCATGTTCATCTTCACGCGGCCAACCGCGGAAAGATCATAGCGCTCATCGTCAAAGAAGAGCGACTGGAACATGGCTTCTGCAGTGTCGATGGTGGGCGGTTCACCCGGACGCATTACGCGATAGATGTCAAACAGTGCGTCTTCGCGGGACTCGTTCTTGTCGACATTCAGCGTGTTGCGGATGTAAGGACCCGTGTTGACATGATCGATGTCCAGGATCGTCAGATCGTGATAGCCGCGCTCAACCAATTCTTCCAGCAGTTTGCCGGTGATTTCGCCACCTGCTTCCGCGTAGATTTCACCAGACTGTGCGTCGACGATATCTTCTGCAAGGTACTGACCATGCAAGTCTTCATCGGTGACTTTGAGCGCGGTTACGCCCTTTTCACCCAACTGCTTGATTGTGCGCGCGGTGATCTTGCGACCACCCTCCACAACCACATCGCCGCTGTCGGCGTCGATCAGATCATAGGAGGCCTTGGTGCCCTTGAGCCGCTCGCCGTCGAACGGCATGCGCCAGGAACCATCTTTTTGCCGGGTGTACTCAATCTGGTTGTAGAACGTGTTGAGAACTTCCTCACCGTCCAGGCCAAGCGCCATCAGAAGAGACGTTACCGGGATCTTGCGGCGGCGGTCGATACGCGCATGCACAATGTCCTTGGCGTCGAATTCGATGTCAAGCCATGAGCCGCGGTACGGGATCACACGTGCGGCAAACAACAGCTTGCCGGAGGAATGGGTTTTGCCCTTGTCATGATCGAAGAATACGCCCGGAGAGCGGTGCATCTGAGACACGATCACGCGTTCCGTACCGTTCACTATGAACGTACCGTTGTCAGTCATGAACGGCATGTCGCCCATGTAGACATCTTGTTCCTTGATGTCTTTAACGGACTTCGCACCGGTATCTTCATCGACGTCAAACACGATGAGACGCAGGGTAACCTTCAGCGGCGCTGCAAAGGTCATGTCCCGCTGACGGCACTCATCTACGTCGTATTTTGGAGCTTCAAATTCGTAGGAAACAAATTCCAGAAGGGAAGTGCCCGCAAAATCAGAAATCGGAAATACGGACTGGAAGACCGCTTCAAGGCCTTCATCTTTGCGGCCGCCACCCGGCATCTCATCGACCTGAAGGAATTGGTCATAAGAGGCTTTTTGCACCTCAATGAGATTGGGCATCGCCGCGACATCGCGGATAGATCCGAAATATTTGCGGACCTTTTTGCGACCGTTGAACGTTTGGGTCATTGTCGCTCCTCGTATCGGCAGGAAAACGGCTTCCCGAAACGCCCCTTGTCCAATCGGGCCGCTGCCCGGGCGCTTCGGAAAACCGTCCACCAAACAAGGTCAATCTTCTGTGCACATGCGAAGAATCGACCGGATTTTGGATCTAGGGACCTTACCTGAATACGTCTCAGGAAAAACAGACCTCTAGTGGGACGTTTGCCCCGGAAACGGGTCAGACCCGCCGGGGCGAAAACCGGTCCCGGGACCCCCCGGGACCGTATAAGGCGTTTCCGCCTTAATTACTTCAGCTCAACAGAAGCACCAGCTTCTTCCAGCTTCTTCTTCAGCTCTTCAGCTTCGTCCTTGGACACTGCTTCCTTGACCGCTTTCGGAGCGCTTTCGACGAGCTCTTTAGCTTCTTTCAGGCCAAGACCGGTGATTGCACGGACTTCTTTGATGACGTTGATTTTCTTGTCGCCAGCAGATGCCAGAACAACATCAAATTCAGTCTTTTCTTCAGCAGCAGCAGCTTCACCGCCACCAGCAGCGGCAGCAACTGCAACCGGAGCAGCAGCAGAAACGCCCCACTTCTCTTCAAGAAGTTTGGACAGTTCAGCAGCTTCCATAACGGTCAGTGCGGACAGTTCTTCTACGAGCTTTTCAAGATCAGCCATTTTTCAGTACCTTCAGTTCGAACCAGTGTTTGGGTTCATTAGACAGTGTTTGGGGGCGCCTTATGCGGCCTCGTCCTTCTTGGCGTACGCGCCGAAGACGCGGGCGAGTTGCCCGGCCGGTGCGTTGACAACCTGCGCAATGCGCGTTCCCGGTGTCTGAATCATGCCAACCAGCTTTGCACGCAGCTCGTCGAGCGACGGCATTGTTGCCAGAGACTTGACCCCTTCCGGGTTCAGGTTTGTCGTTCCAAGAGCACCACCAAGGATTTCCAACTGAGTGTTGGCCTTGGCGAAATCGACAGCTGCTTTCGGTGCTGCAACCGGATCGTCGGAATAGACGAGTACGGTCGGGCCCTGGAGCAGGTCGGAGATGTGCTCAAGGTCAGTGCCTTTGAGGGCGAGTTTCACAAGGCGGTTTTTTGCGACTTTTACAGAACCGCCGGCTTCACGTACTGACGACCGCAAGGCCGTCATTTGTGCAACCGAGAGGCCTGCATAGTGCGCGACGACAACGACGCCGGTGTCAGCCAGCTCGGCGCTGAAGGATGTCACGAACTCTTGCTTTTCCGCTCTTTCCACTTGCCTTCTCCATTTGATGGCGAAATTCGCCACCGGTTTACCTTGCCGCCTTCGCGGTGGTCCCGAACCCGGAACCGCCTTAAAGACGACGCTCAGGGTCCTGTCCCCTCACCTGCACTCAAAGAGCGTTGGCAAGGTCTGGTTCGAACCGGTTGCCCGCTTGTCGCGGAGAATTCGGTTCTCACCCATCTATGCAGGCCTGTTACGGCTTAAGCCGGTTTCCCGGCACCTGCAGTCTCGGACAGGGCAATCCGGCGGCGAACCGCCGGATCTATTCAGCCCAAAGGCTGAAACTTGTATTCAATCCGGATAGACCGGATTATTCGCCAGCAACGCTCGCGATATCGACTTTAACGCCCGGGCCCATCGTGGAGGACAGAGCGACGCGCTTCATGTAGGTGCCTTTTGCGCCCGTAGGCTTCGCCTTCTGGACGGCATCGAACAGGGCTTTGATGTTCTCGGAGATCTTGTCTTCGGAGAACGAAACCTTGCCTACACCTGCGTGCACGATACCCGCCTTCTCGACGCGGAACTGAACAGCACCACCCTTGGCGTCATTGACAGCCTTGGTGACGTCAGGGGTCACGGTACCGACCTTCGGGTTCGGCATCATGCCGCGCGGGCCGAGAACCTTACCAAGACGGCCGACGAGCGGCATCATATCCGGAGTTGCAATGACCGTATCAAAATCGATCTTGCCGCCCTGAACTTCCTGAACCAGCTCTTCTGCGCCAACGATGTCTGCACCGGCAGCCTTGGCTTCTTCGGCCTTGTCGCCACGTGCAAACACGGCAACCTTGACGCTCTTACCCGTTCCGTTCGGCAAAACGCACACGCCGCGGACCATCTGGTCTGCGTGACGCGGGTCAACGCCGAGGTTGATCGCAACTTCAACGGTTTCGTCAAATTTGGTCTTGGAGCGACCCTTTACGAGGCTGATGGCTTCGTTCAGGGAGTACAGCTTGTTACGGTCGATACCTTCACGCGCTGTAGAAATACGTTTTCCAACCTTCGCCATGATCTTACTCCGTTACCTCGAAGCCCATGGAACGGGCGGAGCCTTCAACCATCAGCATTGCCGCATCGATGTCGTTGGCGTTCAGGTCCTTCATTTTGGCTTCAGCGATTTCTTTCACTTGAGCCTTGCTCACGGAACCAACGGTGCCGCGGCCCGGAGTGGAAGAACCCTTCGGCAGCTTGGCAGCTTTCTTCAGGAAGAAGGAAACCGGAGCTGTCTTCACTTCGAAGGTGAAGGACTTGTCGGTGTAGTATGTGATCACAGTCGGGCACGGAGCACCCTTTTCAACATCCTGGGTCTGCGCGTTGAACGCCTTACAGAATTCCATGATGTTCAGACCGCGTTGACCAAGCGCCGGCCCGATGGGCGGGGACGGGGTCGCAGAGCCTGCCGGCACCTGAAGCTTCAGGAAGCCTTCGATCTTCTTCGCCATTGTTTTCTCCAATCATGCATGGCCAAACGGCAATTTGACCATCTGGGAGTTGGTGGTGTGGCCCGTTGGAGCACCCGGCGAAGAGTGCATGAACCTACCACCGACTTCATTCCGGATAGTTCATATCCGGCACTCAAGCTGCCCCGCGGGACAGCAAACAGTCAGAGCTTATCGACCTGACCGAATTCCAATTCAACTGGCGTTGCCCGACCAAAAATGGACACAGCAACTTTGAGGCGCGCCCGCTCATCGTCAACTTCTTCGACAAGACCAGAGAAAGACGCAAACGGACCGTCAGACACACGAACCTGCTCACCAACCTCAAAGCTGACGGACGGCTTCGGCCGATCAACGCCCTCTTGTACCTGGTTGATGATGCGCAAAGCCTCTTTCTCCGGGATCGGCATCGGCTTTTGATCCGCGCCCAGGAAGCCGGTCACTTTCGGCGTGTCCCTGATCAGGTGAAACGCCTCATTGGTCATATCCATTTTCACGAGCACATAACCGGGGAAGAACTTGCGCTCAGCGTCAACTTTGCGGCCGCGGCGCACTTCCACGACCTTTTCCATAGGAACGAGAATTTCCTCGAACAGATCGGACAATCCTTTCTGTTCAGCCTTTTCGCGAATGGACTCGGCGACCTTCTTCTCGAAATTCGAATAGGCGTGCACAATGTACCAGCGCTTGGCCATAGATCTCAGTTCCGTTTGTTGTTCTTGTCTTTAGACAGACCAGCGGCTAATTAACCGCCAACCCCGAGAATGTAACCGATGCCAAGGCTCATCAGCTGATCCGCAACGAGAAAGAAAATCGATGCGATCATCACCATGATGAACACCATAACGGTGGTCACAGCTGTTTCCTTGCGCGTCGGCCACGTCACCTTGGACGTTTCGGAGCGCACTTCTTGGATGAATTTAAAGGGATTGGTCTTCGCCATTCCGATTCCGGTCCGTTAAATGCGAGTGGGCGCGCAGAAAACTCTGCGCGCCTCACTCGAGGAAACTGTTTAAGCCCTCGAGGCCAATTAATCAAGAGCAAAAGTGGCAGGGGCAGCAGGGTTCGAACCCGCGACCTACGGTTTTGGAGACCGTCGCTCTACCAGCTGAGCTATACCCCTTCAGATGATCCCTCTACAGGACCTGCTCCTGATACGCTTCAAACACATGGTAATCAAGTGATTTGAAGACAAGACTGCCGGGCCGAAGCCCGGCAATCAAAAACTCATCTTATTCGATGATTGAGGCGACGACGCCGGCACCAACCGTGCGGCCACCTTCGCGGATCGCGAAGCGCAGACCGTCTTCCATGGCGATCGGCACGATCAGCTCAACGTCAACAGAGACGTTGTCGCCAGGCATCACCATTTCCGTACCTTCCGGCAGATGAACAACACCCGTCACATCCGTTGTGCGGAAGTAGAACTGCGGACGATAGTTGGTGAAGAACGGCGTGTGACGGCCACCCTCTTCCTTCGTCAGGATGTAGGCCTCAGCCTTGAACTTCGTGTGCGGGTTAACAGAACCCGGCTTGCAAAGAACCTGGCCACGCTCAACATCTTCACGGGCAACACCGCGGATCAGAGCACCGATGTTGTCGCCAGCTTCACCGCTGTCCAGCAGCTTGCGGAACATTTCAACGCCGGTAACCGTTGTCTTGGTCGTGTCCTTGATGCCGACGATCTCGACTTCTTCACCAACCTTGACAATGCCACGCTCAACACGGCCAGTCACAACAGTACCGCGGCCGGAGATCGAGAACACGTCTTCGATCGGCATCAGGAACGGCTGATCCTTCGGACGCTCAGGCGTCGGGATGTAGTCGTCAACAGCTGCCATCAGCTCACGGATTGCGTCACGGCCAATGGCGGCATCGCGGTTCTCGACAGCTGCCAGAGCAGAACCCTTGACGATCGGAATGTCGTCGCCCGGGAACTCGTAGGAAGACAGCAGTTCACGGATTTCCATTTCGACGAGCTCGAGAAGCTCTTCGTCGTCGACCTGGTCAACCTTGTTCATGAACACAACAAGTGCCGGAACGCCAACCTGACGCGCAAGCAGGATGTGCTCACGGGTCTGCGGCATCGGGCCGTCCGCTGCAGAACAAACAAGGATCGCGCCGTCCATCTGCGCAGCACCGGTGATCATGTTCTTCACGTAGTCGGCGTGGCCCGGGCAATCAACGTGAGCGTAGTGACGGTTTTCCGTCTCATACTCAACGTGCGCCGTGGAAATGGTGATGCCGCGTGCCTTTTCTTCAGGCGCGCCGTCAATCTCGTCATATGCTTTTGCAGTCGCACCGCCAGCTTCAGCCAGCGTCATGGTGATTGCAGCGGTCAGCGTCGTCTTGCCGTGGTCAACGTGGCCAATCGTGCCAATGTTGACGTGCGGCTTGTTGCGCTCAAACTTTTCCTTCGCCATCGGCGTCGCTCTCTGTCCAGTACTCGGTTCAGTCGATAAGGCTCGCGCGGGCCGCTGATTGACGCCTTGAACAGAGCCCAAGCGGCAAACAACTTCCCATAAGAACTTTTCAGGATTTCCGGGCGAAAGAGCCTTCCGTTCCGGACACTCCGATCAGGCCCATGATGGAGCGGGTGAAGGGAATCGAACCCTCGTCGTCAGCTTGGAAGGCTGCTGCTCTACCATTGAGCTACACCCGCACAACGAGGAAACGAGACGATGGTGGAGGAGGTTGGATTCGAACCAACGTAGGCATAGCCAACGGATTTACAGTCCGTCCCCTTTAGCCACTCGGGCACTCCTCCATCTCGTCTTGCTTCACGCCGAAGCGATCAGGATGGCTTAACCGAAGAGCCCGCCCGGAAGGGGCGAGCAATCCCGTGGCGCGTGTTATGCAGATGCGGACCTGACCTGTCAACGCCGATTTTGAAAAGAAACGAACAAAATCAACCCGGGACCGAAAACCTTGGACCCAAGCGCGCCATAACCGCTTACCATTCTTGGATCATTATGACCTCAAACAGAGCAAAACCTCCAAGGATCTCGCCGCTTTCTCGTGATCTCAGTAGCAACAAGCCCCTACCCTGTGGACAACTTTTTCCGGCCAATTCGGCTCTTCATTCTTCGCAGCGCCGGTCATTCCCTGACATATTCGACCGGCGGCATGAGAGCGCCGCTTCGGATTCTATGAAACTGGTGGCAAACGGATGCTGAAGGTGTGGGGCCGCAAAACATCGTCCAATGTTCAAGCACTCATGTGGTGCATTGGAGAGCTCGGCATGGAGTATGAGAGATCGGACATCGGGCACAGGTTCGGGGGAACCGATACTGACGAATTCAAGCAGCTAAATCCAAACCAGACGATCCCGGTTCTTCAAAACGCAGACGGCCCGCCAATTTGGGAAACCGGAGCCATCATGAGATATCTGGCCGACAGTCATGGGCCAGAGAGCTTTTGGCCGAAGCGACCGCAAGACCGCGCGCAGGTCGACATGTGGGCGGAATGGTCCAAGATCAACATCGCAATGGCGTTTACGGCCCCGGTTTTCTGGCGGGTGGTCCGAACACCTCCGGAAGCCCGGGACTGGAACCAGATCCGAAGAGCAGTCGCGGCTCTTGAAACCAAACTCGAAATCGCAGAGCTGCAGCTGACAAACCATGCCTATCTTGCTGGTCCTGACTTCACATTGGCGGACATCCAGTTCGGCCACATTCTCTATCGGTACTTCGACATCGATATCGACCGCGCGGATCAGCCCCGTTTGAAACGCTATTATCACCGGCTCACCGAACGCAGCGCTTTCTGCGAGCACGTGATGGTGTCGTACGAGGAACTGCGCTGCAGGTAACCCAATTCGAGTAGGACTCCCTGAAAATCACCCGGCGAGGCACGACAGGATCATTGCAGCACGCGCCAGTATGTTGTAGCTACAACATATGAACCCCTCACTCGACGACATCGATTTTCATGAGATGGGTCGGCTGTGTCTTGGCCACTCGGTCCGCCGGACGGCCAATCTGCTGACCCGCCATTTCAACCGCTACCTCGCGCCTCTTGGTTTGGAGATCACGCAGGCGCAGCTCATGGCGGTTATAGCCAGCGGTGACAATCTCTCCTCCTCCGACATCGCCCGTTACCTTGGAATTGACCGCTCGACCCTTGCCCGCAACCTAAAGCCATTAGAGGCCGCCGGCTTAATTGAACGGCACCAGCCCGGAGGCCGAAAGGTAACACCACGCCTCACCCAAAGGGGCGTCACTCTGACCGCAAAAGTTCATGCTGCCTGGGAACAGGCCCAGCGCGACCTGACACACGAACTCGGCGCGGAAACAGCAGATGCTATTCGCGGTCATTTGTCGAGCCTGAGAAAGACCGTTCGTGCACTCGAAACCGTTGCCAAACAGCCTGCCGCGCCGCCGGACGGGGCGTCTTCGTAAATAGCCGGATCCCCAAAAACCATTCTTTTTAAGGACAGCTCTATGACCACTGCGCAAACCGTAACGGAAAACGGCAAAACCTATCAGTTCGACGCTCTGCCAAAGGAGCAGGTGGCGGGTATCTCCGGAATGGATGTTTTCAAGCTGATGCTCGATGGTCAGCTGCCAGCTCCCCCGATCATGCTTCAATCCAATATCCGCTTGAAGGAATTTGATCACGGGCGTGCGGTCTTCGTCGGCCAACCGGAAAAGCAATTCCTCAATCCGCTAGGTACGATTCATGGGGGTTGGATTTCAACGATCCTGGACAGTGCTCTCAGTTGCGCAGTTCACACCTGTCTGGAGCCTGGCGAGTTCTACACCACCACATCCTTGACCGTGAATATGGTCCGCCCCCTCATGCCAGGCAGCGGGGAAGTCACGTGCGAAGGGCGCATTGTCCATCGCGGCTCCCGGCTGGCAACATCTGAAGGTGAGTTGAAAGATGCCCGCGGCAAGCTGATTGCCCATGCGACGGTTAGCTGCATGATCTTTCCCAATCCTGCAGCCTCTTCCCCTGGACGCTGATTGGGGCTAGAGCATGCGGGATGACCGACGATAAAAAACCTGCATGGAAAACTCAGCGCCACGGCTCCGGCAACGCCCAAGGCCGCTTTGCTAAATCCAAGGGCAAACCGGGACCACGGCGTCCCGGATTGCCTCCGGAAGGCCCCGTCTTGCTTTATGGCCTCCACACGGTGGAAGCAGCCTTTGCCAATAAGGATCGCAAGCGCCTGAAACTTTATGCAACGGAAAATGCAAAAAACCGTCTGCAGGAGCGGGGCGTCATTATTGATGTTCCGGTGGAGGACAAGCGCCCCAAGGAACTGGACCGTATGGTCACCAAGGACGCCGTCCACCAGGGCATGATCCTGGAGGCTGATCCCCTACCCGCTTATGGCGCAGAACACTTAAAGGGCGCCCGGTTGATTCTGGCCCTGGATCAGGTCACCGATCCGCACAATGTTGGTGCGATCCTGCGCTCTGCCGTCGCCCTGAACGCCGACGCCGTTGTAACAACGGAACGCCACGCCCCGGAAGAAGGCCCGGTGCTGGCCAAATCCGCCTCCGGCGCACTCGACATGATCAAGCATGTGCGGGTGAAGAACATGGCCCGCTTCATAACAGAGATGAAGGAGCAAGGCTTTGGCTGCATCGCGCTCGACAGCGATGGCCCGGCGAGCCTTGAAGACACCGACTTCACCGAAAAGACCGTTCTGGTTCTCGGATCGGAGGGGAAAGGCGTGCGACAGGGCGTGCGGGAAGCCTGCGGCCTCCTGGCCCGGCTCGACATGCCGGGCGAAATCCGTTCGCTGAATGTGTCCAACGCTGCCGTACTCTCACTTTATGTCGCGCGCCAGAAGATGGGGCTTTAGGCCCCACTCACCGCCTCAAAGCCTTCAAACTTTGGCGGGCCCGCATAAAGGTCTTTGTTGCTGCCCGCATTTTTATGCGAATCCCGGAATTGTTCCGATTTGGTCCAGGCGACGAAGTCGTCTTTGTTGCTCCAGATCGTATGGGACGCATACAAAATGGTTTGACCGTCCTCGGCTTCCGGGCCTTTCAGCAAATGAAAGCTCTTAAAACCATCCAGCTCGTGAAGACGGGTCTCCCGGCCTTTCCATACAGCTTCAAAAGCCTCCTCTTGGCCCTTTTTCACTGCAAACCGGTTCATCGCGAGATACATGGCGGCCTTCCTTCTTTGAATTCGTTCCGCCAATAATTATGAGTATTTTACTCATATTACCAGTGCTGATTTGCCCACATATTCAAATCCTTGAAACGATAAGGCTTATGGAAAAGGGCAGACGCACCCGCCTGCCCCGGTCATCACCTGCGATCAAACAAACGCAAAATCATCTGCACCGAGAGACGACAACGCGACGTTTTCAAGGGTAATCGTATTGTTCGCATCGTAAGTGATTACGGTATCCGCACCGACTTGTGCGTTAGCAAAAGTGGTCTAGTCGGCAACGACGAAGAGGCAAAAATGTTTTCCACAAGGACATCGGTTTTTCGCATGCAATATCGGCGACTTAGAAACAAATTCGCTGTGAAAATCAAAAAATGGAACGCCCCCTCTAGACATCTAACCGGTTTCTGGTAGAAGCCCTCCCCAGCGCCGGTATAGCTCAGTTGGTAGAGCACGTGATTTGTAATCTCGGGGTCGCGGGTTCGAATCCTGCTGCCGGCACCACTTTCCCCAATAGTTAGTGTTATCGCTCGTCGCATCTGTCTGCTTGTGCCAGCAATTTTGATGCAATGTTTCGCGTTCAACACATGGCTGTTCAACACCACTGTGCCTTAAACATTTTCCTTTCACGAAAGCCTTCAAAGCCTGTCTTTTACCGACAAGCCATCAGGGTTGTCCGGTTAGCGCCGGTACCGCCAGCCCTGGTCAGCGGTCGTCATCAACGATTCTCGCCTCGGCGAAACAGAATGATGAGCATGATGAAGATATTCTCAAGTTCCTGGGTTACGCGTTTTTCAGAAATAGAATCCGATCACCCGGTGCAGATCAAACTTAGGCAGGCCGCGCTCATCCATCGAAAAAGACCGCTCCAGATCTTTCCAGCTTTGCCGCATCAGATGACTGCATAACCATATTGGGCGGCGCTGTCCGTCAACTGTTCCCAGAGCGAAATCGCGAAGCTGCGTGGCAGCAACAGATTGAACCCGTGCTCATCACGCCAAAGCGTGATCCCAATATGGTGAAAGGCGCTGGACGCCATGGATCCCGTCGGAAATGCGGTGTCAGACAAATTGACCGGCAGGAAGTTGTTCAACAAATGGGTTGCGTTGGGGCCGTTTAAAATTATCCAAGTTCTCGACGATGACAGGTCGAGAACCACCCCATCTTCGATCGCCAGGGATATGCGGTTTTGACGGTCATCCCTGCTGATCAGCCACCACTTTAGCGGTTCGATCCGCAAGAGCGTTCCCTTTGCCCCCTGTGCCATCATTCCCGGGCCAGGCGCGGTTTCGGTGCCCGCCAAACGAGCGGCCTTTGCCCCGGCTGGCTTCCAGGTTTCAGGCCAGGCAGCAATCTGGAGCAGCGAAAACCTTGTCACTTCGGAGAAGGTTACGCCAATCCCGTCGCTTGTTCCGACCTTGCCAAGCGGCAGCTGGCCCTTCAAAGCGGATCTCCACTCAGCCATGCATTCTTTCTCCAGTGGGATCGAACATGTGCGGCGACACGATTTCAACGTCGACATTTCCCGAGCGAACCGGATCGGCTGCAACGGCCGGCCTCTCATTCCAGGCATCTGCGCCGCCCGAGACATAGCCGATGCCGATCCAGTGCCCCAGTGCGGGTGAATGGGTCACACCTGTAACCCACCCCTCCCCGAAGCCAGTGACGGCATCGGCATCGCATAAGAGAGAGCCGGCCTTGAAAGTTTGACTGCGCTCTCTGGGGAAGATGCCCACCAGTTGCGGTCGATCTTCGCGCATCAATTCCGGCCTTTGACGCAAGGCGCTGCCGATGAAAGGCTTTTTTGTGGACGCCATCTTGCCGAGACCGGCATCATCAATGGTTACGCGGCCATCCAGTTCGGCACCGGTGACGTGGCCTTTTTCAATGCGCAACGTGCCCAGCGCCTCCAGGCCATAAAGGCAGCCGCTGCGGGCTTCCGCAGCTGGCCATAGAAGATCCATCATCGCTTCACCGTAACCGGCTTGCACATAAAGCTCGTAGGCCAGTTCCCCCGAAAAACTTATCCGTGCGATCAAGGCCTCAACGCCACCCGAAAGCGTAACCCTTGCAACGCCCATGAACGGCAGCGCTTCATTGGAAATGTCCGCGCCTTGCTCCAGGCAGTCAGCAATCGTCTCGCGGGATTTCGGACCGGCAATAGAGACACCCGCCCATTGATCGGAGACTGAGCTCAGATGCACTTTCAGATCGGACCAGCGGGTTTGCAGCAGCTCTTCGAACCAGACCATCACCTTGCCGGCGTTGGTTGTCGTGGTCGTCGTCAGAAATTCGGTTTCCGCGAGCCGCCACGTTGTGCCGTCATCCATCACCATGCCGTCGTCGCGCAGCATGATGCCATAGCGCGCCTTGCCCACTGGCAGTTTGGCAAAACCGTTGCTGTACACCCGGTTCAGGAATTCGGCCGCATCCGGCCCCTGAACCGCGATCTTGCCGAGTGAACTTACATCACAAATGCCGACAGACTTGCGGACAGTGGCGGCCTCGCGGACATACGCCTCCTCAATGCCCTCTCCGTCACGTGCAAAGTACCAGGGCCGGTGCCAAAGCCCAGCCTCGGTCATGGTCGCTCCATGGCGCAAATTCCAGTCATGGAGCGGGGTCCGACGCAGCGGTTTGAAGTGTGCTGCCACGTTCCGGCCCGCCAGCGCGCCAATGGCGACCGGGGTATAGGGCGGGCGGAAGCGTGTAGTCCCAACATCGGGGATGTCCTTGCCAAGCGCATCGGCCATCAGCGCAAGGCCAATCACATTGCCCATTTTGCCCTGGTCCGTTGCCATCCCGAGGGTTGTGTAACGCTTCAAATGTTCGACGGAGACAAACCCTTCCTGGTGTGCCAAGCGGACATCGTCGCCGGTGACGTCGTGCTGGAAATCGACAAAGGCCTTAGTGTTCTGGTTCGGGAGACGGACCTCGTATAACGGCCGGATAGGTGTTTTCCACCCACCCGGCTGTGAGCTTTTTTCATTTTCACCGATGGCTTGACGCGCGGCGCGTTCGCCCGATACCTCGCAATCCTCACGGTTCCAAATGCCTGCCGATGATCCTGCATGGAAGATCGGTTCGTTTGTTGTCCCAGGAAGAAAACAAGCCTGAGCATCATTCCAAACTGGCTTGGCACCGCGATGGGAAGAGAGATTCACAACAGGCGACCAGCCACCGGACACCAGAAGCAGATCGCAGGCCTCTTTTCCCGCTGGGACCCAGGAACCATTTGTATGATTGGCGAGGTCCACGCCCTTAACACCGGAGCGCCCCAATGCTCTCAACGGAGCTGCACCTTTGAAAACCGTGACCCCGCCTGGAAGACGGACACCGGTTTCTTCACGGATGTCGGCGACGATCACTTCCGCACCTGCAGCGGCCAGCTCCGCGGCTGCCACGTAGACACTGTCATTTGTGGTGGAAATGACGATCTTCTGTCCGGGCAGGATGCCATAGCGGTTCAGGTAGCCTCGCGCAGCGGCTGCCGTCATGACACCGGGGCGATCATTGTTCTCAAAGGCGATGGAGCGTTCCAGCGCTCCGGTCGCCAGGATCGTTGCCCCCGCCCGCACGGTCCAGAACCTTTGGCGCGGCAATTCAGGATCGGGGTTGGCCAGATGATCTGTCACCTTCTCCAGAAGGCCTGCGACGCCGTCATCATACAAACCAAAAGCGGTCGTTCGGGTCATCACCCGAACACCAGCACCCTTGACCGCATTGATGAGCTCCAACCGGTGCATCTCGGCACCGGGGTCATTCAGGTAGTCGCCGCCAAGCTCGAAGTCCTGCTCCACCAGCAAAACGTCGCGCCCTGCCTGTGCTGCAGTTAATGCAGCCTGCAGGCCTGCCGGGCCCGATCCGACGACCAAAACATCACAAAATGCATGGACATGATCATAGAAATCCGGATCCGGTTCGCGGGAGGCGGTGCCCATGCCAGCAGCTTTGCGGATCAGCTTTTCGTATTGCATCCACTGGCCGGTTCCATGCCCCCATTCAAAAGGGGGCAGGCCCATGAAAGTTTTGTAGTAGAATCCAGCGGCAAAGAACCTGGAAAACAATCCGTTCACTGCCCCGAGATCAAAACGGACATTCGGCCAGGAATTTTGGCCGCTGGCGCACAATCCGCCGTACAGCTCCTGAACCGTTGCCTTGACGTTCGGCTCCCGGCGAGCGCCTTCTCCCACGGTCACGATGGCCCCGGATTCCTCAACACCCGCCGACATGATCCCGCGCGGACGGTGGTACTTGAAACTGCGACCGAGAACGCGTTGACCATTTGCCATCAAGGCAGAAGCGAGCGTATCCCCGGCATAACCGGACAGTGTGTTGCCGTCCCAGGTGAAGTCCACTGGCGCAGACCGGTCGATCCGGCCGCCTTTGTCCAGACGACGCGCCGTCATTCCCCGGCCTCCTGATCGGTTTCAAACACTGCAGCAAGGCCCGGATGCGCCGGACGGACGCTGTGGATCTCATGAGTGAGCGTGTCGCGCTCGACAAGCAACCACATTCGGCAACCGTGGACATGCTGCCAGGTTTCCAATTGCACACCACAGATGTTGTCCCGCAGGAAAACAGCGTCGTGCCAGGCTTCCTTGGGCGCATCAAGCGCCGGATACTCGATGGAACCGTCGCCGCCATAGGTGAATTCACTGTGATCACGTGGGCCGCAAAAGGGACAAGGGATTCTGATCATCGGGGGCCTCGTTATCCGTGTAGCTTCGGATCGGGACCGGCGCCCCGTTCATCGATCTGCAGACCGCGTTCAAAGCGTTTCAAATCAAAGTTTCGGATCTGCTCGTGTGGCCGGTCGTTGGCGATCAGGTCGGCAAAATACCACCCGGACGCCGGAGTGGCCTTGAAGCCACCGTAGTTCCAGCCTGCGTTCAGGTAGAGGTTGGTGAGCGGTGTTTTGCAGATGAAGTGTGTACCGTCCATGGACATGTCGACCAGTCCAGACCAGTGCCGCAACAGTTTCACCCGGCCCAGGCAGGGCAGAATCGACATGGCGGCTTCCGAGACGTCCTGAACAATCGGCAGGTTGCCCCGCTGGGCGTACGACTTGTACCAGTCCAGATCGCCACCAAAGACCATGCCGCCCTTGTCCGATTGTGAAATATAGAAGTGGGCGCCGCCAATTCCGAACACCACGACCTGGTCCAGCAGCGGTTTTATCGGTTCGGAGACAAAGGCCTGCAGCTTGTGGGATTCGATCGGCAACTTTCCCAAGCCCGCCATGTTCCACAATCGTGAAGTGCTTCCGGCCACCGCGAAGGCCACCTTGCCTGCACGGATCGGTCCGCGTGAGGTCTCGAGCGTGCTAACGCTGTCGCCGTCGCGTGTGATCCCTCGAACTTCGCACTGTTGAAGAATATCCACGCCCCGCGCATCGGCCCCTCTTGCATACCCCCACGCAACCGCATCGTGGCGGGCAGTACCTGCGCGCTTTTGCACCGCAGCGCCCATGATCGGAAAACGCGCGGTCTTGGAGTAATTCAAATGCGGGACAGCGCGTTTCAGTGTCGCGAGATCCCAGATTTCCGCATCCGGTGTCCCGGTCAGGCGCATGGTGTTGTAGTTTCGGGCAGCCGCATCGATGGCACCGGGGCTGTGCAGAAGCGCAATATGGGAACGCTGACTGAACATCACATTGTAGTTCAGCTCGTGAGAGAGATTTTCCCAAAGCTTCAGGGAATGCTCGTAGAACTCGCGATTACCTGGCCGCGCATAATTTGACCGCACGATGGTCGTGTTGCGTCCTGCGTTACCACCGCCCAGCCAGCCCTTTTCCAATACAGCAATGTTTTTGAGGCCATGATTGGCAGCCAGGTAGTAGGCAGTTGCCAGCCCATGCAAGCCGCCGCCGACAATGGCGATGTCGTAATACGGCTTCGGTTCAGGGTCGCGCCATTGGCGCCCCCACCCTTTTTGACCAGTGACCCCATTCCAAAACACACTCCAGGCAGAAAATCGCGTCATGGTAGTTTCCAGATCCTCGGCATGAATTTTGTCGACATGTCAGCTTTCCACCTTCGGCAACGGGGTCGAAAAGGCTTCATGTTGTTCAATCACGTGTGCAACACGGAAGAGGCTCTTTTCGTCGAAATACCGGCCGACCAGCTGCAAGCCTATCGGCAATCCTTCAGAATGCAGGCCGCAAGGCATGGTCAGGGCCGGATGTCCAGTCATGTTAAAGAACGTTGTGAACCGTGTGATCGCATTGCCTATAGCCTCGTCAACGCCGTCGCGGGTGACCGTGACCGTGCCGATTTTCTGGGCGATTTCTGGTGTTGCCGGTGTCAGGATCAGATCGACATCGTCAAACAGCACCGTGGTCTGCTGGCGGTAGCGTTCGATAAACCGCTTGGCTTTCACATAGTGTTCGGCGAGCAAACACTGTCCGAGCGCCAATCCGGCTCTGAAGTCCTTGCCATAAAGTTCGCCGCGCTCCTGAAGGTGCGCGGAATGCGCGCTCAAGGCTTCCGGCAACTGTACGGTCAGCGATACTGTGCGGCTGTGCTCCATATCCGGAAAGGTGATCGGCACCAGTCTGGCTCCCTGCGCCATCAGGTACGCCTTGACCCGTTCCAAAGCCTCCAGAATTTCCGGATCGCTCCGCTCAAAGAAGAAGTTGACTGGAATGCCGATCCGGAGCCCCGAAATGTCTTGCCCAAGCGCTTCCGCATAATTCTCCATAGGGAGGTTGACCGACGCCGGGTCTCGCGGATCATGACCAGCGACAAGACCGAGGATGTCGGTGCAATCAGCAATCGTGCGGGTCATCAGGCCGACATGGTCCAACGTCCAGCAATAAGGGACAATGCCACTTATCGGGACACGGCCGATGGTCGGTTTCAGTCCCACCAGTCCGTTGAGAACCGCAGGCGCACGGACCGAACCACCCGTATCGGTGCCAAGGGCCGCCGGGACGAGGCCGAAGGCAATGGCTGCGGCCGATCCGCTGGAGGATCCACCTGCGAGCCGGGTCGTGTCATAAGCGTTGACACAGGTTCCATAGACCTCGTTTTCACCGGTCGCCCCATAGGCGAATTCGTGAAGATTGGTCTTGCCGAGGTTCAACGCCCGGGCGTTGCGCAGGCACGCCACCGCAAAGGCATCCTCCGCCGCGATCCGATCGTGAAAAACCCGAGATCCTGCCGTTGTCAGCACGTCTTTGACGTCGAACAGGTCCTTACAAGCGTAGGGAATACCTGCCATGGGCGATTTAGCAAGGTCCTCGCGCGTGAGACCAGCGGCCTGCGCGGCGGCCGCATCCAACGTCAAGGTAATAAAGGCCTTAGACACGTCATTGTGTCGCGAGATACGTTCAGCAAACATCGAAACCAGTTCGCTCGGCGTGATCTCGCCGGCATGCATCAAGGCCTTAAGCGTCCGGATATCCTGGAATGCGATGGTATCGGACATGCACGTTATCGTTTCTGCACGGAAAGCGCCGGAGGCGTCGCCCCCAAATCGACCTGGCGAAGCACGTTCAGATCCTCCAGCAGTTCCTGAAATCCCGTAATGATGCCCAATTTCGGATCGACCAATTCCTCGAGTTCGGCTTCCGTCCAATCGTGACTGGCCATTTGGTCACATATCCCGGTCAACGTCGGCTTTTGAAGCGGTTTCATTTCTTCTTTCTCACTGGTCTGGCACAGTCATTTTCGCCTGAGTTTCGGCGAAGGATCAGCGTATCATCAGGGTCTCTGGTGTCTGATTGGTCAGGATTTCCGCACCGAATTCGGTCAGCAGAACGGTGTTGGATATGAAGTAGTCAACAACACGGGTATTCGTGAACCAGCTGTGCGCGTGAAACACCATGCCGGTTTCCAGAACCCTGTCCGACCTGGGAAACAGCGAAGTCACCATTGACCCACCGGTCCAGCTCGGCGGAAAGCCGATGCCGACCATATAGCCGCAATGGTGGCGTTCGTAGTCGTGCAAGCCCGCAGAAGCGGCGACTTCACGCCATGCCGCATACGCATCACCGGCCTTACCACCAGGCTTCAAAGCAGCGCAGATGGCCTGCATACCCTCTATGGCAAGCTCGGCAGACTTCTCAGCGCCCGCTGGAGCGCTGCCCACATAAACCAGCCGTCCCATAGGGGCCTGGTATTTCCGGTAAGCCGCGCAGGTTTCCAGAAATACGGCATCGCCATTGGCAAATGTATCTCCGCGCCACGTCGTATGCTCCTCACCCAGGCGGGTCGTCGGCCGGATGAACGGGCCGAAGCCTGGATACTCGCTGCCCTCCAGTATCATCCGGTGGTGGTAGGCCGCTGCGATTTCATAGTCGCTTGCTCCGTCACGGACCGCCTCGATGGCCGCCAGCGTACCGAGATCAGCGGCACGGGCGGCCTTGCGGGTGTAGTCCATCTCCAAAGGCGATTGCACCTGCCGCAGATTATCAACGATGCCGGACGCATCGACCCAGTCGGCATCACCTTCCTGGATCCGCTCCGCGTGGCGTGGCGTTAGAAACAGGCTGCGCTTTTCAATCCCGACCCTGCCGCCCTTCAACCCGAGATCGGCCATGGCTTTTAGGACATAATCCGAAAGTTCCTCATGATCCTTGTGACCGTAAAAGGCTGCGTTGCGCACCTGATTATCGACTGTGATCTGCTCCATTGCACGGCAGACCAAGGCCATCTCGCCGTTGCGGTTGACCACCAACACATGGGCGGCAAAAAAACCCCAATGGTCCAGACCTGTCAGCCAATAGATGCTTTCAGGCACAGAAATGAGTATGCCGTCCAATCCGTTGACGGACAAAGCCGCGCAGGCTCGGGCGACACGCCGGGCGAGTTCTTCTTTCGGAAACGGATGACGAATGGGCATTGAAACACTTTCCTGACCGTCGCCCCAAAGGAGCTATGGCATCTCAATGGTGGCTCAACAGGATTTGGCGCGGATAGTCCGTGATGTAGTCAGATCCTGTCTCAGAAACGACAATCGAGTCGCCGATGCGCCCCGCGGTCACACCGTCGACCGATATTCCGCCGTCAACGGCGAATGTCATGCCGGGCTGCAAAACCGTTTTATCGCCGTCCTTCAATTCCGGAGCTTCCAGATAGGCAACGCCGATGGACCGCCCGGTCCGGTACCCTGTCTGGTATCCGCGCTCGCGGTAAACCTCGTTGGCCGCTGCAGCCACATCTTCCGCCAGGACGCCCGGCCGGATTGCAGCAATCGCTGCCTGCTGGGCCGCAATCGCAGCCTCTTGAACATCGCGCGCCTGATCGGTGATGTCGCCGATATGGAACATCCGATCAAAACCGAGCTTGTACTGCTTGAACTGCGCCATATTGCAGAAACAGAAATAGACAGGATCGTATGTCTGGTAGGCCCGGAGATTGGCGCGCCGGTGCACCATGGACGTTTCGGAACCACTCTGCAGGATTTGCAGATTGTGGATCATGGGTGACACGAATCGATCCCAGCCGCGGTCGGTCAGGAACCCTGCGGCCTTGCGCGACCCCGCCTCGATTACGGCGAGTGCCGATTCATATTCACGCGCTCCTTCACGAAGGGAGTCATGCGCAGCCGCCATCATGGCACCAGCGATCTGCCCGGCTTCCTTCATGATGCCGATCTCAAACGGTGTCTTGATCGTGCGCTGCGCGCCGAGAACCGGTGAAATATCCTTTAACGGCACGCCGGGATATGTGTCGTCGAGATGATTGCGGACAACCGCCGGAATTGAGTTCCGTTCGATCCATATTTCATTTGGTTCGGCGCCAATAGCTCCGGCCAAGGCCCGCCCCCAGGTGCGCTGACCAATATCCTCCCAGACCTGAACATCCTCGACCCAGGTCATTTCAGAGACCATTTCGCTTTCCATCAGCGGTGTGATCACTGTCGGCGCGTCGCTGGCGCGCACGACCAGCAACGTCGGACGGCCGAATTCAATCCCGAGATAGCCCCAAAACCCGGCGAGATAGGCAATCGAACTTTCATCCGTGAAGACGGCAAGTTCGATCCCATCATCGCGCATGCGCTGCTGAAGGTTCGCGGTTTTCTGTTTGGCGTGTTTCAGCATTCAGATTGCCTTGGTTTTGACCGCACCATGCAGCCTGACGCAGGAGACCAGATTACTCGCCCCCCTTCTTTCGAAGAGGAACATAATTGGTATACCTTTACAAGAATAATTTGACCAAAACTTAGGATATTGGTCGATAAAGCGAATTCAGAATTTTTTTGGTATACCAATTCAGTCAATAGAGCTCGGACTGACGATGTTACCGTTTTGGGAAACATGGCTTGTAGAGGTTAGGAAATGCCGGATTTGGTGGGTTCGGCATTTATGCCGTTCAGCGGCCTTGGAGGTCTTCCAAGTGAAGATACGGAAAGTCCTCAATTTTTGCGATCCGAGCCATGACAAGGGAGAGATGGACTTTCCGTGTGGTAACAGCAGCCGGGATATCACCCGCCTCTAGGCATCGTGCAATCAGCCGCACCTCGTCCAGCATGTCCTGCACCTCGGTGTACCAATCTAGGCGCGACAACAACAAAAACCAGTACCGCGCTGACTGATAGAAGAGCATATCAGAGAAGTCGCGCAGGATTTCATTGGTTGTCAGAAGCTGAATGGCATTGTGTAGCCGGATGCTGACAGCGCCAAAGGCCTTTTTGTCCTGCAGGCCGAAAAGAGCGGCGGTATCACTGGCAAGACTGTTGAGCTCCTCTTGCAATCCCGCCGAGATTTGACGGACTGGCATATCCGAAATACTTTCAGCAAGTTTGATCCTGAGGGCGTAGATCTCCCGCATTTCGCTCAGGTCAATCGAGGTCACGATCGTTCCGCGGCCATGCTGGCTGGAAATGAGACCGTCATTCTCCAGCCGTTGCAACACGGCGCGAATAGGTGTCCTGCTGACGCAGAACTCCTCAGCCAAAACACGTTCGTTCAGACTATCGCCGGGCTGATAGTCCAGCAGACAGATACGCCTTCGCAACGTCTCAAAAATCGTTTTCTTGTCTGGTGTTGCAGACTGCGCCAAAAGGGATTCCATCAAATCTCAGAATTCATCGGCCATAAGCGCGCAACTGCATCGTTGCGAACTGGATGATGAACTCGGAGCTGGTTCGGCAATACCGACGCTGATCACCCAGGCACCTCATATATAACAACAATTCGCGCTCTGCCGTGCTATTTCTGCGTATGACGATCTTAATAATGGCATACTTACACCCGCATGGCTCTGCACAGGGCGCATTTCCGGACACATCTGCTATGCAGAAATATGGGTGAGATTCACGGATTGGCGCATTGAATTCTTAACTTCTGTCGACTAAGTGTGCCGAAAGCTTAGGTTAAGGCACACGGGTGGAATCGGAGACGAGCATGACCCGGGATGATCTCATTCGCGAATACAGACAACACAGCGGCTCTTGGCAGGCCGTGGTCGGTGTTTATGCGCTGCTCGTGGGCGCGATGGTGCTGTCCGGCTATATGATGGTCGGCTGACCGGGCAACTTCGAGCCTGCGACTGACTTATAGCTGCCCCGGAGCAAAGCCACCCCGGGGTATTTCTGTTTGAGCCTGCCGGTTTTCAAATCGATCAGACATTGGCCGCTTCGCCGATCGCATCCGTTCCGCGCTCGTCCAGCAGAGTGGTGAGCCAATTCGGGTCCATCTCCGGAACCGACGACAAGAGCAGATCCGTGTAGGGATGGTGCGGTGGCGTGAACATTTCGTCTTTCGGACCCTGTTCGACCACCTTGCCCCTCTGCATGACCACCACCTCGTCGGCAATCGACCGGACTGTCGCCAAGTCATGCGTAATGAACATGTAGGCGAGGTTGAACTCCTGCTGCAGCCGGTCAAGCAGCTTCAGGATCCCTTCGGCAACAAGCTGGTCAAGCGCGCTCGTCACCTCATCGCAGATAATGAATTTGGGATCGGCCGCAAGAGCCCGGGCGATACCAACCCGCTGCTTCTGGCCGCCTGACAATTCGGGCGGATAGCGGTTGTAGAATTTGGCCGGGTCGAGTTCGATCAGATCGAGAAGTTCATCAACGCGGCTTTTGAGTGCTGTGCCGTGAAGACCGCTGTAGAACTGGGCCGGACGCCCAATGATGTCGCAAATACGGATTTTCGGGTTAAGCGCCGTATCTGCCATCTGATAAATCATCTGGGCTTGGCGAAGCTGTTCTTTCGAGCGGTCCTGATAGCGCGGTGGCAGCGCTTCGCCATTGAACAGAATTTGTCCCTTGGTCGGGGGCAAAAGGCCGGTGATACAGCGGGCCGTCGTTGATTTGCCCGAGCCGGACTCACCTACAACGGCGACGGTCATGCCGGGATAGATGTCAAACGACACGTCGTCCAGAACCTTGGTCTTGCCATAAGCTGCATCAATGCCCTGAACCGATATGACCGGGATGGCGTTTGCACCCGTTGGACGCTGTTTTTGGGGCCGCTTGAAACTGCGCACGGCCCAAAGGCTCTTTGTGTAATCCTCCTTGGGTGAATCCAGCATTTGCGCGGTGGGCGCTTCCTCGACTTCCTCCCCCTTTAGGAGCACCTTGATGGTGTCTGCCATTTGCGCCACAACGGCCAGATCGTGGGTGATGTAGATCGCAGCGGTATTGAACTGGTCAACAATGTCGCGGATCGCCGCCAGAACCTCGATCTGCGTGGTCACATCCAGCGCAGTGGTTGGTTCGTCAAAAATGATCAGGTCCGGCCGGCACGCCATGGCCATGGCCGTCATGGCCCGTTGCAATTGGCCACCGGATACCTGATGCGGATACCGGAACCCGATTTCGTCGGGATTTGGCAGGCGCAGCCGCTCGTAAAGCTGCATCGCGTCTTCCTGCGCCTCTACCCGCTTCTGGATCCTGTACTGGATCGGCGCTTCCGTGTGCTGATCAATAATTTTGTGAGACGGGTTGAACGACGCTGCCGCAGACTGGGCCACATAGGCAATCCGCGATCCGCGCAGGGCGCGGAGGGCAGATTCCGGTGTGGTGGTCAGCTCCATGCCGTCGAACTCAATCGACCCGCCAGAGATTCGGCAGCCGTCCCGGGCAAAGCCCATCGAGGCGAGACCGATGGTGGACTTGCCAGCCCCAGATTCGCCGATGAGACCAAGGACTTCCCCCTTGTGAAGGGTCAGATCCACCCCATGGACAATCTCAACCCATTTTTCGTCGGAATAGCCTTCAATGCGAAGGTCCTTGATTTCCAGTAGTACGTCTTTCTTGGGAACCACGATCAAACCTCCTTCAGACCGGAGGACCGGAACAGCATCCAGTCGACGACAAAGTTGACCGCAACCGTTAGCAGCGCAATCGCGGCTGCCGGAATTAGCGGTGTCAGTTCACCGAAGGAAATCAAGGTCGCGTTCTCACGTACCATAGACCCCCAGTCAGCGGTTGGTGGTTGAATGCCCAGGCCGAGGAAAGAGAGACCCGCGATCAGAAGGAACACGAAGCAGAATTCCAGGCCGAATTCGGCAATCAGCGGCGCCGTTGAGTTGGGCAGGATCTCCTTGCGGATCAAGTACCAGTCACCTTCTCCCCTAAGCTTTGCCGCCTCGATGTAATCCATCACCACCACGTTCCCGGCGACGGCCCGCGTCAGCCGGAAAACCCGCGGCGAATAGATGACCGCAACGACAATGACGATAACAATCAGGTTGGTGCCAAAGATACTCAGCATCAAGAGTGCGAACACCAGCGACGGCACAGACATGATGACATCGGCAAAGCGGCCCATGAACTGATCGAACCAGCCGCCTTTGGTCGCGGCCATCAGTCCGGCGAAGGCACCCATGACGAACGCCAGTGTTGTTGCAACTAGGGCCAATCCGACGGAGTTTCGCGCACCGTAGATGATGCGGCTAAACATATCACGCCCCAACTGATCGGCTCCCAAAAGCATGTTTTCGTCCGCAGGCGCGAAAGCCGACGAAATGATTTCCGCCTCACCGAACGGCGCAATGACCGGTGCGAAAATACCTGCAATCGCATAGGTGAAGATCACGAACATGCCGAAAGCAGCAGTCAGCGGAGCCGTTCTCAGCTCCTTGGCAACACCTTCGGGTGTGATGATGATGAGAAATTCCCGGAAAGCATAGGATGTCCCGGCCGCCAACGCCAAAATGCCGGCGGCTATTGTGACAAACCGCAGAGCCCCCACCCCGCCGATGATCCCCATCACGAAAGACACCAGGGTCAGGGAGAAAATCAAAAGGAACAGTTCGCGTTTCTTGAAATACGCCGCCAGGCAGGACCCGCCGATCAGCAACGCATAGTAAGCAATAACAAATGTACTCATTTCGCTGCCCTCACTTCGGATGCCGCAAACGCGGATTGGTCAGGATTGCTCCCACATCGGCTGCCAGGTTGAGCAGGATGAAGGTTGCAGCGAAAATCAGACAGCATGCCTGAACAATGGGGAAGTCGCGTTTGGCCACCGCATCCACCAGCAGCTGACCGATCCCGGGATAGACAAAAACGACCTCGACCAGAACCACACCGGTAATGAGGTAGGCCAAATTGAGTGCAACGACGTTGATGATCGGCGCCCAGGCGTTCGGCAGGGCGTGTTTCACGATAATTTTCCAAGGCGGAACACCCTTAAGCCGTGCCATCTCGATGTAGGGCGAAGCCAGAAGGTTGATAATTGCAGCCCGGGTCATCCGCATCATGTGCGCAGTGACCACCAGCACCAATGTCAACGCCGGCAGGAAAGTGCGATGCAACAACTCGCCGAAGGTCATGTCGGGGCTTATGCTGGCGATCGCAGGGAAATACTGGGTCTTAACCGCCAGATAGAGGATCAGGATGTATCCGAGGAAGAATTCCGGAGAGGAAATCGAGGTGAGCGTCGCGACGTTCGCAACCCGGTCGAACAGGGTATTGCGCAGCAAGGCGACGATCACTCCAAGAATTATGGAGATCGGCACAGCGATAACCGCTGCATAGGTCGCCAAGAAGAGCGTGTTCACAAACCGTTCGCCGATCGCGTCCCCAACGCTGACGCCGGATACCAGCGAGACACCAAAGTCGCCCGTCAAAGCGCCGCCAAGCCATTGGAAATAGCGAAAGATGGCCGGTTGATCGAGGCCAAGCTTGTCGCGAAGCGCTGCAACGGTTTCAGGCGTTGCCCCCTGACCCAAAACGGCCTGTGCGATATCGCCGGGTAGCAGCTCGACCGCGAAGAATATCAGGATTGAAACCACGAGAAGCGTGACCAAACCTAAGCCAAGTCTCTTTAGGACCAGCTGTAGGATGTCCCCCATTTGTCCCTCCAGAACAGGAAGCCCGGACCTCTCATCAAATGTCCGGACGGCAGTCAGGCGCCCCTTGTCAGCGTTATTATCTCTGCTTTGGCAGAAGGCCCCGACGCGACAGCAACATGAACCGAACCGATTTCGGGTCTATGTCATAAACGGGGCGGCGGACTTTTTTCCGCCGCCCCGTATTAGGTTCAGGACTCGAACCACCAGCGGCTTGCCGCCCGTGCGCCATCATTTTCCCAGCTGGCAGCCAGCTGATCCGGCGTGCCCACCTTGGTGCTGTTGGCGTAAACGAAATTGTTGAAGAACGGGATGATCGTCCCGCCGTCGTCTTTCGCCAGGATTGCCATCTCGCGGTACATGTCCGCGCGCTTGGCGTCGTCCAGTTCCGCTTTTGCCTGCAGCAGAAGCTTGTTGAATTGCTCATTCTGCCAATAAGACTCGTTCCAGGCTGCATCGTCCTTGTAGGCCAGCGTGTACATCACATCCGGTGTTGGACGCGCGCCCCAGGAGACCAGACAGAACGGCTTTTTCAACCACACATCGGAGTAATAGCCGTCGTTTGGTTCACGCACGACGTTGATGTTGATGCCCGCCGCTTTGGCGTGTTCTGCGTAAAGGACGGCCATATCGACGGCGCCGGCATAAACACTATCCGCCGTCGACAGGTTGATGGTAAGGCCTTCCGCGCCGGCTTTCTTCAGCAGGGACTTGGCTTGATCCGGATCATACTCGCGTTGCGGAAGATCGTCCGGCCAATACGGCTGCGCCGGGGAGTGGTGGAAGTCGTTGCCCTTGGTGGCGGCGCCGAAGGCGATCTTCTCGATGATCTCGTCGCGGTTCATCGCCAGTTTCAACGCGTTGCGCACGTCGACATTGTCGAATGGAGCGGCATTACAATGCATCGGCATTGTGATCGCGCCCGCGGACGGGATATTATGAATTTTGATGTTCGGATTGCGCTGCAGCAGTCCCATCGTCTTCAGCTCGATCAGCGAGACTGCGTCCACGTCACCGGTCATCAGAGCGGTCTGGCGGGCATTCGGATCGTTCAGGACGATGATCTCGACCTTATCAAAATAGGCGCCTTCACGGTGCCAGCCGTCGTGCCGGCTCAGGTTGAACTGAACGCCAAACTCACCACTGTCGATCTTGTACGGACCCGTGCCATCGCCGGATTCCCAATCGATCGTGCCGTCTTCCTTGGCCGGGCAAATACAAAGGTGATAATCGGTCATCAGCCACGGGAAGTCCGCATTGCCGCCGGAAAGCGATACTACAACGGTGTAATCGCCATCCTTCTTGATGTCAGTCACACCAGCAAGAAGAGCTTTCGCGGCAGATGTCGATGCGTCTCCGCGGTGGTGGTTCAGCGACGCGATGACGTCGTCTGCCGTCAGCTTCTTGCCACTGTGGAAGCTGGCATTTTCGCTGAGTTTAAAGGTCCACTCAGAGGCATCTGCACTGGCTTCCCAACTGTCCGCCAGATCTGGTCCGAGAGAGCCGTCGCCCATGATCATCGTCAGGAAACTGCGATACGTGTGCGCCATGAAGATCATCTGGCGGGTCAAGTAGGTGCCCGGGTCATGGCTGTCCGACGTGTTTCCGTCATGCAGACCCCAGCGGAAGGTGCCACCGCTTTTCGGTTGTGCCTTGGCCTTGGTGGACCAAAGGCCCGTAGCGGTTGTCGCTGTCAGGCCTGCCAGCACGGAGTAGCGGATGAACTCACGTTTTGTGATGCCTCCGGTACGGGCCGCGCTTTCAAGGCGATTGATCATGTCTTGGTCTTTGGTTTTGGTCATCTGTCTCCCCATCTGGATTATTCAAAGCTGTCGACAGTAAAATTCCCACACGTAGCATCCGCAAATTCTTGAGTAACTGCGATGCTCGTTTGCGACATGTAGATAACAAAACACGAACTCCACCACCGCGACTACCCCTTTGGCAAAATTCAACGTTTAAAATTTTTAATGCTAACAGCGTGCCATAGAATTGTGCAAAGCAACATTACTTCAGCACAACATTGAATTTTGACCGAACGGAAAAACAAAAAAGCGCCAATATTATTATCTGCTTCGAGGCTTCTGAAAATTATTTCGGCTCCGAGCAACGAGAATTTTCCGGCAATGTCGGAAAATGCTGTTCAAGTTCGGTTTACCGCGCGTTGTCGCGCCTCATCCCGCGCATCCTGACGGAAGTGAACCACCTTCGGAGTCCCCTATGAGTGTCGCAACGCGCAGCCGAAGCGGTGGCCGTGCCGGCCGCCGTGCACTTCGCACCGCACCTGATCACCAAATGCTGCCGGGTCTCACCCGAAAGCTGCCTTTGTGCGAACCCTTGGATCAGGATCAGATTCAGCGCCTCGACGATGCCTCCATGAAAATTCTGGAAGAGGTCGGGATCATATTCCGGGACGCAATCGCACTGGACGACTGGCGCAAAGCCGGTGCCAAGGTGGAAGGAGAACGGGTTTATATTGACCGTGGCCTGGTACGCGAGCTGATCCGCACGATCCCCTCTAGCTTCACATATCACGCTCGCAACCCGGCAAAGAACGTTCCGCTTGGTGGAAACCGGTCGATGTTCGTGCCCATGACCGGAGCCCCTTTCATTCGGGATCTCGACGATGAGCGCCGCAACCCGACGCTGGACGATCTCGCGATGTTCCATAAACTCAGCCATATGCTGCCGGCGATGCACTCCAGCGCGCACCATATCGTCGAGCCGTATGATCACCCCATCAGCCACCGCCACCTGCGTATCACCTATTCATCGATCAAGTATTCGGACAAAACCTTCATGGGCATGACCACAAGCCCGAAGAATGCCGAAGACGTGGTGGAGATGTGCGCCCTCCTCTTCGGTGAGGATTACCTGGAAGATCACCCGGTCACGACCGGCAACTGCAACGGCAACTCACCTTTGGTCTGGGACGAGACAATGCTGGGGGCCATGCGGGCTTTTTCCAGACGCAACCAGCCGGTGCTGTGCTCCCCCTTCGTGCTCGGCGGCGCCAATACACCAGCCTCTGTCGTGCCCGCCGTCGCCCAGCTCAACGCCGAAGCCTTGAGCGCACTCGCCTACACCCAGGTGATCCGCAAGGGCGCACCGGCGATCTATGGCCATTACTTGTCGACAGTTTCCATGAAATCGGGCGCGCCGATGGCCGGAACACCCGAAATCAGCCTGATGAATTTTCTGATCGGGCAGCTTGCGCGCTACTACAATGTGCCCTGGCGGACCTCCGGCTCGCTCGGCGGCGCCAAGACGTTCGATGCGCAGGCAGGTTATGAGAGTGCAGCAACTTTGAGCGCCGTGATCCATGCCGGTGCCAACTACATCTGGCACGCCGCTGGCTGGAACGAAGCCGGCATGCACTGTTCAGTAGCCAAGTTCATTGTCGATGCCGAACAATGCGCCATGGCCTATCGCATGGCCGAAGGACCGCGCTGGGATGATTTCGATGAAGCGTTGTCGGCCGTCCGCGACGTCGGCCCGGGCGGTCACTATCTAGGCCATCCTCACACCCAGGAAAACTTCCAGCGGGCCTTCTTCATGCCAGACATGTTCGACAACAACTCGATCGAACAGTGGAAGGCGGAGGGCGAAGTCGAGATTACAGAGCGTGCCCTTACTCAAGCTCGCAAGCTCTTGTTGGAGTATCAGGAACCGAAACTCGACGAAGCGAAGAACGAGGCTCTTTTGGACTACATCGCCCGTCGCGAACGGGAGATCCCTGCCGAAGATGCCCTGAACCAGGACTACTAATTCTTCCGCTTCCGCGACGCCTGATTGAGCCGTCTAGCGCTGATACTATTTGAAGGCATTGCCGCATGCGCATTCGAGAAATCCATGTCTACAGCCATACCCTGCCGGTCAAAGACGGGCCCTATGTCATGGCTTCGACCGTGGTGGACGTGCTGGAAACCACATTGGTCAAGATCGTCGACGAAACCGGCGCCGTTGGTTGGGGAGAGACCTGCCCGGTAGGACCCGTCTATGCGCCCGCGCACGCCGCCGGCGCGCTGGCAGCAATCAAGGAAATCGCACCCGGCCTGATCGGCGCCGACATAACCGGCCTGCGCGCCTTTCAGCGACTGATGGACAAACGGTTGAACGGACACGCCTATGCAAAGGCAGCCTTCGACATTGCAGCCCATGATCTTCTCGGGAAACGCACGGGTCTTAGTGTTGCCGACCTTCTGGGCGGTGCAATGACCGAAAAAGTACCCTCCTATTTCGCCTCGGGCGTCGGGTCGCCGGAGGACATTGCCCGGATTGCCAAGGACAAGGCAGATCAGGGTTTCAAACGCATGCAAATCAAGGTCGGCGGTCGGGCGGTCGATCTGGATATTGAGACGATCCGTAAGGTTTGGGAAGCGGTCGGCACACGGATGCGGCTGATCGTTGACGGCAACCGGGGCTGGACATCGCAAGAAGCCTTGCGCGTGAGCCGCTCCTGCCTCGACATACCTATCGTTCTGGAACAGCCCTGCAATACGATCGAAGAGGTTGCCCGCATCCGGCATCAGCTCGGACACGGGGTCTACCTGGATGAATCGGCAACCGACATTTCGGCAGTGGTGCGCGCCATCGGCGACGGGATCTGCGACGGCTTCGGCATGAAGCTAACACGGATCGGCGGGTTGCAGCCCATGTCCGTGTTCAGGGATATTTGCGAAGCCGCGGCTCTGCCCCACACCTGCGACGACAGCTGGGGCGGCGATATCATCGCTGCGGCTTGCGTTCAGATCGCGGCCACGGTCCACCCGAAGTTCCTCGAAGGGGTCTGGATCGCCCAGCCATACATTGACGGCAACTATGACAGCCATAACCCTGTCAATGTCGTCGACGGGCATTTGAGCGTCCCGGCAGGCCCCGGGCTCGGCGTGGTCCCCGATGAAGCCCTGTTCGGGGCACCTGTCGCATCATTCTAGGCTGTATGGACCAATTGGAGGCGTCATGCGATTTACCGGAAAGAAAGCGCTCGTGACCGGTGCTGCCGGCGGCATGGGGCAGGTGATCACCAAAATGTTGCGTAATGAAGGCGCTGCAGTCGCAGTTGCTGATTTCAATTGCAACGGCATCGCAGCTGAGGTGGCTCTGCCCGGCGACCTGCTGGATCAGACCTATACAGACGATCTTCCAAGCGCTGCGGCCATGGCTCTCGGGGGTCTTGATATCATCATCAATAACGCCGGAGTGATCACGCGCGGCCCGGTTACGGACACCAGCGACCGTGACTGGGATCTTTCGGTGGGTGTGAATGTCGAGGCCCCGTTCCGGATCTGCCGCGCGGGCATCCCGATTCTGGCAGAAGGTGGCGGCGGCGCGATTGTCAATCTTGCCTCTTGCTGGGGCGTTCATCCCGGTCCAAATCACGCTGTCTATTGCATGACAAAGGCGGCAATTGCCTCTCTGACCCAATGCATGGGCCGCGATCACGCCCATCAGGGCATAAGGATCAACGCGGTCTGCCCCAATGAAGTCGACACGCCGATGCTGCGCAGCGGTTTTGAAAAACGGGGGTACGATCCTGAAACCGCGATTTCCGAGCTCGGCAAGACCGTCCCGCTTGGCCGTGTCGCAAAACCGGACGACATTGCATATGTCGTGCTGTTTCTGGCCTCCGATGCGGCCCGGTACATGTGCGGCGCGCTGGTCGAGGTCAATGGCGGGAAATCGGTTGCATGACACGCTTTGAAGGCAAGACGGCGCTGGTCACCGGCGGGCGCAGCGGGATCGGTAGGGCGATTGCACTTCGACTGCGCGACGAAGGCGCCCGTGTCTTCACAGTCCAGCGCGGTGAAGACACAGAATTCGAGCACGTTTGTGCCGATTTTTCAGATAGCGCGGCACTCGTAAAAGTGATCCCGGCTGTTATAAACGCGTCAGGGCGGCTTGATGTTGTGGTCAACAATGCCGGGCTGATGCAGGAAGCCAGTGTCGAGGGCATGACACTTGAAGATTGGCAACGCAGCCTAACCGTCAATCTCACGGCCCCGTTCCTGCTTGTCAAATACGCCCTGCCCCATTTGCGCGTCACCAAAGGCACGATCGTCAATGTGGGATCAATCGAAGGAATTGGATGCAACCCTCATCATGCCGCTTATGCGGCCTCCAAGGCAGGACTGCACGGCTTGACGCGCGCCATTGCGGTTGACCATGGCCAGGACGGTATTCGCTGCAACGCCGTTGCCCCAGGCTGGATCGATACTGACCTGAATCTGGATTTCATTGCGGCCCAGACCAACCCCGAGGCCTTCAGGCGGGATATCGGCAAGATCCATCCCGTCGGCCGAACAGGCGCACCGGAAGAGGTAGCCGCGCTTGTTGCTTTCCTTGCCGCGGAAGAAAGCGGCTTCATCACCGGCCAGATCTATACCGTTGACGGCGGTCGCATGACCCGGCTCAGCCTACCTTAACGCCAAAAATGCTTCGTACTCAGTTCTGAAATGCCGTGCGGATGGCGGATGACATGGTGACAACCAGATCCCTGTCTGCCTCTGCAGAGGTGCCGATCACCAATTGGGACGCGGGGGTTTCGCCAAAGCCGTCTTGTGTTCCAAGCGTCCGCAATTGTGGTCCGATCGAGGACTTCCCCAGCAAGCCGATGGCAATGCCAGCCTCTACGGCCGCCGTCACACCGGCAACACTCTGACTGGAAAAGACGATCCTGTACGGCCGCCCACTTTTCTCAAGTGCTGCAATCGCAGCATCCCTCCACCAGCAAGCTCGGTCGAACAGCGCAATCGGCACCACCGCCTGATCCTGCAATGACAAGTGGTTCGCGCAGACCCAGCAGGTCGGATCCACGTAAATCACCTCCTCAAAGGGTTGCGATTCCTCCACTTCATAGACGGCGAGATCAAGCTGTCCCCTGGCGATCATGTCCGGAAACTCGGTGCTGATCGAACAGGTCACCTCCAATTCCACCTGGGGATGAGATTGCACAAACGCTCCGAGGATCGCAGCAAGCCTGATTTGGCCGTGATCATCCGGGATGGCCAGCCGCAGCCTGCCGCGCAACCCGTCCGCGGTGATTTCACGGAGCGCCACATCCAGACGACCGGTAACCTCCCGTGCGACCGGCAAAAGCTGTTCACCGGTTTGCGACAAGGATACCCCGCGCCCCGTCCGGTCAAAGACGGGACGTCCCACCACCTCTTCCAGACGCATGATCTGCAGACTGGTGGCGGATTGCGACCGGCCGATCACACGAGCCCCTTCAGTGATGCTGCCCGTTCCTGCCACCGCCAGGAATGTTCTAAGCAACTCACTGTCCAGAGTATTCATCGAATTTTCCGATATCCGATATTAATGATATTCGTTTTACTGATGAATTCAGCATATCTATCCTGATCCCGTCAAGCTCAGGAGATCGACATGGCAGATCAGTCAACCGCCTCAGTCCAACGTCCGACGCGCCTGCATTTTGCTGGGGTTGGTCTTTTGGTCTTTGCGATCATGACATGGCTTTGGCCAGATTTCGTCTGGAATGGCGCGGTCTTCACCGTTGAGGGGCTCATTGCTGTTGCCCCACTGGTCGTGCCGGGTATCCTCCTCACAGCCTGGATCATGGCCAGCGGTGCCGACAAGATCATCAGCCGGGCCTTTGAGGGGCATATGGCACGTGCCATCTTGGCCGCCGCGGCGATCGGTGCGATCACTCCCGTATGTGGCGTGACAGTTCTGCCGTTGATGGTCGGCCTTCTCGCAGCAGGTGTGCCGCTGGCACCCGTCATGGCTTTCTGGCTGTCTTCGCCTGTCACAGATCCGGCAATGCTTGCGACAACTGCGGCCACTTTGGGCCTTGCATTTGCCATTGGCAAAACCGTCGCAGCTTTCGGCCTTGGCCTCTTCGGCGGCACCGTGACGGCATTTCTGACGGCCGGACAATCCGGTCAGTCGGCGCTCAGAAAAAACGGTCTGGCCTCGTCCCTCAAGACAAGAACCTGCTGTGGAGCGGCCAGCTTCTCGCCGAGGGTTTGGATGAACGCAGACCGGCGCGAAACCTTCTTCCGACAGGGATTTGCCACAACCCGGCTGATCCTGATCTGTTTGATCCCGGCTTTCTTTGCCGAATTTGCCTTGAATCAGGCGCTGACGCCGGGCTCTCTCGCGCAGTATGTCGGCGCCGACAAATGGTGGGCGATCCCTGCTGCCGTTTTTGTTGGGGCGCCTGCCTATATTGACGGCTACGCCGCCTTGCCGCTCACGCGCGGTCTTGTCGATAACGGCATGTCTCCGGGCGCGGCGATGGCTTTCCTCGTCTCTGGAGGCGTCGTCAGCATTTGGGGCGCACTCGCAATCTTCCCCGTGCTCAAGCTGCGGCCCTTCCTGCTCTACCTGGCGCTGGCCATCACAGGCTCGCTACTCGCCGGTTATGCCTTCGGTTGGGTCTATTGAGTCTTGAACAGTCAACGGCTGATGGTTCTTAGGATGCTTTCGGCGTGGCGCGTCTATTCTTCAGCAGCCCGCCATTCCTTCCAGCGCAATACGACATTGGCTCCGAGTTCGCGAAACGGCTGCGGCGGCAGTTTATTGGGCAAAGCCTCCGCCCCGAAATGCCGTGTGATGTCACTCTCGATACCAAGGGCAAGTTCCGCGGCGCCCATCCCGGTCAGGGTTCCACGTGCTGTGCCGAGCCCGTTCTGAACACAGCCGGAATAGACGCCGTCCTCAAGTTCGCGCATCACGGCCACACCGTTCATAGACAGGCACAGGTGTCCGGCCCAGCTATACTCCATCTTCAGTCCGGCCAATTTCGGGAAACGCCGGTCGAACTTGTCCTGCATAACTGCGGCTGCCCGGTCGACATGCGCTTGCGTCAGCCGCATATCCGGCTTCAGAACTGCACAGGTGCGGGTGACAATCCGATTGCCTCCCTGACCGGTATCAATCCGCCTCAGGGTCGTCCCCATCGGGTCGGAGGGGGTGATCCCCCAACGCGGTTGGCCACCGAGTTTCAACAAGACATCGTCGCCCAGATCCGGTGTCATGACGGCAAATAGAAACAGCTGCATCAGCCGGTTCCGTTCATAACCGAAACTTTCTAGATGACCGTTGACCGTCAGGATGATCTTACCGGTTGAGACCTTGCCTCCCGGCGTTTCAATCAGCCAGCCTGTGTCCTGTTCCGAGAACGAGGTAACCGGGCTCTCTTCAAAGACTGATACACCGGTCCGCCGGAGCCCGGCGGCCAGACCGCGGATATAGCCTGCTGGCTGCAGCATCACAGTGCCGGGCGTGTAAAGCCCGCCAAGATAGTGCCTGCTTCCCGTCAGCTCCGTCATTTGGCGCGGGTCAAGCAGTTCATAGTCTTCGCCGAGGCTGGCAAGGTGTTGCGCATAGCTCTCGTTATGAGCGGCAGCCTTCAAGCTGGCTGCACCATTTACCTTGCCCGCCGGGTCGAAATAATTCGCGTCAATCTGGTATTCGTCAACCGCTTCGCGCGCGAAATGGATAGCCTCACGGTTGAGGGCTATCAGGGACTTGTCGTCACCAGCACCGGCATAGTCCTCTGATGTCAGCTCATGCGGCAGATCGATCATGAACCCGGAATTGCGGCCGGCAGAGCTCTCTGCAACAGGCAAGGCGTCCAGCACCACCACCTTGACGCCGGGATCGATCTGGGTCAGCCGCCGGGCCGCGCTGAGCCCGGCGAACCCGGCGCCGATAATGGTAACGTCCGCAGTGATATTCTCGTCAAGACGCTGTGCCGCTATCGGTGCCGGGAGGATCCGGTTCCAGGCCGCCGGTCCTTGTAAATTCGGCAAGGTCTTGGCGGCCCGCAGCATCAGCCGACCGCCTCGTCCTCGTCATCGGACAAATCCACCCAGATTGTCTTCAGTTGGGTGTACTGGTCATGGGCTGCAAGGCTGTTGTCACGGCCACCGAACCCGGACTGCTTGTAACCTCCGAAGGGCGTCGTGATATCGCCTTCTCCGAAACAGTTTACCGTGACAGTCCCTGCCCGGATGGCGCGTGCGCCACGCAAGGCCTTCTTGGTGTTGGACGTGAAAATTGATGCAGCAAGGCCATAATCCGTGGCGTTGGCCATAGCGATCGCTTCATCAAACCCGCGCACCGTCAGGACACTCAGGACCGGACCGAAGATCTCCTCCCTGGCAAGCGCCGAAGACGCATCCACCTCCAGCACCGTCGGCTCCACATAGGCTCCGTCATGGCTTTTACCGCCCATCAAGACATCGGCATCTGTATCCAAATAGGAACAGACCTTCTGGAAATGCGCGCTTGACACAAGCGCACCGACGCGGTGCTCCGGATCAAGCGGATCGCCGAGGGTCCATTCACGGGCATGAGCCAGGATCCGCTCCATCAGTGCGTCCTTGATCTCCTCTTCGACGATCAGGCGTGAGCTCGCCGAGCAGTTTTCGCCCATGTTCCAGAAAGCGCCGTTGACCACGTGAGCTGCAACACGATCAAGATTTTCGGCATCTTTCAGGACAACGCTGGGGTTCTTGCCGCCCATCTCGAGAACGACTTCCTTCAGATTGCTGTCAGCCGCGTAGTGCAGGAACCTGCGTCCTGTTTCGGTCGACCCGGTGAAGGACACCATATCGACATCCATATGCCGTCCAAGTGGTTCGCCCACCTCCGGACCGGTGCCCGGCACCACGTTGAAAACACCACGCGGTATCCCCGCTTCCAAGGCAAGTTCGGCAAGGCGTAACGCCGTCAGGGAGGTTTCTTCCGCCGGCTTGACGATCACAGAGCAGCCTGCGGCAAGCGCCGGACCGATCTTCCAGGCCAGCATTAGAAGCGGGAAGTTCCAGGGCAGCACGAGCCCGACTACGCCGACCGGCTCTCGTACAATCATTGCGATATGGTCGTCAGACGCCGGAGACACCTGATCGTAGATCTTGTCAATGGCTTCCGCGTGCCATTTCAGGCAGTGAATCGTTTCCGGAACATCGACGGTTTCGCAGTCAAAGATGGTCTTGCCGCTGTCGAGGCTTTCCATCACTGCCAGTTCCCGCCGGTTCCGGGTGAGCAATTTGGCAAAGCGGATCAGAACGTCCTTGCGGTCAGCGGGAGACAGTTTCGACCAGCGCCCGTCTTCAAATGCTTCGCGCGCTTTTGAAACAGCGAAGTCGACATCCTCCGAGCCGCAAGCCGCTATATCGGCCAGCGTCTCACCCGTGGCCGGGTTTATGCTTGAAAATGTCTCTCCCGATTGTGCCGGCCGATAGCTGCCATCGATAAAGGCGTTGGTCGGCAAAGTGAGTTTGGCGGCCAGAGCCTTGTACTCGTCACGCGTCAGAAGGTCGGTCATGGTCACGCTCCTGCCGTGATGTCATCAATGGTGGATTTCAACACTCGAACAACCTGCTCGAGTTGGCGTTTGTCGTCCTTGTTCAGCGCCTTCAGCGGGGCGCGCGGCGGTCCGGCATAAAGACCACTCATCTCAACTCCGTGCTTGACGCACTGGATGAATTTGCCGCCCTGCTCCAGGACGCGCATCAAAGGCATCATCGCCGACATGATCTTGCGCCCCTTGGTGAAATCCCCTTCCACCGCACAGGCCTTGTAAAGCGTGACGTGTTCCTCAGGCAGGAAGTTTGAACCGGCGCAGACCCAGCTGCGCGCGCCCCAGGCAAAAAACTCCAGTGCCTGGTCGTCCATGCCGCAGGACATCTGGATATGCGGATAGTCCCGGGCGAGCAAATGCACCCTGTTGATGTCACCAGAACTTTCCTTGATGGCACAGACATTGCGGGACCGGCCAACCCGGTCGAGGAATTCCTCGCCCATGTTGACGCCCATCCGGCCCGGGTAATTATAAAGCATGATCGGTAGATCCGCCGCCCGGTCGATGGTCAGGACATTAAGCGCATTTTCCCGCTCCGTCGGCACCGCATAAGGTGGCGTGGCCACCAGGATAGCCTCGGCATCCATCTTTGCCGCACCTTCAGCCAAAGCGATTGAGTCCGGCGTGCGCATAGTGCCCGTTCCGACGATCAGCGGAAGACGTCCGGCCAGTTTGTCCTTTGTGAACTGCGCAAGTTCCAGACGCTCTTCCACCGTCTGAGTATAGTTCTCACCAGTTGAACCACCCGAAATCACGCCGTGAACGCCGCTGGCAACCAGGTGATCGATCACCTTCTCCAGCGCATCCCAGACGACATTGCCGTCCGTATCATAGGGCGTCACGGCAGGCGTATAGATACCCTCAAAGGTTAGTCTTGGTGTCATCCAGATGGTCTCCGGCTTCAGGCGGATTTGAGTTTGGGAGGCTGGCCGAGCGGGGCTTCCAGCCCGGGCGGCATGACAAAGAGTTCGATCTGGTCGCGCGACAATGCCCAGTGCGCAAGCGCCAGTTCGGCGGCGCGGTCTTCATCGCCGTCCTCTATGGCAACGATCATTTGGTCATGTTGCGCGCTGGCCAGCTTGAGTCGCTCGTCCTTCACACCGCGGTTCTGACGAAAGAACGTCATGCCGATACGGGTGTGATCGATCAGCAGCCGGTCAAGGCTTGCCATAAGGTAGCTGTTGCCGGCCATCCGCCCTGTGATGCGGTGAAAACGATCGTTGGTCAAAGCACGCGCAGTGACATCGCCTGTGTCCATTGCCTCACGGAATGCGTCCTGTGCCGCCTTCAGCTCGTCGATCTGCATCGGTGTGGCGTTCTGCGCGGCCAGGCGCAAAATGGCGCTGTAAATCAATGGCGCGGCAAGGAAAAAGTCGCGCAGCGTGAAATGGGTCATGTCGGAGACCCGGGCGCCGCGGTTGAGCTGCAACGTGACATAGCCGTCTCCGGACAATTGCTGCAGCACTTCCCTCAAGGGAGTGCGTGACAGACCGTATAGATCGCACAATTCCGTTTCCTCCAGCGCACTGCCGGGCTTGCGTTCCAATGTCAGGATCGCTCGCTTCAAATCTTCATAAGCAACCGTCTTGGCCGTTCCACGCTGAGGGGGCATCACACCGCTCCGTTTCGATTTTGGTTGACCGATTTGTATACAATGTGAATACAATGACAACACATAAATCATACAATGATGCCCGATACTCGAAACGGGCCAAGGCGACAGGCTCCGGAGAAAAGCGACATGCCCAGAACGCGCGACGTCACCTTCCTGCTTCTCGACGATTTTTCCCACATCGCTTTTGCCTGCGCTGTCGAACCGCTGCGCATCGCCAACCTGCTTCAGGGCGAGGAGATTTACCGCTGGCGGCTTGCATCGGTTGATGGAGAACGGGTCGTGTGTTCAAACAAGACGGTGACCCTTGTCGATCAGGGCCTGAAGGACTTGCCGCCGCGCAGCAGCCTGTTTCTGATTTCCGGTCAGAATGTCGGCGACCGGGCAACCTCGGACGTGCTCGCCTTTCTGAGGCGCGAACGGGCGCGCGGCACCCGGATCGGTGCCATCTGTTCCGGGGCTCATGTGCTGGCAAGCGCCGGATTTTTGAACAACCGCCGGGCGGCCATCCACTGGTCTTTCCACGACAGCTTTCAGGAGAACTTTCCGGAAGTTGAATTGTGCCGCAACGTCTTTGTCGCCGATGAGACGTTTGTGACGGCCTCGGGCGGCACGGCAGCGACCGATCTGATGCTGCACCTGATTGGCGAAACACACGGTGAAGACCTTGCCGCAGCGATTGCCGACATGATGGTCTATTCCGGCGTCCGCCCCGCAGACGCGGCCCAGCAGATTTCCCTCCAGGCCCGCCACGGCATCCGCAATCCGCATATCGCCGAAGCCATCCGGCTGCTCAACGAGAGCGCACCCTACTACCTGCCAACCTCGGAGATCGCCCGTACGATCGGCATTTCCACGCGGCAACTGGAGCGCCTGTTCCAAAAACACCTGAAAATGTCGCCAAAACAGTTTGCCATAAACCAGAAGCTGACCAGAGCGCGGAACCTTTTGCTGCAGACGGAGCAGTCGATCTCCGAAATCGCCCTGGCGTGCGGCTACGAGTCTCCTTCGCACTTCATCCGCACCTATCAAAACCGCTTCGGCGTCACCCCGCACAACCAGCGGGTCTTCGCTGCGACACCCCTAACGGTATATCAAATAGCCTGACCTCCGCCGCAGGTCCGGTCTGGCAACGTCACCCACCCGCCGCGGAGGATGGTGGATTGGCAACATTTGCCAGCTTTTTGGGACGGTAGAGTCGAGAAAAGACCTTCGCTGCGGCTTGAACGAAGGTCTGCACTGCGGGACAAAGTGAGCTTTCGCTGAGGCTGCACCAATGACTGCTTCATTCGCTTGCGATCGGTGACACATCAAGGCCCGGTTGTTATGCTCTGAGAGCAAATGAAACGACTGGCCCACAACAATGACAATTTATCGAGACTCATTTCCGCCTAGCAATGTTGACCTGTTCTTGGCCTATGTCGGGATGGAAACCGACTTGATATTCAATCAGGGCGTAGACCTGCCGGGCTTTGCCTCATACCCGCTTCTGAAAACAACCGAAGGCCAAGAACTTCTCAAAGGGTATATGAAAGATCTGATTGCTTTAGGCAAAGAGACGAGTGCTGGCGTCATTCTCGAAAGCCCAACATGGGTCGCAAACCGAGACCGGGGTGCTGCCCTTGGGTACGGTTTCGACGAACTCAAAAAGCTCAATCAAGACGCTATCGCGATGATGGCCGCAGTGCGGCTGGAGAGCGATCACGCACCTATTGTTATCAGTGCAAATATTGGGCCGCGCGAAGATGCTTATGCCCCATCAGCGCAAATGACCCCGGAAGAGGCAGAACGCTATCACGCAGAGCAAATAGCGGTATTGGCAGAAACAGATGTGGATGTGATCAGCGGATACACCTTGGCGTATCCAACCGAAGCGATTGGCATGGTTCGGGCAGCCCGCCAGTTTGGGGTTCCGGTGGTCATTTCTTTTACAGTGGAAACCAACGGGCGGTTACCAACTGGAAAGTCACTGGATGAAGCGATATCGGGGGTCGATACTGCGACTGACGGCTATGCAGCCTACTTCATGATCAACTGCGCGCATCCTGAACATTTCTCTGGAGTTCTTGAAGACGCATCGTGGATGCAGCGCGTAAGAGGTATCATTGCCAATGCCTCACGCTGTAGCCATGTTGAACTTGACGAAGCCGAAGAATTGGACGACGGCAATCCAAGCGAGTTGGGTGTGCAGTTGTCAGATCTCAGACGAAGGTTCCCTCATATTAAGGTTTTGGGGGGATGCTGTGGTACCGACATGCGTCACATGAAACAGATCGTGACTGCTTCCCACACACCTTGAGCCGACATTCGCCGCAGTGCGGAATTGTAGAAGTCTGGGCTCTGAGCAGACGCCCGCCGTATCAACGGTGAAGGGCAGCTCGGCGGACCTTTCGGACCTTTGGCCGAAGCGATATCCGATGCAATATGGGAGGGAAAGGGACATTCGCTGCGCTCAGCCCCGAGGCTAACCGCTCCGTCGTGCTGGACGCACTGAAAGCCCGTTACACGTTAAAGAGGCGCAGAATTGCGCCCCAATCCCGTCAGCAGCCCTGTCTTGTGCTAAGCCGCTTTGACCTCAGCTAGGAATGTCTCGATGGTCTCCCGCATCTCATCGGCCTTCTCGGCGAGGCGGGCGGAGGCATCAAGGACACTATTCGCGGCCGCGTCGGTCTCGCTCGCCGCTCCAGAGACCTTTGCGATACCTTCGCTTACAACATTCGTGCCGCGCGCTGCCTGATCGACATTCGAGGCGATTTCGCCGGTGGCCGCTGTTTGCTCCTCGACTGCCGCTGCGATCGTAGAGGCGACGGTATTCATTTCCTCGATGATCTCACCGATCGTCTGAATGCCGCCAACCGCCTCACGAGTTTCCGACTGGATCGCAGAAATCTTCGCAGAGATTTCCTCCGTCGCCTTTCCGGTCTGGCTCGCCAGTTCCTTCACTTCCGATGCGACCACTGCGAAGCCTTTGCCGGCTTCACCGGCCCGCGCAGCCTCGATCGTGGCGTTAAGAGCCAGAAGATTGGTCTGCTCGGCGATATTCTGGATAAGGTTGATTACCTCGCCAATGTCCTCAGCGACCGTCGCCAGACCGCTGATCTGGGTGTTTGTCTTCCTGGCTTCGTTGGAAGCGTTGCCGGCAATCCCTGAAGAATGCGCAACCTGGCTACTGACTTCCTGAAGCGAAGCCGCCAGTTCCTCAGTCGCGCTAGCAACCGTCTGGACATTCGTGGTCGCTTCTTCCGCCGCCGCGGCGACATCATTCGACTGACTGCTGGTGGCCTGCGCGGTTTGCGTCATCTGGCTGGCGGTCGACTGCATGGAGAGTGACGCACTATTCACGGTGTCAAGCATTATTCCAATCTGATTCGAGAAGGAGGACAACAATTCTGCCACCCGGGAATTGCGTTTTTCGCGTTCAGCCTGTTCAGTTTCCTGCCGGGCGGCAAGTTCCTGACGTTGAACCACCGCATCTCGGAACCCGGCAACGGACTTTGCGACACCGCCGATTTCATCCTTACGATTTGCTTCAGCAAATTCGACGGTTGTGTCGCCTTCGCCCAACCGACGCGCATCGCCGACAAGCCGTGCCAGTGGGCGAGTGATGCCTAACGCAATCACGACACCCAACACTCCAGCCAACACAAAGGCGAAGGCTGAGACGCCGCCAATCTGCCACTCCGCGCGAACCGCATCATCGAGAGTTTTTTGAGCCAAGGCTCGATTGTCTGCGACGGCACTTTCTTTCATTGCAGCCGCCCAGCCATTGATATCAAAGCCGGTCTTGTCCAGAACGTTTGTCCGGATCTCATTGCGTTCCACAATAATGTCGTGAACCCGCTGCGCGGCAATCTTGTATGCTGCGATCATTGGGATCGTCTCTTTCAAAATGGCTTTGCGCGTTGGGTTCTCAATGCTGGCATCCAGATTGCCGAGCTCGTTTTCGACGCGGACGATTTCTTCGACCGCCCGGTCGAAATCGGCTTCGCTGTTGGAGGACAGATACTTCAGAACATAAAGTCGTCCCAACAAGAAATCCTGCGAGGTCTGGGCGGCGAGATTGGCTGTTTCAAAATCGCCGTCTTCTGTTGCTGTCTCGTTGATGATAGTCAGGTTCTTACGGGCTTTCGGACCGATAATATCGAGTGTGTTATGGACCAGATCATCCCGTTCGCCATAAAGTGTCACAACCTGGTCTAAACCGCCCGTGAAAGCGGCCATGCCGACCTTAATATTCTGGACAAGCTGAACTCGGGCGGGATTATGGATCTCATCTTCGGCGATTTTGACGCCTTCATCGGTCTGCCGGATGAATTCGCGGGCCTGCTCTAGCAATTCCGGCGAGCGGGTGCGAAGAAATTTGTTGGTGTTGACCAAGACCTTGGCCATGTCCGCGTTTAATTCCGATGCCAATAAGGCATCGCCGCTCATGTCCTCCATAGCGACAATTTCCTCGGAAATACGTACCAGGCTGACAAAAGCCCAAAGCCCGACAGCCGCAACAAAACACGCGACTAGGCCAAATCCAAGGAGTATTCTCTGCTGCACAGTCATGACGAAAAACCTCCACTGACCCAACGGCAGGAGTCTTAAACACACGCATTAACTTTAAGTAAATTTACGTAGTTGTATTAATACTGCCAAGAGTCACAGCTTTACGCTTTGTCATACAGCTGTTTATCATTGTCGTTTTTCGCGATTAATGCGTAAAATTTCAAACAGCCTCAACAACTTCTACGCTAGTGTTTGTCAATGATGCGCAAAGCTGGTCAGGCTTGAAAAGGCAAGAGATCAACTAAAAAACCGGCTCGGTAGAAATCACGTTTTGCCCCGCTGCTTACGATCCGGGTACAACGCGTTCTTTCGATGAGATTGCTCGGATGGCAGCATGATCTGCACTGCAGTCATCGTGCGGATAGCAGCGACTTACGATTTTCTGCCCCTGCTCTAGCTCGGTGCACTGCACCACATGACTTGGATGGGCTCGAAGCAGGCATTTACTGCACACTGCACCGAGGTCTGCTCAGCGAAAAAATACCCACCAGCAGCAATTGCACAAAGATCAGCTTAGGCCGAGGTGTTTGGCGAGGTTATCAACTTCCGGCCGAACAGCTTTCGCTGCCTGCCAAACCAGAAAGTACCCCTTGCCGGTCTTCAGTGGCTTATCGACCAGCCTCACAAGCCGCCCGGATGCCAGGTCTGCTTGCTGGAGCGAACAGCTTGCCAAGGCGATGCCCTTGCCCTCTAAGGCCAAACCGATGGAATGACTGTAACTGTGGCACAATGTTTTGGTCAGACCGTGAAAAACGCTTTGATGTTCCCGCTGTTGCCATACGTCCCAGTTGATCCAGTCCGGTGCATGTCTGTTATAGTCCAGCAGCCTCGAATTTTGGTGGGCGTTGGCAAAGCGTTCGGCTTCAGCGGGAGAGGTAACAGGGGCCAGTTCCTCGTCCATCAGCAAATGCCCTTCCCACCCCTCGGGAACCTTGTCGGCGTAGATAATGGCAAGGTCATTGCTGGCTGAAAGCACATCGCGGGGATCATCCTTAACGACCGTTTCGACAGGACAGGATGAAGAGCTGAGCGCAAAAGACCGAAGGCGCTCGAACAGCCAAAAGACTGACACGGCTGAATTGGCTGCGATGCGGACGGAAGACGCCGCTGGCGACCTGACCTGATCAAGAGCGCCTTGAAGATAGTCCAGCGCCATGGCCACGGGATCGGCCAGTTGTGCCCCGGCCTGCGTGGGTTTGAGGCTCCGCGCGCCGCGCTCAAACAAGTCCGCACCCAGCCAGTTTTCGAGTTGCTTCACACGCTTGCTGACCGCGGCTTGCGACACATAAAGCTCAGACGCCGCAGCGCTGAAGCTGCCGGCGCGCAGCGCCGTTTCAAAGAACACAAGCGTGTCGAGCGGCGGAAGTTTTTTTCGTCGGCTTTCCATTCCAATTGGTTATAGCTATGCCTGAGAATTTTCAATATTCACTGCGTGCCGATGTCGAATTAGTTTTGGCTCAAACTTATTGGGCGAAACGACATGGCGAACTTTGACTGGCATGCAGAGCGAAGCGACCTGGATGGAATCGCATTGCTGGATCGCGCACCAGAAGGTGAAGGGATCGATCTGAAAGCCGTCAGACTTTACCGCTTTGGCCGGGTGCGGGAGCAGATGGCTAACTTTGGCGTCGACGCCGTCATCCTGTCGGACCCCATCAATATCCGCTACGCCACGGGCGCGCGGAACATGCAGGTATTTTGTCAACGCAATGCGCCGTCGCGCTACCTGGTGCTGACCGCCGCGAAATCCATCCTTTTCGAGTTCACCGGATGCCTCCATCTTGGGCATGGATTGGAGACGATTGACGAGGTTCGCCCCGCCAAGACCGCCAGCTTCGTCGCTGCCGGTCCCGGCATTCAGGCCCGCGAAAGAGCCTGGGCAGCTGAAATGGCAGACTTGATTGAGGAGCTTGCCGGGAAAGGGGCAACCGTCGGGCTGGAGCGGCTGAATGCCGGCACCACGATTGCGCTTAGAGATTGCGGTCTGCGCATCGTTGATGCCCAGCAACCCGTTGAAATGGCACGTTCGGTCAAGTCCAGCGAAGAGATGAAATGCGTGAATGCCTCATTGCGGGCGACCGAGACCGGCGTGGCCAAGCTGCGGGACGCAATCCGCCCCGGCATGACGGAAAACGAACTGTGGTCCGTCTTGCATCAATCGGTGATCGCGCAAAACGCCGATTATTGCGAAACACGGCTTCTGAACGCAGGCGCCCGGACCAACCCGTGGTTTCAGGAGACCTCCGGCAATGTCATTGGTGAAAACGAGTTGATTGCACTCGATACGGATGTGGTCGGCTGTCACGGCTACTATTCCGATTTCTCGCGCACATTCCATTCTGGACCGGGAAAACCGACGGAGGCACAACGCGAGCTCTACAAGGTTGCGTACGAGCAGATCCAAAGCAACATGGACATTCTCCATGCGGGCATGAGTTTTCGGGACTATGCGGAGCGTGCGTGGGATATCCCGGAAAAATTCTACGACAACCGCTATTACCTCTCGGCCCATGGCTGCGGCATGACGGGCGAATACCCCTATCTGTATCACAAAGGGGATTTTCCCGATGCCGGATATGACGGAGAAATCGCCGCCGGCATGACGATCTGCGTTGAAAGCTATATCGGCGCCGCTGGGGGCTGCGAAGGCGTCAAACTCGAACAACAGGTTCTGGTAACAGAAACGGGCATTGAGCTGCTGTCCCGCTTTCCCTTCGAAGAAGAGTTACTTCGGTAAAAAACGAGGGACAGGACGTTTATTGACATCAGCAGCTTGTTCCAAATTTCAGCCCCCCTCACTCACTACAGGTCCAAAGCGAACTCAGGAACCGGCGAGCAGGGAGACAAGGTTCCCCATCGCCGCCGGTTGCAAACTCTCAATGCAGCAAGAAGGATAAGATGAGTCTGGAAGGCCCGGTCCGGCGAAGGCAGCATCGAGCTTAGATGGCGCATGCGGACAGCCACTTGTCTCCCAACAATGGCCGGCATCCAGTCTAACAGACCGCTCGGGGAAAACATGTTTATTGCTCAAGCTGGTTGCAAAACATCACCAATCACTGGTCAATCAGGTTGATTGCATTAAGCTACTTTGCAAACAAAACGCGATTTTTTTTGCAAAACGGTGATCGATCATGACCAACCTCAGATCTGAATTGGACCCAATTGTCTTCAAACGTGCCTGGGGTACTCTAGACAATACTTTCTCTGATTATGGGTTGACCCTTCAACGGGGTTATGACTTTGACCTTATTGATGCATTGGCAAAAAAAAGCGGCATCAAACAACTTGAAGCCCAGTTCTCGACAAAGATGCATAGCCATACCTCCGGCCGATCGTTCTGGCTTGGAGTGTTTGATACTGACGGCCTTCTTGCCGGCAGGGTTTGCGCACGCCTGGATTCACTGCGGTCACCGGAAAGCCTCGTCGATTTCTGGCGTAAACACTTTCACCGCTGTTATCCGACGGAGACGGGTGCCCAAGTTGAGCTCGCCGCCAAGCAACCGAGATTTGCGCAAAAAATTACAGGTGAAACTGTGTATCTCGGAGGGACCGAAGTGCGCTCGGATTGGCGCGGTTACGACCTTGGTGGCTTGCTGAACCGCGTGGCACAGCTTGAGGCACTCGCAGATTGGGACGCTGATTTCTATTATGGCTGGATGGAAAGAAAGGCGTTCAAGGACGGCTTCTTTCGAGCCTGCGGGTTCACAAAACTCTACGCCAACTCGATACACTGGCAAGCTGGCGGCCCTGCCCGCCTCGACAATGATCTCTATCTCGTCGCCAATCACCGGGATGATGTGTTGGACATGATTGATCAGGTACTTGCAGAGCCCCCAAAGGCCGCGAGCGGATCATCTGCCAAAACCTATGAACCGCTTGAAGTTGGTGACAGCATATCATCAACCACCCAAAATTAAGGAGTTTTGGCGCGCAGCCCCGGTGTCAGGGTCAAAGGGACAAAGCAATGGAGGCTTTATTCAAGGCCCTACCCCAGAACAATCACCTTGGTGCCGAGTTCAACACGATCATAAAGATCAATGATGTCCTGGTGCCACATGCGGATGCAGCCGCTTGAAGCATTGGTACCGATGCTCCGGGGCTGATTGGTGCTGTGGATGCGGTAGAGCGTGTCCTTGTTGCCCTGCCACAGGTAAAGACCACGCGCGCCGATCGGATTTCTCGGCCCGCCTTCCTGGCCGTCCCGGTAGCGCTCCAAATCCGGATCGCGTTCGATCATCTCATCGGGCGGAAACCATTTCGGCCATTCGCGCTTGAAGCGGATGACCGCCTCGCCGTTCCAGGCAAAGCCGGCCCTGCCAACCCCTATGCCATACCGGATCGCCCGCCCGCCCGGCTGAACGAGATAGAGGAACTTGTTGTTCGGATCGACCACGATTGTTCCGACCGGATGTGAGGTTGGATAAAAAACCGTCTGGCGCAGGTACTTCGGATCGAAGGTTAGGTAGTCGATTGGAGGCAGGTCGAAACCGCCATCTCTAACCCCAGCATAGGCAAGGGAATAATTCGGCCTCCCATCGGACAAGGGTGTCAGACCAGCTTCCACCGTCGCGCTTTTCTTGCTTTGGCAAGCCGCCAGCGCCAAGGGTAGACCGATCACAAAACTCCGGCGGGTAAATTTCAGCGCCATGCTCACATCCTTTCACCGGCACATTTCCGGTTTTCTAAAATCACCCGAAGTCACTTCAGACCTGGATGTTTTGTAAAAGACCGGACGGTGGATCCAACGTTAAATACCGAACCTGTTGCAGGAATGAATGCCAACATCATTATGGTAAACAGCCCCTTAACAGCAACGCAATCTGACAAACAAACCGATGACACACACGCCAATTTGATCATCAGGGTTGAAATCACCGCTATCCTGCTTTCTTGCTGTTACCAACACATGCGATCCAGACATCCGGAGCCGACTCATGATTGACCTTTACACTTGGACCACCCCGAACGGCCGTAAGGTGTCGATCCTTTTGGAAGAGCTTGGCGTTGACTACACGTCCCATGCAATCGACATCACCAATGGTGACCAGATGGCACCGGAGTTTCTGGAGATCAGCCCGAACAACAAAATCCCGGCAATTGTGGATCGCGAGACTGGTCTGAAGCTTATGGAATCCGGGGCAATCATGATTTACCTCGCCGAGAAATACGGCAAGTTTCTCGCCCCGTCCGGAGAAGAACGGGCCCGGACGCTGGAATGGCTGATGTGGCAAATGGGCGGGTTTGGACCGATGCTTGGCCAGGCGCATCATTTTGTACATTTTAATCCGGACAAGTCCGATTATGCCAAGGAGCGTTATTCCACAGAAGCGCGCCGGCTCTACGGCGTGCTTGATAAACAGCTTCAAGGGCGCGATTTTATCGCGGGCGATTATTCGATTGCCGATATGGCATGCTGGCCTTGGGCATCGCGCTATGAATGGCAGGGTGTCAGCCTCTCTGATTTTCCGAATGTCCAGGCTTGGTATCAGCGCATAGCAGCCCGCCCGGCCGTCCAGCGCGGCTATCAAGTGCCGAAAGGCATGGGCCCAATTCCAGCCGGGTAAACAAGCAGAGATGGACGCCCCAAACCGCATCAAAAATCCGCTCAGCCTCAGTCAGTTGCGCGCTCTGGAAGCTGTTGTACGCCGTGGTAGTTTTTCTGCGGCCGCTAAGGAGATCGGAGTTTCTCAACCGTCGATTTCCAACCATGTGCACGGACTTGAAAACCGCTTCAAGACCCGGCTGATCGCCAAATCCGGATACTCGGTCTCTGCAACGCCTGCTCTTGAGGCGCTCTTGCCGAAAATACGGGCGATCCTCGCTCTCACCAGCGATCTGGAGTCGGAACTGCTTCATCAAAAGGAGCTGGCCGCTGGTGAGCTCAGGATCGGCTATTCGACCTATCAGCTGGCGATCCCGAGAATTTCGGCCTTTATGGCGCGTCATCCGGAAATAACCATCGAAGCCCGCGCCTTGGCCACCAGAGATATTCTGGACCTGTTTGACAATGGGGATATCGACATCGGCTTTGTGACCGGCCGGGAAATCCCGGCGGGTCTTGACGGTGAATTGCTGGTCCAGACGCGCATCGTTATCGCCGCACCCGCCGACCATCCGCTGGCATCCAAAGGCGCTGTCAGCTGGAAGGATGTGGAGACCCTTCCTTTGCTGCAGCGGGAAAGTTCATCTGGAACCCGCAAGATGTTCGAGGCAGCTGCCACTGTTGCCGGGATCAAACCCAAAACGATTCTTGCACTCGGGTCCTGGGGATCGATCGCCACCCTGATCCGGTCCGGCATCGGTGTCGGCATTGCAATGGAAGCAGAGATCACAGACCGGGATGGCTGTGTCGCAATCCCGATCGACAGCCCTTCCCTTATCGCGAACCATTATGTTGTCTGGCAAAAAGACATGGCAGGCGTTGCTGCGATTGAAGCGTTCCGGGCCAGCTTGAACACTGCAGCCTGATCCGTTTGCCGACACCGCCAGCATCAAGTCTATAACTAATAACTATAGACAAGACTATTTCATTAAACTGTTACCCGAAGAGGGTGTTAAGGGCGCACAGGCTTTGGAGATGCACTCGGCGAGTCCACGGAACCGAGAGGCATCTTCGACTCTGCCTGCAGTTCATATCATGCCCCAAAGGGACCACTCATGACCCAACAGCCGACGGCCTTGCCAAAACCGAAACTCGGCGAGCCATATCTTTTGACCCCCGGGCCGCTCACCACATCGATAGATGTCAAGGAAGCCATGTTGCGGGATTGGGGCAGTTGGGACGGCGATTTCAAGGCAATGACCGCCGAACTCCGGAAAGGCCTTATTTCTTTGCTGGGCGACGGCAGTGAAGCCTATGACTGCGTCCCGATCCAGGGAAGCGGCACCTTTGCCGTCGAGGCTATGCTGGGCAGTTTCACGCCGAAGACCAAAAAGACCCTGATCCTGTCCAATGGCGCCTACGGCAAACGCGCGGTTGAAACGATGGCCTACCTGGGCCGTCCGGTAGAAGTACTGGACAAGGGCGACTATCTTCCGCCGCGTGGACCGGAAGTCGCCGCCCTCTTGAAGGCGGATCCGGAGATCAGCCATGTGTTGATTGTCCACTGCGAGACAAGCTCCGGCATTCTCAATCCCTTGCAGGAAATCTCTGATGCCGTTGCCGCCGCAGACAGAACCCTTTTGATCGATTCCATGTCAGCTTTTGGCGCCATTCCCGTCGAGCCGTCAAAGCTCCAGTTTGCAGCGATGGTATCGTCTGCAAACAAATGCATCGAAGGCGTGCCGGGCTTCGGTTTTGTCATTGCACACAGGGCCGAGCTCGAGGCTGCCAAAGGCAACAGCCATTCCATCAGCCTCGATGTGCATGCCCAGTGGGCGCACATGGAGAAATCCGGACAATGGCGATTTACACCGCCAACTCATGTCGTCGCAGCGTTCCTTGAGGCGTTGCGGGCGCACAAAGCCGAAGGCGGCGTTGCAGCGCGCGGCGCGCGCTACAGAACAAACAGGGACGGCATGGTTTCAGGGATGCGGGCACTCGGATTTGAAACACTGCTGGACGCTGAATGGTTGTCGCCGATTATCGTCACCTTCTTTTGTCCGGCAGACCCCGCATTCAGTTTCCCGCGGTTCTACGAGCTCATGAAAGCACATGGTTTCATACTCTATCCGGGCAAACTGACTGTCGTTGACAGCTTTCGGGTCGGCTGCATCGGTCAAATGGACGAGCACGTCATGCGCGGCGTAACCGCAGCAGCGTCTGACGTTTTGAAAGAAATGGGCGTTGAAAGTGCCGCCCCACCTGCAGAAGCGCTCGCAGAACGCGCAAAACTTGCAGCTTGAGCAAACACGAGAAAGAGAACCAATGAGCAAATTTAAAGCTGTCGTTTTCGACTGGGCCGGAACCATGATCGATTTCGGATCCTTCGCACCCATGGGTGTGTTTGTGAAAGCATTCGAAAAATTCGGCATCACCGCGAGCATTGATCAGGCCCGTGGCCCAATGGGCATGCCGAAGTGGGACCATATCCGGTCCATGATGGACGACCCGGACATTGCTGCTCAATGGCAGGCCAAATACGGCAGCGCCCCAACTGATGCCGACGTCGACAAGGTCTATGAGATCTTTGTACCGATGAATGAGGAAGTGGTCACGGATTATGCCGACCTCGTTCCAGGCGCTCTCGATACGATCGCTTACCTGCGATCGAACAACGTGAAAATCGGCTCTACCACTGGATACACCCGGTCCATTATGGAGCGCGTTCTTCCAAGAGCCGCCGAACAGGGTTATGCACCGGACAATCTGGTGTGTTCTGATGACCTGCCTGAGGGCCGTCCGGGTCCACTCGGCATGTATCAGTGCTTTGTTGATCTTGTCGCCTACCCACCCAGCGCCGTCATCAAGGTAGATGATACGGAGCCCGGCATCGCAGAGGGCGTGGCAGCCGGCTGCATCACCGTCGGTCTTGCTCTTTCCGGCAACTTCGCAGGGAAAACCCCGGAAGAACTGGCGGCCCTGCCTGAGACCGAGATCAATGCGATCCGTCAGGAAGCAACCGCCAAACTCAAGGACGCTGGTGCAGACTACGTGATCGATACCGTTGCCGATCTGCCCAAGCTGATGGACCAGATGGAAGCTGCATGACATCGCGTCCGAACATCCTTCTGATAACGGCCGATCAGTGGCGCGGCGATTGCCTCGGCGCTGTCGGTCATCCGGTGGTCAAAACCCCGAACCTTGATGCCTTTGCAGAAACGGCCACCGTTTTTGAGCAGCATTATGCGACGACTGCACCCTGCTCTCCGGCGAGGGCCTCTCTCTACACCGGCCTCTATCAGATGAACCACCGGGTGATCTGGAACGGGGCTCCGCTGGACGACCGGTTCGACAACATTGCCCGCGCAGGACGAAGAGCCGGCTATGTCCCGACCTTGTTCGGTTATACGGACACCTCGCCGGACCCACGGGTGCATGATCCGAACGATCCGGCCCTCTCCACTTATGAGGGTGTTCTGCCTGGATTTTCTGTTCGTCAACCGCTGCCCGAAGATGACAAACCCTGGCGCTCCTGGCTGGCCTCCCGCGGCCATGATCCGGCATCGTTCGACACCCTGCACCACGTTGAGCCGGAGGATGGCGAACTTATCTCCCGCAAGGCCCCGCGCTATTCCAAGGACGAAACGCAGACGGCCTTCCTGACCGACAGTTTTTTCAATTGGCTTGGCGAACAGGACGCAGGAAAGCCCTGGATGGCGCATATTTCATTCCTGCGCCCGCATCCACCGATCACCGTGCCCGAGCCGTATAATACGATGTACGATCCGAATGACGGGCCTGAGTTTAAGGGCGCAGAAAGCGCATGGCGTGAAGCAGCGTTCCATCCCCTTGTTTCCGCCTTGCAAGAGTACCAGCATCTTTCCAGCCACATTCCAGGCGCCAACGGCCACGTGCGCGACCTGACCCGACACGATTTAAAGCGCCTTCGGGCGCTCTACTACGGCATGATCACAGAGGTTGATGCGCAGCTTGGCCGCATTTTCTCGGCCCTCGATCAGATCGCGGACGATACACTGATCATCTTCACCTCCGATCATGCAGAGATGATGGGCGATCACTGGATGCTCGGCAAAGGCGGGTTTTACAAAGAGAGTTATCACATCCCCCTGATCATCCGGGGCCCCGGCATGGCCAAAGACAACAGGGTTTCCGCCTTTACTTCGGCCGCAGACATCTTCCCCACCCTTTTGGACGTTCTAGGACTCGAGCCCAAACACAAACCTGACGGAAACAGCCTTGCCCCGTATCTTAAAGGCCAAACACCGACCGGTTGGCGGGATGCTGCGCTATATGAGTTCGACTTTCGGCGTTTGTTGCAGTTTTTCCCGGAAGACATCCGCAAGAACTGCCAGGCGGGCGGTGCGTCAGCACTGACACGCCTTGGAACCGAGTGGCAATATGTTCACTTCAGCGGACTGCCCAATCTATTGCTCTCAACAAACGATGAAACGGGTGGGATCAAGAACAAGGCTGACAGTGAACCGGCGGCCCTGATCCAAAATATGGACGCCCTGCTTTCCAGTCGCATGCGCCACAATGACGAGACACTCGCGCGGACCATGGTGTGGGAGTATTATTCGAACTAGCAGAGCTTTCAGCGATTGACTTTAGGCCGCGTTAAACCCGTTCAGCGACACTGCCCGTAGGAAAACAGTCAGCCCAGGTTCGTCGGAGGCTTCAAAACGTGGCTGTCCCCAATGGGATTACATCAAGAAACGGAACACTGTGGCGCAGGCTAGCGGCCGCTTATGCGGCCGTGTTCGCACTGTCTTGCCTCGTCCTTTCAGACACTGCTGTAGCAACAGAACCAGCTCTTAAGGTCATCGACAGCACGGACGCGCCCTGGCCCTCCATTGGCCGGGTGAATGTGGCTGGCTACCGCACCACATCCATGTGTACCGGAACCCTGATTGCGCCAAACATTGTGTTGACCGCAGCCCACTGTCTTTACAACAAGGCAACACTGAAGAAGTTTCCGGAAGACGACATGTTCTTCATCGCCGGTGTCCGCCGAGACGAGTTTTCTGCGCGCCTGGAGGTGGCCTGCGCCTTGCCTGCAAAGGGCTATGCTCCGAAGAAGCAACCGAAACTGGCTGATGTGCATACCGATGTCGGGATCTTAATTTTGAAGGAAAGCGCCAAGCTGCCTGCCGTCCCGGCTCTGTCACCTGAAGATGCTGCCGTGTTGACGCAGGATACCCGGTTCGATTCAGCTGGCTATCGCCGCAGCCGCCGTTTTCTGCCAACCGTCGTCTCAGCCTGCCAGGTGATCGGCACCGTAGAAGACAGCTGGGTTACCAACTGCTCTTCGGAAAGCGGCGCATCGGGCGGACCCTTGCTGGTCGCAACACCGGATGGGCTCAAAGTGGCCGGTGTAATGTCTGCAAAAATCGACGATATCCGGTCCGCAATCGTGCCCTTTTTCGAGTGGCAGGAACTTCTGGCCTCACCGGTTTGTCCGGCAAGCGACGATGCACCCCAAACGGCTTTGCGTCCCACAATTGACTGATAGTTTGGCCTCACCTTCGACTGCGAACCTGTTTCCCACCTCCGGCACTTGCTAATTTTTCAAGGGCATGGCCTAGTCCTTAGACAGCTAGCGCCACAGCGCCGTGGCGGCATAAAATCCGTAAGACCACTCTCGTCCAGGCCCTTGTTGATCAATGAACCGTATTGTTTCATCCCCGAAGCCGGACGATGCCAGCCAGATCACTGACAAGAAGTTCGCCTTTGTCTCCAGTGACACGGATGAGGCGACGCACGCGCGGGAAACACTGGCGGCGCAATATGGTGAAGTTCCGATTGCTGATGCCGATATCATAGTGGCACTTGGCGGTGATGGCCTGATGCTGGAAACCCTCTATGCCCAGATGGGAACGAACAAGCCGATCTACGGCATGAACCGTGGTTCGGTCGGCTTCCTCATGAACGAGTACCGGGAAGATGGCCTACGGGAACGTCTGGCCAAAGCGGACACCACTGCGATCTACCCACTGGAGATGACCGCCACTGATGACAACGGCGTTGAGCATTCAGCGCTCGCCATCAACGAAGTTTCCCTGCTCCGCCAAACATCCCAGGCCGCACGCCTGAAGATTTCGGTCGATGGCCGCGTTCGGTTGGAAGAACTGATTTGTGATGGGATCATTGTGGCAACGCCTGCCGGCAGCACGGCGTATAACCTCTCCGCGCACGGTCCGATCCTACCAATCACAGCCCAGTTGCTTGCCTTGACCCCGATCAGCGCCTTCCGCCCGCGCCGTTGGCGCGGTGCATTGCTTCCCGATTGGGCGGCGGTCGATATCGAAATCCTGGACCCTGAAAAACGGCCGGTCAGTGCCTCTGCGGATCACCGCGAGATCCGCAGGGTCACAAAAGTGTCGGTTCGGGAATCCACGGAAAAGGAAGGCCGGATCATGTTTGATGACGATCACGGCTGGGATGAGCGGATCCTAACGGAAATGTTCAGATACTAGCGGCCCTGACCAGCCACCTGCGAAAGACTTGGCGGCGGGAAAGACCCTGTTAAAGTTGTTTACGCATACTGGCGATCGTGAGTGATCGCTCACCGCAACGATGAGGACCCTGCCGCAATGGCTGAAACCGCTCCGGATCAAGATTACGAAATTCTGCAGCCACCGACAGATCTGCGGAAGAAGGTCCGTGAACTGACACCTCGCGAGGCACGCAAGTTTGATCCAGTGAAAGCTGCAGAAGCTGCTCTGCAAAGGATCGCTCCGCATTTTGGCAACTGGATGGAAAACGAAGCCAAAACGCTCGTGGGTGCTTGGGACACCGTCAAAGCGGACGGCATTTCCTCCGAAACGATCGAAGTCCTTTATCAATCGGCGCACAACATCAAGGGCCAGGCGCTTACACTGGGCTTTCCGCTTGTCGGCGATGTTGCTTCCAGCTTTTGTCACTTGCTGGAAAACATTCCGACGCCCAACGATCTGCCAGTCGGGCTCGCGGAAGGATTTGTGGAAGCCATCCGGGCGATGGTGATTGAAGGCGCGAAGGACACCGCCAACAAGACCGGTGTCGAGCTTTTGGAAACGCTGCGCACGGCGACCGACACCTATCTTGCCCAGTTCCCAGCCAAAGAAACAGACGAGAGCTAAGCGGACTCGATCAGCCGCAAGCCTGAATCATTACCCATCGTATTTTGGGTTGGACTCGCGCTCCGCGCACCAATGCCCCTCGGCGTTGGCAATCACGCAGCATTGACCGAGCGAAGATCTCCGGCGCTCTTTTTCAGAACCGAGCGTGCCTCAAGGCGGGCGACATCGATCGCAAACCGACGCAGGAATGCATTGATATCCTCATCCGCACCAAAAGCACCGTCTTGCATTTCTGACAGCAACGCTTCGGTCAAAGCCCGTGCTTCTTCAAGGGCAAGGTCATAGCTGAAGTCAGCTTCAGCCTTGCGGGCAATGTCGATCGCAAGCAGGAACGCCTGGTGTGACCGGATTGGCAATCCGGCCTTTCTCAAAACGGCTTGAAGTGCCGCGCGGCGGACAGTCAGCAAAACCTTGCACAGGCGTGGCAGCGGCATGTTGCCAAGGTTTGCCAGAGCTGCCGCAAAAAAGCGTAGACGACCGCAACAAACAGCCCGCAGCAGGAGACGCGTGTTCAATCGACCGCTTTCCCGCAAATGCTCCACGAACTCAGGAAGGTCCGCATCTTTTGCCTCAAGCGCGAGGCGAAGGACAACTTTATCGATTGCATCCGACAGGAACACATCGCGCTGATGCTCTGGAACACGTTCCAAAACAACGGGATGGTTCTCAAGGTTCTGTGCAAGCCCCATCAACAACTCGTAGCGCACAGGTATTGGCAAATCGCCGAGTTTCAGCAACTCATCGCAAAGATCGGGGTGTTGCTCAAAACGTTCGGCAAGCCGTACCAGAGACGACTTCAAAACTGTTGCCCCTGGATTCTTGAGCAAGGCCATACAGGCCGCTTCGTCAGCAACTTCGCACATAGCCGCGCTGACACCCGCAGGGACAGATTCGCGCTCTGCGATGGCGCACTGAACTGCTGGGCTGCCCTCGGCCAGAAGATCCACCAGCTCGGTTTCGTTCAAGAGCGGGGAAGATTTCAGAACAAGGACCGCGATCTCATCAACGTCCTGCGCCAGAAAACGGATCACGTGTCCGGGTGCATGCGCGCTCGCAGCCAATACCTTCGCGACGGTTTTGCGAACCGGCCGGCTCGGATCATCCAGAAGAACTGTAAGTGCTGCCGCCATGGTCTTCCGTTCCAGGCTGCCCTCGTCGGCAGCCAAATAACGCTCTGCATAGGTTCGCGCCGCCTCGATATCGAGGCCAGCCTGATCAGTGTCGGTGAGGTGCAGAATGTCGTGAACGGTCATGCTCTTAACGTCAGTCCTGAATAGTCTTTGCACTATCCTGACATCAAAGACTTAACGATCCGTTCACCATAATTTTGACATACCCCCGCCTGTCTTCAACCTCCGAAACCTAAGCCGGAGGCAGTAAGTCTTTCTGTTCTTCCTGAGCCTTCAAGCGAAGAAACCGTGTGAGGTCTAACGGACCACCTTGATTGACAAGGGCCAATTCCTGGGCAGCCACCTGAGTAGATGCACCGGACACAGCGCTGTAGAGCGCAGCCTCTTCAACGGCCGCGAAAGCGGATGCAAACCTTGGATTGACGCCTGCCTGATCGGAACCTGGATCATTGCGGAACAGAGCTTCAAACGGGTTCGCTGTCTGGGCTGCCTGGAACGCGGACAACACACGGCTCGCGGTTTGATCCGGGGCCTGATTGATACTCGCGTCACGCGGGTCGTCAGGATCAGGCCGCGGAGCGCTTGCCACTTGTTGAACCTGTGCTTGAGTTTGTGCCGGATCGCTCGCCCCCGGATCGGCTACCGCGACAGTCTGCGGACGTCCCTCCGGAACAGGCGCCTTTGCAACCGTTTCAGGAAGGTCCAGCGGCAGTTCGGGCTGGACGGGCACTGTCGCCGCGGCCATTTGCACTGACGCATCCGGCTTGGACCGCATCGCGAATTGCGCGGCCGGATCCCCTGCCAAATGATCAAAGTCCTTCGGCGTTGCCTCTGCCATCATACTCGGCGGCTGCGGCTTGGACCGCATGGCAAAAGCTGCAGCCGGATCACCCGCCAGATCATCAAACGGAACCGGTGCCGTCACCGGCGCTCCAGATGCCGGCTTCGCATTCGGCAGAGCTGCCACATTCAAAAGCTCGCCAGAGGTCCGAAGGTTTTTACGTCCGCCGGCTTCAGCAATCATGTTGACTGCATCATGCTTGGACACGATCACCTGATAGACTTCTTCCATAGACCGGGCTTGGCCATTGCGATGGTAGAAGATCGGCTTGTTGGCCCGCGCTTGTGCGGAGAAAACCTGATCGGCCCGCATATCGGGATTTGCAGCCGTTTTTTCGATCAAGCGACTCGCACCATTCGCACCAAGAAAATGCGCCATATAGAGCTCGCCGTCCGTCGGCTCACGGCCAATCCGGCGCTCAAGATACTGCGCGTTCTTCTGGGTCAAAGCCCCCGCCATGACAGACGAGATTTCCGGATCCTTGCGAAGATCTAGGATTTCCCGGCGCATCTGGGGATCGTTGACATAATACTTGCCGCTTTTGGACCGCTGGATATGGTCCGCGTACTTGTCCAACCCGTGCTTGGGACCGGCCTGTTTCATTGTTTCGAGCCAGGTGGACTCTATGAATTGAAATAAGCCTGTAGCACTCGATGTTTTTGCCTTGGCCGACGGATTAAACGAAGATTCCCGTGCGGCTGTTTTCACAAGATAGTCAAACGACGTTCCTGTGGATGTACTCGCAGACTGAAACGCAAGCTCGATCCTAGACGCGACCGAGGTAGTGTCAGCAACCCGCATGACTGGCCTCCTCGACGAAACTAATTATTACTTCGTTAACTTTCGCGCCAAAAAGGTTAACAAAACCTTAACAAGCCACAGGCGGGACCGATTCATTTATTAGAGAAACGAAAACCTAACGGCTCCTACGTAACTATGCCAATGCAATCTCAGGCATTTGTGGACTTTGGCTGTTTCCTGCGATTTTTCTTGGGAAAAATTTGCCGGGTTGGTCCGGAAATATTCGGGACAAATCTGTTATTGGACGGAAATTTCATTGTTTCATAATGAGACAAGACGCTGTTCATTGCAGCGCCTTGTCGATTCTCGATCAGATACTCAGACTTTGGGACGGCCCATCTGAAATACTTCCGTCACCACAGCGTAATCCATGTAGCCGAGGCGGGAGAGCGGCTTGTAGCGGGTCACGTCCACCATGCCGTTGACGATTACATCATCGGAAATATGCACCCCGACCACCTGACCGAAGATGACCCAGCTGTTCGTGTCGATTCCGTCGAGACCTTTCATACGGATGGTCTGAAGATGCTTGCACTCCAGGGCAGTTGCCGCTTTGGCAACCCTCGGCACGCTAACAAGATTGGATTGAGCCATTTCCAAACCCGTCAACTCAAATTCAGATTTCTCGTGCGGCACGGCAGCCGAGGACAGGTTCATCTCGTCTTTCAGATCGTAGCTTGCCATGTTGCAGACGAACTCTCCGGTCGCATCAATGTTGGCAGCGCTGTCTTTATAGTTGGAGGACGAAAACATCACGATCGGCGGCGTATCGCAGACACAGTTGAAGAAACTGTAGGGAGCAAGATTGGTTTTCCCATGCTTGTCGACGCTGGAAATCCAACCGATCGGCCGCGGTGCGATGATCGCCTTAAATGGATTATGCGGCAGTCCGTGATCGTTTTTTTCTGTTTCGTAGAACATGTTCAGTCCGTTTCCGTCCAGTTGGAAGTTATTTCGGAAAGATCCGGCCGCGGACGTTCAACGGGCGGCTGCGTGGCTGTTCCGATATGAATAAAACCTGCAAACCGCTCACCGTCTTGAAGACCGAGATAACGTCCCGCCTCTTCGTCAAAGGCATACCACTCCGTCAACCACTGAGAGGCAAAGCCAGCAGCAGCGGCTGCAGAAACAAGGGTCATGCAAACGGCGCCGGCAGAAAGCTGCTGTTCCCAGACAGGTATTTTCGGGTGCTCTGCGGCCTTGCTTACAACACCGACAACCACAGGCGCGCGCGTAAACCGAGTCCGTTCCTTGTCGGTCTGGGCTTCATCAAGCGGTCCGTTCTTTCTGGCATAAAGCTCTGAAAGGAAGGCCCCGATCTTTTCGCCCTGCGGCGCCCGGTAAGTGATGAAGCGCCAAGGCGCGAGCTTTCCGTGGTCTGGAACGCGCGCGGCAATGGTCAACAAATCTGTGAGCTGGGCATCATCCGGGCCAGGCGCCGACATGGTGACAGATGGGTGTGACCGGCGGGTCCGCAAAAACTCCAAGGTTTGAGGTGATCCCCTGCCAAACTCGGACATTCGGTCTGCCTTTCCGCAGATAGTTTCATTTGCAACTATCTACCTAATTGATTGTTGGGATTTGTCAACTGCACTCTTCAGGTCTTGAATTCGCCAAATTTTAAGGTCCATTACAAGAAACAGGCTGGAAGGTACCGCTGACCAGATGACATCGCTTGGCCAAAACGATAATAAGTGGGCATGCAGAATCCAACGACTTTGTTGAACCGGATCAACGACACGCGCACCAAGGTGCAGCGGTTTGTCATGACTGCGCTCTGCGCGGCGCTGATTTCAGCGCTACCTGGCACAGCACAAGCCCAAACCAGTGCGCCGATGCCGCCTGCCATGAAGCCGGATCCAAACGCACCGTCCGCGGCGTCTCAAGAACCCATTCAGAATCTTCTCGACCGCGAACCAGAACCTTTGTTCTCGGACAACACGCTGGTTCCTTACGCGCCCGCATCCGGCGGCATTCAAGGAACGGCCGACGGGCTGGATGGCGGCGCACTTTATCTGATGGCGAAGCTGACACGGGACAGCCAACCGCTGAACGACAATCTCATTTGGCGCATCTACTCCGAAACGACCAACGCCGATGGCCGGCTTCAGTTGATTGCCACGTCGAAAGGCGGGGATGCCGAATTCCGTTTGGATCCGGGTGCATACATGATCCACACCTCCTACGGCTATGCGCAGGCTACCAACCGGATCGTGATCGGCAAGGAAGTCCTGTCGAAAATGGTGACGTTGAATGCCGGCGGCATCAAATTCGACGCCACGCTGCCGGACGGTGCTCCTTTAGAAAGCGGCCCGGTAACATTCGACATTTACAGTCGGGAATTCGATCAGCGCGGCGAGCGGGATCTGATCGCCAGCAGCGTGAAGCCCGGTTCGATCATCCGGTTGAACGCGGACACTTATCACATTGTTAGCCGATACGGGGATGCGAACGCCGAAATCCGCGCCGACATCCAGGTCCTTCCGGGCAAGCTCACCGAAGCCACAATTTTCCACAAAGCGGCCGACATCACGCTGAAGCTTGTCAATGAACGCGGCGGTGAAGCGATCGCCAACACCACCTGGTCGGTTTTGTCTCCAGGCGGTGACGTGGTCGTCGAAGCCACCGGCGCGTTTCCGGACTTTGTTCTTGCCGCGGGTGAATATGAGGCAGTGGCCCGCAACAACGGAAGGACTTACCTCCATACGTTCACGGTTGAGCCAGGTGCAGACAGGGAAGTGGAAGTGGTCTCTTCGATCAGCGAATTGGTCAGTGGATCCTCAAGGGCGAACTGATCGCACTTGTAGGTTTAAGGGTTTTCCAGGAATGCAAAGCGACCGCCGGTCAATGGCGGCTGAGCAACCGTTCTTTTTGTTCGGCCGGTGCCATTTCCATCACTTTAGACTGCAGGAAATCCATGACTTCCTTTTGGTCCTTGAAACCGGAAATGGTTTCATAAGGGATCGGCGCCCCTGCCCTTGCCCGGATTGCCTGTCCGAGTGTCCGGCGGAACTCGCGGACATAAAGCGAAAGACGAAGGGTCAGCGAGAAGCGGCTGACCAGATGGAACAACCAGGAATTCTGGCCTTCAAAGTGGATCGGCAAGACGGTCGCTTTGGATGAGCGGATCATCTTCGCCGTAAAGGTTTTCCATGGCAGTTCTTCAGCACGGCCGAAGGGCTTTTGTGCCGTAGCCACGCCGCCACCTGGAAACACGATAATCGTCGTGCCTTCTTCCAGGAGTTTCAGCGCCTCCTTGCGGGTCGCCATATTTGTCTTGAGCGCTTCTTTGGTTTCCTCAAAATCGACCGGCAAGGAGAATGGCCGGATCTCCGGAAGCTTGAGCAACTCGTTGTTGATCATGATCTTGAACGGGCGGCCGAGTTGTTCGGCAAGGGACAGAATCGCCAGACCATCGCCAATGCCATACGGGTGATTGGCAATCAGCACCAAAGGCCCATCCGGCACATCCTTGGGCGGCCATTCACCACTGTCCACCGATACGCGAATGTTGATAAGACGCAGAAGTTCGCTCCACATATAATCTGTGGTTACGATGGACTGTTTCCAGATCTCGTAAAGATCAAGAAGCTTCCGGCGCCCCGACAGGCGTTCAATCGACCGGATCACCATGCGCTTAAGCGGATGGTGATCTGGGTTGGCGTAGCTGAATTCTGCGTAATCCACGATAAGCCGACTTCGTTTGTTACATTGTTTGTACCCGCAGCCCGCGTCCGGACCGGCGGAATTAAAACGCTCTAACAGACTCTCTGTTGCAGCCTTATGACATCACACTGCCCTTAAGTAAGGGCAGTGTGCAAGCTGGCATTTTTTCCGTTAACAAAACGGAAGTTCGATCATTTCAGATCCGGCGGCGTCGCTTCTTCGACAAATGCAGCGACCGCTTCGTCCAATCCCATCGGCGTCTGGTTCTTGGAACCAAGACGGCGGATGTTGACCGTACGCTCTTCCGCTTCCCGCATGCCGCAGACCAGGATGACCGGAACCTTGGCAAGCGAGTGCTCACGGACCTTGTAGTTGATCTTCTCATTGCGGAAGTCGGTTTCAACCTTCAGGCCCTTAGAGCGCAGAAGATCCGCCACTTCCTGACCATAATCGTCAGCCTCTGACGTAATGGTTGCAACCACGATCTGCAAGGGTGCGAACCACAGCGGGAAGTGCCCGGCATAGTTCTCGATCAAGATCCCGAGGAACCGCTCCATGGAGCCACAGATCGCCCGGTGGATCATCACCGGCGTTTTCTTTTCTCCGTTGTGATCAACATAAAACGCACCGAAGCGTTCCGGCAGGTTGAAGTCAACCTGGGTCGTGCCACACTGCCACTCCCGGCCAATCGCATCCCGAAGCGTGTATTCGAACTTAGGTCCGTAGAACGCGCCCTCGCCCGGCAAGATGTCCGTCTTCACGCGGCCGTCTGATTGCTCTTCGATCTGCTTCAGCACATCGGACATGATGCCTTCTGCATGATCCCAATTTTCATCGGAGCCAACGCGTTTTTCCGGCCGTGTCGACAGTTTGACGACGATCTCTTCAAAGCCGAAATCCTTGTAGACCGACAGAATGAGATCGTTGATCTTCAAGCATTCGTCAGCCATCTGCTCTTCGGTGCAGAAGACGTGGGCATCATCCTGGGTAAAGCCGCGCACGCGCATCAAGCCGTGCAAGGCACCGGACGGCTCATAGCGGTGAACAACGCCGAATTCGGACAAGCGCATCGGCAGGTCGCGGTAGCTCTTCAAACCGTGCTTGAAGATCTGAACGTGGCCCGGGCAGTTCATCGGCTTAAGCGCGTAGACGCGATCGTCCTCGCTCTCCGGATCCGCGCTCTGAACGGCGAACATATTCTCCTTATACCAGCCCCAGTGGCCGGAGGTTTCCCAGAGCGAAGTATGCAGGACTTGCGGTGCGTTCACCTCGTCATACGTCCCGCGCAAACGGCGGCGCTTATAGGCAATCAGGTTCTGGAACATGTCCCAGCCCTTCGGATGCCAAAAGACGACGCCCGGTCCTTCTTCCTGGAAATGGAACAGATCCATTTCGCGACCAAGTTTGCGGTGATCGCGCTTTTCCGCTTCCTCCAGCATGTGAAGGTAGCCCTTCAGCTCCTTCTCATTGTGCCAGGCTGTCGCGTAGATGCGAGTCAGCATTTCATTGTTGCTGTCACCGCGCCAATAGGCACCGGCCACCTTCATCAGCTTGAAGGCGTCGCCAATCTGCTTGGTAGAAACCATGTGCGGGCCACGGCAGAGATCCAGCCACTGGCCCTGCTTGTAGATCTTGATTTCCTGGTCTTCCGGGATCGCATCGACAAGCTCGACCTTGTAGTGCTCGCCCTTGGCGGCAAAATAGGTCTTGGCTTCTTCGCGGGTCCAGATTTCCTTTGTGAACTGCGCACCGCGCGCGATGATTTCGTGCATCTTCTTTTCGATGACCGGCAGCTCTTCCGGGTTAAACGGCCAGTCAGACCCGGCATTGGCCGATCCTTCTGGGTGAACCCGCTTGAAGTCATAATAAAAGCCGTTTTCGATCACGGGCCCGATGGTCACCTGCGTACCCGGCCACAACTCCTGAACAGCTTCCGCCATCACGTGGGCCGCATCGTGCCGGATCAACTCCAGCGCGCGCGGGTCTTCCCGGGTCACGATCTCGATATTGGCGTCCGCGTCGATGGGATCGGTGAGGTCTTTCAATTCCCCGTCAAGGGTCATCGCGACAGCCTTTTTGGCCAGCGATTTGGAAATGCCGGTCGCCACGTCGAGACCGGAAGTCCCAGCTTCATAGGCGCGCACGGAATTGTCGGGGAAGGTCAATTGAATCATGTCAGTCTCCTGCTCACTCCTGCACACACAGCAGGTAAGCGATGTCTTTGGTCTTGAGATGTGTGCTGATACGGGATTCAGCCTAAAACGGCAACCTTTTCCGAAACCGGCGAGATGATCGTCTGGGTCGATCCGCAGAAACGGGCTGACAGTCACCTATCCGTTCGGCGGATCAGCCTTCTTGATTGCAGCCCACTCTCCGTCGTTGATCATGGCCCGGAAAGCGGAGTTGATCTTTTCGGCCTGCAGCGCGCCGCACTCCGTTTTGGCGAACAGGATCCAGACGCTGAGTTCATTGATCGGGCTGGTTTCATCGTAAACGATGTTGTCGACACCTGCTTCTGCAATTGCCCTCAGGCCGGATTGCTCTTCGATGATCGACCCGTCCAGACGGCCCGCGGACAACATTCTGATATTGTCCAGATCTGAGTTTGGCTCGCGGCTGAAGTCGATTTCATCGTTCGCCGTTAGCGATTTCGGATAGGCGTATTGGGCAGTCAATCCGATCCGCAGGCCTTCAAGATCAGAAGCACTCGACGGCACCGGGCCACCCTTTCGAACAAATGCAAAGTCGCGCTTCATTAGAATTGGCAGTGATTTGTAGGACGCGACATCCGCGCCAGCACTGGAATGGGGCATCAGCGCGTCGACCATCCCCATCTGAAACAATCCAAGAGCGCGTTTTTTCGGATAAAGCCTGATGTCCAAAGCCAAGTCCGCACGCTTTGCCGCGGACTGCAATAAAACGACGAACTCCCCTTCGCTCTCACTCTCAACAAAATGCGGAATCTCGGCGGCTGCAACGGTCATCTTGTTACAGCCATCTGCAGCAAGAGAGCCCGGCGCCAGCAGGAACGTGAGGCTCAACATTCCCGAGACTGTGAAAAACGATTTGAACCTGTTCAGCAAAACACTGTGCCTTTGAGCGGCAAGCCAGCCTGGACTTGCCGGAGAGTTCCCAGATCGCGGGCGAATTCAAAAACATCTTAAGACGGCTAGCGTTCTAAAGCGTTAACGGCTCCGGTTTGGGAAACGTCACGCAGAATAAGGCACCGTTGGCCGCTAAAACTCTAACGGCACCCGCCGGGGCACCGGTTGCGATTTGACGATCGAGGTGCTCGTTTCAGCCTTGTCCGTGATCCGTTCAAGAATGCTGTCCAGTTCTTCGATTTCCCGGATTACCAAACGCACCACAAAACAATCGTCACCTGTGACTTTGTCGCACTCAATGACTTCCGGTATCTCCTGCAGCAACTCGCGGACGATATGGAGTTTGCCCGGCAACGGCCGGACGCGTGTAATCGCCTGAAGCGCGTATCCGAGAGCCCGGGAATCAACATCGGCCGTAAAGCTGCGAATGACACCGGAATCTTGTAAGCGCCTGAGCCGGTCCGAAACGCTTGGCGACGACAAACCGACCTTGACGGCAATGTCCTTGATCGAACACCGGCCATCCTCGATCAGAATTTTCAATATTTCACGATCTTGGGCGTCAATATCTTTCACTTTAAACCTCAAAGGGTCTTTTGCCTAATTTTATCAGGTCGATTACGTCCACTGCCTTGAATAACATATGGAGCGGCTCATCCAAACAGCAGATCCTTGAAAGCGTATTGATAGGAGTTGCTCAAATGTCAGAAAGAACCACCGGCATTTTGGAAATGACCTTCGCGATGACCTTGATTGGCACCTTGGGCATTTTCGTTGTTTTTAGCGGAGAAAACCCGGTCACGGTCGCCTTCTGGCGCTGCCTGTTCGGCGCAGTCGGGCTAGCGCTGATATGTTCACTTAAAGGCGCTTTTGCATACAAAATCTCACTGAAGCAGTTTCTGCTGGCGGTCTTGGGCGGCATCGCGCTGACCACCAATTGGGTTATGCTGTTTCACGCGATCGGGCATGCGTCCATTTCACTTACGACGGCCATCTACAATACGCAGCCTTTCATGCTGGTGTGTTTTGGCATGCTCTTTTTCGGAGAACACCTGACGCTGAGAAAGCTGAGCTGGCTGGCACTCGCCTTTTGCGGTGTCGTGGTGATCGCCCAATCAAAACCCGAATTGGCTTATGCGGATGGCAACTTTGCCGTCGGTGTCGCGCTGTCCATTGGCGCCGCGTTTCTTTGGGCCGTCGCTGTTGTTGTCACCAAAAAGCTGAGCGGCATCCCCTCACACATGATCGCGCTGATACAGGTCTCAGCAGGCGCCATCCTGCTTGCCCCTTTCGCGAGTGTGGCGGACCTCCCATCGCAAAGCTCTGCTTGGGGCTCCCTGCTCATCCTCGGTTTTGTGCACACTGCAATGATGTACACGATCTTGTATTCGGCAGTGCAGAAGCTGCCGACAGACCTTCAGGGCGCGTTGACGTTCCTCTATCCATCCGTCGCCTACGTCACCGACTATTTGGTTCTGGGACAGAAACTTGGAACCGTGCAGATCCTCGGCGTTGCGGTGATCATGCTGGCGGCTGCGGGCATGACACTCGGATGGCGTTTACCGTTCTTTCGGAGAGAGAAAAGTTGCCACCAGGCCTAGTTCTGTTCCTTAAGAGGCCAGCGCTCGTTTCTTCGCGGCCTTGACGATGGACGCGTCCCGGGCGGATTTGGCAACAGCGTCTTTTCCGCCCCGCGTTTCCGTGATCATCGCCAGATCCTCTTCCATATCCGCACTCATCGGGGCGATCGCCACATCGGAATATGTGCGCCGGCCGGGTGCCGCTTTCACCCTCCGGTAGATCCGGTGAACCCGCCAGACCGCGGACACATATGCCCAGTGTTTGGAGATCACCTCCCAGACGTAGCGCGGATAGAAGACAAGCGGATTTTCAATTGGCAGTCCATTGCGCCGGTCTTTGCGGAATTTGAGCCGGAAGTACCCGCCCTCCAGCGGATGAACGCCCTCACACTCGATCATCAGTTTGAACCACATCATCAAGAACAGCTTGTTGCCCGGCCGCCCCTTTTTGTGGGCTGCAGCCCGGCGGAGCACCGTCTCAATGTGGCTGTCTGAATAATAACTCGACCAGGCCTCCCGATAGGCCTCCTCCCATTCATCATCGCTCATCTTCGAATGATGGGAGACCCGGTGGTTGAGATCGTACTTGTTAAGATCCGGATCCATCCAGATACCCTTTTCAAGCAGAACCTTGTGGTCTTCCGAGCCCGGCAGAGGCGTTAGGAAAAAGAACTCAAGAAGGTCGAGCGGCAGCTCCTTCTTGATGATTTCGACATCCCGCAAGATCGCTTCCTTGGTGTCTCCCGGAAACCCGATGATGTATCCGGCATAAGTGGTCGCGCCGTGGTCACGCCACTTTTGCAACATCTGCCGGTATTCGGTGATCTTGTTTTGCCGTTTCTTGGCGGCGAGCAGATTGTCGGGATTGATGTTTTCAAGACCGATAAACACCCGGTTGACCCCGGCCCGGGTTGCCTTTTCGATAAAGTTCTCAATCCGGTGGCAGAGCGTATCCACCTGGATGATGAACTTGATGTCGAAATTCTCCTCTTCCCGCAACTGAATGAGCCGGTCGAACAGTGGCTCCCACTCGCGGTTGCGGGCGAAATTGTCGTCGGTGATGAAGAACCGGTCGATGCCCTGCGCATAGTTGTCGCGAATAATTTGCTCCAGATCGTCGGCGGACCTGAACCGGCTCTTGCGCCCCTGCACGTTGATGATCGTGCAGAAGGAGCATTGGAACGGGCACCCCCGCCCGAGATCAAAGCTGGAATGCGACCCGGCGGTGAACTGAATGTGCTTGGTCGGCAGGATCGGCGTCGGCTCTCCTTCAAGCGACGGCAGATCCGCCATAAAATTGTAGAGTGGCTTCAGGTCATCATTGAAGGCGTCCCGGAAAACCTGATCGAGGCGCCGCTCTTCTGCCTCGCCTGCAAAATAGCAAACGCCCTCTTCCTGCAGCGCCACCATCTCTTCAGGCATGTCGTCCAGCATCGAAATGCAGCCCGAAACATGAAACCCGCCAATCGCCGTCGGCAGCCCCTCGCGCATGAACTCCCGTGCAAGGTCCGTTGCCCTTGGAAACTGGTTGGATTGCACCCCAACCAGGGCAATCAGGGCTTTGCCGCCCCTGCGGCGGATATCCTGCGCAATCTTCTGCGGGCGAACGCGTTTGTTTGTTTCATCGTACGTGTGAAGATGGATCCTGACCTTTTCGCCGAGTACGTCGCGCTCGCGCGCCGCTTCGGCAAGCCCGTTCAAACTGGCCAGCGTGTTGGATGGAATGGCCGACCGCAACCACTGAATTGGATAGCCGTCGTCATCGTAGTGGGTCGGCTTGATCATTACAAAATGAAAGTCCTGCACGTCCATCCGCCCTCTCCTTCAGTAGAAGTCAGTCAGAAAGACTTGCACTCACGCTAGGTAAGTTCAACCTTTTCTTAACGCTTCGTCATTCCTGTTTTGAAATCAATCCATTCGATGGTCGTCAGGGATATGATCGCCCGTCCAGCGGCCATACCGCCAGGGCAAATACCAGCGCGCAGTGTCGGGAAGTGTGTCCGGAAGCGGGTCAAAACCTGACGCGCCCCAAGGATTACAGCGCAGGATCCGGGACAATCCCAGCCAACCGCCGGCCCAAAAGCCGAACCTGCGGATGGCCTGATCCGTATAGTCTGAACAGGTTGGCGCATACCGGCAGGTCCGTCCCATGAAGAGCGACAGGGTGTGGCGGTAAATCCAGATCAGTCCGATTGCCGCCCATCCGGCTATTGAAAGCTTTCGGGGTTGATCCGGCTTATGATCACAGGATGAACACATCTAAGGGGCTAACCTGACATCAGGCCGGATCACTGCGATCGCACATATTACGCTGCGGCGCCGTCGGCCTTTGTATCAGCCGCAGCTTGATCAAGCGCGCCCACAACCGCATCGAACGTTAGAAGCGTTGATGCATGCCGCGCTTTGTATTCACGCACGGGCAGCAAAAACTTCAGATCCTCGAACCGGCCAACCGGCGGCTCCCCACCTTCTTTAAACATGGCATGCATGGTTGTCTTTAAGGTCCGCAACTCTTCTTCAGTCGCGCCGACCACATGCTGCGCCAGAATGGAGGACGATGCTTGGCCGAGCGCACAGGCCTTAACATCATGCGCGAAATCAGTCACCACGCCATCCTTGACGCACAAATCGACAACCACCGTCGACCCGCACAGCTTGGAATGCGCCTTGGACGTCCCATCCGGATGCTCAAGCCTGCCAACGCGGGGAATGTTGCCGGCGAACTCCAGGATCTTTGCATTATAGATGTCGTCGAGCATTCTCGCCTCTTCGTGACAGCTAGTGAGCAGGTGCCGCATTGTCGGCACGCTTCTTTCATATATATAGATCAGACGCCACAGCAATTTCGCAAGGGGCAGAGTGGTCGCAGCCAGATGAAAAGGCGCCGGATCGGCGCTTGACGCTGGCTTAACCCGCTCAGAAACTGTGCGTTCGCTTTTCGTGCGGAGTGTGCTACATCTCCGCGCCCTTTTGATCGAGAGATCTTGATCTGAGCCAAAGCGGATGCCGTATGACGAGTGATAAGGGTAAAATCGCGAGGATCCCTATGGACGCTGTCCTAAAGCCGGTCGGAAAAACATTCGAACGTAAAACACCGGATCAACTTCAACGCCCGAGCCGTGAAGAAGCGGAGGCTGCTGTGCGGACCATCCTCGCCTGGACCGGTGATGACCCGGACCGCGAAGGATTGCTGGACACGCCCAAGCGTGTCGTGAAAGCAATCACACAGTTGTATGGCGGATATTTTGAAGATCCGGCCGAGCATCTTGAGCGCACGTTTGAAGACGTCGGCGGATATCAGGACATCGTGCTGGTCCGCGGCATTCCGTTTCATTCGCATTGCGAACACCATATGCTGCCGTTCGTCGGTGAAGCACACATCGCTTATTACCCGGCAGAAGGCGTTGTCGGTCTCTCCAAGCTTGCGCGCGTCGTCGACATTTTCGCAAAACGCTTGCAGACCCAGGAAAATCTGACGTCACAAATCGCCTCAACCATCGATGACGCTTTGGCTCCGCGTGGCCTTGCTGTTATGATGGAAGCTGAACATCAATGCATGACCATGCGCGGTGTTCAAAAACCCGGTGTTTCCACAATCACCACGCAGTTCACGGGCATCTTCGAAGACGATCCGGCGGAACAAGCCAAGTTCATGACCTTGGTGCGCGGATAAACCTACCTGTAGTGGCCATCCAGCCCCCTGGGTGGCCAAAATCGAGTTTACATGACTGATCTGATTATTTCCGAACGCGCTGACAAAGCGACGGTCGAAGAAGGCGATCGGCTGATGCCGAAATTCGACCAGGACGGCCTTATTGCAGCTGTCGTGACCGACTTCAAAACATCTGAAGTCCTGATGGTCGGCTACATGAATGAAGAAGCCTTGAAACGCACCATCAAAACCGGGGAAGCTTGGTATTGGAGCCGGTCCCGTCAAGGGTTCTGGAAAAAGGGTGAAACATCCGGCCAGATCCAGAAGGTGCAAGAAATCCTCACCGATTGCGACCAGGACGCCCTGGTGGTGAAAGTGACCGTGGAAGGCAATGGCGCCACCTGCCACGTCGGTTACCGGTCCTGCTTTTTCCGTAAGGTTTCCAATACACAAGATGGAACCGTTCGCTTGGAAAACGTAGAAAAAGAGAAAGTCTACGACCCCAAGGAAGTTTACGGAAAGAATTAGAAAAACGGCTGACCAACGAGTCAGCCGCTTTGACTTAGCACGATGTAGAAGTTAGCAGCGTCAGGTCGTCGTGATGTAGGTGCGCATTTGCTCAGCTTCGTGTTCGACCTGGGCGATCTTGTGTTTCACGACGTCGCCGATGGAGATGACCCCAATCAGCTTGCCGTCTTCCACCACCGGCATGTGACGGAACCGGCCCCGGTTCATGCGCCCCATGACCTCATTTGCTGCATCCATTTCAGTGCAGGTCATCACATCCTTGGTCATGATTGATGAAACGGGCTGAGACAACGCGGAGGCCCCTTGCAGACCGACAAGGCGCACCACGTCCCGCTCCGAGACAATGCCCTCGATGTGCCGGTCTCCATCACAAAGCACTACGGCGCCGATCTTGTTCTTCGCCAGAATTTCGGCGATCTCGCTCACCGGTGCGGACTTATCCGCCGTGATGGTGTCGTGGCCTTTCGTCTTCATGATTGCGGCAACGGTCATGTAAGCAAACCTCCCTTTGCATCCAAGGTCCGGTTGCATCCGGCTCCCTGATTACCGCATCATGGCAAAAAAATATGGTGACGCAAAGCCTTGACGTTGCCCGTTACCATCCCCGCCGCTGGGGCACTGGATCAAAGAGCGGGAACAAAGCTAATCCGGCGACAAAACCGCCAATGTGCGCTTGCCAGGCAATGGACCCCGCCTGCCCACCGCTTGTCAGTCCGAAGAACATGTTCAATCCAAACCAAACGCCAACAAAGACCAGAACCTGCTGGTTCCGGAAGCACTCGCTGAGCGGCTGCGCGGGGACAAAATAAGCAGCTCTATCGGACCGGCGAAAAACGCCGAGCGGTCCGCCCATCTCAAAGACAAACCGGATAGCTGCCGCCATATGGCCTGATATGGCAGCCGACGCACCAATCATGGGCGCAGATTCGCCCCAGTGGGTCGCAAGATGTGCAAACGCGCCGCCAACAGAGCACAAAGCAGAAAATGCCAGGAACCGCCCAAATCCAAACCTGCGTACAACAGCGCTGCCGAAGATCGCCATCCAGAGCAGATTGAACGTCAGGTGCATGGCACCGCCATGCAGAAAACTATAACTGACAAAAGCCCAGATGCTGGACGCAAGGTCCATCGCCTGCAGACTGCTCAGCGCTGTATATTTCACCGGCCAGAATGCCAGGAAGTACAGCATCATGTTGTTCCAGCCAGTCGGGATAACAAAGGTCCGCACGACATGAATGGCGATCAGGGCAACGCTCAACCAGATAATCGCGGCCGGCAGATTGAGCGCCGGAGGCTCGGATGGGCGTTGCTCGCGCTGCTTGGTCTCTTCGTCGCGGCGCTTGCGCTCCTCATCAAACTGATAAACGTTCATGGAACCTCGCATCTCAATGTCCAGAAGTTGTAGCCCGGCAACGGGACAAAACAAGGGCGCCGGTCAACAATCGCATACGCTTGCAGAAACATGGTGAACGCCATTGCGCTGGTTCGTTTTTGACCCTGCCCTTGTCGGCACATAACAAAACGCCGGCTATCGAAACGATAACCGGCGTTCGTTGAGCCCCCCGCAAAAGGTCGCGTCCCCACGCGCCAAATTGAGGTGTCTTGTTGCAATCGCCTCTTCGTTATCGGGTTCTTGTACGCCACTTTCGAAGTTTTTCGCGCTTACACGGGCGTAGGTTTTACCAACCACATGCCCTGAAGACGATCGGAATTTGCCAGCCACACTCTGCGCTGGCAAGCTTTACGAAGAATTAACCTTAACAAAGTGTTGCATGACGATTTTTTCATACTTTCAGCGACTTGGCACACCCCCTGCTTAGTAGGAGGCAAACAAAAGGACGGATGACGGAGCGTCCCGTTTTGAAACAGTTACTGTCTTGAGACGAAACAGCGCTCCGGAGTGGGACGAAAGGCAAGTCAAATGAAACATGGCGTGACCCAGACACTATACTCCTATTGGGATTCTCTGCGCGGAGCTCGGCCCGCTCCGAACCGGAGCGAAATTGATCCGGGCGAAATCCGCGGTTTGCTTGGGGATACGTTCATCCTGGAGACCAATGGACCCAGTGATGTGCGTTACCGCCTTGCCGGGACGCGCCTCTGCTCTGCTCATTGCCGGGAACTGAAAGGCCGCAATTTTCTCCGGGGTTGGGACACCAAGGACCGTGAAGCACTGGAAAGCCTGATCGCAGCCATCACCGAAGACGGCGCTGCCGCGGTGGTTGGGATCAATGGGCATACGGAACGTGAACAGGAACTGCAGATGGAAATGCTGCTTGTTCCACTCAACGTTCCGGGTGAAGGCCGCATCCGGATACTGGGAAGCGCTGTCCCAATGGATAAGCCCTATTGGATAGGACTGCATCCGGTTTTAAGACAGTCCATCAGCAGCCTGCGGCTGGTCTGGCCAGATGAGCGTCCGTATTTCACAGGAGCAAGCCACTCAAACATCAATCCGATCATGCCCCGCTTCACAGCGGAAGACATGCCAATGCGAACCCCGGTTCTCCCCCAGGGTGCGGCAGTCCTTCCTCATGGAGCAGAGCGGCAAGTTGGCCACCTGACGGTCTATTCCGGCGGCAAATCCTAACAACTCTGTCAAAACCCTTAATATTGGGCGATGTGTAGGGTACACTCTTACACATCGTTAACCCCATTGCCCCTAAAGTGCTTGCGAGGATTGTCATGATTCTCTGCGCGATCGGGGAAAGTGCGTTGCAAGACGCACAGGTTTGGACATTGCAGGCATGAGCGCCGGATTGGCAACAGCAGCACCAGAGGGAAGCAAATCGCTTCAAGTCACGGACCGCCGGCGCCATCAACGGGTTCAGGTAAATATACTTGGCCGTTTCATGCTTGAAGACCGCAGAGAGTATCCGTGCCAGGTGATCGACATGTCACCAGGTGGCATGGCAATGATCACCCCAGTTTCTGGCAAAGTTGGCGAGCGCGTTGTTGCTTACCTTGATCACCTCAGCCGTGTAGAGGGTCGGATTTCCCGGCTTATTGACGGTGGATTTGCGGTCGAGCTGCGCAATACGGTACGTAAGCGGGACAAGATTGCAAATGTTCTGACCTGGCTTGCCAACCGGGATGAACTTAATCTTCCTGAAGACCGCCGCCATGACCGCTTCGTTCCGATGAACCAGATGACGAAGATGATCCTTCCAGACGGGACGGAACATGTCTGCCGGATTTTCGATGTATCCCTCTCTGGTGCCGCGATCGCAACCGATATCCTGCCCGAGATGGGCGATCAAATTACGCTCGGCAAGATGCGGGCCCGCGTTGTCCGCCAGATAGAAGGCGGGATTGCGGTCGAGTTTGCGGCGGTTCAGAGCCGCGAGCTGCTCGAACACCACATCACGACGCCAGAATCCAAATAAAGTACCCGCTTTTTGAGTTTTGTCCTTCTGTAAGCAGTTTATGAGGGCTGACGACACTTAGATTCTGTGAAGACGCGCAAGCTGGCGGTCAGATTTGGTCAGATCATCGGCCGTGCTCAGGTTTGGGCGCTTGCCTCCTTCCAAAGCAGCCAGCTGCGCTCCACTTGGACATGATCAGGTCTTCAAGACACTGGCCGAGTGGTTCCAGGCAGCCTCAACACGTTTTTTTTCAACTTTTTTCAAGCTCCGAAACGGCTGAAAAAACGCAGTGTTTTGGGATCAGCAAGCCTGCCTCGACGAACTGACCTCCCATCGATTTATTTCCAGTTTTAAGGGGAACTATCACGAAATGAGCGACTTACAGAGGATCGATAAAATTTGACTCAAACTTTCCTCGAAATTGATTCAAATTCATTTCAAGTATTACTAAAATAAAAATAAAAATAAATTCAAATAATACTACAAGTTTATCACCTCAATTTCCGTCAAGTAAAAAACAGTAATGCATCGTGATGCCAGCCTTGGGGAGGGCGTTACGATGAAAACTCTTGGAAAATTTCTATCTACTACTGCAGTCTTGCTTGGACTCTTCGGACTAGCGCCAACCGCGCATGCCGATCCTGGCCGCTTTATGGACATGAAAACCGCGGTCAAAGCGCCAATCGGGCACCGGCAGTTTTGCCGTGACAACGGTTGGGCTTGCCAGAATGAACGCTACGAGCCGGTGGTTGTCAAACTGACCGAAAATCGGTGGAACGAGCTGATCGCAATCAACGCGGACGTCAATCGCCGAGTCCGCCCGATGACCGATGCCGACCTCTTTGGGAAAGAGGAGTATTGGACCTATCCTGTGGACGGATACGGTGATTGCGAGGAATACGTTCTTGAAAAACAACGTGTGCTTATAGAAGCCGGGTGGCCAAAAAGCGCTCTTTTGATCACGGTCGCAAAGGACATACAAAATGGTGGCCACGCTGTTCTGACTGTCCGAACGGACCACGGCGATATGATCCTGGATAATCAGATCGAAGCCGTGCTGCCCTGGTACTCCACACCTTATCGCTACATCAAACGGCAATCAGCAAGTTCACCGGTCAAATGGACCGGGATCTCGGATACGCGCGTGACGACAGTCAGCAGCATTTCAAACTAGTTCGGGAATTGGCCTGATTTTGGGCCGATAGGACGATCCGGTCGCGTCCCCACCCTCCCCATCCCTACCACGACCGGATCCAGGGAACCGGCCCGCCCCCGCGGGCCGGTTCCCGCTATTTTGGAACCTGGAAGCTTCAGCGGCGCAGAATAGATAGAAATGAGAGCCGGTATTGGGACTGATGGTATGGAAGACTGTTCAGACTTCGACCAGACCGGCCGCATACCTTTGCCAATTGGCAACGTAACCGTCGGCTGATCTTCGGATGTCCGCGGCTGCACTTTCTGGCAGTTCGCGAACGACCTTTCCAGGAACGCCAACAACCAATGAATTGTCAGGAATGACCTTCCTTTCGGAAATGAGAGCATTTGCGCCGATTATACAATTGGAACCGATAACGGCCCCATTCAGGATCGTGGCGCCCATCCCGATGAGGGAATTGTCGTTGATTGTGCAGCCGTGCAGAATGACCTTGTGGCCGATGGTGCAGTTGGCACCGACTGTGAGCGGATAGCCTGGATCCGCGTGAAACACACAGCCATCTTGAACATTGGACCGCTTGCCGATCCTTATAGGCTCCCTGTCCCCGCGCAGAACGGCGTCGAACCAAATGCTGCTTTCATCTTCCAGATGCACGTCACCGATCAGCGTTGCCGTTGGTGCAACCCAAGAAAGCCCAGCGTCCGGAACCTGCGGGCGCACTCCCTCTAGTGAATAGATCGGCATTGCTTACGCGTATCCGGCCACAATCAAGGCCACGTTCATGACCATCAGACCGGAACACATGCTCCACATGCCGGCAATGGTGGATGAAGCAACCAGCCAGCCCAACGGGCGGTTCTCAATACGCCGGCCGCGGATGGCATTGCGCATGATGATGAAGGGACCGGCAAAAACGCAGACGATCACCCCGGCTACAAACCCTAATGCTGTCGATTCCGGGAAATTGAATTTCGGCGGTTGATTGGTCACCAGCTGATAGAGGCTTCCGAGCAAACCGGCGGCAACGAACCCCGCGCACGCAATGTATCCAACGATAAGTAAATCCGACATGGCCCCTGTTAACCTTCCGTTAACCTCTTCACTGAGAAAGTGATGAAGAAATTGTAAACGGTCAAGAGCAAACATCGTGCCGGTCTGGCAACGGGATAAAAACCTAAAGTTTTTAGTAAGTTACGCCGGATCGCACCAGTCCTGCGCTGAAACACGTGTCTCATTCTTGAACACTGTGTGCCAGCTTAGGTCATTAGAAAGGCACGGCACGTGATCAGGCCGACCCTGCCAGCACCGACCAATGCAAAGCCACTTCATTTCGCGATGCTGGCAACAGCCTTGTGTGTTCTGACCTTCGCGCATGTTGCCGAACGCGGATATCATTGGTTTATGCGTGCAGCCCCGCTATTCCAATCGACACCCCGACACGCTTTGGTGAGTGTCACGATGGGACCGGACCACTTTCAGATCCCGGCGGGCTACTTCAAATCCGCGACGCACCGCTTGTCGGCACAAGGCGAGGCAGATCGCTACCAGCAAGTCAGCTTGCTGATGACTTGGCCGGACCTCAGGATGCCCGGCGAAGACAACGCCACGGCACAGCTCGGGACACCTCTGCCGCTTGTCCAAGTGGGGCTGGAGCATGATCCTTACCGGGAAACGCTCAGAACTCAGCTGGATCCTGTCTATAAGCGCCTTGCCCGCGGCGGTGCGCGGCCAACGACTGCGGGATTGAATATGTTGATGTTGTCTGCCCGAGCGGCGCAGAACCGGGATATCATCGTCTATGACCCAGAGGCCAGGGACGGTTTTATTGCCCGGTGCGTCAAGAAACGCAGCGGGGCAAAGGCAGTTTGCCATCGAACGGTCACGCCCGGCGGCGGCCGGCTGATCCGCTACCAGTTCGATCAAACCTTGCTTCCTAGTTGGCGCGAGCTTGATGCGGCGATCAAGGCGAAGGTTCGCGGCTTTCGCACCTAAAGACCCAACAAAAAAGCGGCCCGCTTGGGCCGCCTTTTAGAAACCTATCTGATGAGCCTTACACTTCGTCGAGATCGATCTCGAGAATGGCCATCTGGAAGTTCCAGCTCAGGTCTTCATCTTCGTCATCACGGAAGATAACACCGATGAATTCCTCACCGATATAGACCTCCGCGGAATCGTCCTTTTTCGGACGCGCCCGGACCTGCATGCTCGGTAGATCGAACTTTTTGCGCAGATAGGCTTCAAGCTTGCGGATTTCTTCGGGGTTCACGTGGCTCTCTCCTTGTCGTTCGCCAAATCCATCAGTCGTGGTGCGGACCCTACAAGAGAGCCGGGAAATGCCAAACCTTTTCGATCAGCTTTCCCCGTCTTCCTTCATACCGGCCACACCCTACTCACCCAGGAGCTGGTTCATGCTGCGGGCTGGCTCCGGACACCCAGCCTTCCCAACGATCTTCGCCGGCACACCTGCAACTGTGGTGTTCGCCGGAACATCGGTAAGAACAACAGAGCCGGAAGCAATCCGGCTGCAATGCCCGATTTCCAGGTTGCCGAGGACGTTGGCGCCAGCGCCAAGCAGAACGCCGTGACGGATCTTCGGATGCCGGTCGCCGTCTTCCTTCCCCGTGCCGCCCAGCGTCACACCTTGCAGGATGGAGACGTCGTCCTCAATCACAGCCGTTCCGCCGACAACGATACCTGTGCCATGGTCAATAAAGATCCCGCGCCCGACCGGAACGGCTGGATGAATGTCGATCTGAAAGACTTCCGAGCAGCGGCTCTGCAAATAAAGAGCGAAGTCCTTACGGCCCTTGCGCCAAAGCCAATTGGCCAGCCGGTGCGTTTGAAGGCCGTGAAAGCCCTTGAAATAAAGAACTGGCTCCAGATAGCGGAAGCATGCCGGATCGCGATCGAACACCGCGACTATGTCCACGCGAAAAATCTCGGCGAGTTCCGGCTCGTCCGCCAGCGCTTCCAGATAGGTCTGGCGAATAAGCGACGCAGATACGATGTCCCGCCCGAGGCGATCGCCCAGACGGTGAACCACAGCTTCTTCCAGGCTGTCGTGATTTAGGACCGTCTCATAGACAAAGGACGACAAGGCTGGCTCTGCCGCCACCATCGCCTGGGCTTCGTCGCGCAACTGTTGCCAGACGGGATCGTGCTTCATCACGCGATCTTCGCCAGCTTGGCGTACCGGGGTCGACATGGACTGTCTCCTTTTCAAGCCCACTTCACATGGCTTTCTAAAATAGGCGCTGTGCGTGATATTCCAAACAAAACTTGCTCATATCAGATATCAATCAGTCTAATGAATCGTTTTTTTACGATCAATATTCCGGCACCCGCCATTTTGCACAGCACCTGAGGTTCACATGACGTCTGATCAATCCCCGTCTCAGTCCGAAGATACCAACCCATTCTTGCGTGTTTCCGGACAGATTGCCGAATTGATCCTGAATGCTCCGGACCGCAAAAATGCCTTGCCCCTTGCAGGCTGGGGCCGCATTCCCGAATTGCTCGAACCGCTCCGCGACAACGCCGGCCTGCGCGCCCTTATCGTGCGAGGCGCCGGAGGCAAGGCGTTTTGTGCGGGCGCGGACATTGCCGAGTTCGAGGCTGTCCGATCAACCGCGGATAAGGCCGCCCATTATGATGCGGTCAATGTCGCGGCCTTCCGGGCCTTGAAAACCCTGCCTGTTCCCGTCGTCGCGGCAATTGAAGGCCCATGCCTCGGGGGCGGCCTCGGATTGGCGCTGGCCTGCGATCTTCGCGTTGCATCGGACACCGCCTTTTTCTCCATCCCGGCCGCCCGCCTCGGCCTCGCCTATCCGCCGGATGCGGTGGCGGACCTGATCGAGGCTGTGTCCCCGTCCAATGCGAAAAAGCTGTTGTTCACAGCTGAACGCCTCTCCGCCGAAAACGCCCTGCAGATCGGCCTCATCGACGAGGTTCACGAAGCTGGCGCGTTAGATTCCCGGATTGCCGAGCTGTGCCGCCACTTTGAACAAAACGCTCCGCTGTCCCTGAAAGCTGCCAAGACCACCATCAACCTCCTGGCATCGGCAAGTGCGGCGGCCGACCTGAGCGCCGCTCAATCAATGGCCCGCACCTGTGTCGACAGCGCCGACTACGCCGAGGGCTGCCGCGCTTTCTTGGAAAAACGCAAACCGGCTTTCAAAGGGCAGATGAAGGAAGAATTCCAAAATTAGAACAGAATCTTGAACAGGCTTTTTGATTCTATCCCGGAACAGAACTGGCACTGAATCGGTATTTGAGACGACGCCCACAACCGATTCAGAACACTGGCAGAATCAAGCAATCAGGGCTTCCGATTTCAGGTCGGTGAGAAACTCCTCGACCGCCTGGGCGAAAACGTCATTCTTGTCGCCGGCAACCATGTGACCGGCGTCCTGAATGTCGGTGAACTTGGCATGGGGCACGCAGTCCAGGAACTCTTCCACATGTGCCATCGACACCAGCTCGGAGTTCCGGCCACGCAACAGAAGCACCGGCACTTTAAGGTTTTCAGCCGCTTCGATCATTCCGGCCTGCACCCGTTTTGTGATTTCTGCGTCTGAATGTTCCCGGACCTTCAGGAACGCCGGATCCCAATGCCAGCGATACCGGCCGTCGGCATGAAGGCGCAGATTTTTCGAAAGCCCTGACAGATCCTTCGGCCTTGAGCGGTTCGGTAGATACCGGGCGATGGCATCTGCAGCTTCTTCCACCGTTCCGAAGCCTTCTTCTACCCTGTCGCCCATGAAGCCGAGGATCTTGTAGACCCCATCCATATCGACACGCGGCGTGATGTCGACCAGCACAAGTGCAGCCTGATTTCCCGGCGCTTCCACACCTTCTGCCAGCATCCCGGCAAAACCGCCCAGCGACGCACCGACCACAACCGGTTTGGCTCCATGTTTTGCAATCACCTGCCGGCAGAGCGCAACAAGATCCTGGGCGAAATGGACAAACATGTAGTTGCCGGAGGGAACCCAGGCGCTTTCGCCGTGGCCCCGCTGGTCGACCGAATAAACAACATGTCCAAGCGCTGCGATCCGTTCCGCCGCCGCTGCCCACGAATGACGCGTCTGCCCGCCGCCGTGCAGCAAGATCACAGGTTGACCGCCCGTCCCATATTGATCGGCAATCAGGGCGTTTTCCTCCGCCCCTTTGAATTCGACCCGTTTTGCGCTCATGTCTCCTCCCAATCTGTGCGCACAAGCTGGCGTAAAACCGCCGGTCAAGCGTCGACGTTGTTCAAAAACGCCAGGACCCCTTGCTTGTGAACCTTGTCTCCGACGGCCACCATGTGATCCCGTCCCGGGATCTCAAGCACGTCTGCATGCTGCATCAAGGCAGCCAATTTATGTGGGGACCCGGCAATGTCATCGCGGGTGCCAACGGCCACCAGAACCGGCCGCTCGATGCGGGCGATATCTTCTTCGCTGATTTTCTGGCGCGAGGAGCGCATGCAAGCCGCAAGGGCCAAGCGGTCGGATTTGGTCTGCTCGGCGAACGCACGGAACGCCCGGCCCGTCCGGTCCGTGACATCCTGCAGGCGGTCGGCTTCAAGCGCAGCGGCAATTGGCTCCGGGTCTCCCACCCCTTCGATCATGCCGTAGCCAAGCCCGCTGAAAATGGCCCGTTTGACCCGCTGCGGATGATTAAGCGTCAAAAACGCACTGATCCGGGCACCCATCGAATAGCCCATGACATCGGTCTGCTCGATCCCAAGATGGTCGAGCAGTTTCCGGGCGTCTTCCGCCATAATCGGAGCACCGTAGGCCTCCGGGTCGTGGAATTTTTGACTGTCCCCATGGCCCCTGTTGTCGAGCGCGATCACGCGGCGGCCTTCCTTGATGAATAGATCGACCCAGCCCGTGTTCTGCCAGTTGACCGCCTTGTTGGAGGCAAAGCCGTGGATCAACAGGATCGGATCCCCTTCGCCCTCGTCCAGATAGGCAATCTGAACACCATCCTGCTCAAAGACCGGCATAAAACTTCCTCTTACGTAAACGTAAAACCCGAATTTCAATCACTGTACTGAGAATGATCTCAATTGGCAAAGCCGGATTTCCACGGGGGTGGCAGCCACAAGTTGGTTGGTGACCGCGGCAAGGTTGCCCCTGTTCAACCGGGCATCAAATCGGTATGGTCCGGCCAAAAGAGCTTGGCGCAACCGCCACAAGAATTGAGGAAGTGATCATGGCAGATCAGGTCGTCCCGCATTTTCAAAACACCAGCGGCCACGATTCCATCGCAATCGGCGCAAAGGAATTCATGTGCATCGGTGCCCATCCGCCGTTCGATCACCCGCATGTCTTCCTCGATATGGGCAGCGAAAAAGAAGTCGTCTGCCCCTATTGCTCAACGCTTTACAAGTACGACGCCACACTGGCTCCGAACGAATCGTCACCTTCCGACTGCACCTGGGTGCCGGAAGCTGCGTGAAACTGCCTGATAGACCAGAGCTGTCATGAGCGAGACCGGCACACCCCCCGCCCCGATCGTCATCGCAGGAACAGGCATCGGCGGTTTGACCGCCGCTTTGACCTTGCGCCGGGCAGGTCATGAGATCGTGCTCATAGATAAGGCCAAGGCTCTGTCAGAAGTGGGAGCAGGCCTGCAGCTCTCCCCCAACGCGTGTTCGGTTCTCGACGGTTTTGGACTGCTTCAGGACCTTAAAGCGCTTGGCCATCAGCCGGACAATCTTCGGGTCTGGTCCGGCAAGACCGGAGATCAGATTTCCAAGGTCCGGCTCGGGTCTTATTTGCTCGAACGGCATGGCCAGCCCTTCATTGTGATCCACCGGGCGGATCTTCAGGGCACGCTTTTGAAAAAGGTCGAGGCGACCGACGGTATAACGTTGATGCTCGGGACCGCCCTCACCGATGCCAAAACGGGCGATGCCGGCAATCTGGTGTGCACATATCAAACCGGCGAAACCACCGGGACGCTCAACTGCAAGGCCCTCATCGGTGCAGACGGTGTTTGGTCAACGGTTCGCCGATTGATCCCGAACCACAAAAACGCACGCTTCAGTGGTCAGGTCGCTTACAGGTCCACACTGCCAATCGACAAGATCCCTGCCAAGTGGCGCAAGGATTCTGGGCTGTGGCTGCACAAGGACAGCCATCTGGTCCACTACCCGATCCGCAGCGGTGAGCAACTGAACATCGTCGCGCTGGCAACAGAAGACTGGCAGGACGAAACATGGTCGGCGCCAGCCGGCAAGGACGAACTCCTGCACCGTTTCAAGGACTGGCCTACGGACATCCGCAATCTGCTGAATGGGCCGGAACGCTGGTTGAAGTGGGCCTTGTGCACGGTCAACGCCGACGGCCCCTGGACCCATGGTCAGATCGCCCTCCTCGGCGACGCTGCCCATGCAATGCTTCCTTATATGGCGCAGGGCGCGGCTATGGCGATCGAAGATGCCGCCGAGCTTGCGAACCATTTCCCGGTTGAAACAGAAAACACCGCAGCGGCTCTGAGAGCCTATGAGCGGACCCGCAAACCGCGCGCGGAACGCATTCAGGAAACCGGCTTCAAAAACGCAAAGACGTTTCACATGTCGGGTCTACCAGCCACAGCCCGCGACATGGTGATGAAGTTTTCAAAACCGGAGAGCCTTGCGGCCCGCTTTGACTATGTTTACGGCTGGAAACCCAACCAAGCATTGCCCTCCTGACCGCCTTCCGCCGTCTTAATCATGAAACGCTCTAAGTTTCTGACGCAAAAGGTTGAGCCGGACCGCAAGCTGCGATAAAGCCAAGCATCCGGATCGAGGGAGCGCTGACATGACAGCTGATAAGGCCGATGACATTGTAACCGCTGCATTTCTTGTCATCGGCGATGAAATCCTGTCCGGACGCACCAAAGACAAGAATATCGGCTTTCTCGCTGACTATCTGACCGCTCTTGGCATCGACCTTAGCGAAGTTCGGATCGTGCCGGATGTTCAGGCTGAGATCGTCGGCGCTGTGAATGCCCTCCGGACGAAATACACCTATGTCTTCACCTCAGGTGGCATCGGGCCGACCCATGATGACATCACCGCCGAGGCCGTCGCTGCTGCATTCGACGTGCCGCTGAATCTTGATCCCCGAGCCGTTGCGATCATGGAAAAGCACTATCCGCCGGGTCAGTTCACCCCTGCCCGCCAACGCATGGCGCGGATCCCGGAAGGCGCGGATCTCATTGAAAACAAGGTGTCCAAGGCTCCCGGATTTCGGATTGGCAACGTCCATGTCATGGCCGGTGTTCCTGCGATCATGCAAGCCATGATGGATGCGGTCGCACCGACGCTGCAGACGGGCAAGAAGATGTTGTCTGAAACGGTTGCGGCAAACATGCCGGAGAGCCGGATTGCCGAACGCCTGGCCGCCATCCAGGACGCGCATCCTGAAACTCTGATTGGGTCCTATCCGAAAGCAACGGACGGAAAATTCACCACACAGATCGTAATTCGATCCAGAGACGAAACCATTCTCGCAGCCGCCGCACAGGATGTGGCGCGCGCTGTTGATGATCTCTCTGGATGACTTCAAGGAAAAGAAATGGAAAACCCTGCACAAGACAAAGCCTTCCCGGTCTCCTGGGACATGTTCCACCGGGACTCGCGGGCCCTCGCCTGGCGCCTTTCAAGCGTGGGTGAATGGAAAGCAATCGTCTGCATCACCCGCGGTGGATTGGTCCCGGCCGGGATCGTTGCGCGCGAACTTGGCATCCGCACCATCGAGACTGTCTGCATCGCCTCTTATCACGACTATGACAGCCAGGGCCGTCTGGATGTCATCAAGCCGGTTGATCCGAAGGTCATCGACCTGGACGACGGCGAAGGCAGCGGCGTCCTTGTCATCGATGACCTTGTCGACACCGGGAAAACCATGAAAGTCGTCCGCGAAATGCTGCCAAAGGCACATTTTGCAACCGTCTACGCAAAGCCGGTCGGTGTTCCGATGGTCGACACATTCATCACGGAAGTGTCGCAAGACACCTGGATCTATTTCCCGTGGGATATGGGCTGGCAGTTCCAGCCGCCGCTTTCCAAAGACACGGCAGGCTGATTTCAGGCCGTCCGCATCACAATTCGCGGATTATCCTGAGATCCATTCGACGGCTGGTTGACCGAGAGGTTCAACCGGCCGTTTATGTTTTTGGAAGCCTCACGATGATTCTCGCAAAGGCGATACGGGATCCGGCATGTTGGACAGGCGCACATTCTTGATTTCGGCAACAGCTACGATCGCAACCGGCTGTTCGGGAAACACGACAGCGAAACTGCCGCCCAAACCAAGCCTGACCAAGCCGGTCTCGACGGATTATGTGCAAATGTATGCGGCCAGACCGCAGGAGCGTTTTCCTATTCCAGCCGTCGACATTTCCAAGATCGATCCGAAGTTCTACCGTCAGGTCGTTGACTACAATTCCTCCGCGCAACCAGGCTCCATCGTCGTGGAAACCCATGAGCGCTTCTTGTACCTGGCAATGGGAGATGGCAAGGCAATGCGTTATGGCGTCGGCATCGGGCGTGACGGCTTCGCCTGGGGCGGGCGTGCGCGGATCGCCCGGAAAAAAGCCTGGCCGACCTGGACCCCGCCAGCCGACATGATCAAACGCCAGCCGAAACTTGCCAAATACAAGAACGGCATGGACCCGGGGCTGGACAATCCTCTTGGCGCACGGGCGCTTTACATCTTTGAAGGCAACAAGGATACGCTTTACCGGATCCACGGCACATCAGAAACCTGGACGATCGGCAAAGCCGCCTCTTCCGGCTGCGTCCGTATGCTTCAGCAGGACGTGATTGACCTTTACAACCGCGTGCCGGAGGGAACTCCAATTACGGTCTATCAGGTTTAAGGCTCAGACGGCGAGTCTCGATCAATCGTTGATCGCGACATCCTTTACGGCATCTATCCCGTCAAGGCGGACATCGCAGCCGATGGCATAGGCTTCAACACCTGCGCCCTTGGCCGTTTTGAAAGCCGCGGCATAGTTCGGATCAATGTCGGAGGCAAGTGAAAGCCTGTCGCAGTCTGGGCGCTGAACCAGAAACACCATCGCCGCCCGGTGACCTTCCGCAACCATATCTCCAAGCTCGACCAGATGCTTCGCTCCACGGGCTGTGACGCTATCTGGAAACTCCGCAAGACCGGATTCGCGCATCAGGTGCACGTTCTTCACTTCAACGTAAATCTTGGAGCCATCCGCCTGCTCCAGAAGAATGTCGATCCGGGAGTTCTTGCCGTATTTCACTTCCCGGCGCAGCGTTTCAAAACCAGTCAGCCCCTGGATGCGTCCGGCCACCAGAGCTTCTTCCACCAACTTGTTAGGATGAGCCGTATTGATGCCGACCAACGCGCCGTCGGCTTCAATCACTTCCCAAGAATACTTCAGTTTCCGCTTCGGATTGTCGGACGGCGACAACCAGACCCGGGATCCAGGCTCCTTCAGGCCCAACATCGACCCCGGATTAGCGCAATGGGCCGTAACTTCTTCACCGGTTTCATCCAGAACAACATCCGCCAGAAACCGCTTATAGCGCTTGACGAGGCGGCCGCTGACAAGGGGGACAGAAAATTGCATGAATGACTTCCTGAAGTGATACGCAAACGATCAGAGAGGGTTACTTCGACCAGAAATCCGGGTCGAGCAGAACCAAAACCGTGAACAGCTCCAAACGGCCAACAAGCATGGCAAAGGACAGGAGCCATTTGGCCCCATCCGGCAATGGCGCGAAATGCCCCGCCGGCCCGATCATCGGCCCGAGTCCCGGACCCACGTTGCCGACAGACGTCGCAGCAGCCGAAATCGCTGTCACCAAGTCAAGATCGAAGAACGACAAGGCCACGGTGATCACACCGACCGACCCCAGGTAGACAACCAGAAACGCCAAAACCGAGAAGGACAGTTCCGGGGTTAGCCGCGTGCCTGCATATTCTTCCGACATGATCCGGTGTGGCCGAACCATCCGGCGCAAGTGGGCGCGGACCGTGCCGAAAAACACCAGAAACCGAAAAATCTTGATGCCGCCGGTCGTCGACCCGGTACATCCGCCAACAAACATTAGCAAGAAGCAGGTCCCGACAACCGGAGCACCCCATTGTTCGAAATCGCCCAATGCGTAGCCGGTTCCTGTCACAATGGAGACCACCGTGAAAGTCGCCTTGACCAGCGCCTCGTCGAAATCAAAATCCATCTTGACGCCCAGGTGAACCGTGAGAGCCAAGGAAACGATCGCGAGAAACCCGAGCAACACGCGGACCTGCGGGTCCCGCCACAAAAGAAGCGGTTGCCCGCGGAGCGCCTGAATGATCAACACAAACGGCATCGCGCCGATGATCATGAAGACAATGGCGACCCAGGCAGAAGAATGGTTCTGGAAATACCCGAACGACAGGTCATGGGTCGAGTACCCACCCGTCGCGATCGTTGTCAAAGCATGGTTGAACGCATCGAAGAGCCCCATGCCCGTTGCCAAATACGCAGCGATACAAAGGACGGTCAGGAACAGGTAGGCCAGCCCCAACAGCCGGATCAGTTCAACAGAGCGGCTGACGATCTTTTCTGACCGGTCGGAGCTCTCGCTTTGAAACAGCTGCATCCCACCGATGCGCAGGAACGGAAGCAAGACGATCGCCATAACGATAATGCCGACGCCGCCCATCCATTGCATGATCGACCGCCAGACGAGCAATCCCGGAGGCAAACCGTCCAGGCCGGTCAATACAGTGGAGCCGGTCGTGGTAAATCCTGAGACCGCTTCAAACACGGCGTCTGCGTAGCCGATTCCAAGCCAAAGAAAAGGCAAGGCTCCAAAGGCCGGTAGTGTTGCCCAGGCAAGCGTCGTCAAAATGAAGGTCTGCCGTGTGTCGAGCCCCTCCTTGAGCGATCCGCCCATGGACAGCGACAACAGCATGCCAAACATGCCGGTTAGCAAGGCAGAAAAGACGAACGCCTGCCAATCTGCATTCTTCTGCGCGACGTCGATGATCGCCGGGACGAGCATGGCGGTCGCAAGACCGACATACAAAAATCCAAGAACGTTCAAAACTGGTCTGAGTGAAATCAAGCGGAACGCACCTCAAATCCCATATTGCGCGCGCTCCGCAGAGACACACAACTCAACGTCCTACCGTTTTTCCGGACGATTTCCAATGCTTTGCAGCCCACTTCCCCCGGATGTTCTCTCCAACGCCGGAATCTCATCCCATAATTTACTAGGCTTCTCTGATACCTACGCTGCTTAGTTTAAAATTGGACCAATTGATTCAGATTTCTGTAGCGTTTGAAGTTTACTCTAGCTTGCTGTCTGTGTCGTGAGCTCGCACTGCGCGAATTTGACAAGGATAACCGCCATTACACGTTTTGGAATTCACTCGTTGGTGGTCCGGATCAGTCTGATACTCGGGGTTGCTGTTTTGCTTAGCATCGGCCTTGTTTCCGGTATCAGTTATTTTGAAATAGCAAGGACGACCGAAGAAAATTCGACCATTCGCATTGACCGCGCGGCCAAAACCGCAGCGGCAGTGATCCGTTACGGCACGGACCGCGCAATCGACCCCACAAGCGACGAAAACGGCAAACCGCAAGTCCTGACCTTGACCGCGCTTTACACCGGTCCGCCAGACCTGCGTCCGAATACATTGTTTGATGAACTTGTTCTGGCCATTGGCAAGAGTAACCAGGGCGCGGCCAATATCTTCAGCTACTCAGACAAGACTGGTTTGTTCGACCGGATTGCAACGACTTTCCGCAAGCCGGACGGCAGCATGCCACCACCGTTTGCCATCAAACCCGGCCACCCTGCGTATTCAAACCTCGTAAACGGCGTTCCATTCATTGGGAACGTCCCTGTTCAAGGTCGGCTACGCCTTGCGTATTTGATGCCGATCGTCGATGTCGATCGTGCCCTGAAGGGAGCAGCAGCCGTTGATGTTGGCTGGGCCGATGATCTGACGGTGGCGCAAAACCGGCTCAGCGCGCGCCTCTTTACAGCGGCTGCTGTGGTTCTCTTTGCCGTCATGCTCGTGGGCGGGATCTTGTTGCGCCACCAAATGATGCCTTTGCGCCGTCTCGCAGCGGCTGCCCATAGGCTTGCCTCGGGTGAACCCCAGGCTTCATTTCCTTGCGCAGACCGTCCCGATGAGATCGGCGACCTCGCCCACGGTTTAGCGAGGGTGACCGAACTGCAAGAGCGGCTCCATAAGTTGGCCTATGTCGATCCGGTCACAACGGGCGGCAACCGCACGAAATACTTTGCAGATCTTGCCGACGCCCTGGAACGCGCAGCTGTTGATGACAAAAAGACGGCCCTCATTCAGCTGGACTTTATCGGCTTTGCCAAAATCAACGATACATTCGGCCAAAAGGCGGGCAACCGTGTCCTGATGCAAACCTACACCCGCCTCCGGCGCTTGTTAGGGGAAAGCGCAAAAGTCTCCAGAATTTCGGCCGATGACTTTTGTATTCTGCTTCCGCTCGATGAAAGCGGCGAGCTTTCTGCTGACTATGCAGCCGATATCATTGACGTCCTGTCTGTTCCCTTCCAGCTGGACGAAGGTGAAATCAGGGTCGATCCGCTCATTGGCATCGCTCTATTGCCCCAAGATGCCCACGATGCGGAAACCGCCCACCGGGTGGCCGGGATTGCATTAAGGGCGGCCAAAGATGCAACTCACCAGCAGCATATGTTCTTCTCCGCGCCGCTCAACGACCGGGTTCAAAGCGAAATGCTCCTGGAAACCCGCCTCAGAACTGCGCTCGCTACAGGACAATTGGAACTCCACTATCAGCCCCAAGTGAACCCTGCCAATGGCGACCTGATCGGTTTGGAGGCCCTCATTCGCTGGCCAGACGGACAAGGCAACTGGATACCGCCTTGCGACTTTATCTCACTTGCAGAAAAGACCGGCTTGATCATCGATCTTGGTCATTACGTGCTCGATGAAGCTTGCCGGCAGGCAGCACAATGGCTCGCCGCCGGTTTCGAGTTCGGGCATGTCTCGGTCAATGTGTCTCCGATAGAGTTTCAGCAACCGAACTTTGCAAGCAATGTCCGGAAGGTCCTGGAACGCTATCAGCTTCCGCCGCACACCTTATGTCTTGAAGTCACCGAGAACGTATTTGTCGATACCAGCGAACGGCTTGTCCTTGATCTGCTGTTTGAACTTCAATCAATGGGGGTCTTGCTGTCACTGGATGATTTCGGGTCCGGATATTCGTCCTTAAGCTACCTGCACAAGCTGCCTTTCCAGGAACTCAAGATTGATCGCGCCTTTCTTCAAGATGCTGACCTCTATCCGCAGAAGAAACAGCTCTATCAAGCCATCGTCGGGTTGGGCAAAAGCCTTGGCCTCAGGGTCGTTGCGGAAGGTGCGGAGACTGAGGGCGAATACCTGCTAACGGTGGGTTTGGAATGCGATAGCCTGCAAGGCTATTTCTGCGCCCGCCCGCTTCCGGCGAAAGACATTCCGGACTGCTGCCTATCCGTTGGTGAAGCACTGAATTCCGACCGTCTGCAATCTATCCGCAAACGCGCTTAAATCCCCGCGATACCAGCGCATTGGCGCTAACTGGCCTCGGGCTCCAAGTCATGACGACGTCAGTTGCCGGTCTTTTTCATGGACAGAAGGAAATCGGCTCTCGCCTGATCAAGGCGCGGCAAGTTCTGTTGGAGCCGGTTCCAGGCTTCAGTTTTTGTGCTGTTTTTCGAAAACGCGAGATAGATGTCTGACACGCCAACCGGCTGGGCGAAGGGAGCGACTGTGTCCAGATCGATCCGATGGGCTTCCTCAATCGTCATGAGATGCGGCGCAACAAAACCATCGAGACGTTCAAGATGCACCGCAGTCAGCAATTCTTCCAGGCTGTCCCGTGAGGCGATCCGGGCCTTGCCACTCTCTTCAAGCGCCCGGAAATTTGGATGCATGCGCCCGCTTGCGATTTTGCCGATAGACAGACCGTGTAATTGAGTTACGTCACCGGTGAAATTGTAGGACGGGTTTTTCCTCGCGAAAATCATCATTTCGAATTGGGTGATTGGATTTGTTGGATAGTTGAGCCAATCCTCTCGTTCCGGTGTGTAAACCACCGGAAAAATAAGGTCCGCCGCGCCCTTGCGCACCTCGAGTTGAGCACGGGGCCAGCTGGTCACCTCAAAATGGACCTGAACGTCCGATTCCGCTGCCGCTGTTTTGACCAGATCAACAAGCAGTCCGCGCGGCTCGTCATCCGGGCCGATTGAAAGATATGGCGGGGTTGAAAAGCCAACGATCAGCAATCTGTTCTCGTCGGCATGGCTTAAGCCGCCAAACACCAAGGACAGCCACAGTCCGGAAAGACATGCCAAGATCCGAAAAGCCAAAAAATCCGCTCCGCAACCGAGGGCTGAACATCACCAAGAGCTACCGTAACGGAAATTTCGTTAATGCAAAACTGACAAGAGGTTAAAAACAGAAGCAGACTTTTCCGGCACTTGGCCGTTTGAGCACACTCCGGAAAGTCGCTCTTCCTGAAAAACGACCCCACGGCAACCAGCCACGCCTACCAGAACATGCATCTCTTGGTTGACTGAGGTTCTGCAAACCACGACATCGGCCGCAGCCTTACTGCGAGTTGAAGGTCAGCAAGTCTTTTTGTGCAGATGAGAGGCGCGATTTAATCCTGCGCTAGCAGGCCTATGGCAAGTAGAGAAAGAAAAGGTGGTGCGGGCGACGGGACTCGAACCCGTACAGCCTAGGGCCGAGGGATTTTAAGTCCCTTGTGTCTACCAGTTCCACCACGCCCGCAGTATCAACACCAAATCCCCTAGAGACTTTGCACCGTTTCTGCAAGCCAGCAGCGCAGTTTTCAAATGCTGTTTCTTTCCGGCCCTTACACATCGGGGACTGGAAATTGCCACCTGCGGACTGTATGTGGACTTAAAGATCATGGTACGCTCCAACGTGCTGCAGCCGAAGAGCTGCGCTGGGAGCCCAGAAGCGAGAACACAACTTTATGGTCACCTACATTGATGCCGCCGATGCCCCAATGAAAAACACGGGTCAGGTGCGCCTTTACGGACCTGAAGACTTTGATGGCATGATGAAGGCCGGGCAGCTGACGGCATCCTGTCTCGATGAGCTGGCCGACATGGTCAAACCGGGTGTGACCACACAAGAAATCGACGACTTCGTGTACCAGTACGGCATGGACCACAATGCCATGCCGGCTACGCTGAACTATCGCGGTTACACAAAGTCTTCTTGTACGTCGATCAACCATGTTGTGTGTCACGGCATACCGAACAACAAGGCTTTGCGCGAGGGCGATATCGTCAACATCGACGTGACCTATATCCTGGACGGTTGGCACGGTGATTCCAGCAGGATGTATCCCGTCGGGCCGCTGAAGCGGGCTGCAGAACGCTTGATCGACGTAACCTATGAATCCTTGATGCGGGGCATCGAAGCGGCCAAACCGGGCAACACGACCGGTGATATCGGCGCGGCTATCCAGACGTATGTCGAGGCGCAACGCTGCTCTGTTGTCCGTGATTTCTGCGGTCATGGCCTTGGGCGGTTGTTCCACGATACGCCAAACATCCTGCACTACGGACGGCCCGGCGAAGGCGTGGAACTGAAACCCGGCATGATTTTCACAATCGAACCTATGGTCAATCTCGGACGGCCGAACGTGAAGGTCTTGAGTGATGGCTGGACGGCTGTGACACGCGACCGCTCGTTATCTGCCCAGTTTGAACATTCCATCGGGATCACCGCGGATGGATGTCAGAGTTTCACAACGTCACCCAAAGGTTTCCACAAACCAGGGCTGCCCAACGCCTAAGGAGGCTCATGAGCGAACCGGACGCCGGTTTCTCCGAAAAACCTTCGGCAGATACCGGTACAAAAGGACACCGCCAAAGACTGCGGGAACGGTTTCGTAAAACCGGTGAGAACAGTCTCGCCGACTATGAACTTCTGGAGTTTCTTTTATTCTCTGCCCTGCCCCGTCAGGACACCAAACCAATCGCCAAAGCCCTGTTGAAACGCTTTGGATCTTTTTCTGCCGTTTTGTCTGCGCCACGTCCGAGATTGAAGGAAATCAAAGGCTTGTCGGACAACAGCATCGACACCCTGCATGCCATTCATGCGGCCATCGCCAGGTTCCATACCGCAGAACTGAGGGAACGGGAGCTGCTCGATTCCTGGTCCAAAGTGATGGACTATCTGCAAGCCCGCATGGCCATGTCCGAGGTCGAACAATTCCGGGTTCTCTTTCTCGACAAGAAGAACGGGCTGATTGCCGATGAACTGCAGCAAACCGGAACCGTTGACCATACGCCCGTCTATCCCCGAGAGGTTGTGCGCAGAGCTCTGGAACACGGTGCGACGGCAATCATTCTGGTCCACAACCATCCGTCAGGAGACCCCACGCCCTCGCGGGCAGACATCCAAATGACGCGGCAATTGGTCGACATCGCCAAGCCCCTTGGCATCGAGATTCACGACCACATAATCGTTGGCCTCAGATCTCAGGTGAGTTTCAAAGGATTACAACTTATTTAGGACTTGATCCAGCAGGCTAAAACGGATCCAAGGCCCTCTGTGCCAATCATTTTTTGGCGTGCATACAATTTACCTAAATACATTTTTTACCATCAATGTCGGTCAATCCTTAACTGTCTGTATCAATAATGCTTCTGTCAAACAGGGCCAGTCAATGCAGACCAAACTGAAGAATTCAGGTGGGCGTATCGCCAATGTCATCATCATACCGTTGGTGACACTGGTGTTTCTGTCCGTCGCCGGGATCTTCTTCCTCATGCACTGGTCGGCGCGCATCTCCGATGACAGCGCCCAGCAGTCACAGCTGCAACTGATCTCCGGAGCACTGCAACTGGTTTCCGACGATCTGGCACGCCAGCAATCCGGTGTCGCGACCTGGGATGCCGCTTTTCACATCACGAACGCGCCCAATCTGGATCAGGAGTGGGTGTTCGACAACATGACCCATTGGCTCTACGCCAACCACGGATTTACTAAATCCGCGGTGGTTGGAAAGGACTATGCCGTCAAGGCGCTGTTTGCGCATGACCATAACAACAGTTGGCTGACACCGGATCTTCTTGCGCGTTTGAAGCCTGCCATTGCGAAGGTCCGCGCCCGTTATATCATCTCTTTCCGGAGGCTTCCCTCCGGGCTTTACAGCTATGAACCGAGCCAACGGGATCAACGTTATTCGATCTTCGAAACCGGCGTTGTTTCGGTGAAAGGGGAACCGCATCTCTTTTCGGTTGCTGCAATTGCCCGGCAAATTCAGTCGGTTATTCCCAAAAGAGTTCCGCCAACTGTCATGATTAGCCTCGCGCCACTGCGCGGTGAAAAGATGTCTGAGATCATGCATATGACCAGACTTGACGGTTTCATCCTGGCACAAAAACAGACTGATCGTGAGGGCATCGGCCAGCTGAGACTGCGCGGACCGACGGGTGCGCCCATCGGGGTCATTGCCTGGCAAGTGGACCGGCCGGGAACACAGATGCTGACACGGATCAATCCCTTCCTCGGAATGGCCGCCTTCATGATTACGGCGGTGGTAATCGCTGTTACAGCTTTCACCCGCCACATGACCAAGCGTCTTGCCGTGAGCGAAGCCCAAGCCGTGCATACGTCGCGCCACGACGCCTTGTCTGGTTTGCCCAACCGCGCCCATTTTCATCGGTTGTTGACGGATATGCTCCAGGACACCAACAGCCGGGGGCGGGAAACTGCTGTCATCTACATTGATCTCGATCACTTCAAGGATATCAACGACACGCTCGGTCACTCGGCTGGAGACATGGTCATCGTGGCCGTTGCCAAGCGTCTGACACACGTCTTGGGCGATAACGGCATTGTCGCACGGATCAGCGGCGATGAATTCGCGATGGTGATCCCGAATTCCAAAAGTGACGAGTGGCTGGAATACATCCTCGATCAAATCCAGGATGAAATTTCCCAACCGATCAAAATTGGCGCCCGCGAATTGCATGCGAGCCTTTCTATTGGCGCGGCTGTTGCACCACGTGATGGCATCGACCCGGACGAGTTGCTGCGCAAGGCGGATATCGCCCTGTACGATGCAAAGGAAAATGGCCGGAACCGTCGCTCTTTCTTCGAACCTAATATGGAAGACCATGTCCAGTCGAAGGACAAGCTCTCGCGCGAATTGCGGATGGCGCTGAAAAACGACGAACTCACTCTCGCCTACCAGCCACAATCCGACACCGCGGCCCAGCGTATCGTATCCGTAGAAGCCCTCGCCCGCTGGACAAAGGAAGACGGCACGGTCGTTTCACCGGCGCAGTTCATTCCCGTTGCTGAAGAAACCGGTTTGATCAACGAACTCGGTCTGTGGGTTCTGAACAAGGCCTGCGCCAAGGCTCACGACTGGCCGGATGTGGTCATGTCGGTCAACGTGTCGCCCAACCAGTTCAAGCACCCACGTTTTGTCGAAAAGGTCATGGCGATCCTGGCCACCAACAACCTGGCACCTCAGCGGCTTGAAATCGAAGTTACGGAAAGCGTATTTGCCGGCCGCAACGACACGGTGTTGAAGTCCTTGCGGCGCTTGAAGAACCTCGGCATCAAGGTTGCGCTGGATGACTTCGGCTCCGGCTACTCCAGCCTGAGTTACTTACGCCGGTTCCCATTTGATACCTTGAAAGTGGATCGTGATTTCCTGTCCGACATGGACGGTAATCCGGAGGCAGAGGCCATCATCGTATCCATAATTCAACTCGGCAAGGCCCTTGGCATGACGATCGTCGCTGAAGGCATTGAGACCATCGAGCAGATCCGGTTCCTCCAGGCCCACGGCTGTCATCGCATGCAGGGCTATTTCATCTCTCAGCCGCTCAATGAGACTGACCTTGCGCAGTTCCTTGAGGACTTCAAGAAGGAACATGGCGGCGATTTCGGACGCGAATTTGCGTTCAAGATGCGCGCAGCCGAAGTCTGACCGTCCGTTGCTTCAGGTAGCCGTCGGCAGGCAGGCGTCCATTTTTTCCGAAAACTCGGAGAAACAGGAAAACGGCGCATGGCGTGCCCGCCCCTCGGCAAGGTCTTGGCAGATCCTCAGACCCGATTGTCCATATTCAGACAGGACGCGGTCACGGAACCAAGCACTGTGTTGTGCGGCCCGGCGGCTATCTAGCCTGCCATCACTCTGCAGGAACTCGAGATGGGCTTTGACCTGATCGATCAGCGCCTCCATGCCCTCTCCTGTTTGCGAAGAGACAAGACCCACAGGCACGGTCCAGTTCTTGGAACCCGTGGGCGACAGCGTCAGCGCACCTTTAACGTCTGCAGCTGCACGCCGTGCCGCAGCCCCCATATCAGCCTTGGTCACAGCGACCACATCCGGCAGTTCCATGATGCCGGCCTTCATGAATTGAAGGCTATCACCTGATCCTGGCTGGATGCACAGGAGCACAGTGTCGGCGGCCTGCTTTAGATCCCCTTCAGACTGGCCGATACCGACAGTCTCCACGATCACATGATCGAACGCAGCCCTCAACACTGCAATGGCGGCAACCGAATGATCAGACAACCCACCCAGGCGGTCGCGCGCGGCCATGGAGCGCACAAAAATCTGATCATCGTTAGGGTCTGTTTTCAGACGGGTCCGGTCTCCAAGGAGCGCACCGCCGGTAATTGCGGACGATGGGTCGACCGCAAGAACCGCAACACTGCCGCCAGCATCCCGAAACGCACGAATGAGCGCATCGGTCAGCGTAGACTTGCCAACGCCCGGTGGGCCGGTCAGCCCAAGGACATGACCTTTGCCTTGAGCGGCAATCTGATCCAGAAATGCAGCCGTCTCCGGTTTGTCGGCGTCCGTTTCGATCCGGGTGAGAACACGGGATAAAACCCGTTTCCCACCGGATCTTAACGCATCAACGTCCGGAAAAGGCTCAGGCATGACGCCAGCCTCTTTCGCCAATGCGCTGCAAAGGCCTGCTCATCAGTTCGCGGACGCCTTGCGCAGGGCAGCTTGTGCCGCAGCCAAACGCGCAATTGGCACCCGGTAAGGCGAACAGGACACATAGTCCAGATCGACACTCTCACAGAAAGTGATTGAAGAGGGATCACCCCCATGTTCACCGCAGATGCCCAGCTTTATGTCCGGACGGGTGGATCGGCCCCGCTCCACGCCGATCTTGATCAGTTCCCCAACCCCTTCCGGATCCAGGGACACGAAAGGATCCTGCTCAAGGATGCCTTTTGTCTGATACGTTCCAAGGAAAGATGCCGCATCATCACGGGAGATCCCGAACGTGGTCTGCGTCAGATCGTTCGTGCCGAAGGAGAAGAACTCAGCGCTTTCAGCAATCTCCGCCGCCTTGAGCGCGGCGCGCGGCAACTCGACCATTGTGCCCACCTGATAGGTAAGCTCTGCCCCGGTTTCCTCCATGACGGCCTTGGCCATTGCCTCAATGCTGGACCGGACAAGATCCAGCTCGCCCTTTAGCCCGACGAGCGGCACCATAATCTCCGGAACCACCGGAGCCCCCGTGGCCTTGGCTGCAGCGACGGCAGCTTCAAAGATCGCCCTTGCCTGCATTTCCGCGATTTCCGGATAAGACACCAGCAACCGGCAACCACGATGGCCGAGCATAGGGTTGAATTCTTCGAGCGACAGTGCGCGATCACGCAAAAGCTCTGGATCCGCACCCATCGCCGTCGCTACGTCCTTCAGTTCCTCATCCGTCTTTGGCAGGAACTCGTGAAGCGGCGGATCGAGAAGACGGATCGTGACCGGCAGGCCGTGCATGATTTCAAAGAGATCCGTGAAATCCTGACGTTGCATTGGAAGCAGCTTAGCGAGTGCCGCGCGGCGGCCTTCCTGAGTTTCTGCAAGGATCATTTCACGAACCGCAAGGATGCGATCACCCTCAAAGAACATATGCTCGGTCCGGCACAGACCAATGCCTTCGGCGCCGAATTCACGCGCGACTTTGGCGTCCTGCGGCGTTTCCGCATTGGTCCGGACAGTCATCCGGCGGCCGCGATCTGCCCAGCCCATCAACGTTCCGAAGTCGCCGGAGAGTGTCGGCTGCAGCATCGCCACTTCACCGGCCAGTATCTGTCCAGTGGCCCCGTCGATCGTGATGATATCGCCTTCTTTGAGTTGCCGTCCGCCGACGTTGATTGTCTGATTGCGATAATCAATCCGCAGCCCACCGGCCCCGGCCACACAGGGTTTGCCCATACCGCGCGCAACAACAGCTGCGTGGCTGGTCATGCCGCCGCGGCTCGTCAGAATGCCTTCAGCGGCATGCATGCCGTGGATGTCTTCCGGGCTGGTCTCAACACGAACAAGGATCACCTTCCGGCCATCGCCCTTGGCCTGTTCTGCAGCATCCGAGGTGAACACGATTGCACCCGATGCCGCACCGGGAGAGGCTGGCAACCCGGTCGACAGGATATCACGCTCAGCCTTCGGATCGATGGTCGGGTGCAACAGCTGATCAAGTGCGCCAGGCTCGACACGGAACACAGCTTCTTCTTCTTCCAGCATGCCTTCTGCGACCATATCGACCGCAATCTTCAGCGCCGCCTTGGCGGTCCGCTTGCCCGCGCGGGTCTGCAGCATCCAGAGCTTGCCTTGCTCAATTGTGAATTCCAGATCCTGCATGTCTTTATAGTGACGTTCCAGCTTGTCGCAGTAGGTCTGGAACTCCGCGAAAGCCTCCGGCATCAAAGCTTCGAGCGAAGGATTGGAAGATCCGGCTTCAATGCGGGCCTTTTCGGTAATGTCCTGCGGTGTCCGGATACCGGCAACCACATCTTCGCCCTGCGCATTAACGAGGAACTCGCCGTAGAGACTGTTCTCGCCGGTGGACGGGTTACGGGTGAAGGCAACACCAGTGGCGGAATTCTCGCCCATGTTCCCGAACACCATAGCCTGGACGTTTACAGCTGTGCCCCACGAGGCCGGCAAATCGTGCAAACGCCGGTAGGTGACCGCCCGCGGTGTCATCCAGGAGCTGAAAACGGCACCAATGGCGCCCCAGAGCTGCTCTTGCGGGTCCTGCGGAAACGGTTTGCCCAGCTCTGCTTCAACCAGCGCCTTGAACTTTTCGATGATGCCCTGCCAGGCCTCTGCAGTGATTTCTGTATCCAGTGTGAGGTCGTTGCGTTCCTTGTATTCCTCAAGGATGTCTTCGAACTCGTGATTGTCGACCCCGAGAACCACATCTGAATACATCTGAATGAAGCGGCGGTAGCTGTCGTAAGCAAACCGAGCGTCACCGGACTCGCGGGCAATCGCTTCCACGGTGCCGTCGCTGAGGCCCAGGTTGAGGACCGTGTCCATCATTCCTGGCATGGACGCACGGGCACCGGAGCGAACAGAAACCAGAAGCGGCCGGTCAGGATCGCCGAACTTCCGGCCAGTTGCTTCACCAACCTTGTCCATTGCCGCGGCCACCTCAGCTTCGAGCGCTGGCGGATAGGACTTATCGTTGTCGTAGTAATAGGTGCAGACTTCGGTGGTGATCGTGAATCCGGGCGGCACCGGCAGACCGAGGCTGCTCATCTCGGCAAGGTTTGCCCCCTTGCCACCGAGCAGGTTGCGCATGTCTGCTGCGCCTTCTGCAGAACCATTGCCGAACCCATAGACCCACTTGGTCATATTCCAATTCCTCCGCATGGTGCCGGGAGTACTTTCGCCCCCGCCTGATATTGCACCGCACATACCTGCTACGGTGTTGAAAGAGCATCAAGTCCTTTTTACCGGAAACCCGCCCTTTTAAGTCGTTAGTCTATGTTTTTCCAACTCAGGGCAAATGCGAAAGGATTTAAACCCTCAGAAAGTTATCCCCCTCACCTTGCCGCTCAGCCTTAATAGCGCCATTGTCGGTTTTCATACAGATGCGTCCCCCAAACGGGAGCAATCAATTCTGCGAGGACCAATGACACAGTTGACCGGCGCCATTTCGAAGTCGATCCGAAAGCCGCTCAAATTGAAACTTCTGGCTCTTGCGAGCGCTGCTGCTCTGCTTCCGGCGACTGTTCTAGCAGACACAAACGCACAAGACGGCATTCCAAGAACGCTTGGAACTCCTGCCGAACTTCCCTTTACGCTGTCTGGCAGCTATCTTTCCGGTCGCCTCGCAGGCTTTCAAAAAGACTTTGCGCAAGCTGCTGCTTTTTATGAAGAAACCCTTGCCGCAGACCCATCCAATCCGATGTTGCTGGAGCGGACTTTTCTGCTGAAGCTTGCAAATGGTGATGTGGACGATGCGATCCGCTATGCCGCCGATCTCGATCGAGGCGTTCAGCGGAATTTCCTGGCGCAGCTTGTCTTGGGCGCAAAGGACGTCCGCGACGGGAACTATGGCGCGGCTATCGAGCTGCTGAAAGAGGGCCGGAATGGTCCGCTGGCTCAGCTTTCCGTCGGCATCGCACGCGCTTGGGCTTATTACGGCGCTGGCCAAATCGACGAAGCGGCCGAGACCATCGACAACCTCCGCGGCCCGGAGTGGTTCGATGTCTTCAAGGAAACCCACAAGGCGCATCTTCTGTTTACAGCCGGCCGGAACGAAGCCGCACTTGAAGCCATCGAAAAAGCCTATGAGATGGATCAAGGAGCAATCCGCGTAGTCGATGCCCACGCCCGCCTCCTCGCTGCCAATGGCCGCCAGCAGGATGCGCTGAAGGCGCTTGATCAGTTCGACCGGCAATACCGAGGCCATCCGCAATTGGACCGGACTCGTGAGATGATTGTATCAGGCGCTGTCATCCCGCCGACTGTTAGCGACCCGTCTGTCGGCATGGCCGAGATCCTATACGGACTGGGCGCCGTGATCGGCCGTGATGGCGGAGAGGAATTGTCTACCTCCTACCTTCAGCTGGCACTTTATCTTGATCCGGCTGCAGAATATGCAGCGGTTGCGCTCGGCAACGTCTTTGAGCGGATGGATCAGCCTGACCGCGCCATCGAAGCCTTGATGATGGTGCCTGACGACAGTGCCTTGAAGCGGGAAGCCGAGATTCAGGTCGGGCTGAATTTCAATGCTCTCGATCAGGTGGACGAAGCCCGCGCTCATTTGGCGGCGCTCATCCAAAACGACCCGGGTGACTTGGAAGCCGGGATTGCGCTCGGCAATGTCCTGCGGTCTCACGAACTCTACGAGGAAGCCGAGCAGGTTTATTCTGCGTCCATCGACACGATTGAGACTCTAGAACAGCCGCATTGGCTTATCCTTTATTTCCGAGGCATCAGCCGGGAGCGCCTGGGCAAATGGGGCGAAGCTGAATCCGATTTCCGCAAAGCGCTTGAGCTGGAAGAAGAGCAACCTCTTGTCCTGAACTACCTAGGCTATTCCCTCGTGGATCAGGGCCTGAAACTCGATGAAGCGCTTCAGATGATCAAGACGGCCGTGGAACTGCGTCCGACTGATGGTTACATCGTCGACAGCCTGGGCTGGGTCTACTACCGGCTTGGCCGGTATGAGGAAGCTGTCACGGAGCTGGAACGGGCCATTGAGCTGCGGCCAGCTGATCCGGTGATCAACGACCATTTGGGCGACGCCTACTGGAAGGTTGGACGGCGCAACGAGGCGCGCTTCCAGTGGAACCATGCCCGAGATCTTGACCCCGAAGAGGATGAACTTCCCAAAATCCTCGACAAGATCGAGAACGGCTTGCCGGACCCAGCAAACACGGACGCCGCGAACGCTGCCAGTGACAACAACGGCGGCTGACCGGACGGATCATGCCAGACCACCAGCAAACGGCTGTCCAGGCAGAACTCGCCCGGGCCAAAGTGAACCTTGCCCTTCACATCACCGGTCAACGCAATGACGGCTATCATTTGCTGGAGTCGCTCGTTGCTTTTCCGCAGATAGGTGACCGGATTGCTCTTGAGCCGTCAGAGAAACTGGAGCTGGACATCGACGGCCCATTTGCTCGGGAACTGGATTCATCTGGAGACAATAACCTCGTCCTGCGCGCAGTCCGGGGATTTGCCGAAAGGGCAAAGATCGACGTCCCGTCCGTCAAAATCACCTTAACCAAGCGGCTGCCGATCGCTTCCGGCATCGGCGGCGGGTCCAGCGATGCTGCCACCACGCTCCGCCTTCTGGAGGACGTGACTGGTGTTTATTTGAGCGATGAAGATCTTCATGAACTCGCCGCATCGCTCGGCGCAGATGTTCCGGTATGCCTCACCCCCGAACCGCAAGTGATGCGGGGGATCGGCAACGACCTGACGGCTGCCCCACTGCTGCCTGCTTGCGGCATCATTCTTGTCAATCCGAAGGTCACCCTCGAAACGCCGGATGTCTTCAGAGCCCTGGACAAGAAGAACAATCCGCAGCTGGCAAAGATGCCGGATGCGTTTGATGATATTGCCGCGCTGATTGCCTATTTGACGAACAGCCGCAATGATTTGCAAACACCTGCCATGTCGGTATGTGGTGCGATCGGTGAGGTCTTGAATTTCCTGCAAGGGGACAGCCGGATCCTCTTTTCACGAATGTCCGGATCCGGAGCGACTTGTTTCGGCCTGTGTGCCCCAACCGAAATGCGCGCGATTGAAACCGATCTGCGCACCGCGCATCCCGATTGGTGGATCGCCTCTGGACCGTTGAGCTGAGAAAAGCGCCACTTAAAATCAAAACGGCGCCCCAAAAGGACGCCGGATTAGTTCAGAAAGAAGCCTCTAGAGCAATCAACTAACACGCGCGATACAGAACGCGACGGCATCTGCAAGCGCGTCCGTGTGAGCTCCCGCTGGCAATTGGTCCAACGCTTTAAGGGCATTGTCGCCATAGGTCCGGGCCCGCTGAACGGTTTCCGTAATCGCATCGTATTTCTTCAAAAGCTCGATGGCCTCGGCAAGATCAGCGTCGGTGACGTTGTCGCCTTCCATGCAGCGCTTCCAGAACGCCCGATCCTGATCGGTGCCGCGCGCAACAGCAAGCACCACAGGCAGGGTGATCTTGCCCTCCCGGAAATCGTCTCCAACGTCTTTGCCGAGATCTGCAGATGAGCCACCATAATCGAGCGCATCGTCCACCATCTGGAATGCGTATCCGAGCTCTAGGCCGTAGGTTCGTGCTGCCTTGCGCATAACGTCATTTTGGCCGGCGATTTCCGGACCGACTTCGGCTGCGGCAGCAAACAGTGCTGCGGTTTTCGCCTCGATGACCCGCAGATACTCGGCTTCTGTCGTCTCGATGTTTTTCGACGCACCGAGCTGAAGCACTTCACCCTCAGCAATGATGGCCGATGCTTCGGAGAGAATGCGCAGTGCTTCAAGAGAGCCAGTGTCGACCATCATCTTGAACGCCTGGCCCAGGAGATAATCCCCCACCAGAACACTCGCCTGGTTGCCCCAAAGCTTGCGGGCCGCAAGTTTGCCCCGGCGCATGTCGCTCTCGTCGACAACATCATCATGGAGCAGCGTTGCTGTGTGCATGAACTCCACACTTGCCGCTAGGATCACATGTCCGTTGCCCTGATATCCGAACATGTCAGCGCAGGCGAGCGTCAGCATCGGGCGCAAACGCTTGCCACCAGATGAGATCAAATGCTTGGCGATTTCCGGGATCAGGTCCACGTTGGACCCGGCCTTGGAAAGGATCAATTCATTCACGTCTGCCATGCCGGGCGCCACAAGATCCACGAGAGGCTGGATGCTTGCGCGAGGCGTTTCATTGTCAGACAAGGTTGCGACCACGGCCACTGACGGCACTCCTGTTACGATTTGTGCGGACAATATGGCGCGAATGTCTCCGGGGCAAGCCGCCAATCCGTTGACAAACTGTTGAAATGCCACAATCAGCATATTTTGCTGTAAAGCAATTCCTTAGAGAGCGTCCGGCAGCAGCGCGGGGCGAAACCGGCAAGGGTCAGATTCATAATGGAAGAACTTGTAAGAACAAACGATCCTGTCCTGATCTCGTTTCTGGAATCGCTGCTTGGCGAGGCTGATATCAAGCATTTTGTCGCAGACGGCAACATGAGCATTCTGGAAGGCTCACTCGCCATGATTCCACGCAGGATCCTTGTCGACAGCGAACAGATTGAAAAAGCGCGCATGCTCGTGCGCGAAGCGGGTTTGGAACACGAGCTGCGCCTTGAAAGCGAATGACAGCGGATATGACGGACCAGCTCCAACCATCCGAGACCGACGGCAAACTTGATATCACTCGAGACGCCTTTTTGGGCGGCAAGGTCTATGTGCACCAGCCCAAACATGGCCGCCACCGCGCGGGACTTGATGCGGTTTACCTCGCTGCGGCTTTGCCCGATGGATTGAGCGGTCACATTGTGGACCTCGGCGCAGGTGTCGGAACCGCAGGATTTTGTGCGGCTGCCCGCTTGCCGGAGATTACGGTCACAGCGGTAGAGCTCGACCAGACTGTTCTCGAACTCGCGCGGGAAGGACTAAACGATCCTGCAAATGCCTCATTTGCCGATCGCGTCCATCTCTTGGAAGCTGATATCACCGCCAAGGGAAGTGTGCGCCATGCAGCGGGACTCAAGTCCGGCATGGCTGATCATGTCATCATGAACCCGCCTTACTATGAGGCGAACCGGTTCCGTGCCTCGCCCAAGACGGCCCGCGCGGGAGCACACATGCTCGATGAACGGGGCCTGGAGCCCTGGGTGAAAACAGCAACGGACATCGTGAAAGTTGGCGGCACACTGACCATCATCTTTCGCGCAGATGGCTTAAGTGACATTCTGAACGTGCTCTCTGGCCGGTTTGGCGCGATTGACGTGATCCCCTTGCGGCCACGTCCTGACGCAACCGCAACACGTGTTCTGGTCCGGGCAGTGCGGGCGAGCAAAGCTCCGCTCACACTGCTGCCGGGATTCGTTCTTCACGACGGACCGGAAAACGAATTCACACCGGAGGCAAAATCCATCTTACGGGATGGTCAGGGGCTCGGCATTCCGCTCCGCCGCTGACGGCTGACGCTCTAGTGCATCACGAATTCACCGTCGGCGTACCGAAATTCCGCTGGTTCGATCAGGTTCTGATGCGCAACGCGGACCGCATGGATCCGTCCCTCGATCTCGCGTTCCCAGAACGTTAAAAAACGGGTCAGCTCAGGAAATTTCGGCGCCAAATCCTCTGTCTGCCACAAGAAGGACTGCAACAACCTTGGGTGATCCGGCATCCGGTAGAGTATTTCCGCGGTCAGCAAACCGTATCCGAGCAACCGTTTTTCAAAGTCTGAACCAACTGTCATGCCACGTATTCCTTTCTCCTTAAGAAAAGTGTCGCAGCAAACAGGTTAACCAATTCTATGAAAGCGTGACAATTAGACGAATTCTTGATCTTTGGCAGCAAACTCAGTCGAGTGCTAACAAATCATAAGAATTTGAATCTCAAATCTGTCATTTTGCTTGAATGGAGGTCAGATAACCCAAAAAGGCATCAATGTCACCCGGTTCGAATGCAATTTCCGGCATGTTTTCGTGCGCAGTGACGATGCCTTCTGCAAGACTTTCTTCAAGACTTTCCAGTGGATAAAGGCCGGAGAGGTCCCTGAACGGCGGCGCGCCTTCCAGGGCGCTTTCATCGTCAGCTGCCACAGCATGGCAGGCGGCACAATGGATCTCCGCTATTTCGCGGCCGCTCGCAAGACTGGCCGGATCCGTCGGATATATGCCACTGGCTGCAAGAGCCGGTCCGCTCAAGATACAAGCAATCAAGCCTGTCCAAAAAAGCGCATTGGTTCGCAAAACGAGTCTCCCTTCCCTCACTTGCGAACCTTATACGCGGCAGGTCAGGCTTGCGCCATACGCAGCTTTACTCTGCTGCGGCGGTCACTTCAGAACCAGCAAAAGCAAAGCCCTCATCTTCCCAACCGGTCAGACCGCCAATCATGATCTTTACGGGACGGCCGAGTTCTGCGAGCTTCACCGCAGCCCGATCTGCTCCGTTGCAATGTGGCCCAGCGCAATACGTCACAAAAACCGTGCCCTCTGGCCAATCCGTCATGCGTTCTGCCGTGATGTTCCGATGCGGCAAATGCAACGCCCCTGGAACATGCTTCCTTGCAAAGGTCTCGGCCGATCCGACGACGTGAAGAAGCACAAAGTCCACGCGGCCAGAGGCAAGGGCGTCTGCGACATCCGCACAGTCCGTTTCAAAGCTAAGGCGTGCCGAAAAATGACGGACAGCGTCCGGGGAAGATGCTGGCGGGATATCGGTCACAAAACTCATGACTGGGCTCCTGTCTGTGTTGTTTGACCGGACCATAGCCAAAGGGTTTTCGACTGGCGTTTGGCAAAAAAGACATTTAACGTAAAAATCATGCCAAATACGGATCTTGCCTTTCAATCTCCGGCCAACGCACCCAACAAGCGCGTGGTCGCCCTTGCGTATGACGGCTTATGCCTATTCGAATTCGGCATTTGCTGCGAGCTCTTTGGCCTAAAACGGCCGGAGATGGGAGAAGACTGGTACAGTTTTGAGGTGGCCAGCCTTGATCCGGGACAACCACTGAGGGCCTCTAATGGTGTCCGGGTGGAAGTGGATGGCGGTCTGGACCTTTTGAAAGAGGCAGGAACAATTCTCATTCCCGGCTGGTCCGGCATCAATGATCCGGTCCCCGGGCGATTGCGAGATGCTCTTTGCCAGGCGCATGCCAACGGCGCGCGTTTGCTGTCGATTTGTTCGGGCGTCTTTGTGCTTGCTGCAACTGGCCTTCTAGAAGGCAAGCAAGTGACGACACATTGGCGGTATAGCGAGGCCTTGTCGGCGCGGTACCCGGATCTCGTGACCGTCCCCAATGTCCTTTATACCGACAACGGCCGGATCCTGACATCGGCCGGAAGTGCTGCAGGAATTGACCTCTGCCTTCATCTCATCCGCCGCGACTTTGGCCCATCAGCTGCAAACAGCGTGGCGCGGCGGCTTGTCGTTCCGCCCCACCGGGAAGGCGGACAGGCACAGTTCGTCGACACCAGTGTTCAGGTACCAAATGAAGCAAACCGCTTCGGCCCGTTGTTCGACTACCTGCGCGCAAATCTTTCAGGAAATCATACGATCAAGAGCCTCGCCGCACGGTCAGGCATGAGCGAACGGACATTTCTGCGCCGGTTTGAAAGTGCAACGGGAACGACCCCTGCCCGCTGGGTTACGCGTGTACGGCTTCAAAAGGCCAAGGACTTGCTCGAAGAAAGCGGTCTCTCAATCGACAAGATTGCAGATCAGACCGGGTTTGGGACGGCTGCTACAATGCGCCACCACTTCCGGGAAATGCTTGGCACTTCGCCGACCCGCCACAGGCGCCTGTTCCAAAGTACCAGCAAACAGACCTAGGCTCCGCCACCTGTTCGTTTATATATTGTCCAAAATCAATCACTCCTGGGAGCCGTTTATGCCGCAATCTGCCATTCCAGCGACGATCGACGAAACGCTCCAGCTGATGGACGAGGCCGGCTATGTTGCCGACCGGTCCCTTGCCACGGTTCTGCACCTTGCGCTGAAAATGAAACGTCCCCTGTTTCTGGAAGGGGAAGCCGGTGTCGGCAAGACCGAGATTGCAAAGGTGTTGTCGTCAACGCTCGGCCGCGACCTCATTCGCCTACAGTGTTACGAAGGGCTCGACATTGCGTCTGCGGTGTATGAATGGAACTACCCGGCTCAGATGGTTGAAATCCGGGTTGCGGAAGCCTCTGGCGATACCGAGCACTCCGAGCTGTCAAAGTCGATCTTCGATGAAAAATTCCTGATCAAGCGCCCGGTCCTTCAGGCGCTCGAACCGTCTCTGACCGGCGCTCCGGTATTTCTCATCGACGAACTGGACAGGGCGGACGAAGCCTTTGAAGCATTCCTTTTGGAAGTGCTCGCCGACAATCAGGTGTCCATTCCGGAGCTTGGCACCGTCAAGGCCGAGGAACCGCCGATCGTCATCATCACGACCAACCGAACCCGGGAAATCCACGACGCGCTTAAGCGCCGTTGCCTCTATCATTGGGTCGACTATCCCGACGCCGAGCGCGAGCTGGAAATCGTCCGCCGGAAAGTGCCCGGCGCATCCGAACGCCTGGCCGGTGAAGTTGTTGCCTTTGTTCAAAAACTTCGCTCTGAAGAAGATCTTTTCAAGCAGCCAGGCGTCGCAGAAACGCTGGATTGGGCCACAGCTCTGTCGGAACTCAACGAAATCGCGCTGGATCCGGACATGGCCTCCGATACGCTCGGCGTTCTTCTGAAATATCAGGACGATATCGAGCGGGTTCGCGGTTCAAAGGTCCGGCAGATGATCGACGACATTCGCAAGGACGAGCCACGTCCCCAGACCATGCCAGCCCTTTAGAGCAGACCAAACGCGCCCATGACCGCTGTCCGCTCCCGCATCACAGACAACATCGTCTATTTTGCCCGCACGCTGCGCAAGGCCGGGGTGCCGGTTGGGCCGGCCTCTGTGGTCGATGCGGTTCAGGCGGTCGAAGTTTCGGGCATCAGCAATCGCGACGATCTCTACTGGACTCTGCATGCCGTCTTCGTGCGCAAGCGGGAGCATCGCATCCTGTTTGACGAAGCGTTCCGGGTCTACTGGCAAAGCCGGGGCTTGATCGAAAAGATGCTGGCGATCCTGTCACCTGTTGCCCCGCCGAGAGGTGCACCCGAAAAGCCCAAGGCGGGGCAGACACGGGTTGCCCAGGCGTTTCAGGCCAACAAGGAACGGGTCGCGGAAGAAACCCGGCCGGAAATCGAGGTCGATGCCAAATTCACGGTGTCGGGCAAGGAACTCCTCCAGAGCAAAGACTTTGCCCAGATGACTGCCGAGGAGATCAATGACGCCAAAAAGGCGCTTGCCTCCATGGCGCTCAGCATGGACAAGATCCGGCTCCGCAGGCTGGTTCCCGCACACTCGGGAAAGGTGGATCCGCGCCGCACCTTGCGGGCGTCCATGCGGGCCGGCGGGGATATCATTGACCTGAAGTTCCGCCAGCCGGCTGAAAAGCGCCCGCCTCTGGTCGCGATCTGCGATATTTCCGGTTCCATGAGCCAGTATTCGCGCTTGCTGCTGCATTTCCTCCATGCGGTCACCGCCGAACGCCGGGACGTGCACACATTCCTGTTCGGAACACGGCTGAGCAATGTGACGCGTCAACTTCGGATGAAGGATCCGGACGAAGCCCTGGAAGCGTGTTCTGAAGGAGTGCAGGACTGGTCCGGCGGCACGCGCATTGCTTCGGCTCTGCATGACTTCAATCGGCATTGGTCGCGCCGGGTCCTGTCCGGCAAACCGACGGTGTTGTTGATCACCGATGGTCTTGAGCGCGATTCCGATGAGGATCTTGCGCGTGAGATGGACCGGCTGCACCGGTCTTGCCGCCGCTTGATCTGGCTTAATCCGCTTCTGCGGTTCGAAGGCTTTGAAGCCAAGGCCAAGGGTATCCGGGCAATGCTCCCGCATGTCGATGAATTCCGGGCGGTGCACAGCCTTGAGGCCGTCGCGGACCTTGTCAGCGCACTAACGGGCAAACAGTCAGACAGCAAATCCTCAAATCCCAAGTCTTGGCTAAAGCGTCAGAGCTAAAAAAACCGCCGGTTCCGGTTGGGGCACACGGAACCAGCGGCATTTCTAGGAGGATCGTGCCGATCCGCGCATCACTATAATTTCATAGTTTCGAAAATATATGCGACACGCTGTCCCAAAGCTGCCCTGATCAGAAAAACAACTTCCAAACCAATGGAAGCAAGATCGCTGTGGCGAGGGCGTTGAGCCCCATGGCAAGACCGGAAAATGCACCCGCCAATTCGCTGACTTGCAGCGCACGGGCCGTCCCAATGCCGTGTGACGCAGTACCGATGGCCAACCCGCGAGCGGCCATGTCCTTTACGCCCATGAGGTTTAACAAGAGCGGTCCAAGGGCTGCACCAGTAATCCCGGTCAGGATCACCAGAACAGCCGTCAACGACGGCAAACCGCCCAGCTGTTCACTAATCCCCATCGCAACAGGTGCAGTCACCGACTTTGGAGCAAGAGACACCAGTGTTTCCTTGCTGGCTCCAAACATAGCAGCAATGCCGACGGCACTGATTGCCGCTGTGAGAGATCCGGCCAACAAACTGGCGAGAATCGCAATCGAGGAGCGGCGGACCCGTTCAAGCTGCCGATAGAGCGGCAAGGCCAACGCCACCGTTGCCGGCCCCAACATGAAATGAACGAACTGGGCTCCTTCGAAATAGACCGAATACTGGGTATCGGTGACGAGCAGCAGGCTAACCAACAACACAACGGCGATCAGCACCGGATTAAGAAGCGGATTAAATCCCGCCCGCCGATAGATCCAGAAACCGACCTGATAGGCGACAAGGGTCAGCGTCAGCGCCAAGAGCGGACTGGCAGAGAGATAAACCCAGATTTCCCGAAGTTCGCCCTCCATTATTCGGCCTCGCTGTCAGCAGCATCGGCAGACCGGGACAAGAGGCGCATCACCACTGCAGTGACAGCAATTGTTGCAAGCGTGCTGCCGATCAGTGCCAGGGTTATAGCAAGCCCTTCCTCACCGATCAGCGCAATATGCAGCATGACGCCAACGCCGGCAGGAACGAACAACAGGGAGAGGTTGGTCAAAAACGCATCGCCAACCGTTGCAAGATCTTCCGGGATCCCCCCCTTGATCAGCAAGCCTGCCAGCAACAGAACCATACCGATTACTGGGCCCGGGATCGGTAGTCCGCTCGCGACCGTGATCAGCTCACCAATGAGCTGACACGCCAAAATGACAGTCAGATAAAAAAGCATATGCGCCCCCAATGCCTTGCATGAAGGCACCACAGTGGCTTGGCGCTGGGAACCTGGCAAGGGCGCCTTCCAAGGAAGGTGATTTCACTCACGGAACGAAAGTGCCGGTCACGGCAACGCGATTACCTGCGTGCGGACCTGCACACGGCGGAACAGGTCCTGGATATCGTGATTGGCCATCCGGATACAGCCATAGGAGACCGCACGCCCGATCGAGCCAGGACGGTTGGTGCCATGAATTGCGTAGTTGCCGTTTGACAGCGTCATTGCGGCAATGCCCATTGGATTGTTGGGAGCGCCCCCGCGGATCACGGCTGGAAGATGCGGGAAGTCCCGGCGCACTTCCGGCGACGGTGACCAGTCCGGCTTGATGTATTTCGCCGTGATCTGCGCCTGCCCTGTCCAGGACTTCTGACGTTTTCCGACGGCCACTTTGTAACGGATCGCCTGGCGTCCGTTCAGCACCAAATAAAGCCGCCGTTCGGAGTTCTTGATCACAATTGTCCCTGGCCGAAATTGATGGCCAGAAAAACCAACCACTTCCGCAGCTTGCGCTTTTTCTAAAGTCAAAGCGGCTGCAACGAACACAGCAAAGGCGAACAGCAAAGAAATGATACGCATCACACACCCAATCCTTAACGCTTGTTAAGAGTTTATGCATGAGCGCAGATGCGGCAAGTGGCACTTCAGAATACTTCAAACCATGGTGAACGGCATTGTCTGTGAAGGATACAAGCCAATCTGCTGTCCCATATCCGACGTAATGGTTTTGGTCACGGGAGGAGGCTTTGATGACAGGAAACACTGCGCGGCACATGTGGCGCTCACAGTCTTGCTGGAAACGTTATCTTGCGTCGGTCCACCTCAGTTTTCTTGTTGGCCTTTGTATTCTTGTCATGAGCACCGCTGACAGCCGGGCAGATATCTTGTCGGGCCGTTACATCCTGCCACCCCAAGCCGTGGATACTCAGTTCTCCGTCAGGGTATTGGGTGGCCAACCGGTCAAAGGCCGGTTTGGTACGGTCAAAGGCGAAATGGTTTTAAACGCGCAACGGCCGGAATCCAGCCGTGTTCGCGTCACTGTCGACCTCCGAAGCGTTGAGACCAACAATGACCGGGTCACGGGTTTCCTAAAAAGCTCTGCAATGTTCAATGTGTCGGAGTTTCCGACAGCAGAGTTCGAGAGCTATTCAGTGCGTTTGATTGGCGAGACAACTGCACAGGTTGAAGGGTTTCTTACCATGCGAGGAACCCGGCAACGCACCTCTTTGGAAGTTGAACTCGAACCGGCCGGGAACAGACAGACCATTGCCATTGAGGCCAATGGCGGTTTTTTCCGGAGCCTTTACGGCATGGACGCGGGGCTGCCGATCTATGCGGACAAAGTGCGCTTGCAGATCAAGGGCACGGGAAAGAGAAGTTAGCGCTGGATCGGTTTGCCGGACTTCCATTCATAGATGACAAACTGAGCAACGCTGCTGTCGCCTTTGTCATCAAAGCTGATGTCGCCCAGGATTGTCGGGAAAGCCTGTTCATCCATTACTTTTGTCACCGCCGCGAAGTCCGGCGCGCCGGCCGCTTCTACCGCTTCGGCCCAGGCTTCGACCGCAGCATAAGCGGCAAGCGCATAGCGTTCGGCTATTTCTTCGCGGCTTTCCAATGCCTCAATCACCGTTGACGCGCTTTCAAAACTGCGCGGATCGAGCGGATAAGTGAATGTCGTCCCCTCCCCTGCCTCGCCCGCAACATCCCAGAATGATTGTGGCATCAAGGTATCGCCCCCAACCAGAACAGCTTCGACCCCAAGCCGCTGCATCTCCAGTTTGATCAAGCCTGCTTCCGGATGATAACCACCGATGAATACAACGTCAGCGCCTTCCAATGCCAAACGAGAGACGAGAATGCGGTAATCATTCAGGCCCGCGTCGAACCCCTCATAGAGCGTTTCGGTGACGCCATTTTGGTTGAGAACGACCCGCACAGCATCGGTCAGCCCTTTGCCATAGGCAGTCTTGTCGTGAAGCAGAGCAATGTCTTGCCCAGCAAATGCATCTGCGAGGTACTGCCCGAGAACACGTGCCTGTTCATCATCTCGTGGCGCCAATCGGTAGATGCCGGGTCCGGGCCGTTCGTCAGTATATTTCGGCAGCGTTGTAGCCGGAGAAATCTGCACAATGCCAGCTTCTGAGTAGATCTCACTGGCCGGTATCGACGCGCTGAAACAGACGTGACCAACCACCATAGACACTTCGCGGCCGATCAACTGGTTGGCAACCGCTTTGGCCTGGGTTTCGTCACAGCCATCATCGACGATGTCCAGCACCAAGGGTTCGCCCAAGACACCGCCGGCCATATTGATATCGACAACCGCTTGTTCGGCCCCAGCCCTGATTTGCTGACCCAAGTCCTCAAACTGCCCTTTCATCGGGCCGGCCACCGCAATATGGATCTCGGCAGCAGCGCTTAACGGCCAGCTGAAGAGGGTTGCTGCCATCATGCCCGCCAAGCCACGGATAATCTTCATTCTATTCTCCAGATCCATCCTTTGAGCGGCGCCGTAGGAACCTTGGTCATATGAAATCAATCGAAAGTTCGGAAAATTGCAAGGCTCGATTGGGTTTGATAGGCACACGCAACGACATATAACAAGATAACAACCGGATGCCATATCCGGACCATGGAGCAATAACCGCATGGCGACTTCAACCGGGATAGATCCCGCCGCCCAAAGCCTGACACTCGACAGCCAGACGTTTCGCGAAGCGATGAGCCGCATCGCCGCTGCTGTTCATATCGTCACAACCGACGGTGACGCCGGCAGGGCGGGCGGAACAGTTTCAGCCGCTTGTTCGGTCAGCGATGACCCTGCCAGCATCCTGATTTGCCTCAATCGGCAATCCCGCCTCCATGCTGCGGTCCTGAAGAACCGCTGCTTCTGCCTCAACACCCTCTCAGATGATCACCAGGAAATGTCTGATGTATTTGCCGGCCGCGAAAGCGCGGACATGATCGGACGGTTTGCGCATGGCTCCTGGACAAACCTGGCGACCGGTTGCCCTGCCCTCGACACGGCACGGCTCAGCATCGATTGCGAAATTTTTTCCGTGTCCGAAGTCGGCACACACTCGATTGTCGTTGGCACCGTCACCGATTTGCGTATGACGGATCCCGGAAAGTCTTTGATCTATGTGCGCAGGGGTTACAAAAGTCTCGACACCTGAGCCCGGTCGGCGCAAACTCAAAGCCCTGCCTTTATTGAGTTTTTGCTGAAAGATATTTGATGACCGGCCCTAGAAACCTGATCACCGATGTGCCTGGCTTGAAGGTCGGCAACGCGTCCGACCCGGACCTGAAATCCGGCGCAACCGTACTTGTGCCCGATGAGCCTGCGGTTACTTCCGTGGCCATCCAGGGCGGTGCACCGGGAACCCGGGAAATTGCGCTTTTGGAGCCCGAGCAAACCGTCGAAAAAATCGATGCGATTGTCCTTGCCGGGGGATCGGCTTTCGGTCTTGATGCCGGTGCAGGTGTTCAGGGGCGTCTTGCAGAACTGGGCTATGGTTATCAAGTGGGCCCTGTCCGCGTGCCGATCGTGCCGACAGCGATCCTCTTTGACCTCCTGAACGGCGGCAACAAGAGCTGGGGTCAAATGGCGCCCTACCGGGATCTCGGCCGCGCGGCACTCGATTCCATCGGCCATGATTTTGTCCTTGGATCCAATGGCGCCGGTATGGGCGCCACAACCGCAAACCTCAAAGGCGGCCTGGGATCAGCCTCTGTAGTCCTGGAAAATGGTGTCACTATTGGCGCGATTGTTGCCGTCAATGCGCTTGGCCGCGCAACCATGGGCGAAACACCGCATTTCTGGGCGGCACCCTTCGAGGCCGGTGACGAATTCGGCGGACGCGGCATAACGCCAACACTGCCTAACGACTGCACCACAGTCCGCACGAAGTTGGACGCGCTTGAAGCGGGAGCCAACACCACCATCGCAGCCGTTGCCACCGATGCGATTTTGACGAAGGGCGAAGCCAAACGCCTTGCCGTGATGGCACACGACGGCTTGGCCCGTGCCCTTTGGCCGGCTCACACACCGCTCGACGGCGATCTCGTGTTCGCTTTGTCGACGGGGCAGCGCAAGCTGGAAAACGGCCTGGAGGATATGGTGCAAATGGGCGCTGCCGCCGCATCGTGCCTCGCAAGGGCAATTGCGCGTGGGATCTATCATGCAACACCAGCGGATGGCGACACGCTGCCGACATGGCAGGAGCGCTTCGGAGGTTAAGACCACCGCCCGGTTTTGAAAATCTAAGACAAGGATTTGCACGTACCCAAGGCATGTGAAACACACCATAGGCTTTGCAGTATGTCCCTGTCTTTTACCAAACTGACAACCAAGACGACCTTCCTGATTGCGCTCACGTTTCTTGTGTTTGCCAGTTTTGCAGCGCCACCAGCGCAGGCTGCAAAACCGCTGGTCCTTGAGGAGTTTTTCCGCGGCAAGACCGTTGGCGAAGGCGTGTTTGAGAGCAAGTTTGCGGGCGTCTACCGGCCGTTCACGGTGTATCTAACCGGCACGTGGAACCCGAAGACCCGAATGTTCCGCCTGCGCGAAGACTTTGTTTATGACGACGGCGAGCGGGACACCAAGACCTGGTTCTTCGAAAAGGTTGGCGACGGCCGGTATGTCGGCCAAAGATCTGATGTAATCGCGCCAACCCTGGTTGAGACGGGTGCAGATGGAGCCTTGCGGTTTTCCTACATCGCCGATGTTCCGCTGGAAAACGGTTCAATCCTGCTGCGCTTTACCGATACCCTTACCCAGACCGATCGGCGAACGGTTCGCAACACTGCCGATGTCACGAAAGGTGGTTTCAAGGTCGGAACAGTCGATCTGACATTCAAACGGTGAGGCCAGATTATCGCCCACATCTGTCTTGAAAGCTCCACGCAAGTTTGATTGAGTTCCCTAACGGTACATCTGGGGGAGCGCCATGATAAACTGTTTCAGCTTGCAACGTTTGAGGTCGCTGATCGCATTAGCGATCTTGGCACTTTTTCTCGTGCCAGCAACGCCCAACGCGATGGAGACCCGGCTTTCAGATGAACTCGAGCAAATCCTGCGCGAGCCTTTTACCGGTGACTTTGACGCGATTGCAGAACGCGGTTATCTCCGCGTTCTGGTGCCCTTTTCCAAGACCTTCTATTTCATTGACAACGGCGTTCAACGTGGCACCGCCGTTGATATGACAACCGAACTTGGCAAGTTTCTTGAGAAGAAACACGGCAAGAAGGTTCGGGAAGGTCAAATTGTTATGATGCCGACACCGCGCGCAACCCTCTTCACCGATCTGGCCGCCGGCCGCGGTGATATTGCTCTTGGCAATCTCACAATCACTCCAGAGCGGCAGAAACTCGTCGACTTTTCCTCGCCGTTGTTTACGGGCGTGCGAGAGGTGCCACTGACGGCAGCTGGCATCGACGACCTGACCTCACCTGAGGCCCTTTCCGGAAAAGAAATCTACGTCCGATCCTCATCGAGTTATCACGACAGCCTTCTTGCCTTGAACAAGAAGCTGGACGCCGATGGAAAAGCTCCCGTCAAGATTGTTCCAGCAGATGAAAAGCTAGAAGACGAAGACCTGATCGATCTGGTGAAAGCTGGTGGCGTTCCAATGATCATCATTGACGAACATAAGGCAGACTTCTGGATGCAGATCGTCGACGGATTGAAAATCCATCCGGACGCAGCCGTGCGCACAGATGCGCAAGTTGCGTTTGCGGTCCGCCCGAAAGCTCCAGATTTGCTGAAAGAGATGAACGCCTTTGCCAAGACTGTCGAAAAGGGAACGCTCCTTGGAAACATCATTCTGAAACGGTACCTCAAGGAAACGGATTATCTCAAAGATCTGAATGATGAAAAACGCCGGGAGCAGTTCGACAAACTGGCCGCAGTCTTTGAAAAATATGGCCAGCAGTTTGATATCGATTGGCTTCTGATCGCTGCACAGGCCTATCAGGAAAGCCAGTTCAAACAGACCGCTCGAAGCAACGCCGGTGCTGTTGGTGTCATGCAGATCAAGCCGACAACCGCAGCAGGATCCCCCATCAACATCAAAGGGGTTGAGAAGGATGCTGATACAAACGTGCATGCCGGTGTGAAGTACCTGCGGTATCTGGCCGACCAATACTTCGCAGACCTCGAGCATGATCCGGCAAACCAGACTTTCTTCGCCCTCGCCGCCTACAATGCAGGTCCGAGCCGCTTCAAAAAACTGCGGGCGGAGGCAGAAAAACAGGGCTATGACCCGAATTTGTGGTTCGGAAATGTCGAGTGGATCGTCGGCAGACGCATCAGCCAAGAACCGGTTCGGTATGTCGGGAACATCTACAAGTATTATGTGGTGTTTGCCCAGGAGCAGAAGCGGTATCAGAACTCTCCTGAGGCCCAGAAAAAGGGCGACTAGACTCGTTTTGTGACTGACGTTTAGAAGAAAATCCCCCTGTGCCGCACCGGCCCTGAGCCGGTGCCTGTCAGCAAAAACGCGTGCATTTCTAAATAGAAAAGCGGCCTCCAGATCCCGGATCTTTGCTTCGCTGCGTCCGGAAAAGCCGGTGCGACGGTGTCTCGACAGTCTTCTTAGTCTGAGTTTTTAGAGGCTAAAGAAAGACCGGTGCGCACGCAGCGCCGCCGGTCTTGTCGTTAAGCAGACTTTTGAGCAGCCACCGCAATGGCTGCGGACACCGCTTCAGAGTGCTGCCCCGAGCTGCGCGGCTCTACGGATCATCTTGGCCCGTGCTTCGTCCGTTGATCCCTGGATTTGGGCGAACCAGGAATAGTTCTTCATTTTAAGCCCGCAGAAATCCAGAATTTGCATCTTGGTTTGCTTCTTGATGCCTTGACCATACACGAGCCTGAAAAACCAGCCCGGTGTATCAGAGGTGACCAATACCTCAGAGGTCCGGCCAGCCATGAGTTTTTCCGGCAGAGCCTTGCCCGAAACGTATCGAAACGCTTTGCCTGGCAAGAAAACCCGGTCGATCAACCCTTTCAATTTGGCTGGCATTCCGCCCCACCAAAGCGGATGGGCCAGAACAAAATGATCGCACCATTCCAGGCTAGCCCAGAAATCTTCAAGATCGGCCTCCAGTGGTTTGACTGTCTTGAAGGACGCTGACGCCAGGTCCGAGTCAAAAGACAAGTCTGCCAGATGCACCATGCGCACGTCATGACCGGTCTTCTTGGCAGCATTGGCATAGCTGTCGGCAAGCGCACCGCAAAAGCTGCCCTTCGCCGGATGGCCATCCAGCACGAGTATTTTCTTCGCCATAATTGAAACTCCAAAACCGGTCGGTAAAACGCACCGGCTCTTAAAAATTGACCACGGTCATTAATTGCCGCAAGTATGGTACGAGGTCAAGCGATAAATTGACCAAGGTCATTTTCAGAAGGAGTCATGGCGATAGAAACCAAATTCCGGAAGCCCCAAGCACGCACCGCCCTCACCCGCGCCCGGATCCTGGAGGCGGCGGCCCACCTGTCCAAAAAGAAATCCTTGGAAGAGATGACCGCAGAGGCGATCGCTCGAGAGGCAGGCGTCGCCAAAGGTACCATCTTCGCTCATTTCGGCGATATGGATGGCCTTCTCTCCTATCTGCTGTTGGGCGAGTTACAGAAACTCCGGGAAGCCGCGGACAAGAACGACAAGCTTTCGGCTCAGGACCTTAAAGATCCGGTTGGGGGACTGGTGAACCGAATGATGGCGCTTATCGCGGTCATCACCGAGAGCCAGACCATGCTGCGCGTGTTTCTGGAAAACATTGGTGCAACCAAGGGCCATTGCGCTCCCGAATTTATCGAACAGCTCGATGCACTTGATGAGAAGTTGCTCCAATTTCTAGGGTTTTGGCAATCGTCCGACGAAATCAGTCCAAAACTCAGAACAGATCGTTCACCTCCAGAAATGCTCGACGGTTTGGTCGCCTTCGTCATTCACGGAGCAATCATTTTCCGGTCGCATCAGCTGACGGATCTAAAAGAATTGCAATCCCGCCTCGAACGGCATGTAGAAGCTTTTTTGGTGAGGCCTTAAAGGGGCTTACTCAGCCTCCGGTATTTCTCCCGGCCATGTCACGACGTGATTTTCGTATTCTTCCAGCTGCATTCCATCTTCGGGCACGGTGCGGTTTTGGACGGATACCCCCGCTTGGTGCACGGTTTCTGGATCGCCTGACACGAGCGGATGCCACCAGTAAAGATCTGCGCCTTCGCGCACGAGGCGGTATCCGCAAGTCGGCGGAAGCCAAGTCAGCGTGTTCACTTCAGACGGTGTGAGTTGAATGCAATCCGGAACGGTCGCAGCGCGGTTTTCATAATCTTTGCAGCGGCAAGACGTACCATCCAGAAGCGTGCAGGCAACATCGGTCCAGACAATATCACCTGTATCCCAGTCTTCCAGTTTGTTGAGGCAACACCGGGCGCAACCATCGCAGAGAGATTCCCATTCAGCGTTGGTCATCTCTTCGAGCGACTTTGTTTTCCAGAACGGAAGCTCACCGTCCTTATTCACCGAATTGCCAGACCCCATTGGGTTGCTCTCTCCTGCGCGCCCTTGATTTGATCCGTGCGCCTATCACGCATACGGGCGGCCAGCAACAATGATAGGTCTGAAGCGCCCCGACGATGCCAAATCAAATAAGATTTATCCCATTCCCGAAGCATTTCCGCCGTTGTCTTCAGTTTTCACTGTAGTAAAAACGGGTTACGTTGAAGAAGCTGTTGATGCGCGGAGATTCTGCAAGCTTGGCATCCGATCCAGATACAAAAGAAGGCAATGCCCAGCCGCGGCCCGGTATCGGACAACGGATCCGGCGTTTTCTGCTTTCGATCGACTCCATGGTCGATACAGGCCTCTGGCGGTCCTGGTCGGTCATCCGGCGAAGCTGGGAAGCCTATGATGGTTTTTTGCGCAGATTTCGCGCAAAAGGGATCTGGCGCGGGCTCTCCGAGGTCACATCCGACGGCCTGACTTACGGAACAATCGGTTTTGTTGTCGTTCTGGCCTTCGCGCAGCCGGCCATCGAAGCAACCCGCTATGCGGACTGGAAGACGACCGACGACTTTGCCGTCACTTTCCTCGACCGCTTCGGGCAAGAAATCGGCCGGCGCGGCATCGTTTTGAACGACAGCGTCCCTTTGGAGGAAATCCCGGATTCCCTTGTGAAGGCGACACTTGCAACGGAAGACCGCCGCTTTTTCATGCATTTCGGAATCGATTTTGTTGGAACGTTCCGGGCGATGGTGGAAAACGCGCGCGCCGGCGGGGTTGTCCAGGGCGGCTCAACGCTGACCCAGCAGCTTGCCAAAAACCTGTTCCTGTCCAACGAGCGCAGTCTGAGCCGCAAGATCAAGGAGGCCTATCTCGCGCTTTGGCTAGAGGCGAACCTGTCGAAACAGGAAATCCTGAAGCTTTATCTCGATCGCGCCTACATGGGCGGCGGTGTTTTCGGGGTGACCGCAGCGGCTGAGTTCTATTTCAACAAGAACGTTCGCGAGCTCACCCTGGCTGAAAGTGCCATGCTTGCCGGGCTCTACAAGGCCCCGACCAAATACGCACCGCACATCAATTTGCCGGCTGCGCGTGCCCGGGCAAACGAAGTCCTGACCAATATGGTGCAGGCCGACCTTCTAACGGAAGGCCAGGTGATCGGCGCAAGACGCAATCCGGCCCTTGCTGTCGACCGCTCTCAAGAGCAGTTGCCAGAATATTTCCTCGACTGGGCGCTGGATGAGGTCAAGAAACTGGCCCGGCGGAAACCGGCCATGGCCCGCAACCGGATCGTCACGGTCCGAACCACATTGGACCCCGCACTCCAGCGCCAGGCTGACCAGGCGGTCGAGTCAGTCCTCAGGGAAAATGCCAAGCTGCGGGACGCCAACTCCGCTGCATTGGTCGCAATGGTCCCAGATGGCGCGGTCGTTGCGATGGTTGGCGGCCGGTCTTATGGCGAGAGCCAATTCAACAGGGCTGTCAACGCCCTGCGCCAGCCCGGTTCCTCGTTCAAGCCGTTCGTTTACATGACCGCGTTCATGAACGGCTTTTCGTCGAGCTCCATTGTTCCTGACCGGCCATTCTGTTTGGGCAACTGGTGCCCGCGCAACTATACCCGCAGCTACCGGGGTGCTGTCACCTTGAAGCTGGCACTGACGAAATCCATCAACACCATTCCGATCCGGCTCGCGCAGAATTTTGGCCGCGAAAAGATCATCGAAACCGCCTACGCAATGGGCCTGACGCACGAATTGGAAAACTCTGTTTCCCTGCCGATCGGCTCCTCAGAAGTTACGGTCATCGACATGGCCTCGTCCTATTCGGTCTTTGCAAATGGCGGATACAAAGCCAAGGGCTACGCGATCCTGGAAGTCACCAACAGCGACGGCGAAGTCCTCTATCAGCGGGAGGTTGATGAGCCAGAACCTCAGAGGATCTTCCCGGAAGAAAAAGTCCACGAGATGAACGACATCCTGGTCAACGTGGTCGAGGCTGGAACTGGCCGCCGGGCCCGGATTGACGGCGTCGTCGCGGCCGGAAAAACCGGTACTACAAATGCTTATCGCGACGCCTGGTTCGTCGGCTACACGGGCAACTTCACAGGCGCTGTCTGGTTTGGAAACGACGATTTCACGTCCACCCGGCGCGTAACCGGGGGCAGTCTCCCGGCTATGGCATGGCAACGGTTCATGGCATATGCCCACAACGGGATTGAGCTTGTGGCCATGCCCGGCGTTGAAGCCGACACGCTGCCCCGGCTTGCCCAACCGGCCCGTCCCCTGGTCGCCGCAGCCGACGCGGCCGCCGTCCAGCCAAGGGTCCTCAGCCGACGGACACAGCGGCTTCTGCTTGATATCGGATCGGATCTGCGGGAACTCACCCAGTTCCGCGACCAGGCGGCAGTGCCCGACGATGGCGACACCGAATATGCGGCTGCGCAATGAAGCAGCAGACCATGCGACACGCTTCAGGCCATGTTGAAAGCGGCTGGCACAAGGAAGTCCTTCCGCGCGCAATTCGGCCAGAGCGGCCGCACCCGCTCAGAACCCTCGTCTTTCTCACCTCAATCATCATACTCAGCGCACTGATCGGGGTCAGTTCGGCTTATTTTCTGATCGAACGCGAAGAACCGCTTGATTCAATTTCGGTCGGTGCGTGGAAAGCGTATCCCACAGCGGGCACCCCGGAGGCCGACCCCTATTCCGTCGCTATTTACACCCGGGGCGGCTACATCCCGCTCGCTTCCGGTGAAGGCTTGTCACTGACAGCCCGAACAGACAGCAGCGGACAAGCGCTCGACCCGGCCTGCAGCTACCGCATCACCGGACGCACGCCGACCGCACGGCTGTGGACCCTGACGGCTGTTGATGGACATGGCCGGCTTCAACAAACGATGCCGGGACGTAATCATTTGGACAGCCAGAACCTCCTGCGGCGCGGCGATGGCTCGTTTGATATCACCGCAAGTGCACAGATCAAATCGGGCAACTGGCTCCCCCTGCCCACCAACCAAGCGCCGGGCAGCGGGCTTCGTTTCGTCCTGCGGCTCTATGATGCCCCAGTCACGACAGGGGCAGCACTCGACGGTGTGAGCGTTCCGGACATCGACAGGATCAGCTGCCCATGACCTTGTCGCCCCGCTTCACCCTGACTGCCGGTGCGCTGGCTGTGCTTTGCCTCGCAGCAGTCATTCATATCCTTGTTGTACTCACCATCCCGCAGAATGTGCAGCACAGCGCTTATGATGACGCCCTGGCGTACGGCCCTGACAGGCAGTTCAACCTGTTGCCGGATGTCAGACCCGGGGAAGAAGCCCTGCCCGGTCTTGATCCGGCCATGAAACATGCGATTTGCCGGTTCCAGCTATCGGCCGGCCCGGTCTTTTTCGATGCTGGAATTCCAGCATCTTTCTGGTCTATCGGAGTGTTCAATCAGGCAGGCGAGACGGTCTACAGCCTCAACAATCGCACCGCCGGCGCTGACAGGCTCTCCATGCTTCTGATCACATCAGAACAGCTGGCCATCCTGCGCCAGAACCCGCCAGCCAACTTGGAAGACCTGATTATCATTGAAACAGAAACGATCAGCGGAATTGCCCTTCTGCGCGCCTACGTTTCCCATCCCACACAAGCCGAAACGATCGAAAACGCCATGAGCATCGCAAGCTGCGACGTTCTCGGTTGACTAGTTTGGGCCGGTCGAAAGCTAAAGTCACAATCGACAGCGAACGGTACCGGCAATACAGGCCAAGCCGCGTTATTTTTGCGGTGGCGGGCGCTCGTTGCCCCACCCCTTGTAAATCCGTGACCGGCGAACCGGTTCTTCAGTCCCATACCGGTTTTCAGTCTGGCACTCGGACTCAGCCAGAAGCACCTGTCCTTGAAGCTCCCGGATTGCGGTATTCACCTTCCACTGGCGGTCTCGGCTGGGCGTTTCAATTTCAAGAGCGTCTAGAGCGTTTTTGTAGGCCGTGATACGGTAACGCAGGGCCTGGCCCACCCACTTGATCATGACCCTGTTTTCCCAAACCCGGGCCTTTGCACCTTCATACATCTCTTCCGTTGTGAGCGGCTTGTTCTTAAGGACACGCAAGCGCTCATCATCCGCCTCCCGCACTCTCAGAGCGACCTCACAAAACGGCATCACCAGATCGGCATCACCGGTGGCATCAGACGCGATCTTGTCAAACCTGGCATCTGAAGACCGGAATTTGTCTGACCGGAGATAATGATAATAAAGATCAGGCGGGATGCGCCCTTCCGTCTCGGGGATGACACGGGTTCGGGCGAGTTCTGCCATGGTGCCGCCTATCCAGTCTTTCGTCCAAGGCGGACGGATCAGGGTCCAGCCACGGTCCCGCAGCAGCTTCTCATCGTTTGTGTAGTTGAATTTGGAGACAGGGTCTTCGCGCATGCGCGCCGCGCCTTCGCCGATCGCCGGCATGACACTGTCGTGAATGACTGACGGCCTTGCGCGGTCGAAATCACCTGTCGGCCGAACACACCCGGCCAGAACGAACGCCAGTATGGAAACAGTTACGCCTGACCTAGCCAGAACGGAAACAGAGGCGCGGCAACACCCTTGTGCATGCACATGTCTTTTCCCAACCGCGTTCCTCGTGCCCATGGGGCGTTTCTCCAAACCGCATGCGTGATGCTTGTTGCCTGCAGCTGGAGGGGCTCGAACCGTCAGTCCTTGTCGGACCCAGCAGGTCCAGCAGCTTTTCCGATGGTCGCGATTCGTGCGGCAAGATCAAGGTCGTGGTGCTCGTAACGGACACCTGGGAAGAGGATAACTTTCCCAAACTCTTCCGGGTTCGTCGAACTTTGCGGTGTTGAACGGGGGTCAACGCGCGCTGTCGGGCGAGGTGCGGAAGCGAAATCTAACAATGTGCCCATCGTCTCCTCCTTCGGTTCTGGTTCCCGCTGGAGCGATGGGCAGCGGAAACGGTCAACGGGCGACGCAATACTACCTGCAACTCAATTAAGACGGCGTTCAGGTTAACAAGATGCTAACGGTTTTGGTCCAATTTGAAGGAACGGTCGTGGACTTATCCGCCGTTAATTAGTGTTTTTAGTCAGGTGGGCTGCCCACCAGAAAACGGTTCGAACAAGCTGTGCAGACCTTCAATTCAACGATTAGAAAGCCCTCCTCTCCGCCATCGGACAGCGGGATCTTGCTCTCCGCGGTCGAGCTTTTCACAGGCAGAACCGGATATAACGCGGAAGAAACACGTGTTTTTCTGGAGCTGGCGAAAAACCTGTTGCCTGCGACATCCGTTCGTGACCGGCGCCAAATCGCGAACATGCTGGTGATTTATCCGGAAGCACCGGATGCGCTCATCGACCTTCTCGCCAAAGACAAAGACGATCTCACCGCCTTCCCCATCTTGCGCCACTGCACCAACGTTTCTGTGGACTTGCTTGTGGAGATTGCCAAAGATGGGTCCGAAGCTGCCCGCAAGGCACTCACCGGACGATCCCATCTACCACGCCCGATTCTGGCCGCACTGTGTGACACGGCCGATGCTCAGACCATTCGGCTGCTGATCGACCGGGAAGACCTGACGTTGGACCAACACCTGAATGAACGCTTGAGCAAGCGAACCGATCTGATTGCCGAACTTGGTGAAGAGCTCTCCAAACGCCAGGCGTTGAATACGGAAAGTCTGATCAGTCAGTTTCTAGTATTGCCTGCCTCGCTGCGGGCAAAGGCGATTGCTGCAGCTGAAACCATGAGCGTGATCAGGTCCGCACAGGCGCCAGCCCATCCAAGCATTCCGGCAATAGACACGGCCCGCCTCCGCCTTCATGGCGCACTTTTGAAAGCTGCACTGCTTCAAAAGCGAAACCGCTTTACCGATAGCCTTGGCCAAGGACTGGGTTTACCAAGCTCGGTCAGTGACATGCTTTTGCAGGAGGGCCAGGGCGAGGCACTTGTCATTGCTCTCAAATCCCTGGGCCTCGATCGGCCAAGGACTACAACGATCCTTGTCCGGTTGCTGGGTGAGCACATGGCCGTTGAAGAAATCCGGAAGCTTTTGTTCCTGCATCGTAACCTCAGCACAGGTGCTGCAAATGTGCTGACCAGTTCTTGGACACTCTTTGGCACTACCGCGAACACGGCAGAATTCGACGGCACCGGAGAGAAAACTCCGCGGCACGTTGGACAATTCGAGGACGCAAGCCGGCCGTCCAGAGATACCCGATCTCACCGTATCAGCAGCGGAACGACAAGCGCGCAGCGTGTGCGCCGGGGGATCGGCTAATTTGGGCTAAGCGGATCTATAGCCGGAAGAAGTCATCGGCAGGGTTTCGCGATTGCTCAGGTTCCGCGGTAGGCAATTCCACGTTTCCCGCCTCGGCCTCGATATCAACAACCCAGAAGTCCGGATCCATCCGGGCTTCGCTTTCCAACCGTTTATCAACAGCCTCTCGCGCGGCCGCCTCTAATGTCTTTTCAAACAACCGGCCGCCGTCGCCTTGTCCGGCATCATCATCGAAAAACGACTGTGGTGCTGGCGAATACAAGTCGAAGGTGCCGTCGAGCCGGTCAACAACAATCAAGATCGCTCCGGCTTCCGCATTGCCCTTTCGGGTGACGGCTGCAAATCCATTTTCAGAAAAAATCCGGCGCACCAGCGCACTTACGAAAAGCTCAGACGTGACGCGCATCCAACCCTTCCTGACTGACCACATTCGCTACTGAAAAGGCAAAGTGCCTATCCATCAAAGCGTTGACCGCTGACCATTTCGAGACGTTCGAGCGTTTGGGGATTGGCCTCCCCCGTGATCGGTAAACCACGATCGAGTTCAAACCGCTTCAAAGCCGCCGCTGTATTGGTGCCCATCAATCCGTCTACCGTCAACGGACCGTAGCCGAGTTCCGACAACGCATGCTGTATCTTCTTCAAACGCGGATCAGAATCGACCCCGGTTGCCGCCTCTTCCTGGGTGTTCTGCCGCTGTATGCCGGACGTTACCGGTTTAGCTCTGGGGACTGGTGGCGCGTTGAGTGCCGCCGGATCGGTCCCATGAAGCCAGATCAAGGCGAGAAGGCTCTCGCTTGCTTCACCCGTCTCAACCCGCTCAGCTTTGCGTTCAAATGCCCGAATTGCACGTTCCGTCGCAGGCCCATTGATCCCGTCCAACGGACCTTCATAAAGACCCGCCTTGCGCAGGGAAATTTGCAGATCGAGGACGAGCGTCGAGATTTCCTGAACTGTGACACCGCCCTCCGCCTCTGCCAGAGGCTCAGGTACGCTATCTGGCCAATCGCGCGTTGTGTAGTAAGGCGCTGGATGGCGGCCGGGTTGCAGCCCGAGGGCATTTGCCACGATCAGACAGGCCGTCAAACCCATGACAACAGTCCCGCCGGCAGCGACAGGATTGTCCCGGGCGACATTGCCGGCCCGGCTCATCATGGTTTCCGGTGGCTCCGGCTTTTTGTTTTGTTGTTTTCGTTTTGCCATGCCCTGCCTATGCCGACTTCGCTCGTGCTGCCTGCGCTGGGATGTTCTCAATGGATACTTCTGGAATGAACTCCGGCAATTGTTCAACGTTATCCGCGATCTCTACCGGTGCACCGCCGCCATTCTCTGATGTCACTGGATCAATCGCTACAAAGACTGGCTGCGTTTCAGTTTGGTTACGTGCACCTGCCCGAAACGCCTGTGCCGGGATCAGTCTGACCGTCATCGCTGTAAAGTTCGGGGCGCCATTTTCTTCCATGTGTTCGTGAAACGTGCGCACCCGAAGAACCAGTTCGGAGGCAAGACCATCATGCCGGGCTTCAGAAAGCCGGGTCAGGTAAACGGGCCGGTCAGTGACATGAAGCCGTGCAAAGATCCAATCGGGGCCGCTGGACGCAAATGCCGGCCCGAAAAGCCGGCGTGCAGGACCGCCAAGGAGACGCATGTCTCCATTCGACTGCACTTCGCAAACGACGCCCGATACCGCCTGCCCCATCGTTTGGAAGTCTTCGGTCGCACTTTTGATCAGCACCCTGGTTCGGCTCCGGTCTGAAATCAAACGACAGGCGAGCAGTCCTGCGTAAAGGATCGCGCCAAGCGTCGCGACAGGATCAAGTGCTGCAGGCAAACTGAACCCAATGGAGCCTTGGACCGGCAAGAAAAACAGACCGGCATAAACCGCTGCGCAAAACCCTGCGGTGATCACCGCGGTACGTCTTTGACCAGCAAAAGCAGCTTCAACACAGGGAATGAGCAACCAGATGACAGCAAAGGACTGGGCTCCGCCGGTCAATGCGCAAATCACGCCTGTGAAGACCGCAAACAGAGCCGAAGAAATGGTTATGGCGCGTTCCAGATTACCGGACCGGGACAGGTACAAGGCCAATGGCCATTGGCCCAACATCCAGGCCAGCATCAATACCGCTGCAGAGTGCGGTGCGCCCGCCAGGGCAAGATGTAGCGGCAACACGAAAAGTGCCACCGCACCAGAAAAAAAGCAGCCAACCAGGAATGATCTGTGCAGTGGCCCGGCCAAAGGATCCGAGACAGCGTCAGGGTGAATCATCCCGTCAATGCGGCTCGCCCAAGTCGTCCAGGCGTTTTGCAGATATTTCAGATGGTTACTCACAATACACTACCGATACGCGCGCGAGAATCGGGCCTCGCCAACCTGTTGGTGTTATTTTCGCCCGCACCGCTTAAGGAACGTTAAAGGATAAATCTCTTTTCTCTCAAAAATGTACTTTTCTCTTTGTTTTCAGTCTGTTGCTCGAAGTTCGTTCAAATTTGAATCAAATTCTCAGAAAGTTCGACTTAAATGCATGTTTTATTTTATGAAAATTGCATCCGTCAGCTCAACCGGGTGTTCTGAAGTCAGTGCTATAACGACCCCATAACGAGTGCGCCACCAACAAAAACGGCGCACCTGACATGCAAAGAACTATGGGTAGCAGCAATGTTCTTTCTCTTGAGAACCGCCTTCTGGCTGACTTTGGTTTTGGTCCTCATCCCGATCGGGTCTGAGACCGAAAGCACTCCAGTGGAACCAATCAATCCGGTCTCGGCATTTATCGCCGCGCAGGCAACCATGTCTGATATTGGCGGATTTTGTGACCGCAATCCGCAAGCGTGCGAAACCGGCGGAAATGCACTCACAGCGATCGGCAGTCGCGCTCGGGATGGCGCCCGGATTGTCTATGAGTATCTGGACACACAAATCGCTGACGCCGATCCGTCCGAAACTGTGATCACCGGGTCCACAAACGTTCAGCCGACTTCTGATCAAACCAGCATCGCTGATCCACAGCCTGCCGATGGTGTGACCGAAGCCACCCAAATCCAGGAATCAGACATTGGGCCAACACCTAGGCCCAAACCCCGCTCGGGTCAGAAGACCTGAGTTAAAACCGTTCCCAGTTCCTGAGACCTTCAGGACCAAATGAACGGTTGATTGCGCCCCGCGAAGGCAATGCAAATCCGTTGCATTGCATCAGACGGCTTCACTTCAGCGGTTTTTCCGCTACGCCGCAGACGAACAGCTGCCCATTTCGTCTGCGGCGTTTCTTTGTTTTCACGCGCTCCACAAATATCCAATCCCAATAAAACCCCGGCGCCAGGATAGGCAGATTGGGTTCTGCGAGCTATATGGAGCTCAAAGCGACCACAAAAGACGGATGCCATGACAACGACACTCGATGACATTCTGGAAACATTCGAGTTTCTGGATGATTGGGAAGACCGCTACAAATACCTCATCGATCTCGGCAAGGAGCTTCCGCCGCTGACCGATGCCGAGCGCAGCGAAGAACATAAGGTCCGCGGCTGTGTTTCGCAGGTTTGGCTGATCACGGGGATCGAGAAGAACGCTGAAGGCGCTCCAGTGCTGACGTTCCGCGGTGATAGCGATGCCCTCATTGTACAAGGACTTGTAGCGATCGTAACAGCAGTCTTTTCTGGCAAGACCGCTGAGGACATTCTGAAAACCGACGTTGAAGGCGTTTTCAATCAACTCGACCTGCAGGAGCATCTCACTCCACAGCGCTCAAATGGCCTCAGGTCCATGGTTGGCCGGATCCGGACCGACGCAGAGGCTGCCTTGGCCGCTGCCTAAGTTCGTGTCGTCATCCGCGCTCTCACGGTGCGGATGACCAGCTTCGAACGCCAGACGGCCGTGACGGGGCTTGCGTACGTTCTCCATAGCGATCTGCCAATGCAGACAACGCAATTTGCAAGATGATTTTCGCGCACCTTGCAGGCCATCCGCGCTCTGCCTCGACTTTTTCAAGACCCTTCAGATGACAACACACGTCCACCAGGACACCCGCCAGAACCGGCTCCAGGCTCTCAAGAACAGTTTCCACACGCTGGCGTGCTGACAGCACATCGTCATTCAAGTCTTTTAGGCTACTCCCTCTAGAGCTGGTAGTGATCCGCTCGGTGCGCCAGCCCTGCCCGACCGTTGGCATCATCGACGCGAAGGTAAAGTCGGCGCGCAACCGTTCCCCTGCCCGGACCTCTTCCGGCTTCAAAAGCGGCTGGCCGTTCTTCTTCCTTCGTACTGCCAGACGGGCGAGCGGACTTTCCGCAAGATTGACTTTGGCGGTTGCTGGCCGCTTTCCAGTTACATTGGCATTCTCATCGTCACAAGGCACAGATCGTATCTCGCGATGTTGAACGGCTATGTCCTCAGATCCACTCAAGGCGCGCCGGAGCGCCGCACGCCCTTCCGGACTGATCCTGCAGATGCTCTGTTCCACTCTTTTCAGAACGCCGACCGCAAGTGCCTCTTCTATCAACTGATTACTCCAACATGTTGATCTCGTTTTGGAATTACGGACCAATATCCATTGTGACTGCCCGCTGGAACAGTCCCGGACAACCTCCGATCCCTTGGACGACAAACAGCGCAAAAGACGAACTCGCGCGCGCCGGTCGGTACTGTTGGCTGAAAGGAATGTCATTGCGCGCCCCAGAAGCTGGCACCAAAAAGCGGATCTTGGCGCAATGTGATCAGTGCCTCGATCTCACTAACCAATTCATCAAAGAACGGGTCTTCCCTCATGATTTCTATTTTTTTGCATGCGTGGGAAGCTGTTGAACGGTCTCTGAAATAGCGGCGCCCAACCATCGCAAGTGACAAACCGAATTCAACGTGTGCGAGATACATCATCAGTTGCCGTGCACCAGAGACATGCTTGGGACCGCGGCTATGGGTAAAAAAATCCATGGGCTTGATGCAGAACGCGCGGGATACATACCCCTCCGCAAGATGCAAATGGGCCTCCAACCTGTTCTCCTCGAGCAAGCAAAGTGGTTTTGCTCGCAAAGGTCTGTAGGTGTCGTGTATTGCCCCTCCCCTATCATTGAACATATTCGCACCTCCTGTCGTGAACATTAGGAATATTCGCCTGAATTACCGAGATAGGCTTATATTCCTACAGTCTAGACTCACAATTCAGAGGCGTGGATAAGTTCTACTGCAACCTTAATGGATTATCGGATGGTGCGACCAAGGAGCGGAAAGATCCCGCTGTTCAGGAACGCTGGCACTCGAGACATATGGTCTCGGCGGCCGGTCAGACACAAAAAAGGCCGCTCGAAAGCGGCCTTCAGAACACCCGATTCGTAGTTGGATAAATTACTTCGCGCGCTTGCGCTGTTGGCCGAGGCCCATCTTTTTAGCAAGTTCAGACCGCGCGGCAGCGTAGTTCGGAGCGACCATCGGATAGTCCGGCGCCAGATCCCACTTTTCGCGATACTCTTCCGGCGTCATGTTATAGTGGGTGCGCAGATGACGCTTCAGCGACTTGAACTTCTTCCCATCCTCAAGACAGATGATGAAATCTGGCATGACGGACTTTTTCACAGGCACTGCGGGCTTAAGCGGCTCCGGCTCCGGCTCGTTTGAGGCTGCTGCTGTTTTCTGAAGCGCGCCATACACTTCGTTGATCAGGCCAGGAAGTTCTGTGGAAGCAACGGTATTGTTGCTGACATATGCTGAAACAATATCTGCAGTAAGGTCAATCAAATTGGCTTCAACCAGATTATCAGTCATCTCACACCTGTTCTCTACTGAAATTCAAAACTGCGGCTATGATTACCTGCAAGTCCAAACTCCGTAAGCAAACATAAGAATAGGGATACTTACAATGGCGAGAATCGACAAAGACTCTACTTTGCAGGCGTTGTTGTCAGCCTTATATAGACCAATGCTTGCACAGACAAGCCCCGCTCTCTAATAAAAGTCTAATGGATGCAATAAAAAACTAGGTCTCGGAAATAATGATCATTCTACGGATCATTGATCCACACCCAATCAAAAGTATTACCGCAAGGTCATGACTGCTGCGCTTCGGCAGTCACAACCGGTTTCAAATCAGTCTTTTTGCGGAAAAACCTCGGCCATTGCGTCTTCTTTCGTATCCGCGCAAGGACGGTATCCGGCTTCATAAGCAGCCTTAGCAAGCAGATGCGCCGAAATCGGGGCAGTCAAAAGAAAGAATATGACACCGGCCAAAGCGCGTGTTGCAACGGCCAAGTCTGCTGCGTAGACCGCAAGAGCGATCAGCATCAGACCTGAGCCCAGCGTTCCAGCTTTTGAAGCCGCATGCGTGCGCATGTAAACGTCTTTCAACCGAACAATGCCAATGGAAGCAACCAGAGCAAACAAGGCGCCGATCACAAGCATGGTCCCGGCGAGGATCGTGACAACAGCGCTCATTGGCCTGCCTCCCGCCGCCTAATACTGTCTTTGACCTCATCCATGATCGTGGCATCCCCTGCCGCACCCCGGTTCAAAATGAAGCGGGCGAAGGCAACGGTTGCCAGAAACCCGACCAGACCAAGAGTGATTGCGATATCGATATAAAGGTAATAGCCGGTTAAAAGGCCGACCGCGGCAATGAACCCAATGCCGACCGCGACCAGCATATCAAGGGCAACCACGCGATCCGGTAAGCTCGGCCCCTTTACGATCCGGTAAACGATAATCAGGAATGAGATGCTGAGGATCCCGAGCGATGCCTTAACGGCCCAGGCGAGATACGCATCTGCAAAAGCGTCGAGCGAGCTCATCTGAACACCTCCAGGATCTTGCGTTCAAAGCCGTTCTTGATGTCGTCAATCGTGGCTTGCGGATCCGGCACATCGATGCAATGAACATAAAGCGTCTTGCGGTCTGCAGAGACATCCACCGACAGAGTACCTGGCGTCAGGGTGATCAGATTCGCCAGCATGGTGATTTCAAAATCACGGTCCACCGTCAATGGATAGGCAATGAAACCGGGCTGCAGCTCGATCTTCGGACGTACAACGATGGTCGCCACCCGCCAAGCGGACAAAACCAGCTCGTAAACGAAGGTTGCGGCCAGGTTGAATGCCTTGCCGACACGGCTGAAGTAAGCCGTGGTTCCGACCTGTTCGCGGATCAGGTAGAGAGCAGCTGTTCCAAGTACGAAGCCAAGGGCCAGATTGATCTCGCTGAAACTCCCCGTCACAGCCGCCCAAGCCAGCGCCATGAGGATATTGATCAAGAATAGGCTTGTCATCACAGCCCCCCGAAGACAGAGCGCAGGTAGCCGCGCGGTTCGACCAGACCAACAGCTCCGCGTGTTGAGAGTTCAAGCATCCACTCCGGCTGCAAACCGAAATAGACAATCATTGCCGTCAAAATGCCAAGCGGAAGCCAAACGGCTGGCCCCGCCAGTCCCGCAGCCCCTCCACCAGCAACTGCGGCCGCCGCCCCCGGCCCCACACTCTCGCCGTCAGGCGTCCCTTCCGGTCCGCCTCGCCAGAACGCGTAGATCCACACACGGCCCATCGCGATGGTCGTCAAAAAGCCGCTGAGCAGAATGGCGGCACCAAGCAAGGCCCTGCCATCGGCGAATGCCGCATCGACCAACAAGACTTTCGGCCAGAATCCAGAGAAGGGCGGCAATCCCGAAACAGCGAAGGCAAGCACCAGGAAAACGGCCGCAAAGGCAACGTTCCGCTGATACAGCCCACCCAGCTGACGTAGATCGTAGGTGCCCGACATCATGTTCACGATCCCGCTGGCCATATACAACGCCGTCATCACAATGATTGAGTGAACCGCATAAAAGATCGCTCCCGACAGCGCGAGGGTGGTCCCCACAGCAATGCCCGCCAGCATGGAGCCAATCCCGGCAATCACAAGATAACCGAGCAGACGTCGGAGCTCACTTTGCGCCAAGGCGCCGAAAGCGCCGGTCATGAGCGTCAGGATCGCCACCAGGGCAAAGAGGTCTGCGAGTGCTTCGCGGGACCCCGGCATGATCAGCACGAAAATCCGCAGGAGCGCATAGACACCAACCTTGGTCAGAAGTCCGGCAAACACAGCAGACACAACAATGTTTGGCGTGTGATAGGAGGCGGGGAGCCAGAAGTTAACCGGGAAAGCCGCCGCTTTCATTGCAAACGCCAGGAAATAAAGCACCGCGATGGTGAGAAGCGTTCCGGACGCCGGGCTATCGAGCTCAGACATCTTGATTGCAATGTCCGCCATGTTCAGCGTGCCGAACACGCCGTAAATCATGCCGGTCCCGATCAGGAAGAAGTTCGTTCCGATGAGGTTCAAAACGCCGTACTTCACGGCGCCGTCCAGCTGGGGCTTTTCATTGCCGAGAACCAGCATGCCGTAGGACGAGATCAGCAAAACCTCGAACCAGACATAGAGGTTGAAGATGTCCCCGGTCAAAAACGCGCCGCACACCCCGGCCATGAGCAAGACAAGAAACGGATAAAACCCGTATCTGCGCCCCGTAGCCCCAACGGTCACAATTCCATAAAGACCGGCGCAAAACGCAACAATCGAAGCAATCAGCGACAGCGTGGCGCCAAGCGCATCAACGGTGAAGGCAATCCCGAACGGCGGCAGCCAGCCACCCATCACCATCGTGATAACACCTTGATCCAAAACACGGATCAAAAGCCCAAAGTTGACCAAGACGAGAAGCGCCAGAAAAAGCATCGCCAGTTTCGGCTGAGCATCTGTGTTCTTGCGCATCATTAGGCAGACGGCACCGCCGATCAGCGAAACCAGAACCGGCGCAACGATCAACCAGTCCGCGGCCGCCACCGGCTCCAGGTTCATGGCTGCGGAATAGTCGACTTTTTCAGAAGAATAAGTGCTGGCCATGTCAGATCAGTACCCTTGCGGCGGAAGCGGGTCGTTCTCAGGCTCGGCAACGCGCATTTCGTTGACGTCGTCCGTGCCGACTTCCTGGTAAGCCCGGAAGGCCAGAACAAGAAGGAACGCAAAGAAGGAAAAGGAAATCACAATAGCCGTCAGGACCAGCGCCTGCGGTAACGGATTGGCGATTACCTCCGTTGGCACCATCAACCCTTCCGGAATGACGGGCGGCACCTCACGGGTCAAACGGCCATTGACGAAAATCGACATGTTGACCGCGTTTCCGAGGATCGCGATGCCGAGCAACATTCTCACCAGCTGCTTGGAAAGCATAAGGTAGACGGAGACCGCGAAGAACAGCCCGACAAGGATAGAAAGACCGGTTTCCATCAGTCGCTCTCCCTTTCTTCCAGCGCCAACGCAATCGAACTGATCGCGCCTACCACCACCAGGTAGACCCCGATGTCGAAGATCAACGGTGTCGACAGCTTGATCTGGACATTGAACAGATCGATCGGCCACCACTGGCTGGTCATGAAAGGCTGATTGGTGAACAACGAGATCACACCTGCTGCAGCTCCCATGAACAATCCGAAGCCGGCGATGCTCATGGGATGCACCTTGATCGCGCGGCGCACGGCTGCAACCCCGCAGGCAATACCGAAAATCGCGAGTGCAGAGGCTGCAATCAGCCCACCGATGAAACCGCCGCCCGGTTCATTGTGTCCGCGCAGAAGGACGAAGATGGAATACAGCACCATCAGAGCGGACAGATACGGCGCAATGGTTCGGAAAATGACGGTACGCACTACACGGCCTCCTTCTTTGCGCCTGTATCGGACGGATCAATGACCTCGTCCTCAGGAAGTGTCTTTTTCGTGTGCACGCGGATCAGCGCAAGGACACAAAGCCCGGCCAGGGCAACCACCGCGATTTCACCGAGCGTATCAATACCGCGGAAATCAACGAGGATGACGTTCACGATGTTCCGGCCGTAGGCAATTGAATTGCTGTACTCGGTGAAGAAGTCCGACAGTCTGCGGTCGAAGGGCTGCTGTGTAATCGCCATCAAGGTCAAGCCAAGACCAAGGCCGACCGATACTGAAATAGCGCCGGTTACAAGTGTCGAGACACCATTGCGATGATCCCGCGGGGACAGGTTCAGGCGTGTCATCACAAGCGCCAGAATAACCACCGACAGCGTTTCAACCATCAACTGTGTGAAGGCCAGATCCGGAGCACCAAAGAGGAGGAAAATTAGGGCAACGGCAAAGCCCTGGATGCCGAGAGATACGATGGCGGTCAGACGCGTCTTCGCGACCAGCACCGAAATCAGACCGAGCACCGCGATCAGGAAAATGCTCCACTCATAGAACGTGTAGGTGGGCATTTTGGGCATGGCTGGCCATCCGCCGCCAACATACCCCGGCACCAATACCGCGGCACCGGCGGCCAGAAAGGTCAGCGCCATATAGGTCTGCATCTTACCGCCCTGCACCACCCTGGTAATGGCCGAAGACAACGACACAATACCGGCGATTGCCTGGTCAAAGCCTTTGTCCGGTCCCCAACCGATGGCGGTCAGCGTTCCAGCTATGAAAGCTCTGAGCTTGTCGAGCTGGGTAAACAGGAAAATCCCCATGCCGATCGTGATCAGAGACAAGATCAACGGGGCGTTGATCTTGGTCGGCCAAAGATGCAGATCGATCTCGGTGAAAGACCCAATCAAGGATGACAGAGTTGGGCCGATAAACAGAACGCCTGTTGTGTGCGGGATGACCGCAAGGATGAACCCCAACACAGACAACACCACCGGACCGGCAAACAACAAGACCGGCCCCTCGTGAGCGTGTTTCGGAGTGTCCACCGCTGGGCCGAAGAACGGCTTGATCGCAACGGCCGCTGCGATCACCAGCATCAATGAGTTGCCGACAACGGCCACGACAGTGATCAGGAGACCAAATTCCGGCCATCCCCATGTGCCGTAGTAAAGAACTTCCTTGGCGATAAAACCAATGAAGGGCGGAAGTCCTGACATCGACAGCCCTGCCAGACAGGCAGCCCCGAACGTGATCGGCATCGCGGAGCGTAAGCCACCGAGATAGCGGATGTCCCGGGTGCCCGCTTCATGATCGATGGTTCCGGCAACCATGAAAAGCGCGCCCTTGAACAGCGAGTGCGCCAATAGATACAGAACCGCGCCCTCAAGCGCTTTTTCATGGCTTGTGCCGGTCAACATGACGAGAAGACCGAGAGACGCCACCGTTGTGTAGGCCAGCATCAACTTCAAGTCAGTCTGACGCACGGCCAGAATGGTACCAACCAACAAAGTGACACCGCCAAAGAGCGGCAACACCGTCGTCCAGAGCACGGTGTCTCCGAGAAGCGGGTGCATCCGCATCAAGAGGTAAACACCTGCCTTGACCATCGTTGCGGAGTGAAGGAACGCGGACACGGGCGTCGGCGCTTCCATCGCATTGGGAAGCCAGAAATGAAACGGAAACTGGGCTGATTTTGTAAACGCTCCGCCGAGTACCAGCAGGAAAATCGGTACATAAAGGCCTGTCTCCTTGATGATATCGGGCGAAGCCAGAAGCACCGACATCTCGATTTCACCGGTCACAGAAATGATGACAATGAAACCGGCCAGCAAAATCAAGCCGCCACCGCCCGTCACCACCAAGGCCTGGATTGCTGCTCGTCTGGACGCCGCCCGAAGGTGGTCAAAGCCAATCAACAGGAAGGACGTGATTGACGTCAACTCCCAGAAAATAAACAGGGAAATCAGGTTGTTGCCGAGCACGAGCCCCAGCATTGCGCCCATGAAAAGAAACAGGAACGAAAAGAAACGGCCTTGCTGCGGATGGCCTTTCAGATAGCCACCGGCATACAGAATAATGAAGGTTCCGATCCCTGAGATCAGAAGCGCAAAAAGCGTAGACAATCCATCGACATAAATGGAGAAGTTCACACCATAGCTCGGCGCCCAAGCGACCGCTGCAACAAAGGACTGGCCCTCCGAAACAGGTGCGACAAAACTTGTGAAATGCAAAAAGATGAGCGCGGGAACCACCGCCAGCGGCCACGCCGCGTTGTGTTTGAACCACTTCGTCAAGAACGGCGCGGCCACTGCAGCCGCGAACGGCGCAAGCACAGCCAGAAGCGTGGTTTCGTCAGTAACTGCGGGCGTCATACTGATCTTTCGTTACGGTTGCCGATGGAGCATCGCGGATATGCTGAACGAATCGATGTCTTTGGGGGGCATAATAGCGGGATAGGAACTGTCAGGTGCGTAATTGGGACCCGTTTTTTGGACTTCAAGGCACAACGCGTGACCATTCAATACCTTACTCAACGCCAAGGTGCTGCCTCCCTTGACGCTGCGAGCTTCGTGCAAAAGTATTTAAAAATTGATTCCATTTGTCTTTTTGCGACATTCAGCCTTTGTACGCCCGCCGGCCAACCAAATCAGCAGGAAGCATCCCACTGCAAAGCAACACCTAAGATGAAGCCGGTCTCATGACGTAAACAACGATTTCTATGTGACTGCGTGCTGGATAGCGCTGTAGAGCCGCGAACTATCCCCTAATACCGCAAGCCTCTTGATTTCACGTTCCTAATACCGTTCACTTTAAGAAACGTCGCTGTGGTTTCAGCGGCAAAATTAAGCGAGGCAACGCATGGCTTTGGACCAAAAAGGGGGGACAGCGTCCGGAGCTGCTGCTTCGCAGCCGAGCAGTTTGAATTTCGAAACACTTTTGTCTCTCAGCAGCGACGCAATCCTTCAGCTGAGCCTCACCGGAACTTTGGAGTATGCCTCACCGTCCGCTGCCCGCTTGTTTGGCTGGGACTCCGAAAAGTTGCCGGAACATTTAAGTGACCTCGTCTACCTTGGCCCTCCCAATCCGGAGGCGGAGACGCTTCACAAGATTCTGTCTGGATCAGCAACACCAGACGTCAGCTTACCCCATGCCGATCTGCAGCTTCGCTCGGCACATGGCTCGCTTGTTTGGGCCGAAGTGACCACGCACCTCATCGAGAAAGGCGGAGAACCGGCCGCCTTTGGCGTCTTCTTTCGGAGCATTGCGCGACAAAAGGAACTCGAAGGGCTGCTTGAAGCGGCCACGCAGACGGATACCTTGACCGGTCTCTTCAATCGCCGAGCTTTCGAAGACACATTGAACCGGGAGTGGGCCATCGCACTGCGCGAAAACACTCACACCACCCTTATCAAGGTTTCGGTCGACAAATTCGACGCAATTTCCGAACAGTATGGACAAAGCGCTGCAGACGACTGCGTGGCGAAAGTGGCAGACGTTCTGAAAGACACAGCGCGCCGGCCCGCCGACGTTGCCGCCCGAATTTCGATGTCGGAGTTCGCATTGCTTTTGCCTCGAACACACGAAATGGGCGCCGAAACCATCAGCGCCTATATACAAGTCGCGATTCAAGACTTGGGGATCCCCAACCCGGCGAACACCGCTCATAACGGTGTCGTTACCGCTTCGGTCGGTACAGCCTGCGCAGTTGCCGAACACAAAGGCGTCGCGGAAAGCTCAGAGTTTCTGTTAGCTGCGTCAGAATCTTGTGTTTTTCAGGCCCGTCAGGAAGGCGGAAACCGTGTTAAATTCTCAATGAGCGTCCTTGGCGGATAAGCTTCCGCCTCTTGCCTGTTCCGGTGATTTTCTTATTTCTTAGTCGGTACAAAGCTAGGAAAAGACAATGAGCGACGACACCGATACAAAAATCAAAAAATCAACGGCTGAATGGATGGCGCAGCTCACGCCCGAGCAGTTTTATGTCACCCGTCAATCGGGCACGGAACGCCCCTATACGGGCCCCTACTGGAACAGCTTCAACGCCGGCCGCTACGATTGCGTGTGCTGCGGTGCCGAGCTTTTCCATTCGGACACCAAGTTTGATGCGGGCTGCGGCTGGCCGAGTTTCTTCGAAGCAGCACATCCAGGTGCGATACGCGAGATTGAGGACCGGTCACACGGCATGATCCGAACGGAAATCAGATGCAACAAATGCGATGCACATCTTGGGCATGTCTTTCCAGACGGCCCACCGCCAACAGGACTACGCTATTGCCTGAACGGCCACGCGATGTCCTTTGAGCCAAAAGAGTAATGCCGCAGAGTTTCTTTGCGGCAAATGGCGGCTTTCAGCGAGACATTATGAAAGCCCAAGCCATTGAACCCATTCATGGCATTTCTTTGCGGGACTTTAGGCCTCCTTTAACATAACACTGGTATTTCACCTGATAACTCGCCGCACTTTCAGGGGAAACACCTTGCCTATTCTTCGGATACTGGGACATGTCCTGTTGGGGGCAAGCTTATATGCTGCCTTCACCGCAGGGGCCCGAAGCCAAGACAAGATCATCGCCTACACTGGGTTTCTTCCCCCCTTGTCGATCAATGCCAAGGAACGCGGCATCGCCGTTGAAATCATGGAACTGGTCGCGAAAGAGGCGGAGATCGAACTCGATATCCGGTTTGCACCTTGGAAACGGGCTCAGGTGCTCGCCGAAAACACGCCGGGGTCTCTCATTTTTTCCCTGGCCTACACGCGAAAACGCAGCGAAAAACTGAAGTACATTGCCCCGTTGATCTACACGGAAAGCGCCTTCATCACCCTCGATGAGCAAATCGACAGCTTTGAACAGGCGCTGGCGGACAATAAGGTCATCGGAGTTCATCTGGGCAGCCAGAGAGCCCGTATCTTACGGCGAAATGGCCTGACAAACCTGACCGAGATTGCCACTGCAGAACAGATGGCCCGGATGCTCCAGGCCGGACGGGTCGATGCCTGGTACACCATTTCTATGCGCGCAAGTTACATCACCCGAAAGCAGGGCTTCGATCACACACGCCTTCAGGTCGGGGCCCCACTCTCACACGGCGTGCAATGGCTGGCCGCCAACAAGTCTGTGTCCCCCGCCCTGAAAGCCCGCTTGTCAAAGGCTGTTTCCAAGGTTTGGCGGGATCCAAGATATTGGCAGATCGTCGACAGCTATCTGCAATAACCCGCGCGTAACGCAGGATTTACCCCACAAACATCTCCACTTGAGTACCGTCAAGAAAATGGAAGCGAACTGTTTGGCTCCGCTGGCCAACGGCTTCTTTTCTTGGCTCGCAAAGGATATGTGATGACGGTGACGGCTTGCCTGAAGCTCCTGATGCTGCCAGCGGTGCTGATTGGCGCCCTGGCAATGACGGATAGCGTTGCAGCACAGGACCGGTTGCCGGACGGCGACGTCGCAAAACTTCACCACAATGGAACGACCTTTGCCGCCTGGTACGGCACCCCAACGGATCGCTATGGTCATGCGATTTTGGGCGATGGGATTGAGGGCGGATCGCTGCATCTCAAAGTCGGCGGGAAAGCTTACGCCGTCACTCTGCCACAAGACCAGGTGTTTGAAGATCGCACACCGCGAATTGCTGACCTGAACGGCGACGGTCAGCCGGAAATCGTAACAATCCGCGCCTTTCTATCAGCTGGTGCGAGTGTGGCTGTTTTTGGGCTTCAAGGCGATCAATTGGTTGAACTTGCAAGTTCCCGGCCCATCGGCCGCACGAACCGCTGGCTCAACATTACCGGGATCGCGGATTATCTCGGGACCGGACAAAAGCAGATTGCGTTCGTTGAAACGCCGCACATTGGCGGAACATTGCAAATCGCAGGATGGCAAGGGAATAAACTGGAGCTGGCACACGCGCTCCGTGGATTTTCCAATCACAAGATCGGCGTGCGAGAGCAAAACCTGAGCGCAACGGTCAAAGCCGATGCTCAAGATCTACCCTTCATCATCCTGCCATCCAACAATCGCAGGGTCCTGCACATGGTTGGATACAAGGATGGAGAATTTCGGAGTTTGGGCCAGAAAGCGCTCACAGCCCCAGTCGCGAGGCATATCCCGGGCGCACAAACAGAAGCAGATTGTGCAGCGTTTGAGCTTGAAAACGGAGAGCGGACACAAATGTGCGCTAGCGATATCAACGCTAGGTGACATCTGAAAGCCAAAATGGTTCCGTGATCCATTCACGCTGCTTGTTAATCGCTTCAAGGATATTCATTGGCCGCAAAAGCCCTGACCTGTTAGTCATTCCGGCAAGTTTTCCTTGAGAATTGCCGATGTCCGCCACTGCCACAAACGATCCTTTTGCGCCTGATGGGTCATACGCCTGGTTCCGCCTGGCTGTCTCGATCCTGCTGAGCACACTTGGTGGCGCGGGAATGTGGGCGGTAGTAATTATCATGCCGGCTGTCCAAGTGGACTTTGGCATTGACCGTGCCGGATCTGCCCTTCCCTACACGCTGACGATGATCGGCTTTGGTCTTGGCAACTACCTTCTCGGACGAGTTGTCGACAGGTACGGCATTGTCCTGCCGATCATCGCGTCGGCCATTAGTCTCGGCGCAGGTTTCGCACTCGCTGCCATCGCACCAAACATCTGGGTGTTTTCGCTCGCACAAGGCGTGCTCATTGGCTTAGGAACCTCGGCAACCTTCGGCCCGCTTGTCGCCGACGTTTCTCACTGGTTTGTCAAACGGCGTGGTTTGGCCGTTGCCTGTGCAGCCTGCGGAAACTATCTGGCCGGCGTGCTTTGGCCCTCCTTGATCAAATGGAATCTTGGCACGGGAGACTGGCGCGACACCTACTTGCTTATCGCTTCCATATGTCTCGTCACGATGATCCCGCTCGCTTTGGCGCTGCGCAGACGGCCACCAGAAACGGCGTATAGCGCATCTCCTGCTCCCACTGGTTTCCACCAGGCTTCTGCTGGACTGTCACCGCGAACGCTTCAGATGCTGCTGTTTGTGGCCGCGTTGGGATGTTGTGTCGCTATGGCCATGCCCCAAGTGCACATCGTCGCTTACTGTGTCGACCTGGGATATGGTGTTGCGCCGGGCGCAGAGATGATCGCGATCATGACAGCCGCAGGTGTTGCCAGCCGGCTTGTTTCAGGCGTTTTGGCGGACAAGATCGGCGGCGTTCGGACCCTTCTGATCGGCGCGGTCCTGCAATGTGCTGCGCTATTCCTGTTCATTCCCTTCAACGGTCTTGCATCCCTTTATCTGGTGTCCCTGATCTTTGGGCTGAGCCAGGGCGGGATCGTCCCAAGCTATGCCGTCATTGTCCGCGAATACCTTCCTGCCCGTGAGGCCGGACAACGAGTTGGGCTCGTCATTATGGGAACCATTCTCGGCATGGCACTTGGAGGATGGCTGTCCGGCTGGATCTACGACCTGACAGGTTCCTACCAGGCAGCGTTTTTGAATGGTATCGCCTGGAACTTCCTCAACATCACCATCATGATTTTCATTCTGATGAAGGGTAAGCACCGCCTCGCAGCGGCTGTCTGAATTGTTCAACAATTTGAGATGCCCCTCAATCGTGTGTGCCGACCTATCAGGGGCGGAATTCTACAAACATATTTCTTGCGCTAAAATCATAAACACAGTAATTATCGGCAATTATACCTAATATAACAGAGTCATAAGGCGCAAAAAGCTAAGTTTAATGAAATGGATTCATAAGACTTTGTGAAATAGGATTGCGCCAACAACATGCATACACCCGATCAAAACCTTGATGGCTATCTGACAAGCGGGACAACGTGTTTCGGATCATCGAAAAGACCCTGACATTATTACTGATGGCGTCGTTCCTATGCTTGGCGTTCCCTGGCGGCGGGGCTTCCGCCTCTGATCAACAGGACATCCAGATAATCACGTGGCGTGGAATGACCCCCGCCGAACAAGGTTTTTTGTCACGCCTGAGCGAGCTTGGAATAAAAGCGAAATTTCATCATTTCGATGCCGGGCGAAGCGAAACCAACCTTGCAGGATTCTTCAGGGCAAATCGGTCTGAACTTGAAAAAAGAGACCTTATTTACACCTTCGGGACAACTGCAACAAACACCGTTTTAAATTTCGGGGCAGGCAACGTTCCGGTGGTTTTTAACATCGTGTCTGATCCAATCGGCAATAACATCACGCTGTCGATGCATATGCCAACGCGCGGCGCGACGGGCGTCAAACAATCCCTCTCCGCAGAAGTCATCTTGCAGTTGCTGGAGCAGGTCTACCCGTATGAAACCATAGCGGTGTTGTTCGATCCGAGAGAACCCAACTCCACCACAGAAGCCGATAAGGTCACAAATGTCGCGGATGTCTTGGAAAAACAAACACTGCGTGTGCGGTTCATTCCCGATGTGGAAGATGCCGAATTGCATGTGGAACTGATGAGGTCACAGCTGGAAGCCGCAGATGTTGTCTATGTCACCTCGTCATCGTCATTCGTGCAGAAAGCTTATCTTTTGAAGCAGATATTGCCGCCAAACATCGTGAGTGTAACAGCGTCCCCGACGCTGGTGGACCATGGTGTTTCTTTGGCTTTTGGAGAAGCGTATTGGCAGCGCGGCGAGGCTGCTGCGGAGTTGGCGGCAGAAATCCTGCTGAACGGCAAATCTCCTTCGGAAATTTCAATCAACGAGATCAAGGCAAACGAGTCGATCCTCTTCATCGGAAAAACAAGCCCTGTTGCGGACAGGCTCGATCTGGGTGCGTTTCCCGATCGCGTAAAATACAGGTGATGTGGCAGCACATAGGCCATGCTTGATCGCCCTTGCCTTGACCGGACAAACACCTTACCTCCGATTTTATGAAAAACGACACGCTCCCTCCACGCGCCGAAGCGCGCCCCGTCCAAATTGAAACCCACGGCATTGCCCGGCACGACGCCTACAGTTGGCTGCGGGCCGACAATTGGCAGGAGGTCATGAAAGACCCCAGTGTCCTGGATGCCGACATCCGGGCGTATCTTGAGGCGGAAAACGCCTATCACGAGGCGCAAATGGCGCCGACGAAAGCTTTGCAGGAAACGTTGTTTTCTGAAATGCGGGGCCGCATCAAGGAAGACGATAGTGCCGTTCCCTCTCCCGATGGCCCCTATGCCTACAGCCTGAAATACAAGACCGGCGGCCAGCAACCGATTTTCTACCGCATACCGCGCGATGGTGGTGAAGAGACCATTTTGCTGGATGGCGACAGGGAAGCCGACGGCAAAGCCTATTTCAAGATCGGTGGCGCCAGCCATTCCACGGACCATAAGCTGTTGGCCTGGGCATACGACGACAAAGGGTCTGAGTATTACTCTCTCCAGTTCCGCGATCTGGGAACAGGCAAAGACACCGGTTGTGTCATCGAAGACACAAGCGGCGGCGGGGTTTTCTGCGCGGACAGCAAATATGTCTTTTACATCCGCCTTGATGCCAATCACCGGCCGTCCAAGCTGTTCCGCCACGAAATTGGGACAGACCCAGCAACAGATGTGCTCGTCTACGAAGAAAAAGACCCTGGCTTCTTCATGGGCGTCGGCAAAACGCAGTCAGGCGATACGATCGTCATCGACATTCATGATCACGAGACCTCCGAGATCTGGATGATCCCGGCGGATCAGCCCACAACAACGCCTGCCCTGATCGCTGCTCGCGAAACCGGCATCGAGTATTCCGTCGATGACCATGGCGACACGCTCTACATCCTGACCAATGCCGACGGCGCGGAAGACTTCAAGATCGTGACGGCTCCGAAAGCCACTCCGGGCCGGGAAAACTGGCGCGATATGGTGCCGCACAAGGCCGGGTGCCTGATCCTGTCCCACTGTGTCTACAAGACATTCATGACCCGTTTGGAACGGGAAGACGGCTTGCCGCGGATCGTCATCCGAAACCTTGCAGATGGCAACGAACATCAGGTCGCCTTTGACGAAGAAGCTTATTCGCTGGGATTGTCTGGCGGGTATGAATTCGACACCGAGACCATCCGCTTTTCCTATTCGTCGATGACGACGCCGTCGCAAACGTTCGACTACAATGTCGCAACAGGTGAGCGCAGCCTTCGCAAGGAGCAGGAAGTGCCGTCCGGCCACAAGGCAGATGACTACGTCACGCGGCGCCTGATGGCCCAGGCGGCTGACGGTGAGACGGTACCGGTCTCAATTCTCTATCGCAAAGATACGCCGCTCGACGGCTCCGCACCGCTTTTGCTTTATGGATACGGGTCTTATGGCATTTCCATACCCGCCAGCTTCAACACGAACAGTCTTTCGCTGGTCGATCGCGGGTTTGTCTATGCCATTGCCCATATCCGAGGCGGCAAGGAAAAAGGCTTCGGCTGGTACAAGGCTGGCCGGCGGGAGAACAAGAAGAATACCTTCACAGATTTCATCGCCGCGGCTGATCATCTGGTCAAGGAAGGCTTCACAAGCCACAAGAACATCATTGCGCAGGGCGGATCGGCCGGCGGTATGCTGATGGGTGCGATCTCGAATATGGCGCCGGAGAAATTCGGCGGCATCGTTGCTGAAGTCCCGTTTGTCGATGTGCTGGCAACCATGCTGGATGACACGCTGCCCCTCACCCCGCCGGAATGGCCTGAATGGGGCAACCCTATCACCGACAAGGTCGCCTATGAGTACATCGCTTCGTATTCGCCTTATGACAATGTCGAAGCCAAGGACTACCCGCCGATCTTCGCCCTTGCAGGTCTGACCGACCCGCGTGTGACCTACTGGGAACCGGCCAAGTGGGTTGCCAAACTCCGCGCGACGAAGACCGGTGACAGTCTCGTAATGCTCAAAACCAATATGGACGCCGGACATGGCGGGGCATCGGGACGTTTTGACCGGCTGAAGGAAGTTGCCCTCGTGCAAGCCTTTGCGCTTCAGGTGACCGGCAAGGCGTAAGCCCCTTCACAGTCTTGTGAAACTATTACCGGGTCCGGAAACGGATCCGGTTTTTCTTTGGCCGTGGAGTCGCTTAGTGTGATCGGAGTGACTTCATAATGACAAGCAGGGATATCATGACCCGTACATCGTCCAGATGGCTTCTGCGCACCGCCGGTTTCACGCTGACCGCCGCCCTTCTCACGTCTGCCTCGGTGACTCAGGCTGCTGAACTGCGCTGGTCGTCACCGACCGATCCGCAGACGATGGACCCGCATGCAGTCAACTCCGCCCCGGTGCTCGGGTTCTTGAACAATGTCTATGAAGGTCTTGTCAGGCGCGGTAAGTCCATGGACATCGAGGGGTCCCTAGCCGAGAGCTGGGAGCCGATCGGAACGGACGGATGGCGCTTTAACTTGCGCAAGGGCGTGAAGTTCCATGACGGAGCCGATTTTACCGCTGAAGATGTCTTGTTCTCCTACCAACGCGCTTCATCCGAGGCTTCAGACACCGCCTCCTGGTTTGCTCCGGTAAAAAGCGTTGAAGTCGTCGATGACTTTACGGTCGATTTCCTGACCCACGCACCCGACCCGATCTTTCCCGATTCCATCGCAAACTTCATGATCCTCGACAAGGATTGGGCCGAGGCAAATGATGCCGCCCTTCCCGCGAAAGATGCTGAAACCTATGCAACGCTGAACACAAACGGCACGGGGCCGTTCAAGGTTGTCAGCCGACAACCCGGCGTCGAGACCGTTCTGGAGCCGTTTGATGGTTGGTGGGATACCAAGGAGCACAATCTCACCAAGGCCACCTTCTTGCCAATCGCCAATCCGGCGACGGCCGTTTCTGGACTACTCTCCGGTCAGGTCGATCTGATCAATCCGGTTCCGGTTCAAGACGTCAACCGGGTCGCCAATCAGCAAGGACTGAAACTGCATCAGGGCATTGAAGCCCGGGTCATCATGCTCGGCTTCGGGCACGCCCACGACACCTTGAAGTATTCCAAGGAAACGACCGGCAAAAACCCCTTTCAAGATGTTCGCGTTCGCAAAGCGGTGCAAACGGCGATCAATACCGAAGCCATGATTGACAAGATCATGCGCGGCAGTGCGGAGATGGCCACGCAACTCGTCAGCCCGCAAATGAAAGGATACAGCGCCGCAGCCTCAGACCGGTTTGGCTATGACCCAGCCGGCGCCAAGGCTTTACTGGCAGAGGCAGGTTATCCGGATGGCTTTTCTTTCGGATTGATGTGCCCCAACGACCGCTACATCAATGATGAAGCGCTGTGCAAAGCGATGGCGGCGATGCTGACGCAGGCAGGCATGCGTGCCGAGTTGAATGCCATGCCGGTCCGCAGCTACTGGCCAGAACTTCGCTCCGGTAATTTCGACATATATCTCCTGGGTTGGTCGCCCGGAACATTCGACGCAGAACACCCAATCCGGTTCCTTGTCACTTCGAAAAATGATGAGAAGAAGCTCGGCAGCTGGAACTTCGGCGGCTACTCAAACCCAGAGGTGGATACGCTCTTGCCGCAGATCCAGCGGGAGATTGATCCGGTCAAGCGTCAACAAATGCTGGATGAGATCGCTCTCACCGTTCGCGACGATGTGGTCTACGTGCCGCTCCACATCCAGCCCCTGCTGTGGGGCTCCAAGGACACGGTCGATCTGACCCAGCGGGCCGATAATTTCCTGATGCTGCGCTGGATTACTGTCAACTAGATCAGCGGGCGCTTAATCGAAATCGATTGAGCGCCTAAAGCTGATCGTTTCGAAAGTGGCCGAGCATCTTTGGGCGTTTCTAACAATACGCCCGATGCTCTAGTCAGTATCCGGAAATAAAAGGTTCATACCGGCGCCGTTTGCGCCGGCATTTTCCTTCCGGTCAAATAAAAACAATTCTTCTCCAATATTTCTTCAGAATATTTATTCGTATAACGAAATATAGATAAGAGATCTTGAAGAATAATATTAATATTACAAGCATTTAATGACGACAGTTTAATTTGAAATCTTCTCCGATCACGACCAAATCGTAACCGTCACAACCGGACAACAGTGTCCAAAACGATGGTCCTTGCGGAGGAGCAATACAATGACTTACCAGCCTACCCATCCCCTGCCGTTTTCAATCAACACCGCGCCAGTCATGCCGATAGACCTCTATATCCCGGCTGGGCCGCCGGGTGATCAGAACGGAACCACCAACACCTCTCCCTTCATGAACGATCTGGATGAATTCGGCTGGACGGTGCCGGACGCACTGGATGTTTCGACCAGTCCGGTCGAGTTCAACGATCTGCCGTTCTTGAACCTGGACCCCTACAATCTGGACGGTAAAGACAATCTTCCGACTGGCGACCTTGCAGAAGGGCCGCAGGGCGGTCTCAGTTCCCAGGTCGATGTCCAGGCAGGCTCCGGCGAGCAGCAGGTTAACTTCATCCTCGAGATGGAAAACTACACGTACACCACAGAGTACGGACAAATTAACATCCTCACGCTGGCCGAAGAACGCACGACAGAAATCAAGACCATCAATTTCAACGGCCAAGAAGTCGCGGTGGAGTATCAGGCTGGCATTGCGCATGAATTTGAAGGCAGTTTCTACGACAATGCCTTCCGGGAGCTCTATGTCGAGATGGCTTTCGAAACCGGGATGGAGATACAGGCTGAAGCCTTCGACGCCAACGGCAACCCGATCATGACTGCGTTCGGATACGAGCAGGCGCTTGAAATCTATGGCGAGGCCTTCGATTTCGGCATTGAAGAATTCGAAATGGCCTTCGAACTCGGAATTGAGCTCGAGCTAAACGATTTCGGCATGTATGAAATGACACTGTCGGTGATGTTTGAAGGCGAAATCGTCTATATGAACGGCGCCGAGCGTTTTTATGAGTTCGAAGACGAGCTGTTCTTTATGTTCTCCGACCAGGACCAAATCGACTTCAACCAAATTCCGGACGGGCTCTACAACGAGATCCAGAAATTTGCTGCCGGCATGGGTGACGCTTGGGGCGGTATGGAAATCCTGAACGCTCAGCTGGAAGCGATTTTCCTCCAGCTGCAGGAAGACGGTCACTACCAGGCATGGGATGACGTGGATCAGGGACTGGACAATCCGTTCGACTTCAACGTTCCGCCGTCCGACTGGCTGACCTGATAGAAGCGAACCACTCCGCAGAATTCATTTCTTCTGGAAGATCTGCCTTTTTCTTGAACGGACCGGTGGCAATGCCATCGGTCCGTTGCCGTATTTCAAAAGGCCAACAATCTGGTCATATCGGATTTTGCGCCACAATAGCTTTTGACGTTTCGACCAGATGTTTGTACGACGGAACTCTGATTTGAAAGACATCTCTGAACAGAGATGCCGTCCGCGATTGCCAGAGGTCTTTATGCCGAATTTTGTGAGTAAAACTCGAAATGCCGGAAACCGCCTTGGACTCATTGCGGTTGGCACTCTCGCATTCGCCCTAAGTGCCTGCCAGATCCAGTCGCCTTCAGATATTCTTTTTGCACCAACCTATAATACCGACCGCGGCAGCATTCCGGTCGTATCCGGAACTCAGTATGACTGCCGCACGTTTCAGGGCAGCGGTTGGAAAGGGATTGCCGGCGGTCGCGCTGCGAACTGGGGGGAGCCTTTCCCGGTCGCCCGGACAGCCTGTTTTAAGACGCGGGACGAGTGCCAGGCTTTCCTGACCCTGATGAGCGGTTACATCGACTATCAGCCCTACTATCGCTGCCAGCCCCACACAGCCTGATATGATCAGCTGATCTGTCGCGCTATTATGTCTCGGCGTTGCCGGAAAATGTGCAAGACCAGTACTCTGCGGCGGCGTTATCTGACCGCTTAGATCAAAGTTGATTCCGTGGGCAACTGTCCTTGAAACACAGGTCGTTCGGCCAGATAGCTCCGTATAAACTCCCGCAGACACTTTGCACGTGCACTCAAGAGCCTACCGGTTGGCCAGACAGCATAGATATCCCGTTGCTGACCCTGCCAGTCCGGCAGGAGAAGTTTTAGTCGGCCCTGCTCTAGCGGCTCAGCAGCTTCAGTCACACTCAACAGACACACGCCAAACCCGTCCTCTGCAAACTGACGGACGAGCGCGATATCATCAACAATCACATCTCCCTTGAGATGCAACTCGGAAGTGCTGCCAGTCAACCTGTGGCTCAACCGCCAGGCCGGGATCGTTCGGACGGCGATGATGGCATGCTGCTCAAGATCGTCTGGACTATCCGGCAGGTTGCAGCCCTCAAGATAGGATGGGGCTGCCATCACCGCTGTTGAAATGGATCCCATCTTCTTTTGGTAAAGACGCTGATCGTTCTGCGGGCCAATCCTCAGGGCCAGATCAATCCGCTCTTCCAGCAGATCGATGTTGAAGTTGCCCAATCGCAAGTCCAGACGAATGCCTGGATACTGCCGCATGAAGGCGGTCCACATTGGCTGCAGGGCACCGACAGATATATTGGTCGGCGCAGCCACAACGAGGGGTCCACTGAGTTCGTGCATCTCGGCGCTCAAGTTGCGCGCGGTGACCTCTGCCTGTTCCACGATGCCGGCAAAGGCCTGAAAATATGCTTCTCCTTCAGAAGTTAGTCCGAATTTGCGGGCGGAGCGATGAACCAGTTGATGCCCGAGCTTGTCCTCCAGTCGTTGCAATCGTCTAGTGACGGTCGCAGCCGGCAAGCCCAGCGCTGCGCCGGCACCCGTTAAGCTGCGGGCTTGGGCGACGTGTACAAAGAGCGCAATATCATCAAGCATGATTTCATTTTCGGAATTTAAATTGCCGATAATCGGTATTTATCATGAAAAATGAAATTCATATACATCTCCTGTCCCCAAACAGATCAGGAGATGATCATGAGCCACTATTTCATCAGCGCCAGTATCGAAATGACCGAGGGCTCGAAGCTTGAGCAGGTTGAATCCGAGCTTCAAAAGCTGGTTGCGCAAACGCGCGAAGAACCGGGCTGCATTTTGTTTGAAATTCGCCAGAACCTGAAAGAACCAACAAAGTTCACCTTGTGGGAGTGCTGGACCAATCCGAACGCCCTGGCTGCGCATTTCGAAGCTGACCACACGAAAGCCTATCTGGCGCAAAACCTCACGGAGGTAAGGCACATCGAAGCGCTCGGAGAAATTGGAGACAAGACCTTCGCCGATGCGATCAAGGCGCACGCATGAGACATCGCGTGATCTCAACCGCTTTGATGTCCTTCTTCTTGTCGTTTCTGATGTCTTGTTGGGTCACCCTGATCAATCTCGGCTGGAGCGACGCTTTCCTTGGTCAATGGATGTCCGCGTTCCGGCTGGCATGGCCGGCCGCCGCCGCAATTGCATTCTGCTTTGGCCCGTTTGTCCAAAACGCCACCACCTACATCACGCAGCGCATACCACGTTAGGCACCGCAGCTATGAGAGATTCAATGCTTCCAGTTCGTCAAAACATCGAACAACTCGGCCCGGTCGCCGGACCGTACAGTCATGCCGTGATCCATGGCGATACGCTCTATACGTCGGGGCTGACGGCCTTTGGCTCAAACAGCCAGTCCGAAGGAGCCGCGGCGCAGACGCATTCCATCTTGGACCAACTCTCTGTTCTTGCAGAGAGCTGCAACACATCCCTGCAGCACTTGCTCAAGGTCACGATCTTCGCGGTGGATCCGGCCGACATTCCGGAGATCCGAGCGGCGCTCATAAACCTCTACGGTGAAAACGTGCCGGCCAGTTCTCTTGTGTTTGTAAAGGAGCTGTTTTCACCTGATCTCCGGCTGGAAATAGAGGCAGTGTTCGCAGTACAACCCACCTAAGTCCCCATGCCGCTACGGCGGGTTTGGTCTCGCAGTGTCCGGGGCACCTAATCAAAACCGGCAATGCGGCCATCATACTGCGTTGCCGGAGCAGCATAATTCAGAGGCGGTTTTTCAAACTACACTGGAGAAAGACAGTCTCTTTAATGGGCGTATCATAGTATGCCGGGATCTCCACAAACCCTGCAGCCTTGTACAAACGGATAGCGCCTTCCATGGTGGGAAGTGTGTCCAGCCGCATATACCGATAGCCTGCGCTTCTGGCCCGTGCCAGAACGGCTGACACCAGGCTGGAGCCAACCCCGCTCCCCCGTCCCTCCGGCGCCACGTACAAACGCTTCATCTCGCAAAAGCGTTCCTCAGCCATGGGCCGCAGAGCCACACAGCCGATCGACACATCAGAGCTTGTCTTCGCCAACAACAGTGCCCCGGCGGGCGCAACATAATTGCCGGGCAACGTGGCCAATTCTTCCTCAAAGCCTTGATACGACAAATCAATGCCAAGCCAGTCCACATAGGCCCGGAACAACCGTTTGACGTCTTCAAGGTCGCGGGACGGATCAGCATCCGTAACGGTAAAATCAGTCATGCAGGGAAAAAATCTCGTCCAGTTCAACTCGCTATCATTGGGCAGCGTCCGAAACAGCCGGGATTGCTTTTAAATAAACCCCGATCGCCTCGCGGTCGGAGGCCGGAAGGCGGGCCATATTTTCCTGTACCGGCACCATCTCCCCGCCAACAGAATCGTAATCCGGTGTAAATCCGCTTTCCAGGTAATAGGCAATGTCGGATGCGCTCCAGCTGCCAAATCCCCCCGGGACAGGGGTGATGTTCGGCACCCGCCCCTCACCCGTTGCAGCCGGTGCCCCGCCCAGCCAGTCGGAAAGGATCAAGCCGCCAGCAAGATCGCGCGGCGTATGGCATTCCCCGCAATGACCCGGGCCTTCCACGAGATACCGTCCCCGCTCCCAAATTGCGGGATCCACATCCTCTCCACTGACAGCTGCTGCAACAACCGGCGCTGGATCGAGGAACATTCGTTTCCAAAGCCCGACGCCCCGCCGGATGTTGAAAGGGAAGGCGAGCTCATTCGGCCCGGCATCTCCGCCGACAGCTGGCAGGGTCTTCATAAAGCTGAAGAGATCATTGATGTCCGCCAGATCCATCCGGGCGTAAGAGGCATACGGAAAGGCCGGGTAGTAATTCCGGCCATCAGGAGATGTCCCGCGTGTCATCGCATTGGCCAGATCAGCGATTGACCAATTCCCGATACCGTCATTCGGGTCTTGTGAGACATTTGGTGCCACGAAAACGCCAAACGGGGTTTCAAGACGCAGCCCGCCGCCGAGTTTCAGCTTGTCGTCGCCTTTCGCCTCAGGCGCGGCGTGGCAGGAACTGCATCCAGATGCCCAGAACACAAGCTCCCCATTGACGGGATCGCCCGGTCCGAGATTGGCAACTGTGTTTTCGTCCAACCGGGTTGGGGCGGAGAGAAACCAGCCCGCGAGCGCCGCAGCGACGCCCAGCACGATCACGAACAGCAAGAGCCTTTTCATGACGTTTCTCCCTCACCCCGAATTATGGATCCCAGAGCTCCTAGTTCTTGACCCGGAACCCTTCATGGCACGACTTGCATGTCCCGAAGACTGGCCCCATCGCCGCTTTAAAAGCATCGAGATCGGCTGGTCCGGCGCGTCCGGCTGCTTCCATCGCAGTGCCGGTCGCAGCAGCGAACTTCGCGATCTCGGCATCAAATCCAGCCCGGTTGTCCCAGATCGCCGGAGCGGCTTCTGTGTCGCCCGCGTTTGATCCGTCCGGGAAATAATCTCCAAAAGTAAGGGAGGCTGCACGCATGGCGGCAATGGCCGCTTTTCCAGCCGCAGGCGAATAGGCGATTTCGCCCTTCATCAAGCCGCCGCCGAGGCCAGCAGCTGCACCAACGGACGACATGATCGCCTGCCGGTCACCAATTGGATCATCGTCCGCCTGGGCCGCTCCAAGGCTGGCTGCAATCGCGATCGAAACAATGGAAATGCACTTCGAAATGGTCCGCATGGTCCTCTCCTCACTGACAGGTCTCAGCTTTGCTCAAGCGGATCTGCGTGTGGGAGCGTCCATCCCGGCAGCCGCATAAGTCTAGGGGAGCGGAAAGTTGCGGGCGTTGCAAGCTTTGAAGTGTAACAACCGTTATCAAGAAATAGTGCGCAGACGTCTGCGGAAGACAAAAAAGCCCCCGGTCTCGATTGAGGCCGGGGGCAGAAACGTCACAGAAACGAAGGTTTACTTCGTTGCAGCTTCGTACATCTCCAGGACGTAGTCCCAGTTAATCATATTGTCGATGAAGGCTTCCAGGTACTTCGGACGCGCGTTGCGGTAGTCGATGTAGTAGGAATGCTCCCAAACGTCACAGCCCAAGATCGGGCTTGCGCCGTGAACCAGCGGGTTTTCGCCGTTCGGGGTCTTCATGATTTCCAATTTGCCGTCCTTGACTGCCAGCCATGCCCAGCCAGAACCGAACTGGCCGACGCCAGCTGCAATGAAGTCCGCACGAAACTTGTCGTAGCCGCCAAGGTCGCTGTCGATCGCAGAAGCCAGAGCGCCCGGCAGAGAGGTGCCGCCACCGTCTTTCTTCATCCACTTCCAGAAATGGATGTGGTTGTAGTGCTGACCGGCGTTGTTGAAGAGAGGCGCGTTTTTGCCGAAGCTTTCTTTCACGACGTCTTCCAGAGACTTGCCTTCCAGGCCGCTGCCGGCCAGCAGCTCATTGCCTTTGGTGACATAGGCCTGATGGTGCTTGTCGTGGTGAAACTCGAGAGTTTCTGCAGACATATACGGGGCCAAAGCGTCATAAGCATACGGCAGATCAGGCAATTCAAAAGACATGGCAATCTCCTCATGTGTTCTATGAACAGCGGTGCTGACCAAAACGGCCGCGTACCGTGTTGAGCCGCAAAATAGGTTCGTCACCTGCGCTCGGCAAGGCGCGTTTTGAAAATAAAGAAAAATTTTCTTTGTTTTATCGCTTGTCCGGCTGAAATGCGTTCCGGATCAAGCGGGAATCGAAGTTGAGCGGCATTTCACCTTCGACGGCGTAGATATACAGCGCAGCCCGCAAGATGGCGCTGAGTGTGGTCACGACGACAGACCCGATGAGGATCAGGGTCACGCCCACAGTGGCCAAACCACTGCCCAAAGCCGGGTTTTGCTCAAAGGAAAAGATCCCAAGCATCAAGATTGGCATCGCCACAATCAAAATCAGGAAATTCAAAGCCCCCAAGCCTATATGTCCAACCAGCGCCTCGCCCCAGGTTTTTCGAACGGCTTGAACTGATCGCTTGATTGCGGTCACCGGACCGACACCGTCCACCACCAAAATCGGCACGGCGAAATACGTGGCAACAGCCCAACCGGCCCCGAGCAAGTTGATGAAAAAGCGCATCAGCCCCTTCAACCGGCTTTCAAGAAGCTGCAGAACCCAACCGACAAATGCGGTCACCAAGGCCCAAAGCAGGATCTGCGGCAGTCGGCGCATGGACAGGCTGAGACCATCCATGACTGTCGGATCTCCCCCGGCGAACCGGATCAGGGCACAGCCAAGAAGCGCCGCGTTGAAAAAGATCATGATGAAGTAATTGATGAACAGGAAAACGAACATCAGCGCCCAGAACCGCGGATCCTGATCCGGTTGCTCGCTGTCGAAGATGCTCTGGAAGAATGCTTGAAGTTCGGGCGTCGTGTAAATCGCCCAGCCTCCGGACCCAATCACAAGAGCAAGTGCCAAGGCGCTCATGATCGGAAACAAGAGCATCTCCTTGTCCAGGAGCAACACTTTCCAGCAAGCCGCCCCAAGCGCCAGGGCCCGTTCCAGTTTCTCAATCATGTGTGGTTCCGTTCGCCGTTCAAACCGACAGCTTACAAAACCACATCTTCCGTTAAGGAAGCCCGAAGACAGGTCATTCACACTTCAGATCGACTTGCGTCCATCCACAGGCAAAGGCCGCTTCGGCGGTCTGATCTGTTGTTCCAGCTGTGTAATCAACGCAAGATTCTGCCTGTTACACCATTTGATTCGTTGAGTTTTTCCAAGATGAGCAGTGTTTATCCTGGCGCGGTGAAGCCAGCCCTGTGGCTGTTTGCTCTCACGATTATCGCTGCGTCGCAGCCCCAACAGATCGAGGCGGCTGACGTTCGGGTTGTTGACGGAGATACGCTCGTTGTGAACGGAGAGCGGGTCCGGTTTGACGGAATTGATGCGCCCGAACTGGCCCAAACCTGCCTCACGTCATCGGGCAAAAGCTATCGATGCGGCCTGACCGCCAAAGAGCACCTGCAATCGCTTATAAAGCAAGGCGATGTCACGTGCAGGGGAGATGAAACCGACGCCTACGACCGGAAACTCGCCACCTGTTTTTCCGGCAAAAAGAACCTGAACAAAGCCATGGTCGCAGACGGTCATGCGTATGCGTTCTTGCGATACTCTGATGCCTATCGGACCGAACAGGAAATGGCTCGGCTGAATGGCGCAGGTCTTTGGGCGGGCATTGCTGAAGCCCCTTGGGACTTTAGGCAGCAAAAATGGCAAGTCGCGGGGTCAAAGGCACCGGCAGGCTGTCCAATCAAGGGGAACATTTCGGCGCGCGGACGGATCTACCACACACCTTGGTCACCGCACTACAGCCGGACACGGATCAACGAGGCTGCGGGAGAAAGATGGTTCTGCTCTGAAGAAGAGGCGGTTGCCGCTGGCTGGCGTTCACCGATGAGCTAATGCAACGCTTAATTCTACTCTGTTCCTGAGGTCATGCCCCAAAGGCCGGTTTCAAGTTTTCATTGCGTATTCGGTAGACCAGGGTCGGATTGGCCCTCGTCACCCGACGCTGTGAGGTGACGATTGAACAGCTCCCGTGCTTCGCGGCCGGCTGATGAGTTCTCAAAACACACATAAAGACTGTGATTGATCAGCAGCTTTTCGTGAAATTGCAAACTGTCGGCCACGAAGGCCACGCCGGCATCTTCGGCCTTCAAATAATTAAAGACGTTTTTGTCGATTACGATAGCATCAGCCCGCCGAGCGGCGACCTTCAGAATGTTCTGGGTATCGTTTTCCGCCAGTTCGCCCACGATGTCCCCGTCTGCAATCATCTGATCGAGCTTTGCCTCATTCACATAGCCGCGGACAACGCCGATGACGTAGGATCGCAAGTCATCATGGGTATCCCAGTCGAAAGAGCTGTTTGATGGTGTCAGAAACCCAACCGGGCTTTCGCCGAATGGTTTTGAAAACAGGCACCGGTCTCCGTTGGCTTCTGCGTCTATGTCAGCCGAATAATACTCTGGATAAACACCGATCCAGTTCGGGTCATCAGCGGCAAGCATGATTGCGCGGTTCCAGGGAAACAGTTGAACATCAACCTCTATCCCAGCCTTCGCAAACGTTGCCCGCACCGTGTTGGTATTCGGCCCCTCGCCCGTCGCTTCCACATAGGGTGGCCAGTGAAGCGTGGTCAGCCTCAGCGTGTCAGACGCAAAGGACAGCGAAGACATTGCAATGATCAAGGCACTTAGGGCCAATGCGCAGCGCATTAAATTCTCTCGGTTATGATCCGTATTACACCGCGGGTAATCGGAACTGTCTGGAAAGCGCAGCGTGCCGCGCTTTCCATGTTTTAGTGAGCTCTTTAGCGCCCGTTAGAGAGCGGAGTTGAACTTGTCCCGTGCGGCCTTTCCGGCATCGGAGTTTTCGAAGCAGATGAAAAGACCGTGTTCAATGAGCAGATTGTCGTTGAACTTCAGATCACCAGCAACCTTGGCAACAGCCGGATCGTTCTGCGCAAGATGCTCAAAAACTAGCTTGTCGATCACTCCAGCAGCAGCACGACCGCCGGCAACCTTCAGAATATTCTGCGAATCGTCGTCAGCTTCTTCAACGGCGATATCGCCGGCTGCCACCATGCCGTCGAACTTCTCTTCATTGTTGTATCCTCGAACAACGCCGATCTTGTGCACTTTCAAATCGTCATGAGACGACCATGAAAAGTCTGAGTCTTTGCGCTGGATGAACCCAACCGGGCTGACGCCGAAAGACTTGGAGAACAGGCACCGGTCACCGCCCTTTTCTGCATCACTGTCTTCGGCATAATACTCCGGGTAGACGCCAATCCACTCCGGGTCTTTTTGCGCAAGGTTGATCGCACGGTTCCATGGAAATACGGCAACCTCTGCCGTAACTCCGGCCTTTTCGAAGGCCGACTTGACAGCATCCGAACTTGGACCGCTGGCATCTGCCATCACATACGGTGGCCATTCCAGTGTCGTGAGTTTGACGGTCTCTGCCTGAGCGGCCAGAGGGCTCATGAGAAAGGCTGCAGTCGCAGTAGCCAATAGAAGACGCATGTGTTCGTCCTGCCTTAAATTTAATAGTGTTTCGTGCTCACGAGTGAGCGTACCAACACTACGAACGAACAATGAATAAGAAATTTCCGAAGTGAAACCATGTCGCTTTTACGCAGGTTCAGTGCCGCGAATATTTGTTTTAACTGTTAATAATACTTATCTACACACCAGAAAATTTGACTAGACACGATCATCGGGCCACTCCAGTTGGAGGCTTGCAGGGTCATAAACCGGCATCTACAAACAAATACCGATATTTCAGCCCGCCGTTCCAGACACAAGACATCCTTCCATGAAACAGTCCTTTTGGAGTTCGGTTTGCCTCGCGCTTGGTGGGTTGCTGGCGTTGGCCGCGGCCATGGGCATTGGACGGTTCGTCTACACCCCGATCCTCCCCTCCATGGCCGAGGGCATCCCGCTGACGCCGAATGAGGCCGGGCTCATCGCATCTGCGAATTTTCTTGGTTATCTGACCGGCGCTCTTATCGGCGCATCCCGTTTTTTGGGCGGAACACCCAGAACCTGGTTCCTTGCTGGGCTCGCGCTCAGTGCTCTGACGAGTGCAGCCATGGCCCTCACCAGTGATGTGTGGTTCTTCATGATGATTCGCTTCATCAGTGGCCTGGCCAGCGCCTTCGTTCTCGTTTTTTCGACCACTCTTATCTTGGAACGGCTGACCACAGCCGGTCACAGCGCCCTGTCTGCAGTGCATTTTTCTGGAGTTGGCATTGGCATTGCCCTCTCCGCTGTCCTGATCGCGGCTCTCAATCACAACGCTGCGGACTGGCAAACCTTGTGGCTTGCAAGCGGACTGGCGACCGCAATCCTTCTGGCCGGGGCAATCGTTCTCGTTCCGACAAGATCAAACACTTCACCGACGGCGCCGGCTGGTGGCGCTCGCACCCCAGAAGACGGCCGACGCACCTGGTCTCCAACGATCATCCGACTGGTTGCTGCTTATGGTCTGTTCGGCTTCGGGTATGTCATCACCGCGACTTTTGTTTCGGTCATGGCACGCACAACCCCGTCCCTGACAGAGATCGAGCCTTATGTCTGGCTGATTGTTGGTCTGTCGGCAGCGCCATCAATCTATGTTTGGAACTTGATCGCCGCCAAACTCGGTGCCCGCCGGGCCTTCGCGTTGGCATGCCTTGTAGAAGCAGGCGGCGTTGCGATGACAGCGGTCAGCACCTCACCAGCCATCTTTCTGATCGGAGCAGCGCTACTGGGCGGAACCTTTATGGGCATCACAGCCCTTGGTCTTGCCGAAGGACGCCGTTTGACGGCAGAAGCCGGGACGGCCGCAGTTCGCCAGATGCTGGCGACACTGACAGCCAGTTTCGGCCTTGGTCAGGCGGCAGGACCATGGATCGCCGGGCAATTGCATGGCGTGACGGGCTCCTTCCAAGCACCATCCATTGCCGCAGCCATTGCTCTTGTGATCGCCGCCGCCCTTGCCGGGCTGTGAGCTACTGCACAGCGCCCCTCACCAAAAAATGATCGAATTTTATCTAAATTGAAAACGTGTGATTTAGAACACGTCAGAAGGAGAATTCCGCCGTTACATTCCGCGTCACAGTCAATGACGACTGCAAATGACTTTGGAGAAAGATGTGAAACTTGTAAATTCGATTATTAAAACTGCAGCACTTGCAGGATCTATTTCATTCGGCGCCACAGCAGCGTTTGCTGCACCACCAAGTGACGGATCTACACTTGGCGAATGCTACAACAACTGGATTTCTCATTGTAACCAGACCACACCAGGCTACCCGAACAGCTGTTACGATGAAGTTTTGAACCATTGCGACAGCGTGCACAGCGCAAGCCTTGGAACACTCTCAGGCTACAAGGTCAAATCCATGCAACGCTCCGCTCTCACGAAAGCCAAGCGTGCCAACACGACACTCGTTGCCCCGAAGGTTCAGCCGGTTCGCGTTCAGAACTGACCGGGCGCTAAAGCTCAACAAAAAGCCCTGCAATGGACGCATTGCAGGGCTTTTGTCTTTTCAATTGAGCGGCCCCAATCAGGCGTGGGAGAACTCCCAATAAAGGTCCCGTGCCCGAGCGGCGATCGGACCTGGCTGCAGATCACGCTCTTCGATTCGATTGACCGGCGTCACCTTGTTGTAGTTGCCAGTTGAGAAGATTTCATCAGCTTGCAAAAACTCGTCATAACCGAGTGTGCGCTCAAAAACGTCATATCCGGCAGACCGCAGCAGATGAATGACGCGCTGGCGGGTGATCCCGTTCAAGAATGTGCCGTTCGGCGCCGGTGTATGAACTTTCCCATCCTTCGCCATGAAGATGTTCGCAGATGTCAGTTCGGCAACGTTGCCCAGCATATCGCGGACCACAGCATTGTCGAACCCCCGCCCTTTGGCCTCCAGCATCGCACGTGCATTGTTCGGATAAAGGCAGCCGGCCTTGGCATTGACCGGCATGCATTCCATGGTCGGACGGCGGAACGGAGAAAGTGTGATACTGGACGCTGCATCCTTCGGTGCCATGGGCGCATCGAACAGACACAAACAGAACCTTGTGCTGTCCGGATCGCCGCTGATGACACCCGGCCCGTCACCTTCCACCCAGTACATCGGCTTGACGTAGATCTGCTTGTCGTCGCCGAACTTGGCACAGCCTTCCTTGGTCAGCTCCACCATCTCCCCAACCTTCATGGTTGGTTTCATGCCGAGAGCGACCGCGGAATCGTTCACCCGTTGGCTATGGAGATCGATGTCCGGCATCACGCCATCGAAAAAACGGGCGCCATCAAATACACTTGACCCGAGCCAGGAAGCGTGGGTCCGCGGGCCCATGATCGGCGGATTCCCCTCGTGCCAAGTCCCGTCAATCCAGGTCCAGGTGTCGCTCCAGCCGCTCATCGTTCTCCCTTTCGATCATTCTGGGTGTTTGTTATCCGTGACCGGACAGAACACCGCCACCGCCCGCGGGTCAATAGCTTACCCGCACCATCTGGATTGCGAGTTATATTATTCCTCCTGCTTACTTTTTAGGACTGGAATTGGTCCGACAACCACGCAAACCAGGATATTTCTTCCAGACAAGTTAATTGCGATTGAGCAGGATTGGCGCCCCACTTAACGCCGATGAACAATTTTTATGAGGTGCGAATTTGGGATCAGAGCTTGCATGGAAACCGCATTATCGATATTTCGTTCCCTCTTTGTTCGATAGCTTGGAGAAACTTGTAATGGATCAGCGCATTTCAATGATCACCCTCGTTGTTCCCGATATCATGACAGCACGGGCTTTTTTTGAGACCGGTTTGGGGTGGCAAGTGAAAGCGGCCCCCTCCCCGCATGTCGTTTTTTTCCAGATACCAGGCGGTGTGTTCGCGCTCTATGATCGCGGCGCACTTGAGGACGAGATCGGCACTAAGGTCACGGGTGCACCCTTCGGTGCAATGACATTGGCATGGAACGCCAAAGAGCGCGGCGATGTCGACGCGATGTTTGAAAAAGCGGTTGCTGCGGGTGCCCGCCCGATAAAAGACCCTCAGGAGGCGTTCTGGGGAGGATATTCCTCTTACGTTGAAGTTCCCGGCGGGCATCTTCTGGAAATCGCATTCAACCCGTTCTGGACCGTCAACGACGACGGCTCCGTACAGCTCCCTGAGGCCCAGCCGTGACGGGATGGCCACGGCGATGAACATTTGATTTTATTCGAACGGCTTTTGCTTGACCTTGTTCCAGGTTCAAGGTTCTCTGCCGCGTTCGTATATTTCTTATGCTGAAGGATCCGTTATGGCTCACGCCGCTTATGTCTTTGACGCTTATGGAACTTTGTTTGATGTGCATGCTGCTGTGCGCAAACATGCAGCCAAACTGGGTCCGGACGCGCAACGGCTGTCCTCTCTGTGGCGTGAGAAGCAGCTTGAGTATTCCTGGGTGCGCGCCTTGATGGGCCAGTACAAGGACTTCTGGGAATTGACCCAGGAGGGTTTGGACACCGCCTTTGCGCTGGTTCCAACGGCCGACAAGTCGATGAAAGACGACCTCCTGAATGCGTATTGGGAATTGGATTGCTATCCGGAAGTCCCGCAGGTTTTGACCGACCTGAAAGCAACAGGTGCCAAGATCGCGATCCTGTCCAACGGGTCACCGGCCATGCTTGATGCAGCGGCCAAAGCCGCGGGTCTCACCGAATTGTTTGACGAGATCTTTTCCGTCGATGAGCTGCGGACCTTCAAGACCAACCCGCAAACCTACGAAATGGTGACGACCCACTTCCGCATCTATCCGGAAGAAGTCTCCTTCCAGTCCTCCAATCGATGGGATGTTGCCGGTGCAACCGCGTTTGGCTTCCGGACGGTCTGGATGAACCGCACCGGAATGCCGGATGAATACACCGACCTTGCCCCAAAGGCAGTTCTGGCAGATCTGACCGGCCTGGCAGCTTTGGGCTGACCGGGTCTTCATGGCTGACAGATAACTTTTCAAAATGGATAGTTTCCATTACGCTCATCTAAATTGATAGTCGAGCCAATTATTTCCATAAAAGAAAAAATATTTATCTGAGATCGCATAGTTGCCGAACTTTGAAACTGTCCTATCCTTTTATCCTGCTGGGAGATAAAAACTGAGGGCAAACTAATAACCCGTTAGATTTGTTGAACATTCGCAGCATTGCTTCGAACAATAACAAAACGGGCACACTCCACGGCACGGTTGGGAGGCCTGCCGAAACGCTCTCTAGACCACCTCTCTCAAGCAAATTGGGAGGAATTTATGAAAAAGCTTACGACCCGCCGCGACGCGCTTCGCGGAATCGCAGGTGCTGGCGTTGCCGGTGCCGCCACACTCGCTGCCCCTCACATCGCAACTGCCCAAGGGCAAACCACTACCTGGAAAATCCAGACCTCGTGGCCGGGCGGTGCGGGCCTGCAAATTTTCAAGGACTGGTGTGGAACGATCGTTGAGAAAACCGGCGGTGAATTGGCATTTCAGCCGTTCGGCGCGAACGACGTAGTTGGTGACTTTCAGCTCTATGACGCAGTGAAAAACGGCGTTCTGGACGCCGTGAACCCTTTCACAATCTACGCGCAGGGCATCATTCCGGCGGCAACCTTCCTGACATCGATCCCGCTCGGTCTGCGCAACCCGCATGAATTTGATGTGTTCTACTACGGCCTCGGCGGCATCGATATCGCCCGTGAGCTGTATGAGAAACAAGGGATGAAATTCGTCGGCCCGGTACACCACGGCCCGAACATCATCCACTCCAAGGTTCCGATCCGGTCCATCGACGACTTCCGCGGCCGCAAGATGCGCCTGCCGGGCGGCATGGTTGCCGAGGTCTTCACCGAGATTGGCGCAGAAACCACCGTTCTGCCAGGTTCCGAGATTTTCCCGGCCCTTGAAAAAGGAACGATCGACGTTGCCGATTATGTCGGTCCGGCGGTTAACTATGCGCTTGGGTTCAGCCAGGTCACCGACTACATCGTGATGGGGCCTCCCGGGTTCATGTCGCTCTACCAACCAGTCGACATCATGGACATCACCGTCGGCATGGACGCCTGGAACAAGCTTAGCCCGCAAATGCAGCAGTTCGTCGAGATGGAAACACATGTCTACTCCGACGCACACCATGCTGCGATCCAGAAAGCCGACCAGGATGCCTGGGCGAAGTTCGAGGCAGACGGCACGGAAGTTACCCGCCTGACGCAAGACGACGTCGAGCTGATGACCGAAATTGCCGTTCCGATCTGGTTCAACTATGCCAACCGCGACGCAGACAGCGCCCGTGTGTTCAAAATGCAGCTCGACTACATGATGTCCGGCTCGCTTGGCTACGTTGATCCGTCTTTGACGGAAGGCCTTGAGCTGAAGCTCTAAGCCACAAACCGGCTACGTTAGAAATCACCAAGTCCGCGCAGGTAACTGCGCGGACCTCTCACCTCGACGTTAGGTTCGCCGAACAACACTGCACGCCACCCTGAGCTTTGCGGCCTTTTCTAAAGGTCAGCAAGCAACAGGTGTCAGGGCAGACGCCTCTTCATGCGGAGACTGCGGCTGTCCGGGGGAAGGACAAGGCATGCCTCAATTGGATTTCACTCTGCCGCACTGGGCCTATTGGCTCGGCTTGATCCTGTTTCCGATCATTGCGGCAACTCTGGCCAAACGGCCAAAACCCAAAGAACGGAAATATTCAACCGTTCTGGGCTACTTCATCTTGATTACAGGCGGCATTTTGGGGCTGCACAGACTTTACCTCAAGAGTATGATCGGCTTGCTCTATATCCCGGTCTTCATTGTCATTCTTTTTGCCAATTCCCAGGGCCAGGACGCCCGTTCGGTCGCTTCCGACATGTCCAACCTTGTCAGGCAGGCTGAACGGACACTTGACCGTGAAGGCGGCCGGGTCACCTCTGCCGAAGCTGAACTGCCGGGAATGCGCCAGAAGCTTGCAGAGGCGGAAACAGGAAGTTTAGCCGAACGGCGCGCCCAGCGGGATGTTCGCCGGGCCGAACAACGGATCGAACAAGGCCGCGAGCGCATGGCCGCGGCAGAAGCGGACCTGGAAACCGGACGGCCAGCGGCTGAAGAAGCGCAAGCCAATCTGGAGTTCTGGCAAAACATCGCGAAGTATGCCTTCTGGCTGATCCTGGCCGGGGTGGCAATTGACGTGTTCCTCCTGCCCGGTCTAGTGCGCAAGGCCAACGCCAACCTGCCGCCAGAACCAGAGCTCAGCGAAGCCGAGCTCAAACTCAAAGCCCTTGAAGAGGCAGAGCGGAAAGACGACGCAAGTTACGTGTCGAGCGGCTGGACCGGCTGGATCGACCGCCTCTCGCTTTTCTGTGGTGAGTTTGTGGCCTATTGGGCCGTGATCGCAGTGATTGTCTACTACTTCGAGGTTATGAGCCGCTATGTCTTCGGCAGCCCCACGAACTGGGCACACGAAGCCATGTACCTGATGTTCGGCATGCAATACCTGATTGCGGGCTCCTATGCGGTGTTGACGGAGTCCCACGTCCGGGTCGATATCTTCTACGCGCCACTTTCCAAACGGCGCAAGGCGATCGTGGACCTGCTGACATCGGTTTTCTTCTTCATCTTTGCCGGCACGCTTTTGGTGACATCCTGGATTTTCGCGTTCGACGCGATTGCCGTTCCCTCAGGAAATTCCCTGATTTCGGATTGGGCCCGAGGCGAGATCGGCTTTGGAGAAGTCATCACAAGCTGGAACCTTGCTCAGTGGACTGACCCGAATATCCGCTGGGGCGAGATCAGCTTCAACGAATGGGAAGTCCCCTTGTGGCCGATGAAAATGGTCATGATTATCGGTGGGCTGCTCTTGGTGCTTCAAGGCGTATCGAAATTCGCGCAGGACCTCCGCGCGCTTGTGGGGAGGACCTAAAGAATGGGTCTTGAAATTGGCATTGAGTGGCTGACACTCATCATGTTCGGATCACTGCTGGTGCTGTTGATGGCGGGCCTTCCGCTCGCCTTCGTGACGGGCGGACTGGCCTGTGTGTTCCTGTTTATTTTGGGCGACGAACGCGCGTTGAATATCGTGCCGTCGCGCATCTTCCCGCTGATGACGAACTACCAGCTCTCAGCGATCCCCTTGTTCATCTTCATGGCGTCGATGCTGGAGCGAGCGGGCATCATCAACGACATGTTCGATGTCATCTACAAGGTGCTCGGGGGAGTAAAGGGCGGACTGGCGGCCGCAACCATCATTGCGTCCACGGTTTTGGCGGCGATGGTAGGGGTGATCGGTGCGGCGGTGGTTACCATGGGCATCATCGCCCTGCCTGCCATGCTGAAACGTCATTATGACCCAAAGATCGCCATGGGATCGATCATGGCCGGGGGTACGCTCGGCATTCTGATTCCGCCGTCGATCCTTGCGATCATCTATGCCGTCGTGGCCGAACAATCCGTCGGAGAGCTGTTCATCGGGGCGGTCGTGCCGGGGCTGTTGCTCTCGGGCATGTACATCCTCTACGTGATCATATCCTGCACGATCAGCCCTGAAAAAGGCCCGCCGATCCCGGAAGAAGAGCGCATTCCCTTCAAGGAAAAAATGCGGCTCATGTCCGGCATGTCTGCGCCGATTGCACTGATCGCAATCGTTCTCGGGGTTATCTTTACCGGTGTTGCAACGCCAGTGGAAGCGGCCGGGATTGGGACTTTCGGGGCTATCATCGTGGCGGCTATTCACCGGAACCTTGACTGGCAGACACTGCGCGAGGCCTCTCTGACAACCCTCAAGGCCTCCGCCATGGTCATCTGGATCATGTTCGGTGCCACCATCTTCGTCGGGCTTTACGTCCTTGAAGGCGGCCAGCAGTTTGTGCAAGGCGCGTTGGAAGCCACTGGCCTTGGACCCTGGGGTATCCTGATCCTGATGCAGGTGGTGCTGGTGATCCTTGGAATGTTCCTCGACTGGGTCGGGATCCTGCTGCTTTGTGTGCCGATCTTTGTGCCGATCGTCAAAGCGCTCGGTGCAGCAGCGTTCGGTCTGGACAACCCGGACGACCTCGTCCTTTGGTTCGGGGTGCTTTATCTCGTCAATATGCAGATGAGCTTCTTGTCGCCGCCGTTTGGCTATGCGCTGTTCTATCTGCGCGGTGTTGCGCCCCCGGACATCCCGATGACGGATATCTTCAAGTCCGCCCTGCCCTTCCTGGCGCTGCAAATCATCGGACTGGTGCTCTGTATGATGTTCCCCGGCATCATCACCTGGCTGCCAAATCTGGTCTACGGCTAGAAACAGGTCAGCTAGAAAGACCTACGGCTGCGCACTCTTAATGCGCAGCCGTAGTATTTTTCAGGAACGGAGGTCGTTAGAAGGCACGCGAAATACCGAGCATCAGACGATGGTTCCCGGCGGTACGCTTGGCCTGCGTTCCGGCAAAGGTGTCCTTGGTGTCGGCGATCCCGGTCAATGTGTAATCGGCGCGAAGACGCCAGTTGTCGTGCATGGCGACTTCCACACCGGCGCCAAGAACCGCACCAAGCCCGACCGAACTCTCGGTCCGGCCATTGGCCTTCAAGCTGTGATCAGTCGCAGCGACGCCGAGACTGACATACGGCATGAAGTTGTTAATTGGCAGACCGACCCGGGTTTTTGCAGTCACTGACCACTTTGACCCGGTCTCGATCGTTCCGAGCACCGGATGCTGACCTTTTTTCGTGTCACCAATATAGGTCGCAGCCCCTTCCACGCCCAAGATCACCCGGGAAACTTCCCAGTTGTAGCCGCCAAAAACACCAAACGCGGCATCGAAACGGGAATAGTCTTTCTTCTGACCGCCCGCTTTCACATCCGTGACTGTTTGAGACCCACCGGCCTCAAATCCGAGATACGGTCCTGCCCAAATGGACCCGGCAGGAGCCATTGGTACAAAATCAGTTCCGCCACCGACTGGCATGTCGGCGGCTTTGGCCCCGCCGACCAGAACAGCCAGGGCTGCGCATAATACAAAGGGCTTTACCAGCCAATGCCTTGTATTCGGTAAGGAATTCCGGAGGCGCCGAAACGGTTTTGGCCGCGGCGAACAACCATAAAAAACGCAACTATCGCGATTGGTAAAGGAACTTACCATGGGAGGTCTCACTTCGGTTATCTCGTCAAACCCGAAACACAACAATCAAAAATTATTGCGAAACGATAATTTTAAAAATCACAACGATGATTATTTTGTCAACCGCAATGTTTTGAATTTGCGTTTTTTTTCAAAATGGACTAGAGGCTCTTTTCGTCAAAGGGCAGCACTCACCCGCGTACCAAGATCTTCCCTGGCGGATGAACGCGCGCTGAACGCACTGCCCCAAAGGCTCTGAGTTCGTAGAACGAATTGATTTATCAAAGTGTATTGGCCTTTTCCCAATCAAGGCCGGAGGAAATCATGACAGAGATGGAATGGTCCGAACGCGAAAAACGACTGACACGGATCAGGCGGGTATCTGCGTTCATGAAATGGATGGTCAGCGGAATTCTGCTCCTGATCTTGATTTTCGGCCTTATCGTGATTGTTGGGATTTCTCTGCCGAGCGAACTGATGATCGCACCTGACGAAACCATCGATTTTGCCGACATCGAACGTCCGCTGGGCGAGATCCCTCAAATTCAGCGCTTCGGCTTGTCGATCGTATCCGGCATCGCATTTGTGCTTTTGATGCTGGCCGGTTGGAACATTCGCCAGGTTTTCAAGCGGTTCCAAAGCATGGAGTTTTTCTCGCCCCGAACCCTCGCCAGTGTCATTTCCTTTGGGGTCTGGCTCATTGCCTTTGCAACTTTTGACCTGATCAGCGATCCAGTTGGCTCGGTGCTTTTGACGTATGATTTTCCACCCGGTGAACGGTCAATTGATGTGACCCTGGATGGTGGAGAACTGTTCTTCTTTGTTCTTGGGGCCCTGATGCTGCTTTTTGGCTGGATCTTGCGGGAAGCAGCGCTCATTGCGGATGAAAACCGCCAATTCATTTGATCTGATCCAGGGGACAGCACATGGTTGACACATCCATCAGTGAACAAAGCAAACGCCTGAAGCGCATTCGAATTGTTGCAAGACTGGTCAAATGGATCGCAACCCTATCCCTCTTCATCACATTGACGGTGGGGATCGGGCTGACTTTTGTATTACTTTTCCCTGAAGGACCTGCGTGGAACATCGACGAAACAATCTGGGTTGGCGAAGGTGAAAGAGCGCTTGCAGCCATCCCAATTGAGCAACGGTTTATCCTGGCAGTGCTGCTGGTGGTCAACTTTGTGCTTGCTCTTGGAATCATTTGGGCGTTGCGATCAGTATGCCGGCATTTTGAATCTGGGGACTACTTTTCCCCGCAGGCTTTGGAAAATGTCTTTTCGCTCGGCGCATGGATGATTTCATTTGCGGTATTTGATATTGCCAGTGATCCGGTCGGGATCATGGTCGCGACACTTGATTATCCGGAAGTGGAGAGAGTCATTGACGTTTCCCTCGATGGCGGCGAAATTTTCACAATGATTCTTGGGGCGCTTATGTTGTTGTTTGGATGGATCTTTCGTGAGGCGGCCCTGCTCGCGGAAGAAAACCGGCAAATCGTCTAGCATCAACGCATCAGGGTCTCGAATATGCCGATCATTATCGAACTGGATGTGATGCTCGCCCGCCGAAAGATGCGGTCGAAGGAGCTTGCCGAACGGATCGGCATCACCGAGCAGAATGTGTCACTGCTCAAGTCCGGAAAGGTGAAGGGCGTCCGCTTCGAAACTCTGGAAAAGATCTGCGAAGTTCTGGACTGCCAGCCGGGCGACATTCTGATCTACCAAGCGCCAGAAGATCCATAACCCGTCAAAATTTCATCAAATACACATGAAATTGCACGGATTACTGTAATTTCATCGCAAATTTTGACAATTAAAAAGCTCCGGGATCATTGCGCATCATATCCTTTGGAGCTCATTTCTTATGTATGCACCGTCAGTTACAGACAATACTGGAATACGGCTGGCACCGGCCTCCCGAACACGGTTGAGGCACGGAAAACTCCTCACAGTCGACAAGACCGACATTTGTGATTGCACACTTTACGACCTTCAGAACGGCGGGACGGGTGTCGTCATCCCGGACGCCGAAGCTGATCTGCCCGACACACTGTATGTCGCTGACACCAAGCTTGCGACCGTGAACTTGGCGAAGGTGCGCTGGCGTGTTGGTTCGAACTTGGGGGTTTTGTATTTGGAAAAGCCCGTTCAGCTCAGCCTGAAGCAGTCAGCCAAAACAAAATAACCGGCTGCGTTTCCCGCAGCCGGTTCGAATTTTGATTGCCAATTACGTTTATTCGGCAGCCTGGGCCGGCGCGTAACCAAGCTGAACATTCAGCTTTTCAATCAACCCGACAGCTGCTTCCGCAATAACAGTCCCCGGTGGGAAGATGGCTGCGGCTCCGGATTTGTAGAGCTCATCGTAGTCTTGCGGCGGAACCACACCGCCCACGACGATCATGATGTCCTCCCGGCCCTCATCGGCCAGCGCCTTTTTCAGTGCTGGGACCAGCGTCAAATGACCTGCGGCCAGGGACGATACGCCAACCACATGGACATCGTTCTCAACCGCCTGCCGGGCCGCCTCTTCCGGGGTTTGGAACAACGGGCCTATATCGACGTCAAAACCGAGATCGGCAAAGGCCGAGGCAATCACCTTCTGGCCGCGGTCGTGACCGTCTTGCCCCATCTTGGCAACGAGGATACGCGGACGCCGGCCATCGTTGTCCTCAAACGTTTCAACGAGGCTTTGTACCTTTTCCATGGTGCCGGACATTGCGCCAGCCTCCCGCTTGTACACTCCTGAGATCGATTTGATCTCCGCTTTATGGCGGTCGAAGACCTTCTCCATAGCGAACGAGATTTCTCCGACGGTCGCCATGGCCCGTGCAGCCTTGACGGACAGATCCAGAAGATTGCCATCGCCGGTTTTCGCGCATTCTGTCAGGGCATCGAGCGCGGCCTGCGTTTCCGCTTCGTTGCGCTCTGCGCGCAGCCGTTTCAGCTTGTCAATTTGGGCCGCCCGTACAGTCGCATTGTCGACTTTGAGAACGTCGATAGCCTGTTCACTCTCAGGCTTGAACTTGTTGACGCCAACGACCGTTTGCGCACCGCTGTCGATCCGCGCCTGGGTCTTGGCCGCCGCTTCTTCGATCCGAAGCTTGGGAATACCCTTTTCAATGGCTTTTGCCATGCCGCCCAGCTCTTCGACTTCGCGGATGTGCGCCATCGCCTTTTCCGCCAAATCGGCGGTCAGTTTCTCGACATAGTATGATCCCCCCCAAGGATCGATGACCTTGGTGGTGCCGCTCTCCTGCTGCAGGAAAAGCTGTGTGTTCCGGGCAATCCGCGCCGAAAAGTCTGTCGGCAGCGCCAGCGCCTCATCCAGCGCATTGGTGTGCAGCGACTGGGTGTGCCCCTGTGTCGCCGCCATTGCTTCCACACACGTACGAATGACATTGTTAAACACGTCCTGCGCCGTCAGCGACCAGCCGGAAGTCTGAGAGTGGGTGCGCAGAGATAGGGATTTTGGGTTCTTCGGCTGGAAGTTTTCTTCCATCAAGGTCGCCCAGATCAGGCGCGCAGCGCGCAGCTTTGCAACTTCCATGAAGAAGTTCATGCCAATCGCCCAGAAGAACGACAGGCGCGGCGCAAACTGGTCAATGTCCATGCCAGCCGCGACACCGGCGCGGGCATATTCAATGCCGTCCGCAATCGTGTAAGCAAGCTCCAGATCCGCCGTCGCACCCGCTTCCTGCATGTGATAGCCGGAAATGGATATCGAGTTGAACCGGGGCATGTTCCGTGAGGTGTAGGCGAAGATGTCGGAGATGATCTTCATCGACGACTTCGGTGGATATATATAGGTATTGCGGACCATGAACTCCTTCAGAATGTCGTTCTGAATGGTGCCCGAGAGATCCTTTTGATCAACGCCCTGCTCTTCCGCTGCAACGATGTAAAGCGCCAGCACCGGCAACACCGCGCCGTTCATGGTCATGGAGACGCTCATCTTGTCCAGCGGGATATCGGAAAAGAGCGTGCGCATGTCATAGATCGAATCGATCGCAACACCGGCCATGCCAACATCACCCGAGACACGCGGATGATCACTGTCATAGCCCCGGTGCGTGGCAAGATCGAAAGCAACCGACAGCCCCTTCTGACCTGCAGCAAGGTTCCGCCGGTAAAACGCATTTGAATCTTCGGCCGTCGAGAACCCAGCATATTGGCGCACAGTCCAAGGCTGCTGGACATACATCGTTGGATACGGCCCCCGCAAGAACGGCGGAAGCCCAGGCCAGGTGCCGATATGTTTCAGGTCGGCAATGTCACCGGCATTGTATGCAGCAGCAACATCAATGCCCTCAGGAGTGGTCCAGGCCGCCTCGTCCCCGGCATTGGCCGCGCCAAGCGCGTCCTGAAACGGAACCTTGGAATAATCCGGAACCCGGCTCATGCTTGGCCCTCCAGTTCTTGTTCTGCTGAAGCGCTTGGGAGCCCCAAGAGGCTGTGCGCGTCACGAAGCAATTCCAATATATCACAACCGGCGAAAACGAAGGTTCCAACACCGGCAGAACGGTAAGCGGCTTCCTTGTCGCCCGGCTTTCCTGCAAGGTAGATGTGTTTGGCCCCGCCATCGGAAAGGGCTTTCGCGGCAGCTTCGGCCTCATTCTCGTAAACAGCGTCTGACGACACGATGCACACCAGCGCTGCGGCACTTTCCTTGAAAGCGTCCGCCATTTCGTCAACAGATCCATAGACGGCCGCTTCACTTGCCGTCAAACCGCCGGCTGCGAATGCGCTGGCCAGCCACGTGGCACGAGCCGTGAACTGCGCGAGCGGGCCAAGGGTCGCCAGGAAGATGCTTGGCGCCTGTCCCGCTGCCTGTTCATGTGCGTCCGCGGCAGCCCGGAGCACCTCAAAAGGTTCGGCATAGCGCCAACCGTCGTCTGAGTTTGTCTTAGCGAGCACTTCCACGGTTTTCTCGCCAAGATTTGGGAACTCACTGACGCCCGTGATCGGGCGCTTGCGCCGGGCGATATCCTTTTCGATTTTCGCTCTGGTTTCGGCGATATTCTTGTCTATCAATCCGCTTTTGCGCGCAGCAAGCAATCCACCTGCTGCCTCGATTTCTTGGAAGAATGCCCATGCAGCTGCACAGAGTTGATCCGTGCGCGCCTCAATCGCTCCAGAACCCGCAGACGGATCCATGACCTTCGCCAGGCTGCTTTCTTCCAAGAGCATCGACTGGGTGTTGCGCGCGAGCCGGCGGGCGAACGCATCCGGCAAACCGATTGCTTCTGTGTGCGGCAATACACAAACACTGTCAGCTCCACCGACACCGGCTGCAAAAGACGCCACCGTGTTGCGGAGGAGGTTCACCCAAGGATCGCGCTGGGTCAGCATTCGCCGGGAGGTGACCATATGCAGATCGGCAGGATCTTGCTTCACGCCGACGCCTGCCAAAACGGATGCCCAAAGTTTCCGGATGGCCCGGGCCTTGGAGATTGTGCCGAACTGATCCGCATCGGCAACCAGAGTGATCGAAATCCGCGTAGCCCATTCTTCAGGCTCAAGCCCCGCATTTTCCAGAGCGCGCATGTGCGCAACAGCAGAGGAGAGCACGAGCGCCAGCTCTTGCGCATCGCTCGCGCCGGCATTGTGCCAAGTCTGCCCGTCCGCGGTCAGCAGGCGCAGCGGACTGCCACAGGCAACACTTTCTTCTGCTGCGACCTTCAGCGCCGAAAAGTCGGCCCCATCAGTCTCTGCAGCAGAATTTGGATCATAGGAGGCGGTGAGACGCACGGTCGCTGGTTCAATACCGGCGGATGTCAGATAGCTAAGGAACTCGCTAATGAGCCCTAGTGTCTGGCTTCCTGCGTCGATGCGGGTTTCGATCAGGTCTGGAAGCACGCCAGCATAAAGTCGGGCAAAGTCACCCGGGGTCTTTATTTGGTTACCTCGACCGGTTCCCAATCCAATTGGATCCAAGACAAGATCCAAACCGCTGGCGCCACCTTCCAAGTCCTGCAGGATTTGCGCATTGGCAACCGAAACGTCGGGAAGGTCGATCCGCTGTGATATGGTCCAGGCACCCGGCTTAGCTCGCAAAGCCCGGGCTGGCTGGTCGGTGCGGTTGGCGTAAAGCGGTTGGATCGGCAGACCGTCATCGGTGAGAGATGTCAGTCTATCCCTCTGGGCTCCTTTCAGAGCCTTGTCGACCGCAGACCACCAGGCCTCTTCATCGGCAGTGTAGAAATGATCTGGCCCAGAAAAACTAAGTGGCATGGATACAGTCTCCCTTGCCGGCGTTTTTAGTCTGCAGGTTAAGCCTAAGCAACTCAGCATAAAGGGTAAGACTAATCAGAAGAAAGCCGCAAAGCACAAGTCTCCGCGATCCCACCAACCTCCCGGAGCATATTCGGAGCTGATTCCTTGACATAATTAATTAGGGGTTAAAAACAATTAATATTGTTATTTTTTACAATATACAAGAAGACGAAAAACAACTCCTGATAATCAATTCAGTAATTTATACACCCCTTCCCGCCGGGGAAATGCAAACAAAATGGCATATAAAGCCAACTTGCAGGTTTTTCCATATTGGTACGATCATCAATTGTATTGTAGCGTGAGTTTGTTGACGCATGGGAAGTTCTATCCACGGAAGAACAACAAAGGTCCCACAAAAATAAATGCGCGACGTTTCGAGTTTGGCTGGGGGCAGGTCACCTGTGCCATGCGCGAGTTAACCCATCAGGAGCGCCAACAGCGTGTCTGTGGCGTGTCCAAAAAAGCGGCTTTTAAGCCGTAAAGGATGTGCACAATGCTTGATCAAACCGAATTGAAGAACAAACTGAGAGCGATCTCTGAGGCGAACGCGGCCCATCATGTTCTGGACATTCTGGAATCGAACCTTCGGCGTATGGGGGCAACCCATATCCTGATAACCGGTCTGCCGATGCCCAACCGTCCGATCGACAATCTGGTGCAGCGCTTCCGCTGGCCGGATCAACGCAATGATGGAATAGAGAGCACGTCTCTGTCGGCAAATGACAGTGCCTTGATGCTTGGACTGGGCTCAAACCGTGCCCGCATCTGGACAATCACTGCCGGTGACATGGAGCATTCCGATCTCATGGCCTCCGCTGGAGAGGGAAGCCAGATTGTGGTCGTACCTGTTACCGAGCTTTACCCGTTCCAGGCATTTGTTTTTGCCAGTGGACCGGCCCTGCAGGTCAGCAAATACGATCTGTCCAATCTTGAGGCACTGTCGGCAGCAGCATTCTCGCGCCTGCGTGAACTCGGTGTGGTCTCCGGCCAACGCCCGGGCGCTCTGTCGACCCGCGAGCGCAAGGTTCTGGAACTTACAGCCTATGGCAAAACCGCCGGTGAGATCGCAGATGTTCTGGATATCTCCCAGCGGACAGTCCATGCGCATTTGCAAAATGCCAGCGTAAAGCTGAATGCATCCAACAAGACCCACACAGTGGTTGAGGCTCTGCGTTACGGACAGATCAACGTCTAGCAAACTTACCAAGGTGCCTGACTTGGCACCCAGACCTGACTGCTTACAAATGCCCCGTGGAGTTACCGCGGGGCTTTTTTTATTACGATTGCAGAGAACTCACGGATCGGGACCTACAAATCGATCGAAGTCATGCGAAACCATCTTCAATCAGAGATGTTGCACGCCAGTTTTTCAAGGCACTGTCGAGATCAGTCTCGAAAACGTACCCCGATGACTTGAGCTTCGCCGGGACAATGTTCGTTGATACGACCAACTTCTGAATACGCGCCCGGTTAATGCCGTTCCTGATGCCAAACGCATTCAGGATTTCAAACGGCAGGCTCGCCAGCTTCATCAAAGGCAAGGGAACAACGCCCCGGGGCCGAGACAAGCCACCGGCTCGCTCAAAACTCTGGCAGATTTCTTCAATCGTGTACGGGTGCGGATAGCAGAAGTTATAGAGCGATTGCCCTTCCTCCTGCCCCAGCATGAAATCGAAGGATCGGATCAATTCATCAACATAACCACACGCTTTGATCGTGTCCTTGCGGCCTGGATAGAGGAAGAACCCCTTTTTTAGAGCACCAGCGAGCCGGGTGAAGTTGCCATTTTCTCCAGCACCGAAGACGACTGCCGGCCTGGAAATCACAAGTTTACGGTCGGGTGCTTCTTGCTGCCAGCTTTGCTGGATCTGCTCGGCCAAAAGCTTGGACCATCCGTAGGCGGATTGCGGCGCGGTGGGAGTGGTTTCTTCTTTTGGTGCCTCATCCGGGCCATACACTGCGATCGAGCTGGTAAAAACGATCTTTGAGACACCTAATGCCCGTGCGAACTCGCAGATATGCGTCGCCCCGGCCACATTCGTTTCGTAATACTCATGCGTTTCATGGCCAGGCGTCCGGTGGATAGCTGCAAGATTGTAGATAACATCAGGGGCCTGACACAGATCCACGGGCAGCGGCCGGCGAATATCTGCGATTTTGTAATCGACTGTCTCGACCGGTGCGCGCGGGGCGACCAGATCAACGCTCACCAGTTCCTTGAACTTGCCGCTTTCTTTCAAGGAAAGAAGCAGGTGGGATCCGATAAATCCGGAGCCGCCAAAGACTACAGCCCGCGACATGCTTTTCCCTCATCCTGAATTCGACCTAGTCAGAAAGCCCTAAAGACCTGAATAAATTACTGACAAATACGAAACGTTATCGTCAAAACTGCGCCTGACAGAATTGTTACATGAGGCATTCTTGAGTTTTACACGCAAGAGTTCAGATGAAATCGAGATGCACCACCTGACCTCTCCTCAACCGACAGGCTTTCGGCTGGACCTCAGGAACAAAATATGGTTTCACGCAGCGCCTAGAGCTTTGCCCAACCCCAAAGGTGCCTTGTCTTGAAGATTTCCGAAACCGACATCCTGCTCATTCCCGGCTACGGCAAAACCCTGCCGGGCCATTGGCTGTTGCGCTGGCGGGAGAAGATGCCAACCGCACGCGTTGTGGCTCAAAGAGAACTGCATCGGCCAAACAAAAAAGACTGGGTGGACACGCTGGTCAAAGAAGTCGAGGCCTGTCAGCGCCCGGTTGTCCTTGTTGCCCATTCGCTGGGCTGTATTCTTGTTGCGCATGCTGCGCATCCTCTAAAGGACAAGATCCGCGGTGCCTATCTTGTTGCACCCTCCGATTGGGATCGCGACGGCCTGGTTCCAGAGTTTGACGGCTGTGACTTCAAACCGGTGCCAACACATCCCCTCACGTTCCCGGGCCATCTTGTCGCGAGCCGGAACGATCCTTATTGCGATTATGAGCGGGCCCAGGATTTTGCGAACGCCTGGGGCACTACGTTCCAGGATGCCGGCGAGGCTGGTCATATCAATCTGGAAAGCGGGCACGGCCCGTGGCCGGAAGGCATGATGTCCTTTGCCCACTTTATGAAGAAGCTCGGCTAAACCGGCGGAGTTCTCTTAAGTTCGCTTCGCCCGCAAGTCTGTCCGTACTGCCTCGCCAACAGTATTCCTCAATAGCTGGCTGCGAGCCCTGATCCCGTTGCCGCATCAACCTCTTGAAGGTGGGCGCGCGCCGCCTCATCGAACATCATCATGTCTGTGCCGTGGGCCATAAGCCTGAAGCCTTGGGTGATGGCCTCCTCAACTTTTGCTGAACCAATGCAGAAGATACCGGCGATCTTCCCCGCCGCTTTCGCTCGGGCTGCGATTTCGCCGCAAACCCGGGCCGTCTCCTCGCCGTTCGGATCCAGTTTTTCGCCATTTGACAGAGCCAGCGACAGATCGCTTGGTCCAACAAATACTCCGTCCAGACCCGGGACCGCCAAGATGTCCTCTAGCGCGTCAACAGATGTGCGCGTTTCCACCATGGCCAGCGCAAGCGTTTGTTCGTTCGCAGTTTTCAAGTAGGCATCCGGCGTTTGCTGGTTAAGCGTGACCACACGGAACGGTGCCCAGCTGCGTTCCCCGACCGGCGGATACTTGACCGACTTAACGAAGGCCTCAGCATCTGCGCGGGAATTAATCATTGGAGCAATGAGGCATTCTGCGCCCATATCCGCCAATCGGCTGGCAGTTGCATTGTCGTCTACGGGGATTCGCGCAATCCGGTGAGCCCCGCCAAGCGCCAAAGCCGCAAAGGCATCACTGGCAGACTTGAAGTCATGCATGCCGTGCTGAAGGTCCAGTGTGACCGCCTCATAGCCACTTCTCGCAAAAAGCTCCGCTACAATCGGGGCCGCCAACATGGACCAGCCTGTGATCACCGGCTGTCCGGAGCGCAATTTGTCGGCAAGGGTTTTCGGATCGGTCACGGTCGTCTCCTCCTGATTGGCCGCCATCAGACAAGGATCTCAGGCCGCCCGCAAGCCGGATATGTACCTCATCCGTACGGGTGCAACCAACAAACAAAAACGCCCGCCAGTTTCGGCGGGCATTTCAAATTCGATAGAGACCAGCTCGGACGGCTGATCAGCCTTCGTTTTGCAGCTGATCCACGGCGGTTGCCATCAGTTCGTCCATGGTGCGGCGAATCTGGTGATCCGACTGATCGACATTGTTGGCATCAAAGTCTGCGCGGATTTTGCGGAAAACGTCTTCGTCACCCGGCTCTTCGAAGTCAGCCCGGACAACTTCCTTGGCATATTCCTCGACCTTTTCGCCTTCGTATCCGAGAAGCCCTGCAGCCCAAAGGCCCAGCAGCTTGTTGCGGCGGGCGGTTGCCTTGAACCGCAGCTCCTCGTCATGCGCGAATTTGTTTTCAAATCCCTGCTCGCGCTTGTCGAATGTGCTCATGCTTCTACGTCTCCTGAACTGCGGTGCACATCCCCAATATGGGGATCATTTGGCTCTTTCAATATCCCCCACCGCTTCGCAAATCAACGTAGTAGCGACACGGATTGGCCAAAAGCATGACATTCCCCGGAAATTCGCACAAAACATAAGATTGTGCTTTCGCCTCGCTTCGGGTAAGTTCCGCGCCGCAATCGAGGATTTGCGGCCATACGGTCCCCACCTGGTCGAAGCCAAATTCCCAGTGAACAAAACGTATAGGCGCAGATATCCCTCGCAAGGTTTCTCTCAATAACGAGACGGATAAGCCCATGAACCGCCGCCGGCGCATTTATGAAGGTAAAGCGAAGATTCTCTATGAAGGTCCGGAGCCAGGAACCCTGGTTCAGCACTTCAAGGATGACGCGACTGCTTTCAACAACAAGAAACACGAGATCGTTGACGGCAAGGGCGTGCTCAACAACCGCATCTCCGAGTACATCTTCAACAACCTGAATGCGATCGGCATTCCGACGCACTTCATCCGCCGCATGAACATGCGCGAGCAGCTGATCCGCGAAGTCGAGATCATCCCGCTTGAAGTGGTTGTGCGCAATGTTGCTGCCGGATCAATTGCAAAGCGCCTGGGTCTTGAAGAAGGAACACAGCTGCCGCGCTCCATCATCGAGTTTTACTACAAGAATGATGAACTCGATGATCCGATGGTGTCTGAAGAACACATCACGGCCTTTGGCTGGGCAACACCGCAGGAACTCGACGACATGATGGCCCTGGCCATCCGGGTCAACGACTTCCTGTCCGGCCTGTTCCTGGGTGTCGGCATCCGCCTAGTTGATTTCAAGATCGAGTGTGGCCGTCTGTTTGAGGGCGATCTGATGCGCATCGTGGTCGCGGACGAGATTTCTCCGGACAGCTGCCGTCTATGGGACATTGAGACCAACGAAAAGATGGACAAGGACCGATTCCGCCGCGAAATGGGCGGCATGCTGGAAGCCTACCAGGAAGTCGCCAAACGTCTGGGTCTCGTGACACAGAACGAGCGCCCAGTCGGATCAGGCCCAACCCTGGTCCAATAAATCTTCAAAGACCCCTGCCCTGATCTCGCTTGGCAGGGGTTTTTCTTTTGAATAGCCGTCTTTGCCTTTGCGAAGCGGTTCAGCTGGTGTATGGAGCGCGCAACACGCCCACCAGATGCTGATGGAGACAACAATCATGAAAGCTCGCGTGATCGTCACCTTGAAAAACGGTGTTCTCGATCCCCAGGGAAAAGCCATTGAAGGCGCGCTCGGCGGTCTTGGCTTCGGCGATGTCGGCTCTGTCCGCCAGGGCAAGGTGTTCGACGTGGAACTGACCGGCTCCGACAAAGATGCCGCCAAGGCCGAACTGGAGCAGATGTGCGAAAAGCTGCTCGCCAACACCGTGATTGAAAACTACGCGATCGAGATCGCATAAGCAGGGGAGCGAAATGGATAAGGATGCAAAGAGAGCTGTTCTCTTTCTGGCCATAAAAGCTGCAATCTTCATCCTGCTGCCCGCATTTATTGCCCTCGTTGCTGTGTTTTACCTGCTCTGAACTTCCGGAACTTGCTCCATGAAAACCGCCGTCATCGTTTTCCCAGGCTCCAACCGCGATCGTGACATGTTTCATGCGCTGGAACTGATCACCGGCACGCGCCCTGTCGGCGTCTGGCATACGGAAAGCTCCCTGCCCGACGCCGATTTGGTCATCGTCCCGGGCGGCTTCTCCTACGGCGACTATTTGCGGTCCGGCGCGATTGCAGCGCGGTCTCCGATCCTGAAGGATCTGGTCGCCAAGGCAAAGAGCGGCGTTTCGGTTCTTGGAGTGTGCAACGGCTTTCAGATCCTGACAGAAGCGGGCCTGCTGCCGGGCGCCCTCATGCGCAATGCCGGTCTGACATTTGTGTGCAAGGAAGTGATGCTGGAAACCGTGAACAGCGCAACACAGTTCTCATCGAAGTTCGAAAAGGGCCAGGTGTGGCGGTGCCCGGTTGCCCATCACGACGGTAACTATTTTGCCGACGCTGAAACCCTCAAATCCGTTGAAGACAACGGTCAGGTCGTGTTCCGCTATGCCAACGGCACCAATCCGAACGGCTCGATCAACGACATTGCCGGCGTCACAAACGCCAAAGGCAACGTGCTCGGCATGATGCCCCACCCGGAAAACCTGGTTGAGCCGCTCCACGGCGGCCTCGATGGCCGCCTGCTGTTCGAAAGCCTTTTGGAGAAGGCTGCTTGACCGGCCAATCTCTTCACCTGATTGCTGGGGGCAACCAGACATGCCGGACCTGAAACTGGACAAGGATACCCGCGCCCGCCTCAACCAGCAGATCAGGCAGTATCTGAGCGACGAACTGGATACCGATATCGGCAACATGGAAGCCGATTTCCTGATCGACTTCCTGAGCGGGTCCCTTGGCGCGAGCTTCTACAATCTAGGTCTGAAGGATGCTCAGGCGCTGATCGCCCGGAAGATGGACGACATCAACGACGAGCTCTACGGCATGGAGCAACCGGACGATCCTGTTCTCTAACCTGCGTTCAGTTGTGTTCCAGCTGCCGCGCGCGGCGTGGCGGAGCACCGTAGCGTTTGGCGAAGGCCCGGGAAAAGGATGCCGGGCTGGAAAACCCACACATATTGGCAACAGCCTTGACCTGACGCCCAGCGGCGAGCTCGTCCCGTGCAATGTCGAGACGCCAATTCGACAAATACGTCATCGGCGTAATCCCGATCAGGCTCTTAAAGGTCACCGCAAACTGGGTTCGCGACATGCCGGCGATTTCCGCAAGCCTTTCCAAAGTCCAGTTTTCGCCCGGCTCTTCGTGAATGGCGACAAGCGCCTGGGCGACCCTCGGATCAGAAAGCCCGTTCAAAAGCCCTGAATCGATTTCATTGCCTTCCATGGCGTGGCGCAGCAACCGAATTACGACAATTTCACACAAGCGCTGGAAGACGGCCTGGCCACCACAGCGGGGCCGCATCACCTCTTCCACCAGCGGCATCACCACAGACGATAAACTTGGATCGTCTGCAAGGTCGACGGACAAACAAATGGGAAGCGCGGCAAAGAGCCGTTTGCCGACCCCGGAAATCTCGATGTTTGTCGACACGATGATGCTTTCATCAGCCCTCGGGCGAACGAGATCAAGAGCACCTGAAGCACTGTCTTCCGGCGGGCGCAACACAAGACGAAGGTCCTGGCGCGGATCTTTGCAGATCATCAGCATGGCATGCTGTACATCCGGGCCGCCTGCTCCGCCGTCGCTCACATGAACCCGCAACCTGTCGATCAGGGATGACAACCGGTCCAGCCGGCCATTGAAGTTTGTGCGATAAGGCGCCTGCATATCCGTACTCTCGGCTTCTTTATTTGTACTTTTATATCGAGATCGTTCGATATTCTAGCCCAAGTCGATCCGATTTATCCAAGACAAAGGAAGCATCATGCTCATCCCTAGACAGACCGTTCCAGCACTGACCGTTGAGACACTCGGCGGCGGGTCGTTTGATCTTTCAGCGGAAACCGCTGACTTTGCAACACTGGTCGTCTTTTACCGCGGGCTGCATTGTCCGATTTGCGCCACCTATCTGAAGGAACTTGGCCGTCTTCTGCCCGATCTGAAGGAACGCGGCGTTGAGGTCATTGCCCTGTCATCCGATGATCAGGAGCGGACACAGAAAATGGCTGACAAGGTCGGATTCGATGACCTCACGTTCGGTTATGGATTGCCGCTGACGATGGCAAAGGATTGGGGGCTCTACATCTCCACGGGCCGCGGCAAGACGTCTATCGGGATTGAAGAGCCGGACCTGTTCTCAGAGCCAGGTGTCTTCTTGGTCAAGCCCGACGGCACCCTCTACTTTGCATCCGTTCAAACCATGCCGTTTGTCCGGCCGCATTTTCAGGAGATGCTCGGCGCGCTGGATTTCGTCAAGAAAAACGACTACCCGGCACGTGGCGAGTACACCGGCGCAGTCTAACCAAGGACACCTTATGAATTGCAGGCGCCCGCGGAGGTCGGGCGCCTGCGATATCCGGGGCCTTTCGCTTCAAAAGCTAAGGCTGCTGCTCAAGAAGGCCGGACATCGGGCCCCGGACATTTTGAAAACCCAGCACGGTGTTTAAAAAAATGCGCAAAGCGCATTACCACGTCACCGGAAGTCCGGGCCCTGCCAAAAGGGCTTTTCAATCTCAACCAGCACTTCGGATCTCTTCAAGCCGATGTCCTTCAATTGATCATCCGTCAGGCTGCCCAATTCGCGCCGGCTTCTGGCAACCGCCATCCATTGCAAGACCAACCGCACCAGGTTCCAGCGCGGGAACGAGACTCTTGGCTGGTCTGTGCAGCTGGGTGCGAAGATTGATTCCAATGCACTCATTTTCGATACTCCAAGAGATACAATCGACACAATCATCGTGTCATTTACGGTGACAATCTTATGAATTGACTCCTTGACGGTGGCAATATACTAAATTGTCACCATGACAAATTGGCTTCCTCAGATCCCGGACGGGCAAGGTCCGATCTATCTGCGGCTCGCAGATCAGATCTCCGCAGATATCGCCTCCGGCGCACTCGCAGCCGGAACCAAGCTGCCGCCGCAGCGTGATCTCGCTTATGATCTTGGCGTCACGGTCGGCACCATCGGCCGGGCCTATGCGACCATACGTCAACGTGGTCTGGTGAATGGCGAGGTTGGGCGCGGAACCTACGTTCTTGGCAGTGCAGAGCCGATCCAGCTTCAAGAATCTACAAAACCGAACCTTGACGCCCCCGCGGGCAACCCTGCCCCGTCCGCTCCAGCCGTCCACCAGCGCACCGGAGACACTTCGTGGGTGCAAGGTGCGATGCAGCCGCCAAAAGACCGTGCGTTCGCAGGCACGCGCATCGCGGTTCCTCACGAATCTTCAATCAGGTTCGACAGCACATCAGCGCCGGAAATCGGACAGGCGAAACTGATTGCGCAAATCACGTTGGACATCACCCGCGACCATCCGCACGAGATCGCCAGTTACACCCGCGCTGTACCGCCAGACTGGCGCACCGCCGGAAGGATCTGGTTGTCACGCGGCGGCTGGGAACCTGATGAAGGCAGCATTGTTCCGACAACCGGTGCTCAGGCGGCAATCATGTCGATCATTGCAGCGACCACAGCACCTGGTGACCGGATTGCCTTTGAAGATCTGACCTACAGCTCTATCGCGCGGGGGGCGGCCCTGTCTGGCCGACGGCCGGTGTTGGTCGAGCGGGATGAAGAAGGGCCCCTGCCCGAGGATCTGGCTCGCGTCTGTGCCCAAACACACCCTCGCATCCTGTTTTTGATGCCGACCATGCACAATCCGACAACGGGGTTCATGAGCGAAACGCGCCGGCATGAGCTTATCGAGGTTGCCCGGCAGCACAATCTTTGGATCATCGAGGACGAGGTCTACGGCTCGCTGCGGGACACATCGGTTCCGCCGATTGTCTCCTTGGCTCCGGAGCGGACCTTTCACGTCGGGTCCCTGTCAAAATCCGTGACGGCTGGCGTTCGCGGCGGCTGGCTCTCCAGCCCCCAATCCTACGCTCAGCGAATTTACACCGCCCACAAGATGCTGACCGGTGGCATTTCCTTTCTTCTCTCAGAGCTGTCTTCCAGGCTGATCTTGTCCGGAGCAGCGTCTGACTTTCGCGAGAAAGTCGGTGCAGAGATTGCAGCCCGCCACGCACTTGTCCGCCAGCATCTCAGCCCGTTCGAATATCTCTCCGCAGCTGATTGTCCTTTCCTGTGGCTGAAGGTGCCCGAACCCTGGAACCCTGGAACTTTCAAAGCAGCAGCGGCTGCAGAAAACGTTCTGGTGGATGATGAAGATGAGTTCAAACCGGGCCGCACCGGCAAAGTCTATCACTGCATCCGCATCGGTTTCAGCAATCCGCTGACCCGGGATCAGACCGTTGAGGGCCTTGTGGCTGTGCGCGACCTTTTGAACGATAACTGCGCCTGCTACGACAGCTTCGAATGACGTTGCTGGGCGCGCGGCCGAAAGCCTTCCGGACAACATGCAAATGAATCGTCTGAGACCTCTCCCATTTTGAGGTTTTGTCTGCTAAACCGGCGCGAAACTGGCCCAGGCGCACAAAAGCATTTTGCAAAACGCTCTAAACGCCGCAGATTTCCGGACCGACATGATCCCGAACGACATCAAGATCACGCCCGAGCTCATCGCTTCCCACGGCCTCAAACCTGACGAATATGACCGCATCCTTGAATTGATCGGCCGCGAGCCTTCGTTTACCGAACTTGGCATCTTCTCAGCAATGTGGAACGAGCACTGCTCCTACAAGTCTTCCAAAAAATGGCTAAAAACCTTGCCGACGGAAGGCCCGCGCGTGCTTCAGGGTCCAGGGGAAAACGCCGGGGTTGTCGATATCGGCGACGGTCAGGCCGTGGTCTTCAAAATGGAAAGCCACAATCACCCGTCCTACATCGAGCCATATCAGGGCGCGGCGACTGGTGTTGGCGGCATCCTGCGCGATGTATTCACTATGGGGGCCCGTCCGGTCGCAGCCATGAATGCCCTGCGATTCGGTGAGCCGGATCATCCGCGCACCCGGCACCTCGTCTCCGGTGTCGTCTCCGGTGTGGGCGGTTATGGCAACTCCTTCGGCGTTCCGACCGTCGGCGGCGAAGTCGAGTTTCATGCCCGCTACAACGGCAACTGCCTTGTGAATGCCTTTGCCGCAGGCCTTGCCGACAGCGACAAGATCTTCCTGGCAAAGGCTGAAGGTGTTGGTTTGCCGGTCGTTTACCTCGGCGCCAAGACCGGCCGTGACGGCGTTGGCGGTGCGACCATGGCATCGGCGGAATTCGACGACACCATCGATGAAAAGCGCCCCACCGTTCAGGTCGGCGACCCATTCACCGAAAAATGCCTGTTGGAAGCCTGCCTGGAGCTGATGGAAACCGGCGCGGTCATCGCGATCCAGGACATGGGCGCGGCTGGCCTCACCTGTTCCGCTGTTGAAATGGGCGCCTCTGGCGATCTCGGCATTGAACTGAACCTCGACCAGGTGCCGGTGCGCGAAGAGCGCATGAGCGCCTACGAGATGATGCTCTCGGAAAGCCAGGAGCGCATGCTCATGGTTCTGCGTCCGGAAAAGGAAGCAGAGGCTAAAGTGATCTTCAAAAAATGGGGTCTGGACTTTGCCATCGTCGGCGTCACCACCGACACGCTGCGCTTTGTGGTCAATCACCAGGGCGAGACCGTTGCGGACCTGCCGATCAAGGAACTCGGCGACGAAGCCCCGGAATATGACCGTCCGTGGATCGAACCTCAAAAGCGTCCCGTTCTGGCAGCCAGCGACATCGCCGAACCGGACGACTATGCAGAAGCGCTTACGACCCTGGTCGGCAATGCCAACGGATCGTCGCGCCGCTGGGTCTATGAGCAGTATGACACGCTGATCCAGGGCAACACAGCGGCAACCCCGGGCGGCGATGCCGGTGTCATCCGCGTGGACGGCACCCGCAAGGGTCTCGCCTTCTCCGTCGATGTGACCCCGCGCTACTGCGAAGCGGATGCCTTTGAAGGCGGCAAACAGGCGGTGGCCGAAGTCTGGCGCAACCTGACGGCGGTCGGTTCAGAGCCGCTCGCGGCGACTGACAACCTCAACTTCGGCAATCCGGAGCGCCCGGAAATCATGGGCCAGTTCGTTGGCTGCATCAAAGGCATCGGCGAAGCCTGCCGGGAACTCGACTTCCCGATCGTCTCGGGCAACGTCTCGCTTTACAACGAAACCCACGGCGAAGCGATCCTGCCCACCCCGGCAATCGGCGGCGTCGGCCTGCTGCCGGACGTGACCGTGCGTGCGGGCGCAGCCTTTGCCAACGAAGGCGACGTTATCCTCGTCATCGGCGGCCGCGGCACCCATCTTGGCGCCTCGCAGTATCTCAGCGACATCCTCGGCCGTGAAGAAGGCGCACCGCCTCCGGTCGATCTCGCTGCAGAAAAGCGGCGCGGGACGCTTGTGCGCCAGCTGATCGGCGCAGCGCGCCTCACCGGTGTCCATGACGTTTCCTCCGGCGGCCTCGGCGTCGCTCTTGCCGAAATGGCGATGGCCAGCGGAATGGGGGCAAGCGTCGAGATCGACGGACCGGCGCACGCGGCGCTCTTCGGCGAAGACCAGGGCCGCTATGTCGTCACCGTCAGCCCGGACCGGCTTGATGCGGTTCTGGAAGACATCGTCGATACCGGCGTTGAGGTCGAGCGGATCGGAACAACCGGCGGAACGGATTTGACAGTTCAAGGTGTTCTCACCATATCCGTTGCAAAGCTGAAAAAAGCACACGAAAATTGGTTCCCAGATTACATGACAGCCGTGTGAGTCGGCCATGAGGGGGAAACCGGCAATGAAGGGGCGCGCTTAACATGCCAATGAACGCAAATGAGATTGAAACCCTGATCAAGGAGGCATTGCCCGACGCTCAGGTGGAGATCCGGGATTTGGCTGGCGATGGCGACCATTACGCGGCGAATGTTGTCTCCGAAGCATTCCGGGGCAAGAGCCGCGTGCAGCAGCACCAGATGGTCTATGAGGCGCTGAAGGGCAACATGGGCGGCGCCCTGCATGCCCTCGCCTTGCAAACCAAGGCACCTGATTAAACCGAATTTGCCCCGTGCATTTGACCACCTGATTGCCCATATACGTATTATCCCGCATTATCAGGCATCATAAGGTTAGCCGCCCGCTGCAGGCAGACAGACAAGGACAAGTGAAATGAGCATCCAAGAGTGGATCAAGAACGAAGTCGACACCAACGACGTAGTGCTGTTCATGAAGGGCACACCGAACTTCCCGCAGTGCGGGTTCTCCGGTCAGGTCGTTCAGATCCTCGACTATGTCGGCGCGCCGTACAAAGGCATCAACGTTCTGGAAGATGACGAGCTGCGCAACGGTATCAAGGAATTCACCAACTGGCCGACCATCCCGCAGCTTTATGTGAAGGGTGAGTTCGTCGGCGGCTGCGACATCATCCGCGAGATGTTCCAGAACCAGGAACTCCAGGGCCTGATGAGCGACAAGGGCATCCAGACAGCCCAAAGCGCCTGATCGGCGGCTTCAATCAGACGGGTTTTGGAGGGGCGGTTTTCCGCCCCTTTTTCTTTGTGACCTGCCTTTTTCCGAGCGCCGGCACCCAGGCAGCATCGGCACCCATGCATCTAATCGATTAAACAAAAAGTGGGTCTGGACATTGCGTTTGGTCTAGCGATAAACCGCACGCGCAGGCGGGAAAACCCGCCCATCATTGTGCGTTAATCACCCAAAGGGAGTTGGTCGGCATGGCGGCTATGGATAATCACTTCGATAACTGGAAGGAACAACAATCCGCCGCTGAGCAGATGATCCCGCTGGTTGGCCACCTTTACCGCGACTACGGCATCAACATCCGGATTTTCGGCCGCCGGCTCCTCAACAACTCCGCCATCGAGATCATCAAGGCGCACCGCTACGCCCTGCAGATCACCGGCCAGGAGCTGGACGTTGCCAAGAGCCTTGAGATCGTCAAGGCGATGCTGGAAATGGATCTTGCCGCCTCGCGGGTCGACCTCGGCAAGCTGTGCCACCGCTACATGACCGAAGGCGGCGATGCCACGACCCTGGTTGAAGAGCAACTCGCCAGCATCAACACCGGCAAGACCTCCATCCTGCAGGAGCCGCAGGACGTTGTTCTTTACGGCTTCGGCCGCATTGGACGCTTGCTCGCCCGGATGATGATCGAACGCGTTGGGGCCGGCAACAAGATGCGCCTGCGCGCCATCGTCGTGCGCGGCGGCAAGGAAGGCGATCTGAAAAAACGCTCCAGCTTGCTGCGCCGCGATTCCGTTCATGGCGCCTTCAGCGGCTCGATCACCGTCGATGAAGACAAGAACGCCATCATCGCCAACGGCAACTACATTCAGGTGATCTACGCCAATTCTCCGGCCGAGGTCGACTACACCAAATACGGCATCAAGAATGCGCTGGTGGTTGACAACACCGGCATGTGGCGCGACGAGGAAGGCCTCGGCCAGCACCTGAAGTGCCCGGGCGCCGCCAAGGTCATCCTGACCGCACCGGGCAAGGGCAACATCAAGAACGTCGTCTATGGCGTCAACCAGGGCGACATCACCCCGGACGACGACATCCTGAGCGCGGCGTCCTGCACCACCAATGCGATCACGCCGGTCCTCAAAGTCATCAACGACGAGTTCGGCATTGAAAACGGCCACGTGGAAACCATCCACGCCTTCACCAACGATCAGAACCTGATCGACAACTACCACAAGGGCGACCGCCGCGGCCGCTCCGCCCCGCTCAACATGGTTCTGACCAGCACGGGCGCCGCCAGCGCGGTTGCCAAGTGTCTGCCGGAAATGAAGGGCAAACTGACCGGCAACGCTGTCCGCGTGCCGATCCCGAACGTCTCCATGGCGATCCTCAACCTGAACCTCAAGCGCGAGACATCAGCTGAGGAAATGAACGACTACCTGCGGCAGGTGTCCATCCAGTCGCCGCTGCAGGACCAGATCGACTACACGGCGTCCACCGAGCTGGTCTCGTCCGATCTCGTCGGCTCCATCCACGCCGGTGTCGTCGACAGCCAGGCCACCATCGTCGATGGCGACCGTCTGGTGCTCTATGTCTGGTACGATAATGAAGCCGGCTACAGCACCCAGGTCATCCGCCTGATGCAAGAAGTCGCCGGCATGAAATACCCCTCCGTCCCGGAGTGAGTTTTCTGGCTTTTTGGGCCGAGTGCTATTTGAGAGGTTTGTGAAAGGGGCAGTTTTCTGCCCCTCAGACTGCTGACAAAGTCCGTTAATTCCTCCGCCGTCATGTTCGGACTTGTACCGAACATCTATAACATATTGAAAAATATGGACCCTCGGCACAAGGCCGAGGGTGACTATTGAGAGGTATGAGGTTTGTCATCACGCTCAGGGGCAGTTTGCTGCCCCTTTCAGTTTTTCGGCCCGTGATCCTGCAACAGTCCCATTCACTTTCCCAACGTCATCCCGGCCAAGCGCAACGCAGAGCCGGGACCCACGCGTTACCAGAGCGCCAGTTATCCGAAGACCACAGCCGACGGAACAGTCAAGACCAACCGTTTCAGCAAGCGGCCCCGCGAGTGGGTCCCGGATCTCCGCCATCGCTCCGTCCGGGATGACAGTCTTTGAAGGTTTGGCAAGGCTTCTCCCCGCGCTCCGTCATCCTCGGGCTTGACCCGAGGATCCATTCCGTTTCCTCGTCCCAAGCAGGGCTGATCGAATGGACCGCTCGCGGCATGGATCCCGCATCAAGTGCGGGATGACGGCAGAGGGTGTGGTGGGCTGTCGGAGAGTTGTTTGCGCCTTCTTTTTTGATCGCGTGGCGGAAGGCAAACGCGGCTCATCGCCGTTTAATTTCAGATCGACCTGTACGGCGGAAGGTCTAGGAGGGGAACTGCAGGTTTCGGCCCGAAGCGGACATCGGCCGGTGAGGCTAGAAGCTTTCGGCGGCCTAGCCGCCATCTATGCCTGCTGCAAGAAACCATCGATCATCTGCTCTGGACTTGCTCAGTTTGAAGAACCGTTCACAGAGGTTTAAAGTGCAAAGGATAAACTGACGCCGATCTAAGTTTGGGACTCTTCGTGGGGCAACAGACCCTGCAGTCTTTGTTTCTCTAGTCTTTCGTCCACCAGTTTCGCAATTCCCTCCACCAAGTGGTGCAGTTGGGCTTTACGCGGCATTATTTTCTCTTTGTCGATCCTTGCGGATATATTGTCTGCTACGCTCTGCCACCATGGGCCTTCGTCCAAGTTCAATTCTGGTTCATGGTTATATCGGTTCTTCAAGTGGTGGATTAGCGACTGTTCCTTTTGCCTTCCCAATGACAGCCAAGTTTCAACAAATGCTTCAGGCTCAATGGTATGAAGGATCGGTTCTCGCAGGAACCTCTGTGTTTCACTCCCGTTGATAATTGTCAGATCTCCGAGAAATGCGAAGTAGTCGGTTTTTAGGGTATCTAGTAGATGGTCGGCTGCTGGCTTCGCTTTCCAATCGGCGTACCAATGGCTGCCGGCACTTTGCAGGTGCAGTAGCACTTCGCCGAAGTCGTCCTCTTCTCGACGGTAGTAGCCTAATCCTTCGTATCCATAGTCAAATCCCCATTGTGTAGCGTTGTAGCTCTCCAGATCAAGACTAGGAACCACTACGTCATCGATATAGGTCTTTAACCTTTGCACCCAACCACCTTCGACGTCTTCGATCAGCCCTTCATCAAGTAGCATCAAAATGACCCCCACCACGTGCATCAATACAAGTGGGTTTTTATACCGACCTTGATCGATGCCGCGGGTGATGTCCTCTATGTCGGCATCAAATTCTTTGGCTGACCCATCAGCAAAGTCCCAATCCCAAATGTGCCACAGTCGTTTCCATGAAGGCCAACTGTCAGGACCATTCACTTCGGGTGCACCCGCCAATTCAACGTTAAACAGTTGCCTATCGACGACACCAGTATTCAAGATGTTGATCCATTGCCGAAGCGTCACCGCCGTCTCGAGGCCATTAATGAGGTTGTATTTCTGAAGCACTTTTCGCTTAGGAGTGTCGGGTTCATCGTCTTTCATCTTGAAAGCGTAGAGGCTTCTGTGTTCAGGGTCGTCGCTTCCGAATTCTGGAACAAGGTCAGATGGGGAAAGTGAGAACTCCGGGCCTCCCAAGTTTAATTTAAACTCCATGAAAAATATGAATGACTGAGTTGTCAGGCTATCCATCAACTCACCGTTGCTTTGATATTTTTCGTCAGCAGCATTGATCACGCCAGCCAAAAACCAAAAGAACTGGCGAACCGCCCGAAGGTTGTTGAATTGGGAGAGACGGTAGAGTTCTTCAATCCGGTCCGTCCGGGCGTCGATCACTTGCTTGGCTTTCGACCCTGACATCTCGGCGATGAAAGACACGACTGCCGCATTTGGGTCAGGTGGGATTTCGAAGGATTGTCCGACAACCTTTTCCCTGAATTCCCTAAATTTCTCGTCGTTGATCCGGCTTGTATTAGCCACCAGAATGACCCGTGCGTTGCCATGTTCGATGTAGCGATTGAGGACGCCCAGTAGTTCGGATTGGTCAAACCCGCACCGTTCGAGGTCATCTACTACGACCAGTGCACCGTTGATTGCGTCTGCAGCTTTGGTCACCTGAATAAGTGTGCTTTCAACCGCCTTGCCGATGTCTGCCGAACCCGAAAACACACCGCCGGAACCAACAGAAATAGCGCCAGAAAACAAGGAGGATGCAAAGCCGACCCCTTGGTGCATGATCTTGGTTGCCTTGGACGACGCTGCATAGAAAAGTTGCCGCTCAAAATCCTGCAAACTGCTAACGCCAAACAGCGAGAGATATATTTTTTTGCGCTTTGTGAAGTCAGGTTCACTCACAAGACTTTGGATGAAATGCGTCTTGCCGCATCCCCATTTCCCTTCAATTAGAACGGCGAACCTGGGGTTATCGACGGAATTTACCCAATTCGAAAGGAAGTGCTTAATCTGACTTCGGGCTGAATTTAACATGAATGGCTCCGCTCAAGAGCATTATCGATGGCGTGTTCACGTCTATCGCATTGTCTTAGCTGATTACTAACAAACAGCACAACGTAGAGGCGAGCAGCATACGGTTTCACTTTGCAGATTATCAGAGTCCGCTTCCCGCCCAAATCGGTCCCTCTCCCCCCTCCCCAACAAATCCCTTGTCCGGTCCCTACCAAAAATGCCAATTAGGGCCCTGAAAAGAACAAAAGGACATCTCGATGTTTCACGGCAAGGTGCTGGTCGCGCAAGGGGGCGGGCCGACCGCGGTTATCAATCAATCCATGGTCGGGGCGGCGCTGGAAAGCCGCAAATTCCGCAGCGTGGAGCTGATCTACGGCGCGGTCCACGGCGTGCGCGGCATCCTGGACGAGGATTTTTACGACCTGACCCAGGAGACAACCCACAATCTGGAGATGGTTGCCAACACCCCGTCCTCCGCGCTCGGCTCGACCCGCGACAAGCCGGACCTGAAATACTGCCAGGAGATCTTCAAGGTGCTGCGCGCCCATGAGATCGGCTATTTCTTTTATACCGGCGGCAACGATTCCTCCGACACCGTGCGCATCGTCAACGATGAAGCGCGCAAGGCCGGCTACGATCTGCGCTGCATCCACATTCCGAAAACCATCGACAACGACCTGGTCGAGAACGACCACACGCCGGGCTTTCCCTCCGCCGCGCGCTATGTGTCCCAGGCGTTCATGGGCATCAATCTCGACAATGCCGCCCTGCCCGGCATCTATATCGGGGTGGTCATGGGCCGCCATGCCGGTTTTTTGACCGCCGCTTCCGCCTTGGGCAAGAAATTCTCCGACGACGGGCCGCATCTGATCTATATGCCGGAACGCACCTTCGACATCGATCAGTTCATCCAGGACGTCCGGGACGTCTACAACCGCCTTGGCCGCTGCGTCGTTGCGGTCAGCGAAGGCATTCATGATGCCTCGGGCGAGCCGATCATCTCCAAGCTTTCCCAGGAGATCGAACGCGACGCGCACGGCAATGTGCAACTGTCGGGCAGCGGCGCGCTCGCCGATCTTTTGACGCAGAAGGTCAAGGATGCGCTCAACGTCACGCGGGTCCGGGGCGACACGCTCGGCTATATCCAGCGCAGTTTTGTCGGCTGCGTCTCCGATGTGGACCAGCATGAAGCCCGCGAAGTCGGCGAAAAGGCGGTGCAATACGGCATGTTCGGCGACCGCGATGGCTCGGTGACGATCAAGCGCACCGGACACTATTCGGTCGACTATGAGCTGGTACCGCTGGAGCTGGTTGCCGGAAAGACCCGCACCATGCCCGATGCGTTCATTTCCGCCTCCGGCAATGATGTCACCGATGAATTCCGGATGTATCTGCGCCCGCTTCTCGGCTCCGGCATGCCCGACGCCCATCGCCTGCGCCCCAACAAGGTGCCGAAGATCCTGGCGGCCGGGTCTTAAGGGGCGACTAAGCGCGTTGCGCGCCCTCTCTCCCTTATGGGGAGAGACGGGTAGCGGCACGCCTGACAAATGGGATCATTGCTTCAACGGTGCAAAGACCGATACCGGCTCACCCAATCCCTTCAGCTCGAATTGACCGAGCGCCTGGCAAGTGCGGCTCGAAAGATCGCAAACATCCTTGCTGAGGAGCAGAGGCTGGCCAGTGGATTTGCACAAAGCCTCCATGCGGCTGACGGCATTTACGGCTTTGCCGATCACTGTGAAGTCAAGCCGCTGCGGCGCGCCCACATTGCCAAAGAAAACCTCTCCACGATGGAGTGCAATACCCGTTTTGAGAGGACGCCAACCGGTGATGTCTGCCAGAAGTACCGTATTGCCGTTGACATCTTCCAACGCAGTGAGTGCCGCTTCTCCCGCGCGAATGGCGGCATCGGCAGCATCAGAAAGTGACGGATAGGCATCGAATGGAAAAACGGCCAGCAGTCCATCACCGATGAACTTAAGGACCTCACCGCCGTGATCCATGACGGCCGCGACCAACTGATCGAAATAAACGTCGAGGACGGCGGTGAGTTCCCGGTCGGTCAGCTTGCTGGCAAGTTGCGTAAACCCGCGCAAATCAGACGCCCAGATAATGGCGTCGATGGGCAAACCCGAGCCGCGCTTGATCGCCCCGGTCAGGACCTGACACCCTGCTTCGCCGCCGAGATAGGTGGTGACAATGTTCTTTGATATGCGCGCTTCGATATGGCGCTCGACATGAAGCGCCAGCAGGCGAAGGAGTGCCTCGATCCGCTCAAACGCACCCGCCGTGAACCCACCCCTCTGACGGGTCGCAACGGTTGCTGCATTGTGATAGGTGCCGTGTGCACGAAGAGGCAGCACCGCGTATTCCGTAATGCCCTGGCTCGCCAAATCGCGAAGCAAAGGGCTCTCGCTGGCGTCTGGCGTATCGGTCAATGACCGATACTGCGCGCCAGTGTCGATGACGCGCGACAGCGGGTTCTTCTTGTAGGCATCTGACATCAAGACCGCTTCATCTACCTTGACCTCATCGCACAGGCCGTCTTCGCTGTTCCAGTTCCAGGCGTAGCCGAAGAGTTGCGGGTGAAGCGTTCCGACATGCAAACTGGCGCGCACGACGGGCAATCCTGCCGCCACCAGCCGCCACATGAAGGCTTGATAGAGCAGCAAAAAATCGTCCTCTGCGACCGCCCCATCCAGCAGCCATGCCTCGACCTCCGGGATCGTTTGCCGGGGAACGGCTGAGGTATCGTACTGACCACGCCGCAAGAGTTCGACCATGGAGGGATAGCTGCGCGGCGCCTGGTCGACCGGATGGTTTTCAATCGACGCTAAGTCTGTCAAGGTCCGCTCCATGGTTGTTGCTGCCCACCGGATCGACCGGCGGATTTTTACCGGTCGAAGTTACCGGGTCGTGTAGCCGCCATTGGCAAAGATGGTCTGTCCTGTGATCCACCAGCCTTCAGTCGCGAGAAACTTGACGATGGGTGCGATGTCTTCAATCTGGGTCAACTGGTTTCCCATGGCCTGTGACTTATGGAACGCTACACGCTCGGGCGTCTCTTCACCATAGAAGAACGGGGTGTCCATCGGGCCCGGTCCAACGCTGGTCACGGAAATTCCACGCGCGGAAAACTCCTTGGCAGCGGCACGTGTGAAGTGTTCGACCGGGGCCTTTCCACCAGCATAGGTGGAATATCCGTCCGTGAATGCGGCGAGCAATGACGTCACGATTGTGATGACGCTTCCGTTCTCATTCAGGGATTTACCAGCCTCTTTCAGGAAAAAATAGGCGGACTTGGCATTCACATCCATCATGTCGTCGAAGTCTTCTTCGGTGGTCTCTGCAATCGGTTTGCGCAGAACCTTTCCAACCGTGTTGACCGCAATATCAATTCCACCGAACTCAGCCTTTGCCTTTTCAAAGAGCGCAGCAACAGTGCCAGCATGCGTGAGATCGCCTTGGAAGAGCAACGCGTCCGCACCGTTGGCCTTTACAGCCGCAGCCGTCTTTTCTGCGGCGGTTCTTGAGCCATCGCTATTGTAGTGAACCGCAACGGCGCGCGCGCCGTTTGCCGCCATATCGCGACTGATCAATCCGCCAAGATTCTTCGCGCCACCGGCAATCAGAACGACTTTTCCATCCAATGTTCGGGTCATCTTTTTTCTCCATCTGTTTATGACGAGACCATCTCGCCTTGGGAAAGAAGATGTGCATTTGCGGATTATTCAGGTATAGTTGAAATCTGAAAACTCTACATGCGAGAATCGCAATTAATAATTATGACAAACGAGCAACTGTACTTGAGGGTCGTTGAAGCTGGCAGTCTCAAGGCAGCAGCCGAACAGATTGGAGCCGATCCGTCCGCCGTCAGCCGAAAGATTGCGGCGTTGGAACAGCGCCTCGGTGTGAAATTACTTCAACGATCGACGAAGCGCTCTATCCCGACAGAGGCCGGCCAAGAATACTATACGGCCATGCGCAGTTTGATCGACCAGCAAGCCGCTCTAGAGGCACGCGTTGCGGGAGCGGTCGACAAGCTGACCGGCAGACTGCGTGTCGCGGCTCCAGTCGATTTTGGCGCAGAATTCGTCGCTCCAGTCCTAAGTGCGTTGCATGACGAGGCGCCAAATCTGCAAGTGGAATTGCTTCTCGACAGTACTTTTACCGATCTTGTCGAGCAAGGGGTCGATGTCGCGATCCGGATCGGACGGCTCCCAGATTCCAGTCTCGTTACGAAGCGGCTCGGCAAGGTAACCCGGATTATCGTTGCATCGCGTTCTTATGTGGCGGCAAATGGCGCTCCCCAGACGCCGGAAGATCTGAAATCTCACCCCTTCATCTTCTACCGTCCCGCACATGCGAACCGTGAAGTCCGTTTTATTCGGCACGGCCAAGAATACAAAGGAATCATGACCGGCAACTTCTGCGCCAACAGCCTATCGGTGATCCGTACTCTGGTTCTGGAGGGCAAAGGTATTCATCTGGGGCCAAGATGGGCGTTCCGCGAAGGATTGGAAGACGGATCGCTGCTTCCGATCCTATCAGGCTACCAGCTGGATGCATTTCCACTTCATGCGCTCTTTGTCTCAAGCCAGTATCTGCCCACAAAAGTCCGCACATTCATCGAACTCATGGCAAAAGCAATCAGAAAAGAAGCTTCACTAGAAATGTAAGAAGTGAGCTTGCTGCGCTCGAACTTGCGGCTGCCCATACCACGAACTATCCAAACTATGCCTAAATGGCAGCTGCTTACATCGAGACCATTAAATGTCTGCGTTCAGCACCGGATTTGAAGGGTGAACGTCCGGGATAGAAGCGGCCATCGGATATCCAGGGACGCTTATGCAGTTCGCAGTCGCAACTCAATCCACCCGCGGGAAGACGCCCGTTTTCTTGACAAACCCATAGACGAAGCTGGAATCGATCGAGGCGATGCAGCCGATGGGGTGGATGCGGTGTCGGATGAAATCCTCATAGGCATCAAGCCCTGAGACGACGACCCGCAGTTGGTAGTCGGTGGCCCCCGTCATTACGACGCATTCCAGAACCTCTTCCATCGCCATAACCCGGCTTTCAAAATGCTGGACGTCTTCGGCATTGTGCCGCTCCAGCCGGATGCGCACGAAGACGGTCACCGGCAGGCCGTAGGCCTTCGGGTCAACCTCAGCCGTATAGCCCTTGATCGCCCCGCCCGCCTCCAGGATCTTCACCCGGCGCAAACACGGCGACGGCGACAGGTTCACCTTGGCGGCGAGTTCCTGGTTGGTCATGCGGCCATTTTGTTGCAGTGCACGGATGATTTGACGGTCTTTCGCGTCCATTTCGAAGCCCTGTTAGCAGATTATGCCAATACTAATCTTCTGATGGCATAATTTGAAATCAATTGCCATCGCTCTCGGCCCATCATGTCTCCAATTCAACGAGGGGACTTTCATGACCGATCATCTCAAGGGCTTTGCCACCCGCGCCATTCACCACGCCTATGATCCGCTAGACAATGAAGGAGCACTGACCCCGCCGCTCCATCTGACCTCGACCTTTGCGTTTGAGAGCGCTGAAGCGGGCGGCGAGATGTTTGCAGGCGAGCGCGCCGGTCATATCTATTCGCGCATTTCCAACCCCACGCTGGACCTTCTGGAGCGCCGGATTGCATTGCTGGAAGGCGCGGAAGCCGGGCTGGCGCTGGCGTCGGGCATGGGCGCAATCACCGCGGCCCTCTGGACCCTGTTGTCGCCGGGTGACGAGATTATTGTCGACAAGACGCTCTATGGCTGCACCTTCGCCTACATGCATCATGGCCTGTCGAAATTCGGCATCACGGTGACCCATGTGGACCTGACCGAGCCGGACAACCTGATCCCGGCGATCAGCGATAAAACCCGTGTCGTCTATTTCGAAACGCCGGCCAATCCGAACATGCGGCTCGTCGATATTGCGGCGGTCTCCAAGATCGCCCATGAGGCGGGCGCCACGGTGGTTGTCGACAACACCTATGCGACCCCATATCTCACCCGTCCGATCGAGCTTGGCGCGGATCTTGTGCTGCATTCAGCCACCAAATATCTCGGCGGGCACGGCGATGTCGTCGCCGGGCTGATCGCTGGCCGGGCCGAGCAGGTGCAAGAAATCCGCCTCGTCGGTATGAAAGACATGACCGGCGCCGTCATGGCCCCGTTCAATGCCATGCTGATCCTGCGCGGCCTGAAAACGTTGGCCCTGCGCATGGACCGCCACTGCGCCTCGGCCCAACCGGTCGCCGAGTGGCTGGAAGCCCATCCGTCAGTTGGCGAGGTCTATTTCCCGGGGCTGACAAGCTTTGCACAGCATGATCTTGCCAAGCAGCAGATGGCCAAACCGGGCGCCATGATCGCGTTTGAGCTGACAGGTGGGCTGGAGGCCGGCCGGTCCATGATGAACCGCTTGCAGATGATCGGACGCGCTGTGTCCCTGGGCGATGCGGAAACGCTGATCCAGCATCCGGCGACGATGACGCACTCGACCTATACGCCCGAAGAGCGGGCCGAACATGGCATTACGGATGGTCTTATTCGCCTGTCCGTTGGCCTGGAGGACATTGAGGACATCCTGGCGGATCTTGATCAGGCGCTGTCAGGTGTCCCTGCGTCCATGGCCGCTTAAGGCTTAGGGTGTTCGGGCAACGCCGGATTTGACCCTTCTCAGCGGGATGGAGCTTTCGATATTGGCAACGCCGGGCACCTTCGTGAGCTTGCCGGTCAAAAACGCTTCAAAGGCGGCCAGTCCAGTGGTCGCCACCCTGAGGAGGTAGTCCCGGTTGCCGGTCATCAGCCAGCAATCGACCACCTCCGGAAAGGCCTGAATGGCGGCTTCGAACTGATCAAGCGCCGCATCGACCTGCTTGTCCAGCTGCACGGAGACAAAGACAGACACCTCGTAGCCGAGTTTCATCTCGTCGATGAGCGCGCAATATCCGGTGATGATGCCCTGATCTTCGAGCTGTCGTAGCCGACGGCCAACGGGCGTCGCACTCAACCCGATCCGCTCTGAAAGGTCCTGTATCGAAATACGGCCATCCCTGCGCAATTCGCGCAGGATCTGAATATCAAATGCATCAAGCGCGCCGGAAGTCACCAAGTTTACCCCAATCCATAGTGATAACCGGCAACAAATAGCCTGATGTGGCGAGAAATCGCAAGAAACCAACTGAGGTACCGCGCTATATTTGCGCTACGGCATGCCTTTGCGGGAGTTTGGCAGAATGAAAACCACCCATCTGAAGACCATTGAACAACGCCTTTTGTGGTTGTCGCACTGGATGATCCATCACGCCAACCACATCCGGCCAAAAGTTGATGGCATCAAGATCGGCGGACACCAGGCCTCATCTGCGTCTATGGTCTCGATCATGACTGCGCTGTACTTTTCGGCGCTCCGCCCGGAAGACCGTGTCGCGGTCAAGCCACACGCCTCGCCTGTGTTCCATGCGATTCAGTATCTGATGGGCAATCAGACCCGCGAGAACATGGAAAATTTCCGGGGCTACGGCGGCGTGCAGAGTTACCCGTCCCGCACCAAGGATGTCGACGATGTCGACTTCTCAACCGGCTCAGTCGGTCTGGGCGTTGCCATCACCTCCTTTGCCTCCCTGGTTCAGGATTACATCGCCGCCAAAGATTGGGCCGGCGATCAGCCACTCGGCCGCATGGTGGCGCTCGTGGGGGATGCCGAACTCGACGAAGGCAATGTCTACGAAGCGCTTCAGGAAGGCTGGAAGAACGATCTGCGCAACACCTGGTGGGTGATTGACTACAACCGGCAATCGCTCGACGGGATCGTCCGCGAGGGCCTGTTTGAGCGCGTCGAAAAGATCTTTGATGCCTTCGGCTGGGACGTCGTCCGGGTCAAATACGGAGCTTTGCAGCGTGCAGCCTTTGAGGAACCGGGCGGCGATAAACTGAAAAGCTGGATCGATGCCTGTCCGAACCAGGAATATGCCGCCCTCACCTTCATGGGCGGCGCGGTTTGGCGCAAACGCCTGATGGATGATCTCGGTGACCAGGGCGATGTCAGTGCCTTGATCGACCGCCGCAGCGATGCCGAACTGGCAGAGTTGATGGAAAACCTTGGCGGCAACTGCGTGGAGACGATGGCGGAAACCTTCGCGTCGATCACACACGACCGGCCGACATGTTTCCTGGCCTACACCATCAAGGGGTGGGGCACGCCGATTGCCGGGCACAAGGACAATCACGGCGGTCTGATGAACAAGGCCCAGTTCGCCGATTGGCAGACTCATATGGGCGTTCCAGAAGGCGCCGAGTGGGAGCCCTTCGCAGCGGTTGATCATCCAGAAGATCTGCGGTCCTTCCTGAATGACGTTCCGTTCTTTTCCCGTGGCACGCGCCGGTTTTCAGACGCCAAGCTTGATGTGCCGGATATCTCCCTCGACACGGCGAAGTCGACATCAACCCAGGCAGCGTTCGGCAAGATCCTCGATGATCTTTCCAAAGGTGACTGCACGCTCGCGGAGCGGATCGTAACGACCTCCCCGGATGTTACCGGGACCACAAGCCTCGGCGCCTGGGTCAATCGGCGCAAGCTCTTTGCCCGCGCCGCGCAAGCAGACGCATTCATTGAGCACCGGATCCCGTCTACGGCCAAGTGGGAATTCACGCCGGACGGCCAGCACATCGAACTTGGCATTGCCGAGATGAACCTGATGCTGCTCTTGGGCGCAGCCGGCCTGTCGCATTCCCTGTTCGGCAAACGCCTCATACCGATCGGGACTGTTTACGACCCCTTCGTATGCCGCGGTCTCGATGCCTTGAACTACGCCTGTTATCAGGACGCCCGCTTCATTCTGGTTGGCACCCCGTCCGGGGTTACCCTGGCACCGGAAGGCGGCGCGCACCAGTCGGTCGGCACACCCCTCATCGGCATGAGCCAGGATGGTCTGGCTGCCTTTGAGCCGGCCTTTGCCGATGAGCTTGCCGTTATCATGCAATGGGCCTTCGAATACGTTCAGCGCGACGGCGATAGCCAACCGGATGAGCGCACATGGCTGCGCGATGAGACAGGTGGATCTGTCTATCTTCGTTTGACCACCAACCCGATCGAGCAACCCGGCAAGCGGGTCGATGAAGACTTCCGGCAAGGAGCCATTGATGGGGCCTACTGGCTGCGCAAACCCGGTCCGAACTGTGATGTCGTTATTGCCTATCAGGGCGCGGTCGCGCCCGAAGCGATCCGTGCGGCCGGAATGATTGGTGAAGCGCGCCGGGACGTCGGCGTTCTCGCAATCACATCAGCCGACCGGCTGAATGCCGGTTGGACTGCAGCCCAGCGCGCCCGGTCCCGCGGCAACAAAGCCGCCACCTCGCACATCGAAACCCTGATGTCCGGCCTACCCAGGCACTGCAAGGTCATCACGGTGATTGACGGACATCCGGCAACGCTGTCCTGGATTGGGGCGGTGGGCGGTCACCAGACGATCCCGCTGGGCGTGGAACACTTCGGCCAGACCGGCACCATCGGCGATCTCTACCGCCACCACGGCCTGGACGCGGTAGCCATTGTCGAAAAAGTGCAAGGCCTGACAGAAGGAAGACCGGCACCCGGCTACGGATTGGCTGCGGAATAGCCGCAGCCTTTCCGCCACCACAAAGGCTCTTAATTTTCGTTTATCCCACGTTTAGCGTTTCAGATATCCCCTGAAACGCTGGCGTTATTCGGCAAAATTTGCCGAATCGCCTAACATGAACGCAAGGTGAATGCCGGATTCAGGGTGAGTATAGGTGCGTTCCGCCATTCTCCGTCCATACCGCAGCGCCCCAAATCGGACCGGCGCCAGGACATGGGAACGGGGACTATGAACAAGTTTGCTTACGCAACCATCGCAGTGGCCGCAGTGATCGGCGTCGGATTGACCTTCGAATTGGTGATGCCCACTCCGCAAGAAAGTGAACTGCGCCGGGTGGAATGCCAGGGCCTTACCATGTTCACGCCTTCCCGCAGCAAAAGCGCCGATGAACTTTGCGAGAACTATGGCGGCGTTGCCCTGAAAGATGCAGAGCCAAGCAAGGAAGGGCTCGTGATTCTGGTGCGCAACCAGCCGGTTGGAGGTTTTGCGGGCAATCCGAAGGTCCAATAACGAGTTTAAGACGCAGCTAGCGCCCCCGAAACGGATTGTGCAAAGGCTTCGACGTCTTCCTGGACATTGTGAAGGGCAAGCGCCCCCAGCCGTTCCATCGGTTTAGCCGTCGCTTCAGCTACTTCTCGTGACATAACAACAGCATGGCCGCGGGTCTTACCATACTCTCCGAGCCGGGCAGCGATATTGGCGGCGCTTCCGATGACAGTGAAGTCGAGCCGCTCCCGCGACCCGACGTTGCCGTAAGTCACCTCACCATACGCAATGCCAATGGCAGAGGTGAGCGGATGATGGTCGGTTCCTGCGACATCGGCCAGTTTCTCGACAATCTGTTCCGCGCTTGCGACCGCTTGAGCGCAAGCCTTCTGATTGCCCTGGCTGGCCGGAAAGATCGCCAGCACCGCATCTCCGATAAATTTCAGGACCTCACCTTCATGAGCATTCACCATGTCGGTGGCGACCTCAAAAAAGCGGTTGAGTTCCTGCACATAAGCTTCCCGGCCAAGCTCTGTTTCAAGCCGGGTGGAGTGCCGCAGGTCGCAAAACAGGATTGCTGCATCGATGACATCGCCGTCCCCGCGCCGGATCTCCCCGCCAAGAACGCGGGCCCCCGTTCTTTTGCCCAGATAAGTCTCCAGCAGAGAGGTCGCATTGGATGTAAGCGCGAACACCTCAAACAAGCGGCTGATCAGCGCGGAGCATTCAAAAACCAGTCCGAGATTGGCTGTCGTAAAGCCGTTCGGGTGATCGCTGGCAAGGGTTAGAACATTGACGCGGCCGTCCGAAAACGGCAGTGGCATGGCGACATAATCCGTCACACCTTGTTTGCGGAAATCCTCCATCACAGGGAAGCTGAACTCATCGGGGTTGGTGTCGAGTTTTTGCCGGATCCCACCCAGCCCATCAGCCACATGCCGGAGCGGGCTTTCCTGAAAAATCGGGCTTTCCATGAGCTCATAGGAAGGTTGCCGGCTCTCGATCGTGTCCCCTTCCCGGTTCCAGATGATGTGCCGGCCGGCAATCATGGGATGAAGCGACCAGACGAGAACACTCATTCGCCAGACTGCAACGCCATCAGCGACCAGCCGCTTGCCCAGCGCAGCCAACAGTTCCTCAGGCGACTTGGCTGTCCAAGCCTCGCGCAAAAGCCAGTCCACAGTCGGACCTGATATATTGCCGCCAAGGATCGTGTCGATCGCCGATCCGTTGTGAGCAATATGCAGCCCATCTGCCGGCATGAAAGCAAGGCATCCGTCCACGGCCTGACCTTCAGGCAGGGCATTGGGATACCGCCAGGCCCCGTTTTCCAGAACGCGAGCGCCCACATGGACATGACTGTAAGACGCCGTTCCCTTGAACGGGCAGAACGTCCTGTGCTCTGAGGCCGGTTCGAGTTTGGCGACAATGTCTTCTTCCGGAAAATAGACCACCGGCGGCAAACGCGTTTCATACATCACCCGGGCACGAGTAGAGCGCGCCAGAACCTCGTCACCAAGTGAGGCAACGGTTTCGCCAGCAAGTGGCTCCACCACGATGGTATAGTCGTTCGACGTCAATTGCGGGCGCGCTGTCATGCCGGAAAGATAGAAACGCACTAGAGCAATGTCCAGCAATCCAGCGATGCGGGTCCGCAGGCAGGTTTGTTTCGGTTACTCAGCTGCAAAGAGCTTCGCGGTCATGGCAAGGCTTGCCCCGCACGGCTCTTCGGCTTCACCGCTGCTCTCTTCCCCGGCGCCTTCCTGTGGGCGCAAATTCACAAAATCATAGAGCTTGCGATCAAGCAGATGCGATGGCCGTGTGTGGCCGAGCGCACGGGCCATAACACCCAGACGGCCCGGTGTTTCTCTTTCCCAGGCCTGGAGCATGCGTTTAACTTCCTCACGCTGCAGACCGTCTTGGGAGCCACATAAGTTGCATGGGATGATCGGGAATTCCATGCCATCGGAAAACTTCTGGATGTCGCGCTCCGCCGCATAGGCAAGCGGGCGCAAAACCAGGAGATCGCCCTCGTCGTTGATCAGTTTAGGCGGCATCGACGCGAGCCGCCCTCCATGAAACAGGTTCATGAAAAACGTTTCGAGAATATCGTCGCGGTGGTGACCGAGGACGATGGCCTCGCATCCCTGCTCCCGTGCCACTCGGTAAAGGATTCCCCGACGCAAACGCGAGCAAAGCGAACAGTAGGTTTGATGCTCCGGGATCTTGTCGGTGACAATGGAATAGGTGTCCTCGCGCACGATGATGTGCTCGATGCCGTTGTCTTCAAAGAACTTCGGCAGGATCTCCGGCGGAAAACCCGGCTGGGCCTGGTCGAGATTGCAGGCGACCAGATCTACCGGCAGCAGCCCGCGCCACTTCAGCTCGATCAAAACCGCCAGGAGCGTGTAGCTGTCCTTGCCACCGGACAGACAGACCAGCCACTTTGGCCGGCTGGTCTCCGATGCCACCTCCGGCACCATCCCGAAATCGCTGATGGCTTCGCGGGCCTGACGCAGAAGCCTTTTACGCAGTTTCTTGAACTCAACGCTCGACGGCGCTTTGCGCAAGAGCGCTGGAACGTCGATGTTCGTGCTGTCGGCAATGTCGTTCATGATCTGATGCCCTGGGACCCTGTCCGGAAACAATTGACGGCTGACATACCGGATTGCGGTCTCAAGGCCAAGAACTCTGGGCGGATTATTCCACTCCATCATCGACCACCCCAGTCCTGGCCCAATTTCTCGGTTGCCAGACCTGTCATAAATAGCTATTGGTTTATATGTTATGTAATAACATTACATGTCTTGTAAAAAAGAGGTTTATCGTGAAGTTTCATTCGTCGGCAGGTCTTCTCCAGGCAACTGCTCTCAAGTTGGGTTTGGCCTTGGCTCTTTTCGCTGCTTCGCCTGTCGCCGCGACCGAAAAGGCGCAATCAAAGGGCCACAATCACAGTCACTCTCACGGGTCCCATTCCAATAAGTCAGAAATCTACAAAGGCTACTTTGAGGATGATCAGATTAAGAACCGGTCGCTCTCCGATTGGGCGGGAAAATGGCAATCGGTGTATCCATACCTGACTGAAGGGACATTGGACCCGGTCATGGACCACAAGGCCGAACACGGCACAAAAACTGCCGTTGAGTACAAAGACTATTACCTGACCGGCTACAAGACCGACGTCGATTCCATCGAGATTGACGGAGATGTCGTCCGCTTTGTCAAAGACAGCGGAACCGCAAGCGGCGCCTATACCTATGACGGCTACGAAATCCTGACCTACAAAAAGGGCAATCGCGGTGTTCGCTACATCTTCCAAAAGGTGTCAGGCGATGAAAGCGCGCCGGAGTACATCCAGTTCAGCGACCATAAAATTTCACCGGCAGCAGCAGATCACTACCACCTGTACTGGGGAGACGATCGGGCTGCGCTTTTGAAAGAAGTGACCAATTGGCCAACCTACTACCCGGCTGAGCTGACCGGTCAGCAGATCGTGGAAGAAATGGTGGCCCATTAACCCGCCTCTCCACGGCGCTCTCGAAAATACATCTCCGCCACCGTGGCGGGGATGTTTCTGTTTAAGGCCCAGCGCCAATAGAAGTTTAAAAGTCCGGATCACGTTGAGTAAGCTACAGTCATCTTAGCGTGGTTAACATAGGCATAGTCTGGAATATTGCGCTTTGCTGACTGAAGAGCTTCCCGAACGATGGCGAGTTGCTTGGACCGCTCGCGGACTTCAACAACGTCGCCGAGTATGTGTAGCGCGGAAATTTAAAATACCTAGAATAGAATTTATTTTTAAAACACTCAAAAGTCGTGCTAACCTTACCTTGCGGAAGTTCACTGATTGAACCCGTAGATTGTACAACAGGGAGAGTAGTTATGTCTGACGACTTTGCTAAGGTATTTTCAAATCTCAATCTCAAAGACGTTCGTGTCGACAGCATGGGCAATATCAGAATTACCAATCCTGATATCGCAAAACAAATTGCAGACATGAAGGGTGCATTTGACGCCGATGCTTTGGCAGACAGCTCCAATTTTGGAACCTGCAACAATACCGCGTGTATGGCACCAGCAATGGACCAACTTGCCCAGCGCCGGTGACATCCAAACGAAGATACTGGCACCCCTTCTGGGCCAGTATCTTCCTCACGAAATTTGATAGGTTAGTTTGGAGCACCACTATGGAAGCGGGATCCAATTTCCCCAACAACGGGGGCAGTTTACATCTGGCTGACAACTTTAAAGCCGCTTGGAACCAGAACCATCTTCACCTCATCATCATGCCAACGGAGAAATGCAACTTTCGTTGCGTCTACTGCTATGAGGATTTTAAGATAGGCAAGATGAAACCCGATGTTTTGTCGGGTGTCAAAAACCTGCTTCGAACTCGTGTGCCCACCATTAAATCACTGGAAATTAACTGGTTTGGCGGGGAGCCAACAGTTGCGTTGGACACCGTCCTTGAGGTGATGGAGACTGCGAAATCCGTTTGCCGGGAGCACAACGTTTATTTGCGTGCCGGCATGACCACCAACGGTTTTCTGCTGACCGCAGACGCGTATCGCGCATTGGTCGACAATTATGTGGTCGATTACCAGATCTCACTCGATGGTCCGGCCGAATTTCACGATACCACGCGCCTTCAGGCAAATGGAAAAGGTAGTTTCGAGCAGATAATGGCCAATCTGGATGCCATTTATCAATTGCCGGTAGAAGCAGGAGAGATACTACTCCGGCTGCATCTGACCCGAAAAAACGAGTATGTTCTTAATGATTTCGCGCAGTGGCTTGAAATTAGGTACGGACAAGACAAACGTTTCCGCTTCACACTCCAGCCTGTCGAAAATTTAGGTGGTGACGCCGACCTATCTGAGCTTGTCCTGGAAAACCAGGAGCGCGGCTGGGGTGAAAACTCCCACCCGGTTCCATCAGATGAAGAAACCAGCGGCATGGAGCGCAAGCATGACGAGAGTTACGTATGCTACGCAGCGAAAGCGAACTCGTTTGTATTGCGCGCTGACGGTCGGGTCGGCAAGTGCACCGTAGCTCTCAACAATGATTACAATACAATTGGTGAGCTGAAACCGGATGGCAGCCTGTCGTTGGATGAAGCGAAGACCGCGCGATGGTTCAGAGGCTGGAGCACTCAAAACCAAGCTGATCTTGCCTGTCCGGCCGCATCGGTATTTTTATAATGAAACCGGTGTTCACACAGCCTTTCTGGAACGGCGACTATCTGGTGCGCCGCCCCATCCGGGAATGGCAACAAACAGTCCACACAGCCTTCGACTCCGCCATAGCGGCTAATGACAACACAAGCCTCGCCGCAGCCGCCAACTCCTTTGCACTTTTGTTGGTGAAATGCCGTCAAATCGCAGATGCGGTATCGCTCTGCGATAGTCAGAAAAAAGCATTTTTACGCATCGATCCTGAACTCGCGGTTCAGCCGCATATAAACCTTGGACGGATCGCAGCACGCCAAGGTCATTGGGAAACGGCTCAGCACCATTTTTTTTGGCATGAAAGAGGTCACTGCCAAAACCAAGTTTTGGTGGACAATAAAACTGTGGTTCTCACGAACGCAGCCAACGTAGATGTCTGCACTACGGTTTGTATTACAGAAGGAACAGCGTCTTTTTTCAATTATTTGCGCAGGAATGGGAGTTCCTTGGAACCAGCTTTTAAGGCGTTGCACGAATTCGAAACAGCCAATCCGGGCCTCGTCGCTGAGACAACCGCATGGCTCGCTTTTCATACTAACGACGAAGTACGTTTAGCACGTGCTATTGGCAAATTGGTGCAATCAGGCGGAGATCCGCTAAGGGTGCTGTTTTTGCAGTCGCTGCAAGCATCCAAAAATGGAGATATGGATCGTGTTCTCCAAACGGTTCTGCTGCTGGCTAGCTGCCTTGATGATCACACCGACCAACTGCCTCGGCTGGCAAGTTTGTTGATATCCATTCGCACGCTTATGATCGAAAGTAAATTCCAACTCGACCAGATACGCATGATTGGCAGGCTACCCGCGATCAAATCTGCACTTTACTCGCTAAATGACTGCGAAATGACTGCTGCATTTAACGGCGAAACGTTCTCGTACAAAACAAATGAGAAGGAACAGAAGCGCGTAGATCAGACACTCGAGAAAATGCGTCAAACGTTTCATATGATGCAAGAACCGCGCAGGGCGTTTGCGTGAATCTTCGGGTGTCACAAAAAAACCCCGCTGTCGCCAGCGGGGTTTGAAGTTTTTCTGTATTCGGCGCTGGGTTTAGCGCGAATAGAACTCGACCACCAGGTTCGGTTCCATCTGCACCGGGTACGGTACATCAGAGAAAGCCGGAACGCGGGAGTAAGTTGCAGTCATTTTTGCATGGTCTGCATCGACATAGTCCGGAACATCACGCTCAGCGGACTGGATAGCTTCCAGAACGATGGCGAGTTGCTTGGACCGCTCGCGAACTTCAACAACGTCGCCCGGACGCAGCTGGTAGCTCGGGATGTTGACGCGCTTGCCGTTGACCTTGACGTGACCGTGGTTGATGAACTGACGGGCAGCGAAAACGGTCGGGACGAACTTCGCACGGTAAATGACTGCGTCGAGACGGCGCTCCAGCAGACCGATCAGGTTCTCAGAGGTATCGCCTTTCAGACGGGACGCTTCTGCATAGACCTTGCGGAACTGTTTCTCGGAGATGTTGCCGTAGTAGCCTTTCAGCTTCTGCTTCGCGCGCAGCTGAACACCGAAGTCGGACAGTTTGCCTTTACGGCGCTGACCGTGCTGGCCTGGGCCGTACTCACGACGGTTGACCGGGCTCTTCGGACGGCCCCAGATGTTCTCACCCATCCGGCGGTCGATTTTGTATTTAACGCTATGGCGCTTTGACATCGCGGTTTCCTTTAAACTTCGCGTTGTTTTTCTAACAAGGAAACGCGCCCTCCTTCTTCTGATCATGCGCAGCAGCGAGCGATCAGATCGACAGGGTTTCAACAGACGGCGCCGGCTGAAAACCCACGGGTGCGTAAACCGGCCAGATCAAATCTAGCCAGATCGCGCGTGGTTACCGGTTCGGCTATCAAAAGTCAATGCCAACTGCCCGTTCGCGGCGGATTTCTTTCAGTTTCTAGGATTTGCCGCCGGACACAATCGGCAAAAACGGGCTTCAATCGGCTTTCTCACCAATCAGTGATGCCCGTACGTAATTTTCATGTCAAAATTAATGCATACATTTAGAGAATTTTAATTGCAGTTTTTCACTATGCCCGCCAATCACAACCATAAGAATAATTGCCAGTAAAATCTGCAACTCGGCCCATTTAGCGGTCTCTACGATTTTTCGTATTGTGAAGACATTAGTAGGTAGACATGTTCTCGCCGTCCAATTCAGATCCAGAGGAAGATGGCACTGAGCCGGTTCCCGGCCAGCCGCCAATCAAACACATATTAAATAGTCTGGATTATGCTCTTCAACCGATCGTCGATGTCGGCACCGGTGTTGTTTATGGCTACGAGGCGCAGATCCGCAATTGCATCCGGACTGGTGCAAGTTCAACGGATGATCTTCTCAATCAAGCCCACGCCCAAGGCTTTCTGCCGCACTTGGAAACCGCCCTTTTGCGGAAGGCGGCCACAAAATTCATGGCGCTGCGCACCGCCAAGGGCACCAAACTCTTTTTCAAATTGGATGGGCGCGGTCTTGGTGAAAACGAAGACCCGCGCATGAACATGGACGCAATCCTGGTCGAATACGGATTGCAGAAAAGCCAGATTTGCCTGGAGTGTTCCGGCCGCCATCAGGAAACCCTGAGTGACGTCTCCCACCATGCCCTGAGCGACCTGCGCCAATCAGGCTTCATGATTGCCCTGGATGATTTTGGCCGCGGGTCATCAGAACTGCGTCTTCTTCACGATATGTCCCCAGAATATGTCCGGATCGACCGGTTTTTCCTGAGCGGCATAGACAGCGATCCACGCAAGAAGCTATTCGTCACAACGGTCGCAAATCTCGCCCACGTTTTGGGCGCTCGTGTCATCGCCGAATGCATTGAAACTGAACGCGAGTTCCGCGCCTGCCGGGATGCCGGTTGTGATCTGGTTCAGGGTTATTTCATCGCCAAGCCTTCGGCGGCACCCGGTTCAGCCAAGCTTTTCTACGACCACATCCGGGCTGAGACGCCGAATGGAAAACGCAAGGAAGAGCAGTGCCGGATCCGCAACGAACTGTTGCAATTGCCAACTGTTCAATTCGATTCGTCCATGAACGATCTTCTGGATCTTTTTGTTCACAATCAGGATGCCAGCATCATTCCGGTTCTGGATGCCAACCAGGAACCGCGCGGCATTATCCATGAACGCGACTTGAAGGCCTATCTATACGCCGGGGGACCTGATGACGAAGACGCAAAGGCGGCGCTCAACTTTCCATTGCGGTCATTCGTGCGGGCCTGCCCGATCGCGGATATCGATTCCAATGCGGACATGCTACTGGTGACGTTTGCCTCCTCGATCAATTCCGATGGCATCATCATCACGCAGAATTTCCGTTACACCGGGTTCCTGTCAGCAACCTCCCTTTTGAAGATCATCCACGAGAAGCGTCTGCAGGAGGCGCAGGATCAAAATCCTCTCACCGGCCTTCCTGGAAATGGCGCGGTGAGCCGGTTCATATCGAAATCAGCATGCACGACGGCATCGGACCGGCATATTTGTTACATCGATTTCGACAACTTCAAGCCGTTCAACGATACGTACGGATACCGTCAGGGCGACCGCGCAATCATTCTCTTCAGTGAACTCCTGCAAAAACATGTAACCGGCAACAATTCGTTCCATGGACATATCGGCGGCGATGATTTCATGGCCGGTTTTCTAACCGGCGACCAGATGGAAATCGCGACGAGAATGCGGGCTCTGAGACGCGCATTCCGGACCGATGTTGAAAGCTTCTACCAGCCGGAACACCGCGAGCAGGGCTACATGCGCGCGCAGGACCGCTATGGAACTATGCGGGACTTTCCGCTTTTGCAATGCTCGATTTCGATCCTGACCCTGCCAAAGGGTATTCCGGCGAGCACAGGCTTGATCACAGAAGTACTTGGTCAGTTGAAGGGCGCGGCCAAAGCCACTGAGAACGGGATCGCTCTGAAGACTATGGCTGCCTGAAGCCGTGGCCTTTGCCAATCAGATACTCTTTGGTATCAACTCACGCCCCGGCATAAGAGCCAGACCGAAACCGGCGAGAAGCCGCTCGATTGCAGGTTTCCGGGCCCCTGAAGTCAAAATGGCAAGGTCGGGGCTTTCAGACGGGACTGATGCCAGATCCTGCCCCAGAACGCGTACAAGCTGACGCGCGATTGCCTCGGCCGGGTCCAGCCAGTCGACGGGCCAAGGTGCGATTTTCCGGAACCGGTTCGCCAAAAACGGATAATGGGTACAGGCCAGAACAACGATATCTGTCCGTTGGCCATTTTGCTCCAGAAAACAGTCCGAAATCTCCTGACGCAGTGCATCGTCAGACACCGGCTCACCGCGCAGATGCTGTTCGGCGAGTTCTGCCAGATTGTCAGAGCCCACGAGCCTGACATGACACTGCGCGGCGAAACTCTCGATCAACGAGCGGGTATAAGCCCGCCGAACCGTGCCAGGTGTCGCCAGCACCGAAATCAGACCCGAAGCCGTCCGCTCTGCTGCCGGTTTGATTGCCGGCACCGTCCCGACAAACGGAACGCCTGGAAAAGCTTCCCGCAATGCTTCTCCGCCAAGGGTGAACGCGGTGTTACACGCGATCACGACGGCTTTTGGGTCGTGGTCCTCAATCAGCCGCGTAAATTGATCCTGCAACCTGACAAGAAGCTCTTCTTCCGGCCAGCGGCCGATCGGGAAAGCCGCATCGTCCGCCACATAAAGCAGGCGCTCACAGGGAAGCAGGTACCGCGCCTCGCGGAGAACCGTGAGCCCGCCCAACCCTGAATCGTAAAAGAGGACCGGCCGGACATCTTTCACGGACAATTCCTCAGGCCTCTGTCTCGTCGACATCGCCGGTTTTCCGCGGACGTGTTTCCCGCCGCTCCAGCGCAGCAATCACGCCCCGCAAGGTACGCACTTCCTGTTGGCTGAGTTCCGCTTTCTGGAAGATGTTACGCAGGTTCCGCACCATGTGAGGCCGGCGCTCGGGCGGACGGAAGAAACTCACTTCGTCAAGAGAACTTTCCAGGTGTTCGAACATCCGCAGAATGTCGTCCTTGGACGCCGGCGGATGCTCTTCCTCTGACAACAGGAATGGCAATTCGCCTTTACTCGCTGTCTTGCGCCACTCGTAGGCGCAGACGAGAACAGCCTGTGCAATATTCAGCGACGCAAAATCCGGATCGACTGGCAAGGTGACGATTTCGTCGGCAAGCGCGACTTCCTCGTTGTTCAGCCCCCAGCGTTCACGGCCGAACAAGTAGCCGACACCATGCTTTCGCTCACCAAGGTCCACGGCCTTGACTGCTGCTTCATCTGGGCCACGCACAGGTTTTGGCACCTCGCGCGAACGGGCTGTGGTTGCGTAAACGAAATTCAGATCAGCAATTGCAGCTTCCGTGGTCTCGAAGACCTGAACCTTGTCGATCACATGGTCCGCCCGGCTGGCAGCAGCGCGCGCTTTTTCACTTGGCCAGCCATCGCGCGGATTGACGATCCGAAGGTCAACCAGGCCGAAATTAGCCATCGCCCGGGCGGCTGTTCCGATGTTTTCGCCCAGCTGTGGCTCACATAGGATCACCGCAGGCGGCCGCGCAGTAATTGCCCGCGCTTCGTCTCTGATTTTTGCGTTTTTGCTCATGCAGCGGGATTTAGCCGAATGGCGGAAACTTTTAAAGCCCCTGCATTCCCAACCTGCACCGGAGATAACCGGGTCCGTAACGAACGTCGTCTTGAGATTTCTGGAAAACAAATTCCAAACAATCAACTCAGACACAGCCAAATCAAGACACCTATTACGAGAGTTTTAGCAAACCTTCCAACCCAAAGCGGAATATACAAAAAGGAAATAAAACAAAAACTCATGCTTTTTTGCTTTAACTCAACACTCTCTTATTGTTCCTTTGAAAGAGTGCGGTCTTGTTCTATTAGCTATCAAAGAAGGGTGCCATGCAACGTGCGGCAATCATTCCAGCTATAGTGATGGGGTTTGCGATTGGACTTGTGTCAATGCCGGCAGCTTCCCAAGAGTGCCCCCGCGGCGGCACACTGATCGCCGGTGCTGGCGATTACCGGCCCTACAACATCGTCGAAGGGGAAGAAGTCCGAGGCATGGACTTCGAGGTGATAGAGACAATCCTCGGCAAGCTCGGCTGTGATCTTGTGAAAGTGCCCCTGCCCTGGACGCGCCACCTCAACGCCTTGCGTAACGGCACGGTGGACATCGCAACGCCCGTTACAAAGACACCCGAACGAGAGGCGTTTGCATATTTCTCGGCGCCCTACATTCAAGCCGATGAAGTGCTGTTCGTGCGGGCAGAAAACGTCGATACCTATGAAAGCCTCGGCGACTTCTTCCAAAACGATAAACGGTTGGGTGTGGTTAGGGACTATGCTTATGGCGGTTCGTTCCCAGCACTGTCGGAAGCCTATCCGCATCTGATTGAGATGACGGACAGCCTGGAACTGAACCTCAAACAGCTTGAGCTCGGCCGGGTCGATGCGATTTTGGGAGAAACCTATGTCGTAACCTCGGAGATCCAGTCGCTCGGTCTCTCAAAGGTGATTAAACCGACGAACGCGATCGTCGCTTCAGAGCCCAATTATATCATGTTCAGCAAAAGGAGCGTCTCACAAGACTTCGTCGCCGCATTTTCCAAAGAACTGCAAACCATGCAGGAAAACGGCGAATTCGATCGTATCACGGCGCGCTACAAGGACAGTGACGGTGCCGTCTATTAATCAAATCTCAGCGCGAGTGAGCCGGATATGGAAAAGACCAATTGATGCATCCAGCATACCATAAAAGGACGTCACATGGATCCTGGAAATTTCAAGAAACATAACTTTCATTATGTAAAAGCGCACCTCATAAAAAAAATACTAATCGGATTTACGATGTTTATATTGGGATCAATTGTGTTATTTGATTCCACTCAAAAAAATACAACTCATATTATACCCGCTATTGTGGGTCTTATTCTTTCAACTTCAATGCTGCTTTTGACAGTATACTACTGTCGCTTCCTCCTAAATATCAGTTCTCCAATCCTTGAGATATCAGAGCAGGGCATTTGCGATCACAGGTCTATGATTACTCCAATTCCTTGGTCCGAGATTACCCACATCTCCGCGAGGGGAGCTTCCAGTGTTCTTGTAGTTCTAAACCTGACTTGCGAGAGATATAAAAAGCACTTTCCCAGAAAGAGACACCGCTACTCGAGAGCATTTGATCGAATGCTCGGGATCAAGGGGCCCTACGTGTCGCTATCCGGTCTTGATCTTGCCCCCTTAGACATAGTTAAACTGATTGAGGCTTATCATGAGAGTTCAAAGATCAAAGCCGAAAGCGCATTGTAGTTTACACTCTTTCGAATGCGCCGGTTGAGAGGCCCCTACTACCGCAAACCACCTTAATTGCGTTTTTCGTCTCGTTTGCTAGAACACCCACGGCTTTTGCGGCCTTCGCCTTTATGAGGGCTGGCAATTGATTGCGTACAATTGTATACGCTCTTCGAACTCCGCCCGGAGGCGCCTCCCTGCCCCGGCAGATCCCGTTGGACCATCAGGAAACGTGAGCAACATGGCCGATATTATCTACACCAAGGTTGACGAAGCGCCGGAACTGGCATCTGCTTCCTTCCTTCCGATCATCCGCTCCTTCACCAAGGCCGCCGGCCTGACCATCGGCACCAAGGACATCTCCCTTGCCGGCCGGATCCTGGCAACGTTTCCGGATTTTCTGACCGACGAACAGAAACAATCGGACGATCTCGCGCTCCTTGGCGATATGGTCAAACAGCCGGACGCCAACGTCATCAAGCTGCCAAACATCTCCGCCTCGCAGCCGCAGCTGAACGCAGCCATCAAGGAGCTGCAAGCCCAGGGCTACAAGCTTCCGGATTATCCATCTGATCCGACGAATGATGCGGAGAAAGACATCAAGGCCCGCTATGACGGCATCAAGGGCTCCGCCGTGAACCCGGTGCTGCGCGAGGGCAACTCCGACCGCCGCGCACCGAAAGCGGTCAAGGAATACGCCAAGAAGAACCCGCACCGCATGGGCGCTTGGGCGACTTCTTCCAAGACCCATGTTGCCACAATGGGCGAGAACGACTTCCGCTCCAATGAGAAGTCGATCACAGTTTCTACCGCTCAAGCTGGCACTGCCAGGATCGTTTTTGCTGGAAACGATGGCGCTGAGACCGTTCTGAAAGGCGACTGGCCGCTGGAAGATGGCGACGTCATCGACGCCACCTACATGAGCGTCAAGGCACTGTCGGCATTCCTGGAAAAGGAAATCCAGGATGCCAAGGATCAGGGCATCCTGTTCTCGCTGCACATGAAAGCAACCATGATGAAGGTCTCCGACCCGATCATCTTCGGTGTCTGCGTGAAGGCATTCCTGAAAGACGTTTTCGAAAAGCATGCGGCAACGCTTAAAGAGCTTGGCGTTAACCCGGATCTCGGGATCGGCGACCTGGAAGCCAAGGTGGCCACTCTGCCCGCCGACAAGGCGGCAGAGATCCAGGCTGATATCAAGGCCGCGCTCGATAACGGCCCGGCCATGTACATGGTGAACTCCGACAAGGGCATCACCAACCTGCACGTTTCCTCCGACGTCATCATCGATGCCTCCATGCCGGCTCTCATCCGTGCAGGCGGCAAGGGCTGGGGCCCGGACGGCAACGAAGGCGACGCGAAATGCGTCATCCCGGACAGTTCTTATGCGGGCGTTTATTCTGCCGTCATCGACTTCTGTAAAGAGAACGGCGCCCTCGACCCGGCGAAGATGGGCACGGTTCCGAATGTCGGGCTGATGGCCCAAAAGGCCGAGGAATACGGCTCCCACCCGCAGACCTTCAAGGCAACCGCCGATGGCACCATCAAGGTGGTCAGCGCCTCCGGCGACACCCTGATCGAGCACGCAGTTGAAGCGGGTGACATCTGGCGCGCATGCCGGACCAAAGACGCTCCAATCCGCGACTGGGTGAAACTCGGCGTCAACCGCATGCGCCTGTCCGGCATGCCGGGCGTCTTCTGGCTGAACTCAGAACGCGCCCACGATGCGGAGCTGATCAAGAAGGTGGAAGCCTATCTGCCGGATCACGACACGTCCGGTCTCGACTACCGCATCCTGGCCCCGACTGAGGCTGCAAAATACTCCACCGAACGTATTGCCCGCGGTGAAGACACGATCTCCATCACCGGCAACGTACTGCGGGACTACCTGACCGATCTTTACCCGATCCTGGAAGTCGGTACGTCTGCAAAGATGCTGTCCATCGTTCCGCTCATGAACGGCGGCGGGCTGTTTGAGACAGGTGCTGGCGGCTCTGCGCCGAAACACGTTCAGCAGCTGCAGGAAGAAAACTACTTGCGCTGGGATTCTCTGGGTGAGTTCTGTGCGCTTGGCGCCTCTCTGGAGCATCTTGCAAACGTCAAAGGCAACGCCAAGGCCCAGGTTCTTGCCGATGCACTCGACAAGGCAATCGAAGGCCTGCTCGACAACGACAAGTCACCGGCCCGGAAGGTCGGCGGCCTCGACAACCGCGGCAGCCACTTCTACATCGCGCTCTATTGGGCACAGGCTCTGGCCGGTCAGGATCAGGATGCGGACCTGAAGGCCCAGTTCGCTCCGATCGCCGAAGCCTTGTCCTCGAACGAAGACAAGATCGTAGGGGAACTCAACGGCGTCCAGGGCTCTCCTGCCGACACCGGCGGCTACTACCATGCCCCGCAGGCGAAAGTCGACGCAGTCATGCGCCCAAGCGCGACGCTGAACGGCATCATCGGCTGAGGCGAATAAGCCAAATTTAAAGATACAAAAGGCGGTCCAAGTGGCTGCCTTTTTCTTTGCGTTCAAAGGATCCCGTGTCACCTTCTGACAGCGCCTTTTCCATAGCACCGAAAGAAAACCGGAGGGAGGATAAAATGAATGCTGCAGATCTGAAGATCATGAACTCGATGCCAGTGATCTTTTGGGCAAAAGACGAAGATGGGGTCTACATCTTCGGCAACGACACCATCAACGAATTCGGCGGCGGCGTTGTTGGCAAGACCGATCATGAACTCCCGTGGGCAGACACCGCGGATGAGCTCGTAGCCCATGACAAAAAGGTTCTTTCAGCGGGAAAACCGGGCTATATGCACGAATTCGTTCACAAGTCCTCCAAAGGTGAAGCGACCCTCAACGTATGCAAATGGCCGGGTGAACTTGACGGCGTTCGCTGCACCTTTGGCATTTCCTTCATCATCGAGGACTAACCAGCTTCATGGCCTGTACAATCAAGGCGATCCTCTTTGACAAGGACGGCACGTTGCTGGACTTTGATGCGACCTGGACAACACCACAGGAACAGGCAGCTTCATTCGCGGCAAACGGCGACGAGCTCTTGTCAAAGCGTTTGCTGGTTGCCGGTGGGATGGATCCGGGGACACGGAAAACTGCGGCTGGCAGCCTGTTTGCTGCCGGCAACGCTCTGGAGATTGCAGAAGCTTTCATAAACGAAGGTGCCCCTCGTACCCTTGAAAATCTGACATCGGTGTTGGACCAGATATTTCTGGAAGGGATGCAAAAGGCCAAACTGCTGCCAGGGCTCGAAACGTCGCTCCGTCAACTGCACGATGCAGGTTTCATTTTGGGCGTCGCAAGCAGCGACAGCGAAGGCTCTATCGCCGCCTTTCTGAACACCACCGGTGTTACGGACCTGTTTTCATTCATCGCCGGTTATGACAGCGGTCACGGGCACAAGCCCGGTCCAGGCATGGTTGAAGGATTTGCACGCGCGAACCAAATCCCTGTTCACCAAATCGCGGTCGCCGGCGACAACACGCACGATCTGGAAATGGCGGAAAACGCCGGGGCTGGCTTGAAGATCGGTGTCCTGTCAGGGACAGGAACCGCAGCCGACCTCAGCCCGCTCGCTGATCTGATTCTCGAAAGCTGCGCGGATCTCTCCGACCAGGTGCTTGTCCGCCCGTGATCTGATCTAAGCCGTTGCCGGATTGGCAGCCTAGTGCAACGCAGACGCAACTTCTGTTTTGACGGCACCGACGGATTGCGCCAGGATCATGGCTCGATATTCCGGAAAGGCGACAGCCGGGCTCCACAGGAACCCTTGTCCCAAGGTACCGCCCCAAGCTTTCAAATAGTCTTTTTGAAGCGGCGTCTCGATGCCTTCCGCAACAGTCTCGAGTTTAAGCTGATGCGCCATCAGGAAAATCAGTTCCACAATGGTCCGGCGATCCGCACATGTCGCAATATCCATGATGAAGGAGCGGTCGATCTTTAAAGTGTCGAAGGGCATGTTCGCCAAACTGCTGAGGCAGGAATATCCCGTCCCGAAATCATCAATTGCGAATTTGACGCCCTTTTCCCGGATGGGGCGAATGCGGTCCAGAACAGTATCTGAGTAATCCATGAGGCTGGATTCGGTGATTTCCAATTCGACCTTTTCCGTCGAAACGTCACTTTCGCTGACGGTTCCAATTGTCTCTTCAATAAAGGTTTCTTCCTGAAATTGCGCCGGGGACACATTCACAGCCACCGAGGTTTCAAGCCCTTCACTATGGAGGTGCTTGGTATCTTTAAGCGCTCTTTGCAAGACGAACCGGCCAATGGGTGCAATCAACCCTCGTTCTTCAGCGATCGGAATGAACTTGGCCGGTGAGACATGACCGAGGACTTCATCATTCCACCGGAGCAAGGCTTCCGATCCCACGATCTTGCCATTTTCCGGAATGACTTTTGGCTGGTAAAAGACGTCAAGGCCACCCGTATCAACCGCATGCCGCAGACGATCGGCAATCAATTCGCGTTCATTGGCCTGTGTTCTGAGCGCTTCACTGTAGGAAACCGCCCGGCCCCGGTTGGCCGACTTTGCCTGATACATCGCTAGATTGGCGTTCTTCATGACCTCTTCAGCAGTATCGCCTTGCTCCGGGAACGTCACAATGCCGGCACTTGCACTGACTGAAAGAGACATGCTCCCGATCTGGACCGGCCTGCTCAGAAGCCGGAGGACGGTTTCTGACACCTCGGTCAATTGGTCCGGATCTGTCAGGCCGGGAAGAATCGCGACAAACTCGTCTCCGGAGAAACGGGCCAACGCAGGTGCATTCTTGGTGTGAGGATGGGCGACCTTGTCGAGCAACCTGCCCAGGCGTGCCGCAAGCTGCCGCATGACCTCATCACCAACACGGTGGCCATGCATATCGTTGATAAGCTTGAACCGATCAAAACCGACATAAAGAACCGCGCCTTCCGCGCCCGGCTTGTGGTCGATCATCGTCGCGGCCAGCTTGTCCAGTTTGGCGCGATTGGCCAGCCCCGTAATCCGATCGGTATAAGCAAGCCGTTCGATCTCTACGATGTTGGATCGCTGGGTGTGCAGCATATGGCGAAATGCAGCTTGCAAATCTCCAACTTCCCCCGGCGCATCAGTTACAAGGTCGCAGTCAAGATAGCCTTCGGTTGCCTCTTTCGCCGCTTGGGTAACCTCGCTGATCCCGGCGGTGGCCTTGTACATCAGCCAGCCAAGAGCCGGAATAAACGCAAATGCAACAACGCCCAATAGAGCGACCACCTGCCACAGCGTGTTGTAGAAGATGCCAGCAATCTCAGCTTTGGACACGCGGACGAGTACACTGCCAACAGCTGTTCCGTTCCGAAAAACAGGAAGAACGTAGTCGATCGAACCAGCTGTTTCTTGCAGTTTGGCCTCACCTGTCAGCGCCGCGTTTAACGCGAGTTCGTTGAACTGGACTTCGCTTGTCGGCGCGGCCGACATGAAATCGCTGGCGAATTCCTGCCCAAACCGGCTGTAGGCCTTTGCTGCGGTCACGTGATCGACTTTGGCGACCGCATTCAGCAGCCGCTCCATCTCACCGTAGTTTTTGTTTTCGATTTCACGAGCGGAAATATTTGCAACGAATTCCGCTTTTTGCCGTGCGTCTCGCTCAAGTCGTTCTGTTATGCCCGACACTTGGGAGTAGTAGCTGATGCCTATGAAAAAGAAGGAAAATCCGAGGATTCCGCACACTGCATACAGTGTTGACCTGACAAACACCCGCCTCAGGACATTTTGGCCTGCCGCTATGAAACTCACCGGCATCCGGACCCCCAACAAAACTCAGCCGTTCTGGCATCTACGCGTTCTTGGATGATCTCATCGGGATTAATTCAACAAATAATGAACATCGGCAGAAGAATGCACGCTTTTGCGCTTTGTCATGAAGTATGCAGATGTCACTGGTTAGAAAAAGTTGGACACACCGCCCAACACTAGTTGTTTCGCCAATGTCAACGCTACGGAAGAATCTTAAGATCCCTTTTTTGGACGAGGAAATGGCGCGCGCACTCTCTGACACCTGCACTTGATGAGATAAAACTACTGCACTTGCCCCCACACGCTTCTACGCTTCTAAAACCGAAAACTCCGAAAAATTTTCAGAAGAATTTGATCGAAGTTTCTCCTTGACCCTGCCTGATCCCTTTGCCATAACCTCCACCCGAACCGTACCGTACGGTTCTTGAAAAAATCACAGAGCCCCGCCCGTACCCAACAGTTGACTGAAGCCAAATGCCTGCCGCCAGTTTTGACATCGCCACTTCCCGCCCGGACGCTGCACCAGAGTTCTCGCCGCGCCAGCAAGTGGTCTTGCAACATGCGCTGACGCTTTTGGTTGAAGGCGGTGAAAAAGCCCTGACAACGGCCGGCCTTGCGCGGACGGCAAGCTGCTCTAAAGAGAGCCTCTACAAATGGTTCGGCGACCGGGATGGCTTGCTCGCAGCCGTCGTCGCCTATCAGGCGAGCCAGGTGCAGTTTCCATCGGAAAGCGGCGCAACGGCGGATCCGGACACGTTCCGGGCCCACGTCACAGCTTTTGTCGAAGCACTGCTCGCCGTCCTGTTCTCGGAAAGCTCATTGGCCCTGAACCGGCTTTCGATCGGACAATCGAACACCAATTCCAACCGTCTCGGCCACCTTTTGCTTGTGCGCGGAAAACACATGATTTCAGCCCGTGCGCGCAACATGCTTGAGACCGGCCGGCGCCATGGGCTCTTGAAATTCGACGATGCGGAGGACGCTTACCAGGTGCTCTACGGTTTGGCGATCCGCGATGTCCATATCCGTCTTCTTCTCGGCGAGACCGCAAGTGCCGCCGAGAAGGATCTGAAAAGCCAGGCAGAAACAGCCGTGGCCCGATTTTATCAACTGTTCGGGGCCTGACCCCGGGCGGAGGAAACAAAGAACATCAGGCCCGGATCAGATCCGGTCTTGATCATCATCTCAAGGAAAGGGAATTCCCATGCGTGTCTATTACGATCGTGATGCTGATCTGAACCTCATCAAGTCCAAGAAAGTTGCCGTCATCGGCTATGGCTCCCAGGGCCGGGCCCATGCCATGAACCTGAAGGACAGCGGCCAGAAAGAAATCGTTGTTGCCCTGCGTGCCGGTTCAACCACTGCACTGAAAGCAGAAGCCGATGGCTTCAAGGTCATGACCGTTGCAGAAGCTGCCGCATGGGCCGACCTGATGATGATGGCGACCCCGGACGAGCTGCAGGCCGATATCTACAAGGATCACATCGCCGACAACATCCGTGACGGTGCTGCGATCGCTTTCGCCCATGGCCTTAACGTTCATTTCGGCCTGATTGAGCCGAAATCCACGGTAGACGTCCTTATGGTTGCGCCAAAGGGCCCGGGCCACACAGTACGCGGTGAATACCAGAAGGGCGGTGGTGTCCCGTGCTTGATCGCTGTTCATCAGGATGCGTCCGGCAACGCGCATGACCTTGGTCTGTCCTACGCTTGTGGCGTTGGCGGCGGCCGCTCCGGCATCATCGAGACAACCTTCAAGGAAGAGTGTGAAACCGACCTCTTCGGCGAACAAGCCGTTCTCTGTGGTGGTCTGGTCGAACTTATCCGCGCTGGTTTCGAAACTCTGGTTGAAGCTGGCTACGCCCCGGAAATGGCTTACTTCGAGTGCTTGCACGAAGTGAAGCTGATCGTCGACCTGATCTACGAAGGCGGCATCGCCAACATGAACTACTCAATCTCCAACACGGCTGAGTGGGGCGAGTATGTCACCGGTCCGCGCATCGTCACGCCAGAAACCAAGGCGGAAATGAAGCGCGTTCTGGAAGACATCCAAAACGGCAAGTTCACCTCCGATTGGATGCAGGAGTACCGCGCAGGCGCTGCGAAGTTCAAGGCAACCCGCCGTCTGAACGATGCCCACCAGATCGAAGAAGTTGGCGAAAAGCTTCGCGGCATGATGCCCTGGATCAAGTCCAACGCTCTCGTCGACAAGACCAAAAACTAAGGTCTAAGTGACTGAGAATTCAAAAGCCCCGCTGGAAACGGCGGGGTTTTTTCATTAGGTGCTCGGGAGACATGCACACTTCGGAGTTCTGCGCAGCAGGCGTGTTTTTAAGCAGTGGACGCAAGAAAAAGCTTCCGCCGATTACACTTTGATGAAATTTTAGCGGGCAGAGATAATTGGCCGGAAACCCGATCTGCCCTAAAGTAAGATCGAGCGCCACGATTAAAAATCCCGGAGTCCGGTTTTTATGACGCCATTGCCATTGTTTTCGGCAAACATGCTCCTTTTGTCGGTCTTCGCCATTTCTTTTTTGGCAATTTCTTTCAGTGCCCGTCCAAACCGGCATTGGCGAAGCTGGGCGGCTGCCAACGCCTTGTCCGTCGGCGCACTCGCCTCATTTGCAAGTCTTTCTGCCTTGCCGCCAATTGCAACTTATCTGCTGCCGAACATCCTCCTGCTTGCCGGGTTCGGATTTCACCTGCACGCAGCACGCAGTCTCAAGCAGGTTTCAACCCCGTATGGTATCGTGATCGCACCTGCCGGTGTCTACATTGTTCTAGCCGCCTTGGCTTACGTTTTTGAGGTCTACGCCCTCGCCTATGTTGCTTCCAACCTACTTTTTGCAGTGCTTTGTATCAGCATCGCCGCAACCTATGGCTCAGCGGCGTTCCGCGGTCTGGTATCCAGCCTTGCGCTGATCATCGCCTTTGGTTTGCTGGCCTTGGAGGCAGGTCTCCGAATTGTACATGGTGCCCTGGCTGAGGGCCCCTTCGGTCCCGGCATGATCGACGACGGGACAGTCAACATTCATTTGATGATTTCGTTGATTTTCATTGCCATTTCCGGTGCGTTTTCTATGGCGATCTCATTTGAGCAGCTTGCGCGCAACAATCACGAGGATGCCCGGCGGGATCCGCTTACCGGGACCTTCAACCGCCGGGAATTCCTGCGGCGCCTGGAGGGACAACTACAGCCTGCAACGGGAGCACATTTTGGTCTGATACAGTTTGATCTGGACCATTTCAAACAGGTCAACGACCGGTTTGGCCATGTGGCTGGCGACGAAGCGTTGGTAAAGGTCTGCCAGGCGATCCGCCACCATCTGCGCCGAAGCGATTGTTTCGCGCGCCTCGGCGGGGAGGAGTTTGGCCTCCTTCTACCAAATGTTGGCCAGGAAGACGCGGTTGTGATCGCAGAGCGAATCCGCAGACTGGTCGAAAATCAGTCTTACGAGTTTGCCCCGGATGGATTTCAAATCACCATCTCGGGCGGCATGTATCACGGCACCGGCGAAAGCCTGACACCGACAGATTTGTTCAAAATCGTCGACACCGGCTTGTACACATCCAAGAATGCAGGCCGCAACCGGATCACCATGGCCGCTCAAGAGACGGAAACGCCAAAATTCTCTGAGGAATTGGCGCAACTTGACGGCCTCAGCCAGCCTGAAAATGAGCTTCAATCAGCCGTGTGACCTCGGCATCGCGCGCAGTCTCGCTTTGACCGCCAATAACGACGACGATCAACTGTTTGCCGCCGCGGCGGGCTGTGGCAACGAGATTGTAGCCGGACATGCGCACGTATCCGGTTTTCAAACCATCAACGCCCTGGACCTTGCCCAGCAGGTTGTTGGTCGCCCGGAATGTCCGCCCATTGTAAGTGAACGACTTTGCCCGGTAATAGCTGGCATATTGCGGAAACCGGCGCTTCAGTGCGAGGCCAAGCTTTGCCATGTCGCGTGCTGTGGTCACCTGCGCCGGATCTGGAAGACCGGTGGCATTGACAAAACGGGTGCGCGACAGGCCCAGCGCACGGGCCTTTTGGGTCATTTCGCGCGCAAAAGCGGCCTCACTTCCGGCGAGTTTTTCAGCAACGGCCACGCCAACATCATTGGCCGACTTGACGGCCAGTGCCCGGGCCGCCTGCTCGACCGTGATCGTGCTGCCGGCCTTCAGGCCAATCTTGGCCGGTGGCTGGGACGCTGCGTTTGCCGAAATATTCAAGGGGCTCGATAACCGGTTTTCGCCGGAACTGACGCTCTCAAACAGCATGTATAGCGTCATCATCTTTGTGAGGGACGCCGGAAAACGCGGAGCATCTGCGTTGACAGCATAGAGTTCCTGGCCCGTTGCGGCATTCAGCACAAGGGCCGAGAAGCCCCGCTCCTGAGCGGTTGCCGGTGCATAGCTGACAACCGGCAAAGACGCGGTCTGAACCGCTGCAGCCTGACCGGATGACGCGCCAGATTGTGACGGCGCACCTGCCGTTTGACAGGCGGCCAAGGACACCGCCAGCACAACCGCCGAAAGACTGCGCAAAAAGCGCGAAAAACTCATGATGCCCCTCAAACTCAACTCGTCCGCATGGCCTACGGTTTCAGCTTGTAACCCGTTTTAAAGATCCAATGAACAATCGCAAGAGAGACGGCCAAAAACAGGAGCGTCATGAACAGCGAGAGCCAAAGAGAGACGTCGGCCTGGCCGTAAAAACTCCACCGGAACCCAGAAATCAGATAGACGACCGGGTTGATCAGCGTCACCTTCTGCCAGACCTCAGGCAGCATCGAGATCGAGTAAAAGCTTCCCCCCAGAAAGGCGAGCGGCGTCACGATCAAAAGCGGGACGAATTGCAGCTTCTCGAAATTGTCCGCCCAAATACCAATGATAAAACCGAGCAAAGCAAACGTGATTGCCGTCAACAAAAAGAAGGCCGCCATCCAGAACGGATGTTGGATTTCGATGTCGACGAAAAAGTTTGCTGTGATCAAAATGATCAAGCCGACCAGGATCGACTTCGTCGCCGCGGCTCCGACATAGGCGATGGTGATTTCCAGAAATGAGATCGGTGCCGACAAAACCTCGAAGATCGTGCCTGTAAACTGCGGGAAATAGATACCGAATGAGGCGTTCGACAGGCTCTGCGTCATCAAAGACAGCATGATCAGGCCCGGCACGATAAACGCGCCGTAGGAGACACCATCCACCTCGCTAATCCGGGAGCCGATCGCTGCCCCGAACACCACGAAATAAAGCACCGTGGAGATGACCGGCGAGACGATCGACTGCATGATCGTACGTTTGGTGCGCGCCATCTCGGCAAGATAAATCGCTTTGACCGCTTCAAAATTCATTTGTGTTGTCCTCGGACAGCGGAAGAGTAATCAGGTGCCATAGCGATCAGTCTCCCTTTTTCACGAGATCGACGAAAATATCCTCCAAGGAGGATTGATCGGTCTGAAGATCATGGAAATGAACACCGGCTTTTGAGAGATCCGTCAGCAGTGCGGTGATCCCGGTGCGCTCGCCTTGCGTGTCGTAGGTATACGTCAAACTGCTGCCATCCTCGGACAGCTTGAGATCGTACTTCTGCAGCTCAGGGGGAAGGTCTGTCACAGCGCAACTGAGAGACAGGGTCAATTCCTTGCGGCCGAGCTTTTGCATAAGACGGTTCTTGTCCTCAACGAGGATAATTTCGCCCTTGTTGATGACCCCGACCCGGTCGGCCATTTCTTCCGCTTCTTCGATATAGTGCGTTGTCAGGATGATCGTGACGCCCTTGTCCTTGAGCTCGCCAACGATGCGCCACATGTCATGACGCAGTTCCACATCAACCCCGGCGGTCGGTTCATCCAAAAACAGAATCTCCGGCTCATGCGCCAGTGCCTTGGCCACCAGAAGACGGCGTTTCATACCGCCAGAAAGAGCCATGATCGGGTTGTTTCGCTTGTCCCAAAGCGTCAGGTCCTTGAGTGTTTTCTCAACCAGGTCCGGGTTCGGTTTCAGACCAAACAGCCCCCGGCTCAAGGCCACCGTATCACCAACCATTTCGAACGGCGCTGTTGGCATCTCCTGGGGTACCAGACCAATCATCCGCCGCGCCGCGCGAAAGTCTTTCAGTGCATCGTGCCCACCAACGGTGATGCTGCCCGACGTCGGCCGGACGAGGCCGCAGATTGTGCTGATCAAGGTTGTCTTGCCGGCACCGTTCGGACCGAGTAGCGCGAATACCTCGCCTTTTTCAATCTCAAGCGACACCGATTTCAGCGCCTGAAACCCGCCATCATAGGTTTTTTCCAGATCTTGGACGGAAAGGATCGGCGTCATGAAAATCTAACCAGTTTTTTGAAATGTAACAGACCGGCAGACTGCGGGTCGTTTGGGCGGGCACACTCGCATGTGGTCCAATCAACTGCAAGATACAAGGCTGGCTTCATCCTGACAGTTGGTGTCAGCAGAGGACCGTTGATTGTTTCGAATGGCGAAACACTGCGTCCAGCCGCTCTCCTATGGGTTTCCGGGACAGATCCTCTATCTTCCAAGGCAACATTCAATCAAGCCTGGAACACAACATGTCCGTTCGCCCCGTCACACATATCGGTTCGACCCAGTCCACACTTGAAGGCGCTGGCGTCAAGCTGGAACGGGTCTTCGGTTTTCAAGATCCGGAGATGCTGGATCCGTTTCTGATGATGGACGATTTCCGCAACAACCGCCCGGAGGATTATCTCGCTGGATTTCCCTGGCACCCGCATCGGGGCATTGAGACGATCACTTATGTTCTGAAAGGCACCGTGGAGCATGGCGACAGTCTGGGCAACACAGGCACACTTGGCGCAGGCTCTGTGCAATGGATGACTGCGGGCCGCGGCATCATGCACCAGGAGATGCCCAAAGGCGATGAAACCGGCAAAATGCACGGATTTCAGCTCTGGGCCAACCTGCCCTCATCCCTGAAAATGACGGAACCTCGCTATCAGGACATTGAAGGTAAAGACATCCCCGTCGTCGTGGATGATGACGGCACATCCGCGCGTGTCATCATCGGTGAGTTCTGGGGCAAGAAGGGGCCTGTCGACGGAATCGCAGCCGACCCGCAGTATCTGGACATTCATGTTCCGGCAGGACGTAAAAAACGTTTCAAGGTCGATACTTACAAACAAACCTTCGCATACATCTTCGAAGGTTCAGGCAAGTTTGAAGGCGCTTCAGATCCATTTGGCGTGCTGACCGAAAAGGAGTTCGGGGGCGAAGAGCTCAAGATCCGCGACCAGACCGGCGACCGCACGCTGGTCATATTCGGCACGGGCGATGAGATCGTGGTTCATGCCGGTGAGAACGGGATTCGTTTTCTGCTGGTCTCGGGAGCCCCCATCAAGGAACCTGTGGCGTGGCACGGTCCGATCGTCATGAACACCCGTAAAGAACTGATGCAGGCGATCACGGAACTCCAGAACGGGACATTCATCAGGTAGGCCATCAACCGCCTTGCAACTTTCACATTCAATCACTACGGCTGTCTGATCATAACTGATTGGACAGCTATGCCTTTGAAACTCCGTGCCGCGCATGCAGACGATGCGCCGACTCTTACACAGATCATGCACGATGCCAAGGCGGCCTGGGGGTATCCCGAAGACCTGATGTGCCAGTGGCGTGAGCAGTGGCAAATCACATCGCAGATGATCACCGAGCAGGAGATGATTGTTGCCGAAGACGCCGGTCATGCGATCGCTTTTTCCGGACTAAAGCAAAACACGCCTCAATCCGTCACGCTCGAGTATCTCTATGTTTCGCCAGGCGCTCAAAAGAAAGGCATAGGCACCCTGCTTCTCCAGCGCAGCGAAGATCGTGCCCGTCAAATTGGTTGTGACAAGGTCACCCTGCGCAGTGAGGTGAATGCAGGCGGTTTTTATGAGCGGAGACAGTACAAGACTGTCGGCCAGGAACCCAGCAAGATGGCGCCTGGCCGGTTCATGCCCCTGATGGAAAAGACACTTGTGGGCAATGTAGTGCCGATTTCAGAAATCACGCTCTCGGTCTCATCAAACGCTTGGGATTTTGAAACGGGAAATGCCGCAGAAATAGCCGCACACTTTGCGGAGCAACAAAGGCGGATCCCGGAGTTGTGGAACGGCAGAACGCTCAAGCTTACCAGTCATTCATTTGACAATGGAGCCCTAACCGGTGTGTGCACGGAATGCTCTTATGCCGCGTTCCTGACTTGGCGGGATTGGGGCGCTCCGGATCTGACAGCATTCAACCTCTTCGGCTCGGCGGTCATACGCTCATCGGACGGCGCACTCCTCTACGGTGTCATGTCCGCCCATACAGCAACCGCCGGTCAGATCTACCCACCTGGTGGCAACCTTGATCCGTCTGACGTCTGTCCGACAGGGCTGATCGACATCCAGGGGGCGATCGCGCGGGAACTGGAGGAAGAGACTGGGCTTCGCCCGAATGATCTTGTGCCAGACGACTTGCTGATCGTTTTCGACGGTGCTCGTATCAGCGTTGCGCAAGTGTTCGACAGCGACCGGTCAGCCGAAGCGCTCCGTCATAACATCATCGCACATTCGATGGCCTCAGATGAAAAGGAGCTTGCTGACATCCGCATCATCCGATCGGGACGAGACCTTACCGATCCTAAGGTCGCCTCCTATGCAAGGGCGCTTGGAAACCACATCTTGGGCTAGATATAAACGCTAGAGCCATGAGAGATCCCGAAAAGGGCTTATCCGAGTGTATCAATTGAATGACTTTCAGCTTTCAGCAACTGAGGACGCCTACCCTTTGCAAACACCAACGCAAGAGCATACTTGAACAAATCGCCGCCATGCCAGTGAAAGATGATCGCAAGCCCCCGACCAGTCATCGATGCCGGTTATATCAATGCCGCAGTTGGTCAAATTGAGATAGACCCCGACACTCTTGGTTCAAATGGCTGTTCATTGGTTCTCAAAATGAGAAGATCCAGCCAATCTGTGAAGAAGCGACGCCAACAATGAAAAATGGTAAAAACAGCGACAATACTATAGCGGTTGAGATCGCTGATCTCATTTTCGACAATATAGATTCTGTAAAGACCCATCTTAATCTGGACAGTTATGATACTACTGCAGTTGTCATGCGAATAACCGCTGCGTCTGATGGCGAAGGTGGTGTCTCTGAGGCCAAGTTGGCACAGCAATTAAACATTACCCGGCCGACCATGAACCGGATCATCCGCAGGTTGCTTGATACCCAGCACATCCTTGCAATTTCAGACACTTCGCCGAAGAAATACGTCTTCAATTTTGACTATGAACCAGCCCAATCAAAGTCCGATTCAAAGCGCGCGAAGTTAAACTTTCAGCGTTCTGTAATAGATCGGTGTGTGGCAGCGCTCCTCGCGGTCTTCTGGTCATTTGAACGTTATCAATTTGAGAACGAAGACGAATAAGGCTTGAAGACCGAACAGCCGCTCAGTAGCATAACCATATTGCTGATGATATTTCAGTAGAGCAGAGATGGGGAGCAATTTTTTGCTTCGGGCATACTATCTTCTGCTTGGGCCACTTTGAGACTTTTTGAATCAGTATGAAGATGGGCGGGTTGATTTCTACCGCTTATTGGCAGACTGGAAAAGAAACCTTTCGAAGGACTGCTTCTCCAAGAGCAGTCCTTTTTTTTGCTTGACCGTCTCAGCCATACGTACCGCCCCACCAAAACCGAGCCTTCAGAAAGTGTCTTTGCAGACCAGCTGTCTCACGTCCTTGGAGAGCTCTGATCTCAACAAAGCGCTTATTCCGCATTTAGCGCAGTTATCCGCTAATCACAGCCATCAGCACCCGGCCACGCAAGAGTTTGTTCACCAACAATCGCGGCAAAGGTCTGGCGGGACTTGCGAAGAAATGTAAAAGTCCGCTCACCTTCGAACTAGAAACGCGTTCGATCTCCAGGGAGAACACTGCATGAGCCGCCGCTACGCGATCTTGGACGTCTTTACAAACAAGGCATTGGCCGGAAATCCGCTGGCCGTAGTGCTGGACAGTGAGGACCTAAGCGATGAGCAAATGCAAAAGATTGCCGGCGAGTTCAACTTGTCCGAAACTGTGTTTGTGTTCCCGCCTGAGAACCCTGGCCACTCTGCTTCCATGCGGATTTTCACACCGAAATGCGAGTTGCCCTTTGCAGGTCACCCAACTGTCGGCACCGCGATTTTGATGGCCGTTGAGCGCTTTGGGGATGTTTCCGGCGAGCAGGACGCGGTGGTTGTCCTCAAACAAAAGATCGGCACGGTCCGCTGTGCCGTGATCTTGCGGGAAAATGCAACCGCATTCGCGGAGTTTGATGTGCCGGCGCTGCCGGAACCGGCTGGTCCGACGCAGAATATTGAACTCATCGCGGCCGCGCTCAATCTGGAGCCGTCAGACATCGGCTTTGAAAATCATGCACCCTCCCGGTTCAAGGTCGGTCCAGCCTTCAATTTCATCCCGGTCCGGGATCTGAATGCCCTGGCGCAGGCAAAGCCGGTCCCCGCAATGTGGAAGAAGGGCTTTGGCAATGACGAGCATAACGATGCCTATGTCTATTGCCGGGAAACCCGGTCTCATGACAGTGCGTTCCACGCCCGCTTGTTTGCGCCTGACATGGGCATCATGGAAGACCCGGCGACCGGATCTGCCGCAGCCGCTTTTGCGGGCGTGATCCGGCATTATGATGGCCTGACAGCTGGCACCCATCACATCCGGATCGAACAGGGCTTTGAAATGGGCCGTCCGTCGCTGATCGACCTGGAGATCGATATTGAAAACGGCGACATGCATGCCATCCGGGTTGGCGGACAGGCAACGCTGGTCGCCCGGGGTGAACTCTTCCTCTAATAGCTATTTTTACTGTCTGCCCACAAAACGCACCGTCCGCCTGTCTCAGACGTCGGTACTGCGGTGGTGCATGTAAAAAAGCATGAATTAGTCCTCATAAAAAAGGCCTGGCGAACTGGGCCAGATCTGCTGTCGAAAAATACTCAACCAGTTGGTTGACTATATTTCTTCAGCATGATACTCAACCAAAAAGTTCACTAAAGCACATGAGCGATATGCAGCAACTTGACGCCACCTTCTCCGCACTCAGCGACGGCACCCGCCGCGCCATTGTCGCCAGGCTTGCGAATGGCGAAGCAACCCTGTCCGATTTGGCCGCCCCCTTCGACATGTCTTTGACCGCAGTTTCCAAACACATGCGCGTTCTCTCAGAGGCTGGATTGGTTGATATCGAAAAGCGTGGCAGGACCAAACACTGCCGGCTGAAAGGCGCCCCGATCAAAGAAGCCGTCGACTGGCTCAGCAAATACGAAGCCTTCTGGCTTGACCGATTTGACGCTCTGGCTCTTCACCTTGCCAACAAGGACACTCAAAAATGACAGCTCAACCGTTTGAAAGAGACTTCCTAAAATCCGCGCCGGGACAGGAGCCTATCCTGGTTGAAGGCCTTTTCCGCGCAACACCTGCCCGGGTTTTCCGGGCATTTACGGTGCCCGAAGAGATCAATGACTGGTTCCTGCCAGCTGGCCGCCTGGCCGATGTTGAGATCGACCTCAAGGTCGGCGGATTATGGCGATTTGTCCTGCAAAATGACCACGAAAAGCAGGAGCGTCTGGAAGGTGAATATCTGGAGATTGCGGCACCAAACCTTCTGAAATTCAGTTGGCGTCACATTGTCGAGCTCGCAGATGGCACACGGCAGGAAACCGATCGCTCTTTCGTGTCCATTTCTTTCAAAGCGGCCGGAAGCGCCACGCAAGTGCGGCTGCGGCACGAAGCCATCAAAACTGAGGACGCCCGTCTTGGTGTTGGCACCGGCTGGGCGGATTGTCTCCACCGAATGACCGGATTTCTTGCCGAATAATAGGCTGAGGAGGATTGCGCAATGGAAGTGAATTTCGTCGACCGGACCACCTGGCTGGACGCCCGCAAGGTTCTTCTGGACCAGGAAAAAGCTTTTACCAAAGAACGGGACAGGTTGTCGGAAACCCGGCGCGCCTTGCCGATGGTCGAGGTGACTGAAGATTATGTCTTTGAGACAGCTGATGGAAAGAAAACCTTGTCAGAGCTGTTTGGGCCACATCCGCAACTGCTTGTCTATCATTTCATGTTTGGCGAAACCTGGGAGGAAGGCTGCCCGAGCTGTTCCTTTTGGGCCGACAATTATGAGCGATTGGATGTCCACTTGGCGGCCCGAGACACGGCGCTGATTTCCACATCCAACGCCGCCATTGAGACGCTCATAGAATACCAAAAACGCTTTGGTTGGTCCTTCACTTGGGCCTCCACAGCAGGAAATTCCTTCAGCAGAGATTTTGGAGTGACCTTTCCGGGTAAGGAAGTCTCAGATGGAAATGGTTACAATTACAAGGAAACGACTTTCGCGGAAGAATTGCCGGGCGTCAGCGCGTTCTTGAAATTGGACGATGGCCGCATCGGCCATAGCTACTCAACTTATGGCCGAGGCCTGGATATTCTCAACATGGCCTACAATCTCTTGGACCTGACCCCAATGGGACGCCATGAAGACGATTTGCCCTACCCCATGTCCTGGGTCCGGCGGCGGGATCAGTACGGTCAATAAAAACATCTTCTGACCAGGGAAATTTTACTTGGTCAGCTGGTACTCCCTCGGACCACCATCTTTGGCGCCGTCATACATGATCAAGATCTTGACGGTTTCCGCGCCCTCCGCCAAAACCAGCACCGTCTCTGCTTTGTAGTCCTTATCCGGCATTTTCAGATCTGCCAGTTTCGAGAGGGTGAGACTTGGCAGGCTGAGATGGTGGAGTGCATAGGTCCCCTTCGATTGAACAGGGCCGGACAATACGATCAGACCGTCAGAAACGGCGGCGAGGTCCCGGACACCGTTTCCACTCCCGAGCGCCAGCTCAATCACGTCCAGATCCGGTTTTGAGTTGGAAAACAGCGCATCGACATTCACACTGCGTAGAAATGAAAGGCCACCGACGGAAGGACCGCGCAGGCCAATGTAAAGCCGGCCATCACGGTATGCGAGACCTTCGATGTTAACGCCGCCGCTCCCCTCACCCAGCGGCTTTTCGGCATATTGGCCAATAGGATCCGGCGCGCCTTTCAAGATCCCTCTGAGGGCATCGGTCCGCTCAATTTCAGGAGCAAACTTCTTCTTGGAAAACTCGAACTCCGGGACCCCGGTCTCTCCATCAACCGGAAACCGGAAAAGAAAAAAGCTGGACTGATTGAACTCCGCTTTCTTGCGGCTGAGCCCATGCGATCCAACGATATAGAAAAAACCGTCACCGTAGGCGGCGCCTTCCGCGTCGATCTCGCCGGTTTTTGCGCCGTCCAGCTCCTTTGGCAACAAACGCATTGATTTGCCTGGCACGATCCGGTCACCGTCTATGGTGAAAAATTGTGTTCGCTGCTTTTCATCCAGTGCGACGGCACAGACCGGCGGCGAAACAGGTGCGCAGGCAGCACCACTGATGCTCTTGCGCAGCTTCTTCTTGCCGTCGAACTCAGGTTTTACCGACCATTCTGCGACAAAACCTGGCTCATCTGCACTCGCAAAACCTTGTAGCGCCGATAATACAGCCAACGCTCCGACTAAGGCACACATCAATGTTGCTGTCTTACGGATCACCGCTCTGCTCCCAAAAGTGTTTCGGATATCGATCCTAACAAAACATCCGCCAAAGCCAGCCCCTTCCAACGATCGAAATGTGAACTCCAGAAATCTCTCTACCTTGATCAAACAGGGTAAGCTCCGCAAAAGCTGGTTGCATCAAAAACAATCCTGCCCTAAGAACTACGAACATTAACGCACCAGTCACTCTTTGAGAGCACACTCGGTGCCGTGTTTTGGAACGACCAAAGGCCATAAGAAGACCCATGATCGCGCAGCGCGACATTGTAGCATCTTCTATCGACGCGCAGATCCTGCAGCGCGGCGGCCTTCTCCTACTTGGCGATCTCCTTCTTCTTAGATGCCCCTGAGCGTCGGCTGTTCGCATGTTTTGAAGCGAACGGGCACTTAGGGGAGAATTCTTAGAACCGCATCAGAAAATCCGGATCGCGCGCCCCACCCGAAAGCTCAAAACGGCCCGATCCAGCTAAGGGACGAAACATCATGACTGCCACTTCCGAGAAGGATCAGATCCGCATCTTCGACACCACCTTGCGCGATGGAGAACAATCGCCCGGTGCGTCCATGACCCTGGAAGAGAAGCTGCAAATTGCGGAAATCCTCGATGAAATGGGTGTCGACATTATCGAAGCCGGTTTCCCGATCGCCTCCAATGGTGACTTTGAAGCCGTACGTGAAATCGCCAAAAGGTCACAGAACTCGACCATCGCCGGTCTGGCCCGTGCCATTCATGCTGACATCGACCGGTGTGGTGAAGCTGTCAAATACGCGGGAAAAGGCCGGATTCATACCTTCGTTTCCACCTCCCCGATCCATTTGCAGTTCCAGATGAACAAGAACCAGGAAGAGGTTCTGGAAATCATCACCGACACAGTTACCCGCTCCCGCAACCTGATCGATGATGTCGAATGGTCGGCCATGGACGCGACCCGCACGCCGATCGACTATCTGTGCCGCTGTGTGGAAGCCGCTATTAAATGCGGCGCGACCACGATCAACCTGCCGGATACCGTCGGTTACGCAACCCCGGATGAATACAAGGCGATGTTCGAGCAGATCATCGAGCGCGTCCCGAACTCCGATCAGGCCATCTTCTCGGTACACTGTCACGACGATCTTGGCTTGGCGGTTGCCAACTCCCTGGCTGGTGTTGCCGGCGGCGCACGGCAGATCGAGTGCACGATCAATGGCTTGGGCGAGCGTGCAGGCAACGCGTCCCTGGAAGAGATCGTCATGGCGATCCGCACCCGCGGCGATATCCTGCCATATGAAACCCAAATCGACCCGCAATTCCTGGTCCGCGCCTCCAAAATGGTGGCTGGCGCATCGGGCTTTGCCGTTCAGTACAACAAGGCCATCGTCGGCAAGAACGCGTTTGCTCATGAGAGCGGTATTCATCAGGACGGCATGCTGAAAAACGCAGAAACCTACGAAATCATGCGTCCGGAAGATGTCGGCGTCAAAGCCACGTCCTTGGTCATGGGCAAGCACTCCGGCCGTCATGCGTTCCGCGACAAGCTGCGTGAATTGGGCTTTGAGCTGGGTGACAACGCCTTGCAGGATGCCTTCCGCCGCTTCAAGGATCTGGCCGACCGCAAGAAGCACGTCTACGACGAGGACATCGAGGCGCTGGTCGAGGACGAAATCAACATCCTGGGCGAAAGCACCAAGGTTATCGCCCTGACGGTAATTGCCGGAACGGGCGGACCTCAGAAGGCGATCCTGACCATGGATGTCGACGGTCAGCATGTCACGAAAGAAGCGACCGGCGACGGCCCGGTCGATGCAACGTTCAACGCGATCAAGGCGATCTCGCCGCACGAAGCAACCTTGTCGCTCTACCAGGTGCACGCGGTGACTGAAGGCACGGACGCGCAAGCTGAAGTCTCTGTCCGTCTGGAGGCAGATGGCCGGATCGCAACCGGCAAAGGCGCGGATACGGACACACTTGTCGCGTCCGCAAGGGCGTATGTCTCCGCCATGAACAAGCTGGCGCAGCGCCGGCAGGCGAGCAATCCAGGCGCTCTGCAGGCTGTCTGATCCGAAGGGACAGCAGGGTCATGTCCCTGAGAACAAAAAAGCGGCGCCGGAAGGTGCCGCTTTTTTCGTTGTGCCACTGGACTATGCGGACCTCAAGCGCTCATGAGATAGGTCTGCATCGACGGGCTGAGCATTTGAAACAGATCGGCCTGCATGCCACCGATGGCCTTGCTCTCCCGGTGAGTGAAACCGGCGTCCAGGACAACCTGCCGCATGGCCCTGTTATCAACTCGCACCACCGATACGAGATGGGAGAAATAGGTTTCCCGGAAGAACCAGTCAGTCAGCACTTTGCACAAACGTCGGGGCACATTCGATATCTTTCCGTGCGTAGACGGCAGGCAATAACCAAGACTGATTTCAGACGTCTCCGACAAGGGCGTGAACCCTGCCCAACCGAGGAATTTGCCGTCTTGTGTCTCGACTTTCAAGCGAGAAACACCGAAGTCCTCTTGTGACTGGAGCGCGGATTGAACAAATTTTTCGGCAGCCATGGCTTTGCAGGCATCACTGCCTTCCAGACATCCGTTACCGCCGCAATTCACCTGAAGTGATTTGATGAGGTCGGTGTCCGACAAGGACAGCGGAACAAGGCGAATGGTGTCGCATTCGAGAATTATCGTCTGCATATCATCCTCCCGGATACCGGCTTTGGAGTTATCCATGACGAGGGTTCGCGGCCTCGTTTCTTTTCACAGGGCTCATGTAACCCTGAATTGTGCCTTTCGCATGACAGACCAAAGTATAATGCGTAATTATCGAGGAAAATATTCGTATTTACAACAAGTTAACGTGAAACTCACAGTGCACTGCACAAACTTCTGGTTTCACTCAGCGCGCAGAAATTCATCGGCAATTCGGGCAGTGTCAATTTCTTTTGACGGGTCAAGCCGTTGCCAGTCCGGCATCTGATTGCGAAACCAAGTTTCCTGACGTTTTGCGTACTGACGCGTTGCAACAACGAGCCGGTATTCCGTTTCCCCAATATCGCTGCTGCCTGTTAATAACCCCGCGATTTCCTTTACGCCAATGGCCCGCATGGCCGGCAATTTATATGACAACTCCCGCGCGAGCAGGGTTTTGACTTCTTCGATTCCCTCCGGGGTCAGCATGAGGCCGGCCCGTTTTTCAATCCTGTCGTGAAGCCATGGACGTGGCGGCGCAAGTACCAGGCACAGGCAGTCGTCGATGTCCAAAAGCGGTGGTGACTGCTGTTCGGTTTGCAGCTCCGCCAGCGGCCGGCCGGTGGTCAAAAGCACTTCGAGCGCCCGCGCCAAGCGCTGCGGATCATTGAGCCCTTCAGCGCCGTTGCGGTCGCCCGCCTCGGCCAATACCGCCTTAAGCGCTGGAACGCCGCCATCGTCCGCCAGAGAGCGGGCTTTTGTGCGCACGTCTTCCGGAATTTTGGGGAGCTCGGCAAAGCCCTCGGTTAATGCCTTGAAGTACAGCCCCGTTCCGCCAACAAGAACCGGGATCTGCCCGGCAGACCAGATCAGCTCCAGTTCGTCTGACATCCGGCACAACCACGCGCCTGTCGAAAAAGCTTCCGACGATGGCAGGACGCCATAGAGGCGATGCGGAACCTCAGCCTCCTCGTCTTCAGATGGGCGCGCACTGACAAGGCGCAGATCCTCGTAAAGCTGCATGGAATCGGCATTGACAACGACCCCATTGACCCGTTTTGCCAATTCAATCGCCAAGGCTGACTTGCCGCTGGCCGTTGGGCCCGCTATCAGAATGGCGCGCCGCTTGTGCGCACTGCCCGGCCCTGTTTCAAAGGATTTGTCCATGTCTCTCGTCGCTACCCTGGTGTCAAAGCCGACTGCCCCTGCCGTAGGCGTAGATTTGGCTCAAAGGGCGGCGGACGCGCTAAAGTCTGAAACGCCGCCAACCACACTTAATCCCGGTGTAGCTGCGGATATCTTCTTTGATGGGGTCGACGCAAGGGCTGCCGACACAAAGCTGCGGGAAATCATAGCAGCCGCTCCGGTTGATGTGTTCGTTCAGCCAGTGGAAGGCCGCAAGAAAAAGCTGCTGATTGCGGATATGGACTCCACAATGATCCGCCAGGAATGCATCGATGAATTGGCGGCAGAGCTCGACCTTAAAGAGAAAATATCCGAGATCACCGAGCGGGCCATGCGCGGTGAGATCGATTTCGAACCGGCCCTTCGTGAACGGGTGTCCCTCCTCAAGGGCTTGCCGCTTTCTGCCATCGACAGCGTTCTGAGCAATCGGATCACGCTCATGCCCGGTGGCCGTACGCTTGTGCAAACCATGAAAGCCAATGGGGCCTATTGTGCCTTGGTTTCCGGGGGCTTTACCCACTTCACAGGCACGATCGCCGCTATGATCGGCTTTGATGAAAACCAGGCCAACATCCTTCTGGAGGATGACGGAAAGCTGTCCGGCCTTGTCGCAGAACCAATTCTTGGACGCGACGCCAAGCGCGAGCGCCTGGAGGCGCTGGTCGCAGACAAGGGACTGTCGTTCGATGACACGATTGCGGTCGGGGACGGTGCAAATGATCTGGCGATGATTGAGCGCGCTGAAGCTGGCATCGCCTATCGGGCAAAACCGGCCGTTGCTGCGGCTGCAGACTTCCGCATCGACCACGGCGACCTCACCGCCCTCCTCTATTTCCAGGGATATGCGGATCAGGACTTTGTGCTGAGCTAAGAGCTTTCTCAAAAGAAAAAAGGGCGCCCATCGGCGCCCTTTCGATTTTAAGTCGGAGTTGAAAAGCCTAGTTGTCCTCGATCCGAACCGGAACGAAACGAACATCGCCAGTCGGGTTGGACAGAAGCAGAAGCGCTGACCGGCGGCCGTCATCCTTCAGCTTCTGGATTTCCGCTTCGACGTCGGCAGGTGTCGATACAGCCTCCTGGGCGACCTCCTTGATGACATCGCCTGCCATCACCCGCTTTTCTTCTGCAGAAGACCCGGCCTCGACTTCGGTCACAACGACCCCTGTCACGTCTTCTTCAATGGAAAACTGCTGGCGCAATGCGTCATCAAGCTCTGCCAAGGTCATGCCAAGCACCTTGCTGGTTTCAGCTGGCTGATCCGGCTCCTGCTCTGCAGGCGCGCTTGCCTCGGTGACCTGGTTTTCTTCAAGACGCTCCAAGGTCACGCGGATCGTGACTTCCTCGCCTTTCCGAAGCACAACGACATCGACTTCCTTGCCAATCGCCGTTTCGGCAACCATCCGCGGCAGTTCCCGCATGGATTCAACGGTCTTGCCGTCAAACTTGATGATGACGTCTCCCGCCTCGATGTCGCCCTTGGCAGCCGGACCATCATCGGTCACGCCCGCAACAAGCGCCCCAATCGCATCGTCCATGCCAAGGCTCTCGGCGATTTCGTCCGTCACTTCCTGGATACGGACACCAAGCCAGCCACGCCGGGTTTCTCCAAACTCGCGCAGCTGATCGATAACGCGGATGGCAGTCTTCGCCGGAATCGCAAAGCCAATGCCAATGGATCCGCCGGACGGCGAGATAATGGCCGTGTTGATGCCGATCACGTTGCCGTCCATGTCGAACAGCGGGCCACCGGAGTTGCCGCGGTTGATGGAGGCGTCCGTCTGAATGAAGTTGTCATAAGGGCCCGCATTGATGTCGCGGTTCCGGGCAGACACGATACCAACGGTGACCGTGCCACCGAGGCCGAACGGGTTGCCGATCGCCATCACCCAGTCGCCGACACGGATACCGTCAGAGTCGCCGAAACCGACCTCTTTCAGCGGGGTTTCCGGCTCCACCTTGAGAACGGCGATATCCGTTTTCTCATCAGTTCCAATTACTTCGGCACGCAGCTTGGTGCCGTCGTTGAAGTTTGCCGTAACTTCGTCGGCCCCTTCGATCACGTGGTTGTTTGTGATGATGATCCCGGCTTCACCGTCCAGAACAAAACCAGAGCCCAGGGACTGGACACGGCGTGGCTGGTCATCGTCGCGGTTCTGGCGGTTGAAGAATTCTTCAAAAAACTCCTGGAAAGGAGAGCCCTCGGGAACCTGCGGCATCGGTACAGACCGCTGTCCCTGGACTGTTTGAGCCGTAGAAATGTTCACCACGGCATCTGCCAGGTTCTCGGCAAGATCTGCGACACTTTCAGGTCCATGGCCGTCATGCGCATGAGAGCCTTGGAAGGGGGTTACCGCAATCAAACCGCCGAGCATAATGCCCGCCGTTGCACAGACAACGCGCGGCATGCCTTGGCGTAATAGTTTCAGAGCCATAGGGCTTTATCCTCCATACCAGCCATCGTGACTGTCGTGAGAGTGCGAACGGGACTGGGCGATACCCAGGACTTAGCAGACAATATAGAACGGGCGGGAGGTTTTGGCCCCTCCCGCCCTTAAACTTTTCGCTATCCGCGGATGATCCACACAAGAAATACGCCAATAACGGCCGCGCCTAGTCCCGCGGCGCGAAGCGTTTGGTCCGGTGTTTCCAGAGCACTGCGCATGACATTTTTCATGCCACCTGGCGCAATTGCGTACAGAACTCCTTCCAACACCAGGACCAAACCGATCGCCGTTAAAAGCTCATTCATTGCGCGGCGAGCGAGGGTGACCGGATATCTTCCACATCGTCAGATCCACCACCGCCGGCCGGAGCATTCACACCGGTCGGATCCTTGAAGAACCGGAAGAAGCTGGAATCCGGAGACAGGACCAGGCTTGTATCGCCCGACTGCAACCCGGCTTCATAAGCCTGCATGGACCGGTAAAACGCGAAGAACTCAGGATCTGCACCGAAGGCTTCAGCAAAGATCCGGTTCCGCTCCGCATCGCCATCACCGCGAATGATTTCTGAATCACGGTTGGCTTCTGCAACGAGAACGGTTGCGTCACGGTCGGCACGAGACCGAATGCGACGGGATTGTTCTTCACCCTGCGCACGGATCTCTGTAGCTTCACGCTGACGCTCGGTCTGCATCCGGGCGAAAATCGCCTGCGAGTTCGCATCCGGCAAGTCCGCACGGCGGATCTTCACGTCGACAACTTCAATGCCGAGCTCAGACGCCGCCTGGGAGACTTCCTGACGGATCTGCTCCATGAGGCCAGACCGGTCATCCCGGACGATGGCTTCGAAAGATGCTTTACCCAACTCGGACCGGAGCGAGGACTGAAGGAAGGTGGACAGACGCTGGTTCGCCGTCGGGATGTTGTTCACGCGCTGATAGAACAGGACCGGGTTTGAAATCCGGTAGCGTGCGAAGGCATCCACAACGAGACGCTTCAGGTCAGCCGCAATCACTTCCTGCGGGCTCATGTTCAGATCAAGGATCCGCTTGTCGAGGTAAACCACGTTCTGCACGAACGGGTATTTCAACTGCGGGCCCGGCTCCTGGATCACACGGTCCACACGCCCAAGCTGCAGGACCAGTGCCTGTTGCGTCGGGTTGACGATGAAGATCGAGGTGTAGAGCAGAAAGCCGATAACAACGACAACAATACCAAGAATACCGCTACGCATGATCAGTTACCTCCCGTACGGGTGGACTGGCCGGCGCCGCGACCGTTGAGGTCGTTCAGCGGCAGGAATGGCAGGACGCCAGATCCAGCGGAGTTGCTGTCGATGATGATCTTGTTGTTATCACCCAAGACTCTCTCCAGGGTTTCCAGGTACAGACGTTCGCGCGTCACATCTGGCGCATTTCTGTACTCTTCATAGATTTTGGTGAAACGCTGTGATTGACCGGTCGCTTCGGCAATCGCCTGTTCTTTGTAGGCATTCGCACGTTCCAGGATCCGAGCCGCTTCACCGCGCGCTTCCGGAACCATCCGGTTGGCGTAGGCTTGCGCTTCGTTCTGGATCCGCTCCTGGTCCGCACGTGCGGCCTGAACGTCACGGAATGAGTCGATGACCTGCTGAGGCGGGTCAACCTTCTGCATTTGTACTTCGGTGATCTCGATACCAGCCTGATAGGAGTCCAGCGTGCTTTGCATCAACGTAGAAACATCATTCTGGATGTTCACACGGTTCTGCGTCAAGATCGCGTCGATGTTGGATTCGCCAACCACTTCACGCATCGCGCTTTCCGCGACTGCTTTCACAGTGCCTTCCGGATTCTGGATATTGAACAGGAAGTTTGTAATGCCATCCCGGGTGTTTTTGATACGCCACTGAACCTTGAAGCCGACGTCAACGATGTTTTCATCGCCGGTCAGCATGAGGCTTTCCTCCGGCACATCGCGGGAGCGGACTGCTCCGGTGTTCGTGAAGAGCTCTTCAACACCAACGGTGGTTTCGCGCTGCTGCTCGACCTGCGGCTTGTAAACCTCACCAATCGGGTATGGCCAATTGTAATGGAAACCGGTGCCTGTCTGGTCTGTGACCTTACCAAGCACAAGTTCGACACCGACCTCACCGCGACCTTCGTCAACGATGTAGACACCGGTTGCGAGCCAACCAAGGACACCAAGACCGATAACAATCAGAATGCCCAGGAAGCCGAGACCGCCGCCGCCACCTGGCAGGACGTTTTTCATGCGGTCTTGGGTGCGTTTCAGGAGTTCTTCAAGGTCAGGCGGATTGCCACCACCGCCGCCGCCGCCCCGATTGGGACCACCGCCCCACGGACCGTTGTTGTTTCCTCCACCGCCGCCCCATGGGCCGCCGTTGTTTCCACCACCCCAGGGGCCACCACCGCCACCTGACTGATTGCTCCAAGGCATCAAGACTTCCTTCTGTGAACTCCAGCCACGATACCCGCGGCTGGATTTGGGCTTTCGCCCGTTCTGACTCAACGTAGGTTATAGGGAGGTTACCTTGTGCTTTCAACGCAGCACCCGGCTTCCCACCATATGAACAACGTGATCTTCCCGGACCGCAGGTGGGCTATTTGCCGTCGATTTTCAAGCCCCATTAGGTATTGAACCGGACTTGAAAGGTCATCAGGCGATTCTAAAGCGCCGCGATCATGTCGATGTGGGGAATATCGTCTTCCAAATAGTCTTCGGAAACCGTCCGAAACCCGAGGGATGCATAGAATTTTTCCAGGTGAGCCTGCGCGGAAAGGTGCACTTCCCCATTTGGCGCAATTTGCCGCGCCTTTTCCATGCCCGCCAGCATCAAATCGCGGCCAAGACCAAGGCCGCGATGGGACTGCGCCACAACGACACGGCCAATCCGGATCGCGCCATCGCCGCTCGATGACAATCGGATTGCGCCCGCGAGCGCGCCGGTTTCCGCATCCCGCAAGAAATAATGCTCGGTATCCGGGTCTTTGCCGTCAATTTCCGAAAAAAGGCAATCCTGTTCCAGCATGAACACATCCTGCCGGAGCTTCAAAAGGTCATGCACGTCTCGCGGACTCAAAGCGTCAAATGCATTCCAGGCCCCGTTAAGCTTGTTCTTCAAAATTGTCTCCACAGATCGCGTGAGTGGTCATTTGCGCCGATAGGTCACAAATGTGAACGCTGCACTGTCTTTTTCCGTTTGTTCTCCGGATACCCGGGCAGTTTCCGACCAGATAGCCGTATCAATCTCAGGGAACCGCGTATCTCCGATGGGTTCAGCAACGACTTCGGTGATTTCCAGACGATTGGCCAGGTCCATTGCTTGCGCATAAATTTGACCACCGCCGATTATTGCAATCTCATCTACAGACGTGTCTGCGGCGATTTCACGCGCGCGGTCCATCGCGCTTTCAAAAGTGGTCGCCGCTTCTGCGCCGTCCGGCTTATACTCAGGATCTCGCGATATCACGATGTGCGGACGGCCGGGCAAAGGTTTCCCGCCAAAAGACAAAAATGTCTTCCGGCCCATGATGACCGGTTTGCCCAAGGTCATGGCTTTGAAGCGCTTGAGATCGGATGACAACCGCCAGGGCATATCATTGTCGGCGCCAATGATCCCGTTTTTGGCCACAGCAGCAATAACGACAATTTCAGGCAAGACTCGCTCCCACTCAATTCTTCTGGTCAACCGGCTCGTAACACGGGTAACGGCCAGAAAACGAGAGCTTTCTAATCTAGGGCGCTTCAGCACGGCACGGGCTTGACCTTCCTGCAACTGGAAGCCCTATCATCTTACTCTATTGTTCTAAAAGGTTCGGTCCCTCGTCCGACGCAAGACAGGCCCCGCGGCTTCCTTGCTGGCACCTCTATGATCGAGAAAACGGCATGAATAGAAGACAGTTCCTCAAATCGGCATCTTCTGCAGTGGCACTATTGAGCATGCCCCGTTTTGCAATGGCGGCGACTGATGATGGCTTCATTCAGCTGGAAGCCGTCAAAGGGCAAGGCCGGCTTTACGGCGAAGATGGCGGCCTGTCCGATCTCGGGCTCTACAACGGGAAACTCCCCGGACCGGAAATCCGTGTAAAGCGCGGGGAGCGGGTCAAGGTTCGCTTCAAGAACAGCCTTGACGAACCGACATCAGTCCATTGGCATGGTATCCGGATCGACAATGCCATGGATGGCGTTTCCGGGCTCACGCAGCCAGCGGTGCAGCCCGGTGAGACCTTCGACTACGATTTTGTCGCCCCCGATGCTGGAACATACTGGTATCACGCCCATCACATGAGCTGGAACCAGGTGCCACGCGGGTTGGCCGGTCCTCTCATTGTCGAAGAGGACGACAATCCCTTCGGGCCGGATGCCGACATCATCCTTTCGCTGTCCGATTGGCGATTGGACGACAATGGCCTGCTTGATACGGCGAGCTTCGGTGCCCGGCATGATTTCTCTCATGCTGGACGGCTTGGCAACTGGTTGACCATCAACGGCACATCGTTGCCCGATATTCCGGTAACGAAAGGCCGCTGGCATCGTATCCGCCTGATCAACACTTCAGCCTCTCGTGTCCTTGATCTGGCCCCGTCCCGTTTTGGCGCCAAGGTCATCGCACTGGACGGTCAAGGCTTCGACACAGCCAGAGACATTGACGGCGTCATACAGCTCGCGCCCGCCCAGCGCATGGATCTTGTGATGAAGCCAGACAGCGCCGGCCCGATCCCGTTTGAAATGATGACAGGCCAGTCTTTCACCTTTGCCAATTTCGTTGTGTCCGGTGAGAAAGCAGAGCCAACGGAACTGAGAGTTCCAGCACCCAACTCTCTTCCAGAACCCGATCTTACAAACGCCCGGTCTTTCCCGCTCGATATGGCGGGCGGTGCCATGGGCCGGATGCAATCGGCCACAATGAACGGACAGGAAATGACCATGCGGGAATTGGTACAGGCCGGAAACTTCTGGGCATTCAACGGCCAGGCGGGTATGGGCGACAAACCGCTTTTCTCAGCAAAACGCGGTGAGACAATCGTTTTGGAAAGCACCAACAACACCGCCTTCCCCCACGCGATCCATCTGCACGGCCATCATTTCCGGGTTCTGGAGCGCAACGGCGAGAAGCTGGCTCACCCAGACTGGCGCGACACGTTTACAACCCAGCGCGGCGAGACCGTGAAGATTGCATTGGTCGCCGACAATCCCGGCAAATGGCTGGTTCACTGCCACATGCTTGGCCATGCGGCCTCCGGCATGATGGACTGGTTCGAGGTGGCGTAAGTCCACCTCTGCAGTGGACCGCCGCACGAGACGGGTGGCGCGAGTGGGCTCGTTGCGGCTATGTTGGCCGCATATCGATACTTGCACATCCAGATTGACTGCTTCTGTGACCACTTCAATTTCAGTTTTCCCGGCAACCCTTAGTGGTTCAACTCTAGCCCGGTGCCCTTTTGACTGACCCGGATCAAACGCAGATTTTTCCGGCGGCGATGACAGACGATATTGTCGCTTCATCCCGCGACGGCATCATAACCATTGATCCGCATGGGGTGCTGACGTCTTTCAATCCCGGTGCTGAAGCAATCTTTGGGCTCACGGCAAACGACGTGGTCGGCCTAACGGTTGCTGAAGTCTTCCTGCCGCTGGAAGATCTCGACGCTTTCACAGACTGTGTGCTTGAGGCCGTCCGGCAGCCGGACAAGGAACACGTTACAACGATCAGCCTGGAACGACCGGAGGGTGTGCTCCATCTCAGTGTCCGGACGGTTTTGCTTCACCGGAAAAGCTCCGATGAACGCATTGGTGTCCTGGTGATGCTTGCCGATGAAAGTGAGCGGGTGGAGCTTTTGACCCGAACGGCCGACCGCGAACGAGAGCGCGCATCAACGGGACGTTTCATCGTTGCCATCCTGACGATTTTCAGCGTGTTCACCCTCCTCCTTGAGCCAATCCAGAAACTCGCACGAGCCCATTTTTACGATCTTGGTCCAGTAATCGCGCTCCTGACACTCGTCATCATCGCATTTTTCCTTGACCGCTGGTCCTCTCCGGAAAGACGAACACTGAAGCTCAATCTGCGCCCGGAAAGGCGCTACGTGGTTGAGAGTATTGTCTGGTCTCTGGGATTTTGCGTCCTGATGACGTTCGGAAAACTGATCTTCATTTCACTCGCCCGAGAGGATGGTGCCACGCCACCTGAGCTCTTCAGTTTCCTGGTTCTGGACGATGGAACCCGGGTCCGGGAGCCCGGATTGTTTCTCATCGCTTTGGCAATCTATCTTGTTTCGGTGCTGTTTCAGCAATTTGCGATCCGCTGCGCCATCCAGGCACCGCTCCAGAGTTTTCTTACCGGCGTGATCGGCCCGGCGGGCTGGGTGGCCAATCTGGTATCGACACTTCTGTTTGCGGTTCTTCATGCCCACCTAAACCCGCTCGTGTCGCTCGCTGTTATAGCCCCGTCGCTTCTTTGGGGCTGGTTGTTCATGCGCTCCGGCAGTGTGGTCCCGTCAATCATTTCCCACGCCATCATCGGTGTTTACGCGATCTTCATCTTGGGGATATTCGCTGGTCTGGACCAGGTATGAGCCGCAATCGGAATTTTTCATGATCAAGAACGCAGTAAAGGCTGGAAAACGGCCAAAGGTTTTGATCGTGAATGCCTATGTCGATCCGTGGCGGTCTGCGGCCCCGATGCGCTTGTTTATTCCGCGCGCGATGGCACCCTATTATCTTGCCGGCCGGCTGAATAACTCCCGGGCGGATGTGCGCGTCTATGACGAGGTCTATCACGGGGCGCTGCTCAATCCCCGTTTGTTTGACTGGCCGGATATGGTCATTCTGACCGGTTTGACGGCTGCCTTCGACCGGGCCCGGCAATTGTCTGCCTATTTCAGGAATGCCCGGCCGGATGTCACGGTCGCAATTGGCGGACCGATTGCCCGCGCACTGCCCGCCTTGTGTACCGACGTCTTTGACTATGTCTGTCAGGGCGATGTCGAGACCTTCGATGATTTGGTTGAGGAGACACTCGGGGCGGATTGCCGGGCAGAAAACCCTGCCCCCCGCTTTGATCTTGCAGGCTGGTCGTATGGCCTTGGATTTGTCGAGACGACAAAGAATTGCAATTTCAAGTGCGCCTTTTGCTCCCTGACCGGCGAGGGACGCGCCTATCAGTCTTATTCGTCGGCCGAGATCACCAGCCAGATCGAGGCTGGCGGAAAGACTTCCATGCTGATGGTGCTGGACAACAATTTTTACGGCAACAACCGCGCGGATTTCGTACGCCGGACGGAACTCCTCGGCGACCACTGGCGGCGTGGCAGATACCGTGGCTGGGGGGCATTGGTCACCGGTGATTTTTTCAAAAACCCGGAGAACCTGGCCATCATCGCCGCCAATGGCTGCAAAGCCTTGTTCTCAGGCGTTGAATCACTCGATCCGGCGGTCTTGAAAGCCTACAACAAAAAGCACAGTCTCTCGTCCGATCCGAGGTCGCTGGCGCGGCTGTGCGCCGAGTACGGGATCCTCTTCGACTACGGCATGATGCTGGACTTTTCCCATCAGACGATTGCAGAAATCGACGGCCAGATCGACGGATTGCTGGCCAGTCCGGAAACACCGCTGCCAGCGCTGATGTCCTTGACCATTCCGATCCTCGGCACGCCGCATTTTAATACTGCCGCCACTGAAGGGCGTTTGATGCCGAATGTGCGTTTGGCTGACATGGATGGTCAAAAACTGGTGGAGTGGCCGAAGGAACCGCTGGAAGAGGTTGTTCCGTATCTTGCAAACCTTCTGCAATTCAAAGGCCGGAAGCTCGCGTTTTCCCGCCATGCGGTGCGCCATGCATGGTCACGGCGGCATTCGTTCGATACGCTGCAAACCTTGATCAGCATGCTCGGCCCGATCGTCCGATATGCGGGCGGTATCCGTATCGGAGATCACCGGCAAATGCATCAGACGTGGCGTGAACCGAAACGTACTTTCAATGCAATGACCGAGCCGCTGAGTGTCGCCTACGAGCCATTGCACCGGATGGACGCAAAATTCGCTAAGGATTTCGAACCGCTGTTCCTCACCGACGCGAAGGGGCAGCTCACCCAGCCAATAGCGGACGCGATCCGTCCGCCACTGCCACGGACAGCCCATGAATTACTAAAAAGCGATGTGGCTTGAAGTGCAAATAAGCAGACGAAAACGTCAGGTATCGTACTCGCTCAGATCCTGAGGCGCATGCAGCAGCGTGGTATCGTATTTCGGCAGATCGTCCGTCATCTGGAGCCAGGGCAGCTTGCTTTTGTAGTTCACATGAAATTCAGGCTTGAAGGTTTCAGGGTGCTCCAGCGTCGCGGCATAGAGGTGCATGCCGCCTTTGTAGTGTTCGGCCTCGAAGGCCATGGGCGTTCCGCACGTATCGCAAAAGTGTCTGTAGACACCTTTTGAACTTTCCAGGGTTCTGGGTGCCGCGCCGGTCCACCTAAAATTCTTTGATGGCACGCCGAGCCAGGCAACCAACGGTGCCGCGCAATTGCGGCGGCAATCATTACAGTGGCAATAGCAGCTCCAGGTAACTTCGCCGGTGAATTCCCAACTGGTATTCTTGCAAAAGCAGTGCCCGCGCGTCGTCATGTCCCCTCCTGCACCCTCCAAACTCAGCTCAGTCTGCCAAGGCTCACCAAGTCTACTGCAGAATGGAAGGCAATTAGCGCCCAAGAAAAGACAGGCGCTTTCGCCAATCCGGCATCCGGAGCATCCGGATCAGAATCTCGTCGTCGGTCTCAGACGGCAATCGGCGCGGCGATGTGCGGATGCGGGTCGTAGCCGGTCAGCTCAAAATCTTCATATTTGAACGCAAAGAGATCCGCCACGGCAGGATTGATCTTCATCTCCGGCAGTGCACGCGGCGTTCTCGTAAGCTGTTCGCGCGCCTGATCGAAATGGTTGGAATAAAGGTGCGCATCACCAAGTGTGTGCACAAAGTCGCCGGGCTTGAGCCCCGTAACCTGTGCAATCATCATCGTCAGCAGGGCGTAGGATGCAATGTTGAACGGTACCCCAAGAAACACATCGGCTGAACGTTGATACAGCTGGCAGGAGAGCTTGCCATCGGCGACATAGAACTGAAAAAGTGCGTGGCACGGCGGGAGCGCCATTTCGTCCACCAGTGCCGGGTTCCAGGCAGAGACAATGAGGCGGCGGCTTTCCGGGCTTTTGCGGATCATCTCCAGAACGTTCGAGATCTGATCGATCGACTGTCCACTTCCGTCTCGGGAGGGAGCCGGCCAGGAGCGCCATTGATAGCCATAGACCGGGCCCAGATCGCCGTTTTCATCGGCCCAGTCATCCCAGATCTTGACGCCGTTTTCCTTTAAGTAGGCAATGTTCGTATCACCGGCGACGAACCAAAGCAGCTCGTGAATGATCGAGCGCAAATGCAGCTTCTTGGTCGTGACCAGCGGAAACCCCTCAGACAGGTCAAACCGCATCTGATGGCCAAAGATCGAACGTGTTCCGGTTCCTGTCCTGTCGCCCCGGTCAATGCCGTCTTCAAGGATCTTAGAAAGGAGGTCGTGATATTGCTGCACGGCGGGCGCCCTTCATCATACTGCCGGAAACGTATCGCTAACTTCGCAGATTCTGACAAAAACGCACCCCCTGCCCCGGACTTTCCCCAGCTCCGGCCACAAGGAAAACAGCTCAGGACCCGAGCCAATCTGTGGATGACCTAAGCCAACCAAGCACCGGCCCTTTGGCAAAGCCCTTTCAATTCGAACCGAAAGTGCCTATATCAGGGGTGCTGGTTCGCCAGCTATGGCAATAAATGGTCAGTGTAATAAACCTATCGGACCCGGGGGCGGTACCCGGCGCCTCCACCCAAGCCCATAAGGCTCAATGCTTAGAACCCATATGGGTTTCGGCGGGGGCGAAACAGGATCGACGAGGGCGTAAAGACTGTGCTTTTGCTCGGCATTGTACCACCGTTATCGGGCTATCTCAGTAGTTGCAAATGACAACACTGCTATGGACAACGCTGTAGCTGCGTAATGCGGTTCCGGTAGTCCACTAAGTCCTGTTGGTTAGCCCCTTCAGGCGGGGTTCGAAGGCACCTGGCAACAGAAGCCTTCACTTCAACTCTTCCCCCAGCAAAGCGAAACATTGGCACTGCCTATCGCCGCCCGCTCCATAAAGCGCTATCCTTGGAAAAGGGCCTTTCCTTTTTGAACCTTGCCCGTCAATGTGCTTTTCTGAGATGAAATTCAAAGCGAGATTCGACTGAACACGATGTCTGAAGACCTGTTGCGATACGATATCCTGATCCAGGATGCACTGCGTGGTGCTGTGAAGAAAATCCTTGCGGAGGTTGGGCGCACCGGCCTGCCCGGCGACCACCACTTCTACATCGCGTTTGAAACGACCGCACCGGGTGTGAAAATCTCCCAGCGTTTGAAAGAGCGCTACCCGCAGGAAATGACCATCGTCCTGCAGCACCAGTTCTGGGATCTGGCGATCGGCGAACATGCCTTCGAGGTTGGCCTGTCCTTTGGCGGCGTCCCGGAAAAGCTGCTGGTGCCCTTCTCAGCAATCAAAGGCTTCTTTGATCCTTCCGTTCAATTCGCGCTTGAATTCGATCCGGGCAAGACAGCCGAGGAACTGCCGGAAGACCTGCTGGAAGCGGTCGAAGAGCTTGCAAAGGCGGAACAGGAAACCACCGAGAAGCTTATGACAGCCGACAACAAGCAGGATGATGTTCCTGCTGTCGAAGCTGAGAAAAAAACCAGAAAGCCCGATCAAGACACGGAAGACGGTGACGGCGGCGGTGAGGTTGTCTCGCTGGACGCATTCCGGAAAAAAACCTGACCCTCAGGAAAAGGCCATGAGCGCCGAAATCGTCAATCTGCGCCAGGCGCGCAAGCAAAAGCAGCGGCAAACCAGGGAAAAAACCGCTGAAAGCAACCGCCAGAAGTTCGGCCGGACCAAAGCCGAACGCGAGGCGGACCGCCGGCGCAGGGACATGCTTGAAAAGCAGGTCGATGGCCATAAGCTTGACGGACCGGCCGCCACTCTGCCCGGCGACGACTAACTCTCATGGCGCTCCAGAAAAGATCGGTTTCCCTGCACGGCCACCGCACCAGTGTGGCTCTGGAAGCGGAGTTCTGGGCGGTCATCGACGCAGCCGTAAGAGCCGAACATCGCTCCCTTGCCAGCTTGATCGCAGAAATAGACGACACGCGGGATCCGGATGATCCGCTGTCTTCTGCCATCCGCGTGTGGGTGCTCAAACGGGCGCTAAAAATAGATTAGCTACGATAAGCTCTCGAGGAAAAAACCTGTGTCCTAGAAAGTTATTTCTCCATCCTTGTTTTTTGTGATTCCAGCAATGACTGCCGCCTTAAGCGGCGGAAAATCAAAAACATCTCTAGCCGGTGCATGTAGCAGGTGTTGTTTAGGTTTTAGATAGCCCGGACGAATACGGAATGATGCAGATACTCGGGGTACAAAAAGTACCATCAAAAAGCCCTGCATCACCACCGAACACGCCAATCCTCCCTTTGCGTGCGAAGTGCCGTAGGGGTGAATGGTTGTAACAAAATCAGAAATAACTGATTGGCTGAAACCGCCGTCTTCGGCGGGGGTCCTGTCAGAAAGCCTATTTATCAGGATCGAGCACTTCTTAAGCACATCACTGGATTCGCCTTTTAAAATTTCGAAAAGGCGCATTTCATCCGATTTGTTGAGGCTCATGCTAGAATAAAATGAACTCTTTGAAACAACAGATCGCCAAATAATTGATATAATACAATGCGCTAGATGAGACGGATCGAATTCATAACGGACGCAAAATCCATTTGAAACAATTAGCTTATCCCAAGCCTTCAAGGCATTCACAAACGGAGCATCAAATTTACGATTGAGATAAGCCTCGCAATCCGAACATAGAAGCTTTGCTTTTCCTGTATCTTGGCTCTTATGTATTTTTCGGTCATCGGTAGGCAGTGCAATAAGGCTCCCGTTGTTTCGTTTTAATATCTGCCGAAAAATGCCATTCGGTATTGCGTGGGAGTTACATAACTCTTTGTTTTCCAGGCAATATGCACATCTAGACTGACCTGCTCCCCTGAAAACTCCGCGTTCTGAGGTTAGTCTGTTCCCAATTGAAGGAAGCAGGCGATGAAGCGATCCAGATTCTCCGAAGAACAGATCATTGGCATTTTGAAAGAACATCAGGCGGGCGTTTCGGCCGCCGAGCTATGCCGCAAATACGGTGTCAGCGATGCAACGTTTTACAAGTGGCGCTCGAAGTACGGCGGTATGGAGGTGTCTGATGCCAAACGGCTGAAGGCCCTTTAAGAAGAGAACGCAAAACTGAAGAAGCTGCTTGCGGAGTCGATGATGGATGTGTCGACGCTCCGCGAGATGCTCGGAAAAAACTTCTGACGCCCGGTTCAAGGAGGAGTGCCGTGAGCTGGGCAATCGAGACCAAGGGATATTCGCAACGTCGCGCCTGCGGGCTGGTCGGCATCGATCCGCGCGTGTACCGCTATCGGTCCACGAGATCCGATGATACTGACCTGCGCCAGAGGCTCAGAGAATTGGCATCAGAGCGCAGGCGATTTGGTTATCGCCGGCTACACATCCTGCTGAAGCGCGAAGGCATTGAGGCCAACTGGAAGAAGGTCTACCGGATCTACCGGGAAGAGCGTCTCACGGTGCGCAAGCGCAGCGGCCGGAAACGAGCTTTGGGCACACGAGCGCCGATGGCTGTGCCGCAGGCCGCCAATCAGCGCTGGTCCCTCGACTTCGTCTCCGATGCCCTGATGGATGGACGCAGGTTCCGCATCCTGTGTGTCATTGACGACTTCAGCCGGGAATGCCTGGCAGCTGTCGTCGACAATTCGATCTCCGGCGCCCGCGTGGCGCGTGAACTGGACGGGATCGCAGAGCGCCGTGGTCGCTATCCCTTGATGGTGGTCAGCGACAACGGCACAGAACTCACGTCAAACGCCATGCTCAAATGGCAGCAGGAACGCAGTGTCGAGTGGCACTACATCGCCCCGGGCAAACCTATGCAGAACGGCTTCGTTGAAAGCTTCAATGGAAGACTAAGAGACGAATGTCTTAACGAGCACCTGTTCCGCAGCTATCGTCATGCCCGAGACATCATTGAAGACTGGAGGATCGACTACAATCTGAACCGACCGCATACGAGCCTCGACGGGCTCACCCCATTCGAATTTGCAACCAAGTCCAACGAAGATCACACCGTGAACAGAGCTAACTTATGAATGCGGACAATCGGGGGAGCAGGTCAAGACATTTTGCGTTTCCGATAAACTTGGGAACAACAATTGCAACTGCACTACATTCGACGGTGGAGCTGGTGATATGAGTGAGTGGCTAGCGTCAGAGGGCGTCAAGCTGCCCAAACTCCCTAAAGTCTGGATCACTAGGCAATATCGAAGTGATCTGACAGCATTATTTTCCCATAAATAGTCGCCGTGAGGCAGTCGCCTCTCACGTTACAACAGTCACTGACCAGCCGGGATACCGAACTGCCCGCTTAAAAGATCCTCGATAGTGATCGGGCCATCGAGTGGCGGGAGGTCCGAGGCGGGTTTGGTTTCAGGCGCCGCGGATGCGCCGGTGAGATCCAGATTGTCGTTCGACGCATCAAGCACCGCCCGGATCCGGTCGGTCAGCGGGATCGGGTCATCCACTGGAGCATCAGCAGGGCTGGCGGCGGTTTCAACGGCTTGCGTGTCGGGTACAACCGGGGTCTGCTCGCTGTTCTGCGTTTGCTCCTGCTCCTGGCTCTCCTGCTCCTGGCTCTCCTGCTCAAGCCGTTCCTGTTCCAACCGAAGACGTTCTTCTTCTGCCGCTTGCGCCGCTGCTTCTGCGGCAGCGGCAGCCTCGATCGCTTCCCGCTCGCGCCGCACTTTTGCTTCTGACTGGCGCTTCAGTTCACGCGTCAGGCGGTCCCGCTCCAGAATTTCCGCCTGGAGCCGTTCCACCCGCTCGACTTCCTGCTCAAACGCGCGGAGCGTCAGATAAGCTGTGAAAGGTGTGATGTCGACACTGCGCACAGGCGCTTCGACGGGCCCTTCGAACAGCAAACCAATCTGCGGCTCAGCACCGGTCACCGCATTTTCGCCCGGATCCACCTTGAGCGAGAAATCCGCGTCGAGGTCATAGGTGTTCAGATCCAGCTGAGCCGACCCGAAGACTTCGGCCTTTTCCGCATCAACCACCACGTTGCGGGCAGAAAGACGGCCGCCAACCAGTGTCAGCGTTCCTTCCACCTTTTCAAACGGAAGGCTGCCGGCAGACATGTGGCTGAGGAAAACCTCTTCGATCTTGTCGTCCTGCAAGTCGAGACCAGCATCGACCGCCCGGGTCACCTGAAGAAAGGCCTGCGGGTTCAGCCGCTGAACCGTGCCGTTTTGAAGCGCAAAGGAGCCGCCACCGTTCAAACCTGCAACAATTGCCGCGATCGAGCGGCCAATGCCTTCAAAATCGAGGTAAAGATCGCCTGTCCCTGAAACAACCGCCCGGCCATCCGGGCGCCAAGACAGCTGGCGGAGGTCCGCGCCAGTCAGCTTGACCCGGCCAGACGCGGCCCCTTCCGCCTCGGAACGGCGGAGCGACAGATTACCGTCAAACTTGCCGCCCGCATAAGTGCCATTCAGACCATCAAGACGAAGAAGCAACGGAGTTAAGCGGAACTCGGCGCGCGCAGATTGAAGGGCCGTGTCTTCGTCGAGGTAGAGATCATCTGCCCGCAGATCCAGCGTCACATCCAGATCATCCAGAAGCGGCGCGCCAAAAAATGCCGTTGGCCAAACGCTTGACCCATCACCCAGCGCGTACCACTGGTCAGGCCCCAGCACCAGTTCGCTCAAGGCGCGCAAATCCATCTGGCTGACATTGAGCTCTCCATTGAAACGGCGGTTCCGCTCGCCTGGAACCGGTGTCAGATCGCCTTCCAGCCTGCCATCGAACCGGGTATCCCGGAACGTGCCGCTAAAGGACGGCAGTGCCAGACTGGTGCCGACCCCTTCAACAGCCGCTGTGAGCGTTGCAGGCAAGTCACCAGCCATGACCGGCAGAATACGGCCGGAAAGCAACGCGAGCGGTGTCAGATCAGGCGTTTCCAGCGTCCCGTTCAAGGCATAGGCAGCTTCCTCATCTGCCTTGAGGGTCAGCGTTCCAGTCGTCTCTATCTTGGTCTCGCCCAGCGCAAAAGTGCTGCGGACGTCAAGGCCGTTGGCGGGCACGCCCGAGACCTCTGCCAAAATCCGCGCTTCGCCGATCGCCTCAACCGGGAGAACATCAAGGCCGAGCTGTTGTAAAACCGCACTGCCATCCGCCCCTGTCATGGACAGCGAAACGCCGATATCAGCTTCATGCCAAGCGTCTATGCGGCCCTCCAGATTGGACCGGACCGCAACTTCCGTCCCTCCGGCGGTGCCGGTCAATTCAACGGAAAGATCAGTGCCGTTGGCGCGTTCCGCAGCTTGCAGGGACGCATCGAACTGGGCCGGCACAAGGCTATTTGCGGCTTTTTCCAGCCGGTCAATGAGCGCCGAATCGGGCAGCACTCCCTTGACCAGAGCCATCAGACCAGACAGATCCCTGGCATCGAGCCTTCCGGAAACGGCCCCGTTTGGAGCGGTCAGAAGATTGCGGACATCGCCTGTTACATCAATCCGGGCACCGGCGAGATCTGCTGCAAACAAACGATCGATACGCATGTTGCCATCGGCGTACTCGGCCTCAAACGCCAGCCCTTCCCCGGCAACGCCCCGGCCCCGCACCTCACGTGCCTGCAGGCGCAGCGACACATTGGTAGACCTGGTCCCACCGGATGTCGATTGCCCTGTCGCCCCGCGGAACGGCCGCATTAAGGCCGTCAGCGTTTCCATCTGATCGAGATCCAGAGTGTCGGCATCCAGAGACAGGGAAAACTCGGCATTGCCACCGCCGCGCGGCTGGCGATACGCAAGCCCGCCACGAGCTTCCGAGCCGGCAACGGTGAGACGCAAGTTATCAAGGGCGGCGCCTGCCGGCATCAGGTTCAAACGTCCCTCAACGGCAACAGGCTCTAGAACCGCAGCTCCACTTTCCTGGCTCTGCCACCAGCTGAAAAATGTCGCGGGCTGATCGGAACGAACGGAGACGGCACCTCGGTATGTCAACGCCGGTTCAAGGCCAAGGTCCCCTTGCGTCGCGACCATGGTGCGGCCTGGCAAGCGGCCGGCAAGGCGGGCAATCCGCCAGCCTCCCAGCATGGTTTCAAGATCAAGACGCACATTTTGAATAATGCCACCCCCAGCAACAACAGCTGGGACATCCAGCGACAAGGCGCCATCGATTGTCGGCAGCGGAACAGCCCTTAACGCACTGACAAGCTGCTGACCGGCAGTATTGATTTCCACCGGCGCTTGCGGACCGCCGCCCAGAAGACGATCCAAATCCACCTGTTTCGACTGCGCACGAACTTCAAAACGCCGATCACCGGAATAAACCAGATCCGCCTCGCCCGTCATGCTGAGCCGTTTGTCATCCGGTCCAAACCGGAATTCGAATTCCGGAACAGCCACTTCTGCGATATCCGCGGAGAACTGGCCGTCAACCGACCAAGTGTTCGTATCGCTTTCGTCCAGCGCCACGGAGGTTATGTCGAACGCTCCGTCAAAACGGGGCGCTGCATCCGTCTCGCTCAAGGCTCCGTCAAAACTGAAGGTGACGGGCAGATCCGTAGGAGTCACATCCCCTTTGAGGCGCAGACTTTCATTGTCGCGGATGCGGCCAGAGGCAAGACTGACCGAATAGGCACTCCCGTTCAATGTCAGACTTCCATCGGCGCGGAAGGGACCGGCCAAAGTGCGCGCGCTGACGGAGAGGTTGCCGTTATCAAGGCTGTGCGTCTCACCCGTACGGGCATCGATCACAGAAATCGCCCCGTCGCGGATAGTGACCTTCTCCAGCGCCACATCTTCGGGAGGCAGATCCGCAAGGGCGCCATCGGCCGTCACCGCGGTCAGCCAATCCAACCGGCCAGCCTCGTCCAGAGAAAGGGTAAGGTGCGGCCGCTCCAGGGCCATGTCAACGACCCGGAACTCGCCTTTCAAGAGCGGCGGCAATTCAACACGCATGTCGAAGCGGGAGACGACCAACAGAGGATCTTCTGCTTCACCGACACGGACATCGGAAAACCGGATATAGGGTGCAGGCAACAGGCGGAGGTCCGCCTCCCCGAGGACGGTCACGCGGTGTCCAAGCACCCGGCTTGCGTAGGTTTCAAAGGTCGACCGGTAGATGGTCCAATCAATGAAAAACGGCCCCACCAGTGCCGTAATCAGCACCAAGACCACTGCAATCCCGAAAGTAATGTAAACCGAGTTCAGGCTGTGTCTCCTTAAGGTTCAGCCAATCGCGCCAACTGATGTCCGGTTTTGTGCCTGCTTGTCAGGCCAATCCGGATTTGAAAACAGCCAGCCTCTTCCCCTGTTATTTATCCGATTCCCTACACTATCATGACTGCCGTAAAACGTTATCTGCCCGAATTGCGCAAATTGCCGATTCACCTTTATTCAGCAAACGGCAAGTGGACCTTCCTAAAGGAATTGCAAAGCGTCTTTGAGACATCCATCAGAGCTTTATGGCAAGATCTTGCCCGGGTTCATGATGTTGTCCGGGTCCAGCGCCAGCTTGATGGCCTTCATAAGACCCAGCGCGTTGCCGTGCTCCCGCTCCATGTATTTGCGCTTGCCCTGCCCCACGCCATGCTCACCGGTACAGGTGCCGCCCATATCAATGGCGCGCAAGGACAGGCGCTCAACAAAATCCTTGCCGCGGCGCACTGCCTCTGCATCCTCCATATCAACGAGCACCTGAACGTGGAAATTGCCGTCCCCGACATGACCGACGATCGGGGCGAGCAAGCCTTCTGCCTGAATGTCGTCCGCAGTTGCCTGAACGCAGTCCGCCAGCCGGGAAATCGGGACGCAGACATCCGTTACCATGATATCTGCATCCGGCTTGAGCGACTTACCAGCCCAATAGGCATCGTGCCGTGCCGTCCAAAGGCGGGTGCGTTCTTCCGCCGCTGTAGCCCATTTGAACGGCCCGCCGCCAAGCTCTTCTGCAATGGCAGAGAACATTTCAGACTGTTCTTTCACGCCCGCTTCAGACCCATGAAACTCCAAGAAAAGCGTTGGCGTTTCGGCCAGATCCAACTTTGAATAATTGTTGCAGGCCCGCACCTGCAAACTGTCCAGAAGCTCGATCCGGGCAACCGGCAAGCCCATCTGGATCGTGCTGATAACAGCGTTACAGGCCGCCTGGACATCCGGGAACGGGCAAACGCCGCCGGAAATCGCTTCCGGCTGGCCGTGAAGGCGCAAGGTGATTTCCGTGATGATGCCGAGCGTGCCTTCCGAGCCGACCATCAACCGGGTCAGGTCGTATCCCGCCGAGGACTTTTTCGCCCGGCCGCCGGTGTGGACAATCGAGCCGTCCGGCATAACGATGGTCAGGGCGACCACGGCGTCCTTCATCGTGCCATAGCGCACGGCATTGGTACCGGACGCCCGTGTCGCCACCATGCCGCCAATGCTGGCATCTGCGCCTGGATCAATTGGGAAAAACAGACCAGTGTCCCGAAGGTAGCTGTTCAGCTGCTTGCGGGTCACTCCGGCTTCAACGACGCAATCCAGATCTTCCGGATGTACGTCCAGAATACGGTTCATTTGGCTGACATCAATGGAGATCCCCCCATATGGGGCATTCACGTGTCCCTCCAGCGAGGTCCCGGTCCCAAAGGGAATAACCGGCACCTTGGCTGCCGCGCAGAGTTTGACGATGTCGGCAACCTCTTCTGTTGTCTGCGCAAACACAACGGCATCCGGCGGCTGAGTCTCGATCCAGGTAGTGGTGTGCCCATGTTGCTCGCGCAGCGCTGCGGAGGTTGAACACCGTTCGCCAAAGCGGTCCTTCAGTGCCGAGAGGAGTCCCTCGACCCGGGCACTCCCGGTTGAACTTTCAAGTGTTTGGGCCGCTCCCGCCAATTCCGGCATTGTCATTTTCTCCGTGGACATGTCTTTTGTTCGTGCTTTTTCATCGCCTATGTTAGCTGCACCTTACAGCAAAAAACCACTGGTCAACGGTCTGAAAATGCCGCAGGCCGATCATATTTGGAGGAGTTTTTCATGCCGATTGCCTGGAAGTCGGAGCCGGTGCGGTGCGATGTCATGACCGTCAAGGACGAATGGATCGACTATAACGGTCATCTGAACATGGCGTACTACAACGTCCTCCTGGATAAGGCCTGCGATCAGGTGTTCGAACAGCTTGGCCTTGGCCCGGAGTATGTGAAGGAGCGCGATGCCTCGTTCTTCACCGCAGAGGCCCATGTTTGCTACGTCCGGGAACTCAATGCCGGAATGCCCGTGATCGTCTCCTTGCAATTGATCGGCTTCGATGAAAAGCGGGCTCATTTTTACGAGGAAATGCATCACGCTGAGGAAGGCTGGCTCTCTGCGACATCCGAACAGCTCTGTCTGCATGTGGACATGGGGGCCCGGAAGGTCGCGCCATGGCCGGAAGACATCACGGCAAACCTGCAAGCGCTTGCAGACGCGCACAGCTCATTACCCCATCCGGAGCGGGTCGGACGGCATATCGAGATCAAAAAGAAGAGCTAGAACGTAAATTTCAGTACAAATTGCAGTGATTTAGGGCGTTTATCGGTCAACTTGACCTGTATTTTGCGCCCGACTCGAGCGACACTGGCAGACGTTAAAGAGTAATGTGCCGTTTCGCCAGCGGACCGACAGAATGCGCAAGATACTAGACGCCGCGAGCCACCTGCCCGACATCCTGATCAGCTGGATCACGCCCAACGTGCGCCAGTACCGATCCAGCCGCCTGCATGTCGTCTGGTTGCTTGCGCTTATCGTCGGCGTTCTCGTTGCGATTGCCGCCATCATCTTCCGGACCTTGATCGGGCTGTTCCAGTTGCCCTGGCTGGGAACGGCCACCGAGCTCACAATGGAGGCCGCGGCCGCGCAGCCCTGGTGGGTGATCTTGGCGGCCCCGACAATTGGCGGTCTCATCGTCGGCTGGATCCTGCAGAAATTTCACCCTTATCAGCGGGCCGGCGGTGTGGCCGATGTGATTGAAGCGCGTGCCTATGGCGGCCGGGGCTTGCCGTTGAAAGCCGGGCTGTGGTCCGGCCTGGTCACAACGATCTCGCTCGGTGCCGGTGCAAGTGCCGGACGTGAAGGCCCCGTTGTCCACCTCGGTGCCACAATCGGCGCTGCCATCTGTTCGAAGTTTTCGCTGCCCGATTCAGCGCGCCGGGTCCTTTTGGGTTGTGCTGTTGCCAGTGCGGTCTCAGCCTCGTTCAACGCGCCGATCGCAGGCGTTCTCTTTGCCCATGAAGTGATTCTCGGCCACTACGCCGTTTCGGCCTTCGTGCCGATTGTTCTGGCATCGGTCATGGGCACGCTCATCGTGCGCTGGTGGTTTGGCGATGTCGCCGCTTTCGTGATCCCGCAATATGAGATCACGTCTTATCTTGAGATCCCGGCCTTCGCGCTTTTAGGCCTGACATGTGCGGCTGTGGCCATCATTTTCCAGTTCGCGCTGATCGGGACGGACTGGACTGCCCGCAACATCACAATGCCGCTCTGGCTTCGCCCGGTTCTGGGCGGTCTTGCCGTCGGCACGATGGGGATCTTCTTTCCAGGCATCTTGGGCGTCGGATATGAAGCCACCGACCTTGCGCTGAAACACGAGTTGCCGCTTCAGACCATGCTGATCCTGCTGGTGGCAAAGACCGCCGCAACGGCTATCACCCTCGCCTCACGGTTTGGCGGGGGGATATTCTCGCCGGCGCTTTATCTCGGCGCCATGACCGGCGGTGCCTTCGGCTTGATTGCGGCGTCCGTGTTCCCGGAGATGGCATCCAGTCATGGGCTTTATGCGATCCTTGGCATGGGCGCAGTGGCCGCGGCTGTTCTCGGCGCACCAGTCTCCACGACGATGATCGTCTTCGAGTTGACCGGCGGCTATGCCCTTTCAATCGCGCTGCTTCTGTCTGTCTCCATCGCGACCGGGCTGACACAGGCCGTGCATGGCAAGTCCTATTTTCACTGGCAACTCGGCATGCGCGGCTGTTTCGTCAATGAAGGCGCGCACCGTCTCCTCAGCGAGACTGTAAAGGTGCGCGACTTCATGGATCCGCCCCCGGAAAACGAAGACCCGGACGCCCTCAAGTTCGATCCCGGCTCCGACGGCCCTTATCTGCATGACACGGACAGTCTGGAAAGCGCGCTGAAGAGTTTTGATGCCTGCGGAAAATCATCGCTGCCCGTGGTGCGCAAGGGCAATGCCACGCGGATCATCGGCACAGCCCGCCACGTCCGCGGTCTGCGCTTCTTCAACGCTGCCTTGATCAAGGCGACGAAGGAAGAACATGTTTGAGTGCGCCTTGCGCAGACCAAATCGCGCCAGAGATGCTGAAAGGCCCGGTTCAAGCCGGGGCAAAACAGCATGAGGACAAGACAATGACAAACGATGTTGTGTGGAGCTTCGGGTTTGATGAACCATCCGGTTATGGCATTGACCGCCGTATTCTGGACGGCGACCCGAGAAAAATCGAGTACATCGATACGACCCCTGAAAAAGGGGACAATCCCCTGTTCGAACCTGGACGCCTGTATTCAGGCCGTGCCGTCAAGGGCGATCATGTTCCAACGCAGATCGAATGGTCGAGCAAGAAAAATTCCCCTTATGACGTATTCCATCTTGAGAGTCTCATAGTCGTCTCGGACACGGTCAAGGATATTATCGAAGGGCTGGAACCCGGCGTGCATCAGTTCTTTCCGATTGAGGTTGTCTACAAGGACGGTTCTTTTGCCCGGCAGATGTATTTTTTCAACATCTGCAACCGTCTGGACACCATGGACCGTGAGCGGGCGACGGCAAAGATCAGAAAAGTACTCTGGGATCCTGCTACCGGTGATTTTGCCTTCAGCAAAGCCGCTATCGGCCCGCGTCACGCGTGGAGAGATAAGCTTCTCAATTACGGGCTCTTTGTATCAGACGCAGCCAAAACGGAAATGGAACAAGCCGGTGTGACCGGCATCACTTTTCACAGCTTTCCGCTTTATTGATTTCGGTTTTTTGATCTTTTTCGCTCCCGGGAGATCTCATCCCGATACCGGTCTTGTCGCGTTACCTAGCTTCTTGACGGCGTGACCTCAATCCGGCCAACTGTGTGTTGAGCATACATGTGTCCGCACTTGCGTGCCAGCGTCACATTGTATACACACGCACACAATAATTGTTGCGTATGAGAGAGCCGCGAAAAGGCTGTTTCGGACCGTCCCCTTCCTGACCTGACAAGAGGCCGACATTCCATGACCAAGATCAAGGTAGACAATCCGGTTGTTGAGCTCGATGGCGATGAGATGACCCGGATAATCTGGGCATTCATCAAGGACAAGCTGATCCACCCCTATCTGGATATTGATCTGCACTACTATGATCTGTCGATTGAAAAGCGCGACGAGACCGACGATCAGATCACCGTCGATGCGGCCAACGCCATCAAGGAACACGGGGTCGGCATCAAATGCGCCACCATCACCCCGGATGAAGCCCGCGTTGAGGAATTCGGCTTGAAGCGGATGTACCGCTCGCCAAACGGCACCATCCGCAACATTTTGGGTGGCGTGATCTTCCGCGAGCCGATCATCATGCAGAACGTGCCGCGGCTGGTTCCAGGCTGGACCCAGCCGATCATCGTTGGCCGTCATGCCTTTGGTGACCAATACCGCGCCACGGACTTCACCTTCCCCGGCAAGGGCAAGCTGACCATCAAGTTTGTTGGCGAGGATGGTACGGAGATCGAACGCGAAGTCTTTGACGCGCCCTCCTCCGGTGTCGCGATGGCCATGTACAATCTTGATGATTCCATCCGCGACTTTGCCCGCGCTTCGCTGAACTATGCGCTGGGCCGGAAGGTGCCGTGTTACCTCTCCACCAAGAACACCATCCTGAAAGCCTACGACGGCCGCTTCAAGGATCTGTTCCAGGAAATCTACGAGGCGGAGTTCAAGGACAAGTTCGCCGAAGCCGGGATCTGGTACGAGCATCGCCTGATCGACGACATGGTCGCCAGTGCCCTGAAATGGTCTGGCGGTTATGTCTGGGCCTGCAAGAACTATGACGGGGATGTGCAGTCCGACACGGTTGCCCAAGGCTTCGGCTCTCTTGGCCTTATGACCTCGGTCCTGATGAGCCCGGACGGCAAGACGGTGGAAGCGGAAGCGGCCCACGGCACGGTTACCCGTCATTATCGCCAGCACGAAAAGGGCGAGAGCACATCGACAAACTCGATTGCCTCGATCTTTGCCTGGACCCGCGGGCTAGCGCATCGGGCAAAGCTGGACGGCAACGACAAGCTCGCCCGCTTTGCCAAGACGCTGGAGACCGTCTGCATCAAGACCGTTGAAAGCGGCTACATGACCAAGGATCTGGCGTTGCTGGTCGGCCCGGACCAGGGCTGGCTGACCACAACAGGCTTCCTCGACAAGATCGACGAGAACCTGCAAAAGGCGATGGCGGATCTTTAAAAAACAGCGGCACCCGGCGCAGGTCTACCTCCGCCTGCCGGGTGCATTGTCCGCTGGACTGACAGTTTCGCGCGGCTACTTCGCCTGCATCTTGGAAACCATTTTTAGGACGGCTCGGCGCGGCAACAGCGGAATCACCCAATTGAGCGAGAAGTCGAGCGCCTTCTCGTTGATGGCAACAAGCTTGCCGGCCATCATGGCGTTATAGCCGATCTTCGCCACGCTTTCCGGTGTCGCGCCCGAGCGCGTCAGCTGCGTGCCTTCAAGATCCGCAATTTTGGCAAACTCAGTCTCGACATATCCAGGTGCCAGGAGCGTCACTTTCACGCCCTTAGGCTTCAACTCTTCATTGAGCGCCTGCGAATAGGAGTTCACGAAGGCTTTGGTTGCGAAATAGACGGCCTGTGATGGCCCGGGCATAAAACCGGCCGTTGACCCGACATTCAGGATGTAGCCCTTCCCGCGCTGGGCCATTTCGTGTCCGAACAGCCGGGTCAGCGTCATCAAGGACATGACATTCAGATCGACCATCGCCTGCTCGCTGGCAAGCTCCCGCTCGATGTGATTGCCCCGGCCGCCAAATCCGGCATTGTTGATCAGAATTCCAACCTCAATCCCCGCCTTGATGATCTCGTCGTACAGCGCTTGCGCGGCTTCGCCAGACCCCACATCCCGCGCAAACACATGCACCTTTATGCCATGCTTTGCTTCCAGCTCTGTTTTTAACTGCTCGAGCGCGTCTTCACGCCGGGCGACGAGAACAAGGTCTCCGCCTCTTGCGGCGTGATAGCGGGCAAATGCGGCACCGATACCTGAAGAGGCTCCGGTGATCAGAGCGGTGGCGGTCATGGTCTTTCCTTTCAAGCTTTGCGAAAAAAGTATACTGATGAGTTTACTTTTGCGCAAATGCCCATTGCCGGCCGCAGTTTCAAGTGTCTCTGATCAGATTTTCGTATTCAGCCGAGTGCAAAACTGACGGCGGCCTCGGCATGCAGCGTTGTTGTATTGAAGGCCGGAACGCGAAAGTCTACTTCTGAAACCAACAGTCCGATTTCCGTGCATCCGAATATAACGCCATCGGCACCTGCAGCGACGGCGCGGTCAACAACGTCGAGATAGCGCGTCTTGGAGCGGTCCAACACTTCTCCCTGACAAAGTTCTTCATAGATGATCCGGTGAACCTCCGCCCGGTCATCAGCCTCCGGGATCCGCACCTCAATCCCGTGCTGATCACGCAGATGACCTTTGTAAAAGTCCTGCTCCATCGTGTAGGCGGTTGCGAGCAGCAAGGGCGCTGTGCTGCCTGCTGACTTGATTGCCGGTGCCGTCGCATCGGCAATGTGAATGAGCGGAATGTCGACTGCGTTTTGAACCTCTCCGGCCATTTTGTGCATGGTGTTGGTACAGATCACCAAGCACTCTGCACCGCCGCGCTCCAGGTTCTGCGCTGCGTCGATCATGAGCCGCGTTGCCCGTGCCCAGTCCCCATCAGACTGTGCCTTGGCAACATTGGCAAAATCGAAAGACCAAAGCAGACACTTCGCGGAATGCAGGCCGCCAAGCCGATCCCGTGTCAGCCGGTTCAAAAGCTGGTAATATATGACTGTGCTTTCCCAGCTCATACCGCCGAGCAGACCAATGGTTTTCATGACTGACTTTCATCTTCAAACGTCCGCGCCAGGCGGACAACTTCTTCCCAAGCGGAAGCTGGTTGAATCAAATTCTGAACAAAGCCGGTTTTTATATGCATTCCAAAGGCTTGTCAGCGCGCTCTTATGCGCCGCTTGCCTCTTGATCCTCACCCCGGCCGCACATGCCCAATCGGTCCAGGAACCGGCAAGAGGCACTGCAGAGCGCTCCGCCATCCTTAACGCGATACGCCCGCTGGCCGAAGCCCATTTTGGTGCGCCGGTCGAATTTGTGGTGAGCTGGCTTCGGGCTGGCGGCGGTTGGGCCTTTGCAGGCGTTGCGCCACAACGGCCCGGAGGTGCGCCGATCGACATGCGCAATACCGTTTACGCCAGCGAGGCGGACTATATGGACGGTCTTCAAACCTACGTCCTGCTTCGCTATCAATATGACCGCTGGAATGTAATTGATTTTGCCGTCGGCCCGACGGATGTCTTTTGGCACGGCCATCCGCTCTACCGGCAGGTCCCACCCGGATTAACGCCCTGATTGTCATTTGCCGCCGACTTTAGGCAGCTGTTCAGCAGAAAGCGGGTTTAGTCAGCCTTCACGGGCCGGCCATCTTCGAACAACTCCGGCTGCAGATTGTTATCTTCATCGGACGGTACGATGCCCGCTTGCTCGAGTTCTTCTTCAGCGATTTCGCCAAGAACCTTCTTGCCAGCCTCCACCCGCTCCCGGGCTTCGTCCATGATTTTTTTCGCGAGAGCGGCATCTTGATCCATCAGCTGTTGCAGGGCGCCCGCCTCCAGCACCAACAACTGGCAATCCCGGTAGGCAATGACCGTCGTGCTGCGAATTGCCTGATTGAGGAGCGCGAGCTCGCCAAAGAAATTGCCCTCCCCTAAGAACACTGTCCCGTGTTCCATGCGGATCTCCACTTCACCGCTGGTGATGAAAAACATCCGGTCCGCAATATCGCCGGCTTCGGCGATCGTCGCTCCCTTGCGCACCGTAAACGCTTGGAGGAGTTTCGAAACCGACGCCACTTCCGTCGCGCTCAGGTCCTCAAACAACGGTACGCGGGCAACCATGGACCAAGTGACGACAAAATCGCGGCTGTGGATCTCGCGCGCAAAAGCGGAGGCAATGATGCCGACCGGCAACGCGATCAACCCGTAGCCCATGAGCATCACGACCGCCCCGATCATCTTGCCGAGGTTGGTGATCGGCACGACATCGCCATAGCCGACCGTGGTCACCGTGGTGATGGCCCAGTAGATGCCGTGCAGGATGCTGCGGAATTTCTCCGGCTGGTGATTGTGTTCGATTAAGTACATCAGCGTAGCAGCCATCAGGATCACGCCAAAGATGATCATGCTTGACCCGATGAGTGCCTTGCGTTCTGCCGCGACGGCGGAAATGAGGGAGCGGAGCGCAGGGGAATAGCGAGCGAGCTTCAGGAACCGCAACAGACGAAGAACGACGACCATCGTCACGGCCTGGTTCGGCAAAACCAGAACGAGAACCAGTGGCAAAGCACCTATCAGGTCGACAATCGCATCCGGATGAAGCGCATAGCGCAACCGGGCTCCGACAGGACCATAGCGTCGCATCGGCGGGTGAAGATCCGCCACATAGAGTCTCAGGATGTATTCGACCAGAAAAATGACGCCGGAGCCGAGCTGCAAAAACCTTAGATGCGGGCCGAGCGTGTCCCGGATTTCCGGCACGGTCTCCAAGATGGCAAACACAACATTCGCCACAATCAGGAAGATCAGAAAATTGCGCAGGCTTTGCGCGGCAAGACGGCGTTTACCGGTATCTTCAAGCACTTCGTAGAGTGCGCGTTTAAAATCATGGCCGGGCACAGGATGTCCTGCTTGCAGTGGACTGAACTTTCAAAAGACATAGCCGAAGTTTCGAATTGCGCAAAATAATCGTGTGGAAGCGCAAGTGCATATCTGCAGACCGGCTAGCTGCACAAGGAGCAATCACAAAAAGGGGCGGAAGACTTTGCGCTCCCGCCCCTTTTAAAGTTCCGTATGCTGTCAGGTCAGTTTCAAAGACCGGCCAAATGCGCCTCGATCGCAGAAACGGCACTGTCGGCCTTCGCCCCATCTGGGCCGCCAGCCTGAGCCATGTCCGGACGGCCACCGCCGCCGCGACCGCCGAGCGCCTCAGAGCCGATCCGCACCAGATCCACGGCACTTACTTTTTCGGTCAAATCCTTCGTGACCGCCGTGACAATGGCCGCTTTCCCGTCTTCCGCAACGTTGATGAGCACAACCACCCCTGACCCAAGCTGGGTCTTGGCTTCGTCCGCCATGCCTTTCAGGTCCTTCGGGTTGATGCCTTCGACGGTGCGCGCCATCAGTTTGAAACTGCCGGCATCCTTGACCGGCGTTCCGCCGTCCGCGCCGCCTCCCATTGCGAGCTTCTTGCGCGCATCGGCGAGCTCTTTTTCAAGCTTGCGCCGTTCCTCGACAAGTTGAGCAACCCGGGATGGAACATCCCCAGCACCCACCTTCAAGATCCCGGCAACTTCCCGCAGGCGTTTGTCCTGTCCATCGAGATAAGCCCGCGCTTCTGCGCCGGTCAACGCTTCGATCCGGCGGACACCGGCAGCAACGGCACCTTCAGAAACTAGCGTCACGAGGCCGATGTCACCGGTCCGTTTTACGTGCGTTCCGCCACAAAGCTCCAGTGAATAAGGCTTGCCCTTCTTATCTCCATGGAGCGCTGTACCCATAGAGACGACGCGGACTTCTTCGCCGTATTTCTCACCGAAGAGCGCCATCGCGCCAGCCTCGATCGCGTCATCGACCGCCATCAAACGGGTTTCGACAGACGCATTCTGCAGGACGATCTCGTTGGCGAAGGTCTCGACCGTTGCCAGCTCGTCGTCACTCATCGGCTTGGGATGAGAGAAATCGAAACGCAAACGGTCCGGCGAGACCAGCGAGCCTTTCTGGGCGACGTGCGTTCCAAGGACTTCACGCAAAGCTTCGTGCACAAGGTGGGTAGCCGTGTGGTTCGACCGGACAGCCGAACGCCGGTCGTGATCCACCTTCAACTCCAGTGCGAGGTCAGGCGTTACGGTGCCTTCCTCAACGGTCACCACATGCACAAAGAGGCCGTCCGCCTTCTTTTGCGTATCAGTGACCGTGATTTTGACACCGGGTGCTGTCATCGAACCCGTATCGCCGACCTGACCGCCGCTCTCGCCATAAAAAGGCGTCTGATTAAGAACGACGAAACCGCTTTCCCCAGCTTTCAGCTCGCTCGTCTCCGCGTCATCTGCCGCCAAGCCCGCGATGACACCTTCCGCAACTTCGGTCTCATAGCCGAGGAAGTCGGTGGCACCATACTTTTCTTTCATGGCGAACCAGACGGCTTCGGTTGCCGCACTGCCGGACCCGGACCACGCCGCACGCGCTTCCGCTTTCTGACGCTCCATGGCGGCATCAAATCCGTCCGTATCGACGGTGATGTCCCGGACCCGCAACGCATCCTGCGTCAGATCCAGTGGGAAACCGTAGGTGTCATAGAGCTTGAAGGCCGTTTCACCGTCGAGCTGACCACCGGCGGTCAAATCTTCGGTTGCTGTGTCCAGCAATCCAAGGCCGCGCTCCAGCGTTTTGCGGAACCGGGTTTCTTCGAGCTTCAAGGTTTCGGTGATGAGAGCTTCGGCCCGCGTCAGTTCCGGATAGGCCCTGCCCATTTCGCGGATCAGCGACGGGACCAACTTGTGCATCAGCGGCTCGCGCGCGCCCAACAGATGCGCGTGGCGCATGCCACGGCGCATGATCCTGCGCAGAACATAGCCGCGGCCTTCGTTCGACGGCAGCACACCGTCGGCGATCAAAAAGCTGGTGGAGCGCAGGTGATCCGAGATCACCCGGTGGCTCGAAAGTGCATCACCGGACGCCTCAACACCTGTTTCGTGCTCCGAGGCGGAGATCAACGCGCGGAACAGGTCGATGTCATAGTTGTTATGGACGCCTTGCAGAACGGTCGCAAGACGCTCAATGCCCATGCCCGTATCGATGGATGGGCGCGGCAAGTCGAGGCGCTCATCCGGTGTCTGCTCGTACTGCATGAAGACGAGGTTCCAGATCTCGACGAACCGGTCCCCATCTTCTTCCGGCGTTCCTGGAGGGCCGCCCCAGATGTGGTCGCCGTGATCGTAGAAGATTTCCGAACACGGGCCGCATGGACCGGTGTCCCCCATGGTCCAGAAATTATCGGAGGTCGGGATGCGGATGATCTTATCATCGGACAGACCAGCGATCTTTTTCCAGAACACGGCCGCATCATCGTCTTCTGAGTAAACGGTCACCAGAAGGCGGTCCTTTGGAAGACCGTATTCCTTTGTGATCAGGTTCCACGCGAGCTCGATCGCACGTTCCTTGAAATAGTCACCGAAGGAAAAGTTACCGAGCATTTCGAAGAACGTGTGGTGGCGCGCCGTATAACCGACATTGTCGAGATCGTTGTGCTTGCCGCCTGCGCGCACGACCTTCTGCGCGGTAACGGCGCGGCTATAGTCCCGCGTCTCCAGACCGGTAAAGACGTTCTTGAACTGGTTCATGCCCGCATTTGCGAACATCAGCGTCGGATCATTGCGGGGCACCAGCGGGCCGGAGTCGACCACCTCGTGGTCGTTGTCCTTGAAGTAATCCAGAAAGGCGGAGCGGATTTCGTTTACGCCGGTCATTCACGTCTCGCTTAGATCCGGACCCGCGTCCGGGTCCTAAAGAAACATCGACAAAGGTGCATTGCAGAGAAACTCCTAGCGCACCGGAACAGCCTTTTAACTTTCGGCACACGGTGTGTCCAGTTGTCTCAGCCTGAGTTTCTGCGGTCCGGATCGAACTTTCGAGTGCAGTCTGAAGCCGCAATCACGGAAGTGCGCCTGTTCGACAAAAAAGCCCTCCCTGATCAACTCAGGAAGGGCCTTTTTTCTTCTTAGAACGCCGGGTCATCGCTTCAACAAGCAAAGGGTTCCGGTATCAGCAAGGCACGAACTTAATCGTCGTCCTCTTCACCGCCGGCCGGATCGATGATGGCCTCGGCTATGAGACCCGCATTCTGGCGGATAGACAGTTCGATCTCGTCTGCAATTTCTTTGTTTTCGCGCAGGAACTGCTTCGAATTCTCCCGTCCCTGACCGAGCCGCTGGCTGTTGTAGGAGAACCATGCGCCCGACTTCTCGACAATGCCGCCCTTGACGCCTAGATCGATCAACTCGCCCATCTTTGACACGCCCTCACCGTAAATGATGTCGAACTCGACCTGACGGAATGGCGGCGCAAGCTTGTTCTTGACCACTTTGACGCGAGTCTGGTTGCCGACGACTTCATCCTTGTCCTTGATCGCACCGATCCGGCGGATGTCAAGACGGACGGATGCGTAAAATTTCAAGGCGTTGCCCCCGGTGGTGGTTTCCGGTGAGCCAAACATCACACCAATCTTCATCCGGATCTGGTTGATAAAGATCACCATGCATTTTGACTTGGAAATCGACGCCGTCAGCTTCCGCAGGGCCTGGCTCATGAGACGCGCCTGCATTCCCGGCAGGCTGTCACCCATCTCACCTTCAAGCTCGGCCTTCGGCGTCAATGCAGCAACCGAATCGATCACCAATACATCGATCGCGCCGGACCGGACAAGCGTATCGGCAATTTCCAGAGCCTGTTCCCCGGCATCCGGCTGGGAAATGAGCAGGTTATCGATATCAACACCCAGCTTGCGGGCATAAATCGGGTCAAGCGCATGCTCGGCATCGACGAAGGCACAAATGCCGCCGATCTTCTGCGCTTCAGCAACGGTATGCAGTGCCAGTGTTGTCTTGCCAGAAGATTCCGGTCCGTAGATCTCGACGATGCGGCCCTTCGGCAGACCGCCAATGCCAAGGGCGATGTCAAGACCAAGCGACCCGGTGGAGACTGATTGAACCTCCACAACCTGCCCCTGGCCCATTCGCATGATGGAGCCTTTGCCAAAGGCCCGTTCAATCTGGCTGAGCGCTGCATCAAGCGCTTTTGTCTTGTCCATCTGGCTGCTTTCTACGAGACGAAGTGTACTTTGCGACATGGCTGAACGCTCCTTATTCCATGATGGACGCTCTGTTTCAATCCGCTCCTTTGTACTTATTTTGTTCTCATTTTTCAAGTCCCCAAAACCGATTGGTATATAATCGGATTTTGCCATTTGTTTCCAATATGTTCTCATATGAATGCATAAAGAATAACGCAAGGTAAGTTAAATTTGGAACATTCAGAGACCGGGCAGCGTGAGAGAATCACAGAGCGGCCGGCTGGTTGCGGACAAAGGCGCGATCTGCTAGCCCGCCGGTCTTCAAGTTTTCTGCAGGGATGTCCAAGCTGAAATGGCACTCCCTCGCCTATTGATGTGATGATGACAAACGTGTCCCCTTCCTCTCCCCTACCGGTCTTGTGTGCCGGCGCAATCCACTATGACACCCTCGCTCATGCCAGCGAGGCCTATCGCCCGGAAACGTCAACACCGGCGAAGCTGACTGCAAAGCCCGGCGGAGTTGCTACCAACATTGCAAGGACACTTGTTCGGCTGGACATTCCAACCGGGCTCGCCGGGGCAATTGGAGCCGATGGCGCGGGGGCAAGCCTATCGGAACAACTGACCGCCGATGGGATCGAGCTTTTCACTCTGGAACGTGCCGGAGTTTCGACGGGTCAATACATTGCCTTTCACAATCCGGACGGGTCGCTCGCTGCAGCAAGCGTTGATGATCGGGTGCTGAGCGAAGCCCCTGCCGATGCCTTTGACCCGATCTTCGAGGCACTCTCGGCGTCCTTGAAAACCGGGCTGTGGTTTATCGACGCAAACCTGCCGGATGAGCTTCTGAAGAGTGTTACCGATCAAGCACCTGAAGGCAGTTTGATCGCAAACGCCGTTTCCAACGCTAAAGCCTCCCGGCTGCTGCCGTTTCTTTCCAAACTCCATTGCCTAATGCTCAATCGCGGCGAAGCGCTCGCCATGACCGGCAAAACCCCAGAGACATCAAGCGAAGACCTGCTCCGCGACCTTCAACGCCGCGGCGCTAATCGCGTCGTCCTGACCAATGGCAAATCGGATGTGCTTGTCCTCAACGAAGAGGCAATCACCGCCCATGAGACCCTTGCAACCCAAATCGTTGACGTGACCGGTGCCGGAGATGCTTTGACCGCCGGCACAATTGCCGGCCTCAGCCGGGGGTATCCTTTGAGCGATGCCGTGCCGCTCGGGCTTCGGGCCGCCGCCATCACACTGAAAAGCACCGGAGCCCTGGCGGAGGGATTATCATGGGACGCTCTGGCAAGCCCGGATGAAATTTGACCAAATGGACAAATGCTGCACTTGGCGGCATCGAATCCAATGTCTATAAGGCGCAAAACTCTCCCGGCTCCGGCCGACTTGCTACACATCTAAAAGGCTTTTGCTTGTGACACAAACCGCCCAATCCGCCGCTTTGAAAAGCCTGATCGTCTACAGCGACGAAGTCCGTGATGCGCTCGCCGCCAACAAGCCACTCGTTGCGCTGGAATCGACCATCATCACTCACGGCATGCCGTTTCCGCGGAACGTGGAAACAGCCCGGCAGGTCGAAGCTGATATTCGGGAAAACGGTGCTGTTCCGGCAACGATTGCCATCATGGACGGAAAGATCCATGTCGGCCTTTCCGATGCGGATCTCGACCGGCTTGCCCAGGCCGAAGATGTCATGAAGTGCTCACGGGCGGATCTCACTTTTGCACTTGCCACTGGCCGCTACGGCGCAACAACGGTGGCCGCGACGATGATGGCGGCGCACGCAGCTGGCATCAAAGTCTTCGCAACAGGCGGCATCGGCGGTGTGCACAAGGGCGCAGAGCAAAGCTTCGATATCTCGGCGGATCTCGATGAACTCGCCCGCACGCCAGTGTGTGTCGTATGTGCTGGCGCCAAGGCGCTTTTGGACATTCCGAAAACCCTTGAGGTTCTGGAAACAAAAGGGGTTCCGGTCGTTGCCTACGGGACTGACGAATTGCCGGCCTTCTGGTCCCGCGAAAGCGGCCTCAGCGCTCCCTACCGTCTGGATTCGCCAAACGAGATCGGTGCGCTTTTGAAAGTGCGGGAGAACTTTGCAGATCATGGCGGTATTCTGATCACCAACCCGGTCCCGGAGACAGATGAAATTCCCCGCGATGAAATGTCGGGTTTCATCGACGCGGCCATCAAGACAGCAGCTGAGCAGAATGTGACCGGCAAAGACGTCACACCATTCGTCCTCGGCAACATCCTTGAGCTCACCAATGGCCGCAGCCTCGACACCAACATTGCGTTGGTGCGCAACAATGCGCGTCTCGCTGCAAGAATTGCAGCCGAAATGGTCTGATCAGGCTTTACGAAGAGGCCGGTGTTTCATTGGCCTTTTCCCGTTTTTCCAAGGCTGAAATCAGCTTTTCCATATCCTTGAAATGAACATCCTGTTGCGGGAACGGGATTTCGATGCCCGCTTTTCCAAGCTCGTTGTAGATCGTGAAGTAAAGGTCCGACTGGGTGGTCAGGATGTTGTTTACATCCTTCAAGTAGCAACGCAATTCCAGATTAAGCGCACTGTCTCCCATCCCGATGAACAGGACGAACGGATACGGATAGCGCGCAATCGTATAATGCGCCCGCGCAGCACCGATCAGGATTTCCTTCACTTTCTCCAGATCGCTCCCGTAAGCGACCCTGATCGGCAGAATTAGACGGCCAGTCTTGTTGCTCAGCGTCATGTTGCGCACCGTGCCGGCAATCAGATCCGAGTTCGGAATGATGACATCGTGACGATCAAACGTTTCGATCCGAGTCGACCGAACAGAGATTTTCCGCACATAACCCGACTGCCCTGAGACTTCGATCCAATCGCCCTCCTTGATCGGGCGTTCAACTAGCAAAATGATGCCGGAGACAAAGTTGGAGACGATTGTCTGGAGGCCAAAACCAATGCCAACAGACAGCGCACCGGCGACCACTGCGAGGCTGGAGAGATTGAGACCAGCTGTGGAGACCGCAATCAACGCCGCCAGCGTCAAGCCGACATACCCGGTTCCAGTGACGATGGCTGTCTGCGCACCGATATCCATACGCGTTTGCGGAAGAACCGACGTCCGTAACAGTCGTTTCAGCCAGCGCGTGACCAAAACTCCGGCGCCGAAGACCACGATCAAGATCAGCAGCGTGTCGAGCGACAGCCGGATGTCACCCAGCTGGACGCCCCCCATAAACAACTGCCAAGCGTCTGCAATATCGGTTGGCCGCGCGCCCCAAGTCATGGCGATCAGCGGAGCAAACACAATGACCAGGGCAATAATCAAGCCGAGCGAAATGAGGATGGGAACCGGCTCCGTTGCATCCCTTTTGGTCGCCGTCCGCACCAAGGCAAGCGCGAGGTGATAGAACATGAACCCAAGCCCGAGTTGAGCGAGTGTCACGATCATCGGGATAATTGCCGCCCGGGCCATCAAGACATACCCGGCCAGGGTCAAAATGAAGGCAATTACCGCGGATGCCTTCATCAGCACGGACATTGAAAACAGAAATCCGGAGTCCCGCGGATTGACTGAGGCTTCTTCCACCCCGGCCTCATCCTCCTCGTCAGGGTCTTCTGCTTCAGGCTGACCAGCATCCGCGGCGGGCGTGTTCGGCCGCAAAACCCCAGCGAGCGACCAAAGAAAAATGGACGCCGCTGCGATCAGGGGCAACGAGATTACCGACAGCGCAGCTTCGCCAAACGCATTGTCCCTCTGCAGCGCTTCCAGAGTGATTTCCAGCATCAGGAAAATACCGAGGCCCAAGCAGAACCACAGCCCGCGTTTCGCGCTTCGCTCTTCAAGATCCAAAAGGCGCCATCGGGTTTGCTCCGGCGCGAACAGTGTGTGGCCGAGCCACATGGCGAGCACAACCGCCAATGCAGACGCAGGCGCTGCGATCAGTGCGGTTCGGGCCGCATTGGGCTGAATATCAAGGATCCGGATGACGGCCAGGAAGGAGATCAGGCCGATTGCGGGCAAAATGAGATAACTCAGATTGTACAATACCGCCGCCAGGATGACCCGAAAGCCCCCTTCCTGCTGCAGGCTAAATCTCAGAAGAAAGCGGTGGATCGGAAACCGGAGCCAGAACAAAAAGGCCAGGCCAAACACCACAAGTGCAATTGAAATCGCGACCGTCTGCCCGAGCGATTTTGAAACACTCGGCCGAGCCAGCTGGTTCTGAATGTCCCGCTCAAGGCGTTGCTGGTACTGCTGAATTTCAGCAGCCGCCGAACTCCAGGTCGAAGGAAAGACGGGAGATGGAAACCGCTGGGTGAGTTGGTCGAGGGTTTTGGAGCGTATATGCCGATCAATGGCGTGGATCAGGGCAGCGGCCCGGAATTGAATTTCTTTTGCCTGAATGACCGGCGCGTTGGCATCGGCGACAGCATTTGTCAGCTCGGCGCGGCGCGCCGCAATATCATCAGCTTCCTTTTGGCCACTTGGGGGAACGGGCCCGAGAGCATCAAGCTGGGCTAGCAAGGCATCCGCCTCAATGCTTCCGAGATTGACGATGGCAGCATTGCGGTCCCGAACTGAGACCAATTGGCTGCGCAACAGCTCCAACGTCCGGATTGAGACCGTCCCTTGCTCAAGCGCATGGGTTGCCCGGGCAAAAAGCTCTTCCGCCGAAGACGGCAACCCCAATGCATCGGTTTGTTCGGCATCACCATTTTGCGCTGAAGCGGGTGCAATGGGCAGCGCAGCCGCTGTCCAAAAGATCAAAAGTGTGCCCAGAAGCTGGATAAAACGCATCAATGACTGCCGCCTGACAAACTGCTTTGTATCGTGTTCACACTGACCGCCTTTGGTGACCAGTCAATAGAAAGCCGCACATAACCGGCTGTCGCCCACTGTTGCTTTCAATCTGGTTTGCTGTTGCCCCTTGCAGAGACGACAGGGATTGGTCTTTCCTAATCTCATCTGCCATTTTTTACGAAAGGCGATGGCATGACGGATGAGAAGACCGGCCCGGACGCCGCGACAGAGCACATGGTCGATTACGACCGAAACTCTTACATGCAGAGCAATCTGGTCAAAAGTAGAGCAGACTGGATAGAAAGGGCTGTTCGGGATATCGGTCCGCAGAAAACGGAATTCCGGCATCTCGACCTCGGATGTGGCCCGGGACACACGGCAATAGAAGCAGTCAAACCTTCTATCGTGGCCTACCGTCAAACTTCTCCAAACGGCCGCATCGCCATCTGTCACGGCGATCAACCACACAATGACTGGAACGGTTTGTTTGGTCTCGTTTTCTCAGAGGCCGGATATCTACAAGACAAAAATATCCGGACAGAGGCCTCGATCGGATCCTTTTATGACGTCATGGCAGCCCCGGATTCGGTCTCGTTGTCGACCTGTTTTGTGGCCAGCCATTGGCTGTCGCGCCCCCTGCTGATCTCGTCACCCGGCACGGTCTGGTATGCCGACCTTGAGGGCGAGGCCCGGGCCGCCTACGAAGATCTCGCAAGATCCGACTGGACCACATTCTTGAGAAGCCGGGCAATCGAGCTTGCACCCGGCGGCTATTTAATTGTCTCAACCCTTGGAAGCACGCCGGACCTTGAAGAGATCAATGGCATCCGCGGATCAGCCCGCCACCTTTACCGGGCCATTCACAAGGTCGCCGCGACGATGGTCACCGATGGGCTATTATCCGAAGAGGCTCTTGACCGGTTCATATTCCCGCTCTGGTTTCCCTCCGTCAGCGACGCAGTTGGTCCGCTCATTCAAAACGAGGATCTGGAAGCTGCGTTCGAAGTGATTGAGGCCTCCGTCAGCGACGCTGCAATCAACCCGCAAGACGCTTATCAAGACTGGCTGGCGGATCGTGAAAAATACGCTGAGCTCTACACGGGGTATGTCAGAGGCTTTGGAGAATCGTCCCTCCGCCTGCACCTTTTTGAAAAATCGGCAAAAACCGTTGATGAGACTGATGCCTTGACTGCAACGTTTTTCGAGCGCTTCGAAGAGCTGTACCGAGCCGAGCCCGGCCGGTATGCATCCGAAACACTCACGATGACCCTCGTATTGCGGCGCCGATGATCTTATGTCCAAGGTCCGCTCAAAAGCCAAGCAGGGCTGACCCGTGATGCAAAAAGACTGTCATCTCATGGCTGTAAGGCTAAGTGACCTTACGGGATGGGTTTTCATTGACAACATGCCCGTTGGCAGTCCTATGTGAAGCGCTGTAGTCATTCAGACCGCGCAAAACTGGTGCGGCTAAACATAAGCAAACAGGTATCGAGGTGTTTTAAATGGTTGAAGAAAACTCCCAAGGAACAGCTGTTCAAACCCCAGCTCCGGCCGGTGGATTTTCGCCCCTTCAATACCTCGACCGCGCATTGACGACGCTGCGCGACATCGGCATCACGCCCGAAACAGAAGCGGACGCCCCGATCAACGCCCTTTTGGAACAAATCTCGGATCTGTCTCCGGACAAGGTGCTGATCATTTCCCGCACGCTGGGCCAGGCTTCCAACTTCAATGAAGTGGTCCGCAATCAGGTCCAGCAAATGGACATTGGCGAGCGGTATGAAGAAATCACCGACGCGTTCAATTCGATCCGGGACGACGCCAAGACTTTGGTCGACCAGCTCGCGGACGGCAAAATCTCCTTCACCGAGAATCTCTCAAACAAGTGGCGGGATATGCGCCGCGGCACCATTTCTGACCGCTTCACCGACATCCGCACCACCTACAAGGATGTTGCCAAGGCGACCAAGGACCAGATTGAACGGGAACAGACGATCCTGGAAGCCTATCGGGATTTCCGGGGCGCCCTGAAGCAAGCTGAAGTCACGGCGCTCGAGCTGCTGAACATGGCCACCGCCAAGCTGGATGCAGCGAAGTCAGCACTTGAAGGAGCCTCGGCAGAAGTTGAAGCCTATGCCGGCGGTGATGCGGCCCAAAAGGCCCGCCTTGAGCTTGCTCGCGACGAACGTCTGCGCGAGATGCAGGACGAGGAAAAGCGGTACCAGATCGCCAAGGATCTCTCAGACAACCTGACAGTCGGCTACAACACATCTGAAGTGATCATGGCGCGGCTCGTCCAGACCACCAACGCCAAGGAGCGGGTGTACGCCCAGTCGGTCAGCTTCTTCTCGACCAATGAGTCCGTTCTGACCGCGCTCAATGCTTCCTTCACCGGATTGCAAGGCCTGCATGAGTCCACCGAAACGCTCAACGCCATGAAGGACGGTATCAACAAGAGCCTGGAGACGCTGGCAGAAATTGGGGATGCGGTCCAGAAAGAAGCGCTCAAGGCCGGTTATGGTCCGACTGTTGCGGCCGCATCAGTCAAGAAACTGGTTGATTCTGTTGTGAACTTTCAGGTCCAGTCCCGTGAAATCATTTCAGAAATGCGGGATATGTCGACCAAGAACTCCGAAGAGATCCGCAACGCGGTTGAGGACGGCAAGCGCCGCCTTGCCAAGTTGACGGCCGAAGGCCAAGGGCTCTAACTTCGGATCAAGACTTATTAGGAGCCGGGTCTGCCCGGCTCCGGCAATTTGGGAAGACCCAAGTCCATGGCTGCACAGCCCGACACGCCGCTCGATGATCTGATGATGGCGATGGACGTGGTGGACACGCTCCGCCACGAAGAAGGCCAGGTCGCGCGTGAACTGAAAACCGACGAACGTGATTCCGCCATGGTGGAGCGGCTGCGCAAGGTTTATGCCGCGCAAGGGATCGACGTCCCCGACCATATTCTAAAAGCCGGTGTTGAAGACCTCAAGCGGGACCGGTTTGTCTACAATCCGCCGGCCGCTGGCTTTCAGCGCACGCTGGCCATGGTCTACATCACGCGCTCGATCTGGTCCAAGTGGCTTGCCGGACTGGCCGTTGTCCTGATTGTCGCGACGACGGCCTGGTACATGCTGGTGACGCTGCCGGCACAGCGGTCCGAAGCTGCCCTTGCTGAGCACCTTGAAAACATGCCGCAAACCTATTCCGAACTGTTTCAACGCATCGATGACCTGACCGGAAACACCGATATCGAGGCCGATGCCCAGCGCCTTGTGGACGATGGAACCATCGCGCTGTCAGACGGCAAGACCGATGCAGCCTTTAAGGCGGAGGCCGACCTCAGGGATTTGGCTAGCCGCCTTGCCGAAGTCTTTGACGTTCAGATCATTTCAAGGGAAGGCGTACCAACCGGCATTACCCGGATACCAGACGCCAATCAGAACGCGGAAAATCACTATATCGTGGTTGAAGCGGTCGATCCGGACGGCAACATCTTGGAGCGCGACATCGTCTCGGAAGAAAACGGCCAGACGGTTCGGGTCAACAAGTGGGCACAGCGGGTATCGGATACCATCTACACTGCAGTCCGGCGCGACAAGGTCGATGACGGCATCGTCCAAAAAGGAACCTTGGGCCAAAAGCAGCGCGGTGAGCTGGACATCACCTGGCGCAGCGGCGTCCAAAACGGAGCGATCACCGAATGGTAAGACTGCTTTGCCGATTTCCTGACATGCGGAACAGACAATGCTGACAGGCCGGCAGACCCTTGGAACCATTGAACAGGCGCTTAGCGATCTCCGCCGCGAAGAGGCAGAGCTCAGCCAGCGGATTGAACGCGCGACCCGTGGGCTGACCGACCTGCAGGAGCGGCAGACCGAAGCCTATCGGGACCTTGCACGCTTTCATCTGGACAATGATGCGGCCGGCGCTCTCAACACCCGGCTGGACAGCGCCGCACGGGAAGCCCGGCGGCTTTTGGAAAAACGCACGGCCGACTACAAGGTCCTGAGCGACCAACTGCGGCAGTGCGAGAGCGAACGCAGTACGCTTCATGCCCGCCGCCAGCAGCTGGATGCGGATCGGGATACCGCCGAAAACCAGATGGACGACCTTCTGGAGGCGGTCGATACACGCCTGGAGGGCGATGACGCATTTCAACGCCAGAAGGCTGCTGTCGAGCGCGCTGAAGAAACGGCAGCTGCGGCAGCTGCAAAGGCAGAAACGTCGGAGGCTGACCGGCTCGAAAAAGGGAAAGCCTACGAAGCTGATCCGCTGTTTCTCTACCTTTGGGACCGGGGCTTTGCGACACCTTCATATGACAAACGCGGTTTGACCCGATCTCTGGACCGCTGGGTTGCCGGGTTGATCGGGTATAATGACGCCAGAGCCAACTACGCGATGCTCACCGGGATCCCTGAGCGCATGGCAAAACATGCCGCACGCTGCGCCGAGATCGCAGACCAGGAACAGGCGAAACTGGCAGAGCTCAGCCGCAACGCCATGACTGATGCCGCAGGCACGGATCTTGTCGGAAGCATTGAAACGCTGAGCGGCGAGATCGACGGCATCGATGGCGAGCTGGATCAACTGGACCGGCGGATCGAGACCCTCGCCGGTGCTCTGGCCGAGTTCGCCAGCGGCGAAGACAATGATTTCCAGAAGGCCGAAGAACACCTCGCGTCTTCGCTACAGATGGACGCGCTCAATGATCTGTGGCGGGCGGCCATCGAAACGCCGTCTCCGGAAGACGAGAAAATTGTCCAACGCATTGAAGACTTCAAGGACCGCATTGAGCAGGTCGCCCGCGAAGTCCGCCAGGATCGGGAACTACAGCGCGATATCGGCCGCCGCCGCGCCGAGCTCGCAGATGTTGTCAAACGGTTCCGCTCCAATGGCTATGGCAGCTGGGAGACCACGTTTTCCGATGATCGCTTGACAACTGTGCTCTTGGGCGAACTCGTAAAGGGTGCGATTTCCGGCGCGGAGTACTGGGACAGGGCACAGCGGTCCCACAAGCGCCGCCGTCCCAAAGGCCGCCGGGTGGCATTTCCAAAAGGCAAAGGCCTTCCCCGCTCCATGGGCGGTTTCGGCGGCATTCCAGGCCCCGGAGGGTTTGGCGGGCCTGGAGCCGGTATGCCGGGCGGAAATGACGGGTTTGGTGGCGGCGGCTTCAAGACCGGCGGCGGATTTGGCGGCGGTGGTTTCAAAACCGGAGATACGTTCTAGGGTCATATTTGTGACACTGGTGCAGAAACCGGCCCTTACGATACGGCAGCTTCCTTGCACTGGCGAAAGACCTGTTTTAGACCGAACGAATAGAGACATTCATTCAAGCTCAGGCGATCTCATGCGGCATCTCATTCTTGCAGGCCTTTGTGCACTCACACTTGCAGCGTGCCAGTCCAGCAACACCCAACAAGCGTCCCTTGGAAACCAGCCGCAGCTGACCGTGCCGCAGGGTGCGCAAAGCGTTAAGGTCGCCGCCGACCCGATGACCGTTCGCTCCGCTTTGGTCTCAAGCGCCCAGGAACGCGGCACCATCGTGATCCAGGACGAGCCGAATATGGTCGTCATGGAGCGCCAGCTCACAGGGGAAAATCCGGCACTGGACAGCCAGTTTGGCCCCTCAGACAACGGAAACCGGGTTATCCGCATCCGGCTTCGCTTCACAGGCACCCCGTGTGAGACGCTCGTTGTTCAGGATCTTGCCGTGATCAACAACGTCCGCACGGCGCTGGAACAGAGTTTCGTTCTACCGGGCAATCCGAACACCATGCAAAGCCTGCAAGGCCTGAAGAGCCGTGCCGAACAGAGCAGTTCCTGCCCACCGGTCGCGTCTTAACCACATCAATTTGACGCCGTGTTTTCCCACGCCTATTCGCGCACCTTCAAAATATAAAAAGTATTTTCTTGTTTAATCGTGTTTCATACCCACCTGTCGCCTGGAATTGATGTTTGCAACGGCGGGCGAAGGAGCGGATGAGGCATGGGCACGCTAGATGGCAAGACAGTGGTTATCACAGGTGCGGGCCGATCAACCGGCCGGGCACTCGCGGCAGCCTTGGCGGACCGTGGCGCAGATGTTCATCTGTCCGCACGGGACAAGGCACAGGCCAAAGACACGTGCCGCTTTATCAAGGATGTCACCGGCTCGTCTGTCACTGCCTACAGCTGCGATATCGCAGATCCGGGCAGCATCCAGCAATTTATCTCGGATCTGAGGGCCAAGACGCCCAAGATCGATATTCTGATCAACAGTGCGGCCATGTGGCTGTCCGGATACTTTGAAGCGACAGACGACGATCATTTGATCGCCGCCGTAAATTCCACGGTGACCGGAACGATACTTCTGACAAAATACTGCCTTCCGCTTCTGGAAATGTCAGATGAGCCTGACATCATGACCATTGTTTCAAAGTCGGGTTTGGCATTGGATTGCCAATCGGAACCCAATGCCGCTTACCATGCCACCAAGAGCGCCCAGACCGCCTTCATGAACCGGATTCGCCAAACACATCCCCATATCCGGGTGATGTCCGTCTTTCCGCCCGATTTTGAAAGCGATCTGGAATATAAGAGCCCAGCCTGGTTCGTACGGCCCTCCCCAGGCACAGGCAAAACAATGACCGCCCGGCATGTCGTGGAAGCGATCCTGTTCGCACTGGAACAAGACCGCATCTGTTCGGTGGAATCTCTCGTCCTCGGCAATTCCGCATCAGGTTAGCCAACCTCACGCATAATGCCTTTCGCGCCGGTTACCAAACTTAGGGTTCAGGCCGGCACGGCCTCGGGCGCGAATTGTTTCAGAAACTCCGGGCTCGGAGGGATTGGTTTGATCACATCGATCATGATGCCATTCGGGTCTTCAGTAATGAAATGCCGCTGACCAAAAGGTTCATCCTTTAGCGCCAGCAGGATCGGCAATCCGGCGTCCGTGGCGCCCGCATAGATCTGATCAACGTCCTCGACCTCAAAGTTCAATAGCATGGCGCCAGTGCCCTGCCCGCGGCGGATCGCCGGGATCGTTTCATGGTCCTGATCGAGAATGGCGAGGTTTACGGCCTCGTCCTCGATCGATTGCAGATGCACATACCAGTCCGCTTCGAACACAGCCTTGAACCGGAAGTGATCCTGATAAAACCGGGCAGTCTTGGTCACGTCCTTGGTCATAAGGACAGGGTAATACTGGGTGCATTTCATCACGCGTCTCCTGCAGTCAAACACGGTTCATCAACACAATTGAGCTGATGGGGCTTTCCAGCCACAACAAATAAACATACAGTATGTATGTGAATTTCAATTAACATACAGGCTGCATGTATGCAAGATGAAAAACCGCGCCGGTCCCAGGCCGCGCGCCGCGCTGAAACCAGGAAAGCGCTTTTGGACGCTGCCCGGGCACTCTTCGTCGAAAAGGGGTATGCGGAGACCGGGACACCGGAGATCGTCAAACGGGCGAACGTGACGCGCGGCGCGCTCTATCATCATTTTGAGGACAAACCGGATCTGATGCGCGCCCTGGTGCAGCAGGAAGCTGAGGCGGTCGCAACCGAGATTGCCTCTGACACCAACACCGGCCAGTCTCCGCTTGACGCGTTCATGGCGGGAGCCAATGCCTACTTTTCCGCGCTCTCCGTGCCTGGACGGGCAAAGATCCTGCTGCTTGAAGGCCCAACGGTGCTCGGCCTGGAAGAAATGGCCGAGATCGACCGGACAACCGGTGGGGCAACCCTGCTTGAAGGACTGCAACACAGTGCGGCGCACGGGTACTTGCAGGACGTTCCCCTGGAGCCGCTCGCCGAACTTTTGTCCGCCGCCTTCGACCGGGCCGCGCTGGAAATCGCGAACGGCGCGGATCGTTCAGCTTACGAAACAGCGACAAAGACACTTCTGGCAGGTGTCTTGGCAACCAAGTGAGCTGGTAATCAAAACAAAACGGGACTAAGAGGAATCCACCTTCCCAGTGCGTCTGGCCAGCCCTATACGCTCCGTCCGCGCCGTTTTCCAAAGATCGGGTCCCGTTTGGCCGAAGTTGCGTTTGATATTTTGCTGCTGCTGTTCGCGGCTGCCTTTATTGCCGGTTTCATCGATTCCATTGCAGGCGGCGGCGGATTGATCGCCATCCCTGCCCTCCTCATGGCCGGGCTCCCCCCGCTTGAAACACTCGGAACAGCCAAGTTGCAGGCGCTATTTGGCTCCGGTTCAGCCACCCTTGCCTATTCCCGCCGCGGACTTGTCGATTACAAGGTTATCCTGCCCATGGCCGGATTTTCAGCGGCTGGCGCGGTCTGTGGAGCACTGGTCGCCACGATCCTGCCGACAGACGTGCTCCAGACAGCCCTGCCCCTCGTCTTGATCCTGATTGCCGTCTATTTCGCGCTGAAACCCAATGTCGGCGCCGTTGAACAGGTGCCGCGGATGACCAGCTTCGCCTTCGGCGCGACACTTGTCCCGGCCATCGGATTTTACGACGGCATTTTCGGCCCGGGCACCGGCTCCTTTTTCATGCTCGCCTTTGTCGCCCTGATGGGCGCGGGTCTCTTGAAAGCCACGGCCCATACGAAGGTGCTGAACTTTGCGTCGAACCTTGCAGGGTTTCTTGTGTTCATGGTGAGCGGAGCCGTATTTTGGAAAATCGGCCTTCTGATGGGCGTGGGTCAGTTTCTCGGCGCGCAGGCCGGATCCAAGCTCGCCATGAAGAACGGCGCGAAGATCATCCGCCCGCTTCTGGTGTGCTCGTGCATCGCCATGGCCGTCAAGCTGCTTCTAGATCCGGCAAATCCGGTGCGCCTCATGCTGGCGTTGTGAGTTGGCACTCAATGATCTGAACAGGTTACCGCGCGCCCAACTACCGTTATAGTGTCTCCATCCTTTTCCGAAGCGCTGGTTCTCATGCCCACCATTTATCAGCTCAAATCCCGCTTTCAGGATCTCCTCCGTCCACTCTGTAAAAGGCTCGCCTCAGCTGGTGTGACGGCAAATCAGGTGACGCTGGTGGCCCTCGCGCTATCGGTAGCAGAAGGTTTGGCGCTTTGGATATTTCCGGGCGCCTTTTGGCCGCTCATTCTGTTGCCCGTAATCCTGTTCGTCCGGATGGGTTTGAACGCCATTGACGGCATGCTCGCCCGCGAACACGATCAGAAATCGGATCTCGGCGCGATCCTGAATGAGCTCGGCGATGTCCTGTCCGATGCCGCACTTTATCTGCCCTTTGCCGCTCTGCCATTTTTTCCGGGCGAACTGGTTGTCGGATTGGTGGTCCTGGCGATCATCGGCGAGATGACCGGTATCATCGCCGTTCAGATCGGGGCAAGCCGCAGGTATGACGGACCATTCGGCAAGAGCGACCGGGCCGCCCTATTCAGCCTGTGCGGTGTTCTGTTAGCCTTTGGGCTGACCTCGGAACTCTTCTTCACGATCCTGATGGGTCTTGGTGTTCTTCTATCCGCCGTTACAATCTGGAACCGCGCGAAGAACGCCCTGGGCGAACTGGAGACGCAATGACCCTGCAAGCCATCCACTGGGCTCTGATCGGCATCTGGGGCCTCCTGACCGCCGCCAGCCTTATTGTTTACGTCCTTTCCAAGCGCTCGGACAAAAACCTCTCAGAACTCGTTCAGCGCACCCAAAGCTGGTGGGTGATGGTGGCGATCTTCACCGTCGCCTTTCTCGTCTCCAACACGATTTCGATCATCGTTTTCGCCTTGATCAGTTTTCTAGCGCTGAAAGAGTATTTCTCGATGATCCCGACCCGGCGTGCGGACCGGCGCGTGCTGTTCTGGGCGTATTTGTCGATCCCGGTTCAGTATTTCTGGGTCTATGACAGTTACTACGGGATGTTTGCCGTTTTCATCCCGGTCTACATGTTCCTGTTCCTGCCCTTTGCCAGCTTGCTCTCCCAGCAGACCGAAGGGTTTCTAAAGTCCGTGGGCACGCTCAACTGGGGCCTGATGCTCTGCGTGTTTTCAATCTCCCACGCGGCCTTCCTTTTGATCCTGCCGCCGACCGACGGCAACTCGGCGGGCGGTGCAGGCTTGCTTTTGTTCCTGGCGTTCCTGACCCAGTTCAATGACGTTGCCCAGTACACTTGGGGCAAAATGTTCGGACGGCGAAAAATCATTCCGGGCGTCAGCCCGAACAAAACCTGGGAAGGGTTCCTGGGCGGCGTCGGCACGACCTTTGTGCTCGCCATTGTAACCGCGCCTTTGGTGACGCCCTTCAGCCTTGCACATGCAGCAGCCGCCGGGCTCTTGATCCCCGTGGCCGGGTTTATTGGGGATGTCACCGTCTCAGCGCTCAAGCGCGATCTCGGCGTCAAGGACACCGGAAGCCTCATTCCCGGCCATGGCGGCATTCTCGACCGGATCGACAGCCTGACCTTCACCGCCCCGCTGTTTTTCCACTTCACCCGTTATTTTTATTATTAGGCCGGGATGATGCTGCAGAAGGTCTTTTATATCTTCGTCAAGATCACGGTGCTGTTTCTGCTCGGGTTGAATGTCAGGCGAAAAGACCTGCTGCCCTCTGAAGGGCCGGCAATCATCGTTGCCAACCACAACAGCCATCTCGACACGATGGTGCTGATGGCCCTGATGCCGCTGTCAAAGCTGAAGAACATCAAGCCGGTTGCCGCCGCCGACTATTTTTTTTCCTCGCCCTGGAAGGCTTGGATTTCCGAACACGTACTCGGCATCATCGCGGTCGAACGGAAAGGCACGGACCGGACCTCTGATCCGCTGGAAGGCTGTTTCCAAGCGCTGGACAAAGGCCAGGTATTGATCCTGTTTCCAGAGGGCTCTCGAGGCGAACCGGAAGAAATGACCGGCCTGAAGAAGGGCATTTCCTATCTCGCCGAACATGCGCCCAGCGCCCCTGTAGTTCCAGTGTTCACCCACGGCCTCGGCAAGGCGCTGCCAAAGGGTTCGTTTTTGCTTGTGCCGTTTTTCTGCGATATTTTTGTCGGCAAACCAATCACTTGGGCGGGTGACCGGACTCAGTTCATGAACACCTTGCAAGACCGGTTTACCGAGCTCTCGTCGGAAAAAACCTTTGCGCCTTGGGAGTAGTTCCCTGGGGTTCACGCCCCCCGCAAGGGATACCGGTACGGTTCCTCAAAGACATCAATCACCTTGGTGCCAGCCTTGATGACCGCACCATGTTCGACATTTGCCGGAATGTTGTAGATCGCGCCGGGGCCCATAGTCCGGGTCTCACCGCCGATGGTGAACTCGATCTCCCCTGACAGCACTGTCCCCCACTGCGCCAGATGGGAATGCGGCGGCAAGACCATGTCCTTCTTGAAATCAAAGAAAACCACCAATCCCTTGTCTGACTGGACCGCATGGGAAGAGACAACGTCCTCGGGAAATGGCACATCCAAAGCGGGGAAAGACTTGATGAAATCAGGCAGGTCCACGGGCAACTCCTTTATCTGCACAGGGCATACCTAGCGCAGATCCCTCGGCCATGACTAGCCGTCCAGCACATCCTTCACGGTTGTCGCGAGCTGTTTGAGGGTAAACGGCTTGGGCAAGAAGAAGAACTTCTCGTTGGCGGGCAGGTTTTCCTCAAACGCGTCTTCCGCATAACCGGACACGAAGATGATCTTTAGATCAGGCCGGGTCTTGCGCAGCTCGACCAGCAGCGACGGACCGTCCATTTCCGGCATGACCACGTCGGACACCACGAGATCGACATCGCCGCCCGTTTCTTCCATGACCTCAAGCGCTTCCATGCCCGTGCCAGCCTCGTGAACCGTGTAGCCGCGGGAGGCCAATGCGCGCGCGGCAAAGGCCCTTACCGCCTCTTCGTCCTCTACGAGAAGGATCGAAGCAGACCCGGTCAGATCCGCAACCTTTTCCTTCTCAGGTTCCTTCGCTTCTTGCTTCGGCTCATCGACAACGGCCGGGATGTAGCGCGGCAAGAACAGGCGGAAGGTTGTGCCTTCGTCAATTTCCGAGGTGCAGAAGATGAAGCCGCCGGTCTGTTTAACGATCCCGTAGACGGTCGAGAGCCCGAGCCCCGTGCCTTTGCCGACTTCCTTGGTGGAAAAGAACGGATCGAAGATCTTCTCCATCACATCGGGTGGAATGCCGTGGCCTGTATCTTCCACCTCGACCAGCATGTATTCACCCGGCGGCATGCCGCGGGTGTTTTCAAACTGGGTCGATTCAGATTCAGAGACATTGCGCGTGGAAATCGTCAGGCGACCGCCGTCCGGCATCGCATCCCCGGCATTCACGGCCAGGTTGACGATCACCTGCTCCAGCTGGTTGAGATCGGCCATGACCGGCCACAGATCCCGCCCGTGAATAACCTTCAGGTCCACCTTTTCGCCAAGCAACCTGTCCAGCAGGATCGACAGATCAGCCAAAACGTCATTCAGTTCAAGCTGCTGCGGACGCAAGGTCTGGCGGCGCGAGAATGCCAGCAGCTGACGCACGAGTCCGGCGGCGCGGTTGGCGTTCTGCTTGATGTTCATGATGTCCTGGAAGGACGGATCGGTTGGGCGATGGCTTGCCAGAAGCAGATCGGAAAAGCCGATGATCGCAGTCAGAACATTATTGAAATCGTGTGCAACACCGCCGGCCAGCTGGCCGATGGCCTGCATTTTTTGGCTTTGCGCAAACTGAGCCTCCAGGGCGCGCTGCTGCGTCGTTTCAAGCGCATAGACGATTGCGGCCTCGCCATCGCCCTCACCTTCCTGAACCGCGGAGACGTAGAATGTTGCCGAGCGCGGGTCATTGCCTTCGACAAGCGGAATATCGATCGGCGCGATTTCGCTGATCCCGTTCGCCGCCGCGCTCAAAGCCTTGCGGAGATCTTCCTGGCCGTTGTCGGCAACATAAGCTTCAAGTTTCGGCGCCTGATCATCGGTGTCGACGGCACCAAACAACTTGAGGAACGGCGCATTTGTGCGCAGCACGCGGCCTTCCTTGTCAAGGGAGGCGATGGCAATCGGCGTGTTATTAAAGAAGCGGGCGAAACGTACTTCCGCCGCGCGCAGCGCCTCGGAGGCTTCTTCGCCCCGCGACCGGTTCAAAACAAGCGTCCGGCTGTCGCCTTGTGTGCCGTTTTCGCCGAATGGAACCCTGTGCAACAAGCGAACCGGAAGCCCGAGACCATTGCGGGTAACAAAATCCAGATCGAAGGTCTCGCTCTTGACCTCACCGGCCTGCCCTTTCACGGAGCGGATCAATTCGGTGCCATCACCGCGGACAATGTCGGAGAGCCCGAGATCTCCGGCGTCAAACTGCGCCAGGTCGTAGCCAAGCCAATCGGCAAGGGTCGCATTGAGATAAACGATCCGACCTTGTGCATCGGACGACAGGAACCCGGCGGGCGCATGATCAAGGAAATTGATGACGCGCTGAAGCTCCTGGAAGGAATTCTCCTGCTCGGCCCGGTCCCGGGTGATGTCCGACAACTGCCAGACCGCCATGACCTTGCCGGACGCGTTGCCAGACACCTGAAGCGGCCGCACCGACACGCGGTACCACCGCGCTTTTCCTTCCGCCCGGCCGAGCGGGAACGGCATACGGATTTCTTCCTGCGCCTTGCGGCCATCCCGCATCGCCTGAGACAGACGGAAAATGGCATCGGTCGCGTCCGGGTCAGATGAAAACACCCGCTCAACCACGCGGATATCGGTCGCCGTTTCGGCCCCGGTCAACTCCGCATAGGCTTTGTTCGCATAGACAAGACGGCCATCGATATCTGTGATGAGAGCGCCGTCTTCCAGCGTATCGACAAAAGCAGAGGCGAGCGGGTTGGATTCACCTGGCCTTGCGGAAAGACGAAGGAAACCGATGGCACCGGCAAACAGGCAGAAAACGCCGACAACGGCCAAAATCCCAAGCAAAGCGAGGATGAACGGTTGCGCGACAGCCCGGTCCATAACCGCAAAGGCAGCCGCAGCCCCGGCAAGCACAAGCGCAAGCCCGATCAACAACCCTATGTTTCCGGATCGCTCCGGCCGATTGATCATCGGCCCGCCTGGCGCTCCGTCAAGGTCACTCATACAATCCGTCTCCTCGGCCCGATTCGCTTAGTTTAGGCCGAATTTCAGCATTCTGTTGTTGGCCGGTAATTTCAACAGAGCAAGCGCTCAGTCCTGTTGAAATTCACCCGTTAATCTGCATTCCCTGCGATATCGTTACTTTTTACCGTAATCAATTGGCCCGCCAGGCGGCCCGTTTGCGCATTCTGAAGACGAAGCCTATGACCTCTGCAACGGCCTTGAAGTGTTCTTCCGGCACTTCCTGTTCGATCTCAACGCTGGCATAGAGCGCGCGGGCGAGAGGCGGATTCTCGATGACCGGAACCTCATGTTCCTTGGCCACGTCCCGGATCCGCAACGCCAGTGCATCCGTTCCCTTGGCAACACAGAGTGGCGCGCCCATCCCCTCTTCATACTGAAGCGCGACGGCATAGTGCGTCGGATTGGTGACAACGACCGTCGCTGCCGGCACCGCGGACATCATGCGTTTGCGGGATCGCTCCATGCGCAGTTGCCGGATCTTGCCTTTGACGTGCGGATCACCTTCCGTCTGCTTGAATTCTTCCTTGACCTCTTTGAGGCTCATCTTCTGTTTGTTGAACCATTTGTTCTTTTGGTAGACGAAATCCGCAGCGGCAACGACTGTCATCACGGCAAGGATTGCGGCCAGAACCTGAAGGATCAGAATGCGGGCCTCTTCAAGGATGATCACCTCATCCGCAAAGATCATGATTTCAGCTTCGTCCCGGTGCGGCCACAACACGGCCACCATGACCGCGCCAACGACCAGGATCTTCACCATCCCCTTGGCGAAATTGACAAGGCTTTCGGAGGAAAACAGTCGCTTGAAGCCAGAAAGCGGAGAGACCTTGGAGAGTTTGGGCTTGATGGTCTCAGCAGTCAGCAATGGCTGATGCTGGATCAAATTGCCGAACACCGCCATGATCACCAGCGCCAGCAAAGGCAAACCCACAATCAGCGCTACCGATTGTCCGGTGTCCCGCCAAAGGGCTTTGAGCGCATAGCCATCAACCGGGATCTGGTGAGCGTGCTCTATGTAGCCCTTTAGCAAGTTTCCGAGCGACGCAGCCGCCCCCGGCGCCATGATTGCAATCATCAGGGTCGCGCCAGCAAGCGTGAACCAGGTGCTGACTTCTTGCGATTTCGGAACGTCCCCTTTGTCATGCGCGTCTTTGAGACGTTTCTGCGTGGGGTCCTCAGTCTTTTCTGAGTCGTCGGTTTCGTCAGCCATAACGCACCGTTACCCCGCTATAAACTTGCCCAAAGCCTGCTGCACATGTTCCAGGTAGAACATCATCAGCGTGCTTATAAGCACCATGAGAAGGAAGAAGCCGATCGCTATGTTCACAGGCATGGCGATGAAGAAGATCTGCATCTGCGGCATCAGCTTGTTCAGCAATCCAAGGCCGAAATAAAAGACCAGACCAACAACAAGAAACGGTGCGCTCATCCGCACCGCTATCGAGAACACCATCGCCACCGTCTCGGCGAAATTCTCCGAAAAATCTCCAACCGGCGGCATGCTGCCAGGCGGAAACAAAGTGAAGCTGTCGTGAAGGGCTGCAATCACCAGGTAATGCGTGTCTGTGGTGAAGATCAGTGTGATGCCGACCAGGGCAAGAAAGTTGCCGTAAAGCGCCCCTTGCTGTCCCTCATTGGAGATGTCAGTGCCAAGCGCGAAGGCAAGGCCGGATTGGTTCGCCATGATCACGCCGGCAATCTGCACGGCAGACGTCACCAATTTTGCACAAAGCCCGATGGCGACCCCGATCACAATTTCACTTATTAAAAGAACACCGAGTTGTGCAGGGTTCGATACCAGGTCCGCCGGATAAAGCTGAGAGCCGACCGGGTAGAGAACCAAGGTCAGTGCCAGGGCGATGGTTAGGCGAAACCTGGTTGGGATCGAACTTTCCCCAAGAGCTGGCAGAAGCATGATCATCGTGCCAAGACGCGCAAACATCAGCATGAATGCGGCAGCTACGTCTGGCAGAAAATCAAGCTCGATCGTCATCCCTCAGACCTCAAACCGGGCTGGTGGCGAGGATCATCTCGGCAATTTCAGCCATAAACCCCTCCAGCACCTGGCTCATAAACGGAAGGGAAAGCAGAAGCGTCACAAAAATCGCGAGGATCTTTGGCACGAACACCAAAGTCATTTCCTGGATCTGGGTCAAAGCTTGGAACAGCGCGATGATCACACCGACAAGGAGACCAATAACCATGGTTGGCCCGGCAATGAGGATCATCGCCCACACAGCAGACCGGGCCAGATCAAGCACTTCAGGACCGGTCATGACACCACCTCCGCGATAACGCGCCTTCAAGAACAGACAAGACCCAATCAGATCGGCATCCGCATGATTTCTTCATAGGCCGAAATCACACGGTCTCGAACCGCAACCATAGTCTCCAGTGTAACCTCAGCTTCGGCTACGGCTGTCACCACATCGACAACATCGGTCTTGCCTTCAATCAAGCCGACGGCCTTGGCGTCCGCCACCCGGCCCTGGTCAACAACATTTTCAACCGCGCTTTGCACCATCTGCCCGAAATCAACCTGTTCACGAACAGGTGTCGGATCTTCAATCGCTTTTGCCTGCTGCTGAAGCTGGGCCGCCATCTGGTAGGCATTGTTGGCAATGGACATTGTCGACATGGGTTACTTCCTTAATCCGGTTGCTTCAGGCGATGGCGCAAGTGGCCTCAGGCCCGCAGGATATCGATCGTCCGCTGCAGCATTTTGCGGGTGGTTTCGATGACGTTGAGATTGGCTTCATAGGAGCGTTGAGCTTCCCGCATGTCGGCCGATTCAACCAAGGTGCTGACATTTGGCTGCAGCACATAGCCGTTTTCATCTGCTGCCGGATGCCCGGGCATGTGGGTCGACTTGAAAGCGGATTTGTCTTCGACAATCCGTCCGAGCTCCACCTTGTCGGCGCCAAGTTGCTTGTCGAATTCGGACTGAAAAGTCGGGATTTTCCGCCGGTACGGCTCCTCGTCCGGTGTCCGGGCAGTCGAGTTTGCGTTGGCGATGTTTTCCGCAATTACCCGCATACGTCCGTTCTGCGCTTTCAGACCGGAAGCAGAGATGAACAGGGATTTCATCAGATCCATAGGATGTCACTCCTCATTGCATTGCCGTGCTCTTACGCGGTCTTGGAAAGTGCGGTACGGATCAACCCAAGCCCTTTGGTGTAAAGGGTTGTTGCTGCCTGAAAATCCATCTGGTTCTGCGTGATTTTCATCATCTGCTCTTCCAGATTGACCGCATTGCCGCTTGGCGTGATTTCAAAACTGTCGCGGCGCTCGGCCTTACCACCGATACCCGATCCGATCATTCCGGTTATGTGGGCAACGGAGGTGCGCTCTGTCGTCAGACCGAAGGCCTCACGTCCTATGTGATCATCAAACGAATAGGCTTTGACATCGCGCGCCTCGAATTCAGGCGAATCCGAGTTCGCAATATTCTCAGCCAAGACCCCCTGGCGCGTTTGGTGCCATTGCATCTTGGATTTAAGCGCCTGGAACAGAGGCAAGTCCGTAAAAGCCATCCGATTCACTTTCTGTTAACCAACAGGCAAACATTGCCGATGAAATGGTTAACGAGTGGTTAACTATTCTTAACACAAACAGGTCCGGCGTTAATTTTTCGCCCTAGCCGCGCATGTTTTCCGTGCATTTCGCGAATTACCGCACCCTAGCCGCAGGCAAATTCTGCCTAGCTCTGTTAACTTTGAGACTAAGAGAGATTCGAGGCGGGGCATCAAGCGGCAGAAATTGCCATGAGCAGCCAGAACAGGTGCGGCACTGATCGAAAACGGCAGGCAATTACAGCCGATTTGAATGAGCACGCCCCAACGCGGTGATGTTCGGAATTACTGGGGATAAACGCCACAAGCCGTCATCAGGAACACATTCAACAGTAAACGCTGTCTCCCGGTTTGGGCGCCAAGGGACGGCACGAGGTAAAGATGTACAACTGGATTCAAAACACATTTCAGGTCGGAGAAAGCGTGGCGCAGGGACTGGCGCTGATCATTTCTCTGGCGGTTGTTCTGGCCCTGTTTGGATTGTTCATATTCATTATCAAACGGCTGATGGGCGGCCGGATCACACAGTCGCGTGGGCGCCAGCCACGCATCGGACTTATGGACAGTGCCGCGATCGACAATCGCCGCCGGCTTTTGCTGGTGCGCCGGGACAATATTGAGCATCTGATCCTTGTCGGCGGTCCAACAGATGTTGTGGTTGAGCAAAACATCATCCGCAACACGCCGCTCGCTGCCGGGCAAACCAGAACTGGCACACATCAGGCCGCAGCGCAGGCAGGGGGCATCAAGGCACCGCTTGCTCCTGGGCCGGATATCCCGCTGACACCGGAAGACAGCGCGGCTGCACAGCAACCTCATCAGGCGCCCGATCTGAAAGCGCCGGCGCAACTGGTACCATCAACGGCAATGGCCACGGCGCCTGTACCGGCACCGGCCACACCGGTAGAGAGCTCGCCCAAAGCGCCGACTACCTCTGCTCTTCCACCGCGCCAAGTACCACAGCCCTCCTCGCCTGCGGCACCCGCGAAGCCACAGACCCTGGCCGGCAGCCCGCGTCCCTCCATGGGCTCAATCAGCCAAAACAAAAGCGCTCAGCCGGTAAGTCCTCGCCCCATTGAACCCACGACAGCACCGAGTTCGTCAAATGCGCAGACGCCGCCGATCACCGCTGCACCTGCAAGCCCGGTTTCGAATGACAAGGCACCGCCCCTCTCCGCTTCAACGGTCACCGCGACGAAACCAGAACCGGACAGTTCTGCGCATGTTCTGTCTGCGACCAAGGATGAGGCCCCAAAACCGGCTTCCCGGCTCAGCAACTCTTTGAGTTCATTGGCGCGGCCATTCTCTCCGAAGGACCGGCCGTCCTATGGGTCTGCAAAAATATCGCCGCCAGCTTCTGGTCCAGCAGCCCGGGCAAAAACGGCGTTGGTTACACCGGTCGAGACGGACAGCTCGCAAAAACGGGTTGAGCCTGTCCTGACCCCAAACACCACCACCGCACTCCAATCTCAAGAGACTCTCCAAGGCTCAAGCCAACAGGCAGAAAAACCGAAACTCGGTGCGGAAGCAGAACCTGAAGTTGAAAATGCGTCAGATACGGAAAAGCCGAAAGACAACCCCTCTTCGGCAGAAAAAGCGGATCTGACAAATGTCATGGCCGAGAGCATTGAAAAGGAGTTGTTCGACGAGCCCGCCACGACCACAACCGGCACAGAACCACATAAGGTTGAGGTATCGGCATCAGAGCCAACTGAGGAAAAGCCAGTCGGCATCGTTGTCGAGACCAAAGAAACAAACGAGAAAAAAGACGCACACGACGTGAGCGAGCCGGACAAGACGGCCACAGCTGCCGAAAACACCGGCGAAGACAAAAAAGAGATCGGCACAAGCAAGCAGGCCCAGACCCCGCAAGACCAAGGCATTGGAGACCGCAATCCGATCGAAGCAGAGATGGCGAAAATTCTGGATGAATTGGGTGGACAGCCGAAACAATGACGGGCCGCATTAGCCGCATCCACTGGCTTAAATATCTGACAGCAAGCCTGGTGTTTGCACTGGGTGCCATTGCACTCACCTTGCCGACGCATGCACAGGAAATCTCCGTTGGGTTCGGGGATGACGCGAACCTGACTGAGCGTGCGGTTCAACTCGTGATCCTTTTGACGGTACTGTCTTTGGCGCCGTCCATCCTTGTGATGGTCACGAGCTTTACCCGGATCGTGGTGGTTCTGTCGCTCTTGCGGTCGGCGATCGGCCTGCAGACCGCACCGCCCAACATGGTGATGGTGAGCCTCGCCCTGTTCCTATCTGCCTTTATCATGATGCCGACGCTTCAAGCGGCCTATGACGCAGGTATCCAGCCCCTGATCGATGGCGATATCGAAATCGATCAGGCCTATGAACGGGCATCCGAGCCGTTCCGGGACTTTATGTTGTCACAGGTGCGGGAAAAGGATCTGATGCTCTTTCAGGAACTGTCCGGCCGGGACGCTCCTGAAACACCGGAAGATCTCGAGATGGCGGTCCTCATTCCGGCCTTCATGATTTCCGAACTCAGGCGGGCGTTCGAGATCGGTTTCCTGCTTTATCTGCCATTCCTGATCATTGACCTTGTGATTGCCTCCGTCCTCATGTCGATGGGTATGATGATGTTGCCGCCAGTGGTGATCTCTCTGCCTTTCAAGCTGATTTTCTTTGTTCTAGTAGATGGCTGGAACTTGGTGGCAGGCTCGCTGGTCAAGAGTTTCGGGGGCGGATAGCGGGTATCGCTAAGCAATGCCCAACCCCCGGATTCGGGCATACGCTCCAATCCTGAGCGATCTTTTTTCACCGGAAATATTGGGGCGCGCTGATGGTCACCAACCGTTGGCGCAAAATGCCAAATCGTGGATGAGCCCCTGCACTTTTCTCATACTGACAAGTAGAGAAAAATTAACACAGTATTTGAAATAATACCGATCATTGCAGAACGCCACTCCAAAAGAAGTTTGGTTTTTAGGTGCTCATAGAACAACTTGAACAACTCGCGCGCATCAAAGAACCTGAAGCACGCTCGAAATTGATCCGGACCCTTGTGGGGGAATATGCGCGTTCGGAAGACCACGACCCTACGGAAAATGAGCGGGAACTCTTTTCCAGGATTGTATTGTCCGTCTTCGATCAGCTGGACCGCAGCGCGCGCTATGAACTGGTTGTCCGTCTCGCCAAAACCAACCGGATCATTCCGGACCTTGCCGACCGTCTTGCCCAAGAAGATTTTGCCCTCTCCGAACCTGTCATCGAATGCTCCCCGGTGATCAGTCAGGACACCCTGATGGCAATCGCCGTCGACGGCGGAAACGACAAGCGGGGGGTCATGGCGCACCGCGACGATCTCAGCGAAGAGGTCACCGACAAGCTGATTGCCAGAAGTGCCCGGCCAGTGGTGCATGCGCTCCTGGAAAATCTCGACGCCCCCTTCTCCGTCCGCGGCGTCCTGGCGCTGTTGATCTTTGCAAACACGGAAGTTGAAGTGCTTGGCGGCCTGGCCCGGCGTGCCTTGCGCGACAGCGAGTTCCTGGAAACCCAGATGCAAATTCTGGAGACCAACTGTCCGATCTTTCCGGCGCCTTTAAAGCGCGCCATTGAGGAAGACACCCTGGAAAAGCTGGCCGCGCAGATCAACAACATCAAACGCGGCGAAGGCGACATCGAGATCGATGGGGTCATTTATTCCCGTCATGAGGCAAGCGTACAGATCGCCAATGGTGAGCTCTCCTTTGATGCGATCCTGAGGACCTTGTTCGAAGAACAACGTCTGGATGCAGCGATCTGGTTGATCAGCCGCAAGATCAATCTCGCCGACGATGTGGTGTCAGACACACTGAAGTCAGATGCCGACGGCGCTATCATGCGGTTGATGTTGCAGACCGGCATTCATGAAAAAACCTACCGTGATTTCCTCAAAGCGCGTTGCGAGTGGCTGGACCGCAGCACCCGGAGCATTCCGGAACTGGTCATGCGCTACAAAAAAGAACTCAAGAAGCCACGGGCTTCAGCCGCGGCCGCAGCAGCGGCTGCTGCGGCCGCGACCCTCGGAGCCACCGTCACGGCTCATTAAGCGTCTGAAACGCATAACGCTTGGATACCAAGCCTATAGGTATCGCTTACTCTTCCGACACCTTGGCGCCTTGCGACGTTCTCGGAACCAAGCGTGCACGCGCTTCTAGGTACGCTCCGTCAATTGAGCAATTTGGATAAATATTAAGGCCTTAACCCGCCGGTTCAGCTTCAACCGGAGGACCTTCCGCGCGATTGGAGCTGCGGTCCGGGGACATGTACTGACGGCGGTACTCTTCCAGGAATGTTTCCAAAGAGTCGACGTCCGCCAACTGGCTGGCGACTTCGAGGAACTCGACGCCTTGCGCCTGGATCGGCCGGGTGACGACTTCAAATGCCAAAGCTTCCGGGCTGTCGGCCATCTTGGCCATATACTTGTTCTGCAAACGCTCCAGGCTCAGCTGATCACCCGCAAGAGAATAAGCAATTCCGGCACGCAGAATATCCCGGCGTTCAAGTTCATCCAGGGGGATCTGGTCCGACCAGCGGGAGCCGTGCATGGCTTCCAATTGATCGCCGGCATCCCGCCAGCTCTCTGCGGCCCAGAAGGTATCAGCCCGAAGCCGGTCCACATCGGTGCCGCGCATGTTCCGCACAAGCTCTAGCGCCAGATCGGGCCGGCCGCTTTCGGTGAGCGCCCGCGCTTCGACGATGTTACGCTGACGTGTCAGCGTCGACGGAAGGCTGGCCTGGCGGGTCCGGTTCAAGACACGAAGCGCTTCTTCAGGCTTCCGGTCCATGAGATAGATCGCCCCAAGATCGGCTGCGATCTGGGCCCGGGCAGCTCCTTTCAATCGGTTCTCGACCTGATGCCGCAGCAGTTCGGTTGCTTGATCAAGAAGATCGACTTCGACAAGGCGCTTGGCGAGAAGACGGACCATTTCATCGCCCTGGCGGCCGATTGGTGTCAATTCTCTGAAATCATAGTACAACGCCAGCGCCTTGATGGGCGGCATTTCATCCGCTTTGCCGTCCAGGAAAAGCGAATTGAACAACGCGTTCATTTCTTCCTGAAGCAGCCGCGTGGTGTCCGCGTCCGGCTCCGCCTGCACGGCAGATTTCATCGCTTCAAAGGCTTCCCGGTATTGGCCTTGCTCCGCGTAAAGCTGGGCCAGGAACCGAAGTGTTCTGAGTTCGATTTCGTCTCCGCGCCAGGAGGTCGAAAGGGCCGCGAGCTGATCAATTGCTTCATCGATGGTCATCTCGCCATCACGGTAGCGGATGCGCAGCGCACGGTATTCGGCCTCCGCCGCGCGCGGCCGGTCATCCGACCGGGCAACCAGATCAAACACCGTCAAGGCTTCCTGGGAACGGCCGGACGCATCTGCCACACGGCCACGCATAATGTCATAGCGAGCAGCTTGAGCGCGTGTGATTTCTGCTGGTTCGATCTCTGCCAGAATGCCATTGGCGATCCCGAAATCATTGGCTTCAACCATCGACTGCGCCGCAGCCAACTTGAATTCCGTCTGGATCGAGGTCGGATAGTTGCCAACCACGGCCCGGCCACGCGGCATGGCAATCCGGGCCTGGGTCCAATTGCCCAGCTTCACATCGACAATCGTCTGCCAGACAGCAGCATCCGGGCTGTTCTTCAGGTCGGGCCGGTGAAGATGCTCATATGCTTCCTCCGGCCGGTCAGCCATGGCAAGCGCCGCGCCTTTGACCAGGTTGAACGCGCTGTCCTCGGCAAGGGCCAGATTTTCCTCCAATGCGAGGTTCAACCAACCCATGGCTTCTTGGGGGAACTGGTGAGCCAGGTAAAAGCGGGCCAGCGCCATCAGGGGTTTGGCGCGTTTGCCTTCAGGTGTTTGCGCCAGATCTGATTGCAGTTCGTTCAGTCGCGACCGGAAGGCGCCCGGCCCGGTGGTGCTCAAGGACACGAACTCTACACCACCGTCCTCGTCCGGCTCGACAATACGGCTCAGCGTGCCGGTGCCACGGCGCAAATGCCGGTTGGAAAGCGCCAAACCACCATCTTTTTCGATAATGACATCATCACCGAGGATTTTGATTTTCACACCGTCGGAACGAGTCGCAAGCGCGATACCTTGTGCAGAACTCAAGGCTTCCAGATCCACGAACTTCTGCGGCTTCAGCAATCCGCGCGGAGGTCCGAATCCAGTCACAAGGGAGATTGTATCGCCGACAAAAGGGTCGGTGATGCTGCGAATATGTTGAGGATCCTGATAGAGAACCCGCAGGACCGACCCGCCATCACCGCGGACTGTCCGCTCCATTTTCAGGGGAATGGACGGCTCCAAAATCAAGTCCCCGATGACGAGGGACCAAGCATTGCCATCAGCGCCAACGGTCGCGAGGACCGGGTCGTTCATGTCCAAACGCAGGATCTGATAGTCTCCGTACTGTTCAACATCAATGGTCTCGGCAGTTTCGGCAAGGGCGGAGACCATGCCGCGCGTATCGATGGTTGCGTCCGTATCAAACACGAGCCAGATGCTGTCATTTCGGCGGAAAACAGCGCTCGATACGGGTTCAGAGAACGGGAATACGACCCTGACCGTGTTGCCGATCCGGCGCGCTTCTGCGGACACAAAATTCCTGGCTTCCGCGCCAAAGTTTTCAGGAGGACGCTCCGGTGACACGCGCGGTGCCCCGGCATCACGGCCACCAGTGGCGCGCCAAGTCTCGGGTGCCTGGACCTCGGTTTGCGGCAGCTCTATCCCGGCAGGAACTTCGCTTCCCCCAAGAGTGTTGTTCTGCCGGATCTGTACTGCATTGTTGGGCGCTGCGGACCGGTTGCCATCATCAAGTGCTTCCGTCGGCTGCAATGTTGGAATGGCATTGCCTGTTTCCGGTTCATCCGGAAGCGGCTCTCCAGGCTGCTGAGTCGACAAGTCCAGCATCGGCGCAGGCCTTGAAATCTCTTCTTCAAGTGGCGGAACATCACCCAGCGGCATCGCACGCTGGCTCGCCTGTGCCAGCTGGATCGGCCGCGGCACACTCACGTCTGATGTCCCGGTCGCATAAGAATTTCCGAGTTCGCCGGCCAGACCCGGGATCGAAGCGGTGATTACACTACCATCCGCTGCCTCCGGCGCTTCGTTCCCATCAGCCTCTGCCAGAATCACTGGATTTGCAGATAAGCTCTCAAGCGGCAGATCGGTTTCAGCAGAAGCCTCGGCTTCAGAAACGACTTGAACCGGGCCTTGCCCGGTCCTGTTGTTGGAGCTGTTTTCTGCATTGGGAACTTCGAAAGTCCCAGGCGGTTTTTGTCGCGGCAACTCACCGGCAACGTTTGTTGGCGGTTGTGCCTGCGCCAGCGTTATTTCTTCTACCGGCGGCGCTTGGGCGGAGTCATCCGTTGGCGCGGCCTGGCGGCTGTTGTCCGAGGCCCCTGACGCAGCGCCTCCAAGTGGGACTGCTGTAAAGCCAGGAGATTCATCCGCACGGGACTCCTTGAGCTGCCCGCCTCTGGAAGACGACACTTCTGCCGGTGGCAAACCGCGGGGATTACTCACCTCCCGGGTATCCCGAAGGCCTGGAGCCGTGATCATCTGGGAGCGGTTTTCATTGTCTGCAACAGACAATTCCTGATTGATCAACGCATTCGCCGGATCATTCGGCACCATATTCTCCGGCGTCACGTCGATCACATATGTTTGTTCTTCGCGGAACGCCCGGATATCAACGGACGGTTCAACGCGCATCAAGAACTTCAGCTTGCCTTTGTCCAGGAAGGATGTCGCATCAATCACGCCCGGCGGCAGATGAGTACGCAAATGCGAGATGTCCAGTTGAGCCGGGTGGTTGAACGTCAGTTTGATAATATCGTTTTCGCGGACGAATGCGGTATCGAACTTTATGGACCAATCAAACACCAGCCGCGTGAAGGTCGGATGCTCGCCGACACGTAAAGTGACTTGAGGGCCTTCTTGCGCCTTCAAGCGAGCTTGCTCAAGCGCCCTCACCTTCCGCATCGCTTCTTCGGCGCGTTTTGCCAAGTCCCGGACAACATCGTCCGGCAGTCCCGGCGGCAGGCCAGTCCAGGTCATCGGCAGAATATCGATGAAGAGTTTCTCACCGGCCTCAAGTGTGTTGATCTGATACTGTGTTTTCAGAGCGAAGCGGATCGCCGCCCCGTCAGGATCACGCCGGGCGATGGTCACGTAATCGCTCAGATCCAAGGGAACATCATCGACATTAACATCGATTGGCTCTTGAAACGAAATTCTGAGGACGCCGCCGGTAATGACTGCATCATATGTTGGTAAAAGCGTCCGGTCCTTGAAGGTCAAAACGATACGACCGAAGCCCTGTTCCTGGGAAACCTCCAGCTCGACCGGCTCCAGCGTGTCTGCACGTGCCACGGACGCTGGATGAATGAGCGAAACGGCCGCAGCGACAAGCATCACGGCAACCTGAAGACACACAAGGGCTCTCCATTCGCTGAATTCCGCGAATTTCATGTAAGCCAGCGATGTCTGGATCCGCCTTGGCAAGTTGTTTTGACCTCGTTTTCCGGCAACACTGCAGTTTAGTTATGTCTTGTTAACGCGCCCTTACGTCGCTTACAGAGATCAGGCTGTTTTTGCTCAATTCGACGGAATCTTTGGCAGGATTCCTCCGGTGGGCGCCTGTGCCTGCACAGGCTGCGCTTCGGGCTGTGGAGGGGTCGACGATTGGCTGGCAATCGCTACCGTCAGACGTTCCGCGGCATCAGGAGACATGCGTGCCAAAATATCCGCCATTTTCCGCGGTTTCATTTGGCGCACGACCTTTAAAAGGATCGGCAAGCTGAGACGGTCGAAGATACGAGCCGCATCCTTCGGCTTCATGTTCTCATACATGGTCACAAGACCCGCAATCTCGTTCTCTTCCTGCTGCTTTTTTTCCTCAACTGCCGCACCGATGCGTGCCTCGAGTTGCTTGAGTTCTTCAACCCTCTGCTCAATTCGTTCTTCGGTCGCCTGCAGAAGCCGTTCCCGAAGGTCTAGTTGACCTTCCTGCTTCTGCAGGTTTTCCCGGCGTTTTCCAAGGCTTTCCAAAACTGCGCGTTCCGCCGCAGACCCGCCTATTTCCAGGCTATCCGGAAGCACCGGCTGGGCAGGCGGCGGCACAGCACCGGGAGCTTGCGCCGCCCCATCAGCCGGGGCTGGTGGCGTTTCACCGTCATCGGCTGCAGCCTCAGTCGTTTCTTGTGCGATCGCGCCATTGATTGGCAGGCTGCCGGTTTCAGGAGCTACAACAAGTCCCAAAAGCTTCAACCCGAACAGCGCGCTCGCAGCGACACCCAACAATGGCAACAATCTCAAGTTCATGCGGCAGCACCCTTACGCTTGTTTCGAAACTGTTCAAGCCGCGCCGTCGCTTCCTCAGCGGCACTGCGGATATCCGAGGCTCTGCTGGGGCGTCTGCGCTCTTGCTCGACAGCCGGCGCGCTCTGCGGAACCACCGGCTCGGCAGCCCCGTACCCCGCAGGTTGCGGCACCGGAGCATTTTGCGGCTGCACCGAATATGGGTCCGCTGCCGGAACCGGTTCCCGTTGCGGAGCCGATGACTTCGCCGCCCCAGCAATCTGAGATATCCGCGTAAACACTTTATCACCTTCGCGGATCTGATCAGCTAAGGCGTTCGACATGGTTTCTGATTCCTTAAGACGCTTGCCCAGCGACTTGTCGGCCTCCGCCGCAGTCGTCTTCAAACCAAGGATAGCGCGCTCGGCAATTTCTGTGGCCGTCATCAATTCTGAAATGGTTGCACGCAGGGTCTGCTCATCAGCTCTCAAGCGCTGCAAACGGCGGTTCAGGATCCAGCAGTAAGCGATAGTAATGACCAGCAGAACGGCAACAAGAGCCTCAATAATCAATCCGATTGGCAGGGATGTCATGGTTGCTCCATTTCGCTCTGCATGGCCCGCTCGAACGCCGCCAATGTCATTTTCGGTTTGCGCAGATTCCGCGCGATACGGATGGCAATAGAGTCTTCCGTTTTGCCAAGCGTCCCTTCGGTCAGCGGAATGTTTCCGCATTTCACAAGCACTGGATCCGTCGGCGCCACGTCGAAGACCAAGGTCTGCCCCACATCCAGACTGAGTACCCGGCCAAGCGGCAGGTAGGTCTCATAAAGCACCGCATCGACTTCAATCTCTGCGGCATGAATTTCTGTTGCCAAGTGGCCTTCCCAGATCGGATCACGGCCGAATTTTTCACCCATGAACATCTGGAGCAGCAGATCACGGATCGGCTCCAGAGTTGCGTAGGGCATCATGATTTCAACGGTCCCGCCGCGGTCCTCCATGTCGATGCGCAATTCGACGAGGATAGCGGCGTTCGCGGGGCGGGAAATCGCAGCAAAACGCGGGTTGGTTTCCAGACGCTCCAGATTGAAATGAACCGGCGACAGCGGCGCGAAAGCCTGTTCGGCATCCTGAAGGATCAGCGATACCATCTGCTGAACGAGGTTCGTTTCGATGGTCGTATAAGGACGCCCTTCCACGCGGGCCGCCGTGGTGCCCCGGCCACCGCCGAGCAAGACGTCAATGATCGAATAAATGAGGCTCGATTCAACGGTGATAAGTCCAAATCCGTCCCACTCCTCCGCCTTGAAGACACCGAGGATCGCCGGCAGCGGGATGGAATTCAGATAGTCGCCAAAACGCACGGAGCTGATGGAGTCCAGCGACACCTCAACGTTATCGGACGTGAAGTTGCGCAAGGATGTCGTGGTCAACCGCACGAGACGGTCGAACACGATTTCAAGCATCGGCAAACGCTCGTAGGACACCATTGCCGAGTTGATCAGCGCGCGAATCCCGCTCTGATCACCAGCAATCGTGTCCTCGATGTTGAACCCGAGGAGGTTGTCGATCTCTTCCTGGTTGAGAACGCGGTCGGCGCCGCGGGTGGCGTTTTCCAGATCCGGCTCGCTGTCGTCGATCATGGCCGCCCATTGCGCAGCCATGTCGTCCGAGCTGCCAGCGCCCTGCTCTTCTAGAGCAGCACCCCAGGCCGCGGCCAGGTCTTCATCGTCATCGCCACCTGCGCCCTGCTCCGCTAGAGCAGCACCCCACGCATCAGCCATGTCCTCTTCGGACAGATCATCATCGTCGTCGGCGTTTGCCATTCACACCATCACTGAACAAGGATTTCCTTGAACAGCACCCCTTCCACTTTTGCCGGATAGACCGACAAGTTGATCCGCCTGAGCAATTCTTCCTTCAAGCGGAACAGGCCGGCAGACCCTTCCAGGTCTGCGGGACGAAGCTCGCGCAAGTAGATCTGAAACGCATCGAGGATGCGCGGCAGATACGGTTGGATCTGATCGATCATTGCGCGGTTTTCGACCTCCAGGGCGATGCGGACCTTCAAGTAGGTCGTGCGGCCCTCGGTCGCCAAATTCACAGTCATTTCCGGAAGGTCATAAAAGACCACCGGTCTTTGCACTTCCTGCGGCGCCGCATCTTCACCTGGCGCAGGCGCCGGCATGCTGTCGCCCATAAACAGGAAGTAGTAAGCCCCGCCTCCAACGGCGAGCAGAACCACAAGCCCAATCGCCCCAAAGATAATGAGTTTCTTCTTACCGCCACCACCGGCGGCATCTTCCTCACCATCTTCCTCGGCTGCGGCATTCTCGTCGGTCATGCTGCCCTCCGCACATGCGCGAGCGCTCGCGCGCGCTCTAAAAATTACTAAAGTGTTAAAGGTTAACGAATGGTTACCAATCCACTTCAGCGAGTCACCGGGCAAAAATTGCCAAGTGGTTAACTTCTGCCGGAATCTCTTGCCGGACGCACCACCCACTCACGGGTTTTGCCCAGTTTTCCCAAGGATTTAAAAACTGGCACGGCTCCTGCATTAACCTTAACGGGCGCCGACGTCTGGGGAGGCTGAAGCGCTCATCGGGGAGCAAAGGAACCGTTCATTATGGAGAACGTACATCTCATAGGCCTGTCCCGGCAGTCCGCTTTGCGGAATCAGCTTGATGTGGTCGCCAACAACATGGCGAACATCAACACGACAGGTTTTAAGTCGCAGCGGCTGCTCTTTGAAGAGTACTTGATGCCGGTTGCTGAAGCGACGGAATTCCAGACACCGGACGAAACGCTGTCCTATGTTTTGGACTATCAGTCTATTACGGACTTTGACACCGGCGCATTCAAAATGACCGGGAACGATCTGGACCTGGCGATCGAAGGTGAAGGCTTTTTCGTCGTCCAGATGGGCGACGGCACCGAAGCCTACACACGCGACGGTGCGTTTGTGATCGATCAGAACGGTCAACTCGTCACATCCGATGGACGCCCGGTCTTGACCACAGGCGGCCCGATCACTTTCTCGGCCGAAGATGGATCTGTTGAGATCGCCAAAGACGGTACAATTTCAACGGAACTTGGAATTCGCGGCGTCATCCGCGTGGCGTCCTTTGAAGATCCGCAGGAACTCGAGAAACAGGGTGACAACCTGTACCGGGGCGAAAACCCCGGCATCCCGCAGCGGTTCAATGTCGTTCAGGGCGCCCTCGAACGCTCCAATGTCGAAGGTGTTTACCAGGTGACCCAGATGATCGAAGTCACCCGGGCCTACGAATCCATCACCAAGATGCTCAAGGACGTGAATGATCTTCGCCAGCAGGCGATCCAGGTCCTTGGAAAACTTGAAGCCTAAGCGCCTTAAGGAGAACGCAACATGAGAGCTCTCTACACCGCCGCGACCGGTATGAAGGCGCAGGAATACAACGTCGAAGTAATTTCGAACAACGTCGCCAACATGCGGACAACCGGCTACAAGAAACAGCGGGCCGATTTTCAGGACCTTCTGTACCAAAACCTGCGCCGCATGGGCACAGAAACATCAGGCGACGGCACGATCGTCCCGACCGGCATTCAGATCGGCACCGGGGTGAAGCTTGCCGCAACAGGCCGGGTGATGTCCCAAGGCTCACTGGAAAACACCGGCAAGGAACTGGACATTGCCATCCGGGGTGAAGGCTTCTTCCAGATCCAGCTGCCGGGCGGCACCACTGGATATTCACGGGACGGTTCGTTCGAGCGGGATCAAAATGGACAGCTTGTGACCATTGACGGCTATCCACTGGATCCGAACATCACCATACCGGAAAACATCCGCGATCTGACAATTGCAGCTGATGGCCGTGTCCAGGGCATCGACGCCGGTGGCGCAACGGTGGAACTTGGACAGATCCAGCTGGCACGGTTTGTCAACAAAGCCGGTCTTGAGGCGATCGGTGACAACCTGTTCCTTGAAACAGATGCGAGTGGCGCACCGCAAACCGGCGATCCGAACGATGACGGTTTCGGCAGCACACAGCAGTACTTCCTGGAAATGGCCAATGTGGATGCGGTGACAGAAATCGCCGATCTGATCTCGGCCCAGCGCGCTTATGAGATGAATTCGAAAGTCATCCAGGCGGCCGACCAGATGTACTCGACCACCACTCAGATCCGCTAACGAGAAAGGCTTAAGTCGATGAAGACCTTATTGATAGCCGCTCTTAGCCTTGCAATGGCTGCACTGACAAGCTTCAGTGCAGCGGCCAACGAGCGTCCGGTTCTACGGTCCCAGGTCATGACTTTGTCGGACATTGTGACAGTTGGGGACTTCTACTCCAACGCCGGAGATGTGGCACAAGTGCCGTTGTTCCGGTCCCCTGACATGGGAACCTCTGGGAATGTTCCGGCAACCACGGTTGCGCAACGCGCCCGGGATGCCGGCCTCGTCACAGCCGGCACGGACAGCCTGCGCACAGTCGTCGTTCACCGCGGCGCAACACGACTCAACCGTCATCAGCTGGAAAACCTAATTCGCAACGATCTGGCAAAGCTTGAAGCGGGCATTGATCCTGAAGGTCTCGAAATCACCCTTCTGCAGGCCCCCGACCAGATCCTGGCAGACCCGAAGGCGGTGGATCCGGTCCGTATCGACAGGATCAACTGGAGCCGGAACAACGGACATTTCACAGTGTTCGCAACCATCGCGGTCGAACACGGCACACGCCCTTTGACCGTCACCGGCACTGCAGTTGAGATGATTGACGTTCTTGTGCTCGGCCAGCCGTTGAAGCGCGGCGACATAGTTCAGGAGGGAGACTTCACAACGATTCGCCTGCCGCGTTTGAAAGTTAACACCGCCGCGCTCCAGGACGGCTCGAACATTGTCGGCAAGGCGGCTCGTGTGAACCTGCGTCCGAGCCAACCCTTGTCGCACAAGGATTTTGAATATCCGGTTCTGGTCGAACGCGGCGACAGGGTCACAGTCACCTACAGTCTCGGCGCTATGAACCTCACCTCCCGGGCGAAAGCCCTGACCAACGGCGCCAAAGGCGACGTAATTGATGTCATGAATCTCCAGTCCCGGCGTGTCGTACCTGCGACCGTGACTTCCCGCGGCCAAGTAGTTGTTCATGCCGCTCATGCAGTTGTTGCAAGCCTGAACCACGAGGCCAATTAATGTCTATCTCTCGCAACATATCCCTGTTGGGCAGCATCGCCCTCGCAGCACTTGCTGCAGGATGCGGCTCCGCAGACCGGCTGGCGAATGTCGGCCAGCAGCCCGCCCTGAACGCCATTCAGGACCCGACAACAACTCCCGGATACAGGCCGGTTCAAATGCCGATGCCGGACCCGGTTCAGGCGCACTACAATCCGAACTCTCTTTGGCAGTCAGGCAGCCGAGCCTTCTTCAAGGATCAGCGCGCAAGCCAGGTCGGTGACATATTGACCGTCGTGGTCTCCATTGATGAAAAAGCCGAGATCGAAAACGACACAGCCAGAAGCCGCACCGAAACCAACGGCGCGGGCGTAGGCGGTGCACTTGGAACTGCCATCGACACTATCTTTCTGCCGGCTGGAAGTTCCGCCAGTGACCTTGGAAACGTTAACAGCAGTTCGACTTTCGCCGGAGCCGGCGAAGTGGACCGCGAAGAAGAACTGCGCACAACAGTTGCTGCTGTCGTGACCCAGGTTCTGCCGAACGGCAATCTGGTCATTGAGGGACGCCAGGAAATCCGGGTGAATTTCGAAGTCCGGGAGTTGATTGTGGCCGGTATTGTCCGTCCGGAAGACATCACCTCCAACAACACGATTGCCAGCCAGCAGATTGCCGAAGCCCGCATCGGTTACGGCGGACGTGGCCAAATCACCGATGTTCAGCAGCCGCGCTACGGCAATCAGGTTCTGGATATCCTCCTGCCGTTCTAACTCGGCAAAATCACACACCAGCTCCCCCGGCTGCGGCAGGCAAGTCAGACGTGAAAGGCCCGCTGCAGCTGAACCGGGCACGGCATCTCGCTCCCCGAGTGCCGTGCCCGATTTCTTTTGATCCCAGCGATCACCGACATTCAATCAAACATAAAAAAACCTCCCCGTCTCCGGGAAGGTCTTCAAGTCAAATTGGCTTGCGAATTCAGCAAACCGGCCGTTACTGGAAATCAGTCGTCGCGGTACACCTTTTCACGGCGTTCGTGCGCTTCCTGAGCCTCAATCGACAACGTCGCTATTGGCCGTGCCTCGAGCCTGCGCAGAGCAATCGGCTCTCCTGTTTCTTCGCAGTATCCGTAACTGCCATCCGCAATCCGCTCCAGGGCGGCATCGATTTTTGAAATCAACTTGCGTTGGCGATCACGTGCGCGCAGCTCGATAGAACGATCCGTCTCCGAAGATGCGCGGTCTGCCAAGTCAGGGTGGTTCTGGCTTTCCTCCTGAAGGGTCGCGAGTGTTTCAGCGCTTTCTTTCAGGATCTCATCTTTCCAGGCAAGCAGCTTGTTTTTGAAGTATTCCCGCTGCCTATCATTCATGAACGGCTCGTCTTCCGAGGGTCGGTATTCAGACTCAATATCAACCGTCATCTACAACTCCGGTTTACCGTTATGACGGGCGCAATATATAGCCGCTTCGCCCCGGGGACAACGGTTCATTTGGTAAAATTCGCGTCATAAATTCCGCAATTAATTCAAATTGTTGCGTAAGTTTTAGCCATAATAGCGGATCAGCGTCAACGCCCTTGGACACGGTCATTCAGGGAATCGCCCGAGCTTTGCGAGTTCCACTTTGACCCTGAGTTCAATCTCTTCCAGCACGCTGTCGACTTCCGGGTCGCCGCTGGATTGTCGCTTTGAAACTGTCAGCGAAAGCTGTTCCAAACGATCTTCGGAAACATGGCCTGCCAAAAGATCTGCCCGGATCATTTCCAGGCTGTCCAACAGTGTATGTCCGTGACGCGCTGCTTTCTTGCGGCGTTCGGTCTGTTCATCGACTTCCTGCAGAGCCAGAAGTGCGTCGATGCCCTGAATACCAGCCCCGCCGGCTGTGGCCTGCGTTGCCGGTTGCTCAGCGGCTCCACCAAGGTCCGGCGCAAAATCGCTGCCTGAACTGCTGCTCTTCTTTGCGCCGCGCCCCTGAACTCCGGTTAACGGTTTGCTCCCGGTAATACGCATTGCTCTTTCCTAATGTTCTGAACGGCTGGTCAACACCAAGTTGCTCCATGGCCTGACAGAATCTGCCTTGAAGGGTAAATGAGTCCGGGCAAGCAAGGCAATATTTGCCGGGCATCTATTGTTAATCATTAACTCTATTCGCCACATTTGCGTGGATATACTCGCCATTCTTCGGCAAACGGCGCAGAATCCAGCCACTTTAGCGTCTCAATCCAACCAGGCCTCAAACTTGGCACGGCTCTCGCATAATGCATATCGAACCATAGTGACCCTTGGCTGATAAAACGGCCTCTTAGATGGATCTGCGTGAAGAATGCGTCGTCTGATCACATATTTCGAAAACCGCGCGGCCCGCGTCACACTCATCGCGGCAACCCTTGTTGGCTTGCAGCTTGCGATCGCTGTTCAAGCTGTCGCTTCCTCAAGGATCAAGGACATCGCGGATTTTGAAGGCATTCGTGAGAACCAACTCATCGGGTACGGCCTGGTTGTCGGCTTGAACGGCACTGGCGACAGCCTCAACAACACACCGTTTACGCAGCAGAGCTTGCAGGCCATGCTGGAACGGCTCGGTGTGAACACACGGAACATTCCGCTCAACACCAACACAGTTGCTGCCGTCATGGTGACGGCAAACCTGCCGCCGTTCTCCACTCAAGGGACACGGATAGACGTGAGCGTTAGCGCTTTGGGCGACGCCTCTTCTCTTCAGGGCGGCACGCTGCTTGTGACGCCCTTGGTTGGTGCAGATGGCGAAGTATATGCAATCGCGCAGGGCTCAGTCGCGATTGGCGGCTTTTCGGCACAAGGCGACGCTGCGTCCATTGTCCGCGGCGTCCCGACAGCTGGCCGGATCGCAAATGGCGGCCTTGTCGAGCGCGAACTGGATTTCAAACTGGCATCGCTGACAAAAGTTCGCCTTGCCTTGCGCAACCCGGATCTCACCACAGCACGGCGCGTGGCTCTGTCAATCAATGAATTGATCGGCATGCCGACCGCAGAGCCTGTCGACCCGGCAACAGTCCAGCTTAACCTGCCGCGCCAATACGATGGCAACATCGTCGATCTGTTGACCGACATTGAACAGTTGATTGTTGAACCGGACCTTGCCGCACGGGTTATCATCGATGAAAACTCCGGCATCATCGTCATGGGTCAGGACGTCAAGGTTTCGATGGTGGCTGTTGCTCAAGGCAACCTGACCGTGACGATTGCCGAGACTCCGGAAGTCGTTCAGCCACTGCCCTTCGCAAATGGTCAGACGGCGGTCGCACCACGCACAGACTTGAACGTTAACACCGATCCCGACGCGAAATTGGCGATCGTTCCAAATACAGTGACTTTGAAACAACTCGTCGATGGACTGAATGCGCTCGGAATTGGTCCGCGTGACATGATCTCCATCCTCCAGGCAATCAAAGCTGCCGGTGCTCTCCAAGCCGAAATCGAGGTGCTCTGATGGATTTGCCACTTGCCCCTTCCATGCCGCGCTCCAACCCGCTTGATGTCCTTCAAGGGGTAAACCCGAGCGACAAGACCGCCGCGCGGGCTGCTGCAGAAGAATTCGAAGCCGTGTTCTTGAACAATATGCTGCAAAGCATGTTTTCCGGCCTTGAAAATGGCGGCGCCTGGGGTGGCGGAACGGGGTCTGATGCCTGGCAAGGCATGCTTGTCGATGAATATGCCCGTACGATTTCTGCTGCCGGCGGCGTTGGAATCGCAGATAGTGTAGAACGTGAACTGCTTGCTTTGCAGGAAGGCGCCCGATGACCGCACAACCAGATACCAGCACCCTTCCCTTTTCTCTCGACCGGCCGGCCAGCAAGCAGGAAGCTGAAAACTTCTGCTCTGCATTATCCGGGACGATGGAAGCGCTTCTGTCCGTGATCGAAATGGAGACAGATCTTGTTCGCGCGGGAAAGCTGAAGGAAGCCGGTGAGTTGCAAGCCGACAAGGCGCGTCTCATTCATGAATATACGCGCGGCATGATGTCCGCAAAGGACCATGCTGTTGCGCTTGGCAACCTTGCGCCCGCCGCGACACAGTCGCTGCGCCGACAGCATGGCGAATTCCAACCCGTGCTGCGCATCAATCTGGCGGTTCTTGCAACGGCCCGCGAAGTGACGAATAACATTGTGACGTCGGTTGCAAAGGCTGTTGGGGCCAAAAACGCAACGGCGCCGACCACTTACGGCCGGACCGGCGCCTCTCCCGATGGGCCGCAATCAGCTCAAGGCATTGCTGTGAACCAATCTCTTTGAGACACCAGCTGAGCCATGATATTTTCCTCAGTATCCAGTTTTAGCTATCAAAACGAACTGAGAGACGCGGGCTTGAAAACGAATCAAAAAATGGTCACAAGAAGATAAATCCAACCCCTTAAAATTCTAACTATTCCGTTAACAGAAGATTCATTCCCTTACGTTATTTTTGTCACCATCGGGTCATAGTATGACGTTACCCGGAGGGCAAAATGGATACCGCATTAGTCCGGCCTCCATCGCCGACATATACGGCGATCACGCCGGTGACACGCGCCCCGGAAAAAGATCAACCGGCAAGTTCTACGGATTTGCCGGCGGAGGACACTGTCCGTCCTTCCGCAGACTCATCTGGATCTCAACGGGCTGCGACAAACGAACAAAACAGGGCCAGTGAGGGCCGCGCTGATCAGTCTGCACTGGAGCGATACACGCCACCCGTGACACGTCAGAACGTGTTTGACGAAGACAGCGAAAGCCTCATTTACGTTGCAACCAACACGGAAACCGGCGACGTTATTCGCCAGATTCCCAGTGAAACCTTGCTGAGGCTGCGTGCCTACAGCGAGACAGTTGCCGCTTACCGGACCCAGGTCGAAGAACAGCAGCGCTCAAGCTCTGAAAACGAAGCCGTTCAACGCACCGTGTAAACCACGGTTGAACGGCTCGTTCCGCACCCATGCTTCATGGGGCACGGATATCTATTTCCAGTTTCCAAAACATCACAATCTGAACTGCTTTGTCATCTGATGAGCTCCCGCATCGTGTCGAGCCTATCGCCCGGGGAGAAGCTCGTCATTTCCACTGAGACCGCAGTTCCCGCTGCTGCCAGTCCAACCGGCTTTGCAAGTATCCATCCGAACGTGATTGATCACTCCCCAGGTCTCCCCTCAATCAGCCGTCGCCAAAATCAAAACCAACATCGGTCAGCCATGGGCTGGAACAGTCCAAGAAAATCGTTCGAAAGAGAACGTTAGGCAGCTCGGTTAAAGCATTCATTCCCAAAAACACAGCAGTCTTCCTTGCAGAAACGGCTCGTTTCAGCCAAATTTCAATCGCAAGACTTTGTTAACCTTAATTTCCGCTAACCGTATTTTTTACATTGTCATTAATACACATAGTCTTTCTTGGTCGGTGATCCCCAGGACGGGAATCTTGTTTTGCGTTTTTCCAAGGAAGGAAAAGAAATGTCCGACATCACCCTCACCAATGCCGTACGTGCCAACCTCAACACTCTGACTTCGACCGCGAAAATGATGTCGGATGTTCAGAACAAGCTGGCGACCGGTAAGAAAGTGAACTCCGCGCTCGACAATCCGAATTCGTTCTTCACGGCAAAAGGCTTGGAGAACCGCGCGAGCGATCTCAGCACCCTGCTCGACGACATGGGCCAAGGCGTTCAAACACTTAAGGCAGCAGACAAAGGGATTTCGGCGATTTCCGACCTGGTCGATGCCGCCAAGGCAAAAGCCAACCAGGCGCTGCAAACGTCAGACAAAGTACAGCGTTCCAAATACGCTCAGGAATACAATGACCTGCTGAGCCAGATGGAAGATTTGGCCAAAGACTCAGGCTATAAGGGTAAAAACCTTTTGTCTGGAGCAGGCAATGACCTTTCCCTGACCTTCAACGAAGACGGCTCGTCATCACTGTCAATTTCGGCAGTTGATTACACCAACTCATCTGCTGGCCTTGGTCTGAGCGATATCGACCGTACAGCCACTTCAGCTACCGCTCAGATTGAAATTGCTCCAGACACAACGACTGCCAATACAACGCTGACCAGCCTCGGAACCTATAAAGCAGGTGATACCCTATCCGTAACCAACTCGGATGGAGAGGTTGAAACCACGATCACGATCACTGATTCAACAACACTCTCCGGCCTTGCCACTGATATTGCATCTGCTTCAAGCGCTGCAGCGTCCACTTATGATGCTTCGACTGGCAACATCACGCTTGCTGGCGCCGGCGTTCAATTAAAGAGTGGCTCAGAAGAACTGGCAACAGCCGGAACCATCTCAGCGTTCGACTCAGACAGCAACATTGAAGCGGCCTTGTCCAAACTGAAATCGGCGCAAGACACGCTCCGTGCACAGGCCTCTACGTTCGGCACGAATTTGTCGATTGTTGAAAACCGTCAAGACTTCACAACCGACCTGATCAACACGCTTCAGGAAGGCGCCGGAGAATTGACATTGGCCGACACAAACACGGAAGGCGCGAACCTTCTTGCTCTGCAAACACAGCAGCAGTTAGCCTCCACGTCCCTGTCCATGGCGTCGCAAGCATCACAGAACGTGCTGCGGTTGTTCTAAGGCAGTCTGCACTCAAACTCGGGGCGTTTGTTCTAAAACGCCTTGGGTAGAGACAAGACATTGAAAAGATAAAATTTTCAGGCGACGGGGTGTAACCCCGGCGCCTGCACGTGTTTACTTTACGTTATCCTTAATATCCGTTCACTTTGTTTGTTTAGATTCCGTTTTCAGTTTCCGCCGTTTCATGCGTTCCAGTCCCAGGAAGGGGCTGTGTATCTCGTGTTCCTAGAAAGGAAACAGAAATGTCTGACATTACTCTGTCAAGCGCAGTTCGCGCGAACCTCAATACGCTCCAGCAAACCGCTTCTTTCATGTCCGATGTCCAGAACAAGCTGGCCACCGGTAAAAAAGTGAATTCGGCTCTGGACAATCCGAGCAACTTCTTCACCGCTTCCGGTCTCCAGTCCCGTGCAAACGATCTGGGCACCCTGCTTGATGACATGGGCCAGTCGGTTCAGACCATTAAAGCAGCTGATGACGGCATCACAGCCATCACCAAGCTGGTTGAATCCGCAAAGGCGAAAGCCAATCAGGCCTTGCAAACAGGCAGCCAATATGAGCGGAAACAGTTTGCGGCGCAGTACAATGAGCTGCTCACACAGATCGAAGACGTTGCCAAAGACGCCGGCTACAAAGGCAAGAACCTGCTCGCAGGTACTGGTAACGATTTGCGGACGATCTTCAACGAAGACTCCACGTCCAAACTGGATGTTTCCGCTGTTGATTACACCGACACTACGTTGTCGACCGGTCTGAACCTCTCCGATCTCACCGAGGGTCAAGGTGGTGCAACCGCATTCAACTTGTCCGGCGGTCAAACGACCATTACTCTCACTGGTGCTGATGGATCTCTGAACTCTAGCTCCACGTTGAACGAATCCACTGCGATTTCGACAACAACGACCCTACAGTTCGTGAATACTGAAACGGCAACAGCAACCCTGATCGGTACAAACGTCAGCAACGGCGCCACTGTTCAGGATCTGGTCGACTCCCTCAATGCTACTGAAGGTGTTCGTGCAGAATTTGACGAAACAAATGGTGAGCTGACCATCTACAGCAACCAGGATTTCGTTATCAACGACACGAGCGCGGCTAACATTTCGACAGCTGCCACCATCGGCACTGCTGCAAGCGTAGACGCTTCCGCATTGACATCGGGCTCGTCCTTGACAAACAGCGGTTCGTTTGATGTGGGCGATGTCATTACACTTACGGATGGCAACGGCTATGAGCTTGGATCTTTCGAAGTCGAAAGTTCTTCAACCGTTGATGATCTGAACACGTTTATCAACGACTTCAACGGCGTAAGCTCAACTTTCGCCGGTGGACGGATCAGCGTTACGTCTGAGACGGATCTGACCATCAACAGTAAGCGTGATGGCTCAAACAACACCGACTTCGGCAGTGAAGCTTTTGGTGCAACGACAGGCGGTTCCTTCAGCATATCCGCATTGTCTGACTCCGGTTTTGCAACCGACAACGACATCAACCGGACGGTTAGCAAGCTGAACAACGCTTTGTCCAATCTGCGTTCGCAGGCTTCTGAGTTCGGTACTAACCTCTCCATCGTTGAAAACCGTCAGGACTTCACCCGGAGCCTGATCAACACGCTGGAAGAAGGTGCTGGCAAATTGACCCTTGCCGACACCAACGAGGAAGGTGCAAACCTCTTGGCCCTGCAGACACGTCAGCAGCTGGCTTCGACTTCGTTGTCCTTCGCATCCCAGGCAGACCAGAACGTTCTGCGTCTCTTCTAAGACAGAAAGTCTTAAGCAAAATCAGAGAAGGCGGGCCCAGGCCCGCCTTTTTCTTTTTGCCCCCGATCGGTTGCAAACCGCCGGGCCGGCGATCCGTGCAGTCTTTCGCAAGTGCACCCTCCTGCCCTTTCGCCTAGTCCCAGAACACAGAAATTCCCTTTCTGCTTGCTGTTAAACCCTTGTTAACCATGAGGATGCGACACAGTTTTTATTGTTATTTTTAACAATGTTATTTTTGACGCCTCAGGAAGAGGTGTCATGACCCCAGGAAAGGGATATTGAATGTCTGACATTACCCTGTCGGCTGCCGTGCGGCAGAATCTGCTTACACTCCAGTCCACTGCTGATTTCATGTCCGGTGTCCAGAACAAGCTGGCGACCGGAAAGAAGGTGAACTCGGCCCTCGACAATCCGAACTCCTTCTTTACGGCATCGGGTCTCAATGCCAGGGCAAGCGATCTCGGCACCTTGCTTGATGATATGGGCCAATCCGTCCAGACCATCAAAGCCGCGGACAAGGGGATCACGACCATCACGGAGTTGGTGAAATCCGCCAAAGCAAAGGCCAATCAGGCTCTGCAAACGCAAAGCCAATATGAGCGCAAACAGTTCGCCGCACAGTACAATGACCTGTTGTCCCAGATCGAAGCCGTCGCAAAAGACAGCTCCTACAAAGGCAAGAACCTCCTTGCTGGGGCTGGCAACGACCTGACAACAATTTTTAATGAAGACGCCACGTCAAAGCTGACTATGGAAGCGGTAGACTTTACAGAAACATCGCTCTCCAACGGCCTGAACCTCTCTGACTTGATTGAAGGCCAAGGAGGCGCCACTGCATTCAATCTAACGGGCGGCAAAACAGTAATCACTCTCACGGGCACAGATGGCGCGTTAAACTCAAGCTCCAAACTGACCGAAGCGTCTGCTATCGCAAGCATCGGAACGTCGTTGGAGTTCGTTGATCGGAGCGAAACCACACCTTCAGCTCAGCTCATAAGCGGCGCACCAACTGTAAACGGCGGCCAGACCGTCCAAGAACTTGTTGATACGTTGAATAATCTGGACGGCGTACGAGCAGAATTCGACGACAAGACCGGAGCACTGTCCATTTATAGCAATGAGGATATGCTGATTAGTGAGGTCGGCGTGGGCGGCCTCTCGACTCCAATCACGATCGGCACAGCGGCGGCCGTCGACGCCTCGCACTTTAATACAACAAGCGCCAAATTGGTCGACAGTGCATCCTTCGCAGTCGGCGATACGCTTTCTTTGACTGATGGCAACAATTATGAACTTGGGTCGCTAGAAATAGATGAAGACACAACGGTCGATGACCTCGTCAATTTCGTAAATGATTTTCAAGGCGTTGATGCATCGTTCAACAAGGCAACGGGTCGGTTCAGCATTCTTTCGGAAACTGATCTTACACTCGGTAGCAATCGACTGGGCGGCACCAACAGTGACTTCAACGCAACAGATTTCAGTGCCAACAATGACGGCGTTGTATTATCCGCATTGGAAGACTCTAGTTTTGCAACTGACGGCGATATTAACCGAGTTGTCGATCGCTTGAACAACGCCTTGTCCACCCTCCGTTTCCAGGCATCTGAGTTCGGTACCAACCTGTCAACAATCCAGCATAGACAGGATTACACCACCGCGATGATCAACACGCTGCAGGAAGGCGCCGGAGAGCTGACACTTGCCGATACCAACATGGAAGGTGCGAATCTGCTAGCTCTGCAGACACGCCAGCAGTTGGCCTCAACATCGCTGTCTTTTGCGTCACAAGCAGATCAGACTGTGCTGTCCTTGTTCTAACGCGGTCCAGACGGCCGCAGAACAGATCCAAAATCAAGGGTGTTTATAGAACGGGCCGTGAGGCCCGTTTTTTTTTGGCAATTTCGTTTCTTTTAATCAACCCGAACGCTTTAGAAGATAAAAGTCATTTATTTCAATATTTTAGTACGTTAATTTTCGATACTCCGAGCTTTATAACATTGTTATTTTTATCAATAATAAGTTTGTTTTTTTAGTATAATTATTGACATTATTATCAATTCACTGACTTGACTCTACTTACGAAAACTCGCGTTTTTCGAGCGCTTTACTATTGATTAAGGTTAACAAGGAATTCTGACATCAACCTGCTCAGGAAGAGCAGATGAAAATATGACCCAGGAAAGGGATTATTGATGTCGAGCATTACGCTTTCGGCTGCCGTACGGCAGAACCTGCTTACCCTCCAAAACACATCCTTCTTGACAGCGGACGTCCAGAACAAGTTGGCGACCGGTCTGAAAGTGAATTCGGCCCTCGACAATCCGAATTCGTTCTTCACAGCATCCGCGTTGAACTCTCGGGCAAATGACTTGAGCAGTTTGCTGGATGACATGGGGCAATCCGTCAACACCATCAAAGCTGCCGATGACGGTATCACCAGCATCACGAAACTTGTTGAATCTGCTAAGGCGAAAGCCAATCAGGCGCTCCAGACCCAAAGCCAATACGAGCGGAAGCAATTTGCTGCACAATATAATGAATTGCTCGAGCAGATCGAAAGTGTCGCAAAGGATTCCAGCTACAAAGGCAAAAACTTGCTTGCTGGCGCAGGTAACGACCTCCGCACCCTGTTCAACGAAGACTCCACCTCACGGCTGGATATTTCGGCGGTAGACTACACCGACACCACCCTCTCCACCGGACTCAACCTGACCGATCTGGTTGAGGGCCAGGGCGGTGCCACGGCGTTCAATCTGACCGGTGGCCAAACCACTATCACTTTGACCGGTACGGATGGTGCATTGAACTCCAGTTCTACGTTGAACGAGTCCACGGCTATTTCAACAACAACGACGCTCCAGTTTGTTAACACTGATACAGCAACAGCAACTCTGATCGGCACCAACGTCAGCAATGGCGCAACCGTGCAGGACTTGATCGACTCGCTCAATTCGACTGAAGGTGTCCGAGCCGAGTTCGACGAGTCCAATGGTGAATTGACGATCTACAGCAACGAAGATTTCGTTATCAACGACACGGCCGCGGCCAACATCTCGACAGCTGCAACGATCGGCACTGCTGCAAGTGTTAACGCCGTTGCACTTACAACCGGCTCGGTGTTGACCAACAGTTCTTCGTTTGCGATTGGCGATACGATCGCTCTCACAGACGGCAATAATTATGAACTTGGGTCGCTGGAGATCGAAAGCACAACGACAGTTTCCGATCTCGTTAACTTCATCAACGACTTCAACGGCGTTGACGCTCAATACAACAACACGACCGGGCGGCTGAGCATCACATCCGAGACAGATCTGACTGTTTCAAGCGAACGCGCGGGAAGTAACAACACAGACTTTGCATCCGAGAACTTTGCCGCAACCGCGAATGGCGAAAAGTCCCTATCGGCCCTCACAGATTCCGGGTTCTCAACCGACACGGAAATCAACCGGGTCATTACTCGATTGAACAACGCGCTTGGCAACCTCAGAACCCAGGCATCCGAATTCGGTACCAACCTCTCGATTGTTGAGAACCGTCAGGACTTTACCCGGGCGATCGTCAACACGCTGCAAGAAGGTGCAGGTAAACTCACCTTGGCGGATACAAACGAAGAGGGTGCAAACTTGCTTGCCCTGCAGACACGGCAGCAGTTGGCATCAACCTCCTTGTCCTTCGCTTCCCAGGCCGATCAGACCGTACTGTCCTTGTTCTAAAAGCAGAATCAGTTTCGCACCAAAAAACGCGAACACGAGCACAAACGGCGGGTTTACCACCCGCCGTTTTTGTTGTTTGACTGCAGTTACTTGGAAGAAGCCATAAATTTTCTCTCGTAAATTCAATCAGTTAAAAGAAAGCTTTTGGTAACTTTTATTTAAACAACGTTAATTCGTGCATCACCGATTAACTTTCCGTTTAGATTTACGCACGAGGCCCTGATCTGCGAACAAGTATCCAGCGGCGGCCTGTACGAGTACTGAACAGGAAATGCGGTGAAGCCAGATGCCTGATATTGTTCTTTCCAGCGCGGTTCGCGACAACCTCTTGTCATTGAAAAAGACAGCGGCATTCCAGGAAACAACTCAGAATCGCCTCGCGACTGGTCTGAAAGTGAACTCGGCCCTCGACAATCCGAATTCATATTTCACCGCACAATCGCTGAACGACCGGGCCGGCGATCTGTCCAACCTGTTGGACAACATGGGACAGGCCGTTCAGACGCTGCGCGCGGCTGATGACGGCATAACGTCGATTACCAAACTTGTTGAATCCGCAAAGGCCATCGCGAACCAGGCTCTCCAGACGTCGAGCGAATACGAACGGCGCCAATTTGCGGTTCAATACAACGCCATCCTTGAGCAGATTGAGGATATGGCCAAGGATTCGGGCTACAAAGGCAAGAACCTCCTTGCAGGTGCCGGCAATGAACTTGAAGTGATCTTCAACGAGGACAGCACATCGAATCTGACTGTAAACCCGGTAGATTTCACCGACACCACCTTGGACACAGGCTTGAACCTGGACGATCTGGCAACGGGTGCGAGCGGCACATCTTCGTTTAACATGTATGGAGGCAGCGCCCAGCTGACGCTAACTGGCCTGCAAGCATCATCCAATCTCACAGACCTTGCTGCATTTGCTGACAATAACCATGTAATGGTCACAGACGGGTCAACGACAACCACCCTTACTGTTGGGGTCGATATCGTTACTGTACAGGACTACGTCGACGCCTTAGACAATCTGTCTGGCGTTCATGCCTCTTTCGATGAGACCACGGACTCCATCACGCTGGTCACGGGCTTAAACAGCAACATCACGGTTACCAAGGACGCAAACGGCGGTGGTAGCACATCCGATGGCGGTATTACCGCCGGTGCTACAACACTAACTGCAACAGCGCTTTCCTCAACCGCGACACTTATTACGTCGGGCGGTTTTAAAGCCGGTGATACAATCACAATCACTGACGGAAACGGGTTTGAACCAGCATCTCTCGAGATTGACGAGGAAACGACCGTCGATGACCTGGTCAAGTTGATCAATAACGTGAAGGGTCTTGATGCGACCTTCTCCGGAGGAAGCATCAGTCTGATCGGTGAAGTATCGTTTGACATCACCAGCGATAACAACGACTTCAACAGGATGCGCCTGGCATCGGCTTCCGGCACTGTTGCATTGAGTGCAACAGCCTCAGAGTTTAAGACCGACACCGACATAGAACGCGTCCTGCAAGCGATTAATGCTTCGTTGGACGAACTTCGCAATTCCGCGCGAAGTCTCGGAACGGCTCTGTCCACGGTCGAGATCCGGACAGACTTTACCCAGAACATCATCAATACACTTGAAGTGGGTGCTGGCGACCTGACAATTGCCGACATGAATGAAGAAGGCGCAAACATGCTGGCCCTTCAAACCCGGCAACAGCTGTCATCAACTGCCCTGTCCCTGGCCAACCAGGCGGAACAAAGTGTACTCAGCCTGTTCGGCTAACCGGAAAGCCGGAATCGGCAGGTATTGGATGAAGGTGTTAACCTATTTGTTAACGTTTCGCTCCGATACTCAAACGTGGAGGTCAAGGAATGGCGCTCAAGGTCGAGTTAAAGCCGGGAGAAAGGATCATCATTGGTGAAAGTGTAATTACCAATGATAACCAGAGGACCCGCCTGTTCATCGAAGGCGATGCACCCATTCTCAGAGAGAAGGACATTCTCACTCCTGAAACAGCAGATACACCCGCCAAACGCGTCTATCTTGCAGTTCAGTTGATGTATTTATCCACCGACCTGGAGCGAGTTAAGGAAAGCTACTTCACCCTGGTCAATGACATCGTGAAGGCCGCACCGAGTACGATCCCTTATGTCACGCGGATTAGTAACTCGATTATATCCGGATCCTTCTACAAGGCACTGAAAGAAGCTCGTAAGCTCATTGAGTATGAAGGGACGCTGATCAGTCATGTACAAACAGGCAGCGCAGGCCTATCAGAAAACCAGCCAGGCAGCACCGGTATCGCCGCGGGAGCTGGAAGCGACTCTGCTGATGAAAGCCGCAGCCCGGCTCCAGCTGATCAAAGATGAATGGGATGACCTCTCCCTCGCTGAGGTCGATGACGCCCTGATTTACAACCGTAAACTCTGGACGGTTCTTGTTACTTCTGCGACCAGCGAAGAGAGTTCTCTGCCGCTGGAAATCAAAAACAACATTGGATCTCTGGGGGTTTTTGTCTTCAAACAGACGATGACCGTCATCACGACGCAAGATCCAGAGAAGCTTGGAGCACTTATCAGCATCAACCGCACGATCGCGGAAGGCTTGCGGGCAAAGCCTGAGTAAGTCAGCTCCCCATACAGACGACAAAAAAGCCGGTGAATTGACACCGGCTTTTTTGCATTCTGGTCGAGTGAGGACCTTACCTCAGATAGTCGGCAAGGCTCAGGTTGAAGACGATCGAAGAGGCATTGTAGGAGACCTCGATGTTCGTCCTGAGTTGCAGGATTTCTGCGGCAAGCCGGTCCTGATCAATGCCTTCGATCTCTCCGATGGTCGCCTCGTAGGTGTTCACGACCTGGATGTGACGTTGATCCGTCAAACTTGCGGTCCGGTGCGCGATTGCGATGTCTGTCGAGATGTCCACGATACCAGATTGATCAATACCAGGAGGCTGCAAGATGGCCCGTAAGTCTGTCGACAGCGCGTTGTAGTACTCTTCATCAAGCTGGGCGCCACCGGAGAAATCAGCCGCGGCAAATGTTGCAAGTGTTTGCACGAGCTCTTGAAGCGGCTCCTCGTTGGCCCTGACGCCATATTCTACCGTCAGATTTGTATCAATGATCGCGTTCTTGTCGGTGCGCGGATCCGTAGTCGTCGTATTGCGTCCAGTGTACCAAGAGACGGTATCCGTTGCGCCGGACGTCAGCGCAGTCGCAGTGGTGTAAGGAGGACCGTCAACTCTCTGCGGGACTTCACCGTTGTAAGTGCTGAAAAACTCATCGGATGCCCAGATGTCGGATGCCGCCTTCAGAGTCGTCTGTGCGGTGTCTCCCAACTCCTGAGCAATCGCATCCCGCAGATTTTGCGCGGTCTCTTCCAAGTCAGCACCGATTGCAAACGTACCCTCAGCTTCATTTGAAGCAGCAGCAGTCAGCGTGATTGTGGTTGTATTGGTGTGATCTGGAGGGAGAGTCAGTGTGATTTCAATCTGCTCACCAAGTGTCGGTTGTCCCGTGAATTGAACATCGAAGGTATCCGGGTCCCCTCCGCCGGGGCCCGTAAGTGTCACGTTGGTCAGTGTTGATGTCACGGATGAAATGTCGAAGCCGAAATCGTGTGCCCCGTCCTCCGCAATTGTAAACGTGGAATCCACTGGCCCGGGTGTTGTCGTCAGGGCAGACACGGTCATCCGGCCATTGTTCAGGGCACCCAAGTTCGCTTGGGAGAACTCGCTCATATAGTCCTTCAGGCCTGAAAGGCCGTTGGCCCCGTTCATAATGGTATCAATGGTTTGGACCGGATCGGAGATCGCATCCGTGCCGCCGAACGGGTAGTAACCGGCGACTTCAGTATTCAAGATATTGAGAGCTTCGTTCAACAAGAGCTCTGCTCTTGACTGGGTCTGGGTCTGACCATCGCTCTGGATCACAAAGTCATTTGTATCCATGGCGGACTTGGCGTCCCGCCGGATATCTTCCAAACGATCCAGCGACACTGTCATCGCTTCAAGATGCAAGTTGGAAATCGTTATTGTCTCTTGATAGGATTCGATCAGGCTTACTTTTTGCGTCAGCTGAATATCCAGCAGCCGACGATCACCAATGTCGCCATAGGTGCTGCCAACCTTGCCACTCGCCAGCTGTGTTGTCTTCTCAGTGAGCTTATCATTGAGGTTTAACAACTGGCTGGTCAGGTAACTCCGCGACGTTGAGATGGATGATACTGGCATACGCTACCTCACCACGTTCAGAAGTTCTTGCATCAGATCATTGATGGTCTGCATGACCCGGGCATTCGCCGAATAGGCGTTTTCCAGTTGAACCAGAAACGCCATCTCCGCGTCGAGATTGACCGAATAGCTCTCTTCGTACCGGACTGCGAGATTGAGTGTCAGAGATTCCTTGGAATCTGAATACGTCTTTGCATCAGCTGCCTGGTTGCCCTGATAGGCCACCGTCTGGTTGATGTAATCCAGAACAGTTCCCTGGAACGGGCTCGAGCTGCTGCCCATACCGGCCTCAGGATCGAAATAGGCAGTTTCGTTGGTCAATGCATTCAGCAGATACTGCGCCCGCGCAGGATCGTTCTCAGAGTTTGCAGCTGGGGTTGTCTGGTAATCGACAAGCAAAGAACTGTCCGCAAGCAGGGCTGGATTGACGCTAATCCCATTCGCATAACCGACACGCTGTCCGCCGTTCTCAGGAGCATCGGTAAACACTTCAGTACCGTTACGCTGGTCAACAAAGATCGAAAGGCCCAAGCCCTGATCAGTAGTTGCCGACGGCGTAATGTTGGCAGTGAGGCTCTCGACCGTTGTCGCATTCGGCACGGTTGTGCTGTCGCCGAGAATTCGCAGGTTGTCACCGCCGTCGTTGGAGACCTGCAAATCCGGCGCTGCGGTTCCTAAGGCTGCGATAATATTCGTGATGTAGGTCGCAGGAGTACCGCTGGAGATATCTATGCCGACAACTGTGTCATTCGGATTGGTTGTTGCAGTATTGGCCAGCGGCAACAGCGTTGGATCACTGACCGCCATCAGTGTGATCGACTGCGACTGACCGGCCGAGTCGGTGTACTCCAGGTTGATTGTATTGCCGGATTGAAGACCAGAAACAGGCAGATCGAAGCCAGTATCCGGACCGACAGTTGCCGCCGTGCTTGCTTGCGTCACATTTGAAAACGCCAGAGAAAGTTCAGCTGCGATGGTGTCCAGCTGTTTTTGCGCCTCGATCAGGACGTCATCACGCAGCTCCATCGTGGCAACCATGAGACCGGTGCCAGTCGTTCGGTCGCGCCCTGAAGCCCCTGCAGGCACAATATCAAACTGCGCACCGCCGGCTGTTGTTGCAACAATGGCATTGCCCTGCTGATCTGCTCCCAGCCTGTTTGTCGGCTGAAATGCAAGCGTTGCTGCCTCGCCATCGGAAAACAACGGCTGACCGTTTTTGGTTTGGATAAACAGCGTATTCGTGGTGGTTTTGCTGACATTTAGATCCAGATAGCCGGAGAGCTGCTCAACGAGACGGTCGCGTTCGTCTTCCATTTCCGAGCTTGAAACCCCAGCCTGCGTGGCATCGCGAATAGCTGCATCAATGGATTCGATATTTGAAAGAAGACTGTTCACAGTCTCAGTCTGGCGGGCAAGCGCCTCGTCCGCTTCCTGTCGCAAGTCTCCTATTTGCTGGTAGGAGGAGTTTAACTCCCGCGCCATTGCGTCGGCAGCAGCCACCACCTCCTGCTGAGCAGCATAGTTGCCCGGCTGGTTGACCAGCGACGACAAGGCCCCAGTCAACTCCCCTGCCAGGGCTGAAAGGCTGGACTGATCACCAATAGTGCCAAAAATGTCATCGAGACGATCTGTGAAGGCTGCAATCTGTTTGCCGTAGTTCGTGTCGGCCAAGGAATTGAAGTAATCCGATTGGATTTCTTCATTGATGATACGGCTGATCTCGTTGGTAACAATCCCGGCGACATTACCGTCACCGTCGAAGTAGGCATTTGCAGAGACTGTTTTCTTGGAATAGCCGGCAGTATCAGCATTCGCGATATTCGATGCGGTGACATCGATCTGACGCTGATTGAACGATATGCCGAAAACCGCTGTATTCAGGGCACTTGTCAGTCCCATGGCGGCTACTCCTCAGATTTACTCAGAAAGGGGATCGCCGGCGGCTGAAGCCGCCGGCGGATGAGCGTTAGCGGACCATGTTCAGAGCGCTGTCCAGCATTTCGTCCGCAGAGGTGACGATCCTGGAGTTCGCCGAATAGGCCTGCTGGGTGATGATCAGCTTGGAAAACTCGTCCGCGATATCCGCGTTGGAAAGCTCAAGAGCGTTGGAGATCACGGCACCGCCGCCAGACAGGTCGGCATCACCAGAATCGGAGGTTGCAGCAAAGGCCGCCCCATCTACCCGCCGCAAGTTTTGCTCGGCCTGGAAGGTTGCCAGCGGGATCTCATACACCGCACGCGTCTGGTTGTTGGAATAGCTCGCGATCACGCGGCCCGATTCGTCGATGGCGATGTTCGTAAGTTCGCCCGCTGCATAACCGTTCTGGGTCAGATTGACGGATGTCGCGATCCCATCCGGGTCAGCAAATTGCGTCAGAGATCCATTCGCAAAGGAGATTGTAATACTATCGGCTGCATTACCAGCGGTGCCTGCTGTGACACCGCCAACCGTTATTTCATCAAGCGTGAAGCTTTCCGTACCGGTATTAGTAACAGTCACAGCCCCTGCCCCGTTCGGGGTAAGCGTGCTGACATCGCCGTTGCCGTCAAACGTCACATCGCCGATCTTGTAGTACTCGTTCGTCGCATCGCCGCCGGTATCAATATACATGCTCCAGACTTCGGCGCCGGCAGTGTTATCAATCTTCGCCCAGCGGATATTCAGCGGAACTTCCGAACCGTTCGAATTGTAGGTCGTGACAGAGCCGCCAGTGATTGACGTTGCGAGGAAATCCGTTTCATTCGTGCCGCCGACCGCAATATCACTGGCGCCGAGGTTAGCACCAGTAGCAGGAGGAGCGTTCGCACCAGTGTTCAGAAGTGCCGTAGCGGCATCGGACCCATCATAGTTCGTCGTATCTGGAACGGTCGGCAGACTTGCCTGATAATTTACAGTGGTTGTTGAATTAGCGGCCAGCGGCTGACTGTTGATCTGAATAACCGACGGATTGTCACCGACCGGATTGCCGGTTGTCGGATCAAGCGGAAAACCCTTCAAATAGTAACCGGACTGGTTGACGAAGTAGCCTTCCTTGTTGACTTCAAAGTCACCAGCGCGCGTGTAGAAGGAATCATCTGCAAAGGTTGTAGAGCCGTCGACAAAGTCGGCCGCCTGCGTCACGACGAAATAACCTTCACCATTGATGGCCATATAGGTATCTACGTCGTTGGATGAGATATCGCCGCCGATCGTGTTGGTTGCACGCGACGTGGCATAGGTCGTTCCAGACACCTGGTCGGCCTGTGTGGACCCACCACCGGACACTAGATCGGAGAAGGTTGTATCGAGACGCTTAAACCCAACCGTCTGTGAGTTCGCAACGTTGCCCGAGATATTTTCAAGCGCGGTCGCCTGCGCTGACAAACCAGAAACGGCGGAGTTGATCGCCCCGTAAATACCCATGTTTCGTCCTCTTGGTCACTGTGGGCATGCTCCTGAACAAGGACAGCCCGGTTTCGAAGAGAATGAGCAAGCAATGTGCCAATCAGCAGGCAAGGCAGATTAAACAAATAATATCAAAGACATAAAATAAAGATTCTCACTGACCTCTCAATAATTACGGCGGTACAACCTGTTCAAAGCGGCAAAAACTTCCGGGCGGACAGGCAAGAGTCTCCACTTCCCGGCGCTCAACCGGCACACTCTGCAAAAAGCTGACTTGCATCCCATGCTCCTGCCTGCCACCTTTCGGCAACATGAATGACAGGGACACCCACATGCGCTTTGAAGGCACCGATAGTTACATCGCCACTGAGGATTTGAGAGTTGCGGTCAATGCCGCAGTCGCACTCGAGCGGCCCCTACTGGTCAAGGGCGAACCGGGAACTGGAAAGACTGTCCTTGCTGAACAGGTCGCCCAGGCCCTCAACGCCCCTTTGATCGAGTGGCATGTGAAATCGACCACCAAAGCGCAGCAAGGCCTTTATGAGTACGATGCCGTGTCACGTCTTCGCGACAGCCAGCTCGGCGACGAACGGGTCAAGGACATCAACAACTACATCCGCAAAGGCAAACTCTGGGATGCCTTCGTGGCACCGGAAAAACCGGTTCTGCTGATCGATGAAATCGACAAGGCGGATATCGAGTTTCCGAACGACCTTCTGCTCGAACTCGATCGCATGGAGTTCCATGTTTACGAAACCGGTGAAACGGTGCGCGCCAAACAGCGCCCCGTCGTGATCATTACATCGAACAACGAAAAAGACCTGCCGGACGCGTTCTTGCGCCGCTGTTTCTTCCACTTCATCAAATTCCCGGATGCTGAAACGATGACCGAAATCGTCGAAGTTCACTTTCCGGGCATCAAGCAACGCTTGCTCAACGAAGCACTGCGCATGTTCTTTGAAGTCCGGGATGTTCCGGGCCTGAAGAAGAAGCCGTCAACCTCGGAGCTTATCGATTGGATCAAGCTGCTTCTAAATGAAGACATTGACCCTGAGACATTGCGCCAACAGGATAGTGGGAAATTGATTCCGCCCCTGCATGGTGCTTTGCTGAAGAATGAACAGGATGTCCATCTTTTTGAACGTCTGGCATTCATGGCACGCCGGGAACGGGGATAATCCGATCACGGGACGCATCTGACATGCTCCATCTGACGAAACTTGCCCTCATCAGCTTGATCGGCGCTTGGACACTCTCCGGCATTGATGCCGCAGAGGCCCAGGTGAGCCCGGAAGCTGAGGCTGGCTGGCAGAGCGATGTAGAGGGCCTGCGGCATTTCACCGGCCTCCGCTGTCCGGATATTATTGGAGCTTATTACCGTATCAAGGTGATGGAAGGTGATGGCTCGAGCCTGGCTGGCTGCATCTATACCGGCCGCGACGGCATTACCGCGGTATTGCGGATGCACTTGCAAGGCTCAGGTCGCCGCGAAGCAGTCAGTTTTTCACGCAGCTATAAAGCAGCCGGATTTGAATCCATCTTGTTAAGCGGCCCCGCCGAGACAGGCATTTCCTTCAAGACCGGAACGCGGGATAACGCGACCCAATGCGAAACCTTCTGGCATTTTGCCGGTGCGAAAGCCGACTTCACCCTATGGATGGCCTACACTCTACCAACCCAGGAAATTGACATTGGCCCGGCAATCGCGTCTTTCACAGAAGCATTGGCCCGCCAGAATTGACCCAGTTCGGCTCCAAAGGACAAAAGCGAGGGCATCTGCATGCGTCTCTACCTTTTTAGGCACGCGAAATCCGACTGGGGAGACGCCGATCTTGCAGATTTTGACCGTCCATTGAACGGACGCGGGAAATCTGCAGCCCGCGTGATGGGGCGGTATCTGCGCGAACAAAACCTCCTTCCAAACCGCATCCTGTGCTCCACGTCTCTGCGAACCCGCGAGACGCTCTCCCGCATCCTGCCCTTTCAGCCCCAGGAAGCGCAGATCCATCTGTTGTCCGACATCTACGACGAAAGCGATCTCAGCTACACCAACGTGATCCGGCGCCATGGCGGACGGGCCCAACAGCTCATGGTGATTGGGCACAACCCGGCCACCGAGCAGACCGCAATCGAACTCGCCGGCACCGGTGATGCAGATGCCAGGGCAGATCTGCGGATCAAGTTCCCCACTGGAGCGCTCGCGGTCATCGACTTCGATATTGCCAGCTGGGATGAAGTGCAGATCGGAACCGGCCACCTGGAGCGGTTCGTCAAGCCCCGGGATCTCGCCGCAAAATTGGACGACTAATCACCAAAGCGCCTCTGATATTTGCAAGTTCATGGGCTGACGCCTACATGACGGCCATGGAGGCCATTGCTTGACATCCCTGACAAATCTCGCCGAAGAAGCCCGGCTGACCCTTGCCAATCTGACAGATGCCGCCACGGACCTGGCCGTGCCGAGCCTGCGTCTCGGCGTCACCGGCCTAGCCCGTGCGGGCAAGACCGTGTTTCTAACATCGCTCGTGCACAATCTGGTGCATGGCGGCCGCCTGCCTGTCTTCAGCGCCGCAGCGGGTCAGAGGATGACCGGTGCACGCCTGCAGCCCCAGCCCGACGATGCGGTTCCAAGGTTCGACTACGAGAGCCATGTTCAGGCCTTGGTCAAAGACCGGACCTGGCCACAATCCACACGGCAGGTGTCCGAACTCAGACTGACCATCGACTATGAAAGCGCCTCCTACGTTTACCGGAAACTCGGACCGGGCCGTCTGCATCTGGACCTCATCGACTATCCCGGCGAATGGCTTTTGGATTTGCCCTTGCTGGCCAAGGACTATGCAACTTTTTCAGCCGAGGCAGTTGCGCGGGCACGAAAGGAACATCGTTCATCGATTGCCGGACCCTACCTTGAGGCATTGAATGAAGCCGCTGCAAAAGCGGATGCGCCGGAAGATGAACAAACTGCGCAGAAACTCTCAGCGGCTTTTAAAAGCTACTTGAGCGCCTGCCGCGCCGATGCACATGCCTTGTCGATGTTGCCGCCCGGCCGGTTTCTCATGCCCGGCGACCTTGATGGGTCTCCAGCGCTCACCTTTGCACCGCTCGACATTGCCCCGGATGCGCCCCCGGCACGGACGGGCACGATGCGCGCGATGATGGAGCGGCGTTATGAGGCCTACAAGACCCATGTGATCCGCCCGTTCTTCCGCAACCATTTTGCGCGGCTAGACCGGCAGATCGTTCTCGTCGATGTCCTGCAGGCTCTAAACGCGGGTCCACATGCAATGCTGGATCTGGAAATTGCTCTCAGCGAAGTGCTGTCGGCATTCCGGCCGGGCCGCCGGAGCTGGTTGTCGTCCATACTCAGCCGAAGGATTGACCGGATCCTCTTTGCGGCGACCAAGGCCGACCATGTTCACCGCACCGATCACGACCGATTGGAAGCGATCACCCACCGCCTGGTGGGCAGAGCCGCTGATCGTGTGCGGTTCAAGGGCGCTGAAGTCGATGTTCTGGCGCTCGCAGCCGTGCGCGCGACCCGGGAAGCCAGTGTCCGCCACAAGGGCCAGAAGCTGCCCGCAATCCTTGGCACGCCCCTGCCTGGCGAGAAGATCGGCGGTGAAACCTACGACGGCAATACGGAAATCGCGATGTTTCCCGGAGACTTACCGGAAAACCCGAACATGCTCTTTGAGGATATTGAATCACTTTCTCAAGACACCGGCCGAACTCCGCGTCAGACTGATCCTTCACTGCAGTTCATGCGGTTCCGGCCGCCGAAGCTGGACACGACCGCAGAAGGCCTGACACTGTCCCTACCCCATATACGCCTCGACCGGGCCTTGGAATTCCTTCTCGGAGACCGTCTGGCATGACCGATACGAACAACCGCCCGCCCCGCAAACCGGCCGCCTTCCGTCTCGATGACAGCAAGGTTCAGCTCTCCGACGACCAAACAGAAAACCCATCTGCCGGCCACGCATTGGTCACCGAAGAGGTGCTTGACGAGGAAGCCCCGCGCCTCCCCCGCTCGGCCAGCACACCCAAGTCCGGCTCCAGCTTCGGCAAATGGCTTCTGGTTGGTCTCGGTGGTCTTGTTTCCCTCAGCATTGGCCTTGCCGTTGACAGCCTGATCCGGGATCTCTTTTCCAGAACCGACTGGCTCGGATGGCTTGGCGTCGCCCTTGCCGCCATCGCCGTTGCCGGACTGATTGGCTTGACCGCGCGCGAACTTGCCGGTGTTCTCCGTCTCAAGCGCATCGATGATCTCCGGGAGCGTTTACAGACCGCGGCTGACACAGATGATGCTGAGGAAGCTCAGAACGGACTGAAAGACCTCCTCGCCATTTACCAGGACCGGCCAGAGACCGCGCTTGGACGCAAGACACTGAGCGGTCATATGCGCGAGATCATCGACGGCAAGGATCTGGTGATGCTGGCTGAGCGCGATCTTTTGCAGGCTCTGGACCAGGAAGCCCGCAAGATCGTCATGAACAGTGCCAAGCGGGTCTCCATCGTAACGGCTGTCAGCCCCCGGGCGTTGGTTGACCTTCTGATGGTGTTGTTTGAAAACGTCCGCATCATCCGCCGCCTGTCGGCCCTTTACGGCGGGCGTCCGGGCACGCTCGGATTTATCCGGCTGGCCAAGCACGTCTTGGCCCACCTTGCAGTTACCGGCGGCATGGCCGCAGGTGACAGCCTTGCCTCACAAGTGCTGGGTCACGGCGTGGCAGCACGCCTGTCAGCACGTCTCGGCGAGGGCGTCATCAACGGCATTTTGACCGCACGCATCGGGATCGCTGCGATTGCCATCTGCCGGCCGGCGCCGTTCATTTCAACAAAGGGACCCAGCGTGTCTGACTTCATGGGCGAACTTTTGTCATCCGCCGAAGTTGAGACCGAGCCCAAGAACGGCAAAACCTCGAGCTAACCGGACCAGAAAACGGTCTGTTTAATTACTTGAAAGTCAAACATGGAAAATAGGCTCCAGCACGCCAGCAACCTTTAGTCGAAATCTGCAAGAACAACTTAACCAAACCCAAGCATTTCGAACGTAATTCCGCTACGGAATTGACCCTTATCAATGCAAAAATTACTTTGCTGGCGTAGCCATTTTGCGACCCGAAGAGAGGACACAAAATGGCCACAGAAACACTTCCAACAACAAACAAGGCTCCGGCAACCGCCAAGAATGGGACCCTAACCGAACCGGCCAAAAAGCCAGCTCCGAAGCGCACCCGGAAAACTCCCGCGCAAGCGACCCCGGCTCCCACTACAGCTGAACAAAAAGAGGCCAACGACCGCCTGCATCAGCTCGCTCGAATGCGTCACGATCCCGCAGCGATCAATCATGTCTTCGAAACTGGCGAATACCCGTACGCCAACAAGATGAAGCGGGCGCCCTATGAAAAACGGAAAGCGGCCCTTCAGGCAGAGCTGTTGAAAGCACAGCAATGGGTCCAGGACACCGATCAGCGCATTGTTCTCATCTTCGAAGGCCGGGACGCGGCCGGCAAAGGCGGCACGATCAAGCGTTTTAACGAGCATCTGAATCCACGGGCGGCCCGCGTGGTTGCGCTTCAAAAGCCAACAGAGCGCGAAAGCAAACAATGGTATTTCCAGCGCTATATTGAGAACCTGCCCTCCGGCGGTGAAATGGTGTTCTTTGACCGGTCCTGGTACAACCGCGCCGGTGTCGAACGGGTCATGGGCTTCTGCTCGCCCAACCAATACCTGGAATTCATGCGTCAGTGCCCTGAAGTTGAACGGATGCTGGTCCGCGATGGAGTTCTGATGTTCAAATACTGGTTCTCAGTCACATCCGACGAGCAGCGCCGCCGCTTCAAGCAGCGGGAAGTCGATCCGCTGAAACAGTGGAAGCTCTCCCCGATCGACAAGGCCTCCCTCGACAAGTGGGACGACTATACCGAGGCCAAGGAAGCAATGTTTTTCTATACCGATACCGCCGATGCGCCCTGGACCATCGTCAAGTCGGACGACAAGAAACGCGCCCGCCTCAACTGCATGGAGCATTTCCTGTCCTCTCTGCCCTATCCGGGCAAAAACACCCGCGTGGTCGGCCAGCCTGATCCGCTGATTGTTGGCACCGGCCATCACGTCATCGGCCGGGATCACCACATCCTTGGCAAGACGCTCCATCCGGACATCAAGGGTGGCCGGTCCACAAACAGCAGCTAACGAACGATTTGAGGTGTGATAACAAGGACGATTTGACGGGCCGGACCATCCGGCCCGTTTTCATATGTGTCTCACTCAGAAAACAAATCAGCGCAAGAACGGCTCGACACCCATCACCACCACCGTTAATCTTGCCGCATGTTCATTACCTTTTTTACCGAACTGAAATCCGCCGGAATCCCGGTCTCCTTACGTGAGTATCTGACGCTTATAGAGGCGCTGGATAAGGATCTGGCCGAGCGCAGCGTCGAGGATTTTTATTACCTGGCGCGCCTGTCGCTGGTGAAGGACGAGAGCAACCTTGACAAGTTCGACCGGGTGTTTGGAACCGTGTTCAAGGGCCTTGAGCTCATGAGCGACGTGCCCGTCACCGAGATCCCGGAAGACTGGCTTCGCAAGCTCGCAGAAAAACACTTGAGCGAAGAGGAAAAAGCGCAGATCGAGGCCATGGGCGGATTTGAGAAGCTCATGGAAACCTTGGCCGAGCGCCTCAAGGAACAGGAAAAACGCCACCAGGGCGGCAACAAGTGGATTGGCACGGCGGGCACGTCGCCATTTGGCGCCTACGGGTACAATCCGGAAGGCATCCGGATCGGGCAGAAGGAAAGCAGGCACCGGCGTGCCGTCAAGGTCTGGGACAAACGCGAGTTCAAGGATCTCGATGACACCCAACTTCTTGGCACCCGCAACATCCAGGTTGCCTTGAAACGGCTGCGTAATTTCGCCCGCACAGGCGCAGCGGAAGAGCTGGATCTCGATCACACGATCAAGGCGACGGCCCACAAGGGCCTTCTCGACATCAAGATGCGACCCGAGCGGCACAACGCCGTCAAGGTGCTTCTGTTCTTCGACATTGGTGGATCGATGGACGATCACATCCGGGTCTGCGAAGAACTCTTTTCGGCCGCTAGGTCCGAATTCAAGGTGATGGAGCATTTTTACTTCCACAACTGTGTTTATGAGACGGTCTGGAAGGAAAACAGGCGGCGCCACACCGAGCGGCTGCCAACGATGGACGTGCTGCACAAATACCCGTCCGACTACAAGATCATCTTTGTCGGCGATGCCTCCATGAGCCCCTATGAGATCGCCTATCCGGGCGGATCGGTGGAGCACTGGAACGAGGAAGCGGGGTCCGCCTGGATGCAGCGCGTCACCGGGCTCTACAACAGCGCCATTTGGCTAAATCCTGTCCGCCAGGAACACTGGCGTTACACACCCTCGATCCAGATGATGCAGGAATTGATGGAAAACCGCATGTTCCCGATGACCGTGGAGGGACTGACGGACGCCATGAAGGAACTGGCCCGCTAACCGGCCGATAGGGGCGCAGAATATGTCTGGACAGAAACCGCCCGCCTCTGCCTCGCCGGTCGCCCACGCAACAACGACCGGCATGACCGGTGGCGGGTTTTACAATCAGAACTCCACACCGCAATGGGACGCAACGGTTGCTGTCCTTGACCATCTGGAAGCCGCCGCCGATGCGCTGCCGATCGACGCCAGCGGGCCGATCTGTCTGGCCGATTTCGGCTGTTCGGAGGGGCGAAACTCAATCGCAGCGCTGAGCAGGCCCGTGTCCCGCCTGGTGCAGCGGACAGACCGGCCGATCCAGACGATCCATTCGGACCTCCCGACCAATGACTTCTCAAGCCTTTTGCGCTCTCTGCGGCCGGAGGGACATTCCGTTTTTGGACAGCCGAATGTCTATTCGTCCATCGTCGGCGGCTCCATGTATGACCAACTTCTGCCGGATAGAAGCCTTCATATGGCGACGACGTTCAACGCGATCGGCTTCCTCTCCAGAAAGCCCATCGCAACATTGCCTGGCTACATTTTTCCAAATGGCCCAAGCGCTGTGCGTGACAATGGCTATGTAACGGAAGAAGACCAGGCGGTTTTTTCAGAGCTCGCGCGGCAAGATATTGCGACCTTCCTGAAAACCCGAGCCAAGGAGCTGGTGCCAGGCGGCAAGCTGCTGCTGCAGGTGTTCGGCGCAAATGAGACCGCCAGCACCTGCGACGGCATCTATGATCTTCTAAACGATGCAGCTCTCTGTTTCGTCGAAGACGGCTCGATATCCCAGGACGTTTACGAGGCTTACTATCAACCGGTCTATATGCGGACGTTGGAGGAGCTGACAGAGCCTGTCAGCGATCCGGCACTTGGCGCTGCCGGGCTTTTCCAGATTGACTACGCGATATCCTACGAGATCCCGGTCTCCTTCAATCAGCGCTTTTCCGCAGACGGCGATCTGGAAGCTTACGCGCGGGATTACGTCAATTTCTTCCGCGCCTTTACTGAAGCGGTTCTCAGAAATGCACTTCCGGCGAACGATCAGCGGGACACTCTTGTTGAGCAGATCTACGAAAAAGCCATTCATTTGCTGAAAGCCGCACCGGACCTCTATCCGTTCCGCTATATCGCCGTCGCAGCGCTCATGACACGAACAGACAGTCGTGTGATTTGAAAAAACGGCGGCAGGCTTTCGCCCACCACCGTCTTCCTCCTCCAGAGAAGCAGGGCTAGCCCTCAGCTGTCGCGCAGTACCATGACCGAGCACGGCGCATGACGGACGATGTGGGCGGCATTTGAGCCGATAAAATAGGTGGAGAGCCCCGGTTTGTGGGATGTCATCAACACAAGATCACACTCTGCCTTTTCGGCTTCCTCGATCACTTCATGGTAGACCGACCCAACCCGGACCATGACATCGACCGCTCCTTCCGGGACATCCAACGCATCACCGATCTTTTGCAGGATGCCAGCGGTTTCCCTCAGCTCGTTTTCCTGAAAGCCTTCCGGCAACTGGCTTGCGACGAAGCTCTGCACTTCCGGACAAACTCCGAGCAGATGGATCTTGGCACTGTAGTCGCGGGCCATCTGAGCTGCTTTCGCCAGTGCGTCATCGGCAAACTTCGGTTCAGCCGGATCGATGGGAACAAGGATTTTCTTGAACATGGCGTTACTCCCTTAAAATTCTTGAAGGGAATCTAGGCCTCCGCCAAGGCCCTTCGCCATGAGGCAGATCAATCAGCCGTCCGGACCGCCGAAATACCGCCCGGGTGTTACTCCGAATGCCTTCCGAAAGGTCGCGACAAACGCGCTCGGTCCTTCGTAGCCGAGTTTGTGCGAGACATCCGACACGCTGCGCCCTGCAGCCAAAAGTTCCAGCGCGCGAAACAGCTTCACCTGCCGGCACCAGGTCCGGTAGTTCATCCCGGTTTCCGCTTTGATCCGGCGCTCAAAGGACCGGACAGACATGGCGCTTTGTGCCGCGGCCTCAGCGAGCGCCGGGACGTGCGCGGGGCAGCGCACCAAGCCATCGCACAAGTCCCTCAATCTTGGATCTTGCGGCATGGGCAGCTGAAGCGGCGCTGCCGGCAGCATTTTCAGCTGATCAAGAATGACATCAGCGATCCGGCCTGCCGGTCCATCAATGGTTTCCGCGCGCGGGTAGGCCATGAACTCCAGGATCAAGGCCCGCAACAAGGTTGTCACCTGAATAACCTGAGCCGTCTTCGGCAGATCCTGAGCGTAGTCGTAACTGACATAGACGAACCGAATGTCTGTATCGGTCAGATAGCGGGTTTCGTGCGCGATCCGTGGCGGCAGCCAGACTGCCCGCTCCGGCGGGGCGAAAAAGGTCCCAACTTCAGTATCGATCGCAATCGAGCCTTTGACGACGTGAAAGAGCTGGGCTGAGTCGTGCGAGTGCCAGCCATTATGTCCGGGTCCGGCTCTCTGGCTATTGGCATATCCGATGATCTTCGCCTTCACCTCATGATCGGGAAACGCGGATAACTCCGGATGGATCGGCATAACCTGCCCTTTTTGATGTTACGTGGGATTGGCGAAACAGAAACATATCATGACAAAACAGCGCTAACACGCAAGAGCGCAATCGAAGTACAAGCGAACCGCAGCGCTGCCAGCACCCACTTTTTTGGCAAGAAACAAATGACGTACTTCACACAAAGCACAAACCCAAATGAATTGACCGGGTGGCGCTCGCCTGCCGTCCTCTTAATGATCATGGCCGGAGCCATGCAGCTGTCCTTTGCTGCCTGGTGGAACCTGATGAACAATTTCGCTGTTCAGGAGCTGGACTTCACAGGCCGGGAAATTGGCATCCAGCAGTCCATCCGTGAAATACCAGGTTTCCTGAGCTTCCTAGCCGTTTACCTGCTGCTTGTGATGCGCGAGCAAACGCTGGCTTATCTCTCGCTTTTGCTCCTCGGCATCGGTGTGGCAATTACCGGGTACTTCCCCACCGCGCTTGGCTTCTACATAACGACCCTGATCATGTCGATCGGCTTCCATTATTACGAAACCATGGCGCAATCGCTGTCCTTGCAATGGCTGCCCAAGGCAACAGCGGCTGCCAGTATGGGCAAGATTCTGGCTGTGGGCTCATTCGCCCAGCTGATTGCCTACGGTCTGATTTTCATTGCCTGGAAGACGTTCAACCTGTCGTTCACGGTGGTCTTCGCGATCGCCGGTGGCTTGACCATTGTTGTGCTGGCCTTCCTCATCATGGCCTATCCGCATTTCAAGGAAGGTGTTCCGCAGCACAAGAAGCTGATCCTGAAGAAGCGCTACTGGCTCTATTACGCGTTGACGTTCATGGCCGGTGCCCGCCGGCAGATCTTCACAGTCTTTGCCGGCTTCCTGATGGTCGAACGCTTTGGCTACGATGTTCATGAGGTTGCCGGGCTTTTCTTGATCAACGGCGTCTTCAACATGCTGCTCGCGCCGAAGATCGGCAAACTGATCGTCCGCTTCGGTGAACGCAAAGCCTTGATCCTGGAGTATGCCGGTTTGATTGGGGTCTTCGTGACCTATGCTTTCGTCACCAATGCGACTGTTGCAGCCGCACTCTACGTGATCGACCACGCCTTCTTTGCAATCGCAATTGCAATCAAAACCTACTTTCAGAAGATCGCCGATCCGGCTGACATCGCACCGACAGCAGGTGTTGCCTTTACAATCAACCACATCGCTGCAGTCTTCATCCCTGTAGTTTTCGGGTTGGTCTGGCTGGTGTCCCCGGCAGCCGTCTTCCTGGCAGGCGCCGGAATGGCCGCCGTCAGCCTGTTCCTCTCGACCATGATCCCGTCCAACCCGGATGACGGGAACGAGGTTGATTGGTGGTTCCGCAAACCAGCTGCCCAACCGGCAGAATAATAACTGGCCACAAACAAAAACCCCGCCGGATCGCTCCGGCGGGGTTTTTCAGTTGGGACTGCAAAGCGTCTTAAGCTTGACGTTCCGGGACGTGGACGACCAGTCCGTCCATGTCGCCCGTCACCTTGATCTGGCAAGACAGACGCGACGTCGGCTTCACGTCATAGGCAAAGTCAAGCATGTCCTCTTCCATCGGTTCCGGCGAACCGGTTTTGCCCGACCATGCATCATCGACATAAACATGGCAGGTCGCACACGCGCAGGCGCCGCCGCACTCGGCTTCAATGCCCTGAACCATGTTCTTGATGGCGTTTTCCATAACCGTGGACCCTTCGGCGGCATCAACTTCCGTCCGGGCTCCATCGGCAGTTACAAAGGTGATTTTTGGCATAGTCGCGTCCAAGGATAAAAGTGTCTCTCGATGACCCGACATAAAGGTTCCGGACAAAAGGTCAAGGACCATGCCATTTATGGATGGAATACAGAGTCTGGCGTTGAGAGAAATCAGCCTTCCAGCAGATCGCAGATATACCCGTTGGCTTCTGTGACCGCCGCAACGAGACCTGTCGTCGGTGCATTGGGTGCAGCTTTCAAGTCCCCTTCCAGACACTCACAAGCCGTGGCAACCCGCGCAGCACCAATCGCCCGCGCGGAGCCCTTGAGCGTGTGAACGAGATCGGCGCGGACAGAAGGATCCGTCTCGTTTTCCAAACGTTCCAGCGTCATTCGGGATTGCGACTTGAACAAGTGAAGAACTTGAACCTCGAGATCACGGTTGCCCAGTGTGTTTGTCGCCAGCTGCACCAGGTCAATTGGTGCTTCGGGACTGGCGCGTCCTGACACGCGTGCCATCGATGAAGGGGCCATAAGGGTGCTCCGAAATACTCAACACATGCCTGGCGGCACCCTGCCGCAAGCTCTACAGGTGTATGAGTGTGCAGCGAAGACCCAAACGCCCGGTTAAATCAGGCGTTTCACGATTGCAAATTCGAGCATGTCCCCAAAAAATTGATTTCTTGGTTAACGAGCATTAAGGGCCTGCGCCGAACCAGAGGAAAAATCCCTTGCTTTTTCGCAGGTTTCCTGAATCGCTAAAATTTTAATAAAATGATTCGCATTAACTTTTTTCATTTTTTTGACTTGCGGTCAATAATTCGAACGCGTCTGCAGTGAGCTTGCAAACCAGCCAGTAAGGCTTGATTGGATTGGAAAACCAAGGCTCTGCCCAACCTGCATCGATGCAGGAACGGATCGTGCGGGCGGGAACCTGGCGGCCTTGATCATCAAAGAGAGGCAACTTTCCTCCCGGCTGGGCGAGCCCTGATTTCAACCAGCGCTTTTGTGCAGGTGACAAACTGCCTGCATTAAGTGCAGATTTTTTTGCGGGTCCCGTTTCGCTTTCCGTTACGTGCTTTTGCTTCGTTTGAGGCATGAGATCCCCCTCCTAAGTGATTCAGGCGATTGCTGTTTCTTGTTCGTTAGGAGAGATTGTGCCATTACAGTAACTGATGCGGCAAGATGGGGAGAATGCTGTCAACCTTCATGGTTGCAGCGGGTCAGCGGCGGCCCTTCCCAGAGTTTATGATCCGAACCGGAAACAGTGTTAGTCTCGGTTCAAGATCGGCGCATCCGGTTGACCCTCATGACAGCGAAAAGCTGCCTGAGATCACCGGTGTGTAAAGAGTACGGATGTGAGGCGACCCAAAAATGGCAAATCCGACGAAGGCGAAAGATCCGGCGGAAGCAGCTCTGTCTGCGGTTGAAGAAGCGCTTAAGCTTGATTTCGGCGGCCCTGAAGCTTCAGCGGCAGATCAACCGGCGGAACAGGAAACGCCGAGCGATGAGCGCCCGTCACGGCGCGCGGCCAAGACTGCAGACAACAGCGAAGCGGACAAAGACAACCAGCGCCCGGCCCGCCGCCGTGGCCGCGGTGGACGACCGCCGGCTGCCAATGACGACCGCCGGAACATTGGCAATCTGATTTACGCCCTGCAACGCCGGCCATCGACAGCGCCTTTCTGGGGTGCATTTGCCTTGAGCGCCGTTTGGGCCGCGCTCGGCACCAGTCTCTTTATGTCGTCGTTCGCCGACCGGGTTGCTGGCGTCACGGATGCAGAAACACTGATGCAGTCTCCGGACATGATCCTGGCTGCCATCGGGATCGTTGTTCCGATCATCTTCTTCTTTGTCATGGCCATGATGATCTGGCGCGCGCAGGAAATGCGCATCGTTGCCCGCGGCATGACCGAAGTTGCACTTCGCCTCGCCGAACCGGAAGACATGGCCAAGGAATCCATCTTGAGCGTTGGCCAGGCCATCCGCCGCGAAGTCGCCGCTATGGGCGACGGCATTGAACGCGCCATCGCCAGGGCCAGCGAGCTGGAGGTGCTGGTTCACAACGAAGTGTCTTCGCTGGAACGCTCCTACAACGACAATGAGCTGAAAATCCGGTCTTTGATCGAGGAGCTGGTCACACAGCGCGAAGCGATTGTCATGAACGCCGAGCGGGTTCGCGAGACGATCGCCGGCGCGCACGAGAATTTTGCCTCACAGCTCTCCGACAGATCCGGTGAACTTGGGTCGAACGTCGACCAAGCGACCCAGCGGATGATCGACGCTGTGAATGCAAGGGTTGAAGAACTCACCAGCACTGTGGATTCGCGGATCGAATCCCTTGGCGCGACGCTCAACGCCTCCGGCAACGAGATGGTTGAATCCCTCACCGTTCGCGCGGAAGATTATGTGGCACGCCTGTCCACCACCGGCACCGAGCTCGTCGAGAACCTCTCTCAAACCGGCACCACGATGTATGAGACCCTCTCCTACCGTGGCAATGAGGTGAATGAACGCTTCGCCGAGACCGCCAACACCTTTGTCGAAACCCTGACCAAGCGTGGCCTGGAGATCAACGAAACGCTGACCACGTCGAGCACCACAGTGGTCGATACGCTCAGCAGCAAGGCGGATGAATTCCGCACCGCGCTTGAAACCACAGGGACTCAGGTCGGCGATACCATCACGGCGCGTGGCGAAGAGATCAACGCGAACCTGTCTCTGACATCCGGCCGCCTGATCGACACCATCACGGCACGCACCGAAGAGCTGGTGACAACGGTCGACACCCGCGTCACCCATCTGGACGAGGCGCTTGCAGAAACCGGCAACAGGGTTGTCGAGAGCATTTCCGAAAAAGGCCAGACCGTCACCGACACCATTTCCATCCGGGGTGCGGAGATCGTCGAAACACTGTCCAGCCGGTCTACCGAGGTTGCAGAAATTCTGCGCGGCACCGGCGAAAGCATCGTTGTCGATCTGTCCCTGCGCGGCGGCGAAATCGCGGCCAAACTGGACGAAACAGCTGGCTCCCTCACACAGACCATTTCGGTCCGTGGCGGCGAACTGGCCGACAAGCTCGACAATATCTCCGAGCGGATCTACACGGCCATTTCGATCAACGGCACCGAGCTGGACGAGCGTCTTGCTGCCCGTAGCAACGAAATGGCTAGCATCCTTGAACAGCAGACCATCGGCTTCCGCGAGACCCTGGAAAGCGTTTCCGGCCAGTTTGCTGCAGGTCTTGGCGAACAAACCGGCTCACTCACTCAGAAACTCGCCGAAACCGGTACTCAGCTCGCCGAGCTGATCGGCAGCCGCGGTGACCGCGTTGCCGGCGACATCAACGAAATCAGCGGCAAGATCGCGGAGACCATCGAAGTCCGCGGCCAGGCACTCAACGATGGCCTTGCCAGCCGTTTGGGTGAACTGGAAACCATCGTTTCGGATCGGGGCGGTCAGTTGATCGATGCGTTCGACACCAAAACTCTGTTGTTGTCGGAAGCTCTCGACAGCCGTCTGTCGACCTTGGACGTTACGTTCGGCAATCGCATCGAAACGATGGACAGCAAGCTGGGCGAGCGGATCGAAACCATGGACGCGTCTCTTGGGGATCGCATCGCGGCCATGGACACGTCCCTTGAGCATCGCTTCACTACCATGGATGCAACGCTCGGCGATCGCATCTCGACAATGGATGCTTCTCTCGAGCAGCGTGTAACCACCATGGACACCACGCTCGGCGAGCGGATCTCCACGATGGATTCCTCGCTTGGCAGCCACATTAACACCTTGGATCTGACCCTGGACCAACGCACGGCTGCGTTTGAAGCTGCACTGGAATCCCGGACGCAGATCCTTGGCGATGCCATCGAACAACGTACAACCGTCATCAGTGACACGCTGGAGGACAAGACCCGCAACATCACGGATGTCCTCGCGGACCGTTCCGATGCAATCACGTTGCAACTTGGCCAGCGTGTTGAAGCTGCCGGCAACACACTTGCAAACCGTGTCGATGAGATTGGCAACAAGTTGACGTCGCATGTCGATACAGCCGCAGGCGCCATGGCCGAGAAGGCAGAGCTCCTGACCGCAACCATGACCAGCGGCACCGACAGGATTGACGAGACCCTCGATGCCCGTGCACGTCAGATTTCCGATACACTGATTTCACGTACCAAGGAGATCGCTCAAGCCTTTGTTGAAGGTCAGGACGAAATGACTTCTGCCCTCGACAACCGCCTGGCAGAGGCAGGTTCAGTCCTTGGCAAGCAGAGCGAGCAACTGACGGAATCCCTGTCCGAGCGTATTGCTGAAATCAATGTTTCTCTCGGTGCCAAGGTATTCGAAGTCGCAGAAACGCTCGACACGCGCGCCAGCCAGCTGGAAACCGTCCTCAATGAGCGCCTGGAAAGCATTTCCGGCACACTGACAGGTGAAAGCGAGCGTGCTCGCGATATCCTGACCGCTGTCATCTCCGAGGCCGGCGCAACCCTTTCGACAGAAAGCACGCGCCTTCGTGACATGGTTCAGGAAGCTGTCGCCAGCGCGGTTCAGTCGCTTGCCGATGAGCGCACCCGCACGGTTGAGATCGTGGACGGTGCCCTGAACGATGCGACCGCGAAGCTCTCCGGCGAAGGTGACCGGATGCGTCAGATCGTTCTTGGATCCGTTGGCGAAGCCCGCGGCATCCTGGTCGGCGAAAGCCAGAAAGCTGCCGAGCAGATCACTCAGACCGTTGCACAGGCGAGCGGCTCGTTGACCAGCGAAAGCCAGCGCGCTGCCGTCCAGATCAGCCAGACCATGGAACAGGCAACTGGTGCCATGTCCGGCGAAAGCGCCAAGATCCGCGAACTGGTTCTTGTAGCGGTCGGCGACGCTGCCCGGGCCATGGCTGCAGAGAGCGAAAAAGCCCGCACGCTTTACGCTGGTACACTGGCCGAATTCACCGGTTCCCTCACCGGTGAAAGCGACAAGGTCCGCAGCGAACTGTCTGGCCTGATCGCAGAAATCTCCGGCAACCTGTCCGCCGAAAGCGAACAAGCACGCATGACACTTGCGCGCACGCTGGAAGAGATCCGCGGTCAGATGTCTGGCGAAGCCAACATGATCCGCACCCGGGTCAACAGCGCGGTTTCCGAAGCCGCCGACCTGTTGGTCAATCGCGGCAACGAAGTCGCGACCGAGATGCTCGACAAGGCCTCCGCGCTCAACGAAGCCTTCGGTGCGCGCTCTGGTGAACTGGCGAAAATCGTCGGCACGGATGGCAACGAACTCATTTCCGCGATTGAAATGCGTGCCAACGACCTCACTGGCCGCCTGTCGGAAGTTCACGGAGCCATACTTGAAGCCATCACGGTCAAGGGCAAGGATGTCACCGACACCTTTGCGCATACCGGGCTGGACGCCACCCGCTCGCTGGTTGAGGCCGGTGACCGGATTGTTGCTTCCATCAACGAGCGCAGTGATCAGGCAACCCGCCTCCTCACCGATACCAAACTTCGGCTCGAGAACGACGTCACTGACATCCTCAACAAGATCGAGACGTCCAACGCGAACCTGCAGGCGATCGTGTCTACTGCCGGTGAAAACCTCTCTGAAGTAGAAGGCAACCTGGCACGCCGTGCGGGCGAATTCCGCTCTGCCGTCGACCGGGCTGTGTCCGAGACCAATTCGACAACAAACCTCATCGACGAACAGGTCAGCAATCTGCGCGATGTAACGGCAACCACACTTGCGGACATCCAAAACCTGACCAACCGCTTTGGCGACCAATCGGAAGAGCTCACAAAAGCGGCTCGGTATCTGGAAGACACAAACCGCTCCGTGGAATCCCGTGTCACAGACCGCAAGAGTGCGATCGAAGAGGTCGCCGACACCCTTCTGGCAAAGACAGAAGCTGTCGACACGCTCATGCGTTCGTTCACCCAGACCCTGTCGGAAACGCTGGAAACCGCCGACGACAAGGCCCGCGATGCCGCCGGCATGCTCTCAGCGGCTGCCGAGGCAGCGTCCAAGAAGGTGTCCGAACAGTTCGAATCCATGCGCCTGACAGCCGGAATGGAAGGCCAGAAGGCCCGCGATGCTATCCGTGCCGCTCAGGACGACATCATCGCGGAAATGAGCAGAACGGTCAGCGATGCATCCGACCGGTTCAACGACGCAGCGACGCGTATGCGAGATGTGGCCCGCGACGTTCACCGCGAACTGGAGGCGACCCGCAACGAGCTGAAGCAAGGCGTGCTCAACCTGCCGGACGAAGCGGAGGAATCTTCTGCAGCGCTCCGCAAGGTGGTCAACGAGCAAATCCGCGCCCTGACCGAGCTGTCGGACATTGTTGCAAAACAATCGAACGCGCTCGACATCTCCAAGCCTCAGGCTCAGGTAGCAACGGCGTCGGCAGCTCCTGCACCGGCCCCAGCGCCCGCCCCTGCACCGCAGATCCCACAGGCCCCGGTCTTTGCACAGCAGCCCGCTCAGCCGCGCCCAGCGGCTCCGCAGCAGCCGGAAACCCGCGGTCCAGTCAACACCCGCCGCCAACAGCCTGCACAACCGGACACGTCCGGTTCGACCGGGAAAGGCTGGGTGTCGGATCTGCTACGCCGGGCCTCGCGAGATGACGACGCGGCGTCCGACACCGAGCAGGGCCGTTCGCCGCTGCAAACGGTGGAAAGCCTGAACTCGCTGTCTGTCGATATCGCCCGTGCGATCGACCATGAGACCTTCATCGACCTTTGGGAACGCTACCGGAGCGGTGAGCGGCATGTCTTCACGCGCCGCCTCTATACACTGCAGGGCCAGCAGACCTTTGATGAGATCCGTCAGAAATACGCACGTGATCCGGAGTTCCGCACCGCTGTTGAACGGTACGTGTCCGATTTCGAGCAGCTCCTGTCTCAGGTCTCCCGCAACGACCGCGACAACATGCTTGGCCAGACCTACCTGACCTCAGACACGGGCAAGGTTTACACCATGCTCGCGCATGCCAGCGGCCGGCTCGACTAAGAGACAGCTTCTGTTTGAAACACAAAAGGCGGCTCTCGGGCCGCCTTTTTCATTTATCGAAGACCAAATTTCGGCGTCAGTTCCTTGTGAAATTATGCGCCAGTCTCCCCGGTTTCCATGTCAAGATTTGCCCGGATTCTGGTCATAATATCCATCATCGCCTCAATTTCTTGCGGCGCCAATCCGCCAAGCATCTTCTGCTCGACCGCCAACAGCTTTGGAGCCAGATCTTTGAACGCGGATCGCCCACTCTCCGATAGCGACAGGAGATAACTCCGGCCATCGGCCTCGTTCGATTGACGGGTCAGGAAACCGCGGTCTTCCATGCGCTTGACGGCCCGGCTGACCACGACCTTGTCCATACTCGACCGATGGACAATCTCACTCGCCTGCAGCCCCTCGGCACTGGACCCGAGAATGGCCATAACACGCCATTCGGCCGGCGCCATGCCGTAGTCGCGCTGGTAGACGTCAGACAGCGCCCGGGTGACATCGGAATAAAACACCCTGACCAAATACGGGAAAAATGTTTCCAGATGGAAGCCGCTCGGTGTGAAATCCGTCTCGTTTCCGTGTTCAGTCATGCTGGTCCTTGCCCGATTTGGCTCGATTGTAACCGTTTTGCTCTGCTGAGGCGTACCGATTTGCAAGATTTTACGATTGACTTAGTTTCAATTGCAACTAATTTCGACGAACCCGTTGTTACAGCGGCAAAGCATTTTGATCGGCAAAGACCGTATGGGAGGAACCGCCGTGAAACACTTGAAGCATCTTTCGATCCTGGCCGGCCTGACCGCCGGAACACTGACCGGCTTCACCGCCGCAGCGTCCGCGGATGAACTTGTCCTGTCGTCCTGGCTGCCGCCGAAGCACCCGGTCGTGACAGGCGTTATCGAGCCGTGGGCTCAGCAGGTCGCCGAGGCGACTGAGGGCCGTGTGACAGTCCGTGTTCTGCCAAAGCCGCTTGGCCCACCACCGGCCCACTATGACCTTGCCGCTGACGGTGTTGCTGACATCACCTATGGCCTGCACTCGTTCACCAAGGACGACCGTTTCCTTCGCTCCCGCATCGGCCAGTTCTCCTTCATCGCCGACACGGCAACAGACGGCTCAAAGGCTTACTGGAATGTGTATGGCGGCACTTTGGACGCCCAGGAAGAACATGAAGGCACCAAGCTGCTTGGCCTTTGGGTCCATGGCCCGGGCATGTTCCACAACAACCAGCGCAAGATTGAATCCGCGGACGACTTCTCCGGTCTCAAAGTCCGGACCCCGGGCGGTTATATCGCTGGTTTGTCCCAGGACCTTGGCATCACCACGCAGTTCATGGGTCCGGGCGAAGTCTATGAAAAGCTCTCCCGCGGCGTGATCGACGGTGTCACCTTCCCGATGGAAGCCCTGCAGGCGTTCAACCTCACCGACCACATCAAGTATTCCATGAAGATCCCGGGCGGCATCTACAACACGTCCTGGTTCCTGGTCATGAACGAAGACGTCTGGGACGGCATCTCTGCTGAAGATCAGGCGGCAATTGAAAAGGTCTCAGGGGAAGCGCTTGCAGAACTTGCAGGTGGTGTCTGGGACGGCGCAGATACGCGCGGTGCAGCTTACATCGCGGACAAGGACATCGAAGTTTATGATGCCCCTGCCCCGGTTCTCGCCAAGATCAAGGAACTGGCCGGCAAACATGAAGGTGCGTGGGTTGAGGCCGTTTCCGGCACCGGTTTTGACGGCGCAGCGGCGCTCAGTGAGTTCCGCGCCCAAACCAACGTCAGCAACTGATCGTGACTGAAGTTTCTAACAAATCGACGACAGGCCGGACCTCAAAGGTCCGGCCTGTTATCAATGCGGTCCTTGGCGGGGCATGCCTTGTGGTGCTGTTCGCTTTGATCGGCCTGACATGTGTTGACGTTGTTGCCCGGTATCTCTTCAACAGCCCGGTCACTGGCGCTTACGAATTGACCGAGCTGCTGCTAGCCACGCTCATCTTTCTAGCTCTGCCATTGACGACACTTGCCGGCGAACATATCGAAGTTGAGCTTCTAGACGGCGTCAAAAGCCGGTTTTTGAAGCGCTTTGGAACGCTGATCGCCGGAATTTGCACGATCGGTATCTTCATACTGATTGCGCTTGAGCTGACCGAGCACGCTGAAAAGCTTCAGCGCCGTGAACAGGTGACGGATTCCCTTGAAATCCCGCTTTATCTCATCGGCTGGCTTGGAGCTGCCTCCTTCAGCGTTTCGGCCATCGCCGCCGCTGTCTTCTTCTACTCCCGTTTTCGCAAAGAGGCCTAAAACGTGCTTGAGGCTCTGATTGGTTTTGGTGCCCTGTTCGGCCTTGTCCTGCTGCGTGTGCCGATCGCCGTTGCCATGATTATCGTCGGCACGGCCGGCTTCGCAATGCTGCGCAATTGGAACGCAGCCTTCAATCTTCTGGGCAATGCCGCCTTCGACACCGGCCTGTCCTTCACATTGTCGGTCATTCCGCTGTTCATCTTGATGGGCAATTTGCTCACCATTTCAGGTGTCAGCCAGTCCCTGTTCACGACGGCACACCGGGCACTTCACAAGATGCGTGGCGGCCTGGCAATGGCAACAATCGTGGCGTGCGGCGGTTTTTCAGCCGTTTGCGGGTCGTCCCTCGCAACAGCCGCCACGATGTCGAAAGTGGCCATGCCATCAATGCGCAAGGCCGGTTACGCCGACAGCCTGGCAACGGGCTCCATCGCCGCCGGCGGCACCCTCGGCATCCTGATCCCGCCCAGTGTTATTTTGATCATCTACGGCCTTTTGACGGAGGCCGATATCGGCAAGCTCTTTGTTGCCGGAATCATTCCAGGACTTTTGGGCGTCGTGTTCTACATGGCGGCCGTTTATGTAACGGTGCTTTTGAAGCCCAATCTCGCGCCGTCCAGTCACGATGACATCCCCGTTGAACGCAAGGATGTTTGGGGGGTTCTCGCCGTACTTGGCCTTTTTGCGATTATCATGATCGGGATCTATGGCGGGTTCTTCACACCGACAGAGGCCGCAGGGGTCGGCGCTGCCACAGCGTTTTTTATAGCACTGTTCTCAGGTGGTTTGACGTTCGAAAAACTGTTCCAAGCCGGTTTGAACTGCGCGCGGACCACCGCAATGATCTTCGCTATCATCATAGGTGCGGAGGTCTTCTCCAACTTCATCAGTTATGCCGGAGTTCCCGATGCACTTCTGGAGTTCGTCCAATCGCTCGATGTGAATGCCTATGTTGTCATTCTCGTTCTGGTGCTGATCTATGTGATCCTCGGCGCGGTTCTGGAAAGCCTGTCGATGATCCTCTTGACCGTGCCGGTGTTCTTTCCGCTCGTCACGTCTTTAGACTTCGGCACTGGCGCGTTGAGCGATCCGGAGATGGTGCTGATCTGGTTCGGCATCATCGTGGTGGTTGTGACTGAAATCAGCCTGATTTCACCGCCCATCGGCCTCAATGTATTCGTACTGCGCTCTGTTCTGACCGATGTGCCGCTGCGAACGATGTTCGCCGGCATCCTGCCCTTCTGGGCAGCCGACATCCTGCGTTTGGGCCTGCTCATTGCAGTCCCGGCGCTCTCGCTCGCACTCATCTAGGAAATGCTCTTGGGCGCTCAGACGTTTCTGAGCGTCCAGGCCGCAATATCGGCAAACACCTGTTCTGCCGACTGGTTCATGGCTTCAACTGCCTTTTCAACGTCGGAGCTGCCGGACGGGGTTTCCCGCCGGAACACGTTGTTGGCAACAGTCCGGCCATTGCGGTCATTGACCACCCGCGCTGCAATCTCAACAACACCGCGGTTGGCCCCTTCAATATTCAGTTCAAACGCCCGGATATCCGTCTGTAGTTGATAATCGATCAGCAATCCGTCACCCGGCAGTCCAACGCCGCGGAGCCGTCCGGTATTTTGAAGCGTTTGCAGGAGCTTGTTCTGCACCACGTTCGGAAGCGTGTCGGCCCAGGCAACGTTCGGGAAGTAAGAATAGACCGGACCGCTGTCGACCACGGCGATATAGGTCGTATCGAGTGCCTTGAGCGCCCGCGGTGGCGCTACAAGCACCTGGACACGGCTGGATCGTCCAGACAACCCGCCGACATCAGCAGCCTGCAAACTGTAAAAGGCTGCAGGGCCCGAGCTCGCGCAACCGGACACCACGGCACCGGCGCCCAGCGCGCTGATAAACGCCCGCCGGCTCAGTCGGCTGTCTGCCTGTGTCATCCCCGTCAGTCCCCTATTCCCTTTACTCACCGGCGCCGCCCGCCTTGATAGGTCGGCACATCTTCACCGCCGAAAATGACGCGGTTCGGACTTTGTTCAAAGCTTTGTGCTGCCCGCTGGATCGAGACCAGCGTGCGATTGAACTGCGCCAATGCGGATGTCAGATCCGCAGACCCTTGGGTGGCAAATTTCGACAGGCCACCCGCAATGGCATCGGCACGGCTCTCGAACGCAACCGCGACCTTCCGTATCGCTTGCGCTGCAAGCGTTGCCTCCTTGATCAAGCCCTCGCCGTCGCCATCGACCATTTCGGAAACCTTTTCGACAAGGCTCTCAACCCGGACCGATGTGGAGTTGAGGGTCGCGGTCATCTGCTGGGCATCTGTAATGATCTGATCGACATCAGGTGTGCGTTTGCTCAAGTCCGCCGTCATTTGCTGAACGTTGTCCGCTGCCTGACGCGCGCTTTGCAGGATTGCCGGGATGCCATCTTCTCCAGCAAGGCCACTGGCCGCAGTTTCGACCGAGCCGACAATATTGGCGATCTTTTCCGGATCAACAGCGCGTAGCAGTTCATCGGCAGACTGGAGTGTGGATGCGAACCGTTCTGCGGCGACCTGAACATCTTCAACAAGCGCCGCAATCCGGTCGTCCTGGCCGCGAACTGTTGCTGAAACCGCCTCGAAATTCTGGATCGTGGACTTTGTCGAAGCTATGATTTCGTTGATCTGGCTCTGCTGATTGTTGAAATTATCGACAATGCTCGCAACACTGTCGACGGTCTCGCCAATGGTGGCCGGATCGACGCTCGCAATGATCTCATCGACGCGAACGAGAGAGATGTTCAGTCCTTCAGTGAGTGTGGCCACGGATGCAACAATCTCGTCGACACGCAGCGGATCAATTACCGCGGCAATCTCAACGCCACGGGTGACGATCGCATCCACCTTGCCAACGATATCGCGCGTTCCAGTGATCACGTCATTGATGGTGCCTTCGCGTGCGCGCAGCATCTCTACGATGTTGTTCACGCCCTGCATCGTGCTGGACGTGGCCACGACCAGTTCATCAATGTCACCCGAGCGCTTTTCCAGCACTTCGCCGAGCGCTGCCGCGCCCTTCATGACCTTTTCGATGTCTTCCGGCTTCACCGCCTGAACAATGCTTTGAACGTTGCCGAGCCCATCATTGAGGCGTTCTGTGAACTCTGTCAGTTCCTTGGCCGCATTTTGAGCATCAGCCATCAGGGTATCGATATCTGCGCTCGCCTTGCCAAGGCTTCCCGAGAAGGTCTGCAGGTCGTCCACGATTGCCGTGACTTTATCGGACGGCACCGCTGCTAGAAGCCGTTCGCCTTCATCCACCAGGCCCTCAAGCCGCGCAGACAGGCTTGAAAACGCATCCGAAGCCTTTCCGATGCTTGCCATGAAGTCTTTGACGCCATCAGAGTTCGCAGCAAGAGCATCTGAGAACGTCTCAACATTCTGGATCGTTTTGGAAATCGCCGGACCATTGTCCTGAAGCAGTTGATCGACGGTTTTCATGGTCGAATCCGCACGTTTCAGAACGTCCCGCGCGCCATCCACGATATCGTCAAAAAACGATCGCTCGGCATTGATCAGCGGGATGGTATTCGGGTTCTGGCTGCCATCCGGATTCAACAGTAGCGGAGAAGAACTTGTTCCGCCGATCAGATCCACATAGGCAACACCGGTCAAGCCGGTGAAATTCAATGTTGCCTTGGTATCTTCGCGTAGCGGCGTGGATGGCCGGATCCGGACCGTTGCCAAAACCTTGGTTGGGTCACCCGGCGCAAAATCCAGCGATGCCACATCGCCGACCTTGATGCCGTTGAACAACACCTGCCCTCCAACAGGCAAGCCGGTCACCGCACCGGGAAACAGGATTTTGACTTCGACATTCTGACGCGACTCAGCGGTCACAGCGAGCCAATAGATGAACCCGAACGCGCTGAACAAGGTCGCAATCATAAAAGCGCCAATCAGGATGTAATTTGCGCGGGTTTCCATTCACTCAAACCTCATGTGCGGCGCAGAGCCCGCGCCCCTCGGAAGTAAGACTTAATCCAAGGGTCGTCATTTTTCATCATGCCTTCCATTGGCCCGATCGCAAGAACACGCTTTTGCCCGAGAACTGCGATGCGATCACAGATGGAATGCAAACTGTCGAGGTCGTGAGTAACCATATAAACGGTCAAGTCCAGTGTGGAACTCAAATTGCCAATCAACGAATCGAACGCGGCAGCCCCAATAGGATCCAGGCCGGACGTTGGTTCATCCAGAAACACCAAATCCGGGTCGAGCGCAAGGGCACGGGCAAGGCTCGCACGCTTGACCATACCGCCGGAAAGTTCTGATGGAAGCTTATCCGCCGCGTCTTGCGGCAAGCCCACCAACTCTAGCTTCAAGGTGGCAAGTTCGTCCATCAGACGCTGGGACAGTTTCAAATGCTCCCGCATCGGAACCTGGATGTTCTGCTTCACGGTCAGCGATGAAAACAGCGCGCCCTGTTGAAACAGCACGCCCCAACGACGTTCGATCATCCTGCGGGTTTTGTCAGATGCGCTCGATAGGTCATGACCGAAGACAGAAATCCGGCCGGCCCGTCTCGGCGTCAATCCGAGAATCGTCCTCATCAGGACCGACTTGCCAGTGCCCGACCCGCCGACAAAACCAAGCACTTCACCCCGATGCACATCGAGATCGAGATCCTGTAAGATGATCTTGGACCCGAACCCCACTGTAATATCCCGGACCGACAGGATATTCTCCGAATGCTCCGTGACCGGCGTCAATTTGCGTTCGGGTTGGTCGGTGTCTGAAACTGCCATCTTGCCGTTATACCCCAATCGCCGCGAAGAACATCGCGAACATTCCGTCAACGACAATGACGAGGAAAATCGCTTTTACAACTGCCATGGTGGTGTGACGACCAAGCGACTCCGAAGATCCTTCGACTTTGAGACCTTCAACGCAGGCAATAAGGCCGACAATCAGCGCCATGAAAGGCGCCTTGATGATCCCAACAACGAATGTGTTGACCGTAATGGCCGACTGGAGCTGCGTCAGGAATGCTGCCGGAGGGATATCCAGATACGCCCAGGTAATCAGACCGGCACCAAAAAGCGCCGAGATATCGGCCACGAAGGTCAAAATCGGTAAGGCAATCATCAATGCCAGAATGCGCGGAAGCACCAGAACTTCTGTCACGCTGAGACCGATGACGTGCAGGGCATCGACCTCCTCTTGCATGCGCATGGCGCCGAGCTCAGCAGTAAACGCCGAACCGGACCGTCCAGCCACCATAATTGCGGTCAGGATGACGCCGATCTCCCGAAGCACCAGGATGCCTGCCAGATCGACGACGAAAATGTCAGCCCCGAACTGCCTTAGGTAAAACCCGCCCTGCTGAGATATGATCGCGCCGATCAAAAAGCTCATCAGGGCAACAATCGGGACAGCGCCGATGCAGCTGCGGTCGAACTGCACGGCGATTGCGATGCTGCGAAGGCGTTTGGGCTGCAAAAGAACAGTCGACAGGACGATGCCGAGTGATCCCAGGATATGCAGCATCGCGAGGGTGTCTTTATACACTTCGACCATCTGCCGCCCGGTCGCTTCCAAAAACCCTACGATCGTGAAACCGGACCGGTCTGGTTGCCAGCGCGGCGGATGATGTTTCTCGATCTCGTGAAACAGGCTTTCGCGGACAGGCGTCACGCCGGTCAGCTGCACTTTCCGGCCGCTGAATTCCAGTTGCCCCCGGGTCCGGTGGATCAGCCAGGCCCCACTGGTATCCAGATGATCAACCTCTGAAACATCGATACACGTCAGTTTGTCCTTGGCGACATTCAGCTTGGAGATTTGCTGGTCGGCGTCTGCAAGAGTGCTGACAGTCCAGTCTCCGGATAGAATAAGGGACTGATGTCCCTCGGAATCGGTATCCAGGTGCAATTCCGGCGCTTTGTTTTTTTCCAAGAATGCCATTCCGGAGAGTTGCCCCTTGCCGCTCGTCAACTTCCCCCCGTATACCTGATTGTAAAGATTAACGTCCAGCAGTCAGATGAAAGCATTGCCCATGGAAATTGCCCGCCCTTACCTTTTGTTTCTCGGTGACGTCCCCGATGCCCTGGCCGCCAAGACCGCAACAGGCATTGTTGATTGGCGGAAAGACTGGTGTGTCGGACAGGTCCGGCTCGACGGCTGTGCCGCAGATACCGGTCTGACGGACATGTCGATCGCCGAGGGAACTGCTGCAGGTGCCAAGACAATGGTCATCGGCGCAGTCAATGCCGGCGGACGTTTGCCGGATCATTGGGTTGATTCGGTGGTCGAAGCGCTGAACGCAGGCCTTGATGTCGCCTCTGGTCTTCATGTCAAACTGGGCGATATCCCTGCAATCCAGGAAGCAGCCGCCAAAAACGGCCGCCAGCTCCACGACGTCCGCCACAACTCCATGACCTTTGCCACCGGAAAGGGCATCAAACGCCCGGGCAAACGGATTTTGACCGTCGGAACAGACTGCTCTGTCGGCAAAAAATACACTGCCCTTGCGATGGACAAGGCGATGAACGAGCGCGGCTACACCAGTTCGTTCTGCGCGACAGGCCAGACAGGTGTCTTCATTTCCGGCCGCGGTCTGTCTCTCGATGCTGTTATTGCAGACTTCATCGCCGGCGCAGCCGAGTGGCTCTCCCCAGCAACAGAGGAAAATCACTGGCAGGTCGTGGAAGGCCAAGGCTCCTTGTTCCACCCGTCATTTGCCGGCGTGACACTCGGCCTGCTTCATGGCTCGCAGCCCGACGGCTTTATTGTTTGCCATGAGCCCACGCGAACCAAAATGCGCGGTGTCGAAACCCCGCTTCCCACCGTCGATCAGGTGATCGACATGACCATTCAGTGCGGCAAACTCACAAATCCCGGCATTCGCTGTGTCGGCATCGCGGTCAACACCCAGGCTCTAGATGACGATGAGGCGCTTGCGCTTCTGGCAAAACTGGGTGAGCGCCATGGCCTTCCGGCAACCGACCCGATCCGCTATAGCATGGAAGCCGTGGTCGACAAGGTCTCCGCGGAGTTCGGCACCCCATGAGCCGCAGCGTCAGTATTGACCTTGAAAGCTTTGAGATCGCGGGCGGCTTTACAATCTCCCGCGGCAGCCGCACCCATGCCAATGTGCTCGTCACCACTTTGACGGACGGCGATCACATCGGCCGCGGCGAATGCGTGCCCTACGCACGCTATGGCGAAACCATGGAAAGCGTTCAGGAGCAGATCCAGGAGATCTCACCGCTGTTGAAAGACGGTTTGAGCCGCCATGCGCTGCAAGAGGCAATGCCGGCCGGTGCTGCACGTAACGCGATAGATTGCGCCCTTTGGGACCTTGAAGCCAAGCAAACCGGTAAATCGGCAGCAGAGATTGCCGCGATCCCGCCGCTTTCACCGGTCACGACCGCTTACACGATCAGTGTCGGCACACCGGAAATTATGGCGGAAAAGACGGCAAAGGCCGCACATCGCCCCTTGCTCAAGGTAAAACTTGGCGGGGCTGGCGACGATGAGCGCATCGAAGCTGTTCGCAAGGCCGCCCCGGACAGCACCTTGATCGTTGATGCAAATGAAGCCTGGGACGACAGCTGTTTCGCGACGAACATGGCAGCGTGTGAAGCCGCCGGCGTGGCTTTGATCGAACAGCCTTTGCCTTCGAAGGATGACAGCCGTCTCAAGGATTTCAGCTCAAAGATCACGATCTGTGCGGATGAAAGCCTGCACACGCGGGATGGTCTTGAGGATCTCCGCAGCCGGTATGATGCCATCAACATCAAGCTGGACAAAGCCGGGGGTTTGACGGAGGCCCTGGCGCTTCTGGATCAGGCCAAGGCGCTTGAGTTCAAGATTATGGTCGGTTGCATGCTCGGCACGTCTTTGGCCATGGCCCCCGCTGTCCTCTTGGCGCAGCGGGCAGACTATGTGGATCTCGACGGGCCTCTTCTTTTAACGCAGGACCGCGAACCGGGACTGGTCTTCGAAGGCAGCACGCTGTTCCCGCCAAGACCGGAACTGTGGGGCTAACGCCTAAGTTTTAACGCACCAGGCTTGAAGAAATGCGCTGACGCACCATGGGCGTCAGCGCCAGCATTACAAGCGTTCCGGCCGCCGAAACTGCCGCCATTAGATAAAACGGTAGATCCGGGTCCATCTCGTACAACGCGCCGCAGACACTCAAACCAATGGCCATCTGCAGGCCGATTGATGTGGCAAGCAGGCCCTGGCCGGTCCCGGCCCACTTGCTTGGAACGACTTTTGCCAGAATTGCAATGGCGCCCAGATGGGCAGCGCCGAAGGTGAGCGCGTGCAGAAGCTGGATCGCGACCATCGACACCAGCGTATCCGCGAACGGAAACAGGCCCCAGCGGGCGATCGCGGCAATCCCGGCAACGATCAGGAAAACCGGCGGGTCGAAACGAAGCGCGATCTTGCCGGCAACAGTGAAAAGCGCAATCTCAGCGATCACGCCGACAGCCCACAAGATGCCGATTGTTTCGTCTGCTATCCCGGCGGCTTGCCAGTAGAGCGTCCCAAACCCGTAAAATGCCGCATGGGTTGCCTGGAACAAGCCAAGCAGGATGAGCACCGGCCAAAACCAAACCGTTTTGAAGGGCGCCTCCCCGGCCTTTTCGTCCAAACCTTCGCTTGCCCCGGCTCCGCTTTGGCGCGGAAGTGACAGAACAACGCCGCCTGTTAGAAGCGATGCCAAGCCAATCAGAAACAGCATCGCCCAGACGGTGTCTCCGGTCGCCAGAAACCCGCCGGCAAGATTGGCAGCAACAAACCCAGCAGATCCCCAAAGGCGCATCCGTGCATAGTCCGCGCCCGTGTTGCGCGCAGCATCCAAGGCATAGGCATCACTGAGCGGAAGCACCGGCGCCTTGAAGACCATGTAGCCGATTACCCCGGCGCCCAGAACGTAAAGACCATTTCCAAGGGTGAAAAGCGCGATGAAGACGGTTCCAAGGAGAGAATAAACAAAGATGGACCACCGGCGCTGACCGGTACGGTCCGCAAGGTTTGTCAAAAGCGGGCTTGCGGCAATCCGGGCAACCGTCCCGGCCCCCAGCGCAAATCCAATCTCGGCCGCGGAAAACCCCTCGAACTCCAAAATGACCGGAAAGAAAGGCAGAAACAGCCCATAGCCGAAAAAATGAACCCCGAACAAAGCGGAGACACGTGCACTGAGGGCCGACGTCAAATTCAACATGCAAACCGAACCGGATTTTGAGGCCCAAAAGAATATTAACGATTTTCAGTTTACCCTGATTTTGGAAGTGTCCGGACTGGATACCGAACGGCCCTTGCAGAGTTGAGAATCGCGCCCTGATGAAAGCGGAAACACAACAGGTAGAACCGGAGCTGATAGGCGAAGCCGAATATCAGACGCTTGAACAGACCTTGATGGAATCCGATCGGGGACGTCGGTTTCTAAAAGAGTTTTTGAACCGGAACAAGACCCCGGAAACGACCGAGATCCTCGGCGCGATCCAACGTCTTGAGAAAGTCGTCACCCGCCAGCGCAAAGTGCCGGATCTCGACAAGATCCGCCTGGATATTGCCGACATGCACGAGGCAATTGAGCGCACCAAGGCGGAGATCGCCAACATCAAGGACGACGGTGACGAAAGCAATCGCTTTGTCGATGCCTCTCATGAGCTTGATGCGATCGTGACGCAGACCGAAGGCGCCACCCAATCGATTCTGGAAGCTGCCGAGCAGATCCAGGAAAAAGCTTGGGTTCTTCGCGAAAACGGCGCAGACGATGCGACTTGCGACGATATTGATGCGAAGGCCACAGAAATCTTCATGGCCTGTTCCTTCCAGGATCTGACCGGCCAGCGCACCAACAAGGTGGTCCAGGTACTGCGTTATCTGGAAAGCCGGATCAACCTGATGATCAACATCTGGGGCATTGAAGATCTCGAAGCAGATGACACCGCTGGTCCTGTCGACAGCCGCCCGGATGCCCACTTGCTGAACGGCCCGCAGCGTGACGGCGCCGGTGTCTCTCAAAACAGCGTCGATGAGCTGATGTCTGTCAGTGGCGACGTGTTTGACGCCGCTTTGGACGAAGTCGCAGCGCCTGGCAACACATCCGCGAGCGAAGCTTCAGCACCAATGGGCGAAGCGGACATCGATGCTCTGATGGCCGGCGATAGCGAACCGATGGATGCAGCCGCGATTGATGACATGTTTGCATCCGCGCCTGCGGCCGAGGAAACGGAAGCAGCAGATATAGCTGAAGTAGCCGATCCGGTCGCCGATGAGTTTGCTGCAGCCCACGCTGATGAAGTCCTGGATGAAGCCGCGATCGACAAACTGTTCGATGCGGAAGTCAGCGAGCCGGAAGCTGCCAACGACAGTGAACCGGCTGCGGAAACAGCAGAGGCAGAAGCTGATGCCGACTGGGCTTTGGTCGAGCAGGAAGCAGATGCCGACGACGGCGCTGACCCGCTGACGGAGCTGACCGAGGCCGAACGACAGGCTCTGTTCAACTGATCGATCTTCAGACTGTCAAGAGACAAGGGCGCCCATTCCAGGCGCCCTTTTTCTTTGCCTCACCAAAGCAAATGCCGCGCTCGTTTCCTTGCGCGGCATTTGTCGTAGAGTTTTAAAGGCATCGTCGGCAGACCCGGAGATCTGCCAACGATGCCTCCCCTCTTTGTTCAAAGTTATCCGGCTTTGATCTTATCAAAGAACTGGTTCGCTTCTTCGCTCAGACGCGCAGCCCGGTTCTTCAAGGTCAATGACGTTTCATGGATCGTCTCAACCGTGCCATCGACTGAATCGATAGACCCGCGCACAGCGGCGATCTCATCAGTAAAGCTCTGTGTGCCCACCGCCGCGATCTGAACTGCAGACGAAATCTCCGCCGTTGCAGACGACTGCTGCTCAACGGCCGCTGCAATGCTGTTGGCGATCTCCGACAACTCGCTGATGATCGTGGTGATCCCGTCAATATCCTGGACAGACTGCCGGGTTGCCTGCTGGATCGCAGCAATCTGTTCGGTGATCTCTTCAGTTGCCTTCGTGGTCTGACTTGCCAGCTCCTTGACCTCGGCCGCGACGACGGCAAAGCCCTTACCCATTTCACCGGCACGGGCCGCTTCAATGGTTGCGTTCAGCGCAAGGAGGTTAGTTTGTTCAGCAATGTCAGAAATCAAGCCGATGACAGACCCCACCTGATCGGCAAAACCGGCCAGCTTGGTGACCGATTCATTGGTGTTCTGGGCGCCTTGAACAGCTTGCTGAGCCTTTTCACGTGAATGCCCGGCCTGACGCCCGATTTCAACAATCGAGGCGCTCATTTCTTCCGTTGCCGTCGCGCTGGACTGCACACCGCTCGCGGTCTCTGCGGAGGAGGCGTCCATGGTCTGCATGCGGGTTGCGATCGATCCGGTCTCCCGGCTGAGATCTCGAGAGGAATTCTCCAACTCGTCAGACGTAGAGCTCAACTCGCCGACCACACCGCTGAGTGAAGTCTCGAATGTGGCAATCGCGGACTTCAGCCCGTCTTCTCGCGCAACAGCGTCCGCCACCATTTTTTCGTGGTAGGTCGAAATGGCGATGTCCATGTCCAGCATCACCAGTTTGGTGATCACAGCCATGACCTTAGAGCGCTTGGCCGCGGTCATCATCCGCTTGGTCAGCAGCACTTCGGAGATCTGGGTTAAGGCAAAGGAATACCCGCCGATGTACCAGCTCGGATCAAGACCGATGCGCACATGTGCCAATCCGATCCGGATGGAGCGCTCAAGGTAGGCCTCGGTCGGTCCTTCGTTGAACATGCGCTCCCAATGAGAGAGCTGCGCCGAGATCAGGCGGGCCTCCTGGTCTCCGATCATTGTCGACAGATGCGGGACTGTTTTTACATGGTCGTAAAATCCGTCCATGATCCTCGGCAAATGAGAGGAAAGTGTCGGCCAGATCGATCGCGCAAGTGTGCGATCTTCTTCGGTGAAACGGAAAAACGCCAGCCTGCCCTTTAGCGTTTGGTTCTGCATATTGGCTCCATAAACCCTGCAAGCCAGTGCTGGTCCCCCTCAGGCCAACGCTGTCCCGCCAATCAATGTAACGCGCCCCTACTTGAGGCGGGTTTCAACGGAACACCAGGTATTCAATGCCAAGGAAGACAGGACGGCAGCATCAGCAGAGAGCACACCCCTACGTAACGTAACCTCCTGGTTTTGCTTCGCAATTCAGCAGACACCACGGTTATTTCCGCACCATCCTTTCTTTCGCGAATCCTCCGAGAAAGAACAGGACAGATATTATCCGCCTAACGGGTCAGCCACTAACAGCGCGTTAACGCGAAACAGCCTTAAACAACATCTTAGGGTCGATATTTCCGCCCGTCAGAACGACACCGACGGTCCGCTCCCTTAGGTCAAGTTTCCCGGACAGCAGTGCGGCCAACGCAGCGGCACCGCCGGGTTCGACAACAAGTTTGAGCTCGGAAAACGCAAACGCCACCGCGTCCAGGACCTGCTCGTCGGTAACCGTAAATCCTTCCCCCGCAAATTGACGCAGGATCGAAAATCCGATCTCCCCGGGACTTTCAGAAAGAAGCGCATCACAGATCGAACCGGACTTGGCGGGATTGGACAACAGCTCCCCAGCCTCCAAGGACCGTTTATAGTCGTCGAAGAATTGCGGTTCGACCGTATGGAAGACCGTTTCCGCGGAAGTGTTTGCAAGCGCAAGCGCAATCCCGCAGGAAAGGCCTCCACCACCTGTGCAGGCCAGGACATCATCCAACCGCACACCAAGGTCTTTTGCTTGCGCTGCCATTTCCAGGCCAACGGTCCCCTGCCCGGCAATGACGGCAGGATCGTTGTACGGATGCACGAACGTCGCACCGGTTTCAGCGCAGATTTCGGAAGCGATCTTGTCGCGGTCTTCGGTGGCCCGGTCGTAAGTAATGACCGTCGCACCGTATCCGCGAGTGCGTTCCAGCTTCACCTGAGGGGCATCGGCAGGCATGACGATCGTTGCCGGCATGCCGAAGATCTTGGCGCTGGACGCGATGCCTTGTGCGTGATTACCCGACGAGCAAGCGACGACCCCCCTGGCCCGGACGTCCGGCTCCAATTGCCGCAAGCAATTGTAAGCTCCGCGAAACTTGAAAGAGCCGCTGCGTTGCAGGCATTCCGGCTTGATCAACACATGCCCGCCAACACGCTCATCCAGAGCGGGGTTGGTCAAGAGCGGGGTTTTGACAGCAACGCCTTCAAGGGCATCAGCGGCCTCCAATACATCGCCGTAAGTGACGGCTGTGCTGGTGGGGGAAGGTCGTTCTGCTGTCGCGCCGGTCATGGTGGCCACCTCGTTCAGGATCTGAGGTGGACAGGAGTACCGGCTACCCCTTGGCCTGACAACTGCAACATTGTGAGGGTTACAAAATCCCGCAGCGCCAATACTTTAAAGCTGCTGAGACTTTCAGATCACTCTGCCGCGTTGGCCTGCGCCACCCCGCCAACGGCGGTGATACAATTGTCCAGGAACTGACGGCTGCTGGCTGCCCAAGTGTAATTGAGCGCAATGTTCCGGCAGTGGTCACGCGGAATATCGAGAGCGGCTTCACATGCCTCTGCGAGGTTTTCGGACAAAACACCGGCGCCGGTATCGCCGATGACATCCAGCGGCCCCATGACCGGATAGGCGGCAACCGGCACCCCGCACGCAAGCGCTTCCAGCATGACATTGCCGAACGTGTCGGTGAGCGACGGGAAGACGAAAACATCCGCGCTGGCGTAATGGCGCGCCAAATCTTCGCCGGTTTTCGCACCCGTGAAGAGTGTGTCGGTGTATTCCCTTTGCAGGGTATCCAGCTGAGGCCCATCGCCAACAACGACCTTAGAGCCGGACAGTTTCAGATCCAAAAACGCCTTGATGTTCTTCTCAATCGCAACGCGGCCCACATACATGAAGACCGGCCCAGGCAAATCCTGCGGCAGGACAGAGCCCTCATATGGCCTGAAGAGGTTTTCGTCGACTCCGCGCGACCAGCGCATCAAGTTCCTGAAGCCGCGATCTCTCAGATCGTTCTCCAGCGAAGTCGTTGCCACCATGCAGCCGTTACCGGCGTTGTGGAAGCGGCGCATCCATGCATAAGACCAGGAAAGCGGCACCGGCATCCGGGCAGAAACATACTCAGGAAACCGTGTGTGATAACTGGTGGTGAACGGCTGTCCGCGCTTTTTGGCGATCCCGGCCGCAAGCAAGCCAAGTGGGCCTTCGGTCGCAATGTGCAGGTGTTCGCAGTCGAATTCATCCATCATCCGCCGCACGGTGCCCTTGTGGGTCAAAGACAGACGGATTTCAGGATATGTCGGGCACGGAAGTGTCTTGAAAGCCTGCGGGGTCAGGAACTCCATGCGAACGCCCATGGCGCGGAGTTCATCAGCTGTGCGTTCAAGCGAGCGCACGACGCCATTGATCTGCGGATGCCAGGCATCCGTGACAACAAGAATGGAACTCATGCGGCGACCGGAGCTTCCCGCGGCTTCTCGGTCTGGGCTCCGGTTTGGGCCTGTTCTACCCATCTGATCACCTCAAAGGTTCCATCATGATGTTCGGCAACCGCTGTGCAGCTCTCGACCCAATCACCCGTGTTAATGTAGTGGATGCCGTTGACGTCCCGGCTGGCCGCATGGTGGATGTGACCGCAGATGACGCCATCCACACCCTGCCGGCGAGCCTCGTCGGAAAGCGCTTCCTCGAACCGTCCGATGAAGCTGACAGCATTCTTGACCTTCAGTTTCGCCCAGGCCGACAAAGACCAGTACGTGAGGCCAAGCCGGCGGCGCACAGCATTCAATACCGTATTGACACCAAGCGCAGTGACGTAGGCTTTGTCGCCAAAGAACGCGAGCCACTTAGCATGTCGGATGACGACATCGAACTGATCACCATGGATCACCAGATACCGCCTGTTGTCAGCAGTCTCGTGCACAATACTATCGGTCACCTCGACGCCACCGAAATGGGTACCCAAAAAGCTTCGGAGGAACTCATCGTGATTGCCAGGGATGTAAACGATACGCGATCCCTTGCGGCCCTTGCGGAGGATCTTCTGAACCACATCGTTGTGAAGCTGTGGCCAATACCACGATCGCTTCAATCGCCAACCATCCGCGATATCGCCGACAAGGTAAATTGTCTCGGCGTCATTGTCCTTCAGGAAGTCAAGCAGAAGATCTGCCTGGCAGCCGCGCGTGCCCAAGTGGACATCTGAAATAAACAAGGCCCTGTAATGCCGCGATGTCTCTGAAGTGGACATTGCACGTCTCCTAGCTCCAATGGAACGCTATAGACGCGATTCAAGTTTCACTATTATGACAGATGGCATTTGGGGTGTGATGACGTCGCGTTTTCAGCAGTTCAGTCGAAAAAAATTCGCTTAGCCGCGCTACCAACCGCCATCAGCGGAACCTCGTCAAGGCCCCGTGGTTCAAAGGGGCCGACAGGAAAGGGATGGCGGCGGCGGCGTTCCTTCCATAAGGTCCGGCGAACCACATCCTCTTAATTTGGGAGATCGATCATGGATTTGGGATTGCGCGGCAAGTCGGCAATCGTGTGCGCTTCAAGCCGCGGGCTTGGCAGAGGGTGCGCAGAGGCGCTTGCAGAGGCCGGATGTGATCTGGTGATCAACGGACGCGACAAAGACGCTCTGGAAGCAACACGTACGTATCTGACGGACACCTTTCAGGTGAAAGTCAGTGTTGTCGCTGGCGACGTTTCCACACCAGAAGGACAAGCGGCGCTTCTCACGGCCTGCCCAGAGCCTGACATACTGGTCAACAACAATGGCGGCCCGCCTCGCAAGGATTATACAGAACTCAACCGCTCTGCCTTGCTGGAAGGTGCCATCCAGAACTTCGTGACCCCGATCGAACTGATCCAGGCGGTCACACCCGGAATGAAAAACCGGGGCTTTGGCAGGATTGTCAACATCACGTCCTTGTCCGTAAAGATGCCGATCGAAGGCCTGGACCTTTCCAGCGGCGCCCGTGCCGGTCTCACAGCATTCCTGGCAGGCGTGTGCCGCCAGTTGGCTCCGCATGGTGTCACGGTCAACAATTTGCTGCCGGGCAAAATGGATACGGACCGGCTGAGGGGTGGGTTTGAACGCTCCGCACAACAGTCCGGTCAGACAGTGGACGCCATTCGCGCAAGCCAAGCTGCAGAAATCCCGGCGCGCCGTTTTGGAACAGCCGAGGAGTTCGGTCAGACTTGTGCCTTTTTGTGCTCCACACACGCCGGCTACATCACCGGACAGAACATTCTCATGGACGGCGGCCTTTATCCGGCAGCTTTCTGACAAAAAAAGCCGGCCCGCGATCACGGGCCGGCAGAATTTCCAAAACCAGTCTGGCAGCTGATCAGAACTTGATGCGAACCGAAGCTGTCAGGATGTCGACGGATGAGTCGACGGAACCGGTCAGCGATCCCTTCGAAGCGCTGTAGTCCTGGTGACCCGGGACAAGGTTCAGATCGGTGTCTGTTCCAAAGATATGCGTGTAGCCGAGATCAAACGAGAAGTGCTCGTTGAAAACGTAGGATGCACCTGCACTCAGCCAGATACGGTCGTTGTCCGGAAGACGTGCGGAGCGAATTTTATCGTCGATCGGAGACCACTCGTAAGCCGCACCGGCGCGCAGAGTGAGTTTATCATTGAAGTCGTACTCACCGCCGACCGCCAAGTAATAGCCGTCATTGTAGTTGAACGGCAGCGTGGTCACGGTTGCGCCAGTGGCATCGGCCGTGATCTGCGGTTCTTTCAAACGGCTCCAGTTTGTCCATTCGAACGTACCCAGGACGCGGATATCATCGGTGATGCTCTGCTTAGCCGAAAGTGTGACCATGTCCGGCGTTGCAAGTACGGTTTTCACGTTCGTGACGGCCGTCGTGAACGGGTTCGCCGGATTCGGAGCGGCGATGGTGCCGTCGATGTCTGTGAAGATCGCAGAACGGTAACCAATACCGATTTCCGTCGTCGCGGTTGGTTTGATCGTGACACCTGCTGTCAAACCAACACCAACACCGTCACCATCAAGCTGCTGACCCGGAAACAGGGTTGCGCCCGGGATGGTCGGGGAGAAAGAGGCGTTGGTCAGGCGAACATCCGCATATTGAATCTGCGGACCGATCGCGACCGAAAACATCTCATTGATTTTGTAACCGACAACCGGGTTCAGGTTGATCGAAAAGATCTTGGACGACCGATTGTAGCCCGCGCCGGTCCAGTTGCTATCATTTGGCTTTGTCGAAAGACCGAACGCACCGTTGATTGCAACACCGAGATAAACCTGGTCGTTGAGGTTATAAGACGCGTAGGAGGCCGGGATCCAGGCGTCATGACCAATGTCACCCGTGTCGAAGGACGTCGTGATCAGGCCAGTTGGCGCAGTCAATGAGTTCGGGACGGTGTTTGAGCCCGTGATATCCGCCTTCGGAATGATGAAGGCGTTGTGAGCCTCAAAGTTGATCTTGCCGTCCATCGACGTGATGGTTGCCGGGTTCCAGAACATGGACGATATCGACGAACTGGATGTACCGTTACCGGCAAATGAAGTCCCTTGGTAGTAGGCGCTCTGCTCGCGCAGAGCGAAGCCGCCCGCAGAGGCTGCACTTGCGACGATCGAGGCTGCAATGGCCGTCGACGTCATAAGTACGATTTTCTTGGTTGCCCGCATTTTTACGTTTCTCCCAATCCTCCTCCCCCCCGGGAGGAATTTGACACTGACTGCAGGGTCTAAAAGAAACGGCTGCCTTTCAACCATGAAATGCGATCTATAATTGCAGCGCACACGCCTGCTGCGGTGCAATATAAGGGTTTTCACGCAGGTCCGGTGCACACACCAAGTGCTCGTAGCCGGATAAACATATCATGAGACCCTGCTTTTGGAGGGCCACCGAGGCCAACCATACAAATGCACACATTTTGGGCACATTACCAGCACGTCACACGGAGAGGTGTTTCTTTTTCTTCCGTTGCTATCTTGTCACAGATAACCTTAGGGAATACGGGAGTTTTGCGTGAACCCGGAGTGATATCTCGTGAGTGAATCGCGTCTTCGGTAGATCAAAAAACGCCATACGGATGTCAGCTGGCGCCCATGATGTGGCCAACTGAATGAAGTAAAAAAGCAACTCAAATGTCAAAAATGCGGATATGTCTTTGGTTCAGATACCCGCATTTCAGACACGATACATATGGAGTTTCGAACTTCACGAGCCGAAACTGCAATCAACACAGGTCGAGCCGCATCTACGCTGACACTCGCCATAGTTGCAGGTCAGACAAATCCATCACGCGCGCTCAGAAACCGCCGCATGGCAATATCGCTCCAGGGCGAAAGACGCTTCAAAGCGGCCTGATGGCTTTGATAAATGCGGTTACTCATCGGATCCTGACGGGAGGTGTCCAGAAGCACTTCTCCAGTCGTTACGCGCAAGGCTTCAAGAATGTCTTCCGGATAGGGAAGGACCTCAACGCCATCTTTTTGCTGGAGCAACTTCAGGCTTCCGGCATTTTCCCAATCGCTTTCCGCAAGCGCTCGTCCATTCTCAGCGCGGCACGCTTCTATTAAGATTGCCTTGAATTCCGTGGGCAAAGCATCATAAGCCGCCTGATTGAACAGCGCCTCGCCTGTCCCGTTCGGTTCATGGAAACCGGGTGAATAATAGTATCTCGCGGCCTTCTGGAACCCCATGGCCCGGTCCGACCAGGGCCCCAGGAATTCAGTCGCATCCAGGACGCCCGTTTGGAGCGCCTGAAACAGCTCGCCCGGTGGCAAACCAACCGGAGCGGCTCCAAGCCTGCGCATCACTTCTCCCCCCAACCCCGGCATCCGGATCTTGAGGCCTCGCAGATCATCGAGGCTCTGGAGCGGTTTCTTGTACCAGCCGCCCATCTGCACGCCGGTGTTACCCGCCATCACCGGTTTGATGCCGAAAGGCGCGTAAAGCTCATCCCAAAGCGCCTGCCCGCCGCCTTGCTCGATCCAGCTGATATGTTCATGCGGGAGCAGACCGAAGGGGACCGCGGTGAAATAGACGGAGGCTGGGATCTTGCCTTGCCAGAAGAACGAGGCTGTGTGCGCCATTTCCGCAGTGCCATTTGAGACGGCATCAAACACGCCGAGCGCCGGCACAAGTTCGCCAGCAGCAAACAAACGGATCTTGAACGCACCACCTGAGAGCAACGCGACCTGATCAGCGATCCGCTGCGCCGTGACACCCGGGCCAGGTAGATTTTTCGGCCAGGATGTCACCAGCTTCCATTCGGTGACCGCACCTTGTGCCATCACCGCTGGGGCAGATAGGACCGACGCGCTTCCAACGGCACTGCCCACAAGCATGTCCCGGCGGTTGAGGTTTTTTCTGTTTTTCAATGCATCACTCATTGTGCGCCCTCCCAAAAAGCGTGGAAGTGATGGACCGGTCCATGACCTTGTCCAATCTTGAGTTCGTCTGCATGGCGGATTGCTTCGTGGATATAGGCTTTTGCACTGGACACAGCGTCGCTCAGCGCGTTGCCCTTGGCCAGTCCGGCAGCAATTGCAGAAGACAAAGTGCATCCGGTGCCGTGGGTGTTATCTGTCGCGATGCGGTCCTCGCGCAGCCAAAGGCTTTCACCGTCTTCAGTTATCAAAAGGTCAGCGCTTTCCGCACTGTCGCCGTGTCCGCCCTTCAACAAAACAGCCTTTGCCCCGAGGTCGATCAGCTGTTTGGCCTGGCGCTGCATATCGATTTCGCTATGGGCAACATCGCACTGCAGCATGCGGGCTGCTTCATGAAGGTTGGGCGTGATGATGTCGGCCAAGGGCACCAGCTTGGAAATCAGGGTTGCGACCGCACTTTCCGCCAAAAGCGGATCTCCGGATGCGGCCACCATCACGGGATCCAGAACGACTGGTCCGGTCTGATGGCGTTTCAAACCTTCAGCGACTTCCTTAATGATCGGCACCTGCGAGAGCATCCCAATCTTGGTGGCAGTCACTGCGAGGTCGGAATAGACGGCATCGATCTGCGCGCGCACGACTTCGACCGGCACATCATGGATTGCCGTAACACCAAGGGTGTTTTGTGCTGTGAGCGCAGTCAAGACGCTCGCCCCGTAGACACCATTTGCCGAAAAAGACTTCAAATCCGCCTGAATGCCAGCCCCACCGCCGGAATCAGAACCTGCTATTGTCACCGCGATTGCGGTCATGGTGCCCTCCGCACAATACTATTGGAATGGGTGTCAGCCGGTCTGAAGACGGCTTTCGATATCGCGGGCGGTTAGGCTGTAGAGCGTGTCGAGAAGCTCTGGAACCAGACTGCCAGGTCCCCCGCTCCGGGAAGCGGCGATTTCGCCCGCAATATTGAAGACGGACAGGCCAGATGCCGCGGCAAGCGCTGTATCTGGCTCAACGCTCGCAAACGCTGCCAGGACCGCGCCCCCCGCACAGCCGGTGGCCGTCACTCGGGCCAAAAGGGGATGACCGTTGCGCAGCCGGTAGTCTTCGCCCCGGCCCTCGATTTGATCTTCTTCTCCGGTTACGGCAAACACCGTGCCCTCCGAAATCAAAGCGTCAACATCGGCCCGCGCATCAAAAAGCGCGGCCATTTCTGTTTCATTCGCCCGGACAAGAGACGGCCGCGTTTGCAAGAGCTCTTTGGCGTAGGCGCAGCGCTGCGGTGACCGATCCGCGAACACCGGATCAATGGTGATTGGCCGCCCAGCTTCCTTGGCCGCATCAATCGCAACCGGGATCGCCAAACGGCGGCTGTTGTCCAGTGTTCCGAGGTTGATCAGGAGTGCATCGGCAGATGCTGCAAAGCTTTGAACTTCCTCTGGCGCGATCGTCATGGACGGCACAGCGCCGAGCGCCAAAAGAACATTGGCCGTAAAGCCCTGCGCGACTGTATTGGTGATCGCATGAACGCGGGGTCTTTTTGTCCGCACCCGCTCCAGCAAGGAAAAGACGGTATCCGCAGACAGCGCCTGCGTGCTCGCGGCAATCGATAAACTCATGCCTGGCTCCTTTTCAAGTTCAAAGAGCCGACGTTCCGCGTCATCATTTTTCGGATAATACGTAAAAGATCAGTCATGATCTCAAATCCCTCCGCCGGTACAAGCCGGATCAGGTTCTAGGAGTTGGCCATTCGCCTCTCAGCCCGATCCACAATTGCCGGGCACCCCCATGAGACAAAATCTGTCTACTAAGCCAAGCGCGGGTTTTCAAGTCCCACTTAGCGATCGCCGTGGTTCAAGCGCTGACAGCCGATTGACTGTTTGCAATAGATAGGCGATGTCGGGGCACAGTTCGTTTTTGCCCGCAGGAGCCCCCATGACCCCGTTTTTCGTGATGATTAAATGTCAGCTCGGCAAGACCTATCAGGTTGCCAATGCAATCGCAGATGCCGAGATCGCTTCGGAGGTCTACTCCACCAGCGGCGACTATGATCTTCTTGTGAAGTTCTACATCGAAGACGGCACTGACATTGGACACTTCGTCAATGAGAAGGTGCACCCGATCGACGGCATCCAGGACACCAAGTCGATCATAACGTTCAAGGCGTTCTGACCATCCAGCATGTAGCCGCGCGAAATTGTCCGCGCGGCATGTCTTCAAGACTTCGAGGGTGTCGATGCCCGGCGGTCCTTGGTCCGGTCAAGGCCTAGCCGGTGCTCCCGGTAAATCACGAAGATCCCGGCGGCCATAACGATCACCGCACCCACAATCACCTCAAGAACCGGCACTTCAGCAAAGACGACCCAGCCGACCAGGATCGCCCAGAGCATGTTCACATAATCAAAGGGCGCGATGGTCGACGCATCCGCATACCGGTAGCTTTGGGTCAAAAGGATCTGCCCCACACCGCCGAACAGGCCAATCATCACAAGTAGACCCGCTGTTTCCAAATCCGGGATGATCCAGGCTTGGTCCGGCCAGATCCAGCCGGCTGGAATGGTCAGAAGCGAGATCACGGTCGCCGACAAGGAAAACCAGGTGACAATGGTCGAGGTGCGCTCGGTCACACACAGCTTCCGGACCGTGATCATGGCAAGCGCCGCAAAGGCAGCGCCCATGAATCCAGCGATGGCCCCAAACGTGGCGGAGTTGTCGAAATCCCCCTCTCCCAGATGCGGTGACAAGACGACGAGGATGCCGACAAAACCAACCGCGACCGCGCTCCACCGATAGATCCGGACAGTTTCGCCCAGCATGAAGAAGGCCAAAACAACAACGATTAGCGGTGTGGCGAAGTTGATGGCCGTAGCATCAGGCAGCGGCAGCAGATCATAAGCGGTGAACATGCAAACCATGGCCGTCAGGCCGATGCAGGCGCGCACAAGATGCCCTTTTGGGTTCTGTGTCTGGAATGCAAGGCCAAACTCCCCGCGTACCCCGACCATCATCAGAACCGGAAAGACGCCAAAAAAATTCCGCGCAAACACGAGTTCCCCGATCGGCACACGTTCCGCCGCGATCTTGAGCACCGTCACCATGGCAAAGAACACGATCGTTGAGGCCAGCTTCAGCCCAATGCCAATAAGGGGAGCTTGACGTGTCATTCCCGTTGGTGCCGGCGCGCGGGACTGCTGGGTTGCGGTGTTTTTTGACGCCATAGATCGGATCCAGATACTGGCTTACACCCGGCGCATTCCGCGCCACGCACCAGTTTTGAAAGAATAACAGAACAGCGAAGGCAAACACGCCGCAAACAGATCCCAATCGGTCTGCCAAGCACTCAGGGTAAGAATTGCGCAAATCGCTTCAGAAGTGAGAGACCAGTATCTACCCCGGCCTCAATTTTTGCAATCTCGCGCGCAGCCTTGGCAGATTAAACAGGGTCTGCCGATAAAATCGGCGTGTATGACCAACGTTTCCTCTTCAAAAGCAACTGAAAACCCGGCACATATCTGCTCCTGCCGTTACGGGCTCCTATACTTATAAAAAATCCCCGATTCGAAAGGCGCCGCCCCATGTTCCGATCGTTTTTCTTGAACCGTAAATGGTTCTTCTGGGCCTGGATCATCTCGGTGGTCATCCTCGGCGCCACCCAGTACCAGGTGAACCTGAACGTCGAGATCAACGAATGGTTCGGCAGCTTTTACGATCTCATTCAGCGCGCCTTGAGTGAGCCGGGCTCCGTCACGTTCGGCGAATACATGCGCGAACTGATGACGTTTTTGTACATTGCCGCGATTTTCGTGATTGTTGCGGTGATCCTGGACTTCATCACCAAGCACTTCGTGTTCCGTTGGCGCACAGCCATGAACGACTATTACATGGCCCATTGGCATGTGGTGCGTCATATCGAAGGGGCCTCCCAGCGCGTTCAGGAAGATACCATGCGCTTTGCGCGGATTATGGAGAGCCTTGGCGTCTCCTTCCTGCGGTCCGTCATGACGTTGATTGCCTTCCTGCCGATCCTTTGGGAGCTGTCAGCCAACGTTACCGAACTGCCCTGGATCGGTCCCGTGGCTCACTCTTTGGTCTATGTCGCGATCATTTCGGCAGCATCCGGCACGGTGTTGCTGGCCGTGGTCGGCCTGAAATTGCCGGGTCTGGAATTCAACAATCAGAAGGTAGAAGCGGCCTACCGGAAAGAACTTGTCTACGGCGAGGACAATGAGGAGCGCGCCGATCCGCCCTCGGTCGATGAGCTCTTCGGTCATGTCCGCAAGAACTATTTCCGGCTCTTCTTCCACTACCTTTATTTTGACATCGCCAAATGGTCGTACCTGCAGGCAACAGTTCTTGTGCCCTACATTGCACTCGGACCGACAATCGTGACCGGGGCGATCACCTTGGGCGTGATGCAGCAGATCGTGCGCGCGTTCTCACAGGTCGAAAACTCTTTCCAGTATCTGGTCAATGCCTGGACCACGATCGTCGAGCTGATCTCCGTCTACAAACGCCTCAGAGCCTTTGAAAGCCATATTTGGGAATACGAGCGCAATGGCAGCGTCCCACAGGAAATGCCGGCGGAGTAAAAGAGGTCATAGGACAACCGGCAGACGGGAACCTCAGGGCTTGTCTGCCTGATTATTCGTTTGATCCGTGGATTGCCCGAATAACAGCATCGGTGACTTCCCGGGTGGTGGCTTTGCCCCCCACATCGGGCGTCACGATACCTGCGTCGCAGACGCGCTCAACCGCTGTCATCAGACGCTGACTGGATGCCGCCTCACCCAAATGGTCGAGCATCTGCGACGCGGTCCAGAACGTTGCGACCGGGTTTGCAATGCCCTTGCCCGTGATATCGAAGGCCGATCCATGAATAGGTTCGAACATCGACGGGAAGCGGCGCTCCGGATCAATGTTTGCTGTGGGGGCGACACCCAGGCTTCCGGCCAAGGCACCTGCCAGGTCGGATAAAATGTCCGCATGGAGATTGGTTGCAACGATGGTGTCGAGGCTTTTCGGGTTCTTGACCATGCGCACGGTCATCGCGTCCACCAGCATCTTGTCCCACGTCACATCCGGAAACTCCTTAGCGACCTCGGCGGCGATCTCATCCCACATGACCATGCCGTGCCGTTGCGCGTTGGATTTGGTCACCACCGTCAGCAGTTTACGCGGACGGGATTGCGCAAGCTGAAAGGCATAACGCATAATCCGCGTGACACCAACGCGGGTGAAGATGGCGACTTCTGTGCCCACCTCTTCCGGCAACCCGCGGTGCGCCCGCCCGCCATTTCCCGAATACTCGCCTTCCGAGTTCTCGCGCACGATCACCCAGTCCAGATCTCCGACACCCACGTCGCGCAGAGGCGACGTTACACCCGGAATAATCTTCGTCGGCCGGACATTGGCATATTGGTCGAACCCCTGACAGATCGGCAAGCGGAGCCCCCAAAGGGTAATGTGGTCCGGGACATCCGGTGCGCCAACAGCCCCGAAATAGATGGCATCGAAAGGTTTAAGCTGTTCGAGGCCATCAGACGGCATCATCTCGCCGTGCTTCTTGTACCGCTCTGATCCCCAATCGAAGAACGTCAGTTTGAAATCTACGTCACCGGCCCGCTGACCAAGCGCGGCCAACACTTCAGCACCCGCTTCGATCACTTCAGGCCCGATGCCGTCTGCCGGGATGGCTGCAATCTGGTAAGTGCGCATCTATTTCGCCGCTTGAATTGCATCCCAGACCCGGTGCGGGGTTGCGGGCATATCAAGAAGTTCGGTGACCCCCGCGCCATCTTTCAAAGCGTTCTGGATCGCGTTCATGACAGCCGCGCAGCCGCCGATCGTACCCGCTTCGCCGGCCCCCTTGATCCCCATCGCGTTGGTCGTCGACGGCACATTGCGGGTCTGGAAGTCGAAATTCGGCACATCCGCCGCCCGCAGGAGTCTGTAATCGAGGAGTGAGGCCGTCAGAAGCTGACCATCCTCGTCAAAAACGGTGTGCTCACACAAGGCCTGGCTGATGGCAGACGCTGCCCCGCCGTGCACCTGACCGGCCAAGAGCAGCGGATTCACGGTGACGCCAAAATCATCGACAATCACGTAGTTCTGGATATCGACATCGCCGGTGTCCGGATCGACTTCCAGTTCGCAGATGTGGGTCCCGTTCGGATAGGTCGCCTCGGTCTGCTTGACCTCTTCGCGCGCTTGCAAAGGCTCACCAGCCCCGGCAGCGATTTCGGCGAGGGTCACTTGCTGGTCGGTACCGACAACGCGGACCATGCCGCTGTCGAGTTCAAGATCGTCAATGCCCGCTTCCAGCTTGTCGGCAGCGAGTTCCTTGACCTTCTTGACCAAGGCAACGCTGGCTTCCTTAACGGAAGGCAGCCCGAGCGGAATAGAACGCGACCCACCGGTCCCACCGCCTTTGCGAACCCGGTCCGTGTCGCCCTGAATGACCTCGATATCCTCGATGTTGACGCCGAACTGTTCCGCAACGACCTGGCTGTAGGCTGTCGCATGGCCCTGTCCGTTGGTCTGGGTACCGATCAGAAGCGTCAGGTTGCCGTTCGCACCGATCTCGACGGTCGCCTCTTCCCCGCCCGGGAAAGCACAGGCCTCTATGTAAGAGCAAATGCCGAAGCCGCGGAAATTGCCGGCAGCTTGGCTTGCCTCCTGGCGCGCCTTGAAACCTGCCCAATCGGCGGTCTCCAGAGCCTTTTCCAGATGGCCCTGATAATCTCCGGTGTCATACATCCGGCCGGTCTGGGTGGTGTAGGGAAGCTGTTCCTTCTTGATGAAGTTGAGCTTTCGGAACTCAACCGGACCAAGCCCGGTTTCCTCACCCGCTTTGTCGATCAGCCGTTCAATCAAGTAGGCAGCTTCCGGACGCCCGGCGCCCCGGAACGCGTCGGTCGGAACCGTGTGACTGTAAACGCCTTCCACCTTCGCAAACACGGCCGGAATGTCATAAAGGCCGGATGTCATGGTGGTGCCGACCCAGGGAATAAAGGGGCCGAACTGGTGCAGATAGGCGCCCATAGCCGCCTTCACATGCACCTTCATGCCCAAAATCTTGTTGTCTGGATCCAGAGCCAGCTCGGCATGGGAGAGATTGTCCCGGCCATGAGCATCGGTGACAAAATGATCCATTCGCTCACCAGCCCAGCGCACCGGAACGCCGAGCGCCTGCGCCGCCAGCATCGCCAGCGGATATTCGCGGTAACAGAAAATTTTGGTGCCAAAACCACCGCCGACTTCCGGCGTTACAACCTGAACCTTGTCCGCTTCAAGGCCAAGGATTTGGCAAAGAACATCCCGCATCCCGTGCCCGCCCTGAGTTCCAAGGGTAAGCTTGAAACGGTCGCTGGCACTGTCAAATTCGGCAACACAACCGCGCAGTTCCATGTAGTTGGCAACAATCCGGTTGTTGACGAGATCGATTGAAACCGTTTTCGACGCGTTGGCAAAAGCCGCATCGGTTTTCTCCGCATCGCCGTGCCCGAAGGTGAAGGCAACATTTGTTCCGAACTCCGGCCAGACTTTGACAGCATCCGGCGCAAGCGCGCCTTCCATTTCAACCACGACATCCAGAGGATCGTAGTCGACCTCCAGCATCTCGGCGGCATCACGTGCGCCCTGCAACGTGTCAGCCACAACAAAGGCAATTGCGTCGCCGACATAACGAACCGTATCGGAGCACAGCAGCGGCTGCGTCGGCAGATTGAAATTGCTGCCGTCGATCTGCTTCAAGATGGCCCGTGTCGGCATGGACTTTCCGGCGACATCCGCACCAGTCAGCACCATACGGACGCCATCAATCGCCCGAACCTCATCTGCATTTTCGATGGAGATCTTGGCATGGGCCATCGCCGAGCGGAGCACAAATGAATGGAGGCACCCTTCCGGCTGGTAATCGCCGGTATAGATCCCCTCTCCCGTAATGAGCGGCAGATCTTCTTTGCGGCGCAACGGTGCGCCAACACCGAATTTCGGAGTAGCCATTTGGTTCATGGAAGAGGCCTTCAGTTGACTTAAGTCTTTGCCGGTTGTCTGCAGCGCCTGGGATGCGCCAGCGGCGGGTTGACCACAATATAGTCCGGCGCAATTAAACTGACCAGTGCACTTTTTTGCAAGTCCCGGCAGCAAAGCCCTTCCCTTCTCACCGAATTCCAGTAGGTTTGTTCGCACACTCTCTTTTTGACCGTCGCTCTGCCCGCCTAGCCGGAACCCAAACTCTCCTCGGTCAAATGCCTCTGATTAAACGCGACACACCCTTAATGGATTCTACACCCGACAAAACGACGGCAGACCCGGCGGAACCCAAACCGTCATCACCGAACCATTTCATCGGGCGTTTGACGGAACGCGTCGGTCAGCTGCCGCCAAACACGATTGGTGCGCTGTGGATTCTGCTCGCCGCTTTCCTGTTTTCCATCATGGTGACGCTGATCAAGTTTCTCGGTCAGGATCTGTCGGTTTTTCAGATCCTTGTTGTCCGGCAAGTGTTCATGTTGCTGATCGTGGCCCCAAAGATCCTGCCGGGACTACCCGGCTCGCTCGCCACAAAAAGGCCGGGGCTCCAGCTGACCCGGATTGTATTTGCGACCTCCGCCATGCTGCTGGGCTTCACCGCCATCATTGAGATGCCGCTTGCAGATGCAACGGCGATCAGCTTTTCAAAGACGTTTTTCATCACCATTTTCGCCATCTGGTTCCTGGGTGAGCAAGTCGGCAAACACCGCTGGGGGGCGACCATTGTTGGCTTTTTGGGAGTGCTTTTGATGCTCCGGCCAAGCGGCGAAGGTCTTGTGGATCCCTTTGCCCTGATGGCGCTTGGCAGTGCGGCCTGTGCCGGGATGGTGATGATCGTCATCCGCATCCTGACCCGGACCGACCCGCCCAACACGATCCTTACCTATCAGGCGATGGGCGTTGGCCTCATCATGATCATACCTGCGTGGATGACCTGGCAAGCGCCGACCCTGGAACAATGGGCGTTGCTGGCGGCAGTTGGTTTCTTTTCCTGGGCCGGGCAAATGGCTAACATCAAGGCGTTCCAAGCCGGCGAAGCCACAGCCATCGCGTCGCTCGACTACACCCGCCTGCTCTATGCCACCTTGTTCGGGGCCTTGATCTTCAGCCAGTGGCCCGGATTTGAAACACTCATAGGTGCCAGCGTGGTCATCGCGGCTTCGATCTACACTGTCCGCCGCGAAGCCATCCGGGGCCGCCAACTTGCACGCGCTTCGGACGGCCGCGGGTATTCCAACTAAAAACGCGCCCGAATTAGGCGCGTTACAGGTTTGATTTCCGATAGCCGAAAGGCTTAAGCGGCGGCAGCGGCGCGTTTGGCGGCTTCTTCCTCCACGAGTTCCTTTTTTGACAGTTTGCCAACCATTGTTTTTGGCAACTCCTCTCGGAACTCGATTTCCCGCGGCAATTCAATGGCCGACAGGTGATCCTTCAGAAAGGCCTTCAGGTCACCGGCGGTCAGGGAATGCCCGTCCTTGAGCTTGACGAACGCTTTCGGCGACTGGCCGCGGTATTCGTCAGGGATCGCGATCACGATGGTCTCGTCGACCGCGTCGTTCTGATAAATCGCTTCCTCAATAACACGCGGATAAACATTGTAGCCGGAACACAGGATCAGATCCTTGATCCGGTCGACCAAATAAATGAAGCCGTCTTCGTCCTGGTAGCCGACGTCCCCGGTGTGCAAGTACCCATCTTCCGCGATGGTTTCTGCCGTGGCGTCGTCCCGCTTCCAGTACCCCTTCATCACCTGCTGGCCGTGGATCAGGAGTTCGCCCTTCTCGCCTTGAGCAACTTCGGTCTTTCGGTCCTCAATGTCGACAAACCGCACCTTGGTGCCAGGGACCGGACGTCCGATCGATCCTGCGCGGCGGTTCTCGTCCAGCGGATTGACCGCGGCAACCGGAGACGACTCGGTGAGGCCATAACCTTCGACCAGAATACAGCCAGTAAGTTTTTCGAAGTTTTCCTTGACTTCAACAGGCAGCGGTGCACCGCCGGAGATGCACAAGTTGATGCTGGACAGGTCGTATTTCTTGGTCTCATGCGAGTTGTTGATCGCCGTGTAGATGGTCGGCACCCCCGGGAACAGGGTCACTTTCTTCCGAACGATCGACTCCAAGAGCATCTTCAGCTCAAACCGCGGCTGCAGCACCATCTCCGCCCCGAGAATGACGGAGAGATTCTGCCCCACCGTCATCGCGAACACATGAAAGAACGGCAGCACACAGAGCATCTTTTCCTCGCCCGGCTGGGCTTTCTCGAAGATGTCGCGCATCTGTTCGATATTGGCGCAGAGGTTCTTGTGCGTCAGCATTGCCCCTTTCGGCACACCGGTTGTCCCACCGGTGTATTGCAGAACGGCGATTGTTTCTTCCGGATCGATCTCAACCGGCTTCGGCTTGCTGCCCTTGGTCTGCAGATCTTCAAAACGGACATGCGCCTCGTCCTGCGGGATCGCGGCAAGTTCCTTGCGCTTGAACAAGCTGAAGAGTGTCTTTTTGATGGTGGGCAGACAGAATGTCATCGGACAGACGATGATCTTGTCGAGAACACGTTCTTTCCGGACGTTCTCGACTTTGTCGTAGATCATCTTCAAATCCATGGCCACCATGATGCGCACATCCGCATCGCGGGCTTGGAAAGCGATTTCGCGTTCGACATAAAGCGGATTGAAGTTGGCGACCGTGCCGCCGATCTTCAGGATCGCGAAGTAGAAGATCGTGTAAAATGGGGTATTGGGCAGGCACAACCCGACATTCACGCCTGGACCTACGCCCATTGCTTGCAATCCGGCTGCGGTGCGGTCGACCAGGTCGCCCATCTCGCGATAGGTCCAGACCTTGCCCATGAAGTCGGCCGCCGGCCGGTCTCCAAAGCGTTCCGCTGAATTGTCGAGATATTCGTGAATTGGACGGACCTTAAATGCCGCGTTCCACTCCTCCGCACTCGTCATGACGTTCTCCAACGTGTTTTCTCCGGCTCCTTTTTCATGCGAGCCGGTTAATCGATTCAGCCCCCCTACAGCTGAATCCTCCTCCCTGATCGGCAAAGCATATCGCGATGCCGACGCCGGTGTTCCCCACTGACATGACCCAAGCTTCCGTTCACGTCAACCAGCGACGTAACGACACCTCATCAACTTTTTTGCACTTTTGGGTATAAATTACGCCAAAATTGGCTAGACCTGCACTCAAGGGTTGCTTTCATGGGTCATGTCGGCTCAAAACGAGGACGCTATCTAGCGGCTTGGCCAGCGCCAGCGGGGCGGTTCCGCATCGGCGACTTGCGTCTCTCCGAGTTCCTTGTGGAGATGATGATGAAGGCAACCTCGCTCTCCGGCAAGAGCATTCACCAAAGGTTCGGCATGCGAGACGACCAGCACCTGGGTCTTTTCGGCAGCTTTCGAAATCAAGCGCGCCAACGGTTCCAGGAGCGAGGGATGCAGGCTGGTTTCCGGCTCGTTCAAAACAATCAATGGCGCCGGGCGCGGAGACAAGAGCGCAGCCGTCAAAAGCAGATACCGCAATGTACCGTCAGAAAGCTCAGCGGCCCGTAGAGACCTCAACAGCCCTTTTTGTCGCATGAGCAGTTCGAAGTACCCCTCATTGACAGTGATCTCGATCTCCGCTCCGGGAAACGCATCATCAATCGCCTCCGCCAAAACGACTTCATCGCCAATCTCCAAAATGGTCTGAAGGGCGGCCGCCAGGTCTGCTCCATCAGCGGAAAGCGCGGGCGTACGGGTCCCGATCTTCGGAAACCTGGCCGGCGCCTCCCGGTCAGTGCGTAGATGATCATAGAACCGCCACGCACGCATCCGTTCCCGGAGCACCAGAAGCTCCAGACCTTCTTTCGGGTCGGCGGCATGGGTCATCATGCTGTCAAACCGGGCCAGATTTTGGACCACCGGCAGGCGTTGCCCTTGTTGGTTCAAGACCCGAACCGACGGGCCGTTGCGCCCGGCAATTTCGTTAGACCGTGACAACGCCTCTCCCGCCCAAAGCGCTTCACATTTGATTTCAGGGTCCATTGAAAAATAGGAACGGCCGGCATCCGCGGGCAGTCCAAGGTCGATCGCGTAGCCATAATCTTCGTCCGCAAATCCCAGTTTCAGGGCAACAGTGCCCTTTCGCACCGTGCCTTGCACCGGCACATCTCCCCGCTTCATGGCGCGTGACACGGTTTCCGGACCAGCCCAAAGCGTTGAATTCAAGCCACCTTCGGAGGCGAGCGATGCAATCGCACGCCCTTGAGCCACTTCGGCCAGGAGCCGGATCGAGCGGTACAAGCTGGATTTGCCGCTGCCGTTGGCACCGGTGATCAAGGTGATCCGGTCGAGCGGTAATATGAGGTCACGCAAGGAGCGGTAACCGGAGACGGCAAAAGTAAGAAGCATGCCTGGATCCTAGAAACTGGCCAGAATTCGTTTTGGACTTTGCAGAAACCCGAACTAAGCTGGAAGATCAGCGGGCGTTAAATCGGGATCGATTTCACGCCTAAAGCTGATCGCTCTTAAAGGAGCACCGAGGCAGCCTGTTGCCTGAATGCAGAAATTGAAAGGCCATGTTTAATCCCAAAGAGGCGGCGGACGATAGCCGCGCTTTGAACATTGTCATTTTATTTTTCGTTGCCGTTGCGGTGATCTTCTCGATCGGTCTCCACTTCGACAGCGCCCTCAAATACTGGCTACTCAGCAAATTCGGTGAAACTGCGACCGGGACCGTTGTGCAGATCAGCAAGCCCTCGACCGATCCGAATGAGATGCGGGACCTCGCCCGAAAGAGCCCGCGCAACTATTTGAAAAATCGCCAGACTTGGGTGACGGGAGACAGCCTGCTGATTGAATTTCAGCCGGGAAGCGGAGCGTTTGAATACGTCTCTTTCAAACGGCCGCCCGGCAGCACAGTCGGCCAGGCAGGCAAAGCAATCGACATCATCTACTTGCCGCTCAATCCGCGGATCGCGCACCCGCGCGTTCATCTTGCCGACTTTGCCTTAGACGCCAAGATCATGATGGGCTCCCTGATCGCCGCGATGATTACCTTTTGGCTGCTGGTCGAAGCCTTTGTGTCTTGGATCAGGTTCCGGAAAACCATGCGCCACTACTGACGAGCGAAACCACTACGACCCCTGATCAACTAATTCGAATTTGTTGACATCGAAAATACCGAAATCAGTGATCTTGAGATGCGGAATAACCGGCAGCGGCAGAAACGCAACTTGAAGAAACGGTTCTGCCAGTGTGCAGCCAAGCGACTTTGCGGCATGTCGAAGGTCTTCCAAATCATGACGCACCGTTTCGAACGGCTCCAGGCTCATGAGACCAGCTAGCGGCAGAGCCAGCTCGGCTTTCACGCCGTCCTGGCCGGCAACCGCAAACCCGCCCTTCATTGCAATCACCCTGTTGACTGCATGGGCCATCGCCGCTTCATCGGCGCCGACAACACAGATATTGTGACTGTCATGGCCAACCGATGAAGCAATAGCTCCTTGTGTCATTCCGAAGCCGTGGACGAACCCAAGGCCAATATTGCCGGTGCCTTTGTGCCGTTCAACAACGGCGACCTTCAGAACGTCTTGTTCAAAATCCACAAGGGTCTTTCCGCCATTTACCGGTAGAGTTCGTTTCAGATGTTCCGTAATGATTTTGCCGGGGATGACACCAATCACATCGGCTTCGCTGTTGCGGGCCGGAATGTTGAATGATGCCGCACTGACCTCATCGGCCTTGACGCTATCAAGCCCAACAGGCGCGACAATGCTGCGGGTCGTAAAGGCGGCATCATCGGCAACAACACCGCCACAGATCGCGGTTTCAACACGGCAGTCTTCGAAATCGCTCAACAAGGCAATATCGGCCCGTTTACCGGGAGCTAACACGCCTCTGTCTTTCAGGCCAAAGGCATTCGCCGCTGACCAGCTGGCGGCGCGATAGACGTCAAGCGGGCGGATCCCCTTGGCAATCAACCGCCGGATCATGCTGTCGAGATGCCCCTCCTCCGCAATATCCAGCGGATTGCGATCATCGGTGCAGAGCGCAACGAAAGCCGAGGTATCGGACGTCAAGATCGGCGCCAACGCATCGAGATCCTTGCAGACCGACCCCTCCCGCATCAGCACTGCCATGCCTTTGGAGAGCTTCTCCTGCGCTTCTTCAGCTGACGTTGCCTCGTGATCGGTGCGGATACCAGCCGCCAGATAGCCGTTGAGCGATTTGCCACTGACCAAAGGTGCATGGCCATCGATATGTCCATCCTGGAAAGCTGCAAGCTTGGCAAGCACCTTCGGATCGCGCGCCAGAACTCCTGGAAAATTCATGAACTCCGCAAGACCAATAACGCTTGGATGATCTTTGAACGGCAATAAGTCCTCTATTTCCAGGCAAGCGCCAGCTGTCTCGAACGCGGTTGCCGGAACACAGGATGACAGGTTCACCTTCAAATCCATGATAGTTTGCAATGAACTGTCCAAAAAGTAACGAATGCCCTCTGCGCCCAGAACGTTGGCAATCTCATGCGGGTCACAAATCGCGGTCGTAACCCCATGAGGCAGTACACAGCGATCGAATTCAAAGGGAGTTACCAATGAAGATTCGACATGGAGATGCGTGTCGATGAACCCGGGCACCGCTGTAAGACCCGTTCCATCGATGGTGTTTTCCGCTTCATAGGTGTCATGCGTTCCAACAATTCGGTCGCCGACAATGGCGATATCGGTCGTCACAGTCGCCCCGTCGACGACGCTGAACATCTGCACGTTCTTGATGACCAGATCCGGAGGATTCTTCCCCACACCCGCGGCTATAGCCTTGTTTAAAAAGCTCTCGTCGTGGCGGTGCGGCATGGTTCGGATCTCCTGTTCTTTTTTCTAGAAGCGGACCTTAGCGTTCAGCAGCCCGGATCAGAAAGCCCCAAGCGGCATTTTCCACGTGGCAGATTTCTGCATGCACTTCATCACCCCTGTCAAAGGGCAATCGAGCTCCAACCTCTGTCCAAATCGAACGCATTATTCCGAATTTGATCTTCAACGTCATTTTCGATTAATTAAATCACATTTAATAATTATCGAAAACTCAATCACCTACCGCAGGACAGCAACGAAACGCTGCGGCGCAGCACGGAAATCGAATTGACAGTTTCCCGAATGGCGAGAATAATTTTTCCAAAATAAATAATTATGGTCTCGCAGTGAAAGCGGACCCGGAATGACCGAGGGAGGAGGCCAATGGATGAAATCCGGAAAAGCGGCCGCGGCTCGAATTCTGTCCAGCTGAGACGCTATAACGAGCGGATCGTCTTACAGATATTGCGGCGTGCGGGAGAAGCGTCGAAGGCCGAACTCGCCCGGGCTGTGCAACTGACGAATGCGGCTATTGGCGCGATCATTCAGACCCTCATCGAAGAGGGCCTCATCGTGGAAGCTGGCAAACGCCATGATGGCAGCCGCGGTCAGCCCGCGACAATTCTGAAACTCGCGCCGCGGGGCGCATTTTCCTTTGGCGTTCGTCTGGACCGGACGAGCCTGGAAACGGTGCTGATGGATTTTTCCGGTCAGATCATCAATCGCCGAACGCATGAGATGATCCTGCCGGAGCCCGCAAAAGCCCTTACGATCCTGACTGATGACCTGGAACAGTTGCGGGAAAATCTAAGCGAAGGAGAACAGGATCGCATCACCGGCATCGGGCTCGCTCAACCCTTTAATCTCGGCGCATGGCTCCATGAACTCGGCTTGCCTGAGGCGCATTTCAAGGACTGGGACAACTACGATCTTGCGAGCGCCCTTGAAGAGGAAACCGGTCTTCCGGTCTTCAGTGAAAACGACGGCACGGCGGCAGCTGTTGCAGAGCTTTTTTATGGTGTTGGGCGTCAGAACGACAACTTTCTCTATCTGTTCCTGGGGCCCGCAATTGGCGGCGGTTTGGTGATGAACGGTGATGTCGTTCGCGGCGTTTCCGGCAATGCTGGTGACGTTGCGATGATCCCGGTTCCGCCGAGCAAATTGCCGACCGCCAATGCTCCGCGTCAGGAATGGGACTTGCTCCTGGCAAGGGCCAGCCTGGTTGCTCTCGCCCGGCATATGTCACCGGAAAACTTTTCCAATTTGAGCCGCACTGATTTGCGCCAGGCCATAGAGGCAGCAGACGACAAGGCACGCGAATGGACAGAAGACTGTGTCAGTGCACTCGCCGTTGCGCTCCGCTCAGCCTTTGCGATCCTGGACATGCCTCTGGTCGTTTTGGACAGTGACCTCGGGAATGATTTCAACACAAGCTTTGCAGAAGCGATGGCGTCAGCTGTTGCAGATGCAGCGCCGGAGAGCCGGACCTCGCCTCAGATGGCAACCGGCAGCTTCGGACAGGATGCCGGTGCCGTCGGCGCGGCCAGCCTGCCACAGTTTTTCAACTTCTCGCCCCGGACAGCGATCCTTACTGGAGGCAGGTCGCTTGGACCTGCCGGATCTGGACGGAGCGAAGACCGCGCTGGTTTTCCAGCCCGGGCAGCACGGTTGGGGTCACATCTGGCCACGCCCAACCGTCTTTAGAAACAGGCCAGGGAGGAAACATACAATGATCCGCAAACTACTCGCGACCGGTTCCGTTCTTGCCGCAATGGCAGCGACACCGGCCATGGCGGCTGACCTGTCCGCCTGCCTGATCACCAAAACGGACACCAACCCGTTTTTCGTGAAGATGAAAGAAGGCGCGACGGCAAAAGCCGAAGAACTCGGCATTGAACTGAAGTCTTTCGCTGGCAAGGTCGATGGCGACCACGAGACTCAGGTTGCAGCAATTGAAACCTGCATCGCAGATGGCGCTAAGGGTATTCTGCTGACGGCATCCGACACATCTTCCATCGTGCCTGCTGTCCAGCAAGCGCGCGACAATGGGCTTCTGGTCATTGCACTCGACACACCGCTGAACCCGATCGACGCGGCCGATGCCACGTTTGCGACCGACAACTTCCTGGCCGGGGAACTGATCGGCAAATGGGCGGCCGGTTCGCTCGGCGATGAAGCGGCAAATGCCAAGATCGCAATGCTGGATCTTGCCATCAGCCAACCGACTGTCGGCGTGTTGCGCGACCAAGGCTTCCTGCAGGGCTTCGGCATCGATCTTGGTGACCCGAACAAGTGGGGCGATGAAACCGATCCGCGGATCGTTGGCAACGATGTCACGCAGGGCAACGAAGAAGGCGGCCGCCGGGCGATGGAAAATCTGCTCGCCAAAGATCCGATGATCAACGTCGTCTACACGATCAATGAACCGGCTGCAGCCGGCGCCTATGAAGCGCTCAAGTCAATTGGCCGGGAAAACGATGTTCTGATCGTCTCCGTCGACGGTGGCTGCCCAGGTGTTCAAAACGTCAAGGACGGCGTCATTGGCGCAACCTCGCAGCAATACCCGCTGTTGATGGCCTCGCTCGGCATTGAGGCCATCAAGGAGTGGGCGGACAACGGCAACAAGCCGGAGCCGACACCGGGCAAGGACTTCTTTGACACCGGTGTTGCACTTGTCACCGACAAGCCGGTGGACGGCGTTGAATCCATCGACACCACCGAAGGCACAAATCTTTGCTGGGGCTAAACCGGTAAAGATGCAAGCGAAGCGAAAGGGGCAAGGCCGCCTTGCCCCTTTTACAACAGGCGCATAGAGGGAAACGGGCATGACCTCAGAAACGAAGACGGACCGCGGCCCTGCAGAGTTTGAATCTGCAGCATCAAAAGGCCCGCAATCCGTTGCCGAATTCGACGATCACCACCAGACCATCGGCCAGAAGATCCAGCATACTCTGCATCAGACGCCGTCCTTGGTGCCCCTGATCGTGCTGTTGTTGTCCATACTGATTTTTGGACTGTTGCTGGGTTCGAAGTTCTTCTCCCCCTTCGCAATGACGCTGATCCTCCAACAGGTTCAGATCGTCGGTATTGTGGCCGCAGCTCAAAGCATTGTTATCCTCACAGCGGGCATTGACCTGTCGGTTGGCGCGATCATGGTTCTGTCGTCTGTGGTCATGGGGCAATTCACATTCCGCTACGGACTTCCCGTTGAAGTCGCCATTGCAGCTGGACTCATTTGCGGAACGATCTGCGGCTACATCAACGGCTTCCTCGTGGCTGTCGTCAAACTGCCGCCCTTCATCGTGACGCTTGGTATGTGGCAGATCGTTCTTGCGACCAACTTTCTCTATTCTGCGAATGAGACCATTCGCTCACAGGAAATCGCCGAACAGGCGCCCCTCCTTCAGTTCTTTGGCAATAAGGTTACCGTTGGTGGAGCGATATTCACCTACGGCGTGATCTTCATGGTGCTTCTTGTGCTGGTGCTGGCTTACGTTTTGCGCCAAACCGCCTGGGGCCGGCACGTCTATGCCATCGGTGATGATCCGGAGGCCGCGCAATTGTCCGGGGTTCAGGTCAAACGCGTCCAGATTTCGGTTTACATGCTCTCAGGACTTATCTGTGCCTTTGCCGGCTGGGCAATGATCGGGCGGATCGGGTCCGTCTCACCGACAACCGGTCAGCTGGCCAATATCGAATCCATCACGGCTGTGGTGATTGGCGGGATCTCGCTGTTCGGTGGACGCGGGTCGATCCTTGGAACCCTGTTCGGGGCCTTGATTGTTGGCGTCTTCACGCTTGGGCTGCGTCTGCTCGGGGCCGATGCCCAATGGACCTATCTCCTGATCGGCCTTCTCATCATCGCGGCGGTTGCTGTCGACCAATGGATCAGAAAGGTATCTGTCTGATGGAACCTGTTCTTCAAGCAAGCAATCTGGTCAAACGCTACGGCCGTGTCGTTGCCATGGACCATGCCGACTTCGAGCTGTATCCGGGTGAAATCCTGGCCGTGATCGGTGACAACGGTGCTGGCAAATCAACCTTGATCAAGGCGCTGAGTGGCGCAGTTTTGCCGGATGAAGGAGAAATCCGGCTCGACGGCAAACCGGTGCATTTCCATTCACCCATTGATGCGCGCGCTGCCGGGATCGAAACCGTCTACCAGACGCTCGCCATGTCTCCGGCCTTGTCGATCACCGACAACATGTTCATGGGCCGCGAGCTGCGCAAACCAGGCATCCGCGGCAAATGGCTCCGCCAACTCGATCATAAAAAAATGGAACAGATTGCCCGGGACAAATTGAACGAGCTCGGCCTTTTGACCATTCAAAACATCAACCAGGCCGTCGAGACCCTGTCCGGCGGCCAGCGCCAAGGTGTGGCGGTCGCCCGTGCGGCTGCGTTCGGCTCGAAAGTTGTCATCATGGACGAACCCACCGCGGCCCTTGGCGTCAAGGAAAGCAGGCGGGTTCTGGAGTTGATCAAGGACGTGAAAGCGCGTGGCCTGCCGATTGTTCTGATCAGCCACAACATGCCGCACGTTTTCGAAGTCGCAGACCGTATTCACATCCACCGGCTCGGCCGGCGCGCTTGCGTGATCAAGCCGGACGACTTTTCCATGTCGGACGCCGTCGCGATCATGACCGGTGCCATGGATCCGCCAGAAGACATGGCGGCGTGAGCATCCGCCTACGAAAAGAATAGGACCAACAATGTATTTGATTTGCGGTGAAGCCTTGTTTGATCTCTTCGGGGCAGACACCTCGGGCACAAGCGTCGGTTTCGACGGGCGGATCGGCGGATCGCCCTTCAACGTCGCAATAGGGCTCGCCCGTCTCGGCGAAGACGCAGCGTTTTTCGGCGGAATATCAAAAGACGTTCTTGGCGAAAAGCTGGTTGGAAAACTGAGAGACGAAGGGGTTTCCGATCGCTTTGTTGTACGCAGCGACAATCTGACGACCTTGAGCCTGGTTCAACAGGATCCTGACGGGCAACCCGCCTATACGTTCTATGGCGCCAATGCGGCTGACCGCATGCTCACCGAAGCGGATCTCCCAGTTTTCGAGGTTCCGCCGTCGTTCATTCACATCGGGTCTTATACCGCGCTCACAGAGCCTGTAGCTTCGGCACTAAAAACCTTGATCGCAAGAGAGCATGCTCGGTGCCTCATCTCCTTTGACCCCAATATCCGGCCAACTGTCGTCGCCGACATGGACAAGTGGCGGACCAACACAACCGCGATTGTTCCTTACACTGACGTCATCAAAGTCAGCGATGAAGACCTCACATTGATCGCCCCGGGAGAACCTGTCGAGGCCATCGCCCGTGGTTGGCTCGCGGAAGGCGCCAAGCTGGTGATTGTCACGCGCGGGAAAGACGGTGCCTCCGCCTACACAGATCAATCCGAAGCAAGTGTGCCCGGCGTTGCAGTCGACGTGGTTGACACTGTTGGCGCCGGAGACACCTTCCAGGCAGCCCTATTGTCCGGACTGAAAACACTGGGCGCAGACAACCGGGAAGGACTCACGGCGCTCGACCCTGCGCAACTCACGCGATTGCTCACATTTTGCACCCAAGCCGCAGCCATCACCTGCTCGCGGCGCGGGGCGGATCTCCCAACCAAGGCTGATCTTGAAAAAGAGGGCTGCTCTTTGGTTTGAGGGGCTGACAAGAGAATTAAATCGATTTAAAAGACATCCGAATGTCACGATGCTTAGACTAGAACGGCGAAATTCGCCGGCTTGGAAGGGATGAGAACATGGCGGTCCGCGTCATTGAAGTAGCCGAATTCGATCTGGTTGTATTCGGTGCCTCCGGAGACCTTGCACATCGCAAGCTGTTGCCGGCCCTTTATCACCGGGATGCGGACGGACAAATGCCCGATAACGCGCGGATCATTGCCAGCGCGCGCCGTGACTATTCAGACGATGATTATCGCGACTATGCTCGGAAGGCCTTGAAAGAGCATGTCTCCGATCTCGACGACGCGCATCTGGAAAAATTCCTGAAACGCATCCGGTACGTGAAAATCGACATCGGGACCGGTGAAGGCTTCGAAGACCTCAAGACTGTTCTGGAAGAACGTGAGGATGTCATCCGTGCGTTCTACCTTGCTGTTGGCCCGGACCTCTTTGGCACCATATGCGAAAATCTCGGCAAGATCGGCGTTGTGAACACCCATTCCCGCGTGGTTATGGAAAAGCCTATTGGCAAAGACGGCGCATCGGCCAAGGCATTGAACGCAACGGTCGGTGCCGTGTTCAACGAAGACCAGATCTTCCGGATCGACCACTACCTCGGCAAGGAGACCGTGCAGAACCTCATGGCTCTGCGGTTTGCCAACGCCCTGTTCGAACCACTTTGGAATGCGGCTCACATTGACCACGTTCAAATTACGGTCGCCGAGTCGCTCGGGACCGGTGGCCGGGCTGGTTATTATAATACAGCGGGCGCACTCCGGGACATGGTCCAGAACCACATTCTGCAGCTTTTGTGCCTGGTGGCCATGGAACCGCCAGAGTCGATGAACGCCGACAGTGTGCGCGATGAAAAACTGAAAGTTCTGAAAGCCCTCGCCCCGATTGGCGAGCACAATGCCGACAAACTGACCGTCCGCGGCCAATACCGCGCCGGAGCATCCGCCGGTGGTGCAGTTCCAGGTTATCTGGAAGAACTTGGCAATGATCAAAGCGGGACGGAAACCTTCGTGGCCCTGAAAGCGGAAATTGCCAACTGGCGTTGGGCCGGTGTGCCGTTCTACTTGCGCACCGGCAAGCGCCTTGCCCAACGGGTTTCCGAGATCGTCGTTCAGTTCCGGCCAATTCCGCACTCCATCTTCGATGAGGAGGCTGGTGCGATCACCGCAAACCGTCTCATCATCCGTCTTCAGCCAGATGAAGGCGTACAGATGAAGGTAATGATTAAGGACCCGGGTCCCGGCGGCATGCGCCTGCGCCAGGTGCCGCTGGACATGAGCTTCGCCGAAGCCTTCAAGGTCCGGAACCCGGATGCCTATGAACGGCTGATTATGGATGTGATCCGCGGCAACCAGACCCTTTTCATGCGCCGCGACGAAGTCGATGCAGCCTGGGCCTGGATAGATCCAATTCAGGCGGCCTGGGCGGCTTCCAAGGAAACGCCAAAGGGGTACACGGCCGGAACATGGGGGCCATCAGCCTCCATCGCCCTGGTTGAACGTGACGGCCGCACCTGGGCGGAAGACGAACTGGTTTAAACGCTGGAAAGTGCGTCTTTTGACGCATAGTTCTGAGATTTAAATCGATTAAATGACACAAACAGTCATTACGCTCTATCTAATGAGTTGAGAGAGAGACCGGCTTCAACACTGCCGGAGGATGAGGGAGACAAGCCATGGCCATCAGGGATCGTGTCGGCGAGGTCACCGAACGGATCGTCAAACGCAGCCACGACAGCCGAAGTGCCTATCTTGAACGCATCGGCAAGGCTGCAGACCAAGGCCCGCAGCGTTCGCGATTGTCCTGTGGCAACCTCGCCCACGGATTTGCCGCATGCGGCCTGTCCGACAAAGCCGCCTTGTCCGGTGATGTGGTACCGAACCTCGGCATAATCACCGCATACAACGACATGTTGTCCGCCCATCAGCCTTATGAGACCTATCCGGACCTGATCCGGCAGGCAGCACGGGAGGTCGGAGCGGTGGCGCAGGTCGCAGGCGGCGTACCGGCCATGTGCGATGGGGTCACCCAGGGCCAGGACGGCATGGAGCTGTCCCTGTTCTCCCGCGATGTGATTGCCATGGCGGCAGCTGTCGGCCTGTCGCACCAGATGTTTGATGCGGCCGTGTTTCTCGGCATCTGCGACAAGATCGTGCCTGGCCTCACGATAGCAGCTCTGTCTTTCGGCCATCTGCCGGCTGTCTTCATTCCGGCAGGCCCAATGACCACAGGGATCTCGAACGACGAGAAAGCGAAGGTCCGCCAGCTCTATGCAGAAGGCAAAGTTGGCCGTGACGCGCTTTTGGAATCTGAGTCCAAGGCCTACCACTCTCCCGGCACCTGTACGTTTTACGGCACCGCGAACTCCAACCAGATGCTGATGGAGATCATGGGCCTGCACATGCCGGGGGCATCTTTCGTCAATCCGGGCACACCACTCCGCGAAGCTTTGACCAAGGAAGCGGCCAAGCGTGCGCTGGCGATCTCTGCCCTTGGCAACGAGTTCACTCCTGCCGGTGAAATCATCAACGAAAAAGCCATCGTCAACGGCGTTGTCGGCCTCCACGCCACCGGCGGCTCAACGAACCACACCATGCACTTGGTGGCGATGGCCGCAGCGGCCGGGATCCGGCTGACCTGGGACGATATCTCGGATCTTTCGGATGTGGTTCCACTGCTGGCACGTGTTTATCCGAACGGGAAAGCCGACGTGAACCACTTCCAGGCAGCCGGCGGTCTTGCGTTCCTGATCCGCGAACTCTTGGGAGATGGATATCTCCATCGGGATGTGAAAACCGTCTACGGCAGTGATCTCTCCGGTTATACGGTCGAGGCAAAACTCGACGCGGACGGCAATGTCATCCGGGACCCCGCCCCGCAAATCTCTGGCGATGAGACGGTTCTGGCACCAGCCGACAAGGCATTCCAGCCGACGGGCGGTCTGAAAATGCTGACCGGAAACATCGGCAAAGCGGTGATCAAGATCTCCGCAGTTGCCAAGGAGCGCCATATCATTGAGGCCCCGGCCCGCGTCTTTCACTCGCAGGAAGACTTCCTGAAAGCATTTTCCAACAAGGAGCTCAATGGAGACGTTGCAGCTGTTGTCCGGTTTCAGGGCCCAAAAGCCTGCGGCATGCCGGAGCTTCACAAGCTGACCCCATCCCTTGGCATCCTTCAAGATCGTGGTCATAAGGTTGCGCTCATTACGGATGGCCGCATGTCCGGCGCATCGGGCAAGGTTCCAGCGGCCATTCACGTGACACCGGAAGCTGCCAATGGTGGTCCAATCGCAAAGATCCAGGACGGTGACCTCATCCGCATCAATGCGGTTACCGGAGAACTGACCGTTCTCGTTGATGAGGCCGAGTTCGATGCACGACCGGTTGCACAAGAGGACCTAAACCATCATCAATTCGGTGTCGGCCGCGATCTGTTTGCAGCCTTCAGGGCCAATGTAGGCACCGCTGATGCCGGCGCGCATGTTTTTGATGTTTAAGGAAAGATAATGGGACAAGATATTTCAAAAATCGAAGCGGTCATGACAGCGGCACCGGTGATCCCGGTTCTTGTGGTCGAAGACCCGAAAAAAGCTGTCCCGATGGCAAAGGCTCTGGTTCGCGGCGGATTACCGGCCATCGAAATCACACTCCGCACACCGCATGCACTGGAAGCAATTGCCGCTGTCAGTAAACACGTTGAGGGCGCGATCGTCGGGGCGGGGACCGTTCTGACGCCCCAGCAATATGACGCCGTTGTTTCCGCTGGCGCGAGGTTTGTTGTTTCGCCCGGCGCGACGGATACGCTCCTGGACGCGGCTGATGAACACGGCGTGCCGCTGTTGCCGGGAGCAGCAACTGCTTCGGAAGTTATGAAGCTTCTGGAACGCGGTTATGAACGGCTGAAATTCTTTCCGGCGGAACAAGCAGGTGGTTCGCCTTACCTGAAGTCTCTTTCCTCGCCCTTGGCTGCCGCAAAATTCTGCCCAACCGGTGGGGTCAGCCTCGAAAAAGCGCCTGACTATCTGAACCTGCCAAATGTTTTGTGCGTGGGTGGTTCATGGATTGCGGATGCAAAGGCAATCGCTTCAGAAGACTGGGGTGGGATTGAGGACCGGGCGCGGGCGGCATCCCAACTCGGCAAGTAGCCGTCGGAATACGATGCTCAGCTATCGCGCGAATGCTTGTTAGGCTGAGGCGGCCTCTGATTCCGGCGCCTCATCCTCGCTTCCATCGACTTTGCGGTCCCAAAGGAGACGCAGACCACCGGATGTATCATTCCGCCAGGCAAATTCCGCAACGACAGGCTTGCCGAATTTTTTCATGGTCAAAAGCACCTCTTCCGGCAAAGCAGGCAGACTTTTTGCCATAACGCGGCAACCGTTGTTACCTGCGTCCACGATCGTGCCGGAAATCTCGGTGATCCCCTCAAAGTCGGAGATCTTAACCGGAATGCTGACGTTGTTCCGTTTCTCCCGGCGTTTATCGGAGAAACTTTCAGTCGATTTCACAAATAGGACGGCCGCATCAGAGTCCTTGCGGGACGTGATCTGACATTTCACGAGCTTGTCGGAGTTTTTCGGGCGAATACCGATATTCTTGCTCAGCTCCTGAATATCGGGAGAAGTCAGGCGGCATCCCCATTCCCCGACATTAGAAACAACACCACTGATCACTGACAGATTGTCAAAATCTACAACGAGAACCTCTTCTTCGGCCTCGGGTTTATCCTGCAAGTGCGCAAGTGCATTCATTACCGCCTCCAACAACCCTTTTTACTTAGGGTTATTATCATTTCAAATCGCTTAACATCTTCAATTTTAGGTACTTGATCTCAAAGGCAATTGGCACTTACCCTGAGGTTCGTGGCCGCCGACCCGTTTGGACTTGCAGAAACTCCCCCACACCAGAGTTCGGCCCGGAATGAAAGTACATCCCATCCTCTAAGCATGCTGGTTTCCGAAGACCTCGCTCCGTGCAATGAACCGGCGTATTTTCATCCGAAACAGATGGAGACAAATATGACAGCGTATTTAAAGGCTCCGATTGCAGCCCTGGCTCTTCTTACGGTTCCGGTCGCGGCGAATGCAGAGAACCTGTGTCAGGGATATGGCCCGCAAACACCGCGCGATATCTCAAACACGGCCGGCACAAATACCGCCACGGTTGCTTTTGCGCCGGAAGCGGCAACACTTAACCTGTGTAATTTGCATACCCATACGAATGCTGAGCACAAGGGACCGGGTTTCTCAGTTTTTGTCGACGACAGCGACCATGGGGGATATCGCTGCAACGAAACTGACACGTTGACCGAAGCCGAGCTTGCGGCACCAGAGTCCGAAGCCTTTCATGGCGTTAAACCAGGCGACACAATTGAAGTTCACTGGGTCTTTTCCTCTTGCGACGTATCACCGGGAAAAGGTCTCGGCTCCTGTCTAAGCGACTCCTGCGTAAATCCGCAACTGCGTGTCGAAGCCCAAACATTCCTAGTTGTCAATGATTCAAACGCCCTGAATTTCATGGACTTCGCTTACCAGGACAACATCGTCAACGGCCTCCATCAGCCAAAAGCGCTGCCCACCGGCACAGGGTCTCCTGTCACCTTTATTGGTTCAACGACTGGCCCCAGCTACACTCAGGCAAAATGCTCGCCGTTCCAGGTAACTTGGAGCGTCCGCCCACAATGCGCCAAGGTCGACATCAATTCCCTGAATGCCTGGGCAGAAGCGGGAAACATTTTTCAGGAAGATCATTCTCATGGTGTCCGCCAATTGGTGACCGCCGAAGAACTGCTTGCGCCGATCAACTGACCTTTGCTCGCCGGCCAGCTGCTGGCCGGCACCCACTTCCGGTAATCGTATCTTTCAGGATCCTGACAGCTGTGCTATCTGAAGCACCGATATTGAAATTGCCCGGAAATAAAGGGCTTAAATCGATTTAAGGAGAGCCGTGTGACGCTCGAAACGACCTTCACCATGCTCGCTCAGCAAGCCGAGAACCTGTCTGCGACCTCTCTTCGAAACATGTTTCAAGAAGACCCTGACCGGTTTGCGAAGTTTTCCGCACGGTGTGACGATCTTCTGCTCGATTATTCGAAAATCAAACTGGATGCCAAGACCCTGGAGCTGTTGCTGCAAGTCGCGCGCGAGGCGGAAGTCGACGTAAAACGGACTGCAATGTTTTCGGGTGAAAAGATCAACGCCACCGAACACCGCGCCGTCCTGCACACGGCCCTGCGCAACCAGTCCACCGATCCGGTTCTGGTCGACGGCGCAGATGTCATGCCAGACATTCGCGCGGTCCTTGATGCGATGGCCGATTTCTCGGAGACTGTAAGATCCGGGGACCTAACATCTTCAGCCGGAACCGCTTTCACCGATGTCGTCAACATCGGCATTGGCGGGTCGGACCTTGGCCCTGCAATGACCACTTTGGCGCTCGCACCTTATCATGATGGGCCGGAGCTCCATTACGTTTCCAATGTCGACGGTGCGCACATTGCCGACACGCTGGAGAAGCTGGATCCAGCCTCAACCCTGATCATCGTGGCGTCCAAGACATTCACCACGGTTGAAACGATGACCAACGCGCAGACGGCGCGCAAATGGATCGCAGATGCTCTGGGTGAAGAAGCTGTTGGTGCGCATTACGCTGCCGTCTCAACAGCCCTCGACAAGGTCGAAGCCTTCGGGATCGACGAAACACGCGTTTTCGGTTTCTGGGACTGGGTCGGCGGCCGATATTCGATCTGGTCGGCCATTGGTCTGCCGTTGATGATCGCAATCGGGCCGGACGCCTTCAACGAGTTTCTGGAAGGCGCATATGCGATGGATGTGCATTTCCAGGATGCACCGATGGAAGAGAACCTTCCCGTTTTGATGGCCCTGATCGGGATTTGGCATCGCAACGTTTTGGGTTATGGCGCACGTGCCGTTCTCCCATACGATCAGCGCCTTGCCCGGCTTCCTGCTTACTTGCAGCAACTTGACATGGAATCCAACGGCAAGCGGGTCAAATTGGACGGCACATTGGTCGACACTGACACCGGCCCGCTCGTTTGGGGAGAACCCGGCACCAACGGTCAGCACGCCTTTTATCAGCTGCTTCATCAGGGCACGACCGTCATTCCTTGCGAGTTCCTGATCGCGGCACGAGGTCATGAAGACGACCTGACGCATCAGCACGAGCTCTTGATCTCCAATTGCCTGGCCCAGTCCGAGGCATTGATGCTTGGCCGGACACTTGAAGAGGCCGCAGCGCACCTCTCATCCGCAGGCCTCGATGACGATGAAGTCGCACGCTTGGCACCACATAAGGTTTTTCCGGGCGACCGGCCGTCACTGACGCTCGTCTATGACGAACTGACGCCTTTCGCACTCGGCCGATTGATTGCCCTTTACGAGCACCGTGTCTTTGTTGAAGGCGTGATCTGGGGCATCAACTCCTTCGACCAATGGGGTGTGGAACTGGGCAAGGAGTTGGCAACAGCTCTTTTGCCAATGGTCAAAGGCGAAGCTGAACCTGTGACAAAAGACTCCTCGACAAAAGGACTGCTTGCCGCTCTGCAATCAGCAAGCGCAAACGCCTGACGAATTGGTGAATTGGGCGCAGGCAGGCTCACAAGGCCATACTTTCGCCTCACCGCGCAGGTCTTTGTGCATCAATAGAGGCCTGCGTTGCTTTGCGAATTCCATAGGGCATGACGACAACCACGACTTATGTGGCGATTGCCGGTTTGGCAAAACCAACTTACGCTGTGTTCATTGATTTACGCTCCGTGATTCGCCATTGTGGAGCGAAAGAGAGGTGCCGGCAGGCGTCCTTATAATGAGGAGATCTCAGTTATGAAAAAGCTTGTTTTGCTCGCAGGCATCACCGTTGCCTTGGCCGGATGCCAATCTGACAGTTCGCGCGATCGCGCACTCGTCGGCGGCGGTCTTGGCGCGGCAACCGGCGCTGCAATTGGCGCAGCAGCCACGGGCGATGTCGGCGGCGCACTTGTTGGCGCGGCAATCGGCGGCGCAGGCGGCGCGATTGTTGGCGGCGCAACAACACCGAAAAATTGCGTGGCGTATGACCGCTATGGCAATCCATACCGGGTGGCCTGCCCGTAAACATTGAGCATGTCCGGCCACGAACATGCAGTGCACTGAAAAAATGAGAAATAGACGATGAAAAAACTCTTCTTGGTCGCAGCAACCGCTGCCCTTCTTGCCGGTTGCCAGTCCAGCAGCCAGACAGATCGTGCCCTCGTCGGCGGCGGTTTGGGTGCAGCAACCGGCGCTGTGATCGGCGCGGCGACAGGCGGCGGCGCGGGTGCAGCGCTCGCAGGTGCTGCAATCGGTGGCGCTGGCGGTGCCGTTGTCGGTGCGGCGACCGCGCCGAAAAACTGCGTTGCCTACGACCAATACGGCAACCCATACCGGGTCGTTTGCCCTTAAGACGGCTGTACTGGGCGTTGGATAACCGACCTCATTAAGAATTGGTTAACCATCGCCCTTTCACCCTAGGCGGACCTGTTTACCGAAGGAGCGCCCGGGATGAAGCCCGCCATTGCCCTGCTATCGCTGACCCTTTTGCTTGCTGGATGCGTCAACACGGAAAGCCAGCGGGATAGGATGCTGATCGGTGCAGGTCTCGGAGCGGCAACAGGAGCGACGATTGGCGCTGCTGCGGGCTCAACCGGCGGCGCAGCATTTGCCGGAGCAGCCTTGGGTGCAATTGGTGGCGGTTTGATCGGCGCAGTGACGTCTCCACGCAACTGCGTGGCGCGCGACCCGGAAGGCACGCCCTACACCGTCCCCTGCCCCTGAATACGGCACTACTGATGAACACAAAAAGGCCAGCCCAATTGGGCTGGCCTTTTCTATTTGATTGCTTCGAACCAGCTTAAGCCGCTTGGCTTGCAGCCACCGAATTCAGAGCGCTTTCCGGGTCGACATAGTCATATCCCAGCGCGGTCGCCACAGCTTCGCAGGTGACTTTTCCCTGGTGAACGTTCAAACCCGGAAGGAAGTTTGCATCATCCAGCAGCGCCTTCTTTGCGCCCTTGTCTGCGAGCGCCAATGCGAACGGCAGCGTCGCGTTGTTCAGCGCATAGGTCGAAGTCCGTGGAACTGCGCCTGGCATGTTGGCAACGCAGTAATGAACAACCTCATCAACGATGTAGGTCGGCTCTGAGTGCGTGGTCGCCTTGGATGTTTCAAAACAGCCACCCTGGTCGATCGCAACGTCGACAACGACAGAGCCTGGCTTCATCTTGCTGATCATCTCAGCTGTTACCAGCTTCGGCGCAGCAGCACCTGCGACAAGGACTGCACCGACGACGATGTCGGCTGCAAGGACCTGTTTTTCCAGCGCTGCTTTGGTTGAGTAGACCGTTTTGAGCGCGGAACCGAAGGTCTGCGACAGGTTGGACAGAACCTGCGTATTCCGGTCCAGAACAGTTACATCCGCACCGAGGCCCAACGCCATGGTGATGGCATGCGAACCGACAACGCCGCCGCCAATGACAACGACCTTGGCAGGCTCAACACCCGGAACACCACCAACGAGGACACCGGAGCCGCCGTTGATCTTCTCAAGGCATTTCGCACCAGCTGTGACAGACAAACGGCCGGCAACTTGAGACATCGGAACCAGAAGCGGCAAGCCGCCTTTGGAATCCACGACAGTTTCGTAGGCAATACAGGTCGCCCCGGACTTCACCAGATCAGCCGTCTGAGCCGCATCGGGCGCGAGATGCAGATAGGTGAACAGGATATGTTGCGGGCGCAGCATGGCGCGCTCAACAGCCTGCGGCTCCTTCACCTTGATGATCATTTCGGCAGCGTCGAAGATTTCCTGAGCGGTTGCGAGGATTTTGGCGCCGCCGGCTTCATAGTCGGCGTCGCTGGCGCCGATCCCTGCACCAGCGTTCGTTTCTACAAAAACCTCATGGCCATGAGCTGTCATCTCATGAACGCTGTCCGGTGTCAGACCGACCCGAAATTCGTTGTTTTTGATTTCCTTAGGTACGCCAATCCGCATGGTTCCGTCTCCTCTGGTGCGGCTTGTTTATTGTTTTTGATAATACCACTGAGAAAGACGCAGGTGCTTGCGTTCAAGGCCTCTTGAAATGGTATTTTTGCAATTTAATTGCGTACTTTTAACTCAACATCGAACTTTATGGTATTAATATAAAAATCAATCGAATTATGTGCAGCGCAACATCATGATCCTCGACAGACTTGACCGTAAGATACTGAACGTCCTGCAACGCGATGGACGGATCGCAAATGCGGACCTTGCCGAAAAAATCGGCTTGTCGCCCTCTGCCTGCCTGCGTCGCATGCGGGCGCTGGAAGAAGCCGGTGTCATCGACAGCTATGTTGCTCTGCTCGACCAGCGAAAACTTGGCCGGCGGATGGACGTGTTCGTTGAAATCTCACTGACTGGCCAATCCAAAGAAACACTGGAGAGTTTTGAACGGGCCGTTGCCCGCTCTGAAGAGATCATGGAGTGTTTCCTGATGGCCGGTGATGCTGATTACATCCTGCGCCTGACTGCAGCGGACCCGATTGATTTTGAGCGCATTCACAGGGATCACCTGTCGCAACTCCCGGGCGTGTTGCGGATGAAATCCTCATTTGCCATCCGCCCGATCGTCAAACGCACAGCGCTCCCCCTATCCGAAACAGCGGACGCAGCAGACCGATAGGCCGCGTATGTGAAGCTATCGACGTTCTGGTTCTTGCCCGCTATAGTCGCGACCCTTCTTAGAGGCTTTACAGGAACCCCGTCTGGTGTCCCACACGATTACCCGTTTTCTTGATACGACTTACCAACTTGCTGAATGTCCAACGTGGGACGAGCGCACCAACGGGCTGCTTTGGGCCGATATCCAAGGGCGCAGCATTCAATCGATGGATTGGGACACACGCGCCATCACCATATGGCAATTCGACAATGAAGTCGGGTCCTTCGGCCTGTGCGATGATGGTCGGCTGATCGTTAGTGTCTCGGATAAGGTGGTTCTGTTCGATCCTCACACCGGCACTCAAGAGGTTTTGGCCGAGGTCGAAGCCGACAAACCTCAGACGCGGTTGAACGATGGAAAGGTTGGCCCGGACGGCGCTTTTTGGGTCGGCACAATGGACACAAGCTCTCCGCGGGAACCAATCGCCGGCCTTTACCGCGTCGACAGCAGTGGTGAGGTCGCGGAAATCCGGGACGAACTGCAGTGCTCGAACGGCCTCGCCTGGACGCCGGACGGCGACTACATGTACCACTCCGACACGTCACCGGGATGGATCGAGTGCTATGCCTTTGATGCGGCGACCGGCTCATTGGGTGCGAAAATGCTGTTCGCGCAGCAAACCAACGCCACAGGGCGGCCGGATGGCGCAACGGTCGATGCCAACGGCAATTATTGGAGTGGCGGGGTTTCGTCCGGCGTGGTCAATTGTTTCGCGCCGAACGGCGAATTGCTAGAGGCGATCAAGATGCCCGTACAACGGCCGACCATGCCATGCTTTTGCGGGCCAAACCTTGATCATCTGATCGTCACCAGCATCAAGCAGCCGTCCGATCCGACCTCCGTCGAACCGGATACATTGTCCGGTGGATTGTTCCTCATCGAAGGCCACGGTCAGACCGGCTTGAAGACCTATCGCTTCAAAACCGCTCAATAGATCCGGAATTAAAGACCCGAGCTAGTGCCCTCGAAGCAGCATCAAAAGTTGCTGTAGATCCGGGCGTTTCGGGTGCAGTCGCGCGCGCTCACGCGTTTCAATACCGTCCGTGCCGGCTGTATGAGCGTGTTCTGGACAACGGTCTGATAGACTGCGGGCCTGTGCACTTTGCAAAGGACCTGCCGTCCGTTGATGGTTTGGTACTCCCAACGTGTGTGGGCCCGATGGGTCATGATTGTGCGTTTGATGTTTTTATAGACCGCAGGCTGGTGAACTTTTTCGTAGCAGGCCTTTGTCATGCTGCTGCCAAATGCTGGCCCCGCCCCCAGAACGGCCGCTGCCAAGACCATCACTTTGACGCTGTTTGGATACCGCATACTGTTTCCCTGTCTTGAAGTGACTGAAAAGACCGCTTCACCGTAGGGAAAAACTCTTTTGAGAGAAAGCAATTCTCCGAATTCTACTTAAGGCTTCCCTGCGACACCCCCGATGCGTGGCAAATTGCAATGATCCATGCTTAACCCCCTCTTTCCGGAATGGCGGAGAAAGAGTTAAGGCGTTTTGGACATACCAACTTCTGCCGCCGGCCGCCGACATAGTCCTATATAGCCTAGCGGCAGCCTTTTGCCCTGATCGGTTGCCATACCGTGCGAGCCGGTTGCACCAAAACATTCCGGCTCACTGTCCGATAGACGGCTGGCTTTTGTACACGGTGTGAGGTTGCCGGTTGTATCAGCACCTTTTCCTTCACGTGGCTGTAAACGGCAGGATGTCGTACCGCGACTTTTGAAGCCGGCTTCACCAGTACGCGCTGCGATGCCGTCTGATACACAGCTGGATAGTGTACCTTGCACAAGATCCGGCGGCCTTTGATCGTGCGGTACTCCCAGCCACTAGACGCCGGTTTCACCTGCACCTTGTGATGCTGTGTCTGGTAGACGGCAGGACTGGTGCGATATGTGACGCGCTCCGGCTGAACGAGCACACGGCGGGTTTGATACGCATACTTTGCAGGTTGCTGAACCACATAACTGCTGGCGGCTTGAACCAGAACACGTTCATTGACCGTCTTGTACACGGCGGGCACCACGGCCTGTTCATAGCAAGACGATGCATACCCGCCCGCTATTGCGGCATTTAGCGCAAGTGGGCAAAACACGAGCGCGGTAACCGCGCTCCAGAAGGTGCGACGCATAACATTCCCCCAGTCTGGCGCAATGTAGCGCCTGCCCCATGACAGTAGGGAAGCTTCACCTAAGGGAAAAGCGAAAAGTTAACAGCTGTTAACTTTTCTTCAGCCTGTCTTTGAAAGGCCCTGTTGCGCCGGCCCTTTCTCATAATCGGTGTCTTCGTTGATGATATGCCGTGCTTCTTCCGGCACCCATTCACCCCACCGTGGCTCCAGTTTATGATCGACCGAAACACGGTCATCGAACACAAAGCACTCGCCCTTCCAAAGACTTTTGTCTTCCGGCACTTTCTCCAGATAGTTCAAAATGCCGCCTTCCAGGTGGTAGACGTCCTCAAAGCCGTTCGTGAGCATCCAGGCCGTTGCTTTCTCGCAGCGGATCCCACCGGTGCAGAACATGGCAACCTTTGGCTTGGGTTTCAGATTTTCCTGATCGTGCACCCAGTCCGGAAATTCCCGGAAAGACTGGGTTTCCGGATTGACCGCACCTTCGAACGTTCCGAATGCATACTCGTAATCGTTCCGCGTATCGATAACGACCACACCCGGCTCTGAAATCAGCGCATTCCAGTCTTCAGGCTTGACGTACTCGCCTACGACTTCATTCGGGTCTATGTTGTCGACCGCAAGCCGGACGATTTCCTGCTTCAAACGCACTTTCATGCGTTTGAAAACATGGCGGTGTGTCCAGGACTCTTTGTGCGTGAGCTCAGCGAGACGCGGATCGGACCGCAAGTATTCAAGGACAGCGCGGACACCAGCTTCAGGACCGCAAATGGTGCCGTTGATGCCTTCGGACGCGAGCAGAATGCTGCCGCGCACATCTTGAGAGACGGAGAACGTTTTGAGCGGATCCCGCATCTCCTCGAAATCATCGAGCGGCGTAAAATAATAAAGGGCTGCGACAAGAAAGTCGTTCATGGGGCTTTGTCTTTTTGTTTGAAAGGCGCCATCGGGCCAAGCCCGTTTGGCGCCCTCTATACAGCGACAGCCCCCTGCCTGAAAAGCCCGCAGTTTCTCGGACCCTTCAGAACCCCCCGTCAAGGCCACCGTTGGCGATCATTAAACCGCAGTTTTTACGGCCTTCAAAAGGTCCAGGAGATCCTGATCCGGGTTTTCAGCGGCCGCGGCGGCAGCACTGCTGCTTTCGGTGACCTTGTGCAGCTGCGCGATGCCGGCTTTCAATGCGCTTTGGGCCAGTTGGGTCTGCTGTTGCTGCGTCGCCACCGCATTTTCATACAAAATGCTAAGCGAGTTCGCGTTGGAGACATACAGGCTGGCCACCGCAACAGCGGGAGACAGTCCGAGAACGAGATCATTGAGATTTGCCGCCTCGCCGATCTTGGCCAGGGTCTCCATGTCAGCTTCAAGGATATTTAAAGGCACATCAGCCGATTGCTCCGGCTTCGGTTGAGATTTGCTTGGCATGATATCTTCCTTCACTTACCGGATCATCCGGTCTGGAGGGGCTTCACCTGCCCTGTACGCCTTATCCCGTTGGATCCACACTTTGGGATGCGCCCAATAATCATCAGGGTGACCGGGATGAGGTCGTAGGAAGTATCAACCTATAGTTGTTAATTCTTTATTGCTTCACGCATGCGTAATGGCTCCGTTCCAGAAACTGGAACAGAGCCAATGGCTTATAAAGCGGAATTCGGCTTACCGGCCGCCGCTGAAAGCCTGAAGGACCGTCATAAGACCGGTGAGGTTGTCGGCAACACCGGTCTGACCAACCTTCTCGGTCGCGCCCGCACCAGCCATGGTATCCATGCTGTAGATCTGCATGACACCCTGGTTCGCTGCAGCCTGCGCAAGAATGTTTTGCTGCTGTTGTGCGGCCACCGCATTTTCGAACAGAATGCCGGTGGAATGTGCCATCGACTGGTACAAAGTGCTGATGGCCATGGCCGGGGCTTCGCCGACCACTTTAACGTTGGATTGGGTCACGGCGTCCGTGACCATCGGGTTCACTGTTACGGGATCTGCCATATTTGCTACTCCTTGAGCTGAGCCGGTTCACGTTCGGCTATCGGCACTTGGTTAGACGCCCGCAAATCTTGTGTGTGAAAGCAAGCCTGACTTATCTGATTGATAAAAATGGAAAAACATCAATTCGGACCGAAAAAAATCCCGTCAAACGAAAAGCCCGCCGACGATGGCGGGCGGGCTCATAAAATTCTATTGCAATCCAGATTATGATTTTGGTCTGTTTTGTTGCGGGGCCGCATTCGCTTGAGACCGGAGCCCCGCGATTTGGCGCTCAACCTCTCTGGCAACCATCGAGTTGATATTCCCCATCAATGTGTTGAGCTGATAAGCAACTTTTGGATCAGCCAGTGCTGCTGCGCCTGGCCCGAAGTGCGGCACTCCCTGGAACGCCTCCCCCTTTTTTTGCTGACTGGCTTTCAAAAGCTCAGTGAGGGAGGCCTTGTCATTGAGAAGTTTTTCAAGGGCAGCCTGTTGCGCGGACATGGTATTGGAAAGTTGCTCTGCCTTGTCCCGTGCATCGGTCAGGACGCGTTCTACCGCTTGCATCCCTTCATCCAGCGCGGCATCCCCGGCTTCCTTTTTCTTCAAAATTTCGGCTGCGATCCCGACAACTGTCGGCAATGACCTGTAGAGGGATTGGTAGTCGGACTGCAAAGTCGAGGTCTTCAGGAAACTCTCAAGAATGTCCTTGAGGAGGTCTGCGCCTCCGCTGCTTCCTCGGCCAGAGCCGGTGCCAATGCCAGTTGCCGATCCGGAGGCGGCGTTTTGTTGACCGGCGCCACCAGCCTCACCAGAAGGTGCGTTTGATGGCGCCTGTTGGGTGCCGGTAGTTTGTCCGTCAGTTCCGCTGGAAGGCGCTGTTTCTTGCGTTGGTATATCGGCTGCCGCAGCCGCCTGCGTGCCTTTGGCGCCTTGGGTGGAGGCCTTTGGATCACCCGCGCCTGCGGGGGCGGCTGGACTTGGTTTGCGGACCATTTTCCGGCTCCTTTATCTCATCGCTCGGCTCTGACGTTTGTTGTTCCCATTCGGGTAGTGGGGGCTCACGGTCCTGCAATCTGGAAACCATCTTCTCGCGGATGGACGCAATCCGCCACGCCCTCAATGGTCCCGACTTTGGTTCCGTCCAATCGGCGCTATCGGCTCCCGCCTTCTTCACGTACCTGCATGCAAGGATATCCCGGTTCCAGTCGCGGATCTGACCACGGCAATGCTCTTGAGGGCGCTGAGGACGATCCGGCCGCGAACTGGACACATCCGCGGGAAGACTGTGATCGGCGTCGCCCGGGAACCCTGGATCCACACAGCCGCACAGGCCATGATCCTGCGATCTTCCATTTGCCGTCTCGCTTGCATGAATGCTGGCAACTGCCTCAGATGCAATCGGATCGTTGATACCTTCCAGGGCCCGCAGAGCTGCTTCCACGGATGCGCGGGCCTCAACCAAGTAGGTAGATCGTTGGGCAAACTCGATATGAACTTCCGGTTCGGTAAAGCTGCCACGAACCTGTTCGGCAACTTCAGCCCAGTTCACAAGGCACTCTAGAAGAAGGTCATCAATCTCGTGATAAGCTGTTATGAGATGTGCGGTCATTTCTTTCTCCCGGTCATGCGGTCCAACAGGCGGTTGACCGTCTCCTTTTCGTCCGCGCTCAGGTCTTCAAACGCCTCTGAAATCGTTTTTTCCTTCCGAACCTTTGGATGCTTCCCTCGCTCGCTATTGTCTCCCGGAACGCTTTTGTCGCTACCTGTTTCATCCCGGCCGCGGTTTTCGTCGTCATCACCCGCAAAGGATCGGGGCGGGGTCAACGGCCAGAGAGTAGTTTCCTTCGCGACGGCCAGAATTGACGCCCCCGGACGCACTTGATGATATGCAAACATTGGCTGCCTCCTGTTGGTTCAGCCCGCAATATTATGACCCCGTTTTGAAATCAGAGATCACCGTTTTGGCCGAGGTTCCTGCTGTCGTACTTACGCTTCCATAAACACCCACTGCCTGTGTCACCATTTGCTGGATGTCGGTTAAAAGCGGGATTTCCTCGCCGGCAAGCGGCGGATTCTCAGCCGCTTTCTTGATCGCAACCGCCTGTGCCGCCACCGCAATCTGCATGATTGCATTCATGTAGTTTGCAGCGTCTTGAACCGCGAGGCCGGTTGTCTGGCCAACCATCAGCTCAGGCGGTGTCGACACCATGGTCGGTGCATACTCGGCGTTTTCATAGTTGGAAAACTCGGCAGCTTGAACGGCTTGCTGGCTGAGCGCACTGGTGGTCGGCGCGGTGGGCGCAGTCTGAGTAGGTTGCGGATTGTTCTGCCCCCCGGTGCCATCGCCTTTTCCGGGACCGGCTCCGCTTGGCGCGCCGTTATCAGGCTTATCGCCGTTGCCATTCTTAGAAGCTGTCATGGCCTGTGTGTCCTTTTGCGCCGCAGGTTTAAGGTGACCCTTTGCATCGCGTGATAATCCCGGAACGGCGGCATTGGCCTCTGTTGCCGGTTCCGCCGGTTTCGAAGCCGGCTTGCCTCTACCCATCAATGACTTGAGCGCGCCAAACATCACTGGTTACTCCCTGATTGACGCCTCTCACGACCGTTAGCCGGATTCGCCGATATCCATGATCAGCTGGCACGCCTTGGAAACCACCGCGGTGGTGATCTGGTTCATGGCCTGCTGACTATGGACTGCGTTCTGGATAGACAAACCGGAAGCGTGGCTTGCCACCTGATAAAGGCTGGCGATCGCCTGGGCCGGGGCCTCGGCAACAACTTTGACGTTGGTTTGTGTCACCGCATCCGTGATTTGTGCATTGACAATGTCAGCCATCTCTTCATCCAGTTCCGTGTTGATCGCGATCCAATCGGCCTGTGTATCCGGTACGAGCCGTCAGGAGAGTGGACGCTTCATTGCACCGCCTGTGACACCGGGCGGGTTTGTTTGCCTGGCGCAGTGTCTTCTCCGACGGCCTCGCGCAAATGCTGACGCAGATGCTGGACACGCTTGCGGGCAAGCGGTTCCGAAATGGCCATGGTCACGGCAATTTCCTTGTAGGTACACTCTTCGCAAAACCTCAGACGAAATATGCGCTTGAACTCCGGTGTCAGCGCATCGACTGCCGTCAAAACAGCCCGCAAAGCATCCTGATGCCGCAAAGTGTTCTCTTGGTCCGGCTGCCTATCTGCAAGGTCAGCTTTGTGATCCTGATAGATGTCAGCGCCGAAATCACGAACCTGGCGTTCAGACGTCTCTTTACGCAAGCGGCTGATATATTCGTTCTTCATGGCAAACAGCAGGAAAGCCCGCGGTTCACGAATAGCCGTATGGTGCCGCTCAACGTGGCTGACCGCCTTAATCAAAGTCGCCGACAATAAATCCTCAGCAGCCTCCCGGTCTCCGCGGGTTAGGCGAAGAGCTCTACGGCGCAGCACCTGCCCATCGTCTATCCAGCTCATCCAAAGGCTTTGTGCTGGACCATTCCACCTCAGCACCTGTGCGTTCTGGCCTGTCATACGGCGTCTCCGTTTCGCACTTTGAACCCGTTTTGTTCACACAACCCAAGGACGCTAGGAATTTTTTCTTGTGATCTGTTTTTTGAGATTTTTTCGGAAAAGTATTGCTTCAAAACATAATATCGCCACCAACACCATGTTTTCATTGTATTAAGCTATGTGATTTTCATTATGCAGTTTAACATACGAACACCGCAGCACAACCAAATATACAACCTTAAATAGAGTTTGGCGATTTAGGCGATGACGCAGGACATTGTAGGAACAGCAACGTAATCAGCAGAAACGCAGATTACGAATGAGAGAAACAGGCAATGTATCCAGACCAGCCACCCCCGAATAAACCTTCATTTTTGCAATTGTTCCACATCGCGGCCAAATGTGATTGTCTTTATCTTCTGGACTTTTATTGCCAGTTGCTTTTCTCACACAACCGAACAAGCCACCTGTCGGAAGAACAACAAGCCTTTCTGGCAAAAGCGGCCCATGATGATATCATTGCCGTTGCCGCTGAGCAGAACAGGCTTTTGCCTCCAAGAGATCAGTTGCTGTTGTGCGGCAATGAACCTTATTTCATCAAGCCAATGCCAATCGAAGCCGTCGAAAGTGGCCTGGCCGGCGATGAGGAAAAATTTCTTTTCAATCTCTGGCACGAGAACAAAGGCGTCATTCAAAACGATGACCGCCTGACGAAACTTTCCTCAAAGTTTATTCTCACCTTGCCCGAAGCCGATGCAGGCAAAGTCCCTGAATTGACCTTTGCCGGGCGCGACAGCACGTTCCGCAGGATGTTTCCGGCTGCGATCGCGAACAACCGTCCGGTGGTGGATGTGCTGCCGGAAAAATACGTGGCCGCTGCAACGGATGCTTATCATATGGCAATTGCGGGGGAACCGTCCTTTGACATTCAAAGGACAGGACCGCTCCTTGGACCGAAGGTCCCGAACATCACCCAGCAGCGCCTTGTGCTGAAATTCAAGTCCTCATCCGGATTTGAAAGGGTTTTCAGCCTGATCCGGGTCCTTCAGATACACGAGGCTTCTGATCGCGTGAAAAGCACAGCCTTGAACCTAAAAAATTAACTGCGGTAGGGCGCAAAAGCATCTGCCTCTTACATCCCGCACCTAAGCGGCCTGCGGTTTCACCTGTAAATCCCGCAAGACGGCGCCAGTAATTTCAAAGGACCGGAGACGCGCCTTGTGATCATGGATCATGCCAGTGACCATCAACTCATCTGGCTTGTAGCGATCCAGCAGATGCTGAATCTGAACATGGACCGTCTCCGGCGACCCCGTGGCAGAACAAGACAGCGCATGTTTCACCTGCGCAAGAACCGGCGCCGGAATTTCTGAAGACAAATCCTCGACCGGATACGGGAGTTTGCCTGGCCGCCCGGTCCTTAGGCGTGCAAATGCAAGATATTGCGAGGACCGCAGATAGTGCGCCTCTTCATCGCTTGCCGCCGCACACACACCAGCAGCCATCACCGCATAAGGCTGATCCAGATATCGCGACGGCTGGAACTGGGCACGGTAGATCGAAAGCGCGTCTTCGAGCATGTCTGGCGCGAAGTGTGAGGCGAACGCATAAGGCAAACCATAGTGCGCTGCCAGCTGGGCCCCATAAAGGCTAGAGCCTAGGATCCAGACCGGAACATGTGTGCCCGCGCCTGGAATTGCCCGGACACGTCCGCCTTCTGCCTCATCTGCAAAATAGGCCATCAGCTCTTGAACGTCCTGTGGGAAGGTGTCGTCCGGTGCCATATGCCGCCGCAAAGCACGCGCCGTTGCCATATCCGTTCCAGGCGCCCTTCCCAAGCCCAGATCTATCCGGCCCGGATAAAGGCTTGCCAGCGTGCCGAACTGTTCTGCAACAACAAGCGGGGCATGATTGGGCAGCATAATCCCGCCGGCGCCAACCCGGATGGTGCTGGTCGCCCCCGCCACATGCCCGATCACAACAGCGGTCGCCGCACTGGCGATCCCAGGCATGTTGTGGTGCTCAGCCAGCCAGAACCTGTGATAACCGCTGGCCTCCGCCAGCTGGGCGAGCTCGACCGAATTGCGGAGCGCATCAGCTGCCGTTTTACCCTCCGGGATGGGCGACAGATCGAGCAGGGAAAACTTATGCATGAGTGGCTCCTTTGTCTGGCAGCTATTCACTCAAACACAACCATGCAAGCCTCACGACCGCATTTTTAGCTGACACCGGCAGATTTCCACCCCTACAAAAATCCTGATCCAGTTTGCAAGAACAGCCGCTTTTTAAGTAAGGCGATTTGCCGCAACCGGGCATCAAAAAAGCACGTGAAAATGCGGACGAACGGCAGAACCCCGCTGTGCTAGCGTCACATCATCGAGTGAAAGCGATGGGGGCAACTATGAAGTTTCTGATTGTCTATGCAAGCACCGAGGGGCAAACAAACAAGATTGCCAAATTCATGGCCGGATTACTGACCAATTCCGGTCACCAGGTTCGGTTTCACAACGTCAGCGATGTTTCTGACGGGCTTGTAATCACAGACTATGACCACGTGATCGTCGCAGGGTCTGTACATTCTGGAAAGCACCAGCCAGATCTTCAGCTTTTCGTTTACGCAAACCGGGAACGGTTAAACAAATTGCCAAGCCTTCTCGTTTCCGTGAGCCTTGCAGCAGCATTCCCAGACACCCAGAGTGAAGCCCAAGGATATGTCGACACCTTTCTGGAGGCCACGGAGTGGCAGCCGACGCATACGCTCCTGACCGCCGGAGCAATCAAACCGGGGATTTACGACTGGTTTCAAAAATCGGCCTTGTTGGAAGGGGATCTGGCGGCTCACCTTGATGAGGATCTCCAAGACACCCGCGAGTTCACAGACTGGGATGCATTGAAGCAAAAAACAGCTGAACTCACCGCCACTTGACGCGACAACAGGTTGAACCAGCGCAATCTGTTTCAGTCATTATAGAAGAAAATTGGTGGGTGAGTGGGGGCTCGAACCCCAGACCCGCTGATTAAGAGTCAGCTGCTCTACCAACTGAGCTACACACCCAACGCAGTGGCGATGCCCAAGGGCCTTCCACCGATCGCGGGGATATATAGTCGCCACCAACCGGCTGCAATGGCTCCGTGACACTTTTTTGTCGTGCCGCTCAGCCGTTTCCACAGCTTCGGTTCAGCCGCGCGATACCCCAACTGCGCGCTGGCCTGACCACTGGATGTTGGAAATTTTCAAAAACATTGCCGAACTTATGCGCAACAAATGAATTTTTGGCTTGACCCCTCCCCCCGGTCTCACTAGGGTGCGGCGCATCAAATCCGGCCGGAAGAGCCGGTTTGTGCGTTGGCTGAATGCAGCCGAACGCGTGGGAACGCCGCACTTTCTTCCAAACGGTCTTGTTATCAAAGACCTGCAGCATCAAAGGACCGGAACGACATGATGATGTCGCTCATTCTAGTAGTGGTGGAAAAGCGCGCCCTGGCGGGATAACCCCGACCGGCATATTGGCGCGCGACCAAGGCTCCCTCAGGGGCCTTTTTTTGTATCCGCCGCCTGAAACGCTTCTTCTTCCGGACTTTGATGCCGCAGCAACAGGGCCAAAACCAAACTTGAGAGCCAATAGCCTGACCCATCAGGCGAACATGCAAGGACGTGAGACGAATGACACGGGAAATGACCGGCGCTGAAATGGTTATCCAGGCGCTGAAGGACCAGGGAGTTGACACAATCTTCGGCTACCCGGGTGGTGCTGTGCTTCCCATTTATGACGAGATCATTCAGCAGGACGGCCTTGAGCACATTCTGGTGCGCCATGAACAAGGGGCTGGCCATGCTGCGGAAGGTTATGCGCGCTCTACCGGCAAACCCGGCGTTGCCCTGGTCACATCCGGCCCGGGCGCGACCAACATGGTCACCGCCCTGACGGACGCCATGCTGGACAGCATTCCGCTGGTCTGCATCTCCGGCCAGGTTCCGACCCACTTGATCGGCAACGACGCTTTCCAGGAGTGCGATACGGTCGGCATCACCCGCCCCTGCACCAAACACAACTGGCTGGTCCGCAACGTTGACGATCTGCCGCGCATTCTGCATGAGGCCTTTTATGTTGCGACCTCCGGCCGTCCGGGCCCGGTCGTTGTCGACATTCCGAAGGACGTCCAGTTCGCGACCGGCACATATCAGGGACCAACCCCGAACCCGGCCGCAGCACACAAGAGCTACCGGCCTCAGGTCAAGGGCGACGCAGCTTCAATCCGGATGGCCGCCGAAATGATGGCAGCGGCCAAGCGGCCGATCCTCTACACGGGCGGCGGCGTCATCAACTCCGGTCCGCAAGCCACACAGCTGTTGCGCGAGCTGGTGTCCCTGACCGGCTTCCCGATCACCTCAACCCTGATGGGTCTCGGTGCCTACCCGGCTTCCGGTGACAACTGGCTGGGCATGCTCGGCATGCATGGAACCTACGAAGCCAACATGGCGATGCATGATTGCGATCTGATGATCAACATCGGTGCGCGCTTTGACGACCGGATCACCGGCCGGACCGACGCGTTCTCGCCGGGGTCCAAAAAGATTCACATCGACATCGACCCATCCTCGATCAACAAGACGATCAATGCCGACCTGCCAATCATTGGCGACGTCGGCCATGTTCTGGAGGATCTGGTCCGGATCTGGCGGTCGTCATCCATGAAGGCAGATGCGGCAGCAATGAAGGACTGGTGGTCGCAGATCGATACCTGGCGTGCACGCAATTCGCTTGCCTACAAGCCAAACAACGATGTCATCATGCCGCAATACGCCATTCAGCGGCTGTATGAGCTGACCAAGCACCGCAAGACGTTCGTCTCAACGGAAGTCGGTCAGCACCAGATGTGGGCGGCGCAGTTCTATGGCTTTGAAGAGCCGAACCGGTGGCTGACGTCGGGCGGTCTCGGCACCATGGGCTATGGCCTGCCCGCTGCGATCGGCGCGCAAGTCGCACACCGCGACGCCTTGTGTGTCGATATCGCAGGCGATGCCTCGATCCTCATGAATATCCAAGAGATGTCGACGGCCGTTCAATACCGGTTGCCGGTCAAGGTGTTCATCTTGAACAACCAGTACATGGGCATGGTCCGCCAGTGGCAACAACTCCTGCATGGCAATCGCCTGTCTCATTCTTATACGGAAAGCCTGCCGGATTTCGTCAAACTGGCCGAGGCCTATGGCGGGGTTGGTTTCCGGGTGGAAAAACCGGGTGATCTGGACGGTGCCATCGAGGAGATGATCGCAGTCGACAGACCGGTTCTGTTTGACTGCCGGGTTGCGGCACTCGCCAACTGCTTCCCCATGATCCCGTCGGGCAAGGCTCACAACGAAATGCTGCTTCCGGACGAGGCCAACGACGAGGCCGTTGCCAACGCGATTTCCGCTGAAGGCAAATCCCTCGTTTAAGGCCAGGTCACAAGGATTTTTGAGAAGATGAACGCACAAAACATCAATGCACCTTCCGCCTATTTCCTGGCCGAAGTCAGCAATGAAATCGAAACCCATACTCTATCGCTGATCGTTGACAACGAGCCAGGCGTGCTTGCCCGGGTGATCGGTCTGTTTTCCGGGCGCGGTTACAACATCGACAGCCTGACCGTGTCAGAAACAGAGCACGAGAAGCATTTGTCCCGGATCACGATCGTGACGACCGGTACACCGATGATCATCGAGCAGATCCGCCATCAGCTTGACCGCCTTGTGCCTGTGCACCGTGTCACCGACCTGACCGTACGAGCCCGCCGGCTCAACCAGGACAAACCGCTGGAGCGCGAACTGGCATTGATCAAGGTTGTCGGCGACGGAGACAAGCGCTTGGAAGCTCTGCGTTTGGCAGATGCATTCAAGGCAACCGTCATCGATGCAACGACCGAGCACTTCGTCTTTGAAATTACCGGCCGGACATCCAAGATCGAGCAGTTCATCTCGATCATGAAACCGCTCGGACTGGTCGAGGTCTCCCGCACCGGTGTCGCTGCGGTTCAGCGGGGATCAGAGGGCCTCTAAACGAAGTTCTTCGGGAAAAACAAGGCCCCGGCGTCTGCACCGGGGCCTTTTTGTTTGGCTGCGTCCGATCCTAGTCAGTCCAGCTGGTTCAAGATGCCAATTTTCTCGAACGTTATCTCGCGACCGGAAGGGCTGTCATGACATCCGGATCGTCTTGCTGCGCCTCAAGGAGAGCGGCCAAGTCGGAAAACGGCATTGGTTTGGCATAGTAGTAGCCCTGAAGGCGATCGCACCCGAGCTTCGACAGTAGGTCCGCCTGTTCTTTGGTCTCGACCCCTTCCGCTGTGACGCCGAGCTCCAGTGCCTGTGCAATCTCGATGATCGAGCGCAGCAAACGCAATCCACCACTGCCGGCTGTCACCAGGGGCGCCAAACGGCGGTCAATCTTGAGCCGGTCCGGATTGATCCGCTGCAGAGCGACGACCGATGCCCGGCCACTGCCAAAATCGTCGACTTCTATGGATATCCCCATGCCGCGAAGCTCATCCAGCCGCCGCAGGAATGCATCATCCTGTTCCTCCAAAAAAATCGTCTCAAGCAGCTCAAAACTTATCTGCCCCGGATAGGTTTGAATTCGCCGTCGAAGATCCTCAAGGTCAGTCAGATTGACCCTGTCTTCACTGACATTGAACGACAACCCGATGGAGCCCGACGCTGCGACTGGCAAATTGAAGCATTGATCAATCGCCTTTTCAAACATTTGCTGATCGATTTCGCCCGCAACACTGAGGTCTGTGGCAATGGGCAGGAAGTCTCCCGGCGCAAGAATCCCCTTCCCGGGGTGACGCCACCGGGCCAGAACTTCAAGTCCGACGATCCGGCCGGATTTTGCTTCCACTTGTGGCTGGTAGTAAGGCTCGAATTGCTGCTCCTCGATCGCGCGCAGAATATCATCCGCCAGCGCTTTCGCCCGGCGGACGTCCTCCAGATCCGAGCGGTCATAAACTTCAGTACGTCCACGACCGCGATGTTTGGCCTTGTAGAGCGCAACATCCGAGTTGGTCAGGAGGTTTTCAACTTCGGAAAGCGGTGTCTCGGCGATCCCGATCGAAGCTCCGACCCGGCACTCCTTGTCGTGGGTGCGTACAGGTCGCGACAAAGCCTTCAAAAGTGTGTTGGCGAGATCACCCGGGCGGCCAGGATTGTCTGAAATTGGGACCAAAACAACAAACTCGTCTCCGCCGATCCGGGCAACGGCCTCGCCAGGTTCCAAAACAAGCCGGATACGGTTCGCCGTTTCGACCAGCACATCGTCTCCGGCCCTGTGGCCCATCGTATCGTTGATCTGTTTGAACCGGTCCAGATCTATATGAAGCGCTGCGATTTCTCCGCCAACAACTTGACGCCGCTCTATGAATTCCTCCAGCGTTTTCGCCAGGTATCTGCGATTGCCCAGCCCGGTCAGATCATCGTGAAGCGCCATGTGGGTAATTTCGGCATTGGCCTTCTTCAGTTCTTCAGAATTCCTTTCAAGTGCGCGGCGGTGACGCACCAGTTCGGTCGTATCGATCCGCAAAATGACCAAGTCGCCGTTTTCAACCCGTGACCGCAACAAGCGATGATGCACATCGCCCGGCAATTCCAAGTCCTGCACCGGTTTGTCCATCTCCTGGTCCTGGTGCCTATCGGACATCCATTCCTCTTCCCGACCGATCGCGTTGGCGATCTTGCCTGCACGGATCGCGACCCGTGCAATCTCGGTGCGATGCATACCAGCCTTCAAATCAGCAGGATCGTTCGACATCGACGCCCGGTAAGCATCGTTGCACACAACAAGGCAATCGTCGGCGTCGTAGATCACAAAAGGTGCGGGATAGGCGTTCAGCGCAGCGATCAGTCTAGCTTGTGCCTCTTCAGCAGCCCTTTTTTCGCGAACGAATTCCGTCGAATTCAAGCGGATAACCACATAGTCGCCGTTTGGCGCGCGCGATCGCATGAGGCGATGATGAACATCCCCATCAAGCTCCACATCCTGTTCCGGCATCTGCATCGTGGCCGGTGAGAGAATTTCATTGATCCATTCATCTTCACGGCCAATCGCGACCGGATATCGCCCGTGCTTGATTGCAAGGCGCAGCACCTCCCTGAGATGCATGCCCTCCACCAACTCGCCGGGTGTGTCAGACATCGATGCCGCATAACTGTCATTTCGGTAGACAAGATTTAGGTCGGAGTCGTAGATGACGATCGGATCCGGATAGGCATTGAGCGCGCTCAAGATCCGCTCATGGGCACCTTTAAGCGCCGCAATATTCTCATCAGGACTACCAGCCTCTGGGCTGCGCTCCGTCGCTTTGGCCGCAACCACTGCGCCAGAGATGTCCCTATAGGTGACACAGCTGTAAAGCGCACCTGCGGTTTCGTCCTGAAACGCAAAACCAGACGCACTCACAAGAATCCGGGAGCCATCCTCGTTAGCCAGCTCTGCCGTTTCTTGGACTTTTCCGGATGGGTCCTGGAGCAGCTGCTGATGAACGCTTGCAAACGGAAACGTGTTCCAGGAAGTCCTGTCTCTTCCGGCTCCGAACAATACATCAAATGCTTGATTGGTGTAAGCGACTCGCAAGACCTTGCCGTCCGGCCTCGATTGGCAGACAGCAACAGCATCAACTGTCAGATCAAGAAACGTTTTTTTGAGTAAATCCAATCCAGAACTCGCCTTTGAAAGCATATTTTTTATTTTATAAAACACGCGTTATTCAAGAATGAATGGAAGTAAACAAAAATCCAGAACTTTTCAGAAAAACACACATACTATTGTAAATTATAGCAATATAAATGAACGAAAACCATAACGTTCAAACAAAAAGCAAGGATCAAGAATTCTTCTACGGCAAGCTGCACTCAAAACTCTTAGACTGAATCATTTTCATCCCTACCTTTGGGAGAACGCAGTAAGACCCATTTGTGCCATCGCGACCTAGACGCGACACAGATCTGCGCGTATACGACACCGGCGTTTTTGCGGCGCACCTGCCGCAGCTGATACACCTGTCAAGAATAGAGGCTCTAGGCCCATGATCCACGGTCTGTCCCGGCCGAAGAACCAGATCCGCTGGCTGCTGCTGGAAGGCATCTCGCCGACCGCGCACGCGATTCTGGAGAAAAACGGTTACACGAATGTGGAAGTCCTGTCCGGCGCGCTGGAAAAGGACGCCCTGATCGAGAAGATGCAGGACGTGCAGATGCTCGGCATCCGCTCCCGTACTCAAGTAACGAAAGAGGTTCTGGAAGCGGCAAAGTCGCTGGTCGCCGTCGGCTGTTTTTCTGTTGGCACCAACCAGGTCGACCTCGGCGGCACCCTGACCCGCGGCATTCCGGTCTTCAACGCGCCGTTTTCCAACACGCGGTCCGTGGCTGAACTGACCATTGCCGAAATCGTCATGTTGATGCGGGGCGTCTTCCCGAAATCGAGCGGCGCCCATGAAGGGCGCTGGATGAAGACGGCGGCCGGCTCTCACGAGGTGCGCGGCAAGACTCTCGGCATCATCGGCTACGGCAACATCGGCACGCAGCTGTCCAATCTCGCAGAAGCCATGGGCCTGCGGGTGATCTACTACGATACAATCGACAAGCTGCAGCACGGCAACGTGATGCCGGCAGACAGCATGGATGCACTCCTTGCTGAATCTGACGTCGTCTCCCTGCACGTGCCCGACACGCCGGGCACCCGGGACATGTTTGGCGCAGATCAGATCGCCAAGATGAAAAAGGGCGCGTTCCTGATCAACAATGCCCGCGGCAAGGTCGTTGACATTGATGCACTCGCAGCAGCGCTGAAATCCGGACACCTGGCCGGTGCTGCGGTAGACGTCTTCCCGGTTGAGCCGAAGTCCAACAAGGACGAGTTCATCTCGCCTCTGCGCGGTCTCGACAACGTGATCCTGACCCCGCATGTCGGCGGCTCTACCGAAGAGGCCCAGGCCCGCATTGGTGAGGAAGTCTCCAAGCGTCTGGTGGAATACTCAGATGTTGGCTCTACGATCGGTGCGGTGTCCTTCCCGCAGGTTCAGCTGCCAAAGGGCACGGATGCGACCCGCTTCATTCAGGTGCACCACAATGCGCCCGGCGCGATGCGCACATTGAACGATCTCTTCACCCGGCACGACCTCAACATCCATGCCCAGTACATGCAGTCGCATCTGGACATTGGTTATGTGGTTCTGGATGTCGACAGCCCGGTTCAGGATCCGGTCAAGATCTTGGAAGAAATCCGGGCCTTGCCAAACACCATCCGGGCCCGCCTGCTCAACCGGGTTTGAGCGTCAAAGGCATCAAACACTGACTTTAGAAGCCCCGCAGTTTGCGGGGCTTTCCTCATCATGCATTGCTGCGACAAATTGCGGATCTCCAATCGGCCATTCAGGTGGCAATTTGAGACCAACAAAACTTTTTCGGGGCAATTATGACACACCATTGCCACACCGCCGGGCATAACACCCTGGCTAGATTGCCTGTAAGCACCGACCTCCCATCAAACCTGATCGTGTTTGACGCGACCTGTCTAATGTGTTCTGGCTTTGCCCGTTTTGTGGCTCTGCGCGATAACAAAACAAAATTCAAATTTGTATCCGCACAATCCGAACTTGGCAGAGAACTCTATGTTGTTCACGGCCTGGATCCGGATCAAATGGAGACAAGCATTGTCATTCACGATGGTCGGGCATTTGTGAAGATGGCAGCTTTTTGTCAAGCAATGTCAGCCCTTGGTTGGCCTTGTTGACTGATCAATGCGCTGTAAAACGCATCGTCGTTGTCGGCGGTTATGGTGTTTTCGGTGGCCTGTTAAGCCAGGCTTTGCTCCGTGGCAACCAATTTGACGTGGTTGTGGCAGGTCGGACGATTGAAAAAGCACAAACGTTTTGCACCTCGATCGGAGGTGGTTCACCTGCTTTTCTGGATCGGGCCGATCCCGCTTTTAGGGATGCGCTTGCGAAATTGGGACCATTCATTACGATCGACGCGGCCGGCCCCTTCCAGCTGTACGGACAAAACCCTTACCAAGTGGCAGAAGCCGCGCTGGAAATTGGCAGTCATTATCTGGATCTCTCTGACGATCCCGGCTTTACGCACGGTATCACCACACTCAATGATCGGGCTGAAACACTCGGATTGGTAGCGCTTTCTGGGGTTTCAAGTGTACCTGCACTATCGTCGGCTGCGGTTGAAACCCTCCGAGAGGGCCTTCGGGAAATTGATCTAATCGAAACAACAATCCTTCCAGGCAACAGGGCACCCCGCGGGCTTTCTGTCATTCGGGCCATACTTAGCCAGATCGGAAGACCGGTCATGGTCACCCGAGGCGGACGATCTACCTATGTCACCGGATGGTCCGGGCTTGAAAAACGAAAAATCACATCAACCTCCACAGCGGATCTCGAACATCGATGGTCGAGCTTCATCGGCTCGCCGGATCTGGCCCTCTTTCCGAAACAGTATGGGGCCGAGTCCGTATTGTTCCGGGCGGGGCTTGAACTCCCCTTCCTCCATATTGGGCTTTACCTACTGTCCTTTCTCGTGCGCACAAGACTTGTAAAAACCCTGGAACCAGCCTCGAAGATTTTCCAAACGATTGCTGACTGGTTTGGGCCGTTCGGTTCAGACCGTGGCGGAATGCAGGTATTGCTGCAAGGATCGGGCAAAGATGGCAATAACTTGGAAAGAACCTGGAGCCTGATTGCTGAAGCAGGCGATGGCCCCCACATTCCTGCGGTAGCAGCAAATGTCCTGTGCCAGAAACTGGCCACTAAGTCCGTTGCGCCTGGTGCCCGGGCCTGCCTTGGCGAGGTCACTCTCAAGGACATAGACGCTGCAACGACGCATCTCAGTGTTGCTACCAGCATTCAAACCAAGACTTGGAAGCCTCTTTTTGAAAAGGCACTTGGCACATCGTTTTGGACGCTTCCCAAAGAAGTCAGAGAATTGCACCGTACCTCCGACCAACGCAACTGGGTCGGCAAAGCTGAAATCACACGCGGCGGATCATGGCTGGTTCCAGCGATCTGCGGGATTGCAGGTTTTCCAAAGGAAGCAGCGCAACGTCCTATCGCCGTGACAATAACAGCGTGCGGCGACAAGGAAGTTTGGTGCCGGGACTTTGGCGGACGTGTAATGCGATCCGTTCTGAGTCTAGCGCAAGATCCGGGCGACGGTATGGTTACGGAGCGTTTTGGAGCGGCGGCTTTTGATATTGGACTGGAAATAAAGAACACTGCCTTGATGTTCCCTGTATCCAAGGGCCGGTTGTTCGGAATTCCCATCCCAAAGTGGCTTCTTCCTATCAGCGAGACACAAGAAACATCCGAAGACAACCGTTTCTGTTTTGATGTCAAAGTATCAATACCGTTGATTGGGCCGATTGTCCGATATCGAGGGTGGCTTGAGCCCGGATAAAACACAAAGAGATAAAGCCCCGCAACTTGCGGGGCTTTGCATTCAAGCAACAGGATCGATGACCAGCAACAATCTCGGACCGTCTTCCGGTGTGACCTCCGGCGAGCGGTGCAGGATGCCGGTGGCCTCGTCCGTGTTCCAGAGCGCGCCGCGAAAGAGAGCAGCAGCGCCGCGTTTCACCGTCCGGATGCGCTTGGGGTCCGCTTCAGAGCCCAAGGGAACATATTCCGTCCCCGCTCCGCAATAGGTGCAGAGCAAACGCGCCGGCACCCGATCAATGTGAAACTTCGGACACATAACCTCATCGGCCACATCCAACCGCAGCCGGACGTGATCAACGTCAAGGATCTTGGCCATCATGACCGCAAGGGCGCCAATATCACTCGCCAGAACATCCCGTTCCGGACATGCGTCGAGACCTGATGTTTCACACGCGGTGATAACGGCCGCTTCGGCCAGATGAACCGGAACAACGGTTCGAAGGTCTGGCAACAGGTCCATATCAAGACCATCCATCCACGACTGAAAACTCGGCTCCGGTGTGCGCTGCCAAATCGCAGCCGCAACACCTGGCGATGCAATTTCGGTCAGGATGTCCGCATCCCGCCCCATGAAGACGTCGGCTGCAACTGGACCGTCTGAAGTTTCAAGTGCAAGGCTCATTCGGCAGCCTCCCGTCGTTGAAAGGGCGGGAATGGGTCGGCAAGGGATGCAAAAGCCGACAAGTCGTCCCCGGCCTCCGGCGGGATCAGACACGCATCCATCCGCTCCCGCAGCTCGGGCCAGTCAATGCCTGCGCCTATGATGACGATTTCCTGGCGGCGATCACCGAATGGCTCAGACCAGTGGGACCGGGCATAGGCCTGAACGCGCTCGTCCTGCGGCCATTGCGACGGCGGAACAGAGGCCCACCAGGTTCCTAGCGGGCTGATGCTGGACAGCGCGCCAGCGAGCGAAAACTCCAGCACGTAATCCGGGCGGCTTGCGATCCAGAAATGCCCCTTTGCGCGGATAACCCCCGGCAAAGATCCGTTCAAAAGCGCGTGGATTTTGGCAGGATCAAACGGCCGGCGAGCGCGGTAGACATAAGAGGCAACCCCATACTCCTCCGTTTCCGGAACATGATCGGCAAACCCATAAAGCTCCTTGGCCCACATCGGGTGCTCATGAGCCTTTTCGAAGTCGAACAGCCCCGTGTTCAGAATTTCGGAAGGCTCCACAACGGAATAGTCGGTCTCAATGATGCGCGCGTCCGCATTGAGGCTGCGGATGATCTTCCGTGCCGCATCCACCTGCCCCGCATTCGCTGCACTCACCTTGTTGAGCACCACGACATCTGCAAACTCGATCTGATCGGTGAGCAGATGCACGAGGGTCCGCTCGTCTTCTTCTCCCAGCGTCTCGCCCCGGTCACTCAGGAAATCATGGCTGGAGAAGTCCTTCAGAAGGTTCACCGCATCGACAACAGTGACCATCGTGTCGATCCGCGCAACGTCGGAGAGGCTCTCCCCCTCCTCATCCCGGAAATCAAAGGTTGCCGCCACTGGCAACGGCTCCGAAATGCCGGTCGATTCAATCAACAGATAGTCGAACCTGCGCTCTTCAGCGATCCGGCGCACTTCCTTCAAAAGGTCGTCACGAAGGGTGCAGCAGATGCAGCCATTCGACATTTCGACCAGTGTCTCATCAGTATGGCTGAGTTCCGCACCGCCGGACCGAACTAAATCCGCGTCGATGTTCACTTCGGACATGTCGTTCACGATGACGGCGACCTTCAGACCGTCGCGGTTGTTGAGAACGCGGTTCAGCAAGGTTGTTTTGCCGGCGCCCAGAAAGCCGGACAGGATCGTTACGGGCAAACGGATGGCAGACATGGGCTCTCCATTATGTATCGCCAATATGTAATGTTATTACGTTACATATCTCATAACGGCACCTGATCATTTCTGGCAAGTCAAAACTCGCAGGGAGCTCGTACTTCCTCTGGATAGTTGGAAAAGAGTGGTAAGGTTTAAACCGGCTTGTTGATCTGGGCCGTGTGGACGATAAGCAGATGGGCTGTTGATGATTAGAAATGACCTCCCACCTTACGCAGATGCGATCAAATACAGACAAGCTCTCCTGAAAGGACCAGCCAAAATACGTTCAAAATTTTCACAATTTATCGACGATGTCAGATTATTTTCGGTTGAATTATTGTTTTCCGCCTAAGGGAAGATACAATCCTTACCAGGCCTTAATTTATTACAAGCAGCGGCCGCTTAGACATGTTCTGGGAAGGACGATGACCCGTGACCCTTACTTCAGACGAAATCACGAAAATCCGCGAAGTAATCAGCAACGCCGACAAGACGCTGGAAGAAACGGACTCCGGTTCCCACTATCAAAACACATACACCTATTTCTATGTGCCAAAAGACTTCGGTTCGGCAGCCTCCACAACCGACGACACGGGCTTGGGCGCCGTACTGAGACTTGGTGGATACTCGGATCTAGAGGAACCGGAGAATGCAAATCTGGGCAAAAGTCAGGGATCTTTGCACGCTGTCCAGTCTGAGGTTTATCCAGCCCAGCATATCTCCGACGAAACCAGCGACAAAGCCCACCAGAATGCACCAGGCAAACAGACGAGTGGCGAAAACAATGAAGTCATAAAGCGGCAAGGGATTTTGCTAGCCTGCGATGGGCGAGTGCTTCTGCGGTCTGGCGAAAAGATCTACGTGCATGCAGCTGATCAAATCCATGTCCAGAGTGACGAGAACATTGCCCTTGTCACCGTGAATGGCTCTATCGACAGCACATCCGGAGACAAGTTCACAGTAAAGGCCACAAAGAAAGTCAGTGTGCGCTCTGGTGTTGGAGACCCTGATACCTACACCGCCAGAGGGGTCAACAACTCAGGAGACAAAGGCATTGAGATCATCGCGAACGATGGAAACTCCGATGTCTATATTGAGGGCAACTCGCTCTTCCTGCAGGTCAACGGAACAAGCACAGCCGACATCACTCAAAACAACTCGACCATCATGCGGGCCGACAACTTCGAGGACATCTGGGGCCACAACACATCGATTTTTCGTGGCACGTTCTTTGAGCTGTATTTTGGCGCAGGCCTTTCTTACAGAGCTGCAGCGTCGCTCAATGTTGCAACAGCACTCGATGTGAACATAGGACTGTTCGACGTTGGAATTACTGGGATCGAAATCACAAAAACCATCCTCGAAGTCAAATCGTCGATGTTCAAGTCCAAAAATGTTGCGGTCGAAGCGGAAACCACCGCAACACGGGCGCGGTCTGATGCCGTTTGCGTGGGCAGTACCGCGACCAAAGCAGAGTCGGAGGTCGTCACTGCAAGTATTGGAAACGTGAAATCGCTGATCGCCTTCTGGGAAGCCAAAATCGCTTCGACGGCGCAGATCTAGCATTTCAAATCCAATCGCCAAGTGTCGTTCGGGTGGGAAAACGGATGGCGGGCCTTCCGGGCAGGGTTTTAGGTGCGAGGCGCAGCTGCGTTTGCAGAAGTCATCAAACTTGAGGCTGACCTCTATACGCCATCATGATCCCAAACAGCGGTGCTGAGAAAACCCAACGAACCCACCCAAAATCCCAGCGACGCTGGTCTCGTTTGAGTTTCCCACCGGGCTTTCTAAACTATGTTTAATTTGTAGCTGGACGCGCCGATGCACACCTATCCAGTCACACGGAAATGGATCCGTTAAACAGGATACGGGAGAGCGTCATGGCCCTGGCAATGGATTGGCCACAGGCACAAGTGCACGAAAGTTCAGCCAACTCCGCAACAATACTGCCCTTTGAGCCAGACGACCTAGCACCGCAAAATCCCCCTCAGTCTCTGACGCGGTATCAGTACTTCTTTGTTCCTTCGCACCAGAAGGAAGAAGATGATGCAGATTGTGTGACCAAACCCGGAGCGTTTCTGAGGCTCGGCTCCTATTCGGACATCGAGGAAGAAAGCGCACAGTCAGACAACGGCGTTTCCGCTTATTATCCGTCCCGTCACATTGCCAGCGAAACCGGCGATCGCGTCTACAAGCATGCGGCCGGTCCAAGGGTGGCGCAGAGCTGCGGCATCACAATGGCTTGCGATGGTCGGGTTTTGATCAAGTCCGATGAGAAGTTTTTTGTCGAAACGACCGATCTGGTGGACATCCATTGCGGCAAGGAGATTGTAATCACCGCAGACACCGGCCCGATCACGGCCGAAACCGGCGACCAATTTTCTGTCGCCGCCAACAAGAAAGTAAGCCTTCACTCAGGCGCTGCTGCCAGTGAAGACTACGTCCCGTCGGATAAAACACCTCAGGTGAAAAAGGCGTCGAAATCATAGCGAACGAGGGAGCCTCTAACGCATTCCTGGAAGCAAAAGACATTGTCACACACGCGCATGGAGCCAAAACAACCCATGTTGATGGAACGCAAACCAATGTCGTCCGGTCTGACACTTTGAACGACACGTGGGGCAACGCCAGAACGATCTTTCGCGGCAGCAACATGTCCCTCTATTTCGCAGGTGGCCTCAGCTACCGCGCGAGCGCGTCCCTTAATGTTTCGACGTCGATCGACCTGGACATGTTTATGGCGCACATCAAATTCGCGCTCAGCAAATTTGAAATGGTGAAATGGAACATTGATATGAACGAGGTGGTCTTTAAGACCGCGTCAGTTAAAACACACTTGGACTATTTGATGTTGGAAAGACATCGCCTTTCTGTAGAGAGCTGGGATCTTAAATTTAACACTGAAGAACTCGCGGTAAAATCGAAGAAAATAGAGACTGAATTGGCTAACCTTAAAACTTCGATTTCGACCAACGTCCAGCTCTGAAAGCGAAGCTTCCGTGAAAAGGTCAGCCGGTATGTGCCGCTCGGCCGCGCCACAGAATGAACAGTCCAGAGACGACAATTACCGCACAGCCAACCAGGGTCTGTACGTCCAGGTGCTCACCAAAAAACACCACGCCAAGCCCCACACCAAAAAGAAGGCGCGAGTAGCGGAATGGCGTGACGATCGAAACGTCTCCGGTGCGCATGGCCAGCATCAAACTGCTGTAGGCAAAGACACCTGAGAAAACCGCAAGAGCTACATAGGTACCGCTCGGCATATCCGGCCAGACAAGCCCCTCGCCAGCCCAAACTGCATAGCACAAACCGGCAATGATCAGCGTGATGAAACCATAAAAGCCGAGAAGCGCTGTGCTCAGTGACATCGGCGCTGCCCGGCTTGCGAGATCCCGGCCTGCAAACCCCAGCATGCCAATAAACGCCAGCATCGACAGCGGCGTGAAACTCTCAGCTCCCGGTCGCAACACGATCAGGACACCAATCAGACCGATGATGATCGCGGCCCAACGGCGCCAACCAACCCGCTCTCCGAAAAAGATCATGGCCCCAAGAACGACAAAAATCGGCGTGGCCTGCAGGATCACCGTCGTCGACGACAGGGGGGTCAGGGCCAGAGCCAGGACGTAAAACAAGCGCCCGGTCAGCTCAAAGACGAAACGCACCCCCATGACCGGTGTGAAGACATCGCGCGGGACCAATGCCTCACCGCGTTTCAGGGCCACACCGCCAAAGACGACGGCACCGCCGAAACCGAACAATATCAGGATCTCTCCAACTGGCAGAACCACCGATGCGGCTTTCAGGAACATGTCCTCAACGGCAAACAATGCCATTGCAAGGATCATGAACAGACTGCCGCGCAAGTTGGCCGACATGGGTGCGGAAAGACTGTTTGCCGACACGATCTGAAACCTTTGAATCTATGAAGCAAAAAATACCGGTAGGGCTTTTTGTTTTATCGGCTTTTCCAAGGACAAGCCAGACTCGCAGAATAGTTAGCCTGCGACATATTCCCCGGCGCAAACATTGTCTCTAGTGACAATATCTTGTTTGACTTCAATGACTTTTGGAACAATCTTTCGCAAAAGTCATAACGTGTTGACTCAATCTGCCAACTACCTCAACCGGATTATCGTCTCATGAGTTCCGTCTCGCGCCTGTCCGTCAATGTCAACGCCGTCGCCATGCTGCGCAACCGCCGTGATCTGCCTTGGCCCAGTGTCACCGCTCTGGCGGCGCTTGCGATGGAAGCTGGTGCAAAGGGCATCACCGTGCACCCGCGTCCGGACGAGCGCCATATTCGCAAGACGGACGTCTTCGAGCTTGCCGAACTGATCGAAGAGCGTTTTCCGAACAAGGAGTTGTGCCTGGAGGGGTATCCATCACCTGATTTCATGAAGATCGTGGAGGAAGCCCGGCCGGAACAAGTGCTGTTCGTGCCGGACGACCCAGACCAGACCACCTCGGACCATGGTTGGGATTTTTCCAAGGACATCGGTCTCCTGGAAACCGCTATTGCCGCCGCAAAAGAATGGGCAGTAACAGTGTCCCTCTTCTGCAATCCAGACCCGGCAGATCCAGATCATGCCGCCCGCATCGGCGCAGACCGGATCGAGATTTACACCGGTCCTTATGGCGCCTGTTATGACACACCAGACTTGGCCGCCAAGGAACTGGACAAGATTGCTGCAACCGCTGAAGCAGCCCAGGCTGCCGGTCTTGGTGTCAACGCGGGACACGACCTGACAGTCGAGAACATTCCGGCGTTGTTACAGCGGGCACCGTTCATCCGCGAGATGTCGATCGGTCACGGGTTTACCGCAGACGCCCTCGTCTACGGCTTTGCCGAGAGCGTCAGAAGGTTCCGCACGGCCATGGGCGAGCTTTGATGTCTTCGGATGATTTGGGACGGCAAGTTGCGTTCCTTCTGGAAACCGACAAGCTGAAAGATGTCATCCGCCTCAACCTGGTGTCGGATGGCAGCCGGCGCGAAACGACCGCTGAGCATTGCTGGCACGTCATTCTGCAAACCTTGACGCTTGCAGAACACGCGGAACCCGGGACCGACATTCATCATGTGCTGAAGCTTTTGGCGGTCCATGATCTGGTTGAGATTGACGCTGGCGATCACTGGGTCACGGAAGACAATCACCAGGCCATCGCCATTCAGGAACAGGCCGCCGCAGAAAAGATCTTCGCCTTGCTGCCAAACCAGCAGTCGGACGACTTCAAAGCGCTGTGGCACGAGTTTGAAGCAGGCGAGACCAAAGAAGCCCGTTTTGCCAACGCGATGGATGTGCTGCATCCGATGCTGCTTGTTTTCGCTTCAGAGCAGGACACGCCCGTTCATGAGCCAATGTCAGTTGACGACATCCGGAAGAAAAAGGAAGCCAAACTCGCTCCCTTTCCTGCCCTTTGGGCTTATGCCCAGTCCCTCCTCGACCGCGCCGTTCAGGCAAGTCACCTGACACCCTGAACCCGTTCGCGTTTGGGCCCTGTCCCGATTAAAGAAAGAGCTTTCAGATGCCATTTGAACTGTGGCTTATGTTCGTTGCCGTTTCTCTTTTGCCGGCAATCAGCCCCGGACCCGCCGTCATGCTGGCGATTTCCAACACCTTGCGGTTTGGCCGCAACGCCACGCTCGCTTCGGCGACCGGGAACATGATGGGCCTGATCGTGATCGGCTACGCGGTCGCCTTTGGTTTTGGCGCGCTGATGGCGGCCTCTGCCGTTGCCTTCACAGTTCTGAAAATCATTGGCGCGGTCTATCTGGTCTTCCTCGGCATCAAGATCCTGCGAGACGGGTCCAGCTTTCAGGTGCAGGACGGCGCTCTCACGCCACGTAAAAGCCCGATGAAGCTCTTTCTCGAGGCGTTTTTTGTCTCCGTCACCAACCCCAAGGCAATTTTAGTAATCACCGCGTTGTTCCCTCAATTCATGTCCAAGGGCGGCATCAATCTCGCCGAGATCACCATTTTGTCGGTCACCTATGCGGCTCTGTGTTTTGCCAATCACGCAGCCATTGCCTTCGCTGGAGGTCACATGCGCCAGTTTCTGACATCTGCCCGGCGCGTGCGTTGGGTCCGCCGGATCACCGGCGGCTTGTTTGTCGGGTTCGGAGCAGCACTCGCAACGGCCAGCAGATAGGGCCGTTAGGCGCGGCATACCTAAGCTTTCCTCAGCTGCTTAGATGCGCTCTGGGTCTCAAAGCGTGTCTGTGTGTGCGGTTTGTTTCAGCCAATTGACAACCACGCCAGCCGTTTCTGCATTCTTGGATCTACTGGAAAGAACGGCGTGATAGGCATCCGGCGGCCGGTAGGCCGGAAGTGTTGCCGGCACCAAAAGGCCCTTGGCCACCTGGTCCCCGGTGATCGACCGCCAGCCGAGCATGATACCGTGACCGGAGAGCGCTGCCTGTGTTGCCTGGACATAGTTAGAAAACCTCAATCCCTTCGCAGATCCATTGGCCTTTTGACTCGTCCTGAAAAAATATTGCGGCCAGGAAATCCAGCGCTTGTCGGCCACCTCGACATGGATCAGAAACGCGGACGCCAGGCTCCCGCCTTCCTCACTGATCCGTGCTGCAAGTCCCGGCGCGCAGACGGGTTCCACGTGCTCTTCAAAGAGGAGATGTACGGCTCCGTCACGCCAATTGCCATCTCCATAACGCATGGCAATGTCCGTGCCGGCGCCGAGAGACGGCACTTCATGCGCGATCGTCTGAACGTTCACGACAATGTCCGGATGATCGAGATAAAAGGCTTCCAGCCTTGGCATCAGCCAATAGGTGGCAAACCCCATGGTGCAGGCAATCGTGACGGTATTGGCTGCAGTTTCGAGAGCGTCAATGTCGCTCAGCGCTTCCATCAACCGTTCCCGGTTGTCCGTAACAGCCTTGAGAAGGATCTCGCCAGCTGCCGTCAATCTGGCCGGGCGGGTGCTGCGGTCAAACAATGACGTGCCAATGTGATGCTCAAGATGACGCAGCGCCTGACTGACAGCAGGCAGCGAGACATTCAGCTCCTGCGCAGCATGTTTGACACCGCCCATTCGATCAACGGTTTCAAACACACGGAGAAGACGGGGTGGCGGCAAGCGGTCCATTCGCTATCAAGTTAATCCATAACTTAACTCAAGTTCGTTTTTTATGATCTTTTCAAATCAGTTCTGCAAGCGCAATTTTCTTCTAACTGGCTGGATGAGAACATGGGGTTTCATTTCCGATCGTGGAAGCCACTACGCATTGCGCGATTAATTTATAGGAACGAAAAATGCTCGGGACGGGTGAAGAAGGCGTGCTTCTGCGCGAAAAGGGACTGGATGTGCCATTGCCGGACGGACGCCTCGCTTATTTCAATTACTATTGGCTGAAGGACAATGAGCCGGCGTCCTTCGATCCCGAAACACGGGAACGGGTCAACGATATCTTCGCGCTTGCCGAAGAGCCGAAAGCGCAATCTGCTGCCATTGCCGGTGATCACCTCGAGATCCAGTGGCAGGGCGCCGAGCATCGCTCGGCGATCCCGATGGCGCAGCTGGTGCAGTATGCCCAAGCCCAACAGCGCCCGGATCCGGCCAATCTGCCGAGAAAATCCTGGTTCGCAGATCACTATGCAAACATGGCCCGGTTTGATTACGGCTCAGTCGCATCAGACACTGATGCACGCAAGACCTGGGCCGGAGCGATGCTGACCGATGGCGTTTCGCTGATCACCGGCATGCCGAATACAGATGAGGGGCTGACTGATCTCGCCGGCCTGCTCGGATATGTGCGGCCCAGCTACTTCGGGCTTACGTTCGAGGTGAAAACCCACATCAAGCCAACGAACCTTGCCTTCACGTCCAAGGCCCTGCCGCTGCACACGGATCTGCCGTCCGAAGAATTCGCACCAGGCATCCAGTATCTGCACTGCCGGGCGAATTCGGTTGAGGGGGGTGACAGCATTTTTGTCGACGGTCTAGCGGTTGCCGAGGATTTCCGGACCACCTATCCGGACGACTTCAAGTTGCTGGTGGAAACCGATATTCCCTATTACTGCGAGCACGACACCTTCGACATGCGCGCCCGCCAGCATGTGATTGAGCTCGACGACTACGGAAACATCTCAGGTGTTACGATCAGCCAGCACCACGAGGATATCTTTGACCTGCCGCAAGAGGCGCTAGATGCCTACTATCCGGCCTTTTGCCGGTTTGGACGGATGATGCGCGACGAGAAATACGTGATGCGGTTCCGTTTGAACGCCGGTGAATGTATCGTCTTTGACAATCACCGGATCGTTCACGGACGTGTTGCTTACTCGGCGACCAGCGGGGAGCGTCATTTGCGGGGCTGCTACACCGACCGGGGAGAGCTGCGGTCAACCTACAGGATCCTATCCGGAGAAGGACGGTTCAAATGAGCGTCGTAACACCGCTGACCCCAAGCGCTGATCAGAAATCGGAGCAAAGACTGCGGGAAGACCTGGCGGCGGCCTTCCGGCTGGCGGTGGAGTTCGGCTGGCACGAAGGCGTCGGCAATCACTTTAGTGCAGCCGTCTCGGAAGACGGTACGAAATTTCTGATGAACCGTAAATGGCGGCACTTTTCCGAAGTGACAGCCAGCAATCTCCAGCTTCTGGATGCCAATGACGACAGCATCGTGGACACGCCAGACGCACCGGATCCGAGCGCCTGGTGCATTCACGGGACGGTGCACCGGATCAATCCGGCGGCGAAAGTGCTGTTTCACGTCCATCCGCCAAACGCGACAGCACTGGCGTCGCTCAAAGATCCGTCGATGAAGCCGATCGATCTCAACACGGCCCGCTTTTTCGGCAAGGTTGCTGTCGATCTCGGTTTTGGCGGCATGGCGGATGAGGCTGAAGAAGGACGGCGGATTGCCGAGACGCTCGGCACCAAACCGATCCTTATCATGGGCAATCATGGTGTTTCGGTCGCTGCCGAAACGGTCGCGGAGGCCTTTGATCATCTCTATTACTTCGAGCGGGCAGCCGGAACCTTGCTAACAGCATATGCCACCGGCCAGCCGCTCGCGGTCATGTCGGACAATCTGGCCGCCAAGACGGCAGCCGAGTGGGAGCCTTACAAGGGCATGGGACACGCTCATTTCGATTATCTGAAGCGCCAGCTCGATAAAAATCAGCCGGACTACCGCGATTGAAAACAAGTCTTTAGCAGGCCGGGACTGCTGAAATCCGGCCTGTAGTAGTCGCCTAGTACCCGCTGCATCGCTTTGCAGGCTAGCCTTTGTCCATCCGCAATTCTTCAACGGGAGGACGAAGCATGAGCGCACAGAAAATCCTGATGATCACCGGCGACTTCACCGAAGACTATGAAACCATGGTGCCGTTCCAGGCGCTTTTGGCGATGGGCTATGAAGTGGACGCCGTTTGCCCGGGCAAAAAGGCTGGCGAAAGCGTTGCCACCTGCATCCATGATTTTGAGGGCGACCAAACCTATACGGAAAAACGCGGCCACAATTTCACGCTGAATGCGACCTTCGCCGATATCAATCCGGCCGATTACGACGCTCTTGTGATCCCGGGTGGCCGGGCACCGGAATATCTGCGGCTGGACGGTGCAGTCCTTGAGGCCGTGTCCCATTTCATGAGCGAGAACAAGCCGGTCGCCGCAATTTGCCATGGCGCCCAGATCCTTACAGCGGCGAAGGTCATCGAGGGCCGGACAGTGTCGGCCTATCCGGCCTGCCGCCCGGAAGTTGAGCTTGCTGGCGCGACTTATGCGGACATTTCTGTTGATGCGGCGGTCACCGACGGCAATCTCGTCACCGCGCCCGCCTGGCCGGCACATCCGGCTTGGATTGCCCAATTCCACAAGGTGTTGAGCAGCGCTCAGCAGGGCTCTCTCGCAGCCTGACGATGTAAACAACCGGTCCGGGCACCAAATTGAATCGCCCGGGCCGGCATCATGGCCGAGCAGACCAAACTGTGGCGCAGAACTCTTGAATTGACCTTCTGAACGGGTACTTTGAGGTGATGGAGGAAACACCGCGATGTGCAAACTGTTTATCGATGCCGATGTAAAACTCTGGCAAAGCACGACAAAATCACTGCGCATCGACGGCATGGTCACATCCGTGCGGTTGGAAACCTTCTTCTGGAACGTTCTTGATGAAATCGCAGCGCGCGACGGTATGAATGTTGTGCAGTTGATCACCAAGCTGCATCACGAAAGCATTGATGCCGGTCACGACCTTGGCAATTTCACCTCTTTCCTCAGGGTTTGCTGTGGCCGTTACCTGGCGCTGCAGCTCGCCGGAGACGTGCCCACAGACACACGCGTTCCGATTGCAGGCCTTGACGCCGATGGCATTCTGGAGTCAGAGGAACGCCGGGTTCATTAAGGTCCAAGCGCAGCTGCCATTCCCGCACTTGTCGTAATGCGTGACCGCTTGAAGGCTTGGACCACAGGATTTTAGGTCTGCTTCCATGGATCCGAAGACCCAATCCCAGCAAGGCGAGCCACTTACGTGTGTAGTATTCTGTTACTACCCGCAGCCCCTAATCCCCTGATAGGACAATGCATTCATTGTTGACGTTAGGTCTCCCACCGATTCTTGCCGGTGATGACGCCTGGCGGCAATTCAAGAACCTTGCCGATCCTGTCTTCCTTTCTTTACCCACCGAACAAGAAGTTGGCAGGTTTCCGGTTCCCTGCCCGGGGCAATTATTTCGAACCCGGGCAGGGTTTTCTTGGTCTGCAGCTGTCTGGGGGGACACATGTGCAAGTTGTTTGTCGAGGCGGCAACTGAGCTCTGGCAATGCCGTGCCCGGTCACTCCGGATCGATGGAATGGTGACATCCGTTCGCCTCGAAAACTTCTTTTGGAAAGTTCTGGAGGAGCTGGCCGAGCGCGATGGCATGAACGTTGTGCAACTGATCACTCGGCTTCACAACGAGAGCATTGCGGCGGGCCACGATCTTGGCAATTTCACCTCTTTCCTGAGGGTTTGCTGCGGCCGGTATCTCGCCTTGCAGCTCTCCGGCGATGTCCCGACCGACAAGTCTCAGCCAATCAGTGGTCTCAACGTGGACAAAATCCTGAAATCCGAGGCCCGTCAGATACCGGATTGGAATTGAGGAGACGCCGAACACTCTACCCCACTAAGGCTACTGATTGTCTTTAGAGCGTGGGGCAGTTCGCTCTTCTTTATAATTACGACGATCCTCTCATCCGGCAGATGCTGTCGGCAGGTCTCAGTGCAAAACGGCAAGTAGAGAGTACGGTATTTCCAGGCACGCATCAGGAATGGTAGGTCCAACCTTTCAGTGCATCCTGCCGGCATACCCGGGCGTGGGTGATTGCGGAATCTGACCCAGCGCCGGAGAATTCTCAAGCAGCAAAGCCATGGCGGCAGGTTAAACAATACAACGATGTCCGACGCGGCAACGCGGCTGTTCAGCGTTGGCAGGTTATTGCCCTCAATAATCCAACTGGGATGTGTAAGAAGGTTGTCATGATGGGTGGACCAATCCCGCCAGGTTGGCTCCTCCCAATTTTCCTGAAAATAGAGAGAGTCGAGGCTGTAAAGAGGCAAGCTGAGCGCATTTGCCAACTGATTTGCCAAATACGTTTTACCGCTGCCGGGCGAGCCGATGACCGCGATCTTCAATTTTGGTGTCCTACCAACATCCGCCAACAAGACACGAAAATCTCAACCTAAAGTATGTTCAAAACATGATCAGCAATCGCGAGTGCGGACGTGAGGCCCGGCGATTCAATCCCGTAGAGCGCCACAAGACCGGCTTGGCCGTGCGCCGCAGGTCCATCAATCCTGAAATCCGCAGCCGGATCACCCGGCCCTACAATTTTGGGGCGGATGCCGGAATAGTCCGGCACGAGAGCACCGTCGGCCAGATCCGGCCAGTAACTCCGGATCGCGGCATAGAATTTTTGTCCGCGAGTGGGATCAACCAGGTAGTCGAAGTCGTCAACCCACTCCACATCCGGGCCGAAGCGCGCCTGGTGCTGAAGATCCAGCGTCAGATGAACGCCTAAGCCGCCGGGTTCCGGCACCGGGTAAATCAGCTTCGAAAACGGCGCCCTGCCCTGCAGTTTGAAATAACTGCCCTTTGCGAGATAGGCTTTGGGCGGTTTCGTACCCTCTAACCCGGCAGCCAGCGCCGGGCCCATATGACCGGCGGACAGGATCAGCTCCTTGCAAGTGATCGTATAGGCTTCGCCGTCTTCGGTCGACACGTGAACTCCAAAGCCGCCTGCAAGCAATGGCTCTAAGCGGTCAACCTTGGTGTTCAGAACCACCTGGCCGCCATGGGCTTCCAAACCGCCCTGAAGCGCCAGCATGAACCCATGACTGTCGAGAATGCCGGTGGAGGGAGACCACAGGGCTCCGGCGGCATTCAGTGCCGGTTCCTTTTGGCGGAGTGCATCCTTGGAGACAAACTCCAGATCGGTCACCCCGTTTGCGGCAGCCTTGGCCTTGATGGTGTCCAGTTCCTGAAGCTGCGGGTCATTGGTGGCGACGATCAGCTTGCCGATCTGCTCGTGTCCAACCCCGTTTTCCCGGCAAAACGCGTAAAGCTGCTTCTTGCCCTGGACGCAGAGCTGCGCTTTCAGACTGCCTTGCGGATAGTAGATCCCGGCATGAATGACCTCCGAATTGCGGGCACTTGTTTCCGAGCCAATCAGATCATGCTGCTCCAAAACCATCACTTCGCGCCCGGACAGGGCCAAGGCGCGCGCGCAGGCAAGCCCCACGGCCCCGGCACCAATCACGATGGTTTCGATGTCATGCATGGCCTGGCTCATTCCTCAGCGACTGTCATCAACTCATTGCTTTGACGAGAGCTGACCGCGAAAGGTGAGAGCCCACCGCATCCTCCGCTGTCATCCCGCACTTGATGCGGGATCCACTCCGTGAGCGTTCCATTCGATCAGTCCTGCGTGGGGCGAGGAAACGGAATGGATCCTCGGATCAAGCCCGAGGATGACGGAGCTTGGGGAGAAGCCTTGTCAAACCTTAACAGACTGTCATCCTGGAAAAGTCAACAGGCTTTATCCGGGATCGCTTCCGTTCGCCCAGGATGACACAGTATTCGTTTAGCTGCCGTCCCGGGCTCGACCCGGGACCTGAGCTTCTTTCCGACGTGGCCCCGGATCAGATCCGGGGCGGCCTTAACCGGCGGCGGGTGTTACCCCCACCACTTCTCCGGCTCGAAGGAGCCAGCTGCGTCTTCGATGACTTGACCGACTTGGAAGAGCGTCGACTCATCGAACGGTTTGCCGATCAGCTGTAGGCCAAGCGGCAGGCCTTCAGACGAGAGACCTGCCGGAACCGAAATGCCCGGAAGACCGGCCATGTTTACGGTCACGGTGAAGATGTCGTTCAGGTACATTTTCACCGGATCGGAGTGAAGATCCTGATCCGCCACACCAAAGGCCGCAGAAGGTGTTGCTGGGGTCAGGATGGCATCAACGCCGTTGGCCCAAGCCAGATCAAAGTCGCGCTTGATCAGCGTGCGGACCTTCTGGGCTTTCAGGTAATAGGCATCGTAGTAACCGGCGGACAGCACATAGGTGCCGATCAGAATCCGGCGCTTCACCTCGTCACCAAACCCTTCGGCGCGGGTGTTTTCGTACATCTCGACGATGTCTTTGCCCGGAACGCGCAGGCCGTAGCGCACCCCGTCATAACGGGCAAGGTTCGAAGAGGCTTCTGCCGGTGCCACGATGTAGTAGGCTGGGAGCGCGTATTTTGTGTGCGGCATGGCAATGTCGACGATTTCCGCGCCTGCATCCTTCAGCCACGCAATGCCCTGTTGCCACAGTTCATCGATTTCACCCGGCATGCCGTCCAGCCGGTATTCCGCTGGAATGCCGATTTTCAGACCCTTCACGGACTTGCCGATGGCCGCTTCATAGTCCGGCACCTCGATGTCGACGGACGTGGTGTCTTTCGGGTCGACAGACGCCATAGACTTCAAAAGGATTGCACTGTCGCGCACCGTGTGGGCGATCGGACCAGCCTGGTCGAGTGAAGAAGCAAAGGCAACGATGCCCCAGCGTGAGCAGCGGCCGTAGGTTGGCTTGATGCCGACCGTGCCTGTGAAGGCCGCCGGCTGGCGGATGGAACCGCCGGTATCTGTGGCTGTCGCGCCCATGCACATGCGCGCGGCAACAGCTGAAGCCGACCCGCCCGAAGAACCGCCCGGAACGAGATCCTGGTTGGAGCCGGTCTTGCGCCAGGGGTTGATGACGTCGCCGTAGTAGGAAGTCTCGTTCGACGAGCCCATGGCGAATTCATCCATGTTCAGCTTGCCGAGCATGACCGCGCCATCGGCCCACAGGTTCGACGTCACAGTGGACTCATAGGCCGGTTTGAACCCGTCCAGAATGTGAGAACACGCCTGGGTATGAACGCCTTCGGTGCCAAACAGGTCCTTGATGCCAAGCGGAATGCCTTCCAGCGCGCCGCCTTCACCCTTTGCGAGTGTGTCGTCGGAGGCCTTTGCCATCGCGCGGGCCTTGTCGGCGGTGACGGCAACATAGGCGTTGAGTGCACCATTGGCTTGTTCGATGTTGCCGAGAAACGCCTCGGTGAGTTCAGTGGACGTGTAGTCCTTGTTCTTAAGCCCCTCGCGGGCTTCGGCAATGGTGAGTTTTGTAAGGTCTGTCATGGGTCCAGGTCTTTCAGGCTGCCGTCAGGCGCCGGGAATAGAAAAGGGATTCAGGATGTTCGGGATAGTCCAGGATCGGGCCGCACACTTCAAAGCCGCTGGTCTCATAAAGGTGCTTCGCTGCCGCATAATTGACGCCGGTTTCCAGAGCGGCCTCAGAAAAGCCTTCCTCGATTGCGAGCGCTAGAATCCGGTCCAGCAATTTGCGTCCAAGGCCCAGGCTTTGGTAAGCTGGACGTGTGTACATCCGCTTGACTTCTGCAACACTGCCCTTGTGGCGGTAAAGCGAGCCGCAAGCGGCCAACTTGCCATCGACACGCGCAACGAAAACAGTTGTCCGCGCATCGGCCATCTGTTCGATGGTCAGATGATGGCAGGCGTCTTCAGACGTCAGGCTCAACAACAGGTCATTCAACTCGCCGACCATCACGCGCATCTCATCACTGAGCGGCGTTTCAACGGCGATGGAAATGGCTGGCGCGGACGACATCCCGGTTGCTCCTGCTTATTCGACGACTTTCGGCACCATAAAGAAGCTGTCTTCAGAGGCCGGAGCGTTCTTGGTGATGTCGGCAGCCTTGTTGCCGTCTGTTACGCCATCTGCGCGCTTTTTCATGGTTGTTTCGACCACGGAGGTCATTGGCTCAACGCCGTCAATGTTCACTTCGTCGAGCTGTTCAACAAATCCGAGAATGGCATTCAGTTCACCGGTCATGCGGGTGGCTTCGTCTTCGCTCACCTTGATGCGGGCAAGGCGCGCAACGCGCTTCACCGTTGCAGTATTTACGGACATGTTTTTTTCCTTTGACCGTTGGAAATCTGGTTTGGGATTTGATTACCGCCCCAGACGTTCATTTTCCAATGAATGTCCTTGCTGAACGCATCAAGACATGAAATACGGTCCTAATGAGGACCGAATTATGAGTGATGGTTCAACACGCCGGGGGCGGAAAGACGACCCCAGCCTGACAGGCCGGCTGCAATCCGCGATGATGAGGGCTCTGGCACATCAGGGGTACGAGCCGGTTCGTTTGGACAATCTCGCGACCGCCGCGGGCACCAGCAAACAGGCAATTTATCGCCGCTGGTCCGGCAAACAGGATTATGCACTTGCCACGCTTCAAACTGCCCTGTTTCAGATCCCTGCCCCCTCACCCGAGCGCACGAACACCGCGCGGGACCTCTACCGTTTGATCGCCGATTACCGGGCCGCCTTGAACAGTGATCTTGGCAAGGCTCTGCTGCAGGTGCGGGCTTTCCCGGAATTCCGATCATTAATCTTCGAATTTGAGGATGAGATCCGGTTTCACATCCGCCAATGTTTGATCGCAACACCGTTTGAGCAGGACCTTCAGGCGAAAAACACGCTGATCCTGGGGCTCATCTGGCAGGACCTGTTTGATCTGCATTTCGGGCGCGGCGGGCTGGATGACACCGGATTGGAAAACGCGATCTATTTGCTTTTGGGGCTGACTGCCCCCCGATCCTCTTTGGAACAGTCGCCGCTCTCCGGATTGTGAGCCACGTCTGCGTACCAAGGTGTTCACAAATTCTGGCGGCGTGCTTTCATCTCTGTGAACAAGGGTGATTGGTGTTTGGCAGCGGTCATAGCCATTCTCCATACACCGGGCGCGAACATGTGCCTCAACTCAAAAACCTTCCGGAGTTCTCGATGCCGCTCTACACCTCGAAATCCGTGCTTCTTGGCCTCACAGCTCTTTTTTCCGTCACCGGCTTTGCCGTCTCGGCTGACGAAATCACCACCTTTACCAAGAACGGCGCCGCTATCGGCGGCACCGATCCGGTTGCCTACTTCACCCAAGGCAAGCCGGTCGCCGGGTCTGATGAGTACACGTTCCAATATGACGACGTGACCTGGAAGTTTTCGTCCGCTGAAAACCGGGACAAGTTCGCCGCCGATCCGGTGAAATACGCGCCGCAATACGGCGGTTTCTGCGCCTTCGGCCTGAGCAAGGGCTTCAAGGTGCCAGTCATCCCGGAGGCCTGGAAAATCGTCGATGGCAAGCTCTACCTCAACAACAGCGTTGCCGTGCAAGAGCGGTTTGAAGGCAACACCGCAGAATACATCAATCACGCTGACCTGAACTGGGACATCGTGAAAGACACGAAGCCGGAAGATCTGAAAGAACCGATCATCCGGTAAACTCTGCTGCCATTTTCAAGAAATAGCCCGCCAATTCGGCGGGCTTTTTCTTATGCCACCTGACACGCCGTTTACTGTGATGAAACAATGACGCCTTTAAAAACTGCCTGGGCGATGCTAAATGCTGAGTATTGAAGTCAGCATTTAAAGGTTCCTCATGGCCGCCCTGCCGAAACGCAAACCCCGCTTTTTAACCGTCAAGTCGGCTGTGTACTTAAGCCCGCACATGATCCGTGTGACCTTTGCCGGACCCGAACTGGAAGGATTTCCGCTTCATCAGGAAGGGGCGAATTGCAAGCTGGTGCTGCCGCGGGACGGTGAAAGCCGGAACGACTTCGAAGCGTATTTTGGCCCCGATGCCGACGAGAAAGTCCACCCGGTCAGGACCTATACCGTGCGCGCTTATCGGGCTGGCAGTCTGGAGCTCGACATCGATTTTGTCGCCCATGGCGACAACGGACCGGCAACCCGCTGGGCCCAATCCGCCAAGCCCGGATCCTTCCTCGGTTTCTTCGGGCCAAGCCAGAAGAAGATAAAGGAGTTTTACGCCGACTGGTATCTGGTGGCCGCGGACCTCTCCGCCATGCCGTTTGCCGAAGCCGTTCTGGAGCAGATGCCACAGGACGCGAAAGGCGTGGCCCTTTTTGAAGTGCCGTCCAAAGACGATATCCGGGAGATTGTGGTCCCTAGCAACATCGAAATCCATTGGTTGATCCATGAGGATCCGCATGTCGCGTCCACCGCACAGCTCGACTTCATAAAGTCGATGACATGGCCGGATGGTGTTCTTCAAACCTGCATAGCCGGGGAAAGTTCGGTCATCCGCGCGATCCGCGATCATCTGAACAATACCCGGCAGGTGCCGAGAAAAGACACCTACATCTCGGGTTATTGGAAAATCGGTCTCGTCGAAGACGAACACCAGAAAATGAAACGGGCAGAAGCCGCCTGACACAGCGATCAATCCGGCTGCCTGACGTGCTCGTAGTCTCTCCAGTTGACGGAGATGTGGGATGGCCCGCTATTACGTGTCAGTGACCGGTTTGCGATTGAAGACCTGGTTTCATGCCGTGCGCTTTTGGCGGCACGCGGTCCCGAGCTTCAATCAGGCAAAAGCAGATGACGGCAACATCTTGACCGATACACGGACCGTGCGCGGCGTCCACCACACCTTGACCGTCTGGACAAGTGAAACGGCGATGAAACGCTATCTCTATCGCGGGGCACACCGCCAGGCGATCAAGGCGTTTCCATCGATCGCAACTGGATCGACATGCGGCTACCAAGCCGACGATATTCCATCCTGGCAGGAAGCTCTTGAGTATTGGGAGCGCCATGGACGAAGTTACGAGACGCCAATAACGGACAGCTCGCTTGGCCCCTAGTCCAACCTTATTGCTTTGGCCGAGCTGGAATCCTGCAACAGCTATTCCCGCGGCCCAAGATATTCCACACGCAGGTCTTCCACTTTTCCGGCTTCCTTGGCCGCAAGCAGCTCAATGTTGATCGTGCGGGTGAAAGGGCTGCGCAGCGACAGGGCAAACCCGTATTTGTTCGGATCAAAGAGCGGCCCGACCACTTCCACATCCGCATTCGGATTCGTGTGGTCGTAGTACTCAAGTGTCGGCGCATCACCGACGAACGCGTCGATTTCACCATTGTCCAAAGCCGCAACACCCTGATCCAGATCATCAAAGACCATTACCGACCATCCCTGCTCGCGTGAATAGTCTTCCCCGACACTGCCATCGAACACGCCAACGACCTTTCCGGGCAGGTCCGCAACACTCTGGATCTGATTATGCAGCGACAAGGTGGTCATAACGCTTGTGACGGAGGACGTAATGAACGCCATTACCGCAAGTCCACACACCAGCCAGATCGCCTGCCACACACGCCCAATCCAACCGAAGAGGTTCTTGCGCGATGGAGCCTTGCCGGATGTCACAACAGACATCACCGAATAAAAACTGTCCGCCAGACCATCCGGCCATTTCTGCGAAAAGGACTTGTCAAAACGGCGGTCAAAAAGCGTCATCAGAAGCGTGGCAAGCACAATGACAAACGCGAGCCAGCCGTAGGCCTTCAGGAAACCTGCCTCCTGAAGCCCGTTGACCACTTCCCAAAAGCTGGTTGAACCCGCAGAGCCAACCATGATGCGCAGACCTGAATCAAACCAGGGCTGGGTAAAATCCATTTTCTCCAAGCGTGCCTTGGTGATGGTAAGATTTGAGATCGCAGCATCTGTTTGACCCTCCGCAGTCGCGTCGATCAAGGCCCGCACATTGGGGTAAGGCTCGTACTGATATTCGAGGCCAGCTGCCGCAGCGAGGTCTTCCCAAAGCTCGATCGCCATCCCGGTGTATCCGTCGGCCGTTTGCATCACGAAAGGCGGACTCACCCGAACGCCAACCTTCAGCGGCGCTTCGCCGGTTACGGCTCCCGACGCTTGACCGGCATCCTGCGCAATACCTGGCGATACAACCAGTACCATTGCACTGATCAGCGTTATGATCGGGAATACGGCACGCAAAAAGGCACGAAAATTCAAAAGCATGGTTCCCCCAGGGCAAAGGCACAAAGACATATGCGTCCAGACGATACAACCTAAAGAGTAAAACAGTCGCAAACGCCGGTGCGATGCCTTTGCAATCGAGAATTGTGGCTACTGGGTCCCGTCCTCCACCGGGCTGGCGCGGTAGTGTCGCGGCTCACGAGAACTATCCCCACCAAATCCGCCTCCCGCGTCTCGCCAGCGCCGCATTTGTTGCTATATTGTTCTCCAAAGCGCTTTTAACCGGACCGATAAACCATGACCGACCCGGACGGGTATGACGATCCCTTTGACGATCCATTTCAACCCACCGGGACGCGGGCGGAAGCTCCCCCTGTTGCGCCGCCACCTGGTGCGTCGTCATCTGGGGCGCCGCCTCCTGGAGGCGGCATTGCCGCTCGGGCCATGGCGGCACGCAGGGCGCCCGACTATCTGACCGGCCTCAATCCGGAACAACGTCTGGCGGTGGAAACGACCGAAGGACCGCTTTTGGTTCTGGCGGGTGCGGGAACCGGCAAAACCCGGGTCTTGACCACCCGGATCGCCCACATTCTGGCCTCCGGCTTGGCGCGTCCGCACGAAATGCTGGCCGTGACCTTCACCAACAAGGCCGCCCGCGAAATGAAAGAACGCATTGCCGTGTTTGTCGGCGGCAATGTGGAGGGCATGGCCTGGCTCGGCACATTCCATTCGATCTGCGTGAAAATCCTTCGAAAACATGCCGAGCTGGTGGGTTTGAAATCCGGCTTTTCCATTCTCGACACGGACGATCAGATCCGCCTGATCAAACAGATCATTCAGGCCGAAGGGCTCGACGACAAGCGCTGGACCGCCCGCGCCTTTGCCACCATGTTGGACGGCTGGAAAAACCGGGCCTTGACGCCGGATCAGGTCCCTGAGGGCGAAGCACGGGCTTTTGCGAACGGCAAGGGCCGCAAGCTCTATCAGGAGTACCAGGAGCGCCTGTCGATCCTGAACGCCGCCGACTTCGGCGATCTGCTGCTTCACGTCATCACACTGTTCAACACACGTACTGATGTTTTGGCCGATTACCAGCGCCGCTTCCGCTACATGCTGGTGGACGAGTATCAGGACACCAACATTGCCCAATATCTGTGGCTGCGTCTGCTGGCCCAGGGCAATCCGAATGTCTGTTGTGTCGGTGATGACGATCAGTCAATCTATGGCTGGCGCGGGGCGGAGGTCGACAACATCCTGCGCTTTGAACACGACTTCAAGGGTGCGGAAGTGATCCGTCTGGAGCGCAACTACCGCTCGACCAGCCACATTCTCGCCGCTGCCTCTCATCTGATCTCCTTCAACGAAGGCCGCCTCGGCAAGACGCTTTTTACCGACTTTCACGAGCCGGATCATGATCTCGTGTCCGTTGCCTCGGTCTGGGATTCAGAAGAAGAAGCCAGGACGATCGGTGATGAAATCGAAGCGCTGCAAACCAAAGGTCACGCGCTCAACGAGATGGCCGTTCTGGTCCGCGCCTCCTTCCAGATGCGCGAGTTCGAAGATCGTTTCGTAACGCTCGGCCTCAACTACCGTGTCATTGGCGGTCCGCGCTTTTATGAGCGCATGGAAATCCGTGACGCCATGGCGTATTTTCGCTGTGTCATGCAGCCGGCGGACGATCTGGCGTTCGAGCGGATCGTCAACACGCCGAAACGCGGGCTTGGGGATGCCACCTTGAAGCTGGTGCATGAACTGGCACGGGCCGAGCGCATCCCCTTGATGCAGGCCGCCAGCCAGCTGATCGATTCCGAAGAGCTGAAACCCAAGCCGCGCAATTCGCTGAAAACCGTGCTCGACAATTTCGAGCGCTGGCGGCGCCAGCTCGACAGCATGAAGCACACGGATCTCGCCGAGATCATTCTGGATGAAAGCGGCTACACGGAAATGTGGCGGCAGGACCGCTCGGCCGAAGCCCCGGGCCGTCTGGACAACCTGAAAGAACTCATCCGCTCCATGGAAGAGTTTGAATCCATGGCCGGGTTCCTGGAACACATCTCCCTCGTCATGGACCGCGACAGCGCAGATGCACAGGACGCCGTCTCGATCATGACGCTGCACTCCGCAAAAGGCCTGGAGTTCGACACGGTCTTCCTGCCCGGCTGGGAGGAAGGGCTGTTCCCGCATCAGCGAGCGCTTGATGAGAGTGGCCGCGCGGGCCTGGAAGAGGAACGCCGCCTTGCCTATGTCGGCATCACCCGCGCCAAGAAACGGGCGAAGCTCTACTTTGCCTCCAACCGGCGCATTCACGGCCAATGGCAGTCGAGCATTCCGTCCAGGTTCCTTGATGAACTGCCAACTGAACATGTTGAAATCGCGGAAGCCTCGTCCAACTACGGCGGGTATGGCGGTGGTGGCTATGGTCCGTCGCGCTTCGACCGTCAGGATGCCTTTGAAACCGGCAGCTATTCGACGCCTGGTTGGCAACGCGCGCAGCGCGCTCGCCAATCCTCGAACGGGTTTTCAGACGGTGGCGGGCGGGGCTACCAATCTGCCCGGCAAAAACGCGAGGGCCCGCTCACCATAGAAGGGGAACTGGTTGCCAAGTCCGTCAGCGACACGCCCTCGGAATATTCGGTCGGCGAACGGGTGTTCCACATCAAGTTCGGCTATGGCGCGATCAAGTCGATCGAAGGCAACAAGCTAACCATTGATTTTGAAAAGGCAGGCCAGAAAAAGGTCATCGACAGCTTCGTCGAGCGGCACTGATTTTAAGGTATTGATATTTATATCAATATCAGAATGAGGATAGCAAAATTTACCTTAGGTTAAGCATAAAACCGCTAGTGTAACCGGACAGTTAGACTGATCCGCCTTTTGTTTCTGCGTCGCGGATACGGCAGGAGCACAACATGCGTTTCGGAAACAACAAGTCGCCGCTCAATCGCACAGTCTTCAATGCAGCCACGCTGGTGTTTACGGCAACTGTGGCCACCTTCCTGGTCCCTACAGCAGCGACTGCAAATTGCGACCAGTTTGGCAGTTCCGCTGTGCGGGGCTCGGGAAACATCACACTCGATGCAAACAATTCTCACCGTCGAGCACAATCTGTTTGGAGAGCCGTACCGACGTTCTGGTATCGCCCGGCACAATCCCAGCCGATGGATCTTACGACGCCTACACAGGTTTCTTTTTCGACCTTAAACGCGCAGGCAGCTACAACGCGTTTATTTTTCTTGGAACGTCAATCACCGGAGCCGCGTCGCCAGACACGCCTTTTTTGCGCTTCATGCCCCTTAATGGCCAACTGGCTGCGACAAACATCAACCTCATAGATGTCTCCATAGGAGCCAACCGGTCGATCAACTTGACAGAGCAGAGTGGCGCTACGCAGTTCCAGAACGTTTATGTTGCAAGCCGCGCTGCAAACAACGCGATCACCTACGTAGCCTTTTCCGTCCTCAATCCAAGTCTGTTTTCCGTTGGCCGCTACAACATTTCAGGCCAGGACTTTGATTCTCCAACACGGCTCACGCTCAAAGACAGCTCGATTTCAAATGCGCAATTAACAGGTGTCGTAGACGGGTCCGAGCTGATTTTGGACAGCACCACAATCGATACAAAGGTCTTCCGTTTGGACGGAACACTTTCCGGTAATGGCGCGGTTAGCGGGGCGTTAGGTGCCAGTGATGCGGTTTTCATAACGGCAACCGGCTCCACCCTCAGCCCCGGCAACTCCATCGGGACGCTTTCGATCAATGGCGATCTGTCTTTACTGGGCGCAACAAGTCTTGTCTCCGAACTGGACCCGAGAGCCAGTCAAAACGCTGACCTGCTGGACGTTTCTGGCGATATGACCGGTGCGGACAACTTGACCGCGACACTGGATAAGGACAGCGGATATTCAGGGTCGGGCGCCACCGAAATCAGTGATTTCATCAACTCCACCTTTGTCATCGCGCGCGCCGGATCGATTGACAGTGACAGTGTTACCCTGGTCGAAGGTAACTCGTTAAATGCACACCTAAGTGCGAGCCTCGCAGGACCGCCGACACAAACCTCACAGATTGAAGTCAAATTCTCCGACAACTCGGCGACACCCACTTTCCTGCCAACCAAGGTGAAGACCATCCAGTCGACCGGCGGTGGCAAGCAAGTGATCCCCCCGCCGGTGACAACGACCACGACAACACCAACGGCGACAGTTACGACCACCACCACGACGACACCAACGGTCACAACAACGACGACAACCACCACGACGACCAACACGACCACACCCACAACGACGACCACATCAACAGTCCCGACGCAAACCACCACTCCGCCCGTTACGACGCCATGGGTTGCCTTGGTGACGGCCGTATCCGCGACGCACAATGAAACACCGGTCAATGAAGTGTCCGGCGGTAGCGGTGGCGGCAACCAAATCCTCGCCGGCGGCAACACAGTGAGTGACGGCTATTTGTCCCTGACCAATGGCGACCTGATCACCTTCAACGAGGTTCACGCTGAGCCCTATTCCTCCAACCTGACCGTCGGCCTGGAACATCTCGATCATATTGCCACTTCGGTGATGAACCGGATTTCCGGCAGCCACGATGTCCTCGACAAGGCCAATCAGGTTCGCGATGCTCAAGGACGGGCCATCTGGCTGGATGCGTCCGGGCTGAAAGGAAACGTGGACGGCAAAGACGGTCTTGGAAGCTTCAACTATTCAATTGCAAGCGTGATTGGCGGTGCTGATCTGCTCGCAAGTGATCAGGGAAGCGTCGGGGCATTTGCTGGCTACGGCTATCAACAGATGGACGAGCATGACACGGTCGATCAGTCCTTCTCGGCGCAGTCTGGCTTTGCCGGATTGTACGGAACACTCTACCGCGACAGTTGGCGGTTGGCGGCCTCCGGTGGTTACTCTTACAGCGCCAACAAAGGCGAGCGAAACAACCCGAATGTCGGCTTGTTCACCGGTGGGCGCGCGGAATCCGATTTCGATTCCCATGCCGCCTTTGTCGCCGCCAAAGCAGGTTATGAACTGCCGCTAACGCCCCAGTTCAAAGTGACACCGTTTGCTGCAGCTTCCTACGCGCACATTTGGCAAGGCGAAGCCCGGGAAACCGGAGGCGGTGACTTCAACTACACCGTCCATGCTGCGACTGCAGACGCCGTCTTGACCGGTCTTGGATTCGACTAGGCAGCGGACGTTTGGACAACGGACAGCGGGACGGCGAAGCTGGTCGGATTTGCGCGCTACGATCATGACTGGAGCGCGTCGGCCGATTCAGCCCACGATATCACTGTCACGTCCGACTTGTTCGGGACCTTCAATCAGACGGGCCAAAACCGCGGCGCCCATTCCGTAACGGCTGGTTTGGGTTTTGTCGGCTCCGTCGGCAGCGCGGGTGCATGGCGATTGGGTGTTGCAGGTGCACTCAATGAACACGGTGAAGAAATCGGCGCGGGTGCACACTTTTCCTGGCGGTTTTAGAAGAAGGCACTTTGCGGGCCTCTGGCCGCAACCGGGTTCCGGCGCTCACCTTTAGAGATCAATTCCTTTTTCCTCTTGCTCCCTGATCAGCAGGAAGCGTTCGGGTATGAAGGGATGGAGAGCAACCGCTTCCCGCAAGGCCTGCTGGCCGAGCCGGACCCTGCCCTGCTCCATCAGGATCTGGCCCTTGCCGGAAAGCGCCCCGAAATGCCTGGGTTCAAGCTCCAGCACCCGTTCGATGTCTTCCAGTGAGCGGTCAGGTTTGCCCTGGAGGTAATGGATGAATGCCCGCTGGTTCCACGCCTCGGCATAATCGGGCGCCGTTTCCAAGGCACTGTTTAACTCCATAAGTGCCCCTTCATAGTCGGAAACGCGCCGTTTGCTCATTGCTGAGCGAACCTTTGCCTCCAGATCTGCGGACGGGGCAGCCGCAATCCAGCTCTCCCAGATTTCCGCTTCGACTGTCCGGGCCTCCATTTCGCTCTTCGAGGAAAGCAATGCATCGAACAGCCGTTGATCCGGGAGATCACCCGCCTGTACCGGCCTCGCTGTGCCAAAAAAGACAAGACAAAGCAGCAATGCGGCTGTCGGCAAGATACGGCGGGACTGAAGGATTGCGCTTGCCTGCATGGTGGATCTCCCTTGGTACCGTCGGGCACTTTAGTAAAAACCTATGGCAGGCGGACTGTTTAGCCAGATCCAGGGGGGTTTTATCGTGAAAACAAAAAAGAGACTGGCAGGGGTTTTTCCCTCCGGCTATACCGCTGAACCAAGCTAACAAGCCAACCGACACCTCAACCGAAGGCGTGCCTTTATGAAAACCATCCGGGTCAAGATCACGGCGGAAGAACTCGAAGCCAAACGGATCTCCGAAATCCTGGAACGGGCCTTTGAAGACGAGTGCAATCCAGTCACGATCTACGAAGATTCAAAAGACGGGAAAATCTGGTCGGCCGAAATTCTGCTCTTCGGCATGGAGCCGGACGAAGCAGCCGCAATGGTGCGCGACCGGGTCGGCGCCGATGCTTTTGCCGCGCCGCTGGAAGCCGAAGAACTGCCGAATATCAACTGGGTGGAAAAAAGCCTGGAAGGCCTGAAGCCGGTCCGTGCCGGGCGTTTTCTCGTCCACGGCAGTCACGATCGCGACAAGGTGCCGGGCGGCGCGATTGGCCTGGAAATCGAGGCTGCGCTTGCCTTTGGAACCGGCCACCACGGAACCACCGCCGGATGCCTGGAAGAGATCGACCGGCTGTTGTCCATGCGCGAGTATGACAGCATTCTGGATCTTGGAACGGGAACAGGTGTTTTGGCAATTGCCGCAGCCTTGAAAGCCCGCCAGCAGGTGTTGGCGACCGACATTGATCCGATCGCAACGCAGACCGCCTTGGAAAACGCGCGGCTGAACGGTGCCCGTCATCTCGTGACCGGTTTCACCGCCAATGGCGTGGAAGACCGGCGCTTCAACCTCTATGGCCCGTTCGATCTGGTCATCGCCAATATCCTGGCGCGGCCCTTGATGAAGATGTCGAAATCCATTTGCGCGCGGATGACACCAACGTCCACGCTGGTCTTGTCCGGTTTGCGGATCGAAGATGGACCGCGGATCCTGTTTGCTTATGGATGCCAGGGATTTATCCTGGACCGCCGCCGGGAAAAGGACGGCTGGCTCACGCTCACGCTGGTCCGCGGCCGCAAACACGCGTAAGGCTATTTCCTGGGAGAAACGAAAAGACCCCGCCGGTTGATCCAGCGGGGACTTTTTATCGTGCACAGTTGTTCTTTCAGCGGCTTAGAACGCGCTGGTCGCAGAGCCTTCGCGTTCCAGCTGCTCACGATCATAACCGTGGGCAGAAAGGGTCGCGTCGTCGAGTGACAGGAGGTAGCCGTTTACGTAGCGGCGCGCCTGTACGGAGCGGGCTTCGATCATCCGGTCAAAAGCGCGGCGCATGAAGCTGCCGGAAGCGCGAGTGGATGTAGTCGTTGAGATGGTCATTGTCTTTAATCCCATTCGAAGTTGAAGAGCTTCCCTAGGGAGAAACGTCTTTATTACCTTGTTGGCAGTTAATATGATTGTGGAGGCGCGGTTTAGGTAGGGGGCGATCTGCATGCCAGCCCTGCACATTTCGCATATGCGAAATAATTTGTGCATTGCACATTTTCGAAATGAAAATTCCCATATTCAATATTTTGAAGAAATAATTATCCGACTTGATTGCGTCATGGACCCCTTTTAGTTTTGCCGCCATGTTTCAGAATTTTGACGATCTCAGTGATCCTTCCTGCGGGGCGCCGCATGCAGCGCTTCTCAGAGCCGAACTCAAGCGTCTGGGCCTTGATGGTTTCCTGATTCCCCGTGCCGATGCGCATCAGGGGGAATATGTCCCGCCGCATGACTGCCGATTGCAGTGGTTGACGGGCTTCACCGGATCCGCCGGTATGGCGGCAGTTTTGGGAGAAGATGCTGCCGTTTTCGTCGATGGCCGCTACACCATCCAGGTGCGCGAACAGGTCGACATGGACGTGTTTCCGGCCCAGCATCTGATCACCGAACCGGTGACGGAGTGGCTCGCCGCACGCCTCAAGCCGGGCCAAAAACTCGGCATCGACGCCATGCTGCATACCGTCCGGGAAGTCCGCCGGTTGCGGGAGATCTGTAAAGAGGCCGGGGCTGAACTGATCACCTTGGAAGCCAACCCGGTTGATGCGGTTTGGGCGGATCGCCCGGAGCCGCCGATTGGTCAGGTCATGCTTTATCCGGCGGAGCTTGCAGGCCGTGGGTCTGAAGACAAGATCGCCGAGATCCAGAAAGCCATTCAGGACAAGAAAGCCGACGCCTGTGTCCTCACACAGCCGGATTCCATTGCATGGCTGTTCAACATCCGCGGCTCGGATGTCACCCACACACCACTGCCCCTGTCGTTTGCGACCGTTCCGGCAGAGGGCAAACCATCGCTTTATATCGATGGCCGGAAGCTTTCCAACTCCGTGCGCGATGCCCTCGCCGATTTGACCGAGATTTCCGAGCCGGCCGACTTTCAAGGCGGATTGAAAACACTCGGCACGGAAGGGAAGAAGGTCATCATCGACCCGTCTCTTGCCGGGATCGGCATTGCCGAAGCCATCACAGATGCCGGTGGAACGCTCGTTGAGGCCTCTGATCCTGTTCTTTTACCGAAAGCCGTCAAAAACGAGGTCGAGCTGAACGGCGCCCGGAAAGCGCATGTCCGCGATGCAGCGGCCTATATCTCGTTCCTCTGCTGGTTCGATGAAGAAGTTGCCAAGGGTGAGTTGGATGAGATCGGGGCCGCCGAAAAGCTGGAAGAGTTCCGCGCGGCAACAGGTGAGCTGAAGGACATATCCTTCGACACGATTTCCGGGGCCGGACCGAACGGGGCGATCTGCCACTACCGGGTCAGCCGCACCAGCAATCTGAAGATCCCGCAAGACAAGCCATTCCTGATTGATTCCGGCGCTCAATATATTGACGGCACCACCGACATCACCCGGACGCTCGCCGTTGGCACGGTGAGCGAGGAGATGAAAAAGCACTACACGTTGGTGCTGAAGGGCCATATCGCCATCTCGACCGCGAAGTTTCCGGAAGGCACGACCGGTGCCCAGCTGGATACCCTTGCGCGCATTGATCTTTGGAAAGCCGGCCTCGATTTCGATCACGGCACCGGCCACGGCGTTGGGACGTATCTCGGCGTCCATGAAGGTCCGCAGCGCATCGCCAAGACGGGCCATGTGCCACTGAAACCGGGCATGATCCTGTCCAATGAACCGGGCTACTATCCCGCCGGTGAATACGGCATTCGCCTTGAAAACCTCGAGATCGTCACCGCACCGAAGGACATTCCAGGCGGCGAACGGCCGATGCTCGGGTTTGAGACGATCACGCTGGTCCCGTTCGACCGGCGCTTGATCCTTGCGGGTATGCTCACGAGCGACGAACGTTCCTGGCTCAACCGGTACCATCAGCGGGTCCGCTCCGAAATCGGGCCATTGCTGACCGCCAAAGACCGGATCTGGCTGGAACAAGCGACCGAAGAGGTCTGAGCATAAGCCTTCCATCACAAGCAAAAGCCGCCCGGACATTGTCCGGGCGGCTTTTTTATATGCAGAAGATGGTCGGCATTCGACGCCGAACGAGCAGCTTGCTGTCAGAGCGTGATGCGATAGCGGGCAAATCCATCGGCCCCTTCGCTGTGGGGCTCAATATTCACGCCTTCGACGGATGCTGCATGATCCTTGCCGCCGGGGCCGGTGTCGAACAGAACAGTTGTTCCCGGCATCGGCTTAAAGGTCCAGTTGGCGTCAGCGGACGGATTGATCGTCCCTTCTTGAACGATGTATCTGACCAAAGCATCGCGGTTCGTGTCCGGCGCGACCAGAATGACCACGCTCTCGTCGATCCCCGGGAAGTTGCCGCCGCCACCGGCGCGGTAATTGTTGGTAGCAACCACAAATCGAGCCTCCGGATCAATCGGTGCGCCGTTGAACTGAAGATCAACGATGCGGCTGGCATCCGGATTGAGCAGCTCGCCTTTGGGTCCGTATTTGGACGGCTGGCTGAGATCGATCTGATAGGTGACGCCATCGATGATGTCGAAGTTATAGCTCGGGAACGCAGGATTGAGCAGAACCTGGTCTTTCTTTCCGGGCTCGACCTGCTGAAAGATCCCTGCAGACCTCTCCAGCCATTCCTTGACCAAGGCACCTGTGATTTCGACCGCCCGAACCGTATTCGGGTAGAGATAAAGATCGGCGACGTTCTTGATCGCGACATCTCCAACCGGCACGTCGGTGTAATAGTCTGGACCGCCGCGTCCGCCAGCCTTGAACGGCGCTGCCGCGGACAGGATCGGCAAACCTTCCCACTCGGTGTTTTTCAGCATTTCCCCGACATACCAGAGCTGTGCCTTGGAGACGATCTGGACACTCGGGTCATCCGCAACCAATGCGAAATAGGAGTGCAGCGGTGCGGACGTCTTGCCGACCGGGCGGCGCACATAGGCGAGCGTTGCCTCATGGTCGTCCTTCACCGCATCCAGCACATCCTGCTGGCTTTCAGCAAGCGGCGTGACCGTGCGGCCTTCCTTTTCGTAAATGGAGCGCGCTTCGGTGGTGAAGTTCGCCACGCGCCAGTTGCTGCCATCGCGCTCCAGCATCAAATCAATAACCCCGAGGTGCGAGCCCCAAAAGCCACCCATGGCTGCCGGTTTGCCAAAGAGCGTGCCCCTCTCGATGTCCACTTCCGGAATACCCTCATAGGCAGGGCCGGGGAATACCAGGTGATGGTGACCGGTAAAGACAGCATCAATCCCGTCAACAGCAGCCAGATGCAGGGACGCATTCTCCATGCCGTCGGTATAAGCACCACCGTCAATCCCGGAGTGAGAGAGCGCAACAATGATGTCGCAGCCCCGCTCTTTCATTTCCGGAACGAATGCTTTGGCGGTGCTAACGATATCGCGGGCATTCACCTTGCCTTCCAGGTGCCCGCGGTCCCAGTTCATGATTTGAGGCGGTACGAAGCCGATGAAACCGACTCTGATCGGGTGGCTGTTGCCCGCACCGTCCATCACAGTCTTTTCCACGATGACGTAGGGCTTCAGGAGCAGGTTGTCATCACGCACATTGGCGGCCAGGCTTCCCTTGGCGACGTTGGCGCACACGACGGGAAAATTCGCCCCGGCGAGCGCCTTGTCGAGGAACTCCAGACCATAGTTGAACTCATGGTTGCCGAGCGTACCGGCATCATATCCGAGAACATTCATACCCTTGATAACCGGGTGGACATCGCCTTCCTTGAGCCCCCGCTCGTAGGCAATGAAATCGCCCATCGGATTTCCTTGCAGGAAGTCACCATTGTCGACAAGGACAGAGTTGGTCGCTTCATCCCGGATGCCGCGGATCAAACTGGCGGTGCGGGCAAGGCCTGCCGTGTCAACCGGCCGGTCGCCGTAATAGTCATATGGGAACACATGGACGTGGAGGTCCGTGGTTTCCATCAGCCGCAGGTGCGCCGTGTTTTCCTTTGCCATCAGGGAATACGGATGCATGACAGCGGCAAATCCGGTTACGGCCATGCCCCGCAAAAGCGTGCGCCGGGAGACGGACGATGAAAGAAGATGCGACATGGGAAACCTCCAAAACTTATCCGCCCGGGACCGGGCAAAGGAATTTATCTGTTGTCCAGCCACCTGATAAGGCCGCTGTTTTATGCGGTTCAAACCGTTGTATTTTTTTATGTTTTGACGCTCACCCTAACGAAGGCGCCATCACACTCAACGATTTTTTGACCATATGATCAAAAAATATTGACACGTTTTTCCTGCAACCGCCAGTTAAACCTGAATGATGACACAGTCATAACGCAAGCGTGGAAGGTTTCCGCCGACGGTGTGCCCGGCAAAAGAAAAGCCCCCGACCATGCCGGGGGCTTCTATCCGTTAGAAACAGACAGGCGCGTTATGCCGCTTCGTCTTCCTCGCGCACCTGCTCCAGGAAGTGGCTGACCGCACCCGAAAGACTGTTGGCAACCTTACCGAGCTGATCGGCTGATTGGCTCATCGCCTGCGACTGTTCGCGGGTCTGGTCAATAGACCCGGACACACCGGCAACGTTGGACGCTGCAGCAGACGCCCCGTCCGAGGCCAAGGTGATGCTGTGTGTGATCTCACTGGTCGCTATATTCTGTTCATCGACCGACGCAGCAATGGTGCTGGTGACCGACTGGACTTCACCAATCTGCTCCACGATGGACCGGATTGCTTCTACCGACTTCTGCGTGGATCCCTGAATGCCGGTGATCTGGGTTGCAATTTCGTCGGTCGCCTTGGCCGTCTGTGTGGACAGCTCCTTAACTTCGGCAGCAACCACAGCAAAGCCTTTGCCGGCCTCGCCTGCGCGGGCTGCCTCAATCGTTGCATTCAAAGCCAGGAGATTGGTCTGTTCTGCGATGGCTCGGATGATCTCGACAACCTCACCTATTTTGTCAGCAGTTTCGGCCAGAATGGAAACATCCTTGTCAGCCGAAACCGCAGTCGATGATGCCGTTTCAGAGATTTCCATGGCCGTGTTTGCCTGACGGGAAATCTCGCTGATGGATGCAGACAACTCTGCAGCGGCGGACGCAACCGTCTGGACGTTGGTCGTCGCTTCTTCGGTCGCTGCATTGGCAGCACTCGCGCTTTCTGAAGCATGACCTGCAATCTGAACCATTTGGCCTGCAGATTGACTGACTTCGTGCGTTTCGTTCTTCAGTTGCTGCTGAACCGCGGAGACCTCATCTTCAAACTGTTTGATCGCAGCTTCCAGATGGGCGTTCCGTTTGCGCCGCTGAATACGGCCCTTTTCAGCTTCTTCCTCCAGCGCGCGTTGTTTGATTAGATTGTCCCGGAAAACTTCCGCAGACCGGGCAATGTCTCCGATCTCATCCGGACGGTCCGTGAAGGGCACTTTTATGTCGATATCACCTTCTGCAAGGCTGGAAATGGTATCGCGCTGACGCTGCAGGAGCTTTGAAATTGACAACACTCCGAAAGCTGCAAGGCCTCCGCTTCCCAGAAAGACAATGACGGCCAGCAAGGACACATAGAATAGATGAGAAGCAAGCGCCGCTGTGTCAGCATCAGCTGCCGCCTCGGCCCGATGGATCAATTCATCGGAGACTGCTTTGATCAAATTCAAACGCTGAGTGGCTGTTGTAAACCAATCACTACCTGTGACCCCCTGCGCGTCCCCACTTTGAGGAAGTCCTTGAAGAATAGGCCGCCACTTTTTTACTGTATCGACAGCCGGGCCTTTCACAGTTTCCGCGAACATTGCTTTTTGATCCGGCAGAGCAATTGCGTTGAATTCCGAGAGGAAAGCTTGTTCAGCGCCATACTTTGCCATGAACCTTTTATAGACATCAAAGTTCACTTCATTGTTGAGTGCAAATTCGTTCAACATACCGGCACCGAGTGCGCGCTCGAGGCCACCGGCTTCTTTTGCTTCAACAAGAGCAATGAAGGGGAACAGCTCTGACGTGATTTCTGGCGACGGGCTTGCTTCGATCGCAAGACCAATCAGGTGAATAAGCGCATGTATCTCTTTGGTATAGGAGGCGACCACTTCCGGCGCTGACATAGCGCGGCCATCAATCCGTTTCCGGAAGCTTTCCACTTCATGAACCGCTTTGCCCACCTTGCGCAATTCTTCAAGTGTGTACGCATCATTGAGATCAATGGCTGCCAAATGATCGTCAAAAACTTTGACGGCCGCATCTGTTACGGGGCGCTGGCTCTTTAGTCTCGCCATGTTCTCGGCTGCATAATCGGAACGGATCATGCCGACTGTCATGCCGCGTTCTTTTTGCAGTTCATGGATGACGTTTCCGGCGTCTTCTGCAATGCGCGTCAAAGGACGCATGAATTCATGATGCGACAGCTGAACCTTTGTTTCATAGACTGAGAAGCCTGCAAAACCGATCACCGCAAGCATTGGCATCAACGCCAACACCAGAATCTGTACTTTAATTCGTTTCATTAAGCCTACCCCTCCAAGGCGCTCTTGTCCGGAAGGGTGGGGTTTTCAGCTTACTCATACCTTAACGTAAGGCGGAAATTTTGCATTTTACGACAGCGAAAAAACAATAAATCAATAGAAACAATTTAAGGTGGTGCAATTAAGAATTTCGCTATTGATAATTATACGGGCATCGATCGCCTATATTTATTTTCGATAATAGTTTCAGATATTTAGAACTATAGAAAATGCTGTTCATTTGATTCGAGCAGACAAAAACCATAAGGCGAGTATCTAATTTTTTACAACCTGAATAATTTTTAGCGTCATCCTGAAGATCAGAAGTGTCGCCAGATGCAAATTACGTAGCGTCAACAAACTCGAACCAATCGTCCTCGGAAATGACCTCGATTTCGAGCTCTGATGCCTTCTTGAGCTTGGATCCGGCCCCCGGACCGGCAACGACCAAATCGGTCTTTTTGGACACGGACCCGGACACTTTCGCTCCGAACCGCTCGGCCATTGCCTTGGCCTCGTCACGGGTCATGCGCTCAAGGGAGCCGGTAAAGACCACCGTCTTGCCGGCAACCGGCGAGCCGGAAGCCTCGATCTTTTCCGCATCCTTTGGCGTCACCTCTTGCAGCAGCGCATCCAACTGCTCGCGATTGTGGCTTTCGGCAAAGAATTCCACCAACGCATCGGCAACGATATGCCCGATGCCATCAATGTCATTGAGCTCGGCCCAAGCCTCACTTCCATGATCGCTGGCCTCCGTCATCGCTTTGTAGAAGGCTGCCCAGGACCCGTAGGCCCGTGCCAACAACTTGGCATTCCCCTCGCCGACATGCCGAATGCCGAGCGCGAAAATGAACCGGCGAAGATCAATCTCCCGACGTGCGTCGATCGCCTCGAACAGGTTCTTGGCGGAAACTGCGCCCCAGCCCTCGCGGTTGCGCAGCTTGGTCAGGGATTGCTTATCGCGTTCAGCAAGTGTGAAGATGTCGGCCGCGGTCATCACCAGGTCATCCTGATAGAACGCATCGACCTGCTTGTCGCCGAACCCCTCAATGTCGAAGGCGTTGCGGGAGACAAAGTGCTTGAGCTTTTCCGTTGCCTGCGCCGGGCAGATCAGACCGCCCGTGCACCGGCGCACCGCGTCCTTGCGGCCGGTCTTTTCATTTTCCTCGCGCACTGCGTGGCTGTTGCAGCGCGGGCAGCGGGTGGGAAATTCATAAGGCTCCGCATCGTCTGGACGCTTGTCGAGGTCCACATCGACGATCTGGGGAATAACGTCGCCGGCCCGCTGTATCTTCACCGTATCGCCCTTGCGCAGGTCCTTGCCGCCACGGATCGGCTCTCCATCCTGGCCAATACCCTTGATGTAGTCTTCATTGTGCAAGGTCGCATTGGAAACCACCACACCGCCGACCGTGATCGGTTCGAGTTTGGCAACCGGGGTCAGCGCACCAGTACGGCCCACCTGAATTTCAATGTCATTGAGTACGGTCCAGGCCTGCTCGGCCGGAAACTTGTGCGCAATCGCCCACCGCGGCGAGCGGGAGACAAAACCAAGCCGTTCCTGCAGATCCAGCCGGTCGACTTTGTAGACAACACCGTCAATGTCATAGTCGAGCTGCGCCCGGTTTTCCTCAATGCCATGATAGACTGCGAGCAGCTCTTCCACCGTCTCACAGCGTTTCATAAGCGGATTGATCTGGAAACCCCACTCCGCCAACTGCGCAACCATGCCGTCTTGCGTGTCCTTTGGCAGCGCACTCATTTCACCCCAGGCATAGGCAAAGAACCGAAGCGGGCGGGACGCGGTGATTTCGGACTTCAGCTGGCGCAAGGATCCGGCAGCCGCATTCCTCGGATTGGCAAACACCTTGCCGCCATTGGCCGCCATGCGCGCATTGAGAGCCTCAAAGTCCTTGTGGGCCATGTAGACCTCGCCGCGGATCTCTACCACGTCGGGCACGGTGCCGATGAGCGTTTGCGGGATATCCTTGATGGTCTTGGCATTGGCGGTGACGTTCTCGCCCGTCGTGCCGTCGCCCCGCGTTGCGGCATAGGCAAGTTTGCCGCCCTCATACCGCAAGGACAGGGACAGGCCGTCAATCTTCGGCTCTGCGGTAACAGCCAACGCACCCATCAGCGGATCGAACTTCAGGAACCGGCGCACCCGGCCAACAAAATCACGGACATCATCATCGCTGAATGCATTGTCCAGCGACAGCATCGGCACCCGGTGCGTGATCTTTCCGAACCCGGAGGCCGGCGCCGCGCCGACCTGTGCAGACGGGCCGTCGGCCAGCATCAACTCCGGGAAACGGGCCTCAATCGCTGAATTCCGCCGGCGCAGCGCGTCATAGTCCGCATCCGATATCGTCGGCGCATCTTCCTGGTGATACCGCCGGTCATGTTCAGCAATCTCCGATGCCAACCGCTCAAGCTCGGCCTTGGCAGCTTCCGGGCTCAACTGCTCGATTTCAGTCAAAGAGTTATCGGTCATGCGCGCTACCAGCCCCGGGAGTTTCAAATTTGTCGCCTGTCTTGCGTTGTCCAGGAACCATTCCCGAAGACCAGCGTTCTAGACTTATATGTCCGGCGTTTTTCAATGCAAAGGAGAGCAAGATGTCAAACACCAAAGCCAACTTCGATCTTTCACAGTCCGGCAAAGGGTCCGGCCCGGTTTGGTTCATCGCAGGAGCTTTGGTCACCGCAATCGCCGCCGGTATTTTCTTTTACACGCAGTGGTATGCGCAGGACGATGAGGTAAGTATCGAGCTCACGGTCCCGAGCATTTCTGTCGAATAGAAACCTGCAAAAATTGCCGTTTCCTCCCCCGCCAACTGTGCAAAGGCCCGTCTCTCCGGCGGGCCTTCTTTTTAGCCTGCCCGCTGTAATAAAAGCCGGGACGCTGCCGCACGCGCCTCGTCCGTAATGACGCTTCCCGCCAGCATCCGGGCCACCTCCTCCCGGCGATGGTCCTCATCGATCCGCCTCACGCGCGTTGCCACCCGGTCCGGGTCTGTCGCCTCCTTGGCGATCAGGAAGTGCCCCTCAGCCCTTGCCGCGACCTGAGGTGCATGGGTCACGGTCAGAACCTGCACGTTGCTTGCAAGCCGGGCCAACCGTAGACCGATCGCTTCGGCCACGGCACCGCCAACACCGGTGTCAATCTCATCAAAAACCAGCGTCGGCGCCGATCCTTTGTCGGCGAGACACACTTTCAGAGCCAGCAAAAACCGGGAAAGTTCGCCGCCGGAGGCCACTTTCATCATCGGGCCCGGCTTGGTGCCCGGGTTGGTCTGAACGTGGAATTCCAGCTGATCGATGCCGGACCGGCCCCGCTGCTCCGGATCGCTTGCGGTCTCGACAATAAATTTCGCACGTTCCAACTTCAGATCCGGCAATTCCGTCTCAACAGCCTTTTCAAGACGCGCAGCGGCTTTGCGCCGTTTCTCTGAGAGGTTTGCGGCCTTCCGGTCATAGTCGGCCCGCGCCTTTTGAGCCGCATCGGCCAAAGCGGCCAGTTTGTCTTCACCGGCATCCAGATCGGAAAGATCAGCGGCCATGCGCTCGGCAAGAGCACTCAGATCGTCAACGGGCAAGGAATACTTCCGTGACGCAGCACGGAGCGCAAACAACCGCTCCTCTACAGCCTCAAGTTCACGCGGATCGTACTCGGTCTCCCGAAGGGCCGCCTCCAACCCGGAGCGGCACTCTTCCAGCAGATCCAGCGCGCCTGCCAGATGCTGGACCGGTTGGCCGAGCAAGTTCGGAACCTGATCGGCCTTCCGCTCCAACCTCCGTAAAAGACTGGCGAGCTCAGGGATCGGGGATGCGGATCCGTTTAGGGCTTCGTAGGCCTCGCTCAGATCCCCAGCAATCTTCTCGACCGCCATCATGTCCGTGCGCCGTGCCGCCAACTGATCTTCTTCACCGGCTTCCGGCTTCAATTGGCTGAGCTCTTCGACAGAGGATCTCAAATAATCCGCTTCGTTGCGGGCCGCTTCAATGCGGGCTTCATGATCTGACACAGCCTTTTCGGCTGACCGGTAGCCCTGGTAGGTTTTTGCCACGGCGTCCACGTCGGTGGTCAATCCGCCAAACACATCAATCAAAGCCCGGTGGCTCTCCGGGTCGACCAAGGCCCGATCATCATGCTGACCATGGATTTCCACCAGAAGAGCACCTGCCTGTCGCAAAAGCCCTGCACTGACTGGCTGATCATTGATGAAAGCGCGCGTGCGCCCGTCTGCGGCCTGTACCCGGCGCAAAATGACATCCCCGTCATCGTCGATGCTGTTGTCTTTTAGAAAAGCACGGATCGGGTGCGCCATCTCGACATCGAAAACGGCGGTCACTTGTCCCTGCCCCTCTCCGTGACGGACAAGATCAGCATCACCCCTTGCGCCAAGCGCCAGAGACAGGGAATCCAGCAAAATGGATTTTCCGGCGCCGGTCTCGCCTGTCAGCACAGACATTCCGGCGGCGAAATCAAGATCCAGACGGTCGATCAGAACAATGTCACGGATAGACAACGTGACCAGCATGAACAGAGCGCTCCTTAGAAATCGACTCGGGCGGGCACCATTTAGATAGGCGCCAATCCGAGTCGGTCTAGTTTAGGGTCAGGCCCCACTAAATTGGACGAAATGGTAGAAATGAATTTGTTCGGATACAAGGCGCAAAGCTGCGGGAAACCGTCCGGTTTCCTAAGGTTTGCAACGACGTTGCCGGGCCAATTCATCCTATCCCGAAGGCACGCAAAAACGGCGTCGATCTGCTTCGTCAAACCGCTCAACCGGGCAGCCAGCCCGCTTTTCGCGCTTTTCCTTGCAGCTCATTGCCGTTTCTTGCGCCAGTTCATCAAATTTAATGGGTCCTGACCCTAGAGCTTGATACTCTTGAATGCGCGGCTAATCCAGCTGCCACTGTCTTCAGAAGGCTCATATCCGCCGCTGTTCAAGAGAGTGTAAGCGTCTTTGTACCACTGCGTGTCCGGGAAGTTGTGCCCCAGAACCGCAGCAGCGGTCTGGGCTTCGCTGATCACCCCAAGCGCATAATAGGCTTCGGTCAAACGAAAGAGCGCTTCTTCCACGTGGCGGGTGGTCTGATAGTTGTTCACAACGGTCTTGAAGCGGTTCACCGCTGCAACGTAATTCCGGCGTTCCAGATAGTACCGGCCCACCTGCATTTCCTTGCCGCCAAGTTGGTCCTGAACGATCAGAAGCTTGCGTTGGGCATCCGGCACATATTCTGATTCCGGGAAGCGCTGGATCAGCTCGCCATACGCGGAAGCTGCGCGCTCGGTCGTGGCCTGATCCCGTGTGATGTCCGGCATCTGGCGGTAGTAGCTCTGGCCCACGAGGTAAAGCATGTAGGCGGAATCCGGATCGCCCGGGTAAAGCGTTACAAACCGATTGGCGGATGTCACGGTTTCCGTGTACTTGCCTCGCGTGTAGTTGAGATAGGCGAGGTTCACCAAGGACTTCTTGGAGTATTCCGAGTACGGGTAGAGCTTGTCGAGTTCCTCGAATTTGGCGGTCGAATCTCTCAGTTTGCCCTGTGCTCGCAGTGCAAGGCCTTCGTTGAACAGAACTTCCGCAGGGGTGTCGTTCAGCGCCAGCTCATCGAACTCGTCCTTGCTGCTGCACGCTGACAATGCCAAGGGCGCAGCCAAAACTGCGAGAGCCAAAAAACGCTTGAGATGTGGAGCCGTCCACGCCGAAAAGCCGAGTTGTCTTCCGTTCACACCCTATCTCCCGAGCTGCACATATCAGCCCAAACACAGCCCTGCACCAAGCGGCACAGAAATTCCTGATTTCAATAACACGAGTGTTTAGCGGAAACGAACCGCCCCCGTCACGCTTTCAAACGCGATCTGCCGGATTTTTTAAGCTTTTTTGTGGCAAGCCGCCACAAACGGCAGCTTCGCCTGAAATAAAAATGGGAGGCGTTCGGGCCTCCCTTGAAAGAAAAGTATCAGGAAACGTCCGGACCAAAGGCTGCGGCAGCAGCCAAACCGCCTTTGTCGACCTGGCCAACCTGGCGGAAGGCCGGAGATTCGACAATCTCAAATGCAGACGGATCTTCGAACAGCTTGACCAGAATGGAGTGGTTCATCTTGTGACCACCCTTGAAGGAGCGGTAAAGCCCCAGGATCGGAAGACCGGCAAGCGCCAGGTCACCAACCGCGTCAAGTGCCTTGTGGCGGGCGAACTCATCCGGCCAGCGCGTGCCTTCCGGGTTAAGAACCTTGTCGTCGGAGATGGCGACAGAGTTTTCCAGCGAAGAGCCGAGAGCGAAGCCCATTTTCCAAAGCTGCTCAACGTCCTTCACGTAACCGAAGGTCCGTGCACGGCAGAGTTCATTGCGGAACACATCCGGTGTGATGTCGGAAACGAATTTCTGGTTGCCGATCGCCGGAGTGTCGAAGTCAATTGTGATGTCAAACTTCGTGCCGTCATAGGGATGCAGTTCACACCAGGCGCTTCCGTTGTCGACGCGAACGGTTTTCTTGACTTTCAGATACCGGCGGCCCCGGTCAAGCTTCCTGATACCGACCTGTTCTATCGCCTCAACGAACGCATGGCTTGAGCCGTCCATGATCGGCATTTCAGGGCCGTCGATTTCAACGATGACGTTGTCGATGCCCATTCCAAACAACGCAGCCATCAGGTGCTCAACGGTCGAGATGCCATCTTTGGACGGATCATCGAGAACGGTGCACAACGCGGTCGCGGACACTTTGTCCCACAGCGCTGGAATTTCCTTGGAAGAGTCGCTGTCAGTGCGTGAGAACACAACCCCCACACAAGCTTCAGCAGGCACCAATGTGATTGACGCAGGTTTACCCGAATGAACACCGATACCTGTCAGCGTCACCTGATCGGCGAGCGTCGTCTGTCGGTCTACATATGCGGTCATATTCCCCTACCCTTCCGGTTTGGCGCCGGTAATGGTCAGTCATTTGCATGTGCAAAGTTACGGACTTTTAACGATCGCCAGCTGCGGGCAACATAGTCGGTAATTATGGTAGGGCGAAATAAAGCTTTATTACGGTTTGTAACGATTCACAGGCCGGCAAATCATTGAATTATCACGTCATTTGACTCAGTGTAACAAAAGCGGCCCGAAGTCGTGACTTCGGGCCGTTGCGATCAGGGAAGAAGATCGCGGGTCGAATCAGTTGGCCTGCCGGCGCAGGAACGCCGGGATCTCCAACTGATCGTCTTCTGACTGACTGACCGGCGTTGGGGCCGATCGGCCGGTGCTATCAAGTTGTCCGGTTGCCCCTTCGCTGTGAGACCGCGGCTGCGGTGCACGCGGAGCCGGACGAAGTTGCGCTGCCGGACGGGCAGTCTCAACGGGAGCCTCTTCGTGGTGCTCTTCTTCGTCTTCCTTGCGGCCAAGACCACTGGCAAGACGCCGCAGAAGACCCATTGGGCGCCGTTCATCTTCAACATCATGCTCCAGATCCGCAGCCGGATCGGCCGGAGCTTGCGCCGCTGGTGCTGCCGGAGCGCTGGCCGGAGCAGAGCTTGCCAGAATTTCACGCTGGGCAATCGGCGGGAAGTCTTCAACGCGCGGCATCCGCGGGGCCGGAGCATGTTCTTCGGCTGCCGGCGGAATGTATGGCTGTGCCATCGGCGCTACATCGGCCACCGGTGCCGGCGTGTCGTTGTCCAGATCCATCATTGAAGACGTTCCTGGCGCTGGTGTGCGGGTAGGCTGCACTTTCTTGATCTCAACGTCCGGATCACTGGCAACAGAAACGGCTGCCGGCTCTGGAATCGCCAGTTCTTTTTCAAGGCTGGCCATCGCCTTTGCTGCAGCATCGTGAACCTTTGGCATTTCAGCCGCCAGCGCGTGCTTTGACTGGAGTTCCGGTGTACGTGGCGCGATGGTCTCGGATTTCAGAGCTGGAGCTGTGATTCCGGGAAACGTGCCAGCCATTTGGCCCTCCTCCCGGTCAATTCCAGTTGCAACAACCGACACGCGGATGATGCCATCCAGCGTCTCGTCAAAGGTCGCACCAAGGATGATGTTGGCATCCGCGTCGACTTCTTCCCGGATCCGGGTTGCTGCTTCATCCACTTCAAAGAGCGTCAAATCATTGCCGCCAGTGATGGAGATCAGCAATCCTCTCGCACCCTTCATGGAAGATTCATCGAGCAGCGGATTTGCTATTGCGGCTTCAGCCGCTTGCTGAGCGCGCTTCTCGCCAGAGGCTTCACCGGTCCCCATCATCGCTTTGCCCATGCCGCGCATCACAGAACGAACGTCGGCAAAGTCGAGATTGATGAGACCTTCCTTGACCATCAGGTCGGTGATGCAGGCAACACCGGAGTAAAGAACCTGGTCGGCCATGGCAAACGCGTCGGCGAATGTCGTCTGCGCGTTTGCAATCCGGAACAAGTTCTGGTTCGGAATGACAATCAGAGTGTCAACGTTGCGCTGAAGCTCTTCGATGCCGCTGTCGGCAATGCGCATCCGGCGCGCACCTTCGAACTGGAACGGCTTGGTAACAACACCAACAGTCAGGATGCCCTGCTCGCGCGCTGCACGGGCAATCACAGGAGCTGCACCGGTGCCGGTACCACCGCCCATACCAGCCGTGATGAACACCATGTGCGATCCAGACAGATGATCGTTGATCTCATCGATCACTTCTTCGGCCGCTGCCCCGCCAACTTCTGGCTGGGAACCGGCTCCGAGACCTTCCGTAACGGCCACGCCCATCTGGACGAGACGATCGGACTGGTTCATTGCCAGTGCCTGGGCATCCGTGTTGGCCACGACGAAGTCGCACCCCTGGAGGCCTGCTGTGATCATGTTATTGACGGCGTTTCCGCCCGCGCCGCCGACACCGAAGACCGTGATACGCGGCTTCAGTTCCTGAATGTCGGGCATCTTCAGGTTTATGGTCATGTTATCCTCGCGACCCGCTGGCGCCCCCGATACGGGAGAACCCTCTTCTTCCCTAATTTCCTCTGCCACTCCTGGCAGCTCCAACTCTAGGCTCTTGTCGTCTGTCATTTGCTCAAAAGCTTTCCCTGATCCATTGGCCCACACGAGCCAAATAGCCAGATTGCCCGCCCCACCCGGATCTGCGGTTCTTGTGTTCGAACTGCTCGATCTGCGCGACTTGCGGATAAATCAGGAGGCCAACGGCCGCGGCGAAGGCCGGACCTTTTGCTGCCTCGGGAAGACCGGCGACGCCTAGAGGCCGGCCAAGACGGACGTTGCGGCCAAGGATATGACGCGCAACCTCACCAAGACCTGTGAGCTGACTGGCACCCCCCGTCAAAACGATCTGCTTGCCGACCCGCCCGGCAAAGCCGGACGCCGTCAGACGATCTCTCACAAGTTCAAGGATTTCTTCAACGCGTGGGCGGATGACACGGGTCAACGCCGAACGCGGGATCTGGTTTGGCAATTCGCTGTCGCTTTCCAGCGCTGGAACGGTCAGCATGTCCCGTTCATCCGAGCCGGAAGCCAGCGGTGAGCCATAAAGAGTTTTCAGCCTTTCGGCATCTTGCAGGCGCGTTGCGAACGCGCGGGCGATATCCATAGTCACATGGTTGCCGCCGACTGCGATTGCGTCGAGGTGGACCATATGACCGTCCACGAAGACGGACAGCGTTGTGGTACCACCACCCATATCAATGCAGGCAACGCCAAGTTCAGCTTCATCATCCACGATTGTCGACAGACCGCTGGCGAACGGTGTGGCAACCATGGTTTCGACGTGCAGATGACCACGGTTGATGCAATGTTCCAAATTCCGGACCGGCGGCACTTCTGCCGTGACAACCTGCATATCGACACCGAGCTTGTGGCCCATCATGCCGCGGGGATCCCGGATACCCCGGCTGCCATCCAGTGTGTAGGAAATCGGCAGCGCATGCGTTACTGCCCGGCCATCGGTCACCGAGTGACTGGAACCAGCAGACAGAACCCGCTGAATATCCGCTTCGCAGACGCTTTCGCCAGACAGCGGCACACTGGCGCTGTAAATCTCGCTCTGCAAGCGGCCGCAGCTGATATTCGTGATCAGCGATTCAACGGTCACCCCAGCCATACGCTCGGCGCTGTCGACAGCAAGGCGAATGGCGTGTTCGGCCGCATCCATGTCAACGACGACACCGGACTTGATGCCCCGGGACCGCTGATATCCGTAGCCGAGAACCTCGACCTTGTGGGACCGGCTGGACAGGATCGCGTTGTCGTCCTGAGGGATAAGTTTGGCAATCAGGCAGCAGATCTTTGTTGATCCAACATCGAGGACCGACATAACGACGGAGCGCCGGCTCGGCAGCGGGCGCATCTTTGGCAAATACAAGGGCTGATCAGACCGGCTCATGTGTCCCGCCCTCCATTGCCCGAACGCCCACGACCACCGGTCATAATCTTGCGTTGTTCCGCGGCCTCTTCGCTCAAGCGAACCGTGATCCGGTCCCCCAGGCGCATATCGATAGCCATGATATCGCGGGCAAGCAGCCCGTCTTCCTTGTCCATTCTCACCAATTCAGCCAAAGCGGCTTCCATATTCTCTTCCGGCAAGCGGACAAAAATCCCATTTTCCAACTTCAGATCCCAGCGGCGGTCACTGATCAGGAACGCAGCGCGCACCCGTGGACGAAGATCCGGCACTGTGGCAAGCGCCGCACTGATCTCACCGGCCCGGCGCTGCGCGCCGTGGTTGACCACCAGCAGGAGATTGGCGTACCGGCCATCCACCTCATCGGTGATAACCTCCCCGGCCTCGTTCACGATCGAGACCAGATCTCCCCGCTGCCAAAGCGCGTAAGGCACCTTCTCCTCGATCCGGATCTGCAATGTGCTCGGGTAGAACTTCATCACTGAAGCATTCTTGACCCAGGCCATGTCGTTCAGCCGTTCACGGGCGCCATCGGCATCAAACAGGATCAGGGACGACCCGTCGTGAATTTCGAGCGCTTCCAGGATCTGGAATTCGTTGATTTCCCGCTGTCCGGACAGCTTTACGGCCTCAATCCCGAAACCGACCGCCGACAAGAGTGCATCGCTCACGATACGCCCGTGTCCACCTATGACTATTGCGTAGGAAATCGTTAAGGTTAAGAAACCAACAGCAGCTGCAGAACCCGTCCAACGTGGCAAGTCCGCCAATAGGCCCGCCGCGCGCCAAACAGGCTGCCGGTGCAAACGCGCAACGCCGCGCCCGCGCGGAGCCAGCTCGGCTTCCAGCGGCGCATATGCGTCCCGTTTATGTTTGCGACCTAACGACAGCAACTCGCGTCCTCAACCATCCAACTCACCAGGTCCTTGAAGCTCATCCCCTTGTAGGCGGCCATTTCGGGCACCAAAGAGGTCGGCGTCATGCCTGGTTGCGTGTTCACTTCAAGGCAGATCAGGTCCCCGCTTCCGTCTTCGCGCTCGTCGAATCGGAAATCGGCCCGGGAAACCCCACGGCACCCCAAGGCCTGATGCGCCTTAACCGCTAGTGTCTCCGCTGTTTGGTAAACAAGTGGTGAAATTTTTGCAGGAAGAATGTGTTTTGAACCGCCTTCTGCATATTTTGCATCGAAATCGTAGAACTCCTGCCCTTGGGTCACGATGTCGATCACACCGAGTGCCTGATCATCCTTGACTGCGCAGGTCAGTTCGCGGCCGCTGATGAATTTCTCGCACATCAACACATCCGGATAAGGCCAGTCTTCCCGGTGCAGCTCCTGGGGCGGAAACTCTTGATCTTCCTTGACAATCAGGACGCCGAAGCTCGAGCCTTCGTTGATGGGCTTTAGTACGTAGGGCGGCTCCATTGGATGCTCCCGGCTGATATCATGACGGTTCACAACCTTGTGCTCCGTGACCGGAATCCCGGCCGCTGCCATGACCGCTTTTGCCTTCACTTTGTTCATTGCAAGGCTCGAAGCCATCACGCCGGAGTGGGTATAGGGAATGTTAAGAAACTCTAATATTCCCTGAACGCAGCCATCCTCACCAAAGGGTCCGTGCAAAGCGTTAAAGGCCACATCCGGCTGCAACTCGGTCAAAACGGCCGATACATTCCGGTCCACATCCACCCGTGAAACACGATATCCGGCTTCTTCCAGCGCGATCGCGCATTCCTTGCCACTTGAAAGGCTGACCGGCCTTTCATTGACCCAACCACCCATAAGGACAGCAACATGTTTCTTGGTCATGGATGGGTTCTCCCTTGATAGGACCGTTTCCCGGACTTGAATCCGGGAAAGCGGCACAAATAAAACGCAACTAATGGAAACTGTGGACAGAGACCGGCGGGCCGATCACGCCTGCCCCAAGAATGGCTCAATCGCGCCTTTCGGCCCGAATTCTCCAAGACGCTTGATTTCCCACTCAAGCCGGATACCGGTGGCCTCAAGCGCCTTTGCGCGGACGGTTTCACCGAGCAACTCCAAATCGTGGCCCGTAGCATCACCGGTGTTGATCATGAAATTGCAGTGCATCTCCGACATTTGCGCACCGCCGACCATCAATCCGCGGCACCCGGCAGCATCAACCACTTTCCAGGCCGAATTGCCGTCCGGATTCTTGAAGGTTGACCCGCCCGTTTTTTCACGGATCGGCTGCGCGTTTTCCCGGTGCTCGACAACCGCGGCCATTTCCTCGCGGATCGCCGCCTCATCCTGGGGGACGCCTTCAAACACGGCCGATGTGAAGATCAGATCCGAACTGGCGCCGGAATGCCGATAGCTGTATCCCATGTCGGAATTGCTCAGAACATGACGGTTACCGTCCCGGTCGATCGCCGTGAGTTCAACCATCCGGTCCCGTGTTTCCGTGCCATGGGCACCGGCATTCATCCGGAGCGCTCCACCGAGCCCGCCTGGAATACCGGTGTAAAACGCGAAACCTCCGAGGCCCGCCTTGGCCGCAGCTTCCGCAAGCCGCTTGTCCGGGACAGCTGCGCCAGCGCGGAGACGATTGTTGCCAAGCTCTTCGATCTGGCCAAAGCCCTTTGCGCTGAGGCGGACAACAACCCCTCTCAATCCGCCATCGCGGATCAGGAGATTGGAACCGAGACCCACCGGCAGGACGGGAACATCTTTGGGAAGTTTCTTGAGAAATACCGAGAGATCGTCTTCATCCGCGGGCTGAAACATCAATTGCGCCGGTCCACCCGTGCGGAACCAGGTCACGGCAGAAAGCGGCTGATTGGGCGTCAGTTTTCCGCGGATACCTTCAGCAAGATCTGGAATTTCTTCCAGAAGGTTGGGAAAGCTCATGCCCCCTCCTTCTGCAGAGCGTTCAGCTGATCCGGCAGCGCGTAAGCCCACTGGGTGATGTTGCCCGCACCGAGACAGATGACGAAGTCTCCAGGTTCCGCCAATTCCTTCACCACAGAGGCCAACTCTTCCGGGCCGTTAATGGCCTGCACCTGCCGGTGACCACGTGTTTTCAAGCCGGAAACCAGATCCGTGTGGCGCGCACCCTCGATCGGCTGTTCTCCTGCCTCGTAAACCGGCGTGATGACGACCGCGTCTGCATCGTTGAAGCAGTTTGAGAAATCATCGAACAAACTGTGCAGGCGGGTGTATCTGTGCGGCTGCATAACCGCGATCACCTTGCCATCGGTGGATTCCCGGGCTGCATGCAGCACAGCCTTGATCTCGACCGGGTGGTGACCGTAATCGTCGAAAACCTGAACTCCGCCAGCTTCACCCGTGAACGTAAAGCGCCGCTTCACGCCGCCGAAGGACGAAATGCCCTTTTCAATGTCTTGCGGCGACACGCCAAGCTGGGAGGCCACAGCGATTGCCGCGGTCGCATTGGAAACGTTGTGAAGGCCCGGCATAGGCAGAACCAAATTGCTGAGTTCGGTCTCTTCCCCGCTGCGGCGATCGCGGATGGTCACCGAGAAAATCGATTTGCCACCATCCATCGAAACATCTGTGAACCGTACATCGGCCTGCGGATTGGTGCCGTAAGTCACAATCCGGCGATCCTCAATGTTGCCGATCATGGTCTGGACCTCAGGGTGGTCGAGGCACATGACGGCAAATCCATAGAACGGCACGTTGTCGATGAACTGACGGAAAGCCTTTTGAACGCCCGAAAAATCTCCGTAGTGATCAAGATGTTCCGGGTCGATGTTCGTCACAATGGCCACGTCGGCCGGAAGCTTAACGAATGTCCCGTCACTCTCATCTGCTTCCACCACCATCCAGTCGCCCTCACCCATCCGGGCGTTGGTGCCATAAGCATTGATGATGCCGCCGTTGATCACGGTCGGATCGAGATGCCCGGCATCCAGAAGGGCAGCAACCATAGATGTGGTTGTGGTTTTGCCGTGCGTTCCGCCGACTGCGATCGCCTGCTTGAACCGCATCAGCTCGGCAAGCATTTCTGCACGGCGTACGACCGGGATCAGCTTTTCGCGAGCTGCTACCAGTTCCGGATTGTCTTTCTTAATGGCAGAGGAGACCACAAGGACTTCCGCTTCGCCAAGGTTTTCGGCAGCATGGCCCACAGTCACCGGAATGCCGTTCGCACGAAGACGCTGAACATTGGCGTTTTCAGCCATGTCAGATCCTTGAACCTGATATCCAAGTGTTTTCAGCACTTCCGCAATGCCGCTCATGCCGATGCCGCCGATCCCCACAAAGTGGACCGGTCCAATATCCTGCGGCATCTTCATGGCCGTACTCCCTTGTTTTGCGCGACGCTTTCAACAAGGTCGGCGAGCCGTTTGACGGCATCTGGTTTTGCAACTGTCTTGGCGGCCTTCGCAGCTGCCTCCAGCATCTCCGGCGCATCCATGAACCGGATCAATTCCTTGGCAAGGCGTGATGGATGCAGATCCACCTGCCGGATCGGCCATGCGCCGCCGACTTTCTCAAGAACCTTGGCGTTGGCAGCTTGGTCCTGGTCAATCGCCCCCGGCAACGGCACCAGGATGGACGGCCGGCCGAGCACGCTCAGCTCCGAAACAGAGCTGGCACCTGAGCGGCAAACCACCAAATGCGCCTGCGCGATCCGCTGAGGAAGGTCTGTAAAGAACGGCGCACACTCCGCCTCAACCCCCAGATCCTGATAGGCTTTCTGCACTCGCTCCATATCTTCCGGGCGGCATTGCTGAACGATCTTGATCCGTTTTCGCTGTTCATCGGACAGCTCCGCAACGGCGGGAGGAACCAGATCTGAAAAGAACCGCGCACCCTGAGAGCCGCCAAAAACCAACAACTTCAAAGGACCACCAGAGGCCGGCGGAGTGAAATTCAGTTCGGCAGCATCCAAAACAGCATCGCGGACCGGATTGCCCGTCTCGACCAATTTGCTCGACAAATCGGATGGAAGATCTTCGATCGGGACGCTGGTTGCGATTGCCGACACCCCTTTGGCCAAGAGTTTGTTTGCCCGCCCCATCACGGCATTGGCTTCATGCAGGATCGACGGCGTGTTTGTGAGACGTGCCGCGTACATGGGCGGAAAGGTTGGATACCCGCCGAAACCGGCGACGACATCCGGCTTCAAGGTCTTGATGACCTTGCGTGCTTGGAGCGTTCCGAACAGCAGCTGAAACGCGGTTTTCGCCAGAGCAATCGGATTGCGGCCGCGGATAGTGGCGGAGGCAATGATGTGGACCTTGCGGGCTGGAAACTCAGTGCCGTATTTGTCGGCCCGCTCATCCGTTGCCAGCTCGACGGTCCAGCCGCGGCGGCTCAGCTCACTTGCAAGTGCTTGTGCTGGAAACAGGTGACCGCCGGTTCCGCCAGCTGTGAGTAAAACGGTTTTGCTCATAAATCCGGGCCAACAATTACATCAAGGAAGACGGAGACAGCCGGCTGACCGTGACCGTGTCATTCGACATGGGCCGCGGCCGCTTGCGGGTCAGCGCGAGAATGGCCCCGGCGGACATGGCGGACGCCAGAAGAGAGGACCCCCCATAGGAAATGAACGGCAGCGTCATACCCTTCGACGGGACCAGGTGCAGGTTCACCGACAGATTGATGGTTGCCTGAAGCCCAAACAGGACAACAAGACCGGCGGTCGCCAACCGGCCAAAGGCATCTTGGTCCCGGCTTGCGTGCTGCAATCCGCGGATCACGATAAAGGCAAAGACAATCACCAGCATGAGGCAGGCGATCACACCAAACTCCTCGCCCACCACGGCGAAGATGAAATCCGCATGACTGTCGGGCAGGATCCGTTTCACCGTGCCCTCGCCTGGTCCCCGCCCGAACCATCCACCCGACATGAAGGCCTCGAGCGCGGTATCAACCTGAAAGGTGTCGCCTGTGCTTGGATCGAGGAACCGGTCGACCCGGCTGGTCACGTGCGGCAGGAAGGCATAAGCGGCGAACAGACCGGCAATCCCGATAATCCCGAGCGCAACGATAATCATCCACGAGATCCCGTTCAAAAAGAACAACGCCGCCCAGACCATCCCAATCAGCATGGTCTGCCCAAAGTCCGGCTGGGCCACTAGAAGAGTTGCGCAGACAGCAAAAAGAATGAAGGCGAATAGAACGCCCGGCACTTCCCGGCGGCGGCCGCTTTCAGACAACAAAAACGCGATCAGCACAACAAAGGCCGGTTTGAGATATTCCGACGCCTGAACGGATACACCGGCAATATAGATCCAGCGGCGGGCACCCTTGGTTTCAAACCCCATGAACAGGGTCGCAATGAGCAAGACCACGGAGATCGTGAACAACACGAGCGCAGCTCTGCGAACCATCCGCGGCGTCATGAGAGATGCCGCTAGCATGATCCCGAGCGCCGGGATCGTGAACATGGCCTGCCGTTTCACGAAATAGAAGGTATCAACGCCAATGCGTTCGGCGACCGGCGGGCTCGCGGCAAAGGCAAACACCACGCCGGAAACGAGCAGAATACTGAAGGCTGCCAGCAGATAGTGATCCACTGTCCAAAACCATTCGGCAAACCGGCTGCGATCGGCGCGTGAGACCATTTATGCGACCTCCTGAGTGTTTCCACCACCAGGCAAGGCACGCACCGCATCTACAAAAGCAGCGCCCCGCAGTTCGAAATTGGCATATTGATCGAAAGATGCACAGGCCGGGGATAGAAGAATTGCGATTTCTTCAGCGCCATCTTCTGCAGCCTCAGCCGCCGCATCCTGGACGGCCTGCGTGAGTGTACCACTCACTGCGTACGGAACATGTCCATCCAGCGTTTTGGCAAACTCCTCTGCGGCCTCACCAATCAAAAAGGCCTTCGCGATTTTCGGGAAGTACTCGTCCAGGGAAGAGATCCCACCGGCCTTGGCGCGCCCTCCGGCAATCCAGTAGATCCGGTCGAAACTCGCAAGCGCCCGGGCCGCAGCATCTGCGTTGGTCGCCTTGCTGTCATTGATGAAGAGCGTCCGGCCAGTTCGGGCAACAATCTCCATGCGGTGATGGAGGCCAGGAAAGCTTTTCATTGCGGCTGCGATCTTATCGCCAGGTATTTCCAGCGCCCGCAGACAAGCAAAAGCAGCGGCGGCGTTTTGACCATTATGGTCGCCGCGCAAGCTGTCGATCCCCGCGAGCAAGGCGACTTCGGTCTGCGCGCCATCATGGGCCTCAATCAGCCGGCCATGGTGTGCGTAGATGCCGTCCGTCAACTCCCGTTCTCCGGCGATGCGGCAGACCGGTTTGCGGGCCAACTCCAACCGGTCGGCGATCATGGAGGACAGGCGATCATCGACGCCGACAATCGCAACTTTCGCACCAGCCACCAGCCGCTCCTTGATTGCGGCATAATTCTCAAGCGTACCGTGCCGGTCGAGGTGATCCGGCGACAGGTTCATGTGAAGTCCGACCGTCGGGTCCAGCGTCGGGGCAAGGTCGATCTGGTAGGACGAACATTCAACCACATAGTGGCGGCCAGGGCGCGGCGGATCCAGCTCCAGTACCGGTGTCCCTATGTTGCCCCCCATCTGAACATCCAGCCCGAGTTCGCGCAGCAAATGCGCAATCAGGGCAGTCGTGGTCGATTTACCGTTCGTTCCGGTGATCGCAATGAACGGTGCTTCAGGACAGAGCTTGCGATGCTCGCGGCAGAAGAGTTCGACATCACCGATCACCTCAACCCCGGCATTTCGTGCCAGATCGACAGACCAATGGGGAACCGGGTGTGTCAGCGGAACCCCCGGCGCCAGCACAAGGGCAGACACGCCCGACCAGTCGATGGTCTTCAGGTCTTGGGTTTTGAGGCCGGCAGCAGCCGCCTCGGCAACTCGCGTTTCATTGTCGTCAAAGCACACCACATTAGCCCCGCCCGCCTGCAACGCCTTGGCAGTGGCAAGTCCAGAACCGCCGAGCCCGAAAAGCGCAACGGTTTGTCCTTCAAATGTGGTGACTTCGATCATCGCCTTACCTCAGCTTCAGTGTGGCAAGGCCGATCAGGGCCAGGACGACCGATATGATCCAGAACCGGATGACCACCTGGCTTTCGGTCCAGCCCTGAATTTCGAAATGGTGGTGGATCGGCGCCATTCGAAACACACGCTTTCCGGTGAGTTTGAAGGACATCACCTGAACGATCACCGAGACCGCTTCCAGAACGAAAAGGCCACCGATGATTGCCAGAACAATCTCGTGTTTGGTCGCAACAGCGATCGCGCCGATCATTCCGCCGAGCGCCAAAGATCCGGTGTCACCCATGAAGATGGCCGCGGGAGGCGCGTTGAACCACAGGAAGCCAAGACCAGCGCCGATCACCGCACCGCAGATGACGGCAAGTTCACCGGTACCGGCCACATGGTGGATCTGCAGGTAGTTCGCGAACACCGCGTTGCCCGAGAGGTAAGCGATCAATCCAAAAGAAGCGCAGGCGATCATAACCGGCACAATGGCCAGACCGTCGAGGCCATCAGTCAGGTTCACCGCATTGCCTGCTCCAACCATGACGAAGGCCGCAAACGGAATGAAAATAAGGCCGAGATTGAGCGTGAAGTCTTTGAAGAACGGGAATGTCAGCGCTCCGGAGAACGATGTCGTGTCGAGCACTGTAACGGTAAACGCCGCGGTTGCGGCAATCAGGAACTCAAGGCCCAAACGCGCCTTGCCACCGAAACCCTTGTGCGAGGACTTCGTGACCTTCAGGTAGTCGTCGTAAAACCCGATCATCCCGAAGCCGACGGTCACACCGATCACGACCCAGACGTACGGATTGCTCAGATCAGCCCATAGGAGCGCAGCCACCAAAGCACCGGACAAGATCATCAATCCGCCCATTGTGGGCGTTCCTTTTTTGGACAGGTGGCTTTCCGGGCCATCGGCACGGATCGGCTGACCATGTCCCTGCCGGATCCGAAGGCTCGCGATAATCTTTGGCCCAAACAGAAAGACAAAGAACAGGGCCGTCATGATCGCCCCGCCTGTCCGGAATGTGATGTACCGGAAAACGTTCAGAGCAGAGATTTGGTCGGCGAACTGGCCGAGAAAATAAAACATCAGCTATCCTTCACGCCGCTTCGATGTCGTCTGCAGGCGGATATTCTTTTTTCAAGGCTTCGACAAGCGGGCCCATGCGGGTTCCCAAAGAACCTTTGATCATCACGACATCACCGGGCTGCACGTCTTTCAGTAACAGCTCGATCAGGTCTTTGGCTTCTTCGCGGTGATGGGCCTTTACATCGTCCGGCAATTTATCCCAGAGCGCAGCCATATGCGGGCCGGCGCAGAAGACCCTGTCAATCGCAGCTTCGCGGATCGGACCTTCAAGTTCTGCATGAAGCTGGTCGGCATCGGTGCCGAGTTCGCGCATATCGCCAATAACCGCAATCCGCCGCCCGGAGCCGCCAGGTATGGCTTGCGCCAAAACCGAAAAAGCCGCGCGCATCGACGCCGGGTTGGCGTTGTAGCTCTCGTCAATCAGCTGCACTTCGCCGCCACCAACGGACAAACGGCATTGCTCACCGCGGCCCTTGGGTGCAGTCATACCGCCGAGCGCGGCAGCGCCTTCCTGCAGATCCGCGCCCAGATCGGCCACAGCGGTTAACACCGCCAGGCTGTTCTGCACATGGTGCGCACCCGGGGCACCAATTCCGTAAGACACGTCCTGCCCGAGGATCGAGGCTTCCACACTCGTGCCGTCGTCCGTTGCCACAGCCATTTTCAAGTGACTGTCTTCTGAACCGCTTTGCCCAAATGTCTGAACATTGCGCACGGCAGCGGTTGCCGCCAAAAACCGGAGAAGATCGTATTGCTTGTTGTCCCGATTGAGGATCGCAACGCCATCCGGCTCCAGACCATTGAAGATTTCCGCCTTGGCCTGGGCAATCTTCTCAACAGATTCGAAGAACTCGATATGAACGGCTTCGACGGTGGTGATGATCGCGACATGCGGCCGAACCATCTGTACCAGCGGCGTGATTTCACCTGCGTGGTTCATGCCGATTTCAAAGACGCCAAAATCCGTATCGGCGGGCATGCGCGCCAGCGTCAGCGGGACGCCCCAGTGGTTGTTGAACGAGGCAACCGATGCATGAACCTTGCCGGAGGGCGCAAGCGCCAGACGAAGGGCTTCCTTCGTCCCTGTTTTGCCAACCGATCCGGTAACCGCGACAATGCGGGCATTGGTGCGGGCCCGCGCGGCAACACCAAGTGCGCGCATGGCTTCGAGCGGATCATCAACAACGACATAACGCCCGTCATCGGGCAAATCACCGAGGCGATCTTCGGCAACAAGCGCCAACGACGCTCCTGCCTCTAGCACTGCCGCAACATAATCATGGCCATCGAGCCGATCACCTTTGATGGCGATGAACGCATCACCCGGCTCAAGAGTTCGGCTGTCGATGGAAATACCGGTTATGTGCGCGCCCACGTCCCCTTTGGCGGTTCCGCCACAGGCATCGATAAAGGCCTCAGATGTCCAAAGCGGGTCGCTCATTTTACTCCCAGTTGATTTATAGCGTGGCGCACAGAGTCGTGATCAGAGAAAGGAATCACTGTGTCGCCAACAATCTGGCCGGTTTCGTGACCTTTTCCGGCAACGCACAGGATATCGCCTGATTTCAAGCGCCGGACGCCTTCGGCAATTGCTTCAGCGCGATCGCCAATCTCTAGACCACCCGGCGCACCTGCAAGAACGGCCTTGCGAATGGTCGCCGGGTCTTCCGATCTCGGGTTGTCATCGGTCACTATGACCAAATCTGCGTGACGCGCAGCCGCTTCGCCCATCAGGGGACGTTTGCCCGGATCCCGGTCACCACCGGCGCCCACCACAACAGATAGACCTCCTTCGGCAAACGGTTTTAGTGCCGCCAACGCTTTGTCGAGAGCATCCGGTTTGTGGGCGTAATCAACGAAAACCATACCGCCAGCCGGAGTTATCCCGGCGAGCTCCAAGCGGCCCGGTGCGCCTTTTAGGTTCTCAAGAGCACGAAGTGCAGCGCCGACATCTATTCCGGCAGTAATCGCAAGACCTGCAGCAATCAAAGCGTTCGAAACCTGAAACCGGCCAATGAGTGGAAGGGTCACCTTGTACTCGCCGCGCGAGGTCTCGACGGTCAAAAGCTGCCCGGCACCGCTCGGCCTCAAGCCGGTCAGCTTGAGATCCTTGCCCGTCTCGCCAACCGTGAAAACCGGCAATCCACGCTCTTCGGCAATGGCCAAAACGCGATCTGTGTACTTTTCACCCGGATCTACAACAACATGACCGCCGGCCGGGAGCAGCTCACTGAAGAGACGCAGCTTGGCTTGCAGGTAATCCTCGATGGTCGGGTGGTAATCCATGTGATCACGGCCAAGGTTGGTGAAGGCTGCCGCTGTCAGCCGAACACCATCAAGGCGATACTGATCAAGGCCGTGGGACGAGGCTTCCAAAGCGGCATAGCGAATGCCTTCATTCGCAAGGTCTGCCAGATCCTTTTGAAGCTGCACCGGGTCCGGCGTTGTCAGCCCAACGTAACTTTCGCCATCCGGCGTAATGATGCCCAAGGTTCCAAGACTGGCCGCCGGATGGCCTGCCGCTTGAAAGATCTGGCGCACGAAATGGGCGACCGATGTCTTTCCCGCCGTGCCCGTGACAGCAACAATCGTATCCGGCTGACGGCCATAGAAACGCGCAGCCATATTCGCAAATGCCAGGCGTGGCTCATCTGCACCAAGTACCGCTACGGTTTGTGGAACGAGGGCGCGGACGGCCTCCTCAGCATCGGTTGCGCACAGGACAGCGGCAGCGCCAGCTTCGACCGCTTTGGGAACGAACTGCACACCATCAACCGTGGAGCCCTTGAAGGCAGCAAAGAGGAAACCCGGTTGGACCTTGCGGCTGTCCGCCGTCAGTCCTTCAATGGAAAGGCCATTTGCCGTGTCCGGCAAATCCATGCCGTCGGCTAAATGCTCAAGGTGCATAACATCCGATCATCCGGTTCGTGCATCGTCATTCTCGTGAAGCTTAAAACCGGACCGGATTTCGGCTGCGACCCCGCCGGACCAGTTTGCTTCTTTTATGTCTCCTTAATAGGAAATCTCGATCGGTTCATCCCCTTTGCCAAAGCGCGGCATCACACCGAGCATCGGTGCTGCGCGGCGAATGATCGCCCCGGTCGTCGGAGCCGTGTTCAAACCGGCGGTCGCACCAATACCTTCCCGCTCCGATTTGGGCTCATCAAGAACAACCAGAACCACGTATCTCGGATCATCCATCGGGAAGGCCGAAAGGAAGGAGTTGCGCCGCTTGTTCGACACATACACGCCGTTTTCAATCTTCTCCGCCGTCCCGGTCTTACCGCCGACGGTGTAGCCTGGAACATCGGCCCGGCGCCCGGATCCGGACAAAACATTGAGGCGGAAGAGATACCGCATCATGCGGCTGACTTCCGGTGAAATCACTTGCTTCTTCAGCGTCTTAACTTCTTCCTGTGTCCGAGGCACAAAGGTCGGCGGCAACAAGGAACCACCGTTGACCATAGCCGCGGCAGCCACCGCTGTTTGCATCGGCGTTACCGACAAGCCGTGACCGAAGGAGATGGTCATCGCGGCCAATTCGTTCCATTTCGGCGGCAACAAGGGAGCGGCGTTTTCAGGCAATTCCGTCTGCAATCGCTTCGTTAGATGCAACCGCTCCATGAATTCCTTCTGGCGCGCGACCCCGGTCGCCAACATCATTTTTGCGGTGCCTATGTTGGATGAATAAATGAAGATTTCCGGCACGGACAGGATGCGGTTTTTCCCGTGGAAATCGGTGATCGTCCGGCCCGCTGCGCGCAGAGGACGCGTCGCATCGAAACTGTCATTGATCGTAACAGCCCCCGAATCCAATGCCATGGCGGTCGTAAACGCCTTGAACACGGAGCCCATTTCAAAGACACCGCCAGTCGCCCGGTTCAGCCGGTCCTTTTCCAAAGCTTCGGATCTATCGTTCGGATCGTAGTCCGGCAGGGACGACATTGCGACGACTTCGCCAGTCTTTGCATCCAGCACGATACCGGCGGCCGCGATGGCCCGATACCGCTCCATTGCCTTGACCAATTCATCGCGCACGACGTGCTGGACCCTGAGATCTACGGAAAGGCGCACCGGCTCCATGGTGCGGCCAGAGGCAAACCCGATCGACTGAAGGTCGCGCAACCATTGATCGTCGACGTATTTCTCAATCCCGCTGAGACCCTGATTGTCGACATTTACCGCGCCGACGATGTGGCCCGCGGTCGGACCACCTGGGTAAAAGCGCTGGTTTTCAGACAGGAAACCGATACCGGGCAAACCAAGGTCATGCACCTGCTCTGCCTTGTCCGGAGTCATTTCACGCTTCAACCAGACAAATCCAGCGCCACTCTCAAGACGGCGGCGGACAAGCGCCTCATCCAGATCGGGCAAGATACGGGTGAGCCCTTCGACTGCTTCGTCAACGTCGAGAATACGGCGCGGCTCAGCATAAAGGGACGCGGTCTTGATGTCGGTGGCAAGGATCTCACCATTGCGGTCGATGAGATCTGGACGGGAGGCGGCCACAGAATCTTGGGCAGAAATCCAAGCCCGAGACGGCGCTTCGTCCATCTGGGCAAGATAGATCAACCGGCCACCGATGGCCGCATAAACACAGGCAAAAGCGAGCATGGCGAGATAAACGCGCGACTTGACCGCACTCGACGAAACCGAGCTGCGCGCCGCCCTCGGTTGGGTTCGCCGAACCTGGAGAAAACTCGCTGGTTCTGTTGCCAATGTCATTGCCCCTAAGCCCCTACCTGATCATCGCCGAAGAACCGGCATATCCGCCCATCTGGTCAGCCCCGCCGATCGGCTCCAGAGTCACCGGCCGTGCCGGAAGTTCATCCGGCATGACGATCTGCCGGACTTCCAATGCTTCGAGTTGAAGATACTCGTTGTAGCGCTCGACAAGGTTCTGCAGCCGCTCCGGCTTGTTCAGAACACTCCACTCGGCGCGCAAGTGACGGATTGCATTCCGCTCTTCGTCGATTTGCCGCTGCAGCTCCGCAACCTTCGCAGCGGACTTCGTTGCCGCCATCTTCAGGTCGTAGACGGTTGCCGCGCCGATCACGACGGCCACAATGAAAAGGATGTTGAGCACCCGAACCATGTCAGCCCCCTAGTCCATGAAACGCTGCAAGGCGCGGCACACCGGCGACATGAATGTCGAGCTCGCGCGCCGGAGCCTCTGTCCGCCGCCCTGCCCTCAACTTCGCAGAGCGCGCACGCGGATTTGCATCCTTTTCCGTATCGCGCGCCTCGACCGCCTTGCGCGTGAGATTTTCAAAAGTTGCCGGCGGAACCTCTTCCTCCGGCATATGACGTGACCCGCCACCCCGTGTTTTTGTCCGGTCCTGGAAGAACCGTTTGACGATGCGGTCCTCAAGCGAGTGAAAACTCACCAAAACCAGGCGGCCACCCGGCTTCAGGATGCGTTCAGCAGCGCCCAGCGCCTGAGCGGCCTGATGCAATTCACCGTTCACATAGATCCGCAGCGCCTGAAATGTCCGTGTCGCCGGATGGATCTGCGCTTTCTTCGGAGAGCGGCCAAGCACCTTCTCGATCAGATTTGCAAGCTCAAGTGTACGGCTGAACGGCTTTTCCTTGCGCGCATTGTCGATCGCATGCGCAACGGATGGCGCCCGTTTTTCTTCGCCCAAAAGCCCGATGATGCGGATTAGGTCCCGGACGGGCAACTCGTTGACCACGTCAGCAGCAGACGGCCCGGCCTGCTCCATGCGCATATCCAAAGGACCGTCACGCAGGAACGAAAACCCGCGTTCGGCCTGATCCAGCTGCATGGAGGAAACGCCGAGGTCGAGAACCACACCATCAACGCTGTCAAACCCGCTCTCGCGCGCATGAATTTCCAGGTCCGCGAACTGACCCGGCACCAGGATCAGCCGGCCATCGGACTGGGCGACGAGTTCCTGACCGCCGGCAATTGCATCGGGGTCACGGTCGATCCCAACCACCGTTGCGCCGCGCTCCAAAAGCTTACGCGAGTAACCACCAGCACCAAATGTGCCGTCGACCATAACCTCGCCCGGCTGAGGGTCGAGCCATTCCAGAACCTCGTTAAGAAGAACCGGCACATGACGCTCTGGTCCGCCAGCAGCAAGATCATCTGTCTTGTCGCCGAGCGCCATCATACCGGCTCTCCTTGCGAGGGTGCTGGGAGTTGCCCCGACAGCATTGCGAGTGCGCGCTTTTGGGCCTCTGCGCGATACTCGCGGAACTGCTCTGGTTCCCAGATCTGAAACTTGTAATCCATACCGACAAACGTGACGGTGTCGGAGAGGCCGGCATGGTCGCGGATCATGTCGGAGAGGATCATACGGCCATCTCCATCGATCTTGATGATTTCACTGGCACCGAACAGCGCTGCTGCGAGCATGTCATGATCGGGTGTGAGCTTGGCAAACTGCTGGGCGCGGTTCTGAATTTCAGCCACGAGCTGATTGCCTCCGGCGTCGACCGCCGCGCAATGCGCAGATGAAATACAATAAAGCCCTTCAAACCCATCTCTCGCCAATACCGCGCGGAAGGGTGCCGGGATCGACACGCGACCCTTGGCATCCAGCCGGTTGGTAAAATGCGAAACAAAGCCGGCCATACATCCCCGCTACGGACCCCCGTCCGCGCAATCCCCGAAACAACCCAAAAAAGAAGGAAACGGCCCTACCTGTCAGAACATGCAAATTGCAACGGCAGCTCTTGCCAGCTCGTTAAGTCATGTCCTGAGCCCGTCGAACATGGGCCCGCGCTCCCCATTCTGGGTAAATATGGGATACCATGGGAAATCATGGGCGGTCAATGGAATCTCATGGATTCCTGCAGGATTTGATCGCACACGACCCCGTCGAGCGAAGGTAACGCCAACATGCTTAATGAAGCCTTGACAGAATAGTAGAATCGGAGTCGCAGAAATACGGAGGGTCCGCGCTCCAGCCATCGGTGCGTGATGCCACCATCCCCAGTTTTCAAAGACTTGTGGATACAAAAAACGCCGCGGAAAATCCGCGGCGTAAGTTTGAGCATGCGCTCTTTGCGGCGCTCAAAGCGCTGAGGGTCAGGACCCTGCCATGTCACAGCAGAAAGTCTGTGTTGCCGAGGGCCCGCAGCTGATCGGCCACGCCGCCCGCATCAGTGACGACCGTGTTCCAGTCTGCTGCGGTCAGGTTGGCGAGAGACAGATCTTCAGCCTGGATATCTTCCAGCACATAGGTATGCCCACCATTGTTCTGAACGGTGATTGTCAGATCGGTTCCGACCTCCTGGAGCGAGATGTCGTTGACTGACAAGCTGCTGAAATCCAAAAGATCTTCAGAGGCATCAAAGTTGAGCACGGAGACTTCCCGCCCCCAATCCCACGTGATCGCCACCGTATCGGCACCCGACCCAAGGTTGATCGTATCCGAAGTGGACGGAGTGACCATTGTTGCGGGCGGCGCTGGAACCTCCGAAGTGTCTGATGTATCGGGCGCGTCCGGTGTATCCGGGGTTTCGGTTCCTGATACGGCTCCAGCACCCTCACGGATCTGGAACCCGTCAGTGCCTTGGCCGGCAGGCGCTTCCGGCGTCAGCAGGGCTTCCCTCGACACCAACGACACATCGTTCTGATCAATCCCGAACGGGGCTTCCAGATTGTCTTCCATCACCTGATCGAAATGGAACTCCAGATTGCCCGGAATGAGATCGGCCTTCTGCACGCCGGTGAAGGTGAAGCTCTGCCCACTCGGCAGAACACTGATGACCATTCCATTCGGCGTATCTTCAACGCTCAAGCGTTCGCGCGTGCTGAAATAGAGGAAACTGATCTTCTGCGTTGCCGGATCAAACCCGTTGATCACTTCGGCCTGCCCGTATTCATGAGAGCGGATGTAGACCGTGTCGCCATCCCGCGGGCCGATGCCCTTTTCCCAGGAAAGAACGCCGCCGAGGTCCTGGCGCAGGTGCTCGTTGCCGACCACACCAAAGTTCTCAATGGTGAGATCCGCGAGTTGAACCCCTTGCAGGATCTGCATGTCCGGGCCCCACGGATTATCGACGATCGGCTCACCGTTAGGGGTCATGTTCAAGATCAGACCATGAACCGAAGCATTGCCGAAGTCGAGCTGATCCGCGGCCGGGTTAAAGCCGACGATATCGTCCTTGCCAAACTCCGCGGCCCATTTGACGCCGCCGAAATCACTCGCTCCGGTCGGAACCGGTGTGTTGGACCCGTCAGCATCGTAGATCACATCAAACCCGCCGGTGTCCGGCGTTTCGATGGATTGGCCTAAAAGGCTTGCAACCTCATTGAGCGCAGATTCTTCGGCAACCATGAAATTGCTCATGGTCATGTCCGCTAGAGACACGCCCGTCAGCACCGTTGTGTTGGCAACCTCGCCGGTAGCCGTGTAGACGGTGACTGTCAGACCGTTTGCCGTATCCTGAATCTCAAGGCGTTCCGCGATGACACCGGCTTCAAGATGAAGCATGTCCCCACCCACCGGATCAAAATCCGTGATGACACGGGACGGGTTGTTCGGCATGATCATGATCATCTGTGCCCCGTCCGGCATGTCAGGCATATCCGGCATGTCAGGCATATCAGGGTTGTCCGGCGTATCAGGTGTACCTGGTCCGGAAACCGTTCCAACTTGCGACAGGATTTCCTGACCGGTTTCCGTGCTTTGAATTGTGAAATTCGACGCCGACAGATCGCTTAAGGTAACGCCTTGCAGCGTCACAGTCTGATTGTTTGATGCCATCGTGAAAATCACGTTGCCATTGACTTCCGTGACATCGATCGCTTCCGGCCCAAACCAGTCGATGAAAATGGTATCATTCTGGGGGTTGAAGTTGGACACAACACGATCCGTCCCCCAAGCCCAGGTAATCACAACCGAAGCATTGGCCGCCGTGACCCCCGCGGTTCCATTCCAGCTGCCCGGCTCGATGGGCGGGGCCGGTGTGGGATCAACCGGGTCCGGGTCAACGGGATCTGGATCGACCGGATCAGGGTCGACCGGGACCTCGGGATCCGGATCAACAGGATCTGGATCCACCGGCACTTCGGGATCGGGCGCTTCGCTATCCTGACCGATCAAACCGAAAATCATGCTGGCTGTTCCAGAATCCAGGACAGTGAAACTGGACGGGCTGAGATCAGACAACTGCACCCCTTGAAGCGTTGTGGTCTGATTGTTTGACGGGACAGCAAAGACAACACCGTTCGCTGTCTGGGAAACCGTGAGCTCAGCCGCACCGATCCAGTCAACGAAAATGGTACCGGTTGCGGGATCGAAGTTCGAAACGACCGTATCCTGTCCCCAGGACCAGGTAATCACGACATCCGCAGAACCTTCGTCGACATCGGCCGATCCGTTGTCTCCGTTTCCAGGCGTCCCCGGGGTCCCTGGTGTTCCAGGCGTGCCACCATCTGGCGTTCCAAGTCCTTCGTCCCCGGTTAGGCGGCTATCATAGAAAGCGATCGCCTCAGCAACAGTCGGAGCATCGAAGCCACCGAACTGCTCCATATATTGCAGAATGGACGTGCCGTATTCATCTGTACTGACCGCCCCGCTCTGCAGAAGGGACGCAGTCCCCCAGGCACCGCGCAAATGTGCTGCGGCCATGATACCGGTCAACGTCAGCTCGACTGTAACGGTTTGACCGTTCTGCGTGTAGGTCGCGGTCTGGCCGATATAATCGCTCAGCGATTGACCGCTGTTTGCGAGCTGGTTTTCGATGACCTGCAGATTGTAGCCAAAGGCTTCCTGGATCGCGACATCCTGGGCGGCCTTGGTTGTGAAGTCTGCAAAGGAGTTCACACCGTTCTTGCCGGTCCAGGTCCCATCCCAGGTGTTGGTGGCCGCACCGTTCCCATAAAACACCGTGTCGTCGTAGTAGCCGAGATCGATGAGCAGCGCTTCACCGAACTGGAAGCCAACAAACCCAAGCGAGTTCTGAGACTGGTAGGCCATCGCCTCCCATTCGGCGTCCGTCAGCTGAGACCAGCTCGAATACTGCGGAAACCGGTCTTGCACCGGGCCGCCAGCCCATTGATCAAGCTGCCAATCCTGAATGACACCAGAGTCGTAACGCTCTCGGTCCCATCCCGATTCAAATGCCAGCAATGCGGACAAGAAGTCTTGATATGTTCCGGCCATTTGTTCCCTGCCTTGTGAGTACATAACGATCTCAAACTAGGCAGCAAATTGGCGTGAATCATGGGCGTAAAATTAAATAGTAGAGGTATTATTGTGGCGAATATTTCATTATTTGTCAATTTTGGGGCAATAATTACTTGGTAAAACTGATCATAACACTTGAGAACAGATTTCATTCCCAAGAAGTTCGAAATTTATTTGGCTATCGGCTGCATCAGCAGAACACACGGCTGCGAGCGGTTGCCTTTGGGGACTCTCCGAAGCGCTTCTTATAGGCAACAGAAAACCGCCCAAGATGACGATGCCCAGATAACTCGGCGACGTCACTGACAGGGAGGTCGCCATTTCGGGCAAGCAACAAATGACGGGCCATGTTCCGGCGGCACTGCTGCAAATATTGTACAGGTGTGAGGCCCATTTCGCGTTTGAAGACCAGCTGCAAGTTGCGCGGAGTGGTTCCGGCATGACGTGCAAGCTCTATCAGACTGAAATCTTCCCGCAGCCGGTCATGGATCATATCAACGGCCCGCTTCAGGATCGCAGGTCCGGACTTTTGCGTTTCATGGGAGAGCAAGACGGAAGCCGTGTTCTCTTGCACCTCAAGCAGAGAAACGATCAGTTCTTCTTCGAGATACAGTTGGGACGTGCGGTAGTCTGATTTAAACAGCTCTCCATTCTCCGCAGCATGAACCAGCCCCCACAGTTTGCGCATCCATTGGTGTGCTTCCGGTCGTCTCAGACGAAATTCCGGCGCAAATCGCAAACGGGCGCCCAAGTCCATACCCGTGATCCTTGAGGCCACGTCGTCTACAAACTGCCGGTCAATCTGAACCAGCAATTGCTCGCAACCCGAATGCCAGCGCATCACCGTATGGCGGTCAGGATTGAGGATGGAGGCTGTCTGCGGGTTTGACGCCACGGCCTGGCAGCCGTTGGTGATTTCGGCAGCACCGCTAAGCGGGATCTGGATCAGAAAAAACCGGGTCAGCTCGCCGGGCTCAATCGTCACGTCGCCGCCATAGCGAAGGTAATTGAGCGAGACATGCTCTCCGGAAACCCGGTGCTGGCAGGCATCGAACTTGTCATTGGAGGATTGCCGCTGCAGCTTGTGACTGCAGAAATGACGCGCAACGATGTCCCGGGCCGCATCAACATCGAAGGTCTGAAAGCGGCGGAAGTCACTCAGCGGTGGGGGCCTTTGCGGTTGAGCCATCATATCCGAATGATGCCTCCGGCTTTACCGCAGGATCAAGCGTTCTCGCTGCTGCAATGCGGCATTTCGCAGCTCTCATCAAACTAATTTCGCAATCTGGATAAAATGTCCGGGACTTTCAGCGTTAGCCTGATCCTGTCTTGAAAGAGAGGGGACACAAAATGCAAAACGGAGCCGGGATCACCGCATCCAAAGACGGGCTCGACGGCATCAGCTGGAACGTCGTTGGCCACACTTACACACCCAAGGTCCATAGCACCAACGCCTTCATCTGGCATGCCGTGGTGCCGGCGGACACGTTCGTACCGCCGCACATCCACCCGACCCAAGACGAATGGATCGTCATGCTGGAGGGGGAACTGGAGGTCGAAATGGGTGGCAACGTCCATAAGGCAGGTCCAGGCGACACGGTGCGCATGCCCATGGGCGAAGCCCACGGTATCTTCAATCGGTCCGGCAAGACCGCGACCTGCGTCTTCGGCGTCGCGCCAGCGCGAAAGCTCTTCGATTTGTTTGGTGCCTTAAACGGTGTCACGGATCCGGAAGAACTCGTGCGCCTATCTGCCCTGCACGAAGTCGATTTCCTGCCTCCGCCCGATCAGGCCTGATCGCCGCGCATTCTGGAGGGGAAGACATGAAAAAACGAAAAACAGTCGCCGTCATTGGTGGCGGCGTGAGCGGCCTTGCGGCTGCAAAAGCTTTCGATGAACGCGGTCATCGTGTTCTCGGGTTCGAGCGGAGCCACGATTTCGGCGGCGTCTGGGAACTGTCTCGGTCCTATCCGGATGTACAGACCCAATCGCCAAAGGATCTTTACCGGTTCACCGATCTGCCAATGCCGGACGATTATCCGGAGTGGCCGAAGGGTCCTCAGGTTCATGCCTATGTTCATGCCTATGCCAGGAAACACAATCTGGCGCGTTTGTTCCGGCTGAACACAAACATTTTGTCCATGGACCGGAGGTCAGACGGCCAGCCGGGCTGGACACTCGCCCTGGAGGCAGCGGACAAGACCTGGACCCAGAATTTCGACTTTGTCGCTGTGTGCACAGGTCAGTTTTCGGACAAAAACATCATCTCCCATCCGGGACAGGATGCGTTTGTTCAGGCTGGCGGGCAGGTCATGCACAGTTCGGGCTACACGGACAGCAGCCTTGCAGCCGGAAAAAACGTGGTCGTTCTTGGCGGTTCAAAATCAGCCACGGATATTGCGGTCAATGCCGCCAAGAACGGCGCAAAATCGGTGACACTGGTCTACCGCGAACCGGTTTGGCGTGTGCCGTATTTCATCGGCGGCATCAACTTCAAGCGGCTGTTGTACATGCGGGCGCAGGAGCTGCAGTTCAACGGATGGAACCCGTCGATCACCGGCAAGATCCTGTCCGCGCTGTTCAAGCCTCTCATCTGGGCAAATTTCCGCGGCTTGGAAATGATGCTCAAAACCCAGCTGAAGCTAAAGAAGTGGGACATGGTGCCCGACGTGCCGATCGAGAAGGACGCCTCTTGTTCCCTGCCGATCGTGACGCCCGGTCTGTTCGAAGGCTTCGAAGCCGGAACGATCAAACCGGTCCGGGGGACCATTGACCACTACGAGGACGGCCATGCTGTTTTGACCACCGGGGACCGGGTGCCCTGTGATGTTTCGGTTCTTGCTGTTGGCTGGAAACTGGGCGTGCCCTACCTCGCCAAGGAGTATCAGGACAAGCTGATCGAACCGGATGGACAATACCGTGTCTATCGCCTGTCAGTGAACCCGGATCTGCCCGACATGGGCTTTGTCGGTTTCAACTCCAGTTTCTGCACAATCCTGTCGGCGGAAATGATTGCAAACTGGCTGGTGCGCTTCGCAGACGGTCAGCTCGCAAATCAACCAACTGACCGGGAAATGCGGCAAAACATCGACATGATGCTCGACTGGCGGCGCAAGGACCGGCCCGCAGCCCAGGTCTATGGAGGTCTATGTTCCGCGCCCTTCCACTTTCGCCACTTCGATGAGCTGTTGGCGGATATGGGAGCAACCGCATCCAAACGGTCCAACCCGCTCGCTGAACAGTTCTCCTATCCGAATGCGGATGCTTATGGCAGATTTCTCGCCAGCACGCCGCAATATTTGGCTGGATAGAGTGAAGGAATATTGCCAGTCGGCCTATAAGCCGGGTTCTGTATGGCCCGCATTAAACGGACGTGACAGCCATTCATCTGGGACGCCTGTTGCCAGACGCCTCACGCAACCAACCCGGACAACTGGCCTGGAAACCGGCCTGGGCCCTGGATTGCTCCAGGGTCCGCGTTGTCCCTATTCGGTCTTGCTCCCGGTGGGGTTTACCGTGCCGCCGCTGTTACCAGAGGCGCGGTGGGCTCTTACCCCACCCTTTCACCCTTACTCCGGCAAAGCCAGAGCGGTTTGCTTTCTGTGGCACTTTCCCTAAGGTCGCCCTCGCCGGGCGTTACCCGGCACCGTGTCTCCATGGAGCCCGGACTTTCCTCCCCCGCGGCCTTTCGGCACTTGCGGCAGCGGCTGTCCGGCCGACTGGCGCTTCGGGACTTAAGTTGCTTTTAAAACAAGGTCAAGCGAGCCGCCATGCAATCCCCGCTTCTCCATCAAGCTGCTTTCAGCATCTTGTAGGCAACGGACGGCAAGAAGCGGTGCAAGGTGTAAAGGACCGGAACGCGGCCCAGCCGGATTTCATCCTGTCCAGCCGACAGCCCTCGGACGATGGTTTGGGCAGCATCGAGAGCCGACAACGCGGACTGTTCCCGTCCGGCAGCCATACGCGTTCTCAGGAGATCCGGCACTATGTCCGTAACGCCGATGCCGGTTTTTTCGAGTTGGTACCGCAAGCTGCGGGCGAAGGCCGACAGCCCGGCCTTTGTTGCGCAATAGACCGGTGTTGATTGCTTCGGCACCCGGCCCAGCGCGGATGTGACGAAAGCGATGCGCGCCGAAGAGGCTTGTTTCAAAAGAGGCAAAAGATCCGACGTCAATTCGATTGGCGCTTGCAAGTTGATCGCCATTTCCGCCTCGATGAGCTCCGGCGATCCGCCGCCGATGGAAAAATCAACGGCCTGCTGGATGCCGGCATTGTTGATCAGGAGGTCGATCGGCCGATCGAGGTCATAAATTCCTTCGACAAAACGGCGCCGGTCGCCCGGGTCTGTCAGATCAAGGCAAAAGGAGTGAACTTTGCCATAGTCTTCGGCGGCCCGAAGTGCACTTTCTGTCCGCCCGCAAATGATCACGCGATGTCCGGCATGCCCATAAAGACGGGTCAACTGCGCCCCGAGACCGATGCCGCCGCCGGTAATCACGATTGTCTTTTCAGTACTCATGTCTTTTGTCTCCTGATCAAACTTTGACAGGAGCGATACCGATTTTGAGCGGGGCGCTGCATTAACCCGGGTTAAGAAGTGCGCTGCTTGCCACGGCGGGCCCGAATGCGCGAAAGCGCGACCGGCGTAATCCCGAGATAGGAGGCGATGTGATACTGCGGCAATCTGGGAGCAAGATCTGGAAAGTCGTCCAGAAATGCCTCATATCGCGCACCCGCATCCTGAAGAAGAAAAGACGCTTCCCGCTGCTCCTTCTTGAGCGCCAGCATGGCAACGGACCGGCTCAACAACCGTTCCCAATAGATATCGGCCTCAACCTGTCGGCGCACAAACTCCATCGGCAAGGCAATTGTGACTGTGTCTTCCAACGCCTGTGTGAAAAACGGGCTCGGCACACCGGAAAGGAATGTCGACAGGCTGGTTACCACGCTGCCCGCAGCGACGAAGTTCTTGTTAAACTCCTTGCCGTCATCCGTGAGGTAGAAAAAACGCACCAAGCCCGATTGGGTGAAATAAAGGACGTCGGGCCGATCGCCAGCGGAAAACAGAACATCATCAGCCTGAAAACGCCGGACCACCGAAGCGTCCAAAGCTACGTCGGCACTTTGAGCCGGCAGACCACCGCTTTTCCGGAGCCACACATTGAACATGGTCACTGGCGACTGGGTCATATCTATCCTGTTTTCTCCCATCACGCGCCAACCAGATGGTGCTTCGAAGGAATTGATCAAACACCAGACAGGACGGATTTATGCGCCGCTATTTGGATGCATGTCCAGTCGCGCATTGCCCATCACGCCCCCTCACCTCACCAACACGTTTTCTTGACTTACGCAACAATCGGCTGAATACAGCCATTTCTGACGTAAAGTATATTTTTGACTACTGAGTACAGAATACCTATCTGTGGTTTGGCAATCGCGCCACTCGATGGAGAATTCAATGACTGACTTTCAATTGCACACCAAGGAAACAGCCCCGGAAGGCGGCGCTGAACTTCTGGAAAGATCTGAAAAGGCATTTGGCCGGATCCCGGGCCTGCACGCAGTGATGTCTGAATCGCCGCAACACCTTGAGGCCTATCAAAAGCTTCATGAGCTCTTCCAGCAGACCAGCCTCTCAACGGTCGAACAAAACGTCGTCTGGTTGGCCATCAACGTCGAGCACGAGTGCCACTACTGTGTTCCGGCTCACACTGGAATTGCACACATGCAAAAAGTGCCGCAGGACGTGATTGATGCGCTGCGCGACAACACACCGCTGGCGGATCCGCGTCTGGAAGCCCTTCGTGACTTCACACTGAAGGTTGTGCGTCAACGCGGGCATGTCAGTGACGCCGATGTTCAAACGTTCCTTGATGCCGGCTTTACCAAACGCAATGTGCTCGACATCATTCTTGGGCTGGCCCAGAAGGTCATGTCGAACTATGTCAATCACCTGGCAGAAACGCCGGTCGACAAAGTGTTCGAAAAATTTGCATGGACACCGCCGGCTCGCGAAGCTGCAGAATAACCCCGTCCCCGGCCGGCATTTTGTCGGCCGGGCCGCAACCTGATGATTGGATATGGCAGGAAGACCGAAGAGTTTTGATGAAGATGCCGCAATGGACGCGTTTGTCGACGTGTTCTGGACAAAGGGCTATGGCGGAACATCTGTAGACGACCTTCAGTCGGCTGTCGGCATCAAGCGCGGCAGTTTCTATGCGTCGTTCGGCAGCAAGGACGACGTCTTCCAAACCGTGATGGACCGATACTGGAGTGGTGTTACGGAACCGGGCCTGTCCAATCTGGAACCAGCAGCAACAGCGCTTGAGGGCGTTGCAAGTTTCTTGCGGCACGTCGGGCGTTTCATGTCGGAAAACCCGTTTCGCGGGTGTTTACTGCTGTCATCCGCAGGCACAAGTACGTCCAAGATTGAAGCGTCTGAAGCCGTTTCGGAGCGTATGGCACAGTTGGAAGCCCGGCTCACCGAACGCCTGCTTACCGATCCAGACCTCTCTTCGGACCGTGCACGCGAGTTGGCTGCTTATGTCCTCACCATACTACTTGGCCTCAATGCCATGGCGCGTACGGGACACGATGGCATTTCGATCCAGTCTGCGGCCGAATGTGCCGCCCAGTCTCTGAATGCTTTGTGCCAGAAGCCTTGACCACTCCAAGCCCAGACTTGTCATATCATTCAGGCCAGTAGCGCTGGTGCGTCGCACAATCTTCATTTGCAAGGCCGGACGAAACCGGTAACCTTCGAGCAACCAAACAAGCTCGCGGGGACGCATTTATGAAACATGCGGTCAAGGCGGCGGAAGCTGCCGAAATGATACCGGACGGCTCTTCTTTGCTGATCGGCGGCTTTATGGGTGTCGGAACGCCGCATCGGCTGATAGATGCACTGGTCGCACGCGGTGCCAAAGACATGATCGTGATCGCCAACGACACGGCCATGCCGGGCAAAGGCATCGGCAAGCTGGTCACCTCCGGCTGTGTGTCCAAAGTGATCGCTTCGCATATCGGCCTCAATCCTGAAACACAGCAGAAGATGATTTCCGGTGAGATCGAGGTGGATCTCGTCCCTCAGGGAACGCTGGTGGAACGGATCCGAGCTGCCGGTGTTGGACTTGGCGGCATTCTGACCCCTACCGGCATCGGGACGCTTGTCGAAGACGGCAAGCAAACCGTTACGGTCAACGGCAAGGACTATCTCCTGGAAGAACCGCTTGGCGGGGATTTTGCGCTGCTTGCCGCGCATCAGGCCGATTATGTCGGCAACCTAGAATATTCGCTGACCGCGCATAATTTCAACCCGATCATGGCGATGGCCGGTGCGACTGTGATTGCCGAACCTCAAACGATTGTACCGGTTGGCGTCATCTCGCCGGATTCCGTCAAAACGCCCGGAATTCTCGTGGATCACCTGTTGGAGAGGGCTCACTGATGGATGCCAAGGAAATCATCGCCCGCCGGGTTGCGCAGGAAATCCAGCCGGACACGCTGGTCAATCTCGGAATAGGCCTACCCTCAATGGTCGCCAACTATCTGCCGAAAGAAGTGCACGTCTTCTTCCAGGCGGAAAATGGCGTGATCGGGCTAGGAGCACGGCCGCCAGAAGGTATGGAGGATCCCGACCTCACAGATGCGGGCGGCGGGTTTGTGACCGCGGTTCCGGGCGCGGCGTCGATCGACAGCGCCATGAGTTTCGGCCTGATCCGCGGAGGCCATCTCGACACGACTGTACTCGGCGGTCTTCAGGTCGATGAACGGGGTTTTCTGGCAAACTGGATGATCCCGGGAAAGATGGTGCCGGGCATGGGCGGCGCGATGGATTTGGTCGCCGGTGCAAAGAACGTGATCGTTGCCATGGTTCATACCGCGAAGGGCAAACCGAAGATCCTTCACGAATGCCAGTTACCGCTGACAGCCCAGCGCCGGGTCAGCCTGATCGTCACGGAAATGGCCGTGATTGAACCGACCGAAGAGGGACTTCTCCTGAAAGAAGTCGGGCCAGGTGCCAGCGTCGATGATGTTATTTCGGCAACAGAAGCCAGCCTGATCATTCGGGGCGACGTGCCGCAAATGAAGCTCGCTTAGGCAATCGTATTAAGACTGGGCTGCTCTCAACAGGTCGGACAACGCCCGAACGCCGCCACGAATTTGATCCTCCGCTGCCCCGGCAAATCCGATAATCAATCCTGGCTCAGGTGCTGCATCCAGATAACAGACGGACAACGGTGAGACGGAAAAACCGCGGGCTTGCATGCCGCGCGCGACCTTCCGATCATCCAAGTCTTCGTTAAAGCGGACAGTCACCTGCACGTTGCCAAGCGGCGGCTCGACTGACACGGCATTGCCCAGTTCTTCTTTGAGCGCCGCGACGAGTTCGTTGCCCCGTTGCTGGTAGACAGACCGGATACGTTTCAGGTGCGCCCGGTAATGCCCGCTGTCGATGAAGTCGGCGAGCGCGATCTGGGCATGCACATTGGCCAGCTGCCCCATGTTCCGGAAAACTCCGGCCAAAGGGCCACTCAGGTATTTCGGCGCAACGGCATAAGATACCCGAAGCCCCGGCAGCAGGCTCTTTGAGAAGGTGCCGAGATAGATCACCTCTCCCCCACCTGCGAGCCCTTGAAGAGCGGCAACCGGGCGGCCTTCGAACAGAAACTCGCTGTCGTAGTCATCCTCGAGAATTGTCGCGCCCATGCGGGACGCATTCTCGATCAAGGCGAGCCGCCGGGCGAGCGGCAACCGGGCCCCGAACGGATACTGATGAGAGGGGGTGACATAGATCAGCCGTGGGTGTGCGCTGTCATTCTGGAGGCCATCCGGCAGAACCCCATACTCATCCACTGGCAAACCCCGAATGTTCAATCCTGCCCCATAAAAGGCTGTCCGCGCGCCTATATAGCCCGGATCCTCAATCCAGGCTGTATCGCCAGGATCTGAGAGAGCCTGGGAAATGCCCGCAAGCGCCGCCTGCATTGAGGGAACGATCAGGATCTGGTGCGCTGTGGCACGGACGCCGCGTTCACTTGCGAGATAGTCCGCAAGGATCGCTTTCAAAGCCGGATAACCCGATGGATGCTGATAGAGCAGATCGGGCGACCGAACCGTTCGTACAGCTCTGCGCAGACAGCGTGCCCAGTTTTCATAGGGAAAGATATCCAATGCAGGCGCACCCGGCTGCAGCGCTTCATGGCGCTGACCCCAGCTGTCTCCACGCAGGTTCTTCGCAAGCTGGTTCCCCCGTTTGGAAAGCCCGCGCGGAGGCACAGTATTGACGCTTTGTATTTTGGCGCCTTCAGGTGCGGTATAGCCAACAATAACTGGCGCAACGCCTGCACTCACCTCCACGATCCCCTCGGCCTTTAAAAGCTCATAGGCCGTGTTGACCGTGTTCCGCGAAATCCGTTGTTGCTGCGCAAAACTGCGGGACGATGGTAGACGCATGCCCGCTTTCAAGCGCCCCTGCCCGACCGCCTTGCGCAACGCTCTGTAAATTTGCTGGCTGAGTGGAACAGACGATGACCGGTCCAGATCACAGACACCTTCGAGCAGTTCTGGTACTTTCATTTTTTCAAAACCGGATCTTTCTATGGAGCCAGATTATCGATCATAACCGGCATACACAAGAACGCGATCCGAGAAGAACACGATGAAACACGAAAAACCCGACCTGCCCCCCTACGCCAAAATCCGGCAAATGAACCGGGGCGGGTATGACAAGGAACTGGCAAACGAAATTCTGGATGCCGGTCTGGTCGCGCATTGCGGCTTCATCCATGAAGGCCGCCCGATGGTTATCCCGATGGTCTACGCACGCATCGGCGACAAGCTCTACATTCATGGGGCCAGCACCACCCGGATTATCAAGGACAACAAGACCAGTGTCCCCGCAAGCCTCGAGGTAACCCTGTTGGACGGTCTGGTGTTTGGCCGGTCCGCTTTCCATCACTCTATGAACTTCCGGTGTGTGATCGTTCATGGGACCGCGCGTCTGGTAGAAGATCTTGAAGAAAAGAACATCGCCCTTGCCGCGATTACCGATCACATGGCCCCGGGCCGGTGGGCGGAATGCCGCGAGATGTTGCAAAAGGAACTGAAAGCCACCGGTGTGTTGGTTCTCGATGTGGAGCACGTGAGTACCAAGGTACGCACAGGCCCTCCGGTCGACGATCCGATTGATATCGGCACGGACATTTGGGCCGGAATAGTCCCGGTCGCCACCGGTTTCGGCCAACCCTATGCCGCAGCGGATGTACCGGACGGCGTTGAGCCACCGGCCTCCATTCTGGCAGCACGGCAGAAATTTGCCTGACCAAGAGGTTGAAAAAAGAAAAACCCCGCTGCGACTGCAACGGGGTTTTCAATGCCCACGAGTGACCGCCCTGTCACAAGTTAGCTGGACGCCAGGATCCGCTGTACTTTTTTGCAATAGCGGCGGCTGATCGGGTTCATCCGCTTAGCATAGTGACCAGCGTTGTAGCGCAGAATGGTTCCGCACAGATCGCCGTTGGCCCGATCATGTGCTCCGGCAAGGTATTTCATCCCCCATTCGAGATTGGTCTCTGGGTGGTAGAGCGCCTTTGTAGATCCGCGATAGCCCATACCGCGCGCTGTCGCAGGCTTGATTTGCATCAGGCCGACTTCGCCAGCAGCCCCGCGCGCCCGTGAATTGAAGTTGCTCTCAACCTCGACAACCGCCTTTGCGATCTTGATCGGCACGCCGTGCTTTTTGGCTGCCTTGCGGATGAGAGACGCATATTTGTCTTTGCGGAGATTTCCCGTCTTAGTGGCTTTGGCGCCTGAGGAAAGCGATGCAACACTGCGGTTGCCGCCGTATTCATTGAGCACAGTCCGCGGATCAGCAGCGATAGCTTGCGCCGGGATCATGAGAGTTTGGGCGAAAACACACAGCGCCCCAGTAGCTATTTTAATCGACCGTAACATTCGTCCAGCCCGTTTGGTTATTGATGTAGGATTTTCGGAGCGGAGGAATGACCGAGCTATGGGACGAAATTTTGCACTGCAAAATCACGAATTATTACAATATATTTCAGAATTTTACTGATTTGTGCATCGCAACATCAGAAGAGTCTGCAGTTTGTGTCAGAGCTGTGACACATCGCAGACCAAACCGGGGCACAGTTGTGCAAATTGTGCCTGCCACTTTCATCGATACTTAACTGATGAAACAGGGGAGACGCGCGCCTATCTTGGGCCGATGGGACAAAGCGCTGGTGAACCTTACTCACAAAACGTCAGCGATAGCGGACGAGAGATGATACCATCCCTCCATGGCACGAAACCTGTTTCCGCCCATTTTTGCACTTTTGCTTCTTGTCGGCACCAGTTTGGGTGAGCCGGCGAGAGGCAGGGACTGCCTGAACTTTCTGGCAGTAAACTCTTTCACATTCGGCTCGATCATAAGCAGCCTTCAGGAAAGCTTCGCCCGGTCAGGGGTTTGCTTTGAAATTGACTATGCACCTGCTCCGAGAAATTCCTTGCTCCTCCGGCAAGGCAAGGTTGATGGTGAGTTGTTTCGCATCCCGGACTACAAGAACACAATTGGCAACACCGCGATCATGGTCCCGGAACCGATTATTGAAGGATACGGGTTGCTTGTTGCCGTATCGCAGGATGTCCTGGACGAAAATCCGGCCGATATCCAAGGTATAGCGGTTGGACGAGGTGTCGTCTGGCAAAACCACGTGTCTCTGCCCAGTTCTGGGGTAAGCGAAGTTGGTGACTATGAAGCCCTCATGACCATGCTTCGCACAGGCCGGGTCTCAGCCGTCCTGATCGACAACGTTAACTTCGCCCTGTTGAGAACACCGGAAGAAAGTCTGTTTGCAAAAAGGGTTACACCAAAACTGCAAGCGCATCTTTTTCTGCATGCCAGCCAGGCATCTTTGCTCCCAGAGATCGATACGGCGATTCGTGTGTGGAAGGAAAAACATGCCCCGACACAAGGCGATTACTAATCCCCGAAATATCACGCCTATTTCAAAGACGGCAGCTTGGATAGAAGGTTGTGAAGCGTTTCGATGGTTGAAGCGTCCACCACGCCGTCAACTTTCTCGGGGCGGAAGTGGCGCTGAAAGGCCGTAACCACTTCGCTCGTGCGGCGGTCAAAGCGGCCATTGATGTCGACTTCATATCCATAGAGCGCCAGCATGGACTGCAACGCTTCAACGGGCTGGCCTTCTTCACCCTCCTGCATGAAGAGCCCGGAACCAATAGGTTCGGGCTCCACGTAATGGCCGACGCCGGCAGCAGCCAACCTGTCCCACGGAAACAATTCACCCGGATCTTCTTTCCGGCTCGGCGCGATGTCGGAATGTGCCAGCACCATCCACGGATGGATTTGATGCCGGGCACACACATCAGCGCAAAGCGCAATAACCGCCTCTATTTGCAGCTTCGGAAATTGCCGGTAGCCAAATTCATGCCCAGGATTGACCAATTCGACGCCGATCGACCTGGAATTGATGTCCCGCTCTCCCTTCCAGAAACTCTTTCCAGCATGCCAGGCGCGCCGGGCTTCCGGGACGCATTGCAAAATAGAGCCATCTTCCTGAACGACATAATGTGCAGAAACCTCAGAACGCGGATCGCACAGTCTTTGCAGAGCTTCTTCCCCGGTCTGCATGCCTGTGTAGTGCAGGATCAGCATGTCAATCGGCGCCTCCGCCGCACGCTCTCCATGATTTGGAGATGGATGAACGCGTGCCTTTACACCAGTATCCGTCGCAACGCTCATATGCCCCTTTCCGCGCAGATCTGCGCCCATGCCTCATTCAATGCGGCCAGGCGGTCATTGGCGATCCGGACAAATTCTTCCGGAACTCCGCGGGCAATAAGCCGGTCAGGATGGGTTTCTTGAACTTCCCGCCGGTAGTGAGCTTTCAATTCAGCATCGCCGGCCTGCGCACCTATCCCCAACACTTCATAAGGATCACCGCCTTTGCGGACATGGCGGGCAAGTGCTTTGGAAAACTCACGATCATCCAGTCCAAAAACCTTAGCCACTTCCGAAAGGTAGCTTATTTCGCTCTGGTGCACGACGCCGTCAGCTTTGGCAATGTGAAAAAGGCCATCCAGAATATCAAGCAGGGTCTTCCGGTCGTAAGGGAAAAGGTCAGCGAGTTTTTTGGCGTAAACGTCAAAACCCGCAACATCTTCCTGAGCGAGATTGAACAACCGCGCGACGTTCTTTTCTTCGTTCGGGGGCACATCGAAGAGTTCCCGAAAGGCAATCACTTCGTCGGCAGTTACAACGCCGTCAGCCTTTGCCATTTTTGCTGAAAGCGCAATCATTGCTACAGTGAAACCAACGGTGTTCACGCCCTCAGGCCGGGCCAATACAAGCTGAACAAGCCTGTCAACAATCTGCGCTCCGCCAGTTCCAATCGCACCGACAATGCTCCCGATGCTGCTCCAGACGCTCACACTTAAACTCCCTTGAGGGTTCGATTGCCGATCATTCAGCCCAAACCCGGAGCAGCTGGAATCGCCGGGATCGACTTCAAAACCCTTCTAGCTGCACATCGGGGCTTTGGCTAGCTGGGCTCGAAACCCTGCCTATTCTAGGCATTGGGATCACCTAACAACCTGCTTTTTGACGCAAGCTCGCTGTATTGTTGGAAAACAATGAGATTCATGATGGTTAAAGACTTTTGCCCTACTTTAGCGCAACCGTTTATCCGAAATGGTGCCGAGCTGAATGGCCACGTCATTTGTCAGAAGTAACATTGTTATATTTTTGATATCCATGTCGCTGGTAATGCTTCTGGCTGCAGGCGTCTACGCGAGCAATCGGCTATTGACCCATTGGCTCCTGGTTAAGGGCTTGGAACAGACCTATGCTGCGTGGGCGGATACGGTCTACGACACCTTACAGCCGCGTGAGGTCCGGGACACCGCGGTCCTGCCGCAGACCCTCGATGGCCTGCGTATGACGTTGACAAGTGATGGGCGATCAAACGCGTATCACGAACAAGTCGATACGTTACAGAATTCGTTGAAATCCGGTCATGCGCCGGCCGGAGTCCTTCACTTTTCCATCTTGCCATCTGCCATGGAAACCCGCGAAGGGCCGCAGTCTGCTGCCTGGGCATCGCCCGAGTGGGAGGAGAAAAACCTCTTCCTGGCGCCGCAGACCCTGACAGATGCAAAGGTCGCGGCTTTGAGTTCACCTCGAATTCTGGCCATTCCCGACATGAATACAGTCGGGAAATTCGGGAACAAAGCGGTCATCGTGTATCCGGCCAAGGATGCGAATTCGCGCAGTCTGATTGCCTTGGTGAGCACAGCGACTATCATGAAAAGCCTTGTACCCCTGCTCTTTTCAGTGAGTGCGGCAATCGGAGGCTTGTGTCTCATATCCTTTTTGTTCGCCGGCATTCTGCTCTGGATGCGCTTTCGCGAACAACTGCAGACCAGCAAAAACATTCAGTACCTTGCGCATCATGACACGTTAACCGGGCTGCCAAACCGGGCCGTCTTCAATGCACGCTTGAGCGAAGCGCTCCGTTTTGCCCAGGCGAAGGCATCGAACATCGGTGTCATGATCATAGACGTGGACAAGTTCAAGGAAATCAATGACACCCATGGCCACGGGATTGGGGATGTTTTTCTGCAGATCATTGCGGACCGTCTGAAATCGGTCTTCAGCGGGCATTTGGTCGCGCGTCTGTCAGGGGACGAGTTCGCCGTCATGCTCACCTCGGTCTCGGATACTGGCCGCATGACACGTTTGGCAGCTGACATGATCAGTGCGACGGATCCGCCCTGCAATATCGACGGCCGGGAAATCAAAATATCCTTATCCATCGGACTGGCGCGGGCCACCGATGGATCTTGGCGCTCCTCACGTTTGCTTCACTGTGCAGACCTCGCTCTTTACCGCGCGAAACATGAAGGCCGGTCAACCTTTTGCTGGTACACTCAGGACCTGGATGCGGAAGCTCAGAAACGAAAAGAGATCGAACAGGGTTTGGTCAAAGCTCTCAAGTTTGATCAGTTGAAACTCAAGTATCAGCCTCAATACGCGCTCAGTGATGGCTCATTGAAGGGATATGAAGCACTGATCCGCTGGGAGCATCCCACCAAGGGCATGATGCGCCCGGATTCCTTCATTCCAATTGCAGAAGACACAGGCCTGATCGAAGACATTGGCAATTGGGTTCTGGAACAAGCCTGCAGGGAAGCTGCATTGTGGCCCAACTCCAATCGGCGGGTAGCAATCAACATGTCCCCTGCCCAGTTCGCAGCTGGCGACATACAAAAGCGTGTGGCGCGCGCCCTTCAGACCTCAGGCCTGGACCCGAAACGTCTTGAAATTGAAATCACTGAGAGTTTGCTCATTTCAAATACTGATTCCGTCGTCCATACGCTTCGGCAAATCCGGGATATGGGCGTCTCAATCGCAATGGACGACTTTGGGACCGGTTACTCATCGCTTAGCTATCTGAGCCTGTTCCCGTTCGACAAGATCAAGATCGACAAGGCCTTTATCCAAGATCTTGGCAAGGAAGCCAGCACGGATGCAATTGTTACGTCAATCGTCGGTCTTGGCAGGTCTTTGAATGTCACCATCACCGCAGAAGGTGTTGAAACCGAAGAGCAAGCCATTTTGCTTCGCGCCGCCGGTTGCGATCTGATCCAAGGGTATCTGTACGGCAAACCTGATGACGTAAAGGTTCATGAAACCGTTCAAGCCGATATGACAGCCAAGATTCGCTCAGTGAAAAAGACATGGGCGACACAATCTGCAAAACCCGGTTCAGACCCAGCCACAAATTCTAGCGGGCCGCAGAAAGCCTTCGTCAAACCTGCGAAATCTGACATGGAAAGCAGTAACAGTTTACCGACCGACGCTTCCTTTGGAACACCGGTCGCTGTTCAAGGTTCCTGATACAGTTTGGTCAGGCTGCTCCCCGTTTCTGCCGATCAGACTTACGTTCAGAATATCGATCCACCAAATAGTCAGACCGCCCGCGCACCAATAGTGTGAACTTCATAAGCTCTTCCATGACGTCCACCACACGGTCGTAGAGTGGTGATGGCAGCATGCGTCCGTCATCATCAAACTGGGTATAGGCCTTCGGAACCGAGGATTGGTTCGGTATCGTGACCATGCGCATCCAGCGGCCAAGGATCCGCATCTGGTTAACAGCATTGAAAGACTGGGACCCACCCGAGACTTGCATCAAAGCTAGTGTTTTTCCCTGTGTTGGACGGACGGCCCCGGTGCTCAACGGGATCCAGTCGATTTGAGTTTTCAAGATGCCTGTCATAGCGCCGTGGCGTTCGGGTGAACACCACACCTGAGCCTCCGACCAAATGCTCAGATCCCGCAGTTCAGCCACTTTTGGATGGCTTGCATCGGCATCATCTGGCAACGGCAATCCTGAAGGGTTGAAGATCCGTGTTTCCGCGCCGAAAACCGTCAACAGGCGGGCAGCTTCTTCAACCAGCAATCGGCTGTAGGACCGCTCCCGCAAAGATCCATAGAGAAGCAGTATGCGCGGCGGATGATCGAATGCCGCCGCCTGATCGACCTTTCCAGCGGTTACTGGCTTGATATCCGCAAAGCTCACATTCGGGAGGTCCTCAGGTTTACCGTCAAACATTTGAGCTCCCGGCGTTGACCACTTCTCCATCTTCCTTTGTGAATGCGCCGATGTCGACCGGAAGCAAATCAACGACCCTTTCAGAGGGCCTGCAAAGCCGGACACCCTTGTCGCTTACGACGATAGGCCGGTTGATCAGGATCGGATGCTCCATCATGAAGTCGATCAACTGGTCATCAGTCCATTTCTCATCGCCAAGCCCCAGTTCATCAAAGGGTGTCCCCTTCTGGCGGAGCAAATCGCGGACTGAAATCTCCATTCTTGCGATCAAATCCACCAGCTCGGCACGGGATGGCGGCGTTATCAAATACTCGATCACGACCGGGTCAACGCCAGCCTTGCGGATCATTTCCAGCGTGTTCCGCGACGTCCCGCATTTCGGATTGTGGTAAATGGTGATGGTCATATTAGTGTGTTTCCTGATTGGGTACGCCGACAGGAAAACAGCAAACGGCAGGATTGTTGCCGCAGCAGTCTTCGATGAGAAATCCGAGCAAAGACCGCATTCTCAGATAGTCGACAGAGTAATGGATGTGCCGCCCTTCCCGGCGCGTGTTCAAAAGCCCGGCTTTTTCCAAAGTTGCGAGATGGAAGGACATCCTGGTGGGCGCAACGTCCAGACGCTCCGCTATTGTTCCGGATGGAAGACCTTGGCCTCCCTCCATCATCAACAGCCTGAAAGCTGCCAGCCGGTCTTCCTGAGCAAGAGCCCCAAGCGCCATGATTGCGTCATCTGGTTTCATAATTCGATAATACAAGAATTATTGTAATATGAAACCGGAAAATTGCCGTACGGGTTGGAAAACCGCTTTTTACATGGCAGCTGCTGCGCGCGCAGCTTGGTCGTAGTTGCCGGAAACAAGACGAAGAGTGGCGGCAAGACGGGACAGCTCGCTCTCATCCAACCCAAGCGCTTTCATCGGCTCGACCAGGAGCGCTTCGCGCAGCCGTCTGTACTCCATACAGGCAGTCTCACCCTCGGGGGTGATTTCAGCGGTTTTTTCCTTGCCGCGCCGACCAGAGCTAATCAGTCCGGCTTTCTCAAGTTTTTTGAGCGCGTAGGTCACCGTATGCGTGTCTTCGATGTTCAGGACCAGACAGATATCGGACAATGTCTTGGCGCGCCCGCGGTGATTGACCGAGTGGAGAACCAAGACATCAAGAGGGCCGAGCCCCTCCGAGCCACTGGCAGCCATGCAACGGACCATCCAGCGATGATAGGCGTTGACCATCATCGTGACGGCAAACTCGATTTCCGAGAGGGCCGGCATGGCACCGGACGCAAGATGAGCGGCCGAAACCACAGGACCAATTTGGGCATCGGAGTTGGGTTTCGGTCGCTCAGTCATTAATCGTTCTCTCAAGTTGTTCTGGAATGCCCTTTTAATTGCTCAACATCGTCTGAGGCAACCACAGGGCCAACCCCGGGAAGGCGACAAGCAGAACCAGCGCCACAACCATCAACAGGAAGAACGGCAAAGCCATACGCGCAACGGAGAAGATGTTGCGCCCCGTCATTCCCTGAATAACAAACAGGTTGAAGCCGACTGGAGGTGTAATCTGACTCATTTCAACGACAAGAACGATGAAAATCCCAAACCAGATCAGATCAAGGCCCGCCTGCTCCACCATGGGCAGGATCACGGATGTGGTTAGAACCACAACGGAAATCCCGTCCAGGAAACAGCCAAGTACAACGAAGAAGATCGTCAGCGCGAATAAGAGCACGTACGGTGACATGTCCATTCCGCCGATCCAGGAGGCCAGCTCCCGAGGGATGCCTGTATACCCCATCGCGACGGTCAGGAAGGCCGCGCCCGCAAGAATGAACGCAATCATGCAGGATGTGCGTGTCGCGCCCAAAAGACCGTCCGCAAAACTCTTGCGGTTCAAGGTCCCGGACACCCAGGACAACAAAAGCGCCAGCACGACGCCGATTGCGGCAGCTTCCGTTGGCGAGGCAAGGCCGGCATAGATCGAGCCGATGACACCAATAATCAGACCAATAACCGGGAAGAGGCGCCGCGTCGCTTTGATCTGCGTCCAGAGCGGAAGCTTTTCTTCCTTGGCCGGCATCTTGTCACGGTTCAGCATCGCCCAAACTGCGACATAGCCCATGAACAAAAGACACAACATCGCGCCAGGCAAGACACCTGCCATGAAGAGCCGCGCAATCGACTGCTCGGTGGCTGCGCCGTACACGATCAAAATGATCGACGGCGGGATAAGCAAGCCAAGGGTTGCGGACCCGGCCAAAGTGCCGATCGCCAGTTTCTCGTCATAGCCACGGCTTCTCAGCTCCGGCAAAGACATTCGGCCAACCGTTGCGGCCGTTGCGGCGGAAGAGCCTGACACAGCCGCAAATATCCCGCAGCCCAGGATGTTCACGTGCAAAAGGCGGCCAGGCAGGTTCCGCATCCAGGGCGACAATCCGGCAAACATGTCTTCCGACAACCGCGACCTAAACAGGATTTCTCCCATCCAGATAAACATCGGCAAGGCCGTGAGGTCCCAGTGGTGAGACGCGCCCCAGACTGTGGTCGCCATGACCGGCCCGGCTGGAACAGAGACCAGCAGCATCATCGTAGCAAGAGCGACGGCGAACAGCGCAACCGCCACCCATATGCCCGTGGCAAGCGCGGCCAGCATGCCCAATCCAAGCAAGAAGGATAAAAGAGAAAAATCCATTACTCGCTCCCTTCAATCGGGTCGTCGCGAACGACGGTTTCATAACTTGGCGCTTTTCCGGTCAAGGATGTGACGAGATCATCCAGCAGCGCAATCGCAAGGACGAAGAGACCGAGTGTCATGACTGCCTGCGGAAACATGAGCGGGATCGGAATGATGCCGAAAGACACTTCGTTGTAGCGGTAGCTGTCCAGAACCAGTGCCAAAGCGTGCCAGGTAAAAAACGCAGCGAGAGCGAACGCAACGGCTAGGGCCCAGATATTCAGGAGCCGGGCAACGGCCGGGCCCACACCCTGCAAAAGAATAGAAACCCGGATATGGTCCCCGTTGCGCAGTGTTCCGGCCAGCGCCAAAAAGGATGCGCCGACGAGAAAGAAACCGGCGATTTCAGCAAGCGACGGAACCAACAATCCCAGTGGTTCAAGACCGACCAGGCCGCGGGCACCGTCCAGCAGCCGCCCCATGACCTGAAGAGATACAAGTAGAGCAATTGTCACAAGACAGCAGGCAGCCAAAACCGTTGCCGTCTTGTACAATCCATTGAGCGCATTTCGCATCCGCTCTCCCCCAATTTTTTGCGGCAGAAAGAAAAACGCCGGGCAGTTCCGGCCCGGCGCTTGTCTGTCTTAGTTGGCCTTGTAGGCTTCCAGGATGGCAGTACCATCTTCGCCGGCCTGTTCTTGCCATTCTGTGGCCATCGTCTCACCGATTGCGGCAAGATCTGCGATCAGTTCGCTACTTGGCTGGACAACGGTGATGCCGTTTTCGGCAAGAACTGCAGTCTTGGACTTGGTCTCAACTTTTGAGGCTTCCCAACCGCGGGTTTCAGCTGTCGCGGCGGCTTCCAGAACTGCAGACTTTTCCGCATCGTTCAACGCGTCAAAGGCAGACTTGTTGACGATCACCATGTTCTTCGGCAACCAGGCCTGCGTGTCATGATAATGAGTCAGGAAGTCCCAAGCCTTGGAGTTGGCGCCTGTGGACGGGGATGTGATCATCGCTTCGACACGGCCTGTCGAAAATGCGGTCGGAATATCCGGCACTTCAATCTGCGTCGGGATAGCGTCTGCCAAAATCGCAAGACGCTCAGTCGCCGCATTGTAGGCGCGGAATTTCAGGCCGGACAGCTCAGAACCTTTTGTCACTTCTTTTTTGGCGTAGATGCCCTGTGGCGGCCACGGCACAGTGTAAAGAAGCTGCAAACCTTGTTCGGCGAGCTTTTCTTCGAGCCCCGGTTTCGACGCCTGATAGAGTTTCCAGGCTTGGTCATAGGACGGGGCGAGGAACGGAACAGAATCGACGCCAAACACAGCATCTTCGTTTGCAAGACGCGACACCAGAACCTCACCGATTGGTGCCAGGCCCTTACGGACCGCGTTCTTGATTTCTGGATGCTTGAAAAGCGATCCAGCTGAATGAAGCTGAATTGTCAGTGAGCCGCCAGTCTTGTCGGCAACTTCATCGGCGAACGCTGCAATGTTCTGGGTGTGGAAATTGCTATCACCATATGGGGTCGGCATGTCCCACTTGGTTTCGGCAGCAGCGGCAGTAAGGCCTGCAACGCCAAAGGCAGCAGCAGCGGCAAACGTCATCCCGGCCTTTGCCAGGGATCGTGACTTCAACATGATGTTCTCCTCTTAGAAGCAAAGGGATTTCTTGAACCTGAGCAGGGCAGCATGACGGCGCTTTCTACGAACGCCCATCAACGGCTGCCAGCTAAACGCTAATCCGGAAAAGATAAAACATCAACATTTTATCGATAAATTCTTTTCAAAAGTCTCCAAAGCACTAAAAAACGATGCGTTCCGCGGGAATAACTCGACTTCAGCGAAATACAATTGGATGTTTCAATGCAATTATTGAAAGATAATATAGATATTATCTACTATAACGAGTATTTATATTTCTTCGCTTTAGCTCTGCAATGATACCCGAGGTACCGCGGAGATACGTATTGAGACTGGTTGCAGCGGCGGCTTGGAATCATCCGGCCCTTTAGCTCAGCTTTAGAATTGATCCCGAACTCGGCAGATGATGATGTCTCAAGCAGGACAGCTGGTCTGACCCAATACTGCCCGTTGCCCAACGACAGCGCGGCGCAGAACGAGAGCAAACAAGACAATCGATGGCACTCCAATCGCCGTAGTAGGCATTTGGACCCCCCAAAGGCTTGTAAAAAGAAAGCTAAACACGGCGAGCGCAATGCTGAATTTCTCAAAACTCAGATATCCGGTCTCATTGCCCTGCTGAATAAGCAGCAACACAGGAATAACCAAAAGAGCCAGATCATAGTCCAGCAAATACGGAGTGGAGAGGCATGTCCCGATCACCAATAAACTGCCTTTGAGGGCCATAGGCAGATCCTGGCGCCATGACCAGACAACGGCTGCGAATGATGCAAAAGCAAAGCCAACTTGAACAATCATGCCGGCTGTGTTCCCGACCCCGAACTGGCGCAACCAACCAAGAATGGAAGCGTATTTGTTTGCCGGCGTATGGCCACTTTCCAACCAATCGCGGGCAAACGCAATGGTCTCAATAAACGCACGCCAGACCTCCGCCCCAAAAACACCCCAGCTGGCGGCTGCAAATAGCAAGGTCGTCACGGCGGCTGATGCAAATGCGCGGTATTCACGACCGGCCAAAAGTGCGAACGGGATCAAGATTCCCAATTGCGGCTTGTAGCTCAGCAAACCGATCAGAATACCGGCAAGAACCGGCCGATCACGATCCAGTGCGCCGAGTGCACCGGCCAAAAGCGCGGTATTGAGCACAGCGTTTTGCCCGTGAATGATCCCGGAGATCACTGTTGGAAAGACGATCAGGATCCAAAGGATTGACCGATCACGCAGCAAATACCGGCAAGCCACCACCAACGCGATGACTTGAAGTGCCTCAAACAGAAGCGCAGAGGGCCGATAGGGTAACATGGAAAATGGCGAGATCACCATCAACCATGTCGGCGGATAGAGAAATGGGAGTTCTCCTTGACCAAACTCTTCAAACTGAAATGAACTTAAAAGCTCATAATTGTAAGCCTCAACTGCGGCGCCCTGAATCGCAAAAAAACCTGCAGACCAGAAACTAACGAAATCCGGAAACATCGGACGTTCTGCGAAAAACATCTTTGATATTTCAAACCCAAACCTCAGAACGAGCACAGCCCCAACCAAAGTCAGAGTGAACATGAGAACACTGTCTGCCACAGGATTACTCATGCGCAATCCATAGCGGAACGTTCCCGACTCGGTGTGCGGGTTTGAACCACCTGTACTCTTCATGTGCTTGTTGTCCCGCGTTTTGGATCCCTAAAAAAACGCATACAAAACAAGCCTTAAATTCCGGATAAAAGAAAATCGGATTTTTTCATCGACATTTTATCGATAAAATGTCAGCATAAATCCATCGATCGTGGAAAACGCGTCTGCCCGGCAGCTCTATCGCCGGCAGGACAACATAAAGATGAGGGATAAAATGACAGCCAAATGGGATTTTTGGATCGATCGCGGCGGCACATTCACCGACATCGTTGGCCGCGCGCCGGACGGAACCCTTCATCCGCACAAGGTGCTGTCAGAAAACCCGGAAGCGTATCGTGACGCCGCCATTCAAGGCATTCGCGAACTTCTTGGCGTTGAAAAGGGTCAACCGATCCCGTCCGACAAGGTCTCGACCGTGAAAATGGGCACCACCGTTGCCACCAATGCGCTGCTGGAGCGCAAGGGCGAGCGCACGGCCCTCTTCATCACACGCGGTTTCCGGGATGCGCTGGAAATCGGCTATCAGGCCCGCCCGCACATTTTTGCCAAGGAAATCATCAAGCCGGAACTGCTTTATGAGCGCGTCTATGAGATTTCTGAACGCGTTCAAGCTGACGGCACTCTCGAACAGGCTCTTGACGAAGCACAGGCCCGCACCGAAATGCAGGCCGCTTGGGACGCCGGGATCCGTTCCATCGCAATCGTCCTGATGCACGCCTATGCCTACCCGACCCACGAACAGTCTCTGAAGAAAATCGCTGAAGACGTCGGCTTCCCGCAGATTTCGGTCTCTCATGAAGCCTCGCCACTGATGAAACTGGTCGGCCGCGGCGACACCACCATCGTTGATGCCTACCTGTCACCGATCCTGCGCCGCTATGTGAACCAGGTTCAGGAAGAGCTGGGTGAAGGCCCGCGGCTGATGTTCATGCAGTCCTCCGGCGGGCTGACAGCCGCAGATCTGTTTCAGGGCAAGGATGCCATCCTGTCCGGCCCGGCCGGCGGTGTTGTCGGCGCTGTCGAAACCTCGGCAATGGCCGGATACGACAAGATCATTGGCTTTGACATGGGCGGCACCTCTACAGACGTGTGTCACTATGACGGCGATTATGAGCGCGCCTTTGAAACCGAAGTTGCCGGTGTGCGCATGCGCGCGCCGATGATGATGATCCACACGGTCGCAGCTGGCGGTGGTTCGATCCTCCACTATGCGGACGGCCGGTTCCAGGTCGGTCCGGACAGTGCGGGGGCCAACCCGGGCCCGGCCTGTTACCGCCGCGGCGGTCCCTTGACGGTCACCGATGCGAACCTGATGACCGGCAAACTGGCGCCGGAGTTCTTTCCAAAGATCTTCGGCCCGAACCAGGATCAGCCGCTGGATGGCGATGTGGTGCGTGAGAAGTTTGCCGCTCTGGCCAGCCAGATCGGTGACGGCCGGACACCGGAGGAAGTCGCTGACGGTTTCCTGAAGATCGCTGTCGAAAACATGGCCAATGCCATCAAGAAGATTTCCGTTCAGCGCGGGTATGATGTCACTGAATACGCCCTGACCTGTTTCGGCGGCGCGGGCGGCCAGACTGGTTGCAAGGTGGCCGACAGCCTCGGCATGAAAACGGTCATCCTGCACCCGTTCTCCGGCATCCTCTCGGCCTACGGCATGGGCCTTGCCGACATCCGAGCTGACCGGCAAAAGGCGGTCGTGAAGACACTGACGGAAGAGCTGCTTCCCGAACTGGATGCGCTGCGCAAGGAGCTAAGCGCCCAGACAGAAGCTGAGCTCGACAAACAGGGCGTAACTGAAGACGCCCGGCGAACCGTTGCGACCGCACATTTACGCTATGACGGCACCGACACTCCCCTGCCTGTACTTCTCGGCACTGTCGAAGAAATGCGCGCGGCCTTCGAAGAGGCTCACAAGAAGCAATTCGGCTTTGCCTATGACAACAAGCCGGTCGTGGTCGAAGCGCTTGAGGTGGAAACCGCTGGCGGCGGCGCAGGCCTGGTCGAGCCGGATCTCACTCTGGCGTCCGATGTCCCAGCCGCTGCCAAAGGCACACGGGTCTACTCCGAAGGCCAGTGGCATGATGCTGGTATCTTCAAACGCGAGAACCTGAAGCCCGGCATGAAGGTGATGGGCCCTGCGGTGATCATCGAACCGCATGCGACCATTGCCGTTGAAGACGGCTGGCAGGCGGAGATCAACGCCAAGGATCACGTCATCCTGCACCGGGTCGTCCCGCTGAAACGGGCCGACGCCATAGGTACGCACGCCGACCCGGTCATGCTGGAGGTGTTCAACAATCTCTTCATGTCCATCGCCGAACAGATGGGCGTAACGCTGCAGAACACCGCCTACTCGGTGAACATCAAGGAACGCCTGGACTTCTCCTGTGCCGTCTTCGATGCCAGCGGCGCCTTGGTTGCCAACGCGCCGCACATGCCGGTGCACCTTGGCTCCATGGACCGGTCCGTGGAAACGGTGATCAAGCTGAACAAGGGGAAAATCAAGCCGGGCGACGTCTTTGCCTTGAACGCACCCTATAATGGCGGCACGCACCTGCCGGACATCACCGTCGTCTCGCCCGTCTTCGACAATGCGGGCAAGGAGATCCTGTTCTGGGCAGCCTCCCGCGGTCACCACGCCGATGTCGGAGGTTCAGCGCCAGGTTCCATGACCCCGCTTGCGACCAAGGTGGACGAAGAAGGCGTGTTGTTCGACAACTTCAAGCTCGTCGATCAGGGCCGCTTCTGCGAGGCTGAACTCGTCAACCTCCTGACGGATCACGCCTATCCGGCCAGAAATCCGCATCAGAACGTTGCCGACCTCTCGGCACAGGTCGCAGCCAACGAAAAAGGCATTCAGGAACTGCGCAAGATGGTGTCCCACTTCGGTCTGGACGTCGTTCAGGCCTATATGGGCCATGTTCAGGACAACGCCGAGGAGAGCGTCCGTCGGGTCATCGAAGCCCTGAAGGACTCCGAGTACGAGTACCCGACCGACCAGGGTTCAACCATCAAGGTCAAGATCACGGTTGACAAGGACAAGCGCGAAGCAACGGTCGATTTCACCGGCACATCCGCCGTGAAACCGAACAACTTCAACGCGCCGGAGCCGGTCACACGGGCTGCGATCCTCTATTGCTTCCGCGTGATGGTCGACGGCGACATCCCGATGAACGCCGGCTGCCTGAAGCCGATCAACATCATCATCCCGGACGATTGCATGTTGCGCCCGTCTTATCCGGCGGCCGTTGTTGCGGGCAACGTGGAGACGTCCCAGCACGTCACCAACGCAGTCTTTGCAGCGCTTGGCGCGATGGCTAACAGCCAAGGCTCGATGAACAACCTGACCTTCGGCAACGACACCTACCAGTACTATGAGACCATCTGCTCCGGCTCCCCGGCAGGCCCTGGCTTCAAGGGCACGGACGGTGTTCATGTGCACATGACCAACTCGCGCCTGACCGATCCGGAAGTCCTGGAGTTCCGATTCCCCGTCCTTTTGGAGGATTTCCACATCCGCAAAGGCTCCGGCGGCAAGGGCAAATGGTCGGCAGGTGACGGTACCAAGCGCACCCTGCGTTTCCTGGAGAAGATGGACTGCGCGATCCTCGGCTCCCACCGCACCATCGAGCCGAAAGGCATGGAAGGCGGCAAGAACGGCGAACTCGGCCGCACCGAGGTCCGCCGTCTGGACGGAACGGTCCAGCCGCTCAAGGGCTGCGATCAGACCATTCTGGAACCTGGTGAAGCCGTAACGGTCATCACCCCAACAGCCGGCGGCTGGGGCAAAGCGTAACAGTCTGCCAAAGCAGTGCATTCGAGGGCGGGGATCATCCCCGCCCTTTTTGTTACCGAGCTTGGCCACCGGTTCCACCAGCTGGAACTTACAGTTTCGCTGAGCACAAATATTCCCTGGCTAAGGCGCAAAAGTTTCGGCGTTGCCGCTGGCAATTGGTCACCGATTTCCTACATCTGAGCACATGGCCAAAGTGGCCCTCAAGAGGAGACAAAAATGCCTGCTGCCGCCCGCCGTCTGCGTAAGACGACAGCCTTCATGATCGTTGCGATCGCCACAGTGTTTGCCGCCACTGACTATGCCGAGGCCCGAAAGGGCGGGTTTGGCGGCTTTGGCAGCAGAGGCAGCAAAACCTATTCCGCGCCCCCAACGACCAAAACCGCACCGGAGACGGCCGCTCCCGTTCAGCGTTCCATGACACCCCAGCCTGCACAGACCCAGCGGACCACTCCTGGCGCTGGCGGACAAGCTGCAAATGCGCAACGCCCTGGCCTCTTTGGCGGCTTCGGCGGCGCCTTGCTTGGCGGTTTGATGCTTGGCGGCCTTGTCGGAATGCTGTTCGGCGGTGGCCTCGGCGGTTTTGCCGGGTTCCTCGGCTTGATCCTTCAGGTCGGCCTTATCGTGTTGCTGATCAGCCTCGCCATGCGCTTCTTCCGTTCCCCGCAGCAACCGGCAACTGCTGGTCCGAACCCGTTTGAAAGGGCGCCGGACCAGAACGCACCAAAAGCTGCTCCGTTCAGCTTCGGCGGTGCGGGCTCTGGTGGGCCAGCTGCTCAGACGTTCGCCCAGCCGGTAACCGAGCCCTACGAGGCAACGGCAGCAGACCTCGACCGGTTTGAGGAGATGCTCAGCGAAGTTCAGTCCGCCTACAGCCGCGAAGACTATGCCGCGCTGCGCCAGCTGGCGACCCCGGAAGCCATGTCCTATTTGGCCGAAGAGCTGGGTGAACTTGCCTCGGCCGGCAAAAAGAACGTCGTTTTGGATGTCAAACTGCTTCAGGGCGATGTTGCCGAAGCCTGGCATGAAGATAGCAAGGACTATGTAACAGTCGCCTTGCGCTACAGCGCAGTCGATTACATCGCCAAACGGGATAGCGATGATGTGATTTCCGGAGATCCTGACGCGCCTTCCGAAAGCACGGAAGTGTGGACATTCGTGCGCAGCTCCGGCGGTGACTGGCTCCTGTCGGCCATCCAGGGAACTGGTTAAGGCACAAACAGCCAGCTCTCCGTTTAAGAGGCAAGACACTGCCAGCCGTTTCCCGGTTGGCGTATGGCGCGGGTGAACCGCAAGCGTCGAAGGCCGCCCCTCACGGGCGGCCTTGTTCTTGTATATACCCTTGCAGATACCTGTCATAACCCGAGACTTAGCCTGATGCCTTGCTGCATCCTGCGAACAAGGCATCAATCAAAGGACGGTCCTCGGTGTTGATCATCAACTCCAGATACGGCGGCAAGGCTTTGCGAAACGTGTTCCGGGATCCGCCGGGAACCGTCAGGTCACCACTTTTGACAAGGCGTTTGATATCGCGCCTCGGCAGGCCCAACCCGGCAGACAAAATCCGGTCAAGACGAACCGGAACCCTGCCCGGATTTCGAATGCACAGAACTGCTGCTCTCCCGTCGGCCTGAGCTCTACTCGGGACCACCCGCATCTGCAGGTCGAATTCAGGCGGTTTGTGCGGGCTACCTGCGCGACCTGCAGGGTCGGCCGCCCATGCTTCTGCCAGCGCCCGGTCGTTTGCCTGCAATGCTGACAAGAGGTCCGAAGGTACGGCGCTGACGGGTTTCCGTTTCATCACCTCGCGGTTCCAGCGATGGCCGCAGGACTGGCACGCATAAATAAGCCAGGCATCCAGACGGCTTCCATTGGCATTGAGCCGGAACTTATTTGTCGAGGCAAACTGACGAAGTTGACCGCACCGCCCACAGGGACGTGCGACGGTCAACCGCGCCTTCGAGACAAGGGTCCATTCAACCCTGATAAGAGACGACATGTTTGGGATCTTCCACTTCCGGAAGTTCGCAAACGGGGGTCAGGCATCGCGCGGCAGGCCGCGCCCGGTCATTTGGCTGGTAAAGTTGGAAAGATGGCGTATCGAAACATCAGATACGGTTTGGCCAAGCCACACCGGTCCCGATCCGCCAGTTTGACGAACGTGTCAAAACGATCGTGTGCGGACGCACACGGCAAAAGGATCGAAGACCGGTTAACGTATTGGCAAAACAAATCGTCCCGAAGATGAACGTTGAAGACGTCCTAAGTCATGAGAACACGGCGCGCAAGCGTGAGTGGCCTTGCGCTTCACCACAGCACTCGATCGCGATTGCGGAGCGTTGGGTTTGGCGTTGGCACCGGAAGCGCAGGTGTTTGCATAGAAACTTCAACGCCAGCAACTCGCTCACCTTATTTTCACAGGATTGAATTTTTGCAATTTCGCCACCGTGAATTCTATCATAAATTGCAAAATTTTTCTTTGAACGGTAAAATTTACCCTTTCTTCAACTGATCAGCATCAATCTACGGAAACTTACGTAGCGTTTTAAGGAACTTCTTTTCAATTGGCGCAGGAGATTCTGCGATGGCACTTTCACGTCAGGTATCCGCAACGGTTGCAACGAAAATACTTGGACTGGTCGCTTTTCTTTGTTTTGGGCTCGTTGTGGTGGCAGCTGTATCTGTTTATCAAATGGCCATGATCGGCAAGGAACTTACAAATATTGCCGAAAAAGACATTCCGCTGACCACAGCGATCAGTCACGTCACCAACCATCAGCTGGAACAAGCTGCCCTCGTCGAACGTCTCATGCGGCTTTCCGGCCTGGAAGCTGGCGAAGAGAAACACGCAATTGGCGATGTCAAAGCTGCAATTTTAAAACTTGAGGTCCAGGTCGCTGACGAAATCCTGAAGGCTGAGGACCTGGCAAAATATGCCCTGGACAATGCCGCTTCGGAGATTGAAAGGACAGAGTTTGAAAGTGCCCTCAATCAACTCAAACGGATCAAAGCCGAATACGCCCAATACAAGTCACACGTTGACGAAGTCCTGCATTACATAGATGCAGAAGACTTGGCCGCGGCAGCTGCGATCGTCCTCACCCTGGAGGAAGAACAGGAACGTCTTGACCGGGAGTTGATCGCCCTACTTCAGGAAATCGAGCAATTTACCCTGGCAGCGGCCAAGGCAGCAGAAACACATGAAAAACAGGCCTTTCAGCAGATCATCTGGACGGCCATCATCTCTCTTGCTCTCTGTGTGACCGGCTCGGTCCTTTATGCGCGTTTCGGTATTGCTGTGCCGTTGAAGGAGGTCTCTAACGGCCTGAAAAGCCTGGCTAATGGCGACACGGACGTTTCAGTCAAAGTCAGATCGCGCGACGAGATTGGCGCGGTTGCCGAGGCTTTTGAAGTCTTCCGGCAAAACACAATTGAAATGCAACGGCTACAGGCTCAAGCACGCGAAGAAGAAGAGCGCGCTGTTGAGGAACGGCGGGAAACACGCTTGCGTTTGGCGGACGAACTGGAGCGGGTGATGATGACCAGCTGCTCGGAGGTTCAATCGGCCTTACAAAAACTATCTGTGCATGCGGATGATCTTGCTCAAATGAGTTCCGATACGATCAATCGCTCGCATACAGTCGCCGCAGCCGCTGAACAATCCACGGCCAGCGTCCAGTCTGTCGCATCAGCCGCCGAAGAACTTGCCGCTTCAATTCAGGAGATTGCCCGGCAGGTAACCTTAGCGAACACGTCAACGGACCAGACCTCCAAACAAGCTGAAACCTCGGAAGAAACCGTTTCTTCCCTGTCGGCTGCGGCAAGTGAGATCAATGATGTGCTTAAGCTCATCACGGATATTGCCGGTCAAACCAACCTGCTGGCCTTGAATGCCACGATCGAAGCGGCCCGGGCCGGAGAAGCCGGAAAAGGGTTCGCGGTCGTTGCGTCAGAAGTCAAAGCCCTTGCCACCCAAACCGGCCAAGCGACCGAACAGATCGGCACGCAGCTGACCGGTGTCCAGTCCGGAGCGGCCTCCTGCTCGGTTTCCATCCAAGATGTGGTCCGGTCCATGACAGATGTCCGCGACAAAATTGCAGGCATTGCCTCAGCTATTGAAGAACAGGATGCAGTGACATCTGAGATTGCCAAGAACGCCTCGGAAGTGGCGCATGGCAGTACGGAGATTTCGGAAAACATTACTCAGGTGAACCGTGCGGCTGAGGCTTCCGGCGAAAAACTGAAAGATGTCGTGGGCGGGGTTGAGCTCGTAGCCACCCAGATCAACACGGTCCAAACAAGCCTTGATGACTTTCTGGGACATCTCCGGGCGGCTTGAGACCGTCCAGCTCCCCGCTCAATCCTGATTGCGCGCCTGAAGTGCCAGCGCAACCAGGGCTTCCCGAAGCTGCGCGGGATCTGCGAGCCGCTCCTGAAACCACAAACGCACAATTCGGTCACCCGCCACGATGTCGAGCCCCTCGGGGTCGAGGCATGCCAGCCGCCAGTTGGCGTCTTCGGCGTCCAGGAGAACTTCGGCATAGAGTTTTATGGCGTCGCGGTGGTCCTCGTTCATGTGATCGACCGCGCCACTTTCCATCGCCGACCAGGCCAGCACGTCGGCAACATCGGTCAGAAGATCATCCTTGCCGAGTTCAAACGCCTTGCCGAAGCCACCGTTGAGGCTTGCCCGCTGTAGATCCAGGGCAAAGAACGAGAAATCTCCGAAGTCGACATAAAGCTCGGCCTTGGGGTGACGCGAGAGGTAGCGCCGGCGCAAACGAGCATGTTCATCAGTTTCCCGCTCTACACGGCGCGCTTTGCAGAACAGCGAAATCCTCGGGTGGGCCAGCGGGTCGCCTTTCCCCGGTTCACCAACCAGCAACGAACAGGCGGGGTTGGCGAGGATCGCACTTGTGTGACCGGACAAAGTGCTGATGAGGATCACGGGCGTTCCATCAAGATCTGTTGCAACGGCAACCCGGCTCGCCAGGGGATATCCGGACTCAGGTTCCAAGGCTGCCAAAGCGCCGAAGCGGGCCGTCCGGATCAATTCTTTGGCTAATTTTCTAGCCTCGTCATCCGTATCCCGGATCACCGACTTTTCGTTATTTGATTGATTTTCCTGACTATCTGCCATGCGGCCTCCTGCTTGGGACACACAACCTGAGAAATCTGAACACAAGATGAACGGCTATCTCAGGACCGGTTCAGCGCGCTTTTGGCAATGTTGCATCATCAGATCACGGCAGCGCAAATGGCGCGCCACAAACGGAGAGTAAATCGATGCAAACCTTCGCTAAACGCATCATGGCCGTTGCCCTCACCGGCGCCCTAATGTTGCCGGCGGTATCTGCCGCAGAAGCAGGTCCGCGCGATGGCTGGCGCCACGGTGGCGGCTGGCATGAGGGGCACCGCCCGCACCGCGGACACAATCGGCATTATCACAAGCACAAACATGTCCATAAGCACAAGAACAACAATAACGTTGGCGCGGCCATCGCTGCCGGTGTCATTGGACTTGCTGCCGGTGCAATCATTTTGGGAGCAACCAACAGGCCGTCTTATGCAGGTCCGCCGCGTGGTCCGGCATATCCCTACCCGCGTGCCCCCTATCCGGGTCACGTCAGCGGGCCGGTCGGATTTCAGCCCTGGAGCCCGGCTTGGTACGACTATTGTTCGTCGAAGTACCGGTCTTTCAATCCATCGACCGGAACGTTTACCACCTACAGCGGCGTTCAGAAATTCTGCCAGTGAATGGCAGACACTAGGAGGGTGGAAATACTATCCCTCGAGACCTCAATGACCTGAGGCGGACAGCGACAGGCCAGCCGAACTGGCCACCCGCTGCCGCCGCTTTTTGGTTTAAGCCTCTTGCGACCTCCCTAGTCAGCCATCGTCTCGATCGAGGCAAAGCCTTCCGGTTCTTCACCCGCATCAAACGGAGTATCTACCTCGATAACCGTATCTGGGTAGAAACCGTTAAACCGGGTCCTGAGAGACAGGCTGTATGCGCCGATATGGCCGATTTCGATCCAATCCCCGGTGTCCACCGTCTCTGGAAGCCAGAACGGCCGGGAGAGAATATCAACGCTGTCACAGGTTGCCCCGCAGACCTTGAACGGCACGATGTTATCGGCCTTGCCAGAGCGTGTGCGCCGCGCAGGGTCCGGGATAAAGCGGGCCGGCAAGGTGATTTTGCCGGTCCAGCTGTCCGAGAGAGACGCCCATATCCCATCATTGATGTAGAGCCGCCGGCCTTTCTTCAAAAGCACTCGGACGATCAGGGATATGGACCTTGCCACGACGACCCGACCTGGTTCTGCCACCAACGGAATATCGTCAAACGCCCATTCGGCAATGTCTGAGCGGATTTGTCCCATCAACTCTTCAAGGGTCGGCAAATCGGGTACCTTGCGTCTCGGATCATGGCCGTAAACAGCAGGAAAACCGCCGCCAACATCAAGCTCGACAATCGGAACGCCAGCGCGGGAGCGGATCCAATCAGCTGAGGCCAGTGCCCGCTCATAGGTTTCCGGCTCCTCAATCTGACTGCCGACGTGGAAACAAAGACCGCACTTGAAGCCGATCCTGTGAATGCGTTGCAAAAGTTCAACCGCATGTCCCGGCGCAGCGCCAAATTTCTTCGACAACTCATACGCTGCATGGCCCTTGGTCGCGATCCGCACAAACAGTGTGATTTTCCCGGGATCTATATCCAGAGCCCGGACAATCCGGAGGATCTTTGCAACCTCGTCTTCATGGTCGAGCGACATTACCCGGATACCGTATTGTTCCAGGGCGAGACGGATATCGGATTGCGCCTTGATCGGGTGCATGTAGAGCATTTCTGCCTTCGGCGATGCTTCACGCACGGCGGCAAACTCTGCCGGAGATGCCACATCAAAACAATCATACCCCGCCGCCGCCAATTCCTTCAGAACAAAGGGCTCACCGTTGGTTTTTACGGCATATGCTGTTTTCCCAGGAAACAGCTTTTTGAAGTTCTGCGCATCCGCGCGGAGCACCGATGGCCGGAAACAATAAATTGGGTGATCCGGACGCAAGTCCAAGGCAACTTCAGCAGCAGTTTTGTAACGCTCCATACGTGGCTCCGATCGTTTCATCATGACGATGAGAGGAACAAGCCATGGCTAAGATTGCAAGCCGTGACCGGAAATTACTGACAAATGAGATAGGTACAGTCCTTGCCGTGACAGCCCGTATCCAGATGAAAATGAGCTTCATGGTTGGGATCGGCATCCGGCCCCAGTACGGTTGTAAAGCGCTTGCAAGCTGCTGCATGGACTGCCCGCAGAAACTTGCCCGGAGCCGTCTCCGGTTCCGGCCAGTCTTTCATGACCGAAATGACATCCCCATTTGCGAGCCGGAAACCGGATACGTCGACCGCCTTGCCAAGTGCGTGCTCGGAAAGCTTCCCATCCGGGAGATTGTTGCGGCGCCGGCACTGATATCCCGGTCCTGTCAGGAGCCCGGTGACGTCCATGCCCAACTCATTGCGGGCTGCCGGAAGAACATCTTGCCGGATCCAATCCGCCACCACCCGTGCAAACTCGCATGTGATCATGACAGGTCCTGGAAAGGAGATTTCATCTCCGCTTTTCAAGCCGACTTTGGTCACGGCGACAACATTTTCAAATCCGCAGCCGTTGTCCGTCTCGATCGGCGCGCGTTGAACAAATGTCATTCTCGGCAGATTGCAGATTTGTCCAGTCACCCGCTGGATCATTGGGTCTGCGGGCTTGCCTGGTTCTGCGTCCGGCTTTTTCCTCGGCAGGTCGACACCTTCAACAAATCGGTCTTGAGTGCCTGGTGCGAGCGGCTTTGAAGAGGGGGCTGGAGGAGAAACTTCCTTACCAAAGGCCGGTGAAAAGGCAGCAAACAAGCTAAAACATAACAAAAAAATCAAAGCCTGCATTTCGTCCGATCCGGCTGCGACGATCACACCGATATCATTGTCGATTTCGGTCCAGAGGTCTATGGTCGCGAACCAGAATGAAGATTGGTACCAAAATGACCCTTGAACTTTATCTCGCTTATGTCGCTGCAACCCTCATCGTTTTGGCCATTCCCGGCCCGACGATCATGCTCGTCGTCAGCTACGCGTTGACGCAAGGACGGAAATCCGCGGCTGCAAGCGTGATGGGAGTGGGCCTCGGAGATGCAACGGCTGCCGCCGCCTCGCTGTTGGGCCTGGGCGCGTTGCTGGCCGCATCAGCGACGGCATTCACAGTGCTCAAATGGGTCGGCGCGGCTTATCTCGTCTGGCTGGGTCTCAAGATGTGGCGCAGCCGTCCGTCGGCGCTCGGGCCCCACACCGTTGCCGACATTCCGGCCGGCAAGATCTTCTGGCACGCCTATGTGGTAACGGCGTTGAACCCGAAGGGTATTGTCTTCTTCATGGCATTTCTGCCGCATTTCATCGCACCGCAGGCTCCCGTCGTTCCGCAGCTGTTCCTGCTGGGGATCACCTTCGTTGTACTTGGGATCGTGAATGCCGCTGTTTATGCGTTCGCGGCAGCAGCCGTCGGCCAGAAACTTCGCAGCCCGTCCTTGCTCAGGCTGATAAATCGTGTTGGCGGCGGATTTCTGATCTCTGCAGCCGCGATGACGGCAACCTTGCAAAGATCAAGCAGCTGAGCTCACAGAAACGCCAGCGCTAGAGAGATTTTTCATCGACATGGCAAAGATATGCAAAGGATTACGGCGTAGTCCATGACCGCGTCTCACCTGTGGGCAGCAAAAGGCGCTTTCTTCGGTGGCTGAGACGATGGCTCGCCTGCCGTTCCTGCCGGCTTGGCGGCCGCGGCCTGAGATGTTTGCCGCAGGACTTCAAGCGATCTCTTGGCGCCTTCAACACTCATGAGTCCAAAGCGCTGGATCGCTTCGTTCAGCTCCATTCCACCAATATTCAGGCGCTGCGCCCGCATCATCAGGATATCCTTGTAGGCCTCGGCCCTGACATTGTTGGCCTTGCAAAGGATAATAAGCGGTTTGTCGTTTGGGCTGAACAGCAATTGAGACACAGCTGCAGGCGGCAGATCACTCAATCCAGCCAGCAAAAGGGCAAGTTCCGTCGCCTGCCCTGCCTTTGCAAACTTACGGACAGCCTCGTCGACCATTTGGCGGCCGCTTTTGATGTCTTTGACGAGCGCCTTCACCTGGAGCTTTGCCCGCTCAATCGACTCCAGCTGGTTTTTCTTCTTTTCCTTCGAGGCCTGCGCCAGCATCTGTGCCAGATAATTGTCTTTGCCCAATGCAAGCACTTGTTTTTGAAGCTCTTCGGTCAAAAGCGGCAGAAGAACCTGGCCGACCTCAAGAGGCAGATCTGGACGCCCGATCAACGCGGCTTGCACCGCTTCATCCCGGCCAACCTTGTCGACGATTGTCATGAAAGAGTTATCAGCGATTGCCGCGCCCTCATTGGCAGCGACCTTCGACAACACGGACGGATCGCCACGATCAACAAGGACAGAAGTTACAGCCTCTTCAATCGGAACTCTTTCTGCGATCGCTTCAAGGTGGTCCATGGACGCCGAGGAAGCGATCTCAACCAGGTCCTCAGACTTCAAAACGGGCGAGTTCGTAAGGACGGGTTCAGCGACAGCATGAGTATCTTTCGCCAATTCCAGCATGAGTTGATGCGGCGCAAAATGGTCTTTCGAGACCCGTTCGGCGAGTTCCGCCCGGGAGTCTTCCTCCAGATCGCCCAACAATTTGAGAGCGATGTCCCCGAACAAAAAAGCCGTGTTCTCACCGCGGGCGTCACCAGCAGCCAGAAACATTTCAGTCAGCGTTGCAATAAGGCTTTTGCGGCCTGCTGTGCTTGAATCCTTTGCAAGATGAGCAAGCTTTGCCAATTCGGTCATTCTCTCTCCGCAGCGCGCTACGCGTTGATGCCTATAGAGTACTGCGACCGGCTTAATAGACCACTACCTCGGATGCCCAGATTTTAGTTGCCTTATTCTCGAAATCACTTGGCTGCAACCTGAGGGATTAAACACCGCTGCGATGCAGCATCTTTTTTCCTTCGCTTCTCGTTAAGACTGCATTAATGTGAGCGGCTGTGACCGATGTGACGGGAGGAATACAGATGACTCTTGTACGTAACCTGAACATGATCGCATTCTTTGCAGCCTTTGCGTTTTTGGCTGCAATTGTTCTGGGACTGATCTGAGATCTCGAGGTTGGTCCGGCAGGGAAATAGAATTGTAGCGCCTGCCAAGGCGCTTCAAAAATAGGCTGGACCGGAATTTTTATCTGCAACGAGGAATGAAAAAACAACCAAAGCAACACCGATCGGCTGCACATAAGAGCAACACGAAATGTTAAGTGCAGCGGAGTGAGTGACTGAGTTGCAGACAACGTGAAAAGAGATTCACGGGGGCGTACAACACGAAAACCGGCGTGGGCTTAAAAAGCCGCGCCGGTTTTTTCATTCTTTCTTCGGGTTAGGAGCGGGACGGTGCGCGCCTTAGGCTGCAAGTTGCTCCGCAAGCGATATCGCATCCGCGCGCTTGTCCGGATTGACCATCAGCTGATCGGCTGCGATCACGGTCACATCGGTGATGCCCAGGAAACCAAGGAAGTGCTTTAGGTAGGTCGTTGCGAAGTCGATTTCAGACCCGGCCTGTGTACCACCGGACGCCACTGCTATGATCGCCTTTTTGTCTTTCAAAAGACCCACAGGACCGTTCTCGGTGTACTGGAACGTCTCCCGAGCGCGCGCGACCTGGTCAATCCAAGCCTTCAAAGCTGCAGGCACCGAAAAATTGTAAATCGGTGTACCAATGACAACCACGTCCGCTGCCTTCAGCTCTGAAACAAGCGTATCGGAAACGGCGAGTTTCAAGCGCTGCTCCGGCGTGCGCTCAGCTGGATCTGTAAAAGTCGCTCCGACCCAGGTCTCATCAATAAATGGCAGACCTTGAGACACGTCGCGGGTCAGGATCTTCGCATCCCTGTTCGCCGTCGCAAGCGACTTGACCAGCGTCTCAGTCAGCTCTCGCGTTACGGAGCCGGTTTTGCGTGCGGATGCGTCAATATGCAGGATCGTTTTAACATCAGAGCTCATCGGTCTCTCCAGAGTCATGTCGCCAGCGGACATCGCCGGTTTGTTCATGAATAAGAGATAATAAACTCACTCAAGATCGACTATATGTTAAATTGTGAACGGTTTATTCGAGGACACGTAACAATCGATCCAATCGGGCAGATAAAAAAATCCCCGGCGTTCAGCCGGGGATCCTGATCGTTGGCCAAGACAAAACGCAGCTTATCGGTACGGCGCCTTGCCGAATGCATTGATCGTCTCGAGGCGCTCCAGATTGATGATCGCTGACAACATCAAGCGATCCTGGCTCCAGTCCGCAGGCTTTTGAATAGCAAGCCCGGTAAGGAACACCACCGCTGCCATTGGAACAATCACCATGGCCACCAGCCCGGTATGCGGCTTGGCCCGGTCTTGTTCCATCAACGCCTCGACACGGCTGCGGAGCTTTTGGGATGGCGAGCGCCGCAGCAAGCGGTCCTGCACCTCGATCAGCGCTACGGCTGCAACGCTGGATCGGTTTTGGTTCAAAAAGGCTTCGCGCTTTTGAATCCCGGTTTTTGCGGCGCGCAACAGGCACATGCAATAGGACTTCAGATCCACCTGCGCGTTCTCGGCGACCTTTTGATCGCAAGCCAGTTCACGCAGGCGCTCGACCTCCGACTTCCAGATGTAGAAGAACGGGTTCCAGAAAAACAACGGGCGCAGGAGTTCCAGACCGATCTCCCACGTCACATCCCCTTGCCGCAGGTGCTCAAACTCATGTTTCAAGACGAGCTTGAGGTCTTCGCTTTGGGCCAGCAATTCGCTTGGCAATACCACGTAATTCCGGGTCAGTCCGCGGGCCGAATACGGAACAACGGCTGTGTCAGAGAGCAAAAGCCGGAGCCTGCCGTGGTCCCGCCAGACATGACAAGAGGCCAAAGCCCGGTTCAGCTGAATGAAGCCCTTGGCGAGTTTCAGCCCGAAAAACGTGACGCCTGCAAGGAAAACCGCCACGATCCCCGCGCCAAGCACAGAGGTCAGGGACAGGATTTCCGTAGAAAGCTGTGCTCGCAGGCCCAAAAGAGACTGGAAATCCTGCGCCGGAATGGCAATACCGCCCCGCAAATACTGCGAGACGACCATATCGGACAGGTTCACGGACATGGCGCCCGGAACAACACCGGCATCCAGAAGGTGACGGTAAAGGGCAACGGCACCCGGAGAGAGCGCGGTGATGACAAACAAGCCATTCAACAGACCGAGCTGAACGGAATAGGCCAGTTTGATGCCCAATCGCTCCAGGACCAATTTCGCGACCAGCCAAACCACCGCCGTGATGGCGAAGGTTATGTTGAGGTCGATGTAGATATCGAAAATCTGGTTAGGTAGCGTCATCTGTCCTCCTCCTGTCCAGTAACGCTCTTATTTCCTCCAGATCGTTCTCCGAAAGATCGTAGTCGTCGACGAGACGCGCCACCAATGAGGCGGGCGTCCCGTCGAACAACTTGTCTGACAGGTTTCGCAAGGAACGGGACTGGTAGGAATCTTTGGAGAGCCGCGGGGAATAGATCAGTGTCTTCCCATCTTTTCGGCTGTCCACGAAGCCCTTTTCATCCAGAATCCGCATGATCGTTGCACAGGACGTATAGGCAAGTTTTCTCTCCGGCGGCAAACATGCGAGGATATCCCGCACGGAACCTTCGCCGATTTTCCAAAGTTCAGTCATGAACTCCAGTTCGACTTCGGTGAGCAACTCGTTGCTTTTACGCTTTCTCATTCTCGTCCTGCAATCATGCGGTTCGGATGGAACTTAACATCCCTATTTTTGCACCATCTCTTGCGAAACTTCTACGCCTAATCTTTACGTCCGGCCGGCACTAAACCTTCCAGAAGCAGAAGAAACCCCAGCCAATGCTGATCGCCAGCGGCCACCACAGCGGCATCCCGACCAGACCCAGCCAGGCCAGGAAGATATAGGCCGTTCCGAGCAGCGTGATGAAGAGGCGATCGCCGCGGGTCGTGGTCAGGCGAAGAATGCCTACGCGTTCCGCACCACCGGGGAATTTCAGCTCGAGCACCGTCAGGAACCCGATTGCGCTGAAGATGCCGACGAACAACAGGGCCGTCGGCCAGGTCCAGGCCATCCATCCCAGCATTACACCCTCCCCAGGGCAAAGCCCTTGGCAATGTAGTTACGGACAAAGTAGATCACGATCGCGCCAGGGATAATCGTCAGTGTCCCGGCGGCCGCCAGAAGCCCGAGTTCATACCCTGCAGATGACGCGGTCCGTGTCATGACGGCGGCAATCGGCTTTGCCTCAACGGCCGTTAGTGTCTTGGACAGAAGCATTTCTACCCAGGAGAACATGAAGCAGAAGAACGCCGCTACACCGACACCGGACTTGATGGCCGGCAGGAAGATGGTCATGAAGAACCGCGGGAAGGAATATCCGTCCACATAAGCGGTCTCGTCCAGTTCCTTCGGTACACCGCTCATGAACCCTTCCAGGATCCAGACAGCCAGCGGCACGTTGAACAGGCAGTGTGCAAGTGCAACAGCCAAGTACGTATCGAACAGACCAACGGCGGAATAAAGCTGGAAGAACGGCAGTGCGAAGACGGCGGCCGGCGCCATCCGGTTGGTGAGCAACCAGAAGAACAGATGCTTGTCGCCCACGAAAGAGTAGCGGGAGAAGGCATAGGCTGCCGGCAGAGCCACAGACACAGAGATCACCGTGTTGAGTGTCACGTAGATGATCGAGTTGATGTAGCCCCAGTACCAAGTCGGATCGGTGAAGATCGCGATGTAGTTCTCGAACGTCCAGGTCTGCGGGAACAAGGAGAACCCGGAAAGGATCTCGTTGGTGGTTTTGAAACTCATCGCGACGAGCCAATAAATCGGCAACATCAAGAAGAGGATGTACAGGATGGGAACCAGATTTCTCATTCTCATGATGGTTCTCCTCAAGCTTTGTTGTCGTCTTTCGTCATCAGCGTGTAGAACAACCAAGAGGTCAGCAGCGTGATGGCGAAATAGATGAGGGACATGGCGGCAGCCGGACCAAGGTCGAACTGACCAAGGGCGATTTTCACCAGATCGATGGACAAAAGCGTGGTCGAGTTGCCAGGACCACCACCGGTCAAGACGAACGGTTCGGTGTAGATGTTGAAGCTGTCCATGAAGCGGAGCAGGATCGCGATCGTCAGAACCGTTTTCATTTTCGGCAACTGAATGAAGCGGAACACGGCCCAGTTGGACGCACCATCGATCTCAGCAGCCTGATAGTAGGCGTTCGGAATGGACACCAGACCGGCATAGCTCAGGAGCACGACCAAAGACGTCCAGTGCCAGACGTCCATGACGATGATCGTCACCCAGGCGGCAACCGGATCCTGGGTCATGTCGTAGGAAATGCCCAAAGTGTGGTTCAGGAAGTACCCGAGAAGGCCGATATCCGGCAGGGTGAAGATGTTCCACATCGCACCGACCACGTTCCACGGGATCAGCATCGGCAGAGCCATCAGAACCAGGCAGACCGGAACCCAAGGCCCCTTCTTCGGCATGGAAAGCGCGATCGCAATGCCAAGAGGGATCTCGATGATCAGGATCATGAAGGTGAAGAAAAACTGGCGGCCAAGCGCATTATGAAAGCGTTCGGACTGCAGAACCTCCTGGAACCAGCGAAGGCCTTCCCAGAAGAACAGGTTGTCGCCAAAGGTCTCCTGAACGGAGTAGTTCACCACGGTCATCATCGGGATGAGCGCGTTGAACGCCACCAGAAGGAGAACTGGGAGAACAAAGAACCAGGCGCGTTGATTTTGCGTTTTCATCAGGCAGCCTCCTCTGGGGAACTGGCCAACCAGCCGTCCTTGTAAAGACGTGTCTGGGATTGTTTGAACTGAAGCTTGACGGCCTCACCGGCGCTTGGCGCCTCCCCTTCCAGGATCGCGTGAATGCGGCTGTCATGAGCGATGGCTTCCACCACCTTGTGACGGCCGACGTCGGCAACCTTGCGGACAACGGCTTCAACACCCTGTCCATCGGAAGCAATGGAGACAAATTCCGGACGAATGCCGACTTCAGCGCCGCCATCTGCGACGTCCTTGGCCGGACCCTCAAGGCTCACTTGTTCACCGCCGAAGAAGGCAGCGCCGCCTTTCACATCGCATGGAAGAACGTTCATGCCCGGAGAACCGATGAAGTGTCCAACGAAGGTATGCGCAGGCCGCTCGAACAATTCGACAGGTGTCCCCATCTGAACGATTTCGCCATCCTGCATCACCACGACCTTGTCGGCGAACGTCAGAGCTTCGGTCTGGTCGTGCGTCACGTAGATCATGGTCGCCTTCACCCTCTGGTGAAGTTCCTTCAGTTTGGAGCGGAGCTTCCACTTCAAATGCGGATCGATCACAGTGAGCGGCTCATCGAACATCACGACGTTAACGTCCTGACGAACGAGACCGCGGCCCATGGAGATCTTTTGCTTGTTGTCCGGCGACAGGTTTGCCGCACGGGTGTTCAGCATGTCCGTGACTTCAAGCATCTCGGCAATCGCGGTGACCCGCTGCTTGACGATGTCCTCGTCACGGCCCCGGTTGCGCAACGGGAACGCCAGATTGTCGTAAACAGTCATCGTGTCGTAGATGACCGGGAACTGGAACACCTGAGCGATGTTGCGCTGCGCCGGCGGCAGAGACGTCACGTCCTGATCGCCGAAAAGGATCTTACCTTCCGAGGGAACGAGCAGACCGGAAATGATGTTGAGAAGCGTGGACTTGCCGCAGCCGGACGGTCCAAGAAGCGCATAGGCTCCGCCGTCTTCCCACGTCAGATCGATCTTCTTCAGCGCATAGTCAGCATCACTCGTTGGATTGGGGTGATAGCTGTGACGCAGATTTGAAAGCGTGATTTGTGCCATGAAGTCCTCTCCTTACGCCACCAGCTCGCCACTCGGGGCAAAGAAGAAACAGTGGTTCGGATCCAGATAGAACGTGTGGACCTCACCGACGAAGTACGGATGCACCCCTGGAGACAACGACACCCAGGACTGGCCGTCCATATCGAAGTGCGCGCTGCTTTCAGAACCGCTGAGCTCAGTGACCTGTACTTGCCCCTCAAGACGCACCGTGTTGTGCTCGGTCTCGACCGGCATGACGTGGTGCGGGCGGATGGCCAGCGTATAAAGTCCGTCGGAAAGACCAGCGGCCGCACCGGAGAGTTTCCAGCGGGTTTGGTCATTCAGGATGACCTCATCCCCTTGCTTGGAGACCTCGGCCGTGTTGATCGGCGGGTTGGAGAACACCTTCGCAGCATCCAGATCTTTTGGCTGCCGGTAGATCTCTGCCGTTGGGCCAAACTGAACAACGTTGCCGTCGGTCATGAGGGCCGTGCGCCCGCCCAGAAGAAGTGCTTCTTCAGGTTCCGACGTCGCATAGACAACGACGGCGCCGCGTCCGGCAAACAGCTCGGGAAGCTGGTCGCGCAGTTCTTCGCGAAGTTTGTAATCGAGGTTGGCAAGCGGCTCATCGAGGAACACCGCATCGCTTTCCTTGACGATTGCTCGTGCAAGAGCACACCGCTGCTGCTGTCCGCCGGACAACTCATGTGGGTTGCGCTTCAGATACGGCCCCAGCTTCATCAAGCCGGCGGCCTCTGCTACGCGATCGGCGATCTCCGACTTGGCAACACCGGCCACTTTTAGCGGCGAGGCGATGTTGTCGAACACCGTCATGTGCGGATAGTTGACGAAGAACTGGTGAACCAGGCTGATATTGCGCTTCTGCGCACTCAGGCCGGACACGTTCTTGCCATTGATAAAGATTTCACCGGTCGCGAGACTGTCGAGACCTGCCATCATCTTGATGAGGGAGGTTTTCCCGGATCCGGTTTCTCCGAGCAGAACATTGAAATGCCCTGGTCCGAGAGACAAGGTGGTTTCCTTCACATGGGTGATAGAGCCCACGCGCTTACTGACGTTTTTAAGTTGTAGAGACATTTTTTATGCCCGCGTCCGTCCAGGCCCAAGCGCGATTTTATTGCCGCAGCCGCCTGTCACATTCGGATCGGTGAAGGACCGGGGGCAAGCCCCGGTCCGATGTTTTGGTCAAGACAGACCAGGTGATCACTGCTGCCAGCGAGCAACCAGTTCGTCGTAGTTGACGGTTTCGCCCTGCGGCTTCTCGTTTGCGAGCTTGGCCTTCGGAGCACCCGGCTGAGACAGCCAGTATTCTGCGTCACGCTCTTCATTCAGACGCGGTCCGCAACCACCGTAGACGTTGGCACGCTCATCAGCCTGCTGCATACGGGACATGACGATGTCCATTTCCTGCGCGAGGCGATCCATAGCCTCTTGCGGGGTGAAGGCACCTGAGTTCACGTCACCGATCTGCTGCCACCAGATCTGGGCCAGCTTCGGATAATCCGGAACGTTAACGCCGGTCGGGGACCAGGCAACACGATCCGGGGAGCGGTAGAACTCAACCAAGCCGCCGAGTTTCGGCGCTCGCTCGGTGAAGGACTCGTGGTTGACGGTGCTGTCGCGAATGAACGTCAGACCCACGTGGCTCTTCTTGGTGTCGACTGTTTTGGAAACAACAAACTGAGCGTAAAGCCATGCAGCTTTTGCGCGGTCAACCGGAGTGGACTTTAGGATCGTCCAGGAACCCACGTCCTGATAACCGACCTTCTGGCCTTCTTCCCAGTAAGGACCATGCGGGCTGGGAGCCATACGCCACAACGGGGTACCCTCGTCGTCCACAGTGTTGTTGCCTTCAGACTTCGGCTTCACCATGTCCGCGGTGAACGCGGTGTACCAGAAGATCTGCTGAGCAACGTTGCCCTGGCTCAGAGCCGGCAGAGACTGGTAGAAGTCGAAGCTTGCAGCGCCTGGAGGCGCATAGTTGCGCAGCCACTCATCCCACTTGCGGATCGCGTAAACAGCCGCCGGGCCGTTTGCAGCACCACCGCGGGATACGGATGCACCAACCGGGTTACATGTGTCGGCTTCCATGCGGATGCCCCACTCGTCAACCGGAACGCCGTTCGGCTCGCCTTTGTCGCCTGCACCGGCCATGGAGAGCCATGCATCGGTCATGCGCCAGCCGAGATCAGGAGCGCGCTTACCATAGTCCATGTGACCGTAAATCGCGACGCCATCGATTTCTTTGACATCTTTTGAGAAGAACTCAGCAATGTCCTCGTAAGCGGACCAGTTAACCGGAACGCCGAGATCGTAGCCGTATTTGTCCTTGAAGGCCGTTTTCAGGTCTTCACGGTCAAACCAGTCTTTACGGAACCAGTAGAGGTTCGCGAACTGCTGGTCGGGAAGCTGGTACAGATCGCCATCCGGACCGGTGGTGAACTGGATACCCATGAAGTCGTCGAGATCGAGACCCGGGTTGGTCACGTCTTTTGCGTCGCCTGCCATCCAGTCGGTCAGGTTGTAGGCGAGCTGCAGACGGGAGTGCGTACCGATCAGGTCGGAATCGTTGACATAAGCGTCATAGAGGTTCCGGCCAGTCTGCATCTGTGTCTGGACTGCCTGCACCACTTCACCTTCACCGAGGATCTGGTGGTTCACCTTGATACCGGTGATTTCCTCAAAGGCTTTGGTCAAAACCTCAGACTCGTAAGAGTGAGTCGGAATGCCTTCAGACAGAACGTTGATTTCCATGCCATCGAACGGTTCTGCGGCCTGAATGAACCACTGCATTTCTGCAAGTTGCTCATCCTTGGTCAGAACGGATGGCTGGAATTCCTGGTCGATCCACTTTTGTGCTGCCGCCTCATCGGCAAAAGCAGACCCTGCTCCTGCAATCACGGCGCTGGCCGCAACTGCGCAGAGAAGATACTTGCGCATCTTTATTTCCTCCCATGAGAGTATCTATGCCGACTTTTATCCGGCTGTGACAAATTGGACTCAGGGAAGCCGCATTGTCAAACTAAAAATTTAGTAGATAGTTTGGATGGGATTATTGAGATATAAGATATTGAAAAATATGGATTTTCTCAAAATCAGATCGTTTGATATTTGCGGCTTTTAGGCCAAAACGAAACCCGAAACAGCGCAATTGTGACACATATCTGACAAAAAACCAGCGAAATTTGCTTTCGAATTGCCCAAGTTGAAAACAAATTTGAAATCTAATCGACGCTATTCGCACTGCAAACGAAACTAAAATGACGCGGCGCAGCATAATCTGACGGTCATCCGACAGATCTTTGAAAACCTATTCAGCGCACTTTCCGGATCAGTTCATGTCCTTTAGGAGCCGCCCGTGCTTCCGGGTTTCCTGGATTACGTCACCAAAGGTCTCAAAACCCTTCGACGTAAGGATTGGCAGCAACTTGCAAAGAGCTTCTGCGGTGGCTTCCGCATCGCCAAGCGCGGTGTGACGGACTTCAGGACGGATTTCTATGCAAAGCCGCTCACACAAAGCGTCGAGCGTGTGTACCTCGTTCGAGCCGAACACCACCGCTGACAAAAGCACCGTGTCCAGAATCGGATGGGGCCACTCCAGACCGGCAACTTTTCCGTATTTGTGCAAGAACGCCAGATCGAACGGCGCATTATGGGCAACGATGACCGACTCGCGTGCGAATTCATGGAAGTCCGCCACTGCCTCCAGAGGCTTGGGCGCATCGGCGACCATGGTGTCCGAGATCCCGTGAACCTTGCTGGAAGCAGGAGGAATAGGCCGGCCGGGATTGACCAATTGATCAATTCGTTCGCCGGGAACCATGCGTCCATTGACGACCCGAACGGCTCCAATCTGCACAATGTCGTCCTTGTTCGGCATCAAACCGGTTGTCTCGGTATCGAAGACCGTGAAGGAGAGCGCGCTGAGGGAACAGTTTTCAATGGCCTTTTCAGTATCGCGCTCGGTTAGATCAAAGTCATAGATCAACGGGCGCGCAGCTTCAGGCGCTATGCGCGCATTCGTGCTGTCGATCAAGATCATGAACCCGGAGGCTTCGCTCAGCTTCTTCAAGCGCAGCTGAAACAAGAGATTGCCTTTGGTTCCATGCACCTCAACATCCACTTCCCGCCGGGCCTCGGTCAGTTGTTCAAACCCCGGCCGCAGTTCGCTTTCGGTAAAATAGTCGTAGATGGACGAGCTGAGGCGCGGAACATGCACCTGTTTCAAAACATCAGCAGCCTGTCCGTCATAGAGCATGATCTGATGGGTCGGACTGACCAGAACAATTGCAACCGGGATTTCCGTCAGCAGCAAAGCAAGATGTGCCCGCTCCGCTGCGAGCCGCGCGGTTTCTTCGGCGACAATCCCCTCAGCATCCTCTGAGGCTTTCGACAATTCGCCGGTTACAGCTGCAACGGACGGCCCCAAATCCCCGAGATAGCGTGCTTCATTTTGATCGACAGAGACCTCCACCCCAGCATGCGCCCTTGTCCGCATGGCCGCGGCAATGCGTTCGACCGGCTTGGCGACATTGGTGTCGAACAAAAACCAGCATCCGGTGAAGATCGCCAGTGAGAGAAACAACAGAAGGATCCCGGAGAAGGTGAAAGCACCGGCCACACCAGTCTCTGCAGCACGCCCCAATCCCATGTAAAGTGCAAGACCTATTGCCACCCAGACAACCGCAGTCATTCCCAGGAACATGAGAAATACCCGCAATCGCAAACTAAGTGACGTCAGCATCATCCCACTCCGCAGATCGTTGACACCATTGGATCGCTCTCCGGCACCTGAACCCACTGGATGCCGTCGATTGTACCACTGTCTTCAAAGGTGACGGCATCAATGAGAGCCGCCCGGCGCGTTTCGGTACAATCGGTCAGCACCGGCAACTTGTTCACCGTCGACCAGCGGCCAAAGTAGTAAGCGTCGGCGAGTTTCATACCTGGTTGAGCGTCATGGGTTTTGATCGACAAAGTGTCGATCGCAACAAATCGCTCGACATAAGGCAGGGCGAAAGTCCAGGGCCGGTAAAAGGACCGGTTTTCAACGGTCTGCGCAACGACAAGGCCCTCTGGCAACGTCTCCCGGGTTCGCTCGTACCATCCGTATTCGCTTGAGATGGTGGTCGCGAGCATCGCAACACCCGCCATGACGGGGGCAAGCCACTTCGGCATCCGCCCGCCCAGCGACCGGTTGATCAGCATCACAAGCCCAGCGGCAGCAATACCGGCAACAATCGTTGCAATCAGTTCAACAAACATTCACTCCCCCATCCGGATAGCGAGGAGACGCTAAGCCCCTCGTCCGGTGTTTTTAATTCAGCATGCCACGGCCCTGCCCCGCCGACGACTGCATAGTTTTGACCACAACAAAGGCATCACGCAAATGGCTGCGCTCGAAGTCTGACAAGATCGAGGGTTGCATGAAATTGTTCGGCGGCAAGCCCTGCTTGATCAAATCCACCTGGTGCAACAGCCGTGTTTCGGCGATCAGGTCATAGGCATCGATCAGATCCCCACCGCCGGATTGGCTCAACTGACCCTTCTCCTTGGCCTCTACAAGGCGGGCTCGTGTGTTGACGGCCTTGATCTCACCGCGCAGAGCATAGATCCGCCCGAGATCCACCACTGGCACAACACCGTTGTGCTTCATATCCAGGGTGTTCTTGTTTTCGCCGGACCGGATTGTGGCAAGGCCGCGCAGCAGATTGAGGGGCGGCGTATGCTTCAGCGAATTGCTGATCATATGCGCCACGAATATTGAATTGCGGGCGGCTACTTCCAGCGTTTCCTCCTGGAGGTTGGCGAACAGCGGTACGTGCCCGCCGATCGGCCGCAGGTCGAACATCACCGAACTCAGCATTTGCGCCATCGGATCCGGCTTGTCGATCCAGCCTTCAAAGTAGTTTTTCCAGACCTTGACCGGCTGACACCAGCGCGGATTGGTCGCCATCATGTCCCCCGGACAATAGACATAACCGCAGGTGTTCAAACCATCACAGACAAACTTCGCAAGCTCGGCAAAATACCCGGTTTGATCCGCTTCCGTGACGCTGTCATCCAGGAACAGGCAATTGTCCTGATCACTCACGCCTGTCTGCTCCTGCCGCCCCTGTGATCCGCATGCAAGCCACAGATAGGGAACCGGGGCCGGACCAAGTTTTTCCTCGGCAAGTGCAAGCAGCCGCCGGGTTGCTGTGTCTGCGATGTCGGTGATCAACCGGGTCACCACTTCATGCCGATTGCCGCTGCCGACCAACTGAACCAAGAGGTTCGGAATCCGGGCCGTGCCTTTTGAAATTTCTTCGGCCGTGGCCGCATTGGTGATTTCGCCAACCAGTTCGGCCGAACTGACGGCTTGAAACCGCGTCAGGTCCGTTTGCGTTACGATCCCGGCCAGTTTCCCACCTTCAACAATCGGTACATGGCCGATCCGGCGTTCCATCATCAGATGCAAGACATCGGAACCGATTGAGGATGGGGCCAGCGTCACCGGGTCTGACGTCATGACCGCTTCTACGGGTGTTTCAATAGGCCGCCCTTCTGCCAAGATCTTTCCGGAGAGGTCTCGAATGGTGACGATCCCGATCAAGGCGTCATCCGAATTCACCACACAAAGCGAGGAGACATGGTTCTCCCGCATTCTTTTTGCGGCCAATTGAACGGTGTCATCCACCGCACATGTGATTGGCTTGCCCGCCATAAAGGTCGAAACCTGCGTGGTTGCCAGGTCTCTTTCCCGTGCTTGCGGCTTCCGGCTCCGGTCGAAGAAGCGGGCGAAAGGTTGGTGATCCCGAATGAGATCTTTGAACAGCCCGGAAGGAACGACCAACAAGGTCGCGGCGGTGTCTGCGGTCGCGGTTGTCACCGCACGTCCGTTTTTCAAGAGCCCGCGTTCACCGAAAGAGTTTCTCGATCCAAGGTAACTGAGAACAGCGCCCTGCTCGTCCCGCACTTCGATCGCGCCATCATAGATTATAAAAAGGCCCGGTATGTTGCTTCCGAATTCGTAGACGGAAGTGCCCGGCTCCAGATCCCGGACATCGATTTGCCCCACGATGGTACTTTGCACCTCGGCAGGCAGGGCATCATAAGGATGCACCGATCTTAGGAACTGCAGGATCTGATCAGATGTCAGCGACATGGCACAGCCTTTTGAACCGGTAACAAAAAGTCCTGCCCAGTAAGAACCGGGCAGGACAAGATCGGACCTGAACGGGCCACCGCAAGCAGCGGCCCGGACAAGTGTTAGTGATCCTGAGCTGCAGCGGCTCCGCGCGGGATCCGAACGCTCTGAACGAGCTCTTCGATTTCCGTCGGGATCGGGTCCGAGGCCTTGGAGACAAAGTAGGCGACGGTGAAGTTCACCATGGCACCAATTGCACCGAAGGACGTGGACTTGATCGGACCGAGCAGCGGATCAGCATCTGTGAAGGAATTGGTGCCCGGAATGAACAGCCAGCCCTTGTGCAGGAAGATGTAGATCAGCGTGACGGAGATACCTGCGATCATCCCGGCAACCGCACCGCGGCTGTTCACCTTGGTGAAGATGCCCATCATCAGGGCGGGGAAGATCGAGGCCGCCGCAAGTCCGAAGGCCAGGGCCACCGTCTGCGCCGCGAATCCGGGTGGATTCAAGCCCAAATAGGTTGCCACAACAATCGCGACCGCCATGGCTATTCGTGCCGATAACAGTTCGCCCTTCTCCGAGATATTTGGATTGTAGGCCCCCTTGATCAAGTCATGCGAGACCGCTGACGAGATCGCGAGCAACAATCCTGCCGCCGTCGAGAGCGCTGCTGCCAGACCACCCGCGGCCACCAAACCAATCACCCAACTCGGAAGGTTGGCGATCTCCGGATTTGCCAGAACAAGGATGTCGCGGTTGAACTTGGTCAGCTCATTGCCTTCCCAGCCCTTTTCCGCAGCAACTGCTTGCAGATCAGCATTCTTGTCGTTGTAGTACTGGATCTTGCCGTCGCCGTTCTTGTCTTCCCAGTCCAGAAGACCGGTTTTCTGCCACGTCGACATCCAGTCGTACTTCGAGTCGTTTTCGATCTGCTCCACAGCAACAGCGCCGCCGTTGATACCGCCATTCGGCCACATCATTTCGGTGATGTTGAGACGCGCCATCGCGCCAACGGCCGGAGCCGTCAGATAAAGAAGCGCAATGAAGACAAGCGTCCAACCGGCAGACCAGCGCGCATCGGAAACCTTCGGAACCGTGAAGAAGCGCATGATCACGTGCGGCAGGCCCGCAGTACCGATCATCAGTGACAGGGTGAAGAGAACCATGTTCAGCGTGTTGGCATGGTGAGCCGTGTAGGACGCAAAGCCAAGTTCTGTGACCACCTGGTCCAGCTTGGCAAGCAGCGGCACACCGCTGGCAACATCATTGCCGAAGAGACCCAGACCCGGGATCGGGTTGCCGGTCAGCTGCAGCGAAATGAAGATCGCCGGGATGGTGTAAGCCGTGATCAGAACGCAGTACTGAGCCACCTGCGTGTAGGTCACGCCCTTCATGCCCCCGAAAACCGCGTAAGCGAAAACGACACAGGCACCGATCAGAAGACCGGTTGTGTTGTCAACTTCCAGGAAGCGGCCAAAGGCAACCCCAACGCCGGTCATCTGACCGATAACGTAGGTTGTCGAGGCAACGATCAGGCAGACAACGGCAACGATCCGAGCCGTCTGGCTGTAGAACCGGTCCCCGATGAATTCGGACACCGTGAACTTGCCGAACTTGCGGAGGTAAGGCGCAAGCAGCAATGCCAGCAGCACGTAGCCGCCGGTCCAGCCCATCAGGAACGAAGAGTTGTCGTAGCCGGTGAAGGCGATGAGGCCAGCCATGGAAATGAACGATGCAGCTGACATCCAGTCCGCTGCGGTCGCCATTCCGTTGGTGACCGGGTGAACACCGCGGCCAGCGGCGTAAAATTCAGATGTAGACCCTGCGCGGGCCCAGATCGCGATGCCGATGTAGAGGGCGAAAGAGCCACCCACAAACAGCAGATTTATCGTAAACTGATCCATATCTCAGGCCGCCCTTATTCTTCGTCCACACCATGCTCGCGATCGAGCTGGTTCATGCGCCAGGCGTAAAAGAAGATCAGCCCGAGGAACACGAGGATGGAACCCTGCTGGGCAAACCAGAAGCCCAGATCGGTGCCGCCGACGGGAATGCCGCTCAGCAGCGGGCGCAGCAAAATGCCAAACCCGAAAGAGACCAGCGCCCAGATGACGAGGCTGATCTTGATGATGCGCATATTGGCGGACCAATATTCGTTGTTGGATGAGTTTTCGGACATACAGTCTCCTCCACTTGATCCTGTTAAGGTTCAAACGCCCCGGCGAACGCGGCGCCTCAATCGCGTGTTTTGAATTGGAACCTTGAGCCTGGATGCTGGATGCTCGCGGTGGAGTGGCTGGGCCTTGAACACAGCGATTTCCGGATATGCCCGAAAAAGCTGTACCATGACTATTTACAACCGATTTTCTCCATTTGGCACGCACTCAGCACTTGGCCGAGGAACCCCCTTCCCTAGACCTCAATCTGTGACCCCGTTCAAAACGGGGTTCATACTGCTTGTTGACCTATCGTGACGATCGTCACCGAACTTCACTGGAATGCGAGTTTAGTTTTCTATCGATGCGCAAAATATACTCAAGACTACTTACGTAGGCCCATACTTCAGTAGGGGCTTCGTAAGTCTATTAGACTAACGAATTACACTTTAGAAATAAGAACTTGACGCGTGCGGAACGCATCAGGAGAACAGCTCTGGACCGGTAAAGTTGACCTGTCTCAGTTGAGCAAAAGGGTGCCCTAAGCGGTCGCGCCCCGGGTATCAAGTTCATGGATTTCAATCAGTGCGGGACCGGATATTTTAGCCATATCGATCAGCGCGTCATTGAGCTCCGAAACATCCGCCAATCGGATTGACGGCAAGCCATAGCCTTCCGCGATTTTCAGAAAATCCGGGGCGGATGGCGTCACGCCCTCAGGTTCAATCCCGCTGTCTTCCATGAAGGTGCGGATCTCACCGTATCCGTCATTGTTCCAGACAAGGAAAATGACATTTGCCTCGCAGTCTTTGGCCGACCCGATCTCGGCCAAAGAAAACTGAAGTCCGCCATCGCCAGCAATACAAACGACCGGAACCTCAGGCGCCCCAAGGCTCGCCCCCACCGCTGCAGGCGGACCATAGCCAAGGGCGCCAAAGCCGGTGGCGGCATTGAACCAGCCCTTCGGCTGTCCGGCTTCAAAATAGAGATTTCCGGAATAGATGGCTTGTGTGGAATCACCAACGATGATGCAACCCGGCAGCGTATCGCGAATGGTCTCAAGAACCGCGATCTCTGCCTTCATCTTGGGAGTGAGTGCGGCGAACGCCTCTTCACGGCAGGCTTTTGCACGCGCCCCGCCGTCACAGTGTGCGCTGTGATTTGGAAGAGCGGACAGAAGATCTGTCACCAGCTGATCAACGGTGGAGAGGATCGAAAGCGCAGCTGATGGTCCTCGGGCCAGCTGATCGGGATCGATGTCGACCCGTACCAGGTTTTCAAGTTCCGGGAAGCCATTATCCGCATACATGTCGTAATCGGTCTGACCCATCTGCGTGCCAAGCGCGATAACCAGATCGGCGTCCGACACAAGCGCGCGGACCGCCTTCAAGCTCGGGCTTGCCGGAACCGACAGCGGACGGCCCGCAAACATGCCTCTTGCGTTTACCGTCGTGATCAATGGCGCATCCAGGGTCTCGGCAAGTTGTTGAATCTCTTGAGCTGCCGAGATCGATCCACCACCACACAGGATCACGGAGCGCTTCGCCGCCCGGCACTTGGCCGCGAGGTCAGTGACTTCTGCTGCAGCTCCTCGTGGGCCGCTGACAATGACCGGTTTCCAGACCTCACTTGTTATCTTTTGCGGCATCACATCGGTCGGGATTTCGATATGAACCGGACCTGGCCGACGGGATTTCAGAACAGAGAAGGCCCGTTCCATCACAGATGGAAGATCGTTTGGGTCAAGCAGCGTATGCGACATGACGGCCAGTGTTGCCATCATGGCCCGCTGATCGGGCAATTCATGCAACATGCCGCGGCCATGACCGAGACTGTCCCGCGCGTTCACACCGGAGATCACCAGCATGGGGATCGAATCCTGGTAGGCCTGCGCCATCGCGGTGATCGTGTTCGTCAGTCCCGGTCCTGTGATCACCAGAGCAACGCCGGGCTTGCCGGTCACACGCGCATACCCATCGGCCATAAAGCCAGCGCCTTGCTCATGCCGAGGGGTGATGTGACGGATGGGAGACGAAGCTAATCCGCGATAAAGCTCAACTGTATGAACGCCTGGAATGCCAAAGACGGTGTCAACGCCGTTAATCTCGAGAAGATCAATCAGGGCTTCGCCAACAGTTTTCTCAACTACGCCCATTTTTTTGATCCCGTATTCGCCGCCAGCTCGTCTGCGAACGCTGCGATCTTCGTGGCCGCATCCCGCAAGGTGTCATCTGCGACCGTCAATGAAAGACGAATGAACCCGGCCGCCTGTTCGCCAAAAGAGGCGCCTGGCATGACGGCAACGTGTTTTTCTTCCAGAAGGCGCGTTGCAAACGTTTCACCATCCAGCCCGGTGCCGCTGACATCAACCAGCAGAAACATGCCCGCTTCCGGCATCATGGGACGCAAGACACCATGGCTGCCAAGATGTTCCATCAAAATCTCGGCACGCCGCTGGTAGCTATCCCGCATGCGTTCAGCGGTATCAAACTCGCCGGAAACGGCCATCGCCGTCATATCCGCAATGAACGGTTGCCCGCCAAAGAGCATGGTTTCGGAGACTGCGAGCAACCGGTCACAGAATTCCTCCGGGCCAACCGCCCATCCAGACCGGAAGCCGGGCGCTGCGTGGGACTTGGAAATCGACGAAACAGCAATCGTTCGTTCCTGCAGAGCCTCAATGTCGAAGGGGGAAGCAAAAGTGCGCTCAAAGATCAGCTTTTCATAGACCTCATCACAAACAATCCAGAGATCATGACGCTGGCAAACCTCGCCAATTGCCGCGATTTCATCTGCGGTCAGTGCCGCACCGGTCGGATTGTGGGGCGTGTTGAGAAGCAGCACCCGGGCATTGGGTGTTACGGCCGCTTCAAGGTCTTCCGGTTTGAGGTGAAACCCGTTTTCCGGACCCAAGGGGACCGGCACCATAGCCGCACCGGTCGCAGCAATGACGCCTTCATAGGTCGCGTAGTAGGGATCCGGCACGAGCACCGCATCCCCGCCCTCGACAAGACCGAGCATCACCGCAAAAAGCGCCGTCTGCGTTCCCGGAAAGCAAAGGATGTTGCGCTCCGTAACGCTTGGCCGGCGCTGCCGGTATTTTTCTACCAAAGCGGCCACGATCTTCGGCTCACCGCGCCCGTTCGAATACCGGATCCGGCCAGCCCGCATCGACCGTTCAGCTTCATCCAGAAGCGCTTTGTCCGGCATGATGTCCGGCTCACCAATCGTCAGCTCGATCACCGGTGTGCCCGCATCCATCATCTCGCGGGCCTTCAGATGAACTGTCCATTTCCCGGATCCCAAATGGGTCAACCGGTCGGTGATCGACGCATAACGCATAGTCGGTCTCTCAGGTTTGTTGAGTGTCAGCAGCAAGAGAAATGCCGCCCAAAAGGACTTCCACAGACCGGACCGCAATGCCCGGCAAAGGTGTTTCAGAGAAGAGATCGCCCACCAGCGTGCCTTCCAGCCACAAGCCGTCGATCACGCCGTTGATCGCGATGGCAAGCTCTTGACATCGCTTGGTGTCCGCCGCTTGCCCGACTTCCGTGAGAACATCGGCCACGAGCGCTTCAAGCACAGACCGGAACGCCAGATAGCTCTCCCGGTGAATCTCGGCAAAGTCCGGGTCGACCCGCACATGACTGATGAAGGCCGCCCAGAGTGACAGAGCACGGCCGTCGGCGACCGGCGGCGTCAGGTTCGCAACAATGAAGTCGTGCAACCGGGCCCGGGCGCTCGATTGCCCCTTGTCGGCAGCGTCGGCGACCTTTGACGTCATGCCGGTCATGACTTCGCGATAGGCGGCCTGCAACATCTGATCTTTGCTGGAGAAATAGTGGCGGATGAGACCAGGCGTCACACCAGCCCGGGTTGCCACTTCGCGCACGGTTGCGCCTTGCAATCCAAGCTCGGAAATGCAGTCCAGTGTTGCATTGATCAGATCTTGGCGGCGCTCGGCTTCCGGCGCTCTATGGAAGGACCGACGGGTCATCTCACCACCCGTTCAGCAATGGTCAAAACCGGGTCTTCATCTTGCAGGAGACAAGCGGCTGTAAACGTCGCACTCATTGCACCTCACGCCTCCCGTTTCTTAAGCCGCCGCCCAATATTGGGAGCGCAAGCGCATCATTCATGCGCTCAGATTCCGGCTTACTATACGACTGAATAATAAGCACACAAGCCCAAATTATACACTTGAATAATTTCTGAGCCGATGCAAAGCTTCACGGAATGACCGGGCAGTCAGCTGGCGCTCTCCCGGAAACAACAACAAGCCAGCGGGGACAAAAACACCAACAGCTCTGGCAGTTTAGCTGGGCAATGGCGGAAGAATGGAAGATGTGGCGCCAGCCATAGAGGTGCGAGACCTCTTTAAGCGTTTTGGACCTCTCGAGGTTCTTAAGGGGGTCTCGATGACGGCCAACAAAGGAGACGTCATCGCCATCATTGGCGGGTCGGGCTCCGGCAAATCCACCTTCCTTCGATGCATCAACATGCTCGAACTTCCAAGCGCGGGATCCGTGACAATACATGGCGAAGCCATTGCACTGAAAGACGACGGTCATCATGGCTTGCGCCCGGCGGACCGGAAACAAATCGAGCGCATCCGCAGCCAGCTGGCCATGGTCTTTCAAAGCTTCAATCTGTGGCAACACATGACGGTGCTGCAAAACGTCATTGAAGTGCCGGTCCACGTGCTCGGCATGAAGCGGGATGAGGCGGTCGAAATCGCCGAAACGTTGCTGCGCCGGGTCGGATTGCACGAGAAACAGGACGTCTATCCGGCCTTCTTGTCGGGTGGCCAGCAGCAACGCGCAGCAATTGCCCGCGCCCTGGCTGTCCAGCCGCTGGCGCTTCTCTTTGACGAACCCACGTCCGCGCTCGATCCCGAACTGGTTGGGGAAGTACTCAGTGTGATCGGAGACTTGGCGAAAGAAAACAGAACCATGGTCCTCGTGACACACGAGATGAAGTTCGCGCGCGACGTCGCAAGCCACGTGATCTTTTTGCACAACGGCATCATCGAAGAACAGGGACCGCCGGACCAGGTCTTCGGCGACCCGAAATCGGAGAGACTGAAACAGTTCATCAGTTCGGTCCACTAGGCCGGATACTCACGGCCACACCGTGAGCCGGCAACCAGAGTGTCGAAGCCCTGCCGGGAGGAAAAGGCAGTCTTCGGCAAGTTCAAAGACCGGTCGTCCCGCACCTCTTTGCGGGCTGGCCATCCCGAACAATCGGGCAAACACAGTGAAAACAGGGGAACAGCATGAAACACATGATCAAAGCAGCTTTTGTGGCAACCGCAGTGAGCGTTGCAGCAATCTCCGGCGCCCAGGCGCAAGACGTTAAAGTCGGCGTTGCTGCCGAGCCATACCCGCCGTTCACCTCACCGGATGCCAGCGGCAATTGGGTCGGTTGGGAAGTCGAATTCATGGAAGCGATCTGCGCGGAAGCAAAGCTCAACTGTGTCATCACCCCGGTTGCCTGGGACGGCATCATCCCGGCGCTCACCTCCGGCAAGATCGACATGATCGTCGGCTCCATGTCGATCACCGAAGAGCGCCTGAAAACCATCGACTTCTCCGACAAGTATTACAACACGCCGACCAGCATCATCGGCGCCAAGGGTGACGACTTCGAAGCAACACCGGAAGGTCTGTCCGGCAAGATCCTCGGCGTTCAAGTCTCCACGATTCATGCGGCCTACGCGGACAAGTATTTCGCTCCGACCGCTGACGACATCAAGCAGTACCAGACACAGGACGAAGCCAATCAGGATCTGGCAGCCGGCCGGGTCGATGCGGTTCAGGCAGACGCCATCGCTCTTGACGCGTTCCTGAAGTCTGACGCAGGCGCATGCTGCGAATACAAGGGCAATGTCGCTGATGATCCGGCCATTCTCGGCGCCGGTGTGGGCGTTGGCCTGCGCAAGGGCGAAGATGAGCTGAAAGAAAAGATCAACGCTGCCATTGCCGCGATCCGCGCCAACGGCACATACGAAGAGTTCTCCAAGGAGTACTTCGACTTCGACATCTACGGCGGTTAATGGCCAGCCTTCCGCTCTTCCGCCGGCGCGCACTTGCGCCGGCGGCCCTCTCCTTTTGAAAAGATTGCCTGCCGCCTATGGCCGTTGATGCCGGATTTCTCAATCTGAACCTTCTCGCTCTTTCTCCGCCCGGCTGGGGCGGTGTGCTTCTGGAAGGCTTTGCCGCGTCTTTGCAACTCGCCGTCGGCGGGTTCACGCTCGGTCTCATGATCGGGATTGCGGGGGCCTTTGGCAAACTCTATGGCGGCCCGATCCTCCGGGATCTTCTCGAAGTCTACACCACAGTAATTCGGGCGGTGCCGGAACTGGTTCTCATCCTGCTCCTCTACTACGCCGGTACAGATGCGGTGAACGCATTGCTGGGCCTTGTAGGCCTGCCACGTGTCGACATCAGCGGTCTCGCCGCCGGAATTTTCGTGATCGGTGTTGTTCAAGGCGCCTACCAAACGGAAGTCTTGCGTGGTGCCATCAAGGCTGTGCCGCCGGGGCAAATCGAAGCCGCGCGCGCTTATGGCATGTCACCGCTGAAAACGTTGCGGCGCATTACCTTGCCCGCCATGCTGCCCTACGCCATTCCGGGGCTTTCCAATCTCTGGCTCATTGCCACCAAGGACACCGCCTTGCTGGCGGTCGTTGGCTTCAGCGAACTGACGCTGGTCACCCGCCAGGCCGCGGGCAGCACCAAGGCCTACATGCTGTTTTTCTGCGCAGCCGGCCTGATGTACCTGACATTGACGCTGGTCTCGAACCGCGTCATCGCCATCATCGAAAAACGTGCCCGCCGCGGCATAGCGGGGCCGGTGTGAGATGAGCGATACCAAAGTCACCATGCCCGCTTATGTGCCACCGCCTCCCCGCCGCTTGTTGGAGCCGCACCGGATCTTCCTGATCGCCGTCTTTGGAGTGATCGTCTTTTGCGCCATTTACTTTATGCGCTGGGACTGGCTGCCAAAATATCAGACACGGCTGCTCAACGGCATTGGCGAGACACTGTTCCTCCTGTTCTCGACCGCCGCCGTCGGCTTTCTGCTGGCTCTTCCAATCGGTCTTGTCCAGGTTACGGGCCCGTGGCCGCTTGCAGCGCTTGCCCGCGGGTTCTGCACATTGATCCGTGGCACGCCGCTGCTCCTGCAACTCTGGCTGCTCTACTACGGCCTTGGGTCCGTCTTTGCCCAATATCCGGAAATCCGCCAGTCCATGTTCTGGCCGTATTTGCGGGACGCCTGGCCCTATGGATTCACAGCCTTGATGCTGTCGTTCGCGGCCTATGAAGGCGAAGTCATGCGCGGCGCTTTTGCCGGCGTGCCGCGCGGCGAACTCGAAGCCGCCCGCGCTTTCGGTATGAGCCGTTTTACAATGTTCCGCCGGATCTGGCTGCCGCGTGCCTTCTATCGCGCCTTGCCGACCTTGAGCGGCGAAACCGTGCTGCAACTGAAATCGACGCCACTGGTCGCAACGATCACCGTGGTCGATGCTTACGCAGTCATCACACGGGTGCGCCAGGACACCTTCCTCGTCTACGAGCCTTTGCTGCTGCTGGCCCTCATCTATATGTGCCTGACCGGAATTCTGGTATTGCTGTTCCGCTATCTTGAAAGCCGCATTCCAAGCCGGGGTGCCTAAGCATCCGGCCAATTTTTGAAAGCACTTTTGAAAATGACCAAACAGACCACAAATTTTGATGCGGACCTGGTCGCAACACGGCATCACCTGCATTCGATCCCGGAAATTGGCCTGTCGGAATTCAAGACCTCGGACTATGTCGCTAGCGAACTCACCGCGATGGGCTATGAGGTGACCCGGGGCCTTGGCAAGACCGGTGTCGTCGCAACCCTTCGAAATGGCACCTCCAGCCGCAGCATCGGCATCCGGTCCGACTTTGACGCCCTGCCGATCAAGGAAGAGACCGGCGCAGACTATGCCAGCACCCACCCGGGTGTGATGCACGCCTGCGGCCACGATGGTCACACCGCAATGCTGCTGGGTGCGGCCAAACGGCTGGCAGAGCGCAAACAGTTCGACGGCACGGTGCATCTCATTTTCCAGCCAGCCGAGGAGAATTTTGGCGGCGCAAAACTGATGATCGAGGATGGCCTGTTCGAACGATTTCCCTGCGACGCCGTATTTGGCCTCCACAATGACCCCGATCTGCCGTTTGGGGAGTTCCATTTCATCGACGGCCCAATGATGGCGGCAGCCGATGAATGCAAGATCACGGTGATCGGCAAAGGCGGCCATGGCGCGGAACCGCAATCAACCCCGGATCCGATTGTCTGCGGCGCGTCGATCATCATGGCCCTGCAAAGCATTGTGGCGCGAAACATCCATCCCATGCGGCAGGCCGTGATCACGGTTGGTGCCTTCAACAGCGGCATTGCCAGTAACGTGATCCCGGAGCGGGCCGAAATGAGCCTGACCGTCCGCGCTTTTGATCCCGATGTCCGGGACGAGCTGGAGAGCCGCATTCGACAGGTCGCGGAAGGCCAGGCGGCAAGCTACGGCCTCAAGGCGGCCGTTGATTATGAGCGCGGTTATCCGCCTATGGTGAACCCAAGGGACGAGACAGATTATGTGCGGTCGATTGCCCGGCGCTTTGCCGGCGGCGACAAGGTGAAAACCATGCCGGACCCGATCATGGGCAGCGAAGATTTCGCCTACTTCCTTGAAGAAAAGCCCGGATGTTTCTTTCTGCTAGGGACGGCCAAAACGGACAACGACCCGCCGCTCCATCACCCGAAGTACGACTTCAATGACGACGCCCTCCCCCTCGGCGCAGCGTTCTGGGTGGATCTGGCAGAAGATTTTCTTTCGGGCCTAGAGGGCTGACTGTGTCGATCGCAATTCAGACTAGTTGCGCCCCGCAAAACTGATCGAAGCGTTCGGAAACGCGGAGCGCAAATCCCGTAATATGGTTTTGTAACGTACCTGCGCAAAACAACAAGAGAACTTTGTAAACTCAAAAGTGCTCGCGATAGCCTAGCTGATCCAACTTCTGGCGGGCTGCTTTATTCCAATTATCATTTCGTGAATATAGAGCAATAACTTCAAGAGTAGGCGGCCAATCGAATTCCAAAAACTCATTTAGATCTAATTCCGTCCTTCCGACGCGAAATCTTTTGATTTCGCGCTGCTCATCCAGTCCGGAGAGTTGGTTGAGCTTCTTACAGTTTAGGAACTCGATATCGAGTAAACTTGGACCGGACAAGGAGACTGAATGAAGTTGCAGTTGGTCCTCGACATGCAGCTGGCGAAGAGACGGAAATCGGTCTAAAAGTCCCAATGACTCGAGGCTGCGAACTCTACGTACTCTGAGTTCCTCCAAACCGTTGTGACTAAACTCATTAATAGATTGGCGCGCTCCCAATACCAACTCGAACGACTTTAGTTTGGGAACATCACAAACAAACGCAAGATCCTTGCGTTTTGGCATGCCACTTAAACCTAAAGCCTCGAGTTTGGGTAACTTATTAAGCGTATCAATATTCCTGATATGTCCCTGAATAAAAAGCTTTCTCAGTTCTCTACAGCCCTGCAACGGAGACAGATCAAAATTGCGTTTTCTGTTCTCGGAAACTGCAAAATGAGTAAAACGCTCAATCTCTAAGTCCTTCAGGAACGAAGGTCTGTCAAACTCAAAAACACCAAGAACTAAGCGCTCAAGACTTGGTAGTCTAGCGAGTTCATCCTCATTGAAAATCCGGGTCAGAGAATCGACCGACAACGACTTCACATCCGGCAGAAGAGAAAGAACAGAGGCATCGAAGCCTTCTTGGTAGTGTCCAAAAAAGCGCGCCGTAACGAGTGTTCCAAAGGTCTTGCAAAGACCATTCAGAGAATCAAACAGGTCAGGCGAGTGCGCTGGCTTTGAGAATTGCACAGTGACCGAACGGCCATTGTCCAGTATTTGCTTCACATCTTCATAACAGAGGTAATCAGGGTCAGATATGCGTTCAATAATCATCAGAAATCTGCGATATGGTCGTAGTGCTGGCTAATTCAACAGGAAGATAAAAAGAAGAAAAATGGTGGGCCCGGAGGGACTCGAACCCCCAACCAATCCGTTATGAGCGGACGGCTCTAACCAGTTGAGCTACAGGCCCACGGCGGCAGCCAAACACGATTTGACGCACGCCCTGATTTGCTACCTACACGAAAGGCCCCGGCCTCTCAAGCGGTTTCCCGCCTCCTCAACAACGCAGTGTTTGCTTGACCCAAAGCGCCGCCTCTTTGCGCTTGAACCCGCACACTTATCAGGCAAAAACTTCATTCTGAATGCGCAGCACGGCAATTCAACAGCCGCTCTTGAAAAAAGAAAGGCTGCACCAGCAGAAAACCGGCGCAGCCTTTACTAATTTGACCTCAGGAAGTTACTCGCCAGCAGCGGGTGCCGCGCCATCCTGTTTCTTGTTCAGCATGTCCCAGTTCTTGTAGAAGACCCGGTTGATGCCTGAAAGAAGCACGTTGAAGATCTTCACGCAGACATTTTGAAGACCGGTGAACGCGCTCGGGCGCAGGACATCCACAAATACGCAGGCGCGCAGGCCGTCTTCACCATTGACCGAGCGGTGCTGGATCGTGTCGTCGAAGATGAACAGCGGATCGTCGTGCCAGAAATGCTTCTCGCCATTCACCTCGATGAACACCTCATCGCTCTGGCGGGTGGTCATGTTGTAGAGGAGACGGATGGTGAGGCGGAGCGGTCCGAAATGGAGAGACGTCTTCTCCTGACCGTTGAACAAGGACACGCCGATCGTCTTGATGTATTTGAAGTCGCGATTGAACTCAGGGATCGACTGATCGCCCTGTTCGTCATACCAGCGATAAAAAACCATGCCGCGGCGCTTGTCGCCCATGCGGGCCTTCAGGTCGGTGAGGATTTCATCCTGCCGATCCTTGAAGACCTGAAGCATCTCTTCGATTTCAGCGCGCTCCTCATCAGGAAACTCGCCCAGCTGCATGCGGTAATTATGACGCTTGGAGATCAGATCAAACAGCAGGTTCACCGGTGACAGCACCCAGGTCAGAAGGCCGTTGCCGGAGAAATACTTGGCGATCAGCGCACTGTCGAACCGCTTGTGGCGGGCAAAGTCGATCAAGCCGCACACAATGAAGATGCCCGCAATCCACGGCACGAGCCAAAACAAAATGGCCAATGGAATGATCACGCGCAGCAAGCGGCGAACAGCTTTGGAATTCATCGACGACCTCTTGATATTGTGCCTTCGGAAAGGGGAAGCAAAAAGCGCCGCACAATGTCACGTCCTGTCTACGCGCGCAAGAACGGGAAACTGCTCATTTCCGCGGTTGGGTCCTCTCCCGGGGGCATCCATGTTCGCCCATCAGAACCGGACTTTCAATGGCCCTCCGGGCGGGGTACGGTCAGGCTAAAGAATCTGAATTGCCAATCAGTTTGGCGGGACCTTTCGCATGCGCTCACCCCTATTGACCCTGACCCTCACCGTCTTCCTGATTTCGATGGTTGGCTGGCTTCTGGTGGTCGGGCGGTCCCTGCTCCTGCCGTTCATCATCGCGATCATCGTCTGGTACATGATCAACGCGCTGTCGAACGTTTACCGGCGGATCGGCTATGGAAATTTCCATCTGCCCGGGTTTGTGGCGTTTCCCCTCGCCCTTCTGACAATCTTCAGCGTCAGCACGTTTGTTCTGGATATCGTCGCCGTCAACCTTACCCAGCTCGCACAGGATGCGCCGACCTATCAACGGCGGCTGGAAGAGTTGTTCACACAGGCGGCGGATCTGTTCCACCTCAACGATCCGGTGGAACTGCGGGATCTTTTTCCGGACTCCGTGGTGCCCAGGATGGTGACGGCGGGGGCCAGTGTGGTGACCGCGATTGCGGGATCTGCCAGCCTTGTCTTCATCTATGTGCTGTTTCTGTTGCTTGAGCAGTCCACCTTCGACCGTAAGTTCGAGAAACTGTTTGCAACACCGGAGCGGGCGAAAGCCGCTTTTGCGATCCGCGCCGAAATCAATTCTTCTCTCATGCATTATTTCACCATCAAGACCGCTGTGTCCGTCGCAACAGGCGTGCTCACAAGCCTGGTTCTCATAGCAATCGGCCTGCCCTATGCGGCCCTTTTCGGCTTCATTGCCTTTGTCTTGAATTACATCCCGACGATCGGGTCTTTAATCGGCGTGATTTTCCCGAGCCTTCTGGCGATCGTCTATTACGACACCCTTGGTCCCTTCTTGATCATCGCGACGGGCCTTGGACTTATCCAGTTTTCCATTGGCAATCTGATCGAACCGCGGCTGATGGGGGCAAACCTGAACCTCTCCGGATTGGTGATCATGTTATCTCTGGCGCTTTGGGGCGCGATCTGGGGTGTGGTCGGGATGGTGCTGTGTGTGCCGCTGACGGTGATGATCGTGATCGTCTGTTCCAAAATCGAGGCAGCAAGGCCTGTAGCAGTTCTGCTTTCCGAAAACGGCGAGATCGGCGACCTGCCAGCCGCCACTCAGCCGGGCAGCTGATCCCTTATTCGAAGGGCCGGACTAGATGAATGCCAGCTGAACCAAGTGGCCTTACCCCTGCCCCATTGGCGGTTCACCTCTGCAACAGTTTTTGAATATCGTTCAAAGGAATAAGACCCATGCAGCAGTTCATTCAGTCAAGCATTGGCAAGCTGCCAAAAGTTTCAAGAAACGCCTTCATCGCCGCCGCTTTCACAGTGGCATCACTCGCCGCCGCTCCTGGCTATGCCGACGAAACAGCCGCCCTCACCGGGACAATCACAATGGACGGCCGCGGAACAGTCTCTGTCGCCCCGGACATGGCGGTGATCACCGCGCGGGTGGTCACGATCTCAAAGACGGCAGCGGATGCTCTAGCCGGAAACACTACCGATCTCGCCAAGGTGATCGAGCAGATCAAAGCCGCCGGAATTGAGGCCAAGGACATCCAGACGAGTGGTTTTGCGATCTATCCGCGGTATGAGCGGGTGACGGACAACTCAAACCGCCAGCCAAACATCACCGGTTATGAGGTGCGTAACGGCGTGGAAATCAATGTCCGCGACCTGACCAAACTTGGCGACCTACTGACGGGCGTCGTTGACAGCGGCGCGAACTCGGTCGACGGCATCCGCTTCCAGGTCAGCGATCCGGACGAGAAACTCGACGAGGCCCGCAAACGCGCGGTCCAGGAAGCAAAACACAAAGCAAGCATTTTTGCAGAAGCAGCCGGTGTTGAGCTCGGCGGTATCGTCTCGATTTCAGAAACCGGTATTCAGATGCCCCGGCCGGTCATGATGCGCGCAGAAGGCATGATGATGGCCAAGGCCGATGCCGTTCCGATCGAGGCAGGGGAAGAAACCATTTCCGCCTCGGTCACCATTCAATGGCAGATTGCGAACTGATCAATACCTTCAAACGCAAGGGCATTCTGTGCCCTTGCGTCGTTGGATCGCGGGGGTGTCACTGAGGTTCAGCCGGTGGTGTTGAAACCATCGTTTTTCGCCGAAAAGCCTTCTTCCGGATCATAAATAAGCGGAATGCCGAGACGTTCACTCCACTCTTCTGCAACCTTGTGCAACGTGTCGCTATTTTTTAGTTCATCAAAGGCGTCTTGCCACTTTTTCAGAAGTTGCGGGTCAGTACCGTTCGACACGATGAGATAAGAAGGTGACCGTCTATGTATGAAAACCGGCTCCACGGAGGATTGCTCCGCATCGATGTTGTCGAGAACCACCGACGCCTGTAATTGTGATGTGATCCACACATCAACGCGGCCCGCCAGAAGCATCCGGGCACATGTTTCCTGATCATCCGCCTCGACAGTGTCGATGCCTGCTTCCTGAAGCAATTTGACCTGCCAGGATCCTCGAACCCCAACTGCGGTCACCCCCTGCAAACGGGCGTCTTCCAGACTTTTGATCTCGATACCGGACTCTTTCTTGGCAAGAAGCCCATGTGTCCACATCACTGCCGGCGCGATGAACGTGAAGCCCATCGCTTCGCGCTCCGGGGTCCTGGCAGCCGTGAACAACAGGATGTTCGGCTCGGACTGCGCAATTTTGTAACCACGCGCCCAAGGGATGACTTCGATCGGCGTCGACAGACCGAGTTTATCTTTTAGGGCTTCAATAATAGCGACGGAGAGACCGGTTGGCTGTCCTTCCTCATCAAGATAGTTGGATGGCGGCCACGGCGACGTCACGAGCCTCAGCTCCTGGGAAATTGCTGTCGAGGCAGTAAAGAAAACTGCACTCCATACACCTAACAGCGTACAGAGAATTGTACCGGCAGTTGTATACTTCTTGGCAACTCTCGCCATTCTTTTTCTCGTTTCGCCCGCCCTCGGCAGTTCACCGCGCAAAAACTCAGCGCACGTATCCCACAAGTGTCGGGGCAATCGTTCAATAAAGGGTTTAAATTCGGCACACGTGTTGGTGATCAATGGCGGCTGGCTTAATGGCAATGGCCAGACCCATTGATGGGCTTTGGTTCAACGCCCATTCCGAAGGCGCCCCTAGTAGCAGACAAAGACCCCGTAGGAAATATGGGCTTTATTTACGATAGGCACGGCTGCTCGCCAAATATCTGGCTACAAGAAAAACGCGCCCCAATGCTTTTCGCATTGGGGCGCGTTATGTCGAAGTCCTGTCAGGCTTACTTGTATTTCGCCGTGATCGTGTCGAATTCGCCGGAGTCTTTCATCGACTGCATTTGCTCACTGAAAGCCGTCACGAACTCTTCCGGTACACTTTTTTTGCTGAACATGATGTAGGATGCATCGGAAGAGATGATGACATTTGACGCAACGACTTTATCGCCAAACCCCAACCGCTTGATATCCTCCGACACCACGAACACTTCACCCAGCGTCGCATCGATACGTCCTGCTGCAAGCTTCTTCAGATTTGACTCCTGGCTGTCGGTGTCATCGATCTGACTGGCATATTTGTCCTTCAGGTCATTGAAGTCACCGCCATAGGCATATTCGCGGATGGTCCCGAGCTTGCCGCCCTTTTCGAAGAAATCCGCAAGGGAGCTGTATTCCCCTTCTTTACCGGCGGGTACGAACAGGACTTCCTGAGCATCAACATAGGGACTGCTGAAATGCGCGAAGGCCTCGCGTTCTTCCGTCTTGGAGACGGGAGACGCAATGTCCACATTTCCGTCTTCAAGGCCTTTCAGGTGGCGCGCCCACGGGAGTGCCTGGGTTTCCAGCCCGCATCCAAGTTTATCCAGCACAACGGCGATGACTTCAAAGTCCATTCCGCTGACATCGTTGCCGTCAACCTTTTGATACGGCCGGTAATCACTGGCTCCGGCAATCAACGTTCCACTACGTGGGCACTCAACCGCGGCAGCTTGACCTGCAAGCATACACACGGCGAGTCCCGCACCTGAAACCATTTTCCAATTGATCATGCCACTTGCCCTTTTCTTTAAACACAACGGCACGATCACCGAACGTGACCGCGCTCCGCAAAAGACGTGAAGAGGATAGAAACCAAGAGTAATCACAGTATTAAGAGAAACAAAAACTCAAACACTATTATTACCGATGTAATTATTATGATTTACAAATTATTGAATTTACAGACTTGATAGAAATTCAGTATTTCATCAAAAATGCCGATGCCAAACCTGCATAGGTTTCTCGGTCTCAATCAAATCACCAACATCTTGCCAGGGAAGTGCCAGAATTACTCCGTCAAGCTTGGTATAACCCCGCTTTATCCAGAAGGGATCAAGTGGCTGATAGCCTGCCGGTCTCATCGGATGCTCGTCCGAACGCATCACAGCACAAAAGACAGCTCCAGCATATCCCAACTCCATGGCGTGGGCTTCTCGTTCGTCAAAAAACAAATGACCAATTCCCTGCCCGCGATATGCGGGTTCCAAGACGGATTCGGCCATATAAAAAATCTTGTCCGTGTCAAACCCCTTCGCTTTCAACGGTGCCTGGAACGCCTCATATTCACCGGCTAGGGGTTTTCCGGTGGCAGCTCCAACAAGACGCTCGTTATCATAAGCGCCAACAATCACTGCGCCTTCCGTCTCCGCATACCGACCCAAATACTTTTCTTCGTAGTCCAGCGAGCCCTCATAAAGATACGGCCAGGCCCGAAAAACCGATATGCGCAGCTGAGCCAACGCACCCAAAGTTTTTTTCAGTTCGTCGCCAGTTAATCGCCGGATCTCAATTGCCATTGCTAACGCCCTCAAATCGCGGAATGTTTTTTCACCGATCCGTTCTATCTTAGTGCATCACATAGCAGAGCTGCGCAATCCGCAGCAATTTTTTGCGATCACCCCATTGAGATTCAAAGACAATATCTGTAAGGAGGGCGCTCCGGAAATAAGGGCCAAAGCCCTCCACCGGGGACATCTGCTGGTTTGGGAGAGCGATTATGAAAAGCAACGCCCTCTTCGAACTGGGGATGGACTTGGAGGCTCGCGTAGCAGAAGACGCAATCAGCGTTGCCGAGCCAAGAAGCACCACCCAGAAGGAAGAAAACGTTTCGACCGCGGCCTCTGTGTATTCAGACGACCGCCTGGATCACTTCATTGAAAAAGAAGGGGTCCACTGCGCTGGTGCGCATTTGATTATCGACCTTTACGATGCTGAACGCATTGATGATCTCGCCTATATGGAAGAGACCATGCGCGCGTGTGTTGAAGAGGCCGGAGCGACCTTGTTGCACATTCACCTGCACCCCTTCGAGCCGACCGGTGTGTCAGGCGTTGCGGTGCTGGCGGAAAGTCACATCTCTGTCCACACATGGCCGGAAGCTGGCTATGCCGCTTTTGACGTCTTCATGTGCGGAGACGCGCAACCAGAAAAGTGCGTTGAAGTGCTGCGCAAGGCTTTCAAGCCGGGCAAGACTGCTGTTTCCGAGCTGCTGCGCGGGCGTGAAGTGGCGAACCAGCTGTCAAAACCGCATGCTCTGGATGCGGCAGAATGAGCAACGGTCTGGTCTTCAACGAAACGCTCCATCCGGGCGTTCAGGTCAGCTATACCTGCGACGAGATCCTTTATCAGGAAAAGACAGAGCACCAGGATCTGGTGCTCTTTTCCAATCCTGTGTTTGGAAAGATCCTGATGCTCGACGGGGTGACCCAAGTCACCACACGGGACGAATTCATCTACCATGAGATGATGTCCCATGTGCCGATCATCGCCCACGGCGCGGCAAAGTCTGTTCTAATCGTTGGCGGCGGTGATTGCGGCTTGGCCGAAGAAGTTCTGAAGCACGCAAGCGTGGAAAGCCTCGTTCAGGTCGAGATCGACAAGTCGGTCGTCGATTTTTCCGAAGAGCATTTCGCCGACTTTAACAAGGGCGTTCTTGAGAACCCGCGATTTGAGCTGGTGATTGAAGACGGCCTGAAATTTGCTGCTGAAACAGACCGGCGCTTTGATGTTGTGATTGTTGACAGCACCGACCCGCACGGCCCGGGCGCAGTCCTCTTCTCAGAAGAGTTTTACCGCGACATTCACCGTATCCTGACCCCAGGCGGGGTCCTGGTGACGCAAAACGGCGTGCCGTTTTTGCAAAGAGACGAACTTGTCACCAGTGTCGAACGGTTCTCCCGCATTTTCACGGATGCCGCAGCCTATATCGCAGCGATCCCGACCTATTTCGGCGGTCACATGACCCTTGGATGGGCAAGCGACAACGTGGACCTACGCAAACAAACAGCTTCGATCCTTGAGGAGCGTTTCAAGGCGGCAAGCTTCGACACCCGATATTACACGCCCGATGTCCATGCTGCCTCTTTCGCCCTTCCAAAGTTCATCCTCGACGCAGTCGAAGAAGGCCGGGCGAAAGCTTAAGATTTGTTTGAGATTTGAGTTTTTGAAAGGCGGGGATGGACCCCGCCTTTTTCAGTTTCGCTGAAGGCGTCACTCCCTGGCTTCCAGCCAGATACGTGCCGTGTCCATGTCTCTTGTTCGAAACCCATCTGCAAGTTTTTGCCCGACAACGGCCCCGAACTTGTAGCCGTGCCCGGAGCATGCGGAAACCACCGTCACCTTGCCCTCTGTCGCGCAGAAGAAATGCTCGTCTGATGTAAAGGTGTAAGCGCAGGTGACAACATCGTCGACCTTGTATTCCTTGATCCGGCCGAACGGCGGCGAGAAGTAGTCACGCAAGGTTTCCCCCTCGCCGTCCTTGGCATCCCGGTCCTGATCGGGTTCTGCGGTGTATTTGTGAATACCTGCTCCGAATTTGAGCCCCGTTCCCGGGACTGGCGGGAGAACATAGCCGTCGATGGTTCCACCGGGATCGAGGATCGCGGGACCGGCAGCCCAAGCCGCCTTTAAGTCTTCTGGCGGCGTGAGATACACAACTGCCGTCCTGTAGGTGGTGAGGCTTGTTTTGAACTTTGGAAACAGGCCGAGCGTCCAGGCTCCGGCCGTGACAATCACATGATCTGCACGAAGGACAGATCCATCGGCGACCGTCACGGATCCAGCGTCCGGGTCGACCGAAAGAACCCGCGTGTTCTCGCGGATGTCAGCTCCTTTTTCCTGGAGCCAATCTCGCAGATCACTGGCAATTTTCTGGCACAGCAGAACACCGCCCTCGTCGCTATATGCGCCCCAGCGGATCGTATCTGCATCAATGAACGGAAAGCGCGCGGCAGTCTCCGTGGCACTCATGTCATCAAAGGGGTAACCACCGTCGATCAGACCGGTGCGATACCCATCGCCGCCGTCCCCTTCGATCTGAGAAAGCAGCAGAAAGCCGGTCTCGACCAGGTGCTTCTGACCGATGTCGGCCCACATTTCATCCCAAGCAGCATAGGCATCGCCGATACGGCGCTGATAGCCGCCATGTCCACCATAAGCGCGGCGGATGATCCTGTGCTGATCGCCGGAAGCCGACAAGGGATTGGGGATTGGGCCCTGTTCAACCAGCGTGACGGACACGCCGCGTTTGGTGAGGGCCCAGGCGGTAGACAGACCGGATATTCCGGCCCCGACAATAATGACAGACATGAAGACTTCCCAAGATATGCGGCGCGCAGGTTAGCTGGCCATACGCCAAGCGCAATATGTGATTTTCCGGAATTCGTGCATGCCGCATATGTGTTTGTGATTGCCGCCGTGACAAAAGCCTCTACTTTGCCACGCGGACACACTGCAGCGCCTCCATTTTGGCGAGAGGAGATCGCACCTTGCTGGAAATTGAAAAGAGCGAACCGGAGACCTTGGCACACCGGCGGCTGTCGGATTATCCCGACTGGGGCTACCTCCTCCGGGAATATTATGAGGTCTATCGCTTTTTGTCCTCAGGCGGCAGTGACCGCATCCGGGCGCACCAGCGTGCTGTCCGCGAGTCGATTTCCCGCGTCATAAAATCAAATGCCGAACTTCGTTTCGATGCCCCGGCCCAAAAACCGGTGACTGCCCATCTGAAACGGGCTTTGGACGAAGGACGCCTGGAACGCACAGCCACTTTGATCCGCTCCATTGAATCCGTGCAGGACCAGCTGACGTGGCAATACGGTTACGAGAAAGTCCCGCGCGGGCTCGACAAGAAATACGCCTATGCTGAACTCTGCGGTCCCAACGGCCCAATCCTGACGACTGAGGTGATCTTAGGGCTGGTTCTCTTTGCCCCGAATTGCACCTATCCGGCGCACTCCCACGACGGGATTTCAGAGAGTTACATCTGCCTTTCCGGCGCCGTTTCTGAAAACCATCAGGGCGTTTATGCGCCTGGATCGATGATCTTCAACCCGCCGGAACACGCCCACCGCATAACGGTGTCCAAAACAGAACCCGCTCTATTGGCCTACGCATGGACCGGCCCGCAGGACAAGCTGGCAGGTCAGAAGATGGTTTTCAGCCGGAAGCGCAGTTAAGAAGCAAGATCGGCGTTGCCCCTCAAGAATAGCGCAACGCCGCCCACTTTGCCGTCCAGGATTTGATCCCGGACTTTGGCCGGATTTACCGGTTAAGCCGCAACAGCTTCATCGGCAATTGAACATCGAATATCGAGATCTGCGCTTGCCAGCTTGCCGTCTGAGGAAACCCAGGCTGGTTCACCGAGAAGCTTGGTCTCATGGATGCCGAGCGTTGGGAAACTTAGGCCCATGGAATGCGCGGTCGCCACACGGTGCCCCGGTTTGGGATTGAGACCGCAGCAGATCTCCCGTGTCCCAAGTTTCAAATGGTGTGCAATATCCCACTCCAGAACGACGCCCTCGTGCCGTGTCACCACCCAGCAGTGACCATCAACGCAGGTCCCGTTCTTTTCTTCCGGAAAGAAGTAGCCGTAGACATATCCGGCCTCGAGCCCTGCAGCCCGGAGACACGCAATCAGGTACGTGTTGATGTCAACACAAGACCCTTCCGTCAGACCGCAGGAGATATGCGGCACTTCATCGAGTCCATCATTGAAGCGCACCTCCGGATGTCCGTAGTGAAACTTCTCTGCAACCGCATTTACGATCGCCTCAATGGCCGCGTGACCGTCTTTTGAGCTGTCAACGAGCACGCGCACATCGTCAACAAGCTCGTTGGCCGCGCGCGTGAACCGGTTCAACCGGGGCTGAAACATCGGCTCCGGATAACCCGAGCCGCCATCTGTATTGGCATAAGAGACGGTTACCGGCTTTCCGTCTTCCGGTGAAATCAGAGCAGCCATCTGCCCCGTTGAGACTTCTCCGCTCAGTTCAACAGCGCCACCTTCCACCTTGAAAGAAACGGGTGTCTGGTGCGGGGTTGGAATTCCGGTCGGAACCAACAGTTTCCGGCCGTGTTCCTGGTCAGGTTGAATGGTTACATTCACAAAGATGGACATGGTGCCCCCTCAAGTCCGAAATCTGATTAGACGATCATCTGGAACAAAAGCCCCGACAGAACCGCACCGGTGAAACCAAGTCCAAGGTAGGTTGCGAACACTGGCGGCTTGACCAGAGACCACACCGCAGCCATTGCCGGAATGGAGCTGACAGCACCTGCGATCATGAAGGCCATCGCAGCGCCTGCACCCATGCCCTGGTCCATCAGACCTGCAAGCAGGGGCGGAGCCACATAGCTGTTGAGGTAGGCCGGCATACCGACCAAAGCGGAAATGACAATGGTGCCAACACCTTCACCGCCAACAACACGCGCAATCATGTCCGCTGGCACATAGGTGACCAGCAATGCCTCAAGCACATAAGCCAGGGCCAGCCACTTCACGAGGAACAAAGCATTTGCCTTGAGTTCGGTCCCGAACGTACTTGTGCGCTCACTCTCTTTCCAGAATTGCCAGACTGGCCGGCCTGTCTTTGGCGATGTGCCACAGCCACAGCCAGAGACGGACGATCCGACACGCACAGGATCTGAAAACAGGCCTGAGCGGATGGCAAATGCCACCAACGCGCCGCCAAACAAACCAAGGGCCACCGCGAAGACAGCCTTACCGATGGCAAACTCCCAGCCAAGTGCACCCGCTGTAATCAACAGCGTTGGCGGATCAATCAGCGGCGACGACAGCCAGAATGCCATGATTGCAGACAGTGGAGCACCGACCGCCAGCAGACCGGCAATAAACGGGATCACTTCACAGGAACAGAAGGGAGCCAGCCCGCCAAACAAAGCCGCCAGAACGATTGCCTGCGTTTCCCGCCCTTCAAAGGCTTTGCCCACATAGGATTCTGCTCCGGCCGCTTTCAGCCACGCAATCAACAGGACCGCGAACGCGATGTAGGGCAAAGTGCCGAGGAACGCCTGAATGGCAAAGCTCACGAACGGTACGAATTGAACTTGGTCGAGGACCAAGACCAGAACTGGAACGGTCACAACAATTGCCCAGGGCGATAGGATATAGTCCCGCCCAGGAAACCGCTTAAAGGACCAAGTTTGTTTTGCCGCGCCTTGGCCATCAGTGCCGGATGCGCAGCAGCTCGTGTTTTGCGCCACGTCTACGGTCTCAGTCATTTGCCGCTTTCCTTTCAACGCCAAGAACGAAGGACTTGCCCTCTTCCGCGCAGCATTCCTTCAAGATGTATCCAGCCAGCAGTTCCAGCCGCTCGAAAGCGGCACGGTTGATCACCGAACGGCCGTCTTTCTCCTGAACCACCAGGTCTGCAGATGCGAGAAACTTCAGATGGTGCGCCAGCGTGGACGCGGCCATGCCGGTGCGGGTTTGAATGTCACCGACACTCAACCCGTCACGGCCCGCACGGACCAAGGTCAACAACACTTGCAGCCGGGCTTCCGAGCCCAGCGCCGCAAAGCCTTGCGCAGCTTCTTCCAGAACCATGACACACCTCGTCCCTGTCAGCGCAATCAATATAACTATAATTCTAGTTATATAGTTTTTTGAAGTGCGTCAAGAGTGTCCTGAGGCAAACGGCACACAGTTCGATCTCACGAGCCTACGGTTCGCAGTTCAGCAAACACCCAGCGACGCGGAAGCCAACGGCGATTTATTTTACGAGGCTTCCTTAGCCTCACCGCCCACTTGGGCAATCCAATCCTGGAGATTGTAGTAGGTGGTGATGCGAGCGATCTGGCCGTCGCGAATTTCAAAAAAACTTCCCGCAGGAAGCGCATAGGACTGGCCGTCGGCCTCCGGCAGTCCTTCATCGGTCGCGATATACGTCCCGTGAACGATGAACTCGGCAGCAGCCCGGGTGCCGTCCTCGTTCACGAACAGAACGATATCGGTCAGGCGTTCTTTATAGCAGCGGGTCATGTGAACGTTGAACGACCAGAAGGCGTCCTTGCCCAGCCGCCGCTCACCCTGATTGACATCATGGATCAGATCCTCGGCGACCAAGCTTTCCATCTTCTTGGTGTCACCGGCATTGAATGCAGCGAAATACGTGTCGATCAGAAAACGCGATTGCTTGTTTGGCATTGGAACTCAACAGGTTGATGTTGTTTGGTTGAAAGGAGTGTGCCGTCCAACGCTGCCGGGGACAAGACCGCACAGCGGCCCTGGTGTACGGAACCTCACCAAAATCATGACAATCTGTCTAAAGGTGCGATCGATATTTCAAAGCGATAACCTTCGGATCAGAGGGGCCAACCCACCGTACAATACACTACAATTCAAAAGTTGCACACAAACAAAATACAAGCAAAATATTTTGAATTACTTTTTAGTATTTGATTACAAATCCAATTTACCCTAGGAAAGAAGAGGTGAGACAAAAAGATAAACACCATGACAATTAAAGCGTTGAGAGTTTTTGCTTTATTGATCCCGTTGGCGTTAATCGCACTGCCGGCAAAGGCAGAGCACATAACGATCGTCACCGAACACCTGCCCCCGTATAACTATCTGGAAGATGGCGAAGCGCGCGGCATGTCGACAGAGGTCGTACAAGCTGCCTTGGATGCTGCCGGACATACGTCCGAAATCAGATTCATGCCTTGGGCCCGGGCCTACCAGATCGCTTTAACGAAACCCAACACATTGGTCTATTCCATCGCAAGAACGGCGGAACGCGAGGCGTTGTTTGCCTGGGTCGGAGAAATCGCGCCTTTCGGTGCGTCTTTGTATCAACGCGCGGACCAACCGGTGATCAAGTTAACCCAGCTAAGTGATGCCAGATTGTTACAAGTTGGTGTCTACCGGGGCGATGCCAAGGAGGCCGTTTTGCGCAAAAACGGCTTTCAAAATCTGCAAACAACCGAAGATGATCATCTAAACCTGCGCAAGCTGATGCTGGGGCGCATCGATCTTATTGCGATCGATGACAATGTGATTGGCCCCCTCCTCGCGGAAGAAGGCATTGCCTCAAACAAAGTCCGCAGGGCGCTGGGAATCGACGAAGTCAGCGGGCACCTCTATATGGCCTTTCACAAGGAAACGGATCCTGATCTTGTGATGTCTGTGCAGCGCGGCCTTGAACTCATCAAGGAAAACGGACAGTACGAACAGATCCTGAACCAATACCTTCTGATCAATTGAGCTGGCTCGACTCGACCAAATCTCTGGCGACCGGCAATACTCGGTTCGTCCACCCATGCTGGCGGCATTGCCTTTGTCACTTTCAACCGGCTGTGCAATCTCTCTTGCCTGCACTTATTGTGGCGTGTTGGATTTCCTCGTGTATTCTTCAAAGCTGTAAAACCACTCGGAGCGTATCTTGAAACTGGCATTCCTAGCTGCGCTGTGCATCTCATTCGCGTTTACCGCCAAAGCGGAAACGCTCGAAATCGTCACAGAGCATCTGCCGCCGTTCAACTATCTGGATGATGGCGTTCCGAAGGGGATCGGGACAGAAGTGGTCGAGGCTGTCTTGAAAGAAACGGGCCGCGCTGCTCCGATCCAGTTCTTGCCTTGGGCGCGCAGCTATCAAATGGCATTGCAGACGCCAGGTACCTTGATCTACTCGATCCTCAGAACTCCGGATCGTGAGGACAAATTTGCCTGGGTTGGCCAGATCGCACCTTATGGAGTGTCGCTCTATCAACTGGTCCATGACAACACCCCAAAGCTCACGTCCCTGGAAGATGCACGGCCTCTGAGGATCGGTGTCTATTTTGGTGACGCGAAAGGCGAGTTTCTTCAAGCCAACGGTTTTACCAACCTGTCTTCCGTTGAAAACGATAGGCTGAACCTCCGCAAATTGATGTTGAAACGCATTGACCTGATGATCATTGATGATGCTGTCATCAAGGAACTCATCGAACTTGAGGATGTGGATCCAAGAAAAATCCGCCGTGCGCTGCCGATTCAAGAGCTGAGCGGTTACGCTTATATGGCTTTTCAGAAAGACACGGATCCAAAGCTTGTCGAAGAATTTCAGCGCGGGCTGGCAAAAGTCAAAGAGACCGGCGTTTTTGATGCCATCCTTGAAGAATACTATCTGATCAACTGACACCTCAAACTCGTTTCGACCGATAATCAGAAGATCGGAAATCCGCGGCTGCGCCATAGTGACCGCGGCACGGGTGACCCGACCCGCAGGCTGAAGCTTTCAACACGCGTAATCGCGCGATCCACCTGGCAGCGGAAATCGACATTGTGCCACGTGCCGAACGTTCGGAACGCCGCACCGCTTGGCCTCAACACCGTTAGACCCGGAGGCGTTTGAAACGTCGGTAGGAGATCCGGCAAGATTGGCGGATTTTGTGCCTGTAGTTGCGCCCGCAGCTCCGTTGCGCACAAAAGGTTCAACCGCTCACTGTCCGACATGCCGCGCATGGCAGTCCGCACACGCCCATCTGCAAGCAGGTCGCCTGACAACAGCCTGCGGGCTGGTCGCAACGCTTCACCACGCGGGGCAGAAGATGTCACCCCCGCCGGCACAGGCGGTTTCGTCCGCGGGATCGCGGCAACAACCGTTTGTGCTTCCGCACCCTCCGGCTCACCTTCAGCCGGTTCGTCCAGTGTCGTCTCAGGTGTTGCCTCAGGAGGCGTTGGCAGCTCCTCTGGCTCTTCAGTTGCACCGGCCTCTAAGGGCTCAGCAGTCTCGTCTTCGTCTAAGGCTTCAGGTTGCTCGGGGCCAGGGTCGGCCGGCTCGGGGGCAGCATCTTCCGGTTCCCCAACTGGTTCAGAAGTCTCCCCGGCCTCGACAGGCAGAGGCGTTTCGATCTCGGGCGCGTCCAACTCCCGCTCGTCGAGCGCAGCCTCGTCGACTTCGGCATCTTCAACTGGAGTTTCTGGCTCTGGCTCTGGCTCTGGCTCTGGCTCTGGCTCTGGCTCTGGCTCTGGCTCTGGCTCTGGCTCTGGCTCTGGCTCTGGCTCTGGCTCTGGCTCTGGCTCTGGCTCTGGCTCTGGCTCTGGCTCTGGCTCTGGAGCATCTGCCGTTTCAATCGGCGTGTCTTCTAAATTCAGCTCTTCCAGGTTGGTTTCTGCCTGTTGCGGCTCTCCCAGCTCGCTGCCTTCGGGCGCTGTATCTTCATCGCCAAATTCAATGACGGGCTGTAAAACAGGGATCTCCGGGAGTTCCGGGTTTTCCTCAGGTCCCTCAGGCTGCACGTCTTCTTCTGGCTCCTGCTCGGCCTCTTCTTCTTGAGGCTCTTCAGGTGCCGGCTCTTCTTCCTCGACCGGAGGCTCTTCCTCGGCAGCTTCTTCTTGTGGCGCCTCCTCTTCCTCCAAGGCTTCTTCTTGTGGCGCCTCCTCTTCCTCCAAGGGTACGGGCTCCGGCGAAACCGGCTCTGGAAGTGTCACCAGCTCCACCTCAACCGACTCCACTCCCTCAGGTGGCCGGTGTCCTTGAAATCCGCCAACCAGAAGCAGCGCCGCCAGACCGTGCAGGATCAGGGACACGACGACCCCGGTTGCAAACCCGATGCGGGGGGCAACTTCGGGCGTTTCGGGACGCTTTTCCGGAGTTTCGAGAATGCTCAAACGGTTCGCCTTGCCCTGCCCGGCAAACGGGCGCGCTCAATCTTTCGCTTCTTATCAAAAAACCCGGCAGAAATGTGCCGGGTTTTCATCAAGTTATCGCGAAGGCCGATCAGCTGTCGAGGAACGACCGCAGCTTACGAGACCGGCTCGGGTGCTTCAGCTTCCGGAGCGCCTTGGCCTCGATCTGACGGATACGTTCACGGGTCACCGAGAACTGCTGCCCGACCTCTTCCAGCGTGTGATCGGTGTTCATGCCGATGCCGAACCGCATCCGAAGGACGCGTTCTTCACGCGGCGTGAGGGACGCCAGAACGCGGGTCGTGGTTTCACGCAGGTTCGACTGGATCGCTGCATCAATTGGCAGAACAGCGTTCTTGTCCTCGATGAAGTCGCCGAGATGCGAATCTTCCTCGTCACCAATCGGTGTTTCGAGCGAGATCGGCTCCTTGGCAATCTTTAGCACCTTCCGGACTTTTTCCAGCGGCATCTGAAGCTTTTCAGCTAGTTCTTCCGGGGTCGGCTCACGGCCGATCTCGTGGAGCATTTGGCGCGATGTGCGAACGATCTTGTTGATCGTCTCGATCATATGCACCGGAATACGGATCGTCCGGGCCTGATCGGCAATCGAACGCGTGATTGCCTGCCGGATCCACCAGGTCGCATAGGTCGAGAACTTGTAACCGCGGCGATATTCGAACTTGTCGACCGCCTTCATCAGGCCAATGTTGCCTTCCTGAATGAGATCAAGGAACTGCAGACCGCGGTTGGTGTATTTCTTCGCAATGGAAATAACGAGGCGCAAGTTCGCTTCGACCATTTCCTTCTTGGCGATACGCGCTTCGCGCTCACCCTTTTGCACCATCGCAACAATGCGGCGGAACTCGGTGATCTCAAGGCCCGTCTCCGTTGCCAGCGTCTGGATTTCATGACGCAGCTCGCGGACGTTTTCCTTTTCGTTGGCGATGAAGTTCTTCCAGCCGCGGGTCGACAGGTTCGCAACCTTGCGCAGCCAGTTCGGATCAAGTTCCGCACCCTGATATTGCTTCAGGAAGTCCTGACGGTCGACATTGTAGCTGTCAGCCAGACGCAGAAGACGGCCTTCGTAGCCCATCAAGCGCTTGTTGATGTCGTAGAGCTGAGCGACCAGAGCATCGATACGGTTCTGGTTGAGCGACAGGCTCTTCACGTCGACGACGATGTCTTCTTTCAGCTTTTTGTAGCGGCGCTCCTGGCTCGGAGACAGGGTCTTGTTGGCCAGCTTGTTCTCGACAAGCTGGTCCTGCAGACGGCGCAGTTTTTTGTAGTCATCAGCGATGCGGTCGAAAGTTTCGAGAACCTGCGGCTTCAGCTCAGCTTCCATCGCAGAAAGCGAAACGTTGGACTCGAACTCGTCGTCGTCGTCCTCACCGTCGCCTTCGCCATCTTCGTTTTCTGTGTTTTCGGACGGGCCGCCAGCCTGGTTCTCAGAACCACTCTCGCCGTTTTCGCTTTCCGGCTCATCATCGTTGTCGCCGGTCGGGCCCGCCTTCGCATCCGGGCCAGCGTATGTAGCTTCCAGATCGATGATGTCACGCAGGAGAACCTGCGCTTCATTAAGTTCGTCGCGCCAGATGATAATCGCCTGAAACGTGAGCGGGCTCTCGCAAAGGCCGGCGATCATCGCCTCACGGCCAGCTTCGATCCGCTTGGCAATCGCGATCTCGCCTTCGCGCGACAAAAGCTCAACGGAACCCATTTCGCGCAGGTACATGCGAACCGGGTCATCGGTCCGGTCCGCAGGTTCCTTGCCTGTAGTGGTTTTGGCAACTGCGGTGGTTTTGGCTGCAACCAGCTCGCCGCCGTCAACCTCTTCCGGTGCGTCTTCGGCTTCTTCAGCCTCGATCACATTGATGCCCATGTCCGAGAACATCGACATAATGTCTTCGATTTTTTCCGAAGAGTTTTGATCGGACGGAAGAACTTCGTTGAGTTCATCGTATGTCACATAGCCGCGTTTTTTCGCGGCCTTGATCATCTTTTTGACAGCAGCATCCGACAAATCCAGCAACGGGCCATCGGCATTGTCCGCGCCCTGTTCTTGATTGTCGTCAGCTTGTGTCGCTTTGGCTACCATATCGTGCTCCAATTCACGGCCTTGGATCGGCCGCGCCGCGCCCTGTTTGGCTCAAACCCGCATTCCCGGCGCGCCAGCACTGCTGCGGCGGCTGCCAGACGAATCAACTTGTTCTGCAGGTTGTAAGCCGTGTCCCTTAAGTCCCAATTAACTGCTCACTTATCGACAATGTCATTAATTGCATCGACAATGCACGCAGTACCCGGTTTCGCGACCGCACGTGCGTTCGCGTTTTTCTGTTTCAGCGGCTTGCAGCTTTGTTCTGACTATTGGCCGTCAGCAGCTTGAAGGCTGAGGCTCGCGAAGGCTGCAAAACCTCTATTTAGCTCGACGCGCACGATTCGCAAGTGTGATTCGGCAGTGGTCAATAAGTTTTCGGTATTTTCCGCTGCATTTTGTGCGCTTTTTCGGACCAAAACCCGGAGCCGATGGCAAACGTCAGAAAAAACGTTATCCCGCCGCGACTTGGCTTGCGCCTCCGGCATCTCCGTTAGAGCGGATTTTCTTGGCTCTTTCGGCGAGTTCCCCTTCCTCACGAGCGCACTCTTCCCTGCGTCGGGTGAGGTCCTGTGTCAAAGCCTGTATACGCTGCCACGCAAGCTCGTCGATCTGATCATCCGCAGCATTGAGCTCAGACTGCAACTCTTCTTCCAGTGCGTTCAATTCCAAGACGTCAAGGAAGTGCAAGAACGCCGCCTCGACAAAGTCTTCGGGCGGGTTGGCTTTTAGCAACGGGAAACGGTGATTGAGTGCATAAAACTCGGCCTGTTTTTGTTCTTGAAGGCCAATGGTCTCAAGCACCATCTCGTGCATCACGTCGCGCAATGGATCATCAAACGACGCGATCAAATCGGAAATGGCTGCGGTTTCAAGATCATCGACGATGCGGCAAAGGGCATCGCGGACACCAATGTGCAGTTCATTGACCAGAGGCAGGCCAGAGACACGCTCGAAGTTGCGATCAAGCAAATCCGGGAATCGCATACAAAGACCCAAAACAAGCCGCTCGGTTCCAAAGTCGTCACTGACGGCAACCCGTTCGCGCGCGAGACCTATAACGTTGGCGGACGGGTCTGCGCCTTGTTTCTTTCCGCCTTTCCGGTCCTTGCGGGACAGCTCGAAAAAAAGATTTGAAAGCTTGAACTTCAGATCAAGCTGGTAACGCCGTTTGACCCGATCGTCCCGGATGGTGCCAATCAGGTCATCAAACCGTTTTTCCAAAGCCGCCTTGCGCTCCGGCGTATCCAACCGTGCAACGGAAATCTCCCGATCCCAAACAACATCAAACAGGTTTCGGGACTTTTCAGCCTCGGCCCAAAAGCCCTCAACTCCGCGCTGTTTGACCAAGTCATCCGGGTCCATACCGTCCGGCAGGAAGTTGAACTGGAACGAGTAACCGCTTTTGAGAACCGGAAAGATCCGATCAATCGCGCGGTGCGCTGCTGATATCCCAGCGGCATCCCCGTCAAAACAGACCATGGGTTCGGGCGCAAAACGCCACAGACGCAGGATCTGATCTTCTGTAAAAGCGGTTCCGAGCGAGGCGACCACATGACGAATGCCTGCTTGATACAGGGCAATCGCATCCATGTAGCCCTCAACAACAAGCGCTTGGCCGGATTTGAACGCAGGTTCCCGTGCCCTGTGGGCGTTGAACAGCATTGTCCCTTTATGAAAGAGCGGCGTTTCCGGCGAGTTGAGGTATTTGGGCTGCCCATCCGGCAACATGGTTCTGCCGCCAAATGCCACCACCCGGCCACGGTCATCCTGGATCGGGATCATAAGCCGGCCACGAAACCGGTCATAGGATGGGCGCGCATCATCGGGCTTGATCAACAAACCAGCCTCGATCATCGCTGGCTCTTCAACGCCGCGGTCCTTCAAGTGCGACTTCAAGGCGTCCCGGCTGTCGGGTGCAAAGCCGAACCGGAACTCGCGCAAGGTATCCGGCGTTAGCCCTCGTTTTTGGACATAGGCCCGCGCGCCTTCGCCGCGCGGACCCTTGAACTGAGCCTCAAAAAACTGAGCGGCCATTTCACAGATATCAGCAAGACTTGCCCGCTTCTGTTCACGGCGGGCAGCTTGCGGATCAGGGGCAGGCAAGGCAACGCCCGCCTGATCGGCCAAACGCTCAACGGCTTCTGGAAAACTGAGGCCTTCGGTTTCAATGACAAACTTGAAGTGATCCCCAGAAGCCCCGCAGCCGAAGCACTTGTACCGATTACGACGATCATCAACGTGAAAGCTAGGGGTTGTTTCCTGGTGAAACGGACAGCATGCCCAGTAGTCTCCCTTGCCCGGCTGGGTCTTCCGGCGATCCCACGTCACCCGCCGTGCCACGATTTCCGAAAGCGGCAATCGGGCTCGAATTTCATCAAGTAGGCGCGGCTCAAATCGCATGAAGGGAACGGTATCCGTGTGAATAAATTGCAGCAAGCAAGGCGATCTCAAACCGCCAAGTTGCTTAACTCAAAATAGGGCTTATTGGCCGGCTTCGCTACCGGATTGACAGGGCCAAAGCGATCTGGGGATGACTTGTGCGAAACTGCACCGGCAACCCTACCAGTGCCGTGCGGGAGGCCAGACGCTCAGTTTGCGCTTTTGCCGTCTACTTCGCCTGCTGGTTCACTGCCAGCGTTATCGTTGTTGCCGTTCCGCAGCATGTCCCGCATGACACAAGAAGCCTGCACGAAGTCCATCTGGCCGGGATAGCGGGATTTAAGCTCGCTCATACATCTGCCGATGTCCCGCAAACCATGGGCTTCAATTTCCCGCACAGTTTCTTCGCATGCCGACCGCACTTCATCTTCGTTTAACTGCTCCGGCAAGAATTCTCGAATGATGGCCTGCTCGGTGCGTTCTTGCTCCGCAAGGTCCAGCTTGCCGCTGTTTTCGAAATCGGCAGCGGATTCATCACGCTGGCGGACCATTTTCTGAAGGATGTCAATCACTTCATCCCCGTTGATCCCGTCTTTGCCGTTCTCCCGGGCCGCACTCTCCCGGTCTTTGACGGCAGTTTGAACGAGCCGAAGAGTGGCGCAGCGGCGTTTGTCGCCGGCATCTTGAGCAGCCCTTAAGGCCGCGTTGATTCTGTCTCGCATCACATCGCGCATGGTTTGCCCCACCCCTGCCGTATAAACCGATCAGTGTGCTTTACACCCACCAGTTCATTTAAGCCAAGCAATTGAATTTCAAAGATCTTTTTTCATAGGATCAATGTTGACGATCCTGCCCGCTTCCCATAGAGTCCCGCGCTTAATGCAGACGGCCAGATGCAAGGAATTCCTTCGCTCCAATCGCCTTTTCTGCAGTGCATGATGTCACCATCAAACTCTGGATACAAGACATGACGACTGCAGACGCATGGTCTGACACCCCGGCGACCGCCCTGCTTGTGCTCTCCGACGGCAGCGTGATCGAAGGATACGGCCTCGGCGCAACCGGCCAAGCGGTTGGAGAAATTTGTTTTAACACCGCAATGACCGGTTATCAGGAGATCCTCACGGACCCGTCCTATTCCGGCCAGATCATCACGTTCACGTTTCCTCACATCGGCAATGTCGGCACCAACGGCGAAGACATTGAAACCGTAAATATGGCCGCAGACAGCGGCATCCGCGGCACTGTCCTTGCCGCCTCGATCACAGACCCAGCCAATTACCGCGCTGCGCAGCATCTCGATGCCTGGCTCAAAAGCCGCAACATCATCGGCATCAGCGGTGTCGACACCCGCGCGCTCACAGCGTTGATCCGCGAAAAAGGCGTCCCGAACGGCGTCATTGCCTATGATCCGGACGGCAACTTTGATCTGGATAACTTGAAATTGGCCGCTGCCAACTGGCCCGGCCTCGTCGGCATGGACCTCGCCAAAGACGTATCCACCACCCAAATACACCAATGGTGTCAAAAGACATGGGCTTGGAACGAAGGCTATCTGGATGCGGACGGCGGCAAGTTCAAGGTGGTTGCTCTCGATTTCGGTATCAAGCGCAACATTCTCCGTCTCCTGACTGACGCTGGATGTGACGTGACTGTTCTACCGGCAAACGCGACTTCAGAAGATATCCTGGCTCACAAGCCTGACGGTGTCTTCCTTTCCAACGGTCCTGGCGATCCAGCCGCAACAGGTGAGTATGCCGTAGGTACGATCAAATCCGTGATCGATGCCGGGCTGCCGGTGTTTGGGATTTGCCTCGGCCATCAGATGCTCGCACTGGCACTTGGCGGCAAGACCATCAAGATGCACCAGGGTCACCATGGCGCGAACCATCCGGTACTGGATCAAACATCCGGTAAAGTGGAAATCACGTCCATGAACCATGGCTTTGCGGTTGATGCAGAAAGCCTGCCGGACAACGTGCAGCAGACCCATGTGTCGCTGTTCGACGGCTCCAACTGCGGTTTGGCGATGAAAGACAAGCCGGTCTTTTCTGTTCAGTACCACCCGGAAGCCTCTCCCGGCCCGCGGGATAGCCGCTACCTTTTCAAGCGCTTTACCGACCTTATGGAAACCGCCAAGGCCGCTTAAGCCTGATCGGCGTAAACATAATGTCTCGAAAAAACAAATACGGCAGCCGAAATGGCTGCCGTCTTTCGTCAGAGATGCATCTGATTTGCGTTTAGCCACGCAACTGAGCAAACGCTCCCAAGATCTGGTCGACTTCTGCGATCTGCTCGTCCAGCATCTGCTTCTGTTCCAGCAGAATCTCTTGTTGGGAAAGGCAAATGCTTTGAAGCTCGGCAAATTGCTCCTGACGCGGCGTGCCGCCTTCAACCAGAGCAATCACGCGGCGAATTTCAACAAGGGTAAGGCCAATTTTCTTGGCTTGCAGGATAACACGCATGCGGGAAACATCACGCGCCCCATAGAACCGGCGCGCACCCTTGCGAACCGGATGCAACAACCCTTTTTCTTCGTAAAAGCGGAGTGTGCGGAGCGTGACGCCAAACTTTTCCGACATTTCGGAAATGGCCAGCGGACGGTCGTCTTGCGGAATTTCAGTATCCGGACCCGCAATATCCGGAACAACCACCATATTCGTAGCTATCTTATTCATAGTCTCTTGCCCGATCTTTTTATTTTTCTCAGTCGCATGACAGGCTCTGAATCGCACCAGTAGCACCGGATCCCACCAACCGGGCGCTGGCTAAAAACGCGTTTCAGACGAGCTCCAATGCACAACCCAGTGTGTTGAACAACGAAAGCTTACCTGCGGACGTCCGAGATTAAGCACGCCAAGCCTTACACCTATTCCATAGAAAAAATCTAGACTAAATCACGGAAACACGCATTTTTTCGCAGAGTACGTGTCATATAATTACCGTAAACATACGGCGTTTTCCGATGTATACATGTATTTTTTAGATAAAATTTTCTCACAGATTTTATAATCTCAAGAAATATGAATTATCGATAATCTAATATACAAGAAACATTACAAAGAACGTTTAAAATTATACACTCACGCGACGACAAGTTCGCAAGTCTAATAATAAGGTAAACTTCCTAATCGACATGATAAATATTACACTGCGCACTGATATTATCGATAATTGGCGCTGTTAAAACGCAACTTCAGCTCATTATGCTCAAAAGCTGGGGATTTTATTCAGGAAATCAGAAGTTCGCAGAACGGTCCTTACCCCAAGCTCCGGAGCAGAATTAACTTTATTCCGCAACGGCACTAAGGACGAAAAATTTCCGAGGAAAAGAGCGTTCAAAAGGATCAACAGGGCAGATCAATCCGTGAGTTCCGCGATTCGGAATAGAGGAAAGTCACTCCAAGGTCTTACGAATGGCCTCATAGCCTTAGATATCTGCTACTAAAAGCAGACACATTTATTATGACCACAGTCGCACTATGTGCACTTCCGGATTGACATTTTCGGTCGCAAGATATTTGTGTCAGGAAACAATTACCGACTGCCGATCAAGGCGTTGGTTTCAACACACGCTTTATTTGAAGATGCCAGACTCAAAATCAAAGAACCCGCCCCCCATCATGACACCGGAACAATTTCGGAGCTGGCGACGAACACTCGGATTGAAGCAAAAAGACGCTGCCGAGCAGCTCGGGCTGAAAAAGCGGATGATCCAATACTACGAGAAGGGCAACAGGGACGGGCGACCGGTTGAAATCCCGAAATCAATCCGATTGGCCTGTTACGCCCTATCGCAAGGGATCGCCGACTTTGACGGTGTTACAACGACAGATGCACCGCCCCCCAAGGACAAACCCGACGCCTGATCGATTTTCCTTGATATAAACATCATGTTTAGCGCGATCCGGGGTTCCCACGCGGCACGGTTTTCCCTATAAGACGCGCTCAGCCAACATCGTCATTCACTTAACGACCGAGCAGACCGGAAGCAAACACGCGCTTTACCGGACCGCTCGCTTCGAGCTGCGAGCCGAGATGCCCAAACGCACAGATATTTCCTCCATCCTGATCATTGGTGCCGGCCCGATTGTTATCGGCCAGGCATGTGAGTTTGACTACTCGGGAACACAGGCGTGCAAGGCCCTGCGCGAAGAAGGCTATCGAATTATCCTGGTCAACTCGAACCCGGCGACGATCATGACGGATCCGGACCTGGCCGACGCGACATACATTGAACCAATCACGCCGGAGCTGGTCGCCAAGATCATTGAAAAGGAACGCCCGGACGCGCTTTTGCCAACAATGGGCGGGCAAACCGCGCTGAACTGTGCGCTGGACCTGGAACAGATGGGCGTTCTGGAAAAATACGGCGTTGAGATGATCGGCGCCCGTGCCGACGTCATTGACAAGGCGGAAGACCGCGAAAAGTTCCGCGCGGCCATGGACGTGATCGGTCTTGAGAATCCGCGGGCGGCCATTGCCTCCTCCCCGGCCATTCGCGGTGAAGATGGTAAGATCACCGGCTACGACCGGAACACCGGTTATTTGGAGGCCATGCGCGCTCTGGATGAAATTGGCCTGCCAGCCATTATTCGCCCCGCTTTCACGCTCGGCGGCACAGGCGGCGGTGTTGCCTACAACCGGGAAGAATATGAGACGATCGTGCGGTCGGGCATCGACGCGTCTCCGGTTGGCCAAGTCCTGATTGATGAGAGCCTGCTCGGCTGGAAAGAGTATGAAATGGAGGTCGTTCGCGACAAAGCGGACAACTGCATCATCATCTGTTCCATCGAAAACGTTGACCCGATGGGCGTCCACACCGGCGACTCCATCACCGTTGCACCAGCCCTCACGCTGACCGACAAAGAGTATCAGATCATGCGGGACGCTTCGATCGCGGTCCTGCGCGAAATCGGCGTCGAAACCGGCGGCTCAAACGTCCAGTTCGCCGTCAATCCGGAGAACGGACGCCTTGTGGTCATTGAGATGAACCCGCGCGTTTCCCGCTCATCCGCCCTCGCCTCCAAGGCAACCGGCTTTCCGATCGCGAAGATCGCCGCGAAACTTGCGGTCGGCTACACACTGGACGAGCTGGAAAACGATATCACGGGCGGTGCAACACCAGCCTCTTTCGAGCCGAGCATCGACTACGTGGTCACCAAGATCCCGCGCTTTGCCTTCGAAAAATTTCCGGGCTCCGAGCCTTACCTGACGACCGCGATGAAATCGGTTGGCGAAGTCATGGCCATTGGCCGGACCTTCAACGAAAGTCTTCAAAAGGCGCTGCGCGGTCTGGAAACTGGCTTGAACGGTCTTGATGAGATCGACATTCCGGGCCTTGACCAGGGCGACGACAAGAACGCGTTGCGGGCTGCCGTTTCAACAGCAACTCCAAACCGTTTGCTGTCGGTTGCGCAAGCCATGCGCCTCGGCATGACGGTAGAGGAAGTCAATCAGGCCAGTGGTATCAACACCTGGTTCCTTGAACAGATGGCCGACATTCTGGCCATGGAAGCCAAGATCCGAAACATTGGCCTGCCCAAAGATGCTGCCAATTTGCGCAAACTCAAAGGCATGGGCTTCTCCGATGCACGGCTTGCAAGCCTTGCCGGCGTGGACACGGACGATATTGTCAAGCTACGGGCTGAGCTGAACGTCCACCCTGTTTTCAAGCGCATCGACACCTGCGCGGCCGAGTTCGCGTCTCCAACCGCGTACATGTACTCCACCTACGAAGCTCCCTTCATGGGCGCTCTGGCCTGTGAAGCCAATCCGTCGGACGCCAAGAAAGTTGTCATTCTCGGCGGCGGTCCGAACCGGATCGGCCAGGGCATCGAGTTCGATTATTGCTGCTGTCACGCCGCCTTCGCTCTGGAAGATGCCGGCTATGAGACCATCATGGTCAACTGCAACCCGGAGACCGTGTCCACGGACTACGACACCTCCGACCGTCTCTACTTCGAACCGCTGACACCAGAAGACGTTCTGGAAATCATCCGCAAGGAACAGGAAAACGGCACCCTGCACGGGGTTATCGTTCAGTTCGGAGGCCAGACGCCTTTGAAACTGGCCCAGACGTTGGTCAAGGCCAACGTGCCAATCCTTGGCACGTCACCGGACATGATCGACTTGGCGGAAGACCGTGACCGGTTCCAAAAACTGTTAATCAAGCATGGTTTAAAGCAGCCGGAAAACGGCATCGCCTATTCCGTTGAACAGGGCCGCTTAATCGCAAGTCAGCTTGGTCTGCCACTGGTGGTCCGCCCGTCTTATGTTCTGGGCGGCCGCGCCATGCAGATCATTCGGGATGACGAAAGCCTCAACTCCTATCTGCTTGGCACTCTGCCGGAGCTGGTTCCTGCAGAAGTGCGGGCGAAATACCCGAACGACAAGACCGGCCAGATCAACACGGTTCTAGGCACAAACCCGCTGCTGTTCGACCGGTATCTGGAAGGCGCTATCGAGGTTGATGTTGACGCCCTGTGCGATGGCAAGGACGTGTTCGTTTGCGGTATCATGGAACACATCGAAGAAGCTGGCATTCACTCTGGTGACAGTGCCTGTTCCCTGCCACCTTTCTCGCTGTCAGAAGACCTGATCGAGGAACTGAAGCGCCAGACAACGGAAATGGCGCTCGCCCTTGAAGTTGGCGGCCTGATGAACGTGCAATATGCAATCAAGGACGGCGAAATCTATGTTCTTGAAGTGAACCCGCGGGCTTCGCGGACTGTTCCGTTTGTTGCAAAAACCGTCGGCGAGCCGATTGCCAAGATCGCCAGCCGTGTCATGGCCGGGGAAAGCCTGGCGTCTTTCGGCCTTGCAGAGAAGAAATTCGACCACATCGCCGTCAAGGAGGCCGTATTCCCATTTGCCAGGTTCCCGGGCGTCGACACTATCCTTGGACCGGAGATGCGCTCCACCGGTGAGGTTATGGGCCTCGACAACCACTTTGGAACAGCCTTCGCAAAATCCCAGATCGGAGCTGGTACAGGCGTTCCGTCGGAAGGCACGGTGTTTGTCTCCATGCGGGATCAGGACAAGGCGTCCGTCGTTGACGCCGTCCGCAGTCTGGAAGATGCCGGGTTCAAAATTATCGCGACAGCGGGGACCCAGACGTTCCTGAAAGAGCAAGGCATCAAGGCAGAGAAGATCAACAAGGTCATGGAAGGTCGTCCGCATATTGTCGATGCGGTCAAGAATGGCGAAGTGCAGCTTGTCTTCAACACGACCGAAGGTGTTCAGGCGATTGCCGACAGCCGCTCCATGCGCCGTGCAGCCCTTTTGAACAAGGTTCCGTATTACACCACGCTTGCAGGGTCGATTGCTGCGGCGAAGGGCATCTGCGCGCATAAAGCGGGGAGTCTTGAAGTTAGACCTTTGCAATCCTACTTCGCCTAAGGCTAATATGAGTCGAAACCGGCCGGGAAAGCGCACTTTCCCGGCTGGGTTTGTTTTTGTGAAGCGTGGTCTTCTTCGAGAGGACCCAATAAGCTGAAGGTCTTAGACCCATGGAAAAAGTTCCGATGACCTCCGCCGGTTACACCATGCTCCAAAGCGAGCTGAAGGAACGGACCGGTGTCGAGCGCCCGCGCATTGTTGATGCCATTTCAGAGGCCCGCGCGCACGGTGACTTGTCGGAAAATGCCGAGTACCACGCGGCCAAGGAAGCACAGAGCCTGAACGAAGGCCGGATCGCGGAATTGGAAGACAAGTTGTCCCGCGCCGAAATTATCGACGTGAGCAAACTCTCCGGCGAGGTCGTCAAATTCGGTGCGACTGTCAGCTTGGTTGACGAAGACACGGAAGAAGAAAAGAAATACATGATCGTCGGCGACGTTGAGTCCGACGTGAAACAAAGCAAGGTTTCTATTTCTTCTCCGATCGCCCGTGCGCTCATTGGAAAGTCGGTAGGCGACAGCGTGGAGGTCGCCGCGCCAGGCGGTGCCCGCTCCTACGAGATCGTGGAAGTGCAGTTCATCTGACGCTGCCAGCCTGTCCAATCCGGTAGAAGCCCAATACAGAATTTTGCCAAGTTTTCGATTTTCACCGCCGAGCACCTTTTATTCTGATCGTGAAAGGATTTAAGGTCTAAGGCGGTGGGATTCGGAGATCCAAAATGGTTTTTCACGTAATTGGTTTCTGGCTGCTGATGCTTTCCATCCCCTTGTGGGGATATCGTTTCTTTTTGGCATCCAAGCTTGCCTACCGGGAGAAGAAAATCTTCCGGCGGCTGTTGGATCATGCTGACGAGCGGGCTTACTTTTTCGCGTTAAAGTTATTCGGTTTTTTGGTTGCATTGAGCGCAGCTGTTTTGGCGATGGTCGCCGGTCTCGGCTATATCAAGCACGGCTCCACACAAATCGGCAGCTACAGGGAAGTCATTCGTAGCCGTATCTATTCAGGCGTTGACCCTGTGGACCAGGCCCTCGACACCTTCCACTACGATCAGTGGCTGCCAATTGCGATCCTGACGACCTGTGCATTGCTCAGCATCAGCTTCACGCTCGTAGCAACGGCGCTCCGCGACATCTCGCTTCTCAATCGGCTGCGCAAACGCCTGAAGAAAGTCCCTCAGGCAATGAAAACGGCACCGAAAGCCTAAGCTTCAACGTTCAGACCTGCGTTAGTGGAAACAGGTGTGACATCACACGTTCAAAATGACTTGAGGAATTAAGTTCAGCCGTCGATGGGGACGACCGGCTCATCCTTGGTCCGGCGGATGGTGAGTGCAGTGCGGACACTGTCCACGTTTGGCGCAGCTGTAAGTTCACGGATCACGAAATTCTGGAATGTCTGCAAATCCGGCGAGACGCATTTCAGAAGGAAATCCACCTCCCCTGAAAGCATATAGCTCTCGCGAACCAGCGGCCATTTTTCCACCGTCTGCTCAAAGGCAATCAGGTCTGCTTCGGTTTGGCTATGAAGGCCTACCATGGCAAACGCGGTGACATCGTACCCGAGCTGCTTTTCATCCAGGAGCGTCCGGTAGCCTTGTATCAGGCCAGCTTCCTCAAGCGCACGCACACGCCTCAAACACGGCGGCGCGGAAATTCCGACCCGGCGAGCCAACTCAACATTGGTCATACGGCCATCATCTTGCAATTCCTTCAGGATTTGCCAGTCAATGGCATCAAGGCGCGCTTTCACACCGCTCTCCTATGAATTCTGGGACGGTGCCGTCACACGGCCCGAAACTGGGACTGACGTGAGGTTCCGCAAAAACTTGAGTTTCATGCACAAACGTGTTTCTACGGTGCCGAGTTATGACTTTTTGCGCGTTTGTGCAAGACTATAACAAATTTGCGCACAATCTTGAAAGATTCCGACAGGGAAATCCCGCAGTTTATGTTCAATGCAACGGCATCGCCCCGTTCCCTTTGGATTTTGACGGATGGTAAGGCGGGCGACGTCGCGCAATGCGTCGGCGTCGCAGATACCCTCAAGCTTCCCTACGAAATGCGGACCGTTTCTCCAAAACCGCCCTATTCCTGGTGGATGCCGTTCGGCCCTTTTCCGCCCGCTGAGCGGGAAGACCAGCCTGGGAGCCCGCTCGCGCCGCCGTTCCCTGATATTGCAGTGGCCTCCGGCCGCCGGGCTGCGGCTTACCTGCGCCGCCTCAAGAAAGCGTCCAACGGCAAAACCTTCACGGTGTTCCTGAAAGACCCAAGGTCCGGTGCAAAGACCGCTGATCTCATTTGGGTTCCCGAGCACGATCCGCTCCGCGGCGACAATGTCTTGGTCACACCGACCTCTCCCCACAAATTTTTTGCAGCGCGTCTTGCTGAGTTGAAGGCAGAACCGGTGCCGCAGATAGACAATCTCCCTCAGCCGAGAGTGGCTGTACTTGTGGGCGGCAACAGTCGGCACCACACCTTCACAGACAATGATCATACCCAATTTCTGGACGGACTGCGTGAGACAGCGGGGCAGAACAGGGCGCATTTTCTGATCACAGCTTCGCGGCGGACACCCGAGTTTCTGGTCAACGGGATCAAGACCCTTGTCCGCGATGGCGATCATTTCTTCTGGGACGGAACCGGCACCAATCCGTACGGTCATTTTCTGGCAAAGTCCGACGCCATCATTGCAACAGCGGATTCGACCAACATGATTGGCGAGGCCACAGCCACGGGCAAACCGGTTCACGTCTTTCATCCAAGCGGTGGTCACGCAAAGATCACCCGGTTTTTGGGGACTTTGGAAGATATGGGATGTGTTCACCCCTTCCCAGGGCCACTTAAAACCACTACCTACGACCCGATTGACGCAACACCTGTGATCGCAGAACGTATTCTGGCAGACTACAGAGCGCTTCACCAAACCGGTCAAATATCGCAAGGTGGCTGACATAGACAGTCACGGTTGAGACAAGAAACACGGATTACACTACGCCCATGAGTACTAAGCACAGCAAGCTGTTGATCGTCGGCTCCGGCCCGGCCGGTTATACTGCCGCCATCTATGCGGCCCGCGCCATGATCCAACCGACCTTGGTTGCCGGAATTCAGCCGGGCGGTCAGCTGACAATCACCACCGATGTCGAAAACTATCCCGGCTTTGCAGACCCGGTCATGGGCCCATGGCTTATGGAGCAAATGCAAAAGCAGGCTGAAAATGTCGGTACGGAAGTCATTTACGACACGATCATCAAGGCGGACTTGTCGGTACGCCCGTTCCGCCTGGAAGCAGATAGCGGCACCGTGTTCACGGCTGACACGTTGGTCATCGCGACCGGCGCGCAAGCCCGCTGGCTGGGGTTGTCGTCCGAACAGGATTACATGGGTGCTGGCGTGTCAGCCTGTGCGACATGCGACGGATTCTTCTATCGGAACCGCGAAGTCGTCGTGGTCGGCGGCGGCAATACGGCCGTCGAAGAAGCGCTATACCTGGCGAACCTTGCCTCCAAGGTGACGCTGGTTCACCGCCGCGACAGCCTGCGCGCAGAAAAGATCCTCCAGGACCGGCTGTTCTCACACGAGAAAATCGAGGTGATCTGGGACCATCAGGTTGACGAGATCCTCGGAGGCGGCGAGCCGAAAGCAGTCACGGGTGTGCGCCTGAAAAGCACCAAGACAGGCGAGCTTCAGGAAATCTCCACCGATGGTGTGTTCATTGCGATCGGCCACGCTCCATCCGTTGAATTGTTCAAGGATCAATTGACCTTGAAACCGAACGGCTATCTGGAGACAGATCCGGATTCCACCAAGACATCGATCCCCGGCGTTTTCGCAGCCGGTGACGTTACCGACGATATTTACCGCCAGGCGGTCACCGCAGCCGGAATGGGCTGTATGGCTGCCCTTGAAGCGGAAAAGTATCTCGCCGAACAGGATTCTGTCGGCTCACAACAGGCTGCTGAGTAACGCAGTTTCCCGGCTGGACGGATTGGGGAATGCCATGGATTGGGACAAATTGCGTATCTTCCACGCTGCCGCGCAAGCAGGCAGCTTTACCCATGCGGGCGATACGCTTCATATGAGCCAATCCGCAGTGAGCCGCCAGGTCAGTGCGCTTGAGCATGATTTGGGGGTTCCCCTGTTCCACCGGCATGCCCGAGGCCTTCTGCTGACGGAACAGGGTGAACTTCTTTATCGCACTGCCGGTGATGTCCTGATGAAGCTGGAGGCCGTGCAATCCAGGCTCAAGGACAGCAAGGACAAGCCTTCTGGTGTTTTGAAAGTCACGACCACGGTTGGCTTGGGGTCGACCTGGCTGGCATCTAGGATCAGAAGCTTTACGGATCTTTATCCGGATGTTGAACTGCAGCTGATATTCGACAACGACGAGCTCGATCTCAGCATGCGCGAAGCCGATGTTGCGATCCGGTTGCGCCAGCCGACACAGCCGGATCTCATTCAACGCAAACTCTTCACCGTGCACTTTCACGTGTTTGCGTCACCTGAATACATCCAGCGCTTTGGCTCCCCGTCCTCGATCGAGGATATTGATGATCATCGTATAATCACGTTTGGCGAGCAGGCTCCTGCCTATCTGCGCTCCATGAACTGGCTTGTGACGGCAGGCCGCGTGGACGGCAAACCGCGGCAGTCGGTGCTCCAGGTCAACAACATCATTGCGATCAAGCGGGCGGTCCAGACTGGCGCCGGCATCGCCATGTTGCCAGACTACATTATCGACAATGGCCGGAACCTGGTTCCCGTCCTTGAAGACCAGGAAGACAAGGTGCCGTCCTTCGACACCTATTTCGTCTATCCCTCGGAGCTCAAGAACACTGCGCGGGTTACAGCATTCCGGGAGTTCCTTTTGAAGAACGCTCAGAACTGGGTGTATTGAATCAAAAGCCGGGGCTCCAAAGACCCCCGGCTCTCCCATCGAACCAGACTGCTCAGAAGGTCAGGTATTTGCTGAAAATCTGTTCATGCGTGCCGTCACCGCGCAGCTTGTCGATAGACGCATCGATCTTGTCACGAAGTTCTTCACCCCGCGGCGAGGATTTGGCGATGTAGATATGGAACGACAGGTCGTCCATGAAATCGAACTTCTGCGCTTTGACACCTTCGGGTACGATAGGTTTACCAATCGCTGCCGAACCGATGACAGGTTCGATTGACGAAAGAACCGCGTCACAACGACCGGCTTCCACTTTTTTCAACGCCTGTTCAGTTGTTTTCGCCGACGTATCCAGATCGTCATTCGTCATATTCCAGTTTTCGTAATTGTAGCCGAAAACACCGCACATCTTGTATTTCTTGGCATCATCAACCGATTTGAGATCAAGACCATTCGGAAATTTTGCTTCAGAATAGAAAAGACCACTGTTTGTTTCATAGATCGGTTTTGTGATGTAGTAGGTTTTCAGTCTTTCTTCGTTGTAACTGCCATTGGAGAAAGCTTCAAAATCTCCACCAGATCCGAAATCTGCGACTTCTTTCAGGCATCGCTTCCAAGGAAGCAGTTCAATAGAATGGTCAACACCCGCGTCCCCCAAGACTGCTGCCATAAAGTCAACAGCAGCTCCTTCGATTTTCGAGGTGTTCGCCGAACCGTTTTCAATCGGATTATAGACGTACGGTGGCCAGCCAGCTTCATCGTCGCAGATTTTCACCGTTTGCGCAGATGCGGTCGCCACAGACATTACCCCAAGGGCAAGCGCCAAAGACAAGACTTTCATTTCACTTCTCCTAGCCTGAAATATAAATCGGAAGCAAGAAGAGATATTCGAAAGTTATTTACGAATAAATAATTGAAACACCGGGATTTATATATGAGTTTTAAAAATATAACATATGTTATACATGCTCAATACCATTATAGATCAAAGAACCATACCAATTTTTACTTATATTGACAAATATTACTACAATGAGAAATCTGCACTTGGCTAATGTCTGTCATAAACGACAAGTCGCCACCTTTTCAAAGCGCTCTTTATAAAATCCACAAAATCGAAAAAATGACCCGGCGAACTAACTTGCTGGTGGATAACAGGGCGAGCTTATTGCCCTACCGTATTCAGCACAAAGTTCCACGCACCTCACAGCGAGAGTTGTTCGCAGGAAATGGTAGAAACACGCTTCTCAGACGAATACCAGACCAAACCAGCGTGGATGGAGGAGCGACATCCATAGAGGCAAAAAAGCCCTGCGCAATTTGCATAGCAGATCTGCGCGACTGCCTCTTGTTTAAGCAGCTTGTGCACTGCATATAAGCATCACTGTTGGTCACACAGGCATCACGTCCTCCTCCCAGTGATGCCTCGACCAGCTGTTCCCCTCTGGAAGGTGATTCCACTGGTTACAGTGAATCAATTCAAACTGCCGGGTCTTTTGAGACCCGGCTTTTTTTTGCCTACATGAACGTACTCAAGCGTTAAGCGCAGCCTTGGCAACCTTAGGGATCTCGAAATACGCCTGTTGCACATCCTCAAGCGGGATTGGCTGACCGATGAAGTAGCCCTGCCCGTAGTGGCATCCACAAGCTGTCACCACGCTCAACTGCTGAGCCGTTTCGACGCCTTCGGCCGTCGACTTCATATCCAGATTGTCAGCAAGCGCCGCAATCGTTCTCAAGATCGCTGCACTGCCCTCGTCTTTTTCAACTTCCGAAACGAACCTGCGGTCAATTTTGAGCTTGTTGAATGGCAGTTCCTGCAGATAGCCAAATGACGAGAAGCCGATGCCGAAATCGTCCAAGGCCAGGTTTAGACCAGCATCTCGCAATTTTCTGAGATCCTCATGAGCGGCTGAGCCTGCGGACATCAAGACACTTTCGGTCAACTCCAGTTCCAGGCGATGCGGAGAAATTCCAGCTGCTTTTAGACCGCCAAGAACTCGTTCGACAAATCGTCCATCGCCAAGCTGCAGAACCGAGACATTCACGCAGGCGCGGTAATCGTCCGGCCAGGTTGCCAGGGAATGCAACACTTCAGACAGCACAAAATCGCCAACCTTCGCGATCAGGCCAATCTCCTCGGCCAGCGGGATGAAATTTGACGGGGGGACATAACTTGCCTCGCCCTGATGCCAGCGCACCAAAGCCTCGAAATGATCGACCCGATGCGTTTCCAGGTTCAGGATCGGCTGGCAAAAAACATCAAGTCCCTGGTTTTCCACCACGCGGATCAGTGCGTTCTTCGTTCGCTTCCTCTCCGCATCTTCTTTTGCGATATCAGCGTCGAACACACGATATGCGGATCTTTTCTCCTGCTTGGCCTTGTAGAGTGCCAAATCGGCGCGTGAGAGTGTTTCTTCAGAACCGACACCATCCGCCGAGATGATAGCCACTCCAACGCTCAGCCCGCTCTGAACCATGAGTCCGTCGAGATTAACGGGCAGATCGAATACAGCACACAGACCGTTAGCAATCTCGCGGATGTCCTCTTCCGTGCGCGGCTTGAGCACAAGTGCAAACTCATCGCCTCCCAAACGGGCCGCAAGATCGCCACCTTCGATTTCAGCTTTCAGCGTGTTCGCAACGTGTTGCAGCAAACGATCGCCGACGACATGGCCATGACTGTCGTTCACCGCCTTGAAGTCGTTTAGGTCAATGAGCAAAAGGGATGGCGATACCGCATCGGCATTCCCGGCATTTTCTACGACATGATCCAAAGTCTCCCTGAAGGACAATCGATTGGCCAGTTCGGTCAGGTTATCCGTTTCAGCAGCCTTTTTGACGCGCTCATCTGCCACAACCTTTTCGGTGACATCTTCATAGGTCTCCACCCATCCGCCATTCGGCATTGGAGCTGCGGAAAAAGACAGAATCCGGCCATTGGACAGGTGGATTAACGAGCGTATGTGTGAGGTAGGCTGGGCACTCTCAGAAACAGCTTTTGTGGTCTCTCCTGGAAACCCGGTCACGAAAGCGCCTAGCCGATACTGGTTGTAGGCGTGGTAGGACGTTCCCGGCACCAGCATTTCCGGCGGAAGCCCCGTAAAATCGCCGGCACGGTCATTGCAAAAGCGCAACCTGCCATCCTTATCAAACGCACTGACACCCTGTACAACCGATGCCAAGGTGACTTCCAGCTCTTCTGAGCGAAGGCGGGCTTCCTTTTCTCTTTCAAAGAGACTGTCCGCCATTTCCTTGCTGTCTGTGATGTCCCAATTCACCCCGACGGCTTCAGTAACGTTGCCGGCATCGTCTTCAAGAAAATTACAATGGGCGGCCAACCAGCGGACGCTGCCATCCCGGCGGACGATCCGAAAATCGGTGGCGAACCCGGATTTCTTCTCATAGGCCTCCAGGAATTGCCGGCGGGCTGCATCGATGTCATCGGGGTGAACGGTCCGCTCCCAGTCATTAAACTCGCCTTTGAAAGACCCGGGATCGACATCAAACAACCGAAACATTGCATCGTCCCAGGTGAGACGATTGGCAGCCATATCGAACCGCCACACAGCAATTCCAGCAGATGACCGGGCGAGATCAGTCAGAAAGAGCGTGGATTTGAGCGCCTTGTGCTCAACGGAGAATTTCTTGGCCTCGCTGATCATCAGGCCAAGAATGACCACACCGACCACGTTTCCAACTAGCAGCAAGTACCAAGCGTTTTCGAGGATCTGGAGCCCCGCCTCAACGCCTTTATCGATGAAGAAACACGGAAGGACGAAAAGCGTGCCGACAACCGCAATGGACAAAAGCCGCAAGGGACCCGGGCCGAGATCGCGATGACGGCAGCAGGCCCCGACAATCGCACCGAAAGCCGCGTAAAAAAACGGGCTGAGGCTGCCGCCAATCACAAATGGGCCACCGACCCAATAACGCGCAACCCCTGCGATGCTTGCCGTGATGATCCCCCCCAAAGGCCCAAGGAAATATCCGCTAAGGATCGCCGGCGCAGCCCGCGTGTCGAACGTGGCACCATCGCCAAAATGAACGGGCATCATCACGACCAGAGCGGACAGGAGACCAAACAACGCGCCAAGGAATGCCGCGCTTATCGACCGGCGCGCGTGCAATGTATCCCGGCGCGCAAAAAAGTAGAACGCCAATGCGCCCAACGAAAGAGCGCCAATATTTGCGATCCAATCGACGACCATCTAAGCCTTTCTGAGTGCACAAAAGCACACTTAGAGAAAAAGCAACGATGCTCAGCCTATTTCAAAAATGCTAACAACTTCAATATACAGTAATACATACTCGCATCGAGACTATTGTTAATAGTCTCGATGCGAAAACAACAGATGCAACGCCATTTTACATAAACAAAAGTTCGCCAGTCATGTCTTTATATAGACCTGCGACTTGCTCCTCGTATCCATTGTAAAGCAGTGTGTTCCGGCGTTGATCGGTTCCCAACAGTTTCTCGGTCGCCTGGGGCCAGCGCCTATGTGGGACCGACGGGTTCACATTCGCCCAAAACCCGTATTCCTTCGGCTGGATTTCTTCCCAGAAGCTCACTGGACGCTTGTCAGTGAATGAGATCCGCACCACGGATTTGATACATTTAAATCCGTATTTCCAAGGCGTTACCAACCTGATCGGTGCACCAAACTGCTTGGCAAGCGGTTTTCCGTAGATCCCGGTCGCCATGAACGCCAGTTCATTGGTCGCCTCTGCAAGGGTCAGGCCTTCAACATAAGGCCACGGATACCAGGATTGTTTCTGACCGCTGGCAACTTCCGGATTGAGGAATGTTTCAAACCGAAGGTATTTGGCACCCGTTTGCGGCCCCGCCAGTTTGACCAGCTCGGCGAGCGGGAAGCCCGACCAAGGCACCGCCATGGACCAAGCCTCAACACACCGATGGCGATAAAGGCGTTCCTCCAAAGGCATCTTGGCAAGAAGTGCATCGATATCAATCGTCTGAGGATTGTCGATGAGGCCGTCCAGCATCACAGTCCATGGACGGATCTCAAGGTTCTGGGCCGCCGGCCAAATCTGCTTGTGAGAGCCAAACTCGTAGAAATTGTTGTACTTCGACGCCACGTCTTCGTCAGTCAGTGGCCGGTCCAAGGTAAATGCAGCGTTGCGTGGAACAGGATAGAGCCCCGCGCTCGGGTCAGCCTCGGCAAAGGCCGGCCTCATCCCAAGTCCGCTTCCGAGCAACGCACCTCCCCCTGCGAGCCCCGCAAGGATCTGGCGTCTATTCAAGAAAACATGCTCTGGGGTCGCTTCGCGCTCGGGCAATTCCCAGCTGCGTTTGGTCAAGATATTCATCGTCAAACTCCCAATCTGGACGTAGAAAGACCGGATTGTGTGTTCAAACGCAAATAACGCCCGAGTGACCGATGCCCAGTGTTAGACTTATGTCAGGCTTGTTTCAGCCAATTTTCAGCGGCTTCCCGGTCTTTTGAAACAAAGCTTTTGATCTCAAGCCCCGGGATCAGCATCCCTTCGATCTCAGCAACCTTGCGAATCCAGCCTGCATCGCACACAACCGCGCACTTTCGGAATTTCCCCAGAAGCTTCAGAAGGTCTGGCATCATCTTGAATTCGACAGCCAACGCGCCTGCGGTTGGCCATTCGAAATCATCAATGACATAGAGCATCGTGCCGTTGGTCAGATCCTCTGCGGCTTCAATGAGATCCTCCAACCCGGCCTGCATCAAGTCAGCATTGAGAGGACCGCGCAGATGAACAAAGACGCGGTCCCCTTCCTGTTTTTCAATCGCAAGCACCGACAATCTCCTTTCTGCGTCCACCATCCCATTAATAGCGTAGGGGAATGGACACACAATCAAATGAGACAGATCAACACTTTGCACTCGCGCGGCTCACTACGCCGCTTGTTTTCCCGAACGCTGGAGAGCCTGGTCCGCTGCTTTGCCCGACAGCTCCGCCATATGATCGAACTCTGCCGTATAGCTGGCAACTCCCGCCGTCGCGGACCGGAGTTCAACAATCAGATCCCCGATCTCCGCCTCCGGCATCAACGCCTGAACTTCATCCCATCCGCTCCAGCCGGGAAGGGCGTCAAATCCAAGCAGCTGCCCGCGCCTGGCGGAAACAATGGCATTGATCCTGGCGGTCGCATCGCTTGGACACGCGACGACCACCTTGTGGATAGGCTCCAGCAGAACGGGTTTGCAGTCGGACAGGCCTTCGCGGATCGCCAGGATACCCGCCATCTTGAACGCCTGATCGGAACTGTCGACCGAGTGATACGACCCGTCGACAAGACAAACTGACAGGTCGACAACAGGAAACCCGAGCGGCCCCTGGCCCAGTGCTTCCAGAACACCTTCCTTCACCGATGCTATGTATTGCTTGGGCACCACGCCCCCGGTGATACGATCGGTGAACTGGATGCCTTCTCCTCTCGGCAGTGGTGAAATCTCAAGAACCACGTCACCGAACTGCCCGTGACCACCGGACTGCTTCTTGTGACGTCCCCGCGCTGTTGTGCTGCCACGGATCGTTTCGGAATAAGGCACATGCGGCGCATGCACGGCGACATCCAGCCCGTATTTTCCAGACAACCGCTCCTGAGCGACGCGCAAGTGCATCTCTCCCTGCCCGCATAACAAGGTTTCAGCCGTTATCTGGTTCTGTGCGACTGTCAGGGAGCCGTCTTCTTCGGCAAGTTTGGAAAGGGCAGCTGACAAGCGAACCTCATCCTTGCGCTGCCCGGCTTCAATCGCCGTCGCCAAGACCGGCCGCCGGGTATCCGCGCTGTCCAGTGCTGGGAGTTTGCTGCCCTGAAGGCTCAGAACATCACCGGTTTGAACATCATCCAAACGCCCCAGACCGACGAGGTCGCCCTCAGACGCCCTTGAGATCTTGTTCAATTGCTGTCCAAACAGGGAGAACAGCCCCGAGACCTTCGCTTCCGTGGTTCCATTCACATAGAGGCTGTCATTGTCCGCCAGAGCGCCAATCAACACGCGCGCCACAGAAACTTTGCCGCCATGTTGTGTGTGAAGCGTCTTGATCACCTGAATCGCACTTTCGGGCGCGGCATCAAGAAGGCGCGCCTTGAGGCGGTCAACCGAGGGCACTTCATGGCGAAGGGCTTTCAAGAGGCGGGTGACGCCGTTGCCATGTTCGCCGGAACCGAAGAAGACCGGGCAAATCAAACCGTCCTGCATCTCCTCAACGAGATCTGCGAACACCGTCTCCCGGTCCGGCGCAATGTCCTCAAGCAGCGCTTCCATCAGATCATCATCGTGATCGGCAAGATGCTCCAGCATCGTAAACCGGGCTTCATGTTCGCGCGCGCGGTCCTCATCCGACATGTCGATCTCGGTGCTCGGCTCCTTTTCGTGATAAACATGCGCCCGTTCCAGGGCGAGATCGATGAAGCCGGTGGCCTGACCGTCCTCCCATATCGGTATCTGACGCAAAACAAGTGGGACGCTTGACGCCGGTTGCAGCAAGTTTAAAACATCACGAACACGTCGTGTGCTCTTGTCGATCTTGTTCAAAAACAAAACCCGCGGAATGGCGCGGGCTTCAAGGGCTTTCAGAATGAGCTGCAAGGCTGGAACCTTGCGCTCATCATCTTCGGCGACAACCACAGCCAGATCCGCACCGGACAAGGCGCTGTCCATTTCCCCCAAAAACTCGACTGATCCCGGACAATCGATGAAATTGAACCGGTCACCAAGGTATTCCACATCCGCGAAGTTGAGCTCCACGCTCATCCCATGAGCCCTGGCTTCTGCCGAACCATCACCAATGGTGTTTCCGTCTGACACCTTCCCCTGCCGGTCCACCTTGTTCGTGCGCGCCAGGATCGCCTCCAGCAAGCTGGTCTTACCGCTGCCAAAGGGTCCGACCAAAGCCACGCAGCGCGGTTCCCTGCCGCTGGAGTTTGCCTGTCCATTGTTGGCGTTTGCCATACTAAGCCTCCCGTTTGCCCGAGGATATCCTCGTTACAACGCGGCACGGCCGGCGGTTCAGGACGCGGGCCCGCCGCGTCTCGCCCGGATGGGATCGAAGGCCAAAAACCCGGAAAGCGCCGGGCTTGATGTTCGTCATGGCCCTTCAATCAAGGGCGGGATGCTATCGTCGCGCCCGAAACGGGGTAAACGCAAGGAAATCTTACCCTGCACCGCAGCAAACAGGCGGCGCATTCGGCGCTACCAACCGGCACCTTTCGCTCGTCCGGTCACCGAAATGCTTCAATTCGCGAATTAATTTGGTGTTGCGGGCGGCTCCACCCATACTGATCCGCGGGCACGAGATGGAATGAGAGGTACAAACATGTTGCTATTAGCCAGAATTGTCTTACCGGCTTTTGGTGCTGCGATTGTGTCAGCGGGCCTGGTGTTTTCTGGCGGCAGTCTCGCGCAGGCGCAATCAGTCCAGCCGCGCGGCGTTATCCAACCTGGCACGACGCTCGGGCCGTCCGCGCAACAACAGCTCAATCAGAACCTCAATCGTCAGCAGAACAATTTCTCAACCCAGCAACGGATCGACAGCAACAATCGGCTGAACCGGACACAGCAGATCAACCGCAACAACACCCAGACAAACACACTCTCGTCTTGTCCCGGCGCAAATTCGGCCTGTCAAAACTAGGGTTCAGACCTGAACATCCTGGGATGTGCCCGGCGCTACCGCAGAACCTGTAACCAGAACTCCTGCGCCTGCACTTTTGTCTGACAAGCGCGCCTGGAGGAAATTCCGACCGATTATCATAGCTGCAATTGTGGCCACCACCGGCACAAAACGGCTCCCCGGGGTCAGCAGGGCCCAAACGGCACCGCTAGCGCAGATCGCAAGCAAAACAGCGGAATAAATCAGTTGCGCACGATCTGTGACATTCTCCAACGCGGAGAACCGCGATCGCGAAAACAGCATCTGGGCGAGGCCGACAGAAAAAACGGTCACCAGAACGCCCCCATACGCATATTCGGAAAGGACGTCTCCCACACCGTCAAACCCGAGGCGAAACACACCCACAATCAGCGGCGTCGCCAATAAAATATGAATGTTGACGCCCATCAGGATTGGATGCATCCGGACCCTCATGCCGATCAGGGCACTCAAAACAACGAGGCACAGCCCAGAGCCTACCCAGCCGGCGAATTCCAGATCCCCCGATTGGCGCCACAAAAGAATGAATACGATTGACGGCACCCCTTCCATAAAGTCGGTCAGCCATCGTTTTTGTTGGGTTTGCATGAATGTGCCTCGCTCGTGATGCCGACAGCTTACCGGCGCAAGTTTTGATCGTAAATACGCAGGACCACAATCAAAACTAGCTGCGAAGACTTCCCTCAAACACTATGCTGAACGGGCCAGCTAGTGGCCCGGACGGATCCGCTTCAAGAATTCCCAGACCGGCAGAGCCGTCACACCTCCAACCACGCCGGACACATAGCCGGGTATGGCCCAGCCGAGCAACGACGACCAGAGCAGGCTGACAACAAAACTCACCGCGAACATGGCGGCCACAGTGATCAGCAATCGCTGCCAAAGCGGAAGAAGAACAGCCAAGCCAGCCTCCAAAGCACATAGAAACGACTTCAGCCTATGCGCGCCCTTCGAGAAAGAAAAGCCTGATTGGTCAAAGTCAGAGTGAGCCAAACAAAAAGGGCGACCGGAGCCGCCCTTGGATGCCGAAAAGCAACCGAACTTATTTCAGATTGCCGCAGAAGCGCTGAATGCGGGTGCAGGCTTCTTCCAGAGCTTCCGTCGAGGTCGCATAGGAAATCCGGAAGTTTGGACCAAGGCCAAAGGCCGACCCGTGGACAACCGCGACACCTTCTGTTTCCAGGAGTTCCGTGACGAAGTCTTCGTCGTTCTCGATAACCTTGCCGGACGGAGCGGTCTTGCCGATGGTTCCAGCGCAGGACGGGAAGACATAGAACGCGCCTTCCGGAACCGGACAGGTGATGCCGTTTGCCTGGTTCAGCATGGAAACAACGAGATCGCGGCGCGCTTTGAAGATTTCATTGTTCTTCGGAATGAAATCCTGCGTACCGGAAATTGCTTCAACCGCGGCCCACTGCGCAATCGAGTTCGGGTTGGAGGTTGACTGGGACTGAACCTTCGCCATGGCCTTGATCAGATCAACCGGGCCACCGGCATAGCCGATCCGCCAGCCGGTCATGGAATAGGCCTTCGACACACCGTTGACCGTCAGCGTGCGCTCATAAAGCGACGGCTCGACCTGGGCCGGTGTCGTGAACTCGAAGTCGTCATAGACCAAGTGCTCATACATGTCGTCGGTCATGATCCAGACATGCGGATGCTTGACCAGAACGTTGCACAGCGCCTTCAGTTCAGCTTCCGTGTAAGCGGCACCTGACGGGTTGGACGGCGAGTTGAAGATCAACCACTTGGTGCGCGATGTGATGGCAGCATCGAGCGCTTCCGGCGTGATCTTGAAAGTGGACTTGTCGGCTTCAACGATGACCGGTTCGCCGCCAGCCAAGAGGACCATATCCGGATAGCTGACCCAGTATGGCGTCGGGATGATAACCTCATCGCCCGGATTTATGGTTGCGACCAATGCATTGTAGAGCACCTGCTTGCCGCCGGTGCCGACCGTGATCTGGTTGGTTTCGTAAGTGAGCCCGTTTTCCCGCTTGAACTTCTCGGCGATCGCAGCCTTCAACTCCGGAATACCATCGACGGCCGTGTACTTGGTCTTGCCGTCATTAATGGCCTTGATCGCGGCCGCCTTGATGTTTTCCGGGGTGTCGAAATCCGGCTCGCCAGCACCGAGACCGATCACATCGCGGCCTGCGGCTTTCAGCTCGCGTGCCTTGTTGGTGACGGCGATGGTCGCAGATGGTTGAACTCGCGCCAATGCGTCAGCAAGAAAGCCCATAATGTCCTCCAGGGGGAAACGGGAAAGTTAGCGCGCGGACCCTAGATCCGCTGGGCCATCATGACAAGGGCATGAAGGCCGGGAACCGCAAAAATTCCGGTTTCGCAGGAAGCGGCGCCCTCCCTCAGACGCCAAAACGCCGGGCTGGTGTTTCAAGTCGCACCGGCAACCTGTAGCACCAGCTGTGGTTTCTTTGTTGAACTAGAACCGGTTCAGGTTTGTCAGAACCGCGTCGCATTCCTTGACGAACGAGTTCTGCCGAAGCTGTTCGAGCAAGTCGCGAATATCGTGAGCTGCCTGGGACACGTCATCCCCTTGTTTCCGAAGAGTGTCGAATTGGTCCGACAACGCCCGATTGGTCATCGTACCCTTAGGAGTTTCGTACGTGTGTACTGAACCAGTTTCAACAAACTCTTGGAACATTTCGTTGTCCTTTTGCTTTCATGCTTCACATTGTTAACGAAGCGTTTATTTCGCCTCACTAAGATTAAGTTGCACGCAAAACATTGAAATTGGGCTAACCGAAAAGGTTAAAAAATGGTTTATTTCGATATTGAAGAGATTTCGAAGAACACTCCGAACATCAAACTAATCCTGTCCATGGCAAACAGCTTGAAGACCGCAGTCGTTATCACGGACGCCCGATTGGAACGTCCAGGACCCACGATCTTGTTCGTCAATGAAGCCTTTTCCACCATGACCGGATTTCGGCCTGCGGAGATTGTTGGACATTCCCCACGCCTGCTTCAAAAGCGGGTGCGCCAAAGCCCGTCACTGCGCGCGCTTGGCAAGTCCCTTCGAACAACCGGAGGATTTCACGGGGTGATCGAAAACAGACGGCAAAATGGCGAGGTCTATTACTGCGAAATCGATATCAACCCACTTCGCGCGCACGACAATTCTATCAGCGGCTACATTGCATTTGAACGCGAGGCGCTCCGCAGGAAGGGGCGTCCTTCTGCGAACAACACCACACGCTTCACACCCTTGCTGGACGAAACCATCGGTGAGCTTTCAGGCGCCTTCGTGAAGGATAACCAAGAGTAAGAATAGCACAACACAATTAAAAGATGTATTCAAACTTAGCATTTTACGACAACAACTTTGCAAGAGACAATTATAATAAATTCAGGCGAATAATAATTCGCGCGATTATCACATCATTAAATAATAAGACCAACTATCCAACCCATCTCATGGAGGGGATAAATGACACACTTGGAATTTGGACGGAGTTTATTTGGCAACCGCCAGCAGGATGCTCAGAACATCCTCGAAAATCTGCCTATCGCGATTATGACATGCGAGCTCAAGACCTTTTGTATCGACTTCGCGAACAGTGCGTCCCACAAATTGCTGAGTTCTTTAAAAAACGAACTCAGTATCGATCCAAACAACATTGTTGGAACGTGTGTGGACGAGTTCCACAAGGACCCCTCACATCAACGAAGACTTCTGTCTGACGACAAGAACCTGCCGTGGGAAACGGTGATTACGTTGGGCGGAGAGAAACTCAACCTCAACATCTTCGCTCTGTATGATTCCCGCGGCGCTTACACCAAAGCCGCACTTGTATGGGACATCGTAACCGAGAAAGAACGAGCGGAAAAAGAGCAAAGACGGCTTCTTCAAATGATCGACAAAATGCCGATCAATGTGATGACTTGTGACCCGGAATCCTTCGAAATCAACTATGTCAACCAAACCAGCGTAGACACGCTGACCCCTCTGGAAGGCCATCTCCCGATCAAAGCTACCGAAATGCTTGGGAGTTCGATCGACATTTTTCACAAGAACCCCGCACACCAGAGAGCCCTCCTGTCTGACCCGAAAAACCTGCCTTGGCGGGCCAACATCCGGCTCGGACCAGAGGTCTTGCGGCTCGACATCTCCAAGATCGAGGACGACTCCGGGAACTATCAGGGCCCAATGCTGACGTGGTCGGTTATTTCCGACCAGATAGCGGTGGCTGAACAGGTTTCGGGCGTAGTCAACGCGATGAACACGATCGCAGACAACCTTGTGTCCACATCGTCCGGCATGATCACTATCGCCGAGTCCGCTAAATCACAAAGCACCTCTGTGACATCTGCCGCTGAGGAAATGACTGCTTCCATATCCGAGATATCAGAACGTATGGATCAAGCGGCCAATATCTCCAAGTCTGCACTTCAACGGGCTGAAGCAGCGTCCTCACAAATCGGCACATTGAAAGCAGCGTCTGAGCAAATCGGATCCGTGATGGGGACCATTCAGGCTATTGCCGACCAAACAAAACTGCTCGCTCTGAACGCAACAATCGAAGCGGCGCGCGCTGGGGATGCCGGCCGCGGATTTGCCGTTGTCGCCGCCGAGGTCAAAGACCTGTCGGAACAGACAAGCTCCGAGACCGACAGAATTCGGGAACAGATTGAAGCCATGCAGCTGGAAACCAATGAGGCTCTCAAAGTCATCCAGTCGATCATGTCGGTTATTGAAGAACTTGACGAGCATGCTGTTGCTGTCGCCGGGGCCATGACCGAACAACAGGCAGCTGCAGAAGAAGTTGCGCGTGCGATCTCCGGAGTGGCAGAGGCCAGCGATACGACAGAAAGCTCCGCCCGGAGTATTCAAACGATCGTCGGTGAGATGAGTGAAATCAAATCCGCCAATGAAAGCATCAAGGACTATTTGAGCAAGCGCTAACGAGCGTCTCCAAACCGCTAAGCAAAATGCTCTGCCGGCGGCAGAAACTCTGGCAGCCGCGCCCTCCGCGGGCACGCAAGACAGTTGCGCATTATCAGCTGCGGGTTTCCAAAACGAGCTTCGGTTCCTTGCTGTCCTTGTCAATGAGCATTGCGCGGAAGCGTTTCTTCTTTGTCTGGCCGTTCAGGATATTGACCGGGATCGACATCGGGACCTCGGTCTCCGACTGTGCAGCGCCAAGCAGGGAAGAATAATTGTTCGGATGAAGCAGAATGTCCGTGACCGGCTTGCTGTCCATGATTTCGTTGGTCAGGTGGTAGGTCTTCATCGCAGCCTTGTTGGCAGCAATGATCATCTTCGACTTCGTGTTGATCACCAGCATTGGCGCGCTGCAGATTTCAAAGACTTTGAGAAAATCGACATCACCGCCGATCCGGCCTGCGGAAATCAGAACGCCGCCAACCGTACCCCCGATCCGGAAGTGCATGGCTTCATAGGTCAGCTCAATGGCATCGTTGGAGGCCAGCAGGAACTTTCCGCGGCCGGACGCACTCGCCCGGCGCGTCAAAGCGCCCAGCGCCAGGGAAACGATGGTCCGCCCGACGCGTTTTTGAATGTGCGCAATGTTGCGGCCGATGATGAGCCGGGCGTCTTCGATCTGAAAGGTTTTGACAAAGCCGTCGCTTGCAAAGCGTACATAGCCGAAGTTGTCGACCAGCAGCACCACCCGGTTTGACGAAGCAACAAAGTGCTGCAGGATCGGCGCAAGCCCGAGAACGATGCGGCCCGGGTTTTCGTCCTCTCCAATCGATGGGAAACAGATGACAACGATCCGTCCGTCAACCAGCTCATAGCGGTGTGCAACGATTGGGATACCCGGGATCCGGTGATCGGGTCCACCGCCAACATCAAACGGCCCGGCAACCCCATCGCGGATGGCGCCCTGTATCAGGCGCAAGATCGTTTTCCTGTCTTCCGGTGACAGGTTGCGCAAGGCGAGGTTCGACGGCGCTTCCTGTAGGTCCTTGACCTCACTATGGAAGCTCTGACTGCCGATCTCATGCCAAAGGATTGTTTTCTGGGAAATATCAGCAACGAAAAACTGGAGCCCAGCCAAGGCAAGCGCAGGTGTGTCCTCTGAAACTTTCGTTTCAAGTTCTTGTTCTGCTGGCTTGTCATCCTTGCTTTGTGCCAACGCGCTCTGCGCTGCTTTGACCACCATAGCCGTCTGCACTCTCTACCGATTACCTACCCTGCCCGCAGTATCGAAAAAAAGTGCAAACAAACCATAAAATGGAACGCATAAAGTCTAAATTTATTTAAATACCTCAGTAATTTATGCAGCAATTGCTTCGAAAGAACAGCGCTTTTATTGCTCATTTATTTTGGAGGTATCCAACCGCAAGAAACCGGTGTTTTGCAACGCCCCACAAATGTCACGAAATGGCACCAGCAAAGCCCAAGAGCAGACGGTCTCCCGGCGCAATTTGGTTGGAATGTGCATCCGTTGAAACTGCGGAGGCCAGAATGTTGGAACGCACCCAGAAATCTGAACGCCATAACGAAGACCGCCATGTCGCCGTACTGGCGATATTGTTCGGGTCGGCAGCAATGCTTTTGACGTTGCTGGTTGTTGTTCCGAAACCAGCGGCCGCCTTGCCGTTTTTGGCGCTGATCCTAATGGCGCAACTGACCCGGATGCTCGGCACCCGCCTGTTCCGCGATTTTACAGACTAACCGCCCTCACGATTTGCAGCCCCCAATTCCAAAGAAAAAGACAGGCTGTCATGACAGACACACACGCAAAATCAGCTGATTTTCAAACCCAAAATCACGAACCTCAGACGGTAACCCGGAAAAGGTCCAGAGACCTGCAGGACGCCCGCCCCCTGTTGCAGGCTATTTGCCTCGGCATATTTTTGGCGGCAATCCTGACCGCAGCCGCCGCTATTGCGGGATCTGAGGCAAAAGATACGACAACACCGGGCACCACCATCCCTGCATTGACACAACCGCTGCCCTCCGATCTGGGCAAATAAGGTCTTTGGGTTGAGGTGGGCACCACTAGGCCATGTGCACGAATTGGAGACGCGTTTCGTGAGATAAGGGCCGGGTTTGCATCGCTCAATTCCAGCACAAATCCGTTTTGATGATGCGCAAACATCACCTTCAACGGATTTACTTGATCTTGAACGATGCAAATCCCCGCGAAATGCATCTCCAATTCGTCCACACGGCCTAGCACGTTGATACCGATCAAGGCCATGAACAGGACCTCCAGATACAGTCATCTGGTCTGGAGGTTCCAAGCGCAATGCCACGAGGACCTCCTGTCGGAATACTTGAGAAACAGGAAATTAGGCCATGGCCATTGCCAACGGACAAAAGTGGATCGATAAAGAAGTCAGTTCTTCGGAGGCTGCCATGGACATCGATCTTTCTCTCTCGGCTGACACTGTACGGATGCTGGCGCAAAAGGCCCGCGCGGTTGCAGAAACCACTGCCGATACGTTTGAAGATGGCCATGAAGGGGATGTCGAGTTTGATGCCGACACCCTGGAAGAAGCTCATGGCCACGACGGTCTTGCAGAAGAAGAAAGCGACAATCTCTCTGATGAGGAATTGCGGGAACTCTTGGAAGATTTGAACGTCGACGAAGCTGCGGAGCTTGTCGCCATCACCTGGATCGGCCGGGGAGATTTCGAGGCAGAAGACTTCGCGCAAGCGGTTCAAGAAGCCAAGGATCGGGCGGTCGGCTCAACCGCTTCCTATCTACTTGGCATGCCGATGCTCGCTGATCACCTGGAAGCTGGTCTGGATTCCCTTTCCCTGTAAGCATTCCCTGCCGGAAAACCTTTTGACGCGCCAGCAGCTTGGCTTGAGTCAATCCGTTTTCCGGATCGTTTTCGCGCAGTCCACAGCTTGGCGTTTTCCTTGGGAAAACATCTTTAGATCTCGTTTACCATCTTTTCGCCGCGGAAATTATGCAGCAACCTCGGGCGCAGTTGTGGTGATCGAAGGGGTGGTGTGAATGCTGCGTGATCCGGTCAATCAGGAAATCTTTGCGACACAAAGACCGTCACCCTGGCCGTTCGTCGGGGCTATCTTCGGGGCGGCCGCACTGGTCACGACATTGATTATGGCATTCAACAGCTAGGGCTGTCCTGGTCGAACACACCGAGCGGCTTGCATCTCCAGCCTTTCAGCTTATTGGTCATGGGCGAACGTTGATCGGAAGCCATGACACAACCGTCTATAAACAGTCCATCCAGCGGTGTGCCCCCGACGCACGAAGGCCGCCTTGCCGTTCTGGATTTGGCCCGCGGCGTGGCAATCGTTGCCATGGCGATCTACCATTTTTCGTGGGATCTTTCGTGGTTTGCCTTCGTTGACTGGGATGTCGGAGGGGCTCATGGTTGGCGCGCGTTCGCCGTCTCGATCGCTGCCAGCTTCCTGATCCTGGTCGGGGTCAGCCTGGATCTCGCGCATCACAAAGAGATCCGCTGGCGCTCCTTCTGGAAACGCTTTGCGGTTATCACTGTTTCCGCAGCCTGTGTGTCGATCGGCACCTACTTTGCCTTTGGAGACAGCTTTGTCCGTTTCGGCATTCTGCATTGCATTGCTGTTTCCAGTCTGATCGCTCTGCCCTTCACGCGACTTCCGCTGCTCTACGCCCTGGTTGCCAGCGCGATCATCCTTACCCTGCCGTACTGGGCATCCTCGAGTGTGTTTGATGGTGATATGTGGCTCTGGACCGGCCTTGGCACCCCGGCTATGCCCAGCGTCGATTATGTCCCGCTCGCGCCGTGGACCGGGGCAACTCTGTTAGGTGTGGCGCTGTCAAAGGCCATTCGCCAGTCCGCCGTCATGGAACCTCTCAAGCAGATGGAATTCGGCGGCCTAGCAGGCCGGGCGCTTAGATGGATGGGCCGTCATTCCCTGCCGATCTACCTTCTGCATCAACCGCTTCTTTATGGTCTGGTTTGGAGTGTGACGCTGCTAGGACCAAACATGGACCGGACCAGCCGCAGCTTTCAGACCAATTGCGCGCAAAGCTGCACGACGAGCATGGGGAACGAAGCACTCTGTGTTGCCGCATGCCGCTGCACGCTTGATGGTTTGAAGTCGGAAAATATCTGGGAACCGTTGCTCAGCAGCCCCCAGGACCCGGATTTGCAAACACGCATGAACCAGCTCTACAGCGCCTGCCTCGCAGCCCCTGGTACCGATACGATCGATTAGACGGTACTGCGGCGTTTCACACGTCTGCTATACCGGTTTCTGTTTCAGGGCCCGGGCAGCGCGTTCAAGAGCAAAAGGTGCAAATGTCGCCGGGTCGCGCCTGTCCAGAAGCTGAACAACTGCCCACAGAGCTGAAATGGCATCACACCGCGCTTTCATGGCCTCCAAATCGGCCCGGTCAATGGGTCGGTGTTGCCCGGTTTCGTAGGCAGTCACAAACCGCCGCTCAGCGTCCACGTCAAATCCGATTTCCTGAATGGCGTAAGCAAGATCCCAGCAAGGGTCCGCCATGCCGGAAAACTCCCAATCGATCAGCCAGAGACGTTTGTCAGCCAGTAGGCAGTTGCCTTCAGATAAGTCTCCATGGCTCGGCACCAGCACCAATTGGCTTTGCAAACCCACATCTGCCATCAGCCGATCGAGGTTAGGGAGGACTGCCGAGACATCCTCCGACAGCGACAAGTCTGGATTGCCATCAAGTGTCTCAGAAACCCGCTTCCGAAGCGCCGCATAAGTGGTGTGCGGATTGATCTCCCCCTCGAAACTCAGCTTTGAATTATGGAGCCGGGCGAGCTCTTGTCCCAGCATATCTGGGAGGTCCTTTTTTTCTGACTGGCGGGTTTCAAGGGCCCGCGTAAGCAATAGCCCGCGATCCGGATCCATGTACACGGGCGAAACGGCAACGCCCAGATCGGCGGCCAATTGCAAATTGTGGGCCTCTGCAAACCGGTCCACCAATGCTTCGGATCCGGCCTGACCGATACGCAGAAAGAACACGCCCTTCTGAGCCGAGATCCGCAAAACCTGATTGCTAAGACCATCCTTCCGCTCTGCAGACAAAACCTCTCCGAGAACAGCCTGGAGATCTGAATTGTTTTGCAGAACCTTCTCCAAAACCGCTGATGGGCCGGCTGGTGTCATTGTGGAGGAATGTGGCAAGAAGAGCCTTTGACGTCTGACCGTAGAACTGAACGAGGACCCATGCAGGATATCCCCGCGCCCCATATCATCATCACCTATTGCCGCCAATGCAATTGGCTGCTGCGCTCTGCCTGGATGGCGCAGGAAATCCTGTCGACTTTTTCTGAAGAAGTGGGCGCCGTCACCCTCGTTCCCGGCACAGGCGGGATTTTCACCATTACATGTGACGGCACTCCGGTTTGGGACAGAAAAACCGACGGCGGGTTTCCGGAAGCCAAAATCCTGAAACAACGGCTTCGCGACTTGCTGTGGCCGGACAAGGATCTTGGGCACTCGGACACAACCAGCAGCCAGAAATAGGAAATTCGCGCCTGGGTAGAAACCCGTACACCAGAAAAATTCGTCAAATACGCAGCAAAATTGCGTAAAATTCGGATCTTGTTAAATCCATTCCGGCACACTTGCAGGCGTTTTCAGACTGGACTGGGGCCCGCCCAATGCGCTTGCCGAAAATGTCGTTCTTGAACTGGCCGATCAAAACACAACTTCAGATCGGCTTTGGTGCAATGCTCTTGTGCTCCGTCGGTGTTGGTGCCGGTGGATACCTGGCCGCAAGCCAGGTTCAAGGGTCCGTCACGACTTCAAAAGCGGCAAGTGATCTTCTGGGAGATATCCCGCCTCTGCTTGCAGGCGCAGAAGCGTTCGGGCGCGACGGCACTGAGCAGACCGCCAGTGTGGTTGAGGCGAGCATCAACACGTTATCTGCAAGCAGCGATGAACTGGCCCGGAACAAACCAGAGGCCGCGCAGCAGCTGACCTTGGCTGTTAGCGAACTGGAAGCAAGCTTCCGCAATCTGAAAAATACCAGAAGTGCGCGTGATGAAGCGATTACCAATCTTGATGGTTTGACATCTGGCCTGGTTGAAACAACCAACGAGGTGTTTGAACAGTACAAGGCCTTGGAAGCTTACCGTCTTGGTCTTGCTCTCAACAACGAAGGCAAGATGAACAACCTTTCCAAGGTCGCCCCGCGTCTTGCAGACATGCGGATCGCCGCGATCGTCCTGGAGCAGGAAACCAAAGCCTTTGTCAACGCACCGGACAAGGCAAACGCCAAAGCGCTTTCTGAGCGTGTCAAGGCGCTGGACAAGGACGCCAAGGCTGTCCGGCGTACCGTAAAGACAAAAACGCTCAGAGCCTCCGTCAAGGATCTCACCAAGGCGGGCAAAGCGTTTGAAAAACAAATCAAAGCGCACCTTAAGTCAGGTGCCAGCGACGGGACCGCTGCGCTTTGGTCCGAAACCTTCCAACCGGCTGTTGAACAACTCGTCGGCCTTACGACAACAATCATTGCAGAAGCCGAGGCGCCAATTGAGGAGCTGACTGCGGAATTGCGGGGGTTCGACAAAGCGACCGCAGACATCGCGCTCCTGTCCAACTTTACACAAGGCGTGGCCCGCAATGTCCTCGGCGTACGCAGCGCCTATGCAGAATACCTGACCACGTCCTCAGAAGCTTCGAGTGCCGCCTTTCAGACTTATCTCGGCGAAACCGAAACCCAGCTGGACGCTCTGGAAGGCATTCGCCAGTCATCCCTGCAATCCACGTCTGACAAGGCCTTTTTAGATCTTTTGAACGGCCCTTTGAACACGCTTGTGACGGCCGGTGGTGAAGCGCTGCCGGTCCTGCGCGCAACCTTTGCAGATGTCGTCACGAACAGCGATGCACAGAAGGCCGGGCAAGCCCAATTTGCAACCGCAGCTTCGGCATTGAGCGAACAGGCAAGCACCATCAGCCGGGCCGCGGGTCTGACGGCCGTCTCCTCAGCAGCCACTGCCCGAACGCAGATTTCTATCGCCCTGCTGGTGGCATTGGTCATTGGCGTTGGTTTTGTCGTCCTCTTGTCAGGCGCGATCATTCGTCCGCTCCGATCCCTCACCAACGCCATGCGGCAACTGCAAGAGGGCCAAACCGACCTCGACCTGACCGCAGATAGCCGTAAGGACGAAATTGGAGACATGGCCCGCGCGGTCGGCACCTTCCGGGATCGCGAAGTGGAGCGCGTTGAACTGGAGCAACAGACCCAACGCGATGCGGAAACCGCACTCAAACGCCAGCAGGCTGTCGATGCACTGGTTACCGAGTTCCGAGCTGATATTGAAGCCGCCCTGACCTCCGTCAATGGCAACATGCGGCAGCTTGAAGACACTGCCGAACATCTAACTGGAATTGCCCGGTCAACCACGGACAAAAGCGAAAACGTCAGCCATGCCTCAAGCCAGGCAAGCGACAACGTCCAGACAATTGCGGCTGCAACGGAGGAACTTTCAGCCTCCGTCCAGGAAGCCGGTCGGCAGGTCAACGCCACCCTCGGCCGCGTTGAAGACGTGACCCAAGCGACCAGGACATCCAATGATCAGATCAAGGGACTGTCGGCCGCTGCTGAACGGATCGGTGCCGTGATCCAACTCATTCAGGACATTGCGGAACAAACCAATCTTCTGGCTCTCAACGCGACAATCGAAGCCGCACGCGCCGGCGATGCAGGCAAAGGCTTTGCCGTGGTCGCGGCGGAAGTCAAAGAGCTCGCGACGCAGACGTCGAAGGCAACCGATGAGATTTCCGGTCAGGTCTCGGAAATCCAAGGATCCACTGAAGCTGTTGTGGCAGCGATTACAGAAATCATGACCATGATGGACGAGGTCAACGAAACCGCAGCTGCCATGGCCGCATCCGTTGAGCAGCAGGCTGGTGCCACCTCCGAGATTTCCTCCGGTGTGACACAGGCAGCCGGTCAAACGGCCAGCGTTTCGGAAACAATCGGAGATCTCTCCCGTGGCTCCGGTGAAACCAGCCAGTCCGCCGCACAGGTTGAATCCATTGCGGATGAGGCAACAAGGGAACTGGATGGTGTCACCCAACGGATCGACAGGTTCCTGAAAGACGTTGCTGCGGCTTGATAGCCTGCGCTAATACAACTGCAATGCCCGCATCGCCGGAAACGCAACGCTCCGCAAATCGGGTAAGCAGTAGGAGAGGTGGCAAAAACATCCTCCGTTCCGGCACGCAATTCTATCATTTCTGAGCGGGCACCGCTCTCGCACCAGATGCCGGATCTCACTTCGCCGAGTCCGATTGACACAAACACCGGTCGTATTTGATTGATCACTCAATCAAAATAACGGACAAGTTTCTTCCATGACCTTTCGTAAGCTCGGAGAAACAATATGGCCGGACAGAAAAACATCCTGATATTGATGGTCGATCAGCTGAACGGCACCTTGTTTCCCGACGGCCCGGCGGATTTCCTGCACGCCCCAAATCTGAAGGCACTCGCCGAGCGCTCTGTCCGGTTTCAAAACAGCTACACGGCCTCTCCGCTGTGCGCGCCGGGGCGGGCCAGTTTCATGTCCGGTCAGCTGCCGCGCAGGACCGGCGTTTATGACAACGCTGCCGAGTTTGCATCAGACATTCCAACCTACGCGCACCATCTGCGGCGGGCGGGCTACACGACATGCCTGTCGGGCAAGATGCACTTCGTGGGACCCGACCAAATGCACGGCTTCGAGGAGCGCCTGACAACGGACATTTACCCGGCCGATTTCGGCTGGACACCGGATTACCGCAAGCCGGGAGAGCGGATTGACTGGTGGTATCACAACATGGGCTCCGTCACCGGGGCTGGCGTCGCAGAAATCTCCAACCAGATGGAATATGACGACGACGTTGCCTTCCAGGCGATCCGCAAGATCTATGATTACGGCCGCGGCAAATACGACCGGCCCTTCTGCTTGACAGTCAGTTTCACCCATCCGCATGACCCTTATGTCGCCCGCAAGAAATACTGGGACCTCTACGAGGACTGCGATCACCTGTTGCCGGAGGTTCCAGCCAAGGCTTATGAGGATCACGATCCCCACTCCAAACGGATCTTCGATGCCAATGACTGGCGCAGCTTTGACATCACCGAAGATGACATCCGCCGCTCGCGCCGGGCCTATTTCGCCAACATCTCTTATCTCGATGACAAGATTGGTGAAATCCTGGTTGCCCTTGAGGCCATGGATCTGGCGGACGACACCGCCATCCTTTTCGTTTCCGATCACGGCGATATGCTCGGCGAGCGCGGCCTGTGGTTCAAGATGACCTTCTTCGAAGGGTCTTCCCGCGTGCCCTTGATGATCTGCGACAAGGACCTGTCACCGCATCTGGAAACCGCACCGGTCAGCACCCTCGATGTCCTGCCGACGGTCTGCGATCTTGCCGGCATCGACATGAGCGAGATCATGCCCTGGACGGACGGCACCAGCCTCGTCCCGCTGGCCAAGGGCGTGGCCCGGGCCGAACCGGTTCTCATGGAATATGCCGCAGAAGCCTCCTACGCGCCTCTGGTCGGCATCCGGGAGGGGGACTGGAAATACATCCATTGCGAACTCGACCCGCCCCAGCTGTTCAACCTTGCGGACGATCCCGGCGAACTGACCAATCTTGCACAAGATCCCGCCCATTCCGAAACGGCCACGGCTTATGCCAAAAAGGTCTCGGAAACATGGGACATGTCCGCCTTTGACGGCGAAGTCCGCCAATCCCAGGCCCGCCGCTGGATCGTCTACGAAGCCCTGCGCAACGGCGCCTATTTCCCCTGGGACTACCAGCCCCTCCAAAAAGCCTCAGAACGCTACATGCGCAACCACATGGACCTCAACGAAGTCGAAGACGGCCAGCGGTATCCGAGAGGTGAGTGAGATACTTTAATCTTCAAGAAATTGGAGAATTCGGCTTTCGAGTTGCGAAAGCTCTTTGGTTTCGCATTCCCAAATGACCAGACAGTCCCAGCCTTGCTCTGCCAGAGCTTCAAGGCTGGCTTTGTCCCGAGCCCGATTTCGTTCCAGTTTAGGCACCCAGTATTCTAGCCGGGACTTCGGCATCCGGCCGTCTTTACAGTTTGGGTCATGATGCTGATGCCAGAAACAGCCGTGGACGAATATCGCCTTTTTCTTCGGACCAAAAACCAGGTCTGGTTTCCCGGGCATATCCTTGCGGTGAAGCCGGTATCGATAATCAAGCGAAAATACGAGTTTCCGGACAATCATCTCCGGCTTCATGCCCTTGGAGCGGATCGCCGACATGTTCTTGGACCGGCGCTCGGGGGTGAGTATGTCGGCCATCTCCCAGCCTAATAATTACTTGCCAAAACAGCTAGCCATTCGCTCTCGGAGCAAGAGTGCGAAACGAACTCATCCCGCCCGCAATTTGGCAATTCAAACTGATCGATAAGAACAGAATGGAAGTACCCTGACAGGATCACAGAGCGTTCCTCCAACAAGATATCACGCGCACCGCCATTGCCGCGAACACGTTTCATGTAGTCTTTTTGATCGAATAAAAGGCCTTGCAAGACAGTTCTGTGAACGGGCTTTCCCATGTTCTCACGAAAAAACTGAGCAGCTCTTTTGCTGCCCCCCTTCAAAGTGCGCAGCTCGCGGAACCTTAGCATATCGATCCCGTCATAGCGGCTCTCCGGTAATGCGCGGTCTCTGAAGATCCAAAGGATTTCATCAAAACAAGCGCTTTTGATACTCCGTTTTCCGTCCCTGTTAGGTTTATTGAGGTACTCCTCCCGGGCTATAATTATTCCCAACGAACACCGGCGTTTCTCAGTAGCAACCATCACCAAAATACACGGTTCCGAGTTCCGGAATGTTTCCGGCGGAATCATCCAATTTGTGCGAACTGTGTTTTTGACGTCGACGTCCTGCCCAGCCAAACGGAGGTCACGTATACCTTTTGGCACACCTATGAAATCCCGGAGAAAGTGTTCGACCTTCAACCCGATAAACGTCTTTTCGACATTATCGAGCTCGGAAACTTTCGTACGCGCTGTGCGCACAGGGTCAACGACATAGTCTACCGCATCCGAGATCAATACAGGGAATTGCTCGACAAAGGCACTTTCGCCGCCTGACAAACGGAAGAGTTCAGAGGCAATACCCGTAAGCTCCTCCTGATCTTTCAGGTGGTCGCGAGATGTCATTCGGCTGCTTCGATCACAAGACCGGACATCGCAAGTGCTACCGAAATCTTCCTTCCGACCGCTGCAGCTACCGGAGGCGGAAATGCGTTTCCGACTTGCCGGTACGAATTGGTTTTCTTGCCGGAAAACTCCCAGCTGTCCGGGAACCCTTGCAGCCTAGCCACCATCCGCACAGTCAAACGTGGCATCCCTTTATAATCAGGCCCAGGCGCTTCTTCAGCGATTGTACGCCCCTCAACCCCCAGTTCTGCCCAAGCTTTTCGGGCTCGAGTCGGGCCGAGATCCGGGCCGCCATGCTTTTTTGAGCCGCCAACAACAGTCGGCGCAATTTTGTTGGCTTGCTCTTTCCAAGCATTTGCGCCATCCCAGCCGTTTACTGCCATCAAATCGTGCAACTCTTCGCCGACTGTTGGAGCTGCGGACTTTTCCACCTCTCCAGGCCACGTGTATCGATCTGCAAAAGCGCGTTGCAGAGCCACCATCACCACTCGGGGCCGGAGCTGCGGTACTCCGAAATTAGACGCCTGCAAGAGTTTCCAGAAGACTTTATAGCCTTGACGGCGCAATTTCACTTCAATGAAGTCACGGTAATCATCGAAAGATGAGTCCAGCATCCCCCGTACATTTTCAAACATGATTGCTTTGGGTTTGACGACTGCAGCAATCTCAACGCCGCGCGTAAAAAGATTGCGCTCGTCTTTTTCGCCGAGCTGTTTACCAGCTACCGAAAACGGCGGACAAGGCAATCCTCCTGCTAGAAGATCGACACCACGGAATTGCGAAAAATCGAACTCTTCGAAAAGATCATGCTCATGAACCTTCCAGTCCGGACGGTTGAGCCTAAGCGTTGCGCAGGCATGCTTATCGTTTTCGAACAAGCCGACATGATCAAAGCCAGCCATTTCCAAGCCGAGAGCCTGACCACCACCGCCAGCGCACAGCTCCAAAGATGTTAGCTGGTTTTTCATGAAAACTCCGGGAGATTCGTCATTGGTTTGAATTTGAAGATAAACTACACCAAAAAGAACATAATAAGAACGAGAATTTTTCCCCAACCTCCTGACACCCTTCTGTCAGGAGACTGGCAAGAAGTCTGAGAAACTGGAACAAAGCCGCAACGCAGGGGTTTTCTCCGGCGGGGAGTCGGACCATATTGCAGCCCATGAGCAAACGCCCCCCGAAATCCTCCGCTGACGATCCGAAAACACCTGCCCCGCAAACGCCAGAGGGCTTCGGCGAAGCGCCCCAAAAACCTCTGTCCGGTATGCCGCTGTCTGGCGCGCCCCTTTCCGGCTCTATATCCGACTGGGCAGCTGAGATCGCCGAAGACGCGGAGCAAACAGGTTCTCCGGAGCAAAGCGGAGGCAAGCGCGACCGCGCGCCGGCCGATCAGGCCGCCCCTGCGGAGGGCAGCGCGCCAGCCCGAACGCCCGTGAGCGCAAAAACACCCTCCAAAAGCAGGATCAAGGATCCGGCGAAGCTCGCGGACCTGGCGCCGGGCGCTCCGGGATCTTCCAAGCGCACGGCGCGGACGTCTTCGAAGGAACGCGAGCGGGCCGGAGGCGACGGCTCTGTTGCCGCCAATGTCGAGGAAGGCCGCAAGGCGAAACTTTCGCCGAAGGGCGCAAAGGCGAAGGGCGCCTACAGCGAAACATCCATTGGGGGCGCAGAAGACCGTGCCAACGGCCCGCAAGCCCAGGCGGGCGGCGGGACCATGGACGTTGCTTCCGGCAAATCCGCAAACGGAAGCGATGCGACGTCCTCGCGGAGGTCAGGCCGCAAGGCCGGTGCGGCCGTGAGCGCAAAAAAAGAGAAACCGGCGAAATCCGCCCGTGGCACAAGTATGGGCAAGGCGGACACGGCGCGTGAGCGGGCTGCCGGGGGTCTCAATCCTGTCGCGGGCATGGACATGTCCCTGGAGGAGGCCGAGGAACTCGAAGCCAAGCTCAAACAGCACAAGAAGGACAACAAGAAGAAAAAATCCGCCGCTGATGGCCGCTATGGCGAGCTGGGCGGCAATCAGGGCGCGACCGCGACCGTCGAGGCCCTGTCGGCGCTGATCGAAAGCGGCAACCCTCTGCACAAGAACGGCGAATTGTGGGTGCCGCACCGGCCGGAACGCCCGGCAAAATCCGAAGGCGGCGTGCCGATCAATCTGGCCTCCGAGTATGAACCCAAGGGCGACCAGCCAACCGCCATTGCCGAACTGGTGGAGGGGGTTGACGGCGGCGAGCAGACCCAGGTGCTGCTCGGTGTCACCGGCTCAGGCAAGACCTACACCATGGCGCAGGTCATCCAGCGCACCCAGCGCCCGGCGCTGATCCTCGCGCCGAACAAGACGCTGGCGGCCCAGCTCTACGGCGAGTTCAAGAGCTTCTTCCCGGACAACGCGGTCGAGTATTTCGTCTCCTACTACGACTATTACCAGCCGGAGGCCTACGTCCCGCGCACGGACACCTATATCGAGAAGGAAAGCTCGATCAACGAGCAGATCGACCGGATGCGCCACTCGGCGACCCGGGCCCTGCTGGAGCGCGACGACGTTATCATCGTCGCCTCCGTCTCCTGCATCTACGGTATCGGCTCGGTCGAGACCTATACGGCGATGACCTTCGCCATTGAGGTCGGCGAGCGCATCGACCAGCGCCAGCTGATCGCCGATCTGGTGGCCCTGCAATACAAGCGCAACGACGCCGCCTTCCAGCGCGGCACGTTTCGCGTCCGCGGCGACACGATCGAACTGTTCCCGGCCCACTATGAGGATCGCGCCTGGAGGATTTCCCTGTTCGGCGACGAGATCGAGCAGATCACCGAGTTCGATCCGCTGACGGGCAAGAAGTCCGGCGACATGAAGTCGGTGAAGATCTACGCCAACTCGCACTATGTGACGCCGAAACCGACGTTGCAGCAGGCAACCAAGTCGATCAAGGCCGAACTGAAAGGCCGTCTGGAAGAGCTGAACGCCCATGGCCGCCTGCTGGAAGCCCAGCGGCTGGAACAACGCACGATCTTCGATCTGGAAATGCTGGAGGCAACCGGGTCCTGCGCAGGTATCGAGAACTATTCGCGCTACCTCACCGGCCGCAAGCCGGGCGAGCCGCCTCCCACCCTGTTCGAATATCTGCCCGACAACGCCCTCGTCTTCGCCGACGAGAGCCACGTGACCATTCCGCAGATTGGCGCCATGTACCGGGGCGACTTCAGGCGCAAGGCGACGCTGGCCGAATACGGCTTCCGCCTGCCGTCCTGCATGGACAACCGGCCGCTGCGTTTTGAGGAATGGAACGCCATGCGGCCGCAGTCTGTCGCGGTCTCGGCGACGCCCGGCTCGTGGGAGATGGAAGAGGCGGGCGGCGTCTTCGCCGAACAGGTTATCCGCCCGACCGGCCTGATCGATCCGCCAGTGGAAATCCGGCCGGCCGGCAGCCAGGTTGACGATCTTCTGGGCGAGGTCCGCGAAGTCGCCCAGAAGGGCTACCGCACGCTGGTTACCACCTTGACCAAGCGCATGGCCGAGGATCTCACAGAATATCTGCACGAAAACGGCGTTCGTGTGCGCTACATGCACTCTGACATCGACACGCTGGAGCGCATCGAGATCCTGCGCGACCTGCGCCTGGGCGCCTTCGACGTGCTGGTCGGCATCAACCTGTTGCGCGAGGGCCTCGACATTCCCGAATGTGCGCTGGTCGCGATCCTCGATGCGGACAAGGAGGGCTTTCTGCGGTCCGAAACCTCGCTGATCCAGACCATCGGCCGCGCGGCCCGGAATGTGGAGGGCAAGGTCATTCTCTATGCCGACAACATGACCGGCTCCATGGAGCGGGCGATTGCGGAGACCAACCGCCGCCGCGACAAGCAGCTGGCCTACAACGCCGAGCACGGCATCACGCCGGAAAGCGTCAAGCGCTCCATCGGCGACATCATGCAGAGCGTCTACGAGCAGGACCACGTCACGGTCGATGCCGGGTTCGCCGAGGAAGGCTCGCTGGTCGGGCACAATCTGGCAGCGCACATTTCCGATCTGGAAAAACAGATGCGCGATGCCGCCGCCGATCTCGACTTCGAGACCGCGGCCCGCCTGCGCGACGAGGTCAAGCGCCTGCAGGAAACCGAACTGGCCGTCGCCGACGACGCCATGGCCCGGCAATCGGACGTGGCCGGGGCCACCGGCGGCTACAAGGGCGACAAGAAGTTCGGCGCCGGCGGCACCAAGGCGGGCGCAAGCGGCAAGAAGAAGGAAACGGCGAAGGACAGGGCCGCAAAAGCACGCGCAGCGGCCCACCAGCCTGGTCATACGGGGCCGAAATCGCGGTCTTCCAACAGCAGCGCGGCAGTGCCCCGAGACATCGCAGGGGAAAAGAGTTCGGGCGAAGCCCGCAAGGCCGACCGGCCGCCGCCCAGTCAGGGCGCGCCCTCGGAGGGCAGCGCGTCAGCGCGAACGCCCGTGAGCACAAACAGCAGAGCCCGCAAGCCGACCCTCGACGAGATGACCAACGCCCGCACCGAAGTCCCGCTTGCCAAGGGCCCGCTGCCGCAAAAACCAACGCCCATTATCGCAGCCGAAGATGCCCCGCATCACACCCCGCGTGGCAAGATCGGCGTCGGGTCTTATGAGGATCCGGTGGACGAGAAAAAACGGCGCGGGCGGCCGAAAAAGAGCGGGCGGCCGGGGCGGTAGCATTCCTCTCAGCGATCATCCCCGCCTCGTGCGGGGATCCAATCCACCTATTCGCGTCAGCCAGATATGTACCCTTGAGAGTAGGGGTAGGCTTGAATTTCATGTACCGTGGCAGGTCCTAGACCGGATCTCATAAGTGTCAGGTGCAAATAAAAAACGGCGCGGCAATTCGAATAAATGCGGACGTTCGGAGCATTATATAAAAATCAATGTGCAAGATCGCATTTTATCGTGAAAATAATCAGCAACTATGTAAACATGTATATGCGCTTTTTTCACCAACAACCCTTCCCAGAAATCAAGGCGCCTTTACATGCTTGAATACTTCTACGTAGATGGATTTAGAAGCCTAAAGAACTTTGAACTACAGATTAATCCTGGAATAAACGTCTTAGTTGGCCCCAACGGGTCAGGAAAAACAAACATTTTTCGTTTTTTCGAATTTTTGTCGAACGTTTCAAACAACAAAATAATGGATGCAATTGGATTATCTGGTGGAACTAGTGCGATATTTGACAGAGCAGAGGCAAAATCAAAGTCGCAAGAAATTTCAGTCAAACTCAAGGGAAACACATCGTCTCGCTCTATTGAAGACAATCTCATCTATAAGATTAGCTACTATTTTGAGTTTTGCGTCAGACTAGATAAAGACAATTCTATAATAAATTACAATACACAGACCATTCAATTAAGAGCAAAAAGAGAGACGGGAAAAGGAAAAGAACTTTCAATTGATATTGATTTTCGAAATGGCGAGATAATTCAGTCAGAGTTCAAAAACAGCAGTATTTTATTCTTGATGGGCCTTTCTGACGAACAACTATCAAAATTTATCAAAACCGACCAAAGTATATTTCTTGAAAACTCAATAATTAGTTTCTTAGCACAATTCGGCCCACACTTCCGGGAAGTACTTTTAGACATTAATACAGGAAAGGCTTATAATATTAACCCGGAGAGCGTGCGCCAAATAGAAGACATTTCAAGAGAACCGCAAATTAGTACAGACGGCAGTGGATTGGCCGCCACACTCGCCTACCTGCACAAAATATCAAAAGAAAATAACAAAGGAAACGAGCTACTATTTTACCAAAGAAGATATATCAACAACCAAGAAAAACACTTCAATCAAATCGTTAGCATGATATCTCTTATTAATAATGATATTGTAGACTTGATTTCCAGCGACGACATTATTGAAAATCGTGTAAATATCAGCGCTCTGTTTCGCGGAGAAGGCCGAGATATTGAAATACCGATGAAGTTTCTCTCAGACGGGACAATTAAGTGGATTGCGATCATTACTGCAATCGTAACTAGCAGAAACATTTTTTCAATTGAGGAACCAGAGAATTTCTTGCATCCAAAAATGCAAAGGGAATTTGTCGAATTCTTAAGAGGGAGTACAAGCAGAAACACTAATTCATTTTCACTTATCACTACACACAGCGAAACTTTAATTAACTGTCTAAGGCCGGAAGAAATAATTTTAACAAAATATGTATCCGGCTACACTTCTGCCGATCGTATATTAGATCCTGAATCAATCACAGACGAGATAAATCAAACTGGCTTTGGTCTAGGTTGGTATTACAATACCGGAATTTTAGATGCCTAATCCTGCTTTTATAGTTGAAGGTTTACAAGAACAAAACATAATTAGACGCCTCTGCCCAAACAGTAGAACTGTTTTGTTAGGTATCAATGGCAATGCGGTTGAGATTGAACAGATAGCGAGACGAGTCGCAACCCTATTTCGCTTGTTCAACAATAGGCACTATCCAATTTTTCTTATATTCGACCGTGAAAAACGATCAAGAACACATGATGAATTATTGATTTTACTAACAAATGAATTGAGTAAACTTGATATACCTGAAGACCAGTTCGTAATAGGAATTCCAGACAATAAAATCGAATGTTGGATAATGCCATTTATTGGTGAAGACGGGACGATTTTACCCGAAGCAAGCCAGTCTTATGACGGAATAAACTGTGTTGGTGAATTAGAAAAAAGAATAAAAAATAGCGGCGTCGATTACCACAAAACTACAACAGGAGTACAATTGTTCTGCTCTATCAACCCAAGTTCGCTCGCCAATGTCTCTGACAGTTTTAAATCATTCCACAGCCGCGCAAGGTCTCATTGTAGCTGGTTGAACATGTTTGTTTAGTAGTTTCCGATAATAGCGGCGCTTCGAAATTAGGGGGCCACCCTAAACGCTAATTGTCCTCGAGCTTAGCATGCCCAGAAGAAAAATACGTGCAATTCATTCAACAGTCGAAATCCGTCACTCTCGAACTGACCAAGTAATGACGAAGGCGGATGCGAAAACAGTCGTGCCGTCTCCTCAAAGGTCATCCCCGCCCCCGAGCGGGGATCCAATCCACCGCTCGGCATTGGCCAGAGACCTGTTCGAGGGCGCGGCTGAACCACCACGCTCCGAAGCGTCCCTTTCCCAGCCCTCGGGTGCCAATGGATCCCCGCATGAAGCGGGATGACGGCAGAGGGTGGGGCATCGCGGTCCCCTTTCCCCTTCTCTCTGGAAACGAGTAGGCCCCGGATCAGGTCCGGGGTGACGGCTGAGTGTGTGGCAAGGCCTCTCCACCAACTCCGTCATCCCATGGCTTGACCATGGGATCCATTCCGTTCCCTCACCACAATCGATGGCTTTTCCGAGCAGCACCGTCACGGCATGGATCCTCGGGTCAAGCCCGAGGATGACGACAGAGTGAGCGATGGGTCGTGCCATTTATATTTGCCAAAACATAACAGGGTGAAACGAAAGGGCGTAGCTCCCCGGATCGGGGTCCGGATCAAGCCATGCAATGACGATCGAGGGTGAGGTCGAAAGTGCGCCCCTTCACATGTTCAGATGCCTTCCGAGGTCAAACCAGTCCGGGTTCATGGCTTCAATCAGCTTGATTTTCCACGTGCGTGGCCAGCGTTTGATCGCCTTCTCGCGGGCAATGGCGTCAGGTGCGGTCGCATGCTCCTCGTACCTTACAAGCCGTTTGACCGAATAGCGTCTGGTGAACCGCGATCCGGTGCCGGAAGTATGTTCCAGAAGGCGTCTGGGAAGATCGTTCGTCACACCGGTACAAAGTGTGCCGCCCTTGCGCGTTGTCAGGATGTAGACCCAAAAGCGCTTCTGCATATCAAGATAGGAAAGGGAATGGATCCCGTGGTCAAGCCATGGGATGACGGCCGGTGCGGGCGGTAAGGTATGCGCTACACCGCCATCCCGGATAAAAATGTGAGGCCAAATCCTGAATGTTTCGCGGCGGCATTTTAACCGCCCTCATCCTGAGGAGGGCCGGCAGGCCCGTCTCGAAGGATCGGCGGCAGAGGCCCCATCCTTCGAGACAGCGCTGCGCGCTTCCTCAGGATGAGGGCGCAGTTTGCAGCGGGCGTTCTCCTGACACAAAGAAAACTTATCCACCCCCACCCGGCCATCCAGTATACTTCTGCCCGTATCCGCTCACACGGGCTTGCCGGGGACCGTCCCCGGCAGGGAGCGGATCGGGCGAGGGCTCACGGGCAGATGGTAACGCAATCTGTTCGGGGTTCGGCGTGGATGGGCGGTCGATGACTGTGTAGCCAGAGCATCGGAGCCTCCCGGTTGGGCCGGCTGCGGCATTTGGGGGTGACGTCCCAAAGTGCCATGGCCTGGCCGGATCAGGTGCCACCGGACGCACAAAAAAGCCCGGGCGGGGCGTACCAGCCTTTGCCGAAGAAACGTATTTTTTGCATCTGCTGCGCAGGCAAGGCCTGACGCGCCCCGCCACTCCTGTCACCAACGGGAAGTAACTTGAGCCAAACGCCGGAGAAAATCCTCGCGGCGGCTTTTGTGCTGGCGTTTTCGGATGTGCAGCGTTCCAGCCCGCGCCGGGACCAAGGTGATGGAGAAGAGCCTGCCTTCAGCTCAAATCTTTAAGGCAGATAACATCGGGGAGCCAGTTCAGTTGGCTTCAGCGCTTGCGAGCTTTCGCAGCTTTAACAGGTTTTGAGGCCGCCGCCTTGGCATCTTCCGCTAGCCGGGCGTCCCGTTCAAGGCGCGCCTGCTTCAGCTTCGCGGTTTTGGCATTACGCAAATCAGTTTCGACTTGGGTAAGGTCCATCGAGACCTGTTTCGTGATTTCCGCTTTGGTCGCCGCAGTCGGCCTCTGCGGTTTGAACAGCGTGTCGCGTGTCAGGGGCTTCGTCATGGGAGCAAGCGTCCTTCCGTCTGCTGGTAACAAAAAAGCCGGAGCAGATGCCCCGGCTTTTAAAACTCATGTAAAATGCCGCCCTCGGTGATCCGGTAGAGCGGACATTGTTACCAAATCAGGCAGCGGACAGGTTGTCGGCTGCGGACTTGCCGGAGCGGCGGTCCTGAACAACTTCGAAGCTGACCTTGTCACCTTCGTTCAAAGTTGCCATGCCAGCGCGCTCAACAGCGGAGATGTGGACGAACACGTCGTTGCTGCCATCTTCCGGCTGAATGAAGCCGTAGCCTTTGGTGGAGTTGAAGAATTTAACGGTACCGATGGTCATAACGATGTCCTTTCAATCGGTCATAGAAGAGTGCCCGACCCGCATTGCGCGGTCCGTGCGTGAAGTCGACGTTGAGAGGGAAGATCGTTCAGTTCGCAGTCGCCTGCGCAGATACAAAGTTCGTCAGCAATATCGATGCGCAATTTAATAGCGGAGAATTGAGGTTTAATAAAGGCAAAAAACCAAGTGCACTTCAATTATTTGCAATAGGCCGGACAGTCCGGGGAAACTTGCCCAGGGCACATGGTCTGGCGCAAATCCATTTCAATTATAGGGTGGGATCAAACAAACGGCCCAAAAACGTCACTGGATAGATCCCGCAAGGTAAAAACTGTGTTTCAGGTTACAGCGATTGTTAACACCCGCGCTATTATCAGTACAAAAGACGCACAAGCGCGGGCACACCGACCTCACGGGGAAGAAAAGACGCGCTGCCGGGTTCATACAACGGTGCAACCCGAACCATCAGCAGACTTAACCGGACCAAGACATGTCATTTGAAGCGAACGACGACAGTTATCCTGGACAGGCCGTTGCCTTTATCGTTGCCACCTGGGGCAGCCAGTCTTTTGTCAGTTCCGGTGTTCTTGTCGGGCGCAACGACGTTCTCACCGCCAGCCACTCCATCTACGACACGACGCTCGGCGGATTGGCGGATGAGGTGAAGATCTACTTCTCCTACGATCCGGATGAGTCCAATCCGACCTTCTATACGCCCGCCTATTACAACTATTATACCGATTTCGACCCCGACAATGACGGGCTGATCTACAGCGGCGACAATCAGGCTTTTACGCTCGGCGGAGCGGAGAAAGATATCGCCCTCCTCTCTCTCGGCGAGGCTGCTGGTGATATCTATGGCTGGTTCGGGATCAACTACAGCTACACGGGCGGAAATGTCAGCGTGCTTGGATTTCCGGGGCGCTACGATAACAACCTGACCTTCGACAGCGGCTATGCCTACAAGGATGTCGTCGACAACTATGTCGACACCGGTTTCCTGGAAATCAATTCAGGCAACAGTGGCGGTCCGATCTTCACCGGCAGCGGCAACAACGTCAGTGTGGTCGGCATTGTCTCGACAAGCGCGGCCGCGGCGTCGGTTGCCGGGCACGAAAACTGGCTGACATCCAACATCGCCAGCAACGACGTTTACATGGACACCACGACCACAACGACGCCGGTGGTCACCACGGTCGAGAACGCGATTTACAGGTTTTACAACACCGATACCGGGACGCATTTCTATACTGCGAGTTCAGCGGAACGGGATTCTGTCATCGCGAATGCATCCTCCTTCTCTTACGAAGGGGTCGCCTTTCTGTCCGCAAACTCCAGCACGGATTTGTCCAGCCTTGTGAATGTCTATCGTTTTTACAACACCCAGACCGGAACGCATTTTTATACCGCAAGCGAAGCCGAGCGCGAAGACGTCACCAACAACAATGCAGCTTTCGTGTACGAGGGAGTTGCGTACCAGGCCTATGAGGGCGACACAGCCAGCAACACCGCGCTGTACCGGTTCTTCAACACCGAGACCGGCAACCATTTCTACACTGCGGTAGATGCAGAAAGAGACAGCGTCCAGACGATGGGTCAGTTCAGTTACGAAGGCATCGCCTATTACGTCGACATAGCCTGACGCCCAGCCTTCTGAGTGACTACGGTGTTCTGGGACGTGTATTTGCAGTTTCGCTCCCGGAAAGGCAGCCCCTCGTTCCTGAATTCATGCGTTAACCATTCGCGCACTTTGGCTAAAATGCCGGGGATATCCTTCTTTTTACGCTAACACTGACCGGTGTAATGTGGGCTTCACCGTCTGAGTCGTTGTACGGCCCCTTCAATTGGGTTAAAAAAGGCTTAATGTATTGCGTATCCCGCGAGACCAATGGCGTTCGCGGCACTTCAGGAGCACGGAATGGGCATTTTCTCGAAATCCTCGCGCCCCGGCGAAGGCCTGGACCAGAAGATCGAGACCGTAACGGAACAGACACCGGAGCAGGACACGTCTTCCAACGTGGAACAGCTGTCGCCGTTCGCCTTGAGAATGCAGGAAAAGATGAACCAGCTGGATGGCCTGAAAGGCCGTGTCGGCGGGCTCACCCAGACCTTTGACCAGATGGCCGCCTTCGCTGCCGAAAGCCAGACCAGCATCCGCATGATGGCTGAATACATCGAGAGCTCACGCGCCAGCGTTGAGACCGAGGTCCGGCTAAAGTCCGAAAACGCCAAAATCTCAACCGACCTGCTGGACGCTGAGCACAAGGTGAAAACGCTCACAACCCAGCTGGAGGACGCACAGGCTGAAGTTCATTCGCTTCGCAAGCGCTCAACAGAAACACGCACCGCGCTGGAAACGGCTCGGAACGACATTGTCACGATCCGGGACAACAACAAAAAAATCAATGACGAGTACCGTCATCAGAGCGCTAAGCTGGTGGATGCCAATGCGCAAATTGCGGATCTGACCGGCAAGCTGAACGATCTCAAAGCCAAGTTTGAGACCCTGGAGAAGCATGCAGAAAGCCTGAGTTCGGATCTTGAGGCCGTCAAGCACCGCGAGAAGGAACTGCAGCAGAATCTCTCCGAGAGCGCCAAGCTGTTGGAAGAGGAAGTCCGCAAAAATAACCAGGCATCCAGCGAACTTGAAGCTGCCAAGCGCGAACTGATTGACTTCCGAAACGACAACATAGACCTGAAGTCGCATCTTGATGTCGCCAATCAGGAGCTTGTCTACGCCAAGTCCCGTTTGGAAGAAGAACAGCGCAAGCACGACAATGAAGTCTACGCACTGAACGCCGAGATTGAGAACCTCTCCTCGCAGCGCCGGATTGGCGCCCAGTCCTTGCAGGAAATGGCCCGCGAGAATTCGACAATCAAGGAGCGCAACCGCGAACTCGTCAAGCGGATGCAGGAGATCGAGCACCTTCTCGACAGTGCTCAGAAAAACCACGAAAAAGACCGTAACGAGCTTATGGCAACAACAGCCAAGCTGCGTGAGGTCAACCTGCGTTACAATTCCGCGCTGACCGATTTGAACCACCAGCGGAACCAGAACCAGAAATTCGCCGACAATCTTGAAGATCTGGTCGATGAAAACAAACGCCTGCAGCGGTACAAGATCCAGGTCGACACGGCCAATGAACAGATCGCGCAGTTGAAAACCGTCATCGCCAACTACCAGATGGCGATGGAGGGCCGCGGGCCGGCTGAAGAGCTTGGCTTGACCGAGAGTTTTGATCCTGCAGCGGAACTTGGCATCACCGACCCGCTTCCCGTTACGGATGGCGACGATGACCTTCTTGAAAGTGCTGCAGAACCGGACGACGGCAATCCAGATGACGACGGCCCGAGCGGAGGCAACGACAAGGTCGTTAAGCTGCGGGACTGATAAAAAAAGACTACTTTCGAAAAACCCGGCATTAAGCCGGGTTTCTTGTTGTTTTATTCGAAGCAACCCAGCGATCGCGCCAAAGCACCTTATTCGGGTTCAACGTTAAACTGTAAGGGATATCCAAGACGGCCAGCAGCGTCGATCGCACGTGTGGCTTTTGTTTCGGCCACGTCTTTTGGATAAACTGACACGACACACGCGCCTTTTTGATGCGCTGTCAGCATGACCACTTCCGCCTGAGCGCTGTCCAGCCGGAATTCACCTTTCAAGATGAGTACGACAAACTCACGGGGAGTGTAGTCGTCATTCAGCAACACCACTTTATAGAGCTTCGGCTTCTCTGTTTTGGTTCGCTTGCTAAGGCGTAATTTCACATCAGAGTCACTCATGAAATTACCTTTTGGATAGTGTCCGCCGCCACATCTTCCGACCTTCAGACCAGTCTTGGCAAAGGGCATGATCTCGGCCATGTGCACGGAGAACCGAAAGCTGGAAATGCTGGATGCCAAACACACCGCATCTCACAAATTGTCAACCGTCACGATTTTTGCGGTCCGAGTACTATAGAACAGTGCCTGAAAAAGACAATTGTGAAGCCAAACCAGCAATCCGGCACCAAAAAGGGGCCCCACGCGAACCACGTGGAGCCCTTGCCTCTGATTTCATTGGCTACCTTTAGGCAGCTGCGACTGTTTTCAGGAAATCATCAATCCGGGTCGCCAATTGACGTGTATTTTCAGCAACCTCAGAGGATGTAACAGACACCTCAGATGCCGACTCGGTGGTATCGTCGACGGCAGCTTTCACACCAGTCATGTTTTCACTGATTTCCCTGGTGCCGGACGCAACTTCCTGAATCGAACTGCTAATTTCTTCAGTCGCAGCTCCCTGCTGTTCCAGTGCTTCGGTGATGGAGTTGGTAAATTCGTTCACACGCTCCATGATGGTCGCAATCTCTTCAATTGCTGCCACCGAGTCTGCCGATGCGCCTTGGATAGCGTTGATCTGAGCAGAGATTTCTTCCGTCGCTTTCGAGGTCTGCGTTGCCAGCTCCTTCACTTCGGCCGCAACGACCGCGAAGCCCTTTCCGGCTTCACCGGCACGTGCTGCCTCAATTGTGGCATTCAATGCAAGAAGGTTGGTTTGTTCCGCAATTTCCTGGATGAGCTGCAAAACCGCGCCAATTTTCTGTGCCGATGCCGCAAGGCTTGCAACCTGCTCATTCGCGGAGGTCGCTTTGTCGTTGGCAGTTGACACAACTTCGCTCGTCTCACCGATCTGGCGGGAGATTTCACTGATGGACGCCGACAGTTCTTCAGAAGCAGAAGCCACCGTTTGAACACTCGCGTAAGCCTGTTCGGTTGCCGCAGCGACTGAAGCTGTCCGTTCGGTATTGGTGGTCGAAAGATCCATCAAAATTCCGGAAATATTGGCCATGCTATCGGTGGAGTGCGAGACGGGTTCCAAAAGGCGCTGACTGTCGTCACGGAAGCTGGAAATCATCTCTTCGAGCGCGGTCTGGCGGCGGCGCTCATTCTCGATGTTCAGCTGCTGCTCCTGTTCCAGCTCGCGCTGACGAAGGCCATTGTCCCGGAAAATCTCGACTGTACGAGCCATCTGGCCCATTTCATCGACACGCTCAACATAGGGGATGGCAATATCGTAGTTGCCGCTCGAAAGCGTCCCCATTGTGTCGGACAAGGTACCAATCTGACCGGTAATCCGGCGGATCAATGCAACCAATACCAAGGACACAGCAAGGATCGCAATCACTGTAATGACCAGCGCCGTCATCAACGCTTCACTGCGCGCCGTATTGATCGCAGAGATGTCGAACGCAACGTACATCATGCCGAGCTTTTCGGCGGAATCACCTTCTCCGCGCGTAATCGGCTTAATACCGATTTCATAGTTGTAGTCGGAGAAGAAAGTAGTCGTTGCTGCCGCGTCTTCACCGCGTAGTTCCTCAGGGATGAGACCAATAAGTTCTTCGTTGGCAGCCTCTTCATCCCGGATCAATGCGGCAAAAACGTCGCCATTCTTTTCCTGCACAATGGCCCAGGAAAAATTCGGATTATCGAGGAACGGCGAAAGCAGCGTGTTTGCAAGATCCTGATCAAAATCCCAAATCGCATTGCCCAAGGCCTGATTCGTCAGGTTGGCACTCATGCTTATTTGCTGCTCGAACGCTTGCTGCACAGCGGCAACACGTTGAGAGGATGTGATATAGGCGAAGGCGATAAACGCCACGGCTACCACGGCCACGATTGGCACCGTCGTGGTGAATTTCACTGATTGCCAGAACTTCATAATCTTCCCCCATAAGGCTCGGAAGAGATATAAAGGCAGACTGCAAATTTTCTCTTAATCAAAAGCAGCCAAACCCTCCTTCAACAAGACAAAACTCCCACGAATATTGGGAATATATGCAAGGGTGATGGTGGACATTGTATTGTTCTAAAGAAAAAGCTAACGGTTCAGAACCTCGGACGCTTTAGCAATAGGCCAGTCGATTTCGGCGAAAAGCCAGCAGCAGACGGCAATCCATAATCCCGCATACATCGTACAACGGGGAATCCAACAAGGAGGCCCGTGTGCAAATTCAGCAAAGACATCCCTGGACCAAACGTTTCCTTATTGCAGTGGCTTTGTGTACCGCGATGATATTTTCCTTCGGTTCAACCCCAGCTCAGGCAGATTTGGGCGCTGCAGCTAAATCTGTCCCTTCGGCGGGCCTTGTTGGAGAAGGACGCATGAAGTTTCTTGGTTTCAACGTCTTCGACGCACAGCTCTACGCGCCGAATGGGGTGTACTCGTCGTCTAATCCGTTCGCTCTGCGGCTCACCTATCTGCGCAATTTCAAAGGCAAGGCAATTGCGGAAAAGTCCGCAGAAGAAATGGCCAAACAGGGGGTTTCCAAGGCTCAACTGGACGGCTGGACCAAGCAAATGATAGCGATCTTTCCGAATGTGTCTTCCGGTCAGTCCATAACCGGGGTCCGCACCGCGTCTGGAAGCAGTGTTTTTTATCTCGGCAACAAAGAGATCGGCACAATCGCGGACCCGGCTTTCACTAAACACTTCTTTGACATCTGGCTTGGCAGCAACACTCAAAACCCGCGTTTGCGCGCGAAACTGGTCGGCGCCGGCTCTTGACGATCTCCGAGCAGACAGCAGGCGACCCCGCCCAAACTATGAACTTGGCGACTAGCGGGCAGTCCTCCGGCCGGATTACGAAACGGTCCATCCTGGTCTATGGGGCGTTGGCATTCCCTCTGTCTTTCGCCGGCTTGCCGATCTATCTGCATGCGCCTGACTTCTATGCAGTTACATTGGGTCAATCCCTCGCAAGCCTTGGTGTCGTCCTCTTGGCCCTACGGTTGATTGACGCGTTTCAAGATCCGTTCATCGGCAGCATCAGCGACCGGCTTCACTCGCACCGGCCAAAAATCCTGGCTGTGGGGACTCTGATGCTGGGCGCTGGCTTCTGGATGCTGTTTCATCCGCTGGCCTCTGCGCCGCTCGCGTGGTTTGCGCTATCGGTTCTCATCTGCACCACAGGCTTTTCGATCGTCACGATTAACCTTCAAACCCTCGGTGGCTTGTGGAAGTCGCGCCCGCAGGACCGTACCCGGATCACCGGCGGGCGCGAGGCTCTCGGTCTTCTCGGATTGCTTGCGGCCGCCATCACACCGACCCTGCTGACCCAATGGGCCGGTCAGGAACAGGCGTTTCACTATTTGACGGTGGCTTACTTGCCACTCCTTGTTGTCGGCTTGGTGCTTCTGCTTTCGTGGATGAAGACGGCTGAGCTCTCCGCACCAAAACAAGCGCATCACCGGCAAAACTGGCTGAGCCTGCTCAAGGACCGCTGGCGGTCGGTATTCTTTTCCCTCGTTCTACTAAATACATTCGCCAGTGCTATTCCCGCGGTTCTTGTTCTCTTTTATGTGCGGGACCGGCTAGGCGCTGAGCCATATACAGGGTTGTTTTTGCTGATCTATTTCCTGGCTGGCACTGCATCCATGCCGCTTTGGATCAAACTGGCATCGAAGTTTGGGAAGATCCGGGCTTGGCAACTCTCGCTCGGGCTCGCGATCGTTACGTTTATATGGGCCGTATTTCTCGGCCGCGGAGATATTGCAGCCTATGCGGTTGTGTGCACGCTGTCGGGCCTGGCTCTCGGGGCAGACCTGGCCTTGCCGCCTGCCATTCTTGCAGACCATATCGACGCTGATGACCGCCAGACGGATGCATCGCGCCTTTTTTCACTGATGGCGCTGCTTTCCAAGACGTCCCTTGCGGCTGCGACCGGGTTGGCCCTGCCGATCCTTGGTGTTTTGGGCTATGTACCGGGGGGAGACATGACGCCGAGACTGGATTGGGTCCTAAGCCTTACATATGCCGCCCTCCCCTGCGCCTTGAAATTGGCAGCCCTCGGGAGTTTAATTTGGGCACAGGACATTCTGACAAAAAACAAGTCCGCTGTGTCCTGAACCGTTCCTCGACCTTGCTCTCAGGATTGAAACATGTCCGTACGGCCACCGCAGATCCTTCACAAACCGAAACAAGATGAAGATCCGCTTTCGCAGGCCCTACAGAACGAGATCTTTAACGAGAAAGCGGCAACGCTGTTCCGGCTGCAGAAGCGGCTCGAAAACGCTTTAGGAAAACTCGAAGCGGCAAGAACGAACGCAGAAGCCACAGAGGAAACAATCTCTCCCCACCTTGCCGAAGCCTGCGAAGCGCTCTGGTATGTCTCGATACAACGGGAGATGTGTGGATTGAGGAACAGCAGGGCCTATTATGACGAGTTGCGTGTTCCGCATGATGTCCGGCTGCACATGGGACCGAACATTCGCAAAGGGTCTTGAGAAGGCAGCGCATGCATTGCGTACGCGGCCGGACAAGCCTTTGTGATTTGTATCACTTCCTTGTTGATGGCTTGGATGTATGAGGTTCGCAGAGTTGCATCACGCCGATAAGAGTGTTTTTTTCGCATCCATAAAACAAAATAATATGCCGCTTTGTAACGTTGCGTAATATACACGGTTACGGACCATTGAAATCCGCCACCCCCAATTTGGGGGTGCGATACATTAAGAGCGTTGGCCCCGAGCAAAAAAATGAAACGCATCACTGTCGTCCATAGGGTCACCGCTCCCATTGCCATGTTCGCAGTGTTTTTCTGCCTCGGGAATTTGCTACCGATCGGTAGCGGCGACGGGTTCACAAGTGCCGCATATGCCCAATCGGTGCGAGTTGTCCCGGAAGGCAACAGATACCGCTCTCAACCGAAAATCCCCTTCGCCTCATCCCGCAGGACGTCCGCCTCCAATTCATCATACGATGCCAAATTCGAAAAGGTGCTGAGCGTTTTGCGGCGTGACAGGCGGCTGATGTCATCCATCAAGCGCGTCGCGAGCCGGTACGGTATTGATCCGATCCATATTGTCGGGGCGATCGTCGGGGAACATACCTACAACTATGACACTCTCGACAGCGCCCAGTCCTATTACGTAAAGGCCCTTGCTTACGCCGGCATCCGGTTTAATTTCGAGCTCAATGGCGAGCAAGTCGAAACCTTTGTAGAGCGCCCGCAATTTGACCGGTGCCGCAAGGAGCACGTGCAAAAAGCGAGCGACCGGCGCTGGTCCTGTTACGAACAGGTCTGGAACAGCCGCTTTCGCGGCAAAAGCGTCGATGGCGTCCGCTATCCCCGGAAGAACTTCAACGAGGCGTTCTTCCAACCGCTCTATGCAGGCCAAAGCTTCGGTCTCGGTCAGCTGAGCCCGCTGACGGTTCTGAAGATGACCGATCGGGTGGCACGCACCAGCAATTTCCGCAAGTTGAAGTCCACAAATCCGGAAGGCGTCTACAAGGCGACCATGGATCCAAATCAGTCTTTACACTACATGGCCGCGATCATCCGGGATGCGATCGATGCCTACAAGTCTGTCGGCAAAGTGGATATTTCGAAAAATCCCGGATTGACAGCAACGCTCTACAATCTCGGAGACCCCTGGAGCCGCGCGGCCAAATTCCGCCGCAGCGGCAACTCCTGGCCCCGCGAAAACTATTACGGCTGGCTGGTGAACGACCGGATCGATGAGCTGGAATCATTGCTCTGATCGATCCGGCCGGATGCTCAGGTTAAGAATGGATTGGTCTGGCGTTCGTGGCCGAAAGTTGATGCCGGTCCATGCCCTGGCAAGAACGAAATATCGTCACCAAGCGGAAGAAGCTTTTCAGTGATCGACTTGATCAGCGTCTCGTGGCTTCCTCCCGGCAAATCGGTCCGCCCGATCGACCCGGCAAAGAGCACATCGCCTGAGATCGCCAGCCGCAACTCCTTGTCGATGAAAACCAGATGGCCTGGTGAATGGCCTGGGCAATGCAGGACGTCGAATTCACGTCCCGCCATTGTCAGAACGTCCCCCTCCTGCATCCACTTATCAGGCGATACGGGTTTGGCTTCCCCCATTCCGAACTGAGCCGCCTGATCGGCAACCCGGTCGATCAAGGGCTGATCGGCCTCATGCGGTCCCTCGACAGGAATTGAAAGGCGTTCGGCAAGATCAGCAGCGCCGCCGATGTGATCTATGTGGCCGTGGGTCAGGACAATCTTCTCGACCTTCACGCCTTTTTCTTTGACAGCGGCCATGATGGTGTCGACATCGCCGCCCGGATCAACGACAGCGCCCACCATGCTCGCCGGGTTCCAGATCACAGAGCAGTTCTGCTGGAACCCCGTGACAGGCACAATCATGATCTGGATCGGCGGCATCTCCTCACCCTGGCCAGTCTCTCCTGCCCCGGCATCCGAATTCGACATGTCTTGCGCCACTGGTATCTCCTGGATGAATGTTATCCTGCCCCTTGTAACAAATACGGGACAAATCGCCAGAGCCGCATGTTTGTAACGGTCCATGGGTTCACCTTGCGGCGTTGATTTCGTAAAAGGTGAGAGGCTCTTGTTGGAAGAGCTAAAGAAATCAGGTTCGGCACCGAATGACGTTACGACTGTTCAGCGCTGTCACGGCAACTCTTCTGGCCCTGGGAATTGCCGGAAGCGCCCAAGCTCAGCCAGGCCGCACAGCGCCGGTGTTCGATACTTGGCTTGTCGATTGCGCGAGCACGGGAGTTTGCTTCTCTTCATCATTCACCCGGAACCAGTCCGTCTGGGTTGATTTGCGGATTGTCCGGGATTGGCGCGCGGATGCCCAACCGCTGCTGCGGCTGACCACAAACACTGTTCTCCCCCAGACCGGTACACTGCGCTTCGATGTCGATGGGGCAACGATAGAATCTCTGCCGATTGAACAACTCAGGGAAATCCAGGCAGGAGTGACATCCCCAGCCGGGTTTCGGCCACTGGGCGGCGAAGGTTTCTGGTACCCGACGGGTGCAGTCACATCCACGCTGCTTACAGCTCTGCAAACAGGGCAAGAACTGACCGTACACATGCCCAGAGAAGGCAGCGCGGAAACAGTTTCAGTTTCCATTCCTCTGCAGGGACTAAAGTCGGGCCTTCTCTGGCTGGACAACCGGCAGAATAGGACAGGAACGGCGTCAGCCATTGTCTCGCCCGGAGCTGAGCCTCCGGTCAACGCACCGCATGCGCTTCCAATTTTGGCTCCGGAGGAGCTTCCAGCCGAAGTTTCCGCGATTTGGCATGCCAACCGCCTCTGTTCTTCCATCGACCCGACCATTTTTGCCAGCCTGAATGCAGTCCGTGTTCCGCTGGAGGACGGCGCATCTCTTTATATCGTGCCGTGTGGTGCTCCAACGGCCTATAACAGCCCTTATGTCGCGATCTATGCGGGCAAGGATGGAGCTGCACGTCAGGTGCATGTCGCCAGAATGTCTGAAAGCGGTCCGATCGCCACCGATTTGATTTACAATGCCCGTTGGGTCCCCGCCGATCGTCAGTTGATCAGCTACTTTAAGGGGTCCGGCGTTGGCGAATGCGGACTGTGGAACAGATGGGTCTGGAACGGCACCGGTTTGGTGTTGCTCGAGGAAGCTTCGCGCAAAACGTGTGACAACACGGAGCCGGACTTGTCCAAATGGTCAAACACTTGGCCTCTAAAAAACGCGTCTAAATAACCTTTCCCCTAAGGATTTTCTTGCGATTTTCACAATCGCGCCCTTATGATGTTTCCGCAGCGGATGGAATGGGGTGCGGCAGCTCTACTTCACCCCGATCCTTGAGCTTGGTGAGTGCATCTCGATGTGCTCTCCGATTTAGGCTCGGCCGAAAAGGCGGGTGAGAATTGGCGTTAGTGCCGGAACGGCACGGAAATTAAGGTGATTACGTAATGCACGATGGGGATTCGGACCGGCGGTCGCGTGGTCGGCGCGGCGGCAAGCGCGAGTTTGGCGGTCCGCAAGACTTCGGCAGTGACTTTGGCGGAAGCGACTTCGGTGGTGATTATGGCGGCGGCCGTGATGGCGGTCACCGGGGTGGGCGCGATAATGACTTTGGCGGCGGTGGTGGCCGTGGTGGTTATGGTGGCGGCGGTGGCCGTGACGGTGGCTACGGCGGCGGAGACCGCGGTGGTTATGGTGGCGGCGGTGGCCGTGATGGCGGCGGCGGCCGGGGCGGATACGGCGGCGGTCGTGACGGCGGCTATGGCGGCGGCGGTGGCCGCGATGGTGGCTATGGCGGCGGCGACCGCGGTGGTTACGGCGGCGGCGGTGGCGGCCGTGATGGAGGCGGATACGGCGGTGGTGGCCGTGGTGGCTACGGCGGCGGCGGTGGTCGTGACGGTGGCTATGGCGGCGGAGACCGCGGTGGTTACGGCGGCGGTGGCGGCCGTGGCGGATACGGCGGCGGAAACCGTGAAGGGGGAGATCGCCCTCCACGGCGGGATTATCCGCCGGTCGAACGTGGGCCACGCCAATCCGGCGTTGTGAAATTCTTTAAGTCTGACAAAGGCTTCGGATTTATTACCCCTGACGATGGCGAGACCGATGTTTTCGTCCATATTTCGGCGGTTGAGCGGTCCGGACTTGCTTCCCTGGACAGTGGGCAACGCATTTCTTTCGAGACTGAACCGGATCGCCGGGGCAAGGGCCCAAAAGCGGTGAACCTGCAAATGCTCGAGGAAGACGGTTCGAATGCCGGCTCTGACGACCAGCCGGTCAACGACGGCACAGGCGAGCAGCCAGATTACGAATAAGTTGCAAACTTCCGGTACTGCCGGAAGCCCTGCAACAAGAAATTCCGGGCGCACCACTGGTGCGCCCGTTGTTTTAGGGAAACGGCCTGCTTTTATTGCCGCACGCCAAGCACTATAAGGCTGCCAGAATGCGCATGAGAAAGGCAGCAGATGACGACAACTTCAAATCCAACCACAACTGTCCGGCCGTTCCGCCCAGGGGATTTGAGCCACTTGCTGCCCCTGAACAACGCTGCCGTGCCGGCTGTTAACGAGTTGTCTGCAGAAGAGTTTCTGGATCTGATCGGCCAATCGCTTGTCTGCCTGGTGGCGGAGGTCGACGAGGAGCCCGTGGGTTTTCTATTGTCGATCAGCGACGGCGCGGATTATGGCAGCGCGAATTACCGCTGGCTAAGCGAAAACGTCTCCAACTTCTCCTATACGGATCGAATTTGTGTCGATGAAACTCGGCGCGGCTTGAAGATCGGCGAAAAACTCTACCACGCCTTGTTCGATCAGCTGAAAGACACTGGCCGCAGCTTCGTCTGCGAGGTGAACTCAAGGCCACCAAACCCTGGCTCTTTACGGTTTCATCAGCGGCTCGGCTTTGAAGAAATCGGCACGGCAGACCATGGCGAAAAAGCCGTTGTTTTCTTACGTAAAGACCCACTGGGCGCTGCGGAATGAACTATCGCCACGCCTACCACGCCGGCAATATCGGTGACGTTCTGAAGCATGCCGTTTTGGCGCGTCTAATCACGTATTTCCAGCGCAAGGAAAAGGGTTTCCGGATCATCGACACCCATGCGGGCATCGGGCGCTATGATCTGATGTCGGAAGAAACCCAGAAGACGGGAGAGTGGCAACAGGGCATCGGTAAGGTGCTCGCCAGTGATATGCCGGAGCCTGTTTCGGAGCTTCTGACTCCCTGGCTTGATGTTGTGCGCGGCGAAAATGGCGATGGCACGCTAAAAACATACCCCGGCTCTCCCCTGCTTGCCCGGCGCATGCTGCGAAAACAGGACAGGTTGACCCTCACAGAGCTTCATCCGGCGGATTTTGAAACCCTTTCAAATCTGTTCGCAGGCGATCATCAGGTGAAAACAATTCACCTGGACGGCTGGCTGGCGCTTGGCAGTTTTCTGCCACCCAAGGAAAAGCGCGGACTTGTGCTGATTGACCCGGCCTTTGAAAAAACAAGCGAATTCAGCGATATGACCGCAGCGGTCATAAAAAGCTGGCGGAAATGGCAGACAGGCACCTTTGCTCTTTGGTATCCGATGAAAGATGCACGGGCCATTTCGCGAATGCATAAGGACCTTGAGGAGGCTGGGCTGCGCGACATCCTGACTCTGGAACTAAATGCGGGCAAAAGCGGCCCGGACACGAGGATGTTGGGCTCGGGCATGACTATGGTTAACCCGCCCTTTACCCTTTCAGGCGAAATGAATGTAGTGCTTCCGTGGCTTTGTGAAACGGTTCGGCAAGGGCCGGGAGCCGATTGGAATATTCATCAGATTGTCGGCGAATGACTGCATGAGCCGATTTTAACGATCCCTGCTTGACCTGCTCCCGAGTGTCCCCCATCGTCAGAGCCAAGCATTTTTCGGAGGTTCGGCTATGAGTTTGTTTCGTGTTGCCCGCTTTGCCCTTCCTGTGCTGGCCCTCTCGGGGATTATGACAGCCACCGCTGCAGCAGACGATCACCGGCTCTATTTCTCCAGTGAGCGATCAAATCAATTGCCTGGCTGCGACGCGACCTCCGTTCAACGCGCTGTGCAGAATACCGTGAGCCGCGCTCCCAGCTACTTCAATGGGGTCCGCATCGTCCAGCTTGATAAAATCCGCGACACCACCTTCCGTGCCAGCGTATCCAGCGCTGTGACCCGCCGCTATTGCAGTGGGACTGCGAGCCTGTCGGACGGCAGCAGGGTGGCGGTCAAATATCTGCTGGAAGCTCATGCGGGCGTGTTCGGGATCAGCTGGAATGTCGAAACCTGTCTAAACCAGCGCGATAAGTGGTATGTTTATGGCGGCTCATGCCGTACGCTGACTGCGCAATAAACAACACTTGGACGCATCACATCATGAGATTGGCGAGATTTCTGCAGCACCTTGCTGTGGCGGCCACCGTTGCCTTCGGATTTTCGCCAACTGCCCAAGCCGACACACCCGGTGACTTCGACTTTTATGTCCTGGCGCTCTCCTGGTCCCCCGCCTACTGCCGGGAAGTTGGACCGGATGCCAGTCCCCACCAGTGTGATGTGCGGACACCGTTCCGCTTTGTAGTTCATGGTCTCTGGCCGCAATACGACCGCGGCTATCCGGAAAGCTGCGATACAAGCCAACGCCGGATTGATCGGCAGATTGCCTTTGATATGGACGACATCATGCCGAGCCACGGCCTGATTTTTCATCAGTGGCGCAAACACGGCACTTGCTCTGGGCTGACGCCTGAGGATTATTTTGATCTGACCCGGGACGCGTTCGAGAAGGTCAAGATCCCCAAAGCATTCCGGACGATCAACAAACGCGGACAGGCCGCCCCATCCAAGATCGAAGCGGCATTCTCAAGCGTCAATCCGGGACTTTCCAAGGACGGCATCGCGATTGTTTGCGAACGCGGCGAACTTCAAGAAGTCCGTATCTGCATGTCGAAGGATCTGGAATTCCGCTCCTGTCCTTCTGTCGATCGAAACGGCTGCCGCTCCGGTTCACTCACCGTCGTCCCGCCGCTCGCCCGATAGCATCAGACATTTTCGTCTTCATGTAAGGAGTTTCACCATGATGAAATTGCGCTCGTCCCCGCCGTCACCGTTTGGACGCAAAGTTAAACTGGCTATGGCAATCCTGGGTCTCAAGGACCGAATCGAGATTGTTGAAGCCAACACAGCAGATCCCTCGGATGATCTGCGCGACCAAAATCCGCTCGGAAAGATCCCGGCGCTCGTATTGGAAAACGGCGACGTCATTTACGACAGTTCGGTTATACTGGAGTATCTCGATTTCCTGGCGGGCGGCGGCAAGCTGTTTCCGCAAGGCGAAGCACGATTTTCGGTCCTTCGGGATCAGGCCCTCGCCAACGGAATGATGGATGCGGCAATCTTGAGGGTGTATGAGAAGCGCTTCAAGGAGCCCAAGTTCCGCGACCCGGCCTGGGACACCTATCAGGCTGCGAAGATGGACCGCGCCCTGGCACATTTCGAAGCCAATGCTCCAGCTGCTCCGAAATCGGCTGACGATATTGATGCGGGTACACTCACTCTGGCGTGCGCTCTCGGATATCTGGACATTCGCTACAATGGCGACTGGCGATCTGATCATCCAAAGTTGGTGGCCTGGCTGGACGCTTTTGAAACAGCCGTCCCTGCATTTGCGGACACCAAAATGCCAGCAGCTCCGGTTCCGGACAACGATCCGGCGCCCCTGCGCTGACGCAAGAAGCCGGGTACCCGCCCGGCTTTTTTCTTTCAGTGTATTATTGGTCGCCGCGCTCCAATGCGTGGAACATACGGCCACCTTCAGCAAACAAGATGCAGGCAATTGCACTTAAGCCATAACAGGCAAATGCAAGCCCCAGCGGCATTGTCGACCCGTCAAAGAGCTGGCCCATCACATAACCCAGAATAGCCCCGCCCAGCGTGCTCACAAACCCAATCACTGAAGATGCGGTGCCCGCGATATCGCCGAGCGGTTCCATCGCCATCGTATTGAAATTCGCGCCCAAAAACCCGAAAGTCGTCATGATCAGGGTCGTCAGAATGAGGAAGAGCCACAGGCTTTCAAATCCCAACGCAGCAACGGCTGCCAAGAGTGCCCCCAACCCTGTGAAGATCAGCGCGGCGGTATGAGACAAGCGCCGCATACCGATGGCTTCCACCAGACGTGAGTTCATGAAGGATGAGATTGCCATCGCTATGGCAATCCCGGCAAAAACCACAGGGAAGTACGCACCCAGCCCGAAGACATCGACAAAAATCTGCTGCGACATGGCCAGGAACGCGAACAAGCCGCCGAAAATGAAGGACAGCCCGATCGTATATCCGAGCGTCACGCGGGTCGTGAGCGCCTTCCAGTAGGCCCCTGCGATGTTTGACATGACCATTGGCCGGCGGTGTTCCGGAGCCAGGGTCTCCGGCAACCGCATCCAAGTCCAGACCAGCATCCCGACACCCGCTGCCAGCAACATGGTGAAGATCCAGTGCCAGCCGGCAACGAACAGGATCGCCTGCCCGACAGACGGCGCGATGATTGGCACCGCCATGAACACCATCATGACGAGAGACATGACCTTCGCCATGCGCCGCCCGGTAAAGCAGTCCCGCACGATTGAAAGGGCCGTCACCCGTGCCGCAGCGCAGCCAATCCCCTGCAGCACACGTGCCGCCAGAAACTGCGTGAGGTCATTCGTGATAATCGCCGCAATGCTGGCAAGGCTATAAAGCACCAAGCCGCCGATCAGAACCTTGCGTCGGCCGAGGGAATCGGCGATCGGGCCGAAGAACAACTGGCCGCCGCCGAACCCTACCAGATAGAGCAACAAAACAGTTTGGCGGTTGTTCTCTTCCTGAATATTGAGCGCCTCCCCAATTGCCGGGAGAGCGGGCAGCATGACGTCAATTGCAAGCGCATTCAGCGCCATTAGCAGAGCGATAATTGTTACAAATTCGGCAAAGGGAATGCCCGGCTCCCGAAGGATCTCCGGTTTTGCAGCTCGGGCTGAGGACTGTGGCCGACCGGCCGAAGAGCCGTAATCAGCGGACGTATCGTTTTCTTTCACTGGGTATTCCGATCAAACACAAAGAGCTCTCCCGGCCCATTGACCGGCAGAGCACAAAAAATTTGGCGGGCCACCTCAGAGGTAGCAAACCGTTAGGATGCGATCCACCTCTCGGCATCCGCATCGTCATCGGCTTTGGCAGCCACCCAAGTTTCAGATTTCCCGGACACGAAGTGTTCTTTTTTCCAGAACGGTGCGCGGGTCTTAAGAAAATCCATCAAAAAGTCAGCCGCCTCAAAGGCGGCACGGCGGTGGGCAGACGCGGCGACAACAAGCACAATCTGTTCACCCGGTTGTATCTTCCCATACCGATGCACGACTGTCAGACCAGTTAGTGGCCACCGTTTCAGGGCGTCGCTGGCGATCCGTTCCAATTCGGCTTCGGCCATACCAGGATAGTGTTCGAGTTCCAGCGCCGCAAGCGTTCCGGCCTCATTGCGGCATAACCCTGTGAAGGAAACAAGGGCGCCTACATCCTGCCGCCCAGCTGTCAGGGTGTCCATTTCGGATTGCGCACTGAAGTCCTCAGCCTGAACCCGGACCGTTGCCTCCACCGCCACGGCTTAGCCCCCTGTCATCGGCGGAAAAAAAGCCGCTTCCTTGGCATCACCGAGCTCCGCGTCAGCTTCCACATGCATCTGATCCAGGGCCACGCGGATGGCCTCCTCGTCTTCAAATGCAAAAGCGTGATTGTCATCAATAGTCTTGAGATGACCGATCAGGTCCGCCACGGTCACGACACTTGGCGGCAATTCAATCGCCTCTTCTTCAACCCCAACGCGCTCGCGCACCCAAGCAAAATAACGAATGTTCATTGTTCCCTCAACCGTTGACCGGTTCATCCCATTATTCCGTTATGAGGTGCCCTATCCCTGCACGGAAGTAATCGTACCCCGTATATAGGGTCAAAACGGCCGCCACCCAAAGTGCAGTCAAACCAAGCAAGGACGTGTACGGGAAGATCAGATCGCCGGCCGGCCCCGCGAGAAGAAGGCCAATCGCAACCATCTGGACCGTGGTTTTCCATTTCGCCAGTTGGGTCACTGGCACACTGACCTGCAGTTCTGCAAGAAACTCGCGCAAACCGGACACCAGGATTTCGCGGCACAAGATGATGAGCGCGGCAATGATGGACCAGCCGCCGATCGTCCCATCCGCGGCAAGCATCAAAAGACATACAGAAACCAGCAGCTTATCGGCAATCGGGTCAAGCATCCGGCCAAGAGCAGACTGTTGCTGCCAGGCACGCGCCAGATACCCATCAAAGAAATCGGTGATCGCTGCGAGAACAAACAATCCAACCGCAATCCAGCGCGGCGTCGTCCCCTCGAAATAAAAACAAAACGCAACAGCCGGTACGGCCAGGATCCGGCCGTAGGTCAAGATATTCGGCAGACTGAAGGCGACGTTGTTTTTCATATTGGCTTTCTAAATCACCGTCTGTATTCGGCAGATGCGGCGCATGGCCCAGACCTCTGAACCTCTCAGACCCACGAGGATGTTGACCCAACGCTGGTCTACAAGGCCATATCTCGTCAAGCGGTCAAATGGAAGGATCAGCTGAAAATGCTGTCGCCCTGCTGGTCGATCATCATCTTGGCTTTCCGGATCATTTCATTCGCGGCTTCTGTTTCTCCCGGCAAGGTGTCTGCCCGGATGAACACATGGCTTTTCAGCTCTTCACCGTCCTGCTTTTCAATCCGCCCCCGAACCTGCCACTGCCCCCCATTTTGCTGAGGCTCAGCGATGATTGTGTAGCTGTCATACTCGACCGACACGCTGTTGCCGGGCTTTTGCGGAGCATCTGATCCGCCGAACAATGACTTCAACACCTTGCCAAACATCTGGCCATCCTTCTCAAGAAGTAGATGCCGTTCTTTTAGGCCGGTCACGCGGGACCTTCAAGGTGCGGATGGGTAGAGTCCGCTCAGGAAAATGAAACCTATTGATTGTTTCCAAGATCACGGCCCGACCAGTGACGGCGGCAAAGGGAGATGTATTTATCATTTCCGCCAATGACGACCTGATCTCCCTCCTCAACGATATTGCCGTCTCCGTCCAGCCGGGCAACCATTGTCGCCTTGCGGCCACACCAGCAGATTGTCTTGATCTCCTTGAGATTGTCGGAGATAGCCAGCAAAGCAGCACTTCCCGGAAACAGTTTGCCCTGAAAATCAGTCCGCAAGCCGAAACACATCACCGGTATGCGCAGGCCATCTGCAACTCGTGCCAGTTGCCAAACCTGCTCCTCGGTCAGGAACTGGGCTTCATCGACCAATACCGCGTGGATCGCGCGCTCTTTTCGAACAGCATCCACATGCGCGTAAACGTCATCGGCAGACGAAAAAATGTCCGCGTCGGCGGCCAGCCCGATTCTGGATGCAATCCGCCCCTTGCCAGCCCTGTCATCCAAAGCCGCGATCAGCAACAGCGTGTTCATGCCGCGTTCTTCATAGTTGTAAGCAGCTTGAAGCAAGGACGTTGATTTGCCCGCGTTCATGGACGAGTAGTTGAAATAGAGTTTGGCCATCGGGCTTTCTTCAGGAATCGGTCGAAAGGTTGCCGCAGTCTTTCCAATCCGATGCCTGAGCTCAATTGTTTTCTGGCTCGCCGCGCAGACTATCCCCGCCCTGTTGTGCGTAGATTAGTTTTTAGCCTGCTCAGGGAGTTGAAGCGTCACCAGAAGCGGCCGGTGATCCGACCCGATGTGCGGACCTAGAGACACATCGACGATGCCGATGTCTTTTGAGACAGCCACCTGATCGACCGGGGAGCCCAGGACCCAGCGCAGGCGATAGTCAAAGAAGTACCGCGTCACCTGCGGGATGCGGTCTGGATAGGCCGTGACAAGGTCATTGGCTTCCAGTGACCTTTGGAACCTCGCCGACCACGGAGCACTGTTCCAATCGCCAATGGCGATCAGCGGTGTGGCAGCACTTTCAAGCCGTTCGGCAATCACCGCGTCCATCTTATCAAAATAAGCGCGCTTGTTGTGCCAGCGCCGGGCTGTGCGGGGACTGTCCGAATGAACAGAAACCAGATCCACGGTCTGGCCATCAACGTTTATCGAGAATGACAGGATTTCGCGATCGGCATTGTAATGGACGCTTGCGCCTGGTGGCGTCACACCCGGAATGATCAGCGAAGAAGTGTCTTCAATTGGAAAGCGGGAAAAGATCACCAGTTCGCCAAGGTCTCCAACCAGCAGATGCTCCGGATAGACACTTGTATCCGGTCCGCCGATCGGCAAACCACGCTGATGCCACCGCCACTTTTGCAGATTCCAGAGCGTTTCCTGAAACACGATGATGTCGGGGTCGACTTCCTTCAGATAACTGGTGAGCACCGGGTCTCCGAGAAACAAGGCCTCCAGGTTGATGGAGACAATCTTGATTTCCCTAGCATCTGTGGAAGAAGCGACCGGCGGCACCGTGTTCTCTATGGTCCGCAGACCTGTCAGCACAGCCAGCGCGATCGTGGCTACGGCCGCAATCACGATCAGCAACCGATAGGCCCCACGCCAACTCCGGACAAACCAAAAGCCAGCAACCGCACAGAGCGTACCGCCAATCCCTCCATACAGAAACTGCCAGAGGAAAAAGCTCATGTTGTCGGACAACCAGTAGTCCGGTGCAATAAATGACGAAAGACCAAGAGACGCGGCGAACACCGCACCCAGACCGCAGCACCAAGCCGCCAGAACGAGGAGCGGGCGGCCGATTTTCACCACCCCCTCAAACATCAGTGATCCGGCTTTTTGAGCTGTGTTGGTTCTGCTGGACGCGCAATACGGTTATGCCTTCTCAAGAACGAAGCGTGCCTTTGCCATTTACAGACTTCACCGTCAAAGCACCAGCCAGTTCAACCGTTTTGCCGAACCACTGCACCGGGACTTATATGCTATTTGGCGGATAAATTACTCATGAAAGTGGTCGTAGACCAGACGGGCGATGGCTTCGGAGATCCCTGGCACAGCAGCAAGATCATCGACCCCGGCTTTGGAGACCGCTTTCGCGGTCCCGAAATGAGAGAGCAACGCCTTCTTCCGAGTGGGTCCAATACCCGCAATTTCATCCAGCGGGTTCTTGGCGATATCCTTTTTCCGGCGGGCCCTGTGGGAACCGATTGCAAACCGGTGCGCTTCATCCCGAAGGCGCTGAACGAAATAAAGGACCGGATCCCGCTCCGGCAGCATGAATGAGGGTTTGCCGGTGATGAAAAACTTCTCCCGGCCTGCGTCCCGGTCCGGCCCCTTTGCGATCCCGACCAGCGGCACATCGGTCAGGCCAAGCTCTTCCAGTGTCTCCCGCGCAGCCGTGAGCTGACCCTGCCCGCCATCGATCAAAACCAGATCCGGCCACGCTGGAATATCCGTGTCGACCGGGGCATCGGCTTCTTCCGCTTCCGGAGTATCTTTAGGATTGGACGTTTCACCGCCCTCTGGCCGGGCATGCTCTTTCATGAGACGTGAAAAACGGCGCGTCAGGACTTCCCGCATCATGCCGTAGTCATCGCCGGGAACCAGATCATCTGACTTGATGTTGAACTTCCGGTAGTGCGCCTTTGCAAATCCTTCAGGGCCCGCAACGATCATGCCACCAACAGCATTGGTGCCCATGATGTGCGAGTTATCATAAACCTCAATACGGCGCGGAGGGGTCGCCAGATCGAAAGCTTCCGCAACGCCTTTAAGCAACCTTGCCTGGCTTGAGGTTTCCGCAAGCCGCCGCCCCAAAGCTTCGCGCGCGTTCGTCATGGCGTGCAGGACGAGTTCTTTCTTCTCGCCGCGCTTGGGAACCGTCACCTCGACTTTGCGGCTCATACGCTCACTCAAGGCTTCTCCCAAAAGCTCTTGCTCACCAAGCGGATGGGACAACAGGATCTGTTTGGGCGCTGGCTTGTCGTCGTAGAACTGGGCCAGGAAGCTTTCCAGAATGTCAGCCTCGTCCCAGGACTTGTCGGCCTTCGGAAAATAGGCCCGGTTGCCCCAGTTCTGTCCTGTACGGAAAAAGAACACCTGAACACAAGACTGCCCGCCCTCCTGATGGATTGCAAAGACATCTGCTTCATCCACCGTCTGAGGATTGATGCCCTGATGCGCCTGAACATGGGAAAGTGCTGCCAAACGATCCCGGTAGATCGCCGCCCGCTCGAATTCCAAATCAGCAGAAGCGGTTTCCATTTGGGAAGCCAACTGTTCCTTGATCAGTTGGCTGCGCCCGGACAAGAACGCTTTGGCTTCTGAGACGAGGCCCGCATAGTCTTCCGGCGCGATTTCCCCCGTACACGGTCCGGCGCAGCGCTTGATCTGGTATTGGAGGCAAGGCCGTGTCCGGTTTTCATAATAGCTGTCCGAACAGGTCCGGATCAAAAAGGCCTTTTGCAGGGCATTGATCGTCCGGTCGACGGCCCCAGCCGACGCGAACGGGCCGAAATAGTCGCCCTTGCGCTTGCGAGCCCCCCGGTGTTTGACGATGGCCGCAGATTCATGATCACCGGTGACTAGAATGTAGGGGAATGACTTGTCGTCCCGCAAAAGCACATTGAAGCGCGGCCTGAACCTTTTGATCAGGTTGGCTTCAAGCAGCAGGGCTTCCGGTTCGGTGTTGGTGACGACAAATTCCATCGCGGTCGTCACAAGGATCATGCGCATGATCCGGTTCGATTGCCCCTGGAGGCGGGTGTAGCTGGTCACCCGTTTCTTCAGGCTTCGCGCCTTGCCGACGTAGAGAACCTCTCCGTTTTCATCGAGCATCCGGTAAACACCTGGCCCGTTGGGCAGACGCTTGACCTCGCGGGCGATGACTTCGACACCCTTCAGAACCGGCGAATCCTCAGCGCCTTTCGAGTTTTCTGTTGAAGTATCGGTTTCGGACACGTCGCCCATGCTGGTCCTTTTGTGAGGATCGGAGAGTATTGGTATGAAGTCATCTGAAAGGCGTGGTTCGCCTCACTCAGCCGGCATAGCCCAGCATGTAAACGCTGGCGATGTAAAGGCCGTATGCGGCTGTCATGACAAACCCTGAAATCCGGCCAAGACAGACCTTGAACCCGGCGAGAGCGGTCAACAACACCGCACAGGCGAGCATCACCCAGATGTCGAGCTTCAGAACCTCTTGCGGGACATCGATGGGAACAACGACAGCCGTGATCCCGATAATCGCGAGAAGGTTGAAGATATTCGATCCGATGACGTTGCCGATCGCCACGGCGCCATGCTGCCGGATTGCGGCCATAACAGTTGTTGCAAGTTCCGGAAGGGAGGTTCCAAGCGCGATCACCGTCAAACCAATCACTGCATCGCTCACACCCCAGGCCGTTGCGATGGTGGTTGCACCGCTGATCGTGAAATGCGCACCAAGCGGCAGACCGACGAGACCCAGGCCGATATAGATGAGTGCGACCCAAATGGAATCAGGAACGTCATCGACGTCTTCCAGTTCATCACCAGTTTCCATGGCCTCTGCGGTGACATCAGCACCAGCTGCAGCGGCTTTTAGGTCCTTCCGATGGCGCCGCGCGGCAATTGTAGAACCACCAAGAAACACGGCCAACAATGCCAAAAGAAGAACGCCGTCCCACAATCCGATCGGAGTAAAAAAACAAAGCGCAATGAAAACAAGCGTCACCGCGACCATGAAGATAGCAGTCCGGGTGGCCCCCTGTTCACCGCACGGTGTTACGGCAATCAGCGCCGGCAAGCCCAAAACCAGAAGTACATTGGCAATGTTGGACCCAACCACATTACCGATCGCAATCCCGCTGGCATTATCCAGAGCTGCCTTCAACGAGATAACAAGCTCTGGCGCTGATGTGCCGAACGCAACGATCGTCAAACCGATGACGAGGTTCGGAATGCCAAGCCTCTGCGCGACCCCGACAGAGCCTCTGACCAAGACATCGCCGGCAATGATGAGTGCAACCAATCCACCTGCCAGGCTTAAATAGTCAAACAGCATTCTGAGTTCCGGTTCGGGTCTGAGGGTTGAAATACGGCAGATTTGGGATCGCCGTTCTTTCGACTGGGCGCGTTATACGCAATAGATTGGTGCGGGGAAAGCGGGGAACAAGGATCTTTCTTGTCCAGTCACTGCAAATCGCAACGGTCTTAATCTCTGGTTCACACTGACAGAAATTTGCCGCCATTAGTCATCAAAACTCCACAATCTCTGACCCGATCCGCCACAAACGATCTCCATATCTTCAAACCGGGGGAAGGTGTGGACGCGACTTCGAGCGCGTCTTGAATTGAATGAGTTAGTGTGGATCTGGAGTATTTTCAATGAACCGTCTTGCACTTGCAGGTTTTGCCCTCACTGCCAGCGCCGCAGGAGCGCTCGCTGCCGACCTGCCGCAGTCACCTGCACCGGCGCCAGCATATGACGCTGTCCCGGCAGGACAGCAAAGCATCGACTGGACCGGCTTTTACATCGGGACACAGCTTGGCTGGGCCTTTGGCAACTTCGACAACAGCACCGGTGGCGCAAGCCGTGGTTTCAACGACAACGGTGTCGCTGGCGGTGCTTATGCCGGATACAATTTCCAGGTCACTCCGAACGTTGTCGTCGGTCTGGAATCCGATTTCAGCCTGACTGATCTGGAAAAGAGCGGGACCGTCAACGGTCTCTCCCTCAAGTCCAGCTCTGACTGGAACGCAAACTTCCGCGGCCGTCTCGGCTACGCGTTTGACCGCTACATGATCTATGGTGCGGGTGGTTTGGCTATCGCCGACCTGGAAGCAACAGCCAATGGTGTTTCCGACAGCAAGACCGCTCTCGGCTGGACATTGGGCGCTGGTGCTGAAGCCGCGATTACGTCCAATGTTGTCGCACGCTTCGACTACAGTTATCAGGACTTCGGCGATCAGGACTTTAACCTCGGTGGAACTGGTGTGAGCACCGAGTTCAATGACCACCAGGTACGGGCCGGTATTGCCTACAAGTTCTAAACCTGAAATTCAGGCAAACCTAAAAGAAAACCCGGCGCAGGCGCGCCGGGTTTTCTTTGTTGCAGGTTCAGCGGCTGAACTCGCCGAACTTTATCTTTTTGGAAGCAATCAGCCGGTCGCCGCAGTTTTCATCTCGCCAACTTGCGGGCGGACGGCCGCGTCATAGTCTTCCATCAACGTCTTGATGATGTCACCAACGACATAGCTGTTTCCGGCGATTTCAGACACCGGCGTCACTTCGGCAGCTGTCCCGGTAACGAAACACTGCTCGAAGCTTGAGAGCTCTTCCGGCATGATGACCCGTTCAACAACCTCAATGCCACGGTCCTTGGCAAGACCGATCACAGTCTGCCGGGTAATCCCGTTCAGGAAGCAGTCGGGCGTCGGTGTGTGGATCTTGCTGTCTTTAACGAAAAACACGTTCGCACCGGTGGCCTCGGCAACCTGGCCGCGCCAATCGAGCATCAGAGCATCAGTGTAGCCCTTTGCCTCGGCGGCATGTTTGGAGATCGTGCAGATCATGTACAGACCGGCAGCCTTGGCCTTGAACGGAGCCGTTCTCGGATCCGGACGGCGATAGTCCGCCATATCAAGCCGAATACCCTTCAAACGCTCTTCCGGCGCAAAGTAGCTCGGCCATTCCCATGCGGCGATCGCAAGGTGAATGGTGTTCTTCTGGGCGGAAATGCCCATCATCTCACTGCCGCGCCAAGCGACCGGGCGAATATAGGCGTCCGTCAGGTTCATGCGCGCAAGGGTTTCTTCCTTGGCAGCATTGATCTGCTCCGCCGTCCAGGGAATTTCAAACCCAAGCTCGCGGGCAGATGCCAGCAGGCGCTCGGTATGCTCTTCGGATTTGAAGATACGTCCGCCATAGGCGCGTTCACCTTCAAACACGCTGCTTCCGTAATGCAACCCGTGGCTCAACACATGCAGCTTGGCATCGGACCAGGGCACAAACGTGCCATCATACCAGATATCACCTGTCAGCTGATCAAAGGGCTGTGCAGCCATGTCTTAAACTCCCGCCCGCTCTCCTGAGCGTGTTTTCATTTTTCAGTCGCGTTTTCAATCGGCTCAAGCGTACAACGGCCCATTGAATGGCTGTATCTTTTGCACAGCACGCCAACTATCGGTATCTTGAGAAGCGCGCCGTTCCTGATTGGATTCGTTTGTCGTTAAATGCTGAAAAAAGCAACAAAACGACCAATCATTTCGCACACCGTGGTCAACAAGTAACAATCGGTCTTAAATAAGTCAATATGACTGACATAAATTTCAAAGCGTCCCTGCCCGCCGAATCCAAGCCTGTGAGCCAGTCCGAACCGGCAGGAAACAATGACGGAGCCGCAAACGCAGTTCCCTACGATCTGATCGAACTTTTGTTTTTTGCCTATCGCGATTTTACCGGCGATCCAGATGATGTTCTGGCGGGATATGATTTCGGCCGTGCCCATCACCGCGTTCTACATTTTGTGGAACGCAATCCCGGGATTATGGTGACTGACCTGCTTGGCATTTTGAGGATCACCAAACAAAGCCTCGGCCGGGTGCTGAAACAATTGGTCGACGCGGATATCATCGAGCAGCGTGAAGGCCCGCATGATCGCCGCCAGCGCCTTCTGTATACAACAGAACGTGGACAGGTGCTTGCGGATGATCTTGCCCGCCTGCAGCAAAAGCGCCTTGAACGCGCCCTAATTGGACTGCCAGATGGCGCCGACTTGATTGTCCGGCAATTCTTGTTGCAAGTTATTGATCCTGAAGCCAGGAACGACATTGTCGGGCTGATCCGCAGTTCATACGAATTGAAAGACTGATCTGGCGTCCGCCGGGTTCATCGTTGGGAAGGACAAAAGCGCCGATGACTGTGACGGCTCCTGATGACAACGCGCCTCATCTGCTACTGGTCGATGACGACAGCCGGATCCGGGACCTGCTTGGACGGCTGTTGAAAGACAACGGATATCGCGTGTCTGCCGCGGCCAATGCGGCCGAAGCACGGGTTTGCCTGTCCGGGTTGGAGTTTGATCTGATCATTCTCGACGTCATGATGCCGGGTGAAACCGGAACGGAACTGGCAACGTCACTCCGGGAAACGTCACAGGTTCCAATACTGATGCTGACAGCACGGACCGACGCTCCAGACAGGATTGCCGGCCTGGAAGCCGGTGTCGACGATTACCTCGGCAAGCCGTTTGAACCGAAGGAATTGTTGCTGCGCATCGGTGCCATTTTGCGCCGAGGCCAATACCAGCCACCGACGACGGTGACCGAAATCCGATTCGGACCCTTTTGCTACAACACGTCCCGGGGTGAACTCAAAAACGGCGACAGCTCGATCCGCCTGACCGACCGCGAGAAACAGATCCTGTCGATTTTTGCGGAACAACCCGGCGCCACCGTTCCCCGGCACAAGATTGTTGGCGATGACAGCGGCCTCGGTGAACGCACGGTCGACGTCCAGATCAACAGGTTACGCCGGAAAATCGAAGACGATCCGGGCAACCCCGTCTACCTGCAAACAGTTCGGGGCATCGGCTACCGGCTTGCGTGTGACTAGGGCCTGTTGAATGGCGAGTATTGAAAGTTTTCTTCAGCGGTATGCAGCTTTTCTGCCCGTCAAGGCTGCTCATCGCGGCTATCGCCGCGTCTCCCGGTTTCTCTATCGGGTCATGCCGAAAGGCCTTTACACCCGAACCTTTCTGATCATCGTGATCCCGGTTGTCATACTGCAATCGGTGATCGCCTTCGTCTTCATGGAGCGGCACTATCAACTTGTGTCGCGGCGCATGTCTGAAGCTGTGGTTCGTGAGATCGCAGCTGTTGTCTATGTTCTTGAGAACTACCCGCAAGATCCGGAGCATGCAAAGATCGAAGAGCTGGGCGCGCGGGCGCTCGGCATGTCCATGTCGATCCTGCCGCTGGAGCCGTTGCCTCCCCCCGCTCCGAAGCCGTTTTTCGATGTCATTGACCAGGAGCTCAGCAAGGCGATCAGCCAACGGATCGGCCGACCATTTTGGATCGACACCGTCGGCCGGTCGCGGTTTGTCGAAATTCGAATTCAACTGCAAAACGAAGTCTTGCGAGTCTTTACGCGCCGCAGCCAGACCTTTGCCTCAAACTCACACATTTTCCTTGTGTGGATGTTTTCGACGGCCCTTGTTCTGATCATCATCGCCCTCTTGTTTTTGCGCAATCAGATGCGCCCGATCATCCGTCTTGCAAACGCGGCCGAGGCATTCGGCAAGGGCCGCCCGGTCGGCGATTACAAGGCAAGCGGAGCTCTGGAAGTCCGGCGTGCCGGGGTCGCCTTTGCCGACATGCGCCGGCGGATCGAACGGCAGATCGACCAGCGGACCACAATGCTGGCCGGTGTCAGCCACGATCTTCGTACTATCCTCACACGTATGCGGCTGCAGCTTGCATTTCTCGGTGACACTCCGGAAAGCGAGGCCATGCGCAAAGACGTCGATGAAATGAGCAACATGCTGGAGGATTATCTGGCGTTTGCCAAAGGCGATGGCGATGAAGAGCCGCAAGAAACCGATGTGGCGCTTTTGTTCGAAGAGCTTGAGGAAGAGAGCGAGATTTCCGGCAACAACGTCAAAGCCGATTTTGACGGCCCCTCGGAAGTTCTGCTTCGCCGGAACTCGATGAAACGGTGCCTCTCAAACCTGGTGACCAACGGCTGCAAGTATGGGCAGCGCGTCGAGCTCAATGGAACAATTGAGAATGACTGGTTGATCATCACCGTCGATGATGACGGCCCGGGCATTCCCGAGGATCAGCGCGATATGGCGTTTCGTGCTTTTCACCGCCTTGATTTGGCGCGCAATCAGGACAAGACCGGGAGTGGCCTCGGCCTTGCAATTGCCCGCGATATCACGCGGTCACACGGCGGCGATCTCTACCTTGAAGACAGCCCGTTTGGCGGGCTGCGCGCCCGCCTCAGGATCCCGGCTTAAGTGACAATGGGATACATTAGGCTTGAAGATTTAATATAGCCGCCCGCCGATTGGCACGTCCTTGTCGGGGGTCATCAGGACGACCTCCCCATCGGCGTCTGGGACACCGAGTGTGAGGACCTCAGACCTGACAGGTCCAATCTGGCGCGGTGGGAAATTGACCACCGCCATGACCAAGCGGCCAACAAGCGTTTCGGGCGTGTAGTGTTTCGTGATCTGTGCAGAGGTTTTCTTGATCCCGATCTCGGGTCCGAAATCGATCCGGAGTTTGTAGGCAGGTTTCCGCGCTTCGGGAAACTCCTCGGCCTCAACAACGCGGCCCACCCGGACGTCAACTTTCAAAAAATCATCAAAACTGATTTGGTCGCTCACGGTTCACTCCATTTTTGAGCGACCATGATCGCTAAACCAGCAGGAGTAAACCCTGGAAACTACGCGCCCTGTTCTTACGGCATCGGCATTTCAGCGTCGGCCGCAAAATCATCATCATCTCGAGATCTGCTACGGCTCCGGCCGCGCCTGGACGCGGATTTGATGAATTTGCGCAAACCCTTTGCCATTCCTTCCAACCGGTTCAGACGCTTCATGAAAGACACACCGCTGTCGAGTTCCTTGTCGAGGCGGGCCATGGTGCGCGGCATGCCTTCATCCGGTTCGTCCAACCAGGTATCGACGACCTTGGAAAACGCCATTACGAGCCCTTGGGCGACCACTGTGCCCTTCGCTCCGGCCAGATCGATCCCCGCGGCGACAAGCATCCATTTCTGCGAGCGTATGGCGATGCGATTGAATTCAAGTGCCAGGCCCGGGTCTTCATCGGCTGCGGTTTTGAGGGCCCGGACGGCCTCCTTATGCTCCGCCAGAGCATCTATGCGGGTCATCAGGATATCGAACAGACGGTCCCGCGCAGGTTGATCATCCATACCCTCGTCGCGCTCGTCCAAAACCGCTGCGTCAATGCTCTCCGCAAATGCTTCGACCAGAGCGAGTTTGGACGTGTACGCGCGCCGCAGGTCCGACAATTTGACTTTGGCGGTCTCGGCAATCAGCTGAAGCGAGACTTCCTCGTAGGGATGCTTTTCAAGCAACTCCAGAAAAACGGTGAGGATCTTCTGCTTTGTTTTCGCAGTTGCCATGCTCTGGTCTCCTGTTTCATTCTTCGAAGATAGAAGACCAGCGATGCGGCGAAAAGGGGTATCTCGCCGCACCCATTCCGGTTTTAGCCCGCCAGTTCCTTTGCCCGTTTCACAGCCGCGGCGACTGCCTCGGTCATGATGGGCTGGATTCCACGTTCAGACATCAGAACATCCAAAGCGGCAGCGGTCGTTCCGTTCGGGCTGGTAACGTTCTTACGCAAAATCGCCGGGTCCTCGCCGGACTGGTGCATCAATTCACCGGCTCCGCAGACCGTGGCAATGGCCAGCTGCTCCGCAAGCTCTTCCGGCAAGCCAGCAGCTGTTCCAGCTTCTTTGAGCGTTTCTGTCATGTAAAAAACATAGGCTGGACCCGAACCGCTGACGCCGGTTACGAGGTCAATCTGGTCCTCGCTGTCCAGCCAAACGACCTTGCCAACGGCAGAAAGCAGCTGGGAGATCGTGTTCTTTTGCTCGTTTGTAACCTTTTCGGTTGGGTAAACTGCGGTAATGCCGCGTTTCACCATGGCAGGCGTGTTCGGCATGCACCGTGCCGTTGGGATGTCTCCGAAAAACTCCTGAAACTTGCGCACAGGCGTTCCGGCGGCGACGGAGAGAATAAGCGTGCTTGCGTCGCAGGCGGATACCAAACCCGGCAGCACATCATCCATCATCTGGGGTTTAACGGCCACCAGGATGATTCCGGAGACCACATCATCCGGCATCTGTGCGGCATGACCAATGCCATGTTTTTTCAAAAGCGCACCGATTTCCGGCGATAAAAAGGGGTCAACAATGAGGATGGATGCCGGATCAATTCCCTCCGCCATCCATCCAGACAACATCGCTCCACCCATCTTGCCGGCGCCGACAAGAACAAAGGGGCGCTCTTTGGAAAACGTCATGCTTCTCCTGCAGTTTCAAAAAGGGCTGTACTGAGGGCCTCCGACGCGGAGTGGCCAGCCCAGACCACAAACTGGAAGGCTTGATAGAACCGCTCGCAGTTCTCAAGCGCATTGGCCAGCATGGCCTCGATTTGCGCCGAAGTCGGCTCCGCCCCGCCTGCGAGCAGAAGGGATTGGCGGAACATGACCACGCCTTCCTTGCTCCAGAGATCGAAGTGGCCCGCCCAGAGTTGTTCATTGACGAGCGCCAAGAGCCGGACAACCTCGGTCTTTCTGAGCTCCGTCACCTTCAAGTCGAAGGCGCACGCCAGATGGAGCGCCTCAACATCTTCCATCCAGGAAAAGGAGACGTGGTAATCACACCAATTTCCAGCAATCGAAATTGTGATCTCATCGTCATCTGAGCGCTCGAACGTCCAGTCGTTCAAGGCTGCAACAGTTTCGATGGTATCCACGGGATTCTCAGGTCGCTCGAAGTCGATCTCGATGAGGCTCATATGCCCTCTCCCCTTCCAGCCGGGGCCGAATACCCGATTAGGATAACCGGGTGGGCCGCCGGGGTAAGTCCCAAGCAGAGGAGCAACGCGCGTCCTTGTCTGGCCCAATCGTTAGACCGGTTCCGCCTTGCTCCGACGAATCCCTGTTAGCTTTGAGTATAGGTGCAGGAAGGACTTGAGGCCTACCTACCAATTTCGAGCAGAAAGCCGAAACTTGTGGACGAGTGAGCAGAAAATTTAGCCTTCCTGCCCAAAAACACTGCAATTCCGCCAAGTTTGACTGTTACATCACTGACATCATTGATTAACAGAAATCGGCCCAGAACACTCGTAAAGCGACCGCTTAGCTCTTACCGGAGGCCTTTTCGCCGGTTCCCTCGAGTGCAGCGAGTCGTTCTTCCACTTCATCAAGGCGATCAAGAGCGCGGACTGCCATCTCTTTCACGGCCTCATGCTCTTCACGCGAAACAAGATCCATGTCGGAAAGAAAGCGCTCCGCCTGGGCGCGAAATGCTGTCTCAACCTCGCGGCGCGCGCCTTGGGCAACACCGGCAGCATCGGTCATCAGCTTTGCGAAATCATCCAGCAGGCGATTTGGGCCTTGGGTCATGCCCTGCTCCTTTCAAGTATTAAATGTCTACCCGACAGGTATGAGGGTTTAAGGTGAACTTCAAGCGCTTAGATCAGTGAACATCTGCCAATACGAACGATATATCAGTTTGCACCCCGAAGACGTGATGCACGGTGGCTTGACGGCCGATGCGAGATCGCGCATGCGTTGCCCACATCGGCATTTACTCCGAAACCGAGGGTCCCAGCTTGCCACCGCTTCTCGCCATTCCGTTTCCAGCGATTGATCCCGTTATCGTCGAAATAGGTCCGTTTGCCCTGCGCTGGTATGCGTTGGCCTACATCGTCGGCATTGTTTTGGCGTGGCGGTACATGAGAGCCCTTGTGCTCAACGATACTCTCTGGGGACCACGAAACCGTCCCACCCCGGTCGACTTGGACGACTTTGTCCTGTGGGGGACACTGGGCATTATTCTGGGCGGACGTCTTGGATATGTCCTTTTCTACAATCCCGCATATTACCTTGCGAACCCGGGGGAAATTCTGGCGATCTGGTCAGGTGGCATGTCGTTTCACGGCGGCTTTTCCGGGACGGTTATTGCCATGCTGCTCTTTGCCTGGAAACGCGGGCTCTCGTTGTGGACCCTGTTTGACCTTGCCGGCTGTGCTGCGCCCATCGGCATTTTCTTCGGCCGCATGGCGAATTTCATCAACAGCGAGCTATGGGGACGGCCGACAGATGTCCCATGGGCCGTTGTCTTTCCAAACGCCGGACCTGAACCGCGCCACCCGAGCCAGCTTTATGAAGCCGCTTTGGAAGGCGTGATCCTGTTTCTGGTGCTCCGCCTCTTGAGCCATCGCTTCAAACTGCTACATCGGCCAGGCTTTCTTGCCGGCGCTTTCGCCTGCGGCTACGGCGTTGGACGCTCGATCGTCGAGCTGTATCGGGTCCCTGATGCCCATATCGGATATTTGAACGGGTTCCTGACGATGGGAATGCTCTTGTCACTACCGATGATCATTGCCGGGATCGCGTTGATGGTCTGGTCTGTGAAACGAACTCCGCGGGCAGCTGATCAGTGACCGCACTCAAAGAGAAGCTGCGCCAACAGATCGCAGCCGAAGGTCCTATTACTGTCGCCACCTATATGGCCCGCTGCCTCGGCGATCCGGAGTATGGGTACTATACCACCCGGGAGCCGTTCGGACGGAAAGGCGACTTCATTACGGCGCCGGAAGTCAGCCAGATGTTTGGCGAACTCATCGGCGCAGTCTGCCTCAAAGCTTATGAAACGCTGGGCGCTCCGAGCAATTTCCAGTTGGTGGAGCTCGGCCCAGGCCGCGGAACGCTCATGGCCGACTTTCTACGTGTGGCGTCTCATCGACCGGAGTTCTTGGAGGCAGCCACACTTAATCTCGTTGAGATAAGCCCGAGGTTGCGGCAGGTTCAAACGCAGACACTTCGGAACACTCAGCTTCCGCCTAACTTCCGGAACACATTTCAGGATGTGCCGGATGGCCCGTTAATCGTGATTGCAAACGAGTTTTTTGACGCGCTCCCGATCCACCAGTTCGTCAAGACAGCGAATGGTTGGAACGAACGCATGGTCGGACTTGATGCGTCAGGTAGACTGGAATTTGGCGTGGGCCCTGCACAGCTGCCAACTAACGCTATTCCCGCTGCCGCAATGAAAGCTCCGGAGGGGAGCATTCTGGAGACGCAGCCCGCGGCCAATGCAGTCGCTGAAGAAATTGCCACGCGTATTGCGGAACATGGCGGCTTTGCTCTGTTCATTGACTACGGCTACGCCCAAACGGCACCAGGCGATACGCTGCAAGCCCTTTACCGGCATGCTTATGATGATGTTCTGGCCCACCCTGGCGAGGCAGATCTCACAGCGCATGTGAATTTTGAAGCACTCGCAACTGCAGCAACGAGAGCCGGCGCAGCACCGCTTCCCCTCCTCACTCAAGGCACATTTTTGCTTCAGTCAGGGCTTTTGGAACGCGCTGGCGCTCTTGGCGCCGGAAAATCACCAGCAGAACAGGATGCAATCCGGGATGCGGTCGAACGGCTTGCCGCTCCGGACCAGATGGGCGACCTTTTTAAAGTTCTAGCGATTGCGCCTGAGGGACAAGTTTTTGCCCCCTTCGAACCGGCGAGTTAGAAGCGCCAACTAGATCTTGCGGTGATACACAATGGAGACCGAATGAAAATCGAGGCAAACGAGCTCAATTGCGATGGGGTCACGCACGGCTTCTTCACGCGCAACGGCGGTGTATCCGGTGGTCTTTACGAGAGCTTGAACATTGGTCTCGGCTCTGATGACGAACGGCCTCTGGTCCTTGAAAACCGGAAGCGGGTTGCCGAGACATTCGGCATCGCGCCGGAGTACCTTGTCTCGCCTTACCAGATCCACTCTCCAGATGTGATCACGGTCGAAGGTCCTTGGGCAGAAGGCGCAGATCGCAAAGCTGATGCGCTGGTAACAAGAACCCCAAACGTGGCTCTCGGGGTAGCGACCGCGGACTGCGGGCCGATTCTCTTTGCCGATCCGGAGGCCAAAGTTATTGGTGCAGCCCATTCCGGATGGAAGGGGGCGATCTCAGGTGTCATGGAAAACACCGTTGAGGCCATGGAAAAGCTCGGCGCGAACAAGCACCACATCCGCGCTGTGCTCGGACCGACGATCTCACAGAATTCCTATGAAGTCGGACAGGAGTTCTTCGAACGGTTTGCAGATATGTCGCAGGCGAATGAGAGTTATTTCATACCTTCGTCGCGCGCGGAACATTACATGTTCGATCTGCCTGTCTTCATTACGAACCGCCTGAAGGACCTTGGCCTTGCAAAGGTCGCTTCAATCGATGTCTGTACCTATGTGGACGAGAACCGTTTTTTTTCTTATCGGCGAACAACGCATCGCAAGGAACCGGATTACGGGCGCCAAATCAGTGCCATCATGATCGGTGCGTAAGGACAACTCCGGCTAGAAGCGGGCCGTTCTGGATCGAAAATACTGGAGTAACCTGCCTATTTCGCAGTTAATAGGACCGTAACGGTGGTTAGCTGCACCGGTTCTGCACCAAGCCTCTCGACCTACCGGACAAGTCGGGCTAAACCAGAAACCAAATCGGGGTGGGGTTCGGCAATTGCCGGGATCTGGCCCAAACGCCATTTGAGAGAATTCAGGCCAGCCGTCTAAATGCCCCATAAAACCGAATTCCCTATTTTACGGATCCTCAAAGTCGTTGGAGGACTCCTGCTGATAGGGGGCCTTGCTGCCTGTCAGGGCGCAAATCCTCCGCCAGCGGCGATCAACACGACACCGGTCGCACCAAGCTTCATCCAACCGATTGATGAACAACAGGGCACGACCTTTGCCTTTGAGCCCTTCACGGGTGCTCCCGGCAACATTGCCGATGAGCTGTCCAATGAAATTGGTCAACAGGCTGCCCTGCGCGGCCTTAAGCTTGTGCGGCGAGTCGGTGCTGACGCGACCTACCGGGTGAACGGATATCTCGCAGCGACGGGCCAACCTGGCAAAGGTACGGTATTTTACGTTTTCGACATCGTTGACCGATCAGGGCGCCGCTTGAAACGGATTTCGGGTGCTGAGGAAACCGGAGGCTCTACTGGCGATCCCTGGACTGGGGCAACGTCCACGGTTCTGACCCGCATCGCAGAACGTTCTGTGGTTGAAATTTCCGCCTGGCTCAACCGATAAGGTCAACTTTAACCGGATAAATCAAAACCGGCGTCATAAAAACTAAAAAAACCGCATCTGACACCCTCAGCGCGGTTGTCGTATGTCCGGTTGGTTGTTACAACGCCGCCGCCTGCCGAAGGTTTTCCCCAAGAAGGCTTTGGGCAATCGGCACCTTGAACGACCTAACGCCCCAACCGCGTGTTTGCTTGGCCCCTCTAGGCCCTACAAACCCGGCTCCGCACCAGAAGGACTTGCGGCTTATGAAGATCGTCGCGGGCAATTCCAACCGAGCCCTGGCCGAGGAAATCTCCCAATACTTGGATGTTCCATTGGCCAAATGTCAGGTCCGGCGCTTCGCCGACCAGGAAATCTTCGTCGAAATCCAGGAAAATGTACGCGGTGAGGACGTCTTTGTCGTCCAGCCGACCAGCTACCCGGCCAATGACCACCTTATGGAGCTGCTCATCATTATTGATGCACTGCGCCGGTCATCTGCCCGCAGAATCACAGCCGTTATTCCTTACTTCGGATATGCCCGCCAGGACCGCCGCGCCTCCGGCCGGACACCTGTCTCGGCCAAGCTTGTTGCCAATTTGATCACGGAAGCCGGTGCTGACCGCGTGCTGACACTGGATCTGCACGCCGGCCAAATCCAGGGTTTCTTCGATATTCCGACGGACAACCTGTTCGCCGCACCGGTCATGACCCGCGACATCAAGGAGCGCTATGCGACCGACAATGTCATGGTCGTCTCGCCGGATGTCGGTGGCGTGGTTCGTGCCCGCGCGCTTGCAAAGCGCATCGAGGCTCCGTTGTCCATCGTCGACAAACGCCGCGACAAGCCTGGAGAATCGGAAGTCATGAACATCATTGGTGATGTGAATGGCTACGATTGCATTCTGGTGGACGACATCGTCGACAGTGGCGGCACGCTCTGCAATGCAGCGGATGCACTGCTTGCCAAAGGCGCCAAGTCAGTTACCGCCTATATCACCCACGGCGTTTTGTCCGGCGGAGCGGTTGCACGGGTGACTTCCTCCAAACTGAAGGAATTGGTGATCACCAACTCCATCGAGCCGACTGCTGCCATCACTGCCGCACCGAACATTCGCGCGATCTCGATTGCTCCGCTGATGGGCGAAGCAATCAACCGGACAGCCTTGGAAAAATCGGTTTCCAGTCTGTTCAACTGATTGGTCTGATAGACTTTTTGAAAGCGCCGGTTTTGCCGGCGCTTTTTTGTTTGAGTGAAACCATCTCCGATCAGTTGAGCTTGCCCGGCAGACTGAGGTCTCCAGAAGCCACATCGAATACGTCGACGACGCACAGCAGCGGAGCGTGGATGTTCTGATTAACGCGAAGAGCCGACGTCACCCCGTCGTAAGACATCCCATCAGCCACTGACGGATCATCAAAACTGACATTGATGCTGATCTCTTCACTTTTGAGCACCGGAGAAAAACCCGGGCTGTCGATGTAAATCGGCAATCCCGGCCAAGTCGCCGGCATTTTGGGCGAGGCCCCATTCGGGATATCCTTCACTGACAAAGCTCCTGCCCCACAGGCTTCGTTTGGCGTTAAAACAACCCAGTGCGAGTGCCATTTGGCGCCGTCATTTGTAAGATCCCCATCCCCGTCTTCATCAAAAAGCGGCGTGTCATCAAAATCCGGGTGAGACGTTGCAACCAGCGCCAGGATGCCATCTTCACTTTCAAAACCGACGGCGTCCGGCTTCAATGAGGTCGGCCAAACATAGGCTTCAACCGGAGCGCCGGCGAGTTGACCGGCCGGTTCAGGCGTCGTGGCCCCAGCGGTTCCCGTCAGCGTCATGTGGAAGGTCACAATGCGTCCGGAGCGATGCACGTGTGCTGCCAGAATATCGTAGTTCTGGTCTATTTTGGTGTTTTCCGGCGACAGCACTGCGCCCTTTTGGTGAATTGCATGATCGCTGTGTGACCCGCCTGCCAGAGCGGTAATCGGCAAGGCAGCCAGGACAAGACTTCCAGCTAGTGTCTTCAACATGGGTGTTCTCCTTTTCAGAAAAGACGCCTCTTCATTAATAGCGAGTCGATACTATTGCAAGTTTAATTTCGACTCGCTATAAAAAAGGCATGACCGACGACCGCGACCACACCCGCTTTATCTCAGATCTGATTAACCGCCTCGGCAGGCTGAACGCGGCCGAAGAATGGAATGGACCGCTCAACCCGTCACAATTCGCTGCACTGTCCTATCTCGCCCAGGCAAACAGGTTTTCGCGGGCGCCGTCTCATGTGGCCGACTACCTGGCAACCACCAGAGGCACAGCGTCTCAAACCTTGAAAGCGCTGGCCCGGAAAGAGCTGATTGCCGAGTCGCGACTTGAAGAAGACAAACGCAGCATTCGTTATGACGTGACAGATGACGGGCAGGCGTTGCTGGCCGCGCAATCTGCAATGTCAGCCGCGATTTCGGCTCTTGAGGCGACGAGCGCTGAAGCGCTAAAGGACGGGCTGACAGCGTTGGTTATGAAGCTTCTGGAACAACGCGGTGCGAAGTCCTTCGGTCTTTGCAAAGAGTGTAGCCACCATCAATCAACGGATGCTGGCGGGTACTGCAACCTTCTGGACGTTCCGTTGAAGCCGCAAGAAGCTGAACAGATTTGCCATGAGCACACCCCAACCACAGGATGACTCTTAAAGATGACAATCGCACAGATCTTGGGCGTATATGCCGGAAAACCTGAGGACAGATGGGACGGGAAAGCACCCTCTGCAATCCGTAAGTCTCTGATTCAGGGAGCTGTTCAGCTTACAGAAACCGGGATTGTGGAAGACCAGCAGGCGGATCTTGCGGTCCATGGCGGTCCTGAGAAAGCGCTGCACCACTATCCTTCAGAACACTACGCCGATTGGGCGGAGCGTTTTGGCACTTCCCCGTTCGCATACGAACCCGGGACATTTGGGGAAAACATATCATCGTCCGGCTTCACCGAAGCAGACCTTTGTATTGGCGATGTTTTTGCCGTCGGCACCGCCCGTCTTCAAATCTGCCAAGGCCGGCAGCCATGCTGGAAGCTTAACATGCACACCCAGAACCCTGCCCTTGCGGCGCATTTTCAGAAAACCGGCAAAACGGGCTGGTACTACCGGGTTCTGGAAACCGGCGTTGTCAAAGCAGGCGACAGTATGACCTTGATCGACCGACCCTGCCCGGATTGGAACCTGAAAGACGTGATCTTTGCCCGGTTCAACCCGAAACTGGAAAGCAGCACGGCGTCCGCACTTGCCAACCTGGCCGCGCTTGCCGACCCATGGCGGGCCGCCTTCGCAAAGAAGGTCGACCCGGATTTTGTAGAAGATACGTCACGCCGACTTCCTGGAAGCTAGGCGGGATCGCTCCGGCACCCCTTAAGCAGCTTCAACGGCTTTAAGGAAACGGTCCACCGTCCCGCGAAGGTCTTCGGTTTTGTCGGCTACATCATTAGACGCCCGCAAAACATCGCCAGCGGAGGAGCTGGTCATCTGCGACTTTTCGCTGATTGCCACCATTGACCCCGCGACCGACCGTGTTCCTTGTGCAGCTTCCTGGACATTCGCCGAGATCTCTGTTGTCGCCTGCCCCTGCTCCTGAACCGCTGATGCAATGTTTCCGGTGTAATTGTCGACGGTTGCCATGGTTTCCGCGATCGTTCCGATCGCCGAAACGGCTTCCTTCGTTGCCGCCTGGACTTCAGACACTTGGGCCTCAATCTGCTCGGTCGCCTTGGCCGTCTGTGTCGCCAATTCCTTGACTTCGGACGCAACAACTGCAAAGCCGCGGCCCGCCTCTCCGGCACGGGCAGCCTCAATCGTTGCATTGAGAGCAAGCAAGTTGGTCTGCTCGGCAATATCAGAGATCAGGTTCACAACATCGCCGATGTTCTGGGCAAGCTGCGCCAGACCGCCAATCCGCTCGTTCGTTTCCTGAGCAGATCCAAGTGCAGCCCGGATAATCTCCGTGGTGCTGTCAACTTGCCGGCCAATCTCCTGAATGGACGCGGACAGCTCTTCAGAGGCGGACGCCACGGTCTGGACATTTGCAGACGCCTGCTCAGAGGCCGCTGACGCGTTTGTCGCCTCGCCTGATGTTTCATCCGCAATGCCGTTGAGGCCCTCGGCGGCCGCCTGCATTTGATTGTTGTTGTGAACAACCGTATCAAGCATTTGCTCGACTTCATCGCGGAAAGTTTCAATCAAGGAACTGACCCGATGAGCTTGTTCTTGTTGCGCTTGCTGGTTGGCATTTTGCTCTGCCTCCAACCGTTCACGCTCCAACGCATTCTCCCGGAAAACGGCGACTGTGTCGGCAATTTCCTTGATCTCGTCATCGGAGGTCTGTTTGGGGACATTGACCGCTGTATCGCCTTTGGCCAGAGCGCCCATGACACCCGCCAACCCATTGATCCGGCGGGACAACTGCACCGAAACCCAAAGGCCGAGCAGCCCGGCACCAAGTGCGCAAACCACAGCGATGACCACCGTCCAGTTCCGCAGCTTCGCCAACGGGGCGAGGACTTCAGCCGCGCTCTGCACGACGACAAGAGCATAGTTTTTGCCGAGATATTCAAACGGCACGGCTGCCGCGAATGATTCCTGTCCCTGCAGATCGTCCAAAACCTGGAACTCCGGCGCGCCGCCCAGTGCATTGAGAATAGGACTGCCCTGAAGCAGATCGCTCGTCACTTCATCGACATCGGGTGTCCGAACACTGTCGTTTTGAATGATCCCGTCAGCGTTGACCAAAAACACATTCCCTGTCTCACCAAGGCCTGCATACTTGCCAAGCATGTTGCTCACGCGGGAGACAGCGGTCTCATAAATGGCGACACCGATGACCTTTGACCCGACCGAAATCGGTACTGACATAAAACCAACAGGCTTGTCGTTGGGTCCAGGATAGCGCTCTACATCGAAAACATGCGCCTGATCCGGAGCGCCTGCCAAGGCCGCATCATAAGCCTTGGCTGCTGCCGAATCGGTCCATTCGGCTGACTTCAGATTTTGAGCAAAATCGGCCTTTTTCTGAACGCTGTAGACAACATCGCCGTCCAAATTGATCAATAGGATTTCGTCGAAGCTGTTGGATTCGGCGAACGCCCGCATTGCAGGATGATGCTTGGTATGCGCCCGGTCGTATGGCTTGCGGCCAGCCTTCACAAGATCTGCACGTTGATCCGCCGGATGCGGATTGTCCGTGACATACACCTTGGTAAGGGTTGCCTGCGCCTTGTCTCCGTATTTCGCCCAGTTTTTATCGAAGTCGGAATAAGCAGCCCTCAGTCCCTTGCCGGATGCGTGATCTGTAACAAGAGCCTGTTTAGAGGACAGATAATCAGTCAGAGCGTCCTTGCGGCTTTCAGCGAGGCCCATGAGCTTTTCTTTAGCCAGATCCCGAACAGATTGTGCTCCGGACATGTAGCTCGCAATACCGACACCAGCTGAACAGAACAATGCAATCCCGACCATGATGGCGGGAAGTTTCTGAGAGACTTTCAAAGGCTTTGCTCCGCAAAGACGTGGGCAAGGCTCACGCCTTGCCCGTTGAAATTTTAAAGATTTTCGACGTTCACGCCGAACGTGACGGCACCGATTGGCTCACCACTATCCGGATCAACAACCGGCACACTGACCTGGCTCTGCAGAAGCTGAGTGCTCTCATCTTCTTCCAGATCACTGATGTGCACAGAGCCCGAACCCGCGCCGTAGGTCTCTTGCCACTTCGCTTCATCGCCCTGCCAGTAGTCAGAGGTCACATCGCTCTGACCAAAGTTGAGGCCCTTGGCATCCATCACGAAGATTTCGGTAAAGAGACCATCGCTGCCATCTTGCAGATCGGCCAGATATCCGGACAGATCGTTTTCAAGCACGGCATCGATCATCGGCTGATCAACTGCTTCTGCTTCAGCGCGCCAGGTTTTGTCGAGCTCATCGATCTTGGCCTGATCATGACCGGCAGTTTGTGTGTTCTGTGCCTTTACAGCCGCAATCACTTCAAAAGAGGACGCGATTTCGGCGATTTGGCCGTTTGCCAACTCTTCCAGCTCAGCCTTAAACTCATTCGCGTTGGCGGCATCGGTTGCAAGGAGTACAAATACCGCGGACTTCAAAAACGTTTCATGGATCGCCCTCCGTTGAGTTCCGTTACGACATTCAACGCGGCAGACCTTAATCACATACGTATAGTCTCTTATTTTTACTGTTTTAATTACTATTACATTCAACCGTTGAGTTGCATTACAAAACCAACAATCTAAAAAACTCAAACAAAAATCGATAATTAATGATCTTTACTTTTGAGAGCTAGCAGAATTGACGATAATCGCGCACCTGTCGGAGCCGCTTGCTTTTCCAAAGGGTTTCAGCTATATCGCGCACGCGCCTGCACCCCTGGAGGAGGCGCTCGTAGGACCGATTCCGGACAACTGATCGAACACTCGGTGACCCTGTTCGCCGGTCCGTTACATATACCTATAGGAGTTTGCCATGGCTGCCAGCTATGAGCTGAAGGCGTCGGCACGGGACCGTGTGGGCAAGGGGGCCGCACGAGCACTGCGTCGCGAAGGCCTTCTACCTGCCGTGATCTACGGCGACAAGAAACCGGCTCTGCCGATCACCATTCCGGTGAAAGAAACCACCCTCACCCTGCACAAGGGCGGTTTCCTGATCAACATCGGAACCATCGACATCGACGGTGAAAAGCACCAGGTCATCGCCAAGGACTTCCAGCTGCACCCAGTGCGCGACGATGTTCTTCACGTTGATTTCCTGCGCGTTTCCGGCAACACGACCCTGACGGTCGATATTCCGGTGACCTTCATCAACGAAGAGACCTGCCCGGGCCTGAAAAAAGGCGGCATGCTGAACGTGGTTCGTCACACTGTCGAGCTGATCGTTCCGGCGAATGCCATCCCGGAAACCCTGGTCTTCGACCTTGCGAAAGTCGACATCGGCGACACGCTGCACATCTCGGCAACCACTCTGCCGGAAGGCGCGCAGCCGACCATTACCGACCGTGACTTCACCGTCGCAACACTCGCTGCTCCTGGCGGCGGTGTACAGGACGACGACGAAGAAGCCGAAGGTGGTGAAGAAGAGACAAGCGAATAAGCTTGATCCTTCGATAAATTTGCAGAAGGCGGCATCGTCTTCTGCACTTTGGGCAGCCGATTTCGGCTGCCTTTTCGTTTCAGCACACTGATTTCAAAGAACGCGCAGAGACAGATCATGAAACTGATTGTCGGCCTTGGAAATCCCGGCGGAAAATACGCCCATAACCGCCACAACATTGGCTTCATGGCGCTTGATGAGATCCACCGCCGCAATTCCGGTTTCCAACCCTGGCGCGCCCGTTTTCAGGGTCAGGTCTCCGAGGGGCGTCTGGGTAGCGAAAAGGTGCTGTTGCTCAAGCCCTCCACCTATATGAACGAATCCGGCCGCGCAGTCGGCGAAGCCATGCGCTTTTTCAAGATCGAGCCGGAAGACATTGTCGTCATATACGATGAACTGGATCTCCCACCTGCCAAATTCCGGATGAAGAAGGGCGGTGGTCATGGCGGTCACAACGGTCTGCGATCAATATCGGCGCATATTGGTAAGGAGTACCGGCGATTGCGGCTTGGAATCGGTCATCCGGGCGACAAAAAACTCGTCTCCAACTATGTCCTGGGCGACTTCTCCAAGGCGGACCAAGACTGGCTGGACCCGCTGCTTGCAGAAATTGCTGATCAGGCTGGCCTTTTGGCAGAAGCAAAAGACAGCCAGTTTGCCAACAAGATGACTCTGGCGCTCGAACCGGAAAAAGCTCAGCGCGGCAACAAGACGGCCACCCAGAAGCCGGAAAAGGCCGCCAAGCCCAAACAGCAGAGCCATGTTCGTCAGGCCCGCCAGAACAAACCCGCCGCGAACTTGCCCAAGTCAGGCCCCATGGCGGACATGCTGAAAAAGCTTCTGGGCGGTGGCGACAAAACATAGAGCACAATTAGAGATTTTAGATCACGCAACCACACGTCATAATGTGGTAACCTGCATCAGGATAATGGCCCCAAGCTTGATAAAGGGGGAAATCATGCGCCAGGTTGTTCTTGCAAGCGTTGTTCTGGGGCTCACACTCACGCCTGCGGCTGCCTTCAAGAAACTTGAAGGCTATTTCATCGCCGAACAAACCTGCGAAGCCTACCAAAGCAAGAACAGGCAGACCAATCCCGGCAACGTCTTAACGTCTCCGCGGATTGCCTACGACATCAAGGGCATCAACAAACAAGGCGGCGATTATTTCCAGATCCTGGTTGATGATGCTCCGGTGACGCAGCTCCGTTGGGTCAGCACATCTTGTGGGGTGCATGTGGTGGACGCCGACACGGTAACCGTCGATCCAGTCATCGACCCTGGCCTCACGCTTGTTACAAGCGGACAGGAATCCACAGACAATCTGCTGACGCTGAGCTGGCAGCCTGCCTTTTGTGAGATCCGGCCCGGCAAGCAAGAGTGCCAGGATCTGAATTCCGGAAATCTGCCGCACACAACCCGTCAACTGTCCATTCATGGGCTCTGGCCGCAACCGAAAGGCAATGACTATTGCGGTGTGCCGGCTTCTGTTCGGAACCTCGACAAACCGGGCAACTGGCACCTCCTCCCCGCCCCTGAGATTGACACCGAAACGGCCGACGCACTCGCCGCGGCCATGCCCGGTTTCGCAAGCTTCCTGCATTATCACGAGTGGATCAAACACGGCACCTGCTACCTCGGTGACGGCGGCGCGGATGAGTATTACGACGACACTCTCTATCTGACTGGGCTTGTAAACGATTCAGCCGTCGGCGACGTGTTCTTCAACAATGTCGGCCGCGAGGTTTCCGGTGCCCAAATTCGGGCCGCCTTTGATGATGCCTTCGGCGTTGGTACAGGCGCAAGGGTCCTGATCAAGTGTACCAACGATGGCGGCCGAACTTTGATCAACGAGATTTGGCTTAGCCTGAAAGGCCAGATCACCCCAACTTCGGATCTGGGCGAACTTATGCTCGCCGCGAATGAGATCGGGATGGGCTGCACTGGCGGACTGATCGATCCAACCGGACTGCAATAAACGAACAGGGCTTCCGTCCGGCGGGTATAATGCAGATCCGATAGAACAAATCCATCGCACACGCTCCAAGCCGGTCCATCCTCCAGCAATTCCACGATGTTCGTAATCAGCTTGGAACCGCCAAACCCTTGACCTTGCCGGTCCCCTCGGGCATGAAGCGCGGCAACAGTTTCAGACACAAACCGAAAGCGAACTCCTATGGGTTTCCAGTGCGGCATTGTCGGACTGCCGAATGTCGGCAAGTCCACGCTTTTTAATGCGCTGACCAAGACAGCTGCGGCCCAGGCCGCAAACTATCCGTTCTGCACCATCGAGCCGAATACCGGCGAAGTTGCTGTACCGGATCCGCGCCTTTATGCAATTCGCGACATCGCGCAATCCAAGGAAGTGATCCCGACGCGTATTACCTTCGTGGACATTGCAGGCCTTGTGCGCGGTGCTTCCAAGGGTGAGGGTCTCGGCAACCAGTTCCTGGCGAACATCCGCGAAGTCGATGCCATCGCGCACGTTTTGCGGTGTTTTGAAGACGATGACATCACCCACGTGGATGGTGCGATCGACCCGATCGCCGATGCCGATACGGTCGAGACCGAACTCATGGTCTCCGACATGGAAAGCCTGGAAAAGCGCATCGCGCCGCTGAAGAAAAAAGCGACCGGTGGCGACAAGGAAGCAAAGGCAGTCCTGCCGATCATGGAAGGCGCACTGGCGCTGCTTCAGGACGGCAAACCTGCCCGCATGCTGGAAACAGCGGACGCGGAAGAAGCAAAGATGCTGAAGGGCCTCAATCTTCTGACATCCAAGCCGGTTCTCTATGTCTGCAACGTCGATGAGGCGTCCGCAGGAGAAGGCAACGAGCTGTCCCGGAAAGTCGCAGAGAAGGCGGCTGCGGAAGGTGCAGTTGCCGTTGTGATTTCCGCTGCGATCGAAGCTGAGATTTCTCAGCTCGACAAGGAAGAACAGGAAGAATTCCTGGAGACCATCGGACTGGAAGAGCCCGGCCTCGACCGGATGATCCGGGCCGGATACGAGCTCCTCGGCCTGATCACGTATTTCACCGCTGGACCAAAGGAAACCCGCGCCTGGACCATCACCAACGGCACCAAGGCACCAGGTGCTGCCGGCGTCATTCATACGGACTTTGAACGGGGCTTCATTCGTGCACAGACCATTGCCTACGATGATTACACATCGCTCGGCGGCGAGAGCGCAGCAAAAGAAGCCGGCAAGGCCCGCGATGAAGGCAAGGAGTACATCGTCAAGGACGGGGACGTCCTCCTCTTCAAGTTTAACACTTGATCTGAAATCAGAGCCCGGGTCCCTGCCCGGGCTTTTTTCTGGGCGCAAGGGATACTGTCCTTTGCGCAATTCTCCGAATTCGACACTCTAGGCAGAGCCTTTCACATGCCGACTTTTGTTTTTGCTCCTCCTGCCGTGACCGCAGTGCCCATTGACGGCACCGGAGACCTGTTCCCGGTCCGCCGTGTCTATTGCATAGGCCGGAACTACGCCGCCCACGCCGTGGAGATGGGGCACGACCCGGACAAGGAGCCGCCCTTCTTTTTTCAGAAGAACCCAGACAATCTCAACACTTCCGGTTCGTTTCCTTACCCGCCGAAATCCGACGACGTACATCATGAGATCGAACTGGCCGTCGCCTTAAAATCGGGCGGGCGCAACATTCCGGTGGGCGAAACCCTGGATCATGTGTTCGGGTATGCCGTTTCGCTCGACATGACACGGCGCGATCTTCAAGGAAACGCAAAGAAAATGGGCCGCCCCTGGGAGATCGGAAAGGCGTTTGAGCAGTCCGCCCCCATCACGCCATTTGTCCGGGCAGCCGATTGCGGACACCTCTCCGAAGGCAAGATCCAACTCACGGTAAATGGCGATCTGCGCCAAGAGGGCGACCTCAATCAAATGATCTGGAAGGTGCCGGAAATGATTTCCTATCTTTCTGAGTATTTTGAACTGGCGCCAGGAGATGTCATCCAAACCGGCACGCCTGCAGGCGTTGGGCCTGTTGTGCGCGGCGACAAGCTGGTTGGTTCAGTAGGGGGATTGCCTCCCCTGGAAGTCACTGTGATTTAAAGCAGATAGCGCTGGCTTAAGTCCTGACAAAAAGATCCCCCGGAACATCCTGAGCCCGGGGGGTCTCTCAACTTACATTCAAGCCCTGCATTACCAAGGGGTTCGGACCGGCTTCATCGCGCCACTTCCGGGGCACCAAACGATGGTGCCGGGACTTTGCGTAATATTCAACGCGGTCGTAGTGGTCGTTGGCTTCGCAGCGGATGGTCGTTTTTGACACTTTGCTCATTTCTGTTTTCCTTTCCAGTTGGTCTGTTCCTGTCTGGAAAAGCATGTGGTGTTTGAATGTGTCCGGTGGATGTTCAGAACATTACAGGTTCCTAAATTCCGCACCCAGAATATGGGTTTGCGTGCCATATGGAGCTTTCGGAGAAATCGCTCGACGCTGAACGCCAATCCGGCCTAAGTTTCAGCACCTTCCAGGCGACGCGAACGGATCGGAGAATTCCAAGGTGACGCTCGATCAGATACTGCTGTTTTCACTCTTCGCAGTCGTCTTCGCCCTGCTGATTTGGGGCAAAATCCGCTTCGACCTGGTCGCTTTTGCCGCCCTGATCCTTGCCGCCTTCCTGGACCTTGTCCCCTCGGATCAGATCTTTTCTGGCTTCGGCCACCCGGCGGTCATCATCATCGCGCTTGTGCTGATCGTGTCCCGCGGACTGATGAATTCCGGGGCGGTCGAACTGGTTGCCAAATATCTGTTTTCCGCATCCCGTAGCTTGTCGGGCCATATCGGCATCATGGCCATCGTCGGCGCGGGACTGTCCGGCATCATCAACAACGTGGCAGCTCTCGCACTTCTGATGCCGCTGGATCTGGAAGCCGCCAAGAAGGCAGCCCGGTCTCCTGGTCTGTCGTTGATGCCGCTTTCCTTCGCAACGATTCTCGGCGGTATGATCACATTGATCGGAACACCGCCCAACATCGTGATTGCCGAGTACCGGTCAGACGCGCTCGGCTCGCCATTTTCCATGTTCGATTTCGCCCCGGTCGGCCTTGTTGTCGCGATCAGCGGCATTGCCTTTGTGAAATTAATCGGCTGGCGGCTGTTGCCGGCACGGTTCCGGCAGGCTCCCGAAACCGATAGTATGGCCGAGGGGCTCTACAGCGCGGAATTGAAAGTCGGCAAACTTCCCGAAGACAAAGACCTCACGCTTGGCGATCTTTATCCCGTCGCGGACGAAAAAGATGTCGCTATCATCGGACTGGTGCGCCATGGGAGCCGCATTAGAGGGTTTGCCCGCCGTGAGCTGATCAAGGAGAACGACTTCATTCTGGTGGAAGGCGATCCGAAGGCCATCGAAACCTTCATGGGAGCGGCAAAGCTGGAGTTCGCCGGCTCCGAACGCCACAACGGCGGTTTGACGGGCGGAGCCTTGAGCCTCACCGAAGCTATTGTTCCAGATACGGCGCGCATCAATGGCACGTCCGCCTTTCAGCTCAGGCTTCTTTATGGTCACGGCGTGACGCTGCTGGGCATTTCCCGTGCGGGGCGCAGGATCCAGAACCGCGTCCGGCATGAAACCATCCGCCCGGGTGATGTCCTCCTGCTGCTTGGTTCATCCGACCGATTAGAGATGGCAGTTCAATGGCTTGGCGTGTTTCCGCTGGAAGGCAGAACCACGGGGATGATCCAGCGCAACAAGGCACGGCTGGCCATCTTGGGCTTCGTTCTAGCAATCTCAGCAGCTGTCGCAGGGTTCGCATACCTTCCGGTCGCTCTTGCCGCCTGCGTCGTTCTTTATGCGGCAACCGGGCTCGTCAGCGGTTCGGATGTCTACACAGCCGTCGAATGGAAAGTGATCGTGCTTCTCGGCTCGCTGATCCCGCTCGGTCAAGCCTTTGAAGCGGCAGGCAATGCTCAGATCATCGCCGATGGCATTCTGGCTCTGACGGCCGGAGCACCAGCCTGGGTGACGTTGGCGGTTTTGATGGCAGTCACCATGACCTTGTCGGATTTCCTGAACAACGTCGCGACGTGCCTGATCGCAGCCCCTATCTCGGTTCAAATCGCAAACAGTCTCGGTGTTAATCCCGACCCGTTCCTGATGGCGGTTGCCGTCGCCGGTTCCTGTGCCTTTCTGACCCCAATCGGGCACAAGAACAACACGATCATCATGGGCCCCGGCGGATACCGCTTCGGCGATTACTGGCGCATCGGTCTTCCACTGGAAGTGCTGGTTTTGGCTGTCGGCATTCCGGCGATCCTGGTGTTCTGGCCGCTCTAGAGCAGGCAGCCCTTACTCGGGCTCAACAGACATGGGCCCTGCCCGCGCAATATGTTTCGGGATCCGCCAGATTACGATTGCAGACAGGATCGAAACGAGCACGATGTAATAGGCTGGTGCGAACGTATCGCCGGTTTCCTGCACAAGGTAGGTTGCCACAAAAGGCGTTGTGCCCCCGAAAACCGCCAGGCAGATATTGTAGCCGATGGCGACTGTACTGCATCGCAGGTGCTGCGGCGCCATTTGCGTCAATGCTGTAATCGACAGGGCCCACCCAGCGGTGCTGGCGAGCGTCAATCCCAGCTGACCGACAAAGACCAGTTCCAGCTTGTTTGACAGCATCAGCCACCAGCAGGGCAGCGCCAGCACGATCGCGCTGATGGCTGCGCCCATCAAAGCGGCTCTGAGGCCAACTTTGTCAGCGATGTACCCGCAAACCGGCACAAACAAGGCCATGATGACGAGATTTGCGGTGGTGATGTCCAGCGCTTCGGCGGATGTGAAGCCGGGTTCACTGCCGATGTAAGTCACAGCATAGACGAAGATCACAAAATAGATCACGGACACCGGGATCACGAGCACCATCATCTCGAAAATGAGACCTGGAAACCGCTTCAAGGTGTGCAGCACCGGTGAGCCCAATTCCCACTCTTGGACTTTGGGAGCAGCCTCGGTCAGATGCCGCCGGAGGACCGTGCTTAAGAAAGCAATCAACCCACCAATGACGAACGGGATCCGCCAGCCCCAGCTGTGCATCTGTTCATCGGTCAAAAGGTTGCTGATCAGCGTTGGCACTGCAGATCCCAAAACACAGCCCCACATCATCGCAAACGCAATCCAGGAGCCGGTCAAAGCCCGTTTGTTTGCAGGCGCTTGTTCAACGATGAGCACGCCAGATGTCGTGTATTCACCCGCAACTGATATTCCCTGAGCGATCCGTATCAGGACGAGGAGAACAGCAGCTGTAATGCCAATCTGATCATAAGTCGGCAGGGCCGCAATGGCGACTGATCCCAAGCCCATCGTCATCACCGAGGCGATCAGAACAGGTTTACGGCCGTACCGGTCACCAATATGCCCAAACAGCAAACTGCCAACCGGCCTTGCTGCATAACCGACTGCTAACACCGCGAATGCTGACAAGAGCGAAGCGACTTTGTCCTCGGAAGGAAAGAAGAGAACAGCGATTGTGGAGGCCATGAAACCGTAAACTGTGAAGTCGTACCACTCCAGAACATTTCCGCTGGCCGCGGCCAAAATGGACCGGCCACGGCTTTGCTTTTTCTGTGTGGTCATATCGGTCTGAGTAAACCTCTTGGCAGGGGTACATGGGACTGTGATCAGAATAGGGAAGCCCGGTTATGTCCCACAGTGTGCGGGGAGATTCTTTTCGTCAAGCTGATGACTGCAGACCAACAACAGCTCGGTCATGGACGGCTCAGTGAGATGTCCTGTCTGTCAGCAAAAATCCCATTTTCTCTTGAGCCCCCGTCGAAAGTAACGTGTTATGCATGCGTCAGGCAAAAAAAGCCCGGCATATCAGGGGGACACCATGAAATACTTTTTATCTGCTGCGGCAGGCGTAGGCTTTGCATTAACCGCGAGTTTTGCCGGTGCGCAAGGCACGGGCTCGGAAGGCTATTTCCAAGTTTACAACAACACTGAGGGCAACATTGCCGTCGGTTTCTACACAAATGGCCGTGATGGCTGGAGCGATAACTGGCTGGGCGATGCCTTGATGCCCGGTCAAAACGCCCAAGCAGCGTTCAATGCAGATACCGGTAATTGCGATCAGGTCTTCCAGATCGGATGGCTCGGCGCTGACGACAGCGAAGTGCTCGACGAGCCGATTGCCATCGACATTTGCGCAGCCAGCAATGTCTATCTCGACGACAATGAGATTTACTACGACTGAACAATCGGTAAGATTGCGCGTCCTCATAGCGCGGCCTGCCGCGCTATACCTCTCTAATCACACAGCTATTGATGCCAGACATATATCATTTTGAAGACTTCGAGCCCGGACAGATTTTTGAACTGGGCAGCGTTACCGCAACCAAAGACCAGATCATCGAGTTTGCCGAGGAGTTCGACCCGCAACCGTTTCATCTCGATGAAGAGGCCGGGAAAGCCTCCATGCTTGGCGGATTGGCAGCATCTGGCTGGCACACCGGGTCCATGGTGATGCGTTTACTCGCCATCAACCTCTTGAACAAATCCACCGGGCAAGGCTCGCCCGGCATAGATGAACTGAAGTGGCAAAGCCCGGTTTATCCCGGAGACACACTCACGGCAAAAGCTGAGGTTCTGGCGAGCAAGGAACTGCGGTCCAAGCCCGACCTGGGGAACGTGACATTTCGCATCACGGCGACCAATCAAAATCAGAAGCAGGTGATGTTTTGGGAAAATCCCATTCTGTTCCTGAAGCGGGAGGCCGCCCCATGACGAAGTATTTCGAGGAGATTGCAATCGGCGAAACGATCGAGCTGGGCACGCACACATTTAAAGCCAACGACATCATCCGGTTTGCCGAAAAATACGATCCTCAACCGTTTCACCTCAGCGAAGAAGGGGCTGCCAAAACCCATTTCGGCCGATTGTGCGCCTCTGGTTGGCATACGGCGTCCGTCTTCATGAAGCTGCTGGTGGCAACCAACAAACGTTTGATCGAAGCGGCTCAAAGTGAAGGGCGCGTGCCCGCCCGTGTGGGTCCGTCTCCGGGTTTTGAAAAACTGAAATGGATCAAGCCAGTTTTTGCAGGTGATACACTGACCTATCAACGCGTGGTCACAGGCAAGACTGAAAGCCGCAGCCGGCCCGAATGGGGCATTGTCCATTCTGATATGATCGCACGTAATCAGAATGACGAACCGGTGTTTTCTTTCAAGGCAAACGTCTTCGTGGAGCGGCGCAGGGACTGATACGGCCGCTTCCCTATTCGGAAATCATGCTGGCTTGCGCCCAAAGACCAAAGATGTCATGCCCGGGATCATCTCCTTGATAGTGACGTCCTTGAAACCCGCTGCTTCCATAAGACCCGAGACGTATGTGCTCGTAATGGACTTGGCTTCCGGGTTGAATGCGGTGTGTTGAAGCTGCCACAAAGCGGCAAGTTTCGGCCCTTCGCGGCTTTCATCGACCATGAAATCATGCACCATATAGGTGCCGCCGGGCGTCAAGGTATCCATCGACTTCCGAACCAGACCTGGGATGGACGCACCGGGGACACCAGAGAATAGATAGGACATCAGAACCGCATCCGCTTGTGCGGGCCAAGTGTCCTTTAGTGCATTTCCAGGTTGATACGTGACCCGGTTTTCCAAGCCTTCTGCTTCAATAAAACCTTTTCCGACCTCAGCAACGTTCGGAAAGTCCAAAATTGTAGAACGCAGCCCGGGATAGGCTTTGCAAAGCGAAATGGAAAACGCGCCTGTTCCCCCCCCTATATCGAGAAGTTTTCTAACGCTTGAAAGATCGACCAACTTGGCGAGGCTGCGCCCTGGTCCTAGCGAGCCAGCATGCTGGGATTGGGAGTAAAGTTCAGCCTCTTGCGCGTCACTGAACCATTCTTCGTAGGATGCGACCTGCTCTTCTTCCAGAGTCCCCTCAAGCGCATCGTTTAACTGAGTCATAAACGGGTACATCTGACGGTCTATCTGAAACCTTAGATAGTCTCCAAAATCGTACTTTTTCCCTTTCACCAGAAAGGCTTCGGCAGCGGGTGAATTTGTAAACCCATCTCCATCGCGACGCACAAGCCCAAGCGCCGTTAAGGCTGTCAAGAGTGTCGTTGCACGCTCGGTATCCAGATTAGAACCCTCAGCAACTTCAGAAGGAAGCAAGGTTTTTTCCGACAATAATGAGAAAACATCAGAGTTGAGCGCAGAAAAAAGCGCCTTGGATCCCATAAAACCAAAGGCGATATCTGAAATATCTTCTGCGGATTCTAAACACTTGGCAGCAGACAATTTTTTCCCTCCATCGTCGAAGTCGAAAATCAACGACTTGACGAACCAAAAAACATCAAAACTTGAGACCTGGGAATTATAACTATTGTGCAACGCAAAGCAAATGCGTTCCCGGCATGGACTGCATTACAGGGAAACCCATCTACTTTCGGGAAACTCGGCGCCGCTTACGGCTATAGGCTTCGGGCGAAAAACACTTCATCGTGGATTTCAATGCCGTAATCCCCGGTGAGTGGAATACCGGGATTCTTCTCACGCTCGGCATCGATCACGCCGAACCCGATGCGCTCCAATCGGAACCCACGCCGCTGGTAGAACCGGAACGCATCCAAATTGTCGTTGGAAGTCCGAACCGTCAAACGGTGGATGTGGCTCGCTTTCGCCTCTTCCACCACGGCCTGAAGCAAACGGCTGCCAACACCATCCCAACGGTTAAAAGAGTCGAGCGTCAGGATTTCCCACTCCTCCGGCCGCTTGATCAAGGTCACAAGGCCGACAAGCTCGCCGTCAGCGCGGGCTGTGTAGCCGGGCAGCCGCGACGCATCGATGATTTCGTTTTCGATGATCATATCCGGCGAAGTCCACCGGTCATTCAACAGCTGCAGGACATCTGCATGATCTACGGCTGTCGTTGCATGAATGGTCACAGACATGATGGTTCCTAACTACAAACAACACGCGTTCAGCGGCAGTCCCTTTAAGCGGCAGGTATGCTAGCGGCGAAACAAACGCTCGTCCAATGGACTTCGCGCCTGCCAACGGGCCCGCTCAAGTTCAGGATCGATGTGTTCTTCTTCCGGATATCCGACACAAAGATACGCAACAAACTGCCAATTCGGGTCAACGTCGAGGATTTCGCCGATCTTCATCGGATCCAGAATTGACACCCAACCGACCCCGACACCCTCGGTACGAGCTGCAAGCCAAAAGGTATGGATCATGCTAACGGTGGAATAGGCCAGTGTTTCGGGCATCGTCGCCCGCCCAAGCCCATGTCCCTGGTCAGGATTGGGCTCGCTGAAGACCGCCAGATGGACGGGCGCTTCTTTCAATCCAGCCAATTTGAGCTGGCAGTAAAGAGCAGCCTTTTCATCCTGATAGGCCTCGGCGGCTACAGCATTTTCCGCCTCGAAACTCGAAACGACGCGCGCCCGCTTCGCCGCACTTTCCACAGTCACGATACGCCAGGGTTGGCTGTTCCCAACTGAGGGTGCAAGATCTGCCAGCTCAAGAAGATGTTCCAGCGTTTTCGGATTGACCGGGTCCGTCCGGAAACGGCGCACATCCCGCCGCCATCTTAGAAGGCTCTCGAACTCCGTTCGAAACTCGTCGGAAAATGCCGGTTTTTCTGTCTCTCCAGATCCGCGCGCCGCCATCCGCGATCAGTGCCCTGGGAACTCAACCAGTGTCCGGACGGGAACACTCAAATCTTCCAGCTTTTTCCGGCCACCGAGATCGGGAAGGTCAACAATGAAACACGCAGCTTCAATGTTCGCCCCCATGGATCGCAAGAGTTTGCAGGCAGCTTCCGCTGTGCCACCAGTCGCAATCAGATCGTCGACCAGGATCACCCGGTCGCCTGGCTGGATTGCATCCTTGTGCATTTCGATTTCATCCAGGCCATATTCCAGGGAATAGGCAATGCGCACGGTTTCGTGCGGCAGCTTTCCCTTCTTGCGGATCGGAACAAAACCTGCCGACAGCTGATGGGCAACCGCGCCACCGAGGATGAAACCGCGCGCTTCTATCCCGGCAATCTGATTGACCTTGGACCCGGCCCAAGGCTGGACCAGCGCATCGACCGCACGCCGGAATGCCCGGGCGTTGCCAAGCAAAGTGGTTATGTCGCGAAAAAGGATGCCCTCTTTCGGGTAATCCTTGATTGTTCTAATGGCACTGATCAGTTCATCACGAATTGTCTGATCGGTCATTTTGCTCTCTTTCCTGCAAAAACAATGTCGCGCAACACAATCCGCTGCACAGCCCCGACCGACGCTTATATCAAGATTACCGCGGCGGTCGAAGTCTTTTGATGGTTATGAAGGTGTTGGTATCAACTGCGGTTCAAGACACGCCCTGCAACCGCATCAAGTTTGGCAACCAGTTCCGGATCGCGTTTCTCCGGCGCTGTCATCAGAGCAAATTCAAGGGCAGTGTCGGACCCGGCGGGGCAGGATTGATGCTCCCTGGGAAGGTCTTTCGCGACACGCGCGACCAGTCTTTGAGCATTTTCCGCATTGTCATGCAGGACTTTCAATATCGCCTGAATGTCCACTTCACCATGATCCGGATGCCAGCTGTCATAATCCGTCACCATCGCAACCGTCGCATAGGAGATTTCAGCTTCCCGCGCGAGCTTGGCCTCCGGCATGTTCGTCATACCGATAACATCGCAGTTCCAGGTCCGGTAAAGTTCACTTTCCGCAAGCGACGAGAACTGCGGTCCTTCCATGGCAAGGTACGTTCCGCCCTTGCTGTACTTCAGGCCTTCCGCGTCCGCGGCCGCTGCAACGGCGTTCACCAGTTTTGGACTGACTGGGGTTGCCATGGAGACATGGGCAACACAGCCGGTCCCAAAGAAGCTCTTTTCCCGTGCAATCGTCCGATCAATGAACTGATCTACGAGCACAAACATCCCTGGCTCATGTTCTTCCTTCAATGAGCCGCACGCAGAAACGGACAAGAGGTCAGTGACACCGCACCGCTTCATGACATCGATATTCGCCCGGTAGTTGATCGTCGTCGGCGAATAAACATGCCCCCGGCCGTGACGCGGAAGGAACACGATCTTGAGCCCATCAATAGTGCCGATCCGCACCTGATCCGAAGGCTTGCCCCATGGGCTTTCGACGCTGATCCATTGCGCATCCTCAAGACCAGGAAGGTCATAGATCCCGGATCCGCCAATGATCCCCAGAACTGCGTCGCTCATTTTGCCCTCGTTGGATGAGTTCCTGAATTACCGGTTTGCTTAACAAGCCAAGCCAGCAATGAACAGCGGGCAAATGAAAAAAGGCGGGCTCGATGCCCGCCTTTTTCCGAGTGATTCTTTACGCTTGGAGCTTAGTGCTCGACGTCGCGCCAGATTTTCTTCTTGGTGAAGTAGAGCATACCAGCGAAGACGATGAGGAAGATCATCACGCGGAAACCGATCTTCTTACGCTCTTCCAGATGAGGCTCGGCGGCCCACATCATGAACGCTGCGACATCGCGTGCGTAATTCTCAACAGTCATCGGTGTACCGTCAGTGTACTCGATCGCTTCCTCGAAAAGAGGCGGTGCCATTGAGATGAATTGACCGGCCATGAAGGAGTGGTTGTAGTACTGGCCAACCGGCACTTCCAGGCCCTCCGGCGGATCTACGTAACCCGTCAGCAGCGAGTAGATGTAGTCAGGGCCGTTTTCCTGGTACTGTGTGAAGATGTCGAAAACGAACCCAGGGAAACCACGCTGCGGCGCTCGGGCTTTCGCGAGAAGCGAAAAGTCCGGCGGATACGCACCGTTGTTGGCTGCACGTGCCGCATTCTCGTTCGGGAACGGTGACGGGAAGCGGTCGGCCAGAATGGCCGGACGGTCGTACATGTCGCCGAAATCATCCGGGCCGTCTACAACAGTGTAGTCGGCAGCAATCGCTTTTGCCTGGTCTTCGGTGAAGCTCGGACCACCATCCTCAGCCAGGTTACGGAATGCAACGCGGCTCAAAGCGTGACAGGCTGCACAGTTTTCAACGTAGACCTTGAAGCCACGTTGCAACTGCGCACGGTCGTAGTAACCGAAAGGCCCGGCGAAGGACCAATCCTGATAATCGATTTCAACCTTCGCTCCGGCCGCAAAAGCCGGGGATGCGATGGCGAGAGCCGCCACCGCTGCGAGGGAACGAACCATTGTGATCATGGTTTTCATTGTCTCAAATAACTCCCGATCCGGTTCGCGTTATTTCGTTTCCGGTGCGGCTGCTGCGCCGACCGGTGTGCCGGATCCGCCCTTAAGCACCGACTCGGAGATTGATGCCGGAAGTGGCTTCGGTTTCTCCAGGAAGCCCAACAGCGGCAGGGCGATAAGGAAGTAGGCAAAGTAGATGGTGGTGCAGATCTGGGACATGATCACGTAGATCCCTTCCGCCGGCATGGCGCCGAGGTAGCCCAGAACCACAGCGTTCGCTGCAAAGATCCAGAAGAACTGCTTGAACAGCGGACGGTAGGCACCGGAGCGGACCTTGGAAGTGTCCAGCCACGGCAGGATGAACAGCACCGCAATCGCACCAAACATCAGAACAACACCGCCGAGCTTGTCGGGAACAGCGCGCAAGATCGCGTAGAACGGCAAGAAGTACCATTCAGGAACGATGTGCGCCGGCGTGACGAGCGGGTTCGCCTCGATGTAGTTGTCGGCGTGACCCAGGTAGTTCGGCAGATAGAAGACGAAGTACGCGAAGAGGATCATGAACACGATAATCGCGAACAGGTCCTTGATCGTGTAGTACGGATGGAACGGGATCGTGTCCTGTTTGGTCTTCGGCTGGACGCCTGTCGGGTTGTTGTTGCCAGTGGTGTGGAACGCCCACACGTGCAGCAGGACAACACCGAAGATCATGAACGGCAGCAGATAGTGCAGCGAGAAGAAGCGTGTCAGCGTCGGATTGTCGACCGCAAAGCCACCCCACAGCCAGATCACTACACTCTCACCTACCAGCGGGATTGCCGAGAACAGGTTGGTGATAACAGTCGCGCCCCAGAAGGACATCTGCCCCCATGGCAGAACGTAACCCATGAATGCTGTAGCCATCATCAGAAGGAAGATGATCACACCCAGGATCCATGAGATCTCGCGGGGAGCCTTGTAAGACCCGTAGTAGAGACCACGGAAAATGTGGATGTAGACGGCGATGAAGAACATCGATGCGCCGTTGGCGTGCAGGTAGCGCAGCATCCAGCCGAAGTTCACATCCCGCATGATGTGCTCAACGCTGTCGAATGCGGCGGTTGTGCTTGCCGTATAGTGCATTACGAGCACGATCCCTGTCAGGATCTGCGCGATAAGCACGAAGAAAAGGATCCCGCCGAAGGTCCAGAAATAGTTCAGGTTCTTCGGTGTCGGAAAGTCGACGAAAGATCCGCGTACGAGCGATATGACCGGCAAACGGCTCTCAAGCCACTTTGCCGCAGCGCTCTGCGGTACATATTCAGAATGTCCAGCCATGGCTGCCTCCAGATTAACTCGTGCCGTTAGCCGATCTTGATGGTGGTCTCGCTGACCATCTCAAGCGGCGGAATGAGCAGGTTCTCAGGCGCCGGGCCCTTACGGATCCGGCCGGCGGTGTCGTAGTGCGAGCCGTGGCACGGGCAGAACCAGCCGCCGTACTCACCAGCATCACCCACTGGGACGCAGCCAAGGTGTGTGCAGATACCAACTTGAACCAACAGCTTCTCATTGCCTTCGATGCCGCGGTTCACGTCCGTCGCTTCGGCGTCGGCAGGAAGGTTGGCGTTGCGTGCGAGCGGGTCCGGCAGATCCGAAACCGCAACAGCATTCGCGTCTTCCACTTCCGCATCCGTACGGTTGCGGATGAAGACCGGCTTACCACGCCATTTCACGCTGATAGACTGCCCCTCTTCCACGGCAGAGACGTCGACTTCAATAGAAGCCAGAGCCAAAGCGGAGGCATCCGGGTTCATCTGATCGATGAATGGCCATACCAGCGCGCCAGCGCCGACGACACCCATAGCGCCGGTCGCAATGTAGAGGAAATCTCGGCGGGTCGGTTCCGCCTGATCCGTATTTGCCAAGGTCGCGTCCTCTCGAAACCAGTTTATTCTGTACCGAAAGCCCGTCGCACGTCCGGGCCCGTCCCTGAGAGCAAGGATAGGCGGACTCGTGCCGGGCTCAACGGTTGCCGGGTGCGGCAGATTTCCGCACCGGGCAAGGCGTGTGTCTTTTTGCACCGTTCACAGCGCTTGTCCAGTTCAACAAACGCCTTAGAACGCATATGTCGCAGCCGAAACTGCCCTCGCGCCGTTTTTCTGCCGTTTTTCGGAAAATCGCAAGACCGGAAAATGCATTTTCCCGGCCTTGCTTGACGATGTGGCCGGAATCAAGCCGCCTGAACCGGCGCCAGGAACCCGCCAGACTGGTGCTGCCAGAGCTGAGCGTAAAGACCGTTCAGGTCCAACAGCTCCTGATGCGACCCTTCCTCGATGATTCGACCATGGTCCATGACAATGAGCCGGTCCATCGCCGCAATCGTGGATAGCCGGTGCGCAATCGCGATAACGGTTTTGCCTTCCATCAGATCGAACAGGCTTTCCTGGATTGCGATCTCGACTTCTGAATCCAGCGCCGATGTCGCCTCATCCAGGGCCAGGATCGGGGCATCTTTAAGAAGCACCCGCGCAATCGCGATCCTCTGGCGCTGACCACCGGAGAGTTTCACCCCGCGCTCGCCGACATGCGCATCAAGTCCGACACGCCCGTTTTGATCTTCGAGACTGCGGACGAACTCGATTGCATGCGCTTTTTCCAGAGCTGCCTCGACTTCCTCGCGGCTGACGTCCGGTTTGCCATACGCAACGTTCTCGAAGATCGACCGGTGCAACAAGGACGTATCCTGCGTAACAACACCCACGTTGGCCCGGATGTCGTCCTGCAGGACCTTGGCAACGTCCTGACCATCGATCAGCACCCTGCCGCCTTCCAGATCATAGAAGCGCAGAAGCAGGTTGACCAAGGTGGACTTGCCTGCCCCGGACCTGCCGATCAGCCCAATTTTTTCGCCAGCCTTGATCTTCAAGGACAGATCCTCGATGACGCCGGTTTCCTTGCCATAGTGGAACCGGATCCGCTCGAACTCGATCTCACCTTTGTCGACGACCAGCTGCTTGGCGTTTGGAACATCCACCACATCCCGTTCCCGGGAGATTGTGTTGATGCCGTCCTGAACCGTCCCGATGTTTTCAAACAGGCCGGACACTTCCCAAAGGATCCACTGCGACATGCCTTGAAACCGCAGGACAAGGGCGACCGCAACGGCAATCTCGCCAGTGCTCACCAACCCTTGCTGCCAAAGCGTGATGGACATCGCCGAGACTGCAAAGAGCAACGCCATGTTCAACGTTGTCAGGGTGATGTTCATACCCGTGACGAGCCGCATCTGAAGAAAGACCGTCTTCAGGAAGTCAAGCATCGACCTTTTTGCATAGTCTTCTTCACGCGCTGCGTGGGAGAAAAGCTTCACCGTCGAGATGTTGGTGTATGCATCGACGACGTGTCCCGTCATTACGGATCGCGCATCGGCTTGATCCCGGGACACGTTCTTCAAACGCGGGATGAAGACGCGCATCGTCAGCAGATACCCGCCAAGCCAGGCCAGGAACGGAATGGCGAAATAGATGCTTGCCTCCGCAACGATGAACAGCGCGGCGACAAAATAGACAATTACATAGACTAGAATGTCCGCGATCCGGGTCACCACCTCCCGAACCGCGAGTGCTGTTTGCATCAGCTTGTTCGCAATCCGCCCAGCGAAGTCATTTTGATAAAACGCCACGCTCTGCCGGAGAAGATACCGGTGAACCCGCCAACGTACGGACATGGGATAGGTGCCCATCAAGCCCTGATGGAACACTATCTCCCAGATCCCAGCGACCAGTGGCAAGAGGATCAGGATGACAAAGCCCATCCACAGAAGCTGTGGCCAGTTGTCTGCAAAAAAGGTCTGCGCGTTCTCTGTTCCGAGCCAATTCACCAAATCACCCAAGAAGGTAAAGATGAACACTTCCAAAATGGCAATGGCTGCCCCAAGAACCGATGCGACCGCTAGGATCGGCCACACCGGTTTTGTGTAATACCAACAGAACGCCCAGAACCCTTTCGGCGGGACATCGAGATCCGTGTTCTCAAACGGATCAATCAGGTTTTCAAACCACTTAAACATGACGAACCTTTGCATGAGTGGGATGGACAGTCTCATGACCATCTCCGCACTCGAATTTGTAGGGTTCCCTTTCATGATCACGCACGCCGAGGCGCGGAGACGCAATCGCAGCCGAAGCAAAGAAACTTACCAGCGATAGAGCTACGATAAAGGAACCAATTAGAAGATTTTCAAGCCGGTCAGCGAATTGCGGCGCGGTCAGGATCTTTCCATGGACGCCAACAGTTTCGATCGCTGCAAATTCGGAAATTATGACCGGCACTGCGAACAGAACTGTCAGAACGCCAGTCGCCCCACCGAATACACCGAGAATTTTCAACAAGTTGCGCAGACGCAATAAAACTGGCGGACGCGGGCGCAAGTGCGGCTCAATGAAAACGTCCGGCCGCCGGACTGGCGGCTCGTGGACGATATCTGGACCTATGCCGGGTCGGAATGGCCCAAAGGGATCACCGAAAGACATGATGTGTCTCCGAAACGAAAGAAATTGAGAGTAACGCCCGCAGACATGCGCAAGGAAGCACATGCAGCCAGAACTGATGGACGGCTTAAGCCTGACGTCGGAAAAGTGTTAGGAACTCAGGCGCGTTTCTTTAGGCGAAACGTGCAGATGATCCCGTGCGAACCAAATGGACGGCTGTCGCTGGATGCGTCGAACAATTTAGCATGCAAGCCCTCCTGGTTGCTTGGCCGGGCGGCCAAAGGGATGGAAATATCAACCCGCCAAGGTTGAGGACTTTTTGTTACTCTGTAATCTGGAATAAGGGAAGTTCGATTTCGGTCGAAAACAACCAAAACCTATAGCTGTGACAAATCAGCCACATGTGTGACATATGGGTGAAGGGACGTAGCCATTCACAAAGCGCACGAGATACAGGGCAGTGAGGCTTAGCCATCACAAACCAGCGTCAAAGACTTAAGCTGCGCGGACGCTTTGTAGGAACTGCGAAACTTGTGCCTGAAGTGTGTTCGATAACGTTCCAAGTTCCGCGGAGGCCTGGTGCATGCCATCAGTCGCGGTCCGGCTGGCTTCCATCGCATCGTTCAAGGTCCCGACGTTGCCGGTTACGCGCTCAGAGCTTTGCAGTGCGGTTTGCGCACTGCCGTTGATCTCGCCGGTTGCAGACGTCTGGTCTTCCACGGCATCCCGGATCTTGGCGGAAATCGCGCTTACGCGTTCAATCGTATCGGCAATCGACGCGATGGCGACACCGGATTGCTGCGCGACGTCCTGTACAGCCGAAACTTGCGCAGAAATATCTTCGGTTGCCTTGGTGGTCTGCTCGGCCAACGCTTTTACCTCGCTGGCAACAACGGCAAACCCGCGCCCGGCTTCTCCAGCCCTTGCGGCCTCGATCGTTGCGTTCAAGGCTAAGAGATTGGTCTGGCTGGCAATCTGGCTGATCAGCTCGACGATCTCGCCGATTGCGCGGCCTGTCTCCGAAAGCCGCCCGACGATTTCATCGGTTTTGCGCGCTTCAGCGACCGCGGCATCCGCAATGTCAGTTGCCTGATCCACATCCTCACGGACACGGGACAGAGACTCTGACAAGCGGTGGGAAGCCCCGGTCACCGTCTCAACAGACTGATTGGCATCCGCAGATGCAGTGCTAACTTCAGACACGGCGTGGAGCGAGGATTCCACAGCACGCGTCAAATCATTGGAGTTGCTCTCTACGCTGTCAGACTTTTCAAGCAGTGAAGAAACAACGCCGAGCACGGATTTCTCAAAATCGTCTGCAACATCCTGCATCAGCGCGACGCGTTCTGCGTTCAAGGCATCCTGGTGTGCCTGTTCTTGCCGCGTTTGCTCGGCAGCTTTTTCGGCAAGGTTCACGCGAAAGTCTGTCACAGACCGAGCAATAGCGCCGATTTCATCGGATCGCTCGACACCGTCGATTTCGACTTCAAGATCACCGGCAGACAACTTGCCAAGAGCACCCTGCAAGCGGGCGAGCGGACGGGCAATGCCCAATGCCAAAACAACTGCCAGACCAAGAAACGCGAGGCCAATCGGCGACACGACCAGACCAATGGTGATCATCTGATCCAAAATCAGGCCATCGAGTTTCTCCGCCACATTGCCCTCAAGGAACTGCTGAGCACTGTCTGCAGTTCCCAACTGAGCAATCATTGCTTGGCGGAACGTGTAGAACGCGAACGCTGTTCCACCCATCATGATGACGGCTGCAGTGACCACCATAGAAACAAATCGGCCATTTATCGAAAGCGTCACGAAAACCCGGGCTCCAACCCCAATCCTGCGGGTACACTCTGGAAGCCCGCGCAGTGATCTGTGTCGGCCCTTGATATCCCAAGGCTGTAAAAAATCAGTAACTACAACGATTAAGAGTAGGCATGCAGTACCCTGCGTCACGTTCATGGAGTTTCGGTTTTTCGCAGACCTGCCGAGTTATCAGCCGAGGATCTGACGGCTTATCAGATAGCCTGCGCCAGCCGAGACCGCACCAAGCACTGTGCCCCAGGCAATGTCGACAACAGCAACGATGATCGGCCAGTCCTTCAAGGTTGCATAGTTGGTAACGTCATACGTCGCGTAGGTGAAGAAGCCGAACATGGCGCCGTACATCACTGCGTATGCAAAGCTTTCATTTTTGAGCGCCGGACCAACGGCGAAGAGAACGATGCCGACAACGTAGATCAGATAAAAGGCTGCCGCAGCGCCCATATTCGGGCGTTCCATCAGCAGATGACCAATGCGATCAAAATAGAAACGCGTGGCGACTTGGGTCAGCCAAACATAGTCAATTGCGAGAAACACGATCGCGGTGGTGATATACGCTGTGATGAAATGAACCATAAGATCCTCAGGCGGTTGGCGAGCTTTCTACGCCCCCCGCATTCATACAGATCAAGACACGCTCGAATTAACCCGTTCATCGGTCTGCAATCCCGCCTGAAGGAAGCCACCTGACTGCCGCCGCCAGAGCTGCGCATACAATCCGTCTTCGTTCGTCAAGAGACTGTTATGGGTCCCCTCTTGGACAATCTGTCCGCCGTCCATCACGATCAGACGGTCCAGCGCAGCAATTGTTGAAAGGCGGTGCGCAATTGCGATCACGGTCTTGCCTGCCATCAATTGCTGCAGATTTTCCTGGATCGCAGCCTCCACCTCGGAGTCGAGCGCAGATGTGGCTTCATCCAGCACCAGAATTGGGGCGTTTTTCAAAAGAACCCGGGCAATTGCGATTCGCTGACGTTGACCACCCGACAGTTTGACTCCGCGCTCTCCGGCATAGGCGTCAAAACCTTTTCGCCCGGATTTATCTTCAAGGTTTTCAATGAACTCAAGCGCGTGCGCGCGCTCCGCTGCATCGCGCAGCTCGTCTTCACTCGCCTCAGGCCGCCCATAAAGAATGTTCTCCCGGATGGATCGGTGCAGGAGGGAGGGATCCTGCGTCACCATCCCGATGGCCCGCCGGAGTGTCTCCTGTTTCACAGAACGGATATATTGACCGTCAATCAGGATCTGCCCTGCCTCCACATCATAGAAGCGCAGAAGTAAACTGGTCAGCGTTGTCTTTCCTGCACCGGATGGTCCGACCACACCGACACGCTCTCCGGGGGCGATCGCCAGGCTCAGATCTTCAATGACACCGCCTGCTTTTCCATAATGGAAGGTGATGTTTTTGAATTCGACCGCGCCCTGGTCCACAGTCAGCGCTGGCGCATTGTCCTCATCTTGAACGGCAACGGTTTTGACGATGGCCTCCATGCTGTCCTGCACGGTTCCGAAGTTCCGGAACAGACCATTGAGCTGATTGAACAACCGGTTGAGCAGAATGTTCAGGCGCAGAATCAGGCTCAGCGTAAAAGCCACATGCCCCGTGCTGATGCCGCCATCGCGCCAAATCACCAGCGCCATCCCGGCAATTGCGACGATCATCGCCCCATTGACGAGGCTCATCACGACGCGGATTGAGGTGAGCAGGCGGGTAAAGGTCTTAAGCTGGCCAATAAAACGGATGAAGGCGGATCTGGAGCCCCGGTTTTCTTCTTTCAGAGAACCGAACAGCTTGACGGACTGAATGTTGCTGTAAGTGTCGACCAGGCGTCCGGAGACGCCGGAATAAGCATTGGCTGTGTCCTTTGCCGCCTTGCGCACTCGCGGCACGAAAACCCGTGCGGTGATGGCAAACAAGACGAGCCAGACCGCGACAATTGCCCCAAGCCGCCAGTCAAGATCGGCGACAAGCACCAACGTCGTCACGGCGTAGACCACGATAAACCAGGCGACTTGAAGAAGGTTCACCATCAAGTCACCGGCGGACATCCCGGATTGGAGAACCTTCTGGGACAGACGGCCTGCAAGATCATCTTGAAAGAACGCAATGCTTTGACGCATCACCTGCTGGTGCGCCTGCCAACGGACCAGATTGAAAAAACCCGGAACAATGGTTTGCTCTTCCAAAAGCGCCATGAGCGTATTTGTGGCGGCCCGCACCACCAAAACAAAGAACGCCATGCCGAACAGGGTCCAGCCGTGCTCAGCAAAAAACGTTTCCCGGTCGCTGCTGTCGAGCAAATCAACGATATGGCCCAGGAAGTTGAACAGTGTGACTTCGACAAAGGCTGTCAGGCTGCCGACAATCAGCATCAGGAAGAATGGCCAGCGCGCCTGCTTCAGAAAGAACAGAAGAAATGCAACACCGCCTTTGGGCATGGCTTCAGACGGCAAAGGCCGGAACGGATCAATCCAGGATTCAAAAAGCCGGAACAAAGCAATCATTGAAATGTCCAAATGGGTGGCGGGCGATTCTTGCGTTCATACTACGCCTGGAACTGCTCAATGGGCCACGGCCCATGACAGGACGGCCTTCTCCTGTTAGGAGGCAATGAACCTTCAAGACAAGAAGCAAACATGCCCGACATCGCCCTTTACCAACCAGACATCCCGCAAAACACCGGAACCATGCTGAGGCTCGCGGCCTGCATGAGTGTGACGGTGCATTTGATCGAACCTGCGGGATTTCCGCTGTCCGACAGCGCATTGAAACGCGCAGGGATGGACTATCTGGAACGGGCTGCCCTGAAACGCCATCTCAATTTCGAGGCGTTCGACGACTGGCGCCAAACACATAAACGGCGCCTCGTGCTGCTGACGACCAAAACAGACCTCGCTTACACGGATTTTAAATTTGAAGCAGATGACATCTTGCTTCTGGGCCGCGAAAGCACCGGGGCACCGGATGCAATCCACCAACTGGCCGATGCGCGGCTGACCATCCCGATGGCCGAGGGCATGCGATCCCTCAACGTTGCTGTGTCCTGCGGCATGGTTTTGGGAGAGGCCTTGCGGCAAACCCGGGCATTTCCTAAAACATCAAGCTAATCCAACGCTTGTGCATTTCCCGCGCGGGCTCTTCATGTCGAGGCAAATCAGATGACAGCACCCTCTCCAGAATCACGCGGCGGTCCGATTCCTGAGGGAATTGAAAACAAGAAGCTGACAGCATCCGCGTGGTTCAAGGATCTCAGGGATCAGATTTGTGCAGCGTTTGAAAAACTGGAAGAGGACATTGGCGAACTCAATGGACCGCTGAGTGACTTGCCTGCGGGCCGGTTCGAGCGCACCCCTTGGGAGCGGACCGACAGTTCAGGCGCAAAGGGCGGCGGCGGCGTGATGTCGATGATGCATGGCCGTGTCTTTGAAAAAGTCGGCGTTCATATTTCCACCGTCCACGGCAAGTTCTCTCCAGAGTTCCGCGGTCAAATTCCAGGTGCCAGCGAAGACCCCAGGTTCTGGGCTTCCGGCATCAGCCTGATTGCACACCCGCAGAACCCGAACGTTCCGGCTGTGCACATGAACACGCGGATGGTGGTTACAACCCGCCAGTGGTTCGGCGGCGGCGCGGATCTTACCCCGGTTTTGGACGACCGGCGGACACAAGACGATCCTGACACTGTTGCCTTCCATGAGGCCATGGAAGCGGCATGCGAACCGCATGCCGTCGCCGATTATCCGGCTTACAAAGAGTGGTGCGATGAGTATTTCTTCCTGAAACACCGCAACGAACCCCGCGGCATCGGCGGAATTTTCTATGACTATCTGCACAGTGGCGATTGGAACGCGGATCTCGCGTTCACCAAGGATGTCGGCCGGTCTTTTTTGAAGGTGTACCCTGAGCTCGTTCGCAAAAACTATGAAAACTCCTGGACAGATACCCAGCGCGAAGAGCAGCTGATCCGTAGGGGCCGGTATGTGGAGTACAATCTTCTCTACGACCGCGGCACAATCTTCGGCTTGAAGACCGGTGGCAATGTCGCCTCAATCCTGTCTTCCATGCCACCGGTTGTGAAATGGCCCTAAGCAAAGCTAGTTCGAGAAAATGGTGCTTGCGCTGCTTAAGCAGCAGCGTCCCCACCTGCGGCAGAGACGGGTTTCGACAGTTCTGCAAAAACGCGATCCAGGATCATGTCTGAAAACTGACGCAGCAGGTCCTGATCGAGCTTCGGCCCCATGTTTTTCATCATGGCGATTGCCTGCCGCGGAGGGATTGGTTCCTTATAGGCGCGCTCTTCTGTCAGGGCAGTGAAGATGTCACAAATCGTCATAACGCGGACTTTTTGAGGAATGCGATCTGCCTTGAGGTGGTTGGGATACCCGCTGCCGTCCAGGTATTCATGATGCTGGATAGCCATGCGCTTGATTTCGTAAGGCACCTCAAGGCGCGGCTTCAATATTTCCTGACCAAACACCGGATGCTTGGCGATCAGAGAGCGCTCCTCATCGGTCAGGCGTCCAGGCTTGTCCAGAATGGTCAAGGGGATGCGCATCTTGCCGATGTCATGCACGAGCCCGCCCGCGACCATCTCCCGGCAATCAGTTTCTGACCATTTCAAGTACCGTGCGAATGCGCCTGCCAAACCAGCAACTTTTAAAGAGTGGCTGTACGTCGGGCTATGATGGCTTTCGACCGCCTGCATCCACACCAGTAAGCCTTCAAGATCAATCGCCGAAAGCGCATCCTTGGCGCTGTCTTCCATCGCCCGAATCTGTATCGACGCATCACTGACTGCAGACATGCAAAGCGTTTCCAGAAATGCGTTGGCTTTGGAGAAAGCCTGCGCAGTCCGTTCGGGAGTGTCCTTTGGCAGGTTCTGTAAAATATCGGTTTTCAGATATTTTTTAACCTGATGGAGGAGCAACGCCAAAGGTGCCTCTCGATCTATAAGGTCCATTTCACCAAGCGCCGCCGCTTGGGTTACCTCTCGCCGATCTGACTTGTCGATGATGCCAATCACCGGGATCTCTGCAATGCTGCCCCAGGATGACTTCAGAGCCGACATGCCTGGCTTGCTGGAACCGAGAAGTTCGATAATCGCAACGGAGGCGCCACCCGCAGTCTTGGGAGAGACTTTGGCCATATCGGTCAGGCGCGCCCGGAAGAAGAACGGAATTTTCCGAACCGGAGACCCCAGAGGCAGCGGCCCATCAGAGATCAAGATGACTTCGCTATGCGGCATTTTTACTTTCCCAACAGAACCCACGACAGGGGTGATAACCCCAAGGAACTCATCGGGAAAATGTATCCAAGGACTCTTATCAATTCGCTAAGCGCGGTTCTCCAAACGGGCAAGAAGGTCCTGTTTGCTTAAGGCGAAACCGTTTTCGCACCAGATCTTCTCCAGGGTTTTGAGAACCTTGCCAACTTGCGGGCCCGGACGATGTCCGAGCGCAATCATGTCCGCGCCTTTCAGAGGAAACACCGGCACCTCGGCGGATTTAAGCTCTAAAAGCGCATCTTCAAAATCAGGCTGATCCCCCAACCGCTTTTGCGCCTCAAAGGCTGCCCAGTAGGCCAGCAGCCCATCAATGGCTCCTTGGCGGCCATGGGTGTAGAGCAACGTTTTAAGATCCGGCATCTGGTCCGACTGCCGGAACGTTTTGTAAGCCTCCCAACAGATTTGCATTCTTTTACGCTCTGCATTGGACAGCCGCAGCCGATCAGCAACCCGATCCACATCTTCGCGGACAAAACCTGACAGCACGGTCAAACCAACTTCCGGGTCCTGTGTTTCAGGCGCGAGCGCATCAAGGTGGCGGAGGCATTCAAAATCCTCAATTTTTGCAAGGCCGCCGGTCGCGATTTCCCAAAGGCCGCAATCATTCATCATCCGCACCGCGATCGCTGCCTTCGGAGCAGAGACGAGACGGCGCATTTCGTGGCCAATGCGTTCACCGGAAAGGTGGCGCAAACCGTCGCGCTGGCGCAGGCAGGCACCGAGGCCTTCGGCATCCATATCCCCATCGCCATAGGCCGCGTAAATCCTGAAGAAGCGGAGAATGCGAAGATAGTCCTCGCGCAGCCGCATTTCAGGATCACCGATGAACCGTACACGCCTGGCAAGACAATCCTCCAGACCACCGAGCGGGTCGTGCAACTTCCCGAGGCTGTCCACATAAAGCGCGTTCATTGTGAAGTCGCGCCGCAGGGCATCCTTTTTCCAATCACGCCCAAACACCACTTTCGCCTGGCGGCCATAGGTTTCGACATCCTCGCGCAGCGTGGTGACTTCGTAAGGAAATCCGTCGCTGATAACAGTGACGGTACCGTGATCAATCCCCGTACCGATGGCTTTCAACCCTGCATCGGCGGCCCGCTGCATGACGTCCTGCGGCGTGGCAGTCGTGGCGATATCGATGTCGGGGACTGGATGTCCCAAAAGCGTGTTGCGAATGGCGCCACCCACGACACGCGCGCTGTCATTGTCGCGATTGAGAGCCGAAAACACAGCCTGAATGCCTGGCGACCGCAGCCAATTGGCGGCAGCGAGAATGTCTTCAGCTCTGTCTTTCATAAACTTATTCGAACCGTCCAGGAATGAGTACGCCGTCGCGGAATTCTGCCGGCCTGTACTGCGTACCTTCTGGAGCCCTGTTGAATTGCGCTACGGCAACAAAACCGGAGATCGTCAAAAAGAGGCCTGCGACTGTCAACCAGGCGACCGGCCCGCGTGACCAGCTCTCCGGATTATCACCCTTTTTAGACAGCCAGAGATAGCACGCATAACACGCAAACGGCAGCAAAAACAGGAAGAGTTGTGTCAGAATAATGCGAAGCATCAGCGGTACACCGTGTCATATAATGAGCGGATAATGCCTGCTGTAACGCCCCAGATGTGACGTCCGGCAAAAGGCATTGCATAGAAGTAGCGTCGTTTCCCCTGCCACTCGCGGCTCAGCTTTTGATGGTTGGCCGGGTTCATAAGAAACTCGAAGGGAACTTCGAAAACATCTTCGACTTCGTCCGGGTTCGGAACGAACTGAACGGGATCCCGGACCTCTGCTACGATTGGCGTGACCCTGTATCCTGACCCTGTCAAATAAGGCGCCAAATGTCCAAGCGGCTGAGCCTGGGCGGGATCCAAACCGATCTCTTCCTGCGCTTCTCTCAAAGCGGCCTCGACCGGTCCGTTGTCGTCCGGATCAATTTTGCCACCTGGAAACGCCACCTGTCCGGCATGGGATTTGAGATGCGGTGTGCGCTGGGTCAAAACAACGCTCGGGCCGGCTGCGGTATTGCGGATACCGATCAAGACGGCAGCGTCCCTCGGTGGTCCCTTCCAAAAGGCGTAAGGCCCGACATCCGGGTTCAATATGTGGTCGCCTGTTTCCCGTTCAGTGGGCACGCTCGCTGCCAATGCAAGCCGTTCTTCCAGATGCTGGGACCAGTCGGTCAATTTGGTTGCAGATGTATCAGTTGGAGCGGTCATTGCGCTTGATATGGGGTGCTTTCGTCAAATCGGCAATTGGATAAAAAGGGCGATTACAGAAGCTCCGGGTCAACGGCAAAAAACTGACCACCGCTCCAAATTCCTGTTTCCAAACCAGCCTCTCCTTGACGTTCGACCATGTGGTCAACCAGCTGATACATGAGTGCGCGGGTAAACAGCCCTTCAATGCGTCCGCGGACAACAACATAGGGCTTTATCCCGCCGCTGTCCGGTTCCTTTTCAAAGCGCAATGGCCGATCCGGTCCTATGCGGACCAGATCACCGAGATTTGTGCGCACGGTGAGTTGCTGGTCATCGCCTTCATTTTCCACGACCATTTCCACAGCTAGCAGCGGAGCATCGTCGACCGTGATACCGATTTTTTCAACAGGGGTTACAAGGTAGTGCTTGCCGTCCTCATCCCTGCGCAGGACAGATGCAAACAGCTCAACCAATGGCTTCCGGCCAATCGGTGACCCGAGATAGAACCAGGTCCCGTCGCGCGCAATCCGGATATCCAAATCGCCGCAAAAAGGCGGGCTCCACTTGTCTACGGGCGGCGGCGCCTTGTCTTTCGAACCAGCGCGGCTCATCAAGGCTTTGAGGCCATCCGGTAAAGCAGCCTCTGGTTTGGCTTGCGATGTCATTTCACTCCCCGTCCCATCAGACATCCGAATCTGTGATCCGGATTCCTACCTAGTCCGCGTCTAAGCCAACGCCAATCCCAACTGGAACAACAATCGCAATTTTTGCGTTTATGCCGCAGGGAAGAAAAGAATCTTGGACCTATCCACTGTATGGCGCACAATTGTGCCTTATCTACTGAATTATATGGTGTCAGACTGGGTTAACGGAAAAAAAATCTGGCCGCCCACCGAGCTACCCGGCAGGCATCAGCAAGATAAGCAACAGGACAGGTGATCAATGAGCGTCGTTTCTCCCGCAAATCCTTCTGAAGAAGATCTCGCTGCTGTTGCTGAAAGCGCCGAACGGGCCGTTGAGCGCATTTCAGAGGTTAAGGCCGATATCGCAAAGATTATCTTCGGTCAGGAAAACGTCGTTGAACAGACACTTGTGACGATCCTCGCCGGCGGACATGGGCTGCTCGTCGGTGTGCCGGGTCTTGCGAAAACCAAACTGGTCGAAACGCTCGGAACGGTTCTGGGATTGGATGCCCGGCGAATCCAATTCACGCCAGACCTGATGCCTTCAGATATCCTTGGCGCAGAAGTCATGGAACAAGATACCAGCGGCGGACGGTCTTTCAGATTTATTCCTGGCCCGGTCTTCTCGCAGTTGCTGATGGCCGACGAAATCAACCGCGCCAGCCCGCGAACCCAATCTGCCCTCCTTCAGGCAATGCAGGAGTATCATGTGACTGTTGCGGGTCATCCGCATGATCTCCCGCGCCCGTTCCATGTTCTTGCGACACAAAATCCTTTGGAACAGGAAGGCACATATCCATTGCCGGAGGCCCAGCTCGACCGGTTCTTGATGCAGATTGATGTGCATTATCCGGATCTGGAAGCCGAGCGCCGCATTCTCCTTGAAACGACAGGAGCAGAGCAGACCACTGCACACAGCGCGATTACTGCCGAGGAGCTCATGGAATTCCAGCAACTCGTCCGCCGCATGCCGGTGGGTGAATCGGTGGTTGAAAGCATCTTGAAGCTTGTCCGCTCGGCCCGACCGGGCGGCTCGGACGAAAATTCCGATCTCACAAAGCTGATTGCTTGGGGACCGGGCCCCCGCGCCAGCCAGGCCCTGATGTTGACCGTCCGGGCGCGCGCGCTCGTTGATGGCCGGCTGGCTCCGTCAGTCGATGATGTTCTGGCTCTGGCAGAGCCAATCCTGCAGCATCGGATGGCCCTCACATTTGCTGCCCGGGCCGACGGGCATACCGTGAGGGACGTGATCCAGCGGGTGAAAGAAACAATCGCATAACGCAATTTTCCAACGCGAGGGAGCCGCCCGACATCATGGCATCATCAACGGAGAGTGTGAAACTGGACCAGGAAAACTGGCCGAACATCATCGGCGACGCCCGGTCTGTCGCCGACGCGCTCCCTGACCTACTTGTTGAGGCAAGCCATGTTGCGAGTTCCATCATTGCAGGATGGCATGGCCGGCGGAGGGCCGGACCCGGCGAAAGCTTCTGGCAATTCCGGCCCTTCAATATGGGAGAGCCGGCCAAACGCATTGACTGGCGCCGGTCTGCCCGGGATGACCATCTTTATGTCCGGGAACGGGAGTGGGAAGCAGCCCATACTGTCTGGCTTTGGGCAGATCTCTCCTCGTCCATGGAGTTTCAATCCCGGCTGTCTCAGGTAACCAAGCGGGACCGCTCTCTGGTCCTGATTCTTGCATTGGCGGATATGCTCGCAGAAACTGGTGAGCGCATTGGTTTGACCGGCGTGACACGGCCATTTTCAGATCGCAGAGCCGCTGAACGGCTTGCGGACGCCCTAGCGCACTTGTCTAAGCCGGTTGCCTTGCCCGACCCGACTGGCGTCAAACGCTTTGCCGATGTTGTTCTGGTCTCTGATTTCCTGGATCCGCTTCAGGATATCGCTGCCTGGATCGCCCAAGTCGCCGGGACCGGCGCCCGTGGGCACATCGTTCAGGTTCTGGACCCGATAGAAGAAACCTTTCCGTTCGACGGCCGTGTTGAATTCAACGACCCGGAAGCCGGCATCCGATTAACTGCAGGCCGCGCCGAAACATGGCGGGAGGAATACCACAAACGGCTTGAAGCACATCGCGCTGAAATCCGCGACATGGCACGCCGCGCGGGGTGGACATACGTCCTGCATCACACAGACCATTCAGCCGCCGAGCCATTGCTGGTCCTCCATAGCGCGCTTTCTGGCAACCTCGATACAATGCCGCGGGGGGGCGCCTGATCCGTGTTTGCCAGTTTACCACTGACTTTTACCGCGCCGTGGGTTTTGACTGCACTGGCTCTGCTTCCCGTGATTTGGTGGCTGTTGCGCTTGACGCCCCCACGGCCGCAACAGATCGCGTTTCCGCCCACCCGGCTATTGCTGGACATTGATGAGCACGACGAAACACCGCAGCGCAGCCCATGGTGGCTGACCCTGCTGCGCTTGCTCTTGGCGGCAATCCTGATTTTTGCGCTTGCCGGGCCAGTCTGGCGCGCGCAGGAACCAGTTGCGAGCCGGGACGGCGTCATGTGGCTCCTGATCGACAACGGCTGGACCTCAGCGACCTCTTGGGAGGATCAGGTTCGAACCGCTGAGAACATTTTGACCGAGGCAGAGCAAAACGGACAGCCGGTGATGTTTGCCGCCACCGCGGAAGGTCCAAACCAAAGCTTTGTTCCCGAAAGCCCGGCGGCAGCACTTGAAACTCTGCGTGCGCTCGAACCCCGCCCCTACCCGCCTCTGCGAAGTGAGCTGGGCATTGGCCTCAGAAAGGCCGCACAGGATACACCTCCGGGTGCGGTCGTCTGGCTTTCTGATGGTACGGCCACCAATGATGCCTTTCTGGAAACTCTGGCGTCCTTGACAGAAGGCGTCCCGGTGACCGTGTTGACCGGCCTTCAAACACCACTTGGCCTCAAAGGTCTGGCCAACGACACAGAAGCGTTGAGCGTCGATGTGGTGCGTCACCCTGAGAACACGACATCGGTCGTAAACGTGCGGGCTCTCGATCTGAAAGGCCTGGTGCTTGCAGAATCGACTGCGACGTTTGCCAGCGGTGATGTTGAGACCGAAGCCCGGTTCGAACTCCCAAGCGAACTCAGAAACGATATCGCCCGAGTCGAAATCGCCGGAGAACAGGCGGCCGGAGCCGTGCAACTTGTTGACGACAGCTGGCGCCGGCGGACCGTCGGTCTGATCTCTGGACAATCCGGCGACCTTGATCAGCCGCTTCTCTCACCCCTTTATTATCTCGAGCGGGCGCTCGCTCCGTTTTCCGACATCCGCCGGCCGCGAGACAGCGATATTGCAGCAGCAGTGCCATCACTGATTGACCAGGGAATTTCTGTGCTGATCCTTGCGGATGTTGGGAGGCTGCCAGACACCACGGCGATCGAACTTGGCGAGTGGGTCCAAAGCGGAGGCACTCTTGTCCGCTTCGCAGGCCCCAGAACGGCAGGCGGCACGGACGAGCTGATCCCTGTCCGCCTGAGATCTGGTGACCGGTCACTCGGCGGATCACTCTCCTGGAAGCAACCTCAGCATTTGGCGCCCTTTCCGGATGCCTCTCCGTTTTCTGGATTGAAGGTCCCTGCTGAGGTGACGGTGAACCGACAGGTTCTCGCAGAACCGACATCGGACCTGCCGAAACGCACCTGGGCAATGCTGGAAGACGGTACGCCGTTGGTCACCGCGGCACAATCGGGTGACGGAAGCATTGTTTTGTTCCATGTAACTGCAGATTCCTCCTGGTCAAATCTTCCTCTCTCCGGCGTCTTCCTGAACATGTTGCGGCGCATATTGTCAGTTTCCAATGTAGCTCAAGCATCAGAGACAGCCGAGGACGGCCAACCGGCTCGCAGCGTTCTGCCGCCTCTGCGGCTACTTGACGGTTATGGCCGCTTCGGCGCGCCCCCTGTCGATGTCACACCAGTTAGTGCTGGTAATTTCCGGGAAGCCTTTGCGAGCCGCCGCACCCCGCCGGGTCTCTATGGCAGCGAGGATGGATTCCGGGCCCTCAATCTGATGCAGGCTGAGAACACACTGCAACCCCTCAACATTGACGCGCTAGGACCGGACGCGGAAACAGCGCCTTATCCTGCGACGGATCCATTGGACTTGAGAGCAGTCTTCTTCACTTTGGCCTTTTTGCTGATCATTGCGGACGCCATTGCCGTGTTTGTGCTTGCGGGCGGCCTGAACCGTTTGCGCCTGAAGACCCGGATGGCAAGTGTCATCGGTGCGGCAGCGCTGGCAACAGCGCTCGTCAGCACATCAGGTGTTACAGATGCATATGCGCAGTCTTCGTCTGATGATTTGAGAGCTTTGGAATCCACTCTCGAAACCCGGCTGGCCTATGTTTTGACGGGTGTCCCAGAGGTTGATGATGCAAGTGCCGCCGGTCTTGCAGGCCTGACGCAGTTTTTATCAGAACGTACTGCGCTGGAACCCGGCGCTCCTGTGGCCATTGACATTGCGCGTGACGAGCTGGCCTTCTATTCGCTGCTTTACTGGCCGATAGATCCTTCAGCTGACAAACCGAGCGACCAGACGATCGCGCGGATCGACACGTTCATGCGGAACGGCGGTACAATCCTGTTCGACACACGGGATCATATCAACGCGTCGACAACCGGTTTCGGATCGACACCTGCAACTTTGAAACTGCGCGAGATCCTCGAGGATCTCGATGTTCCTCCGCTGGAACCTGTCCCGCCGGATCACGTGCTCACGAAAGCGTTCTATCTGCTCGACACTTTTCCGGGCCGTTATTCAACCAGCCCGTTGTGGGTGGAAAGTCTTGATGAAGCGACTGCACGCGGTGATCGCCCGGTTCGGGCGGGAGACGGCGTTTCTCCGCTGATGATTACCGGGAATGATTTCGCATCGGCTTGGGCGATCACGCCAACGGGAGAGTTCATGTTCCCAACGGTGCCAAACAATCCGATCCAGCGCGACTACGCCTTCCGTTCGGGTGTTAATATCGTCATGTACAGCCTCACCGGAAACTACAAGGCTGACCAGGTCCATATTCCGGCTCTGCTGGAACGGCTCGGGCAATAGGAGGTTTGATGGACTGGTCTATTTCTTTCGACCCGCTCGTGCCGCAGTGGGTATTGATATCCGCCGGCGCGATTGCTGTCGTGGTTGCGGTCCTTCTCGGCATCATCAGCTTGCGCGGCTGGGTGCTGCGGGCGTTGGCCATGGCATTACTCGTGCTTGCTCTCGCCAACCCGGCCGTGGAACGCGAAGACAGAGAATCCTTGTCCAGCGTGGTTGCACTTGTGATCGACAAAAGCCAAAGCCAAAGACTTGCTGACCGAGAAGAAACGACAACAGCAGCTGCGGAAGAAATCCAGTCACGCATCGCGGAGCTTGAAGGGTTTGACCTTCGGCTGCTCGAGGCCAGGAACTCAGGATCCGGAGACGGGACGGAAGTCTTCCAGACCCTCGCAAACGGGCTTGCCGATGTTCCGCCTGAAAGGGTTGGCGGTGCAATCATCATCACCGACGGACAGATCCACGATATCCCTGAAAACGCAGAAGCGCTCGGCTTCGATGCACCTGTTCACGGCCTCATCACCGGGACTTCGGATGAACGCGACCGGCGGATCGTGCTCGACACGGCTCCGCGCTTTGGTCTGGTCGGTTCTGAACAGACCATCAGCCTCACCGTTGTCGATCAGGGACTTGGTACTGGTCCGGGAGATCAGGTGAACCTCACCATCAAACGGGACGGTGATGTCGTCACCCTGCGCACCGCGCGGACCGGGGAGAAGATCGACATCCCGGTTGAGATCGCCCACGGCGGGGACAACATCTTCGAAATCGAGGCAGAGGCCCTACCCGGCGAACTCACGACGCTGAACAACCGGGCTGTCGTAACCGTGGACGGTATCCGCGAGAACCTGAGGGTGCTACTGGTGTCCGGTTCTCCGCATGCCGGAGAACGTACCTGGCGGAACCTTCTGAAATCCGATGCATCTGTTGACCTCGTTCATTTCACCATTTTGCGCCCGCCTGAAAAGCAGGACGGCACACCGATCAACCAGCTGTCCCTGATCGCCTTTCCGACCCGGGAGCTGTTTTCGGTAAAGATCGATGAGTTCGATCTGATCATCTTCGACCGCTATGTCCGGCGTGGCGTATTGCCGATGCTCTATTTCGACAACATTACTCGGTACGTGCGCGACGGTGGCGCCGTTTTGTTGGCTGGCGGACCTGATTACGCAGAGGGCGGCAGCCTTTATAGAACGCCACTTGCCCCTATTCTTCCGGCCCGTCCGACTGGAGCCATTTTGGAAGAGCCTTTTTACGCAACCCTTGCCAACCTCGGCGAGCGGCATCCTGTGACCCGGGGCTTGCCGGGCGCCGAACAAGATCCTCCAGGATGGAGCCGCTGGTTCCGCGTGGTCGATACCGAGTTAGACGGCGGCCAGACATTGATGTCCGGTCCGAGCGAAACGCCGCTTCTGGTCCTGAACCGTGAAGGCGAAGGCCGGGTTGCCATGTTGCTTTCAGATCATGTCTGGCTGTGGGCGCGCGGCTTTGAGGGTGGCGGCCCGCATGTGCCACTGCTGAGGCGCCTTGCCCATTGGTTGATGCAGGAACCGGATCTTGAAGAAGAAGCACTCAATGTATCCTTGCGCGGCCCTGAACTGATTGTCGAACGGCAAACACTCGGGGAAACGGTCAATGAGGTGACCGTCGTTTCGCCCACTGGCGACAGCGTTGACCTCGCCATGACAGAGCAAGAGCCTGGCCTGTGGCGCGGCTCCTCCCCGGTGATGGAAACCGGCCTCTTTTCCGTTACAGATGGTGAGATGAATGCCCTTATTCACGTTGGCCCGCAAAACCCGAGGGAGTACACCAACGTTCTGTCTGATACCGAAGTGTTGTTACCGGTTGCTGATGCAACTGGCGGAGCTGTCCAACGGCTAAGAGATGTCGGCGGTGATATAGATCTCCCCCGCGTAATCTCCATGCGCCAGTCGGCAAGTTACGAAGGCAACGGCTGGATCGGCCTCAAACAAACAGAAGCCAGCCTGTTGAATGGTGTCGACCGGTTCCCGCTCCTCATCGGACTGCTTGGTCTCGCCATCCTTCTGGGCGCCGTCTCGGCAACCTGGTACCGGGAAGGCCGTTAGAGCGTTTCTGAGCAAATCGACACAGGTTTCACGGCCGGAAATGCGTCAACAATTACTGCTTTGAGCACGTTAAGCGATGACGCTTATTCGCGACGTGCTCTATGCAGCCTTGCCCTGAACTGCGCCGGTCGGCAGCGCCCCATCCTGCAAACGTGCAATCAAGAGCCTTTGCGGGTCGACCGGGCCCGGCAAGGTAATGCTGCCGAAAGGCACCTGTTCAAAGCCGAATGGGCTGTAATAAGGCGCATCGCCAACCAGCAACACGTACTCGTCCCCGGCCGCCTTTGCAGCCTCAAGGGCTGTCCACATCAGCGCCTTGCCCAAACCGCGGTTCTTAAAATCCGGAGAGACCGTCAACGGCCCTAAAAGCAGCGCGTCGGTCTCACCGATCATGATGGGGCTCAAACGGACAGACCCTGCAATCCTGGATCCGGACAGGCCGACAAAGGCAAGATCTTGCCTGTGGGGGACGTTCTCACGGATCCTGAAAGCGGTCCGTGCAAACCGGCCAGGCCCGAAAGCTTCTGCTTGCAGGTCTTCAATTGCGGTGTCGTCGGTGGCGTCTTCGAGACGAATGACCCAAGAGGTCTGTTTCATGGGACTGGTTCCAGCTGGCAATATGTGGCGATTGCGCGCCTGCCGGCATCCCTGTTTGTCGGAGTTATCGGGAATAGGTCAGCCGCGACGGTGCAGACGAGAGTTTCCTCGTCGGCTGGTTCGTCGTCGGAGCATGTGACCTGTGCTCATCAATCCCGAAGTTCCTTACGCGCTGCGCGGATGGAATCCGCTCGCGGTCTCAAACAGAAGCTAGCGGGTACCACGCATGGCTCTTGCCGGTCCAGAACTTTTTGACGGGATAGACTACGTTTTTGGGAACATCCAATTGTTCACCGGAGAGGGACAGTCCATTCAGTTGATTGAAATTTGCCATCACGGCACAACCTATGTCGTAGAACAAACTCCAAGGAGACCGGTATGGGAACGCTCGTCGACGGCGTGTGGCACGATCAGTGGTATGACACCAAATCAACAGGCGGGCGGTTCGTGCGCAAGGACGCCGCATTCCGGAATTTCATCGCGAAAGACGGGAGCCCCGGCCCAACGGGCGACGGCGGTTTCAAGGCCGAAGCTGGACGGTATCATCTGTTTGTCTCATATGCCTGCCCTTGGGCGCACCGGACCTTGATCTTCCGGACCCTGAAAGGCCTGAATGACTACATTTCCGTTTCCGCTGTTCAGCCGCTCATGCTGGAAAACGGTTGGGAGTTTGAAGAAGCAGAGCCGCTCACCGGCGCGAACTACGCATGGCAGGTCTACGTCAAGGCAGACCCGACCTATTCTGGCCGGGCCACGGTGCCGATCCTTTGGGACAAGCAGCAACAAACCATTGTCAGCAACGAGTCGGCGGAAATCATTCGGATGTTCAACACCGAATTCGATCACCTTACCGGTTCAACGATCGACTATTATCCGCAAGCCCTGCGCGCTGAGATCGACGCGGTCAACGAGCGCATCTATCACACCGTGAACAACGGTGTTTACAAGTCCGGCTTTGCCACTACACAAGAGGCATACGAGGAAGCAGTTACAGCGCTTTTCGCAACGCTGGACGATCTGGAGGCCCGGCTCTCAAAGCAACGCTATCTTGCAGGTGAGGTCCTGACTGAAGCCGATTGGCGCCTGTTTACCACACTGGTGCGCTTTGACCCGGTCTACGTGACGCATTTCAAGTGCAACATCCGCCGGATTGCCGATTACCCAAATTTGTTCAATTACTTGCGGGAACTCTATCAGTATCCAGGTATTGCCGAGACGGTCGATATGGCGACCATCAAACAGCACTATTTCGGCTCGCACGAAACGATCAACCCGCACCGGATTGTGCCGGTTGGGCCGGATCTCGATTTCCTGGCACCGCATGACAGGGACCGCTTCAAGGCGGCAGCTTAACTGAAGATCAGCTCAACGAGCATTTACTGCAAAATAGACAAGACGACGCGCAACAAACGTCGTCCTGCCTTTGCTCGCATTTTGCAAGCCTTTGGGAACGCTTCATTAACCCATGCAATCCTTGCAGGGCAGCCCCGAAGGAATAACGCTCCTCCTTTGTGCACCGCACGCCTATATAAGAGGCAGATTGATGACGATTAGGGCAACCGATTGCCCACCTCCGACAACTCAAAGGACAGCGTTATGTTCAAGACTCTTTTTCAGAAGCGTCGCCGGAACTACCAGTGGAAACCGGCTATCGACACCAGCAATCCGCGGATCGCTGCATCTCTGACCACGTTCCCGACCAACTGATCAAGCAGTTGTCGGCCAAGTTGGATTCTGTGCCATGTTTGGATTTGTGCATGTAGTCGGAGCCAGCCTCCGCGAAGGTACCCGGACCGGTCAGACCCAGGGTTCAGCCCCTCGGCAGACAAAAACACAAACAAAATCTGCGAAGTAATCTTCTCCCAACGACATTTCGCAGACTATCCGCTTGGCGCCGCTCATTTTTTCTTGACGCGGCGCTTTTTGCTTTGATGATGCGCCTCCATGTTCAGGCTTGCGCATCTCTCCGATCCCCATTTGGGTCCCCTTCCGGACCCCAAGCTCCTTCAATTGTTTTCCAAGCGTTTGCTCGGTTATCTGAACTGGCAGCGCAACCGCTCCAAAATCATGGGCGGCAATCACCTTGAACAGTTGGTCGAGGACATGAAGGCGCAAGCGCCGGACCACATCGCGGTGACCGGTGACCTCGTCAACATCGCGCTCCCCCTTGAAATTAGCGGTGCCCGTGCGTGGCTGGACGAATTGGGTCCGCCCGAACAGGTCTCCGTGGTTCCGGGCAATCACGATGCCTATGTCCGCGGTGCTGTCAAAAAAGCCCGAACCGCATGGTGGCCCTTTATGCGCGGTGATGGCGACGATGATGTTCCGTCAGAAAAAGTCGGCTCAGAGGCAACATTTCCTTATGTGCGCAAGCGCGGCGATGTCGCAATCATTGGCGTCACCACTGGCCGGGCAACGGCGCCTTGGTTTGCCTCCGGGCGCGTTGGAACAAAACAAAGCCGCCGCTTGCGGGCGATTTTGGAGGAACTTGCGGAAGAAAAGCTGTTTCGTGTCGTTCTCATTCACCACCCGCCATTCAAGAACGCAACGAAATGGCACAAACGCCTCTCCGATGCCTCCCGGCTGCGCACCGTCGTCAAGCGTGCCGGGGCCGAACTGATCCTGCACGGCCATACGCATATCGACAGTTTTGAAAGTATCGAGGGGCCAAACGGCCCCGTGCCGGTCGTTGGCGTGCCGTCAGCGACCAGCGCCCCGGGCGGTCACAAACCGGCTGCCCGCTATAATTTATTCTCGATTGCCAGGCAAACTGACGGCTGGACATGCCTAATGGAAGAGCACGGGTTTGAAGAAACCGGCGGACCTGTAAAACCACTTTCGCAACGGGACATTGCTGTACCCTCAACTTAGAAACACAACCTGCGTAAGCTCGCTGGCTAAAATTTCAAAAATACTTAACCAACATATGCAACTCTAGATTTAGACAAACATAATAAAAACTAGGATTTAAGGTGAATTTCAATTTCAGGACATTGTTGATTATCTGCCCGGTAGCCCTCGTCGTTGCAAGCGTTGGCTACAGCCACCTATCATCGCTTAGCCTGTTTGGGAGCCGGGAAGAAAAATATGACGAACGAATAATAGATCAGTTCTCCGGCATCGAACCAAAGAGTGTTACAACCACTTATGTACCGGGCAATGCAGGCTTCCGTTTAACGGACACAAATTACCTCGAGGGATTGAATGGTAAGCAACTCGACAAAATCTCATTTATCCTTGGGTCGTTGGCAAACGATTTTCTCGCAGGCGATACAGCTGCAATCGAAATCAGGAAAATACTTCAAGAACTAACCAAGCCGGAGGAACAAACCTTCGAACACACAAATGATATCGAAACGATAATAAATTATTCTTGCGATTCAAAAGTGTTTCGCAAGAGGATCCCGGAGAGCATCATCGACGAGATCGCTCAATTCATTGATTCGGCTGGATACAGATTAGCAATGACTTCTGAACACATGACAATGATGAAACGCTTGACGAAGTTAAATTTGTTCTCCGAACAATGCCTCGAAAAGTTTCAGTTTCACTAGTCTTAAGCCATGTGTCACAGAGGATTGGCAAACCAAGCAAAGCCGATCAGACCGACGATGCCAAGCGCAAGACCTATCCCAAAAGCGCCGACGACCGGCAGCCAAGGTGTATGGCTCTCTTTCACACGCACCACTTTGGATTCCATCGCAACCTGACGCAAACGGTTGTTCAGCCAGTCGCCTTCCAGCGCCTTCTCGCGCTCAAGAACGCGCTCCGCAATATACTCGGTCAGGCAATCAGCCATATCGTCGATGTTGGCCGTCTCCAGAATAACAACCCGGCCAAGGCGCGTGTCTTTCAGGAACCGGTAAGTGCGGCGGTCCCCGGCGACAGCCACATGGCTGGTCGCATCAATCCATAGACGCGGTGTCGAGCCGGAGATGATCTGCAAGGAAAACTGATCGTCATCTTCCGGGATTTCCCGGAAAACGTCCTTCAACTCGTCCGCAAGCATGTCGAGCCGGGCACGTTCAGTGTCTTGCAGCTCAACAACCACATCCGAGCGTTCCACTTCGCCCAGCTGCACCTTGCGGATGGCATCGCGCAATGATCGCATGCGCGTGTGCGGAACCACATTGTCCTGCATTTCAGCCATTAAGTACCAGCTCCAGTTTTTTCGTCGAGTCGACCAAGTCTTAATTGAGTCTTAACCGGGTGTGGCCGCGACGCCATTCCTCTTTGCCGGGTATCCACTACCAATCGCGCAAAGATGGTTAACAAAGACTAAGCGATTTTTAACCCTGAGACCAGCGATGGCTGGCTGGTTTGCGCCGTCATGTTGCGTTATTCAAAGAGAAATCCGGGTTTTTGGGAGGCGCCGCCATGAATGTCGACGGAGAGAAGTACCGGACGATCTGGCTCGCAGATGACGGTGTCACGGTCGAGATTATCGACCAAACCAAGTTTCCATTTATCTTTGAGACCGTTCAACTGCGCACAATGGCCCAAGCTGCGCATGCGATTCGGGTCATGCAAGTGCGCGGCGCACCGCTCATTGGCGCAACGGCTGCATATGGTGTGGCACTTGCCATGCACGAGGACCCGTCAGACGTATCCCTGCTAGCCGCTTGTACCGTGCTTCTGGAAACCCGCCCAACAGCTGTCAATCTGAACTGGGCGCTGGAGAGGTGCCGGAGATCCCTGATCAAGTTTCCTCCTGAAAACAGGGCAGAAGCCGCCTACGCGCTAGCAAATGAGATTTGCGATGAGGATATCGCGATCAACCTCTCAATCGGTATGCACGGCGTGGAGTTGATCGCGGCCCTCACAAAGACAAAACGGCCCGGAGAACCAATCAACATTTTGACCCATTGCAACGCCGGATGGCTTGCAACGGTCGATTGGGGCACCGCAACGGCCCCCATCTACATGGCCCATGACGGTGGTATTCCGGTTCATGTCTGGGTGGATGAAACCCGGCCGCGGAACCAGGGGGCCTTCTTGACGGCGTGGGAACTCGGGCACCATGGGGTGCCTCACACGGTCATTGCCGACAATGCCGGAGGCCACCTGATGCAACATGGAGAGGTCGACATTGTCATCACTGGGACAGACCGGACCACAGCCACAGGGGATGTCTGCAACAAGATCGGCACATACTTGAAGGCACTGGCCGCCAAGGACAACAACGTGCCGTTCTACGTTGCGCTCCCCTCGCCCACCATCGATTTTTCATTATCCGATGGCGTGCGCGATATTCCGATTGAGGAACGCAATGGGGATGAAGTCAGCTGGATTACGGGCCGCACGGCCAGCGGCGCGTTGGAGACCGTCCAAATAGTTGCGGAGGGCTCCGAAGTGGGCAATCCAGCCTTCGACGTAACCCCCGCCCATCTCGTGACCGGCCTGATCACCGAACGCGGTGTTCTGGACGCAAACCGGCAGGCGATCGCCCATGCGTTTCCGGAGCGGGTCAAAAAGAGTGCTTGATCGAAGATGCAGCGATCAGTTCTGGCCCATCAGACAAGGAACATGCGGCGCGGTTTCACTGGCATACAATCCAAGTCCACGCGGATCATCCGCTACTTCGATGGCCCGTTTGTAGGGCTTAAAACCACAGGACTGATAAAACTTCAGCGCTTGGGGACTGTCCGCCGTGCAAGTGTGCAACCACAAACGTTTTGTTTCAGGCCGCGACCAAGCCATCTCTACCGCTTGTGCCATCAGCCACCGGCCAACACCTCCACCAATAGCGCTTGGCACCAGGCCAAAGTAGGCGAGCTCGACATTCTCTGGATCGGCGTAGTTCAGCTCCAATGTGCCAACCGCCTTACCGGCGCGCAGCGGAAGGAAGTTTTCGCGAGCAGGCTCTGACAAAAGGGCCTCCAAATCGGCGTCCGGCTTAATCAATCGTCCAAACCAGATCCATTCCTCTCCGACTTCCCGGAACAGCGCCTTGTACTGGGAAGCCGATGGAGACGACCAAGCTTCCAAGGCCACATCAGAGCGCTGTGGAGCAAGCGCTTCAGAGGGCCGTTCGGTCATTTCCAAATAGGTGACAACAACGGCAATTTTTGTGTCCGGCACTTCCGTGTAACCGTCGAGGTTCAAAATCGGATTTGGCATAAAAACTCCAATGAGCAACACTTTTCTAAGTGCATGTATCAGCTGATTAACCGTAAGCCAAGAATCGCTCGATACCTCCGGTTTTGCGTCATACTCAAGCGCAATCCGTTAACTGTTCTGAGCGCATTGCACCTTTGACGAAACGTTGGAGGCCGCAATGCCGGTCACTGGATCAAAGTTTAAAAACAACTTCTTCCGCACGCGCAATTCCCGCAAAAAAGCCTGGGCGAGGAACGACCAAATCTGGAAGTTGCGGCGGTCAAGAGCTATTCAAAAAAGCCAACATATCGGCACCCAACTGGTGAACTCGGTGTTGCGGATCAATCAGGCATCTAACGAACTGCAAGCGCTCCACTTGATGAAAGTCCGTCTTTATAATCCCGATGGCGGCTACAACACTCCGTCCGCCATCGCCACCCGCATCAACATGCAGGTTTGACGACCGCTGATACGACAAGAACGAATTCAGTCTCAGGGACTTTGTGTGCAATACGCATTTTGATTAACACGCTGTTAACCATGTTTTGTGAAGGTCGATGTGTATCCAGGAGAGATGCGCAATGCCCAAGGTCGGAAATTATATCCAGCGTGACTATCATAAACGTTTCAGCTCCAAGCGTACGGCTCGCTGGAAAAGCTACAACGAGGGTTGGTCACAAAAGCGCTCAAATTCCCTCCAGAAATCGCAGGCATTGAGAACGCAGCTCACAACTTCCATTACGAACATCACAATCGCCTCGGGAACGCAGCAGGCCCGGTTTTTCCTCCAAAACGCCTCTGCACCACAATCAACCTATGCCAGCCCAACTGCTGTCGCCGCACGGGTCAATGTTCTCGTTTGATGTCGTTAGATTGAACCTATCGTCTTCAGTTTGATGCGGGGATGGACCTCACCCTGGCTCATGACAGTTGTATGCGCCCGGAAGCGTTCCACAATGGAGCGAACGAAAGGCCGGGTTTGCGGCGAGGTCAACAGAACTGGAACCTCACCCTGCTGGGCCGCTTCTTCAAAGGCGTCGCGCACCACCCCAACAAACTCCTGAAGCTTGCTCGGCTGCATCGCCAGTTGACGGTCGTCCCCCTCACCAATGATAGCCTCAAGGAACGCCTGTTCCCATTGTGGTGACATGGCAATAAGCGGAAGGTACCCACCGGCCGCGAGGTTGGCTGCACAGATCTGTCGGCCAAGCCGCGTGCGGACGTGTTCTGCAATCGTATCCGTGTTGCGGGTCATGCCCGTTGCTTCCGAAACACCTTCCAGGATCGTGCCGAGATCGCGCACGGATATCCGCTCGTTTAGCAAGGCTTGCAATACTCGCTGAACGCCGGACACGGTGATTTGGGACGGGATCAGGTCTTCGACCAGCTTGGCCTGCTCGCCCTTCAGTTCTTTCAGGAGTTTCTGAACATCCCCGTAGGTCAGCAATTCGCTGATGTTGTTCTTGATGGTCTCTGTCAGATGCGTCGACAAGACGGTCGCCGGGTCCACAACAGTGTAACCGCGCAAGGAAGCGTCTTCGCGGTACTGCGCCTCGACCCAGGTCGCAGGTAGTCCAAAGGTCGGTTCTGTGGTGTGCGTACCTGGCAGTTTGACCTGCCCACCTGCAGGGTCCATGACCATGAAGTGGTTTGGATAGAGAATGCCGCGCCCGGCCTCAACTTCTTTCACCTTGATTACATAGTCGTTTGCGCCGAGCTGAATATTGTCGAGGATACGGACCGGCGGCATGATCACGCCCATGTCGCCCGCAATCTGGCGCCGCAAGGCCTTGATTTGCTCGGTCAGGACATCGGAGTCGCCGCTCGCCTTGCCGTTGATCAACGGCAGCAGTGCATAGCCAAGCTCGATCCGCAGTTCATCCATCTTCAGCGCATCTGTGATTGGCGGCTCCGGCGGCGGCGGCGGCGCTTCTTCGATGGCCTTGACGACGGCGGCCTTGGCTTCCTCTTTCTTTTTGTTCGCACCGACTTTGAAAGCGAGATATGCAGCGCCGGCTGCCAGGCCCAGGAACGGGATCATCGGCATGCCAGGCAACAGGGCAAGCACCACCATAACGGCCGCCGACATGCCCAGCGCCTTGGGGTAGCCTGTAAACTGGCTTGTGAGTGCCTTGTCGGCAGCTCCATGAACCCCTGCTTTGGAAACAAGCAGGCCGGCAGCAGTGGACACGATCAATGCCGGAATTTGGGAAACGAGACCGTCACCAATGGTCAGAAGCGTGTAGTTGTTGGCCGCTTCCGAAAAGGTCAGCTCCATCTGCGCGACACCGATGAAAATGCCGCCCAGAATATTGATGAATGTGATCAATAGGCCTGCAATTGCATCCCCGCGGACGAATTTCGAAGCACCGTCCATCGCCCCGAAGAACGAACTTTCATCTTCCAGAGCCTTACGGCGGGCTTTGGCCTCCGATTCATCAATAAGCCCGGCAGACAGATCAGCGTCGATCGCCATCTGCTTGCCCGGCATAGCGTCCAATGTGAAACGGGCTGCGACCTCCGCGATACGGCCCGAACCCTTGGTGATGACGACGAAGTTCACGATCACAAGGATCGCGAAAACGATAATCCCGATGACGAAATTGCCGCCCATCACCAGATTGCCGAACGACTGGATCACATTTCCCGCAGCAGCCGTGCCTTCATGGCCGTTTGCCAGGATCAGCCGGGTCGAGGCTATGTTGAGACCAAGCCGCAACATGGTCGCGATCAGAAGAACCGTTGGGAATGACGAAAACTCAAGCGGCTTTTGAATGAAGAGTCCTGTCATCAAGACGAGGACGGAGAAAATGATCGACACCGCCAGGAACATGTCCAGCATAACCGGTGGCATCGGCAGGATCAGCAGCGTCAAGATCACCAAAATACCGGTCGCAAGGCCGACATCGCCCTTGCGCAGCGTATCTATGATTTCGTGAACGGTCGGAAAACCCGAAACGGCAGCACCGGAGGGCGCTCCGGAAGTGCCCTCCTGCCCGGTATTTGGTCCGGTTGGACCGCCACCACCTGCTGCTGTGTCTGACATTTACGACTTAGATCCCATTCCAAACTGACGCGAATTCGGCTGCTTGTATGTCAACCTGCTACTTGATTAGCCCCGTGCCTCGCCTGGGCTTGGCACTTGAACGCCCTCATCCGTGTACTGATTCAGCTTGTTGCGAAGTGTCCGGATGGAGATCCCGAGGATTTTTGCCGCATGGGTCCGGTTCCCTAGACAGTGGTCGAGCGTGTCGAGGATCAGATCCCGCTCCACGTCGGCAACTGTCCGGCCAACGAAATTCCGGGTGACAGCCTCAGCAGTTTGCGCCGCCCGTTCTGCAGGTCCCCGCGCAGCGCTCAACGGTGTACCGTCCGGCATGCGAATGGCTTCAACACCGATCTCCGCGCCGCTTGCCAGAAGAATGGCGCGATGCATGGTGTTTTCCAATTCACGAACGTTGCCCTGCCATTGATTGGACATCAGAGCCTGACGCGCTTCCAGAGAAAGCTGGCGGATCGGCACGCCATTGGCTTCCGAATAGTGGGCAATGAAGAACTGCGCCAGCTCCATGATATCCGCCGGGCGCTCCCGCAAGGGCGGCAGTTTCAGATTAACGACATTCAGGCGGAAGAGCAGATCTTCCCGGAAGCTTCCGGACCGCACACTCTCGGCAAGATCGCGGTTCGATGTCGCCAGAATGCGAATGTTCACGGGTACAGGCCGTGTGCCACCAACCCGGTCGATGACACGTTCCTGGATGGCCCGCAGCAGTTTTGCCTGCAGCCGGACATCCATTTCCGAGATTTCGTCCAGAAGCAGCGTTCCACCATCGGCTTCCTCGAATTTGCCGATCCGGCGGGCAACCGCGCCAGTGAAAGCCCCCTTCTCGTGTCCGAACAATTCGGATTCAAGAAGATGTTCTGGAATAGCCGCGCAGTTGATCGAGATGAATGGTTTCGACGCACGATTCGAGCATTTGTGCACGTGCTGGGCAATCACTTCTTTACCGGTCCCCGATTCCCCCGTGATCAGGACGGACGCCTCGGACGGTGCTACCTGTTCTGCGAGTTTCACAACAGATGCCATAGCGTCGTCGCGGTAAATCAGATCGCCGCGATCCTGGGCAACGGCAGCAAGAACAGCTGCGATCAACTCAGGGTCCGGAGGCAGCGGGATGTATTCCTTCGCCCCGGCACGAATTGCGGAGACGGCGGCTTGTGCATCTGTTTCAACACCGCAAGCAACCACAGGCACATGAACCCGTTCGGTCTGCAGCTTGGCAATCAGACCTTCGATATCGAGGTGAACTTCAACCATCAAAAGATCGGCGCCACGGCCGGACCGCAGGACTTTCAGTGCTCCTTCGACGTCATCGGCGTGCGTGACCTGAGCTCCACGCTGCATGGCGATCTTCGACGCTGCAGTGAGCTGGCCGCCCAGAGTTCCGACAATCAGCAGACGCATACGATCCCTCTTCTATCGATCGGTCTTGATGATTTCCGTCATGGTCACACCGAGTTTGTCCTCCACGAGAACAACCTCTCCACGTGCCACGAGGCGATCATTTACATAAATATCAATGGCTTCCCCGACTTTGCGGTCGAGTTCCAACACCGTACCTGACGCAAGTTTCAAAAGGTCCGACACATGCATTTTCGAGTGCCCCAGGACCGCCGAGATTCTGACGGGAACGTCGAAAACCGCTTCAAGGTCGGCCGCCGACTGAGGGTTATGGATCTCCTCAGCCTCTCCAACCCGGTCCGGCGCTTCCAATTCATCCAGAGGGATGTTTGTGTCTTGTTCGTCACTCATGCCTCAGTGTCTTTCTCAGATGCTCCATCGGCCTTCGGAGCCGGTTTCGGAGTGCGCCCTGCTTTCAAATACGCGCGGATGCTGCCATCAATTTCAGCTTCAAGAGCTTTGCGGTCCCGCCGAATTCCGCCATCCGCCCACTCGATGTGGCAATCGCCTCTGGCAATCTCCGGCTCGCCGAGAATGACCAGGCGCCCCTCGAAACCCTTTTCATGAATGATGGGGTCGACCTTGGCCTTAAGCGCTTCCACGTCCCGCTCAGCCACACGAATGACGAGATGGGGTGCCCGCCGCAAAGGGCCCAAACATTCTGACACCAAAGCAACGGTTTCTGCCAGTGGCTGCCGGGCAATCAGATGTGCGCACAGGCGTCTAGCCACAAGAAATGCAAGGCCGACAGCATCCTTTTCCTGATTGGCAACGGAATCGTCGATGGTTTCCAGCACTCGGCCAACGGCGGCCACCAAATGTCCGACCTCTTCCGTTAACAAGGTTTCTTGTTTGGTCTGCAAATCCTTGAGCGCCTGTACCCGGCCTTCTTCAAATGCCTGCGCCTTGGCTTTTTTAAGCTGGGCCTGGTGGTCGGCGACCGGCATCATCGGAATTTCCGGTTCCGGCGGCTCAACAACTTCGGGCTCTTCGGGCTCCGCGAAGTCAGTGTTGAACAGAAATTTAGACGGGTTCGTCATCGTGCCCAATCTCGTATATGTCCCAGCCTCGTGCCGCATCAGTAGATGATCTCTTCATCGCCCTTGGATTTTGAGATCATAATCTCACCCTTGGCAGCCAAATCCTTGGCTTGATTAACCATTCCTGTTTGCGCATCGTCCACATCACGCAACCTGACAGGTCCCAAGGCTTCCATATCGTCCTGCAACAGCTTCGCGGCACGCGAAGACATATTGCCAAAGAAGAATTCGCGTGCTGTGTCCGTCGAGCCCTTGAGGGCGATCGCCAGCTGATCTTTCTCTACATGCCGCAGCAAGGTCTGCGCACTTGCCGCGTCCAGCTTCAGCAGATCATCGAAGGTAAACATCAGGGTCTTGATGCGATCGGCCGCTTCGCGGTTGTCCTCTTCCAATGCCGCCAGGAAACGGGCTTCGGTTTGCCGGTCGAAGTTGTTGAAGATATCAGCCATCATTTCATGGCTGTCCCGGCGCGAAGTGTTGGTCAGGTTGGACATGAATTCCACGCGCAAAGTTTGCTCGACCTTCTCCAGAACTTCCTTTTGAACCGCGTCCATGCGCAGCATCCGGCTGACAACTTCGAGCGCCAACTCCTCAGGCAGAATGCCCAGGACGCGCGCCGCGTGATCGGAATTGATTTTCGACAGAACCACCGCAACGGTTTGCGGGTACTCATTCTTCAAATAGTTCGCCAGGACGTTTTCCTGAACATTTGAAAGCTTCTCCCACATGTTCCGCCCCGCAGGCCCCCGGATTTCCTCCATGATGACATTGACTTTGTCACCAGAAAGGAAGGTCGACAGCAACCGCTCCGTCGCATCAACGTTGCCGGTCAGCGCGCCCTTTGAACTGATGCGGCGAACAAAGTCCTTGAAGAGATCCTCCAACATCGTTGGCGTGACCGGTCCGAGGTTTGCCATGGCAGCGGAAACTTGCCGGACCTCAATCTCATCCAGTTTGTTCCAGATCGGAGCGCCATGCGATTCACCAAGCGCAAGCAGCAAAACGGCAGCCCGCTCAGCGCCCTTAAGCTCACGGTCTTCCTCATCGACACTAACGGTGAGCTGTTGTTGTAGCTGATCGCTTGCCATTACGCCGCCTGCTCATCTAGCCAACCACGGACAATGTTCACCGCCTCGGTCGGATGCTCTGAAATCATCTCACCAACCTTGGCGATGGAACTGGCCTGGAGAGCACCTTCTTGTTTCGCCTGCTCCAGCCACTCGATCACGAATTCGTCTTCTTCCTCTTCTTCCTTCGGCACTTCGCTATCGGCGACCAACGTACCATCTGGGCCGATCACCAACTCCTGCGGCTGCCGTTCTTCCGGTGTTACGATACGGCGCAGAAGTGGGCGGACGACGAAGAGGAGCAACAAAATCGCAATCAGGAAGAGGACCCCGAGCTCTGCAAAGCGCATGATATCCGAGCGGGTAAAATCAAAGAGTCCGTCCGGCTCCGCAATATCAAGCTCTGGCGGCAGGGCGAATTGAAGATTAATCACTTCCACAACATCGCCACGCGCTTCATCAAACCCCACAGCTGAGCGCACCAGCACAGCAATCCGATCGAGAGCTTCCTGGGCACGTGGGGTATAGATCGAATTGCCATCTTCATCGGTCTGGTAGGTGCCATCGACAAGCACAGCGACAGAAAGGCGGGTAATGCGTCCAGCTTCAACAACTTCCGTGCGTGTAGACCTGGAGATCTCGTAATTGACAATCTCTTCAGTCAGCGAAGACGTATCTTGCTCTTCAGCATCGTTGTTCTGATTGGCATCTGCATTTGGAAGTTCGTTTCCAACCGTGACCTGACCATCCTGGCGTGTGCTGGACGTCGCCTCTTCCTTCGACTGGGTTGAACGGACGACCTGGCCTTCCGGGTCGAAGGTCTCTGTCGTCTCCGTCAAACGATTGAAATCGATGTCAGCATTGACGCGCACCCTTGCACGGCCTGGCCCGACAACAGAATTCAGAATTTCCTCGACCTGATTGCGCAGGCGGCTTTCGATGGCGGTTGAGCGCTCCTGCAACCGGGCAGATACCATACCCTCGTCATCGCTGCTTGCGCCCGATGCCAGCAAGCGGCCGGATTCATCAACAATCGACACTTTGTCGGGATCCAGTCCGTCAACGGCTGTCGCCACAAGGTGCTGAACCGCACGAATTTCGCCGGGCCCTAGCCCCCCACGCACGTTCAAAACGATTGAAGCAGACGGCGGACGTCGATCTCGCTGGAACAGCTGGCGCTCAGGGATCACGAGATGAACACGCGCAGAGCGGATCCGGTCGAGGGAGCTGATCGTCCGCGACAGCTCGCCTTCCATTGCACGGAGGTGATTGATGTTCTGAACGAAGCTGGTCGCGCCGAGCGTATCGGACCGGTCGAAAATCTCGTACCCGATGGAACCGCCTGTCGGGAGGCCTTCAGCGGCGAGTTGCATCCGCAAACGCGCGACTTGCTCCTGCGGCACCATGATGGACGCACCTTCGCGGGCCAACTTGAACTGCACACCCTGGCTTTCAAGCTGGGAGACGATCGCTGCGGAGTCTTCAAGCGTCAGCTCGTTGTAGAGCGTCGTCATCTGCGGCGCAGTCACCCGGAAGATGATAAACGCAAAGACACCGACCAGAATCGCTGCAACGGCCCCCATCGCCGCGATCCGCGCTGGTCCCAGTGTTTTTATGAATTCAATAAGTCCGTTCACGAATGCCCGCCCGCATCTTTCGCCTGCCACTTGCCCTTATCGGCAGAGTCGGCAAATCACGCCATGCCTCTGATGGGCAAAATTTGCCGCCTGGAGGGTTAACAAGAAGTTAACGAAACATTATCAATGCGGACGAGTTGGCTGTTTTCTGCGATATTCGCTAAGGCATTTTGCAACTGAGGTGGGGAAAAACTGCCCACCTCATTAACCTTTGGATAAGTCTACCGAAAAAGCGGGCAACAAAAAAGGCCGGCTAAGCCGACCTCGTCGCACCGCCCCCATGCGGTCGTTAAATCTCTGGCTGTCAGGCCATCAATTCCGGTATTGCTGGATCCGCGTTGCGCGAAGCCCTGCCAATCCGTGTTTTTCGATCGAGCTCTGCCAGGACAGGAACTCTTCCACTGTCAGGGTGTACCTCTGACAGGCTTCCTCGAGGGATAAAAGGCCGCCCCGCACTGCTGCTACCACTTCCGCCTTCCGCCGGATTACCCAGCGCTTGGTAGAGGTAGGAGGAAGATCCGCAATCGTGAGCGGGCTCCCATCCGGGCCGATGACATATTTTACACGCGAACGAATTTGTTCGGTCATTGTACTCTCACACTAACCATGACCAAGGTTGATCTTCAGACTACACAATGACGCTTAACAAACGACTAAAACAATATTTGACTTTTATTAACTATAATATCTGGATTATGTGAATGATATTTAGGGATTGATGAATTCATTACTTCAAAAACAGATGAACCTTATTAGATTTTGTTAACCATAAGCCTGCCGCCATGCAATTTGCAATGCAATGCGCTGAAACCCACTCAAGATGCAAAAATACAGGGCGCCAGTTTTCACTGGCACCCTGCAAAACCTATAAATTCAAGCGAATTACTTCGCCAACGGGATTTAGATAGACCGTACGGACTTCACCGCGCTCACCGGAACTGAGAGTTCCCCAATCCTTAAGAACGGAACGGCTCCGCTAAAGTCCACTTCGTCAACAACACCCGAGACCTCAATGGATGCGGGCTCGGCATTCCCGGCGCTGTCGCTTACATCCAGCTGGATCGTGTAGGCGCCCTTGGATGCCGTGCCACCCAAATCAGTGGTCCCATCCCATGTGTAAGTGCCACCGCCCGCCTTGAGCTCGATTTCACCAGAGTAGACCGTCTGCCCTGCATCATTCAGGATCTCGACGGTCCCGGTCGCATCCTCCAGGACATCGTATTTCCAGTTCGCCTGACCGTTATCGAACATTGCCGTTCCGCCAGCGGCCGTCACTTCGGTGCCTATATAATTCACGTAGGCGGATGACTGATTGCTGGAAAGCAAACTGATCATCTCTTCCAGGTTCTTGTTCGTTTGAATAGACTGCTCGACATTCGAATACTGAACCAGCTGGTTGGTGTATTCAGCAGAATCGAGCGGATCCAACGGATCCTGATTCTGGATTTGCGTGGTCAGCATGCTGAGAAACAATTCATAGTTCGCCGACAATCCGGCTTCACTAGCCTGCGTACTGGATTGGCTCGACGATTGCGCCGCTCCACTTGTGCTGCTCGTGCTACTTGTGCTGCTCGTAGTTGGTGAAAAAAAAGTCATCACACTCTCCTCAGGCGCTCTTGGTGCCCATTAAATCCTTACATCCAGGCCGCCGCGCTGCTCTGCCAGCGTCATCCTGAGAAGTTGCCCGTCCATGGCCTCATCCGCTGAGGCATCTCCGCTGCCATCCGCTTCGGCATTGGCTGTGCCGGATTGCCCGTTTTGCTGTCCTTGGTCATCCTGGGATGCAAACTGTTGTCCCGGCCCTTGTTTCAGCGAAAACTGCAGATCATTTGAATTGGCGTTCAGCCCGGCAGCCTCGAGCGCGCGCTCCAGACCGCGCTGATCTCGCAGGAACATGTCGAGCGTTTCGGGACGCTCAACAATCAGATGCGCCTGAACACTGCCATCCGCTGCAACCTTCATATTGACATCAACTCTCCCGAGCTCGGGAGGATCAAACCGCATCTGAAACCGGGTCTGCGCGTTTTTCAGGTTCCGTGCCATCTCAACTGCGACCTGAGAGGCCAATTGAGAGCTTTGCGCCTGATTAGGCGTCTGCAAGGCTTCGGTTCGGGCAGCTCCTTGCATCTCACCACCGCGCACGGTCGCGGTGAAATCAAGGTCCGCAGCCAGATCTGTTTCAAAAGCCGATGCAGGGAGAATTTCATCCGCAATGATTTCATTTGAGAGTGCTGCCGCGGGGACAGCACTCTGCTGACCAGCTCCGCCGCTACTCTGCATGGCCACCATCTGCGATTGGGCGCTGCTCAGTCCCTGCATCTGCGGTGTCGCGGAATTCACCGAAGGCGCCTTCGCCCCTGCGAACAACACCTCTCCAGCCGGCCTGCGCTCCAAACGCAAAGGTTCAGCGTCCACATCAACAGCAAGATCATCAACACCCAGATCCGCACCACCCTGCTCTGCTATTGCTGGCTGTGGGACGGCGGGGGTCGTCGGCCGATTTGAAACGGCAACCGGCATTACAGGAGACTGCGTGCTTGCTGCCGGAGTTGGTTGCGCCTGAGGCATCGACGCGGTCACCGGCGCAGGTCTTGCAACCTCAGGCGCAGCTGGTTGACGAACACCTGCCTCATTCTGCGTCGCAGACACCTCTGCGGTCTGCGGAGCCACGACAGGCTGATTATTGACCGCAGAAGAAGTCCCTGGCTGCGCGTTGAGTTGTGCTCCGGCCTGCCCAGACGTGTTCAGAGGCTTTGCAACAGGCTCCTTGGACCCGGCGGCCTGCGCTGCAGCTTGAGCCCTCGCCGCTTGTTGAAGCGGATCGAGAACTTCGCTGGAAGCATCAGCCTGAGCAACCGGTACGTTTTGCGGTGCCGTTTGAACCATGACGGACTGCGAGCGCAACTCCGGCGGCAAACTTACCTGCCATCGCCGCTGCTTTGGCTCAATGATCGGCGCATCAAATGTCCGGCTGAGACCGTCCTCGGCGGCAGATGATGTTGATAGCGGCTTTGCCGGATCGGCAGTCTTAACCACCGTTGCTGCCGCTTTCCCCTCCTGCCCAGCCACATTACCGGCAGCACTCTCAAGCTGCGGAGCGATGGTCGGCTGACGATTCACCGGAGGCGGGAGATCAGCGGCATTCTGTGAAGAGCTGGCAGGGGCCGCCTCGGACACCCCGGCTGGAGATGGCGCACCAGCGGCACCTAGTCCAGTAGAACCTAACGCGGACGCAAAGCCAGGCATGCTGGCAGCACCTGCCGTCGCAGCAACTGCCTCGCCCTGAACATCACCACCGTTGCTTCCAGCAGCAGTTGCATCGCCGTCAGCGGCGGGACGAACAAGCGGAAGGCCCGCCTCTTCAACCAATCCGCCATCTTCAGCAGCAGGAACAGGTCCAGCAGCATTAACGACAGGGGTATCACCAGCAGCAGCCTGCCAAATCTGCCCCAAGCTCCCAGGAACGGCAGCACCGGGGTCGTCGGCCAGGACGGCACCGGCCTCCAGCGTTTCATCACCCGCTGCAGCTTCTGCACTCACGACTACGTCGCCAGCAAGCTCCGCCGCATCGGCCTTGAGCGTATCCAGGTTCGGTTCTGACTGACTGCCAGAGACAGCGCCGCCTTCTTGCGCAACACTGTCAGGCGCCAATGCCTGCAGGGTCTCCTGAAGATCATCCGAAAACTGCCGAAACCCGCTTTCGGCTTTCCCCATAGGTCCAGCAGCACTCGCACCGCCACGATTGGCAGGCGAAGAAGCGGCAGTCATATCGGTCATCAATCCAAAAGGCAGCACAAGAGCACCTCAATAAAATATGCCCGCATTTGGGCAGACAGCGTCACGAATTGAGCAAGCAATCCTCGGGCCAGTTTCAGAAACCCAATCAAGGCATTGAATCACATAGCATTTAAACCCTGCCAACCTGACACCAACCAGCCATAACGCGGCAAGCTTTGCCGCTCCGGCAATGCATGCCGGGTGCGCACGGCTCGCAATTGGCAAGCAGCATCCTTATCTGTATAGTGCGCCCCAATTGGAAATGGCCCGAGGAAACAAGCGTTTCCCGGCTGACCGGACACGGCGCTTACTGAACGCCTGTGACCGGCAGGGCCCGAACTTTCTGAAAGTGCCTTTGAACATGTTGAACAGTCTGGATCTTCCCGGCCGCCCCGAAGACACGCGCGTGGTCGTTGCCATGTCCGGCGGCGTGGACAGTTCCGTCGTTGCCGCGCTGATGCACGCCGAAGGTTATGATGTTATTGGTGTGACCTTGCAGCTCTATGACCATGGCGCCGCCGTCGCCAAGGCAAAGTCATGCTGTGCCGGCGTCGACATCCATGACGCACGCCGGGCCGCTGAAAAGATCGGCATCCCGCACTACGTGCTCGACTATGAAAGCCGTTTCAAGGAACAGGTCATGGACCGGTTTGCCGACAGTTATATTGCCGGTGAAACCCCCATTCCCTGCGTCTCCTGCAACCAGACCGTCAAGTTCACCGACCTCCTGAAAACGGCAAAGGATCTTGGCGCGGACGCCTTGGCCACCGGCCACTATGTTCGCTCGGCAGCCCAGGGCAACAAGCGCGCACTCTTCCGCCCCACGGACCTTGACCGGGATCAGAGCTATTTCCTGTTTGCCACAACGCAAGAACAGCTGGATTTCGTCCGATTTCCGCTCGGCGGCATGCCGAAGTCTCAAGTCCGTACCCTTGCCGAAGAGTTCGGGTTGTCGGTTGCCAACAAGCCTGACAGCCAGGACATCTGTTTTGTGCCGAACGGCGACTATGCCGCGGTGATCCGAAAGCTGCGGCCAAACGCTGCCGAACCTGGCGAGATTGTCCATATGGACGGCCGGGTCCTGGGTGAACACAACGGCATCATCCACTTCACAATCGGCCAGCGCCGAGGCATTGGTGTGGCCACGGGCGAGCCGCTTTATGTGGTGCGCCTTGATGCGGACGAACGCCGGGTGATCGTGGGCCCGCGTGAGGCTTTGGCAACACACACGATCCTGCTGCGCGAGATGAACTGGATTGGTGATCAGCCGCTCGATGAAGGCGACGAGATCGAGGTCTTTGCCAAAGTCCGCTCCACCCGCCCGCCGGCCCCGGCGACCGTGCGGATATTGAACGGCAAGGCCTTCGTTGATCTTGCCAACGGCGAAACGGGTGTCGCACCCGGTCAGGCGTGCGTCTTCTTCGACAGCGATGACGAAACGGCCCGCGTCCTTGGTGGCGGCTGGATCCACAAGACCGAGCGCACCGGCACTTGGGCGGTGGATTTTCCACAAGCGCAAGCCCCGGTTTCTGCCGCCTGATCGGCGTTTAGAAAGAATGCGCGCAGGCACACATTCAACGCTTGACGCCTGCGCGCAGCCTAACTATAAGCTCCCCCACATCGCAGCGCTTTGAACAAGAAGCCGCTGACCGGATGGCGGGGTAGCTCAGGTGGTTAGAGCAGCGGAATCATAATCCGCGTGTCGGGGGTTCGAGTCCCTCTCCCGCTACCACAACTCTCCTAAACTGCTGATATTTCTGAAAAGCCATACGTTCCAAGGGCTTTTCGTTGAAAAGTGGTACACATCAGTGGTACACAACAGGCATGCAAGACATGCCTAAGCAGCAGTATTTGAGCCGTGACGACAAAGGCTGGAAGCTTCGCCGCCGCGTACCTGACAAGCTGCAAAAACTCATTGGCAAGACCCAGTGGGTGGAACGAATATCCGGCATCAGCTTTCGAGAAGCGTGCGAGAAGGCGAAGACGTTCGGCGTCAAAACAGATGCTGAAATCAGACGCTTTGAAGCAGCGTTAAAAAACAGCTCTCCGCAAAAAATTGAAGCACCCGGATCAGATGAACCGGGGTTCAAATTTGATCTCACGGACCACGAAATAATCCAGATCGCTACTGCCTACTTCCACGAACTTGAGCAAGCGATCCAGAAAAAAGGCGGCTACCGGAAAGGCGTCACCGATAGTAATCGCAATGACATCCTCATAGAGCTTAGCGAAGCCTACGAAGAAGCCGACGCTATTGACGTTGGTGATGAAAGCCGCGACCGACGCCATCCCGACAGGAATGTTGAAACGGCTTTCCACCTGACTGCACTCCAACAGCTCATCAAATACAATTTTCTAGCAAGGGATGACTTTGAGGAGACCTACCAGCGCAAGCGGGGCCGGACCTCAAAATTAGTCACACGTTTCAAGGTAAGCAAGGATCTGCGCTGCAATCCTCAATTCCAACGATTGGCCGATAGATTGGCGGCTGCGAATGCGGAAATAGCACGCCGAAAACTTGAGGCTGTTGCTGAGCATCGCTACCCATCCCTTCAGAACCCGGCGTTCTCGCCAGCACTGGAGCCAAATGCACAGATCCAGCCTCACAAAGAAATCCGCATCCAGCAACTAACGGAAACCTATCTTAGGCAGCGCAAGCAGCAGGTCGGGAAATCACGCTATGATCAGCTCCTGACGGCTTGCAGAGCTTTGAAGGAAGAGATTGGCAGCAACTATCCCGTTTCAAAAATCACCCGCGAACAATGCCAAGCTCTTGCCGATCTCTTCGTCATAATCCCTCCGTACGCAACACGTCATTACAAGAACCTCGGCTTGCGGAGAGCTGCAGAGAAACACGCAGTTAAGAACGGCGCGCCCGCCCAGCGCTATAAAGAAGCAGACAAAAACCTAGCCGTTCTTCGGGAGATATTTGAATTCGCAATAGACAAAGACTGGATAACGACCAACCCAGTACAGCGGGTGAAGATTTTGAAACCCGCCCGCCCTACCAGTTTTACGGAACACGAAGAGGGATACGAGCCGTTCACTGCTGACGAGCTATCTACAATTTTCCATCAACCGTTATACACGGGATGCCAAGACGACGAATACGGCGTCAATAAGCCCGGCCCCGCCCATCCAAGACGGAGCCGTTTTTGGGTTCCTCTGATTTCCGCGTTCTCGGGACTGCGAATGCAGGAAATATTGCAGTTGGAGCGCTCAGACATCCGTGAGATTGACGGCATCTTCTATTTTGACGTCAACGACCGCCCAACCGGAACGGATTATGTTCAAGGCGAATATGTTAAGCGGCTCAAGACCAGAAACTCCCTACGAAAGGTTCCCATCCATCCGGAACTGATCAAGATCGGCTTTCTCGACTACGCCGAGAATGCAGAACGGGAGTGGCTGTTTCCCGATATGCCTAAGGGCGATGCGCCAAAAATGTCGGACCAGTTTTCCAAGAAGTTCAGAACCTTTCTGAAGCCGACCGGTATTTGGGCTCCCAGAAGAAAGGTTTTTCATAGCTTCCGAAATGCTTTCAACGACGCCCTGCGCACCGCCGATGTGCGGCTTGAATATAGAGAGCAGATTATGGGTTGGGTGGATTATAAGAAGATGGACAACCGGTACGGCCATGGCCACGTCATTAAAAAGCTTCACGATGAAGTCTCGCGGGTCTCGTACAAGAACTTAGATATGACACACCTCTATCCAGAAGATCATAGAAAGAAAATATAAATTTATTAAGCAGATAAAACTACAAAAAGAATGCTAATTATATTTTAATCACAAGCCTAATCATATATCTACTTGATTTTCATCTCCTAAACTGATAGTGTAATCTTTAGTGGATCAAAGGTCTTCGCCACCTCTTTGAGTATCCCAATTCAAGCAGCTTAGCGGGTAGATACGAGACAGGGTTCTCTTCTAAACCACCCCAGATTTACGCTTTTCTCAATAATCACACTGCTGTAGTCGTTGAAGCAATGAGCTATAGACGTCTACCGATCTTTGATAGTGATATTCAGGTAAGTGCCGATACTGCCAGACAGGACAGAATACGTGTGTCCTTTGGCAACTGGCACTTTCTCGACATAGCGGGCGAAGCCCTTCATGCTGCTAACTCAATTGCAGAAGAAGAGCATCCCATTCCCGGAAACCGTAGTGGGGCTACAAGGCGCATCTTCAATACTCCACGCAACTTCGGGTATCGGAGCCGGTCAATTCAGCTTACCGAACAACGTATCAACGATGAATACGGACCGCTTCACGGACTGCCGCTTGCGCGTGGAACCATAAATTTCAAATGCCACGACCGGATTGGAGGTATGCCTTTTCCGGAGGCTGAGTTGGCAAGGCAACGCCGTGAACGCGAACAATATCTCGAACGACGGCAGCGTGCCGAACAAGCCGGTGAAGTCTTTGATGAGGAGGAGCCGATTAATCCGTCTGACTTTCAGCCAACGCCCTACCTCATAGACGCACAGCTCAATCTCAATCCGACCCGTATGATCAATCATCAGGATGTTCATACGGCTGCGGCCCGGCGCAATGAACCGGGGTTCATTTATCCAGAAATCGAACTCCTCACTTCAAGGCGAGGGCTCAACTACGGGCATTCGGAAGGTGAGACAACCCTCGCCAATCATGACAACGTGATTGGCAACGTCCGTAACCACCAAATGTCACTGCCTCCCCATTACCGATCAATGCGGAACCGATATTTTCAAGCGTGGTTCGATTTCATTAATCAACGCATACGGACACATCTCGCAGATCCCGACATGCCTGATCAGCTCGTTTTTGATCCACGTTTCAGCCTGTCATATGTCGAAAACTATCACGAATTCCAGTGTGAGAACCCCTTGCAGGTGATGGAAAACCTGCGCCCGTACATGCGCACTTTGAGCCAGCGTGTCCGCAATCTCCGCGTCAGGGATTGGTCTCAATCTGATTACATTGAGGGGAATGAAATCGGCTACCGCGTCGATCTGGCTCAAGGGTTGGAATTGGCTATCTACGCAAAAACCAGCCAACGCATTCGTATCGAGGCTCGAACCGATCTTTCCGAACGATCGAAAGATCGAAATTTCCCGTTCACAAGACAGACCGCAAATAGCCTCGACGACATACTCAATCTGATAGATGCAACCGCTGAAGATGCGGCCACATACGTCAATCAGGCGCTCGATGTATTGCGACCGGGGCTTCCCGGCACCCGAGGGCAAGAAGTCAACCAGGCGGCTCCCTATGAGCTTGTGAGAGAGATTATGCGGGCAGTAAACCATGAGTTCCGCGATTTGGCAGATAACGCACAGAACCGCCGCAGAATTGCCCATGAACAAGATCTTCTGATTAGCCTGATCATCGTTCGCAACGGCTGCGCACCAATGCCGCAGGAGCGGCTCAAAAGGGCCGTGGCGCGTCTCCAAAGACGCCGTGTACTATTACCACCCAACAGCGGCCATGTCCGCGCCCTTGCCCCACGTTACCAACAAGCACGGCGGGTACTTCTTGCTGAGCAGCACAACAGTCGAGGCGGTACAGGGCACACCAATGAAGTGGACTAGATCCGAGCGCACATCATACCTTAATCGGCTTTGATGTCTCCAATGTCCGTCCCATGTCCGCAATTGTCTTGACTGACAGCCGTCTGCGTTTCTCCGCCGCCAATCACACCTAAACATTCCCTGAGCATGATCTGTGATTGCCCTTGAGCCCTTCACGGGTAAAGGGTAAATTATTGTCAGGACTGCGTAAAACGACGCGGTCTCGGGGCGTCGTAACCCCTCCCGTAGCGGCTGGTGTCAGCCGTAATGCCACCTCCTCAACCTTTATGGTCGGGGAGGCTGCGGCGTATGTCCAGAGCCTCGGCTTAAAGGCCGTAGCGGCTGTCTACGGGCGGCTTACGAACTCCCCGATCACCAGAGGTAACTCTGGTGGTCGTTAAATTTTATTTGGGAGTTGAGCTGTGGAAATTATTCTTGTCCTTATCGGATTGCCTGCGCTGTTCGCATTGCCTGTTGGTCTGGTGATGCTGTTGTTTAAGAAGCGTCGAAAGCTGGGATTACAAGTATCTGCCATTTCGTTCCTGGCGCTTGTGGTGTTCGGAGTTGCAATGCCTCAAGTCGAACAGTGGAATGCAACTTCCGAGGGATACCTGAACGTCGCAGACAAGAAGCTAGCGGAAGAGGCGGGCTATGCTTCGGCGGAAGAATGGAACAGGGATCGCACAAAGGTTCTTGCTGAGCAGAGAGAAAAGCGGCAAGCCGACCTTGCAGCGGCTGAACAACGCGCCGCTGAAGAAGCCCGTCAACGCGCAGAAGCCGAGAAGGCTACCCAAGCAGAACAGGCTCAGAAGGAAGCTGACCGGCAAGCCTCTGAACAGGCTGCAAAGGATGCTCATAAGACCAAGAACGTGGCGAAGGTTTCCCAGATGGCCGACAGCATCGCTGAAACGCTTCGTCAGCATTACAGCGTCGAACCGCGTCCACTCGGCGACAATCCAACCTTCTGTCAGCCACATGGCTTCTGCACGCTCTATGCAGGTGATTTCAAGATCGACGTGTATGGGGCTGGGATCGCTGAAATCGAAACCACGACCCAAGCACCTCAAAGCCGCTACAGGGAACTCTGTTCAGCAGTCCTGAGCGCCCTGTCCGGTTCAAATCTCGACTTCGCCGCCGAGGTTATGGAGGGAGCATTCTACAACGCCGGTCAATCCGGGCGGGTCAAGCTTGAGGTCACGGGAACAGAGGTTGACATCAAGCCCGATGGCATAGGCCTCATGGCTTGCAGCTTCTTCAAATATGGAAGCTGAAATGACCCCCGGTGCAATACACCCCTTGTCGAACAGAACAACCGGGAAGTCATTGTTCTGGGAGCTGGAGAAGCTCGGACGGGTCCGCCTGTCCAAGCACTTCTATTTCCGGCAGTTCCTTCATTCTGAGATTGCCACAGCGTTCAACATTCCGAACATTCCCGACAACCCAGCTCTAGCGATTGAGACCGGCACCCAACTTTGTGAAGCGATCCTTGAGCCCATCGTTGCCGAGTTCGGCCCAATAGTTATCCGGTCTGGTTTTAGGTCTGCGCGCCTGAATGACTTCGGTCACCGGTCGGGCCTGAAATGTGCCCGCAACGAGAAGAATTACGCTGCACACATATGGGATCACTTGGATGACCATGGCCGCAGCGGAGCGTCCGCTTGCATCGTCATACCAGCCTTCAACGATGGCTTGAGCGAATACCAGAACTGGGAAGAGCTATCGACGTACCTTCAATCGGCTTTGCCGTGCACAGAGCCGAAACGTTTCAAGAATGATAATGCGTTCAATGTTGGCTGGAAGGCTACCGAATGCACTAAACATCAGTTCCTTTTGTCATCGCCCAACAGCTGACGCGGCGCTGCTTATCCAGTTTCCAATGTTCTGGTATCCGTTGTTCTGAACATAACAGAAGGTCAATACACCTGAAGACAAGGGCATTACATATCCCGGCAATGGATCGGACAGGTAAGGTGGTAGTGTCACTGGGAGAGTATAGTCACGGTACCGATACCAGCCCCATTCGAAACGACCTGCATATGGGTTCCAGTCCCAGAGCTTTTCAAATAGATAATACTGTCCAGACAAAGTGTCCTTTCCGACACCCATAAATTCGAGTGGGTTACTCCCATAAAACAGTTCTGGTAATTTGGTTTTGTGGTGTCTGATCATATTCAAATGAACACCCAGCAACCCCTTCTCATCGACTATTGCACGTGCGATTTCGTACCTAACCCAGCGTCGCTGCCACGTTTCGGTCCCGATCAAAACACATACTACCGACGTTCCGGAAACACCGTTACGGATAAGCGCTTTAAGGCTATCTGGACCTTCAAGCTTTTTACTTTCCCATAGGCTGCTATCAGTGTAGCTGTTGATAACAGATTTCCCATTCTTATGAGTAATCCACGCTTGGCGGACATTGTTAACTCGCATTACATCGTCATAGTGAAATGAGAAGAATGCCCGTCGTTTTTTGAAATTTCCCAGCCCGAAAGCGTCGTCTAGCAGAACTCCAAATCCACCAAGGGATGGATTATCAGGAAGATGCCCAAGACCTCCAAAAAGACCCGTCATTTGCACTCCATCCAAGTGTATAGAAAAGTAACGCCAGCCAGTAAGCCTCCGTAAAAAGGCCAAATAGACCAACTCGCGAGCGCACGTCGGAAACTGGAAGCAACAGGCTTCATGTTGAAGTCGGTTTCGACCTCGCTATCGACTTTGCGGAGTTCATCGAACAGATCTCTATATCCATGCTCGGCGCGCAAATACCGAAGATCCAAAAAACCGCAGACGATACTGGGAAAGATCGCAATGAGGAGTAGATCAGGATCTTTTAGAACAATGGCAACGCCCACCAAGGCGGACACTAGCGAAATACAGTAGTTCTTTTGAGCCGCGCTATTTCCAGACAATCTAGTTATGGCAGCCTGAACATAGTCCAGGTGCTTGAGCTTAAGATCAATCTTGTCCCTAGCGCCTATCGACAAATTAACCCTTCCTTAACCATTTAAAGATGGTGGCGATAGGTTGACCAATCAAGTACCTACCCCCACGATCCACAACATATCACGTGTGGTGCATTCTCATTAGAGCCCGCTGTAATGAGACATCTCCGATCAGAACCAATTGCGTCTCAATAACATTACAATTGCCTTTATGAGACAGACTGGTAAAATGTCTAGACCCTAATGAGACACTACGGTTTTAGACATGCTAGTTGGATATGCCCGAACATCGACCGCTGATCAGGAAGCTGGCTTTGAGGCGCAATTGCGTGACCTTGGCAATGCTGGCGTCGAAAAGATCTACAGTGAAAAGGTATCTTCGATTGGGCAACGGGACGAACTCACGAATGCACTTGACTATGTGCGGGATGGGGACACGCTGGTCATCACAAAACTGGACCGTCTTGCACGCTCAACAGCCGACCTCCTGAAGGTCATTGATCATCTGGACCAAAAGAAGGTCAGTCTTCGCATCTTGGATTTTGGCGGGAGCGCCGTTGATACCAAATCCCCTACCGGGAAGCTGATGTTGACCATGTTCGCGGCAATGGCTCAGTTCGAACGTGAGATTATGCTGGAACGCCAACGCGAAGGAATTGCTAAGGCAAAGGCCGAAGGCAAGTACAAAGGCAGAAAGCCGACAGTGCGCAACCGAGCGGACGAGATTATTGCCTTAAGGGATAAGGGAATGGGAGCAACTTCGATAGCAAAGAAGCTTGGAGTTGGCAGAGCCTCAGTCTATCGTGTCTTATCTTGCTGAGGTTTTTTACCTTCATCAAAATGAGGTCCATTTTTTGTTAGCAAGATGATACAGGAAAACTGTCGCATAGGTCACCGTCGACAATAAATTACACGCAAAACAAAATATTAAATTAAATTTATCAATAGGAAAAAAATGCAATCAGACGATGAATTTCAAAAAACGCAAATCGAGTTCAATGAAAAAGCTGCAAAAGCAGCGGTGATTTCTGCCTATTCTGCGGTCGCGGGAATAGTTTTGGGTCTCGTCGGCATCGCGATAGCGTTATATTCTTTAAGTCTCACAAATCGCCTTGAGCGCATTAAAATCCAGCCTGCAATTGAATTTTACTTTGGCGACATAGACAGCACTGCACTTCTATCAATTAAAAATTATGGATTTGGTCCAGCCAAGATAACGGGCATGCTGTTTAAACACGAAGAAAAACAATACGAAGCTGTTGACCGCGACAGAAATGACGACTGGGGCAACAAAGTAATATCAGTTTTGGGCCTGTCTGAGATATATGGAAAATCACCAGAAGAAGAAAAATTCTCAGTCAGAATACCTATCAAGGATACAATAATTGGCAGCAATGAAGAATTAAAGCTACTTGTATATCGCGGATTTTCTGACGGTTATCGAAAAGTCCGTCCCGAAGTACAAAAAGCATTCAACACATATTTTTATACTGGCGGAAATGTATTTGTTACGTTTTGCGCCGTCGACGGCGGGGACTGCAGAACCGTATCGGCCTTGCAGCAATAACGTGTGAGAGCTTTGTACAGTCGAGAGACCTCGGCTGTAAACCTTAACTATAGGTAGCACCCCATGCGAACGTGCATTGTCTGCGGCAAGAATGCAGCATCTAGGGAACACATTTTTCCCGCCACACTTGGAGGCCGTCGCACGAACAAAGGCATTTATTGTGGTGACCACAATAATGCGTTCTCGAAACACGCTAACACTATTTCCGACCAGTTGAGGACATTTAACGCCCTACTAGCTGTGCGGCCTGACCACTCAAAAAACGCAACATCCCATGAGTATGTTGATGAGAACGGTGACAAGATAGCCGTATCAAGGGGTGAGGTACGTAGAGTAAATCCGCCGGAAATACTGGAACCAGGGATGCTACAAGGTAGCCTGCACTTTGGCGGCCCTGAAGCTCTCAGAGCGATAGCTTATATCGCGTTGACATTCTTCGCGCATCACTACCCAACGGAAGCAAGAAAGAGTGACTTCGAAGACGTGAAAACGTTCATCGAGAAAGAGACACCGAATGATTACGCTTGGTGGGAACCACATGAAACAACTAATGAATTACCTGAAAACCCATTCCTATTCGGCCACACCATTGTCCTAAATCTCTCAGCGGAAACAAATCGCATAACCGCGTATGTTTCCTTCTTCGGTGCCCTCACCTACTGCGTTCTGTTAGGTGCTTCTGATATTTCGAGTTCACAATCCACCGTCGTCTTTATTGACCCTCTCGTGGACCATCCTCCCAATGATATTCAGGTTGTACACAATGACTTTTGCATAGCCGAAGCGGTCAAGCCAGAGCCGCTGCAAAGTCATCTCCTTAGAATGGTAAACGACGGCAGTGTAACTGATGGCGTAAGCGATTTGATGGACCGAGTAAACAGATGGAAATTTGAGGCGGAAATCACTCCAATCGTAAACCGCCTCAATGCCGCTCGTAAAATGCCAGAAAGCCTTCCGCAAGCCATAACCTCAGCACTTTCGGACTTAGCTGGATACATTTTTCTTCTACTCAATCATCTTTCGTTAAAGATGACCGATGCTTTCGAAGATCAGCCAGAGTGCGCACCGCTTATTCCAGCTCTCAAGCAGATGGCGATCCAAGACAGGCGGAGACCACAAGGTATCAGCGAGACTACAGAGGCATACATCATATTAGTCACTGATTTCTTAGAAGTCGAATTCATGAAAGCACTATCAAAGGGTCCGATTGATATTGATTATCTCTGGAAATTATTCCGAACCTCTGAAGGACTAGCAACAATCGGCGCAGTCGTCATGGCCCCGATATTTGATGGACTTCGTAGGATGGCTAGGAAACTCGACTAGCGAGTATTTTCTATAAATGGAAGCTACATAATCTTGGCAAAGGAGCATTCTCATAGCAGCAGCAACGCGCAACACTCACCATACCTGTACGTGGTACACAAAGGTACACTTGACTGAAATAAAATTTCAATTTAATCAATCACTTATGCTCGAAATTTACAAATCCCTCTCCCGCTACCAACACCTCTCCCAAGAAAATCAGATCTCTAGCGGATCAGCGTACGCTTTCTCCTGTCGGAGGATTATATCCGAGCGCCTTTCCATATGTAGCGCGCAATTTCGTTTGGCAAATCGCGCAACTTCATTTGGCACCTATTTTATTGTCCTTTTCGACCCCTAGCGGCCGTTCATTGCGGGCATAAGTGCTGCCCACGGCTTCCATATCTCAGACGTTTGGCAACGAGATATGCAATGTTAAAGCCTCAAACTCTGTTCGTAATGTATGAATTAAATGGCAAGCGTTTTGGCATCTACGTACTGGCTTTCGAATGAACCACTTGAAGTAGTGCCAACTACCGTAGTTCCAGAGGATCACCTTTGTATGGTAACAAATACCACGAGCTCGGCTCGCGGTGTTCCAGGAATCCTCCAGCGGTGTTTTTTATTAGCTCGCCTGGGACATAAATTAACAACCCAATATCTCCTGCGCCAAACACAATTCCAGGCCGATCGAGCTTTTCAGATATCGTCCTTGTCTCTTGGCGTTTCGCATGGCGTTCGGCCGCGATTCCAGCGGAATATGCAACGACAGAAATCAAGGTTGCGAGTAAAAGCAACCGCACAGATCGGTATTTCTCGTTTTCCGCAACTGCGGCTCCATTCTCTACTTTAATCAATTTTCGACGCAAGATCCGATCACTGGTTTCAAACAGGAACCCTCCAAGCAGAATCCATCCACCAACTATGATGAAAGCATCAAATGAAAAGTGGAGGAACCTCGCCCAAAACACCCCAGCAGCTATAAAAAGAACGACTTGAAGCGGGGCCGTCGCGATCTTGATAGCGATGTCGTCAATTTTTTCGGCAGCTTGCTTCAACGTTTCTTTTTTACAACCAGACAAAATGCCACCGATGATTGCCCCCATCACTGCAATCAAGATCAAAACCAATTTTGCTGTTATCAGCGAAAATGCCGCTCCAAACGCCGCTTCGAACCCAATTGCCAATGACAAGTGTCGCCCAAACACAAGAATGGCCTCACGCGGTATGCTGTTTGTGTATCCAACGACAAATAGGGACGATAGGCCGATCAGGGCTACAAGGAGCGTTGCGATGGCCAAAAGGAGAGACTTCCCCTCTGCTGTTTGTTCATTTGCCTCAGACACGCTTCACCTAGTCTACTACATCTACCGGGCAAGCATGGCATGTCTTGACAAAACCTACCACCTTACATTGACCTGCTAGTTGTCGCTCAATTGGAGGAGACCTCTGTTGCGAGCGTTTGTAACCCAAGCGCTTGAGTTGTCCGCTCTGGTTAGAACAGCCAACTTTTTCTGCTATGTGCAGGAAGTCCGCTTTCTGCCCTTTTTTGTCTCGAATGGGTCTCCAGAATTGACTAGTTAGACGGCCGCTTCGTCAGGCTCTCGCGCCAGTCCCCATCAAATCCAAAGGCCGGAGCGGGTTTTGGTTCCTGAAACCAAAAGTCAGTGAAGGCGGCGACATCGGGACTGCAAAACCAGTGTGCTGAACCATCCGCATCGATGGCCCACCACACTGCATTCCTTGGAGCCTGTTTCCAGTCAATTTCACCCATGGCACTGCGCCGCCAAACTGATCATTTAAACGGCCATTAAACCGCTTTTAAGCGGCCTTTGAAAGGCGTTCGCTGGCGATCTCATAATAGGCTTCCTCTCGCTCACATCCTACAAAGCGGCGGCCAGATCTGAGCGCTGCAACGCCGGTTGTCCCGGATCCTGCAAACGGGTCCAGGACAGTCCCTTTTGGACAGACTTGAACAAGCGCGTCCATCAGAGGAACCGGCTTGCCTGTTGTGTGAAGCTTTGGCCCGCCAGCTGTGACCCCATGACGAATAACACCGGGATAAGTTGGGCCATCCTTGGCATGCCAAGGGCCTTTCGACCCCCACAGGATGAACTCGGCCTGCTGACGGAAACGGCCTTTGGCCGGGCGGCAAGCTTCTGTCTTGTCCCATGGCACGCAATCCCTATAGGTGAACCCGGCCGCTTGCACCGCGTCGATCATCACCGACAACTGACGCCAGTCTGTGAACACCAAAAACGGAGCACCGGGCTTCAGAACCCGGTGAGCCTCTGTCAACCAGAGAGTGGACCACAGCATGTAAGAATGCTGGTCGCGGTTTCCGCCGGAGAACTCCGGATACTTCCTTGGATTGTTGACGCCGATGAGTTGCTCTATGTCTCTACTGAATCACGTAAATTCAACGAGGCGCTCAACGACGTCTGGAACGTCGAACCCGCCGCCTTTGGCCGCGATGCAGAAACTCGACAAGCGATGATGAACGCGTTCCTGTGCTTGGTACGCGTGATGGCTTTCCAGAGCCTGTGGCGAGACGATTCAGAATACTTTCAGAAAATGCTGCAGAACTGGCTTATCGGAGCACAATCTATCTTAATCCCTGCAAACGCATATAGTTAGATGCAGCATATAATGCTGTGAACATGAAAAAATCGGAAGAAAATGCCAACGTTGGCGTCAAAACGCACTTTCCTATCGGCGGTTTCCCCCAAACTTGACGAAAAGCCAACACGAGGAAATTCCGATGCTGTCAAACTCGCTCATTGAAAAAGACCGCGCCCATTACTTTCATCCAGCTTTACCAATAAGAGCGCACGAAAACCGCGGTGTGACGGTTATGCGATCGGGTAAAGGCGTGTTCCTGACCGATGCGGAAGGTAATGTGCTGCTGGATGGTTTTGCTGGCCTTTGGTGTGTCAACGCAGGCTATGGCCAAGAGACTGTGGTCAAAGCCGCCACAGAACAAATGCGCCGTCTGCCCTATGCCACCGGCTATTTCCATTTCGGTAGTGAGCCGGCGATCGAGTTGGCAGCCAAGCTGGCTGAACTTTCGCCCGGCGATCTGGATCACGTGTTTTTCACGCTTGGTGGGTCTGATGCGGTCGACACCGTCATTCGCATGGTGCGCTACTACTTCAACGCTCGTCGTAAAACCTCGAAGAAGCATTTTATCGCGCTGGAGAAGGGCTATCACGGTTCCAGCTCCAATGGCGCCGGACTGACTGCATTGCCGGTCTTTCACGACAAGTTCGACTTGCCGATGCAGTGGCAGCACCATATCGCGTCGCCCTTTCCCTATCGCAACGATGCTACGTCGGACGAAGAGATCATCGCGCAAAGCGTTGCCAACCTAAAAGCCAAGGTGGCCGAACTCGGCGTCGAAAACGTTGCCGCGTTCATCATGGAGCTGGTGCAAGGCTCGGGTGGAGTGATTGTACCACCCGAGGGCTATGCCAAGGCTATGCAGGAGACGTGCCGCGAACTTGGTATTCTATTCATTGTAGACGAAGTAATCACCGGATTTGGCCGCACCGGCCCCATGTTCGGTTGCGAGCACGAGGATTTGACACCGGACCTCCTGACGACTGCCAAAGGGCTGACGTCTGGCTACGCGCCGATGGGCGCTGTCTTCGTTTCAGATAAAATCTACCAGGTCATGGCGGATGCAGTTCCTGACGGCGTGCCCTTTGGCCACGGCTTCACTTACTCAGGCCATCCCGTGAGCGCCGCCGTCGCGCTGGAGATCATCAAGCTTTATGAAGGTGGAATGATCGAGAACTCGAAAAAGGTGGGTGCCTACTTTGAGGAGCAGCTGAAAACACTGCTGGATCATCCCCTGGTAGGCGATGTCCGGGCCAAGGGATTGTTGGCAGCGGTGGAAATTGTCATCGACAAAGCCACCAAAGCCAAGCCTACCAAGGAGATGAATGTGGCCGCGCGGCTGGCCAAGACTGGATATGAGAACGGTATTATTTTTCGAGCTTTCACCGATGACGTGATCGGCTTGGCTCCCCCCATTTGCATCACCGAAGCTGAGGTCGATCTGCTGATCACTCGTCTTCGTGCAACCCTGGACGCAATTTCCGACCTGAAAGGATAAACCGATGAAACTGTCTGACTTCAAAGCTCTGACATTCGATGTCTACGGCACCCTACTTGACTGGGAAACCGGCATGGTCACCGGTCTGAAACCCTTGACCGACCGGGTCAGCCGGAGCCTGACCCGCGACGAAATTCTGGAAGCGCACGCGTATTATGAAAGCACCACGCAAAAGTACACGCCTTCCAAGAAATACTACGAGCTTCTGCCTGTCGTGTATCGTCGGATAGCGGAAGAATGGGGCGTCGAAGTGACCTGGGAAGAGTGCGAGGCTTACGGGAAGTCCGCGCGCCACTGGCCTGCTTTCGACGACACGATCGAGGCGCTGACCTACCTGAAACAGCATTTTAAGCTGGTGGTTCTGACAAACACCGACAACCTCACCTTCTCGGGCGCAAATACCCGTCTGGGTGTGCATTTCGACGGTGTCTACACGGCCGAGGACGTGGGCAGCTACAAGCCTTTCGACCGCAATTTCGACTACATGCTCGAAATGCTCGCGCGTCAGGGCATCCAGAAGCAGGACATCCTGCACACCGCTGAAAGCATGTTTCACGACCACGCTCCTGCCAACAAATACGGGCTGGCCAATTGCTGGATCTATCGCCGTCATGACAAGGAAGGCTTTGGCGCGACAATGAACCCCGGTGAAATGCCGACCTACAGTTTCCGTTTCAACAGCATGATGGACATGGCTAAAGCCCATCAGGCAGAGTTGGCTAGCTAAGCCTAGGGAGAGAAGAATATGGTGGGGACTCCAAAACTCGACCGGATCGACATCAATATTCTTTCCACCCTGCAACAGCAGGGCAACATCACCAATGTGAACCTCGCAGAGGCTGTGGGCCTGTCCCCCAGCCCCTGCCTGCAAAGAGTAAAGCGTCTGGAAAAGGCAGGATACATCCAGAACTATCGTGCCGTTATAAACCTCAAGAAACTGGCTGAGCACGTGACAGTGTTCACCGAGGTGACGTTGGCGGATCACCGACGCAATGATTTCGTGAAGTTCGAAAATGAAATCAAAAAACACGACAATATCGTGGAATGCCACTTGCTGAGCGGTGGCTATGATTACTTGCTGAAATTCGTCGCCCGCGGCGTGTCACAATACCAGGAGATTATGGAGGATCTGTTGGAGCGGAACCTCGGGATCGACAAATATTTCTCGTATATCGTAATCAAGCCGGTGGTCGAAAAACACGCAATCCCGATCTACGATCTCGTCAATCGCGACTAAGCCGCGGCAGAAAGTGCTGTCGTGTGTTCTGGACCGGCGGTTTATGCTGCGACTTAGGCAAAATCAAGATTTACGCCTGTGCAATAGCGGCAGAGTGTTTCCAACTGCTGGAGTTGGAAATCATGAACCTTCAAGACACCTCTCTGTTTCGTCAGAAAAATCTGATTGCTGGCGAATGGGTTGACGCCGATGGCGGCGCAACGATCGACGTAGATAATCCTTCGACACTTTCTGTTGTTGGAGCCGTTCCGAACTGCGGATCAGGCGAAACCGAACGCGCAATTTCGGCGGCCGAGGCCTGTTTCGCGACGTTCAAGAAGACGACCGCAGCACATCGTGGCGCGCTGCTCGAGAAATGGTTTCAGCTGATCATGGAGGCGCAGGAGGACCTCGCCACGCTCATGACGCTGGAACAGGGCAAGCCTTTTGCCGAGGCCAAAGCCGAAATCTCATATGCCGCCTCGTTCGTGAAATGGTTCGCTGAAGAGGGCAAGCGTGTTTATGGCGAGACGATCCCCTGCCCCGTGCAGGATCGGCGTATCTTTGTGCAGAAACAGCCAGTGGGTGTCTGCGCTATCATCACGCCCTGGAACTTCCCGGCAGCAATGATCACCCGCAAGATCGCGCCCGCACTGGCCGCTGGCTGCCCAGTTGTCATCAAGCCGTCCGAGTTCACTCCCTTCACGGCTTTGGCTCTGGCCGTTCTGGCTGAGCGCGCAGGCTTTCCCGCTGGTGCGGTCAACGTTATCACCGGTGGTCCTGTTGGGGTCGGCGGGACGCTGACGGCAAGTCCAGTCGTGCGTAAGCTTTCCTTCACCGGCTCAACACGTGTGGGCAAGCTGCTGATAGAGCAAAGCGCCAGCACCGTGAAACGTTTGAGCCTCGAGCTTGGTGGCAACGCGCCGTTCATAATCTTTGACGACGCTGATCTGGATCTGGCGATCGAGGGCGTCATGGCTTCGAAGTTCCGCAACGGTGGCCAGACCTGTGTCTGCGCGAACCGGATCTATGTTCAGTCCGGGATCTATGACGTGTTCGCTGAAAAACTGGCGTCTGTTGTAGGAAGTCTCAAGCTGGGCGACGGCTTTGAGGACGGTGTCGAAATGGGCCCGATGATCAATGAGGACGCTGTCACCAAGATCAGATCGCATCTGAAAGATGCTACCTCAAAGGGAGGAAGCGTGCTTGTGGGTGGTGAGCCGAGCAATGCAGGCCCACGTTTCATCACGCCTGCCGTCGTTACCGGTGCCACTGCCGGGATGCTGGTGGCAGATGAGGAAACTTTCGGTCCCGTCGCGCCACTGTTCAAATTCGACACCGAAGAAGAAGTTGTGTCTGCAGCCAACGCCACGCCCTTTGGCTTGGCGGCTTACTTCTACACCAACGATCTGACCCGCACTTTCCGTGTCGGTGAAAATCTTGAGGCCGGCATGATTGGCATAAACGTCGGCGGCTTCGCCACCGAGGTTGCGCCTTTTGGAGGTATCAAGGAAAGCGGTCTTGGACGCGAGGGAGCCCACCACGGGATCGACGAATACCTCGAAGTCAAAACGCTGCATATCGGCGGGATAGCATAAAGCGGGCAGACCATAACCAGAACCTATCGTATTGTCGGCATCTCCGGTGATGGGATTGGGAAAGAAGCTGTGCCCGAGCGGTTGCTCATTGGGATCACCTCGACGCTGGTTGGGCGCGGACTTGAGGATATTGATATGATCGTTGTGCGGGAGAATGTCGAAGGGGAATTATTCCGAAAAAAGCTTTTGGGCAGCGAGGTATACTAATGCAGGGTTAGTTCTCTATGCGGCACAAAAGCCTGGCCGCTTTGGCGATGCTGTCTTGGGAAACGTTCGGCGCACTTGCCGCTCTTTCCGCGACCTTGCCGTCGTATCTGGGTCTGACCTTCTGTTTCGCCATCGCTGCCATGATGGATAGGATCGTCTGCCGGCTGGCCAATAGAACGCCCTGCAAGTTGCTAGATAAGAGAATTGTTATGTTCTTCGGGATGCTGGTCGGCAAAGACGGCTTGACACCGCAAATGTCCGGGACCACGGGCTAGGCTTTCGCTTTAACCGGCGTGGTGCGCTCAGGGCGCTGTTCTTCAAACTGCGGCGTCATGAATAGTTTGATGCCACCGCGTCTCTGACAACAATCTGCTCAGGGATGTCCCTGTTGTGCGGTATCTGGTGGGCCGTAATTTATGCCGGATTGCGACCGTCGCGAGTGCCGGTTCGCACAAGTTGGCCTGGACCGCAATCCTTCATACCAGCCAGGTATCGAACACCTCATCGATAATTCTATCGAACGCTTCTGCCGACCTTGGTTTGGTGACAACCGCATTTGCACCGAGAGCCGTCGCCTTATCCTGTGTGTCGGGATCTGACGCTGTTGTTATCACGACGATGGGAAGATGGCGCAGCTCGGGCATCTCCCGAACTCTCGATAGAACACCAAGGCCATCTAGCCGAGGCATATTCAAGTCCAGCAGCATGAGGTCGGGAGCAGCATCAGTCCCGACAAGCGATTTGGCTATTTCGATACCAGCGACGCCGTCATGAGCCACTTTACGCGAGATCTGAAAAGGGTAGTTGCCTACTCTTGAATCGATCGCGCTGCACATGAGGAAAACATCATCTTCGTCGTCATCGACAATCAGCACATTCATACGTTGCATGGAATAAACCTTTGTTGCCTATGACTATGTTCGTATTGAAGCTCTAAATTTAACGTTACGTCAATTCTCAAAATTGTACCCTTGATCCGAAAACGAGTTTGGAGCCGTCAATGCACCCGGATATAGAACAATCGGAGCACTACCTCGAAACCGAGTTTTATTCACGTATTCAATCCGATCCTGAGATCATCAACTTTTTGGAGGAGGGTTCGCTCGACGGTCTCTGGTATTGGGATCTGGAGTATCCCGAACACGAATGGTTGAGCCCCCGTTTTAAAACTCTCTTTGGATACGAACAGTCGGAGATTCCTCATACAAGTGCCTGGTGGCAGCAAAACATACTAGAGGAAGATCTGGAAAAAGCCAAAAGCGCGTTCCAGGCGCACGAACGCGATCCATCCGTTCCCTACGACCTGGAGGTCAGGTATCGCCACAAGGATGGACATCTTGTCTGGGTAAGGTGCCGGGGCAAAATCATCCGGGAAAAGACCGGCAAACCGATCCGAATGATTGGTGCCCACACTGATATTACAGCATTAAAGTCGAGAGAAACGCAGCTTGATTATCTAAACTCCGTCCAGAAGACCCTTTTAGACACGGTCCAGCACGGTTTGTTGATGTTCGAGGCCATTCGCAACGGCGAAGGCACAATCATCGATCTGGAGATGATCGAGGCCAATTCAGCGGCCTGCAAATTGGTAGACCGGTCAAGGGACAGCCTGATCGGGCGTTACTTGAGCGAGACGTTTCCCGGTAACTTTGAAGACGGGTTGTTTGAGGCCTATCGCGACGCCTTGAACAGCTGCGAACCGGTCCAACTCACCCGTCACTACCAACATGACGGCCTTGACAACTGGTACGACATTGTCGCGACCCCGCATTCTTCCGATTTGCTGGTCATCAGCTTTAATGACATCACCGCCTTCAAGGTGGTGGAACGGGAGCTGGAACAGGAAAAGAAAAAACTCGAAGAGCTCTATTTTAGAACCCCTGCAATCATGCACTCGATCAACGGCAAAGGCGAACTGGTCCAGGTCAGCAATGCTTGGTGTGATGCATTTGGGTATGGCCGTCAGGAAGCTTCCTGCATGCGGTCCACAGATGTGTTGACGGACGAGAGTATCGACTATGCCCGTGATGTGGTGCTGCCGGCCTTCTGGCGCGATGGCCGGTGCGACCGGGTGCCCTACACGTTCAAGCGCCAGGACGGCTCGACATTCGAGGGTGAATTATCTGCTGTCACCTTCGGTCATGCCGACCAGGCGCGCGAAGATCAGATCAGTTTCGCCGTGATAGAAGAGGTGAGCGAACGCAATCAATCGCGCCGCGAACTGGAACACACGATTGACACCCTCCGGGACGTAAAAACCCGTCTTGAAAAGTTCTCTCATGCGGCCTCCCATGACTTGAAGGAGCCGCTTCGAAAGATTGAAACCTTCCTGCCGATGCTGTTGAAGGCAATTGATGACAACGATGAGGAAAAGGCAAGCTATGCGAACCGGGTGATTGATCGCGCACTCTTTCGTGCAAACGCACTGATCAAAGCACTCCTCAGCTTTTCAAAATCACAAGATCGTACCCTTGACACGACGGCAGTCGACTTGTTCGAAGCCGTGGAACAGGCTTGGCAGTCCGTGGCTTTGGGCGACAACGCCGCCCCACCAGTTTTTAGGAACGAAGCAGAGCCTATCGCTCTCAGCTGTGACCCCATATTGCTCGACATACTCCTGGTTAATCTGCTGTCGAACGCTGCAAAATACCGGTCACAAGACACCCGAGGTCACATCAGAGTTTACACGGGAACCGATGACACGGGATGCAGATGTTTACACATAGAGGACAACGGGATTGGGTTGCACAAAGAAGATCTACGGAAGATTTTTGACCCGTTCATCCGGCTTCACACACAAAAGGAATTTCCCGGATCGGGCATCGGCCTTGCGACTTGTGCAACGGTTTGCAAGCGTCACGGATGGTCGATAAGTGCAAATGGCAGGCCGGGGGAAGGATCTTGTTTTTCAATACGGTTCGATAACACACCTGCAGCGGCCGCATCTTCCGGTGCAGAAAAGGTATCGCTATGATTAAGACAATCGTGATGGCAGAAGATGATGATGACGACCGCCGGATTTTCCACAATCTGTTGGCACCCCACGATGATTTCATCTTGAGCGTTTTCACGTGTCCACTTCTAAGCACTTGCATGAGAGTGACTTTTGAGAGGCGGCCAGATCTCGTCATTTTGGATTTGAACCTGCCGGACAGCCGCGGACTTGATACACTTCTTAAGCTGGTCGAAAGGTTTCCCAATCAAAAGGTTTTGGTCGTGACTGGCGATCTCGACAAGGATTACGAGAACCAACTTATTGAGTGCGGTGCAGTCCGGGCGTTCGAAAAGAGGTCAGTGACCGTCGGAGATTTCCGAAGTGCGATTGCCAAGGCTTTAGGAGACAAACCCACTCCGCTCAGGCTTGTGAATTGATAAAAGCCTCAGCTTTGAGACTGCTTTCTTATTGATTTGATTTCATCTTCTGGCATTTGGAACTTTGACGCGGTGTAGTCGGCAGGCTTTCGCCAAAAGCAATTAGGCCTCACCTTATCCGGAACATCTCCCCTTTGTTCCCTGTGCCTTTACCCATCACTGGATAGTTGTGGTGCACTGCAGCTCCGGTAGGACCGATGGCAGAAGTTTGCCGCCCCGGCCGATCACCGGGACTGCATCTACTAAACTGTTCCCCCTAAAGAATCCTCCAAGGCAACCAACTCTTGCCCGCCGGCCATCATGTCCTGGAGTTCATCCGGCGTGATCTGGCCGCGCTGCGCCGTACCAAGAGTTTGGCCGCGGTTCAGCACCGTGAACCGGTCTCCAACGGCAAGCGCATGGCGGACGTTGTGGGTGATGAAAACAACCGCGATGTCCTGTTTGCGCACCTTGTCGATGGTCGCAAGGACATTTGCCGTCTGACGGACACCCAGCGCAGATGTTGGTTCATCAAGGATCAGGACCTTGGCTCCGAAATGAACTGCGCGCGCGATCGCAACGGTCTGGCGCTCACCGCCGGACAAGGTTCCAACTGCCTGATCCGGACCGCGCAGACTGATGCCCATCTTGCGCATCTCTTCCATGGTGACCCGATTTGCATAATCATGATCGAAGAGCTTCAACGGACCAAGGCGGCGGATCGGCTCATTGCCCATAAAGAAATTCCGGCTGACAGACATCAGCGGGATCATCGCAAGGTCCTGATACACCGTCGCGATACCGGCAGAAATCGCATCCCTCGGATCGGAGAAATGCATCGGCCGCCCTTCGAACAGGATTTCTCCCTTGGTCGGCTTGTGGACGCCGGACATGGTTTTGATGAATGTCGACTTGCCGGCACCGTTGTCGCCGAGCAGGCAATGGCATTCGCCCGGATAGATATCGACGGAAACTCCGGCCAGCGCGATCACCGAACCGAAATGCTTCTCAATCCCCTGCATTTGAATGATGGGAGCGTGCGTGGACGTCATCTTATCTCTCCCCTGTGATGATGCGGCGGATGTAGGTGTTCAAGATTACGGCAAAAAGCAGGATCACGCCGAGAAAAACCCGGAAGAGGGAGCTCTCCACGCCTGCAAAGAAGAGCCCTTGCTGGACCACGCCAAAAATCAAGGCGCCCAGCGCGGCTCCGATCACCGAGCCGTACCCGCCGGTGAGGAGTGCGCCACCAATCACGACTGCAATGATGGCCTCAAATTCCTTTAGTAGGCCGCGGTCAGCCCCGGCCGACCCGAATTCCATAACCTGGCAGGTTGCAAAGACAGTGGCGCAAAATGCCGTGAACATAAACATCAGGATTTTGACGCGGTTGACCGGAACTCCCACATAGCGCGCTGCTTGCGCATCGCCGCCCGCTGCAAAGATCCAGTTTCCGAATTGGGTGCGGGTCAAAATAATGTGGCCAACGATGACCAATGCGATCGCCCAGACGATCAGCATTGAGATGCCTTCGACCACAGGCTGCCCAGCGCGCGAGCCGCGCTCAAACACATCGATGATGCCAGCGTCGCCCATCCAAGCGAAAAAACCGGTCAAGATCTTGCCGCCGAACAGGGCTGCGAACCAGTCGCCCTCGGCCGCACGGTCGACCCCGCCGATGATGGTCTTGCGCTCGATGATTTGCGGTAGATAGATGGTGAAGCCGCGTAGGATAAACAGAAATGCAAGTGTTACGATGAAGCTCGGCAGTCCGGTGCGTACCACGATGTAACCGTTCAACGCTCCGATCGCGAGCGCCATGACAAAGGTGGCAAGGATCGCCTGCCAAACAGGCCACTCGAGCGTCACCGTAAAGATCGCGATCATCATGCCGGAAAAGCCGATCATAGACCCGACCGACAGATCAAACTCACCTGCAATCATCAAAAGACAGGCGCCAACGGCAATGATCATGAATTGCGCGGAAACGGTTGACCAGTTCATCACCCCTTGAGCGCTGAACATGCCGCTGTCGCCGGCGAAAATAAGAAACAAGGCAAATACGATAATCGTGCCGCAAATCCCGCCGAGTTCCGGGCGGATAAGGGCTTTTTGCAAGCTGGATTGCTGCTTTACCCGCTCATCAGCAGTCGCTGCCATGTTGGCCTCGGTCATGTGGCCCTCCCCGGCTCAATTTTTTGATTTGATATTCGTGAAAAAGGGCGGCGCAACGCGCCACCCTAAACCCATGAGGATCAACGGTATTCGCCCGCAAACTTCTCAACGAGGGTCAACCCGTCCTTGGTCACGAAACCTGGGCCGGAATTGATGTTGTTGCCCGGCAGAACGCCATAGCGATGGTAATTGGTCAGAACCACGACCGGCAGGTAAGCCTGTAGGAACGGCTGCTGATCGATCCCCCAGTTGATGACACCGTTTTTGATGCCCTCAACAATGTTCTCACCAAGGTCAAACGTACCGAAGTAGATGTCACCGGCCATGCCATTCTCATCCAGCGCCAGCAAGGTCGGATCTGCACTGGTCGGACCAAGCGTCAAAACGGCATCGGTATCCGGGTTAGCATTGAGGTAAGCGAGAACACGGTTCTTAATTTCAGCCGGATCCTGGCCGCTGTCGATCATTTGATCACCCAGCTCCACACCAAGTCCGTCCGCAAAACCCTGGCAGCGCTCAGTCGAAGACGGCGAGCTGATGTAGTGGTTCACACACAGGAAGCTTGTCACGCCATCTCCCTTGGCGCGCAGGCCCGCTGCATGGCCAGCGTCATATTCCGGTTGACCGACATACATCAAGGCTCCGACTTCGCGGGCCTGGTCCGGTGTACCGGAATTCATGATGATGACATCAATGCCGGATGCCACAGCATCCTTGATTGGCCCGGACAAAACGTCCGGATCGGACAATGTCGTGATGATGCCGTTCGGTCCTGAAGCCGCGGCCTGCTCAATGATACGTGCCATGTCCGCAAGGTCACCGGTCGGTGGATTGCGGTATTCGACGTCAACGCCCATCTGATCACCGGCAAGGGCGATGCCGTTCTTGATGGTGTTCCACCAGCTGTCGCTGTCCGGCGCGTGGCTGACGAGAATATACTTCTCACCTTCGGCTGATGCGACTTGAGCCCCGGCAAGCGGAGCAGCAATGACCGCTGCGGCAAGCAGCAGCGACTTAAGGGTAGATTTCATTCCTTCCTCCCAAGGATTGCCATTTTTCATGGTCAAAGAGCGGCTTGAAGCCCTCTCTCATTTTCAGAAAAACATGATCCGACCCATTTTGCAACCGGTTGCAAAATGGAAATCGAAAATTCATACTGATCGCTGAGGCCTGTTGAGGTAAGACACCTAATCTAACTGTTTGGATTGATGGACCGATGACCGTTACCTTGAAAGAAGTTGCCGAACTTGCAGGCGTGTCACGCTCTGCGGTATCGCGCACCTTCACTGACGGCGCATCCGTTTCAGACAAGACCCGTCGCAAAGTTGAGAAAGCGGCCACAAAGCTTGGCTATACGCCGAACATTCTGGCCCGCGGACTGACCACCAGACGCACGAAGTTGATTGGACTTGTTTCCAACAACTTTCACAATCCGATCTTTCTGGAAGTTTTCGACCAGTTTACGCGCAAGCTTCAGGGCGTGGGATTGCGGCCGCTTCTGGTGAATCTGTCCGATGAAACCGACCCGGAAGCATCCGTGCGCATGCTCCGGCAGTACTCCGTCGACGGCGTGGTCGTTGCCTCGTCTACCCTGCCACCAGGGTTTTCCAAGGCTTTCAAGGATGCCGGAGTGCCTGTGGTGAACAGCTTCGGGCGGTATTCGTCCGCGCCTGAATTCCATGTGGTCGGCATTGACAACGTGGAATGCGGCCGGATGGCGGCGCTGGAACTTGCCAAACGTGGCTACAAGCATGTCGCGTTTCTCGGCGGTCCGGACACGGCAACATCTACGCAGGACAGATTCAAGGGGTTTTCCGAAGAGATTTCCCGGCATTCAGACATGGAAATGACAGTGAGCTACGCGAAGGCCTATTCCTTTGAGGCAGGCCGGGCGGAAATGCAGCGCCTTCTTGATATCCGTCCACTCGCCGAAGCCTATTTTTGCGGCGATGATGTTCTGTCGATTGGGGTCTTGAGCGCGATTGAGGATGCCGGCCTGAATGTTCCGGAAGATATCGGCATCATTGGCCTGAACGACATGGAAATGGCCGGCTGGCAGAACATTAATCTGACGACAATCCGCCAACCGGTTCAACAAATCATCAATTCCTCTGTGGAACTGATTGTCTCAATGCTCGAAGACCCGGCCAGGTATCCGGAAGCCCGGCTGTTCCCTTGCGAAGTGATTGAACGCGGCACCCTGCGCCCGGTGTCCTAGCTGGACAAAACCGGACGCAAGAAACGCAGACCCCATCAGCCTACCTGAACATGGGCGGACGGGCATCCACCCAAACGCCCTCCCGTTTTCCGCTGTCCGCGACCGCAAAAACCGCCGCCATTGAACGCAGACCATCTTCGGCCCGCGGGTAAAGATCTGCTGCCGGATCCATAGGCCTCCCATCCTTCCGCGCCTGAATGGCTTCGGCGAGATCGGTGTAAATGTTGGCAAATGCCAGCGGCATGCCCTCCGCATGCCCGATTGTGACCCGCGATGTCCGGTCAGCCTCGGGCGACAGCCCCCCTTCCCCCCGCTCAATGATCTCCAAACGCCCGTTGAGCGGCATCCAGTAGAGCTGGTTTGGTTCCTCCTGGGACCACCGCAATCCGCCCTTTTCGCCAAAAATCTGAAGGGTCAGTCCGTGTTGCCGGCCGATCGCGACAGAGGACGTCCAAAGCCGGCCAACCGCTCCTCCGTCCATTCGGAAGTTCACCATGGCATCATCTTCAAGCTCACGGCTAGAGATGCAGGCCACAGTGTCCGCGGACAAGCGCTCGACTTCCTGCCCCGTCACAAAAGACGCCATGTGAAGCGCATGAATGCCGCAATCGGCGAATTGCGCCGAAACCCCGGCCTGGGCCGGGTCATACCGCCACCGGACGCGTGGGTTGTCAGCATCGGCCGCGTCAGCGTGGTGCCCGTGTGCAAATTCCGCTTTGACCAGACGGATCTTTCCAAGATTGCCGCGCGCGACCATGGCTCTCATGTGCCGGACCAGTGAATAGCCGGTATAGCCATAGTTGACCGCGCAGATGTTCCCGGTTTCCGTAGAAATCCGGACGATTTCCTCGCCTTCCTCAACCGTCATGGTCATCGGCTTTTCGCAAAGGACATGAAACCCGTTCTCAAGGAAAGCCTTGGTGATTTCGAAATGGGTTGCGTTCGGTGTAGCCACTGTGACCAGATCGACCCGATCCTCGCGCCCGCTTTCGCCGTCCAGCATTTCCCGCCAGTTGCCATAAGCACGATCAGCCGCCAAACCTAGCCGCTGGCCGTATTCCCGGCCCGCTTCAGGCCGGTGATCCAGTGCACCTGCAACAAAGGAAAACGCGCCATCAAGCCCGGCCCCAAGCCTATGCGCGGGTCCGATCTGGCTGCCTTCACCGCCGCCAATCATGCCCCAATTCAGTCGTGCCATTGGTCCTGCCCTCAATTGGAACCGATAGATTCCAGGTACTCACGGTTCGCCCGGGCATCGTCGATCGGCGACACATCCAGTGTCGGATCACAGTCCTGCTCCACCGTGCACCATCCTTGAAATCCATTGTCGAGAAGGATCTGCCGCACCTTTGGAAAGTCGACATCCCCGTCGCCGAGATTGCAGAAGATGCCTTGCCCGCAGGCATCGTAGAAACCTGTCCGATTGGCGACCACATCGGCCTTAACTTTCGGGTTAACGTCCTTGAAGTGCATGTAGGAGATCCGCCCGATGTTGCGTTCCATGAAGGCGACAGGGTCAAAACCGGCATAAGAATGGTGGCCGGTGTCAAAACAGATCTTCAGATACTTCTCATCGACCTCGTTCAAAAGCCGTTCAAGCTCGTGCTCGAAGTCCATGAAGCCAGCTGCGTGCGCATGAATTCCGACTGTCAGACCATAATTTTCGGTACCGATTTTTGCAGCCTCAGCAATACGGTCCCGGTATGCCGACCATTCGGAAGCATTCATCTGCTCAGCTTCTTCAGGTCGTCCAGCGGTTGGGGCGCGGCGGGGTGAAATGGAATCGATCAGCACCATGTGCTGGGCACCATGTGCCACCAAAGCCTTGGCCGTCCGGTGCGTGCCGTCCAACACGTTCTCCCAGGCGTCCGGGTCATGAAACGGCCGGAAAACGACACCGCCAATTAATTCCAGGTCATATTGCGCAAGGGCTTCCGAAAGGACCGCAGGGTCTTCCGGCATGAAGCCGACAGGTCCAAGTTCAATGCCCTTGTATCCTGCTCCCGAGCACTCTTGCAGGACAGTCCTCCAGGCCGGATTGCGTGGATCGTCAGGAAACTCAACGCCCCATGAACACGGCGCATTGCCAATTCTAATGCTCATCTTGCAAGTCTTTCAAACAGTGCTGTTAGGTTGATTTCAGAGGTTGCCAGCTTTTGGTCCGCGAGGATTCCATGGCCGCTTCCACAATGTGTTTAACGGCCAGACCATCCCGGAAGGTTGGCCATACCGATGTGCCCGAGTGGATCGCCTCCAGAAAATCCTTGGCTTCAATAATGATCTGGTCTTGATAGCCCGTGCCGTGCCCAGGACCTTGGCAAAAAGGTTCGTAATCAGGATGCGCAGGGCCAGTTAGGATCTTGCGAAATCCGCGGTCCGCTTCATTCTCATCCATGAGATATAGCCAGAGAGCATTCTGGTCTTCCTGATCAAAACGGATAGCACCTTTTGTTCCTGTGATTTCGTAGGCGTATCCCATCTTCCGGCCAGTCGCGATCCGGCTGAAGTACATGTGTCCCATCGCTCCGTTTTCGAAGCGCGTCATCATCTGACCGTGGTCGTCGTTCGTCACCTTGCCGCCAGGACGGTCTTCATGAACCCGTTCGATTTCCGCCATGACACTGCGTACCGGGCCAACAAGCGCAAGCGCAGCGTTGATCATGTGGGGTGCGAGATCGCCCATGGCTCCGTTCGCATCACCCTCTGTGCGCCAGGACGCCGGAGCTTTCGGGTCCGCGTAGAAATCCTCGGTATGCTCACCGCGAAACCATGTGATGTCGCCAATGACACCATCTGCGATAAGCTTGCGGGCGTATTGGCTCGCTGGCGTGCGGATATAGTTGTAGGCGACCACATTTACGCAGCCGCTTTCCTCCGCAGCTGCGACCATGGCCTCCGAGTCTTCCAGGCTTGCGCCCATTGGCTTTTCGCACAGAACAGGCTTGTTCAAAGAAAATGCGGCTTCGGCAATATCCCGGTGGGTAGCTTGTGGGGACGCGATAACGATCGCCTCGACCCTTGGATCTTCGACAAGCTCTTTCCAATTGGCGGCAGCGCGGTTGAAACCGAAGGCATCACGATACTTTTCAGCGGACGCGAGTGAACTTGCACCCACCATTTCAAGCCGCGGCCGCAATGCGGTGTTGAAAACAGCACCGACGGCAGACATGGCAACGGCATGCGCCTTGCCCATGTAGCCTCCGCCGAGGATACCGATCCCGATTTCCGCCATGCCTCACTCCCGTTTCCGGTTTTCGTTTTGCCTCTTTCGAAAAAGATTTGCAACCGGTTGCAAAATTTGTATCTTGAGAACCAACAACGCGCAAGCACCAATCGAATGCCTTGCGAGAAAACACGTTACAGGGAGAGACCTGGATGAGCTCCAAGACGGTTCAGCTCACAACTGCGCAGGCCATTGTCCGCTACCTGGCAAATCAGTTTATCGAAGTCGACGGCAAGGAAATACGAATTTGCGGCGGCGGCTTTGGCATTTTCGGCCATGGTAACGTGACCTGCCTTGGTGAGGCCCTTTACAATCATCAGGAAGAGCTGCCCCTTTATCGTGGACAAAACGAGCAGAGCATGGGGTTTGCAGCAGCTGCTTATGCCAAACAGTGGCTGCGGCAGCGGTTCATGTTCTGCACGGCCAGTGCTGGCCCCGGCACGTCGAACCTTCTCAGTTCCGCCGCGCTGGCCCATGCCAACCGCTTGCCCATGCTGATGTTGTGCGGTGATGCCTTTCTCACCCGCCTGCCCGACCCGGTGCTGCAGCAGCTTGAGCACTTCAACAACCCGACACTTGGCGTCAATGATGCGTTTAAGGCGGTGACCCGCTATTGGGACCGGATCACGCATCCGGCGCAGGTCGTTCAGTCGCTCCCCGCTGCTCTTGCGACGATGCTGGATCCGGGCGACTGCGGCCCCGCGTTTCTCGGCCTTCCCCAGGATGTGCAAGGCTGGACCTATGACTATCCGGAAAGCTTCTTTGAGCGCCGGGTACATCGCATCCGCCGGAGTGCCCCCGACGAGCGGGAAATTGCCGATGCGGCGGCACTGCTGAAAACGGCCAAGCGCCCGCTGATCATTGCCGGTGGCGGCGTCCAATACAGTGGCGCGGTCAATGAACTCACGGCGTTTGCGGAAAAGCACCAGATTCCGGTGGTCGAGACCATTGCTGGCCGCGCCAATCTCCTGGCAACGCATCCCTTGAACGCGGGCCCGATCGGCGTAACAGGATCGAACAGCGCCAACAAACTGGCCGAACAAGCAGACATCATTCTTGCGGTCGGAACGCGACTGCAGGATTTCACCACAGGATCCTGGACCGCTTTTGCCCACGCGGCCCGTTTCATCTCGATCAACGCAGCCCGCCATGACGCTGGCAAACACATGTCGATCCCTGTTGTCGGCGACGCAAAACTCGGACTTTTGGCCTTGGGTGAGGCTTGTGCGGACTACAAGACACCTTCGGACTGGACCGGAAGAGCAAGTGAAGAACGGAAGGCCTGGGACGCATACGTTGCTGACAACGTGTCTTATGGCAATCGTCCAAACTCCTATGCCCAGGCAATTGGTGTGGTCAACGAACTCTGCGATCCCCGGGATCGCGTTGTTGCCGCGGCCGGCGGCCTGCCGGCGGAAGTGACGGCCAATTGGAGAACCCTCGACATCGGCACGGTTGATGTCGAATTTGGCTATTCCTGCATGGGATACGAGATTGCCGGTGGCTGGGGCGCACGCATTGCCCAGTCCGAGCGCGAACCGGACAAGGACACGATCGTCTTTACCGGTGACGGCTCTTATCTGCTGATGAACTCGGATATCTACTCATCCGTTTTGACCGGCAAAAAATTGATCGTTCTGGTGCTCGACAACGGCGGGTTTGCGGTAATCAACAAACTGCAAAACAACACCGGCAATGAGAGCTTCAACAATCTCATTGCGGATTGTCCAACCGTTCCAGAACCGTTTGCTGTCGACTTTGAGGCCCACGCTGCGTCCATGGGCGCGCACGCGGAAACGGTGTCCAATCCGGCTGAACTTGGGGAGGCCTTCAAGCGGGCCAAGGCAGCCAATACAACCTACGTCATTTGCATGAAGGTTGATGCCTATGAAGGCTGGACAGCCGAAGGACATACTTGGTGGGAGGTTGGAACCCCGCATGTGACATCGAGCGACAAGGTCCGGGCTGCGCACGAGGACTGGGAGTCCACGCGCCCGAAACAGCGCCGGGGGGTCTGATGCTTCTTGAAGCGATTGCCCGGAACAATTTCGTTGTGGTAGGACGCGCCGGGATCGACTTTTTCACCGATGCCGGGGTGCGGGCTGAAGATGCTGAGCGGCTCGGCGTCGGTCTCGGCGGATCAGCCGCCAATATAGGCGCTGGCATCTGCAAGCTTGGCGGTAAGGCTGCACTGGTGACCCGGGTCTCGGACGACAGCGTTGGCAGCTACTGCATTGGCCAGCTGAAGCACTACGGCGTCGATACGGAACATGTCACGCCTGTTGGCGGTGAATACCGCAACTCGCTTGCTTTCTACGAGTCTGTGGTCGAGGGGCACCGCAATGTCATCTACCGCAATGGCGCAGCCGACTTTCAAATGGATGAGCATGACGTTTCCCGCGTCGACTACGGAAAATATGGCGCGCTGATCACCGCCGGTACTGTGTTTGCCGCCGAGCCCTCGCGAACGGCAACCTTCAAGGCCTTTGACCTTGCCAAGGCAGCAAACCTGCCCCTGATCTTTGATGTCGACTATCGGCCTTACTCCTGGCCGTCGGCCGACGTCGCCGCTGATGTTCTGTCGCGTGCAGCAGCGCAATGCGACATGATCGTCGGCAACGACGAGGAATTCGGCTTCATGGCCGGAGACTATGACAAGGGACTGGAGAAAGCCCGGGAACTCGTGCGCACAACAGCCGAACTGGTAATCTACAAGATGGGCGAAGCTGGGGCGATCACCATCACCCGCGACGGCGAGTTCAGAACGGGCATCTACCCAGTTGAGGCTCTCAAACCCAATGGCGCGGGCGACAGTTTCATGAGCGGCCTCATGACGTCCATCGCAGATGGTTTTGAGCTCAACGAAGCAATTCTCCGCGGGTCCGCCTGTGCGTCCATCGTTGTTGCAAAACCCGGTTGCGCTCCCGCAATGCCAGACAAGGCCGAGCTGGAGGCCTTCTTGGCCTCGCATCCCGGCCCGACACAAGAGCATCGGGCGTTATCATGAAAACGCCCGATGCTCGACAACTTTAAGAGCGATCAGCTTTCGGCGTGAATTCGATCTTGATTTCTCGCCCGCTGCTCCAGTCTGAAAGGACCATTCCATGCATATCGCGCCGCATGACAACCAGAACAAGCCGATCGTGGACATCGACAATCCGACCGTTCCGCTGAACTATTTCAACATCGTCAAGCTCAAGAAGGGCGAGGCGTTCCACTATCAGGTGCCCGGCTATGAAACCTGCATCGTGCCTGCGACCGGCACGGTGACCGTTGAGGTCGAGGGCCTCACATTCGACAAGCTCGGCAACCGCGGCGAAGATGTCTGGGACGGGGAGCCTGAGGGCGTCTACATCCCTGTTGGGGCCAAGGTGACGATTATCTGCACCTCCGATGAAACGGAAACATTCATCGCTGGCGCAAGGTACGACGAAGTGCTGGAGCCCTTCGATGTGCGCGTCGATGGCATCGATCTTGTCCAATACGGCTCGGACGACACCAAGACCCACCGCAAAATCAAACATATCCTTGGCCAAAAACAGCACGGCAAGGTGGGACGTTTGCTGGTCAGCGAACTTTTCACCGTTGGCCAGGGCGGCTGGTCCGGCTTTCCAGCGCACAAGCACGACACCGACCGTCTGCCGCATGAAACCCGGCACGATGAGACCTACAACTTCCGTTTCCGGCCGAAACACGGCTCAGGTGTTCAGATCCTTCAGCGCGAAGAGGGGGTTCCCGGAGAAGCCTATCAGCTTATGGACGGCTCGACCTTCATGATCGACAAGGGCTACCACCCCTGCGCCGTCATGCCAGGGTACGAGATGTACTATTTCACAATCCTGGGCGGTCTCAGCCAGCGTTCACTGGTGCAGTATTTCCAACCGACCCATGCCTATCAGGTCGAGACGATCCCCGGGATCAAGGACATGGTGGCCAAGTTCAAATGACACTGGCAACACTTAGCCAAGTCGTTCAACCGGCCTTGAAAGACGGTTATGCCGTCGCCGGTCTGGTCACGCTCGGCTGGGAAGACATGCGCGCCTACGTGGCCGCCGCCGAAGAAGAAGGTGTTCCGGTGATCTTGCAGGCGGGCCCCTCCTGCCGCAAGCACACACCTCTTCCCGTTCTTGGCGCGATGTTCCGGCACCTCGCGGAAGGCTCAACCGTCCCTGTGGTGGCGCATCTTGATCACGGCTACACATTCGACGAATGCCAGCAAGCGCTCGACAGTGGCTTCACTTCACTGATGTATGATGGCTCGCGCAAACCGCTTTCCCAGAACATCGACGAAACCGCGCGGATCGCAGAGCTTGCGCATTCCGCTGGGATATCGTGCGAAGGGGAAATCGGCTTTGTCGGATATGCGCAAGGGGATGCCTCTGAAGGCACAGACCCCGTGGATGCTCAAAAATTCGCGGCAGACAGCGGCGTGGATGCCATGGCGATCTCGGTCGGCAATGTTCACCTTCAGGAAAACAAGGAGGGTGGACTGGACGAGGCCCGCATCAGCGCGATCCAGGCGCGAACCGCAGTCCCGCTAGTCATCCATGGGGGCTCCGGTGTCCCTGTCGAACAGCGGCAAAAGCTCGCCAGGAATACAAACATCTGCAAATTCAATATCGGAACCGAGCTGCGCAAGGCCTTCGGAACTGCGATGCGGGACGCGGTCAATCGGGATCCCGACCGATTTGACCGGGTGACGATCTTATCAGAAACACATGGTCCGATGGTCGCAGCGACCCGCACTGTTCTCAAGGCCTTCGGTGGCCCATCCAAGAACGAGCCCAAGGAATAAGAAATGGTGAGATTTGGTTTGCTCGGATGCGGGCGCATCGGTCAGGTGCACGCCCGCGCCATTCAGGCGTCTGCGGACGCGAAGCTGGTGGCGGTGGCAGACGCATTCGATGCGCCCGCTCAAGCGCTTGCGGCAACAACCGGTGCAGAGGTGCGTGCGGCCACCGCCATCATCGAAGGTGATGACATTGACGCCGTTATCATCGGCACGCCAACGACGACCCATTACGATCTGATACATCAGGCGGCACGAGCGAAGAAAGCGATCTTCTGCGAAAAACCGGTCGACCTGTCCTCTGATCGGGTGCGGGACTGCGTTGAGGTGGTCAACGAAAACGGCGTCATGTTCCTGACGGCCTTCAATCGCCGGTTCGACCCCAACTTTGCAAACTTGCAAAGCCGGATTGCCGGTGGTGACATTGGGGATGTCGAGCTGGTTACCATTTTGTCCCGCGATCCCTCCCCGCCGCCGATCGACTACATCAGAACATCTGGCGGCCTGTTCCGGGACATGATGATCCATGACCTCGACATGGCCCGGTTTATCCTTGGCGAAGAGCCCGTCACGGTCTTCGCGGTTGGCTCCTCCCTGGTCGATCCGGAAATTGGCAAGGCGGGTGATGTGGACACCGCGGCAGTGACGCTAACAACAGAAAGCGGAAAGATCTGCCAGATTTCAAACTCGCGGCGGGCGGCATACGGCTATGATCAGCGGCTGGAAGTGCACGGTTCAAAAGGCATGCTGAGGGCAGGAAACATCCTGGAAAACACGGTCGAGATGGCCACTCAAACTGGCTTTGCAAGAGCTCCTGCCCAGCATTTCTTTCTAGAGCGCTATGAAGCGGCTTATCTGACGGAAGTCACACACTTCATTGACTGTCTGAACAACGGAAGAAAGCCATCACCCAGCATTGAAGACGGTCTGCGCGCGCAGATTTTGGCAGATGCGGCGGCTAAGTCACTCGAAACCGACAAACCAGTGTCAGTTTGACACACGATTGCCTGCTGCGGCTCTCCTCTCACCTGTATATGGCCAGTTTGTACCGTCATCTCATGACAAACGGATTGGCCATTGGTTCGCCGGAGGTGTTGATCCAGACGGTCTTTGTACGGGTGTAGTCCAGGACGGCCTCGATGCCCGCTTCGCGTCCGTATCCGGATTGATTGAACCCACCGAACGGGGCGATTGGCGAAATCGCTCTATAGGTGTTGATCCAGCAGATCCCCGCCTGCAGTCTGGATGACACGCGATGTGCGCGGGCAACGTCCCGCGTGAAGATTCCAGACGCAAGACCATACGGCGTGTCATTTGCAAGCGCGATAGCCTCGTCTTCCGTGTTGAACGGCAAGAGCGACATGACCGGCCCGAACATCTCCACCTTCAGTGTTTCGATGTCTGGGTTCGGGCAGGCCACCAGCGTCGGTGCCATGTAATTGCCCGAGCGCTCAAGCGGCGCACCGCCAAGGCGGATTTCGGCACCTTGTTCGATCGCCTTGTTCAGTGTGACCTTGATCTTTTTAATCTGCGCATTTGTGCAAAGCGGGCCGACATGTGTTGCGGCCTCGAGAGGATCACCAACCGAGATGTGGGCTGCCTTTTCCGTGATCTTGCCGATCAGTTCTTCAAACACCGTCCGTTGCACCAGCGCACGGGATCCGGCAACACAGCTTTGACCCGATGCACCAAAATTTCCGGCAATCAAGCCGTTTGCGGCGCCATCAAGATCCGCATCGTCAAACACCAGAACCGGAGACTTGCCGCCGAGTTCCAGACTGGTGACCGCAAAATTCTCAGCTGAATTGCGAACAACATGCCGGGCTGTTTCCGGTCCGCCGGTAAAGGCAATCCGGTCGACATCCGGGTGCCGGGTCAACGGAATGGCACAGTTCTCAGCATCTCCCGTAATGACGGAGACGACCCCCGGCGGAAATCCGGCCTGATCGATCAGTGAGGCAAATTCCAGCATGGGTATAGGCGCGATTTCCGAAGCCTTCAAAACCACGGTGCAACCCGCTGCAAGTGCCGGCCCGAGTTTGGTTGCCGTCAGAAACATCTGGGCGTTCCAGGGGACGACAGCTGCCACGACCCCAACCGGCTCCCGTTTGGTGAACACGTGCATGTCCGGTTTGTCGATAGGAAGCACCGATCCTTCGATCTTGTCCGCGAGCCCGGCATAGTACCGATAATAATCGCCGACATATTTTGTCTGCGAGAGGGTTTCGGCGAGCAACTTTCCGCTGTCGGTTGTTTCCAGTCTCCCGAGGTCTTCCGCGTGGGCCTCAACCAATTCCGCCAGCCTGAACAGCAACTTGCCGCGCTGTGTCTGGGTGAGGTCACGCCATGCAGGGTCCTCCAAAGCTCTCCGGGCAGCTGCAACGGCCCGGTTCACATCCCTTGTATCCGCGCAGGCGAACGAGGCCCACGGGTCACCCGTCGCCGGATTTTCAGTATGCAGGATTTGACCGCCGGAACCCTCACAGCGCCCGCCATCGATATAAAGCTGATAGTGCTGCATGTTGTCTCCTAACCGAACGCTGGCATGACGTCGTCAATGAACCGCCGAAGTGAGGCCTGCTTGCGCTCAAAACTCATGCCGCTGTCGATCCAGAACGAATACTCATCATATCCCAGATCTTCATAGCGTTTGATGCGGTCGATGACGTCTTGCGCCGTACCGATTGTCAAATCCCGTGCCATGTTCTCCGGGGCCATCATCTTGTTGGCGGCCAATTCATCTTCAGACAGGTTTTCAATCAACCCTTGGGAAACGGCACGTTTGTTCTGAAACCAGGCGCCGAAGTAGCAGTAGAATCGGGAGAGTTCCCTAGCGGCCAGAACTGCATCCTCAGAATCGGATGCCACATAACTGTGGTGCAACAACATGATCTTGGGCCTAGGACCATCATGACTGGCGCAAGCGTCATTGAACCGGCCCATCAGGGTTTCGATCTCTTCCATCCCCTGCCAAAGCGGTGTCACCTGAATATTGAAGCCTTGATGCACACCGAACTCATGGCTGTTCGGGTCCCTGGCAGCAATCCAGATCGGCGGGCCGTTTTCCTGCAGGGGCTTGGGCGCAGATGTGGTTGGAGGGAACGCATAGTAGCCGCCGTCATGCGCGCAATCGCCCTGCCATAGGGGACGAAGCAGCGGGGCGGTCTCCCGCATGCGTTGACCTGCCTCCCAAGGATCGAGGCCCGGCATCAAACGCTCATATTCATAGGAATAAGCACCTCGAGCAATTCCGAGCTCGATCCGGCCGCCGGTCATCACGTCGGCCGCTGCGGCCTCGCCAGCCAATTTGATCGGGTGCCAGAACGGCGCAATGACGGTTCCAGTTCCAAGGCGCGCATTCTTCGTATGATGCGCCAGGTCCACGAGTGTCAAAAACGGGTTGGGCGCAATCGTGAATTCCATCCCATGGTGCTCACCGGTCCAGATGGCGCGCATACCGCCCTCATCCGCCAGTTTGCAGAGAGACACAAATTCCTCATAGAGGATCTCATGCGGCTGTTGCGGCGTAAGCCGCTCCATGTGAGCAAACAGGGAAAATTCCATGTTCAGACTCCCTCCGAAAGCGTGTGAATTTCTCCAGTCATGGTATCCCCGAGATAACAATTGAGATTGCCTGTTGCGCATTCCCGGGCATAACGGGCCATCATGCTGGCAAGCGGCGGACTGGCATACGTCAGAGCAGCCAACTCTTCGGGAGGCACCGCAGTCAGTTTCGTGTCTGGAGCAACATGGGTTGCCTGCGCCAGCAGATAGGCAAAATGCATCGATGCATCCGCATCATCAAAAACGGAGTATACAGCGCCAAAACTTGCTGAAACGCCGTTGTCTTGAAGTGTGGCCAGAAGGGCTTTGCGAAGGCCGGTCTTGTCCGGAACGGAACATTCCGGCAGCCGGTACCCGTCTGGGGTCTTCTCAAGCAAGACCCGCCCCTCATGGCGAACAATCGCCCCGGCGATATTCACTCTGGCGGCCGGATCGCGCGCGCTGCGCTCCCGGGCAAGACTGAAGAACTGACCATCGGCGTATCCAAGCCCTTGACCGGGCTTTTGCGCAAAACCGATGACCTCACCAATCAAGATCACATGGTCACCGGCAGGAACCGTTTGGTGGGTCTTGCATGAAAAACGCGCAAGTGCGCCAACCGGAAAGGGTATGCCGTCGGCATCAAAGTCAGACGGTGTTTTGGCAAAACGGTCTCCCTTGTATCCGGCAAAAGTGTTTGCAACCTCCGTCTGGCTTTCCTCAAGAATGCTGACACAAAACTGCTCGCACTCCGCAAATGCGTCGTAACTTGAGAGGAACTTGCCAGGGCAGACAAGCAGCAATGGCGGGCCCAGCGACACGGATGTGAAGGAGTTTGCGGTAAATCCGACAGACGTTCCATCGGCTTTGCGGGTGGTCACCACGGTAACCCCGGTCATGAAACGGCCAAAGGCACCGCGCAGTTCTTTCGGGTCGATCAGTTTCATGAATGGCACTCCGTTGCAAAAGCCATCAAAGCCCGGGTCACTTCGTCATGGTGGGTCATCGGCATCATGTGAGCCGCGTCTTTGATTACCTGAACGCGTCCGTTTGGAGCCAAGGCGGCCATGGCCTGTGACATCGCGGGTGTGGAATTTGGCTCAAGGCCACCGGTCATGAAGTATGCCGGACAGTTCAGGGATGTGAGTGCCCGATCAGACGGCCCGTCTTCCCGCGCGAACACCTCATATGCAGCCTGGTAACCGTGAAGATCGGCACCTTGCAGCCAGGCCTCGCAAGCGCTGCGGGCCTCCGATGGCTCTGTCCCGAACCAGCGATCGAGTGTCGGTTCCGGATTTGGAACTGTTTCAGACCCCAAATTTTGCGCGCGATGCAGAACTGCTTGTTTGGCGGCATCAGAGCGCCGGTAGATGGCATTCAGTGCGGCGACACCTGCGATCAACTCCGGATAACGCGCAGCAATGTCGAGAGCGATCATGGCCCCCATGGAGTGTCCGACCACAACGGTGGGCCTATCCAACAACTGGGCAACCGCGTCCGAATAGTCTGATAAGGCGGCTGGTCCTTCCAGGTGGCCACTATGGCCGTGGCCTGGCATATCCGGTGCTATCACTTGAAAACGGGACGCAAGATCAGGCACTTGGGCCGCCCAGGCATCGGCCTGCAATCCGACACCGTGGAGAAGAAGGACACGAGGCCCCTCGCCTTCCTTGATGCAGGCCAGTCCGCCCTGATCAGACCGCGGCCGGGTTGTCCAAATCACGGCCCATCTCCTTCAAATCCTGGTACCGGTCACCGATCCGGTGGAACGGACGGCCCGATGTTGCTCCACCGAGCGCAACCACAACCTCATCGGCGCGCGGGGCGTCGGGAATAGAAAACTGGATTGTCAGATAGTGGGACCGCCTGCCCGCGTCGTTCTTGTCCATGAGCGGGATCATGATCGGAGCGTTTGCCGGTCCCCGGGTGTTGCTGAAGGCGAGATAGGATTTGGCGCCGACTGCTTCCCGATAAAAATTGCCGAACCTCAGCGTATGGATCAGCCCGGATGCATGTTCGATTTCTCCGTCAAGACCAACAACGGCTGCCTTTCCGTAGGCTTCGATTGCTTCTCCGCTGCCGCCGAGCTTCAGGATCCGGTCGGTGAGCAATTCACCGAGAACAGGGCCAAACGCCAAAATCTCCGGTTTCAGATCCTCGACAAACCGGCCGGCCCACGGGTTCTTGACCACCGCGGCAACCCCGAACACGTGCCATGGTCGTTCGGTCGCCCTGAACCCCTCGATCAGGATCTCTTCTTCGTAAGCAACGATTTTCCGGATTTCCGGCTGCATCCAAGGCCCTCCCGTCCACACTCTCGGTGGTGAGCCAGAAGTATCCTGATGCTTGACAATCGGCACAAACGAATGATTTTGAGGCTTAGGTATTAGCTTGACTTATGGATATGTTATACATGGCCACTGCACTGCCTCCGCTGAACTGGTTTCGCGCATTTGAAGCCGCAGCCCGGCACCTTAGTTTTACGGCGGCGGCGGATGAAATCGGCATGACCCAATCCGCTGTCAGTCAACAGATCAAGGCGCTGGAAACCAAGTTGGGTGTGCCGTTGTTCGAGAGGAAAGCCAGGGGTTTGGCACTGACGGATGATGGCCGGCGGTTGCTTCCCCAAGTCGATGCGGCTTTAGACACGCTAACGGCCGCCACACGATCTTTCATACCCGATCAGCCGAAGAAGCTTTTGACAGTATCCGTTTCCGTTAGTGTGCTTCAATGGGTGATCGGCCCAACGCTCCCAGCCTTTCGGGCCGCACATCCGGACATTGCGCTGCGGTTTATCGGGGCAATTTGGCCCGATGAATTCAGCCGTTCGCTTGCGGATGTCATCATCAGTTTCGGCTCACGGAAACAGGCAGGACCCAATGCCGCACTGCTTGGCAGCGACAAACTGATTGCACTCGCCCCCAGCCAGATAGACACACCATGGGACACGATCCCGATCATCGACACAGTCGGGATTTCAGGTGGTTGGTCCAAGTGGAGGACGGCAACGGGCATCAGCTGTGCTGACCCGTCCATTTATGTGGATTCCTACGGCGCCGCTCTGGATCTTTCAAGCAACGGAAACGGCCTATGCCTCGTAAACGAAACGCTCGCCCGGCACGCTGTTCAATCCGGGTCTGTTGTCCCAGTTAGCCCAATCACCATCGATGCCAACGAAGCCTATTTCGTTGAAACAAACCCCGCATCACAAGATGCACAAACATTCAGGGAATGGCTCGAAAGCACCGTCGGAGATGGCGAGTAGTCTTGGTGGCTCAAACGCAAATCCAACATGCAATCCAACCGGAGTTGGTCGGAGACGAGAGCTGAAAGAAAAGCAACGCCTTTGCCTTGAGGTTCAGAGCTGAAACAAACGGTGCTTTTTCAAGAGATCGATCAGGACTTCTCGGGCGTGGCGCCTGTGGAGGCGGTGCTGTTCACGGGCGTTTGCAGCGTCACCCGTCCGGATCGCATCATAGACAGCCCTGTGGTCCTGGTTGGATTTGATCGGGAGTGGCCGGATGTAGAGCGTCATCGCACGCGCCCGGCGCACCTGGTTTGCCATCATTGCAACGATGTTCTGAACCCGGGAGTTCCCGCCCAAACGCACCAACTCTGTATGGAAAGCGTCATCCGCTTCAGCCCAGGCATCACGATCCTCATCGCTCAAAGCCTTGTCCATCGCCTCAATCGACGCTTTCAGGTCAGCCAGATCCGCCTTGGAGTAGCGCTTCCTTGCAGCTTCTTCCGCCGCTAGGCTCTCCAGTTCCGTCAAAACCGCATAGATCTCTTCCATATCTGTCAGGGACAAGGTCGCAATCCGCACGCCCTTTCTCGGGCGCACCTCCAACAGTCCCTGTTGCGCGAGCATCAAGGTGGCTTCCCGAACCGGCGTCCTTGACATCCCCAAACGGCCTGCCAATTCACTTTCCAGGTGATCGGATCCGGCAGCGAGTTCGCCGTCGAAGATCAATTGACGGATCTTCTCCATGGCCTGAGTGGTGATGGTTTTCGGTTTCGATGGGTCAAGCATATGCAACGTCTCGGATTTTTCGGCCCTGGCGATCAGCCTCGTAGATCATCTTTTCGAGTGCAATCACCTTTAGGTAGTCTCTCGCCTCGTTTTCAAGTGGTTTTCCGTCGAGCACCCCGTCAACGACATGGGTGATCAGATTCTTGACGCAATCCCCACCAAATCCTTGCCAAGGCTGCGGTTGAAGAAGAACCGTTTCCTTCAAATTGCCAAACGGGCGGAGTGTCACACTGCCATCTCCTGACAAGGTCAGTGTTCCGGTCGTGCCCTCAAGGCTGGCTTCGCCGAGCGTTGTCCGGCAGTTTTCAGCCGCGTGATCCAGCAAGCGGTTGCCATCAAACAATGCCCGCACACCGCCCGGATAGTCGAATACGAAAAATCCGGCATCTTCTCCCTTGATGACGGGATTGAGCCGCCGCAAGTCCGCATAAACCGCCTCCGGTTCGCCAAGCAGATACCGAAAAGTGTCGACCCAGTGGACGCCGGTCTCATGGATCAAAAGCTGAGGCATGTCCTGAAAATATGGCTGCCGGTCCAGATAGGCGCGCGGGCCCTGTCCATCTCCTGTCCGAAGGCGGAAGGTCAATTGCAAGACCTCTCCAAGCACCCCGCTGTCCAAAGCGTGTTTGAACGTCCTGTACCACGGTTGAAACCGAAAATTTTCATGAATGACGAGTGTTACTCCGGCCTTTTCTGCAAGCCGGGTTGCCTCATCAGCCTCTTCAAGTGAGGTACAAAACGGTTTTTGGCAGATAATTGCACGCACGCCCTGTGAAATTCCTGCCTTGATGGCTGCCAAGTGGGTGGGAGGCGGTGTGATGATATCCAGAAGGTCCGGGCTCGTCATTTTCAGCATCACAGCGAGATCCTTAAACGCTGCAAGCCCCGTTTCCTTGGCCTTCTCCAAGTCCTGATCACAAGCACCGACAAGAGCCACGCGGCCTGTGCGGCGCCAGGCATCATAGTGGAACTGCGCGAAGTACCCAGCGCCCAGGCAAGCGACCCGTAGGGCCCGCGTCTCTTCTTTCTTCTGGTTCATTGTCAATCAACTCCGCCCAGCGCGACTGGAACGTTGACACCTGAATGCGTCACCTCCGCCACACCGTATTTTTGATAGTCGACACGAGTGAAGTTGACAAGGGATTGCATTGCGTATACGCAAATGAATGTGCAAACCAATACGGCTTGAGGAGAGCCGCGGGAGGAGACCGAAATGTTGGAAAAGAAATTCTTAAGCCGGCTACTGGCTGGCGTTGCAGTTGCGGCTATCGGACTGAGCAGCGCACAGGCGGCGGAAAAGCTGCGTTTCAGCCACACTGACAACCCCGGTGGATCTCGTCAGGCCGCTGCAGAACTGTTTGCCGAGAAAGTCGCGGAATACACCGATGGCCGTTACGAAGTGCAGATTTACCCGTCCGGGCAGCTCGCAAACGACCCCAAAGCAATCGAGCTGCTCCAGCTCGGCGGTATTGATTTCACGGTGTCAGCGACCGGCAGTTACGCAACCCATCTGCCCAGCCTGAACCTTACGGCCATGCCGTTCCTTGTCGACACGTACGAACAAGGCTGGGAGCTCTATGACAACTCAGAGTGGCTTCAAGGCGAGTTCCAGAAACTCCCGGAAAAGGGTTTCCGCGTTTTGTCGACGTGGGAAGCCGGCTTCCGCAGCTTCACGACAAACGAACCCCTGACATCTCCGAAAGATGCCGAATCCATGAAAATGCGGGTCTTTCCTAACGACATGATCCGCTGGTCCATGGAAGCCATCGGTTTTCAGACCGTCGTGATGCCGATCACCGATGTTTACCTCGCGATCCAGCAGGGCATTGTGAACGGCCAGGAAAACCCGGTGGACACCATCAAATCGCTGCGGTTCTACGAAGTGGCGCCAAACATCACCTTGACCCGTCATGTTTACAGCCCGCTTCCGCTGACCGTTGCCGAAAAGACCTGGCAATCCTTTTCTGAAGAAGATCAGGCAGCAGTCCTTAAAGCTGCCACGGAATCTGCCGCTTTCAGCCGGCAACTCGTTCAAAGCTCGGTCGACAGCCAATTGACCGAAATGCAGGAAGCAGGTGCCACCGTGGGCGTACCGGAAATCGGCCCGTTCCGTGAGGCAGTACAATCGGTTTATGCCAAGGCCAAGGACGTCTACGGCGCAGAAGCCGTTGACAACATTCTTGGCGATGCAGCAGCCATCCGCGAAGCCCTTCCCGCCCAAAACTGATCAAGCATTTGGGTGTCAACTGGCCGGAACTTGAAGCACACGCTGCTTCGGTTCCGGCGCTCTCTTGAAAGACTTTGCCTTGGACTACCGAGATCATTATCCGGCTGTGCTGCGCTGGCTCAGCCATATGGTGGACTTTTGCCTGGCGCTTGCCGGTTTTGCCATCGTCACCCTGGTCTTTTGCAACGCCTCTTTGCGCGGGTTTGCAGGCTTCGACCTTGCCTGGTCGTTGGAAGTGACAAGCTTTCTGCTGCTTTGGAGCACCTTTATCGGATGCGCCGCGGCGATTGCGCGTGGGGCGCACATGCGCGTTACAGAGATCGTTGAAAACCTGTTGCCTGTACATTTGCAACGCGTTTTGTCGATCGGGATCGATGTGATCATCACCTGCCTCCTGATCAGCCTGATCTACACCGGCTACAACATCTCCATCCATACATGGGCGCAAAAAACAACAGTGCTCTACTGGCCGGTCGGTCTGCTTTACGCATCCATGCCGGTCGGCATGTCGCTGACGTTGATCTTCCACCTCTTCAACATGGTGTTCGACATCCGGAATCCGGTCGTGCCCCACTCCACCCATTCTGATGGCGGCGAGGCCTTGCTATGATCCTGTTGTTTGTCGTCGCGGTTTTTCTGAGCACCGTGTTTCTTGGAATTCCCCTTGTATGGGCTATCCTGATTACGGCAGTCTTGCCAATATTCGTATTCGATCTCGGGTATCCGCTTCAGGCGCTGTTCCTGAACTTCATTGGCGGCGTGGAACCGAACCATTTCCTGGCAATCCCTCTCTTCATTGTTGCGGGCGAAATGATGAGCCGCGGCGGTGTTGGGCTCAGGATCATTGGATTTGCAAGAGCTGCCTTCGGGTTCATGGCGGGCGGCCTCGGCATGGTGGTTGTCGGTGCTTCAATGATCTTTGGCGGCATTTCAGGTTCTGCCATCGCAGATTCAGCCGCCATCGGTTCAGTGATGATCAAGAACATGTCCCGAGAGGGTTATGACAAAGCGTTCGCTGCCGGTCTCGTCGCGGCGGCTGGAACTATCGGGATCATCATTCCACCATCAATCCCAATGCTTATTTACGGCTTCGTAGGAAATGTCTCGGTCGCAGACCTTTTCATTGGCGGCATGGTGCCTGGCATTCTGTTCGGCGCCTTCTTTATGGGCGTGTGCTATTATGTCGGCAAATCAACCAATTGCGACCCCGGCGGCCGGACAACAACCTTCAAGGAACTAACATCCTCCTTCATAGGGACAGCCCCTGCCCTGTTCATGCCCGTTTTGATCCTGGGGGGCATTTTCACCGGTTGGGTTACGCCGACTGAGTCTGCAGCGCTCGCCGTGATCTACGGGCTTTTGGTGACAACAGTCGTCTACCGCGATTTCAACATCAAGGACCTGCCGCGCCTCTTGATTGACTCCTTTGTCACCAGCTCTGTGGTCATGGTTGTTATCGGAGCCACCACAGTACTCGGCTGGCTGATTACTTTGGAGCAGATGCCTCAGATCCTGGTTGGTTTCGTGCAGGAATTTTCAACCGGCCCATGGATGTTCCTGCTTCTTGTGAACATCGTTCTGCTTGTCCTTGGACTGGTCCTCGATCCTGTCCCGGCGATCTTGCTGACCGCCCCTCTGTTCCTGCCAACCGCCAAGATCTTTGGTGTCGATCCGGTGCATCTCGGGGTTATCATGACCTGCAACGTGGCCGTCGGGCTTTTCACACCGCCAGTCGGAGCAACACTCTATGTCGCATCCCGCATTTCCGGAGTGGGGGTCCTGTCCATCGCGCGCCGCATGCTTCACCTTTACCTGGCAGCGATTTTTGCGCTTCTGCTCGTCACCTATTTCCCGATCTTCACTATGGGTATGGTTGGGTTGTTCAGGTAATTGCAAGGACCAATCGATGTTTGTTGTGACAGTCACATTTCAGATCAAACCGGATCAGTTCGAGGCGTTCTTGCCGTTGATGGTCCAAAATGCGCAGGCCTCACTCACAACAGAGGATGGATGCCGGCAGTTTGATGTCTGCACCGATGAAAACCGGCCTGAAGAGGTTTTTCTTTACGAGGTCTACGATGACGAAGCGGCATTCAAGACACACTTGAAAACGCCGCACTTCCTCAAGTTTGACGCGGACGTGGCAGAGATGATCTCGGAGAAGACAGTCAAGACTTACAAGGAGGTCGTTCAATGACCCAATGGGAAGTCTACGCCGTCAAATATGCCGAGCGAAACTCCAGGACACGCCGGGACAGTTTCCTGTTTGACGACAATCACGAACAGCCGCATGACATGGACTATTTCGTCTGGGTTCTGCGCCGGGGTGGTGAGCTCATTCTGGTTGATACCGGTTATGATCATGAAGAAGCCGACCGGCGGGGGCGGCCTGTTCTAAAAGATCCACGGGAAGCCCTTCTACCCCTCGGCATCTCCCCGGATAAAGTCACGACCATCATCGTAACGCACCTTCACTATGACCATGCTGGCGGCCTGAAACACTTTCCAAATGCGACCATCCATCTGCAAGCGGCAGAAATGGAATACGCAACCGGTCCCTGCATGTGTCATCCAGTTTTGAAGGCCCCCTTCACCGGCGAACACGTCTGTGAAGCTGTCCTCAGACTTTATTCAGGCCGGGTCACGTTTCACGAAGGCGATGGTGAGGTCGCCGAAGGGGTAACTGTTCACCGGATTGGCGGCCACAGCAAAGGCTTACAAGCGGTCCGGGTGCTAACCAGTGCCGGTTGGCTGTGCTTGGCATCGGATGCGGCGCACTACTATGAGAACTTTCTCAGTGAAAAGCCATTTCCGATCGTCGTAGACCTGCAAGAAATGCTCAACGGTTTCAGGCGTATCCGTACGCTTGCGAGCGATGACAGACTGGTCATTCCGGGCCACGATCCATTGATACGCAAAAGGTTCCCCGTTTTTGGCGCAGATCACATTTTCCGCCTTGACCAAGGATCATCCAAGGAGGCCGGCAAATGAAAATCGGCGTCATTGCAGATGATTTCACAGGGGCGTCTGATATCGCACTGATGCTGTCTGAGGCAGGCATGCAAACGGTGCAATTTGTCGGTGTACCGGCTTCAAACAGTCTATCCGGCTCTGGCATCAACTGTGATGCTGGCGTCATCAGCTTAAAATCACGAACGGAGCCCGCCGAAGATGCAATCAGGCAGTCGCTGGCCGCATCGGACTGGCTGATCTTGCAAGGATGCGAGCAAATCGTTTTCAAGGTTTGCTCGACGTTCGATTCAACGGATCAAGGCAACATTGGCCCAGTGACCCAGGCTCTCGCCGAGCGGCTTGGAGAACAAACAGTCCTTGTATGCCCGGCTTTTCCAGAAAATGGGCGCACGGTCTATCAGGGGCATTTGTTCGTGGGAGACACCCTCCTGAGTGAAAGCGGAATGCAAAACCACCCGCTCACCCCCATGCGTGATCCGGACATTCGACGGGTTCTTTCCAGGCAAACGACTTGGCCCGTTTCGCATATTCCTCATAAGACCGTTCGGCGGGGGCCGGCATCTATTCTGGACGCAGCCAAGACCAAAACGGGCTCGATGGCGATCGTCGATGCAATCACCGATGAGGATCTCATTGCGATCGGAAAAGCAGCAGCGGGCCGCCGTCTTGTTACCGGAGGGTCCGGGATTGCAATCGGTCTACCGGCGAATTTTGGCGTCACTCCACATCATCAGGCATGGACTGGAACAAACGGCAAAGCGGTGGTGTTGTCCGGATCCTGTTCGTCGGCAACACGTGACCAAGTGAAACACTACAAGCTAAAAGCCCCCAGCCGTGAAATCATGGTTGAGGATGTTATCGGGGGTTGGGTATCGATGGAAGAGTTGGTTGAATGGACCATCAGCCAAGACGAGCCCCCACTTCTTTATTCTTCGGCAGACCCAGAAACCGTCAGTCGGGTCCAGCAACGGTTCGGTCGCGAAAAGAGTGCATCTGCAATTGAAAACCTGTTTTCCGGTCTTGCTGCAGCTCTTGTTGGCGCTGGCGTTGAACGCATCGTGGTCGCAGGCGGGGAAACGTCAGGCGCTGTCGTATCCGGGATCAAGGCATCCAATCTTGAAATCGGCCCTCGGATCGCCCCTGGCGTCCCGGCTTTAAGAGTCGCGGGCCAGCCGGTGGCCCTCGCCCTCAAATCCGGCAACTTTGGCGGACCTGACTTTTTCGAAGACGCCCTCCATGTTCTGGGGGCAGGATCATGAGCGCGCTCACCAAAACCCGCGAGCAGATCGCCGTAATGGCCAAATCACTTTATGATCGAGGCCTGACCCACGGTTCTACCGGCAACATTTCTATGCGTTTGGATGACGGCACTTATCTGGTCACGCCGACAGGCTCATCCATGGGATTTCTTGATCCAGCCTGCATCAGCCATCTATCGGAGACTTGGGCGTTGCTGTCCGGAGATGCGCCGACAAAGGAAATGCCGTTGCATACGGCATTTTATGAAACCCGAGGGGCGACCGGTGCCGTTGTGCATCTGCATTCATGCCATTCAGTGGCTTTGTCTTTGCTGCCGGAAATTGATCAGGACAATGTCCTGCCTCCCCTCACAGCTTACGGGATCATGCTGCTCGGCAAAGTGAAACTGTTGCCGTTTTTTGTACCCGGCGACCCAGCCATGGGCAACGCCGTTCGCGGGCTGGCTGGCAAACGATCAGCCGTTATTCTTGCCAATCATGGCCCTTGCGTTGCGGCCAAGGACCTTGAGGCTGCCGTATACGCCATGGAAGAGTTGGAAGCGACAGCAAAGCTGGCTCTGTTGCTGCGCGGGGCGTCTCACACACATCTGGACCCGGAACAGATATCGCAAATCGTCACTCGTTTTGATGTTGATTGGACGTAAGGAACCGTACTCATGAAAATTGCGCTTATCAAAGGGGACGGGATCGGCATCGACGTCGCGGACGCTGCAATGGCTGTGCTCGAGGCTGCACTTCAAAAAACCGGACAACCGAAACCTAAGTTGGACGAATTTCATGCTGGCGCAGCGTATTTCCAGGAAACTGGCCAGGATATAGAGGCAGACGGAGAAGACAGGGCAGAAGCCGCGGATGCCATCTTCCTGGGAGCCATTGGACTACCATCCATTCGGCACGCGGATGGAACGGAAATCTCTCCGCATTTAAGGCTGCGCGATCGCTTTGGTCTTTATGCTGGTGTACGCCCGGTCAAAGCCTATCCCAATGCCCCGCAACGGCTTGCCGATCCAAGGGCAGCTCAGATTGATCTCATCATCTTGCGCGAGTCCACCGAAGGTCTGTTTTATTCTGCGGCAGCACACAAACGCTCTCTTGTTGTGAACGATGACGAAGTTCAGGACATTCTGCGGATAACACGAAAGACCACCACGAAGCTGCACCGGTTTGCCTTCGATCTTGCCCGCAAACGTCAGAAGAAAGGCTTTCAAGGCCTCCTCACTTGCGTCGACAAGGCGAATGTTTTTACCTCGCTCGCCTTTTTTCGCCAGATCTTCGATGAGGTGAAAACAGACTATCCGGATGTTCCGGTCGGCTACAATTATGTGGACGCCCAGGCCTTGGATCTGGTGCGCAAGCCCTGGGACTTTGATGTGCTGGTGACCGAAAACATGTTTGGTGACATTCTTTCCGACCTCGCCGGTGGGCTTGTTGGCGGAATGGGAATGGCCGCCTGTGCGGAGATCGGCGACCATACGGGACTGTTCCAGCCGGCCCATGGCAGCGCGCCGGACATCATGGGACAAGACAAGGCCAATCCGCTCGCAGCAATCCTGAGCGGTGCTTTGATGCTCGATTACCTTGCCGAAAAACTGGGCAATCCTCACCTTTCAGACGCTGCAGATCTCATAAACCACGCAGTTGACGATGGGTTCCGCAACAACCGTTTGCGTCCCATTGAGTTCGGCGGCGACATGGGAACCCGCGCGATCACACAGGTTGTTACGGATACCGTGTCCGAAAGCCGCCAGATCGCCGCGCAATAATCAGCCGCGGCGATCATAAGCTTGCTGACTACGAATGGGCTTCGGGGTTTATCATATGAATTGGGGCACCAGCCGCGTAGGCGTTGACCTGATCAAAAATGTCCGAAAATTGCAGATCAAACTCATCTTCGGTGACGTAACCGACATGCAGTGTCGGCAACATGTTCGGATGGGTGAGAAGCACGTTATCCCGATCGCGTAGCGGCTCCTGCTCGAAGACATCAACAGCTGCAAAAATCCGCCCACGGGCGACTTCTGCTTCAAGAACCCCCTGGGCAATAAGGCCGGATCGTGAGGTATTCACAAGGAGCGCGCGGGGTTGCATGTTCGCAAGGTTGGCCTCCGTAATGATGCCGCGCGTTTCCGGCTTCAAGCGAACATGCAAGCTGACAATATCTGATGAGTTGAAAAACACCTCCCGGCTTTCGGCAACCCTTGCACCGTCCTTGATTGCGCGCTCGCGGCCGGCATCAGATGCCCACCATTGGACATCCATTCCGATGGCTTTAGCATAGCCTGCAACGGCTTTGGCAATCCGGCCATAGCCATGGAGCCCGAGCGTTCTGCCCCGCAGAGTTCGTCCGACACCCATTTGCCATTCTCCGGCACGGATCGACGCCACCTGCTGTGGGATCTGGCGATAACTTGCCAAAATCAACGCCAAAGTCATCTCTGCAGCAGCGTAAGACGGTGTCCCAGAATGCATGTTGGAACATAATAGAACGCCGTTTGCAGTGCAGGCCTCGGATTGGCGCTGTTGCCGGGCACCGGGATGTATTCTGGATTTGAAAATTGCCTTGCGTAGCTGTGCAGCAGATCTGAGGCGGTTACCTTAACCGGAGCAGCAACATGTTCGCTCGCGTTCAAACATAGCGGTAATGCTCCAAGCGCCTACAAACACCTGTCCAGCCTCACCCTAAGATGGGTCAATGTTCATGCTGTTTTAGTGACCGGGCGTCTTCTTTATCAAAACATCGAGTTCATTGTGAGACGTACTGTTGTCATTCGCTTGACCAATTTCAGCTACGCAAACTAATGTAATGTCAAAAATTGTCGCGCGGAAACAAATGCAGATATTTTTTCCGAAAACCAGCGGCTCATGATGTGGATGGACTGGAAAGGCAGAACAAGTGGTCGAGCGGAAGCTGAAGAACATGGAGGAGTTTGCAGCTGTCAGCGGAATCTCCAGGCCAACGCTCTCAAAGTATTTCAACAATCCCGAGAGCGTCCGCCAAACGACACGGTTGCGCATCGAAGACGCCCTGCAAAAATACGATTTCAGGCCAAACATTTTCGCGATGAACCAGAACCGCAAGCTGACCAAGAATGTCGGCATTGTGGTCCCTTTCCTTGCCGACCCGTTCTTCACGGAAATAGCAAGGAAGTTGGAGCAACGCTGTCTGGAGGCCGGGTTTCACCCAACCCTTTATAGTGCCCACGGCCAACAGCAGCTTGAGAATGAAATCCTTGATAGCCTTCGGTCTTTGAAACCGGCCGGGGTCCTGCTCGCACCGCTCGGCCGGGCGTCAGACAAACTGTCCGTTGAAAAATTCTGCCAGGATGTTCCGACAGTTCTGTTTGACAGCAACATTGAAGGCATCGGAGAAGCCTTTGTGGGATCTGACAATTTCAGCTTTGTCTCCCAGACTGTCGACTATCTTACCCGAACGGGTGAGCCACCAAGTTTCTTTGAAATGCGCACGCCGGCAAACCCGAACGCCAACAAACGGCGTGCGGCATATGAACAGCTGATGGCCGAGCGCAATCTCGAACCGCGCATTCTGAAGATCGAGGGGGAGGGCTGGGCGTTCGAACAGATTGGGCGGGACGGTGCGCTTCGCATTTTGGAAACCAGCGGGTTTCCGACCAACACCGTATTGTGCAGCAACGACCGCCTGGCGATCGGCCTGCTATCCGCCTGTTATGAGAAAGGCTTGCGGGTCGGGCGCGGCGCTGGCTGCGCCTTAAGGGTCGCCTCTCATGACGACCACCCATTTTCAAAGTTCACCTGCCCGTCTTTGACAACGGCTGCCCATGATTATGACAGCGTTTCGGACCACGCCTTTAAGACCCTCAACAATCTCATAGAAGCGGGCGGGCGATTTGCACGCCGTGAAGAGACCGTCTTCTCAGCGCGCCTGGTCTTACGCAGTTCTGCATAGCAAAAATTTTACGCGCGTAAATTTTTTATTGACTCGCCGTTACGGTAGCGCTTAGGGTTGGCCCAACATCCAGCCAAGGGAGGAGATCGGATGTACATAAAGAACGCACTTTGTGCGACGACTGCGCTTGTCGTGTTGACCGCAGCAGCAGCGCAAGCAGAAACACTCACCATCGCTACTGTGAACAACGGTGACATGATCCGCATGCAGGGTTACACCGACGATTTCACTGCAAAGACTGGCCATACCGTCGAGTGGGTCACTTTGGAGGAAAACGTACTGCGTCAGCGCGTGACCACCGACATTTCAACGAAGGGCGGCGCTTTCGACATCATGACCATTGGCATGTACGAAACGCCAATCTGGGGTGCCAACGGCTGGCTCGTTCCACTTGACGATCTCTCCGAAGAATATGATGCCGCTGACATCCTGCCCGCCATGGCTGGTGGTCTGAGCCACGACGGAACGCTTTATGCCGCTCCGTTTTATGGCGAAAGCTCCATGATCATGTACCGTACAGATCTGATGGCCAAAGCTGGTCTGGAAATGCCAGACGCGCCGACTTGGGATTTCGTCAGAGAAGCAGCGGCGGCTATGACCGACCGTGACAACGAAATCAACGGCATCTGCCTTCGCGGCAAGGCTGGTTGGGGTGAAGGCGGCGCATTCATCACAGCGATGTCGAACTCGTTCGGTGCACGTTGGTTTGACATGGACTGGAACGCTCAGTTCGATACCGAACAATGGGCCAACACGCTGAACTTTTACAAAGACATGATGGATGCCTCCGGTCCTCCAGGCTATGCGACCAACGGCTTTAATGAAAACCTGTCGCTCTTCCAGCAGGGCAAATGCGGCATGTGGATTGATGCCACGGTGGCAGCATCCTTTGTAACAAATCCAAACGACTCGACCGTGGCCGACTCTGTCGGCTTCGCTTTGGCCCCTGATACAGGGCTTGGCAAACGTTCGAACTGGCTGTGGGCCTGGGCGCTGGCAATTCCTGCCGGCACTCAAAAGGAAGCAGCTGCAAAAGAGTTCATCGAATGGGCTACGTCCAAATCCTACATTGAACTCGTAGCTGCCAAAGAAGGTTGGGCCAACGTTCCTCCGGGTGCGCGGACGTCTCTGTACGAGACCCCAGAGTATCAGGCCGTACCGTTCGCCAAGATGACCTTGGATTCAATCCTGTCAGCTGATCCGAACAACTCGACCGTCGAACCAAGCCCATACGTTGGCATCCAGTTCGCTGCCATCCCGGAGTTTGCCGGTATCGCAACTGAAGTGAGCCAGGAGTTCTCGGCTGCCTATGCAGGTCAACAGACCGTCGAAGAGGCATTGGCCAAAGCTCAAGCTCTGACCAACGATGCAATGGAAGCCGCCGGCTACCGATAAGCTCGCGGTAACTTCCAGTTCCGGAGGGCGGGTTCGCCCGTCCTTCGGCCTCCTTCTGCCATTTCATTTTAAAGATATATTTCGAGACGGACCCGCGTCCGTCAACAGAGGAGATGTGTCATGGCCACTCAGCAATCACGTTCTGCCGCCCGGATGATGATGGCACCAGCAGTCGTTCTGCTCTTGGGCTGGATGCTGATCCCGTTGTGCATGACGCTGTTCTTTTCCTTCAAGAAATACCTGCCGCTGCGCGGCGACTCCATGGCCAACGGGTTGGAGTGGGTCGGATTTACCAACTATGTCAGGTTCGTGAGTTCAAGCTCGTTTTGGCCCAGCATTCAGACCACGTTGATCATTGTCGGAGGCGTTCTGGTCATCACAATTGCCTTGGGAATTGCACTGGCGATCTTGCTGGATCAGCCAATGTGGGGTCAGGGCGTTGTCCGAATTCTGGTTATTGCGCCCTTCTTCGTGATGCCGACCGTATCCGCGCTGGTCTGGAAAAACATGTTCATGGATCCGGTCAACGGCATCCTGGCACATCTCTGGAAGTTTTTTGGCGCCGAACCGATACAATGGTTAAGCCAGGCGTCCCTGCCATCGCTGATCATGATCGTCTCCTGGCAGTGGCTGCCATTCGCGACGCTGATCTTGCTGACTGCTATTCAGTCTCTCGATAGCGAGCAGCTAGAGGCCGCTGAAATGGACGGCGCCCCAGTCCACAAACGCTTCTTTTTCATCGTTCTTCCGCATCTGGCGCGGGCGATCACAATCGTGACCTTGATCCAGACCATCTTTTTGCTGGCGATTTTTGCGGAAATCTTTGTCACCACCGGTGGTGCCTTTGGCACCAAGACATTGTCTTACCTGATCTTCCAGCGGGTGCTGGAAAGCCAGAACGTAGGTCTCGGCTCTGCAGGTGGTGTCTACGCCATTATCCTCGCCAATATCGTTGCGATCTTCCTGATGCGCATCGTCGGCAAAAACCTTGACGCGTGAGGAGTAATCAAATGGCCCGCGCAGTTACAACAAACCGGAAAATGATCAACACAGCCGTCGCCTGGTTGATAGGTTTGCTGATTTTCTTTCCGATCCTCTGGACGATCCTCACCAGCTTCAAAACCGAAGCACTGGCAATCGCCGATCCTCCGATATTTTTGTTCTTTGACTGGACCTTGGAGAACTATTCGGTGGTACAGGAGCGCTCGAACTACATGCGTTTCCTATGGAACTCCATATTCCTGGCTGGCGGCTCCACGATTTTGGGACTTATCATTGCAGTTCCGGCTGCTTGGTCGATGGCCTTCGTTCCTTCAAAGCGCACCAAGGACATCCTGTTGTGGATGCTGTCCACCAAGATGTTGCCGGCAGTTGGCGTGCTCTACCCGATCTACCTGCTCTTCATACAGTTGGGCCTTCTTGACAGCCGTATCGGACTGACAATCGTCCTGATGTTGATCAACCTGCCGATCATAGTCTGGATGCTCTACACGTACTTCAAGGAAATCCCGGGCGAGATCCTGGAAGCCGCCCGGATGGATGGCGCAGGACTGAAGGAAGAACTCCTCTACATTCTCACCCCCATGGCCATACCGGGCATTGCGTCGACCATGTTGTTGAACTTCATCCTGGCCTGGAACGAAGCCTTCTGGACGCTCAACCTGACCGCCGTCAATGCGGCGCCATTGACAGCGTTTATCGCCAGCTACTCCAGCCCCGAGGGCCTGTTTTTCGCCAAACTCAGCGCGGCCTCGACCATGGCGATTGCCCCCATCCTGATCCTTGGCTGGTTCAGCCAAAAACAACTCGTTCGCGGCCTGACATTCGGCGCGGTTAAGTAGGGAACACTGTCATGGGACAAATCACACTCAAGCAGGTGACCAAGAGGTTCGGCAACGTCGAAGTCATTCCCTCGCTCGATCTCGAAATCGGGGACGGAGAATTCACGGTCTTTGTCGGCCCATCCGGATGCGGCAAATCCACATTGCTCCGGCTGATTGCCGGTCTGGAAGACACGACCTCCGGACAGATCCTGATCGACGGGCAGGATGCGACCAGCGTCCCACCGGCCAAACGGGGTCTGGCGATGGTCTTCCAATCCTATGCGCTTTATCCGCATATGTCGGTCCGCAAGAACATTGCTTTTCCCCTGCGCATGGCAAAGCTCGACAAGGCCGAACAAGACCGCAGGGTCGAACAGGCCGCCGCTGTCCTGAACCTCACCGATTATCTCGACCGGCGCCCCGGCCAACTCTCCGGCGGGCAGCGCCAGCGCGTTGCAATCGGCCGGGCAATTGTCCGCGAACCATCCGCTTTCCTCTTTGACGAACCCTTGTCGAACCTTGATGCGGCTCTGCGGGTTGGCATGCGGCTGGAAATCTCTGAACTGCACGAACGTCTCAAGACAACGATGATTTACGTGACTCACGATCAGGTGGAAGCCATGACCATGGCGGACAAGATTGTTGTTTTGCGCGCCGGACACATCGAGCAGGTCGGGTCTCCACTTGAGCTTTACAAAAACCCGCGCAACCAGTTCGTAGCCGGGTTCATCGGCTCACCTAAAATGAACTTCATTGAAGGCGAAGAGGCCGCCAAGCACGGTGCCCACACCATTGGCATTCGGCCGGAACATATTTCGGTTTCCGAGACTGAAGGCTTGTGGTCCGGCGTTGTGAGCGTCTCCGAACACCTGGGCTCCGATACCTTCTTTCATGTTCACAACACCGGACTGGCAGACAGCATAACGGTGCGGGCCGATGGAGAAGTCGGATTCCGTCATGGAGACCGGATCCATATGACCCCACGCGACGATGTCATTCACAAGTTCGATGCCAACGGGTTGAGGCTCCCATGAAGCGGCTGGACGGTAAAACCGCTCTGATCACGGGCGCAGCCCGTGGGATCGGCCTCGCCTTCGCAAAGGCCTATGTTGCCGAAGGCGCGAAGGTGGCCATTGCGGACATTGACAGCGCCCGAGCCCATCAGGCGGCAGCCGACCTGGGACCGGCTGCCATCGCCGTAGAAATGGATGTCACCCGGCAGGAAAGCATTGATACGGCCGTCAGCGAGACAGTGTCGCAACTCGGCCAAATCGATATCCTGATCAACAACGCAGCGATTTTCTCAGCGGCACCCGTCGTCGAGATTGATCGCGCTGACTTCGCTAGGGTTTTTGACATCAATGTCGCCGGAACCCTGTTCACGCTGCAGGCTGTGGCCAGGCATATGATTGAGCGCGGCTGCGGTGGCAAGATCATCAATATGGCGAGCCAGGCAGGCCGCCGGGGCGAGCCGCTGGTCGCGGTTTACTGTGCAAGCAAAGCCGCCATCATCAGCCTAACCCAGTCGGCGGCCCTCAATCTGATCGAGCATGGCATCAATGTGAACGCGATCGCGCCGGGCGTTGTCGACGGCGAGCACTGGGATGGCGTGGATGCGTTCTTTGCCAAATACGAAAACAAGGCGCCGGGCCAAAAAAAAAGGGAAGTCGGCGAGGCTGTCCCCTTTGGCCGGATGGGAACGGCAGAAGACCTCACGGGCATGGCCGTGTTTCTCGCAAGTGAAGACGCCAATTACATCCTTGCACAGACGTACAATGTGGATGGCGGGCAATGGATGAGCTGATCACTCTTTCAGATGCGACGTTGACCGCGATTTCGTCCGGGGTCACCAAGCCAGGATATGATCGCTCTGCCCTAAGACCCGGAATTGTCCATATCGGTGTCGGCAATTTCCATCGGGCTCATCAGGCCTGGTATCTGCATCGCTTGATGCAGGAAGGGCACGCCCACGACTGGGCCATTATCGGTGCAGGCGTTCGGCCGTATGATGCGGCAATGCGGGACAAGCTCATTGCCCAAGATTGCCTGACGACGCTGGTTGAACTGAACCCTTCGAAAACGTCTGCAGAAATCGTTGGATCCATGATCGACTACCTGCCGATTACCGCGGACAACAAACCCCTCATTCAGAAAATGGCTGACCCGGCCATACGCATCGTTGCCTTAACGGTCACCGAAGGCGGTTACTACACCGATCCGGTCACGAAGGAATTCGATGCCCGGCATGCGGATATCCAGCACGATGCGCAGCATCCGGAAACGCCAAAAACCGCATTTGGCGCTTTGGTCGCAGCTTTAAAGCGCCGGCGAGATCAGGGACACGGCCCTTTTACCGGACTGAGTTGCGACAATCTTTTGGCCAACGGCCAGATCCTGCGTCAGACCGTGCTGGGCCTCGCCCGTCTTTCGGATCCGGATCTGGCTGACTGGATTGACGCAAACTGCACCTTTCCCAACTCCATGGTCGATTGCATTGTTCCAGCGACCGGCCCGCGGGAGATCGCGCTTGCCCGCGAGTTCGGCCTGGATGACCAGGCACCCGTCTCTCACGAAACCTTCCGCCAGTGGGTTTTGGAAGACAAGTTTTGCGCTGGACGTCCCAATTGGGAGACGGTTGGGGCAACGTTTACCAAAGATGTCCACGGTTACGAGATGATGAAGTTGCGGCTGCTGAATGCTGGGCATCAGGTCATTGCAAACGCCGGAGAGATCCTGTCCCTGAGCACCATAGCAGACTGCATGGCGCATCCTCTGATTTCAGAACTGTTCTCAAAAGTCCTGAAAGACGAGATTGTACCGCACGTTTCTGCGGTTCCGAACATGACCCCCGCCCAATATGTCGACCTTATTCGGAGCCGTTTCTCAAACCCGGCCGTCTTGGACACCACGCGGCGCGTTGCTTTTGATGGGTCGTCCAGGCACACAGGCTTTGTGTTGCCGGCGATACGAGATGGTCTTGAGAACGGCATGCCAATCGAGGGATTGGCCCTCGTGGAAGCCCTTTGGGCTAGAATGTGTGAAGGATCGAGAGAAGATGGGTCGCCGATAGAGCCCAACGACCCCTTTTGGTCACAGCGCACGGACGCGGCGCAAAACGCGCGCTTAAGACCGCTCGCGTGGTTAGAACAGTCCGACGTCTATGGCGAGATTGCCGCAAACGAACGGTTTGCCGCTGCATTCGAACACTGGCTTGGGCGCATCTGGTCAGACGGTTGCGAGACTGCACTGCGGGAGTATTTGCAAATAGCCCAGACTGCGACCGCAAGGACTGCTAGCAACCCTGGCTAAATCCAGGCATCCATCTGATACGGTTAAGATGAGGCACGACTCTTTGGTTCGAAGGGGCAACCGGTTCTGTCCCGACAAAAATTCAACGGTCCTTTCGAACACCCGCGCAGCTTTCTCTGACGATGAGATCGCCGTGAAGGAGATGTGTCTGGACTGAGAGGGTGCGATTGGCCAATCGATCTAGCAAGAGGGACATTGCCATCTCGCCAATGTGCTGGCGGGGTTGGCGTATCGTTGTGAGACCCGGCGTGAAGTTGTTGGCGAAAGGAATATCGTCGAACCCCAGAACAGAAAAGTCCTCCGGGACGCGGTACCCGCGCATCTGCAGTGCTGAAATCACACCTATGGCCGTGTTGTCGTTGAAACAGAAAAACGCAGTCGGAAGGTCATCCTTGATGAACAAGCGCTCGACAGCTGCCCGGCCACTTTCCGCTGACCCGTCCCCTTCCAGCCGCCAATCTCTTAAGGAAACAGCAGACTCCATCAAGCCCTTCTGATAACCGGAATGCCTGAGATCGCTGCGCACATCGGCAGGACCGCCGGAAATGAAAACAATCCGCCGGTGGCCAAGAGAAATCAGGTATTCGGTCGCCATCTTTGCACTGGCGACGTCGTCAACACCGACATAACTGATGTCGCCCCGGTCAACAGGCCGTTCAGTCGCGACAATCGGCGGAAGAGCTGTCAGAGGTGTTTGCGGTTCACCAGCAACGGGAATGTGTCCCGTCAACAGAATGAGACCGTCTGCCATGCCGGTTGACAGGAAGCGCAGATAGTTTTGCTCAAGACCCGTTGTTCCTTCGGTGTTACCGATAAGCACTCCGTACCCTCTGTCATTGGCTGCTTTTTCCAAGCCTGTGAGAATGCCGGCGAAGTTTGGATCGGCAATCGCAGAAGCCAGCACCAGGACCATCTGGGAGCGCTGCATCCGAAGGTTCTGCGCCATCGCGTTGGCGGTGTAACCGGTTCTTGCAATGGCCGCCGTTACTTTTTTCCGGGTACTCTCGGCAACCTTTTCCGGGGACCGGAGCGCACGGCTGACTGTCGCGATAGACACGCCCGCAAGCTTTGCGACGTCTTCAATGGTCGCCGGCCGGCTGCCCGGATCATCCATTTTTTTACCCCGGTTTTGTTGCGGTGCGGCACTTCATTAACCTCATGAAATTCCACACCTCTCTACGCTGTATAGGTTCTTCCACGCCCTTTGAAAAGGTTTACAATACAGTATGTAAAGGTTTACATCATGAGTGAAAACGTTTACATGAGTTCTTGGCAACAGTGTGGAAGAGGGCACTGATGTCTGGGAGGACTATTAAATGCTACACCATTCGCCCCAGCTGGAGGCGGTGATTGAGGCCGTCAATATCAGCAAATCCTTTGGGCCGGTGCCTGTGCTGTTCAGCGTCAGCATGGACATTCGGGCGGGCGAGGTTCATGCTCTGATCGGAGAGAATGGCGCGGGCAAGTCGACCTTGATGAAGATCCTGTCCGGTTTCCACGACCCGACGACCGGTCACATCAAGCTCGACGGCACGACGACCGAACTCCCTCCCAATGGCGCCGCCGAGAAACTTGGCATCGTCCTGATCCACCAGGAACTCAATCTTGCAGAACAGATGACGGTCGAAGAGAACGTCTTTCTCGGACGGGAACTGAAATCAAATGGATTTCTGGACCGGGCGGGCATGAGATCTCTTGTCCAAAAATACCTGGATGATGTCGGTCTCGACATCTCTCCTTCTGACCGAATTTCAGATCTCACAATTGCACAGAAACAAATGGTCGAAATCGTCAAAGCTGTCAGCAGAAACGCACGTATCCTCATTATGGACGAGCCAACGGCCGTTCTGACGGAAGAGGAAACGGAAATCTTCTTTCGGCAAGTTCAGAAGTTGAAACAAACTGGCGTTGGCATTGTGTTCGTGTCGCACAAGCTGAATGAAGTTAAAGCTATTGCGGACCGGGTGACCGTCCTGCGCGATGGCCAATGGATCGACACGCGTCTGGCGAACGAACTGACCCCAGATGCCATGGCCCAAATGATGGTAGGCCGGGAACTTTCTGACCTTTATCCGCCGATGCACGAAGCGGATGTAGACGCAGACTTGGTCCTGGAGGTTCAAAACCTCTCAACGCTCGGCGCACACAATGTCAGCTTCAACCTGCGCAAAGGTGAAATCCTGGGATTTTCGGGACTGATCGGGTCAGGCCGAACAGCGGTCTTTGAGGCCATCTGTGGTTTGGCGCCTGTCGAGGGCGGCAGTATCCGGCTATTTGGAACCGAGGTCAACGCCCTGTCCGTTGCCGCAGCAAGAGACGCAGGGCTTGCCTACCTGACGAAGGACCGGAAGGAGAAAGGGTTGCTTCTGGACAAGAAGATGCAGCCCAACCTGACCCTGTTTGCCTTGCCAAAATTCATCAAAAACTTGACGCTCGACAGCACCGCTGAAGCCAATGCGCTCGAGCGCGCTATCAGGCGCTTCGATGTCCGGGCACGGGATCAGGACATCGTTGTCGGAAAGCTCTCCGGCGGCAATCAGCAGAAATTGCTGCTCGCGAAAATCATGGAATGCGATCCGAAGATCGTTGTCATTGATGAACCCACCCGCGGGATCGATGTCGGCACCAAACAACAAATTTATCATTTCATCGCTGCGCTGGCAGCGGAAGGCGTTTCGGTGGTGGTGATCTCCTCGGAAATGCCGGAAATCATCGGAATTTGCCACCGTGTTGTGGTCATGCGGGAAGGCCAGATCACCGGAGTACTGACCGGAGATCACATCAACGAAAACGAAATCATGCGCTATGCCGCCGGGCTGAAACGGGAGGAACTCCATTGACCATGTCGAGCGTATCGGAAAACAATGCGGAAAAGACATCCAAGCGCATCTCGATTGACTTCAAGACGCTAGGGCCAGCATTGGCTCTTCTCCTGCTGTGTGTGATTGGTTTTCTACTCAACCCCGCTTTCGTGAGTGAAGGCAACCTGACCAACTTGCTGACGCGGTCAGCGTTTATCGGCATTATTGCCGTGGGCGCGACCTTCGTCATAACTGCTGGCGGGATCGACTTGTCGGTGGGCTCAATGGCAGCGGCCATTTCCGGCGTGATGATCATTGTCATGAACAATGCCGTTGAAACGCTCGGGACCGGTGTGCCAACCGTCCTGTTTGGGTGTGGCTTGGCGATCCTGCTCGGCATCGGCGCAGGCTGGATCAACGGTGCGCTGACCACCAAGGGGAAGATCGAGGCGTTTATCGTGACGCTGGGTACCATGGGGATCTATCGGTCTTTGGTGACCTATTTCGCGGACGGCGGCACCCTGTCGCTCAACTTCGACATTCGAGGCACGTACCGCCCGGTCTACTATGACAGTTTTATGGGACTGCCGATCCCGGTCTGGGTCTTCATTGCAGTCGCAATCTGTGGCTGGCTGCTCTTGAACCGCACAGCGTTCGGACGCTACTGCACAGCCATTGGATCAAATGAAGCCGTCGCCAAGTACTCGGCAATCAATGTCGATCGGGTCAAGACGCTGACCTACATCATCCAAGGCCTGTGTGTGTCCTTCGCGACCATCATTTATGTCCCCCGCCTTGGTTCTGCCTCAGCATCGACAGGCGTGTTATGGGAGCTGGAAGCCATCGCGGCCGTGATCATTGGCGGAACGGTCCTGAAGGGCGGCTACGGGCGGATTGGCGGCACGATCCTGGGCGCACTCATTCTGACCACCATCGGCAACATTCTGAACTTCACGGACATGATCTCAAACTACCTGAATGGAACCATGCAGGGGTTGATCATCATCGTTGCTGTGCTGCTGCAGCGCAGCGACTGGAAACTCAAAAAGAACGGCTGAGCACGGCCCATTAGATCCACGGAATAGGGACCCGTCCCCAATTTGAACCGGCTCGCACCGGACGGGAGAGGTGCGCCTTGAGGAAAGCATCGGAGGAGGAAACAATGCTCGGAAGAAAAACACTGGGTGCGATGGCACTGACGGGGCTGATCGCCCTTAGCGGAACGGCAGCCGCAGAAGAAAAGATCAAGATCGGTGTCAGCTACCCAACGCCGACCCACGCCTGGGCCGCCGGGATGAACTGGCACGCGGAGCAGGCCGAAAAACGGCTGGAGGCTCTTTATCCGGACGTCGACCTGATCCTCGTGAACTCTCCGGATCCAGGCGCACAGGCAAGTGCGCTAGAAGACCTCGTATCGGTCCATCAGATCGATGCACTCGTCGTTCTGCCGTTTGAGTCCGAACCGCTCACCGACCCGGTCCTGAACGTCAAGAAATCCGGAGCCTGGATCACTGTTGTCGATCGAGGCCTCAGCCAACCGGGTATTGAAGACCTCTATGTTGCTGGCAACAACCCTGAGCTTGGCCGCGTGTCGGCACAGTACATGAAGGGCCGCCTCAAGGACGGCGACAACATCGTTGTCTTGCGTGGCATTCCAACCGTGATCGACAACGAACGCTTTGATGCTTTCATGGCGGAAATCGAAGGCTCGGGTATCAACGTTTTGGACCACAAACATGCCAACTGGAACCGTGACGACGGTTTTGAAGTCATGCAGGATTTCCTGTCCCGCTTCCCGGACATTGATGCAGTGTGGGCACAAGACGATGATATCGCGATCGGCGTGGTCGCAGCATTGAAACAGGCAGGCCGTGACGGCAACGGCATGTTTGTTGTCGGAGGTGCTGGCATGAAGGAAATCATCAAAGGCATCATGGATGGCGACGAGCTGATCCCTGTGAACGTCCTCTATCCGCCGGCAATGATTGCAACCGCGATGGATGCAACGGTCAACGCTTTCAAGTCGAATGGTCCGGTGGCCGGACGGTACATTCTCGGGGCGACACTGATCACCCGTGAAAACGCTGAAAGCTACTACTTCCCAGAGTCGCCTTTCTAAGACGTCGGTTCGTGTGGGCCGGGGTTCAGTCACGTATCCCGGCCCTCAAAAACTCTATTTCATTCAAGAGGTCGTCATGAAAACCATAAAGGGGCCTGCGCTTTTTCTTGCCCAGTTTGCGGGAGATGAAGCGCCGTTCAATTCCTGGGACGCAATTACGAAGTGGGCCGCCGATTGCGGATACAAGGGGGTACAGGTTCCAAGTTGGGATGGCCGGCTCATTGATCTGGAAAAAGCCGCCAGCTCGAAGGGATACTGCGACGACTTTGCCGGACAGGCCCAAGAGAACGGTGTTGAGGTCACCGAGCTTTCAACCCACCTGCAAGGCCAGCTTGTGGCCGTCCACCCTGCCTATGACACAGCCTTTGATGGCTTTGCAGCTCCGGAAGTCCGCGGCAATCCGGCCGCGCGCCAGGCCTGGGCCGTGGATCAGGTCAAGCAGGCGTTAACGGCCAGCCGCAACCTTGGCATCACCGCGCATGCGACGTTTTCCGGCGCTCTGGCGTGGCCTTACATCTATCCCTGGCCGCAACGACCGGCTGGGCTTGTTGAGACCGCGTTTGACGAACTTGCCAAGCGCTGGCGGCCAATTCTGGAATATGCGGACGATATGGGCGTGGATGTTTGCTACGAGATCCATCCCGGTGAGGATCTTCATGATGGCGCAACGTACGAGATGTTCCTGGAACGCGTTGACAATCATGGCCGCGCGAAGATGCTCTACGACCCGTCGCACTACGTGCTTCAGTGTCTCGACTATCTCGACAACATCGACATCTACAAGGACCGGATCGGCATGTTCCACGTCAAGGATGCCGAGTTCAATCCGACCGGCCGCCAGGGCGTTTACAGCGGCTATCAGCCCTGGGTTGACCGGGCTGGGCGGTTCCGCTCCTTGGGCGACGGACAGGTCGACTTCGGCGCTATCTTTTCCAAGATGGCAGCCAATGACTTCGACGGCTGGGCGGTCGTCGAATGGGAATGTTGCCTGAAGCACCCGGAAGATGGCGCCCGGGAAGGTGCCCAGTTTGTTGCCGACCATATCATTCGCGTCACTGAAAAGGCCTTTGATGACTTTGCCGGCGGCGGGACCGATGAAGCGGCAAACCGCAAGATGCTGGGCATTGCATAGGAGCACAACATGGCCATTGAAGGAACAGAAGTCACATTCCAACGCCCGCTCCGCCTCGGCATGGTTGGCGGCGGCAAGGATGCGTTCATCGGCGCGGTTCACCGGATCGCAGCTCGGCTGGACAACAGTTTTGAACTGGTCGCAGGCGCCTTGTCCTCAACACCGGACAAGGCCATCTCTTCCGGGCAGGCTCTCGGCCTCAAGGCGGACCGGATTTACAGCTCCTTTGAGGACATGGCCAAACGGGAGGCACGGCTGAAGGACGGGGTCGAAGCGGTTGCCATCGTGACGCCGAACCATGTTCATTATCCAGCTGCCAAGGCATTCTTGAAACGCGGCATTCACGTGATCTGCGACAAGCCGATGACCTCCACGCTGGCAGACGCCAAAAAGCTGGCCAAAGCGGCCGAGGCCTCTCCGGCCCTGTTTATTCTCACGCACAATTACACCGGCTATCCAATGATCCGTCAGGCGCGGGAGATGGTCCAAAACGGCGATCTTGGAACAATCCGGGTCATTCAGGTCGAATACCCTCAGGATTGGCTGACGGTCGAACAGCACAACAAGCAAGCCGACTGGCGCACGGACCCTGCCCGGTCCGGTGCAGGTGGTGCGACAGGAGATATTGGCACCCACGCCTACAATCTGGCTTGCTTTGTGACCGGCCTGCGCGCCGAGAGCCTTGCCGCCGATTTGCAGTCCTTCGTCCCGGGCCGTCAGGTAGATGACAACGGTCACGTCATGCTGCGCTTTGACGGCGGGGCGCGCGGGATGCTCTGGTGTTCACAAGTCGCACCGGGCAATGAGAACAATCTCAAGCTCCGGGTCTATGGCGACAAGGCCGGCATTGAATGGCATCAGGAAAATCCAAACTATCTGCAGTATTCGCCGTTCGGAGAACCCGCCCAGCGCCTGACAAGAGGCGGCGCGGGTATGCTGGAGAGCATCGCGCCGACAACACGGATCCCGCCCGGACACCCGGAAGGCTACCTTGAGGGGTTCGCCAACCTCTACCGGGAAGCTGCCGATGCGATCCGGGTTCATGCCACCGGCGAAACCCAAACAACGCTTTTGCCCGGCATTCAAGAGGGCCTTGCAAGCGTGGAATTTGTCGACGCCTGTGTAAGATCGTCAACCAGAAATGCAGCTTGGGTGAAGCTAGGATGACCTCTGATCTTTAGGAAACCCGTCGCCCAGATCCCAGAACAAGCCTGTCATCATCTCCAATCCTTCTTTCATCAGATGCGGCAGGACGTGTTCGTTGGGGGCGTGCTGGGAACAGCCGGTGTAACTGTGCGGAACCCAGAGCGTTGGCATGCCGATGGTGTTGAGAAAGATGTCGTTTGGCAAAGAGCCTCCCGCATTCGGGATAACGGTGACCGGTTTTCCAGTCGTCTTTTCAATTGAAGTGACAGCCCAGGCAACGGCCGGATGCTCCGGATCGAGCCGAGAAGCGCGCAGCATCGACATCCGGGCCGGTTCCACAGTGATACCATCAAACCCATTGTCCCTCAGTTGCTGGCGGATCAGGGGCAGGAAGGTGTCGGGGTCGGTATCCACCACAAAGCGGATCTGGCAGATGGCTTCGGCAAAGGGGGGAACAGCGTTTTGCGGTTTTTCCGGGTCCCCCGCAATGAAGGAAAGGACTTCAAATGTGTTCCAGCCGAAGACTTTCTCAGCGCCGCTCAAGCCAGGCTCCCCCCACCAAGGATCAATCTCCGGATCATCAAGCCCGGATGTAACCGTCACCTTGGCAAGCGCGTCGCGCACGGAATTCTTGATATGAGAGGGTTTAAGGCCGGGAGGAAGGATCTCGCCGGTTCGGCTGACCAGGGTCGTGAGTGCATGTATGAGCACGATGGCCGGATTGGCAAGCAGTCCTCCCCAGTTGCCAGAATGGTGGCCACCTTCCCGGTATTCCAGACGGAACCTTAGGTTCAGACCGCCTCGCGTACCGAGCTTGATGTCCGGCGCATCTGTCGAAAACCTCGGACCGTCCGATGCAATCAGCAGATCAGCAGCCAGCATATCCCGATTGTCCCGGCAAAATTCATAGAGCCCAGGCGAGCCCATTTCTTCTGCCGTTTCGATCAGGAACGTGGCGTTGTAACCAAGACGGCCACGCGTTTCGATCACATGGCGCATGGCTTCCATATTGATGGCATGCTGCGCCTTGTTGTCTGCGGTTCCTCGGCCATACCAGCGGGGACCAGACTGTGTTTGCGCGACATCCAGCGTCCAGGGATCCCGATCCTCGTTCCAACGGCCTTCTTCTCCAGGAACCGTGTCCCCGTGCCCGTAGCAAAATAGTGTAGGCAGGCTTGGATCCTCGATCCGCTTGGCAACGAGAAAGGGCGCCCGGTCGAGCAATTCATTGGGGTGGATGTCGACAGCAAATCCCATCGCTTCGAACCGCTTGCGCATCTCTGTCTCCAGATAGCGCATCAGGTCGGGCCGGTGCTCCTCCTCCCGGCTGGATGTTTGGACAGCGACCAGCGCAGTTAGATCCTTCTGAAAACTGCCATCTTCGAAACTCTTCGCCGCCGCCCCAATCGCTGCACTGCGTTGTGTCATGCCTAATCCCTTGTCTGTATCTCTTAGTTTGCAATTGTTCGTCGTGGCTGATCGCCGGTCAAACGGCTTCTGAGTAGTCATCGGCCGGTGTGGTCGATTTGATGTATTCCATGAACTGCTGAGCAAGCTCTGACGGTTGGCGCCCCGCGGGCAACACGAAGCTGGTATCATAAGTGATGGGTGCATCGAATGGCCGAACAGAGATGTTCGGCACGCCAACAGAAAGTACGGGAAAGGGATTCAGCACCGTAACGCCAAGCCCCTCGCGGACCAGTTCAAGGGCGGCCATGTTCGTAGCAGTTTCCGCTACCGTCCGGGGTTTGACACCAGAGCGGGCAAACAGCTGTTCGGTGATCGCGCGGGTGCCGAGCCGCCTTAGAAACTCGATCAACTCCACGCCCTCCAGATCGGCTGCAGTGACGATTTCCTTTGCCTCAAGGGGATGTCCTTTGGGCATTGCGCAAACCACATGAGAGCGGAGCCACGGCACGAGAGTGACACCAGAGCGCTGAATCATCGCGCTGGTCAGACCCAGGTCATAGCGCAGATCCAAGATACCTGAGACCAGCACATCCGTTGCCTGAATATCCAGCTGCAGGTTCTTGCCCGGGTTCTGTTTCAAGAACGCGGCCACTCTTGTGATGATGAAGTTATGGGCAAGTGTGGGCGGAACAATGAGGCGCAAGGGCTCTTCATCGGCCTCCGCCCATTCCGCGCCTTCAATCAGAGCGAGCGTTTCAAAAAGCGGATCAAGCTGCTCGTTGAGCCTGAGCGCTGCAGCGGTGGGTTCGATCTTGCCTGCGCTCCGCAAAAACAAAGTCCGGCCAACTCGCTGCTCCAATTGCCCCAACGCGCGACTGACAGACGACTGCGAAACACCGAGCCGCCGCGCAGCGCCAATGGTCGTGCCGGTGGTCACAAGCGCCCGGAGCGCTTCCATTTCCCTCAGTCTGTGCCGTGGCTCTGCCATAGGTTGAGATCTGCCTTATAAATAGTCATGCCTACAAGATGAATTAGTCTATGCAAAAATGGATTAATTTCTCTGTTGGCAATGAATTTTCTGCAAGCTACCATCCTTTTCAGCGTGCGGCAAAAGTCCGGCAAAAAGGACACCGCGCCTTCCGAGGGAGTTATATTGTCATGAGAAAACTTACTGCTGCAGCCGCAGTGTCTGTAAGCGTGTTTGCCTTGTTTACCGGGGCAGCGTCCGCAGAAAAGCTGACCATTGGGTTGGCGTCCGAACCAACAGCGATGGATCCACATTTCCACAATCTGGGTCCGAACAACGCAATCTCGTATCACCTGTTTGATCGCCTGATTGCACAAGACGAAAAGCAACGACTGTCACCGGGCCTCGCCGTATCCTGGCAACCGATCGATGAGCTGACATGGGAGTTCAAACTTCGCGAAGGCGTGAAATTCCATGACGGCAGCGACTTCAATGCGGACGACGTCATTTGCACCATGGAGCGGGCTCCGGATGTCCCGAATTCCCCATCCGGCTTCGGCACTTATTTGAAGGGCAAAACCTTCAAGAAAATCGACGACTATACGGTCCACATTTCCACGGAGACGCCATACCCGTTGATGGCGAACGACATTTCGACGATCCCTGTGATCTCGGACAGCGCTGGATGTGGTGCGGCGACAGAAGACTTCAACGCTGGTACCGCCGCGATTGGCACCGGCCCCTTCAAGTATGGAAGCTACAAGCCGGGTGAGAGCATCACCATGGTGCGCAACGATGACTACTGGGGCGACGCTCCAATCTGGACTGAAGTTGACTTCCGCCCGATCAAGTCAGGTCCGAGCCGTGTCGCCGCTCTGCTTGCGGGTGATGTCGACATGATCGCCAGCGTTCCGACGACAGATATCGGCGTGCTAGAAGGCAAGGACGAGATCCAGCTGAGCCAGGGTGTTTCTAACCGCGTCATCTACCTCCATTTGGACCAGTTCCGTGAGAACTCGCCCTTTGTGAGGGGCACTGACGGCAGCGACATCAAAAATCCGCTTCTGGACCAGCGCGTCCGTCTGGCGATCTCCAAGTCGATCAACCGGAATGCGATTGTCGACCGGGTGATGGAAGGCGTGGCACTGCCGGCCGGCCAGCTGTTGCCAGAAGGTTTCTTCGGCGTGTCGGAGAACTTGCAGCCGATTGATTACGACCCGAACGGAGCCAAGGAACTGTTGGCAGAAGCCGGATATCCGGACGGCTTCCAATTGACCATTCATGGCCCGAACGATCGCTACATCAACGATGCGAAAATCGCCGAGGCGATCGGTCAGATGCTGACACGTGTTGGCATCAAGACTGCGGTCGAAACCATGCCGCGTTCCGTTTATTTCGGCCGCGCATCCCGTGGCGGTGCCGATGGTCAGCCGGAGTTCAGCTTCATCCTGGTCGGCTGGGGTGCCGGTTCAGGCGAAGCTTCTTCTCCGCTGAAGTCCTTGATTCACACTTACGACAAGGACAAGGGCTTCGGGTCATCGAACCGCGGACGTCACTCCAATGCGGAAATCGATGCGAAGATCGAAGAAGCATTGCGCACCGTTGATGATGAAAAGCGTCAGGACCTGCTCGCGGAAGCCACGGAAATGGCGATCGGTGATGTCGCGATCATACCGACACACTTCCAGGTCAACACCTGGGCGGCCAAGAAGGGCCTGAAGTATATTCCCCGCACCGACGAGTACACGCTCGCCATGGGTGTCGTGAAGGAATAACCAGCGATTTCCGGGCCGCTGATCTCAGCGGCCCGGAACTTCCCTGAACCGAGAACTCCTTATGTCTGTTTTTGTTATCCGCCGGCTGATGCAGGCGTTCCTCGTCGTGTTCCTCATGTCGGTGATCGTCTTCTTCGGTGTGAACATTGTTGGCGACCCGGTCTATATGCTGGTCAGCCCTGATGCCGATCAGGCCGACATCGAGGCCGCGATCCGCCGGCTTGGTCTCGACCGTCCGATCTGGGATCAATATCTGCTGTTTCTGAAGGGCGCCGTACAGGGCAACCTGGGCGATTCCTTCATCTTCGGCGAACCAGCCTTGAAGCTGATCTTGCACCATATGCCAGCTACGCTGGAGCTTGCGTTCAGTGCGTTGATGCTTGCCATTGTCATTGGCATCCCGCTTGGTCTGTTTTCCGGGCTTTATCCGGACAACCCGATTTCCAAGGGCATCATGGCCGGGTCCATTCTCGGCTTTTCCCTGCCGACATTCTGGGTCGGCTTGATGCTCATATTGCTGTTCGCCGTTGAACTGGGATGGCTTCCCTCAACGGGGCGAGGTGACACGGCCACGATTTTCGGCATTGAGACCAGTCTGGCGACCTGGGACGGCTTAAGGCACATTTTCCTGCCCGCGCTTAACCTGGCACTTCTGAAAATCTCACTTGCCATCCGCTTGACGCGAGCCGGCGTGCGGGAAGCCATGAGCCAAGACTACGTGAAATACGCAAGGGCCAAGGGCATTTCGACCAGGCGGATCATCTTTGTTCATGTGATGAAGAACATCATGATTCCTGTCGTGACAGTCATGGGCCTGGAGTTCGGCAGCCTCATCGGATTCTCTGTTGTGACAGAAACGATCTTTGCCTGGCCAGGAATGGGCAAATTGTTGATTGATGCCATTCTTCAACTCGACCGGCCCGTCGTCGTCGCCTACCTGATGATCATGGTGCTGTTCTTTGTGGTCATCAACCTGGTTGTTGACATCCTCTATTCAATTTTGGACCCACGTGTCCGTTTGCAGGATCAGGGCGCATGACAGACACCACACTGCAATCTTCAGCGCCTTCCAAAGTGAAGGTCGAGACCCCGTTTCAGCGTTTCCGGGCGGAGTTTTTCGAAAGCCGAATCGCGGCAACGGCGTTCTTTGTCCTCCTGATCATCATGGTCCTGGCCATACTGGCTCCCTGGATCACGCCTCAAAACCCTTATGATCTGGCGCAGGTCGATGTTCTGGATGGGCGGCTCGCCCCCGGATCGGAAGCATTTGCCGGATATACCATGTGGCTTGGCTCCGATGGCGCAGGCCGGGATCTTTATTCAGCCATTCTTTATGGGCTCAGGATTTCCATCTCCGTGGGCTTGGCGTCCGGCGTAATCGCGTTGTTTGTCGGGATGGTCGTTGGTCTGATCGCTGCTTATTCCGGCGGCAGGACAGAAGCCGTCATTATGCGGGTTGTCGACCTTCAATTGTCGTTCCCGGCAGCCTTGGTGGCCTTGATGCTGGTTGCAGCCTTGGGCAAGGGCATCGACAAGATCATTCTTGCGCTTGTTGTCGCCCAATGGGCCTATTACGCGCGAACCGTTCGCGCAACAGCCTTGGTTGAGCGTGGCAAGGAATACGTTGAAGCAGCGCAGTGTCTCGGGCTCTCCAAAACAAAGGTTGTCTTCCGCCACATCCTGCCGAACTGCCTCGCCCCTCTGATCGTGGTTGGGACAGTGCAGACAGCGCATGCGGTTTCGCTCGAGGCAACGCTCTCTTTTCTTGGGGTGGGTCTTCCGCAAACCGAACCATCACTTGGCGTTCTGATCGCCAACGGTTTTGAGTACATGCTGTCGGGCAGGTACTGGATTTCTGTCTTTCCCGGGATTGCGCTTCTACTGACCGTTGCCTCGATCAATCTCGTCGGCGATCAGCTGCGCGACGTTCTCAATCCGAGGATGAAGAAATGACGGCAGTTCTCGAGGTTGCCGGGCTGAAGACGCATTTCTTCACCCACGCGGGTGTCGTCAAAGCCGTGGATGGCGTTGATTTCACCGTCAACAAGGGCGAGGTGATGGGCCTGGTCGGGGAATCGGGGTCCGGCAAGTCCATCACCGGGTTCTCTATTCTGGGCCTGATCGATCAGCCGGGCCGGATCGTCGAAGGCTCGATCCGGTTCAACGGCGATGAGATCGCCAATGCGCCGGAGCGCAAGCTGAAGTCCATCCGCGGCAATCGGATATCGATGATCTTTCAGGATCCGATGATGACACTGAACCCGGTCCTGCGCATCGATTCCCAGATGATGGAAGCGATCTTCGCCCATGAAAAAGTGTCAAAGAAAGAAGCCTGGGAACGGTCGCGGGATGCACTCGGCCTTGTCGGCATCCCCTCCCCCGAAGAGCGGCTAAAGGCCTATCCCCACCAGCTGTCCGGTGGCATGCGCCAACGTGTATCGATCGCGATCGCATTCCTCAACAAACCGGATTTGATCATCGCCGATGAACCGACGACGGCACTGGATGTCACGATCCAGGCACAGATCATTCATGAAGCGCAGAAGCTGACGCGCCAGACGGGCACTGCGATGATCTGGATCACCCACGACCTCGCCGTCGTCGCGGGCCTCGCAGACCGGATCTCTGTGATGTATGCAGGGCGGATCGTCGAGCAGGGTCTGACCGACGATGTCATCGACCGCCCGTTGCATCCCTATACGATCGGGCTACTCGGATCTGTTCCGACAGCAAACAAACGCGGCGAAAGGCTGTTCCAGATCGAGGGCATGACGCCAAACATGCTGGCACTCCCCGAAGGCTGTGCCTTCGCGCCACGGTGCCGATCGGCAAGTGCAGCCTGCAAAGCCCCGCCCCCGATTACACATGTCGCGAACCGGGATATCCGCTGTTTCAATCCTCAGGCACAGGCTGCAGCCGAATGAACGCGCCACTTGTTGAGATCAAAGACGTCTCGAAACGTTTTGCCAAACGCCTCGATATTGCCGAAAAAGTCGCGCAAAAACTGGGGGCTGGCATCCGGGAAGAAATCGTCCACGCCGTCGATGAAGTGAACCTTACCGTCAAGGAAGGTGAAGTGCTGGGTCTTGTCGGCGAATCTGGCTGCGGCAAATCCACGCTTGGCCGTGTTGTTGCAGGCATTCATGCCCCAAGCTCCGGACAGCTGCTGTTTCAGGGCAAGGACGTCGCCAAGATGTCGCGCGCCGACAAGAAAGCAGCAACACTCGCCATTCAGATGATTTTTCAGGATCCCTTCGCCAGTCTCAATCCGCGCATGCGGGTAGAGGACATCATTGGCGAAGCACCGCAAGTTCACGGCGTCGTTTCAAGGTCGGAAGCCTCTGACTACGTCGACGACATCATGAAAAAGGTCGGCCTGGATCCATCTTTGAAACGGCGATACGCGCACCAGTTTTCAGGAGGCCAGCGTCAGCGCATCGGCATTGCGCGGGCACTTGCAGTCAAACCGAAATTCCTCGTCTGCGACGAGGCGATTGCGGCCCTCGACGTGTCGATCCAGGCTCAGGTCATCAACCTCTTCATGGATCTGCGCGAGGAGTTTGGCCTGACCTATCTTTTCATCAGCCACGATCTCAGCGTTGTCGAACACATCGCGGATCGGGTCGCGATCATGTATCTCGGCCGGATCGTCGAAAGCGCCTCGACAGAAGAGATCTTCAGCGCGCCGAAACACCCCTACACAAAAGCCTTGCTTGCGGAAGCACCCCGGCTGGATCAGCGAAAGCGCGACTTTGCCCCGATCGAAGGCGAAATCCCGTCTCCACTGGATCCGCCAAAGGGCTGTTTCTTCAACCCGCGCTGTCCACATGCGCAGGACCTCTGCCGCCAGGAGCAGCCGCATCTTGAGACTTTCGGCGACGGCCATTCGGTCGCCTGCCACTATTGGAAGACGCTCTGATCCCGGCAATCGGGATTGCCAACATGACGACTTGCCCCGTGCCGCATATGTGCGGCGCGACGGGGTTTTGCTGACCTTTTGGGAGGACACAATGAAAAATACGGATCGCGTGTGGGATCTGGTCGACAGCCGCCGGGAGGACTACATCGGCCTCTCCGACCGTGTCTTTGACCTGCCGGAAATTGCCTATACCGAATTCAAGTCCGTTGCTGAGCATAAGAAAATGCTGGAACAGGAAGGGTTCAAGATCATAGAAGGTGTCGCCGGTATTCCAACGGCGATCGTGGGCGAAGCAGGCGATGAAGGTCCAGTCATTGCCATTTTGGGCGAGTTCGACGCCCTTCCAGAACTTGGTCAGGTTGCTGGTGTTGCCGAACATCAGCCGGTCGAGGCTGGCGGTCCCGGGCATGGGTGCGGGCACAATCTTCTCGGCTCTGCAGCTTTGATGGCAGCGTCCGCTGTGAAAGATTACCTGGCAGAACGCGGGCTCAAAGGGCGTGTACGTTTTTACGGCTGCCCCGCCGAAGAAGGCGGCGCGGCCAAGACCTTCATGGTTCGCGAAGGCCTGTTCGACGACGTCGATGCAGCGATCTCCTGGCATCCGGCTACCTTCACCGGGGTAAACGAAGCCAAGTCCCTTGCAAACACGCGGATCGATTTCACCTTCCATGGCCGCGCGGCTCATGCGGCCGGCGCTCCCGAACTCGGCCGCAGCGCACTCGATGCAATAGAATTGATGAATGTCGGTGTGAACTACATGCGCGAGCACATGCCGGATGATGCCCGCGTACATTATGCCTATCTCGACGCCGGCGGAATTGCGCCCAATGTCGTCCAGTCAAAGGCAACCGTTCGGCAGCTAGTGAGGGCGCGGAACCTCAAAGAACTGCGCGACCTGATAGGGCGGGTGCGCAAAATTGCCGAAGGTGCAGCGCTTATGACCGAGACAACAGTCGAGAGCAGCGTCGTTAGCGGCGTCTCCAATCTGCTTGGCAACCGTCCTTTGGAAGAAACCATGCAGCGCAATCTGGACCGGTTGGGCGCCCCTGATTTCGATGAAACGGACCGCATCTTTGCAAACAAGATCCGTGAGACGCTCAGCGAGGACAATATCAACGTCTCGTTCCGCCGCATTGGGGCAGAAGTTGATCCGGATCTCGCGTTGTGTGATTTCGTCGCCCCGCTGGATCGCCAAAGCGAAGGTGGAGAAGGCTCTACCGATGTTGGCGATGTCAGCTGGGCTGTGCCGACCGTTCAAGCCCGCGTTGCCACCTGTGCAGTTGGCACTCCATTCCACACATGGCAGCTGACCGCACAAGGAAAGGCACCGGCTGCACACAAGGGCATGGTCCACGCTGCAAAAATCATGGCAGGCACGGCTGTCGATCTATTTGAGGACGCTGGCGTTTTGAGCCAGGCCATTGACGCACACAAGGCGACGCTGGCCAAAGACCCCTATGCCTGCCCGATCCCGGATGAGGTTGGACCTCCGCTGAAAGCCATGAGCAATCAATAGGTACAAACAGACACTCTGTAAGCGCTGGCCGGCAATTGTCGTGCTTCTATGCAAAACACGCCCGGCCAGCCGCAATCAAAATCCGCTGCGGTAAATTGTTCTCACTAGTTGGAGTCCCGAGTAGCTGGTTCATGTTTCCGAGCAGTTTGGGCTTTGCATCGAATAGGATTTGGAATGCCCCTGAAGAGCAGCGGATCTATTGCAATTTGCTGCGCAGCCAGTCGGTTATGAATTCCATCACGAGCACGATCACAAAGATCACCAAAATAATCGCGGACGCGTTCTTGTACTGGAAGAGATCGAAGGCCGCCTTCAATTCCTGACCGATCCCGCCAGCACCTACAAGCCCCAAAACGACAGACGACCGGACAGCCTTTTCCAACGCAAACAGGGCTGTGTTGATCATTGATGGTGCGGCATCCGGCAATATTCCACCCATGAGAATGGACACCTTGTTGGCACCGATCGCTGCGAGCGCTTCCTGCGGCTCCTTGTCGGCGTCTTCCATGGCTTCCGCGAAAAACCGGCCACAAAACCCGATTGTGTCGACAACGATGGTCATGGTGCCCGCAACGGCCCCAAGCCCGACAGTCACCACAAACAAAAGCGCCCAAACCAGATCGGGGATGGTCCGAAGTAGAGAAATGATAGCTTTCACCAGCCAGGATGCCGGACCGATGGGAGACACTTTTTTCGCAGCCAGCCATCCAATCGGCAGACTGAGAGCAATCCCGATCGCGGCACCCGCCAAGGCAATTTGAAATGTCTCGACGAGGCGCATTCCAACCCGCGTCAGGAAATTGGCTTCCGTGTTGGGCGGCCACATACGGTCAAGCAGGTTGATCATACTCGGCAACCCATCCGCCAATTGGCCAACGGATGGCGCAACAGAGTTGATGGAACTCAGAACAATCGCGGCAACAACAAGGATCAGTACGAAATTGATCGATGACATTCCCGAAAAACGGGACCGGAGGTCTGGGGACACGCCACTCATTAGAATGTGTCCCGAAGGTCTTGGTCAGAAACTTCGCGCGAGGCCTTGTCAAACAGGATTTGCCCATTTTTCAGAGCCACAATCCGATCGGAATACGTCGCAGCGTGGTCCATGTCATGGCTGGTGAAGAGCAAGGTAATCCCGTGCGCTTGAGCAAGTTCGGAAAATAGGCGCATGACCTCGGCGCCAGATACCGGATCAAGGCTGGCGGCCGGCTCATCGGCAATGATCAGCCGTGGCCCACGCACGATTGCGCGTGCAATTGCAACGCGCTGTTGCTGCCCTCCTGACAACGCATCAGCCCGGCTCCGCGCCCTCTCGGCCAGATTAACATCCTCAAGGGCAGACATAGCCCTCGCGCGCCAACTGGAAGGCGCCGTCGCCTGAGTGAAGGCGCGCCAGCTGCCGGGCAAACCCAGCATGCCGTGGACAACATTGCTTAAAACCGAGTGCCGTTTCACCAGACAGTGTTTTTGAAAAACAAAACCGATCTGCTTGCGCAATTGTGCGCGCTGCGCAGCGGTCGGCATGGAGCCAAAGGTTTCACCCAGTGTCTGGACTGATCCCTCGTTCACAGCATGCAACCCGATAAGGCACTTCAACAAAGTCGATTTGCCGCTGCCATTGGAGCCGATCAATGCGACACGCTCGCCGTGGCGGATGGTCAAGTTGACGCCCTTCAGGACCGGAAACTGGCCATTCTTGTACTGTTTCTTAAGTGCCGACGTTGCTATCGCAACATCTTTGGTATCGGCGAGAGGCGTGTGAAGCACCGCGCAGTCCTCAGGATTCTTGGTGTCAATTTCCGGTGCAAGACACAGCGACAACACCGGAAAGGAGCGCGATCACCCGCGCTCCCGCTATCTTCAAGAGGAGGTTAGTCACCAACGAAAGAAGAGGTGTCGACACCAATGGTCTGGTACATGTCGCGAACGTAGTTGTAGTTCTCGTCGTTCACGCCGGTCAGGAAGAAGCCACCACCATATTTTTGGTTGTCTTCGCCTTTCAAAACTGCAGCCATCAGCGCTCCGCTGTTTTCCAGGAACGCAGTCTTGATTTTTTCCAAAGCATCACGATCCATGTCCGGACGAGCGACCAGGATGTCGTTCGGAAGATCACGGCCCCGGGCAATGACCTTGAAGGCTTCGCCAGGGAACGCATCGCGAATGCGGCGCAAGTGGCTGTCGTTCATGCCAACAGCCTGTACATCGCCGCGGATCAGAGCTTCAATGGCCACGTTGCGGGAAATAATCTGCGGCGTGTAATCGGTGCCGTAAGCAAGACCGAAGTCAGAGAGAACCTGCGCCGGGCCAAGGTGCTGAGACGTTGAGCCGACACTACCGAAAGTCACGGTCTTGCCCTTGAGGTCCTGTGGCCCGTCAATATCACCTTCTGCCATCACCACGATCTGGGCGAAGTAGTTGGGACGCTGCCAAGCAACCACGATTTCCGCGTTTGTCAGTTCCTTCATCACGACATATTCAGCCGGACCGGTCAGAACCAGATCGACCTTATTCTGGTTCATGGACTCAACGGCGGACGTGCGGGAGCTGACCGGAAACAGTTCGATGTCCAAACCTGTTGTGTCTTCCAGAGCCTTTTCAAAGGCAGAAAATTCCTGCTGCAAGGCTTCCAGGCCTTCGATGTCGGTGACCGCAAAACGAACAGGTTCAGCGGCAACAGGGAGCGCGAAAATCATTGCAGCTGCAGCAATGGCAGAACGAAGCATGTTGAATTCTCCAATGGCTATTCCTGTGTACACAGGAGTGTCATACAGCCTCCCTATAGATCTCCGTCGATAACGGTTTCATGACGCAACCGCACCATTCTTGAAATATTCGAGGGCTCGAAATTGACTTCCATAAGTATTCTTGGCGGCAACGCTCTGAAAAATGATGAATTCATTTGTGAGCCGGTTAACATTCACTCAGGCGTATTCATTGATTCATCAAAAATACTTAGCAAAACAGTTGACGCGTCAGACTGCTATGTACTCCCAGGCATAATAGATGTACACGGAGATGCTTTTGAACGGTCAATACAGCCGCGACCGAATGTCGACTTCCCGCTTCCAATTGCGCTGGCGGATGTTGACCGCCAACTGATCGCCAATGGCATCACCACCGCTTATCATGGACTGACTATTTCCTGGGAACCGGGCTTGCGCAGCTATGAGGCCGCCGCCAATTTCCGGGCGCACCTAAAGGCCCTGCGAGGAACTTTTTCCTCGGACATGCATTTGAACATCCGGTGGGAGACATTCGCACTGAACCATGTCCACGGCATGATTGACTGGGTCCAAGACGATCCCAAATCCATTCTCTCGCTCAACGATCACACGACCGCCTATCTCGACCTGCCAAAAACCTCATCGAAGATCAGCCGGATGGCCGGCAGATCCGGCCTTTCAGAAGACCAGTGCAAGACCCTGATCAACCAGGTATGGGAACGGCGCAACGAGGTCCCAGCTGCGATCGAAGCCATCTGCGCAGGAGCTCGGGGTGCGGGCTGCTCCGTCTTCGCACATGACGAGTTAACCCCGGAAACCCGCACGGAACACCGCCGCTTGGGCGTCTCCGTGTCCGAGTTTCCTATGACCATTGCAACTGCCAAAAGCGCTGCCGAAGAAGGTGAACACGTTGTACTGGGTGCCCCCAACATCGTACGCGGCGGTTCCCAGAACAACGCCATCGACGCAAGGGAGAGTGTGGCGTGCGGCCACTGCACCGTTCTGGCATCAGACTACTATTACCCAGCTCCGTTGGCAGCTGCGTTTAAACTGGTTGATGACGGTGTTCTTCCACTGGAGAGGGCATGGAACCTGATCTCCAAAAACGCGGCAGCGGCGGCAAAACTGGCAGATCGTGGCGAGATTGCAGAAGGAATGCGGGCGGATTGCATTCTCGTGGACAAAAAGACCCGCAGCATCCGGATGGTGATTGCCAACGGCGAGGTGAAATATACCTTCAATTCAGGCAATCAAAGCCACCGGGTGTGACGTGACCGATCTGGAACTGTTTCGAACTCTCGCGCGCGAGCCCTACCAGGCCAAAGGCGAAAAAGCCATTTGGCTGCAGATATGTGACCGTCTTCAACTCGCGTACGAAAACGGCGTGCTCGCACCTGGCATCAAACTTCCCGGGGAGGTTCATCTCGCCGAAGTCTTTCAGGTCAGCCGGATCACCATCCGCCGCGCACTCTCCAAACTGCAGCAGGAAGGTCATCTTCACGCCAGAAAAGGTGTCGGCATCTTTGTCCGTCAGAGACCTGAACGGTACGAAGTTGAAAGCAACATGAGATTTGCTGATGGCTTCAAAGTCGCCCGTGATCGGGTGACCACCGAGACATTGAACCTCATGCGCGGAGATGTTTCTTTTGAAGGCGGAGTCGCCCTTGCACTGCCGACCGGGAGCCAAGTCATCAAGCTGCTCAGGCGCCGCATTCTGGATGGCGAACCGATTTATCTGACGGCCAAAGAGTTCCCGGCAGCGAGGTTTCCGGACTTCGAAGCCGTCTACAACAAAACGGGCTCAGTGACAGAGGTTTACAAAGCGCACGGTGTCGAACGCTACGAGCGCGCCGAAACACGCATTTCGGGCGGATTTGCAACGGCGCGGCAAGCGGATGGGCTAAACCTCAGTCCGCGCACGCCCGTTTTGGAAGTGGTTGCGATCAATTGCGATCCAACCGGCACTCCAATCGAATACAATGCTGGCTGCTGGCCACTCTCAAGTGTCGAGATCGTGTTTCCAGGCGCGGCACCCATTAAGGCTTGATTGTATTAGCAAACTCTCGACGGTCCAGTTAGCAATCGGCTGCCAGCAGTCTTTTGCTAGAGTTTTTCAAACAGAACTCCTGCAGCCGTGATCGGCCCCGCGGGCGTTTCAGCAGACTTTGAACCATAGTTTGTCCAGATACGCATGCCTTCGGTTTCCCGGCACCGGACGCCATCTTTCAAATCGAAAGTCGGTATGTCCACCTTCGCGCAAAGGTGCTCAAAAAGCCGGCGCCAGGCCACATCATCACACCACCCGCCAACGTATGTCAGATGATCAGAGCTGACAGCAGCCGGTTCTCCGGTGTCCAGTTCGAACAGCGTTTCGGCAGCGCTTTCCAGTTCCTCGCGATACCCGGTAAAGGCCCCGCCACCCTTGAGGGGCATTGGCATGTCCGGACGCAGGCTTTCCACCCGAGCCACAGCGACTTCCAGTCCCGGCATGTCCGGCGGCAGGGGGACCGGTATGACCATATCCGCATCTCGTGCTGCGGTCCGGGGACCGAGAACCACTTCCGCGTCACACTCTGCAAGGGCGGTTTTCAGATTGTTGGCCATGGTGATCATGCCGGGTGCGGCGACGACTTTGTAGCCGGTGAAATCGCGGGTTTCAGGACGCAGAATATCTACAGACAACCCGAGTTTGCGCAAAGCCTTGTAGGCGTCGAATACCAGCTGAAAATAGCTGAGCCCGGCACCGTGCGGCTGGGTTGCCCAAGCAAAGTCGGCGTCATAGTCGAAGATCAGGGCAACAGGGGCTTGGGGAACGGACACATCCGGTGCGGCACGCAACTCGTCCGCAACCTGCCGGGCCTCGACCAGCGCCGGTGCATCGGCATTGTCCGGCCGCAACATGCCTGCGTGCATCTGCTCCTGTGCAAACGGGGCCTGCCGCCAGCGGAAGTAACACACGGCTTCTGCGCCATGGGCGTAGGCTTCCCAGGCCCAAAGCCGCATCATGCCGGACAGTGGCGCCGGATTGTAAGGCGCCCAGTTGACCGGTCCCGGCTGCTGTTCCATGACCCACCAGCGGCCGTTGCCAACGGCGCGGTAAAGGTCGTGATGGAAGGCCTGAAAGTCGGGATCTCCCTGACGGGCATAGGCGCGCTGATGCTCGGCCGATGCCCCGACCCGGTCCTCAAGGAACCCGAGCGGATAACTGTCCCAGGTGGCGATTTCCAGATCATCGCCCACCTTGAAGTGATCGAAATCCGTGATCCTGCCCATGTAGTTATGGCTGATCGGAGCATCGGAATTCGCCCGGATGATCTCAACCTGCCGCTTGTTGAAACTGACCACCTGGTCCGACGAAAACCGCCGGAATGCAAGCGTATGAGACGGGTTCGGTTCGGTTACCGTCAGGTTCGGCAGATCGATTTCGGCAAAGGTGCGGTACTCCATGGACCAGAAGACGTTGCCCCAGGCGCGGTTGAGCGCACCGATGGTGCCATAACGTTGTTCCAACCACACCCGGAATGCATCACGAGCGGCGACGGAATAGGAAATCGTGGTGTCGTGACAGCCGTATTCATTGTCGGTTTGCCAGGCCGCGACATGCGGGTTCCGGCCATAGCGTTCGGCAACCAGTTTGACGATGCGGTCGCTTTCGGCCCGAAAGCCCTCATGGGAAAAACAATAATGGCGGCGGGAGCCGAACTTGCGCGGCTGGCCGCTTGCGTCAACGGCGGTCATGTCCGGATGCTTGTCGACAACCCAGCGGGGCGGTGTTGCGGTCGGTGTGCCCAAAACAACTTTCAGGCCGGCTGTTCCGAGTGCGTCGATAGCCCGGTCCAGCCAGTCGAACTGAAGGTCCCCCGGGGAGGGTTCAAGCCGCGACCAGGCGAATTCACCAATGCGAACCCACGTCAGGCCGGCGTCCTTCATCCGGCGGGCATCGGCCTCCCAGATTTCCTCAGGCCAGTGTTCCGGATAATAACAAGTGCCAAGTGTGCGTTTCATGATTTGCTCTAAAGCCGGACACGGTGTTCCGCTTGACCCCTGGTCGATGTCTCAGCGGCAAAGGTCTTACCGTGGCTGTCACTAGTCAGCCCGCCTTCGGTCGCTGATGTTGCAAAAAGAGTTTTCAGATCGGCACCACCGAAGGCTGGGCAAGAGATCTGTTCAGCGGGAAATTCAATTGCCTCGATGAAGGATCCATCCGGCGCATAGCGGGCGACCCGGTGGGCGCCCCATTGTGCATTCCAGAGGTATCCATCCGCATCGACGACCGAACCGTCGGGATTCAGCTTCTCGGTTCTAAGATCGACAAAGACGGTTGGCTCGCCCACCGGCCAGCCATAAGGGTCGAGCATGGTTTTCTGAATGATGCCCGTTACCGTGTCGGTGAAATATGCGGTTTCGCCGTCCGGGGAAAAGCAGATCGAATTGGTGATCGTCAAATCGGTATAAAGCTGACGCAACTCTCCGCGAAAGTACCGGTAGATACTGCCTGCACCAGTTTCAGCACGTTTTCCCATGGTTCCGATCCAAAACCCGCCATAGGGGTCTGCGCGGCCGTCATTGGACCGGGTAACCGGATTGTCTGCCTCCAGCGGGCACAACATCTGCTCGGCCCCGGTTTCCAGGTCAAACAAAAAGAGCTTGCTCTCACTGGCGATCACCAGGGCATGTTCACTGATCCACCCCGCGGCAGAAACATGTTCCGGAAATTGCCATGAGAGTTCTTCATGGCCTTTCCGGCTCAGCAGTTTTTTGTTCAAAATGTCAAACCAAAACAGCTGCTGGCGCTCCGGGTGCCAGATCGGCCCTTCCCCCAAAAGGCATTGCCTATGATCGTAGATCGACGTCATGGCCCTACTCATTCGATGTTTCGGCAGCATCATAGGCAGTGACTATGGCCTCAGCCCGGGCTTTGATCTCATCAACCGTATATCCCGGCTTGAACAGTGCCGTCCCGATACCAAAACCGGTCGCGCCAGCTTTTAGCCAATGATCGAAATTGTCCGGCCCGGCTCCTCCAACTGCATAGGTCTTCGTTCCCTTCGGCAATACGGCAAGCATGGCCTTGAGCCCATCAGGGCCAATCAGGGTGGCCGGGAAAAACTTCAAACCATCAGCTCCGTTGCGGAGCGCGCTGAAACATTCGGTGGGTGTCATCACACCCGGAAAGGAGGACATGCCTTCCGCTTTGGTGATGCGGATGACGTCCGGATTGCAATCGGGCGAGACGATCAATGTGCCACCGGCGGTTTTGACCTGATGAACCTGCTCAGCCTCCAGAACTGTTCCTGCGCCAATTTCTGCTTTACCGGAAAAGCCCCTCGCCATTGCCTCAATACTCTTCAAAGGCTCCGGCGAGTTCAGAGGAACCTCGATTTTGGTGATGCCGGCCTCTATCAAAACCTCTGTAACCGGCAAGGCCTCAGAAGGCATTAGTCCCCGCAGGATCGCGATGATGTGTCGGCTCATTTTGTTTCTTTCAGGTGTGCTTCATAGGCCAAGCTTAGACCCTTGACCGTATAACTTTCAGCGTCGAGCAACGCGCTCTGGTGCCCAAGGATACCAAGCGCTGCTCCATAAACTCGGGAGAGCTGATCCCTGCCCAAAATCGCAGTGTTCTGAAGATCGAACTCTGACGCGACTGCGGCAAGTTCAGCTCCGATAAGCAGGCCTGAAAGGCGACCAGTCGCGGCTTCCGGAGTTTGCCCGGCAATCAGACTGGAGGCCCGAATTCCAAAGAGCTCGCCTGTCAGTCGCTCAGGCGACTTGGTGATCTCTTTGACAGCTGCCTCAAAGCTTGTATTGCAAAACCCCTCTTGCGCCAGGCTATGCTGCAGGACGGATTTGTCTTTCAAAAGGGCGAAGACTTCGCCCGTCATACACGTGCGAAACCTGGTGATGGTCCCCTCCTCCAAGACCACCCACTTGGTATGGGTCCCGGGCAGGCAGATCAGACCGGTAAATGAGGGATGGTCAGACAGAAAACCGGCAATCTGGGTTTCTTCACCGCGCATCACATCTGCGGGCGCCATCTGTTTGATGCCGGGAAGGATGTGGACTGAAAGCCGTGGATCGGCCGGCTCAACGAAGGTGGCGTTGCCGACACCGGGAAGCGTACAAGGTGTCTCACGATAAGGCGCCTCCCGCCATCCTTGCCGCGACCCGGCCATACCGCAAATGATGACAGGAGTTGTTCGGTTCTCGGGCAGGCACTCGTCGATCATCTCCAGAAGAGCACCTTCAAAGTCTTCCGGTGCGAGTGTGCTCATTCCTCTGGCCGACGCTTTGTGCAAAACCGTATTGTTTGCAGCGTCAAGCGCCCAAATCCGCAGATTGGTCGTTCCCCAATCCGCGGCGATCCAGGCAATGTCATCCTGTCCACTCATCCGGTCACCACAACCCCGCCATCGACCACGAGAGACTGACCGGTCATTGCCTTGCTGGCTTTTGAGGCAAGGAACAGCACAGGATCGACCATGTCTTCAGGCGCCAACTCCTCCTTGAGACACTGGCGATCGATATGTGCAGCAAGGCCTTCCGGCGTCACCCACATGTCCTTTTGCTTCTGGGTGAGAACCCAGCCGGGAGCTACAGCATTGACGCGAATACGGTCAGGGCCGAACTCCCGCGCCAGGCTCCGGGTCATGCCGTTGATGCCCGAGTTGGCGGTGGTGTAGGCCGGGTATCCTGCGTTGCCCATCATGTAGGAAATCGATGTGAAATTGATGATCGATCCGCCGCCCGCTGCTCGCATGCCGCCGACGACGTACTGGCACGCAAAGAAATAGGCCTTCAGGTTGATCGCCTGGGACCAATCCCAAAAGTCCTCGTCAACCTCTTCCGTGGTGTGGCGCTTGTCATTGGCGGCGTTGTTGACAAGGACCGTGATCGGCCCGTTCGCCTTCACAGCCTCATCCATCGCAGCCTTGAGCGCACTCACATCGGTGATATCGCACGGTAAAAACACCGGGCGGTTGCCATGTTTTTCTTCCATTTCATCGCAAAAAGCAGTCGCATCAGACCGCTGCACGAAGGCAACCTTGGCCCCTTGCGCCAAGAAACCATCCGTCAGAGAGGCGCCGATGCCGGACCCACCGCCGGTGATGAAAACCGAGCTGTCTTTGAGATCCGGAAAATTCGCGTACATCAGTGGGTCCCTTGTGTTTGCGGCTTAATAAAACCGAAAAGATTTGCTCAATTTGGCAGACGCTGGCCTTCGATAACCCAGATTGTCTCCGGGAATCGCCAGGGCAGTGTCAGACCGTGCGACATCAAATACCGACCGCTGACCGTAAGATCTTGATGCTTCAAGAGCGGCGCGCCGCGGGACAAGCCGGGCGTCTCGCCCCGGTTCGTCAGCGTGATCTTGTAGACAGCATCTGGGTCCAGACCCGACAAACGGATCGGATGCGGCAGGATCTGGTCGGAAGGCCGGGTCAGGGCGGCGAAAGCTGCAAACCGGTCTCCGGTTTCCGCAACCTGTATCTCCGCGATGATTGCCGGATCGGTCACGTCGAGACGCAGGATGTCCGCCTCCATCAACCAATCCCGGTTGGCCTTCCACCAGTCGGTTACGGCCTTCAGCGTCCGTGCTTCATCATCGGTTAGCTCGCGCGGGTCCATTTCAAAACCCATGTGCCGCTGGGCTGCGGTCCAGGCGCGCATCGACATGCCGATCACCCGGCCTGAAGTGTGGCAGTGACGTGGACCGACATGCGATCCGGTCACGGACGCGGGCAGAAAAAGCGCTGCATCGTTCTGAATACGTTGACGCTCCAGCGCGTCGTTGCTGTCGGATAGCCAGACCCGCTGCGTGCGTTCCAAAATGCCAAAATCGATCCGGCCTCCGCCGGACGAGCAGCTTTCAAATTCAACATGCGGGAAGGCTCTGCGTAGCTGATCGATGAGGGTGTAAACACCTTCAGTCTGCGCCGCATCAACAACGGGCAAAACCCGGTTGTGATCCCATTTGACATAACCAACGGCATGGCTGCCAAGAACTGCCGACATTTGGTCAAAGAGATAGGCGCGCACGTCCTCGCGGGCCATGTCGAGCACGAGCTGCTGGCGGCCGAGCGTCTGGTCTTCGGGCCCCAGGATCCAGTCCGGATGAGAGCGGTAGAGATCGCTGTCCTTATTGACCATTTCCGGCTCGTACCAAATGCCGAATTCCATGCCCAAAGACATGATGTGGTCAATGAGCGGAGTGAGGCCATCCGGGTATTTGCGCGGATCGATGGTCCAGTCTCCAAGAGAAGACGTGTCATCGTCGCGTTTGCCGAACCAGCCGTCGTCAAGTACGAAGCGTTCCGCACCAAGCTCTGCGGCTTGGACAGCGATGGCTTTTAGCTCATCGAGTTTGTGGTCGAAATAAACCGCTTCCCAACAATTGTAGTGCACCGGGCGCGGTGTTCGGGTGTCCTTGACAATCTGCATGCGGACATGCCGCTGAAACCGGACAGCGGCCCCGTTTAGGCCATCGCCAGAGTAGGTCGCATAAAGCGGCGCTGTCTCAAACGACGTGCCCTTGCGAAGGCTGGCTGAGGCGTGTCCGAACTGAATCTGCCGCCGGCCATCCGCCAATTCCTCTGCGACCATTTTATGGCCTCCGGACCATCCATAGTGAAAAGCATAGGCGTTACCGGCGGTATTGGAGGTTCCAGAATTACACACGATCAAGCCCGGAAAGTGGGCATGGTCGGTTCGGCCTGTCCTATTGTCCCGGACGCGTGCGCCGGGGGCAAAGGGCAGGCGGTTGGTGAGGAATTCCGAGCACCAGCGGCCGGAAAACTCAATCATCTCGTTTGTATAGGCGGGAACCGGCAGGACAGGCGCTGCCAGCCAGTCGACAACGATGTCGTCATTGCTGCGAAGATGGCTTTGTAGTTTCAGGAGCGAGGTGTCGGTCGTCAGGCTAAGACCAAATGTCAGTGACAAACCGCAGTCTTCATCAGAGTAAACCAGTGACAACGCATTGCCGGACTGCTCTTCCGATTGAAAGCTAAAGCGTGGGGCCAAAACCTTCCCAGCAGCGTCTCGTGCCGCAAGCCCTGTCTGTCCGGGAAAGGTTCTTGAAGCTTCCGGGTTCAAACTGATTGGCGCATTTTCATCCACCATGCCGCCGGTCACATCCATGACCGCGGCTTGCGCCAGAACCTGCAGGTTTTCGCTCTCCGGCAGGGCCGGGCCCCAGTAGACAACCTCCGGCAAACCCGAATCCCGGCCTACCAGGACCAGACTTTGATGCTGGTCGCCAAGATGCCAAGTCCTGATCATTTCACGGCCCCGAGCGTCAAACCGGCGATAAAGTGCTTTTGCATCATGAAGAACATGGCGACCGGAGGCAGGGCAGCAACGATGGAACCCGCGCTCATCAGGTGATAGGCGGCCCGGTATTGGGCATTGAACGAGGTGATCCCCGCGGTGACAGGCTGGCTTTCAACGCCTTGGGTCAGCACAATCGCCCAGAAGTAATCGTTCCAAATGAAGGTAAAGATCAGCACTGAGAGCGCCGCAATCGCCGGCTTCATCAGGGGCAGGACGACAAACCAGAAGATCCGCCATTCTGCTACGCCTTCGACCCGTGCAGCTTCGATAAGCTCAAACGGCAACGCCCGGATGAAATTACGCATGAAAAGCGTACAGAACCCGGTCTGGAACGCAATGTGAAACAGCACAAGTCCGGTGATCGTGTTGTAGAGTCCCAAATGCAGCGTGAGATCGCGGACCGGGACCATGAGGATCTGGAACGGCACGAAATTGCCGGCCACGAACATGAAGAAGATCCAGATGTTTGCACGGAATTTGTAGATACCGAGCGCGAAGCCGGTCATGCAGGAGAGCGCGACCGCACCGATCACGGTCGGGATCGTGATCTTGAACGAGTTCAGGAGATATTGCGGCATGTCCGATCCGGTGAAAACCAGACCGTAATTGGTGAACCCCTCAAAAGACGACGGCCAGCCCCAATAGTTGGCATTCGCAAAATCAGCATCAGGTTTGACCGAGAAAATGGCGACGGCGATCAGGGGCAGCAGCCAGAGGATCAGCGCAAGCGGCAACAAGGTCTGATAGGTAATCTGCCAAGAGCGCGGTGTCCGTTCGATGGGTGTCGGAAACATCTCAGCGCGCCTTTTCTTCCTTGTACATCGACCATAGGAAGTAGGCGATGAACATCAGCATGATCAGGAAAAGGACAACCGCAATTGCCGCGCCATATCCCATCCGGAAACCGTATTCAGACAGGGCAACCTCGAACATGTAGAAGCTGAGCACTCGGCTTGCGCCAAACGGTCCGCCGTTGGTCATGATCGAGATCAGATCAAAGGACCGGAGCGCACCGATAATGGTCACGACAAAGGCAATGAAGGTTGCCGGACGAAGCTGCGGAATGATGATGTACCAGAGCATCTTCCAGCCTTTTGCACCATCAAGACGCCCCGCCTCGATCTGCTCCGGATCAACCGCATTGAGACCCGTCAGATACAGGATCATGCAATACGCTGTTTGCGGCCAGAGCCCGGCAACAATGATCCCGATGGTTACCCAATTCTCGTCCCCCAGAACATTGATCGGCGGGAGACCGACAGATCCGAGCAAGACGTTCAAGATGCCGAAGGTTGGGTCATAAAACCAGGTGAAGACCAGTCCGACAACCACTTGAGAAATCACGAAGGGAAAGAAAAATAGCGACTTGTAAAGCCGGATACCTGTCACTGTCTGATTCAAAAACAACGCAATGAAAAGGCCGGCAGGGATCGCAGCCAGATAGAGAACGAGCCAAATGACGTTGTTTTTGAGGGACGTGTAAAACGCGTCATCCCAGTAGAGCTCTTCGTAATTGTAAAGACCAACGAACTCCGCTTCTCCAAGTCCATCCCACTCGTAAAGCGACAGGTTGAAGGACTGGAAGATTGGAAAGATGACGTAAAACAGGAAAAACAGGATTCCCGGGGCCAGAAAGAGCCAAGGCGTCAACTGTTGCTGGTTCCTGTGCCACCACGATGTCTGGTGGCCGTCTGTCGTGTAGGCCATTCGGAAACTCGTTGGAAGAGATCGTCTCTGGCTCTGCCGGCTGGCAGAACAGCAGGTTAAGGCAGGGTGCCGAAACACCCTGCCCGTTTCATCAGACCGGAGTTAGTCCTTGTAGATGCGCTTGGCCGACCGGTCCAAACGGGCCAGGATCTTGTCCAGATTGTCCGGCTTGACCATGAACTCCTGCATGCCTTCCATGGCAAGTTTTGCCATTTCAGCCGGAGCATCCCGATCGAAGAACTGCGCAACACCGCCTGGCGAGTTTGTCGACAGCATTTCAAATCCCTGCTCCAGGAACTTGTCCTGATCGACGGAGGATTTGGCGTTCACCGGAAGCTGGCCAAGGTTCTTACCGTCGTTGATCCATGTTTGGACGTCCGGAGACACCACATACTTCAGGAACTCGCGGGCATTTTCTTTGTTCTGCGCATTGGCCGGAATGTGGAAGGTATCGGTTGGCGCGTCTTCGGCCTTTTCAATACCCGGCGTGATTTCGACAAACTGGTAGAAATCCAGCTGATCATCAGTGAGGCCAGCATCGCGCAGCGGTGCAACGGCGAAGTTGCCCATCAGGTACGCTGCAGCATCGCCCTGAACCATGAACGGCAGCGCTTCCTGCCAGCTGTAGGTCTGGTGATTGTCGATGAAGGCGCCCATGTCGATGAGCTCGCGCCAATTGGCGAATGTCGCACGAACCTTTTCAGAATCCCACTTTTCCTTGCCCTGCAGCAGATCCATGTGGAAATCGAAGCCATTGGTGCGCATGTTTAGGTAGTCGAACCAGCCACCAGCCGTCCAAAGGAACTTGGTGCCGATCGTGTAGCACTTTTTGCCAGCATCAATGATCTTCTGGCAGTTGGCTTTCTCCTCTTCCCAAGTGGTCGGCTCAGAAAGACCCAGCTCGTCGAAGATGTCTTTGCGGTAGTAAACGCCCCATTGATAGTAGGTGTAAGGCACACCCCACTGCTTGCCATCGATGGTCAGCGCACCTTTTGTGGATGCAAGGTTTTCACCGATTTCGGTGCCATCCCACAGGTCGGAAACATCTTCGAATAGCCCAGCTTCGACATAGGGGCGCATCCGGTTTGCCGCATACCAGGTCGCAACATCCGGAGCGTTCGCCGTCAGAAAGTTGCGGATCTGGGTCTTGTAAGCTTCCCGGTCAATCACTGTTGTCTCAATGTTGAGATCCGGATTTTCTGCCTGGAAATCTGCAATCATCTTTTCCATCGTCGCCCGAGGAGCCGGGTTGGATGTATCCAAGAAGATTTTGAGATCACCGTTCAGGCCGTCAGCAAATGCGCCGCCGGTCGCCGTTGCAAAAAATGCAAGAGCTGCCGCGGACGTCTTCAACATGGAACGCATGGTTTCCTCCCTTAAGGTTCCATTATTTGAAACTTAGTTTTGTATATTGATACCTTGCGGGTGAGCGGTTACGTTGTCAACAGGCTCGACGACAAGAAACGGGTCAGGAGGAGAGCTCACATGAACAAACACGCCACCGGAGATGGGACGGTCGGCAAAGCACTTGATGTTCTGGAGATGGTGTCAGCCAAGGGCCGGCCGGTCCGGTTTTCCGAATTGCTCAATGAAAGCCCCCTGCCCAAGGCAACGCTCTACCGGCTGCTGCAAACCCTGGTGAGCCAGGGCATGCTCTCCTACGGCGATGAGCAGCAGACCTATGCGTTGGGTATCCGCCTTGTCCGGCTCGCCCATCAGGCCTGGCGCCAAAGTTCCATTGCACCAATTGCGCGGCCCATCGTTTCTGCTTTGTCAGAGACCGTCGGCGAGACGGTCCACCTGGCGCAATTGGACAACGGACAAGTGCTTTATGTCGACAAACGCAACGCAAAAGATCCGATCGACATGTATTCCCAAGCGGGAAAGGTCGGCCCTGGATACTGCACGGGGGTCGGCAAGGCCCTGATGGCGTTTCTCGAGCCAGGTGAACTCGATCAGGTGATCGCCAAACAATCCTTCTATCGCTACACCCCGGCAACGCTGGCCGACGAAGCCTCTCTGCGCGCTGATTTGGATACTATCCGCCAAGAGGGCATTGCTTACGACCGGGAAGAGCATGAACCGGAAATCATCTGTATCGCAGCACCGATCTTGTCACCAAAGGGCCGTCCGATTGGCGCGCTTTCGGTGACAACATCAACCCGGCGCAAAAGCCTTGATGAATTGAAAGAAGCAAAGCCTGAGCTCTTGAAGGCTGCATCTGAAATTGCCGCAGCTGTCTCGGACTGGCAGTTTCCAGGATAATTGTTCCCAGGGAGGGGAGAAGAACTTCATGTCTGGTGTCACCTTAGACGGAGCCGTTAAAAAATACGGTGAGGTTCAGGTCATTCACGGTGTCGATCTTCAGATTGAACATGGTGAGTTCTGTGTATTTGTCGGACCGTCCGGCTGCGGAAAATCCACGCTCTTGCGCATGATTGCCGGCCTTGAGGAAACCACCGGCGGAAAAATTTCCATCGGGAAGAGGGACGTGACCAAATCCGATCCGGCCGAACGCGGTGTCGCGATGGTGTTCCAGACCTACGCCCTTTATCCGCATATGTCGGTCGAGGAAAACATGGGCTTCGGCCTCAAAATGAACGGGCACCCGAAGGCCGAGATCAAGGAGAAGGTCGGCGAAGCGGCGCGTATCTTGAAACTCGAGCCTTATTTGGCGCGCAAACCAAAGGCCCTTTCAGGCGGCCAACGCCAGCGTGTTGCCATCGGACGCGCCATTGTTCGCGGACCGGAAGTCTTCCTGTTCGATGAGCCGCTGTCGAACCTAGATGCGGAGCTGCGCGTTGATATGCGGGTCGAGATTGCCCGGCTGCACAAGGACATCGGCGCCACCATGATCTATGTGACCCACGATCAAGTCGAGGCTATGACCCTGGCCGACAAGATCGTGGTTCTGCGCGCCGGGCGGATCGAGCAGGTTGGCTCCCCAATGACGCTCTACTCCGATCCGGACAACAAGTTCGTCGCCGGTTTCATTGGCTCACCGTCGATGAATTTCGTTGAGGGGATTGTGCAAGATGGCAGCGTCACCATTCCCGCATTTGGTGGTTTGACGGTCGAGCCATCCGTTGCACTTCCTAAGAATGGCGAAAAGGTTCTCGTCGGCCTCCGCCCACAGCATGTGATGATCAGCCAGGCGGACGAAGGCGCGAAGGTTGATCTTTCCGAACAACTGGGCGGTGTTGCCTACTCCTATCTCGTGTGCCCGACGGGAGAACGCGTGATCATTGAAACGAAGGGTGAAGACGTCCCGAGACCGGACAGCACCGTTGCAATCAGCTTCGATCCAGCCAACGCTTTTTTCTTTGATGCCAAGACCGAACAGCGGCTCCGTTAAGAGCCGATTTCGCAATTTGGTTTATTGCTTATATGGAAGACGCCATGCCACAGCGGATTTTGAGACAAGGCGTCAAACTGAAAATTTGCTTGTGATCACAAGCTTCAAGTCACTCTTTTTGAGTTGACCGCTCGACGGCCATCGGCTTTTTTAGCGGCGATGGTTCTCAAACGCCCAAGGCTGACGAGATGAAAAGGGAACACGGTGTGGCGTAGCCAGTAGGCACCAAATCCGTGACTGCCCCCGCAACTGTGAGCGGTGAGCGACCCCGACAGACACCACTGGACACATCGTCCGGGAAGGTTCGGGAGAGTTACGACCCGCGAGTCAGGAGACCTGCCATCACCGGTGCAGATGCTGCGCCGGATCTTCAACTTGATGCGGGCGGGGCGCCCGGCTCGGAGCATATGATGGCAAAGCGGTCACCACCGCCACCACGTCGTTTTGTTTGGCGCGCCCTTCTTTGTGGCGGAGGGCCAAATGAACCATCGTATAACTGTTTGCACATCCTGCCGGCGAAAGGGCACGGAAACACGTCCGGGTTTTGAGCTGATTGAACGGCTCCGAAACGCCCTACTTGCTGCTGACGGCACAATGCCCGAAACCTTCGACGTTTCAGGTGTCGCCTGCATGGCGGGGTGCGATCGGCCGTGTACGATCGCCTATCACGGCACGAGCAAGGCTTCCTACCTTTTCGGGGACATTGATCCAGAGGCCGATGTCGACGATCTCGTCGCGTTTGCAAAACATTACGCCTATCTCGGCGACGGATGGTGTTCATCTGTCGACCGTCCAGGCAAGTTACGGAAGTCTACGCTAGCGCGGATACCCGCCACCGGTTCGGCGCTCGAAGAGCAGAAAGCGCGCGCTTCGTGACCGCAGCAACCCTAACCGCCAAAGACCTGTCTTGGTCGCCAAAGCACCATGGTGACATCCTGCTGCGATCGACCAGCTTCCATCTTGAAGCGGGCCGTGTGCTCGGAATTGTTGGACCGAACGGTGCCGGTAAAACGACCCTGCTCAGACTGCTTTACCGGTTTTATCGACCGGTCACAGGTCAGGTTCTGGTTGACGGTGAGGACATCTGGAGGCTCTCCGCGCGCGAGACTGCACAGCGAATTGCCGCCGTCTTGCAGGAACAACCAAGTGACTTTGCACTCACTGTCGGTGAGATCGTGGCACTTGGGCGGACACCGCACCGGCGCGGGTTTGCCGGGACGACAGGCTCCCATGATCGGGACATCATCGAGAACGCCTTGGACCGGCTGGACCTGCACGGACTGGCAGGCCGTCAACTTGGAACCCTCTCGGGCGGAGAGCGTCAGCGTGTCATGGTGGCCCGCGCCTTAGCGCAAGAACCGCGGCTGTTAATCCTGGATGAACCAACAAACCACCTCGACATCCGTCATCAGCTGGAAGTTCTGGACCTTATCCGCAGTTTGCCCCTGACGATCGTCACATCGCTGCACGATCTGAACCTTGCTTCTGGGTTATGCGACGATGTTGTGCTTCTCCAATCGGGCCGTCAACTCGGGTTCGGATCCCCTGCGCATGTTTTGACGGAAACGGCTGTTTCCGGGGCCTTCCAGGTTAATGCCCGGCGTGAGCGTCTCACCCCAAGCAACAATGATCATCTGACTTTTCATATTCAAAAACAGGGAATTTAACTCATGAAGAACACACTGCTGACCGGCTTGGCACTCGCTCTTTCCGCTGGGATTGCGGCCGCGGAAACCAGCGTGCAGAGCTGCGACCGTGTGGTGACCTTCGATGCGCCACCGCAACGCGCCATATCCAACGACGTGAATTTAACAGAGATGATGTTGGTCCTCGGTCTTGAGGACCGAATGGTGGGCTATACCGGGATATCGGGCTGGAAAACGCTTGATGAAGAAATGCGGGCAGGTGTCCAGGAACTTCCGGAACTGTCGTCCAAATATCCGTCCAAGGAAGTGATCATCGGAGCGGATGCCGACTTCTTCTTTGCCGGCTGGAACTACGGAATGAAAGTCGGTGGTGAGGTCACGCCAGAAACGCTCGAACCTTTTGGCGTGAAGGTTTATGAGCTCACCGAATCGTGCACCCACATTATGGACAAGGACAAAGCCAGCATCGAGGACATGTATGCTGATCTGTTGAATTTGGGACGTATCTTTAACGTTGAAGAGCGTGCCGAAGACCTCGTGGAAGGATACCGGTCGGATCTTGCCGCGTTCAAGCAGGACCTCAAAACAGGCGATCCGCTGCGGGTGTTTGTTTATGACAGCGGCGAAGACACCCCGTTTACCGCCGGGCGCTACGCCATGCCGACCGCGCTCATCGAAGCTGCGGGCGGCAAGAACATTATGGATGATTTTGAAAAAAGCTGGGCCACCGTCACATGGGAAGAAGTGGTTGAACGCAACCCGGAGGTCATCGTGATCGTCAACTACGGCGAAGTCACCGCGGACCAGAAACGTGCGTTCATGATGTCCAACCCGGCTTTTGCAGATCTCGATGCCGTCAAGAATGATCGCTTTGTCACGCTGGAGTATGTCGAGGCAACGCCAGGACCGCGCAACATCAGAGCGATCAAAACACTCGCCGATGCCTTCTGGAGCGAGTGAACCCGTGAGCGAGACGAGGACTGTTCAAGCAAAATCGCTATTGTCTGGAAACAAGCTGATAGCCGGTCTTGGCGGGCTTGTGCTGCTCCTTGTCTCGCTCTCTTTCGCGATTTCGGTGGGCGCTGTTCAGATCGACCTTGGAACCGTTTGGGGCGTATTCCTCAACAAACTGTCTCCTGGAATGATTGAACAGACTTGGTCGCAAGGCCGTGAAGCGATTGTCTGGGAAATCCGTTTCCCAAGAGCCCTCCTTGCAATGATGGTGGGCGCCGGGCTGGCCATTGTGGGAGCAAGTCTCCAGGCGGTGACCCGCAATCCGCTGGCGGACCCTCACCTTTTGGGAATTTCGTCCGGCGGCGCTTTTGGCGCAATTCTGGCCCTGCTTCATACCGGTTTGTTCATAGGTTTATTGACGGTCCCTCTGTTTGCATTTCTGGGGGCTCTGGGAGCTACCGCCATTGTGCTGGGTGTTTCGCGTTTTGCCGATGCGACAAGCGCGGACCGTTTGGTGCTCGCAGGTGTGGCCGTGTCCTTCATTGTCATGGCAGCGGCAAACGGGTTGATTTTCCTAGGCGATCCTCGCGCAACTCATACGGTTGTGTTCTGGATGCTGGGAGGTCTGGGCCTCGCCCAGTGGAGCCAACTTGTCTACCCGCTCATCATCCTGCTTGCATGTGGCGCCTGGTTGATGTCGCAAGCGGCAGCTCTGAATGCCATGACGGTCGGCGACGAAACAGCCTCCACCCTCGGCATTCCGGTCGCCCGCTTCCGTCTCATTGTGTTTGTTGTCGGGGCCTTGATTACCGGCGTGATGGTCGCGTTCTCCGGCATCATCGGCTTTGTCGGCCTGATGGTCCCGCATGTTGTCAGACTGATTGTTGGTGGCGACTATCGCCGTGTTTTGCCGGGCTCCGCCCTGATGGGTGCTGTCTTTCTTCTCTGGGCTGACATCGCAGCCAGGACCGTCATGGCACCGGAAGACATGCCCATCGGCATCGTCACCGGCCTGGTCGGCGGTATCTTCTTTGTTTGGCTCTTGCGAGGAAAAAGAGCGGCATAAGAAACGCCACTCTTTCTGACTTTCGATCTCGGCCCCGCGATTGTAATAACGCGTTTTCCAGGTGTCTAAAGCTGCCCTGCTGCGGTGGCGATTGCTTCGTCGGTCTGCTGCAAGTCCTCAGCTGAAAGCGCCAGGTGTGCGTAGAGCTTGCTGTCGGGTTTCAAGATCCCGCTTTGGCGCAGCGATGCGTTAAACGCTTTGGCCTGCGCCGCGTTGTTCTTCAGCGCATCACGATAATCGCGCACCGGGTCTTCAGTGAAGACGACATCGAACAGCATGGGTTCGCCGACGATCTGGTGAGGCACGCCTGCGGCCGAAAGATGCGCGACGTAACTTTGCATCAACTGCTCCCCGTGCGCCTTAAGCTCTTCATAAGCGCCCGGACGCCGCAGAATTTCCAGCGTCTTCAAGCCCGCCACACCGGCAACGGGGTTGCCGCTCAGCGTTCCGACCTGGAATGTGAAACTCTTGTCGCCGACAACGGCCTTGTCGAAATGGGCCATGATCTCGGATCTGCCCGCAATCGCTGCGAGAGGAAAACCGCCGCCAATGATTTTGCCGAGCGTGCACAGATCCGGCACGACGCCGTAGTACTCCTGCGCACCGCCATAAGCGAACCGGAAGCCGGTAACCACTTCATCGAAGATCAGAACGATTCCGTGCTTGGTCGCCAGATTCCGCAAGGTCTGCAGAAACCCCGGAGCAGGCGGGATCAACCGCTGCAAGGGCTCCACAATAATGCAGGCGATTTCGCCAGCGTATTCCTCAACCAGAGACGTGACGAAATCTGCGGCGTTGAACGGTGCAATCAGCATGTTGTCACGCACGCTTTCCGGGATCCCGGCGGAATCTGGAACGGCTTGCGGGAAGTTGACGAGCTCCTTGGGTGCAAGGCTCATCAAGGCTTCGCCGGACATGCCGTGGTAGCCACCCTCGAATTTGAGGATTTTGTCTTTCCCCGTAAAGGCGCGGGCGAGCCGCATGGCGTACATGTCCGCTTCTCCGCCCGTCGACACGTACCGGACCTGCTCGGCGCAGGCCATGGCCTCGACCAAGACTTCAGCAAGCTCAATGCCGGCTGCATTGTTGGTGAAGAACGTCATGCCCTTGCCAAGCTGTTCTTGCACCGCGTCCAGAACTTCCGGATGACCGTGACCCAAGATCATGGGGCCGGACCCGATCAGATAGTCGATGTACTCTTTGCCATCTTCGTCCCAAACTCGCGAGCCCTTGCCTTCGCGCAAGATCAAAGACGGATCGAAATTTCCAAACCCGGCCGCAGGCAGGACTTCGCCTGCACGGTCTTTCCAATCGGATTGCGAGATATTCGTTTTCATGGGCGTGCCTCTCAGGCTGGCCTTATGCCACTAGGTCGAGAATGGGATCTCCGAGCACATCCGGATCGGGCGATACACCCAATCCCGGACCACTTGGAGGAGAAATGAAACCACCGGTCCGCGATGGCGCTGCAGGATCAATTCTGGGTGCAACATAGCCGGACAAATCGCAGACATTCATGATGCCCTGGCGGGGAGTTGCGGCGGCGACATGAAGCGCTGCAGCTGTTGCGATATCCGAACCCCAGGTATCCTCAACACACATGCGCGCGCCGGCATAAAGACACAGATCCCGGGCCTTCCGGAGTTCGGTAATGCCACCGAATTTGGACAGTTTCAGAGCCACCGCATCCATGCAGCCAAGTTCATAGGCCTTCAAAAGGCTGGTAGTGTCATGGGCGTTTTCATCGAGCTTCATCGGCAAACCTGTGGCTGCTCTGACTGCAGCGCACTCTTCCAGCGTTTGGCACGGTTGTTCCAGCATGATGTCGAGGTCGGCAACGGCACGCCCGACGCGGGTTGCGTCCATCCGGGTCGCACCGCAATTCCAGTCGCCATAGACGATCGGGCCAGGACCAACTGCTTCACGAACGAGCCGCAAGCGGGCAACGTCTGCTTGCCAATCGTCGTCCGCGCCAAGTTTGACCTGGATCTGGGTCATGCCGGCTGCAATCGCGTCTTTTGCGATCCGGACCATATCATCCGGCGCGATACAGGTGATGGAGTGATAGAGCGGGAGTTCATCTGTCTGCAATCCGCCAAGTAGGGTGTAGATCGGCAGCCCGCAGGCCTTTCCGGTCAAATCCCACAGCGCAATGTCGATGGCAGATTTTGCATAGACATGACCGATCAGGTGCTTGTTGCAGGCCGCCATCGCAGCCTCCGCGCCAATCGGGCTCCGCCCAATCAGAACGGGCGCGAGTTCTTCAAGGGCCGGAGCAACACCGTTGGCATAGGCGGGCAAATAATGAGGGATCGGGCAGACTTCGCCCCAACCGGAGACGCCTTGTTTGGTCTCGATACGCACAACCATGCTGTCCACGGTGGCACAGGCCTTGCCGGATGCCATGTAGTAGGTCTCGTGGCTAGTCAGTGGAACCCGCCACAGGGAGAGACTCGAGATTTCAAGATCGGGCACGTTTCTCATGCGGCGTCTCCATATACCGCGATCGGGTCGCCAAGAATTTCAGGATCAGGTTCGACACCGATGCCAGGGCTCTGGTCGAAATAAACCGAGCCTTCGACATTGCGCGCGCCCTGGCCGGGAACTGGATCAACAGCAAGATGCGCATGGCACAGCCAGCTTGCCAGTCTGTTGGCCTCCGGCGTTGCAGCCGCCAGATGTAAGGCGGCTGTGTCCGCGAACGCACTTCCGCCCGTGTCTTCTATGTGCATCTGCCAACCGACCGAGATGCCGAAATCCCGGATCTGTTTCGCCTTGGTCAGTCCACCGACCCGGTTCGGCTTGACCTTGACGCCCTGGCAGATGCCCGCCTTCCAGGCATCAAGATGATCTGCAAAAGAATGCAGACATTCATCCAGCATGATCGGCTGAGGCACTTTGGCGGCCACAAGCGCACACTCCGCAAGCGTTTCACACGGCTGCTCTATCCAGTCGCGGGCCGCAACCGAGTTCAGCACCTGTAGAGCGACACCTGGTGTCCAGGCCCGGTTCACATCGAAGGTCACCTGTTCGTCCGGCGCCAAGGCTGCTGAGATTGCCTCAATGCGTTCGATGTCGGCCTTGAAATTGCTGCCACCGACCTTGGCTGAGTGGGTCTTGTAGCCCTTGGCACTGGCAGCCTGAATATCCGCGATCATTTCGTCTGGCGTACCAGTTGAAATTGACGAATTGATCGCGACCTCTGCTGGGCTTTCTGCACCAAAGAGCCGCCAAAGAGGGGAACCGCCTGATTTGCCAAGGATGTCCCAGCAGGCAATGTCCAAAGGTGCTTTTGCGTACGGATGTCCGGGCAATTGCAGATCCATCGCCCGATTGACCGTCTCCACCGCCCGCGGGTCCTTGCCGATCAAGGCCGGTGCCAAGAGCTCCAGAGCCGCGCGCAAACCCGAACCATGGGCTGGCAGGTAAGTATGGCCCCAAGGGCACCCTTCCCCCCAGCCGGTGAAACCTTCGTCGGTTTCAATGCGCACGAAGGTGCTGTCGAGCATTTCAAATTTCAGCCGCCCACCGGAAAGCCAGTAGGGTTTCGAGAGCGGCAGATCGATCTGCCAGACCGAGATCTTTGTGATCTTCATGCGGCCTCTCCATAGGTGGCGACCGGATCTCCAAGGGCTCCAAAGTCTGGGGCAACGCCGAGCCCCGGAATGTCGGAGGCGAAGAGCTTTCCATCCTTCGTCTTTGGGGCCGGTGTTCCTGTCGAACGGGTGTTGTAGTTACAAAGGTCCGTTGTGTTTTGGAGGTAATCCGCTGGAGTGGACGCTGCAAAATGGGCGAGCGTTGCGGTTGCGATTTCGCCGCCCCATGTATCTTCGGCAACAACCGGGATCCGGTTGTCGAGGAAAAAGTCCCGAACCCGCCGAGCCTTCGACAAGCCTCCAAGATTCGATATTTTCAGGCACACCAGATCCGCACCCTGATCGGCAACAATCCGTTGTGCGGCCCGCATACCGGTCACGCACTCGTCGAGCTTCATTGGCAGATCGATTCGCCGACGGACCTGAAGGCACTCCTCATAAGTCCGGCAGGGCTGTTCGAAGATGAAGTCGAGATCCCGTGTTGCACGGGCCACCCGGAGCGCATTGTCGACGCGCCAGCCCTGATTGGCATCGGCCATCGCTTTTTCGCCGGGTTTCAGAAGCGGAACGGTTGCGCGGATGTGGTCTATGTCGCTGGACCAGTCCGCACCGACCTTGATCTGGAATTGCCGGTATCCTGCAGCCCGGTGCCGCTCCAGCTCGGCGATCGTCTCTTCGGTTCCCCTATGCGGCGCAACACGGTACATGGGCGCACCGTCCGTGAGCTTTCCGCCGAGAAGAAGCCAAACCGGCGCATCGAGAGACTTTCCAATAATATCCCAGCACGCGGCGTCAAACGGGGCTTTGGCATAGCCGTGGCCCTGAATGGTATGATCAAGGATCTGCTCGATCCGGGTCACCTGCCTCGGATCTTCTCCGATAAGAAACGGCGCGACCAACCGCGCGAGCGCTTCAACCCCTTCAGAATGGGCGACCATGTAGTTCTCGCCGCAAGGCGTGAACTCGCCGCAGCCTTGTACACCCGCATCCGTGTCGATCACGACAACCGAGGCCTTTGCCACGGTAATGGCATTGCCCGCTCCCCAGCCGTATGCGCCATCGACATAGGGAAGATCTGTCTTGTAGACACGGATGCGGGTGATCTTCATGGGGTCACCACAATGTTGCCCGTGTGCTTCTTCTCGATGAACGCGGTTTGTGCCGCGTGAAAGTCCTGGAGTGGATAGGTTGCGGCCAGCGCCGGTTTGATTTCACCCCGCTCAATGTACCCGACGATGTCTGAGAAGATATGCGGAGCAATGACGGTCGACCCGGTAAATGTCAGGTCGCGCAGGTAGAAGGTCCTCAGATCGAGTTCCACGATCGGGCCCGCAATGGCACCGGAGCACGTGTACCGGCCGCCACGTTTCAAGACATTGATCAAGGTGCCCCAATAGGGCCCGCCAACAATATCAGCCACAACGAAAACCGTGTCTTTGCCGGTTGCTGCATTCAAGGCGGCTTTGAGATCCGCCGGTGCGCGTTCAAGAACGTGATCCGCGCCGAGTGCCTTAACGTCTGCATGTTTGGTAGGCGACGCCAGAGCAATAACAGTCGCGCCTCGGCGTTTGGCGAGTTGGACCAAGGCCGATCCGACACCGCCCGACGCGCCAGTCACAAGAACCGTATCGTCTGCATTGACATTGGCGCGGCTGAGCATCCCTTCTGCGGTTGTGTAGGAACAGGAAAATGTTGCCAGTTCTGCATCAGATAGTGTGCTGACGATGGGGCCGACATTCCGCGCGTCGACAACCGTATATTCGGCAAAGCCGCCGTTGCACTCGGAGCCGAAATAGCCGGTCTTGTCCATGTTCTCCGGATCGGACCAGTCGCGTAGCCAGCAGTCGACCATGACGCGCCTGTTCAAGAGATCTTCGGAAACTCCATCTCCCAACGCGGCGATCGTGCCAACCGTATCGGCACCCTGAATCCGCGGGAAGGTAATGGGTCGTCCGCCCCAGGTCGGGTCTTCCTCTGCAACTTCCTGATAGGCTCCGCCGGTGGTCGCCTCGGAGACTGTTTTTGAATACCAGCCGGAGCGGGTGTTCACGTCGGTGTTGTTGAGGCCGCAAGCTCCAACCCTGATCAGAACTTCTCCGGCTCCCGGTTCGGGTGTCGGCCAGTCTTCATGCCAGACGATCTTGTCCAGCCCTCCGTGACCCTCCAGAACCATCGCTTTCATAGTCGCGGGAGTGCTCATTCCGCAGCCATCCCGACCGGTGCATCTGTGCGCGGTAAAATGCTATCCGGATCGTACGCAGGGACATCAAGAACCCGCGCGGCTCGCGGCCCATTCATGACGACGACTTCCAGCTCGGTTCCCGCGTTCACAGCCTCCGGTTTGACGTAGGCAAAAGCCAGGATCTTGCCGACTGAATGACCGTAGGCAATCGAGCTTGTTGCCCCGACGACCTTCCCGTCCATTAGGACAGCTTCTCCGCCATGGCCATCAGCAACGCCATCCGGTTCCACTTCAAGATAAACACAGACCCAGGGAAGTGCGCTTTCCGCGCTCTTTGCGGTTTCTTCACGGCCGAGGAAGTCACCCTTGTCGAGTTTGACGAAGCGCATCACATCCGCTTCTGGCAAGGTGACTTCGTTTGTCAGTTCGCCGGCGCCCTTAAAGCCTTTTTCGAGCCGCAGGGCATTCATTGCAAAGGACCCGTAGTCCACGAGACCCAGACTTTCCCCGGTCGCCCAAAGTGCGTCGTACACCGCCAGCATGTCTTCCCGCGGAACATGGAATTCCCAACCAAGCTCGCCTGCATAGGACATGCGGAAGGCCCACAGTTTGCGGCCGGCCACTTCGATTTCTTGTGCCGTCAACCACCGGAACGACGCATTGTCCAGAGCGGCCGGGGTATTGGGAGCCAGAATATCGCGGGCCCGCGGCCCGTTCAGCGCCATCGCCCCCCAGTCGGTCGAGAGGTTTCGGACGATTACAGTTTCACCGTCAAGGTGTTGGGCCAAGTGATCAAGGAGACGCTGCTCGAAGAACGCCGCGCAGACGAGATAGAACCGGTCCGGGCCAAGCCGCACCACGGTCAGCTCCAGCTCAATCCGGCCACGCCGGTTGAGCATATGGGTCAAGGCGATGCCGCCAACCTTTTTGGGAAGCTTGTTGGCAACAAGACGATCAAGGTAGGGTTCTGCGTCCGGACCGGACACTTCGATCTTGGTGAAAGCCGAGATATCCATGATGCCGGCAGTGTCCCGCACAGCCTTCATTTCCTTAGCGACCACGCCGTGCCACTCAGGCCGGTTGAAGGAATAATAATCGCGCTGCTCCAAACCGTCCTTTGCGAACCAGCGCGGCCGTTCATGACCATAGACTTCTTCGTAAACCGCACCCTTGTCTTTCAAACGTTCATAAAGCGGGCTGGGTTTGATTGGCCGGCCTTCCAGGCGGTTGAAGTGCGGGAACGGAATTTCGTGGCGCAGGCAATAGTCTTCCTTGGCCTTGATCACCTGCCAATCCTTGTCGGCATAGTCGCCGAACCGGCGTGGATCAAACTCGCGCATGGAAATGTCGGCGGCGCCATGCACCATCCATCTGGCCAGTTCGCGTGTCAGACCCGGGCCCCAACCGATGCCGATCTGGGTGCCGCAGCAGCACCAGTAATTCTTGACGCCGGGAGCTGGGCCAATCAGCGGATTGCCGTCCGGCGGGTGTGAAATCGCACCATGAACTTCCCGCTTGATGCCGAGCTCTGCAAAAATCGGCATCCGGTCCATGGCGTTTTCCAGCCAGGGCATGATCCGGTCATAATCGGCCTCAAACAGCTCGTTTTCCGCTTCCCAAGGGCAATGATCTTCCCAAACCGTGTTCGGGTTTTCCTTCTCGTAAATACCGATCAGGCCGGATTTCTGCTCCATGCGGATGTAGCCGGAGACCAGCTTGTCGTCGCGTATGACCGGGAGTTCTTTATCTAACTCCAGGAACTCCGGAACCGTGTCGGTGACGATGTAGTGGTGGGTCATGGAGGTCATCGGCAATTGCAGGCCACTCCATTCGCCCATCTGGCGCGCATAAGTGCCACCAGCATTCACCACATGTTCGCAGGTGATGTCGCCAAGCTCGGTAAACACCTTCCACTCGCCCGTCGGCAGCTGCTTGATGTCCTTCGCCCGGCAGCGGCGAATGATCTTCACACCCAACTTCCGCGCACCGATGGCCAGCGCCTGGGTGACACCGGACGGATCCGCGTGCCCGTCATCCGGCGTGTGAAGCGCGCCGAGAACGCCGTCGAGATTGTAGTAGGGATGCAACTCCCGGATCCGGTCCGGCCCCACAAGTTCCATCGGAAATTGAAGCGCACGGCCAACGCTCATGGTGTGGCGCAGCCAATCCATTTCGTCTTCCGTATAGGCGAGACGGAAAGACCCGCAGCCATGCCAGGTTACGGATTGGCCTGTCTCTTCTTCCAGCTGCCCGGAATAAAGATCAATGTTGTAGCCGACGCATTTTCCAAGGCCGAAGCTGGAAGTGGAATGCGTGATCTGGCCCGCCGCGTGCCAGGTCGAACCGGATGTCAACTCCGCCTTTTCCAAAAGCACAACATCGGACCAACCTTCATGCGCCAGATGGTAGGCAAGCCCGCATCCCATAATGCCGCCGCCAACAATGACAACACGTGCCGAAGACGGCAGTTTCGTAGCTCCAAGTTCTGACACGTCGCATCTCCATGGACCGTAATTTTTCGATGGACAGCGTAATTGTACAAATGTACTCTCGTCAATCATGAATGATATGAATGTACCAAAATCTGATTTGAAGGCACCACAGACTGTGCTGGACGACCTGGCTGCCGAGCTTGAGGTGTTGACCCCAGAGCTGCGCAAGGCGGCAAGCTATGTGCTTGAAAATCCGAATGATGTCGGCGTCAGCTCAATCCGCGAGATCGCAGATGCTGCCGGGGTAAAACCCAACACATTTGTGCGCATGGCACGGTCTGTGGGTTTTGAAGGCTATGAGGACTTCCGGCAGCCGTTCCGCGAAGCGATCCGCAGCAGAGGTACAGATTTTCCGGACAGGGCCCGTTGGCTGCAGTCTCTATCCAAAGGCGGCCAATTGGGTGAGCTCTTTGCCGAAATGGCGGCCTGTGCAATCTCGAACATCGAGAACACTTTTGCGGCAACCGATGCGAATGCCATGAAAGCGGCCGCCGATGCGATCGTGAATGCGCGGCACACCTATGTGCTTGGCGTTGGCGTCAACAACTCCAACGCCCGCAACTTCACCTACCTTGCAGACATGGCCGTTGACACGATCTGGACGATTCCGCGTATGGGGTCTGTAGCAACGGACGACTTGGCCCGGGCAGACAAACGCGATGTGTTGCTCGCCATGACCTGCAAACCGTATCGGACCGACGTGATTGAAGCCGTTGAGGTTGCCCGCGAACAGGGCCTGACAATCGTCGCAATCTCCGACAGCCCGGCTTCCCCCATCGTGGTCGGCAGCGATCACGCCTTCATCATCGACGCCGAAACTCCGCAGTTCTTTCCCTCGTCCGTGTCAACGATCGCGTTGTTGGAAACGCTGCTTGCCTTTGTCATTGCCGACGCACCACCCGATGTCGTTGCAAACATTGAGAAATTCCACACCCGCCGCCATGCCATGGGGCTGTATCAGGAAGAATGGAAGGACCGCTCATGAACGTTCACAGCCAGCTGATCCATTCGCTCGAAGCACGGTATTATACCGACCCTGCTCACTTTGAGCGGGAGAAGGACGGCCTGCTGGCACGAACGTGGCAATTTGCAGGACATGCGTCTTTGCTGCAAAAACCGGGCGATTATTTCACGATCGACATCGCCGGCGAGAGCATTATCTGCCTGAAGGATCGCGAGGGTGTGCTGCGCGCCTATTTCAACGTTTGTCAGCACAGGGCCCATCAGCTGGTTCAAGGCGAAGGCAACACCAAGCTGTTGGTGTGCCCTTATCACAGCTGGACTTATGAACTCACGGGCGGTCTGCGGTCCGGACCCAATGTCAAATCCGTCCCGGGGTTCGACCGCAACCAGATTTGTCTGAGCACCGTCCAAATTGAGGATTTCTGTGGCTTCCTGTTTGTAAACCTGGATCCGAATGCCAAGCCCATGGACGAATGGTTTCCAAATGTTCGGGAAGAGCTGAGATCCTTTGTTCCGCATATCGATCGGCTACAGCCGCTCGAGTGGGTGGAAATCGAAGAAAACTGCAATTGGAAAGTCTCGGTCGAAAACTATTCCGAGTGTTATCACTGCCCCATCAACCACCCGACTTTCGCAACCGGTGTTATCAAGCCCGAAACCTATGACATCCAGCCTCAAGGGTATTGCCTGCGCCACACAACAGAATGTCAAAATCTGGAGCGCATGACCTATGAGATCGACCTCGATTCCAACGAACATGCGGGAGACTATTCTTCCTGGTTCTTGTGGCCGTTGTTCTCATTCCAGGTCTACCCGGGCAACATCTTGAACACCTATCACTGGCGCGCGGTCGATGTGGATCACGTCGTTGTCTGGCGCGGTTGGTACACCATCGACGGTGTCGACAGTGAAGTGGTCCGCCGTCTTGCCGTGCAGGACCGCTCGACCACGGTCGAAGAAGACATCTACCTTGTGGAATCGGTACAGCGCGGTCTCAAGAGCCGCGGATACAAACCCGGACCTCTGGTGCTGGATCCAGCCTGCGGTGTGCATTCCGAACACTCGGTACAGGCACTGCAAAGCTGGATGCGCGAAGCATGACCAGCGAAACCGCATCCAAGGCTTCCTGGCACATGCCGGACGTCTGGACGGCTGATCAGAAGCTGTTTCCGCATCAGGTCGGGTTTACCTGTCCGCCCCGGGACTGGGATGCCGCCCCATCAGACTTTTTGCGCATCGCCCCCCCCTCAGTTGGAGTGCACGGATGGATGCTCCATGCGCCCGACTACGGGCACCAACTCGACCAGCGGAAGCAAAACTTTGCAATGCTGGAGGAATTTGCCGCGCTGATGGCAAACAATGGTGCGGACGTGTGCGGTCAGGTGGGGTCCAACTGGGTGCACGCCTCTGGCCTGGGCGTTGAGGGTATCTCTGACTTCTGCAAAAAGATGAGTGACAGACATGGTCTCGCGTTCCACATGGCCGGCTATGCGATGGTTGAAGCCTTGCGTGCCATGAACGTTGAAAAGGTAGCCTTGAACGCAGTCTATCACTGGCCAAAGTGGTGGCAGGGCACAGTCGGGTTTTTGAAAGAAGCCGGCTTTGATGTGCTTTGGGCAGGCAATTTCGTGGACCAGGGCTGGTTTTCCACTCAGGACGATGTCAACAAACAACGCTGGATCTTTGATGGTGACCTTGCAGCAAAGAGCTTCGATTACGTTGCCGAAAAGGCCCCGCAGGCAGATGCCTACCTGGCCAACGGCATGGTCAATTTCCGCACAGGTCCCAACCAGCAACCGCAACGGATGCTCCAACTCACAAGCATGCTTGAAGACCGCCTTGGCAAACCGGTAATCGCGCACGACACGGCTCTTTACTGGCGGATTTTCAAATCGCTGGGGCTGGCTCCGGCTGGCGAGAACGGGCAACTCTTGAGGTCTCTGAATGCATAAGATTATCGCGCTATGGGCTGTGCCACGCTCGACCTCCACTGCCTTTGAATGGATGATGCGCCAAAGAGGAGATCTGGATTGTCTCCACGAACCCTTTGGCGAAGCCTGGTATCAGGGAGAAGACCCGTTTTGGCCGAGGTGGACACCTGGCGACAAGACAACGGCGGGGCTTACTCTGCAAAGCGTTTGGCAGGACATTCAAGAGCGCGCTGAAAAAGGCTCGGTATTCATCAAGGACTTCCCCCATTACGTGAACCACATGTGGGATCCGGAGTTTCTCTCGAACTTCACCCATGCCTTCCTGATCCGCGATCCAGCCCTCACCATCACTTCGATGTATGACAAGTGGCCGGATTTCGACGCCGCCGAAGTCGGGTTTCCAGAACAACGGGCCCTCTACGATCTGCTCACTGCCTTGAACGGCACACCTCCGCCGGTGATTGACAGCAATGACTTGCTTGAAACGCCGGAGAAAACGGTCGAAGCCTTTTGTGAAGCCGTCGGCATTCCGTTCATAAAGGAAGCGTTGTCTTGGGAGCCGGGTGCCGACACTGGACAATACAGCTGGTGGGATGGGGGGTCGTTTCATGAGAACCTGAAGCGATCCACAGGCCTGACACCCCAGAAGAGGAAATACGTGGACATTTCAGAGGCTCCAGCAAGGGTCCAGCATGTCCACAAACGCATGAAGCCGCATTACGACCGGCTCTACGCCAACAGGATTATACCCTCGTGACCCAAGTACCAGCTTACTGGCAAAACTTTATCGACGGCGCGTTTGTGGACGGTGGCGGAGGACGGCTCGACGTTCTCGATCCGGGAACCGGAGAGAAACTTGCCGAGCAGGCGCTGGCGGATGCCGCTGATGTAGACCGCGCGGTCAAGGCTGCCAAACGGGTCAGCGATAGCCGCACGTGGATGGATCTTCGCCCTGTAGAGCGAGGACGGATTGTCCGCAAAATGGGTGATTACCTTCTGGACCGTATCGAGGAAATCGCCCCGATCCTGACCCGGGAAGCCGGAAAACCGCTCTGGGAAGCAAAGCTCGAAATCGAGGGCGCAGCCCGGTATTTCGAATACTACGGCAACCAAGCCGAAACTATGGAAGGCCGGTCGATCCCTTTGGGCGGCGGGTATTTCGACTTTACCGTCCACGAGCCTTTTGCCGTTTCCGCCCAGATCATTCCGTGGAACTATCCGATGGAGATGACGGCTCGCTCGGTCTCGGCCGCGCTTGCGGTGGGATGTGCTGTCGTTGTCAAGACGCCGGAACTTGACCCGCTCACGCATAAATACTTCGCGGATGCGGCCCTCGCCTGCGGCCTGCCGGCAGGGGCATTGAACATCCTCTGCGGTCTTGGCAAGGAGGCAGGAGCGGCTTTGTCCGCCCACACTGACGTCAATCAGATCGTCTTTACCGGGTCTGTTGCTACAGGCTCGGCAATCGCAACGTCAGCGGCCCGGAACGTCGTGCCCTGTGTACTTGAACTTGGAGGGAAATCGGCTGCGATCGTTTACGATGACGCCGATCTCGACGCTTTCCTTTCGGATGTCCGGTGGGGCATCTACTTCAACGCAGGCCAAGTGTGTTCGGCCATGTCCCGCGTCATTGCCCATGAAGCCATCCATGACAGGTTGGTGGACGGCATCGTCGGTATGGCGGAAGGCCTCAAGGTCGGTCCGGGCCTCGAGTTTCCGGAATTTGGCTACAACATGGGCCCGATGATCTCTGAAGGCCAATGCCAGCGGGCGGCAGGCATGGTATCTCAAGCGGAGCGCGAAGGTGCCCGGATCGCGACTGGTGGCCGGCGCATGAACCGCCCCGGTTATTTTCTCGAGCCGACGGTTCTGACCGATGTTTCACCTGACATGACAATTGCGAGCGATGAAGTTTTCGGTCCGGTGCTGTCTGTTCTGAAAGCACGGGACGAACGTGAAGCGCTCGAGATTGCCAACGGTACACTCTATGGCCTGGTGGCCGGGGTCTTCACCGCCAATGTCGACCGAGCCATGCGCGCCTCCCGGCAGCTCCGGGCAGGTCAGGTGTTCGTCAATGAATGGTACGCGGGCGGAGTCGAAACGCCGTTCGGCGGCTTTGGCAAATCCGGCTATGGCCGGGAAAAGGGCCGCGAGGCCCTGCTCAACTACGTTCAAACCAAAAACATTGCAATCAGGATAGGCTGATGGATCAGGATCTATTTGAAAAAGGACTTGCGCAACGCAAGGCAACCCTTGGCGCGGAGTATGTGGAGAAAAATCTTGCGGCCGCCGATGATTTTACACGGCCGTTTCAGGAAGCAATGACGGCCTGGTGCTGGGGCTTTGGCTGGGGCGATGATGTCATCGACGCCAAGACCCGCTCCATGATGAACCTCGCCATGATCGGGGCGCTCGGCAAGATGACCGAGTGGGAAACCCATTGCCGCGGCGCTGTCACAAATGGCGTTTCCAAGGAGGAGATCCGCGCCATCATCCATGTTATTGGCATCTATTGCGGCGTACCACAGGCTTTGGAATGCTTCCGGGTGGCCAAGAAGGTGCTGGAAGAAGCCGAGCTCTGATAACGCCGCATAAACGCGTTTGAAAACCTGCGCCTTTCTCGCGATCATTGAGTCTTATGAGAGACCGGGACCCGAGAGCCCCGGTCTCCACTCTAAATCAGTCGGCTTTTGGGAGCGGTTTGTACGCGACCGCATCGATCTCGACCTTTGCGTCGACCATTAGCTGGGAACGAACCGTTGAGCGGGCCGGACCACCATTCGGGAAATAACTGGCGTACACCTTGTTGAAGGTCCAGAAGTCCCGGGTGTCGTCCAGCCAGACGCCGACCTTCACGACATCATCGAGCGTGCAGTCCGCAAGAGCGAGCGCCGCGATGACGTTTTCCATGGTGCGTTTGGTTTGGCTTTCCACGCCGCCCGGTTCGATCTCGCCATTTTCCTTCATGGCGACTTGGCCGGAAATGAAGACAAAGTCCCCAGCGCGTACGGCTGTTGCAAAGGGAAGAGGTTGTCCGCCGGCACCTGTTTTGCCTCCGCCGAAACGTTCAATCGTGGCTTGGCTCATGTTCAAGCATCCTTTTTTGAATTTAAGAGGAAAGGGTCATACGGGGCGCGGTGACCGCGCCATAGGCTGTCGTTGAATGCGCGGCAGCACGATTGGCAATCGCCGCACCTTCGACTGCCTTACCAGAGCGCAGCCATGCGGCCATGAAGACACCGTTGAAACAGTCTCCGGCACCGGTCGCGTCTACCGTCTCCACGGCTTCACCAGGGATTATCTTAACTCCGTCCCCGCAAGAGACGGCAACACCATCGGCACCGAGCGTCAGGGCAACAACACGCGCGCCGAGACTGTGATAAAACCGGACGATCTCTTCCGGGCTTGTGTGCCCGGTTAGGGCGCGGGCATCATCAAGGCCCGGCAAGGCAATATCGCAGCGTTTCATGACCTCATGCGTCATGGCGCGGGCTTCGTCCAAGGACCAGAGCGCGGTCCTTAAATTCGGATCAAAGGCAACCGCCCGTCCGTTTGCGACGGCGATTTCAATCGCGTGTCGTGTAGCGTCCCGCAATTCACCCGATACCGCAAGGCTGATGCCCGAGGCATAAACCAGCGAAGCGTCCGCGATGGCGGATTGTGGAATGTCTTCCCGAGTCATACGGGATGCAGCAGACCCTTTGCGCCGGTAGAGAAACTTGTGCCCATTCGCGTCATGCTGGACAAAATAGATCCCGGTATCCTCGCCGGGCTTTGACGTAACATACTTCGTCGATACACCTTCGCGCCGCCAGGTTTCCTGAAGTTTTTCACCAAAGGTGTCTGCGCCGATATTGGCGATCAATCCGACATAAGCCTGCTGGCGCGATGCCGCGATACAAACATTGGAGACATCTCCGCCGCACCCGGGCAAGATAGAGCCGTCCGGTTGCTCATTGAGTTCAAAAAGCGGTTCCCCGATACACAGTAAATCGACCATGGATCAGACCACCTTGCCACGGGCAGATACGGGCGACGGCCCTAACGCTTGTTCACCCCGGATAAGCTGAACCTCATCAACCATATTGCTGACCACGCAGACGTGATTGGGCACGATCCGGATCTGGTCACCCACCTCAAGGCCAATGGTTTCGGCGCGCAGCACTCCGTGCTCTTCCGACAAGGCATCAACGGTTATGTCCGGGCGGCCTAGAACGTGGCCATGGCCGTTCAGTCCGAGGAGATCCGAGGTGAGGACCTTGGTACCGGCATCAATGACGGCCCGGTCTGGGGCTGGCACAGAGACAACAGTTGCAAGCACCGTCAAAGCGCAGTCGCCCCAGTCACAAACACCCCGGCTCACCAGGGAGCGGTCGTTGTAAACGTATGTGCCGATCCGGTACTCGGTCGCAACCGGCACTTCTTCCGCCTGCCACATTCCCGGTGATCCACCGTTCGAGATCACGGCGACCTTCAGACCATCAGCCTCGATCAGGTCCCGCGCCTTGGTGAGCCAGTCCTGAACCTCTGCTTCTCTACCAGCTGGTGGATAGGTCATCAGCCCGCCGAAGGTGACGCCGGGGCTCTGGCTAATGATTTGCGCCAGGTCCCGCGCCGCTTCCGGACTGGTGACGCCGCACCTCTCTGCGCCGGTGTCACATTCAACCAGCACGGTGAGCGGGCTGGCGGTGCGAGAAAAAGCATCCGACAAACCCGTCACGGTTGAGGTGTTATCCGCAACGACACTCAAGCGGACCGCCCCGGCCAGCGCCTTGAGCCGCTCCAGCTTCTCTGCTCCCAGGATATTGAAGGTGATCAGAACATCATTGATGCCACCGTCCGCGATCATCGCTTCGGCTTCGCTGATCTTTTGGCAGGTGATGCCGGTTGCTCCGGCCTCAAGCTGGCGCTTCGCCAGAACCGGCAGCTTGTGGGTCTTGATATGCGGGCGCAGGGCAAGTCCATGTTTCGTGCAATAGGCCTGATAAGCGTCGATGTTTGCCTCGGCGATATCGAGATCAACGAGAACTGCCGGCGTTTGGATATCTTCAAAACTCATGCAAGGGCCATTTCGAAGGGGTTGGAGACGATCGGCCACAGCGGGCGCGTCAAACGGGTATAGGGCGTCGTTTTCGGGTCATTGGGGTAAGGACCGTCAACAGAGGCATAAAGTACCTCCGCCGCAATCTTTGAAAATGCACCGTAGAAGTGGTTGGTCGACTTCACCACCAGAACTTTTTTGGCCGTGATGTCGATGCCGAGATTGGTGAACAGATCCGGCGAAAATGCCTGGCTGCGATTGGAGTTCAGCACCACATCGATGCCGCCAAGCCGGATGACAGAACAGTCGCCCAGCGGAACAATCGATGTGCCGAAGCTTTGTACCGCCTCCCGCTGATTTTTGAGCACAGTGACGGTCGCGTCCACCGGATCGCCAGCTGTCGAGGACGTCTTGCCGCCGAAACGCAGGTTAAGACGTGCCCCCTCCCCGGCAGCATGACAGAGCCGCACAGCCATCGGGTCCCAAATGGTGCCAAACGCTACAGATTTGAGGTCCTGGGCGATAGCTTCGCGCAACATCAAGGTGGAATCACCGGCAACGCCACCACCTGGATTGTCCCAGACATCCGCAACGACCACCGGGCCCTTGTCCGCTCTGGCTGCCTTAGCCAAAGCAACCGATGCTGTCAAAAACTGAGGTTTCGTTTGCCCCCGGAAGGAAAACAATTCCTCGCCCAGACGCGTCGCAATTTCAGTCCCCTTTGACCGGTCATTGTCGGTCACAACAACGATCTTGGCACCAAGGTCCGGAGAATCCCCGGCCATGAACCCATGAATGGCTGAGACTGAAAGCACGGTTCCGTCTTCTTCCAGCGCTTTCATGCGGTCGACAAAACCGCGCATTGGAGCCTGACTGGTCGGCAGGATATCGATCATACGCACATCGTAGGCGGATACGACCGGTTTGATTTCACCCCTCAAGGCCCGCAAGACAAGTGCGACGCAAGCTTCGCCCGTTTCGGCAAAATCCGTATGCGGAAATTCCTTGAACACGGTGATGATGTCCGCATTGTCGACCCGCTTCTGACTAAGGTGACTGTGCGGATCAAAAGTGACACCGATGATCGTCTCTGGCCCGACAATGCCCCGAACGGCTTCCAGCAGAGCACCTTCGCAATCGGTGCAACCATCTGCGATCATCGCGCCATGCAGGCCCAGAACAACGGCATCCAGCGGCAAGGCTTCACGGACCTGCTCCAGGATCTCGTCCCGCAAATAGACCCAGGTCCCGGCGTTCAAAAGCCCCCCAGGCTCGGCCCAGGTGGCAGTGCCCTCGATCAGGTCGAAATCAAGGTCCTGAGATGCCCTGCGAAGCGCGGGGAAAACACCGCTGCACAGAGTTGGCGTTTCCGGATGAGCACCGGGAGCTGCATAAAAACTCTGTTTGAAGTCAGAAAAGTCGGTCCGCAGAGGCGAAAACGTATTTGTCTCTGTGGCGAGCGATGCACAGAAGATCCGCATGGATTGGGTCCTGTCCGGGTTATTATTATATGCCGGAGACCATTTGGCGGCCTCCGGCAAGTTCTTCAGACGGCCATCCGGCCGTGCCGGTCAGTTCAGATAGGAGGCTTCATTGGCCTTGTTGACCGCATCGCGAAACTTCACCAGCAGCTCATTGGCCTTCGGGTCGAGATTTTCCGCAACATGCGTTTCGAATGCCGGCTGTGTGGCTGCTGCCATCTCCGCCCGCTGGTCATCGCTGAGCGCGGTGACCTTGATGTCATCGGCGAGCCCTGCAAGACCGCGGTCGGAAGCTTCAATGATGCGGGAAAGGCCCCGGCTGGCTGCAACACAGTTCTCGGCTGCGGTGTGCACGTTGGCTTTCTCGCTGTCGGACAGACCCTCATAGAAAGCACGGTTCATCAAGAACGTGTACGGCGAGAACAGGTGATTGGTTAGCGTCAGATATTCCTGGACCTCTGCGAAGTTCGCGAAAGAGATGATCGGAACCGGGTTCATCTGACCATCAATCACGCCGGTTTGCAGGCCGGAATAGACCTCGCCCCAAGAGAGCGGATAAGCTTCTGCGCCAAGAGCTTTCACAATAGTCTGGTGTGACGGAAGGGTCATCGTGCGGATGCGGATGCCGTCAAAGTCGGCCAGGTTGGCAATCTCGCGCTGCGAGTTCGTAACGGCAAAGAACCCGCCAGTATCGGGGAAACCGAGCACTACAACATCACCAAGTTCAGCCTCAATGTCTGTGGCAAGCGCCTTACCGAAATCTCCGTCGAAGACCTCATAGGTGGCGGCATTTCCGTTGAAGGCGAACGGAAGGTTCAGAACATCAATGCGCGGATAATAACTGGCAAGCGCGCCCGTAGACGTCAGCGTCGCCTGAAGCAGGCCATCACGCACCTGCTGAACATGTTCTGCCGCTGAACCAAGCTGGTTGGAGCCGAAGACTTCGACAGAAACACTGCCGTTGGTGCCGGAGGTGACGAGGTTGTCAAAGACGGCGGTGCAAGCATGAGCCGGATTTTCAAACGGGTCGGTCTTGTTGTCGTGACCGAAGCGAATGACGCCTCCGTCCGCATAGGCGGTGCTGGCGATCAAGGTGGCGGCAAGCGCCGCAGATAATGCAGTCCGTTTCATGTGATTACCCTCTCTGGTGTTTGTTTTGGTTAGTTGGCAAAGCCAAGGAGTCTGGGCAGGAGCAGGGCGGCGTCCTCCCAGAAAGCGAAGATGAAGAGAATGGCGACCTCGGCGATCAGGAACGGCATCAACTTCACCGAGATGCGTTCCAGGCGTTCTCCGGTAACGGAGGAAAGAACAAACAGACAGGCGCCGACGGGCGGCGTCATCAGCGAAATGTTCAGCGCAAGGACGAAGATGATTCCGGCGTGGATCGGCTCGAGACCAACCTGCTCGGTCAAAGGCACAAGCACTGGCGCTAGGATGATCAGGATTGCGGTGATATCCATGACCATGCCAACAACCAGCAGAAGGCAGATGATGATGGCGATGACGGCATACCGGTTGTCTGAAAGGCTCAGGACCGTCTCCGCCATAAGCTGCGGAATACGTTCAAAGCTCATCCACCAGCCCAGCACACTGGCAAAGGCGATGATGACGAAGATGACACCGGTGATCCGCGCGGTACGGACCAGCATGGAATAGAAATTCTTGAAGGTCAGCGTGCGGTAAACGACGGCGCCAATGAAGAGCGCATAGGCAACTGCAATGGAAGCTGCCTCTGTCGGCGTGACGACACCGCCAAGAATTCCGCCAAGGATGATAACCGGCATGGCGAGTGCCGTCAGGGAGGAGACGAATGTCTGGCAGACTTCCTTGAGGCTGGCCCCGCGCAAGGCTTGCGGCAGGTTTTCCCGCTTACCCCCGACTACTATGACGCCCATGCATACGGCGCAGATCACGAGGCCCGGAAGGATGCCTGCCGCAAAGAGACCCGCGATCGAAACACCCATAAGCGAACCATAGACCACCATCAGACCGGATGGTGGAATGGTTGGGCCAATGATCGAGCCGGCGGCGGTGACAGCGCAGGCGTAATCGCGCTTGTAACCTTCCTTGACCATGGCTGGCACGAGCGTCCGCCCGAACGCTGCAGCATCAGCGGTCGCAGATCCTGTCAGGCCAGCAAAGAAGACGGACGCCAACATGTTGGTGTGGGCAAGACCGCCGCGAAAGCGACCGACCAGGACCTGAGCGAGTTTCACCAAACGGGTTGTTATGCCCGTCCCGTTCATGATCTCACCGGCCAGAATGAAAAACGGCATGGCAAGGAACGGAAAGATGTTCAGTCCGTTGAAGATCTTGCTCGGCCCAATCGCAAGGAACGAGCCGCCGCCCATATCGATCAGACCGATGACACCGGCAAGACCAATGGCAAATCCGATCGGCATGCCAAAAAGAATCAGGACGACAAACGAGATGGCGACGATCATTGGCTGTCCTCCATTACAGGTTCGGCAAACACGGGTTTGTCGAGATGACCGCCGAGGTCCCGCAAGAGGACAAGAACAAGCTGAGCCGAACACAATGCCGCGGAGACGGGAATCGCCGCATAGAAGGGTGCCAGACTCATGCCGAAAATCATGGCGTGACGTGGAGCACCGCTTTGGGCAAAGGCAATTCCATACCAGGCGACATAGAGGAAGAGTGCCAGCGACAGCAGATCAACCGCGATCAGCACTATTCGCCTGACGGAGACCGGAAAGATCATGACAAAGGTGGTGAGCCCAATATGATCGCGCCGGGCGATGCCGGAGGACACAGCGAGCATCGCTGCCCAGATCATCAAATAGCGGGCCAGCGTTTCCGGCCAGGGCAACTGCCAGCGTAAATAGTAGCGGTCGACGACGCCGAGCCAGACGTCGAGCACAAGCGCGAGCATCAAGCCCGCAACAACGAACTCGACGACCTTGTTGACCCGCTCGCTTGTTATGGCTGCCCAATCCTGAACCAACATCTTCCTCCCAGAATGCGGCATGTAACTCAGTTACGTTTATGACATCAAAAGATCTAAGGATCAACGCTAAAATGAAATTTAGTTACAATTTTGGTTTCACTTTGCGAGATCCTTCGGAATTTCTTGATTGTTCGGGTAGAGATATGTAACTTAGTTTCATGATCGATGATCCTGAAGTTACAATTGAAACTGAAACATCTGATGCGGCAGACACCCCCATGCGACCTCCTCAAAAAGGCGGACCGGGCGTTTTTGACGTTCTGTCCGCACTGAACAATCTGGATGGGAACTTTGCTGCTCAGGAGCAAAGGGTCGCGACCTACGTCAAGAACCATCTTGATGCGATCAGCAACATGACAATCGGTGATTTGGCCGATCACTGTGAGGTCAGCAAACCGACGGTCATCCGGTTCTGCCGCAGTTTGGGGTGTTCAGGTTTCCGGGACTTCAAGCTGCGCCTGGTGCAGAACCTGGCTGTGAGCGCACAATACATGAGCGCGAACACAATACCCGACGTTCCAGACACCAACACGGCCATCGACCAGGTGATCGGCGCGCTTTATGCCTCGGTCGACACTCTTCGCAAGCAAGTCGAGACGGACATGCTGGATGCAGCCAGGGACGTGATCCTGAATACACGGCAAATCCTCTTTGCCGGCATTGGCGGCGGGTCATCCATGATCACTCAAGAAGCGGCAAACCGGTTTTTCCGCCTTGGTATACCGTCCTTCCATGTAAGTGACAGCTATCTGCTGCAGATGCGGGCTGCGACGCTCGGTCCCGGAGATACGCTCTTTCTGGTCTCGGCCAGCGGTGAGGCAGATGCCATCGTCGGCGCTGCGGAAATTTCGAATGGTTACGGCGCGACCACGATATGCATCACAAAGCCGGACACACGTTTGGCCGCCGCCGCCAAAATCCCGATCCTCATCGACGTCCCCGAGGATCGCGCGATCTTCAAACCGACAGCCTCGCGATATGTCCATTTGGTGGTGATCGATGCATTGGCGACCGCAGTGGCGCAAGAATCTGCAGACACGACGAAAGAAAACCTCCGCCGTATCCGCGCCTCCCTCACCGCCTATCACGGCCGCACCGGACCACAGCCACTGGGTGACTAGGGCAAGACCTGGCGTTTCGCTTCCAGAAATCTGCAAGGTTTCTTCAGCAAGCGGCAACTGGAGCTGAAGCTTTTCTTCCCCGCAGCTGACATTGGGAACGCGTACCTAAATGCGCTCCCAATCAGCCGCGGGCAACTAAGATATCAACCAATAACCAAACGTTCTAAATCCCGCGAATGCTGCCGCCGTCAATCCGGATCTTGCTGCCCGTCACATAGGAGGCACACTCTGAACAGAGGAAGGTGACGACATCGGCAAATTCATCCGGCCGGCCATAACGCCCCGCCGGTATGGCGGCTGCCGACTGTGTTGCAACGTCCTCAACGCTCTTGCCTAGGCGTTTGGCCGCAGCCGCATCCAGCTCATCGACACGGGTCGTATGGATGCGCCCGGGCATTGCGATGTTAACGGTGATCCCCTTGGACGCGACTTCCGTGGAGAGCGACTTTGACCAGCCGACAAGCGCCGATCTGAGACCATTGGACAGGGCCAGGTTCGGGATAGGCTGCTCAACGCCGGACGAGGAAATCGTTACGATCCGGCCCCAGCCGGCCTCTTCCATTCCCGGCAGACACCGGTTGGCAATATGGATCAGGTTGGCAACCATGGTCTCGAAATGTGCCATCCAGTCGGCACGCGCCGGATCCGTGCTGCGTCCCGGAGGTGGGCCACCAGCGTTATTCACCAGAATATCAATATTTCCAGCTTCCAGCAGGCTGTCCAGCACCGCATCGACTTCAGCGGCATTCGACACGTCCAGCTTTTGAGCCATGACAGAGCCATCTGTCGTCTTTGCCCACTCTGTGATCGCATCCGCATTCCGGGCCGCGGCGATCACATCGGCGCCTTCTGCCGCAAGGCTCTTGGCAATGGCCGCCCCCAAACCGCGGCTTGCACCCAGAACAATCGCCCGTTTTCCTTTGATCCCAAGATCCATTAGTTCAATTCCTTCAGTCTTTCTTCCTGACGCGCCAAGAGCGCATCGACTTCGGCCTGCGCCGCTTTGGTGAGCCCGGCACCTGGCCGCCGTAAAGCGGCGCTGCCGATGACACCCCGCTTGGCAAGCACGTATTTCCGCACGGCCAGGCCAAGACCCGGCTGCTGCTCGTAGCGGGCCAGCGGCAAATAAGCGTTGAAAAGATCGCGCGCCCGCGCAGCGTCTCCTGCCTTCGAATAGCGCACGACGTCCCGCATCATTTCCGGATAACAAAAGCCGGTCATCGCACCATCTGCTCCACGGTCCATTTCCTCCGGCAGGAACAAACCGCCATTGCCGCACAGGATCGAGATCCGCCGCGCCAGCGTGCCTTCCGCACGGAGCGCGGAGATCTTTTCAAGGCCAGGCCAGTCCTCATGTTTGAGGCACACACAAGTAGGGACGTCTTCAACAATCCTGGCAATGGCACTCACCGAAATATGCACCCCCGTTGCCAACGGGAAATCCTGCAAGACAAACGGCACATCGCCAATAAACTCAGCTGCCTGGGTGTAGTATGTGACGATCTGGGCATCCGTCTTGAGATTGCCGGGCGGGGCAATCATCACACCTCCTGCACCAGCATCCATCGACGCTTTGCTGAGTTCCGCCATCTGAGCGAACCCCGGTGCCGAAACGCCCACGACCAAAGGGATACGCCCGTTCAAACGGGCAAGGATCCGTTGAACAACCTCAAGAGACTCTGCTGTTGTCAGCTTGGGCGCTTCTCCCATCATGCCCAGCGCCGTCAAACCGGTCGCACCGGCTTCCAGATAGAAATCCACCATCCGGTCGACACTCTCCATATCGAGAGCCCCATCGTCGTTGAACGGCGTCACAGCGATCACGTAGACGCCCTGCGCCTCCTCCGTCAGTCGGGTCATGCCCGATCCTCCCCTTTTTATGCGCAGGTTCTCAGCGCCAGTTGACCGATCGCGGCAGCTGTCGCCGCCTGGCACGGATCGACAACCGGCAAACCTGTCTTTTCTTCAAGCAGTGTTCGATATTGCGCCATCCCCGCACATCCCGTGATGAGGACATCGGCGCCAAATTGATCTCTCAGCGTTCCGCCAACCTCTGCCAACCGAGCGATGGTTCTGTCCGCATCCGCGAGATCCAGAACACCGAGCCCGAGCGGCAGATCTGCGGCCAGCCGGTCCCGTATGCCAAGAACGCCGAGATACCGGATATGCCGCTGAATGGAGGTGCGCCCCAGAGACAAGATCCCAAAGCGCTGACCAAGCATCATGGCCTGAAGATAGGCGCTTTCCGCAATACCCAGCACCGGGACGGAGTGTGCCTCCCGTAGCGCGGCCAGACCGGGGTCTGAGAAGCATGCCACCACAAAAGCAGATGCATCTCCTTGCAAGCTGCCGGCAAGCTCCAAGAGTGGGCCGACGACACCATCGACATGCGCCTGGGTTTCAATTCCCGGCGGGCCCTCCTTTAGGGTGAGGCAGGAAATTGGGACCGGAGACACCTCACGCATCGGAGCAATGGCATCATCAATCCCGTCTGTAACATGTTCTGAACTGTTGGGATTGATCACATAGATGGTCATTAAGGCATCTCCAGCCAACGGCGCGTCATTGCATCACTTTTGCGGCCCTAAATCACGCTTCTGGAACGCCTACTCTTCCGGCCCATCATGGATACACAAGAACCTAATTTGAACCCGCGGTGACGCCGGTTCATCAAGGGCAATGGCCATAAGACCTCTCTCAAGCATTTTTTGGTATACCAGTGGAACGCCGGGTGTCAATGCATCGAAAACCCGCACCAGAGTCTTGCGCGGGTGAATAAATGCATCTGACCAATGTTTAATCAGGAAAGCCGATGGATATGAGCCAGGATCGCTTCGCGGGCATTTTCAATATGTTGGCGCATGGCAGCTTCTGCCGCATCCGGGTTGCGCGCCAAAATCGCATCTATGATTTCGATATGCTCACGGGCCCCAGGCTCAAAGCGCGACGGGATTTCGCCTTGATCGAATATACGGGTTTTAAGCTTCAGGCCCTGGATCATCTCTGCCAGCAATTTGGATCCAGCGGTTTTGGCAATATGCATGTGTAAATCAAAATCGAAATCGGCATGAGTGACCGCATCCGGTCGATCATTTGCAAGGAATTTCTCGATCGTAGCCTTGAAGTTCAACCAATCCTCGGGTGCCGAGTTGACGCTGGCCGCCTGCCGCGCCGCCTCGCATTCCAACAAACGCCGCACGTGTAAGATCTCGACGATTTCCGAGACTGAAATCCGGGAAACAGTCGGCGTTCCGCGCGCACTCCGTGTTACAAGACCTTCCGTGATCAAGCGGGTTACGGCTTCCCGGAGTGGTGTACGCGACACACCGAGACGCTCCGCAAAGGCGCGCTCTTGCAAAGGCGTACCAGCCGCGAGATCACCACAAAGGATCATCTTGCGAAGCCGTTCCAAGGTATGCTCTGTTAAATTTGGCTCTGCGGCCTGTTGTAACGGCATGAGTTTCCTACACCTAAATAGCGCCTTTTACAGGTCGTGTTTGCATCCTTGGTATACCAAGCGTATTCTAATTTTGCAAAGAGGAGCGATGCATGACCCCACGCGTTTACGACACAGTGATCCGCAATGGCGTTCTTGGAGATTCACGAGGGCACGCCGAGGGTGATATTGCCATTGTGAATGGGCGCATTGCAGCAACCGGCCTCAACCTACCCAAAGGAAACACGGAAATCGACGCCCGACGGCGCATTGTCCTGCCTGGCGGCGTGGATACCCACTGCCATATCGAACAGATGTCCGGAGCCGGCGTGATGAATGCCGACACCTTCGAAACGGCAACCCGGTCGGCACTCCATGGCGGCACGACAACCACAGTGTCCTTTGCCGCACAGCACCCGGGCATGCGCATTCGCGATGTCTTGGCCGATTACAGCAAACTTGCCGTTGCTGGCGCAATGACGGATTACGCCTTTCACATGATTGTTGCGGACACGTCCGGCGAGAACGTCAGCGATCTAAAGACAGCCATCGCTGACGGGCATCGGTCTATCAAGATCTTCACCACCTATGACAAGGTCCGCCTTCAGGATAGCGAAATCCTGACCACATTGCGCACGGCAAAAGACGCAGGCGCGCTGGTGTGTGTGCATGCGGAAAACGACGCCATGATCCGGGATGCCACAGCCACTCTGTTGGCGGAGGGCAAAACCGCGCCGCGATACCACGCCCAGTCTCACCCGCGACTTGCGGAGATCGAGGCGATCGAGCGCATGTGCCGGTTCTCGGAGTTCACCGGTGCACGCGTGATGATCTTCCACATCTCAACAAAAGAAGGTGTCGAGATCGTCCGCAAGGCAAAAGCACGCGGTGCCAACATTCACGCAGAAACCTGCACGCATTACCTCTTTCAAACGGAAGAGATTCTTGATCGGCCGGACAGCGCAAAATTCCTCTGCAGCCCACCGCAAAGACAGAAAGAAGATCGGGACGTCCTGTGGGACGCACTCGGCCAAGAGCTCGAGCTCGTAACCTCCGATCACGCCCCTTACCGAATGGATGAAAGTGGCAAGTTCCGGCACGGGCCAGATGCCCCCTTCCCCAAAATCGCAAACGGTCAGCCAGGATTGGAGCTGCGCCTGCCTCTCTTGTTCGACGCGATGGTGTCGAACGGCCGGGGTGGTTTGGACAAGTTTGTCGAACTCACATCGGCAGCGCCCGCGAGAGTTTTTGGTCTCAAAACAAAAGGCTCTCTGGGCATCGGCAAAGACGCAGACTTTGTGATTTGGGATCCGGAACGGAAACACAAACTCCCCGACGCGCTGCATGACAACGTTGGCTACAACCCCTTTGCCGGCGAAACACTCAAGGGATATCCAGAGAAAGTCCTGAGACGCGGCGAAATCGTCGTCGATAATGGCGAGCTTTTAACACGGCCCGGAACCGGCCAGCTTTTGAACATGACCGCCGTGCGGTGATCAGTAGAGGTTTTCGAAGAGTTACCGAAGAAGATCGTGTTTGCTTCAGTTACAGCTTTCAGAACGCATGGCCCTCTAACGCCGCGATGCTACAAAAAGCATCATACCCAATCGCTGACAGAGTGATGCTCTACCACTGTCCGGATATGTAGAAAACCGGACCTTGACCTTCCAGCGACTAGAAGCTCCATCTTGGTTTCAATAACCAATTCAAAGATGAAGGATGGCGCGTCATGGCGGCCGATTCCAGTTTTCAAAAATCCATATCTCTACCAATTGAAGGCATGCATTGCGCGTCCTGCGTTGGCCGTGTCGAGCAGGCCTTGAAAAATGTTCCTGGCGTTGCGGATGCCAATGTCAATCTTGCTACCGAACGCGCGCATGTTCGCTTTGACGGCGCAGTTGAAACCCAAACTCTGATCGCCGCGATCGAGGGCTTGGGGTACGAGGTCCCGAGGCAGACAAGCCATCTTGCGATTGACGGAATGACCTGCGCCGGCTGCGTCCGGCGGGTGGAACAAGCACTGCTTTCTGTTCCCGGCGTGTCTGAGGCAAGCGTGAACCTTGCCACAGAACGCGCGGCGGTGACGGGAACCGCCGACATCGCAGCATTGATTGCGGCGGTTTCGGAGACCGGCAAATCCGCACGCCAGATCGGGCAAGACGACCATCCCGCGCAAGATACAGCATCGAAACGGGACGACGAAACACGCCACCTGAAAAACCGTGTGACACTCGCCGGGCTGCTGACATTGCCGGTGTTTATCCTTGAAATGGGCAGTCATCTTGTCCCGGGCATGCATCACCTTATCGCGCAGACGATTGGCCTTCAGGCCAGCTGGCTGCTGCAGTTTGCGCTTACCAGTGCGGTGCTGTTCGGTCCGGGCCGGTCTTTCTACCGGCAAGGCATACCGGCCCTCTTGAAGGGCGCTCCCGACATGAACAGCCTCGTGGCTGTAGGGACAGCCGCCGCCTATTTGTTTTCGGTGGTCGCGACGTTTGCACCATCCCTTCTGCCCGATGGAACGGTCAACGTCTATTATGAGGCGGCTGCCGTCATTGTAACGCTCATTTTGATCGGACGGTGGATGGAGGCGCGGGCCAAGGGACGCACCTCAGAAGCAATCCAACGGCTGGTGAAACTTGCTCCAAAGACGGCGCGCGTCCGGCGGGACGGCAAGACTGTTGAGGTCGAGGTCTCCAGCGTTGCAGCCGGTGAGATCATCGAAGTGCGTCCCGGCGAAAGACTCCCGGTGGATGGCGAAGTGATCGAAGGGGCAACGTTTGTCGACGAGAGCATGATCACGGGCGAACCTGTACCGGTTTCAAAAGAACCTGGGGCAACCGTCATCGGCGGGACGGTCAACCAGACCGGAAGCCTTGTGTTTCGTGCCACTGCTGTCGGCACCGACACGATGCTTGCCCAAATCATCCGGCTTGTAGAAGAAGCTCAAGGCGGTAAGTTGCCAATCCAGGCGATGGTGGACAAGGTCACCATGTACTTCGTGCCGGCAGTCATCACGCTGGCTCTTCTCACCTTCGGTGTCTGGATTGTGTTCGGGCCGGATCCCGCTTTGACGTTTGGTCTGGTGAACGCGGTTGCCGTCCTCATTATCGCTTGCCCCTGTGCGATGGGCCTTGCGACACCAACGTCAATCATGGTCGGGACAGGACGGGGCGCCGAAATGGGGGTTTTGTTCCGCCGGGGCGAAGCCCTGCAGGTCTTGAAGGAAGTGCGCGTCGTTGCCTTTGACAAAACGGGAACACTCACTGAAGGGGCACCGAGTCTGACCGACCTTGAGGTCACGAACGGCTTCGATGCCCAAACGGTGCTGTCCCATATCGCAGCTGTCGAGGCAAAGTCGGAACACCCGATCGCACAAGCGATTGTGGAAGCCGCCGGGGCACAAGGTCTTGCACTGCCGTCTGTGGGTGATTTCGAAAGCCTGACCGGTATGGGCGTTGCTGCAAATGCAGGCGGGCGAATGGTTCAAATCGGCGCAGACAGGTACATGGCCCAGCTCGGACAGGATGTGTCGGTCTTTGATGACACTGCCAAACGTCTTGGCTATGAGGGAAAATCCCTGCTTTATGCCGCGCTGGACGGCCAACTTGCCGCCATTATCGCCGTGTCCGACCCGATCAAGACGACCACCCCCGCCGCAATAGACGCCCTGCATGCGCTTGGTCTCAAGGTTGCAATGATCACCGGGGACAACAGCCGCACGGCACAGGCAATTGCGAACCGGCTTGGCATTGACGATGTCATCGCAGAAGTTCTGCCGGAGGGAAAACTGGAAACGGTCCGGGCGCTGAAGGCCGCACATGGCCAGCTTGCATTTGTCGGTGACGGGATCAATGACGCGCCGGCCTTGGCCGAGGCCGATGTCGGCCTTGCGATCGGGACCGGAACGGATGTGGCGATCGAGGCGGCGGACGTCATTTTGGTGTCCGGCTCGCTCTCCGGTGTGTCGAACGCGATCGCTCTTTCCAAGGCGACAATCCGCAACATTAAGCAGAACCTCTTCTGGGCCTTTGCCTACAACACGGCCTTGGTCCCGGTTGCCGCAGGGATATTGTATCCGGCCTTCGGCATTCTCATGTCGCCGGTTTTCGCAGCAGGCGCCATGGCGCTCAGCTCCGTTTTTGTCCTCGGCAATGCATTGCGGCTGAGAACCTGGATACCGAAGATGCCGGACGCCTCCGGCACCAGCGCAAATTCCGGAGCGCTGAAGGTCGCTCCGGCCGAATAGAGCGATGACGGAGACGGGGCGCTGTGCCAAGTCGTGCCCCGTCAGGCATCAGAGCCAGTCTCAACGGCATATCATGGGATGAGATCAGGTTAGACCTGCTCACGGTCAAACAGCTTGTGCGCCATGATACCGGTGCGCGTTTCGACCGCTTCAAGTGCGTCAAGGATCATGTCCTCGCGAAAGCGCCTGCCGACCATCTGAACGGCAACCGGAAGTCCGTCATGCATGCTGGGCGACACGATGCCGGCCGGCAGGCCCATATAATTCATGGCAAAGGACCAGATCCCGCAGCCGAGCACTTCCATTATCCCATCCTTGCCTTCCGCATCCCGGTTCCAGGCGTAGGTCGGTGATGGCAGGAAGGGCGTCAGCACAATCGGGTAGTTCTCAAGCAAGAGGTTCCACTGGCGAATGAAATGCAAGCGGCGCGCCATTTGACGGAGCAGCTCCTCACCCTCAAACGGAGGGAAGAGTTCGAAATACTCGTCGAACATGCGGTTGATTTCGGCGCTGCCGTGGGTGCGGATATCATCGAGCATCAGAACGTTGATCTCGCCCATCAGCGCCCGGTATCCGGTCTCGCCGATCTCACCAATGTCCGGTGTTTCGATTTCAACGACTTCATAACCTGCATCAACCAGGCAATCGCGAGCTACGTCCAAGGCCTTCGTGACCGCGGGGTGCGCTTCGAACTGATAGGTGTTTTTCGTAAAACCGATGCGAATTGGCTGGTCCAGAGCAGGGCCTTCAAACGGTACGGGAACCTGCCAGGGATCATGCGGGTCATATGTAACGGCGGACTTCATGGCGAGGCGTACGTCCCGCACCTCCCGGCAAATGACACCCTGGACTGACATCAATTGCGCAAGCAGACCGCGCTCGGCGCTTTGGGAGGGATTCCAGGCAGGTGTGCGGCCGAGCCCCGGTTTCACCGTCACCGCACCCGTGGCTGCAGACGGAAACCTCAAAGAGCCGCCGATGTCATTGCCATGGGCAATCGGGCCCATACCGCTCATGACAGCAGTGGATGCGCCACCGGACGACCCGCCGGATGAAGCCCAGTCGTTCCAGGGGCTAAACGTGCGGCCATAAAGGTCGTTTGTCGTTGTTGCCCTAAACGAAAACTCCGGTGTGTTCGTCCGGCCGATGACAATTGCGCCTGCATTTGTCAGGTTTTTGACGAACGCTGCATCATCTGGAGCAATGACCTCGGAAAACGCCTTTACACCATTCGTGGTTGCCTTGTCCTTCTGGTCGACATTGACCTTAATGGTCAGCGGCACGCCGTGAAGCGGGCCGACCGGTCCGGAGCTTTCCATGTGCGCATCCAGAACGCGCGCACGCTCAAGCGCCTCATCGCCCATGTCATCGACGACGGCATTGAGATGACCGTTCACTGTCCGCATGCGATCGACTGTGGCTGCCGTGGCCGCTTCAGCTGTGGTCTGGCCATTGATGATTTCCGCGACAAGTTCGCTTGCGCTCAATTGCCAGACTGGTTTTTCCGCCATCCTTGGGCTCCCACTCACAACGGACATTTGCAACCGATCCGTTGGAAAAGCTGCTTTTGCCAATTGGTAGTGAAGCCAACCGTTTGAAACAACACCGTAGGTGCACGGTTCCAAATGGCCAAGCTCTTGGATGAAGAGCAGAAATAGCTCGAAGACGTAGAAAGTCTACGTGAGCCAATCCACCTTCGAGCAGGTTGATTGTGCCTGAGTTGTGTTCCGATCGGCGTTCCGCTAGATCCAGATGGTCGGCAGAATGTCCGAACGAACGAAGGATAACACTTGATCGACTTCATGAACGCAGCGGACGCTTTGGCGCACGAAATGGAGCTTCTGGATGACGTAAGCCGCAATCCGGATCGTCGGCATTTATGGTTTTGGGAAAGCCCGCAATGTCTCGTCTCCCCCAAAAGCCTCAGCAACAAAACGAACTTCGATGAAGTATCGCGTCAGCTCGAAAACGAAGGCTGGCCCATCAATTTGCGCAGCACGGGCGGTGACGTGACACCTCAAGGTGCAGGCATCTTAAATGTGACCCATGTCTACGCGACACGGCCTGGAAATGCAGTTGATCTCAAGCAAGAATACGATCGCTTATGCTCTCCGATTGAACAAGCGCTGGGCAACGGGGCAAGCCGGGGATGGCAACCGGGTGCGTTCTGTGACGGGGAATTCAACGTCCAATTCAACGGCCGCAAATTCGCTGGTACTGCCATGCGCATCAGGCGCGGAAAGGCGGACAGAACCCGCAGTGCAGTCCTTACTCACGCGATTATGCTGATTGATCCTGTGTCTCTTGATGCGATTGCCGCAATCAACCGGTTTTTGCAATTGTTGGAAGAAGACAGACAGATCGATCCAGACGCTCATGCAAGTCTACCTGCTGGTTACAACAAGTCTGACTTCGTAAGCGCATTGAAAGACGCTTTTGACGCGCAAACGTAGAGTATTTTCGGCTCCGCCGCACTTTCGGCACTGGCTCTGCCTCTGCAGTTCAGACCCAGCTGCGGCTGGTTCAAAGGAGCGTTACGGCTCGGATTAGCCGTCTTTTTTGGAAAAGATCTTTTGCATTTTCAATGCTGAGACATCCAGAATCCTGAGAGACAATAAAGTCAAAATATTGATTTTAAATATTTTTTTAAAAGAACTATTATTGTGAATGCTTCCAAAGCCACCACGACTCGACTTCTAGGCAAAAGGTCGCCTTGAACGCTCGCCTTCAAATTGGTAAGAAAATTATACCAATAATCAATTACCGATTTCGGACATGGGGAGTTCCGGTGTGAAACTGAGCGATTGCCACAATTTTCAAGACTTCCGAAAACTCGCAAAGAAGCGCCTCCCCGGACCCATTTTCAACTACATTGATGGGGCTGCCGACGATGAGGTGACCTACCGGCGGAACACCGAGGCCTATGACTCCTGCGATCTGGTGCCGAACGTGCTCGCAGGCGTTGAGAACGTCGACATGAGTGTCGAGGTTATGGGTCAAAAACTCGATATGCCGATTTACTGCGCGCCAACAGCGCTGCAGCGGTTGTTTCACCACGACGGTGAGCGGGCTGTTGCCCGTGCAGCGACAAACTACGGCACAATGTTTGGTGTTTCATCGCTGGCGACCGTCACGGTTGAGGAAATTGCCCAAATCGCCAACACACCGAAGATGTTCCAGTTTTATTTCCATAAAGATCGCGGCTTGAACGACGCGCTACTGGAACGAGCTCGCGAAGCAAACTTTGAAGTCATGGCCCTGACGGTTGATACTATCACCGGCGGCAACCGCGAACGCGACCTTAGAACCGGCTTCACCTCACCTCCAAAGCTTACACTCGGCTCGCTGATGAGCTTTGCCATGCATCCCATGTGGGCCTGGAACTTCTACACGAAGCCCAAGTTCGACATGCCTCACCTGTCTGGGTACGTGAGCGAGGGAACGAACGTTGCCGTTTCGGTCGGCAATTACTTCTCGACCATGCTGGACCAGTCGATGAACTGGAAGGATGCGGAAGAACTGTGTGCCAAGTGGAACGGGCAGTTCGCCCTTAAAGGCATCATGAGCGTTGAGGATGCCAAACGTGCCGTTGATATTGGGTGCACAGGGATCATGGTTTCCAACCATGGCGGCCGGCAGCTGGACGGCTCCCGCAGCCCCTTTGATCAATTGGCCGAGATCGTTGATGCGGTTGGCGACAAAATCGATGTGATTTGCGAAGGTGGCATTCAACGCGGCACCCACGTTCTCAAAGCCCTCTCGGTTGGTGCCAAGGCTTGTTCCGGCGGACGGCTCTATCTTTACGCCCTCGCGGCAGCTGGGCAGCCAGGTGTTGAACGCGCACTTGGAAACCTTCGCACAGAGATCGAACGGGACATGAAGCTCATGGGCATCACAAGCCTGGACCAGCTGAGCCGGGAAAACCTTCGGTTTCGCGAAACAGCTTGATAAGATGATTACCTGGACCGGACCTGATTTCAGGAGACGATAATGCAGGCGAGTGAAACTGCGAAAAACGGCGAGCAGCTTGTTGCCAAACTTAAGGCTATTGTCGGCAACCGGCATGTGATCACCAACCCGCGGTCGATGGAGCGTTTCTGCAAAGGCTTCCGGTCCGGCGAAGGCAACGCCCTTGCAGTTGTCCAGCCCGGCACACTCCTGGAACAGTGGCATGTTTTGAAGGCCTGTGTTGAAGCCGACAAGATCGTGATCATGCAGGCAGCGAATACCGGATTGACCGAGGGGTCGACCCCTAAGGGGGAATATGACCGCGAAGCCGTTGTCATGAGCACCAAGCGCATGGACAAGATACAGCTTATCGACGGGGGGAAGCAGATCGTCAGCTTTCCCGGCGCAACATTGTTCTCTCTGGAAAAGCTGATGGCTCCCCTTGATAGGGAGCCGCATTCGGTTATCGGTTCGTCCTGTATCGGGGCGTCAATTATCGGCGGTGTGTGCAACAATTCGGGCGGGTCGCTGGTCGAACGCGGTCCTTCCTATACGGAATTGGCCCTGTTTGCTCAAATCCGTGACGACGGGACTCTGGAACTCGTCAATCACCTTGGTATTTCACTTGGTGATGATCCGGAAACAATCCTGAGCCGTCTAGAAGCCGGCGACTACTCGGATAAAGACATCGAGGACACAAACCTCAAAGCATCCGATACCGAATATCACAGCCGTGTTCGCGAAATTGACAGCCCAAGCCCGGCTCGATTCAACGCAGACAAAAGACGACTCCACGAGGCATCGGGTTGCGCAGGCAAGCTCGCAGTTTTTGCGGCCCGGCTGGATACCTATCCAAAGCCCGACGCAGAAGCCGTTTTCTATATCGGAACCAACGACACACAGGTTCTGACTAGACTGCGCCGACATATCTTGGCGGAATTTGAAAATCTGCCCGTGTCAGGCGAGTACATGCACTCGGAGATCTACGACATCTCCAAAAATTACGGCAAAGATACCCTGGTCCTGATCGACAAGTTGGGCACGGACCGCTTGCCGGGCATTTTCGCCATGAAGGGTTGGGTTGACGCACGATTGTCGAAAATTCCACTGATCCCCTCAAATTTGACTGATCGCTTCATGCAGGTCGTGACCAAACTATGGCCGAATGTTCTGCCCGATCGCATGGAAAGATTTCGGAACGACTACGAGCACCATCTCATCCTGAAAATGCGAGATGGTGGCGTTGAAGAGGCAGAGGCGTTTCTGGAAACCTTCTTTCAGAAAGAAGAAGGCAGCTACTTCTCCTGCACCCCTCGAGAGGGCAAAATTGCCGGCTTGCACCGGTTTGCCGCAGCTGGCGCTGCGGTTCGCTATCAGGCGGTACACTCCAACCAAGTGGAGGACATCCTAGCGCTCGATATCGCCCTACGCCGCGATGATCGAGACTGGTTTGAACAATTGCCCAAGGACATCGAAGACGGCCTGGTACACAAACTCTATTATGGCCATTTCTTCTGCCATGTCCTCCACCAGGATTACATCGTCAAGAAGGGCCACGACCCAAAAGCGCTGAAAGAAAAGATGCTGAAAATCCTCGATCAGCGCGGAGCAGAATATCCGGCAGAGCACAACGTCGGGCATCTTTACAAGGCCAAGCCGGACTTGGCTGATCACTACATGCGTTGCGATCCGACGAACACACTCAATCCGGGCATTGGAAAGATGTCGCGTCGTAAGTGCTACCACTAAAAACTGGGGCGCTAGATAAACTTCCAGCGCTCCAACGTGGACTGCACAATCGCCGGTGTGACTGGTTTTTCTATCATTTCAAACCGGTGCAGCAACGGCTCATCAAGGTCTGGTATGTCGGGTAGCTTGCTGGACATGAGAATCGCGCGGCATCTTTCATCGACTGTCAAAGCCGACCGAACTAGGCTCCAACCACTTTTTCCCTGGTCAAGCTGTAGATCAGTAACAATAAGACGGATCGGTTTCAGCTGCGTTATGGCATCTGAAGCTTCAGCGAATGTCAGCACCATCTGGGTTTCAAAACCAAAGGAGCTCAGAACCTTTTTTGCAGCTTCTGCCGAAACCTGATCATCATCTACAACCAATGCAACCCCATTCGCCCGATACTGCCTTGCGTCTTCTGAAGCGCCTTCAAAAATCGGAAAACGCAAGCGAATTGTGGTTCCTAAACCTAGACTGCTTTCGATATCCATCGTTCCGCCGGATTGATGGACAAACCCATGCACCATCGATAGGCCGAGCCCCGTCCCTGCTCCGTCAGAGCGATTGGTGAAAAAGGGTTCAGAAGCGCGGCGCAAAGTGTCCGGGGACATGCCACATCCGGTGTCGCAGATCTCCACAGTGATAACTTCACCATCGCCCTCGGCCACTGTGATACTCACATATCCCTTTCCGGATATGGCCTGCCCCGCATTCATGCAGAGATTGAGAATGGCGCTTTCCAATTGACCAGGGTCGACCTTGGCTTCCAAACAAGGATCGCGAATGTCCAGCGACAGCTCAATTTGATCAGATAGAGCGACATCCAAAAGGTCAATCATCCCCTCAACGAGTGCGCCAACCTCAACAACTTCCGGTTCAAGATGCTGTTTCCTTGCAAAAGCAAGAAGACGCTCGGTCAACGTGACGCCGAGATCGACGGCTGCAGCAATGCGCCTGAGGTGCTCAGGGTAACGCGATCTGCCGGTCATTTCCAAAAGATGGACGTTACCAGAAATCGTGGACAGGATGTTTCCGAAGTCATGCGCCACCTCACCCGTCAGCTTCCCCAAAGACTCGACGCGGCGGATCTCTTCAAGGCGCTCACCAATCTTTCTTCGTTCGGTTGTCTCGGAAAACAGCCAGACGGACCCGCCATCCGGCAGACTTGACCTGCGGACCTCAAGAATGTTTCCGGATGGATCGGCATACTCATCGAACCCGATGGCAGAAGTATCCGTCAGTTGTTTGCGAAACTCTGATGCCTCGATCAAGTCGTAGAGACAGTCATGCCTCAGGTTGTTCGATTTTGGCAGTCGCAAAAAAGCGCGCACATTATCGTTTTCCGCCTCAATCCTTCCCTCACTGGAAAGGATCGCGACACCGTCATTGATGTTCCGGAAAACATTCGCAAACAACGCATTTTGCCGGTTGATCAGGTTTGTATGCCGCTCAAGTTTTTTGGCGTTGGAACGAAATACGCTGAATGCTTCGAAGAGTTGCCCGATCTCATCCTTTGATTTCCTGACCTCAGGCAACTGCGTTTGGAGGTCTCCGGACGCAAGCTGGCGCATTGCATTTGAAATCCGGCGCAAGTTTTTTGCCACGTGACGGGAGGTATAAAGGGCCGCTGCGATAGCAATGACTGAGCTCGCCAGTGCCAAGACCAAAACGGCACGCTGGGCGAAAACTAGGTTTTGGGTGGTCTGAGCCTGAGCAAGCCTCAATCGCTCTTCTGCTTCGGAAACTTTTTGCTCCGAATATCGCGTCAATTGGTTCGAGGCCTGGCGGATCCTGAAAAGCGCGTTTTCAGCATCAAGTTCGGATGTCAGCACCTGGTGCCTCAACAAAAAAAGCGGAGTCCCGGCATTTCGGATTGTAGCGTCCAGATCACGCACCCCCTCCGCAAGAGCGGCGGTATGCGGCAGTGGAAGGTTTTGCCGAAGCTGGTCGTATTGGCGCCTGTACTCGCCGACTGAAATCATCTGCTGGGCTCGAGCCGCACCCAGTGCCTCGGCGGTCAGCTGCTGCAAATGGGCCCAATAGAGACGGTCCTTAAGTGAGGATTGTTGCTGATCCGCAAGACGCTTAAAGCGGTTTTGCAGACGAAGCAGATCGCGGTCGATCCGCACCAGTTGCTGTTCATTTTGACGTTTGGGCAAAGACACCTTGTTCATATCGAGAACCGCGGCCCGCATTCGCGCCAAAGGCAGGACAAAAACCTGATCATCTGCAGCGATTTTCTCAATATGAGCGATTGTCTGCAAAATGGATTGGGCCTCATTTTCAATCATAGCCGGTATTTGAACGGTTATGAGAAAAGGAGCTGAAGTCGCCAGGTTTGAGGCCCCGCTGGAAAGTTCCAAAGCACGGGAGACTTCACTCAGGGTATCCGTATGCACACGATCAAGCCAACCTTCAGCGCTGCGCAGCATGCTCACGCCGATTACAGACACCAGCAAGATCACAAGGAAGAGTGCTGCAATTGCGGTGGAGAGCCGAAACTGAACGCTATGCAGAAAAGAAGCGGACACCATCGAGCTACTGGGCCTGCAGTTGGAAGACGTAACCCTGCGACCGGCGCGTTTGCAAATGAACCGGTTTTGATGGAACGGCTTCGATCTTTCTGCGCAGGCGCAATATCAGCACATCAATCGTCCGGTCAACGTAACGCTCCATGTCAGTTCCGAGTTCCCGAAGCAACTCCGGCCTGGTGATCACCCTTTCAGGATTCCTGACAAAATACTCAAGCAATCGGTATTCGCCATTGGTAAGCGCAATTTCATCGCCAGAACTATCCAAAAGCTGGCGTTGTTTGAGATCAACCTTCTTGTCCCCAAAACCAATGGTCAATTCGCCTGCCGGGCTCAAACGAGAAGAACCATTGCCATACCGGCGAAGAACCGCCCGAAGCCTGGCAACCAACTCGCGCGGATTAAAAGGTTTGGTTATGTAGTCGTCCGCACCCGTTTCCAAACCAATGATCTTGTCGATTTCATCGCCGACACCAGTCAGCATGACTATGGGCAGTTGTGAGCGCTCACGAATGTGAATAGCCAATTCGAGACCGGATTCGCCGCGTAGTTTCAAATCGATCAGTGCAAGATCTATCTTCGGTGGATCTCCAAGTGCCAGAAAGTCGGCTATTCTGGAACAGACGATTGGCTCAAAACCACCTTCCTCGAGCAATGCAGATAAGGTCTCGCTTACTTCGCGATCATCATCCACGATCGCGACCACAGGCCGTTTTTCCAACCCGCTCATCTCAACTCCCAAAGCCGCCTACTTCCTCAAGGTACCATATTGAACAACGCCAAAAACTCTTGCTTTGTTTCAATTATTTCCACAGCAGCAGTGACTTGTAACACTGTTAACACAAAGCCGCTGATCGGTTGTTTTTGTTAATACGGCATTCCTATTCATGATCAGATACGGCGCAATAGGCTGCAGACTGCGTAAGCCAGAGCCGATGGATTGGAGCATCCAGGCCACGGCCAAAATGCATTGGGAGGAAAAAATGCATTCATTGTTGCCACGCGCTGTATCTGCGGCGCTTCTTTTGTCTGTTTCCGGTTTTGCAGCAAAGGCTGCGGACGATTGCCCAAACCGTGGTGATCTCGATGTTTTGTATTGTGATGCCAACGGGGACATGGTGGCGGACACCCCGACCGATCCGTCCAAACTCAGCAATCCCGATACCCTTGTCTTCGCTTATACTCCGGTTGAAGATCCCGCCGTTTACGAGGACATCTGGGAGCCGTTCATCCAGCATTTGGAAAAAGAGACTGGCAAGGATGTTCAGTTCTTCGCGGTTCAATCCAACTCTGCCGAAGTTGAAGCAATGCGCTCAGGGCGTCTTCATATTGCTGGTTTTTCAACAGGCCCAACACCGTTTGCCGTCAACCTTGCCGGCGCTGTGCCATTTGCCATCATGGGCGCTGAAAATGGCAAGTTCGGTTACAAACTCCAGGTTTTCACCCAGGCAGATTCCGGCATCCAGACAGTCGCGGACCTAGCTGGAAAACGTGTTGCACACACGTCTCCGACTTCCAATTCCGGTAATCAAGCACCGCGCGCCCTGTTCCCCGGCCAAGGTGTTACCCCGGACGAAGATTATGAAGTCGTCTATTCCGGCTCCCATGACCAGTCGATGCTTGGCGTAGTGGCGGGCGACTATGACGCAGCTCCAGTGGCGTCAGAAGTTGTGGAACGTATGGCCGCCCGTGGTCTTTATGACCCGGAAGAAGTTCGTCTCGTATGGGAAAGTGATCCCTTCCCAACCACGTCTTACACCCTTGCACATGACCTTGATCCGGAATTGGCTCAAAGCATCAAGGAGGCTTTCTTTTCCTTCGACTTCGAGGGCACTTCATTGGGGGAAGAATTTGATGGCGTGAGCCGTTTCATTCCGATCACCTACAAGCAACAGTGGGCCGTCATCCGCCAGATCCAAGCTGCCAACGGCGTTGAATACACGCCGCAAGGCCTGGCCGGAAAATAAGTACCTCACACTGTTTTGCCGCTCTGGCTCCCGCCGGAGCGGCTCTTTTTGGTGGCTATCATGCTAGAAATCACTCATCTCATCAAACGCTACGGCGATGCTGCGCCGGTGCTCAAGGATCTCCATTTGAAGGTAGAGGGCGAGCAAGTCGTTTCCGTTATCGGCTCGTCGGGTGCCGGCAAGAGCACGCTGCTTCGCTGCATCAACCGTCTTGTGGAGCCAACATCCGGTTCGATCCTGCTCAACGGCACTGACTATACCAAGCTGGGCAAGCGGGAACTCCGGTCAGCACGCCGCCGGATAGGCATGGTGTTCCAAAGTTTCAACCTGGTCGACCGGCTAACAGTGATGGAGAATGTTCAGTCCGGACGTCTCGGGTACATATCCACTTGGGCTGCGCTGACGCGCAACTATCCAAAGGACGACATCCGGCGCGCGTTCGAACTCATGGAGCGGGTCGGCATCGCGCAATATGCCAACAAACGTGCCGACGAACTCTCCGGCGGAGAGCGTCAGCGGGTTGGTGTCGTGCGTGCTCTGATGCAGCGTCCGGAGATCCTGCTGGCTGATGAACCAACAGCGTCTCTCGATCCGAAAACGTCAGAACAGATCATGGGATTGTTAAGGGACCTTGCGAGCGAATTGAATCTTCCCGTGATCATCAATATCCACAATGTTGCGGAAGCCAAGGAGTACTCCGATCGTATCGTTGGCATGCGTTACGGGAAAATCATCTTTGATGATCTACCCTCGGCGTTGGGGCCCGACCAGATGGATGCCATTTACTCCGGCACGCCATCGGACGAGCGGCCAACAATGGGTGCGGCAGCATGAGTGTTATCCGGGACACTTGGCAAAAACCGCCGTTTATCGAAAACAAGCTCATGCGATACGGGCTATACGTAGCCGTCTTCGGATACCTCGGTATCACGATAGCAACCCTGCCCGTAGACTGGCAACGTGTGGCAGAGGGGATGGAGCGGGCCGGACGCATCTTCGGCGGTGCTTTTCCGCCCAGTTTTGAACGTTCCGGCTTGCTCATCGACGGTTTTTTGGAGAGCTTGAAGATCGCAATCCTCGCCAGCGTCGGCGGCATTATACTGTCCGTCCCGCTTGCCTTCATGGCTGCGAAGAACATCTCGGTCAAACCCATCTATCTGCTAGGACGAGGTTTGATCATCATAGCGCGCAGTTTTCACCCTGTGATCGTTGCGATCATCTTCGTGAAAGCGGTTGGCTTCGGTCCCCTCGCCGGCGTTTTGACGCTTGTCGTTTATTCCATCGGCTTTGTGGCAAAGCTCCTAGCCGAGAAAATAGAGGAAATCGACCTGGGCCAGGTCGAAGCAATGAAATCAGCTGGGGCGCCCTTTCTGCCTACAATTTCCTATGCGGTGTTTCCGCAAATCATGCCGCGTCTCGTTGGCCTGAGCATCTATCAGCTGGACAGCAATCTGCGCGCCTCCGCCGTTGTAGGCATCGTCGGTGCAGGTGGAATTGGTGCCACTCTGGCGAATGCTTTTGGCCGGTATGACTATGACTTTGCGCTTGCAATCACGATGATGATCGTTGGGGTCATCCTGATCTCCGAAGCCTGCAGCGGTGTGATCAGAAAGCGAATTTCATGACCAAAGAAACCACTCTTGATCACTGGGCCCGGTATTCGCCACAGCAGCGTCTTCAGCGCTATGGTGTATTCGCCCTGGCCGCCCTGACTGTCTCTTGGGCACTTGGCAGCATTGACGTCATTTGGGCCTGGGTTTGGGATGCCCCGGAACAAATGCTGGATCTCTTCAATCGCATGATACCGCCGGATCCAGCCAACCTGCCTTCAATCCTCGAGGCAATTTGGCAGACAATCAATATCGCAACACTTGCAACTGCTATTGCTGTGGTCGTGTCACTGCCGGTTGCTTACATCGCGGCTCAGAACACCACACCAAATAGACTTACCCTCTGGATTGGTCGCTTCATTCTGGTGTCCTCCAGATCGGTCAACACCATCATCTGGGCGCTGCTGTTCGTGGCGGTCTTCGGCCCAGGCATCATCGCCGGGATCGTTGCAATCATGTTCAGGTCGATCGGATTTCTCGGCAAGCTGCTCGGCGAAGCCATCGAAGAAATCGACACCAAGCCAATCGAAGCCCTGGAAGCTTGTGGCGCTTCCCGTTTCAAGGTCGTGCTTTACGGCATCGTGCCACAAGTCGCACCGGCATTCTTTGCCATCGCGATCTTGCGCTGGGACATCAACCTGCGGGAATCCACGGTGCTCGGCCTTGTTGGCGCAGGCGGGATTGGTGTGATCCTGCAAGGCGCGATCGACACCTTTAACTGGCAGGAAGTCTCGATGGTTCTGATTACCATCCTCGGGCTGGTTATCCTCGGAGAGGTGGTCTCCTCCAAACTGCGCAGCAAGATCTTGTAGACAGGCCGGATGGGGCGGTATCACGCCCCGTCCACCGCGCGCCTGCTTCTGCTTGGAACTCCCACAGCTAACTCAGCAACATCAAGACCTACGGTACATTCCAGGATAGTGCTCACGTAAACCTGGACCTCAAACCAGCCCGCTAGCACTGAAATCCACAGCTGTTGGGGCCGTTATGCCTTGAGGCAGGCCGATAAGCAGGAAATGCTCCAGCGCATTGGTGCCACTATCAAGCCCCTGCTCATTCCGGTATGCGGCAGTGTCGAAGTAGATCGACGCAGCTCTGCCTTCCTGATCGCCGTGATTAAGGAAATGCTGATAAGCGCTGACGAACACACCGTCGAAAATCGCTTGAGCAACATCCGTGTTTTGCGCCAGATAATACTCTGGATCAAAAAGCGGATTGATCGACCGGTTCTCGGAAGAGCCGAACAACTCGTAATGCTCTGAGGCCGAAGCAAAAATGCCGGCGGCGACCGCGGTTGCAACATCCGCATTGTCCGCGAGATAAAACTCAGCATCGAACAGAAGGTCTGCGGCACGGCTCTCAGAATTGCCATGCAACGCATAGTGTTGCTCACCACTTGCGAACGTGCCAGCTGCAACAGCTGCTGCAACATCCGCATGGCTGCTCAAGTAAGCCGCCTCGTTAAATCCGTAGGTTCCGGTTACCGTTGAACTGTCAGGATTGATGACCAGAACCCGGTCCTGACCGGTTCCGTTCGCACCGGTGAATACAACCAATTCAACCGCGACCAGCGTGTCTGTGCCATCCCCATCCGTAACCGTGACCCCGCTTCGGGTGCCCGACAGTCCCACGTCATCCGTCGTGCGGTTATAGACAACAGTGTCCAGTTTGTTGCCGCCATTCAGCGCGTAGTTGTTGGAGCTGCCAAGAAGGACATCATCATTGCCGCTGCCGGCGACCAAATCGTTTCCGGTCGCGCTCCGGCCTGTGTCAAACGCGATGACAAGATCTGCATAATCCGCGTCAGACCCGCTTGTTCCAGAGCCGTTTTCAAGACCGAACGTGTTCTCTCCCAAGATACGGATCTGGCCAGCACCATCCAGCGTGCTGTCACCGATGAAATACGGCGACCCATCATCGGCAAAGAAGATCGGCGCATAGAAACCTGTTGCACCCGATACAGTCCAGGCCGCCGTCGCAGCCGAGCCTGAATAGAGATATTCAAAACCGCCATCCACAAGGTCTTTGGCTTTGGCCCCCAATGCCCGGACTTCGGCCAGCGTTTTTCCGTCAATCTTCAAGCTGCCGTCGGTTCCAACATCGACGCGTACAAAACCGAACTTATGTTGCAAAGTGCTGCTTCCCGACGCGGTGATATCATGGAGTGTGCCCTGTTCCAGATATACAAGCGGAATGTCGGTTTGCCGCTGCGCGTCGGCGAGGATCGCTGCTTCATCTAGGGTGTTTTGAACTGCCGCACTAAGCGTGACATCGCCTAAGGTAATGTCATACCCGCCACCGGCGGCGGCCTGGAACGCAGCTGTCACGGTGGTGTCGACAGTGTCTTGACCGGTCAGTTGGGCAAAGCGGATCTCCTGCCCCGTCTCCAGATAAACAGATTGCTGGGCTGCAGCGGCTCCCGATTGCCCGCCAACCAGAACACCCCGGATGGCCTCCGCCAAGGTGACATCTCCACCTGTTGAACCATCTCGGCCCACATAATTGCCTGCCGCATCCACGACATAGAGCAGAACGGCCGAGCCGGGTACTGGACCTTGTGCGCCAAGAGTAAACTCAACCCAATTGCCGCTGGATTGGCTGTCTGGATGTGAAGCGGTCTCAAACGTCAGGCCTGAATTGGCCAATGACTGCACGAGAGATAACTCATCCAGAGTAACCGTGACTGTGAGTTCCTTCGACGTCTGGCCAATCTGACTGCCCACTTGATTGTCCGTGTTGAAGTATTCGGTCATCAGAACCGTGTAGGTCCCGTTGCCGAGCGCCTTGCCAGTATCTGTGCTCCAACGGCCGTCGATATCGGCAGTGGCGAGAACCGGTGCGAGGTCTGGACTGCCGGTCTGCTTAAAGGTGATTTGCGCCAGGTTTTGCGCGCTGATCTTGTTGGTGTAGTCCTTCAACCACTCATTTGTGCCGGACGTGGCATTCGGGTTTTCCCCGGTCCAGCCGAACACCAAGTTTGACTGGTTGGTTGTCACAGCATTCGTATCGACACTAGTTTGCCCAGCGATGGCTTCGAAACCACTCTCGCCCAAGACACCGGCAACCACCGCGGTCGGCTCAGCCAGCTGTGAAAGATGGGTTTGATTGGAGTTCCAGGTAAACAGGGAGGGGTGCAACGTCGTGCTGCCGCTGTAAAGAAAGTCCAATGCAAAATTGACGATCGTGTCCGCTGTTGACGTTTCCGGGGAAACCAACACGAGGCCATCAGCTGCGACGCTGCCACTTTGTCCGGAAACCCCAGGATTTACAAACAGGCTGTCCTGTGTCTCTGCGTAGACGTTGACTGTCTTTTCGGTATCTCCCGAACCGATGACCAGCTGATACCAAACCGTCCCATTTTCGGCGATGGGCATATTGGAGATGACCATGGCCCCATCAGTCTGTGCCGGACCGGATTGAGCCTCCCATGCTCCCGTTGTGGCGTTTTCTGTAATCGTCCAATTTTGCCAGAGCGTTTCGTTGGCGCCTGGTTGAAACTCAATCGTGCGGAACGTCGCAATACCGTCCTCATTGCCAACAAACACTTTGAGGGCAACAGCGGTATCATCCTTCAAGATGATGTTTTGATTGAAAAAATTGAGGCTTATGTTTGCGCCTTTTAGGTTGCTCAGATCAGCAGGCGAATATGATGTGGCATCAAATTGATCGCGAAACAGATCGCTGTATCCGGGCGGGGCGATGTAATTATAAATGACAGGCTGGGTGTACCCGGACGGTGTCTCACTATCATCGTAAATGGTCAGATCAATCGTCTGGACATTGGCGCCATTGTAGTAGACCGGGATGAGTGGCCCGCCTTCCGCATAGGCGCTCATCAGATTGTCAGAATAACCGGATCCGTATGAATTCGACTGGAAGAAAAAGAGTTCTGCGTACGGATCCTGGAAGACTGCAGCATCACCGGAAAGGTTTTTCCCGAAGGCGTACGTAGGATCCCAGTTCCAGTTCTTGTTCAGATCAATGCTGTCGGTGACATTGGAATTGAGCGATTTGCCTGATGTTCCGTAGTAGCCAGCGGTAAACCCCGTCAGAAACTCTGTAAGAACTTCGCCCCATTGATTGTTGGCGCCAGTGTTCATCTCCGTGCTAGAGGCGCCTTGGATCGTGTAAGGCGTTGCATCATCGCGGTTCGAATAGATTTCCACATCGCCGAGGGTCGAATAGATGCTGTTGGCAAGTTGCTCAGCAGTGATCTTTATCGAGCCCTTGATGTGACTTTCAGCAACCGGGTTCAGCCAGAAGGCGTTATCTGTTGCAGACCACTCAAGCTCGTATCCGAAAAAGCCGCCATTGTGATAAATCCCGTTGGCATCGGCAGCTCCGTTGAAGAACCCCGAGAGCATAATGCCTGTGTCTTTTTTCAAGCTGTCGACATAAGCAGTCCAGTCCGATTGGGAAAAGACATCCGGGATCTGGTTTTGCTCGGCCAGCGCAACAGCTTCAGCCGGCGAAATCGCAGCTCGATAGGTCCCGGCCAGCGGCCCGGTTGTAAATTTCTCGACGGCATTCGCATGGATGTCCGAAACAGACGTGAAAATCGTCTCGCCGTCTACATCGTACCCTCGGCTCTGCGTGATCAGCGCGCCTGAACTGTCCGTGCCATAGGGGATGTAAAGCTCCATCGGCAGCCCGAAGCCCTGCACCGAGGTGAGGTTTCCAGCATCCCCTGTCTGGTTAAGCAGGGACACCTCAAAACTGTCGACGCGGTACTGGTTGGTTTGCGCATTCTCCCAGTTAATATCGCTTTCTTTGGTGATGATGCTCGTCAGGTCGGTCTGCGTTGCGGTCGGGGATTGGCTTTGAACAAGAACGTAGACTTTGCCACCATTATAAGGTTCCGGGAGATCCAGCGTCGCAGAAGATCCAGTTCCTTGAACCACACCATTGTCAACCAGGGTCGTCCAGAAGGGTTGGATTGTCCCATCCGTCTCTGGTGCGAAGTAAACGGCATACGCATAAGCGCCGGGATTGGTGAGCTTGGTTGTAAGTGTCTCTGTCAGGCTGATATTGAGGACAGTCATAATAAGCTCCAATTCTTCCCGGCGTTGGCATCGAAGGTTTTAAAAAATCGCTTTAAATCCCTATCTGGCGCTCAGTCATAAGCGTCATCCAATGCTCTTCCCTACTTGAGGTGCCTTTTCGGAAACTGACGTCCTTGCGCTCGAACTGCACACGGAACATCACTTGCCGACACTGTACCATCCGCATCCAAATCACTGTTTGCTAGTAAAAGAGTATCGCGGACCGACGTATCAGGAAGGTAAACACCGAGTTGCGTATATTATCGTGAAACCCGTACTAGGCTCGGGCAATCATCGTCAGCAAACCAACGGCAGCACGAATTTAGAAACGCAACGAGGCCCAAAAGCCGCTGCCATTGGGTCCAGCAACCCGACGACGAGTATTGGCGGTGCTTCGTATCATCAGCTCAACCGCCCTTATGGGTCTCGTAAATTGATAAGAATTATCACGCGCTGCGCGCATCTGAGAGTTGATTCCGAACCGCCTGGGTACGATCGTATTCAGACCGGATCTTGGCAATAAACGGGATAATTTCTGCTTCAGGTGTCTCGGCCTGACGATGATACTTTTCAGTTTCGGCGACAATAATATTTATGATGTTAGGAAAACAACTGCAGCATTGGCCGCGCTTCTTTATGGCGTGATACACCCGGCCCGGCGTAATCAACTGCCACTGATCCTCATCAAGCAAGCTCTGGATGACATTTTCAACGGCCGACTTTGAGATAACGTTGCAACTGCAAACAAGCATATCTGAGGACTCTATAATCTGAGTTTTGCCTTCAGGTTATAGGGCCACATTATTATCCGGAGCCTGCGAGTCAAGTTATCTGAAATCAAAGATGAATAACCGGCATCAACAGTGGGGCACAAATGGTTCAGAGTGACTGGCAGACTGCTTGGACATCAGGTGCAGGTGTCATTTGGCTGGAGAGCAAACAAGACCAGCACTCCACAACGGGCTTCACCCAAGTGATTGCAGAATTGCTTTTCAATATCATGCAATCACTTGAGTTCTGGCGAACACGAGACCGGCCTCAATTCGGATCTTTGCACCGAGGCCTACTCGCCAGCTCCAGCTTCAAGACGATGGGACAACAACGTCAGCAGATCGATGTCCGCCCGTTCGGTCAGCGAAACATACGTGAATGTCATGGTTTCACGCTGCTCGACCATGGCACCGGGGAACGGCATGTAGACCAGTTCGCGCGATGCAAAGGCAGGCGAGGCAGTGCCGATCTGCCAATTGCTGACGATCTGCGCGTCGACAAGATGCTGCACTAAGCCGTCAGCACCTTCCTTTTGAAACGGGATACCGGCGATCCTGAGATAACTGGTCTTGTCCTCGGCTTGCCGGAAACCGTCGATGAAACTCGCTGACAGAGTTTGCAATTCCTCAGCGCGTTCAGACGCAGACGTCCCGTGGACATGGGAATGCAGATGATCCGGGCCCCCATGATTATGATCGTGCGGATGCGTATGATCGTGATCATGGTGGTGGTGATGGCCGTGGTGTGAATGGCTGTGACCCATGTCGTTACTCCACGTCCGGTCCGGCCGGGATCGAAACCGGCTTGTCGATGATGGATTTATGCGACCCCATCTTGCCGTGAGAGACGAGAGTGCCCAGCACATCGACGATCACGCGCGTGGCCAATAGCGCGGTGATGTCGGAGCAATCGTAAGGCGGCGAGACCTCAACGACCTCAAGCCCGCAAATGCCTTCCTTGGCGACGAGCGAAACCAGTTCCAGCGCCTCCCGCGGCAGGAAACCGCCCGGCTCCGGCCAGCCGGTTCCGGGAACAAATCCGCAGTCGACACTGTCGATATCAAAGGAAATGTAGACGGCGTCTGCATCTTTCCAGGCGAGCTCCAAAGCCCTAGCTGCGGTTTCCGCCAGACCGAGCTCCTCAACATCGCGCATCGTGAAGATGTTGGTGTTGCGGTCGCGGGCAACTTCGACACCTTCACGCGGGACTTGCCAGCCGCCGATGCCGATCTGGACAAGATTGACCGCAGGCACATTGACGAGATCCGTCGCATGGAACCACGGCGTGGTGTGCATGCGTTCATCAAGATCCTTTTCTTGGATATCGATATGCCGGTCGAAGTGGACAATGCCGATGCGCTTGGAGGTGCACTGGGCAATGCCTCGAACACACGGGAAGCCGATGGAATGATCGCCGCCAATCATGATCGGCAACGCACCTGATGAGGCAACGTGCGACACGGCCCGGGTAATCTGGTCGAAGGTCTTTTCGATATTGGCGGGGATCGTGAAGATATCGCCGACGTCGCACAGCGTCATTTGCTCGCGGAGATCGACACCCATCTCGTAATTGTAAGGCGTATAGAGCGCAGAGATTTTACGGACGCCCTGCGGGCCAAACCGGGTTCCCGGCCGGTAGGTGGTCCCGCCATCAAACGGGATTCCGATGACCGCGGCATCATAGGCACCAACCTGCGTGACGTCTTCGATGTAAGGTGCCTTCAGGAATGTGTTGATGCCGGCATAGTGAGGCAGTTCCCCCCGCGCAAAGGTCGGAATGGACTTGTCTGTGAGACTGTCCGAGCCGGTCAGGCCCATACGCAAAGCCCAGGCCTTTTCCTTTTCCCAGGCAGCTGAGGGCAGCATTCCCTCTTTTTCCGCAGCTTTCCAACCCCGCAGCTGAAGCTTGTCGAAATCAGGATGGTGTTGGCGTTCGGTCTTGGCTCGTTCCAGTAACCCGGCTGCGCGTTGCCGGGTAGACGGACCGTCTGGACGAAAGATGCTCATGGCGTTCCTCAATGCGTCTTTTGTGAAATCTGAATGTCGGGTTTTGGGGCTGATCGGATGGTGCTCGCGATATCGGCAGGTACATTTTTCTCGCCGCTGGATTGGTCGGAGAGTGGAAGGTCGTAGGTGATGGTCGCCCCGTAGGCTTCTGGCGCTTGCGGGTCGTGCCGGATTTTGTCGAAAACGAGCAGCCGCGTACCGAGCTTGAAGGCCTCATGGATGTCGTGGGTCACCATGAAAATCGTCATGCCTGTCTCTTTCCAAAGACCGATCAGAAGGTCGTGCATGTCGAGGCGGATGCCGGGGTCGAGCGCGCCGAACGGCTCATCCAACAGCAAAATCGAAGGCTTCTTGATCAAGGCCTGCGCAATGGCGAGGCGCTGCTGCATCCCCCCGGACAGCTGCGCCGGATACTTGTCTCTCGCTGCGGCCAGACCAATCCGCTCCAGGACATCTTCAATCTGCTCAATGGCAACCTTCCGGCTGGCACCAAATAGTTTGCCAAGGCGCGGTGCTTGTTCAAACTCCTGAGCCAGGATCAGGTTTTCAACGACAGTCAGGTGGGTAAAGACCGAGTATTTTTGGAAAACGATGCCGCGATCCGGGGTTGGCTCCTTGGGCAGCAGCGTCCCGTCGAGCAGGATTTCTCCATGGGTCGGATGCTCCTGAGAAAGCAACATCCTCAAGAACGTGGATTTGCCGCAACCGGACGCGCCCACGATCGTGCAAAACGATCCGGCATCCACATCAAGCGCGATCCGCTCCAGGACGGGGTTGCCGTCATAGTATTTCGACAACCCTTGAACGGAGAGTTTTACAGGGGCGGTCATAGAGCGGCACCTCCCATATGGTTCCAGCGGAAGGCCCGCTTGGACAGGAGTAGCAGCAGCCGGTCCAGTATGAATGCCAGCAGCGTGATCCAGACGACATATGGAAGGATGACGTCCATCGCGAGATAGCGCCGAACCAGGAAAATGCGGTAGCCAAGGCCCGTGGTGGACGCGATCGCCTCTGCAGAAATGAGGAAGATCCAGGCCGGCACGAGCCCGAGGCGCAAGGCGGTGATCAGCTTTGGAAGGACTTGCGGCAACACTAGCCGGGTAATCATCTGCCAAACCGAAGCGCCAAGGGTCTCGGCCTTGATGATCATTTCACGGGGGATGTCGAGCACCGCTTGCGCAGTCGCACGGATCATCACCGGCGCGGTCCCGATCACGATCAGAGCAATCTTCGAAACCTCTCCAAGTCCAAACGTGATGAAAAGGATCGGCAGGATGGTGATCGGCGGAATGAGTGAAAACGTGGCGAGGTAAGGGGCAAGGGCACTTCGTATGTGCGGAATGAACCCGATCCCTATCCCGAAGAGGATTGCAAGGAGCGTGGAGACCGCCATTCCGGTTCCAAGGCGCATCAGACTGTCGAAGGTGTCGATCCACAACAACAGATCGCCGGAGCGCCGATCCGGAACAGCAGCCATCCGCCAGAACGCCTGCCCCATGCTTTCAAGAGAGGGCAAAAGCTTATCGGCTGGATTGTCGAGCCGCCTGTAGTGACTGGCAATCGCGTAAGTCACAATCGTCGCCACAAAGGGAAGAAGTCCCAAGGCAACAGCGGTAAACCGCGACGGAGTTCGGTTTATGAGGCGCATGAAGGGTCTCGGAGCCGGACGAAGGAATTTGAGAACCTGTCCCGGCAAAAACCGGGACAGGTTTAGACGGCCTTAGAGCGAGCCGCTTGCAGCCATTTCCATGAAGCTCGGATCGAAGCGGAGTTTCACGTTGTTGCTGTCGCCATAAACCGAACCATCGGCAAAGGAGACACCTACAAATTCCGGGCTTGGAGCCCCCTCGCCCAGGATACCCTTGTCAAACAGGAATTCGGCGACGAATTTCATTGTCTTTGGCAGCTCAGCTGACTTCGAGAACTCCACAGCTTCGGCTGGCGTGTAGAACATCTTCGTTGTGGCGAGTTGCGCATTGTAGCCCGCAAGGTCGGTCCCGGAAGCTTCCGCCATCGCTGTCAAGGCTGCTTCATCGCCCTCTGCCATGAGATCCATCACTTCGTACCAGGCACCGGTGAGAGCTTTGCCGAAGGCCGGATTGTCAGCCAGTGTTTCCGTATTGACCATCATGATGTCGATGATTTCGCCCGGTATCCCGGCACTGTCGAACACCTTGGTTGCGTTGGGCTGCGCTTCGATCTCAGACAAAAGCGGGTTCCAGGTGACAACAGACGTCACATCCGGCGTTGCATAAGCTGCAATCATGTCGGCGTCGGAAGTGTTGACGACGGTCAGATCCCGCTCGGTCAGCCCGACGGTGTCAAGCGCCCGCGCGAGCAGGTAATGGGAAACTGAAAGCTCGACAAGGTTGACCGTCTGACCCTTGATCTCGGCAAGCTCAGTCTTGTCCTTCAGGATGATCCCATCATTGCCGTTGGAGTAGTCACCGACAATAAGCGCCGTTGTGTCGACGCCACCGCCTGCCGGGATAGAGAGCGCGTCCATGTTCGTCATGGAACAGCCATCATATTCACCCCCGTATATTGGTTGATGGATTCCACATAGTCGTTGATCTGCACGATCTCGACATCAATACCGTATTTATCGGCCCACTTTTTCATGATGCCGCTGTCCTGCAGATAGCCCCAGGGCATCCAGCCAACATAGATCGACCAACAGACTTTGAAGTCAGTCTTGACTTCCGCTTGCGCGGAAAATGAGAGGGGCATTGAAAGCGCTGCAGCGAGCAGGGAAGCCTTGGCGATTGATTTCAGCATCTGTGCGCGTCTCCTGTCTTGGGCCCTTGGAGATCCCGAGGGCTTCCGTCATGAGGCTTTTTGCGCACGTCCGGGAGGAAGGTTCGCGCGCGCGAAACCTCGTGCAGTTGTCTCCCGGGTTTTTGTCCCGCCGTGTCACCAGGCTATGTGAGATCCTCACGATCTGCTCGCCCGGCTTGCACCTCTCGGTCCTGCGTCATCTGACCGGATCCCTAGGCGCGCTGCACATTCACAACAAAGCAAGGGCGGTGCCAAGTACGGTAAAATTGAAGATATATAAACAAAAACAGCAAATTAGGCGAATTGCAGGTCGCATCGCCTAAATGGATCAAGTGCCAAAATCATATGCACGGTTAAAAATCAGGCACCAATGAGCGAGAAACAGGCAGAAGAGAAAGAGACGCAAACGCGTCATTTCAGAAAAGCGGCAACCTTTTCTTTGACCGTCTCAATATAATTCTTGCGGCTTTCCAGTGTTGAACTGTCCATCTTGTAGTGCGCCAAGTACCGGGTTTTGCATCCCGGTTTGGCAAGCAATTTGATGCCGCGCATGATCGTCTTGCGCCCAGGCTCACCCACCAACTTGGACACCCACCAACTGGCCCCGCAGGTCGTTACGATCGCTATGTGGGAGATGTTCTGCATGTTGGGCTGCAGCCCCTTTGTGTCCGTTGGCATGATGAAGGTTTCATGCGGCACCCAAACTCGCTCCAGCCACCCTTTCAACATGGCAGGCAAACCGAACCACCAAGTCGGATAGACAAAGACAATTGCTTCACACCACTTGATGTCAGCCAAATCATCGGCGACGGGGATCGTGTTGGCCTGAAGCGTATGATAGCCGCGCCGCTCCTGCGCGCTCATAACAGGATCAAAGCCTTTGGAATAAAGATCCGTCAACCGGATGTCATGACCGCCCGCCTCGAGGGTCTCGACAACAGCTGTACACAGCGCCGCATTGAAACTTTCTTCGCAAGGGTGACAGAAAACCACGAGAACGCGCATGCGTTTGGCCTTTTACATCGCTTTTTGCCGGAGCACGGCCGGCATTTGAACTGAAACTTAGTATCAGGCCCGTTGCAGACCCGGAAACAGGAACACCTGACCGCTTTCGAAATCATAATCCGGTTTTTCCCAAGCAATCATCTTGCCCGGATTGAGCAACCCTTTCGGATCGGCTTGCTTTTTGAAAGCGAGCTGGACTGCATCCGTCTGCTTCATCCCCCCCTCTTCAAGCGTATACCGGTGTGGGTTGAAAATCGGGCAGCCATTGTCTTCGTGAAGACGAATGATTTCTTCGAGCCGGGCCTCGGTGGAGTAGCGGACAATCGGCAGGCCAAAGCATGTGACGTTGCCATCAAACCGCACGTATTCAAGATGGCCCGGAACCTCATCTCCAAACATCTCATGCATCTTGCCAACCAACTCGACCTGATTGGGAAATGGATAAAGAACCTGGAGATAGGTGATTGAGGGATCCACCCTGAGCCCCCGCAAGGTCGTGTGGTTCCACGAAAGCTCGTAAGCCGGCGGGAGCCGTTTCAGATCTTCATCGGACGCTTTGTCCGACCGATAGAGCAACTCCCCCTTGGGCTGCCGATCCATGAACGCATCGAATGCAGCCATCGCGAAAGGGGCGACCATCAAGACAGCAACGGACTGGTCCTTGCAGATGAATTTCTGGTGCCGGAGGAAATAGTCATGAGGAACTGGTGCTGCGATCGGCGCAATGTTCTTCGTCAGCAAACCATCCAGATTGGCCAGTTCATCTGAAAACCGCACTGCATCCATAAAGTCGTCAAACCCGACCAAAACATCCGCCCAGTCGTAACTGGCGGTCAGAGGCATCTCAACTTCGGTGATAATGCCGTTCGTGCCATAGGCATGCATCACTTTCTGCAGTTCATCGCCCGTCATTTCAAGAACCTGCGGCTCAGCCTCCATCGTGACAACGCGCAAACGAATAACGTTTCCGAGATCCCTCAAGCCACCCCAGTTGATCGACCCAACGCCGCCGGACCCGCCCGCGATAAACCCACCGATCGTCGCGGTCCGATAGGTTGATGGATGCATCCGCAATTCCTGTCCGGTCTGGGCTCGGGTGACCGCATCAATATCCGCAATTATGGCACCAGCCTCTGCAATGACAGATCCGGTGCGCACTTCCTTCACCGCGGTCATTTCCGCAAGGTTGAGAACGACCCCTCCTGACAACGGCATGGCTTGGCCATAGTTTCCAGTCCCGGCACCGCGTGTCGTAACAGGCACATCAGCCGCAAAACACGCCTTCAGGATCCGGATGACCTCGTCCTCGGATTTCGGCGTCACGATCAGGTCCCCCGTGACGTTTTCAAGCTGAGCTTTTAGCACTGGCGAATACCAGAAAAAGTCCCGGCTCTTCTGCTTAACGATTTGCGGGTTGTCCTCGATCTTGATCCCATCGAGATCGGCTATCAAAGCGGCAATGGCGCTCATGGTCAGGAGGTCCCTTTCTGAAGAAGTCGATCGAGTTCACGATAGTCCGGCAAGGTCTGATCAATGCTGCACCCTGCTCTCAGCACGCGGCGCGGGCCCGCGGGGCGGGACAGAAGCTCATTCCAGTTCCGCGCATGAAAAAGCAGAAGATCGGCGGCCCCACCGACCGCTATCTGGCCCATGGGCAATCCCATGATATGCGCTGGCGTTGCCGTAACCGCACGGATCCAATCGCCAACCGGATGATCAAGATGCAGGATCCGGGTTGCCTGGGTGTACACCTCGACAAGATCCATATCGCCATAGGCATAGAAGGGATCGCGCGTGTTGTCCGAGGCGACACACACTTGAATGCCGCGAGCGTGCATTTCATGCAAAAGTGTCACGCCGCGCTTGCGGGGTGTCCGTCCTTGCATGCGGTCCTGCAAATACATGTTGCACATCGGCAGTGAAACGACAGAAATCCTAGCCTCTGCGACCAAGTCCAGAGTTCTGGAAATGTCGTCATCGCAATGCACCGACAAGGAGCAGCAGTGTCCGCACAGGATCTTGCCATCAAACCCCAAGCGCAGCGCGACTTCGGCGATCCGGCGTAAAGTGTCCGCCGCCGGATCAAGCGTTTCATCGACATGAAAATCAAGATCCAGCCCGCGATCCATTGCCGCTTTAAAAACGGATTCCAGATGCTGATCCACATCCGGCACCATATATGTAACAGCCCCCAAGACCCCGCCGGTAGCAGAAACACGATCGGCAATGCTGTGAAGGTAACCATTGTCTTCGGCCAGCCGGTCAATGCCGAACAGGCACACCCCTTGAAGCTCAATTCGTCCGACCCACTCAGAGCGTATTTCCGCAAAGATCGGCCACGTGATGTCATCTTGTGGAGGAAGACTGTCTAGGTGGGTGCGGATCGCGCCCGTCCCATGGGCGTAGGCACACTTTAGTGAGAAATCCATCCGGGCCCTGACATCCTCGGCACACCAGTAAGCGCTCCGGTCTCTTCCCACCGCTTGAAGTGCACCTTGAAAGGTCCCGTCCGGATTGGGCTCGCGCGGCCAAATATGCCCCTTGTCCAGATGTGTGTGAACATCCACGAGTGTCGGCAGGATAAGCCCGCCATCAAGATCAAGGCCGCCCGCGCCTTCCGGCAGCGTCCCAGCTGGAGCAATATTTGTGAGCTTCCCATTCTCGAACACGATATCACGAACCGTCAGCTCCGAGACCGAGGTTTGCTGCACACCCTCCAGAAGACAAACGGGCACAGTCGCATTTCTGATGATGCCGGTCCCTTTAAACCCGGCGCCCCACCCCGGCTTCATCTACATCTCCCGCTTCAACGCGCTTTCGTGCCACTTGCGCAGAAGCAGATGCGACAGAAGGTTCATGGAAAGGAATATCAATATACCGGTCACGGAAATCAGGATCAGCGCAGCAAACATGCGCGGCATGTTGAGACGATAGCTCGCCTCAAGGATTTGGTTGGCAAGACCGGATCCGGACCCCGCTGACCCGGCGACAAATTCGGCAACAATGGCGCCGATCAAGGACAAGCCACCTGCAATCTTCAAACCGCCCAAAAAGTACGGCATGGATGCAGGCAGCCTCAAGTAGCGCAGTGTTTGCCACCGGCTGGCGCCATAAAGGCGGAACAGGTTCTGGAGGTTATGATCGGCGGAATTCAAACCCAACGTCGTGTTGGAAAGGATCGGAAAAAACGCAACAATCCACGCGCAAATCAAAAGCCCTGCGGTAATTGAATCCACATAGATGAGAATCAAAGGCGCAATCGCGATGATCGGTGTGACCTGCAATATGACCGCAAACGGGAAAAAGGAAATCTCGATCCACTTGGACTGAGTGAAGAGGACTGCCAAACCAAGCCCACCAAACGTAGCAATCAAAAGCGCACCGAACGTGATCTTGAGCGTGTTGATCAATGCGATGCTCAAGATGCCCCAATCAGCAAGAAGCGTTTCAAAAACAAGTCCCGGCCGCGGCAGGATATAGTGGGGTATCTCATTCCAGACGCACAGCCTGTCCCAAAAATATACCGACAAAACGAGGATAACGATCGGCAGGACCCAACGGCCAACAGCCTCCCGCCGTGCCGCGCGCGCCCGTTTTAGCTCCTCCGCATCAAGTGGAACAGACTGCGGGGCAGGTGCAATGGCGTGCTTGTCGGCGATCTCGAGTGTCATGATCTGCTACCGCCTTTGTTCAGTATGTATCGGGACAGACACGTCAAAGATGGTCTCCCACAATCATTGCCTTATGCAGCGCATCCGAAACATCCCGGCAAAATCCGGCATAAACGGAAGAAGTCCGGAAGGCTTCATCTCTCGGATAAGGCGCGTCGATTGCGATGTCGTTGACCACACGGCCAGGCCGCGCCGCCATCACCACGATCCGGTTGGACAGATAGACGGACTCGAATACCGAGTGTGTAACGAAGATGACGGTCCATCCGAAGGTTTCCCAAAGGCGCAAAAGATCATTGTTCAGCTTGAAGCGCGTGATCTCGTCGAGCGCAGCAAAGGGTTCATCCATCAAAAGCAATTTGGGCTTTGTGACCAGCGCACGGGCAATGGAGACCCGCATTTTCATGCCGCCAGACAGCTCACGCGGATAACTGTCCGCGAATTGCTCCAGCCCGACACCCTGCAAGGCTTCCATAACCCGGTCATACGCCGCTTTTTTGGAAACTCCCTTCAAGCGGAGCGGCAGCCAGACATTGCCAAAAACCGTTGCCCACGGCATCAGCGTCGGCTCCTGGAACACGAAACTCAGTTCATGTTCTTTTTGTTTGCTTTCTTCGAGCGGCCATTCGACCCGTCCAGTCGTTGGACCGGTCAGGCTGGTGATGATCCGCAAGGCCGTCGACTTTCCGCATCCGGAGGGCCCGAGCAGCGAAACGAATTCCCCTTGGCGTATGTCGAGCGACATGTTGTTGAGCGCGACAGTTCCGTTGGAAAAGGTTTTTGAAATGCCCTTCAACGAAACGACCGACGAACTCGAAACGATATCTGATTGCATGTTTGTATTTACCATGGCCGTCATTGCATCAATCTCCGGCCATGGTTGCAACATTCCTATGAAACACGAAACAGGTCCGCCTCAGTTTCCAGCAAGTTCTTTCTTGAGGTCCACTCCGACCCCTTGGTTGACGAACTGAAGCGTGTACGACTTGGTGTAATCGACATCTCCATTCACCACACCGGCAGCGACCATCTTCTCAAAGAAGGATTTGTTGCGCTCGTCGGTCATCGCACCAATCCCCATCGTGAGCGCATCCCCACTGTCCACGATACCGTAAGACTTAAGCTTGTCGATGGAGAACGCCAGCTGGCCGTCGGTCATGCCCGGATTGTCTTTTTTGATCAGCTCCAAGGCTTTGGAGTTATCTCCATAAAGGAAATTGACCCAACCGATGGCAGACCCATCGACGAAACACTTAACAACTTCAGGCTTGGTTTCGATGAGGTCGAGCCGGGTCTCAACTGTGGTGGAATATGTGTCGTACCCATAGTCCGCGATCAGGAAAATGTTCGGTTCAAACCCGCCCTCGGTCTCAATCGCATAGGGCTCAGAGGTGATGTAGCCCTGCTGGCCGAGCTTCTTGTCCGCAAGGAACGGTGCAGAATTGTAGGTATAGGGCCGAACCTGCTCATCCTTGAAGCCGAACTCAGCTTTCATCCATTGAAAATAGGAATTGAGGCCACCCTTACCAATGAGGAGATTGATATCCTTCAGACTTTCCCATGTGTCGAGACCCTGATCCGGATGGGTCATCAGGATTTGCGGCTCTTTTTGGAAGTGCGCAGCCACCACAGTCGTCGGAATGCCCTGCTCAACAGCTGAGAACGCTTGCAGCATATTGCCGCCCATCAGGAAATCAATTTTGCCGACAGGCAACAAAATACGATTGTTTGCCTGAGGTCCGCCGGGCTTGATTTCCACTTCGATCCCGCAGGCTTCATAAGTGCCATCGGCAACAGCCTGATAGTATCCGCCGTGCTCGGCCTGAGCGACCCAGTTGGTGCCGAATGTCACTTTCTCAAGCGCATGAGCGCCTGTCGACACCATGACGGCAAGCGTTGCAAGTCCAATTTTTCGAGACAAATCCATTTCCGCGTTCCCCGTTTTCAACACACACCACGCAGGTCAATCCGCCCACCACAGGCCGAGTGCTCTGCCGCTGTGCTCGAAAGCCCTGAGAGCGGAACAGGCAAGAAGTGAGCCTCTACATTAAGATCATGGCCCGCTTAAATTGCTACCAGGAAGTTTGCTCCCGGCAGTAAAAATAGCCTTGCATATATCCCACAGCCTGTCAGCTCAAAAAATAGACATGCTTTCAATTTATGCAGAAGCTTGCAAATTGCGCAGAGCGGGAAATTGCCTCTGCGCGGGCCGCGGGATAGGCTCCTGCGCAATTCCTCAAGGAGAAAAATATTGAAGAAGACACACACACCGCCGGACATTCGGCCGCCGTTTGCTCGCTACAGCCATGCGGTGGAAGTGCCACCTGGGCAACGCCTTCTGTTTGCCTCTGGCCAACTCGGCATTGATGCCGAGGATCAAATACCGAACGGCGTTGAGGGTCAGACAGCGCTTTGTTTTGAAAACATTCAGGCAATTCTGGCATCAGCGGGCATGACTTTGGCAGATATTGTTCGGATCAACGCCTATGTAACCGGCCGGGAGCATTTGCCAGGCTACATGAAATCCAGAGATCAATTCATCACTGACCCGCCACCGGCTTCCACGCTCATGATTGTGTCCGGATTTGCACGCGAAGAGTTCGTGGTTGAGATTGAAGTCGTTGCCGCTGCCAACTAGGCATAGATTGCAAACATAAGTTATTGGGAAGACAAATGATGCTGCCGAAACCCTATTGGCAAGATATGACAACAACGGATTTCGATCGTCCTGACGTCAAGGATTGGATCGCCGTTCTGCCAGTTGCAGCAATCGAGCAGCATGGGCCTCACCTCCCAGTCTATACCGACACCGCGATTGCGGAAGGGCAGATTAGCCGAGTCATAGAACTTCTTCCAAATGATATTCCGGCCAGCTTCTTGCCGGTCCAGGCGGTCGGCAAATCCAATGAACACATTTCGTCCGCTGGCACACTGACAATGACCTGGGAAACGGCCTTGCAGGCGTGGCTTGAGCTCGGCAACAGCATCCTCAGAGCTGGCGTGCGCAAGGTTGTTGTGGTCAACTCGCACGGCGGCAACGTGCCCCTTATTGGCATTTTAACGCGCGAATTGCGTGTCCGGCACAATATGCTGGCCGTCGGAACAGCCTGGGCAGCTTTTGGTCAACCCGACGGCATGTTTTCAGATCACGAACTGACCTTCGGCATCCATGGCGGAGACGTAGAGACCTCGATCATGCTGCACCTCCGGCCTGACCTCGTAAACATGGACAAGGCTCAGAACTTTAGATCTGCACAGGAGGCCTTTGCCTCCAAGTTCAAGCACCTTCGAGCGCACGGCCCCCATGCATTTGGCTGGAAGGCTCAGGATCTCAATCCGGCTGGAACAGTTGGGGACGCCTCAATCGCGACCGCAGAAAAAGGCAAGGCGTCGCTAGATCACGCTGCAAGAGGATTTGTTGAACTGTTGCAGGACGTGCATACCTTTGACTTGGCGCATTTTGATTAAGGTCAGAAACTCAGCACCTCAGCACCTCAGCACCTCAGCTACATAGCTTGCTGATTGCCAGATGCAGCTTCTGATGATCTCGCTTTAAAGGTTTCCGCTCTTCAAAGAACACCCGCATCCCGACACCTTCAATCAGATCCAAGACAAACTCAGCTGCGTCACGATCAGAAAGATTACTCTCAGCTCTCTTGCTGTTTCTCAGTTGGCCGATCAGGTCTTCCAAACCTGCCAGAAGCTTCTCACGGTTTTCCATGAAACCGACCGTTATCTCCGGCTGCCGGATGGCTTCTGCTAGAATTTCAAGCGTCAACGCAGCATGGCTTGGGGCGCTGCAGGTCTTCAAGTATGCTTTCAAGAATTGATCAAGCGCCTTGTGCGGATCCTTGGCGTTTTTTTCAAACATTGATCCAAAGACATCGATTTGCGCCGCTTCGAGGCTCGCAATTTCAGCAATGATCTCAGTCTTTCCGGGGAAGTGATTGTAGATATTTCCTAAGGAAACCCCCGCGCTGCGCGCGATGTCCCGAATGCTGGTTTGGTGAAACCCTTTCGCAATAAAACACGCAGCTGCGACCTCCACGATGTGTTTCCGCCGCGCATTTGTCGTCTCTTCCCGGGTCGGTTTTTCACTCATTCCTGTATCGGCTCCATTGCATTTCTTCAAAATCCGATTATGTAACTCAACGAACGAACGTTCACTCTATTATAATTCGAAACAGACTTGTTTGTTTGCGACCTCTCAAATCTGAATTCGAGCACCTTTTCGGAAATGACCGTAAAATGCGGATGGCGATTGATCTAGCTTATATCTTCCAGATGTTCAGGGCGAAAATCGCAATCACCTGGACAATTGTATTTGCCGAAAACTGCCTAATTGCCCTGATCCCGTTGTTGATCGGTCTTTCGATTGACGGCTTGCTTGCAGGCCGGGTTTCCGAACTCGGCTGGATGATGGCCGTATTGTGTGGCCTTTGTTTCCTGGCTGTCGGACGCCGGATTTACGATACGCGCGCCTACGGCACGATACGGCTGCATCTTGGAGACGAACTCCATCGGCGATGCTCCTCGCTGCATGTTTCGAGACGAAATGCCCGGATCGACATGTCCCGCGAACTGGTCGACTTTTTGGAGCATGAAGCCCCACAACTGATCGCTGCTTTCATACAACTGAGCGTAAGTCTAACCATCCTGACCTATTTCGATATGTCGCTCGGCCTCTCATCGCTGTTGGTGCTAACCGGAATGCTTCTGGTTTACGCCTGCTTTCACAGGCGCTTTTACAACGTCAACCGTAAGCTCAACGAGCAGCGCGAACAGCAAGTGGATGTCCTCACACGAGGCGAGCGGCTCGGCATCTTCCGTCACCTGCGCGCCCTGCGTCGGCATGAAGTCGCAATTTCGGATACCGAGGCTTTTGTTTATGGCGGCATTTTCCTGCTTCAGGTCGGTTTCATCGTTTTCAATCTCTACCAGGCAGCAGGGCTGGCCGGCATTACCGCAGGACGCATCTTTTCAATCGCAAGCTACTCCTGGGAATTTGTGGAAGCGGCCCTCACCCTTCCAATCGCTCTGCAAAGCTGGTCCCGATTGAGCGAAATCACGCGCAGGATCAACTCAAACAGAGATCTTTCCCTTGGCTGAGTTCCCGTTTCAATCCCCACCAGGCATCTGCACCTGCAAGGAGGCCGGGCGTTGCCTAGCTATCAAAATACCAACGCAGCCGGTCGGGAATACTGCGTCAAAAAAGGCCAGCAAATCATGAGAAAAGGCATCTGGATTGCGCTTGCCTTCATGGCGCTACTTGCCGTGGCCGGGGTGTTGAGCGAGCTGGAAGACACAGCTGATGTCAAATTGACATCAGCTCCGCAACCGCTCCCGCCAGTGACCGTAGTGGATGCTGAAATTGGCACTCATGCCGGGGTAGTTACTGCGTTCGCAGAGGTTGCTCCGCGCTGGCAGGTCGATTTGCGTTCCCGCGTCTCAGGTGTTGTCAGCAACAAGACGCCCCCGGCTCTCTCCGGATCCCGGGTATCGAAAGGAGATATCCTTCTGCAGTTGGAAGATGCCCCCTATGTGGCCAACCTGGCGGATGCGCAGTCGGCCTACGAGAATTCGTACCTTGATCTCCGCAAGTCGCAGAACAAGCACCGCATCGCCATGAAGGACTGGAAAGCCGCAAGGCCCGGAGAGACCCCGCCGGAAATGGCTGTTCACCTTCCTGAGGTCCGTGTTGCCGAACGCGCTTTGAAAGCATCAGAAGCGCGCGTAGCCGCATCCGATTATGATCTGCGCTCCACAACACTGCAGGCCCCCTTTGACGGCATCATAACCCGACGAAACGTCAGCCCCGGCGCAACGGTCAATGAAGGGGATGTTCTCTTTCAGATCCTGGACGACAGCCTGCTGGATACTCAAGCATCTGTGAGCCCGCAGGAATGGGCACTGTTGTCCAAGGACTGGTCTGACCTGACCGTGGGCGTGTTTGATGAGCGTGGCGTAAAAATAGGCACTGCAGGAGTTCGAGAAAGCGGCGGCTTCCTGGATCCGCAATCGCGGAAACATCAGCTTTTTCTGGAAGTGAAACCTTTGAAAGAAGGTCACATTCTACCTGGAGCTTTTGTGGAGCTACACCTACCCGTCCGCCCTATCGGAAACACTCTGCGGATCCCCGAAAGCGCACTCACTCAGAATGGGTTCGTTTGGCATGTTGATCGCGTTAATCGGCTGCAACGCTTCGCGGCACAGTCTCTTTTCCACGACACAGGAGACGTCGTGGTCGCCGCTCCGGAAGAGCTCGCGCAAGAAACCGGCCTTCGGATCGTTGCGTTTCCAATGAGCGCGTTTTTGCCCGGACGAAAGGTTGCACCGATGGATTTAGAGCAAAGCAAATGACTTGGCTCACAAACTGGTTCATTCGTAACCCTGTCGCCGCCAATCTTTTGATGGTGTTCATCCTCTTCGCCGGCATCACATCTGTCTTCACCGTGCGGATTGAGGGCTTCCCTAAGATCCCGGCCGACACGGTTACAGTGGCAACATCCTTGCCAAATGCCCATACCGAGCAGGTGGATGAGCAGATCACGCGCAAGGTTGAGAAGGCTGTCGAGGGCCTGGAGGGGGTGAAATCGATCAGGTCTCAATCTCAGCCTGGCCTCTCAGTGATTTCGATCCAGAAAATCGACGACACAAAGCTTACCAAGCTTCTCGACGACGTTCGCTTGAAAGTCGATGGCATCTACGATCTGCCAAAGGATGCCCGGCGCCCTGTGATCGAAACGAACGACTTCGACCTTCCCGCGCTCTACATCCAGATCTACGGAGACACTGACCTTAAATCCCTCCAAAAGATTGCCCGCGACCTGCGCGCCGATCTCTTGGCAAGCCCTGAAATTACCAGGGTCAAAGATTGGGGGCTGCGGACGCAGGAAATCTCGATCGAATTCACGCCGGGCACGCTGCAACGTCATGATTTGACGATTTCAGACGTCATGGAACGCATTCAACACTCGTCTCTTTTCTTCCAAGGCGGAACGCTGAGAACAGAGGGCGGTGACATCACCCTGCGCGCAGACAGTCAGGCTTATTCTGTTCGCGACTTCGAAAAGATCCCCGTTGCGACATGGCCAGATGGAACAACCACATCGCTCGGTGAGCTCGCGACTATTATTGACGGTTTCGACGAAACTCCAACCGAGACACGCTTCAACCAGAGACCCTCTGTCGGGATGGAGGTTCTGATTGGGCGCAAGGACAATCTTTTGCGAGTTTCGGATGCTGCAGAGGCCATTGTCGCCAAAACGCAGGAAAGCTTGCCAGAAAGTGTCCAGATTGCGATCTGGGGCAACTCACGCGACTACATATCTGACCGACTTCAACTGTTATCCAGCAGCGCTGTCCAGGGATTGATCCTGGTAGCGTTGATGCTCGCGCTGTTCCTGAACGTGCGGCTTGCCCTCTGGGTCGCAATGGGCATTCCGATTTCTTTGGCTGGTGCCTTTGCGGTCTCTACAAGCGGGTGGGTCGACTATTCCCTCAATGACATCACGACATTCGGCTTTATCATCGTGCTCGGTATCTTGGTCGACGACGCTGTGGTTGTTGGCGAAAGTGTGCACGAGCAACGGAAGAAATTCGCCGATCCGATCAAGGGTACCGCAGTCGGCGTGGAAAAAGTGTCCGTTGCAACAGTCTTCGGTGTGCTGACCACAGTTGCCGCGTTTTTTCCGCTCCTTCTCATTACCAGCCCCTTGGGTAAGGTTCTTGCGGGATTTGCAGGCGTTGTCATTCTGGCGCTGCTGTTTTCCCTTGTTGAAAGCAAGCTCATCCTGCCGGCGCACCTGGCCCACATAAATCCAATCCCAAACGATAAAAGCGGATGGATGACACGCAGTTGGGGCTGGCTGCAAAAAGGTGCCAGGTCCGGATTGCTGGGCTTCCGTGATCGTATCTACGCGCCGATCCTGAGATGGGCACTTCTAAATCGTTACGCTGTTTTCATCATATTTGTTGCCGTGGCGGCCTTGGTTTTCGGGCTCATGGCGAAAGGTCAGATCAAGTCTGTTTTCTTCCCGAACGTGCCGGGCCAAGTGATCTCGGTGTCCATTCAAATGGATCAGAGAGCACCGGCTGCACTCACCCGGAAAAACGTTGCGCTTCTTGAAGAGGCTGCTGTCACGCTCAACCAGGATCCGGAGCTGATCACCGCCAATGGAACTGGAGCCGTCGCGCATGTGTTTGCGTTTGTCACCGGCGCGACAACGGCTGAGCTCTATATGGAAGTGATACCGTCTGCCGACCGCCCTCTCCTGACAACCAGCGACATCCTGGAAGCATGGAAGTCGCGTGTTGCCCCTCTAGAAGGCGTCTCGGAAATCACCTTTTCTGCATTTGAAGACTTTGGTGGCGGTTTCCAGATCCGCCTTATGGCAAAGGATCAACAGGTGCTTGAGGCCGCAAGTCTGGAGGTCCGTGACCGGCTTGACCGTATTATCGGAGTTTCCAACACCCGGGACAGTCTGCTCACCGGCCAGCCGGAGCTGCGGTTGCGCCTGAGGCCAGAGGCAAAGTCGCTGGGTTTTACGTCCGAGAGCCTCGCGCGTCAGATCGGATATGCTTTCGGCGGCGGAGAAGCTCAGCGGATCCAAAGGGGTGATGCCGAAGTCCGTGTGGTCGTCCGCAACGCATTGACCGCTCGGGATCGCATAGAAGACCTGATGGAGATGCAGCTCAAAAGCGCGAAGGGCCAGTGGATCCCTCTCTCGACTGTCGCTGAGATCACGCCCAGCTATGTTCCGGACCAAATCATAAGGCGCAACGGCTCCTTGATCACGACCGTCATGGCGGACATCAACAGGAACATCGCGGCACCTGAAGAAGTCGCGGAAACGGTCTTTGGAGAGTTTTCTGAAAGTCTCGAAGCAAAATATCCGGGCCTCAAGATCGACGCTGGCGGGGAATTGGAAGAAATCGGTGAAATGCGCGGCGGGCTGTTGCGCGCCTTTCTGATCGCGGGTCTTCTGATTTACATCTTGATGGCAGTGCCGCTGAAATCCTACTGGAAGCCGGTCATCATCATGTCCGTTATTCCTTTTGGTTTCGTTGGTGCGGTAATCGGGCACGCCGTGATGGATCTGCCTTTTTCATTGCTGTCGTTTTTTGGCGTGCTCGCCTTGATTGGGGTCGTGGTCAACGATTCTCTGGTGATGATGACCCACTACGTGCAGGCTCGCGAGGAAGGTACCGAGCATGAAGATGCTGTCTTTAACTGCGGCGTTGCCCGCTTTCAGGCCATTTTCCTGACGACAGCGACGACGGTCGTCGGCCTCGTCCCCCTCATGAGCGAGACATCCGAACAGGCGCGTTACTTGATACCAGCCGCCGTCTCCCTCGCATACGGAGAAGTCTTCGCGACACTGATCACCCTCATACTCATCCCGGTCTTGCTGTCCATTGGCAATGACATCCGCAAGCTGTTGAGCCCGGCCAACGGCTTCACACGACCGAGACGCAGCCTCACGGAAAGCACAGCAACCACGGCAACAAATCACTGAGACGGCTCAAGAAGTAACCCAAGAGTGTGTCTCAAATCATGTGCACCCAGCCAATTTCACGGCTGATGCCCAAGTGGCTATCATGCACTCTTGGTCGCACCAGTAGTGGAAACACGAAAGACGCTGCGTCATGTCGGAAAATGCATAATTTGAACCACTTCGTAGATCTACTTAACCCTTGACTCCCACCAGCCATAGGGGTCTGTTACCGCCAGGATGCCGCAGGGTGGCTGGCGCTTAAAGCCAACTGACCTATGACCTTGCGAGTAAGTCCGTACAGGCAAACTGGGGATCATCATAAGATCACGCCGGGAAACGGCCCCAGTGACAACCGAAGGGGAAAAATATGACGAAGACTTTCCTGAAATTGACTGCTGCAAGTGTGGCCCTTTGTGCCGGGCTGAGCGCAGTAAACGCTGAAACACTTCGCTGGGCGCGTGCTGGCGACTCTCTCACTCTGGACCCGCATGCTCAGAATGAGGGCCCGACCCACACGCTTGCACACCAGATGTATGAGCCGCTCCTGCAGCGCGACATGGAAGCACAGATCATTCCGGCACTCGCAACCAGCTGGGAGCCGACCGAAGATCCGACCGTTTGGGAATTCAAGCTCCGCGAAGGCGTGAAGTTCCATGGCGGCGAAGACTTCACCGCAGACGATGTTGTCTTCTCCTTCAAGCGCGCGATGATGCCGACATCCGCGATGAAAGAGTTGCTGAACTCCATCAAGGATGTGCGCAAGGTCGACGATTACACTGTCCATTTTGAGACAGACGGCCCGAACCCGCTGCTGCCGAACAACATGACGAACCTGTTCATCATGGATTCCGGCTGGGCAACAGACAACGGCTGTGAAGCGCCGCAAGACATTGCGAATGGCGGCGACAACCCGTGTGTGCGCGCAGTCAACGGAACCGGCGCATTCGTTCTGGAGAGCCGCAAGCAGGATTCCGAAACAATCCTGAAGCAGAACCCGAACTACTGGGGCAAAGGCGAGTTCCCGCTGGAAGTTACTGAAATCATCTACACACCGATCCAGGAAGGCGCGACTCGCGTGTCCGCTCTTCTGTCTGGTGAAGTGGACCTGATCCAGGACGTTCCGGTACAGGATTTGCCGATCGTTGAGCGGACCGATGGATTGAAGCTCAACACTGCAGCTCAGAACCGGACAATCTTCTTCGGTATGAACCAGGGCGCTGACGACCTGACAAGCGACACGGTCGACGGTAAAAACCCGCTCGCCGACAACCGCGTTCGTGAAGCGATGAACATCGCTCTCAACCGTGATGCGATCAAGAAGATCGTTATGCGCGATCAGTCTGCTCCGACTGGTGTGATCATGCCTCCGTTTGTAAACGGCTGGACGGAAGCACTGGACGGATATCCGGAATATGACGTTGCGAAAGCAAAGGCATTGATGGAAGAGGCTGGCTACGGCGACGGTTTCGGCCTAACCCTGAACTGCCCGAACGACCGTTATGTCAATGACGAAGGCATCTGTCAGGCTGCCGTTGGGATGCTCGGCCAGATCGGCGTCAAGGTTAACCTCGACGCAAAGCCGAAGGCACAGCACTTCCCGCTGATCCAGAACAAGGAAACAGACTTCTACATGCTCGGCTGGGGCGTTCCGACGTTCGATTCTGAGTACATCTTCAACTTCCTGACGCACACCTCAACCGACAAGCTCGGTTCGTGGAACGCAACCGGTTATTCCAATCCGGAACTGGATGCGAAAATTAAAAGCCTCGCATCTGAAACAGATCAGGAAGTCCGTAACGCCACGATTGCTGAGATCTGGGATACGGTGAAGTCTGAAAACCTGTACCTGCCGATCCACAACCAGGTCCTGAACTGGGGCATGGCGGACAAGGTCAACTTCGCAGTGCAGCCGGAAGATCAGCCGCACTTTAAGTTCCTGACTTTTAACTAAGTCTCGCGCTCTCACCACCGTACCGTTTGAAGTTCATCCGGTACGGTGGCGATGTTTTAGCTTGTCAGCCAAATGAGTTTTACGGCTTTTCCCGCCAGCAACACTGTTGAAACAGTGGAAAAACGGTAGACTCTGCGCAACGCGCAAGTATAAGCACGTCCTTATCGGAAGACTTAGCAGACTGTCGCGGACGCCACAGTCTCTCGATTGGCTTGAAAAATGCTCGCATTCATCATTCGCCGCCTCGGCCAGGCACTTCTAGTCCTGATGGCCGTCGGCTTTGTTTCATTTGCTATGTTCAAATTCATGGGCGACCCCGTGGAGAGCATGCTTGGTCAGGAAGCGACAGCTGCCGACCGCGCGGAACTTGAGGAGCGGCTCGGACTGAATGATCCGATCATCGTTCAATATGTCCGCTACTTCCAACGAGCCATGTCCGGCGACTTTGGCGTTTCGTACCGCGTGGGCCTGCCGGTCGGTGAGGTTATCCTGGAACGCCTCCCCGCAACGCTCGAACTGGCCTTTCTGTCAGGCGTCATTGCGATATCGCTCGGCTTCATGTTGGGGGTCTATACCGCCATCCGGCGGGATGGCTATGTCGCAAACTTCATCATGACCGCCTCGCTGATAGGTGTTTCGCTTCCAACTTTCCTGATCGGGGTTTTCCTGATCTGGCTGTTTGCCGTTAATCTCGGCTGGCTACCCTCGTTCGGGCGCGGTGACACCCGCAGCCTGTTCGGGGTCGACCTGGCTATTCTGACCGTCGACGGGCTGAAATCCATGATCTTGCCGGCGATCACCCTTGGTCTTTATCAGATGACCTTGATCATGCGTCTGGTGCGCTCAGAAATGCTCGAGGTTTTGAGAACGGATTACATCCGCTTCGCGCGGGCCCGCGGACTGAGCCAGAAAACTGTCAATTTCGGCCATGCCATGAAGAACACCATGGTTCCGGTCATTACCGTGACCGGTCTTCAGTTCGGTTCGATTGTCGCCTTTGCGATCATCACGGAAAGCGTGTTCCAGTGGCCAGGTGTTGGCCTTCTCTTCATCAATGCGGTGAACTTTGTCGATATCCCGGTCATGTCAGCCTACCTGCTGCTCGTTGCCGTCATTTTCGTGACCATCAACCTGATCGTCGACCTGCTCTATTTCACCATCGACCCGCGTCTCAGTGTGGGCAGCAACTGAGGACAAGAGGTATCATGGAAACCCAATCCCCCAAGGGCGCAAGCGCCCGCCCGGAGTTTACAGAAACAGTTGCCACATCAACCTGGCAACGTTGGATGGACTCCGATATCTGGCACTCCTACAAGTCCAAACCGGTGATCGTCGTTTCGTCCCTCGTGTTTGTTACGCTTGTGCTCGGAGCCATCTTCTCTCCGTTTTTGTCGCCTTACACACCATTTGACCCGTCCAGTCTCAACCTGATGAATGGCTTCACCAAACCCATGTCATCAAACGACTTCACGGGTGACTACTTCTTTCTTGGTACCGATGATCAAGGTCGCGACGTATTCTCAACCATTCTCTTCGGTTTGCGTATTTCCCTGTTCGTGGGCCTGGTTGCGGTACTATTCGCTATGACCCTCGGGGTCATTCTTGGCCTTCTGTCCGGATATGTCGGTGGATGGGTTGACGGTGTCATTATGCGTATTGCCGACATCCAGATGACGTTCCCGTCCATTATGGTTGCCATGCTGCTCTATGGGATCGGCAAGGGCCTGATCCCGCCGGATCTGCGGGATGAAATGGCCATCTGGGTCTTGATTATTTCCATTGGTCTTTCTGAATGGGTACAGTTTGCCCGGACCGTCCGCGGTGCCACAATGGTGGAGCGGCAGAAGGAATATGTTCAGGCGGGTCACCTGATTGGCCTTAAGCGCTGGAGCATCATGGTCCGCCACATTCTGCCGAATGTCACAGGGCCGATCCTCGTGATCGCGACGATCAGCCTGGCACTGGCCATCATTGCAGAAGCAACTCTGAGCTTCCTCGGAGTGGGTGCGCCGAAAACACAGCCATCTCTTGGCACGCTGATCAATGTCGGCCGGCAGTACATTCTCTCCGGTGAATGGTGGATCCTGCTGTTCCCGTCACTCACCCTTCTGGCCCTTGCGCTTTCCGTGAACCTTTTCGGCGACTGGCTGCGCGATGTGTTGAACCCGAAATTGCGATAATCCAGTGTCAGATACTCCACTCCTTAAAGTCTCCGACCTCATCGTCGAGTTTCCAACCCGCAATGGCGTGTTGCGTCCCGTCGACCGGGTCGGGTTCGAAGTGCGCGCTGGCGAGATCCTTGGTCTCGTTGGTGAGAGCGGCGCCGGTAAATCCATGTGCGGTTCTGCGATCATCGGCCTGATCGATCGTCCTGGCCGGATCAGCGGCGGTGAAATTCACCTTGATGGTGAGCGCATCGACAATCTTCCCGAAGAGCGCATGCGCCGCATCCGGGGCAAGAAGATCGCGATGGTCTTCCAGGACCCGCTGACCAGCCTCAATCCGTTGATGACGGTCGGCCAGCAGCTGATCCAGACCATCCGGACCCACCTCCCTCTCTCGCAAAACGATGCTCGAGCAAAGGCCATTGCGCTGCTTGAAGAAGTGGGCATTCCGGCTGCGGCGACACGGATTGACGCTTACCCGCACCAATTCTCTGGTGGTATGCGCCAGCGCGTGGTGATTTCACTCGCTCTGGCAGCAGAGCCGGAACTCATCATTGCGGACGAACCAACGACAGCGCTTGATGTATCCGTTCAAGCGCAGATCATGGCGCTGCTCAAGCGCCTCTGCCGGGAACGTGGGACCGCGGTTATTCTGATCACGCACGACATGGGCGTGATCGCGGAAACAACAGACCGCGTTGCTGTTCTTTATGCAGGCCGGATCGCGGAAATAGGGCCGACCCGGAACGTTTTGAGCGCGCCATCGCACCCCTACACTGTCGGCTTGATGGCCTCCACACCATCGACAACCGGATCGTTACAAACGCTCAGCCAAATCCCCGGCTCCATGCCGAATCTTCGGGCTATTCCGAAAGGTTGCGCGTTTAATCAGCGGTGCACCAAAGCCATTTCGGCCTGTTTCAACGACATTCCGGTTCTCGAACCAGTGAATGGCAGTGAAGTCGCCTGCTGGCTCTACGACCCGGCCTACAAACAAATCGAAAAAGAAATCTCCGGAGCGTCTGAATGACCGGCGACACCCCTTTGATCAGTGCGCGGAGCCTGGGCGCAGTTTTTGACGTGTCCAAGCCATGGCTGAACCGGATGCTGGCGATGGAATCCAAGCGATTTCTGACGGCAGTCGACACCGTTGATTTCGACATACCGAAGGGCAAGACTTTTGCTCTGGTGGGTGAGAGTGGATCGGGTAAATCAACGATTGGCCGGATGATCGTTGGTTTGCAAAAACCAACCAGCGGCCAGGTTTTGATCGACGGCGAAGATTTCTTCGCCATCAAGGATCAGAAGCGCAAGCTGGCCATGCGGCGCCGCATCCAGATGATCTTCCAGAGCCCGTACGCCTCGCTCAACCCGCGCTGGCGGGTTCGCCATATCATCGGTGAACCGATCCGGGCCTTTGAGCTGATGCCAGCAGGCGAAGTCGACAAACGGGTCGCAGAATTGCTCGATCAGGTGGGTCTCGCGAAGTCCGATGGCGAGAAGTTCCCGCACGAGTTTTCCGGCGGCCAACGGCAGCGGATCGCGATCGCCCGTGCGCTTGCATCCAATCCGGAATTCATCGTCTGCGACGAACCGACCTCCGCGCTTGATGTGTCCGTGCAAAGTCAGGTCTTGAACCTGATGAAGACATTGCAGCGGGAACTCGGCCTGACTTACCTCTTCATCAGTCACGATCTTTCCGTAATCCGGTACATGGCCGATGAAATCGGTGTCTTGTATCTCGGCCGGCTGGTCGAAGTTGCGGACCGTGACTCGCTGTTCGAAAACCCGCGTCATCCCTACACGCGCATGCTTATGGATGCCGCTCCGCACATCGACGCTTTTGGGCGGACTGCGGAGATTGTGTCCGGTGAAATTCCGGATCCGATCAACAAACCTTCGGGGTGCAGCTTCCATCCCCGGTGCACATTGACCGAAGATCGCTGCCGTCAGGAACGTCCGGCAGTGCGCGAGTTCGACAATGGCAAGGCCAAAGTCGCTTGCCACCTCTGCACCGCTTAACTTGCACAGGCCTTCGCATTCCGTTTTCTTGAGAGCTAAGCTGTTTTTCAGCTAGTCTAACCTCCAAGCAGAATGACGAAGGCCTGATCATTCAATCTGACGCACACAACCAAGCCGCAACGGAGAGACCGCTTCAGCAGAAAAGAAGCGAGGCAACCCGCGCCATAATTTTGAGCGCTGCTGTCGAAGTGCTCATCGAACTCGGCCTTTCCAAAACAACAACCTTGGAAGTCCAAAAACGCGCTGGTGTTAGTCGTGGCGCGTTTCTGCACCATTTCCCAACACACGCCGATCTGTTGTCCATGACGATCAGCCAGTTAATTGAACTCAATGAGAACGCGGTCTGGAGCGAAGCTGAAAAGCTCAAAGATATAGCCGACCCACTCACAAGATCCGTACGGACACTGGCCAATGCTTACGCACATCCTTCCTTTGTTGCCGAACTCGAACTCTGGATTGCCTCCCGCGCGGACCCAGCACTCCGTACTGCTCTAAGAGCTGCCGAACAAGATGCCATCGCAGACCGCGATCGCGTCCTCACACGGCTTTTTGAGGGGCTGCTTGATCAGCCTGGAGCCGAGAAGGCAATCGGTTTGACGATCGAATTTATCCGGGGCCTCACCCTTTCCTCCCTGCTTAGGAATGACCAATCCCTCCGCAATCGGTTGATCGAAGACTGGATCGAGACCCTCAGGAATCTGCTGGCTGCAGATCGCACATAGCCGGTTAGACCCAAAACAAAATCAAACAGTCAGAATTGACTGTTTTTATCTCAGTTGCAAATATGAAACCTGCTCTACGGTCTTGGGAGGAGGATTACATGCCCGCGTTTTCGACACTGAGTATTGAGCTGTGTCCGGGAAATGAACGTGTTGCCAGGCTGCTGTTGAACCGGCCGGAGCGGTTCAATGCAATCAACGACGACACCCCCCGGGAAATCCGCGCTGCTGTCGAGTGGGCTGAGAGTAACAAGGACGTCCATGTCGTTATTGTTGAGGGCGCAGGCAAGGGCTTTTGCGGTGGCTACGATCTGACACACTATGCTGAAAATGAAGTCGACCACCCCTGCCAGCAAGAGAGCGACCCCTGGGATCCAATGGTCGATTACGCGGTGATGAAGCGGAACACAGAAGACTTCATGTCCCTCTGGCGCTGCAGAAAGCCGACGATTGCCAAAGTCCACGGCGCCGCCGTTGCCGGTGGCAGCGACATCGCACTGTGCTGCGATTTGCTGGTCATGGCAGAGGATGCCCGCATCGGGTATATGCCGACCCGCGTCTGGGGATGTCCGACCACCGCAATGTGGACTTACCGACTTGGTCCGGCACGAGCCAAACAGTTGATGTTCACCGGTGACCTGATCACAGGCACGACGGCTGCAGAATGGGGACTGGCCAACATTACGTGTCCGGCAAGTGAGTTGGATGAAAAAACAAATGCGCTCGCGGCGCGGATCGCAGGCGTTCCATCCGGCCACCTTGCCATGCACAAGATGGTCGTCAATCAGATCATGCTGACAATGGGACTTGAACAGGCTCAGATGTCAGCAACGATCTTTGACGGCATCACCCGGCACAATCCGGAAGGCCTGTGGTTCCGGCGCTACGCGCAAACAGAAGGTTTCAAGGCGGCAATCGAATGGCGTGACAGCGGCCGCCCAATCCCCGAGGGCGATGAAGCCCGAGCGCTCATCCGTGAAATGGACGAAAAACTACAGACCCGATAGCCGACCTGGTTCAACGTGCTCCAATTGGTAAGGTGAACGTCCAAGAGGCGCGTTTGGCGGCCGCCGGGATCGCGGGATAAGGCGCAGCACGTTGCACGGACTTGAGGGCTGCCTGGTCGAACGCCTTGTTTCCGGAAGATCTGACAAGACGCACGCCAGTTACACCGCCATTGGCTTTAACCGTAAAACGGACTTGTGCGTCCTTGGCCAACCGCCCAAGGCTGCGCGGCGTGCGTACGGAGCGCAGCACCTTGCGATGGACCTTGGCCGGATAGTTGGTGACCTCGGAATTCCCGGCAGCCTTTGCTTTCCCTTTGCGCGCTGCCCCCCCCTTTTGCGCCGTTCGATTGGATTGCCCCCCCGCACCTGCACGGCGTGCCGTTTGCGCCTTTTCCTTTTTGTCTTTCGTAGGTCTTTCTGCTGCTTGCTTTGCAGGCATTTTCTGTGCCTTGGCAACCTGCGTCTTTGGCGGCGAAGGTTTCCGGCGGGGCGATGAAACAACGGTTTCAGAGGGCTCAACCGGCTTTGCCAGTTCCGCCGGAGTTACCACCTCGAGTACCGGATCAACTTCCTTTACGGTCTGCGTGTCGTTTGCCGGGACTGCTTTGACAGGGTCCTTTGGAACCGTTGCAACATGGTTCTGTGGTGGCTCTGCCTCCGGGGCGACAGCATCGGCAGGCGACTTTTCGGGAGCAGGCTCCTCGGTGATTTCAGCAAGTGGTTTTTGTTCGGCCACCGCTTGAAAGTTGCCATTTACCTCTGCGATCGGAACGGCCTCTGCTGCTGGTACACTATCAACTGGCGATGCTGGCGCTATCTCCGGCACGGAAACAGGTTCAGGCGGTTGTACGACCTCAGATACGGGGACAGGCTGAACCGGAGCAGACTTTTCGACAGCTGGCTCGGCCGGCAGTGTCGTTTCGACCTGCGGCTTTGAACCTGCCGAGATCGTGCTGACGGGGGCGCTTCCAAGCGTGATCGTGATCGTTTCGCCGCCCCCGTAAACTTCCAGCTCCGGCTTTGGGTTGAGAGTCAGGGCGACCGCGCCAACATGAATCGCCAGGGACGCACAGATCGCGATCCCGAGCGCGTTTCGAAAGGAGTTCATGGATCTGCCTTGCGGGTGACAATCAGCACCTTGACCGCCCCCGCCGCGTAGAGCGCCGCGACATGGTCCAACAGTTTATCGGCTGGCAATGCCGCATCTGCGCCCAAACGCACAATCCCGTCTCCGGTCGGGGCCTGGCGCCCCAGAAATGCTTCTGCACTGATCTCCTCGCCCCGATAAACCAGAAGTCCATCGGCCCGAGCGTAAAGCGCATCAGGCGGCGGCAAAGGCGGCGCCTTCTCAGACTTTGCCAGGTCGACTTGCCCGTCCAAAGGCGGTGCCAATTGTCCGGCAACCAGAAAGAAGATCAGCATCAAAAACACGATGTTGATCAATGAGATCGTGGTCTCAAGCGGTCGATTCTCGGATTTCCGGGGCAGTGTGATCATTTGGGCCTTGCAACAGTGACGTTCAGCCCGGACACCGATTTCAAGTCCGACATGACCGTAACAAGCCGCTGCGTGCTGCTCGATCCTTGAATGTAAACAAGAAGGCTGTCGTTGCCGGCCTCAGTGAGAGCAGAGACTTCAGCTGCAAGATCGTCTTGCGCGACACCTATTCCATTGAGACGCAAACGGTCCGGCTCGACCGTCAAAATCGCCTTTGGCAAGGCCTTCGATCCGCCTGCAGCTGCAGGCGCACCAATTTCCACTTGCCCAAACTGCGTGAACGTCGATGACAGCATGAAGAACAACAGCAAGAGGAAAATCACGTCCACCAACGGGGTCAGCGAGATTGCACGGTGGTTTTTGTGAAGCGGTTCAACGCGCATAGGAGAGCGCAGCTCCTGCCGGCAGACCTTCCGATTGCTCAACGCCGTGATCCAACGACGGCAGAAGCAAGGCGGATGTCAGTGTCTCAATCGCGACCCGTTCTGCTTCAAGCCGTCCCTCCAGCCAAGTCACAACCAGCGACACGGGCATTGCAACGGCGAGCCCGGCTGCCGTGGTCATGAGGGCAACCCAAATTCCACCGGCAAGCGCGGATGGGTCAACGTTGCTACCGGCAGATTGCAATGCTTGAAAGGCCTCGATCATACCAAGCACCGTCCCGAATAGACCAATGAGTGGTGCGACTTGCGCAATGGCCTCAAGGGCACGAACACCCTTTGCAAAGTGGTGCAAGTCGCCGGCCGCCTGGACCCCGACCCGCTCCTCTATATCCGATTTGCTGTTCCGGCTTTCCAGGAGCTTACAAGCAGTTAGGACGGCTTTGTCAGCCGCACTTTTCGGCGCACCGATCGCCGCCAGTGCATCCCCTGGCCTATGTGACAGCCAGAGCTTTACCCCCGCCTTTGCGGGACGGCTCGAACCGACACCCAAAACCAAAAACTCAAAAGCTTTGACAAGGATTAAGGCCAACGCGATCACCGACAATCCAGCAATGACAGTAACCACTGGCCCGCCAAGCTGGAGGAACGATGCGATTTGATGTGTTAGCTCTGAGATCATGCCTTCAACCTTTCTAGAGTGAGCGCAGCTCAACATCTTCAGCAACAATCCGTCGATCGGAGATGCTGAGCTGGCCAACAGTTACCTCACCAGCTGATTTCCTTGTTCAGGGTGAGTTTGAAGGTCCGGCCGCGGCCTCTGTCGCCAGCCAGATTGTTTTGGTAGGACTTGTCAAAGATGTTTTCGACCGCTGCTCGCAGCTCCATGCCGGCGAAATGACCATCCTGAGGCTTCCAGCTGGCAAAGACATCGTGAACCGCATATCCGGCAAAGGGTCCTGCGGTCGCACCAGTGTCGATGCTGGCGGCAAAAAGTCCGCGCCATCCAAAGTCAAGATCATACTGCGGCACACGTCCGCCCAGCGTGACGGCAAGCGTGTCGGCCGGAATGGACGTCAGCGTTTCGCCGGTAGCCTTGTCTTCGCCCCGGACAATGCTGAAGGCAACTGTGCTGTAAACGTATTCGGAGTTATAGGCCGCCTCCATCTCGACACCATAGATCTCCGCCTCATCGACATTGACGTAGTAGCGAACCGGCGTGGTTTGGCCCCGGTCGGGATTTGTCGAAATCAGGTCTTTCAGGTCGTTGTAGAAGGCCGTGGTCTTCAGCTGCAGACCGTCGCCGTCCTGAACAAGATCATAGGCTGATACGGAAAACCCGGCTTCAACAGCGTTCGACTGTTCCTTGTCAAGGTTCAGACTTGCAAGCCGGCCGCCCGGATACGTGCTTGTGGCACTGGATGTGGAGAACATCTCATCCAAAGTCGGGGCACGTTCGGTATGGGCAACCGATCCGAAAATGGAGAACGTGTCGTTGAACTTGTAAAGCGCAGCAAGTTTTGGCGAGAAAGCAACCTCGGACTGATCCGACGCGCCTTCAATCATACTATCTGGCGACAGATTGATCGAATCCACGCGGACACCAGGAATGAGGGTCAGCCGGTCCTGCCAAATGAATTCGTCCTGTACGTAAACCCCAATCTTGGTATCTGTGCCTTCTGGATGAAATCCGATGGAACCGCTGGTCGTCTGTGCCGTGCGCTCTTGATAAGAGAGCTGGGTTCCGACAGTCAGGAAGTTCTCAAAGGCTGATCCGGAATGCTCAAATGTGTTCTCGACCTTTCCCTGCCAGGTACGATAACCGTACTTTCCATCTTCAAAGAGCTGAGATGGTGAGAACGCCCCAAGCGACGAGTTTTTCTGCTCAACTTGTGTATCCGAAAAGGACAGGTTCACAGCCAGATCGAGATAGGGATTGTCGCTCGCCGGATTTTCATAATTCAAGACCACAGTCTGGTCGGTGATATCCCGATCGATCGTACCGAAACCTGCAGTGTTGGTTTGTGAGTATTGGGTATCATCGGCGTCGCTTTGCCAGCGTTGGTAAGACAGGCGAACAGCCTGTTCCTTGTCCTCGCCGAAATGGTGCACAACCTTGGCTAGACCAGAGAACGAAGAAAACGCAGATCCGGGGATTTCAATCCCGTGTCCATCCTCAACGTCATTCGACTTGCGGAAGAGGCCATTCACCAGAAACTCTGTGTTTTCTGAAAGGCGCACCGCGCCAACAGCCGAGGTCATGAAGCCCCACTTGTTGGAGTCGTACATGCCCTTCAGCCGTAAGACGGCCGTGTCTTCCGGTTTCAAAAAGTCACTCGGATCCTTGGTGGTGAAGTTGATCACGCCACCCAATGCGCCCGCGCCATAGAGCGTTGATGAGGCAGGACCTCGCAACACCTCAACCTGCTTGTAGAGCTCTGGGTCGGAGAAGAAGGACCCAAGGCGATATTGCTCATAAAACTTGGTCGCACCGTCCACGGTCACAATGATTTTGGACTCGTCGGACGACGCCAAGTCGCCGATCCCGCGAATGTTGAAAGACTGCCCGCCGATGCGATCACTGCCGATGACCGTCACGCCCGGAATGTCCCGGAACAACTCGCCGATCGTCGCTGCCTGTTCGTTGTCAATCGCGTCCTGATCCAGAACCGTCACCGCTTGCGGTGTGTCAATTGCAACTTTCTCAACACCTGTTCCAAGCACGATCCGCTGGAGTGGCGTTGCCACTTCATCTTGTGCGAACGCCGCCCCACCAAAAGCAAACATCCACAGTGCAACACCGCCCAATAGATCGGCGCGAAGGGTATTTCTGAGCCCCATAAATTTCTCCAAGAGTGCGCGTTTTCGCGTCCTTTTATGCTGTCTGCCAAACAGCATTTTTAACTTGAGTCAGTGACTCAGGTATTGCGTTCACTATAAAACATGAGTAGTGGAGTCAAGTATCAGACTAAGCCTGAATCGAAAAAGAACTACTTTGGAAAGATTCTAATTTTTGGAACAGAGACAAACACTTAGTCACGCCAACACATTCAAGACGGGCCCGATGGATCGAACGTCTATGGCAAAGGAAGAGGAAATTCAGATGACCGCAGATGGCCTAGAAAGCGCCTCTCGACCCACTGCAGCCGAGATCAGAACAGCCCGTGCGCACGCACCCAGAATGCGGGAAAGGGATCTCGCTCGGACCATTGGTATTTCCGAAGCTGAACTGGTTGCGAGCTTCGTTGGTCATGGCACCAGTCGGATTGATCCGAGGTTCGACGATCTTTTTGCCGGGCTTCAAAATGTTGGGCCCGTTATGGCTCTCACGCGGAACGAAAGCGCCGTGCATGAGAAAATTGGCGAGTTTGAAAAATTCATAAATGGGAAGCGCGCCGCACTCATGCTTGGAGAGCAAATCGACACGCGAATGTTTCCTGCAAATTGGGCCCACGGATTTGCCGTTGAAAAAAGAGAGGGCGAGGATGTCCGTCGCTCCCTGCAATTCTTTGATGCCCATGGCGATGCGGTCCAAAAAATCCATGCTCGGCCAGAGACAAATAAAGACGCTTGGGATCAGCTCGTCGCGCTTCTAACGCTTCCAGATCAGCAGACGGAGATCTTGCCGGATGTCACGCTGGCTCCGGTCTTTTCACGAAAGTTGCCGACTGTTCACGCGGAGATGCAACTCCGCGACCGCTGGCAATCCATGACAGATCCCCACCAGTTCCATGGCATTTTGAAAGACCTCGAACTGGACCGGTTAAGTGCCTTTGAACTTGCCGGTGAAAGCTGGGCATGGCCACTCGACAAAGGTTCAGTTCCAGCTCTTCTGCGCCTGGCAGCCTCAGAGCACATCCCGATCATGTGCTTCGTTGGCAACCGCGGATGCATCCAGATCCACTCGGGCCAAATCTCAAATGTCCTGGAAAAGGGACCATGGATCAACATCATGGACCCGACGTTCCATCTGCATCTTCGAACCGATCATATTCATGATGTCTGGGCCGTTCGAAAACCCGCAGATGTCGGGCATGTCACGTCAATTGAAGCCTATGACAGTGACGGTCAGCAAATCATTCAGTTCTTCGGAGTGCGCGGCGAAGGAAATGCCGAACGATCCGACTGGCGCGGCCTTGCCGAGAACCTCCCAAAACTCGATCACGCTATCACGTTAGGAGCCGCCGAATGACCACCAGACTTCGTTCACTCTATCTTGAGTGCGTCGCTGCGGCACTCCTAACGGCAACGGCACTTGGCCTCACGCTTCATCCACTCTCAGCGGATGAGGCCTCAAAACGGGTGGTTGCAGTAGGAGGTTCCGTGACCGAAGTGGTTTTTGCGTTGGAAGAGCAGCACCGGCTGGTTGCGAGAGATTCAACAAGTGTTCATCCGCAAGAAGCCCATGACTTGCCAGACATTGGCTATATTCGCGCCCTGTCTCCAGAAGGAGTTCTTTCGGTCGATCCTGATCTCCTTTTGATGCTGGATGGCAGCGGCCCGCAGGAGGCGGTCGACGTTTTGGGGAAATCAGGGATCGCAATTGCCAACATTCCGAACGAATTCACGCCAGAAGGTATCCTAGCCAAAATACGGACTGTTGGTGCGGCCCTTGGCGTTCCGGAAAAAGCCAACGCTCTTACGCAGAAGATTGAAGCCGACCTCAAAACTGCGCAAGAACAAGCCGCTGGCCGGAACGATAACGTCCGCGTCCTGTTTGTGCTGTCCACGCGCGGCGGCCGGATCATGGCTGGCGGGGCTGACACCGCGGCTAACGGCATTATCACCCTGGCAGGCGCAAAGAACGCAGTCAGCGAGTTCTCGGGCTACAAACAGCTCAGCGACGAGGCGATCCTGAGCGCGATGCCGGACGTCGTCTTGATGATGGATAGGGAAGGAGATCACAGCGCGTCGGCAGATGACCTCTTCTCTCACCCAGCTCTTGCGCAAACGCCTGCGGGCAAGGCAAACCGCCTCCTGAAGATGCCAGGAGACTACCTGCTTGGATTTGGTCCCCGAACCGCGGACGCAATCCGGGATCTTGCTCAGAACCTTTCTGAAATACGGAGTTAGGCGGGATGACCGATGCGTCTTTGTCGCGGCAAGACAGAGGACTGGCCGCCGTTTCCGGGCTCACAGCCTTGAAACAAGGAGATCGGGCGAGCGTTGCCCGCTGGGTAATCGCAATACTCGCCATGCTCTTGATTGTGACGATGATCGGCAGCTTGGCGACAGGGCCCATCTTGGTTCCGGTATTCGACCTTTTGCTTCATATCCCGAGCCATCTGGCGGATCCGTCCGCGCCGCTGCCGGAGACGGTTTCCCTACGGGATTGGATCGTTGTGATGGACATCCGGTTGCCAAGGATCACTCTCGGCGCGCTGATCGGTGCGGCGCTCGCGGTCTCCGGCGCAGTGATGCAGGGATTGTTTCGCAACCCACTAGCCGATCCGGGAATTGTCGGCGTGTCTGCAGGTGCTGGTTTGGGCGCTGCTCTGTTCATCGTTTTGGGCAATGCCGCGCTGGCACCAGCCATGGCGGTCCTCGGCATCTATGCTATCCCGTTTGCCGCGTTTGCAGGCGGACTGATCAACACTTTGCTGCTCTACCGGATTGGCACAAGGGGCGGCTTCACATCTGTTGCCACACTCCTGCTCGCCGGGATCGCTCTTGGCGCACTGACCGGCGCGATCACCGGCCTCCTCGTCTATGTGGCCGACGACAATCAGCTGCGCGATCTGCAGTTTTGGGGGCTTGGCTCGCTTGCCGGAGCAAACTGGGAAAAAGTGGCTTCCGCTGCACCGATCATCCTGACCATGCTCTTGGCGACACCCTTCCTTGCCAGAGGCCTCAATGCGTTGACACTGGGCGAAGCAGCCGCCGCTCACATTGGCATTCGGGTTCAGCGGCTAAAAAACATCAGCATTCTTCTGGTCGCAGCGGCGACCGGCGCATCAGTCGCCGTGAGCGGAGGTATCGGATTTGTCGGGATCGTCGTGCCACATCTGTTGCGGCTATCGATTGGTCCGGATCACAAATACCTCTTGCCCGCAGCCGCGCTGCTTGGAGCTATCCTGCTGATTGGCGCAGACACTCTGACGCGGACAATCGTTGCCCCAGCAGAACTGCCGATCGGCATCATCACCGCCTTTGTTGGCGCACCATTCTTCCTATGGATTTTATTGCGGAACAGAGGACTGACAGGCTTATGACCAACACTTCAATCCTCGCTGAAGAATTACTCACCTCTGCCCAAGCCTTGGACGTCAGGGACGTGCAGATCACCTTGGGTAGCAGCTGCATTGTAAACGATATGTCCTTCAGTGCGCACGCTGGAGAGCTGTTGGCCATCATAGGACCCAGCGGGTCGGGCAAAACCACACTGTTAAAGGCCATCACAGGAGAACGGCCTTACTCCGGCAGCATTCAGCTGGGCGGATATGAGATTGCGAGCCTTTCACCGGAAGCTCAAGCGTTGGCACGGGGCGTCTTGCCCCAAGCGAGCCACTTGTCGTTTCCGCTCACCGTTTCGGAAGTTATTGGCCTCGGCATTCTTGACCGAAGGCAAGGCCGCCTTGCACGGGCTCACCGTATTGCCGAAGCCTTGGCCCTTGTTGGTCTTCCGGGTTTTGAGGCCCGCACCTACCAGGACTTGTCCGGCGGTGAACAACAACGGGCGCAATTGGCCCGTGTACTCTGCCAGGTTTGGGATCCGGTCGCGGAAGATGGAACGCCGCGCTGGCTATTCCTGGATGAGCCGGTGTCGAGCCTCGATATCAAGCACCAGTATCAGATCATGAACCTTGCAAAAGACTATTCCCGGCGCGGCGGCGGCGTGATCGCAGTGATGCATGACCTGAACCTGACGGCCGCTTTTGCCGACAAGATCCTTGTCATGAAGTATGGGGCGAAGGTACAGCACGGTTCGCTTGAGAATGTCTTTTCGGAAAAGACACTGACACCAACCTTCGAAATGCCGCTCGATATCACCCGGTCAAAGGAGGGAACGTTTCAAGTAACCCCTCAATTGGCCGAGCTCGTTTGATACGTGGGAGCCTGCGCAGAATCTATGACGCCTCAGCGCCAGGCTCTTCCGTTTCCGGGCTAAGGTCCTGATCGGCATCTTCCGTCGGCTGTGTCGTGAAGCCCTTCATGCCCGCGAATTCCCGCGCATCCCGTGCGATTTCAACAGGACTGAGCGCATAACCGGTACATAGTTCGGCGAGAGAGCGAAGCGCGTGCATATGGATCCGCTCGTAGCCGTGGCTCGCATCGACGCCAAAGGTTATCAGTGCCGTGCGCACATCTGCGCCAGCTTCAATCGCAGAAGCTGCGTCAGACCGATAGTACCGAAAGACATCCTTTTGGAATTTTATCTCGTTGTCCCGGCACAGCTGAGCCATTTTGCGGGTCAGATGGTAGTCAAACGGACCGGTTTGATCAGCCATCGCGATCGTTACGCCGAATTCATCGGAGTTTTGCCCCGGTGCGGATGTTCCGTTGTCGATGGCTACAAGGGAGGCAATGTCCGGCGTCAAAATCGAAGTCGCGCCGTGCCCTGTCTCTTCCGCGATTGTGAACAGCCAGAAGATATCAACCGTCGGCTTCGTCTCGGATTCCACCATGGCCTTGAGTGCTGCCAGCATCACCGCTACCCCAGCCTTGTTGTCCAAGTGCCGGGAGACGATGAATCCGTTTTCAAGAAACTCCGGTGCTGGATCAATGGCCACGATGTCACCAATATCGATCCCAAGGCGGTGCAGGTCGTCAGCTGATTTCGAATAGGCATCAACTCTCAGCTCAACGTAATCCCAGCCGACCGGAAGATTGTCGATGCCTTCATTGAACGTATGGCCGGATGCCTTTAATGGCAGGATCGTGCCGGTATAGGCGCCGCTTTCAGAGAAGATCGTCGTTCGGGCACCTTCTGCAAAACGTGCAGACCAGTGACCGATGGGCACCAGCTCAAGCCTCCCGTTTTCCTTCAGCGTTTTGACTTGGGCACCGAGGGTGTCCAAGTGTGCCACGAAAGCCCGGGCGGGCTTGGATTTTGCACCATCCAAACGCGCTCGGATCGCGCCGCGCCGCGTCACCTCATAAAAGACCCCGAGACGCTCAAGCTCTTTGGAAACAAACCGCGCCAGCTCGTCCGTGTAGCCCGTCGGGCTCGGAATCCCGAGCAGGTTTTCCAGCGTCTTGGCCAGATAGTCGATATCGATGGTAAGCAATGTCATGAAAACTCACGTTGCAAGGTGTCCCGCGCCGGCTTTGGCATGGAGAGCGGAAACAGGAAATCGACAAAGCGTTCAGCCGTTGGCTGCGGTTCATGATTTGCCAGACCCGGACGTTCATTGGCTTCAATGAAGTTGTACTCCGGCTCCCGTGGGCTTTTCACCATCAAGTCAATCCCCGTCACTGGGATCTGAATTGCCTTTGCCGCCCGGACAGCCGCCTCAATCAACGTGCTGTGCGTTTCGCCGGTAACATCATGAATAGTTCCGCCGGTATGCAAATTGGCCGTCCGTCGGACCGCCAAGCGCTGCCCGTCGGGCAGGACATCCTCCAGCGTAAAACCGGCCGATGCCAAACACCGCTCGGCTTCTTCGTCAATCAGAATGCGGGATTCCCCGCCTGTTGCGGCCGCACGGCGGCGGGATTGCGCATGAATGAGATCCCGCACGGTGCTTTTGCCGTTGCCCATGATTTCAGCCGGTTTGCGAATCGCCGCGGCCACCACCTTGTAGTCAATTACCACGAGCCTGAGATCAGATCCTTGAACGCATTCTTCGACTAGTACCTCATTGGAAAAGGTTCGGGCAACATCGATCGCAGCTTCGACATCTTCAAGCGTTTCCAGACCTATGGCGATGCCCTTGCCTTGCTCACCGCGGGTCGGTTTCACAACCACAGAACCATGCCGCTGCAAAAACGCTTTCAAGTCGCCCTCGCCCACTGTCATCTGGTCCGGAACGGACAGACCAGCGGCCTCCACGATACGCCGTGTAGAAGCCTTGTCGTCGCAGATCGACATGGCAACAGCGGTGGTAAATTCGCTCAAGGATTCCCGGCAGCGCACAGACCGGCCGCCGTAAGACAACCGGAAGAAGCCGCCTTCTGCGTCAATGATCTGGGCATTGATCCCACGGCGGCGTGCTTCATTGACGATCAATGTTGCATAAGGATTGAGTTTTTCTTCCGTCGCAGGCCCCGCGTAAAGAGCTTCGTTGATCGGGTTCTTGAGCTTCACGGTGAAGACCGGCACCCGTTCAAAGCCGAGCTTTTCGTAAAGCGCAATTGCCATGTCATTGTCGTGCATCACCGAAAGATCTATGTGCGGGTTGCCCCGTGCCTGAAACACTTCGGCGAGCCTGCGGACCAACGCTTCTCCGATGCCGGGAAAGCGCGCCTGGGCAGAGACCGCAAGACACCATAGTGATGACCCGAGCTCCGCACCACTTGTCGCGCGTTGGTGATCAACGCCCATCGCCGTCCCGACGATGTTGCCGGTTTCGTCTTCCTCCGCGACGAGTACAGTGATTTCCCGCGGATCAAGCTGTGACCAAAAGAAGTCTTCAGAAACCGGCACCATGCCCCGGCTTGCATAAAGTGCGTTGATCTGCTCCGCGTCACTACGTGAGGACAACCGGCGAACCGTGAAGCCCCGCCGAGTGTCTTTGGCTGATCTGTAGGTCGACAGGTTCAACCGGTAAGTATGCGATGGATCGAGGAACAGCTCCTGCGGCGCAAGCCCGACCACCACATGCGGATCGCGCACATAAAACGCGATATCCCGCCTGTCCGGGCGCTCGTCGCGCAACGCCTCCACCAGCGCTTCCGCCTCAGCGAAGGTATTGCCGAACAACAAACGTCCCCATCCGCAATTGATGGTTTGGTTGACAGGCATGTCCGTCTCATCGGCGCGGTACTCCGGTTTCATGCCGTGATCCCGCATCCGCTTGAGACGATGCTCCAGTGCCCCCTTGACCCGGGACGGTGTTTTTTCTGACACGCGTTAGGCCTCCTGCTCCTGTAGCCACATTTCCAGCAGAGCAACCTGCCAGAGCTCAGAGCCCCGCAGCTTAGTGATGTATTGTGTCGGGTTCTCGAACAGTTTTTCCAGATAGGCCGGGTTGAACAAACCCCGGCCTTTGGCTTTGTCGTTCGTCAGCGTTTCACGCACCATTTCCAGATAGGGACCCTGAATGTATTTGAGCGCCGGCACTGGGAAATACCCCTTTGGACGGTCGATAACTTCCGATGGCACCACAAGACGCGCAGCTTCCTTCAGAACGCCCTTGCCGTCCTGGGCGAGTTTGTGTTCTGCCGGAATGCGCCCTGCCAGCTCAACCAGTTCATGGTCGAGGAACGGCACGCGAGCCTCAAGTCCCCAAGCCATGGAGTGATTGTCAACGCGCTTCACCGGATCATCGACCAGCATGACATTGGTGTCGAGGCGCAAAGCCTTGTCCACCGGATCATCAGCACCCGGCATGACGAAGTGACTTTCAACAAACGCAATGCTTTCATTGCGGTCACAGTGATAATCCGGCGAAATTGCTTCGTTCAATTGTTCTTCGGACCGGTCAAAAAACGCGTCGGCATAATCGGCAAGTGGCTGGTTCGACCCGGTCAGCTTCGGGTACCAGTGATATCCGCCGAACACCTCGTCAGCGCCCTGCCCCGATTGAACAACTTTGATATGTTTGGAGACTTCGCGAGACAGCAAATAGAACCCGATGTTGTCATATGACACCATCGGCTCTGACATTGCTCCAATTGCACCCGGAAGATTATCCAAAAGCTCAGACGACGGGATGAAGATCTTGTTGTGGTTGGTCCCGTAGTGATTGGCGATCAGGTCCGAATACTGAAATTCGTCACCCTTTTCCCCATTCGCTTCCTCGAAGCCGATCGAGAACGTCGCGAGATCCTTCTGGCCCTCCTCTGCCAAAAGACCAACAATCAAACTGGAGTCGACCCCGCCTGACAGCAAGACGCCGACCGGAACGTCTGCGACCATCCGGCGGCGGACGGCCTTGCGCAAACCTTCAAGAACAAGATCGCGCCAGTCGTCTGCCGACCGGTTTACATCTTCTTCTGACTTGCGGAAATCCGGCTCCCAATAGACTGCATCTTTAAAAGATCCATCTGTTTCGTATGTCCGCACGGTCGCAGGGCCCAACTTCCGTACACCATTCAAAATGGTCCGCGGCGCCGGCACAACCGAGTGCCAGCTCATGTAATGCTGAAGCGCGATCTTATCGATTGTTCGATCGATGTTTCCGCCCTTGAGCAGCGCCGGAAGCGACGAGGCGAATGCCAAACGGCTGTCGGCCTCTGAAACATAAAGGGGCTTGATGCCAAAACGGTCGCGAGCCAGGTGAATGCGGCCGCTGTCATGTTCGTGGATGGCAACGGCAAACATGCCATGGAACCTGGTAAAACAGTCAGGGCCCCATTCCTTCCAAGACTTCAGAATGACCTCTGTGTCACTGGTAGAGAAAAACCGGTAGCCTTTTCCGGAGAGCTCCGCCCGCAGCTCTTGATAATTGTAGATGCAACCGTTGAAGACCAAGGAAAGGCCCAGTTCCGGGTCCTGCATCGGTTGCGCGCCCTGATCACTCAAATCAATAATTTTCAAACGCCGATGGCCGAACGCCACCCGCCCACGCATGGTTACGCCCATCGCATCTGGACCGCGAGCGGCCATTGCCTGCGCCATACGGTCGACCCTGCCTGTATCGGCTTGCCCTGACGAGAAAACAACTTCACCGCAAATGCCACACATGAATCTAAAAATTCCTCTTTCCAGTTCGCTGGTAGGAGGTATATAGACTTCTTATCATTAGAGTTCAAATGATCAGAGCTAAAATTATGAATGCCAATGAAGCAGCTCAGATTTTCAAGTCAATCCGGCGGATCGTCAGGGCTATTGATCTGCGATCCCGAGAGGTCGCAAGAGCCTCCGGATTGACGATTCCCCAGATTGTCGTTCTGCAGGGCGTCAACGATTTGGGGGAGGTCACAACAAAGGTTCTCTCAGACCATGCAGATCTGAGTTCTGCGACAGTTGTGACAATCTTGGACAAGCTGGAAGAGAAGAAGCTGGTCGAGCGCTACAGGTCTCCTTCCGACCGGCGCATCGTTCACACCATGCTCACGGAACGTGGCAAGGAAACAGTCGCCTCGCTGCCCGGACTTCTACATGACGAGTTCGAAGCCAAGTTTGATAAACTGACGGACAAAGACAAGATCAGGCTGGTGGAGAGCATTTCCGAAATAGCTGAAATGCTAAACGCTCACAAACTGGATGCCGCGCCAATTCTCACCACCGGCCAGGTTACGAACGAGATCACGTCTCAAGAGTGAAAAGAGGCTCTCTAGCAGCCAGAGTAACTTATGGCAGCGACCATTTGCTTGACGAGATCCTCTGATGTTTCCCTGCATCCACCAGGAGGACAAAACAGCTCACTGGCATCCTCATCTATGACGATGACCGAACACGATGCATGAACTTCAGTGACACCCGTCGATTGGATGATGTTGGCTACCAGATCGGGCCGCAGGCCTGCTCCCGGCATGATGCCAATGCGAAAGTCGGCAGTCGCGGCCATTTCCCGGATAACCGCTTGCCCTGCATTGGCCGTGGCTTGACCTCCTGATGTGAGAACCCGCTCGAACCCCAGATCAATCGCCGTTTCGAGCGCGGCAAACGGGTCCGGCACAACATCGATCACACGGTGGAGCGTCCGGCCCAGTCCCGCAGCCCTGTCCGACAGACGCGCGAGCATGTCCCGATCCAGCGTATGATCTCCATGTTGCGCACCCAGGACAACACCAGAAAGACCAAAGTCTTTTGCCAGCTTAATATCACTTGCCATGATCTCTTCTTCCGCTTCAGAAAAACGAAAGTGACCGGCTCGCGGACGGATCATGGCATAAACAGGAACAGGCAATTTGGCAGCGGCACGCATCAGTCCTGCGGATGGCGTCAATCCGCCCTCAGACAAAGCAGAACAAAGTTCAATACGCCCGGCACCACTACGTACAGCAGCCCAGGCACCTTCCATTGTATCAACACAGACTTCGAGCAACATGCGGTTTGCTTATCCGGTTTCTGCCAATGGACTGAGAGACTGAAGGTCCTTGGAGATGCGGATAAAGCTGTCTTTGGACCTGCCCAAAAGGTTGAATGGCTTTCCATCAATCAGCTCCGCCGGCGTCTTTGTAGCGGCACGCAGGGCACCTGCCAGCGAAATGTCAACTTGGTCAACCAAAACCCTGACAGCAGTCAACAGGTCCAAATCCGCGCCCGCCAACGTCCCGTCCTCAAGGGTCAGCCTCCCGTTAGAGCGGAGAATTTTTCGTCCATCCAGCTCGAACGAGGTCTCAGATGTTCCGGCAACCGCCATGGCATCGCTGACCAGAAATACTTCTCCAGGACCGCTTTTGGCGGATAATGCAATCCGCATCATTTCCGGATGAACATGGATCCCGTCCGCAATGAGACCAGCGGATAAGACGCCCGTGCCAAGAGCTGCCCCAACAACACCGGGCTCCCGGTTGCCCATCTGGCTCATCGCATTGAAGAGATGTGTGACGCACTTGGCACCAGCCGCCGCATAGGCTTGAACGGTCGAGAAGTCAGCATCCGAATGACCAATTGAAACGAGCGCACCCGCCTGGTTCAGCTGCCGAACCTGCTCGAGAGACGTGTTTTCCGGTGCAATGGTCAAGAGCAGAACTGGGAGCGAACGGGCCGCCGCCATGAGGAAGTCGAGGTCCTCATCGTCCATAGGGCGGATATAGGCAGCATCATGCGCCCCTTTCCGGGCAACAGACAAATGTGGACCTTCCAAATGCAGTCCTGCCACGCCAGGAATGTCTTTCTCGACAGCCTGAGTTACGGCTGAGATTGCCGCCTCGGTTTTTTCACGCGTGTCCGTGATCAAAGTCGGCAGAAAGGCCCGGGTACCTAAAGACCAATGCGCTTCGGCAATCCGGAGTACGGTCTCAACACTTGGATCGTCGTTGAGCATAACGCCGCCGCCGCCATTGACCTGAAGATCAACGAAACCCGGGGAGATGATCTCACTACCAAGATCGATAACGTCCGCGCCGCTGAAAATCTCATCGCCGGCACCAAAGGCCACAAGCCCATCCGGGCCAAACCGGACAGCCGCCCCTTCATGAATTTTGCCGCCGTCAAAAACCGCGGCCGCCTTGAAAACGATGGTCTGTGTCATACGGTTTCCGTGACCTTGTTCAAATGCCGTGGGGCATCCGGGTTGATCCCCTGGAGTGCGGCAACATGCTCCACCAAGCCGTAGAATGACACAATCGACGCAATCGGATCGGTCAGCCAATGATCCGTGCGGACGATCGGCAAGACATTTGCCCGCTGCGCTTTTTCACTGTTGACGAAGACAGCCGCCCCCATCTGCGACAGTTGATCAGCAACATCAACAACCGCTTGCTCTGCGGCATCGGCGGCGGCAAAGACAATGACTGGAAAACCTTGGGATACAATGGAAACAGGGCCATGCAAGACTTCGGCTGAGGAATAGCTCTCTGCGTGGATCTGGCAAGTTTCCTTGAACTTCAGAGCCGCCTCATTAGAAACTGCCCAGGAGGGTCCACGCCCCAACGTGAACAGCGATCCGATGTCTTTTTCCGGCGCGGCTTCACGCCAATCGCAAGCAACAGCGTCTTCCAGATGTGCTGGCAAGTTCCGGATTGCAGCCAAGAGACCTGTGTCCGCCTTCAGCTCAGCGAGCAACCACAGTCCGGCAATCAACGATGTGACAAACGTCTTGGTCGCAGCGACTGACAGTTCCGGCCCGGCGTGGATCGGAACAGTCGCGCTTGCCGCTTCACTCAAGGGTGACCCCGGATGGTTGGTGATGGCCAGCGTTGTCGCGCCGGACTTCGTCAAGGACCGGGTCATTCGGGTGATGTCCGGGCTCTTGCCGGACTGAGACACCGAAAAACACAGCATGCCATCGGCCTTGAGGTTGGCTCCGTAGACAGAGGCGAGCGAGGGCCCGACAGATGCCATTGGCAGACCCAGAAGCAACTCGGCAGCGTACTTCAGATATGTGCAAGCATGATCGGAAGACCCCCGCGCAACAGATAAAAGGCAACGCAAGTCGCTGTCTCGCACCTCTGAAGAAATTCGCTTGATATCCGCATCCCCGGATGTCAGCAAACGATCGACCGCGGTGGGAATTTCCGCAATCTCCTGTTTCATTTTTGAAGGAGGAGATATCACTGAAGGGCCCTCATCGATCAGACAGCCGGAGCTCTGCAACAAAGTCATAGGCGTCTCCGCGATAGATGGATTGTGTGAATTCCGCGACCCGTCCGCTTTCCAGGTAAGAAATGCGCTGGATCCGAAGACCTGCAGTGCCTTCTGGAACACTTAAGAGGTGTGCGTCGGCAGGCTCAAGGTTGACGGCGGCGATTTTCTGGACGGCGCGAACAGGACGATGGCCATGTTTTGCAAGCACTTCGTAAAGCGACGTCACCACTTCGAGCGGATTGGGCAGTATGTCCAAAGGAAGAGCTGCGCGTTCCAGGGCCATCGGCTGACCACCCGCCTCTCGAAGGCGGTAAATGCGCGCCACTTGATCGTCCGGCGTTAAGGCCAAAGTCTCAATCTCTTCCGCATTTGGCATGAAAACCCCGCGCTCCAGCCATCTGGAAGTCGTTTGCATGCCCCGGTTGGCCATATCCTCAGTGAAGGAGGTTAGATGGGAAAGGGACTGCTCCACCCGTTGCGTTGCTTCCCGAACAAAAGAGCCAGAGCCCTGGCGCTGCTCGATCGCCCCATCCTTGACCATTTCCTGAATGGCCTTGCGCACCGTCACCCGTGAAAAACCGGTTAGTTCTGCGATTTCCCGCTCTGGCGGCAACGAACTGTTGGCCGGAAGCAGCCCGGTTTCGATAGCTTCTTCAAGTCGATGCCGAAGCTGCACGTATCTCGGCCCGGCATTTTGTGAAAACCACTGATCAGGCATCAGGAAATCATTCAGCATGCGACCTGCACCTCTTTTGCAAACTCCCGCGCGAGAGCAATTGCACCATCGATCGGCGACCCGGCTGCTGAGCTCAAACTCCTGCGAATAGGTTCGGTAAGAAATGGCGCCAAGTGAGGTGCAAGACCGCCCGTCAAACACACAGGCATTGACGCTGACCATCCGAGATGCAGAAGATTTCCCTCAAAATGCGCCACTGCCTGGTCTATCAGGCGCTCAGATATTGGATCATCGGATTGCGAGAGAATTTCTGGTGCCAGAGCACCAAAATCAGCAGGTCTTGCTCTGTTTGCAAATGCCAGTATTCCAGCAGCTCCCCCAAACCGATCGTACAACGTCTCGGTCAGGACAGTCGGCGCAATAAGGCCATCTTCAGCATCAAGCACAAGAGCCAATGCGGATTTACCGAACCATGCCGCCGATCCGAAGTCGCCAAGGACCGACCCCCAACCCCCAGAAAATCTCTTCTTTGCATCAACCTGGGCACCAAAAAAAGAGCCCGTTCCACTGTGGATCAAGGCACCATCCAGCAGCCCAAGCGCGCCCCGCAATGCTGCCGGCCGATCATCTTCAACCTTTATGCGCCTAAGCGGAACACCGTCCAGCAACCGTTCGTGGTCTCGGTCCGCCTGATAGCCAGCCAGAGCGAAATAGGCGGGAACGCGGGCGAGTTCGCCCTGAGCAAGATCCGCTTTGCCTGCGAGAGCCTTCAATCCAACGTTGATCTCCGAGAGAGCTGCATAAATGTCCGTTGTCACATTGGCGGAGCCGACTTCGACACGGATATCCGCAGCTGGCGAACTCAACGCCAAACGGCAGCGCGTACCGCCGCCATCAACCGCCAAAACCCACTGATCCGCGAAATCAATCATATAATACCTATATAATACCTTTTGATAAAATCAACAGAAAAAGAGATACCAAAATCCGAATTGGACATGGAATTCCTTACCCAGTCTCTAATTTCGATTAACTTCTGGACAAATGGTATTATAAAGGTATTATAACGAAAATTTACGGAGGATCGCGTGCCTGAGACAACCACGGAAAAACTGCACAATCTTGCTTCTGGATTGGATTCACGTTCTTCAGAAGACGTTGCAGCGATCCTTATTGATGGTCAGATCTCGGCCGCTCAGGCAACCTCTGCAGCAACGGCACTCATCGCCGCAGCTGCTTACGACATGGCCAATTCAATAAGCACCGGCGGAGTACTCTACTATGTCGCTGCAGGCTCATCCGGCTTAATGGCGGCGGCTGATGCGATGGAGCTTGGCGGTACATTCGGCATTCCGGAGAATCAGATTCAAATCCTTATGGCAGGCGGCGTTCCCACATCCGCGCATATGCCGGGCGACACGGAAGATGCGACGGCCGGCTTGGCTGCAGATCTCGCAAAACTTTCGAAAAACGACACGATTATTGTCGTCTCAGCCAGTGGCTCCACGCCATACACACTTGAGGCAGCACGTCTTGGAAAAGAAGCCGGCGCGACGGTAATCGCAATTGCCAACAATCCGAACGCGCCGCTTTTTGCAATGAGCAAGCACACCATTTATCTGCCAACTGCGCCCGAAATCGTCTCCGGTTCGACCCGCATGGGAGCAGGAACGGCCCAGAAGATCGCTTTGAATGCGCTTTCGACACTGATGGCCCTGAACCTGGGGCACATCTACGACGGCATGATGGTGAATTTGCGCGCTGACAACATCAAACTCCGGGATCGTGCCGAGCGGATGGTGGCAACGATCACCGGAGTTTCTGATGGAGATGCCGCCGGTGCACTCAAGTCAGCGGATGGCAATGTCAAGACAGCCTGCCTTTTGGCCACTGGCGCGAGTTCGATCGAACACGCAATCAGTCTTTTAGAAAACACTCGCGGGCATCTGCGCCCAGCGCTGGAACAAATCCGGGCGGAGACCCGGAAGAACAAACCATTTCTTCAAACAGAGGGGAAAGCATCATGAAATTGAGAACCCTGGGCATTGCACTTGCAAGCACCGCACTGATGACAACTGCCGCAATGGCCGAAGATGTCACGCTGACAATTGAAAGCTGGCGGACGGATGATCTGACTTTGTGGCAGGACAAGATCATCCCTGCCTTCGAAAAGGATAATCCTAGCATCAAGGTCGTCTTCTCGCCGACAGCTCCGACCGAATACAATGCGGCGCTGAATTCAAAGCTCGAAGCTGGCAGCGCGGGCGACCTGATCACCTGCCGCCCGTTTGATGCCTCCCTCGCACTTTACGAATCCGGTCATCTGGCTGCGCTTGATGACATGGACGCAATGTCCAACTTCTCCGATGTTGCAAAGTCCGCCTGGCAGACCGACGACGCCTCGGCGTCTTTCTGCGTCCCGATGGCCTCCGTCATTCACGGGTTCATCTACAACAAGGATGCATTTGAAGAGCTTGGCCTTGAGGTTCCAACCACGGAAGCCGAGTTTTTCGCGGTTCTGGATAAGATCAAGGACGACGGCACCTATATCCCGATGGCCATGGGCACCAATGACCAGTGGGAAGCAGCCACCATGGGCTACAACAACATTGGCCCAAACTATTGGAAGGGCGAAGAAGGCCGTCTCGCACTGATCAAGGGCGAGCAAAAACTGACCGATGAGCAATGGGTTGCCCCTTACGCAACGCTTGCAAAGTGGCAACCTTATCTTGGGTTCGGCTACGAGGCACAAACCTACCCGGACAGCCAAAACCTGTTCACTTTGGGCCGCGCAGCGATTTACCCAGCCGGCAGTTGGGAAATTGCAGGTTTCAACACACAGGCCGATTTTGAAATGGGCGCCTTCAAGGCACCGGTGAAGGCTGACGGCGACACTTGCTACATCTCAGATCACACGGATATCGGGATTGGTCTCAATGCGGCAAGTCCGAACGCCGATGCCGCAAAGACGTTCCTGGCTTGGGTTGCCAGCCCCGAATTCGCATCAATCTTCGGCAACGCTCTGCCGGGCTTCTTCCCCTTGTCGAAAACACCTGTCGAACTGGAAGACCCGCTCGCGCAAGAGTTTGCAAGCTGGCGCGGGGAATGTGAGTCCACCATCCGGTCGACTTACCAGATCCTGTCACGCGGGACGCCAAACCTGGAAAACGAAACCTGGGGCGCAAGCGTGGCTGCTATCAAGGGGACTGAGACACCGGAGGCGCTAGGAGCGAAGCTTCAGGAAGGCCTATCCAGCTGGTACGCGCCGCACCAATAAGCCTGTCCCTTTCTAAACAAGCAATCCGGGTAGCAACCACCACGCTACCCGGGTCGGAACCGGAGGCCGCATGAACCGCCCCCGCATACGCTGGCATATTGCCGTTTTCCTGGCACCCGCCGTGCTGGTCTATACGACAATCATGATCTTGCCGCTGTTCAACACCCTGCGTCTGGCGCTCTACAGCCGGATCGACCAGGAGCGGATTTTCGTCGGCCTGCAAAACTTCATGACATTGTTCGGCGACCCGGTCTGGGCGGACCAGTTCTGGAATGCCCTCGGCAACAATGTCTGGTTCTTCGTGATCCACATGCTGGTGCAAAACCCGATCGGGATTGCACTCGCAGCGATGCTGTCTCATCCAAAACTCCGTTTTGCAGCGCTCTATCGTTCCGCAATCTTTATCCCGACTATCCTCTCATTCGTGATTGTCGGTTTCGCATGGAAACTCATCCTGTCTCCGATCTGGGGCATCGCCCCGACAATGCTGAGTTCTGTCGGTCTCGGTTTCTTGTACCAGCCCTGGCTCGGCAAGGAAGAATATGCGCTGACAACCCTGTCGCTGATTTCAGTGTGGCAGTTTGTCGGCATCCCGATGATGCTCATCTACGCCGCGCTTCTAACCATCCCTGAGGAGATTTTGGAGGCAGGTGAGATCGACGGCATCACGGGCATGAACGCCTTTTGGAAGATCAAGCTGCCGCTCATCCTGCCATCGATCGGGATCATCTCGATCCTCACGTTTGTCGGCAATTTCAACGCTTTTGACTTGATCTACGCCTCGCAAGGTGCCCTCGCCGGCCCGGATTTCTCGACCGATATCCTCGGCACATTCTTCTACCGGACTTTCTTCGGCTTCCAGCTTCAGCTCGGTGATCCGCATATGGGTGCAGCCGTTGCGAGTGCCATGTTCGCCATCATTCTCGTCGGAGTCTGTGTCTACCTCTTTGGCATTCAGACCCGGCTCCGCCGGTATCAGTTGTGAGGTCAAGACCATGAGCCAGGCCCGCACAAATCCGTTCAATTCTGCAGCCATGCACGGCGCGTTGATCCTCTACACGCTGATCGCGCTCTTCCCAGTATTCATTATTCTGATCAACAGCTTCAAAAGCCGGAAATTCATCTTCCGGGAGCCCCTGGCCCTGCCAAACGCCGAGAGCTTTTCAATGATCGGCTACCAGACGGTCATGAAACAGGGAGACTTCTTTCTCTACTTTCAAAACTCAATGATCGTCACAGTGGCATCGTTGTTCTTCATTTTGCTGTTCGGCGCGATGGCCGCCTTTGCCCTCAGCGAATACCGCTTCCGCGGTAACATGATCCTTGGCCTTTATTTGGCGCTTGGCATCATGGTGCCGATCCGGATCGGCACTGTCGCAATCCTTGAAATGATGGTCTCCACCGGGCTGGTCAACACGCTCTGGGCCCTGATCCTCGTTTATACGGCACAAGGTCTCCCGCTCGCAGTCTTCATTCTGACCGAGTTCATGCGCCAGGTATCGGACGACCTGAAAAATGCTGCTCGTGTGGATGGTCTCAGCGAATACACGATCTTCTTCCGGCTGGTGTTGCCGCTGGTCCGGCCGGCCTTGGCAACGGTCGCTGTGTTCAACATGATCCCGATCTGGAATGATCTCTGGTTCCCCTTGATTCTCGCGCCTGCGGAGGAAACCAAGACGCTGACACTCGGCAGCCAAGTGTTCATCGGACAGTTCGTGACCGACTGGAACGCGGTACTCTCCGCCCTGTCCATGGCAATCCTTCCGGTACTGATCCTCTATGTGATCTTCTCGCGCCAATTGATCCGCGGCTTAACATCTGGAGCAGTCAAATGATCCGTGCTGTCATTGCGGGCCTCGGCAACATGGGCCTGTCCCACGCTCTCGCTCTTCACAATCTTCCCGGCGTGGAAATCATTGGCCTCATCAATCGCTCTCCGGTCGAGCTTCCTAAGGAACTGCAGACCTATCCGCGCCTGAAAAGCTTCTCAGACGGATTGGAACTGAAGCCGGATCTCGTCGTGATCGCCACCTACTCCGACAGTCACGCAGACTATGCATGTGCGGCGATGGAGGCCGGGGCGCATGTGTTCGTCGAAAAACCATTGGCCACGACGGTGTCCGATGCCGAGCGTGTTGTTGCAAAGGCGAAAGAAACAGGCCGCAAACTGGTGGTTGGTTACATCCTGCGCCACCATCCGTCCTGGATCCGTCTGATCAAAGAAGCACGCGGCCTCGGCGGTCCCTTTGTCTTCCGCCTCAATCTCAATCAGCAGTCCTCGGGCGCGGAATGGGAAACCCACAAGGCCTTAATGCAGACCACAAGTCCGATCGTGGATTGCGGTGTGCATTATGTCGATGTCATGTGCCAGATCACCGACGGCAAACCGCTTCGTGTCCATGGCATGGGCGTAAGGCTCTCCAATGAAATCGCCGAGGACATGTACAATTACGGACAGTTTCAGGTGGTTTTCGACGACGGATCCGTTGGCTGGTATGAAGCTGGCTGGGGACCGATGATGTCGGAAACCGCCTTCTTTGTGAAAGACATCGTCTCACCAAACGGCTCGGTCTCCATTACCGACGGCAACAAGGGCGCTTCCGCAGATATCGACGGCCATACCAAGGTCGGCAGCATTCTGGTGCACCGGCCAGACGGGGATGTGTCCATCGATATGCCTGATGAACCCGGCCACCAGGCGCTTTGTGATGCAGAGCAAGCCTACATGGTGCGTGCCATAACAGAAAACATCGACCTGACACGTCACATGCAGGACGCTGTTCAATCCCTCGCCATTTGCCTAGCGGCGGACGAAAGCATCCGCACGGGCCAACCGATCACCTTAGGAACAGCGCAATGACCGCTCTTTCTCTCAAAAATGTCTACAAATACTTTGGTGCTGTTGAGGTTCTCAAGGACATCAATATTGAGGTCGAGGAAGGCGAATTTGTAGTTTTTGTCGGACCATCCGGTTGCGGCAAATCCACATTGCTGCGGATTATCGCTGGATTGGAAGACGCCAGCTCAGGCGAGGTGAACATCGGCGGGGATTTCGTCAACACCACCCCGCCCTCGAAGCGCGGCATCGCCATGGTGTTCCAAAGCTACGCGCTTTACCCGCATCTCAACGTGCGCGGGAACATGTCTCTTGCCTTGAAGCAGGAAGGCCATAGCAAGGCAGAGATCACGAGCCGAATTACGGAAGCAAGCCGTATGCTCAATCTGGAAGACTATCTCGACCGGTATCCATCAGAACTCTCCGGCGGCCAGCGTCAGCGTGTGGCCATCGGGCGGGCGATTGTCCGCCAGCCGAAGCTGTTCCTGTTTGATGAACCGCTGTCGAACCTTGATGCTGCACTACGGATGAACACGCGGCTGGAGATTGCCAACCTGCACCAGCAGCTCGGCACCTCCATCGTCTATGTGACACATGACCAGACCGAAGCAATGACACTGGCCGACAAGATTGTCGTACTCCGGGCCGGACGCGTTGAACAGATCGGCAGCCCGATGGAGCTCTACAACAATCCGGTCAACCAGTTCGTGGCAGGTTTCCTTGGGTCTCCGTCAATGAACTTCCTGCCGGCAGAAACCGTAACACCCGGCGACACCCGGACACTCGGGATCCGGCCCGAAGATCTGGTTCTGTCCGCTGAAGGCCCGATTAGGGCAACTGTTCAGCATGTCGAGCATCTCGGCGGAGATACCAACGTCATCGCGATGACTGGCGACAAACAGATCACTGCACGGTTCTTTGGACAGCATGACATACCCGCAGGCCAACAGGTTGCACTTGGGTTTGCGCAAGAAAAGGCACGCTACTTCGATGCGAACGGCATGCGCCAAACTTAAGCGGAGCGGTCTTCATCAGCTGGCGAGATCGCCATTCTGACGTGCCCATACCAAAAGCTCGTCAGATGGCATTGGCTTCGCGATGAAATAGCCCTGAACAACGTCGACACCCAACTCAGCAATGAGGTCCCATTCCGCCTGTGTTTCGACACCTTCAGCGACCGTGGAAAGGCCCAGCTTCTGCGCCAATGACACGCTGGATTCGAGCATTGCGCGCGCTTCTTCGTCTTGGGGAGCGCCGTCAACGAACGCCCGGTCGATCTTCAGCTCGGTGAACGGGATGCGTTTTAACTGCTGCATTGACGAAGCGCCGGTGCCGTAGTCGTCAATGGCAAGTCCGACGCCCTTCATCCGTAAACGCGTAAGGATCTCGAGCGGCGCTGCAACATCCTCCATGATCCGGCTTTCGGTCACCTCGATGATGACGGAATGCGGATCGATGCCTTCTTTGGCGATCGCTGCAATGACCAGATCGAACACCTCGTAACGCGTCAGGGAGTCGACGGAAAAATTCACCGCCACTTTGATGTCGAGCCCCTCTTTTTGCCAGGTAGCTGAGGTAACCATCGACTTCTCGAACACCTGACGCGTCATTTCGTCGATCAGACCATTTTCTTCAATGACCGGAACAAACGCAATCGGTGGGATCAACTTGCCATCTTCACCGCGCCAGCGGACCAATGCTTCAACCCCGATCAATTTCCGGTCCGGTACTGCGACCTTCGGCTGGAAAAAGACATCTATCGCTCCGCTCTCCAACCCAGCTTTGATTGTCTCAAGCGGAAGACTTTCAATCGGTCCGCGTCTCCCAGCTGTTTGTTGGGCAACATGTTTGTCGAGCAAAGCCTTGAGCGGGTCGGGTTTGATCGGCTTCTGAATGGCCCCAAGGACTTTGAGCCGATGCGCCTCGGCCAGCTGCGTTGCTGTTTGCAGGATCCGCTTGTCCTCGCCGCTCACCAGGATAATCGCGCAGGGCGCATCCCGTTCGGCAAGGTGGCGCAGAAACTCTAGACCGTCCATGCCCGGCATGTTCAGGTCGCAGAGAATGACATCGGGCGCATGGGCCTCCACAGCGTCCAGGCCCTTGGCACCGTCCTCCGCCGACAGGACCGTGTCATATCCAATTCTGGTCAGTATCTTGGTCGTTAAGGTCGTGATGAACGGGTCATCATCGACGATCAAAACCTTGGCCATGCCCATATCAGGGGTCCAGTTCTCGTCAAAGGTCGGCAATGTGGGCCGCAATCTGCTGCATTATTGGCCGAAGCTTTGGAAACTCCACGTTAATGGCGGCCCAATCGTCAGATTTTCCAGCCTTCTCCAGACTCAAACTGAGATCAGCGAGTTCATTGGCGCCGATTGCCCGCGCAGAAGACTTGAGTTTATGACCCGCCGCGCCAACTGCAGCCGCATCTTGTGCTTGAACGGCGTCTGCAATTTCTCCAACAACATGCCAGGCAGGATCAACAAAATCAGTCAGAACCTCATGGATGGTCTCGCGGTCATCTCCAAAGATCTCTTCCAACGGCGACAGATCGATCGGCGCATGTTCGGCGGTGTTCATTGGTGAAACGACGGCGGCATCTGCACCGTCTTGGCAGCCAATTTCTGCAACCACATCAACACGATTAACCGCTGCATGCGGCAGCCAGCGCTTCAGCATGTCCTTGAGTTTTTTCATCTCAAGCGGTTTGGGTAGAAAATCATCCATGCCGGCTTCGAGACACCGGTCGGCTTCTCCTTGAAGCGCATTGGCGGTGATGGCAATGATCGGAACCCGGGTTGAACCGTTGGTCTCGTGCGCACGGAACTGCCGCGTCATTTCCAACCCGTCCAACTTCGGCATGTGCACGTCCGACAGAACAACGCCAAAGCGGCCGGATCGCATAGTTACCAGCCCGGCTTCGCCGTCTTCAGCGATCTCGCATTGATACCCTAGAAGACGCAACTGCCGCTGGATGACATCCTGGTTTGTCTTGTTGTCCTCAATCACCAGAACCAATTCACCGTTTGCCATGGCTTCGTCCGCGTTCGGCGCGATGCATCCGCCCGCCTCAACAGAGGGAGCATGTCTGATAGCACTGGGTGAGGCCCGGCCCATCGCAACACAAAGAGCGTTCAATAAGTTTCGGCGGGTAAGCGGGGTGGCTGGCACCACTGTCGTGTCCGGCAACTCTAGCGGCGTTCCGAAATCGGCCATCCGACGTTCGAGCAAAAACCGCGTCTGCTTGAGATGATCATCGGCGCGGAAACGCTCTCGAAGATCTGCTCTGACCGTTTCCTCATACCCGAGACCTAACAAGACAGTGTCATATGGTGCCAACTTTTCATGCGCCTCCATTGCGCTTTGAAGCAGAAGCTCCGGTTCACTTACTAGATCAACAGAAGCACCAGAGCAGCCAAGGTACGTCTCAATAAGGGTCCACCGGGTCGGGTCATCAGGCACAAGTGCCAGAACCTTCACACCCGCCAGATCATGGCCAGTTTCGACACCTGCCTCTTCTACGATCTCGTGTGTCAACGTGACTGTGAATGTGCTGCCGTACCCTGGAACACTCTCCACGTCGATTGTTCCGCCCATTATGTCAACCAAGCGCCGCACAATGGTCAGCCCCAGGCCCGTGCCGCCAAACCGGCGGGTGGTGGACACATCGGCCTGCTGAAATGGTTGGAAAAGGTTTGCCGTCTGTTCCGGGGTCATACCGATCCCGTGATCTTTTACTTGGTAGCGGACGGTAGCTTGGCCTTCTGAGATTTCCTGCAAATCGACCCGCAGCGTGACCTGGCCAGCCTCGGTAAACTTCACTGCATTGCCGAGGAGATTGAACAAGATCTGGCGCAGCCGTACCTGGTCTACTGCAACTTCGGTCGGGATCCTCGGATCGCAATAGGCGATGAAATCGAGGCCTTTGGCACAGGCGTTCGGCCCCATGGTTTCACCAACGCCTTCCACCACATCAAGAATGGACATGGGGATCATTTCCAGATCCATCTTGCCGGCCTCGATCTTGGAGAAATCAAGGATGTCATTAATGATGGTCAGAAGCGCAAAGGCAGAGTCCCGGACAGTCGAGGCCATTTGCATCTGTTCGTCATCGAGATCGGTATGCGTCAACAAATCAATCATGCCAACAACACCATTCATGGGTGTGCGGATTTCGTGGCTCATGGCAGCCAGAAACATGTCCTTGGCCTTGGTGGCGCTTTCGGCCTTTTCCCGTAGCTCTTCAGCGCGCTGACGGTTCGCCTCGGCCTTTTCCATCATGTCCAATGTGGCCTGACGCGCCTCTTTCAGCTCTTCCATTTGCCGAAGCAGCTGATGCCGCGCCGCAACCCGTTCGGTGATGTCGGAATAGGTGCTGACGAACCCACCGCCCGGCAACGGCCCGCCCTTGACCTCCATGTAGCTGCCGTCCGGGCGCGCGCGTTCAAAGGCATGTTCCTCGAAACATCGCACTTTCTGCATCAAACCGCGGACAATTTCGTCCACATCTCCGGGCCCAAACTCTCCGTGCTCGGCGTCAAAACGAATGAGGGCTTCAACACTTTGCCCTTCAAAAACCAGCTCATCGGGGTAATGGCGCATGTCGCGGAACTTCGGGTTCCAAGCGAGAAGCTTCAGCTCCTCGTCGAACACAGCAACGCCCTGGATCATGCTGGAGAGTACGCTTTCGAGCAGTCCGTCCCTGTTCATCTGCATGCTCCCTAATGCCCGACCAGATCAATCCGTCAGGCTCAACCCAGCATGGACCCGTTCGATCAACGCCAGCGCCTGGCGTTGGCATTTGTGCTCCATCAGCCACGTGAAAACGGCACCAGGCCCGGCTTGCCGCAGGTCTTCCGGCGCAACGATCAACGCCAGTTCCCTGAGCTCACCGTCGATGGAAACCATCATTCGTCCATCCGCCGCGAATTCATCCGGCAGCGCCAGCATCTGTTCGTTCACGGGCCAAACGACATCCGTCAGACGGCCCGCGCTGCTGCGCACAGAGATGTCCGTGCTCTGTCCGGCATCACGGCGCCACAAGGCCACGGCATCCGGCAAGGTGCACCGCGGGCCGGAACTGTCGACGCTGACATGCCAGATGCTCGGCGGCACCATGAACTCACCATCAGTGACACGCGATGCACCCATGACATCCGACCGCGCGTCCGGGTCGCCGACAAGTGCAAGAACTGCAGACCACCCCGCAGCGTCACTATTTTGAGTGGAGGCCTCATCCTTTGCCGCTGGTTCGCCAGAGTAGGGTCCCTCAAGGACTTGCATTTCTCCGCCCTGGGAGAGAAGCGTGAGCTTGGCACCCTCCGGCACGTTGATCGACTGCCCGGATGCCAATCTCGTTCCTGGTACGATATCGTCTGTACCGCTCACCGCGACAACAACGATCTCCGCATGCGCTGGCAATAACATCATCACCAATGCTGCCAGGCAAATCCAAAGTCTTTTCGCCATCTTCACTCCTCAGGCGCTGGTGAAGCGTCACTTCTCCGACAAGACAACCTTCGTGCCGGACAGCCCTTTTTCCAGCCGGGCCAAATGAAACCGGGACGGCCCATCATCTGACTTGATAGTCAAAACCCGTTCAAAAAGTGTTTTTGCAACCACTGAATCTTCGTTCAGCTGATTGTAAGCAGCGGTGTAATCCTGAAACCAGGTGTCCTCGGAAACGCTTTTGGGATTTGGTTCGAAACAGCCAAGGGTCTGCTGCCGCCCTTTTAGGACAACTTCGCCGAGGGGCCGGAAGACAAAATCGGTATTCTCCTCAAGCCGCTCCAGAACAGTCTGACTAACGCAGATGCGAGAGCCCAGATATTTGTTCGCGCCTTCCAATCGTGCTGCTGTGTTCACCGTATCTCCAATCCCTGTGTAATCGAAGAAACGGTGACCACCGAAATTCCCGATCACCGCATCGCCACAATGCGCCCCGATGCGGGTCACGCCCAGCGACACACCCTGCTCCAACAAGGATTTCCGGTACCGTTCCGCTGTCTGATCCAGCTCGACAGCCAGCGCAACTGCGTTTTTCGCTTGCGCAGGATCGTCTTCGGGTGCGCCCAGGAAGCAGACAACCGCGTCACCAATGAGCTTGTCGAGCGTTGCACCGTGGCGGAAAACCACGTCACAGACTTCATCAAGATATCCATTCAGGATTTCTGCGACGCGATCAGGCGGCAACTCCTCAGAAAGGGTCGTGAACCCTGCCAAGTCGGTAAAAACATACGTGACCAAGCGCTTCTCGCCGCCCAGCGCAAGTTCAACTTCACCCGTTGCCAACCTTCTGACGACTTCCGGACTAACGTATTTCTCAAAAGCCGACACCACGAACGCACGCTCCAGCCGGTCCTGCCGCCATCGCACAAGAGCCAGCAGAAAAACACTTGCCGATGCAGCTGTCACAGGGCCGAGAACCGGGAGCAAAGCGGTCCCCGCCTGCATCAATCCCCATGCCACCACCCCATAAAAACTGAGGCAAATCACGAAACCTGTGAAAAACACCTTTGGCTGCCGGAAGATTGTAAAAACAAGAGCCGAAACGCCGGCGAAAAGGACAAGCAATCCTGTTGACTGCGCAAAGGTTGGAACCGCAAGCGCGCGTCCGGACAACAACTGCGCCAGCACATGAGCATGGATCTCAATGCCTGGCAGATTTCCAGCCTGGACGCCCTGAAGGGAGGCCAAAGGCGTCGCATGGCGGTCCGTGCCCGGAAGATCCGTTCCAATCAGAACATATTTGCCGGAAAACCAGTCTTGAGGAAGAAAGGCGACGGTATGGGCGGGGTAGCGCGGGAACGGCCCTGCGTCATCAGCCGAAAGCGCTGGATAAAGGATCCGGCTGTCAAAAGGTGTCTTTTCAAAACGCTGATTTGCAAGCGCTTCGGTGAATAGTAGTGTCTCGCCATCATTGACGGGCAGATGCCGCAGAATGCCATCTGCATCGTCTCTCTGCAAAATCACGGACCCCGGTTGCCGACGTTCCACTACGGACGACAAATAAGCAGCTTGTTTTTCCGTTAGAAGACTGGCCGGGACGGTCGCCAGCACAACGGGGGTCGCCAGGTCATCAAGTACCTGAAACAACCGGGCGTCTTTTTCCGGTTCACTCGGGCTGTCAAACAACACATCGATGCCAATCCCTGCCGGTCCGGCCGCATCGAGTGACACCAGCAAATCGGCCAGAAATCCGCGGTCAATCGGCGAGCGGTAAGGGAAAGAGGCCAACGTATCTTCTGTGATGGTAACAATCACAATATCCGTGTCGGAAACTTGCTCGCCGGGCATGAACTCCAAGACTGCAAGGTCGCCAACTATTGGGTCAAGCCGACTGGCAACCGGTATTGCAATCAGCACTGCGAGCAGCGCTGCGCAAACTGCACTGCCCCAGCGCCCCAGAAAACTGGTTTCAGGTCTGCCGGGCGGCGACGTGGTTGTCATCGCACGCCGCCAATTGCGTTTTGCCAGTCGACAGCTGAGAACACCCTAGTTCGGTGCATCAAATCGCTGGACTTCTGATTGCGTGCCATCGGCATAAGTCAATTGCACAGAAATAAACTGCGTCGGCTTCGGAATGGTTGCATGCACGGTCGACCCAGGCCCGCTGGAAGGGATTGCATGAGGGTTGTCAGGATCGCAGGCACCGATCTCAAACGTTTGATCCGGCGCATCCGTATCCAATCCGTAACGCACTTCATCAATGGCGCACCGGTAACTGATCAAATGGGTGAAATAGACCAGCCGCTTGCCGTCATAGTCCCGGTAGCTGAGCCAGCCATTCGGCATCCGTTCAAGGATATCTTTTTGCCCTGCGATGAGCGCGAGGCCTGGACTGAACTTGATCTGGAACGGTCCCTGTTCTTCGCCGCGAATGTCGGTGTATTTGACCGTAATATCCATTTCGCCAGCATTGCCCGGCAGCTCGATCATCGGATAAGCGATAGGCCGCCCGGTCGTTGGATCCATGGAGTTCGCCATAAAGCCGGTCGATTTGAAATCCTGATCCGGCAGTTTCACGAAGATCTCTTGCGTGCGATCGGCAATTGCCAGATTGATCATCCAACCCTGATTGCTGCGCATGGCATTGATTTTGACCGGATTGCTGAGGGCGGCGGTGTTCATGACCGACAAGGCGGCCAACCGTGTCTTGGCATCTTCCTGCCACTGGGCGGCCATCTGCTGGTCGATGAAGTATCTCAGGAACCGTCCTTCATCGACGCGCTCCTGGAACTTCTGCAACAGCTCCAGTTCCTGAGTCTTGTCGGCAAGGGATTGCTGACCAACCCGCGCTGCGGAAAAATCTTGGCTCAAAGCGTAGTAGGCCGGTGTGAAATCCGGATATGCATCAATGAACGCGGTCAAGCGGCGAACGCGTTCCTCGCGCTCTTCCAGCAAGATCTCGGCAAAGAGTGTCGTTGGATCGCGCCGGCCTTGCGAAAAGGCATTATAAACTTCGCGCGCGCCTACCCGCCCCTCCTGGATTTTCAACACCGATTGGAACCGGACATGCGGATCGACTTGCGGTTCTCCGAAGGCAAAATATTTCAAATAATCCTGACGTGCTTTGGGATAATCGCCTTTGATCTCACGCAGACGCGCATTGGCGTAAAACTCATGCGGGCGCTGCGGATTTTCGACCAACAGCGACCGGCTCTGGATCTTGGCAAACAACTGTTCGATGTCCCCAGACGGCCCTGAACCAATCTGCGCCAGCCGTGCCTTGGCAAGCTCAGAAAACGCTCCTTGCGGGAACCGGTCCAGATAGGCCTGGATCTGCTGGCGATCATCGGAGTCTTTGACATCGTTCCAGAACTGCAGCTCGACCTGAATGGCATCAGCGCTGAGTGGTGCTGCCGGTTGCGCCCCGGTGTCCTGTGTAGCTCCGCCAGGCAGCAGCACAATGTCTTGCGTCAAGGATGAATGGTCCCAAGGCACCTGTTCGCCGCCCGTTGCTTCGACCACTTGCTGGCGAACGCGCTTGAAGACCGTTTCAATCGACGCGCCAGGAACAAGCATTTCACGGGCAATTGCAGCGGTATAAGGGCTATTCAATCCAATTCCGTCTGTTGCGGTACTGCCAGGGGCTGTCGCAAAGGATATGAAGCTTCCGCGCGGCGTGCTGGTCAAAAGAGAGAAGCCACCGGCCGTCCCGCCCGCAGAGCGTGTCAGCGCTGTGTTACGGCACGCATCCAGGATGACGATGTTGGCGCCTTCATGCGAACTCTCAACCGCAGTGAGCACCCAGTCGACGGAAAGAGCTTCGAACTCGGCATCAACCTCGTCCCGCAAATCCGCTTCAAGCGGCGCTAGATAATTCTTTCCACCCGCTTCAAATCCGTGCCCCGAATAATAAAATGCCGACAAGGAGCCCTTCGGCGCTGCTTTCAGTTTGTCAGAAAAGTCCCGCACCGAGCGTTTCATGGTGCGAAGATTGGCATTCAACACGAGCTCCACTGTAAACCCGGCAGATCTGAGACTGTCCGCAACGAGCGCAGCATCATTTGCCGGATTTTTCAGCACAGTCAGCGTCTTACTGTCATAATCGGCATTCCCGATGACCAAGGCGTGCCGTTCCTTTCCAACTGCGGAGCCGCACATGGTCAGAATAAGTACAAACGCCAGAAATATGGTGTTTTTGAAAAGACTTCCCGGCAATGTCAGGGCCATCTCACGCCTCCGTTGACGGATATGTTCCGATAATTTGATATGAGAAAGAACGTTACGTCAATTGTAGGCACTTGCAGTGCATAACCTTTTTGAAACTCGACTACAGCCGAACCATCAACCGCGTTGAGCCGGCAACTCAAGCTTTTATCTCGGCACTCTATCTATCGAAAAACGCTTTCATTTTCGCTGCGAGTTCTGATTTTGGATGGTAAGTGCACCCGTCAATAACTTCGAGACCACCAGCCTTGTTCAGAGTATGCAATTTACGTCCAGGCCACAACGGCCCAGGTGTCAGCGTTTCATGAACCGACTGCTGAAATGTTGTCGGGCTTAATTCATCGACCCGGGCAAAGGCAAGTGCCGCACCATAACTGTTCCGGCAATCCTGAACTGGGCGCCACAATTCTCCGCCATGCAAGAAGAACCGTCCTGCCGGCCGAGCGGCGCGGTCATCAACGAGGACAGGATTTTTCTGGTGGGCTTGCCAGGGGCCGAATAAATCATCTGCATAATAGAGGCTCAAACAGTCGGAATACCCGCCAACAGCGTTTCGCGTGACGGCAAACATCCAGAACCGTCCCTCATGCTCAATGATGGTCGCATCTGCCGCTTCTACACCGGATAACAGGACAGTGTGCCGCTCCCATTGGCCGGGAAATCTTGCCGCCCTGTAAAGCACGACTTCGTTGTTCGAAGAGCTTTCCGGGATCATCCAGAATTCTCCATCCCTTTCAAAAACAAAGGGATAAGAAAGATGCCACGGTTCTTCAAGAACCGTTGAAGCTTCGCCGACCGGACCGTCTTTTGTAATCTCCAACATTGAGATGACACCCTTTTGGGTTTCGTGCGGCAGGGCTTCGAAAAACAGATAATATCGGCCATCCGTTTCGATTGGAAAAGGATCAGCGAAGAACGTGTCATGCGGGCTTTTGAGAACTTGCCAAGGCTTTCCGCTCAGGTCACGGGTGCCCGCAACGCCCTCACCGTCAGTAAATCTCCAGCCAACCCGCCAATGGGACGTGTAGAAAAACGCTCTGTAGACAGATCGGATCAGTGTGACCGCCGTTTCCCGCAACATCCGGATCAGGACCTGTTTCTGCGTGACCGCTTGAAGTACCTCTGCCTTCATTGGCGTGCCGTGCGCGTGAGACCCTTCAACGACCTTCTTGATCAGAACTGAGACCCGCGAAAAGACGGCGTCCATTGCGCCACCAAGACCTCTTGCTGCTTCGAGCGAGGCGGTTCCGCAGGCCGCAACAGTGCCAGCTTGCCGATCGATAACTTCAATCAGTGGCGTCCCTTTGGTCATCAAGGCAGAGAACAGGGCTTCCTCACCGCAAGCTCCGTTGTATCGGACCTCAAAAATCTTGGAGCTTCCGTACTCACTCCCACCCATAGTGAGATCGAAAACTAGATCAGTATCTTTTCCGGTGGTGTGAGGCAGCTCCGAAGGGTCCAGTTTGCTCATACCGGAGAACGGATCTGCGCCGAGAATACGTTCCTCAAGCTGCAGGGCCGTTTTCAGTTCCCTGGATACGGGAGGCAATGGCTTTATCAAATGATACGCCACTTCCTCTGATTGAGACGTCTTCAAAAGCTCGGTTAGATGCAGCAACCAGCGTCGGCACCTGTCCTTTTCGACAAGGATCCCGACCTTCATGAGACCGCCATGACCTGTTGCCTGTCCGCAGACAAGTTTTTGCCAGCCGCAAGGGTTTCGTAGGCATCCACCATAGCATTCAGCGAATACCGCTCTTTCAAATCGCCGCTTCGATCACGAAATGTCTGCGCCACTTTCGGATCATTCAGCATCGTGGCGATGGCATTCGCAAATGCTTCCGCGTCCATAACGTCAACAAACAGAGCACATGGTTTGCCATTGGCTTGAAGCACTTCCCGCAAGACCGGCAAATCGTTGGCAACAACGGGAATGTCCGCCTGTGCGGCTTCAATGGCTGCAAGCCCGAAACTCTCCGCAGCAGACGGGAATGTGAATACGTCTAGACAAACGAGAAATTTGCCGATCTGGCTGGGAGCAAACTCGCCCAGGAAATGAACACGGTTCGTGATCCCGAGTTTGACGGCTTCGTTTTGCAAACGCGCAAAATCCGGCCCCTGACCTGCGATCGCGAAATGCCATTCCGGCCGCTTAGCGAGGATGGCTAGAACCCGGTCTATTTGCTTGGCCGGGTTCAGCCGTGCGGATACACCGAGAAGCGGCACATCGTTAGGCAAGCCAAGTTCCTCACGTGCCGAGGCTTTGTCCATCGCCCAGTCTTTGGTTTCAAATCCTTGCGGTATCAAATCCAATCGCGACACATAGCGGTTTGGGTAGCGGCCATAAGTATCGAGCAGGAAGTTGGAGTTCACGGTGACCCGATCATAAATCCCGGCTATCCCGAGAGCCTTGTCGAGAAAGGCAACCACTGGATTGATCAAGCTGGGTGCCGTTACCTGATTGGCAACGATGACCGGACAGCCCGCAAGCCTGGCGACCGGTGCCCCGATCACATTTCCAAAATGTTGAAAGCAAAAGACGCAGTCTGGTTTGAAGTCCCGGATGGCCATGTAAAGCGCGCCCAAGAAAGAAAAGAAACGCCACTTGGACGGCCGGGTTTGGCGTACGATAACAGTGTCCGGTGGCGCCGAAAAATCTTCCGACTTCTTGTAGAAGAAAAGGTGCTGGACTGTGTGACCACGGTTTGTCAGGTGTTCCCCGAGCAGACGGGAAACTTCCTGAGCACCGGCATTTTCCGCCTGCGTCTGGATGAAGAGAATGCGCTGCCCACTCATTCTCACGATTCCTTCGCGTTCATACGATCCGGCGCCAATCCGCCCAATATACGCGTTGCCGTGACATTGTAACCAGTCGCAGTGCGAGACCGGACGCTGACCAGAACAGCCATTACAACAAGCGAAAGAGTCGTGGTCGCAGCTGCGCCAACAATCCCAAACATTGGAACGATCAAAAAGAAGCCAGCCACTCGAATGAAAACGCTGAGCGCTACGATCCGCAGATAAGCCCCCTCATGCCCCGTTAACATCAAGACAGGCGCCGCAGGACCGGTTGCTGCCATTGCGGCGCTTCCGAGACACAGGATCACCAGAACATGATAGTAAGCCATGTATTCTGAGCCAAAGATCATCAGCAACCAATGACCGGCAACGCCAACTACGAACAGACCGCCGACAACCGCAAGCGCTGTCAGGATGGCAAGGGTCTGCAGCAACCGCAGCAGACCGCCCTCATCCGCCTTGTAGTAAAGCTCCGGAAATTGCCGCATGGCAAACATGTTGAACGCATCCGCAACGGACGCAAATCCGTTGGCAAGGCGCGTCGTGACGAAATAGGCGCCTGCGGCAATCGGATCGAGCAGATAGCCGACCAGAATGACGTCGAGATACTGATTGGAAGATTCCAGAATACTGGCGAACCAGAGCCGCGTAGAAGATGGCAGCCAGCGATCAACGGCGAACTCCGGTTTGGCTGCAAATATCTCCGGATACATTCGTCGCAGCACCCGGGTTAGGAAAAAAACCTGCAGGGCAATTGCAACGACTTTTCCGAGGACAATCAAATTGACAACAGATGTGACGGAAGAGCTCCAGTCAAAAACGAGACAGAAAATCAGCACAACGTTTGCAAACAGCAATGCGGTCAACTCTCTTTGCCCATCACCGACCAGTATGCTGACAATTGATCGGGCAAGACTGGAGAAAAACAGAAGGAAGACAGCAGCAGCAACAAACAATCCAGCGCTCAAGGCTGCCGCCCAATTGCTGTAGAAATAGACCATCCCCGCCATCACTATGGCGCCCAGAGTTGCGCCCAGCGCCGAGATCAACAACCCAAATACGATCCCGCCTTTGGCAACAGTAATGCGGCCGGCGGCAACATTTTCGTTCCAGATCCGGATGATCAGCATTTCCTGACCGAAAGCTGCGGCAACAGCTGCCATGGAAGCCGCACTGAAAAACAGCGCAAACTGGCCGAACTGCTCCTCTCCCAATACGCGTGCGCTCAAGGTGAAGAGAGTCAAGGCCGACAGGATAGAGGCAGCTTTGACCATCATCGAGACGATCACGCCCCGAGTTTCAGACCTAAGGGCGAACGAAGCCAAAGAGGCGAACAGGTTTTTCATGCCTATGGAACGAAGCCCTTTCGGATGGCCTGGCCGAGCACCATGCCATTTAGAGAAATCAATAGCCCGAGGGCGAGTGGCGAGAATAAAGCCTCTTCCTGAAAAATTCCGTTCACAAGAACGGTTAACAAAGCAAAACTCGCGGCAATGTGAAGAGATGCACCGGTAAAGGAAGCCACCCTAAGTGTTTGCCACCCGAGCCAGATGTATACTCCAAGTAGAAAAAACGCAGCCGGCCCCATTTGATAGAGCAGAACTCCGACCGCACTCTCGATTGCGACCGGCGTGCGCCCTGCGGCCTGATAGGCTGGCCAGTCCAACTGGGAAAAGTCGGTGCCGAGGTTGCCTCCCACACCGATGCCATGTCCGAAGGGGAAACCAAGAAAATTGTAAAGCCCCCCCATGAAGCCAAGGACGTGGAAGTCGCCGATCTGAAGCCCGACCAAAATTCCAGCGACGGCATATAGTGCCAATACAAACCCAGTGACCCAAAGGCTCATCCGCGCGCCAAAGAGCTTGAACGCAAACCATGCTCCGAGCACCAAAATGAACAGAATCAAGGCGCCTTTCGCATTGGCAAAGATGAGCAACGGGAACAGCAACAACGCCATGATAACCGAACCACGAAACAGCGCGAACACAAGCAGAAAAGCCACCGCATAGGAATAGCTGATCGCGTGCATGTTTGGCCCCATGAGACGGGTCACTCGAAGGTCCAATCCGTCGAGCAGAGGTGTGTTGAATAAATCGACACGAAAGGCATCAAGAAAGCCCAGCATGACGTAACCGGTTTCCCGCGCTTCCTGGTCCCATTCAAGTGACAAACGCGCCGACCGCATATCCAGCTCCCAGTAGCTTTCGCCTCCGGTGAAGTAGAGCCAATCCTCCCGAAAAATCAGTTCGATATATCCCATTAGAAGGAAGACCGTACCGACGATGAAGAGCGGTACCGAAAGGCCAAACTCAAACCGCCAAAAGGTGATCAAGGCAATTTGGAAGATGAGGATCGGCGTCAGAATGTTCCGGAGGTAAATGACAGCGGGGGTCGGGTTTTGAACAAAACCGATCAGAAAATAGAAAAAGACGAGCCCAACTGCGCCAAAGGTCAGGTTCATGATGAGATCGATGGACCTGTTTTGTCCGCGAAACCGGGTCCAGTAACTGGCGAAGAAAGCGGACCAAATCGATACGAGTATGACAAAGTTGTATCCTCGAATGATTTTGAACTCATCCGGGCCGCTGAGGTTAGACGAGACTATTGAAACAAAGAAATTCTGGAACAACAGGGCAATGATGACGCTGATCAATGCAGTGCGCGGCGCGTAGTTCGCGAGGAGAACACTGAGGACCAGAGCCATCGGAACCGCGATCAGCGGGCTTAAAATGTGCCCCGCAACCGGCAGTCCGATGAGCAAAAAACCACCTATTACCGCAGCCACCGAGCCCATCGGCTCCCGGCTCCAGTCAGGCCCCTCAGAAACCAGGCCATAGAGTTGATTTTTATCGACAGTTCTCACGCAAATACCAAGCTCTCCGGGGCTGTCGTGCTATGCATTTCATCATACCGAAGGCGGTTATGTTTAACGGATAGTTATTGATTGATTGCTAAGTTTTCGCCAGCCGACGAACCCGCATACGAACCACTGCGCCAAACCTAGTTTTGATTAGAGTGCCTTTCGATACGACTGGAGCGCCTTGACATGACCGCCATTCCAGGTGGAGCTTGGAACCAAGAGACTCCGGAAGGTCCGTTTTCGCAAGACGGAAAACAGCGATACGGCGCATTCAACCAGGGTCTGATTGAGTTCTCGCAAATCATCGGGTTCTTCCGCCGGAATCTTTTGCGCATCACGATCATCACGGCTGTTTTGACAGCGGTCGCGCTTGTTCTGTTCTCGCTTTATCCGTTCCCGTACAAAGCGACTGCACTTGTTCTGGTTGACCCGCGCGAGCGCAGAGTGACACTTACCGAAAACGTTTTGCCGGGCATTGGATCAGATGCCGCTTTCCTGGAAAGTATCGTCCAAATCGTTCATTCCGATGGGTTTCTGCGCCCAGTGCTGGAAGATCTGGACGCCAAGTCCGATCCGGTTTTTGCGCGTTCTGTAGGTCCTGACGACCGTGAATTGCTCGCTGCCTTTAAGCGGCGTCTGCAAGTCAATCGGGTAGGCGCGACCTTCATTGTTGAAATATCGTTCTCATCCAATGACCCGGATAAATCCGCTCTTTACGCCAATGCAATCGCTCAAGCTTTCGTGGACAGCCAGACTAATGCTTTGGTGTCCGCGAATGCCACTGCGGCTTCCTCGCTGGAAGAGCGCCTGAACGACTTGAGGTCAAACCTTGAGGTATCCGAAAAAGCTGTCGCGAGTTTTAAGGCAGAAAACGGCATTATCGGTGTCACTCAAGACAGCACACTGCTGCAGCGTGAACTCATCACACTGAACGAGCAGATCGTTGCTGCCAAGGCCGAGACAGAGGCCATCCGCTCAAGAGTTGAAAAGATCAGCACAGGAGCAGGACTACCCTCCACAACTGAACAATCGGATGCGGCACAGCTTGCAGAGCTGCGCAGTGAACGAGGACAGATCCTCCAAAACCTCTCCGAGTTCAGCCGCGTCTACGGCGACCGCCATCCCCGCGTAACGTCAGAGCGCAGCAAGCTGGCCGGAATCGAACGGCAAATCTCTCTAGAGCAAAGCAGGCTTCTTGCGATCCAGAAAGAGCGGCTTGAAAGTGCAAATTCCACCCTTCAAGCTTTGACGAACCAGCTCAACCAGAGGAAACAAACAGCTCATCGAACCGGGCGCGCCATGGTTCAGCTTGCAAGCCTGGAACGTGAAGCAACCGCAAACCGGCAGCTGTATGAAGAGTTTCTGGCCCGGTTCAAGGCGACCGAAAAACAGAGTGGTCTGGAACTCGGACAAGCCCGGATCGCATCGCCGGCCTTGCCTCCTTTGAAACCAAACCGGCCAAGCCGGGTTCTTGCTGGGCTTGTTTTCCTGGTCTTTTCGGGAGGCTGCGCGGTTCTTTATGCGTTTGCACGTGAGATGACAGGTGCTCCTACAGAGAAAAGGCGCGCGCCAAGGACGATGTCTCAATCGCTGTTTGGTTTTGGGAGACGTAAACAGACCGGACGCAAATTCAAAGAAGGCCGCAAGCGCTTTTCGGCGCCTGTTGGCAGATTGAATGAGACCATTCAGAAGATGGGTTTTCAGGAGGTTCCCGATCGCCCAATCCGCGCACAAAGACATGCCCGCGCGAAGGATCACGACCATCACCGGGCCCAGACCCAAACTCATGAAAGGTTCGATCCGAAGGAAACTGCGCAGTATCTGAGGCGCGGTCCGCTTCGGCGTGACGTGAAGACCCTCCAAAGCAGAGGGGCAGTCGTGGTTGTAAGCTCGCTTGAGTCGAACCTGGATCAGAGTGACGTCGTTCTCGGGATTGCAGCTCTTGCAGGACAGCGCGGGCTTCCAGTGTTGCTACTAACTGAGAACCAGAACCTGATCGACGCTCACCGGACAGCGCCCGGCTCCTTAGCCCTGCCTGCAGCTCGCGCACTTTCAATTGTTGATCCCGGGGAGATCGCAGCGAACCACTTCCGGAACCGGCGTTCTATCCTGGAGGTCGTTGAGGGCTTTTCAGTCAGCAACACAGCTCGTGATGCCTGCATGATCATTGACGCTCCGCCGGTGCGCAATCACGGCCAAGTCCAGCGCCTGTCAGAGTTTGCAGATCTGTTCATCGTTGTGGAGGAGGAATTCGAACCGCACTCAATCAACGACGACCCTCTCTCTGGAATATCGTCAGAAGTGGAAGAAAAGCTACGTTGGGTAACGCTCTAATCTATTTCTACCAACCAGCATTTCTGTTTGCTGAACGTTAATTCCCTCACGTTATCTTGCACACTGCGAAAATTCCGGAGCCTGGCGAATAGATAATGAGTCCGCAGCGTCCAAGACACACTCAGAGCGACCAAAAAAAACATGGTCAGTGGGACGCCCGGCGGCTCGCACAGCTTGCCCAATCCTATCATGTCGTTGAGGTACTCGGTGGACTTCCTATCACATGGACGGATCGAAAGACCGCAGCTGAGACGCTGATCGCGCAAGCGCTCGCCAAACGGGGTTCAGCTGAGGAACCTTACTATTCCACCTCTGCAAATGGACAAGTCATCGTCATGTGTCACGAAGACAATGCAGTGCGCCAGGAATTCCTCGAGGCAGATCAGATCCTTGCCGATGGGATGCCGATGGTTTGGATCGCGCGGATAAAACATGGTTTGCAGAATATCGAACGTGTCGCAACGACCGACCTTTATCACGATGTTGCGCTCGTGGCTCAAGATGTCGGCACTTCGTTCTATTTGCTCGGCGCCGATGAAAAATCCAACGCGGCGGCAGTCAGCAACACCCAGAGATTCTACCCCGATCTACACGTCGTTGGCCGGCGAAACGGCTATTTTGGGGCGAACGAAGAAGATGCAATTGTCTCAGAGATCAACGATCTCGCGCCAGATATTTTATGGATCGGCATGGGGGTCCCCCGAGAGCAGCAGTTCGTATCTCGGAACCTCAAGAAACTGACCAATGTCGGTGTCATAAAGACCTCAGGCGGGCTATTTGATTTTCTGTCACTCAAGAATCCCCGCGCGCCGGAATGGATGCAAAATCTTGGTCTGGAGTGGCTCTACAGGACGATGCAGGAGCCACGCCGTCTCGGGCCCCGCTATCTTCAAACCAATCACAAAGCATTCTTTATCATGCTGAGAGACTAACCGTATGTGGGGGCGTACTCTGGCAAGGTTTGTACTGCCCGCATGCCTGGCAATGACTGCCTTTGGAGGTGCACACGCCAGTCCGCAAAATGCCGATCATTGTTTTTCCGCTCAGACCTTTCCAGCATTTGAAAATCCTACGCTTCTCGAAACGATGGCGCGCGGTGTGAACCTACCCAATTGGGATGCTAATGACATTGTTTATCGTCCTGATTTGAGCACTCTCAGGCTGCTTTATACAAACGGCTTTACGCACATCCGCCTCCCCATTTTTCATAAAGCGTTCAATACGGGCGATTGGGGATCCGAGGATCTTTCCAAGTACTCCGACGAACTCCAAGCTATGGTACAAAACCTGCTCGCCATTGGGTTTACGGTGACGGTCGATTTACACCCGGACGGGACGTTCAACCACGTCTATCGAACGGCACCTGACGAAGGATACCGACGTCTCGAAGACAGTTGGCGCTATCTTTCATCAGTACTGGAAAGCACCAGTCCCGCAAAGGTCGCCGTTGAGTTTCTAAATGAACCGGATACATCGCCAGAAATCTGGGAAGACCACACCCGACGGCTCTCCAGACAACTACGGGAATGGCTTCCAAATCATACGTTCGTTGTTGGCCCACACGGCCCCATGCGCCACGAAAGTCTGGTCAACTTTCCGCCACTGACCGACGCGAACACCGTTTACGCAATTCACTTCTACGATCCATTCATTTTTACCCATCAGGGCGCCGAATGGCATCCGCCGGACGATACGGCACGTCTTGCCACTGGCGTCCCTTTTCCAACGAGCGAAAACGATGCCCGGATTAGATCGCTCGTCTCCCGGCTCAAAGCAGCAGGGCATGAACAGGCCGCTGAGGAAATTCACCGGGTTTTCGAAGAACCATGGACGGAAAACGACGTCCAGAACGCTTTTTCGACAATTGATAACTGGTCGCAGAAGTATGGGCTGCCGGTAGTTATAAATGAGTTTGGCGTTCTTTCCTACGATGCGCCGCGAAACGACCGCCTCTATTGGCTGCAGACAGTTACAACGGAAGCCGAAGCCCGTTGTATCGGCTGGACGCACTGGGATTATTCGGACGGTTTTGGCATTGTCGACCCGCGTACGCAAGCATTGGACGAGGACGCGATAAACGCCCTGCTCCACCGCACGGCTTCTCGAAGAGCCGACTAGGAAACGCTGTCATGGATCATCAGAACATCAGTGTTCATTCCGGCTACCGGATCGAAGTCTGTAAGGAATACGATTTTTTATCCAATGAGTATTCAGCTCTTTTCGAAAGCGCTGCGGCAACGGCCTTTCAAAGTCCGCTTTGGCTTCATGAATTCTACAAAACCCTTGTCCCTGGTTCCGGTGCAGAACCGATAATCATCAAGATCTGTCGCGAGGGCCAGGAGCAACCAGAGGTAATTCTGCCGCTGGTGAGAGAAACGTATTTTGGAATTCAGATCATTCAACCGGCGGATCTTGGAGTGGCCGATTACAATGCGGTCATCGGATCGCCAAAAAGCCTGGAAGACGTCTGTGCTGTTCCTGGGCTCGCGAGCAAAATGCTCGCGGCAATGAAGCCGTATCATATTCTGCTCTTCCGCAAGCAACCACCGTCCACCTTTGACGCGTCGAAGTTGTTTTCCAAAGCAAGAAAAACCCCGAACATCAGCAGCTCCTATGAAGTCGAAATCGAACAGACGCACGATCATTGGCTGAAGACGCATGTCTCCAAAAACATGCGCAAAGGATTGAGGCGAAAGCTGAGTGGGTTCCAGAAAGACCACGGCCCGCTTGAATACAGCGAACTCTCCAATCAGGCTGACATCGAGAACGCATTCGAGATTATGCGGGATCTCCGCGCTGGCCGCTACGAAACAGACTTGTTTTCAAGACCGGAGTATTTCGCTTTCTACCGGAACCTTGCGGTCAAGGGCGCTCAAACCGGCATGACTTCAACCTTCGTCGGCAAACTCGAAAATCGGATCGTGTCGATCGATTTCGGCGTCCGTCACAATGGCCGTTTCCTGTTTTTGCTGGCAGCTTTTGTCGATGATGAGGACATGAAGCGTTACTCGCTTGGGCTGCTCGGCCTCAATGAAAAGATCCGGCATGAAGCCGATTTGGGGACCACGATTTTCGATTTCACAATCGGTGACGAGCCCTACAAGCTCTCCTTTGGGGCAGAGCAAATCCCGCTTACAAATGTCACTGTCACAGCAGGCCCGATTGGCCAATTGGCATTCACCGCCTATCAGTCCCGCGGGCCGTTCCGCAGGACTTTGAAGAAACTGATGCCAAAATTCAGCTGATGTCCTGGTTTGACCGCAGCATTAGCTGCGGCCTTTCCACGGAACGAGCCAGTTTTCAGCGCGGCGCATCAAGACATCAATGGCAAACCCAATCACACCGATCAATATGATCCCCATAATCACAATGTCGGTCAGCTGAAACTTACTGGCTGCGACGATCATCTTGCCGGCGCCCTTTTCAGCAGCCACCAGTTCAGCAGCAACCACCGTCCCCCAACAAACGCCCATCGCAACCCGTGCACCGGTGAAAATCTCGGGCAATGAATTGGGCACGATTACGTGCCACAGGATCTGCGATTTGGACGCTCCGAGGGAGTAAGCGGCATGAACCTTGGAAATATTGACGCCAGAAACCCCAGCACGCGCGGCTATCGTCATGATCCAAAGAGCGGCAAGGAACAGGAGGATAATCTTGCCGGACTCGCCGATCCCGAACCAGATGATCACCAGCGGGATCAAGGCCAAGGGCGGCACGGGCCGCATAAACTCGACGATTGGATCAAACCATCCCCGGAACCAGCCGGACAGGCCCATAGCATACCCAAGCGGGATGCCGATCAGGCTGCCAAGAAGGAACCCAGCGCATACCCGCAGCAGCGACCAGCCCAGATGGTCAAGCAAGGTAATGCCCTGATAGCCATCCCCGAAGATCTCAACATACCGGTGCCAGACAGCCTCTGGTGATGGAAGCCATATGGGCTCCATCTGCATGCCCTTGTCCGGTGTGAAGTTCAGCGATCCCTTTGCTGTCAGCGCGACCGAACCATTTGCAACAGAAACCGGTGATCCAACAGCAATTGGCTGACCATCGATGGCGGTGATCTTGAAGCCTTCGTCCTCACGGCCCTCATCGTTACGGTTGACCCTGATCAGACCACTCCGCCAAGCAGCAACGCTATCGACATCGTTTTGCGCAAACCCACTGCTCGGAGCTGGTTCAGGCAGCTCCACATCTTCCCCGAGCTTGTGCACCACGACGGTCACAGTCGCGCTGTCTGTCTCTCCGGCGGCATTTTCTGCGGTGTAGGTAAACTCGGTGGTGCCCATATATGGTCCGGGCACATGGACTGGGGTCAGTTTGGAACCGGTGAAGGCCCCCCAGATAAAGAAGACAGCAAGGACCGAAATGACGGAGGCGATCCGGTTTGGCTTGACGGCACTCTCGTCTCCAAAAGTCACGGTCTTCAAACTGGTGAAATCGTTTCGGTGAACGATCCGGAGTGTGAAAAAATGAACAATGAAAAAGGCGGCCGCAAAAATTGCGATATAGGCAATGAGAATGATCATTGGGCAGCCTCCGCACGGCCCATGATTTCCTCTTCCATTTCCCAAATCATATTGAGGATCTCATCGCGTGTTTCAGAAAAGCCCTTTTCCCGCTTCACCTCACGAAGATCTGCATTCACGGCACTGTCTGCGAAGGGAAGCTGATACTCCTTGTGTATCCGTCCGGGCCTTGGCGCCATCACCAGCAGGCGTTCACCCAGCAAAAGGGCCTCCTCAACAGAGTGAGTAATCAGGATCACAGTTTTGCCGGTTTCCTTCCAAAGTTTCAGAACGAGCCCCTGCATCTTCTCGCGTGTCAACGCGTCCAGCGCTCCAAGTGGCTCATCCATCAAGATGACATCGGGTTCGTTGGCCAGACACCTTGCGAGCGCAACCCGCTGCTGCATCCCGCCAGAGAGTTCATAAACCGCTTTTTCCTTGAAGTCCTGCAGACCGACGATTTCCAAGAGATGATCAGTAATCTCATCTCTTTCCTTCTTCGCCATTCCCTTCATTCGGGGGCCGAAATCGACATTGTGGCGCACGTTCATCCATTCAAACAAAGCGCCTTTTTGAAAGACCATGCCGCGTTCGGGCGCCGGCCCTGTTACCGCCTCGCCATTCAGAACAACCTGACCGTCTGTTGGCGCCAAAAAACCAGCTATGATGTTCAAAAGCGTTGTCTTGCCGCACCCGGAGGGACCAAGCACGGAGAGCAATTCACCGTCGTTCAGAGTGAGGGAAACATCTTTAAGCGCCTGGATCGAACTGCCATTTGGCAGGTCAAAGCGCATGGAAATATTATCTAATAAAAGCGGCACTTCACTCTCCCGGTTGCCCAGCCTGGATGGGCAGCGGGCTTCCCGCCCGCTGCACCGTTTTCGCGAAACCGCAGTTTACATGTTGGCGGCAGCACCGAGCGCAGACGTGTCGACCGCGCCGTCATAGGAATCCCGTGCAGACGGGATGCTTCCGGCATTCACGAACACTTCCGCAACGCCCTTCATGAATTCCTGCGACCCGCCGCCGAGCCACTTGGCGCTAAGCTGATCTTCAACGCTCGGAAACACGAAGGTTGCCATGGTGCTCGAGGTGTCATCTTCGGACATACCTGCGTCTTTTGCGATCACAGGAAGCATTTCAGCGGTGTTGTCGCCCGAGTTCCACATTGCATTGGCATCGGCCGTCACTTTCAGGAACTTGGCCAGGGTGTCACTTTCCTCTGCGATAAAGTCTGCAGGCGCAGATGTCACATCAAACACCAGAATGCCGAGCTCTTCCTTCTCCGCACCTGTAAGCAGGACATTGCCATGCTCTTTCATGCGGCGGAGCGCACCGCCCCATCCACAGACCATGTCGAGGCTGCCTTGGGCAAAAGCCGCAGCGCCATCAGGCGGTGCCATGTCGACAATATCCATTGTGCCGATATCGACCCCGAAATGCTCCATCTGCTTCAAGAAACCATAGTGAGCTGCCGTACCGATCGGAACACCTACCTTTTTGCCGGCAAGCTCGCTGGCGCTGTCCTTGTCGATCTCAAGCTTTTCGGCGACGACGCAGTTGTCGTTCTCCGAGTAGCTGACAGCCACATCGACGATCTGCAAGTCCTGGCCGGCGGATGTCGCGACGACGAAAGGCGGCACACCCTGGCTGACTGCGATCTGAACATCTCCGGAAGCCATCGCTGCCGACATCGCGGTGCCTGTGTCGAAGGAAACCCAGTTCACCTTCATGCCCAGCGCTTCGTCATAGAGTCCCTTTGCCTTGGCGTACTGGAACGGCATCGGCCATTCTAGAAAATATGCAACTGTCAGTTCCTCTGCTGCTGCAGGCTGGAACGCCCCCATCAGGGCCAGAAGCCCAACTGCACCACCAAGTTTCGATTTCAACGCCATGGTTCCACTCCGTTATGTTTGTGGGTCTGCCAAGCGCTAACAACAGGTATTGCTCACAAGCGCGCTGGCATTTGGTGACCGTCTCATTCCACTGGGTTTCAGGCAGTTCTGTCGCTGCCCTTTGTTTCCGGAAAAAGCGTATGAGCTGCGATTTCAGCTGACAAGCGAGGTAATCCGTCTGGACCTATAGCTGGCAAATCACTGGCCCTATTGCGTGATTGGTGGCTGTGCACAGTGGCGCATGATTGTGCATTGCGATGGGTTGCCCTCCCTGTTTCGGCGGCAAACCACAAGCGCACGTTTTCAGCCGGATACCGGCAGGTTTTCCAATCAACTCTGGGGATGTGGCCATGGATGCTGTTCTTGCAAAAAACGACAATTCCGACGTCATTGCCGCTGACAAGGCGCACGTTTGGCATCATCTCATTCAGCACAATACGTTCGAGACCGTAGACCCGCGCATCATCGTTGAAGGCAAGGGACTGCGAGTTTGGGATGCCGCTGGCAAAGAGCACCTAGACGGGGTCTCCGGCGGCGTCTGGACCGTAAACGTCGGTTACGGTCGGGAGACGATTGCTGACGCCGTCCGCGATCAGCTTGTGAAGATGAACTTCTTCGCAAATACGCTTGGATCTGTTCCAGGGGCCCTTTTTGCCGAACGGCTAATCTCCAAGATGCCGGGCATGAGCCGGGTGTTTTATTCAAACTCGGGCTCGGAGGCGAACGAGAAAGTCTTCAAGATGGTCCGCCAGATTTCCCAGCAGCACCATGGCGGCAAAAAATCGAAAATCCTTTATCGTGACCGCGACTACCACGGCACCACAATTACGGCCCTGTCCGCTGGTGGTCAGGGCGAGCGTTCGGCTCACTACGGGCCGTTCACGCCTGGTTTCGTCGCAGTTCCACACTGCCTGGAGTACCGCAACCAGTACGACAGCGCTGAAGCCTATGGGGAACGCGCAGCTAACGCCATCGAAGAAGTCATCCTCCGCGAAGGACCGGATACCATCGGTGCGATCTGCCTTGAAACCATGACAGCCGGCGGCGGTGTTATCGTACCGCCGGAGGGCTATTGGGAGCGAGTTCAGGAGATCTGCAAGCGGCACCAAATCCTGATCCATCTCGATGAAGTCGTCTGCGGTGTCGGGCGCCTTGGAACCTGGTTCGGATATCAGCAGTTCGGCATCAAACCTGACTTCGTTACAATGGCAAAGGGCGTGGCCTCCGGATATGCCGCAATCTCCTGCACCGTGACCACCGAAGAAGTCTTTGACATGTTCAAGGATGCGTCCGGCGATCCTTTGAGTTATTTCCGGGACATTTCCACTTATGCTGGCTGTGCCGCAGGTCCCGCTGCAGCGCTTGAAAACATGCGCATCATCGAAGACGAAGGCCTTCTAGAAAACACGCTGTCGATGGGCGCACGCCTGATGGAAAACCTGGAAGACCTGAAGGAGAAACACGCCGTAGTTGGCGACGTGCGTGGCCGAGGACTGTTTGCAGGCGTCGAACTTGTGTCCGATCATGAGACGAAGGAACCGGCCAATGAAGCCAAGGTTCAGGCGGTCGCAGGGCACTGTATGGCTCAGGGCGTTATCATCGGCATGACCAATCGGGCGCTTCCTGGCTTCAACAACACCTTGTGTCTCGCACCGGCATTAATCGCGACTGCCGATGACATCGACCACCTCACCAGCTCGATTGATGAGGCACTTACTGCGGTGTTCAGTTGAGGATCGGAATCCGGTCAGTAGCACGCGGATATCCTTCTTGGAAAAGAGCAAAAACCCCGGCTGCAGACCGGGGTTTTTCGTGAGTGACTGTTGTTTCTGTTCAGACTTTCATACGGCTGCTGGTCGGATCATAGAGCGGCTTGAGGCTCGCGGTTGCTGGCACGCGAGTGCCCGCAATCTCGATTTCATAGGCCGAGCCTAGAACATTAGCAGCGCTTTCCCCATCACATGGCACGTAACCAAGACCAATCGCGGCGCCGAGTGCGTGTCCATAGGCACCGGATGACAGGTACCCGCAGACCTCGCCATCACGAAGGATCGGTTCGGCGTGGTAGAGCATCGGCTCCGGATCCTGTAGCTGGAACTGTACCAATCGGCTTTTAGGACCAGTTTCCTTGCGTTCTAAAACGGCGTCCCGTCCAATGAAACCAGGCTTGGAGGTTTTCGCAGCAAAGCCGAGACCGGCATCAATGACATGGTCTTCGCAAGTTATGTCATGGCCAAAGTGCCGGAAGGCCTTCTCCATACGGCAGCTGTCCATGGCATGAAGGCCGCACAGTTTCAGCCCCTCATCCCGGCCGGCCTCCCAAAGTGCTTCGAAGACATGCGCAGCAAACTCGGTTGGCACATAGATCTCCCAACCAAGTTCGCCGACATAGCTCACTCGGTGGGCACGGGCGAGTGCCATACCGATTTCAATGTCTTGGGCTGTCCCGAACGGGTTGGTTTCATTGGTAAAGTCGTTTGGAGAGATCCGGCCAAGCAGCTCCCGTGACTTCGGTCCCATCAAAGCCAAAACCGCTTCACCGGATGTCACATCGGTCAGCACCACCTGGTGATCACCCATATGACGCCGGAGCCACATCTGGTCCGCCAATCGGGTGGCAGCCGGAGTGACCATCAGATACGCGGTTTCGTTCAACCGCGTGACTGTGACATCGGCCTCGATACCGCCAGCGGCATTGAGCATCTGCGTGTACACGATCCGGCCCGCCGGCACGCTCATGTCGGCGCCGCAAACATGATTGAGGAAACCTTCGGCATCCGGCCCTTCAACGCGGATCTTTCCGAAGGAACTCATGTCATATAGTCCGGCGCTTTCCCGGATCGCCATGTGTTCGCGGGCGCTGTTCTCAAACCAGTTCTGGCGTTTCCAGGAATACTGATAGGCGCGATCCTGTCCTGGATCTGCGAACCAGTTCGCCCGTTCCCATCCGGCCAGTTCTCCCATCACCGCACCTTGCTCCAACAGATGCCCATGGAGGGGTGTTCGCCGGATCCCACGCGCAGTCGCTTTTTGCCGGTAAGGGAAATGGTCGGCGTACAAAAGCCCGAGCGTTTCCTTCGATCGTTCGAACAGATAGGTCTTGTTGCCCTGAAACGGTTGCATCCGGGAGATATCGACATCCCCGAGATCAAATGGCTTCTCCCCGCTCTCCATCCAGGCGGCCAACGCCATACCCGCACCACCTGCGGACTGGATGCCGATGGAGTTAAATCCAGCCGCGACCCAGAAATTCTCAAGTTCTGGGGCGAGACCCAGATGGTAGGCGTCGTCAGGTGTGAAACTTTCCGGTCCATTGAAGAAGGTATGGATCCCCGCCTCTGCCAGCATCGGCATACGTTCGACCGCAGCAGCCAGGATCGGTTCGAAATGATCAAAGTCTTCCGGCAGCTGGTCGAATTCGAACTGATCCGGGATACCGGCCATACCCCAGGGCTTGGCATTCGGCTCAAATGCACCAAGCAGCATCTTGCCGGCGTCTTCCTTGTAGTATGCACACTCGTCCGGGACACGCAGGACCGGCAGTTGCCCCAGGCCGTTGATCTGCTCGGTCACGATGTAAAAGTGCTCACAGGCATGCAGAGGAACATTGATCCCTGCCATCCGGCCAACCTCGTGCCCCCACATGCCGCCGCAATTGACCACCATCTCAGCTTCGACAAATCCGGTTTCGCCGTCTTGCTCCCAACTGACGCCGGTGGCTCTCCGGTCTTTGACCTCTATCCCGGTCACTTTAATCCGCTCCAGGATCTTTGCGCCTTTTTGGCGCGCTCCCTTTGCCAGAGCCAGTGCGATGTTTGCCGGGTCGCCCTGACCATCGAGCGGCAGGTAAACAGCTGCGGTCGCGCCACTTGTGTTGACATGCGGATAGCGGTTCTGGACTTCGCCGAGTGAAATCTCTTCGACCTCTACACCGAACGCCCGTGCCATGGAGGCTTGACGCAGAATTTCCTCCCGGCGTTCCGCGGTCAGCGCCATGGTAATCGATCCACACCTTTTGAAGCCGGTCGACAGACCCGTCTCGTCTTCGAGAGAGCCGTAGAGCTCCTGGCTGTATTTGGCGAGACGGGTCATGTTCTGGGTTGCCCGAAGCTGCGCAATCAGGCCCGCAGCGTGCCAGGTCGTTCCGCTGGTGAGCTGCTTGCGTTCCAGAAGCAGGATATCGCTCCAGCCTTGCTTGGCCAGGTGGTAGGCAACTGAACACCCGATGACCCCGCCACCGATAATGACAACGCGGGCTTTTGAAGGAATGGCCATGACTTATCGTCCAAATCTGGATTGAAAAAACTGACGCTTTGGAAGAGTGAAAATCACGCTTTCAGCCTGAGATTCTGAGGATCCCAGAGTGGGCCATCCGGCTGCACCGTGACGGGAAATCTTTGTCCGTAGACTTCGACTTCAAGATCCGTGCCCGCTTGGGCCAGATCCGCCCGGACCATGCCCAACGCGACGCAGGCATCTACGCGGAACCCGAAAGCCGAAGACGTGGTTTCGCCGACGATGCTGCCGTTCATCCAGATGTTCGACATGTAGGGCGGGTCGATTTCCTCGCTATCGACAAGGAAAGTGACAAAGCGCTGTTTTGGACCTTGCTGCTTTTCATTCAAGAGCGCGACCTTGCCGGGGAAGTCTTCCGCCTTGTCCAGCTTCACGCACCGATCGAGGCCGGATTCCAGCAGGGTATAATCCGTGCTCAAATCGCCTTTCCATGCCCGGTAACCTTTTTCAATCCGCAAGCTGTTGAGGGCATACATGCCAAAGGGCTTTGCACCCGCGCTGACAACTGCGTCATAAAGTGCCGGAATATCGGCCATTGGCGCGTGCAATTCCCAGCCCAGCTCCCCTGCAAAACTCACCCGGTAAAGCTCGCAGCGTGTCCCCGCCACCTCAGCCGTTTGAATGCTGAGCCATGGCAAGTCTAAATCGGCTGTTGTTCCGATTTTCTCGAAAAGGTCCCGGGATTTCGGCCCGGTTACGATTAGCGTCGAAAGCTCCGAAGTGATGTCGGACAGTTCAAGATGGTCAGGCAAATGTGCAGCCAGAATCTCAAAATCGTGCCACTGCGCGGATGCTGCGGTGATCAGTACAAAGTCGTCCTCGCCCTTCCGGATGATCGACATCTCCGTGTGTACCCGGCCGTTGGAGGTTGGAAAATAGGCAAGCGTCATCCTTCCAATTTTCGGCAAGCCGCCAGAGATACGGCCCCGCAACCAATCGGCAGCACCCGCGCCTGACAGTTTGAACCTCGAAAATCCCGGAAGATCCAAAACGCCAACACCATCGCGAACGGCCAAGGCTTCTTCGCGCACACGCTCGAACCAAGGGCCTTTGCGCATCCAGCTTTCTGTCGCTTCAATCGATGTGTCGTCGCCGTCTTTTGCAAACCAGTTGGCACGTTCCCAACCATTGTAAACGCCAAATTGGGCTCCGGAGGCTTTTAGTTTTTCATGCACCGGTGACAGCTTCTTGTCTCGCCCTTCCGGCCACTCATGATGAGGGTAATGCATTGCGTATTCATGGCCGTAGACCTCCATGCCCTTGGCCACGCAATAATCGTGGTCTGTATAGTCCGTGAAACGGCGTGGATCGAGGCCCCAGCAATCCCATTCGGTTTCGCCTTCGGTGATCCACTCGGTCAGGATCTTGCCAGCGCCACCGGCTTGAGCAATTCCGAACGTGAAGACACAGGCTTCAAAGGCATTTTTCACACCCGGCATCGGGCCAATCAGCGGGATGCCATCCGGCGCATAAGGGATCGGGCCGTTGATAACCTTTGAGATGCCAGACATGCCGAGCAGCGGTACACGGGCCATGGCGTCTTCGATATACCATTCCAGCCGGTCGAGATCGTCAGGGTAAAGCTGGAAGCTGAAGTCATCCGGCATCGGATCATCCGGCGTAACCCAGTGCGCCTTGCAGTTCCGTTCATAGGGCCCAAGGTTCAGTCCGGTGTTTTCCTGCCGCAAGTAGTAGGACGAATCCACATCCCGGAGCAGCGGCAGTTTCCGGCCATGCTCCTTGGTCCATGTTGCAAGCTCGTCCATCTGTTCGGTCAACAGATACTGGTGGCTCATCACCATCATCGGCACGGTGCGTCCACCATAGGGTTTGAACCACTCCCCAACACGCTGAGCGTAGTATCCGGCTGCGTTGACAACATATTCGCAGCGGATCTCCCCCTTTTCCGTTTCAACGATCCATTCGCCATTTTCACGCCGGACACCGGTCGCAGGTGTGAACCGCACCACCTTCTGACCCATGGCGCGCGCACCCTTTGCGAACGCCTGTGTAAGCTGTGCAGGATCCATATCGCCGTCAGTCGGATCCCAGAAGCCGCCCTCAAGATCGTGCGTTTCCATAAAGGGATAGGCGTCTTTAAGGTCCGCAACCGACATCATGTTAGTTTCGATGCCTTGGCGGCGCGCCATAGAGTTCGCCCGTTCAAACTCCATCATGCGGTTTTTTGAATGCGCCAGCCGGACAGATCCGGTGACATGATAATTGATCGGGTAATCCACCTCGTCGCCCAGCCGCCGGTAAAGCTCGGTCGAATAGCGCTGCATGTTCATGACCGCCCAGGAGGACGAAAAAGTCGGGATGTTCCCCGCAGCGTGCCATGTGCTGCCAGCGGTGAGCTCATTCTTCTCCAGAAGGACACAATCGCTCCAACCGGCTAACCCGAGATGATAGAGAACCGAGGCGCCGACCGCACCTCCACCGATGATCACGACACGAGCTGTAGAGGGAAGGTCCGACATGGCTGGCTCCGGTTTGATTTGGGGTAGAGGCTCGATTAGGGCCTTGCGTCATAGGGTTAGGTTCAAAGAGTCAATAAACGGGCGGTGAAATGATCCAAACGGCAACTGCCGGTTCAGAATACGGATTTGCCCAGCAGTACTTCTCGCCGCGGATACGGAAGGAATCGCCCTTTCGAATGAGAAACGGCTCACCCTCGAGCCAGATTTTCAGCTTGCCAGACACCAGAAACGCGAGTTCCTGAGTTGGCCGCATAATTTCGTCGTTGCGTTCAGAACCTGGAAGAAACGTGGAATGGATGACCTCAAAACTGTCGGTCAGATCCGGGGACAGCAATTGCTCGACAAGTCCGGGAGCCCGCTCACCGATCATCCGGCGATCGGACGCGCGAACGATTTTGCCGTCTTCCTTGGGGTTTGGTCCCTGCCTTGAGCCCAAAAGCGACGGCGGCACGTCAAACACACCGGCCATGCGATCGATATCTTCGCTCGACAGTTTGGAGATACCGCGCTCGATCTGACTGAGCCAGCCGACCGACTTGCCGAGACGTTCGGCAAGTTCTGTTAACGTCAGCCCTTTTGTCTTGCGAAGTGCGCGTAAATCCGCACCTAAATTGGCCATAGCCGCCTCATCAGCGTGAAATAATATTCGAAAATTTCACACAGAAAATGAAAAAAAGAAAGATTTTTTCACGACATTTATTGTCGAATTACGACATGCCAATGAGTTTCAATGGAAAAATATCCGCTATGCGATGAGTTTTTGCGTCTCGGCTGCGATCGTTTTCTCTTCTTCGGCCTTTACGATCCAGATCGGAACGGTTGAGCCAGAAACATCAATGCGGGACCTGTTGCTGTCATTGGACTGCGGATCGCAGGTCGCACCAAGAAATCTCAATCCAGAAATGATCTTCTGGCGCACAACAGCATCGTTTTCACCAATGCCGCCGGTGAACGCAATTCCATCCAATCCGCCCATTGCCGCGATCATCGATCCGGCATGGCGAACAGCCCAGTAGCAGAAATGCTCGACAGCAAAACGAGATGCGTCTGTCTCTGCCGCATGCAGTGTGCGCATGTCGGACAAACCGCCGAGGCCCAAGAGACCGCTCTTTTTGTTCAAGAGCTCCTTGGTGTCTTCAATTCCGTTTTCCTCGGCCAGCCGCAAGACCAGATTGCCGTCAATATTCCCGGTCCGGGTACCCATGGTGAGACCTTCCAGAGGCGAATATCCCATTGTCGTTGCCACGGATTGTCCGGACTTGATCGCACACAGGCTTGCACCATTGCCAAGATGAAAGGCGAGAAGGCGATTCGGCACACCGGTTTCGGAAACGTCACCCAGTTTCTTGATAAGCCCCTGATACGAAATTCCATGAAATCCATACCGCCGAAGTGTTTCCATCTCCGGCCGGTCGGGCAAGGCATAGCGGCGGGCAACCTCCGGGTTCGACGCATGGAATGCCGTGTCGAAACAGGCCACTTGCACCAGGTCCGGAGCCAAATCCCTGAGGGCCATGATTGCAGCCAGATTGTGCGGATTGTGTAAGGGGGCCAGATCACTGCAACGTTCAATCTCAGCAATGACTTGCCCATCTACACGGATCGCCGCCTGAAGCACCGAACCGCCATGGACAACACGGTGACCGGCGCCGGCCAGGTTTGCGATGTCGACGCCCTCTGTTTGGACCGCGTTCAGGATCGCACGCAGTGCGGCTGCGTGGTCCGGCAAGTCGGCCGAAGCTTCCTTGGTCACCAAGTCCTTGGATGAGATTATAAGGTCAGAAGCGCCACCGATTTCAGTGGCGCTTCCAGACAGTGTTTCATCCAGGCTTTCATCGAAGAGAGCGAACTTGATGGACGAGGATCCGGAGTTCAGGACAAGGATACCGCCCATCAATCACTTCCCTTTCCAAGATTTTACTGCGGCCGCATATCTGCCGGGTCGATTCCGGCAACAACAACCGGTTTCTTCATAGCATCGCGCCGGAACGGCTCGCCGAGTTCCTGATTGATCAGAACTTCAACCAACGTGGTCTTGCCGTTTTCCATCTGGTCCTTGACCGCCGCATCGAGCTTTTCGGTCAACTCGTCCATGGTACGGGCAACTTCACCTTGAAGGCCGCAAGCTTTTGCAATGGCTGCATAGCTGACATTGTCGTCGAGTTCGGTGCCGACGAAATTGTCGTCATACCAAAGTGTGGAGTTCCGCTTTTCTGCGCCCCACTGATAATTGCGGAAGACGACCATGGTGATTGCCGGCCATTCGCTGCGGCCAATGGCGGTCAACTCTGTAACAGCAATGCCGAAGGCCCCGTCGCCCGCGAAACCAACGACCGGGGTATCCGGACAGCCAATTTTTGCACCAACGATCGCCGGAAGGCCGTAACCGCAGGGACCGAACAGCCCGGGCGCAAGGTATTTCCGGCCCACTTCAAAGCTGGGGTACGCATTGCCGATGGCGCAGTTGTTGCCAATATCAGAGCTGATGATCGCCTCACGCGGCAGGGCGGACTGAATTGCCCGCCACGCCTTGCGCGGGCTGAGCCAGTCAGGCTTGGCGGCACGGGCACGCTCGTTCCAGCTCGTGCCCGGATCGTCGTCCTCATGGTCCATGGACGACAGCTGCTGCGCCCATCGGGATTTGGTCTGCGCAATCTCGTGCCTGCGCTCTTCCCGCCCGGCATCACCGGCGTTAGGAGCCAGCTTTGAGAGGAGCGACTGTGAGACTTTCTTCGCATCCCCGACAATACCAACGCTCACCGGCTTTGTCAGACCAATCCGATCAGGATTGATATCCACCTGAATGATCTTGGCATTTTTCGGCCAGTAATCGATGCCATATCCGGGCAGCGTCGAAAACGGATTAAGGCGTGTGCCAAGTGCCAGAACGACGTCGGCCTTGGAAATCAGTTCCATACCTGCCTTTGATCCGTTGTAACCAAGCGGTCCGGCAAAAAGGCGATGTGAGCCTGGAAACGCATCGTTGTGTTGATAGCCGCAACACACAGGTGCATCCAAACGTTCCGCAAGTTCGATCGTATCGCCGATTGCATCGGCCAGAACAACGCCAGCACCGTTCAGGATAACCGGGTTCTTTGCACTGCTGAGCAGGTCCGCGGCTTCCTGAATAGCTGTATCACCACCGGACGGGCGTTCAAAATCCACGATCGGCGGAAGTTCAATATCGATGACCTGCGTCCAGAAATCGCGTGGCATGTTGATCTGTGCAGGCGCGCTGGCGCGTTTTGCCTGAAGGATGACACGGTTCAGAACTTCGGCGACACGGGATGCGTCGCGGACCTCTTCCTGATAGGCAACCATGTCCTTGAACAGTGCCATCTGTTCAACTTCCTGAAAACCGCCCTGCCCCAAAGTCTTATTGGCGGCCTGTGGAGTAACCAGAAGCAAAGGCGTGTGGTTCCAGTAGGCGGTTTTCACTGCCGTGACGAAGTTTGTGATACCCGGACCGTTCTGGGCAATCATCATGCTGAGTTTGCCTGTTGCCCTTGTATAGCCATCGGCCATCATCCCGCCCGAGCCTTCGTGCGCGCAATCCCAGAACGTAATCCCCGCCTTTGGAAACAGGTCGGAAATTGGCATGAATGCAGAGCCGATAATCCCAAAAGCATGCTCAATCCCATGCCGTTGCAGGACTTTTACGAAGGCTTCCTCTGTCGTCATTTTCATTTGAAACGCACTCCCTCACCCGCTCGCAATACAGGTACACAATTGGTTGGAAATGATTTCATGCCGCGCCGCGAACACAGGTCTTAGGGCCAGATCAATTCACTCGGTATATCCAGAACCTGGGGCAATGACATTGCCCTACCGGATTACATCTGCGATCCGTTGAATCCCCTCCGGAATGCGCGCGGAGGGAATGGATGAATAGGCAAGACGATAAAACTGATGATTGTCGTCTTCGCGTCCGAAAAACGCTCTGCCCTGATCAATCACGACCCCGCTCTTGCGAAGTTTGAGAGCCAGCTCGCTGGTGTTGACGCCCTCGGGAGCGCGCATCCAGAAGCTGGATCCACCATGACTGCCACCGCTGGCAATTTGCAGGCCGTGGTCCCGAATTGCTTTATCCATGACAGAGCGTCTGCGCCGGTAAGCTTGCCCCATCCGGTTCACCATGGCGTCATGATAGCCAAGCGAGAGAAAGTAGGCCGTGGTCCGCTGTATGTGACCGGGCGGATGCCGCAAAACCAACGCCCGCAGCGACCGCGCTTCCTGGATCAAGGGTTTGGCAGCAACGATGTATCCAAGGCGCAATCCCGGGAACAGCGACTTTGAAAACGAGCCGACGTAAATCACGCTCCCCGCCCGGTCGAGCGACTTGAGCGCAGGTGTCGGCGCTTTTTGGAAGGCCATTTCGAATTCGTAGTCATCCTCTACGATCACAAAACCTTCTTCCACGGAGCGGTTCAGCAAGGCACGCCGGCGTTCGATCGGCATCGTTGTATTGGTCGGACATTGGTGGCTGGCTGTGGTGAAAACTACTTGGCAGTTGCCGGGAAGTTCATCGGGAGGGAGACCATCGTCATCGACCCGCACCTCCGCAATCTGGCAACCGGTCTGATCCAGAATGTCGCGCAGTCCCGGATAACAAGGGTTTTCGATGGCCGCGACGCGATCCTTGTTCAACAACACCTGCGCACAAAGCCACAGTGCATTCTGCGCACCCATAGTCACCAGGATCTCATCCTGCTGTGCGGAAATCCCGCGGCGCGGCAAAATGTTTCTCACGATGTATTCGATCAGCTTGGGGTCGTCCTGTTCATAAGGATCAGCCGTCATGCTCTCAAAGTTCTTCCGGCCCAACGCCTCCAATGCACACCGGCGCCAGTTGTCATGATCGAAAAGGCGCGCATCCGGCTGGCCATAAATGAAGGGGTACGGGTAATCACGCCAATCTGATGGGCGCACCAGGCTGGAGCGGTAGGAATACCGGGAGCTAACCATTTCGTCCCAGGCCACCGCGTCCTGCCGGTCTCCCTCCGACTGATTGAGCATCGGTGGTGGTGGCGCGCTCTCAGAAACGAAGTAACCCGATCGCCCCCTCGATGTCAGGTAGTCGTTGGCGACCAATTCAGCATAGGCCAAGGTGACCGTGATGCGGCTGACCCCGAGCCACTCAGCCAGCTTCCGGCTGGACGGCATCCGTTCACCGGGAAGGAACCTGCCCGACAACACGCCTTGGCTGACAAGATGTTGGATCTGTTGCTGGAGGGTGCCTTCAAACTTGGGGTCCAAATGAAACTGTTCGGATTTGATCGCCACGTCTGGATCCATTGTAGATATCAACTGGACCGACAGACTGTCATCAAAACGGCAATTGTCCAACACCTTCTGAGCAAAAAAGCATCGGGCCCTGCTTCAGAGAGTGCGATCTATGCCGCACACCGAAACAGGGCCCGAAGTAAATCTTGGTTTTCTGACGGGTTAACCGCCGAAATCATCCAACATGATGTCTTCGCGATCAACACCAAGATCGAGCAGCATGTTGATGACGGACTGGTTCATGATGGGAGGACCACACATGTAGAACTCACAATCCTCAGGCGCCGGATGGTCTTTCAAGTACTCGTCGTAGAGCACATTGTGAATGAACCCGGTGTAGCCTTTCCAGTCGTCTTCCGGCAACGCGTCAGACAGCGCCACATGCCACTCAAAATTCTCGTTCTCACGTTCCAGCATGTCGAAGTCTTCGACATAAAACATTTCACGCTTGGAGCGCGCGCCGTACCAGAAAGTGACCTTGCGATCAGTCTTGATCCGGCGCATCTGATCGAAAATATGCGAGCGCATCGGTGCCATACCGGCGCCACCGCCGACAAAGACCATTTCCTTTTTGGTGTCACGCGCAAAGAACTCGCCAAACGGGCCTGAGATCGTGACTTCATCGCCCGGCTTCAGGTTGAAGATGTAGGACGACATCTTGCCAGCCGGAATTCCCTGAGACCCGGGAGGCGGTGACGCGATCCGGACGTTGAGCATCACGATGCCCTTTTCTTCCGGATAGTTGGCCATGGAGTAGGCCCGCTCAACCGGTTCCGCCACCTTGGAGCTTACGTCCCAGATTTTGAAGCGATCCCAATCCTCATGGTACTCATCGCCGACTTCGAACTCCTTGTAGGAAAGCTCATAAGGCGGGCACTCGATCTGGATATAGCCGCCAGCACGGAAGTTGACGTCCTCGCCTTCCGGCAGTTCCAGGACCAGTTCCTTGATGAAGGTCGCCACGTTGTCGTTCGAGCGCACCTTGCAACGCCATTTCTTGACGCCAAAGACCTCTTCAGGAACTTCGATTTCCATGTCCTGCTTGACGGCAACCTGACAGGACAAGCGGTCACCGCAAGCAGCTTCCCGCTTGGTGATGTGACCTTCTTCGGTTGGGAGGATTGACCCGCCGCCGGAAAAGATCTTCACCCGGCACTGAGCGCAGGTGCCACCGCCGCCGCAAGCAGACGGAACAAAGAGTTTTTGTTCGGCAAGTGTTTGCAGCAACTTGCCACCCGCTGGCACCGAAATAGTCTTCTCGCCATTGATGGAAATGTTGACATTGCCCATCGACACCAGCCTTGAGCGGGCGGCGAGAATGATCGTGACCAGCGCCAGAACGATCAGGGTAAAGAGAAGTATGCCTAGTCCAAATGTGGCCACAGGGCGCTCCCGTTACAGTTTGACGCCGCTGAAGGACATGAAGGCAAGCGCCATCAGGCCAGCGGTGATAAATGTGATGCCCAGGCCCTGCAGGCCGTCCGGGATATCCGAGTATTTCAGCTTCTCCCGCACACCGGCCATGGCCGTAATCGCTAAGGCCCAGCCAAAGCCGGAAGACAAACCGTAGGTCACGGATTCGCCGAAATTGTAGTCCCGCTCCACCATGAACAGCGACCCGCCGAGGATCGCACAGTTCACCGTGATCAACGGCAGGAAGACGCCGAGCGCGTTGTAGAGCGGCGGGAAGTATTTATCGAGCACCATCTCCAGGATCTGAACCAGAGCTGCAATCACGCCGATGTACGAAATAAGGCCAAGGAAGGTCAGATCAACATTGCTGAATCCGGCCCAAGCCAAGGCGCCGGGGGCCAAGAGATAGGTCAGGATCAGGTTGTTTGCCGGTACGGTGATCGCTTGAACGATCATGACCGATATGCCGAGGCCAATTGCGGTTGAGATCTTCTTCGAAACAGCGATGAAGGTGCACATGCCCAGGAAGAAGGACAGCGCAAGGTTCTCAACAAAGATGGCCTTAACGGCGAGTGAGAGCATATGTTCCATCAGTGCGCATCCACCGTTTGGATCTTATATTCGCGCTCTTCAACCTGCTCCGGTTTCCAGGACCGGAACGCCCAGATGATCAGGCCAATAATGAAGAAGGCGGATGGCGGCAGGAGCAGCATGCCGTTCGGGACATACCAACCACCGTTGTTGACGGTCTCGAAAATCGTGATGCCGAACAGGCTGCCTGCACCGAACAACTCGCGAATAACACCAACCAGCATAAGGATCAGGCCATACCCAAGCCCATTGCCTGCACCGTCAATGAAGGAGGCAATCGGCGGGTTCTTCATGGCAAACGCTTCTGCACGGCCCATCACAATACAGTTGGTGATAATCAGGCCCACGAAGACCGAGAGGGTTTTCGAAATCTCGTAGAGATACGCCTTCAGCACCTGATCAACCAGGATTACGAGAGATGCAATAATGACCATCTGCACAATGATCCGGATTGCTCCTGGAATGTGATTGCGCAGCATCGAGATGAACATAGAGGAGAATGCCGTAACGAATATCACCGCAAGTGACATGACAAATGCCACCTGCAACGAAGATGTCACAGCAAGGGCTGAGCAGATCCCGAGAACCTGAAGGGTAATCGGGTTGTTATCGACCAGCGGATCGATAAGCATGCTTCTCTTGGTTTGCGCCATCAGATCTCTCCTGCTTTCAGATTTTCCAGGAAGGGTGCAAATCCGGCCTCGCCCATCCAGAACCGTACCAGGTTGTCGACACCAACCGTCGTCAGAGTTGCGCCTGCCAGCGCATCGACATGATACTCTTCGCCTTGTGGCGGAACGGTCTTGGCGACAGTGATCAGCAGATCTCCACTGTCATCGGAAAGTTTCTTGCCGTTCCACTGCGATTTCCAACGCGGGTTATCAACCTCGGCTCCGAGGCCCGGGGTCTCACCGTGGCTGTAGAACTGAAGACCAAAGATGTCGTTGCCGTTTTCTTCCAGGGCAATGAACCCGTAGAGCGTAGACCAAAGTCCGTAGCCATGGATCGGCAGAATGACCTTGTCGAGACTGCCATCGTCATTCCGCAGAAGATAAACAGTGACGTATTTTGATTGCCGTCCAATAGAAGCCGGGTCGTCCGTCAAAGTAATCGAGGTTTCCGGATCATCTGCTGCAGCGCGATCATCGAAGGTTGCCGGATCGAACTTATCGGTGAATTTTCCGGTCGCAATCTCAAGAACCTGCGGCTCAAACACCTCAAATGCCTCAGCGACATTCGACCCGGGTTCGTGAAGGCCGGCAACCTGAAGGATGTTGATCTGCTTATCCTTCAGTTTATTGACTTCCTGCAGAGGGCGCAGAGAGACAGCCGCCGCAGACACCACCATGGACGCCACCAGACAGATCGACACGGCCACGAAGATGGTCTTCGGCACAGAATCCACCGGCAGATCAAGGAACCGGCGGATGAAGCCTTTGTTTTCTTTATCTTCAGGCATGTCGCTTCGCCCTGCGCTTGATGTTTGCCTGCACTACGAAATAATCGATCAGCGGTGCAAAAACGTTACCGAACAAAATCGCCAGCATCATTCCTTCCGGGAAGGCTGGATTGATAACGCGGATCATCACAACCATCACACCGATCAAGGCACCATAGATGTAACGGCCAAGATTGGTGTGCGACGCTGAAACCGGCTCTGTGACCATGAAGGCCAAACCAAACGCGTAGCCGCCAATCACCAGATGCCAATACCAAGGCATTGCAAACATCGAGTTGGTGTCGGAGCCAATCAGATTGAGCAGCGTCGAGAATGCGATCATACCAACCAGGCAGCCGACCACCAACCGCCAGTTGGCGATCTTTGTGATCAAAAGGAAGGCAAGTCCGATAAAGCACGCCAGTGCCGAGACCTCACCGATGCTGCCCTGTATCGTGCCAAGAAACGCTTCCATCCAGCTCACCCCGTGAGCTGCCAACTGCTGGTAACCGTCCGATGCACCAACCGACAAAGCGGTCGCACCCGAGAACCCATCAACCGGTGTCCAGATGGTGTCGCCGGACATTTGCGCCGGGTATGCAAAGTACAGAAACGCGCGGCCTGTCAGCGCCGGGTTCAGAAAGTTCTTGCCGGTTCCACCGAACACCTCTTTGCCGATCACAACACCAAAGGCAATGCCCAGTGCGACCTGCCACAGCGGTGCAGATGGCGGCAGGATCAGCGCATAAAGCATGGAAGTTACGAGGAACCCCTCGTTCACTTCGTGACCGCGGACCGTTGCAAAGATCACTTCGCAGATGCCGCCGACGACCAGCGTCGTAATGTAAATCGGCAGGAAATAGAGTGCCCCATGCAGGATATTGGCAAGCGGGTTGGCCGGGTTGAACCCGATCCCTAACGCCTCAATGATCCATGCACGCCAGCCGGATGCTCCATATGTGGCAATTGCGGAATTGACCTGAAAACCGACGTTGTAAAGACCCACCAGAATACAAGGGATCGTCGCGATGACCACGTAGGTCATGATCCGCTTCATATCGATGTAGGAGCGCGCGTGCGGCGCGGCTGTCGTTACGGTCTTTGGGGTATAGAGAAAGCTCTCCACCATTTCATAAATGGGGAAGAATTTCTCGTACTTGCCGCCCTTGACGAAATTTGGCTCGATGCGGTCGAAGAAGTTGCGCAGACCCAAGGCCTAGCCCTCCTTTTCGATTTTGGTGAGGCAATCGCGAAGCGCCATGCCATATTCATACTTGGCTGGACAAGCAAAGCCCACCAGACCCAAATCTTCTTCATCCAGTTCCAGCGCCCCAAGGGCCTGCGCCTGATCTGTATCCATAACCAGCAGGGAACGCAAAAGCTGGGTGGGTAGAAAATCCTGCGGCATCAATTCCTCAAAGGTGCCAATCGGCACCATGGCGCGGCGTCCACCGTTCAAATTGGACGTCAACGCGTAGAGTTTCTTTGAGAAAGCCGAACCCAAGACTGGTTGGAGTGCAAACTTGGACGGCATGGGCCGGATCCAGCCCATCGGGATCTGTTTGTGATCTTCCTCAATCAGGGTCATCTGCCGTGCATAGCGTCCAAGATAGGCGTTTACGCCCTCTCCCAATCGGCCGCTCAACACTGACCCGGAGATCATTCGAACCGGAACATCGCCTGAAATTTCACCGTTACTCAATTCGATCATTGAAGCACCGGAGACAGTGCGGATCAAACGCGGCTTGGTGCACAACGGTCCCGACAAGGCAATGATTCTGGAGGAGTCCAGCTTACCGGTTTCAAGAAGACGTCCGATCGTGATGACGTCCTGGTATCCAATGGTCCAGACCGTCTTTTCAGCGCTTGGCGTGTCCAAGAAGTGGATATGCGTTCCTGCAAGTCCAGCCGGATGCGGGCCAGAAAACCCTGCGACTTCGATCCCCGGCATCGTGAGGCCGGGAATATTGGCTCCGGTTTCACAGCACAAATAGGTCTTGCCCGAACTTAACGTTGCAACCGCGGCAAGGCCTTTTTCAAACGCTTCAGCCTGGTCCGCGATCACGATCGTCGGATCGGCGGTCAACGGTTCCGTGTCCATGGCTGTCACGAAAATGGCAGCAGGACGCGATTCCGGGTCAGGAACTTTCGAATATGGACGCGTGCGGAATGATGTCCAAAGCCCGGACGCACATAGTCGTTCTGTCAGACCTTCCGGCGTTGCGGCATCACCGACGTCTGAGAAGTCAACCGGATCAGCAGCTGACGCATCAACTTCGATTTCGACGCTGATGAGAACACGGCGTGCACCGCGGTTAACTGCCTTCACCCGGCCAGAAACCGGAGCCGTGACCATAACGTCAGGCGTGTCCTTGTGGAAGAAAACAGGCGCACCCGCCCCGACCGCGTCACCTTCTTGAACGAGCAGACGAGGCTTCAATCCGATATAGTCTGCCGCAATGACTGCAGCGTTCTGGATCTTGTCCTTTGCGTCAATTTCTTGAACCGGCGCTCCCGTGATGGGTAGATCAAGACCTTTTTTAAGCTTAAAACTTTGCACGCATCCGGCCTCCAGAATTCGTTAGGGCGCCATATGCTATGTTTTCACGAGTTGAAAAAGCATTTTTTTGCCCTACTCGTCCATTTTTTTGTTGAATCGGTCCTGAAAACCAATGAAAAGCGCCGCAGAACGCGCGACACTTTTCGCACATGATCAATCGGAGATGCATACCGTGCCAAACAATATCGTATTTTCCCGGCGCAGCTTCATCCTGATGTCGCTGACCTTGGCGGCCTGTAAAGGTGGATCGGATATCGTTGAGCTTTCCGGCTCCACGATGGGGACCAGCTACACAGTTACCGGGGTTGATCATAATCGGAATGTTGACCAGGCAGCGCTTAAGAAAGCGTTGGAGGCAAGCTTGGCTCAGGTCAACGCTCAAATGTCCAACTGGGACGCATCCTCGGAAGTTTCGCGCTTCAACGCTCTGCGCTCCACTGCACCGGTTACGGTCTCCGAAGGATTTGCGGAAGTTGTCCGCGCTTCTCGTGAGATCAACGCTGCCAGTGCCGGCCAGTTCGACATCACACTTGGCCCGGTAATCGAAGCCTGGGGATTTGGCTCCAAAGGCGGAGGCCGCCCGGCAACAGCTGAAGCAAACGCTTTGGCAGCCGCGCGCAAAGTTTCCGGCCAAACAGATGGCCTCAAGGTCAACGGAACGCAAATCAGCAAAAGCCATCCGGAAGCCGAACTCTACCTGCCATCCATCGGCAAGGGGTATGGCGTCGACCAGATGGCCAAAGTCGTTGCCACCTTTGGCATCAGCGATTTCATGGTCGAGATCGGCGGCGACCTCTATGTTTCCGGGCGCAACGCTGACAGCATGGATTGGCAAATCGGCATCGAAACGCCGAACGCTTACACCCGTTCCGCATACCAGGTAGCCAGCGTCTCCAACCTGGGCATGGCGACATCCGGCGACTACAGAAACTATTTTGAACGCGACGGCGAGCGGTTCTCCCACATCATCGATGCACACACTGGAGCGCCGATCACCCACAAGACGGCATCCGCAACGGTGCTTGCTGAAAACACCATGCTTGCGGACGCCTGGTCCACCGCCATGTTGGTGCTCGGAACCGAGCGTGGTTTGGAAATCGCGAATCAACGTGATATTGCTGTTCTGTTCATTGATCGCAGCACTGATGCGGAAAACGGCTTCGCTTCAGTTGCCAGCGACAAGTTCAAGCAACTTCAGGCCTGATAACCGAATCAAAGGGTATCCATCGTGGAAACGTTTGTTCTGGCTTTCGCGCTGCTCTTGACCGTCATCCTTGGTATGGCGATCGGCGTGATCTTTTCTGGCAGAACAATCAAGGGAAGCTGCGGTGGATTGAACGCAATTTCCGGCGCAGACCATTGCATGGTGTGCAAAAAGGAAATCGATCCGGATAGCCCGCTCCGCGACCGCCTGCAGTGCCCACGCGCACGCAAGCAACTTGCTGAAATGGAAGGCTGACCGGCAGATTCGGCCGGTGCCATTGATCTATTGTACCGGAATAAAGGCGACCAACGCCAAACATCCACCGGCGGCGAGGCCGTAGGCCCACAACTGCCAGCTTGGTCCTTCCTTCACCCAAACCCGCCGATATTGGTACCCGGAAAAGCACGCGATGACGAAGATGATCGTCGCGACCAGCGGCGTAAGCGTGAAGTCAGCCAATTTCTAGAGTTCCTTAAACCGCTGAGTTTCGGGTAAGCTGTTCGTCCATGTCATACTTGGACATAGCAACAGGGAGCGATATTCATGCCGAGCTCTTATCAGGCCCCGAGCCGAAAAGACAAGATTCAAGAAAAGACACACAGCCAGACCCCTGTAACCAATGCGTCGGCAGAAACCGCGACCGTCGGCAAGATTTTGGAGTCCAAAGGCAAGGACGTATTTTCCCTTAGGCCCCAAAACACACTTCATGAAGCTGTTGTACAGCTGAAAGAAAAGCGGATTGGAGCCTTAATCGTCAAAGATGCCGCCGGAAAGCTCCAAGGCATCTTGTCTGAACGGGACATTGTGCGGCGTCTCGCAGAGACACCCGGTCAAACACTTTCGCAGAAAGTGGAAGACATCATGACCCGGGACGTAAAAACCTGCTCCCCGGAAGACCGATTGATTTCAGTTCTTCAAACCATGACCAAAGGCAAATTCCGGCACATGCCGGTGGTCAACGGAGATATTGTGGTCGGGATCGTGACGATCGGCGATGTGGTCAATTACCGGCTGCAGGAGCTTGAGTACGAATCACTTCAGCTCAAGCAGCTGATCGTCGGCTAACGCTCTTCAGAAGAAGCCTCGCAGAGACCCAAAGTCCCGCGAGGCTTGTTTGCCAAATGTCCAAGCTCTCAGATCCCAGAGAGCTGCCGCATTTTTTTAAGCCGGCATTTTGGTTTTACGCAGGTAAGGAAGAACGGCGTCAAACGTGCCGAACTTTACCTTCGCATCTTCATCACTCACGCTTGGCGGAATGATCACATCCTGACCAACCTCCCAGTTGGCGGGCGTTGCGACACCTTTCGCAGACGTTTGCAGCGCGTCGAGCGCGCGCAGAACTTCGGCAAAGTTCCGGCCAACAGTCATCGGGTACGTCATTGATAGCTTCAACTGCTTGTCCGGACCAATGATGAACACGGAGCGAACGGTTGCGCTGTCGGCCGGTGTCCGGCCATCGGGGAGATAAGCTTCAGCCGGCAGCATGTCGAATGCCTTTGAAACGACCAAACCTTCATCTGCGATGATTGGGAAACCGGCTGCCGCGCCACCCACTTTCTCAATGTCGGTCTTCCATTTCTTATGATCTTCCGCGCTGTCCACAGAAACGCCGATGACCTTAGTACCGCGCTTTTCCCACTCAGCCGCCAGCTGCGCTACAGCGCCGAACTCCGTGGTGCAGACCGGTGTAAAATCTTTCGGGTGGCTGAAAAGGATAGCCCAGCTGTCGCCAATCCAGTCGTGAAACGTGATTTGCCCCTGATCCGTTTCAGCGGTGAAATTCGGAACAACATCATTGATACGAAGTGACATGACAAAGGTGTCCTTTCAGCAGAAAACTAAAACATAGCCATCAGCGAGACGGGGCTGAGGCCGCTCTGTGTTACGCCTATGTAAGCGGGAAGACAAACAGAACAATGAGATGGCTTCAAGCTTTCGGCAAAAACTGAAGCAGCGATTTTTTCGCACCCTCGATATGAGCCTTGGTCAACTCGGCCGCCGTGTCAGCCTCACCGCTCTCACAAGCATCAAGAATGGCGAAATGCTCCCGGCCGGCTCGCTCCATCCCATTGCTCATGACAAGTTGAGCCCGGATCTGCCGCTCAACCCGATCGATCGCATTTCCGGCAATTTCCAGGAAGTAACTGAGATTGCTCGCGCTATAGAGCGTCTCATGAAAATCTCTGTTCAGGTTGCCCCATTCCATCGGGTCTTTGGACTCTGAAAATGCGGAACACTTTGCGCGCGCTTGGTCCAGCACTTCTTTTGACATCCTCGGCACAGCGTTCTTGATGATCTCGGGTTCCACAAGTGCTCGAAGGTTGAAGATTTCTTCGACCTCCTCCGGCGACAGACCGGCGACCACCGCGCCTTTGTAACGCTGCGTTTTCACCAGGCCCTGTTCCTCAAGCCGTGAAATCGCTTCGCGGACAGGGATCCGGCTCGTGTTGAAAAGGCGCGCGATTTCGTCCTGGCGAAGGGGTTCACCCTCCTCCAGCTGACCTTCGATAATGGCGTTCCGCAAAGCATCAAAGACAATCGACGAGGCCGATGCTGTGGCGGAAATATCCATTGATTTCAGTTTCATACCAACGCCTCTCCATTCCCTGCCTTTTTTAATCGAACGCCCCGGCCCGGTACAGCAGGAACTTTTTTGAATATTTTATATTGAATATTGGATCCAATCTGGATTATCAATTTGGCGCTGACCAAAAATCTTCGAAAAGAAGAGGGGAAAATCATGTTCAGGAATTTCACGGCCGCCGCGCTGTTTTCACTCGCAGCCGCGCTTCCAACCCAGGCAGATACGCTCGATGATGTCGTCGATCGCGGGGAGCTGCGCTGCGGCGTTGTGCTCGACTTTCCGCCAATCGGATATCGGGACGCCAACAACGAACCGGCGGGTTTTGACGTCGACTACTGCAAGGACCTCGCTGCCGCGCTTGAGGTCGAGGCAACCATTTATCCGGTCACCTGGGCCGAGCGCCTACCAGTTATTGTGACGGGCAGGGCCGATGTTGTCTTTGGCGCAACATCCGACAGTTTGGCGCGCGCACGCACCGTCGGCTTCACAATTCCTTACGCGATCTACTACGCACAGGGTGTCGTCAACGCCGACAGTGGCATCGAATCCTTTGAAGATATCCGCGGCAAGCGTGTTGCGGGAGCGATTGGCACCGTCCCGGAACAAGAATGGCTGAAAATCGCCGAGGAGTGGGGTGAAGAGCATCTCTACCAAGGCTATCAGTCCGAAAACGAAGTCTTTCTCGCCGTCGCACAGGGCAAGGCTGACATTGGCATCACGACAAATACGGCCGTAAAGCCAATCACCGAACAATATGACACCGTTCTTGCGGGGCCGCGCATGCCCTGGACCACAGACTACACATCGGTTGTCGGCAAGCGCGAAGACGTGACCTGGCTGAACTTCCTCAACCTCTTCGTCACGCACCAAGTCCGTTCCGGCCGTTATGCGGAGCTCTGGGGCAAATATGTCGGTGGTGAAGCGCCTGAACTGCGCATCCCAGGCGTCATGTACTGACGTCCTGCAGGGCATACCGCCTCTCCCACCGCGGTATGCCCTGCAACCTTGTTCCCGAAAGCATTCGCGGCCATTGACCCGATGGCTCCGCAAAACCTCAATCCGCAGCACACCAGTCCACCTTGCGCTGGTTCTGCCGGAGCATCCTGAGAATGTTTGACTACAATTTCCATTGGCGGCCGGTGATGAAAAGCCTGCCCGATCTTCTGGAAGCGGGCCTGCTCACACTGCAAGTCGCGACGCTTTCGATGATCGTCGGCATCATCATCGGTCTCGCCTTGGCGCTCATTCGCCTGCACTTGCGTGGACCGCTGCATTGGCTCGCATCGGCGTGGATCGAGTTGGCCCGCAACACCCCTGCCCTGTTCCAACTGTTCTTTTTCGGGTTCGGGCTTGGCGCGTTCGGTTTGCACCTGTCGCCGTTCACCATCGTTCTCGCCGGTCTCAGCTTCAACTGTGCCGGATACCTTGCAGAGAATTTTCGCGGCGGGTTTCAGTCGGTCCCAGACACGCAACTGCGCGCGGCGCGTAGTCTCGGCATGTCCGCTTGGCAGGCCTACACCCGGATCATCATCCCGCAAGTGTTCCGCATCGTGTACCACCCGCTCACCAACCAGCTGGTCTGGGCTGTCTTGATGTCTTCGCTCGGCATGCTCGTCGGTTTCCGCGAGCTAAGCGGCGAAACCCAATTCTTCGCCAGCCGGACCTTCCGGATCTTCGAATATTTCGCCGTGACCGCGATCATCTACTACGTGATCGTCAAGGTCATCCTCGGGGCATCCCGGCTGCTTGCCTGGCGTTTGTTCCGGTACTGAGGAGGCTGATATGCAACAATCCATAAGTTTCTTCAGTGGTTTTGGTATCAACGACCTGTGGTTCTTGGGCGAAGCAGCCCTCCGGACCCTCTGGATTTCCGCAGTCTCGATATCCGCCGGCACGGTTTTTGGAATTCTCTTCGGCTGGATCCTCTATGAGGCGAAATTCCTCGGCGCTGTCACCCTGGCCCCGGTTCTGGATATCTTCCGCTCCGTTCCACTGATCATCCAGCTGGTTCTCTTCTACAATTTCGCTCCGATCATCGGACTGGATTTTGGTCCGTTCGGCTCCGGCGTTGTCGTGTTGACGATCTACACGGCGTCGCTGGTTGCGAACGTTGCCCGCGGCGGCATCGAGGCCGTCGGAAAACCGATGCGCCGGGCGGCCCGCTCACTCGGCATGAGCTACTGGCAGGACATGCGCCATGTGGTTCTCCCGATCGGTGGCCGTGCCGTCTTCCCCTCGTGGGTTGGTGTTGCCCTCGGCGTGATGAAGGACAGCGCGTTGGTCTCTGTCCTTGGCTATGTCGAACTCCTGAAAGCCAGCCAGATCCTCATCACAAGGACACAGGAACCCTTCCTGATCCTCGCTATCGCTGGCGCGTTCTACTTCGCGCTGTCCTATCCGATCTCGCGCTATGCCGCACAACTGGAAAAAAGGTGGGCCCAATGATCGAGATTCGCGGTCTTGAGAAATACTTCGGCGCGCTTCAGGTCCTCAAAGGCATCGACCTTGACGTTGCAAAGGGCGAAGTTCTGTCTGTCATTGGAGCATCAGGCTCCGGCAAATCGACGCTGCTCTACTGCATCAATGGCCTGGAACCGATCCAAAAAGGATCTGTTGTTGTCGACGGAATCGACGTCCATGACAAAGCAACCGACATCAACAAACTGCGCCAGAAGCTCGGCATGGTGTTTCAGCAATGGAACAGCTTCCCGCATCTAACAGCGCTGGAGAATGTCGCTCTGTCGCCTCGGATTGTAAAAGGCAAGTCACGGTCGGATGCCCAAGAAATTGCCGAACGGCAGCTCAAACATGTTGGATTGGCAGACAAGCTCAATGTCTATCCGAATGCATTGTCCGGCGGGCAGCAGCAGCGGCTAGCCATCGCACGTGCCCTTGCGATGGAACCAACCTACATGTTGTTCGACGAGGCCACATCCGCACTCGATCCGGAACTGGTTGGCGAAGTTCTCGATACCATGCGCCTGCTTGCCGAAGAAGGCATGACGATGATCTGCGTGACCCACGAAATGGGCTTCGCGCGCGATGTCTCCGATCGGGTCGCCTACTTTCACCACGGCGTCATGGAAGAGATCGGACCTCCAGGTCAGGTCTTTGGCGATCCGCAGTCCGAGCACACGCGCAAGTTCCTGTCCAACGTCCGCTAACAGCACTGTTTCAAAATTCGGCCCTAACGGTTTACGCTCAGAATTTCCGGCGGCCGTCCGGCTCGACTCCAAAGGAGAAGGCAATGTCCTCAAACATCTTTTCAGGCACCATTCCCGCACTGATGACCCCTTGCAACGCAGACCGGACACCGGACTTCGATGCCTTGGTCAAGAAGGGCCAAGAACTCATTTCAAAGGGCATGTCAGCAGTCGTTTACTGCGGCTCCATGGGCGACTGGCCGCTTTTGACGGACGCAGAACGGATGGAAGGCGTTGAGCGCCTGGTCAAGGCCAGCGTGCCGACCATCGTCGGAACAGGTGCGGTTAACACCAAATCTGCAGTGGCCCATGCACGCCATGCCGCTGAAGTCGGTGCGCATGGTTTGATGGTGATCCCACGGGTCCTCTCGCGCGGCATTTCTCCGATTGCCCAGCGCAATCACTTCAGCGCAATTCTGTCTGCGGCGCCAAACCTTCCGGCCGTCATTTACAACAGTCCCTATTATGGTTTTGCGACCCGCGCCGACTTGTTCTTTGGCTTGCGCAAGGAGTTCCCGAGCCTGATCGGCTTCAAGGAGTTCGGCGGTCACGATGACCTGCGCTATGCGGCGGAAAACATCACGTCCCAGGACGCCGATGTAACCTTGATGGTGGGGGTCGACACCGCCGTCTTCCACGGCTTCGTCAATTGCGGCGCAACCGGTGCCATCACCGGCATTGGCAACGCCCTGCCAGACGCCGTTCTGCATCTTGTGGCTCTCAGCAAAAAAGCAGCGCAAGGAAACGCCGAAGCACGGACCCGAGCGAAAGAACTGGAAGAAGCCCTTGGCGTGTTGTCGAGCTTCGATGAAGGCCCGGATCTTGTCCTCTATTACAAGCACCTGATGGTGCTGAACGGCGAAGACGAATACCGGCTGCATTTCAATGAAACAGACGCCCTGACGGATGCCCAGCGCGGTTACATCGAGGCGCAATATCAGCTGTTCAAGACCTGGTATGCAGACTGGTGCGGCCAAGGCGGAGTGCTGGCGGAATGCGCGTAATCGACAGCCACACCGCAGGCGAGCCAACCCGGCTTGTGGTCGAGGGTGGTCCGGATCTTGGGTCCGGCTCCCTGATCGAAAAGGCTGCCCGGCTGGAAGCTGAGCATATGGATTTCTGCGCCTCCGTGGTCCTAGAGCCGCGCGGCCACGATGCGATCATCGGCGCCTTGCTGTTGCCGCCGAGCCAGCCGGATTGCGCCGCAGCGGTGATTTATTTCAACAACCTGCAAAACCTTGGCATGTGCGGTCACGCGACCATTGGCCTCGCGGTAACGCTCGCGCATATGGGCCGGATTGACCCCGGCCGGCACAAGTTTGAGACGCCGGTTGGCATCGTGGAAGTGGATCTCCAGGACGCCAACACAGTGTCGGTGGTTAACGTTGAAAGTTATCGCCTTCACAAGGGCATTTCGGTTGACGTTCCCGGTCACGGCAAAATCACTGGAGATGTGGCCTGGGGCGGGAACTGGTTCTTTCTCGTCAAAGATAGCCCGATCGAACTCACGCTGGAGAACGTTCCGGCACTGACGGCCTACACCAAGACCATCCGGCAAGCCCTCGAAAATGCGGGCGTAACAGGTACGGATGGTGCCTGGATCGATCACATCGAACTCTTCGGACCACCGAAAGATCCATTCGCGCAAAGCCGAAACTTCGTTCTTTGCCCCGGCGGAGCGTATGACCGCTCCCCCTGCGGCACGGGATGTTCTGCTAAACTTGCCTGTCTTGCAGAAGATGGTGTGCTTGCACCTGGAGAAGACTGGATCCAGGAGAGTGTCATCGGCAGCACTTACAGGATCAGCTACCAGCCGGGCACCACCAAAGGCGTCATTCCAACGATCACCGGACAGGCTTTTGTCACCTCCGACGCGCATCTGATTTTCAATCCCGCCGACCCCTATTGCCTGGGGATACGGCCCTAAAACTGGACACCATCATGGATTACAAGAATTTTATCGGCGGCGCCTGGCTTGCGACAGCCGAGAGCACTCCCAATGTGAACCCGTCGGACACGACCGACATTCTTGGCCACGCTGCCAAAGGGACTGTTGCGGATCTCGACAAGGCCATCGACGCTGCGCATGCAGCGGCTCCAGAGTGGGCCGCTTCCACGCCACAGCAACGCTTCGACGCTCTCGATTTTATCGGAACGGAAATTCTGGCACGCAAGGAAGAGCTCGGCACGTTGCTTTCCAGGGAGGAAGGCAAGACCCTGCCGGAGGGTATTGGTGAAGCCGCGCGTGCGGGCCAGATCTTCAAGTTCTTTGCCGGCGAAGCCCTTCGTCAAACAGGTGACCGACTCGATTCTGTCCGGCCTGGCGTGGAGATCGACATTACCCGCGCACCGGTCGGCGTCATCGGATTGATCACCCCATGGAATTTTCCGATTGCCATTCCAGCCTGGAAGCTCGCACCAGCGATTTGCTACGGCAACACCGCGATCTTGAAACCGGCGGAACTGGTGCCCGGATGCGCTCATGCTCTGGTCGAAATCATCTCTCGATCTGGCCTGCCAGCCGGTGTCGTCAATCTGGTCATGGGCCGGGGTTCAGAGCTTGGGCCGCGCATGATCGCCAGCGACAAGGTCAATGCGATTTCCTTCACTGGTTCGGTCCCGACGGGCCGCGGGATCGCTGCAGCCTGCGGAGCAAATCTGAAAAAGGTTCAGCTGGAAATGGGCGGCAAGAACCCAATGGTGGTTCTAGACGACGCAGATTTGGAACCTGCCGTCGATGCCTGCTTGAATGGTGCTTTCTTCTCCACTGGTCAGCGCTGCACCGCTAGCTCCCGGTTGATCATCACGGAGAAGATCCACGATCAGTTTGTGGCAACGCTCTATGATAGGATGATGGCGCTCAAGGTCGGTCATGCCCTTGAAGCGGGCATACAGATGGGCCCCGTCGTAGATCAACGTCAGCTCGAGCAGAATCTTTCCTATGTCGACATCGCAGGCAACGAAGGCGGCAAGGTTCTGGGCGGCCAAAAACTGAAGCTCGCCACAAGTGGTTTCTTTATGGCCCCCGCTTTGATTACAGAGACCACCAACACGATGCGGATCAACCGCGAGGAAGTGTTTGGACCTGTCGCGTCTGTCATTAGGGTCAAGGACTATGACGAAGCCTTGGCCACCGCCAACGACACGGAATTCGGTCTCAGCGCAGGCATCTGCACCACCTCCCTCAAACACGCGCAACATTTCAAAAGGAATGCCCAAGCCGGCATGGTGATGGTCAACTTGCCAACCGCTGGCGTCGACTACCACGTCCCGTTTGGCGGAACAAAGGGGTCAAGCTTTGGCTCCCGCGAGCAGGGACGCTACGCTGCGGAATTCTACACCACAGTCAAGACAGCCTACACCCTGCCGTAAGCCATTCCCTGTCCCGCCAATGACCTACCCGGCGGGGCAGCTTCTCAAGATTTTAACGGATCCCAACGTGCAAGATGTGATTGTCATCGGAGCCGGCGTCATCGGCATCTCTGCAGCCCTCGCCCTTCAGGCGGACGGCCGCAAGGTGACTGTCCTCGACCGGCAAGACAGCAGTCCAAGAGCCTCGGACATGAACGCCGGCGCTTTTGCCTTTGCGGACATAATGCCGCTTGCCGCGCCTGGCATCATGCGCAAGGCGCCCAAGTGGCTGCTGGATCCCTTGGGACCTTTGTCCGTTCCTCCCGCTCATGCGTTCAATATCCTTCCCTGGCTGGTGCGCTTCTGGTGGGCCAGCCTGCCCGACAGATACCAGAAAAGCGTAGTGGCACAGGCCTGTTTGATGCAGCTGTCGCAGGGTGCTCTCGAAAGGCTGATCCGTGATACTTCAGCGGACGGCCTGATCCGCAGAGACGGTCAGTTGCAGTTATACGAAAGCGAACGGGAGTACCAGGCGAGCCTGCCCGGTTGGGAGTTGCGCCGGAAACATGGTGTCAATTTCAAGCTTTTGAAATCGGCGGACGAAATCGCGGACATCCAGCCCGGCATCGATAGTCGCTTTTCTTTCGCCGGCTTCACGCCAGATTGGATCAATACCTGTGATCCAGCGGCCTGGCTTTCCCATTTGACGAACGTCTTCCGGACGCGCGGCGGAGACATAATCAAAGCCAACGCAACGCAGCTCAGGTCAACGGGTGACGGGGTTGAGATCCATGCGGCAAACGGGATCCACTGTGCGTCTCAGGTCATTGTTGCGGCCGGTGCCTGGTCGCACCACTTGGCCAAAACGCTCGGCGACACGATCCCGCTGGAAACCGAGCGCGGTTACAACACTACACTTCCGGCAACTGACTTCGATTTGAAGACGCACCTCACCTTCCCAGGCCACGGCTTTGTCGTCACCCGCATCAACGATAGCATCCGGGTCGGCGGGGCGGTTGAATTGGGTGGCTTGAAGCTTCCCGCCAACTACAAGCGGGCCGAGATCCTTCTTGAGAAGGCCAGATCCTTTTTGCCCGGGCTTGATCGGAAAACCGGAAAACAATGGATGGGGTTCCGCCCCTCGTTGCCGGACAGCCTTCCGGTGATCGGGCACTCATCCAAAGACAAACGGGTCATCTACGCCTTCGGCCACGGCCATCTCGGACTGACTCAATCCGCAGGCACCGCCGAACTGGTCCGCGCATTCGTCGCGGGTACCGGGTCCCCCATCGACCTTGCAGCGTATTCGCCAAACCGCTTTTGAATCCCTTCATCGGAGGAACACCATGAAAATCACCGCGATCAATGTTTACCAGGTGGATCTTCCCCTAAAGGAGGGCCGGTACAGCTGGTCGAATGGAAATTTCATCGACGTCTTCGACAGCACCGTTGTTGAGCTTTTGACCGATGATGGCCTCAAAGGCTATGCAGAATGCTGCCCGCTCGGATCAGCCTATCTGCCAAGTTATGCACTCGGCGTGCGTTCCGGCATCCAGGAGCTGGCACCGCATCTGATCGGCCTGGATCCACTCAATATCGGCGAAGTCAACCGCGTTATGGACGCCGCCTTGCGCGGTCATCCTTACGCGAAAGCACCAATCGACATTGCCTGCTGGGATCTCCTGGGCAAGGTAACCGGCCAACCGGTCTCTACACTGCTGGGTGGCGCGGCGCAGGACGATGTTGTGCTCTACCGGGCGATCAGCCAGGAAGCGCCTGAAACCATGGCCGCCAAGATCGAAGGTTATGCGGCAGAAGGGTACACTAAGTTCCAGTTGAAGGTTGGCGGCGATGCAAATGACGATATCGAGCGCATCCGGGCCACACGAGCGGTCTTGAAACCCTCAGACATTCTGGTTGCCGACGCCAACACAGGCTGGACCCGGCATGAAGCTGCACGAGTTGTTGGCGCGGTCTCTTCTCTCGATGTTTACATCGAACAACCCTGCCTAACCTATGAGGAAAGTGTGTCGATCCGGCGCCGCACCGCCCTACCCTTCATTCTGGATGAAGTCATCGACGGGCCGAACATGCTGGTGCGCGGGCTCGCCGAAGATGCCATGGATTGCATCAACCTGAAGATTTCCAAGGTCGGCGGCCTGACGAAGGCCAAGCTGATGCGGGATTTGTGCGTTGTGCATGGCATCCCGATGACCATTGAAGACACATGGGGCGGCGACATCACCACCGCTACGATTGCCCATCTGGCCCGGTCGACGCCTGCGGAGTTCACGTTCTCCGCGACCGACTTCAACAGCTATGGCACAGTCGATATCGCTGAGGGGGCACCAAAACGCGAGAACGGACGAATGACCGCTTCAAACCGGCCAGGCCTCGGCATCACACCGATCTTCGACGCGCTTGGCGATCCCGTCGCCTCCTATTCGTGAGGTATCCATATGCGCAGCTTGAAAACCGTGCACGTGATTTCCTGCCATGCCGAGGGTGAAGTCGGAGATGTGATTGTTGGCGGTGTCACGCCACCGCCCGGAGAGACCCTCTGGGATCAGCGCAGCTTCATCGCGCAGGATCAGACCCTTCGAAACTTCGTCTTGAACGAGCCGCGAGGCGGTGTCTTCCGGCATGTCAATCTTCTGGTGCCCCCGAAACATCCGGATGCCGATGCAGCTTTCATCATCATGGAGCCGGAAGATACGCCCCCCATGTCCGGCTCCAATTCGATCTGCGTCTCGACGGTCCTTTTGGACAGCGGCATCATCGAAATGAAAGAGCCGGTCACCGAGCTCACTCTGGAAGCACCGGGCGGGCTGGTACGGGTGCGGGCCGACTGCCGAAATGGCAAGGCTGAGCGCATTCATGTCCGGAATGTTGCCAGCTTTGCCGACAAGCTGTCCGTTCCACTGAAAGTCGAGGGACTTGGCACGTTGACGGTCGATACGGCCTTTGGCGGCGACAGTTTCGTGATTGTCGATGCTGCCGCGCTTGGTTTTGAGATCACAGAGAACGAAGCCAAGGACATCGCAAATCTTGGCGTTCGCATAACCAATGCAGCAAACGAACAGCTTGGGTTCACGCATCCCGAAATGCCGGACTGGTCACATATCTCCTTTTGCGCGTTTGCAGGAACCCTGTCGGAAACCCCGACTGGCTTCGCGGCACGGTCCGCAGTAGCCATACAACCGGGCAAAGTCGACCGTTCCCCAACCGGAACAGCCGTATCTGTGCGGATGGCCTTGCTCCATAGCCGCGGTCACATGAAAGCCGGGCAGACCTTTGAAGCAACATCCATCATCGGCTCGACATTCACGGGCAAAATAGGCGGAGAAACATCGGTTGGCGGAAAGCCTGCCATTCTTCCCGAGATCAGCGGCCGTGGATGGATCACTGGGATCCACCAGCACATGCTGGATCCGGATGATCCCTGGCCCACCGGTTACCGCCTCAGCGACACCTGGGGCGCTTAAGCGCCAAAGAAATCATTCGCGGAGAGCAGTCATCAGTTTCCGTTGTGACCAAGACAGACCCGGCGAACACTAGTGAGTTCGCCGGAGCTGCTTTCATCCTGAATGATCAGGTAAGCTCCAAAACGCGTTTAATCTCGGGAATGGCCACTGGACGGCGCCCGGATTTTTGAGGTTGGCCAGCAACATAGACTTCCTCAACGGCGCGATCATCGCCGAGCATCTGCAGGATAAACAACTCTTCAGACAGGTTTGATGCACGCTCCATGCGCAGAGCCATCGCATCTGTGGCTTTGGAATTCAGCACGACCACATCTGCTTCCGTCCCCGCATCCAGGGTTCCGATCTTGTCTTCCATGCCAAGCGCCACAGCGTTGCCACGGGTCATCCAGTGGAAGGCGCGCAGCGGATGCAATTTCTGGTCCTGCAGTTGCAGGATCTTGTAACCTTCATTCAGCGTCTGAAGCATGGAATAACTGGTTCCGGCGCCGATATCCGTTGCAATTGCACTGACAATCCCCTTCCTCCGCATCCGTTCTTCATCGAACAGCCCGCTGCCAAGGAAGAGATTGGAGGTTGGGCAAAATACCGGGCGCGATCCGGTTTCCGCCATCACGGCGACTTCGCGCGGCTCGAGATGGATCGAGTGGCCGAGCAACATCTTGTCGCTCAACAGGCCATATCTCTGATAGACATCGAGATAGTCCCGCGCCTCCGGATAAAGCTCCAGTGTGTAGGCGATCTCGTTTTTGTTCTCAGACAGATGCGTCTGCACGAAACAATCCGGATGCTCACGCACCAAGGCCCGCGTCATGTCCATTTGCTCCGGCGTGGATGTGATCGCAAACCGGGGCGTAATCGCGTAGCTCGCCCGCCCCTTGCCATGCCATTTGGCGATCAGGTCCTTGGTGTCATCATAGCCGCTTTGCGGTGTGTCACGCAGCCCGTCAGGTGCGTTCCGGTCCATCAGCACCTTGCCGCCAATGACTCGCATGTTACGCTGTTCGGCCTCTTCGAAATAGGCTTCCGCAGAGCCCTTGTGAACGGAACAATAGGCAACGGCAGTGGTCGTCCCATGGTTCGTGAGAAGGTCGAAAAACCGGCATGCCATAGCCGCCGCGTGGTCATCATCGGAAAACCGCGTCTCTTCCGGGAAGGTATAGGTGTTTAGCCAGTCGAGGAGCTGAGCCCCCCAGGATGCGATCACCTGAACCTGCGGGAAGTGGATGTGGGTGTCGATGAAGCCGGCCATCAGCAAATGCGGGCGATGGTCCATGATCTCCGCCCCAGCGGCATCGCCGATCAGTTCGCTGAACTCGCCTCTGCCAGCAATCATCCCGTTCTCGATGAGCAGAGCCCCGTCTTCGATGTAGGTGTAAGCGGCCGTATCCTCGGCTCCGAAAGGCTCTGCGGTAAACGTCAAAAGGCGTCCCCGGAGCATCAGGCGGTCAGATTGCATGGTCACATCTTTCTGAAGGTTTGGATGCCGGGGCAGAGTGCCTGCCCCGGCGTTTATTTCAGGTTGGATTACTCGCCCGGTGCGGCTTGCGGGCGGGGGTGTCCTTCTGCTTCCGGCACAATCGCTTCTTCCTTGTGGAAGATCGGATAGATGATCAGGAAGGCAGCCGCGATCAGATAACCGAGGCTCACGGCACCAAACTCCGGCAGGTGCAAGGTCGCCGAATGGATCACACCCAGCGACGCCATTACAAAGGCGGCAAAGGCAAAACCAGCAGCGATCCGGAACTTGCCATCAATGACGCTTGCAACGATTGCGCCCCAGATTAGTCCGGTCAGGATCGCGCCCTGGCTCAGGGCCAAATGCCCAGCGTAATGCGCGCCTTGTTGCATCAGTGCAGCCGTCAACTCGGGTGAACCCAGCGGCAGAACATCCTGAGCTCCCGTCGCATTGAGCGCACCCATCAAGGAGCCCCATTTCACCACCAGAAACGCGGAGACATGCGGCATCATCGCAATGGTGACTGCAGCCATATGCTCAACCTTGACCGCATGCGCGGTGTTGGTGATGAGGCTAAGGGCAACGAACACCAAAACCGGAGCGGCTGCGGCGACAGGGATGAGGTTGCTTAAGAAAGCCAAAAACCCGAACATCGCGGCCAGCGGAATGACAATGCCGACACCGATGATGTAACCGGAATGGGCCCCCATCCGCTTGTAGGCCGGGTGTCCGATGTAGGCGGTGGTCGGGAACGGCGAACCGAACAGCGCACCGATCATCGTGCCAGCGCCATCAGTAATCTGGCATGCTGCGACCGGATAGTGATCACCGGCGGCTTCCGCGCTTTCCACGTTGTTCATCGTTTCGATGAAATTGTAGATCTGCACCGGCACCAGAACCAGGAACAACTCCGGGTTGGCAAACAGATGCTGGATACCTGCAATCAGGTCGCCGAAGTATGGCAGCGGCGGATAGAAGCCGACACCTTCAAAGCTGATCGAGGATTGACCGATCAAGAGCGCGACGACCGTCCCGATGATCAGAGCCAACAACCCTGCCGGAATGTTGAACGGCAGGCGGAACCGGCCAACCAGCCCCCAAAGGATGATGATCATCGACGCGAAGCCAATGAACGGGTTTTCAAAGATGGTCGCAAGGGGGACCGAACCAATGAACACCAGGGCAATGCCGCACAATGTGCCGAGCATGCCTGCGCGCGGTGTCACCTTTTTAAGCCGCGGACCGATGATGGCGCCCAGAGCGGCGACGATACCACCGAGAAAGCCGGCACCAATGCCAACCTGCCAGGCCAAAACCGGATCGTTCGTGGACCAGTAGATCGGACCAATCACACCGAACAGATAGACGAACATCACCGGAGTGGAGATGCCATACGGAAGTGCCGTCACATCCCGTCCGTGTTCCGCAGCAGCACGCCGTGCAAGCAAGACATAGACGGCCACGCCGGCCAGAATTGCCACAGCGGCGCCTGGTATGATCCGGCCATAGACGATCTCTGCCGGCATTTGAAAGACGAACTGACAGATGCCCGCAAGCACCATCAGATTGACAAGGTTGTCGGTGAACAGTGCCCAAAAGGCGCTGAAATCGCCCCTTGAGAACAGTTTGTAATCGTAACTCCCAACCCGCATACCGGGTCTCCTTTCAGTCAAAAAGGCAGACCTCGCCTCTCCTCAGGCGCGGCAAGCCCATTGGTTCACTGCGCAGCTTCGAGCAGCGCAGCCTCCTCCCCGCTGTCCGAGACATGCTGAACCGTTGTCAAAGCGGTCAGCACTTCGGCAGCTACAAATGCAGCGATGATTTCCGGCCGTTTATCCCGGCTGGCCGTTGCCCCAATCGGGCAGATCAGCTGGTCGATCGTCAGGCCGTCGCAATGAGTCCGGCACCAGGAGCGCAGTTTCGCGCGTTTGGTGGCCGACCCGATCATTCCAACGTATGCGGCGTGCCCCAATTCCAGAGCCGCAGATGTCAAAAGAAAGTCGAGGCCATGGTCGTGGGTGAGCACGATGAAGGCGCTTTTGGGCGGCGCGTTGAACACATCCACCTCAGGCAGTGCGCGCAACCGTTTGTCGACCGTGGCCTCACACTTCTGCAGCTCCTCTTGGCGCATGTCGACCAAAACACATGTCACCGGAGCATGCTGAAGAAGATCAGCAATCGCGCGTCCAACATGCCCCGCCCCCATGATGTAAACGTGCGGCTGCCCGGCCTTCTCCTTGCGGATCCGGTAGAGCGCTTCCTGGCGATCCGCATGGCTCATCCAGCTCAAGCGAAGGCGAACATGCCCGCCGCAGCATTGGCCGATTTCCGGCCCGAGCGGCACATTCAGCGTGTCGCAGAGCTGCCGGGTCTCCAACATCTCTCTGCCACGGTCGATCGCAATCTGCTCTAGCCGTCCGCCGCCGATGGTCCCCTGGAGCATCTTCGCACCGACGAACATCTCCGTTCCCGCTTCCCGTGGAGATGATCCATGGGCTTCAGTCACCTCGACGCGAATGATCGCGCTTTCTGCATCAAAAAACGCGGCCGCATTGGCAGAAAGCGCGGTCATGACATTAACCCCCTGCTTTCAGCCGTTCGACGGCCAGCAGAACCCGTTCAGGGGTGGCGGGTGCATCGAGACGCGGGCATTCCCGGTAATCGGCAACACTGGCCACAGCCATCGACAGGGCCTCAAACACGGACACGCCGAGCATGAACGGCGGCTCGCCAACAGCCTTGGACCGTTTGATGGTCAGTTCACGGTTCTCGGACCAGTCGGCCAGATTGACGTTGAAAACACGCGGCCGGTCGGAAGCCAGCGGGATCTTGTAGGTGGACGGCGCATGGGTGCGCAGGCGCCCGGCTTTGTCCCACCACAGCTCCTCAGTCGTGAGCCAGCCCATTCCCTGAATGAACGCACCTTCCACCTGCCCCTTGTCGAGGACAGGGTTCAGAGACCGGCCGACATCATGTAGGATGTCGGTCCGCTCCACCCGGTATTCCCCGGTCAGCGTATCGATGGAGACTTCCGAGCACGAGGCGCCATAGGCGTAGTAATAGAACGGGCGCCCCTTGCCGGCCGCACGGTCCCAATGGATCTTCGGCGTCTTGTAGAACCCGGCAGCCGATAAATGCACACGGGCCATATAGGCTTTGCGCACCAGGTCGCTGAAGGATACGACGTCCTGACCGACCTGCACCATGTTGTTGCGGAAGATGACCGCCTCCGGCTCGACAGACCAATGTTCGGCGGCGAAGTCGGTCAATCGCGTCTTAAGCTGCTCAGCGGCATCGAGGGCCGCCATTCCGTTGAGATCGGTCCCGGAGGACGCAGCCGTTGCAGAGGTATTGGGGACTTTTTCAGTGGTGGTCTTTGTAATTTTGATACGTTCAAAATCGACCTGCAGTGCGTCGGCCACCACCTGTGCGACCTTAGTATTGAGCCCTTGGCCCATTTCCGTTCCACCGTGGTTCAGGTGGATCGAACCGTCATTGTAGATGTGGATCAGAGCGCCGGCCTGATTGTACCAGGTGGCGGTGAAGGAAATCCCGAACTTCACCGGCGTGAGGGCAATTCCCTTCTTGATAACTTTTGACGTCTTGTTGAAATCGAGGATCGCGTCCCGGCGCGCCTGATACTCAGCCGTTTCCTCAAGCTCGGAAATCAGCCGCGGCAGAATGTTGTCTTCAACCTCCTGATGATACGGCGTCAACGTACGGCCATCTTCCGCACTGCCGTAAAAATTTGCCTTGCGGACTTCCAGGGGATCCTTGCCAAGCGCGTAGGCGATTTCCTCGATCATGCGTTCGGCCGCGACAACGCCTTGCGGCCCGCCAAAACCACGGAACGCCGTGTTCGAGACCGTGTTGGTTTTCATCGGCCGGCTGCGCAAGCGAACGTTCGGATAAAAATAGGCGTTATCAGCATGAAACAGCGCGCGGTCGGTGACCGGGCCTGACAGGTCCGCCGAGTAGCCGCAGCGCGCGGCAAAAACACCGTCGACGGCCTGGATGTGGCCGGTTTCATCGAACGCGACATCGTAATCGACCACGAAGTCGTGGCGCTTGCCGGTCGCCGTCATATCCTGATCCCGGTCGGGCCGGATCTTGACCGGGCAATTCCATTTCTTGGCCGCGACCGCGGCAACAGCGGCAAAGAGGTTCATCTGGCTTTCCTTGCCACCGAACCCGCCCCCCATGCGCCGGACATTCACAGTCACCGCATTTGACGGCACGCCGAGGACATGCGCGACCATGTGCTGGGCTTCACTCGGGTGCTGTGTCGAGCAATGCACCACAACTTCGTCATCTTCTCCCGGAATGGCGAAGGCGATCTGGCCTTCCAGATACATGTGGTCCTGGCCACCGATCGTGATCTGCCCCTTGATCCGGTGGTCGGCGTCAGAAAAACCTTGTTCGATCTCACCGCGCTCAAGCTTAAGCGGCGCCGTTACAAACGGATGGCCTGCTTCCTGCGCTTCCAACGGATCCAGAGCATGGGGCAGCACTTCATAATCGACCTTGGCCAACTCTGCTGCCCGGCGCGCTGCGTTCCGGCTTTCGGCGACCACGGCAAACAGCGGCTGGCCGTGGAATTCGGTTTTTTCCGTCGGGAAAACCGGCTCGTCCTTCAGACCTGTCGGACTGATGTCATTGACACCTGGAATGTCTTCGGCTGTTAGAACACCGACCACTCCCGGAGCCGTCAAGACTGCAGACAAGTCCATGGATTTGATCAAGCCATGCGCAACCGAAGAGACACCCAAATAGGCGTGTAATGTGCCCTGCGGCTCGCCGATGTCATCACAGTATTCCGCGCGGCCCGTGACATGTTTTTCCGCGCTGTCATGGTGCCGGTTGGTGTGAACAGTGCCGCTGACGGTTTGGGTCGCTTTGGTGATTTTGTCGTGTTTCATGGGATTCTCGTCATCAAGCGGACAGAAGATCGGCCGTTTCGGCAGACTGATCGTCATGGGCGAGGAAGAAGCGCTGCAGCAGGTTGCGCGCGACGGTGATCCGGTACTCGGCGGACGCCCGCCAATCGGACAGCGGCTGGAAATCGGCTTCAAGCGCCTTGCCTGCGGCTGTGAAAGCGGCTCGTCCCCAGGGCTGACCGGTCAGCGCGGCTTCCGCCGCAGCTGCGCGTTTCGGAGTACCGGCCATGCCGCCAAACGCCAACCGGCATTCGGTAATCACACCGCTTTCCACGGTCACACTTATCCCGGCCGCGACAGAGGAAATATCCTCGTCGCGTCGCTTGGAGATTTTGTAGGCGCCGTGACGCTGAAGTTCAGATGCACGCGGGATCGAGATGCTTTCGACAAACTCACCTGGTGCGCGATCCTGCTTGCCGTATTCGATGAAGAAGTCTTCCAGCGGCAACCAGCGTGTAACGCTACCTTTGCGCAGCTTGACCTCAGCCCCAAGTGCAATCAGGACTGGCGGCATATCCCCGATCGGTGACCCATTGGCAATGTTGCCGCCAATCGTTCCCATATTGCGGACCTGCTGACCGGCAATCCGGTCCCAGTAGGCTTCAAGATGCGGGAATTCCTTGCAGAAGCTCTCCTGCGCTTCGGTGTATGTCACACCTGCCCCGATCTGCAGAGCATCCTTAGTCAGTTCAATGGATTTAAGCTCTTCAAGGTGTGCAATGAAGACAGCCGGACCTATGGGGCGCATGAACTTGGTGACCCAGAGCCCGACATCGGTTGAACCAGCCACAATGGTCGCTTGCGGAAATTCGGCCAGAACGTCAGCGAAATCGTCAAGACTAGAAGGAACAATCGCTTGGTTGTCATTTGGACCGCAAACCACCCTGCGGCCATCCCGCAAGGCTGTCAGACGGGCCGTAATTGCCTCACGTTCTTTCGTCAGAAAATCATTCGCCGGTGTGCCATACCGATTGGCGGCCAAGGCAGCGGCGATGATTGGCTGATAACCGGTACAGCGGCAAAGGTTCCCCTGGATCGCGGCTTCAACCTCGGCTTCAGTCGGCTCCGGGCTTGCCATCCATAGCGCATAAAGGGACATCACGAACCCTGGGGTGCAGAACCCGCACTGGCTGCCGTGAAAGTCGACCATGGCCTGCTGGATTGGATGCAATTGGCCGTTTTCACCGCGCAGATGCTCGATGGTAACCACGTGACATCCATCAAGCGAAGCCATGAAGCGAATGCAGGCATTGACGGTCTCGTAGATCAACTGCCCGTCTTGCAGCCTGCCGACCAGTACCGTGCATGCGCCGCAATCGCCTTCCGCGCAACCTTCCTTGGTTCCCGTCAGCCGGCGGTCCAGGCGCAGAAAATCGAGTAGGGTCGCGTCGGCCTCAACATCTTTAATTGCGACGTTACGGCCGTTCAGAAGAAACCGGATTTCTGTGCGGTGGTTCATTGCGTCCTCGGCAAGCTCTCATCTCGCCATGGACCGTACGGCCGCGTTCGCCTCTAAAAAATCTGGCTAAACCGGAAATTCTTTCAACAATCCATTGAAAATGCCTGTGCGATAATCGCGCTAGAACCACGCCATTGGATCAAAGCTACGGTTCGGAAGAACGATCGCGACCGGACACAGCTGAACGAGGGAGGACTGCTGATGGCCTATCTGGAAAGCCTGCGGGTCTTCACGCGGGTGGTTGAGCTCGGCAGCATAACTGCCGGCGGGCGGGATCTGCGCATGACACCGGCGGTGGCAAGCAAGCGGATCAAGGAGCTGGAAAAGCATCTGGGTGCCCGGCTGTTCAATCGGACAACACGCTCCCTGACACCGACAGAAGTCGGCAAAGTTTTCTACGAACATGCTGTAAAAGCATTGGAATCCATCAATGACGCGGAGGCGGCCGTTGCAAATTTCTCCGATATGCCGCGCGGTGTATTGCGGATCACCGCGCCGCTCGGAGCAGGACGCCGGATCATCTCGCCGCTTGTGCCTAAGTTCGTTGAACAGTTTCCAGCAACAGAAGTTCACATGCGTTTATCCGACCGCAAAGTCGACATCATGTCGGACGGTTTGGACGTTGCTTTTTTTATTGGCACGCCGGAAGATTCCAACTTGAAACTGCGGAAGATTGCCGATTGTCCGCGCGTTCTATGCGCTGCTCCGGGATATCTTGAAAAGCACGGAATACCGCAATCACCGGATGATCTTTTGACCGGCGAACACAACTGCCTTTTGCTGCGTTATCCGCATTCTCCGGAATATTTTTGGGTCCTGGAGACCAAAGAAGGGCCGCGAAAACTACAAGTCTCCGGGAAGTTCGACGCCGATCACAGCGACGTTCTCACAGATTGGGCCCTAAGCGGATACGGCATCGTCAACAAACCCCGGTTCGATGTTGCCGAGCACTTGCGAAAGGGAGATCTTGTGGAGATCCTCATCGACACGCCGCCGCCGCCGACAATTTTCGGCTGCCTTTATCCGCACCGCCGCTTACAGGACCCCAAAATTCGGCACTTTGTCGATTTTGTCATCAAGCATGCCGATCTTAGCGATCGCGCCACAGCAGCAGAATAAAACCAGGGGCAGGTCATCTGCCCCTGGCTTTCTCAAAGCTGAAAACAATTTCCGGTCAATCAGCTCCCGCGGTAAGTGGAGTAGTTATATGCCGAGACGAGGAGCGGCACGTGATAATGCGCGTCCTCAGACATGCCGAAGCGCAATGGGACGACGTCCAGAAACTTTGGATTCGGCAGCGAACCACCAGCGTCATCAAAATATGCTCCGACATGAAACTCGAGTTCGTACGTGCCGGTTTCGAACTCATCAGCTGGAAGAATGTGACTGTCTGTCCGGCCATCATCATTCGTCACAAGGCTGCGAACGAACACGCGGCTGTCACCCGAGATCCGGTAGAGATCGATCTTGATCCCCTTGCCGGGACAGCCCTGGGCGGTGTCGAGAACATGGGTGGTGAGATATCCGGACATAAGGCTCTCCTGAGAAATCATTGTTGCCCGCAATCATGCTGAGCGCAGGCTTTGTTTTGCACCAGCCGATATCCGAAAGCACCTTCTGATTTTCCGAGAAAGTCAGAAGATTGTTTTGCTTTATAAGAAAACTGACAGCAATCGTTAGACGGGTCAGAGAACATGCCTGGATCCCCAGATCACTCTTCCGGACGAAAACTGCAGGCTCCGGTCGCCAATAATCCGGCAACCGACTCAGATTTTACGAGCGCCATTATGTTTGGGCATCACGGCGCGCTGTCCCCATCGACCTTCACCACAACGATCAGAAAAGACCTGCGCACGGTTCTCTCAGGTTCCGGGCGAAACAGGCCGCAGACATATTCACGACCTGCTGAGCCGGGAGGGCTGGCAGCCACATCTGTGGGGATCACACCAAACCTGGTTTGAGATTCACAAAAGGGATGATCCCGGTCCATCAAACGAGACAGGGACATCCGATCGACCTTCAGAGGAGAAACCATGAGTAACGCATCGATCGGATCGCCGGAGCAATTGCGCGATCCCAACTATACTCCGCCTTTGGCAAAGGCAATTCCGCTCGGGATCCAGCACGTCCTGGCCATGTTTGTTTCAAACGTCACCCCCGCGATCATCGTGGCAGGAGCTGCCGGTTTCGGCTTCGGTTCGAATTCACCTGATTTTCCCGAGCTTCTTTACCTAATCCAGATGTCGATGCTGTTTGCCGGTGTGGCAACACTGCTTCAAACCATCACGCTCGGCCCGGTCGGCGCGGGGCTGCCGATTGTTCAGGGCACGTCCTTTGCCTTCCTGCCAATCATGATTCCGCTTGTCGCCGGCAAAGGCGTTGACGGGCTCGCGGCCGTCTTTGGCGGGGTCATCATCGGCGGCATGTTCCATGCGGTACTGGGTCTGTTTATCGGGAAAATCCGCTTTGCCCTGCCGCCGCTTGTCACGGGGTTGGTTGTTACCATGATCGGTCTGTCGCTGGTCAAGGTCGGGATCCAATATGCCGCCGGCGGTGTACCGGCCATCGGCACTCCGGAATACGGGTCTTTGCTCAACTGGTCTGCGGCGCTGGTGGTCATCTTCGTCACCCTTGGACTCAAGTTCTATGCCAGAGGTATGCTGTCGGTTTCTGCAGTGCTGCTGGGCCTGATTGCCGGTTACATTTATGCCCTGATGACCGGGATGCTGACTTTCGACACCATTGCATCTTCCTGGTCAAATGCCAGCGCATTTGCCCTGCCGCAACCTTTCAAATACGGGTTTGAAATCTCTGCAGCTGCGGTAATCGGCTTCTGTCTCATGGGCTTTGTTTCGGCAATCGAAACCGTAGGCGACGTCACCGGGATTACAAAAGGTGGTGCAGGCCGCGACGCAACGGACAAGGAAATTTCCGGTGCGACCTACGCCGATGGTCTGGGCAGCACCGTCGCCGGCTTGTTCGGCGGGTTTCCGAACACATCCTTCAGCCAGAACGTCGGCCTCATCGCAATGACCGGTGTCATGAGCCGACATGTCGTAACGTGCGGCGCCATTTTCCTAATCATCTGCGGGCTGGTGCCGAAGGTCGGCGGTTTGATCCGCACCGTCCCGATTGAGGTTCTTGGCGGCGGCGTCATCGTCATGTTCGGAATGGTTGTCGCTGCGGGTGTATCCATGCTCTCCGATGTAAACTGGAACCGCCGCAACATGGTGATCTTCGCGATTGCCTTGACCATCGGACTGGGCCTTAAGCTGGAACCGGGCGCGCTGCAGCATATGCCGGATACAGCTCGGATCTTGCTGACAACGGGGCTTCTGCCTGCAGCAGCGATCGCCATTATCCTTAATCTGATCCTGCCAGATGAACTGTCCGAAGAAGCGACCGAAGAAGTTTCCGGCGGCATGGCTGGCCATGGCAAAGGTTCTCTGCCGGCGGAGTAATCCGAGTGCGTAAGAAGCCACGAAATCGATTGGGCCGCTGTTGCGGCCCTTTTCTTTTGGGCACTCAGTATCTCAGTAAATTCGGCTGCCCTTGTGATCAGCCCTATTCGTCTTGATCATTCACTTTGGCCCCGGATCAAGTCCGGGACGGCGCAAGACTGAAAAGCATCACAAATGAAATCCGCACCAAAAAAAGAGGGCCAGCGTTTCCGCTGGCCCCAGGCAAGGTTCTTGGAAAATTGATTGGCCGAACACCGTTAGAAATCAACGTTGATCGCGACACCCTTTTCGACCGCTAGGTCGACAACCGCTGAAGCAACAGCCAAGTCCTGAAGACCAACGCCGGTGCCGTCGAACAGGGTGATTTCATCCTCTGATGTCCGGCCTTTATGATTGCCATTGATGACAGCACCAATCTCGTTGATGTCACTCTGCGATATCAGCCCGCTTGCAACTGCATGCTGGCACTCGCCGATGGTCGAAGACTGGGCAACTTCATCCGTGAAAACGGTGGCCGTGGCCACCAGTTCAGCTTCGACTTCCTGTTTGCCTTTGGTGTCCGTTCCCATACAGGCGAGATGCGTTCCATGCGTGACCTGAGAGACTTTCAGGATCGGATCGAAGCTGGATGTGATGGAAATGATCACATCAGCTTCTGCCCCAAGGCGATCGAGATCCACGGCCTCGAATGGCAAATCAAGTTCAGCCGCCGTCTCTTCGAGCCGGGACAGCATTTCAGGATGCCGGTTCCAGCCGACCACCTTCTCGAAAGACCGCTGCTCGGCAGCTGCCCGCATTTGAAACGCGGATTGGTGACCCGCGCCGATCATACCAAGAACCTTGGCATCCTTGCGTGCCAGGTGCTTGATCGAAACCGCGGAGGCGGCCGCGGTGCGCAGCGCCGTCAACAGATTGCCGCCGACGACAGCCTTGGCTTTGCCGGTATCTGCATCAAACAAGAAAACCGTCGACTGATGGTTGGTCAGGCCCTTGTCAGCATTGCCGGGCCAATACCCTCCGGACTTCAGCCCCAATGCCAGCGAGGACCGGTCGAAGCCGGACTTGAAGCCATAGAGAGCATCCGCGTGCCCGATGGCTTCCCGGATTACTGGAAAATTATAGGCGGCGCCGCTCGACATTGCCGCAAATACGCTTTCGACCGCATCAAAAGCTTCAGCACGCCCCAGAAGGGCTGGTATTTCCTTTTCAGGAACAATGATCATAGGTGTCTCCACAAAAAAGCCGAGCCCGCTCGGGGCTCAGCCATATCGAACAACGTGATGGATCAGTAAGCCTTACCGCGGGCGGAGACCGGCCAGACCGTCTCGACCTTGCCGTTGCGAACCCCAACGTACCAATCATGGACATTGGCCGTCGGGTCGCAGTGGCCCGGGACAAGCTTCAACTTTTCGCCGACTTTCAAGACACCATCTGGATCCGCAATCACCCCATGCTCGTCAGAGCATTTGACGTATTCAACATCAGATCTACCGAAGATGAACGGCAGACCACTGTCGACGGACTGGGCTTTCAAACCGGCATCGCAGATAGCCTTGTCCGCCTTTGCGTGGCTCATCACCTGGGTGAGAATGAAGAACGCATTCTCCCACTCGCCCTGGTCAATACGGTTGCCGTCCTTGTCCAGGATCCGGCCATAGTCCGCATCCATGAAAGCATACGACCCACACTGCAACTCGTTGTAGACACCTGAATTGGATTCGAAATAGTAGGACCCTGTGCCGCCACCGGAGACCAGTTCCGGCTCCAGACCCGCCGCTTTCAATCCTGCGACTGCATCCTTGACCATGGCAATGGCAACGTCGAGCTTCTCCTGGCGCGCCTCGTATGTATCGAGATGCTGCATGGCTCCCTGATAAGCTTGGATACCGGTAAACTTCAGCCCCGGCGCTGCGTCAACGGCTTTCGCGATTTCAACGACCGCCTCCGTCGTCGTTACGCCGCAGCGGCCGGCACCGCAGTCGATTTCAATGAAGACTTCCAGCGTCGTCCCTGCCTCCGCTGTCGCTGCCGAAAGTTCAGCTACATTGTCGATATCATCGACACAAACCAAAGTGCGGGCACCGAGCTTCGGCAACTGCGCCAAGCGCTTGATCTTCGCCGGGTCGCGTACCTGGTTGGAAACGAGAACGTCCTTGATGCCGCCGCGGGCAAAGACCTCGGCTTCACTGACTTTCTGGCAGCAAACACCGACAGCCCCGCCGAGGCGTTCCTGCAATTTGGCGACATCGACGGACTTGTGCATCTTGCCGTGCACCCGGTGGCGCATACCATGCGCTTTGGCATAGTCGCCCATCTTCTTGATGTTGCGCTCCAGTGCATCCAAATCGAGCACCAGGCATGGCGTTTGGATGTCCGCTTCGTCCATACCCGGGACAGCCGGAACGTCGTACCCGACCTCAAGTTTTTCAAATCCAGTTATTGCGTTCATCAGTTTGATCTCCGAAACGGCTTCAAAGGGTCCAAGGGAGTTTGTTCAGGTCGACGTTGCCGCCGGTGATGATGACACCCACGCGCTTGCCAGCGAAGATGTGCCTGTTCTTCAAGATTGTCGCGAGCGGCACCGCGGAGGACGGCTCCATGACAATTTTCATGCGCGCCCAGGTCAGCCGCATGGCCTCAACAATCTCCTGCTCCGACGCCGTCAAGACGTCCGAGACGTAGTTGGAGACAAAGTGCCAAGTCAGATCTTTCAGCGGTACTTTCAGGCCGTCTGCAACCGTGCTTGGAGCATCATCCGCGATGATGTGACCGGCGCGAAAGCTGCGCGCTGCATCGTCCGCCTGTTCCGGCTCAGCTGCGAAGATCTTTACCTCCGGCGCCAGGTTCGACAGGGTCAGGCATGTACCAGACACCATGCCACCGCCACCAATCGGCGCGATCACCATGTCGAGACCGTCAGTCTGTTCCATCAGTTCCTTGGAACAGGTTCCCTGCCCCGCGATCACACGGTGGTCATTGTAGGGATGCACGAATTCAGCGCCGGTCTTTTTCTCCACTTCGGCGAAAACGGCTTCCCGGCTGGAGGTCGACGGTTCGCATTCGGTGATGATGCCGCCATAGCCGCGAACGGCATCCTTCTTGGCCTGCGGCGCTGTGCGCGGCATGACCACGTGACACGGGATGCCCCGCCGGCCCGCTGCATAGGACAAGCTCAGGGCATGATTGCCCGAGCTGTGGGTGGCGACACCCGTTTTGGCCGTTTCTTCATCGAGACCGAAGACCGCATTGGACGCGCCGCGAACCTTGAAGGCACTAGCTTTCTGAAAATTTTCACACTTGAAGAACAGCTCAGCGCCGGTCAGATCATTCAGGAACGAAGACGTCAGAACAGGTGTCCGATGTACGTATGGCTTGATCCGTTCATGCGCAACCAGCATGTCCTCCAGGGTTGGGATGTAGGAGTTCAGGGCGTCGGTTTTCATGCGGCCTCCTTTGAGGAAACGGCCTCCTCAGTGCGGTAGTAGTCTTGAGCCGCGGCTACGCCTGAGCCCAGTTTGATGGATAGCCCAAGATCAGCCATGACCATTTCCGCTGTTGCCAAACCAGAGAGAGTCATGACGTCGGTTAGGCTGCCGAGATGCCCGATCCGGAAGACCTTGCCGGCCACTTCCCCGAGGCCAACGCCAAACGCTACACCGTATTTCCCAGCTGCATGGGTGACGATGTCGGTGGCGTTGAAGCCCTCGGGGGTTCGAATGGCGCTGACCGTGTCGGAATAGACATCACGGGATCCCGCACAAAGCTGAAGCCCCCAGGCATGGACAGCAGCGCGCACGCCTTCTGCGATGCGATGATGCCGGGCAAACACATTATCCAGTCCTTCGGATAACAGCATGTCACAGCTTGTTTTCAGGCCATTGAGCAGCCCAACCGCAGGTGTATAGGGGTAGGCATTGACCGCATAAGACTTCCGCATGTCGCGAATATCGAAGAAGGTTCGCGGCAGCTTCGCCTTGTCGACAGCCGCCTGCGCCTTGGGTGACAATCCGACGATTGCCAGGCCTGCCGGCAGCATGAAACCCTTCTGCGATCCCGTGACAGCGGCATCGACGCCCCATTCATCCATACGGAAGTCCATGGACGCGATGGAGCTGACACCGTCGACATAAAGCAGCGCCGGATGTTTGGCATTGTTGAGCGCGCGTCGAACCGCGGCCATGTCCGATTTAACGCCCGTTGCCGTCTCATTGTGCGTCGCAAGCACTGCCTTGATTTCATGATGCGTGTCTGCGGCCAGGATTTCTTCATAGCGATCCGCTGGCAAACCGGTTCCCCACGGCGCATCAACAATCACAACATCCAGCCCGTGACGCAGACAAAGGTCGATCCAGCGGTGCGAAAACATGCCGTTGCGAGCAGCCAGGATCTTGTCACCCGGGCTCAGTGTGTTCGTGATCACCGTTTCCCATCCACCGGTACCGGTCGATGGAAAGATGAAAACCTCTGCAAGTTCGCTCTTGAGTATCTTTTTTACACCCAACAGTGCCGGCTGAAGTATTTCGCCAAACAACGGTGATCGGTGATCCAGTGTCGGCATATCGCACGCCTTGCGCAGCGCCTCCGGCATGTTTGTCGGACCTGGAATAAAAACAGGATTTTGAAAGCTCATGGCCGTTTCCTCTCACGGTTTCATAAAACGGTACCGGAGTGCAGCTAGAGCGCGCAATTTTTTTAAAAAACTTTTTTAAAAATCAAAATCCAACAAAACATCAATATTGTCAGATAGATATATTTTTCATATGATGAATTAGTTTTTCAAGAATATTTTGAGACAGTCTCATGCCAGAACGTGAAAACGACTTGATCACCGGGAGAAAGGCACGGGGACGGCCGCGTGCTTGGGACGACAAGAGCGGTCAAAACACCATCAAATCACTCGATCGGGCAATGGCGGTTTTCGAGCACTTGAGCACCCAGTCCGGTGTCTCCTTGTCGGCACTCTCCGACCAGACCGGAGAATCCACTGCGACGCTCTACCGGATCCTGTTTACGCTTGAAACGCGTGGGTTGGTCGAGTTCGACCAAGCCCAGCAACTCTGGCACATCGGGCCCGCGGCCTTCATCGTGGGGGCTCGCTTCCTGCGCCGAACCAGTCTTGTTGAGCGGGCACGGCCAATCTTGCGGGAGCTCATGGAAGAGACAGGCGAAACCGCCAATCTCGGCATACAAAAAGGAGATCAGGTGTTGTTCGTCAGTCAGGTGGAAACGCATGCCAGCATCCGGGCCTTCTTTCCGCCTGGCTCCTTGTCTCCCCTGCACGCGTCCGGGATCGGCAAGGCCCTTCTCGCCTTCATGCCTGACACTCAGTGTGAGAAGATCCTGAAGAGCTCCAAGCGGGAACGCTTTACCAGCTACACACTATGCGACGCAGCGCTCCTGAAAGCCGATCTGGCCCAGGCGCAAACGCGCGGCTATTCGATTGACGGGGAGGAGAAAAACCACGGCATGCGCTGCATCGCAGCGCCGGTCTTCAACCACTATGGCGAGATTGCAGCCGGCTTGTCGATCTCGGGACCAACAAGCCGGGTTACAAAAGACAAGATTGAGAGCTATGGCTCCGCCGTCATGAGTGCAGCAGGGCGGTTGACATCAGCACTTGGCGGAGAACCGCTTATTGAAACATCGGATCGGTGAGGCCAATGTCGGCCGCGTTAGCACCTCTGCCGTATCCGTTATGGTAAGCCGTGAAGGGCACATCAAATTCCCGAACGGTGTAAAGCCCGATCTTGAAGTAATAGCCGTTGACCTCTGTGTCGGTATAGCCGGTCGGTCCATTGTAGCGGATAAACTCTTCCCATACGCCGTTAGTGCAACCTAAATCGATGGGTTGGCATTGACGCCGCCAACCGACAATTTCACCATCATTTTCAGGCGACCAGACGACTTTGTAAGCGTATTCGTGAAACACCTCTCGCTGAAGTTCCGGCTGCGAATGAAGGATCTCGCCATCGCCCTTCTTGGTTCCAAGCTTCTTGATGCGCTCACCGTTCCAAAGAGTGACAACAAACCGGCCATCCCAGAGGCGATGGGACAAGGGCGGCCGCAGGCTTTCTTGACCTTCGTTTACCCGCTCGTGCCATTGCGCCATCACCAATCGGTGCTTTGACTCCATTGGAAAATCACCGGGCAGAAGCGTTGAGAACCGGTACCAGGTTTCATCCCCGTTTTTGGCAACATGCATGTCGCGCAACTCAGCACGGGTTCCGGAAGAAATCTTTTTGTCATCAGGGGATATCGTAAACTTGATGGCCGCGATGCTCTCTCCGGGCAGGTCAATTTCGACAAGTTCTGCGGAATTGCAGTCCACCAGCCGCTTGACGCTGATGTCCTTTGGAACGTCGGCGGGGTCAATATCGCACTTGATCGATTCTTCGGTGACCACAACCGGAACACCCTCGATCACCACCTCTTCTTGAGCCGCCATCGCACCACCGGCTGCACAAAACAAAGAGACAAAAACACCGGCAAGCCGGGTCCAAATCGGCTGAAAACTCAGAAAAACTGTGTTTGACATTCGCAATCCACCCATCAAATACACCTGCTACCCGGCGTCGCTTTCCGGCAAGGGTAAGAACATCCCTTTGATCACACAAGCCGCAACCATAACTTGGCGCTTATCCGGTTGGCAGTGACACACGAAACTGGGACTCAGTAAAATTTGCTTTCAGCATCGCGGGACACACGCGTACCAACAGCATCGCTGGCAACAGCGTCGACAACATCTATGCCCGTATCAACACCAATAACATGCACATGAACATTGTGCTGTTTGGCCAAGACCAAAGCCGAACGATCCATGAAACCCAAAGAGTTGGTGATCGCGGTCTCAATAGAAAGTGTCCGATACCGTTTTGCGTCCGGGTTGGTCTTCGGATCGCTGTCGTAGACCCCATCAATACCGTTTTTCAGACAGAGAACGCTGGCACATTCCAGCTCCACGGCACGCTGGACAGATGGGTAATCTGTGGTCACAAAGGGCTGCCCGATCCCACCGCTCAGGATGACGAGCCGGCCTTTTTCCAGATGCCGCAGCGCCCGCCGGCGGATGTATTTTTCACCAATTGCCGGAATGTCGACGGCCGACATTAACCGGACTTCAAGGTTCGATGTCGCTTCCACCTTAGCCCGAAGAAGAATGCCATTCGCAATGGTCCCGAGCATGCCAACATTGTCCGCTTCGACATGCTCAATATTCCAATCTGAGGAGCTGGTGCCCCGGAATATGTTTCCGCCACCGACAACAACCGCCACTTCGTGACCACTTTCAGCAAGCGCAACGAGGTGAGATGACACTCTGGAGATCGCGGCGTCGGAAAAGACACCTGCGGATCCTTCGGCCAGTGCTTCACCGCTTACTTTGACCAACAGTCTCATCGCGCCGCCCCTGTCTTGAACCAACCGAAGCAATGGCATCGGATGTGGCGCCGTGTGTCAACCACAGCCGTAATATTTGGCGAGGCCTAATGTTCCTTAGGGGCGTAGTCTGCCGGATCGACCAGCCCTGGGCGGCCATCAATCTCAAGACGCGTCTGACGGGGTTCGGATGTTGCGATCACCTTGCCGGACTTAATAACTGCCAACCGGGCGGCTTTGAGCCGGATCGCCTCAATTGTATCGCGCGCTTGCAGAAGCACGAAATCCGCCTTGCAGCCCTTCTCCAAACCGTACCCTTCGAGCCCCATCGCTTTTGCCGGATGGGTGGTCACGCAGTCATAACAATAGCGGATCTCCTCACGGCTGGTCATTTGAGCAACGTGCAGGCCCATGCTCGCGACTTCCAGCATGTCTCCGGTTCCCATGGAATACCAGGGGTCCATCACGCAGTCATGCCCAAAGGCGACGTTGATGCCATAGGAGCGCATTTCGGGAACGCGTGTCTGACCGCGCCGTTTCGGATAGGTGTCATGCCTTCCCTGAAGCGTGATATTGATCAACGGATTTGCGATCGCATGCACCTTAGCTTCGGCAATCAAGGGCAAGAGTTTTGACACGTAGTAATTGTCCATGGAATGCATCGAGGTCAGATGCGATCCAGCCACCCGGCCCTGCAAGCCCAGTCTTTGCGTCTCATAGGCGAGCGTCTCGATGTGGCGGGACATCGGGTCATCGGTTTCATCGCAATGCATGTCGACCATCAGACCGCGCTCGGCCGCAATTTCGCAAAGTCGGCGAACGGACTTTGCTCCATCGTCCATGGTTCTTTCGAAATGCGGAATGCCCCCAACGATATCAACGCCCATATCAAGGGCTTTCAGCAGGTTTGTTTCAGCACTCGGGGAGCGGTAGAGACCGTCTTGCGGAAAAGCAACTAGTTGCAGATCGATGTAATCCTTGACCTTTTCGCGGACTTCCAAAAGGCCCTGAACGCCGGTGAGCTTGTCATCACACACATCAACATGGGTGCGGATCGCAAGCAGTCCTTGCGACACAGCGAGATCGCAGTATCTCAACGCCCGCTCGACCACGGCATCGACGGTCAGGATCTGCTTCAGCTCGCCCCAAAGCGCAATGCCTTCCAAAAGTGTGCCGCTCTGGTTCATGCGCGGCAGACCAAGCGACAAGGTCGCATCCATATGAAAATGACTGTCGACGAAGGGCGGCGACACCAGCTTGCCGCCCGCGTCGATCACCGTACCCGCGTCCGCAGTCATTCCGGCCTCGACGGCCGCAATCCGACCATCCTTACAGGCAATGTCGATGCCGGTCTGGCCATCCGGCAAATTGGCGTTCTTGAGGAGAAGATCAAAGGACATGTAGTTCGACTATCCTTTTTTGTTTTGGATCAAAACAATTCCGACTTCGCTTCCAAGGTCAGGTGAGGAACCAAAGCCTTCTTAGCGATCGATGACATTTCATGGTCTGGAAAATGTAAAAATTTGCGCGGCTTCATATCCAATATCATAGCTACTACATCAGATACGCCAGCTTTAATTGCAAAATTGGGACGCGTTTCCAACTCTCTGCTAATGATACTTTTGAAGGAAATGCTACATACATGATCCGGCATTGAGACAATGCCACCCAGATTCCCACAAATCACCAGAGGCCACGGAATGATCGGGAGACTATTTACTGATGCATCCAAATAATCGACTATCGCATCATTGTTTATAAGCACATCTTTCCGCAACAAAGAAATAGACAACCCATTTCGCTTTCCATTTCTTACTTTTTGCTGCTGAGAATAAGAAATCATTGATTCTGGATTTTTTATCCTAGATCTAAGGTAGCACATATGCGCTCCCTCTGCACTTTCATCTTTAATCGCAGTACCCCTGAATTCAATATACTGATCTTTATCTGAAATACCATTGCAATATTTTTGTTTTAAATAGAAGTTCTCTGTGTAATGTACAGAATTATCGCTTAAATCGCGAATTACCGAATAATAGTAATTTACTCTATACTTACTGTATTGCCGGGATTGCGATTGGAGCGGGACTATCGTCAATGAATTTTTCTGAATGTAATTTCTTGCTTCTGCAATCGATTTTGTATTTTTAGCTTGCAACTCATTTTCGATTTTCGATATTTGAATCTGCTCCTCAAAGTATTTATAATAATAAATTGAAATACCGATTGAAAGCACAGCAATCGAAACTGGCAAAAAAACTCGGGGTACTCGTCTATAATATGCGTCTATTGCTAACCCGATTATTGAAGCAATTACTAGATACCCCGTAAAAAACCCAATCCTTGTGGCAAATAGAACTATCGAAACTAAAGGCCAAATTGTCATTCCAATCCAAATTACAATAAATAAAAGCAATGGCCAAAACCAAAGACTTTTCGAAAATTTCATTTTTCCGCACCTATTAAGCATCACCTGCAACTATATTAACACTTGTTGACTTTACTCACACTTAACGTTGGCCGCGGAAATAAGGAACAAGCAGTGCGCGCGGATAATCAGCTTTCCGGGCCACCACGATCAGCGCGATGATGGACAGAATATACGGCATCATCAGGAAAACCTGTCCGGGGATGAAGCTGCCGACTTCTGTCTGGAGACGGACCTGGAACGCGTCAAATGCACCAAACAATAGCGCGCCAATCAGCGCTTTTCCGGGCCGCCACGAGGCGAAGACGGTCAAGGCAATACAGATCCAGCCGCGGCCATTGACCATGCCGAAGAAGAAGGCATCAAAGGCCGACATGGTCAAAAACGCTCCGCCCAGCGCCATGATCGACGAGCCGACAACGACTGCGCCCATGCGCAGGCTGTAGACCGAGAGCCCTTGCGATTCGACAGCCGACGGATTGTCGCCCACAGCCTGGATCGCAAGACCGAGCGGCGTGCGATAAAGCACATAGCCTGTCGCAAACACCAGGATCAGTGCAAGAAACGTCAGCGAGGTTTGCTGGAACAATGCAGGACCAATAAACGGCAGATCGGACAGGATCGGGATATCGAGCGGCTGAAACGCTTCAATCCGCGGCGGCGACGACACATCCGGCAGAGCGGTCCGGTAAATAAAGTAACTGAGCGACGTTGCGAACAGGGTGACACCGATCCCCGAGACATGCTGAGACAACCCGAGCGGCACCGTCAGGATGGCGTGAAGAAGGCCAAAGAGCCCACCTGCCAATGCGGCGACTAGCACACCGCCCCAAAGCCCTGCTCCGAGCCAGACTGCCATCCAGCCAGCCATGGCACCCGCCGTAAAGATACCTTCGATCCCAAGATTGAGCACCCCTGCCCGCTCACAGATAAGCGCGCCGATGACACCGAAAATCAGCGGCGTGGCGATGCGCAGAGAGGCCGCCCAGAAGTTTTCGGATACAAGAATATCGAGGATCTCGATCATTTCGAAGCCTCCTTCGCATGCGGCGCGCCGACAAAGCGGATCTTGAACCTCAAGAACAAGCCGGAGACGAGAACGCACAAGAGCGCCATCGCAACGATCAGATCAGCCAGATAATTGGAAACACCGGTGGCCCTGGACATGGAATCTGCCCCAACAAAGATGCTTGCAATAAAGAGCGCAGCAAAGACAACGCCTATCGGCGACAGCCCTGCCAGCATGGCAACGACGATACCGGAGTATCCGAAACCCGGTGACAGGTCTGCTGTCAGATATCCTTTCAGCCCTGCAACTTCACCCACACCGGCAAGGCCCGCCAGCGCACCGGAGAGCAATCCAACCCGAATAAAGGTTGCCGTGACCGGGATACCGGCATGACGGGCTGCGGATGCGTTTTCTCCAACTGCCCGGATTTCAAAACCCCAGACCGTGCGTTTCAAAAGAAGATAAACGCCAAGCGCGGAAATCAGCGCGATGATGAGACCCCAATGGATGCGCATCCGGTCCATCAGCTTGGGCAACGCGGCTTCATCCAGAATGGGTTCCGATTGCGGCCATCCCATCCCCATCGGGTCCTTCATGGGGCCTTCCAGCATCATCTGCACAAACAGCAGAATGACGAAATTCAGGAGAAGCGTCGTCACCACTTCATCCACGCCGAGTCGGGTTTTCAATAGGGTCGGTCCCAACATGACCAGCCCGCCCATCAGGGCCCCGGCGAGAACAACGGCCGGAATAAGCACGAACGAAGGCCCGGAGATCAGCCCGGTACCGACCGCAACTGCGGCCAACGCTCCGGCATACAGCTGACCTTCGGCACCGATGTTCCAAAGCTTTGCCCGGAAAGCAACGGCGGCGGCAAGTCCCGTCAGGATCAATGGCGTTGCGCGGGTCAGCATTTCTGTAAAGGCAAAGGCTGACCCAAATGCGCCCTTGATCATAAGGCCATAGGCTTCAAAAACTGACAGACCTGCGAACAGCATCGGAACAGCGGCCAGAACGAGGGCGGCCACAGCGGCTGCCACGGTCACGCTGATGACTTTGGAAACGGCAACCGGACCTCTGGGTTCAAAACGGATCATGCAGCTTCTTCCCCGTCGTGCCCAGCCATGCGCAGACCGAGTTTGCCGCGATCGAGGTCTTCCGTTGGTTCTGCTTGTGAGAGATGGCCGCGATGAATGACGGCAATGCGGTCGGAAAGACGCATGAGTTCATCCAGATCTTCAGAAATGAGAATGACACCCGCACCGCGAGCACGTGCTGCAAGCAGGCGTTTGTGAACGTCGGACGTCGCTCCGACATCAAGCCCGCGCGAGGGCTGGGCGGCGAGTACGACTTTGGGCTCCGTTTCGAGCGTTCTGGCCAAAACGATTTTCTGGATATTACCGCCAGACAGCAACCGGGCCGGACTTGCCTCACTCTGGCAGCGAATGTCATAGGCCTTGATAAGATCCTTCGCCCGGTCCCGCATCGCCGAAAACCGGAGCATCCCGAAGCGCTGGTTTTCTGGTTTGCGGATCGCTTCAATCGCCAAGTTTTCAGACACGGTCATCGCACCCACAATGCCATCGTGATGACGATCTTCAGGTATCCTCGCCAGACCGATGTCAATCATTTGCCGCGCAGAGACTTGCCCGAGCTCATCGCCTTCCAGCATCAATTTGCCAGCCGACACCGTCTCAAGACCGGAAACAACCCTCGCCAGCGTGGTTTGGCCATTGCCAGACACACCGGCTATGCCAAGGATTTCACCGGCTCGTAAGTCCAGCGAGACATCGGAGATTGCGTCGCGACCGTGTCCCGCCGCAACGCCGGTCAGGACAAAAAGCGGCGCGCCCGGAATGCCGGGTTCGCGTACGGTTTCAGTTATCTCGTGCCCGACCATTAGCTCGGCCAACTGGCGTTGCGAGCTGCCTTCAGTCGGCAGGTCTGCCACTTTCCGGCCTCCGCGCAAGACCGCAACACGGTGGGAGGATGCCATCACTTCTGCCAGCTTGTGCGAAATGAAAATGATCCCGAGCCCATCGCCTGCAAGCTTCGTCAACGTGGCAAACAGCGTCTCGGATTCTTGCGGTGTCAAAACAGCGGTCGGCTCATCAAGGACAAGAACCCTCGCATCCCGGTAAAGCGCTTTCAAGATCTCAACGCGCTGTTTTTCCCCGACCGAGAGATTGGAAATGCGCGTGTCCAGATTGACCGCCAATCCGGATCTATCCATCAGCTCGTCCAGCTTCTTGCGTGCCGGCAAACGGGCAGACTTGATGGCGGACAGAGGTTCTGTGCCCAAAAGTATATTGTCGAAGGCGCTCAGGTTTTCTGCAAGCGTAAAATGCTGGTGCACCATCCCGATGCCAGCATCCAGTGCGGCGTGCGGAGAGCCTGGCTCCAACTCTTCAAGGGCGCCATGCGCCCCCAACACAAGCACCTGTCCTTCATCGGCCACATAGTGACCGAAAAGGATGTTCATCAGCGTGGTTTTGCCAGCACCGTTTTCTCCGAGAAGTGCAAGGATTTCACCTTGTCTCAGGTCCAGCGACACATCGCCATTGGCTGTCAACGCGCCAAAGCGCTTGGTGATGCCTTCAAGCCGCAACAGGACGGGGGCATCATTTGCTGGCGGCGCCATGCCAACCTCCTGTGGTTTTTGAATTCTTGGCCGATAAGGAAGAACATCGGCAGGTCACTGGCGGTCACAGGTGTCAAACCCAATGACCGCCAGATAGAACAGCAGGCGCTGCTTACATCGTGGATTTCGGTTCGCTGTCGTTCACATTGACGCGGAACAGGCCATCGAGAATTTCCTGTTCTTTTTCTTTTGCGGCAGCAACGGCATCGGCCGGAGCAAGGCTTTCATCAACAATGAAGCTGCCACCGCCATAGCTCATGAAGCTATAACGGCCAAAATCGGCCGGTTCAAAAGTGCCTGACTTCACCTGCTCAAGAGCACGGTCAATTGTCGGCTCCATATGCCAGAGGGCTGAAGAGAGGATCGTGCCCGGATAATCGGCTGACGTGTCGATGACGTTGCCGATGGCCAGAAGACCTTTCTCCTTGGCCGCATCCGAAACACCAAAGCGCTCTGCGTACATTATGTCAGCGCCCTTATCGATCATCGCAAATGCAGCTTCTTTGGCCTTGGGCGGATCGTACCAAGAGTTAATGAAGGTCACGAGGAACTTCACGTCCGGGTTCACGGATGTTGCCCCGTCCATGAACGCGTGCATCAGACGGTTCACTTCCGGAATGGCATACCCGCCGACCATACCGATGATGTTGGATTCGGTGGTCGCGCCCGCGATCATGCCGGACAGATAGCTCGGCTCATGGATCCAGTTGTCGAAAACAGCAAAGTTTGGTTTTCCCGGGCCGAAAGACGAGCCCATGAGGAACGCAGTGTCCGGATACTCTGCGGCGACCTTGCGTGCGGCCCGCTCCACAGCGAATGCTTCCCCGACAACAAGATCCATGCCCTGCTCTGCGTACTCGCGCATCACCCGCTCGTAGTCGGTGTTCGCGACGTTTTCAGAGAAGGTATAAGTGATATCGCCACGCTCTTCGGCAGCTTTGAGCGCCTTATCAATACGGCTCACCCATTGCTGTTCGACCGGTACGGTATAGATCGCAGCAACTTTGATTGGATCCGCCGCTTGTGCAGCTGACATCGGCATGGCGGCAACGGCTGTGACAGTCATTGCAGCCGCCAAAAGGCCCCGGCGGACCTTTGAAAACGGTTTAACGGTGAACATCTGGAAACCCCTGGAGTGCTTTTTTTAACTCTAAAAGATGATCACAAATCCGGCGTGCCCACAAGTTAAGCAGAGCCTGCAAGAGCAATTTTTTTGAACAAACGGCAAAAAACGGCGCTCGTTTTTTGTGCGGTTCTCGCAAACGCCGCATGGCTCAACAGGCGAAATTTCCGGATCTTTAGCCGCAACATCTTTCGTTGTCATGATTTTCCGGCAACCACCGAAGCTTTTTGGAGAACTCTTTTAAGTTCGTTTTATCAGACACTTCCGCACGCCTGGAGAATGCCTCAAAGATGAAAAATAGCGTCAATTTTTGAATGCATTCAAAAAAATGAAACGTTTCATATTGACCTGTTTCGGGAGTCATGCTTTCACTTGGGAGCCTGTTCACCTGCCAGTCTGGATAGAGGGACGGCAGTCTTCTTTGGGAGGAAATAATGAAGATATTCAAGCTCGCTGCCGCCGCAGCGACCGGTCTCGCTTTGCTTGCTGGCACCGCCATGGCAGACGACAAGCCGAAAGTCGGCCTCATCATGAAATCGCTCGCAAACGAGTTCTTTCAAAACATGATGGCAGGTGCCGAAGCCCACGAGGAAAAGCGTGGCGACTATGAACTTCTGGCTGTCGGCATGCAGAACGAAACCGACTTCGAGAGCCAGATCAACGCCGTCGAAAACTTCATCACACAGGGCGTGGACGCAATTGTGGTGGCTCCTGCCGACAGCCGTGCGATGGTGCGCCCGCTGAAGAAGGCGATGGAAGCGGGCATTGTCGTGGTCAACTTCGACGTGGCCCTTGATGAAGATGCCAAGAAACAACAGGGCATCGAGCTGGCCTTTGTGGGCCCGGACAATCGCGGTGGTGCGAAACTTGCCGGTGATGCACTGGGCAAAAAACTCGGCGAAGGCGGCAAGGTCGTCATCATCGAGGGCAATCCGGGCGCGGACAATGCAAACCAGCGCCGCATGGGTTTTGAAGACTCTGTCGCCGAGTACAAACTCGACCTTCTCGACAGCCGCACAGCGCATTGGGAAACAGAAGAAGCCAACACGGTCTTCTCCAACATGCTGACCGCACACCCGGACATCCAGGGTGTAATGGCAGCCAACGATTCCATGGCCATCGGCGTGGTAAAGGCACTTGAAAGCGCTGGCCGCTCCGACATCATGGTTGTCGGTTTCGACAACATCCCGGCTGTCAGTCCGATGATCGAAGACGGCCGGATGCTGGCAACTGTCGACCAGTTTGGAACAGACATGGCCGCAAACGCCATTGATCTGGCGCTCGAAGTCGTCGGCGGTGGTGACGAACTCAAAGGTTGGGTCAGAACCCCGATCGAATTGGTGGCCGCCCAATAATCGGCCCCAAGTGCCCCCGCTTGGTCAGCCTTGAGCGGGGGCAAATCAAACTCTTCCAATTACGATATGACTGGACGCACCATGGTAGCAGCGACGCAAACCGCGGCGCACGCCCCTGCGCATTCCACACCGTTTCTATCGGTTGAAGGACTGAAGAAATACTTCGGCGGCGTGAAGGCGCTCGACGGCGTGAGCTTTTTCCTCGAACAGGGAGAAGTGCATGCGCTGGTCGGTGAAAATGGCGCTGGCAAGTCCACCTTGATTAAGATCCTGTCTGGCGTCTTCCCCTACGACCACGGTGCGATATCCTTGGACGGGCAGACATACCGCCCGCAGTCGCCACATGAGGCCAAGGAACGCGGTGTCCAGGTCGTTCATCAGGAATTCAATCTCCTTGAGCACTTGACAATTGCGGAAAACATCTCGATCGAGAAGTTGCCACGCAACCGGTTTGGGCTCCTGGACCGGCATGAACTCAACGCTCGTGCTCGCAAGGCGCTGGACGCCATCGGGCTGACTGATATCGATGTCAAAGCTCCTGTGAGCACCCTTGGCATCGCCCACCGGCAGCTTGTTGAAATCGCAAGGGCTCTACAGTCCGAAAGCCAGATCCTGATCCTTGATGAACCAACCGCGACACTGACGGAGCGTGAAACCAAGCGTCTCTTCGAACTTGTCGCCCGGATCAAGGCAGACGGTGTTACCGTCGTTTTCGTGTCCCATCACCTCGACGAAGTCTTTGAAATCTGTGATCGGGTCACGGTGTTTCGCAACGGCCGCACAATCGCCACTGATTTGATCGCCGAGACCACGCCGGACGGTATTGTCCAAAGAATGGTCGGCCGCCAGCTCGCCGGAGAAATGGCCCATGACATCGAACAAAAGGACTTCGGCGCCGTCGCACTCAGTGTCCAAGATGTCTGCACTCAGGCCAATCCGTCCGACACCGGTGTGTCTTTTGACTTGAGATATGGCGAAATCGTTGGAATCGCCGGGCTAGTGGGAGCGGGCCGCACTGAGATCCTGCGCGGAATTTTCGGAATTGATGCAATCCGGTCCGGACAAGTGCAACGGGATGGCAAGACCGCCCGTTTTTCAGGTCCAAGCGATGCCATAGCTGCCGGGATTGGTTTCGTAACGGAAGACCGTAAGGACGAAGGCCTGATCCTGGAAATGCCGATCTCGGCCAACGTCTCGCTCGCAAATATGAAGTCCGTGTCGCAATCCGGTCTCCTCAAATTCGCAGCTGAGCGGCGCCAGGCCATGGAGGCCGGCGAAAAACTGAAACTGAAATACGGCAAGACAGCCGACCCTGCTTCAAGCCTGTCTGGCGGAAACCAGCAAAAGGTGGTGCTGGCCAAGTGGCTCGCACGGAACCCAAAAGTCCTGTTGCTGGATGAGCCCACCAGAGGCGTCGATGTGGGAGCAAAAGCTGAAATCTACGCGATCCTGAAAGATCTGGCCCACAATGGCGTCGCCCTGTTGGTGGTTTCGTCCGAAATGCCGGAACTCATGACGCTGGCCGATCGCATTCTTGTGCTCGCCGAACACCAGATCCAGGGCTCGCTTCAGCGCGCCGATTTCTCTGAAGAAAACATCCTTAAATTGGCCTACGGGCAAACCGAACTGGCCGGAGGAAACAGCCAATGACACTCCAGACAACAACCGAAACGCTCCCGGCTCCATCCAGATTTTCCGTCCGGACCGTTTTGCAAAACGCGGGCATCGGCCTCGCCTTGCTGGCTCTGATCATATTTTTTTCTGTGTTCACCGAACACTTTCTGACGCCGAACAACATCACCAACATCCTGACCCAGATCACCATCAATCTGGTCCTCGCCGTTGGCATGACATTCGTCATTCTGATCGGCGGCATTGACCTGTCGGTGGGGTCGGTGATGGCGTTTGCAGCGGTCGTGGCCGGCAAGGCAATCACCCTTCCCGGATTTGGACCAGCAGAAGCAATCGCGCTTGCGGTGATTGCCGCAACGCTAACCGGTGTTCTTTGCGGGTTCATAAACGGCGCCATCAGCGCCTATTGGGCGCTGCCATCGTTCATCATCACCCTCGGCATGCTGAACATTGCCCGCGGTGCGGCATTGCAGGTCTCCGACGCGCAGACAATCTACTCCTTCCCCTATGCCTTTGAGGAATTCGGATCCGCCATGATCTATGGTGTCCCTGTTGTGTTCCTGGTGGCGCTGTTTCTTGTATTCGTGGCCTGGTTCGTCCTGAACTTCACGGTCTTCGGGCGTCTGCTTTACGGCATTGGAAACAACGAGGAAGCTGTCCGCCTGGCGGGACATTCGGTCCGTCGCTACAAGATTGCCGCCTTCACCATCTGCGGCTTTACCGCTGGCATCGCGGCAGTCGTCTATATGGCCCGCCTTAACATCTCCAGCCCAATTGCCGGGATTGGCTTTGAACTAAATGCGATCGCTGCAGTGATCATCGGCGGCACCAGTTTGAGCGGCGGCCGCGGGTCCGTGATCGGAACACTGCTTGGCGCCTTCATCATCGGCGTGCTGGCGAACGGCTTGATCCTGATCGGTTTAAGCGACTTCATGCGCCAGATGATTACCGGAGTGGTTATCATCTTTGCAGTCATCCTTGATCATTACCGCGCCAAATACGCCGCGACTTGATCGCCTATATTTAAAGTCTCAGCGGACACACCTTCCGCTGAGGCAAAATAGTACGGTATACACAATCCGAACCCTATGAGCGGAGCGTAATTTTGAAGCCGGTTACTGTCGTTGGCAGCATAAACATCGATCTCTTCAGCTATCTCGATCGCTGGCCAAAAATCGGTGAAACCGTAATGGTCCGGGAAACCGCCAACACATTGGGCGGCAAAGGCGCAAATCAGGCTGTCGCAGCAACCAAGCTCCGTGCTAATGCGACGATGATCGGCGCAGTTGGTGAAGACGGTTTTGGCCGCGTCGCCGCGGATCAGCTTGCAGCCTTCAATGTCACCGCCGATCTGATCGAAAAACGCGACTGCGGAACGGGCATGGCATTCATCGATGTTGGGCCAGAAGGCGACAACATCATCCGGCTGGCAAGTGGTGCCAATGGTCAGATGCAGCCCGAAGACCTTGGGCCGCATTCGAACCAGTTAAACCAAAGCGGTGTCGTCCTCCTTCAAAACGAAATCAACCTGGAAACGTCATTGAAAGCCGCGGAACTCGCGCGCGGTGGCGGTGCTTTGGTTATCATGGATCCGGCTCCAGCCCCTCACCCTGCCTGGACCAAGGATGTGATTGCCGCTTTTGATGTGCTGACCCCGAACGCAAGTGAAGCTGGTGCCATCCTGGGCGCAACTCCAGAAACGCTTGAAGAGGCCCGCGACGGCGCGCGGCACTTGCGCACTTTCGGTCTCAGCGGTGCGATCATTACCCTCGGAGAAAAGGGCGTCGCCTGGTCCTTTGGGGATGAAGACGGCGTCGAACCTGCTCCGAGTGTGACCGCAATTGACACGGTGGCCGCCGGGGATTGCTTTAACGGTGCGCTGGCAACTGCGCTCTCAGAGGGTGCCTTAATGCGGTCCGCGATACGATTTGCTATGCATGCAGCAGCCCTTGCAACCACCCGAAAGGGTGCATCGGCTTCCCTGCCGACCCGAGACGAGGTCGACCGGTTCTACGCGCCCGACCTGGTGTAGTGCTGGCCTGAAAGAGGCAGTAAAAGGAACAGCAGCCCGCAGTTGGCTGCAGCTAAGCTATTTAGGGAGAAGCCTGTCCATGCCGACCATAAAGGATGTCGCGCGCAAAGCCGATGTGTCGGTCGGGACGGTTTCCAGGGTCCTCTCCAAAAACGATACGGTCAAACAGCCGCTCAAACTGCGGGTGCAGGCAGCCATGGACGAGCTTGGCTACAAGCCCAATTTAGCAGCCAGGGCACTGCGCACAAACAGTATCGATGTCATCGGACTGGTGGTTCCGGATATTACCAACCCGTTCTTTGCGCAACTTGCCAAGGATATCGAAAAGGAAGCCGCCAGCCGCAGCCATTCGGTTATGCTGGCAAATTCGGATGATGATCTGGAGACCGAAAAGATCCAGATCGCGGCCCTGCTGGACCGCTCCGTGCGCGGTGTCATCGTTGTTGCAACATCTGACAGCAACCATCCTTACGAAGCAGATGTTCCGATCGTGTCGCTTGACCGCCGTCTTGGCGATCATGCGCTGGTCAGCACAAACCATTTCGATGGCTCAGCCCAGATTGCCGACCATCTCCATCAGCTTGGCCATCGGCGGATCGCCTATATCGCCGGACCGGGCACCATGGATGTCGCCCGCCGCCGCCGCGAAGGGTTTGTGACCCGGATAAAGACGCTCTCAACACCTGATGATCCAATCGAACTGACAATCCACGCAGGTCAGTTCGATTATGATTCCGGCGAAGAGGTTTGCCGGGAGATACTTGCAGAAACTGCGGACAGCGGTGATCGCCCGACCGCAATTGCCGCGGCCAGTGACCAGCAGGCGATTGGGGTCTTGCGCGCAGCTCGAGACTTGAAACTGGACGTCCCTGGTGACCTGTCCGTTACAGGTTTCGATGACATCTCGCTGGCAGCTCTTGTCGTCCCCAGGCTGACGACTATCCGCCAGCCGACCGCCGCTTTGGCACGCACGGTAATTGATCGGATCTTCGAACCCGCAGACGCCACCGGAGACGAAGAAATCTCCGGCGACCTTGTCATCCGGGAATCAACGGCGGCTCTTTAAATCCCTAGATAGGCTTCGCGGATACGCGGATCGGCGATCAGTTCATCGGAGGGCCCAGAAAGCGTGATCCGGCCGGTTTCCATGACATAACCTCGATCGGCGATCTTGAGAGCGCCAAAAGCGTTCTGCTCAACCAGCAGAACGGTCACTTCCTTTTCCCTCAAGGACTTCACCACATCGAAGATTTGCGCGACCAATAAAGGTGCCAGACCCATCGAAGGTTCATCCAGCAACAGGCAATGCGGCCGCCCCATCAAGGCACGGGCAATCGCCAGCATCTGTTGTTGGCCACCTGAAAGGCCACCCGCTGCCAGGTTCCGCTTTTCCCGCAGGATTGGGAACATCTGGAAGGCGTCCTCCATATCCTTTTCGACCCGGTCATCGGTGAAAAGAAACGCGCCGAGACGCAGATTTTCTTCCACCGTGATATTCGTAAAGATCTGCCGCCCTTCGGGTGATTGCGATAATCCACGTTTCAAACGCTTGTACGCCGGCACGGTTGTCAGCGCGTCGCCACGAAAACGGATGTCTCCGCCGGTGACCGCTTGTGTCCCGGACAAGCATTTGAGCAAGGTGGTCTTGCCCGCTCCATTGGCGCCGACCACAGTGACGATCTCCTTGGACGTCACCTCAAGATCGATCCCGTGCAACACCTCGATGTGACCGTAGGCCGACCGCAGGCCCTCAACCGTCAGCATGGGCAGGCTCCTCTTCCGTGCCGAGATAGGCGGCAATCACATCCGGGTTCCTGGAGACGTCCTCCGGGGTGCCTTCAGCGATCTTTTCGCCGTGATCCAGCACCACGATGTGATTGGAGATCCGCATCACCATTTTCATATCGTGCTCCACGAGCAGGATCGCGATGCCGGATTTGGCGAGCTCCGCAATCAGCTCATCGATCTCTTCTGTCTCGACCGCATTGCAGCCTGCTGCAGGTTCATCCAGCAGAAGAACCTGCGGACCAACAGCCAAGGCACGCGCAATCTCAAGGCGCTTGAGTGCACCATAAGAAAGGTTCCCGGCCTCTTCCTCGGCAGCCTTTGACAGATGCACCTTTTCAAGAAGCAGCGGCGCCTGTTCGCGCACTTCCGCAGACCGCCGCCGGGCAGACGGCAGCGACAACAGATCAGCCCAGACGGACGGATTTTCCGTCAAATGAAATCCGGCGACCACATTTTCCAGAACCGTCATTTCCTGGAAGATCTGCAGGTTCTGAAAGGTCCGCGTCAGCCCCTTCTCCGCGAGAAGATGCGGAGCCTTGGCGGTCACATCCGCCCCGTTTAGTTTCACGGACCCCGCGTCCGGCAAATAGACACCGGAGATCATGTTGAAGAGGGTCGTTTTACCAGCCCCGTTCGGACCGATGACCGATACGATTTCACCCGGTTTGACCGAAAAACCGACATCATTGACGGCGCGCAGCCCGCCGAAACTGATGCCAAGGCCGCTGATTTCGAGAATGCTCATCAGACACCCCTCCATCTGAAACGTGCTGCAAGGGACGGCAAAAGGCCAAGCGGCAGGAAGATCATCACCAGGATCATGACGAGGCCAAGCACCAGATGCTCATAGTCGTGGAACACGGTCAGGATCTGCGGCAGGAGGGTCAGGACAGCCGCGCCAAATGTTGCACCCAGGACTGAGCCGACACCGCCGAGAACGGCCATGGTGACCATTTCCACCGAGTGCATGAAACCGGCGACATCCGGTGTGATGAAACCGTTCTGCAAGGCCAGAAGCGAGCCGCCGACCGACGCGTAGACAGCTGAGATAATGAACGCTTGCAGCTTGAAACGCGCGACATCAATGCCGACGGTTTGCGCGGCGGTCTCTGACCCGTGCAGGGCCCGCATCGCCCGCCCGGTCGCGCTTTGGTAAAGGTTGAGCGCGATCCAGATCCCGGTCAAAAGCGCGGCCGCATTGAAGATGTACCAGAATTCACCGCCAGACAGCCGAAGCCCCATATCCCTTAGGAGTGGGCGCAAACCAAGACTTGGAACCGCCATTCCATCCGGGCCACCTGTCAATCCGCGTTCATTGGAGAGCACCATGGAGACCAGAATGCCAAATCCAAGCGTTGCAACACCGAGATAATACCCCTTCAAGCGCAAAATCGGGCGGCCGATCAGAAGGGCGAGCACGGCAGAAATGGCAGCGCCGAGCAAAATGGCCAGAACCGGCGGAATGCCGAGATGAACCGGTGCCAAGGCGCAGGCATAGGCACCAATCCCGGCGAACCCCGCGTGCCCCAGACTGATCTGTCCGGCGTAACCGATCAGGATCACCAAGCCGACGACGGACAAGGCATTCACGTACACAAGCGCGCCAACACGGTAGTAATAGCCGGACGGGAAAAAGACCGGCAGAATGACGATGATTGCAGCCAGAATGGCCAGCTGAACCCATTTGTTTTTGAGTGTCATCACCTAGACCCTTTCTGTCGTCTTTTGACCGAAGAGGCCCTGTGGCATGACAAAAAGCACAGCAAGGATCACGACAAAGGCGACCGCTTCCTTGTACTGGGAGGAGATGTATCCAGCCGTCAGGGCTTCAAACAGGCCGAGCAGCAACCCGCCGACCAAAGCCCCCTTTGGATTCCCCATGCCACCGAGCATTGCAGCCGCAAACCCTTTAAGGGCGAGGCCAACACCGACGTCATAGCTCACCAGCGTGATTGGTGTGACCAGAACACCGGCCAGCGCACCGATGGCCGCCGACAAGGCGAAGGACAAAGTCATGACGAAACCGGTGTTGATGCCGACGAGCTGTGCGGCCAGCCGATTGTTCGCCGTTGCCAGAACAGCCTTGCCTAAAAGGGTGCGCGTGAAAAACAGCCACAGCGCAATGAAAATCGCAATGGCTCCGCCAATCACCCAAAGGCTCTGCGGCAGCAAAGTTGCGCCGAGAAGATGGATCGGATCATCCCCGGAGAAGGCAGGCAGACGGTGCAGTTGCTTGTCGAACAGGACCTGTGTCGCACCGCGGATCAGGATCGAAGCGCCGATGGTAATGATGATCAGGGAGACGACCGGCGCGCCCCGCGCAGGCTCGATCGCAAACTTGTTCAGCGCAACGCCGATGGCGGCCGTTGCCACGATTGCGAGTATAGCCGCCAAGGGCAACGGCAGACCCGCATCGAAAGCGAAAACGGTGATCATGCCGCCAAGCATGACGAATTCGCCCTGGGCAAAGTTCACCACGTCCGAGGCGTTGTAAATGATGGTGAAGCCAAGCGCGACAAGGGCGTAGACCGCGCCGACGGTCAAGCCGGAAAAGACGAACTGCATCAATGCGTCCATCGACGTCTCCTAAGCGGGATTTTGGGTGCAAGGTTGGAAGCCGGACTTGTTGCCCGGCCTCCGAAAATGGCGTCAGTCGATCGAAGTCCACTTGCCGTCGCGAATTTCCAGCATGCGGAACGCACTGAGATCGAGCCCCAGGTGATCGTCCGGGCTGAAGGTGTAGGTGCCTGTCGTGCCGACCATGCCGCTGGTTGCTTCTAGAGCGTCGCGGATCGCGCTTGGATCGGAGCTGCCCGCACGGGCCATCGCATCCGTCATCAGTCGGAATGCATCATGCGCATAGCCGCCGAAAGTTGAAACGGCTTCGCCGTACTCTTCCTCGTATGCGGTCTTGTAGGCGATCACCACTTCCTTCTGCGGGTCCCCCTCTTCCATGATGTCTGCAATCAGCAGCGCAGTGCCTGGAAGACGCACGCCTTCAGCAGCTTCCTTTCCAGCCAGCTCAATGAAACCATCGGAGGCAACTCCATGGCTTTGGTAGAGCGGCAGATCAATCCCAAGCTGAGCATAGTTTCGAGTGACGATGGCCGGCCCCTGACCGAAGCCCGGATTCAGAACGGCCTCAACACCCTCGGTGGACTTGATCTTGGTAAGCTGTGGGGTCATGTCCGCGTCCTGACGGGAGTAGGTTTCCTGAACCAGGATCTCGACATCGTAATCGCCAGCAACATCAACGCATTGTGCTTCCATCGACGCGCCAAATCCGCCGGTACCGGAAATCATGCCGATCTTGGTGATGCCGTTCTTCTGCATATCCGTGAAAATCTTCTCACAGGCCATGCGGTCGGTGTGCGGGGTCTTGAAGACATACTCGCGCACCGGATCAATGATCTGGATCGCCCCGGCGAGTGAGATGAACGGAATACCCTCATCTTCGGCAACCGACAGGATGGACATGGTCGTGCCGGTCGTGGATCCGCCGATGATAGCGACAACTTCATCGTCTTCCACCAGCCGCGTTGCAAAAGTGCGCGCCTTGTTCGGATCGCCGCCATCATCGTAAATCACCAGCTCGATCTTCTCGCCGTTGATCCCGCCCTTGCCGTTTAGATCATCAACGAGCATGTAGAGAGTCTTGGCTTCCGGGTCGCCAAGGAATGCAGCAGGACCGGACGCGGACAGGCTGGCACCCAACTTGATGTCGGCGGCGGCGCCTGTAACTGTTCCCAGAACCATCAAGGTGGCGAGAGCTGTATTGGTAACTTTCATGATTTCCTCCCAAAGTGTGAAAATTCCGAAGTGACGGGCAACCGGGGTCAGCTGCTGTGAGAACTCCTGACAGAAACGCGACGAAACTGGCTTTGCCGAATGAAGGCGCTGCTAGCCACGCTTTGCTGATGATTACGGAGCGAATTGGAGACGCCGGCTGACCTGGATTGTGCTGCGCGGGGCAGCGCAAAACTCTGTCCGTTTGCCGGACCAAAAAACACTGAAACCTGCCTTCCAGAGCGTGGCTTCCCGATCACCGAGAACGCAGCGCTTAACATTCTGCAATGCCGGCCAAGCAGATTTGGCATAAGGTCTCCTCCCAAGTCCGTAACGAGCGTTACGCCTCAGTTCTTATAATTGACCGACCGGACGGTTTATGCAACGATTTGTTTTGTCGGCATCGTGAGAAAATGATGTCAGGGAGAGAAAAATGTCGGAAAATCAGACTGTTATTTCGGAAATAAACAATGGCGTTTTGAAGCTAACGCTCAACCGCCCGGACAAACTCAACTCGTTTAACGAGGAAATGCATTTGTCGTTTCGCGCAGAAATTGAGCGCGCGCATTCCGAAAAAGCAGTCCGCTCGGTGTTGTTGACGGGCTCTGGACGGGGCTTTTGTGCTGGGCAGGATCTCGGCGACCGGGATCCGAGAAAAGGCGGCGAGCGCTCTGATCTCGGTCATACGATCGAGACCTTTTACAATCCGACTTTGCGCCTGATCCGCAGCCTGGAAAAACCAATCATCTGCGCGGTGAATGGCGTGGCGGCCGGTGCAGGGGCCAATATCGCCCTTGCCTGTGACATCGTTCTGGCAGCACGCTCGGCAAAGTTCATTCAGGCCTTTTCCAAGATTGGCCTGATACCGGACGCGGGCGGCAGCTGGTCTCTGCCGCGTATCCTTGGAGAACCGCGTGCCAAGGCTCTCGCCCTGCTTGGGGAACCGCTTACGGCGGAACAGGCCGAAAGCTGGGGTTTGATCTGGAAAGCGGTCGATGATGCTGCTCTCCTTGAAGAGGCGACCGCACTGGCTGAGAAGCTGGCTGCTGGCCCTACTGTCGGACTGGGCCTCACCAAACGTCTCATCCAGGCCGCCGCCAGCCAGGATCTCGACACGCATCTCGACATGGAGCGGGATTGCCAGCAGACAGCAGGCTTCACCGACGATTATGCTGAAGGTGTAATTGCGTTTTTGGAAAAACGCCCTGCACAATTCCGCGGTGAATGACATGAAAAAAACATCTGAACTCAACCCGAAAGAGCTGGCAGAAACCTGCGCCAAGCTGATGTGGGAGGAAGACAACGCCTCCCAGAAGCTCGGCATGAAACTGCTTCACGTGGCGCCAGGCGAAGCAGATATCTCCATGACCGTGACGAAGGACATGACCAACGGCCATGGCAACTGTCACGGCGGCTATATCTTTGCGCTGGCCGACAGCGCCTTCGCCTTTGCCTGCAACACCTACAATCAGGTCACCGTTGCCCAGCACTGTTCGGTCACTTACATCGCCCCGGGCAGTCTGAACGATCTCCTGACCGCCTCGGCACGCGAGGTCTCCCGCACCGGACGTTCCGGCATCTACGACATTCGCGTTGCCCGCGGCGACGGAACCGTGATCGCCGAATTCCGCGGCCACTCCCGCACTATCAATCGCACTTTTTTGCCAACAGAATAACTGCCGGCCTGACCAGCACCTTGTGGAGGAAAACCCATGATCGATCTCACACCGGATCGCGCCACTCTGGACCCCATCGAAATTGCAAGCCGTGACGAGATTGCAGCTCTTCAGGAAAAACGCCTTGCCTGGACGCTGTCCCACGCCTACGACAACTCTTCTTTCTTCAAGAAGCGCTTTGATGAACACGGTGCGCATCCGGGCGATTTCAAATCGCTGGCCGATATGGCGAAATTCCCCTTCACCGTGAAACAGGATCTACGTGACACCTATCCGTTCGGAATGTTCGCGACACCGCGTGAGGACCTCGTTCGGATCCACGGCTCCTCCGGCACCACAGGCAAGCCCACGGTGGTCGGATACACCGCCAATGACATTTCCAACTGGTCAGATCTGATTGCCCGCTCCATCCGCGCAGCCGGGGGACGCAAAGGCAACATCCTGCACAATGCCTATGGCTATGGCCTCTTCACCGGCGGGCTTGGTGCCCACTATGGCGCGGAAAAACTTGGCTGCACGGTCGTCCCGATTTCCGGTGGCATGACAGAGCGCCAGGTCACCCTGATCGAAGACTTCAAGCCGGACGTCATCATGGTAACGCCGTCCTACATGCTGTCCATTTTGGACGAATACCGGCGCCGCGGCCTCGACGCCCGTCAAAGCTCGCTGAAGGTCGGCATTTTCGGCGCAGAACCGTGGACAAATGCCATGCGCCAGGAAATCGAACAGGCCTTCGACATGCATGCCGTCGACATTTATGGCCTCTCGGAAATCATGGGCCCTGGCGTTGCCCAGGAGTGCGTTGAGACCAAGGACGGCCTCCATGTTTGGGAAGACCATTTCTATCCGGAAATCATCGATCCGGTGACGGAAGAGGTCCTGCCAGACGGTGAGATGGGTGAACTGGTTTTCACGACACTGACCAAGGAAGGCCTGCCGATGGTCCGCTACCGGACCCGCGACCTGACTCGCATCCTGCCGGGAACCGCCCGTTCAATGAGAAGAATTGAAAAAATCACCGGCCGCAGCGACGACATGATCATCCTGCGCGGTGTCAATGTCTTCCCGACCCAGATCGAGGAGCAGATCCTGAAATGTGAGGGCCTCGCCGCGCATTTCCATATCGAACTCGTCCGTTCTGGCCGCATGGATGCGATGATCGTCCATGGAGAAGCGATGCCGGATGCCAGCAGCAGCGAGGCGCGGGAAGCGTCGGCCAAAGAGCTGGCGCACCACATCAAATCAACGATCGGGATTTCTTCAAAAATCGAGATTCACGAACCTGAAAAACTGCAGCGCTCAGAAGGCAAAGCCAAACGGGTTATCGACAACCGGCCCAAGGACTGAATCAGTCATTGCTTTTCTATCCCCAATGAGTTGAAGCCGGCCAGGCATTGGTCGGCTTCGCTCTACATTGACTTAAAAAGGGCATTGGGTTGCTATGGCGGCACCGTGTCAAGAAATGGAGCCCCGAACACATGGCGAGAACCCGCGCCAATGATTTTGAGGAAAAACAGCATGGCCTTCTGCTGACGGCAGCAAATGTCTTTGCAACACAAGGCATGGAAAAGGCCTCCATGGCGCAGATCGCTCAGGAAGCCGGCGTTTCAAAATCCCTGCTCTATCACTACTACCCGTCGAAAGACGCGCTGATTTTCGAGATCATCCATTCCCATTTGGCAATCCTCGACAAAGCACTGGAGGAAGCAGACGATCCGACCCTACCACCGGAAGACCGGCTGCAAACACTCGTGATGACCGTCCTTGATTCCTACCGGGGAGCAGACGATCAGCATAAGGTGCAGCTCAATGCCGGCCCTGCGCTGTCCGATGAGCAGAAGAGTGAAATCGTCGCCATAGAGCGGCGCATTGTCCGGCACTTTTCAAATGCCTTGAAAGACATCCATCCGCACCTCGACACCCCAGACCGGCCCCTCCTGATGCCCGTGACAATGTCGCTCTTCGGCATGATGAACTGGGTCTACATGTGGTTCAAGGAAGGTGGACCGATCTCGCGCGAAGACTACGCCAAGGTCGCCACCACCTTGATCCTGGAAGGCGTCAAGGCCGTCCGCTGAATGGCTTGCCGGTCGCGTTTCATCAGCTGACCGGCAACACCACATGGTTTTTATGCCGCCTGCGGCCAGGTCTTGGCGACCATAGTGAGCACGTCGTATTGCGCGACGACTTCGTCCTTCTGGTTGGTCACCTGACAATCCCAGCGCACCTCGCCGTGTTCGGCATTCTCGCGCGGATTGATTTCCTTGCAGGTGAGCCGGACTTTCAGGCTGTCGCCGAAGTAGACCGGTGTCAGGAACCGGAGATTGTCGACGCCATAGTTGGCGAGAACCGGACCCGGCTCCGGATCCACAAACAGACCTGCAGCGAAGGACGCGATCAGATACCCATGGGCGACCCGATCTTCAAAGAACGGGTTTGCTTTGGCCGCTTCGCTGTCCATATGCGCGTAGAAGGTGTCACCGGTAAACTCTGCGAAATGTTCAACGTCTTCCAGCGTTACTTCGCGCGCCTTTGTGGAGATCTGATCGCCAATTTTGAGCTCGGCAAGCGATTTACGGAACGGATGGACGTCGGTGCGTACAGATGCACCATTGACCCATTGCCCGGTCACAGCGGACAGCATTTCCGGTGTGCCTTGGACCGCGGAGCGTTGCATGAAGTGCTTCACGCCGCGCATGCCACCCATTTCCTCGCCGCCGCCGGCCCGGCCCGGGCCGCCATGAACAAGCGGGGCCAATGGCGAGCCGTGCCCTGTGGAAGATTTTGCAGATCCGCGATTGCCGATCAATACACGGCCGTGGAACGGCGCAAGCCCGGTGACCACGTCATGAACCAGGGCCTCATCATTGGAGAACAACGAAGATGCAAGCGAGCCTCGGCCCTTGCGGGCCAGCTCAACGGCTTCCTGATTGTCTTCGTAGGACATCACCGTTGCAACCGGTCCGAAGGCTTCAACGGAGTGGACAATCTCAGAGGTAAGTGGTTTCGCGCAGTGGAGCAGCAGCGGCGCCATGAAGGCACCGTGATCTGCCTCTCCGGAGACCAGATCAACAGTGTCCAACGACCCGGACACAATCTCCGCTTCCGTCGCCAGTTCGGCGACCTTTGCCTTGACCCCGTCGCGGTCGTTCAAGGAAACGATTGCGCCCATGCGCACGGCCTCATCATCCGGCAAACCGATTTTCGTCTTGGAAAGCCGGGCAGCAATTGCTTCGACCGCCGCCTGCTCGTGTGTTTTCGGCACGATAATCCGGCGGATGGCTGTACATTTTTGACCGGCCTTTACGGTCATCTCGTTTGCGACTTCGCGCACAAAAAGGTCGAATTCGTCCATGCCGGGACCGGCATCCGCACCCAGAATGGACGCGTTCAGACTGTCGGCTTCCATGGTAAAGCGAACAGAATGCTTGAGGATCGCGGGACTGGATTTCAACTTCTGACCGGTCGAGGCCGAACCGGTGAAGGTGACCACATCCTGTTCATCGACATGGTCGAGAAGATCGCCAGCTGACCCGGTCACGATCTGCAGCGCGCCTTCCGGCAAGAGGCCGGTTTCCAGCATCCGCCGAACCACCAGCTCTGTCAGATAAGCGGTTTGCGAGGCTGGTTTGACGATGCACGGCATCCCTGCGATGAGAGACGGTGCGATCTTTTCCAGCATCCCCCAAACCGGGAAATTGTAGGCATTGATGTGCACGGCAACGCCGACGAAAGGTGAAAGAATGTGCTGGGCCACAAAGGATCCATCACGGGAGAGGACTTCCACCGGCCCCTCGGTCAGCACCTTGGTATTCGGCAACTCGCGGCGTGCCTTAGAGGCGAAAGTCAGCATGGTGCCAATCCCGCCTTCAATGTCGATCCAGCCGTCCCGGCGCGTTGCACCGGTCGCAAAGTTTTCCAGATAAAACTCTTCCTTGAGTTCCATCAGCCTCAAACCGACGGCCTTCAGCATCAAAGCCCGTTCGTGGATCGTCATGGCTCGCAGCGCAGGTCCACCTTTGGCCCGCCCCCACGCAAGTGCCGCCTTGAAATCGAGCCCCTCGGTCCCGATCAGCGCGTGAACGTTTCCGGTGGCGGCATTCAAGACCGGTTGACCTTCACCGTCCCCCCGGCGCCAAGCACCTTCCACATAGCTTTCCAAACGGCGCGCCGTCGTCCCCATGGCCATTCTGGATTTCCCTTTATGTTTTTATTTGGTGAGCTTCAGTTCATTGAGCCGCTCGTTGGCGTCAGCTTGCCAGGCGGCTCGAAGCGTTTCGTTTTCCGTCTGGCGCAAGCCCATCTGCTTGAGCCGCTCAAACCGCTCCGACCTGGCCGGACCAAAGGTTTCAGAAACCTTGGGCAACCAATACGCAACAGACGACAGCGCTTCATCGCGCGTTGCCTCGTCGACAGCCAGAACCTGAAGCCCCTCCAGGCCGAGTTCCATGTGACGCTGTTCCCGAGGAAGAATTTTCCGGAACACTTCGCCGAGCGGCTGGTAAGAGGTTTGTCTAAGGTCCTTGAGCTGGTGGACGGTCGCCAGCCCCATCAGGAAATTCATGACAACAGCATCTGTCCAGCCTTGCAGCGGGTAATGAAACACCGACAGGCGCATATCTCCGCCTTGGCGTTTTACATCCACCTTTGCATCGCGCGGCTGACGGACGGACCACGAGTGCGCCTTGTTATAGAGCGCCTTGTCGGTTCCAAAGTCGCTCATCAGGTCCAGCACCTGCTCGGCGTGGTCGACCTTTTCCAGCGTGATCCGGCTGGCCGCGATCCGTTCCTTGAGACCAGGCGCCCAGTTGATGGCGTCGGCAAACCCGGCAGACCCGGCAAGTTCACTGTCGACAAAAGACGACATCAAACGCAGGAGTTCGGCGCGGTAGCGCGGCGGGACATTATTTGGCGACGTCAGCTTACCGCCCCGGGCCAGATAGTCGGACAAGGACATGGTGTCGTCGTCCAGTACGGCTTCATTCGTCATAACTGATCACCACCTTGTCCGAGACCGGAATGCATTGGCAGGAGAGCACGTAACCGGCGCGCACTTCATAGTCCTCAAGCGCATGGTTCACCTCCATTTCCACCTCCCCTTCAATGACCTTTGCCCGGCAGGTGGAGCACACCCCGGCTTTGCAGGAATAGGGTGCGTCCATTGAGTTCGCGATGGCAGCCTCAAGTACTGAGGTACTGTTCTTCTCCATCTGAAAATTCCGGGTACTACCATCGAGTGTTACTGAAACTTCGCACGTCCCGGCCCCGGCTGCAGCCGCTTGCGACATGGTGCGCGCCTTTGCGCGGCCGGGCTGAGAGGAGGCAAACAATTCGAACCGGATCTGTTCGTCGGAAAGGCCATGTTTTCGTAGGCTGTCCGCGATGGCCAGCATCATCGGTTCCGGACCGCAGATGAAAGCCGTATCGACCTCCTCGGCGTCGACCCAAAGGCGGAAGAGAAGGTCCATCTTTTCCGCATCAATCCGGCCAGTGAAGAGATCAATGTCCTGGGTCTCTGTTTCCAGAATATGGATCACCGAGAACCGGCCAAGATAGATGTTCTTCAGGTCTTCCAGTTCCTCGCGGAACATAATTGAGCTGGTCTGGCGGTTGGCATAAATCAGCGTAAATGTGCTCTTCGGCTCGCGCGCCAGAACCGTCTTGATGATCGAGAGAACCGGCGTGATGCCGGATCCGCCGGCAAAGCCGAGATAGCTTTTGGCCTTCTCCGGCTCAAGTTCAGTGAAGAAACGGCCCATTGGCGGCATGACATCAAGGCGGTCGCCAATTTTTAGTTCTTCATTGGCCCAGGTCGAAAACGCACCGCCCTCGACACGTTTGATTCCGACCTTCAGGCACCCATCATCCTTGCCCGCGCAGATCGAATAGGATCTGCGCAACTCCTCGCCGTCGAAGTCGCGGCGAAACGTCAGGTACTGCCCCTGAATGAAGTCAAAGGCGTCTTGATCTGCGGCCTCGGGCTTCAGCGTGACCACAACGGCATCGCGGGTATCGCGGCGGATATCGGTAACTTGAAGCGCGTGAAATCGTGCCATGGGCGAAACCCTCCTCCTGGGTGTCAAATGCACTTGAAATAATCGAACGGTTCCAAACAGTCCTTGCAGCGCCAGGCGGCCTTGCAAGGTGTCGACCCGAACTGGCTGACCCGCTCGGTATGAGCGGAGCCACATCTTGGGCAGGGAACCACGAGATTTGTCTGGCCGGACAAGCGGGCCGCTTTTGCGCCCATGCCATCAGCGGCCGTGCCATCGATCGGCGGCGCGATGCCAAACTGTGTCAGTTTTTCGCGCGCCTCAGGCGTCACCCAGTCAGTTGTCCAAGGCGGTGAGAGACGGCGTTCAAGACGCACGTTCTCCATGCCCTTTTCGCGCAGCTTGTCCTCGATCATCAAATCGATGACAGCCGTTGCAGGACATCCCGAATAAGTCGGCGTGACTGCCACGACGAGAGTATCGCCGTCATATTGAACGTCGCGGATGATGCCGAGCTCTGTCACAGAGACAACGGGGATCTCCGGATCCGGGACTTCGGCAAGCCAGTCCCAGACCTGCTCAGTCGGCGTGGTTTGGGGTGCGGACATAGCAGACTTTCCTACCAGCTCGCGCCCGGGTAAGCGCGTTGCAGAAACTGCATCTCCGCAAGGATGAATCCGAGATGCTCCGTGTGCCGCCCCTGCTTGCCGCCCTTATGAACGAAACCAGCTGCCTCGGGCGCTTTCAGCGTCGCCTCATCCAGGATCTCACGGACGGAAGCTTCCCAGCCCGCTTTCAGATCCTCAGGTTTCGGCGCAATTCCGGCATCAGCAACGGCCGCATCCAGTGCATCACCTTCGAACATCTCGCCCGTGTAGGGCCATAAAAGGTCCAAGGCGTCCTGCATTCTGCGATGGCTCTCCGCCGTCCCGTCGCCCAGCCGGACAACAAGATCAGACGCCCGCTCCAGGTGATAGCTCACTTCTTTCAGAGCTTTGGCGGCAATTTCGGCAACGCGCGGGCTCTTGGAGTTTTCTGCAAGCCAGGAAAGCAGCAGGTGATGATAGGCATCGAACAGGAACTCACGCATCACCGTGACGGCCATGTCGCCTTTTGGAAGTTCAACGAGCAGAACGTTGCGAAACTTGAAGGCATCGCGCAGGTAAGCGAGCTTATCCGCATCGCGCCCCTCACCTTCAACCTCGCCTGCAAGACCAAGCCACATCTGCGTGTGGCCAATCAGATCGAGCGCAGTGTTGGCAAGGGCAATGTCTTCTTCCAGAACCGGACCATGGCCGCACCATTCGGACGTCCGGTGACCGAGAACCAACGCATTGTCGCCCATGCGGCAGAGCCATTCAAAGAAGGCCGGTTTCAGCTCAGCATCGGAAACGAACGGATCGTGAGCTGCACCGGAAGCTACAGTTTGATCGCTCATCACATTTTCCCCACTTCTTCCGGAATATCGAAGAAGGTCGGATGGCGGTATGTCTTGCTTTCGGCCGGATCGAACAGCGGGCCCTTTTCGGACGGGCTGGACGCTGTGATCTCCTTGGACGGCACCACCCAGATGGAAACACCTTCCTTGCGGCGGGTGTAGACATCACGGGCGTGGTTGATAGCCATTTCAGCGTCCGGCGCATGCAGGCTACCGACATGACGGTGGTTCAGGCCATGCTGACCACGGATAAACACTTCCCAGAGCGGCCATTCTTTCTTGCTCATGACTGTCTCTCCCTCAATCGTCTTGTCGGTTATTCTGCGGCCACGGAGGCAGCCTGACGGCGGTCTGCCGCCTTGTCGGCATAAGCGTTCAAGCCATCGCGGAACCACTCGCCGTCATCCCAGGCCTTGACCCGGGCCTCCAGGCGTTCGCGGTTGCATGGACCGTTGCCCTTGATCACTTCAAAGAACTCGTTCCAATCCGGCTCGGCGAAATCGTAGCCCTGCTGCTTTTCGTTCCAGGCGAGTGTTTCATCTGGAACGGTCAGACCGAGATACTCGGCCTGCGGCACGGTCTCGTTGACGAACTTCTGACGCAATTCGTCGTTGGTGTTGATCTTGATCTTCCAGGCCATCGATTGGGCGGAGTGCACGGAATCCTTGTCGGACGGACCAAACATCATCAGCGACGGGTACCAAAAGCGGTTCAGGGCATCCTGTGCCATTTCCTTCTGCTCCGGCGTGCCGAAGGCCATCTTCATCATGATGGAATAGCCCTGGCGCTGGTGGAAACTTTCCTCTTTGCAGATCCGGATCATCGCCCGGGAATAGGGCCCGAAGGATGTCCGCTGTAACGGCACCTGGTTCATGATGGCCGCGCCATCCACCAGCCAGCCGACCGCGCCCATATCGGCCCAGTTCAGCGTTGGGTAGTTGAAGATCGAAGAGTATTTCATTTTGCCGGAGTGCAGGGCCTCAAACAGCTCGTCCCGGCTAACGCCCAGTGTCTCGGCCGCCGAATAGAGATAAAGCCCATGCCCGGCTTCGTCCTGAACCTTTGCAAGGAGGATGGCCTTGCGCTCAAGGGTCGGTGCACGGGTGATCCAGTTGCCTTCCGGCAGCTGGCCAACGATTTCGGAATGCGCGTGCTGACCAATCTGACGGATCAAGGTCTTGCGGTAGCCTTCCGGCATCCAGTCCTTCGGCTCAATCTTTTCATCGTTGTCGATCCGCTCCTGGAAAGCCTGCTCTTCGGGCGACATTTCCTCGCGGGACTTCAGAGCGTCAGATTTCACAAGCTGTGCGTACATGCCACTTCCTCCAACTGTGCCGGACTTAAATCCAGCGCGTTCCGATTGGGCTTTCCTCAAAGCGACCGCCTGCTTTCAAAGCAACCGGCACCGTCCCGAGCCCTTCAAATCCAATTTACACCCGCTCCAGAACGAGCGCGATCCCCTGACCAACACCGACACACATGGTGCAAAGCGCATACTGCCCACCGGTCCGCTGCAGCTGATTAGCGGCGTGCAGGACCAGCCGCGATCCGCTCATGCCGAGTGGATGGCCAATGGCAATGGCCCCGCCGTTGGCATTCACGTGGGGTGCATCGTCAGGCAAACCAAGCTCACGCAAAACTGCAAGCGACTGGGATGCAAAGGCCTCATTGAGCTCGATCACGTCCATCTGCTCAAGCGTCAGACCCGCGAGGCTCAGAACCTTTTGCGTCGCCGGGACTGGACCAATGCCCATAACTCGCGGCGGAACGCCGGCTGCTGCCATGGCAACAATGCGGGCCTTGGGCGTCAGCCCATTCGCACTTGCAGCTTCTTCCGAAGCGATCAGCGCTGCGGCAGATCCATCGTTGACCCCGGACGCATTTCCAGCCGTAACCGTCAAATCAGGCGCGTTTACGCCACGCAGTTTTGCCAAGGCCTCGACACCCGTGCCCGGCCGCGGATGTTCATCCGTATCAACGACAATCGGATCGCCTTTGCGTTGTGGGATCGAAACCGGAACGATTTCATCTTTAAAAACCCCAGCTTCCTGCGCTGCAGCCCATCGGCGCTGGCTTTCCGCTGCAAACTTGTCCTGGTCCTCGCGGGAGATCTTGTAGTCCTCCGCCACATTGTCCGCCGTCTCCGGCATTGAATGCGTGCCGAAAGCCTTTTCCAGTTTCTTGTTCTTAAAGCGCCAGCCAATAGTAGTGTCATACATCTCGGCATTGCGCGAAAACGCTGTCGTCGCTTTGCCGACAACAAAGGGTGCCCGGCTCATGCTTTCAACACCGCCCGCAAGCATCAACTCAGCATCTCCCGCCCGGATCGCGCGGGCGGCCATGCCAATGGCATCCATCCCGGATCCACAAAGCCGGTTCACTGTTGTGCCAGGAACGGAGACCGGCAAACCGGACAAAAGCACAGCCATACGGGCAACATTGCGGTTGTCTTCGCCAGCCTGATTGGCACAGCCGAGGATCACATCAGCAACAGCCTCCCAATCGACATTAGGGTTGCGCTCCTTCAGGGCCTGGAGAGGAATGGCTGCCAGATCATCTGCACGTACTGGAGACAGGGCTCCGCCATACCGGCCGATAGGCGTGCGCACGGCGTCGCAGATGAAGGCATTTGGCATTTGTCTCTCCCATTTCGCGATCAATCAGGCATTCGCCGACCGATCGGTCAGCTTTGTATAACACCAAAACATCACACTTTGAACCATTTTTTGGAAAAAATGTGATACTTTGAATTTTATAACTGTCTTTCAGCTACTTAAATCGAACAGCGATCTCTTCCGGGCGGCTCGAAGATCGATTTGGACGGGCGTTCAGATACGACTGTGGCACCGAACCACCTCATACGGCAGAACTCTCGGGAATTTGACTGATAATTTACGTATAAGCACGTAGGATTACACAAGAAATAACTGGCATTTTCGCAAAAAAATCGATATTATCACACTCATGAATATTCAGCCTCAAATCGATCCGACTCAAGAACCGTCTGCCACCCAGCGCGCCTATCTCGCGATACGGCAGATGATTCTGACCGGAGAAATCCCGCCCGGCGAAAAACTGAAAATCGAAAGCCTGCGCAAGAAGCTGGATATGGGCGGTTCCCCGATCCGCGAGGCTCTGACCTTGCTTGTATCGGACCTTCTGGTCGAAAGACTGGATCAACGTGGCTTTCGGAGTGCGGAGGTTGGCCGGGAAAACTTTGCCGAAATCCTGAAACTCCGGTGCCATCTGGAAGAGATGGCGCTGCGGGAAAGCATTGCCCATGCTGATCAGGTCTGGGAAGACAATCTGGTTATCAGCCACCACCGGATGATGCGCGAACCTCGCAACAATGTTGAGCGGTTCGAAGACCTACACAAGACCTTCCATATGAACCTGCTTGCAGCCTGCACCTCGAAGGTTCTCCTGAAGTTCTGCAACCAGCTCTATGATCTCAATATCCGGTACCGCTATCTGGCCGGAAAGGCATTGGACTACTCAACTCGTGATATCGGCAGCGAACACACGGCGATCATGAATGCAGCTGTCGACCGCAACACTGAAACCGCCTGCCATCTCTTACTGGACCACTACCAGCGCACCGGCGCGTTTTTGGAAAGGCTCTTCACCTCCGAAGCTGCCGAATAAAGCAGTCGAGCATCTTTCAAAAAGTGGATCAGGTTTATAAAAGGCGGGCCAAACGACCCGCTTTTGAATTGCCTGGCTGCAGACCTTACTCCCGGACCAAAACCAGGTCGAAGTCCGCCAGAAGGTAGGCCCCGTCCACCTTACCGGAGAGTTCAAAGCCGTCTGCCGGGAAGCTCCCAGCTGGCTTCTCGACATAGGTCATCACGAGATCTTCACGCACGCCGAACACGGTGTCCTCATCCAGATACGGATCATCATCTGGAAAAATCTCTGTGACGAGCGGTCGGAACCCCGGAGCCGTAACAATGTAGTGAAGGTGTGACGGGCGCCACGGATGCCGTCCGCTGGCCCGAAGGATATCGCCAACCGGGCCATCACTCGGAACCGTGTAACTCACCGGCTTTACAGACGTGAAAGCGTATCGGCCATCCGCGCCGGTAGTTTGGATTCCGTGGAAGGAGTAAGTGTCCTGATCTGGATCCTGACTGGAGTACAGACCATTCGGTGCCGTCTGCCAGATATCGAGTTCGGCACCCTCAATGGGATTGCCGTCCATGTCCCGCACGATGCCTTGGGCAAGCAGGACTTGTTCCTTGAAATCACCACGCAGATCCCCACCCATCGGAAGCGGTGGAGACCCCGTAATATGGAACGGCCCAAGCACACTGGAAGACGTGCCCTCAGGATGAGAGTGCAGCATGTCAACCAGCGAGGAGAGGCCCAGAACATCGGACAAAAGCACAAACTCGTGCCGTTCCTTGTCTGAGATATCTCCGGCCCACTCGAGGAACTCGATGCCCTTGCGCCATTCGGCATGGGTAAGGTTCGTCTCCCGGGCAAAGTTATGCAGATGGGCGACAAGGCTCTGCAATATCTCCCTGAGGCGCGGATCCGTATCAGGCCCGAAATAGTTCATGAAGACGTCAGTTATATTTTCTTTGGTGACGCTGCGCATGGAGCTCCCCTTAGTTTAAGATGGCCAGGCTCAAGGACGGCCAGCGGATCAGAGCGATTAGAACGATCAGCATCACCAGCGCGAAGGGAAACGCGCCGATGAACACATCCTTCAAGGAAATCCTAGGGTCGTTCAACGTTGCCTTGATCACAAAACACGAAATGCCGAGTGGCGGAGTTAGAAGCCCGATTTCCGCGCCGACCACTGTCACAATGCCGAACCAGACAAGGGACATGCCCATCGGTTCGACCAGCGGCAGGAACAAGGGCACCACGATGAGAATGATCGACGCGGTATCGAGAATTGTCCCAAGGAAAATCATCATCAGCACATAGATCACCATGACCCAGAAGAAGGTCATTTGCGTTTCCGTCAGGAGATCTCCGAGCTCATTCGGCAGGCCTGCGAGACCGAGCATCCGGCTGTAGATCGATGCAGCAGTGATCAAGAACAGAATAGACGCCGTGATGTGACCGGTTTCCAAAAGCGCTTGCCACAGCGACTGCAATGTCAGCTTCTTACGGAACGCAGCGATCAGCAATCCAAGAAGAGATCCCGCAGCACCTGCTTCAACCGGGGTTAGCCATCCAGTGTATATCCCGCCGAGGACCGCAACGATCAACAAGAGCGTTGGAATGGTTTTGTCGGCGATTTCCAGAGGGCTCATCCACTCTGTTTCATCCGACGTACGACCGCCGACATATTTTGGCGTGAAACGTCCCATCAAGAATATCGCAACAACGTAAGCTGCCGCCAACATCAAGCCCGGGACAACGCCGGCAAGGAACATATCGCCAACACTTTGCTCAGCGACGAAGGAATAGATGATCAACATCGCTGATGGCGGAATGATCATGCCGAGGACCGACGACCCAGCTACCACCCCCACTGCGAAACGCGGGTTGTAATTGAACGCGAGCATTTGCGGGACGGAAACCTTGGAGAACACCGAGGCCGAAGCGATGGAAGATCCGGTCACCGCGGCAAAGACCGCATTCGCACCGACGGTCGCCATGCCGATCCCGCCCTTGACCCTCCGGAATCCGGAATTCATGACCTGATAGATATCAGCCCCAAGCCCTGCCTTGGAGACGATAAGACCCATGAATGTGAAGAGCGGCACAGTGGCAAAAGTATATTCCATCACACTGTCGCCAATGGCGATTTTCAAAAGGTTGATTGCGAGATCGAAGTTGTCCCGCATCAGGATGATGGAAACGAAAGACACCAGACCGAGCGCGATCGGGATATAGACGCCGAGATAAACGAGAACGACGATTGCGACGACGGACAGGATACCGATTTCAAAAGGGGTCACGTCTTGTCCTTTGCCTCGTCCGGCAAACGTGTCTGGTCAAAACCCTGATCACGCTTGAGAACCCTCAAAACAAACAGCACGGCACAGAGGAACGCACTAAGATAGATGGCCAGCTTGATCGGCCACCAGGGGGCGGTGAAGATACCGGGGACACCGAAGAAGTCTTTTGTCTCATACATTTCGACGAACTCAGGCCAAATCGCATAAGCAACCAAAGCCATGAACACCGCCGATGCGAAGTCGATAACCCGGCGCATCGTCTCAGCCAGTTTTGGCCGGGTTGCACCCAAGATCGTCAGAAGTCCATCAGAACGGGTGAGTCGGCTCGTCCGGACAACATCAGGTAACTGCAGGAAGACGATCAGAACCATCGAGAACTGAACGACTTCAACGGCACCCCGGAATGGCGCGTTGAAGAAGCCACGCGCCACTACATCGTAATTGACCACCAGAACCAGACCGAGGACGATCAGGGTGCCAACTGCGTTAGCGCCGATCGCTACCCAGTTGGCTGCTGTTGCAAAGGCCTTGAGGCCGGTGTCCAGAAGACGCAGCATAGAGCTAATCCTGTACTTAGCCTGCGACTTACTGCGTCAGTTCCGCGGACCAGTCCCGGACCGGGGTATGGCCAGCTTCCTTCAGTTTGGCCGTATAGGACTTCAGCATGTCACTGCCTGGCTCGCCTTTTGTGTCGAGATCTGCAGCCCATTCGACCGCGATATTCGGCATGTTTGCGGCCCATCGTGCACGTTCAGCCGGGTCCATTTCGACGATCGTACCGCCGGATTCCACATAAGCGGCACGGCTTGCTTCAGCACGGTCCATGGCAACACCGGCCACGTGATCGCGATAGGCAACGGCCACGTCCTGCAGCACCTCTTTCACCTCATCCGGAAGCTTGTCCCAGTAGTCCTTGTTCACGGTGATTGTTTTGGAATTCACCGCGCCGAGATCCGCTTTGAGCATATACGGTGCCACTTCAGCGATCTTGAAGGTCTTGGCAGCTTCCGGCCACAGCATCGCGTTGTCGACCAGTCCGGTCTGCAGCATATTGTAAAAGTCCGTCAGACCACCGCGCACACCAGCGGCATTGTCGAGACCTTCCAGGTACCGCAAGTTCATGCCTGCACCGGCAACCTTGGATCCGCTCAAGTCGGACAGCGAGCTGATCGGCTCCTTGGAAAACACCTGGTAGGTGTCGAGCACCACGCCCGTTGCCAGATAGACCTGGTTTTGAGCCTCAAACTCCTTCTGCATGGTCGGGTATTCCTTGGCGATTTCGTCGACCGCTTTGGCAACAGCCCGGGCATCCGGCGCAATGAACGGTGTCACGGCGGACAAAGCCTGACTTGGCAGCTTGGATGAATGGAAGATCGTGGTGACAATGCCGATGTCGCCCAGGCCGAGTTTAACACCCTCAAGAACGCCTTTCGGTTTGACGATTGACCCACCATAGCTCTCTTGCCAGTCGATCTTGTAGTTGCCTTTTTCAGCAAGGCGTTTGTCGACTTCAGGAATAAAGAAGTTTGTGAACTCCTTGACCCACATTGCACGGGCCGGATAGCCATCAATCACAACCGCCTTGATGGTTTCGGTCGCAAAAGACGGCATTGCAGTTGCGCTTAACGCGGCAAAAGCGATTACGCTCCGTCTGGTCAGTTTTCCGATCATCACATTTCCTCCCAAAACATCAGAGATCTCAGGCCTTGGCCCAAGTTGTCTCCATTGAGGTCCCCGACTGTTCAAACAGTTTGGACAGGGGACAGTACTTGGCGACTTCAGATCCGACGCGGTCGAGCTCCTCTTGCGAGACCGTACCATCGCTGGTCACCACCTGCCGCAACGCGACAAAGGGAACGTCGATCTCCTCCTCAAGAGTGACGCCCCGGCGATCGAATTCGCAGGTAATTTCGATTGTCAGGTGACCGATGTCGGCCCCCAGTTTGCTGGCACACTTGTGCCCGATTACATTTGTACAACCCGCCAGAGCGGCCAATGCAGCTTCTGTTGGCGCTGGTCCCAAGTTTGTGCCACCCCGCGCCTCCGGTTCATCGATCTGAAAGGTCAGGTCGCGTATGGAAACATCTGTCCGTGAATGGCTGATGCCCAGCCCTTTGATACGAAGCTTGACGACTGTTTTTTCTCTCAAGCTCGGCATGCGGCCTCACAAGAACTTGCAGGCGGTCTCAAACGGCAACCGCGGCAGTTTTTGGAACAACGCACTCTCATCCGCATATCCAAGATTACACAAGAAGTTCGATTTCAACGTCGTGCCGGCAAAAAACTCCTCATCGACAATCTTGTTTGAAAAGCCGGACATGGCTCCCACATCAAGACCAAGTGCCCGTGCAGCGATCATGAAATAGGCGCCTTGCAACGTCCCGTTCCGGAATGCGGTCGTCTCGGAATGTTCAGGCTTGCCTTCAAAATGCGGCCTCCGGTCCTCGTGCGGAAACAGGAATGGCAGCTCTTTCCAGAAGTCCAGATCATGGGCAATGATCACAGCCACCGGTGCTGACATCATCTTGTCGATGTTCTTGTCCTTGAGCGACTTGGCCAGCCGCTCCTTTGCAGCCTGGCTCTCGATGAAGAAGAACCGCGCCGGACAGGTATTCATGCTCGTTGGACCTGCAGCGGTGATCTCGTAAAGCAATTCAAGCGTGTCACGGGACACTGGCTTGTCCTGCCAGGCATAATGCGAACGCGCCTGGCGCAGGATCAAATCAATGCCGTCTTCATCAAGTTTCGTAACCCGTTCGCGCAGGGATCGGACCACATCCTGGGCCTCAGCACGCAAGGTTGCCAGAGCTTCTCCAACCGGTGCTTGTGACGCTGCCATTGTCATTCGGCGGCCTCCGTCGCGCGCATGTCTTCTTCAGCGACAATCGGATTTGCACAAACACCGATGCCTTCGATTTCGACTTCAACCACTTCACCCGGCCGCAGCCAGCGCTGAGGCGTCTTCGCGTGCCCCACGCCAGGGGGTGTCCCCATGGCAAGGTAATCACCCGGCTCCAGGGTCGTATATTCAGAGATGGTGGAGATCGTGCGGGCTACGCTCCAAAGCATGTCGGACGTGGTCGCGCTTTGCAAAATTTCGCTGCCGACCCGGCTTTCGATCTTCAGGCCTTCAGCGCCCTTTGGCAGCTCGTCTGGCGTCACAACAACTGGACCCACGGGACCCGTTCCGTCAAAGTTTTTGCCAGGCGTCCATTGATGGGTTTTGCGCTGATATTCGCGAACGGAACCGTCGTTGAAAAGCGTGTAACCGAAGACGTGATCCAACGCGCTGTCTTCACTTATATGCCGGCCGCCTTTGCCGATGATCACCATAAGTTCGGCTTCATAATCGAGCTGCTCGGAACAAGACGGACGCACCATGGGCGCCCCTGCGGGGATCATTGACGTCATCGACCGCATGAAGAGCGCCGGATAGGTCGGCACATCGTAACCGCCTTCCTTGATATGATCGACGTAATTCAACCCAAGGCAAATGATCTTGCCGGGTGCCGCCACCGGCAATTCCGGCGTAATCGCGGACAGATCAGAACTGGCACCTTCGTCTTTTTTGGCCACCAGTTCCGAAATATCCGCTGCGCCGGAAATCAAACCCATCAGATCATGGCCAACTTTGCGGTCCAGTGCCGTCAAATTCCAAGCCTTTTGACCTTCGACCAGATAAACGCCCTGACCTCTGGGTCCGGTTCCCACAATGAAGCGCATGATTTCCTCGGTGTTAACGAATACCACCTCACTTTGACGACGTTTTTTTAGTTTGTCAAATAATATCGATTTTTTTATACTGCTTCAAAATTGGAGGATAAAAATGCCCAAATGGCAGGAATATAAGCAGATCGCCAAAGAGCGCGGTGCGCTTGCTTTGGAGCTTTATGTCGTCAACACAAAACCTGTCGGACCGGACGCGGACATTCCCGGGACCCTCCCTGATCACCTCGCATACCAGGCGCAGTTGGAAGCATCCGGCAGTCTCGCATTTGCTGGTCCGGTCTCCGATGAAACCGGCGAAGAAATGCAGGGCGAAGGCATGATCATCTATCGAGCGACGTCTCTGGAAGACGCTCGAGCGCTTGCTGATGGCGACCCAATGCATGCGCGCGGGGTTCGCAGCTACACACTCCGACGCTGGATGATCAATGAAGGCAGTTTCACGCTGTCGGTCGGTCTTTCGGCGAAAAAAACGAGTTTCTCGTAAGCAAAAATCGGCCGGCGCCGGGCAAAGCACGCAGCGCCGTCCAAAGGATCAAGAAAAACGGGACTCAAAGAAGGAAGAAACGAAACCATTGGGAGGAAACGATGTTTCGGACACTGATTTCTGGATTACTGCTCAGCGCAGGCACCTTGATGGCGCCGCCCGCACTGGCAGAAAACTGTCTCAAAGTCACCTTAACCGGCACCCAAGGCGGACCACCTGTCTTTCAAGGACAGGCGGGTGCCGGTACTCTTGTTCAGTACGGCTCGGAAGAAAACAAATGCAACGACATGCGCTTGCAGTTCGATACCGGCCGAGGAACCACACAGCGCCTGTCCCAGGCCGGTGTGCCGGTCGGCAAAATCGATGCGATTTTCCTGAGCCATCTGCATTCCGATCACACCGAGGGCCTTGCAGACATGATGCAGCTGCGCTGGCACTTTAATTCTGGCGGCCCAAAGGTTGATCTGGTGTGCAGTGAGGAAACCAAATCTCCGCTTGGCTTCTCCTTAAGTTGCGAGCGCTTTGCCACACATATCGGAGATGCCTTGATCAACTCCGGTGAAATCGCCCAACGGCTAGCTGAAAACACAAAACGCCTTCCCGGCGGCCCGGCCGAGCTGATCAATGTCAAGGACTTCAAACCTCAAGATGAGGCCCAGGAAGTCTGGTCAAAAGGCGACGTAACAGTCAGCGCCATCCGGTCAACACACATCCCAGGACATGCTTCCTATCGGGTGGACACCCCTGCCGGCAGCGTGGTGATCGGCGGTGATGCAGGCAATGATGTGCGCAAGCCGCCGCGAGAGACATCTACATCAGGCCAGGTCGAAAAGCTGGCACAAGGTGCGGACATTGTCGTGCATTCCACGATCCACCCGGTCATGGGGCCAGACGGTGGCACGGGCTTCCCGCCACCGATTTACTTCCGTCAAAGCAATGCCACGGACCTTGGGCATCTAGCCCGCAGGGCCGGGGTAAAACACTTGATGCTCACCCATCTGATCCCGCCGGTCGGCGCCCCGCGCCAAGGCCCCTACAAACTCCCTGAAGGCGCATTGACCAACGAGGACTATACCGGAGCCGTGGCCGAAAGCGGTTTCGACGGCACCACGATTGTGGGCCAGGATCTTGTCTCGTTGACACTTCCGGTCAAAAACTGACCCGGTCAAAAGTCCAAAACGAAAAAGCCGTCCCGAACGCTTCGGGGCGGCTTTTTTCGTCACAGTTCCTGAACGATTTCAAAGGAAACAAACGTTGTAAAATTCAACCCTCTTTGAGGGTCCTGTCCTCCTCAACCCTGCGCAAAGACATCTGCCGAGTAACAATTTGCCGGCGGATGAAGGCTGCAATGAACGCTGCTGTCAGGATCAAGACAATGGTCGGCGCCGGCGCACTGTCGATGAAAAAGCTCAAATACGTTCCGGCAAGCATGGAGAGCATGCAGACAACAACGGACACCCAGAGCATCGTGCTGAATTTCCGCACAAGCAAGAATGCGATCGCGCCCGGCGCAATCACCAACCCAATGGCAAGGATCAACCCGGTCGCCGAAAGGGTCGCAACGATCGTCAATGAAAGTGCAGCAAGCAGGCCATAGTGAAGCAAATTGACAGGCAGCCCCGAGGCCCTTGCTTGAGCAGCATCGAAGCTGTGAAGGACGAGATCCTTCCATTTCAAAACCAGACCACCTGCAACAACAAGTGAGATGATGCCGGCGGTCCAGAGGTCCTGATTGCCAACACCGAGCATGTTTCCAAAGAGGATGTGGTCAAGGTGAGCGTTGGTTTCGACCGCCACATAAAGAACGATCCCAAGACCGAACATGCCGGAGAAAACAACACCCATGACGGTGTCCTGCTTTATCCGGCTGTTGGTCGAGAGATACCCAGTTGCCACAGCGCACACCATGCCTGCGGCAAAGGCACCCACAATCAACGGAAGGCCGACGATGTAGGCCAGCACAATGCCAGGAAGAACGGCATGACTGACAGCGTCACCCATCAGCGCCCATCCTTTCATGACCAAAAAACAGGACAACAGCGCGGTCGGAATCGAAACCAGAACGCAGATCAGGAACGCGTTCTGCATGAATGGGAATTTGAACGGCAGAAGAAGAAAATCGAGATCCATCACCGCGGCCCTCCGCCGGGCTGTCCTGGCAACACGGTATCAGAAGGCCCATTGCGAAGCGCTTCAGATGCTTTCCGGCGCGCGGCCAAAAGGCCGTGTTTTGGCGCAAAGACAAAGGCAACAAGAAAGATCAGGGTCTGCAGCACCACGATGATCCCGCCAGTCGCTCCATCCAGAAAGTAGCTGATATAGGCACCGGAAAAACTGGTGACGGATCCGATCACAACAGACAGTGCGATCAGTCTTGGGAACCTGTCACACAAAAGATATGCCGTTGCACCCGGCGTGACCACCATAGCGATCACCAGAAAGGCACCGACCGTCTGCATGGCCGCCACAACGGAGGCAGACAGAAGTATGAAAAAAACAGCCTTCAGAAGTCCAGGCCGCAGACCAATGGCGCGCGCGTGGTTCTCGTCAAAGAACGTTACCATAAGGTCCTTCCACTTGAGCAGCAGCACGCCCAGCGACACAAACCCGATAATCGCCAGCTGAAGTGTGTCTTCCGGTGTGATGGCCAGAATGTTGCCCATGGTAATGGTCTGGATCGACACTGACATCGGATTGACCGACACGATGAAGAGGCCCAGTCCGAAGAATGAGGTGAAGATCAATCCGATGATCACATCGACTTTCAATCCGGACCGTTCCGACAGGAACAACATGGCTCCCGCAGCGAGCCCGCCGGCAATGAAAGCCCCGAGAGCAAAGGGCAATCCGAGGATATAAGCGCCGGCGACACCCGGCACGACAGAGTGCGAAAGAGCATCGCCAATCAAAGACCAGCCCTTGAGCATGAGATAGGCAGAAAGGAACGCACAAACGCCGCCGACAAGTGCCGACACCCACATGGCGTTGGTCATATAGGCGTAGTTGAAAGGCTCAAGCAGAGTGGCAATCATGGCCGTTTCTCGGCCGTTTGCGTTTCATTTCCATATTGAACAAATGGGCGTTCATCATCGGTCAGGATGGTCACCTTCCGGTCATCCCCATCCGTGTGCAACGTCTGATCGCTGATGGTGAAATGCCGGAGAACGCCGCCAAAGGCCTGCTCCAGGTTCTCACGGGTGAACGTCGTTTCGGTGGGGCCAAAGGCCAGCACCGTTCCCTTGACGAGCACAGTGCGGTCACAGAACTCTGGAACAGATCCGAGGTTGTGTGTGGAGACCAGCATCACACGTCCCTCGGCCCGCAATTCTCCAAGGAGTTCGATAATCTGTTCCTCGGTTTTGACGTCGACGCCCGTGAACGGTTCATCCAGCAGAATGACTTGACCGTCTTGCGCTAATGCTCGCGCAAGGAACACACGTTTGCGCTGACCACCAGACAGTTCCCCGATCTGGCGCTTCCGGTAATCCTGCATGTTGACCCGGCTGAGCGCTTCGGCAACAGCATCGTGATCGGACTGTTTGGGACGGCGCAAGAACCCCATGTGGCCATACCGGCCCATCATGACGACGTCTTCAACCAGCACCGGAAAAGACCAGTCTACTTCTTCCGACTGCGGTACGTAGGCGACGAGGTTTTTGCGAAGCGCTTCTTTGACGCTCATGCCCAGAAGTTGAATGGTTCCCTTCGCAGCTGGCACAAAGCCCATGATAGCCTTGAAGAGTGTTGATTTACCGGCCCCGTTGACGCCGACGAGTGCGGTGACTGTGCCACGCGGGATCTCAAAACTGGCGTTCCAAAGCGCGGTATGGCCATTGCGGTAGGTGACGGTCACGTCCTCTGCGGAGATCCCGATATCTGACACCATGCTTGTCGATGCCAACTCCGGCTCCTCGATGACCTTCAACATTCAACAAATCCAATCATTACAAAATCCGGTCCGCCGGGGAAGAGCCGCGGCACCGAAAGGCGCCGCGGAAAAATCAATTGGTCGCGCTTTCGAGCCCTTTGGCGACCGTTGTTGAGGTCACCCGCAGAAGGTCGAGATAGGTCGGGACCTGCCCGTCGGCTTCGCTGAGTGAATCGACATAAAGCACCCCGCCATAACTCGCGCCAGTCTCCCGGGCGACCTGTTCAGCAGGCGCTGTGTTGACCGTGCTTTCACAGAAGACCACCGGGATGTTGTTTTCTTTTACGCCGTCGATAACCGAGCGGACCTGTTGCGGTGTCCCAACCTGATCAGCATTCATTGGCCATAGGTACAGTTCCTTCATGCCGAAATCGCGCGCAAGATAACTAAACGCACCTTCACAAGTCACAAGCCAACGCTTGTCTTCCGGAACTTGTGCGATTGTCTCACGAAGCGGTTCGATTACGCCGCGCAACTGCTCTTTGTAAGCTTCCGCATTCTGTTTGTAGACGTCAGCGTTGGCCGGATCTTGAGCAGAAAAAGCAGCTGCAATGTTGTCGATGTAGACCTGCGCATTGTTGAGACCCATCCAGGCGTGGGGGTTGGGCTTGCCCTCGTAGGACCCGCTTCTGATGGAAATCGGATCAATGCCGTCTGTCAGTGTCGCCGACGGGATGTCGCCGAGGTTTGACAGGAACTGTTCAAACCAAAGCTCCAGGTTCATGCCGTTCCACAGAATTAGGTCGGCATCGGAGGCCCGTACGATGTCCTGCGGCGTCGGTTCATATCCATGAATTTCAGCGCCTGGCTTGGTGATGGACACCACCTCAGCCGCATCACCGGCAACATTTGAGGCCATGTCGGCAATGACTGTAAAGGTCGTAACGACCTTCATCTTATCTTCTGCCCAAGCGCTCTGCTCGGACATCATCGCGACCGCTGCCACAGCAGCAAATAAAGCAGTCTTTTTCACTGAAACCTCACACACAAAGCGTTTGACCCTGATGCAAGTGATATTGCAACTCATTCGCAAGTGTCAAGCTTATTGCGAATGAGTTGCATTAAAAACTGGAAACTTGGCCTGAGACACTTCTTCACTTATCCTGAATTCAGAACACTGCTTCGTTCTGAGAATGATGTTAAGTGGGAGGACGCTCACAATGACAGTGACGCACGAGCCCTGGCTCGTGGCGCTTTCCCTGATAATGGCGTTTCAGGGCAGCTTTGTTGGTTTGGGTTTGGCTGTCCAAGTCCGTACGTCGACTGAACCCCGTCGGCGCTTGCTGTTGGCCGGAGCCGCGCTCACACTCGCACTTGCGATTTGGTCGATGCATTTTGTCGGCATGCTCGCCGCCCGCCTGCCCGTCCTGACAAACTTTCTTGTATTGCCGACCCTTCTTTCCTTTCTCGTCTGTGTGCTGGTCGTCGGTATCGGCGTGTTTGCGGCCAGCAATCGCCAACTGACGCCCGTTCGCCTTGGGATCGCAGCCTTTGTCATGGGGGCCGGGATATGCACGATGCACTATCTAGGCATGTACGCGTTGCATCTCTCGTTAAGTCTGTCTCATGACACGGCCTATGTATTTGCCAGTTTCTTGATCGCCTTTAACGCCTCAGGCCTTGCGCTCTGGCTCTTATTCGGCCCCGGACGACGACCGCCGATGTTTGTCTCTGCGGTCGTGATGGCGCTTGCGATCTCTGCAATGCATTACATCGCGATGGCCGGCTTGACCGTTGAACCGCTTGTATCGCCAACACCCTCACTTGCTCCGGCCCTAGACCCCGGAACTCTCGCCATTTTGGTGTCCTGTGTGGCTTTTCTTGTCTCCGGTCTTTTTCTGCTCAAGCTTGTCCCGGAACAGCCTCTTGAAGGGGATGAGGATCCCCACTTCGATGATGAGCTTGCTTTGCAAGCGGCAACACCAGCGAGCCCTGCGGTTGCGGAAGCCAATTCCGGAGGTTCGTCTTCTGCCAAACCGGAGCAGACCTCCAAACGCACTGCCCATGGCTTACAGTCCGCCGCCACTCCGATCCAAGCGCAGAAATTGACGGCAAAAAGGATGCTGCCGATCGAACATGACGGTCAAAAAACTCAGATCGCTGCAACGGAGATCGTGGCCATCCATGCAGATGCGCATTACACGAAGCTGTTCGACGGATCACGGGAGTATTTCTGTCCCTTATCCATAAGCGAAGCCGAGCGTCAGCTGGACAGCAAAACTTTCAACCGGGTGCACCGGAGCCACATCGTGAACCTTGCATGTGTCGCTTCCTTCAAGAGATCCGGTGATGGTGGCCTACTGGTCCTGCAGGGTGAAGGAGGGCAGTCTGTACCAGTTAGCCGCTCTCGCTGGAGCCGTGTCAAATCCCAGCTCACGACAATGTCGGCGACCAACGCTCCAGAGCCCGACCCGGCTCCCGCTCACTAGCATCGTACTATCGGTTTCCTTCGACAAAACGCCCAGCACGCAGTGCAACATACGCGTGCAAAGGCCGCATTTCGTGAACCAGACCGCTTTTCTGGCTTTTCGCTGCACAGCAACAGGTCTATTGGAAATTTGGTTTCCTTAAATTACTGACATTTCAAACAAATTTATCTCCACACAAAAGTCAAAAATATCGATTTTTTCCCAAAAAACGTCAGCAATAATGACGTAATTCGTGATGGAATAAACGTATTCCGTGCATCCTACTAGGTCATTTGTGCAGGTTTCCTTGAGAGTGCACTGCAGCAACTGCGACGCTTATTGTCAAATGAGGCGCGTGGGAGAGCGCCATACTCAAACGAAAGGGCCTGTCCAGATCTCGGACCACCGCCCAACCGTTTAAGCTGCATGAGGGAGGAGAAAGACGTGATCCCAGGTGAATTCACATATCACCGGCCAGCGACTGTCAAAGAAGCAGTAGCGATCCTGGCCGAACACGGCGATGAAGCCCGGCCGCTATCCGGAGGCCACAGCCTGATCCCAATGATGAAGCTGCGCATGGCCGCGCCGGAGCATCTGATCGACCTCGGCGGTGTCGAGGGCCTTAAGGCTATTTCAGAAGACGGCGGCACAATCGTCATTGGAGCGATGACCACCCAACATGAGATGATCCAGTCGGAGCTCCTTGCCGCAAAACTTCCCATCATTCGCGAGACATCCCTGCTGATCGCCGATCCTCAAATCCGGTATCTCGGTACACTCGGTGGCAATGTCGCTAACGGCGATCCGGGCAACGACATGCCCGCCCTGATGCAATGCCTTAACGCAAATTATGTGTTGACCGGCCCGGACGGCGACCGCGAAGTCGCTGCGCGCGAGTTTTACGAGGCCGCCTATTTCACGGCACTGGCGCCGGAAGAAATTCTGACCGCTGTTCGGATCCCGACACCGGCGACGGGCCATGGTTATGCTTATGAAAAACTGAAGCGCAAGGTGGGTGACTACGCCACCGCCGCCGCAGCGGTTCTCCTCACGATGAATGGCGGAACCGTCGCATCCTGTTCCATAGCCCTCACAAATGTGGCCGACACTCCGCTTTTTGCCGCTGAGGCAGGCGAGATCCTGACCGGATCTGCGTTGGACGCAGAGACCGTGAAGAAAGCGGTTGCAGCCGCAGAGGCCATAACCGAACCGGCATCCGATGGACGTGGCCCTGCCGAATACCGCACGAAAATGGCGGGCGTGATGCTGGAACGCGCACTGGCCCGCGCAGCAGAGCGCGCAAGCAGCTGACCGGGGACGAGGGAGAGACAAGAATGAGCGATATTGAACAAATCCCGGTCACCATGACCGTCAACGGCAAGAAGGTGCAGCGCTTCGTGGAGCCGCGCACGCTTCTGATCCACTTCCTGCGGGAAGATCTCGACATCACCGGCCCGCATATTGGTTGCGAAACATCCCACTGTGGGGCCTGCACCATCGAAATGAACGGCATGTCGGTCAAGGCCTGCACGATGTTCGCAGCGCAAGCCAACGGCGCAGATCTTACGACCGTCGAAGGCATGGCCAACCCGGACGGCACATTATCTGCCCTGCAGGAAGGTTTCCGGCAGATGCACGGTCTCCAGTGCGGCTACTGCACACCGGGCATGATTATGCGGGCGCATGTTCTCTTGAAGGAAAACCCGAACCCAACGGAAGACGAAATCCGCATGGGGATCGCCGGCAACCTGTGCCGGTGCACCGGATACCAGAACATCGTCAAGGCGATCCAGTATGCCGCCGCCAAACTCAACGGCACTGATTTCCAGGAGGCTGCAGAATGAACGACATGACCCCGACACGGGAACAGCGGGAAGCAGCCCTCGAAGGCATGGGCTGCAAGCGCAAGCGCGTAGAAGACATCCGCTTCACGCAAGGCCAGGGCCAGTATGTGGACGATCTCAAACTGCCGGGCATGGTGTTCGGTGATTTCGTGCGCTCGCCCTACCCGCACGCAAAGATCACCAAGATCGATGCTTCAGAAGCGCTCAAAATCCCGGGCGTGATTGCCGTTTTGACGGCGGAAGACCTGAAGGGTGTGAACCTTGCCTGGATGCCGACACTTGCCGGTGACGTCCAGATGGTTCTGGCCGATGGCAAGGTCCTCTACCAGAACCAGGAAGTCGCCTTTGTCGTGGCGGAAAACCGCTATATTGCGGATGATGCCATCCAGCTCGTTGAAGTCGAATACGAAGAGCTACCGGTTCTGGTTGATCCGTTCAAGGCCATGGACCCGGACGCACCCGTCCTGCGGCCCGATCTTGAAGGCAAGACAGAAGGCGCACACGGACCGCGCGATCACCACAACCACATCTTCAAATGGCAAGTGGGCGACAAGGACGAAACCGCCAAGGCATTTTCCGACGCCGACGTCACCATCAAGGAGATGATCTCCTATCACCGCACACACCCGTCACCGCTGGAGACCTGCCAGTGTGTTGCGTCTATGGACAAGGTGAAGGGAGAGCTCACGGTTTGGGGCACCTTCCAGGCGCCACATGTCATTCGAACGGTTGCCTCCCTGCTGTCCTCCATTCCGGAGCACAAAATCCACGTGATCGCGCCGGATATCGGCGGTGGCTTCGGCAACAAGGTTGGTGCTTACCCGGGCTACATCTGCTCGATTGTTGCGTCGATCGTCACAGGGGTTCCGGTGAAGTGGGTCGAAGACCGGATGGAGAACCTCTCCACCACGTCCTTTGCCCGCGACTATCACATGACCACGGAAATTGCCGCAAAGAATGACGGCACCGTGACCGGACTGAAAGTGCACGTGCTCGCCGACCATGGCGGTTTTGATGCCTGCGCCGACCCGTCCAAATGGCCCGCCGGGTTCTTCAACATCGTCACCGGCTCGTATGATTTCCCAACCGCCCATCTTGAGGTCGACGGGGTCTACACCAACAAGGCACCGGGCGGGGTTGCCTACCGCTGTTCCTTCCGGGTGACGGAAGCGGCCTACTGCATTGAACGGGCCATGGACATCCTGGCACAGAAGCTGGAGATGGACCCAGCCGATCTTCGTATGAAGAATTTCGTCAAGCAGGAACAGTTCCCATATCAGTCGGCACTCGGCTGGGAGTATGACAGCGGCGACTATCACACGGCCATGCAAAAGGCGATGGACACCATCGGCTACCGCCAGCTGCGCGAAGAACAAAAAGCCAAACAAGACGCCTTCAAACGCGGAGAAACCCGCGAGATCATGGGCATCGGTATTTCGTTCTTCACCGAAATTGTCGGCGCTGGCCCCTCAAAGAACTGTGACATCCTCGGAGTTGCCATGTTCGACAGTGCGGAAATCCGGGTTCACCCGACCGGCTCGGTGATATCGCGCATGGGGACCAAAAGCCAGGGTCAGGGCCACGAGACGACCTGGGCCCAGATCATCGCCACCGAGATCGGCATCCCGGCCGATGACATCATGGTCGAGGAAGGCAACACGGATACGGCGCCTTATGGTCTCGGGACCTACGGCTCGCGGTCGACGCCGGTCGCAGGTGCTGCTATCGCGCTAGCTGCGCGGAAAATCCGCAACAAGGCACAGATGATCGCGGCACACATGCTGGAAGTCTCCGAGTACGACCTGGAATGGGACATCGACGGGTTCCAGGTGAAAGGCAATCCGCAGGCCCGCAAGTCGATGAAGGAAATTGCCTGGGCAGCCTACAACGCTCCACCGCCGAACATGGAGCCAGGTCTGGAAGCGGTCAGCTACTATGACCCGCCCAACATGACATATCCATTCGGCGCGTACTTCTGTGTCATGGACATCGACGTCGACACTGGCGTTGCCAAGACACGGCGGTTCTACGCGCTGGACGATTGCGGCACCCGCATCAACCCGATGATCATCGAAGGACAGGTGCATGGCGGTTTGACCGAGGCCTTCGCCATCGCGATGGGTCAGGAAATCCGCTACGACGAGACCGGCAATGTCATGGGCGCATCGTTCATGGACTTCTTCCTGCCGACCGCGGTGGAAACGCCGCATTGGGAAACCGATCACACGGTCACCCCGAGCCCGCATCACCCGATTGGGGCCAAGGGGGTCGGTGAAAGCCCGAACGTCGGCGGCGTTCCGGCCTTCTCCAATGCGGTCAACGATGCGTTCCAGTTCCTGGGCTCAACGCATATCCAGATGCCGCATGATGCCTGGCGTGTCTGGCAGGCGGCCAAGGATCTTGGCGCGCACAGCTAAGCCCGATCGAATGGGATCTCCCTCCCGGGGCCGGGAGGGGGACAATTCAAGGACGATTTCATGACACTCACTGATGCGCTGCAGGCCGATGATCTGCTTCTTCCAATCAATGCACCTTCCCGGCGTGTGTTCGAAATCGCCGTCGCGAATGGTTTTGTGGTCTGGCCGAAACCGGCCAACGAAAAATCTGAAAAGGCGCTGGCGTCCAGCTGACTGGCCCGGCCGAACAGACCATGACGACCCAGACAAAAGACACACTGGCCGAAGCGCTCGCTGCCACCGGATACGTTGCAGATGATGGCCTTGCCATGGCCCTTCTCCTCACCGAGATGCTGAACAGGCCTTTGCTTCTGGAAGGGGAAGCCGGGGTCGGTAAAACGGAAGTCGCCAAGGCGCTCGCAAAGCTGGACAACACGGATCTGATCCGTTTGCAATGCTACGAGGGTCTTGACCGTTCCGACTCCATTTACGAGTGGAACTACCAGCGCCAACTCCTCGCCATCAAGGCTCGGGAGGGGTCCGGCGACAACGCTGAAACCGTTGAAGAGGCCGTCTTTTCTGAGAAGTATCTTTTGGAACGTCCCCTTCTTGCGGCGATCCGCCAAGACAAGGCACCGATCCTTCTGATCGATGAAGTCGACCGGGCTGATGAAGAGTTTGAGGCGTTCCTGTTGGAACTCCTGTCTGACTTTCAGGTCTCCATTCCCGAACTTGGCACCATCGAAGCCAAAAGCATTCCCCGGGTCATCCTGACCTCGAACGGAACACGGGAGCTGTCCGATGCACTGCGCCGCCGGTGCCTTTATCACTATGTCGATTACCCGGACCCCAGCCGCGAAGCGCGCATTCTTTTAAGCCGGGTGGAGGGACTGGATACTGCCCTTGCCCTGCAAATCGCCGAGCTGATGGGCAAGTTGCGCAAGGAAGACCTGACGAAGGTGCCGGGCGTTGCCGAAACCATCGACTGGGCGGCTGCCCTTGTCGGCCTTGGCACAAAAAAACTGCATGAGCAGCGTGAGACAGTTTTCGATACTCTGGTCTGTGTTCTGAAGACACGCGAAGACCAGGCCCGCATTACTCCGGAAGTCACCGACCGGCTTCTTGGAAAGGTGGCCTGAGACATGACTCCCGTCTGTCTTGACAGCCATGACGATCTCGGCGCTGCTGTCCGGGTGCGCCTTGCCGGGTTCGTGCGTTCCTTGCGCGACAGCGGCTACAAGGTGGGTCTTGGCGAGACGGAAGATGCCATCCGGCTGCTTCGCTCCGATGCCATCAAACGTCCCCAGAGGTTGAAGGAAGCGTTCCGGGCCCTTTTCTGCGGCCGCTTGTCGGACTGGACCAAATTCGATGAGGTGTTCGATGCCTATTGGCTCGGACGCGGTGTGAAATCCGGCATCAAGGTCTCCGGCAGCAGTTCCAAGAAGACCATGAAAACCATTCGCGAGATGGTTGATGCCCAAGGACCGCGTCAGGACACCATCGCAGGTGATGTCGACCGGGTTCCGGGCGAAGAGGACGAACCTAGCGACGAGGCACCGTCGGGACGCCGGGAGGGTGCCAGCATTGCCGACCACCTCGGCAAGACCGACTTCCGCAATATCCATGACCCGGAACAAATGGCCAAGGCACATGAACTGGCGGAAAAACTTGCCAGAGCCATGCGGGTCCGCCTCACACGCCGGGACAAGCAAAAGCGCAAGGGTCCCCGGCTCGACTTGCGCAAGACGATCCGTCACTCAATAGCGCATGGCGGCACGCCTATCGAGTTGATCCGCAAGGGCCCGCGCGCGCGCCAGCTCCGTCTGGTGATCCTTCTCGATGCTTCCGGGTCGATGAGCAATTACACCGGTGTCTTCACACGGTTCGTGCACGGGCTAATCGACAATTTCCGGGAAGCCGAAGCGTTCCTGTTCCACACCCGGCTTGTCCATGTCTCTTCCGCACTTTCGGAACGCGATGCAACGCGCGCCCTCGACCGGATGGGGCTGATGGCCCAGGGCATCGGCGGCGGAACGAAGATCGGCGAGGCGCTGTCGGACTTCAACAAGTCCCACGCTGCCCGCGTCATTCATTCCCGCACCTGTGTGATGATCCTTTCCGACGGCTATGACACGGGCACACCGGACCAGCTCGGCGAAGAGATGGCCCGGCTTCGCAAACGCTGCAAGCGGATCGTCTGGCTCAACCCCATGATCGGGTGGGATGGCTACGAGCCGGTGACCGGCGGCATGCAGGCCGCCCTGCCCCATGTCGATCTGTTCGCGCCAGCCCATAATCTCGACAGCCTGGCCGCCCTCGAACCTTATCTTGAACGCCTGTGATGTGATGGGAGAGACACCTATGAAACACTCTGCCCCTGAAACACTGAGCGCTGTACAGCAAGCCTCGGCAACCGATGTTTCCGCTTTGGCGGAGCAACTGCGGCAAGATGCAGAACCCTATGCACTGGCGACAGTCGTCCGAACCATTTCGGTGACTGCCGCGAAAGCCGGCGCAAAGGCCGTGATTGCTGCAGACGGCAGCATTGCAGGCGGCTGGATCGGTGGCGGCTGTGCCCGATCCGCCGTCATCAAGGCTGCGAAGGCTGCCATTGAAGACGGCGAGACAAAGCTGATTTCCATTCAGCCCGAAGATCTGCTGGCGGAACTTGGCGTTGAAGCTGGAGACAACCGGCAAGGCGTACAGTTTGCAAAAAACATGTGCCCAAGCCAGGGCACAATGGACATCTTTGTCGAACCGGTGTTGCCACGCCCCAAACTGCTTATCTTGGGTGCCAGTCCGGTGGCCTCCGCCCTTGCGCAGCAGGGGCCGAACATCGGCTTTGAGTGTATTGCTCATGCCCCGCTCGAAGACCTGAGTGCATTCCCGGAGTTTTGTGATCTCAAAGACGGTTTTGATATCCCCGAGAACAGCAATGCCGAGCGCTACCTCGTGGTCTCCACACAAGGGCGCGGCGACTTGGTGGCGCTTGAATCCGCCATTGCTGCAAACTCGAAACACATCGCCTTTGTCGGCAGCCACAGGAAAATCGCCCACCTGAAATCCAAGCTGCGCGAAAAAGGGTTCAGCGAAGAAAGCCTTAACCGGGTAGACGGTCCTGCCGGGCTCGACCTTGGTGCGATCACGCCGGAAGAAATCGCCTTTTCGATCCTTGCCGAACTCTTGATGGTCCGCCGCAAGGGCCAACGCGGTACCGACGTTCATCACATTTGAAGTTACAGACGGAGCAAAAAATCCATGCAAATGACGGACAGCCAACGGATCGAAGCGCCCCGCGAAACGGTTTGGGCGGCGCTGAACGATCCGGAAGTTCTCAAGGCATCGATCCCCGGCTGCGAGGAGTTGACCAAGCACTCCGACACCGAACTGGAAGCCAAAGTGAAGCTGAAGGTCGGTCCGGTGAAGGCAACGTTCGGCGGCAAGGTCGAACTGCTCGATCTCGATCCGCCGAACGGATATCGCATTGAGGGCGAAGGCTCCGGCGGTGTGGCCGGGTTTGCACGCGGCGGCGCAAAGGTTCAACTGGAGGCAGATGGGCCGGACGCAACCATTTTGCGCTACGAGGTCGACGCCAAAGTCGGCGGCAAGCTCGCGCAGCTCGGCGCTCGCCTGATCGACTCCACGGCCAAGCGCCTGGCTGGTGAATTTTTCACCGCATTTGCAGAACAAGTCGCCCCGAGCACACCTGAAGAGGCAGAAGAAAATGCAGATGCTGCCGGTGACGCAGACGCGTCTAAAGAAAAGAAAGGCTGGCTTGGTGGCCTGTTTGGCGGAAAGAAAACCGAAGAAACACCCCAGGAAGCAGCCGAGTGACCGGCTTGGTAAATGTCACCCAATGTGAACCTCTGGAACTGGAAAGGAGTGAGCTGATGACCGCACAGACCTTGAGTTGGAAGGCCGCCGTAGATGAAGTCCGGCAAGATCCCTCATTGATGCTGGCACTTGGTACCGGCGCAACGCTGACCGTGTTTCTGGCAACCGTTCACGCCTGCTGCCTCGGCCTTGCAACACCGCCGATCGCCGCGCTTCTGCAGATCTGCTCATCGGCGGGGTGAACACGTAATAAGCGGTCCCCGTAGCCCCCCAGACTGCTGACACAGTCCAAGCCCCCTACGGCGTCATGTTCGGACTTGTTCCGAACATCCATAACTTATTGAAAAATATGGATCCTCGGCACAAGGCCGAGGATGACTATTGAGAGGATTAGGGTTTGTCATCAACCTCAAGCAATCCCCGCGCTGGGACCGCTCTTATGGTTCGATCAGGCCGTAATCGCCTTGAGTTCCAGAAAATCTTCCAGACCGAACTGGCCGAATTCGCGGCCGTTGCCGGACTGCTTGTACCCACCGAAGGGAACGTCGTAGTCAATGCCCGCGCCATTGATATAGACGTTTCCGGCACGCAGTTTTCGGGCAACCCTACCCGCCCGCTCAGGATCTCCGGACTGGATATAGGCAGCCAGACCGTAAGGTGTGTCGTTGGCAATACGGATTGCGTCTTCTTCCGTCTCAAACGGCAAGACCGCAAGCACCGGCCCAAAGATTTCTTCCCGCGCAACATGCATGTCGTTGGAGACGTCCACAAAGATGGTTGGCCGGACGTAGTAGCCGGTTTCCAGCCCTTCGGGCTTTCCAGCACCGCCGGCAAGCAGTTTGGTGCCTTCCTTAATACCAGCTTCAATATGACCCTGGATCCGCTCATATTGCAGCTGACTTACGACCGGCCCAATATGGTCTCCATCCTGCTCCGGATCGCCGACAACCGTCTCGCTAGCAAATCGTTTGGCCAGCACGAGGACTTCATCATAGACAGACCGCTCGACCAGTAGCCGGGTTGGCGCGTCGCAAGACTGGCCCGAGTTCGCAAAACAACCCTCGACCGAAAACCGCACGGCTGTTTCAAGGTCAGCATCGGCAAAGAGAATATTGGCCGACTTGCCACCGAGTTCCAAAGCGACACGTTTGACGGTCGCTGCTGCATTCTGGGAGACGGACGTCCCGGCCCGTGTCGAACCGGTGAACGACACCATGTCGATATCAGGGTGTGACGACATCGGCACACCGATCCCGAGACCATCCCCATTGACCAGATTGAAGACACCTTTGGGGCAGCCAGCCTCGTCCAGGATCTCGGCAAACAGCACCGCCGAGAGCGGTGCAATTTCGCTTGGTTTCAGGACCATCGTACATCCAGCGGCAAGTGCCGGTGCGACCTTTGCGGCAATTTGATTGATCGGCCAGTTCCAGGGAGTAATGAGACCGCAAACACCAATCGGTTCATCCCGCAAGGTGCTGCCACCGCGCGGGCTTGGCCGCTCCCATTGATGGGATTTGAGGGCTTCGAGCGTTGCCTCAAAATGACCGGAACCTGAGGGTGTCTGCTGTTCACGGGCAAACTTGGCTGGCGCCCCCATTTCAAGGCGGATCGCCTCATCCATTTCAGCGGACCGGCGATTGTAGATTTTTATGATCCGTTTAAAGAGAGCAACACGCTCTTCAACCGAGCTCTCGCCCCAGGTTTCAAACGCTACTTTTGCGGCGTCGACTGCCTTGTTCAGGTCTGCGTCACCTCCCAAAGAGATGACCGCAACCGGCTGCTCCGTTGCCGGATTGATGACATCAAAGTCTTTGGCATCAGTTGGAGCAACCCATTGCCCATCGATATAAAATTGGCGTTTATCAAGCATCTCAGTCAGATCACCCCAGACTCATTCCGCCGCGATGGCAACCGCAGCTGTTGGTCTGACTTCGTACCCCGGTTCTTCCGGCTCGTCATCTTCCATTTCGGCCGGAAAGCCATCTCCAAGGATCGTGAGTCCTGTCGCATCCTCCAGCCGCCTAATGATGTTCGGTGACAACTCGCGGGGACCGTAGCGCGAAATGCCATCGGCGAAGATCTGGTTCAACAGGGGTGACAGCTCGAGCGGAACGCTGTGCTCTTCAGCAATCGACTGGAACAATCCGATATCCTTGGCAACAAGATCCATCGTGAAGGAGATATCCCGGGACCCATTGAGGATGACCTGGCCTTCGGTTTCATGCACGAAGGAAGTTCCGGAGGAGATCTTGATAGCCTCATAGGCCGTGTTGAGATCCATACCAGCCGCCTTGCAGGTGGTCAGGGCTTCACAGACGGAGACAAGGTTCGCGGTCGCCAGATAATTTGTGACAACTTTCAACACCGAAGCCGACCCGATATCACCTGTGTGCAAAACGCGGCGTCCCAACACAGTCAGGAAAGGCAGGGCCTTTTCAAAGGTCTCCCGGCTGCACCCGGCGAAGATCGAAATATTGCCGGTGGCCGCCCGGTGGCATCCGCCGGAAACCGGGCATTCAATCGCCTCACCACCCTTTTCTGCGACCAGTCCAGCAAGCCGTTTGACTTCGCTCGCGTCCGTTGTCGACATTTCCGCCCAAATGGTGCCCGGACCAATGCCTTCAAGAATACCATCCGGCCCCTCGACAACTGCAGCACAGGCGGCCGGACTTGGCAGACAGGTAATCACCACATCGCAGTCTTCAGCCAGCTGTTTCGGACTTTGGCCCTTTTGGGCGCCAAGCGCGGCAAACTTCGCGATAAGATTTTCATCGAGATCGAGAACCGTGAGATCAAAACCATTGCGCAAGATGCTGCCTGCCAGTTTGCCGCCAACATTGCCAAGACCAATAAACCCTACGTGCATGTCCGCCTCTCCGAGGTTACAAGGCCAATTCAGATGGCGGAGAGGATCCCTGAGTCATTCTAAAAAGAAAAACGAATAAATAGATGGACATTACTTCGAAAATTTTATCAATAAGAAGATGTCTACTCTTCCAAATCTGATGTGGCTCAGAAGCTTCGAAACGACCGCCCGGCTCGGCAGTTTCACAGCGGCCGCCGATGACCTGGGCCTCACCCAGGCCGCCGTCAGCACACATATCCGCAATCTGGAGAGCCAGCTTGGACATGCCCTGTTTCTCCGCTCGACACGCAAACTCGCACTGACCGAAATCGGAAAGGCCTATTTGCCCTCCGTGCGCAAGGCGATTGATGAGCTGTCTTTGTCAACGGCCGGACTTTTCGGGGCACGCCAGTCCGGGACTGTCACCCTGCGGGCACCAATCTCAACGACAGTTCTGGTGGTCGCGCCACAACTGCCCACATTTTTGGAGCAACATCCGACAATCAAGGTTCGCCTCCTGTCTGCCATCTGGGCAGAGACGGTTTTGGAGACCGAAGTCGATATCGACATTCGACTTGGCATCGGCAAATGGTCAGACGGCCACGCAGACCTTCTGGCAAGGGACACAATCATTCCCGTTTGCGCCCCCTTGCTTGCCGAAGACATAGACACGCCCGCAGCGCTTCTGGCGACACCGCTCATCCACATTCTAGGTTTTGAAGATCACTGGGACCGATACTTTGAAAGATGTGGCCTGGAACGCCCAAAGGGGCAGCGGCGGGTAACTGTCGACACCACGCTTGCAGCTGTAGAACTGGCAGCAGCTGGTGCCGGGGTCGCTCTCATCCTGGAGCGGGCTGCTATCCGGCTGGAAGCGGCCGGGCGGCTCAAAATTCCCTTGGACATTCGTATTCCACTCGGACAAGACCACTACCTTGTGGAACGGGATCATTCAGCAAGAACGCGTCCCGAGGTGGAGACGGTGAAAGACTGGCTGAGGACGATCCTCACATAGCCTTGCTCAGGACGTTCCGACGACCGGCTGCGCTGATGCGGTCTTGGCCGGACGGCCATTCAATGCAAAGTCGGTCAATCCCGCAGATAGCCAGATCGCCGAGAGCGTAATCCAGGCAGTCACCGCGAAAACAGAGGCCCCGGTGATACCCGCGCCAACGGCACAGCCGCCTGCCAGCATGCCGCCAAAGCCCATCAGCGCCGCACCCGTTCCATAGCGGGCCATGGACCGGCCACCTTCAAAACCCTGAAGCTCCAATTCGCGGGACAAAAGTGCAGCGAGGAACGAGCCGGCAAAAACGCCGGGAACAAGTCCGATTCCAAAATCGAGCGCAGACTGCGCGGGCGACAAGAACAGCATCAACGTATCAGCCGAGGGGCCGGTAAAGGTGATGCCCTCGATCTGCACCGGCTCAAACGCCTGACTGGCAACAGAAGCTGTGAACCACCATGCGAGCGGTACGGCGAGCCCCGCTCCGCACGCTGCAATTGCTTGCCAAAGGGGTGTTTTGGCCTTGATCGCAATCACGATTCCGGCGCCCAACCAAAGCAATGCAAAACCAAGTACGGCTGTCTGCGACAGCCCTAAATGTGCAATCAAATCATTCCCGCCGATGTCCGCCGTTGTCCAGAGCCCGGCCATCCATTCGCGCAAGGGTTTCAAGATCCCACTGAGGCTGGCTTGGGCAATCACCGCAAAGACCAGTCCGGATAGAAGCGCCCGCAAGTTGCCGGTCGCAGAGAGAACGAGAAGCCGGCTGGCGCACCCCCTTGCCAAGACCATTCCAATGCCAAACATCACGCCGCCCAGCGCCGCACCAGAGAGACTTTGCGGAGAGGCGAGTTGACGGGCTTCTTGCGATGGCACTTCGCCAAAGCCGACAAGCAGCTGCGTTCCAAGAAGCGCTGCGGAGAACGCGAATAGCCAGATTGATAAACGAACCCCAAAAACACCGTGCGCAAAATCGAGAGCTGCTGCCCTCAGACAGAACCGGCTTTGCTGTGCGAACCCGCCAAACAAAGCACCGGCCAGAAAGCCGCCCGCAGTCAAAATCGCAGGTTCTGAAAATCGATCCAGAAAGTAGGTCAAATCCATCGTTTTCTACCGATTGGCCGGTGTTGGATCTGCAACACTTGCCTGCCTCTTTCCCCATCTGCATTGACGTTTCTCAAGGAAACATAGATAAATTCATAAATTTGAATATGTGGAGGATTAAGCATGCCGGTTGCCTTGAAAGAACACCCCTCGCGCCGCCTTTTGTTAAAGGCCGGACTCGGCATAGGAGCAGCTGCGATCACGGGCCTCCGCCCTTCCTTTGCAGCCTCGAACCAAATAAATCTCGGCGGCAATGAGGTCAGCGTCTTTTCTGACGGCAACTTGAGCCTACCGATGAATTTCCTTCTGCCTGAGCAAAGCCCGGAGGAGATTCAGGCACTGTTGAAACCTCATGGCCTGCCAACCGATACAGCATCACCGGACTGCAACATCACCCTCCTGCGCCAGGACGACCGGCTTGTTCTGTTCGATGCAGGCGCCGGAGCCAACTTCCAGCCCAGCGCAGGCGAGCTGCTGTCTGGTCTTGAAGAGGCCGGCATTGATCCTTCAGACGTGACCGATGTGATCTTCACCCACGCCCACCCGGATCATCTCTGGGGTATTCTCGATGACTTTGACGACGTGCTTTATTCAGAAGCGACACTCTGGGTGCCACAAGCTGAATGGGACTATTGGCGCGCCGATAACACGCTGGCGAAGACACCGGAAGCCCGTAAAAGCTTCGTCGTCGGGGCGCAGGCACGCTTTGAGGCCATCGAAGACCAGGTGCAGATGGTCACGCCCGGAATGGAAGTCGTACCCGGTGTTGAAGCTGTCGACACGTCCGGTCATACGCCGGGTCACACGTCCTATATGATACATGGAGATGGCGAATCCGTTCTGGTCGTTGGGGATGCAATCACCAATTCAGTGATTTCCTTCGAGAAGCCCGACTGGGTGTCTGGATCGGATCAGGACCCGCAAAAGGGTATAAATACACGGAAGGCTCTTCTGGATCGCCTGGCCACGGACCAAACGCAATTGATCGGCTTTCATCTGCCGGACATGGGCATCGGTCGGGTCGAGCGCACAGGTTCGGCTTACAAGTTCGTGGCGGGCTGAAGCTGCGAAGCCACCCCGGCCTTGAGCCAGGGCCTCAATAATGGTCCCGGTTCACAACCGGGACTGCACTAGTCCGTACAACTCCGCTGCCGCTATTCCGCTGGATGACGATGATCGGCGCCGTCACTCCGCCGGAAAGCCGCCAGGGCGGAGCCTTCGACGAGCCACGCGAGACCCACCCGGGCGCCGAATGCCATGGACAGCATCACGATCGGTGCCGAGATCGCCATGGTGGAAAAACCCGTAATGCCCTGCCCAACGGTGCAGCCCATTGCGAAAACACCGCCGATGCCCATAAGTGTACCGCCAAGAATGTGACGCCCGAGTTCCCGGGCATCATCACAAGCTTCCCAGCGGATATCGCGTTTCCAGAGAGCCGCAAGAACCGCACCAGTCAGCGTGCCCGCAACAAGTCCGACACCATAGTCGGGCCAAACACCGGTGTAGGTGATCAGCTGCAAAATGCTGTCTCCAACCGGCACAACGAAGGACCCTGCCTCGATCTGTACCGGATCAAAGGAATTTGCGGCTACGTAAGTTGTGGCCCACCAGCCGAACGGGATGACCAGACCGATCGCAACGGCAGAGGCGATTTTTGCCCGGGCACCGCGATAGGCACTGTCCTTGAATATCCAGCCCAATCCAAACGCAATCATGAGAAGCGCGACCAGCCACCGCAATTCGAAACCAGCCAGACTGGAGACAATATCGCCCATGGACTGACTGCCGGCGGTTGTGAAGGTAATCATTTGATCATCAACCAATGGCACCCGAATGATGCCGACGATCCCGCGCTGCGCAGCCAATGCGGCCAGTCCGATGACGGTCAGAACCACCAGAGCTCTCAGACTGCCGCCACCAAGGCGCAGCACGGCGCCAAACCCACACGTGCCGACCAGGGCCATGCCGAGGCCGAACATCGCCCCGCCGAGAATGGCACCGGTCCAAGGGAATCCGGGGTCGAGATAAAAGGACGCTCCAGTGTCGGCGAGACCGAATGCGACAAGCACCTGCGTTCCGATCAAGGCAACCACGGCTGCAAGCACCCAGGTTCTGAGGCCGGAACTGTCTCCGGCATACCAGTGCCGCTCCAGCGCGGACAGAGTGCAAAAATGTGTGGCGCGGCCAATAAATCCAAGAACGCATCCGGCGAGAATGCCAAACACAGGCAATATTAGCGTCAGGTCAAATTCAGGCATTTTTGGCTGCCGTTGCCGGCCCCTTGTCGCATCCCCCGAGGCCGCTCTCCGGCGGCTAGTTGTTGAGAGAGTAACAAGGGGGAAAAGGCTGTTCAACGCTCAAGCGTGCTGCAATGCACGCGGCAGTATCGTCCAAGCTTACTGATTATCGCTGGGCTGCGGACGCACGTCCTTGCAGAAAAGATCATACAAGGTGGAGATGATGGAGCTCACCTCATCATCGACCAGACTGTAGTAAATCATCCGGCCTTCGCGCCGCGTCTGGACAAGCCCCTCCAGACGCAATCGGGCGAGCTGCTGAGACACAGCTGCCTGTGGCACAGTCAGGATATCTTCCAGTTCTGAAACAGATTTCTCGCCTTCAGACAGTAGGCACAGGATCACGAGACGCACTTCATGCGACAGTGCTTTCAAAAGATCGCTTGCCTTGCGCGCCTGACCCATCAACTGGTCAAAGTCTTCGGCGCTCATATCCTTGTTGAAGACGGGCAGGTTCATCGAACGTTTCAGTATCCGTACCGGTTCAGCGAAAACTATTGCAGCGCAGCAATTCTGCGCTCATTCGGGTAGATGATGCAAGTGGCAGCTATAATCAACTGCCGCTTTTTCTGTGCTCCTCCAGTTTGTCGAGCATATCGCCGAGCAGTGGCCAGAAAAAATGCTCACCGGGATACCCGCGGAGCCGTGCGATCTCCTTGCCATCTTCAACAAGAATGAAAGTCGGTGTCAGCCGTTCCCGTTGAACGTTTCCCAGATCTTCCGGCCAGCCGTCCGTGATATCCACACGGCGTAAGGGAGCACGTTTGCCCTCGTTGGTTTTCGGGTAGGCAACGCCGATCTCTTCATTCCAGATCATGCACCAGGAACAACCCGGTTGTTCAACCATGATCAATTCCGCTGCAATCCCGGACCTCGGAAACGCAGCAAGTCCGGCAAAAAAGGCGCTCGCAACCAGCGCTCCCACAACATTCAAACGACGCACTTGCCATTCTCCGTGTTTTCTGTGATTGCAATATATATGACTTTTTGAATATTTTAAACAAAACACAAAGTCGTCATGTCTGGGAGGACACTTTATGCTCGAGGTTTCGTGGGGCGCGGCGTTTCTGGCGGGATTGCTGTCCTTTGTGTCGCCTTGCGTCCTGCCAATTGTACCGCCTTACTTGTGTTACCTCGCCGGCGTGAGCGTGGACGAGTTGAAGGGTGATGCGGCAACGACCGCCACCGGACGCCGGGTGGTCCTGGCCGCAATTGCGTTCGTGCTCGGCTTCTCAGCCGTGTTCGTGGCGCTTGGAGCAACCGCGAGTGTGATCGGGCAATCTATCGCGCGCTATTACGATGTTCTGTCCTACATCGCCGGCACGATCATCATTATCATGGGTCTGCACTTCCTCGGCATTTTCCGGATCGGTCTATTGTTCCGGGAGGCAAGAGTTCACGTGGAGACCAAACCGGCAGGCCTGGTCGGTGCATTCATCATGGGGCTCGCCTTCGCATTTGGCTGGACGCCCTGCGTCGGGCCAGTGCTGGCTGCAATCTTGTTTGTTGCCGGATCGTCGCAAACGACGTGGCATGGCGCAGGCCTTCTGGCCGTCTACGCCTTAGGCATTGGTATTCCGTTCATTCTAGCAGCCGCATTTGCCAGCCGGTTTCTGGGCTGGGCCAGTCGCTTCCGCAAACACATGGGTACCATCGAAAAAATCATGGGCGGATTCTTGGTCTTGACCGGAGTTCTATTCATCACCGGCCAGATGTCCGCCATTGCCTTCTGGCTATTGGAAACATTTCCGGTTTTTTCACAAATCGGCTGAGCGTATCTGGGAGGAGCTCGACATGCATGAGATCATCAAATCATTCGCGGCGGCAGCGGTCTGCTTAACGCTGAGCCACACCGCAGGGCGTGCCGCAAACCTCGGCGAAGACGGGCTCCACAAACAGCCCTGGTTCACCATCACTTTCAAAGATATCGCGGAAGATATCGAAACAGCGTCCGACGAGGGAAAACGCCTCGCCTTGGTGTTCGAGCAACGCGGATGCATCTACTGCAAGGCGATGCATGAGAAGCTCTTGAGTGACCCGGAAGTGACGGACTACATCAAAGAGCACTTCATGGTCGTGCAATACAACATGTTCGGCGACGAAGAAGTCATCGACATTGACGGAGAAGAGCTAACCGAGAAAACCGCCGCCCGAAAATGGGGCTATGTGTTCACGCCGACAATCGTCTTTCTTCCAGACGAAATACCGGAAGACGGCACGGTCGCGGATTCGGCGGTTGCGACAATGCCAGGATCATTCGGCAAGTGGACATTTCTGAATATGTTCCGCTGGGTGAACGAAAAAGGCTATGAAAGTGACGAACACTTTCAGAAATATCACGCTCGTATAATCAATGAGTTACGTGACCAGGGCCGTCTCGGAGGGGACTAAAACTTGCACAAATTTGAAAGTCCGCAAAAAGGCGTATTGCATAACATATGCAAAAAATCATATCTTTTAATGTGAGGAGAACAGATGGACCGTGGAAATGAGTCCATCTTGGGTACGGTGGAGCGTACCCGCACTGAGGAGGAAAGCCAATAATTATGACAAAGGGCGCAAGACTATGGGGCGCTGCTTTAGCGACATGCCTGGCCGGGACACTTTCGGTCAGCGCATTGCATGCGGAAACCATCGCTCCAACGGCTGTCGAGATTGTCGACATGGAGGCCAAATCATCACTCACCGGTAAGGCCGGTGACCCTGTTGCCGGCCGGGATACTTTCGCTGACAGGAAAAAAGGCAACTGCCTCGCCTGTCACGCGAACGCAGATCTGGCCGAGCTTCTGTTTCACGGCGAAGTCGGCCCGGAACTGGATGGCGTTGGCGATCGCTGGAGCGCGGAGCAATTGCGCGCGATCGTGATCAACAGCAAGCAGGTATTCGGCGACCAAACCATAATGCCCGGTTTCTACACAACGGCACTTGGAGCACGCATCGCCGACAAATTCACCGATAAGACGATCCTCTCCGCCCAGGAAGTCGAGGATGTGGTCGCTTATCTGCTGACCCTCAAAGAAAACTGATCTCCGGTTTCAAGGAGCAAGAGATGACCATAACTAGACGCCAGGCTTTGGCCATGACTGCAGGTGCAGCCGCCTTCCTGACATTCTCCCCGCGAATTTCTTTCGCGGCAACACCTGACACGGATACTGCTATCAAGGAGTTTACCGGAGGAGCGACCCCGACCGAGGGCACAGTCTCATTGGATACGCCGGAAATCGCGGAAAACGGTAACACCGTTCCCGTGGGTGTGACTGTCGATAGCCCGATGACTTCGGACAATTATGTTGAATCGGTTCTGATCCTGGCAGATGGGAACCCGAACCCGGCTGTTGCGACGTTTCACTTTTCAGCCATGAGCGGTGCAGCCGAGGCCAAGACCCGGATCCGGCTGGCGAAGACACAAAACGTCATCGCCGTCGCCAAAATGAGCGACGGTTCAACCTTCATGGACACCAAGGAAGTCAAGGTCACCATCGGCGGCTGCGGCGGCTAATCGGCAACGACCGGACGAGAGGAAACGAAAATGGCATCCCCAAAACCCCGCGTAAAAGTGCCAAAGAAGGCCGAAAAGGGTGAAGTCATCACCATCAAGACACTGATCAGCCATCCGATGGAATCAGGTCAGCGAAAAGACAAAAAAACCGGCGAGTTGATCCCCCGGCAAATCATCAACAAGTTCACCTGCGAGTTTGACGGCCAAGTCGTGTTCTCCTGTGATCTGGACCCTGCGGTATCGGCCAACCCATACCTTCAGTTCAGCGCAAAGGTCGACAACAGCGGAACCTTCAAGTTCACCTGGGTGGATGACAACGGCAGCGTCTATGAGACCGAAAAGAAAATAACGGTCGAATAGGGTCTAAAGCCATCACGGTCGCACAAATCGGGAGGAGACGATTTGACCATGACGAAAAATACAGGACGCTCTGCCGCTGCAATCCTTGCGACAGGTTTGGTACTCGGAATGTCCAACCAAGCCGTTGCGGATGAAAATGCGGAATTGATCGTCGAAGGCGAACAGCTCGTTACAAAAGTGGCGGCACCGGAAGGTCACCCGTTGGATGAACTTCTTTCTGGATGGCGGTTCCGCTCTGATGAAACTCAGACCCTGCAAACAGACGACTTTGAAAACCCCGCATTCGCAGCAGTCGACTACGGTTCGGAACTTTGGGAAACTGAAGCCGGCACTTCCGGCAAATCGTGTGCGTCTTGCCACGGAGATGCCTCGGAAAGCATGAAGGGCTTGCGAGCCTCCATGCCCAAATGGCACGAGGGAGAGAACACCCTGATGACCCTTGAAGACCACATCAACTGGTCACGTAAGGAACACCAGGGCGCCGATCCATGGAAATGGGAAAGTGCCGAGATGCTCGCAATGACGGCGTTTCTTGGTCTTCAATCCCGCGGCATGCCGGTCAATGTGAAGATCGACGGCCCAGCCGAAGATTGGTTCAACAAGGGCAAGGAACTCTACTACACACGTGTCGGTCAGCTCGACATGTCATGTTCCAATTGTCATGAGGACAACTACGGCAACATGATCCGCGCCGACCATTTGAGCCAGGGTCAGATCAACGGGTTCCCGACTTATCGCTTGAAGTGGCAGGGGCTTGGATCAACGCACCGGCGGTTCAAAGGCTGCATGGACAACATTCGCGCAACGCCTTTCAAACGCGGTTCGGATGAATTCACATCGCTTGAACTGTATCTCGCCTGGCGCGGGTCCGGCCTGTCGGTCGAAACACCGGCCGTGCGCCAGTAAGACAATACGAGAACTTGGAAGCGGCGGTGGACTGCTGCTTCCCAAACTCCGGCCACAGCGCCGGCGACGGATCAAATCAACACCGGTCGATAATACGATCAAGGTGCGTAAGCTCTTACGCGCCAACGGAAAAACTATGCCTTTTGCCATTGGCTATTTGGAGGCTTCGGCCTCACCAGGATTCAGGAGTTAAGTGAATGTTTTCAAGACGCGAGTTCTTGATGGCGGCAACCGCGACCAGCGCCCTGCTCGGCTCCGGCATGGCCGGGTCGTGGTCAAAGCTGATGGCACAACAGGCGTTGAGCGAAGACCAACTCCTGGCGATGGAGCCGGCAGGATCCCTGACGCTGGTCCACATCACCGACATTCATGCCCAGCTGAAGCCGATTTACTTCCGTGAGCCGTCCATCAACCTTGGTATTGGCGATGTCACAGGCAAACCGCCGCATGTGACCGGTGCAGATTTCCTGAAGCTCTATAACATCGAATCCGGTTCGCCGGACGCCTACGCCCTCACATCAGAAGACTTCGCCTCCCTAGCGAAAACCTATGGCAAGATGGGCGGCATGGACCGGGTTGCGACCGTGATCAAGCGTATTCGCGCCGAGCGCGGCGATGACAACGTCCTGCTGCTGGACGGGGGCGACACCTGGCAGGGCAGTTACACGTCCAATCAAACGCTTGGCCAGGACATGGTCACGGTCATGAACGCCTTGAAACCGGATGCCATGACCGGCCACTGGGAATTCACCTACGGCACGGACCGGGTTCAGGAGATCATCGACGACCTCCCCTTCGCCTTCCTAGGCTCGAACATTTACGACAATGAGTGGGATGAGCCGGCGTTCGAAGCCTGGAAGATGTTTGAGCGTGGCGGGTCGAAGGTTGCGGTCATCGGGCAGGCCTTCCCCTACACGCCGATCGCCAATCCACGCTGGATGATCCCGGGCTGGTCCTTTGGCATTCGCGAGGAAGACATTGCCAAGCACGTTGAAGACGCCCGCGGCGAAGGCGCAGAAGTCATTGTCCTACTCTCTCACAATGGGTTCGACGTTGACCGTAAGCTTGCCTCCAACGTCGCTGGCATCGACGTCATCCTGACCGGCCACACGCACGACGCTTTGCCTGAACCGGTTATTGTCAATGACACGCTGGTCATAGCGTCTGGCTCGAACGGCAAGTTCGTCTCCCGCGTTGATCTTGATGTGAAAGACGGCGCGGTTGTTGGCTACAAATACCGACTGATCCCGATCTTCTCTGACGTGATCACGCCAGATGCAGAGATGAGTGCGCTGATCGATGAGGTCCGCGCGCCCTTTGAGGCAGACCTTTCGCGGGTTCTCGGCAAGACAGAAAGCCTCCTTTACCGGCGCGGTAACTTCAACGGAACCTTCGATGACCTGATTTGTCAGGCGCTTCTAGAGGAACGCGACGCCCAGATTGCACTGTCCCCCGGCTTCCGCTGGGGCACCAGCCTCCTGCCCGGCCAAGAGATCACCTTCGAGGACCTCCACAACGCCTGTGCCATGACCTATCCGGCCGCTTACCGCTCCACCATGAGCGGCCAGATGCTGAAAGACATCCTCGAAGATGTTGGCGACAACCTCTTCAACAAAGACCCGTATTACCAGCAAGGCGGCGACATGGTTCGTGTTGGCGGCATGGGGTACACGATCGACCCCAAGATGGAGATCGGCGAACGCATCTCCGACATGACGCTTCTGGCAACCGGCGAGCCCATCGACCCAGCGAAAGACTACGTCGTTGCCGGCTGGGCTTCGGTCAATGAAGACACCGAGGGCCCGGCAATCTGGGACGTCGTTGAAAACCACATCACCCAAAATCCGACCGTGAAGCTTCCGGACAATGAGTCCGTGAAGGTGATCGGTGTCTAAATTTGTTTAAGACCTGAGGACAGAAACATGACTGAGACAAAGGACAAGGGCACTCCCTCCCTCTCTCGGCGGTCCCTTCTCAAGGCCGGCCTCGCGAGCGGTGTTGCCGCAAGTGCCGCCGGAACTGCAGGTGCAGCGCGCGCAGCAGGTGACCCGCTGATCACGGAAATTCAGGACTGGAACCGGTATCTCGGTGACGGTGTCGATGCAGCACCGTATGGTCTGCCATCGGAATTTGAGTCGGAAGTCGTCCGGCGCAACGTGCCCTGGCTGACTGCTGATGCCGTCGCCTCAATCAATTTCACGCCACTCCATGAACTCGACGGGATCATCACGCCGAACGGGCTGTGTTTTGAGCGCCACCATGGCGGTGTCGCGCAGATCCGGCCGCAGGATCACCGTCTTATGATCAACGGCCTGGTCGACACGCCTCTGGTCTTCACCATGGAAGACCTGAAGCGCTTCCCGCGCGAAAACCACGTCTACTTCCTGGAATGCGCGGCCAATGGCGGCATGGAATGGCGCGGGTCTCAGCTGAACGGCTGCCAGTTCACCCATGGCATGGTGCACAACGTGATGTACACCGGCGTGAAACTGAAAACGCTTTTGGAAGAAGCCGGCGTCAAGACCAACGGCAAATGGGTGCTTCCGGAAGGTGCGGATGCGGCCCACATGACACGCTCCATCCCGATGGAAAAGGCGCTGGATGACTGTCTGGTTGCCTGGAAGATGAACGGCGAAGCGCTGCGCGCTGAACAGGGCTATCCGCTGCGTCTCGTCGTTCCCGGATGGGAAGGCAACATGTGGGTCAAATGGCTGCGCCGCCTGGAAGTCGGCGATCAGCCGTGGCACCACCGCGAGGAAACGTCGAAATACACCGACCTTCTGGAAACAGGAAAGGCCAGACGCTTCACTTGGGTGATGGATCCGAAATCCGTCATCACCAGCCCAAGCCCGCAAATGCCGGTTTCTCACGGCAAGGGACCAATGGTGATTTCAGGGCTAGCCTGGTCGGGCAACGGCCGCATCACCCGTGTAGACGTATCTCTGGACGGCGGCCGGAATTGGAAGACGGCGCGGATTGACGGGCCAAGCCTGTCGAAATCTCTGCACCGCTTCTACCTCGACATTGATTGGGACGGGTCGGAAATGCTGATCCAGTCCCGCGCAATGGATGAACACGGGTTCTACCAGCCAACCAAAAACGAGCTGCGGGCCGCCCGAGGCGAAAACTCCATCTACCACAACAACGGCATTCAGACCTGGTATGTCCAAAAGAACGGGGCGGTTGAAAATGTTGAAGTCTCTTAAAGCGCTTTCGCTCGGTACCGTTCTCGTCGCACTCGCATCAACTGCAACCGCAGGCGATGCGGCAAAGGGCGGGAAGGTCTTCAAGAAATGCCAAGCCTGCCATGCTGTCGGTGATGGGGCCAAGAACAAGGTTGGTCCGCATCTCAACGATCTGTTTGGGCGCACAGCTGGCGAGATCGATGGCTACAAATACTCGAACGCCATGGTCAAGGCTGGAGAGGATGGATTGGTGTGGGACATGGAAACGACCCGCACCTATCTCGCCAAACCGAAGGCCATGATTAAAGGCACCAAGATGGCCTTTGCCGGACTTCGCAAGGATGCGGATCTCGACAACATTTTGGCATACCTTGCGACTTACTCTGAAGATGCGGACAGCAGTTCAGAACAACAATCCGAAGCGCCTTCAGAAAATAACGGCACTCAAGTCGCGGCGGTTCCTGAAGCAACAGAACCGGCTGCCGCCGCTGCCTCGAACACACGAGACGGTGGTGTCTTCGGCCTTGGCCGTGTTGCCTTGGCTGAAGAAGTGGCTGCGTGGGACATCGACATCCGGCCAGATGGGCAGGGACTTCCTGAAGGATCGGGAACTGTTGCTGACGGAGAAGTTCTTTACACAGACAACTGCGCCATGTGTCACGGTGATTTTGGCGAGGCAGTAGACCGCTGGCCGGTACTCGCAGGTGGCCATGACACCCTGACCGACGATCGCCCGGAAAAGACAATCGGGTCCTACTGGCCCTACTTGTCGACAGTCTATGACTATGTCCGCCGGGCAATGCCTTTTGGCAATGCCAGGTCTTTGTCCGACGATGAGGTCTACGCCATCACCGCGTATCTCCTTTACCTGAACGATCTGGTGGACGATGAGGAGTTTGAACTCTCCAAAGACAACTTCCTCGATATCCGCCTGCCCAATGAGGAGAACTTCATTGCAGACGACCGGGCCGAAGAAGCGCATTACGCTCAAAAGAACGAACCATGCATGACCGACTGCAAGCCTGGTCCCGTGGAGACTACCATGCGCGCGCGCATTCTGGATGTGACGCCCGACGACGGCGGCGATGACAACGCCGGTGTCGGCGCGGTAGACTGATCCATACCGGGTCACGGGAGGAACCGGTATGGACCAAAAGCAGGAAAAGGCTGAACGGCCTTATGCCGACTTTCCGACATTGAGAAATGCGGCATGGGCCCGAGCAAGGAAATGGATCGCAGGCGCGACGTTTTTACTGACGGTGCCGGCCATGGCATCGGACGGCGATCCAATAAAAGGCGAAAAGCTCTTTAAAGCCTGCAAAGCATGCCACCAAGTTGGAGCCAATGCACGTAATGGCGTTGGTCCTCATCTCGACGGCCTTTTTGAACGCCCGGCCGGGACCCTGGAAGGGTTCAAGTATTCCAGTGCGATGAAGAAACTTGGCAGTGACGGGATGGTCTGGAACGAGTTTTCGTTGGACCTTTATCTCGAAAAGCCGCGGGAATATGTACCCGGAACCCGAATGTCCTATCGCGGCATGCCAAACCGTCAGGATCGCACCCACATCATCGCCTACTTGAGAGAACTTTCCAAAGCCGAACCGGCGTCAGAACCGGAGGCGGAAACTGTGACGCCGGAAATGGGGGCCGTTGCCATGCAGATCGACGGCGACATGGCGTATGGCGAATATCTTTCGAGTGAATGTGTCACCTGTCATCAAGTCTCTGGCCGGGCCGATGGCATCCCATCCATTGTCGGCTGGCCTAAGAAACCATTCATCCGGGCACTCTTTGAGTACAAGACAAATGTCCGCAGTCATCAGGTCATGCAGAACATGACAGTCAACCTCGGCAACGAGGAAATCGCAGCCTTGGCCGCCTATTTCGGGTCCATCGATCCGCAATGAAGTTTTGTCAATTGCAGAGGCCAAACTGCATACTTGGGAGGAAATGACATGCCAAATCTCACACGCCGTAGTTTTGGGCTTCTGGTTGGCGCCGGGGCGACATCCCTGGCACTGCCGTACTACGCCCGGGCGCAAGGGAAACCGAAAGCCGTCGTTATCGGCGGCGGCGCTGGAGGCGCCACAGCCGCCCGGTATATGGCCAAGGATGCTGGTGAGGGTCTTGACGTTACTCTGATCGAAGCCAACCCGGCCTACACAACCTGCTTCTTCTCCAACCTATACCTCGGCGGTTTCCGCGATTTCGATTCCATCACACACGGCTACGATACGCTGTCTTCGAACTACGGTATCACCGTTGTAAACGGCATGGCAGATTCCGTTGATCGGGATGCAAAAATGGTTGTCATGGCGGACGGTTCCAAAGTGCCTTACGACCGTCTGGTCGTGTCTCCGGGCATTGATCTCATCTACGACAGTGTGCCCGGCTACTCAGAAGAAGCGGCTGAAATCATGCCGCATTCGTGGAAGGCGGGTCCTCAGACCCAGCTTCTGAAAGCCAAACTGGATGCTATCGAAAACGGCCAGCAAATCGTCATGGTGGCCCCGCCGAACCCATATCGTTGCCCTCCGGGACCGTACGAGCGTGTGTCAATGATGGCGCATATTCTCAAATCCAAGGGACTGAACGACAGCAAGATCGTCATCATTGATCCCAAACCGAAGTTCTCCAAACAAGCCCTATTCCAGGAAGGCTGGGACAAGCACTATCCGGGCATGATCGAGTGGTATGGACCGGATGTGCATGGCGGTATCGTCAAGGTCGATGCATCGACCGGGGAGGTCGAAACGGACCTGGACACCTTCCAGGGCGATTTGGTGAACGTCATCCCGGCGCAAAAGGCGGGCATGATCGCTTCCAAGGCCGCACTTGCCAACGACAGCGGGTTCTGTGCCATTGATCCGGCTTCCATGCGCTCCAAGGAAGACGACTCCATCTTTGTCATCGGAGATGCCTGCATCGCCGGCGACATGCCGAAGTCCGGTTTCTCGGCGAACAGCCAGGCCAAAGTGGCAGCCATGGCCATTCGCGGAGACCTCACCGGGTCCCGTGTTTTCCCAGCAAAGTACTCCAACACCTGCTGGAGCCTGATCGAGACCAACGACGGTGTAAAAGTCGGCGCACAATACGCCCCGACAGATGAAAAAATCGCGTCCACCTCGAAATTCATCAGCCAGACCGGTGAAGATGCAGGCCTCCGTCAGGCGACCTATGAAGAGTCTATCGGCTGGTACAAAGGTATCACCACCGACATGTTCGGCGCCTAATTCCTCCCCCACCTTGCTTGCGGTGGTGCCGTCCACCGCAAGCCTCTTTTTCTCCATCGCTATCGTCCATACTTCACATCACCCGCCTTTAGTGCGAAGACAGCGTCCCATTCCATCGGCATTCTGAAACAGTGTTGCTTGGAAAAAACCGGCCAAATGGAGACGCAATGACCTGGACCGCATCGCCCGACCGTTACACCAGCATGGACTACCGCCGCTGTGGTAGGTCCGGATTGAAACTGCCGCTCATTTCTCTGGGGCTTTGGCACAATTTCGGCGATGACACCCCGCACCAGCGGAAGCAGGAAATTGCGCGGACCGCTTTTGATCTCGGCATCACCCACTTCGACCTTGCCAACAATTATGGTCCGGCAAAGGGCTCCGCAGAGAGCGCATTCGGCGAACTCCTGCGCACCGACTTTGCACCGTATCGGGACGAGATGATCATTTCGTCCAAGGCCGGTTACGATATGTGGCCTGGTCCTTATGGCGAGTGGGGCAGCCGGAAATACCTGATTGCGTCCTGCGACCAATCCCTGAAGCGTATGGGTCTCGACTATGTCGACATCTTCTATTCACACAGGTTCGACCCGGACACGCCTTTGGAAGAAACCATGATGGCATTGGACCACATCGTCCGCTCCGGACGGGCCCTATACGTCGGTATTTCCTCTTACAATACAAAGAGGACCCGAGAAGCAGCAGCAATCTTGAAGGAGCTCGGCACTCCCTGTCTGATCCATCAGCCGAGCTATTCCATGATCAACCGTTGGGTGGAAGAAGACGGCCTTCTCGACACCTTGGACGATCTCGGCATTGGTTCCATCGCCTTTTCCCCACTCGCCCAAGGCATGCTGACAAACAAATATCTGAAGGACATTCCTGAAGGCAGCCGGGCCACACAGGGCAAATCCCTGCAGGACCAATTCCTCAGCGATGAGAACCTTGCGACCATCCGGACACTCAACGCCATCGCCGAGCGGCGCGGACAGACACTGGCGCAGATGGCACTCGCCTGGGTCTTGAGAGGCGGCCGCGTCACGACGGCCCTGATTGGGGCAAGCCGAGCAGCCCAAGTGATTGACTGTGTCGGCGCGCTCAACAATCTCGAGTTCACTGAAGCCGAGCTTCAGGAAATCGATGCGACAGCTAAGGACGCCAACATCAATCTTTGGGCGGCCTCGTCTGAGCGCGAAGGCCCTTCCCGGAAGAAATAGATCGGGACACTGGGCGGTTTCGACCGCCCGGTCATCCTAGACGGCCTAATAAAGCCAACGCGGAAGCCACGTTGCGATAATCGGGAACATCCACAGGATCGCGACGGCAGCGATTTGCAATCCGATGAACGGAACCACACCGCGATAGATCTGTCCGGTGGTGATTTCCTTTGGCGCAGCACCGCGCAAATAGAACAGCGAAAATCCGAACGGCGGCGTCAGAAACGATGTCTGAAGATTGATTGCGATCAGGACTGTGAGCCAGATCGGGTCTATGCCCATCAGGATCAGCGGCGGGATCAAAACAGGCAGCAGAATCACCGAGATCTCGACAAAGTCGAGGAAGAAGCCCAACACGAAGACGAACAGCATCGCGAAGATCAGCGCTCCCGTGGCGCCGCCAGGCATTTCCTTCAAAAGCTCATGAACACGGTCTTCCCCACCCAGGCCGACAAATACCAGACTGAAAAAACTCGCCATCAGGATGGTTGCGAAGATCATTGAGGTTACGGTCAGGGTCGACAGCAATGATGACTTCAAAAGCCCATCGGCAAAAGCTGCACGTAAAATTTTGAGGACGACTCCAAGCGCAAAAAGAGCAAGCCCAGCGTAGATTGCAGCAAGCACATAGCCACCAATCGTCACATCTGACCTTTGAAGGCGAACGGGAAAGGCCGCAGCCGACACTGCAAGTACCAGCAAGGCTATGGTCGCCAGAATGATGAGTGTGACAGGCACGCCCAACCGTCGGCCAGCCAGCAAGATAGCTCCAACGGCGCCGACAGAAGCTGCTTCATTCGGAGATGCCACACCGCCAAGGATCGAACCCAAAACGGCGATAATCAACAGGATCGGCGGAACGATTGTAGACGCGATTTCCACGCCGCTTGGTGGCTCAACACTCTCCTTCATTGCCGGGGCGTCACCAGGAAAAAGTTTCGCGCGGCCGATGATGTAGACGCAATAGACAGTCACCAGCAGCAGCCCTGGCACCATCGCAGCGGCAAAGGTTTGCCCAACCGAGATCGTTTCGATCGTGAATTTGCCTTGCGCATATTGCGCCTGCTGGAAGGCATTCGACATGACATCGGCAAGGATGATCAGAAGGGTCGAGGGCGGGATGATCTGACCAAGTGTACCGGCTGTACAAACCATGCCGGAGGCCAATTTCGGATCATACCCGTTGCGCAACATGGTCGGCAGAGCGATCAAGCCCATTGCAACGACCGTTGCGCCGACAATACCGGTCGAGGCGGCCAGCAGAGCGCCAACCAGAACGACGGAGACACCAAGGCCGCCATTCATCTTGCCGAACAGTCGGCCCATCGTTTCAAGAAGGTCCTCGGCAATCCGGCTTTTTTCAAGTATCACCCCCATCAACACGAACAGTGGGATGGCGGTGAGCACAGGGTTGGTCAGAACTCCAAAGAACCGCTGGCCCATGGCGCCCATAAGCTGAATGTTGAAGTCCCCAAGCATCCAGCCAAGAAGCGCGAAGCCGGTTGCAACGCCGGCAATCGTGAAGGCCACCGGATAGCCCAACAGAATAAAGGCGATCAGCGCCCCGAACATCATCAAGTCAAGAGGAAGGCTCATGCAGCGGTGGCTTTCAGACGGGAGATATCACGGATCAGGGCAGCTGCGCCTTGAACGAGCAAAAGAATACAGTAGGCCGGAATAAGGGTCTTCAACAGGAAGGAGGCCGGGATCCCGCCAACGGAAATCGGCCCCTCGAGTATTGCCCAGCTGCTGCGCACAGTCGGCCAAGAGAACCACAACAGAATAAGCAACGCTGGCGTCAGCAGGAACAGATGGCCAAAGATGTCGATCCAGGCCTGTGTGCGCTCGCTTGCCTTGGCATAAAAAATATCCACCCGTACATGGGCATTGACCAGGAACGTGTACCCTGCGCCCAGCATGAAGATGGCTGCATGGAAATACAAAACGCCTTCGTCGAGAAAGATAAAGCTGTAGCCGAAAACATAGCGCAGAAGCACAATCACGAACTGCAACATCAGCATGCCCAGCGCGGCCCAGCACAGGGTGTTGCCTATAAACGAGTTCAAGCGCTCCAGCACACCCGCAAACTTTTCCATCGCGGTTGATTCCTGTTTTTCTTACTTGGTCACCCCTCATCGTGAGGAGCCGGACCAGATGGTCAAGTCATGCTGTAGCGACCGGAGAGGGTTTCCACTTCTCCGATCGCTGAAGGCAAGGCTGTGCCTTACATTGCCGACGATCAGTCGTACTTGTAGTCCAGCAGACGCGCGTTCATCTGGCCATTGTCAGCGTAGGGCATGTACTCGCGCATCAGTTTGCGATAGCCGAGGAAGCTCTCCGTGATCTGCTTGACCAGATCGTCGCTGTCTGCACGCAGGTCCGCGATCACTTCACCAGCTGCATTCCCCATCGCCAAGATTACATCGTCCGGGAGCTTACGCACCATCACGCCATGATCGTTGACGAGACCCGTCAAAGCCTGGGCGTGCTTGGTGTTGTACTCGGTCAGGACATCGTTGTAGAGGCTGGAACACGCTTGCGTGACGACCTCTTTGAGATCATCCGGAAGTTCGTTGTAAGCATCCAGATTGACCGCGCATTCTTCGGCAGAAGACGGTTCACCAACCCCAGGCCAATAGTAGTTCTTGGCGATCTGGTAGTAACCGAGCGCGCTGTCCGTCCACGGGCCGATGAACTCGCCAGCATCAAGGGCGCCAGACTGAAGTGCCTGGAACATTGCCGGGCCGCTCATGGCCTGGACTGCCATGCCGAGCTTGGAGCACATTTCGGATGCCAAGCCAGTGGAACGGAACTTCAAGCCTTTGAGATCGTCAACACTGTTGATCTCGTTGCGGAACCAGCCGGCCCATTGCGGACCGGAGTTGCCGCACAAGAACGGCTTCAGATTGAAGCGTCCGTACATCTCGTCATACAGCGCCTGACCGCCACCGTGGATCAACCAGCCCGCTTGTTCAGGAGCCGTCAGTCCAAACGGCTGGGACCCAAACAACAGGATGCCCTTGGACTTTGAGCCCCAGTAGGCCGGCACCGCATGATAAAGCTCAGCAGTGCCCTGCCCGACGGCATCGAAAACACCATTGCCCGGAACGATTTCGCCGGCTGCAAACAGCTTAACCTCGATGCGCCCGCCCGACAGGGTCGTGATACGATCCGCGAGCATCTGCGCGGCAACACCAGGTCCTGGCAGGTTCTTCGGCCAGGCCGTAACCATGCGCCACTGGCGGACATCTTGAGCAATGGCAGGTGCTGCAAGCGTTGTTGCTGCTGCGCCTGTTGCGCCGATTGCGCCGGCTTTCAGAAAATCACGTCTTTTCATCTTGTCCTCTTTGTCAAAGGTGATTGGAGGGCTGTCCGCCGTTGTTTTTATCTCCCAATGATACCCGGCAGGTTCAATCCCTGTTCTTTTGCGCAATCCAGCGCAATTTCGTAACCCGCATCGGCGTGCCGCATCACACCGGTCGCCGGATCATTCCAAAGCACACGCTCAATCCGGCGCGCGGCATCATCCGTTCCATCACAGCAAATGACCATGCCCGAATGCTGCGAGAACCCCATGCCGACACCACCACCATGGTGCAAAGACACCCAGGTTGCGCCAGACGCAGTGTTCAAAAGTGCGTTCAAAAGCGGCCAATCTGACACCGCGTCTGAGCCATCTTTCATGGATTCAGTTTCCCGGTTCGGAGACGCCACGGACCCACTGTCCAGATGATCGCGGCCAATGACGACCGGGGCCTTCAGCTCACCGTTGCGGACCATTTCGTTAAAGGCAAGACCCAACCGGTGGCGTTGGCCAAGACCAACCCAGCAAATCCGGGCTGGCAGTCCCTGGAACGAAATCCGTTCCCTGGCCATGTCGAGCCAATTGTGAAGATGCTCATCATCCGGAATGAGTTCCTTCACCTTTGCGTCGGTCTTGTAGATATCCTCAGGATCGCCGGAAAGCGCACACCAACGGAACGGCCCGATCCCGCGGCAGAAGAGCGGCCGAATATAAGCAGGCACAAAGCCCGGGAACGCGAATGCGTTTTCAAAGCCCTCTTCCAAAGCCACCTGGCGGATGTTGTTGCCGTAGTCCAGCGTTGGAACACCGGCATTCCAAAAATCGACCATCGCTTGAACATGGACCTTCATTGACGCCCGTGCAGCTTTCTCGACCGCTTTCGGATGTGTCTCTGCTTTTGAGCGCCATTCGGCAACGGTCCAACCTTGCGGCAGGTAGCCGTTGACCGGGTCATGCGCGGACGTCTGATCGGTGACGATGTCCGGTTTGACACCCCGTTTGACGAGCTCTGAGAAAACATCTGCAGCGTTGCCGATCAAGGCAACGGATTTTGCCTCGCCTGCCTTCGTCCAGCGCTCGATCATCTCCAGCGCTTCGTCGAGAGAATGCGTCTTTTCATCGACGTATTTTGTACGCAGGCGGAAATCGGCGCTCTTTTCATCGCACTCGACCGCGAGACAGCAGGCTCCGGCCATGACGGCGGCAAGCGGTTGCGCACCGCCCATACCACCAAGACCACCGGTGAGGATCCAGCGGCCTTTCAGGTTGCCCTCATAGTGCTGGCGGCCGGCTTCCATGAAGGTCTCATACGTACCCTGAACGATGCCCTGGGTTCCGATATAGATCCAAGAGCCCGCGGTCATCTGGCCGTACATCGCCAGACCTTTTTTATCGAGTTCGTGGAAGTGGTCCCAGTTCGCCCAGTTCGGCACCAAATTGGAATTCGCGATCAAAACCCGAGGTGCATCCTTATGGGTCTTGAACACACCTACCGGTTTGCCCGATTGAACCATCAAGGTTTCATCGTCTTCCAGTGACTTCAAACTCGCAACGATTTGGTCGAAATCATCCCAGGTGCGCGCAGCACGACCGATGCCGCCATAAACAACCAGCTCGTGGGGGTTTTCAGCAACATCTGGATGCAGGTTGTTCATCAGCATCCGCAACGGAGCTTCCGTCAACCAGGACTTGGTATTGAGCTCCGTCCCCGTCGGCGGGAAAACGTCACGTGCATTGTGGCGGCGGTCAACCATGGTTGGCTCCCTCGGAATTTTTGGTGTGTTGGACGAGCGCGGGCGCGAGATCGGCCAGTGCGCTGAGAATTTCTTTGAGATGGGCCCGCAAACGCGCAGCTTTCGCCTCGTCATAAGCAAAGGGCGTATCTTCGCTCACGAGATGCGTAGACTGAGCCAGCTCCATCTGGATGGCGTGGAAGCCGCGTGCTGGCTGGCCGTAGTGGCGGGTGGTCCAGCCGCCCTTAAAGCGGCCGTTCAGGATCGATGTGTAGCCCTCAGCTTTCGCTGTTAGGTCGACAACAACCTTCTCGATTTCGGGTGCGCATGTAGCGCCACCATTGGTTCCGGTGTTGAAATCCGGCAGCGTGCCCTCAAACAGGTAGGGCACGACGGAACGGATCGAGTGGCAGTCGTAGAGAATTGCGATGCCATGTTTCGCGTGGACACGCTCCAGTTCGGCATAGAGCGCAGCGTGATAGGGCGCGTGCCAAGCCAGTCGCCGCTTTTCGATCTCCTCTGGATCCGGCTCGCTTCCGTTCAGATAAACCGGGCGTCCGTCAAAGTCCGTTGTTGGACAGAGCGTTGTCGTGTTCTGGCCAGGATAAAGGCTGACGCCTTCCGGGTCTCGGTTGGCATCAATGACATAGCGGTGAAAGTTTGCCTTCACCATCGTCGCGCCTGGCAAGAGCTCAGAATAGAGTTGGTCAACGTGCCAATCGGTATCGGCAAGCTTTTGGCCCACTTCATTCAGGCAAGACCAAATCTCAGGCGGCACGTACGTTCCGGCATGCGGCACCCCAAGCACCACCGGCCCGTCTCCGTGAAAGACCTCAACCGGCTGCATGCGCACCTCCAAGGACCAAGGCGGCATTGTCATCAAGAAACGCAACCAAGCTTCGGGACTTGATCAACTCTGCAGCGGTCTCCAGATCCGGTGCCAGGTAGCGGTCCTTCTCCAGTGCGGGCACGGTTTGCCGAAGCTGTTCCACCGCGTTTAGCAGCGGCGGACTCGTCTTAAGCGGTGCGCGATGTTCGATCCCTTCGGCAGCACAAAGCAATTCAACACCCAGGATATGAGCCAAGTTCGCATTCATGCGTGCCAATCGGCGCGCGCCGTGCGCGGCCATCGACACATGATCTTCCTGATTGGCGCTGGTCGGCGTGGAATCTGTTGAGCATGGATTTGCAAGATGTTTGTTCTCGCTCATCAATGCAGCAGTGGTCACTTCGGCAATCATAAGCCCGGAATTCAACCCCGGATCGCGCGCAAGAAACGGAGGCAAATCGAAAGACAAAGCCGGATCCACCATCAAGGCAATGCGCCGCTGAGCAATTGCCCCGAGCTCAGCTATCGCGAGCGCAATCTGGTCTGCAGCAAAAGCAACAGGTTCTGCGTGAAAGTTGCCACCGGAAACAATCCGGTCTTCCTCGATTAAAACCAGAGGGTTGTCGGTTGCCGCATTTGCTTCAATCTCAAGTGTGGTGGCCGCCATCCTTAGAAGATCAATACAGGCGCCTGTTACCTGCGGTTGGCAGCGGATGCAGTAGGGATCCTGAACACGAGTGTCGCCTTCCCGGTGGCTTTCACGAATTTCAGACCCCTCCATCACTGCGCGCATTGCGGCAGCCACTTCGATCTGACCACGATGGCCACGCAGCTCATGGATCTCCGGAAGGAGTGGTGCGGTCGAGCCCATGATGGCGTCAGTCGACATGCTCGCGGTCAGGACCGTTGCCTCTGCGAGACGCCAGGCTTCAAAAAGACCAACAAGCGCACAGGCGGTCGAAAACTGCGTGCCGTTGATTAGGCCCAAACCTTCCTTGGGCCCCAAAACGACCGGTTTGAGCCCGGCCCTTTCGAGCGCGGCCCCACCCGGCATCCGCTCGCCGCCAAACTCTGCTTCGCCTTCGCCAATGAGAACGGCAGCCATGTGGGCCAAGGGTGCCAAATCACCAGAAGCACCAACAGAGCCTTGAGAGGGCGTGACAGGCGTAACGCACTTTTCAAGGCAAGCCTCGATCAGCTCCAGCACTTCAAGCCGAACTCCAGACGCACCGCGCCCAAGGGAGAGAAGCTTTAGAACCATCATCAAACGGGTTGTTGCCGTGTCGAGCGGCTCTCCAACACCGCAGCAATGCGACAGGATCAGATTACGTTGAAGTGTCTCTGTGTCTTCAGCGGCAATCTTCACACTCGCCAGCTTGCCGAACCCTGTGTTGACACCATAAACGGCCTCTTCACCGCGTGCGGCTTTCCCGACCCGCTCCGCAGCCAACCGGATTGCAGCTTCTGCAGCCCGGTCAACCCGGACGGGAAGGCTTTCACGGTAGACGCGTTCCAGATCGGCAAGGCGAACAGCGCCCGGAGACACAACAAGAGCGCTCATTCGGCTCCTCCAAAAATACGTTTTTCTAGGGCGTTAAAGCCGATGCGGTAGCTGAGTTCTGCCGGGTGTTGAACGTTCCAGATGGCAAGATCGGCTCGTTTTCCGGCCTCCAGCGTACCGCGGTCCATTAGACCGAGTGCCTTGGCCGCCTCGCGGGTGACACCGGCAAGCGCTTCTTCCGGTGTCATGCGGAACAACGTGCAGCCCATGTTCATGGTGAGAAGGAGAGAAGCGAGCGGCGAAGACCCTGGATTGCAATCTGTCGCAAGCGCCATGGGCACTTCATGCCGACGCAGAAGATCAACCGGCGGGGCTTGCGTTTCGCGCAAGGTGTAAAATGCGCCGGGCAGGATGACGGCAACCGTGCCGCTGCTGGCCATGGCTTTGACGCCAGCTTTATCCAGGTATTCCAAATGATCTGCGGACAGAGCCCCATAAGACGCCGCAAGCGCAGTACCGCCCAGATTTGACAGCTGCTCGGCGTGGAGTTTGACGGGCAGGCCAAGTGCCTTTGCCTTGTCGAATACTTTCGCGATCTGGGCCGGGGAGAAGGCGATGCCTTCACAGAATCCATCGACCGCATCGATCAAACCTTCGGCATGGGCAGCTTCCAGCGCCGGCAGGCACATATCGTCAAGGTAGTTGTCCGCTCGGTCCTTGTACTCGGCCGGAACGGCATGGGCACCGAGAAAGGTAGTGCGTACTGTGATGGGCCGCAGGCTGCCGACCTTGCGGGCAACTCTGAGCATCTTGAGTTCGGTCTTCTTATCGAGGCCATAACCTGACTTGATCTCAATCCCCGTGACACCTTCGGCAATCAGCGCATCCACGCGGGACAGTGCGCCTTCAAGCAATTCGTCTTCACTGGCTGAACGCGTTGCCTTGACGGTCGAGACAATGCCCCCACCCGCTCGGGCGACTTCCTCGTAGGACGCACCTTCGAGCCGCATTTCAAACTCGCGGGCCCGGTCACCGCCAAAGACAACATGGGTGTGACAATCGATGAGACCCGGCGTCACCAGACGCCCGTTCAGGTTCTCATTCGGATAGCCCGAGAATGCTTCTGGCAGATCTGCTGCCGGACCAGCATAGCCAATCGTCTCGCCATCAATGGCGAGCACACCGTCTTCAATCAAGCCGTACGGGTCTCCCGTCTCGGTGAGTGTTACCAATTTGGCATTTGTCAGCAGGCGCTGTGGCACCGGACATCTCCCGCTTGATTAGATTGCGATAAAAGATAATATGCATGCACATATTAACGTGTCAACGAGGGAAAGAGACCGGCATGCCTAGGGCGCAAGACAGCACCATTTTCGCAGACAAGGCGCTGCTTCCCAGTGGCTGGGCGGAAAACGTCCGCATTGATTTCTCGGCTAACGGCGAGATTTCTGCTGTCAAACCACACTCGGCGTCGCCAGCTGGAAAAGCGCATCGGGTCGGGATCCTGTTACCTGCACCATCCAACCTGCATAGCCATGCGTTTCAGCGCGCGATGGCCGGAATGAGCGAACGCCGGGGTCAGAAGAGCCGCGACAGCTTCTGGACCTGGCGGCAAATCATGTTCCGGTTTCTCGACACGCTCACACCAGATGATATCGAAGCAATTGCCACCTTCGTCCAGATGGAAATGCTTGAGGCCGGGTATGCGGCTGTCGGGGAATTCCATTACCTGCATCATCAGCCTGGCGGCGCGCCATATGGCAATCTCGGCGAAATGTCGGAGCGGATTGTGGCAGCTGCGAGCAAGACCGGTATTGGGTTGACCTTGTTGCCGGTGCTTTACACCCACGGCGGCTGCGACAAGCGCCCGCTGGCACCGGGGCAAATCCGATTCGGCAATGATTTCGACCGATTCCAAAGACTCCATGAACAGGCGGGTCACGCCCTACAGCCCCTCGATAAAGATTGTGTTTTGGGCGTCGCGCCCCACTCGTTGCGCGCAGTCGATTCGGACGCGTTGAAAAACGCTGTCGTACTCGCGGGGCAGATACCTTTGCACATGCACCTGGCAGAACAAGTCGCCGAAGTCGAAGAAGTTCTGGAAGCGACGGGTAAGCGGCCAGTCGACTGGCTTTTGGACAACCATGATGTATCGAAAAACTGGTGCCTCATTCACTGCACGCAGATGTCACCTGAAGAGACTGTTGGACTGGCTCAGACCGGCGCGGTTGCCGGGCTTTGTCCAATCACCGAATCGAGCCTCGGAGATGGGATTTTCGACGGCGTCCGGTATCTGGATGCCGGCGGGCGGTTCGGAATTGGCTCCGACTCCAACATCCGGATTTCTTTGTCAGAAGAGTTTCGCACACTGGAATACTCGCAGCGCCTTCGCGACAAATGCCGGGCGTCGGTGGCAAATCCGGATAATTCGACAGGCCGCGTGTTGTTTGACGGAGCGGTTTCCGGAAGTGCACAAGCGTGTGGACGCCGTGCTGGACAGATCGCCGCCGGTCACCTTGCCGACATGATCGCCCTGGATGCAAATGCCATCGACCTTGAGGACCGCGAGGACGACGAGATCCTGGATGCCTACATCTTCGCGGGCGATGACAGAATGGTCCAGGATGTCTGGTCGGCAGGCCGCCATGTTGTTACCGGTGGAATCCATGTAAAAGGCGAGGAAATCCGCGCGCGCTATCGGGCAACGATGAAGGCGTTGCGCGGCCGTATCTAAACAAGGAACTGATCACCTTTGGCCCTGACCGATACGAATTCCTGGACTGGCATTCGCGAAGAGCTTCTTCGCCGGATCCATGACCGCGTCTGGGAACCGGGCGCGCAGATCCCGCACGAAGCGGATCTGGCAGAAGAATTCGGTTGCGCGCGCACGACCGTCAATAGAGCGCTCAGGGACCTGGCCGAAAGTGGGCTGGTCATCCGCAAACGCCGTGCGGGCACGCGTGTTGCACTCAATCCGCCACAGCGGGCAACGCTGACGATTCCGATCATCCGGGAAGAGGTGGAAGCGCTTGGCAAGACCTACCGGCACAGTCTTCTGGAACGGGCCTACCAACCGGTACCACCAATGCTGCACGGAGTATTTCACGCATCGCTCGGTGATGACGTGCTCTATCTGAAAACGCTCCACTTTGCTGACGACCGTCCTTATGCGTTTGAAGAGCGTTACATCAATCTTGATACCGTGCCCGAAGCGCGTCAGCGAAAGTTCGAAGTCTCCAGCGCGAACGAATGGCTGGTCCACAATGCCCCCTACAGCCGGGGCGACCTTTCCTTTTCTGCGCTCAACGCCAACGAAGACACCGCCCGGATCCTTGATTGCACACTGGGGACAGCATTGTTTGCCATGGAGCGCATAACTTGGACCGGCGATGCGCCGATCACACATGTAAAACTCATCTTTGCTCCAGGCTACCGAATGCGCAGCCGCATATAGGAGCTGGAGGTGTTACCGGAGGCAACGGGCGCTTCACTCTGACGGAAAAACGTCTGTGCAAGACGCATGTTGCGGTTTATTGACTGAACGTTCCGGAACCTCTTTTGAAAGACATTAAATCGGGATGGTGACTTCGTTCGACATCGGCGGCAGCTTTATACGCTACGCGCATCCCGATGCGCATGGTCCGGTGCAAGAGGCTGGGCGGGTTCCAACGCCGCTGCACTCCTGGTCTGAGTTTGTCGAAGCACTCCGTAAGTGTCTTCCAGAGACTCTCGGCCCGGCTGTTATCTCGCTTGCAGGGGCGTTCGATGCACAAACCGGCATCGCAGACGTCGCGAACATTCCCTGCCTAAATGGCCGCCCGATCGCTTCGGATCTGACGAGAGAACTCGGCACCCCGGTCGCGATCATCAATGATGCAGATGCCTTTGCTCTGGCAGAAGCTGTTGAGGGATCGGGCGCAGGCAAAGAGACTGTCTTTGCCATCATTCTTGGCTCAGGAGTCGGCGGCGGTTTGGTTCACAAGGGCAGCCTTGTTTCGGGGCGTGGCGGGATCGCCGGAGAGTGGGGGCACGGTCCGGTTGTCGATCCAACCGCGGGTGGGACGGTTTCAGGCATTCCGCATTTTCAATGCGGGTGCGGTCAAATCGGTTGCCTGGATGCTTATGGTTCGGCACGAGGTCTGGAGAAAATACACGCCGCTCTTCACAACACATCATACTCAAGCATTGAAATAACGACCGCTTGGCACGCCGGAGAGCCGCAAGCGGCAAGGACCATCGACGCTTTTGCAACTATTCTGGCTCGAGCGCTCAGCATGGTGATCAATCTGCTCGGCCCGGATGTAATCCCGGTGAGTGGAGGCTTGAGCGCCGACGGCCGGCTTCTGGCAGAAATCGATAGCAAGACCCGCGCGATAACACTTGCGGAATATGGCGAACCTCTTCTGGTGCGCGGTGTTTTTTCCAGGACCGGCGGCCTGCAAGGGGCAAGTATTCACGCCCGCCGAGCGTACCCAAATGAATTTGCGAATTGATTTCCTGCTTTCACGGTCCAGGAAAAGTCACGCGCCAGCGTTTCAAGAAAGTCTCCCGAGTCAGCTGATCCCGCGCAACCATGAGCGCCGGAGACAAACCGATCGGGCGAAGCGCTGTCGAACTTAATGTCTCCCCTTCGGCCCCCTCTTCCGTCTCGAGGAGCGGACTGATAAGCAATGCCTGACGCAAGACCCTGCGCCCATCTGGCGACAACAAGAAGTCCAGAAAATCAGCAGCCGCAGCACCGTTGTTTGCCCCTTTCGGGATCATCAGGGCACGGGACAGAACCAATGTATAATCAGTCGGCAACACAATTCCGATCCGGTCATCTTGCTGCTGGTATCCTTGAGCATAAGATCCCAATACGTTGTAGGCGATCAGATAGCGGCCATCGGCCACGCTCCGGATGATGTCGGAGGAGCAGCACGACCGGACGGCTTGGGTGCGCACAAAGGCTTCCTGCAATGCGCCAAAGGTCGATGCCTCTTGTGCGTCGACAAAAGCAAAAAGATACCCGAGGCCGGAGCGTTCGATGTCATAGGTGGCAACGCGTCCTGCGTAAGGGGTATTGGCTGGCCGGAGCAGATCGAGAAGATCAAACCGCGACTTGGGCACCTCAGCGGGCGGTACCAAGTCCTGATTATAGATTACGACAGCAGGCTCTCTGGAAATGCCCCACAATTCATCGCGCCACCGCAGCGCAGCTGGCAACTGCTCAGTCTCCCGCGACACATGGCTTTGGGCACAGGCTTCGTTGACCAGCTTGACCATTTGGTGAACGCCGGAACTGATAACGACATCGGCAACCGGTGCCCCTTCCCTACATTCCGTGCGGGATTGGGTGTAGAGATCGTTCGATCCCCACTGCTCATAGATGAGTGTCAGATCGGACCGTGTTTCCAAAAAAGCCTCGACAACGGGCGCAAAAACCGAGATGTCGGCAGTCGAGCGCACTATGAGGGTCTGCTCGGCAGCAGCAGCCCCATATTGTTCGACCAACTCAGGTTCGGCCGCCATTGTAGGGACACTGAAGGTTGCCAACATCCAGAGACCAAAAGCAATTGACTTGCACAGAATACCCTTCATGCAGCCTCCGCCTTGATTTCCGGAAAACACAGAGCTGCGCGAAAGGTCCTGTCGCCGTGTGTTTCCAAAACCAATTGTCCTTCAAAAGACCGGGCAACAGCATGCGCAATGGCAAGTCCTAGACCGGAACTGTTCTGACGGGACAAACCAGATTGATTGAAGCGTGTTCCCAGGGCGGAAAGGATTTCCGGATCGGGCCCACCGCCATCATCTTCCACCCAGATAGAGGCAACACCGTTTTCGGTCGTAGCACCAATGCGCACCGGTGCCCGTCCATATTTCAGGGCATTGCTCAGAAGGTTCTTGACCGCTTCTTGAAGGGACGTCGTATCCGCAAGCACGTGAACCGGTTGGTCTGCCAATTGCGGAACAACTGAAATATCCGGCCGCAGAACTGCATGGTCGCCCTCCTCGAAAACGTCCAGCACAACATCCCGCAGATCGATTTTTTCCCGGCGGACACTGTCGCCGCGATGGATCACCAACGCCTGGCTCAACATTTGATCGAGTAGCCGGCCGAGACTTGCGGATCGGGTCTGAATACGCTCAACAATGCGATCCTTGCGCTCAGGATCCTCCTCATCGGAAAAGAGATCTGCTTGTGCTCTGAGCGCGGCGACGGGTGTCCTCAATTGGTGAGCCGTGTCAGAGATCAGATGGCGCATGGAATCCATCTGCCGATCCAGTCGCCCCATGAAGGCATTCAACGCCTGGATCATCATGGCGGTTTCCCGCGGCACATCTGTATCGAGGGGTGTCAAATCGTGAGGATCACGTTCTGCCAATCCACCCGCGATCAGTTTCAGGGGATTGAAAACGGCACGCACCACCAGAACAGCCAACAGCATCATCGCCAGACCGGACGCCGCCAGCACGTAGAGCGCTTTGCGCGTAATATCCACGGCCATGGCGTTTCGCGCCTTCAAGGTCTGCCCGACAACAACCCGGATGGTCCCGCTCCAAGTACGCTCGGCAAATCTCCGGGACACAACAACATATCGGGCTGTTTCTCCAAAAAACACACCGTCGAAGAAGACGTCGTTGTACCCTGTCAGCCCGGCAGGTAGAGCGATTTCATCGTAACCGGTCAGGGTTTGGCCGTTGGGCCCAACGATCCGGTACCCAATTCGGTCATCAGGCGCGAGCGCTAGAAGCTCAAATGCAGAATGCGGCAACTCAAGAACCGGATTGCCATCCACCACGGTGATTGCCGAGGCAATGTCATTGGCCGCGCCCACAAGCAAGCGGTCATATGCCGAGCGCGCAGCTTCGCGGCCATATGCAAAGGCCGCGATCGAGACGATAATCCCACCAAAGGTCAAAAGGAACGTTACGCCCAACGCCACACGCGCTGTGAGAGATGTCGCACCAAACCGGCTGAGCAAGCTAGTCATGGACCTCAAGCTTGTATCCAAGCCCTCTTTGCGTCTCGATCACAACAGAACTTCCGGAGAGTTTTTTACGCAGGCGCGCAACATAAAGCTCCAGCGCATTCATGCTGACATCCGTGTCCTGAAAGCTGAAAATACCTTCAAAAAGCCGTTCCTTGCTCAGAACTTTTCCCCGATTGCGAATGAACAATTCCAGTAATGAGAATTCCCGCCGTGTCAGGTTGACCGGTGCCTCCTTCAACCGGACAACGCGGGCCGTCGCATTAAAGGTCAGATCCCCGATCGCCAGTTCTTCCGCTTTGTCTCCTTGCTCACGTCTGTAGAGCGCCTGTATGCGCGCTTCCAACTCGCGATGATCAAAGGGCTTCACCAGATAATCGTCAGCTCCGGAGTTGAGCGTCGACACGCGATCATCCACGGAGAACTCTGCGGTCAGCACCAGAACCGGCGTGCGATCGGATTTTTGCCGCAACTCTTTCAAAAGATCGGTTCCAAGCCCGTCCGGTAAATTCAGGTCCAAAACAATGACATCATACCGCTGAACATCCAGAAGAGAGCGTGCTTCCTCCAGTGTTTTGGCAAGGTCACAGGCTATACCGCTCCGATCCAGCCGGATCATGATGGCTTCAGCCATGTCAAAGGTGTCTTCAACGAGCAATAGCCGCAAAACTTGGTCCTCCTGCCCTCACTCTTGCCTACCCTCATCACTTCTTGCAAGCGCATAGACCGCCGGTGACAGGTTGGTGACAGGGTTTGCCGCTAGGTTGAATTCAAGCCCAAAGGGAGGCTCCGCAATGCGGACCTGAGGCTGAATAGGCTCATGCAATGAGCCAGTTTATGTGGAGGAAAACATGACACTCATGAAAATGACCCGCCGGGTCGTTCTGGCTGCGGCTGCAGCTTCTATGACATTCGCCAGCCCAGTGCTCGCGGACGGCCACAAGGTTGTCGATTCAATTCACTTCCTGATCCCGGGCGGAGCTGGCGGTGGCTGGGACGGCACGGCACGCGGCACTGGCGAAGCGCTCACCAAAGCAGGGTTGGTTGGCACTGCATCTTACGAAAACATGTCCGGCGGCGGCGGCGGTAAGGCGATCGGTTACCTTATCGAAAATGCTGCATCGAACCACGGCACGATTATGGTCAACTCGACCCCGATCGTGATCCGGTCTTTGACCGGCGTCTTCCCGCAAAACTTCCGTGACCTGACGCTCGTCGCAGGAACGATCGGCGACTATGCAGCCCTGGTGGTTGGCAAGGACAGCCCGATCAATTCCATGACCGACCTCATCGCAGCCTACAAGGCTGATCCTTCCGGCACCGCCATAGGTGGCGGCTCCGTTCCGGGCGGTATGGACCACCTGGTTGCAGCCATGGCAATGGAAGCCGCTGGCGAAGATCCGACCGCTTTCAAATACATCCCGTATGATGCTGGCGGTAAGGCAATGGCCGCACTGCTTTCCGGAGAGATTGCTGCTCTGTCGACCGGCTTCTCCGAAGCTGTGGACCTTGCCAACGCCGGCGAAGTCAAGATCATCGGCGTGACGTCTGATGAGCGCGTTGATGCCTATAAAGACGCCCCAACCATGAAGGAACAGGGCATCGACACCACCTTCGTAAACTGGCGCGGCTTCTTCGCTGCACCGGGCCTGCCGGAAGAGCAGCTGGTTGCTTACCAGACTGCACTGACCAAGATGTACGATACCCCGGAGTGGGAAGAAGTTCGTGCGCGCAATGGCTGGGTCAACATTCACAACAATGGTGATGACTTCCGCGCCTTCCTGGAAAACCAGGAGCAGGTTATCGGCGATCTGATGAAGAAGCTGGGCTTCCTCTAATCTGAGCGGCATGACGGCGCAGACCCAGTCTGCGCCGTCTTTGCATATGACGATGATCTCAACCGCCGCACGAGCGGACATCTAACGAAACAAACAAAGACTTGGGGAGGAGGCCATGGCGCTCGATCGATGGATCGCCATGATCATTTTGTTGATCTGTCTCGCATATGGCTATGCGGCATTCTTTACGATGGACGAGGCGCTCGCGCCTTTCATGCGGCGCAATCCAATTTGGCCGTCGACCTTTCCCAAAATCCTCTCGGTCATGGCGATCATATGTTCTTTGCTGATCCTTCTTGGATTTGAGAAGAGCAGCGGCGAACCCAAGCCGACCGAAATCAACTATCGGCGTTTGACCGATTACAAACTCGGACAGGCAATCGCCTTGTTGGGGTTGATGGTGGCTTATGCGCTGCTACTGCGGCCGGCAGGTTTCCTGTTTTCCACGTTCGGCTTTTTGTTCATCGGGTCGTTCATCCTTGGTGAGCGCAAATTCATTGTCATGGCACTTACTTCGGCTATCGCCGCAGGTGTCGTCTGGTATCTGGTCGATCGGGTCCTCGGGATCTTCCTGAGCCCGCTGCCATTCTTCATGGCTAACGGAGGCTGATATGCTCGAAGGAATCCTGATCGGGCTGAGCACAGCCTTTTCTGTCACCAATTTGCTGATGGTTGTCGGCGGCTGTTTGATCGGCACATTCATTGGCATGCTCCCGGGCCTAGGGCCGATGTCGATCATTGCCATCATGATCCCGGTTGCAATTTCGATTGGCGATCCATCCGCCGCCCTCATTCTGCTTGCCGGTGTTTACTACGGGGCGATTTTCGGCGGCTCGACGTCCTCAATCCTCATCAATGCGCCCGGTGTAGCTTCGACTGTTGCGACGAGTTTTGACGGCTACCCCCTTGCAAGACAGGGCAAGGCCGGTAAGGCGTTGACCGTTGCAGCCATCTCGTCTTTTGCAGGCGGCTCCATCGGTGCAGTTCTTCTGATGATCTTCGCTCCGGCTCTTGCAACCGTCGCACTTCTATTCCATTCGGCCGAATATTTCGCGCTGATGGTCGTTGGTCTTTCTGCGATCGCAGCTTTTGCCGGAACTGGCCAGGTTATCAAGGCACTTCTGATGACCATCCTGGGCGTGATCATGGCGACGGTCGGCGAAGGTGCGCTTTTTAATATGCCGCGCTTCACCATGGGGATGATGGACCTGCAATCCGGTTTCGGCTTCATCACCCTGGCCATGGCCATGTTTGCCTTGCCGGAAGCCCTCTATCTCGTCCTCGATCCAAACCGTTCGAAAACTGAGAGTGGCAGCAACGAGATCAAGGATCTCAGGATCACCAAGGAGGAAGCCAAGGCGATCGCACCGGTTATTGGACGCCAATCCATCCAGGGCTTCCTGATCGGCGTCTTGCCGGGTGCAGGGGCAACGATCGCATCTTTCCTCGGCTACGCGGTGGAACGCAACATCGCAACCAAGGAAGAACAAGAGCAGTTCGGTAAAGGCTCAGTCAAAGGATTGGCAGCGCCGGAAAGCGCCAACAACGCCGCCTGCACAGGCTCCTTCGTTCCGCTCCTGACCCTTGGTATTCCCGGATCCGGCACAACGGCTATTTTGCTTGGTGCACTGATCGCCCTCAACGTATCTCCAGGCCCACGTTTAATGGTCGATCAGCCGGAGATCTTCTGGGCGGTGATTATCTCCATGTATCTCGGCAACGTGATCCTTCTGATCCTGAACCTGCCGTTGATCCCCTATATTGCGAAGATCCTCGCAGTCCCGCGCAACTTCCTGATCCCCTTCATTTTGTTCTTCACGTTGATGGGCGCATACATCGGGCAGAACAATTCGACCGAACTTCTGATCCTGGTAGGCTTCGGAATTTGCGCGACCGTCCTCCGCTTCGCCGACTACCCGCTGGCGCCGCTGCTGATCGGTTTCATCTTGGGCCGGATGCTGGAGGACAACTTCTCCCGCTCCATGCAGCTTTATGACGGGATCGGCTTCATCATTGAGCGGCCAATGACGATGGGCCTCTTGGTCCTGGCCGTCATCCTCGTTGTCCTGCCGAGCTATCGCGCCCGCCGGGCGCGTGCGCGGGCAGAAGGCGTGGCCGACGGCGATTGAGACGAAACGAAACGAGGACCCGGATATGACAAAACCCCTTGATGGAATCCGGGTTCTCGACCTGACGAATGTGCTTGCTGGGCCTTTCGCCTGCCACCAGCTGGCCCATCTCGGCGCAGAAGTCATAAAGGTTGAAGCCGTTGGGCGGGGCGATCTTGCGCGCAATCTCGGCGCAGATCCGGACCTCTCGGCAAAGGGCATGGGCATCAGCTTCCTTGCCCAGAATGCCGGCAAGAAATCCCTCACCCTCAATCTCAAGGACCCGCGCGGCAAAGACGTTTTGAAGCGTCTTGTTGCCGGAGCGGATGTGCTCGTGGAGAACTTTCGCCCGGGGGTCATGGATCGTCTGGGGCTCGGTTATGAAGTTCTGAAAGCGGAGGCTCCACATCTTATCTACTGTGCGATCTCCGGGTTTGGGCAAGATGGGCCCTGGGCTCACCGCCCCGCCTATGATCAGATTGTCCAAGGTGCCTCAGGCGTCATGTCGATCACCGGCGATGCTGACAGTGCTCCTCTGCGCGTCGGGTATCCGCTGGCAGATACAGTGGGCGGTCTAACAGCAGCGATGGCGATCTGCGCATCCCTCAATGCCGAAAAGCGCGGCGCCTTCGTTGATGTGTCCATGTTGGAGTCGGTTCTTGCCACCATGGGATGGGTCGTCTCAAATCATCTGATCGGCGGTGTTGCCCCAACGCCCAATGGCAATGAAAATCCAACGTCTGCGCCATCCGGTGCGTTTCAATGCTCGGACGGCTTGATCAACATAGCGGCCAATAAGGATGAGCAGTGGGACCTTCTGGCCAAACACCTTGGCCGGGAAGACCTTGTTGGACACGCTGATTTTGCCTCTCGGGAAGACCGGAAACGCAACAGGCTACGGCTTAAGGCAGAATTGGAAACCGTTCTCACCACAAGGCCTGCGCGGGAATGGGCACGCGAGCTCAACAAGCTGGGCGTACCAGCCGGCGCGGTCCTGAGCGTGCCTGAAGTTCTTGACCATCCCCAGATCAGGGGCCGTGATTTTCTGGCGCGCTTCGACGAAACGCCGGGGGTTGGAAAACCGGTCGATCTCTTGCGGATTGGCGCCATGATTGACGGCACACGCCCATCTGTGAACACCCCGCCTCCGGCCCTCGGTGCGGACACCGACCGTATTTTGACGGCACTTGGATACGCTGCAGAAGACATTGAGACCTTGCGCAAGGAGAACGTGGTGTGAGCGAGAACACGGATGTTGCCGATTGGTGGCGCACCTCGATCATTGACATGGAACCCGGCCGCATCGCTCTTCGCGGACACCCGGTCGAAGACCTGATAGGCAACCAGGGTTTTGCCCAGATGATCTGGCTGATGGTCACCGGCAAGGAAATTTCCGGGCAACGAGCGAGCCTTTTTGAAGCGGCACTCGTTGCCGCCGTTGATCATGGACCTCAAGCCCCGTCTATCGCGGCAGCACGGATGGCGACGACTTGTGGCATCGGTTTGCAATCGGCCATGGCGACCGGTCTCAATATGCTCGGCGACGTTCACGGTGGCGCGGGCGAACAGGCGGTGCAGCTTTACCGGGCGATAGAGACCGCCGGACTTAATGAACTCGGCACAACGCTTGATACCTGGCGGCAAGCTAACGGGCGTTTCATTCCAGGCTTTGGACATCGCTTCCACAAACCTGTCGACCCAAGGGCACCGCGCCTGCTCGGACTGGTCGATGAAGCCGCAGCCGCTGGTGAGGTCTCCGGGGCATACGCTCAGATCGGTCGAGCCATCGAGGCGCATCTGACCACTGAACGCGGCAAGCCGGTGCCGATGAACATCGATGGCGCGACCGCAGTGATTTATGCCGAACTTGGCTGTCCAGCTCCCCTTGCCCGCGGCTTCTTCGGATTGTCCCGATCTGTCGGCATTCTAGCGCACGCGTGGGAACAGTCCGAACAAGGCGGACGCAACAAAGGTCCGACCCCACCGCAATACCGCTGGACCTACGACGAAGGCGCCGGTTCCGACTGACAGAGGCATCCATTTGGCCGGACCGCTTTACCTACTCCGGCCAAACTTAGAGCCCTGCTTTGTCCGAAGCAGGGCTCTTTTTTGACAAACGCGGCATTGAATGGCCGTCGCGCTCCGATCGGCAACAATTTCGAGCTATGCGCTTTTATGTTTTTTGTGTTATTTTCTCCGAAAAGCCGGGAGGAAATGCGCATATGGACAGTTTCTGGAACGTGCTGGCAAGTGCCATTGGCCTTGTTTTCGCGTTTGATCCAGACCTCATGGAGATTGTTGGCCTCTCAATGCAGGTCACCTTGAGTGCTGTCGCAATCGCATGCCTGATCGGCTTTCCACTCGGTGCAATCGCAGGCGCCTTCCGGTTCCCCGGCAGAACCTTATTGTCGATTGTCCTCAATGCCTTGATGGGACTACCACCTGTCGTCGTCGGGCTTTTGGTATACCTCATGTTGTCGGCCTCTGGGCCGCTCGGACCACTGGGACTCCTCTACACCCCAACTGCCATGATCATCGCCCAGACGGTTCTGGTGACCCCAATCGTTGCGGCATTGACCAAGCAGATGGTGGAGGACCTCTACCAGGAATATGGCGAGCAGTTTACTTCGCTCGGCGTCGGACCATTCGACCGCGTCATGGCACTGCTTTGGGATGCCCGTTACAGCCTGCTCACCGTTGCGTTAGCCGGGTTTGGCCGTGCAGTCGCTGAAGTTGGCGCAGTGATCATTGTCGGCGGCAACATCAACCATGTTACTCGCGTCATGACCACAACGATTGCTCTGGAAACTTCCAAGGGCAATCTTGAGCTTGCTTTGGCGCTCGGGGTGATCCTTCTGGCGATAGCGTTTGCGGTCAATGCTCTTGTCATGACCCTGCGCGCGTCCGCTGTGAGGGCTGCTTATGCGTAATCTAGTGCAAGACACCCCGTCCGCTCCATCCATAACAGCAATGCCCGATGCGCGAGAGATTCTTCTTGAGACCCGCGGGCTCGGATTTGAAACCAATGGGCACCGCTTGCTCATTGATATTGACCTTCAGATACGGCGCGGTTCGCGTACAGTAATCATGGGGCCGAACGGCGCCGGCAAAAGCCTGCTTCTGCGGCTGATGCATGGCCTGATTTCGCCGACATACGGTGACGTCCTGTGGCGGGGCCACGCGCTGGACAAAGCCGCCCGGCAAGACCAGGCCATGGTCTTCCAGCGGCCTGTGCTGCTCCGGCGGTCTGCAAAGGCAAACCTGAATTTCGCGCTTGGAGTTCGCGGCGAGAAGGGCGAAAAGCGCAATGGCTTAATCCAAAAAGCCTTGGCGGCAGCCGGGCTAAGCCATCTTGCGAACCGTCCTGCCCGCGTCCTGTCAGGCGGCGAACAGCAGCGCCTTGCCACCGTCCGCGCGCTCGCTTGCAAACCGGATATTCTGTTTCTGGATGAGCCGACCGCAAGCCTCGATCCGGCCTCCACCGCCGCGATTGAGCAGCTCATCCTGGAAGCGAATGCAAACGGTATCACCATCGTACTTGTGACCCACGATGCAGGACAGGCGAGCCGCCTGGGGCAGGAATTGATTTTCCTGCAAGATGGAGAAATCGCTGAAACCGGCCCTGCGCAACGGGTGTTAAAGATCCCACAAAGCGCGCCTGCACGTGCTCTTCGGGACGGACAGCTTTTCGTAAAGAGTTAAAACAAAAGCACTTTTGGAGGAAAACATGATCAGACGAGCTTTTTTGAAAATCATTGCCGCCGCGGTTCTCACAACCGGCCTCCTTCAATCCGCTCAGGCGGAAAACCCGTTTATCATCGTTCAATCAACCACCTCGACCCAGAACTCCGGCCTGTTCGACGACTTGCTACCGAAGTTCACCGCCAAGACAGGCATTGACGTCCGCGTGGTTGCAGTTGGGACCGGACAGGCCATCCGCAACGCAGCAAATGGCGACGGCGATGTTCTGTTTGTGCACTCCAAACCATCGGAAGAAAAATTCGTTTCAGACGGATTGGGCGTCTCCCGCGCTGATGTCATGTACAACGATTTTGTGATTGTTGGTCCAGCCAACGACCCGGCCGGCGTCTCCGGAACCAAGAACGTTGCAGAAGCCCTCACCAAAATCGCCTCGAGCAAATCGATATTCGCGTCCCGGGGGGATGACAGCGGCACCCACAAAGCAGAGCTCCGCCTTTGGAAGGGCGCAGGGATCGATCCGTCAGAAGCTTCCGGAACCTGGTATCGCGAAACCGGCTCCGGGATGGGAGCAACCCTTAATACAGGAACCGGTATGGGCGCTTACGTGATAACCGACCGGGCAACCTGGATCGCCTTCGGCAACAAAGGCACGCATCAAATCGTTGTTGAGGGAGATGCCAAGATGTTCAACCAGTATGGTGTCATTCTGGTGAACCCCGAAGCACATCCGCACGTCAAGGCTGACATGGCACAAAGGTTTATCGACTGGCTTCTCTCGCCAGAAGGCCAGGCGGCAATCGCAGACTATCAGGTGGACGGGCAGCAACTGTTCTTCCCGAATGCCGGATCCGGTCCAAGCTAAGCCGTATAGATGCGCACAATTGCACCGCAGCCCTGAAGAGATCCGAAACCATAGTCCCTACGCAGAATTGACACGATCACCCGCTTCCGGGCAGCTTGACTGCAGAAACTTGGGATAGGAGACAGACCGTGGAAGCCCGGGGTCCAGAGACGAAAGGCTCTACGAACCCAATTGAGCCGAACGGGGACGTGAGAGCGAAACGAATACTGTTGTTTGGCGCAACCGGAACCATCGGACGCGCCACACTGACCGAGTTGCTGAGCCAAGGTCATCACGTCGTTTGTTTCGTCCGGCCACAGACAGCTGCGAAGATACAACGTGTCGCGCCAGAGACAGTTGTTCGAACTGGTTATGTCACCAATCCAAAGTCGATCCGCCAGGATGCTTTCCGGGGCGATCAATTCGATGCTGTGATTTCCTGCCTGTCCTCCCGAACGGGTGTTCCCGACGACGCCTGGAAAATCGATCATCAGGCGAACAGCGATATCCTTCAAATCGCGAGAGAAACCGGGAAGCCGCATTTCATATTACTATCGGCAATATGCGTACAAAAACCGAGACTTGCATTTCAGCACGCCAAACTGGCATTCGAAGCAGAGCTCCAAGCCTCAGGGCTGCCCTATTCGATCATTCGGCCGACTGCTTTCTTCAAATCGCTATCCGGGCAAGTGGAACGTGTGAAAGCAGGCAAACCGTTCCTCATCTTTGGGGATGGAACGCTAACCTCCTGCAAGCCGATCAGCGATGATGATGTCGCGGCCTTCATTGCCGAATGCTTGGAGAACCCGGCGATGAAAAACAAGGTCCTGCCGATTGGCGGCCCAGGTGAGGCGATAACGCCCCGGGCACAGGGAACGTACTTGTTTCAAAGCTTTGGGCTGGAGCCGCGGTTCCGCAAGGTGCCGGTTGCACTGATGGACTGGATCATCAGAGCGCTTGAGTTTGCCGGCCGGTTTGGGCCGAAATACCGGGACAAGGCGGAGCTGGCCCGCATTGGCCTCTATTATGCAACTGAATCCATGCTGGTGATCAATCCGAAGACCGGACAGTATGACGCCGACGCTACGCCTTCGTTCGGAAAAGACACGCTTTTCGGATTTTATAAAAAGCTTGCGAACGGAGACGAAACCCCGTCCCTGGGCGACCACGCGGTTTTCGACCGGAAGTCACGTGTCTGAAACCGGCCTTTAGGTGCCCCTCGCCTCAGTCTCCAAGACGGACTGACGAGCTGCTGCCCTGCTCGGCGCTTGAGAACCCTGCCCGATCCAATACCTGGCTTGCTCCGATGGTCAGCACAATAAGGGCCGCAAAGGCCGTCAGCATGGCTTTCATTGTTGTCCTCCCTCCGCTTCTTCTGGCGCGGTTGCCACCTTTAAATAGTCAACTAGATCTTTCCGGTCCTCCGGCAAGGCAATGACCTGCATCGGCATTTTGGAGCCAGGAATATAATGGTCCGGACCGTCCAGAAACAATTGATCAATCGTCTCTTCTGACCAGATGATATCAGATCCGTCCAAGGTTTTAGAATAGCTGTAATCCGGCAGGGCGCCGGCCTTTCGCCCAAACACCTTGTAGAGCGTCGGCCCTGCCCGCCGTACACCATCATCGGTCACCGAATGGCAAATGGAGCACTTGCGCGCGAACTGCCGCTCACCGTTGGACATTTCTTCTGATTTGCGTAGGAACTCGGGTGTCTCGGTTGCCATCGGATCAAAACTAGAAAGGTCGGCAACCGGCCAAGAATACACAATATTCTCAATGCCGGCAGCATGCAGAACCGACCCGTCATTTGAGAAGGCCAAGGCCCAGATGGGACCTTTGAGCGCGGCGCGAAAATCGGTCTCAATCCCCCAAGACCCCGTCTCGAACACAGTGATGTAACCCTGACCATCCCCTGTTGCGAGTCGTGTACCATCGGGACTGACATCAAGCCCTAAAATCGGCCGACGTTCGAGGGAAAACTCATAAAGCCGGTCCCCTGTTTCAAGATCGAGGATCCGGGTCACGCCGTCTTGTGCGCCATAGGCAAGCCATGTCTCGGGTCCGTCTGCCGCACCCCCGAGCTTCAGAACATTGATGCCGAACCCATTGCGATCGACAACCCGCTTTTCAGCGCGTTCTTCAACATCCCAGAGAATGATCGAACCATCCATAGAGGCCGAATAAAGAGATTTGCCATCTTTCGTGAAAGCAACCGTATTCACGCCCGCATTGTGCCCGCTCAGGAAAATCGGCTTCCCTCCATCAACCGGCCAGAGCCCGACCCGGGCGTCCCAGCTCGCGCTGGCGATCAGACTTTTGTCCGGCGACACAGCAAGCCCCTGAACTTTGGCGGTATGGCCTTCCAGTCTTTGTTGTGTTCCTGCAACACGGTCCCAGAGGATCAGATCATTGTCGTCGCCCGCTGACACAAGCCGATCGGTATCTATGAATTGGACAACCTTCACAGCTGCTTCATGCCCGTCGAGCCAAGTCGGGTCTCGCCCTGACCAAAGCCCGACAGAATTATCGAAACTGGCGGTTGCGACAGCACCGGTCTCGGGTTCCACCGCAATATCCATAACCGGGCCACCGTGCCCTTTAAGGGTCTGAAACTCGGTCGCCAAAGATGGGAAAACAGGCCATACGGAACAGAACACGTAAATCGCAACTGCCACGACGGTCTTTTTCCCAACCGCCGCAAATGACCTTTGGATGAGGGACGCGCACATCGAACTGATTGCCTGAACGACTATTCAGCAGGGACAGCGTTTTTGGCTTCCCGGTCTTTTTCGGCGGCTTCGACTTCCGCAACCCAAAGTCCGTGGTGCTCCTTCGCCCACTGCAGCTCGACCTCTCCCGACCCCATGGCGTCGTAGGCGCCTTCCATGCCAACCGATCCAATGTAGATGTGGGCCAGAATGATCGCCATCATCAGGAATGCGACAATGGAGTGCCATAGCTGGGCGTACTGCATCTCCTCATGCGGCGCGAGCTGGGTCGGCAACTCTGCAAATCCAATGAGTTGTGGCAAGCCCGTAGAGTTCAGCACGTTGAATGTTGCCGCAAACATTGGATATTCAAACGGGAAGAGCAGTGAAATACCGGACGCGGAAATAGACGCACCCAGAACAATGACGCTCCAGAAAATCATCTTCTGACCGAAATTGAATTTCTTGGCCGGTGGGTGCACACCTTTTTTGAGGAGGCCGCCCCCAACTGCAATCCATTTCAGATCAGTCTTGTTGGGGATGTTGTGGACCACCCACATCACAAACACCATCACCAAGGCGATCATGAACGCCCAGGACACATTGTTATGGATCCACTTGGAAGCCTGCGCGATCGGGGCAAATGCGTCGTGGCCGATCAGCGGAATAATGGCCATGCGGCCAAATAGTGTGATCAAACCGGTGATGCCGAGCAGGATGAACGAGCCGGCGAGTAGCCAATGGCCAAAACGTTCGACCGCCTTGAACCGGGTGATTGTCCGGCCGGTTTTCTCACCATCGATACGGATCCGGCCGCGAAGCAAATAGAACAGTGCCAGAAACCCGAGAGTTCCGAGCAAAAGATAGCCGCCGTAGGTGGCGAGCGGCCCCTGGCGGAACAACAGCCACCGCATGCCGCCATCTTGCATGAGAACGGATGCCACTTGCCCGCCAGATGAAACGGTTACATCGGCAGACCCAAAACGCAGCGCCCGCCAAAGCTCCGGGTCGGATGCCCCGCCGAGTGTCCCGAGTTGAGAACTCATGCTTGCAGCTGAATCCGGATCGCCGGTCGCGTTCCTGCGGAAGTCATAATCGACCTTCTCACCGCGCTGGCGTTTTAGGATGTCTTCCAGAGTTTGTGCGCCGCCTGTCGCGGAGCGATCGACGCCAGCGCTTGGCGCCGCCGTGTCTTGCGCAAAGGCCTGCATCATGAAAGCAAACAGTACGGCAAATGCCAGCACGAAGCGGTTCATCTCTGGTTCCTCACCCAATTGTTCCCGTAGAGACAGGTGAGGCGGCAAACAGCCGCCCCACTCTTTTTTCTTTTGTCAGAAGGGCGTTTGATCGGCCGGCCCAGAGCCCCTCTGAGCCGGCATTGACCAACGTATCCTTAGCCGCCGTTTTGGCCGTATGCAGAGCCCCAGCCCCAGGCGCCGGAGCCGAAGCCGCGGGCAACCACACGCTCACGGTAGATGTTGGCGACAACGTCGCCATCACCTGCGAGCAAGGCTTTGGTCGAACACATTTCCGCGCAGATCGGTAGCTTGCCTTCCGCAATACGGTTGCGGCCGTATTTTGCGAATTCCGCTGTGGAATGGTTCTCTTCAGGGCCACCAGCACAGAAGGTACACTTGTCCATCTTGCCGCGCGATCCGAAGTTGCCCGCTTGCGGGAACTGCGGTGCGCCGAACGGACAGGCATAGAAGCAATAGCCGCAGCCAATGCAGAGGTCTTTCGAGTGAAGGACCACACCTTCTTCGTTCTGGTAGAAGCAGTCGACCGGGCACACCGCCATACATGGTGCGTCCGAACAGTGCATGCAGGCAACGGAGATCGACCGTTCCCCCGGCTTACCATCATTGATGGTCACAACCCGGCGGCGGTTGATGCCCCACGGCACCTCATGCTCGTTTTTACAGGCGGTCACACAGGCATTGCATTCAATGCAACGCTCAGCGTCACAGAGGAACTTAGCCCTCGCTTGTCCACCAAGTGCCATTGCGTTTCCTCCTTACGCTGCCGAGATCTTGCAGAGAGTGGCTTTGGTCTCCTGCATCTGGGTAACGGAGTCGTAGCCGTAGGTTTGAGCCGTATTCGTACTCTCGCCGAGAACATACGGGTCGGCCCCTTTTGGATATTTCGACCGCTGGTCTTCGCCTTGATAATGACCACCGAAGTGGAACGGCATAAAGGCAACGCCTTCGCCGACCCGCTCGGTCACCATTGCCATGACCTTGACCTTGCCGCCTTCCGGACCTTCGACCCAGACCTGCGCGCCGTCCCGAATACCAATGTTGTTGGCATCACGTGGATTGATTTCGACGAACATGTCCTGCTGAAGTTCGGCAAGCCACGGGTTCGACCGTGTCTCATCACCACCGCCTTCATACTCGACCAGACGACCGGAGGTCAGGATGATCGGGTAATCGCGGGAGAAGTCCTGCTTCTGGATCGACGCATAAAGCGTCGGCAGACGGTAGAACTTGCGGTCTTCGTAGGTCGGGTAATCGGCCACGAGATCCCGGCGATTGGTGTAGAGAGGCTCGCGGTGAAGCGGAACCGGATCCGGGAAGGTCCATACAACAGCACGGGCTTTCGCGTTGCCGAATGGTGAGCAGCCGTGCTTGATGGCTACCCGCTGGATGCCGCCGGAAAGGTCGGTCTTCCAGTTGGTTTTCGGTCCAGCGACAGCATCAATCGCTGCACGCTCTTCATCGGTCAGGTCCCCGTCCCATCCAAGATCCATCAGCATCTGCATGGTGAATTCTGGATAGCCGTCCTGAATTTCCGCACCCGGATTGGAGACACCTTCGGCCAGAAGGTTCTGACCATCGCGCTCGACCCCAAAACGTGCCCGGAAGCTGAGACCGCCTTCGGCGACCGGCTTGGACATGTCGTAGAGGTTGGGTGTGCCCGGATGCTTCATATCCGCAGTGCCCCAGCACGGCCACGGCATACCGTAGTAGTCGCCATCCGCGGGACCGCCATTTGCCTGCAGCGTCGTCCTGTCGAACGTGTGCTGGTTGGCCATATGCAGCTTGATCCGCTCCGGTGACTGACCGGTGTAGCCGACCGTCCACATACCGCGGTTGAACTCGCGGGTTGTGTCCTCGATGTTCGGCGTGATGCCGTCATCCTCAAGGGCAATGTTGCGGAAGATTCGGTCATGGAAACCGAACTTCTTGGCAAACAGACCGATGATTTCGTGGTCGGTCTTGGATTCGAACAACGGTTCAATCACCTGATCGCGCCACTGGATGGAGCGGTTAGAGGCGGTGACAGATCCATAGGTTTCGAACTGGGTCGTTGCCGGGAGAAGGTAGACACCATCCGTCCGGTCATGAAGCACGGCAGAGACCGTCGGGAACGGGTCGATGACGACCAGCGTATCCAGTTTCTCCATCGCGGTTTTCATTTCCGTCATACGGGTCTGGGAGTTCGGAGCGTGACCCCAAAGCACCATGGCCCGAACTTCGGCCGGCTGATCAGTGTTCGCCGGATCTTCAAGAACCCCGTCGATCCAGCGGCTGACTGGAATACCGGTGAGGTTCATGAGGTTCTTTTCTTTGCCGTCAGCGCCGGTCGTCTTAGCGAACTGCCCTTTCAGCCAATCAAGTTCCTCACCCCAAACACGGGACCAGTGCCCCCAAGCGCCTGCGCTCAGGCCGTAGTAGCCAGGCAGAGTATGAGACAGAACGCCAAGGTCGGTTGCACCCTGGACGTTGTCGTGGCCGCGGAAGATGTTGGTGCCGCCGCCGGTTGTACCCATGTTGCCAAGGGCCAGCTGCAATACACAATACGCACGGGTGTTATTGTTACCGTTCGTATGCTGCGTACCACCCATGCACCAGATCACGGTGCCCGGACGGTTGTTTGCAAGCGTCCGCGCTACGCGCTTCAGCTGGCTGCCCGGAGTACCGGTAACACGCTCGACTTCGTCCGGCGTCCACCTGGCGACCTCTTCCTTGATCTGGTCCATGCCCCAGACACGGGTGCGGATGAACTCTTTGTCCTCCCAGCCATTGTCGAAGATATGCCAGAGGATGCCCCAGATGAGCGCCACGTCCGAACCTGGACGGAAACGGACATACTCGTCTGCATGAGCAGCGGTGCGGGTGAAGCGCGGATCACAAACGATCAGCGGTGCGTTGTTCTGCTCTTTGGCGCGCAAGACGTGCAGCAAAGAGACAGGATGTGCTTCTGCCGGGTTACCGCCAATGATGAAGATCGCACGGGAATTGTGGATGTCGTTGTAGCTGTTCGTCATGGCGCCGTAGCCCCATGTGTTTGCTACGCCGGCAACCGTGGTCGAGTGACAAATACGCGCCTGGTGGTCAACGTTGTTGGTTCCCCAGTAGGCCGCGAATTTCCGGAACAGATACGCCTGCTCATTGTTGTGCTTGGCCGAACCAAGCCAATACACGCTGTCCGGGCCACTTTCTTCGCGGATTTGCATCATCTGGTCGCCGATCTCGTTGATCGCCTGTTCCCAGCTGATTTTCTTCCACTCGCCGCCTTCCTTTTTCATCGGATATTTCAGGCGGCGTTCGCCGTGCGCATGCTCACGAACGGCAGCACCCTTGGCGCAGTGCGCTCCGAGGTTGAATGGGCTGTCCCAACCCGGTTCCTGGCCGACCCAGACCCCGTTGGAAACTTCGGCCACAACCGTACAACCGACGGAGCAGTGTGTGCAGACCGTTTTCACGTTCTTCACGGCACCGGCGCCAGCTTGTGCTTTGGCTTGTGTAACAGAACCGCCCATGGCGGAGATGGCGGCCAATCCGCCAGCTGCGACACCGGAACCCTTAAGGAATGTCCGGCGGTCTACAGATTTATGTGCAGTGTCTCTAAGGATACTTGCACCTTGGGGGCGTCGCGCAACCCCATTGGTCTTTTTCCTAAGCATTTTGCCCTACCTTGCTGATACCCCATTTGGGTACGGCTGGGTGTGTCAGTGAACCGGCCATCGGGCGTCACGCAACCATCGGCCGGTGTGTTCACAGGGTCCAGTTAGAACCGGGCGCTGTCGTAATAGGCGCGGGTGTGCACCGTGTCCTGCATCTTCTCAGAAGCAAGATCCGGTTCGGCAGCTTGCGCAGCTGTACCCGTCGCGACCACAGCAGCTGCGGCCGGGGCCGAAATGGCCGCCAGTTTCAGGAAGTCACGGCGTCCGGCCTCAAGGCCTGCGCCCGACTGTTCGGGTCGTTTCATCGTTGCAATCCTCCTCTCATTCCAGGCGGCGGCGCCGCCTTAATTGTCAACGTGAATGTTAGATTTTCCGGCATAGCGTCATGCCGGAAAATCTAATTGAGCAGCATCTCGAATGCTTCTGCTTCGATCTCCATAAACTGCCGCCCGAGCGACCCGACGGCCGAATAAAGGACCGACGTCCTTGAGGCCTCCAAGTCACTGAAGAAGTGCACGGCCCAGGGGCCCACATGTGCGTTGAAAAAGGACTTTTGATCCGCGACCGAAGTGACCTTGCCGAAGCGTCCAACGATCAGCCCGCCCATGATTTCCATGAGCGATGCGATGTTGTCCTCCGGTTCTTTTTTGCCCTCCGCGCGCTGGATACCGCGCTCAGCCATCTCCTGCCGCAGGTTGGCAAGAGGCTTTTCGTTCAAGAAGCCTGTCAGGTAATGGCTTGCATAGGGTAAGAGCTCACCGCGCCCGAGGCCGATGAACAACGCGTTGAATTCGCGCTCGGCGTCCTGCTCTGATGTCACTGAAGCTAGTTTTGCAAGGGTTTTGAGGGTCGTGCCCAGCGGAGTGTCGTCGCCTGAAAGCGCAGCAATTTGCTTCAGGAGGTCACCGTCCGCTGGCTTTGCCAGCAACACCCCCAAGAAATTATATAAGTCTGCTCTCGCCTGGTCTTCCGGGTCGATAACATATTCCGTCACAACAGCGGCCATGCGCCGTCACCTCCCTCAAACGCAAAGAGTTTAGCCCCCCAAGTCGGGTTCGATATTCACGAATAGTCGAACCTCATTCGGCGAGGGCGTTGAGGCGGCTCTGCCTCGACATTGATTGTATCACCCACCGAAGACTCAAACTCGTCACGTATTGGCATATCTTGCAACAAGGCTTCTCCGTGCGTCAATTGCACAAGTGCTTCTTCATTTTCGCCGCAATTATGCTGCTCTGCAGTATTTTGCTCATCTTGCACTGCAGCATTTCTTTCGTTTTCTTCAACCGGGTCTGAAATTTCGTCAGCGAATTCTTCGACGGCTTCCTCTTCCGCACTCTCAACAAACCGTTCCACCATACCTCTGCCGACCTGATAAACGGTTTGCATGTTGGAAACGACTGTTGCAGCGTCGGTGAAGTCATCTGCGTAGTCCACCAACCCATCCAGATTGGCAAGAACCGGATTGAGGCCCCATAACCTGCGCAGCGCACGCCGTTTCAGCCGCTCGGGAACCGCAGCCGACAAGAACTGGCTAAAGTCATCGTTTTCGGTGAGCGTATCGGGGTCCGGAAGGTTGAGTTCCTCAAGGATCTCAGCATCGCTTTTGGTTTCAAGCTCGGCCCGTTCCTTGGCGACCTCTGCTTCTTCTACCAGAACACGTTCCAGCTCTTCGGACCGCTGCACTGCCGCTTTTCGCCGCGACCAGAAATCCATCCCCGATTTTTCATCGCCGGTCATTGCAAGGTGTCCTTCGACTTGCGCCCTGGAGAGCGGTAGACATCCGTCATCTGGCGAATGCGGGGGTCGCCAATTCCTTCTTCTTGCAAATCAACACGCTTCTTGTCGCGGCGGCGTTTGATAAAGATTTCGTCTTCGTGGTGCGTTTCGGCAAACTCCCGCACCCATGCGATCAGGCCCGGCGGCATCGGAACCTTTTCAACGAGAACGTCGCTCGTATCCGCATAGTCTTGCCCCTCATAAGCTGACGCAGTAATCAGCATCACCTCCATGGGGACGTCCCGGTCCAGCTCTTCGGCGGGCCGCATCACGACATAAAGTGAGGGTGTTTTGTCAGAGAGCGCAGTGAGATAGGCCTCGGTTTCGGCGCGGTGCAGCTCGAGGGGAAGAGTGGCCGCATGATACTCGACTGCGTCTCCTTCCTTGCGCAGCACCTGCCAATCTGCATCACCTGCGCCCGGCAAAAGCGACACAGCGCGCCAGGACCACTTCTGCCAGCGTGTCACGCCGGGCAAGCGGCGCACGACAACGCCAACCGGCATCGAACGGCTTCTTTCCGTATTCACAGGCGCGCATCCTCCAGATATCCGGGTCAGGCCGGAAATTTTATTTTTGCCCATGCTGACGCAACGTCTGGAAATTACAAGTCCTTACAAAGGCCACTTGACGGAAAGACACCTTCGCCCTTGATTAGACACTGATGAGCCAATTTCCTGCGCGGGAGACGCTGAAATGGCATCATGGGGGAGAGGACGCGCGCTCGATGACAGAAGCCAAGCTGCTGCTGTGCGACTGCTTGAAAAGCCAGTCGATTAACGCAGAAGAGATTGAAAAACATACCCGACTGGCTTGTTCGAAAGTCCATACAGCCCTGTGTCACACGGAAGCTGCAGTGGCCGAATCAGCGTTGCAGAGCGGCGACGTCGTCATTGCCTGCGCACAAGAGCGAACGTTCTTCGAAGAGCTCGCTGGGGATCTCGAAGTCAATGAACCGCATTTTATCGACATCCGCGATCGTGCGGGGTGGACCTCGAGCGATGTTGAACCAACGGCGAAAATGGCGGCGCTCATCGCTGAAGCCATGTTGCCGACCCCGGGTGAGCGGGTCGTCGACGTTTCCTCTGAAGGAACTTGCCTGCTGCTTGGTGAACCGGACATCGCGTTCGATGCGGCCAAGCTTCTTTGTGAAACTCTGAGTGTAACTGTGCTGGTCGCCCCTGATGCCGAGATGCCAGTTGCAGACGATCGCCGCTTCGATGTCGTGCGCGGTCACATTAAATCTGCAACCGGCGCTCTCGGCGGATTTCAGGTCGCTTTCGACGCTCTGCGGGAACGTATTCCAGGTGGCCGGGGCGCATTCAACTGGACCGAGCCGAAGGGCGGCGGCCGGAGCGCGTGTGACATCATCGTAGACCTGCGCCGGGATACTCCGCTGTTTCCCGCCGCGGATAAACGCGAAGGATATCTTCGCGCTGATCCCGGCAACAAGGATGCTTATTCGAAGGTTATCCTGGAAGCATCTCAACTTATCGGGACGTTTGAAAAACCAATTTACGTAAAGGTCAACGAAGACCTTTGCGCACACTCCAGAGCGCAGAAAACAGGCTGTAACCGCTGCCTGGACCTTTGCCCAACCGGTGCAATTACTCCCGCTGGAGATCACATCACCATCGACCCAATGGTCTGCGCAGGATGCGGGATGTGTTCAGCGGTGTGTCCGTCTGGCGCTGTTTCTTATGACGCCCCAACATCGCAACATGTTTTCAAGCGAATAGAGACGCTGGCAACGACCTGGCGCAAGGCGGCAAACGAGCCTCCGCGCCTGCTGGTCCATGATGCAGCCTACGGCCTTGAGATAATCCAACTGTCTGCGCGGTATGGCAAAGGTCTGCCAACAGACGTCATTCCGCTGGAAGTGTCGGCATTGGCTGCATTTGGCCACGCGGAGGCCCTTGCAGCCCTTGGATGCGGATTTTCCACTGTCGACATCCTTGTGTCACCCCAGACAGAACAGGAAGGCCTCCCCTTCCAGGTCGAACTCGCAAATGCCATTTCTGGAAACGGCCAGGTTCGGTTGCTCGAACCAACGGACCCAGATGATTTGGAAGCCGCGCTCTATGAAGAGGCGGAGCGGACAGCAAACGAAGCCCCAATTCTTCCTCTTGGGTCTCGCAGGCAGGTGACGCGCCTTGCCGCGAAGACCTTGAATGCACCAGACGTACTGCTGGATCTTCCTGCCGGAGCCCCCTACGGCGCTGTTGCCATGAACGAAGACGCTTGCACATTGTGTCTTTCGTGCGTGTCCTTGTGCCCCTCCGGCGCCCTTAAGGAAAATCCTGATCAACCGCAACTTCGCTTCCAGGAAGACGCCTGCTTGCAATGCGGCATCTGCACTAACATCTGCCCGGAAAGCGCTCTTTCCCTGGTTCCCCAGCTGAACTTGAGCGACGCGGCGTTGACACCGATTGTCCTGAAAGAGGAAGAACCGTTTGAGTGCATCGAATGCGGTAAGCCGTTTGGGGTTCGTTCAACAGTCGAACGGATCATGGGGCAACTCGCCGGCAAGCATTCCATGTTCAAAGATGGCGGCGCCGCCCGGATGATTCAGATGTGTGACGACTGCCGGGTCAATGCGGCTTACCACAGCGAGAACAATCCGTTTGCATCCAACGAACGTCCACGGGTTCGAACCACCGACGACTATATCAGGCGCGACCATTGACCATGCCTGATCAGGATTACTGGTACTGGAGCGGCGCGCCCAAATCGGCCGGCGGGATTCGTGAAACAAAGGCGAGGATGGCATCCAGATCTTCCAGTGTCATTTCGACCGGAACGATGGGAGGCGGCCGTGTTTCATCGAACGGCTCCGTGACGTCTTCGATCAGTGTAAATGACGGATGCGGATTGAGCGCGAAAAAGGCCTCGAACCGCGGCTTCCAGTCGGCGAGCGTTCGAAGAATCGCGAAGGAAGGTGTAGAGCCGATGCCGGCCATCCGCGTTGCGGCGTTGACCCGGTGGCACCGTCCACAATGCACCACAGCAAGCTTCTCGCCTTTTCCCGCATCTCCAGCGATCAGTCCGTCGTCAACTTCCTTCGCGACAGGGGCTGCAGCGGTAAACGCAATGCCATCCTTCGCCGGAAATCCGTCAATGGTGCGGCGGCCAACATCGCCAGTAAGCCACTCCAAAAATCTTTTGGTACCGCCCGTTTCCTGTTCAACAGATGCGTACCAGGTTCGATCCAGCCCGTCGAAAACTGGTGTTCCGCCTTGTTCATCCAATAACCGTACCTCGGCCGGATCCTCAGGTGAAACCAGTTCGATCCGCGTATTCGTTTTTAGGGAAAAGCGGGGCAGCAGGTATTTCAGGAAACCGCTGTCGTTGAGATCTTGTGGCACGCTGAGCCGAAATGGCTCCGCAGAAAGCACAGCATTTACAGACGCGCTCATCCAGATGCACGCAAAAATGAATATTAAAAGTTTACGGCAGGCCACGCGCTCCTCCTTCACGCAGCTGACATCAAGTTATAAGCGTAGAAGCGAAAATGCCGATACGTCAATGCATGTCAAAATAACGGTGAGGTCCAAATGAACGACGACTTTAACATGTCCATGCGCAAATTCCTGAAACAGGTTGGTGTCACATCGCAACAAGTCATTGAAAATGCAGTTCGCGAAGCTGGCGCATCAGAAGGCAAAAGCTTTAACGTAAAAGCCGTGATCGTGATCGAGGAACTCGGCCTTGAGCATGTCGTTGAAGGCGAAATCAAGGGGTAAGGCCGCCGTGTCCCTTTCACGCGAAACTGTTATTGAAACACTGAAGGCAGTCGTGGATCCGGTGACCGGGGAAGACCTCCCGGCAACAGGCATGATCCGCGGCCTCAAGGTTGCAGATGGGACTGTTCGTTTCGTCCTTCAGATCGATCAAACCCGTGTTGATGAGATGGAACGGCTCCGGGAGGACGCCGTCCAGCGGCTCGAAGCATTGCCGGACTGCGCGTCTGCGCAAGTGATCCTGACATCGCACTCCGACCAATCCACCGCGCACGCCCCGGCAGCACCTGCCGCTCCGGTTCCGCAGGCAGGTCCTGGAGAGCTGAAGCCGATCAAACCGATCCCGGCAGCACCGGGCACCTCCGGACCTCAACATGTTCCCGGCATCAAGAAGATTATCGCCATAGCGTCCGGCAAGGGCGGCGTCGGAAAATCGACCGTTGCCTCGAACCTTGCCTGTGCTCTGGCGGCACAAGGCTTGAAGGTCGGTCTTCTGGATGCGGACGTTTACGGTCCGTCGCAACCGGAAATGCTCGGTATTAAGGGTCGGCCGTCTTCACCGGATGGCCAAACCATTTTACCACTGCGGAACCACGGCGTGACACTGATGTCGATCGGTCTGATGACATCCGGCGACAAGGCCGTTGTTTGGCGGGGCCCGATGCTGATGGGCGCTTTGCAGCAGATGATGACCCAGGTTCAATGGGGTGCCCTGGATGTCCTGATTGTCGATCTGCCACCGGGAACCGGCGACGTGCAGATGACATTGTCGCAGAAGTTCATTGTCGACGGAGCTGTGATTGTGTCCACCCCGCAGGACATCGCCTTGCTGGATGCGCGCAAGGGCATCGACATGTTCCAGGAAATGAAAGTGCCGATCCTTGGCATGGTGGAGAACATGTCGACGCATATCTGTTCGAAATGCGGAAACGAAGAACATATCTTCGGCCATGGTGGCGTTGCCAAGGAGGCCGCAAACCTGCGGGTTCCGGTGCTTGCGGAAATACCCTTGCACCTCAACATCCGCACCGCTGCAGATGGCGATACACCAGCCGTGATCAAGGCGCCGGATGCGCCGGAATCGGCAGCGTTCAAGAAGCTGGCGACAGCAGTGACAGACCAGCTTGCCGCTCAGGAGAGCTCGGCGTGAACCATCTCCAATTCCCACCGCTCTTCCAGGGAGAAGCGGTTACCGGTACGGCTGACCCCTTCGACCGGGCAATCGCCCTTGCTGTTGCGGGTACAGACCCCGGAACTGTTGTTTATAACCTTCGGGGCGGCACGTTACGGGCAAGCCTGATCTTCGCTCCGGAAGTTCCACTGGAAGAAGCGATGAGCATGCTGCCGGTCTGCGGCCTCGGATTTCAGGCAGCTCTCGGCGCCCTCGCCCCGCCCGAGGTCGCGGTTCATTTGGATTGGGCTGGCGGCATTCGGGTAAACGGGGCCACCTGCGGGCGTTTTCGCGTACGCGCGTCCGGAACAGACCCGGCCGAAACACCGGACTGGCTGATCATTGGCCTGGAGCTCAATGTTCAAACCCTTGAGGGAAATCCAGGCAACGATCCAGACAGGACATCTCTGATTGAAGAGGGCTGCGGCGAAGTTGAACCCGAACGCCTTCTGGAAAGCTGGGTTCGCCACACGCTTTACTGGATCAACCGGTGGCAGGAAGACGGGCCTCGTCCGGTGCATGCAGAATGGCGCGGCCTTGCAAAAAATCTCGGTGAAGACATCGATTTCAACGGTGAAACCGGGACATTTGTTGGCGTTGATGAGTTTTTCGGTATGTTGATGCGGACGGATGGTGAAACAAAGCTTATTCCGCTGTCTAGCCAACTTGAGGGATCAAAATGAAGCTTGCCCGCGCGATCCATCTCGATGAGAGCGACCAGAACGTTTATTTTTCGCCAGCAAGGACTGGCGAATGGTGCCTATCCGGCGGTTTTGAATTCTCGGATTGGACGGAGGCGGAGCTGACCGGCAAGGCCAGACAGGCCTTCGTCAACGGCTGGCTCGGATTGGAAACCTTCGGCAGGGTGACCTTTGTGGCAGTTACTCCGATTGAGGAGCCAGAGTTCAACCAACTGGTGGACCGGCTGGCACAACACTTTGTCGACATCTATGGCGCCCCGTCTGTCGAGGCAGCAAGAGGCGTTGCGTCCGAAGAGCTGTCCTACATGGCCTCCATGTGCGCAGAGCACGACGATAACACGCTCCTCGCCGTCCAGCGTGAACTCTCGGACGAAGGCCTCCGGGAGGGCTTCTCGGCAATCAAGCCCCAGGCGGCAGAGCTCGACATGGTCGCTGTTCATGGGGACATGGGCGGGCACTAAGTTCTCTTCCGTTCAGAAATAGAAAAGGGCGCCAGTTGGCGCCCTTTGCGTGCTGATCGTTCGCTTTTATTGAGATCACATGATCTCTTCGAAAAGCGCCCGCGTGTTCTTTTCCGTCATCTCGATCGGGTTGCCGCCAGTGCTTGGATCGCGAAGAGCCGCCGCGGTCAGTTCCTCAATATTCGGATCTTTGACACCGAGTTCGGTCAAGGTTTTCGGAATGTTCATCGAAGCGTTGAACTCGTCCACGAACGCGCAGAAGCCGTCAAAACCGCCTGAAATACCGAGATAGCCTGCTGCCTTGTCGAAACGGTCCGCAATTGCGGACTTGTTAAACTGAAGAACGGCCGGCATGCACACAGCGTTGGTCGTGCCGTGGTGGGTGTGGTGAACCGCACCGATCGGATGGCTCAGCGCATGAATGGCGCCGAGGCCCTTCTGGAACGCGGTCGCGCCCATGGCAGCCGCCGACATCATGTGTCCGCGTGCTTCCAGATCCGTGCCATCAGCGTAGGCCCGCGGCAGATAGTCCACAACCAGACGCATGCCTTCCAGCGCAATGCCCTGGCTCATCGGATGGTAGTGCGGGCTGGAATAGGCTTCCACACAGTGGGCAAAGGCATCGAGGCCCGTTCCAGCGGTCAGGAACTTCGGCATTCCGACCGTCAGTTCCGGATCGCAGATCACCACGGACGGCAGCATCTTCGGGTGGAAGATGATTTTCTTTTCCGCCGTATCTACCTTGGTGATGATACTGGCCCGGCCGACTTCGGATCCGGTCCCGGCGGTTGTCGGAACAGCGACGATCGGCGCGATCGCATCGGCATTTGCCCGGGTCCACCAGTCGCCAATGTCCTCAAAGTCCCAAAGCGGACGGGTCTGCCCCGCCATAAAGGCAATGACCTTGGCAAGATCCAGCCCGGATCCGCCACCAAACGCGACGACACCATCATAGCCGCCATCCTGGTAGACCTTGACACCTTCGGCGGCGTTCAGATCGGTCGGGTTCGGGTCAACTTCGGAAAACAAGCCCCGGCCCAGACCGGCTGCATCCAGCAAGTCCAAGGTCTTGGTGGTGATGTCCATGCTCGCGAGCCCCTTGTCTGTAACAAGCAGGGGCTTCGAAATTCCGGACGCTTTACAAGCATCGGCGATTTCCGAAATACGTCCCGCGCCGAAGCGCATGGCGGTTGGATATGACCAATTGGCAGTCAGCACCATCTTATTGAGCTTTCTTGAGATGATAGGATTTCGGGCGGGTCAGATTGTGGTAGCCGATAATGGACAAACCGCCGCCGCGGCCGGTGTCCTTGCAACCTGTCCAGCAAAGAGCCGGGTCGAGGTAATCGGCACGGTTGAGGAAGACGGTTCCGGTCTCGATCTGATCGCCGATGGCTTCTGCGCGTGCAACATTCCGGGTCCAGAGCGATGCTGTCAGACCGAAATTGCTGTCGTTCATCAGCTGGATAGCTTCCGCATCGTCTTTGACCTTCATGATGCCGACAACGGGGCCGAAGCTCTCATCGCGCATAACGCGCATGGAATGATCCACATCGACGAGGATTTGCGGCATCAAGTAGGCGCCGCCATCATCTTCCGGGAACTTTGCAGGATCAATCAGGGCCTTGGCCCCATCTGCAATGGCTTCTTGCGTCTGAGCACGGACTTCTGCCGCGAAACGGGCATGGGCCATCGGACCAAGGGTCGTTTCGGGGTCAAGCGGATTGCCGAGCTTGTAGCCTTCGACAATCGTTACCGCCTTTTCGACAAAGGCGTCATAGAGGCTCTCCACCACATAGATCCGCTCAATTCCGCAGCAGCACTGACCGGCATTGAACATGGCCCCATCGATCAGTGTATCGACCGCTGCATCAAGATCCGCGTCTTCCATGACGTAGCCGGGGTCTTTGCCGCCGAGCTCAAGGCCAACGCCGGTGAACGTTCCAGCTGCGGCCTTTTCCATCGCCTGACCGCCCCCTACTGAGCCCGTGAAATTCACGAAACCAAAGGACTTTTCAGCAATCAGCGCAGAGGTTGTCGCGTGATCCAGAAATACATTCTGGAATACGTCTTCCGGAACGCCTGCTTCGTGGAAAGCCTTCGCCATGCGCTCGCCAACCAACAGCGTTTGAGAGGCATGTTTCAGAACAACAGAGTTCCCTGCGATCAACGCGGGTGCGACCGTATTGATCGCGGTCATGTAGGGGTAATTCCAAGGAGCTACGACAAGCGCCACGCCATGGGGCACGCGCTTGATCATCCGCTTGAATGCCGCATCATCGGCAACTTCGATCGGCGCCAGTGCCTCGGCAGCAATCTCCGCCATGTAAGAGGCACGCTCTGTAAAGCCGCCAAACTCACCACCGTAGCGGACGGGACGGCCCATCTGATGGGCGAGTTCGGGAACGATCTCGTCGTTCATCTCACCGACCTTGGCAACTCCGGCGAGAACAAGAGAGATCCGGTCTTCCAGCGGACGTGCTTGCCAGGCGATTTGAGCGGATTTTGCCCGCGCGACAGCCTCGCGGGCGTCGTCGGCGGACAAGACAGGGCGCTCCGCATAGACCGAACCGTCAATCGGAGAAATACAGGTTACTTTGCTTGTCATGTTTAGGCTCTTTCAAAACCCCGGGCGATTTCATAATCGGTGACAGCCCGGTCGAACTCTTCGATTTCCCATTCCGCTGCGCGGGCATAGTGGTCAATGACCGCGTCGGAGAAAACTTCCCGCAGGAATTTTGATTTGCGCAGTGTTTCGCGCGCATCCCGCAAGGTGTGCGGGATTTCCTTGGCTTTTTTTGCTTCATAGACGTCGCCGGATGTCGGCTTGTCGAGCGGCAGTTCATCCTCAATTCCCTTGAGGCCGGCTGCGATCTGAACTGCAAGCGCCAAATATGGGTTCAGATCCGAACCGCCAATGCGGCACTCGATGCGCAGCGCTTTGGTCCCCTCGCCGCACAGCCGGAACCCGGCGGTGCGGTTGTCGACAGACCAGACCATCTTGGTCGGCGCGAAAGTCCCTTTTTGGAAGCGTTTGTAGCTGTTGATGTAAGGCGCCAGGAAGTAGGTGTAGTCGGGCGCATATTTGATAAGGCCAGCCAGATAATGCTGCATCAACGCAGACATTCCGTATTCACCATCAGGATCGCAAAAGACGTTGTTGCCGTCTTTGTCAAACAGCGACTGGTGCACGTGAGACGAAGAGCCAACCTTATCACTCGCCCATTTCGGCAAGAAAGTCGCTGACCGCCCCCTTGCCCAGGCGATTTCCTTCACCGCGTGCTTGGAGATCGTATGATACTCGGCGGTATCAAGAGCCGGTGCGTACTTGATATTGAGCTCTTCCTGACCGGCTTCGGCCTCACCCTTGGTATTCTCGACCGGAATTCCAGCGGCATAGAGACCGTTGCGGATCGGCCGCATCACGTCCTCTTCCTTCGTTGTTTGAAGGATGTGGTAGTCTTCGTTGTAGCCGGAAATCGGCTCCATATCCCGGTAGCCGCTCTTGCGCAGCTCATCGAAGCTCTTCTCGAAAAGGAAGAACTCAAGTTCGGTTGCCATGATCGGTGTAAGGCCCAGGGCGTTCATGCGCGCAACCTGGGTCTTGAGCATCGCGCGCGGCGAGTGCGGAACTTCCTTGTGAGTGTGGTGATCAAGAACATCACAGATCACCATGGCCGTGCCTTCGAGCCACGGAATGCGGCGGATCGTGGAGAGATCCGGTTTCATGACGTAGTCGCCATAGCCGCCCGACCAACTGGTCGCTGCATAGCCCTCCACGGTGTACATCTCTAGGTCCGTTGCCAGCAGGTAATTGCAGCAATGGGTTTCTTCGTAAGCGCTGTCCACGAAATGCTGGGCCAGAAAGCGTTTGCCCATCAACCGCCCCTGCATATCGACGATGCAGGCAAGTACTGTGTCGATCTCACCCGATGTCACGAGTGAATTCAGGGCATCAAAGGTCAGATTTCCCGGCATGTTGTCTGGTCCCTAATTGGCGGTTTACGAGCGCTCTTATTCAAAAAAATTCCCGGTCCGGAGGGTTCTATTTTTCCGGACCGGTAGTTGCAAGAACCGGCCACCCAGAAGGGTGAGATGGCCGGCTCCAGGGCTTGCATTAGGTGTAGCGGTAAGGACGTCCAGCTTTCTGCATGTCCTGATTGTACTTCTTGAAGATCTCGACAACCTTCGCCTTTGTCGGAGACTCTGCAGCGATCTCATCCCAGAAGACCATGGCAGCGGCTTCAACTGTTGCCCACTCTTCATCCGGAATGGATGTCAGTTCCATCTTGGTGCCGTTGACGCGCAGGTTCGCTTCGCCGCCCCAATACCACCATTGACGGTAGTAGTGTGATGCATCCATGGCGAGTTGCAGCATCGTTTTCAGGTGATCAGGAAGCTCGTTCCAACGTTCCTGGTTGGCAAAGAACGAGCCTGCCCAAGCGCCAGAGATGTTGTTGGTCAGGAAGTAATTGGTCACGTCAGCCCAACCGACCGTGTAGTCTTCGGTGATACCGGACCAGGCAATACCGTCGAGCTCACCGGTCTGAACCGCAACTTCAATATCTTCCCAAGGCAGGGTTACCGGAACAACGCCGAACTGCGCCATGAACCGGCCGGCGGTCGGGAACGTGAAGACACGCTTGCCTTTCAGATCTTCCAGCGAGCGGATCGGATCTTTGGTGGCAAAGTGGCACGGATCCCAAGCACCAGCAGAGATGTGCTTGACGCCAACCTTGGCGTATTCTTCTTCCCAGATCTCCTTCAGGCCATACTGGTTGAACAGCACCGGCACGTCCAGGGAATACCGGGACGCAAACGGGAAATAACCGCCGAAGACAGTGACCTCGGTTGGAGATGCCATGGAGTCATCGTCAGACTGCACCGCATCGATTGTTCCCTGTTGCATGGCACGGAAGAGTTCGCCTGTTGGGACCAGCTGATCAGCGGTGTAGAGTTCGATCTCCATTTCGCCGTTTGCTGCCTTGTTGAAGGCATCGATGTGCGGCTTGATCACGTGCTCGGCCAGCGCCGGGCCTGCATAGGTCTGAAGGCGCCACTTGATTGGCGTCTGGCCGTGCACGGCCGGTGCGGCGAGCGTTACGGCACCTGCGGCTGCAACGGTACCTGTCCCGGCTTTTTTGAGAAAATCACGTCTGTTCGTCATTACTGTTCCCCTAATTTTCGGTTCCAAGGTCAAGCGGTCCGTCCGTTTGCCGGATCTCATTTAACCGCACATTCAAATCCGTTTCCTCCGGATATATTGTTTTTGTCCCGCTCCGCGCATCATCGGCTGTAAACCAGTTCAGGCAGCCAAAGAGCGATTTGCGGGAAAGCCATGACAAGAGCCAGCGCAAGAGCCATCACCAGGACAAACGGCGTAATCGACCCGTAAATGTCCCGCATGGTGATGTCCTTTGGCGCCATTGCCCGCATCAGGAAGAGGTTGTAGCCAAACGGTGGCGTCATGTAGGCGATCTGTGTCGTGATCGTGTAAAGCACTCCGTACCAGATCAGCACTTGGCCGACCGGCATGCCCAGGTCCAGCGTTGCCACCAAGGGCACATAAAGCGGCGCCACGATCACCAGCATTGCCGTGTCGTCCAAAAATGTTCCCATGACCAGGAATGACAGCTGCATCAGGATCAGGATCATCCAGGGAGACAAACCAAGCTGTTCGGTGAAGAGGTTCTCGATCGCTTTCACTGCGCCGAGCCCGTCAAAAACGGCACCAAAGCCGAGAGCCGCCAAAATGATCCACATGAACATGCAAGAGATGCCGAGCGTGTTCCGAAGGCAAAGGATCAGGATATCCATGGTCATGCGGCGTTTGATGATCGATGCAAGCAAGGCTGCCAGAGCCCCGATCGCAGAGCTTTCGACCAGGCTGGTCCAGCCATTGACGAACGGCACCATCATCACCGCAAAAATGATCAGCGGAAGCAGCCCGGCAAGTAACAGCCGGTACTTTTCTTCCTTGGAGGCTTCCCGCTCTTCTATCGTAAGGGCGGGGCCAAGATTTGGTTGAAGCTTGCAGCGGACTGCGATGTAGACGATGAACATGGCCGCCATCATCAGGCCTGGGATGATACCGGCAAGCCAGAGCTGTCCGACAGGTGCCCGTGCGATCATCGCATAAAGCACGAGGACAACGGAGGGCGGCACCAGAATGCCCAACGATGCCCCTGCTTGGATCACACCCGTGACCATGCGTTTGTCATACCCGCGCTTCAAAAGCTCTGGCAGCGCGATTGTCGCGCCGATCGCCATTCCGGCAACCGACAAACCGTTCATGGCTGAAATCAAAACCATGAGCAGGATCGTACCGATGGCCAGCCCGCCGTTGAGTGGGCCCATCCAGACATGGAACATTTTGTAAAGATCGTCGGCGATCTTTGTTTCCGACAGGATGTAGCCCATGAAAATGAACATCGGCAGCGTGAGCAGCGGATACCATTTCATAAGCTTCATCGCCGCGGAAAACGGAATATCCTGTCCGCCGACACCCCACAGGCTGATGGCTGCAATGGCTGCAATACCGCCGATGGCTCCAAATACCCGCTGCCCAGTGAGCAGCATGAGCATCATCGACGAGAACATCAAAAGGGCGATCATCTCGTAAGACATCAGATTGTCTCTCCCCGGATGGTCGCAATATCCTTGATCAGCTCAGAAACGGTCTGCAGAAGCATCAGGAAAAAGCCGATACACATGGTCACCTTGATTGGCCAGAGAACCGGCCGCCACGCCGTCGGACTGCGCTCGATGTAACCCATGACCTCTCCGGCGGCGGCAGGCCCGCCGGTAAAGAAGGCGACGATCAGCTCCCAGTAGAACTCCGGAAACTCCCGGCCGAAATAACCGAGGGAATAGGCTGTAGACCCGAGCGCCCCATAAAGGAGAACGCCAAGATAGAAGATCAGAAGAAGCACGGTGAAGGCATCGAACCAGGCCTTTTTCTTGATGCTCCACTCCGCATAAAACAGGTCCATGCGGACATTCGACCCAAGCTGAACAGAATAAGGTCCGCCCAGGACGTAGTAGGCTACCATTGCAAACTGCGCCACTTCCAGGGTCCAAAGCGACGGATTGAAAAACGTCTTGGAGATCGAGGACCACAACAGGATCCCCGCCATGACAAAGACACCCCACATGATGACTTTGCCCAGACCGCGATTGAAACCGTCAACCGCGTGAACATACCAATGGGCGATCCTAGGCATGATCCACAACCTCCTTCCGCAAGACCGTTTTGGCAGCGGATTTCAACAAAGGTCCCAGGATGTCCGCCCAGTGCAACTCCTCATTCGGCGTGCGCACTTCGTCGTTCCGGATTTCGATCATCAGGCACGGCAGCGACCTGTCTTCACCATGCCGCCTGACGGTGTAGTAGACCCCATCTGAGGGGGCATAAGGCTCATTGTCGCCAACGGTCAGATCGCCACGTGCCTTCAATCCCGCCAAGACAGGATCGGCTAGGCGGCGGTCGTTTTCGGAAATCAAACCGATTTCCCAGGGCCGAGATTTGCCTTTGTAAACCGGTGTATAAGTGTGGATGGACACCACTGCAGACGGCAGCCCCTTATCCCCCCGAAGCGCAAGCACTTTGTCGATCGCATCGTGGAAGGGGCGATGAACCAGATTGATCCGGAATGTCCGCTCTTCATCGGATAAATTCTTGTTTCCGGAGATCTCTGTCAGCTCACTCAAGCACGGCGTCAGATCTTCGCGAGTTTCTTCGCGATTGCAGTCGATGACCAGACGGGAAACCGTCGTATAGATCAAAGGGGCATCAAGCGCCTTCGACAACGCCATCGCGACGCCGAGCGCACCCGGATCCCATGAAATGTGCGCGGATTTCTCTTCATCCGACACACCAAGGCACTGATCATAGGGAGCAGGAAAATGATTCGAAGCATGATCACACAAAAGGACCAGTTCACCGGCACCTTCTGCATTTACAACCTCTACAGCACGGGACATTCCGCCATTTTGGTGGTTTGATCCCATTCATCCCCCCGGAAAAGCGTCCGCTTGTTTCTGTAATGTTTGTTACAGTATTGCCGACAAATTCAAACTCTGTAATATCTGATACACGAAATGCGGTTCTGTCAAACAGTTTTGATAGCTCCACAAAAAATTGAGGCAGCAGCCCATGGAACGCCCACTTTTGGACGACATACGTGATCGGCTCGACGAGTTTACCGCGACCGAAAAGAAGGCGGCGCATGCCCTGATGGCAAATTATCCGGTGCAGGGATTGGGGACTGTTGCAGAGTTTGCAAAAGCCGCCGGGGTGAGCGCTCCGACCATTCTCAGGTTTGTGGCCCGGCTGGGGTTTCCAGGCTTCGCGGAATTCCAGAAAAAGCTGCGCAGCGAACTCGCCAATCAGCTGAACTCCCCGCTCGCACGCAGCGCCAGTCTTGCAAAGGATACAACGGGCGACCCGCATGTCGGGCAACTGATCGAGAACATCCGTGAGACATTCGACCATCTGCCAAAAGGCGAGCTTGACGGTCTTGTCAAATTATTGGCCGACGACCGCAAGACCGTTCACCTGATCGGCGGGCGGTTCACTGACGGCCTTGCAAGGTACATGGCAGCGCACTTGCGTATCGTGCGGCCGAACGTCGTTCATGTGGCCGGGCAGCACGGGAACTGGCTCGACCAGTTGCTTGGGATTGGCCCAAAAGATGTTGTGCTGGTCTTCGACATCCGCCGGTACCAGGCAGAGATCATTCAGTTTGCAGAAGCTGCGGCCAAACAAGGAGCGACCGTTGCGCTGGTCACAGACAGCTGGATGTCCCCCATTGGCCGAATAGCTTCCTATGTGCTACCAGCCCGTGTCGCAGTTCCCTCGCCATGGGATTCATCCCTGGCGCTAATGGCTATTGCCGAAGTGTTGATTGCCGGGGTTACGAGGGAAAATCAGGACAAAGCAGAAGAACGGATGCGCGCCCTTGAGGCACTTCGCAACTCCCATGACCCTGCGACTGAGAGCAGGACCGATTCACCGGACATCTAAAGCCTTAGGGGTAGACAGCTTTCCGGCCCAATCCAGGAAAAATGCCTGTGCCTTCGTGAGGTTGGCGGCAGCCTGATCTGAAAGGCCTTCCTTCACCTCACCATATTCCACACCGGTTATCCCAAGTACAAAGGCGGTCGGCGCCGCGCCATAAAGGGTTTCACACAAGGATAGGACGGTTTCCGGAACGAGGCTGTGGCTGCCCAGCACTTCCGGCGCGCCAGGCTTGATCTCGCGGAACGAAAATGGTTCCGCACCTCCAATCTCTGCGTCTGCAAATACGACGAGCTCATGCTCTGAGATATCAAACGCGTGCTCTGCGACGAGCTGGTAGTCAGTATCGATGTCCCAGGACGCTAAACCGATTGCCACCATACTTTCAGAAAACGCTGGCCCAAGGCCATCGTCTCCCCGTCCCGGATTGCCATACCCAATCAACAACATCCCAGCGCCCTCATACCGACTGCGCCTTGCTATCGACCAACTCGCCGTCCGCGTTGAAAAGCTCCACCTGCAACGGCATCTGGCCCAGCGCATGAGTGGCACAGGAAAGGCATGGATCATAAGCCCGGATCGCAACTTCGACATGGTTGAGCATGCCCTCTGTGATCTGGTTATGACCACTTAAGTGTTTGACGGCGACATCCTTGACCGCCCTATTCATGCCCTCGTTGTTGTGTGTCGTTGACACGATCAGATTGCAATAGGTGACCTGATCGTTTTCATCGACTTGATAATGATGAATGAGATTTCCGCGCGGCGCTTCGATGACGCCAATCCCCTCGCCGCGCCGGTCCCCGGTCACAACCAAATCGTCTCCTTGTAGGTCTGGGTCGTTGAGCAGTTCGCGAATCTTCTCAACGCAATGCACGACCTCGATCATCCGGGCCCAGTGATTTGCGAGCGTCGAATTGTTTGGGCGGCCATCCGTGACGGTTTTAAGCTCTTCCAGTGCCGCGTTGGCAATTGGCGTATCTATGAAGCTCGCCGTATTCATACGCGCCAGCGGCCCAACCCGGTACCAACCAACCTCTGGTCCAAGCTCCTTGATGAAGGGAAACTTCATATAGGACCAGGACCGCACATCCTCGATCAGACGCTCATGATACTGCGTATAAGGCAATTGATCGAAGATCTCGTCCCCGGTCGAATTCAATGCGCGGAGGTTGCCATGGTAGAGATCAAGCGCACCATCTTCCTCACGTACGAGAGACATGTAGTTCGACGGAAATGATCCGAACTCGGCGACCAGATCCTCATGTTCGAGCGTGTAGTCTCTGGCAAGCTTGACCGCGTCCTGTGCCCATTCGAGCATCTCATCAATCGTGCTCAAAAAGTGATCGCGTCTTTCGATCGGAAGATTGCGGTTGATGCCCCCAGGGATAGCGCCGGTTCCATGGATCTTCTTGCCCGCCGTCGCCTCGATGATCTCCTGACCGTATTTGCGCATCAGGACGGCGCGTTTGCCGAGCTCTGGCTGTTCCTTGATCACTTCGAAGATGTTGCGTTTTTCCGCCGGTGCCCCAAACCCGAACAACAGGTCTGGCGCCGCCAAATGGAAGAAGTGCAGGACGTGGCTCTGCATGACCTGCCCGTAGTGCATCAACCGCCGCATTTTCTCAGCGGTCGGCGTCAACTGATCGACGCCCACGATCATGTCCATGGCCTTGGCGGCCGCTAGGTGGTGGCTGACCGGGCAAATACCGCATAGGCGCTGCACGATGACTGGGACTTCCCACATGAGGCGCCCACGAATGAACCGTTCGAAACCACGGAATTCGACAATATGCAGCCTGGCCTCATCCACTTCGTTTTCCGAATTGAGGTGAATTGTGACCTTCCCATGCCCTTCGACACGGGTGACTGGCGAGATTTCAATCAGTCTGGGTTCGCCCATAAACTCGCTCCCGATCAGTCGAACTTGATCATTTCGCGCTCAAAGCCCCGGAATTTCCCGGTGAGCAGCTTTGAGAGCGTGTCAAAAATGATGTCCCCTTCCGGCGCACAACCGGGAATCTGATAGTCGATCTCCACCACTTGCGCACATGGATACACCTCATCGAGCAGCAGCGGCAAAGCCGGATCATTGGGCACATTGTGGGTCGTGTTCCGGATATAGCGGCCGGTGATGTAGGCCTCATCCAGGCATTCGCGTAAGGGTTCGTCGGAGTGCATGATCGCGTTGCGCATGGCTGGAAGTCCGCCCATGATCGCGCACTGCCCTAGCGCAATCAGCACATCGCAGTTGCGCCGAAAATCCTGCAGGACATGAACGTTTTCTTCGTTGCAGCAACCACCTTCGATGATGCCGATATCGCAGCGCTGGGTGAAACGCTTCTTATCGGTCAAGGGAGACCGGTCGACCTCGACGAGCTTCATCAGATCAATCAGGCGTTCATCGACATCGAGGATTGCCATGTGACAGCCGAAACAACCGGCCAGTGAAGCTGTCGCGATCCGAGCCTTGGGAAGCTCGACCTGAGATCTCTCACTCATTTGCGCTTCTCCTCAATGTCATGACCGATCAGCCCTTTGTCGAACTCACGCTCGCCAATCGGAGTTACAAAACCGACCCGTTTGCGGATGATGCAGCCGACCGGACAGACTCCCGCCGAGATTGCATTGTCAGTCACAGCTGCATCTGTGTCGGCAAGGTTCTCGCCGTTCACAGCCACACGCCGGTGAATGCCCCGGCCGACATAACCAAAGACGCCTTTGCCATCGACATCCTGAGACGCCCGGATGCACCGTCCGCAACTGATGCAGCGGTTGGTGTCGAGCGCAATTTCAGGGTGAGAAGCATCAAGAGCCCGGCAAGGTTCCAGATACGGAAATTTTGTCGCCTCGGTCATGTCGAGCCGGTAAGCTATTGCCTGAAGCTCGCAATTGCCACTGGCTTCGCAGATAGGACACAGGTGATTGCCTTCATGAAAAAGCATTTCCACGAGATCACGGCGCATCTTGTTGAGGTGCGGCGTTTCATTCTCAACGGCCTGGCCCGGAGCCGCCGGCTGGGTGCAGGCGGATACGCTCCGGCCGCCTGCTTTCACGGTACAAACCCGGCAGCTGCCCTGGTGGCGCAGCCCTTCATGATCGCACAAACGAGGGATGTAGACACCGGCCTCATCGGCAGCTTCCATGATGGTTTGCCCGGCATATGCCGTGACCTCAACACCATCGATCGTGAAACTGAACCCAGTTTCCTTTTTCGTGCCGCTCATTGTGTGAAATCCCTGTCGAAGATGTAGGAACGGCGCTTGGCGATCTTCCGGGCACCCTCAATCGCCGACTGAATATCGAAGGTGTCGCGGATCCCATCCTTGCTCGGCTTGGTCATGGCTGAATAGACAAGCGGGAAGTTCGCCAAGGTCGACAACACCGGATTGGGCGATGTCATGCCAAGTCCGCAACGGCTGGTCTCAATGATCGTGCCGGAGAGATCCTTGAGGTAGTCGATGTCCTCGGGATTGGCGAGCCCTTTGCGGAACTTCTGGATTGCCTTTTGCAAGAAGACATTGCCAACCCGGCAAGGCGTGCAATAGCCGCAGCTTTCATGCACGAAGAACGACATGTAGTAGTCAACGATTTCAAGAATGTTCCGCTGGCCGTTGAAGACGATGATCGCACCACCGGTCGCCAGATCGTCGAATGTGAGCTTTCGGTGAAAACTGTCCCGGGCGATCATTGCACCGCTCGGCCCGCCAACCTGAACCGCCGCAGCATCCTGACCGCCGACCATTTCCAGAAGCTCCCAGACTGAATGACCGTAAGGGAGCTCGTAAATCCCCGGGTTTAAACAGTCACCGCAGACCGAGAACAGCTTGGTTCCATGACTGCCATCAGTGCCCATGTCATGGAACCACTTCGCACCCTGGTCCAGAATGCGTGCGGCATGGCAGAAGGTCTCCACATTGTTGACCACGGTCGGGTAGCCGAGATACCCGCGATTGACCGGGAACGGCGGGCGGGTTTTCGGCTCACCCGGCAACCCTTCACAAGAACTGATCAGGGCACCTTCTTCGCCGCAGATATAAGCGCCCGCGCCCATCTGGATACGGATATCAAAGTCGAAGCGCTTGGTGCCAAGGATCGTTTTCCCAAGCAGTCCGCGCCGGCGGCGCTCCTCTAGCACTTGTTCCAAAAGTTCGCGCAGGTAGACATACTCGCCGCGCAGATAAAGGATCCCTTCCTTCGCCCCAACCGCACGGGCGGCTATTGTCATACCCTCGATCAGAAGATGTGGCCGCTCTGTGAGAAGAACGCGGTCCTTGAAGGTGCCAGGTTCTCCCTCATCTGCATTGCAGATCACAAAGGACCGCTCAGCGCGCTCAGCTGCCGCAAATCGCCATTTGCGTCCCGTCGTAAATCCAGCACCCCCACAACCGCGCAAGCCGCTTTCTTCAATCATCGAGATAATCTGGGAGGAGGTAATGCTGACCGCTTTGGAAAGGCCCGCATCTTCGGGCACCGGCCCAAGAAGTACAGCACCGGCATGGCGGATGTTGTTGTCCACCATGCGCACTGCACGGTCATGCGGTGAGAGAGTGGCAAACCGGTCGCTGACAAGATCTTCTGGGCTTCCGCCTGCTTTAATCGTCAGGGCCACTTCCCGCGCAGATTGAGCTGTCAGATTGGTCAGGACAATATCGTTGACCATCGCTGCAGGCGCTTGGTCGCACATACCAATGCAAGGGGTGTATTCAAGGGACACGGCCCCATCTGCGGATATTTCGCCAATCTTGACCCCGAGCGCATCTTCGAAAGCGGCTGTGACGGCTTCCAGTCCGGCATACCGATCGACAATATCGTCGCATAGACGGATCGTAATCCGGCCTTTCGGCTTTAGGGACAGGAAAGAATAAAAGCTCGCGACCCCTTCGACCTCGATCCGGGTCAGGCCGGTTTCTTCAGCGATCTGGTCCATGGTCGCTGGTGCAATGCATTGGAAACGGTCCTGAACCTCGCGCAGGATATCCAGCATCCGGTGCTTGTCATTGCCGAACCGTTCGCAGATCTCGGCAATCGCACCGTCTGGTACCGGGGTCACGCTGCAAGCTGTCTTCGATACTCCGTTGCCAGCCTGCTGACCGTTATCCATGATTTTCTCCCAAGGTCCAGCAGGACCCGGATGCAGCCTTTTTGCTTCGTAAGGCGACATACCCGGACCTGAGGTTCGCCGCATCACTGGCAAAACTCCGTAGCCCACACCGTTCCAGAGATGGCCTGACACGTCTTTGAGCAATATCAACGGACCGCGACCAAACGGCCGGGCTGAGCCCGAATACAGCGCCAACAAAAAAGCCCAGGCAATGTGCCCGGGCTTTTGATAACCGTTGATGGTCGATTTTACATGCTGCACTCACCGGCATAGGCATCCGCATGATCGCTCAAGCCGGTGGCAATGATCTTGTTGGTGTAGACATCGCCTTCTTTGATGACTTCGCGGACATAGATGTCCTGAACCGGGTGGTGATTGTCGCCAAACTTGAAGTCACCACGGGTCGATGCGAAATCAGCTTCCTTGAGTGCCGCGCGGAACGCATCTGCATCCTTCACATCCGCCTTGGCCATCGCCGACAGCAGAAGATTTGCAGTGTCAAAGCCTTGGGACGCATAGAGCGACGGCAGACGGCCATATTCAGCCTGGAAGCTTTCGACAAAGGCCTTGTTGGCCGGATTGTCGATGTCCTTTGACCACTGGCTGGTGTTTTTCACACCCATCGCCGCATCACCGACAGCTTGCAGAATGCCTTGGTCGAATGAGAACGCCGGTCCGACGACCGGAAGGTCGATTCCGCTGTCCGCGTATTGCTTCAGGAAGGAAATCCCCATGCCACCCGGCAGGAAGAAGAACACGCTGTCAGCACCGGAGGCCCGGATCTGAGCAAGCTCTGCGGCGTAGTCAGTCTGGCCGAGCTTGGTATAAAGCTCGCCAGCCAACTCACCACCATAAAAACGCTTGTAACCTGTCAGCGCGTCTTTGCCGGCCGGGTAGTTGGGTGCCAGAATGAAGCTGTTCTTGTAGCCTTGATCTTTGGCATAGGCACCGGCTGCTTCGTGCAAATTGTCGTTCTGCCAGGCCACATTGAAATAGTTTGGGTGACAGCCTTTACCTGCCAGAGCTGACGGCCCAGCATTTGGCGACAGATAGAATTTGCCCTGTGCGGTTACTGATGGCACGACGGCCATGGCAAGGTTCGACCAGATGATGCCGGTCAGAACGTCAACATTTTCCGATTGCACCAGCTTGTCAGCAAGCTTCACAGCCACATCCGGCTTGCGTTGATCGTCTTCAACGATCACTTCCAGATCGGAATTACCGGCCTGCTTCACCGCGAGCAAAAAACCATCCCGCACATCGATACCAAGCCCGGCGCCGCCACCGGACAACGTGGTGATCATGCCAACTTTGACCGGCTCCGCCACGGCGGCACCGCTCAGCATGGCCAGCACACTTGCTGTTGCCGCAAGTCTCTTCAACATCAGAACTTCCCCTCTGTTCAACTGCTCCCGGACCTTGTTTTTCAGGTCCTTGAACAGCAGCTTAACTCGAGGATTGGAATTGGCAATGCTTCTTCTGCTTGACCGCAAATCTCGCCAGGGGCGCTCAGAGTTCCGTTCGGACATGCCAGAGTTCGGGGAACAGTTCGACCTCCAGCATGCGCTTTAGATAGGTCACACCTCCCGTGCCGCCGGTGCCTCGCTTGAAACCGATGACACGTTCCACCGTGGTGACGTGATTGAACCGCCAACGCCGGAAGTAGTCTTCCAGGTCGACCAGCTTTTCACCCACTTCATAAAGCGCCCAGTATTGTGCAGGATCACGATAAACCTTCTGCCAAAGGTCCACGATTTCTGGCACCTCGCCATGCGGATTGTCCGATGGTTTTGCGATCACATGCTCAGGAACGTCCAGTCCTTGCCGCTGCGCAAATGACAGCACCACCTGATAAAGGCTTGGCTTGGCAAGTTCCTGCTGCAGCAGATCGACGTTTTCGGGGACATGTTCATGCGGACGGATCATCGCAAGATTGCGGTTTCCAAGGGCATATTCGATCAGGCGGTATTGCAGGGACTGGAACCCGGACGACAAACCGAGCGAATCCCGGAACTGGGTGTAATCGCTTGGCGTCATGGTCCGAAGCACGTCCCACGCAGAATTCAGTTGCTCCATGATCCGGCTTACGCGTGCAAGCAGCTTCATCGCTTCCGGCATGTGATCTTCGGCAATGGCTGTCCGTGCCCCTTCCAACTCGTGAAGCATCAACTTCATCCAAAGCTCGGACGTTTGGTGCTGAATAATGAACAGCAGCTCATCCGGAGCATTCGACAAAGGAGCTTGCGAGCTCAGGATAGTCTCAAGGCCGAGGTAGTCGCCGTATGACATTTTGCCGGAAAACGCCATTTCCGCGCCTTCGGTTTCCGGATTGTAGGCTCCAGTTTCACCGTTGTTTTTCTTGGTCATTGTCTCTCCCGACATGTAAAACAAGTCGGGAGTTTTCTATTCCATTTTTCAGCTGACAAGCGTAAATTTTTCGTCGGGTGGAAATAGCCACGTTTTTCAAAACCAATTGCCTGCTGGCTACCTGGAGCCGGAGAACAAATTCGGCGCTGTTAGGTGCGGATCGCTCGGTCGTCCTTGTCAAAGAAGTGCATGCGGCTTTCATCGAACTTTAGTCCGATGCGCGCCCCTTCTGCGATTTCTTCACTGCCGCTGATCCGCACGAGGACAGTATCAAGGCCATCGAGCGCAACATATAGGAACGTGTCAGCCCCGAGATATTCGGCAACCTCAACGGTGCCCGAACAGTGCCCCTCTTCCGGCGCAACAACCAGCATGTGTTCCGGCCGGATGCCCAGTTTGACAGGAGCTCCGGATGCACCGCCATGCGGGTAATGACCACCGCCATGTCCGTCGAGCGAGAACGAATCTCCTGTTACTGAACAGGGCAGAACATTCATCTTCGGGGACCCGATAAACTGGGCAACGAAAAGATTGTCGGGCCGCTCATAGAGTTCGCGCGGAGAGCCGACTTGCTCGATCTCGCCAGCCTGCAGGACAACGATTTTGTCCGCAAGTGTCATCGCCTCGACCTGATCATGGGTCACGTAAATCATGGTCGTTCCAAGGCTCTTGTGAAGCCGGGCAACTTCGAACCGCATTTCAACACGCAGCGCGGCATCCAGGTTGGATAACGGCTCATCAAACAAGAAGGCGCTTGGTTCGCGAACAATGGCCCGGCCGATGGCAACACGTTGCCGTTGACCACCGGACAAAGCTTTGGGCCGGCGTTCAAGGTAGTCATCCAGCTTCAGGACTTCCGCAGCCGCGTTCACTTTCCGGTCGATCTCCGCTTTTGGCACGCCTGCGGTCTTCAGGCCGAACCCCACATTCTCCCGAACGGACATGTGCGGATAAAGCGCATAGGACTGAAACACCATTGAAAGACCGCGCCCGGAGGGCGGCAATGCGGTGACGTCCTTGCCGTCAATCTCGATTGCGCCGCGGCTCGATTCTTCAAGTCCGGAAATCAGACGCAGCAAAGTGGACTTTCCGCACCCGGATGGGCCGACAAAGATAACGAATTCACCGTCCTGGATATCGAGATCAATTCCCTTGATGACTTGCAGGTCACCGAACCACTTCTCGACACTGTTGAGCTGGATTGCACCCATATCTGCTGCCCCCTTAAGCCGCTTGATCTGCTTGCGATGGTCTTGCCCAGGCAAGCCAGATCGCCGCTGTCCAAGAGAATGATCCGCCACCGGCAGCTTCTGCCGTTTCCGGGCTGAAATATTCCGCAAATCCGCCGGTTTGAATGAGCGCCGCCGTGTCACGCCGAAGCCTGTCAGACCGGCCTGGGTCACCAACTTCCGCGAAACCGCGAGCAATCATGAAATTGACCATCGCCCAGACAGGGCCGCGCCAGTAACGCAAATGCTCATAAGCTTGATGCTCCGGATCGTAGGACGGCATCAGATATCGGACCTTCGAACTGAACCGGTCGAAATGTTCCTGAAGCTGCTTTAACACCTCAGGATCAGTGAGACCTGCATAGGGCGCAAGAAAAGACGCACTTGAAACACCGTCGGTCTGTTTCCCTGTTCGCAGGTTCATGGCGACGTGAGCCTTGAGCTCTGCATTCCAAAGGCGCGCAGCGCCCGTTTCCATCCGGCTGATCCATCCCTCAATTTCCGGCTGCGCGACTGTTTCTCCAAGGCGATCTGCAAGTGCCAGGAGATCTCGGCAAGCTCTCAAGAGAATGAAGGTGATACCGGGGTCAGCCACGAAAAACGGACAGGTTCGGGCAACCTTTTCAGGATCCCAAGCCACTTTCCGGCAAGCCGCAACGATAGAAAGGTAGCGGTCATAGTCCTCTTTGTGCGGGCGCATGGCCGGATCTACATGAGAGGTGTCTTTCCGCTCGTATGGAGCGACATCCTTGATTTCGACACCGCGCAAGGCGTCATCCCAGTCCGGAAGATTGTCCCGTCCTGATTCCCAGGGATGAATCACAGCAATTACGCCGAGATTGTCTGGATCCCGGTAAGCCATGAACCATCGGTGCCATTGAAGGATTTTTGGGAAGAGCAACTTCGCCCGATCCAGAGCAGCATCAGAGGCATCAAGTTCCAGCAAGTCCTGGACGATGGTTGCGGCGACCGGCGGCTGAGAGTGTCCTGAACTTGGAATGGGTCCGCCATCTGTTCCCCAAACGGATGGACCGGGGAAGTAACTCGGATCGTCCTTCCGGAACAGGATATGCGGGACCATCCCGTCCCGCCATTGCCCCTCGAAGAGAAGCTCTATCTCCCGCCAGGCCCGGTCGGTGTCGAAGGTCGCAAAACCTCGGGCAACAAAGACCGAATCCCAGTTCCATTGGTAGGGGTAAAGCCCCTTTGTCGGCACCGTGTATCCACCCTGGTCGTTGTCGGTCAGGATTTTCCGGGCGACTTGGTCTAACTCAGTCTGTGACACGAATATCTCCTTGAGCTTCTTGTGAGCTCTTTGATGAGTTGGTTAGCCCTTCACACTGCCAGCCGTCAGGCCCTGGACAAGGAAGCGTTCGAACCAAAGAAAGATGAATAGAACCGGAACGGTCGCGATCACTGCGCCTGCCATAAGGTGCTGGCGCGGGACCTCCGAAGAGTTCAGTGAAACCACACCGCGGGAAAGGGTGAAAATGTCCGGGTCATCGAGGAACATGAAAGCAAACAGGAACTCGTTCCAGGCAATCATGAACACATAGAGCGATACAGAGGCCAATGCCGGCAATGACAACGGCAGCGTGATCTTCATGATCACCCCAAGCCTCGACAATCCGTCCATCAGGCCAGCTTCTTCCAATTCGGACGGAAGCCCCCGGAAGTAACCCTGCAACATGTAGAGCGCGACCGGAATTGTTGTTGCTGGATAGACAATCAGCAAACCGGTCAACGTGTTGCGCAGCCCCAGCTGTGAGAAGACGGCATAAAGCGGAATGACCAGAACAATCGCCGGAACCATGTAGATCAGGAGCACCGAACGTGACAAAAGCGCCTGCCCTGGAAACCGCAACCGGGAGACCGCATAAGCGCCGGGCACCGAAAACAGCAGCGTCAGGATCACGGTACCCACCGACACAATGGCCGAGACCATCAGATAGCGGCCGAAATTGAACTGCGTGAAGAGCTCCACATAGGACCGGAAGAGCCCGTCAAACCCTTGCGAGAGGTCGATCGACAGATCAAGCGGATTGGCAAGCAACGCCTGCTGACTTTTCAGCGATGTCATCACCATCACGTAAAAGGGCAGTGCGACGATAATCGTGAAGACGACAAAACCAATTCCCTTGAAGATCCGGATGTAGATAACCTCACGTTCGTACCGGGACATCGACCCGAGAGTTGCGCCGTTGAGGCTCACATGGTTGGCCGCCGTGACGCTGGCAACGAACGCGAGCAGTCCGGCCAATTGCCAAAAGGGAACGTTGTTTAAAGGCAAAGTGAAAGGTGCTGCGAACGTACCCAACAGCAGAACCAGCGTTAGGACGACCGCGGACAGCACCCAGGCAGGTATCCCTTTTATGTCCGCAGTCTGCCGCCAAACCAGAACCAGCGCTCCGATCAAGCCCGCCACTCCGGCGGCCGTCGCCTGAGGCAGAGCAACTTCGCCAGTGATAAGGGTCAAGGTGACCCCAATCACCACCATGGCGGTCACGCCCCAGATAAGGCCCGTGATGGCTATCAGAAGAATGCTGCCGGGTCTCATAGGCCTTCCTCCTTGGGTGAGAAGTGCAGGAAGAGTGTCGCGAAGGTAACGAGGACGACAAAGATCACCACGGCTACCGCAGCCCCTGCTCCAAGGTTGGACAGGGCAAACCCTTGTTCATACACATCAACTGTCAACGTTCTCGTTCCGGCATTGCCGCCAGTCAGAAGGAAGATGTCGTCGAACTTGTTGAAGGTCCAAATGAAACGGAGAAGGAACAGGACCGACAAGATGCCCATCAACTGCGGCAAGGACAGGTACCAGAACTGCTGCAACGGCGTTGCACCATCCATTTCAGCCGCTTCATAGATATCTGTGTTGAGCGATTGCATGCGCGCGAGAATGAACAGGAAAGACAAGGGAAAATAGCGCCAAGCCTCAAACGCGATCACGGTCGAAAGCGCCAGAGGAAACTCCATCTGGATCCCGAAGAATGAAAACTCCACGGCCCGCTGACCGAAGAAATTGATCGGGTCCGCAACGACACCCATTTTGGTCAAAAGCGCGTTTATGGTTCCGGAAAACGGGTCAAACAGAACCACCCAGGTGAAGGCAACCGCAATCACCGGCGAGACGTAGGGAAAAAGGAACAGTCCGCGAAGAAACCCGCGACCCTTGAACGTCGTATTCAAAAGTTGCGCAGCGAACAGCCCGAGCACCAATGCTCCGGCAGTCCCGAAAATCGTGTAATAGAACGTCACCCGCAGCACCGACCAAAACTCATCTGCATCAAAGATCCGGACGAAGTTATCGAAGGTGAAGTCGAGGTTTGTAAGGACATTGTCTGCATCGCCCGACACCTCGGGGGTGCTGGCCCGCTCGGGACGGTCGGCTGCCAAATAGGCCGCAGTTACAGTCCCCTCAAAGCGCAACCGCTCACGCCATTTTGGCGGAACAGTGCCGATGTCACATGTGATCGACGCGCCCTGAAGCGCGCAAACCTCGGGCACGTTCGTTACGTCAAACCCGCCAGGTAGGGTGTCCCGCAAAACTACATCTCGGATTTCCTTGTCCTGCGAGGAGTTGCGCATCCGGTATTCGAGTGTCGCCACATCGCCTGCACTTTCCGGATTGCCGCGCATGCGTTCGTTTACCAAAACGCTCGGAGGCCGGAGATCAGCGAGTTGAACCGGCTTGAAGCTGATCCAGAAATTAGCAAGCAAAGGACCTGCAACAATGGCGAGAATGATCAGGAATGTTGGCGCCAACATCAGGTAGGCGAGCCGCATCTCCCGTCGTTGCATCGGTCCGATGCCTTTCGGCGGCCGGCGCTCGGCGATGGTCTTGTCCTGCGCGGTCATGGTTTCCTGCTCAAGTTTCAAACGGACAGAGACAGGGCAAGAAGTCCCTGTGCCCCGACGGTTCAACCCGTCGAGACTTCATAGTGCAAAAGCCCTCTTTTCATGAGGGTTGGTGGCCGATGGGGTTGGCCTGTGTTTAAACAACACAGGCCATTATGGAGTTACTGGATCTTTGCCAGTTCTTCGTTCATCCGAGCAACGGTCTGTGCCACGTCCCGTTCGCCATCAATATATTCCCGGACAAGCCGGTTGATCGCCTGGCTGTTGATGATCTTGGAGGCCAGAGACAACTGCCCTTCCTTGACGCCCCAACGCGCAGCCGTGTCGAGACCAGAAACAATCGTGCTGATGGTCTCCGCATCATAAAGATCGGTCAACGGCGCCTTGCGGTCCACACCAACCGGCAGCTTGGACCAGCCTTCAACAAACGCTGTCGGATTGTCATTGGTGCCTCGGCGGATCGGGAACTTGCCTTCCGGTGCGATCGACAGGGTCGACATGTAACCGTCATCCATAGAGAACTCGACGAACTGCATGGCAGCGTCCGTGTCCGCATCGTTGGTGATGCCGAAGTAACGCACATCCCCCCAAGCAGCGCCATCCGGATTTGACGGCCCCTTCAAGGTTGTCACGATACCGGTTTTTGAGGCCAGTTCTTTGGAAGTCGGGTCATCGGATATGGTTGGCGGGGCGCTGTCACGAAGACCGGCGAGCTCATCGAGAATGAACGGAGACCAGATGATCATCGCTGCTTTGCCAGCAAAGTATAGCTCCCGAGACTGCTTCCAGAAGAGATCTCCTGGTGGAGACGCCTCGGCAATTGCCTTATAGAACTCGAGTGCTTCGATCGTCTTTTTCTCGTCCAGCGGCTTGAAGCCGTCACTGCCGACCGGGCTGACGCCATTGGCCAGAAGAACATGCTCGAGCACCTGGCTCATAAAGTTCTCATCAACCTTGGTGGCTGCGACGAACGCAAACATTTCCGGCGGGTTTTGAAGTTTCTCAACCGCTGCCAAAATGTTCTCGTAGCTGTCAGGAGCTGCGAGGCCATTCGCATCGAAAAGGTCCTTGCGATAGACAACCATTTGCGTCCAGCCATCAACCGGCACAGAAGCGATCCCACCTTCGACTGCGGCCATTGCCACTGCGCCAGGCGCAAAGGTATCAGTGCCCAGGTTTTCCAAAACCTCTGTCGCCGCCTCGGTATCCAGGATGCCCGCTTCTGCCCATGGCGCTGCATACTGTAGCGGATGGTAAATCACATCCGGAAGATCACCGGCAGCAAAAGCTGCCGTCGCACGGGTTCCAAGATCAGATTCCGTGACCGGAATGACATCAACTTCGATGCCGGTTTTTTCCTTGAAGGCCGCAGCCAGTTCTTCCTGTTTCGCCAGCCGCTCTGGCTGTTCCTCAATAGTCCAGAAACGCAGGGTTTGCGCCTGAGCCACCGTAATGCCCAATGCGAGTACACCCGCAATGGTCGAGGTCAGGAAAGTGCTCCTCCCAATCATGTCAGTCTCCCTTACTGCCAGGTCATGGCTGTTGGTTCAGCCGGGACCGGAGCACCTCTGCCAGTGCCTCCGGTGTCTTATGCGGCGCGCCGTCTGATGCGCGCCGGATTAAAGTTGCTTCAGAAAGTGCTTTGAGGGTCTTCGGATCTTTGCCGTCTAAAACATCGATCAACATCCGAGCGACGCGGCTGCCTGCTTCCGACGCGCTTTGCGAAAAGGTGGTAAGCGGCGGCTCGAGATAGTCACCAAAGGGCAGTCCGTCATAGCCGATGATCGTCACATCCGAGCCGACGGTGAGGCCATGTTTCCGGCAGTATTGAATAGCGCCAATCGCAAGTGCGTCTGTCACGCACAACAAGGCGGTGGGCGGCAGATCGTTGCCCGCAAGAAGCCGTTCTGCTCCAGCAAGCCCGCCTTCTTCGTCAAGGTCCACGATCGTTTCAAGAGCGCGATCAAAAGGCACGCCCAGCGCCTCGAGACCGGCACGGTAGCCATCCCGCCGCTGGAGCGCGAAATTCAGCTCTAGCGATCCGCCTATGAATCCGATGCGGCTGTGTCCGAGGCTGTAGATATGCCGCACGCCATCAGCAAAAGTTTTTTCATTGTCGATGTCGAACCACGCATGGGTATCCGGAAGATGCGACCGGCCGTGCGTGACAAAGGGAAAGCCCTGTTCGCTCAAGAACGCAATACGCGGATCTTCAACTTCGGTTCTGGTGAGAATAAAGCCATCGACCTTCCGCCGGGCAATAAGACGCTGAAGCGTCTCGATCATGTGATCCCGCGAGTGGGCGGTTGTCACCAGGAGATCAATCCCGAGTTCATCCAAAGCCCGTGCAATTCCATCGATAAACTCAGACAAGAACGGATCAGCGCCATTGCCGTGCCCTACCGGGATGACAATGCCGAGCGTATCCTGCAGGCCGCGTTTCAAGTTACGGGCCGTCGCCGACGGCTGGTAACCAAGGTCCTTGACGGCTTTCAGGATGCGCTCGCGGGTGGCTTGGGAAATGTCGGTGTAATTGTTCAGGACCCGCGAAACGGTCCCCTTTGCGACGCCCACATGGCGCGCAACGTCGTCAATCGTCACTGACCCGCGGTGACCCGACATTTTTCCTCCCAAAGGCCGAGCGGCCCGAATTTCTTTCTGCCTGCGGCTCAGATGATCGAAGGCGATTTAGTTCAATAATGGTTCCAAAACCGATTTCGGAAGTCAACAAAATCGGTTTCGGAAACTCAAGAATTCGTTTTTGCAGAACGGGAAGACTTTGGCAGATAAACGAAACTTCAATCGGAAAGGTTTCGGAAGAGATCCAAACGGCGCCAGCTACGCCAGCTTGGCAGTGTTACCACGCACACACTTCCCTGTGAGTATGCCTCTATCGGTAAATCAGAAGAGCACTCGCCCGCAGCTGGTCGACCAGTAGTTCATACAAAACAATAAAGCCCGCGCAGAAAAGGCACGGGCTCTATGTTGGCAGATCTGTAAAACAGGCCGTTAGAACGGTACACCCGAGACCAGAATGACATTCGCATAAGGTGTGCATTCGCCCGTGCGAATAACGGCGCGCGCCTGCTTCGTCCGAGTTTTGAAATCCTCGTGAGGCACCCGGTCATGCTCGATCGGCTTGCCGGTTTCCGCAGCCCAATGAGCCAGCCGAACTTCGATTTCCGTCGCGAGTTCCGCACTTGCCTCTTCGGCGAAAACAGCTTTCTCGACTACCAATTCGCTCGTCAGAACATCCAGGACATCAAAGAAGCCGGGCACCCCAGGCGAAACAGCCAAGTCAATGACATCGACGCCCGGCGGCACCGGCAGACCAGCGTCTGCAACAACGATTTCATCCATGTGCCCGAGGGAGGCGATCAGCGTACTCATGTGCCGATTCAGCATCGGGGTCCGTTTCATGGGCGTTTCCTTCGCATCCTTTGTCGGTCAAGTCAGAGAAACCAGCGCCTCACAGAGCGGCACTGGGTCGTAATAAGGATCTGATTTGCTGGATATCAGATCCAGCCGCAAAACGGTAATGCCAAGTTTCTCCACTGCCCCGATATCATCTTCTTCCGTCCCTTGATCCGTGACGACAAAATTCAATAGCCGTTCGACCGGGCAATCGCTACCGGCATCTTTTCGAAGATAAGCAAGCAATGCCTGAACGCGATCCTCAAGCGTCATTCCAGGCGCTTCGGGATCATGACCCAAACTGGGCACATACACTTTGGGAACGGTGCGGCTGGCAACAGCGCGGCCAACACCCCGAGGCAACAGGTTGGCAATCAGGCTTGTGTAAAGGCTGCCTGGAGAATAGCAGATGAGATCCGCAGACTGCACCAAAGCCGTATTGCGCTCCGGGAACACGGATACCGCCGGTTCCCGTGTTTGCAAGCTTCTGTTCAGGAATATCTCCTCAATCGGCGACGTCAGCGGCGCTTGTTCTTTGCCTGTCAGAAGGTGCTGTCCGACGACAATGTCGCCAGTCGCGAGCTTGGCTGCCAGATGCAGATTGTCATCAGAAACGGCCTTAACATGGCCGAGGACGCCAACAAGTTTTGCGACCAGGAAAATAATTGGTTCCAGCTGTTTGTTTTGGTTGAGATAGCCACCGGCAAGAATGAGATTGCCGATGCTTGCGCCGCGCAAATCAAACGTTTGCGGGCACCCCTCCTGAAACGTCCGCAGTTGATTTTGAATAAGCGTCCGCATTGGTTGTTCAACGACGGCCACGAGCGGATGAATGCCGGCGATCATCGCCTCAAGCTCACCTGCCAGTTCCTCTTGTCCAGACTCTTTGGAAAACCGATGCGTGAATAGCCGGAACACATCGGGCTGACCAAGAACGGTTTCATCTGCAAGAGCCATCAGACGGCTTCTGAGATCACCGATCGCAGGCATATCGAAGGCAAGCCGCAACCCTTGTGAACTACCTCCGGAATCAAAAGGCGTCACAAGGTGTATGGAGTTGTGCGTGTACCTTTTCAGGCACCTTGAAACATCATTCAGCGCGGAGCCGCCGCTGAAGAACAAAAGCCGCGGACCGAGCTTGGGATTGGACAAAAACCGCGCGATACGGAATTGGTCCGGCATTCGCACTGCCCGGGTAATGGTCACTTCAGACACGCGGCTTCCTTTTTGCCCAATCTTTCGAGGTGTTTCAGGTCATTTGCCGCTAGAATAACAAAAAGGAGTTACCTCTCTGTGACTTAGATAGAGGTTAGCGATCCCGCGTTTCCATCAGCCACAGCGAATATCAGCCACGAGAATGCCGTCTGCACCACCTTCGCAAGCAGCGATCAACATTGCAGCGGCCTTTTGATGATCCGGATGCGGCGCGTAGTCGGCAAGTACATCTTCATCGCTGACCGTGACAATAAACCCATATTGAAACGGCTTCGATTTGCCCTCCAGATCGAGGTTCGGACCATGTGTGACTGAAAGCACGCCAGAAAGTTTATCAACTAGCCCTGAAATCAACGCCATCGGTTCAACGAGCGCTGATAGATTATCCGGATCCCTTAACGACAACAAAACACAGTGCTGCAGCATGCTTCACACTCCATTGATGTAAATTGCCCGGAAATCATTCACATTCGTCAGTGTTGGGCCTGTCACGACCTGATCACCAATTGCTCTGAAAAACTCATGAGCATCATTCCGGTCAAGCGCGTCACTCATCGACACACCCCTCGCAGTGGCCCTGGAAGGGGTGTCAGGACCGATAATCGCGCCGGCCACTTCGGCTGCACCATCGACACCGTCTGTATCGCAAGCAATCGCATAGACACCCGCTGCACCTTTGAGCGAATTTGCTAAAGCAAGTGCATATTCTGCATTGGGACCGCCGACCCCATCGCCGCGCCGCGTAACAGTCAATTCTCCACCCGACAACAGGATCAAAGGCCGCTCTGATGCTCCCCGCTCTTTTTGCCTTTGCAGAGCAAGGTCCGCATGTGTTGCGGCAACATCTCGCGCCTCGCCTTCCAAGGCATCACCAAGGATCTCGACGTCGCATCCAGCCTTCTCTGCAAGGCTTCTCGCAGCTTCCAAGGACTGCGACGGCGCGGCAAAGATAGTGTTTGTCACGCGGCCCAGACGTTCATGATCTGGCGGCAAAACCCCGGTCTGCCCCGAAAGAACCTCAGAAACCGAGCCTGGTACTTTAATATTCCATCGGGCAAGAATTTGACGGGCGTCTGCTGGAGTACTTCCATCCCCGACCGTCGGCCCGGACCCGATCTCAGCCGGGTCATCTCCTGGAACATCGGACAAAAGCAATGCCACCATCTTTGCCGGATAAGCAGCGGCAGCAAGCTGTCCCCCCTTCACCCGGCTCAGGTGCTTGCGAACAACGTTCATTTGGCCGATAGGCGCGCCGGATGCGAGCAGCGCCTGATTGACCGCCTGTTTCTCTTCAAAACTGATGGCTCCTGCCGGTGCGGTCAAAAGAGCCGATGCACCACCGGAAATGAGGGCAAGAACGCAATCATCCCCGTCAAGATCGGATAGCAACTCCAGCATGCGTTTCGTCGCGTCCTGTCCGGCCTTGTCCGGCACGGGGTGCGCAGCCTCGACAATCTCAATGCCCTTTGTGGGGCGCCCATAGCCGTAGCGAGTGATGACCAACCCTTCACAAGCCCCCCATTCTGCCTCAACAGCCTCTGCCATCCGTGCAGACGCTTTTCCAGCACCGATCACAACAACCCTGCCATCAGGTTTTTCAGGCAACTGGCACGCTAGGCTCTTCATCGGATCAGCAACCTCAACGGCGCGCTCGAAAAGAGAACGTAACAACTCTTGGGGGTTGGTAGCCATATTCTGTCTCCAAGACGAAAAGGTCGGGAGCTCCTTTGAGCGCAAAATCTGAATGAATTGCAAGCTGTGCTTGGCTGGAAAAGGACCACTTCGGATCTTGTGGTGGTATAGATTGGACGAAAACCAGAGTTCCGGTCGCTTTTGTAACCACCCAAGACACCGCCACATAACCCTCTACCGCAGGATTGATCATGACAGTGAATCCAGTACTTCAATCACCCGCCTTTGTGGATGCCATTCGAAACCCGAAAGATCCCAACCATCTGATGGTCATCAAACCGGTCACGCGGAACATCCGCGTTTTTGCAGGCGAAACCCTGCTTGCCGAGACAACAAATGCCATTCGTGTGATCGAGGTTGGTAGAGGCGTTTATGATCCGGTCATCTATCTGCCGGAAAACAGCCTCCAGTCGCCCTTCTCTGAGCTTAGCAAATCGACGCACTGCCCGATTAAAGGAGATGCGAGCTATGTGGCCATTGGCGGAGATGAGATTGGATGGGTCTATAAGACACCGCTTGAGATGAGCCTCCAGCTAAAAAACCACTACGCATTTTGGCCGGACAAAGTCAGGATCGTCGAAGGAAATTGACGCCGCCTATCTGAAAAATCCTGAGAAAATGCCCTACTGAATCAGTGCCAAAGTGTTTGGGATGACAGCTACGCAGACAAAAACCGGTCACGGGTCAATTGTAGTTACACACGTTGTTCTGACAGACTTCCAGATATTGGCATTTTTCGGAACAAGACTGTAGCAATCGGTCGAATTCTGACATGAATTGCGCGTAGCGCTCATCCAGATAATGGTAGACCTTAACGAGACTGATTTTGAGCGCCAACTCTGGGCGTTCAGATACTTTCTCACCCTTCATGAGCTCGTCAATCGTCAGTGTCGCGCCGAGAAAACCGTCGAGATGACCGGCATTGTAGTCACGCCGCATGTCACTCGCCCCAGAATACTCCACAAAGCGATACTGCCCGCTGTTATTTTCTGCGAACTCCTCTTGCCATCTGCGGCCGATGACATAGCCAATCAAATCACCACTCCCTAGGAAATGCGCAGGTGCAACCCACACTCCCTGCTGTGTCTGCAACAAAGGATATTGTGAGCGGACAAAAGCGGTCTGATAAAGTTTTTCAACAATGGTGATGCGAAACAACTCACCATCAACTCTGCCTGCATTAAACGCCAAGATACCACGCCGTCCAGGCAGTTTAACCAGCTTCAGTTCACATCCGAGGTGCTGATAAATTGCTTGAGTCTTGGGAATGATTGCAGCGTTTAATTCTGCGTCCGAAATCGCGGCAACACTGCCCGGACAATCCATCGCTTCTGCAGACTGCATTCCCAGAAAAAGCATCACGATTACTACGATGCTATACGGCATAGGCGAACTCCTCGAGACCGCAATCCTAAACCCCGCCAATTTCCGTTGGGTTAACCGGCATATCACACGCGCGCTATTCGGAACGCTGCCTCACAAAAAACAGGCAGAATTTGAGGCGTTCTCCCGTTTCCAATCGAAAGAAATTGTCACTGGAAACTGTGTGTGGTAGCTAGCCAACACTCTTTGGCGGCTTGACTGGCTGCCACCAGTATTTTGCTATCACTGCGAAAACGACTTTCCGAGAAAACGCAAAAATGCCGCCGGCAAAATGAATTATCCGTTTCGCGATCAATACCACCGCTTAAGAAAACCATTGCTGCGGCTGTGCGACTCACTTCTGCCGGCACGTCCCCGTTCAGATTTTCTGCAGCCTTTGCTTGAGCGCACAAGTAACCCTTTCTGTTTTGAAACGGCCGCCCCGATGCCTGAACAAGCAAGAGCTTGGGCAGAGGAACGAAAAGGTGCCACAGAAAGAGAAGGCCTTTACAAAGCGCTGGCCCCCTGTTCAGTCGATCCCAAGATTGGTGTCCTGTTTCACCAAGGGCGCGTAATCTGGAAAACCAGTGACTTGCCCGAACGCGAGCGCAGCCCGCTCTTTTTTGCCCATAGGAAATCACCTGCCCGCCAACTTCCAGAAGCTATCGTGCTTCATCACGTGTTTGGCGATAACTATTTCCACTTTGTCATGTTCATCATGAACAAGGTTTGGTTGGTGGAACAGTTCGGCTTGCCGCGCTCGATCCCCTTTCTTGTAAATGCATCATCAGCCAACACCCCGTTTTTTCGTCAGGCTCAGGAACTGGGCGCGTTCTTTGGACGCGACGTAATCATTCAAGGCCGGCGTGAGATCGTAAAGGTCGATCAGGCATATTTGGCTCTACCATTTTTCTGCAACGCGGACACGATGACGTGGATTGCCGGCGTGTTCAGGGATGAAACCTCTGTACAGCCTGACAGACCTGTCTTTACGATACGGAGCAGCACGGCCCCCAATGGCCGTTTGTTTCGAAATCAGGACAAGGTTTCACGCCTTGCCGAGAAAGCTGGTTTTGAGGTGCTTGATCCGGCAACGAAGACCCTTAGGGAACAGGCAAACCGGTTTGCAAAGGCACCCATTATCGCCGGTGCTCACGGGGCAGCCTTGACCAATATGATTTTCCGCGCAGGAAAACCGACAGGCATAATCGAGCTCTTCAGTCCGAGCATGGGCTCTCCGCATTATGCAATGATGGCCCGCGAGTTTGGCTTTTGTTATCGCTCGACGCTCACGAAGAACCCGGAAGGCCGGACGTTCACCGCGAGCACCGAAGTCGATCTGGTCGAACTGGAAAAAATGTTCGACGACATGCTGGCACAGGTTCAAACATAAGAAATCATAGTCCAGATACACTGGCGCTTGCTGCACTTTGCCGTGTCCAGGATCACGTGAAGAGAAATGTAAATCAATCTGATGGCGTCACCGCAAGACCTCTCGACCGTTACACGTTTGATTGTGACCTTTAACAGCGCGGACGTGCTTGAGTACTCACGTATCCCTGCGCACGAGCTTGCGACTCTCGCTGTCGACAATGCCAGCAGTGACAACACACCCACGGAGGCCAAAATTCTTGGCTATGAGGTACTGAACCTCGACCAGAACGTCGGATACGCCAACGCGATTATGGCAGGTCTTGATAGGATCAAGACCGAGTTCGTATTGATCGCCAATCCGGATGTGCAGATTTCAACCAGGGCCATACAAGTCCTCTTGGACGCAGCTGCTCGACACTCTGATTGCAGTCTATTCATACCAAGGATTTTCAAGCCGGACGGCAACGAGTTCTTTCGCTATGAAACCAGGTTTGATTCGCGTGTGCGAAACCGCGTTCCCCCATTAACAGATCAGAACGTGGATACCGTCAGCGGCGCAGTGTTGCTGGTGCGGAGAAAGCCATTTATTCAACACGGCGGATTCGACACGAATATCTTTTTGTATTTTGAAGATGATGAGCTTTCGCTACGATTTCGAAAACTCAACCAACCCATGCGCTTTGTGGCTGACGCCAGCGCCAAGCACATAGGAGATGGGTCTTCGGGAAACACTGTCTCGGCCAACCGGATCAAGGACATTTCTTTCGGCTGGTCGTGGGGCTATTTGATGGACAAAATGCGGCTTGGAAACCGCTGGATTACGTTCTTCAAAATTCTCGGCAAACTGCTGGTCTATGTTGCCAGCTTCCGGTCAGGCAAAGCGCGGCGGCAAATGGGCATCGCCAATGGTTTTCTCAAGAACCTCGCGGGTCAACCCGCGCCATTCTTGAGAAATTCCAGGTAGATTACATGTCGACTAAAAAGTCCTGAGATCAGGCGACAGCGCGGGCTAGAGCACACTGTGACCAAAGATCGTTGATCGCATTGACAAGACGGTCAATGTCATCTGCCGTGTGCAATGGCGTCGGGGTAAAGCGCAGCCGTTCCGTGCCGACCGGCACGGTTGGATAGTTGATCGGCTGAACGTAAATGCCATAGGTATCCAGCAGGATATCCGAGATCCACTTGCACTTCTTCGCATCGCCCACCATCACCGGGACGATATGGCTTGGGTTGTCCATATGCGGGATGCCGCTTTTGTCCAGCGCTGCGCGAACTTGAGCCACGCGGTCTTTGTGCGCCTTGCGCTCGAACGGGCTGGCTTTCAGGTGTTTGATCGAAGCAGCAGCTCCGGCCGCAAGAGCCGGCGGCAACGCTGTCGTAAAAATGAAGCCGGATGCAAACGAGCGAATGAAATCAACCACGGTCTTGGAACCGGTGATGTAACCACCCATGACACCGAAAGCCTTGCCGAGGGTGCCCTCGATAATGGTCAACCGGTCCATGAGGCCTTCTTGTTCGGCAACACCACCACCGCGCGGACCGTACATGCCGACGGCATGAACTTCATCAAGGTAGGTCATGGCGCCGAACCTGTCGGCGACGTCGCAGATTTCCTTGATCGGAGCGATATCACCATCCATGGAATAGACGCTCTCGAATGCCACAAGCTTCGGTGCATTCGGGTCATCAGCTGCCATCAGACGCTCAAGGTCGGCGACATCATTGTGCTTGAAGATCCGCTTTTCGCAACGGGCGTGGCGAATGCCCTCGATCATGGACGCATGATTGAGCGCATCGGAATAAACGATCATTCCTGGAACTTCTGATGCCAGCGTTCCAAGCGCCGCCCAGTTCGACACATAGCCTGATGTGAAAATAAGCGCCGCGTCCTTTGCATGAAGGTCCGCCAGCTCTTTTTCCAACAAGACGTGATAGTGATTGGTACCGGAGATGTTTCGGGTGCCACCTGCGCCAGCGCCGCACTTTGAAAGCACGTCTTGCATGGCGTTTGTCACCTTCTCGTGCTGCCCCATGCCAAGGTAATCATTCGAGCACCAGACGGTCACCTCTTGGGTCGACCCATCTTCGCGGTAACGCGTTGCCGTCGGGAAATCGCCTGAATGCCGCTCCAAATCCGCGAATACGCGGTAATTGCCATTATCATGGAGTTTGCTCAGTCGATCTTCCAGGTACGCATTCACGTCCATGGTGCGGCTCCCTCAATCCGCCAGGTCCAGCCCCGGCTGCTCATTCATTTCCACATCAGCCTGCGTCTGGGCTGCGCGTTCGCTCTTCAAAAAGGCGATCTGGCTCATTTCGGCCAGGGGCTCACCTTATATTCATTCAAAACTAAATATCAAACTTAGTTCCATGACAAAAATCAAAAACGGCTCTGCGGCGATACGCCATAGGACGAAGATTGCCGACGAGCCCAACCCACGTATGCATGCTCCTTGAGATTATCGCTTGCAGATCACCGCAAAACATGAATACTTGTTCATGTTTGAAGACACTGGAATTGATCCATGGGAACCACCGCCGCACCGAACAAACACGCGTCCGCGAAAACGAGCGCAAAAGCTGCGACACCGCAGCCTAAGACGGCACGCGGTGAAGCTACAAGGCGCGCCATACTGGCGGCAGCAGAACGGGTCATTGGAGAAAAGGGATACAACGACGCCTCCATCGGTCACATTACCAGCGAGGCTGGTGTCGCCCAAGGTACCTTTTACATCTATTTCAAAACCAAGGAGCAGGTCTTCTCGGAACTGGTCTTGGAAATGGGCCGGCTCGTCCGTCATTCGATCTCCGAATCGACCTCAACGCTGACGGACCACCTGAATGTCGAAAAGGCCGGCCTGACCGCATTCTTGAGGTTCGTGCGAGCCCATCCAAACCTTTATAAAATCGTTCAGGAAGCCCTGTTCGTTGATCCAGCCGCATACCGCGAGTATTACGCGAAATTCGCTTCCGGATATCGGGTAGGCCTGACAGCTGCAGTCAAAAAGGGTCAGATTTCTGAGGGTGATGCGGAAACGCGGGCGTGGGCTCTGATGGGAATTGCCCGCGCGCTCGGAGAGCAACTGGTGGTTTTCAATACTCAGAAAAACATTCCCGAGCTTGTCGACAGCGCCCATGATTTGATCGCCAACGGCCTGAAGCCATGACCCTGGTAGATACCGAGTACAAAGATGGTGCCATATGGCTCTATCTGAACCGGCCTGCGCGCCACAACGCACTCACCCAGCCGCTGTTGGACGAGCTTTTTACAGCAATCAAACTGGCTGAAGCAAAGAAACCTACGGCGCTCGTGCTCTCCGCAAGGGGCCGCAGTTTTTCGACCGGCGGAGATATCGCCGGTTTTCTCGACCATACAGGATCACAAGACCGGCTGCTGTCCTACGCGGATCAGCTGGTTGGCGCCCTGCATGATGTGATACTGTCTCTTCTTGCTTTTCCATCACCGGTTCTGGCAGCCGTGAACGGCCCTGTCACCGGCGGTTCAACCGGCTTGGTGCTGGCGGCAGACATGGTCGCGCTATCGAACACCGCATTCATTCAACCATACTATTCTGAAGTTGGATTTGCCCCGGATGGCGGCTGGACAGCAATGCTGCCCGAAAAGATCGGTACCGCCAAAGCACTGGAAATTCAGTATCTCAACTCGCGGATCTCGGCAGACGAGGCACAGCGTTTCGGACTGGCGACCCACGTTTGCGCCCCATCCGATATTGAACCGAAGATAGCAGAATGGGTCACCGGAATTTCCTGCCGATTTGCGCAGACCCATATCGCGACGCGTCAAAACGTTTGGGATGAACCGCGCCGGCAACTGGTGAAAGAGCGCCTTAATCGGGAAAAGACCCGGTTCCTCGACCTGATCTCCAGACCGGAAACACTCGCCGGCATGGAAGAATTTACAAAACAAAGCGCCTGAGTTTCAGCACTTGAGCTGACCAGGATCCAAGTGTTGGGAGGACACATGGAGTTCTTGACCGATATGGCCGCCAAGCGGGCGGAACTGACACCTGACGCTGTGGCCTTCGCAGATTATGACACGGGGCTTCTTTACACATTTGCCGATATCAATGTCCGGGCAAATCAGCTGGCCAATCGCCTGCTTGAAAACGGCTTGTCACGGGGCGATCGGATGGCGGTGCTTTGTCACAATCATCCAGACTTCTTTGTTCTCCTGTTTGCCGCTCAAAAGTCCGGAGTATTGTTGGTGCCGCTCAACTGGCGCCAGCCCGTCGCCGAGCTTCAACCAATTCTGTATGCCTCCAGGTCCAAGGTTCTGTTCCACGACGATGCGTTCGCCGAGGCCGCACAATTACTTGCAGCAAATACTGGTTTGGAACTGGTTCCGATCGGTGCGAATGACGATGGCAAGAGCGCGCTCAACCGATACCTTAAGGGCTCCACAACTTCCGCGCCCAACGAAGCCGCCATCAAGGCTAGTGCACCTTGGTATCTGCTTTACACATCCGGAACGACAGGCCTGCCCAAGGCGGTTATCCAAACCGCCGGCATGGCCACTGCCAACATGATCAACTACTGCCAGGCGACTGGCCTCAGCACGCACGAAACAGGCGTCAACTTCCTGCCGCTGTTTCATACGGCCGGGATCAATCTGCCGACCTTGCCGATTTTTTTGAACGGCGGGTCTTCGACGGTGCTGCGCAAGTTTGACCCCGATGTGGTGCTTGACCTGGTAAATACTGGCAAGGTCACCGCATTCTTCGGCGTTCCGGCGATTTACCAGGCTATCGCACTCTCCAACACCCTCAGCACTACGGATTTTTCAAAAGTCCGCTCACTGGGCTGCGGCGGCGCCCCCGTTCCAAAGCACCTTCTGGCCGACTTTCAAAAGCGCGGTGTCACGATCTGCAACGGCATGGGCATGACGGAAACCGGTCCAACCGTCTTCCTGATGGACAAGCACCATGCTGCCGCCAAGATCGGCTCCGTCGGCAAGGCCCAGATCATGACCGATGTCCGCCTGCAGTCTGCGGAGGGGGCGGTCATTGACGGTGCGGGCGAAGGCGAGGTTCAGTTCCGCGGTCCCAATATCACACCCGGCTATATGGACAACAAGGAAGCAACCCTTGCGACATTCACCGTTGATGGCTGGCTGAAGTCCGGTGACATCGCCCGCAGGGATGATGACGGCTACTACTACATCGTTGACCGGATCAAGGACATGTACATCTCCGGCGGCGAGAATGTTTACCCGGCCGAGGTCGAAAAGGTTCTGGATGCTCATCCGGCCATTCTGGAAGCTGTCGTTATCGGCGTTCCGGACGAGAAATGGGGCGAGGTTGGCGCGGCTTTCCTGGTGCCCCGTCCGGGCGAGGAGATCGACACCGCAGCCCTGCCCGGTTGGTGCCGGGATCATCTGGCGCCTTACAAGATCCCGAAAACCTTTACCGTTTCTGACGATTTGCCACGCACGGCCGCCGGCAAGGTCCGCAAAAACATTCTCAAAGACAGTTTGTTTCAAAAATTACCCGAGGGGGCCTGAGCGATGAGCCTGATTGACAAAGCACCGGTAACGGCAACCTTCACCTGGACGCCAACCCAGGCCGAATTCGATGCCTTTGCAAGACTCTCTGGTGACGACAATCCGATCCATGTTGATCCGGACTTCTCGGCGCGCACGCGGTTCGGCAGAACGGTCTCGCACGGTATGCTGCTCTACACCCGGGTCTTCGGGCATTTGCAGGAGCTCTACCCAGGTCGCGCGCATGCGGTGCAAAACCTGATGTTCCCCAACCCGTCCTATGCCGGTGAAGAACTGACGCTGCAGTTTTCCGAAACTGCCGAAATGCCTGGAGAGATCCAGATTGAACTCTCAAGAACAGCAGATGGGGCTGTCACCCTGTCCGGAAGCTGCGAAATGACGGAGGCGCATGATGTTTGAAGTCGGTCAACGCGACGAGATCAAACGGTCCTACACGGTTACCGACATGGCGGATTTTGCGGCCCTTGCCGGCCCAAAGGCAGTGGCGCCCGGGACGGTTCCCGGCCCGCTGATCGGGGGGCTCTTTTCCTACCTGCTCGGCGTCAAATTGCCCGGCCGGGGCACGAATTATCTCAAGCAGAGCCTGGAGTTCTTGATGCCCGCACCGGTTGGTGAAGAACTCACAGCTTCGGTCACCATCACCCGCCTTCGACCTGAGAAACATCTGGTGGACCTTGAAACCGTTTGCGAGACCGCCGACGGCACCCGCATCTGCCAGGGCCGCGCCCTGGTCTATGTCGAGGATGTGGGTAAGGGGTGATAGCCACGTTTCTCTCCTTTATGCCAATGCTTTGACACAAGCAGTCCGGCTTCGGGCTCAACCTATCCTCTGGCCGATGCGGGTCGCTGAAATGGATCCCCGCACACGGCAGGGATGACCGCGGAAGGAGAAGGCACGGTATTGCCAAGCCCACAATCGTCACCCCGGACGTGTTCCGAGGCCTACTTGTTTCAAGAGCACCGGGCAAGAGTCGCAGCCAAAGCCACGCCAACAGGCCTTAACCCCGTGCCATACGGGAATGGCCGAAGATGCCGCGTTACCGATTCAATTCACCCAAAACCAAGGCCTGGAACTTCTCCGGCTCTTCCAGATGCGGCGCGTGGCCGGAGTGGTCGAACAGGGTGAGCTGAAAGTCCGGGACGTTTTCGCGATGCCACCGGTGAACCTCCGGACTGTAAAGCTGGCTTTTTGCCCCGGCCGCCAAATGAAACGGGACGGGAAAGGTTCTGAGCAATTCCCGGAAATCGAGGGCCGTCAGCGACATCCACATGTCCTTCAGCAAAACCGGATTGGCTTTTGCGATTTCCCCGCTCGCATAGTCCAACAAGCCCGGGCACGGTTCGCTGTCAGCTGCAAACATGCGCCGCGCGATCCGGCGCGGCAGACGCTGCCAGTCGGCGGTGATCGTGTTGATAAAATGGGTATTCTGGCCGGCGGTCAAACCGCTGCGTGTTCCGTTATGCCAGCCCGCATCGTTCAAAACCTTCGGTGACATGTCGATGGCAATCATGGAGCCGATCCGGTCGGCGCCGTGCCGCTCGATGAGCGCATAGGAAACGAGCGCCCCCATGGACCAGCCGCATAGGACAACGTCTTGAAGATCCTGTTCGCTCAAATAGGTGTGGATGGCGTCTGCCGCCGCCTCGATGGTGCACGGCACACGATCCCCGGTAGCCCCATGCCCTGGAAGATCGGGAACAATGCAGCGGGCCCGCGCCTTCAGGTCAGCAACCTGCCGATTGAAGAACATGCCGGGGCACGACCAGCCATGAACAAAAACAATCGGCCGGCCGGCACCTTCATCGCGAATAAAAAGTCCTGATTCCGTCACGTACGCCCTGCCCTCAAGCGCCCCACAATTCCGGACGGAAAGAAATAGACGGAAAGAATGAACAAAACACCGAGCCACAACAACCACCGTTCTGGAGCGACGAGTGTGGAAACAAGGGGAATGGCGCTGGTGGCCTCTGCAGCGACACCCATAAGATTCTGCAAATAGGTCTGCGCCAGGATGAAGATCGTGGCTCCAATGACGGCCCCATAGAGCGTTCCCATGCCACCGATCACAACCATCAGCAGGATGTCGATCATGATTTCCATCGACAACGTCGTCGCCGGGCCTGTGTACCGCAACCAGATTGCGAGCAACGATCCCGCCAGCGCCGCCATGACTGCCGATAAGACCGTTGCGGTGGTGCGGTACCAGACGACACGGTAGCCGATGGCTTCCGCCCGGAAGGCATTATCCCTCACGGCTTTCAGCGTCCGGCCAAAAGGTGAATTCACGATCCGCAGCATGGTCAAAAAGAGGATCAGCGAGGCGAAGAAGACAAGATAATAGAGCAGCAGCTTGCCATTGATCCGCACGTCAAAGATCTTCTCATCGACAAGTTTGAAGGCCGGCTTGAACTCACGCGGAATGCTGTAGTTCAAACCGTCTTCACCGCCGGTGAGCCACGAAAGTTGCGACACCAGAACGGCAAATGCACTGGCAACGGCAAGGGTGACCATGGCGAAGAAGATCGCCTTGACCCGCAAGGAAAACAGACCGATTGCGAGCGCGAAGACCGCTGCGACGATGGCACCTGCAGCCGTGCCCCAGATCATGGACCCATAGGTCGGGCCGGTCGTCGACAAGGCCAGTGCGGTGCCATAGGCACCGATCCCGAAGAACATGGTATGCGCGAAAGAGACAATGCCGGCATAGCCCAGAAGCAGGTCATAACTTGCCACCAGAACGATGAAGATGCAGATCTTTGCGGCCGTTTCCAGCGACCGGGTGCCGGGAAACAGGAACGGCGCAAAGGCCAACGAAATCAGGATGACAAGCAGAAGCAAGGCAAGCAGACCGCTGCGCGGCGTATCGCCTGAAAGAAGTTTGATCAGCATCTGCAGTTCCTCACTTCGCCTTGACGACCGGATAAAGCCCCTGCGGCCGCCACATGAGCACCGCCACCATCAACGCGATGGTTGAAATGAGCGCCACCTTCGGCGCCAGGAACGCCGTGTAGTTGGCCAGCAACCCGACAAGCAGTGCGCCGATGAAACAGCCTTCAACGGACCCCAGCCCCCCGATGATCACCACGATGAAAACAAGCACCATGATTTCAGAGCCCATGTGCGCGGTGATGGTCTCCTGGTAGAGGCCCCACATGACACCGCCAAGACCTGCGAGCGCAGAGCCCGTCATGAAGACGATCAAAAACAAGCGCCGGATCCGGTAGCCGAGCGACTCGACCATCTCACCGTTTTCAACTCCGGCGCGAACCAGCAAGCCAATCTTGGTATTCTTCAAAATGTGGCGCATGCCGAGAAACAGCGCGAGGCCGATGGCAACCGCGACGAGGCGGTACTTTTCAATCGCTGCGTCACCAAGGACAATCGAGCCCTGCAGCGCTTCGGGGCGCGACAGGTGCATCTCGTCCGGTCCCCAGACAACATGGATCATCTGCTGGGCCACAATCAGCCCGCCCATGGTGACAAGGATCTGTTTGAGGTGTTCACCGTAAACGGGTTTCACAATCACCCGCTCGAAGGCATAGCCGAGACCGCCGGTGATCAGCATCGCGGCCAGAATGGCCACCAGCAGAGCGCTCAGGTTGAGGAGCACGCTTGGCGAGGCGGTCCAGCCGGCGAGCCATGCAAGGACGGTAAATCCGACAAAGGCGCCGACGGTGACAAACGCCCCGTGGCCGAAGTTTATAACGTCCATCAGACCGAAAACGACGGTCAGTCCAGACGCCATGATGAAGATCATCATGCCCATCGCAAGACCGGCCACGGTCAGGGTCAGCCAGGTGGACGGGTTGCCAATCGCAAGCAGCCCGGCAAGCGCCAGAACCGGAACAAGCAGAACAGGCAACTTGTGCATCAGCTGTTCGGTTAAGGGAACCTTCTCGATGCGCGGTTTGATCGTCGTGTCGCTCATTGGTGCGCCTCCAGGCTCAATCCCATCAATCGTTCCTGCATGTCCGCATTGGCGGCCAGCTCCGCCATGCTGCCGGAGTGAATGATCCGGCCATCATCCATGACAGCAACGGTGTCGCCGATGCTCGAGGCCATGGAGAAGTTCTGTTCCACCAGCAAGATTGTGGTGTCGGTGTTCTTCAGCTCACGCAAGGCATCTGTCATCGCATTGATGATTGCGGGCGCAAGTCCCTTGGTCGGCTCATCAATCAGGATCAGGCGGCGCGGCTCAATGATGGCGCGGGCGACAGACAGCATCTGTTTTTGCCCGCCTGAGAGCGTTCCGGCGGACGAATTCCAGAAACTGCCGATCGGGGGAAACAGCTCCTTGATCCAGGACAACCGCTTTTGATCCAGCGTACCGTTTGCAGCAGCCAGGATGATGTTCTCCTCCACCGTCAGATCGGTGAAGATCCCCATGTCTTCGGGAACAAAAGCAATGCCCCGGCCCGCGATGGCCGGTGTGTCCAGCTTGGTGATGTCGTGGTCGGCGAAATGGATCTCACCCTGGCTGGCTGTCCAGAGCCCCATGATGGTGCGCAAGGTCGTGGTCTTGCCGGCACCGTTACGGCCGAGCAGAACGGTGACACCGCCTTCCGGAACAATCAGGTCGACACCCTGGAGGATATGATAGGGACCGATATGCGTGTGCACGCCGGACAGGGACAAAAGCGTGTTTGTCATTATGCGGCCTCCGGTGTCTTGCCTAGATAAGCTTCCTGCACCACCGGCAGGGCAATCACTTCTGCAGGGTCGCCATCCGCCACCAGCGCACCGTTGTGCAGGACGATAATCCGGTCGGCGAGGGAGCGAATGACATCCATCTTGTGTTCAACAAGCAGGATGGTCCGATCCATATCGGCCTTCAGCTTGCCGATTAACTCCAGGATGATCGGGACTTCATCAACACTCATGCCCGCTGTCGGCTCATCAAACATTAGAACCTGCGGCCCAAGGGCGATCAGCATAGCGACTTCCAGCTTCCGCTGATCACCATGCGGCAGAGCCGATACGGTCTGATCGGCCTGATCAATCAGCCGGACCTCGTTCAGCACATGATCTGCGCGCTCGATGAGTTCGATATGACTTTCGGCAATGGACAACAAATCGAAGCCCTGGCGCGCCTTGGCCTGCGCCACCAGACGTACATTTTCGCGAACGGTCAGCGTTGGAAACAGGTTGGTCAGTTGGAACGCCCGACCGATCCCCTTGTCTGTCCGCTCGGGAACCGACATCCGTGTGATGTTCTCACCATTCAGAAGCACAGTACCGCTGGTCGCATTGAGTTGCCCGGACATCAGATTGAAATAGGTGGTCTTACCCGCTCCATTCGGCCCGACGATGGCAGTCAATGTGCCACGATCAAAGGCACAAGACACGTGATCGACAGCAACGTGCCCGCCGAAGCGAATGGTCAGGTCTTTCGTTTCGAGAATGGGATGTTCTTTGGTCACGGTTCTAGGACTTCCGAGCTCAAGGACAAAAGGATCAGATCAACTGAACCCTTTGGGTTTCAGCTATCAAAACTCTAGCAGTGAGAGAAAGGAAACAGGGATCAAGGCAGGCTGCAACCCGCCTTGATCCAATAAGATCACTGGTTGCGGATCGGAATGTTCATGTCCTCAATCGTCAGCTCGCGGACCAGTTCCGGAATGCCCCATTCGACATCTGGATCCACCTTGATCTTGAAGTGATACATGGATTGCAGCGCCTGATGGTCTTCCGGGCGAAACATCATTTTACCCTTCGGCGTTTCGAATTCCATGCCTTCCATGGCCGCAATCAGCTCTTCGGTGTCGGTAGACCCGGCCTTCTTGATCGCCTCAACGATTGCAAGGCCAGCCGTCATACCCCCGGCGGTGAAGAAATCCGGCGGCGAGTTGAAGCGCTTCTGGTGCTCGGCCACCAGCCAGTCATTCACCGGGTTTTGCGGGATCTCATGGTAGTAATAGGTAGCACCTTCCATGCCCGGCAGTTCCTTATAGGCTTTCATGGCCGCCAGGATGTTGCCACCAGTTGCGATCTCGACCCCGAAGCGCTCCGGCTCCATCGCCTTGATCTTGGAGATCGGGTTGCCGCCCCCGGCCCAGATGACAAACAGGAATTTACGGCCCGGCTCGTCTTTCAAGGCATCAAAGATCCGCTGTGCATTGGCGGTAAAGTCCTTGGTATCGGTCGGTGCATATTCTTCAAAGACCAGATTTGCGCCGGTGCCCTCAAGGGCCTCCTTGAACGCTGCAACGCCATCACGGCCGAAGGCATAGTCTTGTGCAAGGGTTGCGATGGAGACGCCTTCCTGACCAAGAGCAACCGCATTGGCAATTGCATCCTGGGACGAGTTTCGGGAAGTCCGGAAGATGTAGCGGTTCCAGTTCGCACCAGTAATGGAATCGGCAACGGCCGGTTCCACGATCAGGATCTTCTCATACTCTTCAGCAACCGGCAGCATGGCAAGTGCCACACCTGAGGACACCGGGCCAACAGCGATGTGCACCTCGTCATCGCCATAAGCTTCCGCCAGTGCCCCCTTGGCAATATCCGGCTTCAGCTGGGTGTCTTTTTCGATCACCACGATCTTGCGGCCATCGATTTCCATGGTCCCGTCAGTGGCGTACTCAAGGCCCATCATAAGACCTGTATGCGACTGCTTCGCATAGGCCTCAAGAGCCCCGGTCTTGCCGTAAACATGGGCGATTTTGATGTCCTCGGCCGCCGCACCAAACGTGCTGGCCGCCAGTAGTCCGAGCCCGGCCGCAAGCGGAGCGGCCCAGCGTGAAACGCGGATCGTCATAAAAATTTCCTCCCGTTTGCGCAGTATCGGACACCAAACGGTGCTGGCGCTAGTCTCACAGCCAGTTTGTGAAGGTCCGTCCTACGGCTGCGATATATGAAACCTGAATCAGTATTCATGTCAAGAACCAATCCCTAGAACAATGCCTCTTGCAGGGTCTCTAGGACCTCTTTCCGTATCGGCAGGTAGGCAGATGAGAAAGACGCATTCGGGCGTTTTTTATTTGGACAAAAATGTTTGATAACTGTCCCGGTTACCGCAATGCGACGGAGCAAACATGTCGGCTCTCAAACTTACAAACCCATTCCGTATCTTCGCAAGGCTTCGCGAACTGCGGGACGAAGAACGCAAACAAGCACAGTCCAACCTGTTTTTGTCTCAGGCGCTTGAAAAGGAGAAAATGGAGGGCCACCGCCTTGCCGTCATTGCCCGAACGGTCGCGCTTGGTCTGGTCATTCTCCTGATCCCTTTTTTGAACCCCACGCTCAGTGCCCTTTATTACCAGGCTTGGGTCTTGGTTTTCATTGCACTTGGATGGTTGCAACTCCGCCTGGCGAGCGTCGGATACTCCAGAGCGGAACTCCTGCTGATTTTCCTGGACCTTTTTCTGCTCACCGCACTCTTTACGACAGCGAATCCCTTCGTGAGCGAGGACATACCGACCGCAATCGCCTACCGCTTCGACAATTTCATCTATTTCTTCATTATTCTGGCTGTTGGTACACTCGCCTATTCATGGCGCACGGTCTGGGCAATCGGAACTTGGGTTGCCATTCTCTGGGTGCTCGGCATGCTCCGTGTTTCATTGTTCGGCCACCAGGTGCCAGAACTCAGCGCACTGGCCGCCCAAGCGTTTTCAGCAAACCCCATAATCTTGGGGGAACTGGATCCAAACAGCGTGCAGCCCGGTGTCAGGATCCAGGAAATCGTCGTCTTTTTCATGGTCGCAGCGATACTGGCGTTGAAGGGATGGCGGTCAAACCAGCTGCTCATGCGACAAGCGGATATCGCAGCAGAACGGGCCAACCTGTCTCGCTACTTTCCTTCAAGCCTCGTGGATGTTCTGGCTTCATCGGACCGCGATATCGGTGCCGTCCGGACACAGGACGTCGCTGTTCTCTTCACGGATATCGTCGGCTTTACCGAATTCGCCGAACGGCACAAACCTGAACAGGTGATGACCTTGCTCAGGCAGTACCATGCCATGGTTGAGCGGGTGATATTCCAGAATGGAGGCACGCTCGACAAGTATCTTGGCGACGGGGTGATGGCGACCTTTGGCACGCCTGAAACAAAGCCAGGAGACGCCGCAAATGCGCTCAAGGCTGCTACCCAGCTTCTCGAAGAAAACGAAGCCTTCAACAAAGGACAGGCGGACCTTGGCCTGGACCCGATCCAGATTTCGGTCGGCGTTCATTTCGGCCCTGTGATTCTTGGTGATATCGGGCCGTCGCGACGCCTAGAATTTGCGGTCGTTGGCGACACTGTGAATGTCGCCAGCCGCCTTGAGACCGCGACACGGGACCTTGGATGCAGATGCGTGGTGAGCGAAGACCTGATTAAGAAAGCAGGATACTCTGAGGATACCCCCCAGCCCGATCTCGCCGAGTTTTCCGGACAACAGGCCATCAAACTTCGTGGACGCAAAACGTCGATCAACGTCTGCACGATTTGACTCTGCTTGGTGCCAACAATGATCAGGTTTTGTTACGTCAGGCTGCTTCGCCCTCGACCAGCTGCTTCAAAATAGCTGCATAGTTGTCAACGCCTTGGGCGCCGGTGATCAGGTGCCGCCGGTCGAACACAACGGCCGGAACACCCTGAATGCCATTTTGTATCCAAAACTTCTCTTCTTGTTTCACCGGACCGGCGTACCGTCCATCTTCCAGGACCTTCTGCGCCTCAGTTTCATCCAGTCCAACACTGCCGGCAACCTTTACCAGAACAGCATTGTCGTTTAGATCTTTCCCGTCCCTGAAGTAAGCTTCAAATAGTGCCATTTTCAAAGGATGTTCCTGTCCCTGCGGGCCGGCCCAATGAATGAGCTGATGCGCCTTGAACGTATTGACCATCCGGCTCTCATCGGAAAACTGGAATTCAAATCCAAGCTCCTTGCCGAGCACTGTCAATCTGTCCCGTGCGGCCTGTGACTGCTCGACCGTCGATCCATATTTCCGCATGATGTGCTCTCGCAGGTTTTCACCATCCCCGGCCATATCCGGGTTGAGTTCAAACGGGTGCCACTTGATGGCAACAGAAACCCCGGTTTTTTCGATCGCTTGTTCCAGTTGCTTGAAACCGACGATGCACCAAGGGCATACAACATCGGACACGATGTCGATCTGGAGCAGTTCTTCCATGTCGAGATCTGTCATGTCGGTCATTGGCTTGGTCCTTTCTGCTCCGTGCACAGCGGGTATTCAAAGTGTGGCATCGCCCTTTGGCGGCGGGTTCCAACCCCGCTCCGTGCGCTCATGTTTTTCATCACCGTGATCGGTCCGCATGATTTCAAACAGAGTTTGCGAGTGCGCGCGCATCGCATCAATATAAGACTTGTCGACGCCGCCGTCGTTATAGTTTTCCCGAAGGTCGTCTAGCATCGCACGATCGTGATGCCAAAAGTCCTTCGCTTTGCTGCGTGCCCGAAACGGGTGCATGCCAAGATCAATCAAGGCGCGGCGTCCCATTGTCATAGCGCCTTCAAAGACTTCCCGTTCGGCATGATGGGCCCCCGCTTGTTCAAGTTCGTAGACATGGTGACGGTCCCGTGCTCGCGCAAGGATCCGCACTTTCGGGTATGTCTTCGCAACATGCTCAACAACCATTGTCTGCTTGTCCCGGTCATCCAATGCCGCAATGAAGAGGTCTGCATCTTGCAAACCAGCTCCGTGCAGCAAATCCGGCCGCGTCGCATCACCATAAAAGGTCTTCAGTCCCACTTTCCCAAGATTTTCAACTGTTTGCGGATCGTGATCAAGGATCACGACATCATAACCGCTTGTAATCAGGAGCCGCCCGACGATCTGGCCGAACCGGCCCATCCCCGCAATAACAATGCGCCCTTTTCGGTCGATTTCGTCAGCCGGTCTGTTCGATTGGGTTACGGCTCTGGGCGCGATGACCTTTTCATAAAGAATGAATAGGGCCGGTGTGAGCAACATGGAAATCGCAACAACCAGGGTTAATGTCTGAAGCAGGGCTGGCTCCAGAACACCGGCGCTCAAAGCAAACCCGAACAGGACAAATGCGAACTCCCCCGCTTGGGCAAGCCCCAGAGCAAAAAGCCATTTGTCAGCCCCCTTCAGGTTAAAGATTGTCCCCAATCCGAAAAGCAGGGCGAACTTGGTGACGATCAAGCCGATCGCCAGACCAAAAATGGTGACCGGCGCGCCGAACAAGAGGTTGAAGTCGATCCCGGCCCCAACCGTCAGGAAAAACAGCCCCAGAAGCAGGCCCTTGAAAGGTTCAATGTCACTTTCAAGCTCGTGCCTGTAGTCGCTGTCGGACAGGACCACGCCGGCAAGAAAGGTCCCGAGGGCAGGCGACAGACCAACGAAGTCCATCAAAAGGGCAATGCCGATCACCAAAAGCAGGGCGGTTGCTGTGAAAATTTCCCGCAAGTGCGATTCGGCTATGAACCGGAAAACGGGCCGCATCAAATGACGTCCAGCCACAATGATGGCGGCAATCACGGCGAGGATGACCACTGCCTGCAACCAGCCGGGTAGGCTCGCCAACGCCTCACCGCCATGCGCAGCCCCATCACCGTGTCCGCCGCCATGCCCCGCGCCGTGGGAATCACCCTGGCTGCCACCGCCATGGCCAACCGCGAGAAGTGGCAGGATGGCTAGCATGGGAATAACGGCGATGTCCTGGGTCAAGAGAACCGAGAAAGAACTCTGCCCGCCTTCCGTCTTCAGCCAGCCCTTTTCATTGAGGGTTTGCAAGACGATTGCAGTTGAAGACAGCGCGAGGATCATGCCCAGCGCGACCGCGCTTTGCCAGACAAGGCCGAATGCCAACCCCGCACCTGCAAAGACGGCTGTGGTTCCAAGAACCTGAAGCCCGCCCAGCCCGATAAGCTGCTTGCGCATTTTCCAAAGCATGGCCGGTTGCAGCTCAAGGCCAACCAGAAACAGCATCATCACCACGCCAAACTCGGCGAAATGCTGCACTTCGGTCGTCTCAGACCCGACGATCCCGAGAACGGGACCAATCACCACGCCAGCGATGAGATAGCCGAGAACGGATCCAAGCCCCAGACGGTTCGCAATAGGCACCGCGATCACAGCCGCGCAGAGATAAACAAAGGCGTCACTGAGAAGCTCCATCAGACCGCCTCCCCTTTGAGAATGAAGGCGTCGAGAACATCCGAGATCTGTTTTGCCTTCGCAGCCTTTTCGAGATCGAACCGGTCCGCGACCATCGCCTTCAAAAGATCATCATAGGCGTTGCGGTGCACATTCAGCCGGTTTTCTTCCAAGGCTCTTCCGGCGCCGAACATGATAAAAGGTGCCAGAAACCGCATGCCGCATAGGTCCGCTGTCTTCTCGAACGGGGCCAGCAAACTGCGGATATCGGAATGATTCAGACCGTCGGCTGAATATGCTTCCGGTTTGGCACCAGCTGTCGTCACATTCATGAAGCTTTTGCCGACAAGCGCTTTGCCATGAAGGCCATACGCGAAGCCGTGCTCAAGCACCAGATCTTGCCACTCCTTCATGATCGACGGCGCCGAATACCAATAGAACGGATGTTGAAAAATGATGATGTCATGGGTCCGCAGCCGCTCTTGCTCCACATCAACACGGATGTCGAAATCGGGGTATTCGGCATAAAGATCAACCGCCGTCACCCCTTGGACGCCTTTTGCAGTTTCAAACAGGGGCTGATTGATCTCCGACCGGTCAGGCCGGGGATGGGCGTAAAGAACAAGAACTTTTGCCAAAGGACACTCCGGTAAGCGAGGAAGGCGGGCAGCCGCGAAGGGCCGCCCGCCAACACGGTGAGTTCATGCTGCTGCGGCTGAACCATTTTTGAAATGCTACGCTTTCTTTACGTCAGCTGCAAAACGCGCCGCATTTTCCTTCAAAAACGCGCTTTCGTCCGCATCGCCCCAAAAAGCCGGTTGAGCCTTCGGGATCGTCAGGGCTTTTTGAACCGCCGGACGCGCATCGATCCGGTCGAACCATGCCTTGAGATGGTCCAGCCCGTCTATCGAAACCTTTGCCCAAGGGTACGCCCGCGCCCAGGGGTAAGTTGCGATATCGGCGATGGTGTACTCATCACCGGCGAGCCACTCACGGCCCTCAAGCCGTGTGTTCAAAACCTCCAGAAGACGGCGCGTTTCATCGACATAGCGTTTGATGGAAAACGGTTCTTCGTGTCCGTTCGGCGCGGCGATGCGTTGGAAATACATGGCTTGCCCCATCATCGGGCCGACACCGGCCATCTGGAACATTAGCCACTGGTGTGTTTCTGAACGGGCCTTGACCTCTTCAGGCAGAAACACACCATACTTTTCAGCCAAGTACCACAGGATCGCACCGCTTTCGAATACGGCGAAGTCGCCATTGCTGCGGTCGACAATGGTCGGGATCCGCCCGTTCGGATTAAGCTTCACATAGTCCGGGGCCTTCTGCTCCTTTTTGGAAAAATCAATAAAGGTCAGATCGTACGGAACACCGGCTTCTTCCATAAAGATCACCGGCTTGTAGCCGTTCATGGTCGCTGCGGTGTAGAGATGGATATCAGGCTGCGGCATGGGACGTGTCCTCTTTGAAAATTTCGGTCAGATGCGCATCGAAGCGGACAAAATCGTTTTCGATATCCGGGTTTTTCATGACATCATAGGCAGAAAACGTCGGCAGTTTCTCAAGGCCGAAAAACCGTGCGTTCATATGCATCGGCATCATCAAATCATCGACGGATCGGCCTTCAAAGAGGAATTCCTGCGCGTCATCGAAAGCCTCGCGCGGCGCGTTGAATGTCACGGACAACATGTAGGTTTTGCCGGTGAGACTGCCGCCAGCGCCGTAGTTTTCTTTTGGTGCTTCGGCAGTACGCCCATCGCCGGCGCAAAGACGCCCATCCATACCGGCCGTGTAGACATCATCCTGATACTTCTTGAAAGACCACGGCACACCCATCCAGTTGACTGGGAACTGCATGACAATCGTGTCGGCCCATTGGTGATTTCCCACCTCGACTTCCGTGTCATAGTTCTTTGCGGTCTCAACAACCCGGACCTCATCGCCGCAATCTTCAAAAAACGTCTTGGCACGCTCGACCAGTGCAGCGTTTAACCTCCCTTCGGCAAATGGATAGGGCTGATGCCCGTTGATGATCAGAATTCGTGCCATGTGCAAACACCCCTTGAGCTGACGTACCGCCGGACCACGACGGTGCTACTTGATTTCAGCCCTGAGATGAGCGATTAAGTTACAAAGATCAACCAGTATACTTTTTGTAACCTACAAATCAGGAGAGGATCACGGAATGGCCGGTCGGTTGGAGACTGTTGGCAAACGGCGGGTCGTGCTGGAAGCCTGCACGGAACCCTGCCCCATTGAGCGCGGCATGCGTATTCTCGGTGGCAAATGGACAGGCTCGCTTCTTTGGCACCTGAAAGACGGGCCCGTCCGCTTCAACGACCTATCGCGAATGCTGGGAGGTGCCAGCAAAAAAATGATCGCGGAACGCCTCAAACAACTTGAAGAGCGCGGTCTTGTCACCCGGACAGTTCTTCAAACTGCGCCCGTTTCCGTCGAATACGAAATCACCGAGTTTGGCGTGACCGCTTTGAAGTTTCTGGATGAGCTCCGGATCTGGTCAGAGAACCTGCCCCAAGACCAATTGGTCTATAGCTGAACAGGCGACGGTCAGATCTGATTTAGGCGACCAGTCCACTGGAAAGATCAACCAGAGCACCCCGATGCTGGATAACAGTTCCGGCGAGACGAGCCCCCGCCGCCACGCTTGCGTCAACATCACCCGATACGAGATATTCAGCAAGAAAGGCGGCATTGAAACTGTCGCCGGCGGCGGTTGTGTCCACCACATTGCGGACCGGGTCCGGCCGGAACGATCTACGGTCGTTTTCCGACGCCACGATCACCTCTTGCGGGCCATTCTTGACGACTATCATTTTCGCACCGGCTGCAAGATAGCGATCCGCGCTCTCGGATGGGGTCTTGTCGCCGAAATGTGCTTCCTCGTCCTCAAAGGACGGCATTACAAAATCACACAGACCCGCTGCCTCAATAACGCAATCCCGCATTGTCTGCGCATCTTCCCAGAGACGCGGCCGGAGATTCGGATCGAAGGCGGCCCTGGCTCCTTTCTGGCGTGCGGCTGCAAGTGACGACAGGAACGTCTGGCGGCCTTCCGGTGAAAGGATGCCGAGCGTAATGCCGCTGAAATAGATCAGCCCTGCCGTATCCATCGCCGTCGACAAAGCAACAGCATCATCTGCAAGACATCGGGCGGCAGACTGCGACCGCCAGTAAGCAAAGCTGCGCTCGCCATCCTTCAACTGGATCAAGTAGAGACCGATGGTGCGGTCATTCAGCCGCTGAATGTGATCGGTTGCAAGCCCCGCCCTATCAAGAAACGCAATCATTTCTCCGGAGACCTGATCGTTGCCAACTGCGGTGAGATAGGAAACAGTCCAGTCTTGGCTTAAGGACTTTCGCACATACCAGGCAGTGTTCAGCGTATCTCCGGCAAAACCCTTTGCAAAAGTCCCCCCGCCGGTCGGCGCCATTTCCACCATGCACTCACCGATTGCCAGAAAATTTGATGGCACGAACCTTCCTCCGGGGCAGTAAACAGGTACGAAAAAACCGCAGAATTCTGCGGCTTAAATCCATTAGCACGAAACAGGTGAATTGCGGAAGGGGTGATATACGCAGGCACGGTGGCCTGCTCGCCACTGCGATAACCTGGCGTTGGTTCAACCCTGCGGCCGTTACTTGATGCCGGCGCGCATGAAGCTCTGCACAAACTGGCGCTGAAACAGCAGGAATGCGATCAAAAGAGGACCGGATGTCATGAGCGTCGCTGCATTGATCACCGACCATTCGATCCCACTGTCAATGGCGGAAAACACGCTGAGGCCAACAGTCACCGGGCGCGTTTCGACCGAGTTCGTCACAATCAAGGGCCAAAGAAAGTTGTTCCAGTGGTGGCTGACGGACACCAGTCCGTAGGCGAGGTAGGTCGGTTTTGCGAGCGGAATGTAGACTTTCCATAAGACGCCCAGAACCGAAGCTCCTTCAATCCGGGCCGCCTCGTCCAGTTCCTTCGGGATGGTCATGAAGGTCTGGCGCAGCAGAAAGATCCCGAAGCCGGAAGCAATATACGGCAGCGCAATTGCGGGAATGGTGTCGACCAGATTCAGCAACCGCATGGTCTGATAGTTTTCCACCATCAGAATGTCCGGCATGACCAGCAACTGAAGGAGCACCAACGCAAAAAGGACGTTGCGGCCGGGAAACTCAAACCGTGCGAAGGCGAAGGCGGCCAAGGTGCAAAGGAAGAACTGCCCCGCCAGGATCATGGTCACCAAGATGAAGGTGTTGAGGAAGTAGCGGTGAAACGGCGCAGCCTCCCAAGCCTTTACAAAGTTCTCTGTCGTCAGCGGCGCAAAGAGATCGAAGTTGGCTTCATAGGCCGATGGATGAATGGCAGTCCAAACCGCATAGGCGAGTGGCAGGATCCACAGAAGCGCCAACGCCCAGGCAGCAAAGGTATTCAAAAAGCGGTCAAACATGTCGGAGACCCGGGTCATTTGTAATGCACCTTGCGGTCAAAGAAGAAGAACTGGCCAATGGCAAGGAGCGACAACAACACCAACAGGGCGACGGTGAGTGTCGCGCCATAAGCGGTCTCCCAGAAACGGAAGGCAACCTCATAGATGTAGAAGAGCAGCAGCGCCGAGGCATTGTCGGGACCACCGTCAGTCAGAATGAAGATGTGATCGACAAGCCGGAACGAGTTGATCACCGCATTGACACAAACGAACAGGGTCGTTGGCATCAACAGAGGGAACGTGATCCGCCAGAAAATGGTCCAGCGCCCTGCTCCCTCAATCTGCGCCGCCTCTTTTAGTGAAACGGGAATTGCCTGAAGCGCGGCCAGATAGAAGATCATGAAGAATCCGGCTTCTTTCCAGACAGTCACCACGATGATGGCGTTGAGGGCAGTTTCGGGATTGCCGAGGTAGTTGGATGCCGGCCAGCCGAACAGAAATCCGGTGATCTGATCGAACAGGCCAAAGCCGGGCGTATAGAAAAACAGCCAGATGTTTGCAACGGCAATGAGCGGCAGAACGGTTGGTGTAAAATAGGCCATGCGGACAAAGCTTCGGCCGGCCAGCTTGTCGTTGACCCAAAGAGCCATGACAATAGCCAGCGCTACGGAGACCGGGATGGTGCCGATGGCAAACCAGAGATTGTTCCACAGCACCTTCCAGAAGACCGCATCATTGAGCATGCGTTCGTAATTTTCGAGCCCGATGAATTTCGCAGGACGGCGGCCACGGGGCGTGGAAAAGAAGCTGTTCAAGAGCGTCGTGACAGCCGGGATATGCGTAAAAGCGAACAGGAACACGAGTGCGGGCAGCAACAAGAGCCAGCCATAGATCCAGTCACGTTTCAGTCTCAACGTCTGCATGCGCGTCACAACCCGGAGATGTCTTTCCGGCCCGATTTTGAATGGGCGTCAACAAAAATGAGAAGCAGCGCACTGGGCCGTGGTCCGGTGCGCTGCTCCCCGACCCTCCTTAGCGGTATTCCGCCAGGATCTCGTCAGCTTGTGCCTGCGCTTCTTTCAAAGCCGTCTCGGCGTCTTTCTGACCAGTGATGACAGCTGCCAGGGCGTCATTGAAGATGCCGGTGACGCGCTGGTTCTGGTAGGTGGACAGCTCGGCCTTGGCAAACTCAAGCTGATCGCGGGCAACCAGAGCCGGAGCGAAGTCGGCCGTGTAGGCTTTCATCTCTTCGGTTTCCCAGGTCTCGGCGCGCGGCGCGACGTAGCCGGTTGCGATGGTCCACTTTGCAGACTGTTCGGGCGCAGTGATCCACTGAACGAACTCGACGGCGGCCTTGTTCTGCTCATCGGACGCGCCCTTGAACAGATAGAAGTTGCCGCCACCTGTCGGAGCGCCGCGTGTCACTTTTGCCGGAAGCATTGCAACACCGAAATCAAACGGCGCATTTTCCCGCACGTTGGTCAGGTTGCCGGTGGAGGTCCACATCATGGCTGTCTGGCCCTCGAAGAAAGCCTTCGGTGTCGCGCCCCACTCAATGATGCCCGGAGCCATCACTTCGTGCTTGGTGCTCAGGTCAACGAGGTATTGCAGAGCCTCAACAACCTTCGGGTCATCGAAGTTTGTTTTGTTGCCGTCCGCATTCACAAGCTCTGCGCCATTGGCAATGGCGAGGCCCTGGAACAGCCAGTACGGGAAACCGGAAGACGGGATGCGCACACCCCATTGCGTCGCGTTACCGGACGCGTCTTTTTTGGTCAGCTTCTTGCCGAACTCGACCATTTCTTCCCAAGTCTCAGGTGCAACTTCCGGGTCAAGACCAGCTTCCTTGAAAGCTTCCTTGTTCCAGTAAAGCACCGGCGTGGAACGCTGAAACGGGATGCCGTAGGTCTTGCCGCCGGTCTGACTGTTTTCCATGAACGCCGGGTAGAAACCTTCGAGCCATTTCTTGTCTTCCTCAGAGGTGAGGTAATCGTCGAACGGCACGATGAGGTCTTCGTCGATCAGCGTATACATGTCGACCGAAAGGATCACGCTGAGTTGAGGCGGGTTACCACCGCGCGAAGCGGTGATCGCCTTGGCAACGGTGTCCTGATAGGAACCTGCGTAAACCGCATCAATGTTCACATCCGGGTTTTGAGCGACGTATTCAGCAGTCAACTCTTGAATGGTGTCAGCAGCTTTACCGCCAACAGCAACCGGGAAATAGAACTGAAGATCAACAGCCTGAGCAGACGCCCAGGTGCTGAATGTCAAAGCCGTTGCAGCAACGGCCTTTAGGAAAGTGGACTTCAACATTCGTTTTCTTCCTAAGGCTAAGGACTTCCTAGGGTTTGAACATCCGCACAGGGCGGGGTTTCCACGCGGGCCCACGTAGATTGTCAGGAGCGCAACTGCGCCCCAATTTCAGAAACAAGATCATCCCGGCGCGCACCGGACTGCGCATCAAAGACGTGCAAGGCATCCGGCTCAAAGCCGAGTACAATGGATTGACCGGGTGTAACCGGATCTGCGGTCGCCAACCGGACTTGAAACGCCGTATCAGCAACAACGCAGTCGGCGAGAACGTCCGCTCCAAGATATTCGACCGTACGGATCGTCGCCTCCAGTGGGCCACCTACCTGGCGCCGCATGGCTTCCGGGCGAATCCCCAACTTGTGCGATGGCGCATTTTCGAGCTTTCGAAAGGCCGCCGCCGGGAACAAATTCATCGGCGGCGTGCCGATAAACCGGGCTGCAAAGGGTGTGGCCGGCCGATCATAAAGCGTCCGCGGCCCTGCGGCCTGAACCAATTGCCCTTTGTTTAACAGGACAACCTGGTCCGCCATTGTGATGGCTTCAACCTGATCGTGGGTGACATAGACCATAGTAAAACCGAGTTGCCGTTGCAGCGCACGGATTTCCACCCGCATTTCGTGGCGAAGTTTGGCATCAAGGTTGGACAGCGGCTCGTCCATCAAACAGATCGGCTTCTCGCCGATAATCGCGCGGCCCAGCGCAACCCGCTGCTGCTGACCGCCGGAAAGCTGGCCGGGTTTCCGCTCCAGAAGCTGGGACAAGCCCAGAAGGTCAGCGACCTTCCGCAAGCGCTCATCGCGTTCCGCCCGGCCAACGCGGCGCACCTTCAAACCAAAGATGATGTTCTCTGCGACCGACAAGTGCGGGAACAGCGCGTAGGACTGAAACACCATCGACAAGTCTCGCTTGGATGACGGTGTGTGGGTCACATCGCTTTCACCAATCTTGATGCTCCCCGATGAAACGCTTTCCAGCCCGGCGATCATCCTCAAGGTCGTGGATTTGCCACAACCGGATGGCCCCAACAGAGCTGTAAAAGACCCCGCGGGCATTGTGATGCTGAGATTATCGACGGCCACCGTCTCCCCCCAGACGCGGGAGATGTTCTCCAGAACGATCGGTTTACCGGCGCTGGACAGGTTCACGTCTGTCATTGTTCACCCTCCGCCGATCCGGGGAGATGAACAATGGTCTGTGCATCTTTCAAACTCTCCAGAAAAGCCTGAGGCACTGGCTTGTCGGTGAAAATATCTGTGACGTCGCTCAAGTGCCCGCCCCGAACGTGGGCACTCCGGCCAAACTTGCTGTTGTCGAGAACAAGATAGGAAGTCCGGCAATTGGCCAGAATAGCCTGACGGGCCGCGACCTCGTCTTCATGAAAGTCAAGCAGCGTGCCGTCTTCATCGACCCCGGCAACACCAAAGATGCCGATATCCACCTTGTAGTTCGCAAAAAACGACTGGGCAGATGACCCAAGAACATCCCTGTCGCCGTAGCGCAGCCGGCCACCCGCAATCGTTACCTGAAAAGACGGATTGCTTGATGCACTGAACGCTACGTTCAAATTGTTGGTGAAGACCGCCAGATTCTCGTGACCGGTCAAAGCCTGCATCACGATCTCAGGCGTTGTACCAATGGAAAAAGCTATCGACTGATTGTTTTCAACCCGAGCTGCGACCTGACGAGCGATATCCTGCTTGCCCGGAAGGTTCAGAATCTGCCGCGTGGAGTAGTGGATGTTGGCAGCGCGCGCCGGTGGCTCGACGCCACCGTGGGTCCGGCGCAAAATTCCAAGTTCACAAAGTCCGTTTACATCGCGGCGAATTGTCTGGGTTGTCACTTCAAACCGCTCGGCCAATTCCTCAACTGAAGCAAATCCGGCTTTTTGAACCAGATCAGCAATCTCCGCCTGCCGTTTTGTGATATCAATTTGCCCGAGCATACGACGCACCCAACATTCCTGCCGCCGCTGCCATATCTCGTCCGACCAGGTACAAACAAATCCGGATCGAACCGCTCAGCGGCTGTTCCCAACAATCAATCATTTTCATATGAACCTTATTCGACGCTCATATGAAAATGCTATGACAGTTTCAGCTGTGAGTTTGAAAATTGCCGCAAAACGCCGAGCGAGTGTCTGGCTACCGTCGCCTCTCAAAAACGGAAATCAATTGCGCTCTGGAGGCTTCCTCGCAAGTCAGCGGTGCCCGTTTTGTAGGGATCGGATCCGCGCCGGAACCCTTTTCAATCAAACAAAAGACGAGTTATCGATAAGCTGCTGGACAAAATCACAATTGCGAAACGCCGCTACGTTCGAAAACAGATCGCAGTGTCTGCAGGGCATTCAATCTATGAGCCTGGGCAATTTCGCATGCTGCATTTTCATTACCACCTGAGAAAGCCTCTATTAAAGAGCGATGATCTGCATCCGCCTCAACAGGAGCGCCGTTCATTCGTGTGAGAACGCGGACCGCTCGATGGATCTGATCCAGATTCAAACCGATTTCCCGCTCAAGGCGTGCATTGCTGTATCTAGCAATTATCCTGTGAAAGCGGTCGTCTTGATCAATCCATCCGTTCAGATCGTTTTGATCCCGCGCAAGCAACGCGGCAGTCGACGCACACTCCAACTCGGCAAGCGCATCGGATTTATTTTCAAGTCGAGCAAGAATTGGGGCCGCCAGCCCCTCAAGCGCTGCGAGGATTTCCATCACCTCTGTCAGGTCCTGAAGCTGGATGGACAACACCTTCGCCCCCCGCCGCGGGATCAACGACACCAACCCTTCTGCCTCCAAACGGATCAACGCTTCGCGGACTGGCGTGCGGCTCATTTCAAGACGGGCAGCTATCTCTGGTTCGGGCGCCTGAAATCCGGGCGCAAGTTCACCGCTCAGTATATCTGTTTTAAGTTTTTCATATGCGTTGTTAACGCGGGTCTCTTTGACACGAGCAAGCATTAGCGGGCGAACCTGGTTCTTGTGGCACGGCACGAAACCCGCTTTGTACAGACGCTACCGCTCCTGGCCGTCTAATTGGCATACGAGAAGCAGCAGAATTGCATCAAACGAGTTTGTTGAGGGACGGTTCTGAGGCCAAATTCATTCTGGCTTGTAAATTTTATCATTAAGATTTTATTTAAACACGTTACGTAACGGAATAGATGACACCATATTCGATCTAAGATATTGTTATAAATAATAAAATAGAAGTACACTCAACATAAAATAATTCGTAAAACTGCCGATAGTAGCCCCTGTTCGCACAAGACCGTGTGCAATAACCGGAAATGCATTTTGCTGCGTTTTGCCTCGTTCCAGACCACGGGAATCCGGCGACGGAGATGCCTGTATGTCATCAGGCGGGATTTGCGGTGTAATTGAGTGATGCAAACCCGGCCAACAGGGTGAAGCAAGTACAGACAATCTGACGCTGACGGTCCTATCCCGTAAATCGAATACGTTCTGACTGACTGTCCATGCGATATAGCTGCACTGACCTTACGAAAAACGTCGCCAATACGTCCGCATGGCCTGAACGAAATGACATCATGAACGTTCCAGGTATATTGCGGAACTCCAATTCCTGCCTCACTGAGCCCTGTCAGATCCGGGATCGGTTGAACCAGCCCTTCGTAGAAATAGCCATCGACATTGAACAACGGCCGTGCATCGAAAAGCATACCTTAAAACAAAAATATCCTTACAACATAAAAAAACATGGGAAAATATCACAATAGACAAACATACAATAAATCTTAAAAAAACAAAAACTGTTTGTTATTACTTTTTACATAACATCTCCTTCTATTCGTGGGGGCTTTTATGAATTTGACGACAGCTTTATTATCGTCAAACTACAATTCCGTGCTAATCGTCTTTTCTCTGGCGCTTAGCGCAACAGGAGCCGTTTTTGCTGTTCAATTCATCGGCAAGCTAAACAAGAGTGCTGGCGAAGCACGGATCATACGATTGATCTGGGCCGCATTGATATTAGGAACTTCACTGTGGTCGGCCGGTGTGTTTGCCGCTGCTGCGCCCACCATGACTACACAAACAGGATTTCAGTTCGCGACATTATTAGCCGCTCTATTGGTGGCTGTTTCCGGTACTTTTATCAGCCTTTGGCTTTCCCAACCCGCAAATAAACGTTGGATGCTTGTATTCTGTGGTGCCATCTATGGCTTAGCCACAGCTGTCACTTTTCTTGTGGTATGGCTCTCTTTCAAAATTGCTGGCATGCAGATCGGAAAAACACCATCGGTGATATGGCCGCTATCACTCGGCGCGGCATTTGGCGCCTGTTTCTTTCCACTTTCACTTGGTGCTGCAACGCGGAACAGACCGGCGATAGGCGCCTTCCTCATTTCTATCCCCGCAATCGCTGCGCTGCTTGCGTCGCCCGTGTCCATCGCGCCTGATGTACCCTACTGGTTTCCGCCGGGTCTGAATTTGCTGCCAGTAACACAAACACTGATCATAGCAGTGCTATTGCCGGCTATTTGTGCCGTATTCGCAGCATCTGGAGATGTTCTCGAAAACCATTACAAACACGCGTCCCGCAGAACCTATCAGCATCTGGCCTTGCAGGATCCCCTCACCCACCTTCCAAATCGGCACTATGTCGAAAACATCGCAGAACAGTTGCTGAAAGATGCTGATCAGAACAAGAAAATCTGTGCAGTGGTCCTCATAAGTCTCGACCAGTTCAAAACCGTAAATGAATTGCATGGCTATGCGACAGGCGACGCAGTTCTTAAGCAAATGGCCAAGCTTTTTCGGGAAATTTTCCCAGAACCCGTTGTGATTTCGAGATTTTATGGCGATGAATTTCTAATCGTCCACCCGACAATAAAGTCGTTGGACGAGGCAACAGGCCTTGCACGCCAGGTCCGGGATATCACCAGGCGCCCCATCCAGACGGCCACTTATCGCCTCTCGGTTCAATGCAGCATTGGTGTTGCTGTGTCACCACGGGATGGAGAAAACTTGGCACACTTGGTCCAGCGGGCAAACCTGGCCGCCAAGAAAGCAAAATCAATTGGCGGCAACTCCATTCAGCCCTACGTCACCGGCATGGAGGAAAACAATCGTTGGGAAGCCGCCCTTGCAGCGGACCTCCGTTACGCCACACTAGATAATCAGCTCAATCTACTGTTCCAAAGGCAAAACCGGACGAACACTGGTGAACTTGTCGGCTATGAAGCACTTGTACGATGGCGCCACGCCGAGAAGGGGCAAATTCCTCCGGAGGACTTTATTCCGATTGCCGAACGTTCAGGCATAATTCTGGACATTGGTGCATGGGTGCTTCGGGAAGCCTGCCGCGCCGCTGCTGATTGGCAGGATCCTGTCACAGTTTCAGTCAATGCATCACCCTCCCAGTTTACCCGAAGCGATTTCAGCGGCCTGGTCTCGACAGTGCTTATGGAAACAGGACTGAATGCGCATCGCCTTGAAATCGAACTGACTGAAAGCACTCCAATCGAGGACCATGATCGAGTCCTGCATACGATCGTGGCATTGCGTGAAATGGGTGTCCGAGTTGCGATGGACGATTACGGAACAGGTTACTCGTCACTCAATACCTTGCAGGCATTTCCATTCGACAAGTTAAAAGTCGACCGCGTTTTCACCAAATCACTTGAAACCAGCCCGCAAGCCAGGGCAGTCCTGCGTTCAGCTGTATTGCTCGGCCACAGTTTCGGCATTCCCGTTATTGCCGAAGGCGTGGAAACGGAAAAACAGTTGGAATTTCTGAGAGAAATGGGCTGCCAGGAAGTACAAGGCTTCCTTTTCGGAAAGCACTTACTACCATCCCAAATTAAGTCGTGTCACGAAAACGAAAAACGGCGGGCCGGATAAAAAATACTGCTCCGAAAGTTTCTTCGGGGCAGCCAAAAATTAACAAAACTATTCCGAACTTAACATCATAGAGAATTGTTACAATATAAATTCTGTCATTTTATTTACAAACATTAACAATAAACAATTGATTACAATTACCTTTGATTAACTATAAAACTTTACCTTAGCACCAGATAACGAAAATGGTGCTGCTATGACAAACCCGAACGCATCTTCGAAAACCGGAAAAGGTAGTCGCAACGATCGGCACACGCTCTCGCGATTGCTGATGGCAAGCGCTGCTTTGGTCGGTGTTATGATGTCAGGCGCTCCCTCATACGCCCAGTCTCTCGAAGAAGCGATGGGCGCGGCATATGCCTTGAACCCCGGCCTGAAAGCAGAACGTTCCAGATACCAAGCGACCAACCAAGGTGTCTGGACTGCGCGTTCAGAGTTCCTGCCGACAGTGACCGGCAGTTACATCGGCGAACACAATTCGTTCCGGAACACTCGGGACACATTGTCAAGTGACCGGGAATACTTCCACGAGCTTGGCGTCTCCATGTCGCAGACGCTCTTCCAGGGTTTCGCCGGTGTAAACCGGCTCAATCAGGCCCATGAAGAAGCCCAATCCGGCCGCAATCAGCTCATCGGTGCAGAACAGACGCTGTTGTTCAACACAGCGGATGCTTATTTGCGTGTGGTCCGGGACCGCGGCGTACTGGCTTATTTGAAGTCTTACACAAATGTTGTGCAGCGTGAGGTTAATGCTGCACGAGCACGCTACAAATCTGGCGATGCCACGCGTACCGACATCGAACAGGCTCTTGCCCGCCTTGCGGAAGCTCAAGGAAACAAGGACCAGGCCGTAGGCGATCTGGAAGCGTCCGAAGCGCTCTATGAACGCCTCACCGGGCAAAAACCTGGGAAAATTGGCTGGCCGGGCATCCCAAAGACCATCGAACCTGCTGGTCTTGATGATGCCATCACAGTTGCTTTCCAGAACAACCCGTCCATTCGCGCCGCGATGAATGACGCGCGGGCGGCGCGATATGCTGCGCGCGCCTCAGTTGGCGACATGCTGCCCCGGGTTTCCTTGGAAGGAGAATGGTCCAATGGATACCGGCGCGATTTCAGCGACCGCGATCGGGAAGACTACCGGCTCGGCATTCGGGTGACGGCTCCGTTCTTCACCGGTGGTCGAAACATTGCATCTGTGAAGCGTGCCAAATACACCGCAGCGCAGGAAGAGTATGAGCTGGATGATACGCAACAGATTATCCGCGAAAACGTCATTCGTGCCATGAAGCAACGCGCGGCGGCGCGCCTTCGGGCCAAAGCTGGTGTCCGCGCGATCGAAGCCAATAAGCGCGCTGTCAAAGGTCTTCAAGTCGAGTTTGAAAGTGGCCAGCGCACATTGCTCAACGTGCTGGACGGCGAACGTGAGTTGCTGTTGAGCCAGGTCGACTACGTCCGGGCCCAGTATGACGCGAAAATTGCGGACTTTTTCCTGCTGGCCAATATCGGCCGGCTGGCACCGCAGCACTTTGCCATTATCGAAGAGCGGCCGGCGCCGCCGTCCCGGATTATCCCTGAATTCAATACATGGGACTTGCGTCTCGGACCGACGGAGAATGATCCGTTCCAGTCCGGCGTCATTGAGATTGCAGAGACCGAACCGGTGATCATCCAAGCAGAAGCGCTTCCGCCGATCCAATAGAGGATCCAGCTGTTCGACGTTAAAAAAAGCGGGCTGCAAGGCCCGCTTTTTTATGCCTTAGAGGCAGTCAGGATCAGGAGTATTGGATACCCTCGATCTCGGCAAAATCAACACGGCCGCCGTCTGCAAGATCGATGTGGCCACCGGAGTCTTGAGACAATGACACTTCGCCATTGAGCGGATCGACGTTGTCAATGCTGCCATCGGTCACGGTTACCGACCAATCGGTCCCGTATTCACCGATTTGGGTGCCATTGGTACCGTCACCGAGATCAATCATATCAATCCAGTTTTCACCGGCTCCGCCGTAGATAGAGTCGTTGCCGTCGCCCAGCATGTAAGCAAAGACGTCGGAGCCGTCACCGCCATTCATGCTGTCGTCACCCGGACCACCATCAAGCGTGTCATCACCCGGGCCGCCAAAGAGAGCGTCGCTGCCTCCCTCGCCGCTCAAGGTGTCGTCGCCCCCCTTGCCGAACAAGGCGTCATTGGCACCTTCACCAACCAGCGCATCGTCATCTTCCGTGCCGACCTGGAATGTCGGGAGCTCGATGACATTGCTGCCCTCGTCATCGCTGTCGTCATCATCATCGCCATCATTGCTGAAGCGGCTAGCCGAGGAGGCTGCGAGCTCATTGTCATCGTCCCGCTCATCATCATCGTCATCGTCGCGATCATCGTCATCATCATCACCGGCGACTGGCGGCATATCATCTTCTGTATCGTCAAAATCAACGACATCAAAGGTGATGGTTTCAGTGTCTGAAAGACCCTCACCATCGGTTGCTGTCACATCCAGTGTGATGCTTTGCTCTTCTTCGTAGTCGAGTGCCACGCCATCTTTCAGCTTCAACATGTATCCGTTGCCATCCGGCACGACCTCAAAGCGGTCATCAGAAACTGTGAACGTATGGGTGTCGCCAACATCCGGGTCGACAACAGAGAGTGCCACCACTCCCGCGCCAGCCGAATTTTCGGTCACATTGACCGGATTTCCAACGATGAGGTCCGGGGCAGCGTTGCTACCGGCAACCACGTCAATCGGGAAGGTTCCAGAAGCCTCTGAACCATCACTAGACGTTGCCGTTATGACGACGTCAATGGTATCACCCGGTGTTAGGGTTGCGCCATCAGCTACGGTCACAACACCGGTGAACTCATCTATGTCGAACCGGCTGTCATCAATCGTGTAGGTCACCGTGTCTCCGGCATCGGCATCCTCTGCAGCCGCGGTCAATCCAACCAAGGCACCAGCAGCCACAGATGCGGCCACAAGGTTTTTGGCTGTATCGGCATCCCGAACCGGACCGACGTCGAACTTGGAGACTGCCGGACCTTCATCGTATCCATTGACCGTGATCTTTAGATTTGCAGTGTCCGTGTTACCACCACTGTCGGTGACGGTGTACGTGAACACTTCAACATCAGATTCACCTTGGCCAAGCGCCAGCGCAGCCGGGCTGTCGGGATCAAGAATGTACGTATAAGTGCCGTCCGAGTTGATCAGCAGCGATCCGTAGTCACCTGGGATTGTCGAGCCCGGTGCAAAGTCCTGGCCGTCGAAGGAAACATTCGTGACCGTTAGAGCACCTTCCGCATCCGTGTCATTGGTCAGGACATTGCCTTCCACTTTTGCTGTCTGACCGGAAGAGTCGGCCGTCTCCGTTGCGCCCCAACCACTGTCGTTCATGACATAGGCATCCGGGACGGAGACAGTTCCGGTCTCCGGGTCGATCTGATAAACGCGGCCGCCATTGGTGAAGGCATAGAGCTGGCCACCTTCGTCGCCAACCAAACCAAAGGCATTGGATACCGGCAGGGTCGCGACAACATCGATGGTCGCTCCGGTATCCGGATCGATTTCGACGATTTTGCCGTTTGACGCCGACAGATAGAGCTTGTCGCCAGAGAAGGCCAAGTCACCTGCAGAGCCATACTCCATCTTGCCGATTTTGGTCAGGCTGCCGTCACTGACATCCACGGTATACAACTTACCGGAGCTGTCAGCCGCATAAAGGGTGCCGTCCGGGCCGAATTCCAGTGCATTCATCGACGTTCCGAACCGCGACGAGGAAATCTTTGTTGCCTCGCCAGTATCCGGATCAATGGAGTAGAGCTTGTTGAACGTGATACCATAAAGGTTTCCGGAATTATCCAGCGCGATATCCGTCATCGCACCAACACCCGTCGAACCGATTACGGCATCGGAGCCATCCGAACTGATCAGGTGAATTTCACCGTCATCGTCGCTGTAATAGAAGGACGTCTTGGTCAGCCCGACTGTTGCGCCATCGTCTTTGGCGACTGGAGGCTCGTCAAACTCCGTGACATCAATCCGGAATGTCTCAGTGACACTGGATCCGTCTGTAGAGGTCGCGGTGACGTCCAGATCGATAAACGGTGTTTGCTCCACATCAAAGCTGGCGTTGTCCGCAACGGTCACCACACCGGTGTCCGGGTCAATCTCAAAACGCGGATCAGTGATTGCGTAGGTCACGCTGTCCCCGGCATCCGGCTCATTTGCGAACGCCGTCAAACCAACAACAGTGCCGGCCGTTGCGCCCTCGGCGATCACATTATCCGATGTGTCGCTATCAATGAGATCTGTGAGCGGTGTGTTGGTCTCATCGATGTCAATGACATCAATCACAACCACTTCCGTATCAGACAAACCGCCCTGATCAGTCGCAGTTACTTCCAGGGTAACCTGCGTTTCAGTCTCATAATCGAGTGCCTGATTGTCTTTCAGCTTGAGCATGTACTTGTCGCCGGAGACAACAACTTCAAACCGGTCGTCAGATACCGTGAACGTGTGGGTGTCGCCAATATCCGGATCGATGACCGACAACGGAGCGATTTCCGCACCGAAGAACTCTTCAACAACAGCAGTCCGGTTGTCGGAGACAATGGAAACACTGTCGATCAACGCACCGCCGTTGTTGTCAGAACCGATTTCAACAAAGGTCAGCGTGTTGGAACCGTCACCGGACCCACCGACAATGTTGAAGTTGTAAGTCTGCCAACCGGTTCCAGTGGTCGCCGGATCAATCGTATCGATCAGCTCTCCATTCCAGTAAACCTCGGCAACACTCTGACCGGCGCCGCCACGAGACTTCATGTCGAACTGAAGCTCGTAGACCTGGCCTTCCATCTGGCCTTCGATCTGTTGTGATGCCCAACCATTCGTGACCGAAGCGAGATCCAGGTGGTGATTGCCGTCAGTGGCACCGAAGTTGTTGTGGCCCGCCTGATGGACATCAACATTATCGTAGGACCAGCCTTCAATCGAATTCGGATCCTGGTACCAGCCGGATCCATCCGAGCCGCCCAACTGTCCGTCAAAGTTCTCAAAGCTGCCGTTGACGATGAACTGCTGCGAACCATTTTCCAGCTCAACGATGAGATCCGGCGGCTCGTTGCCGTCCGTAATGCCGATCGAGAACGTCTGGCTGGACGAAGATCCATCCGTCGAGGTCGCCTTTACAGTCACATCGACAGCTGGCTCGGTCTCGGCATCGAACTGAGCGCCGTCTTTGACAGTGATAACACCCGAGGTCTCATCAATCTCAAAGCGATCACTACCACCCGTCAATTCATAGGTGACGGTGTCAGTTGCGTCTTCGTCCTCGGCAAAAGCCGTGATGCCGGTGTTCTCGCCACTATCTGATGTCTCAGAGATCGTGTTGTCGCTTGTGTCGACATCCGCAACAGGGCCGATGTCGAACTCGTTTTCATCACCCACTTCAACCGTGAAGGTCTTCGTTGTGGATGTACCGTCTGTGGACGTCGCCTCGACCGTGACGTCAATCGTCGGCGTTGCTTCGCGGTCGATATCCGCACCCGGAGCGACCGAGATGACACCAGAAGTCGGGTCGATAACGAACGGAGAGTTCTGATCAACGATCTCATAAGTGACGTCGTCAGACGTATCCGGATCGGTCGCAAAGGCTGTCACACCAACAAAGGTGCCAGCATCGGGATTTTCCGGAACCAGGTTCGCAGTAGTATCGCTGTCAGTCAGCGGGCCGATTGGTTCCGCACCCTCGTCAATGTCGATGACGTCGATCACCACTGTTTCCGTATCGGACAGACCACCGGTGTCGGTTGCCGTGATCTGGACGGTCACCTGTTGCTCGGTCTCATAATCGAGCGCCTGGTCGTCTTTCAGCTTCAGCAGATACTTGCCGTCTGCGGCAACCACCTCGAAGCGGTCATCGGACACTGTGAAAGTATGCGTGTCGCCCACATCAGGATCGATGACGGAAAGCGGAACAACCTTGGCACCTTCCAATTCTTCATAGACGCCGATCCGGTTTGTGCCGGTCAGTTCGACGTTATCGATGAACGCACCATAGGTGTTGTTGTCTTCACTGGTTTCCCGGAATTCAAGGACATCATTACCGCCTGTTCCGACTACCTGGACCTCAAGCGTTTCCCAGTTGCCGAAAGCTGGATCGACAGTGGAAACCAGTTCACCATTCCAATAAACCTCAACGGTGTTGGAGGCATCATCCCTGCGGGCCTGGACATCGAATGAGAGGTCATAAACCTGACCTACCGACGTCTCAACGGTTTGGGAAATCGAATTGACGTTCTTTTCAGAATCCAACTCGAGATGCTGGTCACCCTCGGTGGCTTTGATACCGCCGAAGTTGTCCCAGACCTCCATTTTGCCGTTACTCGTCCAGGCACCTGAACTGTCTTCAGAAAATTGATTCCACTTTCCGGTGGCAACATCGAAGGACTCGAACGAACCGTTTTTGATGAGGTTGGTGCCGATGTCGCCATACTCAACCACGAGGTCCGGCGGCTCGTTGCCGTCTCCCACATCAACCGAGAAAGTATTACTGGACGAAGATCCATCCGTAGACGTTGCCTTGACGGTTACGTCGACAGTCGGTTCAGTTTCCGCATCAAACTGCGCACCGTCTTTCACGGTGATGACGCCGGTAGTCTCGTCGATCTCGAAGCGATCGTTGCCACCCGTCAACTCATAGGTGACGGTGTCGGTTGCATCCTTGTCCTCGGCAAAAGCGGTTATGCCGGTGTCTTCGCCGCCATCAGCAGTCTCAGAAATGGTGTTGTCGCTTGTGTCGACATCTGAAACCGGTCCGATGTCGAACTCGTCTTCATCGCCGACTTCAACCCTGAAGGTTTCGGTCGTCGAAGTCCCGTCCGTAGACGTTGCTTTGACCGTGACATCGATTGACGGGGTCGTCTCGCGATCAATGTCCGTACCAGGTGCGACCGAGATCACGCCAGACGTCGGATCGATCACGAACGGAGAGTCTTGATCAACGATCTCGTAGGTTACATCATCGGCCGTGTCCGGATCGGTCGCAAACGCCGTCACGCCAACAACGGTGCCAGCATCGGAGTTTTCCGCAACCAGGTTGTCGCTGGTATCGCTATCCGACAGCGGACCGATCGGCTCTGAGTTTTCATCGACATCGATCACGTCGACAATGACGGTTTCAGTGTCTGAAAGACCACCGCTATCGGTCGCTGTCACTTGGACCGTGATCTGCTGCTCGGTCTCATAGTCGAGCGCTTGGTCATCTTTCAGCTTCAGCAGATACTTGCCATCTGCAGCCACAACCTCGAACCGGTCATCGGACACGGTGAAGGTGTGCGTATCGCCCACATCCGGGTCGATGACAGAAAGCGGTGCGACTTCAGCGCCCTTGAACTCTTCCAGGATAGCGATGCGGCCATCGGCCTTGATCGACACGGTGTCGATGTAGGTTCCGTGGCTGTTGTCAGAGCCCTTCTCAACAAACGTCAGCGTGTTGGAGCCGTCACCAGATCCACCAACAATGTCATAGCTGTAGCTTTGCCAGCCGCCGCCGCCATCGGTTGGATCAATGGTGTCGATGAGCTCCCCGTTCCAATAGACCTCGGCAACGCCTTCGCCAGACCGATTGCCACGCGAGTTCATATTGAACGACAGCGTGTAGACATGACCGTCCAACTGGCCTTCGATTGTCTGAGAGATCGTGCCATTATCGTCGGCAGTCAGGTCCAACCGATGGGAACCATCCGTTGTTCCCTCGCCGTGACGTGCCGATTGATGGATATCGACGTCATTGTAGGTCCAGCCTTCAATGGTGTCCGGTGTATCGTACCAGCCCTTACCATCGGTACCTTTCAAGGTGCCAGTGAAGTCTTCGAAACCACCGTTGATGACCAGATCATTCGACGCATTCTCCAACTCAACGATCAGATCCGGCGGCTCGTTGCCGTCCGTCACGTCGATCGAGAAGGTTTTGCTGGACGAAGACCCGTCCGTGGAGGTCGCCTTGACAGTAACGTCAACGGTCGGCTCGGTCTCCGCATCAAACTTCGCACCGCCTTTTACCGTGATGACACCCGAGGTCTCATCGATCTCGAAGCGGTCGTTACCACCTGTCAACTCGTAGGTGACGGTGTCGGTTGCATCCTCGTCCTCGGCAAAAGCGGTTATGCCGGTGTCTTCGCCACCATCAGCAGTCTCAGAAATAGTGTTGTCACTGGTGTCGACATCTGAAACCGGTCCGATGTCGAACTCGTCTTCATCGCCAACTTCAACCGTGAAGGTCTTCGTTGTCGAAGTCCCGTCCGTAGACGTTGCTTTGACCGTGACATCGATCGACGGAGTCGTCTCGCGATCAATGTCCGCACCCGGTGCGACCGAGATCACGCCAGACGTCGGATCGATCACAAACGGAGAGTCTTGATCAACGATCTCGTACGATACGGTGTCTATGGTATCCGGATCAGTTGCGAATGCCGTGACGCCCACCACGGTTCCGGGATCGGAATTCTCAGCTACGAGGTTGTCGCTCGTGTCACTATCGGAAAGTGGCCCAATCGGCTCTTTGCTCTCATTGACATCGATAACGTCAATGATGATGGTTTCCGTGTCGGACAGTCCACCAGAGTCGGTGGCCGTTACCGTGACACTCACCTGTGTCTCGGTTTCGTAATCAAGCGCCTGATCATCTTTCAGTTTCAGGACATACTTGTCCCCTGCGACAACAACCTCGAACCGGTCATCGGACACGGTAAAGGTGTGTGTATCGCCCTCATCCGGGTCAATGACCGACAACGGAGCCGCTTCAGCACCTTCCACTTCCTCAACGATCGTTGTCCGGTAGTCAAAGTCAGTGTTTTGTGTATCGAAGACAAAATCATCGAAATCCTGATCACCATTGTTGACCAGATCTTCGAAGCCGATCGTGACACCACTTTCAACTGTGTGATCCAATCCGTCCGGATTAAGGCTTGCGTCTCCGGAGAAGTAGGCATCAGCGCCTTGACCAGTCAGAGGTATCCCATCCTGCGCAACAGCTTGCCAGTTTCCATCGCCGTCTTTTTGGAAAGTTACCATGTCGCCGGCGGCAATGCCCGGGTTCTGGTCGGCACCGTCCGGGATAAGGAAATAACCGATATTGGCGGCATCAACATTCGGGAACGCGACATTCACGGTATCGCCCGGTGTAAGCTCATTGCCGTTTGTCCAAACGATCTGACCTGCAACCGGATCGCCGTTCGCGTCCATCACGAACACACCCAGCGAACTGCTGTAGTTTGCGCCTTCGGAGACAAACGTGACAGTCGCGCTCACGCCATCGACATTGCCGGTCTCAAAGGTGAGATCAGGCGCTTCATTCACGTCCAGAATATTGACCGTGAAAGTCCCCGTTGAAGATGATCCATCCGATGATGTCGCGGTGATTTCAACGTCAACGGCTTTGGTCTGCTCGTAATCGAAGCTAACGCCTGGCTTTACGGTCAGAACACCCGTATCCGGATCGATATCGAACCGCGGATCATCGGTCGAATAGGTCACCGTGTCTGTTGCATCCGGATCCTCGGCGAAAGCCGTAATACCGACTTCTTCGCCGCCCGTGCCGTTTTCCGCCACTGCGTTCAAGTCATTGTTCGACTTATCGATATCAACAACCGGGCCAATGTCGCCCTCATTGTCATCGCCCACCTCAACACGGAAGGTTTCCTGAGAGGTCGATCCATCTGTTGACGTCGCTTTGACGGTCACATCAATGAATGGAGTTGTCTCACGGTCAATATCCGCGTTCGGGCCAACAGTGATAACACCACTGGTCGGATCAATCACAAACGGCGAGTCGCCAACAATTTCATACGTAACCGTGTCGGTTGTATCCGGGTCTTCCGCAAAGGCAGTGAGACCAACGACCGTGCCTGGATCGGAATTCTCAAGGACAAAGTTCTGTTCTGTATCGGTGTCGGTCACCGGCCCGATGCCAAACTCGTTGGCGTCACCTACGCTAACACGGAAGGTCTCCTGAGACGTCGAGCCGTCGGTCGAAGTTGCCTGTACCGTCACATCGATGAATGGGGTCTCTTCCCGGTCGATTTCCGCGCCTGGTGCAACGGTGATCACACCAGTTTCGGGATCAATAACAAAGGGCGAATCGCCAATGATCTCATAGGCAACTGTGTCCGTGGCATCCGGATCTTCTGCAAACGCAGTGACGCCTACAACGGTGCCGCCGTCCGAGTTCTCTTCGACAAAGTTTGCGTCGCCGTCAACATCGGTAACCGGGCCGATCTCGAATTCGTTCTCATCGCCAACTTCTACGCGGAAGGTTTCCTGAGAGGTCGTCCCATCCGTCGAGGTCGCCTGAACGGTCACATCAATGAAAGGGGTCTCTTCCCGGTCGATGACTGCACCGTCCTTGACCGTGAGCACACCTGAGACGGGATCGATAACAAACGGGCTGTCGCCGATAATATCATAGGATACCGTGTCTGTATCATCGAGGTCCTCGGCAAAAGCCGTGACATCAATGCCCGTGCCACCGACAGCGTTCTCTTGAACGAAGTTCGCATCTTCGTCTGTATCAATCACCGGGCCGATGGGGAATTCTGTATTGTCGTCGCCTACGGTGATCCGGAATGTTTCCTGTGAAGTGGATCCATCCGTGGACGTGGCCTGAACCGTTACATCAAAGAACGGTGTGGTTTCGCGATCAATCTCGGCGCCGGGTGCGACACTGATAACGCCAGTGACCGGATCGATGACAAACGGCGTGTCTCCGATGATTTCATAAGTGACCGTATCGGTAGCGTCCGGGTCCTCGGCAAACGCCGTTATTCCGACAACCGTTCCTGGATCAGAATTTTCGAGAATAAAGTTGTCTGTTGTGTCCGTGTCTACAACAGGCCCGATCTGAAACTCTGTATTATCGTCTCCAACCTGGATGACAAAAGTCTCAACGACAAACGATCCATCGCTGGAAGTCGCTTGCACTGTCACACTAATAGCCGGCGTTTCTTCTCGATCAATGACAACTCCGGGACCAACAGAAATCACACCGGTCTCAGGATCGATAACAAATGGCGAGTCGCCGACGATGGAATAGGTAACGTCATCTCCATCAGGATCTTCTGCGAATGCGACAACACCGACAGTTGTTCCAGGATCAGCGTTTTCTTCGACAAAGTTTACGTCGAGATTGATATCAGTCAGTGGACCGATCGGTTCACCGAGATCATCATCGCCGCCGCCGTCACCATCATCACCGTCATCGCCACCATCGTCGCCGGCATCACCGCCACCGCCATCGCCGTCGTCATCGGCCAAGACGGTGGTGCCACCGTCGCCGTCACCACCGCCACCGCCGATACCATCACCAATACCGTCGTCGCTTGTCGGAATACCCCGTCCACCGAGATCAAACTGGGAAAGCCCAGCATCAAGGCCACGAGCCTCTGGCACTTCGCCATCTCCGATGCCACCGGCATCGCCCAAACCACCGTCAGCTGTTTCCGCAACATCCTGAAGGCCATCCGGAAGCGGCACGTTGTCATTGCGATCCAGACCCAGACCGTTCCGAGGACCATCGTTGCCTGCTGCACCGTTCAAGCCGCCGTCACCACCAAGACCGTCACCATCGTGAAGAGCGGAACCGCTTCCTTCATATTCCAGTGGCACCGCCTGGAAGAGGTTGGCAACTGTTGCCTCACCAGTGTCCTCTGGATTGATGGACAAGGAGTAGTCGTTACCATCCGCAGGCTTGTAGGGATCACCGGCCTGAGCTTCCGCACGGGCAGCATTTGGCGAGTTCGAACCTGAATTGGTTCGTGCAGCCGCTTCTGCGCCCGCGCCTTCAGTCGGTTTGCCAGATGTTTTCGGTGTGTCGGTATCAGCCATGCTCGCACAAGCTCCATTAGATCATGAAGCCATTCGCGCAGGCTTGTCTTAACAAAAACCAACCAGAACCTGTGAAATACCACTATATCTTGATGTAAATTAGCGAGTTCCATAGTTCTTGGTAAACGCTTTTGAAACACTTGCGCGCCTTAATAGAGACAGGAGGCGCCAAGTATGGTCAGTTTTATCAGCAATGCTTTAGCTAACACTGCGTTACCTCAGCTGAAATTTCATTCATCTGAGACAGGAGAACAAGTCAAAGCCCCAAATTTGCCGCGCTCGGTGGTAATGGCCTCGATACTTATAAATGTATTGGGCTTGGCGATGCCCCTGACAATTCTTCAGGTATATGACCGAATTCTTCCAAACCAGGCTATCGATACACTGGTCGTTCTAATTGTCGGGCTTGGGATCGTCCTGGCGGTGGATGCGGTATTGAAGATTGCTAGATCATTTGTTGTCGCCTGGTCAGCAGCTTCCTTTACACACAAAGCAAACATGGAGGCGACGCACCGTCTGCTCTGCTCCCGCTCTGATGCCGTGACCGATGCCAGTGTTTCCCAGCATCTGGACTCTCTGAAGTCACTTCAGTCCTTGGGAGACCAGTACGGCGGGCCAGCGCGACTTTTGGCGATTGACCTCCCGGCAAGCCTTATCTTTCTTGTTGTCCTGTTTCTCATCGGCGGCCCGATCGGTTTCATCCCGCCAATCTTATTGCTGATTTTCGTGTTGCGGACCGCTCACCTGAATTCAAAACTCAACACGCTCGTTGAAAAACGCGCTGTCCAGGACCAACGCAAATACGATTTTATCTTCGAAGTCCTTTCCGGGCTCAACACGATCAAGGCAATGGCGCTTGAGCCTGTAATCCTCCGGCGATTTGAAAGACTGCAAACCCAAGTCTCACGCCTTGGCTACGACCAGATCGACCTGAACAACAAGGCGCGTAACAGCAGCGGCTTTTTCACCGTCCTGACAACGGTTTGCGTTGTGTCGGCTGGTGCATTGCTGGTGATGGGCGGTTTCATAAGCATTGGTGCCGTCGCCGCCTGTACGCTCCTTGCGGGTCAAGTCGTCCAGCCTCTTTTGCGGGGCATCAACCACTGGACGGAGATGCAGCGCGTAAAGCACGATTATCGTGCCGCTCAATCCCTCTTTGATCTACCAGTTCAAAACAGGCAACAGTCGCGCAATATCCCGATCATCGGCAATGTACAGATTCAAAACGCTGGATACGATTCAAGGCATGACGTGATCGTCCCGATCCACGGACTGACCCTGGCCGTCAATGCTGGAGAAACCATCGCCTTCGAGGGCAAAGATGGTAGCGGGCGGTCAACACTCTCCCGATTGATTTCAGGCAGCCTGGAACCGACTTCGGGATCGGTCCTGCTTGATGGTCATGATCTTTACGGTGAAGACCATTGGGGCCTCAGGAAACACATTGCCTACATCGGCAACGATTCCGAGATGTTCGCCGGAACAATCTTGCAGAATCTGACTTTGTTTGGGTCTCAGTCGACGCCGCAGACCGCACGAATGGCCGCAGAGCTTATCGGCTTGGAAAAAGACATCCACTTGCTCCCTTTGGGCTACGACACTCAATTGGGCAACGCGATCGAGGAAAACCTCACGGATTCCATGATCCAGCGTATCGCAATTGCGCGTGCCCTGGCCCGCGAACCGAAAATCCTGATCCTGGATGATGCAAACGGCGCCCTTGATCACCGCAGCGAAGCTGAGCTTGCGGAAGGACTTAAACGCATCAAAGGCCAGCTCACGATGATCATCGTCAGCCACCGCCCATCCTTCCGGGCGATCGCAGACAAGCAGTATCTGGTGGAGGACGGGAAATTGAAATCAGTACCGGCAAAACCCGCCACAACAAAAAAATACAAGCTTCAGCCGCGTATACGCAAAGAAGTGCCAAAAATGAGCCAAGGAGCCTGACATGTCCCTGGCAGCGTTTGAAAACACCTCCGCCTATATTCAAGGTTCGGACCCGTCTACCCGGCGCTTAAATCTGGCAAGCCGGGTCCGCCAGCAAGCAGGCACCCATATTGACCGAAGCACGGCAGCTGAAGCATGCCTCTTGCCAGTGCTGGAAGCACTTGGGTGGGACGGCATGGAGCGGCACCTGTTTGAGGCTTTGCCACATCTTGAGGGCATCACCGAAATCTATGATTTGCGGGCCGTGCTTACCCGGCTCAATTACCGGGTCACCAGCTCATCAAGGCCGATCAAGCAACTCACAGCGGAGCAATTTCCCTGCCTGTTAAAGGTCGGACAAAATGTCTGTGTTGGCCTTGGACCAAGCGGGGACGGCCGGCTTCGTGTTTTCAGCGGCGAAGCTCAGCAAACGGTAAACCTTGATTACTCTGCCCTGAAGGATGCAGAGCTGTTCCTGATCGCCGAAGACGATCCAACAGCCACTGCCGGTTTTAAACACTGGTCATCCAGATTGTTTCACAGATTTCGGGGTACGCTGACCTCGATTATGGCAATCGGCTTTCTTGCCAACCTGTTAGCGCTCGGCCTGCCTTTGTTTGTCATGAACGTCTACGACAAAGCGATTGGCGCAAAGTCCGTTTCCGTTCTCATTACACTAATGATCGGCATCGCGGTGATCTTGTGTATGGATTGGCTGGTGAAAGGAACCAAATCCCGCCTCCAAGCATACCTTGGCGCACGACTGGACGCTGTTGTTGCGAATACGACCTTCCGCCATTTCCTGCACCTACCTTTGCCGTTGACGACTTCAGCACCTATTGGCGCGCAGATCACGCGCCTGAAGCAGTTTGACGGTGTCCGGGAAATATTTCACGGCAACCTTGCTAATGCTCTAATTGATCTGCCATTTTCCGCACTGTTCGTGGTGGTTCTTTCACTGATCGGCGGCCCTCTCGCGCTGCTTCCGCTCGGCTTGCTGGGTCTCTACATCATTGCCGCGCTTCTCATCGTTCCGCGGATGAAACGTGCGATCAACCTGGCCGGGGAAGCAAAATCCCGCGTCCAGAACATCACGGTAGAGATCCTGTCGAAGCGCGATGCGATCCAGAATTTGTCCGCAGATGACGTTTGGATCGACAAGTTTCGTGCCCTGTCAGCAGATTTCGCGCAAAAGAACCTGAAAACAAAACACCTGTCTCAAATCATGCAGGTCATCTCGCAAATGATGATGACCCTGTGCGGCATCGGTGTTCTGGGCTTCGGGGCCATCATGGTGATGAACCAAAGCCTCACACAAGGCGCCTTGATCGCTGTTATGGCTTTGTCCTGGCGCGCATTGAACCCGATGCATCAGGCCTTCCTGAGCTTCTCACAGCTTGGCCAGGCCCAGCAAACGATCGAACGGATCAACGGTCTTTTGAAGATCGACATGGAACGGCAACCGGGCAAACTCCCGAGCTTGCATCGTCAATTCCAAGGTACTGTCCGCTACTCTAACGTGGTGCTTCGCTATCCGGCCCGCCAGGAACCCGCATTGCGGAATTTCTCTTTACAGGTCGAACAAGGCGCGGTCGCTGCGATCACAGGCCCAAGTGGATCAGGGAAAACTTCTCTGGTTCGTGCGACGCTGGGGCTTTACCGGCCACAGATGGGGGCGGTCTTGGTGGATGACCTCGATATCCGCCAGCTGGATCCGGGTGAATGGCGCCATGCAATTGGCTATGCGCCTGAACACTACGATTTCTTCTACGGGACCATCGCCCAGAACTTCCGGATGGCCAATCCGCAAGCTGACAATGATCAGGTCCGCGGCGCATTCGAAGACTTTGGCCTCAACAACTACGCAGAACTGCTTCCTCAGGGAGTTGAGACGCGTCTCACAGGCCAGCTTCTGCAAGTGCTTCCAGACAACGTGAAACAGCGGATCCTGCTTGCAAGGGCCTTCGTACGGCCGGCCTCAATCTACGTTCTGGATGATCCAGCCGGCAATCTAGATGTTGATGGCGACAAGCTGCTGATGAAAAAAATTGAACAGGTTCGCGGTAAATCAACCGTCATCCTGACCACTTATCGGCCAAGCCACATGCGGATCGCTGACCAGCTCGTCTACATGCAGAACGGAATGGTCACCATGGCAGGTCCGCCATCAGAGATTTTGGACGACGTCCTGAAACAGCAATCGAAGTAATTGGAGCGTGCGCTGAGAGAAGCCGCACCTCACGACAACCGCCGAGGAAGAAACCGATGGCAGCCAAAGATACCTCAGATCCGCTTCGCAAAGCCGTTTATGGCCGAGTAGGATTGCCACTCGAATTGGAGGACGGGGTTCCACCGGCCTTCTACACCCGGCTGTTGATCGGTCTCACGATTGCGACCCTGGCACTGCTGGTATGGGCAGCCATTGGTCAGATCCGTGAAGTCGCCAACACGATCGGTGAAATCACGCCTGCAGGTCAGATCCTTGCTGTCGAACACCTGGAGGGCGGTATTGTCAGTGAGATCCTCGTTGAAGAAGGCCAACTCATCATGACAGGCGACCCGATCGCTCGCCTCGAGAAAGAAGACACTACTGCCGAACTTGGCCGCATTCAGAGCCGCCTGAGTTATCTGGAACTCGAAGAAGAGCGGCTAAGAGCCCAAGAGTTCAGTGATCCGAACACAGTTGGACTGCGGCTGGACCCGGCAGTCAGCGGTTTGAGCACCCAACAACGGGCGGCACTCACGGCAAACCGCAGAGCAGTAGCCGATGAACAGGATGCTTATACGGCTCGTGTCGCACAAAAACGTGCGGAAGTGGCCAGCCTGGAGGCCCAGGTTGTTCTGCAACGGTCACAAGTCGAGTTGGAAAGGGAAAAATTCCAGATTCAAGAAAACCTGCTGAAAGATGGCTACACATCCCGCCGCCGGTATCTTGAATCAAAAGGTGAATACCAACGTTCCCAGGTAACGCTGGAACAGCTCGTCGGCAATCTGGCGCAAGCCCGTGAAATGCTGACCGAAGCTCAGGCGAGCTTGAACCAGGCGGGCGCTGAGGTGAACCGGGATGTGGCCGATGAGCGCGCTCGAATTGCTCAAGAGCGGGCTGAGCTGGCACAGGAAATCGCCAAACTCGAAGACAGGCAGAATCGTTTGTTCGTAAGGGCTCCAGTTGATGGCTACATCAAAACACTGGGTCAAACCGGACGCGGTGCTGTTGTGAACCCGGGCGACATGATCGCGGAGATCGTTCCGCAGACCGAAAGCATGGTGGCTGAGGTTAAGGTCAATCCACGCGACATCGGCCACATCAATGTGGGCGACAAGGCTGAAATCACGATCACCAGCTATGACCCGAACATCTATGGGACGATCGTCGCGGAGGTGGAAACCATCTCAGCATCCAGTTTCCAGGATGAATATGGCGAGTACTATTTCAAGGCTGACCTTGGCTTTCCGGGCAACACGATCGGCACCGGTAATGTAACCAGCCCCGTCCGGCCGGGCATGCAGGTGAATGCCCAGATTGTAACAGGATCCAAATCAGTCCTTGCCTATCTGCTGAACCCAGTCACCCGCGCGATGCGCACGGTGTTCTCCGAACGCTAAGCGATTGGAACATCGCAAACAAAAAACCCCGGTCAACTGACCGGGGTTTCTTTTTGTCTGGTTTCCAGCCTTCAGTGGGATGCTGGCGTTACCATCGCACTGATGGTGTCTTGAACGTTCAAAACGCCCAAGGGCTTGCCGTCGCCGTTGACAACGCAGCACTCGCCTTGACCGGTTTCGGCAAACTTCTTGGCTGCTTCTTCCAGCATAATCCCGCTCTGGACGGTCAAACCGCCCTCGAGGGTCTTTGTCTTGTCCATGACTGTATCGACGAGGATCACACGCCCACGGTTCACTTCCTTGACAAAATCAGCGATGTACTCATCCGCAGGCCGTAGGACAATCTCTTGTCCGGTGCCTTGCTGAATGACTGCACCATCGCGCAAGATCGCAATCTTGTCGCCGAGCCGCAGCGCTTCATCCAAATCGTGAGTGATGAACACAATCGTCTTGTGAAGCTCTTCCTGAAGATCAAGCAAAACAGTCTGCATATCCATACGGATCAACGGATCAAGCGCTGAGAACGCTTCGTCCATAAGCAAAATGTCGGCATCGTTTGTCAAAGCACGGGCAAGACCGACACGCTGCTGCATACCGCCCGACAACTGGTTCGGATAATGGTCTTCAAAACCTTCCAAGCCAACACGGGCGATCCAGCGGGCAGCCCGCTCTTCTGCCTCTTTCATGGAGACGCCCTGAATTTCCAGGCCGTAAACGGTGTTTTTCATCACCGTCCGGTGGGGCAGAAGCGCAAACTTCTGAAAAACCATCGCTGTTTTGTGGCGACGGAATTCCCTCAGCTCACCCTGAGACATCTTACAGACGTCTTCATCACCGTAGAGCACTTCTCCGTCTGTCGGATCGATCAGTCGGTTGATGTGCCGGATCAAGGTGGATTTCCCCGACCCGGACAACCCCATCACCACCTCGATCTTACCGCCAGGCATCGAGATGTTGATGTTGTTCAAGCCCAAGACGTGATTGTGCTTTTCGTTGAGCTCGGCTTTGGACATGCCGTCCTTGACGAGCTGCACCATGTCTTTGCCGTTTGGACCAAAAATCTTGTAAAGATTTTTGATCTCAATGCCTGTCGCCTCACCCATGGATCACCTCCGAGTGTTTCTGAAGGCGCTTGCCGTAGGCCTGGGTCGCGCGGTCGAAAATAATGGCAATCGCAACGATCGCGAGACCATTCATGACGCCCATCGTCAAATACTGGTTCGCAATGGCGTTCAGAACCGGCTGACCGAGACCTTTCACGCCGATAAGAGCCGCAACAACAACCATCGCAAGTGCCATCATGATGGTCTGGTTCACGCCAGCCATGATCGTTGGCAACGCAAGTGGCAGCTGAACATTGGTCAACTTCTGCCAAGAACTGGACCCGAAGGCATCCGCTGCTTCGAGGACATCTGTATCAACGAGGCGAATACCAAGATTAGTAAGTCGAATCATCGGCGGAATGGCGTAGATCACAACCGCGATCATGCCCGGCACTTTGCCAAGGCCGAAAATCATGACCACCGGAATGAGATAAACGAAGCTCGGCATCGTCTGCATGAGATCGAGCACTGGATTGATGACGCTCTGAATTCGATCTGAGCGAGCCATCAAAATTCCAAGCGGAATGCCCAGGACAATCGCCATCATGGTACAGACGGTCACCATCGCGATGGTCCGCATGGTGTCTTCCCACATACCGAGGTAACCGATAACACACAGCGCGACGAGTGAACCGATGGTGATTTTCGTGTTGCGGCTCATCAGGTAAACAATACCAACGAGCACAGCCAGAATAATCGGCCAAGGCGAGTTGATAAGCAGATGCTCCAAAAAGATCAGGAAGTCCTTGATCGGATCAAATGCGCTTTCGATCGCATCACCATAAGCGCGGGTGAAATCCTTAAACGCCCCATCGATTGTTTGGCGCATTACGCGCAAATTGTCCCTGCTCATAGCGGGGAATTCTTGTAGCCACTCCATCAGTCCGGTCCCGTCGTTTTGCCCCTAAATTAAAAGCCCGCGCACGTGCGCGGGCTCCTTTACGCTTTAACGGATTACAGAGAAGCTTTCACTTTTTCAGCAACTTCCGGGCTGACCCACTGGGTCCATACATCTTCAAAGTTTTCAAGGAAGTAGTATGCGCCGTCTTCGTTGGTCGCCTGATTGTCGGTCATCCATGCCAGGACCTTACCGGCAGTCCGGTTGTCCCAGGTCCGGCCTTTCACGTAGTCCATGGTCGGACCAGCTTTTTTGGCGAACTCTTCGGTGACAACTGTGAACACCTCGGATTTAACCCAGGAGTTTGGCTTCGGATCCGGGCAGTCTTCAACAACTGTACACTTGTCCCACTCTTCCTTGTCGTGTTCGACTTCAAAGTCGAGAAGTGTCATGTCGTACTTGCCGAGGATCGCTGTCGGAGCCCAGTAGTAACCGAGCCAACCTTCGCCGCGCTCGTTAGCACGAGCCAAAGACCCGTCAAGACCGGCAGCAGAACCCGGATCTACGAGTTCGAAACCAGCTTCATCGAAACCGTTTGCGCGGAAGAGGTTACCTGTCGTGATGCGGCAGTTCCAACCAGTCGGACAGGTGAAGAAGCCACCCTTGCTGTCGTCCTCAGCACCTTTGAAGAGATCTGGACGCTCTTTGGCGGCAGCTACGGTATAGATGTCATGCTCTTCAGCAATAGCGGTCGGAACCCAAAAGCCTTCCACACCGCCTTCGTTGAGGATTTCACCTCCGATGATCAGGGATCCTTCAGCGACAGCATTATCAAGCGGCTCACGCACAGCGTTAATCCAGAGCTCCGGAGCCATGTCCGGCTCACCCTTCTCGTTCATGGACGTGAAGGTCGGCATGGTGTCGCCAGTGACCAGCTCAACATTACAGCCGTATCCATTTTCAAGAATGATCTTGTCGATGTGCGCAATCGCGCCGGCAGATGCCCAGTTCATTTCCGCAACAGTGACTGTTCCGCATTCTTCGGCCATGGCGGAAGACGCCATCCCGACGAGCGCAGTCGCAGCGACTGTGACAAACAACTTTTTCATGGGGTACTCCTATGCAGTCTGTTTGTTGAGTTTTCCATTGGCGCATCCTGCGAATACTAGAACTCTAGTATTCACCTCCCGGCGCATCAATTGATCATGTAAATTGGGAATGTGGATCAAATCACACAAAAAGGCGGGAAGATCTACGATCTTCTCGACTGCCTTTACTCGTAGCATCTACTTCGACCCTGCTCCCTAATCTTCAGCATGAACCCATTGGGCCGCACAAGGTCGAAACAGGTATTTCGACCAAGCTCTTGGGCTCATTCCCAATACCATTGCATTATGCGACGGCCAGCACAACAGTTGACCCGCACTTCTTTTGCCGATCATTCTGTTTATTTCCCAGACTAGCCAAGCAGCGACATTTTCCTGCCAAGAAACGCCACGATAGATAACATTATAACTTTTACGTGCAGTTCTGATTGCACCATTTGAGCTAAATTCAGAATAAGAACATCTTATAGTTGCATATTTTCGCAATCTGGATTGGATTCAGGGGAAGCTCCTAATGCGGTGTTTTGCAAAAGCAAATCTATTTTGGCGCCGAGGGACATGGTCCGTTGCAGCAAGACAATCGAACGCTTCGGGATGGAAGGAATTGGCGACGCCGAAGCACAGAGATCGGAATAATGAATTTCGAGACCGGACCAACGAGGCACAGCCGCTTGCCCAAGGCCTTCCTGGACCATTGCGGCAATGGTCTCCGGGGAATCCAGTTCACACAAAACAGGCACATGCGAAATTGCCTTATCGAGATAACGGCTCGCCAGCCCCCCTCCCCAAGATGACCGGTCATAGATAATCCAGGGTAGAACACCGTTCTTATCCTGCCGAAGGTGCGTTTCTGGGCGGACGTGCAGAAAGGGCTCTTCTGCAACCGGGAAGCAACGGATCCCTTTCGGCAGCTGAAACGGAGGTGCGACGCAAATCACTGCATCAACCTTTTCAACCAACAGATCTTCATAAAGCGCTCGGGAGTTGCCAGGCAGAACGGACAGTTGCACATCGGGCGCCTTTTCACGAAATGCCCGTACAACCTTGGGCACAACATCAAGCAACGCCGTTGAAATAGCTCCAATGCGATAGGGCCCGCTCAGACGGTCATTGGATATCCCCAATGACAACCGGCTCGCATCACGAACCAGCGCGCTTGCTGCTGGAAGAAGCCGCTGACATTCCGGCGATGGCTGTACCGTTTTGGCGGAACGAACGAGAAGTCTGCAATTCAAATCAGTTTCGAGCACCTTGATCCGCTGACTGATTGCAGCAGCGGTTAAGCCTTGTTGGCGCGCAGCCCCGGCAATGGACCCTGTCTCGACCACAGCAAGGAGGCTTTCCAAAAATCGCGTGTCCAAAATTTTTTCCTATGCTCAGAGAAGAAAAAACATAGTAATTGTTTTTCTCAGGCTCTGCTATGAAACAAAGACCTCAATTGGAGACGACATATGCAGCCCTGCTTTCACCTCGCTTTTCACGTGACCAATCTTGATGACGCCCGCACCTTCTACGGTGAAGTGTTGGGCTGCCAAGAAGGACGCAGCACCGACACATGGGTCGACTACAATTTTTTTGGACACCAGCTTTCGCTGCATATCGGGGAACCTTTCGAGACCAACAACACCGGAAAAGTTGGCGAGCACATGGTCCCGATGCCGCATATGGGCGCAGTGCTTGACATGGATACTTGGAAAAAAGTAGCGGACCGGCTTACGAGCGCGGGCGTCGAATTTGTTATCCCGCCTACCATCCGTTTCGAAGGGCAACCAGGGGAGCAAAGCACCATGTTTTTTCGGGACCCTTCCGGCAATCCGATCGAGGTCAAGGGATTTGCCGATGAATCGGGAGTTTTCGCGGCATGATGCCCGTAATACCTTTCGTTTCCGAGGTCGGCGGCGTGGAGCGGAAAGCTTGGAAAGATGCGCTGCCCGAAGCCCTGAGCGGGATTGCTCAAGTCAAGGCGTTCGATGATCTGACACAGGTTGAACGAGAGAAAGCCACCGTCGCAATCGTCGCAAATCCAGACCCGACAAAAGTGGCCTCACTTCCTAACCTGGTTTGGGTTCAAAGCTTATGGGCAGGCGTTGAGCGTCTGGTTGCCGAACTGCCGGACACGGGTCCCCAGATCGTACGCCTCGCGGATCCGCAAATGGCGGAAACCATGTCGGAAGCGGTCCTTGCCTGGTCGCTCTATCTCCACCGCGACATGCCGGCATATATGCGGCAGCAGCGGGACCATGTCTGGCAACACCATCTCCTGAAAACGCCTCAGGAGGTAACGATCGGTGTGCTGGGGATTGGAGAACTCGGATCAGTTTCGGCACTGCGCCTGAAAGCCAATGGCTTCAATGTGCTTGGGTGGAGCCGGTCCCGCAAAACACTTGAGGGTATCGAGACATTTGCGGGAGCAGAAGAACTCGACACAGTCCTGGCCCGATCCGACATCCTTGTGCTGCTGATGCCTTTGACAGGCGACACACGCGGTCTGATCGGCAAACAGGCACTGGCTTCGGTGAAACCGGGTACAAAGCTGATCAACTTCGCAAGGGGGCCGATCGTAGACACCAACGCGCTCCTTGCCGCGCTTGACGATGGCCGTGTCGGGCATGCCGTGCTGGATGTTTTTGACCAGGAGCCATTGGACAAGGACCATCCATACTGGTCGCACCCTGAAGTGACTGTCCTGCCTCATATCTCCGCGCCAACTATCACCAGCACTGCATCTGCGATTGTTGCTCAAAATATCAAACAGTATCTGGAAACTGGCAGCATCCCGCCAACCGTCGATCGTCAAAGGGGCTATTAAGGGGCGCCCCTCGCCAGTACCGTCAACGGCCGTCGCAAAACTGTCACCGGTTACCGCCTAAGAGGCGGACATTGATGTTCAATTTTTCAGAGCCGTATATGTCCAGTCTTCCTATCCTTGGCGCTGCCATGTCGCTGTCGTCTTTCGAACGCCACCGGGATCTCATGCTTGAAAAACAGCGGGACCTGGAACTACAGGATTTTGTAACCGGGGAAGTCCTGAATGGAGACTGGGCGTCCGTTGCGGACCACGCCAAGAAACTGCTGGATGGACATAAAGGTCGGGTTGGCATTCATGGCCCGTTCTGGGGCTTTACTGTTGATGCAAAGGACCCTGACATACGAGAGATCGTCAAGAAACGTCTGTTGCAAGGGCTTGAGGTTTGCGAAGCCATTGGTGGCACACACATGGTCGTGCACAGCCCTTACTCGACTTGGGATTACAACAATCTCGACAACTACGAGACCGGCCGGGCAACAAAGATTGAACTCTGTCACCTCACGATGATAGAAGCGGTCGAGCGCGCAGAAGATATCGGTTGCGAACTGGTGCTTGAAAACATTGAAGACAAGGACCCTTACGCTCGCATTGAACTTGCCGAGAGTTTCGGTTCGCAAGCTGTAAAGATATCCATCGACACGGGTCATGCCCACTACGCCCACGGGTCCACAGGCGCACCGCCGGTCGACTATTTCATCAAGGCCGCGGGCAACAACCTACGGCACATTCATCTTCAGGATGCCGATGGCTATGCGGACCGTCACTGGACGTTAGGAGAAGGCACCATCAACTGGCCGAACGTGTTTGCAGAACTTGGAAAACTGGACAGCGACCCGCGGCTGATCGTTGAACTGCGGGACGTTTCCGGGCTACCCGCCTCAATTGCCAACATGGAAGCTCTAGGGCTCGCCCAATAGACAATCGGCGTTCTATTTTGGACCTGTGTTTTTGGGAATGACGCACGGGCGGGCGTCTTTATCGATGGCGCCTGATCCGGAAAAGATGTGACCGAGGACGTTGATCGGAAGTGACAAGACCTCTCCCATGGCTCGGCCAGCTCCACCGTCTTTCACAATGAGTTCCGGGTCCGACAGGGTCCCCTTGATCTCAAATGGAGACACAAATTCAACAAGTTGCTTCTTCTTAGCGCGCGGCAAAAAGGCCAAGTCCAGATTGCCGCTTTTAAAGTTGACTGAGCCGCCTCCGACAATCTGAACATTTTCGGTTTCGACAACCAGGGAATTGCCTGACGCGTTACCGGATTTGAACCGGAGTGGCAGAACCGCACAGACCAGCTTGGCACCCTGTTCTGAGTTGCTGGACATCAGCCAGGTGAAAACACTCAAACCGCTTAACTCGATCAGCCGGTCCGGAAAACGTCCTCCCCACAAGGATGTTGTCACTTTGCCGTTCAACGTATCCAAAAAAGCATCAAGAGAGCCGGTCTCCCCGTGGAGATCGAGACTGGCGTAGACGGTGCTGCTGATCGGTGCCGTAAGGCCAAGCTCATTCATCAGGCTTTTGAGTGGAAATTTTTCCATCCGCCCCTTGATTGAGGCCACCGGCGGTTCTGTTTTGAAGTTCAAACCGAGATCACCGCTCACCCGTCCGCCGATATATGCCAATGCCAACTCTTCAATGCTCAAAACCTCGTCTTCGAATTGAACATGTGCCGAGATGTCACCTGCTTTCTTTTTGCCCGCGACCAGGCTTTTCGCCGCGACATGAATGCTTGCCGCAAACTGGGATGCGTCACTGTCAGTAATCTCAAGTCCGGTCTCCGGTCCTTCAAACCCAAGCTCGGCAAGCTGCGCGAGACCTGATAACTCCGAGAGGTTCAAAGCTTCAGAGCGAATATCACCGCTCAAGAGCCAGGTAGAGGTCTCGGGCTTTGGACCAACATTCAGATCGGCCGAGATAGCGCTGCTGCCGGAGAGAAACTCTCCGGAAATCCCGAGTTCGCCAGCTTGCAGGCTGCTTTGACCTGAGAAAGTGATATCTGGCAATGGTTCTGAAGCCGCCCCCGAAACCAGCTCTACGACTGCTGCAGGGTCCGGAATTGCAAATTCGGTTGTGAAGTTAAGCTCATCAACGCGGCGCAACTCAGGCACGGTCAGGTCAAAACTGAAATCCAGCAGATCGGTGCCTTCCACCGCCCCCTTGAAGGTGTTGAGAGCAAACCAGCTATCGGAATCGCTGAGTTCAATATGCCCGACAAGCGTTCCAAGATCCGGTCGTGGTTCTCTGTTCGAGTTGAGAAAGAAGGACACCGGATATTCAAAACGTCCGGCAAGCGTTATCCCGTCCAATGCGATCACATCATCTATCTGACCAGCCAGTGTGAGGTTTGGACCGCCATCGGTCCCATTATTGATAGTCAGATCCTGCAGGCCTACCCGGCCGTCTTCGGACTTTACAATGTGGCCCACGGAGATTGGACCAATGGTCTCAATATCCAAAATGGCGGCGTTGGTTTTGACCTGGGCATTGCGGATCGCCAGATCATTCAATGGGCCGTAGATTTCGCCGGCCAGCGCCAAAATTTCAATTGCCAATTCGCTTTCAGCTGACGCGAACGGCGCTAGAAGCGCGTTGAACGAAAGGTCCAAAGACGGATCCAGGCTCGCGTTATCAACCGCTCCCGTAATCGTCACCTTGTCGGAGTGCCGGCTTGTGAAGTTGATCTCAATGTTGGAAATCGATAGCGACTCAAGTGTTCCGGAGAACTTCCAAGACGCATCGACTTGGCCATCGACTTCACTGGTCAATCCGCCAGAGGCTAATGCCTGTGCCAACGAGCCTGAAGACAATTCCAACTCACCCTCAACAACGGCGTAGGCTGTCGAGGTGTTGATCCTGCCGGAAATTTTGGAGTTTATGCCGGGAAACGCCAGCGCGATTTCAAATGCGCCGTTTTGCAGTGGCCCGTTTTGCGGTGGCCGGGCAATTTCACCCGATATTTGAAGCGGAGTTCCGTTCAAGTCGGCATCCAGTTCAATATCGAGCGTGTCCGTTTTTTCTGACGGAGCAATGTTGAGCGAACGGATATTTACTCGCTCATTCCATCCACTTTGGACGCCCAGATAATGTAAGGTAACGTCGGTCAGTTTCAGTGCTTCAAACACCGGCAGATTGATAACCTCGGACGGCAGCCGGTAATAGGACAGTTCCTCGTCAGTGGTCTCCCCCGGAGACGCCAGCAATTCAATGTCAGCACCAGCCATTTCAAAATTGGAGATACCGGATAGGTCGCCGAGAAGAAGTCTGTAAGGTGCATCAAACCGGACATAATCAAAAAACCTTCCGGTGCCGCCTTTTGGCTGGCTGTACCGCTCGACGACGGCATCCTCCATCCGCACAACGATCTGAGACCCGAATTCGATCCGGACAGGACCTTGCACCTCTGCCGACCGATCGAGCTGCACCGTCAGAATGCGGCTTGCGATGGTTTGCCGGAGTGGCTCAAAGACTCCAAGGGTTAGAGCCGAGACCATAAGAGCAGCCAATACCAACAGACCAACCACACAGCCGGCGAAGACACGCCGGACTATTCTGATGGTCGGCCGAACCGCCACTTTCGGGGTTTCTGTTGCCACTTTGGAGACCGCTTCTCTTGCAGCCCCCCGCCGGGGGATCTGAATGTGAACGGCAATTACAGATCAAACAGATATTGCTTTCAACTGAGAAGTCTCCGGGGCATGGATTTTATCCCTGCGCGCCCCCGCCCGGAGGGTCTACTGGCAGCACCGACAAACTGACCTCGATCATCTTGTCCAACTCAGTCAGCGAAAGCCCAGCTTGGGCCATGGACGAAATGGCAGCGGCTTGTCCCGCGAAGAAATCTGCAAGTGCATTGATATCGGTGCTGTCCGGCAACTCGCCTTCTCCTTGCGCACGCTTGAGACGGAGAAGAAAGGCTTTCCGCCGTTCCACATTGAGATTTTGAAGCGCCTGTTTCAATTGCTGGCTTTGGGCCGAACAAGCGAAGCTGTTGTTGACGATGAAACAGCCCTCGGGCAGTCCGCTCCCTTCTTTCGCGTGCAGAATTCCCCTCAAAACGGTTCGCAAGCTCTGTTTCAGAGGTTCAGGTGAGTTCACAAGATCGTTGACAAGAGGCGCACCAATCTCTTCCTGGTAGAGCCGCAAAGCCTTTTGGAAAATCTCGTCCTTGTCACCAAGGTTGGCATAAAGGCCCGGCTTGGCCATTCCCGTAGCGGACACAAGATCCGCCATTGACGTGCGATCATAGCCCCGCTCCCACAAAGTGTGCATGGCGGTTTTAAGCGCATCCTTCGGATCAATTTTTCTCGGCCGGCCTCTCGGCATGTGCTGGTTGCCCTGCTTGATCGCAAATTAAAATACCAATCCGTATTTTATTGTCTTGAAACTCGCTTTCAAGCACTTATTAAAATACCGTATCGTATTTTATTTGATCTACCACCAGAGAGGACGTCTGCAAATGTCGAAAATTGAAGGAAAGGCCGTCTTGGTCACGGGCGCAAACCGGGGCATCGGACGGGCGTTCGTTACTGCGCTTCTGGAACGCGGTGCCGCAAAAGTCTACGCAGCCGCGCGCCAGCCAGAAACACTGAGTGATGTTGTTGCGCAGAACAATGGCAAGGTGGTTCCAGTCAAGCTGGATGTGACTAAACCGGAAGACATTGCGGCCTCGGCAAAACACAAGGACGTGGCACTTGTGATCAACAACGCGGGCACCGCCGGTTTCTCAAGCTTCACGAATCCGGATGCCGCAGATCGCGGGCGCTTTGAAATGGAGACCAACTATTTCGGCACTTTGAATGTGTCCCAAGCCTTTGCTCCGATCCTGAAAGCCAACGGCGGAGGCGCGATCATCAACCTCGGATCGATCGCCTCCCACGTGAATTTCCCGGTCTTGGGGACCTATAGCGCCTCAAAAGCCGCCGTGCACTCGCTGACGCAGGGCCTTCGAGCGGAGCTCGCAGCACAAGGAACGCAAGTCGTCGGCGTCTACCCTGGACCGGTGGATACCGACATGGCGGAGAAGTTTGAAACTGACAAAACCTCGCCTCAGGAGGTCGTCCGGCAGATCCTTGATGCCTTGGATAAGGGGAAAGAGAATGTCTTCCCAGACCCGACATCGACGCAATTGTATGAGCAATTCCTCGCAGCGCCCGATGCAACGGCACAGTTTGTTGGTCAGACATATCTGCCCGGCTAACAAGACGGAAAATTCTCGAGCGCGCCACTCGGCGCGCTCAAACTGCCCCGCCTGGTCTGGCTCTACGATCCGGCTTTAGCCCATCGCCCAGGGACCGTGATAGCCACCGCCATCCTTGTCAGTACGCGCAAATCCGTGGGCTCCAAAGAAGTCACGCTGACCTTGAAGCATGTTCGCGGTTGAACGCTGGGTCCGCATTATGTCGAAATACGACAGCGCCGCCGATAGGGCCGGAACCGGCAGACCATGAAGCGTGGCCTGTGCCACGACCTGACGCAGGTTTGCTTCGGTTTCTTTCAGTTTTTCGGTGAAGAACGGGGCCAGCATCAGGTTACGGCTCGCATCGTCCAACAGTGCGGACGACATGTCGTTCAACATGGCAGAGCGGATGATACAGCCGTTGCGCCAGATCTTGGCAATTTCCGGCAGCGGCATGTCCCAGCCATACTGTTTCGCCGCTTCGAGAATGAGACCGAAGCCTTGTGCGTAACAGATGATTTTTCCGGCAACGAGCGCAGCTTCCAGAGCGTCAATACCAATGAGATCCTTGTCCATGCGCCGAGGCGCAGCGCCGAACACCTGTTCGCCCTTTTCACGTTCTCCAAGTCTTGCGGACATGTTGCGCGCGGCAACGGCAGCCTCGATTGCACTGGCGGGCGTGCCCAGCATCAACGCCTCGATCGCCGTCCAGCGGCCCGTGCCCTTCTGGCCCGCGGTGTCCAGAATGATATCCAGCATCGGCTTGCCGGTTTCCGGATCTGCCGTTTTGGCGACCTTGCCGGAGATTTCGATCAAGTACGACTGCAGTATCCCGCCATTCCAGCGTTCAAGAACCTCACCCACGTCGGCTGCACTCATACCGAAGCCATCACGCATCACACCATAGACCTCGGCGATCATCTGCATGTCGGCATATTCAATGCCGTTGTGCACCGTCTTGACCAGGTGACCAGCACCGGCAGCGCCGAGGAATGCGGCACAGGGCTCGTCCTCATACTTGGCCGAGATCGCCTCTAGAATATGCCCGACGCGGTCCCAGGCGGATTTGTCGCCCCCACCCATGATGGACGGACCAAACCGGGCCCCTTCCTCGCCGCCAGACACTCCGATGCCCATGAACCGCGGCCCCTTTTCAGCGGCTTCTTGCGCCCGGCGGTTGGTGTCGTGGTAGTTGGCATTGCCCGCATCGATGATGAGATCATCCGCATCGAGTAGCGGACGAAGAGCCACGATCTGCGCGTCAACGGCTTTCCCAGCCGGTACCATCAAAACGATTGCGCGTGGTGAAGCGATCGACGCAACGAAATCCTCAAGGGCCTTGCTTGGCACGAGCTTCTCAGCAAGCGGACCAGACTTTTCCATGAACTGATCGGTTTTTTCCGGTGTCCGGTTGAACACAGCAATCCGAAATCCATTTTCGGCGATATTGAGTGCCAGATTTCCGCCCATCGTTCCAAGGCCGATCAGGCCGATTTCCGCTTTAGCGCCGTCAGTTGTCATGCAATGTGCCCGTAAGTTTTCTTTAAATCGATTTGACGTGGTGATAGCCGACCCCATGACAATCGGCAATTGCCTGGTGTCATCGTCAGTAATGGGGGAGCGTGTTTTCTTAATCGTCCGCCACTAGGACGGAAGCCCCAATCACGTATTTTTACCTAACAGCCAAAAAAATCTGTCACACAAGCCTGATAGCCAAGGCCATCTGTTAACCACCAGTGGCCTTTCGCAAAGGATCCGTGACATGAAAAAGTTCCTGATGGCTGCCGGCATTCTTGCCGGTGCAACCGCATCCGCATTTGCCGGCGACGTTTCCGGCAAACTGGTTCTTTATACCTCCCAGCCGAACCAGGACGCCCAGGCAACGGTCGACGCGTTCACCGCAAAACACCCGGAAATTGAAATCGAATGGGTGCGCGACGGCACCACAAAAATGATGGCCAAGCTGCGCACGGAATTTGAAGCAGGCGCGCCAAAGCCGGACGTTCTCTTGATTGCAGACATGGTCACAATGGAAGGGCTGAAGCAGGAAGGCCGTTTGATGGCCCACGAAGGCGCTGATGTGTCCGCCTATGATCCGGCTCTGATGGATGATGACAAAACCTACTTCTCCACCAAGCTGATCACCAGCGGCATCGTCTACAACACCAATGCACCGATGAAGCCGTCCTCCTACAAGGATCTCTTGACGCCGGAAGCCAAAGACAAATTGGCCATGCCGTCTCCGCTGACATCCGGTGCGGCCACCATCCACATGGCAGCTCTGACCTCCAACCCGGACCTTGGCTGGGCCTTTTACGAAGGCCTTGCTGATCAGGGTGCCAATCCGAAAGGTGGCAACGGTGGCACCTACAAGGCCATCGCAGGCGGTGAAAAACTCTATGGTTTCGTCGTGGACTTTCTTCCGATCCGCGAAAAGCTGAAAGGCGCTCCAGTCGAGTTCGTGTTCCCTGAAGAGGGTGTTTCTGCTGTCACCGAACCGGTTGCGATCCTCTCTACGGCCCAGAACCCGGACGCTGCCAAGGCTTTTGTTGATTTCCTTCTTTCCGAAGAAGGCCAGAAACTGGCGTCGTCTCAAGGATATCTGCCAGCCCATCCGGCTGTTGCAGCACCGGAAGGTTTCCCGGCACGTGACCAGATCAAGCTGATGGACTTCGATCCAGCAAAGGCCCTCGAGCAAGATCAAGCAAACAAGATCAAGTTCACCGAGATCTTCGGTGGCTAAGACTTGATGGCGCAAGCCCAGATTTCAAAACTGCTCAATGGCGAGAGGATCTCTCTCGCCATTTTGGCTATCTGCGCGATGCTCCTGTGCGGGTTGCCGCTGCTTCTCTTGTTCAAGATCGGATTGACCCAGGACGGCGCGCTTGCTTTGGGCCCATTGACCGAAGCCCTGTCCAGCCGGTCTGTTCAAAGGGCGCTCTGGCACTCCATGGAAAGCAGCCTTTTGTCGGCGCTCGCGGCAACAGTCTTGGGAACAGTTCTGGCCCTGATTGTCGGACTGACAGATGTTCGCGCCAAGGGACTGCTCGTCTTTTTGATCCTCCTACCGATGATGATTCCGCCGCATGTCACGGCAATTGCCTGGATCCAGGCACTGGGGCCGGCAAGTCCGGTGCTTCGATGGATTGGGCTGGCACCCGAAATCGGGTCGACGCATCCGCTTTATTCTCGCGAGGGTCTTGTTCTTCTTCTGACACTCCAGCACAGCCCCCTGGTGTTCCTGCTGGTTCGAGCAGCGCTCCGATCCTTTCCGAGGGAATTGTCTGATGCTGCGCGCGTGTCCGGCGCAGGGGCATTCCGTCTTTTGACAAGAATTACGCTGCCACTCCTCGCGCCGGCTTTGCTCGCCGGCTTCGCTCTTGCGTTTATCGCAGCGCTTGGAAACTTCGGCATCAACGCTCTCATCGGCGTTCCGGCACGCTACACGACGCTGCCGGTTCTGATTTGGCGAAGACTGGCGAGTTTCGGGCCGGATGTCCTCCCGAATGTCGCAATCATTTCGGTCATCCTGGCGATGGTCGCTCTTGCAGCCCTCCTTATACAGGGGGTGTTGCAACGACGTATGCGCGCCAGCCTCATTGGCCTGCCCCAGGACCCGCTTGCAATCTCGCTTGGCTCAAAACGCAAATGGGTAGAAGCAGGTCTTTGGAGTTTTGTTGGCCTGGTTCTGTTGCTTCCCGCTGCATCGCTTCTGGCGACTTCCTTGGTGAAGACATACGGGCTCCCGCTTTCAGCAAGCACCGTGAATCTGGACAACTTCGCAGAAGTTCTCTGGCGCCAGTCTGTGACGCTAAGAGCCTTTACGAACTCGACGCTGATTGCTGCCATTGCAGCGGGCGTCATCGCGGTCATAAGCATCTTCTTGGGCTACTTCCTCAGTCACCGGCATAAAGCTTATCGCCGTACGGGGACCGCAACGGCCGCACAGGCGGAGATCGCTTTTGCCGTGCCAGGTCTGGTAATGTCCATCGCCTTTATTCTGGCGTTCATCCATCCCCTGCCGTTCTTGAATATCTCGCTCTACAACACGCTTTGGATCATTTTGATTGCTTACATCTCCGCTTTTCTCGCGGTCGGATTAAAACCCGTTGCAGCTGCCTTTGTGCAGATGGATAGGTCGCTCGAAGACGCTGCCCGTGTATCCGGCGCGGGATTTTTCCGGCGCATCCAGCGGGTATTTGCGCCGCTTGTTGCACCGTCTGCAGCTTCCGGCGCGATTCTCGTGTTCCTCACTGCCTACAATGAGGTCACTGTCTCGGCACTGCTATGGTCGACGGGAAACGAGACAATCGGAACCACCATTTTCAATTACGAGGATGGTGGTTACACCACACTCGCCGCAGCCATGTCTGTGGTGGTTGTTCTGGCGACAATTTTGGTCATGCTCGGCATGAACAGTCTGGCGAAACGCGTGCCCTCTGGAACGATCCCTTGGAAGGACTAGTATCAGACTTAGAAAGTGTGAGATTTGAAGATCAGACAAACACGCAAAAACGATATCTCAGCTCTTCAGGCCGTGGAGATTTCCGCTAGCAGAGCTTTTCTAGAAATCGAAGGATTGGAAACCTTCGCGGATGACAGCTGCGCGACCGACGAACAGCATTTGTCTGCAATCGAACCAGGCACAAGCTGGACCGCGGAAACAGATGACGGACAACAGGTCGGCTTTCTGGCGGCGATCCCGGAAGATACCGCTCTGCATATCTATGAGATTTCCGTTCATTCCGATCACCAGAAGCAGGGGGTCGGCAAAGCGCTGATGGAACACGCTGAAGCCCATGCAAGAGTGCTCGGACTGTCAGAAATGACATTAACGACGTTCAGGCACGTGCCTTGGAATGCGCCGTTTTATGAAAGACTGGGGTTCCAGATCCTGAAGCCGAAAGAGTGTGATGGACGGCTCGGCAGTATCCTCGCAGAAGAACTCGGCCGCGGATTACCCATGCCCGAACAACGCTGCGCCATGCGCAAAACGCTGACTTGAGAAGGCCAATTACTCAGGTAATATCCAACCGCGGAGAATGTCCAGAAACAGAGTTTCACCGGGCGCAGCCGGGCGATTGAGGGTCATTAGCAATGGCTCTGTAAGCCCTTCGATGGCCACAAAAACCTCCCAGAAACCGCCGCGGTAAATCGTTCTCTCAACGTTTGCTTTAAGACCGCGCCCACCAACAGATGGCACCAGGTGTTCGGGCCGCAGCATCAACGTTGCTGAACCGGTTCTGGTACCAATAGGGCAGTCCACGTCGACCCGGTGCCCGGCAAGTGTAATATTCGCATAGTCGGCTTCAACATGGTTGACCTCAACGCCAACCAGGCTGCTGCGTCCGATAAAACTGGCAACCTTTCGCGATGTCGGCCGCCGGTAAAGCACATCAGGCTCGGCAACCTGCAAGATTTCGCCGTCCCACATAACCGCAACCTGATCGGCGAGAGCCATCGCTTCGCGCTGATCGTGGGTGATAAACAGCGTCGTTGCGCCACTGGCCTTGTGAAACGCGGCAAGCTCTTCCTCCATTGCACCGCGCAAGTGCGGATCAAGGTTTGCGAGCGGCTCGTCCATCAACACTGTTTTTGCGCCTTGCGCCAAACAGCGGACGAGTGCAACCCTCTGGCGCTGCCCGCCGGAAAGATCGGCCGGTTTGCGGTCGCGAAACGCCGTCAATTCCACCGTGGCAAGATGTTCATTGGTGCGCGATTTGATGTCAGCCGTTTTCAACCCAGCCGTTTCCATTGGAAAGGCGACATTTGCAGCAACGCTCATGTGCGGCCAGAGAGCGTACGACTGGAACACGACGCCAGTTTTCCTCCGCTCTGGCTCCAAATGGTACCCGTCTCGAGCGACTGTTTCGCCGCCCAGCGCGATTTCTCCACCGTCGATGGGCTCCAGTCCTGCGATCGTACGCAACAGAGTGGACTTGCCGCAACCAGACGGGCCAAGCACAACGAAGAATGTGCCCTCCGGGATCGAGAGAGATACGCCCTTCAGAGCTTTGTGTGCCCCAAACGACTTGGTAACGGACGCAATTTCAATAGACATAGGACCCCGTTACCGGCTTCCTATGACAACCGGATTACAGCCATTCATGGCCGCTTTGTTTACTTTCCGCGCAGTCTGAGGAGAAGGTCGACCTCTTCCTCCAGGGCACGCGCATAGGCACGTGAGGCCGGTGCATTTTCGTGGGTCAGGGTTTCCTGCCGAAACAGACAATATGCGGCCAACCGCCAATGGTAGGCGGACCGTTCAGCCAAGAAACGATCAACAATGGCACGATCCGGATAATGCTCCAAAAACAGGTCCTCGGCATAAAGGACGAGTGGCTTCAGGCCATAGAGCGTGTGGAGACCGGGGGAGAGAAAACAAGCGATGTCTTCAACGGGATCTCCGAGACCAGCATATTGCCAATCGATAAGAGTGGGTCCGGCCGCCGTCATTTGGACTGTACCGAGACAAAGGGACCTGTGAATTAGGGTACACTGCGGCGCGGCAGATACTTTGATCGCACTGTCTTGAGGCCGGAGGCGTTTCAAATTGGCGGCCCGGCGGCTGTTCGGAATCTTGCCCAAAATAGCTTCAGCATGAGCGAGCACCTGATCATAGCCAGACGGCACCATATTGATGTCCTCAGGTGCAAGCTCCAAAGCTGCAAAGCGCCCGAGCAATTGAGCTGCATCACGCACATCAATTTCAGCTTCCGAGCCGCGTTCATATCCATAAATCACCAAAGGCGATCCAGCTGGACTGTCCAGAAAACATTCCAAACGCGGTGCCAATCGATGACGTTCCAGCAAAGTCAGGGCAGTCGCTTCTTCCTGGGGCAGCGTCGGGTAGAGTGGATTGTTCTCAAGGCCTGGAAAATACTCCTTGATGACATAATCCCGCTCGCGCGTTCGGAGGCGCCAAAACCGGTGTGTGTAGGAACTCGGAAGAGGTCGTAGCCGCGCTCCGCTCAGATCACCGAACGGATAGCGGCCTTGCAAAAAGTCCAGCAATTCAGCGTCGGTCATTCTGTCAGTCACGCAACACCTTCAAAATCCAATTCATTTTTTGAAGCCTTTGCAACGCAGACGTCAAGCTTCGTCAATAGCCGGACAGACCCGATTGACCGCCGGTTCTCGAAATGTCGCGAAAGTGGCAACCGCCGTCGTTCTGAGACGCCGTAAAAAAATAGCCCTCTCGATTAAGGTTGGACGACAGGTTTGGGCAGACGTCTGCTCACGACCCCAAAGTCTTTCACGCTCTGCGTATACGGCCACGGAAAGGTGTCTCGCCATGTCCAGTCAGCTCGATCTTGTTGAGACCACGGAAGCGGCGCCAACGAGGCGTGGCCGCCGTCGGCGCGGTGGTGGAGACAAAGCGGGCCCGGAGCTTTTCCCTCAAAAGCCATTCAAACAACCTCGCCACATCTACAAGCCTGTCGAGGCTGTCTCCGCTGATGAGCTGGAATCTATTCACGAAGCTTCAATGCGGGTGCTCGAAGACATCGGCATCGACTTCCTGCATGAGGAAGCGAAGGAAATCTTGAAGGCAGCCGGTGCGGATGTAACACCGGGATCAGACCGGGTTCGCATGGACCGGGCCATGGTTGAAGAGCTGGTCGGAAAAACGCCGGAGCAGTTTACTGTCCACGCTAGAAACCCCGCGCACAAATTGACCCTTGGCGGCGAGCATATTGCCTTTTCCTGTGTCGCAAGTGCGCCGAATGCTGTCGACCGCGAGGGCGGGCGCCGCCCGGGCAACCAGACGGACTACCGCAACTTTCTGAAGCTTGCGCAGTTCTTCAACATCATCCACTGCGTCATGGGGTATCCGGTCGAACCGGTCGACATTCACGCCTCTGTCCGGCATCTGGATTGTGTGTCCGACATGATCCGCCTGATGGACAAGGTGTTTCACATCTATTCGCTCGGCAAGGAGCGGAACCGCGACGGTCTGGAGATGACCCGCATCGCGATGGGGCTATCTAAAGAAGAGTTCCGCAAGACCCCGAGTGTCATCACGATCATCAATTCGTCCTCCCCGCTTCGGCTCGATACGCCGATGCTCCAGGGTCTCATCGAAATGGCACGGGCCGGACAAGTGAGTGTTTTGACGCCATTCACGTTGGCCGGCGCGATGGCTCCCGTAACGGTCGCAGGAGCATTGACGCTCCAAAATGCCGAAGCACTTGCAGGCATTGCCTTCACCCAGATGGTCAATCCCGGCGCGCCGATGGTCTATGGCGGTTTTACCTCGAATGTGGACATGAAATCCGGCGCACCGGCATTCGGAACGCCGGAATACATCAAGGCTGCTCTTGTAAGCGGACAGCTTGCCCGGCGCTACGGTCTTCCCTTCCGCACCTCCGGCGTGTGCGCGGCCAATACGGTCGACTATCAAGCTGCTCTTGAAACGACTTTGTCAGAATGGGGTGCGATCAATGGCGGCGGCAACCTGATCAAGCATGCCGCTGGATGGCTCGAAGGGGGGTTATCGGCCGGGTTTGAGAAATTCATCACGGATATCGACCTCCTCCAGATGCTGGCCGAATATCTGACGCCCCTCGATGTGTCGGAAGAGGCGCTTGCCATCGAGGCTATCCGCGACGTGGGCCCCGCAGGACACTTCTTTGGAACCGAGCACACTCAGGCGCGCTACAAGGATGCATTCTACGCTCCGATCGTGTCCGATTGGCGCAATTATGAGACTTGGCAAGAAGCTGGGAGCCCGGTCGCCTACGACAAGGCGAACACGCTCTACAAGAAGGCACTTGAGGCCTACGAAGCCCCGGCACTTGATCCTGCAATTGATGAAGAACTCTCTGCCTTTGTCGCAAAACGCAAGGAAGAAGGCGGCGCGCCAACCGACTTCTAACGAGCCAATTTTGACATGCCGCGCTTTAAGCGGATGAAACTGACTTTTTGGAGCAATTGAGAATGAAGTCCCATACTCAGGTCGTCGTGATTGGTGGCGGTGTCGTTGGCTGCAGTGTGCTCTATCACTTGACCAAGCTTGGCTGGAAGGACGTGGTCCTGGTCGAACGGAGCGAACTCACATCAGGTTCCTCTTGGCACGCGGCGGGCGGCTTTCACACCCTCAACGGTGACCCGAACGTCTCCCAGCTTCAAAGCTACACGGTCGATCTCTACAAGGAACTGGAAGAGATCTCGGGCCAGTCCTGCAGTTTGCATCTGACCGGTGGCGTGATGCTGGCAGACACTCCCGAGCGGATGGATTTTTTGCGCCTCGCCCAGGCCAAGGGCCGGTATCTCGGCATGGATCTGGAACTGATCTCGGTCTCTGAGGCCAAGAAGATGTTTCCGATCCTGGATGAGAAATACTTCATCGGCGCCTTGTGGGATCCGATCGAAGGGCATCTCGATCCTTCGGGCACCACCCACGCCTATGCAAAAGCGGCGCGGATCAATGGCGCAGAGATCTATCGGCACACCAAGGTTGAGGAGATGGTACAGACCCCGGAAGGCACCTGGGATGTCATCACGGACAAAGGCACCGTCCGGGCTGAACATGTCGTCAACGCGGGCGGTCTCTGGGCCCGTGAATGCGGCCGCATGGTCGGGATCGAATTGCCGGTGCTCGCCATGGAGCACATGTACCTCCTCACCGATGAAATGCCCGAAGTCGTTGCGCACAACGAGGCGACCGGCAAGGAGCTGATTGGCGTCCTTGATTTTGGCGGTGAAATCTACACCCGACAAGAAGGCAAGGGCATGCTGCTTGGCACTTATGAGCAGAATTGCCGCCCCTGGAGCCCGAAAGAAACGCCCTGGGATTTCGGGCACGAGCTCTTGGCACCGGACCTTGACCGGATCTCTCCGGAACTCGAAGTCGGCTTTGAGCATTTCCCGGCCCTGCAAAACGCCGGTATCAAGCAGATCATCAACGGCCCGTTCACCTTCGCACCGGACGGCAATCCATTGGTTGGCCCGGTGCGGGGCCTCAAGAACTACTGGGTTGCTTGCGGGGTCATGGCCGGCTTCAGTCAGGGCGGCGGTGTCGGGTTGACACTTGCCAACTGGATAATCGATGGCGATCCGGGCTACGACATCTGGGGCATGGATGTGGCCCGGTACGGCGACTGGGCGACACTTGCCTACACGAACAAGAAAGTTCAGGAAAACTACAGCCGCCGGTTCCGCATCCGCTTCCCGAATGAAGAATTGCCCGCCGGGCGTCCGCATCAGACAACACCGCTCTACGACAAGATGTTGGCGCAAGGGGCTGTCATGGGCGACAGCTGGGGGCTCGAAACTCCCCTCTGGTTTGCTCGAGATGGTGAGACAGCTGAAGATGTCGTCTCGTTCCGGCGATCAAACGACTTTGAAGCGATTGGAGCGGAATGCCGGGCGGTACGAACAGGGGTTGGCATTACCGAAATCGCCAACTTCGCCAAGTACAAGATCACCGGCGCAGGAGCCGAGGACTACCTGTCCTACCTGATGACCAACACCATGCCGAAGGTGGGACGGATTGTGCTGACGCCGATGCTGAACGAAGCCGGCAAGCTGATCGGCGACTTCACCATCGCCCGCGCCAGTGACGAGACCTTCTACATGTTCGGATCAAGTCAGGCCGAAGTTTATCATATGCGGTGGTTCGAAAAGCACCTGCCGGATGATGGCAGCGTTGCGATTGAGGCCATCAACCTTGGCTGGGTGGGTCTTTCCATTGCAGGTCCAAAGGCCCGCGATGTCCTTACGAAAGTCGCCGGGGAAGATGTCTCCAATGACGCTTTCCGGTTCATGGACTTCCGCGAAATGGATGTTGCCAACGCGCCCTGCAAGGTCAATCGGATCAGCTACACCGGTGACCTCGGCTACGAGATCTGGATGACACCGGAATACGAGCGTCAGGTCTACATGGCTCTAATGGAAGCCGGGGAGGAATTCGGCATCCGAAACTTTGGCATGCGGGCGCTGCTCGCCATGCGCCTAGAAAAGAACTTCGGGACCTGGTTCCGGGAATTCCGCCCGATTTATGGTCCATTCGAAGCCGATCTTGGGCGGTTCGTAAAACTCGGCAAAAACAACTTTATCGGCCAGGAAGCTGCGCGCAGGGAATACGAGGATGGGCCGAAACGATCACGGGTTTCCTTCGTCGTAGATGCACGCGATGCCGATGTAATGGGCGATGAACCGATCTGGCACGAGAACGATGTGATCGGCTGGATCACGTCGGGCGGCTACGCACACCATGTCGAGAGGTCTTTGGCTCAGGGCTATGTCCCCAGTGAGTTTGCGGGGAAAACGGATGACGGAGCCTTCGAGATCGAAATTCTCGGAGAGCGCCGCAAGGCCACCCTCATCACGGATCCATTGTTCGATCCCAAAGCGGAACGTATGCGGATGTAGGCGGGACACGGCATTTACGGGATTGACCAATTGGCGGAGGAGAGCAGGCGGTCATGAATACGGAACACTTTGGCCGGCACCGGCGAAAAATTATGCCGGCCGTCTTGCCCGATCATCCTGGCGATGCAGCAGGATACGAGGCGCTGTCAGCCTACGCGACCGAAAAAGCCTCTGCACTCAACCGTCATGTTCTTGGATATGGTGAGCTTGCAGAAACCGAGTGGTCAGCGCTTGGCCTTGCCGCACCTGACCTGGATGCCGTTCGCGAATACCGGCTTCAACGGATTCGCCAACAGCTCCAGGCCTTCAATTTAAGCGCAGCCATACTGTGTGACCCGCTGAACGTTCGGTATGCGACCGACAGCACCAACATGCAGGTCTGGAGCACTCATAATGCAGTGCGCTACACGCTTGTGACGCTGAACGGCCCGGTCATCGCCTTCGACTTTCACAACTGCGAACACCTATCCGCGCACAACATGCTCGTTGATGAAGTCCGCCACGGTGTGCCCTGGTTCTATTTTGAAGCCGGACCGCGGTCTGCGGAACTTGCGCAGAAGTGGGCTGATGAGCTGGCCGATCTGATCAAGACTTATTGTGGCCGAAACGCTCGGATCGCCATCGACAAATGCCGCCGGGAAGGCGTTGCAGCACTTCAAGGCCATGGTTTGACGCTGCATGACGGTGAAGAGGTTATGGAACTTGCCCGTGCCGTTAAATGCTCCGACGAGATCAAGGCGATGCGCCGGTCCATTGCTGCCTGTGAAGCTGCAATGTCCGAAATGGAAGCGGCCCTCCGGCCTGGCATGACTGAATGGGATCTTTGGGCATTGCTGCATGCGGGGAATATCCGTCGCGGCGGCGAGTGGATTGAAACACATCTGCTCGCTTCCGGCCCACGCACAAATCCTTGGTTTCAAGAAGCTTCAGCGCGTGAAATCAAATCCGGTGAGCTGGTCGCCTTCGACACCGATCTTGTTGGGCCCTACGGCATGTGCTGCGACATCTCCCGCACGTGGCTGTGCGGCGACGGACAACCGACCAACGAGCAGAGATCGCTCTATCAAATGGCGGTGGATCAGATTGAAGCGAACATAGAAATGCTCGCACCCGGGCGCAGTTTCCATGAGCTTTCACACAGCGCCAAGAACCTACCGGAAGACTATCAGGCCAATCGATACTCGGTTCTATTTCACGGTGTTGGCCTGTGTGATGAATACCCGGCAGTCCCCTACCCCGCAGACTGGGCGAGCGGTGGATACGATGGGGTACTGGTACCTGGAATGGTGGTCTGTGTGGAAAGCTATGTTGGCCGCCACGGCGGACATGAAGGCGTAAAGCTGGAGGAGCAACTGCTCATCACAGAAACTGGCTATGAACGCCTCAGCACGTATCCATACGATGCCCGGTTGATGGGCCGTCAGGTCTGACAGTCTATTCCAACCAAGATTACTTCAGACGGACTATCTTGGCGCCAAGACCGCGCACATAGTCATCTTGGCTCATGACAACCACATTGGTCTCATTGATTTCTGTTTGCCGGAGCTCTAGTGGCGTCTTGCCGCCTGGATTAATAATTACCTTGCGGGTTGGCGGCAGACCGCGGAAAACCAACACGCCCGCTTCCTTGGTCACGATGGCGCCGTACGGCTCGTCGTGAAGTATACGGGTTGTGTCGCCCGCAAAGGCCGATCCGGCAACTACGATCGCCGCCGCAGCGACCACAGTTTTTGTCAGGATTTTCATTTGAGCGCCTCTTCGCTGAACACACTTTTGCAATTCGCGAAAGAGTAACTCTTTGTTAACCATGTGGCGAAGTGTTTTTACGATCTGTTAAATTTATGGTTAACGTTATCCGGACGCGAGCGCACCGCCAAGCGTGATCTCCTTGAAGCATTCCTCAACATGCTCGGCGAATGCATGGGTCGCCCGCCCGGCCCGCGGACGCTGCTTCATGACGATATGATAGTCGCCAATCTTTGGCAGCCCGTGACGATCATCCAGCACTTGCAGAGGTGGCTCTACAACACTGGCCGGAAACGGTGCAACTGCGAGATCCGCCAACAAAGCCGCCTCCTGCCCTGCGCTGTGAAAGCTTGTGTATGAGATGCGATAGGGTTTCTGGGCCCCGTCCAGCGCAATCCGGGCCGCACGCCGCCATGGACACCCTGGGGTCGACACGGCCAATGGAAGCGGGTCCCGGTCGTAGGCAATCCCCCCCTCCAACCCCACCCAAACAAGCGGTTCGGAAAAGACAACATCCGTTCCCGTAGGCATCGGTGCTCCAGGACGGACCGTTGACAGTACAAGATCCAACTCGCCCTTGCGGATTTTATCATCCAACGCCGGACTGCCATCCAGATGCACGTCGACATTCACGCCGGGATGAGACCGGGCAAAGCGGGATAGGAAATTTGGCAAGAAGCGGGTCCCAAAATCCGCCGGTGCGCCGAACCGCACTTCACCCTCGACAGATGGCGAAACAAACAGACTCACAGCCTCTTCGTTCAACATCAATATCCGGCGAGCGTATCCCAGCAATGCCTCACCTTCTGAAGTCAACCGCACAGTGCGACCCTCCCTTGCAAAAACTGCAACGCCGAGAATGGTTTCCAACTTCTTAATCTGCATGGAAACGGCAGATGGCGTCCGGCCAATCAGGTCAGATGCTTTTGAAAAACTTGAGGTTTCAGCGATGACAAGGAACGTTCGATAAAGATCCATATCGATGAGTTCAGTTCCTGTCCCTGGCAATTTTTCCATAGGTGAATTCCGGATTTTCTGAGTTCAATTTTTTTGAACAAGCCGATGAATACTATTCGATTGATTGAACCGCAAGTTATGCCCATATAGCAGTCAAGCGGCCCGTTATTTAAGCAGCGGACCGCACTTTCAAAATCAAACTTCGAACTGAACTCAGGATTGGGAAGACCATGACCTATCTTGCACAAGCCCTCGGCGCCAACCTCATGGGTGTTGTCTCCGGCCGCTCCGCTGCTGAACTCGCCCGTATGAACCAGACCTTGCGTCTGGGCGAAGCTGCAAAAGCTCGTATCCTCGGCCGCTAATTGCCGAGTGGAAGCATCAAGCAAGGACGGAGTAGTTTCGCGCCCTTGCATCAGCTTCCATATCCAGGATGACTTGATAGTCAGCCAAAGACAGTTTTGAAAAGCCGCAAATGCGAAGGCGTTTGCGGCTTTTTTCTGTCTGCGGATTTGAAAGAACACGAGACACCGCGGCGGATATCTCCGCATGTGTTTCCGCGCCCAGATGCATTGAGGTTATGAACGGCAAACCCGGAACTTGCGCGGTTTGCGCTAAAGCGCGCAATTGGTTGGCAAGCCCAGGCTTTTCTTGTTCAGCAAGGGCCCAGCACACCCCGTCAATGGCCGCAACATCAGCCCGCCCCTTGGCAACAGCGTCCATCGACGCCAAGTGACCACCACTTTCTACGACGCTGTCAAAGAAGCCACCCCCATCCGACATCGGTGCGATGGTATCTCGAAACGCATTCATGCCAGATTGACTGTCCGGACCGTTATAGACAGCGCGTACTCCCTTCAGATCGGTCAACGATTGAAATGGGCTGTTCGCAGCCACCACAATCTGGCTGCAATACTTCGCGCCTTTGCATCCAGTGGCCCTGTAGTGCGGCGCCCCCAGAAGATGGACCTTGCCAGCCAGTTTGTGCGTGAGCGGATATCCGCAGGTCTGCGCGAAAAGCAAGGCTGGATAGGTCCACAAATCATAAAGACTGATCTCAGGATCCCAGGGTTCCAAAGCAGACGGAGCAATGGCCAGCGCGCTGCAGATCTCATCCGTCAGCGCTACTTCTAGTTCTTGTGTTTCACTAGCCACTTCCGGCCAATCGTACATCGGCAACCGAACCGGCCGGAATGATCTTTGGGTCATGATGGTGGCAGTGCGCGACCGGCGTCGGCATTCCGAACGAGAGGATGTGGAACAGGTTCCTTGACCTTGAAAAGGAAGGCTTTGGCCATTTGCAGATAACTCTTGAACACATACCCCTGATTGCGCGCCTGCCATTCGTCCCGAGCGTCGTGGTACAACTTTGGAAGCGTATACCAAGGCGCCCGTGGGTGCGAATGGTGCACGATATGAAGATTGTTGTTTAAGAAAAGCAGCGAAAACAGAGGGCAAAAATCTACGATCACAGATCGCGCCTCGGCATTTTCGTGAGCCCTGTGCTCTGCGTAAGTGCGCAACATCAACAAACTCATTCCAGGATAGGCTACTCCAAATAGGTAGAGCCAAAGGGGGATGCCGCCAACAACCGATACGAACGCCAGCACGAGACCCAGGCCCGCCAGATGATGCGCCCATGCTCTTGCAACACCGCTGTCTCCGGACGCTACCGCGCGAATTTCCGATCCATAGAACCCGACCAAAGACACAGCCGGACCAATCAGCAAGCGGCCGGCAAGTGTGTTGTTCAAGGTCAATACAAGTTGCAAGACCCAAGGCAATTTCTGCCAGTCTCCCCAGGCGAGGTAAAAACTCTCCGGGTCATCATAGGGATCCGTCAACCGGTCATCATTGTGGTGGCGCAAGTGCAGCGTCTTGAACCGGCGGTACGGGATAAACAGTCCGAAAGAACAATAAATCAGGGCTTCATTGAGCCCCGCATTTCGGGTCGGATGACCATGCAGGACTTCATGCTGAAGGGAAGATTGAAGCGTCACAAGCAGGGCAGCCAGCGGACAGACGATCCAGCCTCCCCAGTCCGAATAAAACGAAATGACCAAAGTCCAAGCCGCCGTTGTGGCCATAATCAGCGCCAACGTCGGCCACTCGCAGGATTTCCCAAGCGGCACGCTTTCCCCCAAATATCTGTTGCATTTTGAAAAACTGATTTGATCTTTGGATGATGCGGAAGTGGCACATTGCATTCAACGGGAGACTTGGGAACAAATTCTACATAGTGTAATTTTCTAATCTAATTGATGATTTAATTATACTTTGCTGAATAATTTCAGCAAAGTAGCTGTATCGGCACCGACATGAAGACAGAACATCGGCTATACGGTCAACACTGCGGCTTTCTCCAGAAAAGGTCCGTTCAATCAGGACAGCTCGTTCTAGGTGCTCCGGTAGTACATCATCGACGGCTTTCCCTTGGCGCGCACTGCCAAATCAGGCTATGGAGGCAGCTCGATTGAAGATCCCGGAGATAAGATTTGGCCTGGTCGCCTCAACAAGACACCGCCTTGAAAGAAGCCGCTGCCTGGCTGAAACGCGGCGACCGGCAGGTATTCAGGCTGTTCGGGTTTGCAGGCACCGGAAAAACCACACTAGCGCGGCATCTGGCGGAAGACATTGACGGAGACGTCTGCTTCGGGGCTTTCACAGGCAAAGCAGCACATGTTTTGCGCCAAAAAGGCTGTGAAGATGCCGGCACCATTCATTCCCTGATCTATCGCCCCCGTTCCGCCAAGGAAGAAGAAGCCGTCGATGACGATGAGGAAGACGCCGGCCCGCAGTTTGCCATCAAGCGGGACAGCGCGGCGGCCACGGCCCGGCTGATCGTTATCGATGAATGCTCTATGGTCGACGAGGAGCTTGGCCGCGATCTTCTGTCGTTCGGCACACCCGTTCTGGTTCTGGGCGACCCGGCGCAGCTCCCACCAGTTAAGGGCGGAGGCTTCTTCACGGAGGCCGAGCCGGACATCATGTTGACGGAAGTCCACCGCCAGGCGCAGGACAATCCCATTGTTCGCATGTCGATGACCATCCGCGATGGCGGCAAGTTGGACTACGGAGATTTCGGTGAAAGCAAAGTCATCAACCGCCGCCAGATCGATAAGGATCAGATCCTTGCCGCCGATCAGGTTTTGGTCGGGACGAACAAGACGCGGCGGCTGTACAACAGCCGCATTCGTGAACTGAAGGACTTCACCACTCCGATGCCGGCCGTTGGCGACAAACTGGTTTGCTTGCGCAACGACAAAACCAAAGGTTTGCTGAATGGCGGCCTCTGGACGGTGAAACGCCTGCGGCAGCCGCGCGGAAACACCTTGCGTTTTGATGTGGTTTCGGAAGACGAGCTCATCAAAACGGCGGTGAAGGTCAAGGTTCTCCCGGCCATGTTCGAGGACGGGGCTGAGAGCATTCCTTACGCCATCCGGCGCAAGGCGGACGAGTTTGACTATGGCTACGCCTTGACTGTTCACAAGGCGCAAGGGTCACAATGGGACGATGTCGTGCTGTTTGACGAAAGCTGGGCCTTCCGTGAGCACCGGGACCGCTGGCTTTACACGGCCGTGACCCGCGCTGCGGAACGCATTACTGTCGTAAAGTGAATTCCGGAAAATCGTCAAAATCAAACGGCGTTGCAGAGGGCAATGCCTTTACCGCGGTTTCGACAAACTGATCTATCCGGATTTTGCTTGCCCCGGTTCGAGCCAGAATGGACACAGCGCCAAGCTGGCCATCGACGTAAGTGGCCAAGGCGTCGATATCAGCGTCGTCTCCCAACTCGCCAGCATCGACTGCCTTCAACAAACGGGTCCGGATACCCTCGTATCTGGTCTGCCCCAGATCCGACAACAGAACCTTGTGCTTTTCTGTTCCATAGGCGTTTTCAACCTGTGCGTTGAAAAGGAAACAGCCCAGCGGCGTGGCCTTGTCCGCGGCAAGATATCCGACGGTTTGAATAAGGTTCCGAATGTCGATGAGATAGTGTTTTTCAGCCCTCATCAAGGGGCCAAAAACCGTATCGCCGTAACAGTCGAAATAGTGCAGAAGCGATTTTTCAAACATCGCTTCCTTGTCACCGAAAGCGGCATAAAGACTGGGCTTCGCCATCCCCGAAGCATCGACAAGATCATTCATGGATGTCGCCTTGTAGCCGTTCTGCCAGAAGGCGCGCATGATGCCATGTAAAGCGTCTTGCGTTTCCGTTTTCCGCGGTCGGCCTCTTGTCACACCCACATCTCCACTTGCCAATGTCTGCTCACAACGTCAGCGCCCAAACCAACGATAAGCCCAAAGCAGCATTATTCGCTATTCAGCACTGTCGAAACTACCAAATAACAGTGGCGCAAGAATACGCAAAACTAAGCAAATCGTTCGATTGTTGAAATTTTACGCAATATTACTGACCAATCGCCGAACAAAACTGCACTCTATACGCGATTTTTATCAAACATCCATCTTGAGTTTTCACCGTCCAGGTCTGTTGCTGGGCGTACAAAGGTTTCAAATTTGGAAGCGCATGGCGATCGACAAACCAGATATTGAGAATTGCCAGTGGATCATAGATCAGACCTCTTTTGCGCGGAGAGTGTCCGAATTATCGTCCCTGTCTCGTTTCCAGTCCTGAAAGTGTAGACCCAGATGACAAGCGTCGCTGCTCCAGACCCGACATCCCAGAAGTCCGCAAATTCCCTCCCCGCAGAAACGGCGCTGCGGATCGCAAGAAGAATTGCAGATGAAATCGGCTGCCAGGCCGGTCAGGTGAATGCAACTGTTCAGCTGCTGGACGAAGGATCGACAGTGCCGTTCATCGCCCGGTACCGGAAAGAGGCCACTGGCGGACTGGACGACAGCCAACTGCGCAAGCTCGAGGAGCGGCTGATATACCTGCGCGAACTTGAAGACCGGCGCGGTGCAATCACCCGATCCATCGATGAGCAGGGCAAGATGACCGAGGTCCTCGCTGCAAGCATTAAGGCAGCCGAGACCAAGTCGCAGCTCGAAGACATCTACCTGCCCTTCAAAAAGAAGCGCCGCACCAAAGCTCAGATTGCGCGGGAAGCCGGACTGGAACCGCTCGCGGACCTGCTGCTGTCCGATCCAGGAAAAACACCGGAAACGGAAGCTGCAGGTTTCATCGACGATGCCAAAGGCGTCGCGGATACGAAAGCAGCACTTGATGGCGCGCGCCAGATCCTCATGGAACGGTTTGCAGAAAATGCCGAGCTCGTCGGACGGCTGCGCCGGTATATGGAAGAGCGCGGCGTGGTACAGTCGAAGCTGATCGACGGCATGGGCGACAAGGGCGCAAAGTTCGCCGATTATTTCGACTATTCGGAGAGCTGGTCCAAAATCCCGAGCCACCGGGCGCTTGCCCTTTTCCGTGGCCGCAATGAAGGCATACTGTCAGTCGATCTGACAGTCGACGCCGATGATCCGGCACCGATCTTGCCTGCCGTGAAGATGGTCGCAGACACCTACGGCATCGCCGATCGAGGCCGACCGGCCGACAAATGGCTGATGGATGTCGCCCGCTTTGCCTGGAAGGTCAAACTGGCCCTTCATCTGGAACTCGACCTGATGGGTGTTCTTCGGGACAAGGCCGAGGAAGAAGCCATTCAGGTGTTTGCCAAGAACCTCAAGGATCTGCTGCTCGCCGCTCCTGCGGGATCGAAAGCAACGCTCGGTCTGGATCCGGGTATCCGAACCGGGGTGAAGGTCGCGGTGGTAGACGAGACTGGCAAGCTGATCGACACCGCAACAATCTATCCTTTCCAGCCGCGCAATGATCTTGCCGGATCCCGCAACACGCTTCTGGCACTGATTGCAAAGCACAAGGTCGGCCTGATCGCCATCGGCAACGGCACGGCGAGCCGGGAGACCGACAAGCTGACCGGCGACGTCCTCGGCGATGTTCCGGCGGCACAACGGCCGGTAAAGGTGATCGTCAACGAGGCGGGCGCATCAGTCTATTCCGCTTCGGAATTGGCCGCCAAGGAAATGCCGGACGTTGATGTCTCCCTGCGCGGTGCCGCGTCGATTGCCCGGCGCCTTCAAGACCCTTTGGCTGAGCTCGTCAAGATCGAGCCGAAGTCCATTGGTGTTGGCCAGTACCAGCATGACGTCAACCAGACGAAACTTGCCCGCGCCCTGGATGCAGTTGTCGAAGACGCTGTGAACGCGGTCGGTGTTGATCTCAACACCGCCTCCCCGGCGCTTCTTTCCAGGATTTCCGGTCTGTCCGACAGCCTTGCAAAAGCGGTCGTTGAACATCGCGATATAATCGGCCGGTTTGACAAGCGCTCGCAATTGAAGGATGTGCCGCGTCTGGGCGCAAAGGCGTTTGAACTCTGCGCCGGTTTCCTGCGCATCAACGATGGAACCGAACCTCTCGATTCTTCCTCGGTTCACCCGGAAGCCTATCCGCTCGCCAAGCGCATCGTGAAAGCCTGTGGCCGGGATGTTCGCCAGTTGATGGGCGACAGCGGCATTCTTCAGAACCTGGAGCCGAAAGACTTCATCGACGAGAAATTCGGATTGCCGACGGTCAAGGATATCCTGTCCGAACTTGAAAAGCCGGGCCGTGATCCGCGTCCCGAATTCAAGACCGCAGCGCTTCAGGACGGTGTTGAAGAAATCTCGGATCTGAAACCGGGCATGAAACTGGAAGGCACGGTGACCAACGTCACGAACTTCGGAGCCTTCGTGGACGTCGGTGTACACCAGGACGGCCTGGTGCATGTCTCCCAGCTCGCCGACCGTTTCGTCGACGATCCGCATCAGGTCGTCAAAGCCGGCGATATCGTCAAGGTGACCGTGCTGGAAGTCGACATTCCACGCAAACGCATCTCAATGACAATGAAATCGCAGGCCGATTATCAGGGGCAAAAGGAGCGCAATGCGCAGAACCGGCCGGGTGGCGCTGGCGGGAAAGGAGCAGGCGTTAGCCGGGGTTCGGCTAACGCCTCACGCGGTGGCAAGGGCGGTCCTCAAAAGTCCTCCGGCAATGACGGCGGAAACAGCGCCATGGCCGCAGCCCTTGCAGCGGCCATGAACAAGAAGCGGAAGTAACTGGTTCAATTCTTGTCAAAACCGGTCGGCGCGGAACGGAGCCGGATCGACCGAAGGCGTTGCGCCGTCGATCATGTCGGTGATCATCTCCCCCGTCACCGCCGCCTCCGTCAGCCCATGATGGGCATGCCCGAAGGCGTAATAGACCCCATCCGCTCGCGGCGCGGCGCCAATCACAGGCAGACTGTCCGGAATGGAGGGACGGAAGCCCATCCAGCGCTTCCCGCCTTCAGTTTTGAGATCCGGGAAGAAGCGCCGCGCCTTGGCAACCATGGCATCAACCCGCTTCCAGTTCTCCGGCAGGTCCAATCCGCCGAACTCGACGGCTCCGCCGACCCGCAATCCCGTGGACAGGGGCGACAAGACAAAGCCGTGTCCCGGCAACATGATGAACCGCTTGACGGTAACACCGGGCTCCGGGATCGTGATGTTGTAGCCGCGCTCAGTATCCAAAGGGATTTTGTCGCCAAGTTGTGCCGCAAGTTTTTTGGACCAGGCACCACACGCGATGACCAACCGATCCGGATGAGCGGTTCGGCCATCTGCAAGCGTCAATTCCGGGCCTGAAGAGCCGGACTGAACGTTCACGACATCCCCGACATCGAAAGAAACGCCCTGGCTTTTCAACCAATCGGCCAGAGACAGGCACAACAGTTTCGGATCATCAACCTGCGCCCATTCTGGCACGAGGGCCCCGCCCACCACGCGATCGGATAACGCCGGCTCCATATCGTGGATCGTCGCCAGATCGAGCTCCTGAACATCGATGCCAAAAGCTCGCTGTTCCTCCCATCCCAAATGCGCATCTTTCAATGAGCTGACGGTATCGAACAGCTCCAGGCATCCGTCCTTGCGCACCTGATTGTGCGTTCCGGATACGCGCCACAAACGCTCCCAAGATGGCCAGGCTTCCGCATTGAGTGCGGCCAGGGCCTCAGTGCTGCGCTTCATCTGGCTGTGATTGGAGGCCGCCATGAAGCGGAGCATCCACGGCAGGATCTTGACGGCATAGGCCGGCCGAACAGTCAGCGGCCCAAGCGGATCCATCAACCACTTGATCGCCTGTTTCCAAAGGCCGGGACTTGCGAGCGGAGCAACATCAGTCCAGGCAATCGCTCCGGCATTGCCCTGGCTTGCACCGGCGGCCGGCCCTTCCCGATCAAGGATCGTTACACGGTATCCGCGTTGCAGGAGATTTGCTGCCGTCGCCAGCCCGATGATACCGGCTCCGACGATAGTGACGTCAGGTTTGCTCATGCATCCCTTCAATCAATCCAAACCAGATTTTGCAAGCCATCTATCTGGTGTAAAACGCGCAAGAAGGCACCGGTTAAGCCTCAGAGGGCTTCAGTGCCTCCTTCTCCGGCGTCTTTGATTGCAGCAACCAAGAGAACACCGCAAGGGCAAGCGCCGCTCCAATCAACTGCGCAACGATGAACCCCGGGACATCAACCGGGCGAATCCCCGCGAATGTATCGGTGAACGCACGAGAGATCGCAACTGCCGGATTGGCGAAGGATGTGGAAGCGGTGAACCAGTAGGCTGCGGTGATATAGAGCCCTACCAGCCACGGCACCGCATCAGCGCGGAACCGGATACCCGCCAAGATACTTGCGAGCAGGCCAAAAGTGGCGACCACCTCAGCGACCCATTGGGCACCGCCGGTTCGAACAGTGGTCGATGCCTGCCAGACCGGCAATTCAAACATCACATGCGCGATCAGCGACCCGCAAATGCCGCCGAGGATCTGAACAGCGACATAGGCTGCTGCCACCGGAATTGTCAGTTCACGCTTCAACCAAAACACAAACGTGACCGCCGGATTGAAGTGCGCACCCGATATTGGCCCGAACAAGGTTATCAGGACCACCAGGATCGCGCCGGTCGGGATCGTGTTGCCCAGAAGGGAAACCGCAACATCCTCGGACAAATTGTCTGCCATGATGCCGGACCCGACCACGGTTCCAACAAGCATAGCTGTTCCAAGCGCTTCGGCGACGAGACGCCGCGAGAGAGAGAATTCTGACATGAAGTGTAATCCTAGTCGTCGGCCGAGGCGCCGATAGCAGAGAGTTGGTTTTTTCCATCAGCTGCTGAGAAGACATCATCGCCAAGCGCGAGCATCGCACCGATGCGGCGCTCAAGACGGTCATAAGCAAGGTCGAAAGCCTCAGCGCGGGTCGCATCATCGCCCTCAACGGAGGCCGGATCGGCAATACCCCAATGCACGACAAACGGATGCCCCGGCCAAACCGGGCAGGCCTCTCCGGCTGCACTGTCACAAACAGTGATGATCAGATCCATTTTAGGTGCATCCGCACCGGCAAACTCTTCCCAGCTCTTCGATCTAAAACCGTCTGTCGGCAGGTTCTTGCGCTGCAGGCAGGAGAGTGCGTCCGAATTCACCATGCCCCGCGGTGTCGAGCCCGCTGAATACGTGTTGAATTTTCCCTCGCTCATATGGCGCAGGATCGCTTCGCCTAAAACCGAGCGCGCAGAATTGGCCGTGCAAACAAACAAGGCGTTACGCATATTATGAAGCCCCACTTTTTCCGGTTCTAACACCGGTCCTTTTCAACGCTCACACTATCGCCGAGCATGGTCATGATTGGGGCGCACATTTCCGGATTTCCGCCGCAACAATCTTGCAGCAGATACGTAGTGAGCGCGCCCATGGCGGAGAGATCCGCGCGGTAATGGATTGAGCGCCCGTCCCGTTCGGCGTGCACAAGGCCGGAGCGGGACAGGGCGCTCAAGTGGGTCGATAGGGTATTCGGACGCACGCTCAGAGCATCTGAAATGGCGCCCGCTGCCATGCCTTCTTTGCCCGCTCTCACCAACAGGCGAAAGACGTCGAGGCGGGTTTCCTGACCCAAGGCCGCCAATGCTCTCAAGGCATCTTCTTTTTCCATATTTCGAGAATACTCGAATTATGGAAAAGTTCAACCCAAACTCCAGCAAAAAGAGAACCTCAAGCGGAGAAAGTCACTCAACACAAGGATGGAAGCTGGAAGAAAACGGCTGGGAGACAAATGCCAGGACGGGATTGATCTAAAACCGGCCAGCCGACATGACTCCCCTAACCCAGGCAGGGTTATCTGTCTTTAACAAACCTCAAGCTTAATCGGTCAGATCTACGCCCTTAAACGAATGACCACCGAGTGGATCCATAACGTATCCGGTGACTTTCGCGGACATCGGAACATAAGCCATAGAGTGCGCGATGGTCACCCAAGGGGCTTCTTCCTTGAAGATCCGCTGAGCCTCTTCATAAAGCCTTGCGCGTTCTGCAGTGTCAAATGTAGTTCGAGCCTCCTGTATGAGCGCTTCAAACACATCGTTACACCATTGCGCTCTGTTGGAACCACCGACACGCTCACAACTCAAAAGTTCGCTCAAGAAGTTGTCCGGATCACCATTGCGACCGGTCCATCCGAAAAGCACAGCACCCTGCCGATTAACGTTTTTCGACAACGACAGGTACTTGCCCCATTTGTGGGAAACGATCTCGACGCGCACACCAACCTTCTCCAAGTCAGCTTTAATGTATTCAGCCATCAGACGCGCATTCGGATTGTACGAGCGCGGAACCGGCATCGCCCAGATCGTCAGGGAAAGATCTTCAATGCCTGCATCGGCAAGCATCTCCCTCGCAAGATCCGGATTATAGGCATCGTCTTCGATCGCCGTGTTGTAGGACCAGACTGTCGGCGGGAACGGATTTTTCGCAACTTGACCAGCTCCCAGGTAAACTGCCTCAAGTATCTCCTGCTTGTTGATGGCGCGATACAGAGCCTTGCGAACCTCCTTGCGATCGAACGGAGGCACTTTGGTATTGTAGGCCAGATAGCCAATATTCAAGCTCGGCTGCTCCATTAGAGTGAGATCGCCGTCTGAGCGAATATCATCAATATCCGTTGGAGCCGGGCGTGACATCACATGACACTCGCCCGCCTTGAGTTTTTGAAGCCGGACTGCTGCATTCGGGGTGATTGCGAAAGTCAGGTTGTCGAAGGCTTGCTTGCCATCCCAGTGATCGGAATGCGCGGTAAAGCGAACGATCGCGTCTTCCTGGTAGCCAACAAAGGCGAAAGGCCCCGTTCCAACCGGCTGGACATTCAACTGCTCTTTGGCACCCGCGTCCTCTAGCTGATCAGCATATTCAGCTGACAAAATGGACGCGAAATCCATCGCAAGATTTGCCAAAACCGGAGCTTCCGGGCGTGCAAGCACAAATTTCACTGTGTGGTCGTCGACCTTGACGATGTCCTTGATGAACTCCGGCATAGACATGGCATCGAAAAACTCCCAAGCCGTGCCTGGCATGTAAGCGTGCCAGGAATGGCTCTTCTTACGCTGGCGCTCGAGAGAGAACAGCACGTCGTCAGCATTCAACTCACGGCTTGGCGTAAAAAATGGGGTGTTGTGGAATGTAACGCCTTTGCGGAGATAAAACGTGACTTCCCGCCCATCATCAGACACGTCCCAGCTCTCAGCTAAACCAGGTTCGACTTCAGTCGTTCCGGGTTTGAATTCGACCAAACGATTGTAGAGGGGCTTGGAAGACGCGTCGAAAGTGATCGTTGAGGCATGAAGTGCTGGGTCAAAACCTTCTGGTGAGCCTTCCGAGCAAAACACCAGTGTCTTTGCTTCCGATCCCGAAGTAGCAGCCACCACCAAACAAGCAGCCAAGACCGCGGACTTTAAAGTTCTCGAAACAGTCATCAAGCGCATCTCTTCTTTGATAAGAAATCATAGCCCACAACCATTGGGACGTTCTTTTTGAGTAGAACTTGAACTCGCAGGAAACAGGATGCCACGGTTTGAAAGATAACCAGATTCGATATGTTGGAAATGCGTAATTACAAAAAAGCCCCGGCAATGCCGGGGCTCTAACTGTCTACCTAGTCCAGATTGGAGCGCGTTCTTCTGACCGCGTCTTTCCAACCGGCCAGAAGCTGATCCCGCCGATCCTGGTTAAGATTGGGTTCAAACCGTTTTTCCAGTTTCCATTTGGTTGTGAATTCCTTCTGGCCAGGCCAAATCCCGGCCCGACTTCCTGCGAGCCAGGCAGCGCCGAGGGCTGTGGTCTCAGCAACGGTTGGACGATCCACTGGCGCACCAAGGATGTCGGACAGGAACTGCATTGTCCAGTCGGACGCTGTCATGCCCCCATCGACACGCAATACGGGCGAATGCGCATCCCGCCAGTCAGACTGCATCGCAGAGATGAGGTCACTGGTCTGATAACCAACACTTTGCAGAACCGAGCGGGCGATTTCCTTCGGCCCGGTGTTCCGGGTCAACCCGAACAGTGCGCCACGCGCGTCCGCGTCCCAGTATGGCGCACCGAGACCGACGAAGGCCGGGACCAGATAGACGTCCTGGTTTGAGTCGGCTTGCTCAGCAAGAACCTGTGAGTCCGCTGCATTTTCTATGAGACCGAGGCCATCACGGAGCCATTGGACCGCGGCACCTGCAATAAAAATCGATCCCTCGAGCGCGTATGTTGTTTCACCGTTCAGCCGGTAAGCAATCGTCGTCAACATCCGGTTTGCAGAGGCGACCGGGTTCGTCCCCGTATTCATCAAGGCAAAACAGCCGGTGCCGTAGGTCGACTTAACCATGCCCGGCTCAAAACATGCCTGTCCCACAGTGGCAGCCTGCTGGTCCCCGGCAACACCCAAGATCGGCAATTCCCGCCCGAACAAGTCCGCCTTGGCCACTCCAAAATCATCCGCGCTGTCTTTGACGTCAGGCAGAAGACTCATTGGGATTTTCAAAAGCTCGCAAAGCTCGGCATCCCAGGTATTGTCATGGATGTTATAAATCAGTGTCCGGGATGCATTGGTGGCGTCAGTGGCGTGCACCTCGCCTTCGGTCAAATGCCAGATCAGCCAGCTATCAACCGTTCCGAACGCAAGTTCGCCGCGTTCCGCGCGTGCACGAACGCCGTCGACATTGTCCAAGATCCAGGCGATTTTTGTCCCGGAGAAATAAGGATCAAGCAGCAAGCCAGTCTTGGCTGTGAATTTTGCCTCAAGACCGTCTGCGCGAAGTTTTGCGCAAAAGTCGGCGGTCCGGCGGTCCTGCCACACAATCGCATTGTAGACCGGCTCACCGGTTTTGCGATCCCAGACCAGCGTTGTTTCACGCTGGTTCGTAATCCCGATCGCTGCAACATCGGCACCGTTGCCCGGTGCATTTGCCATCGCCTCGCGGCAAACACGGAGCGTGCTGGTCCAAATATCGGATGGTGAGTGCTCAACCCAACCAGACTTTGGAAAGTGTTGCGGAAACTCCTGCTGCCCGACACTTACCGGCTGAAAATCCTCACCAAAGACAATGGCACGGCTTGACGTAGTGCCCTGGTCAATCGCCAACACACATCCGGCCATGGCGCTCCTCCCAAATTTCATGCTTGTTGTTTTTTAAAAAACCGCTGGCGGCTCCCGGCGGTTCGGTCAGGTTTTGACAGTACTATGCAGCAGTGCCAACCAACTCCGCAAGATGAGCAGAGAGGTAGTTGTCGAGCGCGGCTGTTTCCACTTCGCTCAAACGCAAACCCAATTTGGTCCGCCGCCACAAGACATCTTCTGCGGTCCGGGCCCATTCGCGGCTGACGAGCCATTTCACCTCGGCTTCATAGAGATTGTAGCCAAACAGCTGACCAAGATCAGAAAGTTGCGCTGCCTTGCCCAGGATAGACCGGGCATCAGTGCCGTAAAGGCGGATCAGACGCGTGGCGAAGGTTTTGTCGAGGAAAGGATAATGGGCCTGTAGCGCCGAGACTTCTTCTTCAAAAGCCAGAACGTTGAAGTTTCCGCCTGGCAACACGTCCTGATCCGTCCACTCATCGCGTTTGAACGGCAGATGTGGTTTCAGTTTTTCCAGAACGTGTTCGGATAGCTTCCTGTACGTTGTGATTTTACCGCCAAACACAGACAGAACGGCCGGTTTCTTGTCCCCGGCATCCAACTCCAGGACATAGTCGCGTGTGGCAGCCTTCGCATCTTTCGCGCCGTCATCATAAAGTGGGCGCACGCCCGAATAGGTATGGACGACATCATCCGGAGTAACCGGCGTCTCGAGATATTCGCTCACCGCTTTGCACAGATACTCAACCTCGTCTTGAGAGATTTGCACCTTGCCAAGGTCATCCTGGTAATCGACGTCGGTGGTCCCGATGAGCGTAAAGTCATTTTCATACGGGATCGCAAATACAATCCGACCATCTCCGTTCTGGAAAATGAAGCACCGGTCGTGCTCGAACTGACGCGGCACGATGATGTGGCTGCCTTTAACGAGGCGGATTGCCGACGAATTGTTTGCTCCGACGACCCCGCGCAACATTTCCGCAACCCAAGGCCCTGCAGCGTTGACCAAGACGGAGGCTGTCACGTTGCGCTCAGTGCCGGACGACAGATCTTTCAGGACAACTTGCCAATGATCTCCCTCCCGGCGGGCGCTGACGCATTTTGTGCGGGTCAGGACTTCAGCCCCGCGATCGGCAGCATCGCGGGCATTCAGAACCACCAGACGTGCGTCGTCAACCCAGCAATCTGAGTACTCAAACCCCTTCTTGAAAAGCTTTTTCAAACCCTTGCTGTAGGCCCCTTGATCCAGGGGCACGGTCTTTGTCGCGGGAAGAAGTTTCCGGCCGCCGAGATGGTCATACATGAACAAGCCGAGCCGCAGCAGCCACGCCGGGCGCAGGTCCTTGTGATGGGGCAGGATGAAACGCAGTGGCCAGGCGATATGCGGCGCCAGCTTCCAAAGGACCTCGCGCTCCTTCAGCGCTTTGCGCACCAAGTCGAACTCGTAATACTCAAGGTAGCGCAAGCCGCCATGGATAAGCTTGGTCGATGCAGACGAGGTTGCTCCCGCAAGGTCTCCCATCTCAACAAGCATAACCGACGCGCCCCGGCCGACAGCATCACGGGCGATTCCTGCACCATTGATCCCGCCACCAATTACCAAAAGATCGTAGTCCGCCGCCATGGTCCTCTAAGGCTCCGTATATTTCGCGCGATTTCTAAAACGAAAATAATTCGAAACCAGTCGAAAATCAATCACAATTCATTCACGCACAAGAAAAGCCCCTGCCAGAGGCCAAGCCAGCCAGCAGAGGCTTTGAAAATGCAAAATGATAGGTGTGCGGCTAGCGGTCGCCATCCTCCGCCGGCGCATCGTCGGCGAGCGTTTTCGGTTTCTTGGTGGCCTTGGCTTGCGTGACCTTTGGCACATCGTCCTGCGCATAAGCTGGCGTTGCTGCATGATAGGTCACTTGCGGGAACGGAATTTCGATATTGCGCTCGTCAAAAACCTGTTTGACATACTCGTTATAAGCCCGGCCGACCGACCATTGATCACCTGGCGTGGTTTTGATCCGGGCACGAATATCGATCGAACTTGCGCCGAAGTTTGTTACCCCATGCATTTCAAGATCTTCATAAATCTTGGAACCGTAGTCGGTCGCCTTAAGACGCCGGAATGCTTCCTGCATCGCCTCTTTGGCCTCGGCGATATCTGTGTCGTAGGACACCCCAATTAAAGCCACGTGATACGAGAAACCGCGCATGAAATTAGACACCATGTCCACAGACGAGAATGGAATGATGTGTGTCGTCCCATTCAGATCGCGTATCCGGACAGATCTCACGGTTATGCCTTCAACAGTGCCGGTGATGCCTGCAACAGTCACAACATCTCCCTGGTTGATTGCATTTTCAATCTGAATGAAGGCGCCCGTGATGATGTCTTTAACCAGGGTCTGCGCGCCGAATGAAATCGCAAGACCCACTACACCGGCACCGGCGATCAGCGGGCCGATATCAATGCCGATTTCCGACAATCCAAGCAAAACGGTCATCACAAGTATGACGACGGTCGCGGCATTCCGAAACAGTTGGAAAAGTGTTCTCTCGCGTGCGGTAACGATGTGACCGCGTCGCGATTGCAGGCGCAGGTCAACCCAGGACATCAACGCCAACCAGATTGCGAAACCAACCAGAACAACAAGGAATGCGGACCCGTAGCTGCTGACGAGACGATTGCCGGTTTCAGACGACAACCAATCCAGAATGCTGAAGAGCCCCCAAACCTCAAAGAGTAGCAGGACCGTTGCGATAAAGACGAAGAAGCGAACCAGCTTAAGCAGTCTAGGAACGAAGGCATTTAGCCGGTGTTGGAGTGCTGGAAGCTTTGTTTTCAGGTCTTCGGGCAGTCGAATTCCGCCCTTGATGGCTCGGGTAACGATCAACGACAGCGCCATCCCTGCCATAATCGTGACAATCGACAGGACGGTCGCCCGCAAAATGATGGTTGTTGCATCAAACGGCCGGGTTACCCAGACGACAAAAATCGCGATGATGTAGCCAAGCGCGCCAACATGCCAAAGCTTTCCAAGGTTGGATAGAGCCCTTTGCGCAAGGTTACTTTGCAGCGATTCTGCATACCCTTGCGTTCCCTCCCGCACCCGGACGCGGTTCCGCACAATCAGCACCATCAAGTAGATCATCCCGCTGAGCACGATCAGGAAGCGAAGCGCATTCCCAAGCACAAACGAAACAGCAATGTTGGAAACGGGAACAAGCAAAAATATGCCGAAGTTGTTCCAGTACATATACAGACGAAGCCTTATGTACCAATAAAGGGCATTCTGGTCGTCGAAGGGAAGCAATCGCAACTCCGGACGGCGCGGCGCAAACACAAACCGAAGCGCGACATTGGCCATCCCGGTTATGAAAAACGCATTGAGCGCAAGACTTTCCTGAATCGTGACGCCAGCTGCAAACCCGCCATACGCCAATAGAGCAACAAAATAGCCAACGCCCAAACCGATTGCGACCGTGATCCCGTCAATCACGGTCGACAAGACCAGAATGGATGTCCGCATAAGCCCGCCGCCGTACCGTGCCTTGAGTGCAAGTCCGGCATACGCTTTTCGAGCAACCAACTGACCTGACCAGAAAGCCAAGTATGCGGCAATCAAGACCGCCGCAACCTGCACAAATGCCGTATGAACCCGATCCCACTTGATCGGAATATCCCCTTTGAGGATCAAAAACAGTCCGTTGAGCGAATGCCCGGCTCTGTCGAGGAAGATGCCAACTTCATCTGCAAGCTTGCGGGTGTATTCCCCCACCCTCAACACAAAGCTCTCATCAGCCTCATCTGGGGTCGCCGTAGCGGGCTCTGACTGCGCGCCAGTTTGATCACTGCCGTTATCCGACGACTGCTGGTCTTCGCTTAGTTGTTTGATGAGTGCCGCGCGGGTATCGGGATCCTCCAAAATCTTGATCAGGGCATCCCGCGCCTGGCTGATTTCGTCTGCTTGCTGGGTGGTGTCCGCAGCGTCTTGCGCAATTGCCGCACCTGGAACAAACATAAGAAAAATGATCAGGCAAAGGCGACGCATAAGGACGGTCATAAAGGCTTCCACCAGCACAGAATTATCGTTGGAAAGACAGTATGCTAGAGGTGACGTAGGCCCACGGCAATCCCGGTTTTCTGTCTTCACCCGTTTGCTCAACAGGTGTCATGCCGACTCTCGAGTTGTCATATATCGCGATTTATGACGATACACGTCGCAAAATATCAAGAAATATCCTAAATTTCCGCAAGGTCATCTTTAACTTTTGGACTAAATGGTAACGTATTAATAACAGTATGAAGCTTTCCTTCCGTGTTAAGAGGAGGAACGATGTCAGTCACGCTGTTAAAACTTGCCGAAGAAGGTACAGATTCCGCACGGGCGGCGCTGTTCGGTGAGCTTTGCAGGCTCGTTACTGATGACCTGGACCAGCGCACCACACCGGAACTCACAATATTTGCTGAGGTAACGCTCAAGCTTTACAGCGACGCCACGGCCGACGACCGCGTACGCCTCGCGCAGAAATTGTCAAACTGCCCGGACGTACCCGATACGCTGGCCAAAAAAATCGCGGAAGATGATGCACCAATTGCATCCCCCCTCCTGGCATCCTCTCCTGTCTTTTCACAGGAAGATCTTCTTCAGTTCATTCAAGAACTGAGCAATGCGCATCTGCAAGCCATTGCTCACCGTCCGGACCTCAGTTCTGAAGTCTCCGACGCACTTGCGCAAAAGGGTGATACCCCGATCCATCGTATCCTTGCTGGAAACCGGGAAATTCGATTGTCCCGAGATGCCATGGTTTGCCTCGTACGGCTTGCTGCCGAAGACACCAAAGTTCGGGAAAGCTTGTCGCATAGATCGGATCTGACGCCCGCGATCTGTCAGCAATTGCTGCCAATGGTCAATGAAGACGCAAAGAAGCGTTTGACGTCAATCATTCAAGGCGCCCTGTCACAGGAACAGCTCGATCAGATTGCGAAGATCAAGAAACTGAGACGAGAACTTGGGCATGCTTTGGACAATAACGACATGAGCTTGTTGTGGCCCGATGCACAACGCGCTGGTGCAACACCAGATGAGCTGATCACGCTCTTGCTCCAGGACCAACGGTTCAACCACGTCATTGAGCTCATGAGCTTGCGCGGACGGATCGCGCAAAAAGCCTTCAAGGACGCCGTTTTTAACGGAAAGCTGGAAACTGTTATGCGGACGGCTGCCCGTTGTGGCCTTCAACCTCAAACTTTTGCATTGTTTGTGAAAGCTCGGTGCGACCACCTTCGGATCCCTGCCAAGAAGGGCTCCAGCTGGATCGGCGCGTACGCTGCGCATCTCAAGGAGCTGGAAGCGTCCAAAGAGGGCCGGTGCTCCGACTTCCAGGCAAATCGCAAAGGCAAAAAATCAGACGCGGCTGCGACCGTTTCTAGCAGGCTCGCTTTTGCATAATCATCCTCCGGTCGCCCGCCGGCACAAGGCTGCAGCAAGTGCGGTCGCAACAGTAGCGCTGGCATAAAACCATAACCCCGGCAGGATCGAGGCGGCCGCCAAACCGCTGGTTTTCGCCGCAAAGAGGACCAGCGCGACAAGCATCACATCCAGCATGGACCACTTACTGAGCGTCGACAGCAACGCGAGCGATTTCAGCCGTGCGCCTGTTATCACCGCGACATGTACAACGATGATCTTTGCAGCAGGAAACACGACGGAAAACAACGCGATGATCACCGCTAGCGCTCCATCCCCTTCCAGCCACAAACCATGAATGACCGCTAGCAGAGACGGCCGCTCCTCCAGAAAATAGAGTTTTTCAATACTCATCAGCGGGAGGGTAATGCCGAGTGTGAATGAAAAAGTTGCGATTGGCAGGAGTAGTGCAATCATCAACCGCATATTGGTTGCTCCTGCAGAATGTTTATTCAATTTCAAAAGACGACTTCGTCTCGCAATTTATGTCGCGAGAATAGTATTCCAAATATATCTTTATAAAGGCGAGTGGCTCACACAATTTATACGCCGTGGCCAAAACCGCCGCGGCGCCTGTTTCACAAACCGTTCTTGATCTCAGTATCTGGACCGTCCACGCGCGGCAACTTCATCAAGTTGTTCCTGCTCTGCGGCTTCCTGAGCGGAGCGTTCGCGCTGCTGATCCCGCTCTTCCAGCTGTTCGAACTTCTTCAGATCTTCAATAGCCTCGCTGAGCTCATCCTGAGCGCGCTGCAACTGATCGTCCAGTTCATGGGCCGAATTGCGCAAATTGTCTCTGCGATCAGCAGCGGCCTTTGCGAATGTCGGGTAGGCAAAATGACTGACGTCGGTAATCCCTGTCCGCTCCTGCTCGGTGCGAATCTGATCATCGAGCTCGTCCGCCATCCGGTTGAACTCGGATATCATGCTCTCGATCTGGGCGAGCTGCCGCCGTTTTTCGTCAACCTGAAACCGCTTCAAACGGATCAAACTGTCTCGGGTTTTCATTACTCAATACTCCCCTTACACGGGTAGTCTATCCCTGAGTCATTTCCAAAAGGTTGGCAAGCTGCGCATAACCTTCAAAAATTGTTGTCGACTCGTCTTTGCCCTGATTCAGGAAATCATCAATTGGCCCGAATCGAAAGATTGCCTCATCAACAGTCGGGTCTGATCCCCGCCTGTAGGCACCAAGCCGAATGAGTTCTTCCATATCTGTATAGGTGGAGAGAAGCTGCTTCGCCTTCCTCAAGACAGGTTGCTGCTCCGGAGGGACACAACGCGGCATGGTCCGTGATACGGATTTCAAGACATTGATCGCCGGATACCGTCCCCGTTCCGCAATTCCCCGCTCCATCACGACGTGCCCATCCAGAATTCCGCGCACAGCATCGGCAACAGGTTCGTTGTGATTGTCGCCTTCCACAAGAACAGTAAAGAGCCCCGTAATCGAACCTGATCCGGATTTACCGGGTCCTGCCCTCTCCAGAAGGCGCGGCAATTCGGTAAAGACCGTTGGCGTATATCCTTTTGATGTGGGCGGCTCCCCGATTGAAAGGCCGATTTCGCGTTGCGCCATGGCAAACCGGGTCACCGAATCCATCATGCACAGGACTTTGTCGCCCTCATCACGGAAATGTTCTGCAACAGTCATGGCAAGATAAGCTGCCTGCCGCCGCATCAAGACACTTTCATCAGATGTCGCGACAACAACAACCGACCGGGCCAGTCCCTCTACGCCAAGATCGTCCTCGATGAACTCTTGCACCTCGCGGCCACGTTCGCCGATCAACCCGATCACAGCTGTGTCGCACTGGGTGTTTCGCGCCAGCATCGACATGAGCACGGATTTACCTACGCCTGAACCGGCGAAGATACCCATACGCTGACCTTCACAGCAGGTAACGAATGTATTGAGTGCCCGGACGCCAAGATCCAGCGGCGGCCCCACCCGGGCCCGTTCGGAGGCAGGCGGTGGCGCGCTTCGCAATTTGCGAGGCAGACCGCCATTTGGAAGAGGTCCTTTACCATCAATTGGTTCACCAAGAGCATTAATTACTCGGCCAAGCCAAGCGTTACTCGGATGAACAACGCTCTCCCGGGAGGTGATTACGGCCTTGCATCCCATCCGCACACCTTCAAGCCCAGAGAAAGGCATGCACAGCGCGTACCCCTCCCGGAACCCTACAACTTCTGCAGGAACCTGCGGGTTATCCTCACCGCTGTCGATCAACAGGCGGGATCCGACACTCATCTCGTGAATGGGTCCGGCAATCTCGACAAGCAGCCCCTGAACGGCGGCTACACGGCCGTAAATTTCCGTGGCCATAAGCGAATCAATTTCCGCAAAAAGCGCCTTCACCTAAGAATCCTCTAACCATTAATGGTTTTGGTAACCGATCGTTTACGAGTCTGGTTAATCTTAACCTTTGAAAGGCAGACGAGCGAGGGTCATTTCTAAGTTAATCTGGCTTTGTTGAAAGGAATCTGAACGGAATCGGTTACGCCGGTTTCTTAACGCACCACATTAAGAAAGATGAATCGGGATTCTTTCCGGGGATTCAATTAGTTGGGTGTTGTTCACAGAAACGTTCCAACGAGCCTTGCCGCTATGAAAGAGAATTTGTTAACCATTAACCGATAATAAATGAGTCGGGGTTAATAGCAGTCCTTCGTAGCAGGCGCCGACACAGCCGTTGCGACTTGCCCAGGAAAGGCAGAATAAGGGGATTGGCATGCGTGTATTGTTGATTGAGGATGATAACGCGACAGCGCAAAGCATCGAATTGATGCTGAAGTCCGAGAACTTCAACGTCTACACGACAGATCTTGGCGAGGAAGGTATCGACCTCGGCAAGCTGTACGATTACGACATAATTATGCTGGATCTGAACCTGCCGGACATGTCCGGGTATGAGGTTCTCCGCACACTTCGGGTATCCAAAGTTAAGACACCGATTTTGATCCTGTCCGGTAACGCCGGCATCGAGGACAAGGTTCGTGGCCTGGGCTTTGGCGCTGACGACTATATGACCAAGCCGTTCCACAAGGACGAGCTTGTGGCCCGCATCCATGCGATCGTGCGCCGCTCGAAAGGTCATGCACAGTCCGTCATCGTCACCGGCGACCTGAAGGTCAATCTGGACACCAAGACCGTTGAGGTTGGTGGACAGCGTGTGCATCTGACCGGCAAAGAATATCAGATGCTCGAACTTCTCTCCCTTCGGAAAGGCACGACCCTGACCAAGGAGATGTTCCTGAACCACCTGTATGGCGGCATGGACGAGCCCGAGCTGAAGATCATCGACGTCTTTATCTGTAAGCTGCGCAAGAAATTGGCCGCTGCGACGTCTGGAAAGAACTACATCGAAACCGTCTGGGGCCGTGGATATGTTCTGCGGGAACCGGATGTTGAGGCCGCTGCATAACACAGTTTCTCAAGTATGAGACGACGAAACCCCGCCTCTGGTGGGGTTTTTTTTGGCCCAACGTATCCGGTAAAGCACCGAGGTTCTGCTTTCCTCTTGTTCTTTCGATAAAGTATCGTCAGGCTGCTTGCATCAGGCCTGATCACTGATTTTCAATATGAAGGACGAGAAGAATGACACACGTTTTGACGGTGATCGGGAAAGTGTGCCCAGCGGAACGCGGCTTTGAGATTCGAATTGAAGAAGCCTTTCGGCAGGGACTTACCGGATTAACGCAATTCAGCCATGCTTTTGTTATTTGGCTTGCGAACAGTGAAGAGGCTCCCGGGAAGGTCCCGCTTATGTGCCCTGCCCCCTATACAGCTTGCAACCAAGATGTTGGCGTTTTTGCATCCAGATCACCGGCCCGGCCAAATCCGATATGTTTCTCCGCAATTACGATCACTGGCATGGATCTGAAGAACGGATGCATTATGACACCGTATATCGACACGTTCTCAGAGACGCAGGTCATCGATATCAAACCATATTTTCCGGCCAGCGATCTTGTATCCACCGCGCATATCCCTGCTCATTTTTCTCATTGGCCAAAGTCTTATGAAGAGTCTGCTCATTTCGATTGGAGCGCAGAATTCAGATAAAGCTTCTGCCGCTTAAGCGGGCTCGCTGTTCAAACTGAATTCACGGACATCCGCGGAAAAATTGATGCGTCCTTTTTCCGGGTAAACATGCCAATCTTAAAATAGAAGCGGCTGGATCGAGCTCCAGCCGCTTCTGCCTCTCTAGATTCAGGGATGGGGCCTGTGCACTAGAGGCTAAGCTGATAGGACGCTGGTACGTAACGGAAGCCGTCACCGTCAGTTGCGACATATCCGACGGCTGGGAATGGCATATGGTAGCCGACAAATGGGATGCGGTCGGATGCGAGCATGCCTAGGACAGATTTCCGGGTTGCTGCCGCAGCTTCCTTGTCCATATCAAACCGAACTTCCCAGTCAGGGCGCGCCAACGACCAGACATAGTGATTTGCCAGGTCGGCAGCGAGAAGAAGCTGCTGACCGCCATCTTCCAGCATATAAAGTGTATGACCCGGTGTATGACCGTAGGCAGCCATTGCGGTGATCCCACCGGCAACGCTGCCACCTTCATCCAGGAAAGTCATCTTGTCCGCGAGCGGCTTGACGTTTTTGGTCATCAGTTTGGTGACACCGTTCGCTTCCGGATCCATTCCCGCCCAAAAATCATATTCTTTTTGAGCGATCACGTAACGCGCGTTCGGGAAAGCTGGCGCACCGCCCTCCATCAGGCCACCGATGTGGTCAGGATGCATATGGGTGATGACCACGACGTCGACCTGTTCGGGAGTGTAGCCTGCGCTTTCCAGAGCAGCACGCATGTTGCCCCGCGCTGGGCGTCCACCTTCGCCAACGCCGGTGTCAAAGAGAACCAGCTCAGAGCCTGTGTTGACCAGAGTGGGTGTGAAGAACGCTTTGAAGGTGTCAGCAGGAATAAAGGACTCTGACGATTTTGCCGCAAATGTATCCGCGTCGACATTCATGCCGAAGGTCTTTTGGGGCTCGCCGATGGTCACAGCGCCATCCAGCAGCGTGTTCACCTCAAAAGAGCCGACATTGTACCGCGCGACGGGAGCAGCCATAGGGCCTTGCTTCTCGGCAGCAGCATGCACTGCGCCGGAAGACACGACTCCAGCTCCCACTGCAGCAGCCCCTGCCCCAAGAAGCGCAGCGCGCCGCGTCAGTTGGACTTGGATATCACTCATGTGTATTTCCCCTGATTGATCAAACTGGGTCCAAGGCTCTCTGTAACTCGTCATACAGCAAAGCCGTGAACGAACACATTTGGATAACTGGGACACAATAGCTGACGGGAAACCGCCTTAGACCAGTTGAGCCCTCATTAATTCGTGAATTCTTAAGCGAAAAAATAATTACAAACTTTTCAGATGCTTATTGAAGTTTTCCATTCATGCATCATCAATGGTATGATGAATTCCGCCCGATGGAAGGAATTTTGAATGACGCGGCACGGGTCGCTTACACTGTTTGGGCTGACCCTCGCCGCAGCGGGATTGCTGGCTGCGAACCAACAGGCGCGACCGGACGGATGGCCAGTCATCGGCGTCTATGGCTATTGGTTTGTACGGATCGGAATTGAGTCCACACTGTTTATAGCCTTTTTGCAGCTGCTCAGCTTGTTGCCCAGAATTGCCAACAATACCCTTTGGGCAATCAGCCTCGCTGCACTCGCAAGCTACATTCCCTTTGTCCTTTCTGTAACCGCACTGGACATTGTTCTCGGACTCCCTGAGTTCGACGCGCCCGCATTGGGCGAAGTGGAATCCGCAATTCGGCTTGGAGCGTTTCTGCAAGAGCTTGTCTATCTCTTTGACAACCATGTCGCTTTGTGCGCGTTGCTGAGCATTCCCATGGTACTCCAGGCATGCTGGATACCGGTACAGCTTCAGCCAATCGGCGGCGAAAAGACTGGCTCAACGGAGATGTCAGCCGCAGAACCATCCGGCCCGGCAATAACAGAACCAAAGAACGCCTCGACAAAAACATCTTTGCTGGAGAGCCTGTCACCTCCGTTTACCGACCGCATTCTGCGTGCAGAAGCCCAAGAGCACTATGTGAAACTGGTCGGCCCGAATGACACACAAATGGTGCTCTACAGGTTCAGCGATATTCTCCGGGAGCTTCCGGAAAACACTGGCATGCAGGTTCACCGGAGCCATTGGATCGCCCACGAGGCCATTCAACAGGTCCAGAAAGAGGGCAACAATACGCGGCTCGTGTTGAACGACGGAACTCAAATCCCGGTTAGTCGACGCTATGTCAGCACGGTAAGAGCCTGGGCAGAGCAAAATCTGCGACAACCGTCAGCTGATGGTGGATCTCAAATCGATAGGTAGGACCTTACGCCGTCAGGACGAACTGACGAGGCACAACCGCCGGCAATTGCATCGTTCCACATCAAAAGAAAAAGCCCGCTGAGTTTTCGGGAAAACCAGCGGGCTTTACAGAAATTTGAGTGTCGCTTTAACGGAGCGTTGTTGCACCAACTGCCAGCCGTGATGTTGCCCCCGCCAAAGCAGGACGTGTCGCCGTCTGAGCAGCCTGTTTTTTCTGAAAAAGGCCGCGTTTCCCAGGAACCGGTTTGAAGGCATCAGTCAAGCCAACCACCGTTTCCGCTGCGCCCAAAACCAGGAAACCATCGTCCGGGAGAGCCTTTGCGATCCGCTCTAGGATCTCGGTCTTCGTCGGTTGATCAAAGTAGATCAAGACATTCCGGCAGAAGACGATATCGAACTCCCCGATATGAGAGAACTGCTCCAGAAGATTTAGTTTCTTCCATTCGATCATGGCCCGCAATCCGGCATTGATCTGCCACATGTCGCCCTTTTGATCGAAATATTTCAACAGAAGCTGGATCGGCAGTCCGCGTTGAACCTCGAATTGGCTATAAAGCCCGGTTTTCGCCTTTTCCAGCACTTCCTGCGAGAGGTCTGTGCCCAGGATTCGAATGCGCCACCCGCCAACTTTTGCGGCCGCCTCTTTGAGACAAATCGCGAGTGAATACGGTTCCTGGCCAGTTGAAGCCGCCGCGCACCAGATCTTCATCTGTTTGCGTGTGGCGCGATTTTGGAGCATCGCTGGAAGCATCGTCTCTTTGAAATGCTCAAACGGGGTCTTGTCGCGGAAGAAGAACGACTCATTGGTCGTCATGGCTTCGACAACTTCCGTTTCCAAAGCCCGGTTGCCACCTTTTTGCAGTGACTGAATCAGCGCACTCAAGGTTTCCAACTTGGAACTACGGGCAATCGGCAACAGCCGGCTTTCCACCAGATATTGCTTGTCGTTTGACAGAACGAGACCGGAGCGCGTTTTCAAGAATGTCTTGAGAAAATCAAATTCCATAGGGGTCATCGTGTGCTCCCCTTCAAGACGCGGGACACCTTCGGTCCGATTGCCTTCAATGGCAGAACTTCTGAGCACATGCCGGTGTTGGCGGCTGCACCTGGCATGCCCCAAACAACACTTGTTTCTTCATCCTGAGTGATAATGCTACCGCCTCCTGCGGCAATTGTCCGGACGCCATTGGCACCATCGGAGCCCATGCCGGTCAAAATCAAACCAAGGCAGGCCGACCCATAGGCTTTCGACACACTGTCAAAAAGCGGATCAACCGCTGGCTTACAGAAATTGACAGGCGGTCCATCATTGAGCCGTATTTTTACAGCTCCACCCTCTTTTTCGACGGTCATATGCTTTCCACCCGGAGCGACATAGATGTTTCCGGGTTTCAATACCTCGCCATCCTCGCCCTCCTTTGAGGGACGCAATGCAGCTTTTCCCATGTGCTCGGCCAGAATGGCCGTAAAGGTGGGCGGCATGTGCTGTGTAATGACCACCGGCACATCATTCATTGCCGTGCCAATTTCCTTCATGACTTCCTGCAGAGCCTGAGGCCCACCGGTCGACGACCCGATTGCCAGGATCCGCGGACGGGCTGAGGAATACGGCCGGAGTTTAAACTTAGGCGCTGCAGGCGCCCCTTGCGGACCAGCTCCACGAAAGCTTGCACGCGTATCAACAGCTGGGCGGACAGCCGGAGAGGCTGGTGCAGATGGTTGCGACGTCTGCCCTGCCCGCGTCTCCGCACGCATCGTCCGCACCGGCGCGCGCATCCGGATCGCTCTGGCCCCAAGCGCTTTGACCTTGTCGATCAGCTCACGGCGGAAGTCGACGGAGGTTGTAACTTCGGATGTAGATTCCGGTTTAGGAACATAATCGGCTGCGCCCAATGACAGGGCTTTAAGACTGACTTCCGCGTTTCGGCGCGTCAGTGTGGATGCCATGATGACGATCAAATCTCGTTTCTTTGCCAACATGAGCGGCAAAGCAGTCATCCCATCCATTTCCGGCATTTCGATATCGAGGACCACAACATCAGGGTTGCTTTTTTCGATGTCTTCGACAGCCAACCTGCCGTTCCGGTGAGAGCCGACAACTTTGAGCGCCTTGTCCTCACCGAGCCACCTGGTCAAAAGCCCACGGATCACGACGGCATCATCCACCACCATGACCTTAATCGGGTCTGCACCCGGCGTGACTCCTGCCGTCACATTTCGTTGAGCAAATGCCATAATGATCGACCAACTCTGTACTTAGATAAGCCCAACTTCTTGAAACTTGGCTTCCACGATCTCACGATCAAACGGCTTCATGATGTATTCGTTAGCACCCGCACGAATGGCCCGGGCGATGTGAGCGACATCGTTTTCCGTCGTACAAAACACGACCACTGGACTTTCACCGCCTTCCTCTGCCCGCAGGCTGGTCAAGAACTCCAGCCCATCCATCACAGGCATGTTCCAGTCCAGAAGGATGGCATCCGGCATTGTCTTCCGGCATTCGTCGAGCGCCTTCTGACCGTCCTCTGCCTCGACAATCTCGAAGTTCATATCTTCAAGGATCCGGCGTGCGACCTTTCGAATGACGCTAGAGTCATCGACGACAAGGCACTGTTTCATCGGGCGTAACTCCACTATCGACCTTCTTGCAGGTCTTTTTATGCTGCTGCCATGGGCTCGGTGAACATTGCGCCAAGCAAGCGGTCCACGTCCAAGATTACCATCAACTGACCATCAAGCCGATGGACACCGCCTGCGATTTCCGCCCAGCGGCGGTCCAGGTTCGATGGGTTTGGTTCAGCTGAACTGGACGGCAGGGTCAAAACCTCACCGACCGTATCGATAACCAATCCATAGCTCTCATGTTTGTATTCGATACCGACAGCCATCATCTGCTCATCCTGTAGCGGAGGCAGATGCAGCCGGCGCCGCATATTGATCGCAGTGACAATACGTCCGCGCAGGTTCAATACACCTTGTACTTCCGGCGCTGACATCGGGACCCGTGTGACGCTCTCAGGAACAAAAACATCGTGAACCTGAGAGATCGGCAATCCAAACAACTGACCGCCAATCACAACGGTCACATATTGGATCATGTCGTTGCCGGCATTTTTGTCTCCGGCAACCTTGTTCTCCAACATACTCATGCGGCAGCTCCCAAATCACCGGCAAAGATATCTTTCAACGCTGCGATCAGACCTGGACGGTCGAATTTTGCAACGTAATCATCAAACCCAGCCTGACGGCCGCGCTCGATGGACGCAGGCGTCACGAGCGAAGACAGAGCAAGGATTGGCATCTGCCGGAACCGCGGATCACGGCGGATTGCTTCGCAGAACTCAAAGCCGTTGATCTCAGGCATCTCGATATCGCTGACAATCGCGTGGAACTTGTCACCGTTTTCCAACAGTTCGAACGCCTGCGATACACCGACACAAGTGGTCACGTCGTAACCGGCCGCTTTTAGAACGGGTGTCAGCATGTTACGGAAGAAGGACGAGTCATCGACAAAGAGCACTTTCTTCGTTAGCGCCTCAATGTCCATTTCTTTCCGCATGAACCAGTCTTCGAACGCCTGCGGCAGATAGAAGCCAAGGTCGATGATCTCGGTCGCACGTTCTTTGACGATCGCGGAGCCGAGGACGCCCGGGCGTTCAGAACCGACCTCGATGTTCATCCGGTCTTCGACGATATCGACGATTTCATCGACCACAAGGCCCATGGACCGACCCGCATCGGAGAACACCAGCATCGGCTGGGTGCCTTCGGTCTTGTGGCTGTCGCCGTCGTTGACGTAAACGAGCGGCATGAGCGCACCGCGGTATTGCACGAGGTCGCGGCCATTGGACCGCTCAATCTTGGAAATGTCGAACTCTTCCAACCGCGTGACCAAGGAGAGCGGAACCGCCTTCGGTTCTGGAGCACCGGCACGGAACAGAAGAAGCGAAATTGCGTTCTGACCGGTCATTGTTTTTTGCTGCAGATCCTCTTGTTCGTCCTCTCCATTCTCGGCAACCGCGCTGGATGCATGGCTTGCCATTGCACCAGCAATACCGTTCGGGTCGATGATCATGATCACCGAACCATCGCCTAGGATGGTGTTCCCCGAGAACATGTCTAGATTGCGCAGCATGGTGGACATCGGCTTGACCACGATTTCTTCCGTGTGGAAGACACCGTCTACAACAACACCGAAAGTCTGACTGCCGACCTGCATGACAACGATGAAGCCGTTATCGGCATCAATCGCCTCCTCTGCGTTTTCACCTTCATAGATACCCAAGAGCTGGGACAGATGGACGAGGGGCAGCAACTTGTTGCGCAACCGCAGTACAGGCGTGTCCTTGATACGTTCAATCCGATGCTCGGAGTTCTTCTGAACACGCACCAGTTCAACGACAGACAGCTGCGGGATTGCAAACCGGTCACCACCAGCTTCAACGATCAATGTGGAGACGATCGCGAGGGTCAGCGGGATCTTGATAATGAAGCTCGACCCCTTGCCGGCAACCGATCGTAGATCAACTGTACCGCCGATCAATTCGATGTTGTTGCGGACGACATCCATTCCCACACCGCGGCCAGAAACGCTGGTCACTGCTGCGGCTGTCGAGAACCCTGCGTGGAAGATGAATTTCTGAACTTGGGCATCCGTCATCTTCTCGACTTCAGCCTCGGTCGCAAGACCACGCTCAATGATTTTGGCCTTCACACGTTCAACGTCGATACCCTTACCATCGTCGCGAACTTCGATGATGATATGGCCGCCTTCATGGTAAGCCGCAAGGGTGATGATGCCCTTTTCCGGTTTGCCCGCCGCGCGGCGGTCTTCAGGGCGCTCCAAGCCGTGGTCGGCGGAGTTCCTAACCATGTGCGTCAGCGGATCCTTGATCATCTCAAGAACTTGACGGTCAAGTTCGGTGTCCGCGCCGATCATTTCCAGTTCGATCGGCTTTTCCAGATCCTGGCTCAAATCGCGAACGATCCGCGGCAGTTTCTGCCAAGCATTGCCAATCGGCTGCATGCGGGTCGCCATCACGCCCTCTTGCAACTCGGCAGTCACGTTTGATAGGCGCTGAAGCGGTACCTTGAATTCGCTGTCTTCGTGGCGGCGGACGATTTCCAGAAGCTGGTTCCGGGTCAGCACCAGTTCCGACACCATCGTCATGAGATGTTCAAGCGTATCAACCGCGACACGGATGCTCTGGTTGGATACACCACCGCCGGATGCTTTTTTCTCACCGCCTTCACCGGAAGGCTTGGCTTTCGCCGCCGGTTTCGCTTCTGCAGGTTTTTCTGGTGCTTTTGCTACTGCCGGAGCCGGGGCCTCAATTTCTTCCGGCTGCTCCTCTTGCGCTTCGTCTTCAGCGCTTTCGGCAACCTCGACCTCAATATCGGTCTCACGGAAAGCACGCTCAAGCTCATCGAGCGATACTTCACCTGGCCGCAATGGCCGTTCAATGGTCTGCTCAGGAAGCGTAAAGTCGTCTTCGACTTTCTCTTCCGCAGGCTCCTCTGCCGCCGCAGGATCAGCGGCTCCACCGCCGGCCATCGCCGCATCGGCTTCAGCCGACATCGCTTCCAGTTTGCCGATCAGCTCACTGTCGTCGCCTTGAGGTTCATCGCCCTCGGCAGCTTCGAGATCGCCAAGGATTTCCTTGATCTGATCAATAGAAATCAGAATGAGCGACACCGCATCCTGCGTCACCGGCGCACCGTCGCGGAACTTGCCCATGAGGGTCTCAGCCGCGTGTGCAATTCCTTCAAGCCGGGGAAGGCCCAAGAATCCACAGGTACCCTTAATCGTATGTACCAGACGGAATATGTTGTCTAGAATCGTAGCGTTGTTCGGTTCTTGCTCGAATTTTACGAGCTCCACGTCTACAACGTCGAGACTCTCATTGGTCTCGGTAATAAATTCCCTGAGGAGGTCGTCCATGGCCTGCTCTCACCCGACTTGTTACTGGTTCCGCACCCTGCAAAGGATGTCTGGACCGGGAAGTCCATGAGAGTAGATTGGCGTCAAAGCGTTAAGATACGCTGAAGCAAAAAGATTCTTTTCGGGCCTAAGTTATTCGGTCGGAAGAGCTGTTATTTTTACGCAGTCTTCGTCTTTATCTATTGTTAACTCCATCCCGCACTCACGCGCCAGAAGCAACGAGTAAATCGGTTGAACAGAGTGTGCATCAACGCGCTCAGGCTCTTCTCCGCTCAAGGTTTCCTTCATTCCAAGGGGAATTCGCGGGTTCAAACCAGCCGCATTCAAAGCAAAGGACGGAGATTGTGGAGTCCCACTCATTTCAACCTTGATCTCGCCGCCACGCGGAACGCACTGATTGGCGATCAGGATGAGATTGAGAAGCAACTTCACAAAGTTTTTCGGCATCAAATGCCGTTCCAGTTGCCAATTCAGGTTGGATTTTTCATTTTCCATAAACCCGGTGGCAACCACTTGGGCATCGCCAAGATCAATCTCTGCGCCTGCGGATCCGGCAGCCCCAAAGGCAAGTCGTGCGAACTGCAGCTTGGCAGACGCTTGTCGCGCACTTTTCCGGATCAGGTCCATGGCGAATTCACGCATGTCCTCAGACCCTTCTTCATCCAGCACTTCCAGTCCGTTGGTGATCGCACCAACCGGGCTGATGATGTCATGACAGACCCGGCTTGCCACCAGGGCTGCAAGATCCATGGATGAAAGCTCTTTAAGTGCGGACATTGCTCGACGCTGCTCTTTGTAAAAAAACCTGCCAAAACGACCTGATTCGCAAGCCGATATGCCAGCGTTACACATCAGCAAAGGCCCTGCCAAGGCGGCAAATCAGCCGATTTCCCGGTCATCCAAGCTATTTTTGGAGATACGTCAGCCGAAACCGGCAAACCAAACTCAAATCCGACCCAACGGCCACATCAACCGTCATTCCGGCAGGCAGCCGACAGTTTCAGCATGCGAACGGGCTTCGGTGAGCCTTTGGGTGCCATTCACGATGAACAGAAACCGGTTGACCACCGAATAAAAGAACATCAGCCGCCCCTCGACAATCGCATAGATGAAAGGATTTCCGGCCGTCGCGAAGCCTTCCGACAGGCCATATCCGCCGCAAGCCGCAAACATCGGGGCATAGGCATTGGGGTGCAACTTGAAGGCTTCCAAATTGCCCTTGTTGACGAAAACCCACTCGGTGTTGCCCCATTTATATGTGTATTCCCGGCTTCCTTTCCGCGGGTATCCATCAACAAAATAGCTGACTGGGTCGTGCCCACCAATTGCGTACCCAGTAATCGGATCCGGCACAAAGCTCCTGGGACGGGCATTTCCGTCGACGCTCCACAAGCAAATTACCACTGCAAGGATTGCAGGAAGACACATCCAGGTCTTTTTTGGGGGCCAACGTTTCATTGATTCGGCGGACACGTCTTTCATCAATTGAACTGCGAATCATCACTGTATTCGTTAAGTTTAACATCGAAGAGACGCAACGCAGCGAGAAAGACGTCGCCTGTTTGGCGACAAGGAGTTTACTGGATGGCACATATGTCACGGCTCATATTATCAATTCTTCCAGCCGCCGCAGTCATTCTGCTTTTGTCCGTTGGACCCAAATCTGCGTTCGCACAGACCACGACCAACACGCAGTCGCCCCCCGTCAACACTTATGACCAAGATCAGATCCTGCAAACGGGGCATCAGTTTTTCGGATCTGTGTCTGGTGGGCTGGCTTCCGTTGTGGAGAGAGCTTTTGCAAGTTATGGCGAACCGAATGGGTACATCCTTGGGGAAGAAGGCTCTGGTGCATTCGTTGCAGGTGCCCGGTTTGGAGAAGGACAGCTTTACACCCGCAATGCAGGCAACCACAAAATATTCTGGCAAGGCCCGTCCATCGGTTTCGACTTTGGAGCTGACGGCGCACGCGTCATGATGCTGATCTATAATTTGCCGAGTATTGACCGGGTTTACGACCGGTTCAGCGGCGTCAATGGGTCCGCTTATCTGGTTGGCGGCGTCGGCATGACAGTCCTTGCAAAAGACTCAGTCTTCGTGGTCCCCATCAAGGCCGGGGTAGGCGCACGCCTCGGGTTGAATCTCGGTTACTTGAAATTCACAAGAGAACCGACTTGGAATCCTTTCTAGAGACCTGCAAAAACTATCAGGGTCCAGCCTCAACTGGAGCCCAGACTTGGCTATTAAACCGATGTCCTCTAATGATGATGTAACGTCTTGATGCTTTGAACGGCCACCGGGAGCCTAATGTGATAGAAGCGGCGATGTATGTGGCACTAGGGTTTTGCACGGCCGGGCTGATTTGCCTTGCGATCCTGCCAGCTTTCTATCGCCGTGCCGCCAGACTGACCGAAGAGGCTCTGCGGGCCGTCAATCCATCCAGTTACGCAGAGGTGCGAGCTGCGCAGGACCAGGCACGCGCACAACATGCCGTCGATCTACGCCGCGTTGAACAGTCTCTGAACGCCGAGCGGGAAAAGGCTGCAAAGTGGCACGTGGATGTGACACGGCTGAAAACAGAAATGGCTGCGCTGGAAAAAAGCCACGAAGGCGAGATTTCCAAACTGAAAGAAGAGCTTTCTGCGAAAGCCTCCGATGAGAAATCAGCTGACATGCTGTCCTCGGAAGTCGCACAACTAAAGCAAAAACTCGCCGAAGCTGAGAAGGCTCTAGCGGAAAGCTGGTCACAGAAACCGAAAACCGGCGAAGATGCGCCGGCAAAAGGCGCTCAAGGCGAAGACACTTCTGATTGGCTGCCTGCAACAGACACGATGGCGCTTGCGACTATTACCGGGCTGGAAGCTGAAGTTGCGACCTTGAAAGCGCGCCTGGCCAAGGCGGAACCGTCTGTTGCCGGTGAACTCGACGCTGAACGAACAGAGACTGCGCGGGCCCGCCTTGCAGAGCTAGAAGCCCAGCTTGTGGATACTGAGGCAAAGTTCATAACTGCTCAGGCGGAAGTGACCCGGCTTTCCCTGCAGCTGGACGCAGCCGACATCAAAGACAGCGATCTTCAGAAGCATTTGACGGAGCAGTTGGAAGCGCTGGCAACAGAAAACGCGCAAAGACTCTCTCAGCTAAAAAACAAGGACCGCACGGTCAATCGGCTAACTGGGGAGATCAAGAAGCTTCGGCAAGACCTTGCCGCCACCTCTTCCCTTGCGCAGGTGCGGCAGGATTTCCGGCAGCTGGTTGCTCAAGTGTCAGCGGATCCTAACGATAAAAAGAAAGCCGCTTCCAAGCCCTCGCCCAAAGCAGCCGGCAAATCGGCACCTGTGTCAAATACCGCTGGTGACATGAAGCCCAAGAGAAGAACACGCCGCGCTGCCACCGGTGCCGAAAAGCCAAACACAGCGCCTCCACCGGCTCCCAAAGCCGCAGAAAGCTCGTCTACCACAGATATCGCCAACGCGGCGGAAGCCCTTGTTAGCCGGATTGTTGCGTCGACCCGAAAAAACAAAGAGCCCTCGAGTGACAACGATCAAGTGCCCCCTGAAAAGACAGATCCGCCGACTGTGAAAAAGCCGAAACAACGGCGGACCGCCGGGGCTGCCTGACAAGAGTTCTGCTGCGACAGAAGGCGTCAGTTTGTGTGCGTTTTGAATTATTGAACTAACTTCCTACCGGACCAATACCTCATGCTTATCGAACGCCATAACGCCATTCTCGAACTGGCCCGCCAGATGGGTCGTGTCAGCGTGGACGACTTGGCGAAAAGATTCGAAGTCAGTCCGCAGACCATCCGTAAAGACTTGAATGAGCTGTGTGAGCGCCGGCTTCTCGCACGCACACACGGCGGAGCCTTGCTCTCATCTGGTATTGAAAACGTCGGCTATGAAGCAAGACGCATCATTTCCAGTAAGGAAAAGGCTGACATTGGTTCCAGTGTCGCTGCACTCATTCCTGACAATGCGTCTATTTTCATCAATATCGGCACGACAACTGAGGCGGTCGCACAGGCGCTGTTGCAACACCACGGACTGATGGTGATCACCAACAACCTGAATGTCGCCAGCTTGATGCGGGGCTATTCCCAGATTGAAGTGGTTGTTGCCGGCGGGGTTTTAAGGCATGCGGACGGCGGAATTGTCGGCGAAGCCGCGGTTGATTTTATGCGCCAATTCAAGGTGGATTTTGCAGTGATAGGCGCATCTGCCATTGATCCGGACGGGTCTTTGCTCGACTACGATTACCGCGAAGTCAAAGTCACCAAAACGATCATGGAAAATGCTCGGCATGTGATCCTGGCAGCGGACAGCACCAAGTTTGAGCGCACCGCGCCCGTCCGGGTTGGCCACCTCTCGCAAGTTACGACGCTTGTAACCGACCGTTGCCCGAGCCCGGAATTCGCGACTATTGCAAAAGACTCAGATACGCAGCTTATCGAAACTGAAAACCTGCCGGCCATCTAGAAACGGGCAAGTGGTAAGGCTTTTCGAAACCAGCCACTAGTGACCAGTTTAAAAATAGACGCTAGTTATCGAGAGAAAGTTGGCACGCCCAACGGGACTCGAACCCGTGTTTCCGCCGTGAAAGGGCGGCGTCCTAGACCGCTAGACGATGGGCGCGCGGGGCTTGAAAGTTGTTTGTTCCAAGCCGAGGTCCGTGCGTATAAAGGGGGATAGAGCAGGACGCAAGCCCCCTTGGTCATTTTTTTGAAGTCAACCGGTCTATATCCACTACCGGCCTACGAAAACCGTCCGGCCCAATAATTTTCCATCTTGCGGATCAAACCGGAGCAAGGCGGTGGTGGTGCCTTCACGCACGAGAACGAGCAGAATCCCTTCTGATATTGTTGCCTGCAGAACTTCGGCATCAGCACCGACATTTAGGGTTTCAACGATTGCGGCCTCAGATGGATCCGCCTCATAAGTGTTGATCTTGTAAAGGATTGCTGCAAAGACAGCGATAAACCCGGCAAACATGATCAGGGACGACCCGAGCAACAGGCGCTTCAGTTTTGCCTGAACGCGTTCGGTCGCAGGATCTAAAGGGGCATCTTCCGGACCTTCATCCCGGAAATCAGGTTGAGACATGACAGACAATTCCCAAGACGATCCGGCCAGCTTTGACGCGGATTTCATTTTAACGGTTGATCCTGAGGACGCCGGGAAGCGGATAGACGCCGTCCTTGCATCGCATTTGGAAACATTGAGCCGGAACAGAATTCAGTCACTGATCAAGGCGGGCGACGTTTCCATCGGAGGCGCGAAAATAGGGGAGCCGAAATACCGGGTCAATGAAGGTGACGAGATTACTTTGCATCTTCCTGAACCGGAGGATCCGGATCCCAAAGGCGAAGACATTCCGCTCAGTGTGGTTTTCGAAGATGCACATGTCATCGTAATCGACAAACCGGCTGGGTTGGTCGTTCACCCCGGCGCCGGCAACTGGACCGGCACACTGGTCAACGCCTTGATCCATCATTGCGGCGACAGCCTGTCGGGAATAGGCGGAGTGAAACGTCCCGGCATTGTTCACCGGATTGACAAAGACACGTCAGGTTTGCTGGTTGTCGCTAAAACAGATCAGGCACATCAAGGGCTCGCAGCACAGTTTGCCGATCATGGCCGGACAGGACCTTTAGAGCGCGCATATTCCGCGCTTGTGTGGGGCGCGCCATCCAGCCTCAAGGGTACGATTGATGCCAATCTGGCCCGTTCTCAGGCAAACCGGCAGAAGATGGCGGTTGTGAAAACGAGCGGGCGTCATGCAATTACGCATTGGCAGGTCAAGGAACGTTTCGGCGCCGCGGACCAACCTCCACTTGCCTCGCTCATGGAGTGCAGACTCGAGACAGGCCGAACTCATCAGATCAGGGTACATATGGCGCATATTGGCCATCCACTGCTTGGCGACGATGATTATGGCTCCGGCTTCAAGACAAAAATCAACCGGTTGGAAGAGCCATTAAAGAGCCTTGTCGGCGGCTTCACCCGGCAAGCTTTGCATGCTGGACTGTTGGCATTTGAACATCCGGTTTCAGGCGAGACGCTGCGCTTTGAAAGCCCATATCCCAATGATTTTGCAAATCTTTTATCCGGATTACAAAAATTTTAGAAAGCCAATTCGCATTGAAGCCATGCAATCGGCTAAATTCAACCTATATTAGCAGTTCGCGTGTGCCGATTGGGCACGCATTGTAACTTGGTTGCCTCAGCCAAACGCCTGCGCTCTGCGGGGCAAAGTGGGGAACCGGGTGATTTCGACGAGAGGGGGTGCATTTAATGGCCCAGAACTTACCGACACTCACTGCAGGGGAAGGCGGACTTAGCCGCTACCTTGATGAGATTCGCAAGTTTCCGATGCTTCAGCCGCAGGAGGAGTACATGCTCGCCAAGCGGTACAAGGAGCACGAAGACCCGGAAGCTGCCGAGCGCCTTGTAAATTCACACCTGCGCCTCGTTGCCAAAATCGCCATGGGTTATCGCGGGTATGGTCTCCCGATTGGCGAGGTCGTATCCGAAGGCAACGTTGGCCTCATGCAAGCTGTTAAACGTTTTGAGCCCGACAAAGGGTTCCGTTTGGCGACCTATGCTATGTGGTGGATCAAGGCTGCCATCCAGGAATACATTCTCCGTTCTTGGTCACTCGTCAAAATGGGGACGACAGCCAACCAGAAACGCCTGTTTTTCAATCTGCGCCGCCTGAAGGGCAAGATACAAGCGCTGGAAGAGGGCGATCTGAAGCCGCACCAGGTACAGGAAATCGCAACCCGTCTCGGCGTTTCGGAAGAAGAAGTCGTGTCGATGAACCGCCGCCTCGGCGGCGACGCAAGCCTGAACGCACCGATCCGGGCGGAAGCGGATGCTGGCGAATGGCAGGATTGGCTCGTCGACGAAAGCGATAGCCAGGAAACCTTGCTTGCCAATCAGGAAGAACTCGACATGCGTCGCAAAATGCTCAGCGACGCGATGGACGTTCTAAATGATCGGGAACGCCGGATTTTTGAGGCCCGCCGCCTGTCGGAGGACCCAATGACGCTGGAAGATCTTTCCGGAGAGTTTGGTGTCAGCCGGGAGCGCGTACGGCAAATCGAGGTCCGTGCTTTTGAAAAGGTTCAAAAAGCGGTCCGGAACAGTGCTCGCACGCTTGACCAACAACCAGCCGCGTGAGCGTCTGGAACATAGGTTTACTGAAACGCCGGGCAAAACGCCCGGCGTTTTTTGTCTGCGGGTCCGTCTGAGCTTGCTCCTTGGCGCCTTACCACCCTAGGGTCAGACCACTGCTGGTTAGTTTCAAGACATCAGGCACCAATGGCGTTTCGAATAGACCCTTTTTTTTCACGGCGCGGTTTTGTTGCGCTCACCGCAACCATCGTCCTGATTCTCATGACCGGGCTTCGGATTGCCAATCCGGACTTTCTCGTTGCTGTTCGGGAGCTCACATTCGATTACTATCAACGTTTCAGTCCGCGCGAATATATGCCCGCCCCAGTTCGGATCGTTGACATTGACGAGACCTCCATCACCGAAATCGGGCAATGGCCGTGGCCACGCACCAAAGTTGCCGAGCTGGTTGAAACCCTGACTCAAATGGGCGCAGCCGCCATTGCATTCGACGTTGTTTTCGCTGAACCGGATCGAACGTCGCCAACACAAATCCGTGCGTCCCTTCCCCCCGAGACGCCAGCGAGTGTTCAGGAAGCTTTGCAACAGCTGCCGGACAATGATGAACGTTTCGCCGCAACAATAGCCAGCGCACCGGTGATTCTCGGCTTCGCGATCTCGGATCAGTTAACCGGCCGAACACCGTTGAAAAAAGCCGGCATTGCCTATGGGGGAGCAGATCCAGTTACGATCCTGCCGCCCTTCCCAGCCGCAGTCCCCAGCCTCGACTCACTTCAACAAGCAGCGAGCGGAGTTGGATCGATTTCTGTTTCCCTCGATGATCGCGATGGCGTCATCCGCCGCATTCCGTTGATTACGAGCGACGGGACCAACGTTTATCCCGGCCTGATCACAGAGGCCCTTCGGGTGGCCCAGGGAGCAAGCGGCTTGATAGTCCGAACAACCAGTGCCAGCGGCGAACCGGACAGTGGCACTCCAGCAATAACCGACCTTAAAATTGGTGCTTTTGAAGTTCCGACAACAGCAGCAGGGGAAATGTGGGTCCATTACACACCGGACCAATCAGATCGATATGTCCGGGCGATGGATTTTTTTGAACCAGAGCACTTTGGCGAACTAACGCCGTTGATCGAAGGGCAAATTGTGCTGGTCGGAACGTCTGCAGCAGGCCTCCGCGATATCCGCGCAACCGCGATCGGCGAACTGGTTCCAGGTGTGGCAGTACATGCTCAGGCACTTGAGCAAATCATCAACGGTCAGTTTCTGACCCGGCCAGACTGGGCGAGTGGCCTTGAGACACTCACGACGTTTTTGGTCGGTGCAGTTTTCATTCTCATCTTGCCAATCATTGGCAGCCTTGGAACAGCCTTGCTTGGCGGCATTGTTGCCGCGGTGCTGATCGGCGGTTCTTTCTACCTCTTTCTGGAGAAAGGGCTTCTCATCGACCCGATATACCCAAGCTTGTCGGTTTTTCTTGTCTTCGCTGCAGCAACGGTCATGCTCTATTTTCTGACTGAACGTGAAAAGCGTTTTGTCCGGCAGGCATTCAGTCAATATCTCTCGCCGGATCTCGTGAATCAGCTGGAGAAGGCGCCGGAACAACTGACATTGGGCGGTGAGATACGGCCAATGACCATACTGTTCATGGACATTCGCGGCTTCACGCCAATCTCCGAGCAACTGACGCCGACAGAGCTCGTTACCTTCCTCAATACTCTGCTCTCTCCGCTATCCGATGCCATCCAGGCCGAAGGGGGAACGATCGACAAGTATATCGGTGACAGCATCATGGCGTTCTGGAATGCCCCAATACCCGTGCCGGACCACGCAGAAAAAGCAGGCCGGGCCAGTCTCGCTATGCTTAGAATTGTCGATGAACTGAATGAAAAAGACGCATTTGGTTTCAAGGCGCGCGGATTGAAAGCACAGACGGTTCAGATCGGCATAGGTCTGAACAGTGGCGATGCCTGCGTTGGCAATATGGGCTCAGAGCACCGGTTCAATTATTCGGTGATCGGCGATGCGGTAAACGTGGCATCGCGGATTGAATCAAGTTGCAAGGCGGTGGGCGCAGATCTCCTCGTCTCGGAAGAGACAAGAAAGCAGGCACCGGAGCTGGCCTACCTGGAAGCCGGCGAGATTTCTCTCAAAGGCAAAAGCGAAACCGTCACACTGTTTGCGCTGTTGGGCGACGAGAACTACGCAAAATCCGAGGACTTTAAGAAGCTCGCTCAAACTCACGATTCACTTATAAAAGCGATCGAAGCAGGCAATGTAACTGCCGCACATGGTGCCCTCACTGCTGCCCAGCAGTCCGCCTCACGGCTCAGCAGCTTTTACACCCTGTTTGCCGCCCGGATTGCAGACCTCCCCTTGGCGCAAGACGAAAGCAGCGCGGCATCCTGAGACACCGCGCTGCTGATTTCCGAGAAGTTAGTGATGATCAGCGGATCTCGACCGCATAGGTATCGACAGGAACCACTTTAGAGATCAGGTCATTTTCAGCCATGAACTCCGCAAAACGCTGATAGCGGCCTTCATCAAGGGCTGCAGGACGTTTTGCGAAACGCGGGAGCGTATCGGCCCAGGCACGTTTGTTCAGCTCGTCATTCAGGTTCGGGTAGGCTTCGATGAACGCATTCCAGGCTTCGTCCGGATGGTTCGTCAAGAAAATCGTGGCCGCTTCAATGGCCGCCATGAATTTTGCGTAGCGCGGATCATCTGTCTTGTCCTTGTGAACAACGTAAATCAGCTCGTCAAAAATCGGCACACCATTCTCTTCCGGATAGAACGCCTTTCCTTCCTTGCCTTCAATCTCGATCTGAGTGAGCTCGAAATTCCGGTAAGCACCAATAACCGCGTCGACTTGGCCGGACATCAGCGACGGTGACAGAGCAAAGTTGACGTTGATCAGCTCGACATCGTCGACACTGAGGTCGACAGATCTCAGCATCTGGCCGAGCATGGCATCTTCAAACCCGGACACAGAAAAACCGATCTTCTTTCCCTTCAGGTCTTTCAATTCCTTGATCGGCCCATCTTTGAGGACGATCAGGGAGTTCAATGGTGTCTCTACCAGCGTTCCGATCCACTTGAGCGGAAGTCCTTCCTCGATCTGGGCGTGTAAGGTCGGCTGATAGGAAATGGCAATGTCGCCCTTTCCTGCTGCAACCAGTTTAGGCGGCATCGCGGGGTCGGCAGGTTCTATCAATTCGACATCCAGACCTTCTGCCTCAAAGAATCCCATCGCTTGTGCGGTGATCAGCGGTGCGTGGTCGGGATTGGTGAACCAATCCATCAAGACCGTCAGTTTTTCGGCTGCTTGTACAGGTGCCGACGCAAACAGAGCGGCTGCGAAAGCGGCAGAGAGCAGTGTTTTTTTCATTCAATCCTCCAAGGAAAAGCAGATCAGTCTTCAACCTGCCAAGGAACAAGAAACCGGGTGAAATGGTCTACGGCGAACCGCAATAACAGAACCATGAGAGCGAGCAGGATCAGCGCGGCAAACATCACATCGGTCTGCATCCGCGCGTTGCTTTGAAGCATGATGAAAGCGAGCCCGCCCTTCGCACCGACCCACTCTCCGACAATCGCGCCGATTGGCGCGAAAACAGCCGCGATCCTCAAGCCAGAGGCCAAGGCAGGCATGGCAGACGGCAGCCGGAACACCCAGAGTTCCTTGAGGCGGGACACACGATAAAGGCGGCTGAGGTCAGAAAGCCCGGGATCAAGGCGGCGCAGCCCATCATAGAACGTGGAGGTCACGGCAAAGAAGATCACCAAAACCGCCATGACAATTTTGGAGGCAAGGCCAAATCCGAGCCACAGAACGAGGATCGGCGCGATTGCAAAAACGGGCAAGGCCTGGGTAACGAGGATCGTCGGCATGATCGCCCGTTTGGCCACGGGAAACACCCAAATCAGGATCGCCAAAAGGCACCCTGCAGCGACCCCAAAGACGAATCCGAGAAGTGTCTCGGAGAAGGTGATGCTTGCATGGTGCAGGAGAAACAGGCCCTGGTTCTGAAACGCAACAAAAACGCGCTCAGGGCCGGGCAGCATATACGGCGGAATTTCAAAGAAACGGACCAAGGCCGCCCAAATAAACACGGCGACCGCGACGCCGGCACAGCGTTTAAGCAGGAAAACCAAAACCGTCATCGATCAACGCCCCCTGCCGGGATGGCGTATGGTTTTGTGATTCTATAAAGGGCAAACAGCTGTTGTACAGCGTGTGCCCGGCGCATTAGCGCATAAGCAGACATAAGGATCTCCTGCCTTCAGCAAAGCCGAAAATGACACTGGAGATCCGGGAAGAGGCTAAGGTTTCCGTCCCTTCGCCGGCATGACCCGGATCAGGTTCTAAGGGTTCGGCGCGATGCCATCTCAGTTCCGGAAACCGGAACACCCCTCGGACCAAGCGGGACAATGCCCCGCCAATTTACAAATTGCAAGAGAAACTGCGGAGCACCCGCTAAAAACGCAAGATGCTGGATCTGCTTAGCCGGCTTGCCAGGCAGTGACTGCCTTTTCAACGGCATCTTCGCCGATCGGGCCCTTCTCGAGCGTGAGAATACCGCGTTTGCCATTCTCATAAAGCATCGGGATGTCGATCCAGCCACGCTCACGCAGAAGTGCCAAATTGCGTTGTTGCTCATTGGGCAAGCTGGAAAGCGCAATCCAGAAGAAGCCGGGAGAAACCTTCACGGATGCCCCGATCAAGGCATCGCCGCGCGCTTCCTCGGTCGGCTTCATGACCAAGCCGGGAACGTTGACGATATCACCGCCGGAAAACCCTTCTGGAAGTTCATATTTGATCTCAACAAGATGGCTTGCCGGCAGGGACGTATCATCGTTGGGCTTGATACGGATATCGACTTTGATATCCCGCTCCGGAATTTCGACGGCAGCGGAGAGGACAGACTGCGCTTCACCGCCAAGATCGGTCTCTTCGCCAAGTGTCCAGATGACGGCTCCTTGTGCCGCAGTGCCGGTAGAGCTGGCATCTGCCCCTTCCTCATAAAGGATGGAACGTTGCGCTCCGGAAGCCGGCACCTGAGCTGCCGGTGCCGGTTCGGATTGCTCTGGGCTCACTGCAGCAAGACTGTCCGGCTGAACGCCCTGACTTACTTCGGCGCCGTCCGTTGCTGGCGTATCAACATCGGCAGACGGGGTGCTTTCCACATTCGTCACGATCGACGGCTGAGCAACAGTCCCCGGTGCGGTTTCTTGCGGGTTGATGGTCGTTGTTGTCACTGCGCGCGCGTCAGGCGCAACCACATTTGCATCGGTCTCATTCAAAAGACGATCAGTGTTCTTGCTCGCCTCGTCTGCATCTTCCGAGGATGCGGCCACAGTGTCTTCGATGGGCGCCACTGGTTCGGTAACAGCTGTTGTCTCCGGCTCTTGTGAAACAACAGGTGCGGCATCGGTGACAGTCTCATCAGACGGCCCGGACAAGAAGAAATAGGCAGCGGCTCCAAGAACCAGGACGGCAACCACAGCAGCAGCTGCAATCGGCACTGTCCGGCTTTTTTCGTCCGAACCGCGAAGCGCCGCTGAAGCAGACGATCTTGAACGGCTGGCGCGGGACGATACTGGGGCATCTGTTAAGCCCGCTGTGCCGGTCTGCGGCTGAACCACCTCATCTTCAAAGAGCGGTTCTGTTTGAGAGACTTGATCATCCGAGACCGGAGCCGGTTCGACTGAAACAGGGTCATAGGCCGGAGGTGTCTCAGGTGAGGATACTGGACCTTCGGGCTCAGCCAGACTTGAACCAGTCGTTCCTGATAGAGGCGCGGCTTGTGGCTGGCTGTCATATGAAGCATCGGACGAAGGAGCACTTGCTGGCTCTTCGACTGGATAGGCAGACGGCTCCGGAGACGACACTGGCGGTGCAGGTGGCGCCGAAGTCTCAACTGGAGAAGTCGTGGTGGCCGCCGGGATCGAAGGCGCTGGCTCCGGCTCCCGGACCGGCGGTGCAGCTGGGGTGGCAGGCGCTGGCGGCGTAGATGGCTGCAATCCCAGGCTTTCTCTGGCAGCTTCCGCCTCGACCTTCCGGATTGCCTCTTCCAGACGAAGTTGTTCTGCTGTGATTTCCGATGGCGACAGTGGCGGCTCATAGGCCTTGAGCTGATTCACGATGGCATTACGCGCACGGCTGTAAACGCTGCGCCGCGCTGCACCATTGCTTTCGGGCAAGGACGCGATTGTTTTCTTTAATATCGAATAGTAATCAGCCATCTTCCTGCCTACCGGCCAACTGCGCTACTGCGTCTCCTGGATCAGATCCGCGACTTCTTCGTGACTTATACCAAGCTTTCGAAGAGATTTTCGCCTATCAGATCGCGCGAGACGCGCACAATTGTCGTTCCATCTTGCTTTTGATGCCGGAGACCCCGGACTTCAAAAGCTGCCGAGTGCGTAGCGATTCGCAACGCACTCCAAGCATCTTTGATATTGTCTTGTTTACGTCAATTCGCTCAGTCTTGGAAAGGATTCTGCACAAGAATTGTGTCATCGCGTTCCGGACTGGTCGACAAGATCGCGACCGGTGCACCGATCAGCTCTTCAACATGCCGTACGTATTTGATCGCTTGCGCCGGAAGCTCAGCCCAAGTCCGCGCACCTTCAGTGGATTCTTTCCAACCCGGCATGCTCTCATAGATCGGCTTGACCCGTTCCTGGGCGCCTTGTGACGCTGGAAGATAGTCGATGCGCTCGCCGTCGAGTTCGTAGCCAACGCAGATCTTGATTTCCTCAAGACCATCCAGAACATCAAGCTTGGTCAGCGCGATCCCGTTGATACCGGACGTACAAACGGTCTGACGCACAAGAACCGCATCAAACCAGCCGCAACGGCGGCGACGGCCGGTGACCGTTCCGAATTCATGACCGCGGGTTCCAAGAAACTCGCCGACTTCGTTTTCTTGTTCGGTCGGGAAAGGCCCCTCCCCGACCCGCGTGGTGTACGCCTTCGTGATCCCGAGGACGTAATCGACCGAGCCTGGTCCCAGGCCACAGCCGGTCGCGGCCTGTCCCGCGACAGTGTTGGACGATGTCACGAAAGGGTATGTGCCGTGGTCAATGTCGAGAAGAGCGCCTTGAGCCCCTTCGAAAAGAATCCGTTTGCCCTGGCGGCGTTGTTCGTCGAGCAAATACCAAACCTTGTCCATGTAAGGCAGAACCTGATCTGCAACGCTGGACAGCTCTTCGAAAATGACATCCGCTGAGATTTCGTCCTGCCCAAGCCCCCGGCGCAAAGCGTTGTGGTGGGTCAAGAGCCGGTCGATTTTCGCCGGAAGCGTTGTAAGGTTTTTCAGATCCATCAGACGGATCGCACGGCGGCCGACCTTATCTTCGTATGCCGGACCGATACCGCGTTTTGTTGTGCCGATCTTGGTGCCGGTGTTGGAGTTTTCACGAAGAGCGTCCAGTTCCCGGTGCAAAGACAGGATCAAGGTTGCGTTCTCAGCCACCCGCAGGCTTTCAGGCGTAACAACAACGCCTTGCTCGCCGAGCCGTTTGACCTCTTCGGCCAACGCGTGTGGATCCAGCACAACACCATTGCCGATCACAGACAACTTGCCCGGCCGGGCCACACCGGATGGCAGCAAGGAGAGCTTGTAGCTCACACCGTCAATAACGAGTGTATGTCCAGCGTTGTGTCCGCCCTGGAACCTTACAATGACATCGGCTTGTTCCGACAACCAGTCGACAATCTTGCCTTTGCCTTCGTCACCCCATTGCGAACCGACAACAACCACATTCGCCATCTAGCTTTTGCTCTCCTAAAGCAGGTTCGTGACGTCCTTGACGCCAACACAACAAGCCCCGGACAAGGCCCCGGGGCAAACGGCGCGGACTATAGACAGGATTGGTTTGCCGCGCGAGTCTTCCCAGCCATTTAATTGAAGAATTGCGCAAGCTACCGAACATACTCTCCCCAATTCCGCTTCTTGTTCGTTTTATCGCTGTGCAAGACAAGCCTGCGCGTCCAACATTCGCTCGGATTTCGGGTGTCGGGAACCGAAAACACATGGTACCCGGGAGACATTCACCTGGTCGGAGCTCCCACATGAAATTGCAGCATTGGATCTTGCTGATTTGTCTCGGCGCGATTTGGGGTGGATCGTTTATCTTTGCCAAGGTTGCGGTTGCCGAGATCCCTCCGCTGACGCTGGTATTTTTCCGCGTCGCGTCCGCATGCCTCGCACTCTGGCTTGTGCTCTGGGTCCAAGGCACCCTGAAGCAGTTTCCTATCAAGATGGCGGCCTCGTTTCTGGCAATGGGCCTCTTGAACAACGTTATTCCGTTTTCGCTGCTCTTTGCAGGACAGACTGTGATCGGGGCGGGTCTTGCGTCTATCCTCAACGCAACGACACCGGTCTTCACCGTTTTGGTCGCCGGAGTCCTGTTCCGCCAGGAAACTCTCGGCATTCACAAGATCGCCGGAATTGTTCTCGGGATCGCCGGCGTCGCAACCATGCTCTCCGGCAGTTTGTCCGGCATAGTCTCAGACCCTTTATGGGCTCAGGTGGCATGTCTGGGAGCGGCGCTGTCCTATGCCTTTGCAGCAACCTTTGCAAAACGCTTCAAAGGCCTCCGGCCCCTCATCTCGGCAACCGGTCAATTGTCCGGATCAACCCTGATCATGGCCCCGATCGCTCTGTTCGCATCCGGTTCTTGGAGCGTGGCGGATCCAAGCGTCATTGCCTGGCTCAACGTTCTCGCGCTCGGGATTTTCGCGACTGCACTTGCTTACCTGATGTACTTCCGGCTTCTAGCCGAAGCTGGCGCGACCAACGCTTCGCTGGTCACGCTTCTGGTGCCCGCCAGCGCCTTGTTCTTTGGCTGGCTTTTGTTGGGCGAGGAACTGTCGGCGATCCAACTGGCCGGCTTCGCACTCTTGTTAAGTGGGTTGGTCGTTCTTGATGGGCGGCTTTTCGCCCGTTTCAAACCAGTATCCACGTCCGCAAAATAGCAAGCGCCCGGATGACTTTTCATCCGGGCGCCCTTGGTGTCAAAAGCGAAGCGGCTTGACTTGCTTCACATGGGAGACCGTCTCCAATCTGGCCATGACCTCTTTTGAGACCGGAGCATCCACTTCAACGAGACATATCGCTTCCTCTCCCGGCGCTGTCCGGCCAAGGTTGAAAGTCGCAATATTTACCTCGTTGTTGCCCAATTCCATCCCAAGGTGACCGATAAAGCCCGGTTTGTCTTCGTTGGTGATGTAAAGCATGTGCTCGCCGAGCTCAGCTTCCATGTTGATGCCCTTCACCTGGATGATCCGAGGCTTGCCGTCGGCGAACACCGTCCCGGCAACGGAGCGGCTTTGGCGCTCGGTTTCCACAGTCAGGCGGATGTAGGTCTCATACGCCCCTTGCTTGTCCCGCCGGACCTCTTCGATCTGCATGCCCCTTTCCTTCGCCAGGATGGGGGCAGAAACCATGTTGACGGTCTGCAGAAGCGGTGTCAGCAAACCAGTGAGTGCTGCCGACGTCAGCGCCTGAACGTTCATGTCGGCGACGGCACCGGCATATTCCAGGCGAACGCGCTCAATCCCGGTTTCAGTAAGCTGCCCAGCGAAAGACCCCAACTGCTCGGCCAACCGAACAAAAGGCGCCAGTTTAGGCGCTTCTTCCGCCGTGATTGACGGCATGTTGAGTGCATTCCGGACAGCACCGCTCAAGAGGTAGTCGCACATTTGCTCGGCAACCTGCAGAGCAACGTTCTCTTGGGCTTCCTCCGTTGAGGCTCCCAGATGCGGTGTGGACACGAAGTTCGGCGCACCGAAAAGCACATTTTCCTTGGCCGGTTCATCGACAAAGACGTCGAAAGCGGCGCCCGCAAGTTTCCCGCTATCAAGTGCATCACGAACGGCCTGTTCATCAGCAAGACCGCCGCGGGCGCAGTTGATGAGGTAGGCCCCATCCCGCATTTTGGCGATCGCGGCTGCATCAATGATGTTCCGCGTCTTGTCGGTGAGCGGTGTGTGCAAGGTAATGAAGTCCGACCGGGAAAGAAGCCCATCCAGCTCCACCTTCTCTACGCCGAGCGCCAGTGCCCGTTCCGGCGTCAGGAACGGGTCAAAGGCAATGACTTTCATCTTGAGACCGATACCCCGCTCGGCAACGATCGATCCAATGTTTCCACAACCGATCAGGCCCAAGGTTTTGCCGGTGATCTCACGTCCCATGAACCGGGACTTTTCCCACTTACCGGCCTGGGTCGACGCATCAGCCGCCGGTATTTGACGGGCCACCGCCATCATCATGGAAATCGCGTGTTCGGCCGTCGTAATGGCATTGCCGAACGGCGTGTTCATCACGATGATGCCGCGTGCCGTGGCCTTCGGAATGTCGACATTGTCGACGCCAATCCCTGCACGGCCGACAACTTTCAGGTTGTCCGCAGCTGCGATGATTTTTTCAGTCACCTTCGTCGCAGAGCGGATCGCCAGGCCATCATACTGACCGATGATCTCGCGCAGCTTTTCCTTGTCCTTGCCAACATCTGGCAGGAAATCCGCCTCCACGCCGCGATCCTTGAAGATCTGTACGGCAGCTGGAGACAACTTGTCAGAAATCAATACTTTCGGGGCCATATGAGCCTCTCCTTGACATCAATACCTGACCGGGCAGCGTACCGCCCGGCATTGGACTTAGCTGTTCAAAGAACAGGCTCAGGCGGCCTGAGCGTGTTTCGCTTTTTCGGTTTGGAAGGCCCAATCCAGCCAGGAGGTCAACGCTATCAGATCGCTGGCCTCAACGGTTGCCCCTGCCCAGATCCGAAGACCGGATGGTGCATCCCGGTAAGCGCCAATATCATAAGCAACGCCTTCACTGTCGAGCAGGGAAACCATTCCCTTAGCGAAAGTGGACTGCTGCTCATCTGACAGCGCCAGAATGTCCGGATCAACCACAGTCAGACAAACGGATGTATTGGACCGGTTGGCAGGATCCTTCGGCAGAAAATCGACCCAAGACGTCTGATCAACCCAGTCAGCCAGAACCTGAAGGTTGCCGTCAGCGCGCGCCACAAGACCGGCCAAACCACCCAGACCTTCGGCCCATTTCAGGGCATCGAGATAGTCTTCAACGCACAGCATCGACGGCGTGTTGATCGTCTCGCCGCGGAATATCCCTTCAATCAACTTTCCGCCTTTGGTCAGGCGGAAAATCTTCGGCAAGGGCCAAGCCGGAGAATAGGTTTCCAGGCGTTCGACAGCGCGCGGGCTGAGGATCAGCATGCCATGTGCGGCTTCACCGCCAAGCACCTTTTGCCAGGAAAACGTCACCACATCGAGCTTGGCAAAGTCCAGCTCCTGAGCAAATGCAGCCGAAGTCGCATCACAGATTGTCAAACCTTCGCGGTTCTCAGGAATCCAATCTCCGTTCGGCACACGGACACCGGATGTGGTCCCATTCCATGTGAAGACGACATCATTCGAAAAGTCGACCGTCGAAAGGTCCGGCAGCTCGCCGTATGGCGCTTCTATCTTGCGGGCGTTTTCCAGCTTCAGCTGTTTGACCACATCGGTCACCCAACCTGATCCGAAGCTTTCCCAGGCAAGCATGTCGACGCCACGGGCACCAAGCAATGACCACATGGCCATTTCAACTGCGCCGGTATCGGAGGCCGGAACGATGCCAATGCGGTAACCTGCTGGAACGTTCAGCACCTTGCGTGTCAGCTCAATGGCTTCCGCAAGTTTGGCCTTGCCCGGCTTGGCGCGGTGCGACCGTCCAAGCGGCGCATCGGAAAGCGCTTCCAGCGACCAGCCGGGACGCTTGGAACAGGGACCAGAAGAAAAATTGGGATTTGCCGGACGCACGTCCGGCTTGGAGATAACTATGCTCATTTCAAGTCTACCCTCACAGATAGGAGCCCCTCGTTGGGGAGGGGTGGCCCACCTATGGGGATAAAGCCGAACGGCAGTTACGTCAATTCAATTGCGAGAAAGACGACAAAAAGGGCCGGTCGATGACCAGCCCTTTCGTCAACGTATGCTGAATAATCAGAAATTACTCGTGATCGGCCCAGCTGGATAATATGCCGGAGCCGCTGCAGGTGCGTTGAATGTGTAGCGCGCACCAATGCGGAATTCGTGAGCGGTTAGATCTTCCCACACTTCACGGGATTCACCGGTGCCAACGTTATAAAGCTTCACGGTTTTTGCTTCGCCAAGGTCCTTATACCGGTAACCCGCATCGATGCTCCAATTCGGCGTCACAGCGTATTCTGCACCTGCCATCAAGGCCCAGGCAAAATTCCAATCGCCGTTGCTGCCGTCGTAGCTGGAGAACGTACCGTCCGGGTTGAGGGACGTTTTATTGCTGGCGCTCACGTATGACGCACCGATACCGGCACCGACATAAGGTGTGATGCGGTTCCAGGTCGCAAGATCGACATAACCGTTCAGCATGACAGTCCAGACGTCGATATCGGCCTTCTCGGTTGAGAATTGACCTGCAGCCGCACAGCCACCACACGGCGCGTAGCCGGTTGCAGTTGCCTTGGCCTCATAATCGACCGTAACGTCACTTCTGAAGTAGCGGTTGAACTGATAACCAACACCTGCGCCAATCATCCAGGTGTTGTCGAGGCTTTCGCGCTCATAGCGCAGTCCACCGATCGCTGCGTCGCTAAAACTGCCACTAGGTTCACCGTAAACCTTATAGCCGATATCACCCCGCAGGTAGAAACCGCCGACGGCCGCAGGAGCGACCGGAACGTGTTCAATGACCGGCGTCGGCAAGTCTGCTGCAAAACCCGCAGTGGACAGCACAACAGCAAAGCCGGTCAAAGACAAACGTTTAAAAAAATTATCCATGTCTTCGTCCTCTTTCGATGTAGCGTCTGCATTTCATTGCCGACACACCAATCTCGAGGTCAAAAATGACGCGTATTCATTAAGGTTGACTTAACTGTGTTCTTTAACCGAGTTTTTTTACGTAAATGAATGGTAAACCCTACGCCTTGCTTTTTACCAAACATTAAAAAAGCCAGCTGAATCAGCTGGCTTTATTGTTAAGAACGTAAGTGATTCCAAGAAGCAGCAGCGCTACGCAGCGGAAGATGCGACAACCCCGGCAATATCGTTCACAACTTGTTTAACCAAATCCGCGTCATCGCCTTCGGCCATAACCCGAATCAAAGGTTCTGTCCCGGAAGCCCTGATCACGAGACGGCCGGAGGTCCCGAGACGGGCTTCGCCGTCCTCAATCGCAGATTTTACCTCGGAATGCTGAAGCGGCGCACCGCCTTTGTAACGGACGTTTTTCAGGATTTGCGGAACAGGTTCAAACCGGCGGCAAACTTCTGACACAGGTTTATCCTGCTGCTTGATACAAGCCATAATTTGCAGTGCTGCGATCAGACCGTCACCCGTGGTCGCGAAATCCGACAGCACAATATGGCCAGACTGCTCCCCACCCACGTTGAAGCCATTGGCGCGCATATGTTCGACCACATAACGGTCGCCGACTTTCGTGCGCTCAAGACCGAGCCCCAAATCCCCCAAATACCGTTCCAGGCCAAGATTGGACATAACAGTTGCAACGATGCCATTGCCTGCCAAGCGGCCATTGGCTTGCCAGGATTGGGCAACCACTGCCATCAACTGGTCACCGTCAACGACGTTCCCGTTTTCATCTACGATGATCACCCGGTCCGCATCGCCATCAAGAGCGATTCCGATGTCGGCGCGCACTTCATGAACCTTCTTGGACAATGCATCTGTGGAGGTCGACCCGCAGTCTTTGTTGATGTTGAACCCGTCCGGAGACACGCCCATCCGGATTACATCCGCACCGAGTTCAAAAAGGGCATCCGGCGCGACTTTGTAGGCAGCGCCATTGGCGCAATCGACGACGACCCGCAGGCCTTCAAGGCTCATCTTACGCGGCAGGGTGCGCTTGGCTGTTTCAATGTAGCGCTCTTGAGCCCCGTCAATTCGTTTGGCCCGCCCAAGCTCCTGAGCGCTTGCAAGATGCGGTGTCAGATCGCTTTCGACGAGTTCCTCAATGGACTTCTCGATATCGTCACTCAGTTTGAATCCGTCAGGCCCAAAGAACTTGATGCCATTGTCCTGGAAGGGATTGTGAGACGCGGAGATCATGACACCAAGATCCGTACGTAAAGAACGGGTCAGCATCGCAACGGCAGGGGTTGGAAGAGGCCCGAGCAGGAAAACATCCATACCGACCGATGTAAAACCTGCCACCAGAGCGTTTTCCAGCATGTAACCGGACAGTCTTGTGTCTTTTCCGATGACAACACGATGGCGATGACCGCCATTCTTAAACACCAGGCCCGCCGCCATGCCGATCTTAAGAGCCATTTCCGCGGTCATTGGATAGGCATTCGCCTGCCCGCGAATCCCGTCGGTGCCGAAGAACTTGCGCATAAACCAAACCTTGTCGTTTTCGAATCTTTGTCGTTGTAACCGAGATTTCCGGCGCCGTGTGTCACATCTTATGAGCAAATGTTACCACTGGCAGCCGGTTCATATCTATTCAAACACATGAAAAGTGCCCGGTGAGACACCGGGCACTTTTGTTGTTCAGTCGTAGAGCGTATTAGGCCTGTGGCTGAGGCTCCATGCCGCCGCTTGGCTCATCGCCGCCGCGCTTGGCTCCCGCTTTCGGCACCGCAGAGGACCGGCCAATTGGCTGATCGTCATCAGTGTCGCGCACCGGCGGCTTGCCATCCAGCAAGCCCTTGATCTCATCGCCGGAGAGCGTCTCGTATTCGAGTAGACCTTTGGCAATGCTGTGCAATTGGTCTTCGTGATCACCAAGGATTTTCTTCGCTGTCTCGTATCCCTGATTGACGAAGGATTTGATTTCAGCATCGACGATCTTCTGGGTCTCATCCGCCACGTTCTGGTTCTTTGCGACGGAATGACCGAGGAAAACCTCTTCCTGGTTTTCGCCGTAGAGCAGCGGACCGAGCTTGTCGGACATGCCGAACTGGGTCGCCATCGCGCGGGCAAGTTTGGTGGCCATCTGGATGTCGCCAGATGCACCTGAGGTTACCTTCTCATATCCGAAGATCATTTCCTCGGCGACGCGTCCGCCCATCGCTACGGCCAGGTCGGCCTTACACTTGGCGCGTGTCAAGGACACCTGATCTTTTTCCGGCAACCGCATGACCATGCCAAGCGCGCGACCGCGCGGGATGATTGTCGCCTTATGGATGGGATCAGAAGCTTCCTGATGAAGAGCAACCAGAGCATGGCCAGCTTCATGGTAGGCAGTGAGCTTCTTCTCTTCCTCAGTCATTACCAAGGTGCGGCGCTCTGCACCCATCATGACCTTATCCTTGGCGTCCTCGAACTCGGCCATCGTGACCAAGCGCTTGGACCGGCGTGCTGCAAGTAGGGCAGCCTCATTAACAAGGTTCATGAGATCGGCACCCGAGAACCCTGGTGTGCCGCGTGCCAGTGTGCGTACATCGACATCCGGCGCCAATGGTACTTTCCGCATGTGAACCTTGAGGATCTTTTCGCGGCCAGTCACGTCCGGGTTCGGAACAACAATCTGACGGTCGAAACGACCAGGGCGCAGAAGGGCAGGATCAAGAACATCCGGACGGTTGGTGGCCGCGATGATGATGATGCCCTCGTTCGGCTCAAAGCCGTCCATCTCGACGAGAAGCTGGTTGAGCGTCTGCTCGCGCTCATCATTACCACCACCAAGCCCTGCACCGCGGTGACGGCCAACGGCGTCAATTTCATCGATAAAGATGATGCAAGGTGCGTTCTTCTTGGCTTGCTCGAACATGTCGCGGACGCGGCTTGCACCTACGCCGACAAACATTTCCACAAAGTCAGAGCCGGAAATCGTGAAGAACGGTACGTTTGCTTCACCTGCAACCGCTCGGGCGGTCAGGGTTTTACCAGTACCTGGAGGGCCGACCAGCAGCACGCCGCGCGGAATACGACCGCCGAGCCGCTGGAATTTTTGCGGATCGCGCAAGAATTCGACGATTTCCTGCAAATCTTCCTTAGCTTCGTCAATGCCGGCAACGTCTTCGAATGTGACCCGGCCGTGCGCTTCAGTCAGCAGTTTCGCTTTGGACTTGCCGAAGCCCATGGCTTTGCCACCAGAGCCTTGCATCTGCCGCATTACGAAAATCCAGATGCCAAGAATGATCAGCATTGGAAGCCAAGAGAACAGCGCGCCGAGGAGCGGTGAACTTTCGGCCGGCGGACGCGCGTTGATCAACACGCCTTTGGTGCGGAGTTCTTCGACATATTGCGCACCTTCAGGCGCGTACGTCTGGAACGGACCTGTCGTCGAGCTGCCCGAGATCTTCTGTTCCTGAATAGTCACCGATCGCACATCGCCGCGATCGACTTTATTCATGAACTCGGAGAAAGCGATCTCGTCCGTTGCGCTGTTCTGTGTTGGGCTCTGAAACAGCTGGAACAAAGCGATCAGCAGAAGGGCGATTATCACCCAGAGCGCGAAGTTGCGAAAATGTGCGTTCATTTCTATCCCTTAACCGCCCGACGCGACTTTATTAGAATGCGCGCGGTTACGTTTCTTTCAGCGAAGATAGGTCGCCCATAGCCCTATGCCAAGGTGGTGCGCCATATTGCGCATGCACACTGACTATTTTCTTAAGAGACACCCCTAACAGATGTTTGCGCCCGCGAAAACCGCGGAAATCCTAAGACCCCTCAAGATCGGTCCTATAGTTACCGGCCAATTTTGCCGGAACGGGGATCCGCTGAAGTGAAATTTCGCACCCTACGCGCCGCGCATCATGCCAAATCAAAGAGGCCGCAGAGCGAACACCCACCGGCCCGTTTCCGATCCAGAACACCGGCGCGCTTTCAAACGCCTCCTTTGGCCACCCATTTGGCCAGGAAATTTGCCGCCGGTCGACCGGCGCATTAAACAGCGGGCCGAGGTTGACTGTCATACCATTCGGCGGCGCCCCCTCGGCGGCTTGAACATCGAACAGATAGCGGGCGTCCCATTTCCCCTCCCCGCAGAGGTTCTCAAGGACCACAGGTGGTGATCGGCCGATTTCTTTCCAAACAAATAGAGTATCCCGTTTCATTTCCAGAACGGCTCCACCCAATGTTTGGCGCCCTACCTTGTTGTTCAAAATCCAGTGATCGAGGGCTTCGATCTTCCGCAACTTCGGCTGATAAACCCGGCCGGTCACCCGCTCGATCATGAGTATGAGCAAACGCAGCCTGAATTCTTCTGACTGAGCGCGAAACATCAGCGTCGAAGTCTTGACCGGTCCTGCCGGATGCTCCTCGACATGCTGACCAAAAAGCTCCGCTAGGACCGTTTCCAGAGCCTCGCGCGCACGTCTAAGCTGCCGTGCTGTTGTGGCAATTCGACTCGGCGACAAACCCTCTTCCGCGAGAGTGCTCGAAATCGACCGCAAACGGCTGCGCTTGTACTTCAAATTCTTATTTGAAGGGTCTTCACACCATTTTTGACCCCGGTCTTCCAAGGTCGCCAAAAGACGGCTTTTGGGCACACTGAGAAAAGGGCGCAGCAAACGAAGACCGGCAGGTCCTTCAAGTTCATCTGAAGCGATGGCGCCAAGCCCGTTTAATCCGCTTCCCCGGGTCAAACGATCGAGAAACGTTTCAACCTGGTCATCGAGATGATGCGCGAGAAGAACGGCTTCATAACCCGACACAGCAGTCTGTTTTGCGATCAGTTGGTATCGCGCTTCGCGCGCAGCCTCTTGAAGGCCAGTTACCGGCTTGTCATCCGTCCATTTCAAAATATGGCAGTGCAAACCATATTGTTCGCTCAATTCCCGAACAAAGCACGCTTCTTGAGAGCCTTCTGGACGCAGCTTGTGATCAACAACGACCACCTCGCAAGCTCCTTCCCAGTTTCGTCTCGATCGCCATTCACAAAAGGCGATCAGCAGGCAAACTGAGTCTCCACCGCCAGAGACAGCAAGAGCAATCTTTGAAAAGTTGTTTAATGAATGAAATAGTTGGTCAATTTCCCGGTCAGTAAGCCCGGAACAGGGATCCGGCTGGTTATGAACACTGGGCACTTTGGCGTTCATCCCGCGCTTGTGACAAAACCGCCGGCGCAGCATTTGGAAATTTACTCAAGAGTTCGGAAAACGTCGCGCAAGCAACATCGGTTTCACCGAGCCCGCGCAGCGAAACTCCGAGTTTCAGCAAACTGTCCGGGCTTTTTGAATTGCCGGGATGATCCCGGTAGGTTTTCAAAAACGCGTCCGCAGCTTCGCGATAATTCTGCTGGGCCAGGAGGCTTTCGCCGAGCCAATACTGCGCATTGGCCGCCAGCTGATTGTCTGGATAACTCTCCAGGAATGTTCGAAATCCGGCCTCAGCCGCAGCATAATCTCCATTCACTGCCATGGAATACGCGCGGTCGTAGTCCGTCCGCGGGTCACCACTTCCAATGATACCGGCAATCTGGTCATCGTCTGTCGATAACTCAGGGCTGGGTGTGGTGTCTGAAGCGGCTCCAGGTGGCACGACTTGACCTTGTGCCAGAGACGACAAATCAATCGGTCCGTTCGAAGGAACGCCTGTACCGGCTTCATATCCGCCCGATTGGGACCAATCTCCGTCTCCAGAGCCATCGGCAGGAAGGTTTGCAAATCCGCCGCCAGGTGCGACCAGGCTTCCAGACTGAGGTGTGCCATCCGGCGCCAGCCCAGGAGAAGCGTCCGACCGTTTGCCAGGCGTCCCGCCTTCAAGCTGCTGAAAACGGTACTCGTTGTCTTCCTGCATCCGGCGCATCTGGTCTTGCAATTCGCGCATCTGAAACGCCATTTGCTCGAGTTGACCGGTCAAGACCCGGATCTGCTCTTCCAGCTGTCCGATACGGACACTGGAATCGTCATTCCGTTTTCCGAAAAGCTGCGCATGAGATGGCGTTGCCACTGAGATGAGCATTACGGCCAATACAGGGCATACCAGCCTGTAAAATTGTTTCATTCGTCCCTCCGCTGTGCAGCCACTTGTCATATACCAATACCGATAAATGGAAAGCCATCTGATTGGCAGGGAGAGGTTCTCACCCGTATGGCCACACGCTGAATTCTAGCGCAAATGGCGCTCCGAGTTCGGCCAAATTTTGACAAACAAACCGGGAAAGGGCGTGTTTTTGCTCCGGGCTAATAAAAACGCCGGGCTGAACCCGGCGTTTTTAGCGTTATTCGGACACTGATCAGTTGGTCGCGTTGTTCAGCACGGTCACTGCCCGCCTGTTCTGAGACCAGCAACTGTTGTCGTTACAAACGGCCACCGGCCGTTCTTTGCCATACGAAATCGTTTTGATCCGGGAGGCAGAAACTCCCTGGGATACGAGGTAATCGCGTGCGGCCTGCGCACGCCTTGCACCAAGTGCGATGTTGTATTGGCGCGTACCGCGCTCATCAGCATGGCCTTCCACGGTAATCGTGTACTGCGAGTACCGTTGAAGCCACTTTGCCTGGTTGGCAAGCGTGGCCTGCCCCTGCGAATTCAGGGTGGATTGGTCTTCTTCGAAGAACACCCGGTCCCCGACATTCACCACGAAATCCTGCCCGGTCCCTGGCTTGACGTTGGTCGCCAACCCGTCCGGCTTGGTTTGCGCGCACGCTGCGGCAAATAGGACTGCAAAACAGACTGCAATCCACCGTGCCCCGTTGGAGGCACTCACCATATTGAACATTCCTGTCTCCTTACCCCAGCCCGCTAAACCGGCTTTCCAAATGCGCCCCCACATTTTGGTAAACGCTTTGTAGCCAAAGTCGGTTAATGCGCTCTCAATAAGGCTGGTAAACACTTCGTTATTCGTTGTCTCAGTCGATCAATGGCGACCAAGACGGATCTGATGCAAATGCCGGTGTTTCCAGCCTTTGTTCATTGTAGCCGGTCAAATCGACGGTCCATACTTGCGGACCTCCGTTTGCGCCCGGCGTATCACGGAAGAACACCAGAACCCGGCCATTCGGAGCCCAGGCTGGTCCTTCGTTGTGATATCCCTCTGTCAGAATCCGCTCGCCTTTTCCGTCAGGCCGCATCACACCGATCATGAACCGGCCCTGGTGCTGCTTGGTAAAGGCAATCAGGTCGCCCCGTGGAGACCAGACCGGTGTCGAGTAGCGCCCCGGGCCGAAGGAAATCCGCTGAGCCTGGCCACCAGCTGCACTCATCACGTAAAGCTGTTGTGAGCCCCCCCGATCGGATTCAAAAACAATACGGCCGCTATCCGGAGAGAAAGACGGGCTCGTATCAATGGCGGCTGTGTTGGTCAAGCGGGTCGTCTGCCGCGACCGCAAATCCATTTTGAAGATGTTTGCGTTGCCACCCTGTTGCAAACTCATGACCACGCTCTGTCCATCAGGTGAAAACCGCGGCGCAAAGGTCATCCCCGGAAAATTGCCCACGATCTCGCGCTGCCCGGTCTCGATGTTCAAGAGATACACACTTGGATCCGCACCTGCATAAGACATGTAGGTGATTTCCTGGCTCGTCGGCGAAAAGCGCGGTGTCAAAACCAGATCATCGCCCCGGGTGAGGTACCGAACATTCGCGCCGTCCTGATCCATCAGTGCCAAGCGTTTCACGCGCTTGTCTTTCGGCCCCGTCTCGTCGACAAACACGATGCGCGTGTCAAAATAGCCTTTTTCGCCGGTGAGACGCTCGTAAACGGCATCCGCAATGATATGGGCGAGCCGCCGCCAGTTTTCCGGTGTTGTATAGAACTGTTGCCCAAGCATCTGCTCTGCCGCAAAGACATCCCAAAGCCGGAATTCAGCGCGCAAGCGGCCATCCGCCTGCTTTGTCACGGTTCCCGTCACAAGCGCCTGTGCACTGATCGTACGCCAATCCCCAAAGCGCGGGGTGGAATTCACGCTCATGTTCTTCTGAATGAAGCTCGCTGGATCGAGAGGATTGAATAGACCGGACCGTTTGAGATCCGCCGCAATCACCGCGGTCATGTCAGCGGCCAGTTTGCTGTCGCCACCTTCTGCAGAGAACTGCGGCAAGGCAATCGGCAGCGGTTCGACATTCCCCTGAGTGATGTCGATTTCAACCAGCGCAGCAGCCGGGATCGGACTGAGTACTGCTAGGAGCGCAACAAACCCACCGCGGACGCAGGCCGAGGACCCGACGAACCCTAAAAAATGTTTCCAAATCTGACGCATGAGCAATACAGCTCCTTCACCTTTGGGTTCCGACTGCGAAATCGGCTTAGCCCCCGAGCATCTCTCTCGGGTCAAAATTGATAATCACTTCCTGCCACGCATCATATTTCGCAATTGGCAGGCTGTATGGCTGGCAGCGCATCACAGCACGGACCGCACTGCTTGCTGCTGCGCGGAAGGCCGGATTTGCATTGGAATTCATGACTTCCGGACCATTGGACACTTCGCCGTTCTGCGACAGGTTGAAACGAACCCGCACATTCAGATCTTCCGCACCCACTGCCCCAACAGGAGGGCTCCAACACATAGCAACCTGGGAGCGTAACGCATCCAACTCCGATTGGGTCATGCGGATGTTCGGCGCGCCTTGCCGTGTTCCCAGCGATGCAGGCGTATCAGGTTGTCCCCCGGCCTGGCCGGCTGGTTCCACCTTGTTGAGCAGGGCCGCAACGTCGTTGACGATAGATTCATCCCGCGGCTCCTGTCGCTGCGGCCGTGGCGGCGCCGGTTTTGTCCTTGGTGCAACGCTTGTCAGAATCGGCTGCACAGCCGGTGCGGCTTCCTGCTGAGGTACAGACTCCGGTTCAGGAGCCGGCTCTGGCTCAGCAGCTGGTACCGGTTCGGGCGCAGGTGCAGGTTCCGGGGCATCTACAGGCTCTGCGACTGGTTCCGGTTCAGGCGGCGTCGGAGTTGGCGCTGGCGCCGGCGTGGGAGGCGAGGGTTGCTGAACTTGACTGTCACCAGGTTTGTCGGCCGGTTGCGGGGTGTCTTCAGCCGGTGTATCGCTCGGCTGCAGCGCCGCAACGTCCCGAACTTCAGCCGTTTTCTCACCTAAGCGAAGCTGCGTAAATTCCTCGATTGGAACGAGATCCACCGGCAGCGTTTCGACTTGAGGAACGGAAAAACTCTTTGCGTCCGGAAAGGCTATCAAGCCCCAGACCAAAAAAACCGAGTGACCGGTCAAAGACGCAATGAGACCTGCGCGCATTCTGCGTTACGAGTCCCGTTCTTCCAGAGTGACAAGGCCGAGCCGTTTAAAGCCAGCCGCGTTGATCCGGCCCATGAGTTTCATCATGGTGCCGTAATCAGCATCCTGATCTCCACGCACGTAGATGCGTTCTTCGTACCCGTTGGCCGCAATCGCCTCCAATTTGGGAACGACCTCATCAATGAGGATCGGAGTTTCCTGAATAAAAATTTCGCCTGCCGAATTGATGGAAATCGTTATCGGCTCGGTGTCCCCTTCAAGGGCCTTCGCACGTGTCTCCGGCAGGTCAATCGGCACACCGACCGTCAATAAAGGTGCTGCGACCATGAAAATGATGAGCAGCACCAGCATCACATCGACGAAGGGTGTGACGTTGATCTCACTTATCGGAAGACTGCGCCGCCGGCGCCGTCCGCGGCGGCTGCCACCTGCTTGTCCACCACCGGCCTGCATGCCCATGGATCAGGCCCTCTCGTCGATCTGCCGCGACAAGATCGCGGAGAACTCGTCAGCAAAGCCTTCCATACGAGCCACGGCCCGGCCGACATCCGAAGAGAATTTGTTGTATGCGATAACCGCAGGAATGGCGGCCAGAAGACCCAGAGCCGTCGCAAACAGAGCTTCCGCAATACCCGGAGCCACGACCGCAAGGTTCGTGCTCTCAGAAGCCGCGATTGCCTGAAATGCAGTCATGATGCCCCAAACGGTTCCGAACAGTCCGATGAACGGAGCAGATGACCCAACGGTCGCCAGGATCAGCAACCGGTTTTCCAGCCGCTCCTGCTCGCGCTGGATTGTGACATCCATAACGCGGTCGATCCGTTGCTGAAGGCTTCCAATCGCCGGGCGCGTGCCCTCGTGACTGCGCTTCCATTCCCGCATGGCCGCAACAAACAGCGCCGCCATGGAATGGTTCACACGATTGTGCAGCGTTCCATAAAGCTCTTCCAAAGACTGACCGGACCAGAACACGGTTTCGAACCGGTTCATTTGCCGTTTTGTCTTTCCGAAAATCATGATCTTGTCGACAATGATTGCCCAGCACCAAACCGATGCAGCAAGCAATCCCAACATTACGATCTGTACGACAATGTGCGCTTGCCAGAACAAGCCATAGAAAGAAAGGTCGCCTTTCGGCGCCGCCAATGTCGTTTCGACTAGTGTTTCCATAAACCCGATGACCTCTCGGCCGAATGATGCGTGTTGCATTCAGAGTACCGGCGCCCCGATTGCACCGATCACGGGGGAATTCGCCCCTATTCGCCGACCGCTTCTCTGACGTTTGATTTTGTCAAAACTGGGACTTATTACGCGCAATTGCGCGCTTTTCTAAAAGAATCAATTAAGGTTACTGCAAGATTAACGCGAACCGGTCGCGCCGCTTATTTTTGCCGCTGGCGCGCTCAATTATGCGTCAGCGTTTGCCCGCAAACAGCGAAGTCAGTCTTGCTCAGAAGGCCTGTGTTTTAGCAGCTTCTCCGAAAGGGCTGACGGAAGACGGGTTGGCCGACCTTCAGATGAAATGACAGCAACGGTCACTGCCGCCGACACAAGCAGTTCATCACCTCTGTAAATGAGTTGATCTAGCTTGATCCTGGCGCCTTTGTACTCAGCCAGAGACGTCCGCACCTCCAGGACATCATCTATCTTTGCAGGTTTCTGGAAATCCAAGGTCATTGTGCGCACGGCAAAAGCCAGCGATGTGCCATCGTCCCCTTCTGCCAACTCACTGTGGTGAATACCGATCAACCTCAAAAAGTCGGATCGGGCCCGCTCAAAGAAACGGACATAGGCACCGTGGTAGACGATCCCTGTGAAATCGGTGTCCTCATAGTAAACGCGTACGGGCAGAACGTGACCGCTTTGGTCTAAACGGCCTGCGAGATCCGGCCAATCACTCACGATAGTGTCTCCACAAATCCAAAAAGGGCTCCCCGATCTAAAAACCGGAAAGCCCATCACACCACAGATCTAGGAAGACGATCAGGCCGCTGCAACCTCATTGAGGAATTTTTCGACAGATCCTCTCAAGCGATCCGCCTGCTGTTTCATCTCGATCGTCGCAGACAACATGTCATCAACCGCGCGAGAATTCTCGGTCACACCATCGTTGAGAGACGCAACCGTGGTGGCAACAGAACGGGTCCCGTCTGCAGCTTCGGCGACGTTTCTGGAGATTTCGTTCGTCGCAGCGCCCTGTTGCTGAACCGCATCCTGAATGGTGGACGTGTACACATTGACTTCACCAACGGACTCCGAAACACGCGCGATTTCCGCGACTGCCTCTGTGGTCGACGCCTGAATGGCTGCAATTTGCGTTGAAATCTCTTCGGTCGCTTTGGCCGTTTGCCCCGCAAGCGACTTAACTTCAGAGGCAACAACGGCAAACCCGCGGCCCGCCTCACCAGCGCGTGCGGCCTCGATCGTCGCATTGAGTGCCAGCAGATTGGTCTGTTCGGCAATCTCGGAGATCAGGGAGACAACGTCACCAATCCGGTTGGCAGCTTCAGCCAACCCAGAAATTTTACCGTTAGACACCTGCGCAGCAGTGGTAGTTTGAGCCACGATGCCGGCCGTGGTTTCGACCTGGCGGGAGATTTCTGAAATCGAAGCATTGAGCTCTTCTGTTGCTGAGGCAACGGCTTGAACATTTGAAGATGCGTTTTCGGACGACACCACAGCGGTTTGTCCTTCGTCTGCTGCGGCTCCAGATCGCTCACGCAATTCTGCCGTGACGGCCTCAACCCGGCCGATATTGGCCTCAACCAACTCCAGAACGCCCTGGGCTTCTGCGCGGAAACCGTTGATCAACGCATCGATATGCTTCTCGCGCTTCTCGCGGGCAATATGGCCAACTTTCCGTTCAGAGGCCAGCCTCTCGCGCTCTACCGAGTTGTCTTTGAAGACTTCAATACAGCGCGCCATCTCGCCGATCTCATCTGAGCGTTCGGTCGCATCTACAGGGACCTCAAGATCACCGTCTGCAATTTGACGCGCTGCCGTAGATAGTCCTTGGAGCGGGGCAAACATCCGGCCCGTCACCCACCAGATGAGACCAACGATTGGCACCAGGCACAAGAAACCGGAAATAACCGCGCCATAAGTAATCCGGTCGGCAGCAGCGGACAGCTTGGTCTGGAGAACAGCATCCACAATCCCGTACGGGGCACTAGCGAACGAGGCGTCAGCTTCCGCATACCGATAGTCGTTTTCGTCCAAAACAAGTGTTTGATTGCCCGCATAAACCGTTTGCTTGTCGTGGACGACTTCAGCGGCCCCTGTCTCGTCCAGACCGACCAACTGCCCGGCTGTGTCAATCAGGAATACCTTTTCGCCATCTTCGAGTTCATCCGATCCGCTGACCAGGTTTGCGAAGTTTGCCATGCTCACAGAGAAGGCTGCGGCACCGAAAAACCGGTCGAGATAGAAAACCGGTGTGGCTATGATCATGGAAACTTTGCCGTCTTCGCCGGTTATGAACCCTGATGTAAAGATCTGACCGGCTTCGATCGTCTCATTCGCCACCGCGTCGAACAGTGGGCTGAATGCGATTTGCACAGGGTGCCCGGAGATCTCAGCATCGCCGATGTGAAACGCGAACTCATCGCCTTTCGCATACGTGTAAGTGATCACACCATCCGGAGTTGCCAGCGCCACATCCGAGAAAACGCCCTGGCTGACCAGATCCTGGAAGATCGGATGCACCACTTTGTGGTTGTTTGTGTACTGGTTCCCTTCCGCGGGCTCAATCAGCAAGTGCCGCTCGTCCGGAGAGTGCGGGTTGTTAGTGACGTAAATCCCACGCAGGATCGCATTCTGGCCGTCTTTGAGGTTCTTCCAGCCAACCAGCGTTTTCATCAGGCTGTTCTTGGCATCTTCGAGCGATGCAAAGAACTTTGCGCTGTCAGCTGCCTGACCCAAGGCGAGTTCAGCGACTTTCAATTTCGCCTTTGTTCCGCTTTGCAAAGCGGCATCGGCCTGACCGTTTGCCACATCACGCGAGAGTGTCGATGTAACTGTGACAATCGCGATGCACATTGTGAGTGCACCGGCCAAGAACATAACAGCAAGTTTAGTTGAAAGCCGCTTACGCATAGGTCCCCCCAGAATTCGAGCGAACCCTAGGAAAGAATCGGAAATTATTGGTTAACTAGTAAAAATCCCTACCGTTAAAACTGCAGACATCTTTAGATGCATTTGCTCACGGGAAAAAGTCTGCCGAAACCTCGAGGAACGCTCGGTTTAAGGGTCACTGATCAGAATCGAGCAACAAACCCATTTGCGGCCCGTCCGGCCGCGACGGCACGGCAAGACCAAGATGCGAGAATGCGGTTGGCGTCAATATGCGTCCGCGCGGTGTCCGCTGCAAAAATCCGTTTTGTATTAGGTAGGGTTCCACGATTTCTTCAATCGCGTCGCGCGGCTCCGATAAGGCGGCTGCGATGGTCTCGATCCCAACCGGGCCACCGCCGAAGTTGACGGCGATCTGATTGAGATAGCGCCGATCCAGGCTATCGAGCCCGGCGCCATCGACCTCCAGCTGCCGCAAGGCCTTATCCGCCAGGGCCCGGTCGACCTTCTCAGCACCATCAAAAACAGCAAAGTCCCGAACCCGGCGCAGCAGGCGGCCCGCGATCCGGGGCGTTCCGCGGGACCGTTTTGCGATCTCATGCGCGCCATCTTCGGCCATACCAATCCCAAGGATGGACGCGCCACGTTTTACGATGTGCTCCAGCTCCGGCACCGTATAGAACTCCAGACGCACCGGAATACCAAACCGGTCGCGCAGAGGCGTTGTGAGAAGTCCCAGACGTGTGGTGGCTGCAACCAGTGTGAATTTCGCAAGATCAATCTTCACTGAGCGCGCGGCTGGCCCCTCTCCGATGATCAGATCCAGCTGATAGTCTTCCATTGCAGGATAAAGGACTTCCTCAACGGCCGGATTGAGTCGATGGATCTCGTCAATAAAGAGAACGTCGCGCTCTTCCAGATTTGTCAGCAGAGCTGCCAGGTCACCCGCCTTGGCAATAACCGGGCCGGAAGTCGCCCGGAAGTTCACGCCAAGTTCGCGCGCCATGATCTGCGCAAGGGTTGTTTTTCCGAGCCCGGGAGGCCCGACGAACAAGACGTGGTCCAGCGCTTCCCCACGCGCCTTGGCCGCACCAATGAAGACCTTCAGATTCGCACGGGCTTGCGCCTGGCCGACAAAGTCATCAAGCGCTTGCGGGCGCATTGTGCTGTCGATCTCATCGCCCCGGATTTCCGGAGAGACGATGCGCTGGTCATCCGACATGGCTGACCACCACGAACAACAAGACGAGCAAGAACAGAGAGTAGGCGACTCGGATGGCATAGAATTTCCGGAACTGTTTCCGGACAAAAGGGTCATCGGTCTCAATCCGGCGCCCCTTGATCGCGAACGGCCGATCACCTACCGTCAGTGAAAACCGATGGTCCAGATACATGATCCCGCCGATCCCGAGCACGACGAAAGAAATCGCAATAACGGCATAGGTAAAAACAATCATCCCGCGAGCTCCTTCAGCCCAAGACGTATCAAGGTTTCCGTTGTCGCATCTTCACCCGCAGACTGCATCGCCTTGGCAACAGCGGCACTTGCTTGAGGTTGCCCATAACCAAGATTTGTCAAGGCCGAAACGGCCTCTGCCACCGGACGAGCCGCCACATTGTCCGCCACCGTCTGAGAGACAGCAATCGTATCTTGATCAATGCTCGCAAGGCCGGGCGCCTTGTCTTTCAGCTCGCTGAGGATCCGCTCTGCGACCCGCTTGCCCACACCTGGCGCACGCGAGATCGTGGCCTTGTCGCCCAGCGCGATGGCATTGGCAACTTCGCTTGCCTTCAAGATCCCGAGTATGCCCAGCGCCACCTTTGCACCAACGCCCTGCACCGTCATCAGGATGCGGAACCATTCCCGTTCGGCTTCCGCTGCAAAACCATAAAGGCGGATCATGTCTTCGCGCACGATTGTCTCGATAAACAGAACGGCTGCTTCCCCAGCCCGCGGCAGCGCTTGCAAAATCCGGGACGGGCAATGCACCTGGTACCCGACGCCATGAACATCAAGGATCACGTGATCCTCTCCATAACTGTCGATTGTTCCCTTCAGTTTTCCGATCATGCGGCCCCCAAGGCTTTGAGTTGCGCAGCCGTGCTCGCCCGGTGCTGGGCATGACAGATGGCAATCGCAAGTGCATCTGCTGCGTCATCTGAATTGAAGGTCGCCCGCGGCATCAAGACCTTCACCATGGCCCGGATCTGTTCTTTTTCCGCGTGCCCGGTCCCGACCACGGTTTTCTTTACCAGGTTCGGAGCATATTCCGCGACCGATAGCCCGGCCAGCGAAGGAACAAGAAGCGCCACGCCGCGCGCTTGACCGAGTTTAAGTGTCGCCCCTGCATCCTTGTTGACAAAGGTGTGCTCGACGGCAGCCTCTGCCGGATTGTGCTGACGCACAACAGCGGTCAAGCCGTCATGCAACTCGACCAGGCGCTCTGCAAGGCTCTTCTTGTTATCGGAAGTCACCGTCCCTGAGGCAATGAAGGAGAGCCGGTTTCCGGCCGCCTCGATCATGCCCCACCCGGTCCGCCGGAGGCCGGGGTCAATGCCCAGCAATCGAATCGCATGTGTCATGGAACAAATCGGTAACAAAACTTGCCCATTGACGCCAGCTAAAGCGCTGCTTACGAACATTTCCCACAGCGCCTTTCCGCAAATTGCGAGATTGCATGTTCAACATTCTGGCGTCTTTTTCCCCGCAGTTGCTGGTTTTTCTGGCGGTGATCCTGTTTGTTGCTGGGTATATCCGAGGCTTTGCAGGATTTGGCGCAGGAATGATTTTCATGCCGGTCGCCGCAAGTGTGATGCTCCCCTCAACGGCGGCCGCCACATTTCTCTTTATCGACAGCATCGTCTCCTTACCTCTGGTCCGCCGGGCGATCCATTTGTGTGACTGGTCGACGGTGCTTCCTGCAGTGATTGGATCTGTCCTATTTGTCCATGCCGGAGCGTGGCTTCTGGCGACTATGGATGTATTGACCTTGCGTTGGATAATAAGTGCTGTCGTCGCAGGCACCCTGGCGCTCGTGGTGTCCGGTTGGCGCTATCAGAAACACCCAACACCTCAGGTTTCATTTGGCGTTGGAGCAGTGTCCGGAGTTCTGGGCGGTGTCTCACAGGTCTCTGCACCGCCGGTTGCTGCTTTCTGGCTTTCCGGCAGGAACGACACACCCGTCATCCGCGCCAACCTCATTATGTTTTTCCCGCTGGCAAGCATAGGAACTTTTGCCGCCTACATACGGAATGGATTTTTCACGGTTGAGGTCGCCCGGCTTCTCGTCCTCGCCATACCGGTATACGGAATTGCGCTTTATCTCGGGTCCAAGGGCTTTACCGGTTCAAATCAGCGGACATACAGATGGGTCGCAAACCTGCTCATCGCCATTGCAGCCATTACCAGCCTGCCACTACTGGACCCCTTACTCCGCTAATTTCGCCTGCCACTTGGCAGACTTTTCTCGCATCAAACGGTCAAGTTCTGCCGAAAACTCTTCCGAAGTTTCGCACGTTTGAGCCAAAACACTTAAGGCAACCAATGCCGCATCGGCCGCTTCCTCGCGCACATCGTGAAGGGTATGCACTTTGTAAGCACTTCCGGGCGCATCAGTGACAGACAGCACAGCTTCAGCCAATTCGCCGGTCTCCTCGGACAGTTTCAAGGTGCGTTGAAGGAGAGACTTCGGATCCGCTTCGGTGAGTTCGAAAATTTGAAACATATCGTTGAGCCTTAGATTCAATGATCAAAATGAAAAAACCCGGAAAATCCGGGGTTTGACAATCGGTGTTTTAAAGATCTTAGAAAGCCAGTTGCGCCATGGTTTCTTCATCAACATCGAAGTTAGTGTAGACGTTCTGGACGTCATCATCATCTTCCAGCATGTCGATCAGTTTCATCAGCGTCTGGGCCTTGTCGGCATCAACGGGAGTCAGGTTCTGCGGCTTCCAGATGATTTTTGTGGAGTCTGCTTCGCCCAGCGCCTCTTCCAATGCCTTTGCGACATCGTTCAGATCTTCAAATGCTGTATAGATCGTGTGTCCGTTTTCATCGGATTGAACGTCTTCGGCACCAGCTTCGATGGCCGCTTCAAGAACAGCATCCGCCTCGCCAGCTTCCGGCTTGTAGATGATCTCGCCAACACGGTCGAACATGAAAGACACAGAACCAGTTTCGCCAAGAGACCCGCCACACTTGGTGAAGTAGGATCGAATGTTGGACGCCGACCGATTGCGGTTATCTGTCAGGGCTTCAACGACAACAGCAACACCAGCCGGACCGTAACCCTCATAGCGGATTTCGTCATAACTTTCAGCATCACCAGCTTGCGACTTGTTAATCGCGCGCTGAATGTTGTCTTTCGGCATGGACTGAGCTTTGGCGTTGTTCACCGCCAGGCGCAAGCGCGGATTGGAGTCCGGATCCGGGTCGCCCATCTTCGCTGCGACAGTAATTTCCTTGGACAGTTTGGAGAACATCTTGGAACGAACGGCGTCCTGACGTCCCTTGCGGTGCATGATATTCTTGAATTTTGAATGGCCTGCCATGGCTCTTCTCGGCTCTCAGTCGGATTTGCTTTTAACGAAAACTGCGCCGCTTATATGCAAGTTGGCGCGGAAAATCCAGTTCCTGAAAATTCGGATCTAGCTTGCGGCCCAGAATGGTGGGAGGACCGGCTCAAGACGCCCGCCAATTCTGACCGGCGCAATCGCTTGGGCCAGTCCGGTCCGATCATCTGTTTCGATCGCTACACCACAAATGGTCGCGGCACCTGTCGCCGGCGTGAATCTGGAGCCGGGGATCTTGCGCTGAAAGCGATTGACCGGCTCTTCCTTATCCATGCCCAGCACGCTGTCATATGCACCGCACATGCCAGCATCCGACATGTAGGCAGTGCCGTTTTCCAAAATCTGATGATCTGCTGTCGGAACATGCGTATGCGTGCCAACCACCAGGCTGACCCGGCCGTCGAGGAAGTGGCCCATCGCCTGTTTCTCGCTGGTGGCTTCCGCATGAACATCAATAATAATGGCATCAGCGACATCTCCAAGCGGACAGTCGCCAACCACCTTGTCTATCGCCGCAAACGGATCATCGAGAGCATCCATGTAGACGCGCCCCATAACGTTCGCGACCATGACCTGAGCGCCATTGCGTGCGGTGAAAAGATGCGCTCCGCGACCAGGCGTGCCGCTTGGATAGTTGACCGGCCGCAGCAACCGGTCCTGACGTTCGATGTAGACAAGTGTATCCCGCTGGTCCCACACATGGTTGCCGGTGGTCACAACATCTGCACCAGCATCCAAAACATCTTGAAGGATCGCTTCGGTTATGCCGAAACCCGATGCGGAGTTTTCGCCGTTGACGATGACAAAATCGAGCTGCTGTTCTTCTACCAGGTCCGGCAGTTGTTCAATGACTGCCGTTCGGCCGACACGGCCCACCAAATCCCCCAGAAAAAGAATACGCATCAAACCTCACAGAACGCCGACTTCGCCAAACGGCCATCCATTAGCAGAACGATCGGTAGCCGTCTTCCGTTAATATCCCAGCGAGGGGTTTGTCGTGGCCTTCAGCCGGGACAAGCTCCACCTCCTGCAAGGCAAACGCAAGGCCAATGCAAAGAAGCGGTCCTGATTTCTCAAGAGCAGAGATCGCGGTGTCATAATGGCCTTTGCCGTACCCGATCCGATTGCCCTGCCTGTCGAACCCCGCAAGCGGCATCAACAGAACATCCGGGCGCAACTCTTCTGCATCTGGTCCAGGTGCCATTGTGCCGAAACCGGCATCTTCCATTGCACATCCACGGTCCAGCTTCCGGAAAATCAAATGAGGGTCCGCAACTACGGGCAAACACAAGGTATGGCCGCTTTGACGAAGACGATCCAGCAATGGCCGCGGATCGATCTCGTCCCGGATCGGCCAAAAACCTGCAACGATTGCCCCAGCGGGGATCGGGAGATCAGAAACGTGATCGGCGAGCGCCAAGCTTTTCTCGATCCGAACGACCTCGGTCATGGCCTTACGGCGCGCCAAAGCTTCTTTGCGGAGCCGATGTTTTTCGTCTGCGAGTAAAAGGTTTGAAGTCATGGGCGCTCATATCATCTGTTTTGACCGGCCCGGCTTGAACGAGATGTTCAAGCTGCGTAGCCACCCGACCGTTGGATGTGCAATCCCGGAGAACCTACAAAGTAGGTGGGCGCCGTATGCAACGGACCACGGCCCAAAGCAGGGACAGCTCCCTAAGGAATGCGTAAGGCCCCGGGGATAAGTGTCCTGACAAATCGGGCAGCCACGACTACCGCATATAGAGGCAAGCCTGCGCAATTACCAGTGCGGCGCCGCGTTGATCACAAACGAAGTCTTGGGAAGTGCGGATTTGGCCGCTCAGTCATCGGCCGTTCGCAGGCTCTTCGTAAGTCCGTCGGCAAGGCTTTCGATGCGCGCCGCAGCGGTGTTTACGGCTCTCGAAAGATCCTGTTCATTCTGGCTCAGATTATTGAGGGCAGCCACTTGTTGATCTTTGGCAGCCGCCAACTCCTGCTCAAGCCGTGTGACTTTACGTTCCAGTTCCGACAACTGATCGGTTGCCATAATGCCGGCCATCACAGTCAGGCGCTGATCACCGATCTCACCGAAGGCCGATTTGAGCTCGCCAATCCAGCCATCGAACCGCGCAGCCAACCCTTCGAGTCGTTGCTCTTCGCCATCATCACACGCCATCCGAAAGGATTTGCCATTGATGGTTACGCTAATCTGAGCCAAACCGCATCAGCCTCCGTGGGTGTCCAAAACGCTGCGGATCGTTTCCATGGCCGTTACCAACCGGCGGGAAACATCTTTGTTGGCTTCTTCGAGCCGTGACGCGCGCGCTTCACTTTCGTCCAAAGAGGCAGCCAACTGAGACCTGTCCTCGCCCATACGCTGGAGGTCATCCTGAAGTGAGTTTATAGAGCGATCAGCATCCAAACGGCGCTGGACGGCAGTCTCCAACTGGCCGAGGGCGGATTCAAGGCGCTTTACGGCATCGGACAGGCTCGTCTTTTCCATGACATCGACTTCCGCCATATAAAGCGTCACCTCAATCCCTCTTGCAGCGGGTTTTGCCGCTTTGTGTTATGCCTTACCCTCAGCGTAGCTTTTCGCATAAAAAAAGCAGCGTCCGCAAACAACCAGCGGGTTTCGCGCTTTTCCTGGCAACCTGATAAATCAAAAAAGGTAAATCTGGCTCCGGCAGCTGAGATTAGGTGCACCATATTCTTCCCGTCAATGGCACCATTGTTAGTTTCCTCAATTCGATAACCCCCAAATGCGGAATTTATTCCCCCTTTCGCTATTCAGGGCTTTATTGACTCGCTGACCGTTCCTGATATTTGTCTGGCGCCTGATCGGAACTGACAACAGTTGCCTTTAAAGAAATAACGCACCTTACAACTCCACGCCGGACGGTCCACGCTGGCGGCAGGGACTCCAACGCAAGCGACGGGACACAGATGAGCGATCTTGAAAAACACCAGCGCATGGCGAATGCAATCCGCTTTCTTGCCATTGACGCCGTGGAACAGGCCAAATCCGGACACCCCGGATTGCCAATGGGCGCGGCCGATATCGCCACTGTCCTTTTTACAGAATTTCTGAAGTTTGACCCGACCGCGCCGAGCTGGGCTGACCGCGACCGCTTTGTTCTGTCGGCGGGTCACGGATCCATGCTGCTTTACAGCCTGCTGTATCTGCTCGGATATGAAGACTTCCCGCTCGAAGAATTGAAAAACTTCCGTCAACTCGGCGCAAAGACCGCCGGTCACCCGGAGTTCGGTCATGGTGCAGGTATCGAAACGACCACAGGCCCACTGGGTCAGGGGCTCGGCAATGCCGTCGGTATGGCGATCGCGGAGCGGTTGCAAGAAGAGCGTTTCGGCAAGGATCTCGTCAATCACTATACCTACGTTCTGGCCGGAGACGGCTGCTTGATGGAAGGCATCAGTCAGGAGGCCCTGTCGCTCGCAGGTCACCTGAAACTGAACAAACTGATCGTGATCTGGGATGACAACGGCATCTCTATCGACGGCGCTGTCAGCATCACAGACTCCACGGATCAGGTTGCCCGTTTTGCTGCTTCTGGATGGAACACGCTGAATGTCGACGGGCACGACCCTGATGGCATCGCAGCTGCAATCCGGCAGGCACAGGCCAGCGACAAACCAACACTGATCGCGGCGAAAACAACCATCGGCTTCGGCGCCCCGACAAAAGCCGGTACGGCCAAGGTGCACGGCGCCCCCCTCGGCGCTGAGGAAATCGCAGGTACCCGCGAGACACTGAACTGGCCGCATGAGCCATTTGAGGTTCCAAGCGACATTCTGGACGCCTGGCGCATTGCCGGCCTTCGTTCAGCCCACGCTCACAAGGATTGGCAGAAGCGCTTTAACGATGCGGACACCGAAACCCGCGCTGAATTTGAACGCCGCAACCGCGGTGATCTTCCGGCAGGGTTTGAGCAGGCTGTCCTCGACTACAAGAAGAAGCTTGCCGAAGAACAACCGACCATGGCAACGCGCAAAGCGTCCGAGGCTGTCCTTGGTGTCATCAACGGTGTCATCCCGGAAACGATCGGTGGATCTGCCGATCTGACGGGGTCCAACAACACCAAAACGGCTCAAACCAACCCTGTCACCCCGGATGACTTTTCAGGCCGCTACATCCACTACGGCATTCGCGAACACGGCATGGCAGCCGCGATGAACGGCATGGCCCTGCATGGCGGCCTGATCCCCTATTCCGGAGGGTTCCTGATTTTCTCCGACTACTGCCGTCCATCGATCCGCCTCGCAGCCCTGATGAACCAGCGCGTTATTCACGTCATGACGCACGATTCCATCGGTCTGGGTGAAGACGGCCCGACCCACCAGCCGGTTGAACATTTTGCCGCGCTTCGGGCGATCCCGAACCTGACGTTCTTCCGTCCGGCTGATATCACCGAGACGCTGGAATGCTGGCAATTGTCGCTGGAGAACAAGGATGGACCGTCCGTTCTTGCCCTGACACGTCAAAACCTGCCGTCCCAGCGTAAGACTTTTGAAGAGAAGAACCTGAGCGCAAACGGCGCGTATGTTCTGATCGACAGCGAAGATGACGCAGCCGTTACGATCTTTGCCTCGGGTTCTGAGGTGGAGATCGCCGTTGACGCGCACAAGGAACTGATGGGCTCAGGCATTGCCGCTCGCGTTGTTTCCGTGCCGAGCTTTGAACTCTTCGAAGCACAGTCTGCAGATTACAAGGAGGCCGTCATTGGCTCCAGCCCGGTCAAGGTCGCCGTCGAAGCCGGCATCCGCATGGGGTGGGACCGGTTTATTGGCAATGACGGTCTGTTCATCGGCATGACCGGCTTTGGTGCCAGTGCACCTTACAAGGAACTGTACGAGCACTTCGGCATCACGAAGGATGCTGTTGTTGCTGCAGCCAAGGAAAAGCTCAACGCTTGATGTAACGTTTCCCGGCAGCGCGGCATCTCAGCACGCTGCCGGGATTTTTTTGGCGTTTATTTTGCCTTTAAATCGATTAGATATAGTAGCCTTTGAATAGGCGCAGGGCCTAAGCTGGCTCCAAATGCGGGAGAAAACTATGGTAACCAAGGTAGCAATCAACGGCTTTGGCCGTATCGGCCGCAACATTCTGCGTGCCATTATCGAATCTGGCCGCACTGACATTGAGGTCGTCGGCATCAACGACCTCGGCCCGGTTGAGACCAACGCGCACCTGCTGCGCTACGATTCTGTTCACGGCAAATTTCCGGCAACGGTCACAGTTGACGGTGACACGATTTCCATCGACGGCGGCAAACCGATCAAGGTCACCGCGATCCGCGACCCGAAAGATCTTCCCTGGGGAGAACTGGGTGTCGACATCGCCATGGAATGCACAGGCATTTTCAATTCCAAGGACAAGGCTGCCGCACACCTCGATGCTGGCGCAAAGCGCGTCCTCGTATCTGCACCAGCGTCTGGCGCCGATAAAACAATCGTTTATGGCGTCAACCATGACACGCTGACGGCTGAAGACCTTGTCGTTTCCAACGCATCCTGCACCACCAACTGTCTGGCACCAGTCGCCAAGGTCCTGCACGATTCCGTCGGCATCGAAAAAGGCATGATGACGACCATTCACTCCTACACCGGTGACCAGCCGACATTGGATACGATGCACAAGGATCTTTACCGTGCCCGTGCAGCGGCCATGTCCATGATCCCGACATCAACCGGTGCAGCGAAAGCTGTCGGCCTCGTCCTGCCGGAACTGAACGGCAAGCTGGACGGCTTCGCAATGCGCGTTCCAACCCCAAATGTTTCTGTGGTTGACCTCAAGTTCATCGCCAAACGCCAAACCACGGTTGAAGAGATCAATGCTGCAGTCAAAGCGGCAGCGGGCGGAGCCCTCACAGGCGTGCTCGGCTACACTGAAGACAAGAACGTCTCCATCGACTTCAACCACGACCCGCACTCGTCGATCTTCCATATGGATCAGACCAAGGTCATGGACGGGACAATGGTGTCGGTGCTGTCCTGGTATGACAACGAGTGGGGCTTCTCCAACCGGATGGCGGACACGGCCATCGCCATGGCAAAACTGATTTAAAACATGGTCTGGATGGACAGCCATCTGCTATGACATATAGGCGGATGCAGGTCTCCTGCATCCGCTTTTTGTTTGCTTAAAACATCCAACCTGGGGGCACGCTTGCTCGAGCTTTTCACTGTAATTTCACTGACGATTGTTGTTGCCATTGTTCCCGGCCCCGACTTCGCCGTTGTTCTTCGCAACGCGCTCATCGGTGGTCGTTTGGCCGGTATCATGACCGCACTTGGCATCGCCCTCGCCTTAGGCGTTCACGTTACATACGCCCTCGCCGGAATTGGCCTCATCGTCTCGCAATCCATTTTTCTCTTTAATGCACTCAAGCTCATCGGCGCAGCATATCTGGTGTTTCTAGGTGTCACCATGTACCGGACAGCTTCACGGGAAATGCCGGCAGACAGCGCGCTTGCTGGTATGCCCCCGCTAAAGGCTCTGCGCTGGGGTTTCTTCACCAACGTGACCAATCCCAAGGCGACAATGTTCGCTCTCAGCGTCTTTCTGCAAGTCACCTCCCCGGAAACAGCGCTTTGGACCAAGGTCAGCTATGGCGTGATCATGGCAAGCGGCGTATTCCTTTGGTTCGTGCTCGTCACTTTCTTCTTCACGCTGCCGCCAGTGCGCCAGCAATTCATCCGCGCAAAACTCTGGATGGAACGGTCCTTCGGCGTTCTCTTGACCCTTTTCGGGATCGGTATCGCTGTTACAACCAGTTCAACCCGCCCCTAAAAACTAGGTGGATCTCATGACTTTCAAGACACTCGACGACATCACCGATTTTGAAGGCAAACGCGTCCTTGTTCGCGTTGACCTCAATGTTCCGATGGGCAATTACAAAGTCACCGACACAACCCGTATCGAACGGGTTCTGCCGACAATCAAAGAACTCTCCGAGAAAGGCGCCAAGGTCATTCTGCTCGCGCATTTTGGCCGACCGAAAGGTGAAAAGGTCAAGGAAATGTCCCTTGCGCCGGTGACACGAGCCGTTTCTGATTTGCTTGGCAAGACCGTTGGCTTCGCGGAAGACTGCATCGGCCCCTCGGCGGCCGGCGCGGTTGCGGTCATGCAAAACGGCCAGGTTCTTCTGATGGAAAACACGCGTTTCCACAAAGGCGAAGAAAAGAACGATCCGGAGTTTGCAAAAGCGCTCGCAGCCAATGGCGACATCTATGTGAATGATGCGTTTTCCGCCGCTCACCGGGCGCATGGTTCGACGGAAGGCATCGCCCAGCTGCTTCCGGCATATGCAGGTCGCACGATGCAGGCAGAGCTAGTAGCACTCGGCTCCGCGCTTGGTGAACCCGTCCGCCCTGTTCTGGCTGTTGTAGGCGGCGCTAAGGTGTCGTCCAAAATCGACCTTCTGGAGAACCTCGTTGCCAAGGTGGACATGCTGGTGATTGGCGGTGGCATGGCCAACACTTTCCTGGCCGCCAAAGGCGTAAATGTCGGCAAGTCGCTGTGCGAACATGACCTCGCGGACACGGCAAAGAAGATTATGGCTGCTGCGGAGACCGCTGGCTGCGAAATCGTGCTGCCGGTCGATGCCGTTGTCGCCAAGGAGTTCAAGGCAGGCGCGGACAACGAAACCGTGTCGGTGGACGCTATACCGGCGGATGGCATGATCCTGGATGTTGGCGCGGCGTCCGTTGAGGTGGTGAAGTCGAAAATCGACGCTGCCAAGACCCTAGTCTGGAATGGCCCCCTCGGTGCCTTTGAAATCGCCCCGTTTGATACTGCGACTGTGGCGGCTGCCAAACACGCTGCCGAGAACACCAAATCCGGCAAATTGAACTCTGTTGCCGGTGGCGGTGATACGGTGGCAGCCCTCAATCATGCAGGAGCTGCAAGCGATTTCTCTTATGTATCGACCGCAGGCGGCGCATTCCTTGAGTGGCTTGAAGGCAAGGAACTGCCGGGCGTAAAGGCTTTGGAGAGCTGATCTACAACGCTTCGGGAGATTGAAATGCAACGCGCTTTCACAAACATCCTGACAGAAGAGGTCGCGGTCACCGCGGCCTTTTATCAGAAGCTCTTTGGTTACACGGCGAAGTTCTCTTCTGACTGGTTTGTAAACCTGGAGGCCCCTGATCAAACGGGTTTGGAGCTCGGCATACTTCTCGCAAGCCATGAGGTTGTGCCCGAGGCGGCTCGGCATCAACCCGCAGGCATCATCTTGACGTTTGTCCTTGATGATTGCGATGCTGTTCACAACAGAGCATTGGAGTTGGGTGCAAACATCATCGAAGCGCCGCGCGACATGCCATATGGACAACGCCGGATGATATTGAGCGATCCATCAGGAATAATCATTGATGTGAGCTCACTGATCCAGGCTGGCAGCTGAGTTCTTGAAAAACCACCTCATTTAATTCACAGGTTAAATTAATTACAACCGGGTAGAAACCGGCATCGCCTTGAAATTAAATTGATTTAAGAAACCTCTCGCCCCTTTTCCTCTGCCGGATTCTTGATAGAACCACCGGAGATTGACGCACCGCAACACCCGGATCGTAAAACAACCCCAAAGTGGACGCTGCGATACCGGCTTCTGGGAGACATAAATGGCCCGCATTACACTCCGCCAGCTGCTTGATCACGCTGCCGAAAACGATTACGGCGTGCCGGCATTCAACATCAACAACATGGAACAGGCGCTGGCCATCATGTCCGCCGCTGACCAGACCGATTCTCCGGTGATCATTCAGGCCTCCCGCGGTGCCCGGGCCTACGCACATGATGTTATGCTGAAGCACATGATGGATGCGGTTGTCGAAATCTACCCGCACATCCCAGTTTGCGTTCACCTGGACCACGGCAATGCGGCTCAAACCTGCATGACGGCCATTCAGGCCGGCTTTACATCCGTCATGATGGACGGCTCTCTGGAAGCGGACGGCAAAACTCCTGCGTCGTGGGATTACAACGTCGGCGTCACAAAAACCGTGACCGACATGGCGCATCTCGGCGGCATCTCGGTCGAAGGTGAATTGGGTGTCCTCGGCTCCCTTGAAACCGGCATGGGCGACAAGGAAGACGGTCACGGTGCAGAAGGCAAGCTGACAGAAGATCAGCTCCTGACCGATCCGGATGAAGCGGTAAAATTCGTCAAGGAAACCAAAGTGGACGCGCTGGCAATTGCCATGGGCACAAGCCACGGCGCCTACAAATTCACCCGCAAGCCAGACGGTGATATCCTTGCCATGCACGTGATCGAAGAGATCCACCGCCGCCTGCCGGACACACATCTTGTGATGCACGGGTCCTCTTCGGTACCTCAGGATCTTCAGGACATCATCAACCAGTATGGCGGGGAAATGCCGCAAACCTGGGGTGTGCCGGTTGAAGAAATCCAGCGTGGGATCAAAAACGGCGTGCGCAAGGTCAACATCGATACCGACAACCGCATGGCGATGACGGGCCAGATCCGCAAGATCTTGCAGGAAAACCCTGGCGAATTCGATCCGCGCAAATACTTGAAGCCGGCACGTGAGGCAATGCAAAAGCTCTGTGTGGCCCGTCTGGAAGCATTCAACACCGCAGGCCAAGCATCCAAGATCAAGAAAATTGTCACGCTGTCCGACATGGCGGCCCGCTACCAGAATGGTAGCCTGGATCCGAAGATCGCCTGAGTATTGGCAACACCTGACACGTTGGTCAGATCAAAATCTTGAAAGAGGGGCCTTGCGTCCCTCTTTCGCCGTCTTTAGGGACAAGAAACGACGGCAGATCGTTGCCGTATTTGAAGATACATCAGGACAGACATTCGTGAACCGACCCCGCCTTTTCCTTGTGACACCGCCTGCGTTCGATACGGCAACGCTTGAAGATCAACTGAAGCAAGCTTTCACGGGCGGAGATATCGCATGTGTGATGATCTACATGCCAGATGCGTCAACAAAAGACATTCAGGCTGCGGCAGATATTCTTGTCCCGATCATCCAGGACGGCGGCGCAGCTGCTCTGGTCTATGGTGACACACAAGCGGCAGGCCGCTCCGGCGCCGATGGGGTCCATGTCGACAAGTCCCTTGAGGATGTGAAACTGGCCGTGGAGAGCTTCCAGCCTGACCGGGTCGTCGGAACAGGTGGAACCAAAACGAAACATGATGCCATGGAATGGGCAGAGACCGGCGTCGACTACCTGTTCTTCGGCAAGCTGGATCTGACGGAAAAAGAAACCGCCCACGACAAGACCCTGTCCGGTGCCAATTGGTGGGCGGAACTTTTCGAGACACCTTGTGTCGCCTTGGCGGGCAACACACTTGAAACACTTGCCGAGGTGGCGGCCACTGGCGCCGACTTCGTTGCCCTGAAAGACGCTGTCTGGCATTCTGAAGACATCGCCAAGACAATTTCAGATGCCAACACGGTGCTTGAAGCGCATCCGTTCCCGGAGGTTGACTGACAGCCGTATGAGAGGTCTCAAACCGGCCATGGATAAACTAATCACCACCCCCGTGGTTCGGCAAACTGCAGCGGCAGCATTCGTGTCTGCAGCTTTAATTGGATTGCCCTTAGCCGCATCCGGACAAACGGAAACACCGGCGGCAGATATCTCGGCAGTTGAAGCTCCAGGCACTGCGAAACTTCCTGCACTTGTCGATGTCACGACGCGGGACAAAACCATTGCCAGCCTGATCGATTCCGGGCCCCCGTCTCTGGCCGACGGGGAAACAGCTTCCTCGGACACAGCCTACAGCGCCTTCCAGCGCGGCTGGCATTTGACCGCTTTGGCTTTGGCAACGCCGCTCGCGGAGAACGGCGACCGATCCGCGCAAGCGTTGTTGGGTGTTCTCCATGAGGCAGGGCTTGGCATCAAGCAGGACAAGGCCAAAGCTGCGGACTGGTATGGTCTTGCAGCGGCACAAGGCGACAATGGGTCTGCGCTTCAGCTCGCGCAACTATACCTGCTCGGCGATGCCATACCGCAGGACAAGGCCAAGGCAGCCGAACTCTTCGAACAAGCTGCCGAAGCAGACAACCCGTCCGCGCTCTATAATCTTGCGATCCTTTACAAGGAGGGCGAAGGACGGCCTTACGATGAGGAAAAGGCACGGAAACTTCTCGAGGAAGCTGCCCAACTCAATGACCCGGAAGCGCAATACACGCTCGCATTGGCGTATCTTGAATCCGGTGACGGCCTCAATGATCCTGGCAAAGGCGCCTTCTGGATGGGGCGCGCCGCCCGCCGAGGTCATACCTTTGCGCAAGTCTACTACGGCATTCTCCGATTTCAGGGCCGTGGCGTAGATCCCGATGAAAGCGAAGCTGCAGATTGGTTTGAACGCGCAGCAACTGCTGGAAACCCTGTTGCCATGAACCGGCTTGCCCGGATCTATGCGTATGGCCGCGGGCGCGAGCATGACAATGCTGCGGCTGCCGGATGGCATCTTATTGCCCGGACACTTGGAGTTTCCGACCCGACACTGGACGGCATCTTCGGGACCCTGGATGACGAGACGCTTGCTGCCGCAAGAAAGCTGGCTGAGCAGTATTCCGCGACCTTGATGGCACCATCGGACGAATCGTACCTGAACTCTCCGTAATCCTGGCAATTGCCCGACTGTTTGTGGCCGGAGCTCGCTTTTTTCCTTGAAAGAAGCGAGCATTTATGGTGGACAGGCGCAATCCATTGTTGGCGCGGTCTATTGAACTGATTTTTGCGCCGTACAAGATCCAGACAAATCAAAAATCGGTCGTTCCATGAAAATCAACGGTAACGAAATCAAGCCGGGCAACGTGCTTCAGCATCAGGAAACCCTGTGGGCCGTCGTCAAGGTTCAACACGTAAAGCCTGGAAAGGGCGGTGCGTTTGCGCAGGTCGAAATGAAAAACCTGCTCGACGGCCGCAAGCTCAATGAGCGCTTCCGGTCTGAAGATAAAGTCGAGCGCGTCCGTCTTGAGCAGAAGGACTTCCAGTACCTTTACACGCAAGACGACATGCTGATCTTCATGGACACAGAGACCTACGAACAGCTGGAATTGCAGACAGAGTTTGTCGGCGATCGTGCCGCCTTCCTGCAGGACGGCATGATGGTGACCGTGGAACTTCATGAAGAGCGCCCGATCGGCATCACTCTGCCGCAACACGTCACGCTGGAAATCAGCGAAGCCGATGCGGTCGTGAAAGGCCAGACCCAGTCTTCATCCTACAAGCCGGCGCTCATGGAAAATGGCGTTCGCGTGATGGTGCCGCCGTTCATCACCGCTGGCGAAAAAATTATCGTCGACACCGGTACGCTGGAATACGTGAAGCGCGCAGACTGACGCCTCAACCAGCTGAACATCTGGCGCAGCGGATCTGCTGTTGCGCCCAACAACAAGTGAAACAACATGGCCCGCACAGCAATCCTCAACGTCATGGTTCAAGCCGCGACCAAAGCCGGTCGCAGCCTCGTCCGTGACTTCGGTGAAGTTGAAAACCTGCAGGTATCTCGAAAAGGTCCTGGAGATTTCGTTTCAGCTGCTGACCGGAAAGCAGAGGAGATCGTGCGGTCCGAGCTAACCAAGGCCCGTCCGACTTTTGGCCTCGTTATGGAAGAAAGCGGTGAAGTTGAGGGTACGGACGGTCAGCATCGCTGGCACATTGACCCTCTCGACGGCACGACCAACTTTCTGCACGGTATTCCAATTTTCGCAACATCCATTGCACTTGAACGGAACGGCGAGATCGTTGCCGGTGTGATCTACAATCCGGTCATGGACGAGCTGTACACCGCCGAACGTGGTCGTGGCGCTTTTCTCAACGACCGCAGACTTCGAGTTGCGGGCCGGACAGAACTACCGGAAATGGTGTTTGGAACCGGCCTGCCATTCATCGGACGCGGTGATCATGGCCGTACCTTGCGCGAGCTGCGCCACATCATGCCGGAAGTGGCCGGCATTCGCCGGGCTGGCGCCGCAGCGCTCGATCTGGCCTGGACAGCGTCCGGCCGGCTCGACGGGTATTGGGAGCGTGACCTAAACTCCTGGGACATAGCAGCCGGTCTGTTGATGGTCCGCGAAGCAGGCGGCTTCGTCAGCGATCTGGACGGCAAATCCAAGATGCTGGAGACCGGCGATGTTGTGGTCGGCAATGAGGATGCCCACAAGCACCTCTTGCGCCTGCTTAAAAAAGCAGCGGCCCCGCAACAAGCTTAATACCCCACATGCACCCGCAAATGTCATCTGCCGGCAGCCCAATGAGGCCTGCCGGTTTTTGTGCTTTCCAAATTTAATTGGGGTTGCAGGGCCGATTCACGGTTTCCAAGAGGTTAAAAATCACGCTATCAATCAATGACCTCTGCAGAATGGTGATTGACAGCAAACATGGCACGTGAATTTGACCCCTACAGCCTGTCGAGCCCGAGGGCCTATCTGACGTTCATGATCATCTTCCTGGTGATCGTCGCTTTCATTGCCTTCATTCTATTTCCGCAGGTCTCGACAGCTTTCATGAGCAACCCGGGCCTCAACGGCCTGATTGTCTTTGTAGGCGCCTTTGGAGTGCTCCTCCTTTTTGGCCGCGTTATTCGTTTGTTTCCCGAAATTGCATGGGTCAACAGCTTCCGGATTGGAGATCCTGCGCTCGACACCCGGTCTCCCGTTCTGCTCGCACCGATGGCAGCCCTGCTCGGCAACAAATCCGGCGACATGGCGCTGACCCCGACAATTGCTCGTTCCATTCTCGATTCCATTGGCATGCGCCTTGAAGAATCCCGGGAAATATCCCGATATTTGACCGGGCTGCTGGTTTTTCTCGGTCTGCTCGGGACGTTTTGGGGCCTCTTGCAAACAGTGAGTTCGGTTGGCGCGACCATCCAGTCCTTGGATGTCGGATCTGGCGACGCTAATGTCATCTTTGAGGACCTGAAAGCTGGCTTGGAAGCCCCATTGTCCGGTATGGGTACTGCGTTTTCATCATCCCTCTTCGGTCTGACGGGATCCTTGATCCTCGGATTTTTGGATCTGCAAGCAGGTCAGGCACAGAACCGGTTCTACAACGAATTGGAAGACTGGCTATCAACCGTCACGGACATCGATCCGGAAGACGGTATGTTTGCCTCCGGCGATTCCCCGGGCGTCGAACAGATCCAGGCTTCGATTTCTGCCTTGCAAAAAAGCGTTGAAGAGGGCGGAAGCAAAACCGCCTCCCAAGCCATGGCAAACCTCGCCGAAGGTATTCAGGGTCTGGTCAAACATGTGCGCTCCGAACAGCAGATGATGCGCGACTGGGCAGAATCTCAAGGCGAACAACAAAAACGGATTGAGGGTCTACTGGCCTCAATCTCCGCCGCGTTCGACCGGGCGAAGGAGTAATCGCGGATGGCTGGCAGCCTCAGATCGCGCCGCCGCGCCCAACAGACCGACTACTGGCCCGGCTTCGTAGATGCGATGGCCACGCTCCTGTTGGTTATTATCTTCCTTTTGTCGATCTTCATGATCGCGCAGTTTTTTCTCTCACAGCAACTGTCCGGACGCGACACGGTTCTGAACCGGCTGAACGCCCAAATCAGCGAACTGACCGAGCTGCTCGCACTGGAACGCGCCTCCTCGGGCGAACTGGAAGACACCATTCTTGGACTTCAGGCCAGCCTCAGCAGCGCTGAAGCTGAACAATCTCGCCTACTGGGCCTTCTGGAAAGCAGCTCGGGAGATGCCGAGGCAGCCGGCGGCAGAGCAGCACAACTTGAGAATCTCCTCGACGATGAGCGTCAGGTCAGCCAGGAGGCCTTGGCGCAAGTCGAACTGCTCAACCAGCAAATTGCGGCTCTTCGCCGTCAGATCGCAGCAGCAAATGCCGCGCTTGAAGCCTCTGAAGCCAAGGAAGCCGAAAGCCAGGCAAAAATCGCGAGCCTTGGCAGACGGCTGAACGCCGCTCTGGTGCAGCGGGTTCAAGAGCTATCGCGCTACCGGTCAGACTTTTTCGGAAGGCTTCGTGAAATCCTTTCCCAACGCTCTGACATTTCGGTCGTCGGCGACCGCTTTGTCTTCCAGTCGGAGGTGCTATTTGATTCAGGCTCTGAGGATATCAACCCGGAAGGCCAGCAGGAATTGGACAAGCTTGCGGAAGCAATCCTCGAGCTAAGCGGACAGATCCCGGATGAGATCAACTGGGTCTTGCGTGTGGATGGTCATACCGATGCCCGGCCGCTTTCCGGCACTGGACGCTTGCGCAACAACTGGGAACTGTCGGCAGCCCGTGCCATCTCGGTTGTCCGGTATCTCATTGAGAAGGGTGTCGACCCAAAACGGCTGGTAGCTGCGGGCTTTGGCGAGTTCCAACCGCTGGAGGAAAGTGAGACGCCGGATGCTTTGGCGAAAAACCGCCGGATCGAGCTGAAACTAACCGAGCGCTAAACCGCCGGCCCCATCTCGATCTATGAAATCCGTTCTTTAAGGATAATTTCAGGAGGCAGTATTGCTCAAAGGTCGCTGCGATTGCGGAAAAGTCCAGTTTGAAGTCCCGGAGGTTAGAAAAACAGTCACGATTTGCCATTGCGGGCAATGCCGCCGCTCCAGCGGGCACACTTGGGCGTCGACCCACGCCTCTTTCAAGGAATTGCAGTTTACAACTGACGAAGGCCTGACTTGGTATGAGTCATCTGACTTTGCCAAACGTGGCTTTTGCAAATTCTGCGGATCCAGCTTGTTTTACCGCATGAACACCGAAGATGGCATCGGAATAGCTGCCGGTTGCCTGGAGAGCCCGACAGGGCTGGAGATTGGCAAGCACATCTTTGTCAAAGACAAAGGTGACTACTATGACATCACCGACGATGCCCCACAGATCCAGAAATTTTAGCCGGCGCCTCCGCCTCTACGAAGGTTAGGAAGAGAGACAGACTCCGGGCCGGATTTGTTTCCGCTATTGACATGTGAAACAAAAACCACCGGATGACACGTCATCCGGTGGCTCCAGAACTGGTACTGTGACAGGCGTTTAGAGCTTAGTTGAGCTGTCGTCGTCTGTTTCGTCGTCGCCATCTTCGTCTTTCGGAGAGTTCAGATTGGCGAACACGGCGTCGACATCGATCTCTTCTTCTTCCTCGCGCTTCGGCGCGGTATTCGGATCGAGCGAGAACGCTGCAGCAATTGCATCTTCGCTGGTGCTGTCATCAACCGACATCAGCGTTTCTGCCGGCTCGCCTGCCATCGGCTGCGGTGCATTCTTCGCGGCCTTTTCGACTTCGATGTCGAGTTCAAGCTGGCTGCACAGGCCGAGCGTCACCGGGTCGGATGGCGTCAGGTTCGCCGAGTTCCAGTGGGTACGGTCGCGAATGGCGGCAATCGTCGGCTTGGTGGTTCCAACGAGACGCATGATCTGCGCGTCTTTCAACTCCGGGTGATTGCGCACCAGCCAGAGAATTGCATTCGGGCGGTCCTGACGGCGCGAAACAGGCGTGTAGCGCGGGCCTTTGCGTTTGGTTTCCGGGACAACAACCTTTGAGCCTTGCAGCTTGAGTTGGTAGTTCGGATCGTTCTGAGCACGTTCGACTTCTTCACGCGTCAACTGGCCGGTCAGAACCGGGTCCAAACCCTTGATGCCCTGGGCCGCTTCACCATCTGCAATGGCTTTCACTTCAAGCGGATGCAGCTTGCAGAATGTCGCGATCTGCGTGAAGCTCAGCGCAGTGTTGTCCACGAGCCAGACGGCAGTTGCTTTCGGCATAAGCGGCGTGTTCGCCATCGGTCAAATTCCTCTTGTCTGCTCCCCCGGCCGGCAGGTCGGAAGAGCGGTGTTCCATTTCAATTTAATGGGAATTGGCGCGAATATAGGCTGAACGCGGCGGAAACGCAAATGATCTTGCGAACCACCACAGCGCCCAGGTCCACTGGGTCTTCTAGGATCCGACCATCATGACGATTTTGCCAATATGGCCAGAGCTTTCCATGCGCCGATGAGCTTCGGCAGCCTCACTCAACGGAAAGGTAGAATCGATCAATGGTTTGATCTGGCCTGATTCGATCAATGGCCAAACCTTGGATTTCAGGCTATCGGCAATGGCAGTCTTGAACGCATCATCCCTCGGCCTTAGCGTCGTACCGGTATGTGTTAGCCGCTTCACCATGAGGCGCGAGAAATTCACATCATGCGAAACACCGTTCAGAGTCGCGATCTGGCATATCCGGCCTTCAATGGCCGCGGCCTTCCAGTTCCGCTCAACATAATCGCCGCCAACCATATCCAGGATGACATCAACACCTTTTCCGCCAGTGACCTCAAGGATGACCTTCTCGAACGCCTGTTCCCGGTAATTGATGACGTGATCCGCACCAAGGGCTTTCACCGCTTCGATCTTCTCTGATGAACCGACCGTGGTGAACACTTCAGCACCGAAGGCCTTCGCTAACTGAATGGCACATGTGCCAATTCCGGACGCGCCACCATGAACCAGAAAGCGCTCGCCCTCCCGTAGACCGCAACGGTCGAAAACGTTGGTCCATACAGTGAAGAATGTTTCCGGCAGCGCAGCCGCTTCCAACACACTCATCCCCGCCGGCACCGGCAAGGCATGACCCGCTGGCACCTTACAATACTCCGCATAGCCTCCGCCCGGACAAAGAGCTGTCACCTTGTCACCGACAGAGTGCCCATGAACGGCTGCCCCGACAGCAACCACTTCACCGGCAACCTCAAGGCCTGGAAGATCCGATGCGCCCTTCGGAGGCGGATAGGCGCCCATCCGCTGAAGGACATCGGGGCGGTTCACACCAGCAGCCTCCACCCGGATCAGGATATCGCCGTCGCCCACGTCCGGCAGGGCGCGCTGTTCCAAAATGAGAACCTCAGGTCCACCCGGTTCTGAAATCGCAACAACTGTCATGGTGTGCGGCAAATTCTGCATATGGAACTGTCCTTATGATCCAAATTGGGACATACGGCTGCGCTTGTCCCGGTTCTATGGTAAATAATGGCCGAGTTTATGAGGATCAAACACGGGTGAGCAAGATTGCCATTCGCGTAGATCCAGCAGGAGATATGACATGGGCCTCTTTGACGATGATATCCCCAAAAAGCAGGAACCGAATGTGGTTACCGTTGGCGAAGATCTGAGCCGCTTGTCAGAGGACGAACTCCAGGACCGGATCGAGGCATTAACCGCGGAAGTTAACCGTACAAGAGAGGCGCTTGAGCAACGCAGCACTATTCGCAATGCTGCAGACGCATTCTTTCAGAAGTAACCTTGTAACTATCTGCAAAAATTGTGAATTTATTCGAAATCGACAGCCTTTATCCTTAACGTCTTTAATAGATTTTTATTCATTTACCAATCATTAATCTTTCCAAATTATAAATTTATGCATCCAGTCATCTGGATAGGAGTGGTTCAGACCACTCTGTTTGACGCCTCCCTGTTAAAGACTTAGAGCCGCAACCGTGCGGCTCTTTTTTTTGCCGTTCGAGCGTAGTACTCTGCGGTAGTTCTGGTTAACGCGGCTCAAGTGACTGCATCTGGCACACGGATTGCTGTGTGATGGGCACACGGGCTCGCACTGTTTCAAATGTGCACACCTGACCAGAGGTGACACAAACGCGACAACAACCGCGGGCAACCAGAATAAGTAACCGAGGCGTAGTAAGCTCATGACGGAAGATATCAAAACAACGGACCGCACTTCTGATGCCGTACACATCGCGCATCATCTGGCTAGCTCCGACAACTTCCAGACGCTTTTTCAGGAAGGCATGTCTCTGGTCGAAGAGACAGCGCTTTATCTTGATGGCGATGGGCGTGATGAAGCCAAAAAGCTGCCACGCCCAGCTTCGCTGGCTTATGCGACTGAATCCATGCGCCTAACAACGCGCCTTATGCAGCTGGCTTCCTGGCTGCTGCTGCAACGCGCCGTCAACGAAGGCGAGATGTCCCGCGAACAAGCCGGTAGCGACAAGAACAAGGTCCGCCTGGACAAACTCAGCAGCGCAATGGGCGGCCCGGCATGGGACGACCTGCCGGAAAGCTTGCGCATTCTTGTAGAACGTTCGACCCGGCTGCAGGAGCGCGTCGTTCATCTCGACAAGATGCTCTACAGAGCTGAAGAAGCCGCACCGCAGGAAGAAGCGAACAACGACAACCCTGTGGCATCTCAGATCAACCAGCTGCACGCCGCCTTCGGCAAAATCGGCTGATAGATCGTCTTCAGGTTTCTCTTCGTTTAAGCCGCCCCTCCGGGCGGCTTTTTTGTCACTAGAAAACAAGGCAACAAAAAACCCGGCCTGCCGGCCGGGTCTTAAACAGTCAAGCTGTTGACTCGGGCTTAGGAGCCCAGGAAGCCAGCAAACTTGTTCTTGAAGCGGGACACGCGGCCGCCGCGGTCCATCAACTGACGGTCACCACCGGTCCAAGCCGGGTGAGACGTCGGGTCGATGTCGAGCTGCAGGGTATCGCCTTCCGCGCCATAAGTGGAGCGGGTGGTGAATTCGGTGCCATCGGTCATTACGACCTTGATGGTGTGGTAGTCGGGATGGATATCCGCTTTCATGACCGGTCCTTTCCAGCGCCTTCAAGCCATCTTTGGTCAGAATGCTATGGAGCGCAAACAAGATAAAGGGCCGCCGATCCAGTTGCGGATGCCGCCCTTAGAAACATGAGGCGGGGATATACCCCAAGGCAGCGCACAAGACAAGACCGAATTTCCCGCAATTCCGGACATTTCCGGGAATCAAATTCACTACAGCATTTCAGCGCATAACCGGCTTTAGAAACCGCCGGTTGGACCAATACGGGATTGGCATACTGCACCTGTCCAATTAAGTAGGCGGAGACATAGTTTTGGAAGACCGGTTTTTGCAAGGCAGTACATGACAACAAATGCCCCCTCTGACACGAGAAGGTCTTTGCGCCCACTGACCCGGTTGCTTCCGTACCTGTTGAAGCACAAAGGCATGGTGCTGGCCGCGCTCGCTGCCCTTTTCTCCGCCGCGATCATCACATTGATTCTGCCAGCCGCCGTCCGGCGCATGATCGACTTTGGTTTTGGCGCCGATGATCCGGCGCTTGTCAATTCCTACTTCGCTGTGCTGATTGGGGTGGTATGCGCCCTCGCATGCGCCAGCTCTGTCCGATACTTCCTGGTCATGTGGCTGGGGGAACGCGTTGTAGCAGAGGTTCGGGCAGATGTATTTGCCCACATGACCCGGCTGAGCCCATCATTTTACGACAGCGCAAAGTCAGGCGAAATCCTGTCCCGACTGACAGCAGACACAACCCAGATCAAAGCGGCATTTGGCGCAAGTGCGTCGCTTGCAATGCGGAACACGATCATGTTTACCGGCGCCTCGGTGATGATGGTGGTAACCAGCCCGCGCTTGTCGGTCATTGTGCTGGCCGCGATACCGATCATCCTCATCCCGATCATCGGGTTTGGCCGGAAGGTCAGAAAGCGCTCGCGTTTTGCGCAAGATATGTTGGCGGACGCCTCAGCCTATGCCGGGGAAATGCTCGGATCGGTGCGAACCTTGCAAGCTTTCACGCACGAAAGCCGCAGCTCCGGGATTTACCGGTCTGCTGTGGAAACGGCGTTTACCGCTGCGCGCCAGGCCATCACGGCCCGCGCCGCATTGACGGGATTTGCCATCCTCGTCATTGGCTCTTCCATCGTTGCTGTTCTCTGGATTGGCGCAAGTGACGTATTTGCCGGACGCATGACCGGCGGAGAACTCAGCCAGTTCCTTCTTTATTCAATTCTTGCCGCCGGATCATTGGCCGCTTTGTCCGAAGTCTGGGGCGAGCTGTCTCAGGCCGCTGGCGCCGCTGAACGTCTCTCCGAACTTCTGGAGATCACGCCCGAGATCCGGGCCCCTCTCAATCCCATTCCGCTGCCGGACACACCACGGGGTGAAATTCGTTTTGAGGACGTGTCATTCGCTTACCAAGCGGCAGGCAATCTGCCGGTGGTGCAGGATCTGACCTTGACCATTGCTCCGGGAGAGAAAGTCGCGGTCGTCGGGCCCTCGGGCGCCGGCAAAAGCACGCTTTTCAGTCTGCTGATGCGCTTCTATGACCCGACATCCGGGGCCATTCGAATGAATGGCGTGGAACTGCGTGACCTCGACCCGGACGCACTTCGGCGCAACATTGCGCTGGTTCCGCAGGACAATGCTGTATTCGGCGCCAGCATCGCCGAGAACATTGCCTATGGCCTTCCTGATGCAAAACGCCAGGACATCATCAAAGCGGCCACGGCCGCCCTTGCCTCCCCTTTCATCGAAACGATGACAAATGGCTACGACACACTCGTCGGCGAACGCGGCATCACCTTGTCGGGCGGGCAACGCCAACGCATTGCCATTGCCCGTGCCGTATTGAAACAGGCTCCAGTGCTGTTGCTTGACGAAGCAACCAGCGCCCTGGATGCCGAAAGCGAACAACTCGTCCAACGGGCTTTGGATCAATTGATGGAAGGGCGAACGACTCTGATCATCGCACACCGGTTGGCCACGGTGCTGAAAGCGGATCGTATCGTCGTCATGGACGAGGGACGGATCGTTGAAACCGGGACACATCAGCAATTGAGTGCAGCCGGAGGCCTTTACGCCAAACTTGCAGACTTGCAGTTTGGAAACGGAAAAGAGGCGAAAGCCGTCTAGGTTCCACCCCTTTTTCGTTCTGACCCAGTCTACGGGATATAATCAGTCGTCGTCCGGAACGGCTACGGTATAATTCAGTGGCATCCGGCCGCCATCTGCGAAGATCGTCTGACCCGTGACGTATCCGGCATCTTCAGAAGCAAGGAAGGCCGCGACACCTGCAATTTCCGATGGCTCCCCGATACGCAGCATCGGTGTGCGCGACATGATCCGGTTTTTCGCCGCCGGGTCGCTGTTCACGGAGGCAAGCATCTCGGTCATGATCGAGCCGGGTCCGATCGCATTGACGCGGATACCATACTTCGCAAGAGACAGAGCCGTCGTTTTGGTCAGCTGTGTCATCCCGCCTTTGGAGACGCAGTAAGGGATCTGGTTCGGGATCGCGACCACAGAGTTGATGGATGACATGTTGATGATGCATCCTGGATCGCCGCCATTGTCAACCTTCTCGACCATATGCCGGGCCACCGCCTGGGAACACAGGAAAGCCCCTTTCAGGTTGATCGACAGGACCTTGTCGAAATCGTCTTCTTCCAGATCAAGAAACTCGGCTCCAACAACGATCCCGGCATTGTTGACCAAAACATCGATATCGCCATAAGCATTCAGAGTTTCGGCGACCATATTGCGAACATCCAGCCGCTCCGCAACGTTGCAGTGGATGTACATAACGGTGCCGAGACCGCTCAGGTCTTCAACAGCCGCTTCACCAGCCTCATCATCAACGTCGGCAATCACAACCTTGGCGCCGTCCATGACAAAACGCTTGGCAACAGCAAAACCGATACCTCGGGCTGCGCCGGTTACGATGGCGACTTTATTTTCTAAAGACACGGAAAACCTCACGGCTGTGCTAACAAAAACACCGCCGCAAATGCGACGGGCCGCTTCGCGGCGGCCCGACCATAAGTCCGAAAAGTACGTCTGTCGATGCCCCTGGCACACCTCCAGTTGCGTCAACTTTCCCGCTTATGCAGAAATCCCATGCGATTTCAGCGCATCGGTGATTTCATCCAGGATTGCGGGGTCATCAATCGTTGCCGGCATCTTGTACTCTTCGCCATCGGCGATCTGACGCATTGTCCCACGCAAGATTTTGCCAGAGCGGGTTTTCGGCAATCGATCGACCGTGATGGCAATTTTGAACGCCGCCACCGGGCCGATCTTCTCACGCACGAGCTTGATCAGCTCCTTTTCAATATCTGCATGGTCACGATCCACACCGGCTTTCAAGACAACAAAGCCGCATGGCAATTGGCCCTTCAGCTTGTCAGCAATCCCGATAACGGCACATTCGGCGACATCCTGATGGGTCGCCAGCACTTCTTCCATGCCCCCGGTTGACAGACGGTGTCCGGCAACATTGATGATGTCGTCCGTCCGCGCCATGATCGACAGGTATCCGTCGTCGTCGATCACACCCGCATCCGCCGTTTTGTAGTAGCCGGGGAATTCGGCAAGATAAGCGTCATGGAAACGTTTGTCCGCATTCCAGAGGGTCGGAAATGCACCGGGCGGCAATGGTAATTTCACAACAATATTGCCAAGCGTGTTTGGACCCAGCGGGTGCCCGGCATCGTCCAAAATCTGGACATCGTATCCGGGCATCGGAACTGTAGGCGACCCAGGCTTGACGGGAAGTGCCCCCAGCCCGAGCGGGTTGCCGACAATGCACCAACCCGTTTCTGTCTGCCACCAATGGTCAATGACAGGCACCTGCAACTGATCAATCGCCCAGTTCACCGTCTCCGGATCGGCACGCTCTCCTGCAAGGAACAAAGAGCGGTAGGTCGACAGATCGTATTTCTTGATCAGCTCGCCGTTCGGATCTTCCTTACGAATTGCCCGGAACGCAGTTGGCGCGGTGAAAAGGGACGCGACGCTGTGTTCAGAGATCACACGCCAGAAGGTGCCTGCATCCGGCGTTCCCACAGGTTTGCCCTCAAATACAATCGTGGTGCAGCCATGAAGAAGCGGTGCGTACGCGATGTAACTGTGGCCGACGACCCACCCCACGTCTGACGCTGCCCAGAAAACTTCGCCGGGCTGAATGTCATAGAGGTTCGACATGGACCACTTGAGCGCGACCATATGGCCGCCATTGTCACGGACCACGCCCTTCGGCTGCCCGGTGGTGCCTGAAGTGTAGAGAATATAGAGCGGATCGGTCGCCTTGACCGGCACCGGCGGCACACGGCGGCCAGCGGCAACCGCATCTTCCATCAGCTTGCCAAGATCATGGTCCCTGCCCTCTACCAGCGAAGCAATTTCTGCCTCACGTTGATAAACGAACACGCTGTCCGGCTTGTGTGTGGACAGCCCGATAGCGTCGTCAATCAGCGGCTTGTAGGAAATGACCCTTCCCGGCTCGATCCCGCAGGACGCTGCGATAATCGTTTTAGGGGTCGCATCATTTATCCGGGTGGCAAGTTCATTGGCCGCAAAGCCACCAAACACCACAGAGTGGATCACGCCGAGACGCGCGCACGCCAGCATCGCCATGACAGCTTGCGGGATCATCGGCATGTAGATGATTGCCCGATCCCCCTTCTCCAGTCCGTTGTCCTGAAGAACAGCCGCCAGTGCCTCGACCTCTTCGAGCAGCTCAGCGTAGGTGTAGGTTGCTTTAGCTCCAGTGATCGGGCTGTCGTAAATCAGCGCCGGTTGGCCGGGTCGGCCGCGCTCTACATGACGGTCCAGGCAATTGTAGCAGGTGTTGCATTCCCAATCCGGAAACCAGCGGCCGAATTGACCTTGATCGGGATCGAAGACCTTGTCTGTCGTGCTGATCCAGTCAATCTCGGAAGCGGCGTTTTTCCAAAACCCCATCGGATCGGAATGCCAGCCTTGATAAACGTCATGATACCGGCTTGCCATCGTCTTCCTCCCAAACAGCAGCACTCATCGATTTTCGCGAGTGTGTTGCAAGTATGGTTTGAAAAGCAAGTGTCACTGACTTAGCAATTCGATGAGCGGACCTTTACGTAATCCCTCCGTCGTGCTTGTTTGCAGCGCCTTTTTCCACGTCATAACAGTGATTTTTGATGCTTCTCATCACCGACCCCTGGTTCTATGCAGCTGCTGTCCCTGCCGTCATCTGCGTCGGCTTGTCAAAGGGAGGGTTCGGTGGAACGTTCGCCATGCTTGGGGTTCCCATCATGTCGTTGGTGATTTCGCCGCTTCAGGCCGCCGGGATCATGTTGCCGATCCTGTTGGTGATGGATGCCGTTGCGTTGATGGCTTACAAAGGCAAAGCAGATTGGCGCAGCCTGGCTATTTTGCTGCCGGCAGCAATGCTCGGGATCGGGATCGGCTGGGGCACTGCTGCTTACGTGAATGATACATTCGTCACGCTGATGATCGGGGTGATCTCGCTGGCGTATGTCGCCGACTACGTTTTCAAACGTAGAAAAGAGGCTGCGGCGCTCAGCCACAACATACCGAAAGGATCTTTCTGGGGAGCGGTCGCTGGTTTTACAAGCTTCATCAGCCACACGGGCGGCCCGCCGTTTCAGATGTATATGCTGCCCCTGAAACTGGCACCGATGTTGTTCGCCGGGACAGCGGTGATCTTCTTTGCCACGGTGAACGCGGTAAAAGTCATCCCCTATTTCTTTCTCGGGCAATTTGATACGACGAACCTTACAACATCAGCGGTTCTGTTCCCGGTCGCACTTGTTGCCACGCTGGCCGGTGTGCGTCTTGTCCGCATCATCAAGGCGGAAACGTTTTACACAATCATCTATGTCGTCATGGGCCTAATCGGCGCAAAATTGACATACGATGGGCTCGCCGGACTGCTTGCCTGACCGCAGTACCACAAACGCCCTTTGTTGCATTGCTCCCAAAGACTTTTCCGGCTTTGATACCGGACAAAGACGATTGGGAGGAATATCATGGACGCGACAGTTAGCCCCTTTGCAAAAGGACTGGACAAGACTGACGCTAACTATGCAGCGCTGAGCCCCTTGAGCTTTTTGGCGCGCGCCGCAGATGTGTTTCCAGATCACACGGCGATCATCCACGGTAAACAGCGGACTGATTATAGGACGTTCTACAAGCGCTCGAAACAACTCGCATCGGCCTTGAGCAGACACGGCATTGGAAAAGAAGACACTGTCAGCGTGATGCTGTCGAATGTTCCGCCAATGCTTGAGGCTCACTATGGTGTGCCGATGACGAAAGCCGTCTTGCACTCCCTCAACACACGGCTTGATGCGGCAATCATCGCGTTCCAGCTCGATCACGCCAACTGCAAGGTGCTGATTACGGATCGCGAATATGCACCCGTCATCAAGGAAGCACTCGAACTGGCCACCGTCAAACCGGCCGTGATCGATTATTCAGACCCCGAATTCCCGCAGGATGGCGAGCGGCTAGGCTCTCTCGATTATGAGGAATTCCTTCAGTCAGGCGATACGAATTATGCGTGGTCACTTCCGGATGATGAATGGGACGCGATCACCTTGAACTACACGTCCGGAACAACCGGCAATCCCAAGGGCGTCGTGTATCACCACCGCGGCGCTTACCTGCTGGCCCAAGCAAATGTCATCACGGCCTCTATGGCCAAGCACCCGGTCTATCTCTGGACACTGCCAATGTTCCATTGCAATGGCTGGTGCTTCCCCTGGTCACTATCCGTTGTTGCCGGTACGCATGTGTGTTTGCGCTGGGTCCGGCCAAAAGCCATGTGGGATCTGATCGCAGATGAAGATGTGACCCACTTGTGCGGTGCGCCGATTATCATGTCGACACTGCTTAATGCCGGCGACGACAAGCGCGATTTGGACCGTGAGGTTGAGTTCTTCACCGCTGCAGCGCCCCCACCGGAAAGCGTTCTGGCAGCGATGAAAATCGCCGGGTTCAACGTGACCCATCTCTATGGATTGACCGAGGTCTACGGCCCAGCCGTGGTTAATGACTGGAAGCGCGAATGGGATTTGCTGCCTCTTGAACAACAAGCTCAGAAGAAAGCGCGGCAGGGTGTTCGCTACGTTGCGCTCGAAAATCTGACGGTTCTCAACCCGGAGACCATGGAACAAGTTCCCGCCGACGGACAGACCATCGGGGAGGTGATGTTCCGCGGCAATGTCGTCATGAAAGGTTATCTGAAAAACCCGGAGGCGACGGATGAAGCCTTTAAGGGTGGTTGGTTCCATTCCGGCGATCTCGGTGTGATGCACCCAGACGGCTATATTCAATTGAAGGACCGGTCCAAGGACATCATCATTTCGGGCGGGGAAAACATCTCTTCCATCGAGGTCGAAGATGTCCTTTACAAACATCCGGATGTTCAGGCAGCGGCAGTCGTTGCCCGGCCGGATGAAAAGTGGGGCGAAACGCCCTGCGCCTTCGTTGAGTTGAAATCAGGATCAGACACCACGGAAAACGAGCTGATGGCCTTTTGCAAAGAACACTTGGCCAGCTTCAAGTCACCCAGGACAATTGTGTTTTGTGACCTGCCGAAGACCTCGACCGGCAAGATCCAGAAGTTTGCCCTGCGGGAGCAAGCGAAAGCCTTATGAGCAAAGTTTACTAAGCAATAAAAAACGCCGCACAAATCGCGCGGCGTTGAAATTTCCAAAGGCCGGACGATCAATGGATCGTCACGTCTTTTCGTATTCGCTCAATCTCATCCTTGATCTTGAGTTTTCGCCGTTTCATGTCAGCCAATTTCAGGGAGTCCGTACTCGGATGTAACAGAGCGTCTTCGATCTTGCGTTCCATTTCCGCATGGCGGCGCTCAAGTTCTGCGAGATGTGACTGCATTGACATGGATAAACCTCCTGTCTGTTGGCTCAACAGGAATCATCGTGCCACACATTTTCAGGCGTTGTCGATTGCAGATTCTGCATACCGGAACCATTTTGCCGTCGTAGAATGAGTTCTCACCAGTAACCTTTAAAAATCCTAAATTCCGGCTCACACTTAAGACACTAAAAACTATCAGTTTTTGATCATCACAGATTTGCCATCTCAGAAACTTCAGCGCTTGGAAAAAAGTAGCACTCGGGACCGGACTGTTCGCAGTCAGTGAATAAACAGCAAAAACCAAAGCTGTCTTGCCCGTACACCCAAAAATGGACTAGGACTAGGAACCGGTTCTTGGGGATTAAAGGCACGAATGGATACTGAGGCTTTGCGGGTGGAGCTTGCGCAGCTCCGTCAGGAACACAGGGATCTAGACGTCGCCGTAGAGGCATTGGCGGCAACACCCAATCACGACGATCTTCAACTTCAGCGCTTGAAGAAAAAGAAACTGATGATCAAGGACCGGATCATGGTTTTGGAAGATCAGCTGCGCCCCGACATTATTGCCTAATCTCAGCTGGTCATTGCCAAAGAGCCCTGCTTGACAGAGCTCCCTGATGTTTCGTCTGCATTGATGCTTGCGAAGCAGCGCTCCGTGCCTATACTCCGCGGCTCTTCCGGCCTCCCACAACACTTGGAGTAGAGAATGGCGCAGGCAGACGTTGCAATTATTATGGGCAGTCAGTCCGACTGGCCGACCATGAAACACGCTGCCGACACGCTTGCCGAGCTTGGCATCTCCTTCGAAGCACGCATTGTTTCCGCGCACCGGACACCAGAACGGATGTATGAGTTTGCCAAGGGCGCCAAGGCCGAAGGTTTCAAGGTTATCATCGCTGGCGCCGGCGGTGCGGCTCACCTGCCCGGGATGACCGCAGCTCTGACCCCACTACCGGTTTTCGGCGTCCCGGTCGAAAGCCGCGCGCTTTCCGGCGAGGACAGCCTTCTGTCGATCGTACAGATGCCCGGCGGCATCCCGGTTGGCACATTGGCAATCGGCAAGGCAGGCGCGACCAACGCAGCTTTGTTGGCAGGTGCGGTCCTTGCACTCAACAATTCCGATGTTGAAGAAGCCCTCGATACGTACCGGGCCGGGCGTACTGCCGCAGTCGCAGAGTTCCCGGTCGACGACACCAATTAATCACCAGACGCAGGATAGTCTGCCATGAGCGCTTCCATTCGCCTTCAACCCGGTGACACAATCGGAATTCTTGGCGGCGGCCAGTTGGGCCGCATGCTGGCTCAATCAGCAGCCAGTATGGGTCTCAAGACACACATTTTCTGTCCTGACCAGAACAGCCCTGCGTTTGATGTCAGCGCCCAACACACGATCTCAGCTTATGAGGACACAGCTGCGCTGGAAGCATTTGCTGATGCCGTATCCGTCGTGACGTATGAGTTTGAAAATGTCCCTGGGCCAACCGCACAGCATCTTGCGGGCAAGGTTCCGGTTCGCCCAGGCGTCCGTGCCCTTGAAGTTTCCCAGGATCGCCTGTTTGAGAAAGAATTCCTGAAAAATTCAGGTGTGGCGATTGCTGATTTTGCAGAAATCACCTCCCAGGCAGATGTCGAAACAGCTGTTCAAAACTTTGGCGGCCAAGGCGTCTTGAAAACCCGGCGGTTCGGATATGACGGCAAAGGCCAGACCATGATCCGTTCGCCTGAGGATATTGGCGGTGCATTCGAACGGATTGGCGATTCTCCTGCGGTTCTGGAAGCCCTGATCGGCTTTGACTGTGAAGTCTCAGTCATCGTCGCACGGGACTTGGACGGCAACAGCGCAAGTTATGACATTGCCCGAAACCATCACGCAAACCACATACTCAAGACATCAACAGTTCCGGCGGGCGTTTCTGAGCAAACGCTAACTGCAGCCCGGCAAATAGCCGAACGGATCGTTTCAAGTCTCGACTATGTTGGCGTGATGGGCGTTGAGATGTTCCTTGTTCGCAATGGCGATGCTGAAAAGCTGCTGGTCAACGAGATCGCGCCGCGCGTTCACAATTCAGGTCATTGGACTCAGGACGCGTGTTTAACGTCGCAGTTTGATCAACACATTCGTGCGGTTGCCGGTTGGCCCCTTGGACCCGCAGACCGGCATTCTGATGCCGTCATGGAAAATCTTATCGGGCGCGATGCCGAAGACTGGCATGGCATCCTGAAAGATCCGGCGGCCCAACTGCACCTCTATGGCAAGGTCGAAATCAGAGATGGCCGCAAGATGGGGCATGTGAATCGGATCTCTGCAATGACCCGCTGATCAATTGCGCTGAAGCAATCCGAGTTTTTCCCGGCGGGCAAAGCGGGCGTTGGACAAGATCGCGACCGACAAGAGGCCGCCAGCCAGACCGCACCAGACCCCGACACCGCCCCAACCGGCCAGAAATCCTAGGCCGAGTGATAGGCTGATCCCGATGACCCAGTAGCCGAAGAGGGCATAAAACAGCGGAATGGTGGTGTCTCCCAGTCCACGCAGGTTGTTGACGCCGATGATCTGACCGCCGTCGGCCAGCTGAAAGAGTGCTGCAACCAGAATGAACGACACGCCGTAGGCGAGAACTTCTTGCGACTGCGGATCGCTGAGATCCAGATAAAGTCCGACTAGCGTCTCCGGCACGGTCCAGAACAGAACTGCGAAAGCTCCCATAAAGGTCATCGTTACGCCGAGCGCCGTCCACCCGGCACGGCCAACACCTTCTTTGTCGCCGCGCCCATCAGCCAGGCTCACCCTGGTCATTGCAGCAACAGAAAAGCCAACTGGGACCATGAACGTCAGGGAGGCAATCTGTAACGCAATGCCATGACCGGCAAGCGGTATAGTGCCCAGCCATCCGATCATGATTGCAGATGCAGTGAACAATGATCCTTCGGCCACAATCGTGATCGCGATTGGCGTTCCCAACCGAACGATCTGGAAGAAAACGGGCCAGTCCGACCGCCAAATTCGGCCGAGGATGTGATACCGCCGCAGCCTCGGATGATAGAGCGCGTAAAAAAGTAGAAACAGGAAAGTTGTCGTCGCACTGAAAACGGAGGCAATACCCGCACCTATCAATTCCAAACGCGGAAAGCCGAACTCTCCAAAGATCAGAACATAATCAAGGGCCGCATTGACCAAGGCTCCGGCAATCGTTGCCCACAGGACGACCTGTGTACGTTCCATCACGGTCAAGAAGCCGCGAACAGCCATGATCAGAAGCGCCGGCAACATGGTCCATTGCAAGACACCCATATAAATGCCAGCGAGCCGTGCAAGTTCCGGATCCTGACCGAAGAGCAAGAGCAATTCCTCGGTGAAAAAAAGAAGCACCCAGATCGGCAGGCAGTACAGAACCGAAACCCAAAACCCCATCCGGACCGCACGGCGGAGCTCCCGCGGTTGCCGCCGCCCACGGGCACGGGCTGCGAGGGGAATCACCGCCTGAAGGAGACCCATGCCGAAAAACCAGAGCAGCATGTAAAAATTGAAAGCCAATACCGACGCGGCCAGCTCTTCGGCGCCCAAACGGCCGATCATCAATACATCAGTTGTGTTGATAGCCATTTGCGCCAACTGCGCACCGGCCAAGGGTAACCCGAGCGAAAGGGTTGGCAGAATATCGCTCTGCCACAAGGATTGTTTTGTCGTCGAATCAGGAGCCCCTGCAGCGCGCTGCGCCATTCGTCACTCCAAAGTATGGGCGGGAATTGAAAAACCACCTCTACTCGTCTAACTCACCGGTGTCCACCACGTTTCCGCCCTTGCCGAGGCGCTTGGAAATGACCAAATCACGGGTTTGCGCCATTTCTTTTTCAAATCACTGTGGACTCAATCCACGGCCTCTGGTAAACACCCGGCTCAAAGTGAGCGACGCGTCAGCGGCGATCCAGTTTCTGTACACTAGTGGATGAACTCTTGCGTTGACTGCATGTTGTTCAGAGCAGTCTCAAGATCGTTTGACAAAACCTCGCTTCAATCATGGTCTTAATTAGCTGCGGAATTGACCGCAGCGTATTAAAAACGGGAAAAAACGCGTGCAGGTTCTGGTTCGCGACAATAATGTCGATCAAGCGCTTAAGGCGCTCAAGAAAAAGATGCAGCGCGAAGGCATCTTCCGTGAAATGAAGCTTCGCGGTCACTTCGAAAAACCGTCTGAGAAAAAAGCGCGTGAGAAAGCTGAAGCTATCCGCCGCGCACGTAAGCTGGCTCGCAAGCGGGCTCAGCGCGAAGGTCTTCTGCCAGGCAAATCCGCTCGCCGCTAATCCCGGCTTGAGCGTGCTGCTGGCAGCAAGCTTTCTGCAAACCATATCTGCCGAGAGGCCGGCCGTAAGATCGGTCGGCTTTTTGGCGTTTGTCGGGGATACCCGCTCCGCCGTGGATGGCAGCGGACTTAAGAGCCATATTACCGCCTAATTGGAGGCAGATGAACGGCATGTCCATTGGCTTGACTAAGATGAGTTCCATGCGCCGGATCAGGAATTTTCTGCCACACGCCGCCCTTTTCGGGATGGTCACGCTCCTGGGAGCTTGCCAGGGCAGCGGGGTCTATCAAGGTGTGCCGGTGAACTCGTCTGCAGGGTCTTCGACGAACATCGCCTCCCTGACATCCGTGATTGAAGCCAACCCGTCTGATGCCAATGCGTACAGCACGCGCGGCATTGCGTACGGCCAGGCGGGAAAACTCGACAACGCGATCGAAGACTTCAATCGGGCCCTGCAGCTCAATCCTCAGTCTTTCCAGACATACGCCAACCGGGCTTTGGTCTACCGCCGGATGGGTCAAAACGATCTGGCCATTTCCGACTACACACGCGCGATCAACATCAAGCCGGACTATGACGTCGCTTATGTCGGCCGTGGGAACATCTACCGTCAGCAAGGCAACTTTACAGCCGCTTTGAATGACTTCAACTCCGTGATTTCACGGGACAGCAGTGATGCTCGTGCGTTTTATAACCGCGGACTAATCTATCAGGCGCAGAACCAGAATCCGCGCGCCATCGAAGATTTTGCAACAGCGATCGGCCTTAACCCGAAAGCCAGCGCGCCTTACATTGCCCGCGGCATTTCCTATCTCGCTGTCAACGATCCGAATGCAGCGTTCTCTGACTTGTCCATGGCGGTCAATCTGGACCGCGATTCGTCCGTTGCCTGGGCAAACCGGGGGCTTGCATTGGAAATGCTTGATAAGCCAAAAGACGCGCGGCGTAATTTCACCCGCGCGATGACCCTCGACAATTCGAACCAGATAGCACGAGACGGGTTGCGCCGGGTGGGCGGCGCATAACCGGCCGACACATCTTAGTTCCTCTCTGATTGACTGGCCTCAAGGCGATCAATTGCAAAAACGATAAAGTGCCACCGTCTCCAATAGAATTCGGAGAGGTCAATGGCCATTGCAAAACGTATCGTGATTTTGGACGGGCACCCGGACCCTGTTCCTAACCATTTGTGCCACGCCCTTGCGGAAAGCTATCGAAACGGCGCTGTCGAAGCTGGACACGATGCAACGTTAATTCGGATTGCCGATCTGGACTTCCCGATCCTGCAAACGCCGTCCGACTTTCAAAAGCAGCCGACACCAGTCCCTTTGCATCCGGCCAGAGACCTCCTCCTGGCTGCAGACCATGTTGTACTGGTTTATCCCCTGTGGCTCGGCACGTTGCCCGCCTACACGAAAGCCTTCCTAGAGCAGATATTCCATTACGACACCGCCTTCGAGCGCGGTGCGGATGACGCTTGGCCCAAAGGGAAAATGAGTGGAAAGTCAGCGCGAATTATCGTGACGATGGGGATGCCCTCGCTCTTCTACCGCCTGTGGTATAGGGCCCACAGTTTGAAAAGCCTTGAGCGTAACATCTTCCGCTTCATCGGATTTTCGCACGTCAGGTCAACGATATTCGGAATGGTTGAAGCCGCAGATGACACCAAGATCTCGAGCTGGAAACGAAAAATGAGCGCCCTTGGACAAAAAGCTGTCTAGGATACTTCACAGCTTAAAACTCACAGGCAACCTTGAACGTTACACGCTCACCACCTGTCGGGTGATGAAGGGTCAAACTCTCTGCATGCAAGCGCAAGCGCGGCGAAGCTGCAAGCGCATCACCAGTCGCATAAAACCGGTCACCAACAATCGGATGGCCGAGTGACAGCATGTGAACACGCAGTTGGTGAGATCGGCCTGTAAAGGGGAACAACCGGACACGCGTGGTACGCTCGTTCCGCGCAATTACCTGCCATCTGGTCAAGGCCGGTTTGCCGTGTTCAAAGCTCACCATTTGCTTTGGGCGGTTCGGCCAGTCACAGATGAGCGGCAGATCGATCTCTCCGGCATCCTTCTCAATCTGACCCCAGACCTCTGCCACGTAGGTCTTTTCCGTTTTCCGCCGCTCAAACTGAAGACCAAGGTGACGGTGGGCCTGTGCATTCATGGCCAGTACCATGACCCCAGATGTATCCATATCCAGCCGATGGACAATCCGCGCCTCTGGATAGGTTTGATGCGCGCGGGCCTCGATGCAATCAGAATGCTCCAAGGCTTTGCCTGGAACGCTGAGTAGTCCGCTTGGCTTGTCAACCACCAAAAGATCCGCATCTACATGGAGAACGTGCAGGAAGGGCTCTCTCGGCGGATCGTAGACAAAAGAGGCTGGAGCGGATTGGTTCATGCCCAGCTTATAGCGGGTTTGGCCAAAAACAAAAGGCGCGGCAAGTGCCGCGCCTTTCAGAACCCAAACCAGTTGGAACCGATCAAAGAGCCTTGACGATTTCCTCGGTCATTTTCTTGGCATCGCCGAACAGCATCATCGTGCGGTCGTTAAAGAAGAGCTCGTTCTGAATGCCCGCATAACCGGAGGCCATGCCGCGCTTGACGAAGAGGACAGTGCCCGCCTTGTCAACATCCAGGATCGGCATGCCGTAAATCGGCGATTGCGGATCATCGCGAGCAGCCGGGTTGGTCACATCGTTCGCCCCGATCACGTAAACAACATCTGCCTGCGCAAACTCGGAGTTGATGTCCTCCAACTCGAACACTTCATCATACGGCACATTTGCTTCGGCAAGGAGCACGTTCATATGACCCGGCATGCGGCCCGCAACAGGGTGGATAGCGTATTTGACTTCAACGCCTTCCTCCTTGAGCTGGTCGGCGAGCTCGCGCAGCGAGTGCTGCGCCTGAGCCACAGCCATCCCGTAACCTGGAACAATGATCACCTTGGACGCGTTCTTCATGATGAAGGCCGCATCGTCCGCGGCACCCTGTTTGACAGGACGCTCTTCGCCATCATCGCCGCCGGCTGCAGCCGTTTCGCCGCCGAAGCCGCCAAGGATAACGGAGATGAACGACCGGTTCATGCCCTTACACATGATGTAGGACAGGATCGCACCGGAGGATCCCACAAGCGCACCGGTGATGATCAGCGCCATGTTGGACACCGTGAAACCGATGCCGGCCGCGGCCCATCCGGAATAGGAGTTCAGCATCGACACGACCACTGGCATATCCGCGCCGCCGATCGGGATGATGATCAAGACGCCGAAGATAAACGCTACGATCACCAAGGCCCAGAACACCGTCATGCTTTCCGAGCCGACCAGAATGATCGTCAGCACGACCATACCGACTGCCAAAGCTAAGTTGATGGCATGACGCATCGGCAACATGATCGGCTTGCCGGACATGCGGCCGTCGAGCTTCAAGAAGGCAATAACCGATCCTGTGAAGGTGATTGCACCAATTGCGGCACCAATGGAGGCTTCCACCATTGCAGAGGTGTAGATTTGCCCTGGCGCACCGATCCCGAAAGCGCCGGGCGCATAGAGTGCACTGGCCGCGACAAACACTGCCGCGAGACCAACCAGCGAGTGAAAGGCTGCCACAAGCTGTGGCATGGCAGTCATCGGGATGCGCTGAGCAATATACGCGCCCAAGCCGCCGCCGACGCCGACACCGATGACGATCAGGAAGAACGATCCTGCCGTGAGGCCTGTGGCAAACAACGTTGTAAGGACGGCGATAGCCATCCCGACCATGCCGTAAGTGTTGCCCTGACGGGACGTTTCCGGACTGGACAGGCCACGAAGGGCCATAATGAACAAGACTGCGGATATGAGGTAGAGAACCGCCGTTAGATTAGCTGACATGGGTCCGGCCTCCTATCGCTGCTTTTTCTTGTACATAGCGAGCATTCGGCTGGTCACGAGAAACCCGCCAAATATGTTCACGCTTGCAAGGACAAGGGCCAAAAATCCAAACACCCGCGCCATGTAGGCGCCGTCGCTTTGGGTCAAGTCAACACCAACTGCGAGCAATGCACCAACTACGATAACCGATGAAATCGCGTTGGTCACCGCCATGAGCGGTGTGTGCAGAGCCGGCGTTACCGACCAGACAACATAGTATCCGACGAAGATCGCCAGGACGAAGACCGAGAACAGGAACACAAACGGTTCGATTGCACTCGTTGATGCTGCCTGAACGGCTACATCGGCAGCTCCGCCTGCAATCTGATCCACATAACTTCGAGCTGCCGTTGCAGCTTCCTGCGCATTGGACGCGGCTTCCCTGGCTGCTTCCGCGGCCGCTTCTGCGCGTTCCAAGGCTTCAGTTTGAGACAAGTCGCTCATCACTCTCCCCCTGAGCTTTCCGCAGGAGCGAAGGCGGGGTGAACCACCTTGCCATCGCGGGTCAATACGGTTGCCTGCAGCAGCTCATCCTCAAAATCGGGTTTCAAGGCCTTGGCTTCTTTGTCGATCATAGTCTCAAGAAAAGCGAACAGGTTCTTTGCGTACAAAGCCGACGCGGAAGCACCGATCCGGGCTGCCATATTGAGATGACCAACGACTTTCACTCCGGCGACGGTTGCGATCTTTCCAGGTTTTGCTCCTTCCACGTTGCCGCCTCGCTCGACTGCCAGATCAACAACGATGGCCCCAGGACGCATGCTTTCCAGCATCGCCTTGCTGACAAGTTGCGGAGCCGGGCGCCCAGGGATCAACGCAGTGGTGATCACAATGTCCTGCTTGGCAATATGGGTCGCGACAAGTTCCGCTTGCTTCTTCTGATATTCTTCAGACATCTGCTTGGCATAACCGCCTGCGGTCTCCGCCTGCTTGAACTCTTCGTCCTCAACGGCAACAAATTTTGCACCAAGGGATTCAACCTGTTCCTTGGCAGCTGGCCGCACATCTGTTGCGGTGACAACAGCACCGAGACGCCGAGCGGTCGCAATGGCTTGAAGACCGGCAACGCCAGCGCCCATGACGAAGACGCGCGCGGCAGGGACAGTTCCTGCTGCCGTCATCATCATCGGCATGGCGCGATCATACTCGGCCGCCCCTTCGATGACGGCTTGATAACCTGCCAGGTTGGCTTGGGAGGAAAGGACGTCCATGACCTGCGCGCGGGTAATGCGCGGCATGAATTCCATTGCGAAGGCCGTGATGCCAGCTTTCGCCATGGCCTCAACATCCTTCTCGTTGCCATAGGGATCCATGGACGCCAGAACGAGCGCGCCTTTCTTCATGGCTCCGAGCTCACCTGCGGATGGGCGGCGGACTTTCAACACCACGTCGGCGTCGCCAACCGTCGATGCATAGTCGGCTGCGATTTCCGCGCCAGCGTCTTTGTAGTCCTGGTCGGGAATACGCGAAAGCTTGCCGGCGTCCTTCTCAACAACCACGGTTGCGCCGAAGCCGATCAGTTTCTTGATCGTGTCAGGCGTGGCGGACACGCGTGTTTCAACCGCGTCGGTTTCGCGCGGTACAGCAATTTTCATATACCCCTCCCCAGGATTTGCGGCCCCGGGATCCGGGGCCAGAGCGTATGTCAGGTAAGGCTTAGACCAGCAGGATGCACAGAACGCCGGTCAGAGCAAATACGACTGTTGGCGGGACCCATCCTTTTTCCCCCAGCGCCATGCCAATGCCAGAGGCAACAAGCGTCGCGATGAGCATCAACCAACCAAAGACAACAGCAGAAGTGCCACCAAATGCGAACAGGATCAGGCAAAGAACAATGTTCAAAACCGCGACAGTGCCGATCTTGGAGAAGTTGATGAACCCCTCGTAAGTGCTCTCGTGCGTTTCGTAGTCCATTGCCGGTGCAGTTTCGTCAGACATAAAGTCCCCCAAATAAATTCCTCATTCAGTGGTCTTCCTTACAATAAACCCTTGCCGCTCGGCAATCTTTTGCATTGCAAATTCGAAGGAAGCATAGCAGCAATTCCGCTTACGTAAACGGAATATATATCCAACTTTCGAGTTAAGCCTGCGAGCCAACAAAGATAGGAACCGTACCTAAGCAGCACGTCCAGCCTCAAGAAGTCCGGCAGCTTCAAGCGCAGTTTCCTGCCGATTGCGAACTGTACTTGCTTCAAATCCGTCAATTTGCTCATTGAACAGTTGAAAGAAATTCAACTCTGCCCGCAGGTGCAAAAAGACACCTCCTAGGCCAATTGCGGCCCGATCCATGAAAACGAACTCCTGCGGCACTGTAACAGGGCCAAGTTCTTTCAGCGCAGAGTGCACCCGGAACGCTTCTTTCCGGCCGTATTCAGCCGCCGAAACACCATCTGCGATCGACCGGACACGATCCGTGAGAAGCGGACCGTAAATAAAGCGGGCCCAAATATTCAGGACCTCAATGACTTCCTTTTTCAAGTTTTGAAATCCCCAGCGTTCATATGCGGCAACCACACGATCATTGTCCTCTTCCAAAAGCCCTTTGTAGAGTTCAACAACGCCTTCTACAAAAGCTTCCGGGAAGATCCGGATGCAGCCATAGTCCAGAAGATTGATACCGGATGGCACGCCATCTTCCTCAAAGACCGTGTAATTGCCCAAATGAGGATCACCATGGATCACACCGTAGCGGCTGAAAGGATGCCACCACGCGTGAAACATAGTCCGCGCCAACCGGTTGCGGTCTTCTTGATCATGCTCTTTGAAATCAAGCAATGGACGTCCGTGCATCCAGTTCATCGTCAAGAGCCGCTTGGTCGACAGATCCGGTACAACGTCGGGAACACGGATATGCGGCGCATCCTCGAGGATCTGCTTGTACAGCCCGATGTGCCCAGCCTCGCGGCCATAGTCGAGCTCCTCGCGAACGCGGGCACTGATTTCTTTCGCAATCTCGCTGGTATCAATTGCCGGCTTCATACGCCGGTGTAATGAAAACAGCATTTGAAGTTGCTTGAGATCAGCCTCTACCGCGGATGCCATATCCGGATACTGAAGTTTACAGGCCAGCACACGTCCGTCGTGTCCAGCAGCGCGATGCACTTGGCCAAGCGATGCGGCAGCAGCCGGTTCGCGCTCAAAACTTTCAAAACGTTTTTCCCAGCCGGCACCAAGCTCAGCCCGCATGCGCCGTTTGACAAACGCCCAACCCATAGGGGGGGCACTGGCCTGGAGCTTTGCAAGTTCGGTGGTGTATTCCGGCGGCAATGCATCGGGGATCGTGGATAGAAGTTGCGCTACCTTCATCAACGGACCTTTGAGCCCTCCCAAGGCAGCAGCCAGCTCGGAAGCGTTCTTGCCGTTATCAAGATCCATGCCCAGTAGTTTCGCGCCGGCAACTTTGGCAGCAATGCCACCAACGTTGGTGCCGACCCGTGCATATCGGCCCATACGTGCGCTGAAACGGTTGCTTTCCCGATCCTTGTCCTGAGGCATGTGCCCAGATGCTCCTTACCGAACGAAACGTTTCTATTGACCGGTACATATAAAATTGCCCGCCAACTTCCAGTCCAGAGGCTTAGAAACGACGATCTGTCACATCACTCCGGCTTCAGAAGTGGAGAGTTCGGACAGCGCGCGTGCCAGTTCGTCCCGCGCATTGGCCAAACCTTTGTATTGCAGCTGGTCCGGATCCAGCGCCATCAACTGCGTTCTGAGTTGCCCGGCCAACTGCCCCCGTTCTGGATGTCCCTCCAGTGCGCGCAACGGATCATGATGGATCTTGATCGTGAAGATAATGTCCCCACTTCCCGGCAAGCGGCGCAGAGTTTGCCGTTCAACTCTAAGGAAGAGGCGCGACAGGGCCGGCTCGCCATCCCGCATATCGATGCGATGGGGCTTTGGATTGTAGAGCTCATCATCCGGGTAAATCGACCAGTTGAAGCGGCACACAAATTGGCCCACCTTCAGGTTCTCGAAGAGGCGAGCGACCATTAGGCCCATGCGCGCGCCGTTAAAACGCGGGACCGTCTCGTGAATTGCACTCATGGATTTCGAAAACTTCTCGGCCAATGACCACGAAGACGGAAAACTCAGGCTGGCCGCCGCCAACCTGTAGCCGTCCGGCCCCGGACGCATCAGAACCAAGTCTTCTTGGATAAGGCGCGCGGCTGTCAGAAGGGCTGGCTCGTTGGAAAGGTCGACGACCGGCCTCCGATCCGCAATCACCACACGACCAGCCTCAAACTTGTGGGTCTTGCCGTGATACTGCTTCAGGTTTTCAACTATAAGCGCAAGCACTTCCCGCTGCGCCTCTTCCGTGCCGTCCTCAGCGCGGAAAACAGCATCATGGCGCTCGGATACCAAACGGTCCTTCTCAGCCAGATGCGGAACAAGGAAAGCATCCGGCTCGAGCCATTCCCCTTCGTCGATCGGCTTTAGACCGACCGTGAATGGATGGCTGGAGCCGTCATAGGGAGTATGCTGAAACCGGAAATCTTCCTTGGACATCAAAGCAGACCGTTGCTCAGGCCTGATCCAGAGTTTCCAGCTCATCGATCAAACGTTCGATGACGGACAGACCTTTCTTCCAGAAATCAGGATCGGTTGCATCGAGACCAAATGGCTTCAACAGTTCGGAATGATGCTTGGTGCCTCCAGCTTTCAGGAGATCGAAATACTTCTCCTGAAACCCAGTCTCAGCTTCCTCGTAAACCGCATAAAGCGAGTTCACGAGGCAATCCCCGAAGGCGTAGGCATAGACATAAAACGGTGAGTGAATGAAATGCGGGATATAAGTCCAGAAAGTCTCATAGCCGTCATTGAGCTTGATGGCCGGACCGAGGCTCTCCCCCTGCACCGACAACCAGAGTTCTCCGATCTTGTCCGCGGTCAGCTCACCATTACGCCGCTCCGTGTGAACCTTCCGCTCGAATGTATAAAAAGCGATCTGCCGCACGACCGTATTGATCATGTCTTCGGCCTTGGAGGCGAGCATGACTTTCTTGGTTTTTGGGTTTTCCGCTTTCGCAAGAAGAGATTTGAAGGTCAGCATCTCTCCAAAAACACTCGCGGTTTCAGCAAGTGTCAGCGGGGTCGGCGCCATGAGCGGACCATTCGGACCGGCGAGCACCTGGTGAACGCCATGACCGAGTTCATGAGCAAGGGTCATGACATCCCGAACTTTGCCCTGGTAATTGACCAGTACGTAAGGATGCGCGCTTGGCACTGTTGGATGGGCAAAGGCGCCTGGCGCCTTGCCGGACCGCGCCGGGGCGTCAATCCACCCTTTGTCGAAGAACCGGCTCGCAATCTCCGCCATATCTGGTGAAAACTTGTTGTAGGCAGAAAGCACGGTGTCCTTGGCTTCAGACCAAGGAATAACCCGCGTATCGGCATCGGGAAGCGGAGCGTTTCGGTCCCAGGTGTTGAGTTGATCAACGCCAAGCCACTTTGCCTTGAGTTTGTAGTACCGGTGCGAAAGCCGCGGATAGGCCTCCCGGACTGCGGATACCATTGCGTCGACAACTTCACGCTCGACACGATTGGCCAGGTGCCGGCTATCGGCAATATCGGAGAAGTTCCGCCACCGGTCGGAAATCTCCTTGTCCTTGGCCAAGGTGTTTGTGATCAGTGCGAAGGTGCTAAGGTTCTTGGAAAATGTTTCGGTGAGCGCCTTTGACGCTTCTTCCCGCTTTTCAGGTGAAGGGTCGGTCAACAAATTGAGGGTCTGCTCGACCGGAAGGTCTTCGCCTGCAACATTGAAGGTCAACCGCGCCATCGTCTCATCGAAAAGGCGGTTCCAGGCACTGCTGCCGGTGACCGACTTTTCATGAAGAAGCTGCTCGACCCGGTCTTCCAGCTGGTACGGCTTGTCCTTGCGAAGATCCTCGATCCAGGGCCGGTAGTGGGAGAGATGCGCATCCTCCAACGCGGCATCGACCACAGCATCCTCGATCCGGTTCAGTTCCAGGCTGAAAAACAGCAAATGCGAGCTTGCCGTCGTGATTTGCTCTTGAACATCGCCATAGAACTTTTGCGCAGCCGCGTCTGTTGTATTGCCTGCATAGACCAATCCGGCAAAAGAGATCAGGCGGCCCATGAGGTCTTCCAGATTTTCATATGCGCGAATGGCTGTCACCAAAGCCGCAATATTGTTTGCCGCCAAATCTGCAAGCCGCCCCTTGTAGGACGCCTCGAAAGTCTTTGCGCGATCAAGCGCTTCTTTCAGATCAGAGGTGACTTTCGGTGCGTCGACGGAAGGATAGAGGTCCGTAAGATCCCAAACGGGGAGATCGCCAAGCTCTGCATTTCCTGAGGCGGCAGGCGCAAATTTTGGGCTCAAAAAGGGCATTTCATACTCCGGAAAACGGCGGAACGATTGGTTGCTCCGATGGGATACCTAGGGAATTTGTAGGCCCTAGCCACCTTTAGCTGCAATCGAAAAACAGCATCTTTTTTCAATTGGTCTGGAGAATTTGTTTACCGCTTTACGACCAGAATGGCCCGAAACGAGACACCTTGACGAGTTCAAAGGCACCTGATGCAAGCACTCAGCGGCAAAATTCTCATTGTTGACGACGATCCAATTCAGCGTCGGCTCCTGCAGGAAGCTGTGCACAAATTTGGCTACAGATCCAGAACTGCCGAAAACGGCGCAGAAGCTGTGCGGATCATGACCGGCCCTGAAGCCAGCGAAATCGATCTGATTATCCTCGATATGGTGATGCCGGAACTTGACGGCCTGGGCGTACTGGAGCGCCTGCGCGCGGACAAGATTTCCACCCCCGTGATCGTCCAAACAGCACATGGCGGCATCGACACGGTTGTTTCGGTAATGAATGCCGGCGCACAGGACTTTGCGGTCAAGCCGGTCGCACCTGAGCGGCTAAACGTTTCAATCCGAAACCTCCTGAAAACGTCCGCCCTGGAAGGAGAAATCACCCGGATCCAGAAGAAGGCCTCCGGGACCCTGACCTTCGCCGACATCATTACTCATTCGCCCGCAATGGAGAGGGTGATTAATCTGGGCAAGCGGGCCGCAGCCTCCAACATTCCGATCCTGATCGAAGGAGAGAGCGGTGTTGGCAAGGAAATGATTGCAAGCGCGATCCAGGGCTCCAGTGACCGCAAGTCAAAACCATTGATCACGGTCAACTGCGGCGCCATCCCCGATAATTTGGTGGAATCAATCCTTTTCGGCCACGAGAAAGGCGCTTTCACCGGAGCAGTCGACAAGCATGTCGGCAAATTTCAGGAAGCCCATGGCGGCACCCTTTTTCTAGATGAAGTGGGTGAGTTGCCACAAGATGTGCAGGTCAAGCTGCTCCGCGCCATACAGGAAAACGAGATTGATCCGATCGGTTCCCGCCGTCCGGTCAAAGTGGATTTCAGGCTCATCTCTGCAACGAATCGCAGGCTCATTGATCAAGTAAAAGATGACGCGTTCCGTGAAGACCTTTATTACCGTTTGAACGTTTTCCCCATTTGGATCCCGCCATTGCGAGACCGCCGGGAAGACATCCCAGCGCTCGTGCGGCATTTCCTGGCACGATTTGCGGCTGAAGAAGGCAAGCCCCAGGTGTCCGGTGTTGCCCAAGACGCATTGGCCATGCTTCAGGAGTACGCTTGGCCCGGCAACATCCGGCAATTGCAGAACACCGTCTTCCGGGCAGTCGTCTTATGTGATGGAGCCCAGCTAACCGTCGACGATTTTCCGCAAGTTTCCGCCGCAATTGAGCACCCTGGTAGCCAGTCCGGCGTTTTGCCCCCAAGCGTTGCAGCCCCCTTTGCTGCGGCTCCGCAAGACCCCGCTGCTGTTACGCCGCCGCCACCTGCCCAACCGGCTGCCCCGACAGTAGCGACCACCACAACGCCGGCCGGATTTGAGGGATCAGCACCCTTCGGCTTCATGCGGAACCTCGACCCGGAAGGGCATGTCAGAAAACTGACTGATATTGAGGAAGAGATTATCCGGGCCGCCATCAAGCATTACTCCGGACGGATGACAGAGGTTGCCAAACGGCTGGGCATTGGCCGGTCCACCCTCTATCGCAAGCTCAAGGAATACGGTCTGGACGATGGCGGCACGGATGCAGCTGCCTAATTTCCAGACACTTTAAGCCTCCCACTCGGCTTTGGCCGATTTTTGAACACATTCGGGCGGTACGGGATTTCTTCGGGGTATCGCGCGCAATCCGTTGCCGATAACCGCCCAACAAGTTGCAATTTTACCACGATTTCTGCAGAACTGAGATTAGGGTAAAAACTTCTTAACCTGCGGCATGTAAAACGCGGGTTCTGCTGGGGAGCACGGGATGGGTGCAAGCCACCACAAAACGGCGGGATAGAAATTGCGTAAACGGTCTGTTGGTTTCGACGCCGTCGCCTGGATAAAACGCGCCGCGATTTCCGCGGCAGTGATCGTGGCGTTTGCCATGACATTTGCAGGCACGGTTCAAGCAGAAACCAGAACCTTGAAGCTATATAACACGCATACCAAAGAGCGTGTTTCGATCACTTTCAAGAAGAACGGCCGGTATATTCCGTCCGGTCTGCGGGAAGCCAATCGGTTTCTGCGCGACTGGCGGCGCAACGAAATCACAAAGATTGATCCGGAACTGCTCGATCTTGTTTGGGAAGTCTATCAAAAGGTTCGGGCCAGGGATTACATTCACGTTGTATCCAGCTACCGGTCGCCTGCAACAAACAACATGTTGCGCAAGCGCTCCAAAGGCGTTGCCAGAAACAGCCAGCATACGCTCGGCAAAGCCATGGACTTCTTTATTCCGGGCGTGAACATCAGAAAGCTCCGTGAAACCGGCTTGCGCAAGCAAGTTGGCGGGGTTGGCTATTATCCGCGTTCTGGCTCTCCGTTTGTCCATTTGGATACGGGCAGTGTTCGGCATTGGCCGAAGATGAGCCGATCGCAGCTTGCGCGGGTGTTCCCGAACGGCAGGACTTTGCATATCCCCTCTGACGGCAAGCCGATGAAGGGCTACAAGATCGCCCTTGCGGAATCCAAATCGGGCCGGCGGAGTTCAACACGGCCGACCATTGTCGCATCAAACGACACGTCTGCCGCGCGGAACATCAATGATCGAGACCAAGGCGCACGAACGCTTACAACCCGGAACCAGAGTGTCCGCAGCGCTCCAGCCCCCACGCCTCCGGCAAATGTCACACGTGAAGCACCAGAGGGTGGGGGTAATTTGTTTGCCAGCCTGTTTGGTGGCGGCGAGCGCACTGGGAACTCAGATGCGACCCGGCCAGGCGCAGTCGGAGGCCGCCAGACGGCATCACAGGCTGAGACAGTTTCTCCGGTCGTAGCCAATCCCCCTGTGCCCACTCGCAAGATCATAGACACGCCTGAGGAGGCTCCGGTCACTGCAGTGGCAAGCGCGGCTCCGGAATTGAAGCCAATCGACGAGCAGCCGGTTCAAATTGCAAGTGCGGCATCTGTTCCAACACCCGCACCCAACACGCTCGATGGTCAACGGGCAGCTTTGAATGACGGCCAGCCTGCAGCTGCAAGCGAACCGCTGGACGCGCGTTTCCAGATTGCCAGGACTCCGGCACAAAAGCCTGCAGCGAGCCTCCAAGCAGCAGCACAAGCTGCAGCAGAGAAAGTAGGTGGCTCTGAGGGAACGACAGTTGACGATCCGGTGGCGGCAATTGCTGCTGCAACGGGAACTGCGATCCCGTCACCAGCCCCTGCTCCGCGCTCAGATACCACTCTTGCCTATGCATCGGCGGCGCCGACACCGCCTGAATTGACCCGGTCACTACGGCCTGGCACCGCCACGAACCAACAGGCCGCAGCGCCGCGTCCGGCGGCTGCACCTGCAGTGGCCGCGCGGCCATCGGTATCCGGGCGAATTCCGAAAGACCAGATTGTTGATCCGCTTGCTGGATTCGCAAGCCTGCCGGACCGGTCCGAACCACTTCTGCTAACTGGCGCTGGTACAGCCCGCCACCAAACATTTGCGTGGTTGAGCCATCCCAATCAGCGGCAACTGAACAATGTCATGAAGCCGGGCAACCGGTTCGTAGCTGCAAGCTTCCAGCAAGATCCCTACGGCAATCTGCGCACCGACCGATTCGACGGGCCCGCCATCGTAGTGCTGCCTGTCCGGTTTGCCAGATAGCAGGGTTTCAGAGCGCTCTGACAAAAAAACGCCGGGTCAACAGCCCGGCGTTTTCTGTATCGATAAGTAGCTCAGCCCTCGGAAGGCCCAGCTCCCGCCATGCCGAGCGCATGCAGGTAGAGGTCGAGAACAGCTTCTTCTTCCTCGCGCTCATGCGGCTGCTTCTTGCGAAGAGAGACAACCTTGCGCAGGATTTTGACGTCGTAGCCATTACCCTTGGCTTCGGCGTAGACGTCCTTGATGTCATCCGAGATGACCTTCTTTTCTTCTTCCAGACGCTCAATACGTTCAATGAAGGCACGCAGCTGGTCTGCGGCCACTCCACCCGGATCGGACATACGAGTGTTACTCCTTGGCTAGTTGTGTTCTTCTTTTGCGTCAAAGTCACGGACGGTGTCACAACACCAGTCCGCGTTAATTCCGGCCGGTGCCGTGCCAGACTTCAAGAGGCACGTCAAGCGGACCAGACCAAAGCCCTCAATGCTCAGGCTTGTTTTTATCAAAAGCGGCTTTTTGCGCGGCTGTGGCCTCGGTTTGATACTTTGCCTTCCAATCACCGTAGGGCATGCCGTAGACGATCTCGCGAGCTGCGTCCTTGTCCAGGCTCATGTCGTTTTCGGCAGCCGCATCGGCATACCAATTGGACAGGCAATTCCGGCAGAACCCCGCAAGGTTCATCATGTCAATGTTCTGAACATCGGTACGCCCACGCAGGTGTTCGACCAACCGGCGGAAAACGGCAGCTTCCAGCTCAATTTTCGTTTGCTCATCCATATCAACTCATCTCCCTCAACTCTGCTCATGAAACCGAGCGGTCATTTGCTGACACAACGCGAAACATAGTGCCGAACCTGACGGCATTCCGGTGATTGTGCGAGTTCTTTCAGTATGGGCTCCAACCGATCGGCCCACTCCAACGCCCCCCGGGTATCTCCGATCAGGTCTTGCCGGATCTCCAGAAGAGCCTGAGACAGGCCCCGCTTGGTTGCGTGCCGATACATCGTGTCGTCTTCAAGGGCACCGTCGTAAGGCTCGTTGTCTCCGACAACCAGATCGGCTTGTGCCCTCAAACCTGCCAGCATGGGATCGACAGCGCGCGGATCACTGTCCCAGAGCACCGTAACATGCCAAGGTCTCGGGACGCCCCGCCAGACTGGCGTGAAACTATGGATCGAAATGATCACAGGCGCCGACGCAACCGCCATCATCCGATCCAGCGTTGCATCGATCAGGTCATGATACGGCTTGTGAAAAAGATCAATCCGCCGCCGCCTCTCGGTGGCATCAACTCCCGCATTCCCAGGGACAACGGCACCGTCCGACAAGCGCATGATTAGGGTCGGATCATCTTCGCCCCGATTGGGATCAATCAACAGTCTTGAGAATGTCGACAAGCAAGCCGGAGCATTGAGACGCCGGGCCAGTTCCAACGTGACCGCCCGAGCTCCGATATCGTAGCCGATGTGCCGCTCAAACTGAGCGGCAGGGACCCCAAGATCACCATACTCATCCGGGACCGTATTCCGCGCATGGTCACACAAGAGCAGGATGCCTGCGGTCTCGTCACCATGAACATATTCATACGGCTGAAAAGACGTGTCCGGCATTGGGACAGGATCGGTCATCGTGGTCTTCTTGATTTCTAATGCGGCTGTGGAGGCAGGGCGCCAGATTTACGACAAAGGCTCAGCGGAACCAAGCCCAATTCCAATGACAGCCGCTTATATGGGCCCGAATCGTGAAAAATCAGCCCGCTAGAGGATCGCAGCTGCCAGCAATCAACAACCTAGGTTTTTGATGTGGATGAAAGTGTTTGGTTACCCTTTTTTGACGGCTAACGGCTACCCACGGAGGTACGGTCATGTTCCCGCCCCAATTATAACTTCATAGGGTAGCTTGGTTTCATCTGGGTGGGCCCAAGAGATGGAAGCGATGGATGTCAAGGGGTTTTCCTCCCGCACATATCTTGTTAACGACGTTGACAAGACACTTCTGTCCACGCAAAAAGCCAATGTCTGTAAAGCAGCAAAGTGAACGACTGCGTATGTTAGAGGTAGGGGAACGGCACCGGGGCTGGTCGCAAACGTGGATGCGTGCATCCATCCAGACCTTCTGCGCCTTAAGTCTGGCCGTCTTCCTGAACACCATTTTCAGCGACAACGCACACGCTGATCTCCGTCTATGCAACAAGACGGACAGCCAGGTTGGTGTGGCTATTGGATACAAGGACAAGTCCGACTGGATCACTGAAGGTTGGTGGAACCTTGCGTCCAACAGCTGTGAAACACTGGTCCCGGGCGCTTTGGTGTCACGCTACTATTACATCTATGCGGTGGATTACGATCAGTTCGGCGAATGGGGCGGTCGCGCATTCATGTGCACCCGGGAAAAAGAATTCACTATTCGCGGAATTGAAGATTGTGTTGCTCGGGGATTCGAGCGGACAGGCTTTTTTGAAATCGACACGGGAGAACAAAGCAGCTGGACAGTCCAGCTCACAGAACCCGTGCAACAAGGGACAGGTGGGCGATGAGGCGAAACCGACGAGTTAAAATTCTCGCAACTCTCGGACCCTCCTCCTCAGAACAAGACATCATCGAAAAATTGTATGTAGCTGGTGCTGATGTGTTTCGCATCAACATGAGCCATACCGATCATGATCGTCTCAAGATGCTGGTTAGCCGCATCCGTGCTGTGGAGGAAGTAACAGGAAGACCGATTGGGATTCTTGCCGACTTACAGGGACCAAAACTGCGCGTAGGCACATTCGGCGATGGCCCGGTGATGCTTGAAAACGGCGCAGTCTTTACATTGGACGCAGACACATCGGCAGGCGATGTCAATCGTGTCCACCTTCCTCACCCCGAAATCCTAAAGGCTCTGGAACCCGGCCACCGGCTGCTTCTTGACGATGGCAAGATCCAGCTGCGCGTGACAGAATCGTCTCCGACGAAAGCTCAGACCGAAGTTATCGTCGGCGGTAAGCTCTCTGACCGGAAAGGCGTTAGCGTCCCAGACTCTGAAATCGCGACCAGCGCGATGACGGAAAAGGACCACAAGGATCTGATTGCCGCGCTTGAGCAGAATGTAGACTGGGTTGCCCTGTCCTTCGTTCAACGCCCGGACGATCTTGCAGAAGTGCGCAAAATCACCCGCGGCCGCGCCGGTGTACTTGCAAAGATTGAAAAGCCGCAAGCGATTGGTCGCCTTGATGAAATCATCGAGCTGTCAGACGCGATCATGGTGGCTCGTGGCGATCTTGGCGTTGAAATGCCGCTGGAACAGGTTCCGGGTCTGCAAAAGCGGATCACACGCGCCTGCCGGCGCGCAGGCAAGCCCGTGGTCATCGCAACACAAATGCTTGAGTCCATGATCACCGCACCGGTGCCAACCCGTGCAGAGGTTTCTGACGTGGCGACCGCCGTCTTTGAAGGCGCTGACGCAGTCATGCTCTCCGCGGAATCGGCTGCTGGCGACTTTCCGATCGAGGCCGTGTCCACAATGGACCGGATCGCTCAACAGGTGGAACAAGATCCGAACTACCGGACCATCATCTACGCCCAGCGTACCGAACCGGAAGCGACCGGTTCTGATGCGATTTCTGCGGCGGCACGCCAAATTGCGGAAACGCTTAATCTGGCTGCAGTGGTTTGCTACACGACATCCGGCGCCACGGGTTTGCGCGCTTCGCGGGAACGTCCGTCCAGCCCGATCATCGTATTGTCACCCGTCATGGCAACGGCCCGCCGACTGTCGCTCGGTTGGGGTCTCCACTGTGTGGTCAGCGAAGACGCTGCCAACGAAGAGGATATGATCGATCGCGCCTGCCGGATTTCTCATTCTGAAGGATGGGCAAAACCGGGTCAGCGGATCATCATTACGGCCGGCGTTCCGTTCGGCACACCAGGATCCACCAATATGTTGCGGATTGCGTTTGTTGGCACAGACGGCCAGGGCGGCATTTGACGATCTAATCGGTTGAAATTTCCAGAAGGGCGGCAACTGGCCGCCCTTTTTTATGCGCTGCTCCGGCAATCCAATACGCTTGCCTTCCCGACCCGGAGAACAAGCTGGTCCAAAGCCTCGACAATTGCCTCAGTTCGGGTGTGATGCGGCATGTGCCCCGCCCCCTCCATAACCACAAGCTCGGCATTTGGAAGATCGCGCAGCAAACCTTCGCTGTGAATAGATGGCCACACGACCGTGTCTTCCGTGCCTGTTAAGATGACAGTGGGCTGCTCCAGGTCACCATAGTCCTTGGACAGCGCTATCACGTGAGGCTTCAAACGAGCGATATCTGTGGCATTGGAACGGAACGCGTCCGGCAGAAAGAGCAAAGGCAATCGTATTGCCTGATTGTAGTTCTCTGGCTGCGGCTCCGGATGAAAAACGTGCTGGATGGACCGTGGCGCCAAATACTCGGCAACGGGAAGCGTCAAGATCCGGCAGAACAACCACCCGACTACCGGCGCCGCTGCCACATGATTGTACCATGCGACACCGCCAGGCCAAGGATGTGTTGCAGGCGCTAAAAACGCCAAACCGCATATCCGGTCCGGCGCCCTCAGACCAAGTGCAGCGGTGACAGACGCGCCGAGTGAGTGACCGATGGCAATACAACGATCAATGCCCAATTCACGAAGCAGTCCGTCAATCAGCTCCGCCTGACGCGCGGGCGAGTTCTTTCCATCCGGGATCGTACTGGAAAAACCCAAACCCGGCCGGTCCAAAAAAAGCAGCGGATAACGCCCTTTCAGCGGCTTTAGAAACGCGAGTTGAGAATCATAGGCATTTCCGCTCGCACCATGCAGAAAGACCAAGGTCGGCGTATCGGGACACGCGTTTTCCGCCGGGAAAAAATGATAGTGGAGTTCGACACCGCCCACGGTGCACATTACCCCATCGGGTCGGATCGAGCGTCTGATCTGGTGAAACCGCAAGGCCGAGTAACCGGCAAGCGATGCGAGTACGACAAGGATTGCGAGCAGAACTGAGAGCATGTTGAGGGACTGAAACCGTATAGTTGGAGCGCGTCATACGGGTTAAGTGGCGCAGGATCTGCGCGTTTCCATCAAACGGGTTCGCCCTCTGCTTCCTTTTCCAGAGATTCGACTGCATCACTTGCGTTTTCGAGACCTGGATGGAGTTCCAAGGCCCGCCGGAACGTGGACAGCGCTTGCTCGTCGAATCCCAATCGGCGCTGGATGATCGCAAGGCCTGAAAGTGCACCCCAATGCCGGGGTTCCAAAGCCAAGGTCCGCTCAATATCGACAAGTGACTTGCCGAAGTCTTCCTTCATGTAATGCACGGTCGCCCTGCGGTTCCACCCTTCAGCAAAGGACGGCTCAAGGACGACAACGACGTCGAGAAGATCAAGCGCAAGCCCATGATCCTCGGCCTGGATCGCGCGCCCAGCGCGCGCCATCAACAGATCGACAGTATCAGATCCTGAGTCCATCCAGATGCGCCGGATGTCGCGTGCAACGCGTTGGCGCGCAGCCGGATCTTCAGCACCTGCGAGATCTTCATAAAGACTGTCGAGCTTGGATAAAGTTTCGCCAGGGTCGGTTTCGTCCACGACCACCTGCCCGCCGTCGTCCGGCTCTGCATCCGGCAAGGCATCAAAATCATCAACAGAGGGCGTGTCTGTCTCTGGCCCGAGATCAGGCACCGGTTGGGCAAGACCAACAACCGGAGACAGAAATAGAAAGGTGGCAAGCACAAAAATCCGCATACAACGATTATGGGTCGTTGGATGCGGCGGTCAATCCCGAAAACTCACACGTTCACACAAACGCGAATTGAGCACATTGTGATCCAGCGCCTTTCTAAGGCGCGCACATGACAATGCCTGTTGCGTGACGCTGCCAAAAGCAGCGTCAGAACACTTAGCCCTGACGTGCCTTGAAGCGCGGGTTTTTCTTGTTGATGATGTAAACTCGGCCCTTACGGCGGACCATGCGGTTTTCCCGGTGACGGGTCATCAACGCTTTGAGCGAATTCTTGATCTTCATGTCATTGTCCCCGTGGGGTCGTCTGTTTAGCTTCAAACCAAATGAGCGCCCAAGGCGCTCATTCTTCTCAGTCTTTTTTGCCGGAAGTCGCTGCAGATATCTGCGCAAGTCTTCCGAGCTAGAGCGCGTCACAAATTTGATCTGCGCAATAATGGTGGGCGTGACAGGGATTGAACCTGTGACCCCTTCGATGTCAACGAAGTGCTCTCCCGCTGAGCTACACGCCCGAATTTCTTCGGCCATCGGCGCCCCAACGCCGTGGTGGGGTGCGATATAGCGGGGATCCAAAGTCTGTGCAACCCCCTTTTCACCGAACTGTCAAAAATTCCTTTTTCGCTCTTCAGCCTGTTGAAAGTAACGATCAGGCAGCGAGCATGCGCTCCACTTCCTGCACCAAGTCCTTGAGGTGGAAGGGCTTTGAAAGAACCTTTGCATCTTTCGGCGCATCCGATTCAGGATTGAGCGCAACGGCTGCAAATCCGGTTATGAACATCACCTTCAGATCAGGGTCGAGCTGTGTTGCACGCCGCGCGAGCTCAATGCCGTCCATCTCCGGCATCACAATATCGGTCAGGAGCAGGGAAAACGGTTCTTCGCGCAGTCTCTCATACGCGCTTTTGCCGTTATCAAATGACACGACGTCATACCCGGCATTTTCCAGAGCCTTCGCCAGGAACCGGCGCATGTCGTTATCGTCTTCGGCAAGCAGGATACGCGGCATAGTTTGCAACCAATTTCCTTCGCATTACGGAGCGTTCAAGTCTTTCGCCGGTTATAGCCCGAAATCAACAGAAAGATAGGGTGAATTGGTTCTCCTAAGCTTTTGCGCGCTCGACTGTGGACTGCGTGTTGATTCCTTGGCACGATAGGCAATCGCCGCAAACGGGACACACATATTGACAAGTTCAACGCCCAGCGCCCCAAACAGCCAGTTCGAAGTCGACTTCAACGGCTTTCCTGCATTTGATGTGTTGTCCCCTGCTGATCAACGGCTGCCATTTGTTTTCAACTCTCCACATTCGGGCCGTCAATATCCAGAGAGTTTCCTGGCTGCCTCACGGCTTGATGCCCGCTCGATCCGGCGGTCCGAAGATGCTTATGTGGACGAGCTCTTTTCGCATGTGGTGCCACTTGGTGCACCCATGCTGCGGGCACACTTTCCGCGCGCCTATCTGGATGTGAACCGGGAACCTTATGAGCTCGATCCGAAGATGTATGATGGCCGGCTGCCGTCTTACGCAAACATCCGCTCAATCCGTGTAGCTGGTGGCCTTGGAACCCTCGCGCGCATTGTCAGCGAAAACCACGAGATCTATCGGCACAGGCTGCCTGTTGAAGAAGCGCTCAACCGGATCGAGACGATCTATAAGCCCTACCACTCGACACTGAGGCGTCTGCTGGCGCAAACGCACGTGACATTTGGGCATGCAGTCTTGATTGACTGCCACTCAATGCCATCAACCGTAAAATGTCAGACCACAGATACACGGCCCGATTTCATTCTGGGTGATCGCTACGGCACCAGCTGCAACAGCGACCTCACCGACTTTGCGTTCGAAACATTGCGGAGCAAAGGATACAGCGTGAGCCGCAATAAACCGTATGCGGGCGGCTTCATAACGGAGCATTACGGCCGGCCGTCAAGCGGACTGCATGCTCTTCAAATTGAAATCAATCGCGGCCTTTACATGGACGAAGCGACTCATGAGCCGACGGCCCATTTCGGACAATTGTTCCACGATCTGAAAGACTTCGTCCGGGAGTTGACCGCAATGCCGGACGCCGGTCTCGTCGCAGATTCAATCGCGGCCGAATAATTCCTGAATTAAATCGAATAAAAAAAAAAGGCCGCACTCGAATGAGGCGGCCGAAGTCTAGGGAGGAAACGCCCAAGGAGGGCGGCACGACAGAAAGCTCTATCGCACCGCAATAAGATCGCACCGCACCGCACAAAATGCAACCCCAGCAAAAGGTGTTTCATGCTCAAAATATGAGCACCAATTCAGGTATTCCGAATTCTTTTTTTGCAAATCAGGTTATAAGACAGCCACCTGCGGTCGTTCTGACCGAAAAGCGACACATCCGACTGGAGGCCATATGTCCATGCCGCTCGCTGCCAGTGCAAACCCGCTGGCTCCATTTCTCGATCGCCTGGCAGACGCTTCCAGCGCTGCAATCATGCCGCACTTCCGGCAAGGCTTCTCGGTCGACAACAAGTTGGACAGCGGCTTCGATCCGGTCACAATCGCCGACAAAAACGGCGAAACAGCCATGCGGGCGTTGATCAACGAACATCACCCCGACCATGGCATCCTCGGTGAGGAACATGGATCGGAGAACCTTGATTCTGATCATGTTTGGGTTCTGGACCCGATCGATGGCACACGGGCCTTTATTACCGGCCTCCCAACTTGGGGATCTCTGATCGGGCTCCGGTCCAACGGCCAACCGAGCCTTGGAATGATGGTCCAGCCATATATCGGCGAGCGCTACAGCGGCGATTGTGAACGCGCCTGGTATCATGGACCTCTCGGCCAAAAGGAGCTAAGGACCCGGGCTTGCGCATCACTCGGCAGTGCGACCCTTTTCACCACAACACCTGCGCTTTTCAACGCCAGCGAACGGCCCGTCTTTGATCAACTGGAGGCAAAGGCGCAGCTGACGAGATACGGTACGGATTGTTACGCCTATTGCATGGTCGCAGCGGGCCATGGCGACGCCGTCATAGAGTCCGGGCTGCAAGCCTATGACATCGTCGCATTGGTCCCGATTATTGAAGGAGCCGGCGGCGTTGTGACGACATGGACAGGTGGTTCACCGGCAGATGGCGGCCAGATCGTTGCATCCGGCGACAAACGCCTTCATGACATCTTGTTGACCGAACTGGGGAAGGCTGCCGTCTGACGATTGTCTCAAAAAGCGGCCTGGCGGCAAATCCCTGACACTCACTCAGCGCCCGCCTGGTCCAACACCAAATCTGCTTCCAATCCAGGGACAAACGCATCAAATGCGGCCCATACCTGGTCGCGATATCTGTCGGCTTCCATAAGAAGCTCGTGTTCCGCGCCCGAGATCTCGATATAAGATGCATTCTTTGTGCGGGAGACAAACTCTTCAATTGCAGGCGTGGAAACAATCCTGTCCCGACCAGCGCCAAGTATCAGGCACGGCAACCTCATTTCAGGTCCGGCGCTGCGCTGACGCATCGACTTCATGGCCTTGGCAGCTGCGTTCAGCCAACTCATCGTCGGCGATCCGATACCGATTTCCGGGTGCTCTTCCAGAACCTTGGAAAACCTGTGATACCGCTGACGGTCTGTCGTCTGGCGGTTTTCTTCGAATGGGAGTGTAAGCTTCCCGTTTCCACCTGGAACATAGAGCCGGCCCAAAAAGGTCCAGGCGAAAATACGGGCAAGGCCAAAACCAAGTGTCTCGGTCAACCGGGAAGTGGAGGGGCGGGTCGCCCTGAGCTGAGGTCTTCCAAACAGACCCAAAGTCAAAATGCGAAGCAGCTTTCGCAAACCGGCCGTCAGATCGCTCTCCCAATCCCTTGGCGCGATCGCCAGTAGCGGCGCCGTAATAACCGCACGGTCCAACATCGTCCGCAGTCGCTGTGAACATGACATCAAAATGAGGCCACCCGTTGAGTGCGCCAGCGCAAAATGCGGCCCCGGGTAGGTTGCAAGGGAAACGTTCTTCAAGATCGCCAGCAGATCCTGCTGATATCTCTTGAAGTTCGTAACATGTCCCCGGGCCGGGCTTCGGGTCAAACGCGTCGAACCGCCCTGTCCACGCCAATCGAATGCAACGACAGCATATCCCCGCGAACGCAGGTCTGAGACAACTTCAAAGTATTTTTCGATAAACTCGGCGCGTCCCTGGAGGATGGTGACAGTGCCCCGACAAGACTCACCTGGTGCAGCGGGCCAATGCGCATACCGCAGCTTGATCCGGCCATTCATCTCCAAAAACCCGGAGACGGCCCCATCCGGGATCGGATTATCCTTGGTGTCAATCAGGCTCATCTTGATCCGATTCGCTTATCGCAGCGCTCAGTGATAGCCGCCTGGGCCCCAGCTCTCAATATACTTTGAGCCGGCCCCGCAGGGCCGGCCGCAAAAGTGACTAGAGTTACCACCGGCTGTGCCGGTTGTACCGCGGGCCTAGAGGGCGGCTGCGCACGATATCTGCATTGCGGGAATCGACGACCAGTCTGACAGGAAAACCACGCCAGCCACGTGCTTTGATGACGTACATCGGGCCGCGGCGATCAATGATTTTGATCCGGTGAAACCCGCGATGGCGCAAGCTGCGGCGAATTTGCCTCGGTCCCAACTCGTATTGATGCCGACCGTGCCCACGATCCCAACCGCGTCCTGGCCCACCGCGGTGATCTACTGTGATCGTCATGCCGCTGACCACGGGTGCTTTTGCACCCAAACCTGAGACAGTTACAGCCTGCGCTTGCGTTGCTGCACCGGCGGCCAAGAGCAAAACCGCGCCTGCAATCGGGGCAGAAGCTATAGTGGAAATGCGTTTCATGAGTGACATCGACATTGTGTGATCTCCTAGTTCCGCCAGCTCCGTGCTGGCGATACCCGGAGAATGCTCAAGAGCGTTTGAACGGGACCGGAAGGGCCTATTCATCTTCAGTTCATCGCCGATATTTCCACTTGCCCACGGCCTCTTGAATTCAAAAAACAGAATGCCCATTTCGATTAGTGCAGGCGCCAAAACGGGTCTGCGCAGCGTTCCAGTCTCGCCAATGATGGGAGACAGGAGATCGCAAACATCAGAAGTAACAGTTGCTCAAAGAGAGGACAGACTATGCGTCACTTCGACTTTACCCCACTTCACCGTTCCACAATCGGTTTTGACCGTCTTTTTTCCATGCTGGATGCAGCTGGCAATGAAGCTCCCAGCTATCCGCCGTACAACATCGAGCGGACAGGCGAAAACGCCTACCGGATTACCATGGCTGTTGCAGGCTTCAGCGATGCCGAACTTTCCGTTGAAGCAAAAGAACACGTTCTGACGATCAAGGGTGAAAAAGCAGAGGAATCTGCTGATCGCGAAATCCTATATCGCGGTATCGCATCCCGGACGTTCGAACGTCGCTTCCAGATCGCGGAATACGTCCGCGTTGATGGCGCAAGCCTCGAAAACGGTCTCCTTCACGTCGACCTGGTCCGTGAACTGCCCGAGGCCATGAAGCCCCGCAAAATCGAGATCACATCCGGCGGGACCAAACAGATTGAAAGCACCGCTCACTAACCGGCAGCTTCTCCCCTGAGCTGAAGCGGTGCGGAGGCGCCTGTTCAACAGGCGCCTCTTTTCGTATTTGCTGCTGCCTCAAGATGTCCCAGAAAGCGCATTCAAGAACGCTGCAACGTCGTCTTCGGTCGTCGCAAAGCTGCAGACCATGCGTACGCAAACTTCATCCGCCTGCGGAGCGTGGCCCTCTGGCAGATCTTTCGCCGGCCATTCGTAAATCATTGCGCCTTTGGCTTCCAACTGTTCGAATTGGCGTCGCTTCAAAATTGGAAACAGTTCATTGGCTTCAACAGGCCACGCTGTTCTTCCGCCAGAGGACCGAATGCCTTCGGCAAGTTTTAGTGCCATCGCATTGGCGTGTGCTGCCGTATCCAGCCAGCTGTCTTCATTGAAATATCCATCAAACTGAGCAGCCGCAAAACGGCTCTTGGAGAAAAGATGCCCGCCGCGCTTACGGAAATACTCAAAGCCCTTGGCAGCTTCCAGGTCGAAGAAGACGACCGCTTCCGCGCACCAGCACCCATTCTTGGTGGCACCAAAGGAAAGAACATCCACGCCGGACTTCCAGGTCATGTCGGCGGGTGAACATCCAAGCGTTACGAGCGCATTTGCAAAACGAGCGCCATCCATATGCAAGGGAACGGACCGGGAAGCAGCCACCTCCTTAATCGCGGCAATCTCTTCCAGTGTGTAGACTGTTCCGCTTTCAGTTGCCTGGCTGATCGAGACACTTGCGACCTGGCCATGATGCACAATGCCATCGGGGAAAGCGGACATCGCCTCGATCAAACCGTTTGCGTCAAATTTCCCACTTGGCCCAGGAACACTGACCAGCTTGCCGCCGCTGGTCATGAACTCGGGACAATTGCACTCATCGACCTGAATGTGCGAGTCGCGGTGGCAGAAAATGGCACCACCCGGTTTGCCGTAAGCCGCGAGCGCGAGCGAGTTTCCAGCCGTCCCTGTTGCCACAAAAAAAACTGCAACTTCCCGTTCAAAAAGCTCATTGAACTTGTTGGAGACGCTTTCGGTGAGGGGGTCACTGCCGTAAGCCGGCGCATGACCATTATTATGGCGGGTCAGCGCCGACATCACCGCCGGAGCTGCACCCGCCCAATTGTCACTGGCAAAATTCATGGGGCCGTTAAATCACCACGGCCCCAACCGGGCAACCGCTATTTCCTAGTAGTACATTTCCCGCTTGCGGTACTGGACACCCAGTAGCGCATCGAGCGAAATCAAACCCGGTCCTTTCAAAGTCGGCACCAGAAGCAGGAAGATCCACAGCAGCCGATCATCTGCAATAATCGCATAAGGATCTCCGTCAAAGAGCGCCCCGATTGTCTTGGCATCGGCCCCATGACCCGTGATGTCGACATAGGTCATGACAATAATGAAGACGATCATGCCAAGGCTCGCCGCACGGGTGAAAAGGCCAACAACAACAAGCACCGGCAAGATGAACTCGCCCCACGTTCCGAGGAGGACAATCAGCCCATATGGAAAAAAGGCGATCTGGCTGGTGTCATAGCTGACCTGCTCCATCATGGCCGGTAGCATTTGGGCATAGGCGCCAGCCGTCGGCGTGAAGATGTTCATGATGCTGCCGCCAATTTTTGTGAGCGCCGAGTTCCAGAAAAACTGGAAAAGCACAGCAGCAAAAATAAGACGGGAAGCAAGACCTAAAAACCAGCCTTCAGTCAGCCGCTCAATTGCGCCGAACACCAACGTGTAAAGCCTTACAAAAAAACCAATTACCATCCGCTTCATAGCCTCTTTTGTTGTTTCTAGCCGGATCCCCGCTTAGGCGGGTTCTTTGGTCTGCAAACCGGCAAGAGCCCCATTTGAAAGAAAGTTCGACAAACAATCAGCCAGTGTAAATCCGCTGTCTATTTCAAGTGCCGTTTCAGCCGCTTCACCCAACGACGCTCCGGAAAAAATTGCGCTCCCGAACGCAGCATGGCTTGGTTCCAAAACCCGGACATCGACATCGAATTCTGGCCGGACGATCAGCACGGGCTGGGCAACAGAGAGATCGATCTGCGATTGCTCTCCATCTTTGAACCGATTGACCTTCACGAGATCCCAGATCGGCCACTCTGAAGCCACGATCGTTGCGGCGGGGTGGCGCTGAAATCTCACGCCTCCAAGATCTGTGGGCGGGATCGTCGCTAGCGCGGCCGGATCAAAAACTTCACAGTCTTTCGCGTGGTAGGATTGAAGCCAAGCCCATTCCAGGCGCGCCACATCTTCCAGATAAGGATAGGCCTTCAGCGGCGGGAATGCGGCAAGAAAACTTGGAAACTCTTCTCCATACCAGATCAGGACAGGGTTTGACGGCTGATGTTCTGCGACAAACGCACGGGCCAAAGCCGCAAAATATTCGTCACCGAGGAGCGCTTTGATAGACGGATAGGTCTCGCCCAGCGCCTCGCAAAGGCTGAAGATGACATTGTTCCTATAAACATTGAAGCGCTTCACGTCCGGCAGCCCATCGGGTCCGACAGCGCCTTCGGGTGTCCCGAGTTCCGGATCGATGAGAGCGTCGCCAAAGTCAGCTGCGGAGAGCTTTGGCAGTGCAAACACTTGTGCCATGTCAGCTGACCGCCTTCAGGTCTGCGTCTTCGGCACGACGCAGGATTTCCTGCGCAGCATCTGCTTCACGACGCAAAACGGGCCATGCAGGAACATCATTGTCCCATTCAATCAATGTCGGCAGGGCGCCGTGCATTCCAATCATGTCTTTGTAGAGAGCCCAAACAGCATCATCGACGGCGCGGTCATGCGCATCAATCAACAGCGGACGTCCAGCCTCGTCCATATCCGGAGCATGGCCTCCAAGATGTATCTCACCGACATATTGCATGGGAAATTCGGCCAGGTAAGCGGCCGGCGACTGTTCCTGGTTAGTACAGGACACGTAGACGTTGTTGACGTCGAGCAGCAAACCACACCCTGTCCGGCGAGTGATCTCTTTAAGGAAATCCAACTCACTGAAGGTGCTCTGAGCATAGGCAATGTAAGTGGACGGGTTCTCCAAAAGCATCTGCCGCCCCATCACATCTTGAACTTCATTGATGTGATCGCACACGCGTATGAGAGTTGCCTGGTCGTATGGAACCGGCAAGAGGTCATTATAGTAGGTCGTCTCGTGTGTAGACCAGGCCAGGTGTTCAGAGAACAGACCGGGCTCATAGCGTTTGTTCAACTCCGCGAGCCGAGCAAGGTGATCTTTGTTGAGCGGGCTTTCGCCGCCAATGGACAGACCAACCCCGTGAAGCGATAGCGGATAGATATCGCGAATTGCCGTGAGTTGTTGATGCGGCCGCCCTCCGGCGCCCATATAGTTTTCCGCGTGAACTTCGAAAAAACCGATGTCCGGGTGGCTTTGAAGAATGTCGGCGACATGCTCCGCTTTCAAACCAGCGCCGGGCCGGTTCGGAACGGCCGCCTGAGTGCCAAAAGCAGAAACGGATTGCTCGTCGGACCGCATGGCAAGCTCCAGACCTTGAACTACGGTGTGAGGCGGGCGGCGCAAACCGCCAGCCTGAGTTCGTATGATCGCCCGTTAATGGCCGATTCGAATTCTTCCAATTACGCTTCCGGAAGGTCGCGAGACAATTCCGTCAAGGAACCCTTGCGGCCGTCCGGCAGTTCCATGGACACGCATGTGCCTTTCGGAACCAGCGTCCAAGCGTTGCCTTGATAGTCGACGGTTGAAGAACCGGCACACGTCGTGCCCGGACCGGCTTTACAATCGTTTTGGCCTTTCAGGGAAACACCATAGCATTTTTCTTTGGCTTGAGCATGGGCCGGTGTCGAAGTGGTCGCCGAAAGACCTGCGATTGCAGTGGCAACGGCGCCAGCAACAACTGCTGCAGACATAGCCTTGTTTTTCATATCAAACTCCTCTGTTCAAAAATCACCGCAGCAACCACGAAGCCGGATAAGTGCTGCTACACCCGTTACATGGCCGGAATGGCGTTCAATGGGAAATCAAACGCCTGTGACACCGCTGCGAGCTTTCACCTACCTTAGACTATTAAACGAAAGATTCTTACTCAAACCCAACTCAACGCGACGTTTCCGGACGATTGGCACTTTATGGACGAAACAATTATAATAGCGACAAAGAAACACACTTGCTCCTTGCAATGAAATCTGTCATGTTCCGCCCGCTTGGAATAGGACAGGCATACTGTCCTTTTGAAGTTAGGGAAACACCACCGGACCGCCGGTCGTGAAAAAATGTAAGATCCAAGCAGCCGCTTGCTCAGTCCGGGGAGGGCCTCCAGCAAGATGAGGCAATTGTGTTTCAACAGCGCTAAGTGGCGCTGCGGCAATGCGACGGTTTGCCAGAACAAGCCGCTGCAGTAAGTACATCGACAGAGCCGGGGCAAAAGCCAGGGTTCACCGAGCCGCACTCTTGATGGAATGCGACCCGAACGGAACCCGACGCTCCAAACCACGGCTAACACTGGGGTAACAGTGAGGGCGCACATGACGAAGACAGAGCTGACGACCAGCACAGCCATGCAAGCAGGCCAGACGGAGACAAACACCGTGACAGCCACAACACTTGCCGATCGACTGGGCACGGCCGCCGACAAAGGGCTCTACAATCCGTCGCGCGAACACGATGCCTGCGGTGTTGGCTTTGTTGCGCACATGAAGGGCGCAAAATCCCACAAGATCGTTTCAGATGGACTGCAGGTTCTGGAGAACCTGACACACCGCGGCGCAGTTGGTGCAGATCCGCTCATGGGCGACGGCGCCGGCATGCTGGTTCAAATCCCGCACGGGTTCTTCGAAGCCGAGATGTCTGCCGCTGGGACACCGCTTCCGGAATTCGGCGGCTATGGCGTGGGCTTTATATTCTTGCCACAGGACGATGTCCTGCGTGCCAAGTGCGAAGAAATAGTAGAACGGGTCATCAAGGCCGAAGGACAAGAGTTGATTGGCTGGCGCGATGTGCCGGTCGACAACGCTTCTCTTTCCAAAGCCCCGGACATTGCCGCAACCGAGCCGGTGTCCCGTCAGGTCTTTATCAAACGCTCGAATGGCGACGATCAGGATGCCTTCGAGCGTCGGCTTTATGTTCTCCGCAAGGTGATTTCCAATACGGTACGCGCAGAAACAGACGCCGTCACCAAGGGCTTCTACATCGTCTCGCTGTCGTGCCAGACGATTGTCTATAAGGGCATGTTCCTCGCCTATCAGCTTGGTGCTTACTACAGCGATCTGAAGGATGAGCGGTTTACCTCTGCTCTCGCGTTGGTTCACCAACGTTTCTCGACCAACACGTTCCCGTCCTGGGACCTGTCCCACCCTTACCGGATGGTGGCCCATAACGGTGAAATCAACACGCTCCGCGGCAACGTTAACTGGATGGCTGCCCGCCAGGCATCTGTTTCATCCGCGCTGCTTGGAGACGACATTTCGAAGCTCTGGCCGGTTTCCTATGAGGGACAATCAGACACAGCCTGTTTCGACAATGCGCTCGAATTCCTGGTGATGGGCGGTTACTCGCTCGCGCATGCAGCGATGATGCTGATCCCGGAGGCTTGGGCTGGCAACCCGTTGATGGACGACAATCGCCGTGCCTTTTACGAGTATCACGCTGCACTGATGGAGCCGTGGGACGGCCCTGCCGCCGTTGCTTTCACCGATGGCCGTCAGATCGGTGCGACGCTTGACCGGAACGGCCTGCGCCCAGCACGCTACATCGTGACCGAAGACGATTTCGTAATCATGTCTTCTGAAGTCGGTGTACTGCCAGTTGAAGAAGAAAAGATCGTCCAGAAATGGCGCCTGCAACCGGGCAAGATGCTGCTTATCGACCTGGAAGAAGGCCGGATCGTTTCTGACGATGAAATCAAGCGCCAGCTTTCCACGGCCAACCCGTATAAAGACTGGCTGCACAAGACACAGATCGTTCTGGAAGATCTGCCGGGCGTCCGCCAGATGGCCCCTGTCGCAGGTGAAAGCCTGCTCGACCGTCAGCAGGCCTTTGGCTACACCCAGGAAGACATCAAGCTTTTGATGACGCCGATGGCAACAGTCGGTCAGGAAGCCATTGGCTCCATGGGCACCGACACGCCAATCTCGGCGCTGTCAGACAAATCAAAGCTGCTTTACACCTACTTCAAACAGAACTTCGCTCAGGTCACCAACCCGCCGATCGACCCGATCCGTGAGGAACTGGTGATGAGCCTGGTCTCATTCATCGGGCCGCGCCCGAACTTGTTTGACCTGAAAGGTCTGTCGACATCCAAACGCCTGGAAGTCCGTCAGCCAATTCTGACCAACGAAGATTTGGAAAAAATCCGGGTGATCGGCGACATCGCCGACAATCAGTTCTCGGCAAAAACCCTGGACATCACCTACAACGCCGACAAAGGCGCTGAAGGAATGGAAGGCGCATTGGCCGAACTTTGCGAGCGCGCCGAAAAAGCGGTGCTTGACGGGTACAACATCATCATCTTGTCGGATCGCATGATTAACCGCTCGCGGATTGCGATCCCGGCCCTCTTGGCAACGGCTGCGGTCCATCATCACCTGATCCGCAAAGGCCTGCGCACATCTGTCGGCTTGGTCGTTGAAACCGGCGAAGCACGCGAAGTGCATCACTTCTGCGTTCTGGCAGGTTTTGGTGCCGAAGCCATCAACCCGTATCTCGCTTTCGAAACCCTTCTTTCCATGCACATGGAGATGGATTTCCCCGAAGAAGTCGATCAGGACGAAGTCGTTGAGCGTTACATCAAATCGATCGACAAGGGCATTTTGAAGGTCATGTCCAAGATGGGCATTTCGACCTACCAGTCCTATTGCGGTGCCCAAATTTTTGACGCAGTTGGCCTGTCCTCTGAATTCGTCGAGAAGTACTTCTTCGGCACAGCGACAATGATCGAAGGCATTGGCCTGAGTGAAGTCGCCCAGGAGACCGTTCAGCGCCATTTTGAGGCGTTCGGCGATGTGGCCATCTTGCGCCGGTCTTTGGATGTCGGCGGCGAATACGCTTACCGGATCCGCGGCGAAAATCACATGTGGACGCCGGACTCCATCGCCAACCTGCAGCACGCTGTCCGCTCCAAGCTTCCGGACATGTACAGGACGTTCGCAAAGGAAGTGAACGAAGAAAGCGGACGCTTCGCAATCCGTGGCCATTTCCGCATCAGAAATGCAGAGGAAATCGGCCGTTCCCAAATCGATATCTCCAAGGTTGAACCTGCTGAGAACATCGTCAAGCGGTTCGTGACCGGGGCAATGTCTTTCGGATCGATTTCGAAAGAAGCCCATTCCAGCCTTGCCATCGCCATGAACAAGATTGGCGGCAAGTCGAACACAGGTGAAGGCGGCGAAGAGCCAGAACGCTTCAATCCGCTGCCGGATGGCACCATGAACCCGCAACGGTCGGCCATCAAGCAGGTTGCCTCGGGACGTTTCGGCGTGACAACCGAATATCTGGTCAACTCCGATATGATCCAGATTAAGGTTGCTCAGGGTGCAAAGCCAGGCGAAGGCGGTCAGCTGCCGGGCCACAAGGTTGACGCGGTCATCGCAAAAGTCCGTCACTCGACCCCGGGAGTTGGCCTCATCTCGCCTCCCCCGCACCACGACATCTATTCCATCGAAGATCTGGCACAGCTGATCTACGACCTGAAGAACGTGAACCCGGTCGCGGATATCTCGGTGAAGCTTGTCTCCGAAGTTGGCGTCGGGACTGTGGCCGCAGGCGTTGCCAAGGCACGGGCAGACCACATCACGATTTCAGGCTTTGACGGCGGCACCGGCGCATCACCACTAACCTCGCTCAAGCATGCCGGTTCTCCGTGGGAGATTGGCCTTGCAGAGACCCAACAGACCCTCGTTCTAAACGGCTTGCGCTCACGTATTGCGCTGCAAGTTGACGGTGGGCTTCGCACCGGCCGTGACGTGATCATCGGCGCTCTTCTGGGCGCGGACGAGTTCGGGTTCTCAACCGCACCTCTGATCGCGGCCGGTTGTCTGATGATGCGCAAGTGCCACTTGAACACATGCCCGGTCGGGATTGCGACGCAGGACCCGGTTCTCCGCAAGCGCTTCAAAGGCACTCCGGAGCACGTCATCAATTACTTCTTTTTCGTCGCTGAAGAAGTCCGTGAACTGATGGCATCCCTCGGCGTTGAAAAACTCGATGACCTCATTGGCCGATCCGACTTCCTCGACAAGGAAGCCGCGCTCGATCATTGGAAAGCCAACGGCCTTGATTTCTCCCGAATCTTCTTCCAGCCGGACGCAAAGCCGGAAGAAACCCGCTGGACGGAGCGCCAAGAGCACCCAATCGTCGACATTCTCGACCGCCGCTTGATCGCGGCCGCCCAACACACGATCGACACCAAGGAACCGTCGACGATCGAAGAGACCATCTGTTCGGTGGACCGGTCGGTTGGCGCCATGCTGTCCGGTGAGATTGCCAAACGGTACGGCAACAAAGGCCTCAAGAACCCGGACACATTGACAGTTAAGCTCAAGGGCACAGCGGGTCAGGCGTTTGGCGCATTCGTCGCCAAAGGCGTCACAATGGACCTGGAAGGCGATGCCAACGATTATGTCGGCAAAGGCCTGTCTGGCGGCAAGATCATTGTCCGCCCACCGGAGAACACCCGGATCGTTGCCGAAGACTCCATCATTGTCGGCAACACCGTGCTTTATGGGGCAACCGAAGGCGAATGCTATTTCCGCGGCGTCGCAGGGGAGCGGTTCGCAGTCCGCAACTCCGGTGCGGTCGCCGTTGTTGAAGGCGTCGGCGATCACGGTTGTGAATACATGACCGGTGGTGTCATTGTGGTCATCGGTCAGACAGGGCGGAACTTCGCAGCCGGCATGTCAGGCGGCATCGCCTACGTTCTCGATCAGGATGGAACCTTCGGATCCCGTTGTAACCTGGCAATGGTTGAACTTGAGCCGGTCACCGAAGAAGACGACCTGCTTGAGAAGCTGCATCACCATGGCGGTGACATTGAGCACAAGGGCCGTGTAGACCTGTCCTGCGACATGACACGTCATGATGATGAGCGCCTGCGGCAGATGCTGACCAAGCACAAGGAGTTGACCGGCTCGACCAAGGCAGCAGCGATCCTGGACGATTGGGCCACTTACCGGCCGAAGTTCGTGAAGGTCATGCCGGTCGAGTACCGCCGTGCATTGCGGGAAATGGAAGAGCAACGCCTCGGCATGGTCGCGGCGGAGTAACCGGCACATTGAACAAAATGGCTCTCGGCCGCCGATAGCGGCCGATTGCAGCCACCTTGAGGACGCACAAATTTGAGGAGGTCGCCTTGGGCAAGGTAACCGGTTTTTTGGAAATCGATCGTCAGGAACAGAAGTACCAACCAGCTTCTGACCGCATTCGCCATTTCCGCGAATTCACGATCCCGCTCAACGATCAGGAAGTCGCCAACCAGGCGGCACGTTGTATGGACTGCGGCATCCCGTTCTGCCATGGACCAAGCGGGTGTCCGGTCAACAACCAGATCCCGGACTGGAATGATCTGGTCTTTCAGGGCGACTGGGACATCGCGCTGCGCAACCTGCATTCGACCAACAACTTCCCGGAGTTCACCGGACGGATCTGCCCCGCCCCGTGCGAAGAAGCCTGCACGCTCAACCTTGAAGACATTCCGGTCAATATCAAGAGCATTGAGCAGGCAATCGCCGACAAGGGCTGGGAAGAAGGCTGGATCGCACCGGAACCGTCTGCCACGAAGACAGGCAAGGCCGTTGCCATCATTGGCTCTGGCCCAGCAGGCATGGCCGCAGCCCAGCAACTCGCCCGGGCAGGCCATACGGTCCACGTCTATGAACGTGAGCCCAAGGCCGGTGGTCTGCTGCGCTACGGCATCCCGGACTTCAAGATGGAAAAGCACTTCATCGACCGCCGCGTCAAACAGATGGAAGGCGAGGGTGTGACCTTCCATTACAACGTGGATGTGGGCGTTACGGTCAGCATGGACGAGCTTGCTGAGCGCCATGACGCTGTGATCCTGTGTGCAGGCGCCGAACGTCCACGCGACCCGGGCGTTGAAGGAATGGACCTTCAGGGCTGCCATTGGGCAATGGACTACCTGGTTCAACAGAATCGCCGCGTTGGCGGCGAACCAGAAGGCGATGCAGCTCCGATCTGGGCCGGCGGAAAGCATGTTATCGTCATTGGCGGCGGCGACACCGCATCCGACTGTGTCGGCACTGCATTCCGTCAGGGTGCGCTGTCAGTTACTCAGCTGGACATTCGGCCGATCCCGCCGTTGAAAGAAGACAAGCTGACAATCTGGCCATACTGGCCAACCAAGTTCCGCACATCTTCTTCCCAGGCGGAAGGGGCAGAGCGCGAGTTCTCTGCTGCAACGCTCGGTCTGGTCGCAGATGAAGATGGCGTCGTAACCGGTGTGAAATGCGCCCGTGTTGACGAAAAGCGCAAGCCGATCGAAGGCACAGAATTCATCCTGCGCGCAGATCTGGTCTTTGCAGCGATCGGATTTTCCGGACCTCGCCTAGACACCTACATCGCACAGGCCGGTGAGAAACTCGAACTGGATGGCCGCACCAACGTCAAGGCCAACACTGACGACTATAAAACGTCGATCGACAAAGTGTTTGCAGCTGGAGATGTTCGCAAAGGGCAGTCGCTGGTCGTCTGGGCAATCCGTGAGGGCCGCCAGGCAGCACGGGCGGTAGACGAATACTTGACCGGGTCTAGCGATCTGCCCCGCTGAATTAGAAAATACCAAAAAAAAGCCGCCGATATTTCGGCGGCTTTTTTGTTGCGTTGAAACGTTCATCTGACGTGCAACAGATACTTATGTATCTCCAGCCCCGGCCTCTATCAGTGTAGACAAGCTGTCGTTCCCGATCATGCGCGGATCATCAACACGCCCGGACACCGGCGCAAGTGGCTCGCCTTCAACGAAGAACCGGTAGGCCGTGCTGCTGGTGTCAATTTCGGCATCGTCCTCACCGCCAAGCAAAAAACCTTCAGGTGATGTTGTCCGGCCCGTCAAAACAATGAAATTGGGGTCATCCTCGACACCTTCAAACGCCAGTCCACCATAGCCGCCAAGAAGACGCGACAACTCGCGTTCGACAAAAAACGCAACTTTTCGGTACCCGGCCCAGGTAAATGCGATCCGGTCATTGGTGCGAAGGCGGGTGTTCTTTCCGTCCACATCGGGCCCAAAGGATGTGTAGGCGCCATCCTCTGAGAGAAAGATATCCCACAAATCAACATACCGGACACGGCGCTCTTCCGCTGCCCCGGCAAAGATAGAGTTCAGTTGGGTGAAATCGCCATTGAGAAGCTCATCATTGGTGGGCGGCAACCCTACCCAAACAATTGGAAGCTTCTCCTGCCGAACGCTGCGAACCAGCGCCATGACCTTGTTTCGATAGGTTTCAAGCCATTCCGCCGTCATATACTCGATGGGCGGTTCGCCCGGAAACTCTTCGTCCCGGTCGCGCCATCCCATCATCACGACAACCGCTTTGACGTCCGCGCCCCGAATACGGGAGAGCGTACGTGTGGCCCACTCCGGCGGCTCTGCGCCTGCAAAACCCTCCCGGTCTTCAGTGATTTCCTCAACCTTGATTTTTGGTTGTTGGGCCAGCGTAAATCGCAGACCATCGGCCACACCCCGAGCCATTCGGTCTCCGACCACAAGGATCAGACCGGCGTCGGGGTCTTTTTCCACTTCCTCGAAACGCGGCGGGAGGCCGGCAGGACGAACCACTTTTGGAGTTTGCTGAACTGGAGCTTGCCGTTTTTTCTCACGGCCACCACCAAACAAACGCTGAATTGGGGCGAACGGGTTGAAGCCCCGAAATCCATTGTCCTGAGCAAGCACTATCGGCTCTTCAGCTATGGCCTTTCTTTGAAACCACCCAGTTGGCTCCGCCGGACAAACAAGAAGTGCCAAGGCAATTGCGAACGGAAACGCAGATGGCCTGACCATCTGCGTCAAACGACGAAGTGAAGATTTGAAAGCCACTGTTCGCGTCCCGACACCGATCCGTGTTCAGGTCAGTTTAGCGGCCTGTTTTCAGGTGCGCCAGCAAAACAACTGACGGATGCCCATCTGGCACCATCCCCTTTGACCGCTGATAGGCCCGGATGCCCCTGCGGGTGGCCGGGCCAACTTTGCCGTCGGCAGCCCCAACAGAAAAGCCCTTCTGGTTCAAAAGCGCCTGCAACTCGGTCGTTTCAGACCGTGTCAGAGGAAGATGCTCCTTTGACCAGTTTCCGGCCAAAGGTCCACCACCAATAATACGATCCGCCAGATGGCCAACTGCCAGGGCATAAGCCGTTGCATTGTTGTACCGCTTGATTACGTAAAAATTGCGCAGCATCAAAAAGGCGGGGCCGGAGGCGCCGGCCGGCAAGACAAGGATGCCGTTGTCGGATGGGCGCGGAAACCCGCGGCCATTAACCCGGCGGATGCCATAACGCTGCCATTCACCGAGTGTGAGTGTCTTCTCACCATCGGCAAGATTGTAGTCAAAACCGTTCGGGAGCTGGACTTCATAGCCCCAGGTTTTGCCCGTCTGCCAACCATGGCGTTTCAAATAGTAGGCGGTGGACGCTAGAGCATCTGGTATTGAGGTCCAGATATCCCGCTTTCCATCACCGTTGTAATCCGCCGAATAGGCTTTCCAGCTGGACGGCATGAACTGGGTATGCCCCATCGCTCCTGCCCAGGAGCCTTCCATCTCAGAGAAATTCACATGTCCGGCCTGAACGATCGCAAGTGCCGTTACGAGTTCTTTGCGCCAGAAATCTGTCCGCCTCGGCGCGGCATAAGCCAATGTAGCAAGCGCCTGAATAACGTTGTGACGGCCCATGAAGCCGCCGTAGTTGGTTTCCATGCCCCAAATAGCGAGCACTGCCTCGCGGTCGACACCGTAGCGGGCTTCGATTTGGCGCAGGACACCATCGTACTCGATCAGAAGCTCACGGCCCTTTTCGACACGCGTATCGGAAACTGCGCTATCGAGGTATTCCCAAATCGGCTTTACAAACTCCGACTGCTTGCTCATCAGGCGAATCGTATCGTTGTCGGGCTGCATGCCGGTAAAGACCGCATTGTATGTCTGTGCAGTGATGCCTGCAGATCGGGCTGTCGGCCAGAAATCCTTGATAAAGCGGGTAAAACCGGGATCCGACGCCCCGCCGCTCGTAGCGAAGGCGGTACTGGCACTTAGACTGCCAACCGCAATGACAAGCGCTCGTAGGCTGTTACGCAGCACTGGTTTGAAGGAAAAAACGGAAGGCATTCCGCCGATCACACGTGTCGTTTGCCGAAAAATATCCCGCATACGGGCCTCCTAATGCCCTAACCGTAGTGTCGCCCCGCCTCGTCCAAATGATCTGTTTTTGGTTACTGTGTGGTTAATGCCGGAAACGAAGGCCGGCTTCAATGGCGTTTTCGGTGTAATCACCACCGTCTTGGGAACTCTCAAAGCGGCGATGAATGTAGTTTGCAGTGAGCGCAACGTTTTGCGTCAACGCGTATGTCAGTCCACCAAAGCCGGTCAGAGTGTTTTCCTCGATCGAAACACCTTCGTATGTTCGATAGCTGTAACCAAGCCCAGCCTCGCCTACCCAGCGGTCGCTGAAGGCATGCGCAAGCCGAAGATCTCCAGAGTAAATAATGGAGCCGCTGGCATTGTCGATATCCGTCGCATCAAAACTCGTTCCAACGCCAGCTGTGACCGTTGTCAGGCGGCTGGGCGACCAGACCAGCGATCCGTCAATCACAAGCCCCGACAGATTTTTCAAACGGCTGTCTTCAATGTCTTCCAAACGCCAACCGGCGCTGACTTCGCCGACAAGTTTCGGGCCGGCTGCAATGGCAAGACCGCCACGAAGCTCATACCCGTCTGCATCCCGGATTTCGCAGATACTGTCGCTGCAGGTTTGGTCGAACCGGCGGAAAAGGAGCGAGCCTTGAGCAAACGGTGACAACAAGCCTCCGGCGTTGCTGCCGAGCCTCAAACTCGCGGAATAGACTGTGTTGTCACGCCCGCTCTCGATGGTGCTATCTGAATCATAAACCCTGCGATCTGCGCCAACGGCTGCAGTCGCGGCAAGAAGACCGACATTGCGCGTGACACCGAGATCGATATTGCCTTCATGGATGAAAGTGTCATTCCCGAGCGACTCGGCGCTCCCATCTTCCTCCCGGCTAATGCCGTAGCTGATGTCCGCATCAACCCGTGTTGCCTCGGTAATATCAAGACGCAGGCCCGCAGCGGCAGACCCGAAAACATCATCATCATCCGAATTGCTAGGATAACCGATGTAGCTGCCCCGCAAGGAAGCATCAAACTGATGCCGCACCCAATCCGATGTCAGAGCTATGTCCGGCGCAATTCTGTAAAGACTACCCGCCCGACCCGTAGCTGATCTTGAGGTATTGTCCGTATAGCCGGTGGTGAGGGTCAATTGCGGCGTCAAAATGAACGAGCCGAGGCGAATCCCGTCCGGCGCATCGAAAGTGGTGTCACCTCCAAAGACAGTATCGTCGATGCCGCCCTGAGCGAGAGGGACGGCACGCGTTACGGCAGTTATCCTGTCGGAGAATGGCCTCACCGGCTGAACACGTCCGGCTGCACCGAGTCCCGTTGATCCATCCTCTTCTTCCGCGATATTGACGGAAGGGCGCAGGGCAAAAACGTTTGATTGTGTCGGATTCACACCTGCCGGTGTTTCTGCTTCTTCCCGGCCATCATCATCTGCAGCATTGGCACGTCCAGGATCATCCGAACCACGCAGACCCGGTACCGCCGTCTGAGCGAACGACGGTTCCGTAAGCGCCAGGCTAAGCGCGAAACAGATGATGCATGTTAAAAAACGGGTCATTCACAGCCAGAAAGCGGTCAGATTATACCCGCCCAACCTGACGAAGGATGGTTAATGCTTCGTTTCCATATTGCAAAATGCCAACGCTGATTAACCTTAGCTGGTAGATATGGACATAAAATAAACAGGTTCTTGAACGAAAGCCTGCGGTGGCCTAATTCTAGCGCCGAAAAGCAAGAAAGACCGTGATCCATGACCAGCCCAGCTCAAGACCCAAACACTTCGGAAAGCTCAGAGCTGCACATGGAGTATATCGTTTCCGCTGAGCGGGCCCTAGAAACCGAAATGGCTGGACTGAGCGCATTGCGGGTAGCTCTGAAAGATGGGCTGGCGGCGCCTTTCCAGAAAGCCTGCAGCCTGATCCAAGGCATTTCCGGGCGTGTCATTGTCTCGGGCATCGGCAAGAGCGGCCATGTTGGGACCAAGATCGCGGCAAGCCTTGCCTCAACAGGGACGCCTGCGTTCTTCGTCCATGCCACGGAGGCAAGTCACGGCGATCTCGGGATGATTACGCAAGACGACGTTGTCCTTGCGTTGTCCTGGTCCGGTGAAACACAGGAACTCGCCAGCCTTGTGGCGTACACACGGCGCTTCAAAGTGCCTCTCGTAGCCATCACATCGCGGCAGGACAGCACACTCGGCAAGGCCGCGGACATCGTTCTAAAGCTGCCGAGCGTGGCAGAAGCCTGCCCGCACGGACTGGCGCCAACAACATCTGCTCTGGTACAGCTTGCCCTCGGCGATGCTTTGACGGTGGCGCTTCTGGAGGGGCGCGGGTTCACCGTTCAAGACTACAAGGTCTTTCACCCTGGCGGCCGCCTCGGCGCCAGCCTCAAAACAGCAAAAGACATCATGCATCTTGGTGAGTCGCTTCCACTTGTCCCGGCAGCTACACCCATGACCGATGGTATTGTTGTCATGTCACAAAAAGGTTTTGGCGTCCTCGGTGTCGTAGACGAGTTGAACCAGTTGATGGGCATCATCACCGATGGTGATTTGCGTCGCCATGTGACTTCCAATCTCCTGGAAAAAACGGCTGGTGACATCATGACACGCGGGCCAAAGACGGTTCATCCGGGAGCGCTTTCAGCGTCGATCCTGGAGCTCTTGAACAGTTCCTCAATCACGACTGTTTTTGTGGTTGAAGACGGCCGGCCGGTTGGAATTGTTCACATGCATGACCTTCTTCGTGCCGGTGCCGCTTAAACGAATTCTTTGCGTTCACAAGCTGGTCACGGATTCTGACAATTTCTAACCTCTCAGAAATTTAAATACCAGCATTAGCATTTGATTAGCCATAGCCAGCCTACACTGCTCCCAAGTTTGACTGGGCTTTTCGCCCGAGACCTTGGTGTGTTTCGTATGGATCTCGCGACCCTACTTGGAATTGTCGGCGCCTTTGCCATCGTTATTACCGCTATTTTTCTTGGCGGCAGTTTCGGCCAATTCGTCGATGTTCCATCTATGCTGATCGTTATCGGTGGCGGTCTAGCCGCAACCCTTATCCGATTTCAGGTTTCCGATATTGCAGCGGCGTTCACGACCGCCTTCAAGGTTGCGTTGTCCGGGAAAAGCGCAAGCCCGCGCGACCTCATTTCTGAAATTACCAACCTCGGTGAAATAGTTCGCAAATCCGGCCCGCTCGGTCTTGAGAACGTCGACGTTTCAGATCCGGTCCTTGCAAAAGGCGTGCAGTACATCGCCGACGGATACGAATTGGAATTCATCAAGGAAGCCATGGAGCGCGAACGCGACCTTCAATTGAGCCGTCTTTCGGAGGGACGGCGCGTCATGAAAGCACTTGGTGATTCCGCACCGGCCTTCGGAATGATCGGAACCCTTGTTGGTCTCGTGCAGATGCTTGCAAACATGGACGACCCGGCGGCAATCGGCCCATCCATGGCTGTCGCCCTTTTGACAACGCTCTATGGCGCATTGATTTCCAACATCTTGTGTCTGCCGATGGTCGACAAACTTGATGCGAAGTTTGATGTCGATGAATTAAACCAAACCCTGATCATCGACGGTGTTTGCCAGATCCGAGAATCCAAGAGCCCTGCCTTGATCAAGGAAATGCTGGTCGCATATCTTCCGGAAAAAGCCCGGGTTGATTTGGCGGAAGCCGCTTAAGTTGGACTAGGGGCGAGAAACCGTCATGGCGAGAAAGAAGCAAAAAACAGGAGGCGGTGCACCGGATTGGCTGGTTACGTTCGCCGACCTGATGTCGCTCCTTGTGTGTTTCTTTGTTTTGATCATTTCCTTTTCCATTCAGGACAAGGAAAAACTTCAGGTCGTTGCCGGTTCGATGCGTGAAGCCTTCGGGGTAAAGGAAAATTCCCGCCGGACAGGGATTATCGAAGTCGAAGGCATTCCGATCCGCGACTACATGAAAGACATCAGTCAGGTCGAGCAGGAACTGGACTCCGATTTTGCGCAAGAGCGCCACGAAAAGCGCCGCAAACAAGGTCCGGAAGCCAACACGCACGACACAATGGAAGCGGAGATCGAAAAACCGCGTCAGTTCGCAACCGCGGCGGCCTCCCTTCGGCAGGCCTGGCAGGAAATGCCGGAAATTACGGAAGTTTCGACCAACATCATTTTGGAAGAGACCGAGGAAGGCCTCAACATCATGCTGGTTGACCAAGATGGCCGGTCGATGTTCCGTGAGGGGTCGAAATATCCTTACGAAACCACGCGGCGGCTGATCGCGAAGATGGCCCCTGTGCTTGCCCGAATGCCCAACCGGATCGAGATTACCGGTCACACGACTGCAGGTGCCGCAACTGTAGACCCGAGTTACACCGGATGGGACCTGTCAACGGAGCGTGCCAATGTCGCCCGTCAGATCCTTTCAGAATACGGTGTTCCGGACGGACAATTCTATTCAGTGGTTGGAAAGTCGGACACAGAACCTTTGTTCCCGAACGATCCTTATCTTGCTGCCAACCGGCGGGTTGGCATCTTACTGATGGCCGAAGAACCACCGATCCCGCCGGGCCACAAGCTTTGAGCCGGTAATGCGATCTACAACTGGGCTAGGAAGAACCTTCCCCGTTAACATCGGAGACAACCAACCGAGCGCCGTCGACACCATCGACACGCACTTTTGTGCCTGCTGGTAAATCTGGGCCTGAAATCCGCCAAATCGTATCATCAATTGACAGCTTTCCAGCGCCTTCGCTTAACGGCGTCGTGAGGGTGAATTCACGTCCAATGTAACGGCTGCCGCGCTTGTTCAACCCCGGATCTCCGGTCTCAGAAGCCGCTTTCAGCATCAGCTTACGACCAATCAACAAGCTGACAATTGAGAGGACAACAAAGAGGCCGACATGAACTTGCCAGCTGAAATCGAAGAGCAGCGCAACAATCCCAACCACAATGGCAGACAGTCCAAACCATAGGAAGACCGTGCCAGGAGCCAGAATTTCCAGTCCCAGAAGGATCAACCCCAGGACGACCCAGCTCCACGAGCCGAGCGCCTGAATGATGCTCTCTGTAAGACTCATTGCTGTTCTCCGGGCGATGTCCGTGTAACCGGCACCCCAGATGATGACCGTTGAGGTTTATCGCCATCACCAAAAGCTTCCTTCGCGATCTCGCCGATACCGCTCAACGAGCCGAGCAAGGAGGTTGCTTCCATCGGCAAAATCAGGGTCTTTTGGTTGCGGGACGTAGCCAGCGCCGTAAAGGCTTCAACGTATTTATTGGCAACGAAGTAGTTGATCGCCTGCACATCACCATTGGCGATGGCCTCACTGACCATTTGCGTTGCTTTAGCCTCGGCTTCCGCCTCACGCTCTCTGGCTTCCGCGTCCCGGAACGCTGATTCTCTGCGCCCTTCTGCCTCAAGGATGAGCGATTGCTTCTCGCCTTCTGCCTTTAAGATTTCGGACTGACGTTTGCCTTCCGCTTCGAGGATCGATGCCCGTTTTTCCCGCTCGGCCTTCATCTGGCGGCCCATCGCATCGACAAGATCCCGCGGCGGATTGATGTCCTTGATCTCAATCCTTGTGATCTTGATACCCCATGGCTCTGCGGCGGCATCCACAACCCTCAGGATTTGTGCGTTGATTTCATCGCGGTTGGACAACAGACTATCGAGATCCATGGATCCCATGACGGAACGGATGTTGGTCATGGTGAGGTTGAGGATCGCGTTCTGCAGACCCAGAACTTCATAGGCTGCCCGGGCGGCATCAAGGACTTGATAAAACGTGACGCCATCGGCCGTAACAGTCGCGTTGTCGCGAGTAATCACCTCTTGCGAGGGAACATCCAGGACCTGCTCCATCATGTTCAGCTTGTGACCGATCCGGTCGATGAACGGGATGATGAAGTTCAGTCCTGGGGTCAGTGTCTTACGGTACCGCCCAAAACGCTCAATCGTGTAATTGTATCCTTGCGGGACTGTTTTGACCCCGGCAAAGAACACAAGGATGACCAGCAAAAGTACGCCGATCAAGACAATATCAAATCCGGCAATAGGCATTTCAGCCTCCTAAAATCATTATCCGACAACACACTACGACGTGAGGTCGGGTTGTTCCAGACGAAACACCCAGCGTCAACGTGGTGTGACTGTTTTCAAAATGATATTAGGCGCTTGAGCCTGGCTGGATTATGACGGGCCTCAACACACCGGGCATTGATGTTCGCAACGCCCGATGAATTTCATTCCAATTCAGATCAAATCCAACCGCCGAGCTCGCGGCGAACGATCGTGTTCAGAACATCCATTCCCAGATCGCTGTCGTTGAGGCATGGGATATGGGTGAAGTTTTCGCCGCCGGCCTCTTCAAAGATCTCGCCAGCCTCGCCAGCGATTTCTTCAAGTGTTTCAAGGCAATCCGACACGAACCCAGGGTTCATGACCGCAATGTTCTTCATGCCGTCTTTGGCAAGTTGTTCTACGGTCTTGTCGGTGTAGGGTTGAAGCCACTCTTCAGGCCCAAAACGGGACTGGAACGTGGTCCGCAATTTCGTTTCGTCCATGCCCAGCACCTCACGCATCAGGCGCGTTGTTTTCATGCAGTGGCAATGGTAAGGATCGCCCCGCTTGAAATAGGACTGCGGGATACCGTGGTAGGACGTAAGTATCGTTTCCGGCTCAAAATCCAGGCTTTCCAGATGTCTCTCGACCGATTTCGCCAGCGCGTTCACGTAGATCGGATCATCATGATAGGGTGGCACAGTCCGGATTGCCGGCTGCCAGCGCATGTCGATCAGGGTTTTGCAGACAACGTCGTTCACAGTGGCCGTGGTTGTGGCCGAATACTGCGGGTAAAGCGGAAAAACAAGAATTCTGTCGCAGCCGGCATCCTTCAGCGCTTTCAGCTTATCGGGGATTGACGGCTGGCCATAGCGCATCGCCCAGTCCACTTTCAGCCGGCCATTGGCATCGCCCAACATTTCAGTGAGCTTGTCCGACTGACTGCGGGTAATGGTGCGCAGGGGCGACTCGTTCTTTTCGTGGTTCCAGATTTCCTCATAGGCTTTGCCGGATTTCCCCGGGCGGGTCATCAGAACAATGCCATAGAGAATTGGATACCAAATCGCCTTAGGCCATTCGATCACGCGTTTGTCCGACAAGAACTCGCGAAGATACCGGCGCATTGGCCAGTAGTCCGTCGCATCCGGCGTGCCGAGGTTGACAAGAAGGACGCCGACCTTTCCGGCTTTCACATCCGGGTGCCCCTCTGGCAGGCGGACTTTTTGGAACTCAGCCGCCTGATCGAGGATGGGAGCTGTCGGTTGAACGTTCATCTGCTTTTATTACCCTTACGCTGTGCGTCGCTTTTGCCCATACATAGGACAACGACTGCGGAAGGCCAATGCGGCATCACCGGCGCAGATGATCTTTTCTTAACAGAGACCGACCAGGCGACTGGCAGGCTTAGCCGTAGTCGCGTTCGTCAGCGATGACTTTCCCGTCGTTCGGCAGCGTCCCGGGAGACACAAGTTCTACATCTCCCTTCAAACGGGTTACATCCCGCAAGGTATCTGCAACACGCTCAGCAAGCCCGTTGCCCATGACCTCCGTCTCGACAGACAGCTTCATGGCATCACTTGCCCCGGCACGGCTGACAGATAAGCGTGCTTTCTTGAGTTCCGGATGGCTGCTGAGGATCTGGGCGATTTGGGACGGGTCGACGAACATACCTTTAATTTTAGTCCGCTGATCGGCCCGTCCCATCCACCCGACCAGCCGCATGTTGGTCCGCCCGCAGGGCGACTGACCAGGCATAACCATCGACAGGTCCCCGGTTCCAAACCGGATCAACGGGTAGAGGGGGTTGAAGTTGGTGACCACAAGCTCACCAACTTCGCCATCGGCAACCGGCTCTCCGGTTCCTGGGCGCACTATCTCAACAATATAGTCCTCATTGACCACCATGCCTTCGCGCGCTTCGGTCTCATAAGCAATGACACCGAGGTCGGCCGTCGCATAACACTGCGCAACGGATATGCCCTTTGATGCATATTCCTCACGCAAGGCCGGGAACAAGGCACCGCCGGAGACCAGCGCAACCTTGATGGAGGACATGTCCCGGCCCTGCTCTGCCCCACGGTCGAGGAGAACCTTGAGGTAGTCTGGTGTTCCCGTGAAACCGGTCGGCTTCAATACTTCAACCGCTTCCACTTGCATTTCCGTGTTGCCAACACCGGCAGGAAACACGGAGCAGCCCATCGCAATCGCAGCCTGATCCAGGATGAAGCCGCCAGGTGTCAAATGGTAAGAGAAGGCGTTGAGAACGGTATCGCCCTTCTTGAAGCCTGCAGCGTGCAACGCCCGCGCCCCGTTCCACGGATCCAGACCGGGTGCTTGAGGTTCCCAGATCGGTCCAGGCGACATGAAAACGCGCGCGGCCGTGACACCGATTTGCGATAGGAAGCCACCAAACGGAGGAGCCGCTTTCTGCTTCTCGAGCATCTCGGATTTGCGCAAGACCGGTAGTTTTGCAAGCGCCGCACGGTCTGTTACGGAATGCGCATCGATACCATCCAATTGCGCCGCCCACCCTGGGGCAGACTGCATGGCGCCACTCAGTTGCTCCGGTAGCCGGGCAAAGAGATCCTGTTCGCGCAGAGCAGGGTTTTGCTGCTCGCGCGCCTCATATGGTTGATTGCTCATGGTCGTCTCCGCCTGTAAGCCCTTGTTTAGGCCAGCCAGCGCTTTCTTCGTTTGTAGTGTTTGACGTCCTTGAAGGAGCGGCGTCCTTCGCCGCCAACACCAAGGTAGAATTCCTTCACGTCTTCGTTCTCCAGAAGGGATTTCCCAGCCCCATCAAGAACAATCCGCCCGGATTCCATAATATAGCCGTAGGTTGCGTATTTGAGCGCAACGTTGGTGTTCTGCTCAGCCAAGAGGAAGGAAACACCTTCGTTTTGGTTGAGCTTGCGAACAATTTCGAAAATCTCTTCCACCAGCTGCGGCGCAAGGCCCATGCTCGGTTCGTCCAGCAGGATCATCTTCGGCCGGCTCATCAGGGCCCGGCCAATCGCGCACATCTGTTGCTCACCGCCTGAGGTGTACCCCGCCTGGCTCTGGCGGCGTTCTCTCAAACGGGGGAAATAGTCATAAACCATCTCCAGATCTGCCTTTACCGCAGCGTGCCCGTCCTTGCGGGTGTAAGCACCTGTCAGCAGGTTTTCTTCAATTGAAAGGTGGCCAAAGCAGTGCCGGCCTTCCATGACCTGAATACACCCGCGGCGGACCAGATCATTTGGAGACAACGCTTGAACTTCTTCCCCTTCAAACAGGATCTTGCCCTTTGTCACATCTCCGCGCTCAGCGCCGAGCAGGTTGGATATGGCCTTCAATGTGGTTGATTTGCCAGCGCCGTTCGCCCCGAGCAGAGCCACGATCCCACCCTTCGGCACAGTCAGGGACACGCCCTTGAGCACCAGGATCACGTGGTCATAAATCACTTCGATATTGTTGACCGACAGGATCGTTTCAGCTGGCTCAGCGGCAGCTTCCGTGTTCGGCGTTTCTACATCCAATAAAGCCATTCCGTCCTCTCCTGAGAGGCTCCGCCGCAGTGGTGCGGCGGAGCGGGCTGCCAATCAGTTCGGGCAGGGTTCGGTCCGTGCAGGCCACGGAGCGTTTTTCTCTGCGTATTCCTTGGCCGCAGCTTCGATCAGCGGACGAACGACATCGGTCATCGGTTCAATCCAGCCAGATGCCTGCTGCCACTTTGTGCCGTTCCACTCTTGAACGAACACAGGATGGCTGCCGGAATGGTCTTCACAGGTCACCTTCATCGGATGTGCAAAGCCTTTCAGGCCAAGCTCCGCGAGACGAGCTTCATCAAGGTTCAAGGCTTCAAGACCCATCCGCATGTCTTCACCGGTGATCACTTTCTTGCCGGTCAGTTCCTGAGCGGTACGAATGCCTTCGGCAACGATCACGGAGTTCAAGACACCTCGGTTGTAGAGCGTCTGACCCAGTGTCTCGCTGTCCGTGGAAGACAGACCAGTATCGATGACATACTTCTGAATGTCATCCAGAGCCGGGAAGTCACGGCCAACGCCCGAGAAGTTCAGAGCCTTGTAGCCTTTGGCGTCCTGACCGCCCGCAGCTGCATCGTCATCGCCTGCGGACCACCACACACCAATGAACTTGTCCATTGGGTAACGGATTTTGACGGCTTCCTTGATCGCGGTCGGGTTCATTGCGCCCCAGCCCCACATGATTCATGTAGTCCGGACGGTCACGGCGCACGTTCAGCCACTGAGAGGACTGGTTCTGCATTTCCTTCAGACCAACCGGGTACTTCAGGAGCTCAAAGCCATGCTTTTCTGCGAGCTGTTCCAGAAGCGGGATCGGCTCACGGCCATAGCCGGCATCCAGGAAGATGTAACCGATCTTTTTGCCGTTCAGATTGTCCAGGCCACCTTCCTGTTCACCAATGTATTTGATGACCACGGAAGCACCGTCCCAGTATGTGTCCGGCACATTGAAGACCCAAGGGAATGTGTTGCCGTCTGCGGCTGCAGACAGTCCGTAACCCATGGATAGAACCGGTATCTTGTCAACGCTGGCCTTCGGGATCAGCTGGAGCGTGATGCCCGTTGAATACGGGTTATAGACCAGCGCGCCTTTGCCTTTGGTTGCTTCGTAGCACTCAACGCCTTTTTGGGCGTTGTAACCGGTTTCGCACTCTTCGAGGGCCAGCTTGACACCGCCGATACCACCATCGCGCTCATTGAGCATTTTCAGATAGTCATGCATGCCGTTGGCGATGTGAATGCCTGAAGCTGCGAACGGACCGGTCCGGTAAGTCAGCAGCGGAACATAGTTGGTGTCTTCGGCCTGGGCGACAGGCGTCATAGCACCCGACAAGCCCACACCGACGGCAACAGCTGTTCCCAGAGCAAGTTGCTTGAAGTTCATTTTGTACTCCTCCCATGCGGACCGGACGATCCGGTACCGCCAGACCAGTGACGCCATTCCTCCCCGGACCGGTCCAAGTCCGGATGGCGGGTATAAGGCTGGCCGCCTTAGTACGGGAACGGCCAGACCCTGAGCTTTTGTTTCCCGATCTGCCACAGCCGGGCAAACCCGTGCGGCTCGACGATCAGGAAGAAAATGATCAATGCACCGACGATCATAAAGGTGACATGCTCGACCGCTTCTGCTGCCACGTCAAATCCGAGAACACCCGGAATGAACTTCAGGAAGACCGGCAAGATCCAGATGAAGGCCGCCCCCATGAAGGCACCTGCAAGGCTGCCCAAGCCGCCCAGGATCACCATGAACAGCACCTGGAAGGACAGCTGGATGGAGTAGGATGACGGTTCAGCCGCATTGAGCCAGAAGAACACCATCATCGCACCGGCAACACCGCAGATGTAGGACGACACGGCAAAGGCCAACAGCTTGGTTTGCAAGGGGCGGATGCCCATCAGTTCCGCGGCGATGTCCATGTCGCGGATCATCATCCAGGCCCGCCCGATCCGGCCGCGCAAGACGTTCGCCATCAACAATGCAATGCCGAGGGTGATTGTCAGAACGATGAAATAACGCACCAGAGGAGACGATTCCGCGCCTGAGACAACAACCCCGAACGCTTCACGATGCGGGATCTCGATCGCCCCGGAAGCATTATAGTTGTAGAGCCACCCAATGCGGATGAAGCACCATTCCAGGAAGAACTGAGCAGCCAGCGTGGTCACCGCCAGATACAGGCCTTTAATCCGCAAGCTCGGAAGCCCAAAGATTGCGCCAACCCCGGCGGAGAACACACCGGACAACAACACCATCAAAATGACGTTGGCGTCCGGGAAGATGGTTGTCAGTTTGTAGGCTGCATAGGCTCCGACACCCATGAAGGCGCCGGTACCGAGTGACAACTGCCCACAGAACCCTGTCAGAACGTTCAGCCCGATCGCCGCCAGCGCAAACACCAGGAACGGGATCATGATGGACGTCAGAAAGAAGTCATTGGCAAAGAACGGAATGGCGACAAATGCGATCAGCAGGATTGCCGCAAGACCGATCCGGTCCTGACGGATCGGCATAAGCGCCTGGTCCGCCTGGTAGCTTGTTTTGAATTGGCCAGCTTCGCGATAAAACATGGTGTCAAACCCGCTCGATGATCTTTTCGCCGAACAGCCCTTGAGGCCGGAACAGCAGGAAAATGAGTGCGATGATGTAGGCAAGCCACGACTCAATGCCGCCGCCGACAAGACCACCCCAGTAAAGTTCACCGATCTTTTCGCCGAACCCGATGATAAGGCCGCCAACAATCGCGCCGGGGATCGAGGTGAACCCTCCGAGGATCAAGACCGGCAAAGCCTTGAAGGCGACGATTTCCAGTGCGAAGGACACGTCGGAGCGCGCGCCCCACATGATCCCCGTTGCGAGCGCAACCAAGCCTGCTGCGAACCAGACAATTGCCCAGATTTGATTGAGCGAAATGCCGACGGAAAGCGCTGCCTGGTGATCGTCGGCAACAGCACGCAAGGCTCGACCAATACGCGTCTTGTTGAAGAAGATCCCGAGCGACGCCACCATGATGACCGCAATCACAGCCGCTGCAATATCAATATGTTGCAGGATAACCAGACCACGCTCACCGAATTCGAATGCCGTTGAACCGGTTGGCAGGCCAAGTTCTTGGGTGATCATTTGCTTGGGCTCACCACCGAAGACAAATTCACCAAACCCAATCAGGAAGTAAGTCAGACCAATGGTCGCCATCAGCAAGATGATGTCCGGTTGATTGACCAGCGGACGCATCACAACACGTTCCACGCTGTAGGCCAGCACACCCATGACACCAATGGTCAGCAGCAAGGCCAGATACGCCGGAACGCCGTTTTCATGAAGACCTACAAGCGTCAAGCCGGCGAACACCACCATGATGCCCTGGGCAAAGTTGAAGACACCGGAGGCCTTGAAGATAAGCACAAATCCCAGCGCAATGAGCGCGTACAGGATCCCAGCAACAAATCCTTCCCAAAGCACCTGCAGGAAAAAGTCCGGCATCTGGTACATTTGGACGAAGGGATCAATGAAAATATCGTAGAGCATTTGGTTCCCCCCGTTAGTGGCTCACACCGAGATAAGCGTCGATAACGGCCTGGCTGGCCTGAACTTCCTCGGGAGGACCGTCTGCAATCTTCTTGCCGTAGTCGAGCACGACGACACGGTCGGAAAGATCCATGACAACACCCATATCGTGTTCGATCAGAGCGATGGTGGTTCCAAACTCCTGATTCACATCGATGATGAAACGGCTCATGTCTTCTTTTTCTTCCAAGTTCATACCGGCCATCGGCTCGTCAAGAAGTAGAAGATCCGGTTCCATGGCAAGCGCCCTGCCAAGCTCAACCCGCTTTTGAAGACCATATGGCAAACGGCCGACCGGGGTTTTGCGGATCGCCTGAATCTCGAGGAAATCGATGATGTCCTCGACCTTCTTGCGGTGCTCGATTTCTTCCGCTTCTGCCGGACCACGCCAGAGCATCTGCCAGAAGAAGTTCTTGTGCATTTTCAAGGATCGTCCGGACATGATGTTGTCCAGCGTCGTCATGCCTTTGAACAGCGCAACGTTCTGGAAGGTCCGGGCGATGCCATTGCTGGCCGCCTCATACGGTTTCATCTTCCGGCGCACTTTGCCTTGCCAGGTAATGGTGCCTTCTTGAGGATGGTAGAACCCATTGATAACGTTCAACATTGAGGTTTTACCGGCCCCGTTCGGACCGATGATGGCGCGGATTTCTCCTTTCAGGATGTCGAAAGAGATGTTGGTGATCGCTTTCACGCCGCCGAACGACAAGGACACGTTATCCACGCGCAGAAGCTCTTCACCAGCAGCAGGTGCTCCAGCGGCAGCCGGCGAAAGTTCTTTCTCTGATACTAGAGCGTTCATTCGGCTGCCTCCTGGAACCCTGCACCGGGCTCGTAGGTCTTCATGTTGCGAATTTCGACAGTCGCCTCGATGGCGCCCTTGCGCCCGTCTTCGAAGGTGACTTCGGTACGCACGTGTTTGCTGGTCGACCCGTCATAGAGCGCCTCGATCAACGGGGCATACCGGTCTGCGATGAACGACCGGCGGACCTTCTGCGTCCGTGTCAACTCGCCATCATCGGCGTCCAGTTCTTTATGCAAAACCAGGAACCGCTTGATCTGAGCACCGGCCATCATTGGCTCTCCGGCAAGATCCCGATTGACGTGATCAACGTGGCTGTCGATCATCGCATAGACTTCCGGGTTGGACGCCAGCTCCTGATAGGATGCATAGTTGACGTTGTTCCGCTCGGCCCAAGATCCCACCGATGTCAGATCGATATTGATGAACACGGTCACCATGTCCCGTTCATGACCGAAGGCGACAACCTCCTTGATGTTCGGGAAGAACTTCAGCTTGTTCTCGATGTATTTCGGCGCGAACAAGGCCCCATCATTGAGTTTGCCGACATCCTTGGCCCGATCGATAATTTTCAGGTGGCCATTATCGGCAATAATGCCAGCGTCGCCCGTATGTACCCAGCCATCCGGTGTTTTGGTGCTGGCCGTCGCTTCATCGTTCTTGAAATACCCGACAAATACGCCTGGTGACCGATACATGACCTCGCCGTTGTCGGCGATCTTGAGTTCGACGTCCGGCGCCGGCTTGCCGACTGTATCGCCGTAGATCTCACCATCCGGCTGAAGTGTGATGTAAACACTGGCCTCGGTCTGGCCGTAGAGCTGCTTGAGATTGAGACCCAGCGACCGGAAGAACTGGAAGATCTCCGGGCCAATCGCTTCGCCCGCCGTGTAACCAACTTTCAGACGCGTCAGGCCCATCCGGTTTTTCAGCGGACCGTAAACGCAGAACTCTCCGATGTTATAAAGGAGACGGTCGCCAAACGAGACCTGCTCGCCATTCAGGATTTTCTCGCCGACTTTCCGGGCAACACCCATGAAATAGTCGAACATCTTTTTCTTGAACTTACCCGCGTCTTCCATCTGGACCATGATCCGGGTCAGCAGGTTTTCATAAACACGCGGCGGAGCAAAGAAATAGGTCGGGGCAATCTCGAGGCGATCGGTATCGATCGTATCCATGCTTTCCGGGCAGTTTACGCAGTACCCGGCTGTAAATGCCTGGGCGAGAGAGAACACGTGGTCCCCAATCCAGGCCATCGGCAGATAAGCGAGAACCTCTTCCGTTTCATCCAGGTTGTCGAACGCATTTCCGTTGCGTGCCGATATTACCAAATTGTCAAACGAAAGCATCACCCCCTTCGGACGCCCGGTTGTTCCGGAGGTGTACAACATCACGGCGATGTCGCTGCCTTGATATCCGGAGAAACCATCGACCCACTCGGCTTCAAGGCCAGAGTTCTGAGCCATCAGGCTGCGCCCAGTCTCCTGGACGGTTTCGAAGGCGTGCAGAATCTCTTGTTCATAATCGCGGAGCCCGCGCGGGTCATCATAGATCACATGTTCAAGCGTTGGGACTTCATCTCCCATGCTGAGGAGCTTGTCGACCTGCTCCTGGTCTTCGACCACTGCAAATCGGACTTCCCCGTGGCCGAGGACGTACGCCATCTCCTCCGCAACCGAGTCGGAATACACGGGTACCGGCACAGCGCCCAGAGTTTGAGCAGCTACCATCGACCAGTAAAGCCGTGGTCGATTTGCCCCGACAATTGCGATTTTGTCCTTGGGCTTGAGACCCAAGGATTGCAGTCCGATTGAAAAAGCACGGATTTCATCGAGCACCTCGGACCAGGTCCAGCTTTGCCAGATCCCCCGATCTTTTTCCCGGAACGCCGTCCGAGATCCGAATACCTTCCCATTGCTCAGAAGGATTTTCGGAAAGGTGTCCTCCGCACGCTGTCCAGCGCTGGCCGACCCTACCATAGATGTATCTTCCCTTAGAAGGCGCCCCGGTTATCCGAGGTCGTTCTCATGCTGGATATGAAACTACCTAGTGCCATCCCATTCAACCAGAATCTGGTTTGTCGAACGGACAAAGGCTTGATCCACTTCCAACGCCTTTACGCTAATTCGGGTGGTTTGCAGCAGTATGTTCAAATCTTATCGAATTGTTGCAAGTTCGCTGCGGGTGCGAAACAAGGCAGTAGCCAAAGCCTCAATCGCACCTTACTGTTCGGGTATGGAGGAGACCCAACAACTCAAAGCGCAGATCGACTTGCTGCAGGCGGCTCTTGATCATATTAATCAGGGGTTTACCGTCTTCGATAGCGACCTTCGCCTGGTCGCTTGGAACCGCGGTTTGTACGACATGCTGGACATGCCGGAGAGCATTGTGCGGCGCGGTTCTCACCTGCAAGATTTTATTCGCGTAAATGCCGAACGGGGCGAATATGGCCCGGGAGACATCGAAGCCAAGATTGAACGCCGGATCGAACGCGCCAAGCTTTTCGAGCCGCATTATTTCGAACGCATCCGCCCAAACGGTCAGATCATCGCGGTTTCCGGGACGCCACTCCCCCAGGGCGGGTTCGTGACGATTTACTCTGATGTCACCGAAGAACGGCAGCGGCAGGAAAAGCTTGAACGAACTGTTGAAGAAAGAACGCACGCTTTGCAACAGAGTGAAGACTGGCTGCGCCTCGTAACGGACAACATTCCGGCCCTCATTGCTTACCTTTCACCGGGACCGGTTTTCAGGTTTGCGAACCGCAGATACGCGGACTGGTTCGGTCATTCCATAGTGTCGATTGCCGGGCGTCCAGCGCGGGATATTGTAGGCGACGAACTGTTTGCAGAGCTTGAACCTCATATCAATCGCGCCTTTGCGGGCAACGCGGTCAGCTATGAGTATCAAAGGGATCGGCTAGATGGCACGATGGCCTATATGCGCTCAACGCTCATCCCCGATATGACCATCGACGGGCGGACACTCGGAATTTTCGTGCTGTCCCTCGACGCAAGCGATCAAAAGGCAGCGGAAGCGGCCCTGGTTCAATCCCAGCGTATGGATGCCGTCGGCAAACTGACTGGGGGGTTGGCGCACGACTTCAACAACCTCTTGGCCATTATGATGGGCAATCTTCTTACGCTTGGCCGGATGGAAACACCTGTTGGCAAGGAAGCGCTCGACAGCAAGATCACCCCAATGCTGGAAGCCGCTAAACGAGGATCTGATCTGATCCAGCGCCTACTGGCCTTCAGCCGTGGCAAGCCGGTCGATCCGCAAAGGGTTCCGATCGCCGATGTGATTGGGTCAGCGGCACGATTGCTTGAAGGCTCTCTTCCGTCTTCCATCTCGCTCACCATAGATGCTGAAGATCGCAGCATTGGCGCATTGATCGATCCGACCCAGATGGAAACAACGTTCATCAACATGGCCTTCAACGCGCGGGATGCGATGCCGGATGGTGGCTCACTCTCCATCGGTTTGAAGGCAACTGATCTGGATTCTCAACAGGCCCAAGAATTGTCAGTGTCGGCGGGAGAATATGCCGCGATAACCGTTGCTGATACAGGCAGCGGTATGGATGAAGACAGCCAACTCAAAATCTTTGAACCCTTTTTTACGACCAAGGCTTTCGGCACGGGCAGCGGGTTGGGTCTGTCAATGGTTTATGGCTTCATTCAGCAATCGGGCGGCGCGATCCAGGTGCGCAGCAAGCTGGGAGAAGGCACGGCACTTACAATCTACTTGCCACTTGTCAGGCTGCAAGACGCGGGTGACATCGGCGAAAGCGAAGACAAAGCATCCTTAAAATACGGCTCAGGAGAACTGCTTCTGCTGATCGAGGATGATCCGGATGTGAGCGAAACTATCGCTGATCAGCTGCAGAACCTCGGGTTCGCGATATTGAAGGCGGAAAACGCGGACGATGCCCGTCAACTCGCGCTGGACCTGCCGGAGCTGCGTGCAGTTTTGAGTGACATCATCATGCCAGGGCAAACCAACGGTTTGAAGCTTGCCCGTGAAATACGCCAGAACCGGCCAGAGTTGGGGATCGCTTTAATGACGGGTTACGCGGATTGGTCGGCACTCGCAGACAACAGCAGCAGCTGTGAATTTCCTGTTTTAGCTAAACCTTTTAACGACTACCAACTCGCGAAAACACTCCGCAAAATACTGCAACCATGACATCAGAACGCTCTTCGCACTCAAAGCCTTTGGCAACGGAAAAGACCCGCGCATTCATCGTGGATGACGAACCGGAAATCGGTCGTCTGTTGATCGAAGCGATGCAGCCCTTCGATATGGAAGGTGAGGTATTTTCAACTGCAGCGCAGATGCTCGCTGCTCTTGAGGCAGAAACACCAGACGCATGCATTGTTGATCTTGGCCTCCCGGACATGGAGGGCATGGCCTTGATCAATGAGATCCGTCGGCACTCTTCGGTACCAATCATCGTTCTATCTGCCCGAGCACATGCAACGGACCGGGTTCTTGGCCTGGAACTCGGCGCAGATGACTATGTTGTCAAACCCTTTGATCCGAGAGAAGTCGTGGCACGCATTCGGTCTATTCTTCGAAGATTGGGAGGCGAACCGGTCCGTGCTGCGAAAAGGGAAGAAGCCGCGCGCTTTGCAGACTGGAGTTACAAACCGTCTTCCCACGGCCTGACATCTCCGGAAGGGGAGGAAACCTTTTTGTCGACCGGAGAAGCAACACTCCTGGAGGCGCTGTTGCGAGCGCCAAAGCGGGTACTCACCCGGGATTACCTGCTTGAACACGGCGGCCGCGATGAAAGCCTCGACCGGTCCATCGACGTTCGCATTTCGCGTATCCGCAAAAAACTGAATAGGAAAGACGGCCCTGCGCATATCCGGACGATTTACGGGTCCGGTTACATGCTGACCTGCGATGTGAAGTGGGACTGAGCTCAGTCTACAACGCAGTAACCGCCCATCCAAACAAAAAAGCGGGGAGATTTCTCTCCCCGCTTTTTTCGTTTCTGTTTAACCTAGAAGCTGAGCGAAATGTCTCTGTGATCGGAGAGACATCCGGCAACTTCCAGAGCCATTGCGTCCGGCAAGCGGTCTTGTTGGCGCAGACCGATGTTGTTGCCAACCGCGGCGTCATACGCCTCCAGTTGCGGCAACAGCTCCGATGCCGCACGTTGACGCCAGGCAAGATCGGCTTGGACTGCAGCAATCGACTTGTCGATCTCCGCAATCGCCTCCTCCGCGTTGGGTGTCCGGCTCCGCATGATCTTGCGGGCTTCCGTCAGACCATCGCGAATATCGCCTGTGCCTTCAGCTGACCCGACCTTCGACCGCATCTCGGCAATCGCGTCCACAGCGGCTTCTGGCTCTAACTGGGCAACCTTCTCTTTCAAAGCCTCAAGTTCAGCTTCGAAACCGGCGACAACGTCGACGTCGCGCAGGATTGCCTTCAGCTCGAGCACGGGCTCATAGGCTTGATCCGCATTGCGGCGGTACGTCAGACGTGCCGTATTTTCCGCTTTCTGGATCTGCGAGAAGGTCGCATATGTGTCGTTCCATTCCTCAGGGATCTGAGCCAGAAGCGCATCATGCTCGGCCTGAAGAGCGTCGATCCGTGCCTGAGCCCGTTCGCCTTGCTCCACCGTATAGATGCCTTCCGGACCAGACCGTCTGACGACCACCTTAAGCTCTTCGATCGTCTCGTCGATCCGGCGAGCATCCCGCTCCAGAGCCCGTACCAGGCCGTGGATTGGGCGGTAGTCGCCCGCAGCTGCCGCTACCGCCGCCTCTGCGTCCTTGATCTCCTGCATCAACGGGAGTGCGTTCTGCGCTTTTTCAAAGCCTTCGGCCAGGTCTTCACGCAGATCCTCCGGCAGGTAGCTCATGTCCACGTTTGCCGTCGACTGAATCGTTGCAAGAATGCCATCGCCATTTTGCTGGAAATCCTCGTGAACGATTCTTTCCATGCAGTATTGAAGACGCGGGTTCTTCGGCGGCGGTGCGGTCTCCGACAACAGGGTCGAGCGGTTCGGAAGATAGTTCACAAGCTGCGGATTAAATCCGACAATCGCGAGCGCAACGAGCTGCAGTGCAATGAACGCGATCACACCCTTGTACATATCGACCGTTTTCACGATCGCCGGTGCAACCCCGCGCAAGTAGAACAGCGCAAAGCCAAATGGTGGTGTCAGGAAGGAGGTCTGGATGTTCAGACCGATCATCACACCAAGCCAAACAGCCGTGACGTTTGCAGACGGGTCAGCAAGCAGGATCGGTGCAACAATCGGCACGACCACAACGGCAATCTCGATGAAGTCGAGGAAGAAGCCGAGGATGAAGATCACCAGCATCACGATGAGGAATTGCGCCCAGAAGCCGCCAGGCAGCCCCTGCAAGAAGTCCTTCACAAGGTCTTCACCACCGAAGGCCCGGAACGCGGATGTCAGCATCGCCGCACCAAGCAGGATGATAAAGACCAGCGACGTTGTTTTCGCGGTTTCGACCATCACACCACGGAGGGTGTCTTCCAACTTCAATGTGCGCCAACCGGACCAGAATATCGCAATCAGCAGCAACGAGACGGCAATCAGAGCCAACACAAGTCCAAGAAGGTCCTGGCTTGTCTGGATCAACTTGATGTTCACGGCACCAATGAAGCTGATCACAATGGCAATCGCCAGCAACGCCACGATCGCGATGATCGCAGGGGTGTATGCCCCCTTCTCACCATCTCGCAACCTGTACCCAGCCATGATCATGGCACCGACAGCACCGATCGCACCGGCCTGGTTCACCGTTGCAATACCCGCAATGATCGAACCCAGAACCAGGAAGATCAAGGCCAGCGGCGGAACCAGGGTAATGAAAACCTTCACTGCGAACTGGCGTGTAAACGTGCCTTCCTCATGCACTGCAGGTGCAGCGCTTGGCTTCAAAAGCGCGAAGCCAAGGATAAACAGCATGTACAGCCCAACAAGGACAAGGCCTGGCAAGAACGCGCCAAGGAACATCTCACCGGCACTGGTCGACACGACCGAGAAGTCGGACGGCATCGAAAGTTCACCAGTGTTGTCCTTGTAAAGCGCCTGCCGGATCGACCCGGCCTGGTCGACCGCACTTGCAAGCTGGTCAGCCAAAATAATCAGAACGATGGACGGCGGGATGATCTGTCCGAGCGTACCCGAAGCCGCGATCGTACCCGTTGCCAGCGGCACCGAATAATTGTTGCGCAGCATCGCCGGCAAGGAGATCAAACCCATTGCCACAACGGTCGCACCGACGATGCCCGTCGTTGCCGCAAGCAGCGCGCCCACGAACACAACGGATATGCCGAGACCGCCTGGAACAGGACCGAACAGCCGGGCCATGGTCACGAGAAGATCCTCAGCGATCTTGGACCGCTGGAGCATGATGCCCATGAACACGAAAAGCGGAATCGCTATGAGCGTATCTCGTTCCGCTTCCCAGTAGATGCCCCGGAAGTTGGTAACACCGGCACTCAGCCACTGTGCGGCGCTGCCGGAGTGGAAGAACGCGTCCGCCCCACCGGCGAAGAGCGCGCCGGCACCGGCTGCAAGTCCGATTGTGATGATTGCCGCGCCTGGAAGGGCGAATGCCACCGGAAAACCGCAGCCAAGCGCAAACGCCATGATCACGACAAGAAGAAGAAGGAAGAAAAGTTCCATATCAAACGATCTCGTCTGGCTCTAGTTAACAGGGTGGTTTTCGTGATCCCGTCCGCCGGGTTCGCCGCGAATGTCGGCGATGGCGTCCAGGAAATAGGCCACGAATTGGATCATCATGGAGGTGGCAAACACTCCCAGAAAACCGGCCATGAGGTATTTCACGTAAAGACCAAATCCTGCCTGGGTCACTTCGTAGGCCAGGATCGGGCTGTTGATGATGTTCTGTTTTCCGCCCATGCCGAGAACAAGGATCGTCGTGCAAAGGCTCATGCCCAGTACAACCGACCCGATCGCGTTGACGTAGCCTTTGGTCTTCGGAGCCATACCGGCATAGAACACATCCACTCGAACGTGTCCTTCTTCAAGCAGCGTATAGGCACTTGCGAACAGGAAGAGTGCTGCGTACCAGAAGCGCACCAAGTCGGCGAGGAAGGCCTGCTCATAGGAGAATACAAAGCGGCCAATCACGATGGCCAGCTCGGCCACCACCACCAGAAGCGCGAGCCAAGTAAACCCAAGCGTTCTTGTAAAGGCAGCGATCACGATCGACAGGGCAATCAACGGCATGTGGACGTAGGCGCCGCGGAATCGCGACTTGCCGAGCTCATCCGCAAGATCCTGTCCAACAATTCCCGGCAACAACTCTTCGATCCGCAAGAATGAGATCGCACTGTCCACCAAACCAACGATCAAAACCGCAAAAAATGCGGCCCGGATAATGAAGGTGTTAATGTTGCTGATCCGTGCGCTGTCGACGCGCAGCGGTGTTGCACTCCGCTTTACATATACGAACGCTGCCGCCAGAAAACCGGCGTAAACAGCCAATTGCAACCAAGACCAGACGATCGGCAGCGACCCGTTTGCAGCACCACCATAGATGGGCGCAATGCCGGGCAAGTCTTGCCAGTATGTCAGGTAATTGTTCAACAGATATGCGGCCAAGATGGCCAGTACGCCCCAACCGAACAGGCGGAAAGAACGTGCGCTTTCTGGTGTTGGTCCCGTGCCGGTATTCATGGCTGGAGATCCGTCTTGAACACTGTCCAAGGCAGTCATCGTGGCGGAGCCTTTTTTATCGTGTCAATAAAAAGAAGGGACGGGAAGTTTCCCGCCCCTATCCGTAGAAGAGCATCCCTTATGAAGGAATGCCTAGAACGGCGTTCCGCTTGTTGCTGTATGCAACGTCGGAAATCGCCATCCAGCTGCCGATGTCCTTGCGGGCATTGATGAAGCTTTCAAAGATCTTCTTGGCCATCGGAGAATGGTCCATTGCCTCTTCAAGAACTTCCTGAGCTGCTTCACCGAACGCATCATAGATTTCGTCGTTGAATTCACGCAGCTCAACGCCGTGCTCGTTGATCAGACGGTTGAGGTAAACACCGTTGTTGGCGTTTGTTTCAGCCATGGTCAGGGCGTTTTCTTCGTTACAAGCCGCCGCGATGATCGCCTGATCAGTCGCGTCAAGCGTATCCCACCATGCCTTATTGATGCCCATGGCCAGCTGTGCGCCCGGCTCGTGCATACCCGGATAGTAGTAGTACTTCGCAGCTTCGTAGAACTTCATGAAGTAGTCGTTGAACGGACCAACCCACTCAGTCGCATCGATTGCACCGGAAACCAGGTTTTCGTAGATCTGGCCACCCGGCAGAGAAACCGGAGATGCACCGAGTTTCGCCATGACGTCACCGCCCTGGCCCGGAATACGCATTTTCAGACCTTTAAGGTCGTCAGCTGTCTCGATTTCCTTGTTGAACCAGCCGCCCATCTGAACGCCTGTGTTACCCATGGCGAAGTTCTTCAGGCCGAATTCACCTGCAAGCTCATCCCACAGTTCCTGACCGCCGCCGAACTTAATCCAGGCGTCCATTTCAGTGTAGGTGAGACCGAACGGAACAGCAGTAAATGCAGCCCAACCCGGGTGCTTACCTTTCCAGTAGTAGTCTGCGCCGATGTAAGCTTGCGCGTTGCCGGAAGCAACTTCATCGAAGGAGTCGAAAGCACCAACGCGTTCACCAGCGGCGAAGTATTGAACGTTGATGCGGCCTTCGGTCAGCTCTGCAATGCGAGCTGCGAGGCGCTGAGCCGGAATACCAAGACCCGGGAAGTCCCGCGGCCAGGTTGACACGATGACCATGTCCTTGGTGCCCTGCGCGATGGCCGGAGCCGCAAGAGCAGAACCTGCAGCGATACCACCAGCACCAAGACCAGCTTTTTTGATAAACGAACGACGATCCATTAGTTTCCTCCCTAAACGGACCTGATATCGGACCGGAATACACCCTTGCACCGATCTCGCCGTATGTCTAGTTGACCAAGCGGCACTGATGCTATTCGTGGTTCTGCGCATCTTTTCAGTAGTACTACTGAATTCCACGCAAGAGAGTGCTATTAGGGCGCCGGTTCGCGCAATATGAGGAACAAGTGGGTGACGTTTAAGACAAAATTGCTGCTGATCACGATCCTGCCACTGATCGCTGTTTCGTTGCTTATCGGCGGCGTCAGCTATTATCAGTCCAGCGCGCTGATTGACGCCGAGACCCGTTCCGTTGAAACGCGGATCCTGGCCGCAAAACGCCAGGAAATTCGGAATTACGTGAGCCTTGCCCTCACGTCGATTGAACAGATCTATGAAAACGAACCGGACGGACGGCTGGCCGCTCAAGCCGAGGTCAAGGAGATCTTGAAGAATCTGACCTTTGATTATGACGGCTATTTTTTCGTCTACACGCTGGACGGCACCAACGTTGTGCACCCCAAATTACCGCAGCTCGTCGGCAACAATTGGTGGGACTTACAAGACAAGACGGGCGATTTTGTCATTCAGAACCTCATCAAGGCAGCGCAGCAAGGCGGCGGGTTCCATCAATATGTTTGGCACAAGCCGTCGACCGGAACAGTTGAAGAAAAGCTTGGCTACGCCATTCTGCTGGACAAATGGGGCTGGATGCTTGGAACCGGCCTCTACACCGACGATATCGCGAAGGAAATTGCTGCCATACGCGCCGATTTTGCTCGCAGCATCCGTCAAACACTTTTCGTGATTTTTTTGATTACGCTGGCCGCGATCATAATCGTTGGCACCTTGATCGCTGCCGTCAAATTCTCTGAGCAGCGCTTTGCCGACACGCGTTTGAAGGCCTTGACCAACCGGATCCTTGAAGTTCAGGAACAAGAACGCAAACGCGTTTCCACCGAACTTCATGACAGTATATCGCAGCTGTTAGTTTCCGTTCGGTATGGCCTTGAGCTGATCCATAGCGAAGCCAACCAAAACGCGGACCTACAGGCCCAAGCTGCCAAATGCTTGAACATCATCGACGGAACCATAACCGAGGTTCGCCGTATCTCCCGGGACCTGCGCCCGAGTGTTTTGGATGACATGGGGCTGGCTGCAGCGCTCGGGAGCCTTGGCAAAGAATTCCAGGCCCAATCGGGCATCACCGTCAACGTCGAGGCAGAACGATGCCACGCCCGCTTGTCAGAAGGCGCAAAGACGTCACTTTATCGCGTTGTGCAGGAGTGCATGACAAATGTGGCCCGTCACGCTGAAGCCGGGGAAGTCAACATCTCCCTGACCGTCGGCGCGCGCACGCTCAAGCTGCGGGTTGAAGACGATGGGATTGGATTGCCGTATCCGCTGCCAAAAACTAGCGGTCTGGGTTTCCGGAACATGCGCGAGCGTATCGAAACATACGGCGGCAAATTATCCATGAGCCGCGGCAAGTTCGGCGGCACACAGATCGACGTTGAAATGCCTCTCGACAACGCCACTGCAATGGCTGCATGATATGAACATGACAGTTCACTCACCTAATCTTGAGCCAATGACCAAACCGATACGGGTTTTGCTGGCCGATGATCATGCCCTTGTCCGCGACGGGATAAGGGCCCGGTTGAACAAGGTTCCGGAAATCGAAGTTGTGGGCGAAGCAACGAATGGCCGGGAAGCGGTCAAACTCGCGCATGAACTCCGGCCGGATGTCCTCTTGATGGATGTCTCGATGCCGGTCATGAACGGCCTTGAAGCCGCTGCGGAAATTCGCAAATCCTTCCCGGAAATCGCGGTGCTGATCCTGTCGATCTATGACAACTCTGAATATGTGCGCGGCGTTGTTCAAGCCGGTGCCCGCGGTTACATCCTGAAGGATATTTCGGCCCCTGAAATGATCACTGCGATCTCGAGTGTGGCGTCCGGCGGATACTATTTCTCCTCTGCGGTGGGGCCGACACTTGTAGGCACCGCAACCTCCGCTCCGATTGAGGATCCCTATGGATTGACTGACCGCGAGCGCCAGGTGCTCACAGCAATTGCCAAAGGCCTGCCGAACAAGGAAGTTGCCAAGAGCCTTGGGATCAGTGTGCGGACGGTTGAGTCTCATCGCCTAAACTTGCGGGAAAAGGTCGGCAACAAAAATGCAGCCCAGCTCTACAAGGTTGCACAGGATCTTGGATTGCTCGATTGATCGGCAGGCAGTATCACTCTCTGCTGATCTCGTAACGTTCTGTCCAGACAATCTGATAAGGCAAGACCATGTCCAAACCGCTGGTTCTCGTGACCGCCGATGTCAAATCCATCGATGGCTTCAACTGGCACGCAACAATATCAACCTATTTGCAGGCGGTTCTCAAAGGCGCAGACGCCATACCCATGATCCTGCCGGCTCTTGGAGCGGACCTGGATATCGATACTGCTCTGGACAACGTTGATGGCGTTCTGGTGACCGGATCCCGGTCAAATGTAAATCCGCAACTCTATGGACAAGAACCGACAGAAGCCAACGGCCCCTACGATCCGGACCGCGACGCGACCACCTTGCCACTAATCAAGAGGGCCGTGGAACGCGGCGTTCCGGTATTCGCAATCTGCCGCGGCATGCAAGAGATGAACGTGGCCTTTGGCGGGACGCTTTTGACAGAAGTTCAGGAGATTGCCGGGCGCAAGGACCACCGGCCGCCGACATCAGACAGTCAGGACGAACGTTTTCGTATTGCCCATACAGTCGAGATCCACTCAGGTGGTCCCTTGGAAACCGTGCTGGGCGAGGAACCGTTTGAGGTAAACTCCCTTCACCGGCAGGCGGTCGGGGAGCTCGGCAAAGGGCTTGTGATCGAAGCCAAAGCAGAAGACGGCACAATTGAAGCTATGACCATCAAGGATGCGCCAGGCTATGTGATGGCAACCCAATGGCACCCGGAATACTGGGTGATGACAGACGGGCCCTCCAAGAAATTGTTTTCAGCTTTTGGAGACGCCGTTCGTACCTACAGACAAAAAAGGCTGGCACTCTAAGCGCCAGCCTAAATTCTTTTTCTTTCGGAACAAATCAGTCCTTATCCCCAGCCGACAGCGGCGATCAAAAGGGTAATCCCGAGCAAAAATACAACCGCGGCGCCGAGGATCTCGATCGTACGGTGTACTCTGACCGCCATGGGGCTGCCCTCGCCGAAGAGGCGGACGGCCAGATCCTTGGCCGAGACAGCAAGCCCGGCCAGAAGCGCAACGGTAATCCCGGTCCCAACGGCCATCGCAAGCGTTGAGGCAATCCCGGCAGCGATCATGCCCTGCGACAAAGCAAAGACCAGCACGACAAGCGCGCCCGTGCAGGGCCGCAAGCCCACTGCCAAAACGATGGACACGGCCTTGGACATCGTGATCTTGCCCTGAAGCATATCCGGCGTCGGAGCATGGGCATGCCCACAACTGGAGCACACACCGTCCGGGCCGATGTGATGATCATGGTCGTGATGATGGTGGTGGTGGCCGTGATGGTGGTCATGGCCATGATGACCGCCCGCGTGGGCACCAGCAAAAGCGAGCCCCTCGTTGGCCTGACGGTTCACCATGCCTGCCAAAACGGGTTTTCCCGCCTTCTGCCACAGGAGCCAGGCGCCCAGCGCTGTGATCAGGACATAAGACCCAATCTCAAACCAGCGCGCGGTATCCTGAATTGCGATACTCGTGAGATTGAACACAACGGCAAGCCCACCCACCAGAACGATCGCGGTGACAGCTTGAGCGAAGGCAGAGGCGAAGGAAAGTACAATCCCCTTCTTCAGGGTTTCGTTGTTGGCGACGACATAAGACGTGATGATCGCCTTCCCATGCCCCGGACCTGCCGCATGGAAAATTCCGTAGGCGAAGGAAAGGCCGACAAGCAGCCAAAACGCATTCGGATTGGTCCTGAAGGACCTTAAGCTCGCCACCAGCTTTTGATAAAAGTCCCTCTGCATCTGGGCAATCGATCCGAAAATCTGATCCATCAATCCCGGCTCTATCGTGATGGTCTGCTGCGTGTTTTGCAGAACATCTGAAGCCCGGGACATAGGTTCTGTACCTGAGCCTTGTGCAATTGCGCTTTCAATTGCCGCTACCGCAGTCTCTGGCGAAGCATCTCCTGCTGCAGGTTGTTGTTCTGAAAGCTCTGAAGCGTTGGGAGCGGCGGCTACTTGAGCAGCAGCCCCACAGGTGACAATCATCTGGTTAACTTGTGTCGCGGCAGCAGATTGCAGCTCGGGCGGCAGGTCTCTTTGATCCGGACCGATTTGAGCAAGAGCATAGGCCGTCGCATCATCAAGCGGCGGCGGTTCCTTGCGCGTGATCTGACACGCACCAGGCGCATTTACTGTTCCGAGTGCGCTATCCTCTTGGCCGAACCGGAAATCGACGTAATAAGTCGGGTCATAGACATCAAGCGTGATTGGTGCAGACGCATCACTTGGATCTTTGAGCGGCAACGTGAAATGCAGCTCCAGGAGCTTCACGTCTTCAGGCATTGTGCCGCCGTTCATCTGAATATCTTCGGCGATCGCCTCAAAGTCCTCTGGCTTCATGACCCAGTAGTCTTCGAGTGCGACAGTCTTCACCTCAAGCCAGTAATCGGTCGGCGTTGCGAAATCCAACTCAATGCGCGTGTTGTCACCGAACGTGAAATAGCCAAAATCAGCCATACTCTCGACATTGACATCAGCCAGTTCGGCAAGCTCTTCCCGAGAATAGATGCCGTCCTGATTGGTATCGAAGCCCTGAATGGCAAAGGCTGAAAACGCGTCATCGAAGCGGAAGATATGCCGGACGGCGACAGCATCACCGTTCTCATCGAACACAAGGGAAGAGCGCGCCTCCACGAAGACGTGCGGGTGCGCCTGAGCGCCGGTCGCGCCAAACATCGCAAAACCAAATACCGCAAGGAGCAAGACTGCCCTGGCGTTCATCAAGTTCCATGCGCGAACGATTTGCTGACGCACTTGTTGCTCCTGCTCGAATCCCTGACCCTTAATATAGCGCAATCGGGTTGTTGTCCCAGAAGGCGGCAACAAGATGACCCAAACTGTTCACAGCCGTAAAAACGAAATGAAAAATTTTTCACAATAGTTCTGAGAAGAAGGAAAGAACCTTCACCTAAAAGCATTAAATTGAGTAAGAAAAGCAGCAAATTTCAGAATGTCTGAATAAAATATACTCAACAACAATCATTTTGAATTGAGCCAACCATGAACGCCATCCATACCACTGTCCATCACACCGCTGTCTTTGACCATCCGGAAATGGAAGACCACGAAAACATCGTGATCGTTCAAGATGCGAATACCGGTCTGAAAGCGATCATCGCCGTCCATGACACCCGGCTTGGCCCCGCTCTCGGTGGCTGCCGCGTCTGGCCTTACGCCACGCCGTCCGAAGCTTTGAACGATGCGCTCCGGTTGTCCCGAGGCATGACTTACAAGAACTCACTCGCAGGCCTTGAACTTGGCGGCGGTAAGGCGGTCATCATCGCTGATCCGCGCAAGGATAAGTCAGAGGCTTTGATGGAAGCCTTTGGACGGCATGTGGAGCGGTTGTCCGGCACTTACATCACGGCTGAAGACGTCGGCGTCTCACCAGAAGATATGGAGGCGGTTGCGCGCCACACGGACCACGTGCGCGGCACCCAGGCAACAGGACTGGGAGACCCCTCACCCTACACCGCCCTGGGTGTCTTTGAGGGCATTAAAGCTTCCGTTGCGCATGTCTTCGGCGATCCGTCCTTGTCCGGCCGGACAGTTTCGGTTCAAGGTCTTGGACATGTCGGCTTCGATGTCGCCCGTCAACTTCATGAAGCCGGCGCCAACCTTATCGTTTCCGATATTCACAAGCCGGCCGTTGAGAAGGCTGTCGAAGCCTTTGGTGCAAAGAATGTTGATCCGGCGGACGCGCACAAGGTGGAGGCAGATGTGTTTGCCCCGTGCGCTCTAGGGGCAGGCCTCAACGCCCGCACCATTCCGGAAATCAAGGCGCGGATTGTGGCGGGTGCTGCGAATAACCAGCTACAGACACCGGCTGATGGCGTGGCTCTCAAAAACCGCGGCATTCTCTATGCACCGGACTACGCGATCAACGCAGGCGGCGTTATCTCGATCGCTCTGGCAAAACCAGGCGGCAACGACGAGGAAGTCCGGAATAAAACAATTGCAATCGGCGACACGCTGACCCGGATCTACGACCGGGCAGTCCGCGAGATCGCGGCACCGGAACAGATTGCTGACAGAATGGCCGAAGAACGCCTCTCAGCCGCACGTCCGATCTAAGTCTCCTAAGACTAATCTTGGAATGGCGGGTTTAGTCCCGCCGTTTCTAAGACAAACTGCCGTCTTTAAGAGTATTTGCTCTCGTTCGCGCTCTTGAACATTTGACGCACCAGACGTTTGGCATCTTCTACAGCCTGCTCGCCCAGTTCCGCGTAAGAAGCGGTTACACCCTCGTGGAGAAGATAGAGCGTCGAAGCGAACTGCATCTGACCACTGAGATTTCCAAAAAACGTCAGCAGCTCCGATTTATGCCGGTTCACGGTTTCGGCGATGTCCGTGCTGTCAGGGTTGGCCGCAAGAGCCTGCCGGAAAAAGCACTCTTTGCCTTCTGTCATCCGCATCCAGCCACCCAGTTTGTCGAACAACTGCTCGGCAGCACTCAGACCAGGCTCTTCAACACCATCTGTGACGTACCGCATGTACCGTTGATGCCGGAACTCCAGAGCGCCCAAGATCATCGCCTCACGAGAGGGAAAATACCGGTAGAGGGTCCGCATGCTGACACCGACGCCGGCGCGCAAGACGGGAACGCTTGGTTCCGCAAAACCCCGGCTCCAGAAAACCTGTTCCAGGCCTGCGGCAATATCGTCCTTGGAGTCACTCATGTTCAGATTGTGAGCCTGTATTTTTTTTAATCAAGAAAAAATTACGCTTATTTTCGCCGCGCAGGGTCTTATTTACCCTAAGTCACTCAAATTCCTCGCGCTAAGCCTCCGTTCGCACTTCCGCTCTTGATCGAGCCGCGTACCAGCTCACAAGGAAATCGACCAACGCCCGGACCTTCACAGTCAGATGGCGCCGATGCGGGTAAACGGCATATATCCCGCGCATTGGCTCTTCATGTTCCGCCAGCACAATCTTGAGTCGGCCTTCGTTGATGTATTCTGAGACAAAAAACAGTGGCATCCGGATGAAGCCAAGCCCCTGAAGCGCGGCCTCACAGACCGCCTCGGCACTGTTGACCTCAACCGGCCCTTTTACAGTGACCATTTGGCGTTCGCCTTGGCTGCCAAACGCCCAGTTTTGCTTGTACCGGTAATTTGTATCGATGATGCAGGGGCGATCCGCAAGGTCGGCCGGTGTGTTTGGAACGCCAACTTTAGCCAGCAGCTCCGGACTGGCACAAATCACTGTCCGAAAGGGCGCTATTTTTCTCGCAATCAGGCTTGAGTCTTCGAGCTGGGTCACCCGCACCGCGATGTCGAACCCCTCCTCCACCAAGTCCACGAATCGGTCTTCAAGCCTGAGATCAAGAACGACGTCAGGATGTTGTGCAAGAAACTCCATCATGGCTGCGTTCAAAAGCTTGTCGCCCATGGACCGTGGCGCCGACACGCGCAGACGTCCGCGAATCTCCTGTTGGGATGACTGAACAGATGCCTGAAGATCGTCAATGCGCTGGAGGATTTCAGAGGCTTCCTTGTAGTAAGACTCTCCAACTTCGGTCATGGAGACCTGCCGGGTTGTCCGGTTCAGCAACCGGACTCCCAACTCGTCTTCCAACTCGCTGACGTATTTGGAGACGAGCGCCTTGGACCGCCCCATGTCTCTGGCAGCGGCGGAAAACCCCTTGGAATCCACGACCTGAATAAAACAACGCATACGCGTTAGCGCGTCCATAGGGCAAAGCCTCCACCGAATCTGAGGTGTTCACATCACCACAGTTCAAGCGGGGGCGCGACGGCGCGTCAAGCGGACAAGTCCCGACAAGAACCAAACGAGAATGAAACCACCCGCAGCGCCAGCCCCCGCGCTCACCAGACCGACCGGGGTGACCGGAATAGCTGGAGCATAATCCTCTGCGGTCGCTTGCGCCAGTTCGCGGTCCGGGCTCTGGACGAGGATCAAGATCCGCTCAAACGGACTGGCTGTTTCAAAACCGGATCTTTGATCTTTGAGATGAACAAGACGCTGGCTCGTCCGCTCGATGCTGGCGCCCCGCGCCTGAATGAACGGATCTGCTGATGCCTTTTGCCGGTCAATCGCCTCTGGAACAGTGAGACCATAATCCGCCGCATCTTGCCGGAAGTCCGCCATAACCTGCTCCAACGCATCGATCGCACCACCCAGGCGCTGCCGGTATTGTTGCGCGAACTCCGGAAGCTGTGATGTCAGCGTGCCGCTGGCTAGCATCGTCAAAACTGTGAAGATCCGCAGCATCCGCGCCACTCCATGAAATGATGCAAGCCTAATTCACAGCCAAGACAATCAGATCACAAAGATCTACCCGTCCTGAAGGGAGATAATGCCTGCTTCGTTCTTTTCGCTGCCGAAAGCGAGCCGAAGCCCGGCGTTATCCCAACCAAGGCTGGTGATCGGATGGCCTCCAGGACGCCGCAACAGGACTTCCGCGTTATCTTCAAACCGGCTCATCATGACCATGCCGTCCTGATAACCCAGCGCGACGACCTCTTCCTTTGGATGGCAGGCAATCGCCGTAACCAAGACGTCACTCCGTGTCCCAAGCTGCAATGGGGATTGGCCCATGGGACCGGTTTTTCCAAAAAACGGCCAAACGATCGCGGCATTGGCCCCGGAGGTTGCAAGATACTTGCCTTTGACCGACCAGCTGAAGGATTTCACTTTCGCAGGATATCCCGTCATGCGCATGTCTTGATTGTCAGACAGACGCCAGCCATGCAGCGCGTTTTCCTGCATTGCCGTCACGAGGTATTTGCCGTCGGGTGAAAAACTGGTTCCAAGATGGGCACCTTTCCAGGTCAGGTTGACTGGCTTGCCTTCCGTGCCTGCCCACCACAATGTGGCACCGTCGTACCGCGAGACTGCCAACCGCAGCCCCTTGGGCGCAAATGCTATACCTCCAACGGCCCGATCGTGGACAAACTCCTTTTCCCGGCCATCCGACAAGCGAACCCACGCTGTCCGGCCGCTTGCAAAGGCAACAGCGCCGTTGGGCCCGCAGGCAATCAGATCAATCCACTTGCGGGGACGTTCTGCCATAAGCTCGCTCGATCCATCCGGCGACGAGGCATAAATCGCACCATCATCGCCCGAAGTGATCAGAGACTTGCCATCAATCGATGGCTCTGCAGCCAGCAAGCCATCTTTGTGCGGCGCCAGGTGAGTTTCGCCTACTTCAACGAAGTGTATGGCGCCCTCGCCGGTCGCGACATAGGCAGCATCACCCAAAAAACCGGCTCGGACGACGAAGCCGTCCACGTCCATAGGAGCAACAATCGGCACCCTGAGCTCCTATTCCGAGGCACAAGCTTTGAAGTTTGCCTTAAGGACATCCCAGTTCAGATCCCGGCCGATAAAGACCAGCCGGCTTTCGCGCGGTTCGTCGTTCTTCCAGTCCCGCTGATGATCTCCCTCGACGATCATGTGAACGCCCTGGATGACATAACGCTGTGGGTCATCCTTGAACGCGAGGATCCCCTTCATTCGGAGAATGTTCGGTCCCTGGATCTGGGTCACCTGATTGATCCAAGGGAAGAACATTTCGGGATCAAGATCACCCGCGGTCAGTGAGATGCTTTTGACGGAATGCGTCTCTTCGTGGCCATGATGGTGGTGACCATGATCATGGCTGTGGTCATGATGATGGTCGTGGTCATGATCACAGTCCGGGCTGCATTCGTGGGCGTGATGACCGTGTTCCAGGAAATGGGGATCGAGCGACAGGATCCGATCAAGATCGAAGGCCCCGCGATCAAGCACCTTAGCGATGTCTACACCGCATCGTTCGCTATGATGGAGAACCGCATACGGATTGATCGACCGGATACGCGCTTCGACTGCGCTCAATTCGTCAGCAGATACCAAGTCGGTCTTGTTGATCAGGATAACGTCTGCAAACGCAACCTGATCTTCAGCTTCCTGGGTATCTTCCAGACGTTGTAGTACATGGCGTGCATCCACGACCGCAACAACAGCGTCCAACTTCGCCGCGGCCCGCACATCGTCATCCATAAAGAAAGTCTGCGCGACGGGCGCAGGATCGGCAACACCTGTGGTCTCCACGATAATGGCATCGAAGGCGCCCTTGCGCTTCATCAGATTTTGTACGGTCCGGATCAGGTCGCCACGAACTGTGCAGCAAATACAGCCGTTGTTCATTTCGAAGATTTCTTCGTCCGACTCGACCAACAGGTCGTTGTCGATACCGACTTCTCCGAACTCATTGACGATGACGGCGTACCGCTGACCGTGGTTTTCGGTCAGGATCCGATTGAGCAAAGTGGTTTTTCCGGCGCCCAGATATCCTGTCAAAACGGTGACCGGAATCTGAGCCGGGGTCTCCTGGGTCGCAGACATTGCGTATCTTCCTGGAAAATTGAAAAAGGCGGGCTCATCTGAGCCCCGGTTAGCCGCCATATAATCATATCCTTGCCGAATTGGGAGAGCAGATCGCGATTTTTACAGCTGTTGGAGGTCAGTGCGCGAACTGCCGGACCCCGAACTGCTTTCAGCACAAGCGGCCTTTCAGGCGTCTCGCAGCGTGCTATCACTGGAGGGAAGTCAGATTTGCAACGCGGAACGATGACGTCATGAAAACGATTTCTGGGTTTGATCGGATCGGTGAGGAAAATGCATTTGCCGTTCTTGCGCGCGCCACGCAGCTGGCGGGCGAAGGGCATGACATCATCAATCTGGGAATTGGCCAGCCGGATTTTCAAACGCCGGACCACATCGTCGAAGCGGCCATCAAGGCCCTTAAGGATGGCCACCATGGCTACACACCGGCCACCGGCATTGCCCCGTTGCGCGAAGCGGTATCAGCCGATCTTCATAAGCGTCACAACGTCGACAGCAATCCGGACAATGTCGTTATTGTGCCAGGTGGCAAGGTCACCATGTTTATGGCGATACTGATGTTTGGCGAACCCGGCGTGGACATTCTTTACCCGGACCCAGGTTTTCCCATTTACCGGTCAATGATTGAGTTCACAGGCGCACGCCCGGTTCCGGTGCCCATTCGCGAAGAAAACAATTTCGCGTTTTCCGCTGAAGAAACGTTATCTCTAATGACGGAAAAGACCCGTCTTCTGATCCTCAATTCACCAGCAAATCCAACCGGTGGTGTGACACCGAGATCGGAAATAGAAACACTGGTCGAAGGTCTGGCTGCCTTCCCCGAGGCAGCCGTTCTTTCTGACGAAATCTACTCTCAGATGACCTATGACGGCATGGAGCACGTGTCGTTGCTGTCGTTTCCGGAAATCCGCGACCGCCTGATTTTACTGGACGGATGGTCCAAAACTTATGCCATGACCGGATGGCGGCTCGGGTTTTCCTTGTGGCCGGATCAGCTGATCGACAAAGCACGCAAGCTTGCGGTCAATGCCTGGTCGTGCGTCAACGCCCCTGCCCAATATGCTGCACTTGCCGCACTGACCGGTCCGCAAGACGCCGTTCATGCGATGGTTCGGGAGTTTGATGAGCGCCGGAAGATCGTCGTCGAGGGTCTGAATGCAATAGAAGGGATTTCGTGCAAAACACCGCTCGGTGCGTTCTATGCCTATCCAAACATCAAGCAGACCGGTTGGCCGGCTAAAAAGCTGGCGTCTGCACTCCTTGAAGAAGCCGGTGTTGCCGTGATCGGAGGCCCGGACTTCGGTGTACTCGGAGAAGGTTACATCCGTCTCAGCTATGCAAACTCGCCCGAAAACATCCAGAGAGCGCTTAACAGAATAGAAATTTTCCTATCCGGTCAAAAATCATAAGTCTTTATCCACACCCATCTTAAGATACTTCTGAATAAGACATAATTTACCTTAAGAAAATTTGAATTACGCTACGTATTGTTTTATTAAACCTTTAGGCCGTTCAATGCCATCCAAGCTAAGAAAGCGCGATGGTGGGAAACGAGATGGCGACAAATATTGCCTTGGATCTGGAGCAATCCTTTGGAGAGCTCAATGAGTGTGTTCTGGTCACGCAACCCGACCGCACGATCATCTTCGTCAACAAGGCGATGGAAGACTTGCTCAAGGTGGATCGTCAGAACCTAATTGGCACGACGACCGAGCGCTTTTTCGCAGACAAAAAGCATTTCGAAAATCTTGGCGAGATCTACGACACGCCGACCGACCAGCGGCATCGCAAGTCCTATGCCTTCGACATCAAAACAGGGGACGGAAGTATTGTCCCCCTCGAGGTCGTGAGCGCACCACTCTTCGACGCTGATCACGAACTGACTGGCATCCTGTTCATCTCACGCGACCAATCTGAGCGGATCGCGTTGGAAAAACGGGTCAAAAACATCGCGGAAACGCTGGACGATGCTCTGGATGCAATTTCAGAAGGCTTTGCAATCTACGACACGGATGACAAGCTGGTTGTCTGCAACAACACCTACCGCGAAATCTACGCGCCTTCTGCGCCCGCCATGCAGCCCGGCAACTCCTTTAAGGCCATCCTGAAATACGGTCTTGATAGAGATCAGTACGACACCAAAGGCCTGACGAAAGAGGAATGGCTCCAGGACCGCCTGAGGCATCATAAAGCCGCCGACGGCAAGGTGATTGAACAATCCCTGGCGGATGGCCGGTGGCTTCGTATTTCAGAGACCAAGACCCGGAGTGGTCAGACGGCAGGTATTCGGGCAGACATCACGGAGATGAAGACGGCCAAAGCTGAGGCCGAATCCGCTTACCGGAATCTCTCCCTGATTGCCGATAATGTTTCCTGTTCCATAACTGAGGTTGATCTCGAAGGCCGGTGCATCTTCATCAACAAGATCGGCTGCGAATGGTTCAATGGCACACAGGAAGAACTTATTGGCACACGTCTTCGCGAACGCCTTCCGTGGAAAGAGCGCGAACAGGTTCGCCAAGTGTTTCAAAAAGCCTATGCCGGCGAGAAGTCTGCCGCAGACATCTCTTTCCACTTTCCGGACGGCATTTCCCGCGAATGCCAGTTTGAGGCAACACCAAGGTTTGACGAGGCGGGTGACGTCTCAGGCCTTGTGGTCATGATTGTCGACATCACGGACAAGAAAAAGACAGAGCGCACACTTGCGGAACTCTATGCAATCACGTCAACCAACGAACTTACATACGAGGACAAGATTGCGGAGATTCTCCGGCTCGGATGTGAACATCTCGACGTACCGTGCGGGATCATCAGCCACGTGATAGACGACCGCTATTCAATTAGCCATGCGCACACCCCGGGCTGTGTCATCGAACCGGGGACGTCCTTCCCGCTCGAAGACACCTATTGCACCCTGACTTTGAAAGCTGATCGCCCGATCGCAACGGCAGAGGCGTCAAAGTCTGAGTTCGCAAAACATCCTTGCTACCGGGTTTTCGGCCTGGAAACCTACATCGGTGCTCCTCTCCTGGTGGATGGGGAAGTGCACGGGACGATCAACTTCACATCCGAGGAGGTGAGAAAACGTCCGTTTACAGAAGCCGATGTTCAAATCGTCCGGCAGTTTGCGGATTGGGTGGGTCATGAGATCGCCCGCGACCGTGCCCACAAGGCCTTGATGCAAGCCAAGATCAACCTTGAGCGGATCGCAAGTATCGACGACCTGACAGGCATCATGAACCGCCGGGCTTTCCTTGAAGCCGCCAACACGGAAGTCGCTCGCTACCGCCGGACACAACGCCCCTTCACAGCTGTCATGATCGACATCGATAACTTCAAGCGTATCAACGACCGGTGCGGCCACGCTGTCGGCGATGAAGTTCTGAAGAAGTTTACCGGTATTATCGGCGGCGCTTTGCGTGCGGTTGACGTATTTGGACGCGTCGGCGGCGAAGAGTTCTGCATGATCCTGCACAACACCACCATGGAAGATGCCATGCTGGTGTCACAGAGGCTTCGCGAAAAAATCGTCGAAGAGTGCCAGTTCGACAATGTCGACCAAGCGATTACCTGCAGCATGGGGCTTGCATCCATCGCGCGTGAAGACGTCGAGTTTTCCACGCTCATGCAGCGCGCCGACACGGCCCTTTACACCGCGAAAGAAACCGGCAGGAATCGCTGCGTCGAGTTCACGCCGGAACTGGAGCCGGACGCTGCGGTATAGGCACAACACCCGACTTTGCGACAGGATGTCGCAGGTCAGCCGGAGCATGCCGTACATTTGACAGTCGAACATCACGGTGAGACCCTACCGTGGTGTTTGGCGCATGAGTACGTGAGCATAAACCAAGTCCATCACAGAAAAATTTGGAACGCGAACGCGCCATTAAGGTTTACCTCGATGACAACATCTTGGTGAGCACAACCATGGGAGGTTTGCTTGTTTAAAAAAATACTTGTTCCAATTGACCTAAGACACCCTGATGCGCTTGAGAAGGCGATCTCGGCCACGGCAGCAATCGCCAAGTCTGAAAACATTCCGGTTGTCTTTGCCGCGGTATCAACTGCAGCCCCTTCTGCGCTCGCCCACAATCCGGATGAACTCAAATCCAAGATGGCGGAGTTTGCCGAAGCACAAGGCAGGCAGCATGGGATTAATGCGACGGGACAGGCGTTTTTTTCGCATGACCCGTCGATTGATCTGGAAAACGCTCTCTTAAAGGCGATCGACGAAACCGGCGCGGATCTGGTGGTTATGGCAACGCACGTGCCCCACCTGTCAGATCGGTTATGGCCGTCCAACGGCGGCCGAATTGCGTCCCACGCGGGCGTTTCGGTCTTCCTTGTCCGCTAGACCCGCCTCTCACCTTAAAAGGAACGCTCCATGAGCGACGATACAAGCAATCAGGGCATCCCGGACCCCGACGGCGCTGCCAACATGATCGATACCGACTACGAGATCGGCCAAGACAATATCGAAACACAGGTTGGACCATTTAACCTGGACATCCACAATCCTGTCTTCCTGGTTTCCGGCCTGACAATCGTAGCGTTTGTCTTTCTTACACTCGCCTTTCAGACGGAAGTTGGGCCAATTTTCGACGCCATGCGCAAGTGGCTAACGTCCAATCTCGATTGGTTCTTTATTCTATCTGGCAATGTCTTCGTTTTGGTGTGCCTCACCCTAATCGTCACGCCGCTCGGCAGTGTACGCATTGGGGGCAAAGACGCAGAACCCGACTATACCTACTTCGGCTGGTTTGCGATGTTGTTCGCAGCAGGCATGGGCATCGGTCTGATGTTCTTCGGCGTGCTCGAACCTGTCTATCACATGGCGTTTTCATCGCCGCTCGGTGTGCCCTCACCGTTTGATGCAGATGGCAACCTTATTGAGGAGAATGTTGCCGCGGCCAAGGCCATGGGCATGGCCGCCACTATCTACCATTGGGGCCTGCATCCCTGGGCAATCTACGCAGTCGTTGCGCTTTCGTTGGCCGTGTTCTCATACAACAAGGGCCTGCCCTTGACGATGCGCTCCGTCTTCTACCCGATTTTTGGAGAGAAGACTTGGGGCTGGCCGGGACACGTCATCGATATTCTCGCGGTTTTCGCAACACTCTTTGGCCTTGCGACATCCCTCGGTTTTGGCGCTCAGCAAGCCAATGCCGGACTGGAGTTTGTCTTCGGCATTCCTGTGAGCGATACGGCACAGGTCGTTCTCATCATCGGCATCACGGTTGTCGCTCTTGTGTCGGTGATGCGCGGCCTCGACGGCGGCGTGAAGGTGCTGTCAGAGATCAATATGATGATTGCGGCTTTGCTGCTGCTGTTCGTCATCATTGCCGGCCCAACCATGACGCTTGTCAGCGATTTCTTTGCGAACCTTGGCGCTTATGCCCGCGAGGTCGTGCCGCTTTCCATGCCCTTCGGCCGGGAAGATGACGGTTTCCGGCAGGGCTGGACTGCGTTTTATTGGGCGTGGTGGATTTCCTGGTCGCCGTTTGTCGGCATGTTTATCGCCCGGGTCAGCCGCGGCCGCACAGTGCGCGAGTTCGTAATCTGCGTCTTGATCATTCCGTCAATCGTTTCGGTTCTCTGGATGACCGCCTTCGGCGGCACCGCGATCGAGCAAGTACTGACGGATTCGGGAAGTCAGGTTCGAGAATATGTGATCGCATCTTACAGCCCCGAGCTTTCCTTGTTCGGAATGCTTGCGGATCTGCCGTTCGCATCCATCACGTCGTTCATTGCCATCATCCTGGTAATTGTCTTCTTCGTGACCTCGTCGGACTCAGGGTCCCTGGTCATTGATACAATCACTGCCGGTGGCAAGGTGGATGCGCCTGTTTCTCAACGGGTCTTTTGGTGCACGTTTGAAGGCTTGGTGGCGATTGCGCTCTTGCTGGGCGGCGGCCTCGGGGCCTTGCAGGCCATGGCGGTCTCTACGGGCTTTCCCTTCACCATCGTCTTGTTGCTCGCGTGTTATGCGATCTTCAAGGGATTGAAAGACGAACCGCGTTAGGCGAATCGCCATCTGGACTAAGAAATGGGCGGCTAGGCCGCCCATTTTTGTTGACGTTGTTTAGTCCGGGAGCTGCGGCGCCAACCGCACTCCGGGCGGCGGCGAGCTTTCGCGAACCCGCAGTTGGGGTTCGATGACGATCGGTGTGTTCGGAACACGATCACCCGCGATTTGCCGGAGCAGTGTCAATGCTGCCAGCCGCCCGATCTTGTCCGGTTGTGCACCAACGGTCGTTAGAGCCGGTGTGCGGGCATCTGCACCATCAATATCGTCATACCCGGTGATGGCCATTTCCGGCCCAGGTTCGACGCCCGCCCGCCGCAAGGTGGTCATCATGCCAAAGGCGACCAAATCATTGAAACAAACTGCCGCTGTCGGCCGTTCAGCGGCTCCCAGGATCGCCGGTGCGGCCGAGCGCCCGTCTGCTTGGGTCATCAGTTCCGGCATATCAACTTGCGCATCCGGATCTAATCCAGCGTCGAGCATGGCCTGCCGCCAACCAGTATGCCGGTATCTGCCGGTGGAACTGTCCCGGCGGCCACCCAGCATGGCGATCTGACTGTGCCCCTGATCAATGAGGTGCTTTGTGATTTGGTACATGCCGGCTTCATCGTCGCCGCGCACACACGGCGCCCAGACCCCCGGCACCTCACGCGCGACCAAAGTGACAGGGATGCCCTGATCGACAAGGCGGTTTATCTCCTCAGCAGAGGTTCCAACCGAGGGACACAAGATAAGACCGTCGGCACGATGCTGGAGCAGGGTATTCACGAACGCCTTTTGCCGATTTACGTCATCCCTGTGATTGCAGATAAAGATCATCTGCCCCTGCTCCTCCAGAACATCCTCAAGAGCTGAGAACACTTCGGCAAAGAACGGGTTCAAGATGTCATGGACCGCCACCCCGACAATCTGGCTTCTCGAGGTGCGCAGCGAAGCGGCTGAACGGTTGTAGATATAGCCGATCTCTTCAGCTGTCTGCTTGACCTTTGCCCGGGTTTCTTCAGCGACCAGCGGACTGTCCCGCAAGGCCAAAGAGACCGTAGCTGTCGAAATCCCAAGTTGGTCGGCAATATGACCTAGAGTCAGGCGTTTTCCGGGTTTTTGCGTCCCTTCCGGTGTGCGGGACTTGTTATTTTCACTGTCGGGCATGCCGTATACTCAAAGTTCGGTTGCAGCGGGCGGCAGTTTGGAACGCTGCGCCAGCCGGAACGATACCGCGTAACAATACTCTGATCAGTTGCTTTGGGGAGCGGAAGCGTCGAATTCTTCTCGCAGATTCACGACAACGCGGCGGTTTTGCGACTGACAAGTTACTGCATCGCAATCGGTTACAGGACGCTCCACGCCATAGCCCTTGACCCACATGCGTTTGGCATTGACACCCCGTTCTATCAGCGCGTTGTAAACCGCTGTTGCCCTTTGTGTCGACAGTGTTTTTTGGGCCGCTTCGCTGCCCGGATCATCGGCATGGCCCTGTACTTTCACCAACCAGGACTTATTCTGCTTCAACCATTTTGCCTGGTTATCAAGGGTCATTTTCGCTTCGTCAGAAACCGTGGCCGATCCTCTGTCGAAATAGATCCTTCTGCCCACATTGATGATAAACTCTTCTTCAGATCCCGGACGGATTTCGGCAAAACCGGCCGCCGGAGCATTCGTCACGTTCGGAGAAGCAAGGTTTGAAGCCGTATTGCAGCTTGCTAGCCCCAGGCCAAAGACGACAGCCAAACAGATGCCGCCTGTCGTACGGCCAAATCGAATAGTCAAAAACGCCCCCAATTGTTTTTCATTTATGACCGGGTTCAACCGGCATTTGCCCCAAGATGTTCCAGCACCAGCACACCTGTGCCCTTCGGACAGCGCTGGTAGAGATCGATCACGTCCTCCGGGAACATCCGGATACAGCCACTCGACACATCATGACCGATGCTCCAGGGCTCCAAGGTGCTGTGCAAACGGTATCCAAGATCGACGCCATCACGGTAAAGATAAAGTGCCCGCGGCCCAAGCGGGTTGTTCGCCGCCCCGCCGTCCACTTTGCGCGGCAATTCAGGCTGGCGTTTCAGCATTTCGGGGGGCGGAACCCAGCGCGGCCATAAGGCCTTCCGATCAATGCGGGCACGCCCATACCATTTAAAGCCTTCCCGGCCGACTCCGACCCCATAGCGGAGCGCAGTGTTGTTTTCCCAGACCCAATAAAGAAAATGATTGTTGGTATCGATCACCACAGTGCCCGGAGGCTCCGGACTGAAGTACTTGACCATCTGACGGTGCCAGACCGGATCAATCTTTTTGAAGTTGGTCCGGCGATACCGATACCCGTTGTCATCCTGGTATCCGGTAAAATAGGCATTAGCTGCCGCACTTGCGCGCGCAGCTGCGGGCAATGCCATGGTTCCAGCAACAACAGTTGCACCCATGAGCAGCGTTCGGCGGTCAAATTCCATCCCGATCCTCCCAGGCAATCCAGCCGATTGAGACCTGACGTTTCAAATCTGGGATTATTAAGCCGTCAACTCCAGCGCAGGGTCAACAGGGCAGGCACCGGAATTGCGGCTTACGCTGCCTTCACTTGCTCCCGGTAGAGGATGTAGAGGCCGGAGGCGACAACAATCGACGCTCCCAGGATCGTCGTCACGGTCGGAACATCGTCAAAAATCAGATAGCCAAGAACAATCATCCAAACGATCTGAACATAAATCAGAGGCGCAAGGACTGGAGCCGGAGCCATACGGTGAGCCAGAATGAAGAGAAAGTGACCTCCACCGCCAAGTGCCCCGGTCGCAACCAGCAAGGTCCACTCCCAAATCCCATTGGGCGCTTGCCACACAGAAATGCCCACAGGCGCCATGGCAACCGCAGCAACGACACCTGAAATGATCAGCATTCCGGCAGAGCTGTCGGTCGCAGCCAATTTCCGGGTAAGGAGCGCATAAACGGCATAAAACGTCATCGCGGCCAGTGAATAGACGACGGCCCAATGGAGCCCTCCAAGCCCCGGCCGTGTCACCACGAGCACGCCAATGAACCCGACAACAATGGCAGCCCACCTGCGAATTCCGGCCCACTCCCCGAGAAACGGTCCGGCAAGAGCGGTAATGACAAACGGCGCTGCGAACATGATCGACATCGTTTCTGCAAGCTGCAGATAGCGAACCGCCAAAAAATTGAAGATCGTTGTCCCTAACAAGCAGAAGGCACGCACGATCTGGAGGCCCCAACGGTCAGTGCGCAAGTACTGCGGTGATCTCCAGACCTGGAACAAGACAAGGGCGAGAACCACGTGGCTGACAAACCGGACCCAAACAATTTGAAGCGTTGGCAGACTTGCGGACAGGTACTTTGCGGTCGCATCCAGAACGGAGAAACACAGGCAAGCAAGAATGATCAGCCCGATCCCGGCAATTGGAGCCGTGGTATTGGCACCACCGCTGCCATGTTTTTGTCCTTGACCCGAGACTGCAGACATCGCCGGTTGACCTTTTTAGAATGCTGCAGTTGGTGTTGAAGAGAACCAAAAACGCAGAGAACGAGCCTGCCTCGGCTTAGAGACGCAGGTGCAGGGCCACAAGGATACAAGATGCCAGTTGCAGGAATTGAAACATGGCTGGGCTGCCTGACCGTGACAGAAACCGATGGCGCCATCACCGACCTACAATGGAATGGTGAACCAAGCCAAGCGGAAACGCCGCTTCTGCGAGAAACAATCCGGCAGTTGTCAGCCTATTTAGACGGTGACTTGAAAAACTTCGATTTGCCTCTGAGCCCGAAAGGCGGTGATCTGCACCAGGCCGTATTCAAAGCCATGCTGGAGATCCCATATGGCGAGACACGAACCTATGGGGACCTGGCACGGGACTTGGCTACCTATGGACAACCTATCGGCCAAGCCTGCGGAGCCAATCCGATCCCGGTCATCATCCCATGTCACAGGATTTTATCGGCCAACGGGCTTGGCGGTTATTCCGGTTCTGGCGGCACGGAGACAAAAATCGCGCTCCTTAAACTTGAGGGCGGCTTTCCGTTTTTGATTTAGCCCGCATTCTAGGGCTTAAACGTTAGAGGAAGAGCGTCGCGGACATGACCAGAAGTGCAACGACAAGCCAAAACGCCAAGGCTCTGCTCTGAGAATTGTACCGGGAAGTATCTGAGCGCCGCCCAATATTCATATTGAACGGATTTCGCGATCCACTGCCCCCCAAAGAAGCCGTCGAGACCTTATTGAACCGTTTGCGCAATTCCTCAGCCCGTTTAGCGCCTCGTTCATTGTCGATTGTATGGCCGGACATAACCGCCCTCTCTTTCTCCTTGAAATTTATATCGTTCGCTTTTGACGTGGGTAGGCTACAAGAAAATTCAAATGAGCGTTTTGTAATCTTTGGCACCACGAATTCTGTCTTGCTGGGGTCATACAGGCGCACTAGGAAACCGAAACACCAATGCGCGTGACCGGATCCCACATGTCAGTCAGTCCCGACAACAACAAAAATAACGAAAACCACAATGACAACTTGCCGTCTCTTATTGAGGTGACGAAAGTCGCGTCGAAAGTTGGGCTTCTGTCTTTTGGTGGCCCTGCGGCGCAAATCTCAGTGATGCACCAGGAGTTTGTCGAAACCCGTAAATGGCTCTCCGAGGAGCGTTTTCTTCATGCCTTGAATTACTGCATGCTTCTGCCCGGTCCGGAAGCACAGCAATTGGCAACCTATTGTGGCTGGTTGACCGGCAAGACTTTGGGTGGGCTGATCGCCGGTTTGCTATTTATCTTACCCGGCGCTCTCACAATGGCTGTCGTGAGCTACATCTATGCTGCATATGGCGAAACCCAGATTATCAACGCGCTGTTCTACGGCATTAAAGCCGGAGTGCTGGCAATCGTACTGCAAGCGTTGTTGCGGATTGGCGCAAAGGCACTAAAGACCCGATTAAGCTGGCTACTATGCAGTCTTTCGTTTTGCGCACTGTTTTTCTTCGCAGTTCCCTTTCCGTTGGTCATCATCGCAGCTGGAGCTATCGGGCTTTTCTTTGGCAAGCGGGAAGGAGAAAGCGAGCGGCCGGCAGACACATCGCAGTCTCATCCATCTGCCATCAACACGCTCAAGACGCTCGCAATCGGAGGATTTGTTTGGCTGACGCCGCCGTTCCTTGCTGCTCTATTGCTGACACCTCAATCCGTCCTCGTTGATGTTGCAGGGTTCTTTGCAACTCTTGCTGTGGTCAGTTTTGGGGGAGCCTATGCCCTCCTCAGTTACATGGCCCAGGTCGCTGTTGACACAAAAGGCTGGTTAACTGCGGGTCAAATGCTGGATGGCCTCGGCCTTGCCGAAACAACTCCTGGCCCGCTCATTCTGGTGACGCAATTCGTCGGGTTCCTGGGAGGCTGGCAGAACCCAGGACCGCTCACACCGGTATCCATGGCGTTGCTCGCAGCAGCAATGACCACCTGGGTAACGTTTGTGCCAAGCTTTTTGTTCGTTTTGGCCGGCGCCCCCTGGATGGAGCGGCTGTATGGGAATGCGTATTTGGCAAGCGCTCTGTCAGCGATCACTGCTGCCGTAGCGGGCACAATCTTGAACCTTGCCGTATGGTTCGCAATCAATGTCTTGTTTACTGAAACAAAGACCGCGTCGATTGGTCCCGTGACCGTTATTGCACCGACACCCGGCAGCTTAGACACGATCCTTTTCGCGATCGCCGTTGCCGCCGCCGTCCTTGTTTTTTGGGCAAAGCGCGGAATGTTCACAGTGATTGGAACAACGGCGGCCCTCGGTCTGGCCGCAAAAATGCTGACCAGCTAACACACACCTGGTTTAAGACTGTGGCCATGACTCCCCTATCAAGCGGCAGTCAATTCTTTGCTGGTCTTGCTCGCCGTATCTGCATCATCGGGCTCCAGATCTTCGTCGTGATCCGGGTCATCATCAACCGAGACAGACAGATTTTTTTCGACCTGCCGCAAAAGCTTACGGAGTTTCTTGCGATCCTTGTCTTCGATGCCCGCCATCGCCTCACGTTCCAAACGCTTCCAGGCTTTATCGACAGAGACGACCAAGTCCCGGCCAGTTTCGGTCAGATAGACACGTGCAAGGCGGCCGTCTGAATCTGACACCTGACGGCGGACATATCCCTGACTGGAGAGCCGGGTAACCATTTTGGTGACCGTCGGCGGCTGAACCCCAAGGGCCAAAGCAAGCTGGCTCATCGTCCGGCCGTCGGCATCCGCCAAAACCTTCAAAACAAGCTCTTGCCCTGGATGCAAACCAATCCGCATCAGATGCGCACCCGACCGGGCGCGCTGTGCTTTGGCGGCCTGTAACAGCCGGAATGTAATGCTCTTTTTGTAGTTGAAAGGCATTAAGGGATCCCCGAACGCAGATTCATTCAAATCGTTCATCTTGAACGGGGGAAACCTAACCAAGTTATTTAACCGTCAAATGACAGTCTGAATTTCGACATCCCACAAGCGTGATCTGCGCAAAAAACTTGCCGCAGCTCAGAAGCCTTGGACGGGCAGTTTCACATCAGCCCGCCTCAAGCGTCTCTTCAGGTGAACGTATGATCTTAAGGCACCGGCAGCACTGACTGTCATTGACACCCATGGGGGATATCATCTCATTCTTGGAAGCACTTTTGCCATTGAGCCTGACCACCTTGATCGCAGGTGGGCTGGGCGGCATAGCTGCATTTCTAACCACATCAAAGGCCGCTTCTACGCAGGTTCGGTTCGGTATGGCCGGTTTTGCGATAGTCGGCATCATCGCCGCTTTCACTGTTCCCCTTTTCCTTTCACTTCTACAATCGAACATCCTGAACGAAGTTAAGAACGGCGAAAACAGTGAGGCCTATCTCATTTTTGGAGGCTTCTGCATATTGGCAGGTTTCTCGGCAAAGGCCTTTCTGTCGACATTGTCGGATCGCGTCATCAACGAGCTGACTAACAAGATGGCCGACAGCCAACAGCGCGCGGAAGTTCAAATTCAGGAGCTAAAGGACAATCTCGCCTATAAACTACAAAAGGAAGAAGCAGTAGTTGCTGATCAAGAAAGTCCTCTGTCGCCGAAACTCAGCCAAATAGGTCGGTCGCTGAGCGATCTTGAGAGAACGGTCTTAAGCGCATTGGGCGATTTGGCGGTCCGGACCATAGACGGCATTTCCCAGGATTGTGGGATCACAAACAACCAGACAGAAGACGCCATCGCGAAACTGATCGACCGCAAGCTTGCCACCCACCATTCACCTTTCGGAACCCGCCGGAGGCTTGTTTCACTCACAGAAGATGGTCTCGAATTGGCAGCCCGTCTTGCAACCGGTGCAATACTCTAGCATCACGCTGGTATCATGAATGGCGCCGAAGGCGTCTTCAGGCAAAAAGCGATCCTGCTGCTTGTTGCAAGTCATTCGCCCGCTCCAAGGCTGCTTGGTATGCCTCTATTGCACTGGCGTCAGGTCGGTTACGCGAGGAGCGGCTACTATCATCCTCATTACCGGAATTGGCATCGCTTGATGATCCTGCCTCATTGGCGCTAGCGACATTTTGAGATGGGTTGTTCTTGCTCGCCGAGCTGTTCTCAACACCCGAGACTTCTGATGTTTCATCGCCGCGCAACTCTTCCAGCTTTTGCTGACGCAGCTCAGCCTGGGCCTCAGACAATTGTGAACGTGCCTGTTGCGCAACTCTCAGGTCTTGGCCAGACGGTTCGGCCGGGGCCAGAGCAGCGCTGATCACCACGCGCATCTTCCGGATCGTGGCCTCAGGTGTGCGTTCTGTTGACGTATCGATCTGAACCTCACCGCCAACGGCATAACGCTTGCCGTCAGGGCCTTGCTGGAACGTGTAGGTCGGAGCACTTGCATAAGCGCCACCCACCCGGGCATGAGCCTGCTCATGTGCCCGGACTTCACGGTCTCTTTGCTTCAGTTCCTGAACCTGTTTTTCTTCGCCCTCCGTCAGGCCATCTCCATCTGCATCGTCGTCCGGCTCTGTCTGCTGTGCCGCATCCTGACCAGAAGAGGCAGGGTTAGCAGGCAATTGCGCGCCGGCTGATTGCGCTGCACCAGCACTCACTGTATCGCCGGACTTCTGAGATTGGTTCTGGCCACTTTCTTCAGATAATTGGCGCCCATCACCTAACGGTTCCGCCTGGGATTTTCGGCGCGCCGGGGCGTCCGATTCATCGGTTTCTTGCAAGGCAAGGATTGCTTGCGGCGTTAAAAGGGGCGCCGCCCCCGCCCGGACAGCAATAGCCCTTGGGCTCGCCTGACTGTCGCGCACAGCAGAACCGTCCCGGTTCTGGGCTATCTCCTCAGAACCGGGAGCCGCATCACCAGCGACACCGCTGCTTCTCAATAGGTTCGCCGGCGTGTTGGATAAAAGTGCGCCGATCATCGAGCTATGTATCCCCGAAAAACATCGCCAATTTGTAAATTTGCATTAAGAATTCGACATCAAAACTTCGCGAGGATTATTCGGCCCCCGTTTTCGTCAGACACCAGAAAATCGGGTATCAAGAAGGCGAGACTTAGAATCAGGATACCAAGAATGCTGCCCAAACGTTTCTGGCATGAGATGACAACAGAGGATTTCAAAGATGCCGGCACCGAAGACTGGATAGCGGTCCTGCCTGTGGCGGCAATTGAGCAGCATGGGCCACATTTGCCACTGTCGACGGACACTACGCTCGCCGAGGGTCAGATCCAACGGGTAATTGAGCTTCTTCCTAAGCACCTTCCAGTGACATTCCTTCCTGTTCAGACTATCGGAAAATCAGACGAACATATCGATTATCCGGGAACCCTTACGCTCAGCTGGGACACCATCTCCAAATGCTGGATAGAGATCGGTGAGTCCGTCGCCCGTGCCGGAATACGGAAACTGGTTATCATCAATTCCCATGGCGGTAATGTTCCCGTGATTGATATTGTGAGCCGAGAACTGCGCATCAGGCACGATATGTTTGTGCTTGGGACAAACTGGCTCCGCTTTGGACAGCCAGAAGGCCTTTTTCCGGAGGACGAATTTACCTACGGCATCCACGGCGGTGACATTGAAACGTCGCTCATGCTTGCTATCCGGCCTGATTTAGTGCGGATAGAACTTTCACAGGACTTCTCATCGGAACAACAGAATTTTCTCAAAGAATTTAAACATTTGAGAGGGCACGGGAAGGCCCAGTTCGGCTGGAAAGCACAAGACCTCAACCCGCACGGCACTCAAGGCAACGCTTCTGCAGCGACCGTAAAAAAGGGGCAACAATCACTGAACCACGCGGCTCATGCCTTTATCGAACTCTTAGAAGATGTGCAAAGCTATGATCTTCGCCGGCTTAAGCACCGTTATTGAATGAACCACTTCCCAACGCATATTTCACAACGGAAAGCATACTGAGTTAGGTGCGAAGAGCTCTACGCGATTGCAGTATTATGAATTTTTCCAACAACGACAAGCAGTTGACGGTGGTTAAATTCAGATCCACAGTGTGAGGGGATTTGCAGATTGTAACATAGAGCCTCTATGAACCTTTCAATCAGGCAGCTTGCGACCTTCCGGGAAGTCATGCGGTGCGGATCTATATCTGAAGCCGCCCGAACGCTTGGGCGAACGCAACCGGCCATTAGTTCAACCATATCCGGCCTGGAAACCGAACTCGAACTCAAACTTTTTGTGAGAGAACAGGGTCGGCTCGTGCCCACACCCGAAGCTGAATTCTTCCTTGAGGAAGCGGACGCTATTCTGAAGCGCCTCGAAATTTCCAAACGTACCTTGCGCGGACTTGCCAATCGAGAACAAGGTCAGCTGCGTATCGCTTGTATTCCGGAAGTCGCGGAGGACTTCTTGCCTGATGTGATATCGCGTTTTTTGTCCGATAAGACAAAAGTGAATATCGCGCTAGCCAGCAAGTCTTCCGCAGAAATTGAAGACCTGATTGCAGCGCAACACTTTGACATCGGCATTGCTGAAACCCCGAGGGTTAGAAGTTCTTTTGATCAGGTTGATTTCGAGTTGGAGTGCATGTGTGCACTTTCCTCTTCAGATCCACTGGCATCTAAAGAAGTAATCACACCGACCGATCTCGATGGATATCCACTTGCTCTGCTGCATCCGGAACACCGCAGTCACAAGCAAACCTTGGATCGGTTTCGTGATACTGGCGTCCAATTAAATCAACGATTTGAACTCCAAACATCCAAACCTGGTCTAAAGTTCGTGGAAGCTGGCCTTTGTGCACTCATTTGCGACATGGTAACAGCGTTCAAAACTCAAGAAATATACAAGCATGGTTTTGGCCCACCACTGATAGTATTTAGACCTTTCCGCCCTCGTATCCAAAACAACCTGTCCATACTTACGCCGACCCACCGGCCAATTTCGATCGTAGCTAAGGAATTTACCAATACGCTTGGTGAACGCATTTCCGAAATTCGGTCATCAATGATTAAATCTGTTTTTTGACGTGTATTGGTAATTCTAATTCGGGGTTCGTCCTTCTGAAAATGGACGGCTGAGACCCGATCATTTACGGAGATTTCTCCTACGCATTTGCCCTTTTGTTTGAGTTTTTTGCTTTTTGGTCGTCTGCCATGAGTTCTGGGCGCATCGGCATCACAACGCCAATGGCCTCGCGAGTGCGGTGTTTTGGATTTTTGGTTGCGGGCATAGGCTTTGTGTTTTCTGCCCCGTTGCGTCGGGCGGCGGCCCTCGTTGATGGGGCCCGCTGAGGGTCTCACCAATATCCGCGGCCCGAATACACAAAAGGCCGCCCAAAAGGCGGCCATTTTTGTATTTGGTTGCGGGAGCAGGATTTGAACCTGCGACCTTCAGGTTATGAGCCTGACGAGCTACCGGGCTGCTCCATCCCGCGTTAAGGTGGAGGCTATCGTTGAAGAGATGCACTCAAGTAGGCGTTAGCCGATAGTGCACTGAAGTGTCCAAATTGCGCTTTGCAGGCCTGGCAGCGACCTACTCTCCCACACCTTAAGATGCAGTACCATTAGCGCTGGGGAGTTTCACGGCCGAGTTCGGGATGGGATCGGGTGGGGGCTCCCCGCTAGAGCCACCAGGCCGGCGAAGGGCAATTTGGATGTGAAGTTATATGTCGCTCACGGCTGAGCGGCTGCTTTGCAGCCTAACCTGCGCGGGCGCGCTGCATCAGCAGCGGCGGCCGGTCGGCCTTGCCAAACCTGACGGTTTGGAACTCTTTTTCCATGAAGGACATACCTGGTCTTAATTGAGATTTTGAGGATTAGTTTTTCAAAGCCTTGCAGGGGACAAGAGTTCCGAGCGTAGCGACGGCAAGCGCAAGTGCGCGCCGGCCGGTCAGGCCGTGCCGTCTGCAGCCGTTGGCGCAGCCAACTGGCGTGAAGACAAAAAACTAATCTTTTACAAGGCGCGTAAAGCGCCTTTTAAAAGATGAACATTGACTAATGAGAGGATCAAGCCGAACGAGCTATTAGTAAAGCTAAGCTTCATGCATTGCTGCACTTCCACACGCTTCCTATCGACGTGGTGGTCTTCCACGGCTCTTCAGGGAGAACTGGTTTTGAGGTGGGTTTCCCGCTTAGATGCTTTCAGCGGTTATCCCGTCCGTACATAGCTACCCTGCAATGCGGCTGGCGCCACAACAGGTCCACCAGAGGTACGTCCATCCCGGTCCTCTCGTACTAGGGACAGATCCTCTCAATTCTCCTACACCCACGGCAGATAGGGACCGAACTGTCTCGCGACGTTCTGAACCCAACTCACGTACCACTTTAATTGGCGAACAGCCAAACCCTTGGGACCTGCTCCAGCCCCAGGATGTGATGAGTCGACATCGAGGTGCCAAACAATGCCGTCGATATGGACTCTTGGGCATCATCAGCCTGTTATCCCCGGCGTACCTTTTATCCGTTGAGCGATGGCCCTTCCACGAGGGACCACCGGATCACTATGGCCGTCTTTCGACTCTGCTCGACTTGTCAGTCTCGCAGTCAGGCAGGCTTATGCCATTGCACTCAACGAGCGATTTCCGACCGCTCTGAGCCCACCTTCGCGCGCCTCCGTTACCATTTGGGAGGCGACCGCCCCAGTCAAACTACCCGCCACACACGGTCCCGGACGTTGTTGCGCCGCGGTTAGATATCCATAAGGACAAGGGTGGTATTTCAAGGATGACTCCACATCTGCTGGCGCAAATGCTTCAACGTCTACCACCTATCCTACACATGTCATTACGAATACCAGTGTGAAGCTGTAGTAAAGGTGCACGGGGTCTTTCCGTCTGACCGCAGGAACCCCGCATCTTCACGGGGAATTCAATTTCACTGAGTCTATGCTGGAGACAGCGGGGAAGTCGTTACGCCATTCGTGCAGGTCGGAACTTACCCGACAAGGAATTTCGCTACCTTAGGACCGTTATAGTTACGGCCGCCGTTTACTGGGGCTTCAATTCGGTGCTTGCACACCTCCTCTTAACCTTCCAGCACCGGGCAGGCGTCAGACCCTATACGTCGTCTTGCGACTTCGCAGAGCCCTGTGTTTTTGATAAACAGTCGCCACCCCCATTTCTGTGCCACCTATACCTGGTTGCCCAAGCACAGGTCTCCCTTCTCGCGAACTTACGGGAGCATTTTGCCGAGTTCCTTCAGCATAGTTCTCTCAAGCGCCTTGGTATTCTCTACCAGTCCACCTGTGTCGGTTTCGGGTACGGTTTATACGGTGGAGCTATTTCCTGGAACACCTTCGCTGCACCTGCAATCCAATAAGCAAGTACAACACACGGCATCCGTCACTACCACCAAGTACAGGAATATTAACCTGTTTCCCATCGACTACGCCTTTCGGCCTCGCCTTAGGGGCCGACTAACCCTGCTCCGATTAGCGTTGAGCAGGAACCCTTGGACTTTCGGCGAGGGAGTCTCTCACTCCCTTTATCGTTACTCATGTCAGCATTCGCACTTCTGATATCTCCAGGAGCCCTCACGGGTCTCCCTTCGCAGACTTACAGAACGCTCCGCTACCGCGCACACAAAGTGTGCACCCGCAGTTTCGGTGTATGGCTTGAGCCCCGGTACATTTTCGGCGCGGAACCCCTTATTTAGACCAGTGAGCTGTTACGCTTTCTTTAAATGATGGCTGCTTCTAAGCCAACATCCTGGTTGTTTTGGGAGTTCTACATCCTTTCCCACTTAGCCATAACTTAGGGACCTTAACTGGCGGTCAGGGTTGTTTCCCTCTCCACAATGGACGTTAGCACCCACTGTGTGTCTGCCGGATAGTACTTCTCGGTATTCGGAGTTTGGTTAGGATCAGTAAGGCGGTAAGCCCCCATAGCCCATCCAGTGCTCTACCCCCGAGAGTATTCATCCGACGCTCTACCTAAATAGATTTCGCGGAGAACCAGCTATTTCCGAGTTTGATTGGCCTTTCACCCCTAGCCACAGCTCATCCCCGACTTTTTCAACAGGCGTGGGTTCGGTCCTCCAGTGCGTGTTACCGCACCTTCAACCTGGCCATGGCTAGATCACTCGGTTTCGGGTCTAATCCAACGAACTAAAACGCCCTATTCAGACTCGCTTTCGCTACGCCTACACCTACCGGCTTAAGCTTGCTCGTTAAATTAAGTCGCTGACCCATTATACAAAAGGTACGCTGTCAGGCACGAAGCCCTCCAACTGTTTGTAGGCGTCCGGTTTCAGGATCTGTTTCACTCCCCTCGTCGGGGTGCTTTTCACCTTTCCCTCACGGTACTTGTTCGCTATCGGTCGACAAGGAGTACTTAGGCTTGGAGGGTGGTCCCCCCATGTTCAGACAGAATTTCACGTGTTCCGCCCTACTCGAGGACTATAAAGATTTCTACCCGTACGGGGCTATCACCCGCTGAGGCCCGACTTTCCAGACGGTTCCGGTTCTTACTCTATAGCCACTGGCCTGGTCCGCGTTCGCTCGCCACTACTAGCGGAGTCTCGGTTGATGTCCTTTCCTCCGGGTACTTAGATGTTTCAGTTCCCCGGGTTTGCTCCCTTGCGGGTACTCCATACGGAGTGGGTTGCCCCATTCAGAAATCCATGGATCAAAGCTTATTCGCAGCTCCCCATAGCTTATCGCAGCGTATCACGTCTTTCATCGCCTCTTGTCGCCAAGGCATCCACCGAACGCCCTTAAGACACTTGATCACTCTCATTATCAATGTTCATCTTTTTCAAAGCCTCAAAGGCTTTTAAAAAGATCATTTATTTGTGCGCTACCATGCTTCGCATTACTTGAGCGCGTTAAACACTCAACCAAAACCAAAACAAGCGGCACAAATACGTTTGCTTCAAACCAATCAAGCATGGGCCCCTTTGTAAAAACCCAAGCCATCAAAGGCTCAAACACAAACAGATCTTGATAATTAAGACCAGT
>CP196552.1:2817500-3460000 GCA_051805445.1 Labrenzia sp. | reverse complement strand
TATGTCGGCTCCACAGGCCTGTCGACCGGTCCGCATCTGCACTATGAAGTACTCGTCAACGGCCGCTTTATGGACCCAATGCGGATCAAATTGCCGAAGGGACGGACCTTGGACGGCGAACTGCGCACAGCCTTTGAGGCGGAGCGCTACCGGATCGACACCTTGCTCGACAGAGCCCGTAAGCCTTCCCGGATCGCATCATTGAATTAATACGGCCTGCGTGAAGCGCAGAGGATCGGAGAAATTGAAAAGCCCGCGGAACAGCTGCTCCGTGGGCTTTACCTTACCTTAAGCTGCGCTTCGGTTATGCGGCCTGGCTGTCAGCTCCTGCCACCTGAAACAGCAGGCGGTCCGTCCCGGCGGATACATTCACTGTTTGCCCATCCAGTACATCACCGGCGAGCAGTTTTTCCGCCAAAGGATCCTGGACATCTTTTTGGATCACCCGCTTCAGCGGGCGCGCACCATAAGCGGGATCGTACCCTTTTTGAGCCAACCAGCCGAGCGCCCCGTCGTCCAGATTGAGCGTAATCTTCCTGTCAGTCAAAAGACCGCGCAAGCGCTCAAGCTGAATCTTAACGATCGCCGACATCTGAGACCGCTGCAGGCGATGGAAGAGAACAATCTCATCAAGCCGGTTCAGGAACTCCGGACGGAAATGCCCGCGGACCACAGACATCACCTCAGTGCGAACCGTGTCGCTGTCTTCGCCTTCAGCCTGGTTGACCAGGAACTCTGATCCGAGATTCGAGGTCATGATGATCAGCGTATTCCTGAAATCCACAGTCCGGCCCTGACCGTCCGTCAAGCGGCCATCATCGAGGACCTGGAGCAGCACGTTAAAGACATCGGAGTGTGCTTTTTCGATTTCATCAAAGAGCACGACCTGGTACGGGCGCCGACGAACCGCTTCGGTGAGGGCACCACCTTCCTCGTATCCGACGTAGCCCGGAGGGGCACCGATCAACCGGGCAACAGAGTGTTTCTCCATGTATTCCGACATATCGATGCGCACCATTGCGCTGTCATCGTCGAACAGAAAGCTGGCAAGAGCCTTGGTGAGTTCGGTTTTACCAACCCCGGTAGGTCCAAGGAACATGAACGACCCGATTGGCCGGTTCGGATCCTGAAGTCCGGCCCGTGCCCGCCGCACAGCGGTGGACACTGCATGAATCGCTTCACTCTGACCAATTACACGGCCAGCGAGAACGTCTTCCATCCGGAGCAGCTTTTCACGCTCGCCTTCAAGCATCTTGTCGACCGGAATACCCGTCCATTTGGATACGACCTGAGCGATGTGTGATGGGGTGACCGCCTCATCGACCATTGCGTCACCGTCCTCGGACGCTTCTGCATCAGCCAGTTTGCGTTCAAGATCCGGGACAACCCCGTAAGCCAGCTCTCCGGCCTTCGCCAAATCACCTTGACGCTGTGCGATCTCCAGATCAATCCTGGCTTGCTCCAACTGCTCCTTGATCTTTTGCTCAAGGTTCAGTTTTTCCTTTTCGCCAAGCCAACGGCCGGTCAAGGTCTGAGATTGCTCTTCCAGATCCGTCAGTTCTTTTTCGAGTTTCCCCAGACGGTCTTGGGCAGCTTCGTCGCTTTCTGTTTTGAGGGCTTCCCGTTCGATCTTGAGCTGGATAATCCGCCGGTCCAGTTCGTCCAGTTCTTCCGGTTTGGAATCCACCTGCATGCGCAAGCGGCTTGCCGCCTCATCGACAAGATCAATTGCCTTGTCCGGCAAGAACCGATCCGTGATGTAACGGTTTGACAGAGATGCTGCCGAAACAATTGCAGAGTCGGTGATGCGGACACCGTGGTGCAATTCATACTTCTCTTTGATCCCGCGCAGGATCGAAACCGTGTCCTCCACTGTCGGTTCAGTTACGAAAACCGGCTGGAAACGGCGGGCAAGCGCTGCATCCTTTTCAACGTGTTTGCGGTACTCATCGAGCGTCGTGGCCCCGACACAGTGCAGCTCACCGCGTGCGAGCGCAGGTTTCAGGAGGTTCGATGCATCCATAGCACCATCCGCCTTCCCGGCACCCACAAGCGTATGCATTTCGTCGATGAAGAGAACAATGCCACCTGCTGCGGCCTCAACCTCAGACAAGACGGACTTCAAACGCTCCTCAAACTCGCCGCGGTACTTCGCACCGGCGATCAGAGCGCCCATGTCGAGTGCCAGCAGCTGTTTGTCCTTCAAGGACTCAGGAACATCGCCGTTGACGATCCGGAGCGCCAAACCTTCCGCAATCGCGGTTTTGCCGACGCCTGGCTCACCGATCAAAACGGGGTTGTTTTTCGTCCGCCGTGATAAGACCTGGATCGTGCGGCGGATTTCCTCGTCCCGGCCAATTACCGGATCAAGTTTTCCGTCCCGCGCCGCCTCGGTCAGGTCCCGGGCATATTTTTTCAAAGCTTCATACTGGTTTTCAGCCGTCGCACTGTCAGCCGTGCGGCCTTGGCGCAACTGATTGACAGCCTCGTTCAAGGCATTCGGTGTGATGCCGTGACGCTTGAACAACTTGCCAGCTTCGCTGTCTGCATCCATGGCCAGGGCCAGCAACAAGCGCTCAACAGTCACGAAACTGTCGCCGGCCTTGTCAGCTATCTTTTCTGCCTGATCAAACAGCCGCGCGGTTGCCTGGTGCATGTAAAGCTGACCAGAGCCACCGGAGACTTTCGGCATTTTGTCGAGAATGCCTTCAAGATCACCCTTGAGCGCTTTTGCATCGCCGCCAGCCCGGCTGATCAAGCCGCTCGCCATACCTTCCGGATCATCCAGAAGGACCTTCAGAACATGTTCCGGAGTGAACTGCTGGTGGCCACGGCCCAATGCAAATGTCTGGGCAGATTGAACGAACCCACGGGCCCGTTCGGTATATTTTTCAAAGTTCATGTGCAATCCCCTTCCCGTCCGCACCACCCGAAGCGTGGGGAACGTTTTTGAGTTTCAGACCCCTTGGCGGGCATCTGCGCAGCCTCGTAAAGCACTGCCTACCCAATATAGTGTTGCATTTTCACCACAAAAGGCCCCTGCACCAAATTACCGCCCGATTGCCGGCCAAAATAAAAACGGCGCCCATATGGACGCCGTTTTCTTATCATTCAGAGCTTGTTTGACGCTGGCGTCATTCACCGGCCGCAGCCGTTTCGGAAGGAGTATCTTCCGTTGCTTTAGTACGGCGTGTCCGGGTTGTCCGGCGCCGCGGTTTTGGTTGCTCTTCGCCTTCATCCGCAGCTTCAGGAGCGCCGGCACCAGCTTGCGCTTCATTTTCGGACCCAGCCTCTGATGCAGCTTTGCGCGGGGTACGGGTCCGTGGCGTCCGGGTCCGGCGGCGCGGCTTCTCTTCAGCTTCGCCGGCTTCATCAGACGCCTGAGCTGCCCCGTTCACCTGACCTTCCTGGTCAATCACCGGCATGTTGTCGATAAACGGCTGCGGAGCATCTCCATCAACAACGGTGTTGTCCGCGGATGGCTTGGACGGCTGGTCACTGCCTTGAGATCCGCCAGAGCCATTTACGGCTGCCTGATCCTGGTTGTCGTCCGCCTCATGACGCGCAGTGTGCTGCGTGTTCTGCTGCGGCGGCTGTGCAGCCGCTACAATACGGAGATAGTGCTCAGCATGCTGATTGTAATTCTCGGACATCACCCGGTCGCCCGATGCCTGTGCATCGCGGGCAAGCTGCTGATACTTCTCCGCAATATGCATCGCTGTGCCGCGGATTTTCACATCAGGACCGTTAGATTCATAAGTCCGGGTTAGCGGATTAGGTCCCTTGCGGCCCCGTCCGCGCATACGCTTATTGCTTTGATTTCCTGGTCTCATCCTGCCGTTTTCTCTTAAGGAACGGCGGTCAGCCCATGGCCGACCAAACATCGGAATATCTTTAAACCGATACGAAATACGCGCCGAAACCAACCCGTGATGGCCTGCAGCTGTCAATGAAAAGTCAGACGCTGGAAGCCCGGCTGAAAGCCAGTGCCCATGTCTTTTTCTCCGACAGTCCAAAAACCGGTTAGCCCGATTGACAACTACATTCACTGCGCAAGTCAGCACATTTTGTGAAGTTGCCGGATGCGTATGCCCCGCTTAAACGCTTACCACATCTCCGGTCTCGGCAAGCCGAACGTACCCCGTTCCGCTACGATTTCCAAGTGCTTTTTCGCAGCAAGATTAAATCATGATCATTAAACCCGGCGAGCTGTTGCAACCCGGTCACGCCCGCCAAGATCCTGAATGATATCAGTTGCCTCAAAGCCATGATGACGCAGCTGGTTTTTCAACTCTTCGCCCTGATCATAGCCTATTTCCAAAGCTATTCGCCCACCCGGCACCAAAATGGAAGCCGCCTGCGAAACGATCTGCCGATAGGCTTGCAGACCGTCTGCGCCGCCATCCAAGGCAAGAATCGGATCGTGCTGCAGCACATCCTTGGAAAGTTCACTCAAAACCGGCGTGCGGATATAGGGGGGATTGCTGATTACCCAGTCAAATCCATGCTGCAGCGCGGCTGCATAGTCACCACGAATGGGAAGAAAGCGGGCACCAACCCCATGATTGTCGGCATTGCTCACTGCACAACCCAGCGCATCTTCTGAGATGTCGACCGCAACCATGATCGCTTCCGGCAACTCGGCAAGTAAGGTCACGGCGATCGCCCCGGTTCCCGTCCCAATGTCACACATTGTCAGAGGCCGGACCGGGTCACAGTCCTTCAGGACAGTTTCAATCAGGGTTTCCGTGTCCGGGCGCGGCTCAAGGGTCGCATGATTTAGCCGGAAGGTCCGGCCGTAGAACTCACGTTCTCCAAGTATCCGGCCAACCGGTTTTCCGTTCAGCCGCTGCGTTGCGTATTCCAACGCGATACCAGCTGCTGCATCCGGGACCTCCTCGCTTTCGCTGAGCAACAACTCGGAGACAGAAATCTGCAAGGCGGCGCTGACCAAGAGTTTGGCATCCAGTTCCGGTGTTTCCAGTTTGCCGCCACGGAACTGATCGCGGATCTGGCGATAAAGCGCCCCGGTTTTCATGAGCTGCCTTCTTGAATCAGGCTTCTTCCGACGCCAAAAGGTTTGCCTGGTAATCCAGGATCAAGGCTTCGATTACCTCATCAAGGCTTTCTCCGGCGATGATCTGATCAAGCTTATAGAGCGTCAACCCAATCCGGTGATCGGTGACCCGGCCTTGCGGGAAATTGTAGGTGCGGATGCGCTCTGACCGATCCCCGGACCCAACTTGCAAACGGCGCGCCTCGGTGCGCTCGCTCGCAGCCCGCTCCCGCTCCTCATCATAGATCCGGGCGCGCAGTAGCTGCATCGCCCGGGCCTTGTTTTTGTGCTGCGAACGTTCGTCCTGAACCGCGACAACGATCCCGGTTGGGATGTGCGTTATGCGGACCGCAGAATCCGTCGTGTTGACGTGCTGGCCGCCCGCACCTGAGGCGCGGAAGGTATCGATCCTTAAATCGCTATCCTGAACGTCGATATCAACGTTTTCCGCTTGAGGAAGAACCGCAACAGTAGCAGCGGAGGTGTGGATCCGCCCGCCGGATTCGGTCGCAGGCACACGTTGAACGCGGTGAACCCCAGATTCGAATTTCAGCCGGGCAAAAACATTTTCCCCGGAAACGGAGGCAATGACTTCCTTGAAGCCGCCAACCTCACCTTCACTGGCGGAGAGAATTTCAACCTTCCATCCGCGCAATTCGGCGTAGCGCTGATACATCCGGAACAGATCACCGGCAAAAAGCGCGGCCTCATCACCACCGGTACCGGCACGGACTTCCAGGATCGCATCGTTGGTGTCGGCTTCATCCTTGGGAAGCAAACCGATGCGCACATCTTGGGTCAAACGCTCAAGGTTCTCGGCGAGTTCGTCCCGTTCAATTTCCGCAAGTTCCCGCATCTCAGGATCGGTCGCCGGATCTTCGATCAGATCCTCAGCACCCTTCAGGTCTTCCTCTGCCTTAACCAAGGCCCGAATCTTCAAGACCAACGGCTCAAGCCCGGCATATTCACGGGACAGTTTCACATAAGATGCCGGGTCCGGATTGGCGGACATCATGTGTTCAAGTTCGGCAAACCGATCGAGCAGGTTATCGAGTTTATGACGCGCCAGCATACGCGCTGTGTCTCCTGAAATCCCAAAATGGGGTGGCTAGGTTCGGCAAGCTACTAGAGCGCAACATCCATTTCTTCGGCAAAGCGGGTCAAAAATGCCCGAATATCGCTATCGCGATGCCCAGGCTCCATTCTTGACAGCAGCCGCGCGCTCAATCTGCCGGCGTCCAGGGTCCGAAGCATGGCTTTGACAGGCCCTAGGGATGCGGGCGACATTGACAAGTTTCGATATCCGAGCCCGATCAGTGCCATGGCCGCCAACGGATTACCAGCCATTTCGCCGCACAGTGTCACCGGTACGTGCGCTTTATCTGCCGCATCCACAATTTGTTTCAAGGCCCTCAGGAATGGAGGGCTTAAGGGATCGAAACGGTCTGCAACGCGGGTGTTGCCGCGGTCTACCGCGCAAAAGAACTGGAACAGATCGTTGGAGCCGACAGATATGAAGTCCACATGGCCCAGCAGTTCTTCAAGCTGGAACAGAAGGGATGGCACTTCTACCATCACTCCAAGACGGATGGTTTCCGGCACTGGGTGTCCGTGACGGCGCAGGTGCTTCAGTTCTTTCTCGACCAATCCGCGGGCCTGTAGGAATTCATCGACTTCCACGACCATTGGAAACATCAGTTTCAGATCACGCCCAGCCGCCGCGTGCAGCAGGGCCCGGATCTGTGTGCGCAGTAGGCCAGGCCGGTCGAGGCCGAGCCGCAGGGCGCGCCAGCCCATGGCCGGGTTTTCCTCCAAGATGGACCGGAGATACGGGAGAACCTTGTCGCCGCCAATATCGAGCGACCGGAACGTGACCGGCTTGCCGCCGGACGCATCCAGAATTTGCGTATATTGGGCTTGCTGATCCCGCATCCTGGGAAACGACGAGGCCACCATGAATTGGAGTTCTGTCCGAAACAGCCCAATCCCGGCTGCACCGGCCTCTTCCAGATGCGGCAGATCCACCAGGAGGCCCGCATTCATCTGAAGGGCGACTTCAACGCCGTCTTTGGTGACCGACGGTTTGTTGCGCAGCCGCCGGTATTGAGCCTGTCGCCGGGCGCGGAAGCGGACTTTCTCTGCATACGCATTTTCAAGATCCGCAGCCGGGCGCAGATGAACCTCACCTGTGTCCCCATCAACGATGATTGCATCGCCGCCATCGGCGAGGCTGACGATATCATCGACCAAACCGACAGCTGGAATGCCGAGCGCTCTTGCGACAATTGTCACGTGGCTGGTTGGACCACCTTCTTCAAGAACTAGTCCCCGGATCCGGTCGCGGCCATAATCCAATAGCTCGGCAGCGCCCATGTTCCGGCCGATGATGATGGCATCCTGCGGCAGCTCGTCGATCCCGGGGCCGTGCTCGCGGCCCATCAATTCGCGGATCAACCGATGCGCAAGATCGTCAAGATCATGCAGGCGCTCGCGCAGGTACGGGTCTGTCTGGCGCAACATCCGGGCGCGCGTGTCGCTCTGCACCTTTTCAACGGCTGCTTCCGCCGTCAGACCGTTTTTGATCGCTTCTTCGATCTTCCGGATCCAGCCGCGGTCATATGCAAACATGCGGTAGGCTTCGAGCACTTCGCGATGCTCGCCGGTCGCAGCGATTTCGCCGCTGGCCAAAAGGTCGTCAATCGATAGCCTTAAACGATTGATTGCACCGTCAAGCCGTTGCTTTTCCTTGTCGGCATCTTCTGAGATGAGATTGGTGACAACAACTCTGGGCTCATGAAGAACAACGTGGCCCAAGCCGACACCTTCGGCCAAACCAACGCCTGACGAGGCGATCGGCCGGGACATATCCAACCCGGTTGCCTTCTGTGAAATCGCTTCAAGCTCTCCGGCCGCAACCATCTCCGCGATGACCATGGCTGTGGTTTGAAGCGCTTCGACCTCGTCTTCGAGATAGGTGCGGTGAGACTGGTTCTGGACAACGAGAACCCCAAGCGTCCGCCCTGCCCGCAAGATCGGCACGCCTAGGAAGGAGTTGTAAGCTTCTTCGCCAGTTTCCGGCAGATAGGCGAAGCCGGGATGTGCACTTGCATTTGGGAGATTAAGGGGACGGGCCTCTGCCGCAATCAGACCAACCAAGCCTTCGCCAACGCGCAGTGAAGCATTGTGAACAGCTTCGCGTTTCAGGCCCTCGGTGGCATAGAGTTCAAGAACTCCATCGGCGCGCAAAATATAAACGGAACACACTTCGGCAACGACGTTCGACGCGATCAAAACAACGATCTTGTCGAGACGCTCCTGCGCCTTGATGGGCTCCGCCATGACTTCCCGGAGCCGGCGGAGCAATAGGCGCGGTCCTGCTAGGTTGCTGCGCATTCCGCCCCCGAGTAATCCCGCTAAGCAAAAACCCGGTCTCGACTAGGCCGAAACCAGACTCACGGATTCTTATCCGTCCAAACCGTATAGCGAATGCAGAGTCCGGACTGCAAGTTCCGCATAGGCAGAATCGATAAGAACGGAAATCTTGATTTCCGAGGTCGTAATCGCGCGGATGTTGATGCCCTTGCTCGCCAAACCGCTAAAGCACTGGGCTGCGACGCCGGCATGAGACCGCATTCCAATGCCGATGACGGACACTTTCACGACATCAGCAGCGCCCTCGAGGTTTTGGAAACCGATCTCATCGCGATTGTCTTCCAAAACTTTTTTCGCCCGAGCGAAATCCGCTTCAGGAACCGTGAACGTGATGTCAGTCGTCTTGCCATCGGGAGAGATGTTCTGAACGATCATGTCCACATTGATGCTGGCATCCGCCAATGGGCCGAAAACGGATTGAGCGACCCCCGGCTTGTCCGCCACGTCACGGATAGAGATCTGAGCTTCGTCCTTGGCATATGCAATGCCGGTGACAACCTGCTGTTCCACGAGTTCATCCTCGTCGCAAATAAGAGTACCTACCGGAAGGCCGTCCTGGCCAGTCTGCGGCGCATCCGGGTCATCAAAGCTTGACCGCACGAAGGTGCGAACGCCGTGCACCATGGCCATTTCAACCGAACGCACCTGAAGAACCTTCGCTCCAAGAGACGCCATTTCTAGCATTTCTTCAAACGAGACGCGGTCAAGGCGTTGTGCCTGCGGGACGATCCGCGGGTCGGTCGTGTAGACCCCGTCAACATCTGTATAGATATCACACCGGTCAGCCTTGATGGCCGCTGCGATCGCAACCGCGCTGGTGTCGGAACCGCCACGGCCAAGCGTCGAAATCCGATTGTCCGGCGAAATGCCCTGAAAGCCGGCGAGAACAGCCACCTGTCCTTGCTCAAGCCGCTCGGTCAAAAACGCACCATCGATCTCACGAATGCGCGCGGCACCGTGATTTTCGTCCGTCTTGATCGGAACCTGCCAGCCCTGCCAGGAGCGTGCATTGACGCCCATGTCCTGCAGGACAATGGCCAGTAGGCCAGATGTCACCTGTTCGCCTGAAGCAACGACCGCGTCATACTCGCGGGCATCATGCAGCGGTGAAGCGTCACGGCAGAACTGAACCAGCTTGTTGGTCTGCCCAGACATTGCTGAAACAACAACAGCGACCTGGTGACCTGCGTCCACTTCCCGTTTGACGTGGCGTGCGACATTGCGGATGCGATCGAGGTCAGCAACCGATGTCCCGCCAAATTTTAAAACCAGTCGGGCCATACCACTCGTATTCTAGTTATGACTTCCCGGGGCGCCGGTCGCGCCTGTTGGATCGGCGGACATGCATACAGGGTGCGTCGCGATGCTGCAACAGGTTGGCTTGACAAATAGGCTGCGACCTTGGAACGACAGAGAACACTTTTGAAATGTACGGAGTGACGCTCTCCGGCGCTCCGATGAAGGGTCTTCAGATGACAAGAACGGCACAAAAAACCAACGGAACAATCGACAGTGATGAAGTTGCCCGTTTTTCAGCGTTAGCCGATCAATGGTGGGATCCAACCGGCAAGTTCAAACCACTGCACAAATTCAACCCGGTACGGCTATCCTACATCAAACAGGAGGTCTGCCGTCAATTCGACCGAGATCCAAACTCTCCGGACGCGTTTAAGGGCCTAAGGTTTCTGGACATCGGATGCGGCGGAGGCCTCTTGAGCGAACCGATGGCCCGGCTCGGAGCCGATGTCGTCGGCGCAGATGCCTCTGAAACCAATATCGAGGTTGCAAAACTCCACATGCAATCCTCGGGCTTGGACATCGACTACCGCGCCGAAACAGCGGAAGCGCTGGCCGAGGCCGGCGAAACATTCGACGTCGTTCTGAACATGGAAGTCGTTGAACACGTCGCCGATGTCCCGCTTTTCTTGAACGCGACGAGCCAGATGGTCCGCCCAGGTGGCCTCATGTTCATTGCGACAATCAACCGGACTTTAAAGGCTTATGCTCTGGCGATTGTGGGGGCGGAGTACGTTTTGCGTTGGCTGCCGAAGGGCACACATTCCTACGAAAAACTGGTCAAACCGTCCGAAATCGAATCTCCTCTCAACGCAGCAGGCCTGACCATCATTGACCGGTCCGGTGTGAGTTTTAACCCCATCACTGACACCTGGGCCCGTTCGCGCGACATGGACGTCAACTACATGCTGCTTGCAGAACGGCCCAAGGCGTCCTGATGAGCGATCCAATTCTGTTTATCCCGGGCCTTCTGTGCACCGAAGCCCTATACGCACCACAAATTGTTGCGTTCGCGGACCGTCCGATCATGGTTGCCAATCACCGCGAACATGACAGGATTGAAGCGATCGCGGCCGACATCTTGAAACAAGCGCCTGACCGGTTCTCTCTGATTGGCCTGTCCATGGGCGGTTATATCGCTATGGAAATCATGCGCGAGGCACCAGAGCGGGTCGGCAAGCTCGCGCTGCTGGATACGAATGCGCGTGCTGACACTCCGGAACAAACAGAGCGGCGCGAGTTCCTGATCAGACTGACCAGGGAACGGAGCTTTGAAAAGGTTCCTGAACTGCTCTTTCCCGGATTTGTCCACGAGAGACGGCAAGACGACCACGATCTCAAACAAATCGTTGTCGAGATGGCATCAGACACTGGTCCAGAAGCCTTTATACGCCAACAGACAGCGCTGATCCATCGACCCGATGCACGGCCACGGCTTCATGAGATATCCTGTCCTTCGCTCGTTCTGGTCGGAGATGGCGATACCCTGACGCCTCCTGAGCTAGCGCAAGAGATACACTCGCTCATTCCGAATAGCGGTCTGGCCATTATCGAAGGTAGCGGACATCTTTCCACGTTGGAAAAACCGGATGAAGTGACCGGCATATTGCGCAGCTTCTTAAGCGATGCCTGAGAATCGGCTCTGGCCTAGTGTCCAAAATGCCGCAGTGAAAAATTGACCTGCATCAAAGTTAGGCCGCATATCTGCCGTAAGGTCAAAAAAAACGTTTTGGCGCTGCTCAGATTGCAGTGTCCACGAATCGGAACTGACGTCGGCTTAAAAATTCCCCCCGCCGGCGTTCGCGGAACAGCCATTTTCAAGCGGAGGGTCCAATGCCAACCAAACGTAATACGACAAGTTTCGATCTCACCGGCATGATTCCGGAATGGCCAATGCCCGCATTTTCCAACTGGGCGTTTGCCGATCGCGAAGACCGTATGGAAGCCAAGGCCGTCGCCAGTTTCCAGAAAATGGGAGAAACCATGTGGACACATGCCGGAAAGGCATTCGAAGACCATATGGATTTTGTAAACCACCGGTTTCACGAAGATTTTGAGTGTGCGAAATCACTCAGCCAGTGCACGGCACCAGAGGAAACCTTTGCCACACTGCAGGCTTTCTATTCAAAAATGACCAGCGAGTATCAGGCGCACTTTGAGAAGCAAGCCGCTTTGATGCGCGAGAGCTTCACAGAGAACGCTGCAGCCGCGGAAGAATTGAACGAGACAGCGATGGAGACCGTGAGCGAACTCAGCAAGGCGGTCGAAGAAAGCATGGAGGAAGTCGAGAAGCCGAAAGCACGCCGGAAGACAGCTGCAACGTCATAAACAGAATTCGGAGAGGTTCAGCGCAACAGCGGCCTCTCCGCCTCTGAGGACCGCCGAGTTTCGCGGCAGATGGCGCTGTCAATTTTTGTCGTCAGGCAGCTCAGGCAGAGGAAGAACAGAAATTCCTTCGTCGATGAGGTCCATCGCTTCCTTAGGTGATGTTTCACCGTAAATGTTGCGTTCTTCGGATTCGCCGTAATGGATTTTCCGCGCCTCCGAGGCGAATTTCGTACCAACGTTTTCCGAGTTTTCGGTCATTTTCGCCCGAACGAGCCGCAAAGCTTCCACGATCTCCTTCTGACGAACGTCGTTGGGCAAAAGTGCAGACGCTTGGGATTGGCCGCTTTCCGGTTTTGCCGGGGCCGGTTCTGGAGCCGATTGTGTCTCGATTACATCTGCGCTTGGCATCTGCGGCACCACCATGGCGTCCTTTTTCCGCGACGTCGACACGGCTGGCGCCATCAAACCCTTCTTGATATCTGTGCTGTTGCAGACCGGGCATGTCACAAGGCCGCGGCCGCATTGCATTTCAAAGTCTTCCGAATTACGGAACCAGCCTTCAAACCTGTGCGGTGCATCGCAAACAAGCGTGTATTTAATCACGCAGGTATCTCCTTCAAACCATCGGCAATACGAGACGCGAATGCCCGCTCGTTTGCAATGGCGGGAATGCGCGACCTTGCCTTGGCAACATTCTTGGTCTCAACAGCCGCGACGATGAAATCCGGCTCATCATGATCCAGCTCGGCAATGACCTCTCCCCAGGGGTCGACCATCAGGCTGTGACCGTAGGTCTCACGGCGGTCTTCATGTACACCGCCTTGGGCCGCGGAGATCATGTAGGCGCCGTTTTCGATTGCGCGGGCGCGCTGTAGCACATGCCAGTGCGCTTCACCAGTCTGCCGAGTGAAAGCTGCCGGTGCGGTCAGGATCTCCGCACCGCGCCGTGCTTGTTCACGAAAGACGGCTGGGAAACGAACATCGTAACACACAGCCATGCCAACACGCCCAAAGGGCGCATCCGTCAATATCGTTTCCTGACCCGGGTCATAAGTTGCCGACTCCCGCCAGCTCTCGCCATTTGGCAGATCGACATCGAACATGTGTATCTTGTCATAGGACGCTTGAATTGCGCCATCTGTGCCAATGAAAAAAGCCCGGTTGGCGACTTTGCCGCTGTCTTTCATGACAGCCAACGAACCGAGATGAAGCGACACATTGAGCTCTGAGGCTACCCGTTGCGCCATCTTCAAGAATGGATCGGCAGTGCCAGACCCGATCCGTTCCATCAGCTCTTCGCGGCTGCGGACCAGAACATTCGACATTTCCGGTGTCTGGATATAGATCGCTCCAGCCTCGGCCGCTTGCCGGATCAACTGTTCCGCAACACTTGCATTTTGCTCAATGGATTTACCGCTGCGCAGTTGAATACATGCCGCTTTGAAGGTGGCCATTTCTTCATCCTCAAAAGGAAATCAGTGACTGCTCCTTTGACGTTAGGAAGCGAGCAACTGATCCAGTTTGCCTGCCCGTTCAAGGTCATGCAAATCATCGCACCCACCAACGTGTTTTGAACCGATGAAAATCTGCGGGAATGTGGACCGGCCATTGGCCTTTTGCACCATCTCCTGGCGCAGTTTTGGGTCAAAGGTCGCGTCATGCTCGGTGAACGAAACACCCTTCTTTTCCAGAAGGCGCTTTGCAGCAGTACAGAACCCGCAGAGTTGCCGTGTGTAAATCGTGACGTCAGACATTCCTGATTTCCTTTTCTCGCACAGCAGATCGTCTCCATAGTGCGCAATGGAAGTTGCTTGCAGCGGTATATGCGTTTGATAGCCCGAAAACTCAAGAATTTCGGGCGACTTGCTTAATCAGGACGGTCAACGTCTTCGTGATTGGCAGGGTCTGCCAAGGCAAAAGTCAGGACGTCAACGGTGCCAGCACCAGCAGATTTCAGCACTTTGGTGCACGCGCTCACTGTGGACCCTGTCGTATAAACATCGTCGACAAGAACCACACGTTGTCCAGCGAGCTTTTGCAGTTGATTTTCCGGCACTTGAAAGGCCCGCCGCACGTTGCGCTTGCGCGCCTTTGCTGGCAGCCCGACTTGTTGCTGCGTCCGCCTCGTCCGCTTTAATACAAACGGGGCGTAGTCTGCGCCAGAGATGTTCGCAACAACACGTGCAAGATCCGCGGCCTGATTGAACCGGCGCTGCCAAAGACGCGTCCAATGGAGCGGCACAGGGATGACCAGGCTATCACCCAAAAATTCTGTACCTGAACGCGCCATCCATGTGCCCATGGCCTCCGCCAATTCTCTGCGCCGTGCAAACTTTAGCGCTAAAACCAGATCCTTTACCGGCCCTGTGTAGAAGGCGACAGCTCTCAAACGGTCGAATTCAGGCGGGTCTGCAATGGCTCGCGGGCTCAGTGCATTTTCGCCAACATCGTGGGTGAACGGTGTTCCCATTCTCTGACACCAAGGCCGTTCTAAAAATCGGACTTGTTGCCAGCAGCTGCCACACAAGCCGAGACCGCTGGCAACACCGCACTCACAACAGGGGCAGCGCCTCGGCAATAAGGCATCAAGAAGGTAACCCCCGGCTGTCATCGCAGGCAAAGACACAAAGGATTTGAACGTCATACGCACCTCACACACCCAAAGAGTGTGCACAAGGCCCACAGCAACACAAGATGCAATCAGACTACTGAGACTGTCAGATGGTTTTGACGCATCTTTGCAATTGACTTATGTCGACGGCAAGAAAGTACAGGAAGGCAAAATCCGTGACCGCGCAACCCGAATTGTTCGACCGTGAATTGCTGCGGATCAGGCGCAGAACCGCTCTGGTGAATGCAAAACCCGGTTCCGACTTTTTGTTGAAGGCAGTCGCAGAAGATCTCGAAGAGCGGCTATCTACGATCACCAGGACTTTCGATACGGCGATTGATCTGGGCGGCCACTGCGGGAATGTCGAGTCATTGCTTAGAGCGACCGGCAAAGTCGGAACTCTTTACAGAGCGGATCTATGGCAACCAGACCCGCACCTGACCGCTCCGGCCTTTGTCGCAGATGATGCGGTGCTGCCTCTAAAAGATCAGTCTACCGATCTCATCGTGTCCGCACTTTCATTGCAATTTATGAACGACCTGCCAGGAACCCTTATTCAAATCCGAAGGGCATTGCGGCCTGACGGATTGTTTTTGGCAACGCTCGCCGGTGCGGGCACGCTGACGGAATTGCGAGATTGCCTGACCCGCGCCGAACTGGAGCTCAAGGGCGGCGCTGCAGCGCGTGTGCTGCCTTTCGCAGATACCAGAGATTTGGGCGGACTTATGCAGCGTGCCGGTTTTGCCTTGCCAGTCACTGACATGGATCCTCTAACCGTCCGCTACAATTCCATGTTTGATTTGATGGCTGACTTGAAGGCGATGGGCGCGACGAACATCCTGAGAGAACGCAGTAGAACACCTCTACCTAAGACGGTGTTCTGGAGGGCTGCTGAGTTGTATTCCCAGGACTATGCAGATTCAGATGGGCGGGTCCGGGCAACCTTCAACATGGTAACCTTGCTGGGGTGGGCGCCACATTCGAGCCAGCAAAAACCGCTCAAACCAGGGTCGGCCAAAACCCGATTGGCAGATGCTTTACGGACAGAGGAAGTTGGATTGAAACGGGACTGAATATCAGGAATTCACTTGCTTTAGTTTTGCGCTGCTTCGTTTGCGCCCGTCAGCATGGCATCGGAGATAACTTGAAATACGTCATCCCGGACCGTTTCTCCAATGCTACCAACTGTCAGTAGGATTGCTATACTCAGTGTTGCAACAAGCAAGCCATACTCAACCATTGTTGCGCCGCTACGATCATGGATTAGCCGGGTGAACTGGTTGACTAGGAACTGCTTGGTCACTGAATACATTTCGCTAATCCCAAAAAACTCACCGGCACTAGACTGCGTCCATAATATGCGGGATCAGAGGTTCATCCGCTTCTGGCATCGGGTAATCCCGCAGCCTCACGGCACGAACCCACTTGAGTGCCTGATTTTCCCGGCCGCGGGGAGTACCTTCCCATCTTCGGCAGATGTAAAGTGGCATGAGAAGATGAAAGTCCTCATAAGCATGGCTCGCGAAAGTCAAAGGGGCAAGACACGCTTCGTTAACCTCAATGCCGAGTTCTTCGCGCAGTTCCCGGATCAAAGTCTCCTCTGGGCGCTCACCAGTTTCGACCTTTCCGCCCGGAAACTCCCACAAACCCGCCATCGATTTACCTTCAGGACGCTGCGCAAGCAGGATACGTCCATCAACATCGACAAGCGCACAAGCAGCAACAAGCACGATCTTGGTCATTGTTCTTTGTCCGATTTTGAAACAGTTTTCGCGGAGTATGATAAATCCGTCGCAATTCAATTAATCGACGATCAACTTCTATAGTCGCCGTTTATTTCTACATATTGCTTCGTCAGATCACATGTCCAAACAACCGCTTCACCTGCTCCGATCCCGAGATCTACCCGGATCGGAATCGTTTCTTCTTTCATTACGGCGGAGGCAGCCTCTTCGCTGTAATCCGGATCGCGCTCCCCCTCTATAGCGACACGAACATCGCCAAACCAAATCGCCAGCCGGTCGCGATCGGCCGGTTCCCCTGCTTTGCCAACAGCCATAACAACCCGGCCCCAATTGGCGTCTTCACCAGCAACAGCGGTTTTCACGAGTGGAGAGTTGGCAATCGAAAGGGCAATTCGCTTTGCCGACTGGTCGCTCTCCGCGCCTTCAACAGAAATTTGAACAAACTTGCGCGCGCCTTCACCGTCTTTGACGATTTGGTGCGCCAGATCCGTCATCACGTCTGCGAGTGCTGCCCGGATCACTTCGGTCCTGGGATCATCGATCTCGGAAACAGCCTCCACGCCACGTTTTTCCGCAGCACCGGTCGCAAAGAACAGCACGGTGTCAGAGGTCGATGTGTCACTGTCGACAGTGATGGCATTGAACGAAGTCTCGGTGTTTTGGCCGAGAATTGTCTGAAGGACACCAGGCGCTATGGGCGCATCAGTGAAAATAAATGACAGCATCGTCGCCATATCCGGTGCGATCATGCCCGCCCCCTTGGCGATGCCGTTAATCGTTACCGTCTCGCCATCGAGCTCTACGGTAGCTGTCGCAAGTTTCGGATAGGTATCCGTTGTCATTATGGCCTTGGCCGCATCCAACCAGCTTGCCTGCCCCTGCGCTGCCACCAAGTCATCCGCAACCCCTTCAAACTTCTCAGCTGGAAGCGGTTCCCCGATCACCCCGGTCGACGCCAGATATATTTCGTTCTCAGGACAGGACATAGCTCTGGAAACAATCTCAGCAGATTTGGCAACCGCGGCCTTACCCTTTTTCCCGGTGAACGCATTGGCATTTCCTGAATTGACCAAAAGGGCCCGGGCGTGCCCTTCACTCAGGATCCCTTTGCACCAGTCAACTGGAGCGGATGAACATTTAGACTTAGTGAAAACGCCTGCAACTGCGGTCCCTTCACACAGCGACGCGAGCAAAACGTCCGTCCGGCCGGAATACTTGATCCCAGCGCCGGCTGTCGCAAAAGTCACACCCTCGATGTCCGGCATATCCGGATAGGATTTAGGTGCAAGTGGTGAAACGGTTGTCGACATAGGATCGGCTCCGGGATGCGTGAAAAAGCTGTCGTTGTCCCTAGCCAGAGGCAAGCGGGTCTGCAAGCCTTTTCAAGAACACGACCTCGCAGGCAAACAAAAACCCGGCGGCCTCGTGGCCACCGGGTATTCCTCACTGAAATCGCTGTTTACTCAGCCGCGGGCTTCTCGCCCTCTGCATTGGCGAGTTGTTCATCCAAGATCTCGACAGCAAATTCGTCCTTCAGCTCAATCATACGCGCTTCGTAACGCTCTCGCGCAAGCTGCTGACGCAGGTTTGCCTCAACGGCTTCCAAAGCCGGCTTTTCCTGCTGGCGCTTGTCTTCCACTTTGATGACGTGCCATCCAAATTGGGTTTCAACTGGATCTTTGGTGTAGGTACCCGGCTCCAATGCAAAGGCTGCCTCCTCAAATGGCGGCACCATTTGGCCTTTCGCAAAAAAGCCAAGATCACCACCGTTCGGCCCCGAAGGTCCTGTGGATTTTTCCTTGGCGAGCTCAGCGAAGTCTGCACCGCCATCCAGTTCGGTTATCAGAGCCTCGGCTGCTGCCTTGTCTTCGACCAGAATATGACGGGCATTGACCTCTTCCGGACCTTCGAAATCCGCGAATTCCTTGTCGTAAGCGGCCTTCACGTCGTCATCTGAAATAGAACCGTTGATTTTCTGGCCAAGGTAGGCATTTCGCAGGGCGCGTAGTTCCAGAAATTCGAGTTGTTTCTTGAAATCAGGGTCCTGATCAAGTCCATCGTTCCTAGCGGCCAAAGCCAGCAGCTCCATATCAATCATGACGTCGAGCAGCAACTGGCGCCATTGTGCCGCCGGAAAACGTTGCAGCTCTTGACCCAAGTCCTGAGCGGCAAACGCAATATCGGCTTCCGTGATGACCGCATCGCCAACCTTGGCAACAACATCGTCCGGTTCGGCCGCCGACAAAGAAGCCGATCCGAGCGTCAGGGCCATGAAGGAAACGGCAAGAGCCTTGACTGGCCTGCGCATCGAATTTCGGAGCATGAGAAAACCTTTACCTATGGGAACATATCTCTTTTATCCCTCTGAACTCGAGGGCTCGGGTACATTGCCTATTCCAGCAGCGTTGACAAGCATTCACCCCCCTCTTATCTCTCGGGCGGCCCTGCTGCGAGGCTGGGATGGCATCTTTTAGGCCACATGAGTTGGCCAGCGCGCTGCGCTACGTGTGCAACGTGTACAACAAATTGAGACGATTTCATGGGCAGGTGTCAGATTGCCAGTGACACCGACCGTAAAGGAAGGACCGCCACATGGCTGGCCTCGGCGCAATAGCACGTAAGTTATTCGGATCTTCAAATGACCGGAAAGTAAAGTCATTCCGGGCGAGAGTTGAGCAAATCAACGCTCTGGAAACAGAGATCCAGGCTTTGTCGGACGAGGACCTTCGCGCCCAGACGGAGAAATTCCGCGAACAACTAAAAAATGGCACGTCTTTAGATGACATTCTTGCGCCAGCTTTCGCAACGGTTCGCGAAGCGGCCAAACGGGCGCTCGGACAGCGTCATTACGATGTCCAGCTGATTGGCGGCATGGTACTGAACTCCGGTCAAATCGCGGAAATGCGGACGGGTGAAGGTAAGACCCTTGTGGCGACGGCACCTGTCTACCTGAACGCCTTGTTGGGAGAAGGTGTGCACGTCGTCACCGTGAACGACTACCTAGCACAACGCGACAGTGAATGGATGGGGCAGGTCTACAAGTTTCTGGGACTGTCTGTTGGCTGCATCACACATGGCCTGTCGGACGAAGAGCGCCGTGCAGCCTATACAGCTGATGTCACCTACGGAACGAACAACGAATTCGGCTTCGATTACCTTCGCGACAATATGAAACATGACCGCGCTTCAATGGTGCAACGTGGGCATGCCTTCGCAATTGTCGATGAGGTCGATTCAATTCTAATCGATGAAGCGCGGACGCCGCTGATTATCTCCGGCCCCCTGGAAGACCGGTCCGAATTCTACAACACCGTTGACGCCTTCATTCCGAGCCTCACGGAGGAGGATTACGAGCTCGATGAAAAGGCGCGATCAGCGACATTCACCGAGGCTGGCAACGAGAAACTCGAAGGACTTTTGGCGGAAGCCGATCTTTTGAAAGGTGATTCGCTGTATGATGTCGAGAACGTCTCAATCGTTCACCATCTCCAACAAGCTCTGAAAGCTCACAAACTCTTCCAGCGGGACAAGGACTACATTGTCCGCAACGGTGAAGTGGTCATCATCGATGAGTTCACCGGCCGCATGATGCCGGGCCGCCGATTCTCGGAGGGTCTTCATCAGGCACTGGAAGCACGCGAGAAGGCACGCATTCAACCTGAAAACCAGACGCTCGCATCCATCACGTTCCAGAACTATTTCCGGATGTACGGCAAACTCGCTGGCATGACCGGCACGGCTTCTACTGAAGCAGATGAATTTGCCGACATCTACAAGCTGGAAGTCGTTGAAATACCAACCAACGTCTCCGTTCAAAGGATTGACGATGACGACGAGGTCTACCGGACCTTCCAGGAAAAGTTCAACGCCATCGTGAAACTGATTGATGAGTGTAAGGAACGCCGCCAGCCGATCCTCGTCGGCACGACGTCAATCGAAAAGTCGGAGATTCTGGCCGAACTGCTCAAGCAACATGGCTACAAGCAAATTGATTTAAGTGATCCCGCGGCTTTTGCCGCTGCGCAAAAGACTGACGACGGCAAGTCCAAGGTCTTCGCCGTTTTGAACGCACGTTACCATGAGCAGGAAGCCTTCATTGTTTCACAGGCCGGCCTGCCAGGTGCAGTGACGATTGCCACCAACATGGCCGGCCGAGGCACCGACATTCAGCTTGGCGGCAATGCCGACATGCAGATTGAAATGACCCTCGGCGACATGCCGGCCGGTAAAGAACGTGCAGCGAAAGAGGCGAAAATTCGCGCGGAAGTCGAAGAGCTGAAGAAAGAGGCCCTTAGCGCTGGCGGCCTCTATGTAATCGGTACGGAACGGCATGAAAGCCGCCGCATCGACAATCAGTTGCGCGGCCGTTCTGGCCGTCAGGGCGATCCGGGCCACTCCAAGTTCTTCCTGTCGCTTGACGACGATCTGATGCGGATTTTCGGCTCAGAGCGCATGGACTCAATGCTGCAGAAGCTTGGCCTGGAAGAAGGCGAAGCGATCATCCATCCGTGGATCAACAAAGCCCTTGAGAAGGCGCAGCAGAAGGTCGAGGCGCGAAACTTCGATATCCGTAAAAACCTCCTGAAATTCGATGACGTCATGAACGACCAGCGCAAGGTCGTCTTCGATCAACGTATCGACCTGATGGACAGCGACGCGATTCAGGATGCTGTCACTGACATGCGACACGACGTGATCGATAATCTGGTCGCAAGCCACATTCCAGAACGCGCTTATCCGGAACAATGGGATACCGAAGGACTTCAGGAGGAAGTCCGCAAGTACCTAAACCTTGATTTGCCGATCAAGGATTGGGCGGCCGAAGAAGGTATCGCGGATGAAGAGGTCAAGGAACGGCTGACACGGACGGCTGACGAGGCTATGGCCCAAAAAGTCGCCAAGTACACGCCGGAAGTCATGCGCAGGGTCGAAAAGGCGATCCTGCTTCAAACGCTTGATAATCTGTGGCGGGAGCACCTGGCCAACCTCGACCATCTGCGCTCCGTTGTCGGGTTCCGCGGATACGGTCAACGCGATCCTTTGCAGGAATACAAGACTGAATCCTTCACTCTGTTTGAATCGATGCTGGCACAACTGCGCCAAATCACGACAGCTCAGCTGCTTCGCGTTGAGTTGGTGACCGAACAGCCGCCCGAAATGCCGCAGATGCCGGAGATGCATGAGCATCACATCAACCCGCTGACCGGCGAAGACGAAATGGCGCAGCCGAACGCTCAACCCCAAACAAGCCGCGAGCGCGATCCAAACAATCCTGCGACTTGGGGAAAAGTTGGCCGTAACGAAGCTTGCCCATGCGGATCTGGCAAGAAATACAAGCACTGTCACGGAGCGCTCGTCTAACAGCACGCAGTTCTAACGAATAGCAAAAGCTGGCGCTCAAAATGAGCGCCGGCTTTTTTGCTCTGAACCACCAAAGCAAATGCTAAAGCACTATTTTGCTTCCGCAGTTTTCTAAAGGCTGGCGTTTCTCAGTCTTTTCCGGCAGGTTGCCGCGAAGATCCAAACAGCCATCGTAGCAATGCAGCCAAAACAAGCCCCAAAAATCTACGTATCCCGCCGGAAAGAACTCCGATCGGAGAGTCCTATGATCAGCGTCATAGTGCCGGTCTACAACGAAGAAGACGTTATCGGCCATTTTCTGGAGGAGACCAAACGCGTTCTTGAGGAAACAGGGCTGCAATACGAATATGTTTTTATCGACGATGGCAGCCGGGATGCCACGGCTGACATACTGACGGATAGGCTTGCCAACGGCTTACCCGGGCGGCTGCTCGGCCTTTCTCGGAATTTCGGCAAGGAGGCGGCCCTTTCTGCCGGTTTGGAGGCCGCCAAAGGCGACATCGGCGTCATCATTGATGCAGATCTTCAAGACCCACCCGAATTGATCCACCAAATGATTGATGGCTGGCGGGCCGGGTATGATGTGGTTTATGGCCTGCGGGTGGATCGAACATCAGACACACTGATGAAGCGATCGACTGCAGGCATGTTCTACAAGGTCTTCAACAAGCTTTCGAACATTGACATGCCTCCGAACGCCGGTGATTTCCGCCTGATCGACAGGGCGGTCATTGATGCGCTGCTTCAGTTGCCGGAACGAAACCGGTTTATGAAAGGTCTGTTTGCCTGGGTTGGTTTTCCCGCCATGGCTGTTCCTTATGAACGCCCCCCGCGGAAGGCAGGCGACGGCAAGTTCAACTACTGGAAACTCTGGAACTTCGCACTCGACGGCATCACGGGCTTTACAACGATGCCCTTGAGGATGTGGTTCTACGGCGGCGCTCTGGTGTCAATCCTAGCCTTCGCCTATGCCATCTATCTCACGATCAGGGGAATCATTTTCGGCATCGACGTTCCAGGTTACACCTCCATCATGGTTGCAGTGCTGCTCTTCTCAGGAATCCAGCTGCTCTCAATCGGAATGATCGGTGAGTACGTGACCCGGCTATTTAATGAATCGAAGCAACGGCCGGTTTACCTACTTCAGGATGTCATTGAGAGCACTCCTCAGCAAACCCATCAGCAAGATGAACATGATCACTGACCGCAAACGTCAAACACTGAAAACGGAAGCCAATGCTGCCGGGAAATTTGCGGTGGTCGGCGTTGTTGCAACGCTCATCCATGCCACTGTGGCCGGCTTTCTCCTGGAAAGCGGACTGCTGCCGCCAATGCTGGCAAATTTCGCCGGCTTTCTGGTTGCGTTTGGCGTTTCCTTTTCAGGCCACTTTTACTGGAGTTTCTCGCACCTCCGCCAAGAAAAGACCGCATTGAAAGCAATGCTGAGATTCTTATTGATCGCGGCATCAGGCTTCACACTCAACTCAAGCGTATTGGCTCTTTGGCTTAACCTTACGCCCTGGCCGGATCTGCTCGGTTTGATGGTTTCGATCGCAATTGTTCCATCCCTTACGTTTATTGCCACCCGCTTTTGGGCTTTTTCACACCCCGAAGTTGATCCGTGATTGGACTGGAGTAATTGATGAACGCCAGCCGTGCTGCGCTTCTGTATGGAGGGCTTCTATGCCTTCTTTATGCACTGGTTCCGACCTTGAGCTTCCCCAATCCGCCACTGGATGTCGTTGAAGGATTTGCGTGGGGCAGAGATATTCAACTCGGCTATACCAAACACCCGCCTATGCAGGCTTGGCTCCTTGAACTGAGCTATCACCTGACCGGTGGACACGCCTATGGAGCCTATTGGCTAAGCGCAATAAGCATTGGCATCGGATACTGGTTCGTCTGGTTGATAGGAAAAGAGCTTGGCTTCTCAGGACAACAACGGTTCTGGGCAATCGTGCTTACCAGCGTAACGTTTTATTTCACCCTCCCCGTACCCGAGTTCAACCCGAATATCCTCCAGATCCCGGTCTGGGCAGGAATGGTTTTTTTCTTCTTGCGCGCGTTGAATTCAGGCGCAGTCCGATACTGGATCCTGTTGGGGGCAGTCGCCGCAATTGGCTTCTACACCAAATACTTTGTCTTCCTGTTGATCGGCACAATTGGACTGTACACCCTTGTTTACGCAGACGGTCGCAGGTATCTCGCGACCTCCGGGCCATGGATTTGCTCAGTTTCGTTTCTTCTTCTCGTGGCCCCCCATTTATACTGGCTCTATGAAACCGACTTTCTGACCTTCCGTTATGCCATCGGCCGAAGCAATGCAGCAGGTTCATTGTTCGACCACGTCTACAATCCGATAAACTTCCTTTTGGCACAGGTCGCCAATCACGCCGGGCTTTTCATAGTCGCGTTGCTTGGCCTTAGCTGGCAAACGTTGAAAACGGCAAAGACATCATGGTCCTTCAGCCGCGGATCTCTACCCACGCTTGAGGCCGACAGATTCCTTATCTGGTTCGCTCTTGTGCCCCTTTTCGTGGTGCTTCTGGCATCTGCTGTAACCGGCAGTGAATTCAAACACATGTGGGGCACACCACTCTTCGTGCTGTCCGGGTTGGTGGCAGTCCGGTATTTTCATCTTCCGGCTTTTTGGTCTGCGCCCAAACGCGCATTTGCAGGTGCTGTCGGCATACAGGTACTATTCCTTGGCATTCTACTTGGCCAGGCTGTTCTGGAGCCCTTCTGGAAGACCAAACAGTCCCGTATTCATTACCCAGGCAAGGCAACAGCGGAAGTTCTGTCTGATGTCTGGAAAAATGAAACAGGGACGGAGCTGGCATATGTCGCCGGAGATGAGTGGACGACAGCCAATGTGACCCTTCATGCCCCATCGCGGCCTTCGATGTTCTTAGAGCACAATGCCATATTGAGCCCTTGGATTGATCTCGATGACGTCCAGAAAAGGGGCGTGATGATTCTCTGGCGCGGCGAGAACTCGGCACCTGCCGGACAGATCCTGGAGCTTTACCCAAATGCAGTCCTTCAAGGACAGCAAACCCTGCCGTTTCACTCGTATGGCACATTTCCAGACCTGACGATCAATTGGATTATTGTACTGCCAGGAAGCGTCGCCACATCTGTAGACGAAGAACTCGCTGACTAGAAAGCCTGATGGCACAAGCACGAAAAGGGTCTAACCTCCCCGCATGATCGACATGATGGAAATCGATGGCATCGAGGATTGGCTGATCGGCGAGGCACTCGGCGACCCTGATATGACCAATCTGTTTGCAGGGTTGTGTGAACGTTTGCGCCAATGCCATGTTCCAGTCGATCGCGCCATTCTTGTCTGGTCGACGCTTCACCCCATGATTGAGGCGGAAATCGCCTTCTGGGAAAACGGCGGCGAGGTCTACCATGAAAAGATCGAGCATTCGGAAGAAGATACGGAAGATTGGCTGCAAAGCCCTATTCGTGCCGTTTTAATCAATGAAGAGCCGATGCTTCGCCGGCGCTTGGCCAACGCAAATGCACAAACCGAATTTCCGCTTCTGAAGCGTTTGGCCTCAGAGGGTTATACGGATTATCTGGTGATCCCGACCCACATGGAGATACCTGCGATCAAAGGTGAGTATCCAAACACCGGGATCATCCTAAGCTGGGCAACACGGGAAGAAGACGGGTTTTCCGAAGATGCCCTCAACGCGATACACTACATCCAGAAACGGCTCGCCCTCGCCGCAAGAGCCGTGCTTCAAGGCCACATCACAAAAATCATCGCCGAAACATACCTCGGCAGCATTGCAGGAACTAAAGTACTGAATGGACAAATCCGCCATGGAGATGGTGAGACCATCGACGCGGTGATTTATTACAGTGACATGCGCAATTCCACGGCAATTGCAGATGCCCTGGGTCCGGAAGACTATCTCAAGTGGCTCAATACATATTTTGAAGCAACCGCCGGAGCGGTTCTCCAGCAGGGGGGCGAAGTTCTAGACTTTATCGGCGATGCGGTTCTAGGTGTTTTCCCGACGCAAAAGGAGTCGCTCTCAGAAGCGGTTCAAAGGGCCATTACAGCGGCTGATGAGACCCGGAGGCGCCTGCATGACATCAACAAAACCGTCTCTACCGGTCACAAAATGAACGCAGGCATCGCTCTTTCGACCGGCCGTGTCATGTTCGGCAACATTGGCGTTGCAAACCGGCTGACCTTCTCGGTTATTGGTCAAACGGTTCACGCCGCTGCGCGGATTGAACATCTGACCAAGCGGATCAAGTCCGACGTTCTCATGACCAGTGAAATCGCTGAATTTGCGGGCGATCGCGCACAAAATGCTGGAGCCTATGAGCTGGACGGCTTTACCGACCGCCAACCGCTTTTTTCACTTGAACCTCTGCCCGTTCCCGGCGCACCACACTCCTGATCTCAATTTCTTGATACCAAACGGATACCCATGACAGACCTTCGCCCAAATCCCCGCACGACCCTGCCCTTTCGCGAACAAGTCTGCGAGACCGGAGATGACGGCGCGCCTGTCATCTTGCTGCACGGCTTTGGCGGAGACCGCCAAACCTGGGTGAACATTCAAACTGGTCTTGCCAGCCGCAAACGCTCTCTGGCGTTTGATCTGCCCGGTCACGGCGAAGCACTGGATTGGCCCAAGGTTGGTCACGCTGGGATTTCGGCAAAAGCTGTCACACAATCCCTTGAAGCGCTGGAATTGAAACGCGTGCATCTGGTTGGCCATTCCATGGGTGGCGCTGTTGCCGCATTGGTTGCCCTGCGTGCACCGGAGCTGGTTGCCAGTCTTACGCTTTTGGCGCCCGGTGGATTTGGGCCGGAAATCAATCATCGGCTTTTGCGGCGCTATGCGGTTGCCTCTGAGACAGCGGAAATGGAAGTTCTTCTCGAGCAGTTCTTCGGCTGGGAATTCAAGCTTCCCAAATTCCTCGCAAAAACCGCTGCAGAAAGCCGGGCCCGGCCAGGAGGCGCGGCAACTCTGTCGGCGATCGCCGACGAAATCATCGACGGCTCCGTGCAAAAGACTTTGCCGCGGGACGACATGGCAGCGCTTCCAATGCCGATCAAGGTGCTTTGGGGAACTCAGGACCGTGTTCTACCGACACGGCAGGCGCACAAACTGCCTGGCATTGTTGCCACGCACATCTTTGAGCGCGTTGGTCACATGGTGCATCTGGAAATACCAAAAGAAACCACCCGCCTCATTCTTCAAAACGCGGCTGCAGAATAAGGCGCTCGGCCAGCCGACATGCTGAGGGGTCTTGCAGGAGCGTTATCGGTTTTCAACGCTAACGCTCCTGTATTCAATCGCTGAACGTCTATGCGTCCGGGAGCAGGTCGTCCCGCCAGATTTCGCCGATCACCCGCCGCGCCATCATGTGCGAGCGCGGTGAATTGATGCTGTCGACCGCTATAAGTGCATTTTCTTTCAGATACGCAACGTAGAACTTTTTAGCGGCTGGGTCGCCGACAACGATTGTCTTGTCATACCCTTCCGACAGGCCCGCGATCTGCAGCTTGATTTCATACTGATCCGACCAGAACCACGGCAAGGGATCATAATCGACGTCCTGCCCCAGCAACGCCTGGGCCGCGATTTTAGCCTGATCAATCGCATTTTGGACGCTTTCCATCCGCACAGAGCGTGAATACCGCCCAGAATAAAACCGGGTGCAATCGCCAACGGCGTATATGTCCGGATCGCTTGTCTGAGCTGCACCATCAACAAGAACACCGTTGTCTGTATCCAGCCCCGCATCTGCGGCCAGTTGATCATTTGGCTCGGCGCCAACGGCGACAAGCACAAGGTCGGCCGGGACACTGTCCCCAATTCTCAGCTTGATGGAATCGACCGCCTCTCCACCCTCAAGCGCTTCAATGCCTGTGTTCAAACGCAGTTGAACGCCATTATCGGAATGCAGTTTCGCGAAAAAGTCCGACACAGTTTCACTCACTACCCGCTTCATTGGCCGGTCCTGAGCTTCAATCACGCAGACGTCCTTGCCGAGCGAGCGGGCCACTGCAGCGACCTCCAGACCGATGTAACCGGCACCGATGATGACGAGGTTCTGGCTCTTCGACAAACGGTCACGGATCGCATCAACATCGCCAATGGAGCGCAATGTGACCACGCCGTCTTTGTCAGAGCCCTTGATTGGCAGCAGACGCGCTTTGGTTCCCGTCGCAAGGACCAGTTTTCCGTAAGATATGGTGTCGCCGTTTTCCAGCTGAACACGTTTTGCCGACCGGTCGATCCCAACGACACTTGTGTTTGGGATGTGGTCGATAGTGTTGGTCGTGTAGAACGCTGGCGGCCGGAGCCAAAGCCCCTCGGCGCCAATTTCACCAGCCAGGAATTTTTTGGACAGTGGCGGGCGTTGATAAGGTGGATGAGCTTCGTCGCCGATGAGCCGCAACGCACCTTCAAAACCACCTTGACGAAGCGATTGAGCGACCTGGGCACCAGCTTGACCTGCCCCGACTATGACGATCTCTTCCTGCATCCCGTTTCACCTTCTTCGTGCAATCAGCCTCGTCCCTAGCACGAAGAAAAGCCGCCCGCCAGCGGGGCATTAAGTCCCGGTTGGCAAAGCGGCTTTTGAAACTCCAAGCCTACGCGTTAGGCGCTGCGAACACCTTGCAGGAATGTCGCGATTTCCTGACGGATAAGCCCACCCTGCTGAGACAGGGATTGCGCCAGGTTATCAACCTCAGCGCCATTGGTTCGGGCGAGTTCCGCAGCGGACCCAACGCTCGTCATACGATCGGCGGCTTCATCGGACCGCTGAGACGCACTGGAAACGTTGTCGGAAATCTCTCGGACCGCCTGATCCTGATGCTGAACAGAATCTGCAACCGACGATGCAAGGTTTTCCATGTCGGAGATAATTTTGCTGACATCTTCGATGGCCTGCACGGCGTGACCGGACGATCCCTGGATGGCTTCAATTTGGATCGCAATCTCTTCCGTCGCTTTCGATGTCTGATCAGCCAATTGCTTGACCTCAGCAGCAACAACCGCAAAGCCCTTACCTGCTTCACCCGCACGCGCCGCTTCGATGGTCGCGTTAAGAGCGAGAAGATTGGTTTGACTTGCAATGTCCCGGATCAGGCTCATGACTTCGCCGATCCGTTCTGCCGCGCTGGAGAGCTCCTGCATGGTCGAAACCGTTGTCGACGCACTCAAGACGGCTTGCTGAGCAACTTCCGTTGACCGTGTTGCCTGATTCGAGATTTCAGCAATCGAGGCTGCCAACTCGTCCGCAGACTGGGCTGCCGATGTGACATTTTCTGCAGCTGTTCTGACCGCACCTGTTGCACCAGAAGATTGGTCCGCCACATCGTCGGCCGCCTGTTCCATTGATTGTGAGGTCTGGCGCAATTCGTCATTGGCACGATCCAGACTGCCAAGGGCGTCAGTTACCGTGCCCTCAAATCGGGCGATGATGTCTTCCAGACGTGCCACGCGTTCTTCCCGGGCCTGGTTTTCCTGCGCCTGGGCTGCTGCGAGCTGCGACCTCTCGACCGCATTGTCCCGGAAGACCAAAACGGTTCGGGCGATGGCAGCAAGTTCAGTTTTACCCTTTGCCTCCGGCAAGGCGATGTCTGTCTGACCACCCGCCAGAGCTTCCATGGCTTTCTGGAGATGCGCCAACGGTCCGGCTACCGATTGACCAACCAAAAATGCGATTGCAGGCAACAAGATCAGCAAACCAAGAATGGTCCCACCAATTGCATAGGTTGCGATCGACCGGGCAGTCCCGAGTTGAGTGGCAGCCTGCGCCTGCAGGTCTTTTGCAGCGGCATTCAGGGCGTCAATATGTGGCGGCACCAGTTGGAAGAGGTTTTCCAGAAGAGCGGTGCTGCTCGTCTCTTGCTCAACCGCGGCCGTATACTGGGCAAACGTCTCCTGATACGCCGTCATGTTATCGGCGAGTTCTTTCTTGATCGCATCTTGAATGTAGACCCTCTTGAGCAGTTTTTCGAACGCCGCAAACTGCTCATCGAACACGCCAATTGCTTCGGGCGTGCTATTGAGGGTGAATTCTTTTTCCGCGAGCTGCACGGCGAGAATAGCGCGCGCCAGCTTTTCAAAGTCCGGGCCTCCGCCAAACTTCATTTCTTCGAACAAACGATCTTTCACTGCGCTGGTGAGCGAATCGAGGCGTGCAAGCTGCCCGTCCTGGTTCGTATATCCGATTTGCTGCCGGACACTGTCCAGCATCTCGAACGCGCCGCTTGTGCCCTCTAGCGTGTCCTTCACATCGGCAACCTGGGCGGCGTAGCTGGCAGCGGCAGGATTGTTTTCAAGTTTGGTCACCAGTTCTATCGCGGTCACCATTTCGGCGGAAAATCTTTGAAACGCTTCGGCAGAGGGTGCTGCAAAGTATTGATTTTCAATGATCTGCAGCCGTGCGGCTGTCTCAGAGAGCGCCGCCACTTCTTCGGCAAGATCGGCGCTTTGGTTCATCCTGCTGAAAGCCGAATTCAGCTCGCCCTGGCTCCAGAAATAAACCCCGCCGATGATGACGAGGCCAACGACTGTCACAAGGCTGAGCGCCATAACCCGCACTTTGACCGATAGTTTGGACAAAACTCCAAAAGTTGATTGCGCACCGATTGCCACTGGCTTATGTCCCCTGAGAGAAATAGTGTTTCCTCAGAGTTAGCTAAAATTGCCAATTTCCGGTTAATCTGAAAATCATTCTTTTTCATTTCCCCTCATCGACCACTTTGCTGGTTTGGCGAACCACCCCCGGAGATTGACTTGGCGTATCTGGCCAAAACTGCCCCTGCTCTTTTTGTTCTTCTATGGTCGACCGGTTTTATTGGCTCAAAGCTGGGCGCACCGTACATCGAGCCAATGGCTTTCCTGACGGTCCGGTTCGCCGCGGTCCTGCCCATTTTGTTCCTTCTCGGTCTGTTTTGGGTGAAATTCTGGCCAAGAGACAAAAAGGCAATTGGCCACTGCATCGTGACCGGCATGCTGGTCCACGGGATCTACCTGGGCGGCGTTTTCTGGGCCATCAAGCAAGGGATGCCCGCCGGAGCTTCAGCCATTATCGTCGGGCTGCAACCGGTTCTGACAGCTATTTTTGCAGTTGGTATGATCGGTGCAGTGATCAGCCGCAAACACTGGATCAGTATGGCGATTGGCCTGAGCGGCCTCGGTCTTGTGCTTGGACCCAGGTTTGATCTAGCCGGGTCTGGCATCACACTCGTTACGATCAGTGTTGTCTTCTTTTCTGTTATCGCAATCAGTGTTGGCACGGTTTATCAAAAGCGCTTCGTACCCAACACCGATCTTCTGGCAGCAACCTTCTGGCAATATGTCGGCGCCCTTTTGGTCACAACACCACTCAGCCTTTTCGAGACTTGGCAAATCACGTGGTCGGGCGAGTTGATCATAGCGCTTGCCTGGCTTGTTTTGGTGCTGTCGATCGGCGCGATCATGTTGTTGATGCTACTCATCCGCCAAGGCGCGGTTTCGCAAGTGGCTAGCCTGTTTTACCTCGTGCCGGTCGCAACAGCCATTGAGAGCTACTTCCTGTTTGGAGAAACCCTCTCAATGATCCAGATCGCTGGCATGGCTTTGGTGGTCGGCGCGGTCTTGATGATCCGCGCGGCTCCTAAACGGACCTAAGCCTGCTGCTGCCGACCCAATTGACGATCGCGGAAGGCACGTTGCCGCGCGATCGCGGCATTGAGCTCGCCGCCCAAGATGAAGGCGAGCGAGCAGATATATAGGAAGATCAGCGCGGTCATGATCCCCGCCAGGCCGCCATATGTTGAGACATAATTGGCAAACCGGGCGAGATACGCCCCGAAGGCACTGCCTGATACGATCCACAAGAGCAGGGTGGCAATCACGCCCGGCCAGATGTCTGAAAAAGACCGCTTGCCAGAAGGCAGCAGCCAATGGGTCATGAAAAGCCCGACAATCAACAATGACCCGGCCAGCGTGTAGCGGGCAATGTTGATCGACAACAAAAATGTTTCGACCTGGGGCACAAATCCTCTGAGAGCCTCGATCCCAAGCGGTGCCAAAACCACCAAAAACGTATAGGCCAGCAGGATCACCGCGCCCAGGATCACAAGGGCGAGCGATTGAATGCGCAAAAGGATGAATGACCGCTTTTCAACCTGCCGGTAAGCCCGGTTCAGCGCCGTTCTAAGTGCCTCGACCCCGTTTGAAGCAAACCACAATGCCGCAATCGCACCAAAGGTGAGTAAGTCACTGCGCGGCACCGTCAGCACATTTTCGATTTCACGGACGACTGGCGCTGCAACTGTTTTCGGCCAGGCATCGAAGACAAGTTCAGACACTGTGTCTGCCGCGCCGACCATACCAAAAAAACCCGCAAGAGACGCAATGAAGATCAGCAAGGGGAAAATCGCGAGCAGGCCGGACAGGGCCACGTGACTGGCCATTGCAAAGCCGTCATCACGAGAAAAATGACCGATTGCATCTTTCAGCACAGCAAAAGACGCCTTGGCAAAAAGGTAAAGACTCATAAGTTTCATGTTGCTTGGTCGGGAGCTGTCGTCAAGTCTGCGCCCTCGTTATGACAGCCCCCTTCGAAAGACCAACAAGTTTTGGCTCGACAAAGCCCGGTGTGCGACGCAACATAGCTTCAAGAAAACACGCGCGCGCGCAACAAATGAAAACGGAGATGCCAATGTCCACCGCAGCCATGAAGGCCGCAGAAATGCAGCCGACTCTATCTGAGCGAACCAACGCGATCGTCCATAAATTGGACGGTCTCCTTGATCTCGCAGCGCAGCGTGTTCGCGAGCGCGTTACGGTGGACGGGCGGATTTCTTCCAGCCGGATGGAAGAAGAACAACGCGCAACACACGGGCTGGCATGGCTTGCAACATATGTCGAAGCGCTCCGCCAGCTTGATGCCTATGCACAACGGTTGACCGAGGGAGGCCGCTACGGCGATCTGGAAGACAAGATCGTTCAGCTCGGCTTTGCAGAATACGTGGCGCAGATTTTCGGCGGCATCCCGATGAACCAGGGGGAATTCGTCCGCCTTGCCGATCTTGGCATTTCCGATGACGAGGCCCGCTCGTTCCGAACCGCAGACATGGATGCTGTCATTGCAACAGGCAACACCATTGAAGTTCGCGAAGGTCTCACGGAGCAGATCCGGGCTCAGGCAGGACAGTCGACCTTCGGTGATGGCGGTCTCGATGAAACCATGGAGCAGATCCGCAACGAAATGCGGAAGTTTGCTGAAGACACTGTCGTGCCCAATGCCCATGAGTGGCATTTGAAAAACGAGTATATCCCGCTAGAAGTTGTCAGTCAGATGTCGGAACTCGGCGTTTTCGGTTTGACCATCCCAGAGGAATATGGCGGTCTCGGCCTCGGTAAAGAGGCAATGTGTGTTGTTTCTGAGGAGCTCTCCCGCGCTTACATCGGCGTCGGCTCGCTTGGTACCCGGTCGGAAATCGCCGCTGAACTCATCCTATGTGGCGGCACCCAGGAGCAGAAAGAGCATTGGCTTCCGAAAATCGCCTCCGGTGAAATCCTGCCGACCGCCGTCTTTACCGAACCGAATACCGGCTCAGACCTTGCCTCGCTCAAGACACGGGCGGTGAAGGACGGCGACACCTGGAAGATATCGGGCAACAAGACCTGGATCACCCATCCGGTGCGCGCAGACATCATGACACTCTTGGCCCGGACCAATCCGGCTGAGCCCGGATACAAGGGCTTGTCGATGTTTATTGCCGAAAAACCGCGCGGAACAGACGAAGATCCGTTCCCGGCAGACGGCATGACCGGCGGCGAGATCGAGGTTCTCGGCTATCGCGGCATGAAGGAATACGAGATCGCCTTCGATGATTTCGAAGTAAAGTCGGAAAACCTGCTGGGTCAGGTTGAAGGCGAAGGCTTCAAGCAGCTGATGCAGACATTTGAGGGCGCCCGAATCCAGACCGCTGCCCGCGCCATCGGTGTTGCGCAATCCGCACTGGATATCGGACTGCGCTACGCAGAGGATCGCGTTCAGTTCGGCAAGGCGTTGATCAGTTTCCCACGCGTTTCCGACAAGCTCGCACTCATGGCGACCGAGACCATGATTGCCCGTCAGCTGACATATTTCTCAGCTTGGCAGAAGGACTCCGGCAAGCGCTGCGACCTGGAAGCTGGCATGGCCAAACTGCTTGGCGCCCGTGTCGCGTGGGCCGCTGCGGACAACGCACTGCAGATCCATGGCGGTAATGGCTTCGCTCTTGAATACGCCATCTCCCGCGTGCTGTGCGATGCAAGGATCCTGAATATCTTTGAAGGTGCAGCCGAGATCCAGGCACAAGTTATCGCCCGCCGATTGCTGGAAACCCGCGGCAACGCATGATCAAACAATAGGGCGCCAATCGGCGCCCTTTTTCTATTCAACCGTGATCGTGATCCGCTCGGACATTACTGGCGGATTGTGTGGGATATGGCTCCAGTCGCCCAAAACCAGCTGCAGCGTGTGTTCACCGGGCGCCAACTCAACTGTGGTTTCGGTCTGCCCGCCGCCAAAGTGTTTGTGATTGTCATCGGCCGGGATGGCTTCGTTGAGTTCTTCGCCTTCAATCGTTTCATCGATAATCAAATGGTGATGGCCGGTTTTTTCTTTTTCAACACCGGCCGGTGCCACGCCCATTCCGGTCAAGCCGAACTGGATAAAGACCGGGCCTTTAACACTGTCACCGTCCTTCAAATTGATGAAATAGACCTTCGCACCGTCCGGGGATGGGGTTTCACCGGCATTGGCCGAAACCGCTAATGGCAAGACGAGGCACAAAGCCATCGCAGAAGATTGAAAATATGATCTCATAACGATCCTCCCGTTAAAGAAACGCCCCTCAGCCCAAGCATTACGCTTCTCATCACTGATGAAAGTGACGATAATCACACAAAGATGCCAGGAACGCTTGGTAAACTTTATTTGTAATTCTGGCTCAAATGCCCATATCATTTTTATGCTGCGAACAGGATTTACGTTGAAATGACCTCCTCATCCCCATTTGAAGATCTGGGATTCGACCCGGAAATTCTCGGACCGGAAGAGGAACAAAATGAAACGGTCCGTCAGAAACTGTTGAAAACAGCCCGGAAGGCGGCGCGCCAAGTTCCGTTTATGGAAGATGTTGTCGCCGGGTATTACTGCGCGCTTGATCCTGCCACGCCGACAAAGGTGCGCGGGACACTGCTTGCTGCTTTGGCCTATTTTGTTTTGCCGCTCGACGTGGTGCCGGATTTCATCCTGGGCGTCGGGTTTGGAGATGATGCAACGGTGCTAATGGCAGCGATTTCGATGATCCGGGCCCATATCCGGCCAGACCATTACCAGGCCGCCAGAGATGCTTTGGAGGACGGAGAACTATAAGTCTTCGTCCGTGGCTTTCTCGTCATGCGGTAGACCTTTAGTCCGCGGAAGCCAGCTCCCGGCGGTCCGTCCGGCAATGATCCAGTAAACAGCCCCGGAAACGAAGCCCGCTGCAAGCACAACCGGACTACCGGGCCTTAAACCAGCATCCGATGTCCCATCAAGTGTCCAGACCAGAACGGCGATGGCACCGGCGCTTGCAACATGAAAAACAATCCCTGACAAACGCGCGATTTCGGAAACCAAGATGACACAGGCTGCAGGGACGAACGCAACAGCGCCCAGGACACTCGCAGTGACGAACGCCGTTCCGATCATGGCCGCAAACGCAGCGGGATCGGCCTCCGGAGATCCAGGCTGAAACAACCCCCATGACAAAAACAATCCGCTGGCGATAACGGCTATAACAAAGCCCACGATGATTTTGATGAGCTGCCAGATGAACAACGTTCCGTTCAATCGGATCTCCTGCTTCGGCAATGGAGGATCAAATTGACGCCCGGACCTTCCAATTGCAAGACGCCACTGATTTACAGCGTCGAGCAAGATTGAAAATGTAACAAGGTTGCGCGCCGCTCAAAAAAATCTGTCTAAGGCCCAAGATCGGTGTTTTTGGTTGACTTTTTGGGCGTTTGGCACGAGCTTGGGGTTTGGCGTTCGAGAAGACGCGGCGAGACCCTTGGAGCGAACGTTCCGGGGCCGTTTGCGTATAAACACCGACTTGAAGGCCGACTAAACTGAAACCGCAGAGGAGTTTGCGACCATTCGCCGTCCGTTCCGCGCCCCGCCTCCCACGAAGGAAGGCCCGCGCACAAACCAAGAAATTCGCGTTCGCGAAGTCCAGCTTATTGACCACGAAGGCGCCAACCGCGGCGTTATATCGACCGAAGAGGCGATGGGTATCGCCATGGATGCCGGTTTGGATCTTGTAGAAATCCAGCCGAATGCCAATCCGCCGGTCTGCAAAATTCTGGACTACGGCCGATACAAATATCAGGCACAGAAGAAAGCTGCAGAAGCCCGCAAAAAGCAGAAGACCGTCGAGATCAAGGAGATCAAGATGCGTCCGAACATCGACACCCACGATTACGAGGTGAAGATGAAGAACATGCTGCGCTTCTTCAACGACGGCGACAAGGTGAAGGTCACGCTCCGTTTCAGGGGCCGCGAAATGGCGCACCAGGATCTCGGCATGAAGCTTTTGCACAAGGTCCGTGATGAGACCTCGGAAATTGCCAAGGTGGAATCTCATCCGAAGCTGGAAGGCCGCCAAATGGTTATGGTCTTGGCTCCGATTAAGTAAGCGACCTGTCAGAAACGTTACAGAACCCCGCCAATCGGCGGGGTTTTTTGTTGCCCATCATGGCGGGCAAAATGTTTGCGAAAGGCATTTGGAGTGAGCCCCGTCAGTTTTGTGAAGAGCCGACTGAACGACGGCGGATCCTGATAACCGACGGCAAAGCAGATATCCGATACAGTCCGGCCCGTTTCGATTAGCAAACCCCTTGCCCGCTCTATGCGCAACTCTTGCAAGTATCCATTGGGCGTCATTCCTGTCGCAGCCTTGAACCGGCGCAAAAACGTGCGATCCGGCAGCCCGGAAGCGCTGGCAATTTCCTTAACGCTCAGGACTTCTGCATATCGCGCGTCGATCAGGTGTTGTGATTTTAAAATTGCCGCGTCGCCATGCCGCAGATGCGGTGAGAACCGCCTGAACCGGCGCTGGTCCCGGCGGCGCATGTCGACGACGAAATAGCCAGCCGTGCGCGCAGCCACGCCGTACCCGAGAAATCGTTCGATGACCACCAGACCAAGGTCAACCCAAGCCATCAAACCACCGGCCGTGATGAGGTCACTGTATTCGATCAACAATTGATCTGTATCGAAGGACATCTCCTGATAGCGCTTGGACAGTCTCTGCTCCAGCCCCCAATGCGTGGTTACCGGCCGGCCGGCAGCAATTCCAGCTTCAGCGACAAAGGTAATCCCGGTGCAGGCTGAACAAACCACAGCGCCCTTGCCATGCTGGTAAGCTGTGTATCCTGCCAATTCCGGCACATCGGCTGCACGCACTTCCGCCGCAGAGGGCGGCAGGATAAGTGAGTCGAACGAACGGCCTCCCGGCTCAAAGGTCGAGATCGTTTCAACGGCAACCGAATGCTCCGAAATACTTGCTGCATACCCAAGCACATCCTGAAGCCCCAGGACGGCCGATTGAAGACATCCCGGATAAGCCAAAATCGCCAAACTGTAGGAGCGTGACACCATCTGGCGTATCTAGCACAAGTTTTGTCATTTACGCCAATCGCACACATCGGTGCCTACTCTATGTTCGAGGGCAGTGGAAATTCATGGAGCTCTCATGTCAATTACAAGCACCAAAAGCCCCCTAAACGTCGGCGACATCGCCATCACGCCACTTTCAGATGGCCATCTCGATATTCCTGCCGCCTATTTCTCCAATGCAAGCGAAGAAGAGATCCTGGCGGTCAGTCCGACCACCCGGTTTGGCGCAACGTGTTGGCTGATCGAAACTGGACCCAAAAAAGTCCTCGTGGATGCAGGGTCCGGAACTTGGCTAAAGGCGCGTTTTCCCGAGACCGGCTTCATCACGGCGGCGGGGTCATCCCTCATGAACGCAGCCAATGCGATTACAGACATCATTTTGACTCACATGCACGCCGACCACATCGGCGGCCTGGTTGCGGACGGCCAAAGCTTGTTTCCCAATGCAACTATCCACATTCAAAACAGCGAGTGGGCGTTCTGGACCGACGAAAACCTGGTGGAGGCCGTACCGGAGGACAAAAAACCCATCGTCCAACTGATCCAATCCTTGGCACGCCCAATCGCCTCCCAAATCAAACTTCATAATGGGGATTCGGACCTGGAAAATGGAATTCATGTCACGAGTGCCCCAGGACACACGCCTGGCCATCAGATCGTCAGGATCTCAAGCGGCGGCAAACAGGTGATGCTGCTGGGGGATGCCTTGGTGTCCGGCGTTCTGCAGTTTGCTAATCCTGACGTCCACTATGCCTTGGACAGCGCGCCTGAGACAGCGGCAGAAACCCGGAAAACCCTGTTTGCAGAACTCGCCGCCGAACAGATCCCTTTCGCGGCAACCCATCTTGAGGCCCCGGACTTCGGCACTCTGACAGCAACCGGTAGCGGCGGGTATCACTTCGAGCCTTTGGCTTAGGGCTTTAGCTAAGAGACACCCAACCACCGTCCTTTGCGGATTGAAACAACGCATCCAGAACAGTCATGTTCTGGATTGCGTCCTCGACTCCATAAGGAAGGGGCACCTCACCAAGAATGGCACGGCCGAAGACATCTGCCATTTCGGCATACTGATCGCAGGGCGCGATGGTCTCGGTCACCGCGGACCCATCACCGAGCTTTGACCCATCATCGAGCCTCAATTCGGTTGCCCCGCCTTGCGGCGCGTTGACGGGAATAAGAAGTTCGAGCCGCTTTTTCGTACCAACAAGCTGAAAACGTTGGTGCGGCGTCAATTGGGTGGACACGGTGAAGCTCAAATGACGGCCCTGACCGAAGTCCAGCATAGCACTCGTTGTCCGGTCGGTTCCGAATTCCGGATCCCGGTCGATCAGCGCAACAACACGGTGCGGCTCAGCGTCAAAGAAAAACCGGCCGACCAGCATCGTGTAGCACCCGATATCGAGCAGCGCGCCACCGCCGATTTCAGCATTGTTTCGGATGTTCGCCGGATCCGCATTGAAGTAACTGAAGAATCCCTGGATCGCTTTCAACTCGCCCAATTCTCCGGACCGGACCAAATCACGAGCACGGATCCATTGCGGATGGGCCCGCACCATAAAGGCTTCCGCAATCAACCGGCCTTCTTGGGCACGCAGAAGCTGACGTGCCTCGTCCGCGTTGAGGGCGATCGGCTTCTCGCAAAGCACATGTTTTCCGGCAGCTGCCGCCTGCAGGGTCAACGGCACATGCAAATGGTTCGGCAGCGGATTGTAGATCGCATCGATATCCGGATCGGCCAGCAAGTCCTCGTAAGTCCCATAGGCTTTGGGAATTCCAAGCTGATCGGCCGCGTCTTGGGCACGCTCGAGGCCGCGGGAAGCAATAGCAGCAACATGTCCGGTCTGGGACGATTTTATCCCAGGAATGACCTTCTCTCGGCCAATTTTTGCCGTTGACAGAACGCCCCACTGGATTTGCTTCGTGCCGCTCATCTTTGTCTCCTGCAACTCAAACAAAAATCCCGGCCAATGGCCGGGATTGCCAATTTCTCCTGCCAAAACAATCAGTATTTATCAGGCACGTAAAGGTGTTCCGGAAGAACTTTGCGCTCGTAGTCCGGGTTAAACCGGCGTTCCGGCAGGGTAATTGGATCATGCGGCACGTCTTCGTACGGCAACATCGACAAGAGATGGCTGATGCAGTTGAGGCGGGCCTGCTTCTTGTCGTTCCCTTCCACGATGAACCATGGCGCTTCAGGAATGTTGGTCCGCTCGAACGTCTCTTCCTTGGCCTTGGTGTAGTCTTCCCAACGCACGCGGGATTCCAGATCCATCGGCGACAGCTTCCATTGCTTCAACGGATCATGAATGCGCATCAAAAAGCGCAGCTGCTGCTCTTCATCGGTGATGGAGAACCAGTATTTGATCAACCGGATGCCGGACCGGACCAGCATGCGCTCAAATTCCGGAACGTCGTTGAAAAATTCCTCGACCTGATCTTCGGACGCGAACCCCATCACGCGTTCAACGCCTGACCGGTTGTACCAGGAGCGATCGAACAGCACCATCTCACCAGCCGCCGGCAGATGCGGCACATAACGCTGGAAATACCACTGGCTCTTTTCGCGGTCGGACGGCGCCGGCAAAGCAACAACACGGGCCACCCGCGGGTTAAGGCGCTGCATGATCCGCTTGATCACCCCGCCTTTGCCAGCAGCATCCCGGCCTTCGAATATGACGACGATCTTTTCGCCGGTATGCTGAACCCAGTCTTGCAGTTTCACCAGCTCTGCCTGGAGCATCAACAGCTCGTGGAAATAGGTTTTCCGGTCGAGGGGGGACTTGTGCTTCTTGTCAGCAATGTACTGAAGATCCTTGGCGATCAGGAAATCATCGATTTCCATCTCGAGTTCTTCATCCATGCTGTCGGCCCACTCGTTTTCCACCCAGGTCTTGGCGTCCTCACTCATCCGACTGTTCCTTATGCATAATTTAAACGCGTCTCACCTGCACTGAGAGCCCGAAATCCATGACAGGAGTTTGACACTAGCGTCAGTCGATGAACCGTCGCAATGCGCTCCCTCAAAGTCCATACCTCGGATTCCGCTTGCTAAGTGAATGAACGTTCATTAATATGATGAAGGTGGAGGAGACGTAATGGCGCTTTCAGCACGCCCGCAACCGCGGCAACGCGGCCTGGAAACTGCAGAAAAGGTTCGGAAAGCGGCCCTACGGCTCTTTGCGGCGTCAGGATACGCAGCTGTCTCCATGCGGGATATTGCAACCCAGGTCGGCGTTCAGCCGGGCGCGCTCTACAATCACTTTCCCACCAAGCAGCACATCTTGAAAGACTTGATGCTGAGCCACATGGCCGACTTGCTGGCGGCTTGGGACACCGCAGACGTCCCGGATGGAACCGACCCGATCGAACGCTTCGTGCGCTTCCATATCCGGTATCACCTGGAACGCGCAGATGAAGTCTTCATCGCCTACATGGAATTGCGCAGCCTTGATGCCGAGAACTTCGCGATCGTCGAGGCCGAGCGCCGACGCTACGAAACCATTCTGACACAGATATTGAGCGAAGGCGCAGCAAGCGGCCGCTATCACATCGACAACGCCAAAGTGACGACACGTGCGATCATCGCCATGCTGACCGGCATTCCGGCCTGGTACCGGCCCGGCGGCGATCTGTCGAAAGAAGAGATCGAAACGCTTTACCTCAACATGGTGCGCAAAAGCATCGCCCCAGAAACGAACGATAATCCTGGCAATCCAGACACCGGAGACCGGATGGCATGAGCATCCTCAAATCGAGCCTATCGCCCAAGAGCGCCGAGTTCACCGCCAACAAGGCCGCGCATGAAGACGCCATGGCGCAAATCAAGGCCGCTGCACAAACAGCGCTGGACGGCGGCGGCGAAACCGCCCGTGAGCGCCATGTCTCCCGCGGCAAGATCCTGCCGCGCGAACGTGTCTCCCGCCTGCTCGATCCGGGCTCGCCGTTTCTGGAAGTCGGCATGCTGGCCGCCCACGACATGTATGATGGCGCAGCACCGTCGGCCGGTATGATTGCCGGCATTGGCCGGGTCGAAGGACAGGACGTCATGATCCTGGCCAATGACGCAACGGTCAAAGGCGGCACCTACTATCCATTGTCCGTGAAAAAGCACCTGCGCGCCCAGGAAATCGCCGAGCAGAACAACTTGCCTTGCGTCTATCTGGTCGACAGCGGTGGTGCCAACCTGCCCAACCAGGACGAGGTCTTCCCGGACCGTGACCACTTTGGCCGGATTTTTTTCAACCAGGCCAACATGTCGGCGAAAGGCATTGCCCAAATCGCGGTTGTGATGGGCTCGTGCACAGCGGGCGGTGCCTATGTTCCGGCCATGTCGGACGAGACCATCATCGTCAAGAACCAGGGCACCATCTTCCTCGCCGGTCCGCCGCTTGTGAAGGCGGCCACCGGGGAAGAGGTGTCCGCAGAAGACCTTGGCGGCGGTGACGTCCATACCCGTCTGTCCGGCGTCGCCGATCACCTGGCCCGCGATGACGCCCATGCGCTTGCCATCGCCCGCCGGTCCATCGCGAGCCTCAACCGCACCAAAGCTTCGCAGCTTGCCCTGCAGACGCCCGAAGATCCACTCTACGATCCGGAGGAAATCCTCGGCGTCGTTCCGGCGGATTTGAAGACCCCCTACGACATTCGCGAAGTCATTGCCCGCGTGGTCGACGGCTCAAGGTTTGACGAGTTCAAGGCCCGCTACGGCACAACGCTGGTCTGCGGCTTTGCCCATATCCACGGCATGCCGGTCGGCATCATCGCCAACAACGGGGTTCTCTTCTCCGAAAGCGCGGTCAAGGGCGCGCATTTCGTCGAACTCTGCTCCCAGCGCAAGGTCCCTCTGGTATTCCTGCAGAACATCACCGGCTTCATGGTCGGCCAGAAATACGAAAGCGGCGGGATCGCGAAAGATGGTGCCAAGCTGGTGACCGCCGTTGCCACGACGAAGGTTCCGAAAATCACCATGCTGGTCGGCGGATCTTTTGGTGCCGGCAACTACGGCATGTGTGGCCGGGCCTACTCGCCGCGGTTCCTGTGGTCATGGCCGAACTCGCGCATCTCCGTCATGGGCGGGGAACAGGCCGCCGGCGTTCTGGCAACCGTTCGCCGCGACGGCATCGAGCGCAAGGGCGGCAGCTGGTCCAAGGAAGACGAAGCCGAGTTCAAGCAGCCGATCATCAACCAATTCGAGGAACAAGGTCATCCGCTCTATGCCTCAGCCCGGCTTTGGGATGACGGCATCATCGATCCGCGCAAATCCCGCGACATTCTGGGTCTTTCTTTGTCGGCGTCCCTGAACGCCCCGATCGAAGACACCAAGTTTGGCCTGTTCCGGATGTGATGTGATGACCTTGGAAGAACTCAAAAAGAAATATCCGGGCGCAGAAACCTTCAGGTTCGGCGACGGACCCGAACTCAGCAGCCTTCTGATCAGCCTGGTCCGCTCCGGCAAAAAGACTGCGACCTGTGGTGCTCTGCGCGATTTTACAGATGGCGGCGAAGCCATGCCCGAGGTCGGACGCACGGATATCGTTCTCAACTGGGACGGATCTCCGGCGCTTGTCGTTGAAACGCTTGAACTGACCCAAACCCGTTTTTGCGATGTGTCGGCGGACTTTGCACTTGCAGAAGGGGAAAACGACACACTCGAAGGCTGGCAAAGAGACCACCAGAGCTATTTCGAGCGCAATGGCGGCTTTGATCCGGAAATGATGCTTGTGTGCGAACGATTCAAAGTAGTTGAAGACCTTAAGACGGAAGGCATCTGACAATGTTCAAGAAAATCCTCATTGCCAACCGTGGTGAAATCGCCTGCCGGGTCATGGAAACAGCCCGCGAACTCGGCGTTAAAACCGTGGCTGTCTATTCCGACGCCGATGCAAACGCCAAACACGTTGCGATGGCCGACGAAGCGTACCGCATCGGCCCGGCTCCTGTCTCCGAGAGCTATCTGCAGATCGCCAAGATCATCGAGGTCTGCAAACAAAGCGGCGCAGAGGCGGTCCACCCGGGATACGGCTTCCTGTCGGAAAACCCGGACTTCGTTGACGCGCTGGACGCGGCCGGGATCACCTTCATCGGCCCGAGCGCAGATGCCATCCGAGCCATGGGCCTGAAAGACGCCGCCAAGGCGCTGATGGAAAAGGCTGGCGTTCCGGTCGTGCCGGGCTACCACCGGGAGACCCAGGACCCTGGTTTCTTGCAGATCCAGGCCGGCAAGATCGGCTATCCGGTTCTGATCAAGGCGCGCGCTGGCGGCGGCGGCAAAGGCATGCGCAAGGTTGAACGGGCGGAAGACTTTATCTCCGCGCTCAAGTCCGCCCAGCGCGAAGGCGAGGCAAGCTTTGGTGATGGCCGGGTCCTCATCGAAAAATATGTCGCCAAACCTCGTCACATCGAAATCCAGGTCTTCGGCGACAATCATGGCAATGCCGTTCATCTGTTTGAGCGCGACTGCTCGCTGCAAAGGCGCCACCAGAAGGTCATTGAGGAGGCTCCGGCCCCCGACATGCCGGAAGAGATGCGCACGGCCATGGGTGAGGCGGCCGTTAAGGCGGCCAAGGCGATCAACTATTCCGGTGCCGGCACCATCGAGTTCATCGTTGACGTCTCCGAAGGTCTGCGCGCCGACCGCTTCTATTTCATGGAGATGAACACCCGTCTGCAAGTTGAGCACCCGGTAACAGAGCTGATCACCGGACAGGACCTCGTCGAGTGGCAGCTGCGTGTTGCTTCCGGAGAGCCTCTGCCAAAGGCGCAAGAGGAACTTTCGATCAACGGTTGGGCTTTTGAGGCCCGCCTTTATGCAGAAGATGCACCTAAGGGCTTTCTGCCAGCGATTGGCACATTGGAGCACCTCGTTCTTCCCGAAACCCAGGCCCGCGTCGACAGCGGTGTCCGGGCAGGAGACGAGATTTCCCCCTTCTATGATCCGATGATCGCGAAGGTGATCGTGCACGGCCCGTCCCGTGATGCCGCGCTTGGCAAGTTGCTCGCCAGCCTGGAGGCCACGGAAGTTGCCGGTTGCGTGACCAACGCCGGGTTTCTGGCTGCGCTTTGCCGCCACGAAGGCTTTGCCAAAGGGGACGTCGACACCGGCCTGATCGACCGCGACCTGGAAAGCCTGATCGCCGAACCGGAGATGCCGGAGGACGCAATCGCGCTTGCCGCGCTGACCGCGCTTGGCCTTACCCGTCCAGCAGAGGGCAACGATCCGTTCGACACGCTTGCAGGATGGCGGATTTGGAGTGCCTCACGTCAGTTCGCGCTTCTCGAAATTGCCAGTGAGCGCAGGGATGTTGAAGTTCACGCCCAGGGCCAAAACAAGTTCACCGTGCATCTGGAAAGCGGTCCGAAAGATTTCACCCTGGTTGAGGTGGATGGCAGCACCATCACCTATGACAGCAACGGCCACCGGGCTTCCGGTTCCGTGGTTCACGATGGCAAAGGGCTCACGGTCTTCATGTCCGGCCATGCCTTCACGGTTGGACTGCCGGACGCGCTGAGTTCTGACGAGGAAGCTGCCGGTGCGGGCGATCAGCTGATTGCCCCAATGCCAGGCCTTGTCAAAATGCTAAACGCCAAGGCCGGCGATGCCGTCACCAAGGATCAGCCCTTGATCATTCTGGAAGCCATGAAAATGGAGCACACGCTGAAAGCCCCGCGCGATGGGGTCATTGGTGAAGTGATGGTCAATGAAGGTGAACAAGTGACCGACGGCACGATCCTACTGGTTCTGGCGGAGGAAGCCGATGCTGCTGCCTGAGGCAAAAACCTACAAGGAGCTGACCGAGAGGTTTTCCTGGCAGATCCCGGAACGGTTCAACATTGGTGTCGCGATTTGTGACGCCTGGGCCGACAAGGAACCACGCCGCGAAGCTCTGGTCTATGCCGAAGAAGGCCAACCCGCTCACAGCTACTCCTACGGCGCGTTGAAGCGGCTTTCCAATCAGCTGGCCAACCTCCTGAAGAGCCGGGGCATTCAGCAGGGCGACCGGATCGGCATCTTAATGCCGCAACGCCCGGAAACAGCCTTTGCTCATATCGCAGCATTGAAACTCGGCGGTATTTCAATCCCGCTGTTCATCCTCTTTGGCGAAGAAGCGCTGGAGTACCGGCTCAAGGATTCTGGCGCCAAGGCCGTCATTACGGATGAAAGCGGCGCGGCGAAGCTTGAAAAAATCCACGGCAGCTTGCCCGAACTGACAACTGTCTTCTGCGCGGATGGCGCACTCCATGGCGCCGATGACCTTTGGGCCTCAATGGAAGGTCATGAAGAGACCTTCGAACCCATCGACACGCAGCCAGATGACCCGGCCATCATCATCTACACCTCCGGCACGACAGGACAGCCGAAGGGTGCACTCCACGGGCACCAAGTTTTGCTCGGACACCTTCCCGGGGTTGAGATGAGCCATGACTTTTTGGGTCAGCCAGAGGACCGGATCTGGACACCGGCGGACTGGGCCTGGATCGGCGGCCTTCTGGATGTACTGATGCCGGCGCTTTATCTCGGTGTCCCGGTCGTGGCCTGCCGTTTCAAGAAGTTCACGGCGGAAGCGGCCTTCCAACTGCTTCAGGATCAAAACATCCGCAACGCTTTCATCCCGCCAACGGCGTTGAAGATGATGCGCCAGCTCGATGCCCCGGAAGACCGCTGGCAGTTGAATTTGCGGACCGTCGCCTCCGGCGGCGAAACCCTCGGTGCCGAGCTCATTGACTGGGGCCGCAAAACCTTTGGCCGGACCATCAACGAGTTCTACGGCCAGACCGAATGCAACATGATCGTCTCCAGCTGCTCTGAAATCATGGACGCACGTCCCGGCATCATGGGTAAGGCTGTTCCGGGTCACGAGCTGGCTATCGTCAGTGATGCCGGTGAGGCTCTGCCCTCCGGCACCTTCGGCAATATCGCCGTCAAGCGGCCCGATCCAGTCATGTTCTTGAAGTACTGGAACAACGAGGACGCCACTCAGAAGAAATTCGCCGATGACTGGCTGCTGACGGGTGACACGGGCGAGATGGATGAGGACGGCTGGATCCGTTTCGTGGGTCGGGACGATGATGTCATCACCTCCTCCGGCTACCGGATTGGACCCGGCGAAATCGAAGACTGCCTGATCAAGCATCCCGCTGTTGCGATGGCCGGTGTCATCGGCAAACCCGATGCCCAGCGCACAGAGATTGTCAAGGCCTACATCATCCTGAAGCAGGATGTCGAACCGTCCGACGCCTTGGCCAAGGAGATCGCCGACTTCGTCAAGATCAGGCTCGCCGCCCATGAATATCCGCGTGAAATCGAGTTCGTTGACGCTCTACCGATGACCACCACCGGCAAGGTCATCCGGCGTGAGCTCCGCGCCCGCGCGGCTGAGATTGATTAAGGAAAAAGCGCTCATGTCCGAGTTTGTCACCATCTTCGAAATGGGTCCGCGCGACGGGCTTCAGAACGAAAAGCGGTTTGTCCCGACGGAAGACAAGATTGCTCTTGTCGACCGTCTTTCCGAATGTGGGTTTCGCAAGATCGAAGTCACCAGCTTTGTCAGCCCCAAATGGGTGCCGCAAATGGCTGATGCGCAAGAGGTCATGGAGGGCATCCACCGCCATCCGGCTGTTGTCTATTCTGTTCTGACACCGAACGTCAAAGGCTACACGGCCGCCCTGAAGGTCTCGGCTGACGAGGTGGCCATCTTCGGCTCGGCTTCCGAGGGCTTTTCAAAGAAGAACATCAACTGCTCGGTCGCAGAAAGCATCGAACGTTTCAAGCCACTGCTGGAAAAAGCCCGTCAGGATGAAATGCCGGTGCGCGGCTATGTTTCATGCGTCACCGATTGCCCATATGACGGCCCGACGCCCCCCGAAAAGGTCGCCGAAGTCGCAAAGATCCTATACGAGCTTGGCTGCTATGAGATTTCTCTTGGGGACACGATCGGTGCTGGCACGCCGGAAACCATTGGCCGCATGCTAGATACCGTTCTCGCCGTGGTGCCAGCTGAAAAGGTGGCCGGGCATTATCACGACACCAAGGGCCGGGCGCTGGAGAACATCGAGGTCAGCCTCGACAAGGGCCTGCGCACGTTCGACAGCACCATTGGCGGGCTGGGCGGCTGCCCCTATGCCCCCGGCGCCAAGGGCAACGTTGCAACAGAAGCCATTGCAGAGCTGATGCAGCGCCGCGGTTTTGAGACCGGGCTGAGACTTGAGAAACTGGCCGAGCTTGCCGAATTCGCAAAATCCCTCCGGAGTGACACCGTATGAGTTTTGAGACGATCTCGATTGAAACGGATGACCGCGGCGTTGCAACGCTGACCTTGAACCGTCCGGAAAAGCACAATTCGCTGTCGGCTAAAATGATCGACGAACTCACGGAAGCAGCAGACCAACTCGGATCCGATGGTTCGGTCCGTGTTGTCGTCCTGACAGGCGTCGGCGAAAGTTTTTGTGCGGGAGGCGATCTTGCCTGGATGCGCGAGCAGATGGCAGCCGACCGCGACACACGCATTGCAGAAGCCCGCAAGCTCGCCATGATGCTGAAGGCACTGAATGAACTGCCGAAACCTGTGATTGGGCGTGTGCAGGGACAGGCCTTCGGTGGCGGCATCGGCATGATGAGCGTCTGCGATACTGTCGTTGCCGTCGACACTGCGAGGTTCGGCCTGACCGAGGTTCGTCTTGGCCTGATACCAGCAACAATCAGCCCCTACGTCCTGGCCCGGATGGGCGAAGGCAAGGCGCGCCGGGTGTTCATGTCCGCGCGCATTTTCGGTGCGGAAGAAGCCCGGGATCTTGATCTCGCCGCCAAGGTGGTGAGCGCCGATGACCTTGATGCGGCGATTGAAAAGGAAATCAAACCTTATTTGAGCGCGGCTCCCGCAGCTGTTGCCGCCTCCAAGGCTCTTGCCCGGTCTCTTGGCCCGGTTATCACCGATACGGTCATCGACGATACGATCCGAAGACTTGCGGACACATGGGAAACGCCGGAAGCCAATGAAGGCACATCAGCGTTTTTTGAAAAGAGAAAACCGGCCTGGACGCACTGAGGATCAAGAGCCTATGCGTTCCGGCGGGCGTGCTCGATCAAGGCTGCAATCCGGGCGACATCAAGTTGCTCTGATTTCGGAGCAGGCTCCTCAACGCGGTACATTTTTTCCCGCCGCCTCCGGATCTTCTTGCGTTGCCACTCGCTAATGCCCTCCGGCAAATCCACTTCAGCACGATCCATACCAATCAGGACACGTTGAAGGTCCGGAATGAGCTCGGATGAGATCGTAAATGTGGACCCGTCGTTGCGGCGGAAGACCAGGGTTTTGGTTGTTTCTTCACCGTTCAGGAGCACGGCTTTTTTTCGCCCGCTGGAGCCAATCGTCGACTGGAACCAGGCCACGGCACCCGATGCATGCCACAGCTTTACGCTGACCTTTTCAAGATCGGTATAGGGCACACGCACACGCAAACCGAATTGCGTGAACTCAAAACCATTTCCGAAAAAACGCACCCAAGACGTTTCCTGGCGAACCGCAACCGTGAAGAAAACGAGAGATAAACTGGCCGGGAGCAAGCAAATCAGAGCCAATGCTGCCAAGGCACCCGTTGCCGATGCGAGACCAAGAACCGCGAGCGGCAGAAAGAACAATCCAAACCCAAAACCAATCAGGTCCAGTGTTAGGACAGATGGGCGGGACACTGGCCGGATCGCTCCGGATGCCGGCTGTGGCCGGGGCGGCGCAAGATAGATCGCAGCCGCAGCCACCAGGCACATGATGCTGCTGAGCAGCGTCATAAAGTAAAACCAACCCGCAATGCCGAGCACCGCCAAGCCTAAGGGTAGTATGCGCCGGAGATATTCAAGCCGTGCTGTTTTGCCCACGCCGCGCTCCTTAGGTATCGGGGCGAAATCGCTACACATCCGCTAAAATTCTGATTCTTTCATTGAATCAACTTGACCGCCCGTAATCAAGACAGACACAGCACTATCCAAAATGATTGTAGGAAAACGGCAAATAATACCGGGAAAATTTGATTTAATCCCGGCATTACAAGTCATCTAGGCGCAGATCCGTGGCTTTGTTTCTTCAGGACGCCTTGCGTTCCCGCTCAATGAAACTGAACACGTCTCTGACCTTGCCGAATTTCGGCTTGTCGATTTCCAGATAGTCGTGCATCAGCATATCGATATCAGCCGCGTTGAAGGGCTTTTTCAAAAAACCGGAGATCCCGACAAAGGCGGCAGATCGTTCGAGGTACGTCGTATCGTTGGTCGACATCATGTAGATGCCAACCTTGCTGGACAAATCCCGAATGGAGCCGGCCAGCTCCAGGCCGTCTATACCCGGCATGTGAAAATCGGTCAGGACCAATTCGAACTTACCGCGAGAAAGCGCTTTCAACGCTGCATCGGCACTGTCTGCGTCAGAAATTTCAAACTCGAAGCGGCTACTCTCCAAGACCTTTCGGGTCAATTTCCGCATTGTTCCAGAATCGTCGACAACCAGGATCGGGTAGGACCGGGTCATCATGCGATAGGTGGCAATTATCTCGGAGATTTCCGCGGGACCAAAGGGTTTCTGAAGGAAATGATAGGCGCCAAAGCGCTTCAGTACTGATTCAGCCTTGTCATCCAGACTACTCGACATCGCCACGGTCAAACAGTCATTCGACTGGGTATCGCGCATTGCCGAAACGACTTCCGGACCGTTCAGGCCCGGCATGTGAATGTCGACGAAGGCGACGTCGATGCGTTTCGCTTGAAGTATCTCGAGGGCGGCCCGGCCATTCGACGCTTGCTCAATCTCGATATAGCGTTCACCACGATGGGCCTGAATGCCTTCCGCAACGATGTCCCGAGCGATTGAGCTGTCGTCCGCGATCATCACGCGTATTATCTTGTGCAGCACGGCTTCCCCATTGCAGAAACGGCCATGCGAACTGATGCCAATGGCCTAACTATGCAGTTGTTCAAGTAAAGTTATTTCACATCATTCGTATAATTTCGGTTACTGACACCGATACTCAAACAACGCATAAACCTGAACAGATATTCAGTTTTAGCCATCCAACTTCAAGTAGCAACTCAAGCCAAATCTATCGCGTCACAACAACATCCAAAAATGCGAGGGTTTTGTTTTGTTCGATTTGTTTGAGCGCATCTCTCAGAGCTGACTCCAGATCTACCGCCTGCTCGACACGAGCAGCATGGGCGCGGCTGGCCTTGGCGACATGCGTAAAATCCGGCACCGGCGACAGTTGGGTCAACGGCATTCTGTTGCTTCGGGCCGCGTAACCATCCGGATAGTGATCCAGAACAGACTGGCGAACTGCGCCCCATTCCGCATTGTTCAAAACGATCACAAGAATCGGCAGGTCGAGAGCTTCGGCAATCTGATGACAAACCACCGGGTTGGAAAACATGTATGACCCGTCTCCCATGGTCGCCACGACACTCCGGTCCGGGGCACCCAATTTCATGCCAAGGGCGGCAGGAAAACACCAGCCGAGCCCGCCAGCATGCGGCTCCTGATACCAAGCCTGCCAATGGTTTAGAGCCATGGGAGCCGGAGGACAGCCAAGTTCTGATAGCACCGATGCTTTTCGATCCCCCAATACGCGGGACAGGCACAGACTGACCAAATTCTTGGTGATGCGCCCCGATCCATCGGCTTCAGCCGATGCCAAAACGGCTTGCCGGTTTGCTTTGTTGCGCGCAGCCCATTGAGCTCGTCTCGGCGCTGCTTTTTCGGACAGCTCGAGCTCATCCAAAGCTGCCTTCAAAGCGACGATTCCCGGCTGCACGTCCGATGCGATTGCCAGATCACATTGGAAATTGCGCACAGGCACTTTGCTGAAGAGCGGGTCCTGGCCAAGGTGTATGACTTTGCATCCGGGCTTCAGCTTGTGTTTGTCCGGTGCCCAGGGAGCCAGACTGTCGATAACCAGAACAACATCTGCGGTCTCCAGAAGAACGGCTGGATCATTGCCTGCAGCCATTGGATGATTGAGATCCATCGCAAGCCGCACAGCCCAATACTGGCAAACGGGCATGCCCCATCGTTCAGCCATCCCGGCAAGAGCTGAAAAGCCGTCGGGGCCTCCGGCTCCGCGCTGCGCGAAAATCACTGGATTGTCAGCTTGGGAAATAAGTTCGGCTGCCCGTGCAATGGCGCCTTGGTCGATACCCGGCTGCGGCGCGACCATAATCGCCGGCGAGCCCAATTGGTCCGCCGGGCAAGGCTCACATAGGACTTCGCGCGGCAAACTCACATAGACAGGACCGCGCGGTGTCATCTCGGCAAGCGCTTTCGCACGGTCAACCGTTTCGACAGCCTGCTCGGGAACCCGCAGTTCGTAGTCCCATTTGCAGGCTTCACGCACCAGAGCGGTTTGATCGCGCATTTCCTGTCCCCAGCCGATCGGAACGGTTCGCGATCCGAACCGCCCTTGCTCTGTTGTTGGGGTTCTCCCGGAAAAGAGCATCATTGGTATGTTTTCGATCGATGCGTTGATCGCGCCTATCGCGCAGTTGGCGAGACCAACATTCGTATGCGCCATCACTGCAGCCGTTTTGCCGGTGCTGAGATAGTAACCATGCGCCATGCCCATGGCCGCACTTTCGTGCGGGATGACAATCGCTTCCGGTAGATCGATGTTCTTGGCATCAGCCTCGGCAAGGCCTTCGATCACCGGCGGGAAATCCGTCCCGGAATTTGCAAAAATATAGTCGATGCCGATCGCCTTCATCCGGCTGAGCAGAGCCCCTCCGGACGTGATGGATACAATCTCTTCTGTTGCACTTTTAGAGCGCAAAGTATCGCCATTGGCAGAAGTCGTCGCAGTCTTGCTCATGAGGAGAGTTCCAAATTTTCAATGGCGGTTTGAACAGCCAGCCGGAACACCTGCTCGGCCGGACTCGGCTGGGCATCGGGGCGCGTCATCAACCCGATCGGCCCTTTGGTGATGTCGCTTTCGAAAGGCAAGCGGATCAAATCGCCATCAGCCGTTTCATTGCGCACCACACCGGAAGAAATAATCCAGACAGCGTCCGACTGACGCGTATAAATACGACCGAACGCGCCGGACACGGTTTCGATCCGGTTCGGTATTTCGGCAACGCCGTTGGCGATCAGATACCGTTCAACCAAAGGGCGGATGGCCGACCCTTCCGGCGGATAGAGCACCGGCCAGTCGACAATGCGTTTGATATCCGGCGCCTCCAGGAGCGGATGACCAGCCCGGACGACGAACTCGACCCGCTCAGAATAAAGCTGCGTGAACGAAACCCCTTCCATGGTAACCGGGCGTCCGAGGCGGCCAATCACCAGATCGATTTCACCCAGCCGTAACCGCTCGATCAGATATCCATGCGGACCATCCAGGATCTTCAGCATGACCGTTGGGGCCAGGTCCCGGAACTCACGGATGGCAGCGGGCAAGAAGCTTCCCGAAACACTCGGCAAAGCTCCAACCGTCAACGTGGCCCGCGCCTCCTCACCGGCGTTGACCACACCGTCCAGACCCTGCTGAAGGCTGGCTAGGGAAATCTGGGCAAAATGCAGGAACATCTTGCCTTGCGGCGTCAGCGATATCCCCGCGCGGCTGCGGGACATCAGTGTCGTGCCAATCGTTTCCTCCAATTCCTTGAGGGTCTTGGATATGGCCGGTTGAGTAAGGTTCAACTTGTCGGCAGCGAGCTTCAGACTGCGCTCCTGCGCAATCTCGACAAAACATTGGATGTGTCGGAATTTTATCCGCCGATCGATCATTTACTTATCCATTTTGGAAATCAAATGACCTAATTTGTCATTTTACTTCACCATTTCAGATAAACAATATGCTCAAAAACGCGGGGAGGTCTAGATGCGTACTCAAGTTGTCATTGTTGGAGGAGGTCCCTCCGGGCTCCTGCTGGGGCAACTTTTGCACCTGAAGGGGATCGACGCGGTCGTTCTGGAGCGCAAGACCAAGGACTATGTGCTTGCGCGGATCCGGGCCGGCATTCTGGAAACGGGTCTGGTCGAACTGATGCGCGAGGCCGGCGTGTCCGAGCGCATGGACAAGGAGCGTTTTGTCCATACAGGCACCTGTATTTCCTATGAAAGCGAGATGTTCTCGATCAACTTCGAGGACCTGATCGGCAAGAGCGTGATCGTATACGGCCAGACAGAGGTGACACGCGACCTCTATGAAGCCCGCGAAACTTCTGGTGCAAAGACCATCTTCGAAGCAGAGGGTGTCGCAATCCACGATACCGATACGGACACACCTTACGTCACTTACATGAAAGATGGCAGCGAACATCGGATCGACTGCGATTTCGTGGCAGGCTGCGACGGCTTTCACGGGGTCAGCCGGAAAACCATCCCGGAAACCGTCCGCAAGGACTATGAGAAGGTCTTTCCATTCGGCTGGCTGGGTATTCTTTCCGAAACCCCGCCAGTGCACGAAGAGCTGATCTACGCCAACTCCACCTGCGGATTTGCACTCTGCTCCATGCGCAATGAAAACCTGTCCCGCTATTACGTGCAATGCGAGCTCAGCGACAAGGTCGAGGACTGGAGCGATGAGGCGTTCTGGGAAGAACTGAAACGACGGCTTCCGGAGGATATCGCGGAAAAGCTCGTCACTGGGCCGTCGATTGAAAAATCAATTGCGCCTTTGCGCTCCTTCGTGAGCGAGCCGATGCGCTGGGGCCGATTGTTCCTCTGCGGCGATGCTGCGCACATCGTGCCTCCGACCGGGGCCAAGGGCCTCAACACTGCTGCGTCAGATGTTCACTATCTCTACCGCGCTCTGTCAGCCTATTACCTCGACAAGGACAGCACCGGCATCGACACCTACTCCGAAACGGCGCTGGCGCGGGTCTGGAAGGCGGAGCGGTTCAGCTGGGCGACCACCAATCTGCTGCACCGGTTCCCGGATCAATCCGAGTTTGATCTGAAAATGCAGCGGGCCGAAATTGAATCTCTGCATTACAATCCGACCGCCCAAAAGTGGTTTGCCGAGAACTATGTGGGACTGCCCTACTGATGCACATCGCACGGCTCACAAATGCGGACATTCACTGGCGGGAGGACGGCGACCCGGCCGGCACCCCTGTCGTGTTTGCAAACTCCCTCGGCACGGATCTGCGGCTCTGGGACAAGGTCGTTGACCAGCTTCCCAAAGAGGGCTTTCGCTACATCCGCTTCGACAAGCGCGGCCATGGCCTCTCCTCCTGCCCCTCTGATGTTTACTCCATGACGGATCTGGTCGTAGATCTGGAGGAGTTGCTCGGCCATATCGGCGTAACGCAATTCTCGCTGGTCGGCCTTTCCATTGGCGGAATGATCGGACAGCTGCTCGCCCATCGCCAGTCGGATCGCATGACCAGTCTTGTTCTGGCCTGCACAGCGGCAAAAATGGGCACAGAAGAGATGTGGCAAACCCGGATTGCGGCAGTACGCAAAGGCGGTGTCGAAAGTATCACCGACGCTGTACTGGACCGCTGGTTCTCCGGCCCTTTCCGGCACTCTGACGAATGTATTGCCTGGCGCAACATGCTGAGCCGGACGCCAGCTGAGGGTTACATCGGCTGCAGTCAAGCTCTGGCCGTAACGGATCTGACCGCGACAACCTCCGAATTGACGCTTCCCGTATTGGGGCTCGCCGGATCTGAAGATCTCGCCAGCCCTCCGGAACAGGTAAAGGCCACCACGGACCTGATCCGTGGCAGCCGCTTTGTCGAGATAGCAGCCGCCGGTCACCTGCCCTGTGTTGAGCAGGCCGACGTCTTTACGGCCCATTTGCAGAATTTTTTGAAGGAGAGCGCTCATGTCTGACCGGTATGAGCAGGGTCTGGATGTCCGCCGCTCCGTTTTGGGCAACGCCCATGTTGATCGCGCAGAGGCTGCGAAGACCGATCTCGATGCGCCCTTTCAAACGCTGATCACCGAAGCGGCCTGGGGCACGGTCTGGGCATCTGACGGCATCAGCCCGCGCGAGCGCTCCATGTTGACGCTGGCCCTCTTGGCAGCTCTCGGGAATTTTGAGGAAATTGCCATGCACATCCGCGCAACGGCCCGGACAGGCGCAAGCAAGCAGGATGTTCTGGAGGCCTTCCAGCATGTCGCGATTTATGCTGGAGTTCCTCGGGCCAACCAGGCGCTCAAGATTGCCAAGGACACCTACGCGGACATGGAACGGGAGGAGGCGGGCGAATAACGCCGGCCGGGAGGAACGCCACAATGAAACCAGGCCCCTATTACCAGCGTGACCGGCAATGGCAGCCGCCTGCGCTGACGCCGGACTACAAGACCAGCGTATCCAGGTCACCACAGTATTCGATGATCAGCCTGGAAACGACGGTCAGCGAAATCACAGGACCCGTCTTTGGGCACAACGACATCGACCCAATCGACAAGGATCTCCTGTCGAACTACGCAAAGCCGGGCGAAAGCCCGATTGGCGAACGCATCATCCTTCATGGGCGGGTTCTCGATGAAAACGCCAAACCTGTGCCGAACACACTGGTTGAAATCTGGCAAGCCAATTCTGGTGGCCGCTACCGACACAAGAAGGACACCTATCTCGCGCCGATCGACCCGAATTTCGGCGGCTGTGGCCGCACGTTAACGGACGAGAACGGGTACTACGCATTCAGGACCGTGAAGCCCGGGGCTTATCCCTGGCGCAATTGGGTCAACAACTGGCGGCCGGCCCATGTCCATATCTCCATCTTCGGTTCCGCTTTCGCCCAGCGTCTGATCACGCAGTGCTACTTTGAAGGCGACCCGCTGATCGCTAAATGCCCGATCGTGAATTCCATTCCTGATCCGGATGCGGTAGATCAACTGGTCGCTCGGTTGGATCTCAACGCCACCATCCCCCTCGACACCATCGCGTACAAGTTCGACATCGTGTTGCGCGGGCGCCGGTCAACACTGTTTGAAAACCGGTCGGAGGGGAACTGATCATGCGCCAGACACTGGATTACTTGAAAGAAACCCCTTCCCAGACGGCGGGCCCTTATGTCCACATCGGCCTTGCGCCGGGAGCCGCCGGCTTTGACATCTACGCCCAGGAGCTGGGGCATGACATTGCAGGTCCAAACGCAAAGGGCGAACGCATTCGCGTTGAGGGCCGTGTCATTGATGGCATGGGGTCTCCGATCAAGGACGTGCTTCTGGAAGCCTGGCAGGCAAATACAGACGGCATCTATGCCCATCCGGAACATCTGGGCGAGGTTGAAGACGGGTTCAGGGGTTGGGGCCGCGTCATTCCGGATTTCGACACCGGCAACTGGACCTTCGAGACAGTCAAGCCGGGTGCGGTCACGGATCTGAACGGCCGTCAAATGGCTCCGCATATCAGCTTCTGGATCGTCGCACGAGGGATCAATGTGGGTTTGCAAACCCGGCTCTATTTTTCAGATGAGGCGGCGGCGAATGCAGCCGATCCGGTGCTCAATCTGATCGAGTGGGAGCGCCGCCGGGCAACGCTGATTGCAGAGCGAACAGACAGCGACGGCACGCCGGTCTATCGGTTTGACATCAAGCTGCAGGGCGAAGACGAAACCGTCTTTTTCGACATTTGAGGCGGACATGAGCAAACCCTGTATCATCTGTGTTGCGATCACCGGCTCGTTGCCGACAAAAGAAAACAATCAGGCTGTCCCGGTGACAGTTGCCGAACAGGTTGAGAGCACTCACGAGGCCTTTGAAACCGGCGCCACCATCTGCCACGCCCACGTGCGCAACGAGGATCAAAGCCCGTCTTCGGATCCGGAGAAATTTGCCCGGCTGAAGGAAGGTCTTGAAAAACACTGCCCCGGCATGATCATCCAGTTCTCGACCGGCGGGCGCTCAGGCGCCGGCAAGGCACGCGGCGGTATGCTGCCGCTTAAGCCGGACATGGCGTCCCTTTCCGTTGGATCGAACAACTTTCCGACGAGGGTTTACGAAAACCCGCCGGATCTTGTGGACTGGCTGGCAGCAGAAATGCGGACTTACACCATCAAACCGGAGATCGAGGCCTTCGATCTCAGCCACATTCACCAGGCAGCCGCGATGAACAAGGACGGCCGCATACCAGGCCGGCTTTATATCCAGTTCGTCATGGGCGTGAAGAACGCCATGCCCGTCGATAAGGATGTCTTCGACTATTATATCAAGACCGTCGAACGGCTCGTTCCGGATGCCGAATGGTGTGCTGCCGGCATCGGCCGTCACCAGCTGACCATCAACGAGTGGTCGATCGCGGCCGGAGGGCACACCCGCACTGGACTGGAAGACAACATCCGCCTCGACAAGGACAGGCTTGCCCCGTCCAACGCAGCTTTGGTCAAACAAGCAGTAGAGCTTTGCGAAAAGTATGACCGGCCGGTCGCGGACTGGCAAAAGGCCCGAGAGATCTTGCGAATTCCGCTCAAGGCGGCTTGACGGCCAGAGCATCGGGCGTTTTGATTGAAACGCCCAAAGATGCTCGACCACTTAAGAGCGATCAGCTTTGGGCGTGAAATCGATCCCGATTTACCGCCCGCTGATCTAGTCATAATGTTTCTTGATCAAGCTCCCTTTGTTTGAGCACAGTTTTCATGCCCATCTCCCTGTTTTCCAGCCCGGTTTTTTCCGATCTTTACTCCGACGCCGATCTGGTTTTGCGATTGGATGAGGACGCCGATCTCCTTCACATGATCCGGTTCGAACAGGCTCTTGCACAAGTGCAAGGCGCCCTGGGCATCATCCCGGAAGGTGCGGCTGCAACAATCGTCTCAGCCCTGGAAACCTGTGAGATTGAGCCTATTGCTTTGAGTAAGGGCACGCGGTCAGCTGGAATTCCCGTGCCCGCACTTGTGGCTTCCTTGAGGAAGGTCGCCGGTGACGACGCAGGCAGCTGGCTGCACTGGGGAGCCACCAGCCAGGACGTGATGGACACGGCACTGGTTCTGCAGGCAAAGAGCTGCCTCCATGTCCTCGAAGAGCGCCTTGGCAAACTGATCGACGCACTTGAAACAGAAAGCGTGCGGCATGCCAATCAGCTTCTAACTGGCCGGACCAGGTCGCAGATTTCAACGCCGATCACATTCGGCTACCGGATTGCACAATGGGCACACGGCTTAATCGACGCTGAGGCCGACCTGCCAGCTCTTCGCGAGAAAGTTCTGAGAGTCCAGTTTGGCGGGGCTTCCGGCGTTAACAGCGCGGTTGCTCCGGATGGTCCGCGTATCGCGGAGGCTCTTGCCGAGGAACTCAAGCTCCATTTTTCGCCGTCCTGGCACACGAACCGGTCAAACATCCTCGCGCTGTCCGCCTGGCTGCAAGCCCTCACCGCCAGTATTGCCAAGATGGCCGGCGATCTTCTTTTGCTAGGCCGATCAGATATTGCGGAGGTCTCATCGGGAACAGGCGGCGGATCCTCGACAATGCCGCAAAAGGCCAACCCGGTTCAGGCGGAAGCCATTCTGACACTCAACGCCATCGTGCAAACGTCCGCAGGCGGGATTGCGGCAGCGGCCACTCCGGCAGAAGAACGTGACGGCGCGCGCTGGCCACTGGAATGGGCATTTTTGCCCCAGATGCTGATTGCAACCGGCGCGGCCCTCCGCCACGCCCAAGCGCTTGCAGACAGCATGTCCCCGAACCAGGACCGGATTTCTTCTGGCTTGAAGGACCATCCGGAAATCATGGCAGAGGCCGCAAGCTTCGCGCTTGCCAAAAATGGCGTAGCGAGAGCCGAGGCCAAGGACATTGTTGCCAAGGCCGCGTCACAGACTGACTTCAAATCGACCTTGAAGCAACTGGCGCCAGACGGGATCGACTGGGACACCGTTCTTGATCCGGCTACGGTTATTCCGGCCTGCAAGGAAATGACTGCCGAGATATTTGCCCGGCGGTCGAGATAGCCTCTCCGCTTCGCTCCGAACGCGATGTCTGACAGGCCTCAATCCAATGACTGCAATGCGCGCTAACTGAGCACACTTGGCAACCACAGCGTCAGCGCCGGGAAGCTGACAAGCAGCACCACGCGCACCAGCTCCGCGCCAAAGAAGGGCGCAACCCCCTTGAACGTCTCGATCATCGGCGTATCGCGGGCCAGGGAGGAAATCACGAATACATTCATCCCGACTGGCGGCGTAATCAGTCCCAGCTCCACCACGATAAGCGCCAGGATCCCAAACCAGATCTTCAGATCTTCAGTGCTCATGCCGAACCCGGCGCCCTCAGCTGCCTGATAGATCCCGCCATTGATCTCGACAAGAACCGGCCAAAAGAACGGGATAACGAGCAGGATCATCGACAGACTGTCCATCAGGCAGCCGAGCAGGATAAGCGCAACGAGCAAAAGGATCAGGACCGTCATCGGCTCAAGACCCGACCCGGCGATCCAGGCGGCTGTTTCCTGAGGCAGGCGCACCCGCGACATGAAAATCTTCAAAAGTTCCGCGCCGAGGATAATCAGATAAATCATACCTGAGGTCGCGGCCGTTTCCTTCAGCGCGCCCAGCATGTCCGGCCAGGACAACTTGCGTTGCAAGAGACCGAAGACCAGCACCAGAAACACACCAGCAGCAGCAGCCGGGGTCGGGTTGAAAAAGCCGAAGTATATGCCGCCAATGACAAGAGCAAAGATCAGCAGAACCGGGATCATTCCGGCCGTTGCCTCAATAAACTCCCGGCGGTCCGGCATGCCGCCTTTCGGGCCAGCCTCCGGCTTGATCGCCACATAGACCGCGATGGTCAGCAGAAACAGAACAACCGCCAGCAGTCCGGGCAGGAACGCGGCCATGAACATCGTCACGATATTCGCTTCAACGATGATTGCGTAAATGATCAGCACAACGGATGGCGGGATCAAAATCCCGAGCACGCCGCCAGCCGCCAATGTCCCGGTCGCAAGGGCCCCGGAATACTTATAGCGGCGCAGTTCCGGCAAGGCGACCTTGCCCATCGTAGAGGCCGTCGCAAGGGACGAGCCACACACCGCCCCGAAACCAGCACAGCCGGCAATTGCCGCCATCGCCGTGCCACCACGCAGCCAGCCAAGCCAGGCATTTGCCCCCCGGAACAACGCCTGGCTGAGCCCCGTCTTGGAGGCGATCGCCCCCATAAGCACAAACATCGGCACGACGGACAGGTCGTAGATCGAGAACTGGCCGTAAGCCAACGTCTTCAATTGGCTGAAGACCAACGCCGGACCGTTGAGCAGCATGGTTCCGACGCCGCCGACCAGGATCATCGCGTAGGCAATCGGCATCCGGATCGCAATCAGGATGATCAGCGCGACGAGCCCGCCCACGCCGAGAACAACAGCGTCTGCCATTTATCGTTATCCTTTCGACAGGGCTGAAGTGTCACGCATCAAAGTGACGAGCGCTGCAAGGGCCAGCAAGACAAGGGACACAAGGATCGGAACAAACGCCAACCAGTGCGGGATCTGTAAGATCGTGGTCGTATAACCGTATTCTCTTTGGTCGAGCATGCCGTGGAACATGCGCCAGATCAGCAGAGACGCGAACCCAAGCGCAACCAGCGAGCCAAGCAGAGTGAAGAACGCGATCAACCGCTTCGAGGCTCCAGCTGTGAAAATATCCGCTGACACATTGGCGCCCGTCAGCTGGCAATAAGGCAGGAACGCAAAGACTGCGACCGCAACGCCCATTTCCGTCAATTCAAAGTCACCGGGGAAAGGCTTACCGAACATGGATCCAAGGATGGACATCATGTTCACCGCAACGACGGCCAAGAGAACGCCGCCGCCGAGGAGAGCCCACACCGTGATGACCCGGCTGGCAATCCCGGTGAACCCGGAATTGCCTGTTTGGTGATCTGCGGGCATCAGTTGGACGCGTTGTTCGCGACAGCAGCGCGGGCCTTGTCCACCAAAGCGGATCCATCGATGCCTTTGCTGGAGACTTCCTCGACCCAGCGGCCGACAACCGGCTCAAGCGCTGCGTTGAATTCCGCTGTCTCTTCTGGCGTCAAGGTGATGTGCGTGTTGCCAGCCTTCACCGCGAGCCCAATGCCAAAATCATCCGCACCAGCCCAGATATCACCGACTTCCTTGGACCAGACAGCATCAGATGCATCGCGGAAAGCTTTCTGGACATCTTCCGGCAAGCTGTCCCAACGGTCCTTGTTCATGGACACCTGGAACACCGTCGTGCCAAAGCGTTCCTTATCAGCACCTTCGATCTGGTAATTGGTCTGCTCCTGGATCTTCAGCGGCGGAATGATCTCCCAAGGGATCATGGCCCCGTCAATCACCCCCTTCTGCAGCGCAGGCGGAAGTTCCGGCACAGGCATCGCAACCGGGGACGCGCCAAGCGCTTCAATCACCCAGGCACCGGTGCGGGTCGGGATCCGGATTTTCTTGTCCTTGAGGTCTGCGACTGACCGCACTTCAGTATCGCGCATATGGATACCCTGACCAGCATGCACATGGAGGAACATGACCTCCACGCCCTTGTAGTCGTCTTTCAGATCACTCTCGAAGAGTTCCTTCAGCGCCAGGTTGGTCGCCGCGGTATCATTCTTGTGCACCCCCGGCAGTTCGAAGACTTCAGAACGCGGGAACAAACCGGGCGTATAACCGTTGACCGTCCAGACGAGGTCGACAACCCCATCACGAACCTGGTTGATCAGCTCAGGCGGACGGCCACCCAAGGTCATCGCCGGATAGATCTCAATGGAGACCTTGCCGCCGGAATTTTCCTCCACCTGCTTGGCCCATGGCATCAGCATCTTGGAGTGTGCCGGGGCTTTTTCACCAAGGAAGTGGTGCAGTTTGAATTCGTGATCTGCAGCCTGAACTGATGTTGCGCCGAACGCTAATAAGGCTGCGCCGAATACCGTCTTGAAATCCATGATCGTTCCTCCTCCTACGCCGGAAATTCAAGTAAAAGACCAGTCCGGCTGTGGCCGCGCCTCATTCGCGCTTTTGGTTGCCCAAGCTTATCGGGTGCAAGGTGCCGCTAGCGCCCAATTTCTCACCCTATTGAAGCCTATCCCACCATTAAACAGGAGACATGTCTCCTCCCGAATTCAGTTTTTACTAATTCACTTGGTAATGTAAAATGACATAATGTTGGAATTGATTTCCTTTTTTGGAAACTAAACGCTGATTACCCGTGGCATCGACACCAGCCAAACCGCGAGACGTCATCTCAGCCTGTACTCTGCTGAGGGAGCCGCATAGAGTGAGTTGCAGCCCCTCATGAGAACACTACAGGAGATAACTGGATGATGAGCCAACTGTCAGCGCGGATGAGCGTTTTTGCTGCTGCGGCACTTGCGATCGGCTTCAGTGCAGCCGCGCATGCTGACGATGCCATTTCGAAGGTAAAAGCGGCAGCGCCTTTGGCGGTTTGCGAGATAACGCCGAAGGAAAACGGCAAAGCCTACGTCATATGGCATTTGACGGCCTTTGATGAAGACGGCACCCGCTACTACCGGGCGATCACCAGCAACTTGATCGAACTGATCGTCAAACCGGACGGTTCCATCCAGAGCGATGCCAACCCGTGCACGAATGAACTGACATTCTATTCATCCAGTTACCGTTGAGTGGTCAGAATGCAATAAGGGGTGGCGCATCCGCATGCGCCGCCCACTGCTGTTCGCGGATCTGCGCTCTACATAAACAGCAATTAACAGGCAAGAAGTGGCGCAGGTAAGAAACGCGCTCGTGAGGACCGAAGGCCGATAGCGCAAACAAAGAATGGTGCCGCTGATAGGACTCGAACCTACGACCCCATCATTACGAATGACGTGCTCTACCAACTGAGCTACAGCGGCTTGGCTCTTGAGCAACTCCAAGAGACGATCTCAAAGGCAGTCCTTAAAAACTGGCGCTGCCCGAGTGGGCCGCTAATTACCGGAGCTTCGATCCGGATGCAAGGGCTTTTCCGGATCCGGGAAACGATGACCACACGTTCAGATCATTATTACTTTCCGGATTGAGGCTTCCCTCCCCAGCCTAGTTAAAGAACCGGGGGCGGGCACCTTTCTTCTTGTCGTCCGCGTCCTCGTCATCATCCGTGCCCGGATCATCCGGCATCCGCGAGAGAGGAAATTCAATCGGACGATCTAAGTCCTCGTCTTTGGCCTTTTTCTCATCCGACTTGCTATCTTCAGATGTGCCATTAACGGCGGACGCAGGTTCAGCGGCCTGTTTGTCGGGTGTGGCGTCTGAAGTCGCCTTTTCAGCCTCGTCTGTTTTGGCTTTTTCTGCACCGGCATCTTTTTCAGGTGTCGCGGCAGCGGAAGCCTTGTCAGAGGGAGCCGAAGCCGCCGGACCGTCCGGCAAGTCCTTGAGGGGTGGGGCGAATTTCACATCGTCCGTTGTCCCCTCATAGCCTTCCTTCTTGACTGGAGCAGCAGCCGCTTTTACGTCGGACTTAGCGTTTGGTGCAGGTTCCGTATCCTTGGTCGTTTTTGACGACTCCTCGCTTTGAGGCTCGGCCTTCAACTCAACGACCTTGGCATCGGCAGCCTCTTCCGGTTTTTCATCGGACGCGTCTTTGGTCTGCGAAGCTGCGGTCACCACCGGCTCGACAGGCTCTGCAGCAGGGTCCTTGGCTGGTGTGGATGCTGGCAGAACAGGGGCCTCAAACAGGCTGTCTTCCAACAGAACACCATCTTCCTCATTGAGGCTGCCCGGCGATGACCATTGGAAAGCATCAAGCTTCCCGGTCACAGGCGACACGGCCTGCCATTCCGAAGACACCACGCCGTCGGCGATCCAAGCCTTGTCGAGCGGCGCCTTGACCGCCCGTGCAAGCCAATCGCGCACCCGGCCCTTGTCGCCGGTTTCTGCTTCTTCCACTTCCGCCATCAGGATGAAAGCTGCCCGGGTCGGCTCGGATTGCAGCACTTTCTTCAGCTGTGTGCGGGCTTCTTCAAATTCTCGTGCCTCCAGCGCAGCCTTGGCAATCGCAATGGCCCCTTCCGCAGTGTTGGCGCGCTGCGCCGCCAGGCTCTTGGCGCGCTTCAGGCGGTCAACAGCTGAATCGCCAGTGCGCACGTGGGAATAGGTTTCGGCCAATTCCGGGTGCGGCGACAACCGCCAGGTCGCCTCTATAACTTTCGACGCCTTGCGGATATCGCCCCGGCGGGTTGCCAGCCGAGACGTGATGACAGCTGCCGGCACCAAATCCAGTGCCAAGCCATGCGCTTCCTTTGCAAGCGAGAATGCCCGGTCCAGATCGTTGTCTTCCAGTTTGTGGGCAAGGGCGGTGAGGATGACTGCACGCTGGCGGCGGTAGGCTTTTTTATCAAGGAGCTTGGACGTGTAGTTCCGCTCAAGGGTTTTCAGGGCCTCGTCCCAATGATGGGCGACCGCCTGATACCCGAGGACGGCCTTCCCGGCCCATTCAAGACCCGGCGCTGCCTTCACAGCCTCTTCGGCGTAATGGCGCGCGGCAACCGGTTCCCTCTGGCGTTCTGCCTCGACAAAAAGGCCATGCAAACCGAGCGTCTTTGTATTGGGATCGTCCAGCATGGCTTCAAAACGCTGCCGCGCTTCGCCGTCCTTGCCGGCAAGCTGCGCCGTTTGCGCAAGAAGAAGTTTTGTCGCCGGTTCTTCGTTCAGCAGCTTGTCTGCATCAAGACCATAGCGGCGCGCCATTTTGGCATTACCCGTGCCAAGTGCGATCAACCCTTGCGACAAGGCGGTGTAGCCTTTGTCTTTGCGGCGCTGCTTGAAGAAACGGCCCGCTATTTGCGGCGACTTAAGGATCGCGCGGATAACGCCGATAACGACAAGAAACGCGACGAGAACAAGGCCCACCACCAGGGCAACCACCACCGGCGGCTGTTCCCAGACATAGCCGTTCCAGCTGACCGATATCGTTCCAGGCAAGTCCGCCATCCAGGCAAACCCGAGGGCAGCCAAAAACAGCATGGCGAAAAAGATGAGGACGCGGATCATCGGTGTCGCTCCCAAAGTGCGCCGGAACATCCCGGCAAAATAAACTCAATTCCGGCCGGCCGTTGAACGGCCGCCGGCTCAGCTGTCGTTTTTCGCAAGCGCGCTCAGAACTTCCTGAGACGCCTTGTCCGTCAGCGCATCAACTTCAACACGTGCCCCGGCCCGGTTTGTCCAGTCCGCAGCTGCTTCCTGGCCTGCTTGCGGCAGATCCTTGGAGGCCGCCAGGGCCGCGCTCAAATCTCCCTTGGAGACAGCATTTTCCATCCGCCGCAAGACGGCATCTGGCCCGGTGCCGTCTGCATTGCCCGGCCCGCGCACTGCCACCAGTGACCGGGCACTTGCCAGAAAACTCTGAAGGACGTCACCGGACTCGTCCGGCTCCGCGAAGGTCTGGTAGACGCTGCGCGCAACATTCGGGAACTGTGCAATCAAGACGGACACTGGCTCCACACCAGTCTTTGCGTGTGCTTCAAGCGCAGAAAGGTCCATATCTGCAGGAAGGCCTGCTTTGACGGCTGCAAGCTCGGTTTCATAAGGACGGCCCGAATCCACCGCCGACTTCAATGCCGACACAGACAAGGCCCGTGCCGCGGTCTCCCGCGCTGTTGCATCGCCCATGGTCGATTCAACTTGTACCAATCTCTTGGAAAGGCTGTCGAGTTCGGCCCGCAAGTCTTCAAGCGCGGCGTTGTTGGCAGCACCAACGGACTGAATGTCTGCCGAGAGGCTGGAGAGTGTTTCCGTGGCCCGCGCCTGGCTGTCCGCAAGGGTTTTCAGGGACACATCTGAGGTCGACACCGCCGTTTGCGCAGCTTTTGCTGTTGCCTCGGTGTTCTGCAAACGCGTCTGCAGCTCGGTCAGCTGCGTCTCAAAACCTTTGACCTGACCTTCAAGGTCCGTAACGGAACCGGACAGTTTTTCCGTCTCAGACGATGCAGCCGTGGAGCCGCCTTCCAACTCGGTAAGTCGGGACTCAATCGGAGCAAGATCAACGGGTGCTGCGGACTTCACCGTGTCTTCAAGGCTGCTCAACCGGGTTTCCAGCGGCGCCAGATTTACAGGCGTTCCATCTGAAGACGATGCAGCGCCAGAAGCCAGATCGGCCTTCAAGGCATCAAAGTCCTGCTTCAACGCATCGACGGCGCCAGACACATCAGCTCCACCAGACTCGGCAGCTTCTGCCAAAGATTGCTCCACGGCAGAGACTTTGCTCTCCAAATCGGAAAGCGCTCCGCTGACGTCTTGTCCGGAAACTGTCGTTCCAAGTGCACTCAGCTGGCTTTCCAGATCCGAGATTTTCCGTTCCGCTGCGGTCAGGGCTCGGGACATCTCCTGATCCTGCTCAGGTGTCAGCTTGACGATGCCGGCCTGGTAGAGACCAAAGCCCCCACCGAGCACCAAGACGCCGCCGATCACCGCGGCGATCAGAACACCGAACGCCCCAACGCCGCTGCTTTCTTGAGCTGCTGGCGGATTGGAGAAACTTGCAGACCCGGATGCGGGTTTCTGCCCCGAACTGCTGGAATTGGAAGACGGTTTGCTCGTTGCCGCACTTGCCGATGTGCTGCTCGAACTGCTCTTTCCAGCGTCCGCACCCGGTGTCGTTGGCTTCGATGCGGACTGAGAGGACGTACTGCTGGCGGCCGAACCTGCGGGCTTGGAAGCGGTCGACGAAGACGAAGTCGCAGATGATGCGGCGCTAGACGGACGCGTTGGCGATGATGAAGAACTTGTCGTCGGGGACGCTTTCGAGTCGACGGGCTTGGACGATCCCGACGCCCCGGTTGCTGTCGAAGACGGTGATTTGTCGCTCACCTTCTCCGGCTTCAGATCAATTGTGACCGGACGCTTTGATCCGGACGACCCTGAACTAGAGGCGGTGCTTCCCGGTTTTGCGGATGAACCGGATCCTTTGCCATCGGATGAAGATGTTCCGCCAGGAGTTTTGTTGTCACTTGCCATCTATCTCTCTCCCGCACCCAGCCAGTCCCAAGATCTTAACTATACACGTCTCTTTGCAAAGCGGTAGCACCGCGGCAAAGAGTCTTGCGCGCTGCAAAACAACGACTCCCCCGGTTCGGGTTAACACTCTGCTAACAACAGATCGAAGAGCGCATCTTCACGCGGTGCGCTGGCGATATGAACGTCATTAAAGCCTTGGAGACCTTCTACTGCTTGACCAGAAATTGCGTAGACCGGCAAATTGGAAAAAATATGTTCGGGCAAATGTGTGGTGAGGAGCGTCGCGAGGATTTCACCAGTGCGGCGCGAAAAAACCAAAACACCGGCATAGTCTCCATTTGCCAGCCGTGCGAAGACAGTCTTCGGCAGGTCCGGAACAGGCTCCATCCGGTAAACGGGAAGGGTCTGGCAAGTGATGCCGCCCTTTTCCAGAAGCCCCCCGAGATCGCCCGATCGCTGTTCTGCAGACAGATACAAGACCTTGCGCAAGTCAGATCCCGCCGAGGACAGAATCAGGCCGGCCAGACCCCCGACATCAGAATCAGCGGAGCGAACGTCTTCAAAACCCGCCGTATGACAGGCTGCAGCGGTTTTGTTTCCAACCGTGAAGGCGGGCAGAGACGTCAATTGTGTCAGCTGCTCGTGATGAGTGATCGCATCAACAGCCCGGCGGCTGGTCACCGCCAAAGCGTCAATGCTGGAAAGATCAAAACATGGCGGCGGACATGGACGAAAATGCAGCAGGGGCATTTCGTCCGCCTCATGTCCCAAGGCCCGCAACCGATCGGCAGTTCTCTTGCAGTCAGGTTGCGGACGGGTCACAAGGAAACGCATCGGCTCAGTGGTTCGAGAGGAACCCGGGCCCCATCTTGGCTTTCAAGGCTTCACCAGCGGCCTGGCCGATTTGAACAGCATCAGCTGCGCGTCCGGAACGCACATCATCATGAACCTCAGAGCCGTCCGGTTTCAAAACTGTGCCTGTCAAGGTCAACTCGTCACCGTTCAACAGGGCCAGACCGCCAATCGGGGTTCTGCAGGACCCATCCAGAACCGCAAGGAACGCGCGTTCCGCATCCAAGCGGATTTGGGTCTCCCGATCATGGATTGCCTGCAGCATTTCAAGCGTCCGCTCGTCGCCTTCACGGCTTTCGATGCAGATCGCACCCTGGCCAACAGCCGGCAGAAAATCCTCGGTTTCGAGAAGACTGGTCACCTCCTCTTCAAGACCAAGGCGGCGCAAGCCTGCATAGGCGAGCAGCGTCGCATCCACTTCACCCTCTGCCAGTTTACGCAGACGGGTCTGCAAGTTGCCGCGGTACATCACCACTTCAATATCGGGGCGAAGGCGTTTGATCATCGCCTGGCGGCGCAGCGAGCTGGATCCGACCACCGCGCCATGCGGCAAATCCATTAGGGTTTTGGCTTTGGGAGACAAAAATGCATCCCGAACATCTTCACGCGGAAGGAAGGCGGTCAGAGCCAAACCGTCCGGCAGAACAGTCGGCATGTCCTTGGACGAGTGCACGGCCAGATCAATACGCCCATCCAGCATGGCCTCCTCAATTTCCTTGGTGAACAGACCTTTCCCGCCGACTTCAGACAAGGGCCGGTCCTGGATCTGGTCTCCCGAGGTTTTGATCACCACGATTTCGAAGGCGTCCTCTGGAAGGTCATGGGCAGCCATCAGCCGGGCACGGGTTTCATGGGCTTGAGCCAGAGCCAGCGCGCTGCCCCGTGTTCCGATGCGCAAAGGATTTGATTGCAAGGTTTACCGTCCAAATGCTACGCCCGGCTAAAGACGCGCCGGGTCTGTTCGTTCTTTCTGGTATATGACCTAACACAAATAACTGCGGCAAGACCAATGACCTTCGTCAATGAAAATCGAGCGGACACCCGATTAACGGTTCTGGGCATTGAAACAAGTTGCGATGAAACCGCAGCTGCCGTGGTGCGCGGACCGCTCGACAAAAACATTCTATCAAATGTCATCCGGTCGCAGATCGACGAACATACGGAATTCGGCGGCGTGGTGCCGGAAATTGCGGCCCGGGCACACATAGAGATCCTGGACAAAATTGTTGCCGAAGCGCTCCAGAAATCAAAATGTTCGTGGGATGACATTGATGCAGTCGCAGCAACAGCCGGCCCCGGGCTTATTGGTGGTGTGATTGTGGGCTTCATGACTGCCAAGGCAATTGCCATGGCCGCCGGCAAACCTCTTGTTGGAGTGAACCATCTGGAAGGCCATGCGCTCACCGCGCGCCTGACAGATGATCTGGACTTTCCGTTTCTGCTACTGCTTGTTTCTGGCGGGCACAGCCAATTTTTGCTCGTACGCGGGGTTGGCGATTATGAACGCCTCGGAACGACCATTGACGATGCGATTGGCGAGGCGTTCGACAAGACCGCAAAACTTCTCGGCCTGCCCTATCCCGGCGGCCCGCATGTTGAAAAAATGGCGAAAAAGGGGGACGTGACCCGCTTCAAACTGCCGCGTCCGCTGCTCGACCGGCCCGGCTTGGATATGTCGTTTGCCGGTTTGAAAACCGCTCTTCGCACGCAGGCAAAAAAGCTGGAGCCGGTCGATGACCAGACTGTTGCGGACTTGTGTGCCGCCTTCCAGCATGCTGTCGCAGACGTACTCGCCGCACGCACGAAATCGGCTTTGGAACTCTTCCGGGAACGTTATCCAGAGACAATACCGAGCATCGTCGTGGCAGGTGGTGTTGCTGCCAATCAGGAAATCCGCAGTAGCCTGCTATCCGCTGCTGACGAGGCTGGCGCCCGTTTCATCGCGCCCCCCATGGCGCTTTGCACGGACAATGCAGCCATGATTGCGTGGGCCGGAATAGAACGCCTGCTGCACGGCCCCGTAGATGACATGAAGCTGCCGCCCCGTCCGCGCTGGCCACTCGATCAGTCCAACGCCGGTGTGCTGGGGGCCGGTAAAAAAGGCGCAAAAGTCTAGGTGTCCTCAGAGACCGGGTTCCGGCAAGGCACGGATCTGCGCTAGGGCGGCCTTCACTTTCAAATCAAGCATTGTCTGACCGATGTCCGCGCTGGCGAGGGACGGTTCTCCTATGACACCTGTTTCGCCAGTTGCATTCAGCACGCCGGGAACAACGTTATTGAGAGCGCGAACGCCATCGGCTTTGAGTGCCATCACTTCGGATGTATCCCTTATGCCAGCATGCGTCCCGATCTGCTCTAAGCTGAACCCTTGTGCTTGTAGCTCAGCGATTTGCCCATTTGCCTCAGGAAAATAATAGTCACTGATCTGAAAGACCTGGGCTGGGGCGGACGACCACCAACCACCGCGCATCCGGTCCGCTGCAGCCTTCTGACCCCGCTGGGTGCTACCGCTGTCACCTATGAAGTAGACCCTTGAGAACCCGTGTTGGAGCAGGCTCTGCGCGGTACTCACCAAGATGTCTTCAAATGCCTCTTCCGATATCGTCAAGGTCCCCGGAAACCGCATGTGCCCCGTCGGCGGGTCGATATCTCCTTCCGGGACATAGGTCACAACAGGGGCAACCAGCGTCTTGCCAAGCTGTGATGCCAATGCGCCAGAGGTGTACCGCGCCACGATATTGTGCTTCCCAAGCACCATGTGCGGACCGTTTTGCTCAGTTCCGCCAGAAGGAACGATCACGTGCGTATATTCCGCGTCCAGAGCTTTCCTGACCTCGGTCCAGGTTAGGTCCTCAAGATGCAAGGAGGGCGGGCTGTAACTCTCATCAGCCACACTGTCCTGCGTTGGTCCGAGAAGGCACAAGAGGCACGCTGCTATGACGGAGAAGACTTGCTTCACTCGTCTGCTTACCCGCCGCCAGGCCCAAATGAACGGCTTCCACAACATCTCGTGGGAGGCGTGAAAAGGATTGGCCTCATGCCCATCAATTCCGAATTTGAAGGTCTCTTTTTCTTTCGGAATATAAAGTGTCCCGAACAGCCAGTCCCACCAGGAGAAGACCAGCCCCATGTTCTTGTCCCAATGCCTGACTTCGCTGCTGTGGTGGATCTGGTGCATGGCTGGGCTGACCAAATGACTGCTCAACCAGGCGGGATACGACAGCCAGATGTGCGAATGGCGCAAGTTGTAGCCGAACAGATAGAAAAGGAAGATCCCGGCGTTGATCCCAAGAATTGCGAAAATGTCAGGTGCCGGCCCGACAAACATCAACCAGAGCGCACGAGCGCCCGCTTCGCAGATGACCACGGCTGCACCCGTAACGATCAGATCGACGGGCGACATCCGGAAAACTGTCAGCGGCGTCAACACCTCTGCAGAGTGATGAACCTTGTGGAACTCCCAAAGGATCGGGACTTTGTGCTGCAGGTAGTGCGTGAAAAATACTGCAAAATCGAAGGCCAGCAGAAGCAGAAAGGAAAAGGCAAGAATGGACCAGAAACTATGCTCCGCTGCTTCGCCGGCTTGCAGCGTTGCAGGTTCAACCCAAATGCCATGGATGCTCGTTCCCAGCCAAGCCAAGGGAACAGCAACGAGAACACCCTTCAGCAATGCCATCCAGAAGTAATAGAGATAATCCTGCTTTGCAGACGGGTGCAGATAGATGTCTTTTGGGAAACAGTATTTGAGAAACGCAACGGTGGGTTTGCGGAAGCGATAAACGACATAGACGATCGCCAGCGTGCTAAAGACATAGAGGACAAAAATGCGCTCGCTGGGAACGCCGATCGCCACGATAGACCGAAAAAGGGTCGCGACTGCAATTTCGATGTGTTCCATGACCAACGCCGCTGCGGTTTTCGACATACCAGCGATAGGTCAGACTGGTTAAGCTCCGGTTAGGAATCACGTTGACAGTCAATCTTTACCAACCGTTCTTCGGCAAAAAACAAGTTGAAATGGAAGCCGGTCACACCGGCCCCGGAGTTAACCGACAACCCGGTGCCCACGTCCACGCATGCAGTTCATGACGATCTGTTTGCGCTCGCCATGCGCGTTGAGAGCACCGCCGCCAGCCCCGATAGCCCCTCCGGCCAAGGCCCCGGCCACCGCGTTCCCGGCAGCATTTTTTCCATCGTCGTCTTCGACAGCTCCCAGCACCCCACCGATTGCGGCACCGGCTAATGCAGCCATCTTGGTTTCGTCATTAAACAAACGCCGCTGTTCGGCAAGAGCTTTACAGTCTCCGAGATCCTTTTCGTAGGTATACCCCATCGGACCGTCGACGATCGGCCGGTAATTCGAACCGGTTTGACCGCAAGCCGTCAGACTAACAACCAAGACTGCAGTCACGGAAAGGCGCGGGAAAAGAGTGCCAAAATTCATCTGTGGGGCTCCGGTAAGCAATAGAGTGGGTCGAAAGACCCCTGCTGCGGGAGATCTGATAGTTGATCCGAATCTTAAACTCAATCATTATTTATTGTTTTACGATAATTTTTTAATTTGAAATTCATCCTAGTAACGACTTAGGCAATCAAATCAGGCAGATATGCAACTTGGTCTTTTTCTGTCCGGGCGGGACTGATACGAAGCAGGCACCACAGCGCGCAGCGGAACCTCTGATGAAGATCTTTCACAAAGCCTATGTCTATCTGACCTGCGGACCGGAGCTTTTGGTGTTCGAAGAAGCTGACAATCCGCGGCCGGATCTTCAGGTGCCCGGCGGCACGCTGGATCCAGGCGAGAGTTATCTTCAAGGGGCCATACGCGAGTTTTCCGAGGAGACAGGACTAACCTTGGATATCGCTCTCGAATCGTTCGCCGACCAGGATCACTTCATCGACAATGTGCCCGGAATTCTCGATGGCCTTCATCGCAGACGGCATTTTCACGGCACGATTCCGGAAAAGCCCGCTGACGAATGGGAACATTTTGAAATGACGCCAAGCGCGGGTGGGGCACCGATACGGTTCCGCCTGTTCTGGGTTGATTTGTTCTCAGAGGAAGCGCCGCCCGAGACCCGTTATTTTGAAGGGTTTGGAGCGCAGCTTGAAACACTACGGTCGCGCATGGAAGGGCAGATCAATGGGGGCCGTTAAGTCGATCGGTGTCATCGGCGGCGGCGCCTGGGGCACCGCGCTTGCTTTAACTGCGGCTCGGGCTGGAACTACCGTGCGCCTTTGGGCGCGGGATCCTGCAACAGTCTCTGAAGTCCGGAGCAAGCAGCAGAACACGAAGTATCTGCCGGGGATCACGTTCGATGAAGATCTGAATGCAACCTCGTCTTTGAAAGATGCCGCCGATGCAGATGCGATTCTGCTTGTGACACCGGCACAATCTACCCGAGCCATCCTGAGCGCACTCAAAGAGACCGGCGCTGTCCGCGGACCTGTTGTCTTATGCGCTAAGGGCATCGAGCAGACCACCAGTAAGCTTTTGTCGCAGGTGATGAAGGAAGAGCTACCAGGCATAGAACCCGGGGTCTTGTCCGGACCGAGTTTTGCTGACGATGTCGCTAAGGGCCTCCCGACAGCAGTTACCGTTGCCGCACACACGGCAAAAACAGCTCTCAGCCTTTGCGAAGCGCTGCAATCGCCCTGCTTCCGGCCCTATGCCTCGATCGATGTCCTCGGAACACAAATTGGCGGCGCGCTCAAAAACGTCCTTGCCATCGCTTGTGGCGCAGTGGCTGGAAGAAAACTTGGCGCCAGTGCGCAAGCAGCATTGACAGCACGCGGATTTGCAGAACTGAACAGGCTTGGCAGCGCGATGGGGGCACAAGGCGAAACCCTGACAGGCCTGTCCGGTCTGGGTGACCTTGTACTCACCTGCTCCTCTACCCAGTCGCGCAATTTCTCATTTGGAATGCGACTCGGTGAAGGCTTTATGGCCTCGGAGCTGATCGCCGCCGGCGGCAAGCTGGCTGAAGGGGCATACTCGGCGCAAGTCGCGGTCAAATTGGCTCAAAAGCATGAGATCGAGGTGCCCATTTGTGACACCGTCGCCCGGATGGTCAGTGAAGACATGACGATTGACGAAGCTTTGAACACCCTCATGGCCAGGCCGCTGAAATCAGAAACTGACTTTTTTTGAAACGCCTAGCACTGCAAGACACATCAACATGAAAAGGCTGCCCTTCTCGGCAGCCTTGTCTTCATGAGATTGTGCTTTGAGGCTCTTTTTGCAGTTTCCAGCCCCTTTTGGCCTGCCTATGCCAAATGGCTGCAGCGATATGGCCCGTTATCAAGACGAAAAGTGCGAAGGCCGCTCGATGATGCAAAGACTGCGGTGGGGCCTGGGCTAGAAGGTCCGGGTCGGGAGTTGTGCCGCTCAGGATTTTGGGCGCAGCGCCGGTTAAAACCAATATGCCCGCCCCGCTCACTAGAAGAATTACGGGCAGAACACGCAGAAAGCTGTGAACCATCTTTGCCGCCCAATGTATCCCTTTTGATTGATGCCCAATCGTCGAAGCCTGTCCTCCTGCAACCAGCCAGACGGCTAAACGCACCAAGGACAACAAACCGGCGAGCAAACCAGCCGCGAGATGGATCCTTAGGAACTCTCCGCTCATGGATGGTATCTGCTGCGCCATGTAGCCCGTCGCAAGCGCCAACGCCACGAACAAAGCAATCAACCAGTGAAGGGTTCGGGTTTTCGAAACGGCTCCAACCATCACGACCCATCCTCCTGTTCGATCGGTACGTAGAGAGCCGCATGAAACACATTTCCCTTGAGCGCGCCCGCAGCGCCGCTCTCACGGTATTTTTGGATTGCCGCGGCGTAGTCATCGGCACTCTCCCATCTTGCAACGTTCACAAGCTGGAACCTGGCTTTCGGCATGATTGATCTGTGAAGCTGGGTTTCCAGAAAAGCGCGCGCAGATCTCCAGCCTTCAATCGTTGTTTCAACCTGGTCCGCCGGCACTTCAAACGCATTGATGAGCGTAACCGGTTCTTTGGGTGACAACTCCTGCGCTGGCGCTTGGGTGGAAACTGACAGGGCCGATGCAGCAATCGCAAGAGTCCTGCTGGTTCGTCTACTGAGCATTTGCAATCTCCATTAAATAGCAAGCTATATTTATTTATATAGTATGCTATCTATCGTATATGCAAGGCATGGCATTCGAAAAAAATACTTCAGCCGGCTATCTGGCAAATCATATGGCGCGCCTGTTTGCGTCCGGCCTTCAACGGCGGATCAAACCCCTCGGGCTAGCAACCGGCCAATTCCCGGCGCTTGTCGCGCTGTGGCAGAAGGAAGGCCAGACGCAGAAAGACCTGGTCGCCGCGCTCGACATTGAACAGGCAACGCTTGCAAACACCTTGTCGCGTATGGAGCGCGACGGCCTCGTCATACGCAAACCATGTGACGAAGACGGCCGCGTTCAGCGCATCCATCTGACACCTAAGGCGCGTGCACTCAAGGACGATGCGATCGATGCCGCCATGGCTCAAAACGCCGTTGCGTTGGACGATTTCACAGAAGAAGAGACTGCGCAGTTTCTGGAATTTATGCGCCGGGCAATTGCCTCAATGCAGTCCGGCTGAAGCCCCCCGCCTCACGCTGGCTGGATCAGATCCCATTTGTTTCCGAACGGATCCTGAAACACCGCCACTGTGCCATAAGGTTCGCGCCGCGGGGCCTCCAGAAACTGGACACCCTTCTCCGACATAGCGGCGTAGTCCCGATCGAAGTCATCGGTCGTTAGAAACATGAACACCCGCCCGCCGGTCTGGTTGCCGATGGCCGCCTGCTGCTCCGCCCCGTCGGCCTTGGCAAGAAGAAGCCGCGTTTCCGCGCTACCGGGAGGAGCGACGAGAACCCAGCGCTTGCCAGGCTCCAACTCCGTGTCTTCAATCAGCTGACATCCGAGCACGTTGACGTAAAATTCCAACCCTTCGTCGTAGTCTGGTACGAGAAGTGACACGGCGCTGATAAACTGTTTCATGAAGACGCTATCCTGCGGGAACGGGGCTCGCACCGCTATCACGGGTAACAGTCATTTCCAACGCTGCATCTGCAAGCATCCAAAGAAGTTCCCAACCCTAACCTGCTGCAGTCTGCCTGGATCATGCAGCCTTGTCCTGATCCTTTTCCCAGATGTCGCTGTTCAAAAAGTCGTCGACCGCCTTGCTGAGGGAACTGCTCACATCCGCCAAAACACGGCTGAGTTCTTCAACTTCATTGGAACTGCCGCGCGTTTCCGTGATGGCATTTTGCAGGACATTGACGTTTTCAGTGGCGCTGCGGCTGCTTTGAGCCGCGCGCGCCATGGCCTCGCTGATTTCACCTGTTGCAGCGCCTTGCTCTTCAACAGCGGAAGCAATTCCCGCGGTCACTTCTTCAACCGTATCCATATGCTGTCCGATGGACTGGATTGCCTCTACCGCACGGTTGGTGGACGATTGAACGGCCGCGACCTGAGATGAAATCTCGTCGGTTGCTTTTGCGGTCTGCGTCGACAGTTCTTTCACTTCGGCGGCCACGACGGCGAAGCCTTTCCCGGCTTCACCGGCACGGGCGGCTTCTATCGTCGCGTTCAACGCAAGAAGGTTGGTCTGCTCCGCGATGTCCCGGATCATATTGATGACATCGCCGATCTTTTCCGCCGTGCCGGCGAGCTCCTTGACATCGGTATCCGTCGATTTTGCCGTCTCGGCTGCCCCACGAGTGATGCTGAGTGCACGGTTTGTGTGTTGATTGATCTCCTGAATGGAAATCCTGAGTTCCTCGGCAGCGGACGCGGACGACTGAACGCTGTCGTCAGACAACCGCGCCGCCGCGAGCGCTCCGTCAGCGGAATCTGAAGATGCCTCCGCGATCCCCACCAGTTTTATCGACGTCGCACTCATCACATCAGTTTGCGCCGACAGCTGCGACTGGATGTCAGAGATCTGAGTTTTGAAACAATTGACCAGCCTGTCCATCTCGGATCTACGCACGTCTTCCTGCGCACGGCGTTCCTGCGCCGCAGCTTCACCTCGCTTGACCTCAAGGGCGTTGTCGCGAAACACCTTCATCGCCCGTTTCATGTCTCCGAGCTCGTCAGCCCGGTCTTCATTTTCGACCACGGTATCGAGACGCCCGTCGATCAAGTCTCGAATATTGCCGATCAGTTGTCCAAGCGGACGGGTGAAGGTCAATGCCAGCAGATATCCGCCCACCCCGGCAAGGGCGAACAAGACAACACCCGCGATCCCCATCCAGAACTTGAGATCGGTCAATGGCCTCATTGCTTCGGCTTCGGACTGCATTGCCAAAACCGCCCAAGTCACACCTTGGTACTCAAAGGACTTGCCGACCTGAATAAACCGCCCATCCCGGTGCGCCGGACCGATCATGACTTTCATCTGGCCATTCATGGCCGCCACGGAAGCTTCGGTTTGGAATTGGGTGAAAAGTATGTCGTTCTCATCCGTAAATCTGGAATTGTTCCGCAGGAACCCATTCGACCCAACAATCAGCGTTTCGCCGCTGTCCCCCAATCCGGCAGACCGGTTCATCAGTTGATTGATCCGGTCGATCGGCATTTGGAAGACGAGAACGCCCGCTCTTACGCCATCTTCGATCATCGGCATTGAGATGAAACTGGCCGGTGCACCATGGCTCGGTCCGTAGGGAGCAAAGTCAAAGAAGTGGATCGCATCCATCGGACCATCATTTGCCGCACGGAACGCTCGCCCGAGATCCGTATCAGACCACGGACCACCCACCTTGAAATTCGTCGCATAGTCTTCTTCCTTGAAGACCGTGTAGATTAGGTCGCCGTCCGGGTTGAGCAGGAATACATCATAGTAGCCGCGCTCGAGCAGAAATTCCCGAAACCAGGGATGAAACTCCGCGTGAGCGGCATCATAGGCGGTTTCGCCTCCAGCGGTTTCAAGGAGATGTTTTTCTCCAAGCGGATGTGGATTGTCGCGAATATAGGCAGCCTTCAGGATCTCCGTATGATCCCCTTCAATCTCTTGCCAGGCACCATCAAAGGCTGACAGAGCATCGTGCGCGAATGGGAGCGTACTCACGAGCTTCAGATCTGCTTCGATGGTGTGCAAATAGTCTGACAGCTCGCTGACCCGGTTGGTTGCAATCGCTTCCAACCGGCTCTTTGTCAGCTTTTGAATTTCGCTGGATGCAGAAAAATAACTGCTCAGGCCAATGCCCGCGCCAACGGCCAGCGCAAAACCCAGTATTGCAGCTGGAATCTTAAAACGAATGGACAAACGATCCCACATGGAACCCTCCCTAATTACACGCGAGGGTTGGTGAGTGCAGTTAATACATTATTAAATCTGTGGTTGCATTTCTCAAATTTTATGCAACCTCCGCATATTTCTCTAAGGCCGCATCAGAAAGAGGTCAGGGGGGTCGATATAAATTCGGGTAGCTTGAAATTGCCCTAAAAACCTCTTGGCGCTGAGCTGCAGTCAGCGACCACCGATTCTGATCCCCGTAAACTACTGTGCGCGGCGGTAAACCGATACGTTTGTAAAGCTGGCAACGTCGACGAGATGGACCGTTTGGGTCACTGTCAGCGTACTCCCATCTTCGGAGAGTTCGCGCTCCGCCTTCATGATGGTGAGGCCTCCGCGCCGGGCCTCGGACACCAGATTGCGGTCATTTGCAAAGACCAGCCGCATGGCATCGACCAACCCGCTTTTCCCGAGCTTGACCTCGGGCCCATCGGGAACGGCTTCAAAGCTGTCGTTGGTGACATCTCCATCAGCTGAAACCTGGTTCATGGTGAAGACCGCCATGCCGAAATTGTCTTCAATCTTCAGCGTCGCACTTTTGGGCGGATCGCCTTGCTCGAATTCGCTGGCGTCGGAATCAAGGATCCAGGTGCCGAGAAACGGAGCGATTTTATCTTCGATCATAACAGTCTCAGGTCAAACAAAGGAAAAGCCGCCACCGGGATACCCGGTGACGGCCTTGGGTGCAAACAAGGATTTGCTTAGCCCTTAAGAGCGTCCAGTTCGGCGACGATGGCATCGCCCATTTCAGCGGTCGACACAGAGGCTTCGCCTTCAGCTGCGATGTCCTTGGTGCGTAGGCCTTTGTCCAAAGCGTTGGCAATGGCCTTGTCCAGAAGATCAGCCGCTGCAACTTCCTCAAAGGAATAGCGCAGAGCCATTCCGAAGGATGCGATCATCGCAATCGGGTTGGCCGCACCCGTGCCGGCAATGTCCGGAGCAGAGCCGTGGACCGGCTCATAAAGCGCCTTGCGCTTGCCGGTCTTGGCATCCGGAGCCCCGAGCGAAGCGGACGGCAGCATGCCCAAGGACCCGGTCAGCATGGCGGCAACGTCTGACAGCATATCGCCGAACAGGTTGTCGGTGACGATCACGTCGAACTGCTTCGGCCAGCGCACGAGCTGCATGCCACCGGCGTCCGCCAGCATGTGCTCCAGAGTGACGTCTTCAAAACCGTGCTTGTGGGTCTGCGTCACGACCTCGTTCCAGAGGACACCCGACTTCATCACGTTCCGCTTTTCCATGGACGTGACTTTGTTGTTCCGGGTGCGTGCCAGCTCGAATGCAACCTTGGAAATGCGTTCGATTTCGTAGGTGTCATACACTTGTGTATCGACACCGCGTTTCTGGCCGTTGCCGAGATCAGTGATTTCCTTCGGCTCTCCGAAATAAACGCCACCGGTCAATTCCCGAACGATCAGGATGTCGAGGCCCTCAATCACGTCCTTCTTGAGCGAGGAAGCATCGGCAAGTGCCGGATAACAGATCGCCGGCCGCAGGTTGGCGAACAGCTCCATGTCCTTGCGAAGGCGCAGAAGGCCGGCTTCCGGGCGAACTTCGTAGGCCACATTGTCCCACTTCGGACCGCCCACTGCACCGAAAATCACAGCATCAGCCGCCATGGCTTTCGCCATGTCTTCTTCAGAAATGGATTGCCCATGCGCATCATAGGCGGACCCACCCACAAGACCTTCGTCGGTTTCAAAAGCCATACCGCCTTTGGCGTTAAACCAGGCAATGACCTTTTTCACTTCGACCATGATTTCCGGGCCGATGCCGTCACCCGGCAAAAGCAGCAAGTTTTGAGAGCCCATTTGGCGTACCATCCCGCAGATTATAGAAACAGATGGCGTTGGGTTACCGCGCCTGCCACTTTCTGGCAAGGCGCGGGATGTTGCAAAGAACTCAAGCAACGCCTACGGAAAGGTCAAGCGCGCTGCGTAAGTTATAAGCAGGCCTCAGTGCCCGGGCTGCTGGAAAAGTTGTCCGAGCGTTGCTTCGGCAATACCAACCGGATTGCCCTTCGCTTCGCTTTTCAGGCTTGCGATCTGGCGGCCCAGGATGTCCTTGCGATCGACACTCAGGCCGACCGGCAGGTGCAAAATGGCTGCCGAACAGCGCAGAAGCGGAAACTTCCTTGAAATACCGTGGCGGTCAGACGCCTCGATGTACCCCTGCAGCCGGTCCGCCGGATCATAGAGGCTCTCCGCCTGGTGACGAAATTCTTCTTGCAGATCATAGACCATCCGCCGCATTTCTTCCGACGTCCGCCCGCGGGCGCCAATGAAAAAGTCGTCCCCGCCAATATGGCCGGCAAACACGTTCTCACTGGTCGCCATGCGCTTCATCAATTCAGAGAACAACAGCAGCGCCCGGTCTCCAAGAGTGAAGCCGTAGGCATCGTTGAACGGCTTGAAGTTGTCGAAATCGAGATAGCAAAATGACCGCTCAATGTCCGGGCTCTGAGCATCGTTTTGGACATATTGAATGATCAGCGCGTTGCCGGGCATTTTGGTCAGCGGGTTCTGGTTTTCCGCGGCACGCATCCGGACTTCATTCGAAATCTTCAGCAAGGATGTTGTTGTCAGGAAGCCGCTGTATTTTCCGTTTTTCGTGATGATAATGCCGCCGGCCTCATCATCTTCATCTGCGACCATCGCGACGAGCTGATCGAGCGGGGTATTGACGTTGGCCACCGGACACCGGTGCGTAAACGCCGCCAGGCTGTTGCTCATCACCGGGTTGAGCAGAAGATCCCGGCCGAACGGCATATAGACGAAGGTTTTGATATCCTTTTCCCGGATCAGACCACGGGGTTCGCCGCTCGAATTGATCACCGGAATGAAAGGATTGGCACGGCCAGCCCGCAACAGATTGAGGACTTCCTCCATCCGGGCATTGTCCTGAAGCGGCACCAGCGGCCGGATTTCACGGGCTACCAGATCAGCGTCGTCCCGCGGCATCATTGGTGACCGTTTCACAGCTGTGGCCACAACGGGATAACGGATTTCCGCTTCCTCCAGATCCTGGAACGGCCGCGACACCAGATACCCCTGGATCAAGTCGCAGCCGATTGCCTTGCAAACCGCCAGTTCCTGCGTGGTTTCAACGCCTTCTGCGACCACGCGCATACCAAGGACATGAGCGATATCGACGACCGTTTTCACCATCAACCGCTTGCGGGAGTCGGTGTTAATCGATTGGATGAAGAACCGATCCACTTTCAGAATATCAGGCTCGACCTCATACAAGGATTTCAGCTGCGCGTATCCGCGGCCATAGTCATCGATTGCAAAACCAAACCCAAGTTCGCGCCCGCGTTTGGTGAACTCGTTCAGCCGGCACGTCTCATTGACGTCCCCTGTTTCGCTGACCTCCAGGATAATCTGCGCGGCGGACAGATCCCCCTCGTCCAGCAGAAGCCGGGTCTCGTCGAACAAAAAACCATCGACCTCCAACAGCCGGGCATCGACGTTCAGAAACAGTTTGGTCTTGCCGCGATTGGGCATAGCGACAAACTTCCGGATCGCCTTTTTCCTCAAAAGACATTCCAGCTCGATCAGAACTCCGGCATCTGCCGCGAAATCAAAGACATCACAAGGCGTTTGAAATCCCAGTTGCCCCACATTGCGCAGCAACGCTTCAAACCCGTAGCCATCGCCAGAATGCGCATCAACTATGGGCTGAAACGCATAATCGAGGAGCGTTTCTGCGCTTTCAAGGAAAGCATGCGTACTTGGAAATCCATTCAGCAATGGGACGAACGCCGGTTGTGCCGTCATGAAGTAAGCCTTGTTTTTCAAGGTGTTGACGGTTGAAGCTTATCTGTGGCGCGCAGCTAATGTGTGTAACTTAGGCGGCGAAATTACTTGTTGGTTATCAATTGGTTACGGCGATAAAAAAGCGTTTCAATCCAATATGTTGAGATTGTTAAAATTGACACTATCTGGTTTGAGTTTCGAAGCCGTTGCGGTTTTTGGAACGTGATGTTTCCTCGCCGTTAATTTTTATCGTGAGGCCATCAGTTCTATTGTCGCCGCGCCGGCTCAAGACGCCGTCAAATAAAACTCAACGCCTGAAGCATCAGGTTCAATGCAAGGGCCGTCATCACCCATCGGAATCCCTTTTTGAATGCCTGCTCATTCATCCGCCCAAGCAGTTGGCTGCCTGCAAGTGTTCCGAGAAATCCGCTGGCGATCATCGCGATGATAAGACCCAGCCAGGGTGCGAACGCAAATCCCAGAAGGCCGAACGCAGCAATCTTGAAGACATGCATCATCATGGCCGTAACCGCCTGATTTGCCACGAATTGATGGCGGGTGAGACCGAGCGTAGACAGCACCGATCCGCCAATCGGCCCGGCGGCTCCGAAAAACATGGACAGGAACGTCGACGCAAAACCGGCGCCGGCCATGGCCCGTTTTTTCAAACCGCCCAATTTAGGCGGTCTGCCCCAAACCACCCAGACGACAAACAGGGCGATCCCTGCTTTCAAAATGGCTGCCGGCAACTGAACCGCGATGGAGCCTCCCAGCGCCGCCCCTGCCCCAGCTCCAATTGCAAACCAAACAGCTATTAGCCAATCGACATGTTTGATCTGGACCATCGCCCGGCCCGCATTGGAACCGAACTGGACAACGCCGTGCACGGGAACCAGGGCATTCAGCGGCATGATCAGCGCCATGATCGCAATCAGAGCAATGCCCCCGCCCAAACCGACGGCAGCCGTCAAAGCAGATGTGAGGAAGCTGCAAGCAACCAGCAGCATCGTTGCCAGACCCGACAGGTCTTGAGGAACGATGACATCAACCAGGCTCACGCTGTCACGACCATCGTGTGTTTGCGTAATTGAGCGCCTCGCGAACATCGAGCTGGCGCGTGGAATTACCACTGCGCACGTAGAAGATCGATGATTTGCCTTCTTCGAGGTACACAGCGCGCGGTGCCGGCCGGATGATGATCATCGCAACATCTTCCCCGCCAACACTAGAAAAAACCGTATGAATATAGGGACATAAATCACCCCCAAGGTTCTTCGAGACGATATCGTTGACAGTTCGCTCGAAGGCATCGTGATCCGGGCTCCGCAGGGTGGCAAGGTCTTTGGCAAGGCCAAGCGGTTTGCCGTCGTCATCGACACCAACAATCAGATGCCCGCCTTTGGCGTTGAAGAACCCGGCGATTGTTTTCGCAATCACCTTTTCTAGTCCGCGATTGATTCTGTTTTCCTGAACGTCCCACCGCAGCGATGATTTGAACTCAACCCGGTCAGTCTCGCCTTGCGCAATCAGTTGCGGAACAAGCGCGATTTGTTCTTCGCGTAGGGATTTGTAGGCCTCACTCGCCCACAGATAGTTGCGGGTGAAAACACCGAAGGCGAGACCCACGATGGCGCCGACAAGTGTGTAGGCAACTGCGACGTCCCAGTGACGGGGCAATAGCACAAACCACAAACGGGCATTCAAGAACTCGATGAGCAGCGGCGCCGTTTCTGAAAAACGCGCCAGTTCCCACCAAACCACCACCAGATTGAGCGGATGAATAACTAGAACACCGACAATGGCACCAACAAGCACATAAGTTGGGATGATCGGCAGACGGGACGAGAGAAAGGACACGGCAGGAACCCGAAATAAAAACGCCGGAGTAACTCCGGCGTTTTCTAGCACATATGATCAGGCTGCGCGCGGCATTGCCGTTTCAACCAGTTTGACCCAATAGGAACAACCAACTGGGATGAGTTCGTCATTGAAATCATAAGCCGGATGGTGCAGCCCTGCGCTGTCACCGTTACCCGCAAAGATGAAAGCGCCCGGACGTTCTTCCAGCATGAAAGAAAAGTCTTCACCGCCCATCATCGGGTCAATCGACCGGTTGACCTTGCCTTCTCCGGCGATGGTCTCGGCAATGCCAGCAGCAAAGTCGGTCTGCTCATCATGGTTGGCCGTAACCGGATAGCCGCGCAGGAAGGTGAGTTCTGCAGTGGCGCCAAATGCATCGGCAACAGAGGTCACGATCTTGTTCATGCGCTCTTCTGCCAAATCCCGCATCTGCGGGCTCAAGGTCCGAACGGTACCGCGCAAGGTGACTTCCTGAGGGATAACGTTAAACGCATTCCCACCGTTAAAGACAGTAACCGATACAACGATAGAATCCAGTGGGTTGGCATTCCGGCTCGCAATCGTCTGCAGGGCATTGACCATGTTCGTGCCGGTTACGATCGGATCGATGGTTTCATGCGGTTTGGCCGCGTGACCACCCCGCCCGGTGATAACGATTCGGAACTCATCGGTCGCGGCCATGATCGGTCCTTTGCGGATCGCGAACTCGCCAACCGGCATACCCGGGAAATTGTGCATGCCGTAAACTTCATCGATCGGCCAACGGGTCATCAGACCATCATCGATCATGGCTTTTGCACCGGCGCCGCCTTCTTCGGCCGGCTGAAAGATCACAACAACCGTGCCGTCAAAATTGCGGGTTTCTGACAGATACTTTGCAGCACCCAGAAGCATCGCGGTGTGGCCATCATGACCGCACGCATGCATTTTGCCCGGGACTTTCGAAGCGTAGGGTTTGCCGGTGATTTCCTCGATCGGAAGTGCATCCATGTCTGCGCGCAATCCGATCGTCTTGCCAGCACCGCCATTCTTGCCCTTGATCACGCCGACAACACCGGTTTTGCCGATGCCAGTGACGACTTCATCCAGACCGAAGCTTTCCAAGAGTTCGGCAACCTTGCCGGACGTGCGGACCGTTTCGTAGAGGATTTCCGGATTCTCGTGAAAGTCGCGGCGCCACGCTGTGATCTCATCAGCCAGATCTGCGAGGCGATTTACGATGGGCATGAAGAACTCCTTGAAAAACTTCAGTTTTGAAGGGGTGTCCGCGTCAGCGCATGATGTGCAGCCAAAACGGAAGGGACTGTCAGTTGGTGGAAAATGTCACACATGCGAACGGTTTGGCAAGGATGTCCGTGCCCGAACCGGACGTCAGGATTGTTTTTCCGCCACCTTGTAGACGCGCGTATTCTTTATTTCGTTATCCTCCAACTGACCAACAACAGGCACTTGGTATTCGGCCAGTTCCTTGAGCCGTTCCTTCGGCAGATAAGACCGGCCCGGATCACCGACATAAACCTCGATTCCGGCCTCAATCAGCGCGTCCAAGAATGTCATAACCTGATCGGCCATGTGCCGGTCGTAAAACACGTCCCCGCAAAACACGACCTCAACATCCGGAACGGAGGACCGGGTGATATCTCCCTCGGCGAACGTTGCGACCACGCCATTCAAGTCCGCATTAAGCCGGGACGCCGCGATGGCAAATGGGTCAATGTCGACCCCGTGACAAGAGCCCGCACCGGCCATTTTTGCCGCAATGGCAACCAGGCCGGACCCGCACGCAAAATCCAACACGCGCTTCTGATAAACCACTTCAGGGTGATCGAGCACATAGCGGGCAAGACCTTGACCTCCGGCCCAGGCAAACGCCCAGAAAGGAGGAGCAAGACCAAGCTCGCCGAGCTCCTCTTCAGTTTTTTGCCAAAGATCCATCGCCTCATCTGCAACATGAAGAGAGATCTCTTCCGCATGCGGCACGGGCCGTATCCGGGTTTCTTCCCGGATAAATTTTTCAGGATCGGTAATTCTAGCCAAAAGCGTTTCCAAAAACCGGGTGTCGGATCAGGCTGGCTTGGACATTCCGCCCATTTCGCAGACGATCTTCCATTCCTCTTCCGTGACGGGCTGAACCGACAGACGCATGGAGGTCACCAGGGACATTTTTTCCAAACGCGGCTCCGCCTTTACCTGTGCCAGTGTCACCGGGTTCGGCATGTCGCACACGGCCTTGAAGTCCACGCATTCCCAACGTGGATCATCCGTTGTTGTGTCTGGATGGATCTCGCTGCAGACCTCAACAACACCGACGACTTCCTTGCCGATATTGGAGTGATAGAAAAAGGCTTTATCGCCAATCTCCATGGCCCGCATGTTGTTGCGCGCCTGATAATTGCGAATGCCGTCCCATTGTTCACCGGCATCGCCCTTGGCTTTTTGCTGCTCCCAAGACCACTTGTCCGGTTCGGATTTGATCAACCAGTACTGCACTTATGCATTCTCCGGGTTTTTCACGACCCAATTCCAGGGCCGGATTTCAACGCTCTCAAACAAACCGGCTTTTGCGTACGGGTCTTCCTCGGAGATCGCAAGCGCTTCATCCCGGTTGGCTGCTTCAATCACCACAAGGGACCCGGTCATGTTGCCATCGTCATCCAGAAACGGTCCAGCTGCCTTCAGGCCATTTCCCATGCCTTTCAAGAAAGCGAGGTGTGCTTCGCGGTTATCGAGACGTGTTTGCAGGGCACCAGGTTTGTCGGTGCAGATCAGGGCATAAAGCATTGACGGTTTCCCATTAGACAGAGTGAGGGTGAACCTAGTGCCACACCCTCACAAACTCAATGCCGCCGGAGTGCCCAGCGGTACACTGCTACAGCAAAAACAGACGTTTCATTCCAATCACGATTGCATCGACGGAAGCCCGGCCGAAGTCCAGAACTCCCGGTCGCAAAACCATCGTTTCTGAAAACTGCTCGACAAGCGGATTGTATGGGTGTTTCTTTGCGCTCCCGGCCATCATCTTTCTGCCGGGCGCTTTGAGATTGGATTTTCATGTCTATTGGATTTGTGCGCTCGGCCGTTGTGCTGGGCCTTTTGGCCGTTGTTGGTCCCTTCGCCATTGACCTCTATCTGCCGGCCATGCCGCAGATCGTGGCTGATTTGAAAACAGACGATGCGGCCGTCCAGTTCACGTTCACCGTATATTTCATCGCGTTCGGTTTGGCGCAGCTGATCTATGGCCCCCTTGCCGATCGATATGGCCGGCGCCTGCCCGTGTTTCTCGGCCTCGTGGTCTACATTGTCGGATCTTTGATGTGCGCCTGGGCTGCAGACGTTGACGCCTTGACGCTCGGCCGGCTGGTTCAGGCGATTGGAGCAGGCGCGCCCATGGTGATTGTCCGTGCCGTTGTGCGCGATCTGCATACCGGGACCGAAGCAACCCGACTTATGGCGCTGGTCATGCTGGTCTTCAGCGTCTCGCCGATGCTGGCACCACTGGCTGGCAGTTTACTCATCACGTTTGGCAGCTGGCGGCTGATATTTCTGACCCTTGGCGTTCTGGCTTTCGCATCGATGGTGATGATCTTTTTCCAGCTGCCGGAAACGCTGCCGCCCGAGCGGCGCAGCAAAATTGATGCAACTGCCCTGGTTCGCAGCACGATTTATCTCTTCGGTGACGCCCGCTTTTTGGGACTGACTTTGATTGGCGGATTTGCATTGGCGAGCTTCTTTGTGTTCATCGCCGCTGCGCCGCTGGTTTACATGACCCAGTACGAGCTCACACCGACCGGTTTCAGCATCGTCTTTGCGATCAATGCGGTCGGTTTCTTTGCTTCGTCTCAGTTCGCCGCCCCCTTGGGCGAGCGTTTCGGCATGGCCCGTGTTGCCTTCGTCGGCGTCGGCGGTTTTACCGCTGCAACAACAACGCTGTTTCTGCTGGTCTGGTCTGGGTTAGATGGCCTTCCGATTTTGATGGCACTGCTTTTCGTCGCCAACTCGTTTCTGGGGCAGGTCATCGCTCCTGCGATGGTCATGGCTCTCGAAGACCACGGCGAACATGCAGGGATGGCGTCCTCGCTCGGCGGCACGCTGCAAATGGTGGCGGGCGGTGTGATGATCGGCCTCTGCACACCGTTCTTTGATCGAACCGCCTTGCCGCTGACGGGGGCGATCGCAGCTTGCGCCATCATCACTCTGGCGCTTGCGCTTGTGACATTCCGGCCGGCGCGCCGCGGAGACGCCCCGGCCGAATGATTTGGTTCAGCTGGCGCTGCCGATCTCGTCCAGCTTTTTCTGCAGGGACAATTTATCGAGCGACGTCAATGGCAAGCTTGTAAATATCGAAATCCGGTTGCTCAACATCCGGAAAGCCTCGGCAAAAGCCAATTGCTGCTCGGTCTCGTTGCCTTCCACCGCCACAGGATCGGGCACCCCCCAATGCGCACTCATCGGTTGCCCAGGCCAAACCGGGCAACTTTCCTTGGCCGCATTGTCACAGACCGTAAAGACAAAATCCATTTCCGGGGCGTCCGGGGCCGCGAATTCGTCCCAGCTCTTTGAGCGGACTTCTTCAGTTTTGTAATTCATCTTTCCAAGGAGCGCCAAAGCTTCCGGCCGTACAGATCCGGAAGGCGTGGAGCCTGCAGAAAAGGCCTTGAAACGGCCTCGGCCATCGCGGTTCAGGATCGCCTCGGCCATAATCGAGCGAGCGGAATTGCCCGTACAAAGAAAGAGGACATTGTAGGCTTTATCAGTCATTACAAACCTTCCCGATGGTCTTCAATTGACGTTGTCTCGGTTTGGCAGGTCACGATGTCCATGACCTGCGCACATAAATCCGGGTGGCCACCACAACAATCAGCCAGCAGAAACGTCAGAAGATCGCGCGTCCGGTCCATATTCGCGAAATACCGGATGCTGCGGCCTTCCCGTTCGTTCTTCACGAGCCCTGCCTGAAGCAGAACGCTGAGATTTGCGGACATGGTGTTTTGCCGGACACCCAAAACCTCTCCAATTTCTCCCGAGCTCATCCCGTCCGGCCCGGCCTTGATCAAAAGACGGAAGACGTCCAATCGTGTTTTTTGGCTTAGAGCACCAAAGGCCCCCAATGCGAAATTCATATCCATAAATCATGATATATTGATTCATCGGCGACTGACAAGGCGTTTTGCAGGCTTGTTCGCACCTGTTCCGGCAACCCGATGTCGGAAAAATCGCTTGAGTAGATTGAAAAGAACTGATCCTCTCTCCGCATCGAGATCAATTCCATCGAACAGTCAAAGCGTTGATACCAAACGCATTGCTTCGACAGCGAAACAAACAGTCGAAAGAAGCGCGAATGTCAGAAGCAGATTTTGCCGTGACAGAATTTGAGGATCGTGCAGATCGGGCTCAGCGCTTGATGCATGAACAGGGTCTCGACGCGCTTTTGTTCACGACCGAGGCCGAGGTCCGGTATTTTACAGGGTTTCGCACGCTCTTCTGGCAAAGCCCGGCGCGGCCCTGGTTCTGCATACTTCCCCGAACCGGCAAACCCATCGCCGTCATCCCGCAAATCGGCGCGCATTTGATGGCCAGCACCTGGGTTGATGATATCCGGACATTTGCAGCGCCCCACCCAACGGACGAAGGGGTCAGTCACTTAAGCGATGCGCTCAAACCCTACGCGGTGGTCGGGATGCCGATGGGCCGCGAGAGTTCCCTGCGCATGCCGCTCATGGATTTCGAACGGATCAAGGCAAACCTTCCCGGTAGCGAATTCTGGAACGCCAGCGCGCTTGTCCAGTCGGTGCGCCATATCAAGTCTGAAGCAGAAATTGCGATCCACCGGGAAATCTGCCAGATCGCCTCGCGCAGCTTTGAAAATGCCTCCAACCTATTCCACGAAGGCCAAAGCCTGGCGAGCGCCTTTCGAAGGTTCAAGATCGATCTTCTGGAGCGGGGCGCGGACGATGTGCCCTATCTCGTCGGCGGCGCCGGCCCGGGCGGGTATGGCGATGTGATTTCGCCGCCCACCGATGCACCACTTCAAGCAGGCGATGTGCTCATGCTCGACACGGGCGCGGTTAAAAACGGCTATTTTTGCGACTTTGACAGGAATTTTGCGATCGGCCATGCCAGCGAAGATGTCAAGAACGCCCATCGGAAACTGGTTGGCGCCGTTCAGGCCGCAGCGCGCATTGCCCGCCCCGGAAAAACCTGCGCGGATCTCTTCAAGGCCATGACTGATGTTCTCGGCCAAGCCGATGGCGACGTCGGCCGCTTGGGCCATGGGCTGGGCATCCAGCTGACCGAAACCCCGTCGCTCACCAGTTTCGATCAGACGGTTTTGCAGGAAAACATGATCTTGACCCTGGAACCGGGCATTGATCTTGGAGACAGCAAGATGATGGTGCATGAGGAAAACATCGTCATCCGCGACGGCGCACCGGAATTCATATCGACGCCTGCGGATCCGGAAATTCCGGTCATTCAATAACAAGAGCGATACCATGGAACTCAATTTCCAAACAGACAACGGCCTTGCTCACAAAGCCGCCCTTGGACTGATCGTTCTGCAGGCGGACGAGACGATCGAAAACGAATTCCGGCCTTTGTTCGACATCGACGGCGTGACCTTAAATCACACCCGCATCGAAAGCGCCCCGGAAGTCACAGCCGAAACTCTGATGCGCATGAAAGCGCAACTGACAGGAACTGCTGCGCTTCTGCCAGGCGCCCGCGAATTGGATGTCATTGGCTATGCCTGCACATCGGCGTCGACCGTTATTGGCTCTGAGGAAGTTGCCAAAGCCGTTCAAAAAGCTCATCCAACCGCGAAAGTAACCAACCCGGCTGCAGCTGTGCTGGCCGCGCTTGAGCACTTGAACGCAAAAAAGATCGGGGTGGTCACGCCCTATATCGCCGAAGTTTCCGAAGCGGTTGTTTCTCTGCTTAAAGACAATGGTCTTACCGTTGTGAAGCTGGGCTCGTTTGGCCAATCCGAAGAAGCCGTGGTGGCCCGGATTTCACCAGCCTCGACGACGGATGCCATTTGTATGGTCGGAAAGGACCAGGACGTGGATGCCCTATTCGCCTCCTGCACCAATCTGCGGACCTTTCCAGTGATCGAGGCCTGCGAAGCAAAACTGGGCAAACCGGTCATCAGTTCCAACTCCACACTCGCCTGGCACATGATGCAGCTTGCCGGGATTGAAACCAAAGGGCGTGGACCGGGCCGGCTGTTCGACTGATCGAAGAAACCGTCTCCTTTCAGCAACAAACGAAAACCCAAAGGCCGGATCTGGCCGCTTTGCGTATTGACTCTCAAGGTTTTCCGGGCAAAAAGAGCGCCGTCTCGAATTTTGTCGAATGTGAGTTTCCGATGACCCGGCTGAAAGCCGACATTCTGGATATGATGTCTGAAGCCCTTGCCAGCGTGACATTCATGCGCGGCGGGACGATGACGCCTGCCAAAACCACATTCAAGCACACGACAAAAACTACCAAGACCACCGCTTAAGGTGCCGCTCATCCCGCCTCCCCGGGGATGGGAGGCGCCAGGAAGCTGGCATGCCTGATATCCTCGGCAGCCGGTGAAGCGGGGAGACGGACAAGGACAGTCACATGGGTTTCAAGATCGCAATTGCCGGGGCAACCGGAAACGTTGGCCGGGAGATGCTGGACATTCTCGCTGAGCGCGGCTTTCCGGCAGACGAAGTCGTCGCGCTGGCGTCCCGCCGCTCCCAAGGCACTGATATTTCTTTCGGCGACAAAACGCTGAAGGTCCAGGCGATGGAGAACTATGATTTCTCCGACACCGACATCTGCCTAATGTCCGCTGGCGGCACCATCTCCAAGGAATGGTCTCCGAGGATTGGTGCAAAGGGCTGCGTTGTGATCGACAATTCGTCCGCCTGGCGCTATGACGCGGACGTGCCATTGATCGTTCCGGAAGTGAACGCCGATGCCATCACCGGTTTCACCAAGAAGAACATCATCGCCAACCCGAACTGCTCCACTGCGCAGCTCGTTGTTGCGCTGAAGCCGCTGCACGATCATGCCAAGATCAAGCGCGTTGTTGTCTCCACCTACCAGTCGGTCTCCGGTGGCGGCAAGGACGCCATGGAAGAGCTGTTCAACCAGACCCGCGCCGTGTTTGTGAACGACCCGATCGAGCCGGAAAAATTCACCAAGCGGATCGCGTTCAACGTCATTCCGCACATCGATGTCTTCATGGAAGACGGCTACACCAAGGAAGAATGGAAGGTGCTGGCCGAAACCAAGAAGATGCTTGATCCTGCCATCAAAGTGACCTGCACCGCGGTACGCGTCCCGGTCTTCATCGGCCACTCCGAAAGCGTGAACATCGAGTTCGAAAACGAGATCACGGCGGAAGAAGCCCGCAACATCCTGCGCGAGGCCCCGGGTTGCCTGGTCATCGACAAGCACGAAGACGGTGGCTACATCACGCCGTATGAATCTGCTGGCGAAGATGCGACCTACATCTCCCGCATCCGCGAAGACGCAACCATCGAGAACGGTCTCAACATGTGGGTTGTCTCCGACAACCTGCGCAAGGGCGCAGCGCTCAACACGGTTCAGATCGCCGAGGTTCTGGTGAACCGAGGCCTGATCACTCCGAAAAAGGCAGCAGCCTGATCCTTTTTAAGCGGGCGCCCTCCGGCGCCCGTTTTTTCTTATCTCGCCAGCAATTTTCAAAACAAGGAGCCCGGCTCAATGCCCGAGGCTTTTTCCGGATCCTTTCAGGATTTCCTGACAACCAAAACTGATGCCCGGTTTACCGACTGGCTTGCCGCCCGCGCCGAACCGCACTGGAGCGCAGCCACAGGTCATGCCTTCACCAGGGCCATCGGCGACGGCACCATGCCGGATGACGCCTATGCCCGGTATCTGATTGAAGACTATACCTTCATCACAGATCTGGCTTCCACTCTGGGCTATCTCGTCGCCAAAGCGCCCTCCATGCACTCAAAGGCTCGGCTCTCGAGGTTCCTGGCTTTGCTGACGTCTGAAGAAAACGACTATTTCCTGCGCTCGTTTGAAGCGCTTGGCGTCTCTCCTTCCGTCTATGAAACAGCTGCACAGGGTCCTGTAACCCGTGCGTTCGCGGATCTGCTTCTCACCTCATCCGGCAAAGGCACCTATGCCGAGGGCCTTGCTTGCCTCCTGTGCGCGGAGTGGTGCTATCTCATCTGGGGCCTGCGCGAAGCGCAAAAGCCACGCCCGGAGCAGTTCTATCTCGCTGAGTGGATTGATCTGCACGCCGTGGAGGGTTTTGAAGGGTTCGTCAACTGGATCCGCGAAGAGATGGATGCCCTTGGTAGCTCGCTTGGTGCAGGGGAACAGGAGCGTCTGGCGGAGATCTTTACCCGCATGAGCAGGCTCGAAACGGCGTTTTTCGACGCGGCCTGGACGGGCGAAGCAACTCTCCCGGCTGATCTTGCCGCGCGGTCTTAAGAACAATGTTTGTCTATGAAGCTGCCGCTCTTGGTGCCGCCGCCCTTTGGGCTCTGACCGGCTTGATATCGGCGGGGCCGGCGCAGCACTTAGGTGCGATTGCCTTCAATTGCACCCGCATGGTGCTCGTCGCGCTGATGTTGATTGCCTGGGTGGCGTTCACCACCGGTTGGGGATCAATCAGCGCCGACCATATTGTGCCTCTGATGCTCTCCGGCGTGATCGGGATCTTCATGGGCGACACGGCGCTTTTCCTGACGCTGAACCGAATGGGCCCGCGCCGAACCGCGATGCTGTTTTCGCTGAATGCGCCGATGTCGGCGATCCTTGGCTGGCTGCTCTTGAACGAAGATCTGACGGTCACACAGATCCTCGGCATTCTCATCACCTTCAGCGGCGTGCTGCTGGCAATCCGCTTCGGCAAACGCAAATCCCAGCTGCACCAATGGGAGAGCATTCGCGGGCCGCTGTGGGCCGGCATCTTGCTGGGACTGGCCGCGGCCCTGTCGCAGTCCATCGGCTCGTTGATCGCCCGACCGGTGATGGAAACCGGCGCCGATCCGGTCGCCGCCTCCAGCCTTCGGGTCGGAATGGCTTCGCTCTGCCTCCTGGCATTAACCCGCCTTCCAGTATCCTGGGTGAAACCGGCAGGCCGATTTACCCCGTCCCTCGTTGGCCTGATCGCGCTCTCCGGTGTCCTGGGCATGGGCGTCGGCATGACGCTGATCCTGTTCGCGCTGTCTGGCGGTGAAGTCGGCATCATCGCGACCCTTTCCGCCACCACCCCGGCCCTCATGCTGCCGATGCTCTGGTGGCGCACCAAGGAGATCCCGGCACTTGGCGCCTGGGCCGGTGCAAGCCTGGTTGTTGTGGGAAGCGCTTTGCTGTTTGCGAGTTAACGTGGCGAAGGCGCCTACGCTGCCTGCACCACCATCTCAATTTCGATTTGTAAGTCTGGACTGGCGAGTTTGGCAACGCCAACTCCCGTGAGGCTCGGACGCGCTCCATTCAAAAATACCGTGAGCTGCTTCATGGCCTCGGACAGCGTTTCGTCTGTCAGATCGGTAACATAAATCCGCATCTGAACAATGTCATAGGGCATTGAGCCAATCGCCTCCAAGGCCCGTTCCAAGTTTCTAACTACAAGGGCTGTTTGTTCGGAAAACGTCGTAGGGGTTGGTGTTCCATCGGCGCTCCAGGCAACTTGGCCAGACACAAAAGCAAGTCGTTTCGGTTCGACAATTGAAATCTGCGAATATCCGATTTTGCCGGCATCTGGTAGTTCAATTGGATTTAGGCGCTGAAGTGTGTCTGACATTTGGAAACCCTTTGCTTTTACGATTGGGCTTCTCTTTACGCGATTTCATTAGCGATCTATTTTCGCAATAGTAACGATATTTTTTCGCTAGTTAGCAGGCAGATATGATTGGATCGCGGGTCAATGACATTCTGATTTTCATGTCGGTAATCGATAAGAACAGTTTTGTCGCTGGAGGAAAAGCGTTTGGCCTTACCCGGTCAACGGCAGGCAAGGCAGTTGCGCGACTTGAAGATCACTATGGAACCCGCCTGCTCAACCGAACAACCCGGGCGATATCGCTAACACCGGAAGGAGAGGACCTTTATCGGCACGGAATGCAAATACGCGCTGCAATCGAAGAAACAGAAACCACATTGCAAAACTTGGCCGGCGCACCGCGAGGCACATTGCGCATTGCTGCCCCTGGAGCGATGGGGCGAAAACTCCTGTTATCGACCGTTCAGCGTTACCTTAGGGATTGGCCTGACATCCAGATCGAAATCAGCTTCTCAGATCGCGTCGAAAACGTCGTCGCTGACAATTATGACTTGGCCCTTCGGATTGGCGTCACCGAACCGGACCAGGGACTGATAATGCGGACACTGTTGATTGATCGAGCAGTGCTCTGCGCCGCACCAAGTTACTTTGCTGATCGCACTCGACCCCAATCCATCGAACAACTCGGACCGCTGGATCTCATTCATTTTGGAACACATCCGGAAAGGCAGGGCTGGCATCTGAGTGAAGAAGAGGGCGTTTGGACCCGCGTATCCGGCCGTTCCCGACTTCGAGTCGATAATGCCAGCGCGTTGCGAGATGCGGGTTTGGCCGGTTTGGGAATCGTTCTCCTGCCAAGACTGCTTGTCGAAGACGAACTGGCGAATGGTCAATTGGAACCTGTGCTACCGAATGTGTCCTGCGGTTCCATTCCTATCCTCGCGCTTTATCCGCAAAGGAAACACCTTGAACCACGTGTCCGAAAGTTCCTCGATCTCTTGTTCAAAGACCTTGACCGGTTCCGGCAGCACCGAGAAAACCCGGGGCTGACGGAGCCCCCGTCAGTTACATCAGATCCGGCATGAACGGCAGATCTGTTTTGCCGATGTCGATCCCGGCCTGCATATAGAGCGTCGACAGCTGGCCCCGGTGATGGGTCTGGTGGTTGAACATGTGCGTCAGGCACAGCCAGCGCGGCCGCATCCGGGTCTGACCGTCGCTGCGGCTGGTCCATTCCAAGGTCCCGGCCAGCCACTCTGAAGTCAGTCCACCAGCAAACTCTTCAATGTCAGCGCAGATCTCGAAATGCGCGGCCTTGAGGGCTTCGTAATCCTCAAAGATATCGACGCCCATCCCAGCGACCTTGTAATCCCGGCCCGTGAAGTGGCGCATCCAAGCGCGATCGCCGAAAAGCAGATGATTGAGCGTGGAATGAACGGACTTGAAGAAAGCCCCGCGGTCCTCTCTGCGATCCGCATCGCTCATCTTGTCCGCAGCCACATAGGCTTTTTCCGTCATCCAGGTGTTGTACTTGGCAAGACGCTGGTAAATCGCAATTTCAGTTGTCATGGGAAGGCCTTGGAACAGGTATCGGAATTGGAACTGCTTGATGCCAAAAATCAGCTCACCCGGCTAGGCCCATTCAAGCAAAGCCCACTATTCAGCGGCGACTGTCGGGATCGGCAAGGCTTCCGGGCCATCGGCCGTTTCAAAACGCTCTGTGGCAGGATCCATCACCCGCAGTTCCGCAGACCCGATATCGAACCAGGCACCGTGCAGTTGCAGCTCGCTCCGATCAACCGCCTCTTTCACAAATGGAAAGGTCATCAGGTTCTTCAGCGATTGCCGAACGCCCGCATATTCCATGGCCAACTGCGGATCTTCGATCTTGTCGACCGGCATACATGCCATTGAGATCGCTGCAGGTTCCAGAAGCTTGATCCAGCGCCCAATGAAGCCCTTCTGCGCGTGGTCCTGATTGGCGCTTTCGCGGAAGGCCTGGATGCCTCCGCACTTGCAGTGGCCCATGACCACGATGTGCTTCACGTGAAGACCGGTCACGCCATATTCAATGGCCGCACTTGTGCCGTGCTGGCCTTCGGTTGCTTCGAACGGCGGCACGAGATTGGCAACATTGCGGACAACAAACAACTCACCCGGGCCCGCCCCGAAGATGCCTTCCGGGGTCACACGGCTGTCGCAGCAGGACACCACCATAACTTCCGGCGTTTGCCCGTAGATCGCAAGATGTTCCTGGATTTCCTTATGGCGCACAAAGCCCTTATGCAGATAACGGCTGTATCCGTTGAGCAATTCGGATGGGAATGCCATCGCCGTGATCTCCTGAGCATTGGCGCACGCAGTGCAGTCCAACAGTTTTACGGGATCACTTAAGCGCGCCCAATCAGGGGAAGTACGTACACGCCCTCAGCAAAAGTGGCTAAATGCCTGGAGTACTGGGGTCTTAGAAGCGCTCGGCGCGCAGGACCTGACAATCGGACACGCAGACGACGCCGATGTGGCGTTCAACCACGCCAAATGCCGCCTCCAGGAGCTCATCCAGGCGTTCCGGACGGATAATGCAAATGATCGAGACCATGCCGCCGGCGCGGGACACCTGTCCCTCGCGGCTCCACCGGCCAGACCGGCCACTGCCCCCAAGTACTGGCAAAATCGTGTAGCCGGTGACCCCGGCCCGGTCGAGCGCGTTGGTCAAACGCGTTTCCATCGGCGCTTCGATCGTGATCTCGACCCGCTTGGCCTGTTTCATTTCCATGGCTTATCCCCCCACTGCCTGCGCGACACTTAAGTACAGCGGTATGCCAAGTGTCAGGTTGAATGGAAAGGTTATTCCAAGCGACATGGTGAGATAAATAGATGGATTGGCCTCGGGCAAGGCCACACGCATGGCTGCAGGCACCGCGATATAGGAAGCTGACGCGCTCAAGGTCATCAAGAGGACTGCCCCGCCGGTCGACAGACCGATCAGGCTGGCGGCGATCAATCCGGCCGCCGATCCCAGCACCGGCATCAGGATACCGAAGCTGATCAGGCCCGGACGCAGCTGGTGGGCGCTGGCCCGCAAACCACGGCCCGCAACAAGCCCCATGTCGAGAAGGAACAGGCAGAGCACACCTTTGAACGGCGAGACAATGAAACTCTCGATTTCCTTGAGACCGTCTTCGCCGGTCAGGAACCCAATCAGGAACGACCCGACCAACAGCACAATCGAACCATTGAGCAAGATCTCACGCCATAGGCCTTGCGTATCCTGTTCACGCTCCTTGGCTTCCGCGCTGGAGGAGAACCGTGCAACGATCCAAAGCGCTGAAAGGATCGCCGGCGCTTCCATCACCGCAGCGACAGCCACAAGATAGCCTTCGCTGGCAATTCCCTGGCTTTGCAGAACCGACGTTGCCGCAACGAAAGTCACGATAGAAATCGAGCCGTAGTGGCCGGCGACGGCGGCTGCATCCACCGTGCTTAACCGTGTCATGCCACGCAGAAGAGCGAACGCCAGGAACGGCAGCGCGAAGGACAGGATCAGACCGGCGACCAAAGACAGGATCAAGGTCGCATCAATACCATGCGCACTCACGCTCACCCCGCCCTTGAAGCCAATGGCAAAGAGCAAATAGATCGACAGGGATTTGGCGGCCGCTTCCGGGATCGTCAGGTCGGAGCGGACAAAAGCCGCTCCCAAACCAAGCGCGAAAAACAAGATGATAGGCGACAAAAGGTTCTGCGCCGCCAATCCAAGAATTGTTTCGATCACCTCTGGCCGCCCCTGCTTGATCTGATTTTCGCGTGCCAACGGGCACGCTCAAAGATACGTAGGATCACCTACGCCGCGCGGTATGAGACGTTTCCCGGCGGATATCAAGGAAAAACAGCCCTGATTGCACCCGATTGACTAAGCCCTGCGCAGCTCAAGTCGCAACATTTACTGCGTGCGGCGGTTCTTCACCATCCGGGTGATCTTCATAGGCATGCCTGACATCTTGCGGCGGCACTTTATCGACCGGTCCGGACAACGGATGAACCGGCCCGTGATCCACACCAGGCTCAAGGACTTCCAGAGCTGCCGCCTTGTAGGCAGCAATCCCGTCAAGGGTATGATCTACAGTGTGATGATCGTCAATGAGAACAGCCGGGTCTTCAGTCGAGGAACCGGTATCTTGATCCTGGCGCTCTGCGGTACGCTTTTTGTCGCGGCCATATCCGGTGCCATCACCGTCCCGGTCCGCGGGATACTCTGTCGCATGCGCCACGACCTGGGCCGCGATGGGCCTTTCAATCGTCGTCGCCATTTCGGCCTCCTGGCCTTCACAGATTAACCGCCTTCTGGCGGAATTCCTAGAGTATCACCGCGAACGGTTAACAAGTGTTTACGAAGGGTAAATACTTGTATCGGATAGGCTTGTTGGGTCAGGCTGTCTTACTCTGATGTACCGGCATGTCGACGGAAACGCGATTGCGGCCAGTAGACTTGGCCAAATAGAGCGCGTGATCGGCCCGTGCAATCGTATCCTCAATGTCGCGGTCAGATACTGTTACCTCGGCAAGACCGATGCTGACTGTGACATTACAAGCCCCCTTGTCCGACTGAAACGCTTCCGATGCAATCCGGAGCCGGATACGTTCTGCAAGAACAAAGGCACCCTTAGCATCGTTTTCACGCAGAAGCAGAAGAAACTCTTCACCACCAAACCTTGCAGCCTTGTCGGTCGTTCGGATCTCTTCTGCAATGATGCGGCCAATCGCCCGGATTACTTCATCGCCAGTCTGATGCCCATGTGTATCGTTGACAGACTTGAAATGATCGGCATCGAACATCAGCACGCTAAAGACACGCCTGTGCCGCACGAATGTCGCCCATGCGTCATCGGCAAAAGGTTGAAAGGCGCGCCGGTTCATAAGACCGCTTAGCGGATCTTGTTCGGCCAGGGATTTCAAGTGACGCAAATCCGCTCCAAGTTGGCGATTGCGCTCCTCTGACGATTGAATGCGTTTCCTGTACTTGTTGTGAACTTTTTCCAGCTGACCGACAGCCGTTTTCTCCTTGGCTTCCACAACGCCCAACCGGCGCAACAAGGACCGGATCGCAACAGAGAGCTGCAACACTTCACGCGATCCGCTTTGGCGCGGCACTGCGCGCTCGTCTGCAGACCGGCCAATCTGGTCCATCGCTTTTACGAGTTGCAGCAACGGGTTGGACAAGTTTCGTGAGACGAACCACGATATCAGCGCCGCGAACAAAGCAATCAATGAACCGATCACCACAATCATCAGAACCATTTGATCTGCCCGGGCGGTCACCACTTGCATCGGCTGCCGTAACGCGACCTTCCAGCCAAGCCCCTGGTAAGCCGAAAAACCCTGGGTCGGAACCATCGCGGTCAGCATGTTCGAGGCGTCGACATCAAATGGAAACACACCGGTGCCGATGTCCTGTTCCTCAATAGCCAACAGCGGTTCACCCACGAGCACCTGATTATCTTCTGACAGGATAAAGATCTCCAAATGCTTCTTTGCAAAGTTGCGCTCCAAAAACCTTTGCTGAGTCTGCTGCGCCCAGGACCAGCTCATATGTGCGCCCAGAACACCCGCAGCATTTCCATATTCGTCGCGAACCGGCATAGCGACATCAACGAACCGGAAGGGGGCATCGTCCTCCGACGTACGGAGCAATTTGTCGAGCAGCTTGGCCTTATGAACATCTTCTGCTGTTGGTCCTGTAAGCCCATTGATAAACCATGGGCGCTCAGCGACCGACTGCCCTTCCAGCATGGTCTGTGTTGAGGCAATGACAGTACCATCCGGAGCAGCAAACCCGATCCAGGCATATACAGGCAGACTTTGTTGCAACTGATCCAAAACATCTCGAATCGCGGCTGGGTCCCGTTTCCAAACAGGCCGCAACAATTCGAGTTCGGCGATATTCCGAACCTCACGGAACCTGTTGAACATGTCCTGATCGAGAGTCTGGGCCATGGATTGCCCTATCAAAACCAAATCCTGGCGGGTTTCTTCTATCGCTGCCTGGCGCGCGATGGTGGACGCGACAATCGCGGCCACCATGATCGACAGGAAGCATAAACCGGCTGTCGCCAAGGAAATCTGCTGACGCAATCTCATCCGGTCGCGAACTGAATTCAGTTTCCCAAACCACGTTCTGTAGGGCTTTTCCGCCATCGCACTCTTCCGTCACAATAATGACGCGACGATTGTTCACGGATTGAGTTAAATCTTATTGAAAACTAAATAAATGCAGATCAAGAGACTGTAGTTGAGACGTATTACTGGTTAACAGGAAGATAAATTACAGCAGATACTAGAAAACAGAACACATACAACTGAAAGGCCGCAGACTCGGTATTAGGACGCATTGACCTGTGACGCCGAAACCAAAACAACTGCCCCAGCAAGCGTTGCGCCGGGGCAGGATTTAGAGGTTAAGCAGCCTTTTCCGCAGCACCGCCGACGATCTTGACAACATCGGCCATAATGTCAGTCAGCTGGAAGTCCTTGGGCGTATAGACCGCAGCAATTCCCATCGCTTTCAGCTGCGCGGCGTCTTCATCCGGGATGATGCCGCCGACGACCACAGGAATGTCATCCGCGCCCGAGCTTCTCAGGAGATCCATGACATCACGCACCAGCGCCAAATGGGATCCAGAAAGAATGGATAGACCAATGACGTGAACGTCCTCCTCCACCGCGGCATTGACGATCTGGGCCGGGGTCAGGCGAATGCCCTCGTAAACGACCTCCATGCCGCAATCTCGCGCCCGCACGGCAATCTGTTCCGCGCCGTTGGAATGTCCGTCCAGCCCTGGCTTTCCAACGAGGAACTTGAGACGCCGGCCGAGTTTTTCTGACGCAGCTTCCACATCCGCGCGCACTGCGGCCAGATCACCGGCATCGTCGCTAACGGATTGCCCAACGCCCGTTGGAGCTCTGTACTCACCAAAGACCTCGCGCAAGGTACGGCCCCATTCACCGGTCGTCACACCAGCCTTTGCCGCAGCAATGGACGGTTCCATGATGTTCCGGCCTTCCTGGGCAGCCGCGCGCAGTTCGGAAATGGCAGCATCAACGGCCGCCTGATCCCGCGCCTCGCGCCAGGATTTGACCTTCTCAATGGCTTCGCCCTCGACATGCTCGGGCACTGTCAGAATGCCGCCGTCTTCGCCAGCTGCCAGCGGGGACGGCTCGGTCTCGGTCCACTTGTTGACACCGACGACCACCTGATCACCGTTTTCGATCCCGGCAAGGCGCGCCGAATTGGCTTCCACCAGCTTGCGCTTCATGTAACTGGATTCAACGGCCGCAACCGCCCCACCCATCGCATCAATGCGCGCAAGTTCCTCGCGAGCTTCGGCTTTCAGCTCCTCCACCTTGCGGGTGATTTCCGCAGACCCGTCGAAAATATCTGCATACTCCAGAAGATCGGTCTCATAGGCGAGGATCTGCTGCATTCTGAGCGACCATTGCTGATCAAACGGACGTGGCAGGCCCAGCGCCTCGTTCCAGGCCGGAAGCTGGACAGCGCGCGCCCTTGCGTTCTTGGACAGAACCACGGCCAGCATCTCAACAAGAATGCGGTAGACGTTGTTTTCCGGCTGCGGCTCCGTCAGGCCAAGGGAGTTCACCTGAACGCCATAGCGGAAGCGGCGGTAGCGCTCATCTTCAACGCCGTAGCGCTCGCGGCAAATCTCGTCCCAAAGCTCTGTAAAGGCGCGCATCTTGCACATCTCAGTGACAAAGCGCATGCCCGCATTCACGAAGAAGGAGATCCGGCCAACCGCCTTCGGGAAATCTTCCTCCGGGATTGCTCCGCTTGCCTTCATGCTGTCGAGAATGGCCACCGCGGTCGCAAGTGCAAAGGACAATTCCTGGACCGGCGTCGCGCCTGCTTCCTGCAAATGGTAGGAGCAGACGTTCATCGGGTTCCACTTCGGCATGTTGGAATAGGTCCACGAAATGACATCCGTCGTCAGACTGAGCGACGGTGCCGGCGGGAACACATAGGTGCCGCGGGAAAGGTATTCCTTGATGATGTCGTTCTGTGTTGTGCCGGAGAGCAGTTTGCGGTCCGCGCCTTGCTCATCTGCAGCTGCAATATAAAGAGACAAAAGCCACGGCGCGGTCGCGTTGATCGTCATGGACGTGTTCATGCGCTCCAACGGGATCTCGTGAAAGAGTGTCCGCATATCGCCGAGATGGGCAACTGGCACGCCGACCTTTCCCACTTCACCGCGCGCCAAAAGATCATCCGGATCATAACCGGTTTGTGTGGGCAAATCGAAAGCCACGGACAGGCCTGTCTGCCCCTTGGCCAAATTGCCCCTGTACAACTTGTTGGATTCGGCGGCTGTGGAATGCCCCGCATAGGTGCGGAAGATCCAAGGACGGTCCCGCTCTACCTTGCCATCGCCTGCTGCGCTCATGCCGCTTCTCCTCCTAAGGCCTTATTTTGCCAGTCTTCTTTTCCCTGTAGCACCTGATTTACCGGTCTATCTCCCAAGACCAACAGTGTGCCGGAGTTTGCGCGCGCGCGAAACCCTTCTCTTGCAATGCAAAATACGACTGGCCAAAAAACGCAAGTTAAGCAATAGTCGTATAGATACGTATCTATTTTTGAACAATAGTTGCGCAAATTGGGGTTTTGCCCCGATAGAGCCTTTTGCACATGCGAAAGAAAATCGCGCCAAAGACAGCCCTGGGAGGGGAGAGTGACAGCAACAGCGCAAGCCAATGACAACCAAACGCGGGGAGACGCTCCGTTGAAAGATCTCTACGAAATCGGTGAAATCCCGCCGCTCGGTCACGTTCCTAAAAACATGTATGCGTGGGCGATCCGCCGGGAACGTCACGGCGCTCCGGAAGACGCGATGAAGCTTGAGGTCGTGCCGACCTGGGAACTGGACAGCCATGAGGTTCTGGTTCTCGTGATGGCCGCCGGTGTCAACTACAACGGCATCTGGGCCGGCCTTGGCGAGCCGATCAGCCCGTTCGATGGCCACGGCGCCCCGTTCCACATTGCAGGTTCGGATGCATCCGGGATCGTTTGGGCCGTCGGTGACAAGGTAAAACGCTGGAAAGTCGGCGATGAGGTCGTCATCCACTGTAACCAGGACGACGGCGACGACGAGGATTGCAACGGCGGCGACCCGATGTACTCCAATTCCCAGCGCATCTGGGGTTACGAGACACCGGACGGGTCCTTCTCCCAGTTCACCCGGGTTCAGGCGCAGCAGCTGATGCCGCGTCCAAAGCACCAGACTTGGGAAGAAAGCGCCTGTTACACGCTGACCCTCGCGACCGCCTACCGCATGCTTTTCGGTCACCACCCGCATGAGCTGAAGCCAGGCCAGAACGTTCTGGTTTGGGGCGCATCCGGCGGTCTTGGATCCTATGCGATCCAGCTGATCACGGCAGCCGGCGCCAACGCCATTGGTGTCATCTCCGATGAAGACAAGCGTGACTTCGTTATGGATCTGGGCGCAAAGGGCGTCTTGAACCGCAAGGACTTCAATTGCTGGGGCCTGCTGCCGAAGGTCGGGTCACCGGAATATGCTGACTGGTTCAAGGAAGTGCGCAAGTTTGGCAAAGCGATCTGGGACATCACCGGCAAGGGCAACAACGTCGATATCGTCTTTGAGCACCCGGGCGAAGCCACCTTCCCGGTCTCGACGTTCGTCTGCAAAAAAGGCGGCATGGTCGTGATCTGTGCTGGCACGTCGGGCTTCAACTGTACGTTTGACGTCCGCTACATGTGGATGCACCAAAAGCGCCTGCAAGGCTCGCACTTTGCGCATCTGAAGCAGGCATCGGCCGCCAACAAGCTCATGATCGAGCGCCGGATCGACCCGTACATGTCCGAAGTGTTCCCATGGGATCAGATCCCGCAAGCGCACACCAAGATGTGGAAGAACGAACACGCCCCCGGCAACATGTCTGTTCTTGTTTGTGCGCCGGCGACGGGTCTGCGGACCTTGGAAGACGTGATTGAAGCGGGAAAACGCTAGATCGACAGAACTCCCCGAAGGCTTAGAGCCTAATGCAGCCTGCCAGCCCGACATTCGGGCTGGCTTTTTTTGTTGGCAGGCACCGTCAGACTTTCGCCATCTGTGGGCAGCCCTCTCAGCATTCCTCACATGGCTTGTGGAACCAGTCCCAATTCTGCTGCTATTCGCCGACACAGTTCCTGCATCGAATCACGATGCACTCCAGACACAGGCGCTTATTGAACATGCGTGCGGCAGCCCGGCGATCCCTCTCCAGACTTTTGTTGATCCCCATCGGGCTTGCGGCCTTGGGGCTGTCCGCCTGCATGGGCGATCGCCTGCAAACGCCACCTTTCTATCAGGATCTGGCAAAAACGGACGGTCAGGTCGATCAGGCGACAGCGGCGCAAATGATCTCGCAATACCGGATCAACAATGGCTTGGCGGCCGTCACACCCGACCCGCGATTGACCTCCATCGCACAGACCCAAGCCAACGCCATGGCATCCGCCGGAACAGTTCAGGCATCACTTGCGTCCAATCTGCAACTGGAAACCCGCATGGCAGCAATCGGCGAGCCCAAAACCGCCGCTTCTGAAAATGTCAGTGCCGGTTATCGCACCTTTGCAGAAGCCTTTTCCGGATGGCGGGAGTCGCCCAAACACAACGAGGTGCTTCTCGCAAACTCCGCCACCCGCCTTGGCATCGCGACAGCCTATTCCGCCAATGCCAAGCACAAGGTCTTCTGGTCGCTTGTCCTGGCAGCACCGGCGCCAACTCAATAAACCCGATCAGGAACGCCTGGGACCACGCGGCGGTTGCATCGGCTGGTGCGGCCGGGGTGATCTGACCTGGGCCCGCGGCGGGCGATCCGGCAGTATGGGTGCAACAGCACGCGGCGGTCTCGGCTGATAATATGGACCGCGTGGACCGCGGGGCGGCGGGGCATAAACGCGCGGCCCCACCGGCCGATTAAAGATGGTCACGTTTCGGTTTATGATCGGCACGCCGATATAAACGCCCGCACTTGGAATAGGCTGGCGGTAGTAGCTGCCACGCGTTCCGTAAACCAGATAGCCTCCGGAAACCCATCCGGACACGTTCCCGTAGCTGGCATCACACCAGCCATATCCGGCAGTACATCCCGAAATCTGAACTGCCGCGCCTTGCGGCAAGGTTGTAATGACCGGATAGCTGGTTCCCGGCCCAGCCCGCATATTAAGCCCACTTGTTGTGTAGGCGACTGATGCATTTGCCTGGGACGTTGTAGGCTGCGCAAGAAACCCTGCGGTCATCATCACCAATGCTGCTTGCTTCAACATGATATTCTCTCCAAAAACTGCCCGTGACACAGCAGTGATGTGGAGGTTCAAGATGGCCCAATTGCAACAGAACCATTCATCTACGGTTCATGTCGCAAATCCAGCGCATTTTTCTGAAAGACCCACAAGTACTTAATGAAAATATTAAATACAATACAGACATTAATTAAAAAATATCTTCCAATATACGTTTAAAACTACTCAAAAGAACGGCTTGGTGCGGGAAGATGGCAGTCACTGCCAAACGAAAGCGCCCGCCAAAATACGGGCGCTCCTTCCTTTGCCGGATCGATCGTCGGGTCAGTAACGGCGGTAGCGGGGCAGGGGCTGAACCCTTACCGGACCGCGTCCGTAGACCGGGTAGTTCCGTTGATAGCGCGGCACACCCACATAGATCCCGGATCGCGGAAGCGGCTGGCCATAATACCGGCCCTGAACGCCATAGCTGAGATATTTCCCCGAGACCCAGCCTTTAACCGTGGTGAAGGCCGCATCACACCACTGAAAGTCGGCGGTACAGCCGAACACGGTGACCCCGGCGCCTTGCGGCAAGGTTGTCAGCACCGGATAGTTGGTTCCGGGCCCAGCGCGCATGTTCAAATTGGCCGTGGTGTAGGCGATTGCCGGACCGCCGGACTGGGCGAGAGCCGGTGTTATCGTCAGGACCGCAGCGGCTAAAGCCATCGGAAAGCGGTTCAACATCCTCAGAACTCCTGTTTATCTGCCCAGACATCAACCATGTGAGCCGATAACGTGGCGAAAGTATAGCACCCTCAAGCGTTTCCGCCTTCAGACGGTATCATGTTCGCCCTTGATTTCGGTCAGAAGACCAGACTTCATAGAGCCTTATCTTCAGGGGGGCTCAAAACGTGATCGATTTTAATCTAAAGGCCTGCGCACGCCGGGCATTTCAGGGCGCATGTATAGCGGCGGTTTTGGCGGCGGGCACGCTGCCGTCCAGTGCCTTCGATTCGCATGCGGGCTACTATTATCCAGCTCCTCAGACAAGTGAGCCCTACATTTCAAACGTCGAAACAGCCCTTGATGCAAACAAGCGTTCAAGAGCAGCCTTTGTCATCGGGCTTGCCGCTCAGCAGTCGAAGCAAGCTTATACCCCCGGCTACCACCTGTTCGCCAAGGGTGCGGAGCTGGAAAAACTGATCATCGTCGCCACAGGCGACGGTCAGTACGACACGCTCTACCGGATGCGCGCCCTTTTGGCGTCGCTGACCTCCATGGCCAGGGGCACCGAGCTATTCGCCCGCACCGACCAGCCGCAGGAATTGAACTTCCTCGATTTCTGCAAACTGATCGGCTTCAAGCAAGTCACCATCAGCAACGGCAAGGATATCACCCACCAGATCAAGGTGAACTGATCTAGCCAACAGGGATGACGCTAGCGCTTCAGTTCACCGTTGAGCCAGTCCCGGAATTGCGACTTCGTGCCGAAGAAAGCATTGCGGTCGACATCACCCTTGATGCCCGGGATCCGGCCTTCTGCAGTGTATTGCCAGAAGACCCAGTCGTCCCGCTGTTCGTAGATGTTGTTCGGATAGGTCGCCACTGAGCGCAGCCAGAAGTGTTCGTCCGGGAAAGCCCCCACAAGGCGATCCCGGTGAAAATCCACGGACGAATAGATCACCGGCCGCTTACCGTAGTGACGCTCCATCTCGTCCAGAAAGCGCTTCATGTCCGGAAGGATCCGCTCCCTTGGCGGACGCGTGGTGCATGTTTTGGAATGCGCATTCCACTCCATATCCAGCACCAGAGGCAAGGCCTGCGGATCGACCGGAACAATTTCCTTGACCCAGGAGATCTGCTCCTCGACCGGCCGGCAGAAATAGTAGAAGTGATAAGCTCCGCGCCGTACGCCGGCTTTCCGGGCGCCAATCCAGTTGTCGACAAACCGAGGATCGACATGATCCCCGCCTTCGGTGGCCTTGATCCAGGCAAAGGCGACGCCGGACTGCCGGACTCGATCCCAGTCGATATCGCCCTGCCATCTTGAGATATCAATCCCGTGAACCGCGAAGTCCTCTGGCGTCGGATCCGGAAAATCATAGGCAGAACACGCGCTCAAAAACGCGAAACCGACCAAAGAACAAAACGTTTTGATCATTGCGAGCACAGCAACCTCGGCAGGGTTAAGAAAAGGTTTTTCCGACCGCTAAAATGCAATGGAGTTCCTAACGGAACGTGGACGAAACTCGAAAATCCAAGCAAAATAACGTAGCCAATTTTTCAGTTCCGCTGATCGAGGGCGTATTGCGGCGGATCAAAGACGAGTGGCGACAATACGCGCAACCCTAAACGGATGGAAATGGCGATAACCTTCATTGCGCTCGGCGCGCTCCTTCTTATCGGCATGCTTGCTGATGAGGTGGGCCACCGAACGCGTCTGCCAAGAGTTTCGCTGTTGATCCTCTGCGGTCTTGCCGTTGGACCAGCTGCTCTCGATGTTCTGCCGCATATGCTTACCCAGCTTTACGAGCCGCTTTCAATTCTTGCCCTTTCCATGGTTGCTTTCCTGCTCGGCGGTAAACTTTCAAAACTTCACTTTGAGAACAGCGGCGGCACCGTTGCTACGGTCTCAATCACGGCTGTTGCGGCAACGGCTGTACTGGTCGGAGGTGGGCTGGTGTTGTTTGGCTATCCGCCAGCCCTGGCATTGATCTTCGCAGCCCTTGCCACTGCTACTGATCCGGCTGCAACCAACGACGTCGTCCGCCAGTACAATGCGAAAGGCCCATTTTCAGATACGCTGGCAGGCATCGTCGCCCTAGATGACGTATGGGGGGTCGTTGTCTTTGCCCTTTGTTTGATGGCAGCACAGGCATTGGTCGGCACTGGTAACCTCGACGCACTTTATCACGCGGCGTGGGACATAGGCGGCGCCATAGCCCTTGGGATCCTGATTGGAATACCCGCAGGTTTCCTGTCAGGGCGGCTGCGGTCCGGGGACCCAACACTTTCAGAAGCGCTCGGCATTGTTTTTCTGACGGCAGGGTCTGCACTTTGGCTCGACGTCTCATTCTTGTTGGCCGGTGTTGCTTGCGGTACGACCGTTATCAATTCCGGGCGCCACCACTCAAAGCCATTTCATGAGATCGAGCACATCGAATGGCCGTTCATGATTTTCTTTTTCGTCCTCGCAGGGGCCGCGTTGGAACCGGCAAACCTCTGGCAGCTCGGCGGACTGGGTTTCGCATACATCGTTTTGCGAACACTGGGACGCCTGGCAGGCGGATGGCTCGGCGGAAAGTTGCATCCGGATCCAGCTTATCCAAAAAGCTACCTTTTCGGCCTTGCACTTCTACCCCAAGCTGGCATTGCGGTCGGCATGGCTTTGGTCGCCGCGGAAGCCTTGCCCCATCTGCGCTTGGAGATCCTGACGATTGCGATTGGCTCCACCATCGTATTTGAGCTGATTGGTCCAATGTTGACGGCCCACGCTCTGCGAAAGGCGAACGAGATCGCGCCCTGATCGCCACATAGGCCGCCTCTCCTTTCAGATTGCACCAATTCCAAAAACACTTAAGAAGAAGATCCCGCCACTCCGTATCAGACAAGGCTCTCATGACAAACCGGCTCAAACTCGTCACCTGGAACATCAATTCCGTGCGTCTGCGCATGCCGATTGTCGAGCAATTGATCGAGGAAGTCGCACCGGACGTTATCTGCCTGCAGGAAACCAAATGCCCGGACGCAAATTTTCCGGAAAAAGCCTTCCGGGCGGCCGGCTACGAGCACATGGCGATCAATGGCCAGAAGGGCTATCACGGGGTCGCAACGATTTCCAAACTGCCATTGAGCAATGTCGAGAAGCGGGATTTCTGCAATGTCGGCGACAGCCGGCATGTGGCCGCAGATGTGCCGTTCAACGGGGCTGCCTTACGGGTTCACAACTTCTATGTGCCGGCGGGCGGTGATGAACCCGACCGGACAAAGAACGACAAGTTCGGCCACAAGCTCGATTTTCTTGGCGAGATGCAAAAGTGGCTTCAAGGCGTAGAAACCGCCAAACCAGCTGTTCTGGTTGGTGACTTGAACGTCGCGCCCTATGAGCACGATGTCTGGTCTCACAAGAAACTGTTAAAGGTCGTCTCACACACACCAATCGAGACCGAGCTTTTCGAAAACGTGCGGGAAACCGGCGGCTGGCTGGACGCCATGCGCCAGTTCACACCGATGGAGGAAAAGCTCTACACATGGTGGAGCTACCGGGCAAAAGACTGGTCGGCAGCCGACAAGGGCCGCCGTCTGGACCATGTCTGGGTGTCCGAACCGGCATCAAGCCACATCAAGAGCACGGAAGTGCTGCGTGATGCCCGCGGCTGGGAAAAACCATCCGACCACGCGCCTGTTGTTGCCGTGTTTGAGGCTTAATCCCGATAAGAAATCTCCGTCCGGTTTTCCGGACGGGCGGCCCATTCAAAATAGGCCTTGTGCAGCGCTGCCGTGATCGGGCCCGGCGCATCATTTGAAAAGATCCGGTCATCCACCCGGGTGACCGGTGCGACGCCGCCACCGGACGTGGTGATGAAAACTTCGTCGCTCTCGAAAAACTCGCTGAGCGGCAAGGCCCGGATCTCAATCTCAAGACCCTGTTCTGCCGCGATATCCAGCACCGTCTGACGGCTGATGCCTTCCAAAACACCGCTTTCGGCCGTCACCAGCGTGCGACCTTTCACGGCAAACACATTGAAGCCCGGCCCTTCGGTCACGTTGCCATTATCATCCAGCAGGATGACAGTCTCCGCGCCGTGGTCTTTGGCTTCAAACAGCCCCCTGGTGAAATCCCCCCAATGGTAGTTTTTGACCTTCGGATTGACGCTGCCAGGCGAAATCCGGTGCACTGTCTTGGCAACATGAACATGGGCGCCTCTCTCCGCGATCTCCGGCCGGATGACGTGAATGTAGGGCACACACCAGGCAAAGAAGTGGTTCTTGCAGTCCCTCGGGTCTCGCGAACCCGGCACCTGGTTCACGCCCCGGGAGGTGACCATGGCCACATAGGCCTTTTGCAATCCCGTCGCCGCCACGAGTGATTGAAGAAATTCTTTTATCTCTTCATCGCTCAGCTTCGGGTCCAGCCGCAGTTCGTCCATCGAGCGGCGGAAACGGGACAAATAATGGGGCAAACGAAAAAATGCGCCGTCCAGTACCGGGACGACATCATAGGTGATGTCTGAGTGGATCAGCCCCCAATCCGTGACCGGCAATGCGGCCTCGGAAATCGGCATGAGCCTGCCACCCATCCACGCGGCACCGTTGGAAAGATCTGCGACGGTAACGCGAACATCGACGATGGAGGACATGGATGGCAGCTTTCGGAGTAATGGACGGTAATTCCGCCAGACTACGGCACGAGAATAACCTTGCCAAACACCTTCCGTGCCGCGATTTCATCCAGCGCCGTTCCAATCTTCTCAAATGGATAAACGGCGTGAATGTGCGGCTTGAGCTTGCCCTCACTCACCCAGGCCAGCAGCTGGCGCATATTGGCTTTGTGGCCGTCCGGATCTTTCTTGATCGCCGCGCCCCAGAATACGCCCCGGATGTCGCAGCCTTTTAAAAGGGTGAGGTTAAGCGGGATTTTCGGAATATCCCCCGAGGCAAAACCGATCACCAGGAAGCGCCCTTCCCAAGCGGTCGCCCGAAGCGCTTGTTCAGCGAGGTCTCCGCCAACCGGATCATAGACGACATCGACACCGGCGCCGCCAGTGAGCTCCTTCAAGGTGTCCTTGAGCGACGCCTTCGAGTAATCGACCAGCTCATCAGCGCCGAGCGATTTTGCAAAGGCGAGTTTTTCTTCCGACGAGGCACAGGCGATCACCTTGGCGCCCATGATCGATGCGATCTCGACGGCGGCCTGACCAACACCACCGGATGCCCCGAGAACCGCGACAGTTTCCCCTGCCTTGAGGTCGGCCCGGTCGCGGAATGCGTGAAGGGTCGTGCCATAGGTGACTGTGAGACCGGCAGCGGTCTCGAACGAAATGTCGTCAGGCATTTTGACCAGAGAATCCGGCGTGATGACCACTTTTTCCCGCGCCGCTCCAAAAACCATGTAGCCCATTACCCGGTCACCGACGGCAAATTCCGTGACACCATCGCCGACCTGTTCGACAATCCCGGCGAATTCCGCGCTCGGAGAAAATGGCGGTTCAGCCTTGAACTGATATTTGCCCTGAATGATCAGGGTGTCGAAGAAGTTGAGCGCACAGGCCTTTACGGCGACAACGACTTCGCCAGCTGCGGCGATCGGATCTGCGAGTTCCTCGATGACGAGATTTGATGGCGGGCCGTAGGACGGGCAAATACAAGCTTTCACGGGGCACTCTCTCAATCTGGAATTCTGTAAAGTTCCCTATGCTTAGCAAGCCATGAAAGACAGGGGAACTGGCTCAAAAGTCGTAACGGCTGGCAAGGTCGGCAATTGATCCTGCCGGCAAAGGTTCAAACTGCGACGGCTTTCGGGTATGAGACCGGAAATCCATCATAATGAACGAAGAACGGAAGAAAAATGCGCGGATATTTCGCGGTCGGAGCCGAAGGCCTGTCAAAACGGATGAACCTTGGAACGCTGATGCGGTCCGCTCATGCCTTTGGTGCGAGCTTCTTCTTCACCGTGGACGCCGAACAGAAGATCCGCAGGGCCCCTAAATCGGACACTTCCAAAAGCCCGGGACATTTGCCGACTTTTGACTGGGACAGCGTGGACACCATGGACCTTCCCCGCGGCTGCCAGCTGGTCGGGATCGAACTGACGGACGAATCCATCGACCTGCCAAGCTTCGGTCATCCCCTGCAGGCCGCCTATGTGCTCGGCCCGGAACGCGGGTCATTGTCGCCGCAAATGCTGGAACGTTGCGATCATGTGGTAAAAATTCCGACGAAATTCTGCATCAATGTCGCCATGGCTGGCGCTATCGTGATGTATGACCGGCACCGTGCCTTGGGACGTTATGCGGACAGGGCCGTGTCGTCTGGTGCACCGACCGTTGAACGCCCAAAGCATGTCAGCGGTGGCCCAATCAGCCGGACCGGGCGGATTGTTCCGGGGAATTGATCAGTTCACGTCGACAGCTTCGTCAGCCTCAATCAGCTGACGGAGCCGGCCAAAGGCAAGACGAATCCGTGATTTGACGGTTCCAAGCGGCAAGCCTGTCTGGTCAGAAATCTCGCTGTGCGACAGCCCAATAAAAAATGCCAGACGCACAACTTCTTTTTGCTCGTCCGGAAGCGAGGCCATGGCGGCTCTGACGCGCTCTTCGCGGAGCCGTGCATCCATCTCGTCGGCAACATCTGGAAGCGGCGTTGGCTGCAACGCGGGCTCTTCCGGATCCAGCTCTGCGGTTTTTTGCCGCCGCAACCGGTCAATCCGGCGGTTCCGGGCAATACGAAACAACCAGGTGCTTGCAGACGACTTGCGTGGGTCAAACAGGTCAGCCTTGCGCCACAGGGTCACCATGACGTCTTGTGCGACTTCTTCGGCCACGGCGTCATCGGCGCCCTGTTTCATCAGGTAGCCTTTCAGACGCGGTGCGAAATGATCGAACAGCTCGACAAAAGCCGCTTTATCCCGGCTTGTCGCGACCTTAACAATCAGATCGGAAAAATATTGCGTTTGTGCCAAAGGCCAATCAACTCCACTTCAGTCCCCTCTGTTTAGCAGGTTCGGCGCAATTCGGAAGAGGGAACAGCAACATCGCCACACTGTCGCCCTGTTTTCTCGCGAGAGGCAATACTGAACAATCGCGAGGGCGCGCCTTTGCATTTTAAAGAAAGGAATTGTCGGCTTTGGGGCTTCAACCCTTTCGTAACCCGCTTTAAGTTATCATTAAAGCAACGTTTATATGTGTGTCGGCAATTGAATTAAATTTGACCGGAACCCCAAACCAAACGGTGTGGAGATCATGAAAGCAAAAACGCTGGTACTGGCCCTGGCAGGTTTCGCCGCCTCAACTGCGGTAGCGTTCGCGCAGACCCCAACGCTTTTGAAACAACACAGGGACTGGGCGGCATACGCGCTGACAAGTGGCAGCGGTAAAGTCTGTTACGCTTTGACAAAACCAACCACGATGCTTCCCGGCGACAGAAACCACGGCGATGTCTTCTTCTTTGTGACGTCCCGTCCCGCCGAAGGTGTCAGTTCTGAGCCAAGCCTGCTGGTTGGCTATCCCTTTAAGGACAAGTCCTCAGTCAGCGTTGATGTTGACGGTAAGGGCTTCACTCTGTTCACGAACAACGACGGAGCTTGGGTCGAAAACGCGGCTACGGAGGCTCAGTTGGTTGCAGCGATGAAGGCCGGCCGTGAGATGTCCGTAAATGGTGAATCCAGCCGGGGGACACGGACAACCTACAAGTTTTCGCTGTCCGGTGTAACGGCTGCGATCGACACTGCCGCACAAGCCTGCCGCTAACGGCTGCCGTCACCTTCAAAGGCGGCTCCACGCATAGCTCCGTTGCGCTCGGAAAACTTGATTTTCCGGGCGCTTTGTGGTTTTGAGACGGTCAATATCTCCCTGAGAAAAACAGGTGAACCGGCATCGACGCTGCTTCGGCAAGCGGACTGACTTCGTGGCCGGACAAAAAACGGATCACAAAATGGCGGTTACGCTCGACATCGCGCGGGAGAATCCCAACGCGCAGACAGTTACAGGCATCGCACCGAATTCCGGGCCGGAAGAAGACAAACCGATGCTGATCGGCCTGTCACGCGAGGAACTTGGCGAAGCTCTGGGAACGATCGGCGTGCCGCAAAAGCAATGGCGCATGCGGTCGTCGCAGCTGTGGCATTGGCTCTATGTGCGCGGCGTTTCCGACTTCGCGGAAATGACGAACATCGCCAAGGATCTGCGCGCCAAGCTGGATGAGGCGTTCACGATCGCCCGCCCGAAGATCGTGTCGGAACAGATCTCCGTCGATGGCACCCGCAAGTGGCTGTTCCAGTTTCCGCCGCGCGGGGCCGGAAACCCTGTCGAAGTCGAAACCGTCTACATCCCGGAAGAAGGCCGTGGCACACTTTGCGTGTCGTCACAGGTGGGCTGCACCCTCACCTGCACTTTCTGCCATACAGGCACGCAGAAGCTGGTCCGCAATCTGACATCTGAAGAGATTCTGTCCCAGATCCTGATTGCCCGCGACAGGCTTGGCGATTTTCCGGATGCGCACACGCCGCAAGGCGCGATCGTGCCGTCGGAAGGCCGCCTGGTCACCAACATCGTCATGATGGGCATGGGGGAGCCGCTCTACAATTTCGAGAACGTGAAAAAGGCCCTGCTCATCGCCTCGGACGGCGACGGACTGTCGCTCTCCAAACGCCGCATCACCCTGTCGACATCCGGCGTTGTCCCGGAGATCTTCCGCACAGGTGACGAGATCGGCTGCATGCTGGCAATTTCCCTCCATGCTGTTCGGGACGAGGATCGCGACATCCTGGTGCCAATCAACAAGAAGTGGAACATCAAGGAACTGCTCGACGCTTGCCGCAACTATCCAGGCCTGTCGAACGCCAAGCGCATCACCTTTGAATACGTGATGCTGAAAGACATCAATGACAGCAACGAAGACGCGCTGGAGCTGGTCCGGCTGCTCAAGGGTATTCCGGCGAAAATCAATCTCATCCCGTTCAACCCCTGGCCGGGCTCTCAATATGCCTGTTCGGACTGGGAACGGATCGAGGAATTTGCCGACATCGTCAACCGGGCCGGTTACGCCTCTCCGATCCGCACCCCGCGCGGCCGCGATATTTTCGCCGCCTGCGGCCAGCTGAAATCAGCCTCTGAACGCATGCGCAAGAAGGACCGGGATGCGTTGGCGGCAAAAAAGGCGGCGGTTTATTGATTTGAAGCGTTGACCTCAACGCCCAGCAACTTCGGTCAGCGCCAAGCGGATCAGATTTGAGAACATGGCCACTCCAGGCTCAATCAAGGCATCCGGGAAGTCATAATCCGGGTTGTGGAGGTCCGGCTGGTTTTCGCCTGCACCGAGCCCGAACATGCCGCCCTCGTACCGCTGAGTGATTTCACCGAAATCCTCTCCCCAACGGAAGGGACGGTCGATCAAGACAAACTCTGCATTCGCGCCCGTAGCCGCCCGCTTGATCATATCGAACGCCAGCTGACTGTTGGAATTGGCCGCAAATTCTTCCCTGGTTTCAAACTCGATTTTGAGACCATAGGTCTCAGCAAGTGCCTCCGCAGCCGCTGACAGTTCTTGCCACATACGCTCGACCACATCGCCCCCCGCGGCCCTCAAAGTATAGTGCACCTCGCCGTTCCCAGGGCAAACTCCCGAGGATTGCACACCCATTTCAGTGTAGATCGGCACAATCAGCGCATAGGTATCAGCATTGTCGTAGCGTGCTTCAATCTCGCGGGCCTTGAGGGTCAATTCCGCCATTGCAAACGACGGACTTGCTCCTGTTTCTGGCTGCGCGCTATGCGCCTCCTTTCCGGCGTATTTTATGGCAACATACTTGACTGCGGAGGCAAACGTCCCCGTCTTGCAGACAACCGCCCCATTCGCGAACCCTGGAAGATTGTGCAAGGCAAACGCAAAGTCTGGCCGGATGAATTCAAAATTCGGATGCACACAACAGGTCCGGGCACCGGTTCCAGTCTCTTCGTCCGGCTGAAACAGCAGAACAACACGGCCACTGTCCGGCCGCTTCTCCAGCGTTTGGGCAACACCAGCCATGATCGTCATATGTCCATCATGTCCACACTTATGCCCCACACCGTCGTAAACAGATCTGTAGGGCAGATCCTGATTCACCTCATGTATTGGCAAGGCATCCAACTCGGCCCTGAGCATCACCGTTTTGCCGGAGTTTGCGCCGTTATAGACGGCGGCAAAACCAGCTCCGGCAAGCGGAACAAAAGCGTCAGGTGTTGCATGATCGGCCAGAAACTGGCGAATGTATTTGGCTGTCTCCATCTCCTGCCGGGAGACTTCCGGGTGCGCATGCAGCCAATGCCGCAACTCGATTAACTGTTTGGTTTTAATGTTCATTTTAGACCTGAGTGAGGCTGGTTGAATATCTGGAACGAAGAGCTGTATCAGACAGGACATGAAGCCAAAGACGAGTAGCACGTGCGACTTGTTGAAACAAACCGGCGGCCAGACGGTTTTGTCGGCGTAACTGCCCTGCTTTCCAAACCTCCATATTGTTGTCATGTACGGCCAACATGAAACCAACCCGTTTCTAACTCGACTGCTTGTTCAGCAAGGCCAGGATATTTGGATTTGACGCGTATCTAGCTTACTGATGTCGCCAATATTTAATTAGACGGTGTTTGACACATAGATCTGAGGCTTCGAGCTGAGATGAGACCCCTGTAAACTTACACCTTGCCACCCAACGCCCGTGCACCAACTACAATCAATGTAGGGTTGCTGGGTGACAGAATATGACCGGAAGGCGAGTTACACGCAGACATATAATATTCGGGATTTGTTCAAGCTTCGGCTTTAGTCCGCTGACGACGTCCATAGCCGCCCAACGATATTTATTTGTAACCGCGGAAGTGCCGCCCTACTCCCTGCCATCTGATGAAGGCCGAACCGGGTTTGTTATCGACGTGGTTCGCGAACTTTTGTCGCGTCTGGACGCTCCTTTGGAAATCGTTTCGCTGCCCTGGCGCAGAGCCATGGAGACCCTGAAACAAGGCGAAAACGTCTTGATGGCCCCATTGGCCCGCACGCCGGACCGCGAAGCGCAATACAAATGGGTCGTCCCGATCCTCACCGAAGAAGTCCGCCTTTACACCATTGACAACGGCCCCATCCTGACACTCGACGCTGCGCGCAAACTCCCAAGCATAACTGTACAGGGCGGATCTGCGATGGAAGAGCTCGGGATCCGGTTGGGGCTTCAAAATCTGGACGTCGCGCCAGACAATTTTTCCATGGTGAAAATGTTGGCGTATGGCAACTCAAACGCAATGATCAGTTTCAGAATGCTGGCGCTCTGGTCGATGGAACGAGAGGGGCTCGATCCGGAGCGATTGGTTCCGGGCGAAGTTCTGGACCGGTTCGACGTTTCCATAGCTGCAACTCTCGAAACGCCTGAAGAAATACTCCGGCCGATCCGGGAGGTGTTTGACGTGATGCGGTCCGATGGCTCTCTTCAAAAGATACTGGAGCGGTACGGTTTGGGATCATGACAAAATGCCGTGCGCTTCGGGTGTCATCGCGGAGGGCGCATAGAAGAACCACGCCGATCTGAACCACCACCGCCGTGCGATGAATAACTCCTAAGTTCACGCTGCTGTAACACGATCCAAAAACTGTTTCACCGAAGCATCCAGATCGGATAGTTTCTCGCTTGCGTGCATTGCCGCCTGATCAACCGCACCGGCCGTTTGAGCAGTTGTTTCGACCGCCCCATTGACGTTTGCCATGTTGTTGCTGGCTGCGAGTGTGCCTGTTGACGCTTCAGCGGCACTGCGGCTGATTTCCCCTGTTGCAGCATCCTGTTCCTGAACGGCGGCTGCAATTGATGTGGTGTTTTCGTTTGCCCGTTCCATGATGCTGGAGATTTCTTCAATTGCAGTAACCGCCTCATCGGTTGCCGCCTGGATATCGGCGATCTGGGTTGAGATCTCCTCCGTCGCTTTAGACGTTTGGGTTGCCAGCTCCTTCACTTCTGCTGCCACAACAGCAAAGCCCTTGCCGGCCTCGCCGGCCCGGGCGGCCTCGATCGTCGCGTTCAATGCCAGCAAATTGGTCTGTTCAGCAATCGCCTGGATCAAAACAATAACCTCGCCGATACGTGCAGAACCGGTGGAAAGCCTTTCCATTTTTTGCGTGCTCTCTTGGGTTTGGCGGGTCGCCACTTCGATCACACGGGAGGTTTCGTCGACCCTTTCACCGATTTCTGAAATTGAAGAAGACAGTTCCTCTGTCGCTGCAGCAACCAACTGAACGTTTCCGGACGCCTGTGTCGTTCCGGTTGCTGCGCTGGTCACCTCTCCAGCCGCATTGTCAGCCGTTGCCATCATGGACGCGGCATTGTCTTTCATCTCATTCATGGCCGCGCTCACGTTGGCAAGCATTTCGGAGGAATGAGTCCGAAAATCCGTGATGAGGCCTTCAATCCGCTGTTGCCGTTCCTGACGTGTGCGTTCCTCGTCTTTCTGCAGTTCAGCAAGTCTTGCCTGCTCGGCCACACCATCGCGGAATCCAGTGATCGCTGCTGCTATATCTCCGATTTCGTCATCTCGTTTGGCTTCCGGAAATTCAACACTGACATCACCGCCTGCGAGTTTAACAGCACTGGCAACAAGACTTTTGATCGGCGTCACAACAGACCGGGCCGCCAACCATCCCGCTCCGACCATCACGACAAAAATTGCCAAACAGATCATGATTATGTTGTTGCGCAGACTTGCAACCGGGGCCAGCACTTCATCGTTTGCCATCGCGGCTACCACGGCCAGCTGGCTTCCTTCGAACTGGAGCGGGACTGCCGCAGCTAGATAGTCCTCTCCCCGGTAATCCCCCAAATGGCCGAAGGTTTCTTCCCCTGCGAGAGCGGCATCGACCACGGCGCTTTCAAGTTTCGCATTCAGGATGTCATTTACATCCGGCGTCTTTGCAATATCGTTGCGGAATAGTTTGTCGGCGCCGACAAGGACCGCTTCCCCAGTCTGCCCAAGGCCAGCAATATCCCCCATGATCGCATTGATGTTGTCGATAGGCATTTGGAAAACGAGCACTCCCAAAAGACTACCATCATCATACAAGGGGGCTGAAATGAAGCTCGCAGGCGCATCCGCACTGGGAGCATATGGTTTGAAATCGAAGAAATGTATGTCCTGAGGACTGCCATCCAGGGCTGCCCGGAACGCGTTGCCAAGGTCCGTGTCTTTGTACTCATCGTTCAAAAGATTGGTGGCATAGTCGAGCTCCTTGAAAACCGTGTAGATCAACGATCCATCTTGAGAGAATAGAAAGATGTCATAATAACCGCGCGTCTTAAGCATCTTGCGGAACCAGGGGTGATACTGGGCGTGGACTTGATCGTAATCCGTACCACCGGCGGTCATCAGTGCATCTTTTTCCCCGATTGGGTGGGGATTGTCTGTGATATAGGCAGCCTGCAGAACCTCGCGTTGATCCCCGTCTATCCCATTCCAGGCCTCGTCGAAAGCAACCACAGCCGATTTCACAAACGGGCTGTCGGCGGTTACTTCCAGATCCTGAACAATGGAATCGAGGTAGCGCGACAAGTCCCCGGCGCGCGCTTTGGCCAATGCGGAAAGCCGTGTTTCTGCCATGTTTTCGATATTCGTTGCACTTGCCCAATATGCCAGCGCTCCAACAATCAAAGCTGCCAATACTGAACAACCTGCAATAATTGCAGGAAGGCGAAAACTCAGATTAGTGTAAGGCATGTCAGCAGATCCCAATCAGCATCAATGATGAAATTCTATGCAAAACGGGCCTACGAAGTGGTTAATCTAAAACAGAATGGATAAAGATAAGTAATTTTACCTTCAAAATAAAATCTGGAATACACCAAAAATCAGAAAACAACCTATTATTTACACAAACAACTCACAAGAAAACGAAAACATACTTCAGGATGCAGCTCCCGACAAAGTTCAACTCTGGATATTTGCTCACAAAACCGATCAGTTCCTAACTCACCTGTGAATTGAACGTGACGCTTTCAATCCCCATTTCCCAGGTTGCCGGGGGTGATCCCGGCTTTTCTGCCGAACAGAAACTCCCGGAGATCGTCATGACAAGTATTGATTACAGCGGCTCCCGCCGCCGCGAGCCAAGTGCGCCGCACCTCCTACCTCCTCTTACCCCAGCCACAACCATCACCCTGCTTCTCGCCGGATTGGTTGCCACCGGTGTCTGGGAAGTTTGGGCGCGGGGTGTAACACCTCTTTTGATCGGAGGACCCTTGGAGCCTGCGGGCCTTATCAAATCCAGTTTTGGGATATCCTCCAGTTTTCTGGCCGAGACGATCCATATAGCCACCGGTCTCATTATCTATCCACTCGGATACCTTTTTGTCGCGCAACCCATCGCCCGGCTTCTGCCGGTCGAGTTTCCCTGGTCACTGACAGGCGCAGGCTTTGGCATCGGCCTTTGGATCTTTGCCATGTATGTGATGGCGCACCTGGTCGCCGGCTTTCCAGCGTTTCTGGGTTTTGGGGATCTGGCATTTGCCTCGTTCTTTGGGCACTTGCTGTACGGCCTTGCCGTCGCCGGGATCGTTGCCCTACGCAGGGCGTAACAACACTCTGAGCCCATAAAAGCAAAAAGGCCGCCTCCAGGGCGGCCTTTCGCATTCTTCATCTGATCCGTCCTAGACCAGACCAGCTTTCGTGAACGGCAGACTTGTGATCCACTCGTCCTTTGCAGCCGCAATTGCATTGGCCACAGCCGGGCCAATTGGTGGTGTTCCCGGCTCACCGATCCCGGTCGGAGCTTCGGTCGAGGCCACGATATGCACCTCGATTTCCGGCATGTCGGAAATGCGCAGCGACTCGTAGGTGTCGAAGTTTGTTTCTTCGACATATCCGTCGGAGAGCGTCACCTGGTTGCGCAGGATCGCGCCAAGGCCGTAGCCAATGCCGCCTTCAACCTGTGCACGGATGTTGTCCGGGTTAACCGGCACTCCACAGTCGACAGCTGCTGTGACCTTTTCCACCTTGACCGTTCCATCCTCGCGGAAGGAGATCTCGACGACTTCCGCCACATAAGACCCGAAGGACTTGTGCACGGCAACGCCGCGATGACGGCCCTCCGGCAACGGCGTGTCCCAACCCGCCTTCTCGGCGGCCAGCTTCAACACGTTCGTCTTGCGCGGATCGTCCTTGAGAAGCTCAAGCCGCAGAGCCACCGGGTCTCTGCCGGTTTCCTTGGCGATCCGGTCGATCATCGTTTCCATGACATAGGCCGTGTGGGTGTGCCCCACGGACCGCCACCACAGAACCGGCACCGGCGTTTCCTGGAAAGCCTGGTCCATGTTCATCATCGGGAACGAATAGGTGGTGTCGGACGCCCCCTCGGTCATGTTGTGGTCCACACCGTTGGGCATCAGCATCGGCTCAAAGGCCGTGCCCTTGATGATGGACTTCGCCGCGATGTTGTATTTCACCGCCGTGACGTTGCCGTCGCCGTCGAGACCAACCTTGATCTTGTGCGCAGACATCGGACGGTAGTACCCACCGGCCATATCGTCTTCGCGGGTCCACACGATCTTCACCGGGCGCGGCTCCATGCCGGCTTCCCGCATCGCCTTCAACAGGAAGGAAATTTCCGAGACGGGATGCGCATCCCCTTGCGCCCGGCGTCCAAAGGATCCACCGGCCCACAATGTGTTGATGCTGACCTTCTCGAACGGAATGCCGAGGATGGTGGAGGCAACGTTATGGTCGATGGTCGGGATTTGCGAGCCAAACCAGAACTGTGCCGTTTCACCGTCGAATTCACCGACAATATCCAGCGGCTCCATGGCTCCGTGGGCAAGGAACGGGAAATCGTAGTCGATCTCCATGACCTTTGCGGATGCTTCCAAAGCTGCATCGACATCGCCGTCTTCGCGCACCTTGAGGCCCGGCTTGGTGGTCATGTCCTTGAGTTCGGTCATCATTGCATCAGTGGAGCGGGTTTCAGCCGCGCTGTCGTCCCACTCGATCTCCAGAAGATCGCGTGCCTTGATGGCCGGCCAGGTGCTTTCAGCGACCACGGCAACACCATTCGGGATCTGGATAATATCGACGACACCTGCGACCGTCTTGGCTTCAGCCGCATCGAAGGACTTAACCGTGCCGCCAAACCGCGGTGAACGCGCAACCGTTGCGGTCAGCATACCTTCGCGATTGAAGTCGATGGTATAGGTGTTCGGCGCACCAACCGTCTTGTTCTTGACGTCCTTCCGCGGGAACGACTTACCGATATAGACCCACTGGTCCGGTGTTTTCAGTGCCGGTTCCGCCGGAACATCTTCGTTCGCTGCCAAACCTGCCAGCTCACCGAGCGTTGCCGATTTACCGGAAGAGTGGGAAACAACACCGCCGGAAACGGTGATTTCACCTGCCGGGACGTCCCATTCATTGGCAGCCGCGGAGACAACCATCGCTTTTGCAGCAGCACCCGCCTGGCGGTACTGCATGAAAGCATTCGGCATGGCTGTAGACCCGCCCGTGCCCTGAACGCCGAACAGACTGTTGGCATAAAGCTGCGGATTGGACGGTGCCAACTCAAGCACGATTTGCTCGTGAGATGCGTCGAGTTCATCTGCAACCAATGTTGCCAGACCGTTTGCCGTGCCCTGACCCTTATCGAGGTGCTTGGACAATACGACGACCGTGTTGTCCGGCCGGATGTGCACAAACGGCTGAACAAATTCACCCGCATCGGCAGCCGCTTTCGCCGCGTTTGGCATCTTGGCTGCGATAATCAGGCCACCAACAGCACCGGCTGACATTTTCAGGAATGTGCGGCGGCTCGGCTTTGGAGCTTCAAGAGGTTTTTGAAGGAGATGCAACATGACTTAGGCCTCCATCTTGTCGGCTGCGGCATGGATCGCCTTGCGGATCCGGGCGTAGGTCGCACAGCGGCAGACGTTTCCGTCCATGGCGGCGTCGATGTCTTCGTCGGTCGGTTTTGGAGTATCGGTCAGAAGCGCCGTGGCCGCCATGATCTGACCAGACTGGCAGTACCCGCATTGCGGCACGTCCAGCTCGTTCCAAGCTTCCTGAACGGCTTTGGCGGCTTTTCCGTTCACGCCTTCGATTGTGGTGATTTCGGCGCCCTCAAGGTCACCGACCATGGTTTGGCAAGAGCGAATCGGCATTCCGTCCCAGTGAACCGTGCATGCTCCGCAAGATGCGATGCCGCACCCGAATTTGGTGCCGGTCATTCCGAGCTCGTCGCGCAGTGCCCAAAGCAACGGGCTTTCGGGATCCGCATCAAGCGTGCGCGTTTCCCCGTTAATTTTCAAAGTTACAGACATGAGGAGGCGTCTCCCTTGGCTGGCCTAGACTGGCTGAAGGATGTAAACTACACTGTGCAGTGTAAACAGTAGATCTGCATCTGTAAACGCACTAGTTTACATAGGGCTCAAATTTTGGGATTAAAGAGCGATAAGAAGCGCTGGGTTTACAATGTCGGTATCCGACCAGAAAAAGAAACAAATCGTCGAAGCGGCCATCGCCGAGTTCCAGGAAAAAGGTTTTGCCGGTGCAAGCATGGACCGGATTTCGGAACGGGCGCAGGTTTCCAAACGGACCGTCTACAATCACTTTGAAAGCAAGGAAACGCTTTTCAAAGCGATCAACCAGTGCCTGGCGGACCAGGTCAACTCGGCGCTTGAAGTTCCTTATGACCGGGACAAACCGATCCGCGATGCCTTGATCGAACTCGGCTGGGCCGAGGGCGAGCTGATGGTTTCGCCGTGCTTCATGAACCTTGCCCGCATGGTCATGAGTGAAACGATCCGGGACCCGGAACTTGCAGCGGACATGAACGCCCGCATGACAAAGCTCAGCATTTTCGCAGATTTCATGGAGCGGGCAACATCCGATGGGCGCCTTTCGGTTCAAGATCCGGCTGTCGCGGCAGAACAGTTCCTCGGCCTCATCAAGTCGCGCAGCTTTTTTCCGAACATCTATGCAAATCGGGTCGCCGAACGGGATGAGATGGACAAGATCATCAACGAAAGTGTCGATCTGTTCCTGGCGCAATATGCTGCACCGGAAACTGAAGCCGCAAAAAAGTCTGCTTGATCAGCCCATCGGGTCCTGATCCTAGCTTTTCCCCGAAGGTCCCACAGGGTTATCCAGAAGCTGTCCCCAGCGTGTCCGGTCCGCCATTTGAGCCCGGGTTTCATCTGATATGAGACCGCGGACGTTCTCTGGCGCCCAGCCACCGCCGAGCCCCTTGTAAACTGCAACGAGGTTGGTCAGCACATTCGCTTCCGCAGCAATCAGCCGTTCTTCAGCCACAAGCAGGCTCTTTTGCGCATCGACCACGCGATTGTAGGACGCCGTGCCGTCTTCATATTGAGCTTCAACTTCGCCCACAGAACTGCGAGCCGCCCTCAGACTCCGCCGAAGATAAAGCGCCTGCTGCTTGGATCGTAAAAACCCGGTCAGCGCGTTTTCCACTTCCGCATAAGCGGATAGCACGGTGTTTTCGTAGTTCAGCAAGGCTTCCTGAAACTTGGCGTCTTGCACCCGGACATTGTTCCGGATCCGGCCATAGTTCAGGAAATTCCAGGAAAACCCGGGATTGAAAAGAGCCGTTGTTGCCCCACCAGTAAAGAGATTTGAAAAATCATCTGCCCGCACACCGATCGCCCCGGAAATAGTGAATGCCGGGAAGAGATCTGCCTTGGCCACGCCAATTTGTGCAGATTGGGCAGCGGCAATGTATTCGGCCTGACGAATGTCGGGCCGGCGGCGCAGCATGTCCGCCGGAACGCCAATCGCGACTTCCGCCGGCACCCGAGGGAAGCCTGAACGGCCGGAAAAACGGGCTTTCATTTTGCCCGGCGGCTCGCTCAACAGCACGCTCATGGCGTTGTAGGCCTGCGCAAGTTCGGCCTCATAGCCCGGAATGGCCGCCAGGGTGTTGTTGTATAGGACGGTCGCTTCATGAACATCCAATTGGGATGCAACGCCATTCTCCAACCGGAGCTGAGTGAGGTTCAGAGACTTTTTCTGAAGCGCGGCATTTTTCCGGCTCGAGGCAACAAGTTGTTGCAGCTCCCGGATGGTAACGTATGTCGCCGCAATATCCCCGGTGAGCGTCACCAATGCGTCGTCATAGGACGCCAGGTTGGCGTTCAAATTCGCTTTGGCAGATTGAACGTCCCGGCGGATCTTGCCCCAGATGTCAATTTCCCATGCCGCGTCAAACCCTGCAGAAACACGCGAGATGTGACTGTCCACCAGACCGGCCCGCTCAAGATCACGGATGATCGGATCCTGCGTGCTGAACCGGATGTTCTCCGAGTTCCCTTTCAACTGCTGGACCTGTGGAAACAGCTCGCCGCGCGCGATGCCGAGCTGAGCACGCGCCTGGTACACCCGGACACCCGCCGCCTGCAGCTCAACGTTCTGGCGGTAGGCCTCAGCGATCAGGCCATTCAGCGCTTCATCCTTGAAAACATGCCACCACGGCACGGAGGCAGCGCTGCGGGTCGTAAAGCCGGTGCGGTGATCAATGGTGAGGTTTGCGCCCTTGCCCCAAATGTCGAGCACGGGCGCCTCGGGACGCTCAAAATCCGGACCGACCATACATCCGGAAAGGAGAGCGGCGCCTGCAACGCTGACAACCAAACCCAATTGTCGAAACACACTCACCAACATCACCTACACATCAAACGGGATGATGAAGTTCACCCAGGCGTACAAACGCATATTGACCCGGCGCAGCACGGACACCCATTCTCCGCCACCGCCCGTATAGATCGCTGCAGCACCATGAGCGCCGCCCGGGAACCTTTTGAGAGCCGGATCTTCATCCATGACGATCTCAACTGCAAACCGCCCCTGCGGATGCATGAACAGGAAGTTGGGCACATTTCCGCTTGGTTTGATCTGACCTTGGCCGGTTCCTTCCCAAATCGCCTTCACTTTTCCGGTAAACACCTGACCGGGATAGATGTCCAGCGCAACTTCAACCGGCTGGCCGGGCTCTACAAATTTCAGGTGCTCCTGATAGAAGGTTGCAAGAAAATAGGGATTTGCATCCGCAACAAAGGCTGCGATTGACGCGATCCGGAAGCCGCCAACAACAAGTCCAGGCCGCGCTTGCTGGCTGATGATCCGGCCGTCCTCCGGCGCAAAGATCGTCGTCTGATCGACATAATATTGCGCCTGTTCCACCTGGGCTTGAGCTGCGGCCACCTGGGCATTCACACCATCGATTTGCGCCGCGACCGCGAGCTGCGCTTTCGTCACATTCGCTTCGGCCTCGGCGACTTGCGCTTTCGCCCCAGCCAATTGCGCCGTCCATTGATCTAGCGTTTCCTGGCGGGCGCCGCCTTTCGGAACAAGATCCGTGTAGCGCTTCACCTGCTCAGCGGCAAAGGTTTCATTTGCTTCAGCCTGGGCCAGCTGATCCTGCGCAAGAACGACATCTTCTTGGAGGATCAGCGCATTCTGCTGCGCCTCGACCAGGTTGGCCTGCGCCTCCGCAAGCTGGGCGTCATACAGCGTTGATTCAAACTGATAGAGTTTGTCGCCCTTCTTCACCGGTTGATTCTGGGTGACGAAAACGTCTTGCAACAAGGTCGGATGCGGCAGTCTGGGCGCGATCTGGATTGTCTGGCGGATCACATGTCCGTCAATTGTGTAAGGCGCGAAGAAGCGCAGTAAAACAACCAACAGGAACAGGACGTGAAAGCCAACCCAGAAGGTCACCACCCCCCATGCAACATTGAACTTCAGAAGCTTGAACTTGTAAAAAACCAGCCACGCAAAGATGCCATAGGCCCCAAGGATCAGAAGGGCGATCGTCATGCCGCGCCTCCGGGCTTGGGCAACTCTTCCGATTGCGCGCTGACCTGAACCTCGGCTTCACCGGTGGCACTGGACAGGACCGGCGTCGCTGACAACTGATCCGCCCCTCCATCCCCGGCGTCTTCGTTTGCCTTGATCTCACTCCCCTTCGGAAGCTTGCGAATGTCGATCGTCAGGGAATCGTGGTAGGACCACATCAACGCGTGAATCCAGGGAAAGACCGTAAACAGGCCAATCCAACCGCCCAGTTTCACGGATTCAGCATGCGGGTGCTTGCGCTTTTCCGCGAGTTTGCCTGGAAGACCGCCCAGCGTGATCATGACATAGAAGAAGGCGACAACCGCCAGAACACCGATCAAGAAGGTCAGGTAATCATAGCCGTCGAGCTTGAAGTCAATCAGGTTCATGGGTCCTCCGCGCCAGCCCCCACATGGTTAAGGTTCGCCCTTCCGACACCCTCAGACGCCCGGCTGGCAATTGCAACCCTTCTTGCGGCCCGCTCCACGCGTGTTTCAAGCGAAGGATCATTGAAACGGCGGTCTTTTGCACACTTCTGGGGCTTGCGCGGCGAATAGAACCGGCTAAATTGCCGCAAAATTTCAACGAAGCGGACCTTTCCGCACAACTCACGAACTGGATCCTCCCTCAATGGCGTATGGTGACATCAAGAAAGTCGTGCTGGCCTACTCCGGCGGCCTCGACACGTCCATCATTCTGAAATGGCTGCAAACCGAACTCGGCTGCGAAGTTGTAACCTTCACGGCAGATCTCGGTCAGGGAGAAGAGCTGGAGCCGGCGCGCAAAAAAGCCGAGATGATGGGCATCAAGGAAATCTATGTTGATGACCTGCGCGAAGAATTCATTCGTGACTTCGTCTTTCCGATGTTCCGGGCCAATGCCGTTTATGAAGGCGTCTACCTGCTCGGCACCTCGATTGCCCGTCCGCTGATTTCCAAGCGCTTGATCGAGATCGCCGAAGAAACCGGCGCCGATGCGGTTGCCCATGGCGCGACCGGCAAGGGCAATGACCAGGTTCGCTTCGAGCTCTCCGCCTATGCGCTCAACCCGGACATCAAGGTAATCGCACCGTGGCGGGACTGGACCTTCAAATCCCGGACAGATCTTCTCGATTTCGCCGAGAAGAACCAGATCCCGGTGCCGAAAGACAAGCGCGGCGAAGCCCCGTTCTCAGTGGACGCCAACATGCTGCACTCGTCTTCCGAAGGAAAGGTTCTGGAAGACCCGAACGAGGAAGCACCGAACTATGTATTCCAGCGCACCGTTGACCCGACTGAAGCCCCGGACGTTGTCACCGAAATCGAGATCGGCTTTGAAAAGGGCGATGCGGTTTCTCTGAACGGCGAAAAAATGTCCCCGGCCACATTGTTCGCAAAGCTCAACGACTATGGCCGCGACAACGGCATTGGCCGCCTGGACATGGTTGAAAACCGGTTTGTCGGTATGAAGAGCCGTGGCATCTATGAGACCCCGGGCGGTACGATCCTGTTGCAGGCGCACCGGGCCATGGAATCGATTACGCTCGATCGCGGCGCAGGCCACCTCAAAGACGAGTTGATGCCGCGCTACGCCGAATTGATTTACAACGGCTTCTGGTTCTCTCCGGAGCGCGAAATGCTGCAGGCCCTGATCGACAAAAGCCAGGAGCATGTCACCGGCACCGTTCGCCTGAAACTCTACAAGGGCAACGTCATCGTCGTCGGCCGTGCATCACCCTATTCGCTCTATGCAGAAGAGCTGGTGACCTTTGAAGATGACCACGGTGCTTACGATCAAAAAGACGCTGCCGGCTTCATCAAGCTGAACGCTCTGCGCCTGCGCACGCTTGCCAAGCGCAACCAGCTCGGCTGAGCCATGAACACACCCGCCGCAACCCGCTTTTCCGAAAAGCTTGTTGCGGCGGGTTTTCTTTTATTCGGGGGTTTTAAACCGGAGGACACAGACCTGGTGCCGGAGACCGGCACCGGTTCTACGTCCAAAACCCTACTGATCATTGGCAGCACTGGCCCCGGCCTATGGCCAGCCTTCAAGTCGGCACCGGAAGCGGAAGACGGCCAACCGGATCCGATGGACCGGTACACACGGCGGGTCTTGAGTAAAATTGCGGACGACTTTGGATTCCTGCCGCTCTTTCCGTTTGACGGCCCGCCCTATCATCCGTTTCAAAAATGGGCTTTGAAGTGCGGAGGGTTCTCCCAGAGCCCGTTTGGACTTCTCACGCACACAACATACGGGCCTTGGGCCGGACTCCGAGCCGCCTTTCTGTCCGCCGATGAGCTGGACACCTCTACTGGCGAAGACACTCCTGGTCCTTGCATCTCATGCCAAGATAAACCCTGCCTTACGGCCTGCCCGGTCGGCGCCATTCAATTGGACACAGGTTATGAAGTCCCAAAGTGCCTAGAGTATCTCGGCAGAACACCAGATGCCGGATGCTGGACCGGATGCCGGGCTCGAAAAGCCTGCCCAGTCGGCCAGCACTACGCGCCTGACGAAGCTAATGGCCGCTTTCACATGAAAAGTTTTATAGGGTTAGCCTGAGATCAGCCTCGGGCAGTAAAGCAATCCACCACTGCTCTGGCCGACCATCACCCGGATATCTTCACCACGCCGTCCTGATCGGGGCAGGTTGTCAGGGCCTCTGCGGCTGTCTGCCCGTCCGCGAGCGGCGCATCCGGCCAGATTTCGGCGAGCGGGATCAGAACAAAAGCGCGGTCTCCCATGCGTGGGTGCGGCAACTCCAGATCGGGCTCGTTCACGGTCCGTGTTCCGTAGATCAGGACATCGATATCAATGATCCGCGGTCCCCAGCGAACATCGCGGACCCGGCCCAGCTCGGTTTCAATGGCAAGACACCGCGCCAACAGATCCTGAGGCGACAAGGTGGTATCCACGACGGCACAAATGTTCCGATAGTCGTCCTGTGGTACCGGCCCCCAGGGCGGTGTGCGGTAATCGGACGATCTGGCAACAACCGTAATGCCCTCGCTGGCGTCCAGGTGCTCCAGCGCCTTTTTCAAATGCGCGGCCGTATCGCCGATGTTCGACCCAAGCCCGAGAGCGCATCGGGTCGGTGCTGCCACTTCAGCCGTGACAAGGTTCGTTTGATGGAGGGTCATTTATACGGGGTTCCGTTCCAGTCGTGTTGCCTCCGATATACGCACACAATCGGCATGTGGACGTACGTCATGGACTCTTATTATTGATGCCCCCTTCATCACAGCCGTCATATGCACCGCGATGGAGCCAAAAAGCCGCTCATCGGTCTCAACGCCCAAAACCGCGCCGATCATGCGTTTCCGCGATGCGCCGGCAAGAATGGGCAGGCCGTGCTTCTGCAGGGTCTCCAGCCGGTTCAGAATGAGAAAGTTCTGATCAATGGTTTTGCCAAAACCAAATCCCGGGTCGAGGATCTGTTTTTCTTTCGCGATGCCAGCCCGCTCGGCCAATTCCATGGACGTTTCAAAAAACCGGTCCATGTCAGCCAGGATATCAATATCGGCGTCGGCGGCCTCCCTGTTGTGCATCATCACGACCGGCACACCTAACTCGGCAGCCGTGTCAGCCATCGCAGGATCCTTTTGCAGGCCCCAGACATCGTTGACGATCGCGGCACCCGCAGCGCCAGCCCGGCGCGCAATCTCCGCCTTGTAGGTGTCGATCGAGACCGGACACCCAAGCTCACAAACAGGTTCTAAAACCGGTGCAAGCCGGGACCATTCGTCCTCTAGCGCAACCGGTTCAGATCCGGGCCGTGTGCTTTCCGCGCCAATGTCCAAAATGTCGGCCCCATCGGCGATCATAGACCGGGCATGCTCAAGCGCCTTGTCTGCCGCGTCGAACCGGCCGCCATCGGAAAAGGAATCCGGGGTCACGTTCAAAATGCCCATCACATGGGCGCGGCTCTCCGGCAAGGTGTAGGCAGCAGCTTTGGCCATCAGTCGTCCTTCATCGTCCACCAATTGGACCAGAAGCCTCGTCTGATGCCCCGCTCTTCACGGCAGGTCAAGCAAATGAATCCCGTGGACACGGGATAATCAAGACGTGGTTATTCGGCTGCGGCGTGCTGAGTATCCTGACCCCGGAGCAACAGGTAACAGACAACGCCCACCACCGGCATGGCCGGAAGCACAAACGCAAGCCCGAGAACAGGATCACCAACAACGGCCACGATCAGACTTGCAGCCACTCCGCCGCCAAACTGGAGGAAGCCAAGCATAGACGAAGCTGCGCCTGCAATATGCGGGAACGGGGCCATGGAATCTGTAAAACTTGCCGGAAGAACAAACGCCAAGGCGAATACAAACAAGCCAACGGGCGCCATGACGGACGCAACGGACGGCGCTTGTGTCAATGTCATGCCACACATCAAGACAGAGGCAACAACCAGCATGACCAATCCGAAGGGCACCAGCTTGTGCGCGTCAGTCACTTTCAACAGCTGACCGGTAACCACAGTGCCGAGAATAAATGACCCGGACTGCAGGATCATGGTGAGGCCGAAGACAGAGGGCGACAGGCCAACTTCGTAGATCAGCACAAAGGGCAGCACGGTTGCGAGAGCATAGATGTTGCCCAAGCCGCAGCCGATCAGAATGGCCGGTGCAAGAAATCGTGGATCTTTCAAAAGCGTGGTGTAATTGATGGCGAGCTGACGCGGGTTCAGGTGATGTTTGCCCGGCGATAGGTTTGTCTCCACCTGAAACACGGTCACGGCCGCCATCAGCGCCACGCCGTAAATCACCATGCACCAGAAGACTTCCCGCCAACCGAAGAGCTCAAGGACAAACCCGCCGATCGTCGGCGAAAGCGCGGGCCCAAGCGCCAGCATCATGGCAATGGTGTTCATAATCCGCGCGGACGCCTGACCGGTGAATTGATCCCGCACAATTGCACGCGAGACAGAAATCCCGATCGCTGCGCCAACCCCTTGAAGTGCACGGGCTGCCACCATGAACTCTACTGTGGGGCTGAATGTCGCCAGCACGCTTGAGATGAGATAAATGCCGAGAAACAGGATTGTGATTGGTTTGCGCCCGAAAGCGTCGGTCAACGGCCCGCACACCAGCTGTGTGGCGGCAAATCCGGCAAAATAGGATGTCAGGGTCAGTTTCACCGCGCCATCAGTCGTGCCGAAAAACTCAACCAGCGCCGGCATGGCCGGCGTGTAAAGCGCCATGGAAATGGGCCCGACGGCCACAAGACCGGCGCCGAGCAGTGCCGTTCTGCGGGCACTCATCAAAGTGGCGGGTGTTGCTGTCATTTGCCCTTCCCGTTCGGCGAAAGCAGCAAAAGACTATCTTTCATGTTTTGAAGAAGGGTTTCCAGCACCTTGCGGTCTTCCCCCAACACACCTTCCAGCGCCCGCGCCCGAACGCCCTCCAGTGCAACACTTATACGCTCTAGCAGCGGGTCAGCGTCTTCCGTCAGCTGCACCAGTTTGGCGCGCTTGTCGGACGGATCGGGCTGGCGCCTTATGAGTCCGGACTTTTCCAGCGAGTCCAGATACCCCACCAGGGTCATCGGCTCCACGTACATGGCATCAGCCAAGACCGCCTGCCGATTGCCCGGCATCCGCCAGACATAAAACAACGTCCGGGCTTCGCCAACGGTCAGTCCTGTTTCGACATCGGCAAGGGCTGCCTCGAACTGACGGCGCAGCATGCGCGCCAGGTCGACAATCAGCATGGTAACACCGATATTGGGTGGTGGTAGTGTCATAAACCGCCCTAATTAATAAGGTTTCCTTACTAATTAGGGCGGAGGTTCATTTCTGTCAATGCGCAGAACTACCACTGCATTGCACAATTGCCGGACTGCGCGTATAAAGGCGCCAAATTCGGCCCGGCAGAAACGGACTGCAGCCGATCACGGAAATTCAAATCCAGACACGCTGCGGGCTCCAATTTGGGCCCGCTATGTCTTTTGGAGCCCAACTCATGAAACTGCGTAACATTGCCATCATCGCGCACGTCGACCATGGCAAAACCACTTTGATCGACGTCCTTCTCAAGCAATCCGGCGCGTTCCGCGACAACCAGCGCACCGAAGAACGCATGATGGATAGCAACGACATCGAGCGCGAGCGCGGCATCACCATCCTGGCGAAAGTCACCTCGCTGGTCTGGAAAGACACCCGCATCAACATCGTTGATACACCAGGCCACGCCGACTTCGGCGGCGAGGTGGAGCGAATCTTGCACATGGTCGACGGCGTAATCCTTCTGGTGGACGCTGCCGAAGGCCCGATGCCGCAGACCAAGTTCGTGCTCGGCAAAGCATTGAAACTCGGCCTGAAGCCGATCGTTGCCATCAACAAGATCGACAAACCGGAGCAGCGCGCCGACGAAGTTCTGGACGAAGTGTTCGACTTGTTCGCTTCCCTCGACGCCAACGAAGACCAACTCGACTTCCCGGTTCTCTACGGCTCTGCCAAGCAGGAATGGATGGCGCTGGAGCCGGATGGACCGCAGGACAACATGGATCCGCTGTTCGACATGGTGCTCGACAAGGTCGCGCCACCGCAGTCGGAAGACGGCTCGTTCAAGCTTCTGGCGACCACCATCCAGTCCGATCCGTTCCTCGGCCGCATCTTGACAGGACGCATCGTCTCCGGCGCTGCCACGCCCAACATGCCGATCAAGGCCCTCAGCCGCGACGGCAAACAGGTCGAGACCGGACGCGTGTCCAAGGTGCTTGCTTTCCGTGGTCTGGAGCGTCAGCCGATCGAGCAAGGAGAAGCAGGTGACATCGTCTCTATCGCCGGCCTGACCAAGGCGACCGTGGCTGATACCATTTGTGCACCAGACGTCAGCGACGCGTTGCAGGCTCAGCCGATCGATCCGCCAACGCTCTCCATGACCTTCCGCGTCAATGACAGCCCGCTCGCCGGCACCGAAGGTTCCAAGGTTCAGTCCCGCGTTATCCGCGAACGCCTGATGAAGGAAGCTGAGGGCAACGTCGCCTTGAAAGTCGAGGAAACTGACGAGCCGGACGCGTTCACCGTTTCCGGACGCGGTGAACTTCTGCTTGCCATCCTGATCGAAAACATGCGCCGCGAAGGCTTTGAACTTGGCGTCGGCCGGCCGCAGGTTGTGTTCCAGCATGACAGCGAAGGCAAACGCCTTGAGCCAATCGAAGAAGTCATCATTGATGTTGATGAAGAATTCTCCGGGACGGTTGTCCAGAAGCTGCAGGAACGCAAGGCCGACCTCCTGGAAATGAAGCCGTCCGGCGGTGGCCGCACCCGTCTGGTGTTCAACGCACCGACCCGCGGTCTCATTGGCTACCAGGCCGAACTGATGTCGGATACCCGGGGCTCCGCGATCTTCAACCGCCTGTTTCACGGCTACGAGCCATACAAGGGCCCGATCCAGGGGCGTCATACCGGTGTTCTGCTGTCCAACGGCACTGGTGAAGCTGTTGCCTACGCTCTGTTCAACCTGGAAGACCGCGGCCCGATGATGATCGATCCGGGCACCAAGGTGTATCCGGGCATGATCGTGGGCGAGCACACCCGCGGCAACGATCTGGAAGTCAACGTCCTGAAAGGCAAACAGCTGACCAACATCCGCTCTGCCGGCAAGGACGATGCGGTGAAGCTCACCACTCCGATCCGCCTGACGCTGGAAGCTGCGCTCTCCTACATCGCGGACGACGAGCTGGTCGAAGTCACCCCGGATTCAATCCGCCTGCGCAAGGCCGAACTCGACCCGCACGAGCGCAAGCGCCAAGAACGCGCCATGAAAAAAGAAAGCGCCTAGGTTTTCTGATTTTCTTAGTGGTATGAATTTGAAAAGCCCGGGTCAAAAGATCCGGGTTTTTGTTTTTATCAACCTCTCCTGCCTTCATCCCATGCTTGACCATCATAGAGCCCCCTCCGTCTCCGCCCCTTCCGGATAATTCCGGAGCCAATGGATCCCCGCACGAGGCACGGATGACGCTAGTGGGTTATGCTTTGACTGCTCACTATTTTTGTCGCTCTGGAAACGCATGGGCCAGGGAACAAGTGCGAAGTGACGGCTGACGGTTTAGTGGGACGTTGCTTTTTTCAGCAGTCATCCCCGCCGTGTGCGGGGATCCAATCACGCTCACAATGAGGTATGGCGTTTTATGTCTACCTGTTGGCGAGCCGCAAAAACGGGACGTTTTACATCTGGGTGACCAACAACCTCGCATGCCGCATTCATGAGCACCGCGAAAAACAGGCCGAAGGCTTCACCCGCCGCTATGACTTGACCCGGCTGGTTCACTATGAGGTCTTTGAAACACCCGAAGACGCCATCCGGCGCGAAAAACGGCTAGAACGTTGGCCAAGGGCCTGGAAGATCCGGACGATCGAAGCGGCCAATTCGGATTGGGGGGACCTCTATGAGGAATTGAACCGATAACTCTTGGTTTGGAAGTACAGAACATAGATCACCGCGCAAGGCGGGGATGACCGATGACGGATCTGTTGGGGCTTTGCCGTTTACTCCAGTTCATCCAATCCCGCCTTAAGTGCTGCGCCCATCCCGTTAGTTTCCATGTGGACCCGCAGTTTCTGATTATATCCCCCGGGTGTGTTCAAAAACTCAATAAGATTAGCGCACTTACTGTTGGAAAGGCTTGAGACGACCAGCGCTCTAAGGAACGCTTCTCCTTGATCGGTGTCCTGAACCCGCTCGCCAAGCCATTGTGCAGCGTCTTCCAACATCCGGGCAACAGCGTAGCTTGCGCACATAGATAGGCTGCCATTTCAGAACTGTTCAACAGAGCAAAGATACTGTTGTGCGCACCGAAGACCGTTCTAACCAGATCAGCATTGCCCTTTACGATGATGGGCGATCCCCCTTCAGCGATTCCTGGAAATGGCATCATCAGCGCGACCGCGTGCGCCGGAAGAACCAACTGATCTGCCTGACTTAGCGTCGCCCCAGCCATAAAAGAGATTATTTGCTGCCCCTCGCGGAACTGAATGGCACCGAGCACCTCTGGCGCCCGGTCAGCCAACAGCCCCAAAAAAATAATCTCGCTTGCGTCGGCGACGGCTTGATTGCTGGCAACCGTCACGTTCGCATAGGCCTCACTGAGTGCTTTCGAATAACGCTCACTTCTTTCTGAAACGGTGATCTGATGGCCATCGTTTGCTATGCCATGAACAACGGCACTAGCAATATTGCCGCACCCAATAACACCAATCCGCATCGCCCAAATCCTCACCGAAATCTGCAGATGAGTTTCGATGGTGCACGAAATGCGGCGCATTAGGCAACCGGTTTACGGGATAGCAAAGAAATCTTATCCACGCCCCTCACCCCTGCCCGTATACTTCCTCCGTGCCTGTTCGACGGGCTTTCCGGGGACCGGCCCTTGGGAAGGAACAGACCGGGCGGGGCTGGGGGAAAGAAGTAACGATTCTTTCCTGGCAGGTCCGGTGGTCAATGATCCCGGGGACCGTAGACCCGGGTGGAGCGGTGCGGCTGCGGAGGGCGCGGTGCGGGGGTGGCAACACCCAAGCGTCTGTTCGCAAGTCGGATCCACCATTGCCATGAGAAACAGCCCGGGCGGGGCGTGACAGCTTTTGCCGAAGAAACAATTTGAACAAGTAGCGCAAGGCAAAGCCTGGCGCGCCCCGCCACTCCTGTGCCAAACGGGCGGCGAAACAGCAAAAACGCCGGAGGAGGTCCTCGCGGCGCTTTTGGTTCTGGCGCAGTCTGATTGCGCCGTGCCAGTTTTTGCCGTGTCTGTTTGTGCTTTCCCGGCCGCCGAGCCGGGACCAAACTGCAGGAGAATTTCCCGGTCAGGCGGCCCTTTGCTTGAATGGAGAAAAACGCACTGCATTGGTCTGCCGCACTAAACTCAAGAGGCACAGCCCGCCAATCACCAGCTCAACAACCAGCGCGGTCACCAGCCCGCTGTGCGGCGCGCCGTCCAGACCCATGCTAACCAGCCGGCCAAGCGCATAGGCGAGAAATACCGTGGCACCGAGCGCTGCGGATAGTCGGCTCACACCAGACAGGAACGCTCCGGCCAGAATGAGTGCCCCAAGCGCTGCAAGGTTGGCACCCGGCGCGCGCAGCTCATTCAAAAGGCTCGGATTGCTGCCAAGGACGATGTCATAGGCAGCGTAAAAACCTGCCGGGACGGCCGTGATGGCAAGGCCGATGCCGAGCGCCGTGACACCGGCGACGCCAAGGATTGCTCTGTCAAACCATGAGATATGCATGATCGATCTCCTTCTTCACACACGTCAGGCAGCTGCCGACCAGGCACCGGAGCGCGCCGCACCCCGGGCATAGTCCGCAAAATCTTTCGGCGGGCGGCCAAGGGCGCGCTGTACCCCATCGGCAAGATGGGCGTTGCGGCCATCCAGTGTTTCGCGGGCGATCTCGGTAATGACACCGGCGATCATCTCGCCGCTGGAGCGGGCAACTTCTGCATGGAACTCTTCGAAGGAGATCGGCAGATGCTGAACAGGGCGTCCGATCGCAGTAGAAAGCTCTTGCGCCATATCGGCAAAGCTCAAAAGGCGCGGACCGGTGACTTCGTAGAGTTCGCCGTCATGCCCGTCCTCGGTCAGCGCTGCAACCGCCACCGCTGCAATGTCATCGACATCGACGATCGGTTCGCGGATATCACCGCCCGGCATCGGCAGCACACCGGCCATAACGGGTTCAAACAATGCGCCTTCCGAGTAATTCTGCGCAAACCAGGCCGCACGGACGATGGTGAAGGCAAGTCCGGACGTGCGGACAACTTCTTCGGCGCGTTCCGCGTGATGCTCGCCGCGGCCGGTCAAAAGCACCAGTTTTTCGACACCGGCATCCTTGGCCAGCTTGGCGAACGCCTCGACCTGCTCCACAGCGCCGGGCACGGCGATGTCTGGAAAGTAAGACACATAAGCAGCCGAGACGCCCTGAAGCGCCGGACCCCAGGTATGCGGCTGCTCCCAATCAAACGGCACCGGCGCGTTGCGCGATCCGCTGCGAACGGAAATGCCCTTATCTTCAAGCGATTTGGCGATGCGGGAGCCGGTCTTGCCGGTCGCGCCGATTACGAGAATGGTCTTGTCTTGCATGGGTTCTCTCCGGATCAACTGTTGCGATGACCCGAAGATATGGATTTCAGGCAGACGAACAATTCTCGAACGTCTTCACTTCTTATCCAATCGTCCAGAGAACGTGGACGAACAGGAAATTTCGTGGCACAGTTTTGCCCATGATGATGACAGCGACCCCGCATGTGCCGAACCCGGATGCCATTGCCCAGCCGCTTGGCGACCCTCTTGGTGAAATCCTGCACCTATTAAAACTTACCGGCACGTTTTATTGCCAGTCCCGGCTTACCGCCCCCTGGGGCGTTGCGATCCCGGGCTTTGACAATGTGATGAGTTTCGCTGTGATCATCGGCGGGCGCTGCTGGATGACGGTCGGCGGCGGTGACCCGTTTCAGGTGGAAAAAGGCAACCTTGTGCTGATGACCGAGGGGCAGGAACTCAATTTCCGAAGTGATCTGAATACCCCGCTCTTAACGCTCGATGAGTTGCCGATCCGGAAGGTCACGGAGCTCTATGAAACGCTGGAATTTGGCGGCGGCGGTGAGGAAACCAGCATCATGTACGGCATCGTCCGCCTAGATCATGCTGCCAGCGGGCTGTTGATGCAACTCCTGCCTGAAGTCTTAAAGATCGACACCTGGACCGAAGATGCCGGCAGCTGGTTGCAGGGCACGCTGCAATTCATCGCAAGAGAAGCGCGGGAGCTCAGACCGGGCGGAGAAACCGTCATCACGCGCCTTGCCGATGTTGTGGTGATCGAGGCAATCCGCCGCTGGATCAACACGGCACCAGAGGCCAACAGAGGCTGGCTGAAAGCCGCCCGTGATCCGCAGATCGGCCGGACCGTGCTGGCAATCCACCGGGCTCCGGCCGAGAGCTGGAAGCTGGAAACGCTGGCCGACGTTGCCGGCATGTCGCGCTCGACCTTCTCGGCCCGCTTCACCGAACTCGTTGGGATGCCAGCAATTGAATATCTGACCGTCTGGCGGATGCATCTTGCCCGTGCACGGCTCCTGGAGACGAGCCAGCCCATCGCCGCCATATCGGCCAGTCTCGGCTACCAGTCGGAACCAGCCTTTAACCGCGCCTTCAAACGGGTGTTTCAACTACCGCCGGGACAGGTCCGGAAAACCCCTGCCGCCAACATTTGACGGGCAGTCGCTGATAGTCGGCGCCCTTTCGCCTTTTGGGGGCCTTTTCTTGTGCGGCGCAAACAGGTTTAATCCGGCCAACGCAAATCTTAAGGGAGGCACGGGTGAGCAAGACGAACGCGGGTAATTTTTTCGAGGACTTTCAAATCGGTCAGGTGATCAAGCACGCCACGCCGCGCACCATCACCTCCGGCGACCAGGCGCTGTACACCGCACTTTACGGCTCTCGTTTCGCAGTCCAGTCCTCCGATGCTTTCGCCCGCGCGCTCGGTTATGCCCACGCTCCGGTGGACGATCTCCTGACGTTTCACGTGGTCTTCGGCAAGACCGTACCGGATATCTCGCTGAACGCGGTTGCCAATCTCGGCTATACCGGCGGCCGGTTTCTTGCGCCCGTTTATCCAGGCCACACACTTTCGACCGTCTCGGAAGTGATCGGCAAAAAGGAAAACTCCAACGGTAAGACCGGCGTCGTTTACGTACGCTCCACCGGCTATTCGGACGACGGCACGGAAGTGCTGGATTATGTGCGTTGGGTCATGGTGAAAAAGCGGGATGTGGCAAGCCCGCCGCCCGATGCTGTTGTGCCGGATCTGCCCGCCGCGATTGATCCGCAAGCGCTTGGCAACGCCGTCCCGCTGCTCGATACAGCGCACTGGGACAATGATCTCTCCGGCTCGCCATTCCGCTGGGCCGACTACGAAGTGGGCGAAAAAATCGACCACGTCGACGGGATGACCGTGGAAGAGGCCGAGCACCAGATGGCGACCCGGCTCTATCAGAACACCGCCAAGGTGCATTTCAACCTGCACACGGAGGCAGAAAGCCGCTTCGGCAAACGCCTGATCTATGGCGGCCATGTGATTTCTCTGGCGCGGGCGCTCTCGTTTAACGGCCTTGCCAATGCCTTCCATGTGGCTGGGATCAATGGCGGCCGGCATGTGGCTCCGCTGTTTGCCGGCGACACTGTCTATGCCTGGTCGGAAGTTCTGGAAAAGGCCGAGATCGACGGCCGCTCTGATGTCGCGGCCCTGCGGCTCCGGCTCGTCGCCACGAAAAACCGCGCCTGTGCCGATTTCCCGCTGAAAGATGCCGACGGCAAATACGAAGACGGGGTCATTCTCGACTTTGACTACTGGGCGTTGATGCCGAAATAACAGGATAGACTTTCCAAACCAAATCGGCGAGCGTTCCGGTTCAAAAACCAACTGGAGGCAAGCTGATGAAAACGGTCTCTTTCACACAGATGAAGGACGGCACCAAGGAGGATTACGATCTTCTTGCAGAGGCCGAAAAGCCGTTTCATGCTGCGACCGCAGAGCGGATCCTCTCCGAGCTGAAACGGCACGGCGAGGACACCATGACGGGTTACAAGATCACCCGGATGGAGCACGGCCTGCAATCAGCAACCCGAGCGCTCAGGGAAGGCGCCGACATCGACTGGGTGGTCGGTGCCCTCTTGCATGACATCGGTGATGGCTTGGCACCGCAGAACCACGACCGGTTTTCCGCCGAAGTTATCCGTCCATTCGTGCGCGACGAGGTAGCCTGGGTGGTTGAACATCATGGCATCTTCCAGATGCTTTATTACGCTAAGCACTACAACTGGGATGAAAACGCCCGCGACCAGTTCAAGGATCACCCGCATTTTCAGGCGTGCGCGGATTTCTGCGAGCGCTGGGATCAGGCGTCCTTCGATCCGGACTACAATAGCGAACCGCTGGAGACTTTCGAGCCGATGGTGCGCGATGTCTTTGGGCGCAAGGCCTATGATCCTGCCGTCATCCGAGAGGGTGTTTCTACCGGGCTGCCCAAGGTCATCAGATAGAAGCGGATTTTAAGGTTTTTGGGCCGGCACCACATCGGTCGCGATCGGACCAACACCAGCTTCTGCAGCCTTTGGCCCGAACGGAACCCAGCGCTTGAAGAAGTTGGCTGTGGAGCTTGAACGGCTTTCATTGTTGGCCGCGAAGGCGGCTTCCACCGGCTGATTTTCCGCCGGAGACTCGGCATTTGCGACGGCCGTTGGTGGCGTCTCTGCCGGTGCAGCTTCTGATGCGCCAGCGACAGGCTCTTCCGTACCCTCATCGCCGAAGCTCAGGACCTCGGCAATTTGGCTTTGCCGGTCTTCCCAACGCTGCTTGCGCTCTTCGCGGGCATCAAGCCGGGCCACGATGGTCTCAAACTTTTCGCTGTCGCGGTTCTGCTTGGCCGCAACCGCCATGGCAATGCGCGGGCTGACTTCATAGGCCGGACACTTCGCACTGGCACGGAACGGCACCCCATCGACCAACGGGGTTGCATCAAAGACGTATTTCTTTTCGCAGACGGAAATCGCCGGAGGCGTGTTGGTCACTTCAAAATGATCATATCCGGTCTTGAGCATCTTCCAGAATGCCAAGTGCTCACTGTCGTGATGCTTTGCCAGGTTTTCTGGCGTCATTCGGAACGGGAACGCCTGTACCTGGAACGACCGTGCCCCGCCCTTGAAGCTGTCGCGGGCAAGCGCGTAGATATCCTGCACCTGTTCATCGGTCATGGCGTAACAGCCGCGCGAAGAACACGCGCCGTGAACCATCAGATGCGAGCCGGTCCGCCCATGGGCCTGGTCATACCGGTTTGGAAACCCAAGATTGAACGCCAAATGGTAACTGGAGTTCGGGTTCATCAAGGCCGGCGTCACTTCATAAAAGCCTTCCGGGGCCTGACGGTCACCTTCCTTGAATTTCGGTCCAAGTTTGCCGGACCATTTGCAGATCTCGAACTCTTCCAGGAGCTTGAATTTACCCATCCGCGTCTGCTTCCAGACCTCCAGTTCGGATTCTTCCTTGAAAATCCGGATCATGATCGGTGACGTGGACGGCATGTTGAGGTCGGCCATCTTGCGCTTGATGGACGCGCTCACAGGGGCTTTGTGCTTGTTGGGACCAGAAGCAAAGTCGTCGGCTTGGCATCCGACCAGCACGCCGGCCAAGAGAACGGCTGCAACACGGGTGTACGCACGTTTATGCATGCGTTGATGGTCCGCCTGCCGGTTTTCCGCTGAAGACGAGAAACGCCCGAAGATCATATACCTGTCCCAAACTGATCGGATCTTGTTCAGCCGTTTGCGTATCGGCTGGCCAAAACTCCCATCTCGCCCCCAAAGACCAAGCTAGGCAAGGATGGTTGATGATACGTTACTGTATCTGCAGAAAGGCAGCGAACCACAATCCGGTGATAAACACAGCTATCCCGCTGGCTCTCTTCGCAGTTCTGCCTCAGTGACGGCAGAATCTGGCCACACAATGGCGAAAAGCCGCCAAGAGGCGGCCTTTCATCAAAATCTCGTCAGAAAAGACGGATCAGGAGAGCGTCCGGCCAATAGCGATGAACTTCTCGCGCCGCTGCTTGCGCAGCTGATCGGCGCTCAGCCCGGCTAGTTGCTTCAACTCTTCCTCGATCGCGGATCCGGCGGTGTCGATGACAATCTCGCGGGCACGATGCGCGCCGCCAACCGGTTCTTCGACAATGCTGTCGATGACACCCAGCTGTTTCAAATCCTGAGCTGTGATCTTGAGAGCTGTTGCTGCGTCCTGAGCCTTTGCGCTGTCGCGCCACAAGATGGATGCCGCCCCTTCCGGCGAAATCACCGAATAGATGGCATGTTCCATCATCAAGACCTTGTTGGCCGTAGCGACTGCGATCGCGCCACCTGAGCCGCCCTCACCGATCACTACGGCAACAGACGGCGTTCCAAGCCCAAGACCGGCATCCGTCGACCGGGCGATAGCCTCGGATTGACCACGCTCTTCAGCACCGCGGCCTGGATAGGCACCGGATGTGTCCACGAAAGAAATTAGCGGCAAACCGAAACGCTCAGCCATTTCCATGACGCGCACAGCCTTGCGGTAGCCTTCCGGGCGGACCATGCCGAAGTTGTGTTTCAGCCGGGTTTCAGTATCGTGGCCTTTTTCCTGGCCAAGCACGGCAACGGACTGGCCACGGAACCGGCCAATGCCAGCCATAAGCGCATGGTCTTCAGCGAAATTCCGATCACCTGCGAGTGGGATGAAATCCTCGATCAAGCCGGTGATGTATTCAATCGCATGCGGCCGGTCCGGATGACGTGCCACGAGTGTTTTCTGCCAGGGTGTCAGCTTCGCGTAGATGTCTTTCAGCGTCTGCGCGGACTTCGTTTTCAGCCGGTCGATTTCGCTTTCAACATGAACAGCTTCACCATCTTCTGCGGCCAAAGCCCGCAATTCCTGGATCTTGCCTTCAATGTCGGCGACGGGCTTTTCGAATTCCAAATAGCTGTGCATGTACTCGCTAACCTGAAACATGTCGGACCCGCAGCTTTCTGCGGAGCCGAAAATCAAGAACCGGGAACACAGATGTCCCATCGGCATGGTGATGAGGGCTGTATCAAGAGACGGGAAGTGGTGCAAGCCTTCCCGGCAACTCAGATCCCGCCAGCCTGATCAACTTCTGCAACAGACTGGCTTGGCATTCAATAGAAGACCATCGGACAGAGGGGTTTGGATCCCGAAAATGTTGCTAACGTGCAGCCTGATCGCTGCCATTGCCACCAATGTTGAGTTTCGAGGCTTCAACGAGTAACCGGCCGTTTTTCGTTGCAATCGAGATCCGGTAGGGCACCAGAACATTGTCCCGGCCCATCGGCGCCAGCCAGATTTCCATCGGCGCCTTCGCCATGTATTTCACCGACGCCTTGGACGGACGGTGGCCGGCAACCGGAACCCATTTGGCTTTGCACACCACGACCGGGCCGTCATAGCCGCGGCCGGAAACCTCCTTGGTGCCCTGGTAGGACAGTTTGATGTCGAACCGGGTCCAACCGTCAAAAATCGGCAATTTGCGCGAACAGGCTTTCGGACCAAGGCTGTCTTTTGCCCGCCGGACCGGCATCAACGCAGCGCTTAGTGGATCCATCGCGTTGCGGCGATGCCGGTTTGTCACCTTGATGCGCTCCGCATTCGGCTTGAATTGCGGCGTCACTTCCATGGACCGGATGTTACCAGAGCCCTGGTTCAGGTTGACGTAGAAATCCAGATTGGCCGCATGTGAGGCCATCCGGTACTTGGACGGCACCACCTTGGAACCGACAAGCCAGCCGGATGCTTCCGCACCGCCCTTTCCAGTCGAAAACAAGGTTCCGATCCCGGCCGGTTCCATATTGACCTTGGCCGAATAGGCATTTCCCTGCATCACCAGAGAAAGCGTCCCTCGAGCAACCTTGAACCCGGCAATCGATATGGAATAGACGCCCCCGACGGTGCTCTTCTTAGCGTGCGCCGGAGTAACCAGGAGAGCGGCGGCCAAAAAAGGCAGAACTGCAATCCGTCCAATTGACTTTATACCAATCACTTCAAAACCTCCGCGCCGCACTGCCGGCGGCGTTCGCGCCCCCGCGCCAAGGATGTTCCGCAAGGTCAACAATAACATGAAATCACCCTTGCGAACCGTGTCAATTCTTCTCAATCTTGGTAACTCACTGGTTAACGCATTGCCGAATGCGGAATAAAAGTAAGGAATCGCATCAAAGGCGCGCAGATGTCTTGACGTTCGCGCGCACTCCCTTTATAGCGGGGCAACTTTTTTCCGAGAATTGCCGGAGACGATGTCGCCGGACCTCAGGTCCGCGCCGCTTCCGGTTGGTCTTGCTGGGTTCCTGTAACGGCCCAGCCACAAAAACAAAAGGTGATATGATGGCTCGCCGTTGCGAACTCTCTGGCAAAGACGTGATGACAGGCAACAACGTCTCTCACGCAAACAACAAATCCCGCCGCCGGTTCCTGCCGAACCTGTGCAACGTGTCCCTGATGAGCGACACGCTCGGCGAGACATTCAAGCTGAAAGTCAGCGCCCACGCTCTGCGTTCTGTTGAGCACCGCGGTGGCCTTGACGCGTACCTGATGAAAGCCTCCGACGCTGAGCTCTCCGACAACGCGCGCAAGATTAAAGTCAGCATCAAGCGCAAGCAGGAAGAAGCTGCTGCTGCTTAACCCTTAAGGGGTCAAAAATGGAAAAAACCCGGAGTTTCTCCGTGGCCGATCTCGCCATCGCGGTCTTCGCGATGGCGATTGTCGTTGTGGCCTCGAATTTTCTGGTCCAATTCCCGGTCGAGCACACGCTGGCCGGAGTTAACCTGGCGGACCTCCTTACCTGGGGTGCCTTCACCTATCCGATCGCGTTTCTGGTCACGGACCTGACGAACCGGCGCTTTGGCCCGTCCGCGGCCCGGAAAGTCGTTCTAACGGGCTTTGTGATCGCGATTGTTGTCCCGATGGTGTTCTGGACGTTCAACGAAGCCTTCACGACCCCCCGGATCCTCGTCGCCTCAGGAACAGCGTTTCTTGTTGCCCAACTGCTCGACGTGACGATATTCGACCGTCTCCGCCGCTTGACCTGGTGGAAAGCGCCGATCGCCTCATCACTGATCGGCTCCATGATCGACACCCTCCTGTTCTTCGGGATTGCCTTTGCCGCAGCCTTCGCCTTCATTGACGTCAGTTTTGGCATGGAAGACGGCTCGCTTGCGTTCCCGGTTCCCTTCCTCGGGATTGCCGATGCCTTCCAGGTCCCGCTGTGGGCTTCGCTGGCCGTTGGCGACTTCATGGTCAAGATGCTGGTTGCAGTTGCTTTGCTCGTGCCCTACCGGTTTGTGCTGAACATGTTCCAGCCGCAACCAAACGGATCAGCCGCCTGAGGTAAGGCTCAATAAATCTTTCAAAAGGCGCCCATTGCGGCGCCTTTTTCATTGTTCATTCAAACGGAAGCGCAGAAGCAGGGTGCGTTGCAACAGCGAACGGTTGTTGTCGGACAAAAGTGTCAGGATGGTTTCACCGGCCGCATTCTGGTGAACAGCCAAGGCTTCCATGTTGTCTATCTGGTAATTGAAGTCCGCCTCCAGAAGGATTTCCCCGTCCAAGACAGCCCCGGCCTTGAGATCACTGCCTGGAAGCCGCCGCAACCTGAGACCAATCAGGTCTTTCATATTGAAGCGCCGCTCCATCAGGAGAAGGTCTCCGTCGGGCAAGAATGCGGCATCGGTCACATCAAAGCGGTCATGACGTTTGATAGAGAACTCTTCAGCACCGTCCGGACCAAGGACAAACCCGAGGAAATCGTGTTCATCGCTGGGTGTTGTTTCGCTGATCGCGATCAGCTTGCCATCAAAATCACCACCTGCCGGCCCTGCAGCCAACGCTTCTATGCCCGTGTTGCCCGGCAATTTGTCCAGCGCCTTCGGCAAGGCCAACTGACCAAGCATTCTTTCATCCCCGGTCAGGAGCGGCCACTCATAATGATACACTGCGTGATTGCGCTCTGCAGACACGTAAAGGCCGGTGGCATTGAGGGTCAGCGCCTCGGTGTCATGTCCCCAGCGGGCTCTGAGTGACTTTCCGTCCGCACCCAACAGGACCGCGTAACGCAGATCCGACAGCCCAGTTGGAGCACCTTCGTCCGTTTGCTCAACCGTTGCGGCAACCCAATGGCCATTGTCGGTCACTGCAAGCAAGCGATTGCCGTCATCAAGACTGATCACCCCGGACAATCCGCCGGTCTTGCGGTCGGACGCCAAGATCTCAAAACCGCCCAGAAACGTCAGCTTTCCGAACTCGGTGTTGGAATGACCTATATGGAAGGTCTCAATCGGCCGTGTCTTTACTCGGACCTGTTTTGCTTCATCCAGGAGACTTTCGGCGGACACGGGCGCGGAAAACGACAGAACCGCTGCAGCCAGTCCGGCTGCAGCGGTTCCGATAATCCTGGAGAAGAAAGCGCTCATGCCCTCATAACCTGCTCACCTGCGTCCAGCCCGGCGCTGGCGGCCTTTGCCGAATTGCGCCGCCATCTGGACCTCGTCATCAAAGAGGTCGGCGAGCTGATCGGTCATGGCGCCTGCAAGCTCTTCTGCGTCGACGATGGTGACAGCCCGGCGATAGTAGCGTGTCACGTCGTGGCCGATACCGATAGCAATCAGCTCCACCGGCGACCGCGTTTCAATGTCCTCGATCACATGGCGCAAGTGACGCTCCAGATAGTTGCCCGGGTTGACCGACAAGGTCGTGTCATCAACCGGTGCACCGTCTGAGATCATCATCAGGATGCGGCGTTGTTCCGGCCGGGCCATCAACCGGTCATGCGCCCAGAGCAGCGCCTCACCGTCAATGTTCTCTTTCAAGAGCCCTTCGCGCATCATCAAGCCGAGATTGCGGCGGGCACGCCGCCAAGGCGCATCAGCGGACTTATAGATGATATGGCGCAGATCGTTCAGCCGGCCCGGTGTTGGCGGTTTGCCTGCGCCAATCCAGCTTTCGCGCGACTGACCGCCCTTCCAGGCTTTCGTTGTGAAGCCGAGGATTTCGACTTTCACGCCGCACCGTTCCAGCGTCCGTGCAAGAATGTCGGCACAGGTGGCCGCCACTGTGATCGGGCGGCCGCGCATGGAGCCGGAATTGTCCAGAAGAAGCGTGACGACGGTGTCCCGGAAGTTGGTGTCCCGTTCTTGCTTGAAGGCCAGAGGTGCCATGGGGTCGGTTACAGCCCGGGTCAGGCGCGCGGTGTCCAGAAGACCTTCTTCAAGGTCAAAATCCCAGGCCCGGTTCTGCTGGGCCATCAACTTGCGCTGCAACCGGTTGGCAAGACGGGCCACGGCCCCTTGCAAATGGGTCAGCTGCTTGTCGAGGAACCCGCGCAGCCGGTCCAGCTCGGCGGTGTCACACAGCTCTTCGGCCGTGATCGTTTCATCAAACTGGGACGTGAACACCCGGTAATCCGATTCCGGCGGCTTGTTGGAGAATGGATGATCCTGACGGTCGCTTTCGCCAGCTTCTTCAGAATCGTCGGCCATGTCCTGGTCGACCATCTGGTCGAAGTCGGCTTCAGAGGCTTCCGTATCACCAGAATCTTGCTCTTCACCGGAAAGTTCCATTTCCTGAGGCGCGGCTTCCTGCTCGCCGCTGTCCTCCTCGGTGTCGTCCCCGGTTTCTGCTTCGTCGTTGTTGCCCTCATCCTCGTTTTGATCCGGGTCCAGGTCTTCGTCCTGTTCCCCGAGCTCATCCGCCATATCGAGAGATTTCAAAACATCGCGCAAACGCGAGGCAAATCCGTTTTGGTCCTCAACCTCGGCTTCGAGGCTGTCAAGCTCCGCGCCGGCCTTGCTTTCCACCCAGTCGCGCCACATGTCGACCAGCTTGGCCGCACTTTCCGGCGGCTGAGCACCGGTGAGGCGTTCACGGACGATCAACGACAGAGCATCTTGAAGCGGGGCTTCTTCCCGGCTCGCGATGTCCGGCGCGCCCGACTTGCGGTACTTGTCGTTGAGCATCACGGCCAGGTTGTCGGCCACACCCTGCATCCGGCGGGCACCGACCGCTTCACAGCGCGCTTGTTCAACGGCCTCAAAGATCGCCCGCGCATCCATACCTTGGGGCATGTTCTTGGCATGAACAGCCTTGTCGTGACACGCGATCTTGAGCGCCATGGAGTCCGAGAGCCCGCGTGTGACCGCGACCTCATGCGCATTCAGCTTTCTGGACGGTTCAGGCAAGCGGGCGGACAGGCCCGACAAACCCGGCCGGTCGCCGGAAAATGTGACTTCCAGCTCCGCCTCGCCTGAAATCGCCCGCATGGTTCCGGCGACGGACTGTTTCAGCGGTTCCGTCGTCGGGGCGGGCTTGTTGCCCGGAAGAGAGTTGCTACCTGGCCGCGGCGCCATAGGGACCTCAGCTCATTACAACGTTAACGGCGGATTCCGGCAGATCTTCACCGAAGCAGCGTTGATAGAACTCTGCCACAAGCGACTGTTCCATGTCGTCGCACTTGTTCAGGAAGGTCAAGCGGAAGGAGAAGCCGACATCACCGAAGATTTCCGCGTTTTCCGCCCATGTGATCACCGTACGAGGGCTCATCACAGTGGAGAGGTCCCCATTGATGAACGCGTTCCGGGTCATGTCCGCAAGACGAACCATCTTGGACACCGTGTTCCGGCCTTCATCGTTCTGGAAGTGTTTGGCCTTCGACAGAACAATGTCGACTTCGTTGTCGTGCGGCAGATAGTTCAGCGTGGTAACGATTGACCAGCGGTCCATCTGTGCCTGGTTGATCTGCTGCGTGCCGTGGTAAAGACCGGACGTATCGCCGAGACCGACCGTATTCGCTGTTGCGAACAGCCGGAAGGCGGCATGCGGACGGATGACCCGGCTTTGATCGAGAAGCGTCAAACGGCCCGAAGACTCCAGGATCCGCTGGATTACGAACATCACGTCCGGACGGCCTGCGTCGTATTCGTCGAACACCAGCGCAACGTTGTGCTGATAGGCCCACGGCAGAATGCCGTCCTTGAATTCGGTAACTTGCTGACCGTCCTTCAGAACGATCGCGTCTTTGCCGACCAGGTCGATACGCGAGATATGACTGTCGAGATTGACCCGGATACACGGCCAATTCAGACGCGAGGCAACCTGCTCGATGTGCGTCGATTTGCCCGTCCCGTGGTAGCCGGTCACCATCACGCGGCGGTTATGCGCAAAGCCCGCCAAGATCGCGAGGGTCGTTGCCCGGTCGAAAAGATAATCGGGATCGGGTTCCGGCACATGCTCTGACGGCGTGGAAAAGGCCGGAACCTTCAGGTCCGACTTGAAGCCAAACACCTCTTCGACGGAAATTTCAGTGTCCGGCATCGCCATGGCCGCAGTCGTCGTCTCAGTCATCAGTCCTCCGCAGTCCCGGAGCGCCGGGATGGGTCGTTTGGGAAAAGCAAGCAGGGGCCTGCAAGCTTAGAGGAAACCGGCCTTTTTCAGAACGTTGTACGCCTGAATGATTTCCCGCAGGCGGTCTTCCGAAGAGCGATCCCCGCCATTGGCATCCGGATGGTTTAATTTCACAAGTTCTTTATAGCGCGCTTTGATTTCGCTTCCACGTGCTGTGTACGGCAGATTGAGCACATCAAGCGACCGTTTTTCAAGCGTCAAAAGCTTTCTTTCGCGCGGGCGGCGCACTTGTTCGGCCCGGCGCTGCGCGTTGCCGCGCATCGATGACCTGGCGTCAAACCCGTCAGGTCCGTCAGCCGCTTGCCGGTTGACCCCCATCTTCCAGGTCGGCCTGTGACCGGTTAGGCTGTCCTTCTGGTAAGTGCGGACATCATCATCGCCCATGCCAGTGAAATAGTTATACGTCTTATTATATTCGCGAACGTGGTCGACGCAGAAGTGAAAGTACTGGCCTTCGCGGTCACGACCTTTTGGCGCCTTGTGTGTGCCCGGGCGTTTGCACCCCGGGTGTTCACAAACGGGATGCCGGTCTTCGGTCATCCGCTCCTTGCGCTCTTTGTCCGGCTTCACCCGGATGCTGTCGAATATTTTTGAATCGAGTTTCATTGGGTCGATTATGGGATCTTGTATCCACCGGACAAGCCGGTGACGGTGGTATTTGGCCGTCTTCCAAAGTCTTTTCGGCGATGAAACGGGCTCCGGAAATCAAACAGCCTGAGACAATATCAGGCTGTGCAGCACACGCCTAGACTTGAACTTTTTATCCGTGCTCCCCAAAGTCCGGAAATGAGCATGAAACAGACCATTACCGACAAACTGACGGCCGCTTTTGCACCGTCTCACCTCAACGTCATCGACGAATCGGAAAACCATCGCGGACACGGTGGCTGGCGCGAGGGCGGCGAAACCCACTTCCGGGTTCAAATTGCCGCTGACGCCTTTCAGTCGATGTCCCGCGTCGGGCAGCACCGCGCGATCAATGAGGTTCTGGCCGACGAACTTGCCAGCAACGTTCACGCCTTGGCCATCGAAGTCAAAAAGCCCGCGTAATTCCCGAACCACCTGATTGGATCAAGCGGAAGCCGCCGCCCGGATTTTGCTGAGTGGCATAATTCTCAGCCGTGTGATCCGGTTTTTCTCCCGCCGCAATACCGTGAAGCGGAACCCGTGGAACGTGAAGATCTGGCGCTCTTCCGGGATCATTCGCGCCTCATGGATAACCAGACCGGCAATGGTCGTTGCCTCGTCATCCGGTAAGTGCCAGTCCGCTGCACGATTGAGATCCCGGATCGGCACGGAGCCATCAACAATGACGGAGCCGTCCGCCTGCGGGCGCAAGCCTTCGAGCTCCAGATCATGTTCGTCTGCTATCTCGCCGACGATCTCTTCCAGAATGTCTTCCAAGGTTACGAGACCCATGACCTCACCATACTCATCCACCACCAGGGCGAAGTGGGTTTTCTTCCGCAGAAACGCATTCAGTTGATCCTGCAAACTGGTCGTGTCCGGTATGAACCAGGCAGGCCCGGCGATTTCGAGGATGTTAATCTTCGCGGCGTCGCCGTTCGCCTGGTTAAGAGCGCGCAGCAGGTCCTTTGCGTGGAGAACCCCTACAAAATTATCGCTTTCTCCGCGCCAGAGCGGCAAACGCGTGTGAGGTGAGGCAAGCGCTGCCTCAACCAGATTGGCTGGGTCATCGTCTGCGTTGAGCGCCACCATGTTTGTGCGGTGGACCATCACATCGGAGACTTCCAGCTCGGCCAAATCCAACAGACCGCCGATACGATCACGCTCACCCTTTTCCAGGCCACCTTCCATGTGCTGCAGATCAACTGCCCCTCGCAGTTCCTCATGTGCAGACAGGATCGATGCATCATCTCCAATGTTGACGCCGAGCACCTTCAAAAGCATGCGTACGATCCATTCGACCCCAATGACAACGGGGCCGAACACAGCAACAACAACGCGCACGATCGGCGACACGGTCAATGCGAAACGCTCAGGATTGGAAATCGCCCAGGTTTTCGGAAGAACTTCGGCAAAAACCAGGACAAGCGCGGTCATGACCAGGGTCGCAATCACCACGCCAGCTTCGCCAAACAGCGCCAGAAAGACGGTTGTCGCCAGGGCTGAGGCAAGAATGTTGACCAGATTGTTGCCCAGCAAGAGCGCACCAATCAGGCGTTCCCTCGACGCAATCAAACGCCCCGCAACCCGGGCCCGCCAATCTCCGGTTTTCTCAAGCTGATGTACCCTTGCGCGGGATGCAGCAGTCAACGCTGTCTCGGATCCGGAAAAAAAGCCGGACAAAAACAGAAGAAAAAAGATGGCGGCAATTGAGAGCCAAAGTGCGGTCTCGGTCATGGGTTCAGTTTTTCCTTCAAGAACTCTGACACCAAATAGGGATCAACACCCTTTTCGACAAAGGATTCCCCGATTCCCCTCGTCAAAACAAAAGTCAAAGCGCCCCGGCTCACCTTTTTGTCCTGCGCAATCAGATCCATGAACACCTCGACACCGGGCAGTTGCCCTGGAATATCGGCAATCCGGATCGGCAGCCCCACATCTTTAAGGTGCTTTTCAACCCGGCCAACGGTGTCTGCTCCAATCAGGCCGAGTTTTTCTGAGAACTCATGCGCCAGCATCATGCCAATCGCAACGCCTTCACCGTGCACCAGACGCTCGGTCTCATAGGACACCGCGCCCTCCAGCGCATGACCGAATGTATGACCGAGATTCAGAAGTGCCCTCCGGCCTGATTCCAGCTCATCGGCGGCAACAACATCGGCCTTCGCCTGACAGGACCGTGCAACGGCTTCGTCCCGCTCTTGTCCACCTGCAAAAATGCCCTGCCAGTTGCTTTCCAGCCACGCAAAGAAATCGGCATCCCCGAGAAGGCCATACTTCGCGACTTCAGCGTAACCGGCCCGGAAATCGCGCGGGGTGAGCGTGTCCAGAATCGCGGTGTCGGCCAATACGAGCGCCGGTTGATGAAACGCGCCAATCAGGTTCTTGCCATGGCGCGAGTTGATCCCGGTTTTTCCGCCAACGGAACTGTCGACCTGCGCCAACAAGGACGTTGGCACCTGGATGAAGGCCATGCCCCGGCGCACCGCTGACGCAACAAACCCGGTCAAATCACCAACCACACCGCCGCCCAGAGCAACGATTGCGTCGTTGCGTTCAAGCCGCGCGTTCAGCACCTCGTCGCACAAGCGCTCAAACTGCGAAAAGCACTTGGTGCTCTCCCCGGCCGGCACCGTGATCGGCGTGAAGTCAATCCCGGCCTTCTCCAGACTGGCACCAAAAGCTTCAAGGTGAAGTCTGGCGACATTTTCATCCACAATCACCGCCAGCCGGGCGCCCGGCAGAACCGCGGCAATTTCCGCGCCCGCAGTTTCCAGAACATTCCGTCCGATGCGGATATCGTAACTGCGAGCCCCGAGGTCGACGCGAACGGTTTGCATTGCTTGCGACGTGATGGCGTCAGCGGCATCCAGATTTGCCATTTGCTTGGGTTCCAAACTGCAATGGTTGTCAGAAAAGGCTCAGTCAGCCTTGTCCATAAAGGTGGTCTGCGAGGGTCAGGACGATCTGGTCAACCACGGCCTCGTGAGGCACGTCTTTCGAGGTCACCGTCAGCTGAGCTTGCGCATACACCGGTTCGCGTTCGGCCATCAGCTTGCGCATTGTGCCTTCCGGATCCGGATTGCGCAGAAGCGGACGTGTTGAGCGGCGGCGCACCCGCGCCATGACAGTCTCAAAATCAACCTTCAGCCAGATCGACAGGCCATTCGTTTCAATTTCGGAGCGGGTCGCGTCGCTCATGAAAGCACCGCCTCCGGTGGCCAGCACTTGCGGGCCTTCCTGCAGAAGCCGGGCAATCACACGCTCTTCACCACTGCGAAAATAAGGTTCGCCGTGTTCTGCAAAGATTTCCGAAACGGTCATGTTTGCAGCGCGTTCAATCTCGCTGTCAGCGTCCACAAATTCCAGACCGAGCCTTTGAGCAAGGCGTTTGCCAACCGTTGATTTGCCGCATCCCATGATACCGACCAATACAATCGACCGTTTACCGAGCGCAGCAACAAGGTGCTTCAGATCAACCGTGTCTCCCCCCCTGCCATCGGCAGGGTTCGGCGACATCTGGGTGTTTTCGTGTTTCTTCATGGCGGCGTTTTACCATATTCACGGCAAAACGCACGAGGGCACAGCGGGAAACATCCGGGCTTGCGCCACGCAGCGAACTTGCAACAGACAACAGCTTGGGGAACCATTCAAAGAAGTCTGATTCGACACCAACGGAGACCACCGTGCCAACGCTCACACGCCTCTTGATCGTGCTTCTTATCTTGGGCGCACTCGGCTACGGCGCGGTCTATTCACTCGCGACATTCGTGGAACCACGCGAACGCGAGATTACCGTGCGAGTGAAGAAGGATGGGTTTGGCCGCTGATGGCAACCGGGTTTGATCTGGAAAACTTCCTGGAAATGCTCGCCGCAGAACGCGGCGCGGCGGAAAACACGTTGGCAGGCTATCGGCGGGACCTGGAAGACTTTTCCGATTTTTTAGGCCGTACAAAACTGGTTGAGGCGAACTCGGACCACATCTCGGGATATATGAGTGACCTCACTCGCCGCGGATACGCTGAAAGTTCTCAGGCGCGTCGGCTGTCGGCCCTCAAGCAGTTCTACAAGTTTCTTTATTCAGAAGGCAGCCGCCAGGACGATCCAACCCGGACGTTGTCGGCGCCAAAGAAACGTGGCAGCCTGCCAAAAGTCCTTTCCATGGACGACGTCGATCGCTTGATCGAAACGGCACGTCTGCAAACAGAAGTTTCTCATAAATCAAAAGCAGCCGCCTTGCGCGCGCAGCGCATGTACACGCTCATCGAGGTGCTTTATGCGACCGGGCTCCGGGTCTCCGAGCTGGTAGCTTTGCCGGTCACCGCCGCCTTGAGAGACACACGGCTGATTGAGATCAAGGGCAAGGGCGGCAAGGAGCGCCTTGTTCCTTTGTCTCATGCCGCACAGTCTGCCATGAAGATGTATGTCGGGCTCCGTTCGGCGGAAGGCGCTTATGAAAACAGTCCGTGGCTGTTCCCCTCTCATGGTGGAAGCGGGCATTTGACGCGTCAACACTTCGGCCGGGATTTAAAAGATCTCGCGATTGCAGCAGGATTGAATTCGTCGAACGTCTCCCCGCACGTCTTGCGGCATGCCTTTGCATCGCATCTCTTGCAAAACGGAGCAGACCTGCGCGTGGTCCAGCAACTGCTTGGCCACGCGGACATTTCCACCACACAAATCTATACCCATGTGCTGGATGAGCGGCTGCGGGAACTGGTGGAAACGGCCCATCCGCTTGCCCGGAAATAGGCCGCAAATCCTCTGTTGCGCCGCAGCAAAGCAACACCTACACTCCGCTGCCTAAAATTTTAGCACCGGACCTGGAAATATGCTGCAGCCCGCCAGCACTTACGACACGCTCACACAGAATTTTGCATGGCCTCAGCCGACGGCGTACAACATGGCTTCGGTTGTCAGCGATCAATGGGCAGCTGCAACACCGGACCGGCTGGCGATCCGGCGTGTTCTTGATGACGGGCAGACCGAAGACTGGAGCCACCTGGAACTGAACAGGGCGGCGAACCGGTTTGCAAACGCCTTAGCGGCACTCGGAGTAAAGCCCGGTGACCGGGTCGCCCTGCTCCTGCCGCAAATCCCGCAAACCGCCATTGCGCATCTTGCCACGTATAAAATCGGCGCGATCGCGGTGCCACTGGCTGCCCTGTTCGGCTTGGAAGCTCTCAGCTACCGGCTGTCTGATTCCGGCGCGAAGGCTTTGGTGACAGACACCGCAGGCCTTGCCAAGCTGAGCGAGGTCCGGGACCAACTTCCAGGTCTGGAGTTGGTCATCTCCGTTGATGGAGCAGAGCAAGGCGTTGAAGCATTTTCTGATTTGCAGGAGCGTGCTTCAGACACATTTCAGACAGTCCAGACTGGCCCGAACGATCCGGCTTTGATGATCTACACCTCCGGCACTACGGGCCAGCCCAAGGGCGTACTTCATGGTCACCGTGTGCTGATGGGACACATGCCGGGGATCGAACTCTCGCAAAACCTCCTTGGACAACCGGACGACCTTTTCTGGACACCAGCCGATTGGGCTTGGGCGGGCGGTCTGCTGAACGCTCTTTTTCCGGCGTTGTCGCTCGGGGTTCCAGTTGTCTGCCACGCTTCACGAAAGTTCGATCCGGAATTCGCATTCCGGCTTTTGGAGCAGCAGAAGATCCGCAATGCGTTCATTCCACCAACCGCATTGCGCATGCTGCGGGCGGTCGAAAATCCGGCCAGCCGGTTCAAGTTAACCTGGCGCAGTGTGGGCTCAGCCGGAGAATCGCTCGGAAAGGAAACCTACGACTGGTTCGCAGATGAATTCGGTTTCAAGGTCAACGAGTTCTATGGTCAAACCGAATGCAACGCAGTCCTCGGCTCCAGTGCGGCACTTGGCATCACCCGGTCCGGCGCGATCGGCAAGGCAACGCCTGGCCATGACGTTGCGATCATTGACGATGCCGGAAATCCTCTTCCCGCAGAAACGCTCGGTCAGATCGCTGTGAAGCGTCCAGATCCCGTAATGTTCCTTGAATACTGGAACAAACCGGAGGCGACGAAGGACAAGTTTATCGGCGACTGGATGATCACTGGGGATCAAGGGGTGATGGATGAGGACGGGTATGTCCATTTCGTCGGCCGTGACGATGACCTCATCACCTCCGCCAGTTACCGGATCGGTCCGGGGGAAATTGAAGACTGCCTGATCAAACATCCGGCCGTTGCGCTAGCCGCAGCGGTTGGAAAACCGGACCCGCTGCGCACCGAAATCGTCAAAGCCTATGTGGTTCTGAAAACCGGGGAACAGCCGACACCCGCCCTAGAAGACAGCATCCGCTCGTTCGTTCGGGATCGCTTATCCGCACACGAATACCCTCGTGAAATTGGGTTTATCGACTCCCTGCCCATGACCACGACAGGCAAGGTCATCCGCAGAATTCTGCGCAATCAGGCCCGCGAAGAAGTCGCGTAAACAAAACGTCTCATAAATCCAGGCGATCAAGCTGCCAGCAAGGCAGAGAGATCCGCATGGCTGTCCACCACCTTGTGCGCGCCCGCACTTATAAGCTGCTCCGCGTGACCATCATGACTGTGTCCGCCACCGACAAATCCCCAGACGGTCATCCCGGCAGCAAGGCCGGCCAGAACACCATTGGAACTGTCCTCGATCACCAGACAGTTTGCCGGTGCAACACCCAGTTTTTCAGCCGCGAACACAAACAAGTCCGGTGCCGGTTTGCCATTGGTCACTTGTTCGCCGGAGTAGATATGCGGCGCAAAAAAGTCGTGAAGTCCTGTGTGCTGAAGCTTATGGATCAGACGGTGGAGACGTGACGATGAGGCAACCGCTCGCGGGCCGTCATGCGCTTCGAGCAAGGTCTTGATCCCGGCGATTTCCGCAAGCTCGGAATTGATCCGCTCCAAGGTGGCAGCATCAAGGTCCGGGCCAAACGTTTTAGGCAAAGGCCCTTTGCCCAACGCGCGGTGATCATCATCCAGCCTGGCCCAGAAATCGGCGCTCCCAAGCCCCTGAAAGCGGCTCATGTAGTCGTCCAGGCTATAATTCAGGCCAATCCGGGCGAGATGTTCACGCTCCACCTCAACATAGATTTTTTCAGAATCGACCAGAACGCCGTCGCAGTCGAAGAGGATCGCCTCAAAAGTCATATCATTCCGTATTTGTTAGTGTGAGCCGTCGAAGAGACCTTTAACCACCTGTCTTTGAAACAAGATGACAAGGATGGCGGGAGGCAAAACGGCGACAACCGCGAGCATGACCCCGGACAGGCTGTTCTGTCCGAAAAACTGCATCCCCCTGACAACTGTATAGGACGCTTCATCGGATGTGATCATGACCGGCCAGAGATACTGGTTCCAGCCTGTGACGAAAAGCACCAGAAACAAGGCAGATGCGGTGGGCAGGCACAAGGGCGCCAGGATATCGGTCAAGAAGCGAAGAGGCCCCGCCCCATCCAGCCGCGCGGATTCCTGGAGCGTGTCGGGAACCGTCATCAGGAATTGCCGGAAAAACAGCGTTCCAAGTCCGGACGCCGCGAGCGGCAAAATCAGTCCGGCGTGCGTGTTGACGAGCCCAAGATCGGCAGCAACGGCGTAGGTTGCGAGAAACCGGGATTCCAGCGGAAGCATCAAGGTCAAGAGCAGCAGCCAGAAGATAAACGTCGCAAACTGGACCCTGAAATAGAGAAGCGCAAAGGCCGCCAGAAGCGAGACCACGGTTTTCAACGCAGCGAACCCTGCCCCGAAAACGAAAGAATTCCAAAGCATAAGGGCAGCCGTCACATCGCCGGAAAAGCCTGCGCTTGTTGTGAAAAAAGCGGTGTAGTTCTCAAGACCATGCGCCCCAATATCCAGGCGCGGTGCGATCCGCGTGCCAGGCGCATGCGTGGTTGCTGCAAACAAGGCGTAAACCGGCAAGCTCATGAACAAAGCGCCGGTTATCAGAATGACATGGTCAACAAATTGAGCGCGAAAACGCCGCCAGGAGGGCATCAGGAGTGTTCCGGAAAACAAGAAAGAGCGCGGAGAGTAGGCCCATTCGCAGCGAATTGAAAAGGATTAGAGCACAACAATTCCCGAATGCTTCGCCTTGTGTTCCGGCTCCACATGAATGGTAATCCGGGCACCCGGAACACCCTCACTGATGGCTGCCTCGATCCGGTCGCAAATCTCGTGGGCAGATTCAACGGTCATGGACCCGGAAACCACGAGATGGAAATCAATAAAGGTCGTCTTGCCAGCGATACGCGTTCGTAAATCATGCGCTTCGAGCGCGCCCTCGCCTTGCTCGGAAATCTGAAGCCGGATTTTTTCGAGTACATCGGCCGAGGCTGCCTCATCCATGAGGCCACCGACAGATTCTTTCACCAGTCCCCAACCAGACCACAAGACCGTGAGGCCAACCAAAATTGCCAAGACCGAGTCTAGGATCGTCCAACCGGTCAGAAGAACGAGAACCACGCCAATCAGAACACCAAGGGAACTGACAACATCGGTGAAAAGGTGCTTGCCATCGGCGACAAGCGCCGGCGATCGGACTTTCCGGCCGACCCGCATCAGATAAGCCGCCCAGAGCCCATTGATCAGTGCGGCCAGAACATTCAGCCCGATGCCGAGCGGTGAAAAATCGGGACTGTCGCCGTGTACAAGCCCCATCCAGGCGGCCCTGAAGATCGACAAGGCGGCCAGCACAATCATCACGCCAACAAGAACGGCGGCGAAATACTCTGCCTTGTCATGACCATAAGGATGATTGCTGTCAGCAGGTTTGGAAGCGAACCAGACTGCTATGAGCGCTGCGAAGGATGAGGCAACGTTGACGATGGTCTCAAGCGCGTCGGAGTAGAGCGCAACAGACCCGGTCAGCCAGTAGGCACCGAATTTCAGGCCAAGGACCACAAGACCGATTGCAATGCTGAAAAAGGCAATACGGAGCTGCAAGCCAACCGCCATTAAGACCCCCTAAGGCCTCGGCGGCCCGCTGGTTTTCTGAGCGCTGCAAGGGGTAACAGGTTTTGCCCTCAAGACAACCGGCAATCGGGACTATCAAGTGAAAACCGGGAACCAATGGCGTGTCGTGTTTGATTGAATTCAGGCTGCTTCAGGTTTCGCGTACGAGACAAAGCCGCGTGGCACCGAAACCTGAATCCGTTTGAACGCGACTTGCTCTGTAACCGATCAATGCTCAGCCAGCAGTTGGCCTGATAGCCTTTCAAAAACAATCCCCGGCTGTTGGCCGGGGTGTTTTGGTGGGTTGGCGATTTTTCGGAACTTGTACGGACCGGCTGGACGCAGCACCTAAAAACCCTTCTTCCAATCCATGGCCGCAGCGCCAATGATCTGGCCGGGTCCCTCATTATCCTCAACCTGGATCAAAATGATGCACCGGGCGTCGCTGATCAGATTCAGCTTCGTTTTTGCCATGCGGAACGTCTCTTCGCCGCCCGACCACATGCCCATCGGCATAAGATCCCGAACAACGTTTACATAGGTGATTTCGCGGCCCGCATTTTCCCCGCGGCCAATGCCCACTGTCGCTTCATCCTGCACGCGCAGGAAATAGACGGTTGCCATTTTTGCACCCGCAGGCAACTCGCCGCTGACCTTAGCCTCAACGGCCATATCCGAGATTTTGAGTGTCACGTCAGTAGCCAGCGGTTCGGCACGCTTCAAGGCAGCACGGACATCCGCTTCGCGGCTTCCGACAACATGTTCTTCACCGTTGATCACCATCTGCGGAGTATAAACCGACCGGTCGCCGCGCTTTTGAGCATACGCACGCTGCCGCTGCGAATGAACCGGGCTCGCAAGCGTGTCTTTCCATCCAAGGTAATCCCAGTAATCGACCGGCAAAACCAGCGTCAGGATATCCCCCTCTTCCTGTACAAGCTGCTCAGCGAGCCGGTCAGCCGGCGGGCAGGAAGAGCAGCCTTGGCTCGTGAAGAGCTCGACGACCTTCTGCGGCCCCGCGTTCGCTGCATTCAAGGAAATGCCCGCCGCAAATAATCCGCAAACAAAAATGATACACGCTCGGACAGCGTGTCGTGCTGTCCGGGTATGGATGCCCACCATTGGCTCTTGTCCCGTAACTGTTTTCAGTAAGATAGGCAGGCACCTTGTAAAGAGCGAGTCACGTGGCGGTGATAGCGCGCGCACCACTGGTTTTTCGCACGTTTGTGAAAATTGTAAGACAGCCCGTGATCAGCGCAAGGGTTTCACCCCTCGGCCATAATCTTCCGCAGTTCAGGAAGGAAACCGGTCTCATAGCTTTGCGGATCGAGAGGGCCGATGAACTTGTAGCGGATGGTGCCGGTCTTATCGACAATGAAGGTTTCCGGAACGCCGTAGACACCCCAGTTGATGGCTGTCCGTCCGCTGTCATCGACGCCAATGCGGTCATAAGGGTTGCCGAGACTTCCAAGGAACCGGCGCGCGTTCGCGGCTTTGTCCTTGTAGTTGATCCCCAGGAGCTGGAACCCATCCAGCTTTGCCAATTCTTCCAGGAGCGGGTGCTCCTGCCGGCACGGGCCGCACCAGGACGCAAAGATGTTCACGACGGAAACCTGACCGATCAGGTCTTCACGCGAAAATCCGGGCATCGGAGCGCCGTTTTCAGACAAGCCCTCCAGCGGCTCCAAGGAAAACTCCGGCGCAGGTTTATTGATCAGCGCGGACGGAATCTTGCTCGGATCGTCTCCGAGCGTCAGTTGGAACAGGAACAGCCCGGCAAGCGCAGCAAAAACAATCAGGGGCAGCAGGACGAGGACCGGAAAGCCACGTTTTTTGGGCGCAGATCCCGAACCATTTTCAAGTGTGCTCATGAGGCCTGAGTGCTCCTGTCTTCCGTCCGTGCGCGTTTGATGCCTTGGTCAGCGAGATCGTTCAGAGCTTTTTCCTGCGCGGCCTTGTCCAATCGCACCCATGCGATCAGGACCAGGACTGTTAATAGGCACAGGCCATAAGAGGCGAGGATAAATCCGGCGTGTGGTCCAAGGTCCATGACGTCACTCCGCAGGTTGGGCGGCCCCGGCAGGACCTGGCTGTGCGGCACTGGCTGCGCGCATCCGCAGAGCGCGGACACGCCGCCGCAGGATTTCATTGCGCATGGCCATCAAGTGAAGAACGAAGAACATCAGTGTGAAGGCAACGGCCATCACCAACAGCGGCCACAAGATGTCCGGGTGAATGGTCGGGCCATCAAACCGCATCACGCTTGCCGGCTGATGAAGCGTGTTCCACCAATCGACGGAAAACTTGATGATCGGCAGATTCAGGGCGCCGACGAGCGTCAGAACAGCCGCAGCTTTCCCTGCCTTGATCGGGTCTTCCATCGTTCGCCACAGGGTCATCAGGCCCAGATACATGATGAAGAGAACGAGGACCGACGTCAGGCGGGCATCCCAGACCCAGTAGGTGCCCCACATCGGCTTGCCCCACAAGGATCCGGTCACGAGCGCCATAAAGGTAAAGGCGGCACCGATCGGAGCAGCACTTTTCGCCGAAACATCCGCCAGCGGATGTTTCCAGACCAGGGTTCCGATCGACGACAGGGTCATGACCGAGTAGCACATCATGCACAGCCAGGCGGCAGGAACATGGATGTACATGATCCGCACCGTGTCCCCTTGCTGATAATCCTCCGGCGCGACGAAGAAGCTCATGTAAAGCCCGACCGCGAACAACAGGAGACACAGCCCTGTCAACCAGGGGAGAACCACCTGCACGAACCTCAAAAACCGCGTCGGATTTGCGTAATCCCAGAATGCCATGGAACCGTTCTAATCTAGAGCTTTGCCTGCTTCAATGGACAAGTCTGCCGCAGGAGGCATTGAGGGCGATCAATATGGCGTTAGTCAGACGCAAATCGCAGCGCTGCGGCAGACGCTATCGGGCCGACAACCGCGGCAATGAGAGACAGCGCGCACAGGATCAGGAACGGCGTCAGGAAGGGCACCGGATCACGGATCGCAGCATCAGCCGAACTGACGCCGAAAATCAGAACAGGGATCGCGAGCGGGACAACCAGAACGGCCAGCAAGAGGCCACCACGGCGCAGAGAGACCGTCAGCGACGCACCGATTGCGCCGATTAAAGTAAGCGCCGGGGTTCCGACCAGCAGCGTTGCGGTGACCGCCGCCATGGAGACCGGATCTAGGTTCAAGAAGATACCGAGCACGGGCGCGGCGACCACCAGCGGCAAACCTGTCGCGGTCCAATGCGCCAAACATTTGATCAGGACAACCAGCTCCAGGGGTCGTCCCGCCATCAGCATCAGATCGAGTGTTCCATCATCCCGGTCCGCTTGAAACAGGCGATCCAGTCCGAGCAGCGTTGCCAGCAAGGCCCCGATCCAGAGGATCGCGGGACCGATCCGTGCGAGCAGATTGAGATCCGGGCCAACACCGAAGGGAATGACCGTTACAACGGCGAGGAAAAACAAAACGCCGACCAAGGCACTGCCGCCCACCCGGACCGACAGCCTCAAGTCCCGTTGAAACAACGCCATCGCCCAGCCCGTCATAGGAAGCCCTCCTCAAGGGCCTGTTCAGCCGGTTGTGCAGCTTCCAGATGCAGTGTTTGAATATTGGCCAAAGCCAACTCGATGTGGGTCGCCGTCACAATCAAACCGCCGGATTCCAGGTGGCCGTTCATCAAACTGAGCAACAAGGCTTCGGAGTTCTTGTCCAGTGCAGAGGTCGGCTCGTCCATCAACCAGATCGGCCGCGCAGTTATCAACAGCCGGGACAGCGACAACCGCCGTTTTTGACCTGCAGACAGGTAGGCAGCGGGCAAGTGTGCGGTATGACCAATCCCGAGCAGTTCCAAAGCCTCCATCGGCTTACGCAGCTCGCCGGCAAAACCAGCTGCAGCCGTAGGTGCTGTAAAACTTTGCCAGAACTCAAGATTTTCGAGCACCGACAATGCTGGCTTCACCGAGTCTTGATGGCCGAAATAATGAGCGTGTTCATGCGCTGGCCTGTCGTTTTCACCGCTCTCGTAACGGATCATGCCACCCGCCAGAGCCACCAGGCCCGCCAGGGTGCGCAACAATGAAGACTTGCCGATACCATTCGCGCCGGTCACCACAAGGGCGGTGCCGTGGCTGAGAGTGAAAGAGAGGTTTTGAAACACCCGGCGCCCGCCGCGATCAATGGTCAGGTTCTCAGCAATAAGGGTCAGGACACCGCTCCGGAAAATCGTACAGTTCGTCTGCCTTGTTAGTGCGATCTTGAGGGAAATGGCAAGCGCACTCTCTCAAGCAAAACGCTCTGCATTCTGATCTGTGCCTTGTCATCTTGGCCTTTCCGCAGCTGCAAGCCACGGAATGTTAATGTCCCCATGTCATAAATACGGAAGAATACGCAAAAGGAATTTTTCGTGCAGTCTCCGGACAATTCGACGCCCAATACCGGTCAGGACGCGACCCTTGCTGCGCAGTTGAAACAACTGACCACGCGGGCGTTTGGCCTATTGGGGGCGGGCGGAACGGACAATCAAGCCGCACAGCGGATGGCCATCGCAACTTTTGGAATTCGTGTTGGCGGCGCAGCGCTTGCCTATCTGTCCCAGGTTGTCCTCGCACGAATGCTTGGTGCCTATGATTACGGAGTCTTCGCCGTCGCCTGGACGTTTGTGATTATCCTTGGCGTCATGGCCTGTGGCGGATTTTCCTCCTCCGCCAGCAAGTTCATTCCGAAGTACCGCGAGGCCGGAGACCCGGACAGCATTCGGGGTTTCATCAGCACGAGCCGCCGTTCGGTGTTCCTGATCGGATCGACGATTGCCGGTGCCGGGATTGGGGTCATCGCATTACTGCAGCCGGTGATCGATCCGAGTTACGTTGTTCCGTTGTCCGTTGCCTTGCTCGCCTTACCATTTTTCTCCTACGCCATGGCACAAGACGGTATCGCGCGCAGTTATGACTGGCCGTTCCTGGCAATGCTGCCAACCTATATCTGGCGCCCAGCGGCACTCCTGATGATCATTCTGATTTTTCTGGTCTTTGCGGGTAAAGCAACCGCAACCACTGCGGCGATGGCAGCTGTCTTGTCGGCGTTTCTGGTCGCCGCCTACCAGCACGTTCACCTCAACCAGCGTTTGAAGCCGGTTTTGCCGAGAGGGCCAAAAAAGACTGATGTTCGGCTCTGGATTTTGATTTCCCTGCCGATGCTGGTTGTCGACGGTTTTCTCCAGCTGATCACCAGTGCCGATGTCATAATGGTGAGCTTCTTTGAAGAACCGGATCAGGTTGCAATCTACTTCGCAGCCTCCAAGACACTGGCTCTGGTGCATTTTGTTTATTTTGCCGTACGCGCCGCCTCGGCGCATAGGTTTTCCCGCTACCTGCACAGCGATGACATGACCGGCCTGGCAGCTTATGTGCGTCAGGCGGTGCACTGGACCTTCTGGCCGTCCGTGGGAGCCGGTATTGGTTTGCTGATCATTGCCCCGTGGCTTCTTGAACTGTTTGGATCCGGATTCGCAGATGGGTATCTGCTCATTGCCGTGCTGATGATTGGCGTGCTTGCACGTGCTTCCATCGGTCCAGCCGACGCACTGTTGACCATGACCGGGCTGCAGAAAACCTGTGCGGTCATTTATGGAACCACATTTGTCTTGAACGTCGTTCTCAACCTCATTTTCATCCCATGGCTTGGATTGATGGGCGCTGCAGTTGCCACGAGTTGCGCAATTTTATTTGAAACCACCGCTCTTGCTTTTGCCGCCAAACGAAAGCTCAATATCACAACGTTCATTTTGCCATTGATGTTTCAAGCCAGGAACGCCGCCGCTTGACCGATCCATCGGATAGGAAGGATCAGCTGGAAGTCCTCTGGCTCGACCCGCTCGCGCCCGAAACGCCGTTGGACCAATGGCAGGATCTGGCAGACAACTCCGTTGATCCAAATCCTTTTTTTACACCAGGGTTTCTTCAGCCTTTTCTGCAGGCCTTTCCCTCAGCAACGGTCCGCTTTTTGGTAATACGGGCAAAGGGTTCCGAAAACTGGCGAATGGCAGCACCTATCGGGCGTCGCCGGGCAGGGCTTGCTGTTCCGATCAAGACGACATGGACTTCTTACTATGCGCCGCTCGGGACGCCGCTTTTGCGTGACACGGGCGGACTTGACGATGTCGCTGCATTTGTCCGGGCTGGGGCTGGATCGGCAAACCTCATGGCCATGCCCTTTCTGCCGTGTAGTAGCCGGGTTGCATCGCTGGCTGAAGAGATAACCGGCTGGGAAAGCCGCTGGCCCGAGAAGCTTTCCCGCGCAGGCCACGGCTCCGGAGACCTTGGAGAAACCCAATACAAAGCCGCGATGTCCGGAAAGCGCCGCAAGGAAATGCGCCGGCAATTGCGCCGGCTGGAGGATCACGGCCCAATTCGGATCGCCCATCTAATTGGTGAGGAGGCAATCAAAGGCTTCGAAAAGTTTTTGAAGCTCGAAGCCGAAGGCTGGAAAGGGCGCGCGGGCACCGCGCTCTCAAGCAACCCGGAGACGGCGCTCTTCTCCAGAAACGTGATCAAGAACCGCTCTTTGAACAATGGCGTTCGCATTGATCAGCTTTGGGCTGGAGACACCTTGATCGCCTCGCTCATCCTTTTTATTGAGGGGGCTCACGTCTTCTCCTGGAAGATCACTTTCAATGAGACGTTTGCGCGAATGTCACCGGGAGCTCAGATTGCAGCCATTTCCATGAAACAAAACCTGCATAGCCCGGACATTCTTGAAGCGGACTCTCTGGCTGTCCCCGGTCATTCCATGATCGAACCGCTTTGGCGCGGCCGGGTCGATATTGGGACATTGGTCCTGTCAAAAGGTCCTTTGGGATCTTCGCTCGCAAGCCTCACAGCGGTGGATCTCAAATTGGAGCGCTCATTGCGGAGCAAAGCGAAGGCCTTGAAGGCCGTTTTCGGCTAGAGGCCCCGCCAATTAGGCCTGCGAAAAGTAGCCAAGTGCGTCTCTCACCTGCGCCCGACGGCATTACGCCCCGATCTTCATAAAAAAACCCCGGGGAAAATCCCCGGGGGTCCAAGTTTGCGGTCCGAGCCAATAGACCGCCTGGGAGATTTCGGTTGGCCGGCTGGGGAAAGATGTTGAGCCAAACCCCGCCGGGCCGGACCGCCGCCATTTCTGGCGACCGTCCAAAAGTGCGACTTACATGCGCTGAGAGCCGGTTCCGAATTCCGGATAGGCTTCGACACCGATCTCGACTTTGTCGAGACCCAGAGCCTCCTCCTCTTCGGAGACCCGGATGCCCATGGCAGCTTTCAGGATGAACCAGACGATGCCGGATGCAACCAGTGTGAACACGCCGTAGGAGACGATACCGACGATCTGGGTGCCGTAGGATGCACCGTCGTTGGACAGCGGTACAATCAGCGTGCCCCAGATACCTGCAATCAGGTGGACCGGGATTGCGCCAACAACATCGTCGATTTTCAGCTTGTCGAGCAGCGGAACAGTGAAGACAACGATCACACCACCGATGGCACCGATGAAGACAGCTTGCCACACGCTCGGAGCCAGCGGCTCAGCTGTGATGGATACAAGACCTGCCAGAGCACCGTTCAGAGCCATTGTGACATCGACTTTTTTGTACATGACCTGGGTCAGGATGACCGCAGCGACAACACCGGCAGCAGCAGCCATGTTGGTGTTTGCAAAGATGCGGGAGATGTCGCTTACATCACCGATGGACCCCATTGCGAGCTGGGATGCACCGTTGAAGCCGAACCAGCCGAGCCACAGGATGAAGGTACCAAGTGTTGCAAGCGGCATGGAAGAGCCCGGCATCGGGTGAACAGCGCCGTCCGTGCCATATTTTCCCTTACGGGCACCGAGGATGATCGCGCCAGCAAGAGCTGCCCAGCCACCGACGGAGTGAACCAGCGTGGAACCGGCGAAGTCGGAGAAGCCCATTTCAGAGAGCCAACCTGCGCCCCACTGCCAAGAACCAGCGATCGGGTAGATGAAGCCGGTCAGTACAACGGTGAAGATCAGGAACGGCCACAGCTTGATGCGCTCAGCCAGAGTACCAGAGACGATAGATGCTGCGGTTGCCACAAACACCATCTGGAAGAACCAGTCAGATGCAGTGGAGTAACCGGTGTCCAGCGCATCGCCGCCGACCGGATCGAAGGAATACGGTCCGAAGGAACCCATGAACCCACCGTCAACGCCGGTGTACATCAGGTTGTAGCCAGTGATCCAGAACATCAAACCTGCGATGGAGTACAGGGAAATGTTCTTCAGGCACTGCATGGAGACGTTTTTGGAGCGGACGAGACCGGCTTCCAGCATGGCGAAACCAGCGGCCATCCACATGACCAGGAAACCACCGATCAGGAACAGCAGCGTATTGAAGATATAGGCGACTTCCGGAGTAACGGCCGGAGCTGCTTCAGCGTCCTGAGCCAATACCGGCAAGGCGGAAAGGCTCAAAAGAGCCAGCGATGCCGCGCCCTTAGCGACAAGTTTTTTCATGAGTACGTTTCCTTACCTGAATGTCAGAGAGCTTCGGCGTCGGTTTCGCCGGTGCGGATGCGAACAACTTGATCGATGGAGTAGACAAAGATCTTGCCGTCCCCGATTTGACCGGTCTTGGCGGCCCCGGAGATGACCTCGACGACTTTGTCGACAGATCCGCCGTCTACGGCGACTTCGATCTTCAGCTTCGGAAGAAAGCTGACCGCATATTCGGTCCCGCGGTAAATTTCGGTATGACCCTTTTGGCGGCCGTAGCCCTTCACTTCTGTAACCGTGAGCCCCTGGATGCCGATGCCGGTCAAGGCATCGCGCACTTCGTCGAGCTTGAACGGCTTGATGATGGCCATCACTATTTTCATTGCTCGTTCCATTCCCCTCTTTAGTGCCCCTTCCCGGCGAAGAAGCTCCGCAACCGATCCGCCGCTATGTCCGTTGTTCCCCTCTGGATGGGCCTTGGATCTTGGTGGCGCCGACAATCGGCACACGAACCGGTGTTGCGATCTTCTTTACAAAGACCGTGCCAACTTGAAGATTTGATTCAATAAACGGCTGTTTTCCGGCGTTTACCGGTTAAGAATTTTAACGGCGAGCAGATTTTCGAGCGGGGTAGTGATGGTTTTTCAGGCAACAATTTTGCACAATATTTAAACAGACAAGCTCAACTTGTTTAAATAATAGGCAAGGTTTTTGTGCAGCGCACACACGCATAAAAAAACGGCAGATCCGAAGATCTGCCGCAAACGCAATATGGAGGGCCGTAAGGTTAGGCGGAGAATCCACCGCCTTTTAAGAAGGCGATCTCGACTTCGGTAGACACCCGGCCCAGAATGTCGTTTCTGTGCGGAAATCGGCCGAAGCGGCGGATAACATCCATGTGGATCAGAGCGTAGTGATAAAACTCCATATTTCCGAGCGGCTGGCATAAATCCACCGCACGCTCCTGAAGCTGCATATCTTCAGCATGTTCAAAGGGCAGATAAAAGAATACCCGAACCGCCTTCGGGAAGGCTTTGTCATATCCACGTGAGACAGCAGCCTCTGCTATCGCAACCGCTTTTGGATCGGCGGCAAATGCTTCCGCAGATCCTCGGAAGACGTTCCGGGTGAACTGGTCCAGCAGAAGAATCAAAGCTAGGGCACCACTCGGCGTTTCAGCCCATTCATCCAGGTCGCCCTGCTGCGCCACCTTGATCGTAGCAAGGAACGTGTCCCGGCAGCGCGCATCAAAACCATCATCACGCGCGAACCATTTCTCTGCACCCGCTTCCCACCAAAAGTCCAGGACGTCTATCGGACTTACCAGACCATCGCTCATCAAAGGATCCTCTTTTCACGGCACCACCAGGGTATTCTCGGCGCCCGTTTCCAGGATATATATGCAAGGAAAGCAAGGTGCTGTGAATGGAGTTCTGCACGTGACCGAAAACACCCTGGATTTGATGGGCCTGAAATGCCCGCTTCCGGTTCTGAAAACAAAAAAAGCACTTTCAAGACTGAATGCCGGAGCAGAACTCACTGTCCAAACAACGGATCCGATGGCGGAAATTGACATCCCGCACTTCTGTCAGGAACAGGGCCATACATTGGTCGACAAAGAGAAGACCGAAACAGGGCACAGCTTCGTTATCCGGAAGGGCTAAACCGTTTTACTGGGTGAATGGAAACGAACCGCAGAGTTCGGAGCCGGCTCTTTGGATCACCTCAAACGCCGGAACATTCGTCACGGCGCGATTATTTTCCCACAATCTGATCGATCTTCTTGGCGAGCTTCAAATCCAAGGCACTCAGCCCACCGACGTCATGTGTTGCCAGGGTGATCTCGACAGTATTGTAAACGTTAAACCACTCAGGGTGATGGTTCATCTTCTCTGCGGCCAGAGCGACCTGTGTCATGAACCCGAAAGCTTCCAAAAAATCACCGAATTTAAAAGTCGCGGTGATAGCATCCCGGCCGCTGACGAGTTGCCAGTTGCCAAGGCTGTCCAAACCAGCAGCGCGCTCCTCCGGCGTCAGTTTTTCAACCATGCTTTACTCCCTTTAAAAAGGCTGTCCGCATCTTGCCGACACCCTTGATTTCAACAGCATCTCGCTCTTGAAAGTCGAAATTTGACCCGGCCATGTTACGAAACACGTCCGTCACCTGGATCTCACCAGCCACGGAATGCGATTCCATACGGCTCGCAACGTTTACGGCATCTCCCCAGACATCGTAGGAAAACCGCCGTTTTCCAATCACACCGGCAATGGCTGGCCCAGTATGAATACCAATCCGCAGGTTCAGATGCACGCCGCTGAGCGGTTCACTGGACTGGATCACACTCATCATCTTGAGCGCCAGATGACCGACCGCAACCGCAGCCTCGTGGGGCGGACCCTGCAGGCCACCAACAACCATATACGCATCCCCAATCGTCTTGAGTTTTTCAACGCCAAACTCTTCAACCAAATGATCGAAATCCCGAAACAGGCCATCAAGAAACCCGACCACCTCATCCGGTTGAAGGTTCCGCGCTGCCGGAGTGAACCCCACGAGATCTGCAAAGAGGACGGTCACAGCGTCATGCCGGTCAGCAATGCGGGTTTCCGGCGCCTTTTTTAGCCGGTCTGCGATTGCCCGAGGCATGATGGTCTCGATCAAGGTTTCGGCCCGCTCGTGTTCGGCTGCCAATGCAGCTTCAGCGCGATGCAACGCCGTCAAGGCATATACAATCAACACACTGGAGATGATCAGAACATTGACCATGACTTGCGCTGCCAATTGCTTTCGAAAGGCAAGGTCATGAGGCATTACAGGTCCAACGTCAGGCGCAAAAACATACGTGGAGACCAGCAGAACCAGAGCAAGACAGAAACAGCCTGCGAAAAGGCGCCAATGTCCCACCCCAAAGAAGATGAAGGCCGCACCTCCAAGTGCAAAATAGGCCTGCGTCCCGCTTTCCAGACCCAGCGACCAAACCACGAAAGTGTTTCCGGCCGCGATCACCAATACAAAATAGATCGCCGCAACGTTGTCGCCAAAGCGATGCAATCGCGAGGTCACAGCAAACAGGCAGATCATGATGATCCCATAAATGCTGAGCGGCATCAGTTCATGAAATGCATAGGTCAGGTTTTGGATCGTATGAAACAGGTTGTCGGCAATGCCAACCAGCGCCGAAACGTTGACGACCATTTGCCGGCGCCGGACATATGGATCCGTTGAGCTTATTCCGGCAGATGCCAGCCCCTTAAGCCATACGGGCCATTTGACCTTGCGTAGTCTTTCGATCACCGCCAAACCCGACGCCTTCATTCGTTGCCCCTCACAGATGTTTGTGCTGATCGCTCAAAACACGGCACCTTGTACTCTGAGGGTTGTACTTCAAAACTTGTACCCGACAGCAAGTGTCAGGACCGCAGCCGATCCGCTTGACAGCGGCGTCAGTGCCCGGTTGATAGGCTTATGACTTCAGTACTTTTCGTCTGCCTTGGCAACATTTGCCGTTCACCGCTCGCCGAAGGAGTTTTTCGCGCCACAGTGGAAAATGCCGGATTGAGCGATCGGGTCCTAATTGATTCAGCCGGAACGGGCGCTTGGCATGCCGGAGACCCGCCGGATCCCCGATCGATTGAGGTCGCCGCTCGGCACGGAATTGACTTGACTGCACAACGGGCCCGCCAGGTGACGGATCGCGATTTCACGCAGTTTGATTTCATCTTGGCGATGGACTCAAACAACCTGAGCACGCTGAAATCACGCACCAGGAAGGACCATCCGGGCCTGCGTTTGTTCCTCAACTCACCGCCAACAGATGTGCCGGATCCCTATTATGGCGGCGATGATGGTTTCGAACGGATCTACCAAATGATTGATGGTGGCAGCCGATCCTTGCTGACCGCTTTGAAGGCGCATTTATGACGTTCGAACAAAGAGGTTCATAAATCCGTGTCAGTCGCTGCGCTAATCAGAAGTTGATCGTTTCAATTTCTGGCGCTGAAATGAAAATCCTGTGGTGGTTGTTGGCCGCTGTTCTCATCCTGCTCGGCCTGGCGACCGTATGGTTGCCGATCCCGACTGGCGTGCCGCTCTTGGCGCTCGGCAGTGTGGTCATCATCGGAACAAGCCGGAGCGCAGCCCGCCACTTGCGCAAACGCCGCAAGTCAGCACCGCACCTGAATGGCATGATCACCTGGGTGGAAGACCGGTCGCCATTGCGATTTGCCCGGATCCTCAAACGCACTCGGCCGAGAAAAAAGTGACCCGTTGGGCTCTTTAGCTCTCCGACTGTGCGCTCCCGGAACCGCGAAGGGCTTGACGTAACCGGACAAGAAGCCGTTTCACCAAACGATGCAGCCGCCGGCCGTTTCGGGTGAACCATTCATCCAGCCCCTGATCCGTCATCAGTGGCGGTTTCTTCAAATATAGCAGCCAATAGACGCTCAGGATCACGAGCAACGTCAGCCCCCAGGACAACATGGTATCGGAGAAAAAGTGCCCGCCAAAGGCAACCCGGTTGATTGACAGGATCAGACACAGCGGCAGCACAAACGCAAGAACAGCTTTTCGCCAGCTCGCCGGCACCAGAAACGCCATCGTCACAAGCCAGATACCCGCAGCGCCTTCGCCGGACGTAAACGAGCAATTCCGTTCGCAGAAATCGGTCATTTTCCAGACCGGCTGAAACGGCAACTCTCCACCAAATTCCTCGATCGAGCGCGGCCGCGGGCGGCCCCAGTTGTCCTTCAGGATGGAGTTCACCAGTATCCCCGGTCCCAGGATCAATGTGGAAATGAGAAACACCGGCTTTCGCAGCGGCACGATCGGTGGGCGGCCCGGCAGCAACAACTTGATCACCAAAATGGCCACCGAACAGATGGCAATCGTTTGAACCAGATACGGCCCAAGATGCCGGACTTTTTGCAGGAACGGATTGTGCTGCGCCCAAAAACCATCCGTTTGACTAAAGAAAAGACCGCTTACCCACAAATCGGTTTGGGGAAAGGCCAGAAAAAAAGCAGACACCAGCGCGACATAGGCGATGGTGGCCAAGAACGGATGTGCGATGCACCAGGCAACAGCTTTGCTTGAGGCAATGTTCTGGATATGCTTTGTCAAACGCGTGTCGATCATGGCCGCTGTTTACAGCATCCCTGGTGCCCATCCAATCCTTTCCTGCCGGTTTTATGCGGCGTGCTTCATGAAAAATTCGATCACTCCATGACCACTGAACCGAAACTCCAGTCCAACGTTGTTCAACTGCATGCGGCAAAGCAGCCAACGATCGAGTTCTGGTACGAATTCGGCTCTACTTACAGTTACTTGTCCGCAATGCGGATTGAAACACAGGCGCGGGATGCCGGGGTAAACGTATCCTGGAGACCATTCTTGCTTGGCCCGATTTTCAAGAAGAGCGGCTGGGACACGTCGCCGTTCAACCTCTATCCGGCCAAAGGCCGTTACATGTGGCGGGATATGGAACGCCAATGCGCCCGCTATGGCCTGCCGCTGACCATCCCGGAGCCTTTCCCTCAATCTGGACTGCTGGCTGCGCGGATTTCTCAGGCAGGGCGGACACAGCCTTGGATCGGCGACTTCACGCGCGCCGTTTTTGTTGCCGAGTTCGGCAGCGGTGAGGACATTTCCGATAAAGCCTTTTTAGCGCACCTCCTCCTGGAGGCAGGCGCTCCTGCCAAGGACATTCTTGAGGCTGCTAAATCGCCAGAAGTGAAGGACGCGTTGCGCGCATCTGTCGGCGAAGCGGAAGAAAAAGGTATTTTCGGTGCACCCAGTTTCGTGCTTCAAAATGGCGAACTGTTCTGGGGCGATGATCGCCTCGCCGATGCGCTCGAAATGGCAACAGAGATCGCAAAAGCCTAGAGACCACACCGCTGCCCGTCTCTACCACTGGTTAGATCCAGTGAACACTCTTGAGTTGCTGCGCTCTTACGAGGACATCATAAAGAGCAGACGGCGCCAGCGGCTTGCCCAACCCCTCAATAAATCCGGCCTTGCGCAGTAAGTCATCGCCGAAGGCTTCCAGAGCTGCAGTAACCGCTATGAGCGGCAACTCCTCTGCCGGCCGGTTTCGGCGCAGCTCCTGGGCAACTTCAAGACCACCCATGCCGGGCATGTGAAGATCCAGGAGAACGGCCCCGTATTCCTTCTCCAGAGCCAGTCTGATCGCATTTTCGCCCGAATGAGTAATGTCGGAGGTCACGCCAAAGGATTCCAACAAGGCGGCCAAGAGGCGGCAATTGGTTTCATTGTCGTCCACGATCAGGACATGTTCGGGAAGTTCATTGTCTTCCGCGCCCGCCTTTGAAGCAGTCTTAGTGCCTTTAATCCCGGGCGCGGCCGGCCTTACAGGAATTTGCACTTCGAAGCAGCTGCCGCCCGCCTCCGGGGAGGAGTGGTTCAAGACGCCGCTCATCTGCCGGACCGTTTGGGCAATTCCCCAAAGGCCTAGCCCACTTCCCGGTGTGTTTTCCTGAGCTCTACGCCCTCTCACAAAAGGACGGAACAGATCACCCCGTTCCGTTGGATCAATGCCAGGTCCTGTATCTGTGATGGAGAGGCTCACCCAGTAGGCGTCTGCAGGGCTCGCATTCGATTGCTCAGAAGATCCAAGCTGCTTTTCAGGAAACGGACAGGAAATCACCTCAAGACTGATGCCACCTCTCTCCGTGTACTTGATCGCATTGTCAAGCAAGGCCGAGACAGCCCGTCTGAGCTGGCCAGCAGCACCAGTCTGGCACGCGCCAGCCGTGTCCTGAAGCCGGACCGTGAGTTTCAGGCCTTTTTTCTCGGCAGCCACACGGAACAGATCTGCACAATCATGAACAAGTGATGATATTGATACGGTCGCATCTTCGCCTGCATCCCCAGGAGCTGCGTCCGTAATCAATTCCGTTGTCATCTGCTCGAGAGAGTCGATGGCCCTCATGAGCACGGACAGTTGCTCTGATTGGGCGTCGTTCAAAGGCCCTGTTTCGATGAGCTCAGCTGTCAGCCGCATGGCGCCCAAGGGCGTGCGCAAATCATGCGCCAGAAGCGCAAGATTGACACTGTCCTCATCGTATTCAGCCATTCGGCGCGACCCCAATTCAAAACGGATGGCATCAGGGGCTTGCGTCCCGATCTCCAGCGAACCAGTATGACAGACTTGCTTACCTTCCCCGCTGGCCGGTGTCCACCAGCCATTCTCAAGCCCCGTCAAAGGCATGTTTGTTCAAACACTCACAATCGTCGCCCCTGTCTTTCTGCTGATCGGTTTCGGATACGGCCTGGCCCGAAGCAAAATCCTCAGCATGAAGGTAAGCGAAGCGCTCGGCGAATTTGTCTATGTGGTCGCCATTCCGATCCTGATATTCCGGACGCTAGTGACAGCAGACCTGTCGGCAGGGCTGCCATGGGCGCTTTGGGCGAGTTATTTTCTCGGGATCGCGTGCGCCTGGACACTTGGAACGCTCGTCATTCGCAAAAGCTTCGGGCGCGATGCCCGTGCCGGTGCGATCGGAGCGATCTCGGCGGCCTTTGCAAATACAATTCTGGTCGGCCTGCCGCTGGTCGCAGCGGTTTACGGGGATGACGGCCTGGTCCCCTTGCTGCTCATCATCTCCATCCACCTGGCCTTCATGACCGTTTTGATGGCCATTGTCATGGAGCGGGCCGCTGCCCATGACAGCGGTGGGGAAAGCCCACCAGTGTTGACCTTGGTCCAAAGCGCCGCGAAAAGCCTGATCCGCAATCCGCTTGTGATCACCATCATCGCCGCGTTCTGCTGGCGCATGACCGGGTTTGACCTGCCGTCTTTGGCCAGTGACCTGCTGAACCGGATCGGCGCAACCGCACTGCCTCTCGCCCTGATTTCTCTGGGTATGAGCCTTGTTCAATACGGCATGCGCGGCAACATACTGCCCGGGCTGGTTCTGTCAGCGATCAAGATCGTCATCATGCCGGCAACCGTGTTCTCGTTGGGGTATTTCGTTTTCAACTTGCCACCGCTCTGGGTGGCGGTCTCCACTTTGACGGCTGCATGCCCAACCGGCATCAACGCCTATGTTTTCGCGAACAAATACGGCACCGGTCACGCCATGTCAGCGAACGCGATCACCGTAACAACAGCGCTCGCCGTTTTGACGACAAGTCTCTGGATCTGGTTCCTGGAGTATGTCCTCGGGATGTAGTGAATGGGGCGGAGCGTTAGAGCCCAATACGCTTGCGAAGATCCGCATGGGTCACGCCGGTTTCCCGCAAGGATCGCAGGCTTGTATCCTGGTTTGACTTGGACAGCTTACGGCCATCGTCTCCAAGGATCAGCCGGTGGTGGCGGTAGCGCGGCTCCGGCAGGTCCAGCAAATGTTGCAGAACGCGGTGGACGCTTGTTGCTGCATAAAGATCCTGGCCGCGCAGCACATCCGTGATTCCCTGGCGCGCGTCATCGACGACAACGGAAAGGTGATAGCTGGTCGGCGTGTCTTTCCGGGCCAGAACTACATCGCCCCAGGCAGCGGCATCAACGGCGATGGATTTCGCTGGTTCGAACAACGCAAGACCTTCTGCCCCAAACTCCTGCCAGGTGAGCGGTTCTCCGATCCGGCTCAGAGCCGCCTTCATATCAAGCCGGAGGGCAAAGGGCGCATCGCTCTGAGACCGTTCTTGTATTTCCTCTTCGCTCAGAACCGCATCGTCTCCGGGATAAATCGGTGCGCCATCCGGATCCCGTGGCCAAGGGTTGCCCTTTTCTTCGTGATCCTTGACGAAGCGTTTGATCTCGGCCCGCGTCAGATAGGCCGGATAGACCAGCCCGAGGTCCTGAAGCTTTTCCAGCGCCGACCGGTAGTGCGGAAAGGCTTCCGACTGATGCAGTACCAGCTCATCAAGCGGCACACCAAGCCATGCCAGATCCTCAAACATATCCCGTTCCAGCTCAGGCGTGCACCGGGTCTGATCGATGTCTTCGACACGCACCAAGAACCGGCCATGCAACGCAACTGCCGCTCGGGCATTCAGCAAAGCCGACAAGGCATGGCCAAGATGCAGATGACCATTCGGAGATGGCGCGAAACGAAAGACGGGCTCAGTCATGAAGTTTGAGAACGGTTGATTGGAAGCTGCGGGTCTTTTACGGCTAACCGTTCCTATCATTCCAAAGCCCTTGCGCAAGCGTGGAGATCGTCGAAGTCCCGTGATGAAGCCAATTCACACAGAAGATGACTTGAACCGGGGGCTTTCGGAGCTTCTTACTGCAAATCCACGCTTGCAGAGCATTTCTGAGATGGCAGGTCCTTTGCCCCTGCGCCGTCGGCCAGCTGACTTTGAAGGATTGGCGCACATCATCACCGGACAGCAGGTCTCCGTTGCCAGCGCGAGCGCAATCTTTGCCCGATTGCAGACCTTGGTCACGCCATTGACCGCTGAGAATCTGTCCTGCTTTAGCGATGAAGATCTGGCCGCAGTTGGCTTGTCCAAACCCAAAATCCGAACTCTGCGCGCCGTAACAACAGCCTGTCAGAACGGCCTAGATTTGGCGGGACTGGCAACTGCCCCAGCCGAATACGCGCACACCCAATTGTGTGAGATCAAGGGCATCGGGCGATGGACGGCCGACATATTTCTTCTATTTTGCGCAGGTCACCCGGACATTTTTCCAAGCGGAGATCTTGCCCTTCAAATCGCCGTTCGCGATGCCTTCGAACTCAGTGAAAAACCGGACGTAAAAACACTTGACCGGATTGCCTTGGATTGGGCACCGAACAGAGGCGTGGCAGCACGGCTGTTCTGGGCTTGGTACCGTGTTCAGAAGCAGGGCAAGGAAACCCTCCCAGTCTAAACGGAAACCATCGATCTGGGATACATCGCCCGTAAAGACTTCTGCGCTAAGGCTTCATGGCAAGGGCTCTAGTGATATTTCGGTGGTGCAATGAGAACTGTTGTCTGTTTCTTCGCGATTCTATTTGGGTTGGTCGTTACACCCGCTTTTGCCAGCGAACCACTCTCTGCGTCTGAAAACAGATGGGCACGAATGTCGAACGCCTGCCAAACTGAGCTGGGCCTCTCGGCAGACCAATGCGGCTGCATTTTCACCAAGTCACTGGACACAAATCTTTCCAACGTAGATCTCTCATTTTACTACGCCAACGAACCGGGCCGCCTGTCTGCGCAGGCACTCGCCAAGTTGGATGAACTACGTCAAATTTGCACGACAGACGGGACGGCCGGCGGCTCAGGTCAGCCAAGTGAACACACCGCCTTGTGTGAGAGCAGAAGCAATATGGACGCGCCCCGCTGCAGCTGTTTCTTGCGAAAAACCAGTGCCGCCAACTACGCATCCAATGATGTTGAAATGTTCCTTCGCGGGCGTGCATCGAAGGTGAGCGAGTTCAGCCTCTACACAGAGATGACCATTCACCTTCTGGATTGCGAGAAGGAAGTCATTCAAGGCCGTTGAGGCGCAGCCGATCGGAAGCCGCAAGCCGCTTGCCAAGGGCCTTTAGGAGGACACGGACCCAGTCATGGAGGCGGCAGACCGGATCAACAACTCGATGTCTTCTGGCCGCGACAAACGGTGATCACCGTCCGGTACGACTGTGAACGTGACATCATCCTGCGGCAGAGCCTGCACCAGCCGTTCCGCATGACCAAGTGGAACATCCGGATCCAGCGCACCTTGCAGGATCGTCACCGGCACCCCGATCTGAAGAGAGCTGCCGAACAGCAAGTGAGACCGCCCGTCTTCGATCAACTTGCGGGTGATGACATAGGGATCATCGCTGTAGTCGGACGGCTGCTCCCAGCGTCCATCCTGTAAGATAGCCGCGCGAATATCGTCCGAGAACCGCTCTTTCCACATCAGCTCTTCTGTGAAGTCAGTCGCTGGCGCAACCAAAATCAAACCCTTGATCCGGCTTGTTTCCTTGCGCGAAAGAGCCAGGATAAGAGCAATCCATCCACCCATGGATGAGCCGACAAGGATGGTTTCGCCGCTCGTGCAGGTGTCGAACACCGCCTCGGCTTCCTCAAGCCAATCGGACAAGCACGCCTCTTCAAATGCGCCTTCTGAAAGTCCGTGCCCGGAATAATCAAAGCGAACCGCTTCCTGCCCTCGCTCCCGAGCAAATGCAGACAGGGCCTCAGCCTTGGTTCCGCTCATGTCAGACTTGAAACCCGACAGCCATAGGAGACCGGGCGATCTTCCTGCATCTTTCCGGACAGCGATTTTCCGCCTCTGACCGTTTTTTCCGACCTCAATGAATTGCGGTTCCGCCGCGCCCATACTATGGCTCTCTTTCAGTTTCTTCTGCTGATGTCCTTTGGCACAGCCATCCGTCATTTAAAAGACCGCCCGGAGCCCTGCTGGTGTCCCTGCCCACCGCCCCAACCGTATTGCAAGTGATCCCGGACCTGAACTCCGGGGGCGCGGAACGCACCACTGTCGACATTGCCCGCGCTCTTATCGCTGCAGGTGGAACAGCGCTCGTGGCCAGTCAGGGCGGGCAGATGGTGCGCGAGCTGGAAGGCATAGGCGCCCAGCATTTCACACTGCCGGTCAAATCGAAAAATCCGATCACTCTTTGGAAAAATGCGGGCCTGTTGAGCGATCTGGTCCGCGCGCAGAACGTTGACATCATTCACGCCCGAAGCCGGGCTCCGGCCTGGTCTGCGCTCTTTGCCGCCAGGCGGACAAACATTCCGTTTGTCACCACCTATCACGGCAGCTACAGCCAATCGAATGCGGTCAAAGGGCTTTACAATTCAATCATGGCCCGCGGCGACACCGTCATTGCGAACTCAAAATACATCGCCGATCTCATTTCCGACCGGCACCCCTTTGCGAAAGACCGCATCACCGTGATCCATCGCGGCTCGGATTTGAAAGGTCTCGCGCCGGAAAACGTTAGTGCCCTGCGCCGGCAGGCCCTGAAAGACAGTTGGGGCGTTCCCACTGGCCGCCCGATCATTATGAACATGGCCCGTCTGACGAGCTGGAAAGGCCAGAAGGTGTTGATCGAGGCCATGGGCGCATTGAAGGCGTCGGAGGTAACGGCACCGATTGCCATTCTCGCCGGCGATGCGCAAGGCCGGGACGGATATGTGGCTGAGTTGAAGCAGTTGATTGCCGATTGGAACCTGCAGGATCAGGTCAGGCTGGTCGGCCATTGCGCAGACGTGCCGGCGGCCATGGCACTATCGGATCTGGCCGTTGTTGCCTCGATCGAACCAGAGGCCTTCGGCCGGGCCGCTGTTGAAGCACAAGCTGCCCGTGTTCCAGTCATCGTTTCTGACCTTGGCGCCGTGCCCGAAACCGTGCTGGCACCGCCCGATGTTTCTGAAGGAGATCGTACTGGTTGGCGCGTCCCGCCTGGTGACAGCGATGCACTGGCCTCGGCGATCAAGACTGCGCTTGCACTATCAGCAGAAGACCGGCTCGCACTGACAGGCCGGGGCCTGACCCATGCGAGCCGGAATTTTACCGTTGAAACAATGTGCGCCAAGACGCTCGACGTTTATGCCAAGCTGCTGGATCGCTGACCGTTCCGTTTAAGCCGCCCGGATCTGGCCGAGGAAGCGGTTCACTTCATCGCGTAGCAAATTGGATTGTTCGGTCAGATCATTGATGCTGGATTGCACCGCATGGGTTGCTTCGCTGGATTCCACCGATGCGTCTTTCACAACCTTGATGCTGTCCGAAACATCCCGGGTACCATTCGCGGCCTGGGCAACGTTTTCAGCAACGCTTTGGGTGGTTGCCCCCTGCTCTTCCATTGCGGACGCGATCGCGGTCGAAGACTGTTCCAGATCGCGCATGACATCGCCGATTTTTGCGATAGACCCAACCGCAGTCTTGGTTTCCGCCTGAATTTCCGTCACCAGCTCCGAAATGTTTTCCGTTGCTTTGGCCGTTTCGTTCGCGAGTGCCTTCACTTCGCTGGCAACAACCGCGAAACCCTTCCCGGCCTCACCGGCACGCGCCGACTCGATCGTTGCGTTCAGTGCAAGGAGGTTGGTCTGTTCGGCAATATCGGAAATCATCGAAACAACTTCACCGATGCGGTCGGCCATGTTGGCAAGTGCTTCCATCTGAGTCGCGGTGCCGGTCACATCCTGTGCCGCGCTCTTGGAAGCAGCGGACGCACGGATGATTTGCTCATTGATCTCGCTGATTGACGCGGTCATTTCCTCAGCAGCGGACGCAACGACGGAGACATTTTCTGTCGTCTGCGCAGAGGCCGACGCTGCCACTTCGGCGCGTTCGCTGGTGTTTTCCGAAACGCGCGCCATGGTCTGTGCGCTCTGATCGAGATTTGCAGCGGTGCTGGAAACACGCTCCACGATTGCACCGACTGAAGCTTCGAACTGGCTTGCCAGGTTCTCCATCAAAGCGCGTTTTTCTTCTTCTGCCCGCGCCGTGCGATCCTGTTGTTCCTGTTCAAGCTCCAGGGTCCGGATGGCGTTTGCACGGAAGACTTCTACCGCACGCGCGATGCTACCGATTTCATTGCCGCGGTCAGCATAGCCGACCGTCACGTCATTGTTACCGCCCGCCAATTCATTCATGATTTCAGTCAGGTCGTTGATCGGGCGCGTGATGCTGCGCCCAATCAGCCAACCGAGACCGATCGCCAGGATCAAACTGATTGACCCGATCACAAGGAAAAGGTTGTTCGAGAAACTACGCGCAGATTCGAGACCGGCACTGGCGGCCTGTTTGCCAAGATAGGCGGCTTCGGACAGCTTTGCCCAATCCGGCATGATCTTCGCGAATGTCTCGTCAGCGGCCGCGATTTCTGCGTCGATGAACATGGCTTTCTCGGCATACTTTTTGAAAGTGGCCTGATATGTGTCGAGAAGCACACTGATTTCTTTTTGCTCTGCTTTCGGCAATCCGCTCTCGGGCAGCATTTCTGCAAATTCACTACGCCGGTCATCAATCCGGCCGACGTATTTGTCGTCGCCGCGCAGCATGAAGTCCTTTTCATGACGGCGCATCATCAACATCTTGACGGTCAGTGCATCGAGATTCGCTGCTTTTAGGCGCTCTTCAACGTTGTGAACCGCGCCGCGGAGTTCGCCCTTCAGGCCGACTTTTTCGTCCAGCCCCATCTCTTTCGATTGAGCCACAATCGCATCGAAATCTGCTTTGTGCTGTGCCAGCGTACTCTCAAGGCTTTCGATCACCGGCATCTGATCGGCAGCTTCCGGTTTTTCTGCGGTGAGCTTCAGGAACTCAACAGCTTCGCCATACCGCTCATCATAGGAGGCTGTAAGCGTTTCATCCTTGGTCAGCAGGAAGTCCTTTTCCAACCGCCGCATGTCCTGCGCCTTCGCCAGCACCTGGGACACGTAATAGTCCATCTGGGAGTATTCAGCGAGGCGATCATTTTCGATGCTGACAAGCTCCTGGCTATGCCGGGCGACAAAAAACAGGAGAACGATTGCAACAACGGTGATGGCCGACAGACTGCCCACTCGAGCGGCGATCGACAAATTGATGATTGACTTCATGATTGCACAGACTCTTTTTTATTACCGCAAGATGCATCACACAACTCACGAAAGGTAAGTACAGAAGAAGCAAAACGGATTAATTTTCCTTTACGACTGATCTCTGAAAACTGGAAATTTGATGGTTTATTGATTGAATTTTTTTGATCGATACAACCAATAGATGATTTATACGATTAAATACTGAGCCAGCAAACAAAATTCCGCTTTATGCATCAAAGCCTCAACGGAAAACGCAAGACGCTCACTATTCGCGTTCACGGAAGCTGCGTCACTGATACGACCTCAAGGGGTCGAGGCAAAATCTTGCGCTTCCGCTGGACATCCGATCCGCAAGCCCGCAGAACGGATCGTAGTGAAACATTCAAGCAGCCAGTGGGTAAGCTTCTTCCACCAAGTATGGCCCGCCACCAACACTTGATTTTGCAGAGAACAAGACGAACCGGCCTGCAATAAATGGCGGTGCCTGAAAGTTACCGCGCTCACACAACCACTTGGCCACATCTTCATTATTGGATGTTTTGCAGCGGGCGAGAGTAACATGAGGCACGTACTTGCGCCGCTCTGCCGGCAAGTGAAGCCGTTGCAGGATGCGCTCTTGCTCGCTTTGGAGCTCAGACAAAGCCGATGTCAGCTGCACACCGGCCCAGACCGCGTGTGGCTTGCCGTTGCCGAAGGACCCAAGGCCATCAAGCCTGATCTCAATGGGATTACGGCGGATCCGGTCGAGTGCATCAACCACTTCATCCGCCGTGCGATCATCGATATCGCCAATGAAGCGCAGAGTGATGTGATAGTTTTCCGGATCGATCCAGCGGGCGCCCCGAAGGCCTCCCCGGAGCATGGACAACATGAGGGCCGTCTCAGACGGAATCTCAAGGCCTGTAAAAAGCCGCGGCATAGGAATTCCCTCCGCCAAACGCTGATATCCCCATCAGGAATCAACTTCATGAAATTGGCAAGACAAAAAACCAACACTTTGAAGACAATGCAGTTTTTGTGTGGAGATAGATTTCGAGCCAGGCAATTCCTTGCCCGGCTCGAAGGGGAGACCCTGATTTGATTCTTTTGAAAACGTGAACGACGGTTACGGCGCGGTGTTGCCGAATTCCTGATGAATCGCGTCGATCTTCTCAAGGACATCGCTGCTTAACGTCACATCGGCAGCAGCAATGTCATTCTCCAGCTGATCCATCCGCGTTGCCCCAAGAATGACGGACGTCATGAAGTCACGGGACTTGGCAAAGGCAATCGCCATTTGTGCCGGATCGAGACCGGCTTCATCTGCCAGATTGAAATAGGCGTCATAGGCTTCGATCGACCGCGGGTGCTCATAGCGTTGCAGGCGGTCAAACAGCACTTTGCGGGAGCCGGCCGGCATTGCGCCATTCCTGTACTTGCCCGTCAGATAGCCTTGCGCGAGCGCGGAGTATCCAAGCAAACCAACGTTTTCCCGTTGCGCGATCTCTGCCAATCCGGTTTCGAAAGTGCGGTTGACCAGATTATAGGTGTTCTGGATCGAGGCGACCCGCGGCAAACCAAGGTGCTCGGAGGCTGCAACATAGCGCATGGTGCCCCAGGAGCTTTCGTTGGAGATCCCGATGTGGCGGACCTTGCCGCTTTTCACCAGGTCAGCCATCACTTCCAGCGTGCTTTCGATGCTGTTTTCGTCTTCATGAAGCTCCGGCGGAGCCCAGCGCGCCGGATTGGCGCCGAAGTTGCTCATGTTCCGATCCGGCCAGTGGATCTGGTAAAGGTCGATATAGTCGGTTTGAAGGTTTTTCAGGCTCCGGTCGACTGCATATTCGATTTCCGCACGTGTCAGGCTGGCGCCCTTGCCGTGCTCGCGGAACCAATCCATGCCGGTCCGGCCGACAACCTTGGTCGCCAACACAACCTTGTCCCGGTTGCCGGTTTTTTGAAACCATGTGCCGATGATGCGTTCCGTCCGCCCTTGAGTTTCCTTTTTCGGCGGGATTGCATAGAGCTCGGCGGTATCGAAAAAATTGATCCCCTTCTCCAGGGCATAGTCCATTTGAGCATGACCTTCGGCTTCCGTGTTTTGTTCGCCATAGGTCATTGTGCCAAGGCACAATGCGCTGACCTTTATATCCGTGCGGCCAAGCGTACGCAGTTCCATGAGGGATATCCTTGTTTACAGGTAATTTGTGTTCGGCAGGATCAGAGATGCCTGAATGCTATTTTTTGGAGGCTTGCGCCAGCAACTCTTCGACCGTCGGCAGAATGTTTTCAACAATAACGCCAACGCCCTCCGCATTCGGGTGCATGCCGTCAGCGAGATTGAGATCCGGGTTCAGCGCAACACCTTCCAGAAAGAACGGATAGAGCAATGCACCATGCGCCTCGGCGATGTCTTTGTAGATCGGATCGAAGGATGCAGCATAGTCCTCGCCAAGATTGCGTGGGGCGAGCATGCCCGCAACAAGCACAGCAATGTCATTGTCGGTCAGGCGTTTCACGATTTGTGTGAGGTTGTTCCGTGTCAAGTCCGGCTGAATGCCGCGCAAGGCATCATTGGCTCCAAGCTCTACGATAACAGCGTCAGCGTCAGTTCCTACCGACCAATCGAGCCGTGACAGTCCACCGGAGGAGGTGTCACCGGAAACACCGGCATTGACGACCTCCACAGAATACCCGCGTGCATTGAGCGCTTTTTGCAATTGTTCCGGAAAGCCTTCCCCGGCCTGCAGCTGATACCCGGCGGACAAACTGTCTCCCAGCACAACGAGCTTAAGATCAGCGGCATTTGCAGTGCTGGTTCCCAACCACAACAGAGGCAGCATCAAAAACAGAAAGAAACGATACACTCTAATACACTTTCCTGACTGGAAGACTTGGCACAACAGGCCCATATGGTCGCAAAGTGACCACTTGTCGAGGGCATGTGATGGCCAGAACGGCCAACATATGACCGTTATAAAGGCCCAAAGATGACGACGACACCAGCCATTGCCCTGAAAAATGTCCACTTGACCCTTGGAGAAGGGGCCGGACAGGTTCACATCCTGAAGGGTATTGATCTGGAGATCGGAAAGAGCACATCCGTGGGCCTGGTTGGACCCTCAGGTTCGGGCAAATCGACCCTTTTGATGGTTATGGCCGGGTTGGAACGCGCCGATGAGGGATCGGTTGTCGTTGCGGGATCGGAACTCGGCGGTCTGTCCGAAGACCAGCTGGCTCTGTTCAGGGGCCGGAATGTCGGCATCATCTTTCAGTCGTTCCACCTTGTCCCGAATATGACGGCGCTGGAAAACGTCGCAGTACCGCTTGAACTCGCCGGCGATGCGGACGCCTTCAAGAAGGCCCAGGCAGAGCTTGAGGCTGTTGGTCTTGGAAAACGCTTGCACCACTATCCGGCTCAGATGTCCGGCGGAGAGCAACAGCGGGTCGCCGTTGCGCGCGCGCTGGTCGTGGAGCCGGAAATCCTGATCGCAGATGAGCCGACAGGGAACCTGGACGAAAGCACCGGCGCACAGATCGTCGACCTGATGTTCTCTGCGCAGCGCGACCGCAAAACCACGCTGGTTCTTGTGACGCACGATCCGGCCCTTGCCGAAAAATGTGACCGGGTCATCCGGGTCCGCTCGGGCGAAATAGAAGAAACCACCCAAAATCTGGCCGCAACGCAAGAACAGGTGTCCGCATGAGCGGACTTGTGTCCGGCGAGCTTGGCCGCAACAACCAAACCTTCCGCCTCGCCCTCCGGTTTGCCTTGCGCGAACTGCGCGGCGGCTTGAAGGGCTTTTACATTTTCATTGCCTGTATTGCGCTTGGGGTGGCCGCAATCTCCGGTGTGACTTCGGTTTCCAGAGCCTTGACCGAAGGGATCTCCCAGGAAGGCCAAGCCATTTTGGGTGGCGATCTGTCCTTCCGTCTGGTTCATCGTCAAGTGAATGAGGACGAGCGGAGCTACATCGACAGTCTCGGCGCAGTTTCGGAAGTCGCGACATTGCGCGCAATGGCCCGGCGCGCAGACACGGCAGACCAGGCGCTTGTAGAGCTTAAGGCGGTCGATGATGTTTATCCGCTCTATGGCGCGCTCGAGCTGCAATCAGGGCAAAGCCTTGTGGACGCACTGGAACAGCGTAACGGGCGCTGGGGAGCTGTGGCCGAACTGGCCCTGCTGGCCCGTCTTGATGTTGAAGTTGGTGACACACTTGAGCTTGGCCGCACGAGTGTTGAAATCACAGACGTCATTGAAACCGAACCCGATAAACTCGCAGGCGGGATGGAGTTCGGCCCCCGCCTGATGATCTCCACCGAGGCCATCGGCGCAACTGGCCTTGTTCAGCCCGGTAGTTTGGTGCGCTGGCATTACCGGGTGCGCATGGATCCCGCGCCGAGCATCGGTGAGCTCAAACAGATCGAGGAAGAAGCGGAACAAACAGAAGCTGATGCCGGTTGGCGGGTGCGCTCCAGAGCCAATGCATCTCCCGGCCTTCAGCGCAGCATCGACCGGTTTGCACAATTTCTGACGCTTGTTGGTCTCACAGCTCTTGTTGTGGGCGGCGTTGGCGTTGCCAATGCGGTCCGGGCCTTCCTGGAAACAAAACGGGAAGTCATTGCAAGCTTCAAGTGCCTGGGCGCAACTGGTGGCTTCGTCTTCCAGATCTATCTTGTTCAGATGCTGGCGCTTGCCCTGATCGGGATTGGCATCGGGCTGGTCATAGGAGCAATGATCCCGTTTGCCGCTGGTGCTGCACTTTCCAATGTTCTTCCGGTCAAACTTGCGGTCGGCATCTATCCAAGCGAACTGGGCCTGGGCCTCGTCTATGGTCTTTTGACAGCGCTGGCTTTTGCGCTTTGGCCGCTTGGCCGGGCTCATGACGTTCCACCGACCGCCCTGTTCCGAGATATTGTTGCGGCGGGCTCCAAATGGCCCCGTAAACGCTATTTGTTCGCCACGGCTCTCACCGTGGTCGTCCTTGCGTCCATCGCCATCCTGCTGGCCTATGACAAGCGGATCGCTACGATCTATATCGCAGCGTCTGCCGGGGCTTTTATGCTTTTGGTGGTTGTGGCGCGGATCATCATGTGGCTCGCCAAACGCCTGCCTCCGGTCCGCTCCACCGAGCTGCGGCTGGCAATCGCCAACATTCACCGCCCTGGTGCCCTGACGCCGTCCGTCGTTCTGTCTCTTGGCTTGGGCCTCTCCCTGCTGGTCGCCCTGACCCTGATTGATGGAAACCTTCGCCGGGAGCTCACCGCGACCATCGCAGGTGAAGCGCCAAGCTTCTTCTTTGTCGATATTCAAAGCCATGAGCGGGACGCGTTTGAAACCCTGCTGCGCGAAGAAGCTCCAAACGCAGACCTTCAAAGTGTGCCGATGTTGCGCGGCCGGATTGTTAGCCTCAACGGCATCAGCAGCGATGATTTCGTGCCAGCACAAGAAGGGTCCGACTGGGTTCTGCGCGGCGACCGCGGCATCACATATGAAGCTACGCTCCCGCCAAACTCGGAACTGGCGACCGGTGAATGGTGGCCGCAGAACTATTCAGGGCCTCCACTGGTCTCCTTTGACGCGGAGGCTGCAACAGACCTCGGCCTCAAGATTGGCGACACCGTTTCTGTGAACGTTCTTGGCCGCGAAATCTCCGCAGAGATTGCGAATACGCGGGACGTGGAATGGCAGTCGCTTGGCATCAACTTTGTCATGGTGTTCTCGCCCAACACATTTGCAGGGGCGCCGCATGCGCATCTGATGACCCTTGGCTGGGATGATAACGTCCAGACAGATACCGAGTTGGCCTTGTTGAAGACCGTCTCCAGCAGCTTTCCGACCGTCACCAGCGTCCGCGTGAAAGATGCGATCTCCCAGGTGAACAACATCGTGGCTCAGCTCGCATGGGCGATCCGCGGCGCCTCCTCCATCACGCTGATTGCCAGCATTCTTGTCTTGGCGGGGGCTCTCGCCGCCGGGCATCGCAGCCGCATCTATGACGCCGTCATCTTGAAGACCATTGGCGCCACAAGAACGCGGTTGATCCTGGCCTATGGCCTCGAATATGCGATCCTTGGCCTTGTCACAGCAGTGTTTGCCGTTTTGGCGGGCGGCATTGCAGCCTGGTATGTCATCACTGCGATCATGGGTGGAACCTTTACGCTGCTGCCGGTCACGGCGTTCAGTGCTGCCCTAATCGCGCTTGTCCTGACTGTCGGGTTCGGCCTGATCGGAACCTGGCGCGTTCTCGGGGAAAAGCCTGCACCGGTTCTTAGAAACCTCTGATGTGGCCAAAGACGGTGTTAACCGTCAGAAAAATTTCATCAAACTCACCGCAAATGTGCGCCGGTTCATGACCGGCGCGCCTTGCGTCATGCGATTATCTTGGATATCGGAAGAGAGATTTATCTCTTAAAGGGGCACTCCGAAATGCCGGGCTATCGTTTGAATTCCATGTTTAAGACCACTCTAGCAGCCTCAATTGCGGCTTTGACCATGCTGTCCGCCATGCCGGCAGCTCAGGCCGAAAGCCCGTTTCACACAGGCGTTTGGCAGCTGAATGATCCGGCTGGCAAGCGCGGCCTCGTTGTCAGCGACTGGCTGGTTTGGGAAGACGGCCTGCCTAAGCGCTGGCTTTACCGCCGCGCGGGAACCAATGACGCCAACCAGTTTGATTTCTTCACCCGCTCAATCGGAGACAGCGGCTTCACCCCGGTCGGCATCCGCGTCTACCGCACCGGTGAACATGAGATGAAATACACCATCTCCGAAAAGGGCAAAGATCCGATCGAGGTTTCAGCGAACCGTTTGTCGATCCCGAACTACAAGAATTCTTGCCTCTCGGTTGAAAACAAGGGCAACAGGCTGACCGGCGGCACCTGGACCGGCACACCGCAATCTGCCGGAAAAAAACTCCGCCTGACCAAATCCAAGCTGACCATTGATGGAAACGCGCGCAATGTGACCGTCGAAGATGTTCGCGTGGGCCGTGTCGGGATCATGGAGGACGGCAAACCCTTGGCGTTTTTCACGGATGCTGGCGGCGATTATGGCGTTCTTCAGTGGTTCAAGCTGGGCGTAACGCCGGAAGTCATGCGCGACACCACAAAAGAAGTTATGGATTTCAAGGCAGAAGAAATCTTCCGCTGGCCACAAGGCACTTGTGACCGGCAGATCGAAAGCCGTCTTAAAGCCATGAAATAGGAACTCTTCTTAATCATATGGGCCGGAAATACGGGCCGTAGCAGAAAGATTGCGATTTTTTCAGGAAAGTCATCTTGTGCTAGGGTCCGTATTCTCCCATATGTTGAGGGAGCTGTGCTGCAGGACTCCCTGCGCGCACAAGTTTTGAACGAAGGGGAATCTTAAGACCATGTCGACCTTTGACCGCCAATCTCAAGGCGCTTACTCGGTTGCCGGCGCTCGTGCCGAGGCCGGCATCGATCAGGGCCTGCGCGCCTACATGCTGGGCGTATACAACTACATGACGTTCGGCCTCGCGCTGACCGGTTTCTTTGCCATCGGTACCTACATGATGTCCGTCGTAACCAACGACGCTGGCTCGATCGTAGGCTTGACGCCGCTCGGCAACGCCATCTTCGCCTCACCGCTCAAATGGGTGGTCATGCTAGCGCCGCTTGGCATGGTGCTTTGGCTCTCATTCCGTATCCAGTCCATGAGCGCGTCAACCGCTCGGACGATGTTCCTCATCTACTCCGCTCTGATGGGTGTATCGCTGTCCTCGATCTTCATGGTCTATACTGGCGGATCGATCGCGCGCGTGTTCTTCATCACCGCAGCGTCCTTCGGTGCGCTGAGCATCTTCGGCTACACCACGAAGAAGGACCTGTCCGCTTGGGGTTCGTTCCTGTTCATGGGCCTGATCGGTATCGTGATCGCATCCCTGGTGAACATCTTCCTCGGATCTTCTGCGCTTCAGTTCGCGATTTCCGTGATTGGTGTTCTCGTGTTCGCTGGTTTGACTGCCTACGACACACAGCAGATCAAGGAAATGTACTACGAGGGCGACTCCGGTGAAGTTGCCACCAAGAAGTCCGTGATGGGCGCTCTGCGTCTCTACCTCGACTTCATCAACATGTTCCTCATGCTGCTGCAGCTGTTCGGCAACCGCGAATAATTTGCGCACCATCCTAAACGCAGAAAGCCCGGCCATTGCGCTGGGCTTTTTTTGTCTTCCGACAAGAAATGTCGCTTCCAAATCTCAGATGGTCAGCACGTGAAAATCGGGGCAGCAGCGTCGTTAACTTCAGTGGGGATAGCTCCGGGTCTCGATCAGTGCGCCCCGGTGTCAGGCGTCGACGACCCGGAGATGTTTTTTCTTCTCCAAAACCCTTAGGACCTGCGCAAGATCGTGGCCACGTTTCAGGATCATGCCACCAGTCGCGACGACCGAATATGCGCCCTGCCGCCGCGCAAGTTTAGGATCCTTTTCGATACGATAGAGAGGCATTTCAGAGGCGCGGCGGAAAATTGAGAAAACAGCCCTGTCATTCAGAATGTCAATTGCGTAGTCCCGCCACTCACCATCGGCGACCATGCGGCCATAGAGCCTGAGGATGACATCGAGTTCCCGGCGGTTGAAGGACACCACTGGTAAGGGGGGAGGAGCTTTATGCCCAGGTCCGTTGAGGCTCACGCTCCGGCTGTGCTGAGATGCGCTATCATCGGCTTCGCTCATTCCGCCTCCCTTTTGAACCGCCTTGCACCTTGCGCTGCCGTTAGCATTTGCTTGGCGCATGTCATCCAGATGTCATGATGGTCGTGGTTCGCCGCGAATTGCAAGTGCAGGCCGATAGAAAGCTGAGAAACTGTTGCTTTCATTCATCAATCGTGACCGAAAAACATCAGAAACTGACGCTTGGGCAACTTTTCAAGAAAGAACACCAAAATTTTCATGTTTTCGCCGCATTCCAGCCCTTGGCCAGCCAAAAAGCGCACCCATATTAGCATTATACCTTGATGGGAACGGTCTACGGGCACCGCGGTATGCAATAGCCCCCCAGCCCCCCGTGGTGAATGTAGAGCGACCAGATTTTTTGAGTCAAACATCAAGGCAACTGAAGGGCCGGCAACACGCCGGCCCTTTTCATTACCGGACACCTTTGGCGGTGAGGCTCAAGACTTCCGGCAGTTTTCCCGAACCGAAAACGTTTCAAGCTTCCCCTGCGGACGCCTTGTAGTATTCTTTTTCCAAGATGACTCTTGACCTGATTGATCTTCGTGCGGCGAGACCGGCAGACTGCGAAGCGCTCGCCAGCATCCATAGCGAAGCCTGGCTCGGCGCTTATCGCGGCGTATTACATGGTCTTGACCTTCAGCGAATGGTCTCAAGGCGCGGCGAAAACTGGTGGCGCGGTGCTCTGGCGCGCGGCGTCAACATCAAGATCCTATCCGTCGCTGATGTCCCGGCAGGATATGCCACCTTCGGCCCGTGCCGGCTAACGAATACCAGCATGGATGGCGAGATATACGAACTGTATCTCAAACCGGAGTATCAGGGCCTGGGTTTCGGCCGCAGGCTTTTTGAAGACATCCGGGCGTCATTCCTCGAGCAACATGGCTCAGGGCTTGCCGTTCAGGTACTGAGCGACAACACGCCCGCCCGGGAATTCTATCGTGCGGTGGGAGGACAAATCGCCGGGAAATCATGGCACCGGATCGGCGGTAGACGGCTCGAATTGCTCATCTACATCTGGCCGAGGCGAACGCTCTGAAAGCTTCACCTTTATACTATTCAAGACAAGGATCTGGTGCGCCGGTGTCACTTCCGGGTCATTAATCAATTAGGTGCAATGCAAAACTAAAGACTTGAACTTCTGTCTTCGGATTGCGATAGACGGCGCAACGATCCAACAGGAGTTCACAGATGCGTATTGACGCCGTGCCGATTGGCAAAAACCCGCCGGAAGACATCAACGTGATTGTTGAGGTTCCCGTTGGCGGTGAACCGATCAAGTATGAGATGGATAAAGAAGCAGGCGCGATGTATGTCGACCGCTTCCTCTACACGCCCATGCGCTATCCGGGGAACTACGGCTTCGTCCCGCACACACTTTGCGGCGATGGCGATCCGATCGACGTGGTTGTCGTCAACCAGCGCCCTGTTGTACCTGGCGCCATCATGACGTGCCGTCCGATTGGTGTTCTCCTGATGGAAGACGAGTCCGGCCAGGATGAGAAGATCATTGCGGTTCCGAGCCACAAGATCACCAAGCGCTATGACGGTGTTTCGGACATTACCGACCTGCCGCAAATCACGATCGATCAGGTCAAGCACTTCTTCGAGCACTACAAGGATCTAGAGCCCGGCAAATGGGTGAAGGTTACGGGTATTGAAGGCGCAGAAGCTGCAAAACGCATGATTGTGGAATCAATCGAACGCGCCAAGACGGAAGCTGCCGAATAAGCTTTCACTATCCTTGAGGCTGCTGCCGCTTCATCACCTGTCGGCAGCGGCCTCCAGACGCTCCATGTCCTGATCGCTCAAACCGAAATGGTGACCGATCTCATGGATAAGCACATGGGCGACCACATCTCCGAGCGTTTCGTCCATTGCGGCCCAATAATCCAGAATGGGCCGGCGGAAGAGCCAGATACGATTTGGCATCTGCCCCGTATGGGACAGCTCTTCGCCCTCGTCCAAGCCGACACCTTCAAATAATCCAAGCAGATCGTGCGGATCCTCGATCGACAACGCATCTAGGACATCATCAGGTGCATATTCGGCAAGTGTGATCTGCAAATTGCCGCAGCGAAGCAACAGATCGTCGGGCATGGTTGCCAGTGTTTCACTGGCCATTGCCTCAAAGTCTTTCAGGTCCGGCGCTTGGAGGTCGGTCCAGTGGCTTCGGCTGATTGGATGAATTGACGCCATATTTTGTTCCAGGCTCCAGTGAGCGCTGTATTTCCTTTTTCGCGAGCCTCCCAACTCAGTTGGAAGATTACCTAGAGGTAGGTAACGGCAAGGTAAATCACCAGACCAATTGCAAACATCAACCCAAGCGACCGGCCGATGCGCGTGCCCCAGACTTCGATGTGGTCATCGGCATCCTTATCGGCCGCGCTCATATGGTCCCGCGCACGATCGGCCATGCGAACAAAGGTCGAGCCAACAACCGTTTCGCTTTCCGCTTGCGCGCGGTCAATCGCTCTCAGCGCCTCGTCGCGCCTTTCCTGATCGGCCTTGTGTTTTGACGTGCTCATGCCGGTGACTTTGCCATGGGAACCCGGAATTTCAAAATTCCGGCAGCAAGAAGCCCAAGTCCGGCCAACCCGGCAGATGCAACAGCATTCCAACCGGCAAAAGACAGGCCCAGCATCCGCCAGCTGGCTTCCGTGCAGCTGACAACCCGGGTTGATTGCAAGGCTTGCAGCATGTTGGAAGCGGATGCCGGAGCAGCAGCGCCCCCGCCACAATCATTCGGGCCATCCCAGAACTGCCATTCCGCTCCGGCCTGATAAATCCCGAGGCCAGCTCCATAGGCAAACACGGCCGCGACTGCCAGCAACAGAATCGCAGCAATCCCTTTGCGACCTGTCACCAAGGCAGCCAATGCAACAAGGGCCATCGGCAACCCGATGTAATAAGGAATTCGCTGCTCCAAACACAGCTTGCAGGGGACGTAACCGCCAATCAGCTGATATCCCCAAGCCGTTCCAATCACCACAAGGCCACCGGCCAATAGCAGAAGTGTCAACGACTGAGCCAGTTTTTCAGCGGACATCGGATCCTCTTTGCTTAGATAAACTTCAACGCGGCGAAACCGCCGACCAAAAGTACGACGAACACGGTGAACATAAGACCGAGGCGTTTCTCGATAAAGTCCTTGATCGGCGGGCCGAAGAAATACAGGAGCCCAGCGACGATGAAGAACCGGATCCCCCGGGAGACAATGCTTGCAAGGATAAAGATTGGCAGGCTTAGGCCTGCAGCCCCGGAGGCAACTGTAATCACCTTGTAGGGAAACGGGGTCACACCGGCGATAAACACGAACCACCAGCCCCACTCGGCGAAGATATGGCGGAATTCCTCGACGTAGTGGAGTTTGCCATAGAACGCGAGCACCGGCTGGGCAACCTGTTCGAACAGGAACATTCCGATGAAATAGCCGAATACACCACCGGCCACAGAGGTCAGCGTGCACAGCAGCGCATACCACCAGGCCTTCTCGCGCCGGGCGATGACCATCGGGATCAATAAGATATCCGGCGGGATCGGAAAGAACGAGCTTTCGACAAACGAAACCGATCCCAGCGCTGTAGGTGCGCGCGGTCCGGCAGCAAGGGACAGGGTCCAGTCATAGAGGCGTCTGATCATGACGCCTCCATACCTGCTGCAACGCAAAAAGTCACCTAACGAAATTCAGGCCGGGAACGGTTTGAAACCAAGGGCAAACAAACCAGCACTGACGTGGTGCGCGCCGCGCTATGGATCTCAACGAATGCCAACCGCGGCACCCGTCTGGTGATTACAGCTCTATGAACATTTTCGCAGCATTGACCTCTTGGCCCTGAAGCTGAACCAACTCCGGGTTCGCCTCAAGGAACGCCGCGCTGTCAAAGGTGATTTCCCGGTTTTCAGCGCGGCCAAACTCAATGTAATGCCGGGCGCCGGCTTCAGCATCTGCCCCGAAGACCTCGATCAGATCCTCATGCGAGGCGATGTAATCAAGCGCGGAGAAATCAATCGTCCGGCCTTCGGTCAAACCGAACTCGATAAAGTGGTCAAAGAGTGCCTCTTCGTCCGTACCGAATGCCTCTTCAACATCCTCATAACTCGCGGCATATTCGAGGATTGAAATCTGCGTTTGCGCGATAACATAGAGTTCAGCGTCGGCATAAGAAATGGTTTCGACATTGGTCAGCCGGTCCGTACCGTGATCGCTGAACACAATGGTCTCACCATTGTCAAAGACGTAGGTGTCTGCTGAAGAACTACTTTGGTTAAGGATGAACACGTCATTTCCAGCGCCGGCATCGATCAGATTGTCCCACTGGTTGCCGATGACGACATCATCTCCCGCACCACCAATCGCGTTTTCAATGACTGCGCCGTAGGCGATTGAGATGTTGTTTGTGAGGCCGGCAGCACTCGAAAAGCCGCCTTCGTTCAGATTGATGACCGTATCGACGAAAAAGCCTGAGAAATCAATCGTATCTGTTCCGCCTGCGTCCCAGATCGAAAAGACCGGCGTTGTGTTCTGGCTGAAATCATAAATCGGCGATTCTGTGTTGGAGTTAAATCCGTAAACCGTGTCATCAGTCCGCGTCGACATGTTCACGCCGTACTTTGCCTGGATCGCTAAGATATCGTGAAGCATCGGGGTCTGGGCAAAAGCATCTCCGAAATCAGCGCCGGTATGGCTCTCATCCCAATATGACATGATCGAATACTGGGCGCTGTCTTCGGCATAAGCGGCGTTGTTTTGATGGCTCAGCTTGCCACCGCTGGCGTTGTAGTCACCCGGATGCGGTTGGCCGATCGCGTGGCCGATCTCGTGAACCAGGACTTTGTATCCATAGTTCCCGATTTCCGGAGCCGTATTGTATGCGTAGTCGCTGTTCACCCACACATCACCGGCCCAAGAGGAAAAGCCCGGCAGGTACGCATGGGCCGCCGAATAGTCCGCCAACGTATCAGAGTTGGCAAACCGGATCGGCGCGAAATACGAATTGCTTTCCTGAAAGGTTATGTCGGCGACATCTGACCATGTCTCAAGAGCCAGTCGCGACATATCCATCTGCTGGCTATTGAAACTGTTGAACCCGTCGTACTCGTCCAGGCCCTTCGCATAGCTTGGAAGAACCTTGGCGAAAGAATAAGTCACAACAGCAATGCCACCCCAGCTGTAATCACCGCGGTTCAACTGCCCGATTATATAATTGAGGGAAGTGGTGCCACCGGGGCCAGATGCTGCAGCGGCGGCAAATGTACCGTCTTGGGCATGCTCAAGCCCGTCACAAAGAGCACTGTGACAAAGTCCGCACATAGGTTTTCATTCGGTGAAATGAATACACCGCCCCTGTTTATTTGAATGTTTGACGCATTAGCTTGTTATTTGCTTGTGGGGGCAGTATGCGCGGCAGGTGGTAAAAATTATTAAATCGAACATTTAGTATTTTTGGTTTGTTTGATCGTCATTAATATTTTTTGAACATGCAATTAACTTGAAATTAATACTAAAATTTCGTTATTTACATTTACGATTGCTTAGGCATAAGCATCACCCTGACCGCCGGACGGCAGCGGCGGCCAGCGCGAGAATGCTTGGATGTTAACTGGTAGGCGAGGTGGTTGGGTTCGACAGAACCCGGCTGCAACATCAAACGAAAGCCAAAGCTTCATTCATCAACGGGACATTCGCATCGCAAGGTCCAAGGATTTCAGCGCTCGGCACATTGCCCAATCTGTCGAAATCAATCAGCTGATTGCAGGCAGCCAACTCAGACAGCCAGGGATAGCCGCTTGTTCACCGGCTCACAAATTACAGAAGAAGCCTTAGTATTTTGATGAACACTTCAATCAACGCACGATTATTGTCACTAGTGACATAATCGGACCTATTTTTTCTATTTTGCGCGTAAAAGTTGCTTGTCGTTAACCTTTACAGTAAATTAATTTACGCGTATAAAGATTTTTTCTCAATTATTTCAGTTATTTATTCTTAATCTTCAATTTGCCGATAATTACCGTGTTAATAAATATATTGATAATTTTAATAAAAAATTTATTTTTGGGCGACCGCAACCACCACGCATCAACGAAACATTTTACGAGTAAGCGAAAGCTAGTAAGGGGTTATCATGGCTTTTTCTATTACATCATCATTCAACTCTGATTTTTATCTATCTCAAAATCCTGATGTTGCTGCAGCAATTGAAGCAGGTTTGTTTGAGAGCGCTGAGCAACACTTCAATCAGTTTGGCTTTTCAGAAGGCAGGGATCCAAACCCATATTTCGACACATCGTTCTATCTGGAACAAAACCCGGACGTTGCTTCCGCTGGCATCAATCCGCTCAACCACTTCAACCAATTTGGTGAAACGGAAGGCCGCGCTCCGAACGCGATCTTCAATCCAACCTATTACCTGGAACAGAACCCGGACGTTGCAGCCTCCGGCATCAGTCCGTTCCTGCACTTCATCAATCACGGTGCCGGCGAAGGCCGGTCGCCAAATGCGTCCGTCGCCTCGCAAACGAGCGAAGGCTTCGACGAAGCAGCATACCTAGCCGCAAATCCAGACATCGCAGACGCAATCGCCAACGGAACATTCTCCAGCGGCTATGAGCACTGGCTCCTGTTCGGGTTTGATGAAAGCCGGTCCGGTGCACAAAATACATCCGGGGACCCCATCGACCAACCCAGCAATGACGGAACGCCAAACGACAGCCCAGACGACTCCCCGGCAGATCCGGATGCACCAGGTGCTGGAGGCGGAGGTGGCGGCGGAACGCCAGATACCACTCCGCCCACGATCACGTCTTCACCAACTTTCGAGATCAATGAAAACGAAACCAACATAGGCACGATAACAGCTGACGAGGCATCGACATTTTCAATCGTTGGAGGCGATGACCAAGCACTGTTTCAGATTAATTCCAATACCGGCGCCCTATCATTCGCGTCTGCTGCTGATTTCGAAAACCCGCAAGATGCAGGCTCGAACAACGTCTATGAGGTCGAGGTTCAGGCTCAGGACGCCAGCGGAAACACTTCAACGGCAGTAATCGCAGTCACCGTTGAGGACGCATCAGAAGTGAATGGTGGAACGATCCAGGCTGCGATTGATGCTGCCAACGCAGGTGACACTATCTATGTGGCAGCGGGAACATACGCTGAAAATCTTGTCATCGACAAAGCAATCACGATCAAGGCGTTAAACGGCGGGGATGTCAACATCGCCCCGGCATCCGGCGTGGCGGTTACCTTTGCGACCGGTGTGGACGGTGACGTGACCCTCGACGGGTTGGATCTTGTCGGCAACGGCACCAGCACGAGAGGCATCGATGTCACTCCGGGCGCGAACATCGGGACGTTGACCTTTACCAATGGTGAAATCAATGGATTCACTGACCGCGGCATCTTCTGGACCGATAATGCGGACCCGACAAATCTTCTGGCCATGGGCGCATTAGTTGTCAGTAATTCGACGCTTTCAGACAATGGAGATGGCGGCGGGAATACTGCTCATATCAAGTTGTTCGGCTTCAACGGAAATGCCACATTTGAAAACATTGGTCTCGTAGGGCAATCCGGTGGTTCAGCGATCGGATCTCGACCAGACAATGCGATCGAACTGATCGGCGGGTTGAATGCTCCCAACTCAGCAAATCCAGCTCCGGCAAACTCTCCGGACATCGGAACTGTGACCTTCAACGGTGTGACCGTCAGCGGCGAATATCACAAGAACCCGATCGGCATTTTCAATTTTGGCGAACTCGACGGCTTGTCGATCACCGGCCTAGATCTCTCCGGCGCGGTTTCCTCATGGAAACTGTTCAACATCGACGGCGTCACAGAAACGAACATCGACGGCTCTTCGTATGGCATCACGTTCCCGAATACGACAGACGTTGTCGCCGAATTCCAAGGCGAGAAGTCTGCCAACCAAGGCACAGTGGATACGATCATCACTGGGACATCTTCCAGCGATCAGCTGAATGGTAAGGAAGGAAACGATACTCTCAATGGTGGCGACGGGAACGATATTCTGATTGGCCTGGCCGGAGATGATCGAATTGATGGCGTAGACGGCATCGATTCAGCCATCTTCAGCGGAGGTTCCGAAAACTATACGCTGACCCGGCAAGCGGATGGCTCTATTGTCGTCGTAGACAATGTCGGTACAGATGGCACGGATACAGTTGTAAACGTTGAAAACTTCGTCTTTGTCGGTGGCACAACAGAAACCTGGCAAACCAGGGACACAAGCAGCTTTGTCAGCCGCTTTTCACAAGGTTTCGAATCTGACACAGCTGGAATTTTGGATACAGATGATGTGGCAGGTTACGGCAATATCGTAACCGCACCATCGGGCCAAGGCGGTATTGTATCCGCATCAGGGTCTGCACACGCCATTGTCACTCAGGCAGGAACACCGGGCAGCGAAACAGGCCCCTTCACTAGATTTGATGGTTATCGAGATACCTTCGAAGACGGCTTCAAAACAACAGTCGACATCTACTTAGATACCAATTGGGCGTCGGGTGAAGGATTCGACTATTCGGTCGCAGCCAATGGGTCCGATGGAAATCACCAACGGGATTTCATCTTCCATTTCACCAAGGATACCAGCACAGGAGAGTTGTTGGTAGGTGCGAGCAACAATACGAATTTCGACCCACGCGAAGACTTGGAGACCATTAATCACGCCGTGATTGATACTTCCGGTTGGTACACGCTAGAACATCTCTTCTTCGAAGGTGAGGATGGGACCTTGAACGTAGCCATGAGCATCTTCGATGCCGACGGTAACTGGCTGTTCAATGAAGTTCGCAACAGCGCAACGGACACAATTCCAGCCGAAGTCGGTGGCAACCGGTATGGCTGGTTTACAAATGTCGACATTGTCGGTGGCATCGCCGTGGACAATGTAGAGTTGGTTGGATTTACAGCGTAGTTGAAACCAACCCACTAAACGGACGAGAAAGGCTCTGACATGTTCAGGGCCTTTTTCTTTGCAGCTGGTATGGAAATTCGAATTCGGTTTCGATACCGCTCAAACGTTTCCATCTGCCTGAAGGCAGCGGCCGAATAAAGGAAAGAAAACGAGAAAAAAGTGGTGCCCCCCGCCGGAATCGAACCGGCACTCCCGAAGGAACGGGATTTTGAATCCCGCGCGTCTACCAGTTCCGCCAGAGGGGCAACTGACACCGAGGAGGGTGAATATCACCGCCCCCGTGCCGATGCAAGCAGAGATGCACCTCAAATCCGCAAACTATCCACGATCAATTAGAAGGGCTGTCTGAGGTCAGCATTGACCTGACCAGCCGCTGCATCATTGCACCGTTTGAACTTTAGATCTGAAGCGAAAAAGCACTGGACCCGCTTGATCAGAGATCCGAAACGGAGGCAGACACAAGCACAGGCTCTGGCTCTGGCGCCCACACCGCAATCTTGGGCCGCAAGGTGATCCATCATTGCGCAGGTCAACGCGCTGATTGCAGGCGCTTGACCAAATTCAAGAAATTTTGCCGGCGAAGAAAGGTGCAAATTGTGCGCTTTTTCTAGACAAGCTTTTTGCCTTTCGATACATCTTCACCATGACCAAATCAGCACGTGAAATCGAACTCAAACTCGAACTGGACCCGGCAGCGCAGGACGAAATCAAACGGTCTGGCGCGCTCAAGGATTTTGCCGCCTCCCAATCGGTCACCAAGACCCTGCAATCCATTTATTTCGATACGCCGGACCAGGCCCTCCGCCAGGCCAAGATCTCCTTGCGTGTGCGCAAATCCGGCCGAAGCTGGGTGCAAACCGCAAAGCTTGGAACCGGCGTGATGGGTGGCCTGTCTTCCCCGATCGAAGCCGAACATCCTGTTTCCGGACGCGCACTCGATTTTTCCGTCTTCGAAGACGCAGACGTGCGCGCAAAACTTGTCGAGACGATCGGCGAAGCCAGCGTTTCTGAGTGCTTTGAAACGGTCATGAAGCGCACCACGCGGCAATTGACGCGGGAGATCGACGGCGCCCATATCGAACTTGCCTTCGACATCGGCAACATTCTGGCCGGGCCGGAAAGCCATCCGCTGGTCGAGCTGGAGATGGAACTTAAGGCCGGGCCAAGCGCCGCGCTTTTTGATGTTGCCAAGCAGCTCTTGAATGATGTGCCGTTCCGCTTTTCACCTTACAGCAAGGCTGAACGCGGCTACCGGTTCGCCGAAGGCCAACCGGATGGAAAAGCCGTTCCCTTCTTTGCTGATAACGTGGTGTTTGAGCAAGGCATCACCGTGGAACATGCCTTCCGAGATGTGCTGCGCTCCTGTCTCACTCAGATTGCAGAAAACCGCCTAGCAGTTCTCGCCAGTGAAGACCCGGAAGGGCCACATCAGCTGAGGGTTGGCCTGCGCCGGCTCCGCAGTGCATTCCGGCTGTTCAAGCCAGCCCTTAATCCGGCAACCATGACGCCGCTGGACCAACTGGCCAGAACCATCGCGGCCGAAGCCGGTGCCTTGCGCGATTTCGATGTTCTGATTGACGAGATCGTCGAACCGGTCGTGGACAAAGCACCTGAAAGTATTTCCTTCGACGCCCTGCTCGCCGATCTTCATGCGTCCCGCGGCAAGGACACCCGCACCGCACTGGTGACGCATCTAAAATCCGCAGAGGTGAACGCGTTCCTGCTTGATCTGGCGGCATACACGGAAGGCCGGGGATGGCTCGATCCGGAGAACTTTGACCAGAGCAGCCTTCTGGCGCAGCCAATTGAGGATTTTGCAGCTCAAGCCCTCGCCAGACAGTGGAAGAAAGTCAACAAATATGGAAAGCGTCTGGACGAGTTGACCATCCCGGAGCGTCACGAGATGCGCAAAGCCATGAAGAAGCTGCGCTATGGCATTGAGTTTTTCGGGAGTCTTTACCCGAAAGATGCCGTCAAACCGCTGCTCAAGCGGATGAAACGCCTGCAGGATATCTTCGGCTATCTCAATGATGTCGCCATGGCAGAACGCCTTCCCGAAATGAGCAATGTGACCGGCAAGAATGCGTTGACCGCCGGACAAGCCATTGGATTCACGATCGGCTGGCATGAAGCACAGAGCCAAGCCATGTGGCAGCACGCCCGAGGCTATTGGGATGCGACCAAGGATGTGCCGAAGTTCTGGTCGTAAGGCATGATCCGCAAATCGGCGGGCATGTCCCGAGAACGTGTTGTCTATCACATTTGTGTTGCACCCGGCTTGATATGCAAACACCAGACTTGATAGGCACTATCAAAACACGGGATTGATGAAACATGGCAGCCATTGGCACCCAAAACCGCTATGCGGCCCCCTCCAGGTTGTTGCATTGGGCAATTGCGCTGCTTGTGCTGTTGACCTGGCCGTTGGGGCTGATGATTGGGTTTGCCAAGAAAGATGTCGTGCTCGATTTCTATCTCTTGCACGAGAGCATCGGGTTTCTTGTTTTGTGGCTCATGCTGATCCGGGTCGGGAACCGCTGGCTGAACAGACCGCCGCGCCACGAAGCTCCACCGCTTGAGAAATATGCCGCAGAAGCGGTCCACGGTTTCTTGTATCTGTTTTTGATCCTCATGCCGCTCTCGGGTTTTCTTGCCACCAATGCGCATGGTTTTCCGCTGAAGTGGTTCGGTATTGTTGAGGTGTGGAGCCCGATCGGCAAAAGCCCGGATATCGCACCAATCTTTTCAGCAGTTCACGAATGGAGCGCCTGGATTCTGCTTGGATTGTTCGCCGTCCATATTGGCGCAGTGCTGGTGCATCATGTCATCCGCAAGGACGACACGCTCTACCGGATCATCTGACGCGCCCGGTCTGTGTCTTGGGATTGGCAACCGCGCGCCTGGACCAGATCCTGAGATCCCGGATTGCCTTGAGGGTGGCGACAACCGCGGCAACACAGAGGATTGCCTTGGTGACAGGCTCCATGGTCCCTTCAATCAGAAACGCGTGAGCCGAGCCGCCCACCACAACACCCAATGCAAGGGTCGAATGGATCTTCTGCCAGGTATTCGGACGCCAGCGAAGACGCCGCCGCAGCACCGCGACGAACCCTGCAGCAAAGATGCACCACATGGCGACGACACCCCATGCGGAAAAGGGTGTCGGGGACCTGAGTAAAAGCGCATCAACGACATCCGGCGGGCTGGTGACCCACAATCCGCCAACGTGAAGGACCACCATCAAGACCAGCATCCCCGCAACCCAGCGATGGACGGACTTGCTCTTTGCAAGAGACACCCCCGGCAACGATCCGCTCGCCAAGAGTGGCTGCAAAACCGCCAAGGCCATCGCCAGGATGCCGGCGAAACCGGAGGCAATGTAAATCGGGTCCCGCCACGCCAGCAAAGGGCTCAAAGCGGCCGCCACCAGCGGAGCAATCACAACTGCGCCGATGAGGCCCCAAAGAATGGCCTTTTGGGATGGTTTCATTCCGAACGCGGCCTGCTATGCCGGGTTCAATACAAAATGCGCTTCAAGGCTCTTGTCTTGAGAACTCGGCATCACGGGGCGCAGAAACACGGTTTCAAAGTCACCGCTATCATAGGCAAGGTGCCCGTGCGGCTGGCCAAAGGCTGGCACAATTTGGGGCATTTCAAGCCGGAACACACCATTCTCGTCGGTGAGAGTAGCGCCGTGGCTCTCCGGATCCCGTTCATGTCCTTCCGTCGTATGTGCCCAAATCTGGATCCGTTGTCCCGCCAATGGCGCGCCGTCCCCCGCACGGCGCACAGTCCCTGTCATCCAGAAGCCGCCGCCTCCAATCCGGTCCACGATCGGCGCTCCAGGCCGGTAGTTGTTAGCGCCGCCGCGCATCGACGGTGTCGGGGCAACACCTTTTGCTTGCGCAGGAACAATCAGTCCGGAAGCGCCGGTTACCAATGCCGCACCGCCAGCTGCAAGAATGGTCCGGCGGGAGAAATCGACTGCCATGAATATCCTCCTATCGGTCAGAAAAAGTCGGACGCTGCACTTTGTTGCAGCGCATTACCGCAGGATATAATGCAGATCGGGACATTTCCGAGGCCACAGCCAAGACTTGAGCCATTTCTGAGCCTCACGGTTTCGTGAGCGATCAATTCAAGATCACGCGACGATGCCGGAAATCGAGATTGAAACGGATGTTTCAACGGAAACGCTGTTGGCGGATATCATGACACTGGGACCCGATGGCGTTGCTCCGCCGGGCGATGCATAATGCCCAGCGCCCAAGAACTGCTGGAGGTCTTCCGCATCCAGGACAGCGTAGCCTTCAGCGAGGTTTTTAATGAGCGACAGCATTGCCTCCTGAACCTCTTCGTCGTCCTTGTCGACCAAGCTTTCCAGCTGACCTGCCAGAAGTTTGATTTCCTTAAACAACTGGCTCAGGGCATCGTGTTCGGCCCGCATGCCCTCAATCCGGCTTTGCCGGTAGATTGAATCGGACTGGTGCTGCCTGTCAGCATAGGCGTAGACAGAAGCCTTTCGAAACGCCGATTGGTTCTTTGCAGCCAAATCAGCTTCAAGCCGGTCGATGAAGCCGGTTGCTTCCAGAGCCTCAAAGATCGACGTTGCGGTTTCTACACGGTCCTGACCAGTACTGTTATCACCAGAATTGCTTTCGTGATCGGGCGCGGGAGGTGTCAGACTCGGACTCAAATGTGATTGCGTAGGCTGCTGGATAGATACCAGAGACGACGTGAAGTCTTCGGCATAGGCCAAAAGATCACTATTGGTGACGGTCGGTGCCTTCCCTGTCCGGTCAAGTGCAAAAACGGTTGCCTCGGCTGCAACATCAACCACCCGGTTCGGTGTGTCAGGACCGATCTTTTCAGCAGCTTTGCGCAGTTCAAGACTAGCGGTCTTGAACTCTTTGGAGACTTGCTGAAGCTCCTGTAACATCCGCTTCGCCTTTTCAGGCGTCGCAAACTTCAGCATTTCTTTCATGCGTTTGATTTCTTGCGCCATACGTTCAATACGTATTTCACGTTCGACGTCGGCACCGTCCTTTACCACGCGAGTCAGGGCCGCATTCAGATCAACGGCGTCCTTGAAGTCCTCAACGAGGTCGTCTCCTTCGCTTTGGCGGTCACCGGTTTGAGCTGATGTCGTCTCAACCAGCAGTTCAGCCGTCTTCAGTGTTTTCTCCGCAGCCTTAGCCTCTTGTTTATCGCTCTCAGCAGCATCAGTATTCTGCGGCAGTTTGGCCGTGTCCGGTATCCGCCCCCGCATCTGCAAATTGAATTGCTGTTGCTGAGCGTTGTTGATGATGGAAAATACGGTCACGTATCGAGTTCCGCGAATATTGTGTGAGATTCAATTTTTGCGCGAGATTTCTTTAACAAACGGTAAACTTCTATTATTAGTTGTTGGCCTGGTGTATTCAGTCGCGCCCTCATATATCTGATTGAAATGTTGGGGTGGTGACGAAGAAAATGCACGAATGACCTTCAAGGATCCCATCGACAAAAGATTTGACGCAATTGTCCTGCTCGGAGCTGCGGTCTGGCCAGGCGGGCGCCCCAGCCCGACACTGCTCCGAAGGATCGAACATGCCGCTGCACTCTATCATTCAGGTGCTGCGCCAATCATCGTTGGATGCGGCGGCCTTGGAAACCATCCCCCTGCGGAAGCTGAGGTCATGAAACGCGAGCTGATCGCTTTGGGTGTTCCACAAAACGCGATCCGCACAGAGACCCGGTCACGCAACACCTTGGAGAATGCCGTCTTTTCCGCGCGGATCTTGCGGCGGGAGAAACTCGAAAACACTCTGATTGTCTCTGACCGGTATCATCTGCCCCGGGCAGTTTTGTGTTTCCAATCGCTCGGGTTTTCAGCGACAGGCTCTGGCCCTGGACGCTCAGTTTCAAACACACCACTCAACAAATGGCTTTATGCCTGTCTTCGCGAGACAGCCGCTTATCCGCTCTATTTAGTCAAACTGCGCGCGACACGGAAGCGGTCTGGCATTTGATCCAGTCAGCCGCCTACATCATTCCCCATTCACGACCAGCTGGATCCTGTCAGCGGCAGCACGCGTGCGGGTGTACTGCAGCGGACGGCCTTGCGGATCGACATTGACGCTTTCAATCACCACAACCGGTTGCCCCAAAGCGATGCCAAGCTGCTGAGCGTCTTCGGTATCGACCAACTCCGCAGAAATCCGGCTTTCCCGCCGGCTGTAATCCTTGATGCCGCCCCGGCGCAAAGCTTCGGTAATGGTGCCGCATTCCGCGTAATCGGCTACCAGATTCGGAACCCGGGCCTGCTCAAGCCAACTGGTTCCCACCATCATTGGCACACTGTCGGCGACACGTAAGGTCTTGAGACGGATCAATGGTGTTCCCAACGGAACCTCCAGGTGCTGTGCCAGCAGCGCATCCGCATCTTCGATTTCTGATCCAATCAAGCGGCCGCTTGGCGAGCGGTCCTGACCGGAGACAATCTCCGAAAACCGTGTGCGGGCATTGATGGGATAGCTGAGCGGAGCACTCGCCACAAACGTTCCACGGCCTTGATCGGCGCGCAGAAGCCCCTCTGCCGTCAAAGCGGCAATGGCCCGGCGGACCGTATGCCGGTTAACACCAAACCGGGACGCTATCTCGGATTCCGGCGGAAGACGGCTGCCTTTTTCGTACCCGCCGCCCGCGATTTCGCCCTTCAGCATCTCCATGATCTGGCGCCATACGGCAATGCCTGCAGCCCGGTCCAGTTTGCTTTGTCCTGTCATGCGCCCGTCATCAAATTTCGATACTCAAGAGTCAATAAGTTTATTTGTCTATACAAATAGACAAATTGAGTCTACAACCCGCTCACGCATCGGCCTCAAACTCTCAAAGCGGCCAACAAACACAAAGGCGTGTTCATGACCGAGACCACACCGTCTTCCACAATTGCCGGCGACCAAGCCGCCCGGCAGAAGAACCTTGCCATTCTCGCCCAGACTCCAGCCGAAATCCTGGACCAGAAGTTCAATAGCCTGACGCCACCATCTTACGAACTTGTGCGCCAGCCGGAGACGGGTCTGGTGATGGTTCGTGGCCGGATGGGCGGAACCGGCAGCCCCTTCAACCTTGGAGAAGTGACCGTGACCCGCTGCGTTGTCCGCCTCAACAGCGGAGAAACCGGCAGCGCCTACGCACTTGGCCGCGACAAAACCAAGGCTCTGCAATCAGCCGTCATTGACGCCCTATGGCAGCGCGGTGAGACGCGGGCACAAATCGAGACGGACATCCTCGGCCCACTGTCGAACAGCCAGACAGAGCGCAAAACCACCGTCCGCAAGGAAACCGAAGCAACGCGGGTCAATTTCTTCACGATGGTGCGGGGAGACAACTGATGACCGCAACTACTGCACTTGCTGCCGGATTTGCTGATCCTGTTCACGACGCACAAGGGTGTTTCCGGACCATTATGAACGCTATGGCGAGACCGGGAACGCTTCAGGTCCTTGGTCAAACCCATCTCACACCACCAACACCGCTGACACCAGAAGCCGCGGCCATCGCCCTCACCCTGTTCGACTATGACACACCTGTCTGGCTCGACAAACAGCTTGCACAATCCGAGAGCGTAAAGGCCTTCCTTCGCTTTCACACGGGCGCACCAATTGTCAACGAACCTGTCGAGGCAGCCTTTGCCCTGATCGCAGATCCGGCCAACATGCTGCCGCTTGCAAGCTTCAATCAGGGCTCGGCCGAGTATCCGGACACGTCTACGACACTCATCCTGACATGCCAAAACCTGAACAACACAGACGGTGTTGTGCTCGAAGGACCCGGCATAAAAGACACGCAGACTTTTGAAACAGATCCAGTGCCGCAAGTGTTCTGGGATCAGGTCATTTCCAACAACGCCCAGTTCCCACGCGGGGTTGATCTGATCTTCGCAGGCAAAGACACCATTGCAGCCCTTCCCCGCTCCACCTCAGTCACTCTAAAGGAGGCCTGAGCCCATGTATGTTGCTGTAAAGGGTGGCGAAAAGGCCATCCGCAATGCCCACAAGCTAACCGCCAAGCGGCGCCGCGGTGACACCTCCGTTCCCGCGCTGACACTGGAGCAAATCGCCGAACAGCTGTCACACGCGGTGGCGCGGGTAATGGGAGAGGGTTCGCTCTACGATGAAACGCTCGCTGCTCTTGCAATCAAGCAATCGCGCGGCGACCTGATCGAGGCCGCTTTCCTGATGCGTGCCTACAGGACGACGCTGCCACGGTTCGGCTACAGCCAGCCTGTCGACACGGCCAAGATGCTTGTCGAACGCCGGATCTCGGCAACCTACAAGGACTTGCCAGGCGGCCAGATGCTCGGCCCGACCTTTGACTACAGCCACCGGCTTCTGGATTTTGCTCTTGCCGCCGAAGGCGAAGGCGGGAACTTTGAGGCGGAAACGGCTCCAGTCGAAGACGAACCGATGCCGCGCGTCACCGATCTCCTTGGAGATGAAGGCCTGATCGAGCCGGATCCGGCGGCTGACAAAAACGCGCCGGTGGGCGATCTCACCCGCGACCCGCTATCTTTTCCGGCAGACCGGGATTTGCGTCTGCAAAACCTTGCACGGGGTGACGAGGGTTTCTTGCTCGCGCTCGCCTACTCCACGCAGCGCGGTTACGGCCGCACGCACCCTTTTGCCGGTGAAATTCGGTACGGTGAGGTCGAAGTGGAGTTTTTTGCGGAAGAACTCGGCTTTGCCGTCAACCTTGGCACAATCAAGGTGACCGAGTGCCAGATGATCAACCAGTTTGCTGGATCGGCAAAGGCTCCGCCCGCCTTTACGCGCGGTTACGGCCTCGTTTTCGGACAAGTCGAACGCAAAGCCATGTCCATGGCCATGGTTGACCGGTCTCTGCGCTGGGAAGAACTCGGCGAAGAACAGGTTGCCCCGGCCCAGGACGGTGAATTTGTTCTCTCCCATTCCGACAACATTCAGGCGACCGGTTTCGTCGAACACCTCAAGCTGCCGCACTATGTCGACTTCCAGGCAGAACTCGATCTGGTGCGCCGCATGCGCGGGGAGTGGTTCGAAAAGCGGGCGCGCGAAGAAGCCGAAACCACTGCCAAAGAGGCTGCGGAATGAGCAGTGGCCTCAGCCATATGACTTTCATCGTCAGTGATCTGGACAAGATGACCCGCATCCTGACGGATGTCTTGAAAGCAGAAGAAGTCTACGACAGCGGCCAGGACACCTTCTCCTTGTCGGAGGAAAGGTTCTTCCTGGTCGGTGATGTCTGGATCGCGATCATGAAAGGCGCGCCGCTTTCCGAGCGCACCTACAATCACGTTGCCTTCAAGATCGAAGAACAGGACTTTGAGGCCCGGCTCGCTGCGATCCAATCGCTCGGCCTTGAATTCAAGCCGCCGCGCGGCCGAGTCGAAGGTGAAGGCAGGTCCATCTACTTCTACGACGCCGACAATCATTTGTTCGAGCTGCACACCGGCACACTGGAAATGCGGCTCGAAAGCTATCGCAAAATTCTCGATGAACGGAGGGCCGCACAATGAACGCCACGGCTCAGATTTTCGATCAGGGTGAATACAATTTTGCCTATCTCGATGAACAAACAAAACGCATGATCCGCCGCGCGATCCTGAAGGGCATCGCGATCCCCGGATATCAGGTGCCATTTGCCTCGCGCGAAATGCCTATGCCCTACGGCTGGGGCACTGGCGGGGTTCAAGTCACGGCCTCGATCCTTGGCAAGGATGATTGCCTGAAGATGATCGACCAGGGCTCGGACGACACAACCAATGCGGTCTCCTTGCGCGGGTTCTTCGAAAAGACCGCGAACGTGCGCACGACCTATGAAACGTCCGAGGCAACCGTCATCCAGACCCGCCACAGGATCCCGGAAAAGGAACTGCGCGAGGACCAGGTCTTGGTGTTCCAGGTTCCTATCCCTGAACCGCTCCGGTTTCTGGAGCCGCGGGAAACGGAAACCCGCAAGATGCATGCCCTCGAAGACTACGGTCTCATGCACGTGAAACTCTACGAGGACATCGCCAAGAACGGCCACATCGCCACCACATACGCCTATCCGGTGATGGTCAATGACCGGTATGTGATGGACCCCTCCCCGACGCCGAAATTCGACAATCCGAAAATCGACGAAATGCCCGCGCTGCAGCTCTATGGCGCGGGCCGGGAAAAACGCATCTACGCGATCCCGCCCTATACGAAGGTGAAGAGCCTCGACTTTGAGGACTATCCGTTCGAGGTCCAGAAGTTCGACAAGCCGTGCGGACTGTGCGGCGCAGAGCATGTCTATCTGGACGAGGTCATCCTCGATGACAAAGGCGGACGCATGTTTGTCTGCTCTGACAGCGATTATTGCGAAGAACGGCGCGCCGCAGGACATGTCGGACCGATGGCTGCGAACCCAGCGTCCCAGCATATCGGTGGGCACGGCACAAACGCAGAGGAGGCGTCCCGATGAACGTCTTTCGAGCTGACGACCCGCTTCTGCAGGTCCATAACGTGACCCGCTATTACGGCGACCGCATCGGATGTACCGACGTCTCCTTCGATCTTTGGCCCGGCGAAGTGCTCGCCATTGTCGGCGAAAGCGGTTCAGGCAAAACCACCCTTCTGAATTGCCTGTCGACACGCCTCGCACCGACTGCGGGTGCAATCGAATACCGCATGCGCGATGGGTCAATGCGCAATCTCTATCAGCTGTCAGAAGCCGAGCGCCGCTTGCTGATGCGCACTGACTGGGGATTTGTTCATCAGAACGCCGCGGACGGCCTGCGCATGAACGTCTCGGCCGGCGCTAATGTTGGCGAACGGCTGATGGCAGTCGGAGACCGGCACTACGGCAAGATCCGCGAAACCGCAGATGATTGGCTGGGCCGGGTTGAGATCGCCAGTGACCGGATCGACGATGATCCGCGTTCGTTCTCAGGCGGCATGCGTCAGCGGTTGCAGATTGCCAGAAATCTTGTAACTCATCCGCGGCTGGTCTTCATGGACGAACCGACCGGCGGTCTGGACGTTTCGGTTCAGGCGCGTCTGCTCGATCTTCTGCGCCGTCTTGTGGCTGATCTTGGCTTGTCAGTCGTGATCGTGACCCACGATCTGGCGGTCGCCCGTCTGCTGTCGCACCGGATCATGGTGATGCGCCACGGCCGGGTGATTGAAGCGGGATTGACTGATCAGGTTCTGGACGATCCGCGCGAGCCTTACACCCAGTTGCTTGTCTCCTCCATTTTGCAGGTCTGATCATGCCAGTGCGTCTTTATCTGAACAGTGTCGGCAAGTCCTTCATCATGCACCTTCAGGGCGGCACGGTGATCCCGGTTGTCGAAAACGTAGAGTTCTCTGTCGAGGCCGGCGAATGCGTGGTCCTTGGCGGCCCGTCCGGAGCGGGCAAGAGCTCGATCCTGAAAATGATCTACGGCAACTACCGCTGCGACCAGGGCCAGATCCTGGTGACTGTTGGTGATGAGATCATCAACGTTGCAGATGCAGAGCCGCGCCAGGTCTTGCGGCTACGGGAAAACACAATCGGTTATGTCAGCCAGTTCCTCCGCACGATCCCGCGCGTGTCTGCTGAGGAAGTGGTTGCCGAACCGCTGGTTGCCCAAGGCACAAGCGAATCGGAAGGGCTCGATACGGCGCGCAGCCTGCTCTCCCGGCTGAATGTCCCCGAGCGGCTCTGGAAGCTGCCACCAGCAACCTTTTCCGGTGGCGAACAGCAGCGGGTGAACATTGCCCGCGGTTTCATCGCGCACTACCCGATCCTTCTCCTGGACGAACCCACCGCCTCGCTGGACGCCGCGAACCGCGCCGTTGTCGTCCGCCTGGTGGAAGAGAAGAAGGCCAAAGGCGTTGCCATGGTCGGTATCCTTCACGATGAGGATGTCCGGCAGGAAATTGCCGACCGGATCATTGACGTCACCAGCTTCAGCGCCGACGTCGCTGCTTAACCGAAAAAACTTGCCGGGAGCGGTGGCATGTCACAGAACAGTCATCGCTTCTGGTTAAGGGCTTTGCTTCGGCCAAGTCCGGTCTCCTAATTCGCGACTTTTTCCATGCGCTACGCCATCTATTTCGCAGCCGACGCTGACGCACCGCTCATGCAGCTAGGCAACACCTGGTTGGGCCGTGATCCCTTCACCGGATCACGCCTGCAGCAACCGCCCATTCAGGGCCTCGACGCCGCTCGCTTCGAAGATCTGACAACCAGCCCCCGGCGGTACGGATTTCATGGAACGTTGAAAGCCCCATTCTCGCTTGCGAAAGATGCAACAGAAGACGCCTTGATCGCTGCCTGCACCGGTTTTGCAAAGACAGTGTCTCCCTTCGATCTGAAGGGACTCAGCGTCAATCAACTTGGCAAGTTCTTCGCGCTTACCCCGGCTCAGGCAGAGCCAGATCTGGAAGCCTTTGCGTCTCTGTGTGTGCGCCAGTTTGAATCGTTCCGCGCGCCTTTGAGTACCGAGGATCTGGACCGGCGCCGGCAAGCAAATCTCACTCCCAAACAGGACGCATATGTCGAGACCTGGGGCTATCCATATATTTTCGACGAGTTCCGCTTCCATATGACGCTGTCCAACAAGCTGGAGGACGAAGAAGAGGCTGCACTCCTGGCACGGAGCGCGGAAACACATTTTGAAACCGTCACCAATTCAGCGCTTACCTGCCGCCACTTCGGTCTTTATGTCGAACCAGAGCGCGGCGCCGCGTTTGACGTCCACCGCATATTTGAACTGACGGGCCCGCAAAGCCCTATCACTGCGCTTAAAAACACGCTGGCAAACTCCAACGAGGAAGTCTCATGAGCACGCATCCGAAACTCTTCAAAAATGCCAAAATGGTACTGGCGGAAGACGTGATCAACGGCTCTCTGACCGTTGATCCGGACGGTCTGATTTCCGATATTGGATCAGCAACTGAAGCCGTGGGGCACGACTGTGAAGGCGATTTCCTTTTACCGGGCCTGATCGAGCTGCATACCGATCACCTCGAAGTACACTATGCTCCGAGGCCGAAGGTCCGGTGGAACCCTGTTGCGGCCGTTCAGGCACATGATGCCCAGATCGCCTGTGCCGGCATAACAACCGTGTTTGACGCCCTGCGTGTTGGCATGGATGAGGATGACGACAGCAACGACACCATGAAGGTCGCGGATATGCGGGCCCTCGCAGATGCGATTGAAACGGGTCAAAAGGAAAACAGACTGCGGGCCGATCACTATATCCACCTGCGCTGCGAAGTCTCAGCACCGGATGTCATCCGGGCCTACAACTACTTTGATGGGGATGACCGCGTCCGGCTCGTCTCCCTGATGGACCACACACCCGGTCAGCGCCAGTTCGTGTCGCTCGATTCCTACATCAGCTACTATCAGGGCAAGCGCGGCTTCACCGACGAGCAGATGGCCGAATTCATTGAAATGCGCAAAGCCAGGGCCGACAAGAACACCCCGGGCAACCGCAAGGCGATTGCCGCACATGCGGACAAAAATACAATCGCAATTGCCAGCCATGACGACGCGACCATTGCCCATGTTGATGAAGCGATTGCGCTGAACACCAAGATTGCGGAATTCCCGACCACAGTGGAAGCTGCCAAAGCCTCGCATGAGGCCGGCATGGCCGTTTTGATGGGCGCACCGAACGTCGTGCGCGGAGGCTCCCACTCCGGCAACGTATCGGCCCGTGAACTGGCAGAAGCTGGGTATCTGGATGTTCTGTCGTCAGACTATATCCCGGCATCCCTCCTCCAGGCTGCGTTCCAGCTTGCAGACGAGATTGATGGCATCACCCTGCCAAAGGCGGTTTCAACAGTAACCTCGACACCGGCGAATGCCATAGGCCTTTCCGACCGCGGTGTGCTGGAGCCCGGCAAACGGGCGGATCTCATTCAGGTCAAGCTGGTTGGCAATGTGCCGATCGTGCGCGGTGTCTGGCGCGAAGGCCGCCGTGTTGCCTGACGCTCAAATGCACGCGCAGGACAAACTCGGCCCGGGACGGATGGTTCTCGTTGTCGGCCCGAGCGGGGCAGGCAAAGACACGCTCATGGCCGCCTTGAAGGACCGCCTGAAGAACAACGACAGCGTTGTTTTTGCCCGGCGCGCGGTCACGCGGGATGCCGATGCCGGTTCTGAAGATCACGACACGCTGAGCCGGTCGGACTTCGAGACCCTTGTCTCAGCCGGAAAAGTGGCCCTTTCCTGGGAAGCCCATGGATTGGGGTATGTTGTGCCCCAATCATATGACCGCGTAATTCGGGACGGCAAAACGGTCATCGCCAACGGCTCCCGCAAGGTGTTGCAAGAAGCCTCAGACAAATATGAAACGGCGATCGTCCTCCTGATCACCGCGCCAGTTGAAATCCTCGCGGAACGCCTGGCCGCCCGCGGCAGGGAAACCCGCGAAGACATCGAAGCCCGCCTCAAGCGCGCTGATCTGGAGCCGGACAATGTGGACAATCTGGTTCGTATAGAAAACACAGGCACTCCGGAGGAAGGCGTCGCCGACATGGTCCGCGCCCTCGGCCTGTAACGTTCCGGCACAATTTTTCTTGTTTAAACTTGTTTCAAATGCACACTTAACCCGGCGCGGGCTTTTTCAGCACGGATGGAGTGCAAAATGATTGAAGCTGTTCAAACTGTTCTTCGCAAATATGCGGTCTTTTCCGGTCGCGCTTCCAGAAGCGAATACTGGTGGTGGATCCTGTTTGTGGTGATCGTATCTATAGTATCCCAGATCATCGATGGCGCCGTTGTTGCTCCGGCTCTCGGATTTCAAGCCTTCGAGGAAGGTGCAGGCCAGCCATTGTCGATGTTGGTCTCGCTCGCGTTGCTTCTACCGGGTCTCGGCGTCGCTGTCCGGCGCCTTCATGACATTGACCGCGCCGGCTGGTGGTTTCTCATCATTATCATCCCAATCGTAGGGTTTTTGCTGCTGCTTTATTGGTTCGTGCAACCAGCAACCAAAGGCAATAACCAGTACGGAGAAGCTCCGCTCCAGTACGCCTCTTAGCTACCATTTCGGGCAAGATTTCACTCGTGAAACCGCCCAATGGTTCAGTTCTGTCCCTGGCCTTGCTCCGGCTCCTGCGCCTTCTGGCGGCCAAAGACGTTGCCGAGCAAACCCGGAGGCAGACCAAAGCCCTCTTCCACGGCCTTCAGGACGTCTTCGTCGTTGACGTCCCCTTCGATCACCTTTTCGATGTCGATCTGGGTTTGACCACCAGTCGCACGTTGGATCACCTGATTGGCGGTGTCGGTCAGGCTTTCCGGCACATCCGCCTCGCCCTTCAGGATCGAAATCAGTTCACCACCGACTTGCTCAAGCTGCTCGTAGGCCGCCTGAGGATTTTCCAGAATGCCTGCAATATCCGGATAGATGCGCGGATCACTCCAGGACCCATCCACTACAATAGGTACACCCAGACCGGCCATTTTCTTGTCGGTGCCTTTCGGGCGCGGCATCGGAGCCTGGCCTTCCAGTGTCGCCACAATTCTCGGCTCCACCCGCCAGGACAGCCGTTGATTGGGCATGTCCGTGGTGCCGCCGCCGCTCATGCGGATCAACGGCCCGATCAGAGACAGGTCACTGGTGGTCGCAATTCCGTTTTCGATCTGAAAAGAAGCCCCGAGCGACGAAAAGTCCGTCTTCTCGGAGGGACTCGCCTGCCATCCAAGCAAGGTCTCAACTGAGAGGCTGCGCACCATCTGCGGAACATTGATCCCGCGGATTGCGCCGTCTTCAAACATGTAGCTGGCGGTGCCTTTGAGGTTCTGAACCATCTGCTGCTCGCTGGCACCTGACGTTGTTACATCCAGGCCAATGAGCGTTTTGCCTTCAATCCAGGTAAAGTCCGCCGCATCCCGAAGAAGCGGATAGGCATTGAGGCCGGAGAGGTCAAACTTTGCCGACAATTCAGGTGTAGCAGCTGCGCCATTCAGTCTGACGGAGCCCGTGCCTGTCCCATCGTAAAGTGACAGTTTCTCAAGATCCGCCGTCAGAACGCCATCCAGGATCGCAACCGAGAGAGCGCTTTGTCCAATCCGGACCTTGTCCATCCGGATCTCGTTTGCAGTTGCCTTGAAGTCGACATTCGCAGCTCTAAGGCCCGAAAAATCGATTGGCTCTGTGCTCCAGGATTTGCCCGCCACCGGGGGCGCTGTTGCCGCTGGCGCCGAACCGCTAACGCTGCCAGACTGAGCTGCAGGTTGTCCGCCGGTCGACCCGCCGCCAAGGTAAGGGTCCAAGACGAGCTCGCGCAAATCAAGACGTGCCGTCACCGTCGGCTTGCCGCCCAGGGTCACGCGGCCATTGGCTTCGCCGGAAGTTTCATCCAGCGTGAAGCGTGTTTCCTCGAACGAAATCGTGTCGCCTTGAAAACCGAAAATCCCGGAGGCACTGAACGCACCCAAGCCACCACCGGCCGCCAAGGGCTGCCCCATCCAGGCCATCAAACCTCGAAGGTCAACCGTTTGCATCCGAGCAGCGCCATCCACAGTGCTTGGCAGTTGAGCTGATCCATCAAACCCGACGCTCAACCGATTGCCCTTAAGGGAAACAGAAACTGCGCCCGATTGGCCTGCCAACAATGTGGACGTGTCGGCTTCACCGGTCAGACTGAACCCTTCACCGCGCCATGTCAGTGCACCGCTTGCAGACAGTGGAGCTTCAAGTCCCTGCATCTCCAGAGCAAGAGACAGTCCGGAAATCCGGTCAGCTTCCGGGTCGCCGCCCACAGCATCTGCAAGGCCCAATCCGCCAATTTCGCCTTCGGAGATGTTGACCGATCCGTTGACGTCCAGTCCGGCCAGCATTTCTTCACCTGTCAGGCCAACCGTTTCAAATGCCAGATCGGCGCTCAGCAGCCCGCTTGCCGGTAATTCCTGACCGGCGAGAAGCAACAGATCTGCAATCGACCCGTCTTTCAGGACAAGCCGACCGGAGACTTCCGGAACCAACCCAGAGAGATCCGCATCGGCTGCACCGCCAAGGGAAAGCTGTCCTAAAACCAGATGAAGATCTGATACTGAGATCGCTGCTTCAGAGCCCCGCACTTGTGCATCAAACTGGAAGGCGCCTGGATCTGCATCGAGTGACTGTCCGCCCAGCGTCGCAAGAGTTTTTAACGACGGTCCTGACGCAGCGATCACGAGTTCAGCACGGACCGGCTCCAGACCTGTGGTCCCCTTGATCGTGATGGAGTTTTCTGACGAAGTCAGAGCCAAATCGACGGGCACCTGGTCGCCGGATGCCAATCCCAGCGGGTTAGACAACGTGCCCGAAACCTCGAGAGGAACGCCCTGAAATTGGAAATCGGAGGTAAGCTGGACATCCCCGGTTAAGTCCGGTGCAGCGAGTGCAAGGTTGAGGGCCTGAATGACAAAGTTCTGATCTGCCGTGGCATCGATATAGGTCAGCTCGCCGTTGGTGATCTGGAGACTGTCGACACCAAAGCTCTCCAGATATCCCTCGCCGGAATCAGCCACGGCGTTGTCTGCAACGCTGTCTGGTGCGGACTGAGTGCTATCACCTGCCGAAGCGTTGCCTTCTTCAGCTTCGCCTGTCAGAACTTCCAATGACCGGCGCGGTGACCAGCTGGTGGCGCCGTTTGCGTTTTTCTCGAGATAGATCAGCGGTTCGTCGAGTGCGATGCCGGTGACTTTCACATTGCCCGACAGCAGACCAGACCACGCGAGACCGAAGTCCATGCGTTTGGCTTTGGCGAACTCAATACCGTCCGCGCCAGCGGCACCGGAAATACCAATGTCTTCCGCCGTCAACTGAAAGCCGGGAAAGAGTGACAAGGAAACAGGGCCATCAAGCCGGACGCGCCAACCGAAACGGTTGTCGATCTGTTGGACCACCTGCTGCTTGATCTGATCCTTGGGTAGGAAAAACGGAACCACAAGGAGAGCGGTGACAACCAGAAACAGGAAGCTGCCCAGACCGATCAAAAGCCGTTGCATATCAATGTCTCCTCGTGGCGAATCGCCACAATGTAGACCAAACTGACCGGCAACATGCCGGTAGATTTTGACAAAAGGTGGAAAAACGGCGGTTTATCAGGAATTTCCGTTGCAAGGCAAGTTTGGCAGGACCGATTTGGTCTGCTTAAATCCGGAAAGCCGTCATGTGGTTGTCCCACGCAAAACCTGCGGGTCGGGCCAGTATTTCCGCCCGCTCTCCTGGATCTGAGAGATAGGAAACGCCACCATTTCCATCGGAGATCAGAAAACTTCCCTGATCTATAGGTGCGACACCGCACCCATCAGCGATGTTTTGGTGGCCAAGATAGGCTCCGGTCTCCGCATTCCAGAACAAGGTCTTGCCGCCACGCGGCGCTGATGTTGCGACGACACTTTGATCCGTGGTCGCAGTCACAGACCCGATATAGTTTTCAAGCTGGCCCACAAGCTTCCCGGGCAGGTCCAACAAAACCGGCGCTTCATCTCTTGAAATAATGGCAACCAGTGGCGGTGTATCCGTCTTCGAGCCTTGAAACTGCCCACCGGCCCATGCCCGGCCAGTCCCGTCCAAAGCCATGTGACGCAATGACAATTGATGCAGGGAACTGTCCAGACGATGTTCTGCCAGCAGGTCTCCGGTTTTCACATCGAGAAACACCACAGTGGGCGACATAGTCTCCAGGTTGAGCTTCTCGCGCCCGTGGTCGGGGTGCGTTTCAATCCCGCCATTTGCAACAATAAGGACGTTGCCATCCGGGCTCAACAAAATCTCATGCGGGCCGATGCCGTGACTGTCGAATTCGCCCAGCCGGGTGATAGTCTCTCCGCTCACGTCATAAACGCCGACAACACCGCGAGTAGACGCAAAATCATTCTCCACCGCGAAGAGAATTCGCCCGTCCTTTGAAAAACAGCCGTGCCCGTAAAAATGCCGGCCGGGGGCGGCAACGATTGTCTGCATTGGCTTGCCGGAAAACGGCCAGGCAACGATCGCAAATGTTCCCGGGCGGCGGGCAAACGCGGCTAGGCAATCTACCGTATCGGACACCGCAATGCCGTGACCGCGCCCGGGCAGTGAGATTTCCGCCTGGATCTGGCCCAGATCGTCGAGCACGGCTATGCCATATCCGCCCGCAGACTTCTTGAAAGCGCTGGCAAAGAGCGGCGCATCTGAAGAGCTCAGCAAACTCGCCCCGAGACCGGATCCAGAAAAGACCGGGAGCGCAACCAGTCCGCCCAGCGCGGACAAAAAACCGCGCCTGGTAAACTCGACCGGCTTAGTCGCCATCAAGGGCATTGAACCCTCCGGCAAGTCCCAATGCGCCCGCGACCCGCTCACCAACAAGACGCTGAAGAGAATTCAACGAGATAACCAAGAGCGACAACTGACCATAGGCGCCGGAGGGTTCAAACGTCTCACGCAATGGCGGCTGGAGCTTACCAAGAGTTTTCAAGGCGTTTTCGAACTCAAAGGTCATCGACCCGATTAGCCAAGCGTGTTCCTCCGGCATCATGGGCTCAAGATCCATGCTCTGGATCGCAGCCAATATCCCGTCCATTTCGGATGTCAGAAACACAACACCATTGCCGGACCGGGAGAACGGGATCCGGTTCGGCCTCGCCTTCTCTTCCGAGCTTCCAAGCGCAGGCGCAATGTTTTGGTCCCGAACGACGATCAGCGCCGTGGACAGCGTTTGAAACACATCTTCCAAGGCTTCCTGGTCGGTCTGATAACGGGCGTTGCTGCCGCCGGTTTCCAGAAGAGTTTTCGAGAAACCATCGGCATCGAACCAGGAGAGCATGACGTCCTGGGCAATGCTGGCAACATTCTCAGAGATCGCCAGCGCATAAGAACACGTGAAGTCCCCGCGCTCCCCCTCTTCGCCAAGTACGACGGCGCCGGTCTTGTCGAATGCAATCAACTGAAGCGCTGTCAGCCCTTGCAAAGCCACACTTTTTTCGGACAGGCTTTCCGCCGTCCTTACGCTCTCATCTTGACCGCCATAGAGCTTGCGGATCTGCCTTTGCGCAATGCCGCGTGGATCCGGCTGGAAGGCGAGACGGCTGATGCGGTCGTCTTCAATCAGGGGGCCAAGCCGCAGGAAATGGATGCGGGCAAACTGACTAACAGCATCTGAGAACACAACCTTGAAATCCGACTTCGCCTCATCCGTCGGTTCTTGGCAGACCTCTTTGACAGCCTCCGGCAAGCGGGCTGCAACATCAGCAAAAACCCTGGTCTCAGGTTGAATGTAGCCGGAAATCATCTTCTCGATCGGCTGCGTCAGATCAGCAGCAACTGCCGGCCATGTCATCAGGGCCGCAGCCGCGGAGACAAGAATTCGCTTCATTAAAGGGACTCCAGAAACCGGATGAGAGAGAGGCGGTCGTCCGGCTCCATGGCGACCACCTGATTGCGGGCAGCTTCTGCTTCCCCGCCGTGCCACAGGACCGCTTCGAGCAGATTGCGCGCCCGGCCATCGTGCAGGAACCGGGTATGATTGTTGACCGTTTCCGTCAAGCCAATGCCCCAAAGCGGCGGGGTCCGCCACTCGCGGCCCGTTGCATCGCCAACCGGGCGATTATCGGCCAGACCTTCGCCCATGTCGTGCAGCAAGAGATCCGTATAGGGCCAGATCAGCTGAAACTGATGCGCCTGAGTTTTCGCATCCCGGCGGGTGACAAACTTCGGCTGGTGGCACTTGGCGCAGCCAACCTCATAAAACAGCTCTTTTCCTCGCAAAACATCCGGATTAGATACATCGCGCCGGGCCGGAACTGCCAGGTTTTCCGAATAGAATGTCACCAGCTCCATGACCGGATCGGGCGCTTCTGACACCCCAAGTTGGGCCTGCTCACCGTGCGGCAATGAACGGCATTCGATCTGGCGTTGTGTGCAATCACCATAATTGTCCGGCTTGTCCGGGGAACTGATTCCGATATCGCCGGAAAAGGCACCGGCCGTTTGATCGCGGATGTTCGGGTTGGACGCCTTCCAACCGAACCGGCCGATGGTGAGCTCTCCTGTCCGGCTTTCCCGAACCCGGCTGACTTTGCCGGAAATCCCGTCTCCGTTCACATCATCAGGATCCGCCAAGGCTTCAATATCCCCGGGGTGAATCGCCTGCAGCAATCCAAGACCAATCATCGGCGGTGCGACCCGCGGCGAGATCAAGGTTTCGGGATGCATGTCGCCAAATCCAAGATCCCGGATCTTGTAGACGGGCTTTTGCAAGATAGCCGTCTCGCCTCCATTCAGCGGGACCACGATCTCTTCGTGTTCAATGTCGAAACGCCCTTCCCCTGCAAGGCCTGGGACAGCAAACGCTTGAAACTGCCCGCCATATGTCGGCTCGGGGATGCGGAGCAGTCTTTTGTCTTGAAGCGCTGCCCGGTCTTCATCCGTTTGGGGCGGAATGGAAAGGCGCAGGAAGAGGGAAACAGCCTCATCGCCCAGACGCGGCGGCCGCCCGCGGCCATCCTTCAGGTGGCAGCCCTGGCAAGAGCGCGCATTATAGAGGGGCCCCAAACCATCGGACGCCTTGGTGGATGCAGGCGACGAGGCCCAGAGCTTCTTGAAAAGCCCGTTGCCAACCTTGAAATTTTGCTCTTGCTCGAACGTCAGATCTGCAGTGGCATGAGAAAAAGCATCGCGGTTGATGCGCTTGCGGGACGTACCGGCACCGCCCTGCATCTGTTCATAGGTTTCCGCCTTGGAAAAATCATCGGCGAGCGGGAGGACGCTTAAAACCTTGGCCCGGTCCTGTTCTGACAAATCATTGCGATGGCTCAACAGCCCATCGGCCAAGGCGGTCTGACCAATCAGGCCCGCACATAAAATAGCAGCGACCAAAATGGCGCTTCGTCCTGGGACAGTCATAAGGTTCGCATCCTGAATTACGCTCGCCAGAGCCCCAATTCCGGCGGGCAATAATGGCGGGCAGCAAAGCCACCCGCCATAAGGGTCTTACTCAAAAACTGCAGACGGGTTGTCCAGGCTGTCAGAGCCTTCGAACGCAATCTCATCAAGTTCGAGAACTTTCACGACACGCTCGATCGACGTGGTCTGGTCAATCAGCGCATTAACAGCCGCCTGAACGACAGCGTTACCCTCGTCATTGCCTTCGCCGATCATCTGGTCATACGCTTCACCAGCTTCGGCGCGTGCTTTCATCGCTTCGAATGCAGCCAGCGTGGCGTCCAGCTTGGCCTGCATTTCTTCAGCCAGAGCCGGATCTTTCGCCGCGACCATCTCTGCAAGGGATGCGCCCTTCACATCGTTACCGAGCGGGCTCTTGTATTCACCGAAATAGACGTTCCGGATGCCAACAACATCGTTGTAGTGCGACATGTGCGTGTTGTCGGAGAAGCAGTCATGCTCCTCTTCCGGATCATGCAGCATGAGGCCAAGCTTCATCCGCTCACCGGCCAGTTCGCCATAAGAAAGAGAGCCCATTCCGGTCAGGATGGTCGCCAGCCCACCGGCTTCCCCCTTGCCGCCGAGTTCTTCGCGCGCTGCACCGCCCGGTGCCCAGGCAGCAACCATTTCCTCAAGATCGGTAATCAGAAGGTCTGTGGCAGCTTTGAGATATTGCGCACGACGCTCGCAATTGCCACCCGTGCAGTTGGCAGCGTCAAAATCACTGGCCGGGCGATTGCCGGCACCCGCATCCGTACCGTTGAGATCTTGCCCCCAAAGCAGAAATTCGATTGCGTGGTAACCGGTGGCCACATTGGCTTCAACTTCGCCTGCTTCCTGCAGGGTTTCGGCCAGAAGAGCCGGCGTGATCACACTGGCGTCGATGGTCTCACCCCCGACTTTCAGGGTCGGATTGGCGATCACGTTGGCTGCATAGTATGCGTTCTCTTCGGAATCCTCGCCATAGGAAACGTCGACATAATCGATTAGCCCCTCATCCAGCGGCCAGGCGTTCACCTTGCCTTCCCAATCGTCGACGATGGCATTGCCGAAGCGGTAGGCCTCTGTCTGCTGATACGGATCGCGGGCCTTGAGCCACGCTTTGCGCGCCGCGGCGAGGTTGGCGTGGGTCGGCTCGGCAATCAGCTTGTCGATCGCGATCTGCAGCGTTTTCGCTGTTTCAAGAGAATCGGAATACTTGGCAAAGGCAATATCGCTGTATGTGCCGAGAACATCGGCAGGCGCTGCGGCCATTGCAGGCGTTGCCAGAAGGGTTGTTGCCGCAAGAAGCGCGCGCGTGAGGGATTTCATTGGAGTGTTCCTAAATCCGGGGCAATGCAACCGGCCGGAGACCCGATCTGCATGCATTTTTGAAAAATCTGCAGCGCAATCCCGCGCCGCCCGGACAGTGAAAAACATTTCATGAATAAAGAAGTCAAGTTATAAACTTCAGAAAAATCAATAGATTAGAATGATTCCAAAAAAGTTGAAGGTCAAAATCCACTTTTCTGCACTATTCAAAAGTTTTAAACCGCTTCCCAACTGTTTGATGCTAAACATGGAATAAGCCCAGTCGGGCTAAGAGAGAGTTTGAGACTACGTAGTACACCTAAGTGCACTGCCGAATGGCTGGTCCACCGGCCAAACAACAGGGACTGACCGTATGCTGAACGCGCTGAAGAGCTTCGTCCGGGAGATCACGTTCGGAGACAGTGGCAAGAAAACATTTGCCGAGGACGACAAGCGGCTCGCAGCCGCCGCACTGCTGTTTCACCTGGTAGACATCGACGGCATCATTGAAGACAGCGAAAGCGAGAAACTTCGGCAGATCCTGCAGGCGCGTTATGAGCTCTCGGACGAAGAGACCAGCGAACTGATCGCAGCGGCCAAACAGCGCGATGAAGAGGCGGTCGACCTTTACGGCTTCACGTCCGTTTTGAAACGCACGACAGACGAAGCAGAACGCCTCGCCATCATCGAGATGATGTGGGAAATCGTTTATGCGGACGGCCACGTGCATGAATTTGAAGACAACACCATCTGGCGGGTTGCCGAGCTGCTGGGAGTTTCATCCCGGGACCGGATGACACTGCGCCACAAGGTGGCCAAAACCGCGCCGGAAGCTAACGAGGCTTGATGCTTTCTCAAAATCGCAGCGCAACCAAACCGCGTAAGAGACTCGATTTTTTCAAGCTGCTCGCTAATATTGGATCTATGGACTTTTCTTCGAACCACGGAACGTATCGCCCCAAAGTGCTGATTGTCCTGCACCAGGAACATTCCTCGCCCGGACGGGTGGGGCACGAGCTGGTGAAACGCGGTTTTGCACTCGACATTCGCAAACCCCGCTTTGGTGACAGCCTCCCGGATACCATGCGCGACCATGCCGGCGCCGTTATCTTTGGCGGACCGATGAGCGCCAATGATCCGGACGCGTTCGTTCACAAGGAAATCGACTGGATCAAGGTTCCGCTTCAGGAAGAAGCGCCGTTTCTGGGTATTTGCCTTGGTGCGCAGATGATGGTGAAGCAGCTTGGCGGCGCAGTTTCCGGCCATAGAGATGAGCTGGTCGAAATCGGCTATTATCCGCTGAAACCAACCGATGCGGGCAAAGACCTAATGGACTGGCCCAAGAAAGTGTACCAGTGGCACCGGGAAGGGTTCGATCTGCCGTCGGGCGCGGATCTGCTGGCAACCAGCCCAACTTATCCCAACCAGGCCATTCGCGTTGGGCCGGCGGCATACGGGATTCAGTTCCACCCGGAACTCACCCACCAAATGATGGTGAAATGGACGACAAAGGGCGCTCCGCGGATGGAACTTCCCGGCGCGCAGCAACGCCGCGATCATTTTGCTGGCCGCTTCGTATATGACAGTGCAGTCCGCGCCTGGCTGGACCGATTTCTGGACCTTTGGATCGGCACCGCCGAAGCCCCTGTTCAGCACAACCGCTTAAAAGCAGCCGAGTAAGCCGCTCAAAAATCATTCAAGTTCCGTCAGATCTTAGCCATTGCCCTTGAAACAAACGCCTAATGTGCGCCCCGTGCTCCCATCAGACTTGAACCGGCTTGCAGATGTGGGCTTGCGAGCTTGGCAAAAGGGTATAGGTCCGCTGGTGTCGGCGGGTGTTTACCAACGTATCAGCGCAGAAAACCCGTTCCGGCCATTTCTGGCAGTGCTTGGTGAAAATGTTCTTGTTGCCGAGATTGAGAACCACGTAGTCGGCCTTGCCGCCCGCGAAAACGGTGACAACCACATCACAGACCTTTGGGTCGATCCGGACAGCGAAGGTATGGGCGCCGGGTCAGCGCTGATGTGCGGGCTGGAAACGCTGATTTCAGCCGAAGGTTACCGGATCGCAAAAATCGATGTCGCAGCCTCCAATGCCCGCGCACTAGGGCTGTACCAGCATCTCGGGTATGAGATTGTCTGGCAGGCGCTGCGATTTGATCCCATTCTGCGGATCGAGCTGGAAAAAATCGGATTATCCAAATCCCTATAAGGCAAAGCCGAGAAATGCCTCGCTCAGACTGCTGACGAAAACCGCGCCTCGGGCGTCCTGCTCGCTCTTATTTCGACCATCCACAATTATTGAGAAGTACGCATCCTCGGCCTTGTACCACCGATTTCCGGTTAAGCCGCTCGGGCCGTTTTTGACAAGGCTTTGAACCTTGTTCCCTTCTCCCTCCTTGCTGGGGAGACGGGAACAAGCGGCGATTTTCGTCTCATATCCCTAGGGCTGAGAGTTCGGCCGCCCAGAAGGACGGCCTTAACCGGGAAGAAATGCGAACACTTATAAAGGCTCTGAGAACCGGTTTTATGCCTCGAATACCACCAGGAGGTCTTTGGCATCGATCTGAGCACCCGGCGTGACGAGCACTTCGGAGACCTTGCCATCGCGCTCGGCGTGAAGGGCGGTTTCCATCTTCATGGCTTCGATCGAGACGAGCACATCACCGGCCTTAACCTCCTGTCCGGCTGCAATCGCAACCGTGGAGATGACGCCCGGCATTGGTGCACCAACATGGGCCGCATTGCCGTCTTCGGCCTTGCGCATGGCAGCCGCCCCAACAGCACCATGCGCCCGGTCCGGTACCTTGACGTTGCGCGGCTGACCATTGAGTTCGAAGAAGACTTTCTTCTCGCCCTTCTCATCGGTTTCACCGATCGCCTGACAGCGGACCACAAGTGTCTTGCCGGGCTCCAGATCAACAAAGATCTCGTCACCTGATTTAAGACCGTAGAAATAGACAGGTGTCGGCAGCACGGACGTCGGTCCATATTGCTGCTGCGCTTTGTCAAAGTCTGTGAAGACCTTCGGATACATCAGATAGGAAGCCAGCTCCGTATCATCGATGTCGTGACCGGTTGCAGCAGCCGCGGCTACCCGTTCAGCTTCAAGATCTGCCTCTTCCAGCAGGGACCCCGGGCGAACGGTGATCGGCTTTTCCCCTTTCAGCGCCTTTTCCTGAATTGCCTTCGGCCATCCGCCAGGAGACTGCCCGAGGTCACCATGCAGCATCTTCACGACACTGTCCGGGAAGGCAACGTCCTTGGCCGGGTCTTCGACATCGGCAACGCTGAGGCCCTGGCTGACCATCATCAGCGCCATGTCTCCGACCACCTTGGAGGATGGTGTCACTTTGACGATGTCGCCAAACATCTGGTTCGCATCGGCGTACGCTTGCGCAACTTCGTGCCAGCGGGTTTCCAGGCCGAGGGACCGTGCCTGTTCCTTCAGGTTGGTGAACTGGCCGCCTGGCATTTCGTGCAAGTAAACCTCTGAAGCTCCAGAGCGCAGGTCACTCTCAAAGGCCCGGTATTGCGCGCGAACGGCTTCCCAATAGAAGGAGATCTGGCGGATTGTCGCCGCATCAAGGCCCGTATCCCGATCCGTGCCCCGCAGCGCCTCCACAATAGATCCCAAGCAAGGCTGCGACGTCAGACCGGACAAGGCATCCATGGCCGCATCGACTGCATCGACCCCGGCTTCAACGGCGGCCAAAATGGTGGAGGCCGCAATGCCGGAGGTGTCATGGGTGTGGAAGTGGATCGGCAGGCCGACCTCTTCTTTCAGCGCTTTCACCAGGATCTTGGCCGCCTGTGGCTTCAACAACCCAGCCATATCCTTGATGCCAAGGATATGGGCACCGGCTGCTTCCAGTTCCTTCGCCAGATTGACGTAGTAATTCAAATCATATTTCGGACGCGCACTGTCCAGCATGTCGCCGGTGTAGCAGAGCACACCCTCACAGAGTTTTCCGGTTTCCTGGACCGCATCCATGGAAACGCGCATGTTCTCGACCCAGTTCAGACAGTCAAAGACGCGGAAAAGATCCACGCCGTTCTCGGCCGCCTGATGGACGAAGAACTTGACCACATTGTCCGAGTAGTTGGTGTAACCAACCCCGTTGGAGCCCCGCAGCAGCATCTGAAGCAGGATGTTCGGCGCCCGTTCGCGGATCTGATGCAGGCGCTCCCACGGGCTTTCCGTCAGGAAGCGCATAGACACATCGAAGGTCGCACCGCCCCAGCACTCCAGAGAAAAGAGTGTCGGCAAACCGGCCGCATAAGCGTCTGCGATGTTGACGATGTCGTGGGAGCGCATGCGGGTCGCCAGCAGCGACTGGTGGCCATCACGCATCGTGGTGTCGGTGAGCAGAGCCCGTTTTTCCGCCTTCATCCACTCGGCAAAGCCTCTCGGACCCAGCTCTTCCAGCAGCTGGCGCGTTCCTTTCGGTTTTTCGTCGCCGAAATCCGGCACGACCGGCGCAGCTGCATCCTTCGGCGGGCGGACCCGGTCCTTGGTTTCCGGATGCCCGTTGACCGAGACATCGGCGATATAGGTCAGCAGCTTGGTTGCCCGGTCCTGGCGCTTCGTCTGCTCAAACAGTGCTGGCGTATCGTCAATGAAGCGGGTGGTATAGGTTTGGGCGCGGAAATCGGTGTGATCGATGATGTTTTCCAAAAACACCAGATTGGTCGCAACACCGCGGATCCGGAACTCCCGCAGGGCGCGGTCCATGCGTTTGCGCGCATCTTCGGCTGTCGGCGCCCAGGCCGTCACTTTTTCCAGAAGCGGATCGTAGAACCGGGTGATCACCGCCCCTGAATAAGCAGTTCCGCCATCGAGGCGGATGCCGAAGCCAGTTGCCCCGCGATAAGCAGTGATCCGGCCATAATCCGGGATGAAGTTCTGCTCCGGATCTTCTGTGGTGATCCGGCATTGCAACGCGTGACCGTTGAGGCGGATGTTCTCCTGCGCCGGCACGCCGCTCTCCGGCGTTCCGATCTTCTCGCCATCGGCGATGTGAATCTGTGCCTGGACGATATCGATGCCGGTGACTTCTTCAGTCACCGTGTGCTCGACCTGCACCCGGGGATTGACCTCGATAAAATAGATCGCGCCCGTGTCAGCATCCATCAGGAACTCGACCGTGCCAGCACCGCGGTAGTTCACCGCCCGGCCGATTTTCAGGCCGTATTCGCAAAGCTCTGTGCGCTTGGCATCATCGAGATAAGGGGCCGGAGCCCGCTCGACCACCTTTTGGTGGCGCCGCTGGATCGAGCAATCCCGCTCGAACAGATGAACAACACTGTCACCGTCCCCAAGGATCTGGACTTCGACGTGGCGTGCCCGTTGAACCAGCTTCTCCAGATAGATCTCGTCCTTGCCGAAGGCGGCCTTGGCTTCCCGCTTGGCAGCCAGCACTTCCTTTTCCAGGGTCGCCTCGTCCGGAATGACCCGCATGCCACGGCCACCGCCGCCCCAGGACGCCTTCAGCATCACCGGGTAGCCGATTTCCAGAGCCTGCTTCTTGATCTCATTCAGATCCTCAGGAAGCGGGTCCGTTGCCGGCATGACCGGCACGCCGGCCTCGATTGCCAGGTTCCGTGCGGCCACCTTGTTGCCCAGACGGCGCATCGTCTCGGATTTCGGCCCGATAAAGGTGATCCCGGCCGTTTCGCAGGCATCCACGAATTCCGGGCTTTCCGACAAAAGGCCGTAGCCCGGGTGGATGGCGTCAGCTGCGGAGAGTTTGGCAACACGAATAATCTCGTCGATGGACAGGTAGGCCTCAATCGGGCCAAGCCCTTTGCCGACCTGATACGCCTCATCGGCCTTGAACCGATGCAGAGCCAGTTTGTCTTGCTCGGCATAGATCGCAACGGTCTTCAGACCGAGCTCGTTGGCAGCCCGGAAAACCCGGATTGCAATTTCAGACCGGTTCGCAACGAGAATTTTTCTTATCGCCAAACGCCCACTCCCCCTAATAATCCGCAACATGCAAGGCACATTTCGGCAAGATTTCTACTTACGTCGAAGCCAATTGAAAAGGGGCAGCATGCTTGTCCTTTTTCCCGAAAGTGAAATATTTTTTCCCTGACGGCGATAAACCTTAGAAAAATAGGCACAAATCCTACGCCAGGAGATGAGCACTTATGGGAGATTTTTCTGCTGGCGGCCCGTCTCACTTAGCAGTGCGAACACCAAACCACGCCCCAAACTGAAACACTCTCCCGTCACCGAAGTGAAAAATCGTAAACATTCGGGAGATCTTTTGGGAGCCCAACTGGTGTTTCGAGGAACCAACCTACCAGATCGAGTAGGAACAAATCAAAAACATGATCAAAACACCGATTCGTCAGCGATTCGTTCTGCATGTGTCCATGGTTAATGGCAAAAGGTGCGCCACATCCAAAAAACAAATTTTTTTCGATTTGGAGATTGACAGGTTTTTTGCCCCAAAATTCAGACTCAAGGTGATTTGGCGCAAATCCCTGAGCAGATTCAGCATTTCGTACTGAAAGATGGATTCAGATCCACATTTCGTAGGGAACAAATCCTGAATCCCCAAGAGTCCGCGATTCGGTTTCGGTTTGTTCCAGAGTCGTTCTCCACAACTTTCTAGATACACCTTGATCCAACGAAGGAATAGCGAGAGCGCGTCGAAAAAGGGCAGGACAGAGCCACAACGCCTATGCTAGACACGCGCATCCGAGTTCAGGGCATGTGCCTTGGGAGAGCAGGCCGCCGGAACGGCGCGCCAAACACTGAGATTTCTGACCGCATCACCTCTATGTCCCGCCCCCAAACCCTGCAATTACCGCCGAGCGCCCGCTCCCGCACGGTCACAGCCGTGCTCGGGCCAACCAACACCGGCAAGACGCACCTTGCGATCGAGCGCATGCTGGCGCAGCCGTCGGGTTTGATCGGTCTGCCGTTGCGGCTTTTGGCCCGGGAAGTTTATGGGCGGATTGCCGAACGCGCCGGAACTGATGCCGTTGCCTTGATCACCGGCGAAGAGAAGATCATTCCGAGACAGCCGCGGTTCTGGGTGTCCACGGTTGAGGCCATGCCACTCGATCTGAACACCGAGTTTGTCGCCATCGACGAAGTGCAGTTGGCCGGCAATCTCGACCGCGGCCACGTCTTCACGGACAGGATCCTGAACCTGCGCGGCCGCTCCGAAACACTCCTTTTGGGGTCTGCCACAGCACGCCCGCTTCTTGAAAGGCTGATCCCGGGGCTGAATGTCGTCACCCGTCCGCGCATGTCGATCCTCTCCTATGCCGGATCGAAAAAGGTCTCCCGCCTGCCCGCACGGTCGGCCATCGTCGCGTTTTCATCCGATGAGGTTTATTCGATCGCCGAACTGTTGCGCCGCCAACGGGGCGGGGCGGCGGTGGTTCTTGGCTCGCTGAGCCCAAGAACACGGAATGCGCAAGTTGACCTGTTCCAGAACGGCGATGTCGATCATCTGGTAGCCACTGACGCAATCGGCATGGGCCTCAATCTGGATGTCCATCACATCGCCTTTGCCGGCAACCGGAAATACGACGGGTATCAGTATCGCCAGCTGACGCCTTCGGAAATGGGTCAGATCGCCGGACGGGCCGGCCGCCACACTAAAGACGGCACCTTCGGGGTCACCGGCCGCGTCGATCCGCTGGACGATGATTTGATCGAACAAATCGAAAGCCACCATTTTGACAGCCTGAAAGTGCTGCAATGGCGCAACAGTGCTTTGGATTTTTCATCCACCAATGCATTGCGCCGCAGCCTTGATTTACCGCCTCGGGAAGAGGGTTTGGCTCGCGCGCCGACTGGCGACGACATCACGGCGCTTGAACATTTATTGCGCGATAGCGCAATTTCTGACATGGCAAAGGGCGCAAAATCAGTAGAACTGCTATGGGATGTGTGTCAGGTCCCCGATTATCGGAAGATCGCCCCGGCCAATCATGGGGACCTTCTGGCAACCATTTACAACCACCTGATGCGCCACAATGCGATTGAAGATGACTGGTTCTCCCGTCAATTGGCCTTCGCAGACCGTGTAGATGGTGATATCGACACACTCGCGAACCGGATCGCTCACATCCGGACCTGGACGTATGTCGCGAACCGCCCTGACTGGCTGGCCGATCCGGCCCATTGGCAGGACGTGACCCGCGGCATAGAAGACAAACTATCTGACGCCCTTCACGACCGGCTGACACAGCGGTTCGTGGATCGGCGGACAAGTGTATTGATGCGACGTTTGAGAGAGAACGCAATGCTGGAAGCGGAAATTACATCGAGTGGGGATGTGCTCGTCGAAGGTCAGCACATCGGAAATCTGCTTGGCTTCCGGTTTGCCCCTGATGCGGCGGCCGAAGGCCCGGACGGAAAAACGGTCCGTGCTGCCGCACAAAAAGCCCTGACCACGGAAATCGAATCCCGTGCGGAAAAGCTTGGCAAATCAGAGAACAGTGATTTTGTCCTGACATCGGATGGCGCCATCCGCTGGCGCGGTGAGCCGGTGGCCAAATTGTCCCCGACCGACGATGTTCTGGCCCCGGCAGCTCTGCTCTTGGCCGACGAGCACCTGACAGGCCCAGCGCGCGACACCGTACAAAACCGACTGGATCTTTGGGTAAAGGCCCAGGTCGATACTCTTTTGAAACCGCTGATGGACCTGAAGTCAGGTGAAGGGCTTGAGGGCTTGGCGCGCGGTATTGCATTCCGGATTGTCGAAGGCCTCGGCATCCTGGAGCGCCAGGACGCGTCTGAAGAAATCCGTCAGCTGGACCAGGACATGCGCGCGTCCTTGCGCAAACACGGTGTCCGCTTCGGCGCCTACACGATTTTTGTCCCGGCACTTTTGAAACCGGCTCCAAGCCAGTTGCTTGCCCAGCTTTGGGCCCTGAAGCACGGCGAGTTGGACATGAACGGCATGGAAGAGCTGCCGCAGTTGTCCGCTTCAGGCCGGACTTCCATTCCGGTCAACCCGGAGATCCAGCCGGCGCTCTACAAGGTCGTCGGATTCCGCGTGTGCGGCCCAAGGGCTGTGCGTGTTGACATTCTCGAGCGCCTTGCCGATCTCATCCGGCCGCTGATTGCCTGGAAACCGCTCGACAGCGAAGTCGCTCCGCCGGAAGGGGCAATCGAAACCGGTGGCGGCTTTACCGTGACGGTTGCGATGACGTCTTTGCTGGGCTGCGCAGGCGAAGATTTTTCCGCTGTTCTGAAGTCCCTCGGCTACCGTCTTGAGACCAAGGAAGTGCAGCGTCCGGCAGCACCAAAAGCCGACGCGACAGAAGTGACGCCAAACACAACCGAACCCGCTGCAGTTGAGGACACACCTGCGACAGAGGAAGAGGCGCCTGCCGAAAGTGCTGAGACCGAAGCTGCTGCAACGGAAACAGCAGAAACCTCTGACACTTCTGCAGCAGAACAAGCTGCCGAAGAAGCACCTGCGACTGCCGACGCTGAAACGTCCGCAGAGGCACCAACTACAGAAACCGAGGATGCCCAGACGGCAGAACCAACGCCGGCCGGCGAACTGGAAATGGAAACTGTTACCATCGAAATCTGGCGCCCGGGCCGTCACGACCGCCGCCCGCGCGGCCGTCAGGACCAACGCCGGGGCGGTGACAATCGCAAGCAGCAAGGTCCCAAAGGCGCTCCTGGTGAACGTCGCCACGGCAAACCTGGCAAAAGTGGTCCTAACAAGGGGCGCGCCGGTCAGAAACCCTTTGATGGGGGCAACCGCCGCGACAAAGCACCGAAAGACAAGCCGATCGACCCGAACTCGCCTTTTGCAGCCTTGATGGCGCTGAAGGAGAACATGGGCGACAAGGACAAGAAGTAATTCCGGGCGACGATCAAAAGTCGGCTGCCGCCTCAAATCAGGGCAGCCTGCGTGTCGACAAGTGGCTCTGGTATGCCAGGGTCACAAAATCCCGTTCCCTTGCACAGAAACTGGCTGCAGGCGGACATGTCCGGATCAACAAGGACAAGATTTCCTCCGCCAGCAAGACCATCAAGACCGGCGACGTTTTAACCATTGCCTTGGAACGCCGTATTCTTGTTTTGAAAGTGGTTGCACTTGGCTCCCGGCGCGGACCTTACGAAGAAGCAAAAAAACTCTACGAAGACCTGTCGCCGCCACCGCCGCCAAAGGCCGAAGCGCCACCTCCCCCCCCTGGCCAGAGGGAGCCTGGCAGCGGGCGGCCAACAAAACGTGACCGGCGCAAAATGGATGCTTTCAGGCAAGAGGATGAACACTAAAAGCTCTATGAGCCTGATCCGTTTTATGAATCTTGAAAAAAACGAAATAGCTTTCTCGAACAGAGCTGCGATGCGACCTGTTGAACGCTTGCACCCGCCTGCCAAAAGCGATACCCAACTGCAATAATAAAGGCAGCAGAGGTCAGAGCCTGCGCATCAAACCGACGCCAGATGACTGCATCCGGTTACAACTTTCGTACCCGATGCTCTGACTAAAGAGGATTGCGATGACCTACGTCGTCACAGACAACTGTATCAAGTGCAAATACACCGACTGCGTTGAGGTGTGTCCAGTTGATTGTTTCTATGAAGGCGAAAATTTCCTCGTCATCAACCCGGACGAATGCATCGACTGCGGTGTTTGCGAGCCGGAATGTCCGGCTGAAGCAATTCTTCCGGATACGGAACCAGGTCTCGAGAAGTGGATCGAAATCAACGCCGAATATTCGGAAAAATGGCCGAACATTACGGAAAAGAAAGATCCAATGCCCGATGCAGATAAATTTGACGGGCAGGAGAACAAACTGGAGAAGTACTTTTCTCCAAATCCGCCGGCATGATTCGCTTATCTGAAGTTGCGATAAATTCGTAAGTCTCGACATCCGCAACCTGAGATAAGTTCAAAACACTATTGATTACAGCTGCCTGAGCGGAACCTTCGCTCGGGCCCTAATGCTGTTTCGCGCCCGCGAAAGAGTTCCTCTTTAATTTTCCACAAGAGTATGTTACATTGTTTCGATAGTCGCCAACCACGAGAATAACCCCAAAAACGGAGTCGTGCTTACGTGTCCCGTGATCTTTATCTTCCGGGCCGCGAGTGATCCCGACAGCTTATGTATCCAAGCAAGGTTCTAGAGTGGAATTCGACGACTGACCAGCCCGACACGCCGCATATCAACAGGCGTTCCAAGATTTGGACGTCAAAGCGATTGCGTGCCGCACAAACAAGGACCGTTTCAGCGGTCCATTTCTGGTCTGCAATAGACCGCTAACTGCGCAGGAGAAACTACGAGTATGGCAACAAACACCAAAAAGACCGCGCAGCGTCAAGGTTTCAAGACTGGCGAGTACATCGTTTACCCGGCTCACGGCGTAGGCCAGATTACCGCCATTGAAGAACAAAACGTAGCAGGTCACTCTTTGGAGTTGCTCGTCATCGTTTTTGAACAGGATAAGATGACACTTCGCGTCCCGGTCGCGAAAATCGCATCTGTGGGAATGCGGAAGCTCGGCGACCCGGCTGCTGTCAAGAAGGCACTCGAAACAGTCCAGGGACGTCCGCGCATCAAGCGGACAATGTGGAGCCGCCGTGCCCAGGAATACGAAGCGAAAATCAACTCCGGCGATCTGATTGCAATTTCGGAAGTCGTCCGGGACCTTTTCCGCTCCGAGAGCCAGCCGGAGCAGTCCTACTCCGAACGCCAGCTTTACGAAGCGGCCCTGGATCGTATGGCACGCGAAATTGCCGCAGTGAACAAATGCTCGGAAACCGAAGCAATCAAGGAAATCGAGCAAAACCTCGCGAAGTCACCAAGCCGCATTAAAGCTGCCGCCGCAGCTGCTGCCGCGGCAGAAGATGGTGAAGACGGCGACGACACCGAAGAAGCTGCCTGAAAGGCTGCTGATCGCTGATCCTTCATTTGCGAAAAGGCCCGGAGCAATCCGGGCTTTTTTCTTGTATCCAACGGCGAGCAACCGTCAGCGAGATCAGCGGGCGTTATGACGAAACGCTTTCACGCCCGCTGATCTAGACTGCAGCAAATCTCTACCTTTCTGTCACGACATTGTGCGTATTCGTGCGTCCGTGCGTTTTCGAAGTGATCTATTCTGACTTTGGGTCCGTAGTATCACTAACGTCACGCCTGGAGTGCTACATATGTCCACGTCTATGAGTGAAAGAAGGCATTTGGTGAAAGCGGCGATGAAAGCGCCGTATTTGACCCGTGAGGAAGAGCTTGAGCTCGCCATTCAGTGGCGGGACAACAAAGACGAAAAGGCTCTGGAGAAACTTTCTTTGTCCCACATGCGCCTGGTCATTGCCGTCGCCTCGCGGTTTAAGAACTTCGGCCTTAATCTCGGTGACCTGATCCAGGAAGGTCATGTTGGACTGCTGGAGGCAGCAGCGCGGTTTGAACCGGAACGTGAGGTGCGCTTTTCGACATACGCCACTTGGTGGATCCGTGCCTCAATCCAGGACTACATTCTTCGGAACTGGTCCATCGTCCGGGGCGGCACGTCCTCCTCTCAAAAGGCGTTGTTCTTCAACCTCCGCCGGCTGCGTGCGAAGCTGTCCAGCAATCAGACACCTTTGACAGACAGCGAGTTGCATCAAAAGATCGCAGACGCTATCGGCGTGAAGCAGTCCGATGTTGCTGTCATGAATGCCCGCCTGTCCGGACCCGATACATCACTGAACGCACCTGTAGCAGATACAGAAGGGTCCAGCGCCGACCGTCAGGACTTCCTCGTCTCTGATGCACCGCAACCGGACGAAATCGTCACAGAGAACATCGACGCAGAGCGGCGAAACACATGGCTCGCCTCTGCGCTTGACGTTTTGAGCGAGCGGGAACTCAAGATTGTCCGCGAACGGCGCTTGTCTGAGGACGGGGCGACTTTGGAGTCGCTCGGCAAGAAACTCGGCATTTCCAAGGAACGCGTGCGCCAGATCGAAAGCCGTGCACTTCAGAAGCTGAAGTCTGCACTGCTGGCAAACCAGCCGGACAAGTCGGTTTACGCCATTTCGATGTAAGACAAGCCCGGGCCATCGCCCGGGCCTTTTTGATCGTGGTTCTTCAGATGCTCAGTCTACGACCAGCTTGACCGAAGTCCCTGCCGGAATTGCTTCGTTCGGGCTCAAATCATTCAGGATTGAGAAAAATTCCAGGCGCCGGGACGGCTCGACGCCGCTCATGCCCACGGCCAGCTTGCGTGGCGTATCGCCGGCCTGAGTGGTCACCACCTTGATCCTCAGAGATCGCAGGCGAGCACGTTCAGTCGGCGTCAATTGCCGAAAGCTCTCAATCGTTCTCCGGAAATCTTGATCAAACTGATCCGTCGGAGACCGGCTTGCAAAGATGAACCGGTATCCGGTCTTGCCGATCCGGACCACAGCTATCCGGAAGGACCAGCCTTGGGTGATGGCAGCGCCTGTCACGGCCGGCAGACCACCAATCGTTGTTTCGCGCACACTTTGCGGCAACAGTCCATTGATCCAGCCGGACGTCATGTAATCGGCAAGACTGGAATAAGTGCTGACGTCAGCCCCATCGAAGCGGATTGCTGTACCAGACCCGTTGCTTGCAAGGACTGCTTCCGGCGAGTTCTCCAGGATATACCCGGATGGAACCGTGAAACCGATACCAAGCGCCTTGTGCAGGAAGGACCTTCCACGCACAAACCCCTCAAGGGGGTCATCTCCATACAACATGCCGTCGATCTGGCTGAGGTACCGGGTGCGATCCCGCTCACCGATACCAGGAGCCCCGATTTGGCGCGCTGAGCGCACTGCAATCTGAAGCCGCTCGGGCGTAGACGGGTGCGAAGACAGGAAATCGGGCGCTGAACTGCCCTCTTTTCCAGCCGTTTGGTACTGCGCAAATTTCGCCATGGACCGCAGAAAGCGGGCCGCCGCGTACGGATCAAACCCGGCTTTTGCCAGAGTTTTGACACCTATTGCGTCTGCCTCAAGCTCCTGGACCTGGCTGAAACGCGCGAAGGACAGTTGGGAGGAGACAATTGCCTTACGCGCCACTTCCGTGTCCTGAACCACATCAGTTAGGATTTGATCTGCAAGCTCACGGGCTTCCGCCCGTTCTTGCCGTTTGATGGCGTGATTGGCGGTCACGTGCGCCATTTCGTGAGCCAGCACGGCCGCCATTTCGGACGTGTCATTGGCCAAGGCCAAGAGCCCGCGCGTGACATAAAGATACCCGCCCGGAAGCGCAAAGGCGTTGATCGCAGGGGAGTTCAGAATGGTAATTTTATAGCTTTGCGACGGATCCTGCGAAGCAGCAACCAGACGGCCAACCACGCTGGCAACGGCACGCTCCGCCCCGGGGTCTTCGTAGACGCCCCCATAGGTCGCCACGACCCGCGGGTGTTCCCGCGCCCCGATGTCTGCTGCAAGGCTTGGCCGAAGAGTGCCGGGCGCGACAGTTCCAACCGACGTTCCATCGCCAAGCAATTGGCATCCGGCAAGCGCAAGGGCTGTGCCGGCGAGGATAGCCATCCGCAAACGCGCCTTCAAACGCTTACCAAGCCTGCTGCCCATTGGAACAGAAGCCGGTATATCAGCCAAGTTTTCAGTCCCGGTTTTGGCCGTCACGACCTGCCCTTTTTTGTTCGACAACAATCAGCTGCTCTGGATGATCCCACGCCATGAGCGGCCCATCTTTCACATCCAAAACACCGCGAATTTCGACAGCCTTCTGAGCAAGGTCCTCAAATGACAATCCGATCTCAGACAGATGCGTGGCAATCGCGTCCTCTTCGCTGCGCGCGATCGTCACGGTGAAATCCGTTTTCCAGTACCTTCCAAAATTCAGATAGCGGGTGCGCGGGGTTTTTCCAAGGGAAACAATCCGGCCTTGGACAATCACATAGTCTCCGGCTGCTTCCAGCAGCAGATACGGATTGCCCGCCCAGTATACCGGCGCAGCACGGTTCTGCCCCCACAGACCATGCCCGGCACGGCGCGCTGCTTGTTCACTCTCGCGAAGAAGTTTTGCACACGCACCACCGGAGGCTTGCGGCATGAAAATCGCCTCGCCCGCGGCCAGAAGTTCTTTTTGAAACAACACCGGAGCTGAGTTCGCATTCCTCACGATTATCGCAGGTGCCATTTGCCAGCGGTTTTTAGGACCAATCGGCAATGCCTGAAAGTTGGCCTCATTGGCGGTCGTTCCAATACTCTGGCGACTGCCCATCAGAACCGGCAAGACTTCACTGGCGTAGTAGTGCTGCCCAGCAGCATCTGAAAATACACCAGTTTCTCCGGTCTCAACGACCGGGACAGGCACGACGTTTTCTGAGACGCAGGAGCCAAGCTCGGCATGAGCGCTGGTGGCAAGGAAGACAGAGAACGCGGCAACCACGGCAACCATCCACATTTGTCGTTGCCAGCAAGCCACGACGGTTCGCCCTCCCTTGTTCTCTAATTTCCGCGCCCCTGTTTTCCGACCTGAAAGACAGGCAGCTAACTCTGACAGCGCACCTTACCAAAAAGCCCTTCCTTTCGGCTAAGCGGCAAATACGGCGCACCTAAGACAGACACGGATTTCCTGTAGAAATATCTGCCGATCCGGACCCACCTGCCTTAACACTCGCCATCCCGCACAATTCATGATACTCGAGCAAGCGATAGGCCCCGTAGCTCAGCAGGATAGAGCATCAGATTCCTAATCTGAGGGTCACAGGTTCGAATCCTGTCGGGGTCACCATATTTTTCAAGTAGTTATGTAAGTTGCACCGTTTCAGCTGCAAGATTTGAAACGGTTTTTGAAACGGTTTTCGCTAATTGATAGCTCCGATAGAAGCATGATCAAATGATTCGCCAGCGTGCGGATATTCAGTGTGATCCGACAACCTACCACTACAAATCCCGCCGAACTGGGCAGGCCGGCCTCGAACTACGGATCAAGGCAATCTGCGAGACCCGGATGCGCTACGGCAACCGGCGTGCTTATGTGTTGCTTCGCCGCGAGGACTGCATAAACAATCAGAAAACAGCCAGGCGGATCTACAACAAGCTGGGCCTTCGATTCAGGGACAAGCATCCGAAGCGACGAGTAAAGGCAAAGCTTCGGGAAGATCGTCAGGGACCTTTCGGACGGAATGATCTCTGAGCAAAGGACTTTGTTTTTGACCAACTCGAGACCGGTCGGAATGACCTGCTCCCCTGAAAACTCCGCGTTCTGAGGTTAGTCTGTTCCCAATTGAAGGAAGCAGGCGATGAAGCGATCCAGATTCTCCGAAGAACAGATCATTGGCATTTTGAAAGAACATCAGGCGGGCGTTTCGGCCGCCGAGCTATGCCGCAAATACGGTGTCAGCGATGCAACGTTTTACAAGTGGCGCTCGAAGTACGGCGGTATGGAGGTGTCTGATGCCAAACGGCTGAAGGCCCTTTAAGAAGAGAACGCAAAACTGAAGAAGCTGCTTGCGGAGTCGATGATGGATGTGTCGACGCTCCGCGAGATGCTCGGAAAAAACTTCTGACGCCCGGTTCAAGGAGGAGTGCCGTGAGCTGGGCAATCGAGACCAAGGGATATTCGCAACGTCGCGCCTGCGGGCTGGTCGGCATCGATCCGCGCGTGTACCGCTATCGGTCCACGAGATCCGATGATACTGACCTGCGCCAGAGGCTCAGAGAATTGGCATCAGAGCGCAGGCGATTTGGTTATCGCCGGCTACACATCCTGCTGAAGCGCGAAGGCATTGAGGCCAACTGGAAGAAGGTCTACCGGATCTACCGGGAAGAGCGTCTCACGGTGCGCAAGCGCAGCGGCCGGAAACGAGCTTTGGGCACACGAGCGCCGATGGCTGTGCCGCAGGCCGCCAATCAGCGCTGGTCCCTCGACTTCGTCTCCGATGCCCTGATGGATGGACGCAGGTTCCGCATCCTGTGTGTCATTGACGACTTCAGCCGGGAATGCCTGGCAGCTGTCGTCGACAATTCGATCTCCGGCGCCCGCGTGGCGCGTGAACTGGACGGGATCGCAGAGCGCCGTGGTCGCTATCCCTTGATGGTGGTCAGCGACAACGGCACAGAACTCACGTCAAACGCCATGCTCAAATGGCAGCAGGAACGCAGTGTCGAGTGGCACTACATCGCCCCGGGCAAACCTATGCAGAACGGCTTCGTTGAAAGCTTCAATGGAAGACTAAGAGACGAATGTCTTAACGAGCACCTGTTCCGCAGCTATCGTCATGCCCGAGACATCATTGAAGACTGGAGGATCGACTACAATCTGAACCGACCGCATACGAGCCTCGACGGGCTCACCCCATTCGAATTTGCAACCAAGTCCAACGAAGATCACACCGTGAACAGAGCTAACTTATGAATGCGGACAATCGGGGGAGCAGGTCAGATGCTTACTTTGGTCCGAACAATATCATCAATATATACTTGTTAAACCGTTAGTTGGATAAAAAGGGGCCGATGGACAAGCGCGGCTGCGAGAAAATCCATCGGCCAGGTGCCAGGAGTTAGAATTCGAGGTAACGCTCCTGGTGGGGAACTGTCACGAACTAATATCTTTGAACTCAAGAAGTTGCTCGTAGTCGAAAATGAAGATTCATGAACTGCCAATCGGAAGCAGTGTGGCGATGCTAAATTTACGCCCCGTCAAGATTTTATATCGCTGCCACTTTCCAAACCTACGAAAGAAAAGAGACGTCTTCACTTTAGGGCTGCCTCTCAAATTAACGTCGCCTAGTCAGGACCGAGATCATTCGCGATCCCCGGGCAAACTTCCGTACTGGTTTATTCAATCGACCTAGCTGATGTCGGATGAAAAAAGCGACGCCTCACCTACTTTCGACAAACGCAAACGATCAAACAGAACTTTTTTGTTTTTGAGCCGCTGTGATTATGATTTCGACTTTAAGGTCAGGATGAGCCAGAAGAACTTCTCCGCAGGCGCGGGCTGGCGCACATCCTTCCGGAACCCAGGCATCCCAAACTTCGTTCATTGCCTGAAAGTCAGCTATATCCGCTAGCCAGACATTCGCTTGAAGAATGTCTTTCGATGATGAGCCGGCTTGCTCTAGGAGAGCGTCTATCCGCCTGAGGCATTCTCTTGTCTGATCAGCGACATTGCCTTCCTTGCCGCCGACCTGTCCGCACAAATAGATGGTGCTGTTGTGAATGACAATTTTACTCATTCGTGGGGACGTTTCATAGCGTTGGATCATGATACTTTTTTGCTTTTTCGTGTTAGTTCGAGGTGTTTAATGCGGCGAGCTCGCCAAGTGTGACTGGTTTAATTGGCATTCTAATGCGATACGAACCGACTTGGTCTGGGCTTAGGCTGTGTTCTTTAGCCAAAATTTCAGTAACCGTTAGACCGCAATAGCGCCCCTGGCAGGGACCCATGCCTGATCGACCAAAGGCTTTGGTCTGGTTAGGCCCTAGGCATCCCAGCCGGGCGTAATCGCGTATTTCGCCCGCTGAAACCTCTTCGCAGCGACAAATTTGGACGTCGTTTGCTGGGCATGCGATCTCTTGTGGGACTGGATAAAGAGCATCCAAAAAAGGGCGTACAGCCAGCTCCCTTCGCAAAGCTTTAGCGACTGGTCGTGCGAACCGATCCCTTTCACTTTCTTTTATTTGCCCTAATTCGCGCAATACTTCCAACGCGACAAGCGATCCTGTTAATTCAGCAGCTTTAGCGCCACCAATACCTGCGCCATCGCCAGAGACAAAAACAGAGCCCAATGAGGAACGCCCCCACCGATCACAAACGGGTCTAAAACACCTTTGTGCGATGTTCCATTCGTGGTCGAGGCCCAACGCCCTACTCAGTTGTGTGTTCGGGACAACGCCTTGGTGAAGAAAAACGGTATCACAATTGATTCTTATGGACTTTCCGGAAACTTGGAATTGAAGTCCGGTTGTGTTTGAGGCGCCTAGGATCTCAATGGCGTTTGCACCGACGTATCTTTTTACGCCGGCTTTCCTAATTACGCGCTGCAACCCGAGGCCCTTTAAGATCGCCTTGTAGCCTCTCGCAGCACCCCAGATATGACATACGGCTTTGAGATAGCTTGATAAGGTCTGCGTTTCGACGATCGCTAAAGGCGGACTTCCCGCCGTAATCATTTGACTGGCAAGAAGATAAAGAAGCGGTCCAGATCCGACCAAGACTGCCCTGTCTGAAACAAGGCCAGAGGACTTAAGCAGAATTTGCGCAGCGCCAGCGGTCATTACCCCGGGCAGCAGCCAGCCTTTGACCGGAACAGGCCGCTCAAGTGCGCCAGTCGCTAAAAGAATACACTTTGTCTTTATCTGTTGAGCCCGGCCGGCAACGCTATAAGCGATTTCTTGGTCGGCGGAAATGTCCCAGACAGTAGCAGATGGTGTGTATGCAATCTTTTCCGAAAAGAATGCTGAAGCCAATTCACTCCCATGCGCATAATCCAAGCCTAGGATTCGCTTCAACTCACCCGAAGCTTCGGTAACATTTCTATAAATTTGGCCACCTGTACTTGTCTGTTCGTCTAAGAGTGCCACGCGAGCACCATGCTTCGCCGCCAAAGTGGCGGCGGAGAGCCCAGCTGGACCCGCGCCTATTACGACGAGATCATGCTTCTCCATCATCGCCACCTTTGTTGTTAACTATACTCTTAGGGCGAGTAACTTTGAGAAGCGGCTTGGCTGGGGTCATGCACGCTTGAAGGACAACGCCATCCACGCTGACAAGGCAATCAAAACACGCACCCATCATGCAATATGGCCCTCGGTGCGCTCCAGATACCGGTGTTTTACGAAAGGAGAGGATGCTTGCATTTAACAGTGCGGCGGCGACCGTATCGCCTTTCCGCGCATGGACTTCCTTGCCCTCGAAGAAGAAGACAAAATCCGCTGTCTCGTTTGAATCTTTCAAGATCCTTTCGAACATATGTTCCTCTCGATTGGTAAATCGCTACCTAGGGTCCGAGCGACGACGTTTCGCTTTTAGAATCCACACCCTACGAACTTCACTTTGAGTCAATCGTCACAGATGTCCCGCCATCGTTCGCGCGCGTGACTAGGATAGGAGCAACTGAGGACCGGCTTTGGAGTACTAACGCCTGGCTAAGCTCTATCTGCGCAAGAATCCGGCATATTTTTTCTCCAGAGAGTTGAAAATCACCGTTAGAACCATGATCAAAACCAAGTAGAAAACCGCAGCGGTCAAAAAGCCTTCCATAGCTACGTAGTAGCTCTGATTAAGTTCACGTCCAGCACCGAGGATGTCGGTTACCGCGATTAAGCTAGCAATGGCACTGCTGTGCACCAGAAAGATAACCTGGTTTGTCAGCGGTGGGATCACTCTGCGAATTGCTCCAGGCAATGTGACGTGACGAATGAGCTTCAGTTCGGACATACCGTAGGCTCGGGCAGCTTCGATCTCCCCCCTAGGGATGGACATGAGCGCGCCACGGATAATCTCACTGAGGTAGGCAGCCAGATTGATGGAGAAACCAAAGAGAAGGCAAGTCAGGGCATCTTCAAGGAAGAACCAGAGCACACTGTCTTTGACCCAATCGAATTGCGCCAACCCGTAATAGAGCAGATAAATTTGAACGAGAAGCGGCGTGCCGCGCATAACATAGGAGTAGTAGCGTGAAAACGTTTTGAGGACAGGAATCTCATAAACGCGAACAAGGGCAAGTGGAAGCGCCAGTATGCTGCCAAAGAACAGCGAAACCGCGCAAATTAAGATAGTAACCCAAAGCCCTTCAAAGAAAAGGGGCAGGTACTCGACGATTATGTCAAAATTCATAATGCCACCTCAAACATGTCGATACCGGCGCTCGAGAATCCGCAAACAGAGATCCGACACATAGGTAATGAGAAGATAGACGAGGAATGCGATAAACAAGAACACGAACGGCTCTGAGGTTGACCTTCCGGCCTGTTGCGCCATGAACGTTACATCCTGAAGCCCAATGATTGACACAACAGCGGTGGTTTTCATCAAGATGAGCCAATTGTTCGTGAAGCCAGGAAGTACAAGCGGCACAAACTGTGGCCACACGACGTGTATGAGCCACACGCGAGCAGGCATGCCAAAGGCCTTGGCTGCATCGATTTGACCCTCAGGAATTGATAAATACGCTGCTCTAAAGGTTTCTGCCATGTAGGAACCGAAAATTATTCCGATCGCAACAGAGCCAGCAAAAAACTGATTGATGGGAATTCGGTCGAACAATCCAGTGTAGGAACCGATCTCATTGATCAGCAACTGACCACCAAAAAAAATGATGAGCATAAGTACGAGTTCTGGAACACCGCGCACCAGTGTCGTGTAGGCGGCACCAATCCCACGCAAAATCAAGCTTTCGCTCAGCTTCGCAGCAGCACCTAGAATGCCAAAGAGAATCGACAGAAAAACTGAGGTTATACTCAGAGCGACTGTTATCCATGCGCCTTCTAGTATCAGCGGGAGAAAATCAGTAACGTTTTGCAGCATGTTGCCCCATACGAACTAGCAGTTTCGGGAGCGGCTTGTTGCCGCTCCCGGTCAAGTATTACTCAGATGGGTAGATGTCGATTTCGAAATACTTGGAGTTGACCTTGTCGTAAGTCCCGTTCTTGTGAATCGCATGAATGGCTGCGGTAATTTTCTCACGCAGTGCGTCATCGCCCTTGCGAACAGCGATTCCGGCACCTGGTCCAAATACCTCAGGGTCAGTGTGCTCACCGCCGAAATAGGCCAGGCCAGCACCCTTGTCCGTTTCAAGCACTTTGTCAGCGACAATGAAACTGATAGGCGTCACGTCGACGCGTCCAGCTTTTAGATCAAGCCAAACCTCATCTTGCGTGGGATAAGGTTTGATGTCAGCATCAGGGTAGAATTTTTTTAAGTAGTCATGCTGGGTTGTTCCAGCTTGAACACCTACTTTCACATTCTTCAGCTCGCCGCGCGCGTCATTGAATTCCTCACCCTCGCGGCCGACGAAACGCGTTGCTGTACGATAGTAGGGATCCGTAAAGTCGACGACAGCCTGGCGCTTTTCTGTGATCGACATTGAGGACAGAATGGCGTCGAAATTCTCTGCCTGAAGAGCCGGAATGATCCCATCCCAAGCCTGCTCAACCCATGTGCATTCCGCTTTCAGCTCCTCACAGAGCGCAACACCAATTTCGTAATCAAACCCGGTCAGCGAGCCGTCTGACTTCTTGTAAATAAACGGCTCATAGCCCGGACTCGTCCCCCATCGGATTTTAAGACTTTCAGCAAATGCTGGCGCGGGAGCCGCGACAGATCCCAGAACCGCGATTGCACACAGTGTCTTTTTGAACAGCGTTGTCATTGGTATCACCTCCTATTGATATTAGTTTTGGCGAGCCTGTTCGCCCTTACCCCCTCACGTGACTGAGGAATTGGCCCCACCTACCCTCGCCAGAGACTTCTTTTGAAAACATCTCAGAAGGGGGAGCGGAGGAATCGATCTCACCGTCGGCCAGAAAAACCACATGATCGCTCACATCACGCGCAAAACCCATTTCATGGGTCACGACCAACATTGTGCGACCTTCTTCTGCAAGTTGACGCATCACCTTGAGAACTTCGCCAACCAGCTCAGGGTCAAGCGCGGACGTCGGCTCATCGAACAGCAGAGCTTGAGGCTCCATTGCAAGCGCGCGCGCAATGGCGGCGCGCTGTTGCTGCCCCCCTGATAGCAACGTGGGATAGTAGTCCTTGCGCTCATATACGCCGACCCGATTCATAAGGTTATCGGCGAGGTCTCCGGCCTCAGCCATCGACTTCCCGAGCACCTTCATCGGCGCAAGCATAATGTTCTCTCGCACAGTCAGGTGAGCCCAAAGATTAAAGGATTGAAAGACCATAGAGAGCTGTGTGCGAACACGCTCCACCTGTCGCATGTCAGCGATCTTCGCTTTACCAGAAGCGCCAGGCACAACCTTAATATGCTCGCCAGATACGATGATCTCGCCCGAGTTTGGCATCTCAAGAAAATTAATGCAGCGTAAAAACGTGCTTTTCCCGGATCCGGAAGCACCCAGGATGGAGATAACGTCTCCAGCATTTGCCTTTAGGCTAATTCCTTTGAGAACTTCGAGACTTCCAAACGATTTATGAATGTCCCGCGCTTCTATGACTGGTGTACTCACGATTGCCCCTCTTATCTCTGGATTGAAGTCTACTGAAACAAGAGTATAAAGACTAATTCAAAATTTCGCTTAGCTCATAAAGTGACTTTATGAATTTCACTTGCGTCTAATTCCGAATAATTATTTGTTTTTATGTGTTATTTTTACCCAATCATGACAATTCGCCTACATCATAGCGGGAAGGCTTCTCTAATAGCGATTTCAGTACCGTTGAGAAAATATCCGCTTTGTCTATTCAGCTGATAGGTCGTGGCGGTCAAAACGACTTTCGTCGAATTTTTTCAAGTCAGGCGAAGCTGGGGTGTTTTCGAGCCAATCAGGTAAATGAAGAGCGTGCGCGGCAGCAAGCGTGATGCCGCTGTGGCAGGTAATCAAATAGGCTCCAGGATAATCTGTACTTTCTTGGTATATTGGCAACCCGTCAGGAGACATGACCCGCAGTGCGCCCCAGGAGCGAACCAACTTTGCTTTCTCCAATGCAGGAAATGCAGCGATTGCCTTTGATGCGAGTTCACAGACGCCCGGCACCGTAACCCCATCATCGAAACCAGCCTCTTCGTTTGTAGCGCCAATCTGAACCCCTCCTTCGTCAACTTGCCTTGCAATCAAGGATGGTCGATAGATGAGCTTAGGGAGTTTTTCGGTGATTAAGACCTGTCCACGCTGTGGCCGGATTGGCGCTTTGAAGCCAAGTTTCGGACCCAATTCTGCCGCTCCCAAACCTGCGCTTAGGAGAATTTTTTGAGATCTAGCCTCTGTCCCATCCGAACACTGCACCTCGAAAAGGTCTGTCTTGGAAATTTGGCAAACACGTTTTCCGTTTAGAATTTTGCCACCGAGTTGCCGTACGTCAGCAGCAAGCGCGCGCAATAGCTTCAGCGGATTTGTGTGGCCATCTTGATAATGCAAAATGGCACCGACGATGCTTGCTCCGATTGCAGGTTCTTCCTTGCGAAGTGCATTGTGGCCGAGAACTTCGAACGGATAATTACCCCCTAGGCTTTCTTTCAAAGTCTCGTACTTAGCCACCGTTTGAGCGAGCGTTTCTTCTGAAAAATGCAGATCATAGCCACCGTTTTGTTCAAGCTGCAAATCCAGTCCAGTTGCATCGGTAAGTTGCTCAGCAAAGTTGGACCAAGCCGCGGCGGATGCTTGCGACCACCTAGCGTAGGCAGGTTGTTTCAGCCCTTTGTGCTGTACCCAAACTAGTCCAAAATTTCCTCGGCTTGCCCTAAAACTCCCGTCTTCACCGTCAAAAACGATGACTTTAAGGTTGCGCTTGAGCAGGCCCCAGGCGACCGACAACCCAACTACGCCTCCTCCAACGATCACATAATCAGCCTGCATCAGTGCCAACCATTCCCTGCCGAATAAAGCGATGCCTCGCACCGACTTTATTGTTCGGTTTGCACATCAAGGTTTCCACTCCGGGAAACCCCGACAATGAAAGCCGGTGCCGGCGACACATCAGTTGAGGGCGGATAGGGAAACCGCCCTTCCTAGCAGTGTTCATAAATTTTCTCCAAATGGTTTATTGATCAAATCATGTAGAGATGTTGTTATAAATTCAAATTCAAAATACCGTTTATTCAATAGAGAGGCTTTATGGCTTTACTGGCTAACTTGTCGATGCGCCAATTGATGACATTCAGGGAAGTTATGAGGACCAATTCCATAACAGAAGCCAGCAGAGCATTGGGACGCACGCAACCTGCGGTCAGTTCAATGATTTTGAATCTAGAGGAACAATTGAACCTTCCTTTGTTCGTTAGAGAACGTGGCCGTCTCGTTCCAACACCCGAGGCACATTATTTTTTGGAGGAAGCGAATGATGTACTCGAGCGTTTGGAAAGAACTGCTCGGACAATGTCGGAATTTAGCGCACAAGACCGGGGAAATTTACGTATTGCGTGCTACCCGGCCGGTTCTTCATACTTTTTGCCATCTGTTCTCTCGGAGTTTTTGATGGGCCGCCCACATGTAACGGCGGACTTTATGATGCGGGCGTCAGAGACTGTCGAGGATCTAATCGCTTCACAAGAGTACGACATAGGGTTGGCTGAAACGCCGCCGCCCCGTGGATCAATTAAAATCGAAACATTTGAGTTTAGGTGCTTCGTGGCCTTACCCGAAATGGATGGGTTGGCAAAAAACACCTCCATCCATGTAAGGGAATTGCGGTCTCATCAAATGGCAGGTCTATACGATGACCACGTTTTGACTATGAAGGTTCAGGATCTTTTTAAAAAGTGTGGTGTACCTTTTAATCGGCGTTTCTCCTTGAGAACTTTTTTGCCTGCCATCCAGATGGTCAGTTCGGGATTGTGCGCCGCGATCGTTGATGGGGTAACGGCGACCTCAACACCAGCTCCTGGAGTTGTGTTCAAACCTTTGAAACCATCGATCAAGAGCAGCATATCCATTTTGCTACCCGCACATCGCCCAACTTCAATTTTGACGAAAGCCTTCGAGGCGACTTTACGAACACGTATTGAGAAAATCTGCAATGAGAGCCCGTCATGAGTGCACAATACAAAAAAGCGCGAGAAGAACCAGATCGAAGATTGGGCGATTCTGATTACTTGGCAGATGTCTTTCTCGGTAGGGCTTTTTGTGCCGACGACGAAACGATAAACGGAGATGGAGAACGAAGCTGTTGGAAGTGGGGCGCACTATGACTGTTTCAACAAACAAATATATCTGCGACACATTGGACAGGGAACTTGTGTCCGTTTTACGTGAGGATGGCCGAGCCTCGCTTTCTAAACTCGCAGATATCCTCGGTGTTTCACGAGGCACAGTGCAAAATCGGCTGGACCGGCTCCTAGAATCTGGAACGCTACTCGGATTTACTGTGCGAGTGAGAGAAGACTATGATAACGATTCTATTCATGCGATGATGTCAATTCAGGTATCAGGCAAATCGACATCCGTTGTGATCAAAAGGCTGCGTGGCATTCCGGAACTGCAGCAGCTCCACACGACAAACGGCAATTGGGATCTTGTTGCTCACCTTGTCGCACCATCACTATCCGAATTCGACCGAATTTTGAGAGACGTTCGTACAATTGATGGTGTCCTCAATAGCGAAACTAGCATTTTGCTCAGCTCGGTATAGGCGAATAGAGTAGGTCTTTTTGGGGTAACTTACCGTATTGAAAGGTGAACTCCAGCAAGCATGCATCGCACAGAGCCGCCGGCATGCTCGATTGTTGAAACATCGAGAGGGAGCAATATCGCCGATTCTTCAATCAGCGTTATTTGTTCTCGGGTCAATGCTTTTAGGGCTCGACAAGACAAGGCGAGGTAGCGAGCACTCTGCCCCTGTAGTTCAATGGCGTTGCCCGCGAAATTGCAGATTTGATCATCCGATAGTTCAATGGCTCGCTTTCCAGAGCTTTCCAGTCGATCAATTATCTCAGCACGCCTGACTTCATCAGGAATCATGCCCGATCCGATGAGGACGAATTCCGAAGCGACGCACATGAGAACATTGGTGTGGTAAATGGGACGATCTTGCCTGTCGTGGGCCTCAAATACCATTGGCTCGTAACCGAAATGTGCGCAAAAGCGTTCCAAGGCAATGGGGTCGGTTCGATCAGATCTCACGGCATAAGCAACCCGATCAATATGATCAAGAACCATAGCGCCCGTTCCTTCAAGAAAGAGACCATCGGCTTCCAGACCAGAATAATCGATGACATCCTGAACTCTGTATTCGAACTTAAGGAGTTCAATAACATCTTGTCGCCGTTCACGTCGCCGATTGGTTGCAAACATAGGATAAATTGCAATATGCCCGCCCGGATGTGTAGAGAACCAGTTGTTCGGGAATACGGAATCCGGTGTCTCGCTACTTACGTCTTCAAAAAGATGAACCTTAACGCCACATTCTTCTAGTTTGTTCGCGACCTCCGTAACTTCCACGTAAGCGCGCCTAGCGGTCTCAAGATCATTTTGCGAAGGCTCTGATTGAAACGCGTTATCGCGCGTAGTTTCTGCGTTCGGATAGAAGTGGTGTGGCCGGATCAGAACGACCGAACTTGGCGCTTGCACGCTTCGAGCCGACTTAGACATGCGCCAACTCCGGGTTCATGGAGCGCATAACCATACCATAAAGGTCTCGCGGATCGTCCGGATCAGCGATCATATCCAGTTCGTCAAAGTACCCGGACGTCACAAGCTGATCTTTTAAGTACCGTAGTGCCGAGAAATCCTCCGTCGCGAACCCTACACCATCAAACAGCGTTGTTTGACGGATTGAAGTCCGTCCTGAGGCTTCGCCTTGAATCACTTTCCACAATTCTGTTACCGGATGCTCCGCATCTAGCTGCTGGATCTCTCCCTCAATCCGCGTTTGGGGCGTATACTCAACAAAAATGTCAGACCTCTCAAGGATGTCCCGGTGGAGTTCGGTCTTGCCCGGGCAATCGCCCCCAATCGCATTTATGTGCTGACCAGAACCCACCATATTGTCTGTCAAAATAGTCGCGTACTGCTTGTCGGCGGTGCAGGTCGTGATGATGTCTGCGCCGTTAACCGCATCTTCTGCAGTCTTACAAACAGTAATCTTCAGCTCGCTGCGTTCCAAATTAGCGGCCGCTTTCTTTGTTGCTCTTGGGTCAACATCAAAGAGACGAATAGCATCGATCCCAAGGATTTGTTTGAACGCCAACGCCTGAAACTCGCATTGTGCGCCATTTCCTATCATCGCCATTACTCTTGCATCTTTGGGAGCAAGATATTTTGCAGCGATCGCGGAAGTAGCCGCTGTTCGGAGCGCAGTAAGAATTGTCATTTCAGACAGCAGCACTGGATAACCGCTGTCAACAGATGACAAGACTCCAAAAGCGGTTACAGTTTGAAGACCTTCCTTCGTGTTTTTTGGGTGACCATTTACATATTTAAAGCCATAGAGCTGTCCATCACTGGTCGGCATAAGCTCAATGACACCGACTTTAGAATGTGACGCAACCCGAGGCGTTTTATCGAAATGGGGCCAACGCTTAAAATCTTCCTCGATGTATTTTGAAATGCCCTCGATCGTCTCGGCGACACCGAGTTCAGCGATGATCTTCATCATTGAGTCGACGCTCACAAAGGGCACGATATTTAGTTTCTTGGGATTATTCATTTGTATCTCGCGAAGCTCGAATGTGAAACTCGACAAATCGTAAGAGAGCAAACAATCAATAGATATGGGAACTTTGCACAAAATTTTCTTGGAAAATATAGAAAATTGGCAGCTTAAATGCTGTTATTTAGGGTCAGGGCTCATTGATTGATCCAGAAGATGATGGTTGCTGCGATGAAGATCGCCGACATAAACGTATATGCGAAACGGTCGTATCTGATTGCGACACGCCTCCAGTCCTTCAACTTGGCGAACATGTTTTCGATTTTGTGATGCTTCTTGTACAGCGTCTTCAACTCGCTGCTCGGTGCGTTCCGGTTTGATCGGGGCGGGATAAAGGCTTTGTTATTGTAGGCTTTCAGTACATTGCGGAACTCACCGCTGTCATAGCCCTTGTCACCGATCAGCACTATGGCATCCGGCATTGCTGGATAGATTAATTTTTGCTCACACATGATCCGAAAACTAATCTTCGCTCAAGCAACGAATGAAGCGATTGTAGAGGGTCTTGTGCAATCCATAGACCTCAGGCGCGTCCCGTCATCGCAGGCCGTTTCGGAGAACATGGATAATCCCGCTAGTGAGACGGCGATCATCAACACGGGGCCTGACGTGAGCTTATGAGAAGTAGGGTCGGATACGCTTAACTCGACTGTTAGTTGGCCAGTAGTGATCGGACATGTGCGATTCCGCCTGTCCATTTGAATCACGAGTTGCACAAGGAACGAATTTCCTTAGTTGCGAATGACCGAGCCACCGACAAAGCCGTCCTTCTGGAAAGGTCAATCAAAGGCCGCTTTCCCGTCCTGTCACAAAATCGTAAGAGGCGTGAACGAGGCCCAAAACAACCTCCAGTTCTTCCAAGTTGGTTGGCGTGAAGATCATGACAAACCCTTCCCACCCCGGTCTTTTGTTCGCCCAAGGATGACTGACAGCCCAGCCCGCCTCGACGGCTTGCTTTGCAAGAGCTGGCGATAAGGACGCATGCAGACTGCCGTCGGGGTGAATGTGGGCGAACTCGCGTCCGCCCGCGATGAATTCGGGACGTGCCAGGGAGACATCCTCTTTGATCCAGAACCCTAAGGCACCAGGCAGCGAGATCACAGTTTTGCGGATATCGACACCTGGGATAGTTGCGACCTTGTCGATCAGAGCTTTCGAGATTTCCGGAACCGGCTCAACCCCGATCTGCATGTGTGGCACGCCGTTCGTGATTTGTGGAATGGGTGTTTTCCGTGTCGGCAGTTCATTTGCGGCGAGAGCCGAAGACACTGCGGCAAACACCAGTACAACGCTGAAAAAGGTTGTTCGGATCGACATGGCACGTCTCCGTCGTCAGTGACTACCCGTGATAGGCTTGGCTAACGGCAAAGCTGTCTTCGAACCAATGCCACAAGACGACTTGGCCGTCGCGGACCTTGGCACGAAGCGCAAAACTGAACTCCCCGATCTCCTTACCGGATTTCGTCGTTTTTCCGTTCATTTTGCCGAAGACGGCAACGGTCTCGCCCGAGGCGAACGCGTCAGTGTTCTCCCACATGGTGGTCTCGAAGTTCGACGAAAAGACACCAAGAAACGCGAAGATCGCTTCTTTGCCTTCGGAACCACCCACCCAAGGCAGGGTTGTGTCGCCCTCGTTATGCCAGACCATATCATCGGCCATGAGCGCAGCAACCGTCTCCATATCACCGCTGCCCATGGCGCCCATAAAGCGCATGACGGTGTCAAAGCTGGCATCCGTGTTATCGTCGGCGCGTGCCTGGCTGCCGAGGACCAAAGCCAAAGCCGACAGGCCTGTTGCTTTCAGTACTGTTCTGCGTTCCATTCTTGTTTTTCCTATTGATTTGAGATGTTTCTGCTTCTTTGCGAAGCCAGCGTTCGGATCAGCGACCGGAGAGTTGGCCCAAGGCGCCCGCCCAGTCTTCAACGTGGTAAGACCGCGCAATCTTGCCATCCTTCAGCTCGTGAATGTCGATGGTCATGATCTCGAAGCTGCGACCTTCGCCATTGACACCGAACATGGGGCCAATCGGAGTTCCACTTGCGCGGCTACGAACAGTGACGAAATTACCGTCCTGATGCATAGCCTCGACGGCCCAGTTCAAATCAGGGATAAGTCGACCAAACCCGCCGATCTGTCCGAGGAACAATTCGCGGGTTTTGTTGTCACCGGAGTAGTCGCCAACGCTCTCCCAATCATCGGTGATAGAGGCTTCGAACGCGGCGACGTGATCTTGAGACGTAGGATTGCTGAGCAGATCGTAGAAATTCTGAACCGTGGCTGTGTCATCGGCCATAGCAGCGCCTGCAAAAGACATGCTCGCAACAAGTGCGATTGGCTTCAGTTTCATATCAATCTCCAATTTCGCGTCTGTTTCTGGCTCGTAGGAGAGAGATATTGACGAAAGATTGTTTTGTGTATCTGCTGATTATAGATGACACAATTCGGCTTAGCAGAACAATGATCGATCATTTGAGGCACATGGCCATCTTCGCGCGTGTCGTGGACCACGGCTCCTTTCGGGCGGCAGCGAAAGATATCAGGTTGGCGCCGTCGCGGGTCAGCGAGATCGTGACCGATCTTGAAGACTTTGTGGGCGCGACATTGCTTAATCGTACGACACGCAAAATCGCGCTGACAAACGAAGGGCGCAAATTCTACGCGCACGCAGTCGAGATGGTGCGCTGCGCAGAGAACGGCCTTGATGAGTTGAATGCCTTGTCGTTGGAACCCGCAGGGTCCCTCCGGGTTTCGGTTCCCGCCTTCATGTCATCGTCCGGCCTTGCAACGGCAATGGGAAACTTCACCGAGCGCCATCCGCATGTGGACTTGTCCGTATCATTCACCGACCTTCCCGTTGATTTGCTCAAGGACGGCTTTGATTTGAACATTCGTGTCGGCTGGCTCGATGATAGTTCGATGATGTCGCGCAAACTTGGTGAGATCGAACGCGTGCTTGTATCGGGTGTTGAATACGCAAAAGCTCGACCTGATCCGCAGCATCCCAGAGACCTCGAGAGCTGGGACTGGATCAGATACGCACAGCGCTCAACCGCAATGGAGTTCAGCTCTGGTTCGGGGCGCTGGGTGAAAGTTACGGGGCGCTCTCGGCTTCAGGTCGACAGCATTGACGCATTGCTTCATTACGCACGTCTCAATTTCGGCGTCACGGTTCTGCCCGGATATCTCGTGGATCAGGGGTTGAACGAGAGTGTGTTTACGAAACTCCTGGAAGATTGGAACCTTGCCCCATTGGGCATTTACGCGGTCTGGCCAGATCAGTCGCGGAGAGAAAACCTCACCGTTCACTTCGTTCACTTCCTTGCTGAGGAACTTGGACAGCGAGCGCGAGCCGAAAATGCATGAAGTGACTTGCTCCCCGTAATTGAAGGCCAAACTGCCGGAGGCGAGGTTTGCCTCGAATACGCGACCCACGGTTTTCGCAGGATGCCCCTTACGGTCCGAGCAAGCTTCACCACTAACGAGTCTGTTGCTTTGTTCACATTCATGCGGCGGCGCAGTCTATCTATTAAAAGAGCCAATCGAACTTTGGATACATTCAGATGCATGGGAAGAGAGATTGCGCGATGGATCATAAACTTCCTCGGCGGAGCGCATTGCCAAGACTAATTTATGGCGCTCTTCGCTGCTTTGCTGCTCAAGCACATATGGAATGTCACGCGTCCTAACTCACGATACCTGAGAGAACTACCTAGTTTTGCATCTGTAACTTGTTCGATATAGTTGGTCTTCCTCACCAATACGATATCGAGCCGTTTCAGATGAAGCATGGTCGCGGCCTGTAGTTGCGTGCCAATCCTTTCAGGAGATATTTGGAAGTTGCTTGCAACGAAACCATCCAAATGATCATCGCCGACCATTCCAACCTTTAGTTCTGGAATTCCAAAATCCTGTAGCTTCCACGCGTAGCTATTTTGGCTATCAAAAACAATACCAACAGAAGAATATCCGAGAACTTCCGACATTACGGTGTCCTCAGGCAACACTTCATCAGAAAGGCAACCGCACAAGCCATCAATTTCTCTATTTTTTAACTTAATCAATGCCCGCTTTCTAGGAAGGGCAAAAATTTCTAATTCCAAGTTGTCGTTTTTGAAGTATTCACGGAAGTATTTAAGGCTAAGCATGGAATTTGACCCCGCTTCGTCGTCAATGACCAACTCCGGAGTTGAGCTGCAGGATATATGCAAAGTTTCTTTTTCGGAAATGGCTGCGTCAGCGGCATAACTCGTTACCACCCCCCATCCCAAAAGAACACCAAAAGCCGCGACGGCGCTGCCTTTTTTCGCTGTTTTTGCAAAGCTTATCTTTCGGCCGTCGGTAAAAGACGCCAGTGCCGCGGCAAGAAAGCTTCTTTTCGGGGTTCCATTTTTCCCATTGGTATTACATTGGGTTACAGCGAACTTTGTGTTCATCTAAAGCTCCAATTGCCTTGACGAATTCAACCAGCAAGGCTTTCCGATTGCGCATTCCTGAAAAGCGGATCCGCGCGCTTAGCTTTTCGATTGCGAATACTAACCAAGCATTAGTCTACTAAAAGTAGATATTCGACGAATATAAACTTATAAGTAGATATCGAGTCAATTTGACCTTTTCCACAGTCAACGATGACTGCTTATATTTATGTTTGTCGATTTCATATATAAATACAAATTGGAAATAATGCGGATTTCATAGGATGGGTTTATCAGTGGCTTCAAATGTAAACTTCCGGCAACTGCAGACATTCGTAGAAGTGATCCGTTCGGGCTCTATCTCTGATGCAGGTCGAAAGCTGGGTCGATCTCAGCCCGCTGTGAGCGCAATGATTGCCAGCTTAGAGAAAGAGATTGGTTTCGATCTGTTTGAACGTCAGCGCCGGAGGCTAATTGCTAAACCTGAGGCGTTTTACTTCCTGGAGGAAGCTGAACAACTACTTTCGAAGCTCGAGCAGACCACCAGAACGCTACAAGAAATAGGAAACTTAAAAAAGGGTACTTTAAAAATAGCCTGCAACCCTGCATCGTCAATAGGATTTGTTCCCAAAATTATAAATCAATTCATTAGTGATAAAGAAGAAATGGAGCTATCAGTGATGATGAGGTCCTCATCTATCATAACAGATTGGATAGCTTCTCAACAATACGATATTGGAATTGCCGAAACTCCTGACCCCCGCCAAAGCATAAGGTCTATCGATTACTCATTTTCTTGCGTTTGCGCCATGGCTCCATCTGCGCCGCTAGCGGATAAAAACCTAATCACACCTAGCGATCTAGATGGCCAACCTATGGCCTTACTGAGTAAAAACCATCCTCAAACACAAGCCATTATGAAAATTTTTAGCGAATCTGGCGCGGAAACCTATCAGAGATTTGAATTTGGAACGATGCTTCCGGCTTTACAGTTAACATTACAAGGGAAATGTTATACTATTTGTGATAGCTTCAGCGCAATTACATTTAACGATGCGTTTTCAAGTCACACTAAATTAGTGTTCAAACCTTTCTTGCCGAAACTTTTACTCAACATGTCTTTGCTTTTTCCGTCAAATAGACCTCAATCGATGCTAGCAAAGCACTTTGAGCGGCTTTTAGTTTCCGAGATTGAGGAACTATTGTCCATGGAGGAGAGAATATTCGACAAATTTCCTATCAAATGAAATACCTAAAGTGTTTTTCCTAGAATTTTGCGCCATATTGGTTTTATTCTCCGAGTTACATTTACTTAATAAGGACGAAATGTCGTTTCCTTCACGGTTCTCGTCGTAATTTGGTTGTTCCCCGTCAACAACCATGAGACCTTTCGGCGAAATTGCTTAACGAGGATTTCTGGCACATCGTAGCCCGCCAAGGGAGCGAAGATGAGACGGAAATCCGGGCCGAAAGAGACGGCCGAAAAACAGGTAAAAGACGATTGCCGGAAGAAGCAGTGTAAATTCTCTGCCGAGGAGAAGCTCCGCATTGTGCTGGATGGTTAGCGCGGGGAATATTCGGTGGCCGAGTTGTGCCGCTACGAGGGGATTGCTCAGGGCCTTTATTACCCGCGGTAGAAAGAGTTCCTAGAGGCTGGCAAGAAACGGCTTTCAGGCGACGTCAGGTGAAGTGACGGATCTCAAGCGCAAGATGTTTGACCTGTAAAAAGTCGTGGCCGATCTGACGCTGGAACACCTAGTTCTCAGAAAAGCGTGATCGCGGATGGGGAGGATATCGAACGAGATATTCGGCTTCCGAGAAACTCGCAATCATCCGCCTGATAGGGACTTCGCATCAGCCGGTGAAGAGACATTGAAACAGTTCGACGTGTCCCGGCCGACTTTCTATCGCTGGAATGACCTTTATCGCCGCTTTGGCGAGGCCGCGCTGGCAGACCGGCGCGGTGGCTCGGGTCGCGTCTGGAATCGCATCCCGAATGGCGTACGCGAGCAGCTGCGTATAATAGCGCGCGGCGAGCCTGAATTGTCTCCCAGAGAACTAGCCATCAAGTTCATTGGCGAATGCCGTTACTTTATTTCGGAGGCCAGTGATTACAAGCTTCTGAGGGCCTGCGACCTCATCGCCAGCCCAGCCTTCATCGTGCTTAATACCGCCGATGAGGTCCGGGAGAAAACCACGGCACCCAACAAGCTCTCGCAGACCGATTTTACGTATCTGAAGGTGATCCGCTGGGGATGGTTCTATCTGTCTACCGTGCTGGACGACTTCTCCCGATACATCATCGCCTGGAAGCTCTGTTCCGGCAGGGCCGCATGCGATGGGCAGGACGCACTCGATCTGGCACTGGAGGTCTCCGGACTTGATGGTGTCAACATCGTTCATCGTCCGAAACTTTTCTCAGATAATGGGCCGTTTAATATCTCCGGAGCTCTGGCTGAATTCCTTAACGTAAAGGGCATGACGCACACACGGGGAGCCCCCTATCATCCACAGACCCAGGGCAAGATCGAGCGCTGGCATCAGACCCTGAAGAACCGGGTCCTCCTGAAAAACTACTTTCTGCCAGGAAATCTGGCAGCTCAGATCAACGCCTTTATCGGATGCTACAACCATCGACGTTATCCGCCGGCCGGCAGGCGTCGTTCACAACGCCGGAAGGCACAAGAGCCTGAGCAATCTTTCCCCGGCCGACGTCTGTACCGGGCGCGGCCAGACCATCCTGCTCGAACGGGAATAGTTCAAAAGGAGACCATAAACAACGACGCGTGTAGCACGACAAATCCGTTGCTTAATTGAAATCCAGATACGCTAGACCCTCCTTAAGTCAGGCAGCACTCTGACTCAAAATACCTGACGACGGAGAACCCAGTTTGATTTGCTTGCTGGAACCTGACCTTTAAACCGCGGCAACTTGATCCAGAAAACCGTCGATGCGGTCTGCGAGCTGGCGAGTGTTGTCTGCCACTTCCGAAGAGGTCCGAGAGACGTCTCCTGCCGACTGTGTGGTGTCATCTACAGCAGCTTTCACGCCAGTCATGTTTTCGCTGATTTCACGGGTACCAGCGGCAACTTCCTGGATCGAGCTACTGATTTCAGCAGTCGCTAAGCCCTGATGCTCAAGCGCGGTCGTTATCGACGTGGTGAACTCGTTAACTTTCACCATTATGTCGGCAATCTCCTCGATTGCAGCAACAGAGTCTGACGAGGCCCCCTGAATTGCGTTTATCTGGGCCGAAATTTCCTCAGTCGCCTTGGAAGTCTGCGTGGCCAAGTCTTTCACTTCTGCGGCGACAACCGCGAAGCCCTTCCCAGCCTCGCCAGCACGGGCCGCCTCGATGGTGGCGTTAAGTGCGAGCAAGTTTGTCTGCTCGGCGATGTCCTGGATCAATTGCAAAACCGCACCTATCTTGTGCGCCGAAGAGGCAAGGCTTGCAACTTGCTCGTTGGCAGATGTGGCCTTCGAGTTAGCGGTCGAAACCACTTCGCTTGTTTCTGCGATCTGACGGGAGATTTCGCCGATGGAGGCCGAAAGCTCTTCGGATGCCGAGGCAACGGTCTGTACGTTAGCGTAGGCTTGTTCAGTAGCTGCAGCCACGGATGCGGTGCGTTCTGTGTTGCTTGTCGAAAGATCCGTTAGGATGCTAGATATGTCGGCCATTTTCTCTGTGGATTGTGCAACAGGCTGGAGTAAATGCTGACTATCGTGTCGGAAACCAGAGATCAGCTGTTCCAGCGACGCCTGCCGACAACGCTCTTTTTCTATGTTCTGCGTCTGCTCTTCTTCAAGTTCTCGCTGGCGAAGCCCTCTGTCCCGAAAAACTTCGACTGTGCGCGCCATCTGGCCCATCTCGTCCACACGCTCAACATAGGGTATGTAGATTTCGTAATGACCCGTCGACAGCGTGGTCATAGTCTCAGATAGTTTGCTGATTTGGCCGGTGATCCGGCGCATCAGCGCGACTAGTACGAGTGAAACGACCACAATCGCCATCAAAGTGATGACTAGGGCGGTCACCAGGGCTTCCTGACGCGCAGCTTTAATCCCGGCAAGATCGAACCCCACATAAATATAGCCGATCGTCTCAACCCCTTCCCTTTCATTGCGGGTAATCGGCTTGATACCGATCCGGTAGTTTTCGTTGGTGACGAACACGGTCTTTACACCACCTGTCTTGCCGCGCATCGATTCTGGGATGAGGTTGATCAGCGTATCCGGTTCTGCGCTATCATCGCGGATCATCGACGCAAATATGTTGCCATTGGTCTCCTGTACAACCGCCCAGCTGAAGTCATTGCTGTCGAGCAACGGGGCCAACAAATTGTAGGCCAGATCCTTGTCAAAATCCCAAATTGCGTTTCCTAGTGCCTGATTGGTCAGGTTCGCGCTCATACTTATCTGCTGCTCGAACGCGTCCTGCACCGTTGATACGCGCTTAGTCGAAGCAGTATAAGCGAATACCGCGAAGGCCACTGCCACTACGGCCACGATTGGTACAGTAGTAGTGAATTTTACAGATTGCCAAATTTTCATCACATCTCACACTTTCCGCAAACAAGTGCGCTAATAATCAGCATGCAAAAGCAAATAAAAAATTAATACTTATAACTTTTAACTCTGCACATCATAATAAAATGTGATATTTTTATTGGCAATGCTTATGTTAACGACCTGAATTTCTATTTAAGGCAGAGCAGGATTTGTGGCCCTGTTGCAAATTTGGAATCTGGCCCGTACCCGCACGCCGGTTCAAGCGTTGGCACCTTTGAGATGGTTTTCGAGTATGATCATTGTCTTTGCCAATGCGCCAGGGCCGATGCCGAAAGCTCATTCTAAGATGCGTAGCCTCACCGAAAACGTCGCTTGAGAAGTTGAAGATGCCTGCTTAACCCTTGCGCAGCCCATGCATGACCTCAAAGTTCTTGATTGTCGCGTAGGTAGACTTCAACGTTTTGAAACCTCGCTCAAGCCGGATCAGCTTGCCATGATCGGCCAAACAGTATGTTGAGATAGTCACTAGCGCTTTGGCTTCAATGACGATTCCTTTGGTCCTGCGGGATTTGAAGGATTTGAGATGCGTGGTTGTGACGATGGAACGGGTGAAGTTTTTAGTTACGTCGACCTCGAGGCACAGGTGCGCAAGGACCATCCGTTGCGCAAGATCCGGGAAATCGTGAACACGGCTCTGGACACTCTGAGCGCCGATTTTGCAGTGCTACATTCTTCGATGGGCCGTCCTTCGATTGCACCGGAAAAGCTGCTGCGGGCAACGCTGGTGCAGGCGTTTTACTCGATCCGGTCGAAACGGGTTCTGACAGAGCGGCTGCAATACGACCCTCTGTTCCGTGGGTTCGTAGGTATTTGCGTTGACGACCCCGCATGGAATCATTCGACCTTTTTCGAAGAACTGCGACCCTCTGCTTGATGGTGATATCGCGGCAAAGTTCCTGGGCACGGTCCTGGCGTGACTCAAGATCAAGAGGTTTCTGTCGACGGACCCTTTCTCGGTGGATGACACATTGATCGAGGCGTGGGTCTCAATGAAAAGCGTCAGGTCAAAGGACGACGCAAACAACGACATTGGCGATGGCGGCACGTCCGGTGGCGGGCGCAATGGCGAGGCGGATTTCCTCGGCCAGAGGCGAACCAACGCAACCCATGGCTCGACGAGCGATCCGGGTGCCGGATTGCACAAGAAGGGTCGGAGTAAGTAAGCTATCCTTTGCTTCATAGTCCATGGGCTGATGGAGAAACTTAATGCCTTCTGGTCGATGCCTGCCTAACTGTCGCTGACGGTCATGGAGAGCGGAACGCCGCGTTACATTTGATCGAGACGCGTGCGGAGCGGCCAAAGGCCGTCACGCTCGGCGCCGACAAGGCTTACGACAGCCGTGTCTTTGTCCATGAACTGTGCAGTTTGAATGTCAAACCGCATGTGGCGCAAAACGATCGTGGCCGCCGGTATGCGATTGACAGGCGCACAACCAGGCACGCCGGCTATGCCGTCAGCCAGTGCATTCGTAAACGGATCGAAGAGGCATTTGCCTTCGTGTACGTCACCGGTCAAATCTTCGGCGCAGGCAAGAGTAATGCCGTGCAATTGTTCTGGACGGGCAACGACGAAACGGACGAGGCGCAAGGTGATGGCTGGGCCGAACTCCAGACCGATGGATCCCTCAACGGCGCATTCTGCTTCCAGGGTGGTGACGAAGCCAACTTCGTCGTTCACCGATGGACATCTTCAACAGCCTGCTGAGCAACCCTATCGGGGGATCTGGGGTTCCGGATGCCCCATGACCTACGGGGCTAAGCAGCCAATTTTTCCCGAAATGGGACGTTGTCGGAGACCAAGGCGACCGGTTTGCAGCGCAGTCGGGTGCCTCTGCTTCGCAAGTCTAAACCTCCACGGGCAGAAAACACTATTCCTACAAGAGCTGGGTCTCATCTTCCGCAAACTTCCAGCGCCATGCACAAAACTGCTGCCGAAAAACTTCATGCCGCCGAGCCACGTCTGCAACAGTCAGTCCACTGGTCCTGACCTCCTCACGAAAGGCCAGCTTCCGATCATACTACTAAGTCCCTCACCGCTCCCGGCCAGTCAGCATCTCAGTTTGGCCCGTCTATCATTTTGTTTCGGAGTGAATAACGCATCTAATTTCGTAATTTCACGGCACAGACAAAATCTAAAAGAGAGCACCACCGGACGCTCACTTTTCCCGAAGACCAGCAGACAACAATTCGCAGCTTACGTAGCTCTCAGATATTTAGGAGGGAACTCTCTGCGTGAGTCCACTCGGTTTTAAGTCAGACAAACTACAGATTTATCAACGCCGAATAAAATTGTGCATAATAAATCGGCTTACTGAAAACAATCAACTTAGTATAAAAGTTTACCATTTCTTTACTTATTGAATAGACCCTGAACTGTTTGCAAATAACTTAAGAGGAAGATGTGATGAAATTATCAGTCCTTTCTATGATCGCTGCCTTAACGTTGTGTATGACAGCAGAAGCTCAAGAAGTTCGCGTCGTAACGAGCAATAATGCCTCGCCCACGAACTATACGGAAAACGGTGCACTCGTGGGCACAAATGTTGATTTGGTCCAAGAGATGCTAAACTCAATGGGCGCTTCCACTGAGATTGAGGCATATGCTTGGTCTCGCGCCTACAACATAGCAAAAACTGAGCCAAATGTTGCAATCTTCACCGCAGGTAGAACTGATGAGCGTGTTTCGATGGGTTTTGAATTTATTGGCCCCATCATCAATCGTGATCATGTTCTATATGCGAAAAAGGGGCGAAATCTAAAAATTGCGTCAATTGACGACATTAAGAACCAGGGCCTTGTCGTTGGCGGCACCGATGGAGATTGGAGAGTTAATCTCTTGGCCAAAAACGGTGTTGAAGTAGACGCCGTTACAAAAAACTCGCTGAATATCAAAAAACTTATGGGCGACAGAATTGATTTAGTAATTTCATCAAATCTCAGCGCATCATCGCTTGCCGGGGAAGGAGGATATAGTGTTGAGGACTTGGATCCTGTTTTCACAATTCGCTCATCGCCAAGCTTTATTATGCTCTCGCCCGGAACATCTGAGGCGAACATTCAAAAGTGGCGATCTGCTTACGAAAAACTTTACAAGAATGACTTCTTCGAAAAAGCAACACAAAAATGGTCAGATAAACTTGGAATTACATTAAGTTACAAGGAAAACGAAGGGTATCATGTAATCAACTGACTTGTTCGTCGAAGAGCGAAAAAGTGAAGTATCAATCTTAGTCGAATTGTGGATCACAGGCGCGGTCTCGAATCGCAAGCAAGCCGCGCCTGTTCCATGAACTAGCTGGATATGATGCACAGGAGACAGTGCACTTAGTTCAGGGATCTCGCACGTTCCCGTGAGAATGTCTCTTCTTTTAGCCATGCAGCAGCTAACTTTCATAGAATGATTCAATATCCGTGCACAAGAATATTGGATAGCTTTTTGTGTGACGGCGGGCACGGCGGAAACTGAGAATACGCCGACAACACCTTGCAGGTCGATGTTTCTCGCAACTTGATCGATTTTTCAGGCCGGGAACCAAACGTGAGAATTCAATCGAATTCTCTCGGAAGCCATTCGAGACCTTATGCAACCTAATGAACCATTCAACAAAGAGAAGCGATTCCGCAAAGAGGGAAAAAATGAGATCCAACGACGACATTAACTTGTTGATCGAAGAGTCGCTTACTGTTTGTGAAGTGCTTGGAATCGATGTCATCCGCCCGAGATATGACGTCGATGTTGAACCATCGGAGTTCGCTGCCCGAATAAGAGCTGAGCTGGAATTGAAAATCCAAGAATATAGAAATTGGGCACAAAAAGCCACCGATCTGCTGCGAAAGATAAACGCTGCACACCTTGATCGAGAACAAGTCGATATGCTCAGAAGTATACTGGCGCGACTTGATTCACTCGCTGAGTTTAAAGAGCAAAATGTGTTTTGGGAATGCAGACGTTCTGAGATTTTGAAAGAAAAATTCGAAAGTAAATACCCAGAAAAATCCTTATGCTTTAATATCGTTCTCGATAAATCAATGGAAAACTCAAAAATACTGTCAAACCTGTTCCGCCAGTATGTGGTTTTGTTCGGCGCCTTTTTGGATGAGTTAAATTGATCAGCCCCACTTGAGTGGTCCGCTTTGATTGTTAGTGCATAACAATCAAAGCGGACCACTAAAAGGGCGCTGTTCATTGCCCGCCAGAGCAAGTATTTCACTCAGCCAAAAACGATCATGGCTTCATTTAGATACCATTTGCGGATTGTTTCACGGCTGACACCAATATCCCGCTCCGCCAGAAGTTCTTAAACATCTGCCGTACTCAACGCTAACCGATGATAGGCCCAAACCGCATAGGAAATGATCGATCTGGGAAAACAGAAGCCCTTAAGGCGCTGACCTGCTCCCCCGATTGTCCGCATTCATAAGTTAGCTCTGTTCACGGTGTGATCTTCGTTGGACTTGGTTGCAAATTCGAATGGGGTGAGCCCGTCGAGGCTCGTATGCGGTCGGTTCAGATTGTAGTCGATCCTCCAGTCTTCAATGATGTCTCGGGCATGACGATAGCTGCGGAACAGGTGCTCGTTAAGACATTCGTCTCTTAGTCTTTCATTGAAGCTTTCAACGAAGCCGTTCTGCATAGGTTTGCCCGGGGCGATGTAGTGCCACTCGACACTGCGTTCCTGCTGCCATTTGAGCATGGCGTTTGACGTGAGTTCTGTGCCGTTGTCGCTGACCACCATCAAGGGATAGCGACCACGGCGCTCTGCGATCCCGTCCAGTTCACGCGCCACGCGGGCGCCGGAGATCGAATTGTCGACGACAGCTGCCAGGCATTCCCGGCTGAAGTCGTCAATGACACACAGGATGCGGAACCTGCGTCCATCCATCAGGGCATCGGAGACGAAGTCGAGGGACCAGCGCTGATTGGCGGCCTGCGGCACAGCCATCGGCGCTCGTGTGCCCAAAGCTCGTTTCCGGCCGCTGCGCTTGCGCACCGTGAGACGCTCTTCCCGGTAGATCCGGTAGACCTTCTTCCAGTTGGCCTCAATGCCTTCGCGCTTCAGCAGGATGTGTAGCCGGCGATAACCAAATCGCCTGCGCTCTGATGCCAATTCTCTGAGCCTCTGGCGCAGGTCAGTATCATCGGATCTCGTGGACCGATAGCGGTACACGCGCGGATCGATGCCGACCAGCCCGCAGGCGCGACGTTGCGAATATCCCTTGGTCTCGATTGCCCAGCTCACGGCACTCCTCCTTGAACCGGGCGTCAGAAGTTTTTTCCGAGCATCTCGCGGAGCGTCGACACATCCATCATCGACTCCGCAAGCAGCTTCTTCAGTTTTGCGTTCTCTTCTTAAAGGGCCTTCAGCCGTTTGGCATCAGACACCTCCATACCGCCGTACTTCGAGCGCCACTTGTAAAACGTTGCATCGCTGACACCGTATTTGCGGCATAGCTCGGCGGCCGAAACGCCCGCCTGATGTTCTTTCAAAATGCCAATGATCTGTTCTTCGGAGAATCTGGATCGCTTCATCGCCTGCTTCCTTCAATTGGGAACAGACTAACCTCAGAACGCGGAGTTTTCAGGGGAGCAGGTCAGACCCAATCATTTTCCTACTTAGCGCGGAGTCCTTCGGTTGATGCCCTGGGACCGAAGTCTGGATCGCCGGAAGCTGTAGTTTTCCGGCTTCTTTCACGGTGACGGGCTGGGGCCGCTACCGGGATTATGCAGTGCGATCGGGACGTTGTATCCGATCGCTGAATGAGGACGATCCTCCTTATAGTGTCTACGCCATTCCTCCACCTTTTCGCGGGCATCAGCAAGCGTCAGGAAGGAATGGGCGTTTAAACATTCCGCCCCGAACTTGCTGTTGGAGGCTTCGATGAAGCGATTATCAGTCGGCTTTCCGGGCCGAGAAAAGTCGAAAGACTTTTCGATATTTCTGACGTCAGGGACCGGCGCGTTCATTAGAGAATCTCGCGGCACGCATCACTGACGTGCTCGTCAGCACTGGTTGCAGCTAATCGAAGAGTCCGCGTGGAGCTGCGGCATTCACCATTTTTCCTCCCATTCCGGCGCTTAATCTTTCGCCAAGGCGCCAATGGGTAAGGATTTTTTGGATACCGGATGTTCAAAAAGATACCCATCACTGCTAAAAGTAACCAAGGTTGTGCCACTTTTGGGCAGTGTGCATGTAGATATGATAGCGTTCCCGACGAGAAGCCGCATATTTCAGAAATTGCGTACTAGTTACTTCAAACGGCGCAATGCAAACCAAACACCGATGATAAGGGCGGGCGCGAGATAGCCTATCATCTCCTTTAGTGGCCATGAATCAAATTCGTCGCTGAAACTCGATGCCATGTACGATAAAATGCCGAGGGCATAGTAGCTAATCGCGATCGCCGAAAGGCCTTCCACCGTTTTTTGAAGCTTGTATTGAGCTTCTGCGCGCGCATTCATCGAAGCGAGTTGCAGCTGATTTTGTTCCGCCAGCTCAACGTCAATGCGCGATCTCAGAAGTTGCGTTGCCCGACTGAGACGTTGGGATACCTTTTCCTGTCTTGAGAGAAGATGTTCATATGTTCTGGCAGCAGGCACAGAACGCCTTTTGATGAAATTGCTAAATCGTTGATTGCCCTCAATCCTTTCTTCGTTGAGTTCAGACAAACGTTCCTGAACAATGTCGAAATAGGCAAGTGATGCATTTAGCCGAAAATTCGAGTCCGCAATATTTGCTTCGTGGAGGGCGGCAAGATGAGCAAGCTTTCCCAGAATATCTTTGTCAGACAATGAGCCATTTTCCGATATTGCACCGACGAGCAATTTGAGCTCACTGTCAACGGCTTCAAGCCGCGTAGCGACTTCGGCCACTGTTTCCCAAGACAGAAGCACGAATGCCCCATATGTCTCGATCTCGATGAGGCGTTGGACCAGTCGTCCCAGGCGATGACGGTCCATTTGCTCTGTTGTGATCAGAAATCTAATATTGCCAAATCTGTCGAACTTGAAATCGGATACGATGGTTGTCGTACCCGTGAGGACCTTTGATTTTCGAACGACGGCTTGTTTTGGCCATTCGAACAGTTCCTGGTTTGAACAACCAGCCTTTTCTGCGTCCTCAATGCCTAATAGCAAGCTCAAGAAAACTGGTTCGGTCGTGAAATCGCGAGGGTCATACTCCTCAATGGATACCGATTGTGTTGTTCGACGAACAATGGTCAGCGCAACAAATTCGGTGTGATGTTCCCATTTGATGCTGAGCTCCGCACTTTCAGCAAAAACGCTTTCAGCATGCTCTTCAAATGAATCAAAACCATGCCGATCAAATATTTTGCGCCAGCCCTCTTTGCAAAACTCTGGTGAGGTATCGCAGCGCCGAAACACGATATGCTGACAGTGAGAAGGAAAATCGACCGGTAAGGGTGGCCTTGCATGCCGCTCCCGCATGACGGCTCTGGCACCGGGATGTCCCAGAAAACCTGCCAAACCATGGTCTTGTGTTGTCACCATTGTCTTTTAGATCCCGATGGCCTCATAAGCGTTCGCAATCTGTTTAATTGAGGCGACATAAGCTGCCGTTCTGAAGTCACCGAGATGCGGATTGTCTTGCAAAGTGTCGGCCATGCGGAGGTAGGCTGACTGCATGACATCTTCGAGGCCTGAGCGAACCAGCTCAATTTCGTGGCTTCCGGATATCAGTTCATCACGGACGTCATCGGGCAATTGGTGACCACTCATACGCTCAAGAGCATTAGCTATTGTGGTGTTCTTTCGCTGCCGACGCTTACGCTCCATCAGGCCAAAGGAGATATGCGTGAGGTTCTTGACCCATTCGAAATAGCTCACAACGACACCGCCTGCATTCACAAATAGATCTGGCAAAATCGTAACATCGCGCGCAAACAGAATCTTCTGAGCATTTGAATCTACTGGACCGTTAGCGGCTTCTACGATCAGTAGCGCCCGGATCTGCGCAGCGTTTGCAGCTGTAATCGCATTCTCTGTCGCCGCCGGTATCAAAATATCGCAATCCAGCAAAAGCCCGTTGTACTTATTCTGGTGAGACAGTGCGTCTGGAAAGCCCAATATGCTGCCTGTTTTAATTTGGTGTTGCTTAACGGCTTCAATATCGAGGCCTGTTTCGTTCTCAATATAGCCGTCATACTCGATGATCGCGGTGATACGCGCACCATCTTCTTCTGACAGAAACTTAGCCCCGTGATACCCCACATTTCCAAAACCTTGGATTATCACGCGCATGTTTTTGAGATCATGCTGACCTTTTACACCCGCAAAGCGCGTATCTCTGAGATAGTTCTGGATCGCGAATTGTACGCCGCGACCTGTCGCTTCAGTTCTGCCCTCAATGCCACCCTTTGAGAGCGGTTTGCCCGTCACGCACGCTTTGGCGTTGACAATATCCAGAGGGCTTGCGCGCCGGAACTCATCCGCAATCCAAGCCATTTCCTTTTCGCCAGTGCCCATATCCGGTGCGGGTACATTTTGACCTGGTCCAATGAGGCTTCGTTTTGCGAGTTCTTGGGTGAAACGACGAGTGATGCGTTCGAGCTCACGCTCATCCCAGTCAGATGGGTTGATACAAAGCGCACCTTTTGCCCCTCCAAAAGGGACGTCCACAAGAGCGCATTTTAAGCTCATCAAGGCAGCAAGGGCTTCGACTTCATCCGCTGTCGCTTGAGGGGAAAAGCGAATGCCTCCTTTAACGGGTTCTGCGTGCTCACTATGAACCGACCGCCAGCCGACAAACGAGTACATCTTACCCCGAAGGCGCACACCAAATCGGACCGTGTACGTAGAATTACATTGTGTGATGCGTTCCTCGAGACCATCTGGCAGGCTCATATGGGTCATAGCATCTTTGATATAAGTGTCGACACTTTCAAGGAAGGTTTGAGACTTGGAGGCTAGAGTATCGGATTTCATGGAAGTCTCTTATTGAAATTGCGCCCCGATAGGCGTGGAGAAAATCGACATGCCTATCGGGGCAGTCTGACTGCAGATGGGGAGGACATCCAGTCAGGGGTTGTTGCTATTATTGAGCTGCAAGCAGAGATGCGTTCCCACCAGCAGCGGTTGTATCGATGCAGAGATGGCGTTCGAGAACACACAGCTCATGCATGTCCTCTGTCGCAATCAATGGCAGTAAGGGGCCGTTTCGCTCCGACAGCGCGATCCGGGCTTCGCGCAGGTCTGATATGTCCGACCAGAGAGCAACCGCATCAAATCCCGTCAGTTCAGTAAGCAGTTTGCGCGGGAGATATCCTGGGATGCCATCCGGTGGACTGATGAATGGCGCAATACAAACTGCAGCACATCCCATCTCCCGAGCGGTCTCGGCCTGTGCCAGCGCGTCTTCCTTCGTCGGACCCAGGCAGAGTATGGTGCCGCGCGGATGAACGGACCATCGGTTAGACTCCCCCGTCGGACCGGGCATATCGACGATCTCTAGAGCAGGCCTAGCGCCTAGAGCTGCAGCTGCTAGTGCGGTTTGCGCTGTCGCCAAATCTATCTTGATCGATGCCTCGACTTGATGTTGAGGTAACTTGGCTTTTTTGAAACGCGAGACGTAATGAGGCCCACCTGCTTTTGGCCCTGTACCGGATAGACCTTCACCTCCAAAGGGTTGAGATCCAACCACAGCCCCGATCTGGTTACGGTTTACATAGATGTTGCCGACATTGAGCCGCGATGTGATGTGTTGGACGCGGTCATCAATTCGTGTGTGAAGTCCGAAGGTCAGACCATAGCCGCTGTTGTTAATGTCATCGACGATCTGATCGATCTCAGACGCCTCAAAAGTGGCAACATGTAGAACGGGTCCGAAGATTTCTTTCTCAAGGGCGTTGATGCCTTCGACTTTGATGGCTACCGGCCCAATGAACAAACCATCTTTTGGTGATTGCAACTTTTTGAGAAGCCTGCCGGATTGCCGGGCTGTATCAACATGCGCTTCGATTTCATCAAGCGCAGATTGCGTTATGATCGGACCGACATCTGAGGACATGTTCCAAGGATGTGAGACCTCAAGCTGATCCATTGCGCCATAGAGCATCTCCATGAATTCCTCGGCGATATCTTTTTGAAGATAGAGCATCCTCAACGCGGAACAGCGTTGTCCGCAGGACCGAAAAGCAGAATCCACGATGTCTTTGATGGCTTGCTCGGGAAGTGCTGTTGAGTCCACGATCATGGCATTGAGACCGCCGGTCTCTGCAATGAATGTGGAATCTGGTTCAAGCTGTTTAGACGCATCGCGATAAATTAGCTGTGCAACACCGGTCGATCCCGTAAAGCAAATGCCGTTCACACGGGGGTCCGTTGTCAGTTTGGCGCCGACCACCGAACCTTTACCAGGAACAAGTTGAAGTACATTTTTTGGAACCCCTGCCTCATGCATCAGCCGCACGCCAATTGACGCGACGATAGGTGTGGGATCAGCTGGTTTGGCCAAAACCCCATTGCCGGCAGCCAAAGCTGCGGAGATCTGGCCAGTGAATATGGCCAAAGGGAAGTTCCAAGGTGAGATGCAGGTTACAATACCGCGTTCGGGACGATCCTCAAGCCGGGTTGCTTCAGACCCATAATAACGCAAGAAATCGACGGCTTCTCGAATTTCGGCAACAGCGTCGAGAGCGGTTTTGCCGGCTTCGCGACAGAGAGCTGCAAAGATCTCTCCCGCGCTTTCCTCGTAAAGATCAGCGGCATCATTCAGGATCGTACAGCGTTCTTGTGCAGTCACGTTGGACCAGTTTCGTGCTGCTTGGAGAGCTTGTTCGGTTTGTTCCAACGAAGCCTTTGCGACGTAGCCGACGCAGTCACTTGGATCATTGGGGCTATAGACTGCTTTCGGTTTATCAGGCCAGGTCCCACCGCTGATCATCGGCCTAACCACCCATTCTGTAGCCTTAAACTTATCACGCGCCTGGTGGAAACGGCTCAAATCATCATAGTTACGCAAATCCCATCCGAGCGAATTTTGGCGCTGTGGTTGATAGATATCGTAAGGTTTGGTGACCAGTTTGTTCGGCTCTGCGTCATTGACATCCAGAATAGCAAAAGGGTCAGACGCAATTTCTTCTGGTCGGACGGTCTCGTCGACGATTTGATTGACGAAGGATGAGTTTGCGCCGTTCTCAAGAAGCCGTCTTACTAGATAGGCTAAGAGGTCTCGATGCGCCCCAACCGGAGCGTAAATCCGACACTTGGTGTCTTGTTCTTGCAGCACAATGTCGTGCAAGGATTCACCCATGCCATGGAGTTTTTGGAACTCATAGGATTGGTTTTGCCCAGCCATGTGCAGGATTGCGCATACACTATGGGCATTGTGGGTTGCGAATTGCGGGTAAATCCGGTCGGAGTAGTCGAGCAGTTTTTTAGCACAGCAAATGTAAGAGACATCTGTCGCGGCCTTCTCTGTGAAGACCGGAAAATCTGACGTTCCGTCAACTTGCGCCTGCTTTATCTCTGTATCCCAATATGCGCCCTTAACAAGCCGCACCATAATGGTTCGGCCCAACTCGGTCGCCAGTGCATAGAGCCAGTCTATGACTGCGGAGGCCCTTTTGCCATATGCTTGGACAACCACGCCCAAACCATTCCAACCAGCAAACTCTGGAGAGCGCAGGACTGCCTCAATCACATCCAATGACAGGTCAAGACGATCTGCTTCTTCCGCATCGATGTTCAGGCCCATCTGAGCGTTTTTTGCCATCAATGCCAGCTCTTTCACACGGGGTACGAGTTCTTCCATGACACGGGTTTCGTGGCTGACTTCGTAGCGAGGATGAAGGGCAGAAAGCTTTATCGAGATACCCGGATTTTCTCTGGTGTCATGGTTGTTACATCGTTTAGTCAAGCGCTTAATGGCGTCGCTATAGGAGGCAAAGAAGCCATCAGCATCTTTGGCTGTTAGCGCAGCTTCACCAAGCATGTCATATGAGTAGGTAAATCCTTTCTTCTCATATGGCTTTCCGCGTTTAATGGCTTCGTCAATGTCGCGCCCCAGTACAAACTGATGCCCCATTTCTTTCATGGCGCGTTTGACGGCAGTTCGGATAACAGGTTCACCAAGGCGTCTCACGGCGCCGTGAAGAGTGTCCGCAAGGCCTTTTGACTTGGGATCATTCAGCACCTTGCCTGTCAGCATGAGAGCCCACGTTGAAGCATTGACCAGAGATGAGCTGGACTGACCCAAGTGTTCGCCCCATGCCGATGGTGCAATTTTGTCTTCAATCAAATCATCAATGGTTTCTGCGTCTGGCACCCGCAAGAGCGCTTCTGCCAAACACATGAGGGCAACGCCCTCTTCTGTCGAAAGTCCATATTCTGCAAGGAACACCTCCATGAGACCTGGACTTCCGAATTGTCGGATCTTGCTGATTAGGCTCGCTGCCCGCTCTGAGATTTCCTGCCGTTCTTCGAAACTCAGACTACTCTCATCAGCGAGCTGAGCAAGAACCGAGCGCTCATCAGCGAGGTGTAGTGCCCTGATGCGATTGCGAATATCTGAGAGTGGGCTCATGGCGGTGCTCCTTCATAGTTGAGGTGACCATGCCATTGATTGGTTGGTTATTTTTCCTTATTTTACCTGAATTAGAGCCTATATGACTTATTTCTGCCGAAAATGAAGACGAGAATATGAAAGAAACACATGAAAATGGTCAACTTGACCAATATGACCGTAAGATACTCTCGGAACTATCATGTGATGGACGCATGGCAGTGACTGAACTTGCCCGCAAAATTGGTATCTCTAAAACGCCGTGTACGGTCCGACTTAAACGGCTGGTCAGCGAAGGGTATATCCTCGGCTTTCGGGCTATTTTGAACCCAGTTAAACTGGACATGAATCATGTGGCATTTGTCGAAGTCAGATTGAAAGACACAACGGAAGCCGCTCTTCAAGCGTTCAACAAAGCCGTACATGACTTGGTTGAGGTCGAGCAATGCCACATGATCGCGGGATCTTTTGACTATCTTCTCAAGGTACGCACGAGAGATATCATGGCGTACCGACGGGTTCTTGGAGAAAGAATAACGGCCTTACCGCATGTTGCCAGCTCGTCGACCTATGTAACGATGGAAGCAGTCAAAGAGATCGGTAGTTTCGAGATTTAGGTTTCTGTAGGCTCTATGAGATGTTGGTCCGCTGAACCGTCCTATGCTTTTAAGAGAGTTAACTCTCGCTCGAGATGCAGAAATAGCCCTCTTGGTACAGCAACAGGCGGCACCGACACAGCATCTGATACTCAGTCGCATGCAGCCTTCTCTTTGTAACCTGAACAGACAAGCCCCTGACCATCGTGCCAGATCACTTTGATCAAGCTACCGCTCCGTCCGTGGACGACAAAAAGGTGTCCACTCATAGGATCCTGCCTCAGTGTCACCTAAACCATCAGAGACAGCCCGGGAAAGCCTCTGCGCATAACCGTGTGGCCTGTCACGAGCCAGACTTTCACACTGCTTGGAACCGGGATCATCGCCGCTCCAAGAGATCGAGAATGCGCCCCAGGGCTTTCGTGTCGATGTCGCTGTCAACCCGAGCCCGTTTACCCCGGCCAAATTCAATCGTCACGACGCTCGGCTTACGCCGCCAACGTTGCGGCGGAGCAGGTTCCGAGGGTTGGTCCTGCGACGGCGAGGAAACAGCGTCAGTGATCGTCACTGGGACAAATTGCGAAGAACAAGCGGGTGTCCCGTGATCTGTAGCCGTCCGGTCGTCGGAGATCGTGCACTACTGCATACGCCACCGAATTAACTGGCTCACGTGGCATCGCGCCGCCCGAGCAACCTCCGAAACGCTCGCTCCCGGCTCCAGGCACGCGGCCACAAGCCGCTCCTTATCCGCTTGCGTCCATCGCCGGCGGCGCTCCACCGATGTGATCACCTTGATATGCTGCTTGGTCATATGACTATTCTTAGTGCTACTGTTAGGACTGACAGCCTTCAGCCTACGCCAGCAAGACGGCCCTCACCGGAGGGATACTCAACAGGGTGCAGTTATCTATAAATGCATTGGGACTGACCGAACGTAGTCGCTGACGCGCGCTCTGAATTTGGAACGTTGTACTACCAATCGTGGCGGAACATTCAGGTCTGCCAGGTCCGTGTTTCGGCGCCGAGGACTCCGGTAGACCTAATTTATCCGCAATATGAAGTTCACAAAACCAACGGTCCTGATCAAGAAAAAGGATCGGCGAAGGGCAATGGAATTCCATTACCGATCGCCGGCCAGCAGATCGCGGGTCGAAAAGGGAACACTCGCATTGTCAATTCACCCCTAATCGATAACTGCTGACCTGCTCCCCCGATTGTCCGCATTCATAAGTTAGCTCTGTTCACGGTGTGATCTTCGTTGGACTTGGTTGCAAATTCGAATGGGGTGAGCCCGTCGAGGCTCGTATGCGGTCGGTTCAGATTGTAGTCGATCCTCCAGTCTTCAATGATGTCTCGGGCATGACGATAGCTGCGGAACAGGTGCTCGTTAAGACATTCGTCTCTTAGTCTTCCATTGAAGCTTTCAACGAAGCCGTTCTGCATAGGTTTGCCCGGGGCGATGTAGTGCCACTCGACACTGCGTTCCTGCTGCCATTTGAGCATGGCGTTTGACGTGAGTTCTGTGCCGTTGTCGCTGACCACCATCAAGGGATAGCGACCACGGCGCTCTGCGATCCCGTCCAGTTCACGCGCCACGCGGGCGCCGGAGATCGAATTGTCGACGACAGCTGCCAGGCATTCCCGGCTGAAGTCGTCAATGACACACAGGATGCGGAACCTGCGTCCATCCATCAGGGCATCGGAGACGAAGTCGAGGGACCAGCGCTGATTGGCGGCCTGCGGCACAGCCATCGGCGCTCGTGTGCCCAAAGCTCGTTTCCGGCCGCTGCGCTTGCGCACCGTGAGACGCTCTTCCCGGTAGATCCGGTAGACCTTCTTCCAGTTGGCCTCAATGCCTTCGCGCTTCAGCAGGATGTGTAGCCGGCGATAACCAAATCGCCTGCGCTCTGATGCCAATTCTCTGAGCCTCTGGCGCAGGTCAGTATCATCGGATCTCGTGGACCGATAGCGGTACACGCGCGGATCGATGCCGACCAGCCCGCAGGCGCGACGTTGCGAATATCCCTTGGTCTCGATTGCCCAGCTCACGGCACTCCTCCTTGAACCGGGCGTCAGAAGTTTTTTCCGAGCATCTCGCGGAGCGTCGACACATCCATCATCGACTCCGCAAGCAGCTTCTTCAGTTTTGCGTTCTCTTCTTAAAGGGCCTTCAGCCGTTTGGCATCAGACACCTCCATACCGCCGTACTTCGAGCGCCACTTGTAAAACGTTGCATCGCTGACACCGTATTTGCGGCATAGCTCGGCGGCCGAAACGCCCGCCTGATGTTCTTTCAAAATGCCAATGATCTGTTCTTCGGAGAATCTGGATCGCTTCATCGCCTGCTTCCTTCAATTGGGAACAGACTAACCTCAGAACGCGGAGTTTTCAGGGGAGCAGGTTACGACCGCAGCGAATGACGGCTTTCGGGATGTGATCCAAGACCGCGGATCGACCGAATTGGGGGCGCAAAGCGGGCGCTGTTTTCGCTCTATGATCGACAATCGCTCCGCTTGCATAGATCAGCGATGACTAGCAGGCTTTGTGTCACCGCAAGTCAACGGATGTGCGTTTGGCGCAGAATTTTGGCGGAGCCAGTCCAGGATCAAGTGAATGAGACCATGCTTGGGAGCATTCGCCGGCCACTCTGCAAAGACATCTATAGAGCCCAAACTCCAATCCGGAAGGACACGTTGGAGTACCCCGTCCTCGATATATTTGCGCAACAGGAATTCCGGCAAGATCGCAAGGCCTACGCTGGAACACGCCAAACGACAAAGGGCATGCGCATCGTTGGCTAAGATGCGCGCTTCCGTTTTCAGGTTGACGTCCGTATGGTCTTTCTTGGCGAACTTGACGGGGATGCTTTGGACGGGCGCGAGAGCCATCCAATCCCAGGCGAGTAAATCGTTCGGGTCAGTGGCCGGTCTCCGCTTCGCGAGATAGTTCGTAGATGCCACGAGATTGCGTTCCACGGTGAACAGCTTGCGAGATGTCGCAGAGTTTTTGGCCTCGGGCTTCATACGGATCGCTATATCAAACCCGTCGTCGATCAGTGAACGTCGCGTATCCGTGAAATCGAGAAAAAGCCTTATTCGAGGGTGCAAAATCGAAAAGGCAGCGATTTGTTCTATCAACGGAGACTGGGAAAGCACTGAAGGCAGGGTCAGGCGCAGGTCACCACTTGGTGTCTTAGCCGAGGTTGATAGTTCGATCAGTTCATTTTCCGCAACCTCCAACATGTTTCGCGCCGCACTCAGCAGCCTTTGTCCTTCGGGCGTCAGCCTCAATTTGCGCGTTGATCGATAGATCAGCGCTACGCCTAGGTTTTCTTCGAGCTGGGAAACGTGGTGGCTCACAACTGAGGGCGACAATCTCAGCTCTCGCGCGGCACCACGAAATGACCCGTGGTCAATGACTTTTGCGAAGATTGCCATCTGACGAAGTCGATCGAGCATTATAAAATAAATCCAAACAGTTAAATCTATCTATGCCATCTAATGATGTTATTAGCTCTTGTCCATATTGCAAGCATGGCAGGCGCAATCAGCCGCTGCCCTTCGAAATGCTTACCAGGAGAGAGACCCATGAATGCAATTCGCACAACTTTGGCCGCCGTGTCGCTTGCCGCACTGTCCACCGCAGCTGCCGCAGATGACAAAGCGACGGTTCAGACCTTTTACGACCTCTTGAGCGACCCAGGCTCGTCGGAGTTGGCAGCTTCGTTTCTTGAGGTAACCTCGGAGGACTGGGAGAGCATCGGCAACTACTCCGGCGAGAACGAGTCACGTGACGGTTTCGTCGGTCAAATGGGATTTTTTGCGCGGCTGATCCCCGACTTAAATTGGTCAGTTCAGGCTATGCACCAGGATGGAGACTTTGTGACGGTGCGTAGCCGTGCAACTGGCACGCCAACGGGTCCGTTCTTCGGTGTTGATGGTGAAGGCCGCAGCTTTGACATTCTAACGATCGATATTCACGAGTTGGATGAAGGTGTAATTGTCCGAACGTATCACGTTGAAGACTGGGCCAGCGCATTGAAACAGTTGCGCGGTCAGTAACTTCAATCAAAGAAACGCAAAAAGCAGTCTAGAGCAGCAGCAGCACCAGATGCTGCTGCTCGCAAATGGTTGCAGAGTATCTATTTGTGAAGCTTCGCAAAACGCCAAAATTTGGAGCCCCGGAGCCAGAAAAAGCATCATGGGTAACCAAGAAACAATGTATATCATGACCTATTTCTAATCGCAGCTTGATGTTACTCAGCGATTCCTAGCAATCTGCCATTGGGACGAGACAAAATTTAATATGTCTTACCACCTTGGAAACTGACACCCAACTCTCGCTTATCAGTCATCTACCTTAATCTCGAGCAACGACTGCATTCTAGATCAGATCGTTTGGCGGTAACCGACCGGTTTGCAGGCGCTAAACGGTCATTCGTGCGGATAGCAGCGATAGTCCGCCAAAGCCCGGGTTTCTAATCCGGCCACGCCTTAAACGTCGCTGGTCAGTTCGAACTGAAACTGCCGCGAATAACCCTTGACCAGAGTCTATACGCCTCAAGCACACCCAAGGGTAAAAAGTGCACCAGTGCAAGGCCAATACCGCCCCAATCGTGAAGTGATGCCCAGTGAAGAAGAGTTAAGACAGCGGCGGCGTAGATCGTTCTTTGGAGGACTTTCCAGCGCGGCCCGAGCCTGCGAACCCAGCCATCAGTGGATGTAACGGCGAGCGGTACAAAGATCAGAAATGCCAGCCAGCCGCTCCAGATGTATGTTTTTGAAAGCTCGGCGCTCGTGAACGCAATCTTACCTTCGTCCACGAGATAAAGCCCGGCATGTAAAGCAGCATAAAGGAATGCGGCAACGCCAAGATAGCGCCGTCTTTTCCGAAGCCAAATCGGACCGCGCCACCCACGCAGAAGCATGGTCAGCGGTGTGATCATCATTGTGATGATCATAAATCGGGCCGAAAACTCACCGGTGGGGTGGAGCAAGGCCTGTATGGCGTCCGGGTCGCCAGAAGTCAGGCCCGCGATCATCGGGATCGCCGGCAGGCTCAGAAGTGCCCAAAATGAATACGGGTGGTTCAAAACCAGTTTAAGGAACGATATCCGCGACTCCATGGGATCATGTCTCTTTTGTACCGTTCCATTGGCGGACTAGACCCGCTGGACCTTGAGTTTCGTCTTCAAGTCCGTGCGGCAGAAAGCGTGCAAGAAGCAGGTTTGCTCGGAAATATCCAGCATTTCCTGGGCCGTTTCATCTGGCTCTGACGTCTTTAGGTACACGTGTGTTTCCACAGGCTGGGCCTCACCGGCCTTACCGGTTCCTCCGCTGGCGCCTCCCAAACTGAAATGTGTGTCCTGGACGATCCGATAATCAGGCAGATCGAGTTTCAGCATTGAGACAAACCGGCCGAACTGGGTCATGAAACAAAACCCGATCCCTGCGCTGATCAGCGTGTTGGCATCAGGAGCCCTTCCGTCTTCAGAACTCAAAAATCGAAAACTTGTACCGTGCGGAGAGTATTGCATTTGCTGAATGTCTTTCAGGCCATCTGTGCGTAATTCGGCAATGGCACCAATGTTCAATCGCCGGTTTTGCTCGTCGGCGAGGCTTGATGCGGCAACTGCAGTTCCAAGTGCGACTTCCTTTTTGGGGGTAACTCCCACCGGCTCCATCAATACAAGTTCACTTTGGTCCGATTCGCTCAGGTTGAACCTGTCTCCCGGATCAGGAAACAAGGGCTGATCCAGTTCAACCACTTTGGCTGTCGGCAATTCGATACCATTGCGGCCTAACTTGAAAAGGCTCTCCAGCTGACCGCGCATCAAACCGTTGAGCGGCGAGGCGTGGACGGCGTTCATGAGAAACGTGTTCAGGACACCATCCTCAAGATCACAGTCTATTTCCACTTTCAACTCAACAGGTTCGGCGCCGCCAACCATCGTGCGTTTGGGCATCGAGCCCTTCATCGTGTAGTAGTTATCCTGGATGAGACGCAACTTTCTGATCTCAAAGCTTTGCCTCTCTGCGAGTGCCAGAATTTCGTTCATGTAGCTCGCGACCATGCCCGTGGACAGAAACGCCAGTGGACACGGAGCCGCGTCGTGGCCATTCAGATACGGCCCTTCATCAGAGACAAGTCTCCAGGTCTTGCCTGACTTTGCTGAACGCACCAAGGCTTCTTTCTGGAAACCGGATAAAGAGCGGACCCAGGTGCGAAGAGCATCTCCCATTCGGTTTTCGGGAGCCTGAATTCCAACATCGTCAGCATTCGTCAGCCTGAAAAAGGGGACGGTTCCGCTCTTGCGGATAATATCTTCACCGATCGCGGCCATTATCCAGTCTCCTTGATAGTTTGCAGCGGTAGTACGCCGAATGCCGGTGGTCAGCTTCCGATCGCGGAATAGGCGACAAGGTCAGCTACAGTCAGGCTGTCATTCCGCTTCTCAAACGTCTGAATGTATTCGATCATGGTGTGCGAGTGTTCGCGCATCATGCCTTCTGCGCGCACGGGATCACCCTTTTCGACAGCTTCGCAAATGACCTGATGCTGGGCGTTGCCGAATTGCAGCCTGAACATACCTCTTTCAAAATGATCCGGCGTCTCGTCAGCTGTTCGGTCAAAAACCATCGACCCGACGGCAAGCATCGGTAAGTGACTGATCTGTTCGCAGGTGTAACCGATGTAGTCGTTTCCACATGCCGCCAGGATGGTTGTGTGGAAGAGTTTGTTTGCAGCCTGGGCCTCGCGAATGACCTTATCGTCCAGTCTGCCCAGCCGGCGGAGGCTCGAAATCGACGTGTCGATTGTCTCAATCGCACGAACCATGTTCGGCAAATGGTTTTTTCTGTCCTCTTCCTGCGCCATGAGGCGAGCAGCCAAGCTCTCTAGGTGACCACGAACCTGAACCGCCTGCAGGATGTCTGCTACATTCGGGCTTTGCACAATGTAGCCGCGCCCTTCGCCGCGGCTGACAAGCCCTTCGCGCTCGAGCAAGCGGAGAGCTAGTCTCACCGGCGTTCTGGAGACACTGTGCGTTTTGCAGAGTTGGACTTCCGACAAACGCGTTTTCTCCGGATACGCGCCGCGAATGATGTCGTCCCTGATGCGAGTGGCAAGTTCTGTATCAATCGATTCCATAATTGAATTCACACAAATTGGGATCCCAAAGTCAAGAAAGTTTGGCAAAAAAATTGAAAATTCGTATTTTTTGGCTTGATTTGGGATCCTAAATAGGTGTTTCCTTAGGCTGGTCTGATGAGAACCGCCCGCTCAATTCAGGAAATTTCCCGTTTGGGATCCCAAATTGAATTGGACCGCGGTTTCCAAACCGGGAGGAACCCATGACGATTAAATGTCTCGGCCTAGCGCTGGTGGTTACGGCGACGCTTGGCCTGATCACACAGCCGGCAGTCAGTGAAGAGCTTACCGTTGCGACGTTCGTGCCGCCGCAGCATCACACCAACACCGTCATGTTCAAGTGGTTTGGAGATGAACTTGAAAAGCGGTCTAACGGTACCCTGACGATGAAGCTGTTCCCGGCCGGGCAGCTCGGCGCGGGTCCTGTCCAGCAATACAAGCGGGCGGTCGAGGGGGTTGCCGACATCACCTTTGGTGTGACGGCCTACACGCCAACGCTGTTTCCCAAAACGATGCTGGCCATTCCACCAGGCAAGGCGGAAAGCTCACGCGAGGCAACCACGCGCCTCATGGGTGTTTTCGAAGAGCATCTGGCCGACGAATATGCCGATGTCAAGCTGATTGGCCTGACGACCGCTGCAGGGCTGGGAATTGCAGCCACCCGGGATGTTTCGACCATGGAGGGGCTTCAGGGAGCCAAGGTCGTGCCTTATGCAGCCCTGACCACTCCGGTGATCGAGGCCATGGGTGCAGTGCCTGTCCAGATGCCGGTGACCGAAATGTATACCGGACTATCGACCGGCACCATTGATGGAGCATACGCCACCTACAACAACATGACGCCACCGTGGAACTTCTGGGATGTAGCGACCCATTTCGTGACCAACGTCCCTGTTCAGCACGCTGTCATTTTCGTGGTCATGAACCGGGAACGGTATGAAGGGCTAAGCCCCGAGCACCGCGCAATCATCGACGAGCTTGCGGGATTGCCCGCCTCCATGAAACTGGCTGAGAGCTTTGATGGAGCCGACCAGTTCTCCTTCTCGCAGATGAAAAATGCGACGGACAAGAACTTCGAAATCGTCGAAGTTTCAGCTGAAGAACGCGCGCGCATGGACGCCGCGGTCGCCGAGGGCCTGAAGGTGATCTTCGCCGACTACGCCGATCGCGGCATCGACAATGCCGAAGAAATCTACAACGCGATCAATCAGTGATGCGCCTGAGCCGGGGTCAAGCACCCCGGCTGTTTCGCAATAATTTGCAAAGGGGCTAGGGGACGCATGCTCGGTTTGATTGACTTGCTGGACCGTATATTGACACGCGTGTCGCTGGTTTGCGGCGGTATCACTCTTGTCTTCATGACCGGCCTTTCCGTCTGGAATGTCCTGGTCATGAGAAAGGCGCTGAACAGTCCGATCGTCGGAGCTGAAGACATCCTGATGCTGTCGCTTGTCGTGATTGTCGCTCTTTCCGTGCCTCTTGGCGCGCGTACCGGCGCCCATATCGAAATCGAAATATTCGAGACCCGAATGTCCCGCTGGTTTGCCAAGTGGTCCCTGGTCTTCGTCAAACTGCTTGGCGCAGCATTGCTGGCCGCCATGGCCTGGCAGCTCTGGCATGCCGGACAGAGCGCAGCGCGTTTCGGAGAGACCTCGCAGCAGCTGCTGATTTCCTTCGAGCTGTTCTATTACCTGCTCGCCGCTTCGATAGCGCTCTACGCCGTCGTGCTTTTGCTCGATATCGGTCAGCTCATCATGAGAGGCAAAGTTGTCCTGCTTGGGACCGAGCGGGGTGAACCAAAATGAGTATGACCCTGATTGGTCTCTTTGGCCTGCTGTCGCTCTTTGTTCTTCTGGCACTCAGAATGCCCGTTGCCCTGTCAATGCTGTGTGTGGGCTTCATCGGCACAATTGTGGCGAATGCTAACAAGTTCATCGGCGTCGGAATGGCGCACGATCAGGCCTGGGCCAGAGGCTGGAAAATCGCCTTCTCCAACTTGTCGGGTGAAACGTTCGAAGCCGCTTCAAATTTCAATTTGCTTGTCATCCCTATGTTTGTCCTGATGGGCAATCTGGCGGGCGTGTCGGGAATGTCGAACGACCTGTTCGTTGCCGCCTATCGCTGGATGGGCCATCTTCGCGGAGGTTTGGCGTCTGCAACCATTGCAGCATGCGCGGGATTTGCAGCACTTTCAGGCTCGTCGCTGGCGTCAGCGGTAACCATGGGCCGCGTCGCGCTGCCTGAGATGAAACGTTACAGGTATTCGGACAGTCTGGCCACCGGGTCCGTCGCCGCAGGCGGGACGCTGGGGTTCCTGATCCCGCCGTCTGGCGGGATGATCATCTATGCGGTGCTAACGGAGCAATCTATCGGTCGGCTCTTCATGGCCGGCGTTTTTCCGGGCATCATCCTGACCCTGCTCTTCATTGGGGCAATCTATCTGGTCGTTGCAAGAAACCCCTCAGCCGGACCTCGCGGCGAACGTTCAAGCACCGAGGACAGGATTGCCTCTCTTTGGCGAGCCGCCCCTATTCTCGGTGTTGTTTTCGTGACAATTGGCGGGATGTATACCGGCTTCTTCACACCGGTCGAAGCCTCGTCAGTTGGAGCATTCTTCACCTTCCTCGTGGCCTTGTGGCGACGCTCCCTGAATTTTGAGACGGCGCGCACCGTCATCCTGCAAACGATGAACGCGACCGCAACCGTTTTTCTGATCATAATCGGTGCCTTCGTCTTCATTCCCTTCATGTCTCTGACCGAATTGCCTGCTCAGCTGGTGACGCTCCTGACATCACTGCCGATCGGCGAGCTTGGCGTCCTCCTGGTCATCATCCTGGCCTACATGTTCTTGGGCATGTTCCTTGAATCGATGGCGATGCTTGTGTTGACCATTCCCGTCGTGATTCCAATCGCTCTTGGCATGGGTTGGGACCTCGTGTGGTTTGGCATCATCGTCGTGATCGTTCTTGAAATGGGCATGATCAGCCCGCCGGTGGGTATCAACGTCTTCATCGTGAAATCCATCGCGCCGGACGTCCCAATGGGTCAGATCTTCCGCGGCATCTGGCCATTCTGGTTCGCCATGGTGGCAATGATCGGATTGCTCATCCTTTTTCCGCAAATCGCACTTTTCCTGCCGCAAACACTTGTGGGCAGATAGCTTTACCTGGAGCCGAAAGATGGATGCCAAACCAAGTAAAAAATCGCTTCAGCACTTCATCGGAGGATGCTGGATTGACTCTGAAACTGGCGAAACATTCGAAGTCCTCAATCCTCTCGACGACAGTTTGTACGCCCATGCCGCCAAAGGAACAGGAAACGACGTAAGGCGGGCTGTCCAGGAGGCAACCTTCGCATTTTCCAGCTATCGCAACACAACGCCGAAGGAACGGGAACGCTGGTTGATGCGCGTCGCCGAGATCATGGAACAGCGGCAATCCGAACTGCTCGACTGCCTCGTCGATGAAATCGGCTCACCGATCCAGAAGGCGCGGTTCGAGTTTGAAAAGGGTCTGACGATGGTTCGAGCCGCCGCGGGCCTGTGCCGGAACGTGCGTGGTCAAACCATTCCTTCTGATGCGCCGGGCAAGTTTTCCATGTCCATCCGCGAACCCCTGGGTGTCGTGGCCGTGATCACCCCGTTCAATGTTCCCCTGATCAAGACTACGCGGCTTGTGGCCAATGCCCTGGCGGTCGGCAACACCGTTGTGCATCTTCCTTCGGAAATGTCACCGCATCTGTCGCTGCTTTTCGCCGAAATTGTTTCAGAGGCAGGCGTTCCTGCCGGCGCATACAATGTGGTAACTGGTTTCGGGCACGAAATCGGCGACGCCTTGACCAGCCACAAGGACGTCAACTTCGTCACGTTTACCGGCTCCTCGGTGATCGGTCAGCATATTGGTGAAATCTGCGCCAGGAACAAAACACCCAACACGCTGGAATTGGGTGGGAAAAGCCCAACGGTCATATTGGCTGATGCCGATCTGGACAAGGTTGTTCCACTGGCAGCGCGGTCGATTTTCATGTTTGCGGGCCAGGCCTGTATCGGGTCCAGCCGTTTTTATGTCGAACGCCCGCTTTTTGAGAAATTTGTCGAACAGTTTGCGAAGGTGGCCTCGAATGTCGGGATGGGAGACCTGCGCGACCCGGCCACAGTAATCGCGCCGATTATCTCTGACAGGCAGCGCAGGCGGGTAAAGGACCATATCGCCGATGCGGTTTCCAAGGGGGCAAAAGTCGTTACCGGTGGAGGCTGGGAGGGCAACCGGTGCCAGCCAACTCTTCTCATTGGCGTTACCGAATGGATGACGGTCTGCAAGTCGGAAACCTTTGGCCCGGTTACATCAATTTACCCTATCGACAGCTATGAAGAAGGTCTGCAGAAAGCAAATGACAGCGAATACGGGCTGTCATCCGCGATCTTCACCAAGGACATCGACAAGGCCTTTCATTTTGCGCGGAACATTGACGCCGGCATGTGCCACATCAACGGACCCACAATCCACGACGAGCCTCATGTTCCCTTCGGTGGCAACGGAGAATCGGGTGTCGGGCGCGAGGGAACCGATGCCGACATGGAAGCGATGACCGAACTGAAATGGGTGACGGTGCAGCTATGAGATTTACGCTCTATCACCACGGTTCTTCCGTTTGCGCAGCAAAGGTGCGCTTTGCAATGGCGGAAAAGGGGTTGGAATGGGACGGCGTCTATGTCGACATCCTGAAAGGTGAACAATTCGAACCAGGTTATCTCAAGCTTAACCCCAAGGGCGTGGTTCCAACACTCGTGTACAACGGCGAGGTCGTTCTGGATTCAACGGTCATCATCGAGTTTCTGGATCAACTGACCCCGGAGACCAGTGTGCACCCGAAGGATCCCATGGAACGTGCTCAGGCTCGATACTGGACCAAGGCAGTCGATGAAGATTTGCACCCGGCCTGCGGTGCCGTCACCTTCGTCTGTTCCCACCGGCACACTGTGCTCAAAAACCTTGGCGAGGAGGGCGTGAAGAAATTCCTCGCTTCAACCCCGCCGATGTCTGTCACGTCCAATTGGAAGGATCTCAAGGACAGCTATACCCGCTATGGGTTCGAAGCTCCTGGTGCCGTTGAGAAAGTCAGACTTTACGACAGCTATCTCCGCAAGATGGAAGACGCGCTGCAGGGCGGCAATGACTGGCTTGTCGGAAACAGGTTTTCGATCGCGGACATCGCCATGACGCCTTATGTCAATCGTCTGGCCATGATGTCCATGCGTGGCATGTGGGAAAACGGTCGATTGCCGAATGTCGAACGCTGGTTCGCCGCGATCGAGGCGCTTCCGAATTTCAAAAAATGCCTGATCGACTGGGTGCCGGAGGACTTGACCAGCGACTTGCATAAAAATGGTGCCAAGAGCTGGCCTGAAGTCGCCAGAATTCTGGCAATAGAAATCTGATTAAGGGAGGACATCATGGGCCGACTGGAAGGAAAAACCGCAGTCATCACCGGTGCTGCTCAGGGCATTGGAGCACTGATGGCCAAGGCCTTGGCCGATGAAGGCGCCACTGTTTTGGTAACGGATGTGCAAGACACCGAGAAATCAGTGCAAGCAATCTCTGATGCCGGTGGCACCGCACGAGGCATGAAAGTGGATGTCACCAACAATGACGATCTTGCCGCGATGGTCGAGACCGCCAAGAGCATGGGCGGGCTCGATATCATGGTCAACAACGCCTCGATTTTCGCCACCATCACGCCTAAACCGTTCTTCCAGATCGACGATGAAGAGTTTGACATGATCATGCGGGTCAATGCCCGTGGCGTGCACCAGGTCATGCGGGCGATCACGCCAACGATGATCGCGGCGGGCGGCGGCAAGGTCGTGAACATTGCCTCGGGAACTTTCTATTACGGACCTCCGGGCCTTTCTCACTACACGGCATCCAAAGCGGCGGTCATTGCGTTGACCAGAAGCCACGCACGCGAGCTGGGTGACAAGAACATCCAGATCAACGCGATCGCACCCGGGTTGACGGAAAGCGAGGGTGTGAAGGCAAATGAAGGTTTCGACATGGCGCGCGGTCCGACGGTTGCCACACGCTCGATCAAGCGGGAGATGCTGCCTGAGGACCTCTTGGGGTCGCTGCTCTTTCTGGCCTCAAACGACAGCAATTTTGTCACCGGCCAGACAGTGAATGTCGATGGCGGCAAGTATAACCTTTAGCCATTCGCTAGGGCCTCGTCCGATGTGAAAACCAGGCAGGACATGCAAAGAAAACGGAAAGCACCAGTATGGGAAAAGGTCTAGAGAATGTCCGCCGCATTTACCTGGAAGGCATTGCAGGGGGCAACGCGCGCGACGCCGTCACGAAATACACCGGACACCGTTATACGCAGCATTCAACCGGAGTTGGCGACGGTATCGAAGGGTTTCTCGCGTTCTTCGAACCGTTTGTTGAAAGAAACCCGAAGCGTGATATCGAGATCGTCCGTATCCTCGAAGACGGGCCATGGGTCTTTTGTAACGCCTACCAGTCACTCAACGACGGGGCTGCCGAATGGGTGACAATGGATCTTTTTTACACCGATCGAGATGGGCTCATTCTGGAACATTGGGACACCATTGCCCGCTTCGTTAGCAACACTGTTTCGGGCACGGATATGGTGCGCGGCACGACCCGAATTGATCAGAGTGCCGATACTCAAGCCAACAAGGATGTGATCCTGGAATATACCAAACAAGTACTTCAGGAAGGCGCTCCTCAGGGGCTCGATAGATTTGTCGCCGATGACCTTATCCAGCATGCCGCTGCGATCGGTGCAGGCCGTCAGGGCCTGGCAAACTGGCTCGCTTCAGATGATGCCGGTGCCTACGAGATGCTTTTCAAGCTGATCGGCCAGGGTGATTTCGTTGCGACCTACAGCAAACGCCACGCACATGGGAAAGACAGTGCGGTCTTTGACCTCTACCGGCTCGAGAACGGACTGATTGTCGAACACTGGATGAACGATGAGGAAATCGGTCCAAGGGAAAGCTGGGGCAACTCCGGGAAATTCTAGAGCCCATCACGGTCTGGGATAAAAGAAAAAGAAAACAATTTGAGTTCGTGCTCTGAGGGCAAAAACTGTGTTTTTGCGCTTCAACGAAGTCGAAAAATCAGAATTGGAGCAAGCATGAAGATTGCAGTAACCGCTGTTTCCGGGCATTTGGGACGTGCCATTTTGGATGCTGCAGTCAGCCGGAACGGCTCTGAAAACTGTGTTGGTCTTTGCCGAACCCCATCCAAAGTGCACATTGAAGGCGTTGATATCCGACCCGGGGACTATGGTCAGCCTGCGCAACTTGAAACCAGTCTGAAAGGTGTCGACGTGGTATTGCTGGTTTCAGGCAATGACGCGCCTGAAAAGCGAATTGGACAACATCGCAATGTGATCGAGGCGGCAAAGAAGGTGGGTGTTCAGAAAATCGTCTACACCAGTGTTCAGGGTGCCGAAGAAGGCACAAAATTCGCGCCGGTGGTCAAGAGCAACCGCCAGACCGAGTCAGACATTCGCGCGTGCGGACTGGCGTGGGCGATCGGTCGGAACGGCATCTATATCGAACCCGACATCGAATATGTCGACACATACGTTAAAGCCGGTGAAGTTGCGAACTGTGCTGGGGAAGGTAAGTGCGGATACACGACACGCTTGGAGCTTGCTGCGGCCTACGCCAATTTGCTCGTCGATCCCTCTCTAGACGGCCATACCTATAACCTGAACGGCGATGCATTGACCCAGAGAGAACTCGTTGCGTTGTTGAACGAGGCCATGAACGTTGAACTCAACTATCGGCCGATGACGGAAATAGACTTTCAGCGCGAGAGAACTGCTGAACTAGGAGAATTTTTGGGTAATATTATTACCGGAATCTATTCTGGAATTCGGAACGGATACTTCGACAACGAAAGTCAATTTGAGGCCGCCTCCGGACGTCCTCACCAATCATGGAAAGATTACTTTGCTGAACTGAATAGGAGCAGTTCCGAAAAGTAATTGTGCCGCCTGCAATCCGTGATGCAGGAAATTGGCATGACGGAGTTCACGCGCTTTTTCAACGGCGCGCACCAAGCCTCACTGCCATTGGCGTCGCGGCGTTCACAGGCCCGGATTTTCAGATCGAGGTTAAAATGGCGGTGCAGGTCAGAGCGATCTCGACTAACGTTACCAAGACAGGTCCGTACAGGCTCTGGCACCCGGAGACGGCTTTGAGTCAGCGCCCACATTGGCAGAGCTATTGAAGCTGGAACTTCGCATCAGCAAAATGTCGGCTGTTGCGCAACGCATGAGACACCTTGTACTTCCGAAATTGGGGGCGCAACGCCACCTGTCAGCTAAACCCTTCCTACGCAGTCAGATGGTTCACGAGCGTGCAACAAGGACGTTTCAAGATTAAAACGCCGACACTCGTTCGAGCCCCGACACAGCTACTCTTAGACAGTCTCAATCTGAATCAGCTGGTACGTCCTCGGAAATCTCTTGCCTCAGCTTTGGCCCTTTCGCCAATCGTCTCCCGAGCGCGTTGACGAAGGCATCATATCTTTCACCAGCTTTTGCGCGCGTGGCCTTCGCAGTCAGCTCATCTAATGCCGGCGTTGTCGCAAGCCAGAAGCGAACGAAAATGGCCAGGGTTTCGACAGAAATCCCGAGATCGCGCTCAAGCCGGGTCATCCGCCGGTCGATCTGGTCGAGGCGTTTGGTGATCGCCGCCTCACGCCGCTCATCAGCGTCGGGTGACAAAAAGGAGGCAATGGCAGCCTCGACAACGAGTGACTGCGAAAGATTCCGGCGTCCGGCATAATCGGACAGCATCTTCATGACATCCTGGTCGAGATAGGCAGAGATCTGGGCCTTCTTTTTGCGAGCCGCCATTGGTGTCAAAGCTCCATGCCATCGCCGGGATCCAGCGAGACCTGCCTCGCCACGCCTTGCATGACCCGCGTCATCCGGCTGGTTCGGGCGGTGTCATTCTCGGCTTCATCTGTCAGATCAATCTCGAATTCGTTTTCGACTGGCTTTTTCTCATCGACAGTTTCGACTCCGCTGAGTTCCGGTTGGTGCCGGCGCTCTGATCCGGTTGGATCCTCGCCATCTCCCAGCATTTCCGACGTTTGTTGGCGGACGCCGGAACCCGCTGGAAGCGGCAGGTCGCTCCAATCATCGGGCTTTCGTTGGAGGGGCGGCGCCGGTTCAGGAGGCGGCAGGATGCGTTCATTGAGCCGCTTGTCTTCGTAGTAGCGCGCTTTTTTCGCCCGGATCGGCGGCGTCCCTGCGACCATGACGATCTCGTCGGTTGGTGGAAGCTGCATGATTTCACCGGGCGTCAGCAATTGACGTGCGGTCTCGGACCGGGAGACCATCAGATGGCCGAGCCAGGGGCTCAGCCGGTGGCCGGCATAGTTCTTCATCGCCTTCATCTCCGTGGCGGTGCCCAAAGCATCGGAAATACGTTTGGCGGTTCGCTCGTCATTCGTGGCGAAGCTGACGCGGACGTGGCAATTGTCGAGGATCGAATTGTTCGGTCCGTAAGCCTTCTCGATCTGGTTCAGAGATTGCGCGATCAGGAAACTCTTGAGGCCATAGCCGGCCATGAAGGCAAGGGCCGACTCGAAGAAGTCCAATCGTCCCAGAGCCGGAAATTCATCAAGCATGAGAAGCAGCCTGTGCCGACCGGTCTTCGCCCGCAGGTCTTCCGTAAGCCGGCGGCCAATCTGATTGAGGATCAGCCGGATCAGTGGTTTCGTGCGGTTGATGTCCGAAGGCGGCACCACGAGATAAAGCGTTGTTGGTTGCGGACCTCCCACCACATCGGCAATCCGCCAGTCGCAGCGTCATGTCACTTCGGTCACGACGGGATCCCGGTAAAGCCTGACCTGCTCCCCTGAAAACTCCGCGTTCTGAGGTTAGTCTGTTCCCAATTGAAGGAAGCAGGCGATGAAGCGATCCAGATTCTCCGAAGAACAGATCATTGGCATTTTGAAAGAACATCAGGCGGGCGTTTCGGCCGCCGAGCTATGCCGCAAATACGGTGTCAGCGATGCAACGTTTTACAAGTGGCGCTCGAAGTACGGCGGTATGGAGGTGTCTGATGCCAAACGGCTGAAGGCCCTTTAAGAAGAGAACGCAAAACTGAAGAAGCTGCTTGCGGAGTCGATGATGGATGTGTCGACGCTCCGCGAGATGCTCGGAAAAAACTTCTGACGCCCGGTTCAAGGAGGAGTGCCGTGAGCTGGGCAATCGAGACCAAGGGATATTCGCAACGTCGCGCCTGCGGGCTGGTCGGCATCGATCCGCGCGTGTACCGCTATCGGTCCACGAGATCCGATGATACTGACCTGCGCCAGAGGCTCAGAGAATTGGCATCAGAGCGCAGGCGATTTGGTTATCGCCGGCTACACATCCTGCTGAAGCGCGAAGGCATTGAGGCCAACTGGAAGAAGGTCTACCGGATCTACCGGGAAGAGCGTCTCACGGTGCGCAAGCGCAGCGGCCGGAAACGAGCTTTGGGCACACGAGCGCCGATGGCTGTGCCGCAGGCCGCCAATCAGCGCTGGTCCCTCGACTTCGTCTCCGATGCCCTGATGGATGGACGCAGGTTCCGCATCCTGTGTGTCATTGACGACTTCAGCCGGGAATGCCTGGCAGCTGTCGTCGACAATTCGATCTCCGGCGCCCGCGTGGCGCGTGAACTGGACGGGATCGCAGAGCGCCGTGGTCGCTATCCCTTGATGGTGGTCAGCGACAACGGCACAGAACTCACGTCAAACGCCATGCTCAAATGGCAGCAGGAACGCAGTGTCGAGTGGCACTACATCGCCCCGGGCAAACCTATGCAGAACGGCTTCGTTGAAAGCTTCAATGGAAGACTAAGAGACGAATGTCTTAACGAGCACCTGTTCCGCAGCTATCGTCATGCCCGAGACATCATTGAAGACTGGAGGATCGACTACAATCTGAACCGACCGCATACGAGCCTCGACGGGCTCACCCCATTCGAATTTGCAACCAAGTCCAACGAAGATCACACCGTGAACAGAGCTAACTTATGAATGCGGACAATCGGGGGAGCAGGTCACTTATTTTCAGAAGCTTCATGAGCCTCCCGATGCTGGGGTCACACTGACCGGTCCGCTTGTTGAAATGATCGACAATTGCCGCGGCGACCCGACGTGTTGCAGCAGAAAGGTCAGGCATAAGCCCCAAAGCCTTGTGCGCGAAAAGAATGTCATTCTGCTGTAGACGAGGCATTTAAACCTCACAGAATTTTTGGAGGAAACAGTTTGCAAGCGCTGAACTAACGTATTGATATCGTTTGAGCGCAAACGAAGCCGTTTTGCAAAAAACTCCAGTCAGTTCAACAAACTGGCCCTGCTTCCTAATCTGAGGGTCACAGGTTCGAATCCTGTCGGGGTCACCATGCTTTTCAATAACTTATAGCATGTCGCAATGAATTTTTTACTCCAAAACCGCGCTCTGGTAAGCACAGATTAAGCAAACGGCGATCGCTCAGAACCGAAGCTCGTTGCCGTTTCATGTCAGCGAGGGCCATCAGTTTCACACGTCATCACTTAGCGAGCCGATCAATTATCGGAAACGGAAACAACCTTCACGCCTCATGATCCAATGCCAGGTGGTCGGCGACGTATGCGCCGCGTTCGCCCATCGGGCGGTCCTTGCCGACTGTGGTGTCAACGCTCGTCTGGTGTTCCAGCTCGGCATTGAGTTCCGCTCCAAAGATGGCGACCACTGCGGAAAACCAGAACCACAGCAAGAGAACGACGATTGACGACAGCGCGCCGTGAACCTCCTCGTAATTGGCGATTTTCTCAACATAGGTCGTAAAGAGCAAAGAGCCAGCAATCCACATCAGCGCGGCGGCGACAGCCCCAACTGTGACCCAACGTGCTTTTGCCTGCCGGCGCGACGGGGCGAACCGGTAAGTGATCGACAGGCCGGCAATGACCGCAACGATCAGCAATGGCCAGCGCAAGAGCCGTGCGATAAACTCACTGCTTCCTGACAGCGGCAACAGCGATAAGGCGACTGGCAGCGCAAGAAACGCAATTACAGCCACCAAACCAATCAGCAATGCCGCGATCGTCAAACCAAGTGCCGTGAGGTGGAACTCCCAAAGCGGCCGCTCCTCATCCTCCCGGTAGGCGACGGTGATTGCCGTCATCATTGCCCGCACGGCGGCCGCCGCCGCCCAGAATGAAAGGGCCAAGCCAAAGACAGCCTTCAACGTCAGAGCCGTCTGCCGTTCATGTTCATCCAATACAGTTTCAAGTTGGTCTTTGATAAGCTGGCTGGAACTCTCAGGCAGGATGGTTCCAACCTCGTTTACCAAGTCCTGCACGGCCGCTTGCGGGATCAGGAGGTTGGCAATCGCCGAAAAAGCCGTCAAGGCTGGAGCCAGAGCCAGCAAAAAGAAGAAGGCAACGCCTGCAGAGATCAGAAATACATTGTCAGCTTGAACCTGAGCGAAGGTCCGCCGAAGAATGTCAAACCAGCCTCTCAACGGCATGTCTCGTACCGAGCGAGCGTAGTTTCCGCGCTTCGAGAGGTGGGTTTGATCGCAGTTGTTCATGTGCATAAAACGCTGCCGGAGCGCTTTCGTTCCGCAAAAACGTTTCTTGGACCCAAAACCCTGGCTGACCGATTGGCGATGATTTCTATTCACGTGACCAGCAATCTACCGGTCTAGAGCAGTTAGCTAGTTTGAGCGTTTATTGCATATCTACTTGGGATAACGCTCAACAGGATTTTCAAAGGCATGTTGAGGAACGGAAACGAAAAACGGGCCGCTTTGCGGCCCGCTCTTTCGTTGGCAATCTTGGTTATCCGTTCAGCGTTACAGCGTCGGGATTTTTCTTGTAGGCGGCGGGTTCAAAAGTCTTGGCGTTCTCAAGCTCAGATTTGGTGAACGGTGCCACGACCAAAAGCGCGCCGTTTTCAGTTTCATACATCTGAAGGCTGCCATAAGACACGGCAACAGGTTTCTCTTTGAATCCCAGAAAGCCACCAACGTCGATAACAACAGCTTCAGCCTTGCCGTCTTCGTTCAAAAGCACCTGCGATATCTCACCGATGTTCGCGTCTGCGCTGGAATGAACAGAGGATCCGATCAAGGCTTCAGATGACACCGTGGCGCTCTGGACAAGGGTCTTTTCAGCCGTCCATGATGCAATCGTTTCGTTGAGCCGTTTTTTCGCCGGATCAATCGCTTCGGTCCGGACCGTTTCATAGGTCTGTTTTGCGCTCTCGGAAATTTTGTCGATCTCGGTCTGAACCGCAGAAACCGTCATCCAGTCCGGAATATAATCCGGGCGTTCAAAAGCATCGGCGTTTTCCAGCTCTGCGCGGGTTACATCGCTGACAACGTCAAACTCACCGTCTGATTTTGCAGTGAAAGACAGGCGGTCATAGTCGATCGCGACATCTTTTTCGCCGAGACCGAGAAACCCGCCAACTCCGACAATTGCCGCGCGGATCGAACCATCACGGGTCAAGACCAGGTCGTTCACGGTGCCAATTTCAGTCGCCTCACCATTGGAGGTGTTCAAGACCGATTTACCAATCATGTTGGAGGCGAGAAAGCCTGTTGCCGTGTCCGGCTTCACTGTCGATACGTCAAATTCATAAATAACGCGATCGTTTTGAAAATCCTTTGAAGTAGTACCGGTGTCCTGAGCCAATGCTGGTGTAGTCAAAACAGCCAGAACAGCTGTAGAGGCAAGAAGGTTGCGGATCATAATCTTCTCCGTCACTTGTAAAAATGAGGTGGCCGTGATTGGCATCTCGTAAACATCATCAGTTGGGAATGGTTCCAAAAAAAAACGCGCCGGTAAGGCGCGTTTTCCAATTAAGCAAGCTGTCCGCTGCCCCGGGGCCCGGCAAGCAGCCAGACAATGAAACCCACCACAGGGAAGATAAGGATGCCCAGTATCCAAAGGATCTTTGCGCCGGTAGAAGCGCCGCTCTGAATGATTTTTATGATCGCATAAATGTTCGCGATCAGGACCAGCAAACCGAGAAGACCATATTCCATGATTGAAACTCCTTGTTCTATCATGTTGGAAACGGTCCGATAGAGGTTTTGGTTCCATCACACCTGTTGCTGGAAAGGAATCTCTGAAGCGGTTTGAGCAAGACGAGAACAAATTTCGAAAGAAGAAATGGAACTGAATTCATTTCCGAGCGTTGAAGAATTGTTACTCAAACAGGAGGATACAATGCTTTCTTGGGCACTTATGTTTCTCGTTGTTGCACTTGTTGCAGCAGTACTTGGCTTCGGCGGTATTGCTGGTACTGCGGTATCAATTGCAAAACTGATTTTCTTTGTCGCGATCGCACTATTTTTGATCTCCGCGATCATGCACGTGGTTCGCGGAAGAAGTGCATAAGCAAAAACTGGGCGCCAATGGCGCCCTTTTTTGTGCCATTTGCGATCTTCGTCAAACACTCTGGCTGAGCTGCTGTGCTCGCCAGAGGCTGTTTGCAATCTGGGATCTGTCGGCAGGGCTGCTCAACTCAAGATTTGCATCCCGGGCAATATCATAGAGCTGGCTCTTGATCAGAGCCTTGTGCTCTGGACGGCAGACGATAGCCATTTTCCCAAGCGCTGAAATGAGATGGTCCAGAACCAGGACGTTGGATCTTGCGCATTGGCGCAGCGGGGCCATCGCAGTGTGCAGGATGTCCTTCACCGAAATCAGATCCAGCCACACACGCGGAGCGCCATCCTCATCGCATAAAAGGGAACTTGGCGCACCGCGTTGCAGGATACGCGCAAAACTCGCCGACAAGTGGTCGATCGCGCTGATTGCCGTGTAGGAATCATTGATGCCGGGAGACAACGCCCTCAGGCCAATCTCCACCAACAAATGAACTGAGAACCGAATATCTCCCTCCGGGGCCCGGGCATTGGCGAATTGAAACGCCAAAAGAACGGGATCGGTGTCACAGCCGTCATCCTGGCATCTCACCTCGGCGATCGGCATTCCTTCGATCACAAATGCTCCGGGTGTCACAAGCACCTCAATGAAGCCATCGCAATGCTTGGCCGTTTCGATCAGATAATCGATGTCAATCGCAGTCACATAACCGCTTCGTTTGCCGAGCACCTTGGTCACCGGCAAGTCCGGGATTTCCTGACGGTCTGATGGTTTTTCAGGTGGCTCATGGGCAAGAAGAGCGTCAATGGACTGGCGCAACGATGTTTGAATACGCCCAATCTCGGCATCCACCCGGATGCGGCCTGCCACGTCGTTTACAAAGTAAACCAGCCAGAAAAAGCTCGCCGCCGCCAGGAAAATTGACACACCGACGGAAAATCGAACTTCTTTTCCATCCTCAACAACGAATAGTACAAGCAAGGCGTACAAAAAGGTGGCGCCCAGAAGACCGATGGTGATCTGGGTTGTGCGGTTGCTGGCAAAGGTCTCCAGCAAACGGGGGGCAATGTTGCCGGCCGCCAGAGTGAAGACAACCAAGGTCAGCGAATAGACCAAGCTGATGACCGACATCATCGCGCCGGCAATTGTCGAAAGAACGCTCCGCGCTCCTTCGACACTCAGTGTATTGTACCGGAGACTATCGAAGACTTTGGCAAGCAGCTCGTTATCGTCGATAAACAAGGTGATTGGGGCAAGCACTGCGCCCAGAAGCGCAATGCACACCGGTATGAAAAGAAACCCTTTGATCAGGCGATAAAGCGCCTGCTCCTTTGCGTTATTCTGGTAAGCAAGCGCCAAGCGATGTGCTCCTGATGTCAGATTTCTTTTCGGACCTGCGCATGCGCAATCAACGCAAAGAGCGCTGTTCCACCAACGATGTTACCCAAGAGCGTCGGGAACAGGAAAGCTGCAACATCCAAAACACTGGAATGACCGATCCAGACGGCAAACACCGCCTCCACCGATCCGGCGACCACGTGTGTGAGATCAAGGGCTGCGATCAGCCATGCCATGAGAAGGATGATGGCGACCTGCGAGTTTTCAGCGCTTGGCAGCAACCAGACCAAGGTTGCGACAATCCACCCAGCCAGTATGCCACGGAGGAACATTTCATGGTGCGGGATTTCCATCATGTGTATGGAAAGAGATCCAACCGCGTCATAAACTTGGGGCGGCAGAAAAAAGCCGCTTGCGATCGCGGAGCCGAAGACAAAGGTCCCGATCATATTCGCACAGAATACGATGGCCCACAGACGGGCGACGCACAGATAGGTGTGACGTTTGCCTGTGCTGATTGCCGGTAGGACCGCCGTTAGCGTGTTTTCTGTAAAGAGTTGCTGTCTGGCGAGGATAACGATTAGAAATCCAACGCCATACCCGAGATTTTCGACCAAATGGCGCCAAGTAGAATCAGGCAGATAGGCCCGGAACAACGCTTCGCCGAGCACGGAAAACCCGATCGAGAGTCCGGCTGCAATGCCCGACCACCACAGGCTTTTCGGTCCCCGTGCGAGCTCTTCTTCGCCTTCTTGACGGATAATTTCGTAAACAACGGCGGCTTTCAAACGAAGCCGGTCATCCACCTCGGCAAGATCGTCCGAGGTGAGCCGCGTGCCTTCGTTGTCGAGCCTCTCTTCGGTAATCGGGCTTTTATTGTCTGCCTTTTCGCCGGCAACACGCTCCGGTTGGCGAGCCATAGCTTTCCTCCTGTCCGTAGCGCGAAACTGAGAGAATTTTTTGAAGTTAGGGTTGGGCCGAAAGAGCGTTTTGGATCAGTTCGGCAGATTCAGCGACCGCGAGCTCCGAGCGCTCAAAGCTCTCTTGACCGCTCATCAATTCCTCTAACCGAGCACGTGCCCGTGAGACCCGGCTTTTGACTGTGCCTGGCCTCACACCCAAGATGTCGGCCGCTTCTTCATATGAGAAGCCGCTTGCCCCAATCAGAATGAGGGCCTCGCGCTGATCATCGGGCAGGACCTGCAATGCACTCAGGAAGTCCTTCATCTCCAAATGGCCTGCCTGCTGCGGCTTTGATTCAAGGCTTGCGGCGTGTTCGCCATCGGGATCAGCGACCTCGCGCTGCATTTTCCGGCCAACCGAATAATACTGGTTGCGCAGGATGGTAATCAGCCAAGCCGTCAGGTTCGTGCCCTCGGTGAATTTGTCTTTGTTGGCAATCGCTTTGGCCAGAGTTTCCTGAACGAGATCGTCTGCGCGGTCCCGGTTGCCACTGATGGAACGGGCAAACGCTCTCAGGCGCGGAATGGTGTCAACCAGGTCCTGCTTGAACTTTGCATTGTTCATTCCTGCGCCTCCCCACCGGAGTTGCCATCAGACTGATCGGCATCATCAAGCGCGGACAGGAGCTCAAGCATGTCATCGGGAACGTCTTCCGAAAGGGCTTCATCGTAGACCTGTTTCAGCTGATTACCGATCCAGTCTTCCTTGGTCTTTGCGCCCATGTTCGGCCGGATGATACCAGAGCCGGCGATCGCCTGATCCGGTAAGTTTTTGGTTGGCATGGCTAATTCCCGATATTTACAGCTTCAGTGGCATGTGAATTGTAGCAGAAACGTGTCAGGCAAAAAAAAGTTCCATCTGGCTGGAACTTTTTTTTGCCTAGCGCATTTTCTGGTTAAGGGGACGGTCCACGTCATCTGGTTGGCCGCGCAGATGCGGCATTTCATTAAGGAAAAAATGAATGGCCACGAGTCTTTCTCAAGATATTGCACCTTTGCTGCCCTACCTGCGCCGCTATGCTCGCGCGCTCGCAGGAACCCAGCAAAGCGGAGATGCTTATGTTCGCGCATGCTTGCAGGCATTGGTTTCGGATCAAAGCATCATCGATACAGGTGATGGCGTGAAGATCGGCCTCTACAGGCTGTTCCATGTTCTTTGGAATGCGTCCGTCGTTCCGCCCCCAACCACAGACGGCGCGGCATCAGTTTTTGAACAGACCGCACAACAGCGCCTTGTCAGCATGGCGCCGGAAAGCCGGCAGACCTTGTTATTGACGACACTCGAGGGTTTCTCGGCGCCCGAAGCCGCGCGGATTATTCAGAAAAGCCCGGAAGAGGTCACTGAACTGATCAAAGACGCCGTTGCTGAAATTGATCGTCAAACGAAAACAAGTGTCCTGATTATTGAGGACGAGCCTTTGATCTCGATGGATCTCACCCAGATCGTTGAGTCGCTAGGACACACTGTCCAAGGTGTTTCGCGGACCGCAGACGACGCCATAAAAGCAGCGAAGGCCAACACTCCGGGGTTGGTGCTTGCCGATATTCAGCTGGCGGATGGCTCGTCCGGGATTGATGCGGTCAAGGCAATCTTGGGCGAGATGTCTGTCCCGGTTATCTTCATCACATCGTTCCCTGAACGCCTGCTGACCGGAGAGCGGCCGGAGCCGACGTTCCTCATTACCAAGCCGTTTAATCCCAATACCGTGAAAGCGGGCATCAGCCAGGCTCTGTTTTTCAAAGGAACAGATGCGGTTGCAGCATAGGGCGAAGTTTATGGAAGACAAAGGCGGGGAGTGCCCCCGCCTTGTCGAAAGGGTCAGTGCTTGGACATCCATTGGTCAACTTCGCGCTCAGCCTCTTCCCGTGTTTTGCCGTACTTCTGCTGAATCAGACCTGCCAACTCGGTTCGGCGGCCATCAACCCGGTCAATCTCGTCATCGGTCAACTTGCCCCACTGGGCTTGAGCCTTCCCTTTAAATTTCTTCCAATTGCCTTCGATTTGATCCCAATTCATCTTCTGAATCTCCCTTTGGTGTCAGACAACTAGAAAACGAATTTCAGCTTGGTTGGTTCCCGAAGAAATCTACCGACTGCTCCGAAACAGCACATGGCTGCGGCCGGTGCAGATCAAAAAGTCCACTAGCCGGCATTCCAAATACATCCGGTGAACAAAACGGAAGCCCGACATGCAGGACATCATCAACTATCTCTTTGGGGCCGCAACCTTCATGCCTCATGGATATTGCCTCTTATGGCGGCCTGACCTGGTCGCACTGCATGCGATTTCCGATGGTCTGATCGCCTTGGCCTATATCGCTATTCCAATGGCGATTTTGACGTTCTTGCGGCAACGGCCGGATATCACGGGAACACCGCGCAAAACTGCCTATCTCTTCGTTGCGTTTATCTTGGCCTGCGCACTGACACATCTCACCGCTCTGGCAACGCTTTGGGTTCCGGCCTATGGCGCTCAAGGGCTCATCAAAGCGACAACAGCCATCATTTCGATAGCGACAGCATTTGTGGTGTGGCGTTTGCTGAGCCAGTTGATCGACATGCCCTCCGTCAAATTGCTGGAACAAGCAAACGAACTGCTCGCAAAAGAAAACCGCGCGCTCAACACGGCTGTCGGCCGCACGGAAGCTGAGCTTGCCCGAACCAACGAGCTCTTCGAAACGGCACTTACCGGAAGCAATATCTCGGTTTTCTCCCAGGACCGGGATCTCAAGTATACATGGATCCACAATCCGCGTTTCGGACTTGAGAAGTCCGACATTCTTGGCAAATCAGATGTTGATGTGTTGCCAGTTGCAGCCGCCGACCAAGTCGTGCCCGTGAAACGCAGGGTCGTCGAAACAGGCGAACCGTCTTCAACCTATATCGGCATTGAACGGGAAGACACTGAACCCCTTTACGTCGACCTGATCGTCCACCCAACCTTTGGTGAGGACGGCAAAGTAGACGGCGTGTTGTGCACGGCCGTCGACATGACAGAAAAGAATTTTTACGAAATCCGGCTTGCATCCATGGCCGCGCAATTGGCGGAAGCGAACAAACGCTTCGAAACAGCCTTGGATGGCTCAATCATTACCGTTTTTGAGCAGGATCGCGACCTCAAATACGTTCATATGGTCAATCCACCGAACGGATTGAGTGAAGATGTTTTCATCGGCAAGACAGATGACGAGATCTTCAACGAAGACGACCAGCTCAAACTCATACCGGTTAAGAAAAGTGTGCTGGAAACCGGAGAAAGCGCTGTAGTTGAAGTTGATATCGCGATGGACGGAACTGCGAAGTTCTACAATGTCCGCTTCGATCCCGCGCGGGACGCAGAAGGAACAATAACGGGCGTGATCGGCACAGCCGTCGACCTGACCTACAAGAGGGACAATGAACGCCAGATGCACTTGGTTATGCGGGAGTTGACTCACCGGTCCAAAAACCTGCTTGCCGTCATTCAGGCGATGGCCCGGCAAACCGCCGCGAGAGCCGATAATCCGGATGATTTCGTAGAAGTGTTCTCTGCGCGCCTTCAGGCGATGGCCGCAAGCCACGATCTTTTGGTTTCACAGTCCTGGTATGGGGCAGATTTGAAAGAATTGATCGTCGCGCATCTTTCTCAATCCATAGATCCGCAAAGCCCGCAAATCATTCTTGAAGGACCGGGAAAGTCCATTACGGCGGATGCCGCTCAAAATCTAGGATTGGCCCTGCATGAACTAACCACAAATGCTGCGAAATACGGAGCATTGTCAGTGCTGGATGGGAAGCTGAAAGTGACCTGGGCTGAAAATGAGGGTGTGGTCGAACTCAAATGGGAGGAGACTGGCGGCCCGGAAGTTGTGCCCCCAAAGCGGAATGGGTTCGGCCGTATGCTACTGGAACAACTCGTTGGGCCTGCGCTGGATGGGGAAGTTAAAGTCGAGTTTGCCCCGGACGGTGTAAAATGCACCATCACCTTCCCTGCCAAACAGCTTGTCAATTGAAGCGACGAGCCGGTTGTGCTGACGGTTTGGGCCGGCTTACAGACCTACGTCTTCAGCCGCTGAAGCGCGTCCTCGATATCGTGCAGTTTTGCCTGACGATCTGCGGCACCCTCTGTCATATTGGGAGATTGCAGCAGTCTGGTCCGCCAAGACAAAAGGGCTGATTTCTTTTGCGCACGGTTCAATCCCGGATCGTTCAGAAGGCCTTCGACAGACCGGAAACCGGCGAAACGTTGGGGAACTGAATTCATAACATCGCACATTTGTTTGCAGTTCTAAACCGGGCCTGCCGCCACCCGGAAAAACGGATGGCGGCAGGGTTTTAATTCGTTCTATCTGAACGCACAGCTTAATCGGTGATGAGTGCCCTCAGCATCCAAGCAGCCTTTTCGTGGAACGTGATCCGCGCCGTCAAAAGGTCTTCAGTGACAACATCTCTATTGTCGCCGGCGTAAGTCGCCATGTCTCGCATCTCCGCGGAGATCGTTTCATGGCTCTCGACAAGGTCGGCAATCATGTCATGGGCGTCCGGCATGCCACCAGATGGCAATTGGATGGTGAGGTTGAGTTTCCCATCTTGAACGTTTACCGGCGCCCGGTGCCCAAGGGCTCGAATACGTTCCGCAAGCTCATCGGTGGCCGCAAACATGTCTTCATAATGCTCTTCCGTCAGGTCGTGGATCGACTTGAAGAGCGGGCCGACAACGTTCCAGTGATAAAGGTGAGACTTCACCGTCAGCATGTATGTCTCCGCCAGCATCACCGACAAATGTTTTGCAAGTTGAGCGCGTACGTCAGCGGAAACGCCGGTGTTAACGGGTTCGCTTTTCGGTGTTTCAACCTTCAATACGTTAGACATTAGATTTCCTTTGTAATTTCAGTATTCTAATCAAGTCCGCAGCGGTTCTTTGCGTTAGTATTTTTCTGGTGACTCAATGGCACCGATTGTCGGAACCACTCCTACGGTCTGAAGAATTCCAAGTCCGGCAAACGTCACAACAGCCAGGAACAGGCTTGCGGCGAGTACTTTTACGACCGGCCGCCCGCGTTCACCCTGACGGGCTTCTTCTGCAGTTCGCTTCGTGTGTTCTGTGACCATTTCGATCACCTCCTAAGCGTGAGTTTCTTGAACGGGCTCGAGGTGTAAATGCAAAGATACGAAAAGCGTTCCGGAAAAAGTCTAAAGTGTTTTGAATTCATGTGAAAAAATATAGCTAGTTCGCATCGAAAGAAGACGGCATCAGATTCGAATTACACAACATAGACGCCGTCTCATTTAATGGAGATACGGAACCGGAAACAACTTCGTGCGTTCTTATACTTAAACGCACGGAGGTTAAATTGACGAAAAACAGTGTGATTGATGATTTGTTAGATGAAATTACTAGCGCAAATCCTGACCAGCCAGAGTTTCTGCAGGCTATGGACGAGATGGCCCAGTCCATCGGTGGCTGGTACGGAAAGCAAAAAGTCTTTCGAAAATCGCGAATTTTTCAGCGGCTCGCGGAACCGGATCGCGTCATTGCGTTTCGCGTTTCCTGGCGGGACGACAAAGGCGTACTCCAGCATAACCGAGGCTGGCGTGTCCAGTTTTCTCATATTCTCGGCCCCTATAAGGGCGGATTGCGGTTCGCGCCGAGCGTTACGGAAAGTGTTCTGAAGTTTCTCGGCTACGAGCAGATTTTTAAGAACGCCTTGACCGGTCTGCCAATGGGTGGGGCGAAGGGCGGCTCAAACTTCGATCCCAAAGGAAAAAGCCCGGCCGAAATCGAACGTTTCTGCCAATCCTTCATGACGGAGCTATCACGTCACATCGGCCCGGACATCGATGTGCCGGCGGGCGATATCGGCGTAGGTCAACGGGAAATTAGCCTGCTCTACGGCCACTATCTCCGCCTTTCCAACACATGGCATGGCGCTTTGACGGGGAAAGGCTGCAATTTCGGCGGTAGCGCTGTTCGAACGGAAGCGACCGGCTACGGCTGTGTCTACTTCTGCTGTGAGATGCTGTCCCACAACGATATGGAAATCGAGGGCAAGAGGATAGCCATCAGTGGCTCTGGCAACGTCGCGCTTCATGCTGCGGAAAAGGCCATCGATATGGACGCCACGGTATTGAGTGTGAGCGACTCCGATGGGGTGCTGGAATTCAAGGACGGCCTGACAAAAAAAGATCTCGGCAAGGTCAAAACCCTCAAAGGCAAGGGTGGACGCTTGTCGGATCTGTCTATTGGCAAGTTCCACAAAGGCAAAACGCCTTGGAACCTTGAATGCGACATCGCCATGCCCTGCGCAACACAGAACGAGTTGGACGAAGACGCGGCCAAAACACTCGTAGAGGCCGGCGTTTCAGCCGTCTGCGAAGGCGCCAACATGCCTTTGACTGCAAAAGCCTCGGAGATCTTTCGCCAAAAAAACATACTCCACGCTCCAGGCAAGGCAGCAAACGCGGGTGGTGTCGCAGTCAGTGGTTTGGAGCAGAGCCAAAATGCGATGCGGCAAAGCTGGAGTGCGGAAAAGGTCGACCAGGAGCTTCGGGACATCATGAAAAAAATCCACGGCGAGATCGTTTCTGCAGATACGGGCAAAAAGCAGCTCAGCTACGTCGACGGAGCCAATCTGGCTGCATTCAAACGTGTCGCACATGCGTTTCATTCATTCGGCAGTTTCTGACCCTGTTCGGCGCTGAAAAGGAGAGTGAAAAATTATGACAACTAAGCGTGAATCGTTCAGAGAGGGCGACCGGGTAGCGTGGAAATGGGGCGCAGGAACGGGTGAGGCCACGGTGGTCGACACGCACATTGACGACGTCTGTCTCAACATCAAGGGCGGGGATGTAAGGCGCCGCGCGACCCCTGAAGATCCCGCCTACACGTTGCGACAGGATGATGGCGACAGGGTCCTCAAATCCGCAAGTGAACTGACGCTGATCAAGAAAGGAGATGAAAAATGAGCAGCAGGGATCGTCCGAGTATCAAGGACGAAGAAACCTATGACGCCTTGCGGCGGGAGGGCTACGGAAAGTCGAAAGCGGCTCGCATCGCCAACGCACAGGCGAATGAAAAGCAATCGCCTTCTGAAAAGGGTGGGTCGCAGCCACCTTGTGAGGATTGGGCCAAGGAGGAGCTCTACCAGCGGGCGAAAGAACTGGATATCGAAGGCCGGTCGGAAATGTCCAAAGACGAATTGATTGGCGCCCTTCGGAGTTAATTGGTGTTTCCAGCTGAATTTTCCTAAGTGCCGGGAACTTTTGTCTGCCTTTCAAGTTTACAGAGCGTTGGACCCATTCGCTCCAGCCCCAATTCAGCAGCACGGAGCTGCTTCTATACAACACTTTCAACCGGCGGTTCGGGGATATCCCCTCGGGTTCTCCGGAGCATATTGGAGGCATTTCATGGCAACTGCCAAAAGCACTTCCACTTCTTCGACCAAGGCTGCAAATGACGCGGTGAATGCCAGTGATATTGAAGCCGACATTCAGCGCATCCGCGAGGACATTGCCGCGCTTGCCGGCTCACTCAAAAATTACGGGTCTGGTAAAAGCCAGGAATACAAATCGCGTGCAACCGCGGCAGGTGAAGATCTAACGCAAATGTCTCAGGACGCGCTCGATGATTTAACCCGCGAATTGAAAACTTACGAGCGGGCCCTGACCGATGAGGTCCGCCGCCACCCCTTGCAGTCCCTGGGAATTGCAGCCGGCGTCGGTTTCCTTATTGCAGCATTGATCCGCCGTTGATCATGCGGTCTGTCCCCCTTGCCGTCTCGGCGGCATCCCGCGATCTGCGCGGGATGGTTCGCCGGACGAAGCGCAACATCGTTATAATCGCGATTGCTGCCGCGTCTTTTGGCACAGCCTATCTGGCCGGTCTTGCAGCACTTGGCATTTATCTTTCTGAGCACCTCGGAGCCTTGGGCGCTGCTTTGGCCATCGCCTTGGGAATGATTGGCGTCGGTCTCGGCCTTCTCATTGTTTTGGCGTTCTTGAAGAAAATCGATGAACGGCGCAGCGCGAAACGCCGCGCGGCTCAAAGGCTGGCCATAGCAGCAGCAGTTTCAGCCCTCCCACAACTGACCAATCGAAAGAGCATCATCGCCCTTGCCGCATTGGGCGGACTTGCGTTTTTTGCAGCGCGGGGCGGCGGAGATGACGGGACCTGATATGGCACATCACGCTCCACCCGAAGCTCACGTAAGTGTATCGACCTCATCAATTGCGATTGCAGATCCAGCCACGCGTATGTCCCTCGTCATACTTGCGTGTCTGGCTCTTGTGTTTGCGCTGGATGTGGGCAAGGTCATCCTTGCGCCGGTCTGTTTATCGATCGTGGTCGGTTCCTTGTTCGGACCTGCGGCGGATCGTCTTGGCCGTCTTGGCATACCGTCATGGGTGTCGGCGGCCTTAATGGTGGTTTTGTTTATCTTGCTCATCACGACCGCCGGCGCAGCATTTATGGTACCGTTGTCTGACTGGCTCGATAAACTGCCGTTGATCTGGGCCAAACTGCAAAGCCAGCTCGTTTCCTGGCAGGGGTTGTTTGCATCCATCAGCAGTCTGCAGGAAGAACTCCGCAATGCAATGGGCCAATCCGGAAACATGCAGGTTAGCGTCGATGAAACGTCGCCGGTGGAGAGCGTTTTCTACTTTGCCCCGACATTCATGGCGCAAATTATATTGTTTCTCGCCAGCCTTTATTTCTTCGTCCTGACCCGGCCGCGAGTTTTCCGATCTACTGTCGATTGGTCAACTCCGGCAACAAAACGGTATCGCATGGCAATTGCGTTTCAACGAATCGAAAAGCGGCTCTCGACCTACCTGTTATCCATTACTTGCGTGAATATCGGTCTGGCAGCCGCCGTTTCAGCGGCTCTTTGGCTGATCGGTGTGCCGTCACCGGTCTTGTGGGGTGTTCTGGCGGGTGTGCTGAACTATGTAATTTACATCGGCCCGGCCATCATGGTGCTGATCATGACAGGTGTGGGGCTGTCGATTGGCAACTCAATTCCGGAAATTCTCCTGCCGCCAATGGTCTATCTGCTTATCAATCTTTTTGAGGCGCAGTTCGTCACGCCAACGGTTCTCGGCCGGACAATGACGCTCAACCCGTTTCTCGTATTTTTGACAATCGCATTTTGGATTTGGCTTTGGGGTCCAATCGGTGGGTTCATCGCAGTCCCAGCCCTTTTGGCAGGGGTGACGCTATATGAAATCTGGAATGATCCGTCTGAATGACAGGCGGGTCGTTTCGATAAAAAAAGCTGCTCGGAATTATCCGGGCAGCTGTTTTTATGTGGTGTGCACGCAAATCAATCTGAGTTTAGCGCAATCATGCCATTTGCAAGCGGCCAGCCGGTACACGTTGTCTGCTGCATGCTGGACACACAGCGGACCGGGCGTTTGTGAATATCGTCGAGGGAAATCTTCAAGTCACCTTTCCCGCTAGAGAACGTGTCTTGCACCTCTGCAGCTACAGTAACTGGCTTTGTATCAACACCCTCGTCCTCATACAGATATTCTGTAGCAGCAAGAGCACTGGTGAATAGAGTTCCCGCAATAATTACAGGTGTACTTAGCGTAAGAACTCGCTTGCGAAAAGTAATCATATCACTACCTCCGCTTAGTAAACGCACAACTTAAGAAAAAGTTTCACTCAGATCACTCTGACACGCCATAAGTGGAAAAGAGATGATTTATCAAGCGCATATAACTTATGTTAATGCGCGATATGAGGCATTGTGCAACGTTGCTGTCTTGGCAGCGGGCGTATGGCGAGCACATGAATGACCGATGAAATGATAGCATCTGACGTAAAGCAGAGCGGTGCAGCGTTGATTGTTGAAGACAATCCAATCATCGCACTCGACACCCAGATGATGCTGGAAGAAATCGGCTTTGCGCCTGTGGTTGTGTTGAACAAATTGTCTGATGGATTGGACGCGCTGACAAGCAACCTCTTCAGCTTCGTCATCCTGGACGTGCGTATGGGCGACGAAACGAGCCTAAAATTCGCCCGGCTATTGATTGAACGCGGGACGCGATTTGTTTTCGCCAGCGGCTACGGCGATACTGATACTCTGCCACATGAGTTCAAAAGCCACGCTCTTCTCAGCAAGCCCTACACAAAGGAACAAATTCTGGAATTGCTGTAGGGGAAAGCTACTCGGGACACTATGTTAAATCAACGGCCGGAGTGTTTTGACATCGCGTTCATAGGCAGCAAGATCCTCCAAGCCTTCCCTGTTCAGAATACGGATCCGGTTCTGTTTCCAGCTGAAATAGTTTTCGCTTTGCAGTGTTCGGATGGTCCGGTTGGTGTGGACCGGTGTAATACCGAGCGCATCTGAAAGGTGCGCCTGCGTAAAGGGTGCATCAAACGACTGGTTCTGAGCGTAGCCGACTGTTTCTGCACGGTCATGGAGATGCAGGAGCAAATAGGCGAGCCGTTCTTGAGCGTTGCGGCGGCCAAGGCTCAGAAGGTGCCCGTCAATTAGCTGTTCTTCGCGCGATGCCATCCAGGTTATGGAAAATGCAAGACCAGGATAATCCTTGAAAATCGACCAGACCTTGTCTTTTTGAAAGACACACAGCGTCGTGTCAGTCAGCGCCGTGACCGTATGCTGCATTTCATTCAAGACAGCGAGCTGCAGTCCGAGAAGATCGCCTGGCAGGGCGAAGTTCAACACTTGGCGCCGACCATCTGCCAGCGATGTGTGGCGGAAGGCCCACCCTTCAAGGAGGGTGTATATGTGGGGCGTCTTGTTGTCTTCCAAAATGATGGTTGAACCGGCCTCGACCTGAAGTTCACCCGTTTTGAACTTGGCTACGAAGTCAAGTTCTCTATCTTCGAATTGCCGGAAAACGTTCTTTTGCCTGAGGGGGCATGCATGGCACTTTGTTTGAAAATTCATGCTGTCCGTCATTGGTTGGTCTCCGCTTCCCATCTGTCGCGCCCCCACACCTTTATGAGTACCTTGACCGGTAGTGCGGCGCAGTCGGGATTGCGAATAGGTCAGTTAAACACCTGAAGAAACGGTCGGAAAGCATATCCGTTCCAATTTTTTCCGTCAGCAAAGCTCAAAACCTGCTCCATCCGAACCTGACCAAGCCAGGTCTCTTTGGAACCGAATCGATCCTCGCGCGTTAACTGGTCAAATGACGAAAGCGATGATGACAGATATGCGTGAAGACAATGACCATGACGCAAAGGCGGTTTTTGCCGAATTGAATTCAGGCGATCGCCGCGTAGGCGTCGAAATCGAATTCGGCGGATTGTCTGCCTCAAAAGCGGCAAAAGTGGTCCACGAAATCGTCGGCGGAGATACCAAGGAAGTCGACGCCCATCGATATAAAATACATGGTACATCTCTCGGCACCGTAACGATCGAGCTTGACAGCAAGTATGTCCATACTGGCAAAGACGATACGGACGTTCAGAAAAAGGCGCGCCAGATCGCTGGTGACCTCGGCACATCAATTGTGCCGACCGAACTCATCACCGCGCCCATCTTCCTTTCCGATCTCGGGACCGTAGATACGCTTATACGGGCCCTCGCAGATTCTGGCGCGATGGGTAACGAGCAGCCGCACTTGGCTTGCGGATTGCACCTGAACGTCGAATGGCAGAGCGAATCCGTCGAAGCCCTATTGAGGGTTCTGCAGGCTTACCTGCTTATGGCCCCGAAGTTGCGCGAAGAAATTGAGCCGGATCCGACCCGAAAGCTTTTACCCTTCATTGCAAGGTTCCCGTCTGACTATGAGCGGGCTGTTCTTGATCCGGCATATCAGCCGGACCTAGAAACATTCATACGCGACTATTGTGCAGCCAACCCCAACAAAAACAGGGAGTTGGATCTCCTGCCGCTTTTGGCGTCGCTGGATGCCGGATGCGTGGAGGAGGCGCTTGGCAAAGAACCGGAGGCCGTCCGTCCGGCATTCCATTACCGGCTGCCCGATGCGCGCATCGGAGACGCCACATGGTCCGTTGCCGAGGAATGGAAACGATGGAAGCGTGTCGAAGAGCTGGCAGCCGACCAGCAGGAACTCATGAACCAGTTAGAAAATTGGCGTGTTGAAAACGAACTGCCGGACGGGCTTCTGGGGGCTGCCAAACGATTGATCAACCGGGTAAAGAGCTCATGAAACCACTCATTGGGGTATCGACATCGGCAACCGGCGGCTGGCGGTCCTATCTTGCCATTTCCTTCGCGATATGGCGGGCCGGCGGGCAATCTCGGCGGATCACCCCGAAAACCGGGTATTCGATCACTGAGCTGGACGGCGTGATTGCTGGCGGCGGCGATGACATCAGCGCCTCTGTATATGGTGGGGAATTGCTCCCGAATGTGCGCCTGGATCCGGATCGCGACGCTTTGGAGACAGAGCTCATCCCCGAGGCTGTGAGACTGGAAATCCCGGTGCTCGGGATTTGCCGGGGCGCGCAAATGATCAATGTGAGTCTGGGCGGGACACTGCACACGGATATTTGGGAAGTCTTTGAGACTGCGCCCAAACTTCGCACGGTGTTGCCACGAAAGGAAATTGGTATTGCCGGTGATGCATGGCTTGCATCTGTCCTTCAAACGTGGCGGTGCCGGGTCAATGCGCTCCATCATCAGTCCATCAAGAAGACAGGGCGTGGTCTGCGGGTATCAGCCTTGGACGACCACGAGATCGTGCAAGCGATCGAAGCCACATCCGGTAAACCCGTGATCGGTGTCCAATGGCATCCGGAATTGATGCCGTTCTCGAAGACACAACAACGGTTGTTCCAATGGCTCGTTGAGGCCGCAAAAAATCGGAACGACACCGGCGAACATTTCGAACTCGCGGCCTGACAGGCGCGTTTGATCTGCCGGCAAACCATCTGAACCGAAACAGACACCTGCCTGGACCAGACCCACTCTGGCCGGGCATAAAAGGAGAATTTAATGACCGATAAGGTTGAAATCCTGGAGAAATCCAAAGTCACTCATGATGTTTGGGCACTCACGACAGCCCGCCCGGATGGGTTCTCATTTGAACCAGGTCAGGCTACCGAAGTGCGGATTGACCGTGAAAAGTGGCGGGAAGAACCGCGGCCATTCACCTTCACTTCCTTGCCGGAAGACGACGTTCTGGAATTCACCATCAAAGCATACCGGGATCATGATGGCGTGACCAACAAGCTTGATGATGTAAAAGTTGGCGAAAAACTTCTGATTGATGATCCATGGGGCGCAATTACCTACAAGGGACCAGGGACATTCATTGCAGGTGGTGCGGGAATTACACCGTTCCTGGCGATTCTTCGGGACCTGAAGCAAAAGGGCCAACTGTCCGGCCATCGGCTGTTGTTCGGCAATAAGACGTCAGATGATATCATCTTGAGGGATGAACTGGATGACATGGCCGGTCTTGAGGTCATTTATGCCCTAAGCGACGAGAGCAAAGACGGCATGCGTGAAGGGCATTTCGACAAGGCCGCGTTGAAGGACATTCTCGGAACCACGGATCAAATGTTTTATGTCTGCGGTCCGCAGAAAATGGTCGACGCTGTAATCGAAAACTTGAAATCACTCGGCGTCTCCGCCGACATGATCGTCACGGAAGACTGATGCTTGGCCGCCGCAATAGTGCTTGGCTTATGCCGCGCTGCCGCCAGAACACTTGCTTGTCGGCCAGAGCTTCTGGTCTGCCAAGGTAAATTGCACAAATCGTTGGTAACAATATGAAATCCGGTCGCTAGCTGGGGCAAAATGTTCTGCCTCAACCGTAATGCGCTTCGTCTTCCCGGCGTTCAAAGTCGTAGATGTCGCCAGTTGAGGCCAGCTGGCTGATCCGAACAGGCGCGCCATCGTCACTGAGTTCAACCAAACCGATCCCCGGGGCGTTCAAAATGCGGCGTCCGTGCGGTGTGCCTTCCGGCTTGCGCGGAATGATGCGCATGCCGCGGCGCTTAGTTAGCCAGTTGAGCGGTGAGCGCGGCGCAAACGCCCAACGGTTTCCATGATCCAGAACGGCGAGCAACCGGTCCGGCCATTTGTTCTTGATGCCGCTGGAACAGACTTGCCAGATCTCCGGGTTCTGACCGGATTGCCGGGTGCGCGACTTCCGCCCGTTGCGTAACTCCACATCGTAAACAAAGGAGTAGTGTACGTCTCCGGATAGAATGACGAAGTGCTTCGGCGTGTTCCGATGCTGGAAAATGTTGAGGATCGCGCTCGCCGTGCCTGGATGGGCCATCCAGTATTCCGCATCCACCATCAGCGGTTTGCCAAGGAACGTGAACAGTTTCTGGACGGTCTCGATCAGCTTTACCCCGAAGATCGGCGCAGCCGAAACCAGCAACACCGCGTCCTTGTTCCGAAGCCTGGCCTGTAGTTCCGTTGCTGCTTCCCAATCAAGAAGACCGGACGGAAAATGACTGTTGCGCTCAGAGCGCCACCTGCGGGTCCGCGTATCCAGCGCGATCAAGGGCGGATCAGTCGGCCATTCGAAATCCCACTTCTCATAATCAAGAATGTGGTCAATCGCCGCTTCATGGTCTTCGGTTCCGGGCCACTGCAAGGCAGCCTCGAATACGGTCTTCAGATCTTCCCGAATGGTTTTCGGCCGGTTGCCCCAGCCCTGATTGATGCCATAGGCAATGAGCGCATTGCCGATGACCCGCCGGGCGAGCGGATGACCGTAGGCTGCCTCTTCCCAGGCCAGCGAGAGGTTCCAGTCGTCTGTGACATCATGATCATCAAAAATCATGGCTGTCGGAATGTGGGCCAGCAACCGGCGAACGTTGCCAAGCCCGCTGACAAATCCATCAATATCCTGGTCTTCCCGGTCATACATCCGCTGGTCTTTATCCGAGAGATCCTCTGGCGCGGCACGCCCCGGCAGCACATCCCAGCAGGCCGGTGACCAGACAAGCAGATACATCGCCAGCATTTCAGCCAGGGTCATCAGATGGTTTCTGGCGTGCAGGGATGTGAAGATCGGTTTTTGCGTTCCGCCAAACAGGACATCGAAGACCGAGGCATTCTGATCGATCTTCGGCAAGAGCTGGTCCCGTTTGTACAAAAAGCCGCATTGATCCCGCAGATCAGTTCCACTAGCTGGCGCCCCAGGCTCAATCCCGGGCAGGGTTTCATCCGGCAGGCCCAGGACGTGGACCAGCGCGGTGATGGCCTGCACCATCGGACCAGCAGCATCGTCCACATAGACCTGGTCTCCGCTCAGGACCAGCAACTCCGGCATGGGGTGTTGCGCCTCGTTGTCGGAAATCGCCTGCTCAACAGCCCGGTCGGCAGCAACCAGCCCGTCTGCGCAGGAGCTATGCGGCTTCCTGCATGAGCCGTGCATGACCGAAGAGACTTTCTTCGGGATCCGAATGAACGGGAGTTCGCGGCCCGGATAACAAAGATCTTTCGCCCAATGCGTGTGGTCTTCCCATCGGGGGCCGTCGCCCTCCGGCTTTTCAACAAGAAGGCTGAGCCGGTAGGGGATCAACACCTCGTCCGGCAAGGGATCAGACAGGACGAGGTCGATAAGAAGATAACTGAGTTGGTCTCCGGCCCTTAGCCACAACAATTCTGGTGCTGACGAGTCCAGTTCGAAAATCCGCGCGTCCATTTCTGGCGGGAAAAGCTCAAGTTTGACAGGGCCCTGCGCTCGAACTGCGAGCCAGATTGCCAACCGGTCTGATTGAATGCGACGGATGATGGGTCCGGCTAATACAGTGGGAAGCACTTCAGATATCTGCGACTTCGGATCGCTCAACAACATTCTCCAAACTGACAGCCATGCCGTTTGCAACGCGCCGGCACGTTCTACACACAGACTGGACAGTTAGGGCTGCAGGTCGGGATTTACAAATGTCAGCGTATCTAATTGGAAACACGTGAGATTAGCTGGCCGGACTTACAAGGTGTCGCGATGGCGGACTTCCGTTGGTAGTTCGACGCTCTCCGGCGACCGGCCGTGCAATGCTTCGATCAGCGCGCGGGCCGCCAACTGGCCCATGCGCCGATGCGGGACATGGACTGTGGTTAGCGGGACGGGTGCAACGAAAGCCAGCTCGATGTTATCAAAGCCTGTGATTGCGACATCATCGGGAACCTTAAGCCCAAGGTCGGCAGCGGCCCTCAGGGCGCCAACAGCCAAAACATCGTTGCCGCACATAACCGCGGTCGGAGGATTGGCGCAGGACATCAATTGTTGAAACGCCGCCTCGCCGTTTTCGATCGAATATGCCGTCTCGACAACTTGCAGAGTGTCTGGCTCAAGACCGGCATCCCGCATTGCGGCCCAAATGCCTTCCACGCGCTCCCGTGCCCTGTCGTTGGTCGCGGTATCTGCAGATATGCAGCCGAGTGTCCGGTGCCCCTTGCCAATGACGTCTGTGGCAAGCTCCTTCATGGCCTTGCGGTTGTCAAAGCCGACGGACAGAAAATTCTGCGAAGGCTCAGATGCCCAGGTCAGAACGGCCGGAATTTTGCGCTTTTTCAAAAACTCGTAGATCTGCGGGTCCCGCTGATACCCGATCAAAAGCAAGGCGTCCGCGCCACGGGCGGTCAGTGTCCGGATTTGCTCTTCTTCGAGATCCTGCCGATAGGACGAGCTGGCAACGAGAAGCGTGCAACCGTTCTTTTGCAGCTCTTCCTGAAAAGCCTGGATGCCACGCGCAAAAATGGCGTTTTCCATTGTCGGTATGATAGCGCCGATCATGTTTGTCCGGCCGGCAGCGAGTGCCCGGGCACTGTAGTTCGGCGCATAGCCAAGGTGATTTACGGCATCCATGACAGTTTTGAGCGTCTTTTCCGTAACGCGGTCCGGTGTGTTCAGGCACCGGGAGACGGTCGCAGTCGACACGCCGGCTCTCGCTGCAACATCGGCAAGCGTGGGCACGTCAGACACAGGCGATTTTGATATTTCTTCCATTGGTCGAAGCGCTCGGAAACCGTTTGGCCGTTGAACCTTGGAACCGCCTTACAAGGCTTCCAGATTAAACAAAACCATTTTTATGCTTGCAATGGAAAATGTAAGCGCTTACATTTTCCAGACCGAGTGAACTGATCGTTGGGAGGTGATCATGCTTTTGGCTTTGGCAGGCGGTCTCTTTGCCGTCTTCGTGATCAATGTGTCGATCGGTTCCTTTGGCGGAACACCTTTTTTCGGAAATGTCGGAGAAATGCTTTGCTTGTTCGCTGTTTCGGCAGCGTTCACCGCGGCTGTGCTCAAGAGGGAAGCAAAAAAGTAGCCGGCATCATTGGATCCATACCGGATTTCTTGGGAGGAAATCATGAAAAAGACCGAAGACTTGGCCTCACATGAGCGCCGTAATTTCTTGAAATTGACCAGCAAGGGTGCTTTCACGGCAGCCGTCGTGGCCGGTGCAGCCGGAACTCTTTGGTCTGACGAGGCCGTTGCCCAGACCGCGCAGGAAGAACGGGCGCGTGAGCAGGCTGCTGACCACACCATGACCCTGGCGACTGCCTACGTATTGGGGGCATCCCGCAGCTATCCGATCATGCAGCTGGACCTGAAAGAAAACATCCAGAACGCTACGAACGGCAAAGTCTACGTCAAACTCGCACCGGGCGGTCAGCTCGGCGCCGGTGGGGCACTCGCCCAGGCAGTTCAGGGTGGAACCATTCAGGCAGCCCAGCACTCCCTATCCAACTTTGCACCGTTTGCATCCGCCGTTGACCTGATCAACATGCCGTATTTCTGCGGTTCCAATCAGCGTTTCACCAATCTCGTGACGTCGGACGCCTGGAAAAAGGAAGTCCACCCGAAGATCGAAGCATCCGGCTTCAAGGCCCTCTTCTACGTTGTGATTGATCCGCGGGTAGTTGCAGTCCGCAAAGGTGGAAACAAGGTCATCACACCGTCTGATCTGTCCGGTGTGAAGTTCCGCGTACCAGGATCAGCGATGTTGCAACAGTACTACCGCATGGTTGGCGCGAACCCGACGCCTGTTGCCTGGGGTGAGACACCCTCTGCGATCAAGCAAGGCGTTGCCGATGCGCTCGACCCATCCGTCGGCGCACTCTACGTCTTCGGCTTCAAGGACATCCTGAGCCATGTAACATTCACGCAGGCTGTACCGGACAGTCAGGTGTACTCCATGAACCTGGAGTGGTTTAACTCCTTGCCAGCCGATGTTCAGCAAGGCATCGAGTTTGCTGGTGAAATAACGGCTCAGCAGAACCTTGCGAAGGTTCCGGCAGCTCGCTCCTATGCAATGGCAGAACTGGCCAAGTCCGGCGTGGAATTCCACTCGCTCACAGACGACCAGTTGGCCGAGTGGCAAGCCGCCGGCGGCTACCAGCGCGAGGAATGGGATCAGTTCAAGGTTGAACTGGCGGGGTCCATGGAGGCCTTCGGCCGCCTGGAAGAAGCGGCCAATACGCAAGGCCGCCTCTACGTCCACGACGCCTAAGAGCGAATTTCCTGCCGGCGCCATCAAGAGCGCCGGCGGCCAACACTGTGCGCTTTCCAATTCCCTGTTCACGCGACCACCGCATCAGGCATGCCGCCTGATGGGAGCGGTCGAGGAGTGCCAATGTCATCTGTCCTTCAAGCTATAGACAAGAACGGCGAGCGCTGGCTGCTTCTCCTGTTCTACGTCATGCTGGTGCTGACCATGTTCATCGAAGTGGTCCGGCGCGAAGTCTTCGCCTACTCGTCCATTTGGGGCGAGGAGATTGTTCGCTATTCCTTCATTTACCTCGCCTGGATCGGTGCGGCGGCTGCGGTCAAGGAACGCGGACATATCCGGATCGACGTCCTGATGCAGTATGTCGGCCCGAAAGCGAAGGCCTTGCTCTATATTCTGGGCGATATTGTCATGGCGGTCGTGGCAGTCATTGCGTTCTATTGGTCGCTGGAAACCGTGCTCGTCTCTGCGAAGTTCGGATCGGTGACCCACGGTCTGCGCATCTCGCAAGTCTGGTTCCTCAGTGCTGTACCTCTTGGCTTCGCGCTGATCCTTTTCCGTCTCGCCCAGTCGTTCCTGCGCGATATCCGCGATCTTCGTGACGGCAAACCCGTCTACGAAGGCGACAAACTGTTCGACTAAGGGGGCGGCTATGCTTTGGCAACATATGCAACCGCAAACAATTGAGCTTGGTTGGGATTTTTACGGCCCGGTTCTGCTGTTTGTACTACTTGTGGCGCTTGCAGTGCCGGTTTGGGCGGCCATCGGCGCTGCCGCGAGCCTCATGCTTGTCTGGTCCGGTGCGCTTCCGCTGTCGCTGGTCGGCGAAAAGCTGTTCAGCGGCATCGACGCCTTCGCACTGACTGCTGTGCCGCTGTTTATTTTGACCGGCGATGCGCTCGTTCGAACGGGTCTCAGTCGAAAATTTCTCGACGTGGCGGAAGCGCTCACGCAGTTCGCCAAGGGTGGCTTTGGCTCAGCCACCGTTCTTGTTTGCGGCATGTTTGCAGCCATTTCAGGCTCGGATGCAGCGGGCGCAGCCGCTGTCGGCCGGATGACCATCGACCGTTTGGTGGAAAGCGGCTACCCGCGTCCCTATGCATGTGCGCTTGTCGCAGCTGGTGCCTGTACCGGCATCCTGATCCCGCCTTCGATCGCCTACATCATTATTGGATTGGTGCTGGGCATCTCCGCATCGACCCTGTTCCTGGCAGCCGTTATCCCGGGGATCGCCATCCTAGTGTCGATCCTGGCCACAAACATCATCATGAACCGCCTTTATGGCTGGGAAGGCGGTGGCAACATCAGCATGGGTGAATACTTTTCCCAGCTTTGGGTTGCCATCAAATCGGGTTGGTACGCCTTCATCGTTCCAATAATCATCTTCTACGGCATCTTTTCCGGCCGCCTGACTCCAACAGAAGCCGGCGCCACCGCTGTTGTGGTGACAATCGCCATGGGCTTTATCCTGGGAACTATGAGGCTGTCAGACTTCCCGGCCATGCTGGTCAGTTCAGCCAAGGTCAATGGTGTGATCATCCCGATCATCGCCTTCTCCATTCCCCTTGCAGAAGCCCTTGCCATCATTGGAGTGCCGCAAGGTTTTGTGGCCGTCGCCACCGGCATCAGCGATGAGCCGTGGGTGCTCATCATGATGATGATCCTGGTCTTAATCGCGGCAGGCTGCGTCATGGAAACCACACCGAACATCGTGATCCTGGCGCCAATCCTGAAACCACTCGCCGACAACATCGGCATGAACGAGATCCAGTTCTGCATCATGATGATCACCGCACTCGGTGTCGGTTTCATCACGCCGCCGCTCGGTCTCAATCTGTTCGTCGTCTCAGGCCTGACGGGTGAATCGATATTGAAAATCGCCGCCCGGGCCGTTCCTTTCGTCCTCTTCATGCTCGCCGTGACCTTGCTGATTGCCTATGTGCCCGCAATCTCGACCACGCTGCTGCCTGAAATTTACAAGTAGGCTCTGCCATGACTGTTGAATATCTGAAGAAAGCAGATCTGACCTCCAAGACCGATGCGTCCGAGACCACAAAGGTCGTTCAGGAGATCCTCGATACGATTGAAGCTGGTGGCGACGCCGCTGCGATGGAGTATGCCGCCAAGTTCGACAAGTATGACGGCGAAATCATCCTCAACGACGCCGAGATCGAGGCCGCAAGCGCCAAGGTACCCGAAAAACTGAAGCGTGACATCGATTTCGCCCACGCCAACGTCAAGCGCTTTGCCGAGGCCCAACGCGATACCTGCCAGAACATCGAGGTCGAGGTCGTTCCGGGCCTGATCGCGGGCCAGAAGAGCATCCCGGTCAACACGGCCGGCTGCTACATCCCCGGCGGCCGCTACAGCCATATTGCAAGTGCGATCATGACGGTCACGACCGCCAAGGTGGCAGGCTGCGAGAACATCATCGCCTGTTCTCCGCCGCGTCCTGGCTGCGGCATCAACCCGGCGATCATCTACGCGGCGCATGTGTGCGGAGCCGACAAGATCGTTGCCATGGGCGGGGTCCAGGGTGTGGCCGCCATGACATTCGGTCTGTTCGACCTGCCAAAAGCCAACATTCTTGTCGGTCCGGGCAACCAGTTCGTCGCCGAAGCTAAACGCATTTTGTTCGGCCGGGTCGGGATCGACATGTTCGCAGGGCCTACCGACAGCTTGATCCTTGCCGACAAGACAGCGGATCCGGAAGTGGTCGCTGCCGATCTCGTTGGTCAGGCCGAGCATGGCTACAACTCGCCGGTCTGGCTCGTCACCGACACCCGGTCACTGGCTGAAGAAGTCATGGCACTCGTGCCAAAACTCATTGACGATCTGCCGGAGGTGAACAGCCAGAACGCAGCCGCCGCCTGGCGGGATTATGCCGAGGTGATCCTGTGCGATACCCGCGAGGAAATGGCGGCAACGTCCGATGCCTACGCCCCCGAACACCTGACAGTGCAGGCCGCAGATCTGGATTGGTGGCTGAACCGCCTGTCCTGCTACGGGTCCCTCTTCCTCGGAGAAGAAACAACTGTAGCCTTCGGCGACAAGGCCTCGGGCACGAACCATGTTCTGCCGACATCCGGAGCTGCGTCCTACACGGGCGGCTTGTCTGTCCACAAATTCATGAAGATCGTCACCTGGCAGCGGGCCACCCGCGAAGGCGCCAAGCCTGTCGCAGAGGCAACGGCGCGGATCTCGCGTCTGGAAGGCATGGAAGGCCACGCCCGCACCGCCGACATCCGGCTGCGGAAGTATTTCCCTGGCGAAAACTTCGACCTGAGCGCGGAGGCGGCGGAGTAGGGCCATGTCCGGTCTGTTCGATGTTTCCGGCAAAGTTGCCTGCGTGACCGGCGCCAGTTCTGGTCTCGGCCGGCGCGCGGCAACGGTGCTGGCCGAGGCGGGCGCGTCCGTGGTCGGCGTTGCCCGGCGTGCGGCCGATCTCGAGGACTGGCGCAGGCAAGCCGGCGGGTCGACGGCAGCCGTGCCAGCTGATCTGAGTGACCGCGAGAGCCTTGCCAAGACTGCGGAGAGTATCGCCGAGCCTTTCGGCCCGCCGCAAATCCTGGTCCATGCCGCGGGGATCAACACCCGCGAGGCCGCCGATGATGTGACGGATGCCGGTTGGGACATCACCATGTTGCTCAATCTGACGGTGCCGTTTTTCCTGAGCAAGGCCTTTGCGCCTGCCATGAAAGAAAAGGGTTGGGGCCGGATCGTCAATTTCGCCTCGCTTCAGACAACACGGGCGTTCCCGGGCGGCATTGCTTACGGAGCCTCCAAGGGCGGCATTGGCCAATTGACCCGAGCCATGGCCGAAGCTTGGTCGAAGGACGGCATCACGGCCAACGCAATTGGCCCCGGTTTCTTCCCGACAGAGCTGACGGCGGCCGTTTTTGGCGACGAAGAACGGGCGCAGCGCAATGCTGCCCAGACTTGCATCGGCCGCAACGGAGCCCTCGACGATATTGACGGACCAATCCTTTTCTTGTGTTCCGATGCGTCCCGCTATGTCACGGGCCAAGTCCTCATGGTCGACGGGGGATTCACCGCAATATGAAAGCCCTTGTTTACACCGGCCCGGAAACGCAGGCTTACCGGGTTGTTGCTGATCCGACCCCTTCGGCAAGCGATGCGCTTATCAAGGTGGCCCACACCGGCATCTGTGGCTCCGACATGCATGCCTTCCTTGGTCATGATGAACGCCGCCCGGCACCTCTCATTCTCGGACATGAAGTTGCGGGAACCGTTGTATCGGGCCCGCTTGAAGGAAAAAGGGTGACCGTCAACCCGCTGGTTACTTGTGGGATTTGTGAGGCCTGCCGGTCTGGCCGGGACAATCTTTGCCCGGACAGGCAGATTATCTCCATGCCGCCTCGCGAAGGCGGGTTTGCCGACTATCTTGCAATGCCGGAGAGCAATCTGGTCGTGGTGCCGGACAACATTGCCGATGCCCAGGCAGCCCTTGCCGAACCGATTGCCTGCGGTTGGCATGCCGTGCGGCTAGCCAAACGGGCCCTCATGTCCGACCCGGCCGAAGCACGGGCGCTGGTGATTGGCGGCGGCGCCATTGGTCTTGGGGCAGCGCTTTCCTTGAAGGCGCAGGGCATCACTCAGGTCCGACTGATCGAACCCAATGCGGAGCGGGCTCAGTTTCTCAAGTCATCCTGCGGGATCGAGGTTTTGACCCCGGATCAGGCGGAGACAAGCGGGCAGTATGACCTGATCGTCGACGGCGTCGGTTATGCCGCAACACGGGCAACGGCAACCAAACTGGCCAAGCCAGGCGGGGTTATCAGTCACATCGGGCTTGGGTCGTCTGACGGCGGTCTCGATATCCGGCGAATGACGTTGCAGGAAATCACCTTCATTGGCACCTACACATACACCGCTGAAGATTTCCGCGAGACAGCCAAGGCCATGTTCGATGGCCGGTTGGGCGCTCTCGACTGGACCGAAATCCGGCCGCTATCCGACGGTCTCAAAGCTTTCAACGACTTGCGCAAAGGCGCGGTTGCTGTTCCGAAAATTCTACTCACACCAGATACTTGAGGAGACAATTATGTCTGAAATTCCCCATCTTCTCGTCCACGAACATGCCGACAATGTCGGTGTGGTGGTTGTGGAAGGGCTGACTGCCGGCACCGACATGCTGTGCTGTGTCACCCATGACAATTCCACATTCCGTCTTACAGCCGGAGCAGATGTGCCGATCGGTCACAAGATCGCACTGAAAGACCTTAGCAACGGCGACACGGCCATCAAATATGGCGAGGACATCGGCAAAATTATCGCCGAGATTCCGAAGGGCGCCCACGTCCACACGCACAATTGCAAAACCAAGCGCTGGTAAGGAGCTGCCCGAAATGTCTACCAAATATTCAAATATGACGGTGAAGGCCTACCGGCGCGAAAACGGCAGGGTCGGGGTCCGCAACCACGTACTCATTCTGCCCGTCGACGATATTTCCAACGCGGCCTGTGAGGCTGTTGCCAACAACGTCAAGGGCACGCTGGCCATCCCACATGCCTATGGCCGTCTGCAATTCGGTGAAGATCTTGAGCTGCATTTCCGCACCATGATCGGTACCGGGGCAAACCCGAATGTCGCGGCGGTCGTTGTTATCGGCATTGAGCCGGGCTGGACCAAACGGATTGCCGATGGCATTCGCGAAACGGGTAAGCCTGTTGCCGAGTTCTCTATCGAACAGAACGGTGATTTTGAGACGATCCGCCGCGCATCCTGGGCCGCGAAGGACTTCGTTCACAAGACTTCGGAATACCAGCGCGAAGAGTGCTCCATCTCCGAGCTTTGGGTCTCCACCAAATGCGGCGAGAGCGACACCACCACCGGTCTCGGCTCCTGCCCGACTGTCGGCAACATGTACGACAAGCTGCTGCCGGAAGGCATCACCGGGTTCTTTGGTGAAACGTCCGAAATCACCGGTGCGGAACACATCTGCCAAAAACGTGCGATCAACGAGGAAGTCGGCGAACGCTGGTACAAAATGTGGAAGGCTTATCAGGATGACGTCATCTTCGCGCACCAGACGGACGACCTGTCCGACAGCCAGCCCACAAAGGGCAACATCGAGGGCGGCCTGACCACCATCGAGGAAAAGGCCCTCGGGAACCTGGAAAAAATCGGGCGCACCTCGCAGTACATCGACATTCTCGATCCTGCCGAGGCGCCGAAGTCGGGCAATGGCCTCTATTTCATGGACTCATCGTCCGCAGCCGCGGAATGCGTGACCTTGATGGCCGCCGGCGGTGCCGTGATCCACACCTTCCCGACAGGACAGGGCAATGTGGTTGGCAACCCGATCGTGCCGGTGGTCAAGATCACGGCCAATCCGCGCACGGTTCGCACCATGAGTGAACATGTGGACGTTGATGTCTCCGGCATTTTGCGCCGGGAAATGACCATTGATGAAGCCGGCGATGCGTTGATTGAAATGATCTGCCGCACCGCCAATGGCCGGAACACGGCTGCCGAAGCGCTGGGTCACCGGGAATTCTCGATGACCAAACTCTACCGTAGCGCTTAAAACCGACTGGTCTGGTGGCTGGAAACCAGCCACCAGATTCTCGGCCATCCGGCTAGGGCATCGCCAAGCCCTAAAAATTGAAATAAGTGTCGGCGATCTGTTGTCTTTTGAAAGCACACACACCGATGGAAGCGACCGAATGCCTCAGTCTTTGCAATGCAGAACTTTTGATCAAGTCCGCCTTCCTGGCCGTGGGTGTGCCTGACATAGCCGCGCAGTCCGTTGCGAATGCGCTTGTCGCCGCAGAAGCGGAAGGTCAAGTCGGGCACGGATTTTCGCGGGTGGAGGACTACGCCGCGCAAGTCCAGTCCGGAAAAATCGCTGCCTCTGCAGACGTTGTTGTTTCTCAAAAGGGAACAAGCAGCCTCCTCGCAGATGCCGGTTTCGGATTTGCCTATCCCGCACTGGACGCTGTTATTGAAAGAGGCTCCGAGGTGGCGCTGGAACATGGCTGCGCGACCATGGGCATTACGCGATCCCATCACTGCGGCGCGCTCTCGGTTCAGGTCGAAAAACTCGCCAAACAGGGGTTGATGGCAATCATGGTGGCCAATGCGCCGGCGGCGATGGCCCCGTTCGGGGCCAAGGATCCCGTGTTTGGAACCAATCCGATCGCGTTCGCTGCCCCCCGGCCGGGCAAGGATCCGCTTGTCGTGGACTTGTCCTTGTCACGGGTGGCCCGCGGCAAGGTGATGAATGCGCGCAAGGCCGGAAAGGACATTCCGGAGGGATGGGCGCTCGACAAGGACGGCAACCCGACCACGAACGCCGAAGCTGCACTCGAGGGCACGATGCTGCCGATTGGCGAAGCCAAGGGCACGGCGCTGGCCCTGATGGTAGAGATCCTGGCTTCGGTCATGACGGGCGCTTCGAAAAGCACCGAAGCATCCTCGTTCTTTTCCGCCGATGGGCCACCTCCCGGAGTCGGTCAATTCCTGATTGCCATGAAGCCGATGGACAGCGAGCATTTCGCCAGCCGGATCGAAGCGCTGCTTGGCCTGATAGAAACAATGGAGGGTGCACGCCTGCCCGGCAGCCGCCGCGCGGCCGCCATCACCAAGGCCAGAACGGAAGGCATTGATGTACCGGTCCGCTATGTCGATGCGGTCCGAAAGCTTGCAGAAGGTCATGCCTGACCCTGACCAGTGGCGAAGTCAGGCGCGGCGGCAGAAGTTTCAGAAAGGGAGGATTTCGATCCAATGTACAAGCATGTCCTGATACCGGTCGCTCTTGATCATGAGACATTGATCGCCCGAAAGCTGGAAAACGCCCGCCATCTACTGGCGGACGGCGGGCAGATCACACTTTTGACCGTCCTTGAGAATATTCCGGGGTTCGTTTCTGAATTCGTGACCATGAAGGTCGACAATCATCTGACAACCAAAGTCGAAAACAAGCTGCGCGAGGCAACGGGCGGCGATGACAGCATTCAGTGCAAGGTCGTGAGCGGGAAGCCGGGGGTGCAGATTGCAGCCTTTGCCGAGGAAAACGATGTCGATCTCGTCATCGTCGGATCGCATCACCCGACGGCACAGGACTATTTCCTCGGATCAACCGCATCGCGCGTGGTTCGACGGGCCGGATGTTCTGTCTTTGTGGTTCGCGATTGAGGCGCCCGCTACATCCGCCCGGTACGCTGAACAGTGAACTGTTAAACGCTCACCTCCGTAAGCAACAAAAGCAAATTGCTTCGGAGATCTGTAATGCCGCGTTTCGCCCCTGCCGCTGTTGTCATTTCCGGTATCCTCGCTGCAACAGGCCAAGCTGTCGCGGCTGATCCTGCGACCCAGACGGGCAGCGCCCATGATTTCAGCTTTGAACTCGCAAACGGACTATCCCTGCCGATGAAAGAATACGAGGGCAAGGTGGTCCTTGTGGTCAACACGGCGACGGCCTGCGGTTTCAGTGGCCAGTTGTCCGGACTTCAAGAGCTGCACGAGAGATACGCTGATCAAGGCCTTGTCGTGCTCGGCGTGCCATCGAATGACTTTGGCGGTCAGGAACCGCGCAAGGACGGCGAAATTGCCGCCTATTGCGAAGCGAAATACGGGGCGACCTTCCAGATGACTGCGAAGACGTCCGTGCGTGGGGACACCGCCCACCCGTTCTATCAATGGGCTGTTGAGGAGTTCGGCTCGCTCGCGCGGCCAAACTGGAACTTTCACAAATACCTTGTTGGGCCGGACGGGTCCTTGGTGTCCTGGTTTGGAACTCCTGCAAAACCGACGTCCAAGGCCGTCGTCGCCGAAATCGAGAAACATCTCGACCAACTTCCGGCTGATCAAAGTTCCTAATGGAGGGTCACGCTTTTTCCAAACTCGCCTGACAATGCGGGTACCGGTTGAACCGGACCTTTGCAAACATGCGATAAAGAACGCCTGCAAGTTGGTATATCCCGGGAAGAGAGACGAACCGGCTTAGCAATGACCATCCCGAAAATTGACGCCAAAGTGCGATAAAGGCGTCAACTTCGGTCCGCATCACTCCCTCTGCGTCTCGAACATGCATGAACATTAGAGCTTCTGCTTGGGAAACGCCCGTGCCTTCCAGCTGCGCAGGATCGTTGGCGATGTCGTGCCACAATATCGGGTGCTTCGGGGTCCGCCGCTTGAAGAAATTGATTTCCTTGGAACACAAGCCGCATTTGCCATCATAATAGACCGATATCACCAAACCACTCCTTGTTTCTGGCTGATCTGTCTACGAGCGGAAAAACCGGATGGATTGGGTTTGGCACAGGGCACCGTCGCCTGTGCGGATTCGTCTCAGCTGCCCTTAATTTTGTGTTCGTAGGTGGCATCCAGACGAGACCAGAGATAGTCAGCCCCGGAGATCGGCGCGTATTGGGGCGGCCTGTCTGCGCTGACGCATCCTGGAAGGCAGGAGACTTCGGCATCCGGGTTTGGGTCGAGGAAAAACGCGATCGAATACCGTTCGTGGCCACTGCTGTTCACGACGCGATGCGGCGTAGAGACATAGACATCGTTGGTCCAGCGCATCAGGCAATCGCCAATATTGCAGATGAATGTCCCGTCAACAGTTGGGGCTTGGATCCATTCACCGTCCCGGCGCCGGACTTCCAATCCGCCAACCTTGTCGGGGAGCAAAATGGTGATGTTGCCATAGTCTGTATGAGTCCCGGCCCCAATTTGACCGGCCGCAGCATCGGCAGGCTGGGGCGGATAGTGAAGCAGGCGCAGGGTAGCCATTGGCGCGTCAAGCTTGTCTTCGAAAAAATCAGGTGATGCTTTCAGATCAAGCGCGATGGCCCTGTGGATCGTCCGGCCAAGCCTCCAGACTGCATTGAAGTAGTCAAGGACGATGTCCCGCCAGTCGGGCAGATTCGGCCATTGGTTTAATGCGCGGAACGGTTCTCCCGCCAAAATGCGCGGATCATCCGGCGCGAATTCAAGGCCGACGTTAAAAGCTTCCTTCAGATCCGCGGGTTTGGACGGGTCAAGGTTTTCACCCTCCATCGGAACATAGCCGCGGTTGGTCTTGTGGAAGTCCTTCGTCAGCGCCAGTTTATCGGCGTCAGGCAAAGCAAATACGGCGTTGGCAGCCGCATTGATCCCGGCAATCAGGTCCGCTTCAATGCCATGGTTCTTTACATAGAAGAACCCGGTCTCTCGTGCGGCCCGGCCAATCTCTCGCGCGGCTTGTTCAAGCCCGCCGGGCACACCCTCCACCAAACCGCCCAAGTCGATGATCGGAAGATTCGCGTTGCCCAAGAGAACGTCCTTTCAGAAAGTCGGCGTGCCGGCGGCACGTCCCGTTCCCTGAACTTCCAACTCTGGCCCAATGGTCGTCAAGGGCATTCCAGTCAGTTTGCCGGTTCTTCCTTTGGAGCGCGCCGCAGCTCCGCCAGTTGCCGGGTATAGGCAGCGATTTCCTCCAAAACCGTGTGCGCCGCTACGCTATCACGATTGCCCAGCGCGTCGCGAAGGCGGTCATGAAGGCCGGCTATATGCTTCTTGTCTCTAAGCCGGTAGACCAGCATGTTCATCAAGGGCTGCATGGCTTCGATCGCGCCCGAGACTTGAAACATCAGCAACGGGTTCCCTGTTGCCTTGGCAATGACCGAGTGAAACCGGACATCTGAATCGCAGAAGTCTTCGTCCGACAGATCTCCGTTTTGAAGGCTGATCTCCCGGGCCATTGCGATCAGATCGTCTTCGCTGCGGTTTTCGCAAGCGAGTGCCAAACAAGAAGACTCCAGAAGGTAACGGGCTTCGATGGCATCTTCGAACGGGATATTGTTCATGCCAATGAGAAGCCGGGTCGTGCCCACCAGATCGCCGCGAGCTTCATCAAACGTGATGCGGTTGACGAACGCGCCCCCGGACGCGCCGCGCTCTGAGCGAATGAGGTTCTGGGCCGCAAGACGCTTCATCGCTTCGCGCACAGTTGCCCGGGACACCCCGAACCGATCAGCAAGCTCTGTTTCACTCGGCAAACGCTCTTCTACGCTCAACGCGCCATCGAGAATGGCCTTACGGATCGCATTGGCAATCTGGGTCGACAAACCCTCCTTGCGGATCGCCTGATATTCGATTGCCAATGGTGTCTCCTTTGCGCGCACCCGTCCCCGGTGCCTCTCTACAAGACTAGGCCCGGCTCTGGAACAGGGTCAATGCAATTATTTAAAATGTCAGACAATTAATTATTTGACTTTTGCGACAGATGCGCTCAGCCTTTTCTCAACAAAATGGGAGGATATTGGGTGCAGATCGCCCTTCACTTAGTTGACCGGCGCCAAGCCGCTTGGATCGCGTTCTTTGTCGCGGTGCTTGGCGCGTGGACAGCTTTGTTCCTGATGCAACCGGATCTCGATTTGCCTGCGGGCTGGCAGGCGCTTGGCCTGGATTACCTTGCATCCCTCTGCCGTCCGGCCGCAGACACAGGCCTTTCGGGGTTGATCGCAATGTGGGGCTTGATGTCCCTTGCCATGATGGCGCCAACCGTTGCACCCGCGCTGAAAACCTATCTCGATCTCACCCATACACAAGGCGCCACAATCGCCGGTTTCTCGGCCCTTCTTGCAGGATATCTGCTCGTCTGGATCGGCTTTTCGGTTCCCGCAGCCGTTCTGCAGGCGGCTCTGGACACGCAAGGCTGGCTGGACCCCTTCGGCCGTAGCTCCGAAGTCTATTTGACCGCGGGCCTTTTGGCGCTCGCCGGAGCATATCAATTCAGCCGGCTGAAAGAAGCCTGTCTCAACCAATGCCAGAGCCCGCTGATGTTCTTTATGGGCAAATGGCAAGATGGGCTTTCGGGCGCTTTCCGGATGGGATTGCACCTTGGCGCGATCTGCCTCGGCTGCTGCTGGGCCCTCATGCTGTTGGCCTTTGTTGCCGGCACCATGAACCTCGCCTTCATGGGCCTCGCAATGCTGCTGATGACCTTTGAAAAACTTCCACAGCTCGGACGTTACCTGACCGTGCCTGTCGGTTTTGCACTTCTGGGATCTGCCGCTGCGATCCTCATTATCGAACTCATAAAACATCTATAACGGAGACAAGAATGACTGGATGGGCCATCCGTGGGGAATTGATCCTCAACTGCAACTGCACCGTTTTTTGCCCGTGCGTCGTTTCGCTTGGCAAACACGCGCCGACAGAGGGCTACTGCCAGGCCTGGGCTGGAGTCCGGATCGATGAAGGTCACTATATGGGCGAAGATCTGTCCGGTTTGAATGTCGGCCTGGTCCTCGAAATCCCTGGTCTGATGGCCCGCGGGAATTGGAAAGCCGCTGCCTATATCGACGAACGCGCTTCGGAAGCCGCCTATGATGGCCTTTTGAAGATCTTCTCCGGTCAGGCCAAGGGCACAACAGGTCTCTTCAAGGTCCTGGTGAGCGAATTCCTCGGCGCTGAACGCGCGCCCGTGACTTACGAAAACGAAGGCAAAAAGCGCCGCCTGATTGTTGGCAAGGCAATCAAGGGCGAAGTCGTTCCGGTTGGCGGATCTGATCCGGACCAGGATATCGTGGTCACAAACACCGAGTACTGGATGGGCTCGGACATCACGGTCGCAACCGCCACACAGGGCCGTGTACGTGCCTATGGCCGTGTTTGGGACTTTGACGGCCGCAGCGCCGAAATCTGTCAGATCGACTGGTCCGGCCCAGCCGTCGAACAGGCCGCATAGGGAGGACCCGGCATGCAGGTCCCGTCTCTGTCCATCTCCCGGCGCACGCGCAAGACACCGTTTTCGCGCCGTGTCCAGGAAGCCGGTGTTAAAGCCTACACCGTCTACAACCATATGCTTCTTCCGACTGTTTTTGAGTCGGTGGAAGAGGACTATAAGCATCTGAAATCAAGAGTTCAGATCTGGGACGTGTCCTGCGAACGCCAGGTCGAACTCTGGGGACCGGATGCCGGGCGTCTGGCGCAAATGCTGACGCCGCGGGACCTGTCGGACATGGCACTCAACCGGTGCTACTACACGCCGATGGTGGATGAGACCGGGGGGATGCTGAACGATCCGGTCACAACGAAACTTGCTGAAGACAAATACTGGGTTTCGGTTGCCGACAGTGATCTTCTGTTCTGGATCAAGGGGCTTGCGCACGCGTTCCGCCTGGAAGTTGATGTCGATGAACCTGACGTTTCCCCTTTTGCCATCCAGGGCCCCAAGGCTGAGGACCTGGTCGCCCGGGTCTTCGGCGAACGCATCCGGTCCATCCGGTTCTTTCACTATGACTATGTGGAGTTTGAAGGGCAGCGCATGGTGCTGGCGCGCTCCGGCTACTCGAAGCAGGGCGGGTTTGAGCTCTATGTCGATGGCAGCAAATGGGGCGAACCCGTCTGGGATGCCTTCATGGAAGCGGGAGCGGACATGGATGTCCGGGCCGGGTGTCCAAACCTCATCGAGCGGATTGAGGGGCAGTTGCTGTCCTACGGCAATGACATGACCCGCAACAACACGCCGCATGAGTGCGGACTTGGCAAGTTCTGTCAGACACAGCAAGCGATCGGCTGTGTCGGCCGGGACGCGCTGCTCCGTGTTGCGGTCGAAGGACCTGTCCGCCAGATCCGCAGTGTGGCGATTGATGGCGATCCCGTACCGCCTTGTAACGAGTTATGGCCCATCATCGGTGGTGGCCGGCAGGTTGGGACGATCAGCTCGGCCGCCTACTCCCCGGATTTCAGAACCAATGTCGCGATCGGCATGGTCCGCATGACCCATTGGGACGACGGCACGAAGGTTCAGGTCGACACGCCGCACGGTATGCGCAGCGCGACCGTCTGGGAAACCCCGTTCTGCAACCAGGGGGGCTAGCGTGAAAGACAATTACGAGGCCCTGCCGCCGCAGACCGCCAACCACGTGCCGTTGTCACCGCTCTCTTTTCTGGAACGGACAGCGGCTTTGTTTCCGGACCGGCTGGCGGTTGTCTATAATGAGCGCCGCTACACCTGGTCCGATGTTCTGGAGCGGGTACGCCGGATAGCTTCGAGCTTAAAGCAGCGCGGCATCGGGCTTGGCGACACAGTCTCTGTGATGGCGGCGAACACACCCGAGCTGTTTGAGCTCCACTATGCGGTCCCGTTGACCGGCGCGGTGCTGAACACAATCAACACCCGCCTCGAACCGGAAACAGTCGCCTACATCCTTGGGCACAGCGATGCCAAACTGGTGATCGCGGACACCGCCTTTTCCGGCGTGATCTCAAAAGCGTTCGCCATCAACGGCAAGGCTCTGCCGGTCATCAACATTGCCGACCCGGACGGCCCCGGCGGCGCGTTGATCGGCGACGCGGTATTCGAAGATCTGGTCGAAGGGGGCGATCCGGAGTTTCCTTGGCAAGGACCAGCCGATGAATGGCAGGCGCTGGCGCTGAACTACACTTCCGGCACGTCGGGCCGGCCGAAGGGCGTCGTCTATCACCATCGCGGCGCTTATCTCATGGCGATGGGGACGCCGATCGCGTGGGAGCTACCGCGCCATCCGGTCTATCTCTATTCCGTGCCGATGTTCCACTGTAACGGCTGGTGTCATGCCTGGACGATGACCTTGATAGCCGGCACGATCATTTGCATCCGGCAGGTGACTGGCGCCGCCGTGTTCGACCTCATCGCCAAGCATCAGGTGACCCATTTGGGCGGTGCGCCCATCGTGCTTTCCATGCTGGTCAACACACCAAAGGCAGACCGGAAACCTATGCCGGGCAAGGTCAAAATCATGACCGCCGGCGCGCCGCCGCCGGCAGCCGTTCTGGCGGCAACAAAGGCGCTCGGTTTTGAAGTGATGCAGGTCTATGGCCTTACCGAAACCTACGGTCATGTTGCCCACTGTCTGTGGCGCGAAGAATGGGACAAGCTTTCAGCAGATGAGCAAGCCGAGCTTCAGTCCTGGCAAGGCGTTGGCTTCCCTATGACCGAGAGCGTTGATGTGATCGACCGGGAAACTGGCGAGCCAGTGCCCTGGGATGGGGAAACGCAGGGCGAGATCGTCATTCGCGGCAACACCGTAATGAAGGGCTACTACAAAAACCGGGACGCGACCGACGAGGCCTTTTCCGGTGGGCATTTCAAGTCAGGCGATGCGGCTGTTCGACACGAAAACGGCTATGTGCAGATCCGCGACCGGCTGAAGGATGTCATCATTTCAGGGGGCGAAAACATCTCTTCCGTCGAGGTCGAAGGGGTGCTCCACCGCCACCCGGATGTGGTGCTTGCCGCCGTGGTCGCCCTGCCCGACGAAAAATGGGGTGAAGTTCCTTGCGCCTTTATCGAGCTCAAAGAGGGCAGCCAGGAAACCGAAGACAGCCTGATCGCCTTTTGCCGGGAGAACATGGCCGGTTTCAAGCGGCCCAAGAAAATCATCTTTACCGAGTTGCCGAAAACGGCCACCGGCAAAATCCAGAAATTCGTCCTGCGGCAAGAGGTCCGGACACTCTCAAGTGAAACTGCATAACAGGGATATTTCACATGACTTTCAAAGCACTTGTTGTCGACAAGAACGAAGACGGCAAAACCAGCGCCGCCGTCAAGGAAATCGACGAGAACCAACTGCCGGACGGCAATGTCACGGTTGCCGTTGAGTACTCCACCTTGAACTACAAGGACGGCCTTTGTGTCGGACCGGGCGGCGGTCTGGTCAAGGACTATCCGCATGTCCCGGGCATCGACTTTGCCGGCACCGTCGAGGAGTCCTCTGACGAATGGTACAAACCGGGCGACAAGGTGGTCCTGACCGGCTGGCGTGTCGGTGAAGTCTGGTGGGGCGGATATGCCCAAAAGGCCAGCGTCAAGGGCGAATGGCTGGTGCCGTTGCCGGATGGCCTCACCACCCGCGATGCAATGGCGGTCGGCACAGCCGGTTTCACCGCGATGCTTGCCGTCATGGCACTGGAAGACCATGGCTTGAAGCCGGAAAACGGGCCGGTTCTGGTGACGGGCGCAGCAGGTGGTGTCGGCTCTGTAGCGGTCGCGATCTTGGCCAACCTCGGTTATGAAGTGCATGCCGTCACCGGCCGCGAAAGCACCTGGGACTACCTGAAATCCCTCGGCGCCAGTGCCATCGTTCCGCGGGATGATGTTGCCGAAACCATCAAGCGTCCACTGGAGAAAGAGGTCTGGGCCGGCGCGATTGATGCCGTTGGCGGTGAAATGCTCGCCCGCATCCTGGGACAGATGAAATACGGCTGCTCGGTCGCCACCATCGGTCTTGCCGGTGGGGCAAACCTTCCAGCCAGCGTCATCCCGTTCATCCTGCGCGGTGTAAACCTCCTCGGCATAGACAGCGTCATGCGTCCTTATGATGACCGTGTCCGCGCCTGGCAACGGATCGCCAAGGACCTGCCGCTCGACAAGCTGCACGGAATGATCCACCCGGCGACCCTTGAAGACTTGCCAGGCCTCGGCAAGGACATCCTGAAAGGCCAGGTCAAAGGCCGCGTAGTTGTCGACGTGAACGCATAAGAGACATCGGGCGGCTAGGTTTCTGGCCGCCCATATTTTTCCCTTAGAAAGTCGATCATCGCCCGAACTTTTTGCGGCAGGTACGAGCGGCTCGGGTAAACCAGCCAGGCCGCGGTTTCAAAAGATGCCGCCGCGCAAGCATAGTCCGGAAAGAGATCGATTAGGCTCCCCCGCTTCAAATCTCTCTCTACGAGCATGATCGGCAACAGCGCAATCCCCATTCCAAGACGCGCTGCAGACCGGATCGACAAGGCATTTGAAATCACCGTTGCACCGCCAACCGGCACATTGAACGGCTCGTCGTTATCTTTTTTGAATTGCCACAACGTTCGGAAACCGGGAATAGCGAACCGAATACAATCCCGGTCGGAAAGATCGTTTGGATGACCAACGCCACCCTGACGTTCCAGGTATTCCGGAGACGCAACGACCCGATAGCGTATCGTCATCAACTTGCTAACAATCCAGTCGCCCTTCGGCATGGATCCGAACCGGACGGCCAGATCAATACTGTCGGCCCGAAGATCCAGATTGGCGTCAGAAGCCAGGAGTTCGATCTCTATATCAGGGAATCTGTCCCGAAACTCCGGGAGAACTGGCACCAGACACTCTTGTACGAACGAAATACTTGCTGTCATTCGCAAAGTGCCACGCGGCGACACCGCGGTTGCCCGAGCTTCATCGCCCGCTGCCTCCAACTCTTCAACCAATGGCGCGATCCGATTGAGGTAGAGTTCACCCTCACCTGTTGCGGCAAGACTGCGGGTGCTGCGTTGGAATAAACGGAATCCAACATCCTGTTCCAGCTGGGCAATGACGCGAGAAACGCTGGAGGCGTCGAGATCCATGAGCCGGGCGGCGGCGGCAAAACTGCCTAGGTCCCGAACGAGCAATGCGGTTTTAAGGGCGGCAAGATCCATTCATGCACAATACGCACGACTTCAGTGGTCAGCGACCCATTTTTCGATTTTGCGCAGGGAATTAAGTCTCCCTTGCCAAACAAGAAAGAGGCAAGGTCATGACACAGTTGCTCCGCATCAACTCCAGTTCTCGCTTAGCCGGTTCTCATTCAGCCGCGATAGCAGATGCATTTGAAGCCGGTTTTCGTGCGAAACATCCAGCCTGCACTGTCACCACAAGAAACGTCGCAGATGGTTCCATTCCTTTCATCGCCCAATCAACCATAGAAGGGTTCTATGCTCCTCAAGAAAATCTGTCGGGAGACCAAAAAGCGGCGACAGCCTTGTCTGATAAACTGATCGCCGAAATTCAAGCATCGGATACGCTGTTGCTTGCGGTTCCGATATACAACTTCACCATTCTAGCAGCCCTCAAGGCTTGGGTGGACCAGATCTGCCGCATCGGACACACATTTGCCATGGACGAAAACGGATTCCATGGATTGGTGACAGCAAGACGTGCGATTGTCATCTGCACATACGGTGCGGAAGGCTACCTCTCTGGTGAACCGTTCGAAGCTGCGAACTTCGTTCAGCCCTATCTAACGTTCCTGCTGGGGTTTCTGGGAATTGAAGATGTCGCGTTCATAAATGTTCAGGGCACAGCAACGAGCACTCCTGGCGAAGTCGAAAACCGATTGAACAGCGCCAAGGAGATTGCCCGGTTAGCTGCGAGATGGATCTCAAAGGATAATTCACACGACCCGGCAGGATTACCAGGCCTCGGCAAGGGCATCCTGAAAGGCCAGGTCAAAGGCCGTGTTATCGTCGACGTGAATGCATAAAAACCAGAAAGCCGGCGCCCATAATACGGAACGCCGGCTTCCTGAATTTTGTCGAATGCCATATTTCACGCCACCTGTAGGTGTCTTTCCATGAAATCTTCATAAGAGACCGGCCGGTAGCCGAACAAAAGATAGTCGACTTTGTAATAATCAACCAAGGCGGCATATAATTCCTTAGAAAATCCTTCGATTTTTTTTCGAGATCCAACGTTCACTTTTGGGAGTTGGCTGGAAAGATTGAATTTCTCCGCAAGCTTACCGGTATCCATACTTTCCACCCTGAACAAGAAATCCGGGCTTTTGTTCGACTGGAAATGCTGCGTATATTTATACTGACATGCACAAACAAAAAGCTGCTCGGTTGTCATAACATGAAAGAAATGGAGGGGATCCCAACTCTTAATATCAGTATACATATTAGTAAATGCGCCCCGGTAACTTTCTCCTGTTAAATAGCTATAACACGACAAGGCACGTTCCAACGGGTCCCGGATAACAACCACGACAGTATATGAATTCCACAATTGATATGGAACATTAACAGTAGGTACTCCGTGGTTCACGACCCCATCAAATCCTAGCCACTGACGGAAACTCATCCCAGCGGCTTTCGGATTGTGAACAAAAATCAGTTTTCGATCATGACAAATATTCGGATTCATCAAATATGGCTCTCAGCATAATCACTGTTATAAAAATCAATCAATCCTAGACACCAAATCGGACAAATTGCGAGCATTTTGAAAATATGCTACCAACTTTTCAACAATTGAAGAAGTTCAAATAACAATATTTAATTGAATATATCGGTAAATATGACGATTTCATCGCGGATTTATCTGCAAACTGATAGCACTATTTGAAGTGCCTCAATTACATCAACGGCCCTGCTGAAGTGAGCGCCTGCAGCAGAAGCGCCATCAACTACCCTGATGTGTGGGGACGGCCACTTTGTTATATCAAACATGATCGGCCCTATTGGGGTGCTTGAATTGCAGAACATGTTGCTTTTCCCAGAAGCCTCCCATATAAGCGCCCGGTCCAGAGTCGTCCGGCTCGTTTTGGACTGGATTTTTGCGTTCCGGCGCAGGACCATTCAAAACAACCAAGGGCATGCCGTGTCGGCTCTGAATGCACCAACAATGAAGTGCCCGCTTGCGGGCACGCCAAAGAAAGGATGCAAAATGCCCAAGCTGAAGACGAAATCCGGCGCTAAAAAGCGCTTTAAAGTGACTGCAGGCGGCAAGGTGAAATGCGCCCAGGCCGGCAAGCGTCATGGCATGATCAAACGCTCGAACAAGTTCATCCGCAACGCCCGTGGCACAACCACGTTGAGCGATCAGGATGCCAAGGTCGTGAAACAGTTCCTGCCCTACGCATAACGCCAGCCCCTTAAGGAGATCACCTAATGTCACGCGTCAAAAGGGGCGTTACCGCCCACGCTCGTCACAAGAAAGTTTTGAAGGCTGCCAAAGGTTACTATGGCCGCCGCAAGAACACTATCCGCGTTGCCAAGCAGGCCGTCGAAAAAGCGGGTCAATACGCTTATCGCGACCGCAAGGCCAAGAAGCGTAATTTCCGCTCTTTGTGGATCCAGCGCATCAACGCGGCAACCCGCCAGCACGGCATGACCTACGGCACCTTCATCAACGGCCTGAACAAGGCCGGTATCGAAGTCGACCGCAAGGTTCTGTCCGACCTCGCCATCAGCCAGCCGGATGCGTTCAAGGCTCTGGTTGACCAGGCGCAAGGTGCCCTGGCTGCTTAAGTTCTTCTGAACTTAACCGGAATTAAAAAAGCGCGGTCTTTCGGGACCGCGCTTTTCTTTTGAGGATCAGTCTCATTCCGGTCCGCGCCATCCTCGTCTTTAGGTCAAGGGCATATGTTTTGGATAACTTATGGACCTTCGGAACAAGTCCGAACATGACGCCGAGACGGAACTACGCTCAAAGCCCTTCAAAAAGCGCAGTTGAGAGATAGCGTTCTGCAAATGAGGGGATGATGACAACAATGGTTTTGCCCGCCATCTCATCCCGCTGACCAGCCTTGATCGCTGCAGAGAGAGCCGCGCCAGAAGAGATGCCGACGGGAATTCCCTCCGTTTTCGCAACTTCGCGCGCCATGGCAAAGGCGTCTTCATTGCTCACTTTGGCAATCTCATCGAAGACACCTGTATCTAACACACCCGGTACAAATCCCGCACCGATGCCCTGGATCTTGTGCGGAGCCGGCTGACCTCCAGAGAGAATCGGGCTGTCTTGCGGCTCGACCGCCACCACATGCAGGTCCGGCTTGCGGTCTTTCAAAACCTGCGAAACGCCGGTGATGGTGCCACCAGTTCCAATGCCGGATACAAACACATCAACTGCACCGCTGGTATCGTTCCAGATCTCTTCCGCTGTTGTGTTGCGGTGAATTTCGGGATTGGCCGGGTTCTCAAACTGTTGTGGCATCACGGCGCCGTCAATCTCGCCAAGAAGCTCTTCTGCACGGGCGATCGCGCCCTTCATGCCCTTGGCCCCTTCTGTCAATTCAAGCTCTGCACCCAGGATCTTGAACATCTTGCGGCGTTCCACGGACATGGTTTCCGGCATAACGAGAATGAGGCGATATCCCTTGGCCGCCGCCACAAAGGCGAGCGCGATCCCGGTGTTCCCGGACGTCGGCTCCACAAGGGTCGTCTTGCCCGCTTCAATCTTGCCGTCACGTTCCATGGCATCGATCATCGCAACGCCGATCCGGTCTTTGACACTGGCGATCGGATTGAAGAATTCCAGCTTGCCGAGAAGGGTTGCCTTGACACCATGAGTATCCGCCAGACGATCCAGGCGAACCAGTGGAGTATCGCCAATAGTGTCCGTGATCGAGGAGTAGATCTTACCGCGTCCGTGCGTCTTGATTGTCATGGAAGTCTCCCAGCTAAAACGAATTTAGTGCCATCGCACAATTCTGATTTGTGAGTCCAAGATAATACGGCACAGCAGGAGTTATAAGAGGGAGAACCCCTAGAGAGCGCGCCCTTCGTAAAATGCCTTTTCGCAAAATGCTCAAGGCTTAGAAAACAGCAAACCTGGTAACGCAGCCATATTGTCAAAGAGGTATGCACCCGCATCTGCAAGCGCTTCACGGTCGCAGGCAGGATCCTCGACATACGCGTAAACAGCCATACCGGCAGACCGCGCCGCCTGTACGCCCGGCAAACTATCTTCAATGACAACACAGTCTTCCGGCCGATATCCCATCGACTTGGCAGCGAGAAGAAAAACGTCGGGCGCCGGCTTGCCATTGGCGCAGTCTTCTGCAGAGAAAAGCTTGCCCTGAAGGCGAGGCAGCAAGCCCGAGCTGCCAAGTGTAGTCCGCATCTTGGCGTACTTGCCGGACGAACCGACACAATAAGGCACGTTGCGCCGGTCAAGTTCATCCAAAACATCAGCAATGCCAGCAATGGCGGGTACGCCCGCTGCGAACACTTCCAGATCGCGTTTCCGAACCTGATCCGGCCAGTTGTTCGGAAGGGTCCGGCCGGTTAACGCCTCGACCATCTCTTTTACGTTTTCGAGTGTCCGGCCCATGAAGCGCTGCTGACACTCTGGCCCAGCGATTGGATAGCCGAGCTCAGTCACCATTTCTGCGAGACTGGCATTGACCATCCGTTCGGTGTCCACCAGAACGCCGTCGCAATCGAAAATGACAAGTTTCGGATCCATGGAAAAACCTTTTGTGCTCAGGCCTTAGCGCTGTCCAGTAGATCCAAACCCGCCGGTTCCCCGGCTTGTTTCAGACAGGATTTCGACTTCCTCGATCTCAGCCTGCAGCACCGGCGCAATCACCATCTGGGCAATGCGATCGCCACGGGAGATTTCAAAGGCCGTATCACCGAGATTGATCAGGATCACTTTAACTTCGCCGCGATAGTCCGCATCGATCGTACCAGGCGTATTAAGCACTGTGACGCCGTGTTTCGCGGCAAGGCCCGAACGCGGCCGCACTTGGGCCTCGTAACCTGCCGGCAACGCCATCGCCAAGCCGGTAGGCACCAGCGCCCGGCTTCCAGGTTGTAGCGTCAGACCGTCGTCCACAGCTGCGACAAGATCGAGACCTGCCGCCAATGCGCTTTGATATGCCGGCAAGGGCAAACCCTGCCCGTGGTCGAGGCGTTTGAGTTCAAGTTTGATGGTCATGCAGCCGTCCCGGTCCGTTTTAGAACGGTTGACGACATTCGAGAGAACCTGTCAAGCGCAACGCGGCCATGAACCGGATATGCGAAAAATATCAAAAGGCTACTTGCAGCAGCCACGTTGTCCTGAAACTATCTGCCGTATCGGAAAGTTCTTCGAGCTGGGAGACCCTAAGAAATGAAATATTTGCTAAGCGCTGTTGCGGCGGGAATGATTTTCGCTGCCGGCATGACGGCACAGGCGCAGACCGTCGGGTTTGCCGATGCCATCAAGATCCTCGCAGGGAGTTGCGGTTCAGACATCGACAAGTATTGCAAATCAGCCACTCTCGCCAATAACGGCATTGGTCAGTGCCTCGATCAAAACCAGGCCAAGGTTTCGCAGAAATGCAATGCAGACCGCGTCGTTGTAGCAAACTTGATTGCCGAACGTCTCGCAGCTCAAAAGGCAGCGCCGGATCTGTGCGCGCGAGACGCCACCCAGTTCTGCAAAGGCGTCAAACCTGGTGCCGGTCACATCCTGCGATGCCTCCTGAAGGCGCAGCCGTCGGTCAGCGCAAAATGCAACACTGCGATTGACCTCGCTGGATACCGCTAAGCCGGGTTAAGGAGACTTTTTATGAAAAACCTGTTTTTTGCCAGCGCTGCCGCATGTGCACTTTGCTTCTCTACAACACTTGCCAGCGCCCAAACTGAACTGAGCCGCAATCAGATCATCAACTCACTACAAGGCGCTCAGGAAAAAGTGGAAGTAAGCGCGGATGCGCTGCAGCGCGCCGCTCTGGAAAACATTCAGAAGTATCCGGGCGCCGATTCGCCGCAAACCATTCCGATGTATCAGCAGCTCGCGTCCTTACGCCAGTTCAACATCGAAATCACGTTTGACTTCGATTCAGCGCGCATCCGGCCAGAATCCTATGAAGCCGTTGGCTTGATCGCCGATGCGCTGCACACACCCTACCTTCAAGGCCAGACGTTCTTCATCGTCGGTCATACCGACGCCAAGGGAGACCGGACATACAATCTGGAACTGTCGCAACGGCGCGCCCAAGCCATTCGTGAGGCCCTGGTGACGACTTTCCAGGTGCCGGGCTCCACCCTCTTCTCGGTTGGTCTTGGCGAAGAGCAATTGCGCGATCCGGCCGACCCGTTTGCCGCCGTAAACCGTCGGGTACAGCTCATCAATATGGGCTATAACTAAGTTATTGTGGTGCGGGTGCTGAGCGCCCGCACTACCATGTGTCACACGTCAGATTACGTCACCCAAAATAGCCAATTTTGATATTTTCGCACTCGTTGTTTAACTTCATTGAACAATGTGTCAAACAGCTCTGATCTTCAGAAAAACCCCGAACGGTTTATTTCTATGATGAGGCCCACTTGGCCGTAAGCATGGAGTAGACCAATGCCGGATCATCAAACGCCAATTCCTCCTGTTTTCTTTGCCCATGGCGCGCCGACACTGGCCGTGCGGGACACACCGGCGAGCCGTTTTTTGAAACATTTCGGCAAGGATATGGAGCAGCCACGCTTCATTTTGATCTTGTCCGCTCATTGGGAAACAGAAGGACTGAAGATCTCGGCTCCAGGCCCTTTGCGCACATATCACGACTTCCGAGGTTTCCCAAACGAACTCTATGAAATCTCCTACCCCGCTTCGGCAGACGCAAGTGCAGTTGAAGAGGTGGTTTCAATTCTAAGCGCTGCCGGACTGGATCCTGAACAAGACGCTGACTGGGGTCTTGATCATGGGGCCTGGGTGCCTTTGTCACTGGCCTTCCCGGACGCAGACATCCCGGTTGTTCAGATTTCGCTCCCAAACAACAGCTCTCCGGAAACGATCTACGCACTCGGAGCAGCTGTGGCACCGTTGTCGGAAAAAGGTGCCCTGATCGCCGGCTCTGGCAGCACCACCCACAATTTAAGAGCCATTGGGCCGGATGGATCGCAAGTTCCGGCCTGGGCAACGGGGTTCGATGCCTGGCTAGACACGGGACTGGACACTGGGCAACTGAACTACTTCAACAACCTGGAAGCTGCCCCCGACTTTCGCCAGAACCACCCGACAGAAGAGCACCTGTTGCCGCTGTTCTTTCCCTTTGGCGCTGCAGGCAGTGGGAAAAAGCCCGAGCTCCTGCACCGGAGCTACGAATACGGCTCAATAAGCATGAGTTACTATCGGTTCCAGTAACTGCCTCTGACTGCTGTGCGTGTCACTCACTGCTGGATCAAAGACCGTGTCTTTGATATCGCGCTTTTGTTGGCAGAGGGCACAAAATGCGAATTGCAGTGACCGGAACACATGGAACCGGCAAGACAACACTCATCGAAGATTTCGCTGCCCTGAAGCCGGAGTACCATCCTGTTCCGGAGCCCTACTTCGAGCTTCTTCAGAAAGGGCATTGCTTTTCGGACCCGCCCACGATCGACGACTTTTCAAGCCAGCTCGATCAAAACATCCGTACGGTGCTCGAGACAAAATCTGACGACAACGTGCTCTTCGACCGCTGCCCATTTGATCTGATCGCATATTTGGAGGTCTTGAGTGAACAGGGCGGCGAAGAGTGGGCGCCATCAGGACGGTTGCTTCAAAAGATTGAAGCGGCTCTCCAGTCTCTGGATCTGATCGTATTTCTTCCCATCGGCTCACCCGATGTGACGGGGCAAAATGCAGAAATGCAACAGCTGCGGAGCGCGGTCGACGAACAATTGAAACAGATCCTGCGAGAGGATTCTCTGGGATTGATTACAGAGGCGCTGGCCATTCTGGAACTGACAGGCTCACCACAGGACCGGCTTCAGGCACTCGCCGGCCACTGCACGCACCGGTGAAACGGGCTGTTACGATTTATCTCTGCTGAGCATCTCTGCAGCCCGGGCAATCAGTTGGCGGGCAACGTCTTTCTTGTCCATCGCAGGCCAGTCTTCCGCGCCATTGGTGCTGACCAGCCTTATGGTGTTGGCGTCGCCGCCCATGATACCCGTTGCAGGGCTGACATCGTTGGCGACAATCCAGTCGGCCCGTTTTCGCTCCAACTTCGCGGTCGCATTTTTGATGAGGTCCTGAGTTTCGGCGGCAAAGCCGATCAGGAGAGATGGTCTCAGTGTTTTGTGGTGGCCGATGGTTCTTAGAATGTCTGGATTCTCGGTGAGTTCCAAGCCAGGCGGTTTGCCGCTGCCGTCTTTCTTGATCTTCTGATCACCTTCCGAGACAACGCGCCAGTCAGCAACAGCTGCAGCCATGATTGCGATATCCGCAGGCAGGTTCTGCTCAACAGCTGCCATCATCTCTGCCGCGGATTCAACGTGGATCGTCGTGACATGGTCCGGGTCGGGGATCGTCACCGGACCGGAAACCAGTGTCACCCGCGCGCCCGCCGCAAACGCTGCTTCGGCAAGGGCATGGCCTTGCTTGCCGGAAGACCGGTTGGCGATATAGCGCACCGGGTCGATCGGCTCATGGGTCGGACCGGATGTGATCAAGACATGCTTCCCGGCCATCGGCAGCTTCCCCGCTGCTATCGCCTGATCCCGCAAAAGGCGTTCGGCTGCCCCGGCAATGTCCAAAGGCTCGCTCATGCGGCCAACCCCGGCTTCGCCTTTTTCCGCCATTTCACCGCTGGCAGGGCCGATGAATGCAATGCCGCGCTGACGCAAGATGTCCAAATTTTTCAGTGTTGCCGGGTTTTGCCACATCTTCGGGTTCATCGCCGGGGCCAGCAGAACTGGTTTGTCAGTTGCAAGCAAAACGGCCGTCGCAAGATCATCGGCAATGCCATGGGCCATCTTGGCCATCAGATTTGCCGTTGCGGGCGCGACAAGGATCAGATCATGATCCCGGGCAAGGCGGATGTGACCCACATCATGCTCCGCTTCCCGGTCGAACAGATTGGTGAACACCTTTTCAGCGCTCAAGGCCCCCACCGCCAGCGGTGTGACGAACTCCTGCGCACCATCCGTCATGACCGGGACAACCCGCGCCCCACGTTCCTTCAGCCGCCGGATCAGGTCCAGAGATTTGTAAGCAGCGATGCCGCCGCTAATGATCAGCACAATCTCTTTGCCGGCAAGCATTGGAACTATACTCCCAGGAGGCGATTGAGGTCAGAAACCGGAACGGAAATCGCGCGGCGCAGCGGACACGACCTGACTGCCCGAGCCTGTGACCTGATACACGGCAAGCCCGCGTTCATTGAGGCCATTCGGCTTGAAGCGGAACAAGCCGTCAATCCCAAGGAACCCATCTCGGTTGGTCAAAATGCTCTGCTGGAACCGCTGCGGCCCGGCGGACCTGATCAGGCCAGCCGCCAGTGTAACACCGTCATAGACAAGGCTGGCATTGCGCGGCGGGGGTGCGCCATAGGTCTGCTGATAGCGCTGCGCAAACCCGCGGAACCCGCTGTCTTCGGGTCCTGCGAACCAGGCTCCGGTGAGTGTCGGGCTGTTCTTCACCTGCGGCGTATCCCACTGCCCTGAACCGAGCAGCTTGATGTTGCCGATCTCCGCATTCAGTCCCATCAGGGTTTGCATCACCAGACCAGGCACAGGTCCGCCTGCAGGGACAAAGAGGGCGTCGATGCTGGTCAAAGACGACTGAAGGGCGTTGGCCTTGGCGACCAGGTCGGACGTGTCCGAACCACTGACGTTGTAGCGCTGGATCGTTGCAATCCGTCCGCCGGTGCGGCCAACTTCCTGACGGAACGCCGCCTCAACCACACTGCCATAAGAATCGTTCGGCAGGAGCGCTGCATAAGAACGTTTCTGCTGGCTGCTGGCATATCCGATGATGCGCTTCACATCACTTTCTGGAAGGAAGCTCAACAGGTAGATGCCGCGTGCGGCAACTGACGTATCTGTCGAAAACGCAATGACCGGAACACCCGCCGCCCTTGCAGCTGAACCGGCACCCGACACGGCCGGGGCAAAGACAGGACCAAGAATTAGTTCGGCGCCCTCAGAGATCGCCTGCTGCGCGGCAGCACGGCCCCCTTCTGTGGTCCCTCCGGTGTCTTTCACCAGAAGCTGAACATCCGAATTTGGAAAGTTTTGAAGCGCCAGCGCAGCGGAGTTTTTGAAAACGGTTCCAATCGACGCATTTCCCCCGCTTGAGGAAAGCGGCAGCATAAGTCCGACACGAACCGCCCCCGTACCGATTGTTTCACCGGTCACCTGCGGTTGGGCGCCCGGCTGGATCTGTTCGCCGGGCAACGTTCCAAGGGACGAGCCCAAACAGCCCCCAAGCGCCAGTGTGCTGGCACCGGCCAAAGCGGTTTTCAAGAATGTGCGTCGGCGATGCCGAACAACGGCGTCCGTTTCGTCCATGTGTCTGATTTCCATCCACCCTTTGCCCCAGACTTAAGGATTAACGAATGCGCTGTCCAGTTTTCAGCCGCGCAACGCGACATGAATGGTGGATTTGCCTTGCATTGCGTGTTTCTGACAGGTAGCGCAAGAAAATCGGGACGTCCTTGAGATCAGAACCGAAGATTTGAATTGAGGTGAAGGGATCCGTGATGACAGAGCCAGGCGGCGGACAAACAGGTTCCAAAAACCGTTACAGCTTGTCGGAACACGCCTTCACGGCGCCCAATCTGGAACCTGCGCTCTATATTGTTTCAACGCCGATCGGAAACCTCGGCGACATCACCGTGCGCGCGCTGGAAACTCTCGCGGCTGCGAGCATGATCGCTTGTGAAGATACGCGGATAACGTCGACGCTTACGCAAAAATTCGGCCTCAAGACCCCGCTTCTTCCTTACCACGAGCACAACGCCGATAAGCAGCGGCCGAAAATTCTCGGAGAACTTGAAGCTGGAAACGCGGTTGCCCTTGTGTCCGATGCCGGCACGCCGCTGGTGTCGGACCCCGGCTACCGGTTGGTCCGGAACGTTGTGGCCGCCGGATACAAGGTGTTTCCGATCCCAGGCGCTTCCGCCCCACTTGCAGGTCTCGTCGCGTCCGGGCTTCCCAGCGACACGATTCTGTTTGCCGGATTTCTGCCGCAAAAGGGTGGCCCCAAGACCAAGCGTCTTAAAGAACTCGCCAAAACACCGGCGACACTGATTTTCTTTGAATCGCCTCATCGGACAGCGGCAACCCTGGAGCTTATGGCAGCGGTTTTTGGCGGAACGCGAGAAGCCGTGGTCGCCCGCGAGCTCACCAAACGATTCGAGACCTTCGAGCGGGGAACGCTGGCAGAACTCAGCAACCGGTTCGCAGATCAAACGGTGAAGGGCGAAATCGTTATTTTGGTGGGGCCGCCAGAGGAAAAACCGGAAGCAGACGCGGAAGACCTCGACACCCTGCTCCGGGAAGCGCTCTTAGATATGCCCGTCAGCGCAGCCGCTAAACAGGTTTCCAAGGCAACGGGTCTGGATCGCAGCGAGGTCTACAAACGGGCGCTCGAACTCAAGGCAGGTAGCTGACCGTGGCAAAGCGCGACAGCCACGGAACAGAAAGTCGCCGCAAAGCTCATACGCGTGGTCTTTCTGCCGAAAATTTTGCTGCTTGGTACTTGCGCCTGACCGGTTGGCGCATCCTGAAGCAGCGCTACAAGACAAAAGCGGGCGAAATTGACTTGATCGCCAAAAAACGCAAGACCGTCGCCTTTATCGAGGTCAAAACGCGTAAATCCCGGCAAGCCGCGCTTGAAGCCGTGACCCCTGCAAGCCAACAGCGGATCGTCCGGGCCGCAAAGATCTTCGTTTCAGAACATCCGAAAGCCGGCTTTTTCACGCTCCGGTTCGACGTCATGATCATCCGCCCGTGGGCCCTTCCTGAGCGGATCGTGAACGCCTTTGAGGCGAGAGACTGACACCAGGCCTCTGGACAAACCCTGTCCCGGACCGCATATCTGCCGCGAACAGTCTTTTGCCCCAAGCGCACCGTTTCAAACGGGTGGCGCCCCCGCCGGGAGTGGCCTCATGCCGATAAAAGTCGCGGTCCAGATGGACCATATCGAATCCATCAACATTGCTGGCGACAGCGCTTTTGTAATGATGCTGGAGGCCCAAAAGCGCGGCCACGAGCTCTATCACTACACACCGGACCGGCTGGCAATGCGTGGGGATGAGGTGTTTTGCGCGCTTGAGCCTGTCACAGTGCGCGATGAAAAGGGCAACCACTTCACGCTCGGTGAGCGGACACGCACCAACATGCGCGAAATTGATGTGGTGTTGATGCGGCAGGACCCGCCGTTCGATCTGTCCTACATCGCGGCAACGCACATCTTGGACAAGATCCACCCGGATACTCTGGTGGTGAACGACCCAACGGAGGTGCGCAACGCGCCGGAAAAATTGTTCGTCACCGAATTTCCGGATTTGATGCCGCCGACCCTGATCACCAAGGACCGGTCAGAAATCGATCTCTTCCGGGAGGAATACGGCGATATCGTCATGAAGCCGCTCTTCGGTCATGGCGGGGCGGCGGTGTTCCGGATCACAAAGGATGATCTGAACTACGGATCGCTGTACGACTTCTTTGCCGCCACATTCCGCGAGCCCTGGGTCATTCAGCAATTCCTGCCAAACGTGAAACACGGTGACAAACGCATTCTCCTGGTCAACGGGGAGTTTGCCGGTGCGGTGAACCGTGTCCCGGCGGCGGGCGATCTCCGCTCCAACATGGTGCGTGGCGGCGCGCCAACAGACAGTGACCTGACAGAACGGGAACGGGAAATCTGCGCCCGCCTCGGACCGTCTTTGCGTGAAAAAGGCCTGATCCTGGTTGGCATTGATGTGATCGACGGCATGCTGACGGAAATCAACGTCACCGCCCCAACCGGCATCCGCGCCATCCAGAACCTCGGCGGACCCGATGTCGCGGCAAAGGTCTGGGATGTCCTGGAGCAAAAAATCAAGGGCTGAACCGTGGCTCGGGGCTGCCGCTGCCAGAAAAAAACCCTCACACCGAGGTGTGAGGGCTGAAGTGTGTGCTTAGACAATGCAATAGAGGGCCTATTCAGCAGCCTCTGTATTTAAAACACCCCGGCGGATCTGATCTTCCTCGATGGATTCAAAAAGAGCCCGGAAATTTCCTTCGCCGAAGCCCTCGTCGCCTTTTCTTTGAATGAATTCAAAGAAGATAGGCCCGATGACGGTCTTGGAAAAAATTTGCAGAAGGATCTTGGTCATGCCGCCATCGATGACGCCTTCGCCGTCAATCAGGATACCGTGACGCTTCATCCGCTCGATCGGTTCATCATGACCATGCACCCGGTCACGAGACATCTCGTAGTAAGTATCCGGCGGGCCCGGCATGAATTTCAGCTCGTTGTCAGCCAGCTTGTCCGTGCTGGTATAGATGTCGTCCGAGCCGACTGCGATGTGCTGAATACCTTCGCCCTTGTACTTGCGCAGATACTCTTCGATCTGGCTGGTATCATCCTTGGATTCGTTCAGCGGAATGCGGATCTTGCCGCAGGGCGACGTGATCGCCCGGCTGACAAGACCGGTGATCCGGCCGTCGATGTCGAAGAAATGGATCTGTTTGAAGTTGAAGAGGTCGCGGTAAAAATCCCACCACTTGTCCATATTGCCGCGGTAGACGTTGTGCGTGAGGTGATCGAGGTAATAGAAGCCGACCCCTTCCGGTTTCGGATCCACATCCCCAAGCCAATTAAATTCCGCTGAATAAGCTGATCCCTTGTCACCGTAGGCTTCAATGAAATATAGCAGCGAGCCGCCGATGCCCTTGATGGCAGGCACGTTCAGCGTCTTGTCATTGTCCGCATAAGGCTCCGCCCCTTTGGAAATGGCGTGGTCATAAGCCTTTTGCGCATCGACCACCCGCCATGCCATGGACGGGGCACACGGGCCGTGATCTTCAACGAAACGCATGGCGTGGCTGCCAGGCTCCGCATTCAGGACATAAGTAATGTCACCCTGACGGTAGAGCGTAATCTCTTTGGTCTTGTGTTTCGCGACCGGCACATAGCCCATCTTGCGGAACAGGGCATCGAGCTTCTCCGGTTCCGGATGGGCAAACTCGACAAACTCGAAACCGTCCGTGCCGGCCGGGTTCTGCGGGGTGATTTGCGCCGGCGGCGCATTGTGCGGGAACGGTCCCATGGTGGATCCTCCTGGAAAGTGCAAACTTTGGGTCTAGAATGCCCGTGACCGCGCGCAGGGTGTGTGCAATCTGCGTGATTTGCCGTATAGTGATGCGTGTTTCGTGCGCAAATAGAGAAATATCAGCATGCAAATTGCACTGGACAGCTTTGATGTGAAGTTGCTCGCCGCCATTCAGGAGAACTCCGCCGCAACCAATGCGGAGATTGGCGAAACGATCGGCCTGTCCGCAAGCCAGGTCTCCCGGCGCCGGCAGAAGCTGGAGGACAACGGCATCATCCGCCGGTATCGGGCAGCTTTGGATCCAGAGGCCCTGGGCTTTACCGTGACAGCCTTCGTTGGTGTAACCTTGGGCGCCCACAGCCGGGAAAACGCCCGAAAATTCCGCAACATGGTGACCGCCATGCCAGAAGTTCAGGAAGCCCATACGCTCACCGGGGATGTCGATTACATGTTGAAAGTGGTCGTCCGGGACCTGAAAGCTCTCAGCCGGATCGTCAACGACGAGCTCTTGCCGCAGGAAGCTGTCCAGCACGTGAAATCCTCCATTGCAATGGACACATTGAAGGACGACAACTTGTTACCTTTGACGTGAATATCGGCACAGCAGTTGCTAACCCAAACTGCTTGACGAAAAACCGTCATGAATTACGTCATAACCTTGCGACCGGGCGCAAAAATCCCATCTGAAGAACGATGATTTCGTCCTCTGCGGACATAGGGAGCCAAACATGTTTGATGCAAAATCCTTGCTGGATCAGTTTTTGGGTAGCCAGGGCGGCGCCCCCGGCGGGCAAAGCGGCCAACATCCTGGTCAGAACCAGCGCGGCGGATCCGGTGATCTTCTCTCCCAAGGCAAGGATTTTCTGTCCTCACAAGGTGGCGGCCTGGCGCTTGGCAGCCTTGCCGGCTTGATGCTCGGCTCAAAGTCCGGCCGGAAAATGGGCAAAAAAGCGGTCACTTATGGCGGTTTGGCGCTGGTCGCAGGTCTTGCGTACAAGGCTTATCAGGGCCATCAGGCCAACAAGCAGAACGCGCCACGCCCGCACTACCCGCAAGACGAACCGATCCCGCTGGAGGCCCCGCGCGGCACCGCCTTCGACCCGGCGCAGCAGCCGGGCGGCGAAAACCAGTTCGCAGTCAACCTTCTCACCGCCATGATTTCAGCCGCCAAGGCTGACGGCCATATCGACCGGGACGAGCAGGACCGAATCTTTGAAAAGATTGATGAAGCCGGTCTCGATAGCGAAGCCAAGGCGTTCCTGATGGATGAGCTGCGTTCGCCGCTTGATCTCGACAAGGTCGTTGCCAGCGCAACTTGTCCGGAAACGGCCGCCGAGATCTACGCCGCGTCCCGGCTCGCCATTGACCCGGACCATCCGGCGGAAAAAGCCTATCTGCAGATGCTGGCCGCCCGTCTTGGTCTTGAAGAGGGTCTGGTGCAGGAAATTGAAATGGCGGTCCGCGAAGCGGAGATGGCCGGTTAAGACCTTAAGTCGCAGGGGGATCCGGGGCGTGCTTTACGCCCCCGGTTCCCAGCCTTCCGGCGCCATTTCAAATCCTTCGAACTGAAATCCCGGCGCGACGGTACAGCCGACGAGTGTCCATGCTCCGAGTGAGCGGGCTTGCTGCCAGGCCTCACGCGGCACGATGCCCTGCGGGCGCTCTCCGCCAGCCAAGTCATTGCCAAGCTGGATCACCTGCTTGTCGTTGCCATCCAAGCTGATGGACAGTTCCAGCGCCGCACCGGCATACCAGTGCCAGGTCTCCACAGCGTCCACCCTGTGCCAGCGGGACACGACGCCTTCCGGCAACAGGAAATAGATCAGCGTGGAGGCCGCACGTCCTTGCGCGTCCGTGACATCATCACGAAAGGTTTCTGCATAAAACCCGCCCTCCGGATGCGGCTGCATCTTCAGCAGGTCAACGATGTCGTCGGCGGAAAGAGTTGGATCAACCGGCATACCTGTCCCGTGGTCTAAGGCAATTGGAACACCTGAATAACAGGTGTTTCCAATCTGTGCCGGAGATTTGTTGGGAGTTGGTCAATAATGTCAGTGATTGGGTTTGGACTCAGTGCAAAACGCGATGTCATCGACGGTTTCCCGGAGAGCGGCAACGATTTCTTCGTAGAGCACTTGCATATCGAGACGGTGGCCACCGCCGTGGGTGAGTGGAATGGGTTCGGCCTGGCTTGCAATTCTCTGCACCACATCCTGGGCGCGTTGTTCCGGAGTCCGTCCGGATGGGTCTAAAGACCTGTCAGTCGTCATGGTTTCTGCCCCTTACAGGATCATAACGACTTGGATATAGGAGCGGTTGGCTTGCGTTTTTAGCGGTCCGGTCAAAGTTTCTTGATCGAGCCGCACCATCAGGCGGGTGGTGAATGCAGTGTCAAGACACTGCACCACGATCAGGCATTGTCTTTGCGCGTGCGGATTTCAGTGAACACAGCCTCTGCCGGCTGCCCCGCCATGCCCAGCGCATCTGCGACCGACGCTTTACCTGCACGAAGAAACGGGTTGGTTGCCTTTTCCGCTGCCATTGTTGTCGGCAGTGTCGGCTTGCCCAGAGCGCGGATATCGGCAATTTCCTTCGCACGCACCTGCAAGGCATCATTGCCCGGCTCGATGGTCAAGGCAAACTTCGCATTGGCCTCGGTGTATTCATGTCCGCAGTAGATCGTGGTGTCGTCGGGCAGCCGGTGCATCAGATGAGACAGCGAGGCCCACATCATCTCCTTGTCGCCTTCAAACACCCGGCCGCAGCCCAGCGCAAACAGTGTATCGCCGGTATGGGCAACCTTAATTGAGGGAATGTACCAGGAAATCTGATCCAGCGTGTGGCCAGGCGTTGCAATGGCCTTGACCTCATAAGGCCCGCACAAGACATCATCGCCGTCCTCGACGGTCCGGTCGAGCTCGGAGATCTTTTGACGTGACCGCTCCGGACCGATCACCACCGCACCGGTTTTGGTCTTCAACTCTCCCAGTCCCTGCACGTGATCCCAATGATGGTGGGTGATCAGGATATGGCTGAGTTTCCAGCCGGTTTCCGCCAAGGCCGCTTCATAGGCTGCGGTGTCAGGCACATCGACAGCCACGGTCGTGCCGCTCTCTGGGTCATGTATGAGGACACCAAAGTTGTCATCCAGGCAGGCAAACTGATAAATTTCGGTGGTGTCGCTTAAAGACATGAGAAGCTCCTCGGCCGGGGATCGGAATGCGCGCCACAGTGGCAAAGACCGGCGCTGCGGGCAAGCCATTGAGGTGTATCCGCTTTGCGGGATTTCAAGTCTTGCGCTCCACAACAGTTCCCTGTTCAATCGCCGTCCGAGCTTCCATCAGGCGAAATTTATGTATCTCGACGTCGTTCATTTGCGGGCCTTTTATGATCTTCCACTTGGGCAGTTGCTGCGAGGCTTGATCGGCGCACCGGTCGCGCAGATGTGGCCGGATATTCAAGGGCAAAGCCTATTGGGTCTCGGGTATGCCGGTCCGTTCATGCGCCGGTATCATGGGTCGGCCGAACGGGTGATCTCCGCCATGCCAGCCCCCCAAGGCGCCGTCCACTGGCCGCGGGAACATGCCAATTCCTGCGCCTTGGTCGAAGATGAGGCTTTGCCGTTTTCCGACGCGACATTCGACCGGATCATGCTGGTGCACGCGCTCGATCATTGCTCCGATCCATCCGCGATGCTGCGTGAGGTATGGCGCGTGCTCGCGCCGGGTGGCCGCGTCATCGTCGTTGTGCCCAACCGGCGCGGTTTGTGGGCCCGCTCTGAACTCTCTCCATTCGGCTATGGCCGGCCGTATTCGGGAAGCCAGCTGAAGGAACTCATGAAGAACTGCCAGTTCAATGTCTTGAGCGACTCTGAAGCCCTCTTCATGCCGCCATCGCGGGCGGTCAGCATCCAGCGGACAGCGCGGACCTGGGAGAACCTAGGACGCCGCTTCTGGCCGGCATTCGCCGGCATCCTCATCCTTGAAGCGGAAAAGCTGGTGTTCCGCAGTTTGCCAGTCGATGGCAAGAAGAGCCGCCTCCGGGTTCTGCGCCCCGTGTTCATTCCAGATGGTGCAGCGACCGGGCTGAAGCCAGTGCGCCGGGAACAGTCGGAGCAGTAGCGCCAGGTCCGGAATTCTTTTGCCTTTTTGCGACCGGATACATATGACTAGGCCGCGCCTGCACACGCTTGTTTTGAGGAATTTTTGAATGACCCGGAGCCCGGATAACGGCGCATCAATCGATACCGCCCGCGCCCGTCTCGCTGCAATCGATGCGCGCATTCACGATGCGCTGGTGGAACGTCACCAAACAGAGACCAATCTCGCCGCTCTGCACGAGGGCGCAGACACTTCCTCTCGAGCCCAAGACTTTGACCGTGACACCGACCTGATCCGGTCATTGGCAGAGCTCAATCAAGGCGCATTGCCCTTAGTTGCCCTTGAAGAAATCTGGCGCGCAATCCTCTCAACAAGCTTATACCCGCCCGCTGGGTCCGCGATCCATCTGGACGGCAGCGGTGATCTCGTGGGCATGCTGGATCTTGCCCGTTATTATTTCGGGTTTTCGGCGGACCTTGTGCCGGGAAGCGATGCTGCGGATGTTGCTGGCGCTGTAAGCGATGCCGTCTCAGACATTGGACTTGTGGCCTTAACAGACCGGGCGGATTTGCCTTGGTGGCGCGGACTGAATGAGAGCGGTGCTCAAATCCAGGCGCGCTTGCCCCTCGTTCTTGTTGATGAACGACCAGCAGATTTGCCGGCGCTGGTTCTTGCCAAATCCGACAGGATCATCGACAAGCCGGAAATTGCGGTTTATGACGCGCGTTGGTCTGACCGTTTGCCCGGCAAATTGATGGACCAGGGGATCGAAGTTCTGAGCTTCTACCGCTCGGCGACCGGTGTGGATGCACTGCTTGCCGTTTCCGGCGATCTGCCGGAGGACGCTGTCCTGGCAGCTTGCCTGGAAGCAGGCGCCGCACCAGACGTATTGAGAGCAGTTGGTGGTTATGCAGCGCCAATTGACGGGGCAAGCGATCCAGATGATGTGTTTGACCCTGCAGATGCAGGGGACTTGGGATGAATGACATGACGATTGCAGTGACTGAAGTCGATCAGACGGCCGTTCAGAGCCGCCCGCAGCCGAAACAAGGCGTGTTGGATATTGCCCCCTATGTGCCGGGCAAATCCAAGGGCTCTCATGGCAAGACACTTCATAAACTCTCGTCAAATGAAACACCGCTTGGTTTCAGCGACGCGGTGTCCGCAGCAATCGAAGGCGTTGCAAAGTCCTTGGAGCTTTATCCTGACGGCGGGGCGACCGAATTGCGGGCCGCTATCGGAGATGTTTACGGCCTCAATCCTGATCGCATCATTTGCGGCGCAGGATCGGATGAAATCCTGAGCATGCTCGCCAACACCTATCTCGATGAAGGTGATGAGGCGATCTATTCGGAGCACGGGTTCCTCGTTTACGAGATCGCCATCCGCGCCGCTGGGGCAACACCGGTCGTTGCGCCGGAAAAAGATTTCACCACCGATGTGGACGCGATCCTGGAACGAATGACCAGCAAAACAAAGATGGTTTTCCTGGCCAATCCGAACAATCCGACCGGCACCTACATCCCGTTTGAGGAAGTCAAGCGCCTGCACCAGGCTCTGCCGCCGCATGTTCTGCTCGTGCTGGATGCCGCTTACGGTGAATATGTCCGACGGAACGATTATGAAAGCGGGATCGAGCTGGCCGCGACTGCCGACAACGTTGTCATGACCCGGACCTTTTCGAAGATCTATGGCCTTGCCAATCTGCGTCTTGGTTGGGGCTTCGGCCCGGCGCACGTGATTGATGCCATGAACCGCATCCGCGGGCCGTTCAACGTCTCCGGCGTTGCGATTGCAGCAGGCGCAGCGGCTGTCCGCGACCGGTCCTTCGTGACCGCATCGGTCGAGCACAATGAAAAATGGCTGCCGTGGGTGACGTCCGAATTGGAAAAACTCGGCCTGACGGTCACTCCAAGTGTTGGCAATTTCGTTCTGGTCCATTTCCCGGACGTTGATGGCAAACGGGCAACAGATGCGGATGCGTATCTTCTGGAGCGCGGCTGTGTTCTGCGCTTGGTGGGCAATTACGGCCTGCCGAACGCAATTCGCATGACCATTGGCAGCGAAGAGGCCAACCGCACAGTGGTTGCGCACCTGAAGGATTTTCTGGCGCAAGCCTAAAATAAAAAGACCTTATGACCAACGCCCCCATTTTTGAGCGCATGACCCTGATCGGGATTGGCCTGATCGGGTCGTCCCTTGCCCAGGCCGCCCGCCAGCGCGGCCTTGTGAAAGAAATCGCCATCTCCACCCGCTCCGAAGCAACGCTTCGGCGGGCTGAGGAGTTGGGGCTTGGCGACAGCTATTCGATCGATGCCGCTGTTGCGGTCGAAGGGGCAGATCTTGTCATCCTCTGCGTGCCGGTTGGGGCAAATGAAGCGATCGCAAAGTGGATTGCTCCCGCCATGAAAAAGGGGGCAATCCTGACAGACGCCGGCTCGACCAAAGGGTCCGTTGTCGAGCAGGTCGCGCCGCATGTGCCGGAAGGTGTGCATTTCATCCCGGGCCATCCGATCGCGGGTACCGAACAGTCCGGCCCGGATGCCGGCTTTCCAACCCTGTTTGATCAGCGCTGGTGCATTCTGACACCGCCGGAAAACACCGACCCGGACGCGCTGGAAAAGCTGAAGGCGTTTTGGCAGGGCTGCGGTTCTGATGTCGATCTGATGGATCCCAAGCACCACGACCTCGTGCTAGCGATCGTGTCTCACCTGCCGCATGTCATTGCCTACAACATCGTAGGCACAGCCGACGATCTGGAAGCAGTCACGAAGTCGGAGGTAATCAAGTATTCGGCCTCCGGTTTCCGGGACTTCACCCGTCTTGCAGCGTCTGACCCGACCATGTGGCGGGATGTGTGTCTGAACAACAAGGACGCCATCCTGGAGATGCTTGCGCGGTTTTCAGAAGACCTGTCAGCCCTGCAAAGGGCCATCCGCTGGGGCGACGGCGACAAATTGTTCGATATGTTTGAGCGAACCCGCAGCATCCGCCGCTCGATCATCGAGGCAGGTCAGGAAACCGATGCACCAGACTTCGGCCGCCACTCAGGCGACTGATTGGGCTTTAGGGTCAGGACCCATTAATTTGAGCGCGTGACGATGTAGTCCGCCAATGCGTTAAGCGCAGTGGCCTTGTTCCCATAAGGCGCCATCAGGCCATGGGCTTCCTCAAGAAGCGCCTGCAGCTCTGCACGGGTCTTCTCTATGCCCATAAGGCCGACCAGCGTCGCCTTTCCCGCTTCTGCGTCCTTGCCGGTTGCCTTGCCCATGGCTTCCGGACTTGCTTCAACGTCAAGAAGATCATCTGCCAGCTGAAAGGCAAGACCGATGATTTCTCCAAAGCGGGTCAGTCGGTCCACATCGGCATCTGAAGCATCACCCAGAATGGCGCCTGCCCGGCAGGCATAGCGCAAAAGCGCACCGGTCTTCATCGATTGAAGGTGCCGGATCTCGGCCTCGGACCGGTCTCTGTGCTCCGATTCCAAATCCAGCATCTGCCCCCCGGCCATGCCGCCAATGCCGGACGCCCGAGCAAGCTCGCGGGATAATCTCAGCCGGGTTCCTGCCTCCGAATGCACCGCCTCATCGGTGATGACATCAAAAGCCAGCGTCAAAAGCGCATCGCCTGCAAGAATTGCAGTCGCATCATCATAGGCCTTGTGCACCGTCGGCTGGCCACGGCGCAGATCATCATCGTCCATGGCTGGCAGGTCATCGTGAACCAGCGAGTAACAATGGATGAGTTCCAGGGCACAACCCGCTTGCACCACCCCGTCATCCGCCCGGCCGAAGAGCCCTGCCGCATCCATAACCAGCACCGGGCGCAGCCGTTTGCCGCCGTTGAGCGCGCCATGACGCATGGCATTGATCAACCGCTCCGGACGGGAAATTTCGCCATCGCTCGGGCGGGTCTCAAGCAGGCTGGTAAGAGCCGTCTCGATGCGTCCGGCCTGCGCCGCCAGATGGGATTTCAGGTCAAATGTCACACAAGGGCTCCCGAGCCGGGTTTACAGTCTTTGCCAATGGGGTTTCCCTGAAGCGAAATCGCTGTATCGTCAAGGCTTGTCTTTGGAATTAGTCCGCTTTTGCCTACCCGCCGCACCGGCTGCAATCCCTTGGAGAATTGACATATGAAATTGCTGTCCAGCTTGCTCCGCACCTTCATCAAGAACGGACGGATGCGCGTTTATGATGTGTCCGGTGGGTTGCATGAATTCGGGTCCGGCGAGAACGGACCGACTGTCACGATCAGGCTGCATCACAAGAAGCTTTACACATCGCTGTTTCTCAATCCGGAGCTGGCAGCGGGCGAAGCCTACATGGACGGCACACTCACCATGGAGGAAGGGTCGACCTGCTACGATTTCTTGTTTCTGTTTTCGATCAACCGGGCACCTTTGGGAGCGCATCCGGTCCAGGGGCTGCTCCGCAAGGGCTGGAAGGCTTTCCGCCGCCGCCAGCAAGCCAACAGCGTCGACAAAGCCAAGAAACAGGCGCGGCATCACTATGATCTCTCAACCGACCTCTACCGCCTGTTTCTCGATGACGGGATGAATTACTCCTGCGCCTACTACACAAGCCCGGACGACAGCCTTGAGGACGCCCAGGCGGCCAAACTGACACATCTGGTCGCAAAGCTCGACTTGAAACCAGGCATGGAGGTCCTGGAAATCGGCGGCGGCTGGGGGTCGCTCGCGATCCAAATGGCGAAGGCCGGCGCCAAAGTCACCTCGCTGAACGTATCACCTGAGCAGGTAAAGATCGCCGAGGAACGCGTTCGCGAAGCCGGCGTTGAAGACAAGATCACGTTTGTCCTCAAGGATTACCGGGAATTTGAAGGCCAGTTCGACCGGGTGATTTCCGTCGGCATGATGGAGCATGTCGGGATCGGTCACCAGGACGAATATTTCGCCAAGGTGAAGGAGTGCCTGACCGAGAATGGCTTTGCCGTGATTCACTCGATCGGCCGCATGACACCGCCAGGCACCACGGGTCCTTTCTTCCGCAAATACATTTTCCCCGGCGGCTATGTGCCCGCGCTGTCGGAAGTCTTTGCATCGACCGAACGCCTTGGGCTATGGGTGTGCGATGCAGAAATCCTGCGCTTGCATTACTATTACACCTGCCGGGACTGGCGGGTCCGGTTCCTGGACAAGTGGCAGGAAGCAGCCGATCTTTATGATGAACGCTTCTGCCGGATGTGGGAATTCTATCTGTGTGCGGCGGAGCTCGGGTTCCTGCACGGGTCGAACATGGTGATGCAGTTGCTTTTGTCCAAAGAGCGCGATGCCGTGCCGATCATCCGGGACTTTATCGTCGACAACGAACGGGAAATGAATGCCACGGGCTGAGGCCAAAACGGACAAGACTCGAAGGTCCAAACATGGGATCTTGACCTGGAAGGGTTTCCGCAGGCGACTGTTGCAGCTTCTCGTGGTTCTCTTGTTGGTGCCGCCGGTCCTGACGGTGATCTACTCTGTTGTACCACCGGTCAGCACCTTGATGCTTGCCCGTTATGCGCAATTCCTCTGGGTCGACAGGCAATGGGTTCCGCTGGAAAATATTTCGCCCAATCTGATCCGCTCGGTCATTGCGTCCGAGGACGGCAGGTTTTGCATCAGTCACGGGGTGGACTGGGGCGCCTTGCGGGAACAGGTCGAAGCCCTGAGTGAGGGTGAGCGTCCACGCGGGGCCAGCACCATCACCATGCAGACCGCCAAAAACCTCTTTTTGTGGAATGACCGGTCCTACATCCGGAAAGGCATGGAAATCCCGCTCGCGCTCATGTTGGACGCACTTCTGACCAAGAAACGAATATTGGAAATCTATTTGAATGTCGCCGAGTGGGGTGAAGGCATCTTTGGGGCCGAAGCAGCAGCCCAAGCCTGGTTTGGCAAACCCGCCAAAGACTTGAGCAGCCGCGAGGCAGCAAGGCTGGCCACGGCTCTGCCCAATCCGCTCGGCCGCAACCCGGCAAAACCGTCGGCAGGACACCAGCGTCTGGCGTCCAAGAACGTCGCCCGCGTCCGCAGCGCCGGGCCAATTTTCGAATGTGTTTTGGGGAAATAGTCACAAGCCCCTGTCCGCTGGCCGGCATCCCGCCTATCAGGTCAAAAGAAAATTTCATCAATGGGGTGGCAAAACACCGGCGTTGCTAGTATAACGCCGCGCATTCGAACACCTGCGTGCAGCCACGCCCCGGGCTTTCCCGGTCCGGGCCGCATGGGTATGGACCACGGAGAAAAACAAAATGGCCGTTCCAAAGAGAAAAACCTCGCGCATGAAGCGCGGTTTTCGCCGTTCTTCGGACGCCCTGAAACAGCCGACCTACGTCGAAGACAAGGATTCGGGCGAACTTCGCCGTCCGCATCACGTTGATCTGAAGACTGGCATGTACCGGGGCCGTCAGATCCTGTCCGCTAAGGACGACGCCTAAGAAGGGCCTGCTTTCGGGCTGGTCCTGAAAGCAGCCGTGATCAGGCTGGATCGCCGTATGGCAAAACAAGATTGAGGCTGACCTTGTTCCGACAGGTCGGCCTTTTTCTTTTTTGGGTCATGCCGCAAAAGACACTAGAGTGCCGCTGTGGCGGCGCAAAGTCGATGGTGCCGGCCAAATGCGGCCGCAAGGGGTCACGTCCTCCCGCCACACCCTCGAGTTTCTATCTGGCTCGTTTTACAACAAACACCAAAAGATGCTCCACCACTTGAAAAGCGATCAGCTTTGGGCGTGAAACTGTTTCCGGTTTAACACCCGCTGATCTAGACAATGCGTCGCCCGGGACGACAACAATGCTGTTGGCGACTTCTTGTTGAGTACAGCGCTAACCAACTGAAACAGGCGTGCCCACAGAGTTCCACAGAGACTTTCCCGGCCGAACTTGCTAGACCTTCTGCGAGAATCTTCTTATTTCGCTCCGGAGTCGCCTGATGCGCCTGTTATCCGCTCTTCCGTTCACGCTATTCGCTCTTTTGATCTACAACGGCTTTGCGTTCACCGCGGGTGCGGCAGACCCGAATTTCTGGTCAACGCCGATTCTCTCGATTGCCATGGTCTCCGGCGCAGACTTTCAGCTGCTCGCCAGCGATCTCCTGATCACGGCGGGCTTGTTCTTCTTGTTTATCGAAATCCTGAAAGCTACACGGATCGGCAAGGCCGCCGTCGTCGATCACATGCTGTCTGTACTGGTGTTCGTTGCCTTCCTCGTAGAATTCCTGATCATTCCGCAGGCGGCAACGTCCGTGTTCTTCATCCTGATGGTGATTGCCCTGATCGATGTCATCGCAGGCTTTTCGATCTCGATCACCGGCGCCCGCCGCGACGTCGCCTTCGGCCACGGCGAGATGCATTAATTCAACAAGAAACAGCAGCCATCATCGAAGGCTTGATCAAGCCTCTTCTTCGTCCTCGACAATTGCATGTTTCTGGATCAGAGGAAGCTGGGTGAGGGTGAAAATCAGGGTGATCGGCATGACCCCGAAAACCTTGAAGCTGACCCAGAAATCGGTCGAAAAACTGCGCCAGACAATCTCGTTGATCGCCGCCAGGACAAAGAAAAATACGCCCCAGCGAAAGGTCAGCTTGCGCCAGCCTTCGTCAGTCAATTTGAACGCGCTGTCGAACACATAACCGAGCAGGGCCTTGCCGAAGAACAGACCACCGAGAAGGATGGCCCCGAACAGGCTGTTGACGATGGTGGGCTTCAACTTGATGAAAAGCTCATCGTGGAGCCACAAGGTCAACGCGCCGAACACGATCACAACGACGCCGGAGACCAGCGGCATGATCGGCAAACGCTTCGTCAGATAGAGGGATGCAACAAGCGAGATGGTGATCGCCACCATGAATGCGGCTGTTGCCAGAAAGATCGGCTCGCCCACCGCTTTGAGGACCGGAAAACTCTCCGCGATTTGTTCGCCTCTTGAGTTGAAGAGAAAGAAAACGCCGAGCGGTCCCAACTCCAAGGCCAGCTTCAAGAGCGGCGACAGTTCCTTGCGGGACGGGTCATTCGGGGCGCGTTCCAATTCCATAAAGTCTCTCCGGTGCTCAGCTGTCCCGGAAATAGGGATAACCAGGGCGGCCGGTCAAGGCTTGGCGCGCGATAAAGCGCTCAAACCGTCTTGAAAGACGACTTCATCAAGGCTTTCGCCCCGAAACCAAATGGATATTCAAGTTGGCAAAACACCGGCCAGCACGGTCCCGCTCTTCAAGATCCTGCCAGAACCTTGCGTTTTCCGATGACGTGATGACGCCTGCTTCGACACTGCGAGCCGTAATATCGCCAAGGACACACATGCGGTTGAGGTCGGCCAAACTCTCGAATAACAGGGAATGCACACTGTGGTGGGTCAACTCCGTTTGCGTTCCGATCAAATCCACAAGGTCCCGGCCAATCCGCGGATTAACCAGGGCACAGGCATAAACTGCGGCAACCTTTGTTGCGATCTCCGGGGCGCTCGAGGCAATCACAAAACTTCCCCAATCCGGCTCGGCCGCGCAAAGGATACCGCCGGGCCTGACGATCCGGAGCATCTCGGCAATCGCCACTTCTGGCTCCGGGATATGCTGCAGAGACCGGTCAATGCGAACTGCATCAAAGGCACCTGTGTCAGCGGCCAAGACCTTGATGTCGCTTTGCTGGAAGTGGATGGAGGCATCGATGCCATGAGCTGCGGCCTGAATGCGCGCCCTTGCCGAGGCGAGAAACTTGGCGCTCAGGTCAAACCCTGTCACCGCTCCTCTTGGAACCAGCGCTTTTAGGTGCGGCAGGTCGAAACCAAGGCCACAGGCAACATCTGCAACGTGGCTCTCGGGCGACAGCTCCAAAAGTCCATACGAGACCTCCTTGTAGGCCTGAAAACCTGGATGCGCAGCCATCAGGTGTAAGAGACCTTCCAGATTTTCCAACTCCGAACCGGAAAACGCGTCTGCATTCTGGTAAGCTTGCGCAAGGAACTTCATAAATCACCGCCGCCCATAAAACGTACAAGGCGATCATTGCAAGTGAGAGTTGCGCGCGCAAGGGATTATCTTCTTATGGCTGGGAGCACGCCAACAGGTTTGCGCCGCCCTGCAACTGCCTTTGTCTACGCGGCGCTGACTTTTGCGATAGCGGTCGGTCCGGCAGCGGCCGTCACACCGATTGACTGGCCTGATCTCAAGGACCCGGCTGCCGCCCGGTATGAGGATCCTTTCGAAAACCTCTACCTTTCCGAACTCAGGTCACTTGCCGCAGTTTACAGGATCCGAAATGGGCTGAAGAGCGGTGGGCTGACCCTTGAGGAGCGCGCCAAGCTGGAGCGCCGCCTGAAGGATGAGGAGGCCAAACTTGCCGCCGCAGGGATCCAGACCGATCAGCTTCTCGCCCAGCGCGATGAGGTCGCGAGAAGAAGAGCCGAAGCGCGTTTGCAGGGCAATTCGGATCTCGCAGGCAAAGATGTTGCAATCACCGGCTACGTGATCCCGGTCCTGGATGAAACGGGCGCTGCGAAATACGGCTATCTCGTATCTGGCTATGGCATGTGCAGTCATGTCCCGGCACCTGCGCCCAACCAGATCATCTTCTACAGGCTCGAAGAAGATTGGGCGGAGGCCGAACTCTACAAACCCGTTCTTCTGCAGGGCCGCCTGGATCTAAGTGTCTCAAGACAGACGATCAATCTTCTGGATGGCGATGTGACAATCACCGCATCCTTCGACATGGACGTCACCGATATCCGGGCGCTGGAGCCGCAAAAAAGGGAAGTCGAAGACCGCAGCTTCCGCTCCTTCACACGGTAGCCTTAACAGCAAAAAGGCGCCCGCAGGCGCCTTTTCGTCAGATTGAACCGTCAGGCTTTAAGCCATGTACTGGCCACCGTTGATGGTCATAACCGCACCGGTCATGAACCCGGCTTTGTCAGAAGCCAGGTAGACGACTGTCTCTGCAATTTCTTCCGGTTTGCCCAGCCGGCCGACCGGGATACCGCCGACGATGGATTCCAGGACCTTCTCCGGCATGGCAGCAACCATATCGGTGCCGATGTAGCCCGGGCACACGCAGTTGACGGTGATGCCTTTGAAGGCGTTTTCCTGAGCCAGCGCCTTTGTAAAGCCGATCACACCGGCTTTTGCGGCTGAGTAGTTGGTCTGGCCCATCTGGCCCTTTTGGCCGTTGATGGACGAGATGTTGATGATACGTCCGGAGCCCCGGCTGCGCATGCCGTTGATCACCGGGTGCGTCATGGTGAACATGGAATCAAGGTTGGTGGACATCACGGCCCGCCATTGATCGAAGTCCATCTTATGGAACATGCCGTCACGTGTGATACCGGCGTTGTTGACCAGAACTTCAACTGGACCGAGATCGCTTTCCACCTGGGCAATGCCGGCAGCGCAAGCGTCCGGATCGGAAACGTCCCACTTGTAAACATGAATGCCAGTCTCTGCCTTGAAGGCTTCAGCCTTCTCGGTGTTGCCGGCGTAAGTGGCCGCCACGGTGTAACCCGCTTCCTTCAATCCGCGTGAGATTGCCTCGCCAATACCGCGGGTGCCTCCGGTAACCAATGCCACCTTGCTCATGTATTCCCCTCCTGGTTTCCCCTCTCCGGCCTTTCCGGCACGGTTGAGTTCATTACAAGTCTATTCCGGGATGTAGTCATGGCAGGGCGCCTCCTGCCCAACCATGACCAATGTCAAAGAAACCTCTCCATGGTTTCAGACTTTCGGGTAAGCCGTCTTAGCGCTCCAGGCACATGGCAACGCCCATGCCGCCGCCGATGCAGAGCGTGGCGAGGCCTTTCTTGGCGTCGCGGCGAACCATCTCGTGCAGCAAGGTGCAGAGAATGCGGGCACCGGACGCTCCGATCGGGTGACCGATCGCGATGGCACCGCCATTGACGTTGACGATGTCCGGGTTCCAGCCCATGTCCTTGTTGACCGCGCACGCCTGCGCAGCGAAGGCTTCGTTGGCTTCCACCAGATCCAGTTCTTCTGCAGACCAGCCGGCTTTTTCCAGCGCTTTGCGCGATGCCGGGATCGGACCGGAGCCCATGATGGTCGGGTCAACGCCAGCCGTTGCCCAGGACGCAATACGCGCCAGCGGCTTGAGGCCACGCTTTTCAGCTTCCTCAGCACTCATAACCACCAGCGCTGCTGCGCCGTCATTGATGCCCGAAGCGTTAGCCGCGGTCACGGTACCTTCCTTGTTAAAGGCCGGGCGGAGCTTTTGCATGGCGTCGATTGTCGCCCCGTGGCGGATGTACTCGTCATCCTCGACAACGATGTCGCCCTTGCGGGTCTTCACCGTAAACGGGGTGATCTCGTCCTTGAACTTGCCAGCCTTCTGGGCAGCTTCCGCCTTGTTCTGAGAGGCAACGGCAAACTCGTCCTGCTGCTCACGCGTGATCTGCCATTTCTCGGCAACGTTCTCTGCGGTCTGGCCCATATGGTAGCCGTTGAACGCGTCCCACAGTCCGTCCTTGATCATGGTGTCGACCATCTTGTAGTCGCCCATCTTGTAGCCAGCACGCATCGGAGCGCAGTGCGGCGACTGGGTCATGTTTTCCTGACCACCTGCGATCATCACGGTCGCATCGCCGGTCTGGATTTGCTGCGCTGCGATCGCAACGGTGCGAAGACCTGAACCGCACACCTGATTGAGACCCCACGCTGTTGCGCCGTCGGGAATGCCAGCGGCGATCGCAGCCTGCCGCGCCGGGTTTTGGCCCTGTCCGGCGGTCAGAACCTGTCCGAACACAACCTCATCCACATCCGCGCCATCGACCTTGGCCTGCTCCAGAGCAGCCTTGATGACATGCGCTCCAAGCTCATGTGCTGGCGTGTTTGCGAAAGATCCATTGAAAGACCCAACCGGGGTGCGGGTCGCACTGACAATAACAACGTCGGTGGAAGCGCTCATATTACTCTCCAAACTTCTGGCCGTCTGTGGGCCTTGGATGGGTGACCTCTTTCACGGCCTCCCTGAACCGTGACGATGAAGGGACTAGAACTTGCAGCGGGTAGTGTGTCAACCGTGACAACCCATATGACAGCGTTGTTTTCGCTGTTGCGGCATTATCCTTTCGTCACTGCACATAAAAAGGCTGGCACGAGACAATACGATTGGCTTAGTCTCATAGTCGGAGGAGATGACAGGTCTGCGAAGACATTGTCGTCAATAGATAAACAGCCACTGCAGGCGCGCAGCTGCGGAATGAAAGGCGGAACCATCCGATGGCCAAGACCAGCGAGCCGACAATCATCAAGAAATACGCCAACCGGCGGCTCTACAACACCGGGACCAGCACCTATGTGACCCTTGAGGATCTTGCGGTGATGGTGAAGGGGGAGGAAGATTTTGTCGTTTATGATGCCAAGTCCGGGGACGACATCACCCGGTCTGTTCTGACCCAGATCATTTTTGAGCAGGAAGCAAAAGGAACGAACCTTCTGCCCGTGTCTTTCCTTCGGCAGCTGATCGGATTTTATGGAGACAGCATGCAGGGCCTCGTGCCCAGCTATCTGGAATACTCCATGACCTCGCTGACCAAGGAGCAGGAAAAACTCCGCGCCCAGATGAGCGAGGCTTTCGGCGCGACCGCCTTCGATGCCATTGAAGATCAGGTCAAGCGCAATACGGAAATGTTTGAGCGGGCGATGAAAATGTTCATGCCGTTTCCGACCGGTGAGGGTTCGGCAGCTGCAGCGGCGGATTCAGACAAGAAACCCGCGCAACCGGAATCCAGCGACCTGGACGACATGAAACGGCAGCTGGAAGAAATGCAAAAGACGATCAGCAAACTGACTGACAAGCCCTGATCGGACGTCTTTCTGATACGAAAAAAGCGGCGGTCCATCTGGACCGCCGCTTTTTGCTTTTCTGATTAGCCGCAGTCTGCGACGAGTTTGACGGCCTCTATGCCGGCGACAGCACAGGCTTCATCATTTTCAGACGTATCACCGGTGATGCCGACGGCGCCGAGGGTTTCGCCCTCTTCGTTTTTCACCAGCACGCCACCCGGCACCGGAATGATCGCTCCGCCGGAAGCTCCATTCAGGGCGTTGACGAAGTGCGGACGGGTTTCTGCATTGGCGTTGAGCCAGCGTGTACCTGTGCCCACCGCCAGTGCACCAACCGCTTTGCCGGTTGCGATCTGCGGACGCATGATGGAAGACCCGTCCTGGCGCTTCAGCGCAATCGCATGACCGCCCGCATCCAAAACCACCACCGTCAATGGTTTCAGGCTAAGTTCTGCTGCTTTTTCGTATGCGGCAGAAATGATGGTCTCTGCGGTTGAAAGTGTGAGTTTGCGCATTGAGCTGGTTCTCCTTAAGGTGCGGGCCAAGATTGCCAGCTTGCTAACAGAGCAGCCCGGCATGGAATAGAGTGTTTATTCAACAAGCATTTGCGGCCAATAGGAAACAATCGCCAGCCGCCATGGGGGGAATTCAGTGAAGCGGGACTTTCAGGCACCAGGCAGATCACCGGTATTTGCACGCGAAGCTGCTGTTGCGACCTCCCATCCGCTGGCGACAAGCGCCGCGATCGAAGTGCTGCAAGATGGCGGAAATGCTGTCGATGCAGCCATTGCCGCGGCGGCCGTACAAGCTGTTGTTGAACCGCATATGACCGGTATTGGCGGTGATTGTTTTGCGCTGGTCACCGAGCCGGATGGCCGGCTGACCGGATTCAACGGATCGGGCGCGGCTCCGCGCGCAGCCAGCCCCGAAAAACTTGCAGAGCTGGGCGTTTCTGAAATCACCGACACTTCGCCGCATGCAGTCACGGTACCGGGTGCAATCCGGGCTTGGGAAACGCTCTTGAAAGCGCACGGCACCCGCCAATTCAAATCCCTTTTCAAGCGCGCGATCGATTATGCGCAGGATGGCTTCCCGGTTGCACCGCGCGTTGCAAGTGACTGGCTAAAGAACGTGGACAAGCTGGCCGCTGATCCGGTCTCCGCAGCCAGGTATCTGGTCAAGGGAGCCGCGCCTGAAATTGGCCAGGTTCTGAAATACCCGCATCTTGCCGCAACACTGGAGGCCATCGGCGACGAGGGGGCAGATGCCTTCTATTCCGGCGCCATTGCTGAAGACATCGTTGGCGCCCTTACCGCCAAGGGCGGTGTCATGACAACCGATGACCTTGCCGCCTGCCACACAACAGCTGTTTCTCCGGTTGTCCGCGAGTACAAGGGCCACGCGATTGCAGAGCTGCCGCCCAACGGTCAAGGCGTCATCGCGCTGATCTTGCTGGGCATCCTGGAGCGCTTTCATCTTGAAAGTCTCGACCCGTTCGGGACCGAGCGCTTCCACCTGGAAATGGAAGCCGCCCGCCTCGCCTATGCGGTCCGTGATCATTATGTCACCGACCCAGGCTATATGGACATCTGCCATACCCGGTTAATCGGCGAAGACTACATCGATCAGCTTGCGCAGCGCATTTCCATCGACAAACGGCAGACTGACATTGCCGAGACCAGCCTCGCGCCGCAGACCGACACGATCTACCTCAGCATCGTCGACAAGGACGGCTTGTCGGTCTCCTTCATCAATTCCCTGTTCAGCGATTTCGGCAGCGGCATTGTCGCGCCGGAAAGCGGAGTGTTGCTGCATTGCCGAGGCCGCTCGTTCAAGGCGCAACCAGGCTTTGCCAACTCCATCGCCGGCGGCAAGCGTCCGTTGCACACGATCATTCCAGCCGTGGCCTTGAAAAACGGAGCTCCGTGGCTCTCTTTCGGCGTTATGGGCGGTCATTATCAAGCCTGCGGTCATGCGCATTTGCTGACCAACGTCATCGATTACGGCATGGATGTGCAGGCGGCGATCGACTTCCCACGCATGTTCTTCGATCTGGAAACCCATGCCTTGCAAGCCGAACGCCTTGTTCCGCCGTCCACAATTGAGGGTCTGAAGGCGCTTGGACATACGGTTGTACCAGCCCAAGGCGCGATTGGCGGCAGTCAGGCGATCATGATCGACAAGGCGCGCCATGTGCTCACCGCAGGATCCGATCCGCGGAAAGACGGTCACGCGGCAGGGTATTGATCCAGAGCATGTCTCTGGGCGGCCGGCGTCAGTAAATCTCCTTGAGCGAAACACGGTCCGGGTGCAGAACTGCACTTGGACGCGCCGATGACTTTTGGAGATACTAAGATGTTGGGACTTTCCCGGCGCGAGCTGCTGCTTGGATCAGCGGCGACAAGTGTGGCCTTTGCAGCTGGCGGACTGGCAGCACGCGCTGCCAACGGCCCAGACCACACGCTGACCATCTCTCCCTATGAACACAGCCTTCTGCCGGGAACCGTCACCCGTGACATGATGAGTTTTGCTCCGGATGGTCCGCCGCCTGTCTTGCGGATGCGACGGGGCGAGAAGGTCGTCATTGACGTTCAGAACACTCTGGATGAGGCAAGCGTCGTGCACTGGCACGGCCTCAGGATCGCAAACGCGATGGACGGTGTGCCCTATCTGACCCAGCATCCGATCGAAGCGAGGCAATCCTTTCGATATGCCTTTACCCCGCCGGATGCAGGCACATTCTGGTACCACCCGCATTGCAACACATTGGAGCAAATGGGCCGGGGCCTCACCGGTGTCCTGATCATTGAAGAAGACGAAGACCCGGGGTTCGATATGGATCTTCCGCTCAATATCCGGGATTTCCGTCTTGGTGGTGATGGTCAATTTATTGAAATGTTCAAGGCCCGCAACGCCGCGCGCGGCGGCACCTATGGGACAGTCTCCACGGTCAATTGGCAGATTGATCCGGCTTATGAGGTGCCGGCAGGCGGTCTGGTCCGGCTGAGGTTGGCCATCACCGATGTCACGCGCGTCGGAACGTTCGGCGTTAAAGGCGGTGTGGCTCAAGTGATCGCGCTTGATTCCAATCCGCTCCCCGGACCAATGTCCGCAGAAAATATGCTGTTGTCTCCAGGTCAGCGGGCTGACGTCGCCTTAAGGGTTCCCGATGAGGAGGGACAAGACGTCACGCTGTTCTTGCGCCGGCCAAATGGAGACAAGGCACTGGCGCGTTTCAGGGCGACGGGCACAAGCGCCAACCGCCAGCTGGCAGACCTAAAACCTCTTCCTGCCAATCCGGTCCCGAGACCGGACCTTGCCAATGCAGAGGTCATCGACTTTGTCTTTGGCTGGTCGCCAGAAGGGGATGCCCCTCAAGCCAGTATTTGCGGCTCTCTTGGCTATACATTCTGGTCAATCAACCGCGAGGCCTGGCCAGGCGATGTACCGGGTCCGCTTGACCCGTTGGCCCGGATGAAACTCGGCAAATCCTATGTCTTGCGTTTGCGCAATGAATCGCCCAATGCGCATCCGATCCACCTGCACGGCGTCTCGTTTCAGCTGCTTCGATCCAACAAACGCAAACTGCCACCGCTCGTGACAGATACGGCTCTGTTGCTTGAGGAAGAAACGATGGAAATCGCGCTTGTCGCGGACAATCCCGGCGACTGGGCCTTTCATTGCCACGTGATCGAACACCAGAAAACCGGCCTTGCCGGCTTCTTGAGAATTCAAGACTAGTTCACAAAAGCATCAGACAGAAAAAGAGACACTCGGCACCGAACGCGCGGAGTTGTTGGCGGCGGCATAACTTTCCATCTGGTTCGACCGGTCAAGCGCTGTTTGGGCATATGCCTGATGGGTAATCAGCAGATGCGCAGTGCGCTCGGAATAAGCATGGGGCCTGGTTTCGACCGGCGTGGCAACAGCCGCTGGCGTAGCTTCTGTGCTGGTTGGAACAAATTCCGGCTGCGAGCGGGTCTCGCTATCGCCGGCTGAGGGAACATCCGCCGCCGGACGCTGGCGGATTTTCGGTGGCCGAATGGCGATGATCGGCTGAACTTGCATTTGTATCTTCTCCGGTTTGGGCCAGTCCATGGCCAATCTGTTCGGAGGTCCGGGCTCTGTCCGGAACCAAGATAACAATAGACCCTGTCCCGAAATGAAACTGTGTTTTCAGTCACAGTTTACCGTTCTGCTGAGATCCACTTGCATGCGCCCAAAAACGAAAAAGGCCCGGAGCAAAAGCTCCGGGCCAAGGTGTCCAGTGGTACGTTTGGAAACGTCAAACCTCACCGCTCCGTCTTCAGGACGTGACCGGCCCCCCGCTGGCGAGGAAGGGCAGCGGTCGCCCGGTAGGTGTTGACCCCGGTGAGGGGTTCTGTCTGCCTGCCGGACCTTGCCTGAAGCTCACCATCGCGGGTGGCGATCAAGTGAGCGAGAAAAATCGAATTCGGGCGATACCGGCCCGCAAAAGCATCCTGCTTGCGTTCAAGAACCGGCTCGAGCGGAACCGGCACATGCGAAGAAAAGGCCGGTCTGCGTTCGCTTTCCGTCTCACCGACAGAGGGACGCTTGCGCCTCACATTGGCACGGCCGGTTGATGTAACAGGGTTCACTCGCACGTTTTGACGCCTCATTGTGTCAGAATGGCACGCTTACCGCGGCTCTCCCTCTGACCTCGCAACTCATGTGCCAGTTTAACGAAGCGTTAACCTTTTGTCCGCAGAATTCGGCCATTTCCGCCCTCAAAAAGTTAACAGATTGATCAAATTTAGGACATTTCAGGCAAAAACCGGGGATAGTGGTGGAAACATCAATCCCGTCTTGAAACTTTGCGTTTCAATTTTCCGGCAGTGATTCCCATGTTGGAAAACCCTGTGTTTGCCAAGTTCTCCCGGTAGCGTTTCCGAGGCAGTGACCAAAGCGTCCAATCGGCTAACCCGAAAAACGCTCCCGGTAGGCCTGGGGACTGACACCAAACCGGCGCTGGAACGCCTGCCGCAAGGTTTCTTCCGTGCCGAACCCGCTGCGGCTTGCAGCTTGCGCAACCGGGCGGTCCTGCTCAAGGAGTTGACGGGCCTGATCGAGCCGCAACTCTTCCAGTGTGCGCATCGGGCTGCGGCCGGTTTCCTTCTTGTAGTGACGAGACAACGTGCGCGGGCTCATGACCGCCTGTTCGGCCATGTCATTCAAGGTAATGGGGTTCTGGAGATTCTCGATCATCCACGCATGCAGCTGATCAAAGCGGCCACTGTCGTTTTGAAGTGTCAACGCGGCACTGAATTGGGATTGCCCGCCGGGACGTTTCAAAAACACGACCAACTGCCGGGCAACCTGTAGAGCCAGTTCCCGGCCGAGATCTTCTTGAACCAGAGCAAGGGCAAGATCTATTCCGGCCGTCACGCCCGCAGACGTCCAAATGCTGCCGTCCTGAACATAGATCGGATCGGCTTTCAACCGGACTTCCGGAAACCTACGTTTGAATTCGACACAGCGCTGCCAATGCGTTGCGGCCTGTTTGCCATCCAGAAATCCGGCTGTCGCCAGCAGAAACGCACCGCTGCACACGGAAGCAATCCGCCGGGCATTCGCGGCCCGTGCCGTCAGCCAGCCGAGAATATCCGCATCTTCGCACAAGCGATCGATCCCATACCCACCTGGAACCAGGAGCGTATCGATGACGCTATCATCGTCCGGCAACGGACTTGCGAGAAGCGCAAGCCCGCTGGAACTCTTCACCGGAGAAGCTGCCGACACCGTTTCAATTTCATAGGCAGCGGTTTTTCCGGCCGCGATCAACTGTTCATTGGCCGAGGCAAACACCTGCATCGGCCCAGTGATGTCCAGCACCTGGACCGCGTCATAAGCAAGAATTTCAATACGGCGTGTCATTTGGCTTAATTCTTGGGGTAATTGTCCAGATCGCCAGATGGTGGGCTGCTATCACGAGCCTGTCAATATGGAGGTTCTCATGACCCTGTCTTTCGGAATACTGATATTTCCAAATGTCCAATTGCTGGATGTTGCCGGACCGAACGATGCTTTTGCAGCCGTGCCGGGCGCGAAGGTTCATCTGATCTGGAAAAACTGTGACCCGGTCACAACGACCAGCGGGATGGAAATCCACGCAAATACAACGTTTTCAGAATGCCCGGATCTTGATGTCCTATGCATCCCGGGTGGAGGCGGCGTCAATCCGTTGCTGCAGGACGAAGAGGTGCTCGGCTTTGTGCGCGGCGCGGCGGCAAACGCGCGATACATAACCTCCGTTTGCACCGGATCTCTGGTTCTTGGCCGGGCCGGGCTTTTGAAAGGCAAACGCGCGACAAGCCATTGGAACGCGGTCGACTTCCTGCCGCAACTGGGCGCCATCCCGGTCCGGGAACGGGTGGTGAAAGACGGCAACCTATATACGGCCGGCGGCATCACCTCAGGAATTGATTTCGGACTGGAAATCCTTGCCGAGCTGCTCGGAGAAGAAGAGGCACGCACCGTCCAGCTCGCGATTGAATACGCCCCGGCCCCGCCCTTCTCATCCGGCACTCCGGACGAAGCGGCACCGGAAGTCATTTCCGAGGCACGAAGGCGGATGGCGCATTCCCGCCAGGAACGGCTGGACCTTCTTGGCGAACCAGCCTGACGGTTGTTTTGGCCTTTAAACACATCCGATCTGTGCTTTTGCCGTCCCAGACCCGATCCGCGATCAGCACCCCATAAATTGGTCCCGGCTCAAGGCCGGGACAGCAACGGCACGACCATAACGATCAACCAACCGTCGCCTCTCCTGCGAACCACTCCTCAATCAGTCTGATTGGAAGAACGCGATCTGATTCGCGTAACTTTCAGAGTATTGCTCGCGGTGAACAGCAGTATGTGTTCCCTGATCTGGTCAAAACCCGGCAGGCACCGGACAGTTCCTGCTGATTTTAACCAACGTCATCCCGACGTTGCGAAAGACACCTAAGTATCTGTATCCACTGGACAGATCGGTGCATTTTCGAACTCGGCAATCCAAAAAAATACGTCGGATCTCCGACGGTCAAGGAACATCGCAAATAATCGATCGCGAATTGTCTCCTGTCAGACTTGGGTAAGTCAGCTTCAAGTATGGTATCAGTGATATTTATGCGATGACGTAAGCGTGTTTGGCAGTTTGACCTTGGATCATTCGGATTGATGGAGATTGATATGACACCAAAAAGGGCGGCACTGCGAATGGTGGCGATTGTTGCCGGTGCGATGATGGCAACACCGGCCTTGGCCGCATCTTGTATCACCAGCAAGGGGCAATTTGGCGCTTACAAACAGCAGCTCGCCCAACAAGCCGCAGCGTCAGGTGTCAAGAAACGCGGTCTGCAAGCGCTGCAACAGGCAAAGCTGTCCGGCATCACGTGGCGGTTTGAATCAAACCCGGCGTCACAATCCAGCATGCGCTATCGCAGTCCTGAACAGTTCCTGAAGAGCCGCTTCTCAAGCGTCAACACGTTTGTTTCCGGCGCCAAACGCAAACTCCAGCAGAACGCTAGACTTTTTCAGTCTATTGAGCAGCGTTACGGGGTGCCGGGATCTATCCTCGTCGCAATCTGGGGATATGAAACGAATTGGGGCGGGTATACCGGCAACACGCCCATTGTCAGCGGCGCTGTTACCCTCGCCTCCTATTGCCGTCGTCATCCGCGCTTTGAGGACGATGCCATCGCTGCGCTTCAACTGGTTGATCGGGGCCTGATCACCGGCAACAGCCGCGGCGGGCCGTCAGGTGAACTCGGGCACATGCAGTTTCTGGCAGGCAACTGGGTGCGTTTTGCAGTCGACGGAAATCGTGACGGTCGCGCCGATCCCAACAATGCAGCCGACGCGCTTGCAACAGCAGCAAACATGCTTCGCCGCAATGGGTGGCGGGCCGGACGGTCTTTTGCGGACGGGTCTGCCAATTTCCGGGTTCTCTCAACCTGGAACGACAGCGGCAACTATCAACGCGCCATCGCCTATGCGGCTGGCTTGATCGACCAATAAGCCTGGTTCTGACGCATAAACCCTCTACCAATAGGAACGGGCGCATCGAGGCGCCCGTTTTTTCATGTCCGATTTATGAGAGCCGGAGCGAACCTGAGATCGCTCCGGATGCAGATATCTCAGTTTGTTACCAAGTTCCGCAAGACATAGTGCAGGATACCGCCGGCCTTGATGTATTCCAGCTCGTCTTCGGTATCGACGCGGCACAGGCACTCAATGGTTTTGGCGGTGCCGTCCTCGTAGGTAACCTCCACATCCATCATCTGACGCGGCTGGATGTCGGCTATGCCCTTGATGGTCACGCTCTCCTTGCCGGTGATGTTGTGCGACTGCCAGCTTTCCCCGTCCTTGAAGGTCAGCGGGATGACGCCCATGCCGACAAGGTTTGAGCGGTGAATGCGCTCAAAGGACTGGGCGATGACGGCACGCACACCCAACAGCTTGGTGCCTTTCGCGGCCCAGTCGCGGGATGAGCCGGTGCCGTATTCCTTGCCGGCGAACACCACCAGCGGACGGCCGGCTTCCTGGTATTCCATGCAGGCGTCGTAGATCCACTTTTGCTGACCGTCCTTCATGGTGACGCCGCCTTCGACGCCCGGAACCATCTGGTTCTTGATGCGGATATTGGCGAAGGTGCCACGCATCATGACCTGGTGGTTGCCGCGCCGCGAGCCGTAGGAGTTGAAGTCCTTGCGGGCGACCTGATGCTCGGAAAGGTACTGACCTGCCGGGCTGTTTTCCTTGATAGCACCGGCCGGTGAGATGTGGTCGGTTGTAATCGAATCCAGGAACAGCCCCATGACCGCCGCGTTCTCGATGTCCTCAAGCGGCTTCGGCTCCATGGTCATGCCTTCAAAATAAGGCGGGTTCTGCACATAGGTGGACCCAGCCGGCCAGCCATAAGTCATGCCGCCTTCGACCTTGATCGCCTGCCAGTGCTCGTCCCCCTTGAAGACGTCGGAGTAGCGTTCGCGGAACATCTCTTCGGTGATCGAAGAGCGGATTAGCGCGGTGATCTCTTCCGTGGTCGGCCACAGATCCTTGAGATAGACCGGGTTGCCGTCGCGGTCTTCACCGAGCGGGTCCTCTGCCACATTGATGTGCATAGATCCGGCCAGTGCGTAAGCGACCACCAGCGGCGGTGAAGCCAGATAGTTGGCGCGCACATCCGGGTTTACCCGGCCCTCGAAGTTGCGGTTGCCGGACAGAACAGAACAGGCGACCAGGTCATTGTCGTTGATGGTCTTGGAAATCGCCGGATCGAGTGGGCCGGAATTGCCGATGCAGGTGGTGCAGCCGTAGCCGGTGAGGTTGAAGCCCAGCGCATCCAGGTCCTTTTGGACATCGGCCTTTTCCAGATAATCCGTGACCACTTGCGAGCCGGGCGCAAGCGAGGTCTTCACCCACGGTTTGACCTTGAGCCCCTTTTCCAGCGCCTTTCGGGCCACCAGCCCGGCACCGATGAGAACAGATGGGTTGGAGGTGTTGGTGCAAGAAGTGATCGCGGCAATCACCACATCGCCCTCGGCGAGGCCATGATCTTTGCCCTCGACGACATAGCGCTGGTGCGCCTTGTCGAGAACGCCTGTTGCGCCCTCGTCGACAAACCGGGATTCTGGTGTGGATGCTGGCACTGCGCCAGCACCGCTGGTCCCCTTAATTTCTTTCAGCGCCTTGGCAAACTCCGGCGCGGCCTCGGACAAAGTCACACGGTCCTGTGGGCGCTTCGGGCCGGCGAGCGAGGGCACAACGGTGGAGATATCGAGCTCTAGGGTGTCCGTGAAGGCCGGTTCTTCCGAGCCCTCGCGGAACATGCCCTGGGCTTTGGCATATTCTTCCACCAGCGCGACGCGGTCCTTGTCACGGCCGGTTGCTTCCAGATATTTCAGCGTGTCACTGTCCACGGGGAAGAAGCCGCAGGTCGCGCCGTATTCCGGCGCCATGTTGGCGATGGTCGCTGCATCTTCCAGGGACAAGTTGTCGAGGCCCGGACCATAGAACTCGACAAACTTGCCGACAACACCCTTGGCACGCAGCATCTGCACCACGGTCAGAACCAGATCGGTGGCGGTAATGCCTTCGTTCAGCTTGCCGGTCAGCTTGAACCCGATGACCTCAGGGATCAGCATGGAGATCGGCTGGCCGAGCATGGCCGCTTCCGCCTCGATACCTCCAACACCCCAGCCGAGCACGGCAAGACCGTTCACCATGGTGGTGTGACTGTCTGTGCCGACCAATGTGTCCGGATAGGCAATTTCCTCGCCGTTTTCCTGTTTGGACCAGACGGTCTGGGCGAGATATTCCAGATTCACCTGGTGGCAAATGCCGGTTCCTGGCGGCACTGCACGGAAATTGTCAAACGCGGACTGGCCCCAGCGCAGGAACTCATAGCGTTCGCCGTTGCGCTCATATTCCAGTTCCACGTTTTTCTTGAACGCATCGCCGGTACCGAAATAGTCGACCATCACGGAGTGGTCGATCACCAGATCCACCGGCACCTGCGGGTTCACCTTTTGCGGATCCCCGCCGAGCTTCACCGCCGCATCGCGCATGGCGGCAAGGTCAACAACGGCCGGAACACCGGTAAAGTCCTGCATCAGGACGCGCGCTGGCCGGTAGGAGATTTCGTGCGTGGATGTGCGCGTCTTCAGCCATTCGGCGCAGGCCAGAATGTCGTCTTTCGTCACCGTGCGCCCATCTTCGAAACGCAGCAGGTTCTCCAAGACAACCTTCAGTGAAAACGGCAACTTGGAAACACCCTCAAGACCGTTTTTCTCAGCCTCGGGAATGGAAAAATAGGTGTAGGTCTTGCCACCGGCGGTGAGGGTTTTCTTACAGTTGAAACTGTCGAGGGACTGGGTCACGACGTGTGGTCTCCTTCGCATCCATGGCAGCCTCGCCGCGTCTTGCCGGCCGCCGGTCTACACATTTTGCAGGCCCCTTGAGAAGAAAAGCCATTTCATCCCAAAAGGTTCCGCAATGGACGCGAACAGAGCCTCTCCCCCATTCTTGTCCCTAAGAAACTCGCGAGAGTCCTATACAAAATTCCGAGCGCTTTCACCAGAACAGGCGCAACACCCAGGGCAATAGACGGGTTCAAAAATGCATTATCTCCGCCCAGCGGACCTTTTTAGGAAACAAGATCTCGTGTCCGATGGAGATGTATATTCATTATGGAATTACAAGGGCTTCTACACCGCAAAGGCATTTGTGGTATCTATCGGCAGACACCGGTGACTTAACCTCTGGAAGCACCACTCAATCCACGTCGTCATCGTCAGACACGTAGGCATCCCAAAGATCCGGACGCCGTTCGCGGGTCAAGCGCTCAGCTTCGGCGAGACGCCATTCGTGGATTTTCTTGTGATTGCCGGAGATCAGGACATCCGGGATGGTCAGGCCCTCGAACTCCGCCGGGCGTGTGTAGTGGGGATGCTCCAGAAGACCAGTTTCGAAGCTTTCCGTATCCGCGCTTTCCATGTTGCCCATCACACCCGGGATCAGGCGAACGATCGCATCCAGCATTGTGATAGCACCGATCTCTCCGCCCGACAGGATGTAATCCCCGATTGAGATTTCCTCCAGGTTTCGCGTATCGATGACACGCTGATCAATACCCTCAAACCGTCCGCAAACAATAACCGCACCGGGCCCTTCTGCCAGCTCATGTGCTTTTTCTTGCGTAAAGGGTTTTCCCCGAGGGCTCATCAGAATGCGGGGGCGCGGATCTTCAGCCGGAGCTGCGGCATCTATGGCTTTCGCCAGAATGTCTGCCCGCAGCACCATGCCGGCACCACCACCTGCAGGGGTGTCATCGACGGACCGGTGTTTATCGGTCGCAAAGTCCCGGATCTGGCTGGTTTCAATGTCCCACAGACCTTTCTCCAACGCACGGCCGGACAGGCTTTGTCCGAGTGGCCCTGGAAACATGTCAGGGTAGAGCGTGAGAATGGTTGCCTTGAAGGTCATGGAAGCACCGTGTGTTTGCCGCAGTGGGCCAAGATTACACCGGGCCAGCCTTAACGATCCATTTACCAAGTAAATTGGTAATTCTGTTGCTGTTTACCCGCTTTAGGAGTTTGAAAGCTCTGATTAATCGTCCTTGTGCTAAGTGACAAGGAGATAACAGTCAGGTGGTCTGTCGTGCGCCGTTTCCCGAGGATAAAATTCAAGCTTCCAGACATCTTTCTTCTTCGGGAAGACCCACATTTTATTGAGCTGTCTATCGGCCGGGTTCTCCCGCTTGCAGTCCTGATTGCTTTTGGTGTTCTTGTCGGCCTCGTTTTTGAGACCGGCGTCAGTCACCCGTACGATAAGGTTCTCCATATTGCGTTTTTCGCGCTTTTGACCCTATCGATCCATGCCCTGTTTTGCTGTCGGCTGCGGATCTCCGCTTTCATCGCAATGAGCCTCGGCATCCTCGGCGAAATCGTACAAGGCATGCTGCCGCATCACCAAATGTCGGTGCCGGACATCGTCGCAAACGCGATCGGCGTGTCGCTCGTGGTTGCTCTGATCGCGCTGATACGCTCGGAAACCCGGCAGGCGTTGAGTGACGAAACCGATAACATTGATCTTGGGGAAATGGGTTTGAAACCCGTGCCGACCCGTTATCTGTCCGGCGAATCGGTCGATGATTCCGGATCCGGCTTTTCATCCGACAAATAGTCTTCCGGAAGATCGGCAACCACAAAGCCGCTGTCCAGATTGATCTCCGGAACAAAGTCCTTGGTGAAGGGGATATAGAAGGTCTTGCCGCGTTTTGGCCGGATCTCCAGGAGATCGCCTGCGCCAAAATCCTGCACCGCCATGATCTTGCCGAGCGGCTCACCCTGCGGGTCCTTCACATTCAGCCCGTTCAGGTCGGAATAGTAGAATTCGTCTTCGTCTGTTTCAGGCAGCTGGTCCCGGTCGATGTAAAGCTCGGTCCCGTTGAGTTCCTCTGCCCTGTTACGGTCGGTCACTTCCTTGAATTTCGTAACAACAACCGTTTTTTGCACCCGCGCACTCACCACTTCGAAGGACTGCTTGCCGTCCTTTGTCGTCAGCACACCATAGTCGGTGAAGGAAAGCGGGTCGTCGCCGAACGGCTTGACCCGCACTTCCCCGCGAACGCCATGCGCCGCGCCGATTTTGGCCATCAGCACCTTTTGTGTCTCTTTGGAGCTCATCTCAAAAGGCCCTCAAGCCGGATATCTATGCGGCGTATGCAGTCTTATTCGGCAGCTGCTTCTTCTGTAGCTTCAGCAGCAGCGGCAGCAGCTTCTTCTTCAGCAGCCTTCTTCTCGTCGAGGCGCTCTTGCGCCTTACGGCCGAGCTGGGCCTTTTTCGGGTTGTTGCGCGGCTCGCGCTTCAGGAGACCGGCAGCATCAAGGAAACGGAGCACACGATCGGTCGGCTGTGCGCCGTTGCCGAGCCAGTACTGGATCCGCTCAACGTTCAGCTGAACGCGCTCTTCGGAATCCTTCGGCAGCATCGGGTTGTAGGAACCAACTTTTTCGATAAAGCGGCCATCACGCGGAGCGCGGATGTCAGCAATAACGATGCGGTAGTACGGGCGCTTCTTGGAACCGCCACGTGCAAGGCGAATTTTCGTAGCCATTTTATTTCTCCAGTGTGTTTCAGTTGCCGGCTTCAGCGGCAATGGCTTCATGGTGCCGGATCACTTCGCGAACGATGAAGTTCAGAAATTTCTCGGCAAAGTCAGGATCGAGATTGGCGTCGGCTGCGAGTTTCCGCAGCCGCTCGATCTGAATTTTTTCCCGCGCCGGGTCAGCCGGCGGAAGGTCGTTTGTGGCTTTCAAGACACCCACCTTCTGGGTGCACTTGAAACGCTCTGCGAGCATGTGAATAAGCGCCGCATCGATGTTGTCGATCGAACCGCGCAAGGACTTCAGCTCATCGAGAGCCGCGCTTTGTCCCAGTTGGGTTTCAGCCTGGCTCATCGTTTCTTACCCTTCCCCATGCCGGGAAGGCCCGGCATCTTCGGACCGCCAAGGCCTGGCAGGCCTGGCATTCCTGGCGGCAGGCCCGGACCACCGAGACCCGGCATTCCGCCCGGCAGGCCCTTTGGCAGGTCCATGCCGCTTGGCATCTGGCCGGACTTGGCCATCTCTTCCAGCTGCTTCGGATCGACATCCGGCATACCGCCGCCCATGCCGCCCATCAGCTTGCCGAGCATGCCTTTGCCCTTGCCCATCTTTTTCATCATGTCCGCCATCTGGCGGTGCATTTTCAAAAGCTTGTTGACCTCGGCCACCTCAACCCCGGAACCACTGGCGATGCGCTTTTTCCGGCTGGCTTTGAGGAGATCAGGCTTCTTGCGCTCGGTCGGGGTCATCGATTGGATGATCGCGATCTGGCGCTTGAACATCTTGTCGTCGAGACCGGCGGCGTCGATCTGCTTTTTCATTTTGCCGACGCCCGGCAGCATGCCCATCATGCCGGACATACCGCCCAGCTTTTCCATCTGCTTGAGCTGCTCGGCGAGATCTTCCAGGTCGAAATGACCCTTCTGCATCTTCTTCGCCATCTTTGCGGCCTGTTCCGCATCAATGGCTTCGGCCGCTTTTTCGACGAGCGAAACAATGTCGCCCATGCCGAGGATCCGGTCGGCGATCCTTTTCGGGTGAAAGTCTTCCAGTGCGTCGGATTTTTCACCTGTACCGATCAGCTTGACCGGTTTTCCGGTGACCGCCTGCATGGACAGGGCCGCACCGCCGCGCCCGTCACCGTCCATACGGGTCAGAGCAATACCGGTGATGCCAACGCGCTCGTCAAAGCTTTGCGCCAGATTGACGGCGTCCTGACCGGTCAAACTGTCGGCAACAAGAATGATTTCATGCGGGTTGGCGGCGGCCTTGACCTCGGCCATCTCCACCATCAGCGGTTCGTCGATATGGATCCGGCCGGCGGTGTCGAGGAGAACCACGTCATAGCCGCCGAGCTTGGCAGCGGACATCGCACGGCTGGCAATCTCGACCGGGCCCTGGCCTTCGATGATCGGCAGGGTGTCGACATCGTTTTGCTCGCCCAGGATTTTCAACTGCTCTTGCGCGGCCGGACGGCGGGTGTCGAGCGAGGCCATCAGCACCTTGCGCTTGTCGCGCTGGGTGAAACGGCGGGCAATCTTGGCGGTGGTTGTGGTCTTACCGGAACCTTGAAGGCCGACCATCATGATCGCGACCGGCGCCGGTGCATTCAGATCAATCGGTTGAGCGTCCTCACCAAGTATTTCGATCAGCTGGTCATGGACAATCTTGACGACCATCTGGCCGGGCGTAACCGACTTGACGACTTCCGCGCCAACAGCCCGATGGCGAACCTTGTCGGTGAAAGACCGGACGATCGGCAGGGCAACGTCGGCCTCGATCAGCGCGCGGCGGATTTCGCGCATCGCTTCATTGACGTCATTTTCCGACAGCGCACCGCGGCCGGTGAGCTTGTCAAAAACGCCGCTTAATCGATCGGACAGGCTTTCAAACATCAAAGGGTCCTTGGCTCAAATTTTCCGGGAATTCTCCCGGACCATATGGGGAACCGGCCTTTAAATCCAACCGAATGCGAGAACGCAAAGCAGTTTGACACCCGAGGGCGCATCGCGCTGTCGGGTGTGAACCTCCGGGAACTCTTTACACCTTTGCGGGTCCCGGTCGGCGGATTGAAATGTCAGTCACTCATATGGAGTTCGCGGGCTTATGCCGGAAAGGGGGGAGAGAGTCAAGGAAGGCTGCCGACTTCTGGTCGTTATAGCATCAAATGCAAACCCTGTTTCCGGTATTCAGCCGGCGCGCGCCGGGAAACACCATTCAAACATATCGGTTTGATCACCCTCAAAACAACAAAACGGCCCCTGGATCACTCCAGGAGCCGCCTTGAAAAACTGATGTGAGAGCTGCTTATTCTGCTGCGGTCTCTGCAGCTGCTGCTTCTGCTTCGGCCTTCTTGGCTTCAGCTTTAGCGGCCTTAACGGCAGCGGCTTCCGCACGGGCGCCTTCGTTGAGGCGCTTGGAGCGGGCGTTGGTGTTCTCTGTGATACGGGCAGACTTACCGCGGCGGTCGCGCAGGTAGTAGAGCTTCGCGCGGCGGACTTTACCGCGGCGGACAACCTCTACGCCTTCCAGCATCGGAGAGTAGATCGGGAACACACGCTCAACGCCTTCGCCGTAGGAAATCTTGCGAACAGTGAAGCTTTCGTTGATGCCGCCGCCGGAACGCGCAATGCATACGCCTTCATAAGCCTGTGTACGGGTCCGGCTACCTTCGGTGACCTTCACCAGAACGCGGACGGTGTCGCCCGGAGAAAATTCAGGAAGCTTACGTTGAGCTTCGATTTTCGCCATTTCTTCAGCGTTAAGCTGCTCGATGATATTCATGGCATGTTTCCCTTTTCAATTACAAAGCGGTCAGAGCGTCCTTGGGATCACAGGTGCCAAGAACGGGTTCACCAGCTTTGGGCCATGTTGTATATCCGCCGGATTTTTATGGAGTTCGGCGCCCGGTAAAAGACATCGACCAGAACACAAAGCTTCCTGCCGGAAGATAAGCATTCATCCAACTTGGGCGGGCGTATACAGGATTTTCGGGCCGTTGTCATGCGGATTCTTGCGGTTTATCTGAGAAGAAGCTCGCAGAGGTCTGCGCTTCGTCCGCCTGAGGAACCGTCTGTCCGGAATACGCGATCTTTGGTGACCACATTTCCGGATCACTCACGGCTCGACAATGCCGAGGCACTAACTTGCGTGTTTCCGAGCCTCCAGAACAACACAACCTGCTGAAAACTAACGCAAGGTCAAAAGACTCACGCAGCTTTTTAAAAAGCCGCTTGACTCTCTGCCCGTTCTCCGGAATCAATAAGAACAAATAGAGAACAAAAACCAGCGTGATTGGAATCAACGTGCACAATGTCCGCCACATCCGAACATAGCACATCTCTTGCCGAGCTGCGTCGCCGCATTGCGGATCTTGAGGGTCGCCTCCCCTTTAAGACGCAGTTTGGTCCGGCCCCTGCGACCGCCGCCCATCCGCAGGGGCCGGGCAGTTTTTTGAAAGACCGTCCGCCGAACGGCAAAACGCAGGCTGAGGACTTCGAAGCTGAGCCACCCGGAAAGGGTGGATCAGACGATCTGGCCGCCCGGTGCCCCTTGGGGCTGGAGACACTCGATCGGCTGTTTCAGTCCGGCAACAACTTGTCGGGCAGCGGACTGAAATTGGGTGCCTTGCATGAGGTGGTCAGCTCCGAAAGCCGCAATGCCGGGGCCCTCAGCGGCTTCGGCCTTGCGCTTCTTGCACGGCTTCTGGCCATAAGGTCCGGGCCGGTTCTGGTGGTCCAGGATATCCGGGCCACTCAAGAATCCGGCCGGTTTCACGGCGCCGGACTGCTGGACTTCGGCATTGATCCGGCCCGGCTGATCGTGGTGCGGGCGAGAAAGCTGGAAGACGTTCTGTGGTGCCTTGAAGAGGGCGCGTCCTGCAGGGCCCTTGCCGCCGTTGCCGGCGAAATCCAGGGCGGGGAACGTCTCGTGGATCTCACGGCAAGCCGCCGTATTTCCCTGCGGGCCAGCCGCAGCACGGTCCCGGTCATCTTGCTCCGTCATGGAGCAGCACAGGAACCGACCGCAGCCGTCACCCGCTGGCAGATTTCTCCGGCCGCCTCAAAGGCTCCGGAGTTCTTGGAAAAAGCACCCCATGCGGGCCTGGGAGCGCCAGCATGGCACATCGACCTGACGCGGAACCGGGAGGGCCGTCCCGGCCGCCTGACCGTGGAGTGGGACCATGCGAGACAAACATTTGCCGCACCAGCGCATCCTCTCGCTCTGGATCGCGGATCTTCCCTGCGACCGGATCCTGCGCCGGCTGCGGGTCAGCTCCACACCCTCCGCCCGGCAGGCTGAACCGCCGCTCGCCGTTTTGGAAAAAATCCGGGGAGCCCGCCGAATTGTCTCCATGAATGACACCGCAAGGGCCTGCGGCTTACGCCTCGGCGAGGCGGAAGCCGATGCCCGCGCCCGGATCCCGCATCTTTTGTGTGAAGACGCCGATCCGGAAAAGGATACCGCCCTATTGGGCGCGGTCGCGGACTGGTGCGCCCGCTACACGCCTTTGGTGGCCCTCGACGGCAAGGATGGGTTGTTTCTCGACATCACGGGCTGCGCACATCTCTTCAAAGGAGAAGAGGCCCTTTTAAAAGATGCCTTGGAACGGCTTCACCGGCAGGGGTTTTGCGTTGCCGGTGCGATCGCCGGAACCGCAGGGACGGCCTGGGCGCTCGCCCGCTTCGGTTCCGGCGGTGTTTTGGCGGACAGCCAAGAACGGCAAGCCCTCGCCCCCTTGCCCCTTGCAGCTCTTCGGGTGCCTCCTGAAGCTGTCTCCGGCCTGAACCAGGTTGGCTTGAAAACCATTGGTCAGCTGTATGACCGGCCGCGCGCGCCGCTCACCAACCGTTTTGGTGCAGACCTCATCCTCCGGCTTGATCAGGCGTTGGGGCTTCAAGGAGAAGCGATTTCTCCCCGGTTCGAAGCTCCGCTGATTTCCGCAGAGCGGCGGTTCTTCGATCCCATCTCACAGCTGGACGACGTCAAGGCGGTCGCCCTCTCCCTGGCCGGTCAGGCCGCCAAGGCGCTGGAACGCCGGGTTGAAGGTGGGCGCGTCTTTGAATTGAGCCTGTTCCGGGTCGATGGCGCGGTTCAAAAATTCCGCATCGGCACCAGCAGCCCGTTGCGCGACCCAAAGCGCGTCCTCCGGCTATTTGCCGAAAAACTGAAGGCCGATGAAGGGGCAATCGATGCCGGCTTTGGCTACGATCTTGTCCGCCTGGATGTTCTGGTCGCCGACAAGGCCCCGGCCGTTCAATCGGCGCTGACAGCACACGGTGCAGCGGAAGCCGATGCGAGCCTGGACGATCTGGTGGACCGGTTGGGTGCCCGCTTGGGCCCTCAGCGCGTCACCCGGCTTTTACCGGTCGACCGGCATCTGCCGGAAAGCCAGACCGGGTATGTACCGGCAGCCTTTGCCCAACAAGACGCGCTCGTCTGGTCCGGATTTTCAAAAGGCGCGGCCGCTCCCGATCTTCACCGCGCGCACCCCTCATCCAGTCCTCAACTCGGGTTTTCTGAAGACACCCGTCCGGCTCGCGGGATAGAGGCCTCCAGCTGGCAGGAAGGTCTGGTGACACGTCCCTTGCGGCTGATCGAACCGGCAGAAGAAGTCGAGGCTCTGGCCATGGTGCCGGACGGACCGCCGCTGAGGTTCCGCTGGCGCCGCGGCATCTACCAGGTCGTCCGCTCTGAAGGTCCGGAACGCATTGCCCCGCCCTGGTGGATTGGCGCGAACGACCGGCCCTCAGAGGCCAAGGAGGGCGTGACCCGGGATTATTTCCGCATTGAAGACACCGAAGGCCGGCGGTTTTGGCTCTACCGGGAAGGTCTTTATGAGCGCGAGACCAGCCGCCCGCGCTGGTATCTGCAGGGTCTGTTCGCATGACATGGCGCCCTTCAATCACGGAGCCGCCCGCTTATGCGGAGCTGTGCGCTGCGACCAATTTTTCCTTTCTTCATGGCGCCTCCCATCCGGAAGAACTGGCGCTTCAAGGCGCGCACTTGCAACTGGCCGCCCTTGGCATTTGTGACCGCAATTCCATGGCCGGTGTGGTCCGGGCACATATGGCGGCAAAAGAGACCGGATTGAAGTTTGTGCCCGGTTGCCGTCTGGCGTTTCTCGACGGCACGCCGGATCTTCTTTACTGGCCGAAAGACCGTGAGGCCTATGGCACCTTGACCCGGCTTTTGACCATCGGCAACCGGCGGGCGGAAAAGGGCGCCTGTCATCTGACCCTGGATGACGTGAGCCTGCTTTGCCCGGGTTCTCCAGCCGCCCTGATCTTGCCGCCGGGATTGCCGGATCCGGCCCCGGTCCTGCAGGTTTTGGAACAGCTGAAAAGTCACTTTGAAGGTACGCTCCGCCTTGCCGTCGCCCTCCACCGGAAAGCGGAAGACCGGCGGCGGCTTGCCCTTGCCCGCAACATCACGCAGGCGGCGGGGGTGCCGATGCTCGCCATCAACGACACGCTCTATCATGCGCCGGACCGGCGCCCCTTGCAGGATGTTCTAACCTGCATCCGCCTGCATGAGCGGCTGGAGAGTGCCGGCCGCCAACTGCAGCAAAATGCCGAACGCCACTTGAAACCGGCAGCAGAAATCCTGCGTCTTTTTGAAAACGATCCGGCGCCTTTGCATGAAAGCCTGAAGATCCTTCAAGAGGCTCAGTTCTCGCTGGATGACCTTCGCTATGAGTACCCGGAAGAACCGGCCGGGGAGAGTGCCAGCCCGCAGGCCGAACTGGAGCGGCTGACCTTGGAAGGTGCCAAACGGCGCTACCCTGAAGGCGTTCCGGACAAGATCCGGGCGACCATTGATCATGAACTGAAACTGGTCGCGGACCTCGACTACGCGCCGTATTTTTTGACCGTTTACGACATTGTCCGGTTTGCCCGCACACGCGGCATCCTGTGCCAGGGCCGAGGCTCGGCCGCCAACTCCGTTGTCTGCTTCTGCCTTGGCATCACCGAGGTTGACCCAACAAGAGCGGATCTCCTGTTTGAGCGTTTCATCTCACCCGAACGGCGCGAGCCGCCGGACATTGATGTCGACTTCGAGCACGAGCGGCGGGAAGAGGTCATCCAGTACATCTATGCTAAATACGGCCGTGAACGCGCCGGCCTTGCGGCCACCGTCATCACCTATAGGTCCCGCTCCGCCCTTCGGGAGGTCGGCAAGGTGTTCGGCCTTTCAGAAGACGCGATAGCGTCCCTTGCAGGGACGGTCTGGGGGCGTGCGTCGGCCGGAACCGAAGAGGCCCAGGTACGCGAGGCCGGGCTGGACCCGTCAGATCCCTTAATCACGCAAATGCTAGAACTGACCCGCACGCTGATCGGCTTTCCCCGGCATCTGTCCCAGCATGTTGGCGGCTTTGTCATCACCCGCGGCCGGCTCGACGAGGTCATTCCAATCCAGAACGCGGCCATGGAAGACCGCACTGTGGTGGAATGGGACAAGGACGATCTGGATGCGCTCGGGATCCTGAAAATCGACATCCTTGCGCTTGGCATGCTGACAGCAATCCGTAAGGCCCTCACCATGCTGTCGGAAAACTATGGCCAGGATCTCACCATCTCCACCATTCCGGCTGAGGAGGCACCCGTCTATGACATGTTGTGCCGGGCCGATTCTGTCGGCGTTTTCCAGGTTGAAAGCCGGGCCCAGATGACCATGCTGCCCCGGCTCAGACCTGAAAAATTCTATGATCTCGTCATCGAGGTTGCCATCGTCCGGCCCGGCCCGATTCAGGGTGACATGGTGCACCCTTACCTGCGCCGCCGGCAGGGCAAGGAACGTGTCAGTTACCCGAGCAAGGAGCTGGAAGCCGTGCTTGGCAAGACCATGGGTGTGCCGCTGTTTCAGGAACAGGCGATGAAGATCGCCATTGTGGCCGCCGGGTTCACGCCAGGCGAAGCCGACAAGCTACGCCGCGCCATGGCGACCTTCCGAAGGGTCGGCACGATCGGCACGTTCCAGACCAAGATGATCGAGGGCATGGCAAAAAACGGCTACGACCGGGACTTTGCCGAGCGCTGTTTCCGCCAGATCGAGGGCTTTGGTGAATACGGGTTTCCCGAAAGCCATGCGGCAAGTTTTGCGCTTCTCGTTTATGCCTCGTCCTGGATCAAGGCCTATTACCCGGATGTCTTTTGCACCGCACTTTTGAATTCCCAGCCCATGGGGTTTTATGCCCCCGGACAACTGGTCCGCGATGCGCGCGAACATGGTGTGGATGTGCGCGAGGTTGATATCAACCTGTCAGAGTGGGATGCGAAACTGGAACCTGGCTGGCAGGCAGCCCGGCATCTCCACCCCCGCCACCGGGAGATGAGAGAGATCGTACGTACCGATCATGCGGTTCGGCTCGGTTTCCGGACCGTGAAAGGCCTCAAGCAGGACGATATGGACAAGCTGATCGAACACCGCAGCGACGGCTATGACAGCATCCGGGATCTTTGGCTGAGATCCGGCCTCAGCCGCCCGGTGATCCTGCGCCTTGCCGAGGCCGATGCGTTCCGCTCACTCGGCCTTGACCGGCGCGCGGCGGTCTGGGCGGCGCAAGGTCTGGAAGCTGGCAATCAGCGCGACCGGCTGCCGCTGTTTGATGTTGCCGATTTTGGAGACTTGCGGCCAGAACCGGACGCAGACCTGCCGCCGATGTTGCCGGGCGCCCATGTCATGGCCGACTACCAAAGCCTGAGCCTGTCCTTGAAAGCCCATCCGGTTGCTTTTGCCCGGCCTGCGCTCGCTGGTCAGCGCGTTGTTCCCTGCATGCACCTGCCGGATGTCCGCCAGGGCCGCCAGATTTCCGTGGCCGGACTGGTGCTGGTCCGCCAACGGCCCGGCTCGGCGAAGGGCGTCATTTTTCTCACGCTGGAGGATGAAGGCGGCATCGCCAACATTATTGTTTGGCCGAAGGTGTTTGAAAAATACCGGCCACTGGTGATGGGAGCCCGCTTCTTGAAGGTTTCAGGGCGCGTCCAGAATGAAGCCGGGGTCATTCATGTGGTGGCTGATCATGTCGAGGACGTCACCGCGCTGCTGTCAGATCTGTCCGACAAGTCCCTGGATGATGCCGGCCTTGCCCGTGCGGATGAGGTCAAACGGCCGGTGATTGAATTGACCGAAAAGATCAAGCCGGCCAGCCGCCTGGTCCAGTTGATCCGCGATGTTCCGGAACTTCGAAAGGATGTCGCACAGATCAAACCGCATAAGGCCGCCGCCCTTGAGCGGCAAACAGTGAAAACTCTGCCCGGCGGCCGGAATTTTCACTAGATCAAGCTGGTTCTTTTTCGATCGAAGGCTTGCCGCGAAATCCTGCGATCCGCTCACTGATCGACTGGAAGACAACATAAAGAACCGGGATCATCAAAAGCCCGAGGGTGCTGTCGATGATCATCCCCACGAACACCGGAAAGCCGATCGACACACGCCCGGCAGCTCCCGCGCCGCTTGCCAGAACCAGCGGGAGAACACCAAGAATGAAACACAACCCTGTCATGGTCACAGGCCGGAACCGCATGTGAGCTGCCTCAATCGCGGCGTCCTGAATGCTGTGCCCCTCTTCCCGAAGGTTCTTGGCGAACTCAACCACCATGATTGCTTTCTTCGCAGCCAATCCGATCAGCAACACCATCCCGATCTGGGCGTAGATGTTGTTGTTCAAGTTCGGGATAAATTGCAGCGGGATCAATGCACCGAACACTGCAAACACGGTCGATGCCATGACAGACAGAGGCAGCACCCAACTTTCATATTGGGCCACCAGGCAGAGATAGGCGAAAATCACCGCCAGTATCAGGATGTAGGTAACCAAACCACCGGCATCGACCTCCTGAAGCGTGATGTCCGTCCAGTCAAAACCATAGCCGTCCGGCAAAGTTGATTGAGCCACCTCTGAGAATTTCTGGATGCCAGTACCGGAACTGAAGCCCGGTTGGAGCTGGGCGTTGATCGAAGCCGAAGTGAAGAGGTTATATCGGTAGATCGTCTGGGCGCCCAACACAGGCTCCGCGGTGATGAAAGTCCTCAGCGGCAAGGCTTCACCGGCAGCGTTCTTGACGTAAATGCCCCGAACCTGGCTGGTCGTCTGCCGGAACTGCGCGTCGGCCGACATCACCACCCAGTAGACGCGGCCGTCCTTGACGAAATTGTTCACATAGAGAGAACCAAAGCTCGCCTGCAGCGCTGTAAAGATGTCGCTGACCTTGACCTGCAGGGCTTCGGCGCGGTCGCGGTCGATCGTCAAGCTGTATTGCGGAGCCGTGGCCGAAAAGCTGCTGAAGGCCGACTGGAATTCCGGCTCCTTCATCAGAGCCGACAGGAATGCTGTCTTAACGGCGTCGAAATCCTCAATGTTGTTGGCCTTGTAGTCCAAGAGCTGCGCCGACAAGCCGCCGCTTGACCCAACGCCCTGGATCGTCGGCAATGGGAACACAAAGGACGTTGCTTCCGGGATCGCGGCCAGGGACCGGTTCAAGGACATCATGATGGCCCACCATTGGGTGTCGCGCGTCTTGCGTTGATCCCAAGGGTCCAGCAACAACACCAGAATTCCAACGTTCGACCTGTTGCCGGCGAGCAAACTGAACCCGGCGACAGACGTGATGGCTCCAACGCCCGGGTGCTTTTGAACCTCTGCGCTGATGTTTTGCACCACTTCTTGGGTCCGCTGGAGCGAGGCACCATCGGGCAGTTCAATGCTGACAAACAACACGCCATTGTCTTCCGGAGGAATGAAGCCGGTCGGCGTGGTTTCAAACATGTAGATCGTGGCAGCGATAACGCCCGCGAACACAGCCAAAGAGACCGGAATAAACCGGAGCATGAGCCGGACAATAGCCACATAACCATCCCGAAGCTTGTCGATCAGCTTTGGTATCAGGCGGAAAAGACCTTTCGGATGCCCGGTCCGGCGCGACAGGAACAACGAACAGAGCACCGGCCCAAGCGTTAGGGCATTGATGGCTGACAGCGCGAAGGCAAATGTGATCGTCAAAGCGAACTGGAGATAGATCTCGCCCGTGATCCCGGGAAAGAAACACACCGGGACAAACACCGCCGCCAGAACGAAAGTGGTCGCGATGATCGGCCGCGTCACCTGGCTCATCGCCTTCAACGTGGCTTCGCGCGGCTCAAGTCCATCCTCTTCCATGATCCGTTCGGTGTTTTCGATGATGACAATCGCATCATCGACCACGAGCGTGATCGCAAGCACAATCGCAAAGAGCGTAATCATGTTGGCGCTGAACCCGATGACGTAGATGAGCGCCATGGTCCCAAGCAGAGAGACCGGAATCGCGATCGCCGGGATCAAGGTTGCCCGGATGCTAAGCAGAAAGAAAAAGGTGACCGAGATGACCAGGGCCGACGTAATCGCCAGAGTCGATGCGATCTCTTCGATTGATTTCCGAACCGCCGTGGTCACGTCATAGGCAAGGACATATTCCATGTCCTCCGGAAACTGTTTTGAGAGCTCCTCCATCTGGGCGCGGACGGCGTCCGCAACATCCAGGGCATTTGCTCCGCTTTCCTCGAAAATCGCAATGATCGCAGATGGTTCGCCATTGTAGAATGATGTCGCAGCATAACTCTCGGCGCCAAGCTCCACCCGCGCAATGTCCTTCAGCCGGATGAAGGATCCGTCGTCCTGCGCTCCCAGGATAATTTGCTCAAATTGCTCGGCGGTCTCCAGCAGTCCTTGAGCGTCCAGTGTGAATTGAAACGACGTCTGCGCATCGCTGAAAGGTGGGGCTCCGATCTGACCTGCGGCGGCTTCGACATTTTGCGCCTCGATGGCCGAGGAGACATCCGACGCGGACAAGTTCAACGCCGCCATTTTTTCGGGATCGAGCCACACCCGCATGCTGTAGTTCAACGGCCCAAACTGATTGACCAGCCCGACACCATCGATCCGGCTGAGCGGATCTTGAATGAAATCAGCGGCATAGTTGCTCAAATAGAGCTGACTGAACGTCTTGTTCGGTGACAGCAGATTGATCACCTGCAGCATGTCGCTGTTCTGCTTCGACGTGGAAATGCCAAGCTTTGTAACGGCTTCGGGCAGCAGGGGCGTCGCGAGCGCCACCCGGTTCTGGACATTGACCGCGGCAATGTCGGGATCCGTGCCGATGTCGAATGTGACGGTCAGCTGATAGGTGCCTTCACTGGACGATTGGGACGACATGTAAATCATCCCATCGACACCATTCACTTGTTCCTCGATCGGTGTCGCTACGGCATTTTGAATGAGGGCTGCGTTGGCGCCCGGGAAACTCGCAGTCACCTGAATTTGCGGGGGCGCAATGTTCGGAAACTGGGCGATTGGCACAAACCGGATGGCGAGTGCGCCAACCAGGACCGTGAGGACCGCAATGACGATGGCAAAGTTGGGCCGATCGATAAAGAATCTTGCAAGCATCGGACCGCCCCGGTTCAGGATTGCGTTTCAGTTGGGCTGACTTTGACGCCCTCATGGACCTTTTGCAGTCCCTGGATAACCACCGGATCTCCGGCCTGCAGGCCTTTGCTGACGACCCAGTCCCGCCCGATCTGATTGCCGAGGGTTACATCCCGCCGTTCAACGACATTGTCCTTTCCAACGACAAACACAAAGTGCCCCTTTGCATCGAGCTGAATTGCGGTCTGGGGAACAACGACCACTTCGCTTGCATTCGGGTCCTCGAATGTCACGGTAACCACTTGGCCGGGCACCAGAAGTGCATCCTTGTTGTCAATTGCTGCGCGCATTTCAACCGTGTCGGTGGCTGTTTCGACTTCGTTGCTGATGTAGTCGATCTTCCCGGCAGCCGGGTAAGTGGCGCCATCTGAAAGCTGCAGTTTCACATCAAGTGTCGAAGAGTTTTCAGAGATGAGCCCTTCCTGACGCTTCAGGATCAAGTCCCGTTCACTGATAAAAAACTTTACATGGATCGGGTCTATGCTGGTGATCGTCGCGAGCACGCCGGTGTTCGGCGTTATGAGGTTGCCCACATCGACGGGCGAGTCGGAGATCCGGCCATCGATCGGACTGGTGATGGTCGTGAAGCCCAGATTTATTTTTGCTGTATCGAGATCTGCTTGAGCCTCTCCCACTGCCGCTTGATCAGCCTTGTAATCCGCTTCAGCTGAATCGTAGACCGCCTGCGAAACATCGCCCCGGTCCAGCAGCTGCTTTTGCCGGTCGAGGTTGATTTTGCCGTTCAAGGCAGTGGCCTTCGCCCCGTCCAACGTCGCCTGTGCCTTGTCGGCACTTGCCTGATAGAGATCCTTTTCGATCTGGAAGAGCACTTCACCCTTTTTGACGAGCCCCCCATCGGTGAATTTCTGGCTTTCCAGAACGCCTTCGACCCGCGCTTCCACTTTGACGGTGCTCACGGCTGCGACGCGGCCAACATAAACATCGGCCATTCCAGGCTTGGTGTTGGACGCCCGCTCCACCAGAACCGCAGGCGCCGGATCGTCGGCGTGAGCCGGGATTAAACCAAATGCGAAAATAGAAAAAACGAAAGCTGAGGCGAAAAACTTCATGAAGTCAGGCTCCTGCCGTTTGGCGGCTTGAACCTAGACTTGCACCCATTTGCAGACCGGTCAAATGAACCGTTTTGGAACCACCGCGGAAATAGCGGGGCGTATTCACCAACTTTCGCGCCGGATCACGTTGCGAGTTGCGGTCTCAGCGTTGTCAGGAGTGCCGGGTCATTTCGAACCCGCGCAATGATCATGCCTCCTTCCAAAAGCGCCAGAGCTGACAAGGCCTGCGCCTTGATCTCTTCTTCTAACCGATTTTGGGCCCATTCGGTTCTGCTCAGGCTCACGGTCATCCACTCTGAAACACGGTCAAAAAACGACTTGGCCTCAGAGACAACACTTTCCGGCAGCCCTGCGGATTCTGCTGCCAGAATTCCGCAAAGACACATTTGCCCATCTGAACCAAGTGCGGAGACAAACAGGTCTTGGAGCTTTTTCATGATTTCAGACGCGGTCGCTGGCCCATCTTCAGGGTCACCGAGCGCGTTTAAGAAACGGTCCGTATAGCGGCGCGCCACCTTTGCGCCGAGATCTTCTTTCGTCGGGAAATAATAATGGACACTTGAGCTCTTCACCCCAACGCCGGACGCAAGATCGCGGAAACTCACACCGTTATAGCCATTCTTACGAATGAGGCTCTCGGCGAGGTCCAAAATTTTTCCTTCTGTTTCGGCAGCATTCCGGCTCATGAAACCCTCGCTATCTATCAATCAGTAGATAGGTCTTGACACCAGCTTTCGCAATCCCAATATCCCGGTCATCGCAATCTACCTATCAGTAGATAGATAACTTGGAGAACCTGAAATGACTGAGACAGTAGCAATCATACAAGGCGGAACGTCCGGCATGGGCCTTGCCACTGCAAAACGGCTGGCCGCCAGGAACGTGCCCCTTGTTCTTATCGGGCGGAACGCTGACAAACTCTCAACCGCAAAGGCAGAGATTGAAGCTGCATACGAGGTCAATGTTCAAACATGGCAAGCCGATGTGACCGATCAAAACGACGTTGCTGAGCTCGTTGAGCGTATTGAAGGTCTGCAAATACCGATCGGATATCTGGTCAATGCAGCTGGTGCCTTCAGTCCGAAACCGTTCCTCGACCATACGCCGGAGGACTATGACCTGTATCACGCGTTCAACCGCGGCACGTTTCAGATCACCCAGGCCGTTGCGCGGAAAATGGTAGAGCGTGAAGCCGGATCTATCGTCAATCTTGGCTCGATGTGGGCACACCAGGCCGTGAAGGCGACGCCGTCTTCCGCCTACTCCATGGCAAAGGCCGGCCTGCACGCGCTCACACAGCATTTGGCCATGGAGCTCGGAGATCACGGGATCCGTGTCAATGCCGTTGCCCCGGCTGTTGTCGAAACGCCGATTTATGGCGCGTTTATCCCGGAGGACCAGATCACGCAAACTCTGAAGGACGGCTTCGACGCCTTCCATCCAATCGGACGGATCGGCACGGCGGACGATGTTGCCGCGACCGTGGACTTTCTGCTCTCCGATCAGGCCGGTTGGGTGACCGGAGCAGTCTGGGATGTTGACGGCGGTGTCATGGCCGGCCGGTGCTAAGCGTCAACTGAAACACAAAGGGCCGCCCAAATCGGGTGGCCCTGTTTTCAGATCGCTTCAACATAGTACCAGCGGCCGGATTTTTTCCGGAACCGGCTATTCTCCCGGTGGGTGTGCAGTGTTCCGCCAGACAGATACTTCGCCTCAAAGAGCACCGTCCCGTCGCGATCCGCTTCGCTTCCTTTGCCGGTCTCAAGAACCCTCAAGCCCGTCCAGTGGTTTTCCGACGCCCATCGGGCCGTCGCCGCAAAATCGAACCCAGCCTGATACTTCGGCCAGAGCGTCTCTTTCAGGTACGCAATATTCTCTCGAACATAAGCCGTGTAACGCGACCGCATCAAAGCCTCTGCGGTCTTTGGGGCTTGGCGTCCATCCAGAAAAGGACCGCAGCAAGCTGTAAATGCTGCGCCAGATCCACACGGGCAAACCGTATCCGCCATGTCCAAATTCCGTTCCTGTTCTCTCTCAGCTGCAGTCTCTATCACCGCCTGTGACAGGACGCTATGCTACTCCCAACTTGATCAGATCAACTGCGGCGGCGGCATGAAACTTGCGACGTTTAACCTGGAATCCTTTGGGACAGACAAAGTGGATGAAGATCTGCTCGCCCGGCGGATCGACGCTCTGAGGCCAAAGCTTCTGGAGCTCGAGGCTGACATCTTATGTCTTCAGGAAGTCAACGCCCAAAAAATCAAGGGCCAATCCAGCCGGCAGTTTCACGATCTGGAGCGTCTGATTGAGGGCACACCTTACCAGGACTTCTCCCTGTCCGGCAGCTTGCGTCCATCCGGAAAAGGGCCCGGCGACCGGCACAATCTCGTTGTGCTTTCAAGGTATCCGGTTCTCTCAGGAGAAAGTCTTTATCACCGTCACGCGGAGCCGCCACTTTGGCGGCCGGGAACTGCCGATCCCGGATATGACGAACCACAGGCGACCGCTTTCGACCGGCCGGTTCAGCAGCTTCAAATCGACTTGGGCAAGGGGCGCCCGTTACATTTGTTCAACGTCCATCTGCGCGCGCCCATTGCAGCCCAAATCCGGGGCGGCAAAGACGCGGATCACAATTGGGCCTCCGTCTCTGCCTGGGCAGAAGGCTATCATCTGTCGGTCTTGAAACAGACTGCGCAAGCGCTTGAACTCCGGCTTGGGGCGGAGGCTCTGTTCGATGAGGATCCGGACGCCCAGATCATCCTGACCGGCGACTTCAATGCAACCGGCGAAACCCGGGCGCTGAGGCTATTGCGGGCGGACCCGCACGACACCGGCGTCCCGGACCTTGGCTACCGGCAACTTTATCAACTGGACGCAGCCCTTCCTTTGGAGCAACGGAAAACCGTGCTTCACAAGGGCCGGGCCCAAACCCTGGACCACGTACTTGCGAGCCGCTCCATGACGGACCGGGTTGCGCACATCAAGGTGTTCAATGCGGCTTTGCCGGATGAGATCCTTGAAGGTGACAACCCGGATTATGCCGGCTCCTACCACGCTGCAATGTGCGTGGACTTCGACATGTCGTAAGAGGTTCGGTTATTCGTTTGCCAACGACTGGATATACCCGGCGAGATTGGCAATCTCGATGTTGCCGAGTGTCATGTTTGGCATTTGCGGGTGGGGGTTGGCGAGAAAGGTTGCCAGTTTCGATGCATCCCAACTCTGATCCTTGGCCATGTCATAAAAACTCGGCAACGACACACTGGACGCCGTCGCCTGATCGTTGGAGACGAGATGGCAGGACGCACACCATTGAAGCGCCAAGTCTTTTCCTGCGGCGACATCGGCCGCAACCGCTGACGACAGAGGAGCTAAGACCGCTAGGCTGAAGCCCAAAACGAGCGCTTGAAGACCACTCCGCCGCATTTTGGACCGCTCTACCATTTCTGCTCTCTCCACATCTCAATCACGGTTCTCAGTCTGCCTGACCAAACCGGCCTCTTCCTTGTCTTGCATCAAATCATGCCCAAGAGCCTGTCTGCAACTTTTCAGAAAACGCCATTGCCGCATCCGGCATCCTCGTCCACAGTCTGAAGTTGAAAACCTATAAGATAATCGGAGATCTGGATGATTCACCAAAGCCTGATCCGCGCAGCGACGGCGGTAAGCCTGAGCTTTGCGCTGGCCATTGGCGCGGGTGCGCCGACTGTTGCTCAAGAAACGCCGATCTATTCCGGAAAGGACCGCTATCACCCGGTTACGGCTGCCAACGGTATGGTGGCGAGCCAGGAAGCAGTCGCCACCCGGGTGGGTGTCAGTATACTTGAAAAAGGCGGCAACGCAGTCGACGCCGCGATCGCAACCGGGTTTGCCTTGGCGGTGACCTTGCCCCGTGCCGGCAACCTTGGTGGTGGCGGCTTCATGATGATCCACAAGGCTGACACCGGCGAAACCGAAGCGCTGGATTATCGGGAAAAAGCACCAGCCGGCGCAACGCGTGACATGTTCCTGGGACCAGACGGCGAACCGGACAATGACAAGTCCCGTTTTTCGGGATTGGCCATTGGGGTTCCAGGCACGGTGGCCGGCTTTGCGGCCGCATTTGAAAAACACGGCAGCGGGAAAGTGACTTGGGAAGACCTGGTTGCACCTGCAATTGCGCTCGCAGAAGACGGCATTGAAGTAACACCGGACCTCTCAGCCTCATTGGCAGCCCGCATCGCCCGGCTGAGCAAAGACCCGGCAACGGCAGCCATCTTCTTCAAGGCCGGTCTGATCCCTTATGTGCCCGGCGAAACACTGAAACAGACCGATCTGGCGGCAACGCTGCGTTTGATCGCCGACAACGGCGCTGCGGGGTTTTATCTGGGCGATGTTGCCGAAAAGATCGCATCCAAGGTTCAAGAAGCTGGCGGCAGCATGACAATCGCCGACCTTGCCGACTACAAACCCGTCTGGCGGGATCCGGTGACCGGCAGCTATCGCGGATATGAGATCGCCTCCATGCCGCCCCCCTCCTCCGGCGGCGTTCACATCGTGCAAATCCTAAACATGCTGGAAGCCTATCCGATGGCCGATTTCGGCCCCAACTCTGCCGATGCAATCCATGTCATGGCTGAAGCCAAGCGCCGCGCTTACGCCGACCGGTCCAAATATCTCGGAGATCCGGATTTTGCTGAAGTTCCGGTAAAAGGCCTGACCGATCCGGCCTATGCAGCAAGCCTCGCAGAAACCATCAATATGGAGACCGCCACCGATTCAAAGGACGTTGCACCTGGCAACCCTATTCCCTACGAAAGCAATGAAACGACCCATTATTCCGTTGTCGACAAGGACGGAAATGCCGTCTCGAACACCTACACGCTGAACTTTTCCTATGGCGTTGGTCTCACCGCCGACGGCACCGGCGTTCTTTTGAACAACGAGCTGGACGATTTCTCCGCAAAACCCGGCGCACCGAATGCCTATGGGTTGATTGGGGGAACGGCAAACGCGGTCGCAGGTGGCAAACGGCCCCTATCGTCCATGAGCCCGACACTTGTTTTTAAGGACGGCGACCTGTTCCTTGTCACCGGCTCGCCAGGCGGCAGCCGGATCATCACGACAACGTTGCAGGTCATCTTGAATGTGATCGACCACCAGATGAACATCGCCGAGGCAACGGCCGCACCGCGCGTCCACCATCAATGGTTTCCGGATGAAATTCGAATTGAAGAAGGTTTGTCCCCGGACACGATCCGGCTTTTGGAAGCGCGTGGCCACAAGGTCGAGGTCAAGAACGTGATGGGCTCAACCCAATCAATCATGAAGGTGGGCGGTCTTCTGGCCGGTGCTTCAGATCCACGCCGGCAAGGCGCACTGACGGCGGGTCACTGAAACAGGGGTGAGGGAGACCGATGACATGTCATCGGTCTCATTGCTCCAACCTAAGCTGATTTCGCGGAATTAACTTGGCTCTGGCGGATAGCGGCGGTTGATCGTACTGTCGCTGTCGAGATCCTTGAGGTGCTGAAAGAAGCTTTCAGCTGCGACCGCAAGGAAAGAAACCAGCAGGACGCCGACGTAAGTCGAGTGCTCCAACAGCTCAGCCCTGTCGCCAACGACCACATCGAAAATTGCAAACCCAAGAAAAACGGCGATCGACACTGCAATCGCGAGGTCGGTCCGGTAGGCAACACCCGGCTGGTTTTTGACAAGCCGGATCCCGGCCACCAAAAACAAAGCGGCCGCAAAAAACTCGACAATGCCCGCGAATATGAGCGTCACCGTTACGAAACCTGGATCGATGTCCAGGCGATCAAAATACATGGTGAACTTTTCGACGCGGTGATTACCCCACCAATGGACAAACCCAACCTCCTGACGGGCAAAAAATTTATCGAGGCCGTTCAGAAGCCAAAAGCAAAACCAGAAAGCGATCACGACGGCGGTAACGGGTTGGCGCAAAATAGCCATATCTATCTTCTGTCTTGAATGTCGGAACTATCGTCAATTCATACAGGGCGAGTCCTTGAAAACTGGTTACACTCAACGCGCAAAACTGGTCCGTAAATCCACTTATCAAAGATCGCTGAGGACAAGCCGATCTATTTCTGAGGCTGTTTCGTGCCGCTCGAGACAAGGTCTGCAAATTGCTGATCTAGTTTGAGGCGCTCTTCGGCTGTCATCTCCGGCCAGATGATTTGAGCGCCGACAAAAGCAGCGTATTCAATTTTCCCAATGCTGTTTGCAGCGGTATCATCCAGCCCTTGCGCACGATACAACTTAACAATGAACTGGGTTCGGAGATCATCGACCTCGCGTACGGTTTGCCGGGCCGTCTGGTTGAGCTGCGCAAACTGGCGCATGGCACGGTCCAGGTCATGATCGAGTTGAGCCGCCTTCAGCGCCAGCGTGCGCGCCTGATCTTCGGGCGCACTCGCAAGCGTTTCTTCGGCAACATCAAGTGTGTTCTGTTTTTTCCAGGCATGAGCCAAAGCCGTCAGGAAAGCTTCATGATCCTTGAAGTGATGATAAAAAGAGCCTTTGGTGCGTGACGCCGTTTCGCACAGCGCTTCAAGGGTCAGGCCCCCGATGCCCTCTTTGACCAGTTGCCCAAATCCGAGCGTGATCCAGTCCTCTTTGCCAAGCCGTTTCTTCTCGCTCATAGGCTCCCGCCCAACGCGCCGATGATGACGATCGGCAGGAACAACCACCCTTGCGGCATATCCTTAAATGCCTGGTTCTTGAAGACCGGAACGGCCAGGCCGAGCACGCAGTAGCCAAACGTCAATATGGTTGCCACCCACCCGAGATCCGTTCCGCCAGTATAAAGCGCCGCATAGCCGAACATCCCGGCAATGACTGCGAGTGTGATGGTGACGATGTGCCAACAATAGTAGGTCGTAAGTTTGGGAACGGGATGCAGCCCGGGCGCGTTCAAAAGCGGCCCGGCAATCGCCCGGCCGCCCACGAAGGTATGGATCAGGCACACAATGGCGGCCAGTCCTCCAGCACTCGCAAAATAAAGGTTCATTTCAATCTCCAAATATACATACCATACTTTATGGTATGTTTTAATATCTGAAATAACAAGTGGCGATTCCTGTGCCTTTCAAGTGAGCCCAAAGTCACAAAAAAACAGCGGAACCTGATGGTCCCGCTGGAAAAGTCACTGAAGCAGTCGCAATCGCGTCTTGGGGCGAAATATTGATAATTTCGCCATCCGCAGTTTGCACAGGTAGATTACCCGCCGGGCCATAACGCTAATATAAGGTTGTGACGCTGATTTATTTCAATCATAGGGAAAATTGTCGCAAACGATCAGCGCAACAAAAAAGCCAGCTGCTTTTCTGCAACTGGCTTTCAGCACCATTCGGTGAAATTGGAGCGGGCGATGGGATTCGAACCCACGACCCCAACCTTGGCAAGGTTGTGCTCTACCCCTGAGCTACACCCGCATAGTGTTCCAACTCGGCGGCGGCTGCCTCGTCGTTGGTGGCGCAGTATATGAACTAAGCCGAAACAGAATGCAACACCGAAAATGCAGAAATCTTTTTAGCTGTCTTTTTGTGGATTTCACAGCTTCAACACCCGCAAAAACGGCAGAAAATAGCCGCTCCACAGGTAACACTCGCCTTGCGGATCAGCATCAAAACACGCTAGAGAGCTGCAAACAGTCAAATTTTTTCAGGAAAAGTCATGCCAGCCAGCCGCGACGAGCTCATGGGCTTCTTTCAGGATCTGGGGATCTCTGTCACCACTGTGGATCATGATCCGGTGTTCACGGTCGCCGAATCTGGCGACCTGCACGACCGCATTCCAGGCGGCCATACCAAGAACCTGTTCGTCAAAGACAAGAAGGGCCGGTTGTTTCTGATAACAACCCTGCACGATGCCGAAATTGATCTAAAAAAAGTGCACCAGGTGATTGGCGCTCAGGGACGGGTGTCGTTTGGCAATGCTGACCTTCTGATGGAAGTGCTTGGCGTGGAGCCCGGATCCGTCACCCCCTTTTCCTTGATCAACGACCGGGAAGCGCAACGTGTGACGCCCGTTTTTGATGCAGCGATGATGGCACATGACGTCCTAAACTATCACCCGTTGAAGAATGACGCGACGACGGCGATTTCTTCCAGCGATTTGCTCAAGTTCGCGAAGGCCTGCGGTCATGATCCGCAAGTGCTGGCAGTCAGTGCGCAGGCACAGGCAAGCGAAGTGCAGGGTTGAGAATTGTAATCCGATTGTAGCCGCGCCATGTTAGGTGCGGTTTTTCCAGCGAGACGGCCAGCAAGGCCAACGTTCACAGCAGCCGAACAGCAAGAGGCAGATTAATGAGCAACGGCGACTACAGCATTGGCGGTCAAGTCGGTGGCGGTTTCGGCGCCAGCATGGGTGGCGGATATGGTGGCCAAGGCGGCGGTTTCGGCGGCGGTGGTGGCAACGGCTCTGGCGGCGCGCCGGATGGCGACCTGATTTTCGACGTCACCACACAGACATTTATGGCTGATGTGATGGAGGCCTCCCGCCAGCAGCCGATACTCGTGGACTTCTGGGCGCCTTGGTGCGGCCCTTGTAAGCAGCTGACACCGCTGATCGAGGCCGCTGTGAAAGCAGCTGGCGGCACGGTGAAGCTTGCCAAGATGAACATTGACGACCATCCGGAAATTGCCGGCCAGATGGGCATTCAATCTATCCCGGCCGTGATAGCCTTTATGGACGGTCAACCTGTCGACGGCTTCATGGGCGCTCAGCCGGAAAGCCAGATCAAGGCGTTCATCGATAAGCTTGGCGGCCCGGCTCCTGCCAATCCTGCCGAAGCCTACCTGGAACAAGCAAACGCATTGTTGGCGGATAAGGATTACGGGCAGGCCGCTCAGCTGTTCGGGGCATTGATGCAGGCAGAACCGGATAATGTTCAGGCCATTGCGGGACTGACCCAGTGCTACCTCGGGGCCGACGACCTGGAACGCGCCAAACAGGCACTGGAGCTCGCACCGGAAGAAAAACGCACGGATGAAGCCTATTTGGCAGCCAAAGCTGCTGTGGACCTTGCCGAACAAGCAGCATCCCTTGGGGACTTGGCTGGTTTTGAGGAGCGCATTTCCCAAAACCCGGACGATCATCAGGCCCGCTTTGATCTTGCGCTCGGGCTGAATTCAAAGGGTGCCAAAACAGCAGCCGTGGACCAGCTCATTGAGATCGTCCGCCGGGACCGTGAATGGAACGAAGACGGCGCCCGCAAACAATTGCTGCAGTTCTTTGAAGCCTGGGGTTTCAAGGATGAGGCAAGTGCCTATGGCCGGCGCAAACTGTCTGCCGTGTTGTTTTCTTGACGATAGGCCACTCGCGCCACACATACCCAGTTATGCGGTACAACCGCGCAAAGCGGTTGGTCGAGAACAACAACACAAAGGCCCACTCATGCAGGCTGGTAACGCCATTTACGAGACGATTGCTGATCTTCCTCCGGTCTTGCCTGTGTTCCCCTTGTCCGGCGCGTTGCTGCTTCCCAGAACGCAGCTTCCGCTGAACATTTTTGAGCCGCGCTACATCGACATGATTGATAGCGCCTTGGCGGGCAACCGTCTCATTGGGATGGTGCAACCGTCGGGACGGCAGAACACGACAGACCCGGATCAACCCCTGCTGGAAGGGGTTGGCTGTGCGGGCCGTTTGACCGGCTTTCAGGAAACCGGCGACGGCCGGTACCTCATCACACTCCAAGGTGTGACACGGTTCCGTGTCGCGCAGGAACTGACCGCGTTGACACGCTTTCGGCAGGCAGAGGTCGATTTTGCCCCGTTCGCTGCCGATCTCAGATGTGGTCAAGGCGAAGACGATGTCGATCGCAACGGACTGCTGACAACCTTGCGCGCCTATCTTGACGCCAACAATCTGGAAGCAGATTGGGACAGCGTCAAAGAAGCTGAAACGGAAGTTCTGGTAAACGCGTTGTGCATGATGTGCCCCTATGGTCCGCAGGAAAAACAGGCACTGTTGGAAGCGCAGGACCTCAAGACCCGCGCCGAGACCTTGATTGCCATTACCGAGATGGATCTCGCCAGAAACGACAATGACGGCGGCGCAACTCTTCAATAAGCCAGAACTGGCGGAAACTGGACAATGACCGAAACAACCGACCGGCCGATCGACCGGAAGCTATTGGAACTGCTGGTGTGCCCTATGACAAAGGCAACATTGGAATATGATGCGGATGCGCAAGAGCTGATTTCCCGGACGGCCAAGCTGGCATATCCGATCCGAAACGGAATTCCGATCATGCTGCCGGATGAGGCAAGAAAACTCGAAGACTGACATTGAAAAACCCGGGAAGAGACCCGGGTTTTTTGTGTCGGCGCCTAGAAGCCGCGGAACATCGGCATCAAGTTGGTCTGAATGATCATTTGCAGGAATATGATACCCAGCAGCAAAACGACAGGTGAGATGTCGACACCGCCGAGATCCGGCATGAAACGCCGGATGGGCCGGAGAACGGGTTCAGTGAGGTTGTAAAGCACCTGTCCGATCATGCCGATAATCTGGTTTCTCGGATTGACGATGTTAAAGGCATAGAGCCAGGAGAAAATCGCGCTCGCGATCACCACGTAGGTATAGAGCTGCAGCGCGATGAGGATCACTGTGAAAAGGGCTGTCATTGTGCGGTCCGTTGCCTTTTGAAGCAGGTGTTGTTCTTCATGTAGCTTTCTGAACCGCCGCCTGCAACCCGCTGAGCGCGGGCGGTTGGCAACCACGGTAGTTATGCTGCCACTTACGCAGATGCGAAAATGCAACAGTTCGCCAAAACCCGACTCTCTTAGCCTTTGCGTTACCAGTCTTCGTGCTATCTTCGCGCCAGTTAGCTTCGGTATTACGTGGACCTCATGAAAAAAATTCTTACGCGCGCAGTTGTCGCACTCTTGGCCGGATCCGTGTCTGGCGCAGCGTGTGCGCAAAGCGGGGATCTTTCTCAACAAGACGCGGGCCGTCAGTTCGTGCTCGACCTTGGCGTCGGTGCCATGGTCAAGCCGCGCTATGAGGCCTCCGACTCGTACCTCGTCTATCCATTCCCGCTGATTTCTGTGGGCCGATTTTATGTCCCGGGCCTTGGACAGGTGGTGGATGGGCGCCGCCGCAGCGGTGTGTTCTTCTATCCGTCCTTCAGTTTCATTGGTGAACGTAAGGCCAGCGACACCACAGACCTCACAGGCACGAATACAATTGACTGGGCTGTGGAACTGGGCCTGGGAGGTGGCTTCCGAACCGACCACTTCCGGGCCTTCGGTGAGATCCGTCAAGGCTTCAACGGCCACAACGGGCAAGTCGGCCAACTCGGAATTGACGGCATCGTTTATCCCGCGGAGAAGTGGGAACTAAGCTTTGGTCCGCGCGCGGAGTTTGCATCCAGCGACTATATGGACACCTATTTCGGTGTAACCGCGGGAGAAGCCGCTGCGAGCGGTGGTCGCCTTAGCGAGTATAATCCGAGTGCCGGCTTCAAATCTGTCGGCTTGGCAGCCCGTGTCAGCTACGATCTCAATGACGATGTGCGCTTGCATCTTCAGGGCGGATATGACCGCCTCGTCGGCGACGCTGCTGACAGCCCGATCGCAAAGGTCGGCAGCGAGAACCAGTTCAATGTCGGCCTTGGCTTCACTTATCGGTTTGCGTTCGACGTATTCAAATAAGATTTGCCGGAAGCTGAAACTATTTTCACAACACGGGGCTCAATCGGGCCCCGTGTTTTTTTGTCATTCTGCAAGCACACTTGCTGGAAGGTTTTGGGGTATGAGTGAGCAAAAATCGACTGGAGAAGACATACCGGAACGGATTATTTCTTGACGGTTACGTAAACGGCATGCTTCAAAGGGGCAACAGACGGCTTCGGCCTCATTCAATGGGAGAAAACATAATGTCCTTGGAACAGCTCACCAACGATATCCGTGACAAGGTTTCTGGCGGCGGCATCGAAGAAAGCGTGAAGTTCGATCTTGGCGAAGACGGTACAATCTTCTTGCAGGGCTCTGAAGTCAGCAACGAAGACGCCGATGCAGACTGCACGATCAAGATGTCCGCTGAGGACCTGTCCGACATGCTGTCTGGCGACTTGAACCCGACGGCAGCCTTCATGGGCGGTAAAATGCAGGTTGAAGGCGACATGAGCGTTGCCATGAAGCTTGGCAGCGTCGTCTGATTACATCTCTTCCCAAAGAAGAAGACACCTCGCGACCGGCCTTTTCGGAGGCCGGTTTTTTTTGTGAGCGATGACCCGGGCTCACACCAGGAGGCGACCCATCACCAAAGATCGAGCTCACCTTTTTCCTTAAGTGTTTCGAACCACTCCTCCGGACTAAGCGCGATTTTGGCATGCTTGACCATCGCTTCATTCATGTCCGCCATGCCCTCGGTGTTCGGCCAGGCATCCGGCTGCCATAACCCGGACCGGAAGACACATTTCGGACAGTGCATGAAAGCGGAATGGACATGAACTGCTAGAGCGAGTTTTGGGAACCGGCCCTGAACTGACAGGCTCTCAAGCAGCTTTGGATCGGTCGTCAGACGGCCCTCGCCGCGGATCCGCAAGGTTTCTCCCCGCCCGGGAATCAGAAACAAAAGACCAATGCGGGGGTCTTTCAAAAGGTTGTGGAACGTATCGAGACGGCGGTTGCCGGGCCGGTCGGGGATCGCCAGAAGGCTTGGGGCCAATACCTTTACAAATCCAGCCGGATCGCCCTTCGGTGACACATCGATATGACCGTCAGGATTCGCGGATGCGACAAAGCAAAAGGGCGCTCTCGAAATGAAATCCTGACAAATCTCATCGAGTGCCGGCAACTCCTTTTCTGCAATCTGCGGCAAAGGATGTCCGCAAACGGTTTCAAGCTCTTCTTCAGTGGTAATGAACCCAGAAAGAGCTTCAAATGGATCAGAAACAGACGGCATCAGCAACTCACCAAACCAGACCAAACAACCGCACTATCCGCCGATTTCCATGTAATTGCGACGGTTTTTGGCACCCTGCCGCGACAAATGCGCGGAACAGGATCAGCGAGCCTTGTTGGATGCAATCGCGGCATCGATGACATCGGCCCCGATATCATCGCGGAACATATCCCAGACCGGCTTCATGGTGGTGACCCACTCATCGCGCTGATCCGGGGTCAACGCCCGCACAACTCCACCGTTTTCAATGATGCTTTGCTTGCTGTCTTCATTGATCGCGTTTGACCGTGCGTTGAAGTCATCAGAGACCTCGGTGAAGATTGTCATAAACTGGTTGCGGACGTCTTCATCCAGGCTGTTCAACCATTCCTGAGATGTTACCGCGAGGTAGGCCAGAAGCTGGTGATTGGTCTCCGTTGCGCCGTCCTGAACCTCAAAGAATCTTTGGGTGTAAATGTTGGACCAGGTGTTTTCCTGTCCATCCACAACGCCCATTTGAAGGGCCTCAAAAACATCCTTAAAGGCCAGTTTTTGCGCAGTGCCCCCCATGGCTTCGACCATGGCAACCGCAACATCGGAGGGCTGGACACGAAACCTCAAGCCCTTGGCATTGTCTGGCGCGATTAACGGCCGGTTCGCCGAAAACTGCTTAAGGCCGTTGAAAATATATCCAAGACCAACATAACCGTAGTCGGACATCGCACCCAGAAGCTCTTGTCCCTTTTTGCCTTCAGTGAAGGCAGTCACAGCGTCCATGTTGGAGAAAACAAACGGCAGATCGAACACCCGATATTTCAAGGTGTAAGCTTCGAACTTCGAAAGCGATGGGGCCGCCAGCTGGACATCTCCCAACAAGAGCGCTTCCATCACCTGATTGTCGTCGAAGAGCTGCGATGATGGAAACACCTGCATACAGGCAGTACCGTTCATCTCAGCATTGACCCGGTCCGCTAGCGCGCTTGCCATTTCCCCTTTGGGATGGCCTTCCGCTGCGACGACGTGACTGAACTTGATGACGATTTCGTCCTCATCGCAGGCAGCAAAGGCATGCGACGCGCTGAACAGGAAGGAGGACAAAACCGCAGCGGTGAGGCCGGCGATCTTTCTCATATGTGCTCCTCCCAGGCTTTCATGAACAGCATTACGTGTGTCGAACGGCATTGATCGTAACCCAATGCCTATTGCCGAACTTTAAACGCACGCGGGAAAACCCGTTATCGAAACTACGATCAGTTGGGCTGCAGAGCACCGCTTCCAGTGTCGTGCCGAATCGACTGCGTCATGCCGCGCAGCTTGTCCGGGTTTCGCATGATGAAGATCTGATCAATCATGCCGTCTGCGCTGTACCCAAAAGTAACGACTGAAACCAGGTGTTCCGCCTCATAAAGCGCCAAGCCTTCGATCCCGTTTATGACCCTGCGCTCCAACGTTCCGCCTGAGCCAGTCCAGAGCCGTGACATGATCTTTGCGACATACTTGGAAACATCCACACTGCCGGACAGAACTCGGCCGAGCGCCGTTACTTTGCCGCCCCCATCCGATTGGAACTGAACACTCTCCGACAGAAGACCGGCCAACTGTTCCGTTGACCCGGAGGTCACTGCATCGAGAAAAGCGGTCAGCATCTTTTCCTGGTGATCTGCGGCAGGGATAAATCGGGCGTTCGGCCCCTGAACGTTGCGGCTGGCCCGGGAGACGAGCTGACGGGAGGCAGATTCACTCATTCCGAGAACACCTGCGACCTGTCTGTGCGATTGGCCGAACACCGAATGTAGCAAGAACGCAGCCCGTTCTTTTGGCGACAGGCGTTCCATCATGTGCAGGAATGCAATCGTGAGAGATTCAGCCCGCTCAATATCGCCTTCCGGTGTTTCCCCGGCTTCAATATGCAGCGGCTCCGGGATCCAGGGACCGACATAATCGACGCGTTTGTTGTGCGCGGATTTCAACAAATCAAGACAACGGTTGGTGCAAGCGGTCGTCAACCATCCATCCGGATTCAGGATCGCGGCACCATCGGTGCCCTGCCAGCGCAGAAACGTATCCTGCACAGCATCTTCGGCATCCGCCCAAGAGCCGAGCAGGCGGTAGGCCAGCCCCAAAAGACGGGGTCTGGCCTGCTCAAATGTTTCGAGTTTCGATTGCTCGCTCATATCAGTAATTCGAGATCTGAACCCGGTTCCAGAGGTTGATCATGCCGATCGCCGCGGTCAACAAGCTGATCTCGGCTTCGGTAAAGTGCTTTCTGAGTTCCGCGCGCAGCGGTCCATAGCTTTGCTCCGACTTCATGTAAGTCAGCGCTTCAGCATACGCCAACGCGGCCTTTTCTTTCTCGCTGAAATCATCCACATGCCGCCAGACAATCAAGCGTTCCAGACGTTCACTGTATTCACCTGCTGCCAGTGCTTCCTTGATATGCATCTTCACGCAAAACGCGCATTGATTGATCTGTGAAACACGCAGATCGACCAGATGTTGAAGCTTTGGATCCAGTCCTTCCTTGGCAAAGGACGCCGAGACGCCGCCGAGGGTCTGTGCAATTCCAGGGATCTGCTGGTGGTGGTTCACAGGTGCAGTAGTCGCAGTCATTTGAAGTTCCTCGTTCAGAACCTGAATTGGTTCCATACTCAAATGACGACCCAGCTTTTCCGGTTGTGACATGCTCCTGATATTATTTTATCGTCTTACGCGAAAGCGTAGGGATTGCAGATCTTTAACCCGGTACGGGCGCGCGTTGGCGTTTGTCTATGGCGACACTCTTAATGAGGACCGTCACCGTTTTTCCAACTTCCAGGCCAAGATCGGCGACCGATGCCCGCGTGATCCGGGCCCTGATCATTTGCTCTCCGACGCTGCAGAGAATTTCTGCATAAGGTCCGCTCTCTTCCGAAATGCTGCGGATCGTTCCCCACAGCCTGTTCCGGATCGAAAGCCCATTCGGAACCTCTGTCGCAAGCGCGACATCTCGTGCCCGAATACGCAGCCGGATCGATTCGCCTGGCGCAGCTCCAAGGTCCGGGATCTGAATGGTCGCACCACCAATGTCGATATGCGTCAGTCCCCACACGCTGTCCGTGTGACTCACAGTGCCTTCCAGGAGCGCCCCGGCCTCATGCCGGCCGGTTGCCTTGCCAAGATCCGTTCTGGCGAGCATCTCGGCAACCGGTCCAAAGGCCGGTGTCTGGCCATCGGACAGGATCACCAAGGTCTGGGACAGGCGAGCCACCTCTTCGATCGAGTGGCTGACGTAAAGGATCGGGATCCCGGCTTCCGCGCAAAGGCGATCCAAATAAGGAAGAATATCATTGCGCCGGGCCTGATCCAGATTGGCCAAGGGCTCGTCCATGATCAAAAGCCGCGGATCCGACAGCAGCGCCCGTCCGATTGCGACCCTCTGACGCTCACCGCCGGACAGCGTTGCGGGTTTGCGGGCCAAGAGCGGCTGTAAGCCCAATAGCTGCACCACTTCGTCCATCGAGCGTGTCGTTTTCCGGCGGCCGGCCCAGCGCGCATAAGTCAGATTGGAGCGCACACTCATATGAGGAAACAGGCGTGCATCCTGAAAAACATGCCCAATCCGCCGGTCCTGAACCGCAAGATTGATGCTCTTGTCTGCATCAAAGAGGATCGTGTCATTGACAGTGATCCGGCCGGACAAGGGGCGGATAAGACCTGCGATCATGTTGGTCAGGCTGGTTTTTCCGGCCCCCGACTGACCAAACAGGGAGGTAACGCCCCCCTCGCTTTTGAACCGTGCAGTCAGCGGCAGCGCACCGACCTGGCCCTTGATATCAACGTCAAGCATCCGCGCCTCCCAGACGTTTCCGAAGCCGGCGGGCGAGCAGTTCAGAGGCTATCAAGGCGCCGAAGGCGACGATGGTTGCGATGATGGTCAGGCGAAAGGCCGCCAAGTCACCGCTTGGGCTTTGGGTGGCTGTGTAGAGCGCCAAGGCGAGCGTTCGTGTCTCCCCCGGAATGTTGGAGACGAAAGTGATGGTCGCGCCGAACTCACCCATGGCCTTGGCAAAGCCGAGAATGGCACCTCCGAGAATGCCCGGGAGCGCAAGCGGCAACGTCACGGTCAAGAAACTGACCAGCCGCCGCGCACCCAGGGACCGGGCAGCATCCTCCAGTTTGGGATCCACGGCCTCAAAAGACAGGCGGATCGGACGAACCATCAGGGGAAACGCCATGACTCCGGCGGCCAGCGCGGCCCCTGTCCAGTTAAAGGCAAACGTGATGCCGAAGGTGTCTTGCAGCACGGGCCCAATCGGCCCATTCCGGCCAAAAGCAAGCAATAGAACATAACCGGTGACGACAGGTGGCAGGACAAGCGGCAAATGCACCAGTGCGTTGACAACACCATGACCCGGAAATCTGTACCGGGCCAGGCCATACGCAACCATCACTGCAAGCGGCAGGGCCACAAGCAAGGCTGCTGCTGCAACCTTCAAGGTGAGAAGAAGCGCCTGCCATTCGGCGGGCTGAAGGGTGAGAAAATCCACGCGCGCTCAGATCGGTTTGCCGTTGGACCTTCCTCCTGGAAGGCTATTCTTCCTTATGGGTCACAAAGCCAAAGGAACGCAAGATCTTCACAGCTTCGGGACCAATCAGAAAGTTCAGAAAGGCCGCCGCCTGCGGGTGATTGGCACCCGTCGTTAGCGCGGCTGGATATTCGATTTTTGGATGACTTTCCGCCGGTAGTTCCGCGAGCACTTGAACATTCGGCTCAATTGCAGCATCCGTTGCATAGACGAGCGCTAGAGGCGTGTCACCGCGCGCCGCCGCGGCCAGCGCAACGCGAACGTTTTCCATCGGCGCCAATCGGCTTTCCACCGAAGGCCATAACCCAAGTGCTGTCAGCCCGGCCTTGCCATAGCGCCCTGCAGGAACAGTATCCGGGTCGGCAATTGCCAGCCGTCCGTCGCCCAGCCGCGCAGCAACTGCGTCAGCGGACAGATCCAATGGTTCGCTGTCCAGCGCGCCAGCCAAGACTATCCGGTTCGAAGCGATAACCGTTTCGCTTTCCGTCTGAACGGCACCCCGGTCCGTCAAGTACCCCATCCAGAGCGTGTCGGCAGAAACGAAGACATCAGCGGGCGCGCCTGCCTCAATCTGACGCGCAAGCGTACCAGTGCCGGCAAATGAGAATGTCACCGGCACACTGCTTTCAGCTTCAAATGCCTCACCGATCGCCCCCATCGCCTCGCTCATGCTCGAGGCTGCAAAGACGGTCAGTGGTCTTTCCGCAGCAGCAACAGTAGTCTGAGCGAGCACAAAAACGGCAGCCACAATGAGGCTCAAGCGCACAGCAACGTCCTTTCGCTTTACAGCCTTTGCTATGTACGTTGCCAACCGTTCAGATCAAGAAACAGATCATCCTGCCCGCCGGTCGGCCTTGATCATGTCCGCGCCCTTTTCCGCGATCATGACCGTCGGAGCATTTGTGTTGCCGGAGGTGATGGTCGGCATCACGGATGCATCAATCACCCGGATGTTTTCAAAACCACGCAAACGCAGGCGGTCATCAACCACAGACTTCTCATCGACACCCATCCGGCACGTGCTGACGGGGTGGAAAATCGTGGTGCCGATGTCTCCCGCGGCTTTAATCAACTCGTCTTCGCTGGTGAGATCGGGACCAGGCAGATATTCCTCCGGCTCGAACCGTGCCATGGCAGGCGATGCCATGAGTTTGCGCGTGAGCCGGATACTGTCGGCTGCCACCCGGCGATCAGCTTCGGCAGAGAGATAGTTCGGCTGGATTTCCGGCTGCGCGCCTTTATCCGGTGACGTGATGTGCACATGGCCCCGGCTTTCAGGGCGGAGGTTACAGACACTCGCCGTCATCGCCGGGAAATCATGCAACGGTTCGCCAAACTTGGGCAACGACAGCGGCTGAACGTGATATTCCACGTTCGCCGTCTCGAACGATGGATCGGTCTTGGCGAACACACCAAGCTGGCTCGGCGCGGACGACATTGGCCCGGATCGCTTGAGGAGATATTCCAGACCAATCTTCGCCTTACCGGTCCAGGTCTTTGCCATCTTGTTCAGGGATTTAGCGTTCTTCACCTTGAACACGGGACGAAGTTGCAAATGGTCCTGCAGGTTTTCGCCAATGGACGGCAGCGCGTGCCGTGTTTCAATCCCTGCGTTCGACAGGACCTCCGGATTACCGATGCCTGAGAGCTCCAGCAGCTGCGGTGATCCAATTGCGCCGGCAGCCACCAAGAGCTCCCCGGAAATCGCTACCGTTGCCGGTTCGCCCGCAATCTCCAGATCCAAACCGGATGCCCGGCCATTCTCGAAACGGATCTGGGCCACATGAGCTTCCGTAACGATGTTGAGGTTCGGCCGGTTCTCGGCCGGCTTCAAAAACGCCTTCACACCGTTCCAGCGCATGCCTGATTTCTGAGTCACCTGAAAATAGGCAGATCCGAAATTGTCACCTTTGTTGAAGTCCCGGATCTTGGGAATGCCGTTTTCTTCACAGGCATCCCGGAAGGCATCAAGCAATTCCCAGGAAATGCGCTGCTCTTCAACGCGCAAGTTGCCGCCCTGAGCATGGAGCTCGTCGTTCCACGCATAATGATCTTCTGATTTCCGGAAATAGGGCAGTACGTCATCCCAGCCCCAACCGGCAAGCCCGAGCTGGCGCCAATGGTCATAGTCCCAAGCCTGGCCGCGCATGTAAATCATGCCGTTGATGGATGAACTGCCGCCAAGCACCTTGCCGCGCGGATAGACCAGTGACCGGCCGTTCAACCCCTTGTCGGGTGCGGTCTTGAAACCCCAGTCAACGCGCGGATTGCCGATGCAATAGAGATAGCCAACGGGAATGTGGACCCAGATGTAATTGTCGCGCTTTCCCGCTTCCAGAAGCAGAACCTTGACGCTTGGATCCTCTGACAAACGGTTAGCCAGGACACACCCGGCTGTTCCCGCGCCAACAATTACATAATCCCAATCACCCAGGTCGCGCATCGTTCCTCCCGCACCTTTATCTGAGCATGATGGAGACACGGTCCGACCAACTGGTCAAGTCAGCCAGAGGGCATAAGCGGCCTGAGTGCGCAGAGGCCGAACGTCACGTGTTTACGTATTTCTCACAAGTCCCACCTAAGCTGCAGGCTGCTTTCAGCTGAAGGGGCCCTTCGTGTCTAATCCTGCTCAACGCCTGTTGGAACATAGCTTCCTGGTTTGTTTCAAAACAGCCAATACGCTCTATCGACCGTTGCGGCAGTGGATTGGTGCTTTAATTTTTGTGCTCTTTATCGCCATGACCACGGCTGTTGTGCACGTTTTTCCGGGTTCCAACTGGGACATGTTCGCTTACACCGCCAGTGTTCTGGAACCGTCCGTTGACAACACAACTGACTTGCATCGTCAAAGCTATGATTTCGTTGAACAGAATGTTTCGCCTGGCGAATATCTGATCCTGACTCAAGACCGGGATTACCGGATCCATCAGGCAGAAAACCCCGACGCCTTTATGACCATGCTGGGCTTCTATCGTCTGAAGATTTTTTACATCGAAACAGCAAGACTGCTGACCGGCTTCATGGATCCAGTTCAGGCGCTGCGGCTTATTTCCAAGGCATCCATACTTGCCATCGGGGGGCTCTTGCTAGTCTGGATGACCCGCAATCAGGCGCTGGCGTATGGTTTGCCGGTCGCGGTGCTGCTGACCCTCTCCGGTTTCACCGAAGCGGCACAATTGGTGACACCAGACCTTTATTGCACCGTCTTCCTGCTTCTTGCAGCCATGAGCTATCTGGAGAAGCTCGATTGGTTGGCAGCTGTTAGCCTTTTATGTGCCTTTCTGGTCCGCCCGGATCACCTGGCCTTCATCGGCGTCTTTTTCGTATTCGCCGCGATATACGGCCCGGGACGATGGTGGATGACCGGCTGTTTTGCCGTGTGTTTCAGTCTTTATGTCTGGCTAACAAAAGGCGCAAACCACCCTGGCTGGTGGGTGCATATGTGGTTTTCGCACATTGAATTCGTTCCGACGCTCGAAGGCTTTAATCCGCCGTTTTCAATAACCGCTTATGTCCAGATGCTCGTTCGCGCGACGGTGCGGTCACTGATGGGAGAAACCTGGCTCGCAGTCTTGATCGCGCAGGTTCTGTTTTTTGCAAAACTCATTCGGGTGACAGAGATGGCAGAACGGACCCGTGTGTTGCTCTATGCGGTTTTCGCATCAATATGCGCCAAGTATCTCGTGTTCCCACACTATGAGACACGGTTCTATGTGCCGTACCTCATCATCATGGGAATGATCCTACTGATCTCCTGGCACAAGCAAAGCCAGAGCGATTCTCTCGTTGGCGCAGGTCGAACGTGACACCACTGAACACAGCTTAAGTGCTCCAAATTTGAGTGTTCTGGCCTGATCTCAACCTTTGTTGATGTCGCCTGAGCCCATTGCGCCTTGCTGTTAGACCATCATGAGACCCATTCTTCAGGCATAAACGCATGATTCCCGAGGTATATTTTGACATTTGAGATTAAGAACCAAGTCCCAGAGCCCGAGACCTATTTGCAACTTCGCAAAGACTGCGGCCTTGGCGGTTATGAATTGAAAGCCGCAGAACTCGGACTGAAGAACAGCCTGCATGCCGTGATGGTGTTTGATGGTGATGATCCAATCGGCATGGGGCGTCTTGTCGGAGATGGCGGCCTGTTTGTTCAGGTTACAGATATCGCCGTGTTGCCTGCATACCAGGGCAAAGGCCTGGGCCGGATGATCATGGAAAGTCTAATGTCCTGGTCTGAGGTAGAACTGCCCAGATCGGCCTATATGAGCCTGATCGCGGATGTGCCGGCAAACAAACTCTATGAGAAATTCGGCTTTCACGAGACAGCGCCGCGGTCAGTGGGAATGGCGCGCCGTGTTGGGACGTATCCCTAACACTCTTTCGCCAGTCTAAGGATGCCGGTTTCGCATGCTCGCAAATCGGGTCGTCTCCGGTAGCGACGCCGCCTATCGTCCCGCCAATAGCAACGGAGGACGACGTCCATGTTTCAAATCCAACCACTTCCGGCAGACCATTTTTCGGGCCTGAACTGTCTTTCGGACGCAGAACTGTCAGAGCGCGGCGTTCAGGTTCATATCTCAGATGGCGGCTTTCCCTGCCGTGTGTCCCTTGAAGACGTTACGGCGGGCGAGCGTGTGTTTCTTCTGAATTTCGAGCACCAGCCGGGAAATTCACCCTATCGATCCCGGCACGCGATCTTCGTCAAAGAAGGCGCCGAAGAAACGCATCCGGACCAAGGCGCTATCCCGGCCTCAATCACAAGCCGGCTTTTGTCGGTTCGCGCATTCAATAAATCCCACGAAATCGTGGATGCGGAGATCATCGAAGGAACTGAGGTGCAAGATCTAATTGCGAAGTTCTTCGAAAATACCGCTGTGGATTACATCCATCTGCATTACGCACGCCGCGGATGTTTCGCGGCTCGCGTTGTCCGCCCCGAAGCAAAGTCATAAGTTCCGAACAACCGGCGTTGCGTTTAGGTAATTTAGCGGATGTCACATTCGTTTTTCCGATGTTGAGTTATACTCAAACTCAAACTGTTTTGGAGAACTCTCATGGTCACCGCCGCGCAACGCCGTACCGCTTTCAAGGCACTTCATGTGAAGGGCAAAGCCTTTTTGATGCCCAACCCATTCGACATTGGTTCCGCCCGAATTCTGGACGGCATGCACTTTGATGCGTTGGCGACTTCCAGTGCCGGGTTCGCCTGGGCCCGGGGCGTTCGGGATGCTGAAGGTCTGATTGGGCGGGATGATGCGCTGGCTCATGCCGCTGATATCATTTCGGTGACCAGCCTGCCGGTAAACGGCGACCTTGAGAACGGGTTTGGCGACAGCCCAGAAGACGTGGTTGAAACCATCAAGGGTGCAATCGAAGTTGGTCTTGCCGGGTGCTCCATTGAGGATTATTCGCAGAATCCCAAGAACCCTTTTTACCCGCTGGACCTGGCCGTTGAACGGATCAAGGCGGCCAGTGCTTACGTCAAGGAAAACGCACCTGAGTTTGTTCTAACAGCGCGCAGTGAGGGCCCGGTAAAATCGGACCATGAGCTGGAACAGACCATCAAGCGGCTCAATGCCTTCAAAGACGCAGGTGCTGATTGTGTTTATGCCCCAATGCTGAAGAACAAAGGGCAAATTGCCAAAATCCTGGAGGCCGTAGATGCCCCTTTGAATATCCTGGCCGGCCGCCCGAATTTCCATCTCACGCGCAAGGAACTCGGTGATCTCGGTGTTGCCCGGATCTCTATCGGCGCTGGCTTGGCACGGCTTGCTTACGGCGCCTTCACGGCTGCGGCAGAAGACATGAAGGACGGCGGCTCGTTCGGCTGCTTCGATCGGGACCCAAGTGCAGAAATGCCGGTCAATTTCGAAGACTTCATGAAGGCAAAGCCCTGATCTTCACTCATGCTGCCCAATAGGTTAGTACAAGCGGCAGCGTGAGCAATGTCATCAGCGTTGACAGGAAAATGAACCCGGCAACAGCGGCTGCGTCGTCAGGACGATGTTGCGAAACCGCCAGATAGGTCGCAACGGACGGCGGCATGAAGCAGAGCAGAATGATTGCGTTTTGCTGTGCTCCGCTGAACGGAAATAGGCTGGTGAGCGCCAACGCGGCAACCGCAGAAAAGCAGATATGGATCACGGATAGTGTGGCTGCGCGGCCGAGATTGCCGAATTTCAGCGTCGCAAGACTGTGGCCCAGCGTCAGCAGCATGACGGGAACGGCAAGCCCGGCGAGAATGCTGAGGCTCTGATCCACCGGGCCTGGCAAGCTCCAACCCGTCTCCATGAGAACCAAAGCCACCATGACGGCATATATTACCGGTTGCTTGGCAAGGGTTTTGAAGTCGGGTTTGCCAATCGGTAACGCAACCCCGATGGTGAAAATCGCAGCAAGGACCACAACGACAAAACCCAAAGCCACCGCTGCGCCTTCCGCACCAAAAGCCAGCGTTGTAACCGGCAATCCGATATTCCCGACATTCGACAGCATCATGGGAGATAAATAGGCCTGAACCGGCAAACCCAGCAGCTTCAGGATCCCGAAGCCTAGAACACCGAAAATCAATATCATGCAAGCAGCGGCCAGCAGCACATTCAAAAAGGCGCCGAGTTCGATGTGGTCTTTGGCAAGGTGAGACAGGATCAAGGCCGGGTAGCCGACATTGGCGACAAGGCTGCCAAACATTTTCCGGTCAAAAGGTGCTCTCAGAACCGCCAGGCCATATCCGAGCAGCACGCACAAAAGCACGGGCAGCATGACAGTAACGACATGTCCGAAGATTACGTCCAAGACAGCATCCGCTCCGGCGAACCCAACAATTCTAAAAGCTTAGCCGTGTCGCAGGTACCTATTCAATCGAATTGCTATCAACTGTCGCGAATTCCTACATAGGTTGCGCGCGGCCGGATCTGTTCTTGCGCGCCATATTGTTCCAACGCGTGCGCAATCCAACCGGCCATCCGTCCGGCGCAGAAAATGATCTTACCGCTGTCTTTCGGCAGATCATATGTCTTCTGCATGGCGGCGAGGGCAAAGTCGATATTTGGAAAGAGGCCAAAAAGATCATGGCCTGCCTTCAGGATTGCCGGCAATTTCTGGACGAAGGGATGATCCGGTTCTGAAGCCATTAGATTGGTGATCAGCCAGTGGCCGCGCGGATCCTTGTCGACATAGATCTTATGGCCGAACCCTGGAAGGGTTTCACCGCGTCCCAGCCGGTCGGCAATCAAGGCCTCGACATCCGTATCTGCATCGATTTCGGCCATCCAGGCATTTGCCCGGCCGGACGCCGCGCCATGGCGCGGTCCCGTGAACGCCCCCAGACCCGACAAGAGCGCCGCATGTAAAGGCGCCCGCGTAGATGCTGCGCAGCGCGCAGCGAAGGTGCTTGTGTTCAGCTCATGATCGGCAGAAAGAACGAGCGCCGCCCGGATCAGGTTCTTTGCGCGCGACGAAACGTCAAACGCTTGCGCGATCTGGGTGTGAACGGGGATGGTTTGCGGTTCGGTTTCAAGAAGAGCGGCAACGCCGTAGCGCAGCAGCGCAGCCCCTTTTGTCCGCAGCAGTTTTACGGCCTGCGTATGGGCTGCCCGGTCCTGCAGGGGCCAGGCTGCCAGCGCCATCATAACCCTGTCCAGCGGCCCGAGCCCATCGGGAAGTTCGGGCGGCGCTAAGGGCGCAGGTTCGGCAAAGGGATCATCACCGCAATCCCAAAGAAGTGTGGCGACGCTTTCCAAAGTAGCATTTTCGGCTATATCAACAGCCGGACGCCCGCGGTAGATAGCGCCCTCCTGGGTGATCATCGTGAGCTCGGTTTCCAGCACCGGGTCACCGGTTAACGGGCGGCTTCCGGAGACCTCCTCCGTCGTTCTCCGGCCCTTAAGACGGCGCACGTCAGCGGCATCGTAGCGCCTTTGTTTTCCCGGCCCGGCGACAGACTCAATCAACCCTCGGCTGACATAGGCATAAAGGGTGGCCGGCTGAACGCCGAGTTCAGCGGCAGCTTCTTTCGCGGAGAGATAGATCGGCGTGTTCATATGTTGATTGTATTTATCAAGATTGATCAATGCAATGACTTCTTCTTAGGTGCTTTCGAGAAAAAGGAGATGATCATGACAAAAGCGCCCGATCCCGGAACCCTGACCGCAGACCCAGCCTCCGGTCTGGAAGGTGTTGTCGCGGCCCACACAGGCCTGAGCGATGTCGATGGTCAGAACGGCCAACTGGTTCTGCGCGGCAAACGGATCGAAGACCTCGCCGGCAAGGTCTGGTTCGAGGACGCCATCCTTCATCTCTGGCACAGTTATGTCTTTTGTGATGCCGATGAACTTAGAAAAGCCATGGGCGATGCACGCCAAGCTGCGTTTTCCAATGTGCCGTTGATCGAAGCATCTTCCGGAAAGCTGAGTATCTATGAACGGATGCAAGTCGGCCTCGCCGCTTTGCCGCTTGATCCGGACCGCCCACAAGCCGTGACAATCAGCGGCGCTCTGCCGGTGTTCCTTGCCGCCGCCTTCCGTGTTTCTGAAGGCGAAAACCCGATCGCACCAGATCCAAACCTCACGACAGCGGAAGATCTGTTGCGCATGATGGGAGACGAGGAGCCCGATGCAGAACACATTGCCGCGCTTGACCGGTATCTTGTCACCATCCTGGACCATGGATTGAATGCGTCAACGTTCACCGCCCGGGTCATTGGCTCGACGGAAGCCGACATGAAACAGGCTGTGCTTGGCGCCATGGGCGCCTTGAGTGGCCCGCTTCACGGCGGTGCACCGGGACCGGTGCTCGACATGATTGATGCCATTGGAGACCCGGAAAACGCAGCGGACTGGATTTCCGAAGCCTTGACCCGCAAGGAGCGTTTGATGGGGTTTGGACACCGGATCTACCGGACACGGGACCCGCGCGCAGATGTCTTGAAGGCAGGCCTCAAAACACTTCAGGCTGGAAATCCAAAAGTTAGCCTTGCCGAAAAGATCGAAGTAGCAGCATTGACCGCTCTGCGCAAAACCAAGCCGGACCGGGCGCTCGATACCAATGTTGAGTTTTATACAGCGGTCCTGCTTGATGCGATCGGGATAGACCGCACGCTGTTTACACCACTCTTTGCCGTTGGACGCACGCCGGGCTGGTGCGCGCATGTCATGGAGCAGCAGACAACAGGAAAACTGATCCGCCCGGCATCCCTTTACGTTGGCCCAAAACCGGCGTGAAACAAGCCCGCCCGGTACTGCCGGGCGGTTTGTGAGTGTGCTTAAGCAAGCCCCGCAATTGCCGAGGCAAAATCCTTGGCCGAGAACGGTTCAAGATCTTCCACGCCTTCGCCAACCCCAATGAAATGGACCGGCAGGCCGTGCTTGGCGGCTATGGCCACCAGAATGCCGCCGCGCGCCGTGCCGTCGAGCTTGGTCATGACCAGTCCGGTGACGCCGGCAACCTTGCCGAATATCTCGACCTGATTGAGCGCATTTTGCCCTGTTGTCGCATCCAGGGTGAGGAGACAGGTGTGCGGCGCGTCCGGATCATGCTTCTTGATCACGCGGATAACCTTTTCCAGTTCATCCATCAGCTCGGCCTTGTTCTGAAGGCGGCCGGCGGTATCGATCAGAAGTACATCGACCTGCTTTTCAGTCGCTTCTTTCATGGCGTCAAAGGCAAGACCGGCCGCATCTGCGCCGGTATCGCGGGCAATGACCTCAGCGCCGGTGCGTTCACCCCAGATCTTGAGCTGTTCGACTGCGGCAGCGCGGAACGTATCGCCTGCGGCCAGCATGACCGTCTTGCCCTCTTGGCGCAGCTTCTTGGAGAGTTTGCCGATGGTGGTGGTCTTGCCGGTGCCGTTGACGCCGACCATCAAGACCACGTGCGGTTTTTTGCCCGAATTCAGATCCAGCGGCTCGGCAACAGGTGCCAGAACCTTCTCGACTTCCTCTGAGAGGATTGTGCGGACCTCTTCCGGTGAAATTTCCTTGTCGTAACGGCCATCGGACAGGCGCTCTGTGATCGCCATCGCCGTATCAACACCAAGATCCGCCTGAATCAGGATGTCTTCAAGCTCTTCGAGCATCTCCGCATCAAGCTTGCGCTTGGTGAAGATGGACGAGATGCCGTCCGTCAATGCGGAAGAGGACAGCGAGAGACCCTTTTTCAGCCGCTGGAACCAGGAGAGTTTTTCTTCTTCAACGGGTGCCGGTTCAGGCGTTTCCTCGACCGGTGCCGGTGTTGCAGAAGCCTCTGGGGCTGCTTCGATCTCTGCCGTTTCTTTGATTGTCTCGACTGTTTCCAGAACTTCCGGCGCCTTTCCGGTCGCTGTTTCGTCCAAGGGGCTTTCAACCGGTGCGTCCGGAAGGTCGGGTTCTTTTTCATCTGCACCAAGATCAGCCGAAACATCGACCTCAGGCAGCACCGGCGGAACGGTTGGAGCGATCTGTGGCGACAAATCCGGGCCGGTCTGTGCAGACAGGACATTTGGCTCGCTGCCCAGTGCGGCAACGGGCGCAACTTCCATCTCAACCGGGGTGGGCGTCTCGTCCGACGTTTCCGCGGCTGGAGAAACTTCCTCTAGCGCATCAACAGCTGGGGTTTCAGGCTCGTCCGGCGCGTCTTTGCCGCCAAAGAGCCGCCCAAAAAACCCGCGCTTCTTCTCGCTCATAAATCCGCCTTAAAAACTCGGCCGCCGTTCAAGCCGCCTTGGAAAGGGCTTTGCCCAGTAGATGGCGTCCGGTATGGCCGATAATTCTCGTTTCGACAATCTCTCCGGCTATTCCGCCTGCAAGTTCAACCTGGGTGAACTGTTCCGTGCGGCCAAGGCCTTCCTTCTCGATGAGAACGGGCCGGACCTTACCGACTTCCATCGCCAAATGCTGTGCAAGAACTTCCGCGCCCTTTTCGCGCAGACGCGCGCCGCGTGCCTTGATGATGCTCCGGTCAAGCTGGGGCATCCGCGCTGCCGGTGTTCCCGGTCGCGGCGAAAATGGGAAGACGTGGAGGTGTGTCAAACCGCATTCATCGACGATCTTGAGCGAATTCAAGAACATCTCTTCGGTTTCTGTCGGAAACCCAGCGATAATATCCGCGCCGAATACGACATCCGGGCGCATCTTGCGGACATCTTCGCAGAATTTGATGGTATCGGCGCGCAGATGGCGCCGCTTCATCCGCTTCAGGATCATGTCGTCACCCGCCTGCAAAGACAGATGAAAATGCGGCATCAAGCGGTGATCATCGGCGATCACCTGCATCAGCTCCTCATCCGCCTCAATGGAATCGATCGAGGACAGGCGCAACCGCTTGAGGTCCGGCACCATCTTCAGGATCTTGGCCGTCAAGGTGCCAAGCTTCGGTTCACCCGGCAGATCCGCGCCGTAAGACGTAATGTCGACACCGGTCAGCACAATTTCATTGTAGCCGTTGTGGACCAGCCGTTTGATCTGGTCGATCACGACACCCATTGGCACGGAACGGGAATTGCCGCGGCCATAGGGAATAATGCAAAAGGTGCAACGGTGATCGCAGCCGTTCTGGACTTGAACGAACGCCCGGGCACGGCCGGTCAAACCGTCAATCAGATGACCGGCGGTTTCCTCGACACTCATGATGTCGTTGACGCGCACCTTCTCGGTCTCTGAAATGCCGAACGCTGCGACATCGGCGTAGGACTTGCGCTCCAGCTTCTCGGTGTTGCCGAGAACCAGATCAACCTCGTTCATTTCCGAAAACGTATCGGTTTCGGTTTGCGCAGCACAGCCGGTAACAATGACCTTGGCGTCCGGATTGTCGCGCTTGGCCTTGCGCACGGCCTGGCGCGCCTGGCGCACGGCTTCATTCGTCACCGCGCAGGTGTTGATGAGGATGGCGTTCTTGAGACCCGCGGCCTCGGCTTCACGCTTCATCACCTCCGACTCGTAGGAATTGAGCCGGCAGCCAAAAGTTACGACGTCGATGGTCATGACGCAGCCCCAGCTTCCAGGGGCGCGTCCCCGCCGCCTGTCTTGCGCCAGGTGAGCGTCTCGAGATCAACTTCGCCTTCGAATTCGACTTCCGTCAGGCCGGTCATCAGCACATGACCATCTCTTTCCCGCCACTCAATGCCGATCGGGCCGCCGGGCAGGTGGATGGTGGTTTTGCGTCCAGTCTTGTCGTCCCGCGCAGCTGCAACCCCGACAGCACACGCGGCTGTGCCGCAGGCCAGTGTCAGACCTGCCCCCCGTTCCCAGACCTTCACACGGATCTGATCGTCATCGAAAATATGCGCCAACGAGATGTTCGCGCCCTCCGGAAAGATCGGATGACGCTCCAAAAGCGGACCAAAGCGCGCCAGATCATAGGCCTCGACATCCTTGACCCAGAAGATCGCGTGCGGATTGCCCATGTTGACCACGGCCGGCGTGTGCAGGATGGGCTCATCGATCGGCCCAATCTGCAGTTCAATCGCCCGTGTATCGGCAAACTCTTCAGCCAAGGGGACCTGATCCCAATTGAGGCGCGGCTTGCCCATGTCGACGGTCACATTCCGGAGACCGGCAGCGTCAAAGGCATGCAGAAGACCGGCATTGGTCTCGATGGTCACGAGATCTTTCGTGTTTTCTTCCATCAGGAGACGGCCAATGCAGCGCGTGGCGTTGCCGCAGGCATCCACCTGTCCGCCATCGCTGTTGTGAATGCGCATGAAGGCATCGACACCGCACGTGGACCGCTCAACCGTGATCATCTGGTCAAAGCCGATGCCATGCTCCCGGTCGCCCAATTTGGCAATTTGCTCCTTGGTCAGTCGCAGCGGTTTGTCCCGCGCGTCCCAGACCACGAAATCATTGCCAAGGCCGTTCATCTTCAAAAAGGGTCTGGTTTCAGACGCCATACCGGGTGCACTTTATCTTTTGGGTGTTGAGATCCAGTCGCATTTCATCGCCGTAGCCCGCCTTATATGGCGGATTTGTGAAGAAATTACCAGATCTCTCCCCCAAAGGGTTCGCAGTGCAGGCGTGCAATGACGGCATGGCGAGACTTCATTGATATGCTAGATAACCAAATTGTAGTCACGCAGTTCCGCAATGGTTTTTGGCAGCCCTTGTTTTTCCAGTGTATCAAGGTAGTCGTCAGCAGATTTAGGCGGATTCTTAAGGCGTGCTCTACATCGTTGAGCGGATGTGACGACACCCGGCGTATTCAATCCAAATTGGTGAAACAAAAATTCATCAGGGTGCAGCAATTCTATATCGAATTGATTGAGATAGTTCTCTGGAAAATCTCTTAAGTTAAATGTGACGATCGCATCGCATTTGGCTTGTATTCCTGCGGCCAGTACGTGGACGTCATCGGGGTCGGGCAATGTCAGTCCGGGGCATAAGCCTTGATAGTTTTCGACCAAACTATTCGGCACAGCCTGATTCATTAGATCCCTGGTTCGGTTCAACTGGTCAGATGTAAGATCCTCTCTTTTGATCAAAACATTTCGTATCCATTCATCATGGATTTGATCAGTCCATTTCGCGCGAAACAAACCTGCTCCCGCGGCAAGCTCAATTAAAAGATCTCTCAACGGCGCTGGATAGAGAACACAGGCGTCCAGCAGTACGGTGTATCTGGATTTGTTAATAACCCATCCCCAATTCCTGAGATTGGGACGCTAGCTCATCCATGACCCGCCGACGCTCTTCTTCTTTCTCTCTACGATAGGTTTCTAGGTCGCTAAATTTTACCCTCCGGTGCGTTCCAACCATATGGAAGTCTATCTTGCGCTGTTCGAGCAGCTTTATCAGGAATGGCCTAGAGACATTCAGATGATCAGCAGCCTCTTGGGTTGTAAGTTCTGCATGGACAGGTATTAGCGTTACGGCATTGCCTTGGGCCATTTCCGTAACAAGATGGTACAATAAATCGCCGACTGCCTTCGGCAGGCGCAACATCTCTCCGCCATCAACCTGGACCCGCAACTCTCCGCCCTCGTGTTTTGCACGCGACAGATGACGGCTAACTTCAGCAGCCATCTCCGCATCATCGTCCGACGGCAGTATCGGGCGTTCAAGTATCTGTGTCATGGTGATTTCCTCGCTGCGACTGACATATATCACCCCGATTCGCCAACCGCAATAATCGAAATAATCGCAATAAATAAATAGGAATTTAATTTGAAAGTTCTAGTGGCGCTAAATCACTTACCTTGATGAAATCGAGGCATAGGGATCAAAAATTTATCGCTTTGGAACCACACTAGTGCGCCTCGTCCCAGTTGTCGGCGGCGCGGGCGTCCACCTGGAGCGGCACCGACAATTTCAGCGCGGGATCGCAAGCGTTTTCCATGACGTCCTTGATGAGCGGGATGGTCGCCTCAACCTGATCCTCCGGCAATTCAAAAATCAGTTCATCATGCACCTGCAGCAACATCTGCGCGTCCAGCTTTGAGGCGGTGAGTCGATCTTCCATGCGCACCATGGCGCGGCGCAGGATATCGGCCGCGGAGCCCTGGATCGGTGCGTTGATCGCCGCCCGCTCATAGAAGTTGCGCATGTTCGGGTTCTTGGTATTCACGTCCGGATAATGCGCCTTGCGGCCAAAGATCGTGGTGACATAACCATCCGCGTGGACCTGTTTCTTGACCGCTTCCATGTACTCCTTGATGCCCGGGAAACGCTCGAAATAGGTCTTGATGTAGTCGCCCGCTTCACCGCGCGAAATGCCGAGCTGATTGGCAAGACCAAAGGCGGAAATGCCATAGATAATGCCGAAGTTGATGGCCTTGGCCTGACGGCGGACCATCGGGTCCATGCCCTCGATCGGTGTGCCGAACATTTCACTTGCCGTCATGGCGTGAATGTCTAGCCCGTCCTCGAAGGCCTTTTTCAGCTGCGGAATATCTGCCATGTGAGCGAGCACACGCAACTCGATCTGGCTGTAGTCGGCCGAAATCAGCTTCTGACCCTTTTCAGCAATAAAGGCCTGGCGGATCTTGCGGCCGGCTTCCGTTCTGACCGGTATGTTTTGCAGGTTCGGCTCGGAGGAAGAGAGCCGTCCGGTGGTTGTCGCCGCCAGTGAATAGGACGTGTGCACCCGTTTTGTTTCCGGGTTGATATAGCCCGGCAGAGCGTCTGTGTAGGTGGACTTCAGCTTTGACAGCTGCCGCCACTCCACAATTTTCGACGGCAGCGGATGACCTTCGGCGGCAAGATCCTCCAGTACCTGCGCCGAGGTCGACCAGGCCCCGGTCTTGGTTTTCTTGCCGCCGGGAAGGCCCATCTTGCCGAACAGGATCTCGCCAAGCTGTTTCGGCGAGCCGACGTTGAAGTTTTCGCCGGCAAGTTCGTAGATCTCGCTTTCCAGAGCGGCCGCGCCCTGTGCGAAATCGCCGGACAGACGGGAGAGCATCTGGCGGTCGACGGAAATGCCGCGCCTTTCCATGCGCGCCAGCACAGGCACCATCGGCCGCTCCAGCGTTTCGTAGACTGTTGCCATGTGATCGCTGGCAAGCCGCGGTTTCAGAATCAGCCACAAGCGCAAGGTGACATCGGCATCCTCGGCCGCATAGGCGGTTGCCTTGTCGATCGCCACCTTGTCGAAGGTGATCATCGATTTGCCCGAGCCGCAGACCTCCTTGAACGGGATCGGCTTGTGACCGAGCCAGCGCTCCGACAGTTCGTCCATGCCATTGCCGCCCTTGCCCGCATCCACGGTATAGGAGAGCAGCATGGTGTCGTCGTAAGGGCCGACGTCAACGCCATGGCGGGTCATCACCAGCCAGTCGTATTTGAGGTTCTGCGCGATCTTCAGGACGCCGCGATCCTCCAGCATTGGCTTCAGCGCTTTCAGCGTATCGTCCAGCGGGATCTGGTTTGCCAGCAGACCGCCGCCGCCCAAGAGATCACCTTCGCCATCCTTGTGGGTCAGCGGTATGTAGCAGGCCTTGCCCGGTTCGGAACTTAGCGAAATCCCCACAAGCTCCGCCTGCATGGCATCAAGCGAGGTGGTTTCCGTATCGAAGGCGACATAGCCCTTTTCATAGGCCGCATCGATCCAGGGCTGCAGCTGTTCCAGAGTTGTGACGGTCTCATAGACACTGGAATCAACCGGCATCGCGCCGATCCTGGCCGCCCGCTCATCAGCCACGGTCTGCGGCACCATCAGTCCATCCGGCGCAGCATTGTCTCCACTCTTGCTGTCAGCATCAGGCGAGGACATGCCGCCCGGGCGGTCCATCATCCGGCCCTTGTGGTCCGGCACATCCCAGCCAGGAACCTCAAGGTCCGATGCCTCTACATTGGTAAGATCCGCTCCGGTCACTTCCGCAACGCGTTTGGTAAGGGTCGAAAAGCCCATCGCCTTCAGGAAGCCGACCGCCTTCGGCCCGTCGATGTCACAAACCGAAAGGTCTGCGACCGGAATTTCGACCGGCACGTCCTGCTTGAGCGTCACCAGCTGTTTGGAGACACGGGCCTGATCAGCGAATTCGATCAGGTTTTCGCGGCGCTTCTTCTGCTTGATGGTATCGGCTTGTTCCAGCAGCGTTTCCAGATCGCCGAATTCATTGATCAAGAGCGCTGCGGTTTTCAGGCCGATGCCCGGAACGCCCGGCACGTTGTCAACGCTGTCGCCGGCGAGCGACTGCACCTCGATCACCTTGTCCGGGCCAACGCCAAACTTTTCAAAGACTTCCGCTTCCCCAAAAGTCTTGTTTTTCATCGTGTCGATCATGTCGATCTTCGGGCCGATCAGCTGCATCAGGTCCTTGTCGCCGGAGACAATGGTCACACGCGCGCCCTGTTCGGCGGCTTGCCGGGCATAGGTCGCGATCAGATCGTCAGCCTCAAAGCCTTCCTGTTCGATGCAATGAGTGGAGAACGCTCGCGTGGCTTCCCGGATCAGGCCGAATTGCGGCACCAGATCTTCCGGCGGGGGCGGGCGCTGCGCCTTGTACTCCGGATAAATGTCGGACCGGAACGTTTGTGCGGAATGGTCAAAAATCACCGCGAAATGGGTCGGCTCATCGCCTTCTTCGGGGGTAAGGCCTTCCTGCAGCAGCTTCCACAGCATGTTGCAGAAGCCGGAGACGGCACCGACCGGCAAACCATCCGGCTTGCGCGTCAAGGGCGGTAACGCATGATAGGCGCGGAAAATGAACGTGGAGCCATCAACCAGGATCAGGTGGTCGTCGGCAGTCAGGGCGGCGGAAGATTCTTGTGTCGACATGGCGCGGACGATGCCCTTGAACGCGCTGTTGAGCAATAGCCTATTTTAAAATTCCAGAATGAGTGTATTTTAAAAAAATACACTTAAAGGACGAAGTTTGATGGATAAAACTGTATCAATTCCTGCGCCCATATCAAAAAGCGATTTTGGATTATCTATCCTCGTTGCTTCGGTCGTCTATGTTTTCTTGCTCGATATAAAAACATTTGAATTCACCACAGCATCCACCGTTCTTGTCCTGTCCCTTTTATGGACTGCGATGTATCGCGTGTTGGACAGGTACGCCGTTATGATCGAAAAACTCGAAGAAACTAGGTCTGACCGGGAGTGGGCATCTCTGATTAAAGCGTTTTCATACCGCGCTTTATCGGCTGCATTTATGGCTATTTCGATCTTTGTGTTCATGGCAATCAAGAACGATAGCTATGATCTCATTAGTAAGATCGGCCCTGTGGCTTTGCTTCTTTTTGTTTGCTTGTTTTTTCTAGACCACTTATTGTTCGGTCCATATCGCAATGCATCTAGGCTCAAAAGGGCCAAGGCATCTAAGTCCAAGGCTTGAAGCGTGCGATTTTACTCCCGTCACTCCGCCGCTTGGGGGGCCGTTTTCCGGCCATAGGTGCCGCCGAGATAGGCCCATTCCGGCCGTTTGAACAAGAACCAGCCAATTCCGGTTTTCTGGATGACCCACAACAGGATCACCGGCGCAATGACGGCGACAATGTTGACGATCAGCGACACTGTGCCAACATCAAGAATATCGAGTTTCAGCAGGATCACCCGCGTGAGGCCCATCGGGAAGAAGAACGCCAGATAGATCACGATGGAGTTCGCGCCGAAGTGGCGCAGGAAATCCATGCTGCCTGCTTTTACGATGAGCGCGCTGGTGAGAATGATCGCCCCCGCCCCGGCAGCACCAAGGGCCAGCGAGACGAGTGGCAATTCAGACCAGCCGATAAAGACCAGACTTCCGTTGGTTACGCCCCAGACGAGTAGCAGCGCGAGGCTCAGGTTGACCCGGTCTCGGGCCCACTCTGCAAGTTCAAAGATTTTCGGCGCGAAAATATAGCCGGCATAAAAATAAACGAAGCGCGATGCGAACTCATCGACCAAAAGCCAGCCGGTATGAATCGGCGCGATCTGCAAGAGAGCCGCAATCCCGAGCATCACTTGCCAGGGCACGCCTTTGTCATGCGCCAGTTTGCAGACGACAAAGAAGATCGGCAGCATGTAAATGAACCACAACGTGCCAAAGGGCTGAAAGAAGCTGACCAGATAGAACTGAAACGCACCGGACCAGCCCATTTCACCGGCAAAGACCGGCGCCTTCACGGCGAACTGAATGGTCATCCAGAGCACATAAAAGTAAGCGAAATGAACGACTTTCCGGTCGAGATAGAGCTTCCAATCCCGCGTGATGACGTTAGCCAGAAAGAGACCGGAGATCAAAAAGAAGTCCGGCATCCGGAAAGGCGCTGCAAAGGCGATGACCGCATGCATCCAGCCGGTTTCACCAGCTGCCGCTTCAACACCCAAAACGGCGTGCATCATGACGACAAAGACGATGCAAATGCCTTTTGCCGTATCTACCCAATCAACGCGCGGAGCCTGTACCATGACCGTTTACCTGCTGCGGAAATCTCCAATCCGGGCAGGTCTAGCGCGCAACTGGTAAAAATTACGCATAAAGCAAAGTCACGTTTCGGTGATTTTCTGCGGAAATGGCAAACAATCTATGAGTTCGGTTTTTCCGACCCGTCGTTCCAGGGACTGATGCGCGGCTGACCGGACGTTTGGCTTCCGGCATCCGCGCCATGGTTGGTTTCTTTCCAGTCTTCCTCATCGAGATCCACAACACCATCCTCGTTCCGCGGACGCATGGTTCCACCCTCCATGATCACAACATTGGAGCGCGCGATTATGAACTTCGCAAGACTTTCGCGGACCGGCGGAATAAACAGCAGCAAACCAATGGCGTCCGTGACAAACCCCGGGATCAAAAGCAGGATACTCGCCAGCACAATCATGGCGCCTTGCATGACCTCGTTGCCCGGCGCCCGTCCTCCATCGAGTTCCTTCTGCATACGCATCAAAAGCGACAGCCCCTGCTGACGCAGCATGAGCGTGCCTGCCATGGCCGTCAGCACGGTCAAAAGGATCGTCGGCAGAACCCCAAGAAGCTCGCCAACCCAAATGAAAACCGAGATTTCGATCAGAGGCAGGAGTATAATGCCTGCTATGATATAAAGTCCCACGGAGGCTCCATCGTCTGGTAGGGTGGAAATCTGTACTATCTGACCCAAAGATGTAGACACTCTGTCACAAAAATGCGAGCGGCCGGTCGCAACGAATGTGCACTTCGATCAAATTCAGTCTTGCTCTTGGGTCTGGATGCTGGTTGAAGAACCCACTAAATAGAACATATCTGACCTAAACGTGCTTCGCACGGGCCTTGCAAAACAAGTCAGAGGCAGCCTACCAGCCTCTGAAAGGGTAGCCGGAATAGAAGATGAATGAAATTTTTGATCCCCTAAATCTGCTGCTTCTTGGACTGGCGGTGTTCATTTTATTCCGATTGCGCTCCGTTCTCGGCAAACGCACCGGCGAGGAACGCCCACCGTTTGACCCCTATTCAAAGTCAGAGCAGCAAAACGGTCAGGCCAACGGCCAGGACAACGTCATTCCGCTGCCACATCAGGGGCAACAATCGCCGGACGGCTACGACGACATGGCTCCCGCGCGACAGGAAGAAGATGGTGAAGTGGTCATCGACAAGGTCGCACCAGCCGGGTCTGCGCTGAACAATGCGCTGAAGCAAATTCTGTCTGTTGACCGCAGCTTTGAGCCGGAGCCGTTCATCCAAGGTGCAAAAGCCGCATACGAAATGATCGTGATGGCGTTTGCCGATGGCGATAAGAAGGCTCTCAAAAATCTTCTGTCCCGTGACGTTTTTGAAGGCTTTAGCGCTGCGATTGATGATCGTGAAAAACGCGGCGAAACAATTGAATCTACGTTCGTTGGTATCGACAAAGCCGAAATCGTGGAAGCGGCCCTCAAGGACACCACCGCACAGGTTACTGTCCGGATCCATAGCCAGCTGATCTCAGCAACACGCGACAAGGGCGGCGAAGTTGTTGATGGTGACCCCGCTAAAGTGACGGAAGTCATTGATATCTGGACCTTCGCACGTGACACCGCGACGCGGGATCCGAACTGGAAGCTGGTCGCGACCGAATCCGCCGAGTAAATTCGTGAGTGCCCTGGCAGGCATGCGCGTATCAACGCGGCCGTCTGGTTTGGCAATAGTATTTAAGGGCGCGGCTTTTGCCGCGTCTCTTTTTGTTGCAGGACCTTTAACTGCCATGGCGCAAGGCCCGATCCGATCTGCCGATCTGATACCAGTCCAATTCGCCGATCTCAGCGGTTGGGCAACAGATCAGCACAGCGATGCACTTGTTGCGTTCAAGCGGTTTTGTGGGCCTGGTGCGCCGTCAGCTGCAAACCGGGGACCATTCCAGCTTTCCAAAGACCATCACAACGCGCTGTGCGAGGCGGCACGAGTGTCAAAGGATGCGCGTTCGTTTTTTGAAACCCATTTCGAGCCATTTCAGGTTCGAGAGCCGGGGTTCGTGACCGGGTATTTCGAACCTGAAGTGGCCGCGTCCCGGGAAAAAACGGCCGAATTCAACGTCCCCCTTCTGAAAAAACCCGATGGGCTCATTCATGTGCCAGCAAAGGCCCGTCCTTCTGGGTGGCCACCACACCTGACACATGGCCGCAGGATCAACGGCCAGGTGACCGAATTGCCCGACCGCAGTGCCATCATGGATGGCGCCCTTGATGGCGAGGGTCTGGAACTGGTCTGGCTTCGCAACCCGATCGACGCCTACTTCATCCATGTCCAGGGCTCCGCGCGCTTGAAACTCACTGACCGCACGACGATGCGGGTCGGGTATGCGGGAAAAACCGGGCACCCCTACACCGGAATCGCCCGGCTTTTGGTTCAGCGCAGTGAAGGCACTCCGGAAGATTTCACGATGTCCGGCTTGCGCCGCTGGCTGGAACAAAACCCGGATGACCGGGACCCGCTTTTCAAGGAAAACCGGTCCTACATTTTCTTCCGGGAAGTCACGGAAGCTGCACCAGACGAAGGGCCGATCGGCGCAGCCCGGCTACCTCTCGTGCCCGGTCGAAGTCTGGCAATCGACGACAGCGCCATGCCGTATGGCGTGCCTGTATTCGTTTCCGCGAAGTTTGAAGATCCACAGCAACCCGGTCAGCAATACCGCCGCCTGATGGTGGCCGACGACACAGGTTCTGCAATCAAGGGTCAATCCCGAGGCGACATCTTTGTCGGCTCCGGAGACGATGCCGGGCGCATTGCCGGTGAGATCCGGCATGGAGCTACCTTTACTGTGTTGCTGCCCAGGCGCTCAACTGGCCTCGGGAACTGACGGCATGAGCAAGCGCGGCAGAAAGGGCATGCTGTCTCCCGAAGACCGGGAACTCTGGGGTAAGGTCGCCAAAACAGCGACACCGCTTGATACAGAGCGCGCCAAGGCTCAAATGGCAGAGCTGGAACAGTTCATAGATGCAACACCCAAGGCGGCTGCAAAAACTCCCAAAACATCTACCGCAATTCATCCACCAGAACCGGCGAAACCTGTGGCGCCGCCACCATTGCGGCAGCTTGAGCACCGGTACCGCAAGAAACTGGTGCGCGGCGTCAAACAAATCGACGCCCGGATCGACCTGCACGGCCTGACGCAGGACAGAGCCCATGACCGCTTGCGCGGGTTTCTCTATGAAGCCCAGGCGCGCGGACACAAGGTTGTGCTGGTGATTACCGGCAAGGGTGCCGGGCCCGGCTATGCCTATATGGACGAACGCGGAATTTTGCGCAGAATGGTACCGCAATGGCTGGCAATGCCGGATGTTCGCCACCTTGTCGTCGGCTACGAAGAAGCCCACACGACCCACGGCGGCGCCGGCGCGCTTTATGTGCGAATAAGAAGACGCAGGTAGGAACGTGACACCTCTTGGGGCCAAAATCCGTGAACTCAGAGCAAAACAGGGTGTTTCCCTCAAAGAAATGGCAGCGGCCCTGTCCGTGTCCAGCGCCTATCTGTCTGCGCTGGAACATGGCAAGCGCGGCAAACCAACCTGGTTCTTGGTGCAAAGGATCATTGCCTACTTCAACGTGATTTGGGATGAAGCTGAGGAAATCCAGCGGCTTGCGGAGCTCTCCGACCCGCGGATCACCATCGACACTGCCGGAATGAACCCCAGGGCAACAGAACTTGCTAATCAACTCGCCCTAAAGATAGGCGGCCTTTCCGATGCCTCTCTCGAAGGGCTGCTGCACCAACTGCGCGTTGCCGCCGTAAAAGACGACATCTGACGTGCATCGGTATTTACACGTCCTTATTATGAAAGCGCTATAAACCGCCCGCGCCGCAATTCGGCAATGACCTATTTTGGAAGTTTGAGATCGGTATGACATCCACCCAAAACGACCACTCCGGATTGATCGATGCCGATGCGCTGCGGACGCGCCTGACAGCGCTGACTGAGGCGACCGATGGTGAGGGGTCTGATCCCAAGGTCCGTAACGCCGTTCTGGGCGAGTTGAAAACCGCGGTTCGGGATGCCCGGAAAATTGCCGAAGACAAACTCGCCGATGATGGTGGCGGCCTCTTGTGCGCCCAGCGTCTGTCTTTCATCCAGGATGAAATCATCCGGGTTATTTACGATTTCGCGCTTTACCACGTCTACCGGATCAAGAACCCGTCGGCAGCCGAACGTATGTCGGTCGTCGCCGTTGGCGGATACGGGCGCGGCACACTGGCGCCTGGCTCTGATATCGATCTGTTGTTTGTGCTGCCTTACAAGCAGACCCCTTGGGGTGAGCAGATCGTTGAGTACATCCTCTACATGCTCTGGGATCTGGGCTTCAAGGTCGGCCACGCAACGCGCAACATCGATGAATGCATCCGGTTGTCAAAGGCGGACATGACGATCCGCACGGCCATTCTGGAAGCCCGCCACATCTGGGGCGACGGAGAGCTGTTCGAAGACCTCGTTGCCCGCTTTCAAAAGGAAGTCGTGGAAGGCACCAGCTCCGAATTCATCGCCGCCAAGCTGCAGGAACGCGACGAGCGGCACCGCCGTCAGGGCACGTCGCGCTACCTTGTCGAGCCGAATATCAAGGAGGGCAAGGGGGGCCTTCGGGATCTGAACACGTTGTTCTGGATCGCGAAATATCACTATCAGGTGTCGAGCCAGTCGGAGCTGGTCAAAATCGGGGTTTTGAAACGGGCCGAAAGAACAAGGTTCCGCCGTGCCGAGGACTTTCTCTGGGCAGTCCGATGCCACTTGCATTTCCTGACCGGCCGCCCGGAAGAGCGGCTGTCATTTGATGTTCAGCGCGAGATCGCTGTGCGGCTCGGCTACACCCAGCATCCGGGTATGAAGGATGTCGAACGTTTCATGAAGCACTACTTCCTGATCGCCAAGGAAGTTGGTGACCTGACGCGCATTCTGTGTGCCGCCCTGGAAGACGAACACGTGAAAGACCCACGCGGGCGCGGCATTTCGGGCATCATGCGGCGCTTTCGTGTTGGCCGGTCGGACAACAATGCGCCGCAGCCCGTCAAGGGCGCACCCGGTTTCGTGGTTGAGAACAATCGGCTGAGTGTGACTGCGGACACCATCTTTGAGACCGACCCGGTCAACCTCCTGCGGGTGTTTCAGCTTGCAGACAAGCATGATTACAACATGCACCCGCGCCTGACCCGGCTCATCCGCCATTCGCTGAAACTGATCAACAACGATGTGCGCAAGGACCCGGAAGCGAACAGATTGTTCTTGTCCGTGCTCACATCGCGCAATCATCCGGAAAAGATCTTGCGGAAGATGAACGAGACCGGCGTCCTCGGCCGGTTTGTACCCGAGTTCGGCAAGGTCGTCGCGATGATGCAGTTCAACATGTATCACCACTACACGGTCGATGAACATCTGATCCGTTCAATTGGCGTTCTGGCCGAGATCGAGCGCGGCGACTCTGGCGAAGATCATCCCCTATCCACGGACCTGATCCGCACATTGCAGAACCGCAAACTGCTTTATGTCACGATGTTTCTGCATGACATCGCCAAGGGGCGCCCGGAGGACCACTCCATTGCCGGCGCAAAGGTGGCGCGCAAACTCTGCCCGCGGTTCGGGTTGAATGGCGCGGAAACCGAGACCGTTGCGTGGTTGATCGAACACCATCTCGACATGAGCACGATTGCCCAGTCGCGCGATCTGTCGGACCGCAAGACAATCACCGACTTTGCCCATACGGTCCAATCTCATGAGCGTTTGAAACTGCTCCTCATCCTGACCGTCGCGGACATTCGCGCCGTTGGACCGGGTGTTTTCAATGGCTGGAAGGGGCAGCTGCTCAGGACACTTTACTACGCCACCGAACCGCACCTGACAGGTGGACATTCCAAGATGTCCCACGGTCAGGCCATCACCCAGGCCAAGGAAGAACTGGTCTCGCGACTCGGGCATTGGACGGGCAAAGACCGGAAGGCTTATTTGAACCGTCATTATCCGGCGTATTGGCTGCGAACAGAACCGGACCGATTAGAGACCCATGCCGAACTGCTGCACAAGGCAGACAAAAATGGCGAACAACTCTCGTTCGATGTCACACCGCGGGCTTTCGAAGGTGTCACCGAACTGACCATCATGGCGCAGGACCATCCGCGTCTTCTCTCCGTGATTGCCGGCGCCTGCTATTCGACCGGGGCGAACATCGTTGATGCACAGATCGACACGACAACAGACGGTTTTGCCCTTGATACGATTTTCATAGGCCGCGAGCTGCCAGGAGACGATGACGAACGCCGCCGCGGCGAGCGCATTACTGCATTGATCGAGAGAACTCTGCGCGGTGACGAACAGATTCCGGAACCGGTGGCGAAAAAAGGATCGGTAAAAGGCCGGATGAAGGCCTTCAAGGTGGCCAGTGAAGTGCTGTTGAACAACACCTTGTCCGATGACTATACGGTTCTGGAGGTGTCCGGCCTTGACCGTCCGGGTTTGCTTTACGACCTCACCCGGTCCATCGCGACGCTCAATCTCAACATCGGTTCGGCGCATATTTCTACCTTCGGAGAAAAAGTGGTCGACGTGTTTTATGTGACCGATCTGACAGGCCAGAAAATCGCTAATATCGGCCGCCAGGAAATCATTCGCGAACGCCTAGAAGCTGCTGTCGAAGGCCAGGTGGAACTGGATCCGGCCGCACCGGTTGCACGCAAAGTCCGCCGTCAGGCGTCCTGAGCGGCTATCTCAGAAAGAAGTACACCGTGTCTGGAGCCCAGCTGGCATGAACCTGGTTCGGAATTTTGCAACTGTCGGCGGCGCCACCCTGATGAGCCGTGTTCTCGGTTTTGTCCGGGACGTATTGCTCGCCGCCGCAGTCGGCGCGGGTCCTTTGGCCGATGCTTTCGTGGTCGCCTTCCGGCTGCCGAACTTGTTCCGCCGGTTGTTTGCCGAGGGCGCGTTCAACTCCGCCTTCATTCCGCTTTTTGGGCGCACTGTAGAAGAAGACGGAGAGGAGGGTGCCCGGCGCTTTGCCGGTGAAATTGGTTCGGCCTTGCTGTTTTGTCTTCTCGCCCTGACCGCACTCGCCCAGATCTTCATGCCCTTTGTTGTTTGGGCTTTGGCCCCGGGCTTCGTGTCTGATCCGGAAAAGTTCGATCTGACAGTTTTGATGTCGCGGATTGCCTTTCCGTACCTGATTTTCATGTCGATGCTCGCCTTCATCGGCGGCATCTTGAACACCTATCAGCGCTTTGCGGCCGCCGCTTTTGCGCCGGTCATGCTGAATGTGGTCATGGGATTGGTGCTGGGCGGTGTTTTGTTTTGGGGCGTTGAGGACAGCACAACACTTGGCATCATCCTGACACTCGGCATCACGTTCGGCGGCATCGTTCAGCTAACCGTGGTGGTGATTGATCTGAAGCGTCTCGGCTTCCGCATTCCGGTTTACCGGCCGCGCTATACGAAATCAGCCAAACGTCTGCTGGTGCTCGGCATTCCAGGTGTGATTGCGGGAGGCGTCACACAGATCAACATCGCGGTCGGACAGGTGATTGCATCGATGCAGGACGGGGCAAATGCCTTGCTCTACTACGCTGACCGGCTGTATCAGCTGCCGCTTGGTGTCATCGGGATTGCCTTCGGCGTGGTGCTATTGCCAAGCCTGACCCGGCAGCTCCGCTCCGGCGAAACAGCCGCTTACCAAAAGACCCTGAACCGTTCCCTGGAATTCTCTCTTGTTCTGACTTTGCCCGCAGCTGTCGCGCTGGCCGTCATCCCTGACGAGATCGTCTCGGTCTTGTTCCAAAGAGTCCGGTTCGATGAGGCCGCCGTTGAAGGAACGGCAGCTGCCTTGATGGCATTCTCCTTCGGCCTGCCCGCCTTTGTCCTGAACAAGGTGTTCTCGCCAGGCTATTTTGCCCGTGAAGACACCAAAACTCCGATGAAGTTCGCGGCGATTGGCATGGTGGTCAATGTCGCCTTGTCGATCGCCTTCTTTCCGTACCTGCAGCATGTCGGGATCGCGCTGGCAACCACGATTGCTGGTTGGGTGAACACCGGCTTCCTGGTCATCGTGCTTTGGAAGCGGGGACACTTCGCACCAGACGCCACTGTCTTGAGAAAACTGATGCTAGTGCTTCTGGCAAGCCTGTTGATGGGTCTTGTCATTCATTTCGCAGCAGATGTCCTTGCGCCTTACCTGAAGGATGGATGGCTGCTGGTACGTGTCGCCAGCCTCGGGGCCCTGGTGCTGATCGGCATTGCCGTATTCGCCCTTTTTGCGCAGATCAGCGGCGGCAGCGATTTGGTTGGTCTTGCGAAATCGTTGAAGCAGCGCAACACCTGACGCGCAAACGCTTGTCTGAACGGCATCTTTGCTTGCATCGAAGCACGCTGAGGCCTAAACCCGTCGCGCCCAAAACATTCACAGCGCCCTTCCAACCGGCCGCACCAATAAGGGATATGAAATGACGGCGTTCCAGCCCCGTGTCTTTTCCGGCGTTCAGCCCACAGGCAATCTCCACCTTGGCAACTACCTTGGCGCCGTGTCGCGCTGGGTTCCGCTGCAAGATCAGATGCCTGCGATCTTCTGTGTCGTGGACTCCCACGCGATCACAGCAGGTTTTCCGGACCCGAGCGAACTGACAAACGCAACGCGTGAAGTGACAGCCGCTTACATGGCGGCCGGGATCGATCCCAAGAAATCGATCATCTTCAACCAATCCCAGGTCCGTGAGCACATGGAACTGGCCTGGATCTTCAACTGCGTTGCCCGGATGGGCTGGCTCAACCGCATGACCCAGTTCAAGGAAAAGGCCGGCAAGAACAAGGAAAACGCCTCTGTTGGCCTGTTCGCCTACCCCAACCTGATGGCGGCCGACATTCTGGCTTACCGTGCGACCCACGTTCCGGTGGGCGATGACCAGAAGCAGCACTTGGAGCTGACCCGTGACATCGCGGCAAAGTTCAACAACGACTTTGGCGCACGGATCAAGGAACTGGGGATCGGCGTTCCAAACCCGACACCTTCTCCTGAATTGCCGGAAGAGCTTTATTTCCCGTTGACCGAACCGATGATCGCTGGCCCGGCCACCCGGATCATGTCCCTGCGCGACGGCACGAAGAAGATGTCGAAATCCGATCCTTCGGATCTTTCGCGCATCAATCTGAAGGATGATGCGGACGCGATTGCAAAGAAGATCAAAAAAGCCAAAACCGATCCGGACGCGTTGCCGAGCGAGACCGATGGTCTGGAAGGCCGGCCAGAAGCTGATAACCTTGTTGGTATCTACGCGGCGCTCAACGGCATGTCCAAAGACGACGTCCTGAAAGAGTATGGCGGACAGCAGTTCTCCGCGTTCAAGCCAGCGCTTTCAGATCTTGCAGTTGCCAAGCTTGCTCCGATGACAGACGAAATGCGGCGGCTGACCGGCGATCCGGCCCAGATCGATGCGATCTTGAAAGAGGGCGCGGAAAACGCCTCCGCGATTGCCGAGCCCGTTTTGAAGGACGTGCGCAAGATCATTGGTTTTCTGGACGTCCGGTAAAATCACTTGAACTCAAGAAAAGGGCCGGGTTCGCATCGAACACCGGCCCTTTTTCATTTTCCAATGCTGGGGATCCTAGTAAGAACACGGCTCTAGCGTTATGCCGTCAGGCAGCTTAGTATTTTCATCTCCGCAAGCATCGATGATCCGGCTTGGATCGAGATTGGAAGCCCCTGTCAAATCCGCGCCTTTCAGCCGTGTCCGCCGCAACAAGGCCCCGTCGAAGTCCACGTTTGTCAGGTTAGCGCCGCTCAAATTGGTGCTGACCAAGCGAGCCCCGGACAAATCCGCCCCTGAAAAATCCGTATTGACTGCCTGAGCACGGTCCAGCTTGACATTGCGCATACGAGCACCCTGAAAGACGGAATTCAGAAGATCCATCCGCTCCAGGTTGGCGTTGTCCAATTTGGCAGATTTGAACGATGTGTTCTGAGCAATAGCGCGGATCAACGTCACATTTCGCAGGTCTGCACCCTCGAATGTGGAGCCGGTCATGACAGCTGCATTCAAGTCCGCGTCGCGAAGATCTGCATCGCGGAAAATCGAACTGTTGAGATTTGATTTTTCCAGATCTACGGCCCGCATCGACGCACCAGCAAAATCACTGGCCGAAAAATCGGCCCGTTCGGCCTCAGTGCGCCGGAAATCGGATCGTTCAAAGTTCGATCTCGGCATCACAGCTTCTTTGAGGTCAACCTCACGCAAATTGGCCCGATGAAAGTCTGCGCCCTCGAGCGTCATCCCACGCAAGGTCGCAAGAGATAGATTACACCGCGAGCAGCCGCCGTCTTCCAGAATTTGTGGAACGCGCGGATCCAACTCCATCGCGCGGGTCTGCGGCACCAAGGTAACGATAACCGCGCCTGCCGCCAAAAAGCTGAAAACCGACTTTTTCATAACCGATCCTTTTTTCATAACCCTTGACATAAGTGCGATCTGCGGCGGTTCAAAGACCAAGTATGCCACGATCTTTAAAACCGGGATCGTAAGGTGGGATCACTAAAACCGAAAACCATGAAGATTGTGTGCGAATTGCATCCCTGACGGGAGCCAAAAAATTGCAACGGAAGAAACAGGCGGGGTCGCAGGTGCCTGCTTCTTCCATTCACAATGTCGCTGACGACGCACTACCTGACAATCAGCGTGCCAAATAAGGAGCAAAAGGCTTGCCAATTGGTTTCTTTGTTCAAACACGCAAGATCTAGAAACTGCGGTATTTGCAACCACAAAATACTGAATTTGTTTAGATATTGTTCAGATCTCGCGCATTGCATTATGCAAGGCGAGTTGCAAACATCCTAAACGAGGGATTAACAGACCAATGGCGGCGCCTCACCAGAGATCAAGCGAATTCTTTGCGCAGATCAATGGTGGAGCGCTCGCCGATGTCGTCAAAGTGCCGGTCGAGCCATTCTTTTGCTGTCTGGCGGCCAACGTCACGCAAATGCGTCAGAAAATCCCACTCTGCATTCAGCTTGGACGAGGCCTGAAGAGGTTTCAGTTCTTCGGCCGCAATCCGGTGCAGATGCACCTTGGTGTATTCCTTGCGGTCCAACTTGCCCTCTTCGATCAGGCGGGTGACAAAGTCGATTGCCCTGAGTTCCCTCAAGAGCGTGGAGTTGAAGGTGATCTCATTGAGACGGTTGACGATTTCGCGAGCCGTCCGGGGCACTTCGCGCCGCTCGATCGGATTGATCTGAATGAGGACGACATCTGACGTTTCGGTCTCATAAAACAGCGGATAGAGCGGCGGATTGCCCATGAACCCACCGTCCCAATAGGGTTCTCCATCGATCTCCACCGCCTGATAGAGCTGTGGTAGACACGCCGAGGCCATCACCGCATCAAGCGTCACTTCCTTCTCGCTGAAGACCCGGATCTTGCCGGTAAAGACATTGGTGGCTGCGATGAACAGCTTCAAACCGGAGCAGCAGTGCACTTTTTCAAAATCGACCGTCCGTTCCACGATGTCGCGGAGTGGATTGAAATTCAGCGGGTTGAATTCATACGGCGAAGCGAACCGCGAGAGCACATCGAAATAGAGGTAACTCGGTGAATAATCGAGGCTCCAATGGCCCAGGAGCACATCCAGCGGCGAGCGTTGGATCGGACTGGTACGCGCCTCGGCGCTAACTTCGCGCCAGAAGGCTTCCAGCGTTGCACGCGCGCCCTCTTCCCCGCCAGCCTCCAGGCCGCTGGCCAACACAACCGCATTCATCGCCCCGGCAGATGTCCCGGTGATCCCGTCGAGTTCGAACCGGCTGTCTTCCAGGAACCAATCGAGCACTCCCCAGGTGAAGGCGCCATGCGCGCCTCCCCCTTGCAAAGCCAGATTGATCTTCTTTGGATCTGACATGGCTCTTTTCGCTCCTGCGGGCTTGAGTCTATTGGCTTACTGGGCTGTCCAGCCGCCATCCATCGTCATGATGGCACCGGTAATCGAAGACGCCGTGTCAGAGCACAAGAAGACAGCGTAACCGGCGACTTGTTCGATGGTGACGAATTTCTTGGTCGGCTGGGCCTTCAAAAGCACATCTTTCTTGACCTCTTCCTCGGTCATGTTCCGTGCTTTCATCGTGTCCGGGATCTGAGCTTCAACCAGCGGCGTCCAGACGTAACCTGGGCAGATCGCATTCACGGTGATGCCTTGCTCGGCCACTTCAAGCGCGACAGTTTTGGTCAGGCCGGCAATGCCGTGCTTGGCGGCAACGTAAGCGGATTTATACGGGGACGCGACGAGGGCGTGCGCGGAGGCTGTATTGATGATCCGGCCCCAACCGTTTTCTTTCATTCCCGGTACCGCCGCGCGGATCGCATGAAAGGCAGAAGATAGATTGATCGCAATGATGGCGTCCCATTTGTCGATCGGGAACTCATCGACCGGGGAAACGTATTGGATGCCCGCGTTGTTCACGAGGATGTCGACAGACCCGAATTCCTTCTGGGTGTCGGAAATCATTCCCGCGATTTCATCGCCTTTTAGCATGTTGGCCGGCGAGTAGACACACTTCACGCCAAAATCAGCTTCAATGCCTGCGCGGGTCTTTTCAATTTCATCGGCATCGCCGAGGCCATTGATGACCACGTTGGCGCCTTTTTCAGCGAAGGCGCGGGCACATCCGAGGCCAATCCCGGACGTTGACCCTGTAACAACTGCTGTCTTATTGGCGAGCATCAGAAAATCCTCCCGAAATGAATGAAACGTCTGGCGGGACTTTTGACCAGTTATCGCCGCACTGCAACATGAGAATCGAAATTCGCGCCTGAAACCGCTGACTTCGGTCAATCACGTTCAACGGCGGCGCATTTTTTGCGCCCCGGCCAGGGCCTTGCGCGCCTTTGATCGCGTTTTTTCGTCGGCGGCACTGCGGGTTTCTTCAACCTGCTTCAGGTCTTCGGCCCGCAAGCCAATGCGGGCAGCAAACCGTTCACGGACCATGCCGTAAAACGTTGCGTGGAGATTGGCGAAGACCCACACCGTGATCAGCATCGTCGCCATCGGAAAAGCGGCCGACCGGATCTGTTGCCAGAACACATTGGCGGCAAGAAAGTTTTCCATGAGGCTCAGAACCAGGCCGACGCCGGCGACGAGAACGGCAGCAAGCAAGCTCATCACCAGCGCCGCAAACGCCATCGGCCAACCAAGCCCGTTGGTGGCGCGCCAGCTTTCCTTAAAAGTAAGGGGATCATCAACGGCAGCAGCCGGCAGAACGAGAGAGAACTTCTGGGTCACCATCAGCGCGATGAAGGGCGCCGCTAGAAACGCGATTGCGCCCAATCCACCTGTAATCGCAGCGAGGATGCTGGCGGCAATCCCGAGCGGGATCAAAGACAAGAACCCGATCAGGTTCAAAACAATCATGTTGATGATCACCTTGAACGTTCTGGGTCCCACAAACAGAGGGAAGTCGCGCGCATCAATCAGGATCTTGCGAACATAAGCAATGGCAATCGAGAACCCGACCAAAAGGTTCGCAAGGGCCGCAAGTGCTCTCAGTGCTCCCTCGTCCACCGTCTCAACCGGTTCGGTCATATAGGAAATGGTGCTGAACCCACCGCTCGGCATCAAAGAAGACCCGATCGTGAAGTTGAGCGCGACAAGCACCAGAATGTAGGCCCAGCCGGTCTTGAACAGAGTTCCAATATTGTGCTGCGCCAGTGACAGCGACCGTTCCAAAACGGTGATAAACATGGGTTCCCCTTAAATGCCGGTTCTCACCCAAGATAGGTCTTTTCGGACGATCCGCTAGCTTTGCGCCGCTTGCGTCTGTCTTTCCATGGCCATGCGATACCCCGCGGTGATCACCGAAATCCCAAGCACGGTCACGATGATCTGCAACAACACATTCAAGATCATCACCTTGATCTGGATGAACAAGGCAGGCAGGCCGATCGAGACAACCGTAAGTGCCCACTGAAGCCCCATCGTTACGAGAACAAAGGGCAGGGACAGAACCACGATGGCCACCAACATCCGCCAACCAAGCCCTTTGCCGATCCGCAAGGCTTCGCCAAATCCGATTGGCCGCTCGATCGCGGTCGCTGGCAACATCAGATTAAGCCGCATCAGAAACGGCATGATGACGAGGGCAAAGCCCAAAACAAGTGCAATGATTGCAAGGCCAGATGCCGATTCCGACGGCATGAATGCAACAAAAACGAGGGGCAGGGAAACGGCGAACCCAAACAGACCGATCAGAAGCATCCGCCAGATGAACTGGACTTCGACTTTACCGAAGCGCAGATAGATATTGCCGACCCGTTCACCAAGAAGGCCAAACCGGTGCCACGCAACGGATATGGATGCCGACGAGATCAGCGCGACGAGAGTGCTCGTCATCAACAACAAGCCTGCAGCTGGTGGCAATGTTTCGGCATCGGCAGGAACACCGGCGGTCGCAGTCAGGATAAGAATAGAAATCAAAAACTGGATCAAAAACCAGGCTCCGCAGACCTTGAAGACTGTTTCCAGATGTCCGAAGACCAGTGATGCCGCATCACTCAGCAACCGTTTGAGCATTGTCGAACCCGCCACGTTACTTTTGTTGGGACCAATGCCCCGCTAAAATCTCGCTTGTCATATGGGGCAAACGGCACGCGCGCAATGACAACAAGCGCAAGTTCCACCCCCACCGAGCGCGCTGCCATTGCCCTTTTTTTGCAGACACCCTATTGATGCGCTGGAAAACCCAGGCACACTCCCACATATGGGACGCATGAACGACAACCGGTTGGCCTTGCCATGATTGATGATTTCGCAACTCCCCTACCCCGTCGAAAGTCCGTTGGGGTAAAGGTTGGCTCAGTGATGGTCGGCGGCGGCGCGCCGATCGTGGTTCAGTCCATGACCAACACGGATACTGCAGACGCGGATTCTACGGTCGCGCAGGTGTCGGCGCTCGCACGGGCAGGCTCGGAAGTCGTTCGGATCACTGTCGATCGTGCAGAAGCAGCCGCCCAGGTCCCGCATATCAAGGAACGTTTGGACCGGATTGGCGTGGACGTTCCTCTGGTGGGCGACTTTCACTATATCGGCCACAAGCTCCTCACCGACTATCCAGACTGCGCCGCAGCTCTCGACAAATACCGCATCAACCCGGGCAATGTCGGCTTCAAGGCCAAGCGCGACACGCAGTTTTCCCAGATCATCGATATCGCGCAAAAGCACGACAAACCGGTGCGGATCGGCGTCAACTGGGGCTCTCTGGATCAAGAGCTTCTGACAAAGCTGATGGACGAGAACGCAGAGAGCGCTTCCCCTGTCTCGGCAAACGCAGTCATGCGTGAAGCAATTATCCAGTCCGCACTCTTGTCGGCAGAACGCGCAGAAAACCTTGGCATGGGCCGCGACAAGATCCTGTTGTCGGCCAAGGTTAGCCAGGTGCAAGACCTGATCGCTGTATATGCCGACCTTGCCCGCCGGTGTGACTACGCCTTGCATCTCGGCCTGACGGAGGCGGGCATGGGCACCAAGGGCATTGTGTCCTCCGCAGCATCGATGGGAATTTTGCTGCAACAAGGCATCGGCGACACGATCCGCGTGTCCCTGACACCAGAGCCGGGCGGTGACCGGACCCGTGAAGTCCAGGTCGCCCAGGAACTCCTGCAAGTCATGGGGTTCCGCGCATTTGTGCCGGTGGTGGCAGCTTGTCCAGGTTGCGGCCGCACGACCTCCACGGTCTTCCAGGAACTGGCGCAGGACATTCAGGACCACATTCGGGTCTCAATGCCGAAGTGGCGCGAACAGTATCCAGGCGTTGAAAGCCTGAACGTTGCCGTGATGGGCTGCATCGTGAATGGACCGGGTGAATCCAAGCACGCCGATATCGGCATTTCGCTCCCCGGAACCGGCGAAACACCCTCAGCACCCGTTTTCATTGACGGCGAAAAGGCAACCACACTGCGTGGCGAGGGCATCGCGGACGAGTTCAAGCAAATGGTGCTGGAATACATCGAAAAGCGCTATGGTGACGGCAAAACAACCAGCACCGATGCCGCCTGATCGCCAATCCGGCGAACCCTCTCTTGAAAGCCGCCTATGACGCAGCCGCCTGCTGGATCTGAACCAGTGACAAAACCGATCCTTGTCATCACATCTCAAGTGGTACGCGGCGGCATATCCGGCCGCGGTCTGACGTTTGCACTGGAGCGGAACGGTCATGATGTCTGGTTTCTTCCGACCATCTTGCTGCCTTGGCACCCGGGGCACGGCAAGGGAACGCGAATCGTGCCGCCAACCGCTGAATTTTCTGCAATCTCTTCAGACCTGGCGGGATCGGCGAAGCTCAGCGAGATCGGGGGTATCATCACCGGTTATCTCGGCAGCCCGGACCAGGCTCCGGTAATTGCGGATCTGATCAAGGCAGTCAAAACCGCCAACCCAGAAGCGCCTTATCTGTGCGATCCGGTCATGGGCGATCACACATCTGCTTCGGGAGGCGGGCTTTACGTTCCTGAAGCAACTGCTGAAGCCATTCGGGACCATCTGGTTCCTCTGGCCGATATCGTCACCCCAAACAGTTTTGAACTTGGCTGGTTAACCGGCAGAGAAATCTCCAGCGAGCTGGAGGCTCTATCGGCGGCCCGGGATTTGGGCACCGAGCGCGTCCTGGTGACGTCGGCACCGGCCTTGCGCCGCAACGCGATCTCAAATCTGCTCGCCGGCCCAAGGGGCGCCGTTGCCGCGGAACATGCAGCCATTGCCAACCCGCCGCATGGTACGGGTGATCTGATAGCCGGTCTGCTTTTGATCAACCGGCTCGCTGGATTGGACGATGAAGAGGCCGTAAAGCGCGCTTCCGCCTCTGTTTTTGAACTTGTCGCGCGCAGCGTCAAAAAAGGAGCGGATGAGCTCCTCTTTGCCGATGAACAGCAGTCCGTAGTCCGGGCGATGGCGCTGGTCACTTCCCGGCGTGTTATGGAAGCCAAAGCCCGTGCCTGAGAGCACCGGGACCTGGGTCGCCGGTGTTGACGGCTGCCGGGCCGGCTGGATCGCAGTTCTACGAAACCTGAGCGATCCCAAAGATCTCAAACTTCAGCTTTTTGAACACTTTGCGGATCTTCTTTCCTATCGGCCCGAGTTGAAGATCATTGCGGTCGACATGCCGATCGGGCTTCCAAACCTCCTTGGACCGGATGGCAGGGGGGCTGAAAAAGCTGCTAGAAAGCACCTTGGAATGCGTCAGTCTTCCGTGTTCTCTGTGCCGTCGCGTGCTGCGGTCTACGAGGAGGATTACAGGGCTTCGTGTGAAACGTCGCTTAAAACCTCAAGTCCACCCCGCAAGGTCTCAAAACAATGCTTTTATCTGTTCCCCAAGATCCGTGAAATCGACGACCTGATGACGCCCGAGTTGGAAAGCCGGATCTACGAGGTGCATCCGGAACTCGCCTTTTGGCGCCTGAACGGGGAGGCGGAAATGAGCATGCCCAAAAAGGTGAAAAGCCGCGCGAACCCATCCGGCCTTGATCTGCGCCGCGATCTGCTTGTTTCCAAAGGTTTGCCAAAACCCTTCCTGGATCAAAAGCCTCCAAGGGGGTGTGGCCGCGACGATCTCCTAGATGCGGCGGCCAACAGTTTGATTGCAGAGCGGATTTTCAACCGGCAGGCCGAACCGTTTCCTGAAAACTATCAGCGCGACGGCAAAGGTCTGCGCATGGCGATTTGGGCCTGACACACCCTCTAATTCAATCAATGATTGTATTTGGTGACGTTTTCAAATTTCTTATATCTTAAGTTGATGAAAATTCGATATCACGTTTAAATGCCGGGCGAGTTCCTATGTTTTTTTGGAGTGAACCATGGCCAAAAAACGCAAGACTACAGGTAAATCCGATACAGAATCCACCCAGCAAATACTGCGCAAATTCATAAGAACGCGCGGCAGCGACTACCTTGACGATCCGAACGTCACATCCATCGGAATAGGCCGGAAGAACAACACCGGCGAAGTCAGTGTTGTGTTCACAGTTGGTCAGAAAACAGAAGTGTCGGGGCTGGAAGCCCTGGGCACAAAGGAACTGCCAAAAGCAATCGCTTTTGAAGGCATTACAATACCGACCGATGTCGTGGAACGCGGGTTCAAGCCGTCCTATCAAGTTATCAGTCCGGAGACCCAGTCCGTCTTGAAAACAAGACTCGATCCAGTTGTCCCGGGGGCAAGCGTTTCACACGTTGATGGCACCGCGGGCACACTGGGCATGATCGTATTCGACGACGAAACCGGGGCTCCGTGTATTCTCTCCAACTGGCACGTTCTTCACGGACCAACGGGTGAGATCGGTGACCCGATCGTTCAGCCTGGGCCCCATGACGACAACAACATCGCGGACAACTACTGCGGTGACTTGGAAAGGAGCCATCTTGGGATCGCGGGCGATTGCGCCATCTCGCGCCTGCGGGACCGCGAATTTGATCCAGAGATCCATAACCTTGGCGTTGCACCGCAGAGAATGGCGGCAGTTGAGCTCGACGACAAAGTCGTCAAGACGGGACGCACGACCAATACGACCCACGGCATAGTCAGGCGGACCGACGTCATCGCGAAGATAAATTATGGCAGTCTTGTTGGCGAAAAGGCAATCGGTTGTTTTGAAATTGCACCGGATCCCAAAAAACCCGCTCCGAACAACGAGATCAGCATGGGCGGCGACTCCGGCAGTGCATGGATGATCACCGACAAACAAAAAGCGACTGACATCTTCGCAGGGCTCCACTTTGCGGGGGAGACCGGCGACAACCCGGACGAACATGCGCTTGCCTGTTACCCTGCCTCCATCATGAACAAGCTCCGGTTTTCACTGAAACCCCCGGAAACAATTCTCGTTCCAGGTGATGCGCCGGAAGCCTTTGGAGCCCGCTCTGGATACGATGCCGACTTCCTCGGCTTCCACGCACCAATGCCCGGCATGTCGACCGCCATCAAACGGGACGCGGTGAATTTTGGCCGCAAGCAGACAATTCCCTATACCCACTTCTCCGTATGCCTGAGCGCAAAACGGCGCATGGCCCGCTTTGTGGCGTGGAACGTCGACGGCGCGCGAAAAGTGACCTTGGGCAGCCACAGCTTCAAGGAAGATCCAAGAATCGAGAGCGGTCTGCAGTGGAACAACAGTCTCTATGAAGACAACAAGCTGGATCGCGGTCACATTGCGCGAAGGGCGGATTTGGCCTGGGGCCCAGTGCCCGAAGCACGCCAGGCCAACAAGGATTCTTATTACTACACAAACATTGCCCCTCAACATGAGCGCTACAATCGCTCCAGCCTTGGCGGGCTTTGGGGGCGGCTTGAAAACATAATCCTGGAACAGGCTGCCGATCTGGACATTCGCGTGTCTGTGATTTCAGGACCGGTCTTTTCGGACGAGGACATTGAGTATCGTGGCGCCCGGATCCCACGGGATTATTGGAAACTGGTCGCCTATCGTGGTGCCGATGGCAACCCGACAGCCGCCTGCTTCGTGCTTTCCCAGAACGACCTGCTGAGTGATCTGGAAACGCTCGACTTCGATCCATTCCGTTTGTTCCAGATTTCTGTTCACGAGCTGGAAACCCGGACAGACCTTGGCTTTGACGCATATGCGGACGCGGATATCACCCAAAACGAGGCGCTTCTATCGACTTTGAGTGTTGAAAGCCTTGGAGGGGAGACAATCAAGACCAAGGTTCGTGAAATAACAAGCGCAACCCAAATCGCGATCTAGGCTTGAAAACTCTCTTCGCGGTCGTCCGAAATGTAGGACCGGATCACTGATTGGGGCCTTCTAACCAGAATGAACCAAGAGTATCCGGTCCAGCTTTGTCGGCATCTCAACCGGTGCCGGAATCAAAATCTCTTCCCTTTTCGCTCAAGCCTGTTATAAGGCGCGCCGCTTGCTTCAAAGGCAGGCCACCGGTCGCAGCCTACCCGGTGACGGGCGTTTCAACGAACGTCCACAGCGAAAACAAGGGACCAATACGTTGAAAACACTTGTCATCTGTTCCGGCGGAATGGATTCCGTCACCCTTGCGCACAAGATCGCGCAAGAAAACGAGCTGATCGGCCTGATCTCCTTCGACTATGGCCAGCGCCACAAAAAGGAGCTGGACTATGCCAAAGCCTGTGCCGATGCGCTCAACACCGAGCACATCCTGATCGACATCACGAACATCGGCCGCCAGCTAACCGGCTCGGCGCTGACCGATAACATTGATGTGCCCGACGGCCACTATGCCAAAGACACCATGAAGATCACTGTGGTGCCCAACCGCAACGCGATCATGCTAACCATTGCCTATGGAATTGCCTCTGCTCGCGGCGCCGAGGCGGTCGCAACAGCCGTTCATGGCGGCGATCATTTCATCTATCCGGATTGCCGGCCCGCCTTCACCGAGAGCTTTGAGGAAATGCAGCGCAATGCTTTGGAAGGCATGGGCGAGATCAAGCTTTACACGCCGTATGTGCATGTCAGCAAAGCAGATATTGCAGCTGAAGGCGCTCGGTTCGGCGTAGATCACACCAAATCCTGGTCTTGCTACAAAGGCGGTGACATTCACTGCGGACGCTGTGGCACCTGTGTTGAACGGCGGGAAGCCTTCCATCTGGCTGGCGTGGACGATCCTACAACCTATTCCGACCCCGACTTCTGGAAAGGTGCCTGCAATGTATAGGATCACCAAGGAATTTCATTTCTCCGCGTCGCACCAGCTGATCGGCCTTCCGGACGATCATCCCTGCGCCCGGTTTCACGGCCACAACTACGTGGTCGAAGTTGAACTGGCGTCTTCTGAGCTCAATCAAATCGGTTTTGTCCGGGACTACAATGAGCTGAAATCCCTGAAGACCTATATCGACGACACGCTCGATCACCGGCATCTCAATGACGTGCTCGGCGATGACTGTGTCACTGCGGAGCGGCTCGCCAAGCATCTTTTCGACTGGTGCGCTCAAAAATGGCCAGAGACGACGGCTGTCCGGGTGAAGGAAACGCCCAAAACATGCGCCGAGTACCGGCCGCTAACCTATATCCCCGCGGAGGCCCGCCAATGAGCATCGGACAAATCCGGGTCAACGAGATTTTCGGTCCAACGATCCAGGGTGAAGGTGCCCTGATTGGTCAGCCAACCGTCTTTGTGCGCACCGGCGGTTGCGACTATCGCTGCAGCTGGTGCGATACACTGCACGCCGTCGACAGCGCCTACCGGGACGACTGGCACCCGATGACGCCGCAGGCGATCCTGATGCAGATCGAAATCCTAAGCGGTGGCAAGCCTTTGATGGTTTCGCTGTCAGGGGGCAATCCGGCGATCCAGCCACTTGGATCTTTAATAGAACTCGGCAAACGGGAAGGCTATCGTTTTGCCCTGGAGACGCAGGGGAGCATCGCCAAGGACTGGTTTGCGGCACTCGATGTCCTGACCTTGAGCCCCAAGCCGCCGTCTAGCGGCATGGACACGGATTGGCAAAAACTCGCGGAATGTGTCGAGGCGGCCGGATCCGAGACCCAGACAGTCTTGAAAACCGTGATCTTCGATGACGCGGACTACGACTATGCCAAGGATCTTGCTGCGCGCTACCCGGAGTTGCCGCTTTATCTGCAGCCTGGCAATCACACGCCACCGTCACCGGCGGCAGCCGATGCTCCGATCGACATGCCCGGTATAATGGAACGGATGCGCTGGCTGGTGGACAAAGTGGCCGGTGACCGGTGGTATACACCAACGGTCCTACCGCAGCTACATACCCTGATCTGGGGCAACTTGAGAGGCGTTTGAGATGAGCGACAAATCCATATACGAAAACCTCACCCAGCTCGGCGCATCGACAGAGCCGCCCGACAGCCCGGAAAACGCTGTTCTGGAAAAGGTTCCAAACCCGCAAGCCGGCACAAAATACATGGTGCGCTTTGTGGCACCAGAGTTTACCTCGCTATGCCCTCTGACCAGCGCGCCGGATTTTGCGCATCTCGTCATCGACTACGTGCCCAAGGACTTCCTGGTCGAAAGCAAGTCCCTGAAACTTTTCCTGGGGTCTTTCCGCAATCACGGCGCGTTCCATGAAGACTGCACGGTCTCAATCGGCAAGCGCCTCGTTGATTTGCTCGATCCTGAGTGGTTGCGGGTCGGCGGATACTGGTATCCGCGCGGCGGGATTCCAATTGATGTTTTTTACCAGACCGGCCCAGCCCCGGAGGAGGTCTGGATCCCCGAGCAAGGGGTACAGCCATACCGGGGCCGCGGATAGTCCGGCAGCACCTTAAGAAATCGATCGGCAGACTTGACCGGCCTGCGCTTTAATTTGCAGGCAGGCCGGTGTGCGCAAGGACATCGCGGATCGTTGCAACGACCTCAGCGCAAGCCTTCGGATCCATTCCTGACGGATGCGGATCCGCGAAGCGACCGGAATCATTATCAAAATAAGCTCCAGACCGGCCGGCGAACTCCTCAGACAAGGAGGCCCGCATCAAAATGTCGACGCCGACACCGATGTCACTACCGGACACACCGAACCCCTCTTTCACCATCTTGGTGCCAAGAAGGGAGGCCGGATTGACAGCCACGATGACTGGCCCGTCGGAGCCCAACTCGCGTGCCAATTCCCGTGTCCACATGGTGATGGCAAGCTTACTCTGCGCATAAGCCTCCATGTCAGAGGCCCCTTGTTGACCGGCCAAGGCCTTCAGGTTGACTGGCGCCTGAGCAGCCGAAGACAAGTTGACCACCCGGCCCGCATTCCCCATCAGCGGCAACAGCTTCCTCGTGAGGAGATACGGCGCGATCGTATTGACCACAAAGCGGACATCCATGCCGTCTTTGTTCAAAGGATCCTGGGTGCGGAGGATCCCGGCGTTATTGATCAGAACGTCCAGATGATTGTGGTGGCTGCGAATGGTGTCGGCCAGACTGTTCACATCGGCCAGATCTGAAAAATCAGCCACACACGCCTCAACCTCACCGGCGCCCGGAAGAGCCTCCAGATCAGCCTTCACCCTTTCCAGCTTGTCCGGGTTTCGTCCGTGGATCAATAGCGTGTGGCCGTCCGCGGCAAGCCGTTTCGCTGTTTCCAGCCCGATACCATCGGTTGCCCCGGTGAGAAGAATTGTCTTTTGCATCTGTAACCTCACGCGTGAAAGTTGGGCAGCAGCTCATCGGCGAGCCGGGCCAAGGTGTTTTCAGTGTTTGCTTGATTGAAACGGAGATTCAGGGCCACATGGTTCACACCGATTTCTTCAAGGGACCCCAGATAGCGGTTCAGAGCCCGAACCCCAGACCGGAAGCCGAGATGGATCGGCTGTGGCGGAGCATCCTTGTCTTCAAGCAAGTCGACATAGAGCGGTTGCATGACTGGTTTGTCCGCCAAACCCGCGGCAGCAACGCGCCGCCGGTAGTCCTCGATCACCTCGGCTTGGTGCGAAACGTTTCGGGGATAGGTCATCCACCCATCTGCATTATGGGCAATCCAGTCCGGCTCCTGTTGGCTGCCACCTGTAATCAGTATCGGCAACCGATCTGCAACTGGTTTTGGCAGCATGTTCATCCCTCCGGATGGTGCGCCAAGCGGGCTGTTGAAAGCCGGAGTAGGGTCAGCCATGCGGCGAATGTAGTCATAGCTTTCACGAAACGCGTTGCCGCGGGTTTCAAATGAAACATTCAACGCCGGAAATTCCGCCGGCCTGTCTCCGGACGCAATCCCGAGCAGCAAACGGCCGCCAGAGAGCACATCCACTGTCGCCGCCGCCTTTGCAACATGTGCCGGATGGCGAAGCGGCAGGATAATGCTCGAAACGCCCAGCGCGATGCGGTCAGTGACGGCCGCCAGGGTTCCCAGATAGACAAACGGGTCAAAGGTCTGGCCGGCATCTCCGAAAGACGGGACATCGAACGGTACATCGCGCAACCAAACAGCAGCAAAACCCAGTTTTTCCGCCAACTCTACCCGATCCAAATGATCCTGCATCGTCGGCACGGCGCTATTGTCATAGTTTTCAATCGGAACGACGAGACCGATGCTCATCCTGTTCTGCCGGAAAGTGGCATTGTAAGCGGTATTCAATGACTGAAAACCGCCGTGTGCGGTGCGTTTCAGCATGATGTGCATCCTCACCCATGGAGTGCTTGTTCATATTAAAGATATTTCTTTTATTCTCTCCATAAACAGCATATTTGAGACTTCACTATTCTGAATATCGGGATAATTGAATGGACACCGAATGCCTGCGCCTGTTCGTTTTGGCCGCCGAAAAAAGCAACATCAGTGCAGCCGGCAAGGCGTTGGGTCTTGCCCCGTCCATCGCAAGTGCGCGGCTTGCCAAACTGGAACGCTCTCTCGGTTCGGATCTCCTGCACCGCTCCACGCGCAAAGTCTCGCTATCGCAAGAAGGTGCGGAGTTTCTTCCCTATGCCCGGGAAATTTTAGCGCAAGAGGACGCGGCACGCGCGGCACTCGGGCATGGCAAACCGGAGGCAACCGGAACATTGCGTTTCACCGCACCAAGCACCTTTGCCCAACTTTACATCGTTCCGCTGTTGCCAGAGTTCATGGAAAGGCATCCCGGCATCCGTCTCGATCTGCGATTATCGGACGTCAAATATGATTTGATTGACGGGAGTTTCGATCTTGCACTCCGAAACTCGGCGATGGAAGACACCAGCCTGAAGGGCCGGAAGCTTGCGGATGACACGCGTATTCTGTGCGCTTCACCCGGATATCTTGCAGCTCATGGTGTGCCCACGGTGCCTGACGAGCTTCAGCAACACCAACTGATCGGTTTTGCCGCCCGCACAGTGAAACCTCTGATGAGCCCAACAGGTCCTGGAGGCGTGTTCGATACCCGGGGTCCCAATGCCCGTTTAACGATGGACAATGGTCTCTCGCAGAAGCTCGCCACTCTGGCCGGAGCCGGTATTTCGGCCAATTCTCTCTGGAGTGTGCATCAGGAGCTGAAAACAGGAACACTCATTCGGGTGCTGCCGAACCACATCGTTGATGATCCCTCCATGCTCTGGCTGATTTACCCGAAATCAAATGTCCTGACCGCAAAAGTGCGCGTTTTCATTGATTTTCTGATTGAGAAAATCGGCAAGGCACCGCCTTGGCTGAAGCCTTAAGACCTCCTCGGCAATTGAGAAAACTCGCGAAACCTCAGTAGCTGGTTTTACCGCCAGCCCGCATCGCCATGAGCAATGCCCTTTCTGGCCATCCGCCCCGGCCCCCACGTGCCCGGATCTCGCGGAGTTGGTCGACCGCTCCGGCTTTGTCGCCGCGCTCAAACAACCCCATCCCCATGTAAGACCGCGTCATCAGGCTATCCGGATCCGCTGCGAGCGCTGCAAGATAATACTTCTCAGCTTGTGGCCAATCCCCGGCCTTCCGTGCAAGAAATCCCCGATAGGTGAGAACATGGGGGCGGTCTTGCTCCCGAATTGCATCCAACGCCTGCGCAGACGCTGTTAGGCGTCCTGCATAGGCGAGTTCACGCGCGGCTAGGAACCTATCATTGTCGTCAAAGAGATCCGATTTGATATCAATGCAGCGGTTGCTCTCTTTGTCCCAGGCTTTCCCGTCCGGACATTCGGTCGATGTCTGTGTCGGCTTGGGTGGCAGGTCCTCAGTGTCGGAGGGCACCGCGAAAGCTGCGCCGTTCAATCCCAGCACAAACAAAACCGCCAAAGACGCTCCGCGTATTTTCATCAAAAGCCCCTCGTCAACTGCACCGAATTTGTCGCCAAATCATAGGTACCGCTGCAGTCTCCTTTGGCAACTCTCCGCGATCAGTCCGACGTGACAAAGACTTTTCAATTCAGGCTCGGCCAGTTCTGATTGGCCTTGGAAATAAATCCGGGAACATCGCGGCTCCAGGTTCGCTGCACAGAGCGCGAGTAGTTCACGTAAAGCTTTCCATCGACGACCCTATAGGCCAGCGGGTCGACGCCCACCTTATAGCCGCGGGCAACACCATAAGCGCAATAACCATCATATTGCGGGGCGAAACGGCTGGGATTGGCTGCAAATGCATCCCGGTTTTGAGCGCTCGAAAACTGATACATCTTGCCGCGATGTTTTGCAGTGAATTGTGAAGTTCCCTTTGCTGGGGCACGGCCGGAAAAATAGGACACCGGATCATAACCGGTAAGAGCCAACGGATCTTTTGCAAAAGCCGGGGCGGAAGGAAACGCGATCGCTGCAACACTGGCTGCTGCGAGGCCAAGTACAATACGCCGGTTCATCATGCTGTATCTCCCAAATGTCTCGTTCGATAGGAGATGTTTGGCCTACCGCTGACGTTCAATCCACATTCTTGTGAGGTCATCTCAACAGCACGCCCAGTGAGGCGGTTTTAATCCCAGCGGCTGGCCGGCGCGGTGGATTCGCGGACAATCAGCGAGCCCCGGACCGCATGATCCGAGGGGGCGTCTATCTTGGCGACGATGCGATCAACAGCAACCGAAGCAATATCCTCGATCGGCTGACGTAGGGTCGTGAGACGTGGGACAACGAGAGATGCCAAGGTGATATCGTCGAAGCCAATCACGGAGACATCCTGCGGAACGTGTACACCAAGGTCACGCGCGCACCGCAAAACGCCGATTGCCTGCTGGTCGCTTGCCGTTGCTATGGCGGTGATACGAAAGCCCCTGCGCAGCTGCAAAAGAATGTTTCGAGCAACAGCCTCGCCGGATGCAAAATCAAATTCACCTGTGTGAACGGTCAGGTCAATCTCATCATCCGGCGTGGACAGCTCATTGACCCGCTCAATGAACCCGTCGCGTCGCTCGCGGGCGACCTCCAGATTCTCCGGCCCGGCTATATAGGCAATGATCCGGTGACCAAGACCATGCAGGTGATCGACGACCTTGCGCGCGCCATCCCGCTGATCGGTCGCTACCAAGGGATATGTGCCGTAACGGCGATCTAGAGAAATGATCGGCAGCTCCGCGGAATAGGACCGACTGGCATCTGAACCAGCCACCACGATGACCCCCGTGACCGGCCAATCGTGCATAGCCCGAACCTGTTTGAGCTCAATACCTGGATCATCGTGGGAATTGGCAAGCATCACCATGCCACCCCGTGACGCAACCTCCATCTCGATGCTTTTCGCCAATTGAGCAAAGAACGGATTGGTGATGTCCGGTACGATCAAGCCAATGACCATACTTCTGGCGCTCTGCTGTCCTTGAGCTGCCATATCACTCATGGATGATTTCTCCGTATCATCAATGCTCTTCTACGTTTTTGAAGCACCTCTCCGTCGGATAATCAAGGAAATCCGAATGGTTTCACCAAACAGCACTGTGTCCAACAATGACGCTAAGCAAGTTTCACAAAGTTGGTGCACGCGTGTGTAGTTGAATGGCTTAAAGATGCACTTCAGGCTGCATCGATCTCACTCATGATTTGGGTCGATGGTGCAGGACCCGGCCAATGGTGTTCATCAGGATTTGAGCCGCCAATACGCCGGTAACACCAGCGGGATCATAGTCCGGAGCAACTTCGACCAGATCCATTCCGACAATGTCTCCCTGCTGTGTGAGCCCATCGATCAGCTCCAGGACTTCGTAGTACAGAAACCCACCGTGGCTCGGCGTGCCCGTGCCCGGCGCGATGGATGGATCGAAAGCGTCGATGTCGAGCGTCAGGTAGTAGCGTTTGCCCTTCGGGATCTTGGCAAGAAGCGCGTCTGTACCGAGTTTCCGTGCCTGACGGACCGACACAATGTCCGAGCCCATCTGGCGTGCGGCCTCATAACCGTCCCGGGCCGTTGACGAAACATTGCGGATACCGATTTGGCTAAGCCCCGTCACATAAGGTTTTTCAGCGGCCCGGCGCATCGGATTGCCGTGCCCATAACGTACCCCGTGACGCTCATCGACAAAATCAAGGTGGGCATCAATCTGCACCACATGGATTGGCTCTTCACCATCGAAGGCATTGATGCAAGGAATGTTGATCGAATGATCTCCCCCTAACACGACAGGTAAAGCACCGGCCTCAAGTATCTTACGAACGCCAAACTCGATGCGTTTGTGGCTCTCAAGTGTGTCGGTGTGAACGATATCTGCATCACCAATGTCAACAATCCGCGTGGTTTCCGCAGGCAGGTAGGTAATGTCATCTTCGAAATCATAGGCCCCGGCATGGCCGAAGGAGAACAGAGTTGACGCCTCCCGGATCGCCCTTGGCCCCATACGCGCACCAGAACGCCATTGGGTTCCGAAATCAAACGGCGCGCCAAGAACGGCGACGTCGGCGTTAATGGCGTCCCAGTCCGGCTGGTACGGATACTTTCCAAATGTGCAAATTCCGACAAAGGGCAGGTTGAGCCGCCCGCTTTCATATCCGTGGGATGTCATGAAACGCTCCGGGTTGGTCTTTCAACTCAGAGCTTCCCGTGCGGATCTGGCGGCGTCAAGCAGCTTGCAACGGCTTTTCCATGCGCGTCGCAGACGAAAAACCGAAAATATATTTGAACGGTCCTGTTTCCTCAGTGCCCGCCGGCACAAACCCGAACCGCTCATAAAGCGTTCTTGCACGCGGGTTGGTGTCGATCACATCCAGCCGGACCCGGGAGCAGCCGCGCGCAACAGCGGCGTCGCAAATTGCATCCAAAAGAGCAGTGCCAACACCAAGACCGCGCGCTTCGGCACTAACAAAAATCCCGTCCATCAATAAAAGTCCGGGCTCTGGATCTCTTTCAAGGAGTTCCAGCACAATCCCGCGCCACAGCCCTCCAAACAGACCAAAGACGGCCGTCATGTCGGACAGGCTGCCAGCAACCAGCCCGCCCTCCTTGGTTTTGAACCCGGCCATTCCGATAAGCCCGCCGTCTTCATCCAGCGCACTGATTGCAAAGTCAGGATCAAGGAGACGGGCAATCAACGAGAGTGCCTTGTCATCCGGGGCCAGGATCTTGCCGAGCTTTCCGGAAAACGCCTGCCAGAACAAGGCAGCGGCCGTCTCCCGTTGATCTTCGGGAAAGCCGGACACAATCTGAAACTGTTGATCTACGGGGTCCGCCATCAGCGCATTGTGACAGCGGTGCCAGTTGCACTCACCATCAGCATGGAACCGTTCTGGCCCACAGTTTCATAATCGATATCAACGCCGATCACCGCGTTGCCACCAAGCCGTTGCGCCTGCTGGCACATCTCTTCAACTGCGATCTGGCGGGCCTTGGCGAGCTCTTCTTCGTAGGCTGCAGACCGGCCACCGACGATGTCACGAATTCCGGCGAAAATGTCCTTGAACAAGTTCGCGCCGAGGATTGCCTCGCCGGTCACCAGGCCCTTGTAATCGAGATCCTTGCCCTGAATGGTCGGCGTTGTCGTCACCAGCATGCGTCATCCTCCGAATTTGAGTGCAAGACATGACATGGGACGGCGTCCGGACGAATACAAGGAAAGTGAGCCGGTTCGGTTACGCTGCGCGACGCGACAGATCCTGGCCGCGATAACTGAGAGCTTCCGCAAGGTGGATGCGGGCCACAGTCTCAAGACCGTCCAGGTCGGCGAGGGTCCGGGCAAGTTTCAGTACCCGGTGATAGCCGCGCGCCGATAGCTGCAGTGTCTCGGCAGCTTCCCGCAAGAAGGCAAGGCCCTTGTCATCCGGTTGCGCCATTTTTTCAACCACCGCGGCCGGGGCTTGCGCGTTGGTCCGCGCCGCAACCCCGAGATCAAAAAAACGCTGTTCCTGAAGTTTGCGGGCCGCCAGAACGCGCTTGGCGACCTCCGAAGATGGTTCACTCTCTGCCGGGCCGATCAGATCGGCTGCCGTAACCGCGGGGACCTCAATTCTCAGATCAATGCGGTCCAGAAACGGCCCCGATATCCGGGCTTGATATTCGGTCACACACCGCTCTCCACGCCGACATTGGTGCCCCGGTTCCCCGGCATGTCCGCACCGGCAGGGGTTCATCGCCGCCACCATCTGAATGCGCGCAGGGTAGGTCACCCGGTGATTGGCCCGGGCAATAATGGCTTCACCCGTTTCCAGCGGCTGGCGCAGACTGTCGAGCACCTGGGGATTGAACTCAGGAAGCTCGTCCAGAAACAGAACCCCGTTGTGAGCCAGCGAGACTTCACCAGGTTTGGCCCGTAAACCGCCGCCCACAAGAGCTGCCATGGAAGCAGAATGGTGCGGCGCGCGAAACGGGCGGCGGTCGGACAGTTTGCCATCCGCAAGTTCCCCTGCAAGCGAGGCAATCATGGAGACTTCAAGAAGTTCGCGCGGGGTGAGTGGCGGCAAAATGGAAGGCAAACGGCTGGCCAGCATGGACTTGCCGGATCCCGGTGGTCCGACCATCAGCAAGTTATGTCCACCGGCCGCCGCGATCTCCAAAGCACGCTTGGCGCTTTCCTGACCCTTGACATCTGCAAGATCCGGTATGCCTTGCGGATCGCCCCGGAGTTTGGCTGCGGGCCTGGAGAGGACCTGCGTTCCCTTGAAATGATTGGCGAGCTGGATCAAGGACCGCGGCGCCAGAATATCCATCTCCCCGTCCGCCCAGGCGGCTTCTCCGCCGCATTCAAACGGACAGATCAGCCCCTTTTCCAGTGCGTTTGCGCCCATGGCGGCTGGCAGAACTCCAGCGACGGGAGCCAGGGTCCCATCCAGCGCCAATTCGCCCAGAATGACGTAGTTTTCCAAGAACTCTGCCGGAATTGCGCCTATGGCTGCCATCACCCCGAGCGCAATCGGGAGATCGTAGTGGGATCCTTCCTTTGGAAGGTCCGCTGGCGCCAGATTGACCGTGACGCGCTTGGCCGGAAGCGCGAGACCTGAGGCGGACAGAGCCGCCCGAACCCGCTCCCGGCTTTCTGCCACCGCCTTGTCTGGCAAGCCCACGATGGTAAAGGCGACCATTCCCGGACCGACATGCACCTGCACGTCGACCGGAACCGCATCTATGCCTTGGAAGGCCACCGTGGTCACCCGGCTGACCATCAAACTCTCCTATAGATTTAATATGACGGTATTGCAATTTATGAGGGAGCACAAGGCGCGTGTTCGAATGGCTATGCATGCTGCCAGTTGGTGCCTATCGGACTTGTCACTTGCCGAAAAGCTCGGACCCTCGCACACTGATTAGGAAGCCAACACGGAACCGGAGAACGAAGCCATGTGCGATCTTTGCGTCATCAAGTCGGTGAAAGACAAAATGCTGTCCCGGCGCGATGTTTTCAGGGCTGCAGCGGCTGGTGCCGGCGTTGCCGCGGCGACCTCTGTCGCAGGCGCTCTTCCGGCAATGGCGCAGACACCAGCGCAAATCCTGGATCTTACGCACGAACTCTCTGAGGACTTTCCAACATTTGGGGGCGAGCCTGGATACAGGGCAGAGAAAATCTTCGATTTCGCCAAAGACGGGTACAATCTCTACAGCCTTTCAATCGATGAGCATTCGGGCACACATCTCGACGCACCGCTGCATTTTTCCGCAGATGGGCAATCCGTTGCCGAAATCCCCGTCGACAAACTGGTTACGCCCCTCTGTATCATCGACATCAAGAAGCGCGCCGCTGACAACCCGGATGCGCAAGTCACTCCGGATGATCTCAAGGCGTGGATTTCGACAAACGGAGACATTCCGGCAAGCGCGTGTGTTGCGATGAACTCTGGCTGGAGTGCACATGCGTCTTCAGACATGTTCCGCAACGCAGATGCCAATGGTGTCATGCATTTTCCCGGCTTTCACTTGGAAGCCGTTCAAATGCTGATGGAAGAAGCCGACGTTGCCGGTCTTGCCGTTGACAGCCTGTCACTCGATCATGGGATTTCGCAGGATTTTGCTGTCCATTACGCTTGGCTTCCGTCTGGCCGCTGGGGCCTGGAATGCATTGCCAATCTTGATACGTTGCCGCCGAGCGGCGCCACACTCATTGTCGGCGCCCCGAAAAACCGCGGCGGCACTGGTGGCCCGAGCCGGGTCATGGCGATGGTTTAAGGCAGGAGTTAAAATGCGGGCTCAGCCCTCTTCTTTTGCACGGCGCTCTGCATTGAGCTGTTCCAGTTCAGCCATCTTATCGCCGATGGGCTTCAGACGGCCCATGGTTGTACGGAACCGGGCGGCCCGCTGATCGAACAGACGCTGCGCAAGTTCCGGGTATTCGGACACCATGCGTTTGAAAAGAGCCCTGCGGATACGGATGATCCGGACCGGTTCGGCAGCTTCTGCGCGGCAGGGACGCTTGGTTTCGACCAGCAGCGCGCTTTCGCCCAAAAGCGTCCCCGGACCGACCTTGTCGACTTCTTCAAAGCCGTCTTCGCCGCGCGTTGACAGCGTCACCATACCATCGGTGATCACAAGTCCGCCATCCGCCCGCTCATCCTGATCGAAGAGACGCAGACCGGCGCTGTAATCCATACTCTCGGCACTGAAGGCGAGCAGTCGGAGCTGATCGTCCTGAAAGTCCGAAAACATCGGTATTTTTTTGAGAATCGCTATGTCTTGGGCAAGGCTCATGCCCAAGATTTACGCTGATTGATCGTGTCTGTCCAAGCGAATATGCGCTTCACAAACAAGTCTGTGGCTCAAGGGACGAGCTTATAGCCGCCTGCCTCTGTCACCAGAAGCTCGGCATTGGACGGGTCCCGCTCGATCTTCTGCCGCAACCGGTAGATATGCGTTTCCAGAGTGTGGGTCGTGACACCAGAGTTGTAACCCCACACTTCGTGCAAAAGCACATCCCTCGTGACAGGCTTTTCACCGGCGCGGTACAAGAACTTCAAAATAGAAGTTTCCTTTTCCGTCAGGCGCACCTTCGAGCCGTTGTCTTCCTGCATGACCTTTGCAGCCGGGCGGAAGGAATAGCGGCCAATAGCGAATGTCGCATCCTCGCTTTGCTCGTGCTGCCGCAAATGGGCGCGAACACGGGCGAGCAGCACTGCAAACTTGAAAGGCTTGGTGACATAATCGTTGGCGCCAGCCTCAAGGCCAAGGATCGTGTCGCTGTCCCCGTCGTGGCCGGTGAGCATGATGATCGGAGCCTTGAACCCGTTTTTGCGCAGCAGCTTCACTGCTTCTCGGCCATCAATATCCGGCAAGCCGACGTCCATCAAAAGAAGGTCGATGTGCTCTTCCTTGGCCATGCCAATTCCGGAAGTCGCCGTGTCGGCCTGAAGGGTCTCAAACTCGTCGTAAAGGGACAATTGTTCGACAAGCGCTTCGCGCAGTTCAGTATCATCATCGACAATCAAAATGGTGCGGGCGGTCATCTTGTCGGGTCCTCGCCAAAAATCTTCAGTGTTCACGCGGGTTTGTGCAATCTACACAAGCGCGTTGCCGTCTCTATGTGCGCGGGAAAGTGTCGCCTTACAAGCAGGGTTCCGTCAATTCTTCTTCACGCGGGCTTTAGCTCCGGTTTATCAAGACCTTTCACGGTACAGAACAAACAAGCGGGACAATCCATGCGGGAGAGCACAAAATCGGCAGATATCCTCGAGGTTCACGCGTTACCGCGCGACCGGACGAAGGGTCTTCTACGATGCGGATCGATCACGGTTCCGTGTGCGTTGGGCCGTTCCGGCATCATCACACGCAAGCGGGAAGGGGACGGAGCGACCCCAACAGGAACATTCGAGCTCCTGCATGTCTACTATCGCGCTGACAGAAGCCAAAGGCCGCAAACGGTTCTTCCACTTGAAGTTTTGCAGCCCGAACTCGGCTGGTGCGATGATCCGGACCATCCCCGCTACAATCGTCTGGTGAATTTGCCGTTTCAGGCCAGTCACGAGAAAATGTGGCGTGATGACCGGTTGTACGACATCGTCGTCGTCCTGGATTGCAACATGTATCCGCCGGTCAAGGGCAAGGGCAGTGCCATCTTCTTCCATGTCGCCCGGGAGGATTACCGGCCAACGGAAGGCTGCATCGCGGTCGCTCCGCACCACATGCGGCTTATTCTCTCAAAGGTATCCACAGGTTGCCAGATGGAGATACGAAGTTAGAGCATTGCTCGCTCCAACAAAAAGCCCGGCGCAGGGCACCGGGCAATTGAAGCTCAATAGATCTGAAATCGCTTAGACCCAGGGGCGGCTCTCACCCATCTTGTCTTCAAAAGTGTCGATCTGACCGGCCTTTTCCATGGTCAGGCCGATGTCGTCGAGACCATTGATCAGGCAATGTTTGCGGAATTGGTCGATCTTGAAGGCAATATCGCCGCTCTCCAGCCCTTTGATCTCCTGGTTTTCCAGATCGATCGTCAGGGTGAAGTTGGCGCCGCGCTCTGCAGCATGCAGCAGCGTTTCCAGTTCGTCTTCAGAGACCTGGATCGGCAGAATGCCGTTCTTGAAACAGTTGTTGTAAAAGATGTCGGCGAAGGACGTGGAAATCACGCAGCGGATACCGAAATCCAGCAGCGCCCATGGCGCGTGTTCGCGGGATGAGCCGCAACCGAAGTTGTCGCCGGCGATCAGGATCTTGGCATCACGGTACGCTGCCTTGTTCAAAACGAAGTCGGCGTTCTCAGACCCGTCGTCATTGGTGCGCATTTCATGAAACAGCGCGGTGCCGAGACCGGTCCGCTTGATCGTCTTCAAGAACTGCTTCGGGATAATCATATCCGTATCGATATTGACGATCGGCATCGGTGCTGCGACCCCGGTGAGGGTCTCGAATTTTTCCATGGTTTCCTCTCCTGAAAACGGGTTCCGGCCCGATCACCTCAAGCCGCAAGACTTGTGGTCTGATCAACACCAAGCATGAGATTGAGGTTCTGGACGGCTGCGCCCGACGCGCCTTTGCCGAGATTGTCGTAAACGGCAATGATGGCAGCCTGGGCCCGCGCATCGTTGGCAAAAACGTGCAGCCGCAACCGGTTGGTATCGTTCAACGCCTGCGGATCCAGATCATCTGAGCGCTCCAGACCATCCAGTGGCGCAACATCCACAAAACCGCCAGGGGCAGCTGCGAAGTGGTCGGCCAAGGCAGCGTGGATCTGCTCGCCAGTCGGGACCTTGTCCAGGCGCGCAAGATTGAGCGGCACCACAGTCAGCATCCCCTTGTAATAGTTGCCGACAGCTGGGGTGAACAAAGGCGCATTGTCCAAAAGACCATATTCGGTCATTTCCGGCAGGTGCTTATGGTTGAAGCCCAGCGCATACGGGGCAAACATATTGGCGCTGGCGGCTTTCGCATCGTAATCCGCAATCATGCCCTTGCCACCACCAGAATATCCGGAAATCCCGTTTACGGTGACCGGGAAATCGGCCGGGAGGAGACCAGCCGCAATCAGGGGGCGCACAGCGGCAATAAGCCCCTGCGGCCAGCAGCCCGGATTGGCGACCCGCATGGCAGCTGCAATGATGTCTGCCTGATCGGCATCCATTTCCGCAAAACCATAGGCCCAGCCATCGGCGACCCGATGGGCGCTGGATGCATCAATCACGCGTGTCGTGTCATTCTCAATGAGCGCAACACTTTCCTTTGCGGCCGCATCCGGCAGGCAAAGGATCGCGACATCTGCCTTGTTCAAGTAGTCTTTCCGGGCAGCCGGATCCTTCCGGCTGTCTTCCGGAATGGAGAGCAGCTCTATGTCGCGGCGCATGGCGAGGCGCTCGCGGATTTGCAAACCCGTCGTGCCAGCTTCACCATCAATAAATACGCGCGCGGTCATGACCCGCTCCTCTCCTCAAGCTCGAGAATTGAAAAACGAGTGGGTCATACACCCAATCGTGGGATTTGTCACCGGTTCGGCACAGCCCAAGACCTCAACGGGCCATTGAGTGATACTCATCATTCGGCCGCATGTCGCTGGCCGCGGCAACCCGGTTGGTCATATTGAAGAATGCGGCAACGGAGGCAATATCCCAGATGTCACGGTCACTGAACCCGGCATTCCGTAAGCCCTGCCGGTCACTTTCCAGGATTTCCGCCGGCTTTTCAGTCAGCTTAACAGCAAAATCGAGCATGACTCGCTGGCGGACTGTCAAATCAGCGACACGATAGTTCATCACCATGAGTTCGCCGAGTACCGGATCGCCGGACAACTCGCGCACAGCCGCACCATGAGCTGTGAGGCAATAAAAACAGCGATTGACGGAGGATACCGCAACGGCAATCATTTCTCTCTCAAGCTTGCTCAGTCCGCAGTCCGCAAGCATGAGGTCGTTGTACATGTCGGTGAAAGCGCGCAGCTTGGCGTCATCAAAGGCATAAGCCTGGAGCACATTCGGAACCAGGCCGAGCTTTTCCTGACACAAATCGAAATAGGCCTGCGTTTTTTCACTTAATGTTACATTTGAATCGATTTGCAAGGCAGTGACTTTACTTGACAATTCGGGCCTCCCGTCCTGAAACAATTGTGTCGCGAATATAAAACGATAGCACGCGGCTGAGCCAAACCAAATGACCGCCCAAGGGGAAAAAAATGCCCGACAAGCACGACGTCGAGAAACTCAAGCTGATCGACGCGGTCCACAAGAAACTCTCCAAGAAAGATCCCAATCTCGCTGAATTCGTCAACGCCTTTTATGATCGGGGCGCGGCCGAAGATCTGGTGACCTATTCTGCGGAGGAGCTGACCGGGTTTGCCATGGATGCCTGGCAAGACTTCCAGTCCCACGATCTGGGCACTCATCGGGTGAGCATGTCCGATCCGAGTTTCAAAACGAAGGGCGGCAAAGCCAAAAACCTTACCGTAATCGAGATCGTCAACGACAACATGCCGTTCCTTGTCGACTCGGTGATGGACGAGCTGCAGGACAGCAAGCTGGAAGTTCACCTGGTCCTGCATCCGATTTTCATCGTTGAGCGGGACGAGAAGGGCGCACTGATCTCTGCCATCGGCCGGAAAAAGCCCGCGAAGCGGAAGGACCGGCAGGAAAGCCTGATCCACATTCACGTCACCCGCATAGACGATGCCGAACAGCGTGAGGCCCTCGAAGCCCGGCTCAACACGGTCTTGAACGACGTTCGCGCGGTTGTAAATGATTTCAAGCCAATGCAGGAACGGCTCGGCGAGGCAATCGACACTTACAAAACAACACAGCTTCTTGGCAGCAGTGACGAGTTATGGGAAGCCATCCATTTCCTGGAATGGATGGAGAAAGACAACTTCATCTTCCTTGGCATGCGGGAATACAAGTTCGAGGGCGGCGTTGAAGAAGGTGAGCTCTCTCCTCACGAGGGCACCGGCCTCGGCCTTCTCACCGATCCGGAAGTTCGTGTGCTGCGCCGCGGTTCGGAATTCGTTCAAATCACGCCAGAAATCCGCGAGTTCCTGAAAAAACCGGAACCTTTGATTATTGCAAAGGCCAATGTGAAGAGCACCGTACACCGCCGGGTTCACATGGATTACGTCGGAGCAAAGCTTTACGACGACGACGGCAACATGATCGGAGAACTCCGCATTGTGGGCCTGTTTGCATCAACCGCCTATACCGAACCAGTCAGCACCATTCCGTTCCTGCGCCGTAAAGTCGCCGCCGTCTTGGCCCAGGCCGGATACCATTCGGAAAGCCATTCCGGCCGGGCGTTGAGAAATGTGCTGGAAGCATTCCCCCGCGATGAGCTTTTCCAGATCGACCGCGAACGGCTCTACGAGTTTTCAACTGCAATTCTCCAACTAGACGAGCGGCCGCGTATCCGCGTTTTGTCCCGTCCGGACAAGTTTGATCGCTATGTGTCGATCCTGGTGTTCGTGCCCAGGGACCGCTACACAACTGAAGTCCGGCTGAATGTCGGGACGTATCTGGCCTCGGTCTATGAGGGGCGTTTGTCGGCCTGGTATGTAACTTATCCGGAAGGTCCGCTTGCGCGGGTTCATTATATTGTGGGCCGCGACAAGGGAGAAACGCCAACTCCACCACAAGAAGAACTTGAAGCCGCCGTTGCAGAAATGGTCAGAAACTGGCCGGATGCAGTGCGGGGTGCACTTGCCGCTGAGTTTGCACCCGCCCAGGCCCGCCAGCTCGCCGACCGCTACGCGCTCGCGTTCCACGGCGGCTACAAGGAAGTCTATAACGCCCAGTCCGCGCTGTTCGACATCGTTCAGCTCGAAACGCTGAGCGACACCCGCAGCACCACAATTACCTTCCACCGTCCGGTCGGCACAAAAGACAATCGGCTGGCGCTCAAAGTTTATCACCGCGGTGCGCCAATCCCGCTGTCCGCCCGTGTTCCACTGCTGGAGAACATGGGTTTCAAGGTCATCAATGAACGGACGTACCGGATCACTCCGACCAACGCACCGTTCTCATACCTCCATGAAATGACCCTTGAGGCGAACACTGGGGACAGCATCAATTTCAGCGATGCTCTGCAGAGCCGGCTGGAAAGCATGTATATGGCTGTCTGGACCGGACGGGCTGAAGATGACGGGTACAACCGCCTTGTCATGAGTGCCAGTCTCGCTTGGCGCGATGTCGCCATCCTGCGCGCACTGTCAAAATATCTGCGGCAGGCCGGTATCCGGTTCTCCGAAGACTACATGTGGTCGACGCTGAACAACTACCCGGCCATCGCCTCAACTCTGGTCGATTTGTTCCATCTGCGCTTCAACCCGAACACATCGAAAGAAGACCGTGATGCAGGCGAGGAGCGGCTTGAAGGCCAGTTCTCTGCAGCTTTGGAAGATGTTTCCAGTCTGGATGACGACCGCATCTTGCGGCGGTTCAAGAATGTGATTGAATCGATCCTGCGCACGAACTTCTATCAGCTTGATCAGGGCGGCCAGCCCAAGGCAACCTTCGCCTTCAAGATTGAGAGCCGGAAGATTGACGAACTGCCGCAACCACGTCCGTTTCGCGAGATTTTCGTTTACAGCCCGCGTGTTGAAGGGGTTCACCTGCGCTTCGGCATGGTTGCGCGTGGCGGATTGCGCTGGTCCGATAGACCCCAGGATTTCCGCACCGAAGTGCTTGGCCTCGTAAAGGCGCAGCAGGTCAAGAACGCCGTGATCGTTCCCGTCGGCGCAAAGGGCGGCTTTGTTCCAAAGCAATTGCCACCGGCGAGCGACCGCGAGGCCTGGTTCAAGGAGGGCACGGAGAGCTACAAGATCTTCATCAATGCGCTTCTTGATGTCACCGACAATCTGGATGAAGACAAGATCCTGCCACCGGACCGGGTCACCCGATTTGATGGCGACGATCCCTATCTTGTCGTGGCCGCGGACAAAGGGACTGCAACGTTCTCCGATACGGCCAATGCGATTTCGGAGGGCCGGGATTTCTGGCTCGGCGATGCGTTCGCGTCCGGCGGCTCTGCGGGATATGACCACAAGAAGATGGGGATCACAGCCCGGGGTGCCTGGGAGGCGGTCAAACGCCATTTCCGGGAAATGAACCGGGACATTCAGACCGAGCCGTTCACGGCAGCCGGTGTTGGCGATATGTCCGGCGATGTTTTCGGCAACGGGATGCTGCTCTCGAAAGCGACAAAACTGGTTGCTGCCTTCGACCACCGGGACATTTTCATCGACCCGGACCCGGATCCAGCGAAAACATGGGACGAGCGGAAACGCCTGTTCGATATGGGCCGCTCGTCCTGGAAAGACTACGACACGAGCCTGATTTCAAAAGGCGGCGGCATCTTCTCACGGCAGCTAAAGTCGATCCCGCTGTCACCAGAGATCCGCGCCCTAATCAACCTCGACAAGGCAACGGCAACGCCTCAGGAAGTCATGATGGCAATCCTGAGAATGAACGTGGACCTGCTCTGGTTTGGCGGCATCGGCACCTACATCCGCGCGACGACTGAAACAGATGCCGACGCCGGCGACCGGGCGAACGATCATATACGGATCACCGCGCCGCAACTTGGCGCAAAAGTCATCGGCGAAGGCGCCAATCTTGGCCTGACCCAGCTTGCGCGGATCGAATTTAACAAGAGGGGCGGCCGTTGTAACTCCGATGCGATCGACAATTCCGCCGGGGTGAATTCCTCGGATATGGAGGTCAATATCAAGATCGCCCTCGGAGCCGCTGTAAAGGCAGGTAAACTCGACATCGAGCAGCGCAATGAACTACTGGCTCACATGACCGATGAGGTCGCCGACCTGGTCTTGCGGAACAACTACTTGCAGACGCTCGCGATTTCCATGACGCATCTGCAGGGGATGGAAGACTTCGGCTATCAGGTCCGCATGATGCGCCAGTTGGAGCGTGAGGGTCTTCTGGACCGCGTCGTCGAGCAGTTGCCAGATGATGTCCAGCTGGATGAGTTGCGCAGTGCCGGGCAGTTGCTGACCCGCGCCGAACTCGGCGTCCTGCTGGCTTACGCGAAAATCACCTTGTATGACGCAATCCTGGAGAGCTCGGTCCCCGATGATGACTACCTCGCCCGCGAACTCTTCCGGTATTTCCCGGATGAAATGGCGGCCGACTACGAGGGCGAAATCAACGGCCACCGTCTGCGCCGGGAAATCATCTCCACCATGCTCGCGAACTCTATGGTCAACAGAGGTGGTGCGACCTTTATTACCCGCCTGATGGATCAGACAGGCGCGACAACGACGGAAATCGCCCAAGGGTTCGTTGCCGTGCGCAACAGCTACGGATTGACCGAACTCAATGGAGAGATCGACCGTCTGGACACCAAGATCGACGGTGAGTTGCAGTTGGAACTCTATTCGGAGGTCCAATCACTGCTTCTGGAACGGGTCGTCTGGTTCAAGAGGAATGTGTCCTTTGAACAAGGACTGGCAGCCGTCGTGGAGCGTTTCCACGCTGGCATTTCAGACCTCCGCGACCGTCTGGAGAGCCTGCTTCCTGAAGAACCTGCGGCAGAGCTCAAAAGCCGGGTCGCAGCCTACGTTTCGAAAGGTGTGCCTGAAGACCTGGCCCGCCGCATTGCATGGCTACCCGTGGAAGGCGCAATCCCGGACATCGTAATCGTTGCGGAAGAGACCGAAGCCGATCTCGACAAGGCCGCGGTAGCATACTTCGATGTTGCGCATCATTTCCGCCTCGGTGCGATGAGCGAATTGGCGGGCAACCTCGAAGTACACGATTACTACGACGGACTTGCGCTCGACCGTGCACGCGCAACGCTCGCATCCGCGCATCGCGCCATCGCGATCTCTGCCATTCAGGCCGATGGATTTGCTCATTGGCTGGAAAAAAAGCAGATCGTTGTGAATAGGACGACACAAGCAGTTACCGAAATTCTCGACGGCGGCCTGAGCGTATCCAAGTTCTCGGTCGCAGCAAGTCTGCTGGCCGAGATAAGTAACCGCACGTGATCGGGATGGTTACGCCAACGCGTCAATGATGTGATGACTGATATAAAAGGCCGGCAGTTTCGCTGCCGGTCTTTCGGTTTGATAAGTGAGTATGGTTCCGGCCCGAGTGTGGCTAACGTTTCCGTGCTAAAGGATCCCGGGAGAGCAAACACCGCATGACTGCCGCACCTGATATTGCGTTTAAAAACCCGGGGCGGCGCGCGGTCGTCGCCTGGGGTTTTTTTGATTGGGCCGCGCAACCCTTTTTCACGCTCATCACGACATTTGTCTTTGCACCCTATTTCGCTTCCGCCTTGGCCGACAACCCGACAGAAGGCCAAAGCCTTTGGGGGTACGCGACAGCAGCGGCAGGGTTGGGAATAGCGTTTCTGGCTCCCATCCTCGGCTCTGTTGCCGATGCAACCGGCCGCCGGAAAGTTTGGATATTCTGCTTTTCGATCCCCTTTGTCATATGCTGCTGGGCATTCTGGTACGCAGCTCCGGGCAATCCAAACGCGGTGATGATTGCCCTTGTTGCCTTTGCGATTGGAACCCTTTCGATCGAGATCGCAACAGTCTTCAACAATGCCATGATGCCGAAACTTGTCCCATCGACACATATCGGCCGTCTGTCGAGTTTTGGCTGGGCTCTCGGATATGCAAGCGGATTGGTGACGCTCGTTATTGTCCTCGGATTTTTGGCTGCAAATCCTAATACCGGTCGCACACTGCTCGGCTTTACCCCCCTTTTCGGTCTTGATGCAGCAACCTATGAAGGCGACCGGGCCTCGGGGCCTTTTTCAGCGATCTGGTACCTGATTTTCGCCTTACCGATGTTTCTTTTTGTTCCGGATGCCCCGTCAGGCGGAAAGATCGGAGCGGCTGTTTCCAAAGGCCTCAGAGATCTGCGTCACAGCCTTCGGCACGCCCGGGAAAACCGGAATATCTTCATGTTTCTGATCGCAAACATGGTCTTCAAGGACGGATTGGTCGCCTTGTTTGCCTTTGGTGGGATTTATGCGGCCGGCCAGCTAGGTTGGGGGTCCATCCAGATCGGCACTTTCGGCATTATTCTGACGATCACAGGGACGCTTGGCCTCTTGCTCAGCGGCAAGGTGGACGACCGGTTCGGGCCCAAGATCGTCATCGCCTTCTCGCTGATCGTTTTGATGATCTGTGGGCTGGGCATGATCTCCGTCGACAAAACGACGGTGTTCTTCTTCATTCAGACACCAGCCGCCCCGGAAGGTGCATTGTTCGCGTCCCTGCCGGAGCAAATCTTCATCACCCTTGGCGCAATCATCGGCGCCGTGTCAGGACCTTTGCAGGCCTCATGCCGCAGCCTTCTCATCCAACTGGCGCCCAAAGAATTGATGACCCAGTATTTTGGTCTTCTAGCCTTGTCCGGAAAGGTGACCAGTTTTCTGGCGCCACTTGCCGTTGCGGTTGTGACAGCGGCAGCCGACAGCCAGCCAGCGGGAATGTCTGTGATCCTGATTTTCTTTGCAGCCGGCCTCGTCCTGCTCATGATGGTCAAAGAAAAACGCGCCGGGCAATAAACCCGGCGCGTTCGATTCATTCCAGTTTAGAAAGACCTAAGCCACGTCACGAACCCCTTCAAGGAAGTTTTCGACTTCCTGTTTCAAGCGGACGGCCTCGCTCTGCAACACGTTGGCCGACTTACTGACCTGACGGGCCGTGTTGCCGGTGTCGTCAGCGGATGCCGCGACCTTGACGATGTTCTGCGCAACTTCCTGCGTGCCGTTGGATGCCTCCTGGATATTACGTGCGATTTCTTCAGTGGCCATGCCTTGCTGTTCCACTGAGTACTGGATGCTGGACGAAATTTCGTTCATCTTTTCGATCGTTTCCGAGATACCCTTGATGGCATCGACCGATCCTGCAGTTTCTGCCTGAACGGATTGGATTTGTGTCGAAATCTCTTCTGTTGCCTTCGCCGTCTGCGTCGCCAACTCCTTGACCTCGGCAGCAACAACCGCAAAACCCCTGCCGGCTTCTCCGGCCCGTGCGGCTTCAATCGTTGCATTCAATGCCAGTAGGTTGGTCTGCTCTGCAATATCTGTGATAAGCTTGAGCACTTCACTGATGCGATGAGCCGCTTCTGCCAAACCTTCAATCTTGGAATTGGTTGCCTGCGCCTGATCCACGGCATGAGACGCAATTTCCGTTGATTGTGTCATCTGACGGGAGATTTCCCCAACCGATGCCATGAGCTCCTCAGCAGCAGATGCGACAGTTTCCACGTTCGAAGACGCCTCTTCGGAAGCCGCGGCAACAGTCGTACTCTTTTCGCTGGTGTCGTCGGCACCCGCCGTCAGGGTAACAGACGCGCCGTTCAGATCCTCGACCTGCGCCATCACTGTCGCAGTCAATTCTGTGATCTTCCGGTCGAAATCCTGAGAAATCTCGCTGATCTTTTCTGCCCGCGCAAGCTGCTGGCGCTGGGTTTCTTCCTGCTCGGTCGCCAAGGCCTCCGCCTGCTGCGCCTTGTCACGGAAGACTTCCAGAGCCTTGCTGATCTCGCCAATTTCATCCTGGCGATCCGTGTCGTGGATCGGCTCTTCATAGCGCCGGTCGATCAACGCCTGAATGCTGCCAACAGCGCGTTCCAGCGGACGGCGGACGATATTCGTACCCACGATGTAGATCGAGGTTGCCACGACAAGCAACAATACAAGGCCGACCACTGCAATCATGGTCATGATCTGGGTCGAAGCCGCATTCAGGGTCGAAAACGGTACGTTGACAACAACTGCCATTTTAGCGTCTGTCCGGCCAATGCTAACTGGTTTGACGATCCGCAAAACGTTCGTTCCGAGAGTGTTGGAGTAACCTTCATAAACATAGCTTTCGCCGTTCTTGATGGCTGCTAGCAACTCATCTTTGACCTCCAGATCGGTCTCAGACCGTCCTTCGCTCCATTCCTTACCCAAAAGCGCACCGTCCGGATGTGCGATCCAGGATCCGTTTTGGGAAATCAGGTGTACCGACCCGGTACCAAGCGGGCTCTGTTCACCCAAAGCCCCTGACAGCGGTGTCAGCATGATGTCACCGCCCGCGACACCAATGACTTTGGAGCCTTCTTTCACCGGAATACCAAACGACACGCCGGTAACGGTCTTTCCGTCAGCTTCCCAGCTGTATGGCTCGGTCACGTAGTCCTTGCCCGTCTCAAAAGGTACATTGAACCAGAGGCTTTTGCCGGGCTGATCCATTTCCAGATCACCCATCGGGCGGTACCCGAGCTTGCCGTCGGCGAGCCTGAAGAAGTACGGCCGCCACATGCCGCTCTCGTCGTGCTTGTCAGCACTAACATACTCAGCGTCTTTACCGTCCAGCCCATCGAACGGAATAGCACCCCAGGTGCCAGAGAAGTCGACGTTCTTGTGCAGCGTTTCTTCAACAATCGCCATCCATTGATTGCGATCCTGATTTCCTGTGCTTTTGAGGCCTGTCAGGGCAGCAGCAAGCGATTGAGCGGTGACAAGGCCATTCTCCATGGTCCGCTGGACCAGTTCCGCTTGATCCTCAGCAACGGCATCTGCCTGCGCGACTGCAAGAGATTGCGTCATCTGTGAGGCTTGCCAGCCGATCACCCCGATCCCACCGACCAAGGCCAAAGCAAGCGTTGCGACACTAACGCCTACGAGTTTTGTAGTGACCTTCGCATTTTTAAACACCGGATCTTCTCCGTTAGCCAATCGATTCGCCGCAACAGAAGCACTGCTGCATTTGCGAACAAATTAGCCTTCGGAGATTAACAAGGTATTCAATGGCCTTGGGATTATTGCAGCTCGTTGAGAAATGCGTCTTCTACCATCAGTAAAAGATGCAATTTTACTCAATCAGTGCCGGAAGTGCCGCATGCCGGTCATGACCATCGCAAGACCAGCCTCATCGGCTGCCTTGATCACATCATCATCTCGCATGGAACCACCCGGCTGGATGACTGCAGTTGCACCCGCTTCGGCGGCAGACAGCAATCCGTCGGCGAACGGGAAAAACGCGTCCGACGCAACAACGCAGCCCTTAGTAAGTGGCTCGGACAATCCGGCAGCTTCCGTCGCATCCAAGGCCTTGCGGGCGGCAATCCGCGCTGAATCCACCCGGCTCATCTGACCGGCTCCAACGCCAACTGTTGCGCCATCCTTGGCATAGACGATTGCATTGGACTTGACGTGTTTGGCAACCCGGAAGGCGAACTTGAGATCCTGCATTTCCTGATCGCTCGGAGCCCGCTTGGTCACGACTTTCAGATCGAGATCATCGACAACACCGTTGTCACGTGATTGGACCAGCAGACCACCAGCCACGGATTTGACGAACAGTCCCTTGGCCCGGGCGTCGGCAAGTCCACCGGTGACCAGGAGCCGAAGATTTTTCTTCGAGGCAATGATTTCGCGGGCCGCTTCATCGGCATCGGGTGCGATAATGACTTCGGTAAAAATCTTGACGATCTCCTCAGCCGCCGCAGCATCCAGTTTTTGGTTCAGAGCAACGATGCCACCAAAGGCAGAAACTGGGTCACAGCGGAGCGCTTTTTCGTAAGCATCCTTAAGGCTGCCGCCTTCTGCAACACCGCAGGGATTGGCATGCTTGATAATCGCAACTGCGCTCGTGCGCGCCGGGTCGAACTCGCTGACCAGCTCAAAAGCCGCATCGGTGTCGTTGATGTTGTTGTAGGAGAGGGTCTTGCCCTGCAACTGCGTTGCGGTTGCCACGCCCGGCCGCTTTTCGCCCGTTTTATAGAAGCCAGCAGTTTGGTGCGGGTTCTCGCCGTAACGCATGACTTCTGAGAGCGCGCCGCCGACAGCCCTGTGGGCAGGTGTTGCCTCATACAACTGATCGGCCATCCAGTTTGAAACGGCGGCATCATAAGCGGCCGTGCGCGCAAACGCCTTTAGCGCCAATTTCTTCCGCAAGTCCAACGGGACCTTGCCGCCATTCACATCCAGCGCGTCAATGACAGAATTGTAGTCGGCCGGGTCTGTGACCACGGTGACATAGGCATGGTTCTTGGCCGCTGCACGCGTCATGGCTGGCCCGCCAATATCGATGTTTTCAATACCCGTTGCATAGTCGGCACCGGACGCAACAACCTCTTCAAAGGGATAAAGATTGCCGCAAAAAAGATCGATGCCGGTGATGCCATGATCGGCCATCGCCTTTTGATGATCTTCGTCATCGCGGATCGACAAGAGACCACCATGCACACCTGGGTGGAGCGTTTTTACGCGGCCATCCATGATTTCCGGGAAATTGGTAACTTCAGAGATATCAAGAACGGTTAGTCCGGCGTCTTTCAAAGCCTTGTAGGATCCGCCTGTCGACACAAGCTCAACACCGCGGTCCGCCAACGCCTTTGCGAAGTCGACAAGGCCGGTTTTGTCAAAGACTGACAAAAGGGCACGTTTGACACGGACGAATTCTGGAACGGGTACGGCTTTGGACACAATGGCCATGAAGACTGCCTCTCAGCTGGAACGGGGCGGGAAAGCGTGGCGCCCCGTAACACGTCTGGCCAGAAAGCGGAAGGTTTCAGATCATCCTGGGGTGCATTGTCAGTCCAAAGGCGTATCGTCTGCTGCGGCCGCAGCATCTTCGCTTGTATCCACTGGCGGATCTTCGAGTGGCAGTTCTTCCGTCTCATCGAAATCGCTGGTTCCGCGCCGGCTCAGTTTAGCCGTGGCCGTCCGCCGGAATTGCCACCCGACGGAGGGTGCGGCCTCCAACGGACCGGAGATGACAATCTGCTCGGACTTCCTGTGACCATAAACATCTGACAGATAGATGCTTTCCTCCAGGGCAATCTCAATACCGGGCGCCTCGAATTCCCACGCTTCACCATCACGGCATACCAGCAACAAGGCAGATCCGGCCCGGATCAATGATGCCTTGATCGCCGGATGAAGATGGAAACGGATGGTATAGAGCGTATCCGGATCGACAGAGCCGACAGCCTGGAACGTATCGATGCCGTCGAGAACTGTGCCGTCCGACGACAGCCGCAAATCCCGTTGATGCAGAACATTGAAATCCGACACATAGCCGTCGTGAGAAGCGATCACCCGGCAACCCGTAGCGTCATCTTCCCTCGAAATGTCGATCACGCGCGGCCCGGACAAGATCGGGGCACCGAGCAAATGTCCGAACGGCTTTTCCGAAAGAAACCGGCATGAGGAGGTATCGTCGATCGACGCGGTCGAATGGGCGGCGGTGGACCGGCTCACTTTGCGCCAGACCGGGTTCGATCTCGACGAAACCCCGCAATTGACCACCATACGATGGGCGCCAGTCGAAAACTCGAACGACAGGCAGCCGGCGTGCGCGTTTCCGGACAGCGCAACGTCCGGGGCAGGGCCCGTGTCGACCAAGACGACCGATAATCCTCCGCTCAAGCGCTGATATCCAGAATGCGGCGCATTGGTGGGCGGTGCCCCGCGGGCATCGTCGTAAGCCAGAATTGTTGCGACGAGGTCGCTGGGTGTGGAGCCCATGCCGTTAAAGTGGGCAAGCGCTCCGTCGCCATGGCGGAAGAACTTCATCAGCGGCATCATTCTGTCGACCGACTGAACCATGGCCGCCGGGACTTCAAGCCCCTGCGCCACAAAGGCCTGACGCACGGGCAGCAGGTCAGCGAGGATGTCAATCAACGCCCGCGGATTTCTTGAGATATGCCCGCCATCTGGCAGGATCTGACGGGACAGTTCTTGATCAAGCCGGCGAATGCTTTGACGCGCAAACCGGCCTTGCCCCGCCATGGAAATACAGGCTGACGCGATGGCGAGCGCTGCATGAAGCCGCTCTACCCCATCTTCGGTCTCATTGATCGTCTGCCGGAGATACTGCACCTGGCGCGCCAGAGACTTGATGAAGATCCGGTAGAAACTGTGATCGCCGTCCTGGAGAATGAACGGAGAGTGCGCCAGCCACGACAAAATGCGCCGTGTGACGATCGGCGCTTCCCACCCGATCGGGTGCCAGCGGCCACAGTATTTGATCCAGTCCTCTGCCAGAGCACGGGCATTCTGCCGCGCAATCTGGCTGTCGGCAGCCCGCAGATCCCTCAGCCATCCAAAGGCGTGAAGTTCGCGTTGCCAGTCTTCGTGCACCGCCTGAAGCTCGAACGGAGACCGGCCTTGTGTCTCAACGAGATGACCTGAGAATAGAAATCGTCCGCCGTAGATGTCGGCCGCGTTTGTTGCATCGGCCGTTCTGAGATCCTGCGGGGCAATCAGCAAGCGCTCGGGCACGGATGAAAATGGCTGCAAGCGGGAGATTGGTCCGCCATGCATCCATTTCCGGGTCCGTTGCCAGATGTACAGCGCCACCAGGCCCCAAATGCGCCCGCGCTCCGAGAGGGTGGCATTGCTCACCGGACCATCTCCAACACCGATGGTCTATGCGTATCTATAACGATCTCCATTCACGCAGCCGGGCCCATCGCTCCGGTTCAGCCGTTAAGGTTAGCAAATCATTTATAGAATCATGACAGTTGAAGGGTTTATTCCGCGTTAAGAGACCCTGAACCGCGCGGCGAAAAAACCATCCATGCCGAAAAGCCCGGTTTCAGGGCCCGCAGACTGATCCGGCCGACAGCGAAGATACCCCTCCGGTGTAACACTTTCGGCAAGGCCGCCAATTTCACTTGCATCGACCGGCACCAGGGACACGCGGTCCTTGTTCCGCTCCAAAAACGCCTCTGCCTGGCCTTCGCCCTCGGCGCGCTCCAAGGAGCAGGTGCAATAGACCAGAACTCCGCCCGGCTTAAGCCAAGACATGACGCGGTCGAGGAGCGCTGTCTGAATTTCGCTCAGCTTTTCAATGTCGTAAGGCTTTTTGATCCAGGGCACATCGGGATGACGCCGGATGGTCCCCGTCGCACTGCACGGCGCATCGAGCAGGATCGCATCGAAAAGGACTTCCGGTTCGAATTCCCGCAAGTCGGCTGCAACGGTCGTCACAGACAATCCGAGACGGGTCATGTTTTCCGCAAGCCGCTTAAGCCTGGCTTTTGAGATATCGATGGCCGTTATCTCGGCGCCGCTAGCAGCAAGCTGCGCTGTTTTACCGCCGGGCGCTGCGCAAAGGTCGGCAACCTGCTTGCCCGAGACATCGCCCAGCAGTTTGGCCGGCATGGAAGCAGCGGCATCTTGCACCCACCAAGCACCGTCTTCGAACCCTTCCAGCGCATCCACGGCACCCTTCTTGGTGAGCCGAACACTGCCAGCGCCGACAACCACACCATCGAGCTTTTCTGCCCATGCTGCTGCATCGGCTTTCACAGTCAAATCAAGTGCAGCCTCTCTCTCGTGCGCCTTTGCGATTGCCCGTGCACCTTCCTCGCCATAAGCCGCTTGCCAACTTTCCCAAAGCCAATCCGGTGTGTTGAGCCGGGGGGCATCGAGATCTGAGGTGATCTCGTCCCGCTCGCGCCCAAGACGGCGCAGGACACCATTGACCAGACCTTTATAGGGCCGGGCCCGGCGATCCATGGACGCATGATCAACGGCGAGCGACACAGCGGCCCGGTCGGGAATGTCCAAAAACTGCATCTGCGCGATGGCGACATGGAGAATGTCGAGCACCCGGCCGGTTTTTTCCGGAATATCACGATCCAGCAGCCGGCCCAGGATTTCCGTAATTTCGCCGCGGTGACGTAGGGCAGCACCTGCAATGGCGCGCACCAGGGCCCGGTCATTCGCAGCCAAAGCCCGGAAACCGGAATGTCCGGACGCCATATCCAGTTCGCCGTCCAAAGGACGTTTCTTGTGCACCACGTTTCCGAGGATATCGGCAGCGACTTTACGGGCCGCAAAACCCGGTTTTTCTAACCTTTCAGCCGGGGCGCCGTTCGAGGGCTTGTTGTTTTTTTTAGGTAATTTGCTCACGAAATTGTCCTGACGGGCAGACCCGCACACTTCAGCGGGTGTCAAAATCAAGCGCCGCAGTCCGGGCTTCCGGCTGCGGCGCGTTGACGAACATTCTAGAACCAACCCCGGCTGACGCCAAGGTGTTTTCAAGGTTTAGCCCCACGGGCCTTTCGGGCGCGGCGGCTCATCATAAGATCGGCCACCAGTTGTGCCGCCCCATGGGCCTGATTGCGGCGCTCGCGATTGAGCAAATGTCCCGCGTCCTGCGGTGCCCAATCCGGCTTCCGACAATTTGCGCAGCTCATCAATCCGGTTCTGGGTGTTCGGGTGTGTTGAGAACAGATTGTCCATGCGCTCGCCGGAAAGCGGGTTCATAATGAACATGTGTGCCGTCGCCGGATTGGCCTCAGCATCCGGATTGTGGATGCGCTCGACACCGCCGGATATTTTCGCCAGGGCAGACGCCAGCCACATTGGTTCACCGCAGATCTGCGCGCCCATGCGATCCGCGGCATACTCGCGGGTTCGGGAAATCGCCATTTGCACGATCATCGCCGCCATCGGCGCAACGATCATCATCAAGATGACACCGACAAAGCCCAGGGGATTGTTGCGATTGCCCCCGAAGAAAAAGGCAAAGTTCGCAAGCATCGAGATCGCACCGGCGATGGTCGCCGTGATCGTCATGATCAAGGTGTCATGGTTCTTCACATGCGCAAGCTCATGGGCCATCACACCGGCCACCTCTTCCTTGCTGAGCATGTCCAGCAAGCCGGTGGTCGCAGCAACAGCTGCGTTTTCCGGGTTCCGTCCAGTCGCAAAGGCGTTTGGCTGCGGGTTGTTGATGATGTAGACCTTCGGCATCGGCAAATCGGCATTTTGCGCCAGTTGGCGGACCATGCCGTAGTACTCCGGAGCCGAGCGTTCATCGACTTCCTGTGCATGGTGCATGCGCAGGACCATCTTGTCTGAATTCCAATAGCTGAACACGTTCATCGCGGCCGCAATCGCGAGCGCGATCAACATGCCCGACTGACCGCCGATCATGAACCCGAGGCCCATGAAGAGCGCCGTCATACCTGCAAGCAACATGGCTGTGCGAACGTAATTCATCGGTGCCTTATCCGTTTCCGTTTGAAGCTGCGAACGAAAGTTGCCGCAGTCTTTTCTCAACGTTCAAGATGGGGATGCCTGCCATTCTTGGCAAGTTTGTCCTATATAACGCGAAAGTTTTGAAATCTGGCTGACAGCGGAAACCATGACCGACACGAAAGATACGGAAACGGCGCAATTCACGGCAACCGAAGTGCCCTCCCTGAAGACAGACGTGGCCGAGGCTCCAAAACGCAAATTCGAGGACCTGCCGCCTGCGGCCCAGCGCGCCCTGAAGGAAGCGGAAGACCGGCGCAAGGAAATCGACGCCAAACACAACGCCATGGCACCGGAAGTCGACGGCCGAGGCGGCCTGGAGCCAACGCGTTATGATGATTGGGAAATCAAGGGTTTGACGGTCGATTTCTAGACGGCAGCCTTCGCCAGCTTCCGCACTTCTTCCGCAATCGCCTTGGCCAGATCCTTTTGCGGTTCGGCTTTAAGATGCACGGCATCTACCTCGCTGACCGACACTACGGATCCCGTATCGAAAAAGGCAACGCTATAGGTTTCCGCCAGCTTCTGATAGACGCCCGCCAGAAGCTTTGACTGGGCGACACTGTGGTCTTGTGAGAAAAGGCCGGCATATTCCTTGCCCGTAAAATCCCCAAGTGGCGGCGGCGACATTAAGAGTACTTTTGGGGCGCGGCCTTCGACATCATCAGTCGCTTGCGTGGCGGCAAACAGCAGCCGCCCCATCGCAAGGCCGATCGCATCAGCGCTCATCTGAAACCGGTCTTGTAGATCATTCGTTCCGAGCATGATGATCAGGATGTCGATCGGCATGTGCGTCTTTCGAACGGTTGCCAAGTGCTCAAGACCGTTTTTGTCGCCGCGGGCGGGGTCGTCAAAGACGGTCGTCCGGCCATTCACGCCCTCTTCGATGACATAATAGTCAGAACCAAGTTCCTTTTGCAGGAGGCGTGTCCAGCGCTCGTCGTGGCCGTAACGGGACTTTGTTCCCGGCACAAACCCCCAGGTGAGCGAATCACCGAAACAAACGACGGAGAGGGGATCTTTTCCCGACATATGAAATCCATAGACCCACGTTGTAAATCCAAGCCTTGGACCCTAGTGGATCCTTTAAAGTGTGGCAATCGCATGCAGATTGGCGGCGATATTCTGCTTGGTTAATAAGAGATTTACCAAGGACGGGATAGGGTCGAGCAGATGTTTTGCGTAACGACTGCCGGATCTTAAATGACTGCCAGCCAGACCACCTACAAGCGCGGCGCCGCGCTGCCGGGTTCCAACCCTTTCCAACGCCTTGCCGACTTGCTTGACGGGCAAGCTCCAGGCTTTGAACCGATAATGATGACGATCGGTGAGCCCCAGCATCCAATACCCGAGTTCACGGCAGAAGTGCTGGCGGAAAACATGGCCGATTTCCGGCGCTATCCTCCGATCAACGGCACACCTGAGTTCCGCAGCACGATCGCGGACTGGCTCGACAAGCGCTACGGCCTGAACGGCTCCATTGACCCGGATTTTGGCGTTCTGCCTCTGAACGGGTCCCGTGAAGGCTTGTCGTTCGGAGCAATTGCAGCCCGGGATCAGCTGGACAAAGGCCTGGATCATCCAGCCGTTATTCTGCCGAACCCTTTCTATCAGACATACGCAGCCGCAGCTCATGTCGCAGATGGCGAGACTGTTCTTCTGGATGCGGTCTCTGAAAACCAGTTCCTGCCGGATCTGGACGGCCTTGATCCGGCACTTCTGCACAGGACCGTCGCCTTTTACGTTGCTTCTCCCACCAATCCGGAAGGCTCGGTCGCGGCGCTGGAATATTGGCAGAAACTGATCGGTTTGGCCCGCAAGCACCGGTTCATGATCTTCGCAGACGAGTGCTATTCGGAAATATACCGGTCAACCCCGCCCCCGGGTGTTCTGGAAGCCGCGCATCGTATGGGCACGGATTTTTCCAATATCGTTGTTTTGAACTCTCTGTCGAAGCGCTCCAATCTTGCCGGGCTGCGGTGCGGATTTGCAGCCGGCGATCCTGTTTTCTTAAAAAAATGGGCAAAGTTCCGCGGCCTTGCAGCGCCGCAAGTACCCTTGCCCGCGCAGGCCGTCGCGGTCCGCGCCTATCGCGACGAAGCCCATGTTGAGGAAAACCGGCGGCTTTATAATGAGAAGTATGAAGCCGCAGAGCGTCTCCTTGGTCCAATCCTTGGTCCGGTAACGACAGAGGCTGGCTTCTTTCTCTGGCTCAATGTCGAAAAGTGGGGAGACGGTGTTTCCGTCACACAGGCCCTTTGGCGCGATACAGGCGTGAAGGTCCTGCCGGGCAGTTATCTGGCATCTGATCAATCAGATGGCAGCAATCCGGGCCGGAATTACATCCGCGCGGGGTTGGTGGCACCTCTCGCGCAGACAGAGATCGCTCTTGAGCGTGTGGCAAACTGGTTGGGAGACAAGGCATGAGACGGGCCAGTGCAGTGCGCGGATCGGGCCGCCGGGCCTCGGTCGATCTTCTGGACACGGAAAGTCCGGCCAAGCGTTTTCTAAGGCGCAACCTGACCGGTGCGGCCGGTCTCGGGATCATCTCCATTGCGGCGGCCCTCGCAGCCGCCCTGGCCACTTGGTCTGTCAATGATCCGAGCCTGAACCACGCGACGGGTGGACCTGTGCGCAATGCGCTCGGGGCTCCCGGCGCGATCGTTGCCGACGTCTTGATGCAGACGATTGGCCTTGCGACGGCTGTTTTCCTCGTTCCCCTGGTGTTATGGGGCTGGCGGCTCTTGACCGGCCATGCGCTCGGCATCGGCCGCAAACGTCTGTTTTACTGGATTATCGGATCCGGGCTTTCGGCTGGCGCGCTCGCAGCACTTCCCGTTCCGCAAAGCTGGCCGTTGCCGACAGGCCTTGGCGGGTTTCTGGGAGATATGATCCACGGTGTCCCGGCTATTTTGACCAGCAACCTGACGAGCGGCGCCGCAACAATCATCGGCGGCCTTGGTCTCGGCGTTCCGGCCGGTCTACTCCTCCTTGCCTCAGCCGGTTGGCTGGGCCGTGCAGGTGAGCCTGTCGAGCATATTGAGCCGCACCGGGCCCCTGCCGGGCATGGCAAATCCATCGAAGACGATCTCGGCCTCGACGATGAGGAAGAAGGCGAAAGCCGCTTGTCTCTGATGGCGACGGCATTTGCGGGACAAGTCAGCCACATTGGCCTTTTGGCGGTTACTCAGGTCCGCCGGATGACCGGCTTGAAGCGCACACCGGTTCATGAGGACGATGAGGATTGGGATGGTATCGACGAGCACGATGACTACGAGCCGGAAGAACCCGCACAAAAAAGCCGCCTGCAATCGTTCCGCCGGGCGTTCACCGGGCGCCTGATACCGGAAGACGATGACGGTCTGGACGAGTTTTACGAGCGCGGTCACGTAACTGAGCCCGACGCCCATGATCTTGATGATCCCTTTGGCGAGGACGGCGAAGACTTTGGCCCGGAAGATTTCCTGATCGACAAGGGACCGGTCTCTGGCGAACCGCTACCGGGTGAAACACCAAGACCTGTTGGTATTGCAGCCCCTGAACAGGCGGCCGCAGCACCGGGCAGAGCAGCGGCTCAACCCGCACCGACCGGCCGCGTCATTCCACCGGCTCCGAAACCGAAACAGAGCAAAAGAGCGATAGCGGAAGCGCAGCCCTCTTTCCTCGGCGCCCCGGAGGAGTATGAATTGCCGCCGCTGCGCCTGCTTACAGAAGCCAAAGCGGCCGGCAAGGTTCCCGGTCTCTCCGCTGATGCTCTGGAACAAAATGCCCGTATTCTGGAAGGTGTTCTGGAAGATTTCGGTGTGCGCGGCGAAATCATTGAAGTCCGCCCGGGCCCGGTTGTCACGCTCTACGAACTGGAACCGGCACCGGGTATCAAGTCGTCCCGCGTTATCGGTTTGGCAGATGACATTGCCCGCTCCATGAGCGCGATTTCAGCCCGTGTTGCGGTCATCCCCGGCAAGAACGCCATCGGCATAGAACTGCCGAATGCACGCCGCGAAACCGTTTACTTGCGCGAAATGCTCGCTGCTCAGGATTTTGAAAAATCGAAATCCAAGCTGGCGCTTGGCCTCGGCAAGACAATCAACGGTGAAGGCGTGGTTGCCGATCTTGCCCGCATGCCGCATTTGCTCGTTGCCGGTACGACCGGGTCAGGTAAGTCGGTCGCCATCAACACCATGATCCTGTCGCTGCTGTACCGGCTGACACCGGATCAGTGCAAGATGATCATGATCGATCCAAAAATGCTGGAATTGTCAATCTATGACGGCATTCCGCATCTTCTGACCCCGGTTGTGACCGACCCAAAAAAGGCCGTTGTCGCGCTGAAGTGGACCGTCCGCGAGATGGAGGACCGCTACAAGAAGATGTCCAAGATGGGCGTCCGCAACATCGACGGCTACAACACCCGGATCAAGCAGGCCCTGGAGAAGGGCGAGGAGATGACCCGTACCGTCCAGACCGGATTTGACCGGGATACGGGAGAGCCGATCTACGAGGAAGAACAACTGCCACTGGAGGCGATGCCGTATATCGTGGTGATCGTCGATGAAATGGCCGACCTGATGATGGTGGCCGGCAAGGACATTGAAGGCGCAATCCAGCGTCTTGCGCAGATGGCTCGTGCCGCAGGTATCCACTTGATCATGGCAACGCAGCGCCCGTCCGTCGATGTCATCACAGGCACCATCAAGGCGAACTTCCCGACCCGGATTTCCTTCCAGGTCACGTCGAAGATCGACAGCCGCACGATCCTGGGCGAAATGGGCGCAGAACAGCTGCTCGGTATGGGCGACATGCTGTTCATGGCCGGTGGCGGCCGGATCCAGCGTGTTCACGGGCCTTTTGTCTCCGATGACGAAGTGGAAGAGGTCGTCAAACACCTCAAGGTTCAGGGCACACCGCAATATCTGGAAGCTGTGACGGAAGAAGATGAATCTGCCGACAGTCCTTATGACGGTGGCGCTGCTTCCGGCAGCGGAGACAGCAACGATCTTTATGACCGGGCCGTTGCAATTGTTCTGAAAGACAAGAAAGCTTCAACTTCCTATGTCCAACGGCGCCTGTCGATCGGCTACAACCGGGCTGCGTCGCTTATTGAGCGCATGGAGCAGGAAGGCTTGATCAGCGCGGCAAACCATGCCGGTAAACGTGAAATTCTGGTGCAAAACGGTTTGGATGAGGATTTCTGATCCTCGTCCGCCCAAGGTTTGCCATAGACACTTCCTAGTTAAGATGAAACGGTTGAACCTAGCACCAGATTAGGACTTTGAATCATGCTGACACGCTTCGTTTCCCGCATCGCCAAGTCAACAATCCGGCCGGTCGTCGCTCTCGCAATGGCCGCTGCCATGACAGTACCGGCTCTGGCCTTGAGCGATCAGGAGCAGCAGACCCTTCAGGACTTGAACACATATTTCAACTCTGTGAAGACCATGCACGGCGACTTCATCCAGTTTGGACCAGACGGCAGCCAATCGGACGGGAAGTTCTATATGGCACGCCCCGGCAAGGTCCGGTTCTACTACAACAAACCATCCGTCCTCGACATCGTGGCCGATGGCAAGTCTGTATCAGTGCGGGACCGCAAGCTGAACACGCAGGATATCTGGCCGCTTGGACAAACGCCGTTGCGCTTTCTTCTGTCGGATTCCATCGATCTCCAACAAGATACCAACGTGACGAATGTACTCGTTGAGGAAGATCTCGTCACGGTGACGATTTTCGACCAGACCAAGTTCAATTCCGGAACCCTGACCCTGATCTTTGACGCAAAAGACTATGCGCTCAAGCAATGGACCGTGACCGATCAGCAGGGCTACGACACATCGGTAGCCGTCTACAATGTCGTCTCGAACGGTCCGACCAATCCGGATCTCTTCAAGATCGACTATCTGGCTAACTCACGCCAGTAACTCGCACGAAACGCAGTCCTGCAGGACAATGGATAAAACGCCGTCCCTTCCTTTGGTCCGCAGGATCCTTGCCGACTATTGCGGCCGGCATGGCTTGTCGCTAATTTGTGACGAAGGATCCGGGCAGGCGGGCTATATTGAGCTTGCCGACGGACGCCGCCGCTTCTTTCGCGGAACCCACTTCGATCTCAACCCGCTCGGCGCTGCCGAAATCGCGGACGACAAGGCTTACACACTCAGCTTTTTGAAACGGGATGGCTTCACTGTCCCGGATAGCATCCTCGTTCATGGCTCTGACGTCTTGGCAAGCCTGCGGGTTCATAAGCCCGGGATTGCCGCGAAGATGCACTCCGCCGAAGACGCGCTGCACTTCGCGGAAGCTGTTGGATATCCGGTTTTCGTCAAACCGAACAGCGGACAGGAAGGAGAGGATGTGGTGCGCCTGGACAAACAGGCAGACCTTCAGCACGCCCTGACCGATCTCCTGATGCGGCATTCCTCACTTCTCGTCCAAAAAGCCGTCGAGGGAGCAGATCTCAGGATCCTAGTTCTGGATGGAAACGTTTTACTGGCACTGGACCGCCAACCGGTTCAGGTGACTGGGGACGGGGAACGGACGGTCGAACAACTTGCCTTCGGTGTTGCCGGCCTAAATTTCCACGATCCGCGTGTTGAACCTGAACTCACACGGCAAGATCTTGGCCCCGCGTCCATTCCGGAGAAAGGACAAATGGTCGAGCTTCTGCCGAACAAGAACCTGTCCGCGGGAGCAAAAGCCAGGGACATCATGAACAGCGTTGCGGATGATCTGAAACAGACCGCAGTTTCGATCTGCAGAAGCCTTGGTCTGCGCTATGCAGGCATCGACCTGATCGCAGAAAACCCAAAAAAGCCCGGAAGCCGTTACGCAGTTCTGGAGGTCAATGCAGCGCCCGGGCTTAACCGGTATGCCGCCCAGGGCGCGGAAGAACTTGCGAAGGTTACAAGTGTTTATGAGCGCGTCCTCGACGCGCTCACAGGCAAAAGCCCTTAGTAGTCGCCGAGCTTGATGTCCCGGGAATACTCACCATCGACTTCTTTCGTGACGGCCTGACCGCAGATGGTTTCACCCTTGGTCGCGTCATAGGTCAGGGACGGGGATCCGCTGAGTTCCCAGCCCTTGTTGAGCGCTTCGGTGACCCGGTGGCAGAACTCGCTGCTGTCGACATTGGTGATGAAGCGATAAAGTTTCATGCGGTACTCTCTGAATTGTCTACGAGCGGGCCGCGATCGCGTCTGCAATCGCAATCACCCGCTTGCCCATGTCCGCATGTAGCCGTTCGACCATCTTTCCGTCCACCTGAATTGCACCTTTCGATGCATTTTCAGGAAGGTCAAATATCTCGTTGATCTTGCGTGCCCAAGCCACTTCGTCCTCTGTCGGGCTGAACGCCGCGTGGCAGGACCCGATCTGTTTCGGATGGATCAGGGTTTTTCCGTCCATTCCCATTTCAGTGCCCTGCGCACACTCTGCTGCAAAGCCTTCCTCGTCCTGGAATGCGTTGTAGACGCCATCGAGGATGTCGATGCCGCCAGCCCGCGCGGCCGCGACACAGGTCATCAGCCACGGCGTCATAACCGCCCGGCCCGGCGCCAACCGCGCACGGGTCTCCTTGGCCAGATCATTGGTGCCCATGACAAAGCAGGACAGACGGACTTCCGGATCCCGTCCGCAGGCCCCAATGGCGCCAGCATTGAGCATGGCCTCAGGCGTTTCCATCATCGCCCAAAGCTGGACTGAGCTCGACGTACCGTGCATCGACAATAGATGCGCAACTTTTTGCAGATCAGCCGGGCCATTCACCTTGGGAACGAGGATCGCATCCGGATTTGCTTTGACAGCAGCCTTCAGATCGTCATCGCCCCAGACAGTGTCTAGGCCATTGATCCGGATGACCACTTCCCGCTCGCCATATCCGCCTTCCGAGACCGCAGTCACTATCTGCTGACGCGCTGTTTCCTTTGCATCTGGCGCCACTGCATCTTCGAGATCCAGAAGCAGGCAGTCCACATCAAGGGTTTTGGCTTTTTCGAGCGCGCGGGCATTGGAGCCCGGCATGTATAATGCGGAGCGGCGGGGCTTGTAAGTCTCACTCATGAAAGGCGTCCGTGGTTTTTGTTGCTGCGCAGCACGCTAACGACAACGATCAGTGGAATCCACTCGCCTTTTGGCTCACTCCGCAGCGGTACCCGGCGCGGATCTCTAAAAGGGCAGATTGAGCGGCCAGAGCGTGGGCTCCGAATTGAAACCTTCCTTTCGCCCCCTTGATTTGGGCAGATGAAATCGTGATTTCCGGAAAAACAAACGACCATCAGGCTATTTTGATTCAAGTCCTTGATCACTGAACGCCTTTTGGACATGTTGGGCGTCTCTTCTGTTTCTTATCTCCGGAGATTTCATGAGCAAGACGGAAATCAAGGCTCTCGGGCTGGATGACGCCCATCAGCTTGCCCCGCTCATTGCCGAAAATGCACAGGCCCTGAAACGAGGCGCCCCACGCCGGCCTGACGAGTTCTATGCCGAACGTATCCTCGGCGACAAAACCGCAGAGGTGCTTGGCGCGTTCAACGGCGATGCGCTGATCGGTTTTGCAGTCTATTTCGACTTGCCGGAACTGATCACAGGCCTCCGGATCGGCCAGCTGGATGACATCTATGTCCATCCCGATCATCGCAATCAGGGAGTTGGCCGGAAACTCATCGAAACACTGGTGAGTGAAGGTCAAAGCCGTGGCTGGCTGCACTTACGCTGGATAGTTCCGGGTAAGAATACGCCTGCGGTCGCACTTTATGAAAAGATCGCAGAACCGGATCACCGCAAAAGCTACGTCATCCCAATCGACCGGATTGCCGGCGACTGATCCATCGGCCTCAGGATCCCGCCTGAAACAGGGGTGGGATCCGGCCAAGCGTGACAAATCCCATTCGCATCAGACCGTTGTCGATCAAAAGCGGTATCTCAATCGCAGGATCACCGTGATGGTCCGTTCCAGTCGGTTGAAGACTGGATAACAGACTTTCTACAATACTGAATTCATTGCTGTTCGGCGGAAAGAGTGGCCGGATGGAATTCAGCATGTCGCCAGGTTGAACGAGGGTAAGCGTCAATGTGCCGGACAAAGCCCCGGCCCGGTTCACCGTCAGATCGCCCCTGCCGCCAAAACGGCTCGCGCCTAGCGCAACTTCAGCAAGGACCAATCGCACTGGCAATTCGCCGCCATTTGCCAACACAAGCGAGCGCAGGTCGGCACCAGACAACAACCGTGCGCCATTGAGGACCTGTAGATGCATCCGTGCATCCACCGGAGTGGTCAGGGACGGCAGCTGTTCCACCGTCAGGCCATCAATGGAGAAAAATCCGTCGACTGCACCGATCGTCTCTGGCGATGGACGCAAATGAAATTCGGCCTTTTCGGATACGACCCGTGCTTCGGCGGCGGGGCTTTGAACTGTCAAAGCCGGCTTGGCAACAACAACATCGACCTTTCCGAGCGCTTCGGTGGAGTATCTGGCGCTGGCTCGCGCTGTTTCCCAGGTCAATTCACCGGAAACACCCGCCAAGGGCAACGATACGGCTGCCGGTGTTGCGGCCTCGAAAATGACATGCCAGGGATTGTAGACCAACGCGACTGCGGTCAGACCGCCCACGGCACTTTCACTGCCGGACAAATCAAGTGATTTCAAATCATCACAGCGGATTTCGTAGCGCCATGGATAACCGCCGATCGTTAGGTCACTACACGTGACTTCTGTCCCTTGCTCGGAGAACCGGCCGAATTGCATGTCCAGCTGATCAGCCAGGACAGTGCGTCCGTAAGCCCAGGCTCCGGACCAACCGGCAACCGCGATGACGATGACCCCGATCAAAAGGATGTACTTACGTTTGCTTGGTGTTTTTCCGGCGGCAGTATCAGAAGACACGAATGAATTCTCCTTCAGACATCAAACAAATCGCGGCAGCATTGAAACGACCGGCAACGCTTGGTATCCCGGAATGTCCGTAACCACATGGCTTGAAACCGGGCGGCAGCGAAGAGACAGGATGATATGAGCGATTTTTGGGTGTTTGGCTACGGGTCATTGATGTGGAACCCGGGATTTGACCACTTGCATGCCGAACCTGCTCTTCTGCATGGCGCCCATCGGTCTTTGTGCGTTTATTCGTGGGTCCACCGGGGCACTGAAGCCCGGCCCGGCTTGGTCTTCGGTCTCGACAATGGCGGCACCTGCCGGGGCATGGCCTATCAGGTCGCAACGGAGAACTGGCCGACAACGCTCGAATACCTCCGCGCCCGCGAGCAAACGACCATGGTTTACAAGGAGCATTGGCACAACATCTCTCTGGATAGTGGCCAGAAGGTGGAAGCCCTGGTTTACATGGTCGATCATGGCCATCCGCAATATGCCGGTGCCTTGCCCCGGGAGAAACAGCTCGAAATCGTCAATGGCGCCGTCGGGAAATCCGGACCGAACCCGGAGTACGTCATCAACACGGCGGCTCACCTCGATGAGATGCAGATCACCGATATCGGGCTGACTTGGCTCGCCGAACAGTTAAAAACTGTCACGAAACGTTAGGGTCAGGCACCTGTCGAGGCTGGAATGCTTTTCAATACCGGCGACGGGTTATCGGCGGAGCGGGCTTCCTCGATCAAGCGATTGCTGGCGGTTTCGATCTTTTCGATCATTGTGTCGTAGAGCTCTTGCGCTTCCAAGCCCGGCAGGATTGGCGGCAAGATCTCGACAATGACCGTTCCAGGGTGAACCATGAAGGATGCTCGCGGCCAATAAACGCCCGCGTTGTGCGCGATCGGGACAACAGGGCACTCCAGGTTCTTATAAAGATGCGCAATCCCGAACTTGTATTTGGGCTCCGCCCCGGCGGGACGGCGCGTGCCTTCCGGGAAAATCAGAATCTGGCGTTTATCTGCAATCTTTTCCTTCGCGGCTTCCATCATAGCAGCGAGTGCTTCGGAGCGTTTGCCGCGATTGATCGGGATCTGATCGAACTTCATTGTGTACCAGCCGAAGAAAGGCAGCCAGTTGAGTTCACGCTTCAGGATGAATGCCGGCCTTGGAAACAACGGAATAAGACCCACGGTTTCCCACGCGGACTGGTGTTTCATCGCCGCGATGTAACCAACATTCGGCAGGTTTTCCCGGCCGCGGATCTCCACATTGAGTCCCGCCACATATTTCATCAGAAGGATCAACGATTTGGACCAGACATGCGGGATCCACCAGCCCCATTTGCGGGGCAACAGGAGAACCGGCAGATACAGCAGCATCTGAACCAGCGTAACTGAGTAGAACAGGATCTGAAAAACCGTTGAGCGCAGTACGAGCATGGGACCTGTGAAGCTTGTAAGGATCAACCGCCGCTGAAACGCCGCAGGTTAAGAGCTCAGCTCATGCTGCGCACGGCAATTCGAAGTCGTGCGACGGTATACTTCACATATTCGCGGATGAGAAGACGGATCGTGGCGGGCTTGGTGTGCCAGGCCTCAAGTTGAAGATCCTTTGCAAAGACCGGGTAGCCGATCAGCGTCACATCGGGCAGCGCACCGGACAGTTCTGCAGTTGCGCGTGGCAAATGATACGCGCTTGTGACCACAAGGAGAGAATCGAACCCGTTCTTGCGAACCCAGTTTGCGGTCTCAGTCGCGTTGCCAGCCGTGTTCAAGGCAACACGGTCCAGCTCCACGCTGCCTTCTTCCAGCGGTTTCGCAGATGCTGTGACGACGGCAATCTGTTTGCGCGTGGTTCCAGGATGCACGCCCGAAATGAGCAGGCGTCCGGCATGGCCTTCTTCCAGCAATCGGACGGCCTCGCTGACACGTTCCTGACCGCCGGTCAGAACGACGATCGCATCAGCTTGCGTGCTCACAGGAACGGTTGCCGTTGAGACCCTGTTGGCAAAGTTCGCAAATTGGATAGTTGTCCCAACGACGAAAACAGTGACACACGCCACAAGAAACGTTCGCAGAGCGAAGCGCCGTTTTTCGCGGGAGTCTTCCGTCACAGAGGCGCAAGAACCTGACTGTCCCGGCGCATGTCCGCCAGGGTCGTGCCGGGTGACCGGCAGGGTTGTCCCGTTTTTACCGCCCGCATCAATCGCGGGATCTGCCTGTGTCATAAAGAGACCGTAGAAGATGATTCGGCCAATTTCGCGGCATTTTCACGCAAAAATCAATCCACTTTTGCCAAATGTGCCTTAACCGCGAGGCCGGATGTCAACGCCGTCAGCACAGCGACCAGAAACACAACACCAAAGACGCCGAAGTAACCCGGCAAACTTACAGATACTGTTCCAAATAGGGCCGAGAGCTGGTCGGAACCAGCCTGCCCAGTTCCCTGGCGGGTCATCATATCCAAAAGCACAAAGCAAACGATCGACGCAAGACCACCCGACACCCCGCCTTTCAGGCCCAGCACAAGGAAGTGCCGCTGGAATTCCCGGGCAATGAAGGTGTCTTCTGCGCCGACAAAATGGAGTACGGAGACAACGTCCTTGTTTCCGGCCATCGCTGCCTGCGTTGCAAAGACAACACTGAGGACCATGGATCCCATCACGAGCAGCATGATCGCAAATCCACCAGCAACGACTGTTCCAGCCATCGCAGACAGCCTGGATGTCCAGACCGAATGGTCATCCACGCTCGCGCCCGTCACATTCTGGCGGATGGTCGCCCGGAGTTGCTCAAGGTTCAAAAGGGATGGATCTGCAATGGTAATCTGAATAAGCCGCGGCACGGGCAAGCCATCGAGCTGCAGACCATCGCCAAGCCACGGCTCCAAGAGTGCCTTTGTTTCGGAATCTGAAAGCGCGCGCACGCTATCAATTCCGGAAAACTCTTGTGCAAGCGCAACCGCCTTGTCGATCTCGCGCAGCATATCGACGCCTTCTGTCGGGCGGATCTGGATAGTAATCTCGCGCACGAGGTCGTTTTGCCACGCGTCGGCGGCATCCCAGACGATCGATACTGCGCCAACTGTCAGACAGGCGAGGAAACTCATGATCGCAACAACGAGTGTGAGCGCGCGCCCTGCCACCGACTGCGGTGGTACAATCGCTGCGGAGGGGCGGAGTTTTGCAGCATCCCCTTTGGCGGCCGATTTCGATTTCGGCGCGGGCTTACGGGCAGGTTTCTTGGGCCGGCCCGTCTTCCGCTGCGGCCGGACTGAGACTTCCGGAGCCTTTTTGCCGTCTTGTTTTTTGGACCCTGCCATTGCCAGCCTAATCGAAAATGGTAAGGCGACCCTCGGCAAGGACCATCCGCCGGGCATCCACCTGTTCCAAGAGTGCAATATCATGCGTTGCAATGATAACGGACGTCCCAAGTTTGTTGAGTTCGATAAAAAGGCGCAATAGACGCCGGGCAAGGGGCGGGTCAACGTTGCCGGTCGGCTCATCGGCCAGAAGAACTTCCGGACGGGTGATCAGAGCGCGGGCAATCGCGGCGCGCTGCTTTTCCCCGCCGGACAAGACTGGCGGTAATACATGCATTCTGTCGCCAAGCCCAACCCATTTTAGAAGGTCGATCACATCGGAGCGATATTCAGCTTCATCCTTTCCTGCGACCCGAAGCGGCAAGGCTACGTTTTCGTAAGTTGTCAGATGGTCCAGCAAGCGGAAGTCCTGAAACACCACCCCAACCTTGCGCCGGAGGGCTGGCAGTTCCTGCTTGCTGATCACACTCATATCGCGGCCAAACACGTTGATCAGCCCGCGCGTCGGGCGTAACGACATGAACAGCAGCCGGATCAAGCTGGTTTTCCCGGCACCTGACGGCCCGGTCAAAAACTGAAAGGATTGCGGCTCGATCTGAAATGTGAGGTCCTGCAGGATCTCCGGACCCATTCCATATCTTAATCCGACATTTTCGAAACGGATCACGCCCGCGACTCCTGTTGATGGGCTGCACGCTAACCGCGCGCCGTTAACGAAGCATTAAACATATAAAGGTCCACTATGCGGTGGAAAGTCCGTGATCGAACGCACTGGCCGTTGTCCAATATTTCATGCCGGAATCCACGCTGATCGATTACACTGTGACACAGTTTGAAGATGCCATGGCGAAAGGTCTTCTCAGATGAAGATCACCTGTCCGGACTGCAATACCTCCTATGGAATTAAACCTGAAGCCCTTGGGCCAGAGGGTCGCAGTGTGAAATGCGCCAAGTGCGGCAACCGATGGTTCGTGTCTCCCAAAGATGAAGACAAGGACACGGCCGCATTCGAAGCGGATGCCGTGGAAGACGATAGCCCCGGCAAGCCGGCGGCTGACAACAAAACAGACACCGCCAAGGACGAAGAAGATTGGGCCGCCGATGCTGATGCTGGCGTAGACGATCAGGATGACTTTGCCGCAGAGGACGACCCAGGGCCGGTTGCGGACGTCAAGCCACCGAAAAAGGACACATCGCCGTCCAAGGCTGAGGCCAGCTCTAAAAAATCAGCCGCAGAAGCGGCACCAGACGTCGATCCCAAATCCGCAGATATCGAGACACTGGCAAAGCGGCCCAAGATCATAGTCAATCCGGACAAGTTCCGGACCAATAGAATTGGCGCGATCATTGATTGGCTCTTGCGACGGAATTATCGGCGCATTGGAGGTGTCTTGCTGCTCGGCGGAGCGCTTGCCATGACTGTAATGCTGGTTTTGATGCGCGATACGTTGGTCAAACAATCCCCGGACCTTGCAAGCCTGTACAGCATGGTCGGCCTGGATGTGAACTTGCGCGGATTGGAATTCAGAAATCTCAGAACATTTATGGAAGTAGAAGACGGCCGACGTGTTCTTGTAGTAGAAGGCTCCATTCGAAACCTACAGAAAGAAAGAAACAGCGTCCCCGCGGTCCGGTTGTCCATACGAAGCGCAGACTTTCAGGAAGTTTATGCCTGGACCGTCGAACCCCGAACCAAAAACCTGAACGCCCTTGATGAAACCCGGTTCAGAACCATCTTGGCGGATCCGCCGGACGGGGCTTCCGACATTCAGGTGCGGTTCGTAGATCGCGACCAGCGCAATATTGTTCTCGAGTGACCATGACAGCCAACATTTTCACGCTTTATGACGAAGACACCATTGCAGAGCGGGTCGCCTCGCTCGCGGGGGAGATCACCAAAGCCGATCCGGACCGCTTGCTGGTGGTCGCCGTTTTGAAGGGAAGTTTTATCTTCGCAGCCGATTTGGTGCGCGCGATGCACCGTGTGGGTCTTGAACCGGAGATGGAGTTCATCCATCTATCTTCTTATGGAGCTGGCACCGAAAGCCAGGACATCCGCATATTGCGCGATGTCGAAAGTGACGTTAACGGCCGGGACATTATTCTCGTGGATGATATCCTTGAATCCGGCCGGACACTGGCGTTCGCGAAAGATCGAATGATCAATCGAGGCGCCAAATCAGTTCAGATCGCAGCGTTGCTGGACAAACCAGAACGCCGCAAAGCTGCCATATCTGCTGATTACGTTGGCTTTACCTGTCCTGATAAGTTTGTCGTCGGATACGGTATGGATATGGGGCACGCCTGGAGGCAACTGCCCTTCATTGGTTACGTGGTCCCGCCAGAGGCGGAGGCGACGGACGGCAAGACAGGAGAGTGAGCATGGCTCGCATTCTTCTTACGGAAGATGATGAAGCAGTGCGCAGCTTCGTGAAAAGAGCGTTGGAACTCGACGGCCACACTGTGGACCCGGCCGAGGACGGCGGCGAAGCTGTGGAAATCCTGACCAGAGAGAAGGGCGGCTACGACCTGCTCCTTTCCGACATCAAGATGCCTGTGATGGACGGGATCGCACTGGCGCTTCACACCGCGCGAGACTATCCGAACCTTCCAATCCTCCTGATGACAGGCTTTGCGGACCAGCGGGAGCGCGCCAGCGGGCTCGATGCTCTCGTGCATGACGTAGTCACAAAGCCGTTTTCTCTTGCAGATATTCGCGCGGCGGTTCGCGGTGCAATCTCCGGCGTGCAACCGCAGGCGAACCGGCGTTACGCCTGATCTGTAACAGCAGAGATAGAGTAAAAAACCCCGCCAGGAGCGGGGTTTTTTATGCCTGAATTTATACCGAACTCAAGTCAGTACCGCTTGAGCAGACGCTCAAGGTAATCCAGCTCAAGCTGCGGCCTCGATGGATCTGAGAACCGGCGGCGCAGTTCTTCAAGAATCCGCCGGGCCCGTTGAACATCGATCTCGTCAGGGATCTGAACCCGATTGTTGAAGTCGGGGCCTTCGGTCCTGCGCGGACGGCCGAGTGGATCCTCGTCCATCGGCGATGGTCCGCTTGGATTTCCAGCCCCTTCGCCCTGACCCATCATTTGTTCGGTCATGCCTTGTGCCCCGCGCCGCAAGGCATCCAGCGCATCGCCCTGCTGACCGAGTGCTTGTTGTCCCTGGCCTTCGCCGAGCGACTCCTGGGCTTGTCCCATGGACTCACCCGCCTCGCCGAGTTCCTGGTTCTGGCCCATGCCGTTCTGGTTCATCTGCTCCATGAGTTCCTGGAGCTTTTGTGCCAATTCGCCTTGGCCCTGCTGAAGCTGGTCCAGCATCTGCTGCAATTGCTCTTGTGTGAGCTGTTGCTGCTGCCCTTGTTGTTGCTGACCTTGCTGACCGGGCTGGCGCTCACCCTGACGCTGTTGCTGCTGGTCCTGATTGAACTGATGGGTGTCGTCCATGAGCTGCTGCTGGCGTTGGATCATCTCGCCAAGCTCATTGAGCATCTCCATCATTTCGCTGGACATGTTGTTCGGCATCATCTGCGGCCGGCCGGCCTGAAGATTTTCCAGCATTTGCTGCATTTGAGCCAAAAGCTCACGGGCAGCATCCCGTGACCCGGTGCGGGCAAGTTCTTCGATGCGGTCGAGCATCTCGCTCAAGTCCTGCTGGCTCAACGATTGCTGGTCACCATTGAAGGGCTGCATGGCCTGCGGGTTGCGCTGCATTTGTTCGGCGAGCGCTTGCATGTACTCACTGAGCGCCTGACGCAGTTCCTGGGTGAGCCGCGCGATTTCCTCGTCACTCGCCCCTTCTTCCAACGCCTTGCGCAACGCCTCCTGTGCTTCTCGCAGCTTCCGCTCGGCCATCGAAAGATCGCCGTCCTCGATCGACAACGCCAGATCCCACAACAACGGCAGAAGGCCTTTGAGCTCCTCGTCCGTGTTGGCTTTGATCAACTGCCGATAGGCGAAGTCCATGCCGAGATAGGTACGCGCCTGAACTTCGAAGACATCCGGGGCCAGCATCAATGCGTCAAAAGACGTGATGACCGTCGGATGATTTTGCGCATCCAGAGCCAGATTGCGCCGCTGTTCCACAACAGCACGCGCAAGCGGTTCGCTAAAACGGCGTTGCGGCAACGTGATCCGGTAATGTGGGGAGATGCCTTCTTGTCCGGCCTGGTCACGCGCCAGAAGGCTCAGATCCACCTCAGATCCCGCCCAGGGGTGAGATGTCAGATCCCGGATTGTTTCGCCGGTTTTCGCTGTCCCAGCCTGCGGAGGCAGGGAAAGCGGGAAAATAGGGGCATCCACCAGTGGGCGCGGCACATGGCCATCAGCCCGGTTGGGATCCGGCAGCGGTGTAATCCGGGCTTCTGCCGAAACAACGCCGTAGTCGTCATTAACGAGATACGAAAACTTGAGCGCCCCGCTCAGCTGCTCTTCCGGGTCGTCCGTCAGCCGGATGACCGGGGCATCATCGGGGCGGACGGCAAAGACAAAAGTCAGGAAGGCATCATCGCCAGTCTTCAGATCGACAATCCCAGTCGTCTCAAGCGTCAGCCGGCGCTCTTCAGGAAGCAACATCCCTGCTTGCGCACTCGACTGAGGCCCATCCGTCGCAGGGTCAATGACTTCGGGCGCCCCCTCGGCCCCTTCCGAAAAGGTCATCACAAGCTCTTTCGCACCTTGTGTGCGAACAACGAGAACGGAGCCTTCGGGAACCGATATAGGCGCCCCCGGATCCCGCAGCTGGGCACTTTCACCGGTCAGGTAGATTGGCGGCTCGCTGGTGTAGAGGGGCGGCGTCACCCAGGCGTCCAGGCGGCTCGGCGGCTCAACAGTCGTAAACGGGTTGCGGAACGCAGACCCCATGCGCTCACTCAATTGCGGTCCGGCTGCAAAAAAACCGATCAGGACAAGGCACACCGCAACAACGCGAATGGCGAGGGGGTCCCGGCGGTAGGCTTTCGGCTGCGGACCTTTGGAGCGAATGTCGGCCAGCGCCTGAGCCGTCCGGCGCTGATGCAGCATCCAGATCGCTTCACTCTGTCGGTCGCCGGCACCGACGGAGAGTTCATCCTCAAGTGTGGTCAGTGGCCGGTGACCATATTCGGAGGATTGTTCAACCCGAGTCAAAGCTTCGCCGCGGGTCGGCCAGGAGATCTTGAACAGATCACGGGACACCCAAATCGCGGCACCGAGAAACAGGACGACACCAATCGGCCCCATCCAGACCGGCAGTACCAGCCATAGTCCAAGCCAGGAAACGCCGACAAACAGAACAACGACGATCGAAAGAGGGAACAGGGCCCGCCAGCAACGCTCGGCAAACAGCGCCCATGTACTGTGCCGAACGAGACGGTTCAGCCGTGACCGGATCAGGGCAGGCCAACCGGCATGTTCCACGGACTCGGTCCGGATCGGATCCGGCTTGTCGTCATTGGTGTGCAAAGGCACCTCCAGATGCTCACAGAAGCAAGGCCGCCGGATAGCGTCCTGCTGCTCCTAGCTTTTGTCCACCCTTATAAGAGTGAGGCATCAGGGGCGCTCCGGCAAGTTGCTGAAACAACTAATTGCCGGAGAATTATGTCAAGAAGTCTTGAGCCAATCGGGAATTTTGTCGAGGTCGAGCAGTTCTTCGTAGCTCGGCCGCGGACGGATGACAGCGAATTGATCAGCGTTTACGAGCACTTCCGGCACCAAAAGGCGTGAATTGTATGTGCTCGACTGCACCGATCCGTAAGCCCCTGCAGAATAGACAGCCAGCATGTCACCGGCATTTACCTTGGGCATATCCCGGTTCTGGGCCAGAAAATCACCGGTTTCACAGACCGGACCGACAACATCTGCCGTGAATCGATCAGCATTCACATCCGGCTCTGAAACCGGGCGGACCTCGTGATAGGCTTCGTAAAGGGTCGGCCGGATCAGGTCATTCATGCCCGCATCGACAATAACGAAGTTCTTGTCGGCACCTTCCTTCACATAGATGACCTGCGTGACAAGGATCCCGGCATTGCCCGCGATCATGCGGCCCGGCTCAAACATCACCTTGCAGTCAAGTTCGCGGACGTGCTTCTTCACGACTTCCGCATAGGCATCTGGATGCGGTGGCGGGTCGTTGTCGGTGACATATGGAATGCCCAGTCCGCCGCCAAGATCGACATGATCGATGGCGTGGCCCTGACCACGCAGATCCGTGATCAGCTCGCCCAAACGTGCAAAAGCGCTGTCAAATGGCTCAAGCTCGGTGATCTGTGAACCGATGTGCATGTCGATGCCGGTGACCTTCAGGCCCGGCAGGCTTGCAGCGGTTGCGTAAACCTCGCGGGCGCGCTGCCACGGGATACCGAATTTGTTTTCCGCCTTGCCGGTCGCAATCTTCGCGTGGGTCTTTGCATCCACATCAGGGTTGATGCGCACGGAGACCCGGGCAGTCTTGCCCATCTGGGTCGCGACGCGGGAGAGCTGATGCAGTTCAGGCTCGGATTCCACGTTGAAACAAAGGATGTCCTCGGTCAGCGCATAGGCCTGCTCGTTTTCCGTCTTGCCGACGCCGGAAAACACAATCTTGTTCGCCGGAACACCTGCTGCCCGCGCCCGGCGCAGTTCACCTTCCGATACAACGTCCATTCCTGCGCCCAATTGGGCCAGTGTTGCCAGAACCGCCTGGTTGGAGTTGGCTTTCATCGCATAGCAGACGAGCGACGGGATGTCGGCAAAGGCAGACGAAAACACCTCATAGTGCCGCGTCAGCGTCGCCGTCGAATAGACGTAGAACGGCGTTCCGACTTCCCGGGCGATTTCCTCGATGGCCACGTCCTCTGCGAACAGGGCACCGCCTTTATAATCAAAATGATGCAAGGGTTTTACTCATGCAGATTTGTGTTCACTAAGTGCCTGTGATGACTGTCAATTTCCGATCAACGGATCGAGAATAAAGCCACCGGAGCTTGCCGTCGGTGCCGGTTGTTCAGGCGTATAAACGCCTTGCGTTTCAGCTTGAACCTCCGCCGCACTCGGCTGTGCGGCGGCCGTGGGCGTGTCCAAGGCCGCCTTTCGGCCGCAACCGGTGAGCAGCAGACCAAGACATAGTCCTGTCATCGCGAAAGTCATCATGCGGCGCGTGGTCACCATTACAGCCCTTTTGGCGGAGAGTTCCTGTTGCTTTCTCCTCGCATGACAGACCCGATTGGGCAAGACCAGTCTTGGCTGGCATGCGGCAAATGGAGAGAGGGTTCAGCCCTTGGCCAGCTCTTTCAGCCAGCGGCGCGCCTGTTTGCGCACATTCACCGGCGATGTGCCGCCATAGCTCACCCGGCTGCGGACCGACTTGTCGACCGACAGTACAGAAAAGACCTCTTGGGTGATCTTCGGTTCAACACCCTGCATCTCTTCCTGAGAAACCTTATGCAGTTCAATGCCTTTGCTGACCGCAATCGCAACAATTGCGCCGGTCACGTGGTGGGCGTCCCGGAACGGCAGGCCCAGAACCCGCACCAGCCAGTCAGCCAGATCGGTTGCCGTGGAATAACCGGAGCCGGCGGCCTTTTTCATGGCCTTCGTGACTGGTTCCAGATCGCGCATCATGCCGGTCATTGCCGCCAGAGCGAGGGAGATGCTGGCAAGCCCGTCAAAAGCCTGTTCCTTGTCTTCCTGCATGTCCTTTGAATAAGCCAACGGAAGGCCCTTCATCATAACGAGAAGCGCCTGTAATGACCCATAGATCCGGCCGGTCTTGGCGCGCACCAGTTCGGCGGCATCCGGGTTCTTCTTCTGCGGCATGATCGAAGAGCCGGTCGAGAACTTGTCAGACAGCTTCACAAAGCCGAACTGAGCCGAGCACCAAACAACGATTTCTTCCGCCAGCCGGGACAGATGCATGGCTGTGAGGGACGCGGCACCCAACGCTTCAATGACAAAGTCCCGATCGGAAACAGCATCAAGCGAGTTTGCGGTCGGACGATCGAAACCAAGCGCTTCTGCCGTCATTTTCCGGTCGATCGGAAAGGACGTTCCAGCAAGAGCAGCAGACCCGAGAGGGCATTCGTTCATGCGCTTTCGCGCATCCCGGACACGGCCGCGATCCCTGGCAAACATCTCGACATAAGCCAGCAGATGGTGTCCAAAGGTGACCGGTTGAGCAGATTGCAGGTGCGTGAACCCGGGCATGACGTCACCGGCGTGGATTTCCGCCTTTTCGGCCAAAACCTGCATCAGTTCCGTCAGCTGAGCGTCAAGCGTGTCAAGCGTGTCGCGGACCCAAAGCCGGAAATCGGTGGCAACCTGGTCGTTGCGCGAGCGTGCCGTGTGCAAACGGCCGGCCGCCGGACCAATCAGCTCCGCCAAACGGGCTTCGATATTCATATGAATATCTTCCAAGCCCCGCGAAAACTTGAACGCGCCGTTTTCGATCTCTGACAGGATTGTGTCTAGACCTTGAACGATCTTGTCGGCATCGTCCCGCGTCACAATGTCTTTTTCCGCGAGCATGCGCACATGGGCTTTTGAGCCATCAATGTCTTGCTTATATAGCTTCTTGTCGTAGTCGATGGAGGCGTTGATTTCCTCCATGATGGCGTCCGGTCCCTCAGCGAACCGGCCTCCCCACATGCGATTGCTCATGTCCTGTCCTTTGAAAGGCGCCCCTTGCGAGGTGTGAACGAATGACGAAGCCAACCGAACCTGCCAAGTCCTCCAATCGGAAACTCTATGCCGCTGGGCTCGCAGGTGCAGTGGCTGCTGTAGCGGCTCTATACGTGATCAACGGCCAAAATGGCAATATTGGCAGCGGCGAAAGCTGTTCGGCCGCCCTAGTTTCTGCAGAAGCGGTGGCCCCGCATGCCAAAGGAGAGGTCGCGGCCTTCCTTCCGGCCAGTCAGCCGCTTGACCTCAGCAACCTGACGTTCCTTGGCCCGGATAACCAGCCCGTCACGATGGCGGACTTTGAGGGCCGGACGGTGCTGATGAACCTGTGGGCCACTTGGTGTGCGCCGTGCCGTAAGGAAATGCCCGCCCTGGATGAGCTGCAGGCCGAACTCGGCGATGCGGACTTTGAAGTGGTGGCGGTTAATCTTGACCGCGGCGGTCCTGAAAAGCCGAAAGCATTTTTGGAAGAAATCGGGGTCGACAACCTGGCCTATTACCACGATGCGAAAAATGGTCTTTTGAGAGACTTGCGGAAAGTCGCCCGTGCCACGGGGCTTCCGACAACAATCCTCATCAGCCCGGACGGCTGCGAGGTTGGAACCATGTACGGTCCGGCAGAATGGGCCTCCGGTGAGGCCAAGGCCTTGATCAATGCGTCCATGACAAAACCGGAGGCGTGATCCGCCACCGGTCTGACCAAACGATCATATTGGCGGGGTGTGGATCCCGCCTGTTTCTTTAAACAGTGATGTCGACAGCTTCGCCGAGGCCTGGGATCTGCCGCTGTTCGCGGCGGTCCTGCTCGTCCGTTGCCTGTGACTCTTCCAACTGCTGCGCAACCTGGCGCTCTTGTTCGTTCTGATCACGAACCGCGTTGGTTGCCAGTTCACTGCGGACAGCGGCAGCGCTGTAGGCTGCAGATGAAGAGGTGCTGTCTGATACACTCGCCATATCGGATCTCCTTTGGCGTTGTATGGGCGAACGCTCTGCGTTCTAAACTGTTATGTCCACAACATCGCCGACCCCTGGGCCGGCGTCCGTTTGCGCGCGCTGTTCGATTTGTTCAGCTACCCGGGCAAGACTTTCGGCCCGGTTTGAACTGAAATCCGCCTGACGCTGCACTGTCTCTGCGACAACTTCCGACTGACGCGCATTGATTTGCTGTGCCTGCTGCGCAAGCTGGTCGCCTCTCGGCACCGCCAGCGAAGGCTGGAATGCCGGGGACGCCCCATATCCAATTCCTTCTGGCATGACGTCACCGTTCGTTACGTAAAACACAACATCTCATATTGTGCGGAAAGCGAAGAAAATAAAGTAAATACAATAAGTTACTTGAGATAAGGCCTTATGAAAACCTACGGAAGTCGAGACAAATTGATTAAAATTTTAATTATTGGATATAAGTGTCTGACCTGATTTGGATTTGTCAGAAGTGGTGCTTGCCGGCACGTGTCAGAATATGAGGCATTCCGGCATCGCAACGGACGTGGTGCCGGTTCCGAATGGGAAGTTTCTTCAAAAATGTTAAGGAATGGCCGCTGATGCGCAGACAGGGCTGCGCACGTTGACGACAAAGCTGCAAAGTGAAGTTGATCAGGCGCTGACGTCCACCTGGGTTCCAAGACCCGGGGGCGGGGCGGCGGCCTGAAGGCTCTCAGCGCCCTGCTGGAGAAGCGCCACGAGATTGGCATCTTGCTGGGCTGCCATCTTCATCATTTCAGCCTGAAGCGCCTGGCCGGTCTGGGCCTGGGTCATGGCTACAAATGTGTTGGCGATCCCAACGCTGTCCATCTCGGTCTCCTAAAGATGGACAAACACTAACCGCGCCACCTTAAACACACGTTAACAAAAACTTACGGCATATTTTCCAAGTTTAATTCTTATAAAAGCGCCTTGCGCTGCACTTTGCCCGAAGGTGTGCGCGGCAGTTCAGAAATGATCCGATATATTTTGGGACGTTTGTAGTCCGCCAATCGGTCGACCGCAAAAGCAGCAAGATCAGTTTCATCGAAGCTGTCCGGGTCCGCGGGAACAACAAAGGCAGTGATCAAGTCGACCCCGGACCCGGAGGAAACCGTTGTCACGGCAACTTCTGAAACTTCGGGATGCGCGACCAGGGTGCGCTCCACTTCTTCCGGCGCAACGCGATAGCCAAACGCATTCATGAGGTCGTCGGCCCGGCCCTCATACCAGTAGTAGCCATCTTCATCGGCCCGCGCCCGGTCACCCGTCAGGAACCAATCGCCTCGGAAAGCGGCCTGTGTTTCCTCTGGCCGGTTCCAGTACCCGAGCATCAAACCGGGTTCGTCCCGGTGAACCGCCAAAAGGCCGACCGTATCCAGCTTCGCAAACTTCTCGCCTTCTACAGTTTCATCGAGGATCGCAACCTTCCGGCCGGCCTGAGGCCGACCTGGCGAACCAGGCTTCACGGGCACGATTGGGCTGCTGGAGAGGTAGGTGGAGATTTCGCTCATGCCGAGCGCTTCATAAAGCTCGCGTCCGGTGCGCGCCTTCCAAGCGTGATAAAACTCTGCAGGAAGAGCCTCTCCAGCTGTCAGGCCATGACGCAAGTTTGGAAAAGATCCTTCTGAAACCTCACCGTACTTCAGGATCCGCCGATAAAGGCTGGGCACCGCCGCAAACAAAGTCGCATTGCTCGCCGTCAGAATTTCGGGCCAGATCTGTGGATCGCGCAGGCCGTCATAAACGACACTCGTCGCGCCATTGGCCCATGGATCCATCAGCCCGACACCGAGTGTGTAGGTCCAGTTGAAGGCACCGGCGTGGAGCAAGCGGTCGTCAGCATGAATGCCATACCAGCCCTGATACATCGGCGCCCGGGCAGCAGCCGCCCTTTGCGCGTGGAGAACACCTTTCGGAGTTCCGCTGGTGCCTGACGTGTAGATCAGAAACGCGGGGTCATCAGCAGCTGTATTTACAAATTCTCCGGGATCAGATTGTTTGAGCTGAGCGATCCCCTCTGGACCAATGACCCGCGCGGACCCAGACTGCGGCAACGCTGTTTTGCCGTCATGGACAACAACTGCCGCACCAGAGTCAGAGAGAATTGTATCCGTTTCGGTGCTCGTGAGCAGCGCAGAGGTCGGAACAGGGACCAGGCCAGCAGCGATGGACCCGAAAAAGAGCAGCGGAAAATCACTGGAGTGTCCAATGCGCAAGAGAACGCGGTCACCACGCTCAAAGCCCTCAAGCCTCAAGCCATTTGCAACCGAGAGGATTGATCGCGTCAGATCTGAGTAAGTCCAGACTTCCAGACGCTCGCCCGCGGTCCCGATGACTTCCAAAGCGACCTTGTCCGGATCGGGACTGGCGTTGGTCAGACAATAGCGGGCGAGATTCACGGCAGTGGGACCGGTTAGCGTGTCGGAACCGGAACCTCGCCGCGGTAGTCGTAAAAACCGCGCTGCGTCTTGCGGCCAAGCCAGCCAGCTTCAACATATTTTACGAGAAGCGGACACGGACGGTACTTGGTGTCGGCAAGACCTTCATAGAGCACCTGCATGATCGACAGGCAAGTGTCGAGACCGATGAAATCCGCCAGTTGCAGCGGGCCCATCGGATGGTTGGCACCAAGTTTCATAGCCTTGTCGATGGATTCAACCGAGCCGACACCCTCGTAAAGCGTATAGATCGCCTCGTTGATCATCGGCAACAGGATGCGGTTGACCATGAAAGCGGGGAAATCTTCAGCAACAGCAATCTGCTTGCCCAACCGTTTACAGAATTCTTTGGAAGCCTCAAACGTCTCGTCTTCAGTCGCGATGCCGCGAACCAGCTCCACCAGTTCCATGATCGGCACCGGATTCATGAAGTGAATGCCGATGAACCGCTCCGGACGGTCGGTTGTGGCAGCAAGCCGCGTGATGGAAATCGAGGATGTGTTGGTCGCCAGGATGGCTTCCGGCTTCAGGATCGGGCAGAGCTGGGAAAAGATCTTGCGCTTGACCTGTTCGTTTTCAACAGCCGATTCGATAACCAGATCCGCATCGCTCAATAAATCGACGTCCTCGGCCGGCTTCAGACAGGCCAGAGCTGCCGTGCGTTCCTCCTCGGTGATGATCGACTTGGACACCTGGCGGGCGAGGTTGCCGTTGATGGAAGCCAATCCGGATTCGATCCGCTCTACCGATATATCGCTGAGGCCCACTTCATAGCCAGCGAGCGCACATACATGTGCGATGCCGCTGCCCATCTGTCCCGCACCAATCACGCCGATTTTTTTGATTTCGACTGCCATCTGAGTATCCGATCTGAATAAAATGCCCGAAAGGGCCTGTTGCCGTTATTTTTGGCAAGTCTTTCGCCGAACAGCAAGAACCCCGGGGCGAAAACTGACATTCGCCCCGGGGTCCGTGATCAATTTGCCGCAGGTCTTATTCGACAGCCGCCTTCAGATCCGGCAGAACGTCAAACAAGTCAGCGACCAGGCCGTAATCAGCAACTTGGAAGATCGGGGCTTCTTCATCCTTGTTGATCGCAACGATCACCTTGGAATCCTTCATGCCGGCAAGGTGCTGGATCGCACCGGAGATACCGCAGGCAATGTAGAGATCCGGAGCCACAACCTTACCGGTCTGACCGACCTGCCAGTCGTTCGGAGCGTATCCGGCATCAACAGCCGCACGGGATGCACCAACCGCTGCGCCGAGCGCGTCGGCAACCGGCATGATGACTTCCTGGAACTTCTCTTCCGAGCCCAGCGCGCGGCCACCAGAGATGATGATCTTGGCCGACGTCAGTTCCGGGCGGTCAGACTTGGAAAGTTCCTCGCCAACGAATTCGGACAAGCCGGAGCCATCTGTGCCAGCAACTGTTTCGATAGCGGCAGAACCACCTTCTTCAGCTGCTGCGAACGTGGATGTTCGGACGGTGATGACTTTTTTCGCATCGCCGGATTTGACCGTCTGGATCGCGTTGCCTGCGTAGATCGGACGCTCGAAGGTTTCAGCGTCAATCACTGCGGTAACGTCAGAGATCTGCATGACGTCGAGCAGGGCAGCTACGCGCGGCAAGGTGTTTTTACCGTTTGCGGTCGCCGGAGCGACAATGGCATCATAGTCACCGGCCAGGCCAACGATCAGATCGGCCGTCGGCTCTGCCAGCTGATGTTCGAGTGCATCGCTTTCAGCAACCAGAACCTTGGCAGCGCCAGAGAGCTTCGCAGCAGCTTCGGCCACACCCTGAACGCCTTTACCGGCGACCAGAACATGGACATCCGAGCCCAGAGCGGCAGCTGCGGTCATAGCCTTTGATGTTGCATCGTTCAGAGCGCCACCAGCGTGTTCAGCCACAAGAAGTGTTGTCATTTTCTTTCCTCCTGCGACGGTCCTTAAAGGACACCAGCTTCGTTCTTGAGTTTTTCGACCAGTTCGCTCACGGAGCCAACCTTGATACCCGCTTCACGAGCGGCCGGCTCAGCCGTGGTGACAACCGTCAGACGCGGTGTGATGTCGACGCCGTAGTCGTCCGGTGTTTTCTCGTCGATCGGCTTTTTCTTCGCTTTCATGATGTTCGGAAGCGAGGCATAGCGAGGCTCGTTAAGACGCAGGTCGGTCGTAACGATTGCAGGCAGCTTCAGTTTTACGGTCTGAAGACCGCCATCGACTTCACGGGTGACGTCAACGGTGCTGTCACCGAGATCAACCTTGGATGCAAACGTGCCTTGGCTCCAGCCAAGAAGTGCGGAAAGCATCTGGCCGGTCTGGTTGCAGTCATCATCAATCGCCTGCTTGCCAACGATGACAAGGCCCGGCTCTTCGGCTTCAACAATGCCCTTCAGGATCTTGGCAACGGCGAGTGGCTCGGTGGTTTCGTCTGTCTTGACCAGAATGCCGCGGTCGGCACCCATGGCGAGACCGGTCCGGAGTGTTTCGGTCGCCTGCTGCGGACCGACGGAAACAACAACAACTTCAGTCGCCTTGCCAGCTTCCTTCAAGCGCAGGGCTTCTTCCACGGAGATTTCGTCAAACGGGTTCATGGACATCTTGACGTTGGCAAGATCCACTCCAGAACCGTCCGCCTTCACGCGAACTTTCACGTTGTAATCGATGACCCGTTTTACGGGTACGAGGATTTTCATTTGGTCTCAACCTCTTGCTGGGCCGGCTTTCACCGCACCGCATTAAAGGGCTTGCGCCCGCCCTGTAACGCTTCGTTACAAACGGCGGAAACAAGCCAACCGTGGCGCATGGCGCGGGACGGTACTGACCTGCGCGGCACCTGTCAATGACAGCAAAAGGGCTAAAGGCGCAATTTGCCGTGCTTTGCAAAAGTTGCGTCGCAAACATGACATTGCGGCAGCGCGGCAAAATGCAGCAGGCGCAGGCAATCAGCGCCCAGCAAGTGATTGGAGAAATCAGATCCCATTGGTTTGTGGCGAGAAATTATCTGAAACAGGTTCGGCAAAAACCGTGGTCCAGACGCCATTTTCGTCACGGCAGGCCGTGCCCCGAATGGTCATATCCAATTTCCCGAACCGGGTTTCCCGCAAATACTGTCGGCACCAATGCCCGCTTTTGCTCTTGTAGGTCTTGATTGGCGTCAGGATCTCCGACCAGTCTCCATCCTGGCCGATCGCGACCGGTTCTCCGCTGACCTTTGTTTCCAAAGCTTCCTGAACGGTCTGGGCAAGAGCAAGACGTTCCGTCTCCATATGGACCGCAAGCGAAGCAACGACCTGATCCATCCGGGACTGCATCCAGAAATTCGTGACAGCAAAAGTCCCGGCGACCAAAACAAGAGAAGCTGCGAGATATACGATGGCGCGGCTCCAGTGCCGGTCAGATCCGGCTTTCGGAGCCCGGCGGTCGAATTCGCGTTCAATGACGCTCTCAATCCGCTTTATGGTGGCATCCGGAACAGACGGCGGCAGCACCTCTTGAAGCAGCGCCTGATCTGCCGCCATTTGCTTCATCATTTCTGCGCTATCGGCGTCAGCTTGAAGACGGGTCAGCAATTCATCCCGCGCTTCGGGCTGCATTTCATTGTCCAGGATCAGCCCGATATCATGTGCCAGGTCCACTTGGCTTTTCTTTTCATCAAACGTCATGACACCACCCCCGTAGATGCCGATTGCGATGCGCCATCCGGCGACTTTCTGGCTTCCAGCCAGTCTCTCAATTTCAACCGTGCGCGGGCCAGCCGGCTCGTGACCGTGCCGATCGGAACTTGCAGCTCTTCGGCAACATCCTTGTAGCTGCGCCCATCTATGGCGATCATCATCAAAACCGTTCTGTTGTCGTCGTCCAACTGCTCGATAAACCAGCGAACCTGTTGCAATTCCAGGCTGGAAACTGCCGCCCGTTGGCCGTCAAACGTGTCGTCATAGTCGAACATCGCTTTCTCAAACAGTCTTGCGCGGTTGGCCGTGTCCCGCTGCATGTTGAAATAGAGATTCTGCAGGATCCGGAACATCCAGCTGTCCAGACGGGTTGCAGGATCAAACTGATCCAGCGACCGAATGGCCCGCTCGCACGTTGTTTGCACCAGATCGTCTGCCTGATCTGGATTCCGGCATAGCCGTAGCGCGAAACTTCTCAGTTTCGGTATCAAGCGGATCATGTCCGCTTTCAGTGGTTCATCGGCCAAGAAGTTCTCCGCCACGCCTCTCTCAAACTCTACAACACGGGAGTTAGACTTTTGATCCCGGCTATTTTTTGACTACATTGCAGGAAGGAACGTACCCACTTGAGGGTTCTAAAGGGGAAAGCCGAAACAATCTTCAGATTGTCAGGCGCGCGCAAGCCTTGAAAGACAACGACTACATGGAACACACCCGCCAGACGCCATTGCATGACCGCCTCTCTGCGATGGTCCGACGTCTGCCCGGTGTGGTGGCTGCGGCGCTGGTTTTTTCCTGTGTCTACTTCAGCCCCTTGTTTGACCAGAAAACGACCATCGCCGCAGTCGCGGAATCCGACAGCCGCGGAGGTGGCGACCGCGGTGGCGGTGGCGGTGAAGGCCGTGGCGGAGGCCGCGGTGGCAGCGAGAGGGGTGACCGGGGCGGCGACGACGGCAATGGTCGCGGAGGCGGTGGCCGAGGCGGCAGTGAACGCGGTGGCTCCGACGGAGATAACGACAGCGACAACAACAGTGATGGCGGTCGCGGTGGTAGTGAAAGAGGCGGCGGCGAACGCGGCGGTAGCGAACGCGGTGGCGGTGAGCGCGGCGGGTCCGATGCAGACAACGACGGCGACAGTGATGGCGATGGCGGCCGCGGTGGCAGCGAAAGAGGCGGCGGTGAACGCGGCGGTGGCGACCGTGGTGGCAGCGACCGAGGCGGAAGTGATCGCGGCGGAAATGACACTGAAAGCGAATCCCAGAGCGATTCCGGAGACAATGACAACGACGGCGGCAATCGCGGAGGCTCAAATGCTGCTGATGGTGGACAGGCGCCTTCAGATGACAATGACGACGACAATCAGCCGGAGCAATCGCCTGCATCAACTCCTGCCGCACAATCGCCCGCTTCCCAAAGTAGGGGTTTGGTTCCAGGTCGATCTCAGTTCCAGGGAAACAGCGCGCCTGGCGGCGAACCTTTGTCCGCCAGCGAGGAGAGAGAGGCGATCGACCGGGGGTGGCAATAGCGGGAGAGGTTAAGCGTTGCGAATTCGGGTGGATATAAGGGCGGCACGTATACTCCCGGTCCTAACACTGGTCACAGCTATCAGCGGATGCACAGCCTCGGCACTTGTCGGGCCTGGTACCGGCAGCGGTCTTGCGCGGTCCGATCAAACGATGGCCGAAGCCACGTTCCAAAATGCTCTAGAAACATCCTTGTCGGGAAAAACCAGATCCTGGCGGAACCAGGAAACCGGCGCCAGCGGATCTGTAACCCCGGTCCGCACATGGAAAACCCGAAGCGGCGTTTATTGCCGGGCCTATCGGGAAAACATCCTGCTCGCGTCCGGAACGAGGCGGCAGGACAACGGAACGGCATGCCGCAACAAATCCGGCAAATGGCTGCTTGCTTGAAATCCAGCGTAAGGACTTAGGCTCTGGTTCCCGAGTTTAGATCAATCACCTTCACGCGAGGTCCCGGTCAAACAGCACCACTCCGCGTCGCCTCATGAACAAGATGAGGACGGCGCCGGCTGCCAAACCACCGATATGGGCAATCCAGGCGACTTGACTGTCGATTGATGTCGCGATCTGGACGAACTGATAAATCACCCACGCTCCCAAGATCCAGACCGCACGCAGCCGCAACGGAACACGGCCGAACGCGAGCACCCAGATGCGTACGCGCGGGTGCAGCATCAAATAAGCCGCCACTACACCAGACACGGCGCCGGATGCGCCGATCAACGGGATTTCGGAACCCGGATCAAGGGCTGCGTAGGCAAAACCACCGGCGGCGGCACACAAGAGATAGAAGACCAGGTAACCGATATGGCCGACCGCATCTTCCACATTGTCGCCGAACACCCAAAGAAACAGCATGTTGCCCAAGAGATGCATGAAGTCGCCATGCAAGAAGGCGTATGTCACGATCCCGGACCATTCAGGCAGCACCTGAAGATGGGGGGCTAGATCACGCAGGTCGAAAAAGACCGCTGGCACAAGCCCGTAGGAATAGACTGACGCACTCGCCCCTTCAGATATACCGCCGCCTTGCACCACAAGGAAAACCAGGACATTGGCGGCAATCAGCGAAAGATTGACATAGGGCCGCGGCACATGTTTCAGCCGATTGTGATCGTGAAGCGGGAGAAACATGGCTGGCGTCCTGAAATTATGGGCCGATTAGCGGTTTTTACCCGGAACCCATAACACGTCTTCTTCGCCCTTGTTGTTCAGATAGCGGGACGCGACGAAGAAGTAGTCCGAAAGACGGTTCATGTATCGTATGCCCGCCTGATTGATGGTCTCACGGTCGGCCAGTTCGACCATTAAGCGTTCAGCACGGCGGGAAACCGTTCTTGCGAGATGCAAATGGGCGGAGGCCGCACTGCCACCTGGCAAAACAAAGGAACGAAGCGGCGAGAGATCTGCGTTTAGTTTGTCAATCGCTTCTTCAATTGCCGAAACCTGACCATCCGTGATCCGGAGCGGCTCGTAGCCCAGGTCTTGATCGGTTTCCGGTGTGGCAAGATCCGCACCGAGATCAAACAAATCATTCTGGATGCGGTTCAGCACGGCGTCGATGTCCGGAACAACGCTAGCAGTATGCAACCGGGCCATACCAACGATGGCATTGGTTTCATCAACGGTGCCATAAGCATCGATCCTCAGATCGTATTTTGGCCGCCGTTCGCCGGAGCCAAGCGCGGTCGTGCCGTTGTCGCCGGTTTTTGTGTAGATCTTGTTCAGTACGACCATGAAATCCCATCCCGCAGAAATGTTCGTGTTTTCAGCTGGCTTGTCAGCCTTTGCCGAAGAAGTAGAGCCCACCCATCACAAGGACAATCACCAGGAACTGCAATCCGACCCGCCAGCGCATTAATTTTTGAGAGCGATTGGCTGGACCATTGCGGAACATGTTCAAAAGCCCCGCAAACAGCACAAGCGCCACGGCCGCCATGCCGACAAAAATGAGAATATCGTAGATTTTTTCCATCAATTACGTCCTTGTCGTTTCCCGCGTTTCCCTGCACCAGGTTTTCCGGCCGGATCCGGGTTTTATTCTTCGCCATCCGCCGCCCAGATACAGAACCTGTCCAAAACACGTGTCGGCAGGAGCCGTTTTGCAATCGCCATCACCTTTGTCGGGATGGTGACACGGTATCGCGCTTTTGGCCGATGTGACTCAATGGCGTGGATCAGAGGTTTGGTGACTGCGCTTGGCGGCAATTTGAAGGGACCCGGTTCTCCAGCTTCCATCCGGATCCGGCGTTTTTCGTAAGTCTCGCGGTGAATGGACTGCTTGGACCCCTCTTCGCCAATCCACCGGTCAAAGTTTGCTATCGTGTTCTGCGTGAACCTAGTGTCGATCGGCCCGGGCTCAATAAGCGAAACGTGAATCCCCGTGCCAGCAAGCTCCTGGCGCAAGGTGTCCGTGTAAGCCTCGAGTGCAAACTTGGAGGCCGTGTAGGCGCCCCGGTATTTGAGCGCCACAAAGCCAAGAACAGACGAACACTGCACAATCCGTCCGGACTTCTGGGCACGCATTGCGGGAATGATCTGGCGCGTCAAATCGTGCCAGCCGATGAAATTGGCTTCGAAAAGGGCTCTGAGACCGTCGGTCGGCAGATCTTCCAGTGCCCCCGGGATCGCATAGGCGCCATTGTTGAAGATGGCATCTAGTTCGCCGTTTGTGGCTTCCAGAACGGCATCAGCTGTCACACGGATCGAATCCGGATCTTCATAATCAAGCTGAAAGGACTCAAACCCCTCATCCTTCAGGCGTTGAACATCTTCCAGCTTGCGCGCGGTAGCGAAGACGCGCCAGTTGCGTCCGCGGAGAAGACGGGCTGATGTTTCGCCAATCCCGGAGGAGCAGCCGGTCATCAAAATGGACCGGTGCTGCGGATAGCTGGAATTTTGATCGTTCATGCAAGCGCTGCCCAGGAAACCTAGCGGAGAATTCATCTCCTATCAGATCGGGTCTCCTGAAAGCAATTTCGGCACTGGCCCGGCAAAACCGGATGCTTCCTTGATGAACTGGCTTTTCAGGCTCGGCATCCGGTCAACCAGCCCGAGGCCGAAATCCCGCGCAGCCCGGAGGATATCAATATCGTTTGAAAACAGACGGTTAAGGACATCCGTCACGACACCCATCTGGAACGTGTCGAACCGGCGCCACCTCTGATACCGCTCCAGAACGTCAAATGCGCCAATGTCCTGACCGAGACGGCGGGCATCAATGATGACTTCCGCAAGCGCTGCCACGTCCTTGAACCCGAGGTTCAGTCCCTGGCCTGCGATCGGATGAATGCCGTGAGCCGAATCACCGATCAGGGCAAACCGCGGTTTCACGAATTCGCGTGCCAGCTTCAAACCAAGCGGATAGGCCTGGCGCGGGCCGTCAACTTCCAAAGTCCCAAGGTGATGACCAAAGCGGCGCTCCAGCTCCAGCTCGAAGGTGAAATCATCGGAGCGGACCAAGCGGTCGGCATCGGATGTCTTTTCCGTCCAGACAAGAGACGAGCGGTTGCCCGGCAGCGGCAGAATGGCAAAGGGTCCGGCCGGGAGAAAGTGTTCTTCGGCGCGGCCGTTGTGCGGACGCTCGTGCTTGATCGTCGTCACAATGCCCGACTGCTTATAGTCCCAATTGACCGTCCGGATGCCTGCGAGGTCCCGCAATTTGGAACGGACACCATCTGCAGCGATCAAGAGACGGGTTTTCAGAACTTTGCCGTCGTTGAGTTCCAGATCCACGTGATCCGGATTGTTCCGGAAGGTCGCCGCGCTGTTTGGCGCAAAGAACACTGTTCCGAGCGCTTTGGCTGCTTTGTAGAGCGCAGGCATCATGACACCGTTGGGCATCATGGTCGCAAACGGTTCGCCATCGGTCGCTTCACCGTCAAAGGTCAGAAAAACAGGACGCACCGCATCGCGCAACTTGCTGTCCGTGACGATCATCTCGTTGATCGGTTGGCCTTTGTCCGAGATTTTGTCCCAGATGCCGAGCTGGGTCAGCATTCGTGACGCGGCCGCTGCAATGGCGGATGCGCGCGGATCCTTGTCGAGCGTGTTCATCGGCTTGGGATCAACAACAGCGCATTTGAGGCCCGGATCCCCTTGCTTCAGCGCGAGCGCCAGCGACAGGCCGACATAGCCGCCGCCTGCGATGACGACATCATACATCTCATCGCTCTTTTTGGGTCTTGCCATTGCTTACAAACTCCTCGCCCCTCGTTTCCGTTGGGGCATCTTGACTTTAACGTCAACACACGTCCAAGACTTCATCAAACCGGCGGCTCACCCGGCCACTGTCCCCATTGTTCTATTTAACAGGAACCGCGCCGATGAATACGGCCATTGACAACCTTCTGCACATTCTCGACCTGGAGCCTCTGGAACACAATCTGTTTCGTGGTCGCAGCCCCCAAGTCGGCTGGCAGCGTGTTTTTGGCGGCCAGGTGATAGGCCAGGCGCTGGTGGCCGCCTCGCGCACGGTGGTCGAAGACCGCCATGTTCACTCCCTACATGGGTATTTTTTGCGGCCCGGCGATCCGTCGGTGCCGATCATTTATGAAGTCGACCGGATCCGCGACGGTGGCAGCTTCACCACACGCCGGGTGGTCGCCATTCAACATGGCCACGCGATTTTCTCCATGTCCGCCTCCTTTCAGGTGCGCGAAGAGGGGCTGGAGTACCAGGCCGACATGCCGGATGTGGCCGGGCCGGACGATCTGCCAAGCGAACAGGAGCTAAAGGAAAAGTTTCTCGCGTTTGCCCCGGAAAATGTCAAACGCTACTGGGAGCGCGAACGGCCGATTGAAATGCGCCCGGTCGACATGACCCACTATTTCAGCAAGAAACCGTTGCCGGCCCAGCAATATGTCTGGGTACGCGCGAGTGACCCTTTGCCGGATGATGAGCGCATTCACCAGTGTGTTTTGGCCTATGCCTCCGACATGACACTGCTCGACACGTCGTTGTTCCCGCACGGCACGTCGGTTTTCAGTCCAAAAATCCAGGCCGCCAGCCTGGATCACGCCATGTGGTTTCATCACCCGTTCCGCGCCGATGAATGGCTGCTCTACGCAACCGACAGCACCAGCTCCTCCGGCTCCCGCGGCATGAACCGCGGCCTGCTCTACACCCAGGACGGCAAACTGATCGCCTCAACCGCCCAGGAAGGCTTGATCCGGTTGCGGAAGAAAGAGGCTGAGTGAAATCACATTATAGGCCGCCGTCCCGGCCTTGCGCCGGGACCAAACGACCCCGGCTCAAGGCCGGCGCGGCGCGGAGTAGCAGGTAACCGCTCAGTTTGCGAAAGGCACGAATATGAGCTCAGGCCCGCTTAGTCACGTAACGGGCTCGTAAATCCGGACACCGCAAGCGGGTTATTCAGCATGGCCTCGCTGTCCGGCGTATCCGGTCGGAGCGCGCCGGAAAAGGCCTCGAACATTTTGCGGACGAACCCTTCGGGCAGATCCTTGGTGATGAACACCATCCGGGTCCGCCGGTCCTCATCCGGCCAGGCGTCCAGCGTTGCCGGTGGGTGGAAGACGTGCTGAACGCCGTGAATGACGACGGGCCGGTCCGGGTCCTCGGCAATCTGAACAATGCCTTTGACCCGCAGCAGTTTTGGGCCGTGTGCCGAGCGCAGCAGATCCAGAAACATTTCCAGCGCGGAAGCCGAGACCGGACGGTCGGTGGAAAGAGTAAAGGCCCGGATCGCGTCGCTGTGCCGGTTTATGTCATGCGCATGATCGTGATGGTGGTGCCCATGGTGGTGATCGCCGTCATGGTGATGATGGCCATGAGAATGATCATGGTGGTTTGGCTCATAGGCTTCCACATTTAGCCAGTTGGTTACGTCCGGGATCTTGGTCTCCGGATTGTAGAGCCCTGCATTAAAGAGCGTTTCCGGGGTCGCTTCCCCGGCCTGGGTATCGAGCACCTTCGCGCCCGGATTCAACGAAGAAAGCCGGGATTTCAGATCTGAAAAACTCCTTTGGCTGTCCTCGCTATCGAGCAGATCCGTCTTGGTCAGTACAATCCGGTCGGCAACAGCGGCCTGTTTTTTGGCTTCTTCATGCTCATCAAGCGTGGAGAGCCCGTTGACGGCATCCACCAGGGTCACAACGCTGTCCAGCCGGTAGCGCATCACCAGATACGGGTGCAGCATGATCGTGTGGAGGATTGGCGCAGGATCGGCAAGACCCGTGGTTTCAATCACCACCCGGGTCAGCCGTTCGGTCCGCCCGTTGTCCAGATGACGCAGCAAGTTTTCAAGCGTAGTTACGAGATCCCCGCGGATCGTGCAGCACAGACACCCCGACGACAACTCGACAATGCCATCGCCTGCCTGATCGACAAACAGATGGTCCAGGCCGATTTCACCGAATTCGTTGATGATGACGGCCGTATCGGCCATGGCCGGATCCTGAAGAATACGATTCAGAAGTGTTGTCTTTCCAGCACCCAGGAACCCGGTCAGGACAGACACAGGGATCGGCGGCTTGGGACCTCTCGCCGGCTTTTCAGATACGGGGGATGCGTCCGCAACGCTCATACATTTCGCTCCATAGAAACCCGGAGCATACTCTCATTAATGAAATGAGGTGTGGCGGACGTGAAAAAACCGCCTGTGCTCCACAAGGGGCTATGGCTAGCATCTGTGAGGGCGCAGCGTCAAAGCAGAAAGCCTGATACTTGGAGGCGTCGAATGATTGGAGTCTCGCTGGACAATATCAGCCAGCGTTGAGAACGTGGATCTCGCCGCTCTTTGTCTCGGTATCGTCGTCAGACAGCTCACCGGCGTCATCGCCGGAAAGATCCATCGGGGTCAGGTCTTGCGCCAGATCTGCTTCTTCCGGCGCACCGTCTTCCATTTCTGTCTCGTCAATCACCATACGGACAGCTTCCGCAGCTTTTCGCAAAGTTGCGATAACGTCTTCGACCGATGAGCCTTCTTCCAGCTGGTCTGCAGACAATTCTGCAAGGCTCGCAAGGGCGCGGATTGTGGCAGTTGATCTCGGTTCTATCATGCGGTGATCTCTCGATCCTCATCAACACGGCGTTTCTTCGCCTATAGCAGCACCTCTTGTGCTGCAGCTGACGATCTGACAAGGCAATGGCCCCAATTCCGATCGACGCTTACTGCATCGTTAAAGAACAGCGTTAAAAATAAGTTAAGCAGATCTGAGAGTGATCCGATTCCCGCTTTCAAACCAACGGGATTTAGTTGGATCGCGACGGACTGGGCGCAGGAACGGGCACAGTGAAATCAAGCCCTTTCCTAAAGATCGAGCCGGGGGCCGTCCGCGACGTATCGACCGCAGATCCAGGTCGTTGCGCTGTCGCCTCGACTTGAGGGATTGATCCGGCACCCGCCTGTGCAGTCTGCGGGGTACCAGCTGCCCCAACGGGTTGGGCTGTTTGCAACTGATTGCGGATCTTGATTTCTGCCAAACGGATCGGATTGGCCGTCGGCAACGGAATGTCCTCGGCAGGAACCGAAGCACTGACGACCGGTGTGCCTTTCGGATTACCGAGGCCAACCGGCAACGGTTTGTACGCAACCCGGCGTGGTCCCAAAGTTCGATCGAGGATCTTGGCCCAGTCCGGCTTGCCGTTCGACTTGGTGAAGCTGCTGGTATCGACCTTCGCCTCTTTCGGATTTTTTTGTTTACCGAAGAACAGCAACCCGCCACCGCTGGGCTCATTCTGCATGTCGTACCGGGCCATATACTGCTTGGAACTCAGCTTCTTGTTCCGGCGGCAATATCCGTCGGCGGGCGGATTGCCGGACGAACCGCTGAGGCTCTTTACATTCTGGCCGCGGCTGCCCTTTCGAAACCCTTCATCAAACAATTGCCGGGCAAAAGCTGTCCGCTCAAGACCCGAAGACGCGCCCATGATTATTGCAATGAGCGTTCTCCCCCGGCGCGTCACCGAGGACGCCACATTAAAGCCGGAATTGCAGATGTAGCCGGTTTTCATACCGTTGGCGCCTGGGACCCGGAGCAGGAACTCCCGGTTGGCAGAGCGCAAGGTTTTCTTACCGAACCGGATGCCTGGATGCTTGTAAAACTCTCGCGCTTCCGGAAAATCCTTGCGCAGTGCCATAGCAAGGATCGCCATATCTCGCGCTGTCGTGACCTGGCGGTTGTCCGGAAGGCCATGCGGATTTGTAAAGCGGGTGTTCGTCATTCCCAACCGGCGGGCTTCGGCATTCATCTCTGCAAGAAAGGCGCTTTCTGATCCAGAGACTGCTTCGCCCAATGCGACAGACACATCATTGGCCGATTTGATCAGGATGATTTTCAGCGCCGTGTCGATGGTAAATTTCGTGCCGACTTTAAAACCCATTTTGCTGGGCGGTTCAGCTGCAGAGTTTTTGGATTGTACAACAGCAGAATCCAGGGCAACCCGTCCTTCGCGGATCGCCTTGAAGGTCACATAGGCCGTCATCATTTTGGTCAGGGATGCCGGATACCATTTGCGGGTCGCGTTTTTCTGGTCCACCACGGCGCCATTGCGGGCATCCACGAGGATGTATGTGCCTATTTCCGCTCGAGCTGGCGCAGCCATCAGAAACAATCCAAGAGTTGCCGCCAGAATGGGCAGGGCTGATCGACGGCCGAATAAGCTTGCGTACACCGGAAATCCTCGCTGTCTTCCCATGGGCGAACACGATTGCTTCAAATCAAAAGCACCTTAGCGGAAAGCTCCACTTAAAAAAAAGGATCATAAACACAAGAGCAACCCTTGCGAAGGAGTCATCCAGCGGCAATCTTTTGAGCACCCGCTTATTTTTTGTGCAGATCAGCTGCCTGAAAACAAGAATAGTTTTGATTTATCAGCATTTTGAAGGCTACTTGCCGTCAGTTTTCTGCAAGAGCTGTATTGGCCCGGTTGTTGCTAATGTTGGAAACGACAGGATGCCGGTTTCGCCTGACCGTGGACAATCAAACATAGAGCGGGCACGGTAGAAAGAAGAACGAGACAGGTCAGAAGCGGGGAGGCTTCCAGGATGTATGATGCTGCAACAGCATCGGAAATTGGAAAAACCGCGCCTGCAATGCAGCGGGTGCGTGGCACTGCACGCGTCGCCTTCGCAAATACGGCTGGTCAAACCCGGTTGAAAGATCTCTTCCAAAGCGGCTCCGCGAAAGTCCGGCTCCCCAAGGTCTATGGTGAACCCGCGACCGCTGTTCTTATCAACACCGCCGGCGGCCTCACCGGCGGCGATCGGATGGATTATGACATCGCAATCGGCGCAGATGCTCACGCAATCGTGACAACCCAAACTGCCGAACGGGCTTACCGCAGTTTAGGGACCTCCGCAGAAGTAACAAGTCAGCTGTCTGTTGGTGCGGAAGCTACGCTGGAATGGTTGCCTCAGGAAACGATTCTGTTTGAAAACTCGAGCGTTTCGCGCCGGATCACTGCAGAGCTTACCGGCTCCGCCAAGCTACTCATCCTTGAAAGTGTTGTTCTGGGTCGCGCCGCCATGGGCGAGCAGCTGACCCGGGTGTTTTTCAAGGACAGCTGGCGGATCCGCCGGGACGGCAAGCTTGTCTTCGCCGACGATCTGCGTCTCAACGGTGACCCAAGCGACTTTTTTTCCGGTCCGGCAACCGGTCAGGGCGCAAAGGCCATGGCAACCCTGTTGGACTGCGCACCTGACGCCGAAGACAGACTGGAAAATGCCCGAAGCTGCCTGGAAGGCGCTTCATCTGGCTCTGTTCAAGCAGCCGCAAGCGCCTGGAACGGGCATCTCATCTTACGCTTTGTTGCCACCGACAGCCGGGCTCTACGACTGTCGTTGATGGCCTTTCTTGAAACCTATCGATCGGCCCGCCTGCCGCGCGTTTGGTACTGTTAATTCTGGAGGACTTCCGTGAACCTGACACCAAGGGAAAAAGACAAGCTGCTCGTCTCCATGGCGGCCATGGTGGCCCGCCGGCGGCTTGACCGGGGCGTTAAGCTGAACCACCCGGAGGCCATAGCCCTGATCACGGATTTCGTCGTCGAAGGAGCCCGGGATGGGCGCAGCGTCGCTGATCTGATGGCTGCAGGAGCCAAGGTTCTCACCCGCGACCAAGTCATGGAAGGGGTCGCAGAAATGATCCACGATGTTCAGGTCGAGGCAACCTTTCCCGACGGAACTAAACTTGTGACGGTTCACGAACCGATCCGCTGAATTGACCAAAGGAGATTTGTTATGACCAGAATTATCACAGCGGCATCTGCCCTGGCACTTTCTGCAGGGTCGGCCTTGGCTCATCCCAGCATTCAGGAGCATGCTCATCCCCACACCGATGCGGCCAGCTATTTCACTGTCGAGACCCTCCTCATCTTTGCCGTCGGCCTGTCTATTGGCGCAACGCTCGCCTGGATGAAGCGCAGAAAGGATCTCGACCAATGATCCCGGGAGAAATCTTTGCAGCCGACGGTGATATCGAGCTGAATGCCGGACTGGAGACGCTGTCGCTGGAAGTATCGAACACCGGCGACCGGCCGATCCAGGTGGGCAGTCACTATCATTTCGCCGAAACGAACCCTGGGCTCTCCTTCGACCGAGATGCTGCCATGGGCATGCGCCTCGACATTCCCGCCGGGACAGCTGTGCGGTTTGAGCCGGGGCAAACCCGGTCCGTGACCCTTGTTCCTTATCGCGGGGACCGCACGGTCTATGGCTTCAATCAGAAAGTCATGGGCAAGCTTAAAGGGTAAGCCAAATGCGTTTCCTTGTTGTCGGTCTGGCAGTTGTTGTTTTTGGTGGAGCATTTGCACCTGCTGTCCAAGCCCAAGATGTAAATTGCAAAGAACCGCAAACGCAGTTGGATATGACCATTTGCGCCAAGAAGGACTGGGAAGCGGCGGATGCGGAGCTGAATGCGGCCTACAAATCAGCCATGGCAGCAATGAAGCAGACAGACAGCTACCTTTCGGGCGACCTCAAGGGAGCCGCCGAAACGCTGAAAGCGGCCCAGCGCGCCTGGATCCCGTTCCGCGACAAGGCGTGTGAGTCCTATGGCTTTCTGGCCCGAGGCGGATCCATGGAGCCGATGCTGGTGTTGCAATGTCGGGCGGATCTGACACGCCAGCGCACATCCGAGCTGAAAGACCTGACACAGGGGCTTGGGAATTGATGCGTTTTTGGAGCCAAGCAGTCTTACCGGCCGTCCTCTTGGGCCTTTGCGTGCCGGCCCTCGCCGACGACAAGATTGATTGCGGTTACCCGCTGAACAATTCGGAACGCACCTACTGCGCCGAAAAGGCACTGGATCAGGCAAACCAAGATCTGACGGCGGCTTATGAACGCGCACTGGCGAAGATGACGGAGGTCGACGCCTCTCTGCCTGAGCATTTGAAGGGAAGCCCGGATGCTCTGAAGGCTGCGCAAGAGTCCTGGACCGAATTCCGCGAGAAGGACTGCTCCGCCTACAGTTTTCCCTTCAGAGGCGGCACCCGCGGCAACGAACTCTACCGCAACTGCATGATCGTCATGACCATGCAGCGCATCGATGATTTGAACGCCATGGTCGAGGACTATGGCGGCTGACAGACTGTGGTCTGATCGCTGATTGGAGACATGAATGGCTTATAAAATGTCCCGCGCCGCCTATGCGGACATGTTCGGACCGACCACAGGGGACCGGTTGCGGCTGGCCGATACCGATCTCATCATTGAGGTCGAGAAGGATTTCACCACCTACGGCGAAGAGGTGAAATTCGGCGGCGGCAAGGTGATCCGCGACGGCATGGGACAAAGCCAGGAACCAAGGTCCGCAGGCGCGGTCGATACCGTCATCACCAATGCGTTGATTGTTGATCACTGGGGCATTGTGAAAGCCGATGTCGGCTTGAAGGACGGCCGTATTGTCGGCATTGGCAAAGCAGGCAATCCGGATGTCCAGCCGGGCGTCGATATTATCGTCGGACCAGGCACTGAGGCTATTGCAGGGGAAGGCAAGATCCTGACCGCCGGCGCACTCGATGTTCATATCCATTTTATATGCCCGCAGCAGATCGATGATGCGCTGATGTCCGGCGTAACCACCATGCTCGGCGGCGGCACGGGGCCGGCAACCGGCACCAACGCCACCACATGCACACCGGGGCCCTGGCACATCACCCGCATGCTGCAATCGGCAGATAGCTTCCCAATGAACCTTGCCTTTGCCGGCAAGGGCAATGCCTCGCTTCCAGCTGCACTCGAAGAGCAAATCCTCGCCGGTGCCTCTGCACTCAAACTGCATGAGGACTGGGGCACCACCCCGGCAGCCATCGACACGTGCCTCTCCGTTGCGGACGAATACGATGTCCAGGTGATGATCCACACGGATACGCTGAACGAGTCCGGCTTTGTCGAAAACACCAAGGCCGCGTTCAAGGACCGCACGATCCACGCGTTCCATACTGAAGGCGCCGGCGGTGGCCATGCTCCGGACATCATCAAGGTCTGCGGCGAAACGAATGTCCTGCCGTCGTCGACCAACCCGACACGGCCCTACACGGTGAACACGCTGGAAGAGCATCTCGACATGCTCATGGTTTGCCACCACCTCGACAACTCCATCCCGGAAGATGTTGCCTTTGCCGAAAGCCGCATCCGCAAGGAAACGATTGCCGCAGAAGACATTCTCCATGACATGGGCGCCTTTTCGATCATCGCCTCGGACAGCCAGGCCATGGGCCGGGTCGGTGAGGTGATTATCCGGACCTTGCAGACGGCGCACAAGATGAAGGTCCAGCGCGGACGCTTGTCGGATGAAGCAGGCGAAAACGACAACTTCCGCGTCAAACGTTACATGTCAAAGATCACCATCAACCCGGCGATCGCCCACGGGCTGGATGAACACATCGGCTCTGTCGAGGTCGGCAAGCTTGCAGATCTTGTGCTCTGGGATCCGAAATTCTTCGGCGTCAAACCGGACATGGTCATGAAACTCGGCACGATCGCCGCCGCCCCGATGGGCGATCCGAATGCTTCCATTCCGACACCACAACCGGTGCATTACCGTCCAATGTTCGGCGCATTCGGCAAGGCCATGACCCAGAGCCGGGTGACGTTCGTCTCCAAGGCCGCCTATGACAACGGCGTCAAGGACAAAGCAGGCATCGACAGTCTGGTGCTGCCCGTCAAAAACGTGCGTGGCGGTATCTCCAAGAAATCCATGATCCTCAACGACGCCACCCCGCATGTTGAGGTGCATCCAGAGACATATGAAGTCCGCGCCGACGGTGAATTGCTGACGTGCGAACCGGCGGACGTTTTGCCCATGGCACAGCGCTACTTCCTGTTCTAATCTCCCAATAAACACGCAAAGGGAGAAACGAATGTACAAGATTGTTGGCTATCCGCAGACACGGGCGATGCGCGTCATGTGGCTTCTGGAGGAGTTGGGCGAACCGTATGACATCGACCCGGCGATGCCCCAATCTGAGGGCATTCGCGAGGTCAATCCGGCCGGAAAGGTGCCAGTGCTGATTGACGGCGACCTGGTGCTGCCAGAGTCTGTTGCCATCTGCCAGTATCTTGCCGACAAGCATGGAAAACTCACCTTTCCGGCAGGCACCAAAGAGCGGGCCATCCAGGACAGTTTTACCCAGTTTGCCGTCGATGTTCTGGAAGGGGCGCTCTGGACGGCGGCCAAGAACAGCTTCATTCACCCGAAAGAGATCCGGGTTCCGGACATCAAGCCGGTCTGTAAGGCGGAGTTTGCCGAGGGCTTGCGCGTTCTGAAAGAGCGGATGGGCGACGGTCCCTATGTGATGGGAGAAACCTTCACGGTTCCAGACATCATCATCGGCCATTGCGGCGGCTGGGCGGTTACCGCCAAGTTCGACCTGCCAAAGGAAGGCCGCATCTACGACTACTTCAAGGCCCTTCGCAACCGCCCCGGCTACAAGGCCATGATGGCCAAGGTCATTGCGGCTGCAGCGGCCTAGAGGATCGGGCATTTTGATGAAAACGCCCAAAGCTCATCTAACAGGAAGGACTTCATGATCCGGGTTGCCAGCATCAAACCGGCCGGTGAATGGACCGGCCAATCCGCAGATACGATCACGCTGGATCGCGAAGACCGGCATCGCCGCCGTGCGGCAATGACGGGAGCAAATGGCCTTACTTTCCTTTTGGATGAGGCAAATGCAGTTCATCTTCATCATGGGGACGGCCTGGTTCTGGAGGACGGCCGGGTCATCGAAGTACTGGCGGAGCCGGAAAAACTGGTCGAGATCCATGCCGAGAACACGTCGCATCTTGTGAAGATCGCCTGGCATCTCGGCAATCGGCACCTGCCGACCCAGCTGATGGGCGACACACTGCGCATAAGACGGGATCACGTGATTGAGGACATGGTCGAAAAACTCGGCGGCAAACTGAGGACGTTAAGCGCTCCTTTCGATCCGGAGGGCGGGGCCTACGGTCATGGCCAGACGCACGGTCATAGCCACGATCACGGGCATACGCACTCGCATGGCTGATGTTTTCCGGGTCTTTTTTAAGGGTGTCATCCCGGCCGCCGAGCCGGGATCCACTCGCGTGCCCACTTGCCGCAGCTCCCGCGATTCTAAATCAGACTCTCTGCAAGCGATTGGATCCCCGCTCAAGACGTGGATGACGTCAGAAGTCGGTGGCTGCCAATGACAGGTGCCTTGTCCCAATCCGCGCTTTACCGGCTGCTGACTTTTCTCTCTCCGGCCTTTCCGGTTGGGGCGTTCACCTATTCGCATGGGCTGGAACAGGTCATCGACGCCGGCGGTGTCAGTTCCGCCGAAGAGCTGCAGAGTTGGCTCAAGGACATACTGACCCACGGTGCCGGTCGAAGCGATGCAATCCTGATGAGCCAGACTTACCGGACGGCGCTTGCCGGGTCGCATGAGGGTGTCCGGGAACTGGCAGAGCTAGGCCTCGCGCTTCAGCCTTCAAAGGAACGGCACCTGGAAACATCCGCTCAAGGCACGGCTTTTATTGACACTGTGACTGCGAGCTGGCCGCCGGACTCACAAACCACAGCTGGGGCTGTTTTCAGCAGCCTGACCATTGAAAACAACGAGACGCGTCTGACCGATTGGCCCTATCCCGTCGCATTGGGTCTGATCTGCGCAGCCCATGAGCTGCCGGAAGACGCAAGCCTGACGGCCGTTCTCCACTCCTTTACGGCCAATCTCATCTCGGCGGCTGTCCGCGCTGTGCCGCTTGGGCAAAACGAGGGGCAACGGGTGCTGGCCGCACTGGAACCGGTCATCTCAGGAGTGGCCGCGGAAGCGATGGGTGCCGCCGGTCTTGATGACCTTGGCACCTCCACCTTTCTCGCCGACATCGCCTCCATGGCGCATGAAACACAATATTCGAGGTTGTTCCGCTCATGAAATCTCAAAACGGTCCTTTGCGCGTCGGCATCGGCGGCCCGGTCGGCGCCGGAAAAACGACGCTGACGGACAAACTGTGCAAGGCGATGCGGGATCGCTATTCGCTCGCGGTCATCACCAATGACATCTACACCAGCGAAGATGCCGAAGCGCTGATGCGGTCACAGGCCCTGACCAGCGACCGAATCCGCGGCGTGGAAACCGGCGGCTGCCCGCATACGGCCATCCGCGAAGACGCCTCGATCAATCTGGCGGCGGTCAAGGATCTCAATGACAAAATCCCCGATCTCGACCTGATCCTGATTGAATCGGGCGGCGATAATCTGGCGGCCACTTTTTCACCGGAGCTTGCAGACCTGACGATCTATGTCATCGATGTAGCAGCAGGTGAGGAAATTCCTCGAAAAGGCGGTCCCGGCATCACCCGCTCGGACCTGCTGGTCATCAACAAAACGGATTTGGCCCCCTATGTCGGCGCAGATCTAAAAGTGATGGACCGGGACGCGGCCAAAATGCGCAAGGCCCGACCGTTTGTTTTCGCCAACATGCGAGCCGGAGATGGTATAGAAAAGATCGTGGAGTTCATCGTCGAAAAGGGCGGTCTTTAGGTGTGACACCGGCAGAAACTGTTCAGCTTTGTGCAAGAAATAATGCGCTTTGGTGCGATGCCGTCCTGAGAGCTGCCGGCGCAAGAACAGATTTTCACCATGGCTACTGGCAAGCCTCTGGCAAACAAGTTCCCCTGTTTCCAAACATCGTCACATTAACCGCAGAGCACGGTGCAGATCTATCTGCTGCGCTTGCCGCACTCCCTTCCAAAGCAGCGGTAAAGGACAGTTTCGATTGCCTCGATCTTTCCACGTCCGGTTTTGAGAAACTTCTGACCGGCACCTGGCTGTTCCGGTCACAGGAAGGCACACGAAAACCTGCTTCGCCGCCGGACTGGCAAAAAGCACAGACCTCGGAGGCGCTCTGTAAATGGCTTCCGGCGTGGAATAAGAGCGAAAAACTTCATACGCTTTTTCCGCCAAAACTGCTGGAGTTTCCGGACATCGATTTTGTATCTATCCGGCGGGACGACAAAATTCAGGGCGGCGCGGTACTGAATTACGGCCCATCTCACGCAGGCAAGGATGTTGTTGGCATTTCCAACATCTTCCACCGCAAGAGCTGGCTCTATGGAGCCCTCCATGCGCTCATCGAGCCGTTCCAGCACCGCCCGGTTTGCACATATGAGACCGACACAGAGCTGTTGCCCGTCTATCGCCAGATCGGTTTTGAAGATGTTGGAACCCTAACGGTCTGGCAAAAGCTTTGATTCTGGCTTCAGATGCCTCGCATTTTTGACAGGTCCTTTTCTGGCCAGTGCGCTTGATCTCCGGCCTTATTGATTTCATTGTCCAATCGAAAAGCGCGCATCGCAGTGCTTTAGGGAGAGTCCAAACATGATGTTCGACGGGATCAATTTGCTGGCAGCCGGAGGCGCAGCAATTGCCTCATTTATCGTCGGCGCGATCTGGTACGGTGTTCTTGGAAAAGCCTGGATGAAAGCCGCTGGTTTGACCGAAGAACAGACACGGCCGAACCCGGCCACGATGATTATTGCCTTTTTGTGCCAAGTGGTTATGGCCATCGTTTTTGCCGGGATCATTTATCACACAGGCGAAGTCACGGTCCGTGCAGGCATCATCTCGGCCATCATGGTCTGGATCGGGATCGTGATGACAACCCAAATCATCAACCACCGCTTTCAGAGCCAACCGTGGGCCCTGACTGCGATTGACGGCGGTCACTGGCTCTTGGTTCTGCTGGTTCAGGCGGTGGTCATCGGGCTGCTATCGCCCTTTGTCATTGCCTGACGCGAGCGTAAATCCTTACGTATTTGAACGTGCAGGGCCAGGGCTTGCTCATATGATGGAACTGGTTGGAATGAGTTGCTTCGGATACGAGGCGCGAAGCTGCAGGAAACCTTCTGGTTTTCAAAGCTTTGCAACGCAGTTGCCGAAGAAATTCATCCAATCAATAGACGCTAAAACGGCTTCGATATGCGGCGTCAAAACGCTCGACCGGGCACCTGCCCGCTCCTCGCGCTTTTCCTTGCATCTCATCGCCGTTTTTAGCGCCAGATCAATCAGATGAGCAAGCCCTGACCCTATACCAATGTCGCGCCTACGAAAGTACGAAAGTTAAGTTATGGACGCTGGGGAAGGCCATACGCATAATGGCCACCGGCAAATAAGACTGGCGGGAGGAGAGCAAATGCGACCGCCGGTTCAAATCGGGGTTTCTGGGAGGTCCTAAATGTCCGCATCTGTTTTTCCCGTTCCAGCGGAAGTAGCCGCACGGGCGCATGTCGATAACGCTAAATATCTGGAAATGTATCAGCAGTCGGTGAGCGACCCGGATGGCTTCTGGGGCGAGCACGGCAAGCGTGTCGACTGGATCAAGCCTTTCACCAAGGTGAAAAACACCTCTTACGACTACCACAATGTCTCGATCAAATGGTTTGAAGACGGCACATTGAACGTCTCGGCCAACTGCATCGACCGCCATCTGGCAACGCGCGGCGATCAACCGGCCATCATCTGGGAAGGTGACGATCCTTCCGAAAGCAAGGTGATCACCTACAAGGAGCTGCACCACGAGGTGAACAAGTTCGCCAACGTTCTGCATGCCCAGGGCGTGAAAAAAGGCGACCGCGTCACGATCTACCTGCCGATGATCCCGGAAGCCGCTTACGCGATGCTGGCCTGTTCCCGGATTGGCGCGATCCACTCCATCGTTTTCGGCGGGTTTTCTCCAGACAGCCTCGCCCAGCGCATCGAAAGCTGCAAGAGCAACTGCGTGATCACGGCCGATGAAGGCCTGCGCGGCGGCCGCAAGGTTCCACTGAAGCTGAATGTCGACAAGGCCGCGGAAAAGGCGCCGGTCAACAGCGTCATCGTCGTCAAACGCACCGGCGGCGACATTTCCATGCAGGACGGCCGGGACGTCTGGTACCACGACGAAGCAGACCGCGTATCCGACCATTGCGATCCGGTTGAAATGAATGCGGAAGATCCGCTCTTCATCCTCTACACGTCCGGATCCACGGGCCAGCCGAAGGGCGTGGTCCACACAACCGGCGGATATCTCGTCTACGCCTCGATGACCCACCAGTATGTCTTCGACTATCAGGATGGCGACATCTACTGGTGTACGGCGGATGTGGGCTGGGTCACCGGCCACAGCTACATCGTCTATGGACCGCTCGCCAACGGCGCGACCACGTTGATGTTCGAAGGCGTGCCGACCTATCCGGATGCCGGCCGCTTCTGGCAGGTCTGCGAGAAGCACAAGGTCAACATCTTCTACACGGCACCAACTGCGATCCGGGCGCTCATGGGTGCTGGCGATGATTTCGTCAATAAGTCGGATCTGTCGTCACTGCGCCTTCTTGGTTCTGTCGGTGAGCCGATCAACCCGGAAGCCTGGAACTGGTATTACAACGTCGTCGGCAAGCAGAACTGCCCGATTGTAGACACTTGGTGGCAGACGGAGACCGGCGGCATCCTGATCACGCCGCTCCCGGGCGCGACCGACCTGAAGCCCGGATCTGCAACCCGTCCGTTCTTCGGCGTGCAGCCGGCCGTCGTTGATGCGGAAGGCAAGTTCCTGGAAGGGGCAACCGAGGGCAACCTGGTCATCACCGACAGCTGGCCGGGCCAAATGCGCACGGTTTACGGCGACCACGACCGCTTCGTGCAGACCTATTTCGCCACATACAAGGGCCTTTATTTTACCGGTGACGGCTGCCGCCGGGACGAGGACGGCTACTACTGGATCACAGGCCGGGTTGATGACGTCATCAACGTTTCCGGTCACCGTATGGGCACCGCGGAAGTTGAGAGCGCACTTGTTGCCCACGAAAAGGTCTCAGAGGCCGCCGTGGTCGGTTATCCGCACGACATCAAGGGACAAGGCATCTATGCCTATGTCACGCTGATGGAAGGTGAAGAACCAACGGATGAGCTGAAAAAAGAACTCGTCAAACATGTCCGGGCAGAAATCGGCCCAATCGCCTCACCGGACCTCATCCAGTTCTCACCAGGTCTGCCGAAGACGCGCTCGGGCAAAATCATGCGCCGCATCCTGCGCAAGATCGCCGAGGACAGCTTCGACAATCTCGGCGACACCTCGACACTGGCTGACCCGGCCGTGGTCGACGACCTGATCGACAACCGCCAGAACCGGGCGTAAACGCATTCAGCCCGTTGCTCCGATAAAACGAGAGGCCCGTTTAACGACGGGCCTTTTGTATTTACTGAGAAATAACGTTATCTCGAAAGGTAGATAGACTGAATTTTTTTGGCGATGTTCGAAAAAGCCTGTTTCAAACCTTCAGAGGAACTCGCCTGATAGTAGTTTCCAGAGCTGGCGCAGTTTTGCATATTACGAGCTCCTGTAGAGGAATTGTTTGAGCCAAAGTAGACGCCAAAGACCTCGATACCGGCATCCTTCATCCCGGTGCAATATGCCCGGTGCCGGACAGACGCCTCATTATTGTAGCCTTCACCAGTGTCGCTGTTGACCTCCCATTCCAAATCGATTTCCGGAACGTCAACCCAATCGTAGATATCGGTACAACGCGTTCTCCATCGACCTCTGCGCCAAACCCTCCTGCACTCTTCATCGACCTTCTTGTATTCCGTCAAGGGCAGATCAAACGCTCGGTTGTTGTTGCCGTCGGTCATCATGATTGCGAACTTCAGGATGTTATCATCATTGTAAGCTGCCGGCGCACTGGCAGCCGGCCAAAGGTTTGCGTAGTTGGGAGATAGGCTATTCCAGCCCCAAATGGCACCCGTATGACCCGCCGTCCAACCTTCCGCCTCAAGATCATCAATCGCATCGGTCAATTCATCCCGGTCATTTGTTAGCGGGATCATTACGGAATCACTTGAACAGCCGTCATTGCTTCCGTCTCCATAGAAGGTCGCCTTCGGAGGTGGATTACTGTTCGTATAATAGTTGTAGGGGCTATCAGTGTATTTTACGTCGTACAGCGCCGTCCCGTCATCATAGTCTTGACGTTCTGTAACGCAGTCCGAACTGTCGGCAAAACCATAGGCTCCACCTTTCACAACATCTGCATATCCGCCAAGGTTTACGCCGGTACTGTAAGGGACAAGAGAAATTCGGACCTTGGCTTCTGACTGATCCTGGTCTTCAGGAAGAAGAATGTTCACCACGTCAGTAGATGCTTCCCGCAAGGCGGGCATGTCACCCCTCATAGACCCGGTAACATCTACGATTAAAGCCAGCTCTACATCGAACCTGGAATAATTAACACGCGCATTGGTACCGAAATTAAATGTATCCGGTCCAAGCATGTCTTTCCCTAAACCGCCGATATTGACAAAATAGTTATTGAGACCAGCAAAAGAGGTGACAGTTACGGTGCCTTCGTCATCGTCGATTACAAAGCTCAAATTCTCTATTGCTTGATCCAGAAACTCTGCATCGGCAAGGTTAGCGCGAAATGAATTCTCGATCCGCTGCTTAATTTGTGCATTTGACAGGGCAGATGTCGAAAGATCTGTTGCGACAGAAAGCGCTGCAGCATCAATGGCATACGCTAGCTTTTCCCGGGCGTTTACGGTCCTGGAGATATCAATAGCCGCGCCCCCAATGACGACCAACACCAACACCATTCCCGCAAAAATCGGCAGGATGGAACCATCGTGATTTCGGATAAACTTTGAAATCAGGGCTTTTAACATTTAGCCACGCTATCCCGTTTCTACGAATGCCCTAGGGGCACATTACGGAATGGCTACTAAAAAAAGGTACCCAAACAATTAAAGTAAAGCTCAGAATTTAGTAAATATTTCGTTATCCTAACACTTCTCAATCATGATATTTAACACTGCAATACGTGTCGTTTGAGAACAAGATCATATACATTCACTTCGATAAATATATTGCTTGTATCTGCTTAGCGATTCTCTCAAATGCGAGCTCGAGTTCTTGTTGGTTATTTGCAAAGTAGAAATGGCCGATAGAGTCAGCACAATACTCCATAAGTCGTTGCGCCAATTGCGAATAATTGGTTTGAAAATACACCGTGAACAGTTCGATTTCTTTACTCTTCATTTCATCACAATATCGACGCGCTCGGACATAGGGTTGGTCTTCCCAATTTGAGCTCGACTTATTGTAAAGCCGGTTTTCCCAAACCGGCCCATTTCGGCATGCAGCATTGCCAAAAAGCTGCGCACAAGCGTTGCCTTCAAGCTTTGTGTTTTCGAAGTACATGTTCATGGCCCCATCCGTCATGAGAATGGCCGCCTTCTTGATCTTATCGTCGCGACCTCCGGTCTGGTATGCACCCGCTGCACTCTCAATCGGCCAGATATTGTTATAGTTGGGAGCCAGCGTATACCATCCCCACATAAACCCGGTATGTCCCGCCGTTCCGCCTTCATCGGTTAGAAACCCTATCGCTCTAGAGAGCGTATTCTTATCGCTTGTAAGCGGTACTATTTCGTTTTTGGGACAATTATATCGATAATTTTGCCACGACCAATTTGTCTTCCGCTCGTATTTCCCTCTATTCCAATTGTAAATAATATCGGGAGTGCCTTTAAACTGGTCCGCAATATTTCCGGCCGCATTGTATGGTTGATCTGTAAAACTCCAAGCCCTTCGCTCATTTACGCAATTGTAGCTATCTGATTGATTTTCAGTCACCTTTGATGCGAGGTGACCCAGGTTCACACCCTGCGAATACGGTATAAGTGAAATCCGCACTTTGCTGGAACTTGGGGTGACTTTGTCCGGTATCAGGATGTTAACGACAGAAGTCGCTGCTTTTCTCAGGCTGTTCATGTGCCGGTTCATAGATCCAGTCACATCGAGCACCATGGCTAACTCAAGTTCAAAGCGTGAATAGTTAACGGTTGCACTGGTCCCGAAATTAAAACTCTCCGGACCAAACTGGTCGATGCCGTAGCCACCCATATCGATGAAGTAATTGGCAAGATGTGCGCTGGATGACACCGTGATTGTGCCTAGGTTGCTGTCTATTACGAAATCGATGTTTTCGATTGCCGTCTCGCGCCACTCACTTTCTTCCAGATTGGCCTTAAAGGACTTTACAAGCGCAGCTCTTATCTCGCTGTCCCTCATGATCTTGCCGGAGAGATCTACAGCCAATGAAAGTGCCGCTGCATCAATGGCATAACTCAGTTTTTCACGGGCATTGGTAACACGGCTAACGTCGATTGCAGCGCCACCGACAACGACCAACATAATGACCATCAAGCCAAAAATTGGGAGTATGGCTCCGTTCTGACTTCGGCGAAAACGGGCAACTAGACCAATGAAAACCTTCAACATCAACCATTAACCGAAAGACTAAAACTACTGATAATAACATTGTAAAATATACTCGGTTAATCGGTTGTAAATCTGATATTATACAATTTTTAATTTACTCTGGGGAAAGCACGCCCGACCACAAACGCGCCAGAAAAAAACGAAAATGGCAGCGCTAACGAAGAGACGACCCTAGTCGAACAGGTTCGATTGGAGTTATTCACCGCACACGTTTAGGTTCATGCTGAGGAGAATTGTCATAAGGAACCAATGTTTGCGAGCATCACCTAGCTAGCAGTGGTTGTCCCACCGCATAGAGCCATGCCGATCAGTGCCAGTCGTCATCCCGATCCAAAGACTATACTCTCGGGCTCATGGGTCCAGCTCTGTATCCCAGTAAAGGAAGTCCATCCAACTTTCGTGCAGATAGTTCGGCGGGAAGCCGCGGCCGTTGTTGTGCAGGTCCTGAATGGTCGGGCGGAACGGCATGTGCATGGGCCACATGTTGAGCTGTTCACAAGACTTGTTGGATTTGCGCAGGTTACACGGGGAGCAGGCAGTGATCACGTTTTCCCAGGTTGTCAGGCCCCCTTTGGAGCGCGGGATCAGGTGATCGAAGGTGAGTTCCTCTTTGCTGCCGCAATACTGGCACTGGAACTTGTCGCGAAGGAATACGTTGAAGCGAGTAAAGGCGGGGTGCCGACTGGGTTTGACGAAGGTTTTTAAGGAGACGACGCTGGGCAGTTTGAATTCGAAGCTCGGACTTCGGACCGCCGCGTCATATTCCGCAACGATGTTCACCCGGTCCAGAAACACAGCCTTGATGGTGTCCTGCCAACTCCACAAGGACAAGGGGTAGTAGCTCAAAGGCCGGTAATCCGCATTGAGCACCAACGCCGGATGAGCTCCCGGCGATACCGCTATCGTCACCTTCCACTCCTTACGCTTCATCAGAACGTCTGGTGTCCAGTCAAGCGGACAGCAGAGTATGTCCCTTTGCGATGGGAGTATTGTAGTGCCGAGGTGACAGTCTTGTGAAGACCAATGATTTCATTTCTTCACCCTGCCGGGTGGTGTCGAAAACTCGGGAGACAAATACGGCAACTTTCTGAATCACTTAGCGAAATGCGGATGAATTCACTGAGCCGCGACAGTTTTTCTTGCAAATAAAAAGGGGCGCATTGACGCGCCCCCTGACAATTTCTTAAACGGTCAATGACGAATCAGTTGGCCGTCCAGTCGCGAATGTCGACGAAATGACCGGCAATCGCGGCGGCTGCGGCCATTGCCGGCGACACCAGGTGTGTGCGGCCCTTGTGACCCTGGCGGCCTTCGAAGTTCCGGTTGGACGTCGACGCACAGCGCTCACCCGGAGCGAGCTTGTCCGCGTTCATCGCAAGACACATGGAGCAGCCCGGCTCACGCCACTCAAATCCGGCTTCCTTGAAGATGACGTCGAGGCCTTCTTCTTCCGCCTGTTCTTTCACAAGGCCGGACCCTGGAACAACCATTGCGCTGACATGCGACGCGACCTTGTGGTTGCCGATGACAGCTGCAGCGGCGCGCAGATCTTCGATCCGGCCGTTGGTGCAGGAACCAATAAAGGCCCGGTCGATCTTGATATCCGTGATTTTCGTGCCCGGCTCGAGGCCCATGTAATCGAGAGCCCGGAACTTTGATTGACGGCGGTTCTCGTCTTCGATCTCCCTCGGATTCGGAACAACCCCTTCAACGGAAACAACGTCTTCCGGAGACGAGCCCCAGGACACGATCGGCGGCAAGTTGGCGGCATCCAGTTCGATAACCTTGTCGAAATAGGCATCTGCATCGGTATGCAGGGTCTTCCAATAGGCAAGCGCCTTGTCCCAATCGTCGCCTTTCGGAGCTTTCGGTCGGCCCTTGATGTATTCGAAGGTCTTTTCATCCGGCGCGATGAGACCAGCGCGTGCACCGCCTTCGATCGACATGTTGCAGACCGTCATACGGCCTTCGATTGACAGGGACTCAATGGCTTCACCGGCATACTCGATCACGTAGCCTGTGCCGCCGGCCGTTCCGATCTTGCCGATAATCGCCAGAACGATGTCCTTGGCCGTAACACCAGCCGGGATCTGCCCGTTGACCTTCACCAGCATGTTCTTGGCTTTTTTCTGGATCAGGGTCTGGGTGGCCAGAACGTGCTCAACCTCGGATGTACCGATACCGTGGGCCAGCGAACCGAAAGCGCCGTGAGTCGAGGTGTGGCTGTCGCCGCACACGATGGTCATGCCGGGCAGGGTGAAACCTTGTTCCGGGCCAACGATATGGACAACGCCCTGACGCATATCGAGCTCGGAGTAATACTCAACGCCGAACTCAGCTGCGTTTTTGGCCAAGGTCTCCACCTGGAGTGCGGACTCCGGATCATCAATTCCATGACGGCGGTCGGTGGTTGGCACATTGTGGTCAACCACGGCAAGGGTCTTGCCCGGCTGGCGCACCTTACGGCCGGTCATGCGCAGACCTTCAAACGCCTGCGGGCTGGTCACTTCATGCACCAGGTGGCGGTCAATATAGAGCAGACCGGTTCCGTCCGGCTGCATGTCGACCGCGTGGTCGTCCCAAATCTTGTCGTAAAGCGTCCGTGCCTTGGCCATGGGTCTCTCCTCAGTCAGGCTGACCTTTCGCGTTTTCAAGCCGCGCCGCCAGCCTTCGTTCTCTCACAGTTGTCTCCCGGAATGGGGCTACTGCCAAATTCTGTCCAGTGAATGGCGCAGCTCCGCGTCAAGGTCAAGCATTCCGAGTTGAGCTGAATTCAACTGAGTTTGATTGCAGATGCGCAAGACCCCGCCTGACTTCATTTTGAGACTGCGACAGCGACCGTGGGTGCTTAACTAATACGCCTAATAGCCAACTACGTAGGTATTCAAACATCCGAGAATTCTTGAAACAATAAGCCTCCCAAACAATACGGAGGTGGCTACATTGAATTCGAACTCGTTTGCATACACAAAGAAGTTTGGCAACCGCGGGTGCATCGAGTCGGCGGACACGAACATCCGGGAAATATTTACACCTTTGCGGCTCCCAGTCGGCAGATAAAATTGTCAGTTACTCATATAGAGTTCTCGAGTGGATGCCTTAAAAGGAGAGAAGAGTTAAGAAAACCTGTAAACTGTACTATTTCAGCTTACCAAATAATCCAGTAGTTACAGCGAGCACTAATCCGATCGCACTTACAGCCGTGCTTCCAACCAAAAACTCTAGTACGGTGTCTGGAAGCGTGAATCCAAAAATTTTAAATCCCGCGCAAATGAGAAAAATACCTACTATTGAAGAGTATGAAACCAAATAGCAAAATACCCATCTTGCATACTTCCATCTCAGTCTTCGATTAGTTCTACGATCTAAATTTGTCTCAACAATTGTGCGGGTTTCTGCCTTCCGGCGAGCTTTTTCTTCATCTTCATAAATACCTAAAGAAAGAGCTGACGCTTCCCTATCAGCTTTGCTATCTTGTACTTCAGGTCCCGCCTCCGCCGGAACCGATTTAAACTCGTTTGCACTAAGCTTTTCCCGAACTAGATCGGTCCACTTTTTTAATTCTACGTCATTAGCATCACTCACAACTTTTATTTCCCGTTGGCAAGCGCTGCATAGTGTTCTTGAATAGTATCATTGGGAATTGGGATATGACTGAATCCATCACGATACACTCTATCCCAAGGAGTGTCAGGCTGATGCGTTAAATTAGACAAGCTGATCCCTGAAGATTTCCCATAAATATTGTATATTTGCGAAAGCAAATTTTCTTCTACGGGTCCAAGTTGATCCGCAGGATTGTATCCAATATTTGGTGGAACAGCTGAGTCCCTACAGTGTTTCACTGCATGGTATAAATTTGGAATAACCGGACCATATTTCCAAGCCTCTATTCGATCTCGAATTAGTGGCACACCGTAGAGGCCAAGCATCCATCCGTGAGCGATATACACTAACTTCAAGAGCTGCATAGGAGTCAGCGTATTTCCATGTTCGGCCGCAATATCCACCAGCCGACTGCCGATTAACTTTGAATCATGCATAGCGGTAGTGTCCTCAAAGATTTCACAGATGAGCATTCAATTGAGATTGATCGACTCCACAACTGACGAATCGCCCACAATCGAACTCATGAGTCAATGGTATGTTCTCGTTTTATTCTAAAAATAACAAGTAAATTTAGAATTACAAGCCTTACCGCAACTGTGTACGCTTTTTTCAATCCCGCTTGGACGTCTCGTAATGCGCTGAGGCTTCGTAATAATCATTGAAGCCAATACGATCGCGGAGTTCAGAAAAGTTCATCAAATCCGGGGTGCGATCTTCATCCGATTTCAGCTTCGCCAAGGTTCCCATCATCGCCTGCATGGCACTGGCCATCAAAGTGAGGGGGTACGCCGCAATGGAAAACCCTATGTCTTCCAGTTCCTTGTGGGAGAGCTCCGGCGTTTCGCCGCCTTCCACGATATTGGCCATTTTCGGGCCTGGAAGTTCGCGGCAGATGGTTTGCATCTCCTCCACCGTCTTCGGCGCCTCGACAAAAAGGATGTCGGCTCCGAGCTCCTTGAACTTTGCCGCCCTGTCGATCGCTTCGGTGAGCCCGTGGTCATGCCGGGCGTCTGTCCGGGCGAGGATCAGGATGTCGGCGCCAGCATCCTTGGCATCTTGCGCCGCGCGAATCCGGTCAAAGGCCTCATCGCGCGACACCACTGCCTTGCCCGGCGTGTGTCCGCAGCGTTTTGGCGCGAGCTGATCCTCAATCATGACGGCGGCAGCGCCGGCCTTGGAAAATCCGGTGACGGTACGGCGTACATTCATGGCGTTGCCGTAGCCTGTATCCCCATCTGCAATCAGTGGGATCTCGATCGCATCGGTGATGTTACGGGCCTGATCGAGCACCTCGGAATAAGACATCAACCCCAGATCCGGCTGGCCGATCCGGGACGCGGAAGTGGCAAAACCCGACATGAAGGTCAGCCCGAAACCCGCTTGTTCAATCAGCTTTGCCGACAGCGCATCGAAGCAGCAGGGCATCACATTGAGTTTGTCTTGCGCCAGAAGGGCGCGGAGTTTGTCAGCCTGAGACGGCATGGAATGTCCTTAGAGTTTAAACGGAATATAGAGGGCCAAATCAGTCCAGAGGTACAGTATGACGACGCTCAGCAGCATAAGTGCCAGAAAGGGGAGAACCCCACGTGAGACATCCGCCAAACTGGATCGCGCCACCGACTGGATGACATAGAGATTGAGCCCGACCGGCGGCGTGATCAGTGCACATTCCACCATGACCACCATATAGACCCCGAACCAGATGGGATCAAAGCCAAGGGCCATTGCCGCCGGCAACAGAACCGGGGTCATGATCAAAACCATGGAGAGCGCCTCGAACACCAAACCCATGATCAAGAGCACCACCGACACCACCAGAATGAAAGCAAGCGGCGTATCGATGTTCTGACCGATGAACATCGAGATTTCCTGCGGGATCCGGTAAAGCGTGATCGCCTTGCCGAAGACCTTGGCGCCCGCGACGATCAAGAGGATCGCGACCGTTGTCACCATGCTTTCAAAGGCGGCTTCCCTGAGACCCTGCCAGGTCAGGGTCCGGAGGTAGAAGCCAGTGATCAGCAGGGCAACGGCAAAGCCGATGGCGGCTGCCTCGGTCGGAGTGGCGATCCCGGTATAGATAACACCGATCACCACGCCAGCCAGAACCATGGAGGGCAGGGCACGGATCGTGCTCGAAATCCGTTCCCTTGCACTTGCCGGTGGTTCCGGCGTGTAGCCGCCAAACCAGCGGGCGTAAATCATGGCAAAGGCAATAAACAGCGCAACGAGCAGCAGGCCAGGCCCTATTCCCGCCAAAAACAGCGCGATCACCGACTGTTCAGTGACGAAGCCGTAAACGATCATCGGGATAGACGGCGGAATCAGGATACCGAGCGTTCCGCCGGCTGCGAGCAGTCCATAAACGAATTTTTTCTCATACCCCCGGCTGATCATCTCGGGGATCGCAACCGTGCCGATGGTCGCCGCAGTGGCAACGGACGATCCGGAAATCGCTGCGAAGATACCGCAGGAAACAATGGTGGCGACGGCCAGGCCGCCCGGCCAATGCCCGACCCAGGCATGCACGGCGGCAAAGAGATCTTTTCCGACCCCGCCTTTCAGCAAGACATTGGACATCAGCAAAAACAAGGGCACAGCGAGCAGGATAAAGCCGTCGAGGGTCGACAGGATCGCTTGCGGTGCCATCAGGGGCGAGAAACCGCCGAGCAAAAGCAAGGCCAACCCAAGTCCACCAAGCGTGAAAGCAACAGGAACCCGGATGAGCAGCAGCGTGAAAAGGGCTGCGAGAATAAGGATTGTGGTCAATGTCCGGCTCCACTTAGAGAAACCGGCCCCTTGACCGCTTTGCCAAGCTCAATCAGCGCCTGTAGGAACAAAAGCCCGAAGCCAACCGGAATTGCGAGTTCCGTAACCCATGTAGGCAAATCCAGCATGGACCCGGTTGTCCGGCCGCGCTCAAAGGAATCGTAGAAAATCCCGAAACCCTTCCAGGCCACAATGGCGCTGAACCCCGCGACAAAGATCATCGCAAGGCCCTGACAGACCCGCTGCGCCGTTAAACCCAGCTGGTTGGTCACCGCATCAACGGCAATGTGCCGCCCAGCGCCGAGGATCCAGGGCATTGCGATCATGGAGCCCCAAATGAGGCTCAGCTGGGACAACTCCGCAGCCCAAATTGTTGGCGCAACAAAGAGATACCGGGCCGTCACCTCAAAGGTAAGCATGCCGCCGGCCAGAACAAACAAGAGCGCCGATACCCAGGCAAGAGCGAGGGTCAGCTTCGAGAAAACAATCATTTTGTTACCGATGCGCTTCGCGCAATCCTGAAAGAATGAGAGCAGCGCCCATTGTGCCGAAGGCAGCAGCGAATGCAGCCTCAAATCCACGTTGGAATTTTTGATAGGCCAGGGTCATACGGCCCGTCGAAAAAAGCAGAGCGTAAGCGCCATAGACAAGGAAGGCTGAAACGGCCCCAAGCGGCCCGAAAGCAAAAACGGCTGGTGCTTCCAAACCCTGGCCAAACAGAAAGGATGCAACAGCAATCCACATCAAACCCGCTTTCGGATTGCTGAGCACAACGAAGAGGCCAAACCGCCAGTTTCTGAAATCAGACGCTTTCTTACCGGCAGCCCGGATCGTCCCACCAGACGATGGCCATAAAACCGAACGCGCCGCCTTGGCAGCCACATAAAGAAGATAACAGCCGCCGAGGATCTTCATGGCTGTCAGCACAGCCGGAAAAAGATCCAGTAAAACAGCCAGTCCGAACGCAACTGCCGTAACCCAGACAAGAACGCCGGACGCCACACCAAAGGTGACGTAAACGGCCGCACGGCGGCCTTGCCCCAAGGCGGCAGCTGCAACGGCAACCAGGTTTGGACCTGGCGCAGCTTGCGCGGCGACCGTGAGGATCAGGGCCGCCGCATAGGCTTCAACGATATACACGTCGAAACGTCCTAAAGCTTCTGCGCCGCATCCATGACTTGCTTGCCAAGGTCACCGGCTTTTTCGCCATAAGCGTCGTAAACCGGTTGGCTGACCGCTCTCCAGGCAGAGATTTCCTCAGCTGTCGGCCTGTAAACGGACATTCCGTTTTCTTCCGCAGCTGCATACGCATCCGCCTCGATCTGGGACATCCGGTCGCGAACATCATTTTCGGCCGTCAAAGCAGCAGCTTGAATGATTTCCTTGTGAGCGTCCGGCAGGCCATTCCAGAAATCCGTGTTCACAACGACAATGAATTCGATGTCCGCGTGGTTGGTCACGGTAATGGTGTCCATGACTTCCCAAAGCTTCCGGGACTTGACGCCGGAAACGCCGGTCATGCCGATATCAACTGTGCCGCGCTGATAGGCAAGGTACTGTTCGGATCCAGAAATCAGGGTCGGAGCACCACCCGCCGCGGTCACGAAATCGCCGAGGGTCTTGCCGAAGACACGGACTTTTTTACCCTTCATGTCTTCAGGTGTTTTGATCGGTCCGTCCTGAGACAGCATGATCGCACCACCATAGGCCTGCCACCACAGGACAGTTGATCCGGTGTCCTTGATGGCCGCATCGAGCGGTCCGCGGACAGGAGAACCTGGAGCAACAGCTGCGCGGACCTTGTCCTCGGTATCAAAAAGAAACGGCTGATAAAAAATATCGACCGCTGGAATGTCACCGACATACCGGGTCAGGGACGCCACGCCCATCTCGATCGCGCCGGACCCAACGGCAGCGGGCACTTCCTTGTCTTTGTAAAGCTGCGCGGAGTCGTAGATTTCGACCGCGATATCACCGTTGGAGTTCTTCTCCACTTCTTCCTTGAACAAGGTAAGGTTTTGACCAAGGTGGCTTGTCAGCGGTAGCTGCAGCGAAATGCGCAAAGTTGTATCTGCAGCAAAGGATGAGCCGGCAGTCATGCCAAGCGCCATCGCGGCTCCAAGAGCCCAAGTGAATGGTTTCATGATTTCCTCCCAATTATGGGAGGCAGTTTGACAAACGAAAAATTTTTGGTCAACAAATCCTTGACCACTTGGCCAAAAGTACAGGGTTCGCCTCGCGAAGCAGAAAGAGTTAAATCATAGTTTTTTCAATGTTTTAGCCTTAGGCCTCAACATCGGCCAAAAAATACGCCTGAACAAAGAGAACCATCGCCGGCGTGACCTCTCCCGGCGATGGTCCCTAATGGGCAGACCGCGCACCTTCCGCGGTCCGAAAGCTACGATCCACCCAAGCCAGTTACGGCTGAACAGCCGAGAATTCTGCCGGATCGAGCAGGTTGTCCTGGTTGGCATCGGCTGCCTTGAAGGCATCCTCTGTTATATCCGGCATGACGGCAGTCACTTCATCAAAGCTGACAAATCCGTCCCGATCGCTATCGACAACATCAAAAGACATGCCCTGAGCAAATACCGCTGAAGAAGCGGTAACGGCACCGAAAAGCACGGCAGCTGCGAGAGACTTGGACATGATATGACCTCCAGTTTTGGTCTTTGTGCTCCGTCGCTCAACCAGACCCCTGCGGCCGGTGAACCGGAGCGAGAGAACACTGATTTGAGATCGGGACGGCCAAAAGGCCGCTCAAAGGAACTGTTGGGGCATTGTTGTGACCGCCGGGCTTCGGCAGTCACGTCTTGGTCAAATTATTGTCAAAAGTAGCAATTTCGGACCGCAATAAGGCGGACACAGATTTAGGCATAATCGCGCGATCCGAAAATCGCGGATCCGACACGCACATGGGTTGCGCCAAACCCAACGGCAGTCTCGTAGTCAGATGACATGCCCATGGAGATCTGAGACAGGCCGTTGCGCGCAGCGATTTTCTGAAGAAGCGCAAAATGCTCCCCCGGGGCCTCATCAACCGGCGGAATACACATCAGACCGACGATGTTCAAACCGACCGTGTCCTTGCATTCCTTTACGAACTGATCGACCTCTTTCGGAGGTATCCCGGCTTTCTGCGATTCTTCTCCGGTATTCACCTGGATGAAGCACGGCAGATCCCGGCTTTGCTTATCCATTTCAGCTTTGAGGGCTTTTGCGATTTTCTGTCGGTCCACCGTATGGATGACATCGAACGTCGCTACGGCTTCTTTCGCTTTGTTGGACTGCAACGGGCCAATGAGATGCAATTCAATCCCGTCATAGGATCCACGCAGCTCCGGCCATTTTCCCATGGCTTCCTGAACACGGTTTTCACCGAAAACCCGATGACCTGCCTCCAACGCCGGGCGGATGGCATCTGCCTCAAACGTCTTGGACACGGCGATCATGGTCACAGCGCCTTCGGGCCTGCCATACTCTGCTTCTGCCTTGCGAATGTCTGAAAGAACGTTGGAAAGCTGATCTGCAACGGGGGCCATGAAGACTGCTCTGATTTAGGAATGGAACTTACTCTTTGACATATACGCAGGGTGATACCCCAACAAGGGAAGACTCAAAATCTTAAAAACCGAAACCAACTTTTGGCGGTCGTGATGAGCCAGATCCGCGCTCAAGAAGCCAAAGCACCAAATTGGGCCGTATGCTGAAAGTGAACATGTGGGGCCTAATGACCATTGAACCCGTTGTTTCTGGCCCAGATTCCCAAACACAATAGCTTTACGGCCCCCGCTCTGCGCATTAAACAGCAGGGTAGCAACAGTTCACTCAAGGCATGTTGACCGCGGCACCGATTTCTGGTGACTGTCCCGCAGTCAGACATTCAAGAAATCCGCCGGGTCCGGCGGCAAGCAAACGGCATAATTGATGGCAACGGAACGGTACAATGCGCGCGAAGTAGAAGCGCGCTGGCAAAAGACTTGGAACGACAAAGACGTCTTCGTCACCCACAATGACGATCCACGCGACAAATACTACGTCCTTGAGATGTTCCCGTACCCGTCCGGCCGAATTCATATGGGCCACGTTCGCAACTATGCCATGGGTGATGTGGTAGCCCGCTTCAAACGTGCCAAGGGTTTCAACGTCCTTCACCCGATGGGTTGGGATGCCTTCGGGATGCCGGCCGAAAACGCTGCGATGCAGAACAAGGTCCACCCGAAAGACTGGACCTATGAAAACATCGCAACCATGCGCGAACAACTCAAGATCATGGGTCTGTCTCTTGACTGGAGCCGTGAATTCGCGACCTGTGATGTTGCCTACTACAAGCAGCAGCAGGCGCTTTTCCTGAAGTTTTTGGAAGCCGGTCTGGTCTACCGCAAAAACGCTAAGGTCAACTGGGACCCGGTCGACATGACGGTCCTTGCCAACGAGCAGGTGATCGATGGCCGCGGCTGGCGCTCCGGCGCGCTCGTCGAGCAACGCGAACTGACCCAATGGTTCTTCAAGATTTCCGATTATTCGGAAGATCTTCTGGAAGCAATCGAAACACTGGATCGCTGGCCGGACAAAGTCCGCCTGATGCAGAAGAACTGGATTGGACGCTCCGAAGGTCTGCGTGTCCGCTTTGAGTTTATCGAAGCCGCCCCGACAGGTGACACAACGCTGGAAATCTTCACCACACGGCCAGACACATTGTATGGCGCGTCTTTCATGGGACTGTCTCCGGATCATCCGATTTCAGTGAAGCTGGCGGAGACCAATCCGGAGCTGAAAGATTTCATCGATGAATGCCGGCGCGTCGGTACGTCAGAAGAAGCCATTGAAAAGGCCGAGAAGAAGGGCATTGATACCGGTCTCAAGGTCAAGCACCCGTTGGACGCTTCCATCGAGTTGCCGGTTTACGTCGCCAATTTCATTCTGATGGACTACGGCACAGGCGCCATCTTCGCGTGTCCGGCGCACGATCAGCGCGACCTGGATTTTGCCCGCAAATACGGCCTCTCCGTTAAGCCGGTTGTCTTACCGAAAGACGCCGATCCGGCAACTTTCGAAATTGGCGACGAGGCCTACACCGACGACGGCACAATCTTCAATTCCGACTTCATGAACGGAATGACGATTGCCGATGCGAAAAACGCCGTTGCGGACAAGTTGGAAGCCATCAAGGTAGACGATGGGCCGCAAGCCGAGCGCCAGGTGAATTACCGTCTGCGCGACTGGGGCATTTCCCGCCAGCGCTACTGGGGCTGTCCGATCCCGGTCATCCATTGTGACGACTGCGGCGTTGTTCCAGAAAAAGATGAAAATCTGCCAGTGCAGCTGCCGGACGACATCAATTTCGACAAGCCGGGCAATCCGCTGGACCGCCACCCGACATGGCGTGACACCACATGCCCGAACTGCGGCAAGCCTGCCAAACGTGAAACCGACACGATGGATACGTTTGTCGATTCGTCCTGGTATTTCGCGCGCTTTACCGCACCTGACTGTGATCAGCCGACAGACCCGAAAGCTGCAACCGATTGGCTGCCGGTCGATCAGTATATCGGCGGCATCGAGCATGCGATCCTGCACCTCTTGTATTCGCGCTTCTTCACAAGAGCGATGCAAAAGGTTGGTGCGCTCGACCTGAAAGAGCCGTTCAAGGGCCTCTTTACGCAAGGCATGGTCACGCATGAGACCTACCGGCGCGGTGGCGACGGCTCCAGTGGCGAATGGGTCTCACCGGCCGAAATCAAAATCGAGGAGAAGGACGGTCAGCGTACTGCATCCATGCTGGACAGCGGCGAAACCGTTTCCATCGGCTCCATCGAGAAGATGTCGAAGTCGAAGAAAAACACAGTCGACCCGACTGATATCATCGACACTTACGGCGCGGATACTGCGCGCTGGTTCATGCTGTCAGACAGCCCGCCCGAGCGCGATGTCATCTGGACCGAAGATGGTGTCCAGGGCGCGTGGCGCTTTGTTCAACGCGCGTGGCGTTTGATCGGTGAAATCGCCGAAAAGACGGAGCCGCGCAATTCGTCTGTTCCGGCCATGTCTCAAAAAGCGGAAGATCTGCGCCGCGCGGCCCACAAAACACTGGCTGCTGTCTCAAACGATCTGGAAGGCCTCGGTTTCAACCGGGCCGTCGCGCGCCTTTATGAGCTGGTCAACACGTTGAGCAAGGCGTTCAACGAGGGCCTGGAAGATCAGGGTAAGGAATACGCTGTTCGGGAAACGGTTGATTACCTCGTCCAGATGATGGCGCCCATGATGCCGCACCTCGCAGAAGAATGCTGGTCTGCGTTGGGTCATGACAGCCTGATCTCCGAAGCGGCCTGGCCGGAAGCAGATCCGTCGCTGTTGGCCGAGGATACAGTAACGTATCCGATCCAGATCAACGGCAAACGGCGCGGTGAGCTGAGCATTTCAAAAGAGGCTTCCAAAGACGAGGTCGAAGCAGCTACCTTGGCGCTGGAATATGTTCAAAAGGCGCTGGACGGGAAAACACCTAAGAAGCTGATCGTTGTGCCACAAAGGATTGTCAATGTCGTTGTTTGACCAGGTTTTGACATCGAGCCGGATTACCAGAAACCTAGCTCTGGCGAGCCTTTTAGCCTTTGGTGCATTGGCAGGCGGATGTCAGATCCGCCCGCTCTATGGCACCACAGCAACAGGCTTCGGCGGTACACAAACAGTGTCCTCCGATCTTGCGGCGATCGATATTGAATCCATCGGTACCGATGTCTCTGGCCGAACGCTTTACAACGAACTGACCTTCAATTTTGAGCGTGGCACAACTGCCCCCGCCAAGAAATACCGGTTGAAGGTCCTGGAAGACACCAGCACCGCCTCTGTCGCAGTCGAACAGTTCTCTGATGTTCCGTCAGCCTACACTTTGACCATGAATGCTTCTTTCGTCCTGAGTGACCTTGAAACCAACAAGACACTGATGACAGGACGGTCCTTCCAATCTGCCTCATATGACTTCTCCAGCCAGCGTTTCGCCAACTTAAGAGCGCAACGGGATGCAGAAGAACGCGTAGCAAAGGCGGTCGCAGAAGACATCACAGCCCGGATTGCCGGATACTTCGCAACCCATCAGGGTTCATAAAGAAAAGGCAAAGCACACGTGTCCACGCTCAAGGCCGCGGAGATTGACCGGTTCGTCGCCAATCCCCCTGATGGCGGCGGCGTGGTGCTCGTGTTCGGCCCGGACACCGGTTTGGTATCCGAGCGCGCCAGCCGGCTTGTTGCCAAGGCGTCCGAAGGCGACAGCGACCCCTTCAACCTCATTAAGATTGACGCCTCTGAACTCAGTTCGGACAGCAACCGTCTGATCGATGAGGTGCTGACCGTGCCGCTGTTTGGTGGCCGCCGTATTGTGTGGGTCAAGGATGCCAGCGGGAAAAACCTGGTGCCATCAGTCGATCCCGTCTTGAAGCTGGATGATTGGCAAACGTTGGTTGTTCTGGAAGCCGGCGACATCAAGAAAGGTGTCGGCCTGCGCAAGCTGATCGAGCCTCATAAACGGGCCGTCGCGCTGCCGTGTTATGCGGACAACGACCGCGGCATTGACCACTTGATTGATGAGGAAACACGCGAAGCTGGCCTCACCATCTCCCGCGAGGCCCGCGCCGCCCTTCACAGCCTTCTGGGTGGTGACAGAATGGCCAGCCGGGGCGAACTCAAAAAGCTCTGCCTCTACGCCATGCAGAAGGAGCGAATTGACAGCGAAGACGTGGAAGCCATCATCGGCGATGCCTCGGCGTTTGAAACATCTGAGTTGATTGATGCAGCCGCTGGCGGCGATCTATCGACGCTCGATCATGGCCTGGAGCGCCTGACGGATGCTGGATCCAAAGCCTCTGTCATTGCCAACCAAGCGCTCAAACACTTCCAGTCTTTGCATCGGATGCGAATCGAAATCGACGCTGGGAAAAGTGCGCAGCAAGTCGTCGACAGTCAGCGTCCGCCCATTTTCTTCAGCCGGAAACCGAAATTCAGTCAACAGCTGCGAATTTGGACCATTAAGGATTTGGAACGGGCCATGGGCATCCTGAGTGAGGCAACGCGGGTGTCCCGTCTGAATGACAATTTGGGAGTTCCGGTCCTCTCAGAGGCCCTACTGACGGTCGGCCGCGCCGCACGCGCCCGCAGTCAACGCCGCTGATAGAAAAGGCTGGGACATCCCGGCCTTGATCAATTCAGTTTCACGCCAATTCTCAGCGGTTTTCAACGCCCAGAAGCCGGCAAATCTGATCGAGCTGTTCCAAAGACGTGTATTTGATCTTCAGATCGCCAGACTCTTTTCCGGGCTTGTGACCGACGGTGACTTTCAGTCCCAATGTGTCGGCCAGCCGCTTTTCCAGGGCTTTCGTATCGGCGTCCTTTTGCGGCTTTTCGATTGGGGTTTTGTCGCCCTTCAACTTGGCCAGTGCATCCGGATCCTGAGCGAGCTTTTCCGCATCACGCACCGTCAGACCCTTTTCAACGATCAGTTCGGCCAAGGCCGCCGGATCATCAACGGTGATCAGCGCCCGCGCATGACCCGCCGTCAAAAGCCCCTCAGCCAGATAGTCTTTGACTGAATTCGGCAGCTTCAACAACCGCATGGTGTTGGCAACATGGCTCCGACTTTTGCCGATGACCTTCGCCAACTCACCCTGGCTGTAGCTGAATTCGGCAGTCAGCTGCTCATATCCCATCGCTTCTTCGATCGGATTGAGGTCTGCCCGCTGCACATTCTCTATGATTGCGAGCTCTAACGCTTCCTGATCCGTGACGTCGCGAATGATGATCGGAGCTTCATGAAGCCCTGCCCGCTGCGCGGCCCTCCAACGCCGCTCACCGGCAATGATCTCAAACCGGTTCGCTTTTCCAGCTGCCGGACGAACCAGGATCGGCTGCACGATACCTTTGGCTTTTAGAGACTCGGAAAGGTCCACCAGATCCTTCTCTGTGAAGGTCTTGCGCGGGTTGCGCGGGTTTGGCTCCAGATGCTCGATCGGGACCTTCCGACTGTCGCGAACCACTTTTTCAGGTGCTGGCGACGCCTCCGGCGCTGAATCGCCAATGAGAGCTGCAAGACCGCGGCCCAGCCGCTTGTTTTTGACGTCCTTGTCCGCCATTCCGCACCTTTTTCTTTTTATTTCAATAAGTTAAGAAGGATCAGTCGATATGTGGCCTGACCAATCCTTCCAACAAGTCAATTCGGACCCGATTCGACCCGTTCTTAGGCTGCAACGCTGCGCAGTTGCCGTTCTCGCTGAATGATTTCAGAAGCAAGGCGGAGATACGCCTGACTTCCGGCACATTTCAGATCATAAAGAAGCGCCGGTTTGCCGTAGGACGGCGCTTCGGAGATCCTGACGTTGCGCGGAATAATCGTGTCATACACGGCATCGCCCATCGTTTCGCGCACATCCGCAACGACCTGACTGGAGAGATTGTTCCGGCTGTCATACATCGTCAGAACGATGCCGTGGATGCTGAGCTCAGGGTTCAGAGCTGATTTCACCTGCTCGACCGTGCTCAGCAACTGGCTCAGACCTTCAAGCGCGAAGAACTCGCACTGCAACGGAACCAAAATTGAGTGGCTTGCAGACAGCGCATTGATCGTCAGCAGGTTCAAGGACGGCGGGCAATCTACGAGGACATAGGTAAAGCCGATTTCCTTAAAGAGCCGGGAATGCGTCAGGTTTTCGATCGCATTGCGCAGACGGAAAGCCCGGTCGCTGGTCGACGCAATCTCGAGCTCCAGGCCAAGAAGGTCCATGGTGGACGGGGCTACCCACAAGCGTTGAACCGCCGTTTCGCGGATCGCTTCGTCCATCGAGCAGTCGCCGCTCAGGATTTCATAGGTCGACAGGCCACGGTCCCGGTGCTCGATCCCAAGACCCGTCGAGGCGTTTCCCTGCGGATCAAGATCGATTACGAGGACTTTCTCCCCGATTGCGGCAAGCGCAGTACCAAGGTTGATGGCCGTGGTGGTTTTACCAACCCCGCCCTTCTGGTTTGCGAGCGCAAGCACACGCGGCATTTCGGGAAGCATGTTCATTACCACCACACCTTCCTGGTTACTCTGACCGGGCTGAAATGTTTGAAAAAAGGAGCATCCGGCTCAAAGGATCAACAACACTTTCCTTTTCTACCAGATCGAACTGCCAAGAGTCAGACACTTCATCAAGTTCGCGCCGAAAATCCTGACCTTTGTGGAAAACAGCCTTTGCCCCTTGCGCTGTAAACGGCTCCGCAAGATCAAAAAGCAATTTCAAAGAGGCCAAGGCACGCGCCGAAACGGCATCCACCGGGCCATGGGTCCACCCTTCCGCAACCGATTCGATCCGGCCCGCATGGACAGTCCCTTTCGATCCGGTCTCCCTCAAAGCCGTCCGAAGGAACGCGGCCTTGCGCTGATTGCTCTCGATCATGTGGACATGAGCATCCGGCACATCTGCCAGAAGGATCGCCGTCACAACGCCTGGGAACCCACCCCCACTTCCAATATCGACCCAGACCTTCGCCTCTGGATAACTCCACTGGGTTTGCAAGCTATCTGCTACATGGCGGGTCCAAATGTCCGGAATTGTAGAGGGCGCAATAAGGTTTTGTGCGGGTTGCCACTTCAAAACCATGTCCACATAAGTCTGGAGACGATCCAACGTTTCACGTGAAACATCCCCATACTTATACACAGCCTCTCCAGAACCATTCAACACCACGGAGCGCCCCATCAGGCCGCCCCTCGCTGAGACTGGCGTTTCAAATGGGAGAGGATCAACGTCAGAGCTGCAGGTGTTATGCCATCCATACGCGACGCCTGCCCCAAGGTGGCAGGGCGGATGTCCGCGAGCTTTTGTTTGACTTCATTGGACAACCCGACAATCGCTTCGTAATCGAAACTATCTGGGATTTCCAAAGCTTCATCGCGCTTCAGAGCTTCGATATCAGCCGTCTGCCGTTCCAGGTAAACGGCATAAAGAGCATCTGTTGTCACCTGCTCAACAATTGCAGCATCCATTTGACCGAGCTCCGGCCACACCAGTTGTAGCCCTTCAAACGTGACATTCGGATAGGACAAGAGATCGAAGGCAGAGCGGCGGACACCATCCTGATTAACAGGCAAACCCTTCTTTGTCGCTTCGTTCGGAGTTACGGTCAGGTTCTGCAACAAATTGCGCGCAGCCGAGATCTTTTCCATCTTCGCTTCATAGGCTGAACGGCGCTCATCGGACACGCAGCCAATCTCAATTCCGAGAGGCGTCAAACGTTGATCCGCATTGTCTGCTCTGAGGGACAACCTGTACTCCGCCCGTGAGGTAAACATGCGATAGGGTTCTGTAATTCCCCGGGTGATGAGATCGTCGATCATAACGCCGATATAGCCTTGAGATCGGTCCACGATAAACGGCGCCTTGTCCGCGACCTTCAATGCGGCATTTAAACCCGCCACAAGACCCTGGGCACCTGCCTCTTCATAGCCGGTCGTTCCGTTGATCTGACCTGCGAGGTAAAGCCCCGCACAACGCTTGGCTTCCAGGGTTGCCCGCAATTCGCGCGGGTCGACGTGATCATACTCGATGGCATATCCAGGCTGAATGACTTCAACGTCCTCCAGACCCGGGATGGTGCGCAAAAAGGCGATCTGCGCATCTTCCGGCAGAGAGGTGGAAATCCCGTTTGGATAAACCGTGTGGTCATCAAGACCTTCCGGCTCCAGGAAAATCTGGTGGCCATCCCGGTCGCCAAAGCGGACGATCTTGTCTTCTATGGATGGGCAGTAACGTGGCCCACGACCTTTGATCTCACCGGAATACATTGCAGAGCGATCAAGATTGTCACGGATAATTTGATGCGTTACCGGCGTCGTCCGGGTGATGTGACACGGGATCTGTGGGGTCGAAATCTTGTCAGTCAGGGTGGAGAACGGGATCGGTTCTTCATCGCCCGGCTGCTCTTCCAGCCGGTCCCAATGGATGGTCCGTCCATCCAACCGCGCAGGCGTGCCCGTTTTCAAACGGCCAAGGTCAAAACCAATCTGTTCCAGCGAGTGAGACAGCCCCATTGCGGGTGCCTCACCAGACCGTCCGGCCGGGATCTTTCTGTCCCCGATATGGATCAACCCGCGCAGGAAAGTTCCGCTTGTCAAAACCACTGCGCCGCAGTCAATCACCTGACCAGACCCAAGAACGATGCCTGTCACGGATCCCGCATCAGCGCCAGAGAACCGAAGCTGGTCTGCTTCTCCCTCGACAACGGTGAGGTTTTCGATAGCGGCGATCTCACGCTGCATGGCTTCCCGGTATAGCTTCCGGTCTGCCTGCGCCCTCGGCCCACGGACGGCGGGACCCTTCCGCCGGTTGAGCATGCGGAATTGGATACCGCCCTGATCGGCGACGCGTCCCATTAGGCCGTCAAGCGCATCAATCTCACGAACAAGATGCCCCTTCCCCAACCCGCCGATCGCGGGATTACAGGACATCACGCCAATGGTCTCGAACTTGTGGGTCACGAGCGCAGTCTTCGCGCCCATGCGCGCAGATGCAGCTGCCGCTTCGCAGCCGGCATGGCCACCGCCAATTACCACAACATCAAACGATAGAACCTGATTGTTCATAGTCTCACCGCTTGCCCGGGTCGCTCTTCTTGCCGTGCGCCCGGCCATTCACATTCTGATTTCGGGATCATATCCGGATCTGAACCGGAGCATCGGACACAGCATAAGCCGGTCTTGTTGCCGCCTTTATACGCCGGACCTGCCCCTTAGGTCAAAAGAGATTTCAACGCTGGGAGGCAGCCATGCTGAAGCTCGGGTCGCTCCACGCTTCAAAAAGCGGACATGATTCACGTGAAACACATTCCGGTTCTGAATCGATCCAGTCTTTTCCTGAAATGATTCACGTGAAACAATTTACTTCCCGATACAGAAATCCCGAAAGATCACATCGAGCAGATCCTCAACATCGATCCGGCCAATGATACGTCCAAGACTGTCCGCAGCCCGGCGCAGATCTTCGGCCCGGAGTTCTGTTGGCAAATGATCTGACGAGACGGCCTGACCCAGGCCAGACAGACAATCGTTCAAGTAATGGCGATGCCTTGCTCGTGTCGCCAAGGGTGCCTCCCCGACAGAAATCGTTTCCTCGGCAAAACGTGTCAGGGCATCAAACAGCCCCTTCATCCCTGCATCAGACTTACTCGATGCAGGAATTTCCTCGGTTGTTCCGGAAGAGTCTTGTTCCGGAAGAGTCTCAAGATCTGCCTTTGTCCGCACCGTCCAGACAGGAACCTGATTTGTGACATCCTCTGGCAGACCTGCGTGGGAATGCCCCGCTTCTACGCCACCTGGCTCAACAGCCCAAAGAATGAGGTCCGCCTGCCGCCCACGCTCTTCCGCGCGGCGAATGCCTTCGCGTTCAACAATCCCATCCGTTTCCCGAAGACCTGCGGTGTCGACCAGGGTGACCGGATATCCTCCGAGATCAAGATGGACCTCGATTACATCCCGGGTCGTACCTGCTTCCTCCGTGACAATGGCAACGTCCCGGCCGGCGATCGCATTCAGCAAGCTCGACTTGCCGGCATTGGGAGCCCCCATCAAAACCACTTGCAGGCCGGATCGCAGACGCTCACCGCTTCGGGATTTTTCCAGGTGATCAGCAACTTCTTTTCGAAGCGCGGCAGCCTCTCTCCAGACTTCATCCGCGACACTGCCAGGAACATCCTCTTCATCGGCGAAATCGAAATCCGCTTCGATCATCGCCCGCATGTGTATGAGCCGCTTGCGCCAATCCTCGTAGAGCGACCCGAGTGCACCACCCATCTGGCGGACAGCCTGTTTGCGCTGGCTTTCCGTTTCAGCCGCAATAAGATCCGCAAGGCCCTCCACCTCGGTCAGGTCCATCCGGCCCTGGTCAAAGGCTCGGCGTGTAAATTCACCGGGCTCGGCGGGCCGGCACTTTGGAAATTCAGCCAAGACGCGTAGCATCGCCGCAACAACGGCCCGGCCGCCGTGACACTGAAACTCGACAACATCTTCACCGGTAAAGCTTGCTGGCCCTTCGAAGAAGAGGACCAGAGCCTCATCAATAGTTTCTAGGGAAGCCGGATCACGAAGCTTACAAAGCATGGTTTTTCGTGGCGCGGGTGTCTTGCTGCAAAGCGCCTCTGTAACTGTTCTGACTTCGGGACCAGAGACGCGGATAACAGCAACCCCAGAAGGCACTGCACCACTCGACAACGCGTAAATCGTGTCAGCCATATATCTTTCCGTTTGAGATCTTTCCAGTTGCCTCTTTATCAAGAAGCACGGATGTTCGAAAGATGCTGGCGACACTGGGCCATGGTCGGAACACTGCCTAGATCAAATCTCCGGTTTTTGAACCAAGAGACGTTGCACAGCCGAATCAAATTGGGCGGTTTGAGTAACGGATAGGTATATCTGTTTCACGTGAATCAAGCGGCATTTCCTGTCAGCAAGATCGGCAACTGAGTACGTAGATTATGAAGCTCTTATCGCCGTCCTCGCTATTGCGGAGGTTGGGTAAAACAATCCGTACCCGATTCAATTCGGATTCACGTGAAACAGTTTTCGGATCGCACATTCCGGTATCAGGTTTCCGAAACCCGCCCCAACCCTAAAATCCGTGTTTCACGTGAATCTCTAAACCCAATTTTTAACTGAGCTGCGTTGATCACATCTGACAGCTAGCCCAAGTCTTGCGGTCCAGCCGATACAAAACATGTGGTGCGAGTGCATGGGTATCCGGAAGCATCGGGTGGAGAAAGTCATCCGCCGGATCCCGGCTCATACCAATCCGCGTCATGACCTTTTGAGACGGTGTGTTGGTTTCGGCTGTAAAGGATACAATCTCCTCAAGACCGATGGTTTCAAAGCCGAATCGAATCCAGGCTGTTGCAGCTTCACTCGCGTAACCCTTCCCCCAGGCTGACCGCTTCAACCGCCAGCCAACTTCCACGCATGGACCAAAAGGGAGCGGCTTGGCGTATGCAGGAATACTCAAACCGACGAACCCAAGAAACTCAGATGTGTCCTTGGTTTCCACCGGCATAAAACAAAAGCCATCCTGTTCTTGCTTTGCCTTCGCCCTATCAATCAAAGCAGCGGTTTGATCATAGGTAAGCGGCTCGGGGAAATACCTCATGACCTCGGGGTCAGCGCACATCCGGGCAAATGGTTCAAGATCGGCATCCTGCCAACGGCGGCAGACCAACCGGTCTGTTTCCAAGAGAATGTCTTGGGTCATAAAACGGATCCGAATCTAAATCAGGATTCACGTGAAACAGGTCTTAACAAAAGGTAAAGGCGTGACCTAATCTGGATCACGCCTTTCACCGGTAACAAAGATCGTTATATGAAACGATCAGGTGTTCATGCTGTCGAAGAAGTCGTCGTTCGACTTTGTCTGCTTCAGCTTATCGAGCAGGAATTCGACCGCGTCCACTGTTCCCATCGGATTGAGGATCCGGCGCAAAACGAATGTCTTTTTGAGACGCTCCGGCGGGACGAGCAGTTCTTCCTTACGCGTACCGGACCGTTGAATATCAATCGCCGGATAAACACGCTTGTCAGAGATTTTCCGATCCAAGATGATTTCGGAGTTACCCGTGCCCTTGAACTCTTCGAAGATAACTTCATCCATCCGGCTGCCGGTATCTATCAGCGCCGTTGCGATGATGGTGAGTGAGCCACCCTCTTCAATGTTACGAGCCGCACCAAAGAAGCGTTTCGGACGTTGAAGCGCATTCGCATCGACACCACCGGTGAGAACCTTACCGGAAGACGGCACGACCGTATTGTAGGCGCGGCCAAGGCGGGTGATGGAGTCCAGCAGGATAACAACGTCACGGCCATGCTCAGTGAGGCGCTTTGCCTTCTCGATCACCATCTCCGCAACCTGAACGTGGCGGGAGGCCGGTTCGTCGAATGTGGACGAGACCACTTCGCCGTCGACCGTCCGTTGCATGTCCGTCACTTCTTCCGGGCGCTCATCGATCAAAAGAACGATCAAGTAGCATTCCGGATGATTGTTGGTGATGGACTTTGCAATGTTCTGAAGGAAGACGGTCTTACCAGTCCGCGGCGGCGCCGTGATCAATGCACGCTGGCCCTTACCAAGCGGAGCAACCAAATCGATCACCCTGGACGACAGATCCTTAATCGTCGGATCTTCGATCTCCATCTTGAACTTTTCATCCGGATAGAGCGGCGTCAGGTTGTCAAAGTGAACCTTGTGCCGGGCCTTGTCCGGGTCTTCAAAATTGATCGTGTTGACTTTCAAAAGCGCAAAATACCGTTCGCCCTCTTTCGGGCTCCGGATCTGGCCTTCGACAGTATCCCCTGTCCGCAGTGAGAACCGCCGGATTTGAGACGGAGACACATAGATGTCGTCTGGACCCGGCAGGTAGTTGGCGTCTGGCGACCGCAGGAAGCCAAAACCATCCTGCAGGACTTCAACAACACCTTCGCCGATGATCTCTACGTCTTGAGCAGCAAGGTTCTTCAGGATTGCGAACATCAGCTCCTGCTTGCGCATGGTGCTGGCGTTTTCGACTTCAAGCTCTTCCGCTTTTTGCAAGAGCTCGGTCGGTGTTCTTTGTTTTAGGTCTTTGAGTTTCATTTCCCGCATCGAGTTTGGGGTCTTAACGTTGATAAGGATATTGGTTTGGAAGGTCGTTCCGGACCCAGGAAGATGGGCGGGCCGGAAAAATCTGAAAGACGTCTAGCTGTGTCCAGATTGCCGGTGAACGCGGGATATTAAGCTACGCAGCGTCACCAAATTGAAGTGGCTGGAAGATACGTTGTTTTATCGGCGAGCGCAAGACAGGAAATCTGCCGGTTCTTTGGGCATTGTTGCGTTGCACCCAAAAAAGGCGGCCATCCATTCGAACGCCGCCTTTCTTAACGTCAGTTTTAATCGGAAATCAGAACGGTTTCACAATCACCAAAATGACAACAATGATCATGATTACCGTCGGTATCTCGTTGATCATCCGGAAATAGCGGGTAGACCGGGTATTCTGATCGGCTGCAAACGCTTTCATGCATTTGGACAGATGCCCGTGAAACCCGGACATGATGAACACAAGGAGAAGCTTGGCGTGAAACCAGCCGTCGCTCCAGGCGTTCAATTCGTAAGCTGTCCAAAGACCAAACACCCATGATGCAATCATGGCCGGTGTCATAATGGCTTTCAGCAGCCGCCGTTCCATCACCTTGAACGTTTCCGATTGGACAGAGCCAACCTCTGCGTCCACGTGGTAAACAAACAGCCGTGGCAGGTAAAGCAAACCGGCCATCCAAGCGATGATGGAAATGACGTGAAGGGACTTTACCCAGAGATAAAAATCCATCGATTATCCCTGTTTCACCATCTCAACCATCCGCGCAACGTTGTCCGGATCCGCGTCCGGGGTGACACCGTGGCCCAGATTGAAGATGAACGGTCCTTTGTCGAACGTTTTCAGGATGTGCTGAACACCGTCTTCCAATGCCTTGCCGCCGGCGACGAGACGCATCGGATCCAGATTGCCCTGGATTGGAACCTGTTTCTGGATCTCCAATGCCAAATGGTCCGGCGCAGTCCAGTCGAAGCCAACAGCATCCACACCCGTTCCCTTGATGTAGGCTTCCATACGAGCGGATGAGGCTTTCGGGAAACCGATGATCTTGGCATCCGGCCGGGCTGCTTTCACACCGTCGACAATCTTGCGCGTCGGTTCAATACTCCACCGCTGAAACCCGGCATCATCCAGAACACCAGCCCAGGTATCAAAGATTTGAAGCGCATCAGCGCCCGCATCCAATTGGCGGATCAGATAGGCAATCGACGCAGTGATGAGCTCGTCGATAAATCGCTGCATCAGATCCGGATCCTTGTAAGCGCCAACACGGGCAGCCACCTGATCCTGCGTCGTGTGACCGGCAACCGAATAACAGGCAACTGTCCAGGGAGCGCCACAGAAGCCGAGCAACGTCGTTTCTTCAGGGAGATCCGCTCTGAGGCGCGAAACCGTTTCTATGACCGGTTTGAGATGATCCTCGGCCTTGTCCTGTTCGAGACGGTCAATCAGTTCTGCTGACAGAGGTTCCAGAACTGGTCCCCGTCCTTCTTCAAACCTCACCGGATATCCTATGGCGTCCGGTACGACGAAGATGTCCGAGAACAAAATACTCGCATCAAAGCCATAGCGGCGGATCGGCTGGAGAGTGACCTCGGTTGCGAGATCCGGGGAATAGCAGAAGTCGAGAAAGTTTTTCGCCTTGGCTCTGACTTCCCGATACTCGGGGAGATAACGGCCGGCTTGACGCATCATCCAGATGGGAGGTGGCCAGATCTTTTCTCCGGAGAGAACCCGCATTACGGCTCTGTCTTTGGACTTCATACGGTCGCGCCTTTCCCACATTTCAAATCTAATAAGATTCTATATTTGAATCTGTTTTTTATATTAGAGCGTGGATTACCGGGATCCTTTTTCATCCACAATCCGTCACTCCAATAACTGTTTAGGGAAAAATCCGGCAGCAAACACGCATTAACTCCTCCCCAGGAGTCGATAACAAAATTTCGCGGGCAATTACAGCGATTTAGAAAAGTGTTTACCTTTCGTTAAGAATTTGGGCGTTGGTGGATAGCCTGTCGAAATGTCACAGGCCTCATGTTGATCCACAAAACCTCACAACCATTCCGGTTTCAGTTTCCCGGCGTTTAGACATTGTTAATAAAATCGGCGGAGCGGGCATAAATCCGTGCTAGGCAGAGAGCAATGACAGCAACTCCCAACTCATCAACACCCCTGGGGATGACACCGTGAATAATCCGAGACACTATTTTCATCTGCATCTTGTCTCGGACTCCACCGGTGAAACTCTCATGACGGTCGCGCGGGCGGCAACGGTCCAATATGAGAATGTTCAGGAAATCGAGCATGTCTATCCGCTGGTGCGCTCGCAAAAACAGTTGGATCGGGTCATCAGTGAAATCGAGAAAGCCCCGGGGATTGTACTCTACACGCTCGTCGACGAGGAAATTGCCCAACGGCTGGAGCAAAAGTGCCGGGAGCTGGGTACGCCTTTCGTCAATATTCTCGATCCGGTTTTCGCGGTGTTTCAATCCTATCTAAATGTCACGCAGACCCACAGAATAGGTGGGCAGCATGAAATGGATGCGGAGTATTTCAGCCGGATGGAGGCGCTGAACTACACCATGATGCATGACGACGGGCAGATTTGGGACGATCTGGAGTCCGCCGATATCGTGCTTCTGGGGATTTCGAGAACCTCAAAAACACCGACATGCATTTATCTGGCGAACCGCGGCATCAAGGCGGCAAATGTGCCGCTGGTTCCGGACATTCCGCTTCCGGAAAGCGTCAAATCCTTGAAGAACCCGATGGTGGTGGGATTGATCGCCTCTGCAGAACGGATCCAACAGATCCGCCGGAACAGAGTTTTATCATTAAATTCAGAAGGTTATAACGATCAGTATGTTGATCGGAAAGAGATTTCCCGGGAGATCAACATGACCCGGCGCCTGTGTTCTGAACACAACTGGCCGCTGATAGACGTGACGCGCCGGTCGATTGAAGAAACGGCGGCGGAAATTCTGACTTTGTTCAAAGACTACAAGACAGCACGTGAAAACGGAGTATCGGAGTAATCCGGACTTTTCATTTCAAGAGGATATCATGGCACTGGTTTTGGCAAGCGGCAGCAAGATCCGCGCTGAACTGATGAGAAATGCGGGTCTGACCATCGATGTCGATCCGGCAAATGTGGACGAACGTGCCGTAGAGGCTCCGCTCCTGGAAGCCGGGTTTCCACCGGAAGACTTGGCCAGCGTTCTGGCCGAGGCAAAGGCAAATGACGTCAGCGCGCGCCGTCCTGGCGAACTGGTGATTGGTGCAGACCAGATCCTTGCGTTTGAAGGCGAGCGCCGGACCAAACCGGACGATATGGAAGCGGCCCGCCGGCAGTTGCTGTCATTTTCCGGAAAAACCCATGAACTCCTGTCGGCTGTCGTGATTTCCAAGGATGGTGAAGCGATTTGGCGGCACGTGTCGACGGCGCGTTTGACCATGCGGACCTTGTCGCCAGCATTTGTCGGCCACTATCTGGCTGAGGCGGGCGACGACGTTTTGTCGAGTGTTGGCGCCTATCAGCTGGAAGGGTTGGGTCTGCAACTCTTTGAAAAGATTGATGGCGACTATTTCACCATCCTTGGTTTGCCGATGTTGCCGTTGTTGGCGCAGCTGCGGGAACTTGAAGTGATCGAGGCATGAGTGGGGCCACCAGAAAAGCCGCGATTACGGGATATCCGGTTGATCAATCCCGGTCTCCGCTCGTGCATGGATATTGGCTCAAGAAACACGGCCTTGACGGAGAATATGGCCGGGTGCCGGTCACACCGGAAACGGCAGATGCCTTTTACAAGAATTTTGCCGCCTCCGGATTGATCGGCGCGAACGTGACCGTACCGCACAAGGAGGTTGCCGCTGCAGCCTGCACTCATCTGGATGATGCGGCCAAAGCCATGGGTGCTGCCAACACGCTCTGGCTGGATGAGACCGGGGCATTATGCGGCGCAAACACCGACGGGCTTGGCTTTTTGGGAAATCTGGATCAATTGGCGCCCGGTTGGGATGCATCTGGCGGAACGGCTGTCGTTCTGGGCGCCGGGGGCGCGGCGCGGGCCATCATATGGGCTCTGCTCTCCCGCGGATTCACAATGGTGCATATTGTCAATCGAACCTTCGAAAAAGCGAGGGCTCTTGAGGATCAATTTGGGTCTCAAACGACAGCGCATGCTTGGGACAAACTGTGTACACTTCTTGGAAAAGCAGATCTTTTGGTGAACACGACGGCGCTTGGGATGACGGGGAAAGCACCGCTGGAAATTGATCTTGATCCACTGCCGGTGTCCGCGCTTGTTACCGATATCGTTTATGCGCCATTGGAAACTGACCTGCTCAAACAGGCCAAAAAACGCGGCAACAAAACGGTTGATGGCCTGGGCATGCTGCTTCACCAGGCAGTGCCCGGATTTGAGCGCTGGTTTGGCTTCCGGCCCGAGGTCGATAAGGAACTGCGCGACCTGGTTCTTGCTGATCTCGGGGTGACACCGTGATCAAGCTTGGATTGACCGGTTCCATCGGAATGGGAAAATCGACCACCGCCAAGATGTTTGCTGAACTGGGTGTGCCCGTCCACGATTCAGATGCAACAGTGCATGCCCTTTATTCGGGCCGGGCGGCACCACTCATCGAAGCAGCTTTTCCCGGAACCGTAGTTGACGGAACCGTGGATCGAACCCTGCTCTCCCCGCATGTCCTTGGAAAACCGGAAGCGATGAAGCGGTTGGAGGCCATCGTGCACCCCTTGGTGCGCGAAGAAGAATTGGCGTTTCTTGAAAAAGCCAAAGCTGACCGCCACCGGGTGGTGGTGCTGGACATTCCGCTCTTGTTTGAAACCGGTGGCGACAAACGGGTTGACGGTGTCGTGGTCGTAACGGCGGATGCAGATGTCCAAAGAGCGCGTGTCCTAGATCGGCCGGGGATGACCGAAGACCGGTTCAACGCGATCCTTTCGAAACAAATGCCGGACGCTGAAAAGCGCAAGCGCGCGCATTTTCTGATCGACACTGGATTGGGAATGGACGCTGCACGCCGGTCAGTCGCGGCTGCCTTGAAAGCCTCGGCCGCAGTTGGCTAACGATTTGCGCTGCTTTTTCCGCTGAAGACCGGGGAAAACCTGACGCTGATCTTGCGCCAGGGCCACCTGCTTGCGCAGATGGGACAGGCGGAAAATAGGCGGAACCATGCGGGAAATCTCATTCGATACGGAAACGACGGGTCTTAATCCGCGCGGTGGTGACAGGCTGGTTGAAATCGGCGGTGTGGAACTGATCAATCACGTTCCGACCGGCAACGCCTATCATGTCTATATCAACCCGCAGCGGGACATGCCGGAAGGGGCTTTTAAGGTTCACGGCCTTTCTGAAGAGTTTTTGTCGGATAAGCCGTTATTTGAACAAGTCGCTGACGAATTTCTGGAATTTGTTGGCGATGGCACGTTGGTGATCCACAATGCGGCCTTCGACATGGGCTTCATTAATATGGAGCTGGAACGCTGCGGTCGACGGACCATCTCGAACACCCAGGTGATCGATACGCTCGAGATCGCCCGGCGCAAGCACCCCTCTGGCCCGAACTCGCTCGACGCGCTCTGCTCCAGGTATGGCATCGATAATTCCAAGCGTGTCAAACACGGCGCGTTGCTCGATGCGGAGATCCTCGCCGAAGTCTATCTGGAAATGATCGGCGGAAAACAGCGCGCGCTGATCCTAGACCCGGATGAAGAGGATGGCCTGATTGGTTCAGGAGACGCAGGATCAGAAACCGGAGAACTCGGTTCCTTCAACGCCCGCCCCCGTCCCACTCCACTTAGCGCTCTTTTGAGAGACGAGGAATTCGCTGCTCACAAGGCCTTTGTAGCTGGTATGGGCGACAGCGCGCTCTGGAAGAAATACGGCGGATAAGCGGGATCTCGAACAAGATCGACTGTCTCGGTCATTCGCAAGCTTGATCCACATCGGCAGGCTACTGCCCTTCTCTTTTTCGTCATCCCGGACGAAGTGCAGCGGAGATCCGGGAACCACTCGTTTGCAGAGCTCTCGCGTTTGAAACTCAGCCGCCGCGGCTTTTTGGATTGCGAGTAGATCCCGGCTCAAGGCCGGGACGACAGTCCATGACGTTCGAACCAACGCGGCATGGCATTCTCTGGTTTTCAAACAAAAAACCCCGGCGCTGGGCCGGGGTTTATCATAATATAATCAATTACTTCAGAGCATCGACGGCAGGACGCGGTCCGGCGGACGGTGTCCGTCCATGAATGTCTTTATGTTGATGATAACCTTCTCGCCCATTTCGATGCGGCCTTCGATCGTGGCCGAGCCCATATGCGGCAAGAGCACAACATTGTCGAGTTTGACGAGCTTCGGATTGACCGCGGGTTCGTGTTCGAACACATCGAGACCCGCACCTGCCAGTTCGCCCGCTTCCAGCATACGGACCAAAGCGTTTTCGTCGATAACTTCGCCGCGAGCGGTGTTCACCACGTAAGCGTCTTTTTTCAAAAGCTTCAGGCGGCGGGCAGAGAGAAGGTGGAAAGTGCCGGGCGTATGCGGACAGTGGATCGAAACCACATCCATGCGCGCCAGCATCTGATCGAGGCTCTCCCAGTAGGTTGCCTCAAGCTCTTCCTCAACAGCTGCCGGAACACGGCGGCGGTTGTGGTAATGGATGGACATGCCGAAGGCCTTGGCGCGGCGGGCAACAGCCTGACCGATCCGGCCCATGCCGATGATTCCAAGGCGTTTGCCCCAAATCCGGTGGCCCAGCATCCAGGTTGGCGACCAACCGGCCCAATCACCGCTTTCCAGAGCGTGGATCCCGGCTGACAGACGGCGCGGCACGGCGAGCATCAGCGCCATCGTCATGTCGGCCGTGTCTTCGGTCAGAACACCCGGTGTGTTGGTGACATTGATGCCGCGGTTGTTGGCCGTGACCACGTCGATGTTGTCGACACCATTCCCGAAGTTGGCGATCAGTTTGAGGTTTTCTCCGGCCTGGGACAGGACGGAGGAGTCGATCCGGTCGGTGACCGTCGGCACCAGAACATCGGCTGTCCGCACGGCTTCCACAAGTTCTGCCTGGCTAAAGGGCCTGTCACTTTCATTGAGGCGCGTTTCAAACAATTCGCGCATCCGGGTTTCGACCACATCCGGAAGTTTCCGGGTCACAACGACGACAGGCTTCTTTTTCGCCATACTAACTGCCTTTCGGGCTTCGTTGAGGAATCCTTAACCCCAACGGATTCACCTTGACGCTACGCGGAGCGCAAGCGGATGACACCACTCCCTTTTCCTTACCAGATGATCCGTCAGAAACAAGGGATTGGGTGCATTCCTCAGCCAAACAGATAAGCTGATTCCGGCCTACTGGTTTTCGCGTCCACTTTTCTGTAGTGGTGTGCCTTAAACAACCGTTCGATAACAATTGGACTTACCGACAATATGGCCCGTTCGATCGCGATTGCGTTTTTCCTGCTTACTCTCGGGGTGATGACCGGTAGCACGTCAGTGGCAACGCCTGCCTTTGCTCAAGGCACAACCACAGGCGCAACCGGACTGCCCGTCCCCCGCTTTGTCAGTTTGAAGTCTGACCGGGTGAATGTCCGCCTCGGCCCGTCCAGGGAACATGACATCGCGTGGACTTTCGTTCAATCCGGCCTGCCCGTGGAAATCATTCAGGAATTTGAAAACTGGCGGCGGATCCGCGATTGGGAAGGCAAACAGGGCTGGGTGTTCCACTCTCTGCTGTCTGGGCGTCGTACGGCTCTCGTAACACCCTGGGAGAAGGACAATCGCACACCGCTGCGTGCCCGCTCACAGTCCGATGCCGATATCGTTGCCGAACTGGAACCGTTTGTTCTGACAGCCGTTGGCGAATGTGCAGGCGGCTGGTGCCGGGTGAGCGGTGAAGAGTTCAACGGCTGGCTCGATCAAACCCGCTTGTTTGGAGTTTATCCGGATGAGCTAATCGAGGACTGAGTTTCGATCCGTTTCTTATGAAAAAGGCGGCCAATCGGCCGCCTATTTTTGTTCGGAAATTGTGCGAATCAGTCCACCCGGCTTTCCTGGGCTTTCAGTTCGTCCAAGTGCGGCATGGACATGATGTTGTAGCCGCTGTCGACGAAGTGTACTTCGCCGGTCACACCGCCGGACAAATTCGACAGAAGGTACAGACCAGTGCCGCCGATTTCGTCCAGGGAAACAGTGCGCTGAAGCGGCGAATTGCGTTTCTGGAAGTTGAACATCAACCGGGCGTCGGAAACGCCAGAACCGGCCAGTGTGCGCACCGGACCGGCAGAAATGGCATTCACGCGGATGTTCTTGGATCCATAGTCAGCGGCAAGATAGCGGACGGAAGACTCCAGAGCCGCCTTTGCAACACCCATGACGTTGTAGTTCGGCATCACCTTCGTGGCGCCGCCATAAGTCAGCGTGATGATGGAGCCTCCATCTGGCATCAATTCGGCTGCGCGCTTCGTGATTTCGGTAAACGAGAAGCAGGAGATCACCATGGTCCGGGAGAAATTGTCCCGGGTGGTGTCAGCGTATTTGCCCTTTAGCTCGTTCTTGTCGGAAAAGCCGATCGCGTGGACCAGGAAGTCGATGGAGCCCCACTCTTCCTTCAGCTTGGCAAAGACTGCGTCCACGCTGTCGATGTCTTCCACATCGCACGGAAGCATCAAGGTGGAGCCAACGCTTTCAGCAAGCGGCTTTGTGCGCCGGCCAAAAGCTTCACCTTGATAGGTGAAGGCGAGCTCTGCGCCATGCTCCGCCAATGTCTTTGCAATACCCCAGGCAATGGAGTGATCGTTGGCAACGCCCATAATCAGGCCGCGTTTGCCCTTCATCAAATCAGACATTTACCGTTCCTCAGCCGTGATAACGCGACATCGCAAGCGATGCGTTTGTGCCGCCGAAGCCGAAGCTGTTGGACAGGACCGTATCGAGACCGGCATTGTCCACGCGTGTCGTCACGATCTCTTCCGGCTTTAGGGACGGGTCGAGTTCGTTGACGTTGGCGGATGCCGTGATGAAGTCGTTCTGCATCATGAGCAGACAGTAGATCGCTTCCTGCACACCAGTCGCGCCGAGGCTGTGACCAGTCAGGGACTTGGTGGAGGAAACCGGCGGCTGGTTTTCACCAAAGACGCGGCGGATTGCCTCGATCTCACCGACATCACCGACCGGTGTAGAGGTGCCATGAGAGTTGATGTAGTCAACCTTGCGGTCACCCAGCGTGCTCGTTGCGATCCGCATGCAGCGCTCACCGCCCTCACCAGACGGAGCCACCATGTCATAACCGTCGGAGTTGGCAGCGTAACCAGTGACTTCTGCATAAATTTTCGCGCCGCGAGCCTTGGCGTGTTCCAGTTCTTCCAAAACAACGACACCGCCGCCACCGGCAATGACAAAGCCGTCGCGGGTAGCGTCATAGGCGCGCGATGCCGTTTCCGGTGTGTCATTGTACTTGGAGGACATGGCACCCATGGCGTCGAAGAGGCAGGACAGGGTCCAGTCGAGTTCCTCGCCGCCACCTGCAAACATCACGTCCTGCTTGCCGAACTGGATCTGTTCCGTTGCAGCACCGATGCAGTGCGCGGATGTCGAACAGGCCGAGGTGATGGAATAGTTGATGCCCTTGATCTTGAATGGCGTCGCAAGACAGGCCGAGTTGGTTGAGCTCATGCCGCGGGTCACCATGAACGGGCCCATGCGCTTCGGTGAACCTTTTTCGATGACAATCTTGTGCGCCTGGAACAGGTTCTTCGTGGACGGACCGCCGGAGCCCATGATCAGGCCTGTGCGTTCGTTGGAAACATCACTGTCTTCCAACCCGCTGTCCGCAATTGCCTGTTGCATGGAGATGTAGTTGTAGGCCGCGCCGTCACCCATGAACCGCAGCTGGCGCTTGTCGATCAGCTCGGGAATGTCGACGTTCGGCATACCATGGACCTGACTGCGGAAGCCGTGCTCTGCATAGTCGGGGGCGAAGCTGATCCCGGATTTTCCTTCCCGGAGGCTTGCCAGAACTTCTTGTGCATTGGAACCGATGGATGACACGATTCCGATCCCGGTGACGACAACGCGTCTCATTGCGGTCTCCTAACGTTTCGATGGGCTTTATTTCGACTCTTCGGTCCGGCCCTTAGAATGGATGAACCGGCGCGTCCCTTTTAAGGAGCGCCGGCTTGAACTTTTTCTTGCTCCGCAGAACCGGAGTTTAGGCGGTGGAGAGGCCCACGCGCAGATCTTTTGCCTTGTAGATTTGCTCGCCGTCAGCTTTTAGCCAGCCGTCTGCAATGCCCAGAACCAAGCGGCCCTTCATGACGCGTTTGAAATCAACGCCATATTCCACGAGCTTTGTTTCCGGTGTGACCATGCCCTTGAACTTGATTTCACCGGTGGAGAGCGCCATGCCTTTGCCCGGCAATCCCTGCCAACCCAGATGAAAACCAGTCAGCTGCCACAGGGCGTCGAGGCCCAGGCAACCCGGCATGATCGGATTGCCTTGGAAGTGGCACGGAAAGAACCACAGATCCGGCTTGATATCGAATTCCGCCCGGACGTAGCCCTTGTCATATTCGCCGCCGGTCTCGGAAATCTCCGTAATCCGGTCGAACATCAACATCGGGGGGAGAGGCAATTGTGCATTGCCGGGGCCAAACAGCTCGCCGCGGCCGCAGGCGAGAAGAGCTTCGTAGTCGTAGCTGGAGCGGCGCTCGGTCATTCACTTTCCGTCTTTTTGGCCAAGACTCTTTTAGGAGAGAGCCTTGTTATGGGTTTGTTTTCGTTTCGATTGTGGCGCCTTCCTAACACAGGGGAACCATGACCGAAAGATGTCGTACGCGTGAAGTTTGCCCCTTTTTCTGCGGTTTTTCGAACTTATTGAATGCTGCGCTGCACGAATTTTATAGGAGGCGGAGAAAGTAGCTCTGCGTTAAAAACTTGCATATAAGGTGCAAGAAATGGCAGATATAGGCCAGTGCTTGGGTTTTTGGCCCACTTGGAACAGCTTGATGGCGCGGATTTGATGCGCTGTGAAATGGCAAGAAAGACTTGGACCGGATCTGAATGGCAATAGAGATGGTGACTGAAACAGCCGGGAAAGACGTGACCGATATGCTGCGGGACGCTGGCCTTCGGCCGACCCGCCAACGTGTCTCCCTGGCCGAACTTCTGTATTCCAAGGGCGACCGGCACCTGTCTGCTGAACTCCTGCACGAAGAAGCTGTTGCTGCTGATGTCCCGGTGTCTCTGGCAACGGTTTACAATACGCTGCACCAATTCACTGAAGCCGGTCTTCTTCGCGAAGTTGCGATTGAAGGCAACAAGACCTATTTCGATACCAAGGTCTCAGACCACCATCACTTCTTTATCGAAGGCGAGAACAAGGTGATCGATATTCCCGGTGAGGGTGTCGGCATTGGTGTATTGCCGGATATTCCCGAAGGCATGGAAGTTGTGCACGTCGATGTCGTCGTGCGCTTGCGCAAAAAGCCCTAAGCCTCACTTCTTTCTAGACAGACTTTGAAGATCCGCGACGAAGTAGTCAGCGATCCCTTCAATCTTGGGCAAGGACTTTTGGCCGTTTGGCTGAAATCCGATTTTCATCAAAAGAGCCGAAGACCGCGCGTTTTCCGGATGCGTGATTGCGCAGAGCTGCGATAACCTGAGCTCAGACCGGGCAAACGCAATGATGGCTTTGGCTGCCTCCTGGGCATACCCCTTGCCTCGATGGTCTTTGTGGAACGCATAGCCGAGGTCCGGCATGTCCAGCCCGTCCCGCACAACTAGGCCGCAGAGACCGACAGGGTCATCGCTGTCTTTTTCTGTGACAATCCAAAGCCCGACACCCTCGTTTTCGTCAAAACCCGGCAGCACTTTTTCATCGATGTAAGCGCGCGCGGCGTCCAAGTCCGTGATGCCGCGGTCAGCGATGAAACGAATGTAGTCCGGGTCACTCATCAGCGATTGATAAAAGGCGGCGTCAGGAAGTTCCGGCAAACGAAAACGAAGTCGTCGGCTTTGCGGCATGCCATCTGGTTTCAGCATGAACTGGCCCTTTCGCGCTCGATGATGGCTTTGGCCCGGACCGCGATATCCGGCACGGCGTCGAACTTTTCTTTTTCAGGGCTTTTGCAAAGGTCATAGATCACGCAACGTTTGCACTCTGGCTTGCGGGCCTTGCAGATGTACCGTCCATGCAGGATCAGCCAATGGTGAGCGTGCAGGGAGAACTCTTTCGGCACCGCTTTTTCCATCGACTTTTCAACATCAAGCGGAGTCTTGCCTGGGGCTATGCCGATACGGTTCCCGAGCCGGAACAAATGCGTGTCGACCGCGATGGTCGGATGGCCAAAGAAGATATTGAGCACAACATTGGCTGTTTTCCGGCCAACGCCCGGGAGCTTTTCCAGCGCTTCCCTGTCTTCCGGCACTTCACCGCCGTGATCACGGATCAGCTGCTCGGACATCAGGATGACGTTTTTGGCCTTGGTCTTGAAAAGACCTATGGTCCGGATTTCCTCGCGAACCTTGTCTTCGCCCAGCGCAACCATCTTTTCCGGCGTATCCGCGATTTGAAACAGATGTTTTGTGGCCCGGTTGACGCCCACATCCGTTGCTTGCGCAGACAAGAGCACCGCGACCAGCAACGTATAGGCGTTGATATAATCGAGTTCCCCCTCCGGCTCCGGATTGTCTGCGTGGAACCGCTGAAAAATCTCGTAGGTCTCCGCTTTTGTATAGCGGGACCGCTTCAGGACTTTGCCCGGATTATCGACCGACGGAGCCTTCTTTCGGACCTGCGCCGATTTGACAGATCGTTTTGCCGGTTTGGCGGTGGCTGGGCTCTTTGCTTGCGTCATCTTCTCTCTATAATCTTCTCCCATGAGCGGGAACAATTCAGATCATAGCCGTTTTGACAATACGGAAAGCGAAGACCGGCCGTTTTTTACAGCTGTTCTGACGCCCTACCGGTCGCTTGGTCCGAACGGGTTCCTGATCCTCATGATCTGTTTGGGCCTTATCAGTTTCGTTGCCGGTGCTGTGTTTTGGAGCATTGGGGCCTGGCCGGTGTTTGGGTTCTTTGGCCTCGACATGGCGCTGATCTGGCTGGCGTTCCGTTTGAATTACGCCTCGGCGCGGCAGTTTGAAGAAATTCGCCTGTCCCGTCATGAAATCCTTGTTCGCAAGGTTGGCCCGGGCAAACGGAACCTAGAATACCGGTTTAATCCCATGTGGGTGCGGTTATCCGTCGATAAAATAGAAGATGAGGGTGTGACCAAGATCTCGCTCACAAGCCGAGGCGAGACCGTGGACCTCGGCAATTTCCTGAATCCGGAGGACCGCACGAGTTTTGCCGGTGCCATGACCAATGCTCTTGCCACAGCAAAAGCAGGCGGTGTTTAGAGGATCCTTCAAACCGGCCTTGTTTCCGGAGCGGGCCTCAACCGGGCGGTGGCGAGCAGAACGGCCATTCCTGCCAAAGACACTGCCGAGGCGACATACAGCACCGCGCGGTAGTCGACAGCCGATGCAATAAAGCCCATTGAAACGCTTCCGATCATGCCGCCCAGGAACAGGCTGTTCATGTAAACAGCTGTCGCCCGCCCCGGCCGGTCAGGGGCAAAGCTCTGCACGAATGTAATCGCCACTCCGGCGAACAGGCCGTAATGAATGCCTTCCAAAACGGCGACTGCCGCGACCTGCCAGACTTCATTCACCTGCGTGAACAACAACATGTCAATGACTGCAAGACCTGCCGAAAAGAGCAGGATTGTGCGCACACCAAACCGTTCAGCCAAACGGACGGATGCCAGAATGATAATGACCTCCAGAAGGCATTTCACCGACAGTGACAGACCGGGTGTGAACCCCGGCAGGCCGACTTGATCGATGAAGTAAAGCGGCATCACTGAGACAAACAGGGAATTGGTGATGACGAAGGTGAGGCAGATCAGTCCGGCTGTTATGAGCCCCCAGTTGATGGGATCCTTGTCGGCAGATGACGTGTCTTTGGGCGGCGCGCGAAAGCCTCTCGGCATCACAACATGCCACAAAACGAGATACAAAAGACCGAGCCCGAAGGCGCTGATAAAGGCAGCCTGAAAGCCGAATTGTGCTGCGATCGAAAACGCGGCTGCCGGGCCTATCATCCAGGCAAGTGAAACCGACATGCGCAGCCAGGAATTCATCCGGCCGATATCAAGACCGGCCTGATCTGCATAGAGGCGGCCATAGGTGAAGACGATCCCCGAGCCCATGTTGGAAAGGCTCATCAAGGGGGCGACGAGTGCCAGCAAAAGCCAGAGTTCTGTAGTTTGTGTGAGGAGGCCGGCAACGGCAAGGAAGGCGATCACGGCAATCAAAAGCTGCGGACGGACCAACACTCCTCGGTCCAGCCGTTCCCCGGCCCATCTGTTGGTCAACAACGTCAGCGGAGCCACAAGACCGGTGTAGAGCCCGATCTGCCATGGGTCAGCGCCCAGCCCATCGACGATGAAATACCCCATCATCGGGACGAGCGACGACACACACATGCTGTTGGTGAGCTGCAGCGCAATGATCAGCATTGCTTGCCGCGGCAAAAATCTGGAACGGGACACGAAATCGCCTTTGGGAGGGTCAGGCATCTGGAAAGATGTTGAAACCGTACCCCGGCACGCTTGAGGTGTCATCAGGCAAAAATACAATTTTGGTTCAATGCCGGCTTGGAGGTGCCCAAAAAAGAGTTCCCATAAGCAGTCGGCAAATTTTGCCCAGTCGTCAGGTGTCCTGTGCATATCGGAAAACGAGATCGGCCGGTCCGTTGCCGTTTTTTGAAGGGTTCCGCAAGGTTTTCATCTGTGCAGATGCGCTTCAGAGAGCAACATGGCCATGATGGACAACTTGGCGGGCCAGCAGCAACAGCTCGCGTTGGATGAAAAACCTGACCGGGCGCTTCCGCCCACCTATGCAAGTTACGACTGGATCAGCGAAGGCTTGGCGGAACGGTCGGGCGAAAATGCGGTCATCTACACCTATTGGGACCAGCCGTTTGGCTGCAAGGTCCAGCGTCAGAACCGGGAACCGGAAGACTTTCTGCCCGACTGGCCGGTTCTCGATGCTCCGGATTATGGTCGCAAAGCAGAGCTCAAAAGCGTCCTCTCCCATCATCCCAAGACCCTTGGAACCGGAATTGCGGCCGGACCGGGCGTGGATAAGGCGTTTCAGGATTACATAGCGACCCTGCCGCTGAGCCTGACCCGGTTCGCCGCACCGTTCGGCGCGCAGCAATGGCTGCTCTTGGATCTCTTCCGCCGGGCGCCGGGCCTGTGGCGCAAGGTCCATCAGCAAACCGGGCTTGGACGGCTTGGAACGTTATCCCTGACGCTCGAACTCTTTTGCGCCGCCGGACGCACGCGCCCGCAACAACGCCAGCAACTCGCCACAGCCCTCAACGAAACGACCCGTGAAGTCGTGCTTAGCCGATATCTTGGCCAAACGCCCGAACCGTCTCTTCTTGCGTTTCTGGAACAGGTCCCGCCCGGTTCCGGCATTCTGGAACACCGGTCCCTCAAGGCCGCGCTCAACCAGAAAAGAGACACCCTGGACTTGAAAGATCTTGTTCGGATGAAGGACGAGATGACTGACAGGGTCTTGAAACAAACCGATTGGCCGGAGACGCTGCAGATCCGCGCGCTTCTGGACCAGGGTCTCTCCTTCGCCCGCATTCTGCATATCGTCCAGTCGGGTTTAAGAAACCTGACCGAGGCTGAGCGTGCCGGTGCCCTGAAGGCGCTGAAACTGATTGCCTCGCCCCAGAAACTGCAATGGTGGCTGGCGCACTGGACAATGTTGGCGAGCCGAAGCCGGGAGGTTCCCCCGCCCCCCATTCCGGCAACCTCCCTGTTGTCTCCACTACAGACATGTTCCGCGATCGAGGAGGAAAACCGCCGCATGCGCAACGGCATCGCGCGGTATGTTCCGGACGTTCTGGCGGGAGATCTTTATTTCTATCACTGGGACGGCCACCCGGCGGCCACCCTCTGCCTTGCCGTTTCCGGCAATGGTGACTGGACTTTACTTGAGGCGCTGGGCGAAGACGGCGTCCCGATACACGAAGAGGCTCTGGTCGAGATTATGTCGGCGGTTCAGGCGGGATAGGACGCCTGTTGGATTTGACCGGTCTGCGATATTTTCGCCATGCCCATCTGATCAGTCACCGTCCGTGTCCGTTTTTCAGTGGTCATCCCCGCCCCGAGCGGGGACCCACTCGCAAACCCGATTGCCGCAGATTTTGAGTTTAGTTCAAGGGCGCTCTGCAAACGAGTGGATCCCCGGTCTTCGTTTCACTGCGCCGGGGATGACATCCGCGTGTATTGCAACTACGTGCTCAATCAACGACAACCGAACACCGGGTGAGCATCCAGTCCTTGGACAACCTGCGGGCATCCAGCGCCTGTTTGAGAGGATCGCTGATAAAGAAGTTTGTCATTAACATTGGCTGAAACCAAAGATCTGGACCCGACAGTGCTTCTTTTGAAAACACCAAGTTGAGGTCCTTTGCTAGCCGCGCAACCTGCCATTTCCCAGAGGCCAGTTTTTTCATGACGCTCGATTGCTCAGGCAAAAACGTGTCTTTTTTGCTGGCAACGTTCAGATAAAAAAAGTTCCCGGGCATGGGCGTGACCCGGTCGGAGTGCCAAAGGCGGGTCGGATAGAGCGCGCCGTCCCCCAGATCGAACTGGCCAACAACATCCGCACTCTCTTCGGAGAGGAAAGTGAACCCGCTGGAGAAAATCTGTGGCACGGATTGTTCGTCTGCAGCCGGATAATTATCTGGACGGGGATAATTGTCTTTCGGGAACCGGTCTCGAGTAAGCTGCCAGCCAATTTTACTTTGCCCGATGGCTTTGAGGATCTCTTCTACACGTCTTTTGTCACCCTCGAACAACTCTGCGGGCTGCCAGCCGCGTGATTTTTCACTGGACGCATGCCCCTCTACCATCCAGATGCTCTTGTTAGCTTCGCTCTGTTTCCTCATGGTTCGGTCCGGTGCTTCTCTTAAAAACACATCGCAATCGCTTTGGTTGATTTTTGTTCTTAAATCTACCGCAGATGTAAATGTAAAGGCTGGGCTTCGCCACAAGAATGGCTGATCAAATGTCCTAAATCGGTAAATCGCAACATAAGGATCTCCATCCCAGACCCTACCCCTCTTTGACCTGCAATCCCTTCAGTTTGTACAGGGCCTCCAAAGCCTCCCGAGGCGTCATGTCGTCGGGATCAAAATCGCCGAGTGCTTCGTGGATCGGATCGGCCTCTTGCGTGGTGGCCGGGGCGCTGGGCGGTGGGGCGAGGGTTGCAAAGAGCGGCAGCTCGTCGATCAGATTTTGTGACGGTGCGTTGCGGTCCTGTTCTTCCAGCTGCGAGAGAACCTGCTTGGAGCGCTCAACCACCGTTGCCGGAAGACCGGCGAGCTTGGCGACCTGAATGCCGTAGGACCGGTCGGCGGCGCCCGGCACGATCTCGTGCAGGAAGATCACCTCGCCGTTCCATTCCTTCACCGACACTGTGGCGTTCGACAGCCGCTCCAGTTTGGCCGAAAGCGCGGTGAGTTCGTGATAGTGGGTCGCGAACAGCGCCCGGGATTTGTTGACCTCATGCAGGTGTTCGATGGTCGCCCAGGCGATGGAAAGCCCGTCGAAGGTCGCCGTGCCCCGGCCAATTTCATCCAAAATCACCAGCGAGCGGTCGCCCGCCTGATTTAGGATTGCGGCGGTCTCCACCATCTCGACCATGAAGGTTGATCGTCCGCGCGCAAGGTCATCCGCCGCGCCGACCCGGGAAAACAGCCGGTCGACAATGCCGATATGCGCAGAGGCTGCCGGAACGAAGGAGCCCATCTGGGCGAGGACGGCGATCAGCGCGTTCTGGCGCAGGAAGGTCGATTTACCGGCCATGTTCGGACCGGTGATCAGCCAGATATGGCCGATGTCTTCGCCCGCTTCCGGCCCGAGATTGGCGTCATTGGCAACGAAACTTTCTCCGCCGGCTTTTTTCAGCGCGACTTCAACCACCGGATGGCGCGCGCCCTTGATGTCAAAGGCGCGGCTATCATCAACAAGTGGACGGGCATAGTTTTCATCCTGGGCAAGTTTGGCCAAAGCAGCCGAAACATCCAGAATGCTGAGGCCCTGCGCGGCGGCCTTGATCGCATCGCCGGCATCGATGATGGCCTGGGACAGCCGGTCGAAAATTTCCAGCTCGATCGCAAGGGACCGCTCCCCGGCACTGGCGATCTTGGATTCCAGATCGGCCAGTTCCGTTGTGGTGAAGCGCATGGCGCCCGCCATGGTCTGCCGGTGGATGAACCGTCCCGGATCTGCCGTCAGCTTTTCGGTTTGTGCTGTTGGCGCCTCGATGAACCAGCCGAGCACGTTGTTGTGTTTGATCTTTAAAGAGCGCAGGCCAAGCTCTTCCGCATAGTCGGCCTGCAGTTTTGCGATCACCTTGCGGCTTTCATCGCGGAGCGCCCGTAATTCATCGAGGTCGGCGTTGTAGCCGGTCGCAACGAAGTTGCCGTCGCGTTTCAAAAGGGGTGGCTCTTCCTTGATGGCGGCCACCAGCTCAGCTCCCAGCTCGTGCGGGGCCTGATCGAGGCTCGAGCGCGCCGCTGCGATTTCTGGCGGGATCTCAGACGGTGTCGTACCGGTCTGGTCCAGAACGGCGCGTGCTGCGGCCAACCCTTGCGCGATTGACAGGATATCGCGCGGGCCTCCGCGATTCAGCGCAATCCGGGACAAGGCGCGGGCCATATCCGGCGCGCCTTTCAAGGTCTGGCGCAGGCCCTCGCGCATGATTTCGTTGTTGAGAAAGAATGCCACCGCATCATGGCGCCGCTGAATGGCATCGACATTGATCAACGGTCCGGCCAACCGGCTCGCCAAAAGGCGGGACCCACCGCCAGTGACGGTCCGGTCGATGGTCGAAAGCAAGGATCCCTGTTTCTCACCGGAAAGCGTGCGGGAGAGTTCGAGGTTGGCGCGGGTTGCCGGATCGATGAGCATCCGCCCTGCACCGGCTTCGCGCACTGGCGGATCAAGCGGCGGGCGTTCGCCGAGCTGCGTCTTTTCGATGTAGGACAGGATCCCGGCAGCTGCCGAAAGTTCGGCCCGGCTGAAGGTTCCGAACCCGTCGAGGGTTTTGACGCCAAAATAATGCGCCAGACGGTCCGCGGCCGTCGATCCGTCGAAAAAGGCCCGCGGCACTGGCGACAGAGCCCCGCCCGAGAGCTCGGCAAGCTGGCGGACATCTTGTTCCTGCAGCAGATTGTCCGCAAGGATCAACTCTTGCGGCGCAACTTGCGCAAGATCGGCGGCCAGGCGCTGGTGATCGGTTTCGGAGACCTGAAACGATCCGGTCGACATGTCGATCCAGGCAAGACCATAGACCGCATCGCCCGCGAGCGACCCGCCTTTCAACCGGGTGAGTGCCATCAGGTAATTGTTGGTCCCGGCATCCAGAAGCCGTTCTTCCGTCAGCGTGCCTGGCGTCACCAGACGCACCACATCGCGCCGGACGACGGATTTCGAGCCGCGTTTTTTCGCTTCCGCCGGATCTTCGGTTTGTTCGCATACGGAAACGCGATGGCCCAGCGCGATCAGCTTTTGCAAATAATCATCGGCGGCATGGACCGGAACGCCGCACATCGGGATGTCTTCGCCCTGATGCTTGCCGCGTTTGGTCAGCGTGATGCCCAATGCCCGCGATGCGATTTCAGCATCTTCAAAAAAAAGCTCATAAAAATCGCCCATCCGATAGAATAAAAGACTATCCGGGTTGGCGGTTTTGATCTCGATGAACTGGGCCATCATCGGCGTGACTTTGGTGTCCGCCGGAGCCGGTTTTTGCGCGGTCGTCTGGGTCATCCCCGATACCTAAAACAACGCGCTTTGAAGGGAAAGCTCTGCAAGCGCGGAACCGCATCATTGGCCGCCGGTAAGAGATGTTTGTTGTGAATAGGCGCTTAGGCGTACCGTTCACACGGCCGTCAGCCTTGATCCGCACAAAGGGATTAGATCCTCTGGGTTGAGGCATCAATATTCCGGCGATAAGGTCATACCCCGCCTTTCAGAAGCGCGCCGATAATTTAAGGAAACGCCTGCAAAATGTCCGCCGACAAGACTTCCTCCAAAACATCCGTCAGTTTCACAGATCAGGAAGCCCTGCAGTTTCACCAGCAAGGCCGTCCCGGCAAACTCGAAATCACCCCGACCAAACCTATGGCGACCCAGCGTGATCTGTCGCTCGCCTACTCGCCGGGTGTGGCCGTTCCGGTGCGGGCTATCGCGGAGGATCCGAGCAAGGCATACGACTACACCACCAAGGGCAATCTGGTTGCGGTGATCTCCAACGGGTCCGCCATTCTGGGCCTTGGAAATCTTGGTGCTTTGGCGTCTAAGCCGGTGATGGAGGGCAAGTCGGTTCTGTTCAAGCGGTTCGCCGATGTTGACTCGATCGATCTGGAACTGGACACGCAGGATGTCGATGAGTTCATCAACTCCGTGCGCTACATGGGCCCCTCTTTCGGCGGCATCAATCTGGAAGACATCAAGGCACCGGACTGCTTCATCATCGAGCAGCGCCTGCGCGAATTGATGGACATTCCCGTCTTCCATGACGACCAGCATGGCACGGCGATCATTGCCGCGGCTGGCCTGATCAACGCGCTTCACCTCACCGGAAGGGACATGAAGGACACGAAAGTGGTCTGTAACGGTGCGGGTGCGGCCGGGATCGCCTGTATCGAACTGATCAAGGCGATGGGCATTCCCAACGAGAACGTAACGCTCTGCGATACCAAGGGTGTGATCTACAAGGGCCGCGAAGAGGGCATGAACCAATGGAAGTCGGCTCATGCGGTCGATACCAAGGCCCGTTCGCTGTATGACGCCCTCAAAGGCGCGGATGTTTTCTTTGGCGTGTCAGTGAAAGGCGCGCTGACGCCGGATATGCTGCGCGTGATGGCGCCAAACCCGGTCATCTTCGCCATGGCCAATCCGGATCCGGAAATCACACCGGAGGAAGCCGCAGAAGTACGTGATGATGCAATAGTCGCGACCGGCCGGTCCGATTATCCGAACCAGGTGAACAACGTCCTTGGCTTTCCATACATCTTCCGTGGGGCGCTGGATGTTCAGGCAATAACGATCAACGACGACATGAAGGTTGCCTGCGCCAACGCCCTGGCCGAGCTTGCGCGCGAGGAAGTGCCGGATGAAGTCGCAGCCGCCTATCGCGGCAACCGGCCGAAGTTCGGTCCGGAATACATCATTCCAGTTCCATTCGATCCGCGCCTCATTCATGCAATTCCGCCAGCCGTCGCCCAGGCCGCAATGGATTCAGGCGTTGCCCGGCGGCCAATCGTTGACATGGAAGCCTACAAGCATCAGCTTTCGGCGCGCCGTGACCCGGTCGCCGGCACCTTGCAGCGCATTTTCTCCAAGGTGCGCCAGCAACCGAAAAGGGTCGTGTTCGCCGAAGGTGAGGAAGAGCCGACTATCCGCGCGGCTACAAGTTTCGTCAGTCAGGGTCTCGGAGAAGCCATCCTCATTGGCCGGGAAGACGAAATCCAGTCCATGGCTGAGCGCGCCGGGATCGACATTGACCGACCAGGCCTCAGTATTCAAAATGCGCGTCTGTCTGACCGGAACGCCGACTATGCGCAATACCTCTATGGCCGTATGCAGCGGCGCGGATACTTGCTGCGGGACTGCCAGCGCATGGTCAACAACGACCGGAACTATTGGGGCGCGATCATGGTGGCGCGCGGTGATGCCGACGCCATGGTGACCGGTCTGACGCGGAACTATTCCGTGGCGCTCGATACGGTACGGGCAACCATTGATCCAAAACCGGGTCATCGGGTCATCGGTGTCTCCCTGGCGCTCGCTCGCGGGCGGACCGTTCTGGTGGCCGATACGGCCGTGATTGATATGCCGAATTCCGAAGAACTGGCGGATATCGCCGAAGAAGCAGCGCACGTCGCCCGCAAGCTCGGTTATGAGCCGCGCGTTGCCATGCTTGCCTATTCCACGTTCGGCCACCCGCGCGGCGAACGGTCCGAAAAGGTCATCGAGGCCGTCAAGATCCTCGACCGGCGCCGGGTCGACTTTGAATATGACGGCGAAATGGCCGCCGACGTTGCGCTCGATATGGACCGCATGGCGGCCTACCCGTTCTGCCGTTTGTCCGGACCGGCGAATGTTCTCGTGATGCCGGCTTTCCACTCTGCCTCCATCTCCACAAAGATGCTGCAAGAGCTTGGAGGCGCAACGGTGATCGGCCCGCTTCTGGTCGGGTTTGACAAGTCGATCCAGATTGTTCCGCTGGGGGCCAAGGACAGCGACATCGTCAACATGGCCGCCATCGCCGCGTTCAATGTGACTTAGAACGGGTTCTTACCCGAGGAACAAAAAACCCGCATCGGTGAGGCCGGTGCGGGTTTTGGTCTTTTATGGCGAAAAAGCTCAGTTCGGTTTTTGCTCGCCGGCCTGCTGATCTGCGGCCTGGTTGGCCATGTTCTGGCGGTACAGCTGCGCAAAATCGATCGGGTCGAGCATCAGCGGCGGGAAACCACCGTTGCGGGTTGCTTCAGACAGAATGTTGCGCGCGAACGGGAACAGCATGCGCGGGCATTCGATCATTACGAACGGGTGCATGTGATCTGAAGGAACGCCAGAGATCTTGAACAGTCCTGCATAGACCAGTTCAACGTTGAACATCACCATGTCCGGGCGTTCTGCCTTGGCATTCAGGGTAAGGATCACCTCGAACTGGTCGTCGCCGACCTGTTGGGCGCCAACATTGACATTGATGTCGAGCTTCGGCTGTTCACCCTGGATCAGGGAGCGCGGTGCATTCGGGTTTTCGAAAGAAAGATCCTTGATGTACTGGCCAAGGATGTTCATGCCCGGTGCAGCATCGGCGCCTTCCGCCTGCGGGGCTGCGCCGCCGTCATTGGTGTCGGTCATCGTTGTATAATTCCGTTGCGCGGTGCTGTTTCAAGGTAAAGGGCGTTGCAGCCCCCACTGGCTGCAGGTCCGCGTCTGCCTACAACCACCATTCCCCGGCTGGCTACCATTTAGAGGGGCCAGACACAAGGGCCGGGTGGGGAATGGCGGCTTGTCAGGCCCGGAAAACCGTATCAAAAGGGACAGATGGCTGATGATCCGACTTCCACCGTCCTCCTGCAACACAGGCATCTGAAACTCGACACGCTCGTTCGCCTCCGCTGGCTGGCGATCGGCGGTCAAACCATCGCTTTGCTCGCAGTCCATGTGGGACTTGGGTATCCATTGCCGGCAGTGCCTGCCTTTGCGCTCGTCGCCATGTCGGCTTGGCTCAATATCTTCTTGAAAATCAGAGCTCCTGCGGTGACGCGCCTATCAGAGCGCGGCGGTGTGATCCAGCTCGGTTACGACATTCTGCAGATGAGCGGACTGCTTTTCCTCACCGGAGGGCTGGGCAATCCCTTTGCGTTCTTGTTGATGGCGCCGGTCATGGTGTCTGCGGCCGGCTTGTCGGCGCGTCACACGGTTCTTTTGGGCGCGTTGGCAACGCTGTGCGCGAGCATTCTTGCGGTCTACCATTTCCCGCTGCCTTGGCCGCTAGGAAATGAGTTCCGTCTGCCCGTGGTCTATTCCGTCGGCATCTGGGTCGCGCTGGTTTTGACGCTTGTGTTCATGGCGATCTATGCCTTTCGCGTTGCAGAGGAAGCCCGTCAGATGGCCGATGCCTTGGCGGCGACAGAACTCGTTTTGGCCCGCGAGCAGCATTTGAATGCTCTGGACGGGCTGGCAACGGCAGCGGCGCACGAACTCGGTACGCCTTTGGCAACGATTTATCTCGTCGCCAAGGAACTCTCCGACGAATTTGATGCCGAAGACCCCCGCGGCGAAGATGTGGCCTTGATCCGATCGCAGGCAGAACGCTGCCGCACGATCCTCAAACAATTGACGAGCCTTTCAAGTGAAGAGGACAAGACTTATCAGAGCATGCCGGTGTCGCAGCTGATTGAAGACGTGATCGATCCGTATCGTGGAACCGGCGTGCCGATCCACCCGGTTCTGGAGGGAGAAGGCCCGGAACCGATCGGTACCCGAAACGCTGCAATCCGCTATGGCCTTGGAAACCTGGTTGAGAATGCGATCGACTTTGCCAAATCCAGCGTCACCGTTTCGGCCGCATGGGACGAAAAGACACTGAGCCTGACCATCGAAGACGATGGACCGGGCTTTGCTCAAGAAATACTCAGCAAAATCGGTGATCCGTATGTGTCAATTCGCGGCGGAAAATCGCGGGGAAAGGGCACGGCGGGAGGCCTGGGGCTCGGTATATTTATTGCCAAAACACTTCTGGAGCGCACGGGGGCCCGGGTTCAGCTCGGCAATCTCGGACCGGGGTCCAGAGGTGCCATGATCCGCGTCAGTTGGCCGCGAGAGGTCTTTGAACGGCATCAAGGAGTGGACGAAACGATCGATTAGCCCCATAACCAGAGAAAATGCGGTTCCGCCTTGGCAATAATTGCCCAAGTTTCATCCAGACAGGCGGTAACCGCGTAAAGCAATAAATGGTTGTGCGGTATGACAGATCCGATTGTTTCGATTGAAAGCCTTGAGGACAAGAGCCTCCTCATCGTTGATGACGACAAGCCTTTCCAGCAAAGACTGGCCCGGGCCATGGAAAAACGCGGCTTCAGCACGGAGACGGCTGACGGATTGCAGGATGCCGTCATCAAAATCAGCCAGAATGCTCCGGCGTTTGCCATTGTCGACATGCGCCTGGAAGACGGTAACGGTCTGGATGTCATCCAGCAAATCCGGGCCCGGCGTCCTGATGCCCGCGCTATCATTCTAACCGGATATGGAAACATCGCGACTGCGGTGACCGCGGTAAAGATGGGCGCAATCGACTATCTGGCAAAGCCTGCGGATCCCGACGATATCATCGCAGCCTTGGCACGGAAACCGGAAGACAAAGCAGAGCCGCCGGAAAATCCGATGTCGGCAGACCGGGTGCGTTGGGAACATATCCAGCGCGTCTATGAGCTGTGTGATCGCAACGTTTCTGAAACCGCCCGGCGGCTCAACATGCACCGGCGCACGTTGCAGCGCATTTTGGCAAAGCGCGCGCCACGCTAGGGTCTGGTCAATCGATAGGTTTGTGAGAAACACGCGAGGCTTGCCCTTTCGGTGCCACTTTGCCTAAGTAATCGCAACTGATTATCCCATCGCGCTCTCATGGAGATCGCCAATGCGGCGCTCGGCTGCCAGGACTGATATGTCAATTTTGTTCCGCACAAGTCTCATGGCCTTTATTGGTCTTGGTGCGCTCAGCGCGATCGAAGGCGTAAACGCACAATCCGCGCCGGAGACCTTGCGTATCAATGTGGAGCCGGCTGAGCCAGGGATCCGGTCCGTTACTCTCAACAAACGCTACCGGCCGATTATCAATAGAGACGACAAGGGCGTCGTGATTGACACGATCGGCAGCAGCAACACGCCACCTCCGTGCGATATCAAACTTGAAATCACGCTCGAAAACAGCCGAGTTCTGCACAGAGATGCCAATATCTGTAGCGGAAACACTTTGCTTGTCGATGTGACGAGCAACGAAAAGCCGGGTGCCGTCGCACGCGTTGTTGGTGCGGGATCCGGTGTGGCAGCCGGACCAAGCACCAGTGCGCCTGAGCAGCAAATTACAGCGACGTCTGAAACACCTCAGTCGAACCAGAACACTGGATCCCCGGAACCGGTTGATCTTTCGGCGGTGGGTACGGGTCCGTCCGGGTCCCTGGAACCGTTGGCTGGTGGTCTTGAGCCACTGGAACAGGTTGAGACGCCAATTTCCGTCCCGGACGGCCAGACAGACTCCGCGGCTTTGCCGGGTGGTTTGGAAAATCTGGTGCAAGACCGGCTCAACCAGAGCGGCAATTCGGCGCAAGCCAATACCCAGGCCGTGCTTGTGACCCCATCCGAAACACGAGAGTGGCTCGCCCAGCCCGGCAGCCAACCCGGTGCTCTATCCCTTCTTCAGCACTCAGTGCCGCAAACCGATGACCGGGACTTCCGGGCGCAATGCAGCACGCAGTCCGGCTTTGCCGCGGTGACATTTCAGCAAGCCCCGGCCGGATTGATTGAAGGCATGCCTCAGACGGTCTCGTTGGTCGCCGGTGATTTTTCCGCAAGCTACAGCGCTTTCGGGTCCTCCAACGCCAATGAAGCCGGTGTTTCGCTCCCGCAAGTGACACTGGAGATGACTGATCCATTGTGGCAAGCGTTGATCCAGCAATCGGAACTGTCGATCACCGTCGAAGGGTTGCCTCCTTATACAGTGTCCTTGAGAGGAAGCGCGAACCCTGTCCGCCTGTTTGTCGCAACATGCGCGGTTCCGCAGCAAATCGTGTCCGACAACGGGCTTGCACCGGGTCAGGATCCGAGCTCGGACCTCGCATGCACTGAGCTTGGCCGTGTTCGCTCTGTGGAAGCTGAAAGGCCGGGCGAAATCATCTTCCGCAATTCAAGCGCAGAAGTGATTGAGGTGAACTGGGTCGATTATCGTGGCGGTGAGCGTCCATACGCCCGCCTCGAACCTGGTCAAATCCTGGAACAGCAAACCTATGTATCCCACGCATGGACCGTGCGCGGTGCCAACGGCCAGTGTCGGGGCATTTATGTGAGTCGCACACCCTATCGCGAAGTGGTTGTTCAAGGAGCTCCAGGCGCCGTGCCTGGCGGCTTCGGAAACACGTTTGGTGGTCAGCCAGGCCAATTGCCGGGTGGTCCGGTTCCCCCGGGAAACGTAGGCGGTTTGAACTCTCCGCAGGCCTATCCGCAGCAGGCTGCGCGCGGCAATGTGGCGGACTATCTGTGCACGGCGGGGATTGATCTCAATGTCGTCTTCTCGCCGGATGGTCAGACGGCAACGGTTGCCGAAATGGGGTATGGCGCTGTGACCCTTCAACGTCAGGGCGGAGCAAATACATTTTACTTCGAGGCCCAGGGACACGTGCTGAAAGGTCAGCTTCAAAACGCCAGCTGGTCACGGCCAGGATTGCGGGATGTCTTTTGTGCCAGAAGGTGATTACTGCAATGGTGTGATAAATTTATAAGCAATCTAAGGTAGATATCGGGCAGTATCTGCATCTCAGGTACGTCAATCTACCGATGAATGCCATATTTATTTGCAAAACCGCATGACTTTTAAGCCTTTGGTCAGCAGTTCAGTGTTTCGTTCCCTAAGGAGTTAAATGAGGGAATCATCTGAAATGTCATTCGCCCGCTGGCCAATCACCTGGAAGATCAGTCTACCGATCGCCACCATTCTTCTTTTCACAATTGCGATCTGTGTCATCAGCTTGAACAGCCTGTATTCGGCTATGTTCGATCAGAAGCTCGCGAAGATTGAAGACATTTCCAACAGCGCAGCAACGGTCGCTGCCTACTACCAGGAGCAGGAAGCGTCTGGCGCCATGAGCAAGGAAGATGCTCAGGCCGCCGCAAAGGCTGCTATCGGCGCCATGCGGTTTGAAGGTGACAATTACGTCTTCGTCTATGACTACGCAGGCAACAACCTTGTTCATCCGAAAGCATCCGTGGTCGGCACCAACATGATCGGTTTTGCCGACAAGACAGGTGTGAAGATCGTCGCTGAACTGATCAAGTCCGCGAAAGCTGGCGGTGGGTCTCTGCTCTACTACTGGCCGCGTGCAAACAGCGAAGTCGCGATTGCCAAGTATGGCTGGGGTGCTGGATTTGAGCCATGGGGCTGGATGATCGGTACCGGTGTTTACATGGATGATCTGGACGCAGCTTATTGGAACGCTGCCACCGTGATCATCGCATTGGCTGTGGTCGGTGCGCTCATTGCAATGGGCATTGCCGTATTTGCCGTTCGCGCGACAGTCGTTCCGCTTACGAAGCTCACCGGGAACATGAACCGGCTCGCGGGCGGGGACGTTAACATCGCTGTTGAAGGTGCAGACCGCGGTGACGAAATCGGCCAGATGGCCTCGGCAATGGAGGTCTTTGTCAAAAACGAAGCGGCCCGCCGGGAACTGGACGCTCAGCAAGACAGCATTCAGGAAGAATCTGCCCGCAAAGGTGCTGAAATCCAGCAGCTCAGTGCGGAATTTGACCGGCAGATCACCGACATGATGAACATCATCGATTCCTCCGTCCAAAGATTGCAGTCTGCATCCGCAGATATGACCGGTGTTGCCGCCCAGACCACAGAGCAGAGCGGGTTCGTGTCGAACGCATCTTCTCAAGCTGCGCACAATGTGGAAACCGTGGCCGCAGCGGCTGAAGAGCTGTCCGCATCGGTCAACGAGATCCGCCGTCAGGTGCAGTCTTCCAGTGAGATTGCGGCCAAGGCAGCCAATGAGGCTGCGGCCACCAACCAGCGCATGAACGGTTTGTCGGAAGCAGCCGGCCGCATCGGTGAAGTCGTCACCCTCATCCAGGCCATTGCCGAACAGACCAACTTGCTTGCGCTTAACGCAACGATCGAGGCAGCGCGCGCCGGTGAAGCAGGCAAAGGCTTCGCCGTTGTTGCAGCCGAGGTTAAGGAGCTTGCAACTCAGACTTCCAAGGCGACCGAGGAAATCTCAAGCCAGATCACAGCGATCCAGGATGAGACCGGTCATGCGGCAACCGCCATCTCTTCTGTCACTGAGATCATCAACAACATGAACGAGATCGCCTCGTCCATCGCCTCGTCCGTCGAAGAACAGGGCGCTGCGACTCAGGAAATCGCAACGAATGCGACGGAAGCCTCCCGCAGCACTGTGGAAGTGACGACCAGCATTGAATCCGTCGCCTCTGCTGCGGAGAACACCCGTGACACTGCAGGCAACGTGGAGTCTTCTGCGCAGCAGCTGGAACAAAACGCAAGCATGTTGCGGGATCAGGTTGCAAACTTCTTGAGCGAAGTCCGCCAGCGCTCCGCTGCTTAAATCCAAGCGAATTGCAAATCAAAAAACCCGCGAAGCACCTGCTTCGCGGGTTTCTTTTATACGTCAATCATATGGGTAACGCGCTCATCAGATTTTGCGCAGGGCGACTTTGGAGATCCGATGGCTGGCGTTCTTGGTCAGAATCAGGTCGGCGCGTGGCCGGGTCGGCAGGATGTTTTCCCGAAGGTTTACCAGGTTGATGTTCGACCAGATCGTGTTTGCAGTCTCCACGGCTTCTTTGTCAGTGATGCGCGAAAACTTATGGAAATAGGATCCCGGATCGCGGAAGGCCGTTTCCCTGAGGCGCATAAACCGGTCCACGTACCACTGCCGCAACAGTTCTTCGTCCGCGTCCATATAGACGGAGAAATCAAAGAAATCCGAGACGAAAGGAACTGCGCGCCCGTCCCGTGGCAGTTCGCGCGTCTGCAAGACGTTCAGCCCTTCGACGATCAAAATATCCGGTTTGTCGACGGTCACCGTGTGACCTGGCATCACATCGTAATAGAAGTGCGAATAAACCGGCGCGCGAACATGCCGTTTTCCGGCCTTGATGTCGGACAGGAACTTCAGAAGTCGGGGCCGGTCGAAGCTTTCCGGAAACCCTTTTTTGGACATCAGGCCTTCGGATTCCAAAATAGCATTTGGAAACAGAAAGCCATCCGTCGTGATCAGGTCGACCTTGGGGCTGGCCGGCCAGCGCGCCAAAAGCTCCCGAAGGACACGGCTCGTGGTCGATTTTCCGACCGATACGGAGCCTGCGACGCCGATGATAAACGGGGTTTTCCCATCCCGAGTGCCGAGAAAGTCCTGGGTTGCCTGGTGAAGACCGACAGTCGATTCAGCGTAGAAGGCCAAAAGGCGCGAAAGCGGCAAATAGATCGCTTCCACTTGCTCCATTGAGACCGGCGCGTTCAGGCCCTGCAGCTGAGCGACTTCTTTTGCGGTCAGGGTCATCGGCGTATCGGCCCGCAGCCGAGACCACTGGCGTTCGGTAAACACCCGGTAGGGTGACAAATCCATGTCGAGCGCTGTCGCGACTTTCTGATCCATGGTGCCTTCGTCCCTGCTGCAGTGGCCAGCCGACATCAGCCTATCAGGATTTATTCCTGTTGGCGGGATGCTTTTTCTTCAAGACCGGTTTGTCCGGTGCGCCCGGCAAGCTCTGCCATGACGTCATCCAGCGGAACGTTTAAGACATTCAGAACCACCAGCAGATGGTAGAGGAGATCTGCGGCTTCCGACGTCAGTTCCTTCCGGTCTTCCTGGACGGCCGCAATCGCCGCCTCCACTGCTTCTTCCCCCAGTTTTTGAGCGCATTTGACAACGCCCTTACCGATCAGCTTGCGCGTATAGGACATCTCATCAGAGCTCTGCGCGCGCGCCGCAATAATGGCGTCGAGGTCTTCCAGTGTGAACTTCGTCATTGGTCTATGTCCTTGCGGCAGCTCAAATGCGGCAATCAGCCGTCCATCCGCATAGCTATTCCGGCATCCGTCATGTGCTGTTTTGCTTCGCGGATCGTGTATTCGCCAAAATGGAAAATGGATGCAGCAAGCACTGCGGTCGCGTGACCGTCCCGGATGCCTTCCACCATGTGATCCAGAGAACCGACACCGCCAGAAGCAATCACCGGCACAGGGACAGCGTCGGCAATCGCTTGGGTCAGCGCCAGATTGTAGCCGGACTTGGTGCCGTCGCGGTCCATTGAAGTCACCAGCAGCTCGCCTGCACCCAGCGCAACAACTTTCTTCGCAAATTCAATGGCATCAATCCCGGTCGGGGTGCGGCCCCCATGGGTGAAGATCTCGAATTTATCCGGCGCGCCGGGTTCATTGACCTGCTTTGCGTCGATCGAGACGACAATGCACTGAGCGCCAAATTTCTCGGCAGCTTCCTTTACGAATTCCGGATTTTTGACCGCAGCCGTATTGATCGAAACCTTGTCCGCTCCGGCGATCAGAAGCTTGCGGATGTCTTCCACGGTCCGGACACCGCCACCGACGGTCACTGGCATGAAACACGCCTCAGCGGTCCGGCGAACCACATCATAGATTGTATCCCGGCCTTCGTGGCTGGCGGTGATGTCCAGAAAGCAGAGTTCGTCTGCTCCGGCTGCATCATAGGCCTTCGCCGCTTCCACCGGGTCTCCGGCATCGACGAGATCCACGAAATTGACGCCCTTGACGACACGGCCGTCTTTCACGTCAAGGCAGGGAATGACACGCGATTTGAGGGTCATGATTTTTAGCTCCGGCTGGCGCGGATCAGGTCCATCGCTTCCGTTGGATCAAGGCGGCCGTCGTAGAGCGCGCGGCCGGAGATCGCCCCTTCCAGAATGGCGCAATCCGGCTCCAGAAGACGGTGAATGTCGTCGATGGAGGCAAGCCCTCCCGAGGCGATTACCGGAATTGAGACAGCTTTTGCAAGCTCGAGGGTTGAGGGAATGTTGAGGCCCTTCAGGATCCCGTCCCGGTCGATATCCGTGTAGATGATGGCCGAAACGCCAGCGTCTTCGAATTGCTTGGCAAGATCAACGGCTGTGAGTTTAGACGTTTCCGCCCAGCCTTCGACCGCAACATAACCGCCCTTGGCGTCTATGCCGACAGCCACCTTGCCCGGAAACTTTTTGCAGGCTTCCTTCACCAGGTCCGGTTCGCGCACGGCGACGGTGCCGAGGATGACCCGTGAAATGCCCTTGTCCAGCCAGGCCTCGATGTGGTCCAGGGTCCGGATCCCGCCGCCCAGCTGAACCGGGTTTTTCGTTGATGCCAGAATGGCATCGACCGCAGCACCATTGACGCTTTCACCGGCAAAGGCACCGTTCAGATCAACCACATGCAGCCATTCAAACCCCTGGTCCTCAAAGGCCTTGGCCTGAGCGCCCGGGTCGTCGTTGAACACGGTCGCCTGATCCATGTCGCCGAGCTTGAGGCGCACACACTGGCCGTCTTTCAGGTCGATGGCGGGAAACAGGATCATCTTACTTTACATCCCTTCCACGATGACGATCTCGCCATCGGCTACTTTCTGGCGGATTTTGACCGCTTCCTGATATTCCGGCGACTTATAGCAATCGACCGCGTGTTGGAAGCTCGGAAATTCAATAATGACGTTCCGCGCACGCCCCTGGCCTTCGATGGCGTCGGTTTTGCCGCCGCGGGCGAGGAATTTCGCGCCGAAGCGTTCAAACGCAGGCTTTGCCGTCTCTACATAAGCCGGATAGCCATCCGGATCCCGTACGTCGACCCGTGCAACCCAATATCCCTTGGCCATTGTTCTCTCCCCGTCTTGTTTAAGGTGTCCAGTCCAGAAAATTGGCGATCAGCTCAAGACCGAGCCGTTGACTTTTTTCCGGGTGGAACTGTGTTCCGATCATGTTGTCTCTGGCGACCATTGCCGTGAACGTGCCGGCGTAATCGAAAGTTGCCAGCCGGTCCGCGTCGTTGGCGCAGGAAAAATGATATGAGTGCACGAAATAGGCATGCAGTCCGTTTGGTCCCGTCTCGATCCCCTTGAAGACCGGATGGCTTTCCGGTTTCACATCAATGGTGTTCCAGCCCATGTGCGGAATCTTGAGGGTCTGATCGGCCGGTTTCATCTCGGTGACGTCGCCCGAGATCCAGTCGAAACCGTCTATTGTCTCAAATTCCAGGCCGCGGCTTGCCATCAACTGCATGCCGACGCAGATCCCAAAAAACGGCTTGCCCTGTTTGTGAACGGCCTCTTCAAGGGCGTCCGGCATGCCGTCGACCGCCCAAAGGCCGCGTTTACAGTCGGCGAACGCTCCGACACCGGGCAGAACAATCCGATCCGCCTTGCGCACCCTGTCAGGATCGGCGGTGACGATCACATCGGGAACGTGGGCATGAGCGCGGGCCGCGCGCTCGAATGCCTTTTCGGCCGAGCGCAAATTGCCCGAACCGTAATCGATGATCGCAATTGTCATTGACGGGTCTCCGGACCAAGCGTCAGACCGACAACCTGCTCGCTTCCGATCCTTGGAATGATCGGATTGTTGGCGGGCCGCGTGGTCTGCTGGTCTCTTGGTGTTGGGGTCTGTTCTTTGTTCATGCGATTGGCGAAGAACCGGATTTCAGCTTCTTCCCGGCCGTTCCCTTCGGCAACACCGACCATTTGCCATCCTTTACGCTCCAATGACCAGCAGCGCAGCGCCTGGGCCTCAAACCCGAAGAGAATGGCAATCGCAAAGGCTGCGATGCCCATTGCGGCTCCGCCCAACGACAGCGCGGCGATCTCGATCACCAGGGTGATAGCCAGATAGCCTAGCAACACCAGCCACATCCGATGAAAAAGGATCCACGGAATGGAAAACAGGAAGGCAAGCGGCGAAAACTTGTCCGGCACGAATTGCATCCGGCCGGTGATTTCCGGGTCGCCATTAAGCGATTCAAATTCGGGCGGTGCCATCACGACGTAACTGGTCATGTGCCGATCCGTTCTTCGAAGTTGCCAGATCAGCGGGGCGTTAAATCAGAATCGATTTTACGCCCAAAGCTGATCGCTTTAAAGTGGTCAAGCGTTTTTGGGCGTTTCAATCAAAACGCCCAATGCTCTAGCCTCAACCGCCGAGCTGACCTTTGGTGGTCGGCACGCGGTCGGCCTGACGCGGGTCGATCTCAATTGCCTTGCGCAGCGTCCGGGCCACGGCCTTGAAGCAGGTCTCGGCGATATGGTGACAGTTTGATCCGTAAAGATTGGCGATATGAAGCGTCAGACCGCCGTTCATGGCAAATGCGCGGAAGAATTCTTCGAACAGCTCCGTGTCGAAATCGCCGACCTTGTCGCGGTCAAAGGTTACGTCCCAGACAAGGAAAGGGCGTCCGGACACATCCAGCGCGCAGCGTGTCAGGGCCTCGTCCATGGCTAGATGCGTATCCGCATACCGCGTAATTCCGGCCATGTCTCCGATTGCCTTGGATAGAGCCTGACCGAGGGCAATGCCGGTATCCTCGACCGTGTGGTGAAAATCGATATGCGTGTCGCCGTCCGCGCGGACCTTGATGTCGATCAGCGAATGGCGCGCCAGTTGTTCCAGCATATGGTCAAAGAACCCGACACCGGTCTGGACGTCATAGGCGCCCGTTCCGTCTAGGTTGATCTCGACCGAAATTTTGGTTTCCTTGGTGTCGCGCGATACGCTCGCTGTGCGCATGAAGGGCTATCTCCTTTTGAGCCGTCAAAGCTGACCGGCGGCGCAGTTGTAGCAGCCTGAACCATTTAAGAAAATAGTTGAAAACAAGACCATTTGCTTCATTTGTCCGCTGCCGGAAAGTGGGTCCGTATTGGTTGTTTGTGACATCGTTTGTGAGAAGAGCTCACAAGGGGCCTGCGATATTCGGTAGTGCGGCGATATCCTTGGTGTTAGGAACGGGCAAATTCGCCACCAGGAGTTCCCAATGCCGACAAGCCGCTTTGCCCCTAAAACAGCGCTCGAGCGCTTGATGCTGCCGTTGGATGTTCCAGCCGTCGCTGAGGCGGAGACGCTGGTCAAACAAACGGAAGGCGCGGTCGGCGTCTACAAGATCGGTATGGAACTTCAGTTTGCCGGTGGTCTCGAGTTCGCCCGTGAGCTTGCCGAGAGCGGCCATAAAATCTTTCTGGACGTGAAACTCCACGATATCGACAACACGATTACAAAGGCGGTGCGCAACGTTGCCAAGATGGGCATGACTTTCATGACCGTGCATGCCTATCCAAAAACCATGCGCGCTGCGCTGAAGGGTCTGGCGGAAGAAGGCAATCCGGATTTGTGTATTCTTGGGGTGACGGTCCTGACCTCCATGGATGAAACCGATCTGGTGGCCGCCGGATACACCGGCCCGATTGCGAGCGTTGTCGAAGCGCGAGCAAAGGATGCCAAGCTTGCCGGAATGGGCGGGATTGTGTGCGCGCCGACGGAATCGGCAGAAATGCGCAAGGTTCTCGGCGATGAGCTGGTCATTGTCACCCCGGGGATTCGGCCGGCGGGCAGCGCTGCAGGTGACCAGCGCCGGGTGATGACACCGGCCGACGCGATCAAGGCTGGCAGCGATTATCTCGTCATTGGCCGCCCGATTTCAAAGGCAGATGACCCGAGAGCCGCCGCCGAAGCCGTCGTTGAGGAAATTTCTTCGGCGCTTTGAGGTGAAATGCAAAGGAGCCCGAAACCTTAGCCGGACAGCAGTGGGCTTGGCCCAAGGCTCCCTACCGTTTCATCTCCTAGCAGCACGGCCATATTTGCGATCTCACTAGGCCGCTCTGTCGTCGCCATTGCTGGCATCTGAGCGCAGAACCATACCGTAGAGATCGCGCGGGTCGTCGGGGTCTGCGAGAAGATCCAGTTTTTCGAAGTGTCCGGTGCTTGGCAGCATATCGTTGACATACCGAAGTGCGGAAAAGTCCTCGATGGCAAAGCCGACGCTGTCGAACAACGTGATCTGAGTGTCGGAGGTTCTTCCCTCCGCTTGGCCTGCATAGACCTTCCACAGCTCTGTTACGGGATGATCGGCATCAAGTTGCTGGAGTTCACCCTCTTCGCGGGTTTGTTCGGGCAGTTCCACGAAAATATCGGACCGGAGCAAAATGTCCTTGTGCAATTCGGTCTTGCCTGGGCAGTCGCCGCCAATCGCATTGATATGGACGCCAGACCCCACCATGTTGTCGGTCAGGATCGTGGCATACCGTTTGTCGGCGGTTACGGTTGTGATGATTTCAGCGCCTTCAATGGCGTCTTCCGGCGTTTTGCAGATCGTCACATTCAGTCCGGAGTGCGCAAGGTTCCGCGCCAGGCGCAAACTGGCAGCCGGTTCAATGTCATAGGCGCGAATATCGGTGATGCCGAGCATGTCCTTGAAGGCCAGACACTGGAAATCAGACTGCGCGCCATTACCGATGATCGCCATGGTTTTTGAGTTCTTTGGCGCCAGATATTTCGCTGCGAGCGCAGAGTTGGCAGCTGTCCGTAGCGCGGTCAGGATTGTCATTTCCGTGAACAGAACCGGGTAGCCGGTCGACATGTGCGACAGCACCCCAAAGCCGGTTACGGTTTGCATGCCCGTGCGTGTGTTGCCCGGGTGCCCGTTGACGTATTTGAATCCGAAATACTCGTCATCGTTCGCGGGCATCAACTCGATCACACCTTGCGGTGCATGCGCCGGAATACGCGGTTTCTTGTCGAAGCTTTCCCAACGGCGGAAATCCTGCTCGATATACTCGGCGATGCCGCGCATGAAAGTCTCGGCACCAATGGCCCGAACGTTGCGCATCATGTTGTCGACACTGACAAAAGGCACATAAGCCAGATCGGACGGGTTCGGGTTGTGAAGGGTCTTTGTCATGGGGTCCTCAATAGCTGCGTGTCGGACGGTCGAAGACGCGGCGGCCGAACAAGCTGCCGGTCAGGTCGACCATCAAGCGGGCGGTCTTGCCGCGGTCATCCAAAAAGGGGTTGAGTTCAACGAGGTCGAGCGATGTCACCAACCCGCTGTCGTGAAGCATTTCCATGACCAGGTGCGCTTCACGGAATGTCGCCCCACCCGGAACGGTGGTGCCGACGGCTGGCGCAATGTCCGGATCCAGAAAATCCACATCGAGGCTCACATGAAGCAAGCCATTTTCTGCGCGTACGCGCTCCAGGAATGGGTGAAGAAGTTTGCCGATCCCCTCTTCGTCAATCCGGCGCATATCGGAAACACCAGCGCCATGGCGGACGAGAAAATCTCGCTCAGCCTCATCAATGGACCGCACGCCCATGATTTCCACCCGGTCTGCTGAAACCGGGTGGCTCAAGGGAGCGCCAAGCACGGCATCAAATCCCGGCAAGCCACAAGCGAACGCAAGCGGCGTTCCATGCAGATTGCCGCTGTCCGTGCTCTCCAGCGTGTGAAAATCCGAATGGGCGTCGAGCCAGAGAACAAACAAAGGCCTGCCTTTTTCAGCTGCAGCCTTTGCCTGCCCGGCCACGGTTCCAGCTGCCAGGGAATGGTCACCGCCTAGGTAGATCGGAAAACTGTCACCGGTTCCGAGGTCGGAGGCTTTTTTGAAGAGCGACCGTGTCCAGCCAGCATAAGCGCCGAAATTCTTCACGATCCCGTTGGGCGGGCGGATATCGTCCACCGTTTCCGGTTGCAGATTGCCGTCATCGCGGACGCAATGACCAAGGGCTTCCAGGGTCGTGGCGAGCCCCGCCGTCCGGTAGGCATCGGGGCCCATGAGGCAGCCACGCCGCCCGGTGCCTTCTTCGACCGGAGCTCCGACAAGAACGATATTCTGCTTCAAGGTTTTCCGCCTCTGCGCCCATGACAATTATTTGGGCCAAGAGTGCGGATGTGACGCGGCGGAGTAAATCCTGAGACTTGATCAAAATAGTGCTGAGATTTATCATTTTGAGAACTATAATTTATCAGAATGATAAAATGGACAACCTTGATACACGTTTGATCTCGCTTTTGCGCCATGATGGCCGGAGGTCGGTTTCCGATTTGGCAACCGATTTGAAAGTTTCCCGGGCGACCGTTCGCTCCCGCATGGAAAAGCTTATCGAAACCGGCGAAATTCTTGGGTTTACAGCCGTTCTGAGAGATGATTGGCGGGACTTGCCGATCAGGGCCGTGACGCTTGTTCATGTTGATGGGCGGAACACAGATCCGGTCAGTAAGGCGCTTGCGGCAATGACTGAAGTGCGCGCGATTCACTCAACGAACGGAAAGTGGGACCTCGTTCTGGAGATCGCCACCAGGGACCTGGAAGCTTTTGATGATGCCCTTCATCGCATCCGGCTGATTCAAGGAATTGCTGGAACGGAAACCAACATCCTTTTGAGCACGCGAAAGGGCCCTGCTGTCTCGGCCGATCACTTCAAGGACGCGCTTGGGTGAGAATGGCTCGCAAATCGGGTCGAAGTCCCTACTGACGGGAGATATAGTCTGGTCAGTTTACAGGAAATGATGGTTTTGACATGACCAAGGCACTCGATCTTTCGCAATTGGCGTCCGACCCCAAACCGATCTCTGTCGGTGAGGAAGCTGCTGAAAACTATATGGTTGTCCGTCAAACTCTGAAACGGATCACCGAAGACTGGCGGGATCAGCCGACCCTTGAATTGTTGGCTAAGGAAGCCGGTTTGCAGCCGATCCAGTTGCAGCGGGTGTTTGCGCGCTGGGCCGGACTGACACCAAAGCAGTTTCTTCAGGCCATCACGCTTGATCATGCCAAGGCATTGTTGCGCGATACGGCAAGCGTGCTGGATGCTTCCTATGAGGTTGGCTTGTCTGGTTCTTCCCGGCTGCATGATCTCTTTGTCACTCATGAAGCAATGACTCCGGGGGATTACCGCAACCGCGGAGCCGGTTTGAAGATCGCCTACGGCTTTCATCCCTCACCCTTCGGCCAGGTGCTGATCATGGCCACCGACAAGGGCTTGGCCGGTCTCGGCTTTGCGGATCCCGGTGAAGAGGACAGCGCGCTCAGTGATATGTGCGAGCGCTGGCCGGCGGCAAGCTTTCGCAATGACCCGGAAGAAACGGCCAAATATGCAGGCCGGGTGTTTGACCCAAAGAAGTGGCAGGAAGATCAACCGCTCAACATCGTCATGATCGGGACTGATTTTGAGATCCGTGTGTGGCAGACGCTTTTGAAAATCCCGATGGGGAAGGCCACCACCTATTCCGATATCGCGGCTTGCCTTGGCAAACCGAAAGCGTCCCGGGCCGTCGGGACCGCTGTGGGGCGCAATCCGATTTCTTTCGTCGTGCCCTGCCACCGGGTCTTGGCCAAAGGTGGCAAGCTCGGTGGCTACCACTGGGGTTTGACCCGCAAACGCGCGATCCTTGGGTGGGAAACCGGCCTGTCAGGCCCGGTTCTGGAGTGCGTTTGAATCGATACCTTTCGAGGAGTCAAATCGAAACCGAACTTCCCTAAAGGAAATATCGGCTTCTCTTGCCGTCCCGGCCTTGCGCCGGGACCTAAAGTGGTGCCCCCGGATCAAGGCCGGGGAAGCTTGGGGGCCTATTTCTAGGCAACAGAGAATAGGGTGCGTATTTTAATGCACCGGGCCTTCTGGCATCGGATAATTTCCGGTGATTTCCCAACCAAAAGCGGTCATCCGTTCGGCTGCCATCTGGGTAACAGTCCCCGTGATCAGAAAATCGACGCCCGTTGGCGGGAAGGGCAACCGGTTCAAGTCTTCCTGGAGGCCTGAAAACGTTTTTGCAGCTGGTTCTGTCCAGGCAACGGTGTCATAGGGCATGACGATGGCGGCCATGCCGTCGCGCCGCATCGCGACCAAGAGGCCAGTAACGTCCCTGATCTGGCCCAAGCCGGAAATCTTGCGGTGGTAGGTTTCCAAAAGCACGATCCGGCGCAACTGGAAATACGCAAAGCCCCTGTCTTTCACGCCTGCGGCGTCTTCGGCAATCAGATCAAGCCCCTGAACGCTTGGCATCGCTGCCATCTGGTAGGCGATGATGGCCTTTTCCGAGGCCGTATAGTGAGGGTTGGCATCGATGTTCATGATATTGCGTTCCGAAATACCTGCCTTTCGGAAGGTATCAAGGGTCCGCTCGCGCAGTTCGCTTTCGGTGCTGTCGACAATCACGTTACGGAAGTCTTCCGCGGCCCGGGTGGCATTGACGAAGACGCCGCCGGGAATAAGCGCCGTTATCGCAGTCACTGTCCAGCTCCCGGCAGATGTAACGCTCGCCGTCTCATCGAGCTTTGCCGACAAAGCCTTGTCAAAGGTATAGGGATCGACGCCGAGTTGAACAGCCAGCTCGCGCCGTGCTTGCGCCTGTCCGGTGATCGACTTGGCAATATCCGCGGCTGAACCGCCCTGACCGGTTACGGCAGATTCCACTCCTTTGCCCAGCCGGCTGAAAACCCGGCCCACACCTGAAACGGTACTCTTGGCCGTCCCGACTGGGTCCTGAATGGTGCTTTCAACAAACTCGACGGGTTTTTGCGCAGACTGTTTCAGGCCATCCAGGAAACTTGCATCGTTCTTCAGGCTTTCCAGCGCGACAAATGCCTTGATTTCCGACAACCGCATTTTCAAAAGTCCGTCGCCGCGGACCTGCTCGATGCCCTGATCGGCTTGCAGCTCATAGTCGTGCAGAAAGCCCGTGCTCCTGACCAGCGGCAGCACGGCATATCCCGGACCAACCTCTTTCCCGTCTAGCAGTTGGGCTGGGGCCACTTCCGGTGCGTTTTCATATTGGTCAGACAGGCTCAGAGCTGGTCCGGTGAGCAACCCGGTAAAGAGTGCGCACACCGCCAACCGCTTGAATGCCAGACCTGAAACCATCATCAACAAACCTCCAGACAACCTTTTTGAGGCGTGAGGTCAGTCCGGCGCCATCTTGTTCCGGGCCAGAGCCTCACCTGCCAAGTAAAGCGAACCGCAAATCAGTATGCGCGGCGGTTCGCCATCTTTTGCGGCACAAGCTGCCACATCGGCAAGGGCCGCGTCTAGGGACGGAAATGGAGTTGCTTCCAGGCCAGCACACCGGGCGAGATCTGCAAGGTCTTCCGGCGTGCGTGCCGTGTTGGTGGTCGCAATCGGTACCGTTCCGACATGGCGGACAAGTCCGTCAAAGGGCCGGAAGAAGCCGACAGGATCCTTCGTTGTTAGCATCCCGGCGACCAGATAGAGCGGCCGCGGTCCGCGCTCTTCCTGCTCTCCCATGAATTGAGCGACGGTGACCCCAGCGCCTGGGTTATGACCGCCGTCGAGCCAGATTTCTGACCCGTCCGGGCACATGTCCACCAACGGACCATGTGTGAGCGGTTGGAGACGCCCTGGCCAGTTCACGGATTTCAATCCTGCATCGATGGAAGCGACATCGGGCAGAAGGTTAGCGGCTTTAAGAGCGGCCAGAGCAAGAGCGGAATTGGCATACTGATGGCCGCCCCCGAGAATTGGCTGCGCGAGATCCAGAAGACCATCGTCGTCTTGATAAGCCATACGGCCCTGATCCGGGTGAGCGATAAAATCCTGACCACACACCTTGAGGGCGGCTCTGCACCGTGCAGCCTGACGCTCGATAACTATGTGAGCTGCAGGATCCTGTTCAGCGGAAACTACCGGGCGCTCGGGTTTGATTATGCCGGCTTTTTCGGCAGCAATGACGCTTAAGTCATCGCCCAGGAATTTTTCATGATCCATCGATACGGGCGTTATGACTGAGACAAGCGGATCATCAATCACATTTGTGGCGTCCAGACGGCCGCCGAGGCCGACCTCGAGCAAAACGACGTCTGCGGGATGTTCGGCGAACAACAAAAAAGCGGCCGCTGTCGTAATCTCGAAGAAGGTGATTTCCTCGCCGCCATTGGCCTCCTCACACCGCTGGAGCGCATCGAAGAGCTCCGGGTCGGAGACGAACTTGCCATCGCTCCCGAGCCGAATGCGCTCATTGAAGGAGACAAGATGGGGCGATGTATAGACGTGGCATCGTTTTCCGGATGCCTCCAGAATTGCACGCAGGGTCGCGGTCACTGAACCTTTGCCATTTGTCCCGGCAATGTGAATGACCGGCGGCAAGCGCTTTTCAGGTGATCCAAGTGCTGCGAGCAAACGGTGCATGCGTCCGAGAGACAGATCGATCTCTTTCGGATGCAAGGCCAGAAGGCGGTCGAGAATTCTTGTGATTTGATCCAAGGCGCCCTCCGGAGGGTCCCATGTGTGTCCATTGGCGGCTCTGCCCGCCTGTTGGAGATAGCGGGTCAGGAGGGTGCATGACCGCCCGGAACTGACTGACCTTGGTCGATTTCCGACATAAGCCAGTCAACTCTGCTGGTTATTCAGCGACTTCAGGCTGTTTCTTCGGCTCCTGGGCGTCTGAAGTTGTCGCCTCTTCGGTCTCCGAAGCCTCTGCGGTCGAGGTCTCGTCGGCGATCATTGCCGGCAACTCGACTTCGCGTTTCATCAAGATGCCGCAGACCCGCGCAAGGGTGTCCTTCATTTCCTGACGCGGTACCACCATGTCGACCATGCCATGGTCGAGAAGGTATTCCGCTGTCTGGAAATCGTCCGGCAGCTTTTCGCGAACGGTTTGCTCAATCACGCGGCGGCCGGCAAAACCGATCATCGCGCCGGGCTCTGCAATGTGAACATCCCCAAGCATTGCATAGGACGCGGAAACGCCGCCCGTCGTTGGGTTGGTGAGGACAACGATATACGGAAGACCGGCTTCGCGGAGCATCTGAATGCCGACGGTGGTGCGCGGCATTTGCATCAAGGACAGGATGCCTTCCTGCATGCGCGCTCCGCCGGATGCGGTGAACATAACAAAGGGCGTTTTAGCTTCCACGGCCTTCATCATGCCGGAGAGGATCGCCTCACCAACGGCCATGCCCAAGGACCCGCCGACAAAGTCGAAGTCCTGAACGGCGGCGGTCATGTCCATGCCGTTGACCTTGCCCTGGGCAACATGGATCGCTTCTTCTTCGCCGGTCTTCGCCCGTGCGTCCTTCAGGCGGTCCGTGTAGCGTTTGCTATCGCGGAACTTCAAAGGGTCGATGGTGACATCCGGGGCGTCGAGGCGGGTGTAGTTGCCCTCGTCAAAAAGGGATTCGAGCCGCTTGCGCGCCGGCATCCGCATATGGTGGCCGGAGCTTGGGATGACCCACAGGTTTGCTTCCAGATCGCGGTGAAAAACCATTTCACCGGTCTCAGGGCATTTGATCCAGAGATTTTCCGGAACCTCGCGCTTCTTCCAAAGACCGCTGATCTTAGGGCGCACAATAGAGTTGATCCAGTTCACGTCAAACGCGTCCGTCTACTCGAGTTACACAACAGCGGAGCGATATGTCCGCCGGAAAACGTACATTTTTAAGGCCTTACCTTTAAGCGGCCCGGGCCCGCGCGCAACCTGACGCAAGATCTGCGACCACGTCGGCAACGGCTTGCACGGTCTTGTCTGTGGCCTTGCCGTCAGCATCCAGGCTGTCCTTGACCGCGTTCACCAGCACCGAGCCGACGACGACACCGTCAGCGTCCTTGCCGATGACGGCAGCCTGATCGGCCGTTTTCACGCCGAAACCGACGGCAACCGGCAGATCTGTATGACCCTTGATGCGGTTGACAGCCGCTGTGACACGGCCGGTATCCGCAATCTGCGCGCCGGTAATACCAGTCACAGAAACGTAATAGACGAAACCGGAGGTATTGGCCAGAACTGCCGGAAGGCGTTTGTCATCAGTGGTGGGGGTTGCAAGACGAATGAAGTTCAAACCGGCTTCCAGGGCCGGAATGCAGAATTCGTCGTCGGCTTCTGCCGGTACATCAACGATGATGAAACCGTCTACGCCTGCTTCCTTGGCGACGTGAACGAATTTCTTCGGATCGCGTACATAGATCGGGTTGAAGTAGCCCATCAGGATGATCGGCGTATCCTGATCTTGCTTACGGAAAGTCCGCACCATGTCCAAGGTGTTGTCCATGGTGTGACCGGCGGCAAGTGCACGCTGGTTGGCAAGCTGAATCGGTATACCTTCTGCCATCGGATCGGAAAACGGCATGCCGAGTTCGATCACATCGGCTCCGGCTGCCGGAAGGGCATTGAGAATGGCTTGTGACGTTTCGAGATCGGGATCGCCCGCGGTTATGAACGTGACCAGAGCCGGCCGGCCTGCGTCGGCACATACCTTGAACCGTCGATCGATACGCGTTTCCGTCATTCAGCTGTCCTCTTGCCACAGATGCAGGCTGTTACCGCCTGCCAATCATCAGAGCGATGTAGGGGAGCGGGCAAGGGGATGTCAATCAAAGAACGGCTGTTTGCGGCCTCCTAAGGGCCTTGACGGTCTTTGATGCGCCATATGAGGACAATTTGGCGCGCTTAGCGGCCGCCGAAGTACTTGTTGTAGAGGTGGTTTGCGATGTCGTTGCGCTCAACACCCATCCGGGACAGGCTCTCAGGCGACATTTGGCGCATGCGATTGTAGTCGGCGCGCATGCGTTGCGCTTGACCGATTTGGTCGAAAAAATTGGAAACGGAACGAAAAGCCATCGGAACATCCTTTGAGGTCTTCGAGAAGCTGAGTTTGTTTCCTCTAATGTAAACAACCGCATGGATGTGAGTAGCGCCGGTTTTGCATTGCAGCATTACCGAATTGGCGGACCTGGCGATCAGTTTTCGGTGGCCCAGGCCGCTATGCATCGCTTGCAGATCAGCCCATCGTCAAATTTTCGAACTGGAAATGTGCACTTTGTGCGCCTATATTCCTGCCATAGCCAAGAACAAAAGGAGCCGAAAATGGCCCACTCCCTCTTCGAACCGGCTCCAATGCCGTTTCATGAGAAACTGATGCGGCGTATGCGTGACCTCAGCGGCCATGTGCCAGCGCGGATACCAAGGATCGCGGCCTGTCTTCCGGCCGATCCCGGTTTGGTACGCCAGGCTAAGCGTCTGGACGCGCGTGGACAACAATTGCTGCTGGAAGTGGTTTTCGACGCAGAAACGCCCGCAAAATAAAAGCCGCGCACCCTAGGGTGTGCGGCTTCTTTTCTAGCTGTTGTGTTGCAGCTTAAAGGTCGAATCCAAGCATCTCGCCGACTGCGAAAACATCCTTATCGCCGCGACCGCAAAGGTTCATGACAATGATTTGATCCTTGTCCATCTGCGGAGCCATCTTTGCGACCTGCGCCAGGGCATGAGCGGGTTCCAGCGCTGGGATAATACCTTCGACCCGTGTCAGCATCTGGAAAGCGGCCAAGGCTTCATCATCCATGATCGGGATGTATTCGGCGCGGCCGATTTCTTTCAGCCAGGAGTGCTCGGGACCGATCCCGGGGTAATCGAGACCAGCAGAAATCGAGTGACCTTCGAGGATCTGGCCGTCGTCATCCTGCATCAGATACGTGCGGTTTCCGTGAAGGACGCCCGGCTTGCCGGCATTCAAGGAAGCGCAGTGCTCTTCACCAGTCAGGCCACGGCCACCAGCTTCAACGCCAACGATTTTCACGTTCTTGTCGTCCAGGAAAGGATGGAACAGGCCGATTGCATTGGAACCGCCGCCAACTGCAGCCACGAGGACGTCCGGAAGACGCCCTTCGGCTTCGAGCATCTGTTCGCGCAGTTCCTTTCCGATTACGGACTGGAAGTCGCGCACCAATTCCGGATACGGGTGCGGACCAGCGGCCGTCCCGATCAGGTAATAGGTATCGTCAACGTTGGTGACCCAGTCGCGGAGCGCCTCGTTCATGGCGTCCTTAAGCGTACCGGCACCAGCTGTAACCGGGACGATTTCAGCGCCCAGGAGCTTCATCCGGAACACGTTCGGCTTTTGCCGCTCAACGTCGGTCGCACCCATGTAAACCACACAGGGCAGGCCAAAACGGGCACAAACGGTTGCTGTGGCAACGCCATGCTGCCCGGCACCGGTTTCTGCGATGATCCGGGTCTTGCCCATGCGCTTGGCAAGCAGGATCTGGCCTAGGCAGTTGTTGATCTTGTGGGAGCCGGTGTGATTCAGCTCATCCCGCTTGAAATAGATCTTCGCACCGCCCAGCTCCTCGGTCAGCCGCTCTGCGAAATACAGCGGAGAGGGCCGGCCGGTGTAATGAGTGTTGAGACTTTTGACTTCGGCCAGAAAGTCCGGATCGTTCTTGGCAGCCTTGTAGTGCTCTTCCAGATCCAGGATCAGCGGCATCAGGGTCTCGGCGACATACCGGCCACCAAAAATGCCGAAATGTCCGCGATCGTCCGGACCAGTCCGGATGCTGTTCGCCATATCGTTCACGCGTTTACTCCTTAACCGCTTCCGCCTGAATGTCCTTTACCTTCGCCAGGAAGGATCGGATCAATGCCGGGTCCTTAACGCCGCGTTCGCGTTCTACTCCAGACGACAGGTCGATTTCCTTGGCTCCGCTCAGGCGGATTGCCTCGGCAACGTTGTCCATATTCAATCCACCCGAAAGCATGAACGGCTTCTTCAGGTCAAGATCTTTCAAAAGTGTCCAGTCAAACGAAACACCATTGCCACCCGGGATGTCTGACCCTGCAGGCGGTTTGGCGTCGAAAAGGATCCGGTCAGCTACAATAGAGTAGTAAAGCGCCTGTTCCAGATCCGATTTATCGGAAACGGAGATCGCTTTCATGATCTTCTTGCCATGCATCACCTTGGCGGCTGCCAGGGATTCCGGGGCTTCGCTGCCGTGAAACTGGAAATAGTCCGGCGCGACCAGCTCGTTGATCCGCGACAATCCGTCCAGATCCATATTGACTGTCAGGGCGACGATGTCGGCTTTGCCGCGCGCCATATCCGCCAGCTTGCAGGCATCAGACAGGTTTACGTGGCGTGGGCTCTTGGGAAAGAACACCAGCCCGACCATATCTGCACCCGCATCAAGGGCTGCTTGCATGGTGTCTTCGGTCGACAGACCGCAGATTTTTACTTTGATATCCGACATGGGTTCGAGGTATCGCCGCTGCGGAAGGGTTTGTCAAAAGGAGGATCGCTTCCCCGTTCATTCTTCGGGTTGTTTTACTAGTTTCGCGACAATTTTGCGCACGATCGGCGCTAGAACGAGGACTGCGGGAAACGCGACCGCCCAGGCAAACAGCCAGGACTCAATCCAGAAACTAAAAAATTCTGCATGTGGGCCGACCGCTCTGAACGTCGCAATGCCGGACACAAGAAACGACATGGACCCGGACAGCATGGCGCCGAAAAGGTAAGGAGCGAATTTTGGATGCATGGGTGGGTCCGGAACCTTGGAATGAATGCTTACTATGTGACAAAGGGCCTAATCGGCGCTGATCAAGTGTGTGGCAGGTGGAGTTATCCCTCTTCCAGCAGTTCGGCCCAGGTTTTCGGGTTGTCACCATTGAGCGGGTTTTTGGGCGAGCATTTGTAGCGGATGGTTTCCATCCGGAAGGCCTTCGCATCAAACATCATCAGCCGGCCAGTGAGCCCCTCGCCTGTGCCGGTGAGTTCCTTCAACACTTCCATGGCCTGCATGGTGCCGAGAATTCCGGTTAGTGCGCCAAGAACGCCCGCCTGTTCGCAAGTCGGCAACAATCCGGCTCGGGGCTTTTGCGGGAAGAGGCAGCGATAAGTCGGATTGGGAATGCCAGCTTCGCCACTCTCGAAGGGCCGCAAGGTGGTGATAGAGCCATCAAATTGACCGACAGCCGCCGTTACCAGCGGTTTCTTGGCAAAAAAACAGGCGTCCGACACAAGATAGCGCGTGTCGAAGTTGTCTGATCCATCGACCACCATGTCAAAGGCGGAAATCAGCTGCAAAGCGTTTTGCCCGGTTATCCGGAACGGAAAAGGCTTCACCTCGACATTCGGATTGAGCCTTGCAATGGCTTCGGCAGCGCTCGCGACCTTCGGCTCACCCAGTTGGTTGGTGTCGTGGATCACCTGCCGCTGCAGGTTGGACAGAGAGACGGCGTCATCATCCACGATGCCAAGCATCCCGATCCCGGCGGCGGCCAGGTACTGCAAAACCGGCGCGCCCAGACCTCCGGCGCCAATCACCAGAACCTTCGCGGCTTTCAGTTTCTGTTGCCCGGCCCCGCCGATGTCCTGAAGGACAATATGGCGGGCGTAGCGTTCCAGTTCAGCGGGCGACAATGACTGCATAATGAGGAGGCCTGTCCTGAGATTTCATTGCTTAGATGGGGGCAAATAACGGTTTCGATCAAGCGTCAGCCCAAAATCCGGCTGACCAGCCGCGCTGTATAGTCGACCATCGGAATGACCCTTGAATAATTCAGCCGGGTCGGCCCAATGACGCCAAGAGCCCCGACGATCCGCTGGTTGCTGTCCCGGTACGGCGAGACAACCAGCGACGACCCCGACAAGGAAAAGAGATTGTTCTCCGAGCCAATGAATATCCGGACGCCCTCGCCTTTTTCTGCCAGGCCCAGGAGCTGAATGAGATCCTTCTTGTTCTCCAGATCGTCGAACAAAAGCTTGATCCGCTCCAGATCCTCGGCCGCGTCCAGGTCGGACAACAGATTGGACCGGCCGCGAACGATCAGCGTACCGGGATCTGCGACACCGTCTTCCCCGGTCCAGACGGCAAGGCCGGCATCAATGACTTTTTGACTGAGTTGATCCAGCTCGGCCTGATCCGCCGCGCGCACTTTTTCAAGCTCAGCCCGGATCTCGCTGATTGTGCGCCCTTGAATCATCGAATTGAGATAGTTCGAGGCCTCGACGAGAGCGGAGGATGGCAGATCCGGTGGCAGCTCGACGACCCGGTTTTCGACCGATCCATCTTCTCCAACCAGAATGGCGAGGGCCTTCAGCGGTTCAATGCGGACAAACTCAATGTGCTTCAGCCGCATGTCGGACTTATGGGTCAGCACAACACCTGCGCCCATCGACAGGCCTGACAGCAATTGACTCGCCTCTGTCAGAACCTGTTCCGCCGAATTGGCCTGTTGGGATGCCTTGACCTGAATGTCGATCTGGCGGCGTTCGTCCTGGGTCAAATCGCCAACCTCAAGAAGCGCGTCGACAAAAAACCTGAGGCCCATTTCTGTTGGAAGGCGTCCGGCGCTGGTATGCGGCGAATGCAGGAGGCCCATGTGCTCCAGATCCGACATCACATTGCGGATCGAGGCCGGCGATAGCGAAATGTTGGGGTTGCGCGAGATGTTGCGCGAGCCGACGGGCTCCCCGGTATCAAGATAGGATTCCACGATCGAGCGGAAGATTTCCCGGGATCTTCTGTCGAGGTCGCTGAGGCTCAAGGTGTTTGTCTCCGTCACGGTCACCAAAAACGCGTTGATCCAACGCTCATTCTTCAAGATATAGGCGCAAAACGGTCCAATGGTGAAGCTTGGCCTTTACGGCGCCGGGAAATGGGGTCTAAAAGGCCGTGAACAAACGAGGCGAACCTTTGGGTTTTGCCTTGATAACGGGCTGAAAGGGAGAGCCATGCGTCCGTCAAAACGCGCTGCCGATGAACTTCGTGCCGTCACGCTGGAGCGTGGCGTATCCAAACATGCCGAGGGCTCGTGCCTGGTGAAGTTTGGCGATACGCATGTCCTGTGCACCGCAAGCCTGGAAGAGCGCGTCCCGCCGTGGCTGCGCGGCCAGAACAAGGGCTGGGTCACCGCCGAATATGGCATGTTGCCACGTGCCACCGGCAGCCGGATGCGCCGTGAGGCAAGCGCCGGCAAACAATCCGGCCGCACACAGGAAATCCAGCGCCTGATTGGCCGCTCCCTGCGTGCCGTTGTGGATCTGCAGGCGCTGGGCGAAGTCCAGATTTCCGTCGATTGCGACGTGATCCAGGCTGATGGCGGCACGCGAACCGCTGCTATCACCGGGGCCTGGGTGGCTTTGCGGGACTGTGTTGAGTGGATGAAAGCCCGGGACATGGTGTCCGGGGACGTTTTGACAGACCACATTGCGGCGATTTCCTGCGGGATTTACGAAAACACACCGGTTCTTGATCTGGACTATGATGAAGACAGCACGGCCGAGACTGACGCCAATTTCGTCATGACCGGATCTGGCGGCATCGTGGAAATTCAGGGCACAGCGGAAGGCAAGCCGTTCTCCGAGGACGAGTTCGGTCAGCTGATGAACCTTGCAAAGGCAGGGATCACACGCTTGGTCGACCTTCAGAAAATGGCAATCCTGTAAGGACGTGACCACCATGAGCCACCGCAAACTGGAACCGGGAAAACTGGTTGTTGCCAGCCACAACAAGGGAAAGCTGCGCGAGATCAATGAGCTCCTGCAGCCCTACGGGTTTGAGGTGGTCTCTGCGGGGGATCTGGGCCTTCCTGAGCCGGAAGAGACCGGAACAACGTTTGAAGCGAATGCCGAAATCAAGGCTGTGGCGTCCGCAACGGCCGCCAATCTGCCGGCCTTGGCCGATGACAGCGGCTTCTGTGTTGCCGAGCTGAACGGTGATCCCGGCATCTACTCCGCGCGCTGGGCGGGACCTGACAAGGACTTCGCCATGGCCATGCGCACCGTGGAAGAAAAACTCCAATCGGCCGGGGCAACGACACCGGAGCGCCGCCGCGGCTCGTTTGTCGCGGTGTTGTGCCTGGCTTGGCCGGATGGGCACAAGGAATTCTTCCGTGGTGAGGTGGAAGGCCAAATCGTTTGGCCGCCGCGCGGCACTCAAGGTTTTGGCTACGATCCAGTGTTTCAGCCGGACGGACATGAGCGCACCTTCGGCGAGATGACGTCGGAGGAAAAACACGGCTGGGGTCCGGATACACCTGCCTTGTCGCACCGCTCGCGCGCCTTCGAGCTGTTCGCTAAGGCCTGTTTGAAGGGATAATCGACGTGGCACCGATCCAGGCGTCCGATGCGGGATTTGGCATTTATGTGCATTGGCCGTTTTGTGCGGCCAAGTGCCCGTATTGTGATTTCAATTCGCATGTGCGCCACCAGCCTGTCGATCAAGCCCGCTTTGCGGCCGCATTCGAGCGTGAATTGAGCCATTTCGCCGAGATGACACAAGGCAAGGTGGTCCAGTCGGTATTTTTGGGTGGCGGGACCCCGTCCCTTATGGAGCCGGCGACGGTCGAACGTGTCCTGACCGCAATTTCAGACCGTTGGTCACTGGACCCGAATGTTGAAATTTCTCTGGAAGCCAATCCGACCTCGGTGGAGGCAGAACGGTTTAGGGGATACCGGGCAGCTGGCGTGAACCGCGTCTCGTTGGGCGTGCAGTCGCTTCACGATGAAGACCTGAAACTGCTTGGCCGCTTGCACGACGCCGCGACGGCCCGCCGGGCGATTGAAACGGCCCGGGCGACTTTCCCGCGTTTGTCCTTCGACCTGATCTATGCCCGGCCCAATCAGACCTTGGCGCAGTGGGAGGCCGAGCTGAAGGATGCGATTGCGCTCGCGGCCGATCACCTGTCGCTCTATCAGCTGACGATTGAGGAAGGCACACCCTTCTACACGCTCTATCACGCTGGCAAGCTGACCATGCCGGATCAGGATTTGGGCGCAGAGTTTTATGATTTGACGCAGAAGGTTACGGAAGCTGAGGGCTTGCCGGCCTATGAAGTGTCCAACCACGCCAAGCCCGGCGCCGAATGCCGTCACAATCTCGTTTATTGGCGTTATGGCGATTATATCGGCGTTGGTCCGGGCGCCCATGGCCGTTTATCCGTCGGAGTGAACCGGATGGCGACCTCCGTCGAGCGCCACCCTGAAACCTGGCTGGAGGCCGTTGAGCAGAACGGCCACGGCATGATCGAATTCTCCGGGCTCAACGAAGAAGAGCAGGGTGATGAATTCCTGCTTATGGGACTGCGGTTGACCGAAGGGATTGATCTTAAACGCTATGAGGCGTTTGCGCACCGATCCGTCGATCCCAAGCGTTTAAACGACCTTCTGGAACACGGAATGGTGGAAGAACTCGGGGAAAACCGGGTTCGTGCAACGCGGGAAGGATTTTTTGTTCTGGACGCTGTGGTCGCAGATTTGGCTGCTTGATCTGATTTTCTTGAGCGCTTTAATACATTTATCACTTTGATTTAAATAGCTAACTTTCTTAATCACCGGGTAACTGCTTTGGCGGCAAAATAATTCGTTCGCCGAAAAAAGGTCTAGAATGACCGGGTCCCTACCAATTACCAGTATTGCCGGGGCCAAGTGGCGTGGCTATCCTGCTGCAATGCAACAGGTGGTGCAGGAACAACCGTCATGTATTCCGAGTTCATAAAAACGGCGGGTAGCAACTACCTGAACAAAGGAGATGCCCCTTTGCCTTTTTATCATCTTTACGAGCTGAACCATGCGGCCATGGCGCCTCTGCGCGCAATGGCTGACATGACCAAGCTGTATTTTCAAAATCCTCTGAACCCGATGACCCACACAAGCATGGGCCGGCAAATTGCCGCCAGCTGTGAGGTTCTGGAACGCACAACACGGCGCTATGGCAAGCCGGAGTTCGGCATTGACGACACGGTTGTCGGCGGTGTCCGGGTTCCTGTGCGGGAAACCGCGGTGTGGAGCCGTCCGTTCTGTGATCTGATCCGTTTTGAGCGCGGCGTCACCACACAGCGCAACGACCCGAAAATACTCATCGTTGCGCCGATGTCCGGACACTACGCGACACTGCTCCGTGGCACTGTCGAAGCGTTGCTGCCGAACGCCGATGTTTACATCACGGACTGGATCGACGCGCGGATGGTTCCTATCCAGGACGGCAAGTTCGATCTGGACGACTACATCGATTACATCATCTCGATGCTGCACTTCCTCGGCCCGGACGCTCATGTGCTTGGCGTTTGCCAACCGTCCGTTCCGGTTTTGGCCGCCGTTGCCGTGATGGAAGACCGGGACGATCCTTATGTTCCGTCCACAATGACCTTGATGGGCGGACCGATCGACACTCGCGTTGCGCCGACCGCTGTGAATGACCTCGCCGTTTCCAAGGGAATCGACTGGTTCAAGAACAACGTCATCATGAAGGTGCCCTTCCCGCACCCGGGTTTCATGCGCGATGTCTATCCTGGCTTCCTGCAGTTGTCCGGTTTCATGAGCATGAACCTCGACCGGCATGTGACTGCGCATAAGGACTTCTTCCAGCACCTTGTGGAAGGTGACGGCGACAGCGCGGAAAAACACCGCGAGTTCTATGACGAATATCTCGCAGTCATGGATTTGACGGCCGAATTCTACCTTCAGACGGTCGAAACGGTCTTCATCGACCATTCGCTGCCCCAAGGCACGATGATGCACAATGGGCGCTTGGTGGATTGCACCAAGATCACGCGTACGGCTCTTCTCACAGTCGAAGGTGAAAAGGACGACATCACAGGCCGGGGTCAGACAAAGGCCGCGCATGCGCTCTGCACCAACCTTGCAGACGACATGAAGGCGCACTACGAGCAGCCGAATGTCGGCCACTATGGTGTCTTCAACGGATCCCGTTGGCGGGCAGAAATCGCACCGCGTGTGATGGACTTCATACGTTCGAACCGGGCGGATATGCGCGGCAAGAAATCGGCACCTGCAGCGTCAAAACCGGCTGCTGCACCTGCCAAAGCTGCGTCTGCGGCCGCGCCGTCCAAGGCACCACTGGAAAAAATCCTATTGGCCAAGCCGAAAGGTGTCGCCGACGATTTGACCGCGATCAGCGGTGTCGGACCCAAACTGCAAGCAGCGCTCAACGAGGCAGGCATCTTCCATTACTGGCAAATCGCGTCGCTGACTGATGAGCAGATTGAAGCGCTTGATTCCAAACTGGATTTCCGGGGCCGTATGGCGCGTGACAATTGGATCGAGCAGGCGCGCCAGTTGTCTGAAACGGTAAGCTGACGCAATAATCCAAGCTCGCTTTTTCGAGATTGAAATCCCCGCCGGAAACGGTGGGGATTTTCTTGTTTGGGGTGTGGGAACGCCTGAATCCGGATCACAAATCCTTGAAGCGCGCTGCGTCAATCCCCACCTAAAGGTCGTGGATGTCTTTAATGGATAGGACAATGACGACGACCAAAAGCTGCATGATTAAACCTGCCTGGACGCCGATGACCATTGGTCTGATGGTGCTTGGGTTCGTGGTGTTCTGGCCGCTGGGCCTCGCCATGTTGGCCTACATTTTGTGGGGCGACAGATTTGAGGGAATGGCGCGTGACGCGCGGGATCAATGGCGTGGAAGTCCGCTGAAAGGAGCATTTGAGAACATGAACAAGCCTTCTTACAGCCGGACCGGCAATGTTGCGTTCGATGAGTATCGTGAGCGTGAACTGAAACGTCTTGAGGAAGAGCGGGCGAAGATCGACGCCATGCGCAACGAATTCGATGAGTTCCTGACTGAGTTGCGCCGTGCGCGTGATCAGGAAGAGTTCGATCGCTTCATGGCCAACCGTGGCCGTCCTAACACCGGGCCGGAAGCAAACCCGGCCTAAGTCTGATACCTCCTCCCAGAGCCGCCTTATCCCCGGGCGGTCAGACCGAGAGCGGCGCCCTGAAAAGCGCCGCTTTCGTCCGTTTAAACGACCGGCTTTCTCGCCTAATATTCACCCGCAATGATTCGACTAAAAGCCCTGGGAACCAAGTTGCGCGCCCGAAAACCGGCACTGCCGGACCACATCGAAATAGACACTGGTGACGCGCCGGTGCGCATACGTCTGCGCGCTAATCCAAGAGCGCAGCGCTATCTCTTGCGCTTGCCGGCGGACCATTCCGGACCAGTTCTGACGGTGCCGAAAGGTGGTAATTTACAAAGGGCCGAGCGGTTTGCCCGCCAGCACATCGATTGGCTCCTTGAGCGGCTTGAAGGTCGGCCGGACCACGTTGCGCTGCGTCCTGGCGATCTCGTGCCGCTGCGGGGTAAAGAGCATTTGATCGTCCCGACCGGTCAGCTTCGAGGTCTGGTCTCGACCGGACAGGCTGTGTGCGGCACCCCGGCACTGCTCGTGCCCGGTGCTGAGGAGCACGCGCCGAGGAAGGTGACCACCTGGTTGAAGGGGCAGGCGAAGGCTGACTTAACGGAACGCGCCGAAGATCATGCGGCAAAGATCGGCAAGAAGATTGCCGCGATCAGTGTTCGCGACACAAAAAGCCGCTGGGGCTCGTGCGCGTCCAACGGCCGATTGTCCTTCTCCTGGCGCCTTATCCTGGCACCACCGGATATTCTGGATTATGTCGCGGCCCACGAGGTGGCGCATTTGAAGGAAATGAACCACTCGGACCGGTTTTGGCGCTTGTGCGAAGAGCTTGCCCCGCAGACACCTGAAGCCCGAGTCTGGCTCAAAGAACACGGGGTCCGGCTGCACGGCTACGGATGAGGCGCTGGACCATCGTGCGTTCAGGAAAATGCGCGCTGATCTAACCACCGCCGCCAAAGAGGTTGCGCAACAGGTTGAGTGGTCCTTTCCGTTCACCCGTATCACCAACACCAGCCGGAGGCACAGGGCCGCTGTCAGGTCCGGTGCTGGACGGTGGAGCCACCGGCCGTTTGGGCGCAGAAACGGTCGCAGGCAAACTCGGCACACCAGGTAAGTCAGCTACAGGACGGCCTGTGTGCGCGGAATCCATCACCGATTTCCACACTTCGGCTGCTATTTTACCCCCTGATGCCTTCTTGGTCGGGGAATTGTTGTCATTGCCGAACCAGACGGCCGTCGTCATGTTGCCCGTGTAGCCAATGAACCAGGCATCACGGAACGCCTGACTGGTGCCGGTTTTGCCGCCGGCCGGGCGGCCATCTTCCAGCCGGGCCTTCCGGCCGGTTCCGGTCAGAAGCGTTTCCGACATCATCAAGTTCATGTTGCCGACATCGCGCCGGTCAACCACGCGGCCCCGGCCATCGCCGGTTCGAGAGTAGATCGTCTTGCCGTCCACGGTTTTGATCCGCCGGATGATGTGCGGCAGAACCCCGTAACCGCCATTGGAAAACGGGACATAGGCGGCGGCTATTTCAAGGGGCGTGACTTCGGAGGTGCCCAGAGAAAGAGACAGGTTAGTTTTCAGATCCGATGTGATCCCAAGACGCCGTGCCGTTGAGGCGACATTGCCCGCACCGACCTCATAAGCAAGCCGGGCGGCCACAGTGTTGAGGGACAGGCTCAAGGCGCGTGTCAGTGTCACAGGGCCATAATATTGTTTCGTATAGTTTTTCGGCGACCAGCCACCGATGGTGATCGGCTGATCCTGGCGGACGGTTTGCGGCGTCATGCCGTTTTCAAGAGCCGCAAGGTAGACAAACGGTTTGAACGCAGATCCCGGTTGACGTTTGGCATAGACAGCCCGATTGAACTGGCTCTTGGAGTAATCGGCACCGCCAACCATCGCCTTGACCGCGCCGGCTGTGTCCATCGTCACAATTGCGCCCTGCGACACACCCAAGGCCTGCCGGTTTTCCGAGATGGCTGCGCGAAGTGCGGCTTCTGCAGCCTGCTGGATGCTTGGGTCGATTGTCGTATCGACGATGATGTCGCTGTCTATGGATCCGACAAAGTGCGGCAGGACGTCCATCACCCAGTCAGCGGCATAATTCTCACTGGCGGTTGTGTAGCGGCGGACGACCTTTGCCGGGGCAGCCAAAGCATTTTTGGCCTCATCTGAGGTGATATACCCTTCTTCGTGCATGGCAGCGAGCACAAGCTGAGCCCGGTCTTCCGCAAGATCCGGATTGACAGCGGGAGAAAAACGGGACGGTGCTTTCAAGAGCCCGGCGATTGTTGCCGCTTCTGCAATTGTCATGAGCCGGGCGGATTTGCCGAAATAGCGGCGCGCGGCGGCATCAACACCGTAAGCACCTGAGCCGAGATAGACCCTGTTCAGATACATCTCGAGGATCTCATCCTTGGAGTATTCGGCCTCCAGCCAGAACGCGAGGACCAGCTCCTGGATTTTCCGTTTGATGGTCCGGTCCGGCTCCAGAAACAGGTTTTTGGCAAGCTGCTGTGTCAGCGTCGAACCGCCCTGCACCAGCCGGCCTGTCGTGATGTTTGTGACAAACGCCCGGCCAAGGCCAATGGGATCAATGCCGAAATGGGACCGGTAGCGGCGATCCTCAATCGCGATAACGGCATTTGGCAAATAAGGTGGCAATTGTTCGAGACGGACGGCTTCGCCGCCTGTATCGCCCCTGTTTGCGATCAGCTGGCCGTTGGCAGCAACGATTTTTACGTTTGGCGGCCTTGCTGGAACCTGCCATTCGGATGTCGGCGGGAGGTAAGCGGCATAATAGCCAACAATACAAACGACAGCGATGCCTGCCCAAATTCCAAGGACCGCGCTCCAGTAAAGTCCGCGTTTTACAAGCCTGCCCAGAGCGGGCATGAACGATGACCGGGCTTTTCTTTTCTGGCTGCGGCGTTTGGCGCCGGACCGGCCACCTCTGCCCTTCGAGTTTCCGGACCTCGATTTCGCACTGCCACGCTGGGAGGTGGACTTGGCAGACGAGGGTTTTTTTGACTTCGGGGTGCCGCCAGCTTTGGACTTGGGCTTCGATTTTGAGGTGGTCTTGGCCTTCGTACGCTTCTTGCCCGACGGGCCGCTCGGACGGTCATCCGGGCGCAGCCGCAGGTCCAGCAGACTGCTGCTGGATGCGCCGAAAGTCGGCTCGACCCGTGCCTGGCGTTTCGCCCGTGGCGCCATCAATTTCCGTCCCATACCAAGTTGCCGGAAACTCCGGCTTTCCCGGTCATGATTCTAGAATGCGGCGATTTAAGGGGGCGTTAAGCCTTTCGGAAATTGGGCTTCAGAATGGAGATTCGATCTACAACGGACGATTAGCTGGCGTAGCGGCTCGCGTCGGCGCCGTAGTAGTTTACATACCGCGTGTTCAGTTCCGAAACCGGCATCACGATCAACACGTCGGTCGTCCCGAACTGATGGTCAATCACCGCACCGTCGCCGACAAAGGCTCCCAGACGGAGATACCCTTTGATGAGCGGTGGCAGCGCCCGGAGGGCTTCTTTCTGGTTGATGTCGGCAGCGGGCCTGCGATTCATGTCCACAAAGCGGTTCTCAACGGCACGAACCCGCCACTCTTCCGGCGCAAGTGAATTGTGGTGCAAAAAACCCAGCTGATCGGCCATGGCGTCGGGGTTGGTCCCTTCAATGGATGCACAGCCCAGCATGACGTCGATCTTGTGCCGCAAAATGTAAGACCAAAGACCGTGCCAGAGCAGCTCGATGGTCTTCTTGTTCCGGTAAGGTTTCAGAACGCAGGACCGGCCAAGCTCCATGAACCGTTTGCCGGGATTGGCATCGATCAATGACTGGATGTCGTATTCTGCGGATGTGTAGAACCCGCCATGCCGGTCCGCAACATCCTGGCGCAAAACACGGTAGGTGCCGACGATTTCGGGCTTCAAACGGCCGAGCTTGTTTCGCTTGAGAGAGGCGTGATCTACAACCAGGAGGTGGTCGCAGTAGGCATCGAAAGGATCGGCGTCGCGCCGTGTCGCCAAAGTCTGTGCGTCGGCGACCGCGGACATTTCTTCATAAAACACTTCATAACGAAGACGCTGGGCTTTTTTGACTTCCTTGAAATTGCGCGCCATGCGCACTTCGAGGGATCCGATACGTCCAAGGGTTTCGCCGGTTTTGACCGGCATCTGAACGGCTCCGTACGGCACAGCTGGCAGCGGGCGCATCGCAGGCGTAAATTTCCGCACCAGTTTTCTAGGCGAAAATAGGTTCTGGCGCATCATGGACGGTCCACCCTTCGTCTGTTTCTTATCGAAAACCGGGCCGGATCATTGCATTGACCGCTTGGATCTCCGCCAGTCTTCCTATGCCGGCTCAGATTGCGAATCTAGGTTGGCTCTGGATTGACAAAGCCGTAGACCATACTTTTCCGACATCTGCATGACATTGGGTTGAGCCCGGCGTCTTTCAAGGCCAGCTTATATTACAAGATGGTTATTGGGAAATCTGCCGGTCGTGAACCGTTGTCGGGAGCCGGCCGGTCAGCCAGCAGCTTTCATCCGTCCAATTTCCGCAAGAGCATCTGAAATGTCGTCTACGGACAGTGGTTTCGTAAGATAGCCAGCGGCCCCAACGTCGGCAGCCTGATCCCGGGCTTCCTGCATCACGTCAGCCGTGACAATAAGAACCGGCACTTCAGGGCGCCCACTAACACGCTCGTCGCGACGGATTTGCTTGACGGCGCTGATCCCGTCAAGACCCGGCATGTGGAGGTCCATAAGGATTGCATCGAATGTCCCGCTTGCCGCTTCTGCAACAGCTTTTTCGCCGTCCACGACCATCACCGGGACGTGGCCGAGTTTACGCAACATGGCCTCGCTGAGCAGGCGGTTGATGTCATTGTCCTCTGCGACAAGCAATTTCAGCGGCCGGCCCGGCACAGCGGCCCGATTGGACAGGAAACTGTTTTGAACAGGTTCTGCACTGACTTCCCAGGCATGGTCCGAGGTCTCGGCGTCTAAAAGGCCCGAGAACACCTGAACAAGCGTGTCAATGCGCACGGGACGGATCAGATAAGCTGCGTAGCCTGCTTCCCGCAAATGCTCCAGGCGGTCACGCTCCGGCGGTGAGATCAAGACGACAGCCGGTGCCTTGCATCCGCTCAAATGTGCCGAAGCCAACCAGCCGGCGCTGTCGGAGAGCGCCGAATTGTCCACGACAAGCAATTCTGCTGTCATCAGCGCCTCATCCAGACCGTCGCTGCCTGGTTCCAGAACCGAAACCTGCGCATCGTACTGCTCGAGCTTTTTGGCAATCAGGGGGCACTCGATCCGGCTGGAGGTAACAAAAACGATCTTCTTGCCGGAAAACTTTTCCAGGCGCGGGTCTGTGGTTTCGGTCAGGTCTTCCGGGATTGGCAGGGAAACTTCAAAAAGTGCACCACCTTCTGAAGCTGGGCGCGCGCTGATGCCGCCGCCCATGAGATGTGCCAGTCGCTGCGCGATGGCGAGGCCAAGGCCGGTACCGCCAAACTTTCGGGCTGGTCCATGATCGACCTGTTCAAACTCCTGGAACAGGCGTTCCGCCTCGTCGGCGGCAAAACCGATGCCGGTGTCCCGCACAACCAGATCGAGGAAGCTGCCACCTTCAAGGTTCGGACGGCCGCGCAGTTCCACGGCAACACCGCCATCATCGGTGAACTTCACGCCGTTTCCGATGAGATTGAAGAGGATTTGCCGCACGCGGGTTGCGTCAAGCGTCAGGTGTTCCGGCAGGCGAGAATCGATCAACGTGCCAATTTCGAGGTGCTTCGCATGGGCTTTTGGCGCCAGCAGTTCGACCACGCTTTCGGCCAATGCACCAACCTTGATCGGGGCGGCGTGAATATCGAGCTTCCCGGCCTCAACCTTTGAAAAATCGAGCACTTCGTCGATTAAAAGCAGTAAGGTTTCGCCGGAGGTTTCCAGTGCCTTGATATAGGCGCTCTGTTCTTTGGTCAGACGTGTATCCCGCAAAAGCGCTGCCATGCCCAAAACGCCATTCAGAGGCGTGCGGATTTCATGGCTTACTGTCGCAAGAAACCGGGATTTGGCTTCGTTGGAGGTTTCAGCAGAGTGACGGGCCGCGAGCAGCTCTTCTTCGATCAAGCGCCGCTCGGTGACATCGCGCAAGACCGTCTGGACCAACTGCCGGTCGGTGGCAGTGTCCCGGACCGGAATATCGATCCGCGAAAACCAGCGTTCGCCTTGAGCGGTGCGCAGCCTAAGGTCCCCAAAACCAATGCCGCCGTTATTTTCTGCCGGCGCATCCAGATCGAATATCTCACCCGCAACCTTGTTGGCGATCGGCAACTGCATCAGCCGCCCAGGCTGCAGCTCATGATCTTTCCCAAAGACATCGTCCGCAGCGGAATTCGCATAGGTTATCATGCCGGCTTGGTCGCGCCGGATGACCACATCGCCGAGCGTTCCAAGAATACTGGCGTGCCGTTCGTCGGACTCACCGAGCTCCCAGGCCTGGTCTTCCAATTCCTCGCAGCGGGCCATGAGACGTCGGATTTTCTCGTCCTTATGTTGCAGGGACTGGATAGACCGCTGCATGTCATCGGCAAACAACCGCCAAACCGCCAATCCGCCTGCGAAGAATGCCAGTCCGACCCCGAAGAAGCGGTTGATGCCTTCCCCGGCGACGACATAAAGGGCGGCCGCCAAAGCGATCACCAGTCCAACAGTTGCAAGGTTCTGAAGTGCTTTTGCAGGCGCATCCACCGGCATATCTGTGGCGCGGCGGCCCGGGCCAACTTCTGGAATATCATCGAAGTCGAAAACTGTACGGCTGGGCCGCTTGGCGCGGGTGTCCACCACGGCACCGTCGAGGTCGATGCCGCTGGTATTTGCAGCGATGGTGACCTGCTCATCAGCAGACGGATCGGTGGCGCGCTGCTCTTTATCCAGAGTAGCGTCCATCTCGGTGGACGATGCTGTTTTGCTGGTGTGACTGCCCAAGAAACCTACTCGCTACAAGACCCTGTTCTGGTCATAGTGCGCGGGAATCTTTGAAAAATCGTTTCATTGGCAGTTTTTCCGAGGATGTAAGTTTCCTCGGGAGTTTTCAGCACTCACCAATATCTTTTTCGCTTAGTGATTGTCCCGTGGCAAACCTTTGTGCGCGACGTCCCGATATTTGACAGCCGGTTCCAAAACCATGCCCTTGTCGAACTGGGCCACCATGCTGCGCTGGATTTCCTGCCAGGGCGTTTGGCTCTCGGCAACTTGGAACCCTCCGCTTTCTTCAAGCTTTGCGAGGCGCCGGGCCAATTCTTCGTCCGATATGAGAATGTTGGCTGATCCTGCTTTCAGATCGATACGCACACGATCCCCGGTTTGCAACACCGCTAATCCGCCCATTGCTGCGGCCTCGGGAGCTGCATTCAGGATCGAGGGAGAACCTGATGTGCCGGATTGACGGCCGTCGCCGATGCATGGCAGGGCCGTGATCCCCTGTTTGATAAGCGCTGCCGGGGGCTGCATGTTCACCACCTCAGCCCCGCCCGGGTAACCGATCGGACCTGTTCCGCGAACGAACAGCATACAGTTTTCATCGATCTCCAGATCCGGATCGTCAATCCGGTGATGGTAATCCTCCGGTCCTTCGAAAACGATTGCGCGGCCTTCAAACGCATCCGGGTCGTTCGGATTTGAGAGGTAGCGGTTGCGGAACTCTTCAGAGATAACGCTGGTTTTCATGATCGCGCTGTCGAAGAGGTTGCCCTTCAGGTTCAAAAACCCGGCCTTTTCCAGCATCGGCGCGTCGAATGGTTTGATGACATCGGGCAGATCGGTGACAACCCCAGCGCAATTTGCCTCAATCGTTTTCCCGTTTGCTGTCAGCGCGTCTGGATGCGGAATTTGTCGATGGCGGAGTAGCTCGGCAACAACAGCCGGGACACCGCCCGCGTGGAAGTAATCTTCACCCAAATAGGCGCCGGCAGGCTGAAGATTGACGAGAAGCGGCACGTCATGACCAATCTTCTGCCAATCGTCATTCGTGAGCTCGATCCCAAGATGCCGGGCAATGCCGTTCAAATGAATTGGAGCGTTTGTGGACCCGCCAATTGCCGAATTCACGACGATGGCGTTTTCGAAGGCTTGCCGGGTCATGATGTCGGACGGTTTCAGGTCCTCATAAGCCATTTCCACGATCCGACGGCCGGTTTCATAGGAGATGGCGCCGCGTTCCCGGTAAGGCGCTGGAATGGCGGCCGCGCCCGGAAGCTGCATTCCAAGGGCTTCGGCGAGAGAATTCATGGTCGTTGCCGTGCCCATCGTGTTGCAATAGCCAACAGAGGGGGCGGATGAGGCGACAAGATCCATGAAGCCTTCATAGTCGATGTCGCCCGCAGCCAGCATTTGCCGGGCTTTCCAGACGATGGTGCCCGAGCCTGTGCGCTCACCCTTGTGCCAGCCGTTGAGCATGGGACCAACAGACAAGGCGATTGCCGGAATGTTGACCGTTGCGGCGGCCATCAGGCAGGCCGGTGTTGTCTTGTCACAGCCGATGGTCAGAACCACCCCATCAAGCGGGTATCCATGCAGCAATTCAACGAGGCCGAGATAGGCAAGGTTTCGGTCGAGCGTTGCTGTTGGCCGCCGTCCGGTTTCCTGAATCGGATGGACAGGGAATTCAAATGCGATCCCGCCAGCGTCCCGAATGCCTTCGCGCACACGCTTGGCAAGCTCAAGGTGGTGGCGGTTGCACGGTGAGAGATCCGACCCTGTCTGGGCGATACCGATGATCGGTTTTCCGGACTGTAGTTCTTCGCGGGTAATCCCGAAATTCAGATAGCGTTCGATGTAAAGCGCCGTCATCCCCGGGTTGTCTGGGTTGTTGAACCAAGCGGCAGAACGGAAATTCGGTGTCTTGGTATGTGTCATCGGCGCCTTACCCTCTGTTCCCCTCACGGCAGAGGGTGTGAGCCGATAAATACCCGCTCGAACAGGCTTGTAAAGCGCATTAGATCAACCCGCCGCGATCAGGCTCCCTGCGTTTGTTTCTTGTTTGCGATCCGCAATAGAATAACGCGCGAAAGCCCAGAGGACGGTGAGGCTGACAAGGAATAGAACAGGGGCCGCCGACATGGGGAGCAGTAACGAACCACCGCAAACCCCGCACAAGATCGACAGGCCCGACAAAAACCGTTGCGCGTGGGCGGCGAGCGCCGTGCGTCGCATGGCAAGGTCCTTAAGTGCAGGAAAAGCGCCGATGTCTTCGGTGTTGCTCACAGCCAGGATCACCGTTTGCGGCGTGCTGTGATCTTCCATGGTCTTATGGACGGATCTCAACTCCAAAGAGGTGCGATCCTGCGACAAGGTCAGCACCAAAGGTTGTTGATCGCCCAAACAGCGGTATGCCGCTTCCACTGCGCTTTCGCCGGGACGCGGGTCTGCAACCGGTTCCAGGCCCAGCATGTTGGCAAGGGCTTCGCGCGTCTTTTCACTGTCCCCGCTATAAAGCCAGGGCACGAGACCTTCCCCGCGCAAAGCAAAGGCAGCAACACCTGCATCCTGACGCAAGGTGCCTTCAAGGCCTAGGACACCGACTACCCGGCCGCCCACAGCAACCCGGAGAACCGTTTTGCCGTCGGCTTCAAGTGAGCGGGCAATGGCGTCGGCGGTGAAGCTGTCGATCTTTTGCTTCTGCATCAGGTTGGCCGTGCCGATCACGACACTTTGCCCGCCGAGTAAAGCGACTGCGCCCAGCCCAGGCGCTCGCTCGAAGCGATCGGGCCGCTTGATGTCGACACGCCATTGCTCCGCCAGTTGGCGCAAAGCTTCTGCGACGGGATGTTCGCTCCCGCTTTCAGCCGATGCGGCAACGGCAAGCAGTGTTTTGGGTTCGTTGTTGAAAGCCATGACATTGGTCACCACCAGGTTTGGGCCCGACATGACGGCAGCCTTGTCGATGACGATATCGCGGGCTGACGCGACCTGGGCGAATGCAGCAGTCCCAAGGCTCCGAACACCGGCGGCCCTGGCCGCTTCCAAATAGACCTTGTCAGCAAAGGCGTTGATGCCATCAACGAGATAGGGCCAGGAGAGCACTAGGCAGACAACAGCCGCTATCGGTGCCTGATCGGGATTTACGCCAAGCCAAAGGCCGCCGCATAGAAGGCTGAGTTGGCTGGACGCAAAACCTTCTTTGAGCCCGGTCCGTTCGCCACGTGGTGGCAGGATCCAAACAGCGAGTGCGCGAAGGATCATCATGATGCCGGCGGAAAACGCAGGAGCATGGGGGGAGATGCCTCCGGCTGAAATGAATGGAAGGAAGGGATCTACAATCAGCAGACCCCCGCAAACGAGCGCCGTTGCATAGTTCAAGCTCCGTCCAGCCGCGGCTTCCGGACAGAAAGCCAGACTGGTGGCTGAGAACAGAACCGACATCGCGCAGAGGCTGATAACGGACACAGTGTTTGGTTCTGTGCCTGAATGCGCTGATGCTACGGCGAGAAGAGTTGATGCGATTGCGATCAGTGTCGCCCTGCTGATGACTTCCAGTGAGAGAGCCGGCTTTTTTGCGGCCTGTTGCATGATGATCCCCGTTCCCTGTGCTTTCCCGGTCGCGTGACGCCGGGTGTCGCTCCGGATTGAAAATGCAGTACAGGCGGTCTGTGCTTCAATCTGGCGGTCAGATAGCTCCAACGGGGAACGGCTTCGCCTCTTGGCAGGAATACCGATGATTTGGTCGATTGGATCGAAATACAATGCCGGAAAGAAAAGTAAAATAAAGTTTATATGAATCAATATGGAAATTAGGAATAGATAAATTTGAAAATAAAAAATAATTGTACGAATTTTGGCGGAGAAAAAGAGATTGTTTTATTTACTAATAATCTGCAGAAATACGCCGAGGTTATTTCTCATGAATCGGAATTACGATTGATTGGGAATTGAATATCGGCGAAAACACTAAATGGAAAAGACTTGAAAACAGGGGCGGCAACAATTGCCGGGTCCGGAGTCCACTGTGACTATCGCTGGGCGGCAAATCGGGAATCAGGGGTGTCTGTAGAGTCAAGTGGACGACTCAGGCGAATCTCAAAAAAGACTCATAAACAGTCACTTAGCTGAAAAAGGACACTGTCCCGCGGAAGGCGGGACAGTGCAAAGCTTTGAGGTATCAGGCTGTTTCCAGATTGGCTCGGGACAGCAATTCCATTGACGGCATCAGATTAAGAAGCTGCTGCGTGTATTCGTGCTGCGGGTTCTCAAACAGCTGATCGCAGTCTGCCACTTCGCAGAGCTCGCCGTTGCGCATGACGCCGATCCGGTTACACATCTGGCGGATCACTGCGAGGTCGTGACTGATGAACATCATAGTCAGACCGAGCTCTTCCTGAAGATCCTTCAGAAGATTGAGAATCTGTGCCTGGATCGACACGTCCAACGCGGACGTCGGTTCATCGCAAATCAAGAAACGCGGACGGGTCGCGAGGGCCCGTGCGATTGAGATCCGCTGGCGCTGACCACCAGAAAACTCATGCGGGAATTTCTGGCCTGCGGCCGCTCCCAAACCGACGTGGTCCAGAAGATCATCTACGATTTGGCGGACTTCGGAATTGCTGGAGGCCAGTTTGTGGAACTTGATCGGCTCGGCGATGATGTCCTTAACCCGCATCCGCGCATTGAGCGACGAATAGGGATCCTGGAAGATCATCTGCATCTGCCGGCGCATCGCCAGAATTTCTTTCTGGTTCTTCAGTGATGTCAGTTCCGTCTTGCCGAAGAGGATTGACCCGCCGCTCGGGTGGTAAAGCCCGGTAATCACGCGTGCGATGGTGGATTTCCCCGAGCCACTCTCACCGACGACACCGAAGGTCTCGCCTTCGTGAATATCGAAACTGACCTTTTTGACCGCATGGAAGTATTCCCGCTTCGACGGGAAAATCGATCCTTTGGTCTCAAAGCGCATCTCCAGATCGCGGATCTGGACCAGAGGTCCTGTCACCTTGTCATAGTCCCGGGACTTGCCGAGCCAATGGGTGGAGATGTCGATATGTTTTTGCGGCGTGCCAGCCTTCTCGATGTAGTTGACCACCGGGAACCGCTCGACCTTGATATCCGGCCGGGGAACGGCGGAAATCAGGCTCTGTGTATAAGGGTGCTTTGGAGCGCCGAGGACCTGAGTGGTTTCCCCGTACTCCACGAGCTCACCGTGATACATCACCGCAACATGGTCGGTAATGTCTGCGATCACGCCCATGTCGTGAGTGATCACGAGCATTGCAACGTTCCGCTCTTCACAGAGCTTTTTCATCAGCTCCAGGATTTGCGCCTGAATGGACACATCTAGCGCCGTGGTTGGCTCATCGGCAATCACCAGCTCCGGCTCGGCGCAAAGTGCGAGCGCGATCACAACGCGCTGGCGCATGCCGCCTGAGAACTGGTGCGGATACTGTTTGATCCGCTCAGCCGGATTGGGAATGCCGACCGCATCGATCAATTCTATCGCCCGCTGTTGTGCTTCCTTTCCAGAAAGCGGCAGGTGCGTGCGGATTGTCTCAACGAGCTGGGATTCAACCGTTTGCAAAGGATCCAATGAGGTCAGCGGATCCTGGAAGATCATGCCGATCTTGCGGCCCCGCAGCTGACGCATCTTCTTGTAGGGCAACTCGTCGATCCGCTGACCGTGCAGATAAACTTCGCCGCCGGCAATGTGACCGGGCTCCTGCAGAAGTCCGATCACGGCGTTGCCGACAGTGGACTTGCCAGCGCCTGATTCCCCGACAACACCGAGGATCTTGCCGGCATCCACTTTCAAGCTCACCCCTTCAACCGCAACAAAAACCGATTTGCGGCCCGGGAACTCGACCCGAAGGTCTTTGATATCTAGGACGTTCACGGGAGGCACCTCAGCGCAGTTTCGGGTTGAGGGCGTCACGCAGCCAGTCGCCCAACAAGTTGACGTTCAAAACCAGCAGAGCCAGCGCAATACCCGGGAAAATCGCGATCCACCATTCCCCGGAATAGAGGAAGTCGTTGCCGATGGCGATCAGGGTGCCGAGAGACGGCTGGGTGGGCGGCATGCCGACACCGAGGAACGACAAGCTGGATTCTGTGACGATCGCAAGTGCTAGGTTGATGGTCGCAATAACCAGAACCGGACCCATCACGTTCGGCAGGATGTGGCGCACCATGATGATGACCGAGGGAATGCCGATCACGCGGGCAGCCTGAACATATTCCTTGTTCTTTTCCACCATCGTGGATCCGCGAACGGTTCGGGCGTACTGCACCCAGAACGACAGCGCGAGCGCTATAATCAGGATATAAAAGGCGAAGACTTCTCGGTCGATCCCGCCGAAGATGCCGGCCGCGACACCGTCAATCAGAAGCGCGATCAAAATGGCCGGGAATGTGAGCTGAACATCGGCGATCCGCATGATGATCGCATCGACACGGCCGCCCATATAGCCGGCGACCAGACCGGCGGTGATGCCGATGATCGCGGCTGCGATGACCGAACAGAAACCGACAATGAGCGAAATCCGCATACCGTAAAAGATCCCAGACAACAGATCCCGGCCCTGATCATCGGTGCCGAGCAGGAAGCGGGGGTCGGCAAACTCCATCCAGACCGGTGGAACACGAGCGTCCAGAATGGAAATTGTCGCCAGATCAAACGGATTGTGTGGTGCGACCCAGGGCGCAAGGAATGCGACCAGGAACAGGATCAATGTCATCACTGCGGCAACCACGGTGACCTTCGAGCGCAGGAAGGAGTGGAACAGGTCGCTGTCGATGATGCGTGCGAGGCGGCCTTTCGGCTCGCTGTTCGGTGTGGAGACATCAGCCATGGTCAAGTCTCCTTATGGCCGTCCGACCCGCAGACGCGGATCGATGAAGAAATAGAGAATGTCGACGATGAAATTGATCGCGACGAACAGGAAAGCAGTCAGCAGCAGATAGGCCGACATGATCGGAATATCGACGTTCTGAACCGCCTGCAGGAACATCAAGCCCATGCCAGGCCACTGGAAAACGGTCTCCGTGATGGTGGCAAAGGCGATGATCGACCCGAGCTGAAGACCGGTGATCGTGATCACGGGAACCATGGTGTTCTTCAGCGCGTGCCGGAAGTGGACCAGCCGGTCTGGCAAACCGCGTGCGCGGGCAAACTTGATGTAGTCGGTTCGAATGACTTCCAGCATTTCCGCCCGGATCAGGCGCATGATCAGCGTCATCTGGTACATGCCGAGCGTGACTGCTGGCAGGATCAGCGCTTTCAAGCCGGAGGCTGTCAGGAAGCCTGTTGTCCACCAGGAGCCGACCTGGACGACATCGCCGCGGCCAAAGCTTGGCAGCCACTGCAGCGTGACCGAGAACAGGAAGATCAACAAGATCCCGATGAAGAAGGTGGGCAGGGATATGCCGATCAAAGACACCGATAGAAACAGTTTTGAAATCGCCGATTCGCGATTGAGACCGGCGTAAATACCCATTGGGATGCCGACAACCAGCGCAAACATGAAGGATGCGAAACTGAGCTCAAGCGTTGCCGGAATACGTTTGGCAAACAGCTCCGAAACGGGTTGTTTGAACTGATAGGATGTGCCGAAGTCGAACTGCACAGCATTGCCGATGAAGCGGGCGAATTGGACAGGGATGGGGTCGTTCAGACCCAAACGCTCGCGCAGTGCTTCACGTTCTTCAATGGATGTCTCGATCCCGACCATCTGGTTGATCGGATCTCCGACGAAACGGAACATGGTGAAAGCGAGCAGCGCCACCACCAACATGACAATCATCGCTTGAAGCAAACGACGTGTTGCAAAACCTATCATTTCGGCTCTTTACGTTTTCAAGAAAAGGCGCCCCCGGCGGAACCGGGGGCGCTTCATTTTTTAACAGGACCGCTTAGTTCTTGGTGACGAAGCGGAAGTGGAACTGGTTGTCCGCACGCTGGACAAGATCAATATTGTCAGCAACGCCCCACGCCAGGCCTTGCTGGTGCAGCGGAATGTAGTAGGCGTTGTCGTGGGAGATTTTGTAGGCTTCCGCGATCATTTCGTCGCGTTTCGCCGGATCGTTTTCAACCAGGATTTGCTGGGTCAGCTCGTCGACTTTCGCGTCGCACCAGCCGCCGTTGTTGAACGGAGAGCCTTTGCCAGCTTCATCGCGGCAGTTCATCAGGTTGGACAGAACGTTGAAGCTGTCGAAAGAACCCGGTGTCCAGCCAAGAAGGTAGAACGACGTGTCGTAGCCACCAGAGGCCAGGATCTTGGCGAAGTACTTCGCTTTCGGCTGGGCGTTCAGGTCAACCTTTACGCCAACGCGGGCGAGCATTGCTGCAACGGCCTGACAGATGGCTTCGTCGTTGACATAGCGATCGTTCGGGCAGTCCATGCCGACAGAGAACCCGTCCGGATAACCAGCCTCTGCGAGCAGATCCATTGCAGCCTGCGGGTCATACGGATAGCGTTCGAACTCATCAGACTTGGAGAACAGGAACGGGGAGATCATGATCGCTGACGGTGTTGCGAGGTTCCGCATCACTTTCTGCTTGATCGCCTCAATGTTGATGGCCTGGTAGAACGCCTTGCGAACCTTGGCATCCTTGAACGGGTTTTTGCCTTTGACGTCGGAATAGAGCAGCTCATCCCGCATCTGATCCATGCCGAGGAAGATCGTGCGCAGTTCCGGACCGGTCAGAGCAACGGTGCCGTCGCTGTCGTTGATGCGTTTGATGTCCTGGATCGGGATCGGATAAACCATATCCATCTCGCCGGACAGAAGCGCTGCAACGCGAGTTGCGTCGGATCCGATCGGAGTGAACTCGACGGTGGTCAGGTTGTGAGACGCGGTGTCCCACCAGCCATCGTTTTTCTCATAAACGGTTTTCACGCCCGGCTCGTGGCTGACCAGCTTGAACGGGCCGGTGCCGTTCGCGTTCAGGGCCGCATAGTTCGGGGTGGTGTCGGAAGCAGAGGTGACTTTGACGGCGTCGTTGGCCTCGGTCCACTCCTTGTCCATGATGTAGAAGGTATCCCACTCATAATGCAGGATCGGGTTCGGGCCGGTCAGCACGAAATCGACGGTGTAGTCATCGACGATCTCTACCGTGGCATCACCCGGAACGCGGGTGGTCAGGTCGGAGCCCTCAGAACGGACACGGTCGACAGAAAAGGCGACATCTTCAGCTGTGAAGTCGCTGCCATTGTGGAACTTGACGCCTTGGCGAAGGTAAAAGCGCCAGCGGTTCGGCTCAACAACTTCCCAACGTTCGGCAAGGCCCGGCTCGATCTGCAGGTCTGCACCACGGCGGGTCAGACCTTCATATGTGTTGCCAAGGGCGGACAGCGTGAAGGTTTCGTTGAGGCTATACGGGTCAAGGGCGTTCAATGTCCCCTGAAACGCAAACTTCAACGTTTCCGCCTGCGCAGCGGATGCCACGCCAAACGTTGCCACAGCAGCAGCAATCAATTTGGTTTTGGTATTCATAGTCCCCTCTTCGGCGCTCTTCAGCGCTTACATGAACTCGTTGTGGTTCGATTCTTCTTCACGACCGGAAAGTCGTAAATTGTGCCAATCATGACAGCGTTGGCGGAATGTATCAAATCGGATTTCTCTGTTTAGCGCAAAACTTTTTCGCACAGGTCATCCAGAAAATTGGCACATTTACCAAGTTCAGCCAGTTCGATGAACTCGTCAGCCTGATGTGCCTGGTCAATCGAGCCTGGTCCACACACCACGGTCGATAGACCATGTTCCTGAAACTGACCGCCTTCTGTTGCGTAGACCACGACATGACGGCCGTTGTCGCCCGTCAGGCGGCGGACCAATTGCTCAGCGGTTCCGTCGGTTTCTTCAGACAGGCCCGGAACCATGGCACGGACATCGATATCAATCCGGCAATCCTTTGAGATCTCCTGCATGTCAGGAAGAACATGGTCTGCGGCATAACTCCGGTATGCCGAAATCCAGTCTTCCAGGTTCTCGCCGGGTAGCAACCGGATATCTGTCATGAATTCGCAGCTCTGTGCCGTGATATTGTGTGCCTTTCCGCCCTGGATCGTCCCGCAATGCAAGGTCGTATAGGGCGGCTCAAATGGACACTCTGGATCTGCTTTGGCTTTGTTCTCTTCGGTCTGCCCGTCTAGCCAGGAAATCAGTTTCACAGCGGCGGAAATTGCAGACACCCCGCGGTGCAGCTGGCTGGAATGTACCGGATGTCCGTGGACCCGGGTTTTCAGAACGGCAATTCCCTTATGCCCGGTAACAACCTTCATGTTTGTCGGCTCCCCAACGATCACCGCAGACGGATGCGGCCCCTCGGCCAGCATTGCCTTGATCATCGGCGGCGCGCCGAAGCAGCCCACTTCTTCATCGTAAGACAGTGCGATGTGGATCGGTTTGGAGAGGCTTGCGCCAAGAAAGTCAGGCACTTTTGCCAGAACCGTTGCCGCAAACCCTTTCATGTCAGCGGTACCGCGCCCATAAAGGCGGCCGCCGTCCTCCCATGCCGAGAACGGATCTGACGCCCAGTTTTGCCCGTCGACGGGTACCACGTCGGTGTGTGCCGACAAAACGATACCGCCATCGACCTTTGGCCCGACGGTGGCAAACAAGGCGGCCTTTTCACCCGTTGCGTCCGGGACACGCACGGCGGATACGCCGTGACTGGACAGGTACTCTTCGACAAATGAAACAAGTTCGAGATTGCTGCGATCCGACACCGTGTTGAAGGACACGAGTTTCGTCAGCATTTCCTGCGGTGTATAGGTGTTTGGCACGTGCGCCCCGGCTGTTTACACGAGGTCTTTTACCCCTGTTTCCCCAGGCAGCAATAAACCATCCATCTGCTTAAGTGCAAAGACTTGGAGTGGTTTTTCCTTGCCGCGCACGCTGACGTCGTACAGCGTTTCATCGGGTGCCGTTGCGCGAGCCGCGTCAATTACGTCTTTGGAAACAACGAGGAAGCTGTTCCGCGATTTATTTTCAGTTTCCAGCCGGCTGGCGGTGTTGACGACGTCGCCAAGCGCGGTGAGCCCGCCTTCAGTTTTTCCGGATCCGGCAGCGCCAATACGTCCCAGGATGGCCTGGCCGAGATGGAGGCCAACACCGAGACGGATCGTGTCGCGGAACTGAGGGCCCTTTTCGACGTTCAGTGCTTCCATGACTTTCTCGATGCCCCGGCAAGCCTTCAAAGCCTGGCGCGCACCGGTCTCAGCGCCCGTCTCCATCCCGAAGATGGCCATGACGCCATCACCAATGAACTTGTCGACATAGCCGCCCTCTGCCCGGATCACGGCCGAAACACGGTCAAGATACTGGTTCAGGAGAAAGACGACATCGTAGGCAAGTTGCGCCTCGGTCATGCTGGTGAAGTTCCGGAGGTCGACAAACATGACGACGACATCCTGTTCGACGCCCCAATAGTACGCATCCTGAACATGGTCCTGCCGCACCAAGTTTGCCTTCACCGGCACCAGCGGTTGGATTTCCAGATTTGCAGCCGGCCTTATCTGGCAAGCCAGACGGACATCCTCCGGCACTCCAATCCGCTTCAAAACTGTTGTCTCCGCCGGGTTTGGCTGTGACAAACTCTCCAGTCCGTTCAAAACCTTGACGCGGCAGGTCGAACAACGTGCACGGCCGCCGCAAACGGAAGCAACGGGAATTCCGTTCATGCGGCTGATCTCAAGAAGAGATGCACCCGGTTGGGCCCGAACGGTCAAACCGCCGGGATAAGAGATCGAAATGCCTGCAGAAACACGGCTTGCGAGATACCGGATGACAATGACAAACAGGCTCAAGAATATCAGGCCGAACACAATGGCTCTGATGTTGTCGGTCTGCGTATAGAGCCATGCCCACTGATCGTCCGAGACCTTGCCTGTCACATCCTTTGCCAGGGCCAGGCGCCGGGCGCCTTCGACAAAGCCCCAAAGCGCCATCACAGGCCATGCAATGGCGGCGGCCAGAGCGATGTACTTGATCCGGTGGTAGAACGGGTAGAGCCGCAGCCAGAAATGCAGCCCGATCATCGCGTGGGTCCAAACCACCAGCAACAGGATGGATTGCATGACTGCATTTTGCGGCCAAAGGATCGTCAGCATCTGATGGTAGTTTGGGATAAAGCCGAACTCTTTCGCCAGTCCCATCGTCGTAATGACATGCGGAATGAGCGTCCAGGGGATGTAAAGCCCCAGCACAAGCTGAGCGAACTCCCAGGGCGGCATGCGTAAAGTGCGTCTCTTGGATGTTCGCCAGAGCGCCAGCGCGACATGGGTGAGTGCTGCCGTGATCAATACGGTTTCGCCGATCGGCCCGCGCCAGATCCAGTAGTGCCACAGGGACATTTTCTCCATCGCATTGACGGAAATGATTCCCATCGCGTGGTTGGAAAAGTGACTGAGGCAAAACAGGAAAAGAACCAGTCCGCTTAACAGGCGCAGCCGTTGGCGCCAGTTGCCGTGCCCGGGATTGGGCCATGTCGCATCTGCAGCGGTTGCGGGCACTTTTGATGGAATGGCGGGGTCGGTCACAGTGTCTGAACGCCTGGCGAAAAAGTGGTCTGATCGTATGTAACGACAGTGCAGCTTGAAGCGCCCGCGTCAAGACGGAACCGGGCTGACCGTGGATTGTTGGGCGATGGTCTTGAAACACTCAGAACAAAAAGCAATTGTGCCGCCAAATGAACTTCAAACCGGTAAGAGGCATCATGAAGGTCTACGGCATCAAGAATTGCGATACGGTCAAGAAAGCGCGGAAGTTTCTGGATGAAGCCGAGGTGGAGTACAGTTTTCACGACTACAGGAAGGACGGCGTTGATGCGGACAAACTCGCCAAATTTGTGGGCGAATTCGGTTGGGAAACGGTTTTGAACAAGCGTGGCACAACGTGGCGCCGGCTGGATGAAGCCACCCAGGATGGCGTGACCGATGCAAAGAGCGCGCTGGACGTCATGATTGAAAATCCATCCGTTATTAAGCGCCCGATCGTGGAAGGCGCTGAAAAGAATTTCATCGGGTTTGACGCTGTTGCTTGGGAAATGGCGCTGGAGCTGGGTGAACTGAAGTAGCGCACTCACTTCATCTGCGAAAGAACCAAGGCTCCGGCGTCAAACCCCGGAGCCTTTTGTTTTGTTACCAGGTGCGGCGGGGCCCGGTGTCAATGTGGTAAAATCCTGACGAATAGTACTTGTAACCGCCCACTGCAGACTGGGACTTCAGGAAAGCCAAGACGGAAGACGGGTTGCCACCGACGGAAAAGTCAACGGCCTGACAATTCAGGTGATAGGAACTGCGGGCGCCACCTTTGCGCCAATTCTCGAACCACCAGCGTTTGGTGGAATGGACCTTCACCGTACCGTACCGTTTCGCGACCTTGTTCAGGACATTTTTTAGTTTTCTCGGCACGCACCAGGACGAGTCGTTGTAGTCGATCGCGCTGTGCGAGGCCGTTGCCCAGCCCATGCCGGTGACACCAGCAACCGATCCACATCCAACCAGAACAACGGACAATCCCAAAAACATTATCCAGGCTAAAAAACGCTGACGCATAACAAACAGCCTTGCAAATTCTAAGTGTTTGCCCCCTCCCCAGAACTGCCAGCAATTTGATTAAAATTTTAATGAAAGAGATGGTTAACGCGACAAAGAAACATTTGTTTCACATGTAGCAAATACATGATACAAATGTCTCAAGCGCACAATCCGGCGCGATACACCCTTGGTGAGGTTCGTGTTCATGTCTCACGTTTTTCCGCGTCATACCAAAGCATCCACCCCTGTCGCTGTTGGTGGTGATGGATGTTACATCATTGATAGTAATGGCAAAAAATACTTTGATGGATCGGGCGGCGCGGCCGTGTCGTGCCTTGGGCACAGCGATCCAGACGTGACCGCGGCGATCAAAGGCCAGGTCGACCAGATTGCCTTCGCGCACACCGGGTTTTTCACTTCAGAACCCGCGGAGCAGCTTGCTGATCTTTTGATCGATCATGCACCGGGCAATCTGGACCGGGTGTACTTCGTCTCCGGCGGTTCGGAGGCAATGGAAGCCGCACTGAAACTGGCACGTCAGTACTTTTTGGAAAAAGGCGAAACATCCAGACACCGGGTTATAGCCCGCCGGCAAAGCTATCACGGCAACACCCTTGGCGCGCTCGCGACGGGTGGCAATCAGTGGCGCCGTGAACCCTTCGCACCATTGATGATCGAAACCTCCCACATTTCACCGTGTTACGAGTATCGCGGACGGGCGGACGATGAAACGGCCGTCGAATACGGACGACGCGTTGCCAATGAACTCGAAACCGAAATCCAGCGCCTTGGCGCGGAAAACGTGATGGCATTTGTGGCCGAGCCGGTCGTCGGCGCAACGGCAGGTGCGGTCCCGCCTGTCGAAGGTTACTTCAAGCGGATCCGGGAAATCTGTGATCACTACGGGATCTTGCTCATCTTGGATGAAGTGATGTGCGGCATGGGACGCACAGGCAGCCTGTTTGCATGTGAGCAGGATGGTATAGCGCCGGATATCCTTGCGATCGCAAAGGGCCTTGGCGCAGGGTATCAGCCGATTGGGGCTATGCTGTGTACTTCGGAGATCTATGAGGCCATCGAAAACGGGTCCGGTTTCTTCCAGCACGGACACACATATATCGGACATCCGACGGCGTGCGCCGCCTCTCTGGCGGTTTTGAAGAAGCTCACTGGCGGCCTGGTCGATCAGGTTCACCCTCTGGGTGGCAAACTGGACGCGACCCTGAGAGAGGTTTTCGGACAGCATCCCCATGTTGGCGATATCCGTGGACGCGGCCTGTTCCGCGGCATTGAAATTGTTGAGGACCGGGAAAGCAAAACACCCTTTGACACCAAACGCGGAGTGAACAAGGCCTTGAAAAAGGCAGCGTTCGAAGCCGGGCTCATCTGTTATCCGATGGGTGGCACGATTGACGGGATAAAAGGCGATCACATCCTGCTGGCACCACCCTTCATCATGGAAGATCAGCACATCTCCGAGATTGCCGACAAGCTTCAAACTGCATTCAAGGCCGTTTTCTGATCATGGCCCCTCATACCAAACCTCAAGCGCTGCCACTTATTATGGTGGCGCCGAATGGCGCGCGGCGCACCAAGGTGGATCATCCGGCCCTTCCGGTGACGATCGCTGAAACGGTGGAGGCGGCTGTTGCGTGTTTCGAAGCAGGCGCGGGCGCAATCCATGCCCATGTCCGCGATGAAAACGGGGCACATGTTCTGGACAAAGACCTCTACCAGGCGCTCTTGTCGGAATTGAATGCTGCATTGCCGCAAATGCAGGTTCAAATCACCACCGAAGCTGTTGGAAAATACACACCGGACGACCAGCGCAAACTGGTCCAGGAGTTAAGGCCATCACTGGTGTCGATTGCTGTGCGCGAGATGGTGCCGGACGATGACACACATACGGCGGCGGAGTTTTATTCCTGGGCCCTGAAGGAAGGAATATCTGTTCAACACATCCTTTACAGTGCAGAGGACCTCGACCGGTTCTTCGACCTCGTCGAAAACGATAGTATTCCTGGCATTACGCATCAGGTGCTGCTGGTTCTAGGCCGCTATGCGGACAATCAGGAAAGTGCGCCGGAAGATCTGCACCCCTTTCTGGATCGTTTGAAAGCACGCCGGAGCGATCATGAGATCGACTGGGGGGTGTGTGCCTTTGGGCATCGGGAAACAGAGTGTCTGGTGTATGCCATCGAGAACGGTGGCAAGGCCCGGATAGGATTTGAGAACGGCCTTTGGAACCGCGATGGTGCAGTTGCGAAGGACAACGCTGACCGGGTCCGGGATCTGGTGTCGGCCCTGGAAGAAAAAAACATCTCCGTTCTGTGAGGCTGAGCCGCCTTCAGGGCGGTTCACATTCGGGCAAGACCCGACAGAGTGGAAAGACTGAAAATATGGCCGAACACCAATACGTCCTGACGCTTTCATGCGCGGACAAGCCGGGAATTGTCGCAGCCGTCACAACGGAATTGGCCGATTTCGGTGCGAATATCGCAGAGAGTGATCAGTTTTGGGACCGTGCCACCAATCAGTTCTTTCTCCGCATCGCCATGCTGGCGCCGGAAGGTGTGACCTTGGAGAGCGTTCAAAAGGCGCTTGATCCGGTCATTGCCCGATTTGACATGAAAGCAAAGCTGGTCGACACGGCCAAGCGGCCGAGAGTGATCATCATGGTCTCCAAGTTTGACCACGCGATGCTGCATCTTCTGTATCAGATCCGAGTCGGCTGGCTGGATGCCGAGGTGGTTGCCATCGTCTCCAATCATCCGGACAGCGCCCGCACCGCCGATCATGAAGGCATTGCGTACCATCACTGGCCGGTGACCAAGAAAAACAAGGCGGAGCAGGAGGAAAAACTCCTGAAGCTGGTCAAGGAAACCGGCGCGGATCTGGTGGTGCTGGCGCGCTACATGCAGGTACTGTCCGATAACCTGTCCAAGCGGCTCTTCGGCAAGGTGATCAACATTCACCACTCCTTTCTGCCGAGCTTCAAAGGCGCCAAGCCGTATCATCAGGCCCATGCGCGCGGCGTGAAGATGATCGGGGCGACCGGGCATTATGTGACGCCGGATCTCGATGAAGGCCCGATCATTGAACAGGACGCAGAGCGCGTCAGTCACGCGTTGTCAGCAGATGATTTTGTGGCGCGCGGCAGGGATATTGAATCCCGCGTGCTCGCTCGCGCTGTCAAATACCACCTTGAAAACCGGGTGATGATTGTTGGCAACAAGACAATTGTCTTTACGCCGTAACCATGAAGATCAGACGGTTTCTGCCTCCCGTCCGAATGGCAGCTTGCGGCCGTCTTTTTCAAGTTCGGAGAAAAGCCAATCCCGAAACAGCCGGATTTTCCGGCTGTTTTTGCTTTGCATCGGGTAGCTCAGGTTCCAGGATTCGCTTTCAATCCGCGAGACCAATTCAAAAGGTTGGATCAGCTGGCCGTTCGCAAGAGCGTCCCGTACGAAATATGGGGTGAGAATGGCAACCCCCTGCCCGGCAATGGCCCGGTTGGCTTCCAGTGCCTGTGAGCCCATCCGGCTGGACGGATTTTGGCTAAGATCAACATCTGGTAAGCCGGCATCAGCAAACCACGTTCGCCACCAATGGTCTTCAGGGTCGATGATTGGCGCCTTCAAGAGATCAGCCGGTTCGTGGATCCCGCCAAGTTTTTCCGCAAGCAGCGGGGAAATCATCGGAGTGAATTCGGCCTGGATCAACTGGTGATAACAGCACCCCTTCGGCGGTTGATAGCAGGCGGTAATTGTTAGATCACCATCATGAAAGGCCGGTTTCTCCCACGGGCCGAACGGAACAAGCCGGACGGCGATGGTGGGGTTTTGAATTTGAAACTCGAACAGGCGCGACGACAGCCAGGTGACGGCAAACGTCGTGTTGCTGCTGATTACGAGTTCGGACGATTCTGCTTCCTGGGCGTCGTGAAACGTGCCGCGAAGCCGGTCGAATGCGTCAGTTACACCATCTGCGAGCTGTTGGCCGCGCGGCGTCAGCTCAATCTTCCGGGGTTTTCGCTCAAACAGTGAAAATCCGAGTTTTTCTTCCAAGAGCTTGATCTGATAGCTGACCGCGGCCTGCGTCATGCCAAGCTCGTCACCGGCTTTCGTGAAGCTGAGGTGCCTAGAAACGGCATCGAACGCCCGGACAGCGGACAACGGGGGCAAAGAGGCGGGCATGCATAAATACTCCTTATGCATGTCTATTGTCTTTTCATTGGTCAATCAACAGTCGACAAGCGATACATCCTTAAGTCATCAACGACTTCAGGTGGTTTTCATGTCTTCTACCGATTGTAAATGTGCGAAATCGAATCTTGGCTCTAGGTTGGTATTAATTGAGCTTATTCATAAACTGTTTTCAGGATGGTATGGCCATCCGCGCAAACGCGCTGTTCTCTCTGATTTGCCGGCGGCATTGAAACGGGACATCGGCCTTGAGGACATTCGGCCAAGCCCGGGAAGCCTTGAAGAAGGCTGGCGCAGTGAGTTCGACAGGCTGCAACGCCGCTAAGCGCTGAAAGGATTACCGGTACCGGGCGTGGATGCTGTCATAGGTTCCGTCAGCCCGTAATTCCGCCAAGCCTTTATTGAACACCTGTCTCAACTCCTCAGAGTCAGGGTGTTTTCGTGAAAAACACAAGAAATAGTCCCAGACAACGAAGGACCGGAAACCAAATTCATTGCGATAGCCAAGCTTCTTTTTGAGATGCTGACCGGCCGCCTGTCCGGTGTGAAAATAGTCGACACGCCCGAGCTCAAGCATCTTGAAGCCGGCCGTATCGGTGGAGATGCTGACCAACTCCACGCCTTGCCGCTCCATTTCCGCGTTTGGAGCATATTCAAGAACAGAGGCAACACGCTGGCCGGCGAGGTCTGCAATGCTCCGAATGTTTTCGACCGGATGCCCTGTCCGGTAGAAAACGCCATAGGCTTCCTGGCTGATAGGCGCGCTGAAGAGAAAGTGCTCGGCACGTTCAACAGTATGGGCGCAGGTCAAAAGGCCGGGATAGTTGCCAGCCTCGGTTTCGCTCACCGCTCGGGACCACGGGACATAAACAACTTCTGCCGTGATGCCTTTACGTTTGAAGGCTTCAACGGCAACCTCATGGTCAAATCCGAGGCGGTCATCTTCGGGTTCTGCGATATCGAAGGGCGGGTAATCGGTCGCCAAGATGATCACAGACCCTGCCGGATGCCCAAGCGTCGGCAGGCCGATCGGCAATATACCGACCACCAACAGCGCAACCCAGAACCAGGACCGTATCGCCACCGGAAACGACCTCCGTGAAACATCGGAACGAAACCGTATGGGACCACGAAAACCTATAATTTTTTATTGGTAGTTTTCTATAAATCGGCACCGTTCCCAAGCTATCAGCCCCCGAAGACCGGTGCCGGGTGTGCATTTACAGCATCAGAGCCCAGACAGTTGCGGCGAGCATGGTAAGCGCCATCGCAACTGTGATGGAACGCATCAACCGGCCTTCGCCAATCAGAGCCAGAATAGATACACCGACCAGCGCCCAGAGCGAATGAAACACCATTCCGCCTACAAGGAAGCCGGTCGCAAGGATTGCAGCGTTGACATGGAGATCCAGACCGTTTCCAGCAAAGAAAGTCGAGAACGCGACGAGACTCATGGCCCATGTCTTGGGGCTCAGAGGATGGATCAACAATCCTTCCCAGAAGGTCAGAAGGGTGGCTTCACCCTTGGGCCGGATGGTCAGAGAAACAATCCGCCAGGCGAGAAAAGCCATATAAGTCAGGCTTAAAGCTTTGAACACCAATACGATAATTCCGCCCTGCGCCATGATGTGACCAAGCCCGTAGGCGACCGCCAGGTTCAAAGGAAGCGACCCGATCTGTGAGGCAATAATAACCGGAAATGCCGTCCGGTACCCGGAACTCGCTCCGATCGCAAGGAAAGCCAGGTTTCCGGGCCCTGGGGTGCCGGTCATGATGATCACAAAGACCGCAAAGGCCATCAGTGTGGCGGTGTCCATTTCGAGAGCCTCGTGCAATCTCGATACAATCGATACAAAAGTGTATTAGCAATCTCTGTATTGAAATATTGTATCGGTCAATGATAACATTGTTCTCATGACAATGTGGGTGCCAAACATCGAGGCGGCTTCCGGGCCAATTTATCTTGCGATCGCAGATGCGCTGGAAGCTGATATTCTGGCGGGGAGCCTGGCTCAGGGCGACCGGCTTCCGCCACAGCGTGAACTTGCCTATCAGCTCGGCATAACGCTCGGAACGGTGACCCGTGCCTATGCAGAGGCGGAGCGCCGGCGTCTGGTCAAAGGCGAAACTGGCCGCGGAACGTATGTTGCGCCGGAAAGCCAGAAGGTTTCCCCCCTGATCCCGAAAGAAGGGGAACCGGAGACGTGTGATCTGGCACGGAACTTTGCCTATCCGTTTCTTAATCCCAGCCTTTCCGATGGGCTGGTTCGTATGGCCAAAACGGTCGGAATTGAGCGCCTCAACGGATTTGTGCCCTCCGAAGGATTGAAGGCCCACAGGGAAACAGGCGTTCTCGTGTTCAAGGACTATGGACTGGATGCGGATCCGGATCGGGTCGCGGTGACTTGCGGCGCACAGCACGGCATTCAGGTCACCTGCCAGGCCCTGTTTCTGCCGGGCGATGCCGTAGCGGTTGATCAATTCACGTATCCGTCGATCTTTAGTTCTTTGGCCGCTCAGGGGCTGAAAGCTATACCGGTTCCGGCGCTCACCGGCGGCGGAGGAGGGCTTGGCGCAATGGATCCGGATGCGCTGGCTCAAGCGGTTCGGATGCATCACGTGAAGGGCGTTTTTCTGATGCCCAACATGCAGAACCCGACCACTCACACCATGTCGATAGATGAGCGAACGCGGCTTGTTGAAGTTGCCCGTCAGTTTGACCTCAAGGTCATAGAAGACGATCCTTACACACCGTTTCTGGCCGATCCGTTGCCGGCATTCGGCGCTCTTGCGCCGGAGCGGACGGCCTCGATCGCCAGTATCTCAAAGGTTTGTTCGCCCGGCAGCCGGATCGGCTTTGTTCATGTTCCAGCGCCCTTTGAAGACTCAATTCGCAACAAAATCGGCGAAAGCACATGGATGGCATCGCCCATCACGGCGGAGCTGATTTCCGGTTGGGTCCGTGAGGGGCATCTGAGCAAGGCGCTCCGGGTTAAGCGGCGCGCCAACAGTGTGAGATTTGACCGCGCCAGGAAGATTTTGGAGCCATACTTTCTGCAAAGCGGCAGCCACAAGGTGTTTGGATGGCTTGCCTTGCCGGAAGACGTGGATCCGGATGCGCTGCAGGCGGCCTTGTCTCATCAGGGCATTTCGGTGCTGTCCTCAAGATACTTTCAGGCAAAAGGGCAGAAACCGGCACCCTATATCCGGCTTACCTTCGGATCCGAAGAAAACGAAGACCGCTTCGATTGGGCACTTGACCGCATCAAGACCACCATCTCAACCTTTGCCGAGCCGCCGGACTTGATCCGCCCCGTCGGTTAGGCCGCTCCGGTTTCATGTGGGCATCATCGACTGTTTTTTGACAAGCTGAACGTTCCAAACCATAAGCGGGCAAACGCTGCGTCAGAAAAAACCGCTGCAGCATTTCTGCGATAGGACTTCATGGTGCTTTGGCCCCGCAAAAAAGACAAAGAACAGACCGGCGGCTGCAATCCGGACATTACGCCCTATGCACGGCTTGAAAACGCGGGTCTCACACTTGGCGACCGAAAGATCCTCTCAGGCCTTAGCCTGGATTTGCAAGAGCACCGGATCGGGGTGATCGGGCTGAACGGGTCCGGAAAAAGCAGCTTCGCACGCCTCTTAAACGGTCTTCATCTCGCTGACGAAGGCCGCGTCACACTCTTCGGCGCAGTTGCAGCTTCCGTCCGATCCGAACTGCCGCGCCATGTCGGTTTCGTTTTCCAGAACCCGGATCACCAGGCGATTTTCCCAACAGTGGAAGAAGAAATCGCCTTTGGTCTGACACAACTGGGCGCCTCGAAAGACGAAAGCCGGGCCAAGGCTTTGGAGTTCCTGGACCTCCACGGATGCCTTCACCTTGCCGCTAAACCTTTTGCTGAATTGTCGGGAGGGCAGAAGCAAATAGTCTGCATTCTTGCAGTTTTGGTGATGAGACCGGCTGTCTTGGTTTTGGATGAGCCGATGACGAGCCTGGATGCGCTGGCATCCCGGCTGATATTCGACAAGCTCATGTCGCTGCCGCAACGAATCGTCATGGTCAGTCATGATGTGAGTCTGCTGACCGGGTTCGACCGGGTGCTGTGGTTGGAGGAAGGGCAGTTGCGCATGGACGGACCGGCAGCAAAGGTGATTGCAGCTTATCGGGACGATATTGAACGCCGGTCTGGAACCGTTATGGAAGCAGCTGCGATATGATGTCGGTTTACCTCTCAGGCGACAGCTGGGCGCATCGCCTTCCGGCTGGGATCAAACTGGTTGCGGTTGCGATCGGAAGCCTTTTGCTTTTCAAGACGGAAATGCTCTGGATCTTTCTTGTCTGCTTGGCCCTGGTGCTTGCAGCCTATGGTTCTCTCGGCCGCGGAGCCATGCAGCGCCTGCGGCTCCTCAAGGGACTGTCGATCTTTCTGGCAGCAATCCTGGCATTGCATTGGCTATCGGGAACCGTCATGGACGGTGTCATCGCGATCTTGCGCCTTTGTGTAATGGTCCTTGCCGCCAGCTTTGTCTCGATGACAACGCGAATGGATGATATGCTGACGGCGGTGATGCCGATGTTCCGACCGTTGGAATGGGCCGGGTTTTCAGCGCGTAAGCCCGCGCTGGGTGTCACACTTGTGTTGCGGTTTGCACCGCATTTGATGGAGATCTTCGCCGTCCTTCGGGAGGCATACCAGGCGCGCACGGGTCAAAAGTCGTCTTGGAGACTGATTGCGCCCTTTGCGCTCCAGGCGCTTAAAATGTCGGACAATGTTGCCGAAGCTCTGGCGGCGCGCGGCGGCTCGGAAGGATTGACCCAGAAGTAATGGGTGCCCTTGACGATATTCGAGAAGACCGGTTGGCGGGTAACGCCGCGGCCCAAGAGACAAACAATAGACTCGGGTCGGAAAACGTCCCAGAAAAAACGACGACAAAGAAGGATAGACTCCCATGACAGATCGTTCACTTGTGCACGTTGCTTTTTATGCGGCCCTCATAGCCGTCCTCGGTTTGCTGCCGCCGGTCGCAATTCCGGCGCTGGGCGGGGTGCCGATTACAGCGCAGACGCTTGGTGTGATGCTGGCGGGCATCATGCTCGGACCGGTCCGCGGCGGCCTCGCGGTGCTTTTGTTCTTGTTCCTGGTTGCGCTTGGCGCACCGTTCCTCTCTGGGGGCCGTGGCGGCCTCGGCGTGTTCGCCGGTCCATCTGTCGGCTTTCTGATTGGCTGGCCGGTTGGCGCTTTCGTGGCTGGTTTGATCATGCGTGTGACAACCAACGCAAATGTTTTGATTTCGGCGGCTGTTGCCGGCGCAGTTGGCGGAATTCTTGTCGTCTACGCCTTCGGGATTCCTGGCATTTCCTTTATGACAGGCCTTTCCCTGCCGAAAGCGGCCATGGGTAGCGCGGTTTACATTCCAGGTGACCTCGTCAAGGCCGCAATCGCAGCGGTGATTGCCCAGACGATTGCGCGCGGCCTGCCGGGCGCCGTTCTGTCACGGTCCTGATCCGGTTGAAGCGGGATCTCACGCCGCATGGGCTACATCGGCGAACACCTGGAAAAAAAAGCGCGGACCAGCATGGCCGGACCCGCGCTGAAAACTGGCGGGTGCGTCCTCTCATGGGAAGAGTTCCTGTTATCTGTTCAGGAAAGAGAGCAGCTGCTTCGGGACGACTATCCGGAAGGTGCCCAGATTGCGCTCTTGCTGGCAGACCCCACTGACATCCTCGTTAGCTTTTTTGCTTGCGCACGCTCAGGCCGCGTTGCCCTCGTCATGGACCCTTCCTGGCCGCAGCATCAGATTGAAAACGTGCTCAAGGCCGTGCAGCCCGCATTCTGTCTGGATGATGAGAGTCTCGCTCGGTCCAGGGCGACCCAAGACGATGAACGCAGTTCGCGCCCGGTTGACCCACCTTTGGAGACCGCGGAGTTCTACGCCGGGTTTACATCGGGTTCCACCGGCATGCCGAAGGGATTCGTACGGTCTCATCGGTCCTGGCTGGAAAGTTTTCGTTTAAGTGAACCGGATTTTGAAGACCTCGAGCCAACCCGGATCATTATCCTCGGGGGATTGAGCCATTCGCTGCACCTATATGGGGCGGTTCATGGTCTTCATCGCGGGACGCCTGTCACCTTCTTGCCTCGGTTCGAGCCCCGCGCGGTGTTGGAAGTTCTTCAAGCGGAGGCGGGAAATGCCGCGCTTTATGCAACTCCAACCCAATTGCAACTTATCGCGGAAGCGGCCCGGCGCAGCGGTTCTCCCAAGGCCTTGCGCCTTGTTTTCTCCAGTGGCGCCAAATGGCCGGAGGGGGCGAAATCCGCCTTCGCCGAAGTCTTCCCGAACGCCCGCCTTGTGGAATTCTATGGCGCGTCAGAAACAAGTTTCATCAGTTTTGCCCGATCGGGTGACGGGACCCCGGCCGGCTCTGTTGGCTGGCCGCCTACAGGCGTTTCAGTTGCCATTGGCAATCCGGATCAACAGCTGCCCTTAGGTACGCCGGGTCCGATCTGGGTGAAAAGCCCGCTTCTCTTCAATCGGTATATATGTGGCCAGGCACCGGATACGGTGTGGCAGGGAGACTGGCTGACCTTTGGGGATCATGGATATGTCGATGATGCGGGATACCTGTTTGTGACTGGCCGCCAGAACCGGATGGTGATCACATCGGGCTTGAATGTTTACCCGGAGGAAATAGAAACCGTTCTCATGAGTCATCCTGCGGTCAAGGCCGCCGTGGTTTTTGGCGTGACAGACGCTCTGCGCGGTGAGCGCCTGGAAGCTGTGGTCGAGCTCCACCTTGAGCTTGAGGATCCGGCGCAGACCCTTGCGGACCACTGCCGGAGATTTGCCGGGCGGGCGAAATGCCCAAAACGGTTTCACATGAAAGACAAGTTCCCTTTGACGGCTGGCGGCAAACCAGACCTGCAGGCGTTGAAACGGGAGTTCGGCGTGAGCGCAGCCCCTGCGTCGGTGTTGGAAGGTAAGAATTCATGATGGGCCGCGCCGTCATCGCAGCAGCCCGGCGGACGCCGGTCGCACCACGCGGCGGTGGACTGAAAGATCTCCAGGCCGACGAATTGGCGGCACCGGTCTTCTCCAAACTTCTGGACGATGCGGGTGTTCCGGGCGGCATGGTCGACCATGTGTTTTTGGGAAACGCTCTTTATGCAGGCGGGAACCCGGCGCGGATGGCGGCGCTGAGGGCCGGTCTTCCGCCAGCCGTTCCGGCAATGACAATAGATACCCAATGTTGCTCAGGTCTGGATGCCATCATTCAGGGCGCGCGGCTGATTGAGGCCGGCGCGGCGCGTTGCGTCATTGCCGGGGGAGCAGAAAGCTATAGCCGGGCACCGGTTCGCATGCATCGGCCAAAGGCGGCCGACAAGGAGCCCGTCGCCTATACCAGACCGGCTTTCGCGCCGCCGCCATTCGACGACCCGGATCTCAGCGAAGCCGCTGCCCGTCTTGCTGCGCGTTTTGAGATCGGCCGCGAGGATCAGGCGGCTTTTGCAGTTCACTCGCACGAAAAAGCTCGCGCAGCGAAGACTTCAAAGAAACGTGTTGTTTGTCCTGGCACCGATATCATGGACGACAGTTTTACACGGCCTCTGTCCATCCGGGCGGCGATGCGGGCGCCAGTTCTTTATGGAGACCGGGAAACAGGTTTGTCGGCAGCGACAATTACCTGCGAAGCGGACGGAGCCGCCGGGGTTCTGATCATGTCCGAAGACTTGGCGCGTGAACGTGGCATAAGCGGCCTAACAGTATTTAAAGCTGGCAGCATGGGCGGCGATCCTGCAGAACCAGCCTTGGTCCCTATCGAAATGGCAAGGCAGCTGTTAAACCAAGCCACCTTTAGCGTCGCTAATATGAACGCCGTCGAACTTCATGAGGCATATGCGGTCCAGGCCATGGCTGCCGCGGACAATTTGGGCATACCTCATGATATCCATAATCCGCTTGGCGGTGGTTTGGCGCGCGG
>CP196552.1:2737500-2812500 GCA_051805445.1 Labrenzia sp. | reverse complement strand
AGAGGAGGTGTGCAAGCACCGAATTGAAGCCCCAGTAAACGGCGGCCGTAACTATAACGGTCCTAAGGTAGCGAAATTCCTTGTCGGGTAAGTTCCGACCTGCACGAATGGCGTAACGACTTCCCCGCTGTCTCCAGCATAGACTCAGTGAAATTGAATTCCCCGTGAAGATGCGGGGTTCCTGCGGTCAGACGGAAAGACCCCGTGCACCTTTACTACAGCTTCACACTGGTATTCGTAATGACATGTGTAGGATAGGTGGTAGACGTTGAAGCATTTGCGCCAGCAGATGTGGAGTCATCCTTGAAATACCACCCTTGTCCTTATGGATATCTAACCGCGGCGCAACAACGTCCGGGACCGTGTGTGGCGGGTAGTTTGACTGGGGCGGTCGCCTCCCAAATGGTAACGGAGGCGCGCGAAGGTGGGCTCAGAGCGGTCGGAAATCGCTCGTTGAGTGCAATGGCATAAGCCTGCCTGACTGCGAGACTGACAAGTCGAGCAGAGTCGAAAGACGGCCATAGTGATCCGGTGGTCCCTCGTGGAAGGGCCATCGCTCAACGGATAAAAGGTACGCCGGGGATAACAGGCTGATGATGCCCAAGAGTCCATATCGACGGCATTGTTTGGCACCTCGATGTCGACTCATCACATCCTGGGGCTGGAGCAGGTCCCAAGGGTTTGGCTGTTCGCCAATTAAAGTGGTACGTGAGTTGGGTTCAGAACGTCGCGAGACAGTTCGGTCCCTATCTGCCGTGGGTGTAGGAGAATTGAGAGGATCTGTCCCTAGTACGAGAGGACCGGGATGGACGTACCTCTGGTGGACCTGTTGTGGCGCCAGCCGCATTGCAGGGTAGCTATGTACGGACGGGATAACCGCTGAAAGCATCTAAGCGGGAAACCCACCTCAAAACCAGTTCTCCCTGAAGAGCCGTGGAAGACCACCACGTCGATAGGAAGCGTGTGGAAGTGCAGCAATGCATGAAGCTTAGCTTTACTAATAGCTCGTTCGGCTTGATCCTCTCATTAGTCAATGTTCATCTTTTAAAAGGCGCTTTACGCGCCTTGTAAAAGATTAGTTTTTTGTCTTCACGCCAGTTGGCTGCGCCAACGGCTGCAGACGGCACGGCCTGACCGGCCGGCGCGCACTTGCGCTTGCCGTCGCTACGCTCGGAACTCTTGTCCCCTGCAAGGCTTTGAAAAACTAATCCTCAAAATCTCAATTAAGACCAGGTATGTCCTTCATGGAAAAAGAGTTCCAAACCGTCAGGTTTGGCAAGGCCGACCGGCCGCCGCTGCTGATGCAGCGCGCCCGCGCAGGTTAGGCTGCAAAGCAGCCGCTCAGCCGTGAGCGACATATAACTTCACATCCAAATTGCCCTTCGCCGGCCTGGTGGCTCTAGCGGGGAGCCCCCACCCGATCCCATCCCGAACTCGGCCGTGAAACTCCCCAGCGCTAATGGTACTGCATCTTAAGGTGTGGGAGAGTAGGTCGCTGCCAGGCCTGCAAAGCGCAATTTGGACACTTCAGTGCACTATCGGCTAACGCCTACTTGAGTGCATCTCTTCAACGATAGCCTCCACCTTAACGCGGGATGGAGCAGCCCGGTAGCTCGTCAGGCTCATAACCTGAAGGTCGCAGGTTCAAATCCTGCTCCCGCAACCAAATACAAAAATGGCCGCCTTTTGGGCGGCCTTTTGTGTATTCGGGCCGCGGATATTGGTGAGACCCTCAGCGGGCCCCATCAACGAGGGCCGCCGCCCGACGCAACGGGGCAGAAAACATTCAAATCCTGCTCCCGCAACCAAATCTCAAAAAAATCAAAGCCTCGCACATGCGGGGCTATTTTTGTTTGCCTAATGCGCTCGGATCTCCTGGCAGAGGATACAGCTAGCGCTGCGGATCTCCCATTCCAAAACTAATACTAAAAAAACGTCCTAAAGGGCGCCTGTTTGCATATCCGAAGAGCGGATAAATCAAAATGGCCGAACATCTACGGCGTGAAAGCTGCTTTGGTCGCCGGACGATCGCAAAACGCCTTTGACGGGGGCGACATCCGAATAGTCGCGGCCATAGGCAACGACGATATGGTCCGTACCTGCAAAGCAGGCGTTCGTCGGATCGTATTCAATCCACCCGGTCTCTATGCCACACCATGCACAAACCCAAGCATGCATGGCATCGGCGCCCTCGAGGCGCGGTTTACCTTTTGGGGGCAATGTTCTCAAGAAGCCGGACACATATCCGGCCGGGATACCAAGCGATCGCAAGCCTGAAATCATGATATGGGAAAAATCCTGACACACACCATGGCGTTGTGAAAACGCCTCCGCGGGCGATGTGGACACTTCTGTTGCCTCCGGATCAAAACGCATTTCTTCGTGCAACGCCTTGCCAATGGCTTTCACGATGCTCATGGTGGAAAGCCCAGTGCTTGCATGAGATTTGGCAAATGCCGTTATGGCTAGATCCGCCGGAACTCTTGGAGAGACACCCGTATAGTGCGCCGGTGCGACGGCGGTTAGGTTCCGGTTCGCCAAAACCTCGTGTTCAAGCGTTTGGAGATCCGGAGAGAAATCGAGACTGGCTGCCGGTTGGAGCCGTTCAACAGTCGCTTTGAGAGACACTTCGATCTTGTCGATTGGCTCGTGAAATACCAGGACAGTCATGACATTACCGAAGAAATCACGGGTATCGTGTCGTTCCTGAGGCTTGGGCTCAATAGTTAGCAATCTGGAGGGGACGGTCTGTTTGCCCGGGACGTCGGAGGGCAAAAGCCGGACAAGGGTTCGGGCGTGTTCAGAAGGCGCACCATAATCATATCCGACAGTCAGGCGAATTTCGTAGCGCATCAGTTTTCGTTCCGATCCTAGATCAGATAATTGGTGGTCAAACGGTCCGAGACTTCGGACAGACGAATGCGAACGCGCTCTAGCCGCCGAGCGTTCATTTCTGATGGTGAGGCGACAGACAGCTGCGCTTCCAGTGGCAGCAAGGCCCTGAGAACCGGCGACACCCGGCCGCTAATCCTTGCATTCGGCAGGTCCTCTGCAATGCGCCGCATGGCTGTGACCTGAAAGAGAATAGCGCGGGGATTGCTGGCATCGAGAGCCAAGAGGTCGGTGACGGTTTCGTTTGTTGGGTCAATACGATACCGGCGCTGATGGGTGATCACGCTGTCAGCATACTCAAGGGCAACATCCGGGAAACCGGGTCCTGCATCATCTCCCGCAAATGCCATCAACACGCCGGCCGCCCCATCTGCGCGTTCTATCGCCCGGCCGAGCGTCAGGAACCGCCAACCGGAGGTCCGGTGCATGTTTTCATGTACAAGGCCTTTGAAGCCGGTGATCTTTCTTAAAAGAATGCCAAGTGCTCTCGCCGTGTCATCTCCACGGGCAAGGTCCGGGGTCAGATCTTTCAAACTGTTGGTGAGATCGGCGAGGGCCGCCCAACCATCTATGGAAAACCGGTCGCGGACTTTGCCCGCAGACACCCGGGCAGCGCTCAAGGGTGGGTTCAGAGCGATGATGACGGCCGCATCAGGATCGAGCGACAGCAGTCTAAGCTGTTCTGCGATTTGAACAAGTCGCGGATCTTGGTCATATCCTGCCTCAGCAAGTCGCAGGTGATAGCCGCGCAGCAGTCGGATCACGCCTTCAGCTCTTTCTATGTAGCGTCCGAGCCAAAAGAGATTGTCCGCCGCCCGGCTGGGCAGGACGCTTGGCCCTTGACGCCGGAAGTTCTTCGCATCGAAAAGCGTCTCCTGCCGGACAGCGCTGTCTCTCATGACCCAAACGTCCGCGACAGACCCGCCTTGTTGCATGGAGAGGGCTGTGGCATCGCCGCCGCGACCTATCCGGGCATAGCCTCCGGGCAGGAAAACCCACCCTTCGGCCGTGCGGGCAGCAAAGACACGGATGCTCATGGGGCGGGGGACAAGCCTGTCGCCATCCCAGACCGGTGTCGTCGATAGGGTTACGGCCTCTTGTCCGACAAGCTGGCCGGCGCCGGTGTCTATCCAGGTCGAGAGGGCTTCGGGCGTTTGCAGTGCTGGGTCGTGTCTTGGACCATCTGTCCGGCCGATATCGAAGGGCAGGGCCCTGCTGAAAGCTTCCCCGACGAACAAGTCTTCTGCATTGGCTTTCACATGGTCCCGCTCGGCGGCTTGTCCGCACCACCAGGTTGCCAGATTAGGGATTTTGAGATGTTCACCCAATACCACATCGGCGATCTGCGGCAGGAATGCCATCAAGGCTCTGGTTTCAAGGATCCCGGAGCCGAGGCTGTTGACCAGATTCACATTCGAGTGGCGAAGCGCATCCACTAGTCCAGGTGTTCCAAGGTGAGATGTCTCATCAAGTTCCAACGGATCCGCGTATGACGCATCCAGCCGGCGCCACAGAACACTGACCGGTTTGGGGCCGGACACGGTCCGCATTTGAACCGTGCCGTCCTGCACAAGAAGATCCGCGCCCTCCAGAAGTGTCAGTCCGAGATAACGCGCAATGTAAGTGTGTTCAAAGTAAGTATCGTTGCCGGGGCCCGGCGTCAGGATCGCAGTGCGCCCCGCCTCAGTCGAAGGCAAATCATCCATGGCATCGCGAAAGGCGCGGAAAAAACCCGCCAACCGCTGTACCCTGGACTGAGGAAACGGTTCGGGAAACACCCGTACAGTCGCCATCCGGTTTTCCAGCGCAAAACCAGCGCCGGATGGGGCTTGTGTTCTGTCGCCCAACACCAGCCAGGAGCCGTCCGGGCTGCGGCCGATTTCGAACGCCAGAAAATGGAGATGGTGGCCTGAAGCCGGTGTCAATCCGACGAGCGGCCGGTGCCATTCCGGGTTTTGTGCGACAAGTTCTGCGGGCAAATGACCATCGCGGACCAGGGTTGCGTCGCCATAAAGATCGGCCACCACCCGCTCCAAGAGCTCAGCGCGTTGCGTCAGCCCTTCACAGATCTCTGCCCATTCTCTTTCATGCAGGATCACCGGAATATGGCTCAGGGGCCAGTCGCGTTCCTGGTGAGGGTCAGTGCTGTATTGGCGGAAAAACACTCCGGCATCCCGCAGGTATTGATCTCCGCGGGCGAAACAGGCCGTGATCTCCGGCTGCGACAATTGCGACAATTGCTTAATGAATGGCCCCCAAACCGGGCGCATCACGCCATTGGGGTCAAGCAGCTCGTCAGCGACACCGGACTGGAGGGCATAATCCCGCAACAATGGGTTTGTTGCCGAAAGGGTTTCTTTGGCGGGCGTGGTCATATCAACCCGCCTTGCCGCCGCAGATCCAGCGTCATTGGGAACTCCGGATGCGGCGTTTCCCAGACAGGGGTGTATTGCCCGGAGGAATGGCCAAACCCTTCGAACCGGGCCAGCCGGCGTGCTTCCGCTTCGTTGCCATTGACGGGAAACGTGTCGTAGTTTCGGCCGCCTGGATGCGCCACATGATAGACACACCCGCCGACCGGCCGCGATGACCAGCGGTCATAGATGTCGAAGGTCAAGGGGGCGTTGACTGGCAGAACGGGGTGCAAGGCTTCGGCCGGTTGCCAGGCTTTGAAACGGACACCGCCAACATTGGTTCCCGCCGTACCGTTTTCGGTCATCGGTATGGGGCGCTGGTTGCACATGATGGCATACCTGTCCTTGAAGGCGGTCGTCATCTGCACTTGAAGGCGCTCCACCGAGCTGTCGGTGTACCGGACCGTTCCGCCAATTGCTCCGGTCTCGCCAAGGACATGCCACGGTTCCAGGGCCTGCCGGATCTCCAGATGAACACCTTCGACATCGACCGCACCACAGAACGGGAAGCGGAACTCGGCTTGGGCTTCATACCAGGCAGGGTCGAGCTCGAAACCATGGTCTTTCAAATCCGCAAGAACGGAGAGGAAATCCTGCCAGACAAAATGCGGGAGCATATATCGATCATGAAGAACCGTGCCCCAGCGCACCGGCTGGCCCGTCACCGGTTTCGCCCAGCATCGGGCAATGATGGCGCGCAAGAGCAGCTGCTGGGCAAGGTTCATGCGCGGGTGCGGTGGCATTTCAAAACCGCGGAACTCCACGAGTCCCAAACGGCCGGTCGGGCCATCCGGGGAATAAAGCTTGTCGATGCAGATTTCTGCCCGGTGGGTGTTGCCGGTGACATCCGTCATCATGTTCCGGAGCAGGCGGTCAACAAGCCAGGGCGGCGTGTAATCTCCAGTGCCCGGCCCGGCAATCTGGGACAAAGCGATTTCAAGCTCGTAAAGAGTGTCGTGGCGGGCTTCGTCGATCCGTGGAGCTTGGCTGGTCGGGCCGATAAACAGGCCGGAAAACAGGTACGACAATGACGGGTGACGCTGCCACAGCAAGATCAGTGACTTAAGGAGGTCCGGGCGCCGCAAGAAAGGACTGTCTTCCAGCGTCGCACCGCCAACGACAACATGATTTCCGCCGCCGGTACCCGTGTGCCGGCCATCAATCATGAACTTGTCCGCCCCCAAGCGGCATTGCCGGGCTTCTTCGTAGATCGCTTCCGTCGTCGCGACACAATCGTCCCAGCTTGCAGCCGGATGAATGTTGACCTCCAGAACACCCGGATCCGGAGCGACCCGGACGACGTTGAGCCTTGGGTCATTCGGCGGTCCATATCCTTCGATATGAACCTTGAGGCCGAGCTGTTCTGCACTCAGCTCTGCGGCGGCGAGAAGCTCGAGATACTCTTCAAGACGTTCGACGGGCGGCATGAAGATGCACAGCCGACCCTCGCGCAGTTCGATCGCAAGCGCGGTTCGGACGGATCCATCTGACGGATCGACCGCTCCTTGCGGGACAACAGTTTGAACATCCCCGGTTTGCCGCTGTGTCTGTACCGGTTGGGAATGCTCAGCACTTGTCTCCGGCAGTAGCTCAGCTTTTGCCTTCTCCTCTGCGGCGAGCCGGTCAATTTCCTCCTGAATGGCACGCCGGCGCTTCTGCGTGAGTTCGTCCTGATAGTCCGGCAGGGCAGCAGTTTGCAGCAAAGGGTCCGCCGTGTACGTGTAGGGATAATCGACAGGCCGGATATAGGGCAGGGATCCAAGCGGCAACCGGAAACCGGCAGGGCTGTCGCCGGGAACGAGGAACAAATGGCCCCGGCGCGACCGCCAGCGTTCAGACCGCCATTTTGGCCCTGTGCTTTTGCTCTGCCAGCTCTGGACCGGCAGCACATATCCGACCGCGGTTTCAAGGCCACGACCAAAGACGCGTGCAAACCGGGCCCGCTCCTCGGCATCTTTTAGTTTTGGATTCTGTGGCGAGAGGTTCTCCGGAAGGTTTGCTTCCTTCACGATCCATTCGGCTGGATCTTCAAAGACTGGTTGGACATGCTCCTTCGGCAGGTCGAGATGTTCGGCAATCGCTTCGAGCAGCGCTCCTGCTTTGGATGAGTCTTCGACGGGCTTGCTGCCCTCAAGCGCGATTAGGTCCGGGTTTTTCCAGATCTGCGCGCCGTCTGTCCGCCAAAACAGCGAAAACGTCCAGCGTGGCAGGGTCTCTCCTGGATACCATTTCCCCTGCCCGTAGTGCAGGACCCCGCCGGGCGCAAACCGTTCGCGCAGGCGGCGTATCAACTGATCGGCCAACCCCCGTTTTGTCGGTCCGACGGCGGCGGTGTTCCACTCTGAACTTTCAAAGTCATCAATGGAGACAAAGGTCGGCTCCCCGCCCATTGTGAGCCGGACATCTCCGGCTGTCAGAGCCTCATCGACGTTTCGTCCGGTTTGAAGAAGCCGTTCCCAGGCGTCATCGGAAAAGGGTTTTGTGATCCTCGGATGCTCGGAAACACGGGCGATGTTCATGTCGAACTTGAAGTCGGTTTCGGCAAATGTGGCCGACCCGGAAATCGGCGCCGCGTTCTTGTAATGGGGTGTTGCCGCCAGCGGGATATGGCTCTCACCGGTCAAAAGGCCGGATGTCGGATCGAGACCGATCCATCCTGCACCGGGTATGTACACCTCCACCCAGGCATGGAGATCCGTGAAGTCATGGTCTGTGCCGGAGGGGCCATCCAGAGCCTTCAGATCCGGTTTCAACTGGATCAGGTAGCCGGAGACGAACCGTGCGGCAAATCCGAGATGCCTGAGCACCTGAACAAGCAGCCAGCTTGAATCCCGGCACGATCCGGACCCTTTTGTGAGGGTCTCCTCAGGCGGCTGAACGCCCGGCTCAAGACGGATTGTATAGTCGATTTCCTCCGAGACCCTGTGATTGAGGCCAACAAGAAAATCGACCGTGCGGGTTTCGTCCAGACCGATCGATCCGATGAACTTTGCCAGCTTCGGCCCTTCCGCCTCCGGAGTCCGATAGATGACCAGATCGTCTTTCAGGTCCGCATCGTACTCGAATGGCCAATGCTCGGCGCGATCTTCAACGAAAAAATCGAACGGATTGTAGACGGTCATGTCCGCAACAAGATCGACTTCGATTTTGAACTCCCGAACCGGTTCCGAAAACACGAAACGGGCGAGCCAGTTGCCGTATGGATCTTGCTGATGATTGACGAAATGGCCACCCGGAGAAACCTTCAGGCTGTGCGAAATCACCCGCGTCCGGCTGTGCGGTGCCGGTCTTAGCCTGACAATCTGCGGTGAAAGTGTCACCGGCCGGTCATAGGCATAGTGGGTTAGGTGATAAAGACTTGCATGAATGGCCATGGAGTGCTCGTGTCGCGCGGGAGGTGACCTGTACTATGGCAGAGATAAATTGCTTTGCACAAGGACTGGAGCCAGCGGCCAACTGACCGCAACTGCAGAAAAAAGCGGCAGTCTCTGAGCCCAAAGCCGTTTCACTAGCGCTAACCTATATTGAGTATCCACCTGATCGGTATGCAGCGAGTGCAGGTTATTGCCGAGGAAAATCAATCCTTGTCCGGATCTGGGATCCAGCCGACAGCCACACGGCTCTCCGTTACAAAGGGAGAGGCGACGGCACGCGCGGTGATCAACGCTTTAAGCTCCAGAGCGGTCAGGTCTGGGTCTTTTTCCAGAAGCCGGGCGGCAAGTGCGGCAAGGCGCGGGACGGCATAACTGGAACCGGACGTGACGCCAGCAGCTCCCCGGAAATCGGTCACCGCGATGTTTTCCGCAGGGACCATCAGGTCGACACTTGTGTTGCCCCAGTTTGACCCCGGCGCCAATCGGCCAAAGCCATCAGCCGAGGTGACCGTCAGAATGTTGTCCAGATCGAGCGTCGCGGGATAGACCGGTTGTGCATCGATATCGCGGCCATTGTTTCCAGCTGACACGATGGCCAAGATGTTCTGGTCTTTGAGTGCTTCGGCGAAGTCCGTCCAGTCTTTCTCTGAATTGCTTCCGAGTGGCATCGCAAGGATACGGATCTCGTCGTCGAGTGCACGGGCAACAATATCGGCCATCCGGCTCATATCCGGGCGCGGATAACGGAAAGGAACCAGAGCCGCATTTGGGGCTTGGCGGGCGAATACGGAGGCGACCGCTGTGCCGTGGCGCACCGGGAGAAACGCACCCCTGGAGGTGTCGCCATCATAAGGCCAGGGGTCCATATCCCAAAAGTCGTATCCAATGGGAGCGCCGTCATTGTCCCGCGCCAGCCGATCACGAAACAGGGGGAGGTCATAAGCAAGTCCGGAATCAACAAAAGCCACCCGTGCGCCGCCAGGATCTCTCCCATCAGGCCACGGGGCTTGAAGAGTCTCTGTCCAGCGAAGGGTTTCCATGTCGCCCTGGAGCTGATCCATCAGGACCCACGGCTCATCTTCGAAGCGGATCTTTCGCGCAGACCGGATCACACAGCTGCCATCTGCAATCGCAAGAACGCTGGGAAGAAGCGCATTGTTCTCGTTCCGATAGTAGGTGGCCCGGATTTGCCGGGGAGATCCACCTGCGAGGCGGATTTCAACGGTGAGCTCATCACCACCGGGCAAAACCAGGCGGATGTCCTGCCGCGCCGGCAGGCCGGAGGCTGGGATACTCGTTTCGTTGAGCAGCCAGCTTTGCGGAACTGCGTTTTGAATTGAAAAGCCGGTCGGAGGCGTGTCAGCGCAGACGGATGATATCGCGCGTTCCAAAACCGTCTTCGCGGACTGACTGGACCGTTCTTCCGCTTTGGTCTCAGCACTGCCAAGCAGAACACTTGTGAGGATGAAAAGGATCTTTCCGGACCAGCTAGTCTTGGTGTTGTAAGAACTCATGCAAGTCTCGTCTGATCACAGGTCCTGCGGATCTTGACCGCCTTTCGGCGTCTATTTGTCCTTGCTGACGCTTCGCCAAGCTACAAAGGCGATGAGAACAAAAACCAGCGACAACAGCAAATGACCAATTTCCGGTCCGGTTAAGCCGAGCATGTTTGTCTCTGTGCCTCCAAGCTTCGCCGGTTTGTCACAATGCTATTTTCAGTATTTCCCGGGTTCAGTGTTCGTGCGCCCTTTGTCGGATCAGCCGAAGCGTGACTACAAAAGCTATATGGAGCGCATCGTGGTCTCCGCCAGTGCCGCTTGGACAACCTGTATCTGAATTGCGAAACCCGGCCTTAAGCCAACGGGGCCTGACCTGCGAGCCGGCCGAGGACAACGGCACTCAAGAGACCGTTGCCGGACAGATAACCACTGTCACCGCGGCCTGAAACGCCGCACGCTGCTCCGCCGCAAGCATGAAGATTGGGTATAGGTGTTCCGTCTGTCTTTAGGACACGTGCATATTCGTCGGTTCGCAGGCCGCCCTGTGTGTGAAACAGGGCGCCCGTTACCCGGACACCGAAATAGGGTGGGGCTAGCTGTGTGTCGCCAAACTGGCGGCCAAAGCCATCTGTCTCATTCATTGGAAGGCTTGAGATTGTGGCGGTCAGATTTCCCGCCGGGAGGCCGAGCTGGTTTGCAAGGTCTTCGAGCGTCTCGCTGACTTTGATCGCGCCTACCGCTTCGGCGTTCTTGAAGTCCTCAAACTGGCGGGCGATCTTCGCAATCCGGCCGTCAAAAATCGTAAATGCTTCCCCGCCTGGTTGGGCCAGCACCGCACGGGCAGCTTCCGAGTAACCTTGAGATTCATCCCAAAAGCGCTCTGCTTCTCGGTTCACTTGGACGCCGCCGCTTGTGATCACCGCCCATGTGATCAGGATCCCGTGCGGATGCGCAACGTTGCCGTGGCCCTGGTAGGCGCCAAGATGCGCCATATCCGCGCCGATGTCTTTTCCCCAGACGATGGCTTCCCCGCGATTGCCGTCGTGACCAAACCAAAGGCCGTCGGCAATGTCCGGCATGAACTGGCTAACAAGATCGCGGTTTCCGCCGAAACCGTTGCAGGCCAGGATCAGCTTTTCACATCCGATGGTCTCCAGCCCACCATCGGGGCGCTGAACGGTCACACCGGTAATCCGGCCCTGATCCGTATGAAGCTGCAGTGCGCGCCGTTCACAGATGATGTCGATGCCTTGGGTCTCGCAGGTTGAGCGTAAGCTGTCGATGAGTTCAATGCCGGACCGGGTGGGCAACCCATGCATTCTGTGCCGGGAATGACCGGGGTAATCGAAGTTGGTGATGACCGAAAACGGCAGGCCGTGCGTCTCACTCAGCCATTCGATGGTCGGGCCAGACTGTCGGGTCAGGAGATCTACCAGCGCCGGATCATTTTCCTGCTTCGCCTTAGCTTGAATGTCTTGTGCAAAAAGGTCTGCGCTGTCTGCGACACCCGCTGCCTTTTGAATACTGGTTCCAGCAGCCGGTATGAGCCCTGCGGAGAGCGCCGTGGATCCGCGCGGGATGGGATCCGCCTCCACCACAAGACCGGATTGCCCGGCCTCTTGAGCGGACAGTGCTGCAACGAGACCGGCTGCACCGGCCCCAATGATCAGGGTTTCACAGTCCAGATCAAACGCGGCCGGCGCCGGAGAAACCTCAACGGTCACTTGGGTCATAGCTTGAACCCTTCGCCAGCATATCCGTGGTTCCGATCACGCCATTCAGGCCGTCGAAATCGAACATCCGGTCTTTGAACGGCCGGTTGCTGCCATTGGCATGTAAGCTGGCGTAATAGTCTTGCGCTGTCTTGGCCAAGGCCCGCACGATGCCGCCCGGAAAGATCACGATGGAAAAGCCTTGAGCTTCCAGATCGGAAGCGCCGGAAATAGGGGTTGCGCCGCCTTCCACCATGTTTGCCAGTAGCGGCACACGGCCTGCGAATTGAGTTGCGACTTCGGTCAGTTGTTCGCGCGATTGGGGCGCTTCGATGAAGAGAATGTCTGCGCCTGCTTCCAGATAGGCTCCGGCCCGGTCGACGGCAGCTTGAAATCCTTCCACCGCAATGGCGTCCGTTCGGGCAATGATCAGGGTTTCCTCTGATGCACGTGCGTCCGCCATGGCCCGAACCTTTCCGGCCATCTCTGCGGCCGGTATCAGGGATTTGTCGGCAAGATGTCCGCAGCGCTTCGGATAGGTCTGGTCTTCGACCTGGAGCGCTGTTGCCCCGGCGCGCTCATAAAGGCGCATGGTTCTTTGGGCATTTAGCGCGTTTCCGAACCCGGTATCGGCATCGATAATAACCGGCAGATCAGTCCGATCGGCAATCAGCGCCATCGTGTCCGCCATCTCTGTAAAGGAGGAGAGGCCGATGTCCGGGCGGCCCAAACGGGTGTAGGCGACCGCGGCACCACTCAAATAAAGCGCTTCAAACCCGGCGGCTTCGGCAAGCGAAGCCGTGAGGCCGTCATAAACACCGGGGGCGATGACAATCTCGTTCTGCTGCAGGCGTTTCTTGAGGCTCATGCCACCACCTCCGGCCAATCTGTTGTGATGGTGTCCAACAGGTCGGCACACGCCATCTGATGGGTGACGGTCGCCAGAGACAGCAAGGTTGCCTCGTGCACGTCGTTCTTGAAGGCGGCAGACCCGTCCGTCAAAAGCACGGTCTCGATATCGCGAAGATGAGCGTCCCGCAGTGTGGATGCGACACCGCCGTTGGTGACGATTCCGCCAACGATCAGCTTGTCGATGCCAACGGCGCGCATGATGTATTCCAGTCGTGTCTGGTAAAAGGCGGAATAGGCCACTTTTTCAATGACGAAATCAGCTGGAAAGAGCTCATCGACCAACGTATGGCCGAAGCAGCCCGGTGCAAAATCACCTTTGCCGAGGAAGGGCCGCAGCACTTTCAGGTGCGGGGAAATCAAGGGTTCGCCCGACGCATTCGGGACAAGTGTGAACTGCGCCGAAATGTAGTGGCCTCCGCGTGCCCGCAAGGCCTTCACCAAGGGCGCAATGCGTTGTGGCAACGCCGCGATGCTGTCAGCCGATTGTCCGGCGCGGCCATACGCACCCTCTTGGTGCAGAAAGTCGTTCTGCAGATCAATGGTCAGGATCGCCGTACGCTTTGGATCCCACGTTTTCAGATCGATCATGACGTGCTCTCCAGAGGTTCAAGAATAGTGTTGCCAAAAGCGTCCACACGCGCCTGCAGATTGGGCTCAACCAAAACGGTTGTATCCGGCTGGACCAGGATCGCCGGCCCATTGATCACCGTGCCTGCGGGCAGGGAAAGGCGGTCGTAGATCGCTGTCTCGTACCAGGAATCCCCGAAATGCACCTTGCGGGTCGATTTGGGTTCCGCATTTCCGCCAGCTGAAGGGGCAAGCGTTTTCAGATCGAATTTTGGACGTTTTCCGGTGACGGCGGTGCGCAAGTTCAAGATCCGGCGCACGCCGTTGTTCAAGAGGCGGCCGAAGGCGGATTTGTAGGCCGCATCAAAGGCGGCTTCGATATCTGCCTTGCTCGGAGCTGTTACCTGGCCGTCACGCACGGTCACTGCAATCGGTACGGAGACCGTGTGCGTCTGGCCGATATAAGCCATGTCCAGCTCAAAACTGATGTCCCGGGCTTCGAACGTCGTGCGTGCAGCATCCAGAAGCGCCATCCCGTTATCGACATGGGTCTGCATGTGGTTCGCCAGCGCATTTTCATCGATGGCATCAACCAGTGAATTGATGGTTTGAACGAAATCCTGGCGCATGTCCGCGATCACGCAACCCATGGCCGAGGTGACGCCGGGGTAGCGAGGCACGATGGCCTTGGCGATTCCGACTTCAGCAAGCATCGCCCCGGCATGAAGCGCTCCGCCACCGCCAAAAGGCATGAAGGCAAAGTTCTTCGGGTCAAAGCCGCGCTCGATGCTGACAAGCCGGATGGCCCCAGCCATACGGGAATTGGCAACCCGCATGATGGCCTCTGCCGCCTGTAATGTGTCGAGGCCAAGCGGCTTTCCGACATGAATATCGATCGCATTGGCGGCCGCTTCGACGTCCAGCCGGTCCAGCTTTCCTCCGATGGGGCTCTCCGGATCAATGCGGCCAAGAACAACGTTTGCATCCGTGACGGTCGGTCGGTCATTTCCAAGTCCGTAGGCAACGGGACCGGGGTTGGACCCGGCACTTTCCGGGCCGATGTTCAAAAGACCGCCCTTATCGACCCAGGCTATGGATCCGCCGCCCGCGCCGATCGTGGTGATCTCGATCATGGGCGTACGCACAACCATCCCGAAGTCGATTGATGTCTGCGGAGACAGCATCGATTGGCCGTCCGAAATCAGGGACACATCAAAACTGGTGCCGCCCATGTCCCCGGTGATGACATTTTTGAAACCAGCAGACGAGGCGATATAGCCCGCAGCGATCACGCCGGCCGCAGGACCTGAGAGCGCTGTGCGCACCGGCAGTTTGCAGGCCGTATCGACCGCCATAACCCCACCGTTTGACTGGACGATCATGAATTCGCCGTCGAACCCGCCGGTCTTGAGCGCTTGTTCCAGGCGGCCAAGATATCCGGACACTTCCGGCTGCAGGTAAGCGTTCAGCGCCGTTGTCGAGAACCGTTCAAATTCGCGGATTTCAGGGAGGATTTCCGAGGACGCGGACACATGGGCATTCGGCCAGATTTCCCGGACTGCAGCAACTGCTGCCTTTTCATTGTCCGGGTTTGCATAAGAGTTGGCGAAAAGGATCGCAACGGCCTCGCAGCCTTGCGCCTGGAGCTGCTGTGCGGCAGCGCGGACGGCATCAAGATCGACCGGGGTACGAATGGTTCCATCTGCCAAGGTTCGTTCCGGCACCTCAAGACGATTGCGCCGGTCGACAACCGGTTCAAAGTCTCCCCGCAGCCCCCAGGTGCGTGGCCGGTCCCGGCGGCGCATCTCCAGAACGTCTCTCAGACCTTCCGTGCAGATCACTCCGGTCGGTGCGCCTTTGCGTTCAAGAAGCGCATTGGTACCGGCCGTGGTGCCATGAACAACCACTGAAATCGTTGACAAGTCATCGACCTGCTTGCCGATGCCATCGAGGAAACCACTGGATTGGTCCGGGCGGGTCGTCGGAACCTTTGCAACGGCGGCCGTGCCATCGGCTTCATTGAGAACAAAGACGTCCGTAAAGGTTCCGCCGACATCAACACCAATCATCCGTCCGCTCATTGGGACACCTCCCGCCAAGCCTTACCGTAATTTCTGTCGGCCGCATCTGAACTGATGAGACCGCGTGCCACGTCACGGGCGATGTCGCCCGCCTGACGGTTTTCCGCCTTGCCGTATCCTCCGCCACCGGGTGTTTCCAGGCGGACAGCCTGGCCCTGGCGCAACTTGATGCCGCGCATTTTCGAGGCGAGGGGAGGTGTTTTCCAACCATCATCCTGTTCATAGGCGAATTGGTTGAGCTCTCCGTCGTGTCCGTCCGCAATGCCTTTTGGCGCAAAGCGGCCACGTTCACCGAAAAGGAAGGCCTCCGCCCCGTTTTCTTCCAGGACTTCGATCTCGTAGATAGCGCCCATGCCACCCCGATGAGCTCCTGCACCGGCGCTGTCTGGACGCAGGGCCCACTGGCGGAACATGACGGGATAGGCGGCCTCGAGAATTTCCATTGGCGGAATGGTCGCGGTTGAAATCGGGGCGTTGCCGTGGTTCAGGCCGTCGCTTTCCAGCGAACCGCCATGGCCGCCGCCATAAAAGCTGAACATGACCCAAGGCTTGCCGTCGCTTTTCTTACCTGCAATCGACAGGGCGTTGATCGTGCCGTAGGCGTTCGCGACAACCCGATCCGGTGCGGCCTTCGCAAAGGCTGAGAAGATCACATCGATCATCCGCAGAATTGTCTCGGTATAGCCACCGGTTGGGGCCGGAAATTCAGCCGACAACAGCGACCCCTCCGGCACATTGACCGTGATTGGGCGCATCACGCCGGCGTTTGCGGGCAAGGCCGGGAAGATGTGCTTGATGGCAACGTAGGCCGTGGCAACGGTCGTCGGCAGCGCGATGTTGACCGGGCCGTCGCATTGCGGCGCGGAACCGGCGAAATCCAGGGTCAGTTCATCGCCCTTGATTTTCAGCGCGACGCGGATTGCCAGTGGCTCATCGGTGATGCCGTCATTGTCGAGAAAGTCTTCCGCTTCCCAGCGCCCATCCGGCAGATCAGTCAATTCAGAGCGCATCAGCGCTTCTGCGCGGTGACCAAGAGCGTCAAGAGCGCCGCTCACGGTCGCGGCGCCGTATTCATCGAGCAATTCGTCCATGCGTTTGATGCCAAGATCGAGCGCGCCCAGCTGGCCATTGAGATCGCCCATGGCGGATTGCGGCAGGCGGGTATTGCGCAGGAGAATGTCGATGATGTCCTGATTGACCACACCGGCACGAGCCAAACGGACCGGGGGGAGGACAAACGCTTCCTGGAAAACTTCCGTTGCTGCAGGATTGTAGTTGCCTGGAACGGCCCCGCCAACATCGTGCCAGTGGCCGACAGAGGCGAGGTAACAGAACAGTTTCCCATCGCGGAAATAGGGACGGACCAGCCGCATGTCCGACAGGTGGGTGCCGCCGATATGCGCATCATTGAAGATGAAGATGTCGCCGTCGTTCAAATCGCCATCGGCAGCGGCTTTTTCAATCACCGCCTTGACCGCAAAGGACATCACGCCGACGAAAATCGGAAGTCCGGATTTTCCCTGGACCAGCGTGTCCCCGGTTTCCGCGTGATAAAGGCCGTGGCTGGCATCATGCGCTTCGGCAATAATGGGATTGAACGCTGCGCGGAAAAGCGTTGCGTCCATTTCGTCCGCAATCTGTTCCATGCGGCCGGCTAGAACCGATAAGGTTATCGGGTCGATCTCGCTCATGCGGTGGCCTTTACTTCTGCAATGTCGTTCCAAACGTCCTGGCGGGTAATTTTGCCGGCGACGACTTCGAACCGATCGATGAAACGAATGCCGTCAAAGCTGTCTCCATCCGGCCATTCGCCGGAGAGAGTGCCGCGGCAATAAACAACTGTGGCCGCTTTACGGCTTTGCATGACATCGAAGCCGTCGTAGGTTTTTTTCACGAAACGGTAGCGAGGCTTTGCCCAAGCGAGCAGCTCGTCAAGCGTCCGGATTGGACCGGTGCCCGGGAACTCCATTACGAAGTCTGTGCTGAGCATCGATTGCGCTCGCTCCAGGTCCCTCGCCTCCATGGCGCTCAAGTACGCCCGGACAAGATCGCCCGCGTCAGGCAAAGCCGGAGCGCCTTGCCGGTGAACGCCGCCGCGGGAGTAGTCCTCGCCCTTTAATTCATGGATCAGGACGGTAATTGCTTCGGGTGGAGCCGGTACGACGAGGCGTATGGCATCGGTCAAAGCCTCATGAAGCCGCAATTTTTCTTGCGGCTCGTAGCCTTGCAATACGTGCAATTCGACAATCGGCATACTGCCTCTCTACAGCAATTTGTATTACACATAATACAGCTTAAAAAAATATCTAATACAAAAAATGAAAAAAATATCGGACCGGCAACTTGATATTTTAGTATCCAGCGATACCATTGAGCTTTATCCACGGAGGCTTGCGTACGTGAACAAGCATGCGAAATCGGTGTTGCCGGAAGGCGCAAAGGCGCGGCAGGTCTACCTGTCTCTCCGTGATCAAATATCCGATGGCAGGTTTCAGGACGGGCAAACCCTCCCGGGCGAACAAAAACTCTCTGAGGTCTTTGGCGTATCGCGTGTGACAGTACGCCGGGCGCTTGATGCGTTGGCCGCCTCAGGCCTCATCATACGGCGCGCCGGCAGCGGGACAACGGTCTCAACAGCGGGTCAGCTTGACAAACCGGTCGCCATGAACCTTGCGACTCTGATGCCGCAACTTGTTGAAATGGGTCAAAGCACAACGGCGCGCCTTCTGTCCTTTTCATACGATGCTGCGCCGGATTTCGTGGCATCCGCTCTCGGGCTGCCGGGCGATGAACAAGTCCAGATCGCAACCCGTGTCCGGAGCACGAACCAGACACCTTTTTCACACCTGACAACCTATGTCCCGGCTGAAATCGCTCGCAACTATTCGGAAAATGATCTGGCGACGACTCCGCTTTTCAAATTGCTGGAGCGTGGCGGTGTCCAGATCAAGGATGCTCATCAGTCGGTTTCCGCAACCCTTGCCGGTCCTGAAGTTGCCGACGCTCTCGAAGTTGCGGTCGGCTCTGCGCTGCTATCCTTGCGCCGCGTGGTCAAGGACGTTGATGGCAACGGAGTGGAGTATCTGGCCGGTCTTTACCGCCCTGACATGTTCCGCCTTGAGATGCCGCTAACCAGGGTTGGGGATGGCAATGCCCGTCATTGGGAACCGGCGATTGGCAAGGCGCACGAGGAGGGTGCATGACTGCGGCCGCGACCCTTTTCGATAAGCTTTGGTCGTCGCACGAAGTGCTGACCCGTGAAGACGGGACATCGCTTTTGTGGGTGGACCGGCACCTTGTGCATGAAGGGTCCCATCATGCGTTCGCCAAACTGGCCGAACGTGGCGCGGCCGTTGCTGAACCGGAATTGACCTTTGCCGTTGTTGATCACTATGCGCCGACGCGCCACCGGGAACATATTGCGGACCCCAAAATCCGCCGCATGATCGAAACGCTGCGCGCGAATGCGACACAGCACGGTTTGCGTCTGTTCGATCTCATGGATCCGGCGCAGGGCATCGTGCATGTCGTGGGACCGGAGCAGGGCCTGACCTTGCCAGGTTTGTTGATCAATTGTGGCGACAGCCACACATCGACCCACGGTGCATTTGGTGCACTCGCCTTTGGCATCGGAGCGACGGAAGTTGCTCATGTTCTTGCGACACAAACCGTCTGGCAGAAAAAACCGGCGGCCATGCGCATCGCCGTCGACGGAAAACTGGCCGAGGGCATCAGCGCCAAGGATATCGCGCTCAACTGGATTGCAAAACTTGGGTCGGACGGCGCACGGGGACACGCGATCGAATATGCCGGAAGCGCCATCCGGGACCTGTCGATGGAAGGGCGGATGACGCTCTGCAACCTTTCGATCGAAGGTGGCGGCCGCTTTGGCATGGTTGCGCCCGATGACACCACCCTTGCCTATCTCAAGGGGCGGCCCTTCGCGCCAACCGGCGAAGCTTTTGAAAAAGCTCAGAAAAAGTGGCAGAAACTGCGCTCGGACGAGGATGCGATCTTTGCCAAGGATGTAAGCTTGTCCGCAGAAGAGATCGCTCCAACAGTCACTTGGGGCACGAGCCCTGAGCAAGCCTTGCCGGTTAGCGCAACGCTTCCTGATCCGTCCCGTTTGTCAGAAGAAAAGCAAAAGGCTGCGCGTGACGCGCTGGACTATATGGGCTTAGCCGCCGGGCTCCCGATCGAAGGCACGCCGGTTGATCAGGTGTTTCTCGGTTCATGTACAAACGGGCGGATCGAAGATCTCCGTGCGGCCGCCGCTGTCCTTGCCGGACGCTCTGCGAAGGTGCCCGGTCTGGTTTCTCCGGGCTCGGCCCTTGTCCGCCACCAGGCAGAACAAGAAGGTTTGGACCAGATTTTCCGGGAAGCTGGCCTGGAATGGTCTGCGTCCGGCTGTTCGATGTGTGTCGGTATGAACGGCGACACCATCGCGCCGGGCAAGCGCTGTGCATCGTCGACAAACCGGAACTTTCGCGGGCGCCAAGGCCCCGGTGCCCGCACGCATCTCATGTCACCGGCAATGGTCGCAGCCGCCGCTGTGACCGGCACCATCACCGATGTTCGTCCTCTCTTGAAAGGGAGGGCAGTCTGATGGCTGGCTGGACGGAGCATCAGGGGCAAGCGGTGGCTTTGCCGGTTCACAACATCGATACGGATCAGCTCATCCCGGCCCGGTTCATGTCGACGCCAAGGTCAGAGGGCTACGGACAGTATCTCCTTCGTGACCTGCGGCGTTTGGAGAGCGGATCGGAATGCCCGGACTTCCCGCTCAATCAGTTTCCGCAGGCCAGTATTTTGATCGCAGGCCGGAATTTCGGCAGCGGCTCTTCGCGCGAAGCCGCGGTCTACGCTTTGGTGGATGCAGGTTTTCGGGCCGTTGTGGCACCGAGCTTCGGCGACATCTTTGCGAGCAATGCGGTCAACAACGGTCTGCTGCCGGCACTCGTTTCGGAGGCTGACTTTGAGCGCTTGTTGGGAGCGCTCACCGGAGAGGACGATCCGGCACACATTCATCTGGAACGTGGACACATCGTCATCGGCGGGGCCGAAGTCCCATTCTCACTCGACAACAGCTGGCGAACAAAGCTGATCAACGGGTGGGACGACATCGATCTGACACTGCAGCACGAACTCGCGATCGAGAAACACAAGCAAGATCGCAGAACAACTTCTTCCTGGGTTTGGCCCAACGCGGAAGACCAGAACTCTCAATTGAATGGGAGCCAATAGCTGAGGGGCCAGCCTTGAAAACATAGGGACCAACAGAGGGACGTCCCGCAAAGTGGAGTGAGATTATGAAAAACATCCTCGTAGCTGGCTTGGTTGCCAGTGCATCACTGTTCACAGCGACCGCGCATGCGGAAGACAGGATTTCCGCGGTTCACGCGTTCCCGGAAACGCTGATCTACACCAAAAGCTTCCTGTCCTTCGTCGACAAGGTCAATGAAGCTGGCAAGGGCGTGGTCCAGATTGATGTGCGCGGCGGTCCGGAAGCCATCGGCATGTTCCAGCAGCCGGATGCTGTACGTGACGGCATTGTCGACATGGTTTACACGCCGGGTTCCTTCTACGGCGGTGCATTGCCGGAAAAAGACGCGATGGTTGGCTCCAACTTGACCGCCGTTGAGACCCGTCAGAACGGCGGTACGGAGCTGATTGATCAGATCCACCAGGAAAAAATGGGCCTAAAATATCTCGGCTGGTTCGACAGTGGTGTCTGCTACAATCTCTGGACTCGCGACGAGCCGACCTTCGATGCCGACGGCAATCTTGAAGTGGAAGGCCTGAAACTGCGCGGCAACAACGTCTACAACGCGTTTTTTTCCAACTACCTCGGCGCACAGGTGATTGATTTGCCGACCGGTGAAGTCTATGCCGCTCTGCAGCGGGGCGTTGTTGATGCAACCGGCTGGACCCAGATCGGTTTGATTGATTTGAAATGGAACGAGTTCCTGAACTACCGCATCGAGCCGTGCTTCTTCTCAACCGACCTTGGTGTGATCGTGAACCTGGAGAAGTGGGAATCCCTGTCTGACGAATCCAAGAAAATCCTTCAGGATGTCGCCATTCAGCATGAGAAGGACAGTGTTGAGGCTCTGCGCAAGAAGCGGGATGAGGACTTTGCAGCTCTTGATGCTGCCGGCATGATCTCTGTCTCATTGGAAGGTGAAGCCAAAGCCAACTACCTCGCAGCAGCCCGCGAAAAGACGTGGGAGCGCATGAAGGGCCTGATGGCAGAACAGCCGGGTGGTACCGACAATTACGACCGCTTGATCGAATTGTTCTACGATTTCGACGCTGCAAAATAAGCGCTTGAAACATGGGCTCGCGGTGATCGCGGGCCCTCTTTTTTGCTGGAGCAGGCGGTTTTCATGACAGCACCTAAGAAAGCCTATAACGCCTTGATCGATGCAATGGCGATTGCAGCCGGGGCAACGCTTGTGTGGCTGATGGTATCGGTAGTCGGCTCTGTGCTCATGCGAAATATGGGTATGCAGCCGTTTGCCTGGCTGTTTACGTCAGCCGAATACGGACTTCTCTACATGACCATGCTGGGCGCGCCGTGGCTGGTGCGCGAAAAAGGGCATGTGCATATCGAGCTGATTACGTCGATCTTGCCACCTGCCGTCCGGAACGTTGTGAGCCGGAGTGTTGCGCTCGCCTGTGTCCTTGTATGCCTCATTCTGGCCTGGCAAGGCGTTGAACTGTTTTTGAAAAACATCGAGCGCGGTGATTATGACACGCGCGCCTATTATTATCCGCGCTGGCTTCTCACGATTTCCTTTCCCGTCAGCTTCGGGCTGATGGCAATCGAGTTTTCGCGTTTTGTCGCCGGGCCGGACACCCTCCATACCGGCGAAGCAGGGATACACGAATAATGGAATGGTATGAGGCGCTCGCCCTTTTGCTGGGTGTGATCGTGGCCCTCATGGCGATCGGTATGCCGGTCGCCTTGGCGTTTCTTGCGGCAAATATCGTGGGAGCCTGGATTTTCATGGGCGGGGAGCGCGGCATTGGCCAGCTGCTTAACAATGGCCTGGGATCCATGACCAAATTCGCCCTGGTCCCCATTCCATTGTTCTTGTTGATGGGGGAGATCTTTTTTCACACGGGTCTCGGCAACCGGATGTTTACGGCCATCGACAAGTTGCTTGGCCGGCTTCCCGGCCGCCTCAGCTATGTCACCGTCATGGGCGGGACAGCGTTCTCAACCCTCTCCGGCTCATCCATGGGATCGACCGCGCTTCTGGGCTCGCTCATGGTCCCTGAGATGAACCGGCGCGGTTACAAGACCCATATGAGCATCGGTCCGATCCTTGGGACCGGTGGTTTGGCCATCATCATTCCGCCATCTGCCCTTGCCGTGCTTTTGGCAACGCTTGCGCAGATCGATGTTGGCGCCTTGCTGATTGCAGGGGTCATTCCGGGGCTCATCCTGGCAGGATTCTACATCGCCACCATTTGGCTTCAGACGAAAATCGATCCGTCCGCTGCACCGGCCTATGACGTGGAACCGATGTCGATCGGTGCCAAACTCTCGCTCTTGGTGCGAGAGGTGGTTCCGATGGTAGGCGTGATGGTCATTATCATTACGCTGATGATCAATGGTTTCATCACGCCATCAGAAGCGGCTGCCTTCGGCGCGCTGGGCGTGCTCATCCTTGCCGCCGTCTTCCGCTGCCTCACTTGGGAGGCCATGCGCAAATCGATCACCGGTGCGCTTCGGGTCACCCTGATGGCCTATCTGATCGTTTTCGGGTCGGCCACCTTCAGTCAGCTGCTTGCATTCTCGGGGGCCTCCCGCGGTCTGGTAAATTGGGCAACATCCTTTGAGCTGGCACCGATTGCGATGCTGCTCGTGATGTTTGCGGTTCTTTTGATCCTCGGCATGTTCATGGAGCAGATCTCGATCATGCTGCTGACCGTGCCGATTTTCTTCCCGCTCGCACTGACGCTGGGTTTCGATCCGATCTGGTTTGGCCTCATCATGCTTTTGTCGCTGGAAATCAGCTTCACAACACCGCCCTTTGGACTGTTGTTGTTTGTGATGAAGGGGGTCGCCCCCCCCGGCACCACCATGCGCGACATTTACACCTCGGCTTTCCCATTCATTGGCTGCTCGCTGCTGGTTGTCGCATTGCTGGTCTTGTTTCCTGGCCTAGCGCTATGGCTGCCCGGCTTGTAGCGGCCACGATGAATAGCAACGTACTTGAGCGTGAATTTCGGCACAGGCTAGAGCAACATATAAACCCGCCCAAAGAGCCGGGTTTATTTTTGCTTATGCGAAGTAGGTAGGGTTGAAGTCAGGCCTTTTGGCCGACGGATCGTCCCGCTCCCTCGGGCTGTTCAAGAGCCGCATGGGCTTGATGGTATGTCCCCAACTTCTCAGCAACCGCTTGATCCGGCAGCGAACTTGCGCGGGTCGTCAGGTCCACATGCAAAAGCAGTGTCTCTACCGTTGCTGCAAGCGTGTCGTCCGGCCCGTAAAGGAAGTGGAAGAGGTGCAGCTTCTTGCCTTCACCCTTAAGCACCTGGGTGCGGATGATCAGCCTGTCACCGGCGTGAAGCTCGCTGAGATAGCGGACATGGGTTTCGATGGTAAAATAGCTTTTGCCCGACGCGATATAGTCAGCGTCCGCGCCGATCAGCTCCATGAACCGGTCTGTCGCGAGTGACCCGGCCTCGAGATAGTGGGTCTCGTTCATATGGCCGTTGTAGTCGGTCCAACTGACAGGGATTTGCCGGTCAGCGGTGATTGGCAAATCCGGCGCGTGAGGTTTTGGTAATTCTGCCTCATGGCGCTGGATTACGCCGCCGGCGCCGCTGCCGGTCTTTTTGAGCGCCCGCATCATGCCGACGAGATTGTCGTCCCGCAGGCGCTCCAGCTCGCGGATCGACATGTCGCCGGATTGCGCATCCGATTGCCCTGCGATCAGATCAACCAGCTCATCGGTGAACTCCGGGACGTCCATAAGTTTTGTCCAGGGCCACTTCAAGGCCGGACCGAACTGGGCCATGAAATGTTTCATACCGGCTTCACCGCCGGCAACCCGATAGGTCTCGAACAGGCCCATCTGTGCCCACCGGATGCCAAAACCCATCCGGATGGCCTCGTCGATTTCTTCCGTGGTGGCAATGCCGTCCTTGACCAGCCACAAGGCCTCGCGCCAGACCGCTTCCAGAAACCGGTCGGCGATGTGAGCGTCGATTTCCTTGCGGACCATCAGGGGGAACATGCCGATCGAGCGGAGAATGGACGCAGCCGTCTCGCAGGTCCTGGCATCTCCAACCAGCTCAATGAGCGGCAGGAGATAAACCGGATTGAACGGGTGGGCGACGATTGCGCGCGCGCCTTTCTCGTTCAGCTCCGATGGCTTGAAGCCGGATGTTGATGAGCCGATGACCGCGGTCTCCGGCGCAAGTTCGCTCAGGTCTCCCAGGATCTTGTGTTTCAGGTCCAGCCGCTCTGGAATGCTCTCCTGGATCCAGTCTGCGTCCCGAACAGCATCTGCCATCGCGGAGTGGAAACTCAAGGTCCCTTCGGCCGGCAGCGCCGTGTCATAAAGGGCGGGAAGGCTGCGCCGCGCATTGGCGATCACTTCGCCAATCTTGCGTTCCGCGTCCGGGTCAGGATCAAAAACGGCAACATCCCAGCCGTTCAGGAGAAACCTTGCGGCCCAACCTCCACCGATGACGCCGCCGCCAATGATTGCCGCCTTCATTTTGGTGCCCTCTTGGTCAGACCCAGTGTTTCTCGCACGGCGTCTGGGCCAGCTATTCGGGCGCCCATGCCTTCAATGAGGCCGACCGCCTTTTCGACAAGCTGGGCATTGGTGGCAAGAACACCCTTTTCCAGGAAGAGATTATCTTCCAGGCCAACCCGGACATTGCCACCTGCCAGAACGGAAGCTGCGACATACGGCATTTGATCGCGGCCAAGGCTGAAGGCCGACCAGGTCCAGTCTTGCGGCACCGCATTCACCATCGCCATGAAGGTGTTGAGATCGTTTGGCGCGCCCCAGGGAACGCCCATGCACAGCTGAACGAGGGCCGGGTATGTCAATGTGCCTTCTTCAACCAGCTGTTTGGCAAACCAGAGATGCCCGGTGTCAAAGGCTTCGATCTCCGGCTTAACGCCAAGCTCCGTCATCATGCCGCCCATGGCCCGGAGCATGCCCGGAGTGTTGGTCATGACATAATCGGCTTCAGCAAAATTCATGGTGCCGCAGTCAAGGGTGCAGATTTCCGGCAGGCACTCGGCGATGTGCGCCATACGCTCGCTCGCCCCGATCATGTCTGTGCCAGCCTCGTTCACAGGGAATGGCGCCTCGGTTGACCCAAAAACGATATCGCCGCCCATCCCGGCGGTCAGATTGAGGACCACGTCAACGTCGGCCGCGCGGATTCGGTCCGTGACTTCACGGTAGAGGTCCAGACGGCGGGAGGGGACGCCGGTTTCCGGGTCGCGGACGTGGCAATGAACGACTGCAGCACCCGCCTTAGCCGCGTCGATGGCGCTGTCCGCGATTTCCTTCGGGCTTCGCGGAACGTGAGGCGATTTGTCTTGGGTTGAGCCGGAGCCTGTGACGGCACAGGTGATGAAGACATCCCGGTTCATTTGAAGTGGCATGGTTTCCCCTTTTATCGGCCCTTCCAGACCGGGTCGCGTTTTTCAGCAAAGGCGCGGGCGCCCTCAAGTTGATCTTCCGATCGATAGAGGCGTTCGACGGTTTCGAACTGGCTCTTGGTGATGCGGTTCATTGCGTCCTGGAATTTCATGTCTTCCGCTTCACGCACGACTTCCTTGATCGCGGCGTAGACGAGCGGCGGGCCGGAGGCGAGCAACTCGGCCATCTTTCGTGCCTCGCTCATCAAGTCAGCAGCCGGATAGACGTGATTGACGAGACCCCAGCGGGCGGCTTCTTCGACATCGATCCAGCGGCCGGTCAGGAGCATTTCCATGGCAATGTGATACGGGATGCGTTTGGGCAGCTTGATGCTGGCTGCGTCGGCCACCGTGCCGGAGCGGATTTCCGGCAGGGCAAACGTCGCATGATCGGCAGCCAGGATGATGTCGGCAGACAGGGCGAGCTCCAGCCCGCCGCCGCAACAAATACCATTGACGGCCGCGATTACCGGCTTGTTGAGGCCGCGCAATTCCTGCAATCCGCCGAAGCCGCCTTTGCCGTAATCACCATCCACCGCATCACCGTCTGCGGCAGCCTTAAGGTCCCAGCCAGGGCAGAAGAACTTCTCACCGGCACCGGTCACAATCGCGACCCGCAGGTCCGGGTTGTCGCGAAAGTCAGTGAAGACTTCCCCCATGATCCGGCTGGTCGCAAGATCGATGGCATTGGCCTTTGGCCGGTCCAGCGTGACCTCCAAAATATGGCCGGTGACGCTTGTCTTGATTGGGTTATCCGTCATGATTTTGTCCGCATCTGATGAGGGCATCGGCCGCAATCGCAAAGTCCTGGCCGCAAAGGAGGGGATTTATCTCGGCCTCTTCGACCGTTCCGGATTGAACGTAGTCTTGGAGAGCCATGATCGTATCGAGAATCTTGGGAAGGTCGCAAGCAGGCCGGCCCCGGTAGCCGGCGAGCACTTTTGAGATTTTCAGTTTTCCGAGAGCTTTTTCAATTTCTGAGCGGCCGGCGGGAACGATGAGGGACACGCCGTCTTGCAGGAGTTCGGTCAAAACGCCCCCGGCAGCGATGGTGAGAACATGGCCGTGCCCAGGGTCCCTCACGATGCCGATCAGGAGCTCTGCCTGCGCGCCGGTCACCATCGCCTCCACGAGAAAGGTCCCGACAGGCATTTTGCCCGCGGCCACCTCAACATCTTCCCGCGAATTGAGATTGAGTATAACCGCCCCGGCTTCGCTTTTGTGCGCAATTCCCTGCCCTTTTAAAACGACTGGAAAGCCAACGCTTTCAGCCACTTCTGCCGCCTTCTCCGGGGAGGTTGCGGTGCCGCTTTTGGGTACCCGAATCCCGAAGGCTCCAAGCTGTTGCTTGGCTTGGTGTTCGCTCAGGGTTTCAGGGCTCGTCAAAGGTGGTGAGGTGAAGACGTTGTCAGCTGGAGGGGGTGCCATATTTGACGCGGCTGCGATGGCTGCAAGGGCCTCTTCCATGCCTGAAAAGGGAACTAAGCCACGGTCGATGAGGTTTGCTGCAATGGATTCCGGCAGGGCTTCGACCAAAGAGCTGACAATGCCCATCGGCTTGTTCGACAGGTTGGCAGCCGCTTCGATGGAGCCGATCACCTTTTCCCACTCAGCCCCATCGCAGCGGTCTTCCCTTGGGAAATCGAGGACTATGAGGCCAAGCGCCAGATCTCCGGTCATCATGGCGGCAAAAGTGGCCGTCATCGCATCCGAGTCACCCCAGATATAGGTGTGATAGTCGAGCGGGTTGGCGAGGGCGACTTTGGGGCCGAGCGCTTCTCTCAGTCCGTCTGACTGGGTGTGGGTGAGGTCTGGAAAAACAACATCATGGGTCAGCCCGAGATCCGCCATGAGACTGGCTTCGCCGCCGGAACAGGAGAGCGACGCGATCCGCGCAGATTTAATCGGACCGTTCACGTGCAGGAGCTTGAGCGTTTCCAGAAGCACCGGAAGAGACCGGACCTCAGCAATGCCAAGCCGGTTGAACAGGGCTGTTGCGCCTGCGGACGAGCCGGCAATGGAGGCGGTGTGCGAGACCGTGGCGGCCTGAGCCTGATCGGAACGGCCGGTCTTCAGCGCCACGACCGGTTTTCCGCAGGCCCAGGCCTTTCTCGCGAAGGCTTCAAAGGATGGGAGATCATCGATCCCCTCAATATGAAGGCCAATCGCCGTGACACGGTCATCGTCAAGCAAAGCTTCGCCGATGTGAGACAATCCCGACTGTGCCTGATTGCCGACGGTCATGATGTAGGCAACCGGGAGGCCGCGCGCCTGCATGGTGAGGTTCAGAGCGATGTTGGAACTCTGGGAGATTATGGCAACGCCGCTGGAAACTTTGGCAAGGCCGTGCTGATCCGGCCAGAGCGACGCGGTCTCCAGCGCGTTGATGAACCCGTAGCAATTGGGCCCGAGGATCGGCATGTCACCGGCGGCGGCCACCAGCTCTTCCTGGAGGCCAACGCCATCTTCCAGTTCTGCCGCTGCTTCCCGGAAGCCGGAGGCAAAACAAACCGCGCCCCCCGCTCCCAATCGCGCTGCCTCGCGGATCACCTCGATGGTCGCATGCCGGTTGACGCCGACAAAGATCGCATCCGGCACCTCATTCAACTGGTCAAGGGACGAGACCGCCGGAAAACCTGCGACCTCGCTGCGTTTTTGATGAACCGCCGTCAATTGGCCGGTGTAGCCAAAGGCGTGGCATTGCTTGAGGACATTCTCGCACCAAGTGCCCCCGCCCACGACTGCAATCGAGCGCGGATTCAGCAGCCGGTTCAAAGACCGCATCCTTATGCTCCCAGCGGACGGAAAATGTCCCGGCTGATGATGTGCCGCTGGATCTCGCTGGTGCCGTCCCAAATGCGCTCAACACGCGCATCGCGCCAGAAGCGTTCGATCGGGAAATCATCCATCAGGCCCATGCCGCCGAAGATCTGCAAGGTGGTGTCGGTCACGCGCGCCAGCATTTCGGTCGCATAAACCTTGGCGCTTGCGATTTCCCGATTGGCTGGCAGGCCTTGGTCGAGACGCCATGCCCCGGCAAGCGTCAGCCAGTCCGCCGCGTCGATCTCCGTGATCATGTCGGCAACCTGGAAGCTGATACCCTGGAATTTGGCGATGGATTGGCCGAATTGCTTGCGCTCGGCAGCGTAGTTCACCGCGTAGTCGAAACAGCGGCGTGCGCGACCAACGCTCATGGCCGCAACAGTCAGGCGCGTAGCATAGAGCCATTCGTTCATGACTTCAAAGCCGCCGTCGACTTCACCCAGCACCTGCGCATCCGGCAAACGGCATTGGTCGAAGTACAGAATATAATTCTTGTAGCCCTTGTGGCTGACGGAGTTGTAGCCGTCGCGCACTTCGAAACCAGGCGTGCCACGGTCTACAAGAAAGCAGGTGATCCGTTTTTTCGGTCCTTTTGGCGTTTCGTCCACGCCGGTGGCCACGAAGACGATAAAGAAATCGGCATGCTCGGCCCCGGAAATGAAATGCTTGGAGCCGTTGATCACCCAATCCCCGCCATCGCGGACCGCCTGGCATTTCATGCCCCGCACGTCGGACCCAGCGTCCGGTTCGGTCATGGCCAAAGCGTCCATTTTCTCGCCGCGCACAGCCGGGAGCAGGTATTTTTCCTTTTGCTCGCCTTCACAGGCCATCAGGATGTTCTGCGGTCGGCCGAAGAAATGGTTGAGCGCCATGGACCCGCGGCCAAGCTCGCGCTCCACCAGCGTGAAATCGAGGTGGCCAAGACCCGCGCCGCCGACGCTTTCCGGGAAATTGCAGGCATAAAACCCGAGGTCGATACATTTTTGCTTGAGTTCTTCCCCAAGCTCATGGGGCACCTGACCGGTTTTCTCCACCGTCTCCTCGTGTGGGTAGATTTCGTTTTCAACAAAAGACCGTACGGTGGACACGATCATTTCTTGTTCTTCGGTCAGGCCAAAATGCATCGCCGGCGCCTCTCTTGATTTGATGGATCGAGAGTGAGAGAAAGCAAGCTGATCGTCTGTGCAATTTTGGTAAGAAATCATGCAGGTTTTGAGAAAAACCGAAAATGAGAATATTCCGCAGGGTCGGTCAATCTGTGTGCTGCTGTTCGACAACTTTTCGAACCATTGCCTGGCGAACGCCGTCGAGCCCTTCCGGGCCGCCAACGCCATCGCGCGCAAAGAGCTTTATTCGTGGCAACATGTCAGCGTTGAGGGCGGCACGGTGACGTCGTCCAGCGGCCTGCCAGTTGAAACGCTCAAGTGGCAGCACGCGCCGCCGGGCGGCGACTACCTGTTTGTTATGCCGAGCTACGGCTTCAAGGCATTTTCAACGCCAAAGCTGCATCAGATCCTCCGGGCTGCACGGGCGCGGTTCAAGCTAATTGGAGGTCTCGACACGGGTGCATGGATGCTCGCGGCCGCCGGCGTCCTGGAGGATGCTCGGGTCACTATTCACTGGGACGAGTTTGCAGGTTTTTCCGAAACCTTTCCTGAGGTGGATGTCGTTGAAGACCGGTTTGTGCTGGAAGACCGGATTGCCACTTGTGGCGGCGCGTCTACGACATTCGAGTTGATGCTGGAGATTATCAAGAAAGACCACAGCCCCCTCTTTGCGCTGGAGGTGGCTGCGCTGTTCATGCATGGCAGCAGCGGTGAGCGTCCGGACTTGTTGCCGGTGCGTTCCGGTGATGCCCTCATGCGTGAAGCAACCGCCCTGATGCGGCGGAATATCGAAAGTCCCCTTGCCATTCCCACCGTTGCAGGAAGGCTCAAGGTTGATCAGCGGTTACTTGAAACCCGCTTTCGATCTGAATTCGGAATGACGCCGTTGGCGGTCTATAAATCAATCCGGCTCAGGGAAGCGCGCCGTCTGGTTCAGTCGACTGATCTGACTATTGCGGAGATAGCCGTGCGCTGCGGATACCAAAACGCCAGTGCGATGACCCGCGCCTACCGGCTTGAGTTCGGATCTCCTCCGAGGAAGGACCGGTGATGGGTGGAGCAACGAGAAAAAATGCCGGGAAAACACTTTTATTTTCGGGCTCGGTCCTATTCGCACACCATATTGGTGCTCAATGACCCGCAAACCGGTCACCCGCTAAAACCAAGAGCAGGAACAAAGACATGAAAGCCGCGTACTACGAAAAAAATGGACCGGCCTCCGAAGTGATTATTGTTGGAGATCTGGATGATCCCAAACCTGCTTCAGGCGAAGTTCTGGTGCAGGTGGCAACCTCGGCTCCTAACCCTTCGGATGTGAAATCCCGGGCGGGTGCGCGTGGTCCGATGGCCTTTGAGCGCATCATTCCGCACAGCGATGGTGCCGGCCGGATCGTGGCCGTTGGTGAAGGTGTGAATGAAGAGCGTATCGGCGAGCGGGTCTGGCTTTGGAATGCGGCTTGGAAACGGCCACATGGATCGAACGCCACGCTGGTCGCCCTGCATGAAGAGCAGGCGGTCTATCTGCCTCCGGAGGCAAGTTTCGAGGCGGGCGCTTGTCTCGGCATTCCTGCAATGACCGCGCACCGCTGCCTCTTTGCCGATGGTCCGATCGACGGCCAGGATATTTTGGTGACCGGCGGCGCCGGAACTGTGGGGTCTTATGCCATCCAGATGGCCAAACTGCGCGGTGTCAGGGTGTTCACCACCGTCAGCTCTGAGGAAAAGGCTGAGCACGCGCGGAAGATGGGCGCAGATTTCGTTTTGAACTATCGCACCGAAGATGTTGCTGCAGCCATTTTGGACGCAACGGATGGAAAGGGTGTGGACCGGATCGTCGAGGTGGAGTTCGGAGGCAATCTCTCCGTCACACAAAATGTGCTGGGGCAGAACGGAACGGTTGCTGCCTATGGCTCCATGGCGGACCCGGAACCGAAACTTCCTTTTTACCCAATGATGTTTGCCGGGCAGACCTTGCGGATGGTGCTGGTCTATGTCCTGCCCGAAGCCGCGCGAACCGCTGCTGTTGTGGATATCACCGGCTGGCTGACCAACAACGAATTGCAGCATCCAGTTGCCCGTACGTTCTCACTGGACCAGACTGCCGAAGCCCATGCCTTTGTGGAAGCTGGCACCAAAATCGGTACGACGGTGATCAAGGTCTCGGAACTATAGGCCAGCGCATTCGTCACGGTTCTTGTACTTGATCTAAAGAACAGTTGAGTTCGGACAGGGACCGCGAAAGACTGGTGGTCTGTTCGCACCGTGGCCGGATAACAAGCACAGTGGCCATGAGGCGGCAGATATCAAGACGCGGAAGGGAGGTCCGCAGCAATGTCCATGGAGACCGGCAACGCCAGCAAATTTCTGATCATCGATGATCACCCGCTGTTTCGCGAAGCGTTGCACAGTGCCGTTGAGCTTGCCTACCCGAACTCAGATACGCTCGATGCAGCCTCACTTGATGAGGCGAACCAGCTCTTGCAGGACGACGCTGGCTTTGATCTGGCGCTCCTGGATCTATCGATGCCCGGCGTCAAGGGAATGGACGGACTGCTGCATTTGAGAACCCATTATCCGCGCCTTCCGGTCGTGGTCGTCTCAGGGGCTGAGGATCCGCCGATCATTGCGCAAGTGCTGGCTTATGGTGCGGCTGGTTTCATTCCGAAATCCTCGAAGAAGACGACGCTGGCCGATGCCATTCAACAGGTTATGAACGGGGCAGTTTATGTGCCGGAAACCTACGCTGATGGTGCGGAAGACCCGATTGACGATGATACCCGCAAGATGATCGAACGGCTGTCCAGCTTGACGCCTCAGCAGATCCGTGTGTTGCAAATGATCTGCAATGGCCTTCTCAACAAGCAGATTGCCTATGAGCTGTCGGTTGGCGAAACCACGGTCAAGGCACATGTGTCTGAAATCTTGCGTAAATTGAGTGTTTCCAGCCGGACGCAGGCTGTCATTGAGGTCAATCGCCTTGAGGCGCTGGGCACCGCCAGTCCGTTCGAGCTGTCAACCGCGGCAGCGCCCGCCTAATCGGTCCAATAGCGGATAGAGACTATTCGCCGCCGTTGATCAGATGCGTTGCCAGGGCCCGCAATTGTGCCGGTTTCACAGGTTTCGGCATGTGTTCAACACCAAGCCGCTTGGCTTCTTCAACAACAACCTCGGAGGCATCGGCTGTCGCAAGGATTGCCGGCACTTTGGTTGGCAGGATGGTGAAAAGCTGGGCCAGTGTTTCAGTTCCGAGATTGCCATGATCCAGATGGTGATCGGCGATGATCAGGTCCGGGATCCAGGTTAAGCTCTCCAATGCTTCCAGCGCGTCCCGTGTGGACCGCCCAACCTTGAATTCGCAGCCCCAGTTCGCAAGCAGCCCCTCCATTGCTTCAATAACGGCCGGATCATTTTCCAGAACCAATATCTTGCGGCCGGAAAGGTTGCCCTTGGCTGCGGGTGGAGCCGACGGCTGGGCTTCTGCAGTTTGCAAAGCCGGGGGGGTTGAGGCCCTGAGCGCACTGATGCGGAAGACGCTGCCTTTTCCGAGAGATGATTGAACAGAGACCTCATGATTGAGCGCGGTCACAAGACGATTGACGATGGCAAGGCCCAAGCCAAGACCGGTTCCTTGATCTGCTGCTCCCTCTGATAGTGGTCCGCGGTGAAACTCCTCAAAGATCTTTTCCTGCTGGTCTTCCGGAATACCGCGCCCAGTATCGATCACTTCAATCGAGATCCGATCCCCTTGCCGCCGGGTGCCGATCAAGACACCGCCTTTGTCCGTATAATGAATGGCATTGGAGATCAGGTTCTGAAGGGCGCGCCGCAGCATCAGCCGGTCGGTGTAGACGCAGTCATTTGTCACGGCCACCCGCAGCCGCAGCCCCTTTTTCTCGGCCATGGGCCGAAGATCGGACAGGAGACTGTCCAGAATTGGGGGGATCGGCACGGAAGTGAATCGCGGCATCGTCACGCCGGCATCCAGACGCGAAATATCAAGCAGCGTGCGCAAGAGCTCATTCATCGTGTCGAGAGACCTTTCGACCTGCGCAACCATGGCTATTGCCTTGTCCGATTGCTGGAGGTCGTAAAGCGACGAGATCGTCAACTGGGCTGCATTGAGCGGTTGCAGAATGTCGTGACTGGCAGCCGCGAGAAACTGTGTCTTCGACCGGTTGGCCCGCTCGGAGATGTCTTTCTGGCGGGCGAGTTCGACATTGATTTCTTCCACGCGGCGCAAGGCGGATGTCAGCTCATCGGTTCGCTTCCGGATCTGACCCTCAAGAGAAATGGCTGTTTCAAACAGCGAAAACGCGTTGCGCTGTTGATCAACCGCCTGCTCAACGCGATTGACCAGCGCTGCATTTATCTTTTTCAGCCGGACCGGGTCATCGATATCATAAAGGCTCATGATGGTGTTTCCGGTTCGGCTGGGGGTTTCGCAAAGGCAATTCCGGTGAACGTATGATTGAGATGCATCGACAGATACTGCTCACCGTATGTGTTGAAGCCGAGCACATTGTAAGCGTCGTAGATCGCATTGATGCGCTGCGTCGCCTGCCGGTTTTGCGCGTCTATCCGGCGAAGGGCGCAGTCGAACCCGAGCACAAAATCGATGCCGCCGATTTCCGCATCGACACTCTCGAATGCTTCCCGCGTTGACCGGCTCATGCCCGTGGGCTCGGCAACGGTCAGGACAATCCCGTCGTCGATTGCACAGAAAAAGGAGAGCGACCCGTCCGGGTTTACCTTCTGCACCGAGCGGCAGTAATACTCACCGCCCACACGAACCACGAGCGGATGGGACGCAAAACTCAGCGGAGACAGCGACGAAGGATCAAGCCCCACAGCGAGGGCATACTCGGACGCAGCTTCAGCGGCGTTGAATTCGTAGATAATCCTGCGGGCCGGGTCAGAGCGGGTGACTACCAGCTTTCGGTCGGTTGGAATGAAGTTGTCAGTCTTGAAGATCTTGAAAGGGATGCGGCTGCGGCACAAAAGGACGATGGCGCAATCATCCCCTGCTGCCCCGTTGAGGATCAGGGATGTCTTTGAAAAATGCATGCTGTCGCCAGCGGAGCCGCCAAGCAGAGGGATGTCCTCCAAAGCCCAGTGAAGGGCAGCTGTGACCATCTCCTCCACAACGGAAAGACCGTCGATCAGGCAAAGGGCAAAGGTGTCGCCATTGTCTTCCGTGCCTGGAAATGGTGCCGGGTCGTGTTCAAAGGCCTGCCGTTCCCGTTTCACCTGGGCAACGATGCGGTCAAAACCGATGGACCGGATCCCGTCGATCCTGAATGGCGTGATCGCAAACTGATCTTTCGGAAACAAGATGGCCAGACACCGGCCGGCGCCCTCATCCACACCGCCAATTTCGTCGGCTGTTGAACACGCTGCATAGGGCAAACCGACAGCGTACTCAGCCATTTTCGACCGTAACAGGTCTGCCGGAAAACTGTCCTGGGAATAAAAGATCAGTCCAAGGGAATACGCCGAAGATTGAGCGGCGGCTTCCAGATCTGCCCAAAATCGAGCATCGTCTGGCTGGCGAGCGGTCAAAGCTACGACCCCGCAGCCGAATTGCGTCCAGGCATTCGCGTCCAAAGTATCCTCCCGGATGACAGCGGCCTCTTGTCTCCGGGATTGCCGTCACCACTATAAATTTGTAGCTGTTGAAACGAAGACTTGTAAAGCGAGCCTAGTTCCTGCTCTGGTCGCGGTATCGGATTTGGAGGGCGTGACCTAAAGTACAGTGTACAGGGACAGCACTCTGTTCTTTTCTATGAACCAACGATTTTGGAAAAAAATCGGCTTTGGAGGACCACAATGGACATATCGGGCAGTCAGGTGATTGCAGCATCGCGGGATGCTGTCTGGGCCGCACTGAATGATGCGGAGATTTTGAAGGCCAGCATTCCCGGTTGTGAATCCCTCGAAAAGACATCCGACACCGAAATGACGGCAGCCGTGACCTCAAAGATTGGTCCGGTAAAGGCCAAGTTCAAAGGTGCGGTCACCCTTGAGAACATTAATGCTCCGGAGAGTTATACGATCGTCGGTGAAGGCAAGGGCGGCGTGGCCGGATTTGCGAAAGGCTCCGCAGACGTGAAGCTGACCGAAGTCGAAGGCGGCACGTTGCTGGAGTACACCGCAAAGGCGCAAGTTGGCGGAAAGCTGGCGCAGCTTGGCAGCCGGCTGATCGATTCCACTGCGAAGAAAATGGCGGAAGACTTTTTCGCAAAGTTCTCTGAAGCCGTTGCCGGTCCTGCGCCCGTGGCAGAAGAAACCACCGAAACGGTTGCAGAGGCGTCTGCTGGAAACGCGGAGGAATTGGACCCCGGCGTTGCAGAAGAAGCCAAGCGGCTTGCCGTTGAAGACACCCCTTCCGGGGTCGTTCATGCGCTGGAAGAAGCTGAACACGCTGTCGAAGACCAGCTGCACAAGGCGGAAGAAAACATTGAAGCGGCAGCGGGTCGCGGTGCGTTTGGCGGCCCTATGGTTTGGGGGTTGATTGCCTTGGCAGGCCTCATCGTTGTGTTGGCATTGGCCAGCTGAATTTGACTGCCGCCTTTTTGGCGGCAGTTGACGTTTGGTCCGGTGTTTTGGAAAGTCTCTGGATGGAGGATCTGGGACTGAACATTGGAGCGGGACCGGACAAGCCGAACAACCGGCGCTAAGCCGGAGGAAATTGGATCAGAAGACCCTTTGGACGCGGGTGTTCCGATCTGGAAGTATCTGAGGGAGAAGAATTCATGGCAAAAGTGTCGATGGTGCTGAACGGCAAGTCCGTTTCGGCAGATGTGGAGGACCGCACGCTTCTGGTCGGGTTCATCCGGGATGTGCGCGGTTTGACCGGAACTCATGTGGGCTGCGATACCTCGCAGTGCGGAGCCTGTGTGGTGCATGTGAACGGCAAGGCCGTTAAATCCTGTACCATGCTGGCAGCTCAGACCGATGGTGCCGAGGTTGTGACCCTGGAAGGCGTCGGCAGTGCGGACAATCTGCATCCGGTCCAGGCAGCTTTCCGCGAGCATCACGGTTTGCAATGCGGCTTCTGTACGCCTGGGATGATCATGAGCGCGATCGACATGATCAACCGCCATGGTGCTGGCAATCTGGATGAAAAAACCATCCGCCACGAGCTGGAAGGCAACATCTGCCGCTGCACCGGTTATCAGAACATCGTCAAGGCGATCAAATCCGCTTCTGACCAAATGGCCGGAATGGCCCAGGCCGCCGAGTAACACTAGTTACTCGCAGCAATCTCGCATGCACTGCGGTGCATGGGACGGATACACGGCCTGACTGTCCATGTGTTGCCGGGAGGAACGGTGCAGCACAGATGGTAGAGGCCAAAGCCACACAGTTTTAGGGAGAGAGTGATGGCAGTAGAAGGGATTGGCGCCCGCGCCCTGCGCAAAGAAGATAAGCGTTTTATCACCGGCAAGGGCAAGTACACCGATGACATGACCATGCCGGGCATGGGCTATGCCGCCTTTGTGCGGTCACCGCATGCTCATGCGAAAGTAACGGGTATTGATGCCGAGGCTGCTTTGGCGATGCCGGGTGTTGATGCCGTTCTAACCGGCGATCAGCTGGTTGGCGACGGGATTGGCAACCTGATCTGCGGTTGGATGATCCATTCCAAGGACGGCACACCGATGAAAATGGGCGGCTGGCGCGCGCTTGAGCCGGAAATCGTCCGTCATGTCGGTCAGGCCGTTGCCGTTGTGATTGCCGACACGCAGGCCCAGGCCCGCGATGCTGCGGATGCGGTGGTTGTCGATTACGAGGAACTGGACGCCGTCGTCGATCCGTTGGATGCATTGAAGCCCGGCGCACCGCAGCTCCACCCGGAAGCCGAAGGCAATCTGATTTTCGATTGGGAAATTGGTGACGAGGCTGCCACAAACCAAGCCTTTGAAAAGGCCGCTCACGTTACCAAGATGGAGATCCACAACAACCGTCTGGTGCCAAACCCGATGGAGCCGCGCGCAGCACTTGCCGGATATGATGATGCGGAAGAGCATTACACGCTCTACACCACATCACAGAACCCGCATGTAGCCCGTTTGGTGCTGTCCGCGTTTTATGCCGTTGCGCCGGAACACAAACTCCGGGTGATCGCGCCGGATGTCGGCGGTGGATTCGGGTCCAAGATCTATATCTACCCGGAAGAAATGGTCTGCCTGTGGGCGTCCAAGCGCGTGGGGCGCCCGGTCAAGTGGGTCTCGGATCGCACCGAAGCGTTCCTCACCGATGCGCATGGCCGTGATCACCGCTCCGAGGCGGAACTGGCGCTCGATGCCGACAACAAGATCCTTGGCTTCCGCGTTAAAACAGTTGCGAACATTGGCGCGTACATGTCGCTGTTCTCGTCGTCCGTCCCGACGTATCTCTACGCAACGCTGCTGTCCGGCCAGTACGATATCCCGGCCATCCACGCCAACGTGAAAGCGGTTTACACCAATACGACCCCGGTTGACGCCTACCGCGGAGCCGGACGTCCGGAAGCAACCTATCTGGTTGAACGCATGATGGAGACAGCGGCACGCGAGGTCGGGCTGTCTCCGGCCGAGTTCCGCCGGAAGAACTTCATCCGGGCCTTCCCGCATCAGACTCCGGTGATCATGTGCTACGACGCCGGCGACTATGACGCGACGCTGGATGCGGCCTTAAAGGCAGCAGACTATGACGGTTTTGCCGCGCGCAAGGCGGAAGCCGCGTCTCGTGGCAAGCTGCGCGGCATTGGCCTCAGCTGCTACATCGAAGCTTGCGGCATTGCGCCGTCTGCAGCGGTCGGGTCACTCGGTGCTGGTGTCGGTCTCTGGGAATCGGCAGAGGTACGCGTCAATCCGGTTGGCACCATCGAGGTTCTGACTGGCTCGCACAGCCACGGTCAGGGGCACGAAACCACTTTTGCCCAGCTGATCAGTGAACGGTTTGGCCTCGACACCGATTCGGTTTCCATCGTCCACGGCGACACCGACAAAGTGCAGTTCGGCATGGGCACCTATGGGTCCCGCTCCGGTGCAGTCGGCATGTCCGCGATCGTCAAGGCGCTCGACAAGGTCGAATCCAAGGCCAAGAAGATCGCAGCGCACCTGATGGAAGCCGCCGAAGGTGACATCCAGATCGAGGGTGGCGAGCTGAAAGTGGCTGGCACCGACAAGAAGCTGACCTTCACTGAGGTCGCGCTTGCGGCTTATACCGCCCACAACCTGCCGGAAGGCATGGAACCGGGCCTGAAGGAAGGTGCATTCTACGACCCGACCAACTTCACCTTCCCGGCAGGAACATATGTCTGCGAGGTGGAGATCGATCCGGAAACCGGAAAGACGGAAATCGTCAACTTCACGGCTGCGGATGACTTCGGCAAGATCATCAACCCGATGATTGTGGAAGGGCAGGTCCATGGCGGGATCACGCAAGGCATTGGCCAAGCGCTCCTTGAAAATGCCGCCTATGACGAAGGGGGTCAGCTCCTGACGGCATCCTACATGGACTACACCATGCCGCGCGCGGACGACGTGCCGTCCTACCAGCTCTCCACCCATGTCACGGAGTGCCCGGGCAATCCGCTTGGCATGAAAGGCTGTGGCGAGGCGGGGGCGATCGGCTCTCCACCAGCTGTGATCAATGCGATCACGGATGCATTGGACTCCAATGACCTGACCATGCCGGCAACACCGGAGCGGGTCTGGGCGCTGGCGCAGTCCGGCATGAAGCAGGCAGCCGAATAAGGCCGTTGGCGAACATCATTCCGGGCGGTTCGCGCCGCCCGCCTAATTGAGAAGTTTTTTGGGGAGACCCTGAAATGTATGAAACAAACTATCACCGGGCCGGTTCTGCTGCCGAAGCCGCCGACCTGCTTGCAAAAGCTGACGACGGCAAGATCCTGGGCGGCGGCCAAACCCTGCTGCCGACCATGAAGCAGCGCCTCGCAGCGCCGTCCGATCTTGTGGATGTGACCCAGATCGCCGAAATGAAGGGCATCTGCGCTGACGGCGACGGTGTCGCCATCGGCGCGGCTACCACCCATGCGGAAGTCGCGTCCAACGATATAGTCAAATCCAAACTGCCGGGCCTTGCGTCTCTGGCAGGCGGCATTGGCGACCCGGCGGTTCGTCACATGGGTACGATCGGCGGTTCCATCGCCAACAACGATCCGGCCGCAGACTATCCGTCGGCGCTTGTGGCGTTGGGCGCGACTGTTGTCACCAACAAGCGGGAACTTTCCGCAGAAGACTTCTTCACCGGGATGTTCGAGACCGCTCTGGACGAAGACGAAGTGGTTCAGTCCGTGAAGTTCCCGGGCGCCCAGAAGAGCGCATATGCCAAATATCCGAACCCGGCATCCCGTTATGCCATGGCCGGTGTGTTCGTTGCTCAGGGCTCAGATGGGGCCGTCAAGGTTGCTGTCACCGGAGCAGGGCAAGATGGCGTTTTCCGTATGAACGACATGGAAGCCGCTCTTGGCAGCAACTGGTCGGCGGACGCGGTCTCCGGTATTGCGCCGAATGCGGATGATCTCTTGTCGGATCTGCATGGTTCGGCTGCTTACCGCGCCAATCTGGTCACGGTCATGGCAAAACGGGCTGTGGCTGCGGCTGGGTGATAACTGGCTTTCAGTCCTTCGGTGTGTGCTATCCCGGTCGCGAGACGGGACCCCACCGAAGCTGAACCCTGGCGCGCAGCCGGGGAATCAACAGTTGAAGTCGAAAGTCCCGAACCCCTCTCCCCTATTGGAGAGGGGTTTTCTCTTGCGCAGTTCACCGGACTTGAGAACGACCCCAGACTTTTGCAAAACAAGTGGGACACTAGCGAAACGGATCCCATGACCAAAGTTCTTTGCATCGCGCTCAATCCCACCATCGATGTTTCCTGTGATGCAGAGCGGGTGCAGTCCATGCACAAGACGCGAACCACCAATCAGCGGCAGGACCCGGGCGGTGGCGGTGTCAACGTTGCGCGGGTGATTTCCGAACTCGGCGGAGATCCGGAACTGACATATCTGTCGGGCGGCGCAACGGGAATTCTACTGGATGCTTTTCTGGCCGAAACTGGAATTGCCCTGCGCCGGTTTCCTATTTCGAATCCGGTCCGGATGGCGTTTGCGGTGCACGAGGAAACCTCGGGGATTGAATACCGGTTTGTACCGGAAGGACCGGAGGTGGCCAGCAGCGAGCTCCAGCCGATCATTGATCTCCTTGGTGAAACCGATGCGGACTATGTGGTGGCCAGCGGATCCTTGCCGCGCGGTGTCCCGGAAGACACATATGCGAAGATGATTAATCCAGTAGTTCAGCGCGGGGGGCGGTTTGTGATCGACACGTCCGGGCCTGCCTTGAAGGCGGCGCTGGATCATGGAAACGTCTTTTTGTTCAAACCAAGTTTGGGCGAACTTCAAAAGCTTGCAGGCCGGCCGCTTGACGAAGACGGCGTGCGGAATTTCGCGAAGGAAATGGTCGATAAAGGCGCTGCAGAAAACGTCACAGTCACGCTGGGCACAAAGGGCGCGCTTCTGGTTAACAAGGACACCGTCTTGCGGGTGCCTGCCCGGCATGTTGCGGCAAAGTCAGCCGTTGGTGCAGGCGACAGTTTTGTTGGCGCGCTGGTCTGGTCGCTGACGGAAGAACACCCGATGGAGGAGGCCTTCCGGCTGGGGGTGGCGGCTGGCGCTGCAACGGCCTTGACCTCCGGCACTGAACTCTGCCGCCGGACGGACGTCCTTTCGCTCTATGAAGCGGAGAAGGCCGAGCGCCTCTAGCTCATTGGAGAGCCAGGCCCTGAGAGCCCAGACAGGCCCGCCAAACGGGCGAGCAGAACAGCAACGTTCTTGACTTCGAATTTCTTCAAAAGCCGGGCGCGTACATCTTCGACAGTGCGTGGCGAAAGGCCAAGGTCGCGGGCGATTTCCTTGCTCGTCTTGCCCTGAGACAACAACAGGACAACTTCCCGCTCCCGTTTGGTGAGCTGTGGGCCGCTGTCCTTTGTTTCTATCAAGGCAAAACTCAGAACGGTCCGCGCCAACGGATCTTCAGGTGTCAGCGTCCGTGCGCGGAACCGGCACCAGATCCGGTTTCCGTCGGCGCACCGCATCAGCCGCTCATCCGAATACGGTAAGGATTGTCGCAAGGGTCCCAGTCCGATGTCTCGGACCTGATGAAACTCGTGATCCGTTCCGTAGAGCAGTCGAAAGCTCTGGCCTATCAGATCTTCCTTCTCATATCCGAACATCTGCGCAAATGTGTCGTTGCAGGTACGGATAACCCGATGTTCGGTCAGAACAAGACCCATCGGGGCATGGTCGTAGGCTATTTGGTCGAGCTCAAGCATAAGTCACCGTGATTGTACGGTGTAGGAACCGTAGGTAGTTCGTAGCATAGTTTATCGATGAGTTGCCAACAATGAGCTTGCTACAATGTGTGCGATTTTCACCGAATTGTCCCGGGCATGACCGAAAGCAGGCAACAGTGGGCGGATGCATTGGAGTGCGCGATCCCTATGACCGTGGGCAAACGGGTCAGCCACCTCATCAGAGGCGGCATGTAGGATCAAAAGCTTGTTGACCGGACCGGCAAACTCAAAAATTGTGTAGGCTATGGACCTGGCGCTCTGGGTGTGGCGCTAAAGCCGGACGACGGTGCCGGAGTAGTTGATACGCTTGTTTCAGTGAAGGCGGTCGCGCGTTCGTTGGTCGAGCTGCTGGTAAAGTCGCGGTAAGCGGAACAGTAAAAGGGGAGTAGCTATGCGTTTGGGAAAAGTCGGAACAGGCCTGATCAGTGCCTTGGCATTGTCTGCCAGCATGGGGTTGGCCCATGCAAAGAGCGATATCACGGTGGCCATGCAGCTGGAACCACCGCACCTGGACCCGACCAGTGCGGCTGCCGGCGCTATTGATTCGGTCCTTTATTCAAATGTCTTTGAAGGACTGACCCGCTTCGGACCGGACGGATCCATTTTGCCCGGCCTCGCAGAGAGCTGGGAGATTTCCGAAGACGGCAAGACCTACACTTTCAAACTGCAGTCCGGCGTCAAGTTCCACGATGGCACCGATATGACGGCCGAAGACGTGAAATTCAGTCTGGACCGCGCGCGATCTGATGACAGTCAGAATGCGCAAAAAGCGTTGTTCACCGGCATTGAGTCCGTTGAAGTTGTCGACCCGCAGACCGTGGCGGTCACGCTCTCAGCGCCAAATGGCAGTCTGTTGTTCAATTTGGCTTGGGGCGATGCGGTGATCGTTGCGCCGGAGTCGATTGAGAACATCAAAACCAACCCGATCGGCACGGGCGCATTCAGGTTCTCGAATTGGGTTCAGGGGGATCGGATCGATCTTGAGAAAAACGCTGACTATTGGGGCACCCCAGCCAAACTGGACAATGTAACCTTCAAGTTCATTTCCGATCCGACCGCAGCCTTCGCCGCTGTGATGGCGGAAGACGTCAATGCCTTTGTTGGGTTTCCTGCACCAGAAAACCTCCCGCAATTTGAGGCTGATCCGCGGTTTCAGGTGTTGGTTGGATCGACCGAAGGCGAGACAATCCTTTCGACCAACAACAAGCTGCCGCCGCTTGATGACGTTAAGGTGCGCCAGGCTATCGCGCATGCCATCGACCGTCAGGCAATTATTGATGGAGCCATGTTCGGCTATGGCACGCCAATCGGCACACACTTTGCCCCGCACAATCCGGACTATGTCGATCTGACCGCCAACAGCGCCTACGACCCGGAACTCTCCAAGAAGCTGCTGGCGGAAGCGGGCTACCCGGACGGATTTACGACGACCCTGAAACTGCCGCCGCCCTCCTATGCCCGCCGGGGAGGGGAAATCATTGCCGCGCAGCTGCGCGCTGTCGGCATTGAAACCGAGATCTCCAATCTGGAATGGGCGCAGTGGCTGGAACAAGTGTTCCGTGGCAAGGACTACGGTCTGACAATCGTCAGTCACGTGGAACCGATGGATATAGGCATCTATGCCCGCCCGGATTATTACTTCCAGTACGACAATCCTGAGTTTCAGAAGCTCTTTGAAAACCTCACCGCTGAAAACGATCCGGAGAAGCGGTCCGAGCTTTTGAAGCAGGCTCAGGAAATGCTCTCCAAGGATTATGTGAACGGTTATCTGTTCCAGCTTGCCTTCCCGACGGTGGCAAATGCGAAGATCAAGGGCCTCTGGGTTAACCAGCCAACCCCTGCGGCGGACATGACGGCTGTCTATTGGGAGGAGTGATCCCGCCTAAACTTAACTCCTCAAGCGTTTCAACCCACCGGAACGCGGGGTTAAGCATCACCTTGAGGGGGCTTGGCATAGTGAAACCCGCTGCTACGCCTCCTCAAGGTGAGCCTTTAATCTCTTGGTTTTGCGAAGAGATTGAAATCATATGACATTGCGCAGTTTCGGCGCTCCAAGCCGAAGTTAATGCCATGGCAAGGGCGGCCTTTGCCGGTTGCCGAACAGAAAGTCCATGCTCCATTATATTCTAAAACGTCTGTTGTCTTTGAGCTTGAGCCTGGTCGCCGCCTCGATCGTGATCTTTCTGGCGCTTGAAGTCGTGCCTGGTGATCCGGCAGCTTACATGCTCGGCCTCAATGCGCAGGAAGACACGCTCCAGGCGCTCCGCGAAGAACTGGGACTGACCGGCTCCATCTTTCAACGGTACCTGTCTTGGGCCGGCGGGCTATTGGTTGGAGACTTCGGTGTTTCCTATACCTACCGGACGCCTGTGTCGGGGATGATCGGTGACCGGCTGTGGGTCTCGCTGCCGCTGGCGCTTTATGCCCTGACGCTCAGCACGCTGATTGCCTTTCCGGCTGGTATTTGGGCGGCTTCCCGCAGGGGCTCGGCAGCTGATGCGTCTGTCATGGGCGTCACCCAGCTTGGCGTGGCAATCCCGAACTTCTGGTTTGCGATGCTGATGGTGCTCGTTTTCGCCATCAATCTGCGCTGGTTTTCTGCTGGCGGGTTTCCAGGGTGGGATGCCGGGTTTTTCGCAGGCACGAAGGCCTTGACCCTCCCGGCGATCGCGCTTGCGTTGCCGCAGGCCAGCATCCTGACGCGCGTAATGCGCTCCAGTTTGTTGGACACGCTTGGTGAGGATTTCATCCGGACAGCACGGGCAAAGGGTTTGACCAAGGGGCAGGCGCTCTGGCGGCATGCCGTGCGCAATGCCTTGATCCCGGTGCTCACCATTCTCGGCCTGCAATTCTCCTTCCTGCTGGCAGGGGCGATCATCATTGAAAATGTCTTCTTTTTACCCGGTCTCGGCCGTCTGGTGTTTCAGTCGATCAGCGCCCGGGATCTCATTGTCGTTGAAAGCGTAGTGATGCTTCTGGTGTTCGCAGTGATTGTCGTCAATTTCGCGGTCGACATGGCCTATGCCTGGGTCGATCCACGCCTGCGGAGGCGCCGCTGATGAGTGTCCTGTTTCACAGCCGCACCCTATTGCCGGGCCTGTTTTTGTCGCTTGTGTTCGTTGCTGCTGCGCTGTTCAGCCTTGTCTGGGTGCCGTATGACACGACCGTCTTGAACATCGCCAACCGGATGAAACTGCCAAGTTGGGAGCATTGGCTGGGCACGGATCAGTTTGGCCGGGACATCTTGAGCATGATCATGGTCGGTGCCCGCACGTCCATTGCCGTCGCGCTGGTCGCGGTTGGTATCGGCATGTCCGTAGGGGTGCCTCTTGGTCTGGCCGCCGCCGCGCGCAAAGGCGGCTGGTTGGATGAGGTAATCATGCGCGCAAACGATCTGGTGTTTGCCTTCCCGAGCCTTTTGATCGCAGTGATGATCACAGCGGTTTTCGGGGCATCCGCGCTGAACGCCATCATTGCCATCGGCATCTTCAACATTCCGGTCTTTGCCCGCCTGACGCGTGGCACGGCGCTGTCCTTGTGGAACCGGGACTACATTCTGGCGGCAAGGGTCGCAGGCAAGGGACCGGCCCGAATATCAATCGAACACATTCTCCCGAACGTTGCGAATTTGTTGATCGTGCAAGGCACCATCCAGTTTTCCCTCGGCATTCTGGCCGAAGCGGGCCTGAGCTATGTTGGTCTCGGCGCTCAGCCGCCAACGGCGAGCTGGGGGCGAATGCTCGCCGACAGCCAGACGATGATCTCCCTGGCCCCGCATCTGGCGCTGTTTCCAGGCCTTGCGATCCTTTTGACCGTGCTCGGTCTCAACCTCATGGGCGATGGCCTTCGGGATCTTCTCGATCCGAAACTGCGGAGGGCGCGCGTATGAGCCTTCTGGACATCCAAAACCTCTCCTTGTCCATCCACGGGATCCCGGTTCTCAAAGATGTTTCCATGCAGGTTGCGCCGGGCCGGATCCTGGGCGTGATTGGGGAAAGCGGCTCCGGCAAGTCCATGTCGGCCTTCAGCGTCATGCAGCTCTTGCCAAATGGTACCTCCTGCTCCGGCAAGATTTCGCTCGCCGGACAAGATGTTCTGACCCTCAAAGAGCCGGAACTCTGCCGTATCCGTGGACGGGATGTCGGTATGGTGTTTCAGGAGCCCATGACTGCGCTCAACCCGTTGCAAACCATCGGGGCACAGGTGGCTGAAACCATTTTGGTGCATGAAAACGTCACGAAATCCGAGGCGATGGCCCGGGCCGCCGAAGCGCTGCGCCGGGCAGAGCTGCCGCAAGACAAGTTTCCTTTGAGCCGCTATCCGCATGAACTCTCCGGAGGCCAAAGACAGCGGGTGGTGATCGCGATGGCGATTGCCTTGCGGCCAAAGCTCTTGATCGCGGATGAACCAACGACCGCACTGGACGTCACCACCCAAGCTCAAATTCTGGAACTTTTGAAAAAGCTGGTGTCGGAAGACAATATGGGGTTGATGCTGATCAGCCATGACCTGGCGGTCGTTGCAGACCTTGCCGATGATCTGGTGATCATGAAGAACGGTGAAGTGGTCGAAGTAGGTCCTGCAGACACGGTCTTCCGCACCATGCAGCACCCCTATTCCAAGGCTTTGCTTGCCGCCTCAAGTCATGTGCCGGACCGGGAGGGGCTTGTACAGGAGACGCCGCTTCTAAAAGTCCAGAAGGTTGTCCGGGACTATGTCACACACACCCATGGCTGGTGGGGCAAGACCGTCCACTTCCGCGCGGTGAACACTGTCAGCTTTGAAATCAAGAAGGGCGAGAGCCTTGGTCTTGTGGGCGAATCTGGCTGCGGCAAATCCACGTTGACCCGGGCCATTTTGGGTCTTGAAGAAGTTCAGAGCGGCGAGATCCTGTTCGACGGCCAACCGGTTTTCACCCATCACCACGCCAACCTTGCGGTCCGCCGCAGGATGCAAGTGGTGTTTCAGGACCCTTACGGCAGCTTCAACCCGCGATGGAAGGTTGAACGTCTGATCACCGAGCCATTTCATTTGTTGGACAACCCACCGAAGGGCGCGGAGCGGGATCAAAAAATTGCCGAGGCACTGGAGAGCGTCGGCCTGACCGCCGAGGACCGGCACAAATATATCCACGAGTTCAGTGGCGGCCAGCGGCAGCGGATCGCCATTGCCCGGGCGCTCATCATCAAGCCGGATCTGATCATTCTGGATGAGGCGGTGTCTGCTCTCGACGTCTCCGTCCGCGCGCAGGTTCTGGATCTGCTGGCGGATTTGAGTGACCGGCTTGATCTCACATATCTTTTTATCAGCCACGACCTGTCCGTTGTGCGCTCAATCACTGACCGGGTGCTGGTCATGAAGTCAGGCGAAATCGTTGAGGAAGGTCCCACAGGAAACGTCTTCGATGCGCCCAAACACGAATACACGAAACAATTGGTCGCCGCCGCGCCGGTTCTGCCGGCCGATATCACCGCGGCCTGAGGAGGAACGATGCGCAACGAGTTGGATCTCTGGTTTGATCCGGCCAAATGCCTGATCAACGGTGAATGGACCGCGCCTTCAGGCGGCGGCACGCTGCCGCTATATAACCCCTCAACAGGGGAAGAAATCGGGGCCATTGCACGGGGCACTTCGAAAGATATCGATGCTGCCGTTGCAGCTGCGGAAGCCGCCCGCCACGGCGCCTGGGGGAAAACGACAGCAGTCGAGCGCGGGCGAATCCTCTTCAAACTCCGCGAACTGGTCTTGGAGAAGGTCGAAGAACTTGCCCGGATCGAGGCAATTGATGTCGGCAAGCCGCTCAAACAGGCCCGCGCTGACGCCATCGCCCTTGCCCGGTATCTGGAATTCTATGGTGGGGCCGCAGACAAGCTCCACGGCGAGACCATTCCCTATCTCGACGGCTACACGGTTTACACCTTGCGCGAACCGCACGGTGTCACCGGTCATATCGTTCCGTGGAACTATCCGATGCAGATAATCGGCCGATCGGTTGGCGCTGCCCTTGCGACCGGCAACGCTTGTGTCTTGAAGCCTGCGGAAGACGCCTGTTTGACGGCCCTTGCCTTTGCAGATCTTGCCAAGGCGGCGGGTCTGCCCGATGGGGTGTTGAACGTCGTGCCGGGGCTCGGGTCGGAGGCGGGCACCGCACTCTCGTCTCATCCGGGCATTCATCATGTCAGCTTTACCGGCTCCGTCGCGACCGGGGTGCACATTCAAACGGCAGCTGCCAAAAACGTCATTCCGGTCACCCTGGAGCTTGGTGGAAAATCACCGCAGCTCGTGTTTGATGATGCCGACCTCGACGCTGCCCTGCCGTTCCTGGTGAATGCCGGGATGCAGAACGCGGGCCAGACCTGTTCGGCCTCCTCCCGCATTCTGGTTCAGCGTGGCCTCTACGATCAGGTCGTGGAACGCATGGCTGGACGATACGGCGCACTCAAGGTGGGGCCGGCGCTTTCCGATCTCGATGTCGGGCCGCTGATCTCGAAAAAGCAGCAGGGCATTGTCTCAACCTTCATCGACCGGGGCGCGGATCTGGAAAAGGCCGCGGAAGGCGTTTTGAAGGATGCGCCAGAGGGCGGGAGCTATGTAACGCCAACGCTCTTTGCCGGCGTCAAACCGGATCATGTTCTGGCCCGCGACGAGATTTTCGGCCCCGTTCAGGTGATCATCCCCTTTGATGATGAGGACGAAGCGGTCGCGATCGCCAACGGTACGGACTACGGCCTTGTCTCCAGCATCTGGAGCCGGGACGGCGCCCGGCAGATGCGCCTTGCGAAAAAGATCCGGACAGGTCAGGTCTTCATCAACAATTATGGGGCCGGCGGCGGTGTGGAGCTGCCCTTCGGCGGCATGGGAAAATCCGGGCATGGCCGGGAAAAGGGCTTTGAAGCCCTTTATGGCTTCACCACGCTGAAAACCGTCGCCGCCTATCACGGCTGATCCTCAAAAAGATAAATGATTTAAGGGAGTTAAACCCATGAGATTGCAAGGCAAAACAGCGATTGTCACCGGCGGGGCATCCGGTTTTGGGGCCGGCATCGTGCGCAAGTTCACAGCAGAAGGTGCCAAGGTATTGATTGCGGATCTGAATCTCGAGTTGGCGGAACAGGTTGCATCTGAGGTTGGTGGCTTCGCCACAGAAGCAGATGTGGCCAGCAACGACAGCGTTTCGGAGCTTGCACAAACTGCGGCCTCAAAACTCGGCGGTGTCGACATTCTGGTCAACAATGCCGGGATCACCCATCTGCCGAAGCCGATGCAGGACGTCACCGAGGACGAATTCGACCGCGTGATGGCGGTCAATTGCAAGTCTGTTTACCTGATGGCGAAGCACTTCGTTCCTGGAATGATCAACCGCGGATCCGGCGCGATCCTGAATGTTGCCTCCACCGCAGGTCTCAGCCCGCGCCCGAACCTCAACTGGTACAATGCCTCCAAGGGCTGGATGATCACCGCGACCAAGACAATGGCGGTCGAATTGGCGCCCAAAGGCGTGCGCGTCAACGCGCTCTGCCCGGTTGCCGGCGAAACCCCGCTCCTGAAAAGCTTCATGGGCGAAGATACCCCGGAAATGCGGGCAAAATTCCTCTCCACCATTCCGATTGGCCGGTTTTCGACACCCGAAGATCTCGGCAACGCGGCCTGCTATCTCTGCTCGGACGAAGCATCGATGATCACGGGTGTCGCGATGGAAGTTGATGGTGGGCGGTGTATTTGAGGGGACGGCTTGATCTGATTTTTTCTGTGGTGTCATCCCGGGCGCAGCGGTGGTTCGGGATCCGCTCGTTCGCAGAGCTTTTTTCCTAATCTCCAAAACCCACCGCAATTCCTTAATCAGCGCATGCTGCGCTGCAAGATATTTCAAATATAAAATTTCATACTTGAAATATCTGAAAATCGAGCGCAGGATCAGCCCCAGACGTTTTGGCTAAGATCAGATCCGGGGAGAATAAACGTGCGCATCGTGTGTCTTGGAGGCGGGCCGGCCGGTCTTTACTTCGCCATTTCGATGAAGCTGCGGGACAGCTCTCACGAGATCACCGTGATCGAGCGCAACAAGGCAGACGACACCTTCGGCTGGGGCGTGGTTCTGTCCGACGAAACCCTCGACAATCTGGCTGCCAACGATCCGGTCAGCGCGGAAACAATCCGCGCGAACTTCGCCTATTGGGATGACATCGCCCTGCTGGTCGGCCAAGAAAAACAGCTGTCCAGCGGCCACGGGTTTTGCGGCATCGGCCGCAAGAAGCTTTTGCTTTTGCTGCAGGAACGCGCCCGTGAACTCGGCGTCGAATTGAAATTCGAGACGGAAGTCGGAAGCGCCGAAGACTACCGCAAGGATTACGATCTCGTCGTTGCAGCCGATGGCCTGAACTCGAAGACCCGGACGCTTTACGCCGAAACATTCAAGCCGGACATCGATGTGCGCAAATGCCACTTTGTCTGGCTCGGCACGCATCAGACCTTCTCCGACGCGTTCACCTTTATCTTTGAAAAGACCGAACACGGCTGGGTTTGGGCGCACGCCTATCAGTTTGACGATGACACGGCGACGTTCATTGTTGAATGCATGCCGGAAACCTTCGAAGCCTTTGGTTTCGCTGACATGAGCCAGCAGGAAAGCATCAAGACCTGCGAGGAGATCTTCAAGGATCATCTCGGCGGTCACAGCCTGATGACCAATGCCAAGCACATCCGTGGTTCCGCCTGGATCCAGTTTCCACGAGTACTTTGTGAGAAATGGTCCCACGAGAACGTCGTCTTGATGGGCGACGCGGCTGCAACGGCGCATTTTTCCATCGGGTCCGGGTCCAAACTGGCTCTGGAATCTGCTATTTCGCTGGCGGATCTGCTGCACAGCGAACCGGACCTTGCCTCAGCCTCTGCGATTTATGAGGATCAGCGCCGCCTCGAAGTCTTGCGCCTGCAGTCCGCTGCGCGCAACTCGCTGGAGTGGTTCGAGAACGTCGAGCGCTATCTCCACCTTGATCCCGTCCAGCTGAACTATTCGCTGCTTACCCGGTCCCAGCGGATCAGCCATGAGAACCTGCGCGAGCGGGATCCGAAATGGCTGGCAAGTGCTGAAAGCTGGTTCATGGGTGAGGCCCGCAAGGACGCTGGTCTGCCGGTCGCGGACAATAAAAACACGCCGCCAAGGGCGCCGATGTTTGCGCCATTCAAATTGCGCGGCATGGAGCTCAAAAGCCGGATCGTCGTCTCGCCAATGGCGCAGTACAAGGCCGTGGATGGCTGTCCGACCGATTGGCATCTGATCCACTACGGCGAACGGGCCAAGGGCGGGGCCGGGCTCGTCTATGTCGAGATGACCTGTGTGAGCCCGGAAGGCCGCATCACACCGGGGTGCCCGGGCTTGTACGCGCCGGAGCATGAAACCGCCTGGCTCCGTCTGACAGACTTTGTGCACGAGAACACGGACGCAAAGATCGCCTGCCAGATCGGGCATTCCGGCCGCAAGGGCTCGACCAACCTCGGCTGGGAGGGCATGGATTTGCCGCTTGAAGACGGCAACTGGGATCTGGTTTCGGCCTCCGCAATTCCCTGGTCGTCGCGCAATGCGGCCCCGCGCGAAATCACCCGAGCGGAAATGGACCAGATCCGCGATCAGTTTGTTGCTTCGGCTGAGATGGCGGACCGCGCCGGTTTCGACATGATCGAGTTGCACGCTGCGCACGGCTATTTGTTGTCGTCCTTCATTTCGCCGGTCTCGAATGTCCGGACCGATGACTATGGCGGCAGCCTTGAAAACCGGATGCGCTACCCGCTGGAAGTCCTGAAAGCCATGCGGGCTGTCTGGCCGGAAGAAAAACCGATGTCGGTCCGCATCTCCGCGAACGACTGGGTTGGCGAAGACGGTGTCACGCCGGATGAGGCGATCCAGATCGGGCGCATGTTCTCTGACGCAGGGGCCGATCTGATCGATGTTTCTGCCGGTCAAACGACTGTTGATGCCAAGCCTGTCTATGGCCGTATGTTCCAGACACCATTCTCCGACCGAATCCGGAATGAGGCGGGCCTGACCACCATGGCCGTCGGCAATATCTTCGAGGCCGATCACGCAAATTCGATACTGATGGCAGGCCGCGCGGATCTGGTGGCCGTCGGCCGCCCGCATCTGACCGATCCCTACTGGACGCTGCATGAAGGGGCGAAGATCGGCGATCGTGCGGCACCCGACTGGCCGCTGCCGTATCTCGCGGGCCGCGATCAATTGTGGCGGCTTGCAGACAAGAACGCCGAGACGGTGGGCAAGGTATGACGCTTGCCGGCAAACATGTGATCGTGACGGGCGGCGGGTCCGGGGCAGGCGCGGAAATCGCGCATGCCTTTGAGACGGCTGGCGCCAAAGTCACCATCATGGGCCGGAATGCGGAAAAGCTCGCCGCGCAGAAACTGCCGTACCAGGTGTGTGATGTCTCAGACCCGGCCGCGATCAAACTGGCCTTCGGGGCTGCCCGTGAGCAGCAAGGCCCGATTTCGGTGGTTGTTGCCAATGCGGGTGCAACGGAAAGCGCGCCGTTTTCCAAGATGTCGCCCGAAGCCTTCAACGCCAATTTGTCGGTCAATCTGACCGGCGTTGCATTCTCCTTCCAGGCTGCGCTGGACGATATGAAGGATGCTGGCTGGGGCCGAATGATCGCGATTGCCTCAACGGCTGGCCTTAAGGGCTACCCTTATGTGTCCGGCTATTGCGCCGCCAAACACGGCGTTGTCGGTCTGACCCGGTCGCTGTCTGTCGAGTTGGCGCGTACCGGGATCACGGTCAACGCGATCTGCCCCGGCTTTCTCGAAACGCCCATGCTGGAGCGTTCCATTCAAAACATCAGCGAAAAGACCGGCATGGACCGGGAGGCGGCGGCTGGAACGCTGCGCAAGATCAATCCGCAGAACCGCTTCGTCCAGCCACGGGAAGTTGCCGAAACCGCGCTTTGGCTGTGCTCCGACGGCGCGGCCAGCGTTAACGGACATGCGCTCAGTCTTTCGGGAGGCGAGATCTAATGGTTGCGCACGATACGTCCCTTGAGCCGATCTCCAAATCCCGGCTGCGTCTCTGGCTTCGCTTGCTCAAGGCCACATCTGGAATTGAAACCGAACTTCGCCGGCGTTTGCGCGATGAATGTGACACCACGCTGCCGCGTTTTGATGTCCTTTCGGCCCTGTCGCGCTATCCAGATGGGCTGAAGATGAGCGAGATTTCTGCCTTTTTGAAAGTCTCCAACGGTAATGTCACCGGCATCGTTGAGCGCCTGGTCGAAGACGGTCATGCGGTCCGTATGGCGGTTCCGGGCGACAAACGCGCCAACCGGGTCAAGCTGACGTCCGAAGGGCACGCGGTTTTCGCAGATCTGGCCGCCAAACATGAAGGTTGGATCGATGAGCTGATGGGCGGTCTCGACCGCACTGCCATTGCAGCTTGCAACGAGATTTTTGAACAATTTGGATCTTCCGGCGAACCGGAGACAGCACTGAAAAAGGCAGGCCGCCCATGACCGACGCCCCGAAACACTTCAATCTGTCCGTCGATGGCGGCATCGCGCGGGTCTCGCTCAACCGGCCGGAGCGGAAAAACCCGCTGACCTTTGAAAGCTATGCAGAGCTGCGCGACTGGTTCCGGGATCTGGTCTATCGCGACGACATTCATGCCGTGGTCTTCCTGCCGAACGGGGGCAATTTCTCCTCTGGCGGCGATGTCCACGATATCATCGGCCCGCTGACCAGGATGTCGATGAAGGAATTGCTTGCCTTCACCCGGATGACGGGGGATCTGGTCAAGGCGATCGTCAATTGCGGAAAGCCGGTGATTGCAGCAATTGATGGGGTGTGCGTCGGCGCCGGGGCGATCATTGCCATGGCTTCAGACCTGCGCTTTGCCACTCCGGACGCCAAAACGGCGTTCCTATTCACCCGCGTAGGCCTTGCGGGCTGTGATATGGGCGCCTGCGCCATTCTTCCCCGGATCATCGGCCAGGGCCGGGCGGCGGAGCTGCTCTACACTGGCCGCTCCATGAGCGCCGATGAAGGGGAACGCTGGGGCTTCTTCAATCGCTTGGTGGATGCGAACTCTCTGGAAAACGAAGTTGTCACCTTTGCCGAGCGGATCGTGGCCGGGCCGAACTTTGCGCATATGATGACCAAGACTATGCTGGCTCAGGAATGGTCCATGTCCATCGAGCAGGCCATCGAAGCCGAAGCCCAGGCGCAGGCGATCTGCATGCAGACCGGGGATTTCGAGCGGGCCTACAAAGCCTTTGTCAACAAGGAAAAACCGGTGTTCGAGGGCAACTGATGGCAGACAAGAGTTTCCTCTCCTGGCCGTTCTTCGAAGACCGGCATCGCAAACTGGCGGAAGACCTTGAGGCCTTTGCCAAAGGACTTCACGTCGATCATTCTGACACCGACCAGGCCTGCCGGTCACTGGTTAAGGGGATGGGCTCTGCAGGGTGGCTTCAGCCGACAGCGTCCGAAGACGGCGCACCGCTGGATGTCCGCACCCTGTGCCTCTCCCGAGAAATTCTTGCGCGCCATGATGGGTTGGCCGATTTTGCCTTGGCCATGCAGGGTCTTGGCACTGGGGCCCTGTCCCTGTTTGGAACTGCGGAGCAAAAAGCTGCCTGGCTGCCGAAAACCCGATCGGGAGAAGCGATCTCTGCATTTGCGCTCACCGAACCGCAATCCGGTTCCGATGTCGCCAACTCGACGATGATAGCGACGGATGACGGCGACAGTTACGTCCTGAATGGCGAAAAGACCTGGATCTCCAACGGTGGCATTGCCGACGTTTATACGCTATTTGCCCGCACCGGCGAGGCGCCCGGCGCCAAGGGATTGTCGGCCTTTGTCGTAACACCGGATCTTCCAGGATTTGAAGTTGCCGAACGTCTGGACACGATTGCCCCGCATCCGCTGGCAACATTGCGTTTCACCGATTGCCGGGTCAAAAAGTCCGACCTGATTGGCAATCCGGGCGATGGTTTCAAGATCGCGATGTCTGTGCTCGACATCTTCCGCTCCACCGTCGCTGCCGCCGCGCTGGGCTTTGCCAGAAGGGCACTGGACGAGGCGCTTGACCGGGTAACGGCACGTACGATCCAGGGCGCACCGCTCGCCGATCTTCAGATGGTGCAGGGGCATATCGCCGATATGGCGCTGGACGTGGATGCAGCTGCCTTGCTGATCTATCGCGCCGCCTGGGCCAAGGACAGCGGCGCGCCGCGCGTCACCCGGGAAGCGGCGATGGCCAAACTTTTTGCCACTGAACAGGCGCAGCAGGTGATCGACAAGGCCGTTCAGCTGCATGGCGGAGACGGCGTGCGCTCCGGCGAGACCGTCGAAAAGCTCTACCGCGAAATTAGGGCCCTGCGCATTTATGAAGGCGCAACGGACGTCCAGAAAATCGTCATTGCACGTCAGACACTTGGCGCTTTTGCCGCCGACAGCGCCAATCAGGGAGGATAGCCAATGCTGGGTCCCACCGCTCACACCGACACCTTTGCCCGGGACAATCTTCCGCCTCAGGATCAATGGCCGGAGTTTCTGCTGGACGGGTTTGACTATCCCGATCACATCAACGTCGGCGTCGAGCTCACCGACAAGATGGTCGAGAAAGGTTTTGGAGATCATACGGCCCTGATCGGCAATGGCCGCCGCCGGACCTACAAGGAGCTCTCCGACTGGACCAACCGCCTCGCCCATGCGCTGGTGGAAGATCTGGGTGTGAAGCCGGGCAACCGTGTTCTGATCCGTTCGGCCAACAATCCGGCGATGGTGGCCTGCTGGCTGGCGGCGACCAAGGCGGGGGCTGTTGTCGTCAACACCATGCCAATGCTGCGCGCCGGGGAACTTGCCAAGATCGTCGACAAGGCCGAAATCGAGTTCGCTCTGTGTGACACCCGGTTGATGGACGAGATGGTTGCCTGCGCCAAGACATCTTCGTTTCTCAAAAAAGTCATCGGCTTTGACGGCACGTCCAACCATGATGCCGAACTCGACCGTCTTGCACTGACCAAATCCGTCCGGTTTGACGCGGTCAATACCGGCCGGGACGATGTCGCCCTGCTCGGGTTTACCTCCGGGTCCACAGGATCGCCCAAGGCGACAATGCATTTTCATCGGGACATCCTGATCATTGCGGATGGCTATGCCAAGGAAGTGCTCAGCGTCACACCGGATGATGTGTTTGTCGGATCTCCGCCGCTCGCCTTTACCTTCGGTCTTGGTGGACTGGCGGTCTTCCCGTTGCGCTTTGGAGCCGCAGCCACGCTTCTGGAAAACGCTTCTCCGCCGAACATGATTGAGATCATTCAGACCTACAAGGCAACGGTCTGCTTTACGGCGCCAACAGCCTACCGGGTCATGTTGCAGGCGATGGAAGAAGGCGCAGACCTGTCGTCCCTGCGGGCGGCAGTCTCAGCGGGTGAAACGCTTCCCGCACCGGTCTACGATGCGTGGATGGCAAAGACGGGGAAACCGATGCTCGACGGCATCGGGGCCACCGAAATGCTGCATATTTTTGTTTCCAACCGGTTTGACGATCACAAGCCGGCTTGCACCGGAAAACCGGTCTCGGGCTACCAGGTCAAGATCGTTGGTCAGGATGGAGAGCCTGTCGCGTCTGGCGAAGTCGGACGGTTGGCCGTGCGCGGTCCGACCGGATGCCGCTATCTCGCGGATGAACGTCAGAAAAAATATGTCGTTGATGGCTGGAACATCACCGGCGATAGTTTTTCCATGAGCGAAGACGGTCATTTGCACTTCGCTGCGCGCAATGACGACATGATCATATCCGCCGGTTACAACATTGCCGGACCGGAGGTTGAAGCCGCGCTATTGGCGCATGATGTGGTGCTGGAGTGTGCCGTCATTGGCGTGCCAGACACGGATCGCGGGTCCATTGTTCAGGCACATATCGTCCTTGCCGAGGGCAATGAACCAACGGACGAGCTGACCAAGGCGTTGCAGGATCACGTGAAAGCGGTCATCGCACCTTTCAAATATCCGCGCTCCGTCATTTTCACAGACACATTGCCCAAAACGGCGACCGGTAAGGTTCAAAGGTTCCGGCTTCGGGAAGAGCTGTAGGACAGCACTCAGAGTAAACCGGCGTTTGGGCAGCGTCGGGGATCAAACATGGCCCCGTGGTTTTAGACGGTCAAAGACGCCGCAGAGCCACGTAACGCGGGAACAGCAGGTCAAATTCTTTAGGAGAACCAACATGAAACAAACACTACTTGCGGCGGTTGCCGCACTCAGCCTCAGCGTTGCTGCGGCGTCTGCAGAGCCGGTAAAGGTCGGCATGATCACCACCTTGTCAGGCGGTGGTGCCGGTCTTGGCATCGATGTTCGCGATGGCTTCATGTTGGCGGTCAAGCATTCCGGCAATGAAGATATTGAAGTCATCATTGAAGACGATCAGCGTAAGCCGGATGTTGCCGTAAAACTTGCCGACAAACTGGTGCAGGCCGAAAATGTGGACGTTCTGACCGGTCTCATCTGGTCGAACCTTGCCATGGCCGTCATCCCATCCGTAACGGCGCAGGGAAAGTTCTATCTGTCGCCGAACGCAGGTCCGTCCATGCTGGCTGGCAAGGGGTGTCACCCGAACTACTTCAACGTGGCCTGGCAGAACGACAACCTGCATGAAGCCGCAGGCGCATTTGCCAATGTGGAGGGCTACAAGAACAGCTTCATTCTCGCGCCGAATTATCCGGCTGGCAAGGACGCACTCACAGGCTACCAGCGTCTTTACAAAGGCGATTTGGCGGGTGAGCTCTACACCAAGCTGGGGCAAACCGATTATGCGGCTGAACTCGCGCAAATCCGTGCGTCTGGTGCAGACAGTGTCTACTTTTTCCTTCCGGGCGGAATGGGCATCTCATTCCTGAAACAGTATGCCGGCAGCGGCATCGATCTGCCGGTCGTTGGTCCGGCGTTCTCGTTTGACCAGGGAATCCTGCAAGCAGTTGGCGACGCTGCGCTTGGTGTTCGTAACACCAGTCAGTGGTCCAAGGACATCAACACACCGGTCAACAACGCATTCGTCGAGAGCTTCCAAGCGGAATACGGCCGTTTGCCGTCGCTCTACGCGTCTCAAGGGTTTGACACCGCCAATCTGCTGCTATCCGCCATGGCAAAAGCCGACGTGAAGGACGCGGATGCTTTCCGGGAAGCGCTTCGGGAAGCTGATTTCAAGAGCACGCGCGGCGAATTCAGATTCGGCCCCAACAACCATCCGATTCAGGATATCTACGTGCGGGAAGTCATCAAGGAAGGCGATGTCTTCACCAACAAGATCATCGGCAAGGCGCTGAACAGCCATTCAGATGCCTATTGGTCCGAGTGCAACATGTAAGGTGATGTTTGGCCTCGGTCATTGGATCGGGGCCAGCTTTCGGGTGGAACTGCATGTCTTTGATATTGCTGATAGAGCAGATTTTAAACGGCCTCCAATTCGGGATCATGTTGTTCCTGATGGCCGCAGGTCTGACGTTAATCTTCGGAGTGATGGGGCTGATCAATCTGGCCCATGGATCGCTCTACATGATCGGGGCCTTTTGCGCCGCAGCTGTTGCCGGAGCAACCGGATCGTTCCTGCTGGGATTGATTGCGGCGCTGGCCGGGGCTGCCATAGCCGGAGCCCTTGTCGAACTTATCGTCATCCGGCGGCTTTATACGAAGGATCACCTGGATCAAGTACTCGCGACTTTCGCACTGATCCTGATCTTTTCTGAAGGCACGCGATGGCTGTTCGGCTCTTTTCCGCTCTTTTTGGATATTCCCGATGCGCTGTCCGGACCGGTGACGCTTCCGGGCGGTATTGAGTATCCGCTTTACCGCCTTACGCTGATCATCGTTGGATTGCTTGTCGCTGCCGGTTTGTTCCTTCTGATTTCGCGCACCCGCCTTGGGATTCAGATTAGGGCCGGGGAGAACGACCGGGAAATGATCGCAGCGCTCGGTGTCGACATTGCCAAGCTCTACACCATCGTCTTTGCGCTGGGGGCTGCGCTTGCCGGTCTTGCCGGAGCCCTCGTGGGGGCAATCCAGTCGGTGCAAGTCGGCATGGGCGAGCCCGTGTTGATTTTGGCTTTTGTTGTAATCGTCATCGGCGGCATTGGCTCCATCAAGGGCGCGCTAATTGGCGCGATCCTGGTTGGCCTCACAGATACACTCGGCGGCATCTTCCTGCCTGAGCTGATGAAAATCTTCTTCAGTCCGGCAACGGCCACTTCCATCGGATCTTCGATCGCCTCCATGGCGATCTACATCCTGATGGCTGCAGTCCTTGTGTTGCGCCCAACCGGTCTGTTTGGAGCGCGTGCATGACCCGGGAAACACTATTCAACTCGGCCGCGCTCGCCGCGCTGGCCCTTGTTCCACTCTGGGCGCATTTTTCCGGTGAGCCGTTCACCGTGACCCTTGCCACCCGCGCTGTCATTCTTGCGCTGGCGGCGGTCGGTCTACACATCGCCCTGGGTCTTGGCGGCCTTGTCAGCCTTGGACACGCAGTCTTCTTCGGAATTGGCGGGTACGCGATGGGTATCCTTGCCCATCATGCGCAGACCTACACCCCATTGATGGAATGGCCCTTCGTTATCGAGGGCACCAAATCCATGCCGGTGATCTGGCTGGTCGCCGTGGTTCTGTCGTCCGTTGTGGCCTATTTCATTGGCCTCCTGTCACTGAGAACCTCCGGCGTTTACTTCATCATGATCACGCTGGCATTCGGACAGATGTTCTTTTTCTTCGCCATCAGCTGGAGTGCTTATGGCGGTGAAGACGGCCTGTCGATTTATGTTCGCAATGGTTTTCCGGGGTTGAACACGCTTGTGCCGATTCAGTTCTATGCCTTGTGCTTTGTTATCCTGGCTGCGGTGATGTTCTTTGCGGCACGGTTGCAACGCTCGCCTTTTGGCCTTGCGCTCAACGCGGCGCGCCAGGTGCCGGACCGGGTCGAAACCGTTGGTCTGAACCCGATGCGCTTGCGTCTGGTTGCGTTCGTCTTGTCGCGTGCGATCACGGGTCTCGCCGGGGCTCTCTTTGCCGATCTCAACCGGTTTGTCAGCCCGACCATGTTCTCCTGGCAGATGTCCGGGGAGTTGATCATTTTCATCATCCTTGGCGGGCTTGGCCGGCTCTATGGCCCGGTTGTCGGAGCGGTTGTCTTTGTGGCGCTTGAGCACATCCTTGGCGACTTGTCTGACTATTGGCACATCTATTTGGGTGTTCTGTTGCTGGGCGTCGTGCTGTTCGCACGCGGCGGCATCATCGGCATGCTGCTCGGCCGGGAGGTGGCCCATGACTGAGGCAATTCTCGCAACACAGGGCATCTCCAAGAGCTTCGGGGCGCTGAAGGCCAGTGACGACGTTTCCATTGATCTGATGGCTGGAGAAATCCACGCGATCATCGGACCGAACGGGGCTGGCAAGTCGACCTTGATCAAGCAGATCTGCGGCGGTCTCATGCCGGATACCGGAACGGTGAAGCTGTTGGGGGAGGACGTCACCGATCTGCCGACGGAACTGCGGGCACGCGCCGGGCTCGGACGGACCTTCCAGATCTCGGCGCTCGCGATGGAAGACACTGTTCTTCAAAATGCGGTGCTGGGCGCGCTGGGTGGTCAGGGAAATCCGTGGCGTTTTTTCAAGCCGGTTCTGAAAGACAAGGATCTTTTGGACACGGCCATGGAGGCGTTGGAGCGCGTCGGTCTTCAAGATCATGCAAAGACACGCACGGCAGAACTCAGCCATGGTCAGAGACGCCAGCTGGAAGTGGCCGTTGCCCTGACACTGAAACCGAAAGCCTTTGTGATGGATGAGCCCATGGCAGGCCTTGGTACGGAGGGTTCCAAGAGGCTGACCGGGTTCCTTGGCGATCTTCGCCATCAGGCGCCGATCCTGTTGGTTGAACATGACATGGACGCTGTTTTTGCATTGGCTGACCGGATCAGCGTGCTGGTCTACGGCAAAGTCATCGCAACTGGCACAGTTGAGGAAATCCGCGCCAACAAAGATGTGCGCGATGCTTATCTGGGAGACGAAGCATGAGTGCGCTTTTGGCTCTCTCCAATGTCACGGCCAGTTATGGTCCCAGTCAGGCGTTGTTTGACGTGTCTTTGTCGATCGGCGAAGGCGAAGTGGTCGCCCTGATGGGCCGCAATGGCATGGGCAAGTCAACAACGGTCAAGACGATTTGCGGCATGTTACCGTCCGGCGGAGAAATCCGGTTCAAGGACAAGGTGATTGGCGGGATGCCGAGCCACAAGGTTGCACGCCTTGGGGTGGGGCTGGTGCCTGAGGGCCGGCGGTGCTTTGCCGATCTGTCGGTTGAGGAGAACCTGACAGCTGCAGCTCGTCCCGGCGCCTGGGACTTCGCCAAGGTCGCCGAGCTGTTTCCGCGTCTCGCCGAGCGCCGGAACCAGAAGGCTGCCTCGCTGTCTGGCGGTGAACAGCAAATGCTGGCGATCGGCAGGGCCCTGATGACCAATCCGATCCTCGTCATCCTGGACGAGGCGACGGAAGGCCTTGCCCCGATCATCCGGCAGGAAATCTGGGCGGCCATTAGCCATTTGAAGAACAGCAGCGGGCTTTCGATCCTCTTGGTCGACAAGTCCCTGAAAGAGCTGCAGCAGGTCGCCGATCAGGGTGTCATCCTGGAACGGGGCCGAACGGTCTGGTCAGGCCGGATGGCGGATTTGGACGCTGAGACCGGAGAAAAATATCTCGGGATCTAGGGAGTTTGTCTCTTAAGTCCCGGGCAAATAAGAAAGACGCATTATGAGCCACAAAATCATTCATCCCGACGGCTGGGCCCCGGCGAAGGGGTATGCCAACGGCGTTTTAAGCCGCAAGGGCGTTTTGCATATCGGCGGTCAGATCGGCTGGAATGCCGACCAGGTTTTTGAGACCCATGATTTCATCGGGCAGATGGAACAGGCGCTCAGGAACATTCTCGATGTCGTTCTTGCAGCTGGCGGTAAGGCCGAGGATATCGTCCGTTTGACCTGGTTTGTGACCGACAAGAAGGAGTACCTCGCCCGTCAGCGCGAAATTGGCGCGACCTACCGAAAGGTCATGGGACGTCATTTTCCGGCAATGTCGATGGTTGTGGTCGCCGGTTTGATCGAAGATGATGCCTTGGTCGAGATCGAGGCGACAGCCGAGATTGAGTGAAGGACCTAACTTGTGGGCAAGAACCAGTCCCGGGCATTTTCGTAGCAGATGCGGCGGATAAGGCCGTTGCTCAGCTCATTATGCGCGGGAATAGATCCATCCTCGACCCATCGGCCGACCATCCGGCAAACAAGCCGACGATAATACTCGTGCCGCGGGAACGACAGGAAAGACCGGGAATCGGTCAGCATGCCGATAAAACGTGAGAGGAGGCCCATCTGGGCGACCTGCGTGAGTTGCCGTTCCATCCCGTCCAGCTGATCGTTGTACCACCAGCCTGGCCCTGCCTGGATTTTCCCCGGCTCAGACCCATCTTGGAAGTTACCGGCAATCGTCACCAGCATCTCGTTGTGGATCGGGTTGAGTGCATAAAGGATGGTGCGCGGTAGGCCTTTTCGGGAATTGATCAGGTCGAGCACGGAATTGAGCGACGCACCGATCCCGGCATCTGACATGCAATCGCCTCCAACATCGGGGCCAAGAGCCCTAAACAGGCGGCTATTCTGATTGCGCAGGACACCAATGTGGTACTGCATCACGATGCCGCGCTCGGCATAAGCTTCACCCAGTTCAATCAGCACCGCCGCTTTGAAGTCGGCCGCATCTTGTGCCGACATGGGCCAACCGTTTTGCCCGCTCCGCAGAATGATATCGAGTTCACGAGGAGGCCGCTTTTCAAAGGCCGGCAAATCGTTGAGACCGTGATCTGCCGCCTTGCAGCCAAGAGACACAAAAAAATCGAGCCGGTTGAGCAGAGCTGCGATCAGTGTGTCGAAACTGTCGACTGCAATGCCGCTGGTCTCACCCAGTTTGCGGCAATAAGCGGCAAAACCTGGAGCTGTGGGAACGAGCGCCTTGTCTGGCCGGAAACTCGGGGCCACTGGAAACGGGAAGTTCGGATCGGATTGCAGGGTGGCATGTGAGGCAAGGTCGTCCGTCGGATCGTCTGTCGTGCCCACATATTCGACCTTCATGGAGGTCAATAGACCCCGGGCACTGTGGCCCGGCTGCTTCAAGGCAGCATTGGCGAGCTCCCAGACTTGATCCGCGGTGTCGGGTCCGAAAATGCCATCCCATCGAAAGTAGCGCTGCAGTTCCAGATGGGTCCAGTGATAGAGGGGATTGCCCAGGCAATGCGGGATGGTTTGCGCGAAAGCATCGAATTTGTCCCGATAGTCCGCAGTACCTGTCACAAGCTCTTCGGGCACCCCGTTCCAACGCATGGCGCGCCACTTGTAGTGATCGCCCTCCAACCAGATTTCTCCAATCGACCGCCAGGATTTGTTTTCCGCAATGGCTGCCGGATCCAGGTGATTGTGAAAGTCGACGATCGGAAGATGCTTGGCAACGTCATGGTAGAGGCGGCGGCTGGCCGCGGTATCGAGCAGAAAGTCCGGGCCGAGAAAGGGTGCGGTCATAAAAGGTCCTTGGTGCTAAGCTGCCAGTGCTGCGCGCGCGCCGTCTTGTTTCAGTGTTTTGTAGGCGTCTGTAACCTGCTGGACAAAAGCGGGCTCGGCAGGAAGGTCAGATCCAAAGATACCGGCCAGCAACATCATGTTCAGCACATAATCATCATCGTCTGATCCCGCGACAAGTTCCTTGATGCGGCCGGCGTGCGGGTCGTTGACGGGCAGGTCTGCACCGGTCTCTGAAGTGCCCCGGCAGTACCGCATCCAACCGGCGACGGCCAACGCAGACAGCTGCCAGGGGCGGTCTGCTTCCATATGACGTCTGATTGGCGCCAAAAGCCGTTGCGGCAGTTTCTGGCTTCCGTCCGATGCAATTTGCGTGGTTTTGTGGCGAAGGGCCCGATTGGAAAACCTATTGATCAGTTCGTCGCCGTAAGCAGAGATATCGAAGCCACTCGGAACGGACAAAGTTGGGGCTTGCTCGCCCATCATGAGGTTTTGGGTCGCGGTTTTGAAGACAGGATCAGCCATGCAATCGGCAATCGTCTCCTTGCCGGCAAGAGCGCCAAGATATGCCAGGAACGAGTGGCTGCCGTTCAGCATGCGCAGCTTGATCTCTTCATAGGGTTCGACGTCGGGGACGAAACTTGCCCCTGCCAAATCCCAGTAGGGCTTTTCTCCGGCAAAACTGTCTTCAATCACCCATTGCCTGAACGGTTCACACAAGATGCCGTTGGGGTCGGGCGCGCCGAGCGCGCCAGTCAGCTTCTCAAAAGACGCCTCGGTCATGGCCGGCGTAATACGGTCGACCATGGAACTGGGAAACCGGCAGTTTTCAAAGATCCAGTCTTTCAGCTCGGGATCCCGCTTTTCGGCAAACTCAAGAACGGCCGTTCTGCAAAGTTTGCCGTTTGACGGGAGATTGTCGCAGGACAGAATTGTAAGCCCGGGCAGCTCCTGTTGGCTTCTCAGGCGCAAGCCCTCGACCAAAAGGCCGATGGCCGTCTTTGGATCGGTTGGCTGTTTGAGGTCGGCTGCGATGCCAGCATTTTCAAGATCGAGGTGCCCGCGGGTGAGGCCGTAGCCCTTTTCCGTGATCGTCAAAGTGATCACGCGTAGATCCGGATCGCAGATCTGGGCAATCAGTGCGCCGATGCCATCGCGATGGGGATGCAGTGTCTTGATCACGGCGCCGACTTGCCTGAGCGCAAGGGTATCGTCAGACATTTCACCAACCGTGAACAAACCGCCCGCCTTATCAAGCGCGGAGAGTTCGCCTCCACCCGAGTTCAATCGGGCACCCACCATGCCCCAGTCGCTTTTGTTTTGGCGCAATAACTCGTCTTGAAAGACTGCAGTATGCGCCTTGGCAAAGGCACCAAACCCGATATGAAATACGCGGGTCTTAAGTAAGCTGCGATCATAGTCGGGGAGGGAGAGGTTTACGGACATAATTTAAAGGCTCAAACAAAGAAAAGGGGTGTCTCCGTGCTGGTTGGAGCACCGTTGACAACTAGCGGAGAAGACCCGGCAAGCCAGAGGTCGACTTGATCATAGGCGGGCTTGTAAGTGCCACTCATATGCCAGTTCAGCATAACCGTTGTGCTGTTTCGTGACAGGGTCATGCGTGTCAGACAATGGTCTGAGACAAGAGCATTGGCAGAGACACCGTCATCATCATAAGCACGGTTCTCGCGCACTGGGGCATCTGGGTCCTGCGGGTATATGCGCCACGTTCGTGTCTTGTCAGTATGTGCCGTACTGCGCGCATTCGGACCGGCCATCGGTAATACCGTGCCGCCACGGACGAAAAGCGGAACAGTGTCTTGAGTGACTGGCACATCCAGCATCTGCCCGCCCGGATACCAGGTTGTTCCTTCAAAATCCCACCAGCCTTCCGGACAAGCCGGTAGGGGAACTGAGCGGCTCTGTGCGCCTTTTTCAATGACCGTTGCGACAAGCAGATCGGTCCCAAGAAGGAATTCGAACTCGGAGGCTTGCGCCAGCTGGTCTTCCGGAAAATCCAGCCACAGGGGGCGCAACATCGGTTCGCCGTCAGTAACGGCCCGGTATAGAAGTGTGTAGAGGTACGGAATCAGCTGAGCCCGGAACTTGAGAGCCTTGCGGATCAGCGGGGTGAACTCCGGATACATCCAGGCTTCATTGGCGGTGCCGTCGTCATTCCAGGAGTGAATCGTGAAGCGTGGATGGAAGATCCCGTTTTGCACCCAGCGGAGAAACAGCTCCGGTTCCGGCTTCGGACCGGCAAAACCGCCAACATCATGCCCGATGTTGTAAAAGCCCGACAGGCTGAGCCCGAGGCCCATCGGAATGTTCCAACGAAGCGTGTCCCAGCTAGTGTAATTGTCGCCGGTCCAGGTTTGGGCGTAGCGCTGTGTACCCGGTGCGGCGCAACGGGAAATCAGATAGGGGCGCTTTGCCGGCTGATCCGCCACCTGCGCATCGTAGGATGCGCGGGTCATCAGCTGGCTGTGCAGTGGGCGTATTAGTCCAACGGGGATTTCCTTGCCGAAACCGGTGCAAACGGCCTCGTCATCCCAGACTTCATATTCGTTGTTGTCGTTCCAGGTGCTGGAAATGCCTTTGTCGAACAGCTTTTCTTTCAGATTTTTCTGCCACCAGGCAATGGTTGCTGGATTGGTGAAATCGAGATGCGACCCGGTTCCGTCCCAAAATGGCGATTGCTCCGGAGCGTCGGTCTCGCTGTCCTTGATGAAAAGACCGGCCTTTTCGGCTTCCTGAAAAAGGGGATGGTCTTCCAGAAGTACTGGCTTGATGTTCGCGATCAGATTGATGTTCGCGTCGGCATAAGCTTTGGTAAAGGCTCGAACATTCGGAAAACGATCCGTGTTCCAGTGAAAGACATACCGCTTTTCCTTGATGGCGGTGTAGCCGGAGGACATTTGAAAACTGTCGCACGGCATGTCTTCTTCGGCGAGTTTTGCCAAAAACCCGTCCAGACGCTCCTGGGCGTTTTCTGAATCCGTATACGCCATCGTAGAACCGGAATAGCCCAAGCCCCAGCGCGGCATGAAGGCAGTGCCTCCGGTGAGCCAGTGGTGGCGCTTAACGATCTCCAGCACCGTTGGGGCCCACGAAAAATAGTAGTCGAGTTCACCATCCGAAGCGCGGAATGCGCGGAAGGCAGGATGATAGTTGTCCTTCTCGTTCCCAAGGTCGAACCAGCAATGGGCGAGCGTGTCGTAGTAAAGCCCATAGGCGCCGAGCGGGCCGCGGTCCGTGATTGTGAAGGGGATGTGCTTGTAGAGCGGGTCGGTTGTTCGGGCGTCATACCCCATCGCATCGAGGTTTCGCATCTCGAAGCGGCACCCGGATCTTTCCAGGGAGCCGGTTTTCTCACCGAGGCCATAAAAGCGTTCGCCATCAAACCGGCGCATGAAGTGAGATTTCCGGTGATCGTGGCGGCCCAGCATGTAGGCGTCCTGCGGGCGGTCCCGGGCGATTTCCTGCCAATCGGTGGTTGCCGTTTCCCGGCACTCCCAGACGAGTGCCAAAGGTGTTTCGACGGTCAGACGCAGACAGTCTGTCGTGAGTTGTAGCCGATTGTTCTCTTGGGTGAGTGAAAATCCCGGGCAGGTAAAACCACCGAGATCCTCGCGAGACCGGCCTTCCCAGGGAACATCGCCATTCGGGGCAATCGCCCAGGTCCGGTCCAGCCGGTGAGCCCCGTCTTTGAGAAGCGAGACCCGGATGAGGGCGTGTTCCAGAACCCGGATCACGAGCGCATGCTGGTCTTCGACAAGGAGCGCGATGCCAGGTTCTGTCTGCTCGGCCAGTGTCCAGTGTTTGAGTGCTTTCATATCTGAACTCAGTACCCGAGCAGCAATTGAGGCAGGAACAGGCTGATTTGCGGGATGTAGGTGACGACCAGCAGCAGGCCGACCAGCACCGCATAAAACGGAAGCATCGGCTTGATCACATCCCCGATTTTTACTCCGCCGACGGAACACCCGACAAACAGAGCCGACCCGACCGGTGGCGTACAGATCCCAATGCACAGGTTGAAGGTCATCATGACCCCGAAATGCACCGGATCCATGCCAAGGCCTGTGACAACCGGCAGGAAGATCGGCGTAAAGATCAAAAGCGCCGGGGTCATGTCCATGAAAGTGCCGACAATCAGCAGCGCGATGTTGATGATCAGCAAGAGCACCAGCGGATTATCAGACAAGCCGAGTAGAATATCGGAGATCGCATAAGGGATATCGGCGAAGGCCATGGCCTTGGACATGGCAATGGAGCAACCGATCATCAAAAGGACGATGGATGTGGTAACCGCGCTTTCCAGAATGATGCTGGGCAATTGGCGCCAAGTGATTTCTCGGTACCACACAACAGCAAGAAACAGTGTGTAGACGACAGCAACAGCTGAGGCTTCCGTAGCGGTGAAAACTCCGCCGATGATCCCGCCCATAACGATGACGATCAGGCCGAGCGGCAGGACCGCGCCAAGGGTTTTGTCGATGACTTCGCGAGTGCTGGGCCGCGGCGCGATTGGATAACCCCGGCGCTTTGCAATGATGCCGGCAACCAGCATGAGGCAGAGACCCATCAGGATCCCCGGGACATAACCGGCCACGAACAGTGCTGCGATCGAGGTCCCGTTGGTGATCAGCGAATAGACGATGAAGGTCGCGCTCGGCGGGATTAAAAGGCCTGTCGGGCAGGAGGCGATGTTGACAGCTGCGCTGTAAGCGGGGTCATAGCCTTCCTTTTTCTGCAAGGGCGACATGACACCCCCAACAGCTGCGGCAGAGGCCACGGCCGACCCGGAAATCGACCCGAACATCATGTTGGCGAGAACATTGCAGTGCGCCAGTGAGCCGGGCAAACGCCCACCTAGAACCTTGGCAAACTCAATAAGCCGGAGCGCAATGCCGCCCCGGTTCATGATGTTGCCGGCGAGAATGAAGAACGGGATGGCGAGCAGGGTGAAACTGTCCAGTCCCGAGGCCACCTGCTGAGCGACGATATAGACCGACTGGTCGAAAGACATGAACAGGAGGAAAGTCGCAAACGCGGCAAGTCCGATGGAAAAGGCGATCGGAACGCCCAAAACCATGAGTAGCACAAAGGTCCCGAACAGGACCGCGACGGCTTGGATATCCATTTATGAGCTCCTCAGGGCCTAGGTCAGCGGTCCGCCGGGGGCAGGCGGTTCAAGTTGTTCGTTGGGGCCGCGGCCATCGCGCACGAGGTCGGCGAAGAACGTCAGGCAGTAGTAAAGGATGCAGAATCCCGAAAACGGGATTGCAACGTAGATGAACCCCATCGGGATGCGGAGCGCTGGCGAAACCTGACCGGTTTCAAGTGTACGGCTGACCAATCCGAGGCCGCCGTAAATCATTATGAGACCGGCAAAAAGAGCAATCGCGCCGATGATGCCTGCATTGACGGCGAACCTGGCTCTGCCGGTCGTTACAACGGGCAGAAGGTCAATTGCCAGATGCCGCCGTTGGCCGAGAGTGTAAGCGCCGCCCAGCAGGGCGACCCAAATGAACAGGAACCGTGCCATTTCGTCGGTCACGGTGCTCGGGCTTTCCAGAACGTATCGCGAGAAGACCTGCCAAACGACGCAGACAACCAGGACGGCGAAAGCGGATGTGATGACGAGGCGCAGAACGAAATCCACCCCTCGGGTTAAAGTGGTCACGATGATCCTCCCAGCCTGTCGATCGCGTGCATGGCGAGTTGGACACCCACACGCTTGGCACCCTTACACTTGCGCCAGGAAATAAAATTGGTCAACCAATTTTGCAAAAAAGGTTGACTGATTTTCGAAATTGGACGAACAATTCGACCTCAACGGCGCCTGATGCCGTGAAATGGGTATACCGGAACGTTCCATGAGGGAGCTGAGCCGGGTCCAGCCCTCACCTGGGAGGAAGTCATGTCGAAGTTCATCAAGGTTGCGGCTCTCTTGGCCGCGGGCGCCGTCGCGTTCGGCTCAGCTGCCAACGCTAAGACGCTACGCCTAAATCACAACAACCCGGAAGACCATCCGCTGCATAAGTCCATGGAATTCATGGCGGATCGCTTGGAAGAGTTGACCAACGGTGATCTGAAAATCCGCATCTATGCTAACGCGCAGCTCGGAACGCAGCGCGAATCCATGGAACTAATGCAAAACGGTGCGCTCGATATGGCCCGCTCCAATGCTTCGGAGCTGGAAGCCTTTGAAGAGTCCTATGGCGCTTTGAACCTGCCTTACATCTTCGTCAACGATGATCACTATTATGATGTCCTGTCCGGCGACATCGGCGCCGATATCCTTAAGGCTTCAGAGGACAAGGGCTTCATTGGCGTTGCTTACTATGTTGAAGGTGCCCGGTCGTTCTACGCCAACAAGGAAATCAATTCTCCGGCAGACCTGCAGGGGATGAAGATCCGTGTCCAGCCGAGCCCGTCCGCGATCCGCATGGTCGAACTGCTTGGTGGCAACCCAACCCCGATTGCTTGGGGTGAACTTTACAGCGCACTTCAGCAGGGTGTTGTTGATGGCGCCGAGAACAACCCTCTGGCATTGACGTCCGCCCGCCACGGCGAAGTGAGCAAGGTCTACTCAAACGACGGTCACACCATGATCCCGTCTGTTGTGATGATCTCCACCAAGTCCTGGAATGAACTCAGCGATGATCACAAGAGTGCACTGACCAAAGCAGCGCGTGAATCCATGGATTTCCACCGCGAGCAGTGGGATGCCATGGTTGCTGAGGGTATCGAAACCGCGAAGAACGAACTCGGTGTGAAATTCATCGAAGTCGACAAGGGCCCGTTCATCGAAGCGGTTTTGCCGATGCATGAGGAAGCCGCTGCCAAGTCCGAAAAAGTTGCGGACCTCATCAAGCGCATCAAGGCGATCGCGCCGCAATAACTTGCAATCAGGATCTGACCGATGCTCGAACGTTCCCATTTGGCCGACAATGCGCTGCAAGCGCTGCATGATGAAGACTATGATGTTCCGTATAACACCCAGTCTTTAAACCATGACGGCCTGATCTTCATGGGCGGACGGGCATCGGAAAGTCTGGATGGAGACTGGACCTTTTGCGTCGACCTCCTCGACACCGGCCTCCGGCAGAAATGGTTTGCCATGCTGCCGGAAGCCCCGGAAAACCGGACAGAACCATGGGACTACGATCCCTATATGGGGGAAACCGTTCCAGTCCCGTCCAACTGGGCCATGCTGAAGGAAAAATGGTATTTCTTCGAGGGCAGTGCCTGGTACACCCGCCCCCTGGACGTCGATGTCCTTGACGAGACGAAACGTACATTCCTTCGCTTTGGTGCGGCGGCTTACGACTGCAAGATTTTTCTGAACGGCGAGTTCATCGGTAACCATTACGGTGCCTCGACCCCGTTCTGTGTTGAACTCACCGGCAAGCTGAAAACCGGCCGGAACTGGATTATGGCGTGTGTGAACAACACCCGCACCCGCGACCGCGTCCCAATGCGCAATACGGACTGGTTCAACTACGGTGGAATTTACCGGGAAGTTAGTCTGTTCCAGACGCCAAAAAGCCTGATCAAGGATTTCTTTCTCTATCTTGTGCCGGATGGCAGCTACGAAAACCTCTGTGCCGAAGTGACCATTGATGGCCCGCTCAACGGCGCGCCCGCGCGACTTACAATTCCGGGCCTTGGCTTGGAGTTGGAAGTACCGCTGGATTCATCCGGCAACGGCAAGATTGAGTTTGCAGCAAATCCTCGATTGTGGAGCCCGGATAAGCCGGTGCTTTATGACGCGGAAGTTGTTTATGGCGGTGACAAGATCCGTGATCGCGTTGGTTTCCGGCAGATCGAACGCCGCGGGACCGATATTGTTCTGAACGGTGAACCTTTGTTTCTGCGCGGGATTTCTGTGCATGAAGATGATGCTGCGCTCGGCAAGGTAACAACCGAAGCCGATCTTCGTTGCCGGTTTGATCACGCCCGGGAACTCGGTTGTAATTACTTGCGCCTTGCGCATTACCCGCACCATGAATTGGCTGCGCAACTGGCCGACGAACTTGGTTTTCTCCTTTGGGAGGAAATTCCGGTCTATTGGGCAATCGATTTTGAAAACCCGGCAACCTACCGGGATGCGGAAAACCAATTGAGCGAATTGATCAAGCGTGACCGTAACCGGGCGAGCGTTGTCATCTGGTCGGTGGGCAATGAAAACCCCGACACTGATGCGCGCCTGGGCTTTATGAAGAACCTCGCTGAGACAGCCAAAAGGCTCGATCCGACACGGCTGACGTCTGCTGCCTGTCTCGTCAATCATGCCCGGAACCGGATTGAAGACCGTCTTGCACAGCACATCGATGTCATCGGTCTCAACGAGTACTACGGCTGGTACGAGGAAGACTTCGAGGATTTGGCGGCAATCGGCGAGAACTCTGATCCGGATCGCCCGGTGGTCATCTCCGAGACCGGGGCTGATGGTGTCATTGGCGACAAGGGCCCGAAAACAGGCCTTTTCAGTGAAGCTTACATGGCGGAAGTCTACACCAAACAGATTGCCACCCTGCGGCACCTTGCGTATGTCAAAGGCATGTCGCCGTGGATCTTGTATGATTTCCGCGTGGAACGTCGTCAGAACATCTTTCAAAATGGCTACAATCACAAAGGCCTGATCGCCGCCGATAAGAAGACCAAGAAAAAAGCATTTCATATCCTGGCCGAGTATTATCATCAGATTGCGGCCGGTCAGGAGGATGCAAGGAAAGCATCATGACCAGCGACACTCACAAACGCCGGTATCAGGAAATCGCGCAGATCCTTGCGCGGCGGATCGCCCATGACGGTTACAAGCCAGGCGACAAGTTTCCAACAGAGCGTCAGATTTCCGAGGAACTGGGCATCAGCCGGTCTTTGGTTCGTGAAGCGTTCATTATGCTGGAAATTGAGGGCTATCTTGACGTGCGCAAAGGGTCCGGGAGTTATGTTGCCAGCGGCGAGAAGCTCTTTCTGAGCAATCCGAAACCTGATTTCGGCCCTTTTGAGCTCTTGCAGGCCCGCCAGCTTCTGGAAAGCAGCATTGCCGGATTTGCGGCCAGCACGATCACCAAGAGCGATATCGTTCAGCTGCGAGACACGCTTGAACTGGAACGGAAAGCCATCGCAAACGGCGAAGAGGATTATTTGGCTGACCGGCAATTCCACCTTCAGATCGCCGAAGCCACCCAAAACAGTGTCCTTGTGGCACAGGTCGAAGAGCTTTGGAGTAAGCGCGAGAACAGCCCGATGTGGGCCCGCTTGCATGATCGGATATTTGATCTCAGCTACCGGGCCAAGTGGCTCGATGATCATGCTGAAATTCTTGAAGCCCTGCGACACCGCAATTCGGAAGCTGCGCGTAAGGCCATGTGGCAACACCTTGAGAATGTGCGGTTGACGCTTTTGGAGCTCTCAGATGTGGGAGATCCCGAATTTGACGGGTATCTTTATAAGCCCGCGGCTGTATCGAATTAGTGTGGCTGGATAGACTATTCTGGATCACGAGAGGCACTGGGGGGTGTTCGGCGGCATGAAACAAAAAGAAAGACAGATGCGATGATCGAATGCTGGCGCTGGTTTGGTCCGGATGACCCGATTTCCCTGCGCGATGTTCGTCAAACCGGTGCAACCGGTATCGTCACGGCGCTTCACCAAATCCCGAACGGCACCTATTGGCCTGAAGAAGAAATCGCAAAGCGCCGCCGCATGATTGAGGCAGCGAGTCTCACGTGGGAGGTGTGTGAAAGCATCCCGATCCATGAGGACATCAAGACCGGGGCACCTGGTTGGGAACGCTGGGCGGAAAACTGGGCTGAGACGGTCCGGGCACTGGCTCGCGAGAACATCCGCACGATCTGCTACAACTTCATGCCGGTGCTCGACTGGACGCGGACGGATCTGGATTATGAGTTGCCCGATGGGGCAACCGCCTTGCGGTTTGAATTCGTCGCCTATGCGGCATTTGATTTGTTTATCCTGAAACGCGAGGGCGCTGAGGCCGACTACAGTCAGAACGATGTTTCAGCTGCTGAAGCGTGGCTTGATCAGCGGACCGAAGAAGACAAGGACCGTCTGGTTCGAACCATCATTGCAGGATTGCCGGGATCTGAAGAAAGCTACACGCTCGACACATTCCGGGAGCATTTGGCAGCTTACAGGGCAATTGACAAGGAGAGCCTCTTCCAGAACCTGGCGAACTTTCTGGAGATTGTTGTGCCGGTGGCGGAGGAAGAAGGGGTCAAGCTTGCCATCCATCCAGATGATCCGCCACGGTCGCTGTTTGGCTTGCCACGGATCGTGGGCACCCGTGAGGATCTCATCCGGATCAAAAACCTGAACACATCTCAAGCCAATGGATTCACGGTCTGCTCTGGGTCTCTCGGCGTTCATCCGGACAATGATCTTCCGGCGATTATTGAGGCCCTGGACGACAGGATCCATTTCGCACATCTGCGGACCACAAAACGCGAAGCGGACCCGCGCAGTTTTCATGAAGATGCCCATCTGGCGGGCGACGTCGACATGGTCGCAATCGTTCGGGCATTGCGGACGCTCGAGCGTAAAAGGGGTAAGGCCATTCCCATGCGACCCGACCATGGCCATCGTATGCTTTCAGATTTGAAGGAGACATCGACACCGGGATACCCGGCCATCGGGCGTCTGCGCGGACTTGCTGAATTGCGCGGTGTCATGCGCACTGTTGATGTCTATGAGGCTTCCCCTAGTTAAACCGCTCTGAAAACTCGCAAGAGAGAGCGGCTTGACCGATGGGGCATAAAAACGCCATCCCTGTCTCGAGCATGCAAGCAGGAGCAGGGCACGATGGATATGTCTGCACATACGGATCACGAAATCACTTACGATATTATTGAGGACGGCCGGGACACGATTGTAATCGAAGGTCTTCTTGTGGCTGCCGAAATTGGCGTCCTGGACAGCGAAAAGGGCCGAACA
>CP196552.1:0-2732500 GCA_051805445.1 Labrenzia sp. | reverse complement strand
GGGCCCATGCTTGATTGGTTTGAAGCAAACGTATTTGTGCCGCTTGTTTTGGTTTTGGTTGAGTGTTTAACGCGCTCAAGTAATGCGAAGCATGGTAGCGCACAAATAAATGATCTTTTTAAAAGCCTTTGAGGCTTTGAAAAAGATGAACATTGATAATGAGAGTGATCAAGTGTCTTAAGGGCGTTCGGTGGATGCCTTGGCGACAAGAGGCGATGAAAGACGTGATACGCTGCGATAAGCTATGGGGAGCTGCGAATAAGCTTTGATCCATGGATTTCTGAATGGGGCAACCCACTCCGTATGGAGTACCCGCAAGGGAGCAAACCCGGGGAACTGAAACATCTAAGTACCCGGAGGAAAGGACATCAACCGAGACTCCGCTAGTAGTGGCGAGCGAACGCGGACCAGGCCAGTGGCTATAGAGTAAGAACCGGAACCGTCTGGAAAGTCGGGCCTCAGCGGGTGATAGCCCCGTACGGGTAGAAATCTTTATAGTCCTCGAGTAGGGCGGAACACGTGAAATTCTGTCTGAACATGGGGGGACCACCCTCCAAGCCTAAGTACTCCTTGTCGACCGATAGCGAACAAGTACCGTGAGGGAAAGGTGAAAAGCACCCCGACGAGGGGAGTGAAACAGATCCTGAAACCGGACGCCTACAAACAGTTGGAGGGCTTCGTGCCTGACAGCGTACCTTTTGTATAATGGGTCAGCGACTTAATTTAACGAGCAAGCTTAAGCCGGTAGGTGTAGGCGTAGCGAAAGCGAGTCTGAATAGGGCGTTTTAGTTCGTTGGATTAGACCCGAAACCGAGTGATCTAGCCATGGCCAGGTTGAAGGTGCGGTAACACGCACTGGAGGACCGAACCCACGCCTGTTGAAAAAGTCGGGGATGAGCTGTGGCTAGGGGTGAAAGGCCAATCAAACTCGGAAATAGCTGGTTCTCCGCGAAATCTATTTAGGTAGAGCGTCGGATGAATACTCTCGGGGGTAGAGCACTGGATGGGCTATGGGGGCTTACCGCCTTACTGATCCTAACCAAACTCCGAATACCGAGAAGTACTATCCGGCAGACACACAGTGGGTGCTAACGTCCATTGTGGAGAGGGAAACAACCCTGACCGCCAGTTAAGGTCCCTAAGTTATGGCTAAGTGGGAAAGGATGTAGAACTCCCAAAACAACCAGGATGTTGGCTTAGAAGCAGCCATCATTTAAAGAAAGCGTAACAGCTCACTGGTCTAAATAAGGGGTTCCGCGCCGAAAATGTACCGGGGCTCAAGCCATACACCGAAACTGCGGGTGCACACTTTGTGTGCGCGGTAGCGGAGCGTTCTGTAAGTCTGCGAAGGGAGACCCGTGAGGGCTCCTGGAGATATCAGAAGTGCGAATGCTGACATGAGTAACGATAAAGGGAGTGAGAGACTCCCTCGCCGAAAGTCCAAGGGTTCCTGCTCAACGCTAATCGGAGCAGGGTTAGTCGGCCCCTAAGGCGAGGCCGAAAGGCGTAGTCGATGGGAAACAGGTTAATATTCCTGTACTTGGTGGTAGTGACGGATGCCGTGTGTTGTACTTGCTTATTGGATTGCAGGTGCAGCGAAGGTGTTCCAGGAAATAGCTCCACCGTATAAACCGTACCCGAAACCGACACAGGTGGACTGGTAGAGAATACCAAGGCGCTTGAGAGAACTATGCTGAAGGAACTCGGCAAAATGCTCCCGTAAGTTCGCGAGAAGGGAGACCTGTGCTTGGGCAACCAGGTATAGGTGGCACAGAAATGGGGGTGGCGACTGTTTATCAAAAACACAGGGCTCTGCGAAGTCGCAAGACGACGTATAGGGTCTGACGCCTGCCCGGTGCTGGAAGGTTAAGAGGAGGTGTGCAAGCACCGAATTGAAGCCCCAGTAAACGGCGGCCGTAACTATAACGGTCCTAAGGTAGCGAAATTCCTTGTCGGGTAAGTTCCGACCTGCACGAATGGCGTAACGACTTCCCCGCTGTCTCCAGCATAGACTCAGTGAAATTGAATTCCCCGTGAAGATGCGGGGTTCCTGCGGTCAGACGGAAAGACCCCGTGCACCTTTACTACAGCTTCACACTGGTATTCGTAATGACATGTGTAGGATAGGTGGTAGACGTTGAAGCATTTGCGCCAGCAGATGTGGAGTCATCCTTGAAATACCACCCTTGTCCTTATGGATATCTAACCGCGGCGCAACAACGTCCGGGACCGTGTGTGGCGGGTAGTTTGACTGGGGCGGTCGCCTCCCAAATGGTAACGGAGGCGCGCGAAGGTGGGCTCAGAGCGGTCGGAAATCGCTCGTTGAGTGCAATGGCATAAGCCTGCCTGACTGCGAGACTGACAAGTCGAGCAGAGTCGAAAGACGGCCATAGTGATCCGGTGGTCCCTCGTGGAAGGGCCATCGCTCAACGGATAAAAGGTACGCCGGGGATAACAGGCTGATGATGCCCAAGAGTCCATATCGACGGCATTGTTTGGCACCTCGATGTCGACTCATCACATCCTGGGGCTGGAGCAGGTCCCAAGGGTTTGGCTGTTCGCCAATTAAAGTGGTACGTGAGTTGGGTTCAGAACGTCGCGAGACAGTTCGGTCCCTATCTGCCGTGGGTGTAGGAGAATTGAGAGGATCTGTCCCTAGTACGAGAGGACCGGGATGGACGTACCTCTGGTGGACCTGTTGTGGCGCCAGCCGCATTGCAGGGTAGCTATGTACGGACGGGATAACCGCTGAAAGCATCTAAGCGGGAAACCCACCTCAAAACCAGTTCTCCCTGAAGAGCCGTGGAAGACCACCACGTCGATAGGAAGCGTGTGGAAGTGCAGCAATGCATGAAGCTTAGCTTTACTAATAGCTCGTTCGGCTTGATCCTCTCATTAGTCAATGTTCATCTTTTAAAAGGCGCTTTACGCGCCTTGTAAAAGATTAGTTTTTTGTCTTCACGCCAGTTGGCTGCGCCAACGGCTGCAGACGGCACGGCCTGACCGGCCGGCGCGCACTTGCGCTTGCCGTCGCTACGCTCGGAACTCTTGTCCCCTGCAAGGCTTTGAAAAACTAATCCTCAAAATCTCAATTAAGACCAGGTATGTCCTTCATGGAAAAAGAGTTCCAAACCGTCAGGTTTGGCAAGGCCGACCGGCCGCCGCTGCTGATGCAGCGCGCCCGCGCAGGTTAGGCTGCAAAGCAGCCGCTCAGCCGTGAGCGACATATAACTTCACATCCAAATTGCCCTTCGCCGGCCTGGTGGCTCTAGCGGGGAGCCCCCACCCGATCCCATCCCGAACTCGGCCGTGAAACTCCCCAGCGCTAATGGTACTGCATCTTAAGGTGTGGGAGAGTAGGTCGCTGCCAGGCCTGCAAAGCGCAATTTGGACACTTCAGTGCACTATCGGCTAACGCCTACTTGAGTGCATCTCTTCAACGATAGCCTCCACCTTAACGCGGGATGGAGCAGCCCGGTAGCTCGTCAGGCTCATAACCTGAAGGTCGCAGGTTCAAATCCTGCTCCCGCAACCAAAAATCCAAAACACCGCACTCGCGAGGCCATTGGCGTTGTGATACCGATGCGCGGACATTACCGCTAGTAAGCTTCAACTAACATAAAAACCAACGCGCGATATCAATCCGTTAGACGCTGCGGAGCCGCGTGCACGCCCGCGTCGAGCTGCTTGAGCAGCTGCTGTCGTTCCTGACTACCGTCCGCCGCATAATTCAGGTTTTTGAACAGGGATGTTTGTTCGGTGAAAAACTTGCGAGCCGAATCTTTGTCCTCGAACTCAAAAGGTGTCCGGGCGATCTTGTAGACGAGATCAAAGGTTTCTTGCTGGCGCGCCAGCGGCGCGGAGACATCCACATCGTCAAACGCGTCCTGCTGGAGATAGACGATGTCCAGAAAGAGGGCCTTTTGTTGCAGAACAAAATCTTCGGTCGACACGCCCTCCTCACCAGTCACTTGCATCATGCGCGTGATTTCATCCCCCTTGGCAAGGAGTTCGATCATTTCTTCAACGCGCGGCACCCAATCGGGCCCGATGTTTTCATGATACCAATCTCGCAATTGGGTGTGATAGCGGGACCAGGACAACAGAGGATCCACGGCGGGGTAAAACCGCTTGTAGGCGCGCTCTGACGAGAGACCAAGGAAGGTTTTGACAGTTCCAAGCGTCGATTGTGTCACCGGCTCTTCAAAGTTTCCGCCGGCCGGCGAGACCGTGCCAATCATGGTCAAACTGCCCGTATCACCGGTCGTGGTCTTCAGGACACCTGCGCGCTCATAGATCCCCTTGATTGCAGAATCGAGATAGGCCGGGAAGGCTTCTTCGCCTGGAATTTCTTCCAGGCGCCCCGAAGTTTCACGCATGGCCTGTGCCCAGCGGGATGTGCTGTCCGCGATCAGGAGGACGTCATAGCCCATCTGGCGGTAATACTCGCCAAGCGTGATGCCGGTATATATTGAGGCTTCTCGCGCCGCGACCGGCATGGAGGATGTGTTACAGATAATGACTGTGCGATCCATCAAGGTGCCGTCGCCGGACGGGTCCGGCTGATCGGGAAATTCGGTGATGGTTTCCACCACCTCGCCCGCGCGTTCGCCGCAAGCCACCACGATCACAATGTTGACCGCAGAGAACCTCGAAATCAGTGACTGCAAAACCGTTTTACCAGCTCCGAAGGGCCCTGGAATACAGCCCATGCCGCCGCGGGCAATCGGGAAGAACGTGTCGATCAGACGCAAGGTCGTAATCAGAGGTTCGCTTGGGTAGAGGCGCTCACTTTGACCCGCTTTTACCAAAGCATCCGGGATTGCCCGGCGCACAGGCCAGTGTTGCACCATGGTCAAATCCCGGGTATTGCCGCGATCATCTTTCAAGGTGACGACAACCTCTTCTATGGTGAAGGTTCCTTCCCGGATCCGCTCAACAGTCCAGGTCCCCTTAAGACCAAATGGCACCATGATCCGGTGATTAAAGCGTCCTTCTGGAACCAAGCCGAGCGTGTCGCCTGCATTGACCGGAGCGCCTGATGTAACTTTGGGTTCAAACGACCATTTGCGGGTCTGATCAAGCGCATTGGTCAAGACGCCGCGCGGCAGGAAAAATCCGTGTTCCGCAGCTATATCCGCCAAGGGGTTTTGCAGACCGTCAAAGACCGTGCTCAATAGGCCAGGTCCCAGAGCAACGGACAACATCTCGCCGCTTTGAATCACCTTGTCCCCGACCCGGACACCGGCCGTATTTTCAAAAACCTGCGCTTCGGCTGATTTGCCGCGAACCCGCAATACTTCGGCTTTCAGGTATTCGCGGGGCTTTCCTTCCCGTTCCGGACCGTGCGGGATGATATAGACAACCTCGTTCTTGATCAAAGGGGCCCCCCCGAGAGGCGCCAGTGTCACAAGATCGTCCTGGACGGCGATGATTTCAGCTGTCGGCTCTGGAAGCTGAACATGACTGGTCATGGGAGAACTCCCTCAAGAGATGGAGACGTATCGGTAAACAGTTCGGCGGAAACGGATTGAACCACGGCTGCCGTGCCAGATGGGCTCAAGGCTTCTGCGACGAGGGCCTTCAGACGATCGCGGGCTTGATCAGCGTTGTAGCGCGACCAGCGCTCCACAATGATCCAACGCAACACGTAAATCCCAACAGCTTCAAAATCAAATTCATGGGCAATCGAATATTGGTCCAGCTGGCGGAACACCTCGGTTAGCACCAATCGCTCCATGCCAATGTGATCTTCTGCCCGGATCAATCGATGCGCGTCTGCGACCCAAGGCATGAAATGCCCCAGACCAAAGGCCGGATCGGCCCAATTGGCCTTGATCATCGAACACCAGCGGCCGTATCCCCAGGCTTCTATTGCGCCTGCAGCATCTTGCCCGTTCCGCCGCCGCCGAAGTGCTGCAATCAGAGTCCGCGTTTCCATGCGACCGGTTACCAGGTGCTGGAGATCCGGGTATGCAGCCAGATCACGGATCACCTCGCGCGCCCGCTGGATGACCTCAAAGTCATCTTCCATGTGTGCAACGCCGGCCCAGGCCGTCACTTCAACCATTTCTTTCAGCAGAAGGGCATGCCCAGGTTCCAGCATCGCCATGCGCTGGCGCAGCCGGTACTGTGAAATTGGCACCTCCTTGCGGCTGAACAACTTGCCAAGATGCGGCAGGCTGGTGATCAGCGCGATGTACTGGTGAGGGTTGGACATGGATTTAACGCAACACCCCTTCCATGACGGCTCTGAGCCTCGGTTGAAGGTGGCGCTTTAGGAGCGTCGCGATCGCCTCTTCGGTCAGATCAATGGAAACGTCCCGCCCAGTCAGCTTGATCTTGATGCCGTCAAACCCAGGAGCCGTGGAGAACGTGACACCTTCCCGCAAGACATCCCCGGCAAGTGCAATGACGAAATGTGTCAGTGTTCCAGGCTCGACCGCTTCCGGAGACTGTTTCAGCTCCTCAAAGGTCACGATCTTTTCCGGCAGCACGATCTCCATTGGCTCAGCATCACTCACGGAGGCGCTCTCTTTGGCATTGGCCGCCATCGCTAAGATCAACTTCTGCAAAAAGGCCTCATCGGCGAGCGTTGTGGCCACCAGTCGCTTGGCTTCCTGCTGGATGCGTTCGCCGAGTTCGTTGCGCATATCAAGCACAAGGTCTCGGGCGGCTACTTTCAGGCCATCTTCGGTGGCAGCTTTCTCCTGTGCAGCTTCTGCCCGGGCGGCTGCTTTAAGTGCAGCTGCCTTTTTTTCAGCTTCTGCGACCAGGGTCTCTGCCTTTGCTTTGGCGTCTGCCAATATGGTTTCGGCTTCAGACTGACCAGCTTCAACGCCTTCGGCTTTCAGCCGGTCGATCAGCGCCTGAACACCAGCACCTGCGGCAGTTTCAAGCTCTCCGGCGGTCTTGGATTCTGACATGGGTGCCTCCTAGCTCGGCATAGTTCCGGCGAGTACCAGCGCAAAGACCAGAGCAAAGACCGAAAAGCCCTCCAGAACTGCTGCCGGTGCGAGCGAAATGCCGAAAATCTCGGGTTTTGCCTTGGACGCGTGAATGGCCGATGCCAGAACTTCGCCCTGCCGAATGCCGGTGAACAGCATGGTGAAGCCGGACAGCACACCAATGCCGAACATGGCAGCCCCGTTTGCTGCATCGACGGTTGTTTGCTGGAGCGAGAACATGATGACGATGCCGTAGATCACCTGAGAGGATGGCATGAGAGAAACACCGATGAACCGGCCGTAACCGCCATCGCTGTCGAGCATTGCGCCGATCGCGGCGCTGCCTCCCAGAGCACAGCCCCAGGCACTGCCGATCGCGCCAAGAGCCACCGGCGCATAAAGCCCGAACCAACCGAGCGCCACAACGAATTCGTTCACAGGCGTGTCTCCTCTTTCTTGAATGGACGGAAGGCCGTGCCCTCGTCTTTCAAACCCCAATTAAAAAATTCAATCACGTTCAGGCGCAGGCCATGGACGCACCCTGCAATCAGTCCGAGGCCGATGTTGATGGAGTGGCCGATTATCAGAACGAGGATTGCAATCAGCAATCCAACGCCCGGGACCGCGTCATTCAACTGGCCGGAAAGCGTGTTGATGGTTTCTGCGAGCGATGCGGCAGCCAGGCCCAACGCAAAAAGACGCATATAGCTGAGCACATCGGAAAAAATATTCACGACCCGGGCAAGGGAGGCCAACCCGTCGAAAACACGCATCCCGCCGGACGACAGCGAATTGACCTTCCGATCACTTCCGAAGAAACCAACGGTCAATAGCCCGGCAACAACGGCGCCGGGGCCAAGTGTGGCAAAGGCCGTGCCTTGTCCCAAAAATGTCGCGAGCCCGCCCAGGGCGACAAGACACCAGCCAAGCGGCTGAAATCGCCCGCTTGGGGTTGTTTCATTGAGGCTGCGCATGAGGTTGGCCAGGACAATGTGCACCACACCGATGGTCAGCGTGATCTTCATCATCGTATCAACGTCTTTCAAATGCAGGACCTTGAGTTTCGCCAGGAAACTGCCGTCCGGCGGCGCAATACCAAAGTAACTGCCCGTTGCGATACCAAACGCGGCTGTCGAGACCATCAGCCACATGGCCATGCGTAAGAGCCGCCGGCTTTGTTCAGAATGGCCGAAGCGGTTTCGGAAGAGATACAAAAGCGTCAGGATCATCAGGCCATATCCAGCATCCGTCATGATCATTCCGAAGAAGATGACAAACGATATGTAGACGATGACAGACGGATCCCAGTCGCGATATCCCGGTGTCTGGTAGAATTCAACGAGATCCTCGCCCGCGGCTAACCCCGGCCGGTTTTCAAGCAAGGTCGGTGGCTGATCTTCTGCGGTTACGCCGTCAAAGACAGCTGCAACGCCGATCTCTCCAGCAAGGGCCTCTATTTCTTCGACCTGGTCCTGCCGTGCCCAAGCCTGGAGCACAAAAACCCTTCCGGCATCTCCGGTTTCCAGGCCTGCGCGATGACGGGCGGCTTGATCTCTCGCCGCTGCAAGGTTTGATGCCAGCAAAAACCGCCACTTTGTCAGCGCCTGCCGCTGTAACTGCAGCTCTTCCAGTTCAATCGCAGCTTCTTCGTGGTGTTTTTTGAGCGTTGAGAGAGAGACCGCGCCAACATGAACCCGGGGGACGGGCATGTCGCCAACCTCCGGTTCGTCCGGTGACAACACCACCACATAGGCCCTGTAGGCATCGGCGTGCACGACCTCCAGGACCTTGTTCGACGGATCAATTCCTCTAAGCTTTCCTGTGGGGACAACGTAGAACCAGAGGCGGTTGCCTTTCAGGCTCTCCAAGTCCGTGAAATTAAATTCGCCCCAGGGTTCGACATCATGAATCCGTTTCTTCAGCCGCGCCAAGCGATCTTCGCAGTCTTTGATCAATTGCCGGTTTTCGACTGAACGGCTGACAGTTTCATTGAGGTCAAAGGTGCTCGGATCTGTGACCTGCAACCGCTGCACAGGCGCATCCATCAGCCAGCGAAGAGCCTCTACGGCTTCCCGGCCTGTCCCGGCCGGCACCGCTTCAAGTTCCTTTTGCGCATCGCTCAGGGGAATGAGATGGAGCGCTCCAAAAGCCTGTGTGGCTTCCAGAACCTTTTCCTTGTCTTCCAGAACGCCGATGAGGCTGACTTTTGTGAGGGGCACAATGCTCATAGCTCAGCCATCCCCTTTACTGCGCTTCGCGCCGCTGTCTTGCGCTTGGAGATTTTAGCGCGGACCACGGCATCGCGTTCGGCGTCGGCCAGAGCCATGCGGATCTTTTTGATGTTCTTCTGCGCTTGCGGGATAAGCACCTTCTCAAACAGGTTGACCCGCCGCGAGATCACCGCTTCGGCATCAATCAGCTTTTCGATCCGCTCCCGTGCAACCTCGCGTTCCAGGTGGAGCCTCAAAAGTTCTTTCAGCCCGTTGACCGCAGGATCCACCCAGTGTGGCCTAGCGAGAAGAGAATAGGGTTTGACGTCGACTTCGATGTTGTCAAGCGTCGGCAGCCGAGTACCGGACAGGTTCTGTTCACCCCGTTCAACAGATTTCAGGGTCACGATCCCTTCGACCGGAACCTGTTCGTTTGCGAGCATCGGTAATGATTTTGCAATCTCGTCAAAGCGGCCGTCATATTCCGCATCAAGCCTAAGCGACGTCTCCTTCGCTTTCGCACGCTCAGCCATGATCTGTAGGCGCTTCAACTCCAAAGATGGAAGGAAGCGTTTGTATTCAGACAGATGTGCGCTCTCCCGTGCAAGGGATGACTTGTTGAGCGCAAGCTTGGCCATCAGGCTGCCTCCCCGTCGGCACCATCTTTAGCTGCGTCCTTGGCAACAGCTTTCTCGCCAGGGAAGTATTTGTCGATCAGCCCCTGTTTCATCAAAAGCTGTTCGGGCAAGAAACACTCGGCGAGTGTTTGCCAGCACAGATCCAGTGCTTCCTCAAGAGGAATGGCCACCTCGATATCCATGAACCGCTTGCGGAAGAGAGCTCCGAATTTCAGAAGCTGGTGATCATAGTCGGACAGCTCAAAGGCCATGGACTGCTTCTGTTCTGCGTCCCGTGCACCGGAATAGAACCGGATCATGGTGTTCATGATCTGGTTGTGATCTTCCCGGGTGACCTTACCGATAACGTGCTGCTTCAAACGCGAGAGAGATCCGAACGGATCAAGCATACCGCTGTGCAGATAGAACTGCCCCTCCGTGATGTAGCCCGTGTTGTCCGGCACCGGATGTGTGACGTCATTGCCCGGCATGGTCGTCACCGTCAGGATCGTGACGGACCCGGAGCCCTTAAAATCACAGGCCTTTTCATAACGCCGCGCAAGTTGGGAATAGAGGTCGCCCGGATAACCGCGGTTGGCTGGGACCCGTTCCATGGCGATTGAGACTTCTTTCATGGCATCGGCGAATGCGGTCATATCGGTCATTAGGACCAGAACGCGCTTGCCTTCCTCTACTGCGAATTTCTCAGCAACTGCCAGAGCCATGTCCGGAACCTGAAGGCGTTCAACAACCGGGTCGGACGCCTGGTTGATGAACATCACCGTCCGCGGGAAAACACCCGCATCTTCAAACTGCTTCCGGAAAAAGGCGTAGTCATCGAAAATCAGTCCGAGCCCGCCAAAGACGACGATATCCGCATCCGCCTGAATGCCGATGCGCGCCAGGAACGCGTTGTAGGGTTCGCCTGAAACGGAGAAGATCGGGATCTTCTGGCTTTCGACGAGACAGTTGAAAATGTCGATCATCGGCACATCCGTCCGGATCATGCGCGAGGCGAGTACCCGTTTCATCGGGTTCGCTGATGGGCCTCCGATCGGAACGGTTGGATCGGTCGAAAGGTCCGGTCCTTGATCAATCGGGGTGCCGGCACCATCAAACACACGGCCAAGGATGTTGTCCGAGTACGTAACTTTCGCCGGTTCTCCGAGAAACCGGACAGACGCATTGTTGGCCAAACCCTTGGTGCCGGAGTTGACCTGCAACGATACCATGTCCTGGTCGATGTTGATCACTTGGGCGAGGGAAGACGTGCCGTCGCCGGTTTCCACAATGGCCAAATCCCCGAGACAAGGCCGGCCTTCGGCCTCACTTTTTGTCGAAGACACCATAATCCGGATGATGTCTCCGACGATGTCAACGATCCGAGTGTGGGAGACAAGCATGCGGATCCTCGCGTCTGATGACCAATGACAAACCGTGGTTGTTGAAACAAACTTGAACCACTTCAAGGACTTTTCGCAAGGCAAAATTCGACGATGATATGTGTCGAGCTGCCTGTGTGATTAGGCTGGATCCGGTAAATCTCAACCGGGGATCAGTTAAATTGAGTTTCAATTACGCGGATATGACATTGATCAAGAGCACGCGGTTTCAAATCTAATCAGCCGGATACGGAAGACCGCTTCCGGAGCAGATATCGATGCTCGCCGGTAAGAACAGTTACGCCATCCTGGTTGCGGATCGTTGCGGTCATGACAACAACACCGGTGGTGTTTTGTTCAATCAGCTCGGAAATCACCAATTCCGAATAGAGGGTATCGCCGACATAGACCGGTTTCATGAACTTGCACTCCAGTCCGATGAAACCGATCAACGCATCGGCGACCTCTTCGGGGAACGTGCCGGCACCGGCGGCTGACTGGATCAGAACCTGCATGCCATGCGCGAGCATGTCCTTGTGGCCGATTGACTGGCAGTAGACCCGGTCATAATGGATCGGATCATTGTCTCCGGACGCCAACTGGAAGGCTGCAAACAGGGCATCGGTCTGTGTGCGGGACGGCAACCCATAGCGGCGGCCGACCTCCAGGTCTTCAAAAAAGAACGAAGGTCCCGGCCGGTGATCGGCGGGCGTCCAATCGGGTCCAGTCACTTGGTCTGCCATTTAGGATCCTTTCGATTGAGAGTTGAAACTTCGGGAAATAGCCTGTTGCTGGTCTTTCAGGAGATCTCTGAAACCGGATTTGGGTCGGGCCAGCGGCCTGCTGAGAGCGGCTTGATCAACCAGAAAAGCGTAATGCCGATGAGCGAAGTGGCGATGGACAAGGCGAAGCCTGCACCGTAACCGCCGGTCCAGTCAAAGAGCGCGGACGATAGCCAACCGCCAACGGCGCCGCCCAAACCGAGACCGATGGTTGTTGCACCATAAATTGCGGCGACGTTATTGGGATAGAGCCTTGCAACAAGGGCGGACACGGCAGGGCCGCGCGAGCCCATGGCGGCACCGAAAACAACAACAAATCCCATCAGAAGAAGAAGGTTTGGGGTTTCCTGCAACTGCCACAACAGAGCCACACCGACAGCTGAAAGAATATAGCCGACGGTCACGGAATTGCGCTGGCCAAACCGGTCGCTTGCCCATCCAAAACAAACAAGGCCGACGACAGACATCGCGCCGACAGCCCCATAGCCGAACGCGGCCATAACAGGTGTGAACCCGGCAGAAATAAGAAAGGCGACTGCCTGCAGCATCACGGACCACACGGTCACCGAGGCCAAAAACAATGTCGCAAACAACCCCCAAAACGCGGGATGCCGCAAAACACCTGCGCCCAGACTGAAGCTGCGGTTTGCCTGGCGGGGCGGTATATGGTCGGCGCCGCCGCCCATTGTTTGCCATGGCAAGAACCAGATCACGCCGACCATTGCGAGGCTGGCCCACCCCAGGACTCCGTAGGCCGTTCGCCAGTCTGTCGCCTGAATCAGGATCTGGGTCAGGGGAACGATGACCACCATTCCCAGAGGGATCCCGGTGTAGGCAAGGGCGTTTGCCAATGTAATCCGGTGGGCAAACCAGCGGCTCACCAAACCGGATGCGACCGTCATGCCAGTTGCTGATATGCCGATACCGGTCATGATGCCGAGGCCGAGAATGGCCTGCCAGAGATGTTCCATCGTGCTCGCCAGCAAAAAGCCCAAACCAAACAGGCAAACCCCTGATGTGTAGACCGGACGCGGACCAAAACGGTCGAACAACATCCCGATCACGGGTGCGGAAAACCCGATGGTGGCCATATAGGCGAAGTAGATGGTTCCGTATGTGCTCCGGCTCCAGCCAAGGTCGGTGGTGACCGGCAAAAGGAATACGGCAAAGGTTTCGCTGACGCCGCGGGAAAAGAAATTCATTGCGGCACAAAAGGTCAGAACCGCGATTGCGGATCTTGTCATTTCGTGCGTGGCCGGTTCTGGCCGTTTCAACATGCTTGAGGCTCCACACGGTCCACGTGGTCTAGTTCATCATGCTCGGCAACCAGGTGATGATTTGGGGAAAGAAGATGAGACCAGCGATTGTCAGGACGTCAGCGATGAAAAACAGGAAAATGCCGCGAAAGACGTCGGAGAGCGGGATGTCCGGGCGCACGCCATTGACGACAAAACAATTGATGCCGATGGGGGGCGTGATAAGGCAGACCTCGGCCATTTTCACCACAATGATCCCAAACCAGATGCTGGCCTGCGGCCCACTCATGCCGAAGGCGCTATCGGCTGCTGTGACATCCGGCCCGCCGTTCAGAGCCATAACGGCGGGATAAACGACCGGCAAAGTCAAAAGCAGAAGCCCGATTGCATCCATGAACATGCCGAGGATGACGTATCCTAACAAAATCGCGGCAAGGATCAGATAAGGATCGGCATCAAAGGACAGGATCCAGTTGGCGAACGTTTCCGGCAGACCGGAAAATCCGAGAAACCGGCCAAAAATCAGGACGCCCCAGATCAATGAGAAGATCATCACCACCAGCTTGGAGGTTTCCATCAGGGCGGCCTTGAGGCTTGGCCAACGCATGCCGTTGATCCAGGCCATCACCAGAACAACGAAAGCCCCAAGTGCTCCGGCTTCAGTCGGTGCGGCCCATCCGGTGTAGATCGCGCTGACGATAATCCCGACCACGGCTGCGATCGGTAAAACGCCCGGCAAGGATTGAAACCGTTCCCGCCAGCTTACGCCGCGCACGGACGGGCCGGCTTCGGGCCGGAACTTGGCCCAGAGCACAATAATCGCGGCATAAATCGCTGCGGAAAACAGGCCAGGCAAGAAGCCCGCGAGCAAGAGCGCTCCGACCGATTCTTCGACAATGATGGCATAGATGACCAAGATCGCTGATGGAGGGATCAGTGAGGCGAGCGTTCCACCAGCCGCGACGACGCCGGCGGCGAGCGGTCGGTCATAACCGGCCTTGAGCATTTCCGGGATCGCAACGCGAGCGAAAACCGCTGTCGTTGCGGTTGAAGCGCCGGAAACGGCGGCAAAGCCCGCCGTTGCAAAGACGGTTGCAACCGCCAGACCGCCCGGCAGCCAGCCAATCCAGGCACGCGCGGCTGCAAAGAGTTGCGATGTCATGCCTGCATGGAATGCGAGATAGCCAATCAGAATGAAAACCGGGATCAGCCCGAGAACAAAACTGACAGATTTTGAGTGCGGGATGGAGCCGATACTGCCGGCCGCCGCGTGCCATCCGATGAGTTCAACAAGCCCGATCAAGCCGACCAGCCCGGCCGCGAAGACAACCCGAACACCGATCAGAACAAAAACCAGCAAAAGCCCCATGCAGATAACGCCAACGAGCGCAGGATTGCTGTAGCCGATCCCGAAGAATACGCTGGGTGCACCGCTTGTGAGGGTTTCAAGGAAGCTCATTTTTCGCCTCCAGCACTGGAGGCTTCATCCTGGGCGTGATCGGCAGCGGTCTTGATGACCGGCACCGCGACCGGATCTGCCTTGGGCCAGATGAATAGGCGCAAAAAGCCAATAAACTGCAGGGTCAACCGCAGGAACCAGATAGAAAAGGCGAACGGCACCAAGAGTTTCGATGGCCACGTTGGAATCCCGTAGTCGTATGTGACGTCGCCAACCTCCCAGGAGTTATAAAAAAAGCTCCAGCTGTAGCGGATGAGAACAGCAATGAGGATCATGCCGAGCAAGGTGGCAACCGCCTCTAGAAACCAGCGCATGCGCCCGTGTGCAGCGCCCACCAGCATGTCCATCCGGATATGCGCGCCATACCGCTGCGCATAAGCCACACCGAGGAACGCAAATACTGCGATTGCCTGTTCGGATGCTTCCAGAAATCCCGGGATCGGATACCCCGCCAGCCGGCAGAAGATCTGGAACGTCGTCACCAGCATCACGATGAAGATTGTCAAAGCCGCGATGATATTGAGCGTGTCTTCAACCGCACCCAATCCGCGGTTCATCGATAATAAAAGGGCGCCGCCGCCATGTGTTCCTGTCATGGGAAATCAGGTTCCGAAGCTGGTCAAAATTTGGGAAGTTTTGCCGTTCCAGCAAACCCTTGAAGGTCGCTAATTGCGAGAACGGGGAATGGCAAAAAGGCATCGGTTGGAACCGATGCCTTTCAGCATTGTCAGCTGCCGTTGCCGGCATTCAGTACGGTGTCCAGAACGCCTTGTGCGTCAAAGCTTTCCTGGTTGTCTGAGACCCATTGGCGCCAGATCGGTTGACCTGCAACATTCTGGAACTCTTCGCGCGTTGCGGGATCGTAAGTGATTTCGGTCAAAGCCTCCTGAAAGATCGGAAGATACCTCTCGTCCGCTTTGCCATAGACCTCGCGATAGACTTCATCGACCTCGGGTTTCAGAGAAGCGAGCAGATCCTTGTATTGATCCGGAAGGCTGTCATAGGACGTCTTGTTCAGAACGATCGGGCAGTCGGCTGTGCCGGGCTTAAGATTTCCGGTGAACCAGCTCGCCACTTCCTGCAGTTTGTAGGCGCCATGCGCGTACGTGAAAGGAAATGAGACCGCGTCGGCAATGCCGCGTTGAAGTGCAGTGTAGACTTCTGTCGCTGGCATGGACTGGCGCACTGCACCGAGTTTCTCCATGGCAAGACCAACGCCACCGCCGGCTCGAACACGGAGGCCGTTCCAATCCTCGAGAGTTTCCGGCGGCTTGCCAGTTCCCATGAATTCATACTGGGGCAAGTGCGTCGACGCATAGCTGATAGCGTTCCACTTTTCCAGATCGGACACGGCGACGGGATGCTGGTAAAGCGCATCGCGCACGGCGATCGATGTGTCGAAATCCTTGATCGGCAGGAACGGCAGGCTCATGACCATCAACGCCGGTGTCTTTGCCGGGTGGTAGAAGTTGCAGACGATCGCAGCTTCAAAGGCATTGACCCTCATTCCGTCGAGGTTCTCTTTCGCCTTGGACAGCTGATCGCCATAAAAGATCTTGAGTTGGAACTTTCCGCCGGTTTCTTCGGCAAGCCGCGCGGCAAGGTGTTCTGGGCCGGCTGTCAAAGCTCTCGATTTGCCCCAAACCGAGAACTTCCAGAAGACTGGCGGGCCATCAACATTTGCAGCCATGATCGGTTGCGACATGAGCCCTGCAAATAAACCGGCAGCAACTGCGCCGCAGACCGCGTTTTTGATGCGTTTCATCTTTTTCCTCCCAATTGAAATCCGCCGGACGGCGGTTTCCGGGCTCAGCGCCCGTTCTCTCCCCTGCTGACCTTTTCCTGAAGGCATCGGTTGAGCGAGGGCCATATTTCAATTTGTTCTTATTTATGGACTAAATGATCATATATCGAGACATATGTCTAGCCGGCAGTTTTGGCTTTCAGCCCGTCCGGTCATTGGCGAGGAATATTTCCCAAAGGATTGGGGAAACGACCTAGGCAAAAAATAAAATGAAAATAGCAAGTTATGGGATTGATAAGACCGTGGCCTCGCCCAAGAAGCGCTAACGCGCGATCACTCCGGCCGCGAACGCCTATCGATTGTCAAGATCGGTAGCAGGGCAAAGCGTGGCACGACAGCGGCAAGCGAAGGGTTCTTCGAACGAGGTTGTCACTCGCGATTATTCGCCTGGATTAATTGCTGGCCGCGATCGGGTCTGACGTGATCTCGTTGATGGAAAAGCCGAATTCTCTTGTCAGTCTTTGCAAAGTTGCGGCAACATCGCCGCACTTGTCTTCAAGCCGGTACTGCGGGCCGGCAACCACGACAGCAAATTTGCGGTCATCGACCATCACTGGAATGGCAATTGCGGCAAGGTCCGCGCTGTATTCGCGAATGCTCTGATACCAGCCGCGGTCCCGGGATTTTGCAAGGGCAGCTTCAACGTCTTCCGCTGTCATCAGGGCGTTTGCGCCGTAGCGGTCAAAGGAAACCTTGCTCAAAAGGGCCGTGCGCTCGGCTTCCGAATAGAGGGACAAAAGAGCGCGTCCGGAGGCCCCGGCATGGATCGGTATCCGCATGCCCACATGCGCTGCGTAGCGGATGGGCGAGTGGGATTCAATGACATCGAGATATACGGAAAACCGTCCCGCGGGTGCGGCGAGTATGGCTGTTTCGCCGGTTTCATCAGCGAGTTTCCGCAACAGTTCTGCGAGCTGTTCATTAAGCGGATCCGCCGACATGATGCTCTCAGCAACGCTGGCAAGCCGGGGCGTTGGATAATATCCGCCGCGCCGCGCAGGCTCATACATGTAGCCGCGTTCCACCAGCGTGTTCAAGATATTGTAGGCGCTGGAACGCGGCCATCCGAAATGCTGTTGAAGTTCCGCCAAACTGGCCGGTTTTTTGGTCCGGGCGAAATACTCGATCAGATCGAGTGCATTCTGGATCTGTTTAACAGCCATGGGGCACGGTCTTTTGTTGCAAGGCGTTGATTCCGCAGCGTGTCGGCGTAGCCGGGCAGCCTGTCGAAGTCTTCATTTCTGGTCTCGGTCTTCTAACGCGCTTTACCACAAAACGCGAGCAATCATCGATGAGTGGCTTGACAATGTTTCAATATATGGACTTATTATTCATATTTGTGGACATAAGCCAAGGTTTTTCGCATGGGCCCTTTGGAAGGCATACGTGTCATAGACATGTCGGCGGTGCTCGCCGGACCAGTTGCTACGCAGACGCTGGGCGATTACGGCGCTGACGTCATCAAGATCGAATCCCCGGCAGGTGACGTGTTGCGCCAGGTGGGACCGATGCGGTCGGCGGCCATGGGCCCGCTTTACATGAATGCCAACTACAACAAGCGGTCCGTTTGCCTTGACCTGAAAACAGAAGACGGCAGAGAGGTCTTGCTGGGCCTGATCCGGTCTGCCGACATCTTCGTCACCAACAGCCGTCCGAAAGCGATGATGCGTTTGGGCCTGTCGTACGACACCATTCAGATGGTCAAACCGGACATCATCTACACCGCGCTGCTCGGATTTGATGAAGGTGGTCGTTATTCGGGACGGCCTGCCTATGATGATCTCATCCAGGGTGCGGTCGGGCTGCCGTTCCTTCAGGCCAAGGCGAGCGGCGGAATGCCGCGCTATTTTCCGAATGCTATTGCAGACCGGGCGTTTGGTTTGGCAGCTTCAAACGCGATCCTAGCAGCGCTCGTTCACAAAGGACGGACCGGCGAGGGGCAGCAGATCGCCATTCCGATGTTTGAGATCGTCGCGAACTTTGTTCTCGGGGATCATCTGGGGGGCCTATCCTTTGAGCCACCACTTGATGCGGGCGGATACCACCGGTTGACCTCGAAAGCCCGCAGGCCGTTGCGGACGAAAGACGGCTATATTTGCTTGCTCCTATATTCGGACGCGCAGTGGGGCCGGTTTCTGGAGGTCACCGGAAAGCCAGCGGTTCTGGTAGCTGACAACAGGTTCTCCTCTTTCACCGGGCGGCAAGAGCACTTTGACGATCTTTGCAAAGCTGTCAGTGAAGTCACAAAGACGAAAGCCAGCAGCGAATGGCTCGCGCTGCTTGAGACCGCGGACATCCCGGTCATGCCGATGCATTCCATTGAGAGCCTGCTGGACGACCCGCATCTCAACGATGTCGGCTTTTTCGAGACGTACGATCACCCAAGCGAAGGGCGAATGCGGCGCACGAAAGTACCGACCAGATGGTCCCGGACACCGTCAAGCAAACGCCGGCCACCGCCAAACCTTGGTGAGCATACCGTTGAAGTTCTGAAGGAAACCGGGCTCAGCGAAGACACGATCTACGAATTGCTGCAGTCGGGGATTATCTCCGCTCCGGCGTCTGAACCGGTTCCAGCTTGAGGCGACAATGGATATCCAGCTTTCCCCCGACAGAACGGCCATTCAGGATGCTGTTGCGAGTCTCTGCAGCCAATTCGATGACGCCTACTGGCTCGAAAAAGACAAGACTGGCGGCTTTCCAACCGAGTTTTTTCAGGCCCTGGCCCATGCTGGCTGGCTCGGCATCTGTATCCCTGAAGCCTATGGCGGCACAGGCCTTGGAATAACAGAAGCCGCTATCATGATGCGCACGATTGCCGAATCCGGGGCCGGGCTCTCCGGCGCCTCTGCAGTCCATATGAACATCTTCGGTCTTTCACCAGTCGTTATTTTCGGCACCGACGAACAGAAGCGGCGCATGTTGCCACCGGTCGTCGCAGGTCAGGAGCGCACGTGCTTCGCTGTCACCGAGCCCAACACCGGTTTGAATACGACGCATCTGAAAACGGCCGCCCGGCGTCAAGGAGACCGCTACATCGTCAACGGCCAGAAGGTCTGGATCTCCACGGCGCAGATTGCGGAGAAAATTCTGCTCCTGGCCCGTACAACTCCGCTTGAGGAGGTCGAGAAACCGACGCAAGGGCTCAGCTTGTTCTACACCGACTTCAACCGGGATCAGATCTCGGTCCGGGAGATCGACAAGATGGGCCGGAAAACGGTCGATTGTAACGAGCTTTTCTTTGAGGATTTCGAGATCCCTGCGGAAAACCTCATTGGAGATGAAGGCGAAGGGTTCCGGGCGATCCTGCACGGCATGAACCCGGAACGGATCTTGATCGGATCGGAAGCCATTGGTCTGGGCCATGCAGCGCTGCGCAAAGCCTGCGCTTATGCCAAGGAACGCGTCGTCTTTGACCGGCAGATCGGTCAGAATCAGGGCATCCAGCACCCGCTCGCGCGCAACTGGATGATGCTGGAATCCGCCTGGCTGATGGCGCTGGAAGCTGCCCGCCAATATGACGCCGGTCTGCCCTGCGGTCCAGCGGCCAACGCCACGAAGTATCTGGGTTCGGAAGCCGGGTTTGAGGCCTGCCAGCAGGCGGTCATGACCCATGGCGGGTTCGGGTATGCCCGGGAATACCACGTCGAGCGTTACATGCGCGAGGCCATGATCCCCCGCCTGGCGCCGGTTAGTCAGCAGCTGATTCTTTGCCATATCGCCGAACGGGTTCTGGGACTTCCGAAGTCCTATTGAGATCAGATTTTTTGCCGTGCCCTTTTGTTTTGGAGACTGCGTTCATGAATATTCACACAGGCCAGCACGTCCCCTTGCCTCAAGGCGAGCTCGCCGAACTGGTCGCGCCGGATTGCCATGGACAGAACTTCTTTGAGATCGACCGCAGCCTTCAGGATCTGCTGACGTTGTACCTGCCTGAAGATCTGCGCGTTCATCTCTGGCCGAAACTGCACGAGTTCGGGGCTCTGGTGGGCGATGAAATTGACACACTTTCCAGAACGGCCGACCGGCACGTGCCGGTTCTCCATCACCGTGACCCGCGTGGCCGGTTTGAGGACTGGATCGAGTTTCATCCGGCCTACAAACGCATGGAGCAGATCACGTTTTGTGACTTCGCAATGGCTGGAATGACGGGAAAACCGGGGGTGTTCGGCTGGCCCGAACCGAAGACGCACACGGTCAAGTTTCTCTTCCAGTATTTGCTCGGGCAATCGGAGTTCGGTCAACTGTGTCCGATTTCGATGACCGAAACCACCGCTGCGATGATCAAGAAATTTGGCGACAAGGCTCTTATAGAGCGGTTTCATGAGAGGTTGATCAGCCAGGATCCGGAAACCCGTATGGCTGGCGGACAATTTATGACCGAACGCCATGGCGGGTCAGATGTGTCGCAACTCGCTGTCGAGGCCCGGATCGAGAACGGCACATGGCGGCTCTATGGCGAAAAGTGGTTCTGTTCCGCCGCTGATGCCGATGTCGTGCTGGTGCTTGGACGCCCGCAAGGCGCCCCGGCAGGAAACAAGGGCCTTGCGGTTTTTGCTTTGCCGCGCCGTCTGGAGGATGGCAGCCGGAACGCCTACCGGATTGTGCGTCTGAAAGACAAACTCGGCACGCTCTCCATGGCGTCTGGCGAGGTGGTTTTTGAGGGCGCAGTTGCCTATCCGCTTGGGGATGTCGGAGCAAAGGAAAACCCTGGCCTCAAGATGATGATGAACCAGGTATCTTTGTCACGCCTGTCCCATGGGGCGCGTGCCGCCTCCATGATGCGCCGGTGTCTCAACGAGGCCATGACTGTTGCCAGGAGCCGAAAGGCATTCGGGGAAACAATCATCGACAAGCCCTTGCTGCGCCGGCAGCTGATGAAGCTCATGGTGCCGACCGAACAGGCGTTGTCGATGACGCTCCATCTCGGCACTGTTTTGACCGCAGCCGGTGACGGTGACACCCATGCCGAGCGCGTCGCCCGAATCCTCACCCCGGCGCATAAATACCGGACAGCGCGCGACAACATTCGCGTGGCGACGGGTGCGATGGAGGTCCGTGGCGGCAATGGGTACATCGAGGACTTCGTCAATGCCCGTCTCGTCCGGGATGCCCATGTTGGCCTTCTTTGGGAAGGGACGTCCAATATCAATGCGCTGGACATCACAACGCGGGCCATCGGACGGACAGAGGCCCACAAGGACCTGAAATCTGCACTGCTTGAGCAGATTGAGGATTGTCCAGGACTCCCCGGTTCATTTGCCGGCGTCTTGAAATCATCGCTGATCAAATCGTTGGATCTCGCCGAAGAAATCGCCCGGCGCGGGGAAGATTGCCTTGCCCGTCAGGCCGCCAGTGCCGTCTACCATTCCGCGACCGCCGTTCTTTTGGCCTGCGAAGGTGCGCGCCTTGGCACCGGAGGTGGGGATGCGTGCAGGTTGCTGCTGTCCCGGATGGTGATCGACCACCGCCTGTCGCCGCAAGATCCACTGTCCAGCGACAGTAGTGCTTTCGAGACAGCCGCAACAGATCTTCTTTTGAGCGACGCGCCGGTTTCGATCGGGACAGCTGAACAGACCTTATCTCTCTGAATTTCACTTCAACAGGCCGGCCGGAAGATGTCGGCACCAAGACCCTATTGGGAGGATTTCAAAATGAATGTTCAACCGCAACACCATACATTGCCAACCCCAGAGCTTGCCAACCTGGTGGCACCGGATTGCCACGGATTGAACTTCTATGGCATCGACAAGAGCCTTCAGGATCTCGTTACCCTCTACCTGCCGGAAGATCTGCGGGCCCATCTTGAGCCGCATCTGGAGACATTCGGTGCGCTGGTCGGCGACGAGGTTGATGACTGGTCCCGCATGGCGGACAAGCACATTCCGGTTCTCCATCACCGGGATCCGCGCGGACGGTTCGAAGATTGGATCGAATTCCATCCGGCCTACCGAAACATGGAAGACGTTGCGCTGGGCGATTATGGCCTGGCCGCGATGATCCATAAGCCGGGTGTGTTCGGCTGGGACAAGCCGATGTCACACACCGTGAAGTTCATCTTCCAATACATCTTCGGCCAGTCGGAATTCGGCCAGCTTTGCCCGATTTCGGCCACGGAAACGACGGCGACCTTGATCAAGGATTATGGGGACGAGGCCACCAAGGCCCGCTTCTACGATGGCCTGACCAGTCAGGACACCAAGACCATGCTCAAGGGTGCCCAGTTCATGACGGAGCGCACCGGCGGATCGGACGTCTCCAATATCCAGCTGGAAGCCCGTTTCGAAGACGGCAACTGGAAGCTCTACGGCGAAAAGTGGTTCTGCTCCTGCACGGATGGCGATGTCGCCCTTCTGCTTGCCCGCCCGAAAGGCGCTCCGGCCGGCAACAAGGGACTGGGGCTCTTCGCCCTGCCGCGCCGCCTGGACGACGGCAGCCGGAATTCCTACCGGATTGTGCGGTTGAAGAACAAGCTTGGCAGCCGCTCCATGGCGTCCGGCGAGATCGTCTTTGATGGCGCCGTTGCCTATCCGCTCGGTGAGGTGGGCCCGCATGAAAACAAGGGCCTGAAAATGATGATGGATCAGGTGTCCCTGTCGCGCCTATCCCATGGGTGCCGGGCCGCCGCCATGATGCGTCGCTGCCTCAACGAGGCGCTGGTCACGGCCCAAAACCGGCATGCGTTTCAAGAAAAGATCATCGACAAGCCGCTGCTGCGACGCCAGTTGATGAAACTGATGCTGCCGACCGAACAGGCGTTGTCGATTACACTCTATCTCGGCAATCAGATCAGCCTGGCGGAAGCTGGTGACGAACGGGCGCAAATGATCACCCGGATCCTGACCCCGGCGCACAAATACCGGACCGCCCGCGACAACGTTCGTGTTGCGACGGGGGCGATGGAAGTGCGCGGCGGCAACGGTTACATCGAAGATTTCGTCAACGCCCGTTTGGTGCGCGATGCGCATCTGGGTGTCTTGTGGGAGGGCACCTCCAACATCAACTCGCTCGACATCACGACACGTGCGATTGCCAAGGTCGGTGCGCACAAGGATCTAAAAGACGAGCTGATGGATCAGATCGACACCAGCTCCGACATGCCGGGCCAGTTCAAGGGCGAACTGCGCAGCACCGTCCAGCAGGCCATCGATTTTGCCGAAGACGTTGCCATGAGCGGCAACCAGACACTGGCGCGCAAGGCCTCCAGTGCAGTTTACAATTCTGCGACCGCCACATTGCTCGCAACCGAAGGTGCGGCGCTGGGCGCAGCTGGCCGCGATGCCCGGCGGCTGCTGCTTGCCCGGATGGTGATCGACCACCGGCTGCGGGCGCAAGACCCGCTGAAAGTTGGCGAAACCGGCTTTGAAAAGGCGGCGACCGATCTTCTGCTCGCCGACGCACCGGTGTCGCTCGACATGGCTAGCGACGTGCTGACGCAGTAACCGCATGCGGGAAAAATCTTTTATGGCACTGAACACCAAAAAACCGCTGGACGGGATCCGGGTCCTTGATTTGACCCGGATCATATCCGGCCCCTATTGCACCCGCCTCCTTGCCGATTGCGGTGCAGAGGTCTTCAAGATTGAGCCGATGGGCGGAGAGCACATGCGGGTCAAGGAACCGCTGCGGGACGGAAAGAGCACCTATTTCGGCCATTTCAACGCTGGAAAAAAAAGCATTGAGATCGATTTCCGCTCTGACCGCGATCTGGGGGTAATCCGCAGTCTTGCCGCGTCTTGTGATGTGGTGGTGGAGAATTTCCGCCCGGGCGTCGTCCGCGACCTTGGGCTTGACCACGCAACCCTCTCCAAAGGCCGCAAGGATCTGGTCTATTGCTCGATTTCCGGCTTTGGCCAGGAAGGTCCACGCTCCCGACATCCGGCGTATGCCCCCATCCTGCATGCGCTGTCCGGACATGACCTTGCTGCGATGTCCTATGCCGAGGATGTCGACAAGCCCTTCCGGACGGGGATCTGGTATGCCGATTTGATCGGCGGCCTGTTTGCCTTCAGCGCGATCCAGACCGCCCTGATTGGGCAGCTCCGCCACGGGGCTGGGCAGTATATCGATGTTGCCTTGATGGACAGCATGATAAATCTGCTCGTCCTCGAAATGCAGGAAGTTCAGACGCCAAGTTCCTTTGACCGCTGGCTGGCGACACCGGTCAGGGCGTCCGATGGGCATGTGATCGCGGTACCGATCACGGGCCGGATCTTTGAACGGCTTTCCGATCTCTTGGGTCACCCGGAGTGGAAAGACGACACCCGTTTCAACACCCAGCTGGAACGCGAAAAGAATTGGCCGGCCCTTATGTCATTGGTGGAGGACTGGACGCAATCGCGGACCGCCGCTGACTGTGAAGCGACCTTGATGCGCGCTGGGATACCTTGTGCGCGATATCAAACGGTCGCAGAGGCCATCACCGATGAACAGGTGACGGTGCGCCAATTGATGACTGACGTCGGCAATGGCCCGGGAGCCTTCAAAGTTGCCAATCTGCCGTTTCAGTTTTCCGGAGCTCCGCTGCCGGTCGGTTCTCATGTTCCAGATGTTGGCGAACACACTGAGGCCGTTCTTGGCGCAGCTCGCGCGCTGTTGGGTGCCAAGGTGTCCGCAATGAATGGGACCAACGACAACGCTGAAGAGGCCCGCCATGTCTGACACGGTTTTGTACAGCCGCGAACGCTCAACCTTGCGGTCGGACTGCGAAGGGCGCGCTCATCGCGCGGCCTCCGGTCTGCGGGACTACGGCATCAATCGCGGGGACAGCATTGCGCTTTTGCTGCGTAATGATTTTGCCTTTTTTGAAGCTGCGCGGGCGGCCACATTGCTTGGCGCAAGCCCCGTGGCCGTCAACTGGCATTTGGCGCCACCGGAAATTGATTATGTTCTGCAGGATTCCGGCGCAAAGGCGCTGATCGCGCATTCAGATCTCCTGCAAACCTTCGGCAGCGTCATTCCAAAGGATATGCTTGTTCTTGAGGTGGACACCCCGCCGGAGCTGCGTGTGGCCTACCGGCTTCCGTCCATCAATGGCGTTAAAACCGTTGAAACGGTGGCCTGGGAGCACTTCATTGAAACACACCCGCCACTGACAGATCCGTGCCGGGACTTTACCGACACGATGACCTACACCTCCGGTACCACCGGAAAACCCAAGGGTGTGATCAAGCTGCCGCAGGAGCCGGGCCTGGCGAAAGAGTTTCTTGCGGTCCGGGACCGGGTCTACGGGATCAAGCCCGGCATCCGGGCGCTCATCTGCGGCCCGCTCTATCATGGGGCGCCGAATTCTTTCGGGATGCGCACCTACGCTGTGGCCGACAAGGTGTTCCTTATGCCGCGCTTCGATGCGCGGGAATTCCTCGCGACAGTTGAGCGGGAGCGGATCACAACGGCCTTCATGGTCCCAACCATGTTTGCACGTCTCTTGAAACTGCCTCCGGATATCCGGGATCGCTACGATGTCTCGTCGCTTCAGTATGTCGTGACGGCTGCAGCGCATTGTCCGCCGGAGGTTAAAACGGCGATGCAGGCCTGGTTTGGACCGGTGGTCCATGAGTTCTACGCAGGCACCGAGCAGAATTATGTGACCTACTGCACCCCGGAAGAGAGTCTCCGCAAGCCCGGCACGGTCGGCCGCGCGCTGGACGGCGTGAAATTGCGGATCATGGACAGTGACAGCCAGGATGTGCCGGCCGGAACACCTGGGGAGATCGTCTCCCGCCTCGATACGGCTCCTGAATTCACCTACGCCAACAATGCGAAAGCGCGTACGGATCTCGATGTCGGTGGTCTCATTGCCACGGGCGATGTTGGGTATCTGGATGAAGACGGATACTTGTTTCTGTGCGACCGGGCAAAGGACATGGTGATTTCGGGCGGGGTCAATATCTATCCGGCAGAGATTGAAGCAGAACTTCATGCCATGCCGGGCGTCGCCGATTGCGCTGTCTTTGGCGTGCCGGATGCGGAGTACGGCGAAGCGCTGATGGCCGTTGTGCAGCCCGAGCCGTCCAGTGATCTCACGGCAGATGAAATCACCACCCACCTGAAGAGCCGGTTGGCCGGGTTCAAGGTGCCGCGCCGGATCGAATTCAAATCTCTTCTACCGCGCGATGACACCGGCAAGATCTACAAGCGCAAACTCCGGGATCCCTATTGGGAAGCCGCTCGGAAATTCCGAGAAAAGGCAGCCGGCTGAGCCGCGAATTTACACCCAATCAAAACAGCCGCCTTTTCAGCGGAACAGTGAAAGTATCGGAAATGGATTTTACCCTTTCAGAAGAACAGACCGCTCTCCAGGAAACCGTGCGCCGGTTTGCCCAGACGGAATTGCCGGACATAGCCCGTGAGGTTGAGGAAAAAGATGAGGCGCCTGGACCGGAGGTCATGCACCGGTTCGCCGAGCTCGGACTTCTGGGGGTGAACCTGCCGGAAGCCTATGGCGGCGGCGGCATGAGCCATTTCGAAGCGGTTCTGGTGCTGGAAGAAGTTGCCAAGGTCTCCATTGGCGTTGCTTTTCCGATCTTTGAATCCTGCTTCGGCCCGGCACTTGCGATCGCCAATTTTGCCCCGGAAGCCATGCGCCAGGAAGTTTTGCCGAAGGTCTGCTCCGGCGACATGATCGTCGCAGTTTCCATGTCCGAGCCGGGTGCGGGATCAGCGCTGACCGATCTCACCACCAAGGCGCGGGTCGAGGGCGATAGGGTGATCATCAACGGTCAAAAGCGCTGGTGTTCTGGTGCCGGCCATTCGGATGCCTATGTTGTCTATTGCCGTATGTCCGACGATCCCGGAGCGAAGGGAATCGGAGCTGTTCTCGTCGAAAAGGGGGGCGATGGCTTTACCTTCGGCAAGCGGGAGCACCATATGGGCTTTCGCGGCGTGCACAGCGCAGACATGTATTTCGATGATGTCAGCGTTCCGGCCGAGAACATCATTGTCCCGGCCGGTGGATTCCGGAAGCTCATGGAGGCGTTTGATCTGGAACGCTGTGGCAACACCACCATGAGCCTTGCCTGTGCGCAGTCGGCCTTCGACTACGTCCTGAATTATGTTCAGGAGCGGGAGCAGTTCGGCAAACAGATCATCGATTTCCAGGCGGTTCAGCTTCAAATTGCCGACATGAAAATGAAACTGGATGCAGCGCGCCTGCTGCTCTACCGGGCTGTCGTGAATGCCGAAAGCGGGCTTCCCTCCGTCGGGGAAAGCTCGATTGCCAAGTGTTTTGCCAATGAGATGACCCGCGAAGTTACCGGTAAGGCCATGCAGCTGATGGGCGGTTACGGGTATTCACGCGAATATCCGATGGAGCAAAAGATGCGGGACAGCTGGGGCTGGGGCATCGCCGGCGGGTCCATCGACATCCAGAAAACCAACATTGCAAGCGCCGTTGTCGGCCGCCGGTTCAACCAGCGGGCCAAATAACGGGCGTCGCGCAATACGGTCCCCTCGACACTCCCTGCGCACATAACCGGAGTGTTTCTTGCCCGGACGTTTTGTGGCGTCCGGGTCTTTTCTTGCCAAATACTCATTCTGCCTGAATGAATGGGGCAGCAATCAGTTGATCCGGAGTGCCCTGCAATGAAGATCCGGCCCGCCGTCCCAGACGATGTATCGGCTGTCCGTGCCTGTGCGGAAGAGGCCTACGCGCCCTATATCGCGGCAATCGGCCGGAAGCCGGCGCCCATGATTGCAGATTTTGATACGCAGATCGGCGCTGGGCAGGTTCATGTTGCAGAAGATGAGACCGGCAGTTTCCTGGGCTTCATCGTCTATTTCCCAAGGGCCGACCACATGTTCCTGGAGAATGTTGCCGTAGTTTTGGCCGCCACTGGCCGGGGCATCGGCAAGGCGCTGATGTCCCACTGCGAGGCAGAAGCCCGTTCGCTCGGTCTTTCCGCCATCCGCCTTTATACAAACGAAAAGATGACGGCCAATCTCCGCATCTATCCAAAGCTCGGCTATACGGAAACCGGCCGCCGAACCGAAGACGGGTTCAACCGCGTCTATTTTGAAAAAACCATCATCTGAAAAACTTTTGCCGTCCCGGCCTTGAGCCGGGACCAAATGCAACCTGGCCCCAGCGCAAGGCCGGGGCAGCGGCTTTTTTTGATCAGAACATCAGGCTTGGCAGGCCCAGTGACAGGATCGGGAAGGCCAGAAGAGCCAGCAGGACAACAATGTCGAGCACCAGGAACTTCATGATCCCGAAAAAGATCGTGTGGACCTGTATCTCCCGTCCAACCACCGAATTGATGACGAAGACATTGAGGCCGACCGGCGGTGTGATCAGGCCGATTTCCAGCAGTTTGACGACGATGACACCGAACCAGATGAGATCAAACCCCATGCCTTCGATGAGCGGAACCGTGAAGGGCAGGGTCAAAAGCATGGTGCCGATCGGATCCAGGAACATACCCATCACCAGGTAAATGGCGACGATGCACAACAGGATCATCCAGGTTTCCAGGCCGGAAGACGACACGATGTCGACCAACCCGCCTGTCACCCCGGTCAGGGAGACGAAGGAGACGAAGATCTTGGCGCCGACCGCAATGAAGAACAGAGATCCGGTCTGGTAGGCGGTCTCGCGCATCGACAGGACGAAATCCGCCCACCGCAACCGGCCGGAAATTGTTCCGTAGATCAACACGAATGACAGACTGACGGCAGCTGCTTCCGTTGCGGTGAAGATGCCGCCATAGATCCCGCCAATGATGATAATCATCAGTGTGGCGGCCGGCCAGGCTTTGATAGCGGCGGTGAACCGGTCGTCTCCGGAGATGTCACCTTTGGGAACGGGTGCTGCTTCCGGCCGGAGTTTGACCCAGACCAGCACGGTGATGATGAACCCGGCAAGGCTCAAGAGGCCAGGTACTACACCGGCCATGAACAGCCGGCTGATCGATGTCTCGGTGAAGGTGCCATAAAGGATGAACAGAACGCTTGGCGGTATGAGGGCGCCAAGTGTACCGCCCGCGGCGACACTGGCGCTTGCCAGCTGCTTGTCATAGCCGTAGCGCAACATTTCCGGAACGCAAATTCGGCCCATGGAGGAGGCACAGGCAACGCTGGATCCCGTGATCGCCGAAAAGCCGCCACAACCGATCAGCGAGGCAACGGCCAAGCCACCCGGGAGGCGGGACATCCAGACCCGGACCGCGTCATAAATATCCGTTGTAATGCGGGTGTGATAGGCAATGTGACCGGCTGCGATGAACAGCGGTACCATGGACAGGGAATAGGAGTGGATGAATTCAAAGGCGTTGGATTCAATCAGCGCCATCGCCGGACGCAGGCCGCGGTCGAGATTGAACTCAGAGCCCGGGCGCCAGGCGTATGTGACCAAAGCGCAGATGGAGGAAACGCTGACCAGCGTAAATCCAATTGGAACGCGCAGGATAAGCAGTGTGAGCGCTGCCACAAAGCCGAAGATACCAATTGTTGAGGGGTCCAATAGAGTGTCTCTCGTTCGGGGTGATTTATGAACGAGGTGGCCGCCTGCCTGAAATCAGGCAGCCTCCTCCCAGCTTGGATCGTGAGTCTTGTTGGAATTCCCCCCGCCGCCGGAGCCGATGGCGGTCCAGACGTCTTGAATGAACAAGACAGTTAGGCGGATGAAGAACAAGGCATAGCCTGCAAAGAATGCGACCCGTCCCGGCCACTCGGGGACTTCCAGAATGCCGAAGAAATAGTTGCCGCTTTCGATCGCGTGGATCATGGCAAGATATCCGGCATAAGTGATTGGGATCACCGCGCACAGTCCGATTATGGCCGCGAGCACGTTGAGCCAGACTTGGGCAGCTTTTGGCAGCAGGTCCGTTATGACTTCAACGGCAATGAAGCCGCGATCGGCCGCCACATAGGCCAATGGCAGGATCAAGGCGCCGATCATCAGGTCTCCGACAATCACGACTTCATCCGGGATCTGCATCCCGACAAAGGTGCGCAGGACGATGCCGAGCGTGATGTAAACACACATGCTCAAAATGGCGACAGCGGCAATTGCTATGAACGCTGTTTCCAGCCCCGCCAGAAGTCTTAAGGGGGAGGAGAACCGGCCCCGCCCGCTGCCAGGCGGGACCGGTTTGCCGGGCGTCACCGTGCCCATGGATAGCCTTTGGTGTTCAGCTCATCCGCATACTTGTCGACGAGAACGGCATACTGATCCCAGATCGCCTGGCCGTCATATCCCCGTTCGGTCATGTCGGAGATCCATTCCTGGACATACTTGTCCGTCATGGCGAGCAACTTCGCGCGCTCAGCGTCGTCAAGCGCAACCACGGGCACCTGACGCCCGATTTCGCCGCTCGCAAGCCCGGCTTTCACGTCATTGATGGTCTCGATCTGAATGCGGGCGAACTCGTCAATCATCTGGGATCCGGCGGTCATGATCGCGTTCTGATACTCCGCAGGCAGGTCTTCCCAGACATCCTTGTTCATGACCAAGGCAAAGCCGCCGACCTGGCCCCAATTGGCTTCGGTGATGTGATCGACAATCTCATAATGCCGGAACGCGCGGTTGGTGTAGTAGTAACCGGCGGCACAGTCGACCAAACCGGAATCCAGTGCCTGATACACCTTGTCAAAGGTCATGTTGACCACATTGGCGCCAAGCTCATTGAGTGCCTTGCCGACCGTCCCGGTTGCCCGAATAGTGAGGCCCTTGAAGTCGTCGGCCGTTTCGATCTTGTGATCGCCGGTGCACTCAAACTGGGTGCCGGTAGAAGTGAAGTTGCTGAGGAAAACAACGTTTTCCTTGGCAAGAAAGTCCTGGAGCTGTGCGTTCGTGGTCATCAGCTCGTGCATCGCCCGCAGGCCAACCCAGGTGTCGGATGAGGAAATGGGCAGGTCGCCGATTGCAAGGCCTTGAAGCTGCTTGGGCGAATAGGGTGCAATGACGGTTCCCATGTCGGCCGCGCCGGCGGCGACGCCGTTCAGCACGGCTGACCATTTCAGAAGGGCACCGCCCCAATGAACGTCGAAAGTCAGCTGGCCTTCCGTCATGCGGCTCGCTTCATCCAGGAAATACTGCAGAGCCTTGGCTCTGGCGCCCCGGTTTGGGCCGGCTTCGGAATAGCGCAGCATGGTTTCAGCGGATGCCACGCCTGCCATGGCGATGGTCAAGCCCAGACCCAAAAGGGCCGACTTCATGGAAATCATCTTTATCTCCTCCCGTGTTCGGACCGGGCCAAACAGGTGCCGATCCATGCGGCCTGCGTGTGTTCGCCGCGTTTCGCTCCCTCACAACTCAATACATTTGGTCTATTATTATAAGTATACGAATTATACGCATATTATATAATTGCGCAAGTGTGACTACCGCGGAGCCAGGCCCTGCTATTCAGCGTGTTGAGTTAGATTGCGTTGCGGTTCTTCTGAACCGGCGCATCTTGATCAGCCACTCCCCAGTCCTGCAGCACCGACCCGTTGTGTTCACCGATGAGCGGCGGGCGGGATGGCAAGGTGGCTTTGGCATTCTGAAAACGCGGGGCAGGTGCCGGTTGAACGATGCCGTCACGTTCCACGAAGGTCTCCCGCGCCGCATTATGTGCATGAGCCGGAGCTTCTTCCAGGTCCAGAATCGGCGCGAAACAGATGTCCGTTCCTTCAAACAGCTGACACCAATGATCGCGTGGATGTGCGCCGATGATGCTTTCAAACCGGCGCCGGATGTCCGGCCATTGGTGGGTATCATGGCGGTCGCCAATGTCCGCTTCGTCAAGCCTCAGCAAATGCAGGAACAGCTGCCAGAACTTTTCCTCGATCGGTGCGATCGACACCCATTTGCCATCGGAACACTTGTAAACGCCGTAATAGGGCGCCGTGCCGTCCAATCGGTTGCTGGCCCGGCGGTTTTGCCAGCGATTGTTGGCGAGCCACATGTAAACCGGTGCCATCAGGGCCGCAGTTCCGTCTGAAATGGCGGCATCAATTACATCGCCTTCGCCGGTTTTTTGGGCGCGCATCAAGGCGCACACAATGCCAAAGGCGAGAAACATGCCGCCGCCGCCATAATCTCCGAGGAGATTGAGCGGGGGCATCGGATCGCGCCCCTCCTCTCCAAAGGACCAAAGGGCCCCGGACAGCGAGATGTAATTCATGTCGTGGCCGGCTGCATGTGCCAAGGGGCCGGTTTGGCCCCAGCCGGTCATGCGGGCGTAAACAAGCGCCGGGTTGCGGGCAAGACATACGTCCGGGCCAAGGCCGAGTCGCTCCATAACGCCGGGGCGAAAGCCTTCGACAACAGCATCTGCCTTTTCGATCAGCTTGAGCGCGGTTTCAACGGCTGCAGGATCCTTCAAATCAAGCGTGATGGATTTACGGCCACGGGCAACACTGTTTTTCCGCTGTTCGTCAATGCCTTCAATATCCGGCGCTCCGGTCGGTTCCCGGTCAATCCGCAGGATCTCGGCCCCCATATCGGCAAGCATCATGCAGCCGTAGGGGCCAGGCCCAATACCGGCAAATTCAACGATCTTCACACCGTGAAGTGGCCCCATCCCCAGTCCTCCCAGACTTTGTTATCGCCGCGCTCAGCCGGCATCTTTGTTCAGTGTTTCAAGCAGGTTCTGCCGCACCGCTTGCAGGTTGGACAGCAAAACGTGAATGCTGGTTTCCGGCAAGCCCTTGAAGGACGCGCCATCTACTTCGGCGCTGCATTCATCCATGATTTTTTCCAGAGGCCGGGCCTCGTCCGTGAGACACACCCGCTTCGCGCGCCGGTCGATCGGGTCCGCCCGGCGCTCAACAAGGCCGCGTGCTTCCAATCGGTCTACAAGGCCGCCGACCGTCACTGTTCCGACATCCATGCGGCGCGCAATGTCCGACTGGGTCAGCTTGTCTTCGGCAAGCAGATGCAAAAGCACCCGGGCCTGGGACATGGTCAGTCCGTAGGGAGCGATGAGGCGATCGAACAGAAGGCCACGGAACCGGGCAATGTCCTGAAAGATCGATTTGCAGGCCGCGAGCGTTGCATCCATTTCGCGTCCCCCCTCGTTGTTATCCCAGCTCGACGCATCCATTGTTCAACACCACCGTATCGCGCTCCAGAACCTTTGACCGGAAAGAGATGACGTCGCCATCCTGCCACATCTCCGTCCGGATGGTTTCGCCTGGATAGACCGGGCTTGAAAACCGCAATTTCAGGGATTTCAGCCGGGTCGTGTCATATCCGCAGAAGCTGCGCAGAACCGCATGTCCGGCGATTCCCAAAGTACAAAGGCCATGGAGGATCGGCGCTTTGAACCCCGCTGCCGCGGCCACCTTCGGGTCGGCATGCAGGGGATTGGGGTCGCCGGACAAGCGGTAAAGCAGCGCTGCATGCGGCCTTGTGGGGAGGTCACACACAGCGCAAGGATCGCGCTCGGGCACGTCGTGCGGTTGCGGCTGCGGGCCCGATGCCCCGCCAAAACCGCCATCCCCGCGCGCAAAGGTGGTTGACGACAAAGTGGCGAGCTTGTCGCCGGTGCTTTTGTCAACGAGATCACGTTCGGAATAGATCAGCGCGCCCTTGTCCGCCCCCTTGTCGAGAATGCGGGTGATGCGAGTGCGTGCTGTGACAGTCGCCGATTTCGGCAGAGGCTTGTGCCAGCGAATGCCTTGTTCCCCATGCAGGATCTTGCGCCAGTCGATGCCCGTATCGGGATCGCGCAACCAGAAACCTGGACCGGCCAGTACAACGGCCAGGGTCGGTACAGCCTTGAAATCGGCTTCCTCGAAAACGAAGGGCAGTTGCCCCTCGTCGACCGGGTCATGGCCATATCCGACGCCAAGGGCATAGATGATGCTGTCCTTGATTGAGTAGGTTTGTTCAACCTCCTCGAAGGGCCAGGCCATCAGCTTGTCATAGTCGATGGTCATCAGACTGGGTCCCAGCAGAACACGTCGGCCGAGCGCTCAAGCGGAACAAGTGTGCTGGAAAAAGCCGGGAATGCATGTTCGAGAATGGATTCCGGCGTCCAGCCGTCAGGGCGGGCCATGGACCGGATCGGCCGCGGTTGGCTGAGCAGCATGACCTCGCTGCCCCGGGAAACAAACACCTGGCCGCTAACGTTCTGGGCGGCATCAGAGGCAAGAGCTGCAACCAGCGGCGCGACCTTTGCCGGGGTCATGCTCTTCAGGCGCTCAACCCGGATGCGCTCTTCTTCGGACTTGATCGGGATAGTGCCGATCAGGCGGCTCCAGGCGAAAGGCCCGATCGCGTTGGACGTCACATTGTAGCGCGCCATATCAAGGGCGATGGAGCGTGACAGGCCGACCATACCGAGTTTTGCGGCGGCATAGTTGGCCTGACCGAAGTTGCCGATCAATCCGGACGTGGATGTCATGTGGATCATGCGGCCGGACTGTTGTTCCCGGAACACGGTCGCGGCGGCGCGGCTCACATTGTAGGCACCTTTCAAGTGGACGGCGATCACCTGATCCCACTCGTCTTCCGTCATCTTGTGAAAGATCGCATCCCGGACGATGCCGGCATTGTTGACCACGATGTCGAGCTTGCCGAAGTTTTCGATTGCCTGATCAACCATGCCTTGAGCTGCTGCTGAATCCGTGACGCTGTCGAAGTTGGCAACGGCCTTGCCGCCAGCGGCGGTGATTTCGTTGACGACCTCAGTTGCCGGGAGCGCATCCTCTCCTTCACCGCCGCCAGTTCCGCCAAGGTCATTGACGACAACGCAGGCACCCTTTTCAGCCATCAAAAGAGCAATCTCGCGGCCAACACCGCGGCCCGCGCCGGTGACAATTGCAACTTTTCCATCCAGCAAAGCTTTGTCAGACATTCCAATCCCTCAGTATTTTGGCCTTAAAACCGGGCAATTGCGGCGCAAAAGAAGATGTGCCGCTAAATATGTATCGCAGATTAATAATACGCTTGCGAATAATAATCAAGACATATAATATCCAGCTGGAAGGCGATGCTTCGGACAGCGGCTATCATGAATCGTTGCGAAGGCTGGAGCTGTAAGAGCGGGAGAAATTATGACCCTTGCCGAGACATCGGGGCCAATAGGGGAGTTCAACAAGCATGTCGGGTTCGAGCTGACCGAATGGCAGCGCAATCATGCATGTGTCGAGGTCGAGATCGACAGCTACCATACCAATGTCATGGGCGTGACCCATGGCGGTGTTCTGGTGAGCGCACTCGATTTCGCGTGTGGCATGGCCGGGTGCTATCGCCCGCCTCCCGAACCACGCTTTTATTGCATGACACTGACATTAAACACGAATTTCATCGCCCCGATGCGCAAGGGGTTGTTGCGGGCACATGGCCGCAAGATCGGTGGGGGCCGATCTGTGTTTTTTGCAGAAGGAGAAATTGCGCTGCCTGACGGCACCTTGATCGCCACCGCATCCGGGGCATTCAAGCTGTTTGACAGGAAGCCGAAAGCATAAGCGCTGAACGGCGCACGAGGAGGAACGATATGGACTTGGGAATTCTGGCCTTCGGCGGTTACTTGCCGCAAAGCCGATTGCAACGTGCTGAAATCAGCAAGATGCACGGCTGGTACAATCCCGGCTTGAAGGGATTGGCAAAAGGCGAGCGAACGATCGCCAGCTGGGACGAAGATGCGATCACCATGGCAGTGGAAGCGGCCCGGGATTGCTTGACCGGGCTGGATCGCTCCGAGATCTCCGCGGTTTTCATGGCATCCACCAGCTTTCCTTTTGACGACCGGCAAAATGCCGGTGTGGTTGCCGAAGCATTGAACCTCAAAAGCCAGTTGATGACCCTCGATCTGGCAGCATCCCAGCGCGCGGGCAGTTCCGGGTTGTCGGTCGCCTTGCAAGCGGCTTCCGGCGCCGAAGAACCAATTCTTTTTGCCGCATCCGAACAACGCAAGACCAAGGCCGCCAGCCCGCAAGAAATGACCTATGGCGACGGCGCCGCGGCGGTTCTTGTGGGCAAAGGCGATGTGGTCGCGAAATTCATCGGGGCGCACACTGTATCTGCTGACTTTGTCGACCATTTCCGGGGGGCTGGCCACGCGTATGACTATGCCTGGGAGGAGCGCTGGCTGCGCGATGAAGGCTATTTGAAAATCGTTCCGGAGGCGATCACCGCAGTCCTTGAAAAAACGGGCACTGCGGCAAGCGATGTCACGACGTTCTGCTTTCCGGCCGCCATGAAGCGGGTCGCCAGCATGCTCGCCAAGAAGGTGGGCCTTGCGGACGAGGCCGTTGCCGACAATCTCCAAGCGACTTGCGGGGAAGCGGGGGCCGCCCATCCGGTCATTATGCTGGTGCTCGCTTTGGAAACCGCAAGACCGGGCGACAAAATCCTTGTGACCGGCTTTGGCCAGGGGTGCGATGCTTTGATCTTCGAAGTGACGGACGCTATCGAAAAGCTTGCACCGAGAACCGCTGTTTCTGGCCATCTGGCCCGCCGCCGGGCGGACACCAACTACGCCCGCTTTCTCACCGTCAACGGCCTGGTCACGATGGAAGAAGGCATAAGGGCGGAGGTCGATAAACAAACCGGCCTGTCCACCCATTATCGAAACCGGGACATGGCACAGCGCATGATCGGAGGGTGCTGCAGTGAATGCGGCACACTGCAGTTCCCCAAAAGCAATGTTTGCGTCAATCCGAATTGTGGCGCCATCGGCACGCAGGAAGACCACGCGTTTGCCGACAAGAAAGCAAGGCTGAATTCCTTCACGGCCGACCGGCTGACCTTCTCGCCGGACCCGCCCGCCTATTACGGCATGATCCAATTTGAAGACGGCGGCCGGTTGATGGCCGACTTCACAGACATTGATCCGGAACAGGAACTGGCCGTCGGCATGCCCATGAAGCTGATGTTCCGGGTGAAGGACTACGACAAGAATCGCGGTTTCCGCCGGTACTTCTGGAAGGCAACGCCGGACAATGTTGATCAGGCCAGCGCGCCCGCCGAAGCGGCCGAATAGGGAGGAAAGAACATGGCATCTGGAATTAGAGACAAGGTTGCCATTCTCGGCATGGGCTGTTCGCAGTTTGGCGAGCGCTGGAGCGACAATGCCGAAGATCTGATGATCGAAGCGTTCACCGAGGCGCTCGGCGACGCAGGTATTGAGAAAAACCAGATCGACGCCGCCTGGCTCGGGACGGCCATTGAGGAGCAGCATGTCGGCAAGTCCGCCGTGCCCCTGTCGATGGCGCTGCGTTTGCCAAATATTCCGGTTACGCGCGTTGAAAATTACTGTGCCTCCGGCTCTGAGGCTTTCCGGGGTGCCGTATATGCTGTCGCAGCCGGGGCGGCCGACATCGCGCTGGCTCTTGGTGTCGAGAAGCTGAAGGATACTGGTTACGGCGGTTTGCCTCAGCGCAACCGCGGCTCGGTGAATGATCTTTTCTGGGCGAACGTGTCCGCGCCCGGATCCTTCGCACAGCTCGCATCTGCCTATCGCGCCAAACATGGCATTGACGCCGGTGATCTGAAACGCGCGATGGCGCATATCTCTGTCAAAAGCCACGACAATGGCGCGCGCAATCCGAAGGCCCACCTGCGCAACCGGATCGATGAAGACAAGGTGCTGAATGCCCCGATGATCGCTGAGCCGCTGGGCCTGTTCGATTGCTGTGGTGTGTCTGACGGCTCCGCCTGTGCCATCGTGACCACACCGGAAATCGCCAAGTCGCTGGGCAAACACGACCTGATTACCGTGAAGGCCCTGCAGCTGGCCGCCTCCAACGGACTGGAAGCGCAGCACAATTCCTGGGACGGCAGCCACTTCGTGACGACGCGCAAATGCGCCGAGCGGGCTTACAAGGAAGCCGACATCACCAACCCGCGCGATCAGATCAGCCTGTTTGAAGTGCATGACTGCTTTTCAATCACCGAGCTGGTGACAATGGAAGACCTTTTCATCTCACCGGAAGGCGGGGCTGTGAAGGACATCATGGACGGCTTTTATGATGCCGACGGCAAGGTCCCCTGCCAGATCGATGGCGGTCTGAAATGCTTTGGCCACCCGATCGGCGCGTCGGGTCTCCGGATGATCTACGAGATGTATCTGCAGCTTCAGGGCCGGGCGGGCGACCGCCAGCGCAAGGAAGAACCTGTTTTCGGCATGACGCACAATCTGGGTGGTTTCCCGCACCAGAACGTCTGCTCTTTGGCAATCGTCGGAAAGATGGGGGCGTAAGCGCCGCCATCGCGATGGCAGGGCCCGGTGACTGATACCTAGCCGGGCCTTGTCACAGCTAAGCGGCAGGAGGAGCCGCCTGTAAAAGCATCCTGGGGAGGAGCAATGAGCGATTTACTTGTAAAGCGGGACAGCGGCGTGCTGAGCCTGACCCTCAACCGCCCGGACCGGTTGAATGCGCTGTCGACGGACATGCGCGAGGGCATGTTGTCGGAGCTTCTTTCGGAGCTTCATGCTCCGAGCGTACGCGCTGTTTTGATCACCGGTGCTGGCCGCGGGTTTTGCAGCGGTGCCGATCTCGATCTTGAGACGATCCTGGCGCGCCGCCAGCATATCGAGACGCAAATCCTTGGTGGGATCAACCGGGTGGTTCAGGCCTTGCGGGACTTGCCGGTTCCGGTCATTGCCGCCGTCAATGGCCCAGCTGCCGGTGCCGGTTTTTCCATTGTCCTCGCGTCCGACATCGTCATTGCAGCTCAATCCGCAAAGTTTCACCTGTCTTTCGCCCGGATCGGCGCAGTCCTGGACGGCGGGGCCTCCTCGCTTCTGACGCACCGGATCGGCGCATCGCGTACCACGGCGCTGGCGATGCTTGGCGGATCGATGGAGGCAGAAACTGCCAAGGATTGGGGCCTTGTTCACGAGGTCACGGAAGATGACAGCTTCCTGGACACTGCAACTGCGCTGGCACAGCGCCTCGGGTCTGGTCCAACAGTTGCCCTCGGCCTGATCAAGCGCGAAATCGCAGCCGCGCAATCGGCGTCCCTTGATGAGTCCTTGCGCCTGGAAGCAGCCTGTCAAAGCAAGGCCTTCAACACCCAGGACTTCGAAGAAGGCGTTCGTGCCTTCGGTGAAAGCCGCAAGCCCAATTTTCTGGGCCACTAAACGGGAAGAGTACCGAGTTCATGCCAAAGACATTGATTTGCGGGCCGCGGTCCATGGACCATGCCGACATCAGGATCCTGGCGCGCCGGGCGGCAAGTGGTTTCCTGAAAGCCGGCGTCACGGAAGGCGGGACAGTCGCCACCATGATGCGCAATGATTTTCCGCTGGTGACGATGGACCTTGCGGCCGCTCTTGTGAAAGCGGCAGCCGTTCCGGTCAACTGGCGGTTCACGGCCGAAGAAGCCGCCTACATCCTGAAAGACTGCAAGGCCAGGGTCTTTGTCATTCATGCGGATCTCTGGAGCCAGATTGGCTCGGATCTCCCGGCCGATGTCATTGAACAGCTTCAGATTATCATCGTGCCGACCCCGCCCGACATTGCAGAGAGCTATGGACTTTCAGTAGATGCTTGTGCTGTGCCGGATGGTTACCTGGTCTGGGAAGACTGGCTTGCAGAACAGTCTGTCTGGGTTGGACCGGATGCCCATGGACAGGCCGCGATGATCTACACCTCCGGGACCACCGGCCATCCAAAAGGTGTCCGCCGGCTGAGCAACCCGACTTTGGTCAGCACCGGGTACAACAAGATTTTCTCTGAAGACTGCCGGACGCTGATGGTGGCTCCGATGTATCACTCGGCCCCGAACCGGTTTGCGATGCTGACGGTCGATGTCGGCGGCGATCTGGTTCTTGTTCCGCGGTTCGATCCGGAAAAGATCCTTCAGATCATTGAGGAGCATCAAATCACCACGGCCTTCATGGTGCCGACCATGTTTATCCGGCTCTTGAAACTTCCTGCTGCGGTGCGCCGGCACTATGACACATCCTCCCTGCGGCACATCGTTGCCGCCGGCGCACCGTTCCCCCCGGATATCAAACGCGCGATGATCGACTGGTGGGGACCTGTGATCTTTGAGTATTACGGTGGCACGGAAACCGGCGCAGTGACATTGTGTTCCAGCGAAGAGGCGCTCCATAAGCCGGGCACGGTGGGCCGTGCCGTTGAGGATGCAAGCATCAAGATCTTTGCCGAAGATGGCTCGGAATGCCCGCCGAATGTCCCGGGCGAAATCTTTTGCCGCCTGCATTCCTTTCCTGATTTTATTTATGAAGGGCGCCCGGAGGACCGGGCAGCTGTGGAGCGGGACGGGCTCTTCACAGTTGGAGACATTGGCTACCTCGACGACGACGGCTACCTGTTCATCTCCGACCGCAAGCGCGACATGATCATCTCCGGTGGGGTCAACATTTATCCGGCGGAGATAGAGGCCGCCATGTTCGGCCATGACCAGGTGCATGACTGCGCGGTTTTTGGAATTCCCGATCCCGAGCTTGGCGAAGCCATCGCTGTTGCCATTCAGCCGGAACCAGACACCACCATCGATACCGGTCAATTGCAGGACTACCTCCGGTCCCGGATTGCCAGCTACATGATCCCTCGTAAAATCCTGATCAAGGACAGCTTGCCGCGGGACGACAATGGCAAGATTTTCAAGCGCAAGCTGCGGGATGCTTTTTGGGCCGATGCCGGCCGGCGGATTTGAGTAAGGAACATTTTATGGCCGATGTATTGCCCACCACCAACGCCAGCCTCGACGTCCTCCTGAAGCCTCAGTCGGTTGCAATCATCGGGGCGTCGGATGATGCAACCAGGATTGGCGGGCGGCCGGTTTCCAGCACAATTGCTGGCGGTTTCAAGGGACGGATCTATCCCGTCAACCCGAAGCGGCCAACGGTTCAGGGTCTCAAGGCGTATCCGTCAATCACCGAGGTGCCCGAAGCGGTGGATTGCGCGATTGTTGCCGTGCCCGCGCCTCTCGTTGAAAAGACGGTTGCGGACTGCGCCGCCATGGGCACAAAGTCCACGATCATTTTCAGCTCCGGTTTTGCAGAACTCGGAGCGGAGGGAGCAGAAGCACAGCAACGGATCGCGGCAGCTGCGCAGAAAACCGGGATGCGGCTGATCGGTCCGAATTGCATCGGAGCGTTCAGCGTCAGTGCCGGCTGGTTCGGCACGTTTTCCAGTGTTCAGGCCAGCTTGCGCCTCGCTCCGGGGAAAACGGCGATCGTCAGCCAAAGCGGTGCCTATGGGGCGCACATGTTCTACATGGCGCAGCGGCGCGGTGTTGCGACCGACCTCTGGGTGACCACCGGCAATGAATGCGACATCGATGTTGCTGAAGTCATTGCCTACTACGCCGACCATCCGGATGTCTCGACCATCATGGCCTATACCGAAGGCGTGAAGAACCGAGACCGCATGTGTGCGGCCCTTGATCTGGCCCGCGCCGCGAAGAAGCCGGTGATCATGATCAAGGTCGGGGATACGGATGTGGGCGCAGAAGCTGCGGCCACACACACGGCCAGTCTCGCTGGTGATGATGCGATCTACGATGCGCTCTTCAAACAATATGGCGTTTACCGGGCGCACAGCTGCCATGAAATGGTCGATGTCGCCTATGCCTGCCAGACCGGGCTGTTCCCGACGGGCCGGAAGATGGCCATTCAGACCGTCTCCGGCGGTATTGGTATTCAGATGGCCGACGAGTCTGTCAAAAACGGCTTGGAGGTTCCGGCCATGCCGGAGGCCTTACAGCAAAAACTGCTGGGACTGATTCCGTACGCAGGTGTGCGCAATCCGATCGACATTACCGGGCAGGTCCTCAACCAGCCGGAAGTCATCGGTCAGGGCATAGATCTATCAATCCGTGATAGCGGCTGTGATGCCTATGCAATCTATCTTGCGAGTGCCCCACAGGCGCCGGGGCTAAAGGACTTCTGCCTTCAGACTTTCAGGGACTTGCGGGAAAAACACCTGGGAACACCGATGGCGCTCAGCATGATCGCCACACCTGAAATCATTGCCGAGTATGAAGCGCTCAACATCGGCTGTTACGAGGATCCGGTGATGGCGATCCGCGCAATGGCCGCTCTTGCACAGTTTCATGAGACCTTCGAACGCGGCCAGCCTGATGCGCCTGCGGCTCTTCCGGCAGATGTGGCAAAAGCGCCGGATGAACGGGTGTCGGAAGCCGGGGCAAAAGCCATTCTGGCAAGTGCCGGCATCCCGGTGACGCGTGACTTCCTGACGGCTAGTGCCGAAGAGGCGGTCAAGGCGTGGCACGCGATTGGCGGCCCCGCGGTCTTGAAAATCGCCTCGCCGGATATCCTGCACAAAACCGAGATTGGCGGCGTACTGATCGGCCTGAATGACGAAAAAGCCATTGCTGAAGGTTTTGAGGCAATCTTGAACCGGGCGCGGGAAGCCCAGCCAAATGCCACAATTGAGGGCGTGCTCGTCTGTAAAATGGTCTCAGGCGGTGTTGAAACGGTTCTGGGCGTGACGAATGATCCGGCACTTGGTCCAGCGGTGATGTTCGGTCTTGGCGGTGTTTTCGTTGAAGTGATGAAGGACGTAACCTTCCGCCTGGCCCCGTTTGGCGTTGATGAAGCGCATCGCATGATCGGAGAGATCAAGGGACGGGCGATGTTGGATGGTGTGCGCGGCGCACCGCCTGCGGACACTAAGGCACTGGCCGAAGCCCTGTCCCGGCTGTCGGTCTTTGCCGCAGAAAATGCCGACCGGTTGGAATCAATCGACATCAATCCGTTTGTCGTCCTGCCGGACGGCGCCGTTGCCCTGGACGCGGTTATTGTTCCCAAAGCCACAGGGCCTGCCGGCGATCCGGCGGGAAAGTGACATGCGGGCATTCAAGGGACTGCGTGTCATCGACTTTACCCGTGCGTTGTCAGGTCCGATGGCTGCGCAAATGCTGGCGTTGCTCGATGCAGATGTCATCAAGGTCGAACCTCCCGGCGAGGGAGACCAGCTGCGCGGGGTGCTGGCCAGTCCTGAGATGGCGGAAAAACGCCTCTCGCCAGCGTTTCTCACCGGCAATCTTCGAAAGCGCAGCCTTGCCCTAGATCTGAAGTCGGAGATTGGACGCGATGCGGCAGGCCGATTGGTTTCCGGCGCGGATGTTGTCATCGAAAACTTCGTGCCGGGAACCACGAAGAAACTCGGCATCGACTACGAGACGGTTCGAAGAGCCAACCCGGATGTCATCTATTGTTCCATCAGCGGGTATGGTCAAAGCGGACCGAGGTCTTCTGAAAAAGCTTATGATTCTGCGATACAGGCAGATTCTGGAATGATGTCGCTGACCGGGTTCCCCGAGACAGGGCCGACCCGGATCGGTTTCATGCTTGTTGATGTCACAACCGGTGTTTCGGCAGCCTATGCCATAGCCGCTGCGCTCTACCGGCGGGCCATGACCGGCAAAGGCCAGTTTCTGGACGTTGCCATGTACGACACTGCCCTTCAGTTGATGTGCTGCCAAGGGGCGGACTATCTGGTTCGAGGGCACCTGCCACCGCTGATGGGCAATGAATCCCCGATGACCCAACCGACTGCCGGGACCTTCGAAACATCGGACGGCATGATCCTGCTTGCAACCTTGACCTCAGATCAGCAGCAAGGGGCGTTCAAGGCGCTCGGTCTTGCAGCGCTATTGGAGGACCCGCGTTTTTCCTCTGAGCTTGCCCGCCACAAACATATTGAAGAAGGCCGGGAGCTGATCCGGCCTGTCTTGCTAAGCCGTTCGACGGAGGAATGGCTGAAAATCCTGAAAGCGCATGGCGTTCCCGTTCAAGCCGTTCGTGATCTGGGGCAGGCGCTGTCCGACCCGCAGCTTGACCATCGCGGCCTGCTTGTGGAGGCAGGGAAACTTGATGACACATCAGAGCCCGTCACTTTGCTTGGTGCGCCCTTCGTGGCAAACGAGGACGGGCCGCACCAAAAGGCAGAGCCGCCTTTTCAGGTTGGGCAGCACGGTCGCGAAGTTCTGGCGGAACTTGGGTTCTCAGCGTCAGAGATTGAAAACTGCCTGGAAACAGCTTCGTAAGTTTACCCTCGACCAACTGACGATTGTTCGTATGTACATATTTTGCTAAGGATCGCGCGCCGTTAAGGCAGGGATAAAAACTTTGGCCGGTCCGGTGGCAAAAAGTGGGTGGCGTAGATCCGCTGATGAAATCGGGTTTGGTAAACCTGAAATTGGACACATATGCACGACCTGGATCGCAAGCTCGGTACTTTGTTCAGCGACATTGCCCGTTTCCGCCGGATTCTTTTTGATCAGCTGGCAACCGAGTACGACCTGACCCATGTGCAGGTGTTCCTGCTCAATCATCTTCACAAGGATGATGGTCTGACCCAGACGGATCTTGCATCCCGGATGGATATCGGAACGGTCACGATCAGCGGTCTTGTCGACCGGCTGGAAGCCAAAGGCTACGTGGAACGCCGACCAGATGATAAAGACCGCCGGGCCAAACGTGTTTGGCTGACGCCGAAGATGCAGGAAGTCTGGAAGAAGATCGGCGAAAGTATGCGCCAGATGAATGAAGTCACCTTCGAGGGTGTCGATGAAAGTGACATTGAGCATCTGATCACGACCCTGCGCAAGGCACGGCAGAACCTTCAGGGCCGGTTGAGCGGATCTGGCGCTTAGCCGGGTTGGGCTATTCCTTCATAACTTCATGAAACCGGGTGCTGGGCTTCAGAGCTGGCGGTGTCTTCGCGCTCCGTTTTGACTGACCCTGCAAAGAGCGTTGAGCCCGCTAGATCGCTATAAACGCTTGCCAGAAAATTAGTTCGCAATATAATAATAAATATACTTATGAAAAACGTTGTCGGATGGACCTACCCCCCGATCACGCACCTAAAAGAGTGTTTGGACGCATGACTCAATCTCCACGGCTCGTCGGACCCGGATTCTACTGGCAGGACTTTTCTGCCGGTGACCGGTACCGGACCCTGGCACGCACAATTACGGAAGCAGACATCATCGCCTTTGTTGGTGTGACCGGAATGACCGAAGTCCTGTTTACCGATCAGACCTTTGGGCAAGGGGTCGCGGCCCGGGGGCGAGTCGCACCTGCGGCACTGACCTACACGTTGATCGAGGGCATCCAGTGCCAGACCCTCATCCAGGCGACCGGGCTGGCGCTTTTGGAAATCGACAAGAAGGTTCTGGCGCCCGTCGCTGCTGGCGACACCATTCACGCCATTGTGGAGGTTTTAGAGGTCCGCCAGACCAGCAAGGGAAACCGAGCCGTGTTGACGACGCGCAACGACATTGTCAATCAAAATGGAGAAACGGTGATCACCTACACCGCCAAACGATTGGTCGCGGGACGGTAAGAGCCATTGGCGTCGAAGCCGCTGGGGGAGCGGCCGGCGCGAAGAGGCAAATAAACAAATTGGGAGTGAGGCATGGACATCAATTATACGCCGGAAGACGAGGCTTTCCGGACTGAGGTAAAGGCCTTCCTGGAGGCGGAGTTGCCAAAAGATCTCAGTGACAAGGTCAAGGCAGGACAAAAGCTCGATGGCGAAGACTTCATGTGCTGGCAGCAGACCCTTGGCCAAAAGGGTTGGCTGGTGCCCCGTTGGCCCGAAGAACATGGCGGCAGCGGCTGGACACCGATGCAGGTGAACATCTTTGATGAAGAAGCCTACCTTGCAGGAGCGCCCCGTGTTCTGCCGTTCGGCGTTAACATGGTCGGCCCGGTAATTATCGAATTCGGCAGCGAGGACCAGAAAGCCCGTCACTTGCCAGGGATTGCCCGCGGTGAAGTGCCGTGGTGCCAAGGCTTTTCCGAACCCGGATCCGGGTCGGATCTGGCTTCTTTAAAAACGGCGGCGGTTCGCGACGGCGACGATTACATCGTCAATGGACAAAAGATCTGGACCTCATACGCCCATTTTTCCGATTGGATGTTCTGCCTCGTGCGCACCGATCCCGATGCGGCCAAGAAGCAGCAGGGGATCTCCTTTCTTCTGATCGACATGAAAACCCCCGGCATCACAGTCCGCCCGATCATCACGTTTGACGGCATGCATTCAGTCAACGAGGTCTTTCTGGAAAATGTCCGGATTCCGGCGGAAAATCTGGTCGGCGAAGAAAACAAGGGTTGGGACTATGCCAAATTCCTGCTCGGACATGAACGCACCGGGATTGCCGGCGTCGGCGGCTGCAAGGCCGAGTTCGAAAAACTCCTGGATATCGCCCGGATAGAGAAGAAAAACGGCAAGCCTTTGATTGAAGATCCGCTGTTTGCGGCGAAGATCGCGCGGCTTGAGATCGATTTGAGGGCATTGGAGCTCACCAACATGCGGATGCTGAGTGGCAGTGGAACGGGTTTGAACGGGGCCTTCCCGTCCGTTTTGAAGGTCAAGGGCACCGAAGTGCAGCAGCGCATTGCCGAACTGCAAATGGATGCGGTCGGAGTGCATGCCCTGCCATGGCAGCAAGCGGCGATGGATCCTGCGTGGAACGGCGGCACAGTTGGGCCGGACTACGCGATCCCCCGTATGCCAGCCTACATCGACCGCCGAAAGGCAACGATCTACGGCGGGTCGACCGAGATTCAGAAGAATATCATTTCAAAAACACTCCTGAGCTAACCGGACCGGCATCATGAATTTCAATTATTCTGAAGAACAATCCCTGATTTCCGACAGTCTCGGCAAGCTGTTGAGCGATAGATGCAGCCAGGCCGCGCGCAGATCCCTCATCGCCGAGGAACAGGACCATGATCCTGAGATCTGGTCGGCGCTCAGTGAGCTTGGAATGCTGGGCCTGCCGATCGCAGAGGCTTATGCGGGCGTCGGCGGAACGGCTGTCGACACGATGGTCGCGGCCGTCGAGTTTGGACGGCATCTTTCGCTCGAGCCCTTTACGGCAAGCGTTGTTTTGGGCGGCGGCGCCCTTCAATTGGCTGGGATAGAAGATCAGAAAAAGGCTTTTCTGCCGGGCATTGCGGATGGCTCCAAACGTGCCGCGGTCGGTTTCTTGGAGCCTGAAAGCCGGTTTGACCTTTCAAGCGTTACTACCCGTGCGGAACCGGACGGCGATGGCTACCGGCTCACCGGCCGGAAAACAGCAGTCATCGGCGCTCCACCAGCGGACATTCTGATCGTGTCGGCCCGAACCTCTGAAGCCACGGCTGAGCCGGAAGGCTTAAGCGTGTTCGTTGTGCGGCCAGCCGCAAGCGGTGTGGAGATAAAACCTTACCGGTTTGCAGATGGCCGGACCGGTGCGGATATTGTGCTGAATAGTGTTCAAGTTGCAGCATCGGACATGCTCGGTCCGAAAGACAAGGCTGGTGACATTATCGAGCATGTCGCAGATCTTGGCACGGCAGCGCTGTGCGCCGAAGCCTTGGGAGCGCTTGAGAAAATCATCGCCATGACGACAGAGTATCTCAAGGTTCGTACCCAGTTCGGCCGTCCGATCGGCGAGTTCCAGGCACTTCAGCATCAGTTGGCTGAAATGATGATTGATTTCGAGCATGCCAAGTCGCTGGTGTTTGAAGCCTCTATGACCGCCGATAGCCCGGAGGCCCCCATTCGGAAGAAAGCTGTCTCTGCCGCCAAAGTCTACCTTGGCGAACGCGGGCGGGTGATCTGTCAAAATGCGATCCAGATGCATGGCGGCATCGGCATGACGGATGAATATGAGCTTGGTGACTATGTGAAACGGGTCATGGTCGCAGAAAAAGCGTTCGGCGATACCGACTACCATTTGGAGCGCTATGCCCGCCAGATGGCTTAGATATCGTGGCTGCTGAGCAACGCGATCGGGAGGATAGTTCTCCCGACTGCGTTAACATGTTAGCCGAAAGACATATTTTTCGCCGGGCTCATTTGAAGATCGGATCGGACAATCCGATGCTCTGAGCGGTTGGTCCGCTCCAGTAATCCTTGTGAAACGCCGTAAACGGCACGTCGAAGTCACTCACGGTGTAGAGCCCGTACTTGAAATAATAGCCGTCTACCTTGTCGTTGGAATAGCCGGTTGTACCTTCATACTGAATCATGTCCTGCCAATCGCTGTCACAGGTCTCCCGCAGGGGAGGACACTGCCGCATCCAGGCATCGATCCGGCCATCATTTTCTGGCGACCACACAACACGGTAGACATATTCGTGGTAGACGCCCTGGTCGATCCGTGGCTCCGAATAAAGGATCTGGCCGTCTCCTTCGATAGTGCCAAGCCGCTCGATGACGTCGTGGCTCCAAAGCGTCACGACAAAACGGCCGTTCCAAAGACGGTGTGAAATGTTGGGACGCAGGCTGTGGCCCCCTTCTCTAAGCCGCTCATGCCACTGAGACAGGACAAGCCGATGGTCTGCTTCCATGGGAAACGTCTCCGGGATTAATGTGGAGATCCGGTACCAGACTTCCTCGCCATTTTTGGCTACGTACATGTCACGCAACTCAGCGCGGATCCCGGATGAAATAGGTTTTTCATCTGGTGAAATGGTGAACTTTACGGCGCGCAGATCCTTGCCCGGCATTTCAAAATCGATGAGTTCAGCGGATTCACAGTTCGCCAACCGTTTGATGCTCAGGTCATCCGGGATTTCCTCAGCGGCCATGTCACATTTATAGGAGTCTTCCTCGACAGGTATCGCTTTACCACCGATCACGATCTCGTCTTGAGCGAGTGCGGGTGATGCGCCCAAGAGCGTTAGAACCCCGCAAACGGAACAAGTTTTTGCTTTCGAAAGTATGGCTCGGGTGTCGCCTGCGGTCATAGGGAAATCCTTTTCTGCTTTCATTCATCAAATGAGCGAACGCGAAGGCATGTTTATCCTTCCGCAAACACAGACTTGTGATCACGACATTTTGGGGCCGATTGCACGATTCTCTGGCAAAGAAGGAAGTTGCTTTTTATGCGGATGATCAAACTCGAAGCTCGCCCTGAATAGATACTGGCAAAAATACTAATTATGAACAAAAAATAGGCAATAACTCTGCGTTCAGGCAAGTGTAACCATATCTAATTTATTTATTCAGATTAACTTTATAGAAGTGGTCGGATTGTTATTTCAAAAATACTGAACCGGCCACTGATCGGCGTTGATCCTATCGAGGTCTGAAAATCGGAGCCACAGCTGTAAAGCATCATAAGATTACGGATACCGCAATTGCGCTCACTTCTTCCAAAACTTGCGTCCCGTTTTTCCAACTTGGGGGCGGATCAGTCCGGTAATGTCGCCATTCTTACAGCTTTGGCGTTTGTGCCGCTTATGCTGATCACGATTGGCAGCCTTGACGTTGTCCGGATGACGACCGCTCAGGCAAAACTCCAATCCACTTTGGACTCAGCGACGCTTGCGGCCGCTTCTTTGAGCAACACTGCGAGTATCGAAGATACCGTAGATGAGTATGTCCGCGCCAACCTGCCCGACACCGCACCTTGGACAACTTTGAACCTGACAATGGGGAATGTCACGGACAGCCTCAACGCAAAGTCTGTCGAGATCAATGCGACCGTTGACATCGAAATGACGATTTTGAAGCTGGCTGGAATTGACTCAACGAGTGTTTTGGCATCTTCAGTCGCTCAGCAAGCTGCAACAAATGTCGAAGTGGCTGTTGTACTTGATATCTCCTCGTCCATGGGCGGTTCGAAAATTACGAACCTGCGTTCAGCTGCGAAGTCATTCATTGACACAATGCTGAACGAAGACGATCGGGAATATACGTCCCTGAGCATAGTACCGTTTGGAGGAACCGTTAACATCGGTGACTTCTACGATACATACGCTGTGAACTCATCGACCCCGGGGGTTATCGACTCACCAAGTCCGGCCGATTACTACGTGAACAAAAACGTTCCCTACGGCAAATTCATGTTCTCTACAGAGAGAGAGGGTTGCATCGAATACACAGATGACGACTTCGATATGACCGCGATTCCGGCGAACAGCCGCCCGCAAATACCAGATTTTACCAAATGGGTCGCGACCAATCCGTGGTGTCCGTCTGACGACACCGCAATGCTTCTAAATTCAAATAATACATCCGACTTGAAGGCGTTGATTGATGACATGGACCTGTCCGACGGCACCGGCATGGACATCGGAACGCTGTGGGGTGCAAAGGTTCTGTCCAGTGACATGAGGGGGCAGCTGGGCGGAGATTTTTCGGACCGGCCTGCCGATTTTAATGATGAGGACACGCTTAAGGTTGCTGTGATCATGACTGATGGCGCGATTACTGCGCAGTTTCGGCCGAGAAATTACACAACGACTGGTAAGATCAAAAACAGCACTCAGCAAACCATTGTGTCGAAGGGCGGCAAAAATACCTCTTCGTCTACAGCCGATAATGCAGTTGCTTACTTTAAGCGCGTTTGTGAATATTTGAACGACAACAATGTTCAAGTATATACGATAGGATTTCAAATAAGCAGCGGTTCGTTGCCAGACCAGCTTCTTAAATACTGTGCGTCAAATATTTCAAATTACTATTTTGTGGAGGGATTGAACATCGAAGATGCATTCAATGCTATTGCGGCGTCGGTAAACAGTCTTCGCATCTCCGGCTAGGTTGATTTCAATGCGTGTGTTGCGAAGTTTCTTAAAAAAGAAAGACGGTGCGACTGCCGTAGAGTTTGCGTTGATTGGCTTGCCGTTTTTTGCGTTGTTTCTGTCCTGTTTTGAGATGGGGCTTTTGTTCATCCGCATGGCAATGCTGGATCATGCTGTAAACACAACCTCAAAATCTGTCTATATCGGGACAGTCACACAGGGATTGGCGAACAATACGGTTTCCAGCGATGACCTTGAGCAAGATATATGCGATCTCGTAGGTGTTGTTGTTCCCAATTGCGCGAATAACATCACTATCGAGCTCACGGAAATCGATAACCTAGTCGATCTGCCGGACACGGACGCAGCATGCCGCGATGAAGGTGATGAATTCGAGCCTGTTGTGAACTTCAATCCGGGCGCTGGGACCAGCATCGTGTTTATGCGCGCGTGTGTCACAACGGATGTCTATACACCGGGGTTGGGATTTGGCTTGGAGCTCTCGAAAACCGATAACAATCGGTTTGAAATAATCTCTTCAATGGCCTTCATGAACGAGCCTTTTTAAGATGCAGTTGTTCCTTAAATGGATCCGGAGCTTTCGGGCGGCTGCAGAGGGAGCTGCGGCGGTCGAGTTTGCGCTGATTTTCCCCTTGTTGATCCTGATCTTCTTGAACACCGCCAGTTTGTTTGACGGTTTCCGCGCTTCCCGTCAGCTTGAGCGAGCGGCAAGTGTGACAACAGATCTCGTCACGCGATTCAACGGCGCTGAGTTTACAGAGAATGATTTCGAACTTATTGAAGCAACGGCGGTGTCGATCCTCGGAAATTACGCGACCGACAGCAATTTCATCATGACAGTTTCGAGTGTCCGCAATTTCTTCGATGATGAGGATGAATTGGAGGTTCACTGGTCAGAGAGCAACGATGACGATGCGCTTCTGACAGAGGAAGATTTGGCCCAGTTTGATTTTCCGACCCTCGCAGAAGGCGACACTGTCATCGTCGTACAGTTGTCGTTGGAGCATTCAGCCTTGTTTGTAAGTGACATTGTCGGTGACTTCAGTCTGAATGATTTCCATATCCGGCGCCCCCGGTTCAAAACAGAGATTATTCACGAAGACGACAGCTGATTGTGGCGCTAACGCTGGTGCAGCTTAGGCGATGGCACAGTCCTCAAGTCCCCCACTCTTTTCCCAGTTAAGCCTCGGTATCAAACACGCTTAAGATCTCCTCAAGCGGTTTTTTGATTTTGGCTGCGACTGGAACGGTGGCATCGTTTGCCGGGTGGCCGACGGCGAGGATCATGACGGGCTTTTCGGCTTCCGGGCGGTCCAGAATATCGTTCAAAAACCGCATCGGATTTGGCGTATGGGTCAAGGTGCTGAGGCCAGCATGGTGCAAAGCCGTGATCAGCACACCAGTCGCTATCCCGACGCTTTCAGGAACATAGTAGTGCTTATAGCGCGTGCCGTCTTCATACGTGCCCCAGCGCTGTGCAAAGATCACAATCAGCCAAGGAGCGATTTCCAGATGCGGTTTGTGTGCGTTGGTGCCAATCGGTTCGAGCGCCTTGATCCAGGCATCCCCCGCCCCGCCATCATAAAACTTTTGCTCTTCTTCTTCGGCGGCCTCTCGAATTTGGCGCTTTAGGTCCGGATTACGGATTGCCACGAAATGCCAGGGTTGATGATTGGCGCCGCTAGGAGCGGTTCCGGCTGCGCGTATGCAGGTTTCGATCACGTTGCGCTCGACCGGTTTGTCGGAAAACTGGCGAACCGTATGCCGGGTGCGGACGTCTTCCAGAAACTCATCGGCGCGCTGGCGCATGTCTTCATCGGAAATAGCCCGCCGGTCCGGCATTGGAAGGGCCGTGTAGACGAGTGTTGATTTGTCGATCATGGAAAGACCTTGCGCGGCTTGGCTGTTGTCCATCAGTATGAGGCTTGCCTGAGTTCCATTCAAAGGCAACACGGTTGATACTGCAGGAATTGCCAATGCCATGGCAATGCAAGCTTGAGTGGAAATTGGAAAATAGAAACAATATGAGCGAATTAACAGGTCAACAGAATTAAAATTCCGCATGACTAAAAAATAGTCTTGACCAGAGAGCTGGCAGCTTTCTAGATTTTCTTGACCATTTGGTCAGGCTGACTGTGAAGAAGGCGACACGCCCGCACAGCGCAGCGCGGCCATATTGCGGGGAATGTGCAAGAGCGTGAGGGAGATGCTCATTCCTTTGTTCCCGGCAAGGTTTGACTTCCAGAGACGGGCGGAGCCAGCAAGGCACGCCCATAACCAATAGGGGAATGGCAATGAAGGCACTCAAAAGTCTGGCACTGGCTTCGGTCCTTGGCGCTGGTCTGTTTGCGACCGGTGCTCAGGCTGCCGACGAGCTGACGCTTCAGTTGAAATGGGTTACGCAAGGCCAGTTTGCAGGTTACTACGTCGCCAAAGACAAAGGCTTCTACGAAGAGGAAGATCTTGATGTCACAATCAAACCGGGCGGTCCGGACATTGCGCCGCCACAGGTGATCGCCGGTGGTGGTGCAGATGTCATCATCGACTGGATGCCGTCAGCTTTGGCGTCGCGCGAGAAGGGCGTGCCGCTCGTCAACATCGCCCAGCCATTCCAGAAGTCCGGGATGATGCTGACATGCCTGAAGGAAACCGGAATCTCATCTCCGGAAGACTTCCGCGGCAAGACACTTGGCGTGTGGTTTTTCGGCAATGAATATCCGTTCCTGTCCTGGATGAGCCAACTTGGCATTCCGACGGACGGCAGTGACGGTGGTGTGACGGTTCTCAAACAAGGCTTCAATGTGGATCCGCTGTTGCAGAAGCAGGCCGACTGCATCTCCACGATGACCTACAACGAATACTGGCAGGTCATCGACGCGGGCATCCCGGCCGAAGAGCTGGTGGTTTTCAAATATGAAGACCAGGGCGTCGCGACCCTTGAAGATGGCCTCTATGTCCTGGAGTCCAGCCTTGAGGACCCGGCAATGGTCGACAAGCTGGCCCGCTTTGTAAAAGCCTCCATGAAGGGCTGGGCCTATGCCGCCGAAAATCCGGAAGAAGCAGCTGAAATCGTTCTGGAGAATGACGCGACAGGTGCTCAAACCGAAAAGCATCAGATCCGGATGGTTGGCGAGATCAACAAGCTGGTCGATGGGTCTGACGGCAAGTTGGACATGGCCGCCTATGAGCGGACCGTGAAGTCTCTCCTTTCTGGTGGGTCTGATCCGGTTATTACCAAGGAGCCGGAGGGAGCGACTTCAACGGCAGTGACAGACAAGCTCTAAAGCTAAGCATCTGTCGCTCAAATAGTTCTGATGCCGGGGTGGTTCGTCCGCCCCGGCTTTTTTGATGTTTTGCACGTATTGAGAGAAAATTAGAGAATTACCTTTAAAAATACTTCATATCGTCCTGATCTGGATAGAATATGGGTAATATTGACGATAAATATGACGAAACAGTCTATGGTGGCGGACATCTAGACCGTGACGATATCGTAAAAAGACGCATTGGAATAAATACGTTATTTGTTGCGCCTGTGGCTGTCGTCCCTGTTTTGTTCACAATCGTGCTGGTTGTTTTCGGTGCGGTTTTTATCAAGGTGTGGCTGGCCGAAAAAGAAACCGCACAGCGTGAAGTGATGGCCGTTGCCAGGGTTTTCGACAGTTACCGGCAATCACTGATCGACGAGATGGAGCGGTATGCGGCTTCAAATGCTGCGTACATCAATATCGTTTCAAAGCCCAATCCTGACTGGATTGCAGATCGCTTTGGCGTTGATATGGCTGGTGATTTCTCGCCAGACTATTCAGGATTGATTGCGCCAAGTGATGGCCTCACTTTTTCCGCAAGCAAGACAGGTGAACCAGCCCAAAAGGTAATCCGAGAGATCCTGAAGAGTGACTTTGCAGGTGCGTTGCAGTCGATCCGTAACAACTATCTAGCCGGGCTCACCGCGAATCTGGACGGAGATATCTTGTTCGCCGGTGATTTGGCGGATTTGAATGGATCGGATGTATTCAGAATAAACGGCATTCCCAGTCTTGTGACAGCTTTTGCGGTTGTTCCAGATCCTGGTGGTATTCCGATGGTCTATCAGGAACCGTACATTCTGATCTCGATTTTTAAGCTGAACGACCGCGGACTGGCTGAGCTGCTGTCCATCCTGCCTGTCGAACAACTTGAGTTGTTGGATGAAGTTCCAGAAGGGATGATCGGTATACCTTTGAAGAATGCAGCGGGTTCAAGTGTTGCTCAGCTGGTTTGGAACCCGATCAGCCGGGCAACCGGTGTGATCATGTCTTCGATCCCGGTTTTGTTTTTGTCTCTGGGCACTATTTTAATCATGGTTCTTGCAGCTTTGCGCCAGATCACACAGGCCAAAAGCGAATTGGCAGTGCAAGAGCGAGAGGCCCGGCGCGCCGCTTCCCATGATTCCATGACTGGTTTCACCACACGGGCTCAATTCTACAAAGAGGCTGAAAGGCTATTGGCGTCCGAGGACGTGCGCATCTATGGCGCCAGCATAATTTATCTGGACTTGGACAGTCTCAAAGAAATCAATGATATCCATGGGCACATGGCCGGGGATTGGCTGATCATGAGCCAAGCTGTCCGCATACGTAAATTTCTCGGCCCGGATACACTTGTCGGTAGGATCGGCGGAGACGAGTTTGTTGTTTTGATAGAAAACCGGATTTCCGAAGGCCAAATCCCGGACGATTTGCATCGTCTGTTCGAGGCATTAGGTCTGCCGGTTGAACTTGAAGGCCGGATAATAGAAACCTCATGCAGTGCTGGTATCGCCACGTATCCCGATCACGGCCGAACCGTTTTGGAGGTTATCCGTTCAGCGGACATCGCCTTGCAGCAATGCAAAACCGAAGAAAAACGTTCTTACAGGCTTTTCGATAACAAGATGGACGAGGACCGCCGTGAGCGCCGTCAGTTGTGTGGCGAGCTGGTCACCGCACTTGAGAGGGACCAATTCGAACTGTTTTATCAGTCGATCGTGGTTTCCGAGACGGGCGAACGTGCACATGCTGAAGCTTTGATCCGCTGGCGCCATCCCGAACGCGGGCTTGTTTCTCCAGGGGTGTTTTTGCCCATTGCCAAGGAAGCCGGGTTTACATCCGAAATCGACAATTGGGTGTTGGAGCGGGCGATCCGCGACGCCAGCACTTGGGGCGGAACCGGTGTCTCAGTCAACGTGAGCTCAAGCCAGTTCCAGAAAGAAGGGTTTGCCGAGCACGTCGCTGACCTTCTGATGACCTATGGTTTGTCTGCTGACCAATTGCTGCTTGAGATCACGGAAGACCTGGTGCTGGAGGAGGACCAATGCACCCAGAAGGTCTTTGCCGAACTTCGTGACATGAATATCGGCTTGGCGATTGACGACTTCGGGACCGGGTATTCCAGCTTGAGTTATCTGCACAAATACCCCTTCAACACGATGAAGATCGACCGCAGCTTTGTGGCACGGATTGGGATCAGTGAAGAAAACGACATGCTGGTCCGCACGCTTCTCGGCATTGCCAAAGTGATGGGAATGAAAACCATTGGCGAAGGTGTTGAAACCCAAGAACAGCGGGAGTTTCTGGTCAATGCGGGCTGCGAGTATCTACAAGGCTATCTCGTCGACCGGCCGGCGCCGTTGGCCGAAACCGGTTTGAAACGCGCCAGCTGACGCATACCGTCTTCAAGTGTTTAGCTTTTCGGCATTTTGCGCATCAAGATCCAGGCAAGGAAACCGATAAACGCGAAAGTTCCCAAGTTCATAAGTGTATCGACGGGATCACCGATAAGCATTTTTAAGCCTCCTTGGGATTGTCGAGGATGAGCGCCTTTATCAGGCAAACCAGCAGCAGCATCGTTATGAAGACGAACGGCAACGCGCCGAGGGCGATAAGTGTCCTCACGGCCGACATGGATCCCGAGAGGATCATCGCTGCCCCGAGTATGCCCAACAATCCGCCCCAGATGACCTTGATCTTTGTGCTCGGGTTTTGATTGCCGCCAGTCGAAAACATGCCGAGTACGAAGGCGGCACTCACCACGCTCGTCACAATGAAGAGGAAGGCCGCCAGAATGGTTGCCAATGTGGTCAAGGTGGCCAAGGGCAGGCGATCAAGGAGAGCGAACGTCATGCGCTCTACGTTGGTCTGTGTCAAAGCAAGCAACTCGCCCTTGCCGTTGAGGGTCTCAAAGATGCCCACTCCGCCAAAAGCGCCAAACCAGATCGTGGAAAACAGAGTTGGGCCGATCAGGACGCCGAGAACAAATTCACGGATCGTGCGGCCCTTGGAAATCCGCGCGACAAAGACCCCGACGAACGGACCCCAAGCGATCCACCAAACCATGTAGGTGAGTGTCCAGTCCTGAAACCACCGGCCGATCTCGTTGCCGTAGAAGGTAAAGGTGCGGAATCCGGCGGGGATGACATCGGCAATGTACATGCCGACGCCGCCGATCACCGAATTCATCAGGAATTCGGTCGGACCCATGATGACGGTGTAAGCGACTAGGGCGATCGCGAGGCTCATGGCGATGTTGGAAAGCTTTGCCATGCCGGTGCTGAGATCGACCATCAGGGGCGGAATATATGCGATGACCATGACAATAAAAATCAGACCGACCAGCCACGGCGCCGCCGTCTGGGTGCCAGCAAGCACCGACACGCCATCGGCAACCTGAAAAACACCCATTGCAATCGATCCGCCAACCCCGATCGCGATTGCAGCAATGGCCATGAAGTCTGAAAACCAACCGACAAGACTGGCCCATTTTTCGCCAGGAAACAGGCTTTTGATGGGTGCGCTGACCAGCATCGGCGTACCCCGCCGGAAGCTGAAATAAGCAATCGCCAGTGCCGTTGTGCCATAAATCGCCCAGGCATGAATGCCCCAGTTGAAGTTTGTCGCCAGCAGCGCGAAATCGGCAGCTTCCGGGACCGACGTCTTGTCTTTCAAGAACGCAAAATGAGTCAGGGGCTCCGCCACCGCCCAAAACAACAGTCCGACACCCATGCCGGCGGCAAACAGCATGGCGATCCAGGTCGGTGTTGAGTATTCAGGCCGGTCATCATCGGCACCGAGGCGGATGTTGCCAAAACGGCTGAAGGTCAGACCAAGACAGAACAGCAGCATGATCGTGACAGACAGCATCACGAACCAGCCACGGCTGATGAAGTACTGATCAACGATCTCGCGCGCGATGGCCTGTAGGCCTTCCGGATCGATGACACCCCACAGGCCGACGACGGCACACAGGCCAATGGAGCACGTGAGAAGCAGACGGTTTGAATCCAAGGGGGCCTCCAGACAGAATTGCCGAACGCTAGCCCATCTTGTGATCCATGCCTAGGTTGTCAGGCGCGCACCGAAGCATTCTGATTGCGTGACGATGTACAGGGTCTCACATCAACCGCAGAAGTGTTCTGCCCCTCTTGACGTTAAGCCAACTCAAGTCTTCAGTTGGAAAGCCGTACTCATAAAAACGCCCAAATGAAACTCAGATTTCGCTGTGGCGCAGTTTGGCAGGATGCGATTTCTAGAGACGCCTTGGGAGGGGATGTGCTCAATCATAGTCAACCGATGGTGGAGACGTCTCCGGCTGTCTCCGATGAAATACGAAAAACCACCTGTTACATGTGTGCCTGCCGATGCGGGATCAACGTCCATTTAAAGGACGGGAAAGTCGCATACATCGAGGGCAATCGGGATCATCCGGTGAATAAAGGCGTGCTCTGCGCCAAGGGCGCATCCGGGATCATGCAGGTCACTGCACCGTCCAGATTGCGCAAACCGCTCAGGAGATCAGGCCCGCGTGGGTCGGGTGAATTTGAGGAAATCAGCTGGGAAGAAGCGCTGAAAACAGCCGTTTCCTGGTTAGAGCCCATCCGCAAGACCGCTCCTGAAAAGCTGGCATTTTTCACCGGTCGCGATCAGTCTCAGAGCTTCACCAGTTTCTGGGCACAGAATTTCGGCACCCCCAACTATGCCGCTCATGGAGGCTTTTGCTCGGTCAACATGGCGGCCGGCGGTATCTACACGATCGGAGGTGCCTTTTGGGAATTTGGCCAGCCGGACTGGGAGCGCACGAAGCTCTTCATGCTGTTCGGTGTGGCAGAGGATCACGACTCCAATCCGATCAAGATGGGCCTCGGCAAACTGAAGGCGCGGGGCGGCAAGGTCATCGGTGTGAACCCGGTCCGGTCCGGCTACAACGCCATTGCGGATGAGTGGGTTGGAATCACCCCGGGCACGGATGGACTGTTCATTTTGTCTCTCTGCCATGTGCTTTTGAGAACTGGACATATCGATCTTGATTATCTGGCCCGCTTCACAAATGCGCCCTGTTTGGTGATCGACAATCCAGGGTCTGACGACCACGGATTGCTGCTGAAAGATGCTGACGGCAAGTCCCTTGTGATCGACCGGGTGACCGGAAAACCGGCACCATTCGACCAGAAAGGTGTCCGACCGGATCTCGGTGCAGAATATGACGCAGATGGCGTGTCCTGCAGGACGGTCTTTCAGCATCTGGCGGAGCGCTATCTGGATGATGCCTACGCCCCGGAGACGGTCGCCGAAGCCTGTGGCGTATCTGCCGGCAAGATCCGGGCTGTTGCCGCAGAGCTTTCCCGCGTGGCGTTCGAAGAAGCATTCGAGATCGACCAACCCTGGACCGATTTCCGCGGGGAAACCCATCGTACCATGCCGGGACGGCCGGTGAGTTTCCACGCCATGCGAGGGGTTTCTGCCCACTCCAACGGGTTCCAGACTTGCCGGGCGCTGCATGTCCTGCAGATCCTGCTTGGAACGGTCGAGGTTCCGGGTGGCTTCCGGTTTAAGCCGCCTTACCCGAAGCCGGTCACGGCGCACCCGACGCCCCATTGCAAGACCCAGCCGGATTGTCCGCTGGATGGCCCGCATCTTGGCTTCGTCCGCGGCCCGAACGATCTGGCGTTGAAAGACGACGGCACGCCGGCGCGGATCGACAAGGCGTTTTCCTGGGAAAACCCGATGTCGGCCCATGGCCTCATGCATATGGTGATTTCCAACGCCCATGCGGGCGATCCTTACAAGATCGACACGCTGTTTCTTTATATGGCGAACATGTCTTGGAATTCGTCCATGAACACCCGTGGTGTCATGGAGATGCTGACGGACAAAGATGAGAACGGCGACTATGTGATCCCCAAGATCATCTATTCGGATGCCTATTCCTCGGAAATGGTCGCTTATGCGGATCTGATCCTGCCGGACACCACGTATCTGGAGCGTCACGACTGCATCAGCCTGCTGGACCGGCCGATCTGCGAGGCGGATGCGGCAGCCGATGCAATCCGCTGGCCGGTGATTGAGCCTGACCGCGACGTGCGTGGCTTCCAATCCGTCCTGGTGGATCTCGGTGCACGGCTAGGCCTGCCCGGTTTCGTCAATGAAGACGGCAGTGCCAAATATGCCGACTATGCCGACTACATCGTCAATCATGAGCGCCGACCGGGGATCGGGCCGCTCGCCGGTTTTCGCGGGAATGGCGAGCAAGCTGGCCGTGGTGAGGTGAACCCTGCCCAACTGGATCGCTACATCGAAAACGGCAGTTTCTTCGTCGAGCATATCCCGGAGGAAGCGGCGTTTTATAAACCCTGGAATGCGGCCTATCAGGACTGGGCCGTGAACCTTGGTTTGTTCGACAGCCCGCAGCCCTATCTCTTTGAGATCTATTCCGAGCCCATGCGCCGGTTCCAGCTGGCCGCCGAAGGGCACGGTGACCGGCAACCGCCCGATCGTTTGAGAGATCAAGTCAGGCAAGCCTTCGACCCGCTCCCGGTTTGGTATCCACCAATCAGCGATATCATTGCGGACCCGGACGCCTATCCGGTTCATGCCCTGACCCAGCGGCCAATGGCGATGTACCATTCCTGGGGCAGCCAGAATGCCTGGCTCCGGCAGATCCACGGCCGGAACCCGCTCTATGTCCCGACCCGGATTTGGGAAGAAAATGGCTTCTCAGAAGGTGATTGGGCAAAGGTAACCTCGCCGCATGGTGAGATCGTTGTGCCGGTTGCTCACATGGCCGCGCTCAATGAAAACACCGTGTGGACCTGGAACGCCATCGGCAAACGCAAAGGTGCTTGGGCGCTGGATGAGGATGCGCCGGAGGCAACCAAAGGCTTCTTGCTCAATCATCTGATCCACGAGCTGTTGCCGCCGAAAGGCGATGGCCTCAGGTGGTCAAACTCCGATCCGATTACTGGACAAGCTGCCTGGTTCGATCTGCGGGTACGGATCGAGCGTGCGGAGCCGACTCCGCAAAGCCAACCTGCTTTTGATCCCATCAAGTCCCCGGTTGGAACAGGCCCGAATACCGTTCGACAGCAGGTGCGCTCATGACCCAGTTGCCGGAAACTACAGACAAGAAGCTCGGGCTCGTTATCGATCTCGACACCTGCGTCGGGTGCCATGCCTGCGTGACCGCCTGTAAGGGCTGGAATACCGAAAACTATGGCGCGCCTCTGAGTGACATGGACGCTTATGGCAAGGACCCGGTCGGGTCTTTTCTCAACCGCATCCATTCCTTCGAGGTTCAACCGGAGAATGGACCTGCGCAGACGATCCATTTTCCGAAGTCGTGCCTGCATTGCGATGATGCGCCGTGTGTCACCGTTTGCCCGACCGGCGCTAGCTACAAACGCCGTGAAGATGGCATTGTTCTGGTCAATGAAGATGCCTGCATCGGCTGTGGTCTGTGCGCTTGGGCGTGTCCTTATGGAGCCCGGGAACTCGATCAGGCCGAAGGAGTCATGAAGAAATGCACCCTTTGCGTTGATCGGATCTACAACGAGAACCTGGAAGAAGTGGACCGGGTGCCGGCCTGTGTCAGAACGTGTCCCGCTGGCGCCCGGCATTTCGGGGATCTCGGCGATCCGGAAAGCGATGTGTCCCGCCTTGTGGCCGAGCGTGGCGGGTTCGATTTGATGCCCGAACAGGGAACCAAGCCGGTGAACAAGTATCTTCCCCCGCGACCGAAGGATAAGCTCGCGGAAGTATCGGCCGGTTCGGACACGATGCAGCCCGTTGCCGAAACGCCAAAGGGCTTTTTGCGCTGGCTCGACAAGGCTTTGGAGGCGCTCTGATGCATCCTGCTCCCTCAGTCATCATTTTCACGGTGTTGTCCGGGCTCGGGTTCGGATTTCTTGCCTGGCTGGGCCTCGGCCTTCCGGCTGTCACCGGCTGGACAGCGTTTTTCGCCTATCTGCTCGGCTTCGCGCTTGCCGTCGGCGGGCTGCTGTCGGCAACCTTTCACCTCGGCAACCCGCAGCGCAGTCTCCTGGCGTTTACCCAGTGGCGATCAAGCTGGCTATCGCGTGAGGCTTGGCTGTCAGTGCTCGCGCTTGTCTTTATGGGGATCCACGGCTTTGCTGCCGTTTTCTTCGACATAACGCTGGCGCCGATTGGCGTTACCGGTGCTTTGCTTTGTGTTGCCACAGTGTATGCCACCGCGATGATCTATGCGCAGCTCGTCACCGTGCCGCGCTGGAACCATTGGCTGACACCTTTGCATCTTGTGTCCCTATCCTTGGCGGGTGGCGCTATCCTCGCCGGGCAGGGGGTTGGCGCCGTTCTACTGCTCGCTATTGCCGGGTTGGTTCAGAGCCTTTATTGGATCTTCGGAGACCGCCGTTTTTCCGAACGCGGACACACGATGGAGACTGCGACCGGACTTGGCGAGCGCGGCAAGGTGCGCCTGTTTGAGCCCCCTCATACCGGCACGAATTATCTTTTGAAGGAGATGGTGTTCACCGTCGGCCGGAAGCATGCACAAAAGCTGCGGGTCATCGCATTCGTACTCAATTGCGTGCTGCCGATCGTGCTGATCGCCCCGCTGCCTGCCAGCCTGCCGGTTGTCGCCCTTGCAGGAATTGCCTTCCTGATCGGAACGTTTGCCTCGCGCTGGCTTTTCTTCGCCGAAGCAGAGCATGTCGTCGGGCTTTATTACGGCAAGCGGTAGCAAAAACGCAGGCAAGGAAGCCTTGCCTGCGTTGATTTTCTGACAACGTAGCCGGAGTTATTCCGCAGCTTCGGGCACCGCCATCGGATTGTTCGGATGGGTTGTCCAGTTGGCGTATTTCTCCTCGACCACCTTGTTGGTGCGTGGATCAATGGTACCGGGGGCCATCTGCTCCATGGTGATGCAGTTCTCAACCGGGCAAACGTTGACGCAAAGGTTGCAGCCGACGCATTCCTCGTCGATCACCTCGAACTTGCGTGCGCCATCCACCATGTTGGTGATTGCCTGGTGGGACGTGTCCTCACAGGCAATGTGGCAACGGCCGCACTGGATGCAGAGATCCTGGTCGATCTTCGCCTTGGCGATGTAGTTGAGGTTCAGGTGCTGCCAGTCTGAGGCGTTCGGAACCGCCCGGCCGACGACCTGATCAACCGACGTATAGCCCTTTTCATCCATCCAGTCGCTGAGGCCTTCAATCATGTCCTCAACCACCTTGAACCCGTAGGTCATAGCGGCTGTACAGACCTGCACGGACCCGGCACCAAGCGCCATGAACTCTGCCGCATCACGCCAGGTGGTTACGCCGCCAATGCCGGAGATCGGCAGGCCATGCGTTTCCGGATCCCGGGCGATTTCGGCCACCATGTTGAGCGCAATCGGTTTCACGGCCGGGCCGCAATAACCGCCATGAGCGCCCTTGCCGTCGACCATGGGAGCCGGTGACATGGCATCCAGATCGACGCCAACGATCGAGTTGATCGTGTTGATCAGGGAAACCGCGTCCGCACCGCCTGCTTTGGCGGCCTGGGCCGGTTTGCGGACGTCGGTGATGTTTGGTGTCAACTTGACGATACAGGGCATGCGGGAGTGCTTTTTCACCCACCGTGTGACCATCTCGATGTATTCCGGCACCTGACCGACAGCGGATCCCATGCCGCGTTCACTCATGCCGTGCGGACAGCCGAAGTTGAGTTCCACACCGTCTGCCTCGGTGTCTTCAACTGCCTTGAGGATATCGATCCAGTTCTGCTCTTCGCAGGGAACCATCAGCGACACAACCAGCGCACGGTCCGGCCAGTCACGTTTGACCTGCTTGATCTCCCGAAGGTTGACCTCCAGTGGGCGGTCGGTGATCAGCTCGATGTTGTTGAGCCCGATCAGTTGCCGGTCCTTGCCGTGAATGGCGCCGTAGCGCGGCCCGTTGACGTTGACGACCGGGTCGCCATCGCCAAGTGTTTTCCAGACAACGCCGCCCCAGCCGGCCTTGAAGGCGCGGACAACGTTGTATTCCTTGTCCGTCGGTGGCGCGGAGGCCAGCCAGAACGGGTTCGGCGACTTGATGCCGATAAAATTTGTCGTCAGATCAGCCATGTGTCTCTCCCTCGGCCGTTCAGGCGCTCAGCGCGGCGTTGATGGCTTCCGCAGCGATCTTGCCGTCTTCGACGGCTGCGACCGTAAGGTCTTCGCCGCCGGCAACGCAGTCGCCGCCCGCCCACACATCATCGAGGCTGGTCTTGCGGTCCGCGTCCACCACAATCCTGCCCTTCTCGAGGGTCAGGGCGCCACCGAGATCCGTATCCACCAGGGTCTGGCCGATGGCCTTGAAGACCATATCAGCTTCAAGCGTTACGATTTCACCGGTTCCGGTGAGGGATCCATCTTGATCCTGTGTCCGTTCCAGTTCAATCCCCGTAACCGAGCCGTTTGCAGCCACAAGTGCCTTGGGCTGTGCCCAAGTCATGATCTTGACGCCATTGGTCTGCGCAAGGTGTTGCTCATATTCGGATGCGTTCATGCGATCCTGACCGCGCCGATAGGCAATGGTGACATCATCGGCACCGAGCAGCTTGGTCTGAACTGCAATGTCCACTGCAGTCATGCCGCCGCCAATAACGACCACCCGTCGGCCAACGGGAAGTTTCCCGAGATCGTCGGCCTGGCGCAGATTGGCGATGTAGTCGACAGCATCCAGAGAGCCGCCCTTGTCTTCGCCGTCAAGGCCAAGCGCATTCACGCCGCCAAGGCCAATACCGAGGAATACGGCATCGTAGGATGCGCGCAGATCGGCGAGAATCAGGTTGTCGCCAAGGCGTGAGCCGGTCTTGAGCTCGATGCCGCCGATGGAGAGGACGAATTCGACCTCACGGGCCGCAAAGTTGTCGACAGACTTATAGGACGCGATGCCAAACTCGTTCAGGCCGCCTGCTTTTTCGCGTGCGTCGAACAGGGTCACGTCATGGCCATGCATGGCGAGCCGGTGCGCACAGGCGAGACCAGCCGGGCCGGCGCCGACCACGGCAACCTTTTTGCCGGTGCTGGCTGCCCGTTGATATGGCTGCGTTTCATTTTCGGCCATGTAGTGATCAGTGGCATAGCGCTGGAGCTGGCCGATCTGAACCGGCTTGCCTTCTGCGATTTCGCGCACACAGACCTGTTCGCACAAGGTTTCCGTTGGGCAAACCCGGGCGCACATGCCGCCGAGAATGTTCTGGTCAAAGATGGTCTTCGCTGATCCGGTCGGATTGCCCGTTGAAATCTGGCGGATGAATTGCGGAATGTCGATGCTGGTCGGGCACGCTTGCATGCAAGGTGCGTCGTAACAGAAGTAGCACCGGTCTGCCTCGACCTGTGCCTCGTGCGGTTCTAGCAGCGGATGCAGATCGCTGAAGTTTTCAGTGTATGCTTCCTGAGGCAAGCGTCCGGCGGCAATATCGGGGCCGGCTTTGGTCTGGGTCATGAAGATCTCCGGAAGGTTGGCGATCGTTTTTGGGAACGGCATCCTTCGTTCTTTTGAGGTTGCTCGTTGGGGTATTGGGCAAAAATTTGAACAGTTAGTCAAATATTTTTAGAACAATTAAATAGTAGAGTGTAAAACTCAGCAATAATATTGCTGGAACATCAGTGGTTTAGTATATTATTTGGGCGTGATTAAATTTGCGCCATAGGGCAAAATAGTGCCAAACAAGTCGGTTCGGCTGGAGTGTTTTCAATCAGATATGCCGATTTCCGGCAGTTTTTCGGATCGAAAAAACACAACGCATGGCGGTCAGGTGGTGTCTTGGTGAAAGGAAAATACCCTTGAGCGGGAATGTCGAGACTGACCGATTGCTGCTCACGCAGCCCCAAACTTTCCGAGGTGCCAGAGCTTTACGGCTTTCTTGGGGACCCGCGGGCAATGCAGTTCACCCAAATTGACAGGGATCTGGCGTTATGCCGACGACGGATTGCAGTCCATGAGTGGCGCCGCCGGCGGGACGGATTCGCTCCTTGGGCAGTTCGAGTGAAGGGACAGCCGGAAATTATCGGTTGGGGTGGACTGTATGATGATCCGTTCGACCCAGGATGGGGGCCAGAGCTCGCGTTTTTCTTTCATCCCAAAGCTTGGGGCCTGGGATACGGCGCGGGACTGTCATTGGCAGCGCTTGAGGTCGCCGACATCAAGATCGAATTGCCTCTGGTGTCGGCGTTTGCGCACCTGGAAAATGTAGCATCCCAAAAACTGTTGCAGAAGGTCGGGTTTCAGCCGGAGCGCCATGTTGAGAGCATGAACCGTATGCTCTACCGACGGCGACGCCCGGCCCGCTAAACGAGGCTCACTCCGGATACCAGAAGCGCGCCTTTTCCGCGCCCCGGTCTATGATGACGTGCGAGTTCGCATTACGTGGAGGAACGAGTAGACTTAAAGGGAAATGCGGGAAACGATGGTTCTTTAGGTTTCCGAGCAGGTATTACGCCGGTTCAAAATGCTCTTTGCGCAGGTCCGGCTGGCTCAGTATCCATAGTGGCCGCCGGTGCGGATGAAAATGAGCTTTGAAGTCAGCCCGATATGAGCTTTAGTCAGGGAAACGGGTAGGGAATTCAAGCGCTCATTTCCCTAACGATTCCTGCTCTTCTTTTCGCGCATAGGCAGTTTTAGCCGGGGGACCAACCATCCTGTGGAGGTGACCGCGGATCTGGCTTCCACACCCCACATCTTGTGGTTCCTGCGCGTCCCCAATTGAAACCGATTTGCCTATCAAGATAAATCCGGCGAATTCGTGAAAATGGTTGAGCCTATGTTTGTCGGCAGTTAGGTCGCACGCCTGATGGCGCTCGCTGATGTGTTGCGCATAGGGCTGCGTATGTTTTGAACGTCCACAACTCAGCATCAAAACCAGAAGTTGACAACCACATCGAAAACTCTTAACACTAGAGCATCGATATTTTCTTGCCGAGATTTGGTTACAACGCGCTTGGCATCGCGTTCTGAACGAACCCTCCCTTTAAAGCATCGTTATCATCACCTGCGAGCCCTTTGCTCGCTGGCCTATCTCTCTATGCTATGAAAGGGTTCATCATGACCACTGGCACAGTTAAATGGTTCAATTCTACCAAAGGCTTCGGCTTTATCCAGCCTGACAACGGCGGTCCTGACGCCTTCGTCCATATCTCCGCCGTCGAACGCGCTGGCATGCACGAAATCGTTGAAGGTCAGAAAATTGGTTACGATATGGAGCGCGACTCCAAGTCGGGCAAAATGTCCGCCTGTAATCTGCAGGCTGCCTGATAGATCCGGGATCTGCTTTCCCTTGACCACGGATGTACTGGCATTGTCGAAAGCATCAGACCAAGCACGGCCAGGCAAGTTGCCTGGCCTTTTTCGTTGCTGCTCCTAGGTGAACAGCCTTCTGGAGGAAAGTCATGACTGAAATTTACAGCAAACCCCGCCAACAGGCAGAAGTCGCGTTTGGCAAAAACCAGTCGCAATTTTTTGAACGCCAACGTGCAATTGAGGACCTCAACTCGATCGTAGTCGCCCGTAATGAAAAGACACGGAGGTTGCGAGAGGCTCGTCTTGCCAAAGAACGCCAAGACCACATGGCCTCAGCAACAAAGTCCGCTCCAAAACTTGCAAAAAAATCCTCAGGTCGCTCATTGTAACCGGTTAAATGGAATTGAGATTTGAAAAAAATCAGAAATAACGAACACTCAGACCGCCGCCGCGCCGCGGCAGACGCCAAGGCAGCGCTTGTAGTGGCCTTTCGTACCGCCAGGGAAGCTTCCGAGCCAACCCGAGAAGCCCGGCAGACGGAGCGCCGTTTAATCGCAGAAGCTCGTGACAAGCGCCGTGCCGAGCGCGAGCAAATAAAGCTTGATGAAAGAAATCGCCTCACCGCGGAAGCAGCAGCACGAGACGCTGCCGTTGCTGCCGCAGCCAAAGCTGAAACCGAGGCGCGCGAGTTGGCTGACAAAACCCGTATTGAGCGTGTTCTGCAGGACGAAGCAGCCCGCAAAGCTAAACGCGATCAGCGCTATGCAAATCGGAAGGCGCGCCAGGCCCGATAATGTCATGACGCGGGGTGTTCACACTGTTCATGAACGTCAGACACATCCACCAAAACGTTGTGGAATCGGCTCAGGTCCTGGTTTCTGCCAAATTGGAAAGCGGCGCCGCCTTGTCTAAGGCCGGACGGACGGTGCCCACATCTATCAGCATGGCGATACTTGACGCCAAGGAAAGCTGGGCGCCCAGTTGCCCGGACAATGTTTGCTGCGTGCTTTAATGATGAGCGGATAAAACGTGGCGTATCCCATCGGTCCCGCGGCGGGGCTGAGGGTGCGCGCTCCATACGAGATGAAATGCTATTATAAAGGCAGGTCGGCTAGCATATTGATTTTTCTCATACAGATAAAAACTCAAACACTTCGTTTAGCCATTGGCACGCAGGCCTTTAGAGCGGCAGCCCCGTTTTGTGTCTTGTGCACGGGCCGTTCCGCTAGAGCTTGAATTCGTCAAACGCTTTGTCTTGGCAACATGTGAACTCGACATGCGTAATTACGCAGCTATGGTTCTATTTGTCCTATAGCGCTCCGCTGGCGGAAAAAGTTGGCCTAATAACTGTTTTCTCAAACGTAACGCCGCATGCAGGCTGAGTTGCGTGACCGCAAATTCTGTAACGAGGGGTATGTAGATCCGTGATTGAAACACTCCTCTTCACCGCTGCGCGTATACAAACGCTCAGTCAGGGTCAAGTTCTCACCAATGCAACAGGGTTCTTCTTCAAGCGGGATGGCCGGCTTTTTCTTGTCAGTAGCCGGCACGTCTTTGTTGACGAGGTCAGCCAGCATTTTCCAGATACAGTGCAAATTGAACTACATACGTCTGCCGAGAACGTTGCGCAGACCGTCCGTTTCTTGATCCCGCTTTATAGGGACGGCAAATCTTTGTGGCGCCAAGCTGTTGATGGTGGAGGGCAGATAGACGTGGCATTGATCGAATTGGACCGGCAATTTCTACCTGATCCTTGTATTCTGCATGCTTTCAGCGAAGCGCACTTGATTGATCCATTGGTCAAACAGCCCGAAGTCGGCGAACCACTTCTCATTCCTGGATATCCCCTCGGCTTCTCAGACACTTTGCATGCTTTGCCGGTCGTGCGGCATGCCATAATCGCTTCGTCTTTCGGCATGCGCTTTCAGGGACAAGGCTATTTTCTAACCGATGCGCGAACACATCGCGGCAGCAGCGGTGCACCTGTGCTGATGCGCTCGACCAACGGCCATGTCGGTGATAGCGAACTGAGTTGCTATTTATTGGGCATCCACTCGGCGCGGCTCGACGTTGGGACCCGTGATGTGACGGTGGACGAAGCTCTTGGTCTCAATTGCGCTTGGTATGCCGATATCCTGATGACTTTAACGGACGAAACTGAATCCGTTTAAACGCGATTTGCTCTAAACGAGGCTCACTCCGGATACCAGAAGCGCGCCTTTTCTGAGCCCCGGTCTATGATGACGTGAGAGTTCGCGAAAACGCGATAGCTGTGGCTCCAATCGCCGTCCGGCCATTTGATTCGCACGTTTGCCCGTTCGGCAACGCCGAGGCCAAAATGAACAAACCCGAGTTGTCCGGAGGCATGCCCCGCACCGACTTCTATGTCTTTGACGACGGTTCGGTTGCCCGTTTTGACGCTGATTTTTGCGCCAACGGCGCGGCTATTCGCCGAGCCGGGCTGGCGGACGTCAATTGAGAGCCAGTTGCCGAGCGGGCGCGGCTTATCAGTGGAGCCAGCCCCAGCATTGCGGAACAGGCTGACCGGCGCGGACCGGTTCACCACCACGAGATCTAAAAGACCGTCGGAGTTAAAATCTGAAAGACCCGCTCCCCGGCCACGCCGGTCGAGCGCGATGCCAGAGGCTTCTCCGGTCTCGGAGAACTTGCCGCTCCACTGGCCCAGCAAGAGGTTGTCCGGGTCGAACGCGGCAAAGTCGGGCATCGCCTCGACATTGCCCTTTGCGATGAAGAGATCCCAAAGCCCGTCATTGTTGACGTCCTGAAACTCCGAATGCCAGCCAGTTGAAGGCTTCAAATCATCGCCGGTGTAGGGACGATGTGCTGTCACACCAAGATCAAAGGCGATGTCCTGGTAGACGGGGACGGTTTCGTCCGCCTCATCATCCAGTTGTTGAAGCTTGGTGTCGCCCATGCTGGTTAGCGCATATTCCGGGAAGCCATCGACATTTAAATCGATGGAGGCGATGCCCATTCCCCAGATTTTCAAATGCTGCCAACCGTCCGTCTTGCGGTAAGGGCGTGGCGGCCTGCCCGGCGGAACAGCCCAGAGCTGTTCCTGGCCGCCGCGATAGTAATGCCGGTCATTGGAGACGCGCAGGGACGGCTCGCCCGAGCGGTTCCAGTCTGTAAACAAGATCGAGAGGCTGCAATATCCGGGCGACAGCCGAGTCGGCTCCGGGTAGCTGACGCTGTCGTCCGCAGATACTTCGGGCCGGAACAGGAAGTTGTCGTGGCATGTCCCCCAGGGCGAGCCGGGAGCCGAGCGATCGACATAGTTCCCAAACGCAAGGGTCGGATAGGCGTTGCCGTCCTCAAAGGTTGCGGAAAAGGCTGTTGTCCATTCCCGTCCGCCGTCGAAGCCGAGCGCGCGATTGGCAACGTCGAATGTGCAGTTGCCCTTACCTTTCAAGATTAGGTTTTCACCCAGTCTCAAGAGAACCAGATCAAGGATGTCATCGTTATCAACATCAAGTGGGTAGGCGCCGAGCACCTTGGAGAGCTGGTTGTAGTTTGGGCCATAGTCCGAAACCGTTTCGAAATTGAGTTTGCCGCCCTTGAGGCTTTGGTTCCGGTAAAGCTTGGCCGGGTTTTTGCCACCCGCCAGAAACATGTCGGGACGGCGATCGCCGTTGCAGTCAAAAATCGCAACCCCGCCGCCAACGAAATACTCCCATGCCCCGTCGTAGGTGTGCGTAATGCCAGCATTCGCGGCTTCTTCGACAAAGGAGGGGATCGGGGCGAGCGAGGCCTGACCGTTTGCCAAGGCCGCGCTTGTCAGACCCGTACAAACGCCAGCTATGCAGACTAGCAGTCTGGACCGTCTAAAAATCATCGAGTGATCTCCAGACTGCGCAGGAAGGCGATGATGGATTGGCGGCCACCTTCGTCGAGACTGGCATAAGCTTTGCGGCTGTCGGAGGCGTCCCCGCCATGGGCAAGGATCACCTCGTTCAAGGTCGTCAGGTCACCGCGATGTCCATAGGGGGCCGTACTTCCGATCCCCCAGAGTTCCGCCGTGATGAAGACATCCCGTGCCACGAACCGCTGCGCCAAGAGCTCGTTGCCGAGTGTGTCATTGGCCGGGTCAGCGATCTTGTGGCGTTTCAGGTCACCAAAGAGCGGGACCAAGACGCGGCCGCTGTCATCCCGCGGCAAGGTTTTCACCCACTCCAGTGTTGCCAGATCGAGGGCGAGCGGCTGGTTCACATCGCTTTGACGCAAGGTGCCTGCTGTGTCGAATGGACCCGGATCTTGAAAGACAAGACTGTCGAGTGGCAGGGCCGGGACATGGCAGGAGGTGCAGCCGATCTCGTCAAAGATCAACTCACCGCGCGCAGCGGCTTTTTCCCAGATTTCCGGCAACTCCTGTTTTCTGCCAGGCGGTGGCAGGGTTGCCTGCCAGGCAACAAGGGCAGAGATTTGTCCATCGCTGAATTCGTGCGCGAACCCGTCCGCATCGAAATCATCGGTCCCGGTCCAGCGGGCACCGAATCGTTCATCGGCCTGAATGCCGTGATGATCATTCATCGCGTTGACGGTGAATTGGCGCAGCGATGCAAAGACACCCTTTTGACCGAAGGGGCGAAGAGTCAGATCGTCGTCAATTCCGTCCAATTCAGACACATCGAGAGTTCCGTCCGGATGTGCGGTGAGACGCCCAAACGAAATTCCTTTGGTCTCTAGATCCACTGTTGCGGTGGAGCCGGTCGTCCTGGCGTCTTGAAGGATCGCGCGGCGCTGGGCGCGCAGATCCGTCGTCATTTCCCGGGCGAGTAACTCGATCAGGCCCGCGCCCTGCAAGGCGTTGGTGTTGCGCTCATTCGAGAACTGCGGGTCGATCGTGTCGAAGTCTGCACTTTCAAAACCTTCGGACACGAAGACATTGACGGCAAAGGATCCGGCACCGCCTATGACCGGTTCATTATGGCAAGACGCGCAAGCATTGGCGTCCGGACCAGCCAGCCGCTGAAAAGTCAAATGAGATTGCCGCCGGACTTTCGTTGGCACGATGGCCCCGGTGGCATCCGGCCGGCCGGCTCCGTCGAGGCTGGTGAACTTTGCTTCGAAAAGGGCTTCGCCAAGCGGCTGCAGCACAGGTATTGGATCTTTTCCGGACTCCGCCAGAGCGTTGAGATCCACATCTTCCAGGATGGTCCGTTCGGCCCAGGGGGGCAGCGTTTCATCAGCGAGACCATGTGCGGGGAAAGCCGCCAGAGCCGCAAGGCCGATCAGGAGGGAGCTGCGCCGGGTCATGAGGCTTCCCGCCTAGGCGCTTTCACCTGCGCTCCCAAGAAATCCATATCGAGCCGTTCCATCGATTGGGCCACCAGACCTGTCCTGATGAAGTCTTCGTTCCAAGGCATCACATCAAGTGTGAAGTTGTTGCGCAAGTCCTCGACAAGCGCATCTTTCAAGCCTTCCCACACGCCTTTTTCCATGAACGTGTAGGCCCGCATCGCAGCCCCTGTCAGTACGATGCGTTTCGGGTCGATCAGCGCAATCACTCTGGCGAGCCCGTATCCGAGAACGCGCCCGGCTTGGTGAAATGCCTTTCGGGCGTTTTCATCACCCGCGTCCGCGGTTTCGATCAGTTTTTCAAGACCTTCGACGCCCGCCTTGATATCTGCCGGGTCTGTATCTTCAGGCAGCTGTGATGCGGATCGCACCAGCGCATAATCGGAAAGATAGGCTTCCAGGCATCCTTTCTTGCCACACCGGCACAAAGCACCGTCCGGAATGTGATTGGCATGTCCGAATTCTGCAGCTGTGCCGCTGGCACCGGAAAACAAATGGTTGTCGAGGTAAAGGCCCATACCAACGCCATAATCGAGCATGATCACCGTGAAAGTGCCGCTATACCGCTCCGGATCCGACCAATGCAGGGCCTCGGTGATCATGTTGGTATCGTTGGAAATATAGCAGTCTGCGCCAAAGGCCTGATGCAAGGGGGCAACCACCGGTATTTTGCGGCCCGAAAACGCCGGGCTCCAGGCGACCAGGCCCGCTTCGGTTTCCACAACGCCTTGTGCTGCCACACCAATTTCCTGGACTTGCGCCTCGGAGATGCCAGCATCTGCAATGAATTGGCGGATGGCAGCAATCAGGACCGGAGGAAAACTGTCTGCATCGGCGGTGGCGCTGTCGTACTGCGTTCTCAAGCTCGCTGCGATTGTGCCGGCAAAATCAACGAGCGAGAGATCCATCGTGTTCACGGAGAGGCGGATACAGACCGTGTAGGCGGCTTCCGGATTGAGCCGCAAAAGCGTTCGCGGACGCCCACGGGCCTGATGCGATTTCGGTTCATCGCTCTCCACGCTGATGATCAGTTTCTGATCGAGCAGATCGGAGGTGATTGCCGTGACGGTGGCTGGGCTCAGCCGCGTTATTTTACCCAGATCAATCCGGGCTGTTGGACCATTCCGCCGAAGTGCCTGTAGAACAATGCTTCTATTCTGCCGCCGGATCTGATCCCGGTCCGCCTTGCGTGTCATGATGTTTGCGCTCGCTCCCAAATCATTTTCTTACGCCGCGTTTTCCGGGCTTTTTGGCGATTTTTTCTTCGAAGTCCTCCCCTCGAAGTCAAAGTTTCGCAAAACCATGTTGACAGGAGGCGCGCTTTAGAGCAACTTTTTTTCGGGGTCCAAAAAAAATAACAATAAGGCTGTCCCATTTTTTTACCGGATCCGGTCCGGCCATAAACAAACGTGTTTCAGGTGCTGCGCTTCGACATCATGCGGCACCGATGGGAGGAATGATAACGATGCGCAAGTTCACCACATTGCTGGCGGGCGCCCTTGTGTCCGCAACTGCTCTGACCGCTGCCCACGCTGAAGACATCGTGGTCGGTGTCAGCTGGTCCAACTTCCAGGAAGAGCGTTGGAAAACTGATGAAGCTGCGATCAAGTCCGCTCTGGACGCTGCGGGCGCGAAATACATCTCCGCCGATGCTCAGAGCTCATCTGCCAAGCAGCTGTCCGACGTTGAGGCATTGATCGCGCAGGGTGCAAACGCTTTGATCATCCTCGCCCAGGACGCGCAAGCGATCGGCCCGGCTGTTCAGGCTGCAGCGGACGAAGGCATTCCGGTTGTCGGTTATGACCGTTTGATCGAGGATCCGCGGGCATTCTACCTGACCTTCGACAACGTTGAAGTTGGCCGCATGCAGGCTGCTGCCGTTCTGGCTGTACAGCCGAAGGGCAACTACGTGATGATCAAGGGCTCCCCGACCGATCCGAACGCAGACTTCCTGCGCGGTGGTCAGCAGGAAGTTCTTCAGGCAGCAATCGACAGCGGCGACATCAAGATTGTTGGTGAAGCTTACACCGATGGCTGGTTGCCGGCGAACGCTCAGCGCAACATGGAGCAGATCCTGACCGCCAACGACAACAACGTTGATGCGGTGGTTGCGTCCAACGACGGGACTGCTGGTGGTGCAGTTGCTGCACTGACTGCACAAGGCATGGAAGGCACCCCGGTTTCCGGTCAGGATGGCGATCATGCCGCCTTGAACCGCGTTGCACGCGGCACGCAGACCGTGTCTGTTTGGAAAGATGCGCGGGATCTTGGCAAGGCAGCCGGTGAGATCGCCGTTGCGCTCGCCAACGGCGGTGAGATGTCGTCAGTGGACGGTGCAAGCAGCTGGACTTCACCAGGCGGCACCGAGCTGACCGCGAAGTTCCTGGCTCCGATGCCGATCACCAAGGACAACCTGACTGCAGTTGTTGATGCCGGCTGGATCTCAAAAGACGATCTCTGCCAGGGCGTCGAAAACGGCCCGGCTCCTTGTAACTAATAAAAACAACAAAACGGTCCGGGCACTGTGCCCGGACCGCATGATCGGGGCGCCGGAGTGGGTCAGTCCCTATGGGCTGGCCACCCGGCTTTTGAAAAAGCAAATGGTCTCCAAGCAGGAGTAACCGCAATGTCCGATACGGCACTGTCCGGCTCGAAGAGCCAGACGGCACGAAACTTCTTTACCGCGTTGCAGCTGGATACGCGCCTTTTGGGCATGATTGGCGCGTTCATCGTCCTGTGCCTGGTGTTCAATGTGTTCACCGAAGGCCGGTTCCTGACCCCGCGCAACATCTTCAACCTGACGATCCAGACCGTATCCGTTGCGATCATGGCAACAGGCATGGTCTTCGTTATCGTCACACGCCACATCGACTTGTCGGTCGGCTCGGTGCTCGCCACCGTTGCGGCGGTGATGGCGGTGGTCCAGACGGATATCCTGCCGCAATTCATGGGGCTCGGACACCCGGTAATCTGGGTGCTGGCCATCCTTTGCGGTGTTGTCGCCGGTGTGATAATTGGCGGTTTCCAGGGCTGGATGATCGGCTATCTTGGAATCCCGGCCTTTATCGTCACGCTTGGCGGGCTGTTGGTCTGGCGGAATGTTGCCTGGTTCATCACCTCCGGTCAGACAATCGGACCGCTCGACGACACCTTCACGATGATTGGTGGTATCGGCGGGACCATGGGGGAAACCGGGTCCTGGATCTTCGGCATACTGGCCGTCGCTGCCGCTCTTTGGCTTCAGATCGCTTCGCGCCGCCGCAAGTCCTCGCATGGGTTTCCGGTCAAACCGGTCTGGGCGGAAGTCACCATGGGTGTAATCACAACGGCTGCCATTCTCGGGTTTGTTGCGATCCTGAACGCCTACGACATCCCGAAAGCCCGCTTGCGCCGTATGTTCGAGGCATCTGGCGAGACGCTGCCGGAAGGCCTGACGATGGGCTATGGCATTCCGTATTCCGTCGTCCTTCTCATTATTGTGGCGGTGGTCATGACTGTTGTTGCGCGCCGCACGCGTCTGGGCCGCTACATCTTCGCAACCGGTGGCAATCCGGATGCGGCGGAACTCTCCGGCATCAACACACGGTTCCTCACGGTCAAGGTGTTTGCCATTATGGGCGGCCTGAGTGCTCTGGCCGCAGCCGTGGCCGCGGCCCGCCTCGGGTTCTCCACCAATGACATCGGCACGCTTGACGAACTTCGCGTCATTGCAGCCGCGGTTATCGGCGGAACGGCGCTGGCCGGCGGTGTCGGAACGATCTACGGCGCAATTCTCGGTGCCCTGATCATGCAGTCACTGCAATCGGGCATGGCGATGGTTGGTGTCGATGCCCCGCTCCAGAATATTGTTGTCGGTACGGTGCTTGTGCTCGCCGTTCTGGTCGACATCATCTACCGCAAGCGCACGGGAGAGTAACAATGACCGCCCCTCTCGTAGAAATGAAAGACATGTGCATCTCCTTTGGCGGGGTGCACGCAGTGGACCATGTCTCCGTTGATCTTTTTCCCGGCGAAGTGGTTGGTCTTCTGGGTCACAACGGTGCCGGCAAGTCGACGCTGATCAAGATCCTGTCCGGGGCCTACAAGGCCGACAGCGGTGAGATCCGCATCAATGGCAATGAAGTGCATATTCATTCGCCGCGTGATGCGCGGGCTCAAAACATTGAGACCATCTATCAGACGCTTGCGCTGGCAGACAATCTCGATGCGGCGTCGAACCTGTTTCTTGGCCGGGAGCTGACCTCGCCGCTCGGCTTCGTCGACGACGATGCCATGGAAGCGGAAACCCGGAAGATCATGGGCCGGCTCAACCCGAACTTCAAAAAGTTCCACGCACCGGTGAAAGCATTGTCCGGTGGGCAGCGGCAATCCGTGGCGATTGCCCGGGCCGTTTACTTCAACGCCAAGATCCTAATCATGGATGAGCCGACGGCGGCGCTCGGGGTGCATGAAACCCAGATGGTGGCCGAGCTCATTCAGGAGCTGAAGAAGCAGGGCCTCGGTATCTTCCTGATTAGCCACGACATCCACGATGTCTTTCAGCTATGCGACCGGATTGCCGTTATGAAGAACGGCCAGCTGGTCGGGACAGCCAAGACCGGGGATGTCACCGATGATGATGTTCTCGGCATGATCATCCTGGGCAAGTGCCCTCCGGGCGCAACCCCCGGGCCTGGCGCGATTGTTGACGACACGGTCGTCGGATAGACTTTTTGGCCCGCGCGATGGCGCGGGCTATCCCTCGAATTGACCGCAGTCATTGTCCGGGTCAATTCGGACGATTTGCCAATGCCGAGCCTCAAGGTTGAGGCTTCGGCATTCTTTTGAAACCTAAATGAGGAACGCACCTCATGTTTATTGGCCTTGATATTGGTACCAGTTCGGTCAAAGCGATTTTGCTCGACGAAAATCAGGTCCTTGTGGCGTCCGCAACGGCGGAGTTGACGGTCGAGCGTCCGCACCCGGGCTGGTCTGAACAGGATCCGGAGAGCTGGTGGACCGCCTGCGAAACGGTCCTCGACAGTTTGAAGCTGCAAGTGCCTTCAAAGATGGCCGCCGTGAGAGGCATCGGATTGTCCGGTCACATGCATGGGGCGACGCTGCTGGATGCAGACGGCAAGCCCTTGAGGCCTTGCATCTTGTGGAATGACGGCCGGTCCGCAAAACAATGCGCGGATCTTGAAGCGGTAGAACCGAAGTTCCTGAGCCTTGGTGGCAACCGGGTGATGCCGGGTTTCACGGCCCCAAAGTTGCAGTGGGTGCGTGAGAACGAGCCGGAAGTCTTTGCAAAGACGGCCATGGTTCTGCTGCCCAAGGACTATGTGCGTTTTAAACTCACCGGGATCTATGCAGGGGACATGTCCGACAGCGCCGGAACGCTCTGGATGGATGTGGCAAAGCGCGACTGGAGCGACGAGCTTTTAGCCGCGACAGGTTTGAACCGCCAGAACATGCCGCGCCTCGTGGAAGGGTCGGACGTCTCAGGTGAAGTGACGTCAGATCTGTGCGCCCGCTGGGGATTTGACAAGGCTCCGGTTGTTGCCGGCGGCGGTGGCGACAACGCCGCATCCGCCTGCGGGGTCGGAGCGGTGGAGCCGGGCTCCGGGTTTGTCTCGCTTGGCACGTCCGGGGTGCTTTTTGTCACCAATGATCGCTTCTCGCCCAATGTGGAAAATGCTGTCCATGCCTTTTGTCAGGCCGTGCCAAACACCTGGCACCAGATGGGCGTGATCCTGTCGGCGACCGACAGTCTCAACTGGCTCGCAAGCCGGCTGAAGAAAACCCCGGGGGAGTTGACGGCAGCGCTTGGGAGCGCGCCCGGGCCGTCAGATGTGTCTTTCCTTCCGTATCTCGGAGGCGAGCGGACACCCCACAATGACGTAGCGATCCGGGCCGGATTCGCTGGGATTTCCCATGAGACGGGCGATACTGAGCTGACCCATGCCGTTCTGGATGGGGTGGCCTTCGCGTTGAAAGACTGCCTTGGTGCGTTGACCGCTGCCGGCACGAAAGTTGACCGTTTGCTGGCTGTTGGCGGCGGGTCCAGATCTGAGGTCTGGCTGGAGATCATTGCCAGCCTTTTGGAAGTGCCAATCGATGTGCCTGTCGACGGCGATTTCGGGGCCTCTCTTGGAGCTGCCCGGCTCGGTCAGGCTGCGGCTCTCGGTTCCACCGAGAGTGTCTTCGGCAAGCCCGCCCTTCGAACAACCATTGATCCCAACCCAACCCTTATTCCCGCTTACGCCGATGCTTATCAGCGCTGGCAAAAACTGTATCCGGCTTTCAAGCAGGCTGGTTTCTAAGGAGATATGTTCATGAGCACAGGATTTTTTGGCGATCTGCAGCCGATCCAATTCGCCGGCCCGGAAAGCCGCGATCCGCTAACCTACCGCCACTACAACAAGGACGAAGTCGTCTTTGGAAAACGGATGGAAGATCACCTGCGGCTTGCCGTATGTTACTGGCACAATTTCTGCTGGCCAGGCTCTGATCCTTTTGGCGGCGAGACCTTCAACCGCACCTGGATGGCAGCAGGTGGCGACCCGCTGGAACAGGCAAAGCTCAAAGCCGATGTGGCCTTTGAGATGTTCCAGATCCTCGGCATGCCGTTTTTCACCTTCCATGACCGCGACATTGCGCCGGAAGGCAAAACGCTGGCGGAAAGCAATGCCAACGTGAATGCAATTGGCGACATCTTTGAAAAAAAGATGGCCGAGACCGGAGTGAAACTGCTTTGGGGAACAGCCAACATGTTCTCCAACCGCCGGTACATGTCCGGGGCTGCGACCAATCCGAACCCGGATGTCTTTGCCTATGCGGCAGCCCAGGTCAAAAACGCCATGGATGTCACCCAACGCCTGGGCGGCGCCAACTATGTCCTGTGGGGTGGGCGCGAGGGGTATGAGACCCTGCTGAATACCAACATCAAACAGGAACTGGACCAGCTCGGCCGCTTCCTCAACATGGTGGTCGAATACAAGCACAAGATCGGTTTTAAGGGTGCGATCCTGATCGAACCGAAACCGCAGGAACCGTCCAAGCACCAGTATGACTATGATGTCGCGACTGTTTACGGCTTCCTGAAAGCTTACGGCCTTGAAAACGAGGTCAAGATGAACATCGAGCAGGGTCACGCAATCCTTGCCGGTCATTCGTTCGAGCACGAGCTGCATATGGCCCGCTCGCTGGGTATTTTCGGGTCCGTTGACATGAACCGGAACGATTACCAGTGCGGTTGGGACACCGATCATTTCGGCATGAATGTGCCTGAGCTGGCGCTGGCCTATTATGAGATCCTGATGGCGGGTGGCTTCACGACCGGCGGCACAAACTTTGACGCCAAATTGCGGCGCCAATCCCTCGAACCGGTTGATCTGATTCAGGCACATGTGGGCTCGGCGGACGCTATTGCGCGTGGCCTCAAGGCGGCGGCTGCCATGATCGAAGATGGCCGTATGAAAGGTTTTGTCGAGGATCGCTATGCTGGCTGGAAGAAGCCGGAGAACCAGGAAGTTCTGAAGGGCGGGAGCTCTCTTGAAGCGCTTGCCGAACGGGTACACGCACAGGATCTTGAGCCGCAACCGGTGTCCGGAAAACAGGAATATCTGGAAAGCCTTGCAAACCTTTTTGTCTGAATTTCCAGACGACGTTTGGGTCCCGGCCTTGAGCCGGGACCCAACCCGCCATGATCCCGGCTCAGGGCCGGGAAAGCGTTCAAGGAATGAGTGTCACACTTTCTTCCGGTCGCGCTTGCAGCGCTCGGAACAGTATTTGACCTCATCCCAGTCCCGCGCCCATTTCTTGCGCCAGGCAAATGGCCGCCCGCAGGCCGCGCAGATTTTCTGTGGCAGATCGCCTTTGCGGCGCATTTTCATGTCGCATCCCCAAAAAGATCGGCCTGATCCGAATTGGCAGCGGCTTTCCGGGTGCGGCGACGGGATTTTTCCTGCCCACGCATAGGGATTCCGCTCTTGCGGCTGCCATGCTTGGTCTGGATCCCGGAGGCTTCCGATCGAAACGCTTGTCCCTTGCGCACGGCCCAGACCTTGTCCCGTGCCTCCTTGGCAGCCGACAGATAATCGACAACGGGGAACGGATAGGTCTTTCCGAGGACCTTTCCGGCGTTCTCCGCTTTCCAGGGTTCATGGATATGGGCCGGATCGATGTCTTTGAGTTCCGGGACCCAGCGTTTGACGAACACACCGTCTGGATCCTGATCCTTGCCTTGTTTCACCGGATTGTAGATCCGAATCGTGTTGATCCCGGTGGTGCCGGATTGCATCTGGATCTGGGACCAGTGAATGCCCGGTTCATAGTCGGTGAAGAGGCGTGCCAGATGCAGGCCGGGTTGGCGCCAGTCGAGCCAAAGGTGATAGCTCGCAACCGCCGTCAGCATGGCCCGCATTCTGAAATTCATCCAACCGGTCGCGGTCAGCGCGCGCATGCAGGCATCGACAAAGGGCAGTCCGGTTTCACCGCGTTGCCAGGCTTGAAGCCGCTCCGCATCGGGCATTGAAGGCCGCAAGCCGTCATAGGCGCGATGCAGGTTTTCAAATTCGAGGCGCGGCTCGTCCTCAAGCTTCTGCATGAAGTGGCAGTGCCAGTGCAGGCGGCCTGAAAAGGAGCGCATTGCCCCCTGCCATGTGCTGCGGCCTTTGAAATCCGTGTGCTTTAACTCAGCTTGCCGCGCCCATGTCGCCTGCGCCACTTCCCGCATCGAGATTGTTCCGAAAGTGAGGTAAGGCGACATGCGTGAGCAGGCTTCAAATGCCTTCACCGGTGTGGCCATGGCTGCACGGTAGGGTTTCCCGCGGGTGAACAAGAAGCTTTCCAGAGTTTCCAGAGCTGCCACGCGACCCCCGATCTGCCGATCCGGGCAGGGATCCGCGGCAAGTCCGAGGTCAGCAGCTTTGGGCAGTGGACCTGAAGTCAAGCCGGACAAGGGTCTGAGTGCGGGCGGGTCAATCGGCTGCTCTGCCATAAATCGATCCCATTGTCCGGCCCAGCCATTGCGCGCATTCAACCGCCGGATGACGCCTGTCTGGCGGCACTCCGTCCAGGGGACAGCATTGGCCCGGCACCAGGCAGCAACCGCCTTATCCCGTTGAAACGTCCAGCCGTTGCCGGTTTCTTCGTGGGACCAGAGACCGGCGATACGATAACGCTCCGAAAGGGACGTCAGCACATCCGTCACCGAGCCAGTCCGGAGCAGCAGGGGCTGACCAAGGCGGGAGAGTTCCTGGTCCAGGTCCTGAAGACACTCAGACAAAAACGCGTAATGGCGGGCCGACATGTCCGTTTGATCCCACAGGTCCGGTTCAATCACGTAAAGCGGCAGAATGGGGCCTTGCAGGCTGGCACGTTTCAGCGGTTCGTGATCGAAAACACGCAGATCTTTCTTAAACCAGACGATGTGGATTGGTTCTGACACGGGCACCCAGGTTATTTGTTTCTGGAGTTGTACGTGGCAACAGAATGCTGGATTTGTATGGCTAGCCTAAAGACCGTCGTTCAGGTGGCGGACCTCCGGATCGACAAGAGCGTGCAGCCTGTGTGCCGTATGTTGGGCAAAACGCAACGTGACGGCTTTTCGAGTTGCAGCAGCAACCTTGTGTTCGGGCGCATCGCGCAAGATCTCTGCGCCGTATCCATCAGAGACGATCAGACCAGCTTCTTCAGGAAAAATGTCCAACGGAACATTTGGATGGGTAGCGAAGAAGAACCGGTCGCAGTGTTGACGATAGTCCGGCCATTTTTGGTCGGCGCGAAAGTCGGCCACCGACGATTTCACTTCGATAATCCAAAGTTCGTGTTTCGGGCCAAGGGCCAACAGGTCTGCCCGGCGTGCGGAAGCCAACGTGACTTCCGCAGCGCAGGCAAACTTGCGTTGCCGCATCAGCCGCGCCGCGCCGCGCCATACCTTCAGTGCTGTTTCCGATTGCCGCCCGTCCGCGAGCGGATCATCGAGCTCTATTCGGCTGCCTTCTGAACGAATATCGGTTTTCATTCCACTTTTGTTCCATTTATGTTCGAAAAATGCAAGCAGCGGAATCGCAGAAGTTGACGTGGCAAACGAAAACTGTCTCCATCATGCTTGCGAAGGGAGCTGCGCGGACGGAGGAACAGCTCTTAAGGAGGGAAAGTGGTTATGAACCGTTGGGTGATCGCTGCGTGTTTTTGTGCTGCCGCAGCTGTGGCAGCCGCGCCGGCCATGGCTGGCAAGGGCGATCTCAAAAGGTCTGTTCCACGCTCTGCACCGCTTCTTAAGGGCAAGACCCTGGACCTGAGATTTGCAGATTTTGCGCAAGGCATCTGGGTGCGTGATTTGAGCAATTGTCCTGCGCCCCGGATTGACCGCAATGACCCCGGCGCTGCCATTGCGATTTACCGCGGGCTTTTGGAAACGCCGAGCCGCATTTGTCAGGTTTATGGTGCTGAGAAGGACAAGCAATTCACCCAGCGGGCGGCGATCAATTGCCTTTTGAATGATGGCGGTGAGGCGATCGAACTGGTAACCGTACAGCCGCGTGGTACCAATGGACTCATCGTGCAGGAGGGCGAGCGGGCTCCGGTGCATTTCCGGTTCTGTGAAGCCATTCAGCCCGTCCTGCAGTCAGCCCAAAACAACGACAATTGATCGGCCAAGATCGAAGAAACTTGGTTCAGATTTCCGGTCCGGCCCAAACATCGGATCGCGCGGCCTTCTTTGGAGTGCGCGATTCTGAAATGTGCGCCGTAAGAGGGTCCAGTGTGACCAGCGCATCATACTGGCTGAGAAACACTTGGCCCGTTAGATGATCAAGGAAATCCGTCCGTTTCAGCCGGTCCATCACAGGCCCCTTGACCTCAGAAAGATGAAAGGAAACGCCGGAATCGGATAGCCGGTGATTGATTTCTTCCAGACTTTCGAGCGCGCTGGCGTCAATTTCATTCACCGCCGGGCACATCAGCACAACGTGCTCGATGTTCGGCCGGTCCGCGACAAGAGCGTAGATCTTGTCTTCCAGGAACCGGCTGTTGGCAAAGAACAGGCTTTCATCGACCCGCAGGGTCAGGACCCGCTCTCCGGTCACGACCTTGTGCCGATCGATATTCCGGAAATGCTCTGTGCCGGGCACCACGCCAACGATGGCCATATGCGGCCGGCTGTTGCGGTAAAGATAAAGCGCGATGGACAGTCCAACCCCTGCGACAACGCCCTGTTCCACGCCAAAAAACAGCGTGATCAGGATGGTTGCGGCCATCGCTGTGAAATCGCTTTTCGAGTAGGCGAACGTCCGCTTTACGGCACCGAAATCGACCAGTGACAGCACGGCAACAATGATCGTCGCAGCCAAGGTCGCCTGTGGGAGATGGGTGAGGAGGGGCGTTAAGAAAAGCGTGGCGAGCGCAATGCCGACAGCGGTATAGGCGCCGGCCGCCGGCGTGGCCGCGCCTGCTTCGAAGTTGACCACAGACCGCGCAAAACCTCCAGTGACCGGATAGCCGCCCGACAGCGCTGAGGCGATGTTCGACGTGCCAAGGCCGATAAGCTCCTGATCCGGATCGATCCTCTGACGCTTCTTGGCCGCGAGGGTCTGTGCGACGGACACGGATTCCACAAAGCCAATCACAGATATCAAAAGCGCTGGGCCCGCCAGCGCCAGCCACAACTCGCTGTCGAAACTGGGTAATTGCGGCATGGGCAGGCCGGATGGGATATCACCGACGATCCGGACGCCCTTGTCGCCAAGAGAGAACACTGCCGAGGCGAGTGTCGTCACAGCGACAGCCGCGACGGGACCGGCCTTGGTCAGAATATCGGCGAAAAACGGTTTGAAACCGAGGCCGAGCAGCAGTCTTTTTAACCCCTTGCGCACCCAGAACAGGAACGCGGTCGCGCCAGCGCCAATGATAAGTGTGATCCAGTTGACCTCATCGAGATGCGCGGCGATCGAAAGCAGGATCTCGTAAAGTGTATGACCGTGGGCGGGAACGCCCAGGATATGTTTCAACTGGCTAGAGGCAATCAAAAGCCCTGATGCAGTGATGAAACCAGAGATCACCGGGTGGCTCAAGAGGTTTGCCAGAAAGCCGAGCCGGAACAGCCCCATAACAACCAGCATCAAGCCGGAGATGAACGCAAGGGCAATCGCAGCGCCGAGATATTCGGGGGTCCCTTGAGCCGCGAATTGGCCTACCGCTGACGCCGTCATCAAAGAGACCACAGCAACCGGACCAACGGCGAGCGCCCGGCTTGTTCCGAAAACAGCATAAGCCACCAGCGGCGCGATCGATGCATAAAGACCGACTTCCGGCGGCAATCCTGCAAGGAGGGCATAGGCAAGCGATTGTGGAATGAGCATGATGGTGACGATGATCGCGGCAACCAGGTCGCTGGTTGCCGTTGTCTTGTCGTAGGTTTTGCCCCATTCAAGGATGGGGAAGTAACGCTTCAATCCGCTCATTTTACGCCTGATAGTGTCAAAAACTCCGGCGTGGTCATGCCACATTGCCGGAAGGACTGCATAAAGAAATCGAGCCGGTTTCCCGGCCCGAAAGAGAGTTAGGGGCAAGCCTCTGTGAAAGGCTCTTTTGGTTAGGCTGCCGTGACTTTTTCCGGCTTTGCCATCCACTCCTTACCGCGCAGCATTGCGCGCCAATAGACTGGAGGAAGAATCCGTTCCTTCAAAAGCCACGCGGCCCGCGTGGGCTTGGTCCCGTCCACCAGCCAACGCGGGAAGCTCGGCAACAGCGTTCCGCCATAGCCGAATTCTGCGAGAACAATTTTTCCGCGCTCAACGGTGAGCGGACAGGAGCCATAGCCGTCGTATTGAGCAGTGGCACTGTGACCGTTGATATCGGAGATGATGTTTTGCGCCACCACCGGCGCCTGTTTACGGGCTGCCGCCGCGGTCTTCGCATTGGGCGCGTTCATGACATCGCCAAGCGACCAGATGTTGTCGTAGGTCTTGTGGCGCAACGTGGCCTGGTCCACGTCGACCCAGCCGGCAGCATCCGCCAGTGGTGAGACGCGGATAAAGTCCGGTGCGGTCTGCGGCGGAGTGACATGGATCATGTCGAACTCGACATCGACCTGAAGCGGATCCGCCCCAGGTTCTTTGATCTCGAACCGTGCTTTCCTGGCTGGTCCGTCAATCGAAATCAGGTTGTGGAAGAAATTAAGGGTCGCATCGTAGCGTGCCACATAGTCCATCAAGGCGGGAACATAGTCCTTTACGCCAAAGAGGACTCCGCCGGCATTCATGAACTGGATGTCGATGTTGTCCATGCGCCTTGATTTGGTCCAGTGGTCCCCGGATAAGTACATCGCCTTTTGAGGGGCTCCCGCACACTTGATCGGCATTGGCGGCTGGGTGAACACGGCCCGGCCTGAGGTCATCTCCTGCACCAGTTTCCAGGTGTAGGGCGCTAGGTTATACCGGTAGTTGGATGTCACACCGTTTTTGCCGAGTGTGTCGACGAGACCTTCAATGCCGTGCCAATCCAGTTTCAATCCCGGGCAGACCACCAGCCGGTCGTATTTCACCACGCGGCAGCCATCCAGGATGACCGCATTGTCCTTCGGTTCGAACGCGGCTACCGCTGATTTCAGCCAGTGAACGCCGGAGGGGATGAGCGAGCCCATGGTTTTGGCCGTGTCGGAGGCACTAAAAATGCCGCCACCCACCATGGTCCAGCCTGGCTGATAGTAGTGCACATCGGCCGGGTCGATCACGGCGATATCGAGATCAGAATCCCGGGACAGCAGGCTGGATGCAACTGATATCCCTGCAGCACCACCGCCGACGATGACGACATCGAAACGGGCGTCTTCTGCAGTTTCTGTCGGTGTCCGCCCGCCATTTGCAATCCGGCGGACAACGCCTGACATGTCATAGCCAGCGGCGTTGGTTTTTGTCAGAATACCAGCGACCGGCAAGGTGTCTGCCTGAGACAGAGACCAAAGCGTTGCAGAGCGGGTCCCGGTTCGGCAGTAGGCAAGAACCGGTTTCGGCAGCAAGGCCAGATGCGCGCCAAAGGCATCAGCATCTTTATCCTGCACCTTGCCGGCCGTGATCGGCTGGTACCGGACTTCGAGGCCAAGTTTCTTAGCCGCAGCCTCGATCTCCTCGAAGGTCGGCTGGTCGGCGGCCTCTCCATCCGGCCGGTTGCAGATGATTGACCGGAACCCTTGCTGTGCAATATCCGGCACGTCTTCCGGCGTGATCTGCGGGCAAACCGAAATCTGCTTGTCGATGGATGCCACCTGCATGGCTGCCGCCTCCCGTTTGTTGTCAATCAGAGCCCGTTAACCGGCACTTTCAGAAATGTTTTTCCGCTCTCATCAGCGGGCGGCAGTTTTCCGGCGCGCATGTTCACCTGAAGGGACGGAATGATCAGCTTTGGCATGTCCAGCTGGGCGTCGCGCTCCGTTCGGAAACGGACGAACTCTTCCCGTGTCTTGCCGCCGCCGACATGAATGTTGTGCGCCTTTTCATCGCCCACCGTGGTTTCCCAGGCAATGTCCCGGCCGTTCGGGCCATAATCGTGGCACATGAACAGGCGCATATCGTCCGGAAGGGCGAGAACCTTCTGGATGGAATCATAGAGAGTGCCGGCATCCCCGCCCGGAAAGTCTGCGCGCGCAGATCCGCCATCCGGCATGAACAATGTGTCGCCGGCAAAGGCCGCATCGCCCATGACATGCACCATGCAGGCCGGTGTGTGGCCGGGTGTATACATGGCAAAAGCGGTCGTTTCACCGATCTGATACGTGTCACCATCCCTGAACAGACGATCGAACTGGCTGCCGTCACGCTGGAATTCGGTGCCCTCGTTGAACACCTTGCCGAAGGTTTCCTGAATAACTGTAATCTGTTCACCGATGCCGAGCTTGCCGCCCAGCTTTTCCTGAATGTACGGCGAGCCGGACAGGTGATCGGCATGAACATGCGTTTCAATCAGCCACTCAAGATCCAGGTTTTTGTCCTGAATGTAGGCGATGATTTCATCGGCATGATCGTATGTGATGCGGCCGGCCGCGTAGTCGATGTCCATCACACTGTCGACGACTGCGCAGGCGTTTGAAGCCGGGTCCTTGACCACATAGCTGATCGTGTTTGTGGCTGGGTCAAAAAACGCTTTGACCTCTGGAATGATGGCCATATCGACCGGATAATTCGAGGAACTCATTGTGTGTCTCCCGTTGTCTGGCTTCGCCAGTTCTATTCTCAGGCTTGGGCCGGACTGGGGCGTGAACCCAGTGTTGTAATCCAGCGCGCCACCAAAATCCCTGCGACAATCGCTGCACCTGTCAGCAATGGACCGCTCAGTCCAAGACCGAGGACCGGAACCAGTCCGCCCGGGCAGAAACCGCTCATGCCCCAACCTATGCCGAAGATAGCCGATCCGCCGATCAGTTTCACATCCAGATCTGTTTTTGTAGGCAGTGAAAACTCGGCGGCCAGGACCGGAGAGTTCATGCGGAAAGCGAGGCGGTATCCAATTGCGGCAACCGTCAGGGCGCCGCCCATAACGAAGGCCAGACTCGGATCCCACTTCCCTGCAACATCGAAAAAGTTCAGAACCTTGGCCGGATTGCCCATCCCGGAAATCAAAATCCCTATCCCGAAAACAAGGCCAATTGCGAACGCTGAGAGAAGCCGGATCATGATTAGCCTCCAAACACGTGACGGATGAGGAAAACGGTGACACCGCCGGTTGCCATGAAGGTCATGGTCGCAACGATAGAGCGGGCGGACAGGCGGGACATTCCGCAAACGCCATGTCCGCTGGTGCAGCCCGAGCCGAGCGTGGTCCCGACACCGGTCAAGAACCCTCCGGCAAGCAAAAGTGCGGGCGAAGATGGGATGCTGATTTCTGGCAGTTGACCGGTAGCGCCGAGCAGAATCAGTGGGCTTGTGACCATCCCGGCGATAAAGGCTGCGCGCCACGCCCAGTCGGAATTGATGTTCAGGCTCAGCAGCCCGCCGACAATGCCATTGATCCCGGCAATGCGGCCATGAACAGCCATCAAAGCGACGGCGGCAAGTCCGATCAGGAGGCCGCCTGCGAAGCTGAGTATGGGTGTGAATTCGGTCATGGAGATCCTCATTACGTTATTTTCGAAAATATGAAAATAAGACAAAAGATGCAAGCGGGGAATTAAGTGACTGCCCAGAGTTTCCTTAGGGAAAGCGCGTGCTGGCCAAAGAGCGGAAAATCCGGCATGGTCAGATGAATTCTGAGCGTCGGAGGGGCTATGAAAACGCAAAACTTGTTGGCTGTATTGGTGTTTTCCACGTTCGCGTGTCTACAATCGTTGCAAGCCTATGCAGATGAGGATGCCTACAAACTGCCGTTGAAACTTTTCGGAAAAGACGAAATTGTCGGTGGAATTTCTCCGTGTCATTTGTCGTTCTGGCAGCAGAACCGTGACCCTGAGACAGACGATTACGCGTATCTGTTCCATGCCAATCAGGAGAGCGATGGTTTTACGGGACCGGGTTTGGTGGAGATCGGGGACAAGTTCTACAGCGTAAACGAGCTCGTCTATGGCGGCGAACCCATCGAAGGCCATGGCACTCAATATCTGTTCGCAAGCGATGACCGGGATATAAAAGTCCAGATCGAACTTCTCGAAGTCACGTTCCGAAATGACGCCTTTTATTTCGACAAAGCCAAGGTCACTGTCATCCAGAAGGGCAAACTGCCATTCACGGCGAACGCCAAAGGGGTCAGCGGTTGCCCGAAAATCGCATTGCAACCACAGACGGCCTTAGCCAGCCCGGACTTGCCTGCAGGTATTCCGATTGGTTACGAGCGATACTTGGCAGATATGTCCGAAATCCCGGCTGTTTTGCGCCAGCAAATGCGCGATTACGCGAGCGATGCCTGCGACATCGATGGCCAGTTTGCCTGGTCGGGCGCGCGTTATGTGATCAACGATTATTATCTGATGTGGCAAATCCCTTGCTTTCAAGGTGCCTATCAGGGTTCCGGTGTCTTTGCAGTAACTCAGAACCCGCCGCAAGACTGGGGCGGTTTGTTGACCTTGCCAAATCCCCCCGGATTGGAGGGCAATCAGAACTATTCAGCGATGAATGCCAAGGTGTTGGGATCGTCCGGCCACATTGAAACCACCGAGTTTGGCCGGGGCGCGGGAGACTGCGGCGTCTATCAGGTGTTTCGCCTGATCGATGGGCCGGGCGAAGTCCTTGAGTTGGAACTTCTCGAGTATCGGGAGAAGATCGACTGTGACGGCAATGCGCCTGAACCCAAAACCTGGCCTTTGGCCTACCGGGCGCAATAACTCAGTCTGCAGCCGGCGTTGAAAGGCCGGGCGGTTCGGGCACGCGCGCCAATACAACATGCGAAAGGTTTGCGCGCTGCCGGGTCTCTGCACCTGGTATGAGACGGGCCGGATTGACTTCAACACCAGGAAGCTCCCGGTCCATTTTGGGGCCGGAGAACTCGCCCATAGGCCTCAGAATGTCCTCGTGGACGACGCTGCCAAGATAAAGGGGCTCCAGCGTCCCACCTTCGAGAACTTCGTATCGGCTTGGCCATAGCCGCATGACCCAGCGTCCGCCCTCCGCGCCATCGGCATCGTTGCGGATCAGGACCAGGTCCGGTTGGCGGCCGTTCTGGCTGCGCGGCAGAATCGGCAGAGAATCTGGCGGCGTTTCGCCTTCCACAAAGCCGCCTGCTGTCGACAGTGACCACTTTGGCGGATGCACCCAGTCGTCTTTCGCAGCAATATCAGAAAAAGCTTCAAGCGGACCTGCGTATTGAATGACGAGCGGTTCTTCGGTTTCCCCGTCAATTCCGATCCGGTGTGCCGGTAGGCTTTGCCAGGTTCCACCTCTCCAGTCGCTCGCCTGGATGATCTCTTTGTGAATTTGCGGCGCGTAAGTGACTAGCCCAGCATCGAAGGAGCGGGCCACATGCCAGCCACCGAACCCGGCAAGCATCCCGCAAACGATCGCTGTGAGGGTCAAACGCCCGATTTTCTCGTTGTGGATCGGGCCGAAAACGAAGGCGAAGGCGGACACGATGGCCGTGCCGAACAAGAGCCCGGCCAACACATCCGACATCCAGTGCGCACCAAGATAGATCCGCGAGAAACCGATGGTGATGACATAGGCGACAGTGACTGTGAAAATACCCGCTTTTACCCAGCGGCTGCGGTCATGGGCAATCAAAACTGCACAGATACCGAACAGGACGGTGTTGAGCGTTGCATGGCCGCTCGGGAAGCTGAAAGAGTCGGCTCCTGTGTAAAGCTCCATGGGCCGGGAGCGGTGCAGCATCAATTTCAGCAAAGGCACAAAAATGGCCGTGCCGGCAATCGCGATGACAAACCCGATGCCGCGGCGCCAGGCCTTTCGGAAGAACAGATAGGATGCCACGGCAAGCGCAATCGCAGTCACGACGATGCCATCCCCAAGTGTGGTCATGAAGACCATGATCTTGTCGCCGACGGGCGTTCTGAGGCTGTCAAAGAGGTTCAGGATGGCAAGGTCCGCGCGAACCATCGGTTCGTTTGGAGCGACTTCACCAATCAGCCAGAAGAAAGCCGGCATCGTGATGAGGATAAGCACCGTCGAGGCCAGCATTCCCGCAGAGCGGGGGTGAGCCGGATCGAAATTATGTCCTATCCATTGCGAGATCCGGTCAGGCCGCTGGGCAAACCAGCGTGCGATGGCCGAATGCGCGTTTGGAAACAGGGGCAGAATAATGAGGATCAACCACCGGCCCAGCATGACCGCCAGGAAGATCACCAGTAGAAGCGCGCCCAGAACCAACGCAAGGCGGCCGCTGATCTGACCGATCGCATGAAGCGCTGACCCGGCAATAACGCCCGGCGCAATGTGCGCCACACTCCATGCAATGGCAGAGGTGAAGTTGACCACCGAGAACCGGGTGAAATTCATACCGGCCATGCCGGCAATTCCCGGAACTACGGATTTTACACCTGGAACGAAGCGGCCGATAAAAACGCTCTTGCCGCCATGTTGTTTGAAGAATTCCTCGCCGCTTTCCACCACATTGCGGTACTTGTTCAGCGGCCACATGCTTTTGATCTTGTCTTTGAAGGCCCAGCCAATCCAGTAGGAGATCGCATCTCCTGCGGTTGCGCCAAGCGTTGTCCAGATGAGTAGCGGCATCAGATCAAGCTTGCCCAGGCCAACAAGGGTGCCGGCGCCCACCAAAACAACAGTAGTTGGAACAAACAATCCGATCAGGAACAATGCCTCGCCCATGGCTGCTAAAAAGCAGATCAACCCGGCAAGCGATGGGTTCTCGGCGATGAAATGCAGGATGGGATCAAGGAAGTCTGTCACGGAAATCCGGCGGTCTCTAAGAAGGAACTGGCACTGTTATAACCTAGCACCGTGAAATTCGGTTGCGAGCAGGGTTTCATATATGTGCTGATCGTATCCTCCAACAGGGAAAATTCAGTTTCCCTTCGCGTATTATGTCCGGTTCCATCGATGGAGTGGTTTTTTCAGGTTTGCTGTTTCACAATGTGGTTTCATGGTTCGTGACCGGAGGACGCAATGTTCGAATCTGCCCGCATGCCGCAAAAAATGACCAAAAAGTCCTTCAAGAAACTTGAACCGGAACTTCGGGAGGCCCTGTTGGCGGCGCAGCTTCCGGTGATTGAGAAGCAGCAGTTCTCCACACTCATCCTGGTTGATGGCCTTGATGGTGCCGGCAAGGGCGAGGCGGTTGCGCGGCTTTATGGCTGGATGGATGCACGGCATCTCGTCTGCAACGCTTATGGTGAACCCATGGATGAGGCCCGGTTGCGTCCGCCCTTATGGCGCTATTGGCGGGACCTTCCAGCCAAGGGAGAAACCGCGATTGTTTTCGGCAGCTGGTATCAGTCCCTGTTGCGCGACCGCATTTACAAAAAGATCGACGAGGATGCTTTCGAGAAGGGCCTGGTTCGGATCAGGCGCTTTGAAGAAATGCTGGCGAATGAAGATGTCCTCATCCTCAAATTCTGGTTTGTCCTTCCCAAGGATGTTCAAAAGGAACGTTTGAGGAAAATCGAAAAGAAGAGTGCCGGACGGCATGTCCTGGCAGACTGGGCGGCCTTGAAGCACCATAAGAAAGCCAGTGAAACCGGTGAGAAGATTATTCTGGAAACCAGCATGGGGTTTGCCCCCTGGTTTGTGATCCCCTCGCAAGATCCGGAGTACCGGGACGTAGCTCTTGGGCAGACCGTCGCAAGATCCATGCAGCTCAAGCTTGAAGACGGCGAGCCGAGCTCAGTTGCAGCACCGCCTGTGGTGGGTGGGTTGAAGCGGGAAACCGCGGTCGACGCAATCGATTTGACTGAGACACTGGAAAAGACCGAATACGAAAAGCTCAGAAAAAAATATCAGGACCAGCTCTCCGAGCTCTCGGATCGCAAATCGATGACAAAGACCGGCGTCGTTCTCGTGTTTCAAGGCAACGATGCAGCGGGAAAAGGTGGTGCCATCCGTCGTTTGATCCGGCCGCTTGACCCACGGATCTACAAGGTGCATTCGATTTCGGCACCGACCGATGAAGAAAAGGCACGCCCTTATCTTTGGCGGTTTTGGCGCCGCGTACCGCGAAAAGGACACTTCGCGATTTTTGACCGGTCTTGGTACGAGCGGGTTCTTGTTGAACGTGTGGAGGGTTTTGCCGGTCACGATGACTGGCTGCGCGCTTACAACGAGATCAACGAGTTCGAGCAGGAACTCACGGACTTCGGATACACTGTGTGCAAATTCTGGCTGGCCATTTCCGAAGAAGAACAGCTCCGGCGGTTCAAGGCCCGCGAGGAAACCGTGTACAAGCAGCACAAGATCACTGACGAGGATTGGCGTAACCGTCTTAAATGGGACCAGTACGCCATTGCCGCCGGCGATATGGTCGACCGAACTTCAACCCACTATGCACCGTGGACGTTGGTTTCTGCAGAAAACAAAAAACACGCGCGGGTCAAGGTTTTGAAGACCATCTGCGACCGTTTGGACGAAGTCCTGTAATCTTGGCCGGGCCCGTTTGGAGCCCGAGCCTGGATTGTCGCAGGGTGCTCTAAAGAGCCCCGGCCAGAGTGTCGATCGCGGCCTGAACGCCGCCCTTTTCATGAGGGATGTCAAGCTTCGCAAGACCGAGCTCGATCGCGGACAGCGTACCGAGCGTCATGACAGCGTTCACGTGACCCATATGGGCAATTCGGATGCCTTCATTGGAAAGCTCTCCGATTGTCCCTCCGATGGTGACGCCGCAAACTTCCTTGGTGAAGTCGCGCAGTGGCTCGGGATCTGTATCCTTGAGCCGAACTACCGTGACACTGTCGGAGCGGCGGCGCGGATCTTCGATGTTGAATTCCAGAACACCACCTTTGGCCCACTGGCTTACGGCCGCCCTAGTCGCATCCGCCAGGAGCGTATGGCGGTTCCAAACCTGCTCAAGACCCTCGTCGAACACAAGATCGAGCGCTTTCCGGAACCCGAACAGCAGATGCTCCGGCGGTGTGCCGCAATATTTCTGGTAATGAACAGAACCCTGCCGGAACGTCCAGTCAAAATAGTTGGTTCGAAGATTGGCGGTTTCGTGTGCCTTGTCGGCCTTTGGTCCGGCGGCAACAAAGGAAAGGCCTGGTGGCGACATCAATCCCTTCTGGGAACCGGTCAAGGCGACGTCTATCCCCCATTCATCCATTTCGAACGGAATGCATCCGAGCGATGCGATGGTGTCGACCATGAAAAGAGCAGGGTGCTGGGCCGCATCAATAGCTTTGCGCAGAGCCTGAATGTCATTCCAGACTCCGGAGGCTGTATCAACCTGAACAACAAGGATTGCCTTGATCTCGTGACCGCTATCCTCCTTTAGGCGCGCCTCGAGTTTGTCCGGATCGACCGCTGCGCGCCAAGTCCCGGGCAAAACCTCCACACTCAAATCCAGGAGCTTTGAGGCCTCTCCCCAACCGGCTGCAAACAAACCGGAGTGAAGCGCGAGGATCTTGTCGCCCCGGTTGAGTGTGTTGGTGAGGGCGGCATCCCAGGCGCCATGTCCGTTGGCCGCGTAAATGTACGTCTTGCCCTCGGTCCGGAAAAGTTGTTTCAGGCCGAAAAGGCAAGCATCAGTGGTTTCCAGCAAGGGGCCTTCATAGATGTCAATCGCTGGCCGGTGCATGGCCCTCAAGACTTCTTCAGGGACATTGGTCGGTCCCGGAATCATCAAAAATTCCTTGCCATATCGCAGCGGCATGGCGGCATCCTCTTTTAAATGCAGGGGCTAAGCCCCGAATGAGCTGAAATGAGTGCGGCCGGACGGGCCGGGCGGGTCAGTCATCACAATTGCGCGCCAGAGGCTTTGGGTCAAGAGTGCATGTTTTTTGCTCCAATAGAAGCATAGATGCAAGTCAAGAGCAAAAAAATGCCTAATGATGAATTCAGATGATGAAAATCGGGCCTTTGGTGGCTATTTCGGTCGCTTAGATGCTAATGCTCGTTCGCCGGAAAGGCTGTGATTGTTTCGTAGGACAAATTCAGGGTCTGTTTCTTCGGAATCTGTCTTGTTTCCGTAAAGGAAATTATACAAGCTGATCGCTGGATAAGATCGTCAACTGGGCGGTGCAGTATGATTATGGTCGAAGAGGGGGCCAGCCCTCTTGTTTTGTGTTTGCCGCATACCGGTACAGATGTGCCGGCAGTGATCGGAAAGCGGCTGAATGCGACCGGACGGTTGCAGACGGACTTGTCCTGGCGTCTTGAGGACGTCCTGCGGTTATCTTCCGACCTTGATGCAACGATTATCCGCTCAACGATTTCCCGTTATGTCATTGACCTTGATCGGGATTCTGAAACTCCTTTGAGCGCCGCCGAAGACCCGAAGACTGCGCTGTGTCCGGTGACCACCCTTGATGGCAAGCGCATCTATTTGGATGGAGAGGAGCCGGGAGCAACAGAAGCCGAGCAACGGGTCCTGTTGTTTGCAAGGCCCTTCGAAAAGGCTGTTCAGCAGCAGGTGTCCCGTGTGTCGAGGATGCACCGCAAGGTGATCGTGGTCGATTGCCAGTCCATGCGATCTCATATCAAAGGTGTGACGGACAAAGGCCTGCCGGTCATCAGTGTTGGCAGTGCAGAAGGGACGGCCTGCGATCCCGATTTGCTGAACCTGGTCGTCGGCTCCTTTAAGAGCCAGCAGGGATACACGGTCGGTGTCGATGAACTTGTGAAAGGCGGTCATTTGACGCGGACCTATGGGAGACCGGAGCGCGGCCTTCACGCCTTGTCGCTTTTGATTGCTCAGCGAGCCTATTTGCGCCACGAATCGCCGCCCTTTGAGCCTGACAAGAGCCGGGTACAACGCTTGGGAAATTTGCTTGAGGACACTTTTTCGCGGGCTATCGACTGGGCGCGCATGGAGAACAGTCGGTCTTATTCAAGCCAGCCATCGGCTGCACAGGAGCAGGAAACAGCTGTGAGCCCCCTGACGGAAGACGAAGCCGCCAATGACACCCATGGGCCTGCAGGCGAACGGCCTGGCCAACCGCCGACAATGCTTCAGGTTGCCGAATAGGAACTGATTGTTTGCAGGGAGAAGATCTTAGACCACGCTTTTCTCGACAATCGGACGATCAGCTGCCAAGCGGTCGAACGCCAGCGGTGTGAGATCCAGCGCCTGATAGCTGCCCGCAGCAATCAACTCTGATAGTCCGCGGCCGACGGCGGGCGATTGCTGCAGTCCATGACCGGAAAATCCAAGCGCCATGTAGAACCCGTCAACGCCCGCTACTCCGCCCAAAAACGCATTGTGGTCAAAGTGGTTCATATCGTAGGTGCCAGCCCAGGCAGCGCCCGGCTTGATTGCCTCGAAGGCGGGCACGCGATTGGCGAGAACGGGCCAGATGTGTTCTTCAAAGAGCCTATAATCGACATCGAAATCAGTCGCGTCCGGGTCTTGATCTGCTGGCGGTGCGGACCCGCAGATATAGCCTGCGCCCTCGGGGCGGACATAAGTCCCGGTCGGGTCGATGAGAAGCGGGAAGTTCGCAAGGTCATCCCGGCATTCGAACGTGAACACGCAACGTTTTTTCGGAACGATCGGCACCTCAATCCCGGCTTGGCGGCATAGGTCTGCACCGCCGGATGCTCCGGCGCAATTCACCACAACTGGTGTTGAGACAGTGGCACCATCGGGGAGGCGCACAGACCAGTTTCCACCGGTTTCCTGATCGATCGCAGCTTTTCCGGACAGATAGTCCACGCCGAGAGACCGGGCCTTCTTGCGGAAGGCCTGCATCAAGCCGTAACCATCAAACCAGCCTTCGCCGGTCAAACCATGAGACCCTGCAGCCAGATCACTCGTGTTAAGCCATGGAAATTTCGCAACAAGGCCATCAACATCATAATATCCGATGTCTGCACCCAGTTGTTGCTGCAGTCGGTGGTTTTCCTGGAGGATGTGTTGCTTGTCCGGCGTTGCCAGAAAGAGATACCCGCCTTCATGAAGGTCAATCACAGGGCGGTCGCTATCAACCGCGAGCTGGGCGCCGATCTCCCGGAGATACTTTATGCCGTAGAGCGAGATCTCGATGTTGATCGCGCTGGAGAATTGCTGGCGGATGGATGCTGCCGAGCGCGCAGAGGCGCAGATCTCATATGAGGGATCTGCCTCAACAACGATTATGCGCCCTGAAAAGTCATCGCGCTGGGCAAGATGACAGGCAACGGAAGAGCCCATGACGGCTCCGCCAAGGATCACGACATCCGCGGTTTGGTGCGCCATATAGCCCCCAGAAGAAGGAAGCGGGCCAGACGGCCCGCCTCAAAAGTCAATTCTTAGAAAAATGCCTGCAAGCCGGTCTGTGCACGGCCAAGGATCAGCGCATGAACATCATGCGTGCCCTCATAGGTGTTGACCGTTTCCAGGTTCTGGGCGTGGCGCATGACATGGTATTCCTCGGAAATCCCGTTGCCGCCATGCATGTCGCGGGCCTGGCGGGCGATGTCCAACGCCTTGCCGCAGTTGTTGCGCTTGACGATGGAAATCATTTCCGGAGCCATTTGACCGGCGTCGAACAGCTGCCCGACGCGGAGCGCCGCCTGGAGGCCAAGTGCAATCTCGGTCTGCATGTCGGCCAGCTTCTTCTGGAAGAGCTGGGTTTGTGCCAGCGGGCGGCCAAACTGTTCGCGGTCGAGACCATATTGGCGTGCGCGGGTCCAGCAATCTTCGGCAGCGCCCATCGCGCCCCAGGAAATTCCGTAGCGGGCCCGGTTAAGACAGCCAAACGGGCCCTTAAGACCTGATACATTCGGCAGCAGGGCATCTTCACCAACTTCCACGTTGTCCATCACGATCTCGCCGGTGATGGAAGCGCGCAGCGAGAGCTTGCCGCCAACTTTCGGGGCACTCAGGCCCTTCATGCCTTTTTCCAGGACGAAGCCGCGAATTGCGCCGTCATGAGCTTCGGACTTTGCCCAAACAACAAAGACGTCCGCGATCGGCGAGTTGGAGATCCACATTTTGGAGCCGGTCAGCTTGTAGCCGCCGTCGATCTTTTCAGCGCGGGTGCGCATACCGGCCGGGTCGGATCCGGCATCCGGCTCCGTCAGGCCGAAACAGCCGACATATTCGCCGCTGGAGAGTTTCGGCAGATACTTGTTCCGCTGCTCTTCAGATCCGTAAGCGTAGATCGGGTACATCACCAGGGAAGACTGAACGCTCATCATGGAGCGGTAGCCGCTGTCAACGCGCTCAACTTCCCGGGCCACCAGACCATAAGCAACATAAGAGGCGCCGGCGCCACCATATTCTTCCGGCAGGGTAACGCCCAGCAGGCCGAGTTCACCCATTTCGTTGAAGATTTCGCGATCGGTCTTTTCTTCGCGATAGGCCTCGATGACCCGCGGCAGCAGCTTGTCTTGGGCATAGGACCGGGCCGTGTCCATGATCAGCTGCTCGTCTTCTTTCAGCTGGTCGCGCATACGGAATGGGTCCTGCCAGTCGAAAACGCCGCCGCCAGCTGGGGCTGATTTCACATTTGCCGGTGCATTCATAACAGATCTCCCGGGCCAATCAGGTGCTGGCCGCAATCGTTTCAAGGCGCCTTGTTCAAGGCAGATCATTCTGTTTCAGACAGAGTTGCCTGATTTGTGTTTGCGGAAAAGCGAATTCTCCTCCATCATTCATTACTAAATGGAATGAACTAGGAATTTCGCAAGGTATGAAACGGGCATTTGTGCCGCCCGCGGACACCCTCATCGCGTTTGAGTGTGCGGCCCGCCATCTCAGCTTTACCCGTGCAGCTGAAGAATTGCACCTGACCCAAGGCGCTGTCTCCAAACAGGTGCGTCAGCTCGAAGACCGTTTGGGAGTGGAGTTGTTCCGCCGCGTACGTCAGCGGATCGTGCTGACTGATGCCGGGCGGCTATACCTTCATGATATCCGGGGCGCTCTGGAACAAATGACGCTCGCCACGCGGCAGGTAATGTCGTTTGCAGGCAGCGCGGATGTACTCAATCTTGCGGTCTTGCCAACATTCGGCACTCGTTGGCTGGCGCCGCGTATTGCCGACTTTATCAGCCGATATCCGGACGCGGGTTTGAACTTGAGCGTTCGGCTGCAGCCTTTCGATTTCGACGAAGAGCCTTTCGATGGAGCCATTCACCATGGGGATCCCGTCTGGGCGGGGGCAATTGCCGAACATCTATTTGACGAAGAAGTCATCCCCGTTGCCTCTCGCGTTTTTCGGGACCGGCATAACATCCGTGTGCCGGAGGATTTGACGCGGGTGCCGCGTTTGCAATTGGCGACCCGTCCGCTGGCTTGGCGGCATTGGTTTGAAAGTGCCGGTGTTGAAACGGATGCGGCTTTTCAAGGTGCGAGGTTCGAGCAGTTTGTCATGATTACGGAGGCTGCGATCCACCACGCGGGCGCCGCGCTCATACCCCGCTTCTTTATCGAGCAGGAGCTTGCTTCCGGCCGCCTGGTCCGTTTGTTTGATGTTCCGCCGGAGCACGAAACAGCCTACTTCTTTGTCTATCCGGAAGGCCGGACCATGCGCCCGGTCGTTGCGGCATTCCGTAAATGGCTGGCAGAAGAAGCCCGGTCGGCAAGAACCGACCGGGAGACCATGTTGCCTGGATGATCTAGGCCGATTGTATTTGGAGAGTCCTTTGAGCAAACGTCACTTGCGTCTGATTCTAAACGGTAAATCCGCAGGCCGGGACGATGTCCGTGCTGCTGTGGATGCGGTTCGGAACATGGGTCACGAAGTCTCGGTACGCGTGACCTATGAGGCCGGAGATACCGAACGGTTTGCTCTCGAGGCTCTGAAAGAGCATCAGGACAAGAAGATTGATGTTCTGGTGAGTGGCGGCGGCGACGGAACAATTCATGCTGTGGTCGACGGTGTTCTCAATGGACTTGAGGCGGAGGAAAAGCCCCCGTTTGCATTCGCGGTTTTGCCACTCGGAACCGCCAACGACTTCGCCCATCACATTCGGCTGGACCCATCGGACATCGTCTCATCCTTCCGCTTTGCCGCAAGAGGGAAGCCCAAGCCGACGGACATTGGAACTGTGAATGGCCGTGTCTTCGTGAACATGGCGACCGGCGGCTTTGGGACGAGGGTAACCGCGGAAACGGATCCGAACCTGAAGAAGTTGTTGGGCGGGGCCGCCTATCTCTTCACCGGGATCAACCGGTTTTCAGAGCTTGCCGCCTGCGAAGGCCGGATCGAAACCGATGGGTTTTCGTGGGAGGGCGCGTTCATGGCGCTTGCCATCGGTAATGGCCGCCGCGCCGGCGGCGGGATCAGGTTATGCCCAACAGCCGAACTGGATGACGGATTTCTTGACCTCACCATTCTGCCGATGCCGGATCGAAACCGGGTGACAGAGTTCCTGTCCATCGTGCTTGAGGGGGACCCGGAACGTATTCCGGAAATTGCCATTATGCGCATAGTGAAGTCGCTGAGGATCGAGGCAGATAACCAGGTCCAGGTGAACCTCGATGGTGAGCCGCTGCACGCTTCCAAACTGGAAATCGAGACCCATCCGGCGCGAATTGAAATGATACGCTAGCGAACCGTTAGCGGGCTTTTTGTGAAAATCAATACGGTCCTTAGTAGAAGTGCGGTGCGGAATGATCGGCCTTAATGATGGATGTGAGGCGATCAAGCACCGATGCAATTAACAGCCGGTCGGGCAGAAAATTGGCGCAAGTCAGGCCAAAAGTTCGAAAGGGCATGCTCCAGACTCGAGGACATACGGCAAAGAGCTAAGCTGCAGTTGCGGAAGGTCATTTTTCTCAATGAGAAGTTTGTCTTGGCCTGAAAAACCTGCCTATGATCGCATGAAATCAACTTTGGTGTTTTTGGGAGGAAACACATGAAGGGACAGATGATGCATCGTCCGCTGAAAATTGCGGACCTCATCACTTTTGCCGCTGACACCTTTCCGGACAGCGAAATCGTTTCCGTACGAACCGAAGGTGATATTCACCGAACAACTTACGGCGAAACGGCCAAACGGATCGCGCAACTGGCGCATGGCCTGCAGGGGCTGGGGATCGAAGTCGGGGATCGCATCGCGACCCTTGCCTGGAACGGCTACCGGCATTTTGAGCTTTATTACGGGATCTCCGGGATTGGGGCGGTCTGCCATACGATCAACCCGCGGCTCTCTGCAGAGCAGATGATCTACATCATCAATCACGCCAAAGACCGTTTGCTTTTTGTTGATCTCACCTTTGTTCCGATCATAGAGGAGCTGCGCGAACACCTGCCTGCCGATCTGCGTGTCGTCATCATGACCGACCGGGCGCATATGCCAGAAACATCTCTGGAGGGTGTTCTCTGCTATGAAGAGATCCTGGATTGTCAGCCGGATCACATGGATTGGCCGGACTTCCCGGAAGAGACTGCCGCTGGCCTCTGCTACACCTCCGGCACAACGGGCAATCCGAAAGGGACTTTGTATTCGCACCGGTCCACAGTCCTGCACGCCTACAGTTTGTGCGTGACCCTGCCGAAGGTTCTGCAGGAAGGCAGCCGTATTCTGCCGGTTGTCCCGCTGTTTCATGTCAACGCCTGGGGGCTGCCCTATTCAGCGCCGCTGTCCGGCGCCAGCATGATCTTCCCGGGCGGCGCGCTGGACGGAAAATCCCTCTACGATCTGATGGAGCGCGAGAAGGTGTTTTCCGCTTGGGGCGTTCCGACGGTCTGGCTTGGTCTCATGAATGAAATCAACCAGCGCGGCCGGTTGCCTGACGGTCTTGGCGATATTGTCGTCGGCGGATCTGCTGCGCCGCGCTCCCTGATCGAGGGGTTTGAAAAGCAGGGTGTCAATGTCTGCCACGCCTGGGGCATGACCGAAATGAGCCCGCTCGGTACGCAAGGCAATCTGCCGCCGCGCATGGACGATTGGAGCATGAAGGACCGGATTGACCGGAAACAATCCCAGGGGCGGCGGGTTTTTGGTGTCGATCTCAAAATCGTCGACGATCAGGGTAACCGCCTGCCGCATGACGGCAAGACGCCGGGTCATCTCTATGTGCGCGGAAACTCGATTACGTCGGGCTATTTTGAGAATCCGGAAGCCTCAAAACTGGTGTTTGACGAAGAAGGCTGGTTCTGCACCGGGGATATCGCTGCGATTACATCCGACGGTTTTCTGGTCATCACCGACCGGTCCAAGGATCTCATCAAGTCCGGCGGGGAATGGATCAGCTCGCTTGATCTGGAAAACATCGTCATGTCTCATTCCGGCGTTGCCAATTGTGCTGTGATTGCCGTGCCGCATCCAAAGTGGGACGAGCGCCCGCTTCTAATCATTCAGTCGAAAGACGACGATGCGCCGCCGCCGAAGGACGAACTTCTTGAAATGCTGGGCGAGCATTTTGCCAAATGGCAGTTGCCGGATGACGTCGTTTATGTCGACGGTTTGCCGCTGACGGCGACCGGCAAAGTATCCAAACTCACCCTCCGCAAAAACTTCGCAGAAGGCGCAGAATGACCCCGGATAAACTGTTCACTCTCGCTGGCAAGACGGCCCTTGTCACAGGTGGGGCAACCGGCATCGGCCGCATGGCCGCGGAAGGCCTCTGTGCAGCTGGCGCACGCGTCCTCATTGCCAGTCGCAAGGAGGAGGCTTGCTTTCGGGCAGCCGAGGATCTCAATGCGCTGGGCTATTCCGGCAAAGTGGAAGGGTTCGGCGGGGATGTCGCGACCGAGGACGGTATTGCGGCACTCACATCGGAAATTGGAAAGCGCACCGATAAGCTCGACATTCTGATGAACAATGCCGGAACCAGTTGGGGCGTACCGCTCGGTCAATTCCCCTATGAAGCCTGGGACCGGGTAATGCGTCTGAATGTAGCGGGCCTTTTCCATCTAACCCAAAGCTTGCTGCCCATGCTGGAAGCGTCTGCATCGGAGGACGATCCAGCCCGGGTGGTCAATGTCGGCTCGGTGATGGGCGAAACACCACATGGCGACCGGGCCTACAGCTATGCCGCCTCTAAAGCAGCGGTCCATCACTTGACCCGGATCCTGGCTAAGGAACTTGCGGACAAGCGGATCACCGTCAATGCGCTCGCTCCCGGGCCGTTTGTCAGCAAGATGACGGCCTTTGCAACTGCTGACGAAGACACCCGCAGCCGGGTGGGGGCGCAAGTGCCACTTGGCCGTGTCGGAAAACCTGAAGACATCGCAGCGATCCTGCAGTTTCTCTGCGGGGCAGGCGGCGGCTACATCACCGGTGCGATCATTCCGGTCAGCGGCGGCATCAATGTGGAAACCGGTCCGGACCTGTTCCAGGAGGCCTATAGTTGATCCCGGATCTGGATCACACTAACCTGCCTGTCGAGGCCTTGAACGGTCTCGTCGGCAAGGAAGTTGGGGTGTCGTCCTGGCATCTCATCGATCAGGCCATGATCGATGCCTTCGCGGATGTCACCAGGGACCACCAATTTATCCATGTTGACCCGGCAGCAGCTGCCAGGACGCCCTTTGGTGGAACGATCGCGCATGGCTTTCTAACCCTGTCTCTTTTGTCCGCCATGGGCCTTGAGGCGCAGCCCAAAATCAGGGGCATGGCTATTGGCATCAATTATGGATTTGACCGGGTCCGGTTCTTGAGCCCGGTGAAATCCGGATCCCGTATCCGGGGCCGGTTCGTCTTGAAAGACGTCAGAGCCGTAAAACCTGGCGAATTGAACATAACCTGGGCTTCAACGGTGGAGATCGAGGGCGAGAGCCGTCCGGCCCTGTCGGCGGATTGGCTCAACCGGTTCTATCTTGAGACTGGCGCAGACTAAACCGTGCGAGTTGGGGAGGCATTTGTTGGGAGGCGAAATGCTTAAAAAACGCGAGCTGCCAAAGGCTCTGCAGAATTTGCGGCTGCCGGTCGTCGCGGCGCCGCTCTTTATCGTGTCCTGCCCGAAGCTGGTGATTGCCCAGTGCAAGGCGGGGGTGATCGGGAGTTTCCCGGCGCTCAATGCCCGCGATGAAGATGGCGGGCCGGTCATGCTGGAAGCCTGGCTCAAGGAAATCACCGAGGAACTCGATCGTCACAATCAGGCCAATCCTGACACCCCGGCGGCGCCCTTCGCGGTCAATCAGATCGTGCGCAAGACCAATGAGCGCCTGGAACGGGACATGGAGATCTGCGTCCGCTGGAAAGTGCCGATCTGGATTACCTCGATGGGCGCGCGGGTGGATGTCAATGAAGCTGCGCACTCCTGTGGCGGGATTGCGCTCCATGACGTGATCAACAATACCTACGCCAAAAAGGCGATCGAGAAGGGAGCCGACGGTCTCATTGCCGTGTGCGCTGGCGCTGGTGGCCATGGCGGACCGCAATCGCCATTTGCCTTGATCCGTGAAATCCGGGAGTGGTTCGACGGCCCGATCCTTGCCGGTGGTGCGGTTTCGACTGGAGAGGCGTTGCTGGCCGCGCGAGTTCTAGGCGCCGACTTCGGCTATGTCGGCTCACCATTCGTTGCAACGCATGAGGCGGATGCAGCCGATGTCTACAAGGACATGATGGTCGCAGGCAGTGCGGAAGATGTCATCACGACAGCTGTTTTTACCGGCCATCCGGCCACCTACCTTAGGTCATCAATCACCAAGGAAGGCCTCGATCCGGACAATCTACCGACGGACTGGAAGCCGTCGATCCTGCCGGATGGTGATGATTTACCGAAAGCCTGGCGGGACATTTGGGGCGCCGGTCAAGGGATCAATGCGGTGAAATCCGTCGGTCCGGCTGCCGAGGTCGTCAATCGTTTGGAACAGGAATACAAGGCGGCCATCTCCCGGATGCGCGCCGAGATTTGTTGAGGGATAGGTTATGGATCTTGGAGTTACGGACCGGGTGCGCCCGCTGATCGAGCAGGTGCGCCGCATGGTGGAAACCGAAATCGCGCCGCTGGATGCCGAATACCATGAGGAAGTCGGCAAACATCCCTCTGGCGACCGGTTCTTGCACACCGACCGGCAGATCGAAATTCTGGAAGGGCTGAAGGCCAAAGCCAAGAAGCGCGGGCTCTGGAATTTCTGGCTGACCGACAGCGAGCGCGGTTTTGGCCTGACCACCGTTGAATACGCCTATCTTGCCGAGGAAATGGGCAAGGTCGGCATCGCCGCGGAAGTCTTCAACTGCAATGCCCCGGACACCGGCAACATGGAGGTTCTGGAGCGCTACGGGACGCAGGCACACAAAGATCTTTGGCTGAAACCGCTTCTGAACGGCGATATCCGCTCCGCTTACTTAATGACAGAGCCGGACGAAGCGTCTTCGGATGCCACCAACATTGCTTTGTCTGCAGTCAAAGACGGCGATGAGTGGGTGTTGAACGGTGAGAAGTGGTGGGCGAGCGGGGCGGGTGACAGCCGTTGCAAGCTTTACATCGTGATGGCGCGCACCGATCCGGACGCGCACAAGCACAGCCGCCATTCCATGTTCCTGATCCCGGCCGATGCTGATGGACTGGAAGTCCTGCGGCCGATGCATGTCTTTAATACTGATGATGCACCGCACGGCCATATGCACATCCGCTTCACCAATGTGCGCGTTCCGGAAGCTGATCTCGTTCTGGGTCAGGGGCGCGGCTTTGAAGTCGCGCAGGGTCGTCTTGGCCCGGGCCGGATCCACCACTGTATGCGGGCGATCGGTCAGGCGGAGCGGGCGCTCGAACTCCTGTGCAAGCGGGCGCTGAGCCGGGAAGCTTTTGGCAAAAAACTCGCGGATCTCGGGGCCAACCACGACATCATCGCCAATGCGCGCATGGAAATCGAGATGGCACGTCTGCTCTGCCTCAAGGCGGCCTGGATGATGGACACGCAAGGCACCCGCGCAGCGCAACCCTGGATCAGCAAGATCAAGGTCATCGCACCGCTGATGGCGCTGAAAGTGGTCGACGAAGCGATGCAGGTCCATGGGGCCGCCGGGATCAGTCAGGATTTCCCGCTGGCCAGCATGTGGGCGCATTTGAGGACCCTGCGCTTTGCCGACGGGCCGGACGCGGTTCACAGGCGTCAGGTCGCCCGGGTCGAGCTGCGCAAATACACCAACGCCGGGTGAGGTGTGCGCCATGACCACTGCGGCACTGGATCTTGAGCGACTGGCGTCCTGGCTGGAGCAAAACCTGCCGGGGTTCAAAGGGCCGTTGACTGCAGAAAAGTTCAACCGCGGTCAATCGAACCCGACGTTCCGGCTCTCCGCGCCCTCCGGCGCTTATGTGTTGCGGCGAAAGCCGCCAGGTGTGCTTTTGAAATCCGCCCACGCCGTTGACCGGGAGTTCCGGGTTCAAAAGGCCCTCGCAGCGACGGATGTTCCGGTCGCCCGGATGCATGTGCTTTGTGAAGACGATGATGTGATTGGCTCGGCCTTTTACATCATGGACCTGGTCGAAGGGCGGAACTTTGATGATCCCCGGATCCAGGACGTCGATACGGCCACCCGGTCGGCAATCTATGATGAAATGAACCGGGTGCTCGCTGCCATCCATTCCGTGGACCTGGAGGCGGGTGGCCTGGCCGATTATGGTCCTGCCGGGAACTACTACCGCCGCCAGATCGACCGCTGGACCAAACAGTACCGGGCGAGCGAAACCGGGACGATTCCGGAAATGGACGAGCTGATTGGTTGGCTTGACCAGAATATACCGGATGACGATGGCCGGCGCACGCTGGTGCACGGCGACTACCGGATCGACAACATGCTGTTTGCGAAAGACAGTCCCGAGTGTGTGGCCGTACTCGACTGGGAACTGTCGACACTCGGCCATCCTTTTGCAGATCTCGCAGCCCTTGTCATGCAATGGTGCTGCCCGCCGGGAACCGAAGGCCGGGGACTTGCTGGTGTTGATCGCAAAACGCTCGGTATTCCTGACGACCAGGCTTTTGTGGAAGCCTATTGTAAGCGCATGGGGATCTCAGGCATTCCGGAGTTCGGCTTTTATCTGGCGTTTTGTTTCTTCCGCATGGGCGCGATCCTGCAAGGTGTCAAAAAACGTGCGCTTGACGGCAACGCCTCGAACCCGGAGCAGGGTTTGAGGCTCGGCAAGGCAGTGCCGGGATTTGCCAAGGGCGGCCTGGAGGCTATCCAGCATGGCTGATCAGCGTTTTGCAGGCCAAACGGTTATGATCACCGGAGCCGCCGGTGGTTTTGGCGCAGAAGCTGCCCGCAAATTTGCAGCGCTTGGTGCGCGGTTGGCCCTGTCTGATCGGGATGAGAGCGGACTGGAGCAGATCCGTACCGAGCTGCAGGATATCGGCGCGGTTGTCTGGGTTGAGGCCTATGACGTCGGCAACGAAAACGAGGCCAAAGCGCATGTCGACCAAATCCTGGAGCGCTTCGGCTCCCTTGATATTGCGCTCAACAACGCGGGCATTTGTCACGATCTCAAACCTCTGACGCAGCTCGCAGTGGAAGACCTTGACCGGATGTTTGCGGTGAATGTGCGCGGTGTCTTTTTAGGGATGAAATACCAGATCCCGGTGATGGCCAAGGCCGGGCACGGCGCTATCATCAACATGGCTTCGGCAGCAGGGCTTGTTGGGGCCGGGATGTTGTCAGCTTATGCGGCCTCAAAACATGCGGTTGTCGGCCTGACCCGCTCGGCTGCCGACGAGACAGGCCGCATCGGTGTGCGCATCAACGCGGTCTGCCCATCCTTTGCGCAAACCGCGATGTACCAGAACTTTTCCGAAGCCTTGGCGGAAAGCCAGAATAGGCCGGCCAGCGAGATCGACGCAGCCTTTACCAAACGCAGCCCGATGGGCCGTGTCATCCGCTCTGACGAAGTCATCTCGGCGGTGCTCTGGTTGGCTGACCCGCACAACACGGCCGTCCACGGTCAGGCCATTCCGGTAGACGGTGGCCTGACCGCTGTGTGATGTGCCTAGTTTTTGCCTTGGAAAGAATTCTGGCACCTAAGTCATGTGTCTAGGCGGGAGCGGCACCGTATTTGTTTGGTCCCTTGTGCCCGGGAAGCAGACCGATAACTACTAAGAGAAAAAAACCGACTAGAACCAGCGTACCAATAGCGTCCGACCACAAATCAGCAAAACTTAAGCTCCATACTGGAAGAACAATCCATCCCGTAACTCCAAAATCATGAGTTCTGCGGACAGAAAGTGCTATATTCGGGATTGTCGTTAGAATGCCTAATACCCAACCGACTAGCGCAAACACCGGACCTTCTAAAGAAAAACCCAAAATCAGTAGAATGGTTATCTGGAAAAACGAAAGAAGAAGAACAAAAAGAAAGTAAAACCAATAATCACTTCGTTTTGACCGTCCGTTGTAATTCAGCGTTTCGGCAAACGTCTGTTTAATGCTTCTAATCACTTGGAGACCTCACACGTCAGAAAACTCTGATTGTGTAGACGTCTCCAGACTAACGATGGTTGAAGAAAGATAGTTAAAATTTACAATAACTTAGGTTTATGAAACCCGTTCCCCAAGCATTTCGTGGAAAACCATCCCGGTCGACGGTAGCCCAACCGCTGTGTGATGTTCACGACAGGCCTTGCCTCAAGTGTCATCCCGGACGTGATCCGGGATCCACTTTCATTTCAGTTTGCCGCAGGTGTCGAGCAGTTTTCCGGCGGCGTTGCGAACGATTGGGTCCCGGGTCTCAGCTTGCGCTTCGCCCAGGATGACACATGATTGTGATGGCAGGCCAGTTCTAGAAGATTCAAACAAATAGCGTCAGCCGTTGTTTTTCTCGGCGAATGTGCCGCCGGTCTCGGCCATTTGGCGCAGGAGAGCTGGGACCTGCCAATAATAGCTATCTTCTTCTGCGAAGGCTTCGATGCGCTTGACGAGTTCCGCTGCGCCTATCTGGTCCGCTGTGTGCATCGGCCCGCCGCGGAACCGCGGGAAGCCGTAGCCGAAGAGATACACCGCATCAATGTCGATTGGCCGGAGCGCGATGCCGTCCTCAAGAACGCGGATTGCCTCGGAAATCATCGCTGTCATAAACCGGCTGACGATCTCTTCTGCCGTGAACTTGCGCGGTGTGATCCCGGCCTTGGCCCGTTCTTCATCAATGATTTTTAGGGCATCCGGGTTCGGGCGGGCACCAGTCTCGTCGTAGATGTAAAAGCCTCGGCCGGTCTTGCGGCCGAACCAGCCCTCTTCGCAGATCCGGTCGAGGATCGGACTATAGCGCTCTTCCGCTGGCCGGGTGGCCGCGCGGCGCTTGTTGGTGGCCCAGCTGATATCGAGACCGGCGAGGTCGTAAACCTGATAAGGGCCCATGGCGAACCCGAAATTGGTCATGGCCGTATCGACCTCTTCCGGAGAAGCACCGTCCATCATCATGTAATCCGCTGCCTTCTTGTAGAAGGAGAGGATACGATTGCCGATGAAGCCGTCGCAGACCCTGGCCCGGACAGCGACTTTCTTCAGCTTTTTGGCAAGGGCAAAACCGGTCGCCACCGCGTCCGGTGCTGTCTTGTCAGCGACGACCACTTCCAGAAGCCGCATGACATGGGCCGGCGAGAAGAAATGCAGGCCAATCACGTCCTGCGGACGGCTGGTGACAGCGGCGATCTCGTTGATGTCGAGATAAGAGGTGTTGGAGGCAAGTACCGCGCCGGGCTTTGCCACCTTGTCGAGCACGGTGAAGATGTTGCGCTTAACATCCATCTCTTCGAATACGGCCTCAATGATGAGATCGGCTTCAGACAAGGCACCCAATTCGACCGCGGAGGACAGATTGCCGGAGAGGATCTGATCTCGTTTGTCGGCCGCGAGTTTGCCGCGTTTAACGGCGCCTTCGAGGTTCTTGGCAATTGTCGCCAGGCCCCGGTCGAGTCCGCCCTGGTCGCGTTCGGTCAGGGTAACATTGAACCCGGCCAGGAGGCACGCGGTCGCAATGCCGGAGCCCATCGTGCCACCGCCGATCACGCCGATCTTTGAGACCTGGCGGGGCGGTTCGTTGGCTTCCGGTATTTTCGAGACGGCCCGCTCGGCAAAGAAGGCGTGAATAAGACCAGCGCGCTGCGGGCTTTCCATGCAGTCCTGAAATAGGCTGCGCTCTTTTGTTAAGCCATCGGCCAGCGGCAGCGTGCTGGCTTCAATGGCATCCACGCACTTGTGCGGTGAGAACAAAAGCGGTTGGGTTTTTTGCAGTTTCTGCCGGTAGGCCTCAATGGTGTCCGGATCGGCATCCGTCGCCAACTCGCCGGTCTTGCGATGGCTCAACGTGCCGTCTGCAAGGGCCTGCGCCGCTTTGAGCGCAAGGTCACGTGGCGCGCCCTCTTCGACGGCATCGACCAGCCCGGACTCCAGCGCCTTTTGCGCCGAAATCGGCTTGCCACTGGTAATCATGTCCAAAGAAGCAGCAACGCCGGCAAGGCGCGGTGCGCGCTGGGTGCCGCCCGCGCCTGGCAGAATGCCAAGTGTCACTTCCGGGAGCCCGACCTTGGCGCTGGGGACGGCAATGCGCGCATGACAGCTCATGGCAACTTCCAGGCCGCCGCCGAGAGCCGTGCCATGAATGATGCAAGCGATGGGCGTTTCAGAATTCTCAAGGAAATTGCATAGGTCCGGCAACCAAGGGTCCTGCGGCGGCTTTCCGAATTCACGGATATCCGCGCCCGCAATGAAGGTGCGGCCTTCGCCGTAGAGGCCAATGGCCTTGATCCCGGGGTCTTTCTGCAAGTCTGAAACAGCTTGATGGATGCCTTGACGCAAGGCATGGGAAGCAGCGTTGACCGGCGGATTATTGAGAGCGACAAGCGCGACATTTCCGTGTTTTTCGACGGAAACCACGTCGTTCACTTTGCTGGCTGCGGATTGCACCGGCGTATCCATTGAGCTTCTCCCGTATGATTGTTGAGACAAGCATTGGCAATCTTGACGAACGTCTGTCAAGCCACCCAACGGGGTAAGCGCGTTTGAACTACGCGCCGGACCGCGGTTTGTCCGTGAAGGCGCACCGGTCAGGTTTCAGATCGATCAGAGGGGTGCCATTGAGGCAGTCGAGTCCGCGTACGGTCAAAAGGGGACCGTTGACGGAGATCAGTTTGACCAGAGAGGTGCCAATGGGGTTGGGCCGGTTTGGCGAGCGCAGCGCAAAGGTCCCGCGGACATCCCCGGTATGCGCCGGGTTCTGGATGACCAGGTCCCGCCGGGCACGATCAAGCCAGTACAGCACCTCGATGCTGTCAAAGGTTTCGATGTTTTTCAGTGCCGGGACCCAGGGTTCAAACACCTCGATCCGGCAATCCGGCCCGTTTTCTGGATCGCCGCGCCGCGGACACTCCTTGCGCTCCATCCAGGGCGTGTGGATCCGCCCGATATAGCGCAGCTGGGCATCTTCGGGCGGCGTGGTCGGGACGAACACTTCATGAGGGCGAATATCGGTCATAAAAATCTGTCTGTTGCGTTCAAGGAGAGAGCCAGCGGACGCGGCCGAGCGGAGAGAGGTCATAGCCGCCCATATTGGCGGCCTTGTCCTGAAACTGCTGCGTCCGGGTGAAGTTCAAAAGCCGCTGAACGGGATCAGTGAAGTAGGACTTCCGGTCGATCAAAAGATCAAAGTGTTCATCGGTTAGCCGGACAAATCCGAGTTTGTACTGTTTGGCCATGGCTTCAACGCCAAGTGCTGCGTCCGCATCCCCGCTGGCAACAGCCCCGGCCGCCTCACTCTCGGTGTAGGCATATCCGCTCGAAGCCTGAAGATCCTCTTCGCTCAATCCGGCCTCTTCCAGAAGCCTTGAGAAGAGGGCGGCTGCGCCTGCGCCCGGTTGACGGCGCACAACGCGCTTGCCTTTGAGATCGGCAACCGAATGAATGTCATGGGCCGCATCGCTTGAGACCAAAAGCCCGCGTTTGCGGATGGCCCAGCCGATGAGTACAGCGTCTCTAACGCCGAGTTCGGAAGCGGAGCCGACGTTCCAACCTGTTTCTTCAGGAATATGCAGGCCGGACAGGGCAGCACAGTGATCGGCAAAACAGGCAAGACCCTCCCGGCTGCCATTGAACAGTGTGGCAAGACCGCAGCCGGAATCTCTGATGGCCCAGTCGAGCAACGGATCATGAGACCCTGTGATCACCGCGGGCCGATCTTCCGGTACAAGTGATCCAGAACCTTCGATCCAGGCGCGGATTTCGGAAGCCGGAAACAGGAGTTTGCCCGTGATGCGCCGGTGCGGGATTTCATCGGCAGCTGCGAGGTCATAGACCTTGCGCTCCTTGACCCGCAACAGGTCGGCGACCTCGCGGGTCGTCAGATAGTCAGGTTGCTGTCCGGCGCTTTGTGGCACTTCAATCCCCATGTATGGAAGCTGAACTTAGCGGAGTTTCAAAGACTTGCACAGGGGTGTCAGCGGCCGAAAGAGCTAGGCTGGAGATCAGCCGGGTTGACCATGCTGAACATCAATTCGCCTGAATAAAGACGATCACACAGCCGGAACAGGGACGGGCAGTGTTGTTGTGCATTGCCGCAATTTTAAATCGATCTAGTATGTTTTGAATGCGCTCACAAACGTTTGGTCTTTCTACCGCTAATGGATCCTTAGAGCGTTCTAGATCGCTGGAAATGCAGTTGGACAATAGGTGTTTTTTGATCATTGCTCGGCTCAGCAATTCTGCCGAAGTTGTTTCGCGCTGCAAAATATTCAATCAGCATGTGATTAAAAAATATTAGTTTTTTTTGATGTCCCCCCTTTCAAAGGGCTTTGATTTTTGTTTTGCTACCGCTCACAGCTGAAACGAAGACAGGCGGCACGGAGGGGTGCGGTTGGAAATCGCTGAGGCTGATAAAAACAAACAAACCAGACTTGGGGACAAAATGGCGAATAATCGGGGCGCTGCTGTTAAGTATGACAGCGTTCAAAAAAGCTATGACGGCGAAAGCCTTGTCGTAAAAAATCTCAATCTGGATATCCCGCCGGGCGAATTTCTGACCATGCTTGGTCCGTCCGGGTCTGGCAAAACCACCTGCCTGATGATGCTGGCAGGCTTCGAACCGGCAACGCACGGCGAAATCTATCTTAACGATCGGCCGATCAACAATGTGCCGCCGCACAAGCGCGGGATCGGTATGGTCTTTCAGAACTACGCCTTGTTCCCGCACATGACAGTGTCAGAAAATCTTGCCTTTCCGCTTCAGGTCCGGAACGTCAGCAAAGCGGAGCAGGAAGAGAAGGTTCAGCGTGCGCTCGATATGGTGGAGCTTGGCAGCTTCGGAAACCGGCGCCCAGCACAGCTGTCCGGTGGTCAGCAGCAGCGTGTGGCCGTTGCCCGTGCTTTGGTGTTCGACCCGGAACTCGTTTTGATGGATGAGCCGCTCGGCGCGCTCGACAAGCAGTTGCGCGAGCAGATGCAGTACGAGATCAAGCACATCCATGAAAATCTCGGCGTGACTGTTGTTTACGTGACGCACGACCAGACCGAAGCGTTGACGATGTCGGATCGCGTCGCCGTGTTCAATGATGGCGTCATTCAGCAACTATCCACGCCGGATGATCTTTACGAAGATCCGCAAAACTCTTTCGTGGCGCAGTTCATTGGCGAGAACAACAAGCTCAATGGCAAGGTCATTGATATCCAGGGCGAGGAGTGCCGTGTGGAGCTTGGTGACGGGACGCAGCTCAAAGCCGACCGTGTGAATGTCAGCTCTGTTGGCGACCAGACCACATTGTCGCTCCGTCCTGAGCGTGTCGAGTTCGATACCAACGACAGCATGGACAATATTGTCAATGGCCGGATCGAAGAACTCATTTATCTGGGTGACCACATCCGCGTTCGCATGAACGTGGCTGGCAATGATGAGTTCATTGTAAAAGTTCGCAACCGCGGAGAGAAGCGCAAGCTGCATGTCGGCGAAACAGTCCCTGTGGGCTGGGCGTTGAATGACTGCAAAGCGCTCGACGCTGTTGTCTAAAGTCGCAGGGCGGCCGGTGTTCGGCTGCTAGCGAGATCGACGGAAGAAAACCGTTCAATCCTAAAAGAGGGAGCTACCAAACATGAAGCTCAAGACATTGGTTCTTGCAGGAACTGCCCTGGCTATGGCCGGTGGCGCAGCAACTGCGGAAGACATGACGCTGGTATCCTGGGGCGGTGCTTATCAAGCATCTCAAAAGGCTGCTTATGCTGATCCTTATGTAGCAATGCATCCGGAAGTGAATGTCATTTGGGACGAGTCGTCTGCAGAAGCTGTTGCCAAGCTGCGCGCGATGAACGAAGCCGGGAACATCACCTGGGACCTCGTTGACGTTGTTGCATCTGACGCCATCCGTCTGTGCGACGAAGGCCTTGCAATGGAAATCGATCCGGACACCGACCTTGCGGCGGCACCGGACGGCACCTCTGCATCTGATGACTTTGGCGATCTTCTCGTCTCCGAGTGCTTCATCCCGCAGATCGTTTACTCCACGACCTTCGGTTATCGCACTGACGTAGCCGACTGGGGCGGCAAAGAGCCGGACGACATCTGTGATGTGTTCGATCTCGAAGCTTTCCCGGGCAAGCGGTCGCTCGAAAAGCGTCCGATCAACAACATGGAGTGGGCACTCCTGTGTGACGGTGTTGCCAAGGAAGACGTCTATGACGTTCTGGAGACAGAAGAAGGTCAGGACCGTGCATTCGCCAAGCTTGATTCCATCAAGGACAACGTTGTCTGGTGGTCTGCTGGTGCGGAAACCCCGCAGCTTCTGGCTGACAGCGAAGTGGTCATCGGTTCTACCTACAACGGCCGTCTCTTTGCTCTGATCGAAGAGCAGAAACAGCCGGTGAAAATGCTCTGGGACGCTCAGGTGTTCGACCTTGACGGGTGGATCATCCCGACCGGTCTGTCTGAAGAACGCCTTGCGCGCGTCAAGGACTTCGTGAAGTTCGCGACCGATACGCAGCGTCTCGCCGACCAGGCAAAATACATCTCCTACGGTCCGGCACGTAAGTCGTCCGCACCGCTGGTTGGTCAGCACGCATCTCTGGGTATCGATATGGCTCCGCACATGCCGACCGATCCGGAAAACGCCAAAAACACCTTCCTCTATAACTATGAGTGGTGGGCGGATTACCGCGATGACCTGGACGCAAAGTTCCAGGCTTGGCTCGTACAGTAATTGGTCGTTTGAGGCCTGCGGACGGGGTACGCCCCGTCCGTTCTTCTTTTCTTTTCACGGAAGTCAATTTGCATGAGCGATACCACCTCTGACCAGGTGTTGACGACGCAAGACGGGAAACCGTTAAAGGCCGCGCTGGCGCGCGCGCTTCGGCGGGAAAAGCTGCGGTCATTCCTTTTGATCGCGCCCCTCTTGATCTTTGTCCTGATCACCTTCGTCGCGCCGATCATTGATATGTTGTTCCGGTCTGTCGAGAACGAGATCGTCTCCGAGACATTGCCGCGGACCGTGGTCGAGCTGGAAAAATGGGACGAGGCATCGGGACAAGCGCCCGGCGAAGATGTCTACAATGCGCTCCTGTTCGATATGATCATTGCCGTTGAAAACAAGCGTCATACGCAACTTGGAACACGACTGAATTATGAACAGACCGGTATATCTTCGATGTTCCGGCGGACCGGACGGCGCGTTGACGATTTCGGAGAGGTTTACGCCGATCAGCTGGTCGACCTGAATGCGGCTTGGAAAGAGCCAGTTACCTGGGCGACCATGTTTGGAACGCCTGAGTGGATTTCAGCACAAGAAACTTGGGCAGCAAATCCATCTGGCCCGGAACCGGCTTTCGTGGTGTCGGACGCCGCCCGCAATGCCTTGCCGGTAACGGCAGATCTTTACGGCGCATTCGCCCGCTTCATCCAGACGGAAGACAGCGACAGCCCGATGGAGGAAGATCCCTGGGTTCCTGTCTATAAGGCGCTGTATCAGGACCTGATCGCAAACCCGGACGCTGCATCTGCGTTCTCGGGAGAAACGGCGACACTCGTTGGCCAAGCGGCAGCTGCCGCCCCAAACTTTGAAACAGTCAGCATCAAAGAGTTGTTCATCGACGCAGATGATGACTGGGGAAGCGCTGAAAACTGGGCGGTCATCAAGACATTCGCCCCCAAATTTACATCCGGCTATTTCCTGTCTGCGGCTGATGCGCAGCTGACACCAACTGGTGTCGAGTTGAAGCCGGAAGATGAACGGATCTACCTTTATCTGTTCTATCGCACGTTGCTGCTTTCGATCATGATTACGGTGTCGTGCCTGCTATTGGGGTATCCGATCGCGTTCTTGCTGGCGGCCTTGCCACTCAGGTACTCTAACCTGCTTCTAATTCTGGTCTTGTTGCCGTTCTGGACATCACTTCTCGTTCGGACGTCCGCTTGGAAAGTGCTTCTACAGCAGCAAGGAGTGATCAACGATTTCATTGTCTGGATAGGGCTAATAGGGGACGCGAACAGATTGGTGATGATCAATAACCAGACGGGCACGATCATCGCCATGACGCACATCCTGCTGCCCTTTATGATCCTGCCGCTTTATTCGGTAATGAAGACAATATCGCCAACCTATGTCAGGGCGGCTAAAAGCCTTGGCGCAAATGACTGGACTGCGTTCTGGCGGGTCTATTTCCCGCAATCGATCCCGGGCATTGGAGCTGGAGCCATCCTCGTGTTCATTCTGTCGATCGGCTACTACATCACGCCAGAATTGGTCGGCGGCACATCCGGTATCTTCATCTCCAACCGGATTGCGTTCCACATTTCCAGTTCTTTGAACTGGGGTCTTGCCGCAGCACTCGGGACTTTGTTGCTCGTCGCGGTGATGCTCCTCTTTATGGTCTACGATCGCATCGTAGGCATCGACAACGTGAAGCTGGGGTAACGAACATGAGCGCTTTACCTCCATATGCCTCCCCGCTTCAGAGGACCTGGCATTACAGCTTCCGGGTCATCTGCGGGTTGATCTTCTTCTTCCTGATCTTTCCGATCATGGTGATCGTGCCGTTGAGCTTCAACGCACAGGACTTCTTCACGTTCACGCCAGAGATGCTGGCTCTCGATCCGGCCGGGTATTCGTTGAAGCACTATCACGACTTCTTCACCAACCCGGACTGGCAGCAGGCCCTGCGCAATTCGGTGATGATTGCTCCGGCCGCAACAATCCTTGCAACGTTCCTGGGGACACTTGCAGCGATCGGTCTGTCGCAAAGTCATGTGCCTTACAAGTCGGCAATTATGGCGGTCCTTATCTCGCCGATGATCGTGCCGTTGATCATCTCGGCTGCAGGCATGTACTTCTTCTATTCCCGGATCGGTCTGCAAGGCACCTATTGGGGGGTCGTTCTGGCACACGCGGCTCTTGGCACCCCGTTTGTGATCATCACGGTGACGGCAACGCTGGTCGGGTTCGACAAAAGCCTCGTCCGCGCAGCTGCGAGCATGGGAGCAGATCCGGTTACGACCTTCTTCAAGGTACAGATGCCGCTAATCATTCCAGGTGTTGTGTCTGGAGCCTTGTTTGCGTTCATCACGTCCTTTGATGAGGTGGTGGTGGTCCTGTTCCTCGGATCTGCCAGCCAGCAGACTTTGCCCTGGCAAATGTTCACCGGTTTGCGCGAACAGATCTCACCAACGATTTTGGCGGTCGCCTCGCTCATGGTGGCGATTTCAATTGCGCTTTTGACAGTTCTGGAACTGTTGCGCCGCCGATCGGAACGCTTGAGAGGCCTAACGCCGGGATAACAGACCTTGCGCCATCTGTCCGGATTTGCTCAGGACGTGACGGTTTTGAACATGACATGCGCACGCTTGCGCAGTAGGGACTAAACGAGCTGTTTCTAAAAGACCGGTGGCGGAACGCCAGTCACCGGGTGGACGGAGAACCGTCCCGGCAGCAAGACAATTTGGGTTTGGGCCTGGCGGGCCGGCTTCTATTCAGAAGCCGGCCCGTTTTCTTTTTTCAAGGCCTTCATTGGTGAAGACACACAGGAGGACGCGATGAGCGACGACATGATCCGGATTTATGAAATGAACAATGGCGAAAAGGCATTCTCGCCATTTTCGCCGCAGGAGATGGACCGCCGGCAGGCTCAGCTCAGGACCTTGATGGCAGACCGGGGGATCGACGCCTGTCTGTTCACCTCGTATCACAACATCTGCTATTACTCGGGCTTCCTGTATTGCTACTTCGGCCGGAAATACGGGTTCGTGGTCACTCAGGACAAGGCAACCACGATTGCGGCCGGGATCGACGGCGGCCAACCATGGCGCCGAACCCACGGTGACACCATGATTTACACAGACTGGCGCCGGGACAACTATTTCTACGCCATCCAGTCGTTGCTCGGCTTGCCCAATGCCTCTGTAAAGCGTGTCGGCATCGAGTTCGATCACGTCTCTCTGGATCTATTGAAGCAACTTGAGGCAGCCTTGCCGGAGGTCGAGCTGGTCGACATTGCAGCGGATGCCATGACCCAGCGGACCATCAAAAGCGCGGAAGAGCATGTGTTGATCCGCGAAGGTGCCCGCATCTGCGACGTCGGCGGCGCGGCACTCGTCGATGCAGTTCAAGCGGGCGTAACTGAGCATGAGGTCGCGATTGCATCCACCAATGCCATGATCCGCGAAATCGCAAAATCCTTCCCGTTTGTCGAGCTGATGGATACGTGGACCTGGTTCCAGTCCGGCATCAACACGGATGGCGCACATAACCCGGTGACCAACAAGGTGGTGGAAGCCGGCGACATCTTGAGCCTGAACTGCTTTCCTATGATTTTCGGCTACTACACGGCGTTGGAGCGTACACTGTTCTGCGAGCATGCTTCCGATGACCATATGAAGCTTTGGGAAGTGAACTGTCACGTCCACCGTGAAGGCCTGAAGCTCATCAAGCCGGGTGCGCGCTGTCGTGACATCGCGGCGGAGCTGAATGGCATCTACCGCAGCCACGATCTTCTGCAGTATCGCAGTTTTGGCTATGGCCATTCATTCGGGGTGCTAAGCCACTACTATGGCCGTGAGGCTTCGGTTGAGTTGCGGGAAGACGTCGATACCGTCCTGGAACCCGGAATGGTTGTCTCCATGGAGCCAATGATCATGGTTCCGGAAGGCGAACCGGGTGCGGGTGGATATCGTGAGCATGACATCCTGATCGTGACGGAAGATGGTGCGGAGAACATCACCGGCTTCCCGTTTGGTCCGGAGCACAACATCATCCCGAAACGATAGTTGCAGTAGCCGCTGGGACAAAGTGGGTTCCGGCGGCGGCCATGCAGGACGAATTGTGCTGCAATTCGAATTTTGAAGCCATTGGCTCAACGCGCATGACCGGGCATTATCCAGCCGCAACAAAAATCGACCTCCAGTTTGGGAGACAGTTGAAAATGATCAAGATCCATGGCCGCAAGACCTCGGCCAATGTGCAGCCCGTGATCTGGTGCCTGGACGAGCTGGGTGTCGACTATGAACGCCTTGATGTCGGGGGTCCGTTTGGCGGCACGGACACCCCAGAGTTCTTGGGCATGAACCCGTTGGGTCTTGTGCCGGTTATGGAAGAAGATGGTCAGGCGATTTCGGAAGCCGTCACCGTCCTGCGCTATTTGATGAGACGCTTTGGCGGGCATCCGAGCGACCCGATGGCAGCCGCGCAAATCGAAAAATGGGCCGACATGTCCCGTCAGCACATCTATGTGCCGCTGATCCCAACGATCTTTATCCAGAAGGTCCGGGTGACTGCAGAAGATCGCAACGGGGCTGCTGTCGCTCAGGCAGAAGCGGCTCTGAAGCAGGCGATGGCTATCTTCGAGGCTAATATCAAGGGCCCATTTTTTGGCGGTGACGCACTCAATCTCGTCGATTACCAGGTTGGCGGTCTTTTGTACCGGTACTACGAGCTGGATTTCGATCGCGCGGATCTGCCGAAACTGAGAGCCTACTATGATCGGCTTTGTGAGCGGAAAGCCTATCAGGAGAACATCATGATCGACTTTTCTGCCATGAAGGTTCCTGGCGCTTGAGTTCCTAAAGTGCCTAAACTCAAATAGGCTTCAGGGAAACCTGGAGCCTTTTTTGTGTGCCGGATGCAGGTCCTTTTTGGCACTACCGTACTTTTCGGCTGCGCTTGAACATGCGATCAATTGGGCAATATCGAAAAGGCTGTTGGGCAACGGGAGATACAGGAATGAAGTTGTTGCGGCATGGGGCCCCAGGCGCCGAAAAACCCGGTCTTCTGGACAAGGACGGCAAGATCCGCGATCTCACGGGCATTGTTCCGGATATCGCGGGTGCGGTTTTGTCAGATGCCGGTCTTTCGGCCCTCCGCGGCATTGACGCAGACAAGCTTCCGGAAGTCACGCCTGGAACGCGTCTTGGTCCTTGTGTTGCCGGAACAGGCAAGTTCATCTGTATCGGTTTGAATTATGCAGACCACGCGGAAGAAGCCGGTATGGATGTGCCGCCGGAACCGATCATCTTCATGAAGGCAACGAGTGCGATCTGTGGTCCAAACGATCCCACTCTATTGCCGCGCGGCAGCGAAAAGACGGACTGGGAAGCTGAACTGGCTGTCGTGATCGGAAAGACCGCGAAATACGTCAATGATGCAGATGCCATGGACCATGTGGCCGGGTATACGGTGGCCAATGATATCTCGGAACGAAGCTATCAGATTGAGCGGTCAGGCCAATGGACGAAGGGCAAGTCCTGCGACAGTTTTGGTCCGGTCGGGCCGTGGCTGGTGACACGGGACGAGGTCGCTGACCCGCAAGATTTGAACATGTGGCTGACAGTAAATGGCGAGAAGCTTCAGGACGGGTCGACCCGGACGATGGTCTATTCCGTGGCGTATCTTGTCTCCTACCTCAGCCGGTTCATGACGCTGCATCCGGGCGACATCATTTCCACCGGGACCCCTCCGGGTGTCGGCATGGGCATGAAGCCGCCGCGCTATCTGAAGGCCGGTGACGTTGTGGAGCTCGGGATCGAGGGCCTCGGCTCCCAGCGGCAGGAAGTCGTGGCGGACTGACGTTTGCTGGTTTGCACAGGCTCGGTCTAGAGCTTCCGGAAGTAGCTCAGAGTTTCTTTAAGACGCTGGAGCCGGGCACTTAAAAAACCGGTTCCACCTTGTCTCGACATTTCTTCGGTATAGGCCGGATAGGCGATCTTGAACGAGGGCGGCACCTTCTCCTTGCAGTTCTTGCCGAAGGTCGGCATCTGGGCGCGATATTCCGTTAAGAAGCGATCGGCAACGTCCTGAAGGGTTGCAGCCTGGTCACCGGGCAGGTTTTCAAATTCTGTCTGCGGTATGGGATTTTCCGAAAGTGTGCGGTAAACAACCGCAGCCATGAACGAGTTGCCCAAAGGTGTCAGGTGGACACTGTCACTGAACAACGCGGCAAGGATTTCCTGCGCGGACATGTCCTTGAAACCCGGCAATCCACCTGGTGCTGAGACCAGCTGGTCCACCAGATCAACCAATGCCAGCGAAGCCGGGACCAGCATGATCCTGTCTTCTCGGCCTTCCTTTGCGAGCCCTACGTTTACGGTTGCGATTGCGCACTGCCAGATTGGCCAGGCCTCGCGTTCATAAGCGATCCATGAGGATGGGTCTTCAAGATTCGCAACATCCAGCCAGGGCGCGTAGAAATAACTCTGCCCGTTCGGATTGTGAGCATGAAACACATCCTGGTAGGCGCGGAGAAACCTAGGGGTTTCCTGCCACAAAAGAGAATCGAGCAGACGGTGTTGTTCGGTGATCAGGAGTACATCATAGGGCTCGGTTACATTTGCAGAACTGGGCGAAAGCTCGTCCCGGACGTTGATAGGGGCATCGTCCTTATCCGTGCCGTCACCGTATCCGGACCAGGGCGACTGGCCGTCCGGTCCATGGCTGCGCTGTTTGATCGAAGATCCGCCGATATGCTGCATGTTCCAAGTGACCGGTTGTCCGGAACTCTCGGCAATTGCCGCCAGCATTTCCGGCATAGGACGATCGGTCAGGCTGTGACCGGAAATGAAGATCTTTTGCACGGCTGGTGTCTCACCGTCTTCAGGCAGGGATGGAAAGCCGGTTGTCGTGAGCTCTTGTCCTCTTGAGAGGAACATGATCGCAACGGCAGCAATCGCAATCACAAATAGACCGCAGGCGATAGCAAGGACCAACTGGAAGCGTGTCATTAAGCATACTCTCGAATGAGGTCTGCCCTGTGGGCATAGAGGGTTTGTTCATCAAACCGTGATCCGTCGGCTGCGGCTGCCTTGATCAGCTGCGCCAGCTTGCTTCGGTTTTCATGTAGATCTTGGATTGTCGCACTTAATGCAGCCGGATCATTCAGCGGCGTACCGCCGCCGCCGCCGTTCTGGCTCACAAGGTCATCCGAATAAGACGATTGATAACCGACGATCGGGCACCCGGAGACTAGCGCCTCAATCAGGCATCGGGGCGACTCCTGTGTCTTATGGCAATAGACGAAAAGATCGGCATCTCGCATTTCTGCGAGGATGGCCTCACGATCAGATGAAAACCCCGGCAATTCGATTTGGTCTTCCAGCTCTAGCGCTGAAATCCTTTGCTTCATATCTGCCAGAAGAGGGCCGTCGCCGATCCACTTTGCTTGAAGCGGGACGCCCGATTGGATCGACTTCGCGATGGCCTCGACCCAATCGAGCGGTCCTTTCATCTCTGTGGCGCGACCCACATAAAGGACTTTCAGCGGCGCACCGGATTGCGCGCGCGCGGCTTTTTCTTCTAGCGCTGCAGCACTGATCAAGTCGCTGGACTGCGTGTGCACGTCATAAACACAATGCGGATTTGTCGAATTGTCCGCATAGGCCTTCAGCGTATCTTGCCCCTGAAACAAACCCAGATTGCTGTGCCGGATCAGATAGTGATGGTACCGGACCATCACGGGCAGCGTTGCAACTTCCTTGATCCGCCGCTTGAGCGGTATGGCGGGAAGCGTTCTGCGAATGACATCGTGCTCGACCCGGTCAAACCAAACGGCATAGTCCCGGTTTTGCCTTATCGCTTCAAGAGCGGTCACGGCGGCCCAGTCACCAAACAGGTATCCGAGCGTGAAACACAAGTGATCTGCCTTGGCGATCTCTTCGCCAAGCATCTTCCGGGTTGATTTATAGTCTTTAAAAAATCGTCCGATTTTATAGGCAAACGGGAGAGCAACGACCGTGAGCCGGTCGCGGCAGTCCAGGTCGGCAATATCGATCCAAGTGACTGAGGTATCGTCTTCTAAATCGGCCGGCTGCTCAATTCCCATATAAGTGACATGGCCGAAACTTTCGGCCCATCTGGCGAGCCCGGCGCAGGTCTGATCATCCAGCTGTAATCCCCTGGGTCCTCTGCGCAACCGCACCGCTGTGACGAAAAGCACGCGTCCGCCGCGCTGGTCTGTGCTTCCGCTCATGACACAGCGCCTTTCTTGAATTGTTCAGAGTTGACACAAACCGCTGACACGACATGCCCGTTGTAAATCACCTGGCGTCCCCGAAATTTTGTCCCCTTGGCAAAGCCTGGGACTTTGCGCTGGAGCACTGCGAAGAAATCATGGCCATCAAATGCGATCTCCAGATCTTCAAACTCGAAAAACTCCTGCGTGAGCGGGTACTGCGCCTTGTAAGCACTTTCTTTGGCCGTAAACATTCGGAGCGCCTGACGAGCCCTCTGGCTACTAGGCAGCCGGGCAAGCCATTTACGTTCGTTCGATGTACAAATGGTATCCCACATGTCTTCGTGGAGAGGTGAATCGGGCTCAATATCGAGCCCGATCGACAGGATATCATCCGTCTGCCGGGCGACCGCTGCCAGACACACTGTTTTGCAGTGGCTGATGGTGCCAGTCAAACCGCGGGGCCAGATCGGGCTACGATCGGGACTCATACCGATAGCAGTTGGCCGGAAGCCAAGGTCCTGCATCGCTTTGCGGGCGCATGCTCGTCCGGCAAAAAACTCCGATCGGCGTGAGGGAACCGCGTTGGCTACATGGATTTCCTCATCCGCATATCCGGTCGGTTTTCCGCCGCGCGGATCACCCGCGGCGATCTGAACCCCGTCCGGAAAGAGAGCCCAAAGCATTGCGGTGCAATCACCCCCGGTTCCCGGAGAGCGCTTGCCGTCTTGCACTCAGCGCCGCGCGGCGCTTGGCCGCCCGGCTGGCAACTTCTCCGAGACGATCGTCAGCGCGTCCGCCGTCCATCAGGTGTCCGGCAAGGCCGCCAACGGTCGGAAAACGAAAGATGTCGGTGATTGTCAGATTTGGAGCCACACTGGCTTTCAGGTCCCGGTGGAGCTGGACCGCAAGCAGGGAATGTCCGCCAAGGTTGAAGAAGTTGTCGTTCTGCCCCACCTGACCCAGACCAAGAATGCGCTGATACGCGTCCGCGATGGTTTTCTGCATGTCGCTCTCTGGCGCGACAAAAGTGCTTTGGGCCGTCTCGCGAAACGTTGCATCAGGCGCCGGCAGAGCCTTCCGATCAATCTTTGCATTTGGTGTGAGAGGGAAAGCCTCCAACACGACAAAATGAGCGGGAACCATGTATTCCGGCAATGTGCCTTGCAGCTCTGGGCGTAACACGTCTTCGTCGAGCGATCCGGACTGCGTCCGGACGTAAGCGACCAACCGGACATCATCAACCCGGTCTTCGCGTGCAGTCACAACGGTCTCGACCACGCCGGGATGCGCGGCAATTCGGGCTTCAATTTCACCAAGTTCGATCCGGTATCCCCGCACTTTGACCTGGTGGTCCGTTCGTCCAAGAAACTGCAGGCTGCCATCTTCTAGCCTGCATACGAGGTCCCCGGTACGGTACATTCGGCCAAGGGCAAACGGGTTTTTCAGGAAACGTTCTTCAGTCAGTTCCGGGCGCTGGAAATATCCGCGGGTTACGCCTTCACCGCCGATAAACAGTTCACCGGGTTGGCCAGGAGCTGCAGGCCGATTTCTGGCATCAAGCACGTAGAGCTGCGTGTTGGCAATCGGCCTTCCTAGCGGAATGGTCTGCTCAGGAGCACCCACTTCTGCCGTTGATGACCAGATGGTTGTCTCGGTCGGGCCATACATGTTGGTGACCGAGGCTGAAGTGCACGCCCGAATGTCTTTCAGAAGCGACCCCGGGAACGGTTCCCCGCCGACGTAAAGATGACGGATGCTGGAAAACGCCGCGCGGTCTTCCTCGCGGGTGAGGAACATCCGCGCCATGGATGGCGTGCACTGCATATGCGTGACGTTGTGGCGGGCAATGTCTGCGGCGAGGCCTGCCCCAGCGGGCGGTGTCTGCTCGGCGGGCATTTGAACCTCGCCCGCGTTTACGCGCCGGATGACCTCGGCCAAGGGCTTCAAACGGTCTAGAGCGATGTCCTGAGGCACGCCAAAATCGATCAGGCAGGCAACCTCGTTGACACCGATGGCACTGATTTGTTCGATACGCTTGAGCGCATCGGAGACCGTTCCAAACAGCCCGCTGTCTTCAAAGTAGCGCAGGAACGCAAACTCCAGGATCGCGTCCAGCTCGTCTTCTGAAAGCGTCTGCAGGTCGATATCCATCGGATTGCTGGCGCCTTCCGGCTTCTTGAAGGCCGGAAACGCCCAGGCGTATTGCTTGATCAACGCTGCCGCACTGCGTAGATATTCCTTCATTGGACCACGTGCGCGATCCATCACCTCATCCCGGTCCTCTCCGAGAAGCGTGTGCAGCATCAAGGTGACCTTGTAGTCATCCGGATTGCGGCCGCATTCAATCAGGGTGTCCCGATAGATCTTGATCTTGCCAGCCAGTTCATCGATGGATTGCCCGAGAAGGTGGGTTAGAACATTGGCCCCGTTGCGGGCTGCATCCCGATAAGTTTCCGGGTTTCCAGCTGTGGTCAGCCAGACCGGGAGCTCCTTTTGAACGGGTCTTGGCTGCGTAACGACGCTGACGGTCTTGTCGCCGGCTTCAAAGTCCACGGCGTCGCCGCGCCAGAGTTTCCGGACGGTCTCAATGTCCCGGTACATGGCTGCCTTGTTGTTCGGCGGCCTGTTTTCCGGGCGCAGCACAAAGTCTTCGGGCATCCAGCCGGATGCAAAGGCAAGGGCAACCCGGCCGTTGCTGAGGTTGTCGATCACCGACCACTCCTCGGCAACCCGTGCCGGGTGGTGAAGGGGAAGCACGCAGCTGCCGGCGCGGATGGACAGGTTCTTGGTGACGGCCGCAACCGCCGCACCTGAAACGGACGGATTGGGATAAAGACCACCGAAGGAATGGAAGTGGCGCTCCGGCGTCCAGACCGATGTGAAACCGTTTTCGTCGGCAAATTTTGCGCCGTCCAAAAGCAGCTTGTAGAGGTCGCGGCCGGCGCCTTCATTGTAGCCCCAGAAAAACAGCCCAAAATCGACGCTTGCTGTGTTCCCTGAGCCTTGCGCGTCAAGTGTTTTGCTGACCTGGGAGGATGCCGTTTCAGAGGAATGAATGACGACCTTGAAGCCGCGGGTCAGGGTCCAGAAGAGTTCAAGAACGGAGATGTCGAAAGAAAGACTTGTGACAGCAAGCCATGCCGGTTGTTCTTGCTGGTCGAATTCAATGCAATCATCCATTCCGGCAAAGAAATTGACGACATTCCGATGCTCAACCATCACACCCTTCGGCCGGCCGGTCGAGCCTGACGTGTAGATCAAATAAGCGAGATTGTCTGATTGTACGCTGCTTTGCGGCTGTTCTGCTGAGGCAACGCGCGCCAGAACATCCTCGATAAACACGGTCTGTACTCCGGGCGCAGCAAGCGGCTCCGGAAGTGCACGGCTGGACAGGATGACCGCTGCACCGCTGTCTTCGACCATGTATGTCAGGCGATTTTTTGGGAAGTCGGGATCGAGTGGAACGTAAGCAGCGCCCGATTTTAAAATACCAAGTGCGCCGCAGACCATCTCGATGGACCGGGGTATGTTCAATCCGACAAGCTTGTCCGGTCCGGCGCCAAGCGTTTGCAGTTCCATGGCAACGCGATTTGCGCGATCGTTCAGCTCCCGGTAGCTGATGGACTGATCGTGCAGGGCAACTGCCGGAGCATCCGGCGTTGCCGCCGCCTGACGTTCGATCATCTGATGAACGCAGATCTCAAGATTGGCATCCGTGCTAGATGCGTTCCAGCGATTGAGCACAAGGTCGCGCTCGTCTGCGGTCATCATGGCGACATCTGCGGCCACTTGCGCCTTGTCGGAAAGAGCTGCGGCAACGATTTCAATGCGCTTGGCATATTGTTTTGCTGTATCGGTGGAGACCCGCGAAGGATCCAAGATCAGCGCAGCCTCGCCCTGTGCAGAAACGTTAAATGTCAGCGCACAGTTGGCCAGAAGCTCCGGCCGCGTATTCGCTGCTTCGGTTTCAACAATCCCGATTGTATATGCTGGCCGCGCCATCCCGGGCACCCGGGAAATCAGATCGGATAGGGGAGCAGTCCTGTCCCGCAATTGCACCAGCTTGGCATTGGTGTCGTCACAAAGGGCGCTTAAGGGTCGCTGCCAATCGATATTGATTGGAAATGGAAGGCTTTCCGAAAAATGGCCAGGAAACTGGTCCGCGACTGCCGCGCTCTTAGGTCCGAGATAAGCGAGACCAAAATTCTCCTGTCCCGAGAACCTCCCGATAAACAGCGCGATTGCCACAATCGTGTCCTGCGGTGCCATTGAGGAGGGAAGGGACAACGGCAAGACTTCTGGCGCAGCCCTCCTTTCAACATCGTCCTTGATCCCGAAAAGGCTCGGTATCTCGAGCGTTTTGATCGTGGCAACGTCTGCGTCTTCATGACGGACGGCATCGAAGACTGCGGCATCAAGGCCAGCCGCTTCTTCATCAGAATAAAGAGGCAATTGCTCATTGAGCGTTACGGACTGTGCCAGATTTGCGTGCGAGCCAATCGCAAGACCGTCAAGCAAAATCGGTTGGTCGCCGGTGGCTACAAGCACGCCGTCTGAACCAGTCTGCAGAACAGTGCCTGCGGGCCCATTTGTAGTGGCGGGGGGCGCTAAATCGAGCTTTGTAATCTTGAAAAGACCGCGATTGGTTCGCAGTTTTGGCGCGACCAGCGGGTTCGCGTACCCCTCTCCGAAGCTAAGGGCCCGGAAAAGCCGCGACAGCTCCTCTGATGTCCGGGATAGGTCGAGTGTTCCGGAAAGCGTCGGGCGCTTGTTTTTTCCGAAGTAGCTGCGTTTTGAAAAATCCTGCGCTACTCCGGTGAGCGTATTGCCGTCTATTTTGGCAATGAGATCGACAAAACTTGCGTAACCGGCCTCAAAGCATTTGGCATTCAAGGTGAGGCTGGTCTCGTCGAGGCTGATGTCAAAGTCAGCTTGCGTGTAGATCCGGCCCTTGTCCGCACCCGACACTATCTCATGCCAGGTGACGCCGAAGCGCAGTTCACCATCGAGGATGGCCCAGGCTGGCGCATTGAGGCCTGCATATTGAGGCAAGGGTCCGTCGTGAAAATTCACCGCACCGGATCGCGCCCGTTGCCAAACGGTATCGGGAAGCATCCTCAGATTGGCAATGCTAAACAGCCAGTCAAAGTGATAGTCTGCTGTGGTTTCCTCAAGAGAGTTGCCCCACTCGGCCGCTGGAATGCTGTGCGACGACGCCCAATTCCGAATTGCCGGGTTGGAGGATATGACCGCAACGATGCGGTGACCACGTTCTTTCAGGTGTTCACCACACTGAATGAGAAGGGATTCATCACCTATCAGGAGACAATCGAGCATTTAGGTTCCCTTGGATGACGCATAACTGGGCAGTAGCAAATTCTTTGTAAAAAGAGCACGCAGACTAGTTTGCATATACCCTCGAAGAACCCGTTAATTTATCCGAGAATTTACGGATGTTTGTCCGAATTTCCATAATACACGCGTGAGAAAGTTCATTTATTAATATTTGTTAAGATTTGATCCCGGAGTTTACGCTTATTTTCGTGATCAAGCTCGGTTCATGTGAAAACAGCTTTTCGGTTGCCTCTCTCAATCGGCCTAACACTATGCTAAATATTTACAGGTATGGTCCGCTTAAAAATTTGAGGCGAAGTCCCGTTTCCGGAAATTTGAAATGACAATAGGATCAACCGATGCCGGCCTGAACGATGTTGCAATCGTCGGGATGGCTCTTCGTGTTCCAGGCGCACGGAACACAGGCGAATTCTGGGATAATCTCAGAAACGGTGCTGAATCGGTGCGCACGCTGAGCGACGCGGAACTCGAAGCATCTGGCGAAGATCCGGTGAAGGCCGCACAGCCGAATTACATTCCCCGGACGGCGGATATTCCAGATATGGAGCTGTTCGATCCGGAGTTTTTCGGATTGAGCCCTAAAGAAGCCGCGATCATGGATCCGCAACACCGGCACTTTCTCGAGTGTGCCTGGGAAGCGATCGAAGATGCCGGGCGTCCGCCGGAAACCATCGAAGGTCCTGTTGGTGTTTATGCCGGCTGTGGCATGGGCAGCTATTTCTATTTCAACGTCTGCAGTGATCGGCAGCTGATGGATCAGGTGGGCATGTTCCTGCTTCGCCATACCGGTAACGACAAGGACTTTTTGGCGACCCGCGCCTCTTACGCTTTCGATCTCAAAGGCCCGAGTGTCAACGTCCAGACGGCCTGCTCAACCTCGCTTGTTGCGGTCCACTACGCTTGTCAAAGCCTGTTGAACGGCGAAACCGATATGGCTCTGGCCGGCGGTGTGACCATCGATCTGCCGCATCGCCGCGGGTATGTCTTTCAGGATGGCGAAATTCTCTCGCCGGACGGACATTGCCGACCTTTCGACCATAGGGCTGCAGGCACGATCTTTGGCAGTGGCGTTGGGGTTGTCGTCCTGCGACGTCTCGACGATGCGATTGCCGATGGCGACAACATCCATGCTGTGATCAAGGCATCTGCCATCAACAACGATGGTCACAGCAAGGCAGGCTACCTTGCACCGAGCGTTACCGGACAGGCGGAAGCGATCATCGAGGCGCAGGCGCTTGGCGGGATCGAAGCCGACACCATTCAATATGTTGAATGCCACGGAACAGGCACCTACCTCGGCGATCCGATTGAAATCGAAGCCCTGACCCAGGCGTTTCGTCAAAGCACCAGCCAAACCGGCTATTGCCGTGTCGGATCCGTGAAATCCAACATTGGCCATTTGGACACGGCTGCCGGTGTTGTCAGTCTGATAAAGACCTCATTGGCGCTGAAGAATGGCGAAATACCGCCAAGCCTTGGATACGAGAAACCCAATCCATCGATTGATTTTGCGAACAGCCCGTTTGTCGTCAATGATAGTCTGACCCCCTGGCCGGTGAGCGCCGGTCCTCAGCGGGCCGCGGTCAACTCCCTTGGTGTTGGTGGAACAAACGCCCACGTCATTCTGGAAAAGGCGCCGATGATCGCCGATGACAGTGGGCAGTTTGACGATGAACCCCAACTTATTCTCTTGTCGGCCAAGGCAAAAAAGGGGCTAGCGGTCACTGCCGCCCGTCTTGCGGATGCCCTGGAAAATGATCCGGCATTGTCTTTGGCCAGCATGGCCGAAACGCTTTTCAATGGCCGGAAGCCGTTCGAACACCGTCAGATCGCAGCGGTGCGGGGGCGCGCCGATGCGATTTCCGTCTTGCGCGGTGAACAGCACAAGAGGCTTGCCCATCATCAGGCAGGGGATCATCCCGGCACCGCAACGTTCCTCTTTCCGGGCGGCGGGGCGCAACATCCCGGCATGGCCCAGCAGCTCTATCAGGAAGACAGTTCTTTCCGCCAGACTGTCGATGAAGGATTGGCTTTCCTTCCCAATGAGACGGCCGCCCGGATCCGGGAGCTTTGGTTCCCGCCGGAGGGCTCCGATCTTGGGCAGGCGGCCGAGGGGTTCCTGACGCCGTCCCTGCAATTGCCGGCCATCTTGATCCTGGAAGTTTCGCTGGCCCGTTTGTGGATGAGTTGGGGCGTTCAGCCGACGGCATTGATCGGCCATTCCATGGGCGAGAATACAGCTGCCTGTATCTCTGGGGTCCTCAGTTATCGCGACGCTGTTGGCCTCGTTCATCTCCGCGGCAAGCTCTTTGACACAGTCGACCCGGGCGGAATGCTCAGTATCCCATTGAGTGAGAGCGAAGTCCGGGCGCTGATGCCGGAATCTCTCGATATGGCTTCCGTCAACGCGCCAGAGCTTTGCGTTGTTTCCGGGCGAGACGAGGACCTGGAAGACTTCCGGAAGGCGCTTCTTGAAAAAGACATCGATGCAACCCGGATCGCCATCGATATAGCGGCTCATTCGCGGATGCTTGAGCGGATCCTGCCCGAGTTTGAACAGTACTTGCGCAGCATTGCACTCAATCGGCCGCAGATCCCGATCATGTCCAATCTCACCGGAGACTGGCTCACTGATGCGGAGGCCCGTGATCCATCTTATTGGGCCCGGCATCTGCGCTCGACTGTTCAGTTCGGCGCCGGCATGACCCGCCTGAGTGCAGATCCGAACCGGGTTTATATCGAGGTTGGTCCGGGAAAGACCCTGTCCTCGCTGGCTAAGCTGCAAGCGGATGTGACCGCCAATCAGGTCTTCAATACGCTGCCGCATGCCGACGATGATGCAGATGACCGTTTGTCTTTCCTGACTGCCATCGGACGATGCTGGGCCGCAGGCTTGAATGCGGATGTTGCGCGTTGCTGGCGGGACTTTGGCCCCAAACGCGTTTCGCTGCCACCTTATGCGTTTCAGCGGCAGCATTATTTTGTCGAACGCAATGTTGCGCAGGACGGTCAGGCGGGTTCGGATATTCCTCTCTTGCGCCAAAAGGACATGCGGGACTGGGGGTACCGTCCGGCCTGGAAACGGTCGGTTCCAGATTATGTCACAGGCGCGGACAAGGAGCCTCGGTCCTGGCTGGTTTTTCTCGATGATACCGGCACCGGAGAACAGCTTGCCGGCAGGTTAAAGAGCGCAGGGCATCAGGTGACCACCGTGCAGCGCGGCGATGTGTTCGCCAAGGTTGACCCGCACACTTACATCCTGTGCAGTGAGGAAGGCAGACCGGGCTATGACGCCCTGGTAACCGGGATCCTCGAGGACGGCCCCTTTCCCGGCAACATCGTGCACGGCTGCCTGTTGACCCAGGACGAAAGCCACCGGCCCGGTTCCAACTTCTTTGAACGAATGCAGGAAGACGGCTTTTACAGTCTGCTTTACCTCGCCCAGGCGCTTGATGAGCAATCCGCCCTCGAAGAGGCGCACCTTACCGTTTTGACAAACGGAATGATGCGCGTTGGGGACGAGCCTGTCGTGTATCCGTCCAAATCGACAGTGCTCGGTCCGGTTCAGGTCTTGCCAAAAGAGCTTTCCGGCCTCTCGGTTCGCTTGATTGACTTGGAAATCTCAGCGGCTACGAACAACCAGCAGCACGAAGTAGCGCTCGACGATCTGTGGGACGAGCTTTTCGCAAATGCGTCCAGTGAGATTGTGGCCCATAGGGGAAGCCGCAGGTGGCAGCGTATCCATGAGCGTTTGCCCTTGGAAGACGGGCAATTCGAAGGGCAGTTCCAAAAAGGCGGCACTTATCTCATTACCGGTGGTCTTGGCGATCTGGCGATGATTTTCGCAAAGGCCCTTGTTGAAGACCGTGATGCCAACATCGTTTTGGTCGGACGCCGCAACCTGCCGGAGAAACAGGATAGGGAGACCTATCTGCGGACGCATTCCGGTGAGGATCCGGGTGTCCAGGCACTGTCCCGCCTGGCAGAACTGGAGGCGCTGGGCGCGAAGTTGCTTTACGTTCCGGCTGATGTCACCAACCCGGAAGAGATTGGCGCTGCTGTTGCCGCAGCAAAGGCCCGGTTTGGGCCAATCAACGGTGTGCTTCATACGGCCGGCATTGTCGATGATGATCTCGTGCAACTGAAGACCCTTGAAAATACACAGCAGGTTCTGGCGCCCAAGGTTCAGGGCACGCGCGTTCTGGACATGGCGTTTGCCGACGAGCCGTTGGATCTGATGGTGCTGTTTTCGTCAACCAGCACGGACACTGCGCCCATTGGCCAGGTGGATTATGTGGCTGCTAATGCCTTTCTGAATGCCTATGCCGAGAGAAAGAGCGGGGACAGTGGCCGCAGGACGGTCGCGGTTCACTGGGGCATCTGGAGCGATATTGGTCTGGCCGCGCGCGCGGTTTCGGGTGAGGCGGCTGGTTCAGAGACGGCAAAACCCGTTGGTGCGGCGAATGGCCCCCTGTTCGAACGCTGGATTACTGATGCTTCCAACACACGCTGGCTGGAATTCACGGCCAGCACGCAAAAGCACTGGATGTGGGATGAGCACAGGCTCGTTTCAGGCGATGCAATTCTTCCGGGCACCGGGTACATCGAGCTGATCGCGCAAGCCTATTCGGAACTTGATTTGGACCAGCGCCCGGATATCCGCGATCTTGTGTTCTTTCAGCCGCTCGGTCTGGATGACGATCAACCCCGCAACGTGCGTGTCCGGTTCGAGGCCCAGGGAAATGGCACTTTGAAGGCCATTGTCGCGGCAACAGAAACTGAAGATCCGTCCGCCGAGATGGAGGTTTTCGCCGAAGCTCTGGTTTGTCCGCTCAAATCGATCCCACTGCCTGTGCAAATTGAAGACCTTCAAACTCAGGCACGCTGGACCGATGTGCGCACAGCACCGGACAATGAAACGATGCCCTCGGCTCAGGCGCAGCACATCAAGTTCGGACCGCGATGGGATGTGTTGCGCAATCTGTCGCTTGGGCGCGGTGAAGCGCTGGCACGCCTAACGTCCCCGGCTGGCTTCGAGGCAGATTACACGGAAACAACTCTTGCCCACCCCGGTCTTCTCGATATTGCGACCGGCTGTGCCATGGAACTTATTGAAGATTTCAAGAGTTCAGGCGTTCTTTGGGCGCCCGTCTCCTACTCCGCCGTACGCCTTTATGAACCGCTGACATCCGATGTGATCGCTCATGTCCGATTTGTCGATGAGAATGCTTACGGCGATGGTTTTGGCAGTTTTGACATTTCCGTCATGCGGCCGGATGGAACGGTGGTCCTTGAAGCTGATCGTTTGACGGTAAAACGCCTGTCAAATGACACAGGGTTTGCAAAGGATGTGAAAACCGGGGCAAGCCAGGATGCTGCTGCGCTCTACAAACTGGCAGCGCAGGTCAAGCAGGGCATTCCACCCGAGCAAGGATATGAGACCCTGCAAAGGGCTTTGGCGACCGGCGAAACACAGCCGATCATCTCGACCATGCCTTTGGATCTGCTCATAAGTAATGCCGAGGCTGAGGCGGCGTCACGAGATGCCCAGGACGGGCAGCTCTTTGAGCGTCCGGACCTTGACAGTGCCTACGAGGCACCGCGCAACCCGCTTGAGATCAAGCTGGCCGAATTCTGGTCCGAGCTGCTCGGAATTGAGAAGATCGGTGTTCACGATGATTTCTTTGAAATTGGTGGGCATTCACTCATCGCGGTCCGCCTGTTCCGGATGATCCGCCAGACTTACGGCGTCGATCTGCCCATGTCCGTCCTGTTCGACGCTCCGACAATTGCCGAATGCGCCGAGTTGCTGGCGTCGCATGGTGTCGTAAGTGAAGGAAATGTCTCTGCGGAGGCGAAACCCGAACAAACTGCAAAAGCCGATGAAACGGTGCATCTGGTCTCGATGAGCAAGGGACCAGGAACGGGGGCGACGCCCTTGTTCATCTGTGCTGGCATGTTCGGGAATATCTTGAACCTACGCCAGCTCGCCCTGCTCGTAGGGCGCGACCGGCCGGTGTACGGGTTACAAGCCCGTGGCCTTTTCGGAAATCAAGAGCCCCACGAAACCTTCGAAGAGATGGCGCGGGATTACCTCGCCGAAATCCGCCAGGTCCAACCACATGGCCCGTACATCCTCGGCGGCTTCTCGGGCGGTGGGATCGTTGCTTATGAAATGGCGCAACAGCTTGTGGCGCAAGGTGAAGAAGTTGCCGAAGTCATTCTGCTGGACACGCCTGTACCTGAACAGGTTCACCTGTCGCTCGTCGATCGCGTGATGATCAAGTTGCAGGATCTTCAAACGAATAAAACCAAGTTTTTCAGTGTTTGGCTGCGTAACCGGAGAGAGTGGCGCGCTCGAACAGAAGCTCAACAAAATTCGGCTGGGGATCAAGCAACCGCAGAAAGTTTTAACAACGAACGTATACGTGTGGCTTTCATGCGGGCGCATGATGAATACGGAGTTCGGCCGTATAACGGGCCGGTTGTCCTGTACCGGCCAAAAGCTGAGGTTCTCTATAAGATTTCCGGCGGCCGCCATCTTCAGGATGGTCTGAACATTCTTCGCGAAGACAACGGCTGGTCGCCGTTTGTTTCAGAACTGTCGATTGTCGAGGTGCCTGGGGATCACGATTCCATGGTTCTCAATCCGAATATTCAGGTGCTTGCCAGTAGAATGAGAAAATCCTTGGAAGCAAGGACCGCGGCGGCAATTGGCTCTGACAAGGCCGGGATTGCGGCTGAGTGATGCTGGTTCAGGTGGTGCTAATGAAAACCGGTTCTGTCGCAGATCAGGAGTAATCCCGGCGGTCTGTAATTGGCCGGCCGGCGATCAGGTCTTCGTAATACGGGACAGTCAGCGCGGCCTTGCGATCCCAGGTAAAGCAGTCTGTAGCGTACTCTACGGCAGAATTGGCCTTTGAAAGCTGGTCGACTGGTTTGGCAACAGCCTCTTCCATGGCGTGCTGATAGCCTGCGACCATCGCATTTAGGTTGTTCAGTTCGATTCGAAAGCCGCGATCCTCAGATACGAGGTCACCCGGCGCGCCATAGTTGGTGACGAAATTCACACAGCCTGACGCCATCGCTTCGACCACCACGCCCGCGCCAAGTTCGCGGATTGAAGGAAAAACGAACCCGTCTACGGATCGGAAGAACCGACCAACGTCCTTCTGCTCTATCCAGCCGTGAAAAATGACGCTATCGCTCCGCCCTGTTTGCTCGACGATCGCTTCAAGCCGTTCCCTTTCGGGGCCGTCGCCGACGATATGAAGTTTGTGCTCTGCCAGGATGTCGCTTTCACAAAAGGCCCGAACGGCCAGCTCCGGAACTTTGTAGGGTACCAGCCGCCCGATGAATGCGAAGTTGTACGGTCCTTCTCCGGAAAATGCAGGCGTCCGGTCCGTTGCATCAAACCATTCAGGGTCGAAGCCGACTTCAGGAAAGCTCACGACCTTCGAGGCCGCGCCTTCCGGCAAATCCCTTGCGGTATGATCAAAAGCAGCCAGGATCAGTGCGGCATTTCTGTACGTTGCAGAAGAATAGGGTAGGTATTTGTAGAAGTCCCTGAGTGCCCGCGCCCGTTCTTTTTCCCGTGTCTGCTCGGAGCGAAACTCCTTTGGCCAGTCCAAATTGCCATTCAAGGGACCGATGACAAATGGAACCGGCGATTTGCCCGCGATATAGCTGGGCATTGTGGGCGACATGGGTGTGACCCGGTGCACCAAATCAAATTCGCCGGATCGCAGCTCGTCCTTGAAGGCTCTCCAAACCTCCCATTCAAAGGCGAGATACGTGGGATACTGGAATATCATGGCCAAAGACCACGCCACCTTTCCGCCGCCTCTGATCCATGTCGAGAAACGATGGATCGGCTTCGCCACGTATTCATTATCGACATAGCGGAAGTCGGCGTCTTTTGAGCGCGGATCCTTTTCGATGTTTTCCCTGTTTCGGACGTGGGTGGCGATGGTCACATCACAGAATTTTGCCAAGGAAAGTGCATACTTGTACCCAACCACCGGAAGCGATGGCCATTCCGGATTACAATCATCAGCAAGGATCAGAACACGAGGTTTCTTCAATTGTAACTCCTGGGGCGGACACTTAGTCACGTAGCTGAAATCCTGCTAAAACACTGTTTTTGCTTGGTGTTAACCTAACTAAACTACTTCATCTTACTGGCGGATTTGCGACGCCATTTCAAAAACATCCAAATGATTTTGGGGCCATCCCAAAGATAGCGCCGCCACATCCGTTTCGGGTTTGCCAACAAACGGAAAGCCCACTCCATTCCGCAGGTGCGAACCCATTCCGGTGCTCGCTTTTGCCGGCCAGTCAAAAAATCAATACTCGCACCGACACACAGACCGATACCTGCGGCGCTGCCTCGGCGTTTCAGATCCTGGGCAAAAAACTCTTGCTTTGGAAAAGACAGGCAAATCAGGAAAATGTCCGCATCGCTGGCCTCAGTAGCTGTCAGAGCTTTCTCCCAATCCTGTGCGCCTCGGTCCATGAAGCCAGACGGGATGTAGTGCAAATCCACCCCCGGATACCTGTTGCGCAGCATCTCTATCTGGGAGAGATCGGGGCCGACAACGGCGAAACGCAAATCTCGAGCTTTGGGATCCGCCAGAAGGTCCTGCACGATGTCGGCACCAGGATAAACCCTGAGATTCATTTTCCGGGAATTCGCCAGACGGCTCAAGATCTTGCTGTCGCAGACCTTCCAGAACGCGTCTTCATAAGCCGATGCCACCTCGTCATCGCGTTCCAGAAGGATGACATGATAGACGTTTGGAGTGACGAAATATTCGAACGTTTGAGGCTTCGAATTCAAGATGAGCGACAACCAGTCGGCCGGCTCGCCGACATTGAATTCCAATCCCATGAACTGGAGTTTGGAGAACGGCGAGGCAGATGCTGCGGTCAGCAAATCCTCAGGTTTTTGCTCAGAACGGTTCTGCATATGGCTCGTCGGATGTCGGTTGAATCCTGCGATCATGAAATCTCAGGAATTTCAATATGTTGCGTATATGTGATCGAGATTAACAAACTGCAGGCGGGTCTGCTTTTTGATCAAAAAAGATCAATTTTTTAACCTGCTGAAAGATATACAGTCTTCGATCCATCTTCAATCAGATCGCGATTGAATTCTTAATAACTTGCTACCTCGGTTCTAGACCGTAAAGCACAGTTCCATGAAGTAACGAGTGTGAAATTGCATGCGTATGTGTGACGTAGTTTCTCGTTCGATCTATGAGGCGATCTCAACCGTTTTTCGAGGGGCTTGGCCCAAGTGGCGATTACGCAAAAAAAAGCGATGACCGGTGCGATTTGGACAATCGCTTCTTTTGGTGGAACGACAGGAATACGTTTCGTCTCCAATGTGATGTTGTCGCGCCTAATCACGCCGGAAATCTTCGGCATCGCAATGGTGCTTTCAACGTTCAGATCGGGCATCGAACTGCTGACCGATGTGGGCATTGCACAGAATGTCGTCCGCAGCCGGAATGCCGATGATCAGTCTTTCCAAAACTCTGCCTGGACATTGCAATTTGTCAGGTCGCTCATCCTGTGTTCGATACTGTCGATCGCGGCCTACCCGTTGGCAAATCTATATGAAATACCGGCAACAGCTATTCAGCTGAGTGCGGTAACGATCATTCTTCTTGGTCTGTCTTCGACGTCTATCTTTTATCTGCAGCGGAATTTGCAGTTTGGACGTGCGAATATGTTCGAGCTGTCATGTGATTTTGTGACAGCGGTTTTGATCATCTTTTTCGCCTATATGAGCCCGACAATCTGGTCGATCCTGATTTCGGGCCTTTTCGCGGCTGTGTTTCGGGTCGGGCTCAGCTATCTCTTACCGAGAGCGCGAAACTGGTTTGAATGGAACCGGGTGCATGTGCGCGAAATCTTTTCCTTCGGGAAATGGATGTTTTTATCGTCCCTGTTGTCATTTCTTTGCATGAACTTCGACAAACTGTATTTGGCTAAGACCATTCCTTTGGCGACTGTCGGCATCTATGCCATCGCCCGAACAATTGCAGACCTACCGGCATTTTTGGCCGGAAGGCTGGGGTATTCGCTTATCTTCCCCATGGTCTCCTCGCAGCATTCTGCTACCCGTACCGAGATAAGAACAGGCCTTTTGGCACTCAGAACAAAACTATTGACGCTCGCGGCCCTCGGGGTTGCTTGTGGCATCGCCTTTTCCGATGTGGCGGTGTGGATCATATACGATCCGCGCTATTCCGATGCAGGCTGGATCCTGGCCATGCTGCTCATCGGAACCTGGGGTGCAATTCTGTCCGCTTTTTCAGAGTATACGCTCTTGGGCCTCAGCAAGCCGGTCTACGGTGTTGTGGCAAACGCTTTGAAGCTTGCTGGAATTCTTCTTTTGCTTCCCATTGGTTATCAATGGATGGGACTTCCTGGGGCATTGATCGGCTTGGCGGTTGGTGAGGTCGTTCGGTATTTTCCGCTTGCAATTGGGTCTGTTCGGGAAAAGACATCCTTTCTTTTGCATGATCTGGCGATGACTGCGATTGCTGTCGCGGCGACGGCAGGTTTGATGTGGGGTAGGAGTGCGGCGGGTTATGGCACCTCGCTCGACACCGTTTTACCGCTCCTTACCGTTGGCGGAGTGTAATGGAGATGGGCCAGCGCAGATGACCATTGGGATCGTGATCATTGGCCGCAACGAAGGGGAGCGGTTCCAGAACTGCATAAGATCACTTCAGGGGAGGGCTGATCGGGTCGTGTATGTCGATTCCGGATCGACAGACAATAGCGTCAGCTGGGCTAAGGACGCGGGTTTTCAAGTGGAGACTCTGCCAGCAGACCGCCCGTTCACGGCAGCCCGTGCCAGGAATGCAGGCTATCGCAGGCTTGTTCAACAGTTCCCGGATACCGTTTTCATTCAGTTTATGGATGGTGACTGCCAATTGGATGGCGGTTGGTTCAAAGCCGGTTTGGACTATTTGGAAAATCACCCCGATGTCGCAGTTGCTTTTGGTCGTCGGCGGGAACAATTTCCAGACGCCACCATCTACAACGCTATGTGCGACTTAGAATGGAATACTCCGATTGGGGAGCGGCAGGAGTGCGGTGGGGACTGCCTGGTCCGCAGGGCGGCTTTCGACGAAGCTGGCGGATACCGTGATGACTTGATCGCGGGTGAAGAACCGGAGATGTGCCTGCGGTTGCGGGAGAAGGGCTGGAGGATCTGGCGGCTTGATGCCCAGATGACCCTCCACGATGCCGACTTACAGCGTTTTTCCCAATGGTGGAAACGCTCGGTTCGGGCAGGGCATGCATTCGCTGACGTTTCTTGGCGGCACCGGAACTCGCCGAAGAGGATCTGGCAACGCAACGTTTTCCGGGCGGTTCTTTGGGGAGGCGCGTTGCCATGTTTTACACTTGTCGCCGGGTTGATCCATCCGGCGTTCTTACTGTTGTTCTTGCTCTATCCGTTGCAGCTTGTTCGGCTGATGATCCGGTCATTTCGGGCGGGCCGTCCTGCGGCTATTGGGTTTTATGAACTGATCGGAAAATTTGCTGAGTTTCAGGGCATCCTGAAATACTATTGGAACAGGCTCCTAAGGCGTAGAACCAAGTTGATTGAATACAAGAAATATCGCTGAGGTCTCAGTTGATGTACGGAAGTAGCTGGCAGGGTCTAGTGTTTCTGCCGTGAAACGTATTGCAAACTTATCAGATCAGCTTGTCTGATCCTGGTGGAACGCAGTATGTCGCTTGTCACCCGTGGCTGCCGTTAAAGTTCGTGACTCCCACATCAAAAGCAAAAAGCACAGTGCGGAGAGTGTTTCTCTCAACTCGGCGACCCGCAAACCTGGAACATCGCCAATAAAGCGGTCGGTCAACTCGGGTTGAAACAGGGAGACGACAAACATCGCTAATGCCAGCCCGAGGCTCGGGAATGGTAGACCCAGGCGGCTTTGAAACCATCGCCAAATCGGGTCTATCCAATACAGCGCAGGAACAACGCAGCCCCAGATAAAAAAACATAATATAAATAAATGATCAAACAGGTACCCAAAGGAGTTGTGTAAATTTACTTCGTTCTGCACATTTATTGATCCAAGCTGTTCTGGAGTTTGGAAGCCGATTTGCCTTTGGCCCCAACTTATTTCCTCTCCGAACATAACAAAGAACAAAAATGCGAGAAAGAAATGCATCCATTTCAAAGATTTCGTAGGCATTTAACTAGCGAAAACAAGTGCGAGAATGGAACTGCCGACCAAAATTGCTGCTGATAACCACTCAAGGAAGCCGTCTTCGTAGTTTATCCAATCTAGCGTCTCTTGATCAAAAACAGCTTCGGCCGCCGCAAGATAGGTCACCGCCAAAGCAATGGCCGTTCCAGCGATAACGAGAGATGTGTTGAACAAGTGGCATTGGCTGATTTCGTAGTTGCGCGGAAAAGCTGACCCTTCGGACAGTCTGCGTTTAAACCAGGACGACGCTTCAATGCGCGGTGCAGCTATGGCAAGCAGTAGAAAGAGAGCCGCGGCGAATCCCAAGGCACTTCGAGCAACAGCGACCGTTGCCAGTGCAGTGTTACGGGTTAGATCGTTTTCCGACGCCAGAGATGTATCCATAATCCCTATCGCGGAAAGACGCTCTGGATTTAAATTTATTGCCAATGCAGCTAGCAAAAATGAAAGTAAGAAGAAGGCGTGAGTTCGGCGCATAAATTAGAATTGGGCTACTGATTACTAGTACTTGCCCAAAATTTACACATACAAATTTAGCCGGGTCAATTCCGGATTGTTCAGCTTACGCGTTACACCCGAATTGGAACAGGGTCTTAGCGAAGCGCGCGCCCGTCGCAAGCTGGGTTCAATTTTGCTGCCAATGTTTCCGCCAGCGCGCTGATATCATGCATGGCGGTGACGCGCTGGCGCCCTGTTTCACCCATCGCCTGGAGTGTTTTGGGATCGGCTGACAGGGCAGAGCGAAAGGCTTCCGCCAACGCGTGTTCATCGCCTGGTTCGATCAGCCACCCGCATGAGGTATTTACCAGTTCCGGTATGCCGGCAATGGTTGTCGTAATAACGGGCCGGGTCAGGGCCAAAGCTTCCATCAAGACGATCGGAAGGCCTTCCGCATAGCTGGGGAGAACAAGGGCTCGTGACGACTTTATGAAGTCCTGGACTTCCGAGTTTGAGCCCCACCCGTGCAAGACTACATGGTCCTCGACCGCATGTTCTTTGATCGCAGCTTCCACATCAGCGCGGCTCTCTCCGTCGCCAACCAGGATGACTTTGATATCGGGATAATCCGCTTTCAAAGCTGAAACGGCAGACGGAATATGGACTTGACCCTTCTCCGGACACAGCCGTCCAACACAGACAAAGGTGTTGTTTGTGGCGCTGACGGGGGGCTGCGGAGTATAGTCATCCAGTTTTATCCCGCAGCGCGCAATATGAATTTTCTCATTGTCTTCAGCTTTTTGGGTGAAGCTGGAGAGCAAGTTTTTGCAATAATCCGAAATAGCCAATACGAAGGCCGCATTCTGGATCTTCAGCGCAAAACTCTGAGCCTCCGGATTTTCAAACTCATTCGGGCCATGTGCTGTGAAGCTGTAGTTTGGTCCTCCCAGGGAATGCGCCAGCATCGCAATGGCAGTGGCGTTGGTTCCGAAATGTGCATGAAGATGCCGGATTCCGGCACGGCTCGCCTTTTGGCGGAGGCTCGCGGCTTGCATCAAGTAAGCTACGTGCCGGACGAAACCACCGCCGGCGTTCGAGTGCAGCTGTTTCCAAATCGGCAGGGTGCGCCAAACGCCGGTAATGTTTGTAAACATCTCTCGAATGGACGCAAAAAGTAGGTCCGCAAGTTTTCCATCAAGCAAATATTCAGTTCGTGCTGCCTCGCTCCGATCCTTTGGATCTACAAGATCACCGGCAAAACGCCGGCAGGCAAACGGCGTAACCTTGAACCCGAGATTTTCAAGTGCGTGAATTTCCCGCCGGATGAATGTCGCACTCGGAACTGGATATGTGTTTAGGATGTAACCGATGGCACCGTTGTCCGGCATAGGGGAATGCGTCGATTGCACTGTCACTTGGCGGTACCGGATAGAAAAGTCCTTTGTTTCCGTAAGAAGTTTGCGACCGGAGAAAACAAAAAGATCAATGGGTTCTCTTTGGCATTTATCAACACAGAGCCAATGATTTTCTTATGAATTGAAGGGTTAAGTGCAAGCGCGGTCGCCAGATCCGTTTGTGATGTCTTTGCCCATTCTGCGACGAAAATGATTGAATCAAGGTACTTCGACGCTGCGCCCACGTCCGTTGATGCAAACAGTGGTGGCAAGTTGAAAATCACCAAATCATATTGCCGGAATGAAGGCTTCAATTCCCGCAACTTGTCTGACCAGATCAACTGCCCAGCCCGTTGAGAGTTTTTAACTGTGCCAATGGAAATGGTCGAGAGACCAGTGTCTGGTTCCCGTTTCACGGCTTTTTCGGACAGCTCGCCTTCGTCCATAATGATATCGATCAGACCACGTTCGCCATCGGTGACACGGTTTTCGGACGAAGCGGCACTGCCATATGCGTTTGCGTCGACCAGAAGCACTTTGTGATCGGGTGTGGAAATGAGGCGAGCCAATTGTTCGGAGACCAAAGCGCTGCAGTTTTCTTTTTGTAGTGAGGTCACCCCAACGTAGCGCATTCGGCTGCCAGTTTCAGAGGTCGAACTTTGTATCAACGACGCAACATTAAACAAGGCTGTGTCATCAACCGCCACTTTGGCAGACGTCGATGGAAGTTCCTTTTTAGTGTCCGCAGTTCCAGCCTTCTTTTTCGTGCGGTAATTGGTTTTGCCTACTCCAAGGCAAGGCTGTCCAATGACGTTGGAGAGTTGCTCCGGGTTTCGGATGCGCGTGTCGAAGAAAGACAAGATCAGGGCGGCAAACAGACCAATGAATCCACCGATTACCCCAGTGACGGCAATGATGAGCAGTCCTCGGGTGTTGCTCTTGTGAATGGGCGGGTAGGCCGCCGACACTACCGTCGCCCTTGGTCCGACAGAGCGAAGTTGTCCCTGAAGCCAGCCGCTTGCCGCTTCCGCGGTTTCCAATCGGTCCTGCTCCAGTTTTGCCAGATACGCACCAACGACTGCATTTACAGTGTTTGCTGATGTTTGCGGATCGTCGGACCGAAAGCTGATGTTAATGAGGTTGCTTTGCCCGATGCGGGAAACAATAAGCCTCTGACGGAAGGCTTCCAATTCCTCAATATCTGAGACGGTCTTCACGTCATCGGATTCATTATCTGCCGCTGTGCCTTCCAGCGTCTCGATTGCAGCTATAATGATTGAGGTGGACCCGATGATCTGTTGCTGGGTATCGAGAAACGTCGGCAAGGCTTGCGCTTCAGGCAGAAACACCCCGGAACCCCCGCCGGGCAAGAGGCGCAAGTTCACGACATCAAGTGTCGCGGTTGCCTGAAACGTTGCAGGCCTGACAAGCACATAAGTGACTGCCAGCAAGCCGAAAATTGCCGGGATAAGAATGACAACCCAAAGGCGCTCGATCAAGGCGCGCGCCATCCATTGCCAGTCATACGTCGATCCGTTTGACACTGGCAGCGATCTGACGGCTGTTTTTGGAAGAGAAGAAACGTCCACTTTGTCTTATTCTCCAAGCCGAAGGCTGCCAGATGACACTCTCTGAGGTATGACTCCGGAAAGGTCGTCGTCTCCAAAGCGTGCGACCTTCACAATGTCGCCGGGGTTGACGCTTGTCGTTTCCTCAGCGTTCCGTGTTTGAACCTCACCGTCGATCGTCCGAATGATCGTGAAGGTGAGGCTTTGGGGCAAACTGATCTCACTATTCGGCCGCTGACGGTCTGTGAAGCCACTCGCGGAATTCACCAGGCTTTCCCGTGTCTTGACCCGCTCCTGATTGGCGCGCAACTCGGACCGTATCCTGACGAGTTGTGTTTCGGCCTCGTCGAGGTAATTCGACTCATGATCTCGCAGCTCGATACGTGCAGCTTCGAGTTCTTGTTCGGCGCGCAGGAGTTCCACTTCAAGCCGCTTCTTCTCCAGCTGTCCGTCTGCTATTTCACGATTGAGCGGCAGCAAACGGGGTGAGCCATAGCCCTGTTTGATCAGATCCTGGATTTTTTCCAGCTCCGTCTGAAAAGAATCCAGCTTGAGTTTGGCGTCCTCCAGCTGCTGATTTAACAGGGTGATCTGGCCTTCAAAGAGGGTAATTGCCGTTGTCAGTGATTTCTTTTCATTATTAAAACGCTGCAGTGAGGCTCTAAACAGCTGAGCTTGCTCGGCGAGCGCCCGCGTAAGATTTGGCGGCGCATCTTCTGGGAGCGGCGGAAACACGGTTTCCCCTTTTGCCTGAGCCTCGTAACGGACCCTTTCCGCTTCCAGGTCGGCCGCCTCGCTTCTAAGAGTTCGCAATTCACCCAATGTATTGATGGCAGAGCTTTCAAGGCCCCACTCCGACTGACTTGGCGGACGATAAACGCCCCCGGCAATGCTCAAAGCATTGAGCACCAGCATCCCAGGCCGATACGCGTACTCGCCCGGCGATGTGACCGCTCCAAGAATGTAAAACGGCCGGTAAGCGGAAATATCGACAGCCACATTTGGGAGTGAACGAAGTTTGGCTTGCTCTTGGAGACGTTTAGCGATTTCTGTGGCCAGCTCCCGCGGCTCAAGCCCGGCTGCATCCACCTCACCCACGATGGGTAACACTACATTGCCGGATGCGCCGACCTCAAATTCATTGGTAAGGGCGGGCCACTCCGCCACATAGATGCGCAGCCGGTCCTGGATACCGAGGCGGTATTCGTCGGCCTTTGTCGGGATCGATCCGCCCAAAGCGACCATCGGTAGCGCCAAAAACAGCACCAATAGAACACCGATTATCCGCAGTGGAAATCTCCGTGCTGTTTTGTTCGGATTAAACCGCAATTCTTACTCCACCACATGTACTTTTGGTTTGATCGTAGCACTCTGAGTGTCAGATTTAGTTCAAATTTGTAAAAACGGGCCAAATGAAATCTGACCATTGAAAATTGTGACAGTATATCGGTTTGTATGGTTACGGAAACCTATACGTCCTATCGCCCAACCCATAACCAATTGTTGCGGGGTCTATTTGCTCAAAGCCCCCGCTTTGAACGTGAAGGTGCCGACTGTATTTTTGCTCGCAACCCTTTGATGGATAGACGGCTCATCAGCGTATCGACGGCTTGCAATGCCAAACGTCATTCCAACCACGATGGCAAACACGATCTGCACCTGCTTGATCAGGAAAATCCATTCAAACAGAGAATGGAGGTAGGCGATGAGCATTGCCGTGCCAAACCCTAGAAGTAATCCGCCATCGGGCATCAAGCGGCGGCGCCATCCAACAAAAAATGCGGTAACCAATGGCATTGCTAGCAAAGCGTAGAATGAAAGCAGGCCCGCCCGTCCGGTTTCTACACCGATCAACCTGTAAACGTCATGGACGATGTTGTTGATGTTGCCTTCGTTTTGATGAACGCCGGCAAGCTGGGAATAGTTATACCGCTTGAGCGTATAGGTGTAGTGATTGAAGCCAACGCCTGCAGGGTAATCGTCCCTGATGAGGTCTGCGGCCCTGTTGAACGCCGCGCGCTCGTCATAAACATCTTCGCTTAGAGCAGCGCTTTCAAATCTCTTTTCGAAAACAAGATAGGTCGCCGGTGCAAGCGCAAGAGCTGCGATCCCCGCGAGGGCTGCTGCTGCCATGATACGGTTGGTAAGACCCGTCAGAGCGACGATTAAAAAGTGAGTGCTATGCCGATCACCGTGAAACCGACTGCTCCGCGGGAAGCGGTGAGCAGCATGCAGCACAAGACGGTGACAATTATCAGACCGTTCCAGATCGTGCCCCGGCTTTGGGTGAGGAGCATGTACAGAAACGGGTAAAGGACGAAATGAGCGATCATCCCAAGGGTATTTTGGTGCAAGAACAACCCAGGAGCCTGGGCGTAACCCAACCCAAACCGTTGCCACAGCGACGCGACCAATTGGGCCATAATGCCAAGGGCCATACCGCGCAGGAGAAGGTACGGCACCTCTTCAAACGCGCAGGCACGGGCGACGATTGCTGCAACAAATGCCATTTTGGCAAACTGCCAGACCCCGAAGGATGCGACTGTCGGGTTGGCAGCGTTCGGGACTGATGTTGCGGCAACGGCCGTGAAAACAACGAACGGCAAGAAAAACAGCCAAGGGGTGCGGTGGCGTGGCAGTATGAAAAATGCCACTACCGCAAGGTAGTCTACGATCGAAATCTCGATGCCGTAAACAAAACCAACCCAACCATCGGGAGCGTTAATTACGCCGATGTCGAGTAGCGGTATGCTGGTCATGAAAAAGGCGGCGGCGCCAAAGGAAATCCAGAAGATGCGCGTAAGGATCTCATACCGCCGAACCAGAAGCGCCAGCGGCAGCGTGCAACACAAAACGATGAGAACGAACGCTATCTTCACACTTCGCACCGACCCTAATTCAGGCTTTTTTTGTCATTTCAGCTGATACTATCTGAACCAGGCTTTGGAATAACGAGATTCTGTTAATGGATGATGTGCTCCCGGTTTTTCGTCTGAGACTATCGCTGGGAATTGTCTGGCTTCTTATGGCCACAGGATCTGGTTTTGCGAAAGATCTACGTATCGCGGAAGTCACGATTGCAACGCCTGATATGCTCAGTATTGAGATCAAAGATCCCAACTTTAGACGTGGTGCGATCATTGAGCTTGAAAGTTCGCTCCCCCAACCGGTGGGGGCCTGGATTGCGCATGACGACACCTGGGGGATGGTGATCGGTCCCGAGCGGCGCCATCTCAGGTTGGCCGACACGCCACCGGCTGAGTTGCTCGACCGCGCGGTTATCGATAAGGCCGACGGATACCGATTAAACGGCCAGTCGGCCTTCACGTCTGTCTACAGAAAATCGCTGCCCTACGATTCCGGCTTCTATCGGTCAGCGTCCGGTCGCAGCCAGACGGCAGCGGCGATGAAACACCAGGTGTTTTTGAAATTGAGCCATCCTTTGGAGCCCGGGACACACACGCTTAGCTGGCCTGGTGACCTGTTTCCCGAGACCACGTTCACCTATGACCCGTCAATAACACGTGCACTAGGCATTCGGTCCACACAGGTCGGACACGCCCCGGAAGACCACTCAAAAAAAGCGTATCTCGCGTTGTGGGTTCCAGGAGGCCCAAGTGCCGGCGCGATTGATTTCCGCAGTTACGGTCTTGCCCGGTTCTCAATTCTGGATGAAGCGGGGTCCGTCGTGTACTCCGCCGATATGAAACTCAAGTCGTTGCCGGACGCGAAAGAGCCATGGAATGGACTGGGGTCGCCGCTAATTGACTACGCAGCACTCGGAGAGCGACCTGTACCCGTAACCGGGATCGAGACATCCGGGACTTCGTCAATCACTGTGCCAGGCCATGATTTTCAAACTGGCGAGCGTATCGTGCTTCAGAGACTGTCCGGCGCCGAAGATGCTGCCGCGGTGTTCGCCACAGTCGGGGCGGTTTCCTTGGAGACGATCGAAATTCTCGACGGGCAATCTGCGCTGCCACCCACAGTGGCTCCAGGTGCCACCGCACGTCGCGCTTATTCGGCCAACCGGGCCGGCACTTACGTTTTTGAGATGGATTACAGCGACTGGATGCCAACGCAGAACGGGAGCTACCGGATTCGTTTGGATGGGCTCGGCGTGTCCGATGTGTTCCAGGTGTCTTCAGACCACTGGAAAGACATTGGCAGATCAGCACTTGGAGGGCTTTACAATCATCGCAGCGGGATCGCGCTGGATGGGCGATTTGGATTTAGGCGGCCGGCTGCTTTCGTTCCAGGTCTGAATGTGGAAATCGCAGAAAGCATCTTACCTCTGTCGTTCTCAAGCCACGGCACGTTGGGGCTTGTGCCGTTTGAGGATGCGGCCAACAGCACATGGCACAATGGAAAATTGGCCGGGGCCGACTATTGGGGAGGCTATATGGATGCCGGTGATTGGGATCGCCATATTGTGCATCTTCGCGTGTCCCGCCTGTTTCTTGATCTCCTCGACTATTTGCCCGCGGACCGTGTGAGGACATCCTATGGCATTCCGATATCTTCAGAGTATTTGGATCCAGAGCTTTATGCCGGCACCGATGACCTACCGGACCTCCTTCATGAAGCCATTTGGACGATCGACTTCTTCCGCAGACTGCAAGGCTCTGATGGAACAGTCCGGGGCGGAATTGAAAGCGCTGGGCATCCAATGCTGGGCACTGCCAGTTTTCTGGAAACCCTTCCTGTTTTCACATATGCACCTGACATCAGCAGCACCTACACATATGCGGCAATCGCAGGAAGCCTTGCACGGCATTTGGAAACATACGGAAAACCAGATCTCGCGGCTGTCTATCTTGGCAGTGCTTTTAGGGCCTGGGACGCTGCCGAGGCTGGATTTTCCGACCTGGACGCTTTTTACGCTAATGCGGTCGCTGGTTTGGTTGCCGGAGGCTACTCAGACCCTGAACGCTGGCCCGAATTACGTATCAAGTTGAAGGAGGAAGCTGAAACGCTCCGCGTTGTTGCTGCCAGTTCCCTCTACCGCACAACTGGAGAGCTGAGATTTCGAACAGCCGCAGAAGAACGGCTGAGGGAAAATTGGGACTTGTATCTGGAAAAGAGCGATGCCGCCTGGGATTATATCAACAGCTCGGAAACGGACCAAGGCATACGCAACACTCTGGAAAATCTTTTCAAATCGGAAACTGCGCTTCTGCTGGAGGCCCAGGAAACGAACACCTATCCCAGCATGAAACACCCTTACGCTCCTGCGGGATGGGGACAGGGCGGTCCGCCAGATTCTGGAATAGCGCAGTTGGCTATGCGAACGCACATGTTGACAGGTGACAACGCCATAACTGGGCTTGTGCTGGAAACCCTGAATGGTCTGCTAGGTGCAAACCAAACCGGGATGAGCCTTATGACCGGAGTGGGAGCACGGCAAATACTGCATCCACTTCATGAAGACCATCGTGCGATGGGCGTTCAAGCCCCGCCGGGGATCATCATCTACGGCTGGGCTCCGGCAAATGCTTTTGCCTATGGATGGATCTTCGGACCGTCGTGGTCTCCGCTTGCGGAGGTTGGACTGACATCTCAGTCCCAAAACACCAAGGTTGAACCATCACGGTTTGCAATTCCGTATTTTGAAAACCTGATCGAGTTTCCAGATGTGATCATACAGCAGGAATACACAGTGCATCAGACGATCGGTCCGGTCGCTGCACTGGCTATCTATCTCGATGGACAAGTCGATGCGGATTAGGCGAATCAGCTCCATCAAAGGCAAGACAGGATGACTGCCAGCGCTTATGACAGTGCAGATGCCTTGCGGTGACTTCCAGTTGCTGGAGTTTATGTCTTTTCATCCGCTAATTTTGCAGGAGCCTGCCGAATGCCGGCAACCGATACAATAACTCTGTTGGGAGCTGTGACCTACACCGGGCTTTTGGTTTGGGTGTCGATCACCCTTGTCATGACAGTTGTCTATTGTATTGAAGTTCTTGCAGCCGTTTTTTTGCCAAAGCGGCAAATTCAGTGTTCAGAAGAGCGCGTCCCGATGGTTGTCCTCATACCGGCGCACAATGAGGAAGCGGGGTTGGCGGAAACCTTGAAAGCAAGCCAAAAGGGGCTTTATCCATTTGATTGGATTCTGGTTGTTGCCGACAACTGCACCGACAACACCGCGTCGGTTGCGCGCCGGAACGGGGCCGAAGTGATCGAGCGAAATGATCCGGATCACCGCGGGAAGGGATACGCTCTTGATTTTGGTGTTCGCCAACTAGAGCAAAACCCGCCCGGCTGCGTGGTGATTTTGGATGCCGACTGCGTACCCGAAGCCGCGGCGTTGGACAGGATCCGGCAGGTGGCGGGCCACTTGGGGCGTCCTGTCCAGGCGCGCTATCTGATGACGCAGTCTGAAGACACGATTACGCAAAAAGTCTCAGTCTTCACCTTCCGTCTCAAAAACTGGGTCCGCCTGCTTGGTGTCTGCAATTTGGGCGGTCCCTCGTTCCTGACCGGCAGCGGCATGGCGTTTCCCTGGGACGTTCTTGCAAAGGCTGATCTGGCGCATGGGCATCTGGTGGAAGACATGAAACTGGGGATGGATCTCGCATCTCAAGGCACCCCTCCGATTTTCTGCGATGAAGCGATCATCCTGAGCCCTCTGCCACACTCGGTCGAGGGCGCCACGACCCAGCGGTCCAGGTGGGTACGCGGGCATCTCTCGCTCATGGGAGTGGCTCTGTCGCGCTTGCCGAAACACCTTGCTCAGGGCAAGTGGTCTGCTGCCGCGTTGGCCATGAGCGTTCTCGTGCCTCCCTTGACGATCCTCATTTTTATGCAAGGTGTCGCGGTCTTTTGCGCTTTGATCCTATCGGCCCTCTTGAAGCTGCCTTTGATCCCCCTCGGAATGGCTTTTGGGACACTGTTGGCTTTTGTGATCGCGACACTGGCGGCTTGGTGGGTGTATGGCCGGGATGTCATCCCCGCACGAAACCTCTTGGGACTTGTGGCGCATGTTATTGTGCGCATTGCCAAGTATCCAGCGGCTGTGTTCAGACCAAAAAGGGCCGGTTGGGCACGCACAGAAAGAGACGCTGACAGCTCAGAGAACTAGGGTTATGTCTCTGAATGCTGGGACCAATACGTTCGACTTCCATAGCGGATTAGATGGCCGACGATCGTTAAAAAAATTGACGACAGGAAACCGCAGTTAAGAAAGTAGTAAAACCGAAAAGATGGCGCACCCGAGAGGATTCGAACCTCTGGCCTCTGCCTTCGGAGGGCGCGGGTAGGGTATTTCTTGCAATTTATCTGCTTTTCCAAGATTTACCTTAACCATTGAAAATATGAGGATTTTAGGGTAATGGATTTTCTAGGCGTTACTCTGGTTTGTCCTGATTTGGCGCTTTGGTGTTAGCCGGGTGTTAGCCTGAGAGGTTCGGAATGGAAAGTCGCAAGCTCACGAAAACCGTTGTAGATGCGCTTGAACCGCAGACGGACCCGGCGAAGGATTTTATCGCATGGTGTGGCGAGCTTCGCGGCTTCGGCTGTCGGGTGCGCAGTTCCGGGGCGAAAAGTTTTGTCGTCATGTATCGCATCAAGGGGGCCGGTCGCGGCGGCAAGCCGCGCATGGTGACAATTTGTAAGGTTGGCGAACTGACGCCCGATCAAGCGCGGACTAAGGCGAAGGAAACGCTCGCCAAGGCCGCGCTGGGCGAAGATGAAGCCGCCGAAAAGGCGCGGAAGCGCGCTGAATTGACCGTCGCCCAACTTTGCGATGAATACCTAGATGAAGGTTGCGACGGCAAGAAGCTGTCCACTGTTGCGACGGACCGGGGACGCATTGCCCGACATATCAAACCGCTTTTGGGTAAGAAGCGCATCGGAGAAGTGAAGCGCGGTGATATAGAACGCTTTATGCGTGACGTGGCGAACGGTAAGACGGCAGTCGTGGAAAAAGGACGCTCCGTAGTAACCGGCGGAAAGGGAACTGCCGCCCGAACGGTTCGGCTGCTTGGCGGAATCTTCAGTTATGCCGTGACGCGGGGTTACATCGAAACAAACCCACGCTTTGGCGTGAAGGTCTACGCCGATAGGAAAGGAGAACGCTTTCTATCCATGGACGAAATGCAGCGCTTAGGTGACACGCTACGCGAGGCGGAAACGATTGGGCTTCCGTGGTTCTTCAACGAAGGCAAAAAAACAAAGCATCGCCCCGAGAAGGACGAAAACCGGCGCGAAGTTGTGTCACCCTTCGCCGTCGCAGCTATCCGACTGTTGATGCTGACCGGCTGCCGTACCGGGGAAGTCCTTGCCCTGCGATGGTCAGAAGTCGATTTTGAACGTGGCTTGCTCAACCTGCCCGACTCCAAGACCGGCGCAAAGAAGGTGCTGCTTGGAGCGCCCGCGCTAGAAGTCTTGGCCGATATTCCACGCATGGGTGACTATGTGATTGCGGGCGCGCTACCAAACAAACCGCGTTCGGACCTGAAACGCCCTTGGGAACGCATTACCCGCCGCGCGGGCCTTGAAGGTGTAAGGCTGCATGACCTTCGGCATTCATTCGCTTCCGTCGGTGCCGGGGCAGGCATGGGGCTTGCCACGGTCGGCAAGCTCTTAGGCCATGCATCGCCCGCAACGACCGCTCGCTACGCCCACTTGGCCGACGACCCGTTGCGCCGCGCATCCGAAAGCATTTCCGGTACGATTGCGGCGGCGATGGGTGGCAACAAAGGCAACGTCGTAACGCCTATGAAGAAGGGCAATTCGCAATGAGCAGGCATGGCGCGAACGCTGACGAAATAAAGTTGATACGATCCGTCGAAGGCTTTCGCGCGTCTGTATTGGACGAGACCGCGCGAGGATCAGTTCTGTCGCCGGGCGAAATCAACGAACTCACAAGACGGCAGGATTTGGACATTCAGCCACTCATCGACCTATTGCGTAGCAACGCACCTATCTCAAGCACCGTCCGCAACTGGATAGCCGATATGTGCGAGGGAAAGCGGGAAGCGAAGCTTGTTCTAAAACCAGACACCAACGCAAGGCCCAGGCATAGCAGGGTACGGCACGCGATGTTGAGGCGACATGCTGCGCGTTACGCCATAGAAAAAATGAAAGAGTACGGCGACAAGAAAATAAAGCGAGGCGTCGAAGAGGCAGCATCCATCTATGGGATTTCGTCTTCGTCAATTCGGAAACAGATCAACGCATCCGAAGAGATAGACGCCCTATTCGGACGCCCTGATGTAGCTAAATAATTCGCTTCAAGCGCCTACCTTGCGGCCACTTTCACAAATCGGATTTGCAGTCCCGTTCTGACAAGCTGACTCCAATGCAACCCAACACGGGGAATTGGAAGAATGTCAGAACTAACCTACCTGCGCCGCGACAAAGCAGCGGCCTATCTGCAAGAGCGCTATGGCGCTTATACAACCGACACCCTTGCCAAACTGGCCTGCGTGGGCGGTGGGCCGAAGTTTCGCAAGCTGGGGCCGTTCCCGGTCTACCTGCCTACCGACCTTGATGACTGGGCGCAGTCGCGCATGACGCGGGCGGTTTCCAGCACATCGGAACTTGGCGCAATCAAGAACAGGGCGGCAAAATGAACCGCTTGCCCCACAACCTTTTGGTGGCGTTGACCTATGCCGAAAACGGCGTGGCTGTATTTCCGTGCCGCGAATGCGATGACCAATTCGGCAAGTGCAAGTCGCCCTACATATCCGGCGGCATGAATAGTGCCAGTTGCGAAGTTACACAGGTCTCCGCTTGGTGGGAAAACACGCCGGGCGCAATTGTCGGTCTTCCATGCCACACCAACGGAATTATCGTCATCGACGCCGACCGGCACGGGCAAGAAGACGGCGTTGAAACCCTGTCCGGTTGGTTCCGCGACAACGGGTTCAATCCGGCTCTTGCACCGTGCGTCGCAACGCCGAACCAAGGGTTCCATTTCGTTTTTCGCCGACCGGCCACGCTGACGGAAACGAAGGGAAAGCTTGCACCTGCCGTGGATATTCGCGACCGTGCTTACGTGATTGCAGCGGGATCGCGTTTGGCTGATGGTCGCGAATACCGGCTTTGGAACGCGACGCCTTTGCTCTTGGCGCAAGCCCTACAGACGCAGGTGTTGGCGGAACCGCCGTCATGGCTGCTTGCCATGATGCAGAAAGCTTCGGTCATCGCGAAGCCCAGATCCACACAGTCTGAATATGGCCCTGTTTCAGTGGAAGTTTTCACCTTGGCGCGGCTAAAGGGCATCACCTACAAGGTCGCGACAGCCCCGGTCGGTCAACGCAACAGCACACTTCATTGGGCTGCTTGCCGCCTAGGCGAGATGGTCGCGGATCGGCACATTGACCGCTATGTTGCTGTGGGCCTCATTGTCGCCTGCGGAACGCAAATCGGCTTGTCGCAAAACGAAGCCACCAAGACGGCGCTGAGCGGACTTGGTGACGCGGGCTTGGGTGGCGTCGATGACTTCTGACCCCGCCCGTTGGACCCCACAGGACGCAGCATCCTTCGCAGAACGCGCCATCGGCGAAGCCAAGACGACGGAAAAGCGCCCCCTTTTTCGGGAATTGTCCCCGGCCCCCGTTTTCCCAATCGAGGCGCTGGGGCCGCTGAAGGACGCCGCCTTGGCGGCTCACCAAATGACGCAGGCACCCATTGCAATTGCCGCTCAATCGGTGCTGGCAGCGGCGACGTTGGCCATTCAGGCGCAGCGGAATGTTCGTCTGCCAGCGGGCGGTTCCAAACCGCTGACAGGGCTGTTCGTATCCGTAGCAGAAAGTGGCGAACGAAAGTCTAGCATTGACCGTATCGCGCTTGAACCCATTCACGCGGTCGAACAGGAATGGCGGCGGCAATCCGAGGGCGAACGGCTGGCCTACATCAACGCCAAGGAAGCATGGGGTTTTGCCCGCGAACAGGCCAAACGCAACGCAAAGAACAACCCGGCGGGGCTTCGCAGCGCGTTGGACGCTATCGGTCCTGAACCGAAAGCCCCGCCCCATCCAATGCTTCTTGTGTCCGATCCGACACCCGAAGCGCTTACCATGCACCTTGCCGAAGGTCGGCCCTTCGCAGGCGTCTTCACCGCCGAAGGTGGAATGCTCATCGGTGGCGCGGCTTTCAGCGACGAAAGCAAGATGCGTACGGCGGCGCTGTTGAACATTTTGTGGGACGGCGAACCGATCCGTCGCAAACGCATCACCACGGGTTCGACCTACCTGCCCGGACGGCGATGCAGTGCCCACATCATGCTTCAGCCGGTCGTCGCCGATGAACTGTTCGGCAAGAGCCTCTTCGACGGTATCGGTTTGACCGCGCGTATGCTTTTGGTCGCACCGGAAAGCACGGCGGGAACGCGCCTATTCCGTACGCCGCCTGCGTCCGCGTCTACCGCCTTGGCCAGCTATGGCGACCGATTGCGCCACTTACTTCTGCGCCCGCCGGTCATGGCCGACGACATGCCCGACGCGCTTAATCCCCCGGCGCTGTCCTTATCCAATGACGCAGCGACGGCTTGGATAGCCTTCCATGACGAATGTGAACACGCCATGCGGTCAGACGGGGCGCTGCATCGCATCAGGGCATTCGCCGGGAAACTTGCCGAACATGCGGGAAGGTTGGCGGCTGTCCTCTCCGTCTACCATGACCCCGACACGATGGAAGTTTCGCTGCCAGCCATGCAGTGCGGGATTCAGTTGGCCTATCACTATGCCAACGAAATGCTGCGTTTGGCCGATGGTGCTTCCGTCCCTCGTGACCTTCGATCCGCACAAAAACTGCTGGCTTGGTGGCAATCGTGGGAAAGCCCTGTCGTTCATTTAGCGACGATCTACCAACGCGGCCCATCGGACCTTCGCAATGCCAAGGCTGCAAGGGCGGCGGCGGAAACGCTGGAAGATCACGGTTGGATTGAACGCGTTGCCCCCGGAACTGAATTGGACGGTAAACCCCGAAAGGAAGCTTGGAGGCTGATACCGTGAACGACGACACGGACCCCACTGCTAATCCGGCTAGCGCTGCTAACGGGTTAGCGCCATTAGCTGAATTAGCGGACCCGTCTGACCAACCCGAACGCGGACCGGATGGCCGTTTTCTAACGGGCAATAACGGCGGTAAGCGGCCCAAAGGCTCACGGAATAAGTTGTCTGAAGTGTTTCTGTCCGCGCTTGCCAGCGACTTTCAGGAACACGGCGCAGAAGCAATCGAAGCTCTGCGTCTAACCGACCCCAAGGCGTATCTGCAAATCATCGCGGTCGTGACGGCCAAGGTGCCGTTGGCCGAAGTCAACGTGCGGAACAATACGCAGGTGCACCAAAACAAGGTCATGGTGGTTGTTGACCATGGGTCCGATGAAGAATGGGAAGCGAAGCTGCTACGGCAGCAGCGCGCCTTGATGGAAGAAGCTGCTACGCCGAAGGGTAACGAAGCCTCCGAAACGTAGCGCCCCGCGCCCGTTCCCGTCGCATGATTTCTTCGCGGATACGACGCCAGCGCCCTTGTTCAAACTCTTCCGACCGATACCAAGCAGCGTGTTCCTCAATGCAGGCCCGTTCGAAAGCACAATCCCTGTCCTGCACCCAAAGCCTGTCAACTTCGGCCAAGATTTCCTGTCGCGGTATCATGCGCGGGCGAACTGACCCTTCCCAGAAGCACCATGCGAACGCGCCCCAGATTGGAGATAGGCAAACAATCCAAATCGCGGTTTCAATCCAAGCTTTCAATCCCATGGCTGCAACACACCAATGTATCTGTTGACTACATTATGTTCGTATAGCACTACGTAACGTACGTAGCAATGTTTGTGTGGATAGGGAACAAAATGTTCCCATGGAGATATTCGCAAAACGGTTACGGGAACGCGCCAAGCAACTCGGCATTTCAAACGCCGAAGCTGCAAGACGTATTGGCTTGGAAGAGCGTAGATATGCTCACTACGCTTCGGGGCGTCGGGAACCAGACTTGGCAACTCTCAAGTCTATTTCTGATGTTCTTGGAACAACACCAAACTGGTTACTTGGCGTCGTCGATGCACACGATCAAGAACCAAAGAAGGCGGAACTTGTAGGCCGCTTTGCAAACGCGGCTACTGGAATGGCCATGGAAGAACTTGAACTATGCGTCATACAGGCCGAAGCGGTCGTAGCGGCGAAACAATCGAACGGGAATGATGAATAATGGCGTACGAAGAAAATCTGGATCGCTTCAAGCGCGAAAACGAAGCCGCTTTGCTGGGTGGCATCATCGCCTTGGACGAAGATGAAAAGAACGTCATCTATGTCGCCTTGAACAAGAAATATCGGCTAAGCGATCCTGAAGAGTTCGTCCGTGCAAGCGCCTACGTGTCGTTGGTACTCGACTACGGTTACTCGCAAGAACAAATCGATATCGAATTCACCGTTCCGCACCGTGTCCCAAACATTCATTCGGATATCGTTGTCTTCAAGGACAAAGCTAAAAAGACGCCCTACATCGTTGTTGAATGCAAACGTGAAGAGGCTAGCCAAGGTGAACTGGAACAGGCCGTCGAACAGGGCTTCGGGTATGCCAATTCTCTGAAAGCCGATTTCATGTGGATGACGTCGGGCATCCGCAACGATTACTTTAAGGTATCCGGTTTCGGCGGCGCTGAACGCGTCGAAAACCGGATTGCTGACCTCCCCAAAGAAGGCAAAGAAGAGGCGTCGCGCGCCAAATACACCAAGGGCGGCAAAGACGGCTTTGAACTTGAAATCGTCGAAGAAAATGAACTGACGCGCAAGTTCAAGCAAGCCCATGATGCGTTGTGGGCGGGTGGTAAGCGCAACCCGTCCGAAGCCTTCGACGAACTTGACAAACTGATCTTCTGCAAAATTTGGGACGAACGGACCAACCGCAAGCCGGGTGAACCCTACGACTTTCAAGTCTTCACTGACGACAAGGGCGACGACCTGAAAAAGCGTATTCAGGCGCTCTACCATAAGGGACGCGACAAAGACCCCGAAGTTTTCAAGGAAGATATCCGCCTGTCCAATTCGGAACTTCAAACCGTTGTTGGTTATCTTGCAGGCACAGACCTTGGCAAGACCGACTTGGACAGCAAAGGCCGTGCTTTCGAAACCTTTATGACCGGCTTTTTCCGAGGCGAGTTCGGGCAGTATTTTACCCCTCGCAACATCGTCAAGTTCATCGTCGACGCCTTGCCGATCAATCACGATTCCGTCGTGATTGACACATCATGCGGCAGCGGCGGCTTCCTGCTACATGCGCTGGACAAGGTACGCCGTGAAGCCGACAAAATGGCGGAAGACGGTTACTTCGAACTGGCATCGGTCCAGCATCACAAGCATTGGCACGACTTCGCCGAAAACAATCTCTTCGGCATTGAGATTTCCGAAGGTATCGCCCGTACGGCGAAGATGAACATGATCATCCATGACGATGGTCATACCAATGTTATTGCTTTCGACGGGCTTGAGCCTATCGACACCATGCGCGACCGGACGAAGAACCAAGGTTTCAAACCCAACAGTTTTGACTACATCATCACCAACCCGCCCTTCGGCGCGAAAGTGAAATTGAACGAGAAGCGCTATCTCGAAGATTATGATCTTGGCTGCAAGGACGTCGATTGGATCGACGCCAAGCTGAAGAACATCACTGTCAAACAGAAGAAGGTTGGCGAGAAGGATTTCATCCGCCGCACTCTTTTGGAAAAAGCGCGTGACCAACAGACAACCGAAGTGCTGTTCATCGAACAATGCCACCGCTTCCTCAAGCCGGGCGGTTACATGGCGATGGTCATTCCCGATAGCATCCTGACCAATTCCAGCATGCAATATGTGCGTGATTGGATCGAAGAGCATTGGCGCATTGTCAGCGTCGTATCCCTTCCGCAATTTGCCTTCGCTGCTAACGGCGCAGGTGTGAAGAGTTCGGTTCTGTTCCTTCGCAAGCATGACGAGGCAACAACCATCGCCATTCAACGCGCGAAGGAGAAGGCGCAAGACGAAATTCATGGTCGCAAGGACGGCGGCAAGGCGCTGGAAAATCTGATCAAGGAAAAGGCTTCGAAACTTAAGAAGGGTGATGCCACCATTCAGCATATCGACCAAGAGCTTGTGGCCAAACTGGATGCATTGGACGCACAAGGCAATCTAACCACGGATGCCAAGCGGAAGCTGAAGGCCGAAGCGGACAAGGCTAAGAAGGCACACGAGGCGACCGAAGCCTATCAGCAATGGAAAGCGGCAACATCGGAAGAATACAATGAGCGTATCGCTACCTTGCGCGAAACGCTGAACGACGAGTTCTTGTCCGAAGTGAAGGCGAAAGTTGCTGACTATGAAATCTTCATGGCGATTGCCGAAGACATTGGCTACGACGCAACGGGGCGGCCAACTGGCGCGAACGAACTTGATACCGTTTCGCGAGAACTGAGCCGCTTTATCGAGCATTTAGAAAGCGGGGTGCCGCGCCCTTTTGCCTAAGCCCCGGCGTCGATGAAGAACGGTTCTTCATAGTCAGTTGGGGCAAACTTGAACGTAGGCATGATGCCCGCTTCTACCTTCCGCACTTTGTGCGGTTGGAAGAAAAGGTGCGCTTAAAGACCAACAGAAAGCTTCGTGATTTTTGCCTAGCAATGGCAGGCGGGGCGACGCCCAAGGCGGAAGAGAAGGAATTGTACTATTCCGACGACCCTGAAACGGGCATTCCTTTCATCCGTGTGCAGAATCTGAATACCAATGGCGATCTTGAAACAAATGACGTCAAATTGATCAACGAGGCAACGCACAACGGAATGCTTGCTCGTAGCCATGTCCATGAAGATGATCTTCTTGTGAAGATTACCGGCGTTGGCCGTATGGCTGTTTCGTCGGTTCCGCCGAAGGGCTTTGAAGGCAATATCAACCAACACATCGCACGCGCGAAGACGCGAAATCGGATGGAAAGCCGGGTGCTTGCCGCGTTCCTTAATACTGACATTGGTGAAGCGTTGGCCACACGCCGGGCAACAGGGGGAACACGACCCGCACTCGACTATCCCGCCCTTCGATCCATCCCAATCATATACAACGAAGCGATATTGTCAGTCTTGGACAGCGCGAACACCCGTCGCAAAATATCCCTATACAAGGCCGACGCGCTGCTTGCCTCTATCGATGACTACCTGCTTTCTGAACTTGGCATCGTCCTTCCGCCGGAACCTGAAAGCACCATAGCTAACCGCATGTTCCGCGTGTCGATGCGCGACGTTCAGCAACGTCATGACCCGAATTTCTTCGGGCGAAAATATGTCCATCTGACAGAAGCAATAACCGCCCGCCCTTTCAAACTCTTGCGGGATATCTGTTCATTTTCTTCCGAGGCTTGGGATCAGAAAACCGGTTACGATGGTACGTTCCCTTATTTGGAAATCTCTGCAATCGACTTGAAGACCGGAGACGTTACCGAGATTTCGGACACACCAATTGAAGAAGCGCCAAGCCGTGCCCGAATGGTCGCGCTACCACACGACATACTTATTTCGACGACGCGGCCTTCGCGTGGGGCAATAACACTCGTTCCGCAGGCACAACCACCCTTCATCGCATCAACGGGGTTTGCGGTAATCCGCGCTGTCGATACGAGCTTGATTGATCGCGAGTATTTATACCACGTCTTACGTTCAAAGTTGGGGCTGACGCAGATGGAGCAGCGCTCAAGTGGTGGCAACTATCCTGCAATAACGCCATCTGAGTTAAAGCGCATCGAAATCCCGCTTCCTGATTTGAGTACGCAGACGCGCATAGTCGCGGAAATCCAGAAACGGAAATCGGCGGCCCTTTCGATGCGTCAAGAGGCAAACGCCGAACTTGATAAAGCAAAAGCAGAAATCGAAGCGATCTTGTTGGGGGATGCCGCATGAGCACGGTTTTCAATGGTGCCTTCGCTCCTTCAATCGGCGGCTTTTTGACCGTACGCGGCTATGCCCGGCTGACAGATATTGCCAAGTGCTCTTTTGCCGACGGTGCCTATCAGCGCGACCTGAAAACTGAGCATGTGGAAGAAATCAGGAAGTTCTTCGACGATGGCGAATATCTGTTCTTCCCCGAAATCATTCTGTCCGTTCAGTTGGACGTGGACTACGAAAAGAGCGGTGCACCTTCTGGCGATCCGTTCCAACTGATCAGGGATGGTCAGCCGTTCAAATCAAACACCAACGGATTGGACGTCAAGCCGCGCAAGCCCCGTTCGCCCGCCGATCTAACCCGCTATGAAATCACCGTCCCGAACGGTGAAAAGCTGTTCAAGCGGATCGATGGCAACCATCGCCTGAGCGCCTTTGAAGCACTAAAGGACGTCGAATTTGACCGCTACGTCGCGCCCTTCTGCTTGGTGTTCTTCGGGAATGCCAAGGACGCACGGCGCAACGAAAAGGCACTGTTCCACAACATCAACTCCAAAGCTTTGCCGCTCACGTCTGAAGAGGTGCTCAAGGGGATTGTAGATGCCACTGAAGATTTTTCCGATAGCGATTTGAACGACCGGTTCGGGCCGGAGTACCTTCAATGCCGCCAACTCAAAGACAGGCTGGACTTCACCTACCTGTCCAACCTGAAGAACGTCTTCGGCAAGAACAAAGGGCAAGACGAATGTGCCCGTTCGGTGCTGATCCAGTCCTTGCAGGACGTTCGCAAACAAATTGACCCGAAAGCAGCGCTTGACGCCGAAGCCGTGTTCGAAGCGATCAAACGCATCAATGACACCTACGGCGACAAACGCTTGAACGCGTCCACCGCACAAGGACTGTTCGCGGCGTGCCTGTTTTTCCAATTGAGTGGCGACCGTTCGCGCGGAACTTATGAGCAGTTCACCAATTGGGTATTACGAACGCACCAATACGAACTGCAATCAATCCATGCGGCGGACCTAATTAAGATTTTCGGCAAGATTGCCCAATCGCGCAAACGCCAAGTGTTTGTGTCTATGCAGTTCAGTGAAGACACCAAACCGAACTTCGATGCCATTAAAAGCGCGGTTGATGATTTGAACAAGGCCCACGAACTCGATATCGAAATCCGGCCAATCCGTATCGACCAATTCGACACCGGTTATTCCTACGAAATCAGCGCTGAAGTCCTACGTTTGATCGAAGATTCGGGACTTCTGATCGCAGACCTCACGCACGGAAACAAAAACGTCTATCAGGAAATCGGCTACCTTATGGGCCTGAACCAAGGCAAAGGGCTTGCCCATGAGAACTTCCTTCTGATCCACAATGGTTCGATTGGTGACGTGAAGAAGGACATCGGCTTCAACATTGCCGGGATCAAGCAATTACGCCTGAACGACTCCAACGCTCTTCGCGAAGCGGTGAAGGATCAGGTTTCGAATTTTTATGGTTTGGGGTGAGGATATAGGGCATGGACGCGAAGGCACATGATCTGAATTTTGTTCTGGGGCAACGGCAACAATGGGTCGTGCCAGTCTATCAGCGCCATTATGAGTGGGAAACGGACGCTGACAAACAAATTCCAAAACTGTGGGACGATCTTCGCGATAAGGCCGTTGAACGGTTGGAGGAAGACCGCACGCCACTGCCCCACTATTTCGGCGCGATAATATATGCCGAACCAAGCAAGCAGGCATTTGGAGTTGTGCCGCTTCGTTTCCTAGTAGACGGCCAACAACGGATTACGACGTTTCAGATCGTGCTTGCCGCAATTCGTGAGGCGGCCCGCAAGCTGGATATCAAGCATCTAATCGAAGTTGCAAACACCTATCTGTTCAACGACGAAAATAAGGGCATGAAGGACGCCGAAAAGGAGCGCTTCAAGCTTTGGCCGTCTGCATATGACCGCGACTTGTTTCAGAAAATTGCCACCGAAGAATATGCAGAAGTCGTAGCTTCATTCACACCAAGATATTTTCACGGCACGGGGCGTATCAAGAAGGGTGGCACGCCGAAGCTCTTGCTCGCCTACCACCATCTACACACCGAAATAGCTAGCTTCGTTGCTGATCGAGTAGAGGTGGGCGACGATGCCGAAGCCGTGCTTGGCGCACTGCTTGAAGGCTTTCTCGCAGGGTTTCAAATCGTAATAATTCAACTGGACGAGAACGACGACGCGCAAGAGATTTTCGCTTCGCTTAACGGGCTGGGCAAGCCGCTAGCACCTTTCGACCTTATCCGAAACAGCGTCTTCCACCGTGCGCGCAAACTTGGGGAAGACGATGAAAAGCTATTCGATGGTCGGTGGAAGTTATTCGAAGAGCCGTTTTGGTCAGACGAAGTACGGCAAGGGCGACTAAAACGGGCGCGGGCAGACCACCTTATCGCACATACGGTTGTCGCTGAGACCGCAAGGGATGCCAATATCGGTAAAATCGCAACCGAATATCAACACTATGCCCGCGACCGCGCCTTTCCGACAGTTGCGGAAGAATTGGATGTGCTTATCAGCCATGCCAAAAATTATCGGCTTCTTGAAGAGGCTAAGGAAGGTTCTATCGTTGGGCGCATTTCCAATGTTTTAAAGACTTGGGACTTATCGACCTTCCATCCCTTCGTTTTGTGGGTTCTCAGCTACGTTCCGGACGAAAGCGAACAACGAAAAATCCTTGAGCTTCTTGAAAGCTATCTGGTGCGCCGCGAACTGTGCGGCCTGACCACGAAGAACTACAACAAGGTCACAACAAGTTTCATCCGCGCCGCAAAATCCACACCGGATGCATTCAACGCTTTCAGCAAGCACATGGCGTCGATGACAGGCGACATATCGAGAATGCCGACGGACGCCCAAGTGAAGGAAGCCGTGCTGCGTCGCAAAGCCTACGCAGTGATCCCGACACCCCGACTCCGGTTCATCCTTCAAAACGTGGAATACGATCTTCGTGACAAATTCGACGAAGTGACCGTTTCGACCTCAAACCTGACCATCGAACATGTGATGCCCCGCAAGTGGGCTGAACATTGGCCCCTAAGTGACGGAAGCAATGCGTCCCACGAATCAAGTTTCGAAGCAATGATTGCGGGTGTGCCCATGGATGACGCTATGAAAGCTCTGGTCGAAACCCGCGCTCAAGCAGTGGACACGATAGGAAATCTCACGCTCATAACGGGTTCACTGAACCCAAGTTTGGGCAACGCCGGTTGGGTGAAAAAGCGCGAAAAGCTGTCCGGTTCGCTGCTCGCCCTAAACCGCATGGTCGCGAAGGTCGAAGACTGGACCGAAAAGAGCATCGAAGCGAGAGCCGGGGCAATCGGCGACGTGATTGTCACTCGCTGGGACGCGCCAACAAGCGATGAGTGATTGCTTGAATTTTCATCGCGGTGTTAGCCGGGTGTTAGCCCAATCAATTGGTGCGCAAGCGCATTTTTGCTAACTCGTTGATTTTATTGGCGCACCCGACAGGATTCGAACCTGTGACCTCTGCCTTCGGAGGGCAGCGCTCTATCCAGCTGAGCTACGGGTGCTTGTCAGGCGCGCGGATGACGCGCGGTGGATAAGAAGTCCTGATACAAGAGACCGCGAAAAGAGGCAACGGGTTTTTGATAAAAAGCAACAGCTTCACTCCCTGCTCCAATCCTAAAGCTGCATGCGTCCCGTTGCACAGAAAAACCTGCCCAAGGTGATAGGCTCAAGCGTTTGCGGCGTATGGTTAGGAACCATCAACGAGCGACGTGAGATCACATGAGCGCCAAGACATGCCGCAACCTTATCTTGATCCTCGGGGATCAGCTCTCTGCCGATATCTCAAGTTTACGCCAGGCGGATCCAGAAGTTGATGCAATTCTTATTGCTGAAGTGATGGCAGAGGCCACCTATGTGCCGCATCACAAGAAGAAGATTGTTTTTTTGTTTTCCGCCATGCGTCACTTCGCGCAGGAGCTGCGGGACGCCGGTTGGACTGTCGATTACGTACAGTTGGATGACACGGACAATACCGGGTCCTTTGAAGGAGAGGTGAGACGGGCGGTCCGGCGGCTTGCGCCGGAACGTGCCGTGGTCACAGAGCCTGGGGAATGGCGCGTTCTTGAGAACATGAGACAATGGCAAGACGTCCTGGGGGTGCCGGTTGAGATTAAGTCAGATAGCCGGTTTTTCTGCGATGCCAGTACCTTTCGCGGCTGGGCCGAAGGCCGCAAGCAGCTGCGCATGGAAAACTTCTACCGCGAGATGCGCAAGTCAACCGGGTTGCTGATGGACGGGGACAAACCCGTCGGAGGCAAGTGGAATTATGATGCGGAAAACAGAAAGCCTGCCAAGCAAGATCTCTTTATGCCGGCGCCTCTTCAGTTCGAGCCGGATGCAATAACCCAAGAGGTTTTAGATCTCGTCGAAAATCGGTTTGAGGACCACATCGGCCAACTGGAACCGTTCTGGTTTGCGGTCACTCGCGCACAGGCCGAAGAGGCGTTTGATCATTTTTTGAAGGTGGCACTTGAGAACTTCGGAACCTACCAGGACGCCATGTTAAGAGGTGAAAATTTCCTGTATCACGCGGTCATCTCTGCCTACCTGAATGCCGGTTTGCTCAGCCCGAGAACTGTTTGTGAGAAGGTTGAAGAGGCATATTTCGCAGACAAATGTCCTTTGAACGCAGCTGAAGGCTTCATTCGCCAGATCCTCGGGTGGCGTGAGTATGTCCGCGGGATCTACTGGTTGAAAATGCCCGGCTACGCGCGCGAAAACGCGTTGAAAGGAAAGCGCCCATTACCAGCATTTTATTGGACAGGAGAAACGTCCATGAAATGTGTTCAAGAAGCCGTGGGACAGACGCTGGAAGAGGCATATGCCCATCATATTCAAAGGCTGATGGTGACTGGTAATTTCGCGCTTTTGGCAGGTGTTGATCCAGTCGAGGTCCACGAATGGTATCTGGCCGTTTACGCAGACGCGTATGAGTGGGTCGAACTGCCAAACACGCTCGGCATGAGCCAGTTTGCAGACGGCGGATTGCTCGCCTCAAAGCCGTATATTTCCAGCGGAAATTACATAAACAAGATGTCCGATTATTGCGAGAATTGCGATTACAGCGTGAGAAAAAAGACCGGGGAAGGGGCGTGTCCGTTTAACGCGCTTTACTGGGACTTCCTTGATCGGCATGCCGACGAGCTGGGAACCAACCCGCGGCTTGGCCAGCCTTATGCGACCTGGCGGCGGATGTCGGATGAGACGAAGCAGGAATACTTGGATAGTGCAAAGGCGTTCCTTGAAAAGCTTGATGCTGGCGAAATGGTGTAATTGGCAAAAATTACATGGTAAATATTAAGTAAACAAATCCACTGATCGCATGGACGATTTCTCGGCCATCAACCGTGAACAAAAAAAACGCGCAGCCATTAAAGACTGCGCGAAAAAAGTTACTGTGCACGTGGCCCCATCGACCACGGGCGCAACTCTAGCGGCATACCGGGGTAATGTCATTACCGTAAAATATTTTATTTTTTGATTTACCGAGATGCGACTGATCGTTATTCATTCTTGATCGTTATGGGTGGTATCTCGAGGTCAAAAAAATACAATTAAATTAAAGCCTTGAAGCTCACCGAAAACGTGAATGGAATGTCATTAGATTGGCCTATACGCGCCATTGCGCAGTTTCTATTGGCAGTTATCCGGAGTGTTTTTTCCAGCTAAAGGTGCGGCGCTCGTCACTTTCACCCTTGCAATCCCCTGTTGTACAAAACCAAGCTTTTGAGCGGCTGCCTGCGTCACGTCGATGATGCGGCGTTTCACAAAAGGACCGCGGTCGTTGATGCGAACCACAACCGACTTGCCATTCTTCAGATTGGTAACCGTTGCCAGCGTTCCGAAAGGCAGGCTTGGATGCGCAGCTGCAAGCTTGTTTGGGTCCGCCTGCTCTCCGCTGGCTGTTGTGCCCCGCAGATTGTACCAAGAGGCCTTGCCGCATTGAACAAACGCTTCCTCTGCCTTTGCCGGAGCAGCCCAAGCGATACTGCTGACGACAAGCGTTGCAAGAACGGAATCCCTGACATTGAGCGAAGTGGGTTGTGGCATGAACTGATCCCGTACAATCAACAGGCGGATCTGTGCCGCCGCGTTTCGACATGAGCGGCTCTCTTAACGCTAAGGCATGATGAAACTATGGCAAATACTACATCGGCACTCATTTGAGTAAAATTTTATTAAAAATATATATCAAAACAGTAAAATCAAATTAACTATATTAATGCGAAGTCCTGTGGGTAACGAAAGTGCGAGAAAATCCCCCGAAGACTTATGCTAGGTAAGGCTATCGAATCTGACGCCTTAGTATTTCAGTTTCCGCGTCCTCAGTTGTTTGTTTGAGAGGGATGATCTGGTGCAGATCAGACAAGGATTAATGCGTGCTTCGAACATGGAGGTCACGGCCTCGGAGAAGCTTGACGAGACGACGCTTTACGCTGATCTACTGGAAGTGATGCCGGTTCCTGCCGCTTATGTCGGCTTGGATGGCCATATTATTCTACAAAATAGCCGGTTTCTGGACCTTTGCGAGACCGCCGCAGATCCAGGTCCTTATCAGTATTTAACTGATATGATGACAACTGATGGATGGGGCCGGGTTCAAGTCGCGCTGTCCACCTCTTTGAGTGGAGTGCCGATCCAGTCCAACGGCACACTGGAATTTCGCTGCGGAACCGTGGTTTGCCGCAAGCTTCTCTGCACATCCTTCGCCTCTTTCGCAAACAACCAACCGGCAGTGCTCATTCAATTCGAGCAGGACATCGCGGATGAGCGTGAAAAGCCGGACAATCTGAAAGCTGTGAAGGCGTCATTGGCGCGTTTGGAGGCGCAGGGTTCTCTCCCCAATGGCGTTGCATTGAAGCATTTCCCAGACGAGGTGCTGATCTTTGATGCCGTGGATCCAGCTGAGGTGCGTGCTGCGCGGATACTTGAGACGATTGGTGGCAGCTATAACGCAGAAGACCTTGCCGCTCAGCTGAGCGAGTGTTCGGTTGACGTCGTTCAGACACTCTACATTCGACAAAATGGGCCCGTGCCGGATACCGATGCGGATAGAAAGATGTGCGAAATCAGGCTGGTTCCTCTGCCAGCCGATGCCGGCGGCGATGATGCCGGCATGATGGCAATCATTCGCAGAAACGTGGATTGCCCCCATGAAATCGCTGAGAACCGCAGGCTGGCCTATCAGGACCCGCTTACAAGTCTGGCAAACCGGCGGGCGTTTACCAGGGCGCTGGATACCGAGCTGCAACGACTGTCGCGAGATGAAAGCAGCGGCTTGGCTGTGTTTTACATCGATCTTGATGAATTCAAGAAGGTCAACGATCTCGGGGGGCATGACGCCGGTGACGACATGCTGCAAAGGGTTGCGTCAAGTCTGGCTCTGACCCTGGGCGAGTTCGGCACAGCTGCCCGGATTGGCGGAGACGAATTCGCCGGCATGCTCCCTGCGGTAAACAAAGAGGCAGCGATTGCCGTTGCCGGGGAAATACTGGACGCTTTTGCAAGGATCCGGCTGGAGGTGTCTGATCGGGTTTTTACAATCGGCGGATCGGTCGGCGTAGCGTATGCAGCGGATTGGTTTGCGGTTGAAGGTTGTGATGGCGCCGCGCTTCTTGGATTGGCGGACCGGGCGTGTCTGCGCGGCAAGCGTTTCGGTGGGCATTCGGTCCAGGTTCACACGGTGCGGCCGCAAGACTGGCCTTCGGTTGGGCAAGGCGTCGGCGTTTTGCCGGAGCCAGGCAGCTTTCAGGCAGGCGAATTGGCACTCTATTCCATGCCGATAATCTGCTTGAGCCGGAACAAGAAGTGCGGAGCAGAAATATTGTTACGTCTTCAGGGCGATCGGTCGCAGGGTTTGTCATCAAAGGCCTGGATCAGCGCGGCGGAACGGTCCGGCTTTATCGCGCAAGTCGACAGTTGGACCCTGGACAAGGTCTTGGACGCTGCTGAGCGCTCCGCAAATCGCACCACATTGACAATGAATGTGTCGGCTGAATCTGCAAGAGATGCAGGGTTCCGGGACAGCCTGTATCAACGGCTTTCAGTCAACCCGTTGCTCGCCTCCCGTCTTTGCCTCGAGATTTCGGAAAAAGACTTTCTGCGCGAACCGGCGGACATCTCCTACTTCATTAAGTTTGTATCCGATCTGGGATGCCAGACCGCGATCGATGATTTCGCCGGTCATTGGCCGGTGCTGTCCCGGTTGACCGGATTGCGGGTCGATTGGGTTAAGCTGGCGGCCGGAGTTGCGCAAGAGGCCCTCGAGGACCCGGCAAAAGCCGGCTTGTTAAAGGCGCTGGTTGGCGCCGCCCGGGAGTTGGGGCTGAAGACGATTGCAAAGCATGTCGAGACCAAAGCAGAAGCGGACTTCCTCCGAATGTTGGATATCGAAGCCGCACAGGGCTTTTATTTCGGCCGGCCTGAGCCGTGGCCCGAAGCCGCTTAATCTGCTTCAGCAATAGCGAAGCATGTGCGGACCAAGCTGGAGTTGTTGGAACTTGCGAGATTTTCATCTTCGCGTTTCGTGATTCAATTGGCCTTGCCCGTTCGCCGCCCGCCATGTGTTATCTTCATGTGTTTGATTTCAGGTGCTTGTCGTTCGGAGAATCGCCGTGCTTGCTTACGCTGCATCCTCTTTACGATTCAGTTTGGTCAAGTAGCTGGTCAATAGGTCAAGCTTCCGGTTATTGTCGGCAACCAGCCCGCCGATGTCGCCTGCAGCCTCAGATGTCTGACTGGCCAAAGACTTCACTTCATTTGCGACGACGGAAAAACCGGCCCCGGCCGCACCTGCCCGGGCAGCTTCAATTGTTGCATTCAGGGCCAGCAGATTTGTCTGGTTGGCGATTTGATCAATGGTCTCGCCTATGGTTGTAATCTGATTGCCGGTTTCAACAACTTCACTCAATGCGCTGGAGCTTTCTTCAACTGCAGACCGGCGCTCTGACACATTCACACCGCACATCATGATCCGTTCCGGTTTACCTTCGAAATCATTTAGAACTGAAAATACCGCGTCGAACCACAAACTGCCCGCTTCACACTTCCATTCGATCTCGCGGCGAATGGGATGGCTTGTTCTAAGGTGTTGGATGTCATCCTTGCTGAGCAGGTGGTTAAGGCCCTGGTCGCATGCTGTCCCTGCAAGGTCTTTCAATAGCGCATTCGCTTCCAGGAAGTTCCCGTCTAGATCCCATTCGGAAATCGCATTTGCCTGGCCAATCGCATTAAGTTTCATGTCGAAAGATAAAGACTTTTGCTTTGTATTCGTAACGTTTGCCTGCACAGACACGTAGCGTTCGATTTGGCCTGAGCGATTGCGGATTGGGTTGATCGACAGGCTGATCCAGTACGGAATGCCATCTTTGGCATAGTTCAGGATCTCTTCATAAAAAGGCTCCCCGCGCCTTAGATAATCCCGGATCCGCGATACCGTCTCCTGCGATGTTTCTGATCCCTGCAAGAATTGCCCAGGTTTGCGGCCGGCGACTTCTTCGGCAGTGTATCCGCTTAGCTTGGTAAATCCGGGATTCGTGTATTCGATATGGCCGTTGGCGTCTGTAATAATCACAGAATTGTCTGTGCCGTCCGCGACAAGCGAAAGTATGTTAAACTTTTGGCGCTGACGGACTTCTTCCGTGATGTCTGAAGCGTATTTGACGACTTTGTACGGTCTTCCGTCCGGGTCGAGGATGGGATTGTAACTTGCCTGGATCCAGACAGACTCACCTGTCTTTGAAAGGCGTTCAAACTCTCCGGTGCGGAACCTGCCGCTGCGGAGATCTTCCCAGAACGCCTTGTACTCGGGCGCATTGGCCTCTCCAGGCTTCAGAAAAACCCTGTGATGCTTTCCTTCGATCTCTGCAAGTTCATACCCCATGGCGTTGAGGAAATTCCGGTTCGCAAATAGAATCTGCCCTTCCATGTCGAAATGGATCACGGCTTGCGATTTCCCAATGGCTTCTATTTGGCCATCTCTGTCCGCATCTTTCAGTTTTCGTTTGGTGATGTCCGTGGCGTATTTGACAATCTTAAAAGGGCGGCCGCTGCCGTCGAATATCGGATTGTAGGTCGCTTCAATCCAGACTTCCTTGCCGCCTTTTCCGATGCGTTTGTATTGACCCGAGTCAAATTCACCGCGGTTAAGCTTTTTCCAAAAGGCCTGGTATTCCGGGCTTTCCTTGTACCCTTTTTCAGCAAAAATACTGTGATGCCGACCTTGAACTTCCTCAAGAGTATATCCCATGGCATCCAGAAAGTTTTGATTTGCCATAAGGATGTTGCCATTCATGTCAAAATGAATGACCGCCTGTGATTTGCTGATGGCCTTGATTTGGCCCTCGTATTCGGCGTTCATGCGCGTGTGCGCGGTTACATCGGTGGCATACTTTACGATCTTATAAGGTTTGCCTGTGATTCCAATAAGCGGATTGTAGGACGCCTCAATCCAGACTTCCTTGCCGCCCTTGCCAATCCTCTTGTACTGAGCGACTTGGTATTCGCCGCGCGCCAACGCGTCCCAGAAGTCTTTGTATTCCTTTGTTTCGGCGAAGCCGGGCTCGGCAAAAATGCTATGGTGCTTGCCTTTGATCTCGCTCAGCTCATACCCCATCAGTGCCAGGAAGTTTTTGTTTGCGCGGATAATTGTTCCGTCCGGCTTAAACTCAATGACTGCCTGGGATTTATCTAATGCACTTAAGAGCGCTTTGTTGCTGAAAAAGCCAAAGAGCATGTCGCTCCCCCATTGTTTCCTTAAACCGGTTTATATGCGGCGAATTTAGGAAACGTAAAGGAACCATGGTTTTCACGGATAAGAAAATCATTAGCGCGGTATTCGAAAAATATAAAGATGTAAGAACTTTTCGAAAAAACAGTATAGGTACAAGTATAAAAAGTGGTTAGGGTCTGGAAGACGTCAGAGTGCATTGCCGACTATATAGAGGAATTGGATACTACTAGAACCAGAACGGTTCTTCAGTCGTGGCCGGAATTGGGTAGAACAACTCAAATGAAATTTTCGGTTCCATCTGAGTTGTCCGTTTTTTGAAAACGCCGCGTCGCAAAACCGTGACCGTTGGGGCGTATTTCAGGCTCCCGCAACCGATCAGATATCCAGGTTGGCAACCGCCAGGGCGTTGTCCTGAATGAATTCCCGTCGCGGATCGACCTCATCGCCCATCAGCTTGGTAAAGATGTCGTCGGCATCGTCGGCCTCACGTACCTTGACCTGCAGGAGCGAGCGTACGTTCGGGTCCAGTGTGGTTTCCCACAGCTGGTCAGGGTTCATTTCTCCTAGCCCCTTGTACCGCTGTAGAGAAATGCCTTTTTGTCCGAAGGCAAAAATATGCTGCAGCAGCGCGCGCGGGCCGCGGATCTCTGTTGGAACATCCTTGCGCTGCAAGACGGCAGCCTTGCCATACACCTCGTTCAGGTGGTCGGCATGGGCGGCGAGGCGCCGAGCGTCTGCCGAGCCGAGCAATGCTGCATCGATCGTTGCGACTTCCTGAACGCCCCGGACGGTGCGGGTGAACACCAGACTGCCGTCGTCGCGGGCTTCTCCGGCCCAGCCACGCTCAAACTCATCGGCAAGAATATCCATCCGCCGGGCGATATAGGCAGCAGCTTCATCAGCCTTGCCTTGGTCTTCCAGGATTTCGGTGTTGAGGGCACCCGCAATGGCGGCTTGCTCGACCACATCCCGGTTGTAGCGTGAGTGCAGGCCGTCAAAGATGTCAGAGATCGCTCGCGCGGTCTCAACGACCTGCCGCAAATCCTGGCCAGTACGGACTTCGCCGTTTGCAAGCTTCAACGAGGTGTCGTCCGACCCTTGCGCGATGAGATAGTTCTCAAGCGCTTCCTGATCTTTCAGGTATTGCTCCGACTGACCACGTTTGACCTTATAGAGCGGAGGCTGGGCGATATAGACATAGCCGTTCTCGATCAGCTCGGGCATTTGACGGAAGAAGAAGGTCAAAAGCAGGGTTCGGATGTGCGCGCCGTCCACGTCAGCATCGGTCATGATGATGATCTTGTGGTAGCGCAGCTTCTCGATATTGAATTCTTCCTTGCCGATCCCGGTGCCAAGGGCAGTGATCAGCGTTCCGATCTCGTTGGAAGAGAGCATCTTGTCAAAGCGCGCCCGCTCAACGTTCAGGATCTTACCGCGCAACGGCAAAACCGCCTGATTTTCCCGGTGCCGGCCCTGTTTTGCCGAGCCGCCCGCGGAATCACCCTCCACCAGGAAGAGTTCGGCCTTGGAAGCATCGCGTTCTTGGCAGTCGGCAAGTTTTCCCGGCAAAGACGCAACATCCAGCGCGCCCTTGCGCCGTGTGAGTTCACGGGCTTTTCGCGCAGCTTCCCGGGCGGAGGCTGCTTCAACAACTTTGGAGACAATGGTCTTCGCCGGTGCCGGATTTTCTTCCAGCCATTCGCTCAAGGTCTGGGAAATCAGGTTTTCAACGACTGGCCGAACTTCGGATGAAACCAGCTTGTCCTTGGTCTGCGAAGAGAACTTCGGATCTGGAACCTTGACCGAAAGGACGCAAGTCAGGCCTTCGCGGCAGTCGTCTCCGGACAGCGAGACCTTTTCCTTTTTCATCAGCCCGGTCGATTCAGCGTAGCCGGTGACTTGGCGGGTCAACGCACCGCGGAAGCCGGCCAAGTGCGTCCCGCCGTCCCGTTGCGGGATATTGTTGGTAAAGCACAGAACCTGCTCGTGGTAACTGTCGTTCCACCACATGGCCGCCTCGACGGTGATGCCGTCCTTTTCTGCCCGCACCGCGATCGGTGTTTCGATGAGCGGATGTTTGGCCCGGTCGAGATAGCGGACAAAGGCTTCAAGGCCGCCCTCATAGTAAAGTTCTTCAACCACATCTTCCACGCCGCGCTTGTCGGTCAGGATAATGCGGGCACCGGAGTTCAAAAAAGCGAGTTCCCGAAGGCGATGCTCCAACGTTGCAAAATCGAACTCTGTCTTGGTGAACGTCTCTGGGGACGGCAGGAAGGTGACTTCCGTGCCTTTTTTTCCGTTAGCTGGTCCGGCAACTTCGAGCGGGCCCACAGCATCGCCATGGGCAAACGTCATGAAGTGTTCTTGGTCGTTCCGCCAGATGCGCAGATCCAGTTTCGTGGACAACGCATTCACCACGGAGACACCCACGCCGTGTAAGCCGCCAGAGACCTTGTAGGAGTTCTGGTCGAACTTACCGCCGGCGTGCAGCTGGGTCATGATGACCTCGGCCGCCGAAACTCCCTCTTCAGGGTGAAGATCGGTCGGAATGCCGCGGCCGTTATCAGAAACCGTCACCGATCCATCGGGGTTCAACGTCACGGTGACGTGGTCGGCATGTCCTGCCAGGGCTTCGTCAATCGCGTTGTCGACAACCTCATAGACCATGTGGTGCAGGCCCGACCCGTCGTCGGTGTCGCCGATGTACATGCCGGGGCGTTTGCGGACCGCGTCCAGACCCTTCAGAACCTTGATGGAGTCGGCGCCGTATTCGGCACCATTTTCTGCTTCGGGAGTGGCGCCAGGCTCGGGCGTAGACATATCGCTCATGCGAATCATTCACCAATCGGTTTTTGTTTCTTGGCCACGTTATACGGTGTTCCAACAGGCGTTCAACTGCACGCTCGCTGCAGGCCCGTTCAGGGCGGGAATATAGTGGAAAACCATAAGATTCAGGCGGATTTATGGGCTCCGTAGGCCCGGATCAGCCAGGCTTCGTTGTTGCCAACTTCAAACACTTCCGAATGAACCGGCAAAGCATCGAAGAGGGAGGCATCGGTGCCGGTCATAAACACCTGACCGCCGAGGGCATCCAGGCGTGCAAAAAGTGCTGCCCGGCGGTCCGGGTCAAGATGGGCGGCGACCTCATCAAGCAGCAAAACCGGTGTCATTCCGGAGACTTTTGCCGTGAGTTCAGCGTGCGCCAGTACGAGCCCAATCAAGAGTGCTTTTTGTTCTCCGGTAGAGGACTGAGCTGCAGGCATGTCCTTGGCGGCATGACGGACTTTCAGATCGCTCAAATGCGGTCCGGTCAAGGTGCGTCCGGCCGCGCGATCCCTATGCCGCCCTTGTTCCAGAAGCCGCCGGTAATGATCTTCCTGATCTGAAGCGCTCATACCGATCGTCTCGGCTTCAAACGTGCCTTCGAGCGAGAGCATTGCTTGCGGAAAGGTCGTGTTTTCAATGGGCTGGCCGTCAATCATCTGCTTCAGCAGGCCGGCGGTTTCCTGACGGGCAAATGAGACGGCTGTCCCGAGGCTTGCGACCTGAAGTTCGAGGGCGCTGAGGTAAGCATCCGACCCACCCTGGTCCAGCAGCTTGTTGCGCTGGCGGAGCGCGTTTTCAAAGTCGCTCACACGGCGCCCATGCGCCGGGTCGATTGCAAGGGTCAGGCGGTCGAGAAACCGGCGCCTGTCGGATCCGGGGCCTGTAAACAGCCCATCCATTGACGGAACCAGCCAAAGCACCCGCATATAGTCGAGCAGGCTCTCCGAGGAGCGCATGTCCTCACCATCGATCCGCACCTTCCGCCCGGGAACACCTGCTGTGGCTCCGGTCCCAAGACTTGTCTCCATATCATCAAGGTGGATCTTGGCGGAGACACTCCAGGTCCCATCGCCGCCAACGCGGGCAATATCCGTCAAAGCCGCCCGGCGCAGTCCGCGCCCCGCCGTCAGAAAGGAGATCGCTTCCAGGATATTTGTTTTGCCGGCGCCATTTGCGCCGACAAATGCTACCATCCCAGCCGACAAGCCAATACCCATGGTGGCATAATTTCGGAAGCCGGTCAGGGTAAGGCGGGTCAGCCGTGCCGACCGGGGTGCAGTCATGGCCGGATTCCGTTAGCGCGATTAGACCCGCATCGGCATCAGAACAAACAAACAGTCGTCGACTGTATTGTCCTGAATGAGGGTCGGGGATCCGGAATCTGCCAGACGGAACAGGGCTGTGTCGCTGCTGAGTTGGTTTGCAATGTCGAGCAGGTAGCGGGAGTTAAAGCCGATTTCCAACGGATCCGAGTCGTACTCCACGGCCAGCTCTTCCGTCGCGCTGCCAGAATCCGGGTTGTTGACGGTCAAAACCATGCGCCCATCGCCAAGTGCCAACTTCACAGCACGTCCGCGCTCGGATGAAATGGTTGAGACGCGATCAACCGCTTCTTTGAATTCATCGCGGTCAACGCGCATTTCCTTGTCATTCCCTTGCGGGATCACACGGCCATAATCCGGGAAGGTGCCGTCGATGAGTTTCGATGTCAGAACAACCGTATCTGTTGTGATGCGGATCTTGGTGTCCGACAACTCGATTTGCACGTCCGCTTCCGGATTTTCCAAGAGCTTCTGGATTTCGCCGACTGTCTTGCGCGGCACAATAATGCCTGGCATGCCGGAGGAGCCGGAGGGTGCGGCGACCTCGGCCTGCGCCAGACGGTGGCCGTCGGTGGCGACAGCGCGGAATTGCTGGCCGTTGGCAGCGTCGACGGTGTGCAGATAGATCCCGTTCAGATAGTACCGGGTTTCCTCGGTGGAGATCGCAAACTGCGTGGTATCGATCAGTTTGCGGATGTCCGAGGCGCTCAAGGTGAAGCCGTGGCTGAAATCACCGGCGGTCAGATCCGGGAAATCGGTTTCCGGCAGCATCTGCAGGGTAAATTTCGAACGGCCGGCGCGGATTTCCAGTGTGGTGTCGTCTCCGGTTGTTTCCAGAACAACCTGGGACCCTTCCGGCAATTTTCTGACAATGTCATAGAACATGTGCGCAGGAACTGTCGTGGCACCTGGCATTTCGATCATGGCCGGCACGGTTTCGACAATTTCAAGGTCCAGGTCGGTGGCCTTCAGGTTCAAGGCACCACCATCGGCGCGCAGCAAAACGTTGGACAGGATCGGGATAGTATTCCGGCGTTCGACCACCCGGTGCACATGGGTCAAGGACTTGAGGAGGTCGGTCCGCTCGAGGGTCGCTTTCATACGCTGCATCCGTACTCGTGAAACACCAGACAGAACGTCCGGTCGACTGAATTCTTATGGGCTCCGGTGAGGGAGCGGGGGGAAGACACTGCCCTCAACCGGCTCCAAAAGCAAGGGGGCGCTCGCTTGGAACGCCCCCCTTTTTTGGCTGAAAAGACAGTCTATTCGTCTTAGGCGTCCAGCATGCGCTTCAGGAGTTCAATCTCCTGTGCGAGCGCATAGTCGGCACGGGCCAATTCTTCAATCTTGCGCACCGCGTGCAAAACTGTCGTGTGATCCCGATTTCCGAAACGGCGTCCGATTTCCGGCAGCGACCGCGGTGTCATGACCTTTGCCAGGTACATCGCGATCTGACGCGGGCGCACGATGGTACGCGTGCGGCGCGCCGACAGCAGATCTGCCTTGGTCACATTGTAGTGCTTGGAGACCACGCGCTGAATGTCTTCAATCTTTACCCGGCGCGGTTCGCTGGAGCGAACCAGATCGCGCAAGGTCATCTCCGCCATTTCTTGCGTGATCGGCTGGTTGGTCAGCTGATTATGGGCGATCAGACGGTTCAATGCGCCTTCAAGGTCACGGCCGGATGAGGCGACATGCCGCGCAATGTAGTCGAGCACGGAATCCGGCACATCAAATTGCGGATAGGACTTGTGCGCAGCCTCAACTCGGGAGACCAGAATGTTCCTGCGCAGAACAAAATCAGGCTCCTGGATCCCAACGACAAGGCCCCCGGACAGGCGCGACCGTACGCGGTCGTCGAGTGTATCTAGGTCGGACGGTGCCCGATCTGCAGCAACAATCACCTGACGAGCGCCGTCGATCAAGGCGTTGAGTGTGTGGCAGAATTCCTGCTGCACCTGCTTGCCATGAAGGAACTGCATATCATCGATGAGGAGGAGGTCGATGGTTCGCAGGTTGTCTTTAAAGGCAAGGGCGGACTGCGATTTCAGCGCTGCAACGAACTTGTACATAAAATGCTCGGCCGTTAGATAGAGCACTTTACGTCCGCTGTTTCGTACTTTCGATGCTACGGCCTGCATCAGATGGGTTTTGCCCAAACCCACGGACGCATGCAGATAAAGTGGGTTAAACGTGACCGCTCCGCCAGCTGCGACTTGACGAGCAGCGGCCAAAGCAAGGTTGTTGGAATCGCCCTCAACGAATGTCTCGAACGTGTATTTCGGATCAAGCGCTGCGCCTTGCAAAACATCACGGGCGCTGTCAGATGCGCTGTCACCCCGGCCAACGGCAGCTGTTGCCGCTTGCGCGCGGGTCACATGCGTCGCATCGCCAATGTTTTCTGAGCGTGTGTCGATGGCCGCGTTCTGTGCGCCAGCCGCCCCTGCCGGCAGGCTGGGCTGTACAGCTGTCACCTGGCGCGGACGAATGGCGCCACGGACAGTCAATTCGATCCGATGCACATTGTCACATTCACGCTGCCAAAGCCCCATGAGACGCTCATTATAGTTATTTTGGATCCACTGTTTAAGGAACCGGGTCGGAACAGACAGGCGGACAGTGCCGTCCTGATGTTCTTCCAGATCAACGCGTGCGAACCAGCTGGTGAACACATCGTCGCCCAGTTCCGCACGGAGTTGCTTTTTGACCCGCGTCCATTGTTCGGAGCCGCCTGCCTCCTGAACCTGCATATTATCTGCCTCCTGTAATGGGAAGAACAGTCCGCCACAGCCGTTCTTCGTCCTAACGCCTTGCCGCTTTAGCAGCTTATGTGCCCCGTTTTTGGGGCGATTTTATTACAATCCGGGCAGAGCCCGATTATCTCCCCTGATTGCCAGGGGAATTTCTTAGCCCTGTACCCAAGGCAATCCGGCGGCCTTCCAACCAGACTGCGTCCCGCGGTGGGCATGTGCATCAAGCCCGCCTTCGAAACCTTCAGATACATTGTAGCAATTTGTGTAGCCGGCTTGGGTCATTGCCTGGGCAGCCGCCTGACTGCGCGCGCCGGAGCGGCACAGAAAATAGATTGGCGTCTCCGGGTCAAGTGCTTTTTTGCTCAGGCGGTCAGAAAGGTCCTGAACGAACGCAGGATTAGGGCCGCTGGGCGGAAAGCTTTGCCATTCGGCAAAGATGGTTTCCTTGCCCAACGTACGCAGGTCCGGCACACCAACAAACGTCCACTCCGCTTGTGTGCGCACATCGACGAGGACTGCCTGAGTATTTTCGGTAAGAGCCGTAAATGCAGTTTGAACGTCAACGTTTCCCGCATACCCCAATTCGCTAAACACAATGCCCCCTTTCAAAGGCCGTTCGGCCATTGAATTAAAGTTCTTATCAGTAGAATGAGAGTTTAAGTAGGTCCGGAGCGCGCCTAAAAATGATACATACTGAATACATCAATGTATTCATCTGCAACCCGGTTGGGTAAGTGCTCAGCGGTGTAGAATTTTGACTTTTTCATTGTTAGGTCCAAGCACTGTTTTTCGTGTCGCGCCGGTCTTTTCTCTGCCAGCACTGAGACAATATACAGCCAGCCCATTCGGTTCAACAGCCGTTCTGACGGATTATCGATTCCAGTGCCAAATGAGCCCAAAATGCCACATTGGGTGTGATCTGTGGGTGATGCTGCAAACGCTTTTTACTGCAATAACTTTTTGCCATTTTCGCATCCTGATTGGATGGATTTGAGCTTTGTTAAAAAAAAATTCGGAACTGATACCTTGACTCGTATCGAATCCGGTTTGAACCGGATTTGGATAGCCTACATATCCCTAAGATACTGAAAAATATAGATATTTCTTGCTATAGAGAAGTTAAGCATTTTTTACAATCTGTCCGGGTGCCGCAGCTGATGTGGGCAATCCACAAAATTGCGCGGCTAAAAAAACCCGGCGCGATGGCCGGGTTCTTTTGATTGTCCGATTTGGGACGAATTTACGCGCTCAGCGCCTTGATCCGGGCATTGAGGCGGGAAACTTTCCGCGACGCCGTATTGGCGTGCATGGTGCCTTTGGAAGCAGCGCGCATGATTTCCGGCTGTGCTGCTTTGAAGGCGTCGTTTGCGGCAGCCTGGTCACCAGAAGCGATTGCTTCTTCAACCTTGCGCAGGTAAGTGCGCACCCGGCTCCGACGAGCTTTGTTCGTGGCCGTCCGGCGGGCAATCTTGCGGGCCGCCTTCTTGGCCGATGGTGTGTTGGCCATGGGCTCAATCCTGATCGGTATATTGGGACTTTTGTCCGGTGACGATCGGGACTTGTACGCCGAGGCGATGGAACCCGATCAAAAAACAACGGCGGCGGAAAACCGCCACCGATTGGGCGCTGCTTATAATCCTGACTTGGGCCGCCGTCAACGGCTTTGTCGCTGGTGAACCAAGATTATTTGTTGTTGAACTGTGGCGAACGTTTCTCAGTGAAGGCCGACATACCTTCTTTCTGGTCTTCCAGGGCAAACATGGCTTGAAAAACACGGCGTTCGAAGCGGACCCCTTCGGACAGGGTTGTTTCATAAGACCGGTCGACACTCTCTTTTGCCATCATAACCACCGGCAACGAGAAGTCTGCGATCTTTTCCGCGGCTTTCAAAGCTTCTTCCAGGAGGTCATTGGCTGGCACGATGCGGCTGACAAGGCCGCTGCGCTCTGCTTCTTCCGCATCCATCATCCGCCCGGTCAGCACCATATCCATGGCCTTCGACTTACCAACAAAGCGGGTAAGACGCTGGGTGCCACCTGCGCCCGGGATTACGCCAAGCGTGATTTCCGGCTGGCCGAACTTGGCTGTGTCAGCCGCAATGATGAAATCACACAGCATGGCAAGTTCGCAGCCGCCGCCGAGGGCGTAGCCTGCAACGGCGGCGATGATCGGCTTCCGGTTCTGTGATACCCGATCAAACGGGGTGATCAGGTCTGTCTGATAGGCGGTTGAGAAGGTGTGCGGCTGCATCTCTTTGATGTCAGCGCCGGCTGCAAATGCCTTTTCAGATCCCGTGATCACAACACAGCCGATTTTTTCATCTGCGTCGTAGGTATCCAGCGCGGAGCCGAGTTCCGCGATCAGTTCCGAATTGAGTGCGTTCAGTGCTTTTGGCCGATCAAGGGTGATCAACCCGACCTTGCCGCGTTTTTCAACCCGGATGTTCTTGTATCCCATCGTGTCCGCTCCCCGTGGCAGGATGTCTCGATTGCGTGCGCCATGGGTAGCCGACCGGGCCCGTGTCTGGCAAGGCATGACTGCCGTTTCAGGTGGAGTTCTACCTTTGGCAAATAGGGCAATAGAACGTCGATCTGTTCGACTGAACGACACGGCGCACAGTGCCGGTGCAGTCCGGTGTCCGGCAAGGCGCGTTCTCCCGGTCATAGACGGCAAAGGAGTGCTGGAAATAGCCGAGCGTGCCGTCCGCTTGGGTGTGGTCCCGCAAAGAAGACCCTCCAGCCAAGATGGCATCTTCAAGCGTCTGGCGGATGTTTTCGGCAAGCAGGTCTGCTTTCTTCGTCGGCTTGCCTGACTTGGTTGCAAGCGTGCTCGCCAATCGTTTGGGGCTGAGCCCGCTGCGCCAAAGCGCTTCACACACATATATATTGCCGAGACCGGCAATCAGTTTTTGGTTCAAGAGTGCGGCCTTTAACGGGGATTTTCGCCCTGCAAAAAGTCGGGCCAACACCTCTCCGCTCAGTGCATTCCCGAGTGGCTCCAGCCCAAGTTCCCGAAAATATGGATGCGCGGACAGGTCTGTGCGGGGAACAAGGTCCATGAAGCCAAAGCGGCGCGGGTCATTATAAACGATCCGTCCGTTGCCGTCGTTCGGAAGGCTTAAATGGAAGACAACATGGTCATGTTTCGGATCCTTGTTCCGCTCGTGCGCAAACGCCCCGGGTGTTGACTGATCAATGTCGTTTTCGATGCGGAATGATCCCGACATGCCCAAATGCATGATCAAGACATCACCGCTATCCGTGTCCGCCAGCAGATACTTGGACCTGCGGGACAGGGCTGTGACAGTCCGGCCGGTCAGTCTCTCCACGAAATCGTCGGGAAACGGAAACCGCAAGTCCGGCCGGTTCTGATCGACCTTGGTCAGGAGTGCTCCTTCGAATGTCGGCGCCAGTCCACGTTTGACCGTTTCCACTTCGGGCAATTCAGGCATTTATTCTCTGGTCTCCGGTAAGGCAGCGCGATATAGGCCTGCGGCATATGGTGTTTTCGTGGCCGGCAAACATAGCGCTCTGAAGGCGCTTGTACTATGGTCCGGCCAAATTTTGGAAATGAATGACGCTTGGAGCCGCGCAGATGACGCAACAGGCTAATAGCCAGCCCCGCACACCGGAAGATATGCCGACCAGTTTCGGCTTTACAAAGGTCGGCGAGGGGCAAAAGCAGGCCCTCGTGGACGACGTCTTCCACAAGGTCGCATCCCGCTATGACCTGATGAACGATCTGATGTCCGGCGGTCTGCACCGGGTTTGGAAGGACGCCATGGTCTCCTATCTGGCCCCGCCAAAGTCCAGTGCATCCGGCTGGCGTCTTCTGGACGTCGCGGGTGGCACAGGTGACATCTCTACCCGCGTGGTTGAGAAGTCTCACCGGTCTGCGAAGGCCGTTGTCTGCGACATCAACAATTCCATGCTCAATGTTGGCCGTGACCGGGCGGAAAAAGCAGGTCTCTCCGATCTGATCACGTTCTCGCAGGGCAACGCTGAAGACCTGCCCTTCCCGGACAAGAGTTTCGATGCCTATACAATCGCCTTCGGTATCCGGAACGTGCCGGACATTCCCAAGGCACTGCGTGAAGCAAACCGGGTCTTGAAACGCGGTGGCCGCTTTATGTGTCTAGAGTTTTCGGAGGTCGACGTTCCTGGTCTCGACACGGTCTACGACGCGTTTTCCTTCAATGCGATCCCTGCCATGGGCAAATGGGTGACCGGCGACGGCGAACCGTATCAGTATCTAGTGGAATCGATCCGCAAGTTTCCGAGCCAGGAACGCTTTGCCGAAATGATCCGCGAAGCGGGCCTTGCGCGGGTCACATATCGAAACTATTCCGGCGGGATCGCCGCATTGCATTCTGGTTGGAAACTCTGATCCATGGCATTTGCGGTGATGCCTTTCTTCCGCCTCGTGCGAGCTGGTTATGTCATGGCACGCGAAGGCGTGTTCGGTCTTGCGCATCTGCCAGACCTGCCGGCAGGGCCGCGACTTGCGATTGGCATGGCGCGGCTGCTGGAGCGCCGGGCAGTAAAGGATAAAAGCGCGGAACTGCGTCTTTCAGATGCAATGAACCGCCTCGGCCCATCCTACGTGAAACTTGGCCAGTTCCTGGCAACTCGCGAAGATGTTGTTGGCAAAGAGGCAGCAAAGGATCTCGCAGCGCTTCAAGATCAACTGGCCCCGTTTGATCACGAGGAAGCGCGGGCAGCGGTCGCCGAGCAACTGGACCAGCCGATTGAAGATGTCTTCGTGGAGTTCGGCGAGGCAGTCGCTGCAGCCTCGATCGCACAAGTCCATCCCGCAATCGTCCGCGATAAAGACGGCACTGAGCGCAAAGTCGCGGTGAAGGTTCTCCGGCCCGGTGTGCAGCGTCGGTTCCAGCGCGATCTTGAAAGTTATTATCTGGTTGCCCGGTTGGTTGAGCGCTTCCATGCGCCATCCCGCAGGCTCCGTCCCGTGGCGGTCGTCGACACTCTTGCGCAATCCGTCGCGATGGAAATGGATTTCCGCCTGGAGGCCGCGGGCCTCTCAGAAATGGCGGAGAACACCGTGGAGGATCCAGGGTTTCGCGTGCCGCAGGTTGACTGGATCCGGACCGCCAAGGGCGTCCTGACGATGGAATGGATCGACGGCCGCAAGATGTCGGACGTCGAAGGTCTCACAGAAGATGGGCAGGATCTGGAAGCACTCGGTGCAGCAGTCATCCAGAGTTTCCTGCGCCACACGCTGCGGGACGGCTACTTTCATGCAGACATGCACCAGGGCAACCTATTCGTTGAGCCGGATGGCACCTTGGTCGCTGTCGATTTCGGAATTACCGGACGCTTGAGCAAGCGCGAGCGGAGGTTCTTGGCCGAAATCCTGTTTGGTTTCATCACGCGCAACTACAAGCGTGTCGCGGAGGTCCACTTTGAGGCAGGCTATGTACCGGCCGATCAGGATGTCGACCTGTTTGCGCAAGCGATCCGGGCCATTGGCGAACCTATCCATGGTCACGATGCCAGTGAAATCTCGATGGCCCGGTTGCTGACGCAACTGTTCGAGGTGACCGAACTGTTCGAAATGCGCACCCAGACTCAACTGATCATGCTTCAGAAGACCATGGTTGTTGTGGAAGGGGTTGCCCGATCGCTTAACCCGCGTCTGGACATGTGGCGGACCGCAGAACCGGTGGTTGGCACCTGGATCAAGGAGCATCTTGGGCCTGTTGGCAGGGTGCGGGATGCGGGGGATGCGCTGTCCGCACTAGCTCGGATTGCAACGGATATGCCGCTGTTTGCCGACCGGATTGGCCGCATGTCGGAAGAAATAGAAAAGATGACGACACAGGGGCTGCGGTTTAGCGAGGAAACGGCTGAATCGATTGGAAAGGCCGAAGCCCGGCATACACGCTCCGGCCGCATCGCACTGTGGGTGATCGCGCTTGCGCTGAGCGCGATTGCTGTTGACGCTCTGATTTAAATTCGGCGATCGTTCTTGAGATGAAATACCCGTATTGTTGACGGGGTAGAAAGATCATTCTACCCATGCAGTATTGTTTTGTTATCTGCATGGAGATCCGATGCCCGACATACCGAACCGCATGAGTGGCATGGTGCTCACTGCCCATGGGGGGCTTGAGTGTTTGCAATGGCGGGAGGATCTTGTCGTGCCGGTCCCGGAGCCGGGACAGGTCTTGATCAGGGTCGGGGCGGCGGCCGTTAACAACACGGACATCAACACCCGGATCGGCTGGTATTCAAAGAGCGTCCGCGGCGATACGGCTGCAACCGCGTCTGAAGGATCTGGCGGAGCTTCGAATACAGATGGTGGCTGGTCGGGCGCGCTGAACTTTCCTTTGGTGCAAGGCGCAGATTGCTGTGGGCAGGTTGTTGCCGTTGGTGAAGGCGTGGATACTGGTCGCATCGGAGAGCGTGTCTTAGTTCGGCCAATGCAAGTGCCCAAGAAACCTGAGCATGCGCATCTCCCGCTGGTGACCTTCGGCTCTGAATTCGACGGTGGGTTTGCTGACTATGCCGTTGCGAATTCTGAAGACGCGCTGGCAGTCTCCTCAAAGCTCAGCGATGTGGAACTGGCATCCTTTCCCTGTGCGTATTCAACAGCGGAGGGTATGATTCAAAAGATTTCCCTCGGTGCGGAGTGTGTTCTCATTACCGGCGCTTCGGGTGGTGTTGGGTCGGCTGCAATTCAGCTGGCCAAGCGCCGGGGCGCCCATGTCACGGCTGTCACGACCTCGGAAAAGTCCGAAGCCTTGAAAGAGATGGGGGCGGATGCCACCCTTGGTCGCAAGGATGAGCTGCCTGAAGCGGCCTTTGACGTTGTTCTTGACCTCGTTGGAGGGCCGAATTTTCCAAATTTGCTGAACTGTCTGAAAAACGGTGGTCGGTATGCGGTTGCTGGGGCCATCGCCGGTCCGATTGTCGAGTTGGACTTGCGGACGCTCTATCTAAAGGATCTGGCGTTTTTTGGCTGCACCAGACAGGATCCGAAAGTCTTTGAAGACCTGATTGGGTACATCGAGCGCGGTGAAATCCGGCCCATGATCTCAAGAACGTTTCCGCTGAAAGACATGGTCGCGGCTCAAGAAGCGTTTTTGTCCAAGAGATATGCAGGCAAAATTGGATTTCTGGTCAGCTGACCCTTGTTTCTTGGGCTCTGGCTCACGTCACCCTTTGATACTGGAACCGGTTTGTCACCGTAAGGAGTCCAGCAATGTCTTGCCCGCAGCTTCGATGTGAAGCTTCAAAACACGAGTGGCTTTGTCTCGATCCCGCATTTGGCACGCGTCTACAATGTCTTGGTGGTCTTTAAGCCATTGAGCGGTCTGGTCGGGTAGGACACCATATCCTGAAACATGGATGCGGCAGGTTTGGCGAAGCTGGTGGATCATGCCGATCTGGCGGGCTTTTCCGGAAGGCAAATAAAGGGCCTTGTGAAAGGTCCAGTCTCCATCTGACCAGTTTGCTGTCTTGGCATCGATGGATGAATGACGGAAAGCTGCGGAAATCCGCTCCAGGTCTGCGTCCCGCATCTGATCGATCGCTGCTTTCAGGCAATTGCATTCCAGCAGAACTCTAATGTCATAGATTTCCCGGATTTCGTCACGTTTCAGCGAGATCACACGGGCTCTGCGGTTCGGGACAAGCACGATGAGGCCGCGGGCGGCCAGAAGCTGCAGGGCGTCGCGGATCGGAATACGGCTCACTTGGAACCGCTCAGCAATCTCGCCTTGTTTCAACTCAGCGCCAGGCCGGTAGCGCCCCGCAATGATTTCTGCTTGCAGGCTGTCAGCGATGTATTCTGCGGACATCGTTCCCTCGGAAAAGGCCGTCTGATGACTGAGTAAGGCACTTGACAAAACCGTGCAATTTCAAAATGTATACATTTTGTGAGGACGCATGACCAAAACCCATGAATATGTTTCCAACATCGTTTGGACGGGAAACCGCGGGCAGGGCACAAAGACGTACCAAGGGTATGATCGAACCTGGGAAATTCGCACACAGGGGAAACCGCCTGTGCAATGCTCGAATGACCCGGTCCTGGGAGGCGATCCGTCTTTGCATAACCCTGAAGATCTTTTGCTTTCCGCCCTCTCCAGTTGCCACATGCTGTGGTATCTGCATCTGGCCAGCAACGCAGGTATCGCCGTTATGGGTTACGAGGATGTACCGCTCGCCGTGGGTGAAACAGAACGGAGTGGAGCCGGCCGGTTCTTGAGCGCGACGCTAAGGCCTAGAATAACGGTACCGGAGGGCACGGATCTGACGGCCGCGGATGCCATCCAAGGTGAGATCCACAACGTTTGTTTCATCGCGCGTTCTGTGAATTTTCCGGTGCGTGTTGAGGCGAATTACAAAACAGTTTGAAACCTACGGCGCGGTCACTCGTCGGAGGGTTAGGTTGATCCGCCCGCCGTTTTTCAAGAGTTTCGAAGTGCCGCTGAGAATTCGGTCAATGCCGTGATACGCAAGGCGCGCGTCGCCGCCGAGCACCACCACATCACCGGAACTGAGCCGGAATGATTTCGTCGGATCCTTCCGGTTTGTCCCGCCCACTCGGAATGTTGCAGTGTCCCCGAGCGAGACAGAGACAACAGGCGCTTCGAACATCGCTTCGTCCCTGTCTTGATGGAGGCCCATGCGGGCGGTGGGTTCATAGAAGTTGATAAGACAGGCTTCCGGTTCGGGGGCATCAGGAGCCACCGCTTTCCAAAGTTCCAAAAGACGCGCCGGAATGGCAGGCCACATTAGTCCGGTCTCTGGATGGTTTGGCTGATAACGGTAGCTGTTGATGTCGGACACCCAGCCAAGCGGACCGCAATTGCTCATTCTAACCGAAAACGGTTTACCCGTATTCGGCATGACGGGCTGGAAGAGTGGTGCTGTTGCAACGACCTCCCGTACGTCGGCGAGAAGATCTTCCTGCGCCGTTTTGTCAAAGCATTGCGGCAGGTATTTGAGGCCAGTCAGGCCGTTGATGGCGATGGTCTGCATGGGGGTAGATATAGGTCAAAACCTCAGTCGCCGCATCCGCCGCACCCGGAACCACCACCACTGCCGCCATCAGACCCGCACCCACCAGAGCCGCAGCCGGATCCTTTGGTCGATTTTTTCAGCAGTGCAATAAGGACCAGCGCCGCGGCAATAATCCCGACGAAAAACCAGAGTGTATGCTGTGTAGCCCAGTGCCACACCATGTTGCGAAGCTGTTCCAGAAATGTATCGCCCGCTGGTGTCCCGTGAGCCAGGGCGAGGCCTGTACCGGCGAGAAGTGCAAACAGCGTCACTGCAACACCTTGAATAGGTGTTGGAGCGCGCCGCAAACGGTTGGCGGTTGTTTTGATCAACAAGGGCCAGTCAGGTCTGCGGAGAACCAAGAAATCCTGTGTGTTGATCCGGAGAAAATGCGGTGCCTTGCCAAATCGTATATGTGCGGGTGGCCAGATGTCGGGCGGCGGCTCCCCAAATTCCTGGCGATAGAGTGCGAGGGTCTCCTCATAGGCCTTACGAAATGTCAGAGCCTGCTCCGGACCGCCCTTGGTCGGCATGTGATGCAGTGCTGCTCCCAAGGCTTTTTTGAACGGCCCCCAATAATGACGCGTATAGGTCAGGTGAAGGTGCCAGGCCTGATCGACTTCATCGCTGGGCGTGACCATCCCGGCCTTCATCTGGCTGACATAGGCAAACCGCTGATACTCAATAACAACACGGGCCGCGAAACATCTGGTCCATCCATTGTCCCGGGCCAGACGGTGGGAAAACGGAAATGCTGCCTCAACATCATCCGGGTGGCATTCGGATATGCGGTGCCAGAGGTCGGGATTGCGCATACTGCTGTCTCCGAGGCCAAGAAGTTGGTCAGAAGCAGGATATGCGAGGCCGTTAAACAAATTCCGAAGTGAAACCGTTAAAAACATCATTACCTGGTCAGGCGCGGTGTCGCCGGTAACCTTCTGCAAAGAAATATCGCCGACATATCCCAAAGCCTGCAAAAGCCTGTGAAAAGGTCTCTTGCAGGCAAAGTTTCATCCACCTATATAGCGGTCAAGCGTCGCGCCAAATCCTGGGCAGTTGCCCCGGCGCGGCATCCGGGAAGATCCCGGAAACCCAAAGAGGAGCCGGTTTGACGCCTTTAAGGGTCTCACCGGTTTGCTAGAAAGAGAGGCAAAAATGGCAAAGGTCATTGGTATCGACCTCGGCACGACGAACTCGTGCGTCGCTGTCATGGACGGCAAAGATTCCAAAGTTATTGAAAACGCAGAAGGCGCCCGCACCACCCCATCCATGGTGGCGTTCTCGGACGACGGTGAGCGTCTAGTTGGCCAGCCGGCAAAACGCCAGGCGGTCACAAACCCCACAAACACCCTCTTCGCAGTCAAGCGCCTGATCGGCCGCCGGTTCGATGATCCGACCGTCGCGAAGGATCAGAAGCTGGTTCCCTTCGACATCGTCAAGGCCGACAACGGTGATGCTTGGGTAGAAGCCAACGGCGATAAGTACTCCCCGTCCCAGGTCTCTGCATTCATTCTGCAGAAAATGAAGGAAACCGCTGAGAGCTATCTCGGCGAAAAGGTCGAGCAGGCGGTCATCACCGTTCCGGCCTACTTCAACGACGCTCAGCGTCAGGCAACCAAGGATGCGGGCAAGATTGCCGGTCTTGAAGTCTTGCGGATCATCAACGAGCCGACAGCGGCCGCACTGGCCTACGGTCTCGACAAGAACGACGGCAAGACCATCGCGGTATATGACCTTGGTGGCGGTACGTTCGACGTGTCCATCCTGGAAATTGGCGATGGCGTCTTCGAAGTGAAGTCCACCAACGGCGACACCTTCCTCGGTGGTGAAGACTTTGACATGGTCCTTGTCGATTATCTGGCTGCCGAGTTCAAAAAAGAACAGGGCATCGACCTGAAGAACGACAAACTGGCTCTGCAGCGTCTGAAAGAAGCTGCCGAAAAAGCTAAGATCGAACTGTCGTCCTCGTCTCAGACCGAAATCAACCTGCCGTTCATCACTGCTGATGCGTCCGGTCCAAAACACCTGACCTTGAAACTGACCCGTGCGAAATTCGAAGCCCTGGTTGAAGATCTTGTCAAGCGCACCGTCAAGCCGATGGAAGCCGCATTGAAAGATGCAGGCTTGGCAGCTGGTGACATTGACGAAGTCGTTCTGGTCGGTGGCATGACCCGTATGCCGAAGGTGCAGGAAACCGTTCACAAGTTCTTCGGCAAAGAGCCGCACAAGGGTGTGAACCCGGACGAAGTGGTCGCCATGGGTGCTGCCATTCAGGCCGGCGTTCTGCAGGGCGACGTTAAGGATGTTCTTCTGCTCGACGTTACTCCGCTGTCTCTTGGTATTGAAACACTCGGCGGTGTCTTCACACGTCTGATCGACCGCAACACGACGATCCCGACCAAGAAGAGCCAGGTGTTCTCAACCGCTGAGGACAATCAGACGGCCGTGACCATCCGCGTCTTCCAGGGCGAGCGTGAAATGGCCGCGGACAACAAGGTCCTTGGTCAGTTCGACCTTGTCGGATTGCCGCCGGCACCGCGTGGCGTTCCGCAGATCGAAGTGACCTTCGACATCGATGCGAACGGTATCGTCAATGTGTCTGCGAAAGACAAGGGCACGGGCAAAGAGCAGCAGATCCGCATTCAGGCATCTGGTGGTCTGTCCGACGCCGACATCGATCAGATGGTCAAGGACGCGGAAGCGCATGCGGACGAAGACAAGAAGCGCAAAGAGCTTGTAGAAGCCAAGAACCAGGGCGAGTCGCTTGTTCATTCGACTGAGAAGTCTTTGGCCGACTATGGCGACAAGGTTTCCGAAGAAGACAAGTCCGCGATCGAAAGCGCTCTTGGCGATCTGAAGTCCGCGCTTGAAGGCGAAGACCTTGAAGACATCAAGGCCAAGACACAGGCTCTGGCCGAGGCGTCGATGAAGCTCGGCGAAGCCATGTATCAGCAGGCTCAAGCCGATGCCGAGGCGAATGCTGAAGGCGGTGACGCTGATGCCGAGAAGGCTGACGATGATGTCGTTGATGCGGATTTTGAAGAAGTCAAAGACGACGACGACAAAAAGTCTGCATAACTGAAAACCTGTGCAGCCAGCCGTTTATCGGCTGGCTGCTTGATTTCCGGCGCCGGTTGCGCAGTTGCCTAATTGTAGGCACATGCGCCCTGCGCCTTTGCCGTGATGGCGCTGAGTGATAGTAGCAGCCACCGGCAGGACAAGACCGAGAGATCTTGATGTCGAAACGTGATTTCTATGAAGTTCTGGGAGTTGCACGTGATGCGGACGATAAGGCGCTCAAAAGCGCCTACCGCAAGATGGCGATGCAGTTCCACCCAGACCGCAATCCAGGGGATGCGGAAGCTGAAGCGAAATTCAAGGAAGTCAATGAAGCCTACGACACGCTGAAAGACGGCCAGAAACGCGCAGCTTACGACCGGTTCGGCCATGCGGCCTTTGAAAACGGCGGGTTTGGCGGTGGTGGCGGTGCCGGCGCCCATGACTTCTCTTCGACAATGTCGGACATCTTCGAAGAATTCTTCGGAATGGGCGGTGGTGGCCGGAGATCCGGTGGCCGCGAGCGCGGAGCAGACTTGCGCTACAATTTGGATGTGTCCCTTGAAGATGCGTTTACCGGCAAGACCGTCGAGATCGAAGTCCCAACAAGCATCACCTGTGACATCTGTTCAGGCTCTGGCGCGAAGCCTGGAACAAGTCCCAAAACCTGTCCGACTTGTGGTGGCGCTGGCCGTGTGCGGGCTGCGCAGGGCTTCTTTACTTTAGAACGCACCTGCCCGACCTGTCAGGGCAAAGGACAAGTGATTACCGACCCTTGCACAGCTTGCGGTGGCTCGGGGCGTAAAACTCAAGAACGGACCCTTTCCGTCAATATTCCGGCCGGGATCGAAGACGGCACAAGGATTCGCCTTGCCGGTGAAGGCGAAGCCGGTGTGCGCGGTGGCCCATCCGGCGACCTTTATATTTTCTTGTCGATCCGTCCGCATGACCTGTTCCAGCGCGACGGGGCAGACCTTTATTGCCGCGTTCCGATTTCCATGTCGACGGCAACCCTCGGCGGTCAGTTCGATGTGCCGACGGTCGACGGTTCAACGAGCCGTGTGAAAGTGCCGGAAGGAACACAGACCGGAAAACAGTTCCGCCTTCGAGGCAAGGGCATGCCGGTCATGCGGTCCAGCCAGCACGGTGATATGTACATTCAGGTCACCGTTGAAACACCGACCAATTTGACCAAACGCCAGCGGGAACTTCTCGCGGAGTTTGAAAAGGAGTCCTCGGGCGAAAACCACCCGGCATCGGCTGGTTTTTTCTCCAAGGTCAAGGATTTTATCGACAATTTAAGCACATAACCGCCGCGCCCCGCTTCTGGTAACGCTGACCGAACACGCCTATATGTAAATTTCATGACAGGTGTGAGGGTGGATTTTGAAGCGGATCGGGATCAAGCGGGAAGCCATTCGGGACAAACTTGAAAAAGCGGATGCGGTCCGCATGAAAGTTATGGATGAAGTCAAGTTCATCCGCTCCTGGGCGCAAAACCCGCTTCGCACGGGGGCTGTTGCGCCCTCCGGACCCGAACTTGCTTCGAAAATGGTCTCTTTCTTGATCCCGCGGCCGCATTCAAAAATCGTTGAGCTCGGCCCGGGAACAGGTGTGGTGACAAAAGCACTGTTTGACGCTGGGTTTTCGAACCGCGATTTGAACCTCATTGAATACAGCACGGACTTTTGTGAACACCTTGGCGGACGGTATCCAGGCTTGCCCGTCCTTCAAGGTGACGCTTATGCCTTGAGGCAAACCCTTTCCAAACCGGGTGGTTTTTTGCATGAAGCGGCAGAAGCCAATCATGTTCTCGACGGTATCGTGTCGTCTTTGCCGCTGCTCAACAGGCCGGACGTTCACCGCCGAGCGTTCGTTGAAGATGCTCTTCAGCTTTTGAAGCCCGGTGCGCCGCTGGTTCAGTTTTCCTACGGTCTGGCAGCCCCTGTGAAGCCACTCACACGGAGTGTTTCGGTCTACAGTTCGGAATGGATCTGGAAGAACTTGCCTCCGGCCCGCGTTTGGGTTTACCGGAAGGCCAACTGACCGTAGCTTAAAGCTTCCCTAGCAGATTGAATGTCTTTGGAGAGGGCTTCATGCGAAACCCAAAAATTCTCGTATTGTCCGGTTCCGCACGCGCTGGATCCTACAACAGCCAGCTTGCCGCCCTTGCTGCCAAGAAGCTGGCGATTCTGGACGCGAAAGTGACGCGCATCTCGCTGAAAGACTATCCATTGCCCATCTATGACGGGGATCTTGAAGAGGCGGATGGTGTTCCGGAGAACGCGGAAAAGCTAAAGAAACTGTTTGCCGAACATGACGGCGTTTTTATCGCTTGCCCGGAGTATAACGCGGGAATCACGCCGCTTCTGAAGAATACGCTCGACTGGATCAGCCGGGTGAAAGGGCCAGGAGAAGCCTATCGCGGCAAGGTTTTCGCTGTGGGCGCGGCATCACCTGGCGGCTTCGGAGGCATGCGTAGCCTGATCGGCATGCGAACGATCCTCGAGGTGGGGCTGGGCGCAATGGTCTTGCCGCAGATGGTTTCCGTCGCAAAGGCAAGCGGGGCCTTCAATGAGCGCGGGGATCTCGCGGATGAGCGGGCATCCGCCAATCTCGACAAGATGGTCGATGCACTTTTGCGCGCGACCCGGATAGAGCTATCTCACTGAAATAGGCGAGTGAAAGCAGTCTCCTCGCTCTGGTCGCTTTTCAAACTGTGGCGGGATGCTTACATACAGCGCCGCACCAAAGACGATATGAGGATTAGATGAGCGAATCGCGTGAGCCGGCCGTTTGGCACGGCACCACCATCATGATGGTCCGCAAGGGCGGCAAAGTGGTTATCGCGGGCGATGGTCAGGTATCGCTGGGACAAACTGTTATCAAGCACACGGCCCGTAAGGTCCGCCCGCTTGCGAAGGGCGAAGTGATTGCCGGATTTGCAGGGGCAACGGCAGATGCCTTCACCTTGTTTGAGCGTTTGGAATCCAAGCTTGAACAGTATCCGGGCCAGTTGATGCGGGCCTGTGTCGAACTGGCCAAGGATTGGCGGACAGACCGGTATCTGCGCAAGCTGGAAGCCATGATGCTGGTTGCAGACAAGAACACATCCCTTGTGCTGACCGGGACAGGCGACGTCCTGGAGCCCGAAGGCGGGATCATGGGAATCGGCTCTGGTGGCAACTATGCGCTTGCAGCTGGACGTGCCTTGGCGGATACAGACTTCGACGCGGAGACGATCGCTCGCAAGGCGATGGCCGTGGCCGCTGAGATCTGCGTCTATACCAACGAGAGCATCACGGTGGAAGTCCTCGAAACCGCCGAATAAGTACGTCTTCCAGGCTCCCCGAACGATCCAGATCAATGCATGGCACAAGCAATCAGGTGAAATCGAAACACTGATTGCAGTGCTTTCGCTTTGCTTGGATGACCGGCTGGCGGGAGCTTGAAAAATTCGGGCAAACCGACTTCTTTGCATGCCGGACGGAGGATCCCTTGAGCGAGGCGAGCCAAAAATTGAACAACAAAGAGAGCCCGCTGGATTCAGCGCGGTTGGCGGCCGCCGTCTCCGAGGGCATTTTGACCGAGGACCAGGCTGAGCGGCTCACCGATTTCTGGACCCGCCGCGGCGGGTCCAGTCCATTGGCTGAAACATTGCCGCACGCGGACATCGAAGAAGTGCGGTTCGTGCGCGGCTTCCATGACATTTTTATCAGTCTTGGGATCGGGATACTGATGGTCGGGCTGGTGTATGGTTTGCAGAACCTGTTGCCGGCTTGGGCAATCTCCGCCGTTGGCGCTGTGTCCATTTGGGGGCTAGCAGAAGTTTTCTCCCGCCGCATGCGATTGGCTCTGCCGTCTTTCCTGCTCAGCCTTGCATTCACACCGTTTTTCTTCATGGCCTGTTTCGGGCTGGTCGTTGACCAGGACCTGACGGGTTTGAGCCTCGGGGGCTGGCGGCAAAACTATGAAACCTGGCTGGTAATCCCCACCTCGTTGGTCGCCCTAGCAGGCGCGGTGCTGTTTTACCTCCGCTTTAAGGTCCCGGTTGGGATTGCAGGGATCACCGGCGGATGCCTGTTCATCATGGCTGTGCTTATCGAGATGGCGGCCCCCGGGCTGATCGACCGGTATCACGTTGGTTTCTTCCTGGCTCTTGGGCTCGTTACCTTTGCGTTGGCGATGAGCTTTGATATCAAGGATCCAGCCCGCGTAACGCTGAATTCCGACAAGGCCTTTTGGCTTCATCTGATGGCCGCACCATTTATCGTGCATTCGATCCTTGCCATGGTCTCCAGCTACTCAGGCCAAGGTTCGGTCGGTTACTCGGTTGCTGTCATCGCGCTCTTCATGATCCTGGCAATCGTGGCGCTGATTGTTGACCGGCGGGCCCTTCTGGTCTCCGCAATGAGCTATCTTGGTTTTGCTATCGGGTATCTGATCCTGGAAGCTAATGTTTCGGAAGAGGCCGCCTTTGCCGTAACCCTGTTGTTGCTGGGTGGTTTTATTCTGCTTATTGGCTCTGGCTGGAGCCTGTTGCGGAGGGTGCTTTTGGCACCCTTTTCAGGTCAACCCTTGCTGCGCTACCTTCCTGCGACCACATAACCGGCAATGATCATCTACTTCTGTGCGAGTGAAACCCCTGAATGACTGACTTTTCTCCGCGTGAAATTGTATCTGAACTCGACCGCTACATCGTTGGCCAGAAGGATGCCAAACGTGCGGTGGCCATTGCCTTGCGCAACCGCTGGCGCCGCCAGCAGCTTGAGGGCCAGATGCGCGAGGAGGTTCTGCCAAAGAACATTCTCATGATCGGCCCGACCGGTGTCGGCAAAACCGAGATCTCCCGGCGTCTGGCGAAACTGGCGCGGGCTCCCTTTACCAAGGTTGAGGCCACCAAGTTCACCGAAGTCGGCTATGTGGGCCGGGACGTTGAGCAGATCGTCCGTGACCTTGTGGAGGCAGGTATCTCGCTTGTGCGCGAGGAAAAACGAGAATCTGTGAAAGCCAAGGCCCACGTCTTGGCAGAAGAGCGTGTTCTGGATGCGCTTGTTGGAGCTAACGCCAGCCCGGCCACCCGGGAAAGCTTCCGCACCAAGCTCCGCGACGGCGATATGGACGACAAGGAAATTGAGGTGGAAGTGCCGGCACAGGCACAAATGCCAAGCTTTGACTTACCGGGCATGCCGGGTGCGAGCGTCGGTGTGATGAATGTTTCGGATCTGCTCGGCAAGGCGTTTGGCGGGCAGACGAAGACGAAGCGTATAAATGTGCGCGATTCCCATCAGCTCTTGGTGAACGCGGAATCCGACAAGCTTCTGGATGAAGACAAGATCGTCGAGGAAGCGATCTCGCTAGTAGAGAATTCGGGCATCGTTTTTCTCGATGAGATCGACAAGATCTGCGCCCGGGAAGGCCGCGCCGGCGGTGATGTCTCGCGAGAGGGTGTTCAACGCGATCTCCTGCCGCTGATCGAGGGCACGGTCGTGTCGACCAAACATGGCCCGGTTCGCACCGACCATATTCTGTTCATCGCGTCTGGCGCGTTCCATGTTGCGAAGCCCTCGGATCTTTTGCCGGAATTGCAGGGTCGCTTGCCGATTCGGGTTGAGCTGCGGGCACTGACCAAGGAAGACTTCCGGGCGATCCTGACAGAGCCTGAGGCGAGCCTGATCAAGCAGTATGTTGCCTTGATGGAAACTGAGGGTCTGAAACTGTCATTCACCGAAGATTCCATTGAGGAAATCGCTTCGGTGGCCGTGGATCTGAACGGATCGGTTGAAAACATCGGTGCGCGGCGTTTGCAGACCGTCATGGAACGCATTCTGGATGAAATCTCCTTCACGGCACCAGACCGGTCTGGGGAAGAGGTCGAAATTACGGCAGAGTTCGTTCACGAGAACATTGGCGATCTGGCGAAGAACGTCGATCTGTCGAAGTTTATTCTGTAATTTGGACCGGTACCGCAGGCTGCGAATTCGCCGCTTGCGGCTTGCCGGGACCGATGGCAGCATGCGGTCATGGTAGCAATTCGAAAAAGTAACGAAGAGGGTCACCGCCGGAAGTTTCTGGTGGTGGTCGACGACACGCCGGAATGTGATCGCGCAATTGTCTATGCAGCCAAGCGGGCAGCGCGCACCAGCGGTGTGGTCACATTGCTGTTCATCATCGCACGCGGGGATTTTCAGCATTGGCTGGGTGTTGAGGACATTATGCGTGCCGAAGCGCACCAGGAGGCAGAAGCCACGCTGGCAAAAGCAGCGCAACGGGTTCGCTCAGTCGCCCGCACGGAACCGGAGACGGTTATCCGGGAGGGCACCATGAGTGAGGAAATCCTCGAGTTGATTGAAGCTGATGCCGATATCGCCATCCTCGTTTTGGCAGCAAGCACCAATGCGGACGGACCGGGGCCGTTGGTTTCCTCGATCGCGGGAAAATCCGCAGGAACCTTTCCGATCCCTGTGACCATCGTTCCGGGCAATCTGGATGATGATTCTATCGCCGCGCTAGCCTGACCTGCTGTGAGGAAAGACGCCTTAGGCGCTTGATTTCCAGCGGTAAAAACCTACCTAGTTTTTAACGGTTCCAAACTGAAGCTGGATCGGTTAGAAGATCCTATCGGTGTTTTGCGATGATGAAGAGGCCGCAAGCACGTTTGCCAAATTGGGCGCACAGGTGACACAGCGCGGACAGCGCAAGGACGGAAAACATGTTCATTCAAACCGAAGCCACACCGAACCCGGCAACCCTCAAGTTCCTTCCAGGACGGGTTGTCCTGCCCGAAGGAACATATGATTTCCGGTCCAAGGCTGATGCCGGTGCATCGCCGCTTGCGGAGAAGCTTTTTGATGTGCCGGGCGTCGCAGCCGTTTTCTTTGGCCATGATTTTGTGACTGTAACCAAGGATGACACGGACTGGCAGCACATGAAGCCGGCAATTCTCGGCGTCATCATGGAGCAGTTCATGTCCGGGCAGCCGGTCATGAATGCCGGTGAAAGCGAAGACATCGAAGAAGGCGAGTTCTTTGAGGAAGGCGATCAGGAAACTGTCGCGACCATCAAAGAGCTGTTGGAAACCCGCGTGCGTCCTGCTGTCGCACAAGATGGCGGCGACATCACTTTCAAGGGCTTCAAGGAAGGGATCGTCTACCTTTCCATGCGCGGTGCCTGTGCCGGTTGCCCGTCTTCGACCGCAACGCTTCAGCACGGCATCCAGAATCTTCTGCGCCACTTTGTGCCGGAAGTTGAGGAAGTGCGTCCAATCTAAAGCGAAGTTCCGCTTTGTCTCAATGGCCCGGCATGTCTGCCGGGCCTTTTTATTCCCGCTGGTATTTCTCTGTGGGTTTCAAGCCCCCCATTGGACCTAGATCCAAAGCCCGGCTCGACTCTGCGAAGCGGCCGGGGTAGTGGCAAGTTATCATGCGTGTTCTGGCAATCGATACAGCACTGGCCAATTGCGCTGCCGCCGTTCTTGACGATGGCACCGCCTCAGCGTGTTTCGAAACCTGTGGCGAAGAGATCGGGCGCGGCCATGCGGAGAAGCTCATGGACATGATCGGAACCGTGATGGCCGAGAGTTCGACAGCCTTTTCCGATCTCGACCGGGTTGCTGTAACCGTCGGACCGGGAAGTTTCACCGGTCTTCGTGTCGGGTTGGCCGTTGCCCGCGGCTTTGGCCTGGTTCTGGAAAAGCCGGTTGTCGGTGTTACCACATTGGCGGCGATCGCACGGTCCTGTGCATCCGGCGACAATGGCACCCCGATCCTCGTCGCTCTCACCGGAAAAGGCGACGAAGTTTATTGTCAGCTCTTTTCTCACGATGGGGAACCGCTGGATTTTGCGGGTGTCCAGACCTTGTCAGATCTTGCAAGGACACTGCCTGTGGACATAAGATTTGCCGGTTCGGCGGCAGACCGTGTTGCCGATGCTGTGGGAGCGGAAAACACCCGTGTGATTTCCAGGTGCGGGTATCCGGGAATACGGGCCGTCGCCGAGCTTGGTCTCATAACGGATCCGCGAGGGGCGTCTCCCTCCCCATTGTATTTGCGGCCGCCGGATGCGACGCCGCAGACGAAGGGAAGGATTGAACGGCAATGAGTTTTTGGTGGTTCTGGAGCCAGCCGCCGGTCGTTGAAGAGGCGCTGGACGAAGATCTGCTGAAGGTCGCCGAAATCCACGCAGCTTCATTCAAACATGCCTGGGACGTTGAAGAGCTTGCCCGTATGAAGGCGCAATCCGGAACGTCAATTCTGGTCGCGCGGCGGGCCAGCCCTTATGGAACGCAGGGGCCACTTGGTTTCTTAATCCTCAGAACAGTCGCGGATGAGGCGGAAGTGATCACGATCGCTGTACATCCGCGCCAGCGTGGTCGCGGCATTGGAAAGAAGCTGATGGAGGCCGGATTGTTCCGCCTCTATGGAGAACGCTGCAAGAGCTTGTTTCTGGAAGTGGATTCGGCGAATGAAGCCGCGATTTTGCTCTACCGCTCCCTTGGATTCCGGGAAGTTGGCCAGCGAAAAGGATACTACAGCGACAGTGGAGGAGACGGGACAGCGCTTGTCATGCGCGTCGATCTTGGTTAGAGCGCTTTGAGACCCAACCGCAAGCGGAAGGCAATTGGAGTTTATGACGGACGAGCGGACACTATCGCTGGCGGAACTTTGCGTCCAAAAAGGCATGCGCATGACCGAACAGCGCCGCGTGATTGCCTCAGTGATCGAGCAGGCCTCAGAAGAGCATCCGGACGTCGAGGAACTCTATCGCCGCTCCGTTGCGATTGACCCGAAAATCTCCATCTCTACGGTCTATCGCACCGTCAAACTGTTTGAAGATGCTGGCATGGTTGAGCGCCATGATTTTCGCGACGGCCGTTCCCGTTATGAGACTGTGCCCGATGAGCATCACGATCATCTCATTGATCTGCGCAGCGGACAGGTGATTGAGTTCCGGAACGAGGAAATTGAGGCCTTGCAGGAGTTCATTGCCAAAAAGCTGGGCTACAAGCTGGTGGATCACCGATTGGAACTTTATGGCGTTCCGATCGATCCGAAAAAGGGCGGGGACACCGATGGCTGAAATCAAGGCGGTTTTGACGATCCTGGTTTTAACGGTCGTCTCGCTGATCTTGATTCCACTGCAGTGGGTTGCAGTGAAGCTGAACCTCCCAATCCAGAAACACCTTCCTAATCTCTGGCACAAAATTGCAACCGGCCTCGTTGGTATTCGCATTCACCAGGAAGGGCAGCCGGCGGCTGAACGTCCTTTGTTGATTGCCGCCAACCATGCGTCCTGGGTGGATATTACTGTCGTTGGCTCTTTGATGCCGCTGTCCTTTATCGCCAAGTCGGAAGTTTCCGGCTGGCCGGTCTTTGGTCTCTTTGCCAAGCTTCAGCGTACGGTTTTCGTCAACCGCACCCGGCGATCGCAAACGGCAGAAGTTGCTGACACGATCGCCGGCCGGATGGCAGAGGGTGATGCCATGGTGCTCTTTGCGGAAGGCACATCCAACGATGGGAATTGTGTTTTGCCGTTCCGTTCGGCTCTTTTGGGAGCTGCAACGCGCGCCGCGGGGAATGATCAAGACACCACGGTTTGGGTCCAGCCGTTGTCGATTGCCTATCAGGGCTTGTTCGGAATGCCGATGGGGCGTGTGCACCGTCCGCACGTCGCCTGGTACGGGGATATGGAGCTTGCGGACCATCTTTGGGGCATCTTTAAGCATGGTGCTCTCGATGTTGCCGTCCAATGGGGAGAGCCTGTTCGTGTTGACCAAACAACGGATCGCAAGGCCTTGACACAGCAGCTTGAACGGGAGGTCCGCGCTTTGACCATGGCTGCTTTGCGTCAAAAACCGGTCGAACGGTTCGATTCCGATGAAATCGACGCTGCTGAGTTCTTCTCAAATGAAGAAAAAACCGCTAAAGCTGGCGCCTGAATTGAGGTGCGGCCTGCCTTAGACGTTACTAAACGCGGGCAGACACAGGTGTGGATTAGAGCCTCGCCCAAAAGCACGATCACCACGAGATATGCCGTCCGTCCCAAAGGGACCATGAGGAGCGAATGACGAGCCGCCCGGAAGCAGAACTGGACACCTCCGCAGCCGCGGAAACAAAGACCGTACCAGGTGACAATACGCGCAAGGTTTTTGTGCGCACCTACGGCTGCCAGATGAACGTCTATGACAGTGAGCGCATGACCGATGTGCTGGCACCACAGGGCTATTCCACGACAGAAGACATGGAAGAGGCCGATCTGGTCATTCTGAACACCTGCCACATCCGGGAAAAGGCCGCTGAAAAGGTCTATTCAGAGCTTGGGCGGATCCGGAAAGTTAAGGAAGAACGGGCGAAAGCCGGCAAGGACATGATGGTTGGTGTGGCCGGCTGTGTGGCGCAGGCAGAAGGCGAGGAAATCTCCCGCCGGGCACCGATCGTCGACATGGTCGTTGGTCCGCAGAGCTACCATCAGCTGCCCTCGCTTTTGGACAAGGCGCGCCAAGGCCAGAAAGTTGTCGAAACAGAGTTTGACATCGACGCGAAGTTTGACCATTTGTCTGAGCGGGCTGAAAAGCCGATCATGAAACGCCCGCCGGCCGCATTCCTGACAGTTCAAGAAGGCTGCGACAAGTTCTGTACCTTCTGCGTCGTTCCTTATACCCGCGGTGCCGAAGTGTCCCGATCGGTTGAACAGATCGTTACCGAAGCTCAGCGCATGGCGGCCTCTGGTGTGCGGGAAGTGACCCTGCTTGGTCAGAACGTCAATGCCTATCACGGCGAAGCTGCGGATGGGTCAACCTGGGGGTTGGGTAAGCTTTTGCGCCGCTTGTCGGAAATCGATGGGCTGGACCGGCTCCGCTACACGACCAGCCACCCGCGTGACATGGATGATGATCTTATTGAAGCCCACCGCGAGCTGAAGAGCCTGATGCCATATTTGCATCTGCCGGTGCAGTCCGGGTCTGACAAGATCTTGAAGGCCATGAACCGCAAGCACACGCGGGACGAGTATTTCCGACTGATCGACCGGATTCGGGAAGCTGCGCCCGACATTGCCCTTTCCGGCGACTTCATTGTCGGTTTCCCTAGCGAAACGGATCAGGACTTTAAAGACACGATGGACCTGATCCGCCGTGTCGAATATGGCTCCGCTTTCTCGTTCAAATACAGCCAGCGCCCCGGCACGCCTGGAGCGACCATGGAAGATCAGGTGCCGGAGGACGTCAAATCTGCGCGCCTGCAGGAACTCCAAGCGCTTCTGAGCGAGCAACAAAAAGCCTTCAATGCGTCCCGCAAAGGCATGACCTGCGATGTGCTTTTGGAAAAGAAGGGCCGGAACCCGGGACAGCTTGTTGGCAAGTCTCCATGGTTGCAGCCGGTCCAGCTGGATGCACCAGAGTCCATGATCGGCAGTGTACAAGCGGTGGAAATCGTTGAGATCGGAAGCAATTCGCTGTTCGGACGGCTGATTGCGGGGCAAGATGCTGCTGATGGATCCGGTGCCATACCGGCCCCGGCCGCCTAAGGAGACGTCATTTGACGCGCGACAGCCAATCTTCTTCCCGCAGGCTTTCTGATGAAGCCGCTTCGGCTTCCGACATGACCCACATCGTTCTCGCTTTTGAAGATAACCGTTTGATCGGCGATCTGTTTGGCCAGTTCGATCAGAACCTTGCCTTGATCGAACAACGCCTTGGCGTGGACGCGATTGCACGCGGCAATCAGGTGACGCTGAAGGGGTCGCAAGCCGGCTGTGCCCAAGCCCGGGCGGCATTGGAAGCCCTTTATCAGCGCTTGTTGCAAGGGCAGGAAATTCATCCAGGCGATGTCGATGGGGCCTTGCGCATGGCGGCGGCCAACGAAGCCCAGCTGCCGTTGCCGACCCTTGAGCCGAAATCCCGGTTGGCGTTTGCACAAATCGCGACGCGCCGGAAAACCATTGTTGCGCGTACGCCAACACAAGATGCTTATATCCGGTCCATGGACCGGGCGGATCTGATTTTCGGCACAGGTCCGGCTGGAACGGGTAAGACGTTCCTCGCGGTTGCCTATGCGGCAGCGCTGTTGGAACGCGGCGATGTGGCGCGTTTGATCCTGTCCCGGCCTGCAGTTGAGGCCGGTGAGCGTCTGGGCTTCCTGCCGGGAGAAATGAAAGACAAGGTCGACCCGTATCTCCGGCCGATTTATGACGCGCTTTATGAAATGATGCCGGCTGAAAAAGTTGACCGCGGATTGCAATCCGGAATGATCGAGGTCGCGCCACTCGCGTTCATGCGCGGACGCACTTTGTCAAACGCAGTTGTTCTGCTCGATGAGGCGCAGAACACGACATCGATGCAGATGAAGATGTTCCTGACCCGGCTTGGCGAGGGATCAAAGATGATCGTGACCGGCGATCCGAGCCAGATCGATTTGCCATCGGGCCAGAAATCCGGCTTGCGCGAAGCTCTGGGCTTGCTGACGGCTATTCCTGCGGTTGCACATATCCGGTTCAACGAAACCGATGTTGTCCGCCATGAGTTGGTCGGCCGGATTGTCACGGCCTACGACAATGCTGCGCGCGAAGAATCTGAGGCACGTGAACGCCGGTTTGCCGCTCGTCAAGGAGACGGCGAAGATCAGGATCGCCGGCCGCGCAGCAGCGCAGCGGCTTCCTGAAGGGGCTTGTGTGACCGAAGTTGAACATGCGCCTGAAGGGGTTGTGATTGATATCGCGGTTGAGGCCGGTGACTGGCCGGATGAGGCCGCGTTGACCAAGCTGGCGCAAACCGCGATCGCTGCTGCTTTGAAAGGCGCTGATCTGGAAGTTCTGGAAGAAGCCGAGGTGTCACTGCTCTACACAAATGATGAGGGGATCCGAAAACTGAATCATCAGTGGCGGGACAAGGACAAGCCGACCAACGTGCTTTCCTTTCCGGGCAACGACCCTCAGGACGATGTGTACGGCCCTCTGCTCGGCGACATAGTTTTTGCCTATGAGACAGTCGCCAAAGAAGCAGAAGAACTGGGAATTGAATTTAACAATCACCTTACCCATCTCACTGTTCATGGATTGCTTCATCTTTTTGATTATGATCATCAAGAGAAAGACGAAGCTGAACTGATGGAAAGCTTGGAAACCGCCATATTGGCCGGTTTGGGTATTGATGATCCTTATGCTGGCCGGCCACTTGAAGCCGATGGCGAATAAAGGGACAGTAGGGGTATGACCCGTTGCTTCAGGGTCCTGAAACGATAGATGATGAACGCAGTTGAACCAAACAGTTCCGGTGGCGAGGCGGATTCCGCCCAGCACGGAACGGCGCAGGACGGGGAAGACCCGCAACAGACCAGGCCGCAGAAACCTGCGGCATTCTTCTCCTCGCTCAAACGGCTTCTCCGCTTGGGGCGCGATACATCCAACTTGCGTGAAAATCTGGAAGATGAACTCGCCCGCGAAGGGGCGGGAGATACGGCGTTTTCGCCTGAGGAGCGCATGCTCCTCGGGAACATTCTCCGTTTGCGTGAAAAGCGTGTTGACGATGTCATGATCCCAAGGGCTGACATTGAAGCCGTCGACATCGGTACGAGCCTCAGTCGGGTCATGGAGCTGTTTCGGAACAGCGGCCACTCCCGCATGCCGGTTTATGAGGATACGCTCGATGATCCGCGCGGCATGGTTCACATCAAAGACTTGATGGCTTTTATAGCGGAACAAGGGGCCGGTTCGAGTGTAAATGGATCAGATTCGCTACCTCCGTCCGAGGACGCCGAACGCCTAACCATCGTGGCGCCAGCACCTGGCCATAACTCTTCAGACTTGGATCTGTCGTCGGTGGATTTGTCGATATCGCTCCGGGATGTAAACCTCATCCGCAATCTGCTTTTTGTTCCGCCGTCCATGCCGGCAACGGATCTGATGGCGAAAATGCAGGCTGGCCGGATCCAGATGGCGCTTGTGATCGACGAATATGGTGGCACTGACGGTCTGGTCTCGCTTGAAGACCTCGTTGAGGAAGTTGTCGGCGACATCGAGGATGAGCACGACGAAGACGAAGAAGCAATGCTTGCAGATGCCGGTGACGGAATTTGGATCGCGGATCCAAGGCTGCCACTTGAAGATCTCGATGAGGCCCTTGGAACACTGTTGAGCGACGGTGAGATATCCGAAGATGTCGATACGCTCGGCGGATTGCTCTATGTCACCGTTGGCCGCGTGCCGGTGCGCGGCGAGCTTGTGCTCGTGGATGACGTGCCGGGCTATGAGTTTGAGGTCATGGATGCGGATCCGAGACGTATCAAACGTTTGAAGATTCGCCGTCGGCGCGCTGAAGTTCGGTCGCCGGAAGTTAGGCGCCGTTTGAAACGTCCTGAAGCTGACCCGTCCGAGACCGATCAAGATCCGCCAGAAAACAAAGAACAACGGCCAATCGCCTCCTAACATTTGGTCGCTCGGGACCCTAATGGACTAAGCTCGGTGTTTGACGGTCGAGCGTTGAGCCGTGGAAAGGGTTGACCGGCTCGCTGCTAGCAGACAAATCTGCCAACGTTTTCGCAGCGAATCGGATCCATATGAGCCCGCTTTTTCAGAAACTTTCCGTCATTCCAAACACGTTTCTGCTCGCCTGGGGATGGCGACGTCGGCTGCTTTGCTTTTTGTGCGGTGGCGTTTCAGCCTTTGCCCTACCGCCATATGGTCTCTTTCCAATCCTTTTTCTAACCTTTCCCGGATTCGTTTGGCTCCTGGATGGGGCTTTGGAGACAAACCGGAGCGGCGTACTCAAGCGGCTGCGCACCGGATTTGCGCTCGGTTGGTTTTTTGGCTTTGGATACTACCTCTCCGGTCTTTGGTGGATTGGCTCGGCTTTTCTGGTCGATGCCGAACAGTTTGCCTGGCTGATGCCGTTTGCCGTCGTGGCCATGCCGCTTGGCTTGGCTCTGTTCACGGGCCTGGCCGGAGCTATTGCGGCGGCACTTTGGGGGGACTCCAGGACCCGGGTGCTGCTCCTAGCAGCAGTAATGACGCTTGCCGACTGGCTCAAAGGAACGATCCTGACCGGATTTCCCTGGAACTCTTACGGTTATGCTTTTTCAGAAAGTCTGGCTCTTTCTCAAACGGCCAGCGTTCTGGGCATATACGGTTTAACGTTTCTGGCGTGGAGCATCTGTGCAGCGCCGGCTGCGCTCGCGGACAGCAGGCCGCTCCCGCTGCGCGTCTTGCCTGTTGGTTTGGCAGCAGCTGTTCTGGTTCTTATGGCGACCTATGGCGCATATCGGTTGGCGCCTGACACCACTGAGTACGAAGATCTGGATATCCGGATCGTTCAGCCTTCAATCAACCAGCAGGACAAGTGGCGGCCGGAGCTGCGGGACGAGATTTTTCAAACCTACCTTGATTTGACAGAAGCGCCGCTTGGCGGGGAGGGGCGGGTTGGAACACCACAGCTGGTGGTCTGGCCCGAGTCTGCGGTTCCGTTCCTGCTCACGAGGGAGCCTGGTGCCTTGCATCGGATCTCGGCAGCACTTGGGCAGAATAAAGAGCTGGCGGTTGGCGCAGTTCGGGCAGAGCCGGGCGAAATCGGCCAAGTCTATTTCAACAGCATCTATTTGATCGGAAAAGATGGGACCGTGCGCGGGCTTTACGACAAGGTGCGCCTGGTCCCGTTCGGTGAATATGTCCCGTTCCGCCCATTGCTGGATAAACTGGGTATCAGCAATCTGGCGGGTCCCGGTGCAGGTTTTGAGGCTGGAGACGTGCGGCGCCCCTTGTCAGCGATGAACAAGTATCTGTTTCTGCCGCTGATTTGTTACGAGGCAATATTCCCTGCTGAGACTGCTGGTCTGGCACCGAGACCTGCGTTTCTTCTCAACCTGACCAACGATGCATGGTTTGGCCGGACACCAGGTCCTTACCAGCACTTTGCGCAGGTTCGGCTGCGTTCTATCGAAACGGGCCTACCCACAATCCGCGCCGCCAATACCGGAATATCCGGTGTGATAGATGGGCTGGGACGTGTGGTGACTAAACTTCCGGTATTTGAACGCGGTGTGATTGATGCTCGGCTACCTGTGCGAGAACCGGAAACGATTTACGGTACATTTCTCGATACTCCGATACTAATCATTTCGGTAATTATTGTAATTTTGACCAGTATTCATCGATACAACCGCAATTCCCGTCTAAATTGATATTTTTTGTTTGAGTTGAGTGAAAGAATTGTGATACAACCGTGACATAGCTGATTGAAAGCTAACGTAGGCGTAAGCGGGAAGTTGCGGGCAAACTTTCTTCTTTTCAGGTTTGTGGGGACCTGATTGGGCTTGCGCCAAATAAAAAATATTGGCTGCAAAAAGCCAGACGACTCAGAAAGAATAACGCTAATGCCCAGTAAGAAATCACCTAATCCAATCGATATCCATGTTGGAAGCCGTGTGCGCTTGCGCCGCATGATGCTCGGCATGAGCCAAGAAAAACTTGGCGAAGCGCTAGGGATCACTTTCCAGCAGATCCAGAAGTACGAAAAAGGCACCAACCGCATTGGTGCAAGCCGGTTACAGCATATCGCGACGGTTCTGAAAGTCCCGGTTTCCTTCTTTTTTGAAGATGCTCCTGGAACGCCGGAAGAAGCTGAAGGCTTTGGCGAAACCCAACCCACGTCCTATGTCGTGGATTTTCTCTCCTCGTCGGAAGGCCTGTCCCTCAACAAGGCATTTGTGCGCATAGAAGACCCGAAGGTCCGCCGCCGCATTGTTGATCTGGTCAGATCCCTCGCCGGCGACGAATAATAAAAACAACCATCTTCTTGACGTGGCCCCAAACTTCTTAGATTGATGGCACCTGAAGCGGCGATCGTAATCGCCGCTTCTTTGTATTCATTCCCAGAAGGACGATCGCCAATGGCACGTCAAAATTACCTGTTCACGTCTGAGTCCGTTTCCGAAGGTCACCCAGACAAGGTTTGCGACCGTATTTCTGACGCGGTTGTAGATGCTTACCTCAAAGAAATGCCTGAAGCCCGTGTAGCCGCTGAGACGCTGGCGACCACCAACCGGATCGTGATTGCCGGTGAAACCCGCGGGCCTGCGACCATCACCAACGAATACATCGCCCATCTGGCGCGCATGGCCATCAAAGATATTGGCTATGAGCAGGATGGCTTCCATTGGGAAGACTGCGATATCGCTGTGCACTTGCATGCCCAATCAGCTCACATTGCTCAAGGCGTTGATGCTGGCGGCAACAAGGATGAGGGTGCGGGCGATCAGGGCATCATGTTTGGTTATGCATGCCGCGAGACCGAAGAGTTGATGCCGGCGCCAATTCTCTTTTCACACAAGATCCTGAAAACGCTAGCAGAGGCCCGCAAAACCGGCAAGGAGCCGGTGCTTGGCCCGGATGCGAAGAGCCAGGTGACTGTTCGCTACGAAAACGGCAAGCCGGTCGGTGTCACGTCCATCGTCCTGTCGACGCAACATTTGGACCCGGCGCTCACCTCGCCTGATGTCAAAGCAATCGTTGAGCCATACATCCTGTCGTCCTTGCCAGATGGCTGGGTCACGGATGAAACGGTTTGGCATGTTAATCCGACGGGTGCGTTTGTTATTGGCGGTCCGGATGGCGATGCAGGTCTGACAGGCCGCAAGATCATCGTCGATACATACGGCGGAGCAGCCCCACACGGCGGGGGCGCGTTCTCCGGTAAGGATCCGACAAAGGTTGACCGGTCTGCAGCCTACGCCGCCCGCTATCTGGCAAAGAACGTGGTCGCGGCTGATTTGGCCGACCGGTGCACGATCCAGTTGTCGTACGCAATTGGCGTGTCCGATCCGCTGTCGGTCTACGTCGATTTCCACGGCACCGGCCGGTGCGACGAAGCCAAATTGGAAACAGCGCTGCGCGACGTGATGGGCCTCAGCCCGCGCGGCATTCGCGAGCATTTGCAACTGAACAATCCGATTTATGAGCGCACCGCAGCCTATGGTCACTTTGGCCGGCAGCCGGATGCCGATGGCGGGTTCAGCTGGGAAAAAACCGACTTGGTTGACGAACTGCGCTCGCTTGCAGGATAAGCCGGACCCAGAAAGGTCCACTCACCAGAATGAAGATCGCCGGCCTTTGAGGCCGGCGATTTGGTTTGAAGCAATGAATGATCGATACGAAGGTTCTTTTTTTGGACGCCGGAAAGGCAAGCCGCTCACCCCACGCCGGGAAGCGCTCATGGCAGATGTTCTGCCGGAGCTTTCCCTGGATCTTACAACGCCGCCGCCTGTCGATTTGAAGGACCTCTTCAAGGCAGAGGTTACATCTGTCTGTTTGGAGGTGGGCTTCGGCGGTGGTGAGCATTTGTTGCACCGGGCCCGGGCCAATCCGGAAACCGGGTTCATAGGCATTGAGCCGTTTGTTGGAAGCATGGCAAAAGCCGTTGCTGCCGTGACGGATGAAAACCTCCAAAACGTTCGGCTCTATGACGACGATGCGGTCAATGTCCTGGATTGGGTGCCGGAAGCTTCGCTCGATCTCGCATACCAGCTTTATCCGGATCCCTGGCCAAAGAAGCGCCATTGGAAGCGGCGTTTTATCAATGCGCAGAACCTTGATCGGTACGCGCGCACCTTGAAGCCGGGATCCGAATTCCGGTTTGCCAGCGACATCGACACGTATGTCGATTGGACACTACGCCATTGCCGCGATCATCCGGCCTTTGACTGGGCCGCGGAAACCGCATCTGACTGGAAAACCCCTTGGGAAGGTTGGCCCGGCACGCGGTATGAGGCCAAGGCAATCCGAGAGGGGCGCATTGGCCGGTATCTCACCTTCTTAAGGCGGTAAAGCCTGTACCGGCGCGGTGTCAGGTGGAACAGTGGCTGCCGGTCAAATACAGACTCTTTTCCAGCATTCACCTCAAGCCTCTTGCCTTTGAGGGGTGTTTGGCGTTATACAGCCGGTGTTTCATCTCAAACGGCTTATATGAGCTCTTGAGGGTGGGCCCGCCGGGGACCCGCTCTTTTTTGCTTAACCCATGCCGGAAACTGAATGTGATCTTGCCGGGCAGTGCCTGAGTTCATCTCAAAGCTTGATGCCCAACTGAAGCAAAACTGCCTTAAACTGGCAGAATGGAGCCAGGTGTTGAGCGACCAAGAACCGAGAATTGTCACCGAACAAGGGCTTGATGCCCGTGTTGCGGCAATTATTGAGCCGGTTATTGAAGATCTCGGCTACCGGCTCGTGCGCACCAGGATCAGCGCGGCAAACGGATGCACGCTGCAGATCATGGCCGAGCGCCCGGACGGCACCATGACGGTGGATGATTGCGAAACAATCAGCCGGGCTGTGTCGCCTGCTTTGGATGTAGAAGATCCGATCAACCGGGCGTATCACCTTGAAGTATCGTCTCCCGGCATCGATCGGCCGCTGGTGCGCGCTGGCGACTTTGACCGCTGGGCTGGTCACGAAATGAAAGTCGAGATGGACGTCATGCAAGACGGCCGCAAGCGGTTCCGCGGAACGCTTCTCGGCGTTGAAGGCGTGTCGGCAATAATGCGTTTGCCTGATGCTCCGGAAGGTGAAGCGGATACAGTTCTGCTTCCGATGGAAGATATTGGCGAAGCCAAACTGGTCTTGACCGATGACTTGATTACGGCAGCTCTTCAGGCTGAAAAAGCGGCCTTGGCCGCACGCGGCGAAAGCGCCGATGAGTTGACACAGGATAACACGCCGAACTGAGCCTGAGCTCGTTGGCACTTGGATGAACGCGCCCGACCCGACCCTTGGCGCAAGAGGAGTGGATTATGGCAATCAGCGCAAACCGGCTTGAACTGCTGCAAATTGCGGACGCAGTTGCTCGGGAAAAGTCGATCGACCGGATGATCGTCATCAATGCAATGGAAGATGCCATCCAGAAGGCAGCCCGCTCGCGCTATGGCACGGAAACGGAAGTTCGCGCAGAGATCAATCCGAAAACCGGCGATATCCGTTTGCAGCGTTTGCTTCAGGTTGTTGAAATTGTCGAGAATGTATCCACTGAGATTTCCCTGGACGATGCCGCAGCGCGCAATCCGGAAGCCGGTCTTGGTGACTTCATCGCTGAGCCGCTGCCGCCGCTGGATTTCGGCCGCATTGCCGCTCAGTCTGCAAAGCAGGTTATCGTTCAAAAAGTTCGCGAAGCAGAGCGTGATCGTCAGTATGACGAATTCAAGGACCGTGTTGGCGAAGTCATCAACGGGGTTGTCAAGCGGGCCGAATACGGCAACGTCATTGTCGATCTCGGCCGGGGCGAAGGAATTGTTCGCCGCGATGAGCTGATCCCGCGTGAAGTTTTCCGCACAGGCGATCGCATCCGGGCAATCATTTATGATGTACGCCGCGAGCAACGCGGTCCGCAGATCTTTCTGTCCCGGACCCATCCGCAATTCATGTCCAAGCTGTTTGCCCAGGAAGTCCCGGAAATCTATGACGGTGTCATCGAGATCAAATCTGTCGCTCGTGACCCGGGGTCCCGCGCAAAAATCGCTGTGATCTCGAAAGACAGCTCCATCGATCCGGTTGGTGCGTGTGTGGGTATGCGTGGTTCCCGTGTGCAGGCCGTTGTTGGCGAGCTGCAGGGCGAGAAGATCGACATTATTCCATGGAATGACGAGGCGGCGACGTTCATCGTCAACGCACTGCAGCCGGCCGAAGTTGCCAAGGTTGTTCTCGATGAAGATGCCGAGCGTATTGAAGTCGTCGTTCCGGATGACCAACTGTCATTAGCGATCGGACGCCGAGGTCAGAATGTTCGGCTGGCATCCCAGTTGACCGGCTGGGCGATTGACATCATGACAGAGCAGGAAGAATCCGAGCGCCGCAGCAAGGAATTCCAGGAACGGTCTCAACTGTTCATGGATGCCCTCAATGTGGATGAAATGGTTGGTCAGTTGCTGGCGACCGAAGGGTTCACTTCTGTCGAAGAAGTCGCCTATGTGGAGATCGAAGAAATCTCCATGATCGAAGGTTTTGACGATGACACGGCAGTTGAAATCCAGGCGCGCGCCCGCGACTTTCTGAATGAGCTGGAAGCAAAGCTCGATGAAGAGCGGATCGAACTCGGCGTTTCAGACGAGTTGCGCTCGATTGATGGCCTGACAAGCGCTATGCTGGTGGCTCTCGGCAAAGATGACGTCAAGACGATGGAAGACCTTGCCGGATGCGCTGCGGACGATCTCGTTGGTTGGACCGAGCGCAAGGATGGCGAGACCAAACGGTATGATGGTGCGCTGTCCGCATATGATGTTTCCCGCGCCGATGCGGAAAACATGGTAATGGCAGCCCGTCTGGCGGCCGGCTGGATTACCGAAGAAGAACTCGCTGCCCAAATGGCGGACGAGGAAGCGGAATCGGAAGAGATCGAAGCTGAAGAGGAAACTGTTGAGGAAGCTCCGGCCGGTGCGATCCTGAACGGATAACTCCGTCAGCTGTATTTGCGAGGCGATGCGCCTCGAAAGAGCGGTAAAGCCATGGCGCCTGCCGTTCAAACAAGACTGAAAGTGGTCAACGCGGTTTGCGTCACGGTTTGAGCATCGGGCGCATAGTTGATCTAGAGGAGTGGCAGCGTGCCAAGGAAGAATGAGCCAACCGAACGGCAGTGCGCCGTCACCCGGAAGGTTCAGCCCGTCAGTTCGCTGATCCGGTTTGTGCTTGATCCAGAGGGTCAGGTTGTTCCGGATCTGAAAAGGGTTCTGCCGGGGCGCGGTGTGTGGGTAACAGCGTCGAGCGATGTCGTCTCTGTTGCCGAGAAAGACCGGAAGAAAGTGTTTGGACGGGGCTTCAAAACCGAAGTCAGCGTCGAGCCTGGATTGGCCGAGCGAGTCGATACGCTCATGGAAAAGAGTGCCCTTCAGGCGCTTTCCATGACGCGCAAGGCCGGCGAGCTGATCACCGGTTATTCGAAAGTTGACGCAGCCTTGCGGCGGGATCCTGTCGCAGGACTGATCCATGCCTCGGATGCTGCAGAAGACGGGGTACGGAAGCTGGCGGCATTGGCCGCGGGTAGAAATGAAGACGCAAATGGATGCCAAATCGTCCGTTTGTTCGAATCGGACCAATTGGATTTGGCATTGGGCCGGTCAAATGTGATACATGCTGCACTGCTTGCGGGGCAAGCCAGCGAAAATTTCCTGTCACGGGTACGTGACTTGGAGCGTTTTCGCGGCTATTCCGTCGCAGACGACGAAAAGAGCAACGCATAGCAGGGCGGTTGCGCAGGACTGAAGGCAATATGAGCGATACGAAAAATCCGGGCGACAAAACAATCAGCGTTGAGCGTGGCAAGACGCTTGGCCTCAAGAGCGGTGGTGGCGATTCAGGAACGGTTCGCCAGTCCTTCTCGCATGGCCGGTCGAAAGCCGTCGTCGTGGAGAAAAAGCGCAAGCGTGTCGTTTTGCCGGGTCAGGAGCCGAAACCCGAAGCTCCGGCACCGGTGACGCAACGCCTCGACACACCTTCTGAGGTACCGCCGCGCAAGCCGGACGTACCGGCTGCCCGCCAAGGGCGCAAGCCAGGTGGCGGTCAACGGCAAAAAGGCAATGGTAATGTGCTGCGCACGCTGACGCCTGAAGAAGCGAAAGCGCGTCAGGCTGCACTGCTGATGGCCAAGGAGCGCGAGGTCGAAGAAGCCAAGCTCCGCGAGGAAGAGGCCAAGCGCCGTGCCACCGCTGAAGCTCAGCGCAAGCAGGAAGAAGAAGTTCGCGCCAAGGCGGAAGCCGAAGAGCGTCAAAAACGCGAAGCTGAAGAAGCTAAAGCAGCTGCTGAACAATCCAAGTCTGTTGCAGCTCCGAAAGCAGAAGAAGCTTCGGCTGAAGCGCCTGCCGCAAAGGCAGCGCCGCAAGAGCGTCCAGCTCCACGCCGCGAAGTTCGCAAGGCGCCTGGCCGCGACGACAGCAAGCCGCGCAACCTGAACGACATGGGCCGCCGCAAGACAGAAACTCCGGCCAGCCCGAAACCGGACGAGCGGCCGGCTGCAAGCGCTGATGATCGCGGCGCAGCCAACAAAAACCTGCGTGCGGTTAAGCGTCCCAAACAGGCTCCGGCTCCGGCCCCGGCCCGTCCGAAGGGTGGCGACGATCGGCGCCGTTCAAAACTGACGATCTCTGCCGCGACTGGTGGTCACGATGGCCAGCGCACACGGTCTCTTGCGTCCATGCGCCGCCGTCAGGAAAAGGCAAAGCGCGGCCAGCAACAGGTTGTTCGCGAGAAGGTCATGCGGGAAGTCACGCTTCCGGAAGCGATCACCATTCAGGAACTGGCCAACCGTATGTCAGAGCGGGCCGTTGATGTGATCAAGCTTCTGATGAAGCAAGGCCAAATGCTTAAGATCAATGATGTGATCGACGCTGATACTGCAGAGCTGATCGCCGAAGAAATGGGCCACACGGTAAAACGTGTTTCTGAAGCGGATGTTGAAGAAGGTCTCTTCTCTTCGGACGACGATAAGGGTGCCTTGCAGGCACGTCCGCCGGTCGTGACCATCATGGGCCACGTTGACCACGGGAAGACATCGCTTCTGGACGCTGTCCGTAAGGCCAAAGTGGCAACCGGTGAAGCAGGTGGCATCACCCAGCACATCGGCGCCTATCAGGTCGAGCAAGACGGCAACAAGATCACCTTCATCGATACCCCGGGCCACGCGGCATTCAGCCAGATGCGTGCCCGCGGAGCGAAGTCGACTGACATCGTGATCCTGGTGGTTGCCGCCGACGATGGCGTCATGCCGCAAACCAAGGAAGCGATCGCGCACGCCAAAGCTGCGGATGTGCCGATCATTATCGCCATCAACAAGATGGACAAGCCGGGTGCCGATCCGAACCGGGTTCGGACCGAGCTTCTTAGCGAGGAGTTGGTGACGGAATCCATGGGTGGTGACGTCATTGATGTCGAGGTTTCGGCAAAATCTGGCCAGAACCTTGATAAACTTCTGGAAATGATCCTTTTGCAGTCTGAAGTTCTTGAACTTCAGGCCAACCCGGATCGGACCGCAGAAGGTATCGTCATCGAAGCACAGCTCGATCGTGGCCGGGGTCCGGTTGCGACTGTGTTGGTGCAGAAAGGTACCCTCAAGCCGGGCGACATTCTCGTTGCTGGTTCCGAGTGGGGCCGTGTCCGCGCGATGCTTGACGAAAATGGCAAGCAGGTCAGCGAAGCTGGCCCGGCGAAACCGGTCGAGGTCCTTGGCTTCCAGGGAACGCCGGCTGCCGGTGACATGGTTGCAGTGGTTGAAAACGAAGCCCGCGCCCGTGAGATCACCGACTACCGTCAGCGGCAGATCCGCGAAAAGGCATCTGTCGTGGCATCCGGGACACGTGGCTCGCTCGAGCAAATGATGAACCGTCTGCAGGAAACTGGCCGCAAGGAGTTCCCGCTGGTTCTGAAAGCCGACGTGCAGGGGTCCGCAGAGGCCATTGCACATGCGTTGAACGAGCTTGGAACCGACGAAGTTGGGGCTCGCATCCTGCTGTCCGGTGTGGGCGGCATTACGGAAAGCGACATCACGCTGGCGGCAGCATCCAAAGCGCCGATCCTCGGCTTCAACGTGCGTGCGAACAAGCAGGCCCGCGAAGCGGCTCAGCGCGACGGCATCGAGATCCGTTACTACAACGTGATTTACGATCTCGTCGACGACATCAAGGCAGCCATGTCCGGCCTTCTGTCGCCAGAGCGCCGCGAGACGTTCCTTGGCAATGCGGAGATCAAAGAGATCTTCCACATCTCCAAGGTCGGCAAGGTTGCGGGCTGTCTGGTAACCGAAGGCGTTGTGGAGCGCGGCGCGCAAGTCCGCCTCATCCGCGACGACGTGGTCATCCACGAAGGCGAGCTGGGCACGCTCAAGCGCTTCAAGGACGAGGTCAAGTCTGTCGAATCCGGTCAGGAATGCGGCATGAACTTCACCAAGTACCAGGACATGCGCCCAGGCGATGTTATCGAGTGTTTCCGCGTCGAGCACATCAAACGTACGCTCTGATCGCCGGGTACTGATTGGAAGAGATGCGCGCCGGCGGGACTTCAATGTCACGCCGGCGCCCTTGCATTTGGAGCCTGGACGGCTCGTTAGGAATTGAAATGGCGAAACATTCTGGACAGGACAGTCAGGGACCATCGCAGCGCCAGCTGAAGGTGGGTGAAACGGTTCGTAAGGAGCTGTCCGACATTCTCACACGCGGCCGGTTTTCCGATCCGGACCTTGACGGCGTCATCATCACGATCCCGGAAGTCCGCATGACACCGGATCTGCGTTTGGCGACGTGTCTCGTGATGCCGCTGGGCGGTGTGAATGCTCAAAAGGTTGAGAAGGCCTTGAACCGGAGCGCCAAATATCTCCGGGGTCAAGTCTCCCGGCGGCTGACAATGAAATACATGCCCGATCTGCGCTTTGTCCTTGATACGCGCTTTGACGATGACGACCGCATCGGCACGCTTCTGCATTCTCCGGATGTTGCCCGGGATCTGGACGGTCCGCAGGAAGATCAGTGAATTGCTTGGAAAGCCTATAGGGCGTCACGTTCGGCAGTGATGGCCCCAGGGTAGACAGACGCGTTACGAACAAGAAGAAAAAATGACCCGCAAACAGCAATTCAAAAGAAAAAAGAACACGATCAATGGCTGGCTTGTGCTGGACAAGCCTTACGGCATCACGTCCAACGAGGCTCTCGGCAAGATCAAGCGGATCTTTTCACCGCAAAAGGTCGGTCATGCCGGCACCCTGGATCCGCGGGCATCTGGCCTTCTGCCGGTGGCCTTCGGGGAAGCAACCAAGACCGTTCCCTTTGTGATGGACGGGCGCAAGGTTTACCGGTTCGAGGTGACTTGGGGCGCGGAAACCAATACCGACGATACCGAAGGCGAGGTCGTTGCAACATCGGATGTGCGTCCAGATGCAGCCGCGATCAAAGCCGTACTGCCGGAATTCGTCGGCGAAATCATGCAGGTTCCGCCGAAATTTTCCGCGATCAAGGTCGCAGGCGAGCGGGCTTATGATCTGGCCCGTGACGGTGAAGAGGTCGAATTGGAAGCCCGTCCGATTGATATGCACCGGCTCGACCTTGTTGAGTGCCCGGATGAGAACCGCGCTGTTTTTGAGGCGGAGTGCGGTAAAGGCACTTATGTGCGGGCGCTGGCCCGGGACATTGGCCGGCGTCTTGGCACACGCGGCCACGTGACCGAACTGCGCCGTTTGCTTGTTGGTCCGTTTGGCGAAGAGGAACTGATCGAGCTCGACGAAATCATTCAGATGGCAGAAGAGCTTGAAGAGGGGGCGGATGTCGATGACCTGGTCGAAGAATTTGTCTTACCAGTGCGCGAGGCGATGGATGAGTTGGTCGAAGTCACCGTCTCGGATGACGATGCAGCCAAGATCAAAAAGGGGATGGCTGTGCTTCTGCGTGGCCGGGACGCCCCACTGAACTGTGATGTCGCCTTTGCCAGCCACGCAAGTGTTCCCGTTGCTATCGGTGCGATCGAAAAGGGCCGCTTTCAGCCAAGCCGGGTGTTTCATCTTTAGGGCCAAACCCGCGAACTCTGCCTGACGTTTCGGTACAGCCGTGCCATGATGCCTAGATACGAACGGCAACGACTGGGTGGGGCGGTATTATGAAACGCGGGCGGAAGATTTCTACAGATACTCGCGGGCGGGCAACGCGGCGCCAGGTGCTGAAAACAGGTGCTGCTGCGGCGCTAACTGTCCCGTTTTTGAATGCAAGTTTAGCGAAAGCCCAAAACGACGACTTCGATGTCATTGTGATTGGGGCCGGAATTGCAGGCCTCGCTGCAGCAAGGCGACTCCAAGATCTCGGATACGCGGTTGTTATCCTGGAGGCGACGTCTGCCGTCGGGGGGCGGATCCGGACAGATTGGTCTTTGGGCGCGCCATTTGAGGTCGGTGCCGGCTGGATCCACACGCCTGAGGGAAATCCGGTTTCAAAAATCGCAGATGCGATCGACGCGCCGACCTACGTCACATCGGACGAAAGCTATCAGGTCTATGCCCAAGATGGCGCTGCTGTTTCACGATCCACGATCAACTCCAAGTATCGCGACCTAATGCGGCTCTACAAGCGCATTGACGATACGTTCGACAATGATCAGCCGCTGTCTGAGGCGATCCGCCGTGTCTCCAAGGATAGCCTGCGGGATCCGGTGCTGCGCTGGATGATGAGTGCCTACACGGAGTTCTCTACCGGCGGACCTATTGAAAAACTGTCCGCCTACTATTTCGACGAGGACGATGAATATGACGGGGCGGATGTTATCCTGACAAAGGGTTACGACCAGATCCCAAAGAGCCTCGCGGACGGCCTGGATGTTCGTTTTGATACGGTTGTTGAAGCGATCGAATACGAAGAAGGCGATGGGGCAGCCGTCTACACGTCAACCGAAACATTTGAATCCTATTTCGTGATCTGTACCGTACCCCTCGGAGTTCTCAAGAAGGGGGCGATCTCGTTCGATCCGCCCCTTCCCAAGGCACATCAGAAAAGTATCAAGGAAATTGGCTTTGGAAGTGTCACCAAGCTAGCGCTGAAGTTTGAGCAGCCATTTTGGCCCGAAGACGTTCAGTATTTTGGCTACATGAGCGAACCAAAAGGGCGCTGGAATTACTTCCTTAATTACCGCACCTTCAGTTCAGAGAACATCCTGCTGGGGGTGAGTGTTGGCGATTATCCGTTTGTTGCCGAGGCAATGAGTGATCCCGATATGATCAGCGATTGCATGAGTGCGCTCCGCGCGATGTTCGGTGAAGACATTCCTGCGCCCGTTGGCCATATGGCAACGCGCTGGTCGAAAGACCCGCATACGTTCGGCGCGTATTCCTATTCTGCGGTCGGAAACACACCAGCCGATTTTGACCGTTTTGCAACGCCTGTTGCCAATACCATCCTGTTTGCCGGTGAGCACACGACCTTCGATTTTCATGGCACGACCCACGGCGCATACCTGACCGGACTGGCAGCGGCACACCTGATTGAAGATGAGCTTGCGGATTAAAAACTGACTAACCGGGTCAGTCGTGCGTTCAATGAACTTCTCTGATTGGCGTATGTGGGACACCACTTGAGATTCTTCTGGATTTTCTCAAGGTTTTCCACCATATTCACCGCCATTGGGCACTGAGGCTCAATTCGTCCTTTAAGAACCTTTGCTGACCGACATCTCGGCTCTGGCGATTTCAGGATCAGGCCGGTCTTCCGGCAGTTTAACGCGCCCGGTCAACGGGCCATTTCTCTTCGAAAGGACAAGAGCGATGTCGATCACTGCAGAGCGCAAAGCTGAGCTCATGAAAGAATTCGCCACCAAGGAAGGCGACACCGGTTCTCCGGAAGTCCAGGTTGCGATCCTGACCGAGCGTATCAACAACCTGACCGAACACTTCAAAGAGCATGGCAAGGACAACCATTCCCGCCGCGGTCTTCTGAAGATGGTTGCCTCCCGCCGGTCCCTTCTGGACTACACGCGTGGCAAAAGCGAAGAGCGTTACAAGACCCTCATCGAGCGTCTTGGCATTCGCCGCTAAGGCTTGTTTTAGACTTGATCAACGCGGTGGGCTTGCCCGCCGCGTTTTTCTTTATGCCAAAGGGCTTTTTCTTGAGTTCCTAAGGGCTTTGAGTGTTTCCCTTTTGGCAGCAAACGCTCTATAGAGACCTCGTGACATGTCATGGGGCAGGATTGCCAGCTTCTTTTTAAGAATGACTTGAAAGCAGCTCGTTGTCTTGCCCGTGGCCTGTCCGCCGGTAACCGGCCCATCCGGGGCCGACCGGGAATGTGTTTGCCTACTGAACGGTTGCAAAGGAAATGCAGCGGGGCAGACAAAAGATGTTAAGGACAGATGATGTTTGATATTCATCGTGTAGAAGTTGATTGGGGCGGACGGCCGCTCATTCTCGAAACGGGTAAGGTTGCCCGTCAAGCCGATGGGTCTGTTATGGCGACCTACGGCGAAACCAAGGTCCTGGCGACCGTTGTTTCCGCCAAACAGCCGCGTGCCGGCCAGGATTTCTTTCCGCTCACCGTGAACTACCAGGAAAAGGCATTCGCCGCCGGTAAGATCCCAGGTGGCTACTTCAAGCGCGAAGGCCGTCCATCCGAGCACGAGACCCTGACATCCCGCTTGATCGACCGTCCGATCCGCCCGCTGTTTGCCGATGGTTACAAAAACGACACGCAGGTCGTTATTACCGTCCTGTCACATGACATGGAAAATGCACCGGACATCTTGGCGATGGTTGCAGCTTCCGCCGCCTTGACACTGTCCGGCGTTCCGTTCATGGGCCCGATTGGCGGCGCACGCGTTGGTTACATCAACGGCGAATATGTTCTGAACCCGCCGGTCGACGACATGCCGGAATCCGCTCTGGATCTGGTTGTCGCAGGGACCTCTGATGCGGTTCTGATGGTTGAGTCCGAAGCCAAGGAACTTGACGAAGAGACGATGCTCGGCGCCGTCATGTTCGGTCATAAGGGTTTTCAGACTGTCATCGACGCGATCATCAAGCTGGCTGAAGCCGGTGCGAAAGAGCCGCGCGAATTTACAGCTGCCGACCATTCCGAACTGTTCGGCAAGGTCAAGGCAATCGCGGCTGACGATCTCGCTGCAGCTTACAAGATCACAGCAAAAACCGAGCGCAAGAACGCGGTTGATGCCGCCAAGGCAAAGGTTGTCGAGGCCCTGATCACCAACGCGGCGGAAGGTGAAGCAGTCGAGGCGAACGTCCTCGGTGAGCAGTTCAAGAAGCTGGAAGCGGAAATCGTCCGCGGCGGTATTCTGGACACCGGCACCCGCATCGACGGCCGCGATCTCTCCACTGTTCGCCAGATTTCCTCGGAAGTCGGCATTCTGCCGCGCGCACACGGCTCTTCCCTGTTCACCCGCGGTGAAACACAGGGTCTTGTTGTTGCGACCCTCGGCACCGGTGAAGACGAGCAGTTCATCGATCTTCTGGAAGGCACCGTGAAGTCTCACTTCATGCTGCACTACAACTTCCCGCCGTACTCTGTCGGTGAGACGGGCCGCATGGGCTCCCCGGGACGTCGCGAAATCGGTCACGGCAAGCTGGCGTGGCGCGCGATCAACCCGATGCTTCCAGCGCACCACGAGTTCCCGTACACCCTGCGTGTTGTCTCCGAGATCACCGAATCCAACGGCTCGTCCTCCATGGCAACCGTTTGCGGCACCTCCCTGTCGCTGATGGATGCAGGCGTTCCGCTGAAGTCACCGGTTGCCGGTATCGCCATGGGCTTGATCAAGGAAGGCGATCGTTTCGCAGTCCTGTCCGATATCTTGGGTGATGAAGATCACCTTGGCGACATGGACTTCAAGGTAGCTGGTTCTGCGAACGGCATCACCGCGCTGCAGATGGACATCAAGATCGACGGTATCACCGAAGAGATCATGAAGGTCGCTCTGGAGCAGGCCAAGGGCGGCCGGATCCACATTCTCGACGAAATGGCAAATGCCATCACCGAAGCACGGTCCGAGCTTGGTGAGCACGCACCACGCATCGAAATGATGAAGATCCCGGTCGACAAGATCCGTGAAGTCATCGGTTCGGGCGGCAAGGTCATCCGCGAGATCGTCGAAAAGACCGGCGCGAAGGTCAACATCGAGGACGACGGCACCGTCAAGATCGCGTCTTCCGACGGCAAGGCCATCAAGGCGGCTGTCAACTGGATCAACTCCATTGCAGCTGAGCCGGAAGTCGGCGTGATCTACGAAGGCACGGTTGTGAAGTGCGTTGACTTCGGCGCGTTCGTCAACTTCTTCGGCGCGAAAGACGGCCTGGTGCATATCTCCCAGCTGGCTCCGAAGAAAGTTGCCAAGGTCACCGATGTGATTAAGGAAGGCGACAAGGTCTGGGTCAAGCTCATGGGCTTCGACGAGCGCGGCAAGGTCCGCCTGTCCATGAAGGTTGTTGACCAGGAAACCGGTCAGGAAATCCCGAAAGACGAAGCCTAAGATTAATGGCCTTGTGAGATTAGAAGGCGGCGGGCAGAAGTCCGCCGCTTTTTTTGTTTGAGATCCGCTGCTGTTGGCCAGTTGTGAGAAATAGTGGGAAGTGTGCATTTCCCTGCGCACCGAGTCACTTCTCTAGCGGTCGTGCCGTCTTGCTTTCCAGGGTGTACGGCGTGCGGTGATGTATTGCAGGTCTTCCAATGCAGCATTTGCCTGCTGTTACGAACCTGCTATACCGCTGCCAACTTTGAAGGGAACAAGGTATGGGTTCAATGCGCTTGGTCGTGGTTGGTGCAGGTGGCCGGATGGGGCGGGCCCTTACCCGGGCCGTCACAGATGCTGCGGGAGCAGACGTGGTTGCGGCCATCGAGCAAGAGGGATCGCCATTCCTAGGTCAGGATGTGGGTGAGCTTGCCGGCGTTGGCGCTTTGAATGTCCCTGTGACCGATGATCCGTTGTCTGCATTTGCGAAAGCCGACGGGGTCTTGGATTTTACAGCGCCGAAAGCGAGCATATGGTTTGCTGAGTTGGCGGCCCAAGCGCGGATCGTTCATGTCATCGGAACGACTGGTTGGACGCCTGAGGAGGAAACACCTCTTCGCGCCGCTGCAAGGCACGCACGGATTATCAAATCCGGCAACATGAGCCTTGGCGTCAACTTGCTGGCGAGCCTTGTGCGCAAGGCAGCGGCGGCGTTGGACGCAGACTTTGATATCGAAGTTCTGGAAATGCATCACAAACACAAAGTCGATGCGCCGTCCGGCACCGCTTTGCTTCTTGGCGAAGCCGCCGCAGAAGGCCGCGGGATCGATCTCCAGACCCATTCAGTTCGAAGCCGTGACGGTATTATGGACCCGCGAAAGACCGGCGATATCGGTTTTGCGACCCTTCGGGGCGGATCCGTCATAGGAGAGCACTCCGTGATTTTCGCCGGTGAAGGCGAGCGGATTGAGCTGACGCACCGCGCCGAAGACCGGCAGCTGTTCGCACGCGGCGCGGTCAAGGCGGCTCTCTGGGGCTTCGACCAGAAACCCGGATTTTATTCCATGGCCGACGTCCTCGGCCTGGACACCTGATCAATTCAAGATGATCCACCCAAGGAGATCTTTATGGAACGCCTGCTAGTGCTTGTCCGCCATGGACAGAGTGAATGGAACCTCAAAAACCTGTTCACAGGCTGGAAAGACCCGGGTCTGACCGACCAGGGCGTTGCCGAAGCGCATAAGGCGGGCGAGCAGCTGCGTGATCTGAAACTGAATTTCGATCTGGCCTTTACGTCGGTGTTGTCCCGTGCGCAGAAAACGCTCGGGATCATTCTCGATGAGCTTGACCAAACCGGCCTCGAAACTTTCAAGGATCAGGCTCTCAACGAGCGTGACTATGGCGATTTGACCGGCATGAACAAGGACGAGGCCCGGGAAAAGTTCGGCGAGGAACAGGTTCACATCTGGCGCCGGTCGTACGACATTCCGCCTCCCGGGGGCGAGAGCCTCAAAATGACCGCTGAACGTGTACTGCCCTACTACAAAGCCGAGATATTGCCGCGCGTCCTGTCTGGCAATCGCACGATCGTTGCAGCCCATGGCAATTCACTGCGGTCGCTCATCATGGAACTGGAAGGGCTGAGCCCGGAAGAAATCCTGAAGCGGGAGCTCGGGACCGGCACGCCGATCATCTATCGCCTGGATGAAGACGGAAAAGTCATTAGCGTCCAGGATCTGGCCGCCTGAGGACTACAAAACTTATGAGAATGAAGGCGGCCGGTGGGCCGCCTTTTTTCATTCAAACTTCAAACCCGTTCTGCGCTGCAAGGTTTTTTAGCGGCCGCTCCGGGCGGGCGCCGACGTGCTTGATAACGCTGGAGGCGCAGATGCAGCCGAGCTCAGCGGCATTGGTGAGCGAGTAATCTCGTGCGAGGCCAAACAGAAAGCCGGCGGCAAAGAGGTCGCCGGCACCGGTGAGGTCAACGACATTGTCAACTCGCTGGGCAGGAACCTTGACGGTTTCCTCAGGTGTGATGATCATCGCGCCCTCTTTTCCGAGCGTAAGGGCGGTCATTGCGCCGCTCTCACGCGCGGCGGAAATGGCCGTGTCCAGATCTCCCGTTTGATAAAGCGCCTTGATTTCATGTTCATTGGCGAACATCAGATCAACGACGCCGTCTGACAGCAGCCCGGTAAACTCATCCCGGTAACGGTCAACACAGAACGAGTCGGACAAGGTGATTGCCACTTTCCGATCATGCTTGTGCGCGATTTCTGCGGCTGCAAGGAAAGCTTTCTTTGCCTCTTCTGGATCCCACAAATAACCTTCCATGTAGGTGACTGCGGCAGCGGCAACCACGTCTTCATCAACATCTGACGGGCTGAACTCCGTGCACGCGCCAAGATATGTGTTCATGGTGCGCTCACCGTCCGGAGTGATCAGGATCATTGAGCGGGCAGTGGGCTTCCATTCACGGAGGCGCGGGGTGTTGTAGTAGACACCTGTGCCGTTCATGTCGTGATAGTAGCTGTCGCCGAGTTCGTCTTCGGCGACTTTCCCAAAATAAGCCGGGCGGCCCCCGAGAGAGGCAATTCCGGCCGCCGTGTTGCCTGCGCTGCCGCCGGAGATGCGGACCGTTTGGCCCATCTTGTTGAACAAGGCCACAGCTTCATCGGTCTCGATGAGCCGCATGGACCCTTTGACCAGGCCCTCCTGGAGAAGAAAGTCTTCCTCGACATGGGCAAATACATCACAAATAGCATTGCCTATGCACAGGGCATCAAAACGAATTTCGGTCATTGGGTCCTCTAAGGGTCCTGAAAGAATGGGCGTCGCCCCTAAGATTGCGGATTGGGTCTTAAGGCCCGGTTAGCTTCCGGTTCACGAATTTTGTCGCGGAACGGGCTTGCCCGGTAAACTCCAACGATCTTGAGTTCCGCGCAGAAGAAGGCGAGCTCTTCCAAAGCCAGCGCAACATGGGGATCGTTGGGGTGTCCTTCGATGTCGGCGTAGAACATGGACGCGAAGAACTGTCCCTCCAGCTGGTAGGATTCCAGCTTGGTCATGTTCACATTGTTCGTCGCAAAGCCGCCGAGTGCCTTGTATAGAGCGGCCGGCACATTGCGGACCCGGAAGATGAAGGTGCTGATTACCGGCTGGCCGTTGTGGGCTGCCTCCATCTTGTCGCGGGACAGGATCACAAACCGCGTGGTGTTGTGTGCCTCGTCTTCAACGTCTTCACGCAGGATGTCGAGACCGTAGATATCTGCGGCCATCCGTGGAGCAAGTGCTGCATGGGTGGGATCGCCCAGCTCGGCAATCTGACGAGCCGAACCGGCGGTGTCGGCGCCAACAACAGCGTTTAAACCCAGCTCGCGGATGATGTTCCGGCATTGCCCCAGCGCATGGACGTGGCTTTGTACCGTTGTAAGGTTTTCAACCTTGGTCCCTTTTGGAGCCATCAACTGGAACCGGATCGGCATGAAGTACTCGCCGATGATGTGCAAATTGGAACCAGGCAGAAGATGGTGAATGTCCGCGACACGGCCCGCGACCGAATTTTCGATTGGGATCATCGCCAGGTCGGCTTTGCCGTCCGCCATTGCCGAAAAACAGTCTTCAAACGTCGCGCAGGGAATGGCTTCGTAGTCGGGATAAACGTCACGGCAGGCCATGTGGGAATTGGCGCCGGTTTCGCCCTGGAAGACGATTTTTTTCGCATTGCTCATAGATGTGTCCAGCTTTGGTGCGGCGTTTTATAAGGATTGATAGGCTAATCGAGCCCGTTCTAGATCTTCAGGTGTGTTCACGTCCATAGGCGCGGAGGCAATCTCCGATACATCAATGCGCATGTCGGCCTCGAGTGCGCGCAATTGTTCCAATTTTTCCCGCTTTTCCAGTGGTGACGGCGATAGCGAGACAAAACGCGCCAGCGCGGCGCGGCGATAGGCATAGATGCCGATGTGTTGATAAAGCGAACCGTCGCCACCTGGCGCGGTTGCGCGGGTAAAATATAGCGCCCGGTTGTGCCCGTGTCCGTTCGGTGTCGTGACTGCTTTGACGAAGTTCGGGTCGTCGCGGAACCGATCATCCCGGATTTCGGTCATGATAGTGCCAATGTCTACGCCTGAGACCGAAAGGGGGGCGAAGGCAGCCCGAATCGCTTCAGGCTCAATCAGAGGCACATCGCCCTGAACATTCAATACCGTGTCGTGCTTCTGGTCGGGGTCCAGGGTCTGCGCTGCTTCAAAGATACGGTCTGAACCAGATTCATGGTCGTCCCGGGTCATAACGGCAGTTCCGCCATGATCCCGGACCGCCTCTGCGATACTCGTGTCGTCAGTCGCAACGGCGACTGGTCCGATATCTGCGTTGAGGGCCTGCTCGAGTACCCGGACAATCATTGGTTTTCCGCAAATATCCGCCAACGGCTTCCGGGGCAGGCGTGTTGCGGCTAATCGGGCCGGAACAATAACAAGGGCAGAGCTCAATCCAGTCTCCTTTGGCGGGTTTTTTGGCCCGAAAACTGTGTTTTTCCGGGGGCGCGTCCGAATGTCGTACACGTTGTCCTTTTAAAGCTATGGACAGCGAGGTCAAAAAATTTGTAGGTTCCGGCAAAATTCGAGGAGCTGATAGGGTTCGTGACCTCAAGTTACGAGCCCGGACGCGTATGAGCTTGGAGCCGGAGAGAATGGATTCCTTCACGCTGAACAAGGCCGCTGGTGCGGTTCTTATGGTGCTTATTCTGACTATGGGTTTGGGAATTGTGTCTGACATAATTTTCAAGCCGACGATCCCGGGCAAGCCCGGCTATGAAATTGTCGTGGCCGCTGCGGAAGATTCAACGTCAGAAGTCACACCGGAGCCGGATGTCGTTCCGATTGGCGAGTTGCTCATGGCTGCTGCTGCCAGTGACGGCGAGAGTGCTGCAAAGAAATGTGCGGCGTGCCACACCTTCGAGCAGGGCGGCGCGAACAAAGTCGGCCCGAACCTTTGGGAAATCGTTGGTCGTAAGCCGGGTGGTGTTGATGGCGTAAATTATTCCAGCGCAATGGCTGCATACGGCGAGGAAAATCCGGAGTGGACCTACGAGGGCCTTTATAACTTCCTCGCTGCCCCGAAAAAATACATCCCGGGCACGTCCATGGGCTTTGCAGGTATCCGCAAGTCTGAAGAGCGTGCTGACCTGATTGCCTACATGCGCGAGCAGGCTGCTACACCAAAGCCGCTTCCGGGCGAGTAATACTGAGAAAAAAGCTGCTGAGAAGCAGAGAGTTCCTTCAAGCCGGGCTAAATGCCCGGCTTTTTTATTTCAATTTGAACAAAATTAAGGTTTATGACGTTACGTAGGGTCGGAATCGTATAGGCAGGATCGACAATCCGGTCGGATTGGGCAAGCATGAGTGCACTGCGTCAGTTCTTTGTTCACAGCAATGGGGCATGGGTTGCGTCGCTAACTGCGGTGGTTTGCTTCCTCGCAGGGATAGCTGTAACTGCGCATGTCGGACAAACGCTGCGCAGCGAGATTACATCGCAAAACAAACGTGAAGCAGTAGCGAACCTTTCGGAGGTGCGCGCCAAGCTCGAAGGCGAGCTTAACCGAACCGTGGCCTATGGCATTGGCCTTCGGGCAAATGTTGTTCAGGCCCCTGATGAGGTGTTTGATGCCCGAAAATACGATGCGGTTGCATCGGATTTGATTGACGAAAATCCAGTCATAAGATCGATCGGACTTGCGCCGGACAATGTCCTGCAAGCTGTCTATCCGTATCAGCCCAACCAGTCGGCCATCGGCTTGGATTACCGATTGAACACAAGTCAATGGCCCGCAATCAGACAGGCCATGCTTTCCAGGGAGATCGTAATTGCGGGGCCTCTGGAGCTAGTCCAAGGTGGACGTGCACTGTTGATCCGGATCCCCGTTTTCCCACCATCCGAGCTCGGGCAACCCATGTCAGAGCGGCCGTATTGGGGCGTACTGTCGCTTGTGGTCGACGAGGCGGGGCTGATGCAAGCTGCGGGCATTGCCGACACGGTCAAACAGCTGATGATCAGTATAGTCGACAAGGCGGCTGCCACGCCGGATCATGCGCATATTTTCGGCAGCTTTGGTTTGATGGATCTAGATAGCGTAAGTCTCCCCTTGAACCTGCCTGGCGGTTTGAGTTGGGAAGTTCTCGGTTATCCAAAAAATGGCTGGAACAGCAATGAACGCAGCATCTGGATTACGCAACTCGTCGGGAGTTTGATTTCCCTTCTATTCGGCGCCATGGCCTACTTGCTGATCAGTGAAGTGTATAAAGTCCGTTCAATGGCTTTGCATGACCCGTTGACTGGCTTAGCCAATCGGCGGCTTTTGGAAGACCGGATGCTTCAACTGGCTGTTATGTCCGAGAGGACGGGAAGTGGTTTTGAAATCTTCTACGTTGATCTCGACGCCTTCAAGCCGATAAACGATAGCTACGGTCATGCGGCCGGGGATCAGTTGCTGGTCGAAATCGGTCACCGGCTGCAGCAGCAGACACGGCAGACAGATACGGTTGCCCGTGTTGGTGGAGATGAGTTTATCGTTTTGACCCCTGGAAACATGCGCCGTCCAGAACGTGAAACATTTCTGGAGCGGCTGGGCGAACGTCTTTCTGAAGTTTTTGAATTTTCCGGCGTACGCATTGGCGTCAGTGCCAGTATTGGCAGCGCAAGCTTTCCAAGCGATGCGGGCACCATTGACGATTTGCTCAGAGTTGCCGACAGCCGGATGTACAGCCAAAAGACCAAGGGGCGGAAAAAACCGGAAACCGTCTCCGGCAACGAGCTTCCGCAAACCGGTTAAATTTCTGTCATGTCACGCTTAATGGGTGGTTTTTTGGCCACCGCTCCCTAAACTGTTTCCATACCGCGAACTGCGGCCCGGACAACAGCAACGGAGCAAGTGATGCGAGCCGCCTGGCGTGCAAATGAAAAACCAGCGGTGACGGCAATACTGACAGGAGTTTTGTTGCTGGTCGCTGCATTCGCCAATCCCGCAGTGGCGCAAGATCCTCAGTGGAAACATGCAGCGGCTTTGAATGGCACGCCGAAATATGACCCTGACGCCGAACATTTTGACTATGTAAACCCTGATGCGCCGAAAGGCGGCACAGTACGCCTCGCAGCCCGCGGCGGGTTCGACACCTTCAACTTCCTGCCGCCCAAAGGCCAGCCTGCACCTGGGATCCTGAACATTTACGAAAGCCTGATGGAACCGTCTCTCGATGAAGACGACATCAGCGCGCAGTACGGTGTTCTGGCAGATGGCGTTAGATATCCTGACGACTATTCTTGGGTCGAATACCGAATGAACCCGAACGCCAAATGGCATGACGGGCAGCCGGTGACGGCCGAAGATGTGATCTGGTCGTTTGAGAAATCAATCGAACTTAATCCGCAACGGAAGTTTTACTACAAGAACGTCACCAATGCCGAAATCGTTAACGGCAATATCGTTCGGTTCACGTTCGACACATCCGGCAACCGGGAACTTCCCAAGATCATGGGACAGCTCACAATTCTCCCAAAGCATTGGTGGGAAGGAACCAATGACAAGGGTGAGCCTCGGGATCTCTCCAAGAGTTCGCTGGAGCCGCCCCTGGGATCCGGTCAATACCGGATCAAGGATTTTTCGGCCAACCGGCAGGTGGTCTACGAACGGGTCGACGATTATTGGGGCGGGGATTTGGCGATCCGGGCCGGAACAGGAAACTTTGACGAGATCCGGTACGTCATCTTTCTGGACGATGCGGTTCAGTTCGAAGGCTTCAAAGGTGATCAATACGATTTTCATACCGAACGCAGCTCAAGCCAATGGGCAAAGCGGTATGATTTTCCAGCACTCCGCGACGGGCGGGTCGTGCGCGAGATCTTTCCCGACCGATCCACCGGCGTGATGCAGGGATACTTCCTGAACCTCAGAAGAGACAAGTTCAAGAACCCGGACGTGCGCCGGGCACTGAACTATGCCTATGATTTTGAAACCACAAACGAAATCATCTCCGCCAACCTTTTGAAACGCGTGAATTCCTATTTCTCAGGCACGGAACTGGCCTCGTCAGGTCTGCCGACCGGAAAGGAACTGGAAATTCTTGAAGAAGTTCGCGATCAGGTGCCGCCGGAAGTCTTTACCGAAGAATTTAAGAACCCGGTCGGCGGGTCACCGCAAAATGTCCGGGCCAATCTTCGTGAGGCCGTCAATCTTCTGCGTGGTGCCGGTTACAAACTCGAAGGGCGTCAGATGGTCGATGAGGCAACCGGTGAGCAGCTCACGATCGAGTTTCTTTACCGCGACAAGGCCAGTGAGCGCTCTCTGCTCCCTTACGCAAAAAATCTGGAGAGCATCGGCATCAAGGCTGTCTTGCGGCTTGTCGATACGTCCCAGTTCATAAATCGGGTTCGGGCGCGCGACTTCGATGCGACGACCTTGGCAATCGGGCAGTCCCTGTCACCGGGGAACGAGCAAAGGGAGTATTGGGGGGCTGTCTCTGCCGACAATGCGAGCTCGGCCAACTACGGCGGCATCAAAAACCCAGCCATCGATCACCTGATCGACAAGGTAATCTTCGCAGACGATCGTGAAACCCTTGTTGCTGCGACCCACGCCTTGGACCGTGTCCTCTTATGGAACCACTACGTGGTGCCGCAGTTCTACGTCGATGAAACCCGTACAGCGCGCTGGAACCGGTTCTCCCACCCGGAGAACATGCCGGAATATAGCACAGGGTTCCCGGAGATCTGGTGGTTTGACGCCGACAAGGCAGCAAAAACCGGAGCAGTACAATGACGAACTGTCAGGGGCCGGACCGACGGCAGGTCTTGAAGCTCTCCGCAGCAACAGCACTTGCGGCTGCATCCGGACCGCTTCTCTCACGGGCAGCATATTCAGCCGGTGAGGGCACAGGCCCACGTCATGGCCTTTCAGTGTTTGGAGACCTGAAATATGGGCCGGACTTCACGCACTTCGACTACGTAAACCCGGATGCGCCTCAGGGCGGAACCTTCAATTTTCAAGCGCCTTACTGGTCCTTCAATCAGAATGTTTTGACTTACAACACCTTCAATTCTTTCATTTTGAAAGGGGATGCACCGCCGCGGATGGAGCTGTGTTTCGACACTCTCATGGTCAGGGCCTATGATGAACCGGATGCGGTTTATGGGCTCGTCGCAGAAAGTGTTGAGGTCTCCGAAGACGGCAATCGCTTCATCTTCAATTTGCGGCCTGAAGCAAAGTTTCATGATGGCTCAAAGCTGACAGCTGAAGACGTTGCCTTCTCCATGCTGCTTCTGAAAGAGCACGGCCACCCGAACATCAGCCAGCCCATGCGGGTTCTGACCGATGCGGAAGTGCTCGACGAACATCGCGTCGCTCTGCAGTTTGACGGCACACAGTCCCGCAATTATCCGCTCGGTGTTGCGGCTGGATATCCGATATTTTCAAAACGCTACTACACGGCCTACGACTTTGAGCAGAGCACACTGACTCCGCCGCTGTCATCGGGCCCTTATAAAGTCGGAAAACACGCTGTCGGGCGTTTCGTCGAATACCACAAGGTCAATGACTACTGGGCCAATGATCTTCCAGTGCTGCGTGGACAGAAAAACTTCCAGATTGTGCGTGTGGAGTTCTTCCGCGAACGCCAGGTTGCCTTTGAGGCCTTCAAAAAAGGAACCGTTCGCTACCGCGAGGAATTTTCGTCAAAAAACTGGGCGACCGAATACAATTTTCCGGCGGTCGAAGATGGTCGGGTGGTGACAAAGGTCTTTCCGGACGGCCGTCCCTCCGGCGCGCAAGGCTGGTTTCTCAACACGCGCCGCGAAAAGTTCAAGGACCCCCGTGTGCGCGAAGCTCTTGGCTATGCGTTCGACTTTGAATGGTCCAACAAGAACCTCTTTTACGATCTTTATCAAAGAACGCAGTCGTACTTCGAAAACTCGGAGATGAAGGCCGAAGGGGTGCCCCAGGGCGCGGAGCTGGCTTTGTTGGAGCCTTACCGGGATCAGCTGCCTGAATCTGTCTTCGGGGAGCCCGTGACGCCGCCGGTCAGCGATGGGTCGGGCTTTGACCGTGGACTGTTGCGCCAGGCAAATGAGCTTTTGCGGGAGGCAGGATACACGCGCGACGGCTCAAACCTTGTCGGACCAGACGGCAAGCCGTTCACGATCGAGTTTTTGAACAACACGACGTCGTTTGAACGGATCGTCAATCCATTCATTAAGAACCTGAAACGGCTCGGTGTCGACGCAACTTTCCGGGTTGTGGACGGAGCCCAGTATCAGGCCCGCTTGAACGATTTCGACTTCGATATAGCCAGCCGCCGGTTTGCATTCAGTGCCACATTGTCTGATCCGATCCGGGAGTACTGGACCACCCGTTCAGCCAGCGTGCCCGGCAGCAGCAACCTTGCCGGCATTTCCGATCCTGTGATTGATGCCCTGACCGACAAAGTCCTGGCGGCGCAGTCCAAGGAGGAAATGATCACCGCGGCCCGGGCGATCGACCGTGTCTTGCGTGCCGGTTACTATTGGATCCCGCAATGGTACAAGAACACCCATTCGGTAGCCATCTGGGACATGTTCGGTTTTCCACCGGAGCCGCCAAAGTATTTCTTCCCCGTTGAAGATCTTTGGTGGATAGATCCAGAAAAAGCCAAAATCATTGAAGATGCCGGTTAGAAAATAACAGACACTCTCTAAGCTCGGTTTTCGAGCTGAGATGCAAAGGGATAAAAAGACCCCTATGGGCGCTTATATTCTCCGCCGTTTGTTGCTCATGATCCCGACCCTCGTCGGGATCATGGCAATCAATTTTTTCATCATCCAGTTTGCACCCGGTGGACCGGTTGAACGCGTCATTGCGCAGATCTCCGGCACGGATGTCGACGCGACATCGCGTATCAGCGGTGGCGGCAGCGATATGGGAAACATCGGCAATGAATCGTCCGGCGCAAGCGCGGGCGGTGGCGACAGTGTGACGTCCAAGTATCGCGGCGCTCAGGGGCTGGATCCGGAATTCATCAAGGAGCTGGAAGCACAATTCGGGTTCGACAAGCCGCCGTTGGAACGGTTCCTGAACATGCTCTGGAATTATGCGCGGTTTGATTTCGGAGACAGTTATTTCCGGGACATTCGCATCCTCGACCTGATCGCCGAAAAACTGCCCGTGTCGATTTCGCTCGGTCTCTGGATGACGCTGATTTCCTATGCGGTCTCGATCCCGCTTGGCATCCGCAAGGCGGTGAGCGATGGCTCGCGCTTTGATGTGTGGACCTCCGGGGTCATCGTGGTCGCCTATGCGATCCCAGGGTTCCTGTTTGCGGTTCTTTTGATCGTTCTCTTCGCCGGCGGGTCCTTCTGGGACATCTTCCCGCTGAGGGGTTTGGTGTCCGACAATTGGGAGAGCCTGTCCTGGCCGGAACGGATCCTCGACTATTTCTGGCACCTGGCCTTGCCGCTGACAGCGATGGTTCTGTCGGCTTTTGCGACGACAACGCTGCTCACCAAGAACTCCTTCCTGGATGAGATCCGCAAGCAGTACGTGATTACCGCGCGCGCAAAAGGGTTGACGGAAAGCCAGGTTCTCTACGGCCATGTGTTCCGGAACGCGATGCTGATTGTGGTGGCCGGTTTCCCGGGTGCTTTCATCTCGTCCTTCTTTGCCGGCTCGCTGTTGATCGAGACGATCTTCTCGCTGGATGGTCTCGGGCTGCTCGGGTTTGAATCCATCATCAATCGCGATTACGCGGTGGTCTTTGCAACGTTGTACATTTTCTCGTTGATGGGACTTCTGGTGAACCTCATCTCTGACCTCACCTACACCTGGATCGATCCCCGGATCGATTTTGAAAGCCGGGAGGTGTGAGGAAATGGACAGTCGTCTGAACAAGGACCTCGAAAACGCCGGCTACGATGTGTTGAACCCGCTGGCGGAGGAAACGGCACCACCGCCCAAAAAGATGCGCCTGTCGCCGATCAACCAGCGGCGCCTTGCCAACTTCAAGGCCAATCGCCGGGGCTACTGGTCGCTCTGGATTTTTCTGGTGCTGTTTGTGCTCGCCATGGGCGCCGAGTTCGTGACCAACGACCGGCCGATCCTCGTTTCCTACAATGGCGAGCTGCTGGCTCCGGTCTTTGTCGATTATCCCGAAGAAAAGTTTGGCGGCTTTTTGGCGATCACCGACTATCGGGATCCGTTCATCCAGGAAGAGATCGAAGCGAACGGCTGGATGCTCTGGCCGGCTGTGCGGTACTCCTACCGGACGGTGAACCATGAGATACCGGTGCCCGCTCCCGCTCCGCCGTCGTGGATGCTGGATAAGCAAGAGCGTTGTCAGCGCTACCCGCTGGGTGCGGACGACCCGAACTGCGTCATGGGCAACTGGAACTGGCTCGGCACAGACGATCAGGGCCGCGACGTTCTGGCGCGTCTTGTCTACGGCTTCCGCATCTCGGTTCTGTTTGGTCTGGCCCTGACGCTGGCATCTTCGGTGATCGGCATCGCTGCCGGAGCCGTGCAGGGCTATTATGGTGGCTGGGTGGACCTGATCTTCCAGCGTTTTATCGAAATCTGGACAGCCATCCCGACGCTGTATCTCATCCTGATTGTGTCCTCGGTTCTCATTCCAGGATTCTGGACGCTCTTCACAATCCTGCTCGCCTTCTCCTGGGTGGCGCTGGTTGGTGTCGTTCGCGCCGAGTTTCTGCGTGGTCGGAATTTTGAATACATATCGGCGGCGCGCGCGCTGGGCGTTTCCAACGGCGTGATCATGTGGCGGCACCTGTTGCCGAACGCGATGGTTGCCACTCTGACCTTCATGCCCTTCATCCTGAACGGATCCATCTCGACCCTAACGGCGCTGGACTTTCTTGGCTTTGGTCTGCCGCCGGGATCTGCATCGCTTGGCGAACTGCTTGCGCAGGGTAAGAACAACCTTCAGGCGCCGTGGCTGGGCATCACCGGGTTCATGGTGATCTCGCTGATGCTGAGTTTGTTGATTTTCATTGGCGAAGCCGTGCGCGATGCATTCGATCCGCGCAAGAGCCTGGCATAGGGAGGCAGAGATGACCAAGGACACGCTCGTTTCCATTCAGGATCTCTCGGTCGCCTTCACGCAAGGCGGCAGAGAAACACTTGCAGTCGACCGGATTTCCTTTGACATCAACAAGGGAGAAACCGTTGCGCTGGTTGGCGAAAGTGGTTCCGGGAAATCCGTCTCGGCTTTGTCGGTCCTGAAACTTCTACCGTACCCGGCCGCCTCTCACCCGATGGGCAAAATCGTCAAGGATGGCGTTGACCTACTGCAGGCAAATGCCAATGAGATGCGCAAGGTGCGAGGCAACGAGATCTCGATGATCTTCCAGGAGCCGATGACCTCGCTCAACCCCTTGCATACAGTCGAGCGTCAGATCTCCGAGATCCTGAAGGTGCACCGGGGCATGAGTGATACCAAGGCCCGCGAGCGGGTTCTGGAGCTCATGAATCAGGTCGGCATCCGCGATCCGGAAACCCGCCTTGGCTCTTATCCGCACCAGCTTTCCGGCGGGCAGCGGCAGCGCGTCATGATCGCTATGGCGCTCGCGAACGAGCCGGATCTACTGATCGCCGATGAACCGACAACGGCACTCGATGTGACGGTGCAAGCGCAGATCCTGGAACTTTTGAAGGATCTGCAACGTCAGCAAGGCATGGCCATGCTTTTCATCACCCATGACCTCGGTATCGTCCGCAAGTTTGCGGACCGGGTCTGCGTCATGACCGGTGGCAAGATCGTCGAGCAGGGACCGGTTGCCGAGATTTTCGACAATCCACAACACGACTACACCAAGCATCTTTTGGCGGCAGAGCCAAAGGGCAATCCGCCGGAAACGGACAAGACCAAGCCGATTGTGGTTCAGGCCGATGACCTGAAGGTCTGGTTCCCGATCAAGCGGGGGTTCTTGCGCAGGACCGTTGACCATGTGAAGGCTGTTGACGGCATTGATGTTACCGTGCGCGAGGGACAAACGCTCGGGATCGTGGGCGAGAGTGGGTCCGGCAAGACTACACTTGGGCTTGCGATCTTGAGAATGATTTCCTCCACCGGCCGCATCGCTTTCAATGGTCAGAACATTCAGGAAAACTCCTGGAAGGAAATGCGGCCTTTGCGCCGCGACATGCAGATCGTGTTTCAGGACCCGTTTGGGGCGCTTTCCCCGCGTATGTCTGTCGCAGACATTGTTGGGGAAGGTCTTCAGGTGCACTTCCCGGGCATCTCTTCGGAAGAGCGGGACCGGAGAGTCGCTGGCGCGCTGGAAGAGGTTGGCTTGGACGCTTCCACGCGTCACCGCTACCCGCATGAGTTCTCAGGTGGTCAGCGCCAGCGCATCTCAATTGCCCGGGCAATGGTGCTAGAGCCAAAGTTTGTCATGCTGGACGAACCGACGTCAGCACTGGATATGAGTGTTCAGGCGCAGGTGGTGGATCTCTTGCGGGACCTGCAAAAGGCTCATGGATTGGCATACCTCTTCATATCTCATGACTTGAAAGTGGTGCGGGCCCTCGCCAACGAAGTTGTCGTCATGCGGCAGGGCAAGGTGGTGGAATCCGGCCCGGCTGAAAAGATCTTCGACGCGCCGGAAACCGATTACACAAAAGCCCTGATGGCAGCAGCATTCCGGCTGGAGACGGCGCCGGAAGGTGTCGTCAGTGTCTGATCTTTTGACACCGCGTTGGTCAGTGGGATGACCACGCGCATCGCCGCCATTGAATTGAACGTCGCTGATCCGGCGAGACTGGCAGATTTTTATTGCCGGACTTTGGGTATGATCCGATCTGACCGGGATGGCCATGTCGCTGTTGGTTATGGGGCCGATGGTGCTGTTCTTCTGCTGAAACAATCAAACAGCTCAGACCGATATCTGCACGAACGCTCCGACCGGTACTGGAAAATCGGGGTGACATTGCCGGACCTTGACTGCGCACATGGCGTCTTGAGCGCACAAGGCGTTTCTGCATCTGCACCGCATCAATTCCGCGATGTCGGCTATCTGAGCCATCTTGAAGACCCGGAAGGTCATATAATCGAGTTGCTTCAGCACACATTTGAGGGTGTCCCGAAAACAGAAACGGGGGATTTGGAACGCCCGCTCGGCGGCGGTGCGGAGATTGGATTGGTCACGCTTCGGTCCAGCGACATTGAGGCAGACCTTGCGCAGTGTGAGGAAGAATTTGGCCTGCGTTACCTGGTCCGCGAACAACTGCCGGAACTCGGGTTCGATCTTTATTTCTTGGGAAAACGGAACGAGACAGCGCCAGACTCAAATCCGGATGCACTCATTAACCGTCCGTGGATCTACCAACGCCCATATACCGTGCTTGAATTTCAGCACCTCCGGAATGGCATTGATGTCCAGTGGCCAATGCCCACGCAAAAGGGATACACTTGTATCAAAGTGGACGGTCGGGCCTCTCCCGATCAAGGTTTTATCTGACCAGACAGACAGATTTCGAAGAGCAGTGCTCAAACCGCGTCGGGGCAGCGCTCCAGACCGTCTTCACCGCCGATCTCCGCCATCTGTTCTTCCAGATCGAAATTGCGGAGTAGAGTTATAAACCCGCCCAATTCGGCAGCCTTTAAGAAGGTGCTGACACGGATTTCTGACGGCTTTTCATCGGTCCGAAGGCAGCCAGTCACACCGATGCTCAAATTGCCCTCAACCTTCTCCCGATCACTTTTGGACATAGAGGCCATGTGCTTTTGAAAACTACGGAAGAACGGCACGTTTTCCTCCGGAATCCGATAGACTTCCAGGCGATAACCGGTCTGCAGTTCCTGCGATAACTCAGCCTTGTCCGCCTTGGATTCTGTTTCCTCAAAAGAAAGCTTTTCTTCCATCAAGACAGTGCCATCCGCCTTGCGTTTGATCGTCAGGGCCATGGTCGCCCCACCTTCGGGAATACGGATTGCATCCGGGTATTTAACCGCGAGACGCAAAGCGCCGGGATCTGTTTCCAGCATGTCGAACTGGCTGAGCTTGGCAATGGTCGCCAATGGAACGTGGCCACACGCCGACACCAAACCACCAAGCATGAAGACCAGAACCAGCTTGGCAAGTCCCGGTCGAGCGGGCGTTTTGTGAGCAAACATTAGTATCTCCCGAAAAATCGGGATGATAATTATCGCAAAACAATAAGAAATAAAATCAAAAAATTAATTTGGGTGCTAATTACCCTACCCAGCAGGTCGCAAAGAAACCATTCTTCTCCTGATCTTTACCGATAGAGCGGCGGGTCTTGAAACCGATGAGACCATCTGCACCGCCAACATCATGACCATCGCCTTCAAGGCGCAATTGAAGATTGCGCACAGCACCTCGGGTAGTGTCCTTCATTGGTTTCCAATCGCCCACAAAGCTTTTGTTCGAGCCATACCGGTCTGCGAGGTGCCCGACAAACAGCGCGTAGGTGTCGCTCTCATTGTATTCCTTGATGACATAGAAGTTTTCGGTGGCGATGAAAGCCGGACCATAGCGGCCGGCCGGCAGCAAGATGTTGCCCGGCTGGTTGATCTCGTGATTTGGGAAAGGGCGTCCACTGACCCGTGTGACACCTTCAGCTACAAACCTTGAGATCGGTTGCCGGTTGTCCGGCCCTTCGCGGGTGCAGGAGACCGTATTCGGCAAGCGGACCTCATAGCCCCAGTCCCGGCCGCTTACCCAGCCATGTTTGGCCAGGTAGTTTGCGATTGACGCCATTGTATCCACTTCCGACGTCCAGATGTTTCGCCGTCCATCGCCGTCAAAGTCGACGGCATATTTCAGATACGATGACGGCAAAAACTGGGGTTGTCCCATGGCGCCACCCCAGGAACTGCGCAAGGTTTTTCTGGAAACGTCGCCGGGTTGCAGGATTTGCAAGGCAGCAATCAATTCGCCTTTGAAGAAATCAGCCCGCTGACCCATGAAAGCCCGGGTTGCCAGAACACGAACGGCATCATGTGGGATCTTGGCACCGCCATAGCCAGATTCCCTGGCCCAGATCGCAAGTATGATCCGTTTCGGAACTCCATAACGCGCTTCTATCTTTTGAAGCGTTGACGCGTGCTTTTGCATAAGCCGGCGGCCGCCGGGGACGAGTGCATTGAACTGATTGTCGCGGAAATAGCGCGCAGGCGAGCGGAACTCAGCCTGGAAATTTACCTTGGGAGGAGCGCCCTTGCCGCCTGGACCAACAAGGCCCGGCAGCGATGTATCTGGTGTCAGGCCCCTCAGTTCTCTGTCCAAAGTTGACTGGGAAACACCCGCTTGTCTTGCCGCTGGGACTACGGCCGAAGCCAGGAACTGGCGGAATTGCTGGTCGTACGGGCCGGCGATTGCCAGACCTGATGGCAAGATTGAAAGGCTGAGGGCGAGCGTGGCAAGGCGCAGCGCTTTTGCAATCACGGCTTAGTCTCCATACAACGGGAGTACAGAGACTATCACGAAGACAAGCGTCAACCGACAGCTGTTAGAGTTCTGTCCAAGCCAAACTTGAGCCAGACTGCGATGTTAGCCAGTCCTTATCAAACCGGTACCAGCTGCCGCCACGCTTCTGATCATGCGCCCGGGAGATAGGTGCGCCCATTAGGTGGCACATCAACAGCGTGCCGACCGCGCCATGTCCGGTGAAGAGAACAGGATCTTCCTCTTTCACTGAGCGCAGAACGGCTCGGATGCCCGTGACAATGCGCATTTGTGCGTCAATCGCCCGCTCCCAGCCGCGGATGGATTCGTCCGGGTTGGCAAAAAACTGATCTGCTGTACGCTCAAATTCTTCCCGGGCCAGATAGCCGGTCGCGGACCGGTCATTTTCGTGAAGCGCCTTCAAGACCAGAGGCTTCAGCTCGAGGTGTCCTCCGACAATTTCGGCGGTTTCGACGGCCTTGACCTCGCCGCTGGAGACAATGCGCTGAAAGTCTTTGGCAAATGGCAGGTCCGCGGCGAGGGCAGCGCGGTCGCGGCCAATTTCGGACAGCCGCCACTCCTGAATGGGGACATCCGGATCGATTTCGACTTCCGGATGGGTCAGATAAACACACCAAGTCATAAGGATGTCTCCTCCAGCCAGCCGGTAATGAGTTCATATGCGATGGAAATGGATGGCGGGATCATGTGCCCCTCCGGATGGGTGCCCTCAATCATTTGGCGGACCTCGTCGCGGCTGCACCACTTGCACGCCTCGAGTTCGTCGTCTTCGATGACGATGTCTGTCGATAGCGCATCACCGATGCAGCCGAGCATCAAATTGGCCGGAAAAGGCCAGGGTTGGTTGGAAATCAAACGGACTTCTCCGACCTCAATGCTAGATTCTTCCAGCGTTTCCCGCCGCACGGCCTGTTCGATCGTTTCTCCCGGCTCCATAAACCCCGCAAGCGTCGTGTAGATCCCTTCTGGTAGCCGAGGCGGGCGCCCCAGCAGAGCCCGGTCTCCGTCTGTGATCAGCATGATAACGCAGGGATCCGTGCGCGGAAAATGATGGGCGCCGCACGCGGGGCAATCGCGGCGGTATCCCGCTTCGCTCATGACCGTTTTTTCACCGCATTGCGAGCAATGCTTGTGCGTTCGATGCCAGTGGATCAGGGCGCGGGCTTGCGCCAACGCGCCGAGTTCTTCTGGAGGGAATGTCCGTTGGATGGCCAGTTGCCTTAGATCCTGCAAATGCAGGCTGGGCATCTCCGCCAGCTCTTCATCCTGCTGGCCAAGTGTCGTCGCAAAAACGGCCCGGCCCGTTTCGGGCCGTAATCCCAGGAAGACCATTTCTTCGCGCGATGCGCTCAGGCTCAAAGCACTTTCGAGTGTGTGCCCGAACCGCGGAGGCGAGCCTGCCGGAAACACTAGCGTCCGCGGTGTCGACAAAACAATTTCGGTATCCGGCCGGTCCAGGAGCTCGCTCAAGTAGGCGCGGTCGCCGCGACGCGTTGACTGGCGGTCGAGCGTGTTCCCGAGAAAACTCATTTCCATGGCTGGCAGGTCGGCATCGGGCGCACGCATCAAGTAATCCTTGGATTTGGGAGAGTCTTGTAAGGGGCCGGGTCAGTCGAAATCGGTTTCCGCTGCAAAGCTGGCCCGCAGGCGGTTTATCAAGTGTTCATCCGCAGCGTCTTCGTAAGGTTTTGGCGAAACTACTCCCCAAATCGGTCCGGGCCAAGCCGCGTCATCCCGGAAGCGGGCAATGACGTGAACATGGAGTTGAGAGACCTGGTTACCGAGAGCGCCAACGTTCAGTTTCTCGCATTCAGTTGCCGAGCGCAAAACTCGGCTGGCAAGCGCAATTTCCCGCATCAGCTGAAGCTGGTCATCTTCTTCCAAATCGATGATCTCAACCAGGTCCGGCTTGCGCGGCACCAGCAGCAGCCACGGATAATTGGCGTCCTTCATCAGCCGAACAGTTGATAACGGCAAATCCAGAACCGGGAGACTGTCTCCTTCAAGGCGCGGATTGAGGTCAAAAAAGGTCATAAGGTCAAACCGATACAGATAAAGGCCATCGGGGCGCGAAGGATCTGAATTAGAATTTGTTGTCTCAGCATACGTCCAGTGCAGATGGGAAAGAAACCTCTTTTCACGCGGGTGCCATATGGCGCTACAAAAATCATAGCTGGCGATATTTGCCACGAATGTCAATCTTGGATGACGTCACAAGATAATGAGGCGGAGTGTCTGCGAACTGCCGGCACTTTTCCGGCAAAGAAAAACCCGGAATTGCCTCTTGCCAACCACCCCATGAATCCTGATATAAGGCGCTCGGGAGGTTGGTGGTGGACGAGCCACTCGCCAACCGGGTCAGGTCCGGAAGGAAGCAGCCCTAACGAGCCTCGGCACGGGTCGCCGTGCCAGCCTCCCACCCTTCCTTACGAGGAAAAAGCACAAGGCACCGCCGGATTTCCGCGGTGCTTTTTTGTCTTTTGAGCCGCTCCAGGGAAGTGCCTGTTAGCCATTCCAAGAAAACCTATAAAACCCTGTCCACCTTTTGAAAAAAATCGGTATGGTGCGGCTCATGGATGACACTGGCTTTCCGCAAGACGACACTGAAACCGGCCTTGGGCTGACGGGCGGGACCGGAACGGCGCCCGGCGCGGCCGAGGGCGGCGCTTACCGTGTGTTGGCGCGCAAATACCGCCCGAAGACCTTTGAAGATCTGGTGGGGCAGGAGCCCATGGTTCAAACGCTTGAAAATGCGTTTGATACAGGCCGGATCGCGCAAGCCTGGATGCTGACCGGTGTGCGCGGGGTTGGCAAAACCACGACCGCCCGCATTCTCGCCCGGGGTCTCAACTATGAGGTGCCCGGGGAAGCCGATAAGCCAACCGTCAAGCTGACGCAGGAAGGCACGCACTGCAAAGCGATCATGGAAGGCCGTCATGTCGATGTGATCGAGATGGACGCTGCCTCTCACACCGGCATCAATGACATTCGTGAAATCATCGATGCAGCCCGCTACCGCCCGGCAACGGCGCGGTACAAGGTCTACATCATCGATGAGGTGCACATGCTCTCCAACGCGGCCTTCAACGGGCTGCTAAAGACGTTGGAAGAGCCGCCGGAGCATGTGAAGTTCATTTTCGCGACGACAGAAATCAGGAAAGTTCCGATCACGGTCCTTTCTCGCTGTCAGCGCTTTGATCTGCGCAGGATCGATCAGTCCAAGCTGATTGGCTTGCTGCGCCGGATTTCCGATGCGGAGGACATTCAGATCTCCGATGAGGCCCTGATGCTGATCGCCAGAGCTGGTGAGGGCTCGGCACGTGATTCGCTGTCGCTGCTCGATCAGGCGATGGCCCATGGCTCAGGCGCTATCGAAGCTGACGATTTGCGCCAGATGCTCGGACTTGCGGACCGCGCGCGGGTGATTGATCTCTTCGGCCACCTTATGGCCGGCCGGATCGAGGACGCACTAGACGAGCTGCAGGGGCAATATGAAATTGGTGCGGATCCGGCGATCGTTCTGACAGATCTTGCCGATTTCACACACCTCGTGACACGAATGAAGGTCGCGCCGAAATCGGCTGACGAGGCCTCGGTGACGGAAGCTGAGCGCGCCCGCGGTCAGGAGTTTGCCGAAAAGATCTCAGTCCGGCTTTTGTCACGCGTTTGGCAGATCCTGCTCAAGGGCGTTCAGGAAGTTCAGGCCGCCTCCAAGCCTCTGGCCGCGGCCGACATGGTGCTGGTGCGTCTTGCTTATGCGGCGGACTTGCCAGATCCGGGCGAATTGATGGCTAAGATCCAGAATGGCCAGATGCCGGCATCCAGCGGGGCACCGGTAGGAGCCTCTGGCGGTGGTGCAGCTCCGTCCGGCGGTGGCGGACAGGCAATGGCTGTTGGCGCGCGGGCGATGCCACAAGGCACCCCACAAGGTGGCCCGGTCATGCAGGCGTCCGGTCGGCCGCAGCTTTCCACCATTCAGGGCGGCATGCCCCAAACAGCGCCCGCACAACAAAAGTCGCCACAGAACGCACCGGAGCCGGAACCCGCTCAGCCGCAATCTGCTTACAATCTAAAGAACCTGCACGACTGCGTCGCCTTGGCTTCGGAAAAGCGCGACATTCCAATGAAGGTGGCGATCCAGCGCCAGATGCGGCTTGTGAAATTCGAGCCGGGCAAGATCGAGATCCAGCCGACCGACGATGCGCCTGCTGATATTGCCGGCGAATTCGGCCGCAAGCTGACCGAATGGACCGGCCAGCGCTGGTTTGTAGTGGTGTCGCGGACCCAAGGCCGCCCAACGATCCACGAAGAGCAGGAAGCCAACCAGCAGCAGCTTCTGTCAGATGCCAAGTCTCATCCGACTGTCGCGGCGCTTTTGGCCCAGTTTCCAGGCGCCAAGGTGATCGACGTGAAGGTGCAGGCGTCTGAAGAAGACGAAGCTGCCATGGCCGACCCTCTGGTCAACGATCCCTTGCTCAACGAAGCGCTGGGCAACGACGACGAAGATTAGAGTCGGGCGCCGTCTGCGGTGGTCAAGCTTGCGCCCTGGCAATTGTTCTTCTAAACGCAGACCCCAAATAGTGAGAAACGGCGGGGACCGCCGGCCAGGTTTTCAAGGAGAGACCCGATGGACTTCCTCAAGATGATGAAGCAGGCCAAGGAAATGCAGGAGCAGATGGGCTCTCTGCAGGGACAGATCGAGGACATCGAAGCGGAAGGTTCCTCCGGAGCTGGCCTGGTCACCGTGCGCCTCAATGGCAAAGGCGAGCTCAAAAGCCTCACAATCGACCCGTCTCTGATGAAAGAAGGCGAGGGTGAGATCCTGGAGGATCTTATTATTGCCGCGCACACCGACGGCCGGGTGAAGATCGATCAGGCAATCCAGGAAAAGACCCAGGAAATGATGGGCGGCCTCGGCCTGCCCGCCGGCATGAAACTGCCGTTTTAAGGTTTTTGAGAATGGGCCTAGCGCCGCGCTCTTGCCTATTCCGTCATCCTCGGGCCTGACCCGAGGATCCATGCCGTTATCTCTCCGCGCACACCTGAATTGCGGATAAGTCACGGAATGGATTGCCGGATCAGGTCCGGCAATGACGACGGTGGGTGTCGCCTCGATTTCAATAACATCGGATCGGAAAAACATGGCGCAGAAGCAGGTCGCAGGACCGGAAATCGAGCGGCTGATTCAGTTGCTGGCAAAGCTGCCGGGGCTGGGGCCGCGGTCGGCCCGCCGGGCCGCTTTGCAACTCATCAAGAAAAAGGACCAGCTGTTGGTCCCGCTGTCCGAGGCCATGGGCATTGCCGTTCGCGACATCGGCATCTGTTCTGTCTGCGGCACGGTCGACACGTCCGATCCTTGCACGATCTGTTCCGATGAAAAGCGGGACCCAAGCGTCCTGGTTGTCGTTGAAGACGTGTCCGATCTCTGGGCGCTGGAACGCGCAAGTGCCGTCAATGCCCGCTATCATGTGCTCGGCGGAACTCTCTCGCCGCTAGATGGCGTTGGCCCGGATGACCTGAACCTTGCCGCCCTGATCGACCGTTGCGGCGCGCCGGAAATCCAGGAAGTGATTCTTGCGATCAGCGCGACCGTCGAAGGCCAGACAACAGCCCATTACATCATGGACCAGCTCGGCCATCTGGATGTCCATGTCACCAGGCTCGCGCATGGCGTGCCGGTCGGCGGGGAACTCGATTATCTGGATGAGGGTACGTTGGCACAGGCGCTTAAAGCGCGGACACGGTTTTGAAAAGGGAACGTGTTTGTTAGAAGGTCTTGTTTTTAAAGTTGGTTATTATCATTTCTGCTCGTTATCCCTTTTAGTCTTGAGTTTCACACTTGGCGCTTTTGGATTTCTGATTGGCTTTTGGCTGTGTTTCTTCCTGATTTTATTGAAGAAACCGGTGATAAAGCCTGTTGGAAGGTTGAATGTTGATCTACAGATCACCTTAGCACTTGCTGTTGTTGTGATCGTTTCACTTCTGATCTCGCGTATGGGAGTTGCTTCCCTTAAGTCTTTCCTCCTTGTGCTAATACATTTCACGATCATAAAGACTTTTTTGCAAAATATACTATTAGGGCGAAGTCATTGGCTGAATAGCCCCGTGTTTTCTAGACGCCCTCGGCTTTCATTTTCCGCTGCCGTTCGAACTCGACGGGTGACAGCATCCCGTTCCTGGCGTGTTTACGCTTCGGGTTGTAGAACATCTCGATGTAATCGAACACATCCCGCCTCGCGTCTTCGCGGGTTTTGTATGTTCGCCGCCGTACCCTTTCCCGCTTGAGCAGGTTGAAGAAGCTTTCGGCGACAGCGTTGTCGTGACAGTTCCCACGCCGGCTCATGGAATGCTCCAGATTGTGAGCGCGAAGGAACGACGCCCAGTCCATGCTTGTGAACTGTGAACCCTGGTCAGAATGGATCAGGACCCTGTTCTTCGGTTTTCTGCGCCATACGGCCATGAGCAATGCCTGCAACACGACATCCGTGGTTTGACGGCTTTGCATCGACCACCCCACGACGCGGCGAGAAAAGAGGTCGATCACGACGGCCAGATAGGCAAAGCCTTCCAATGTCCTGATGTAGGTAATGTCTGTCACCCAAACCCTGTCGGGTTCCTCAACATCGAACTGGCGGTCGAGGCTGTTGTCGACCACCATGGAAGGTCTTCCGCCATAGCTGCCCGCTCGGTGATCTGCGCCACAGCGTCCCGTTTGAAATCGTCACTGAAATTGCTCGTGCCCATCATGGCCTCCTTGCCTCAAAATTAGGAAAGAAGGCGTCTACAAATCTAGGGGCTATTCAGGCCGAATGAATACGTTCTATCAATGTTGTTATATTATGTTTATTCGATTGTTTTCTCTCTGATAATTCCTGCTTGGTTTTTGCAATCGAACAAATTTATGAATTGGGCCCTATTCGCGACTGTAAAGCTTCGCAAAAAGGAACCTGCAACGGCAATTTTTGCACAAATGGCTGCATGTGCTTTCATTGCGGTTATTATTCTAATTGTGCAATTTGGTTTGGTAGGGGATTTTCGATACGGTATTGGCAGTTATAAAGCCTATATTTTGCTCGCTACTTATCCGGCTCTTGTTTTTCTTTTTTGTTCTTTAATCATTGCCGCGCACTACACGGAACGAATGCGGGCTGAGCCATGGCAAGGCTACCAAAAGCCCTCAGATGGCTGATAATCTCCTAGCGGTTGAACCGAAACAACCGGCAATAGCCGCCATTTGGGATCGCGAACAACTCCTCAGCGGTTAAAAAGCCTGCTGCGCGACCGGCTGTGAGCCAGCCGTGTGCGGTCTCCGGAAAATCGCAAGTCTCGATATGGGTCATCAGGCGTTCAAACTGTTCCTCGGTGAGTGGCGGCGACCAATCCTCCCGGAATTTCTGTCTGTTTTGCCGGTTGAAAGACCCGAGCGATACGCCCTCCGGCAAGACCGGTTCGAAGGAAAAGAACACACCGTTGGAGCTCAGTGCAGAGCGGATGGCCGAGAAAACTTCCGTCTTTTCTTCAATGCTCTGGAAATGATGCAAACACAGCCCGCACCAGATCACGTCATATGTGCCCGGGTTTTCAAAGAGCGTGGTGAGAATATCCATTTGCTCCAGCCGCGCTTCAAAGGACGCGTCTTCCATGTTTTTCGCAGCGATCTCCAGTGCCTGCGGCGACAAGTCAACGCCGAGATAGTGGTCGACGGCGGTTTTTCGAAGAGCACGGGACATGACATCCGCATCACCGCAGGCAAGATCCAGAAACCGGAAGCCAGCGGAAAACCGCGCAGTGATCTCACGAACCAGGACGTCCGAAACCTCCTGATGAAAGAGCAGATTATTGTCGACCAGCGTCCGGTAAATCTGCCAGTCGGTTTCGAAAATGGTTGCCGGATCCAGGTCTGTCGCGTCAGGTGTTGCTGCTGGATCGTGTGCTTTGATCATTGGCGAATCAACAATCTATGAGGGCGTTATAAGGAAATTCATCTTAAGATACACTTGATGTTGAAGGAACGAAAGCAGCCTTGATCACCATATATGACCTGAGGAATGATGACACGAACGTAAGTGCCCCAGTTTCTCTCTCAAGGATTGTTGCTCATGTTCCCGAACCCAGTGTTGCAAGCACCGGCACCAATCGTGACCCGCAGGCTTTGTCTGAGGGCGCCGAAGCTTGAGGATGCGTTCGAGATCGATCCAATCTACAACGATTTTGAAGTCGCCCGCTGGATCAATGTTCCTCATCCGTGTCCGACCGGATTTGCCCTTGAGCGGTTTCAGCGGTTCCTGACCTTTCCGCCGCACGAACGTTGCTTCATTATCTCGAAAAAATCAGACAAGAAACAAAAAGCTATTGGCCTCATTCTGGCGAACTGGGCGGATGGTGAAAAACCGCCGATCATCGGCTTCTTTCTGGCGTCGAGATTTCACGGCAAGGGGTTCATGGGTGAAGCGCTGGATGCGGCCCTCAAGGAGCTGTTTCAGCTCACCGGGGCCGAAGAGATTCGAGCATCTTTTTATGACGGCAACATCGCCTCGGATGTTCTGCTGAAGAAGAAGAGGTTCAAGCCGGTAGGAACCAGCATGGATTTCAATCGGGCTACCGGCAAGACAGAGAAGCAGACGGATCTCATTCTTACCCGATCTGTTTTTGAGGCTGAGTGATCCTTTTCTGTGGCCACTTGCGCGGAGTCAGATCCGCACTTATCTCGAGGCGGTCGATCACAACTCATTGAAGGCAAGAATGTTCCAGTCCGCCAGCCGTGCCATGTCCCAGGTGTTCGAGCGCCCGTTTCGCGCTGTCTTCTGGAAAATGCTTGGCTTTACGCTGGCCGTTCTCGTGGTCATTTGGATTGCGTTGCAAGGGCTGGTCGCGGGGTTCGTCGCGTTGCCTTATCCGTGGCTGGAAACGGCGCTGTCCGTTCTGACTGGCATCGGGGCTGTTTTTGCGCTTGGGTTTCTGATTGCGCCAATTTCCGCGCTGTTTGCCGGTCTGTTTCAGGACGAGATCGCAGACATTGTCGAAGCGCGGGATTATCCCGGGGATCGGCCCGGCGAGGCTCTGCCGCTTTCCAAATCAATCCCTCAGACAATCAAGTTCACCGGCGTCGTGATCCTCGGCAACCTCTTTGCGCTTTTGTTGCTTTTGGTGCCAGGGATCAATCTCGTAGCGTTTTTCCTGGTGAACGGTTATCTGCTGGGCCGCGAGTTTTTCGAGTTCGCGGCCATGCGTTTCATGCAACCGGAGGAGGCGCGGGCGTTCAGAAAAGCGCGCGGGGGCACGGTCTTTTTGGGCGGGTTGGTCGTTGCCGGGCTGTTGGCTGTTCCGATCCTGAACCTGGTGACACCGATCTTCGCCACCCTGTTCATGATGCATCTTTACAAGCGGCTGTCGCGGGGTAGCTAAATTTCCCAATTTCCCGCTATGGTTTAAACAGCATTAAAGCGGTTCGACGCTGGAGTGCTGTGCTGATTGTGAAGTTGCGCATGGCTATTTACATAAAAAGCTTTTTTCAGATGTTTTCGGTGGCAGGCCTTGATGGTATTTCCCGTGCGCTGGGCTGGGCCATACTTGTAGCGCTTGGTCTCGTAATGCTTGCAGCGGCCCTCAGTGCCTGGGCAACAAGCACTTTCGCAAATGAGTTTTTCCTCCATCTTATCTTCAACTCGGCGCAGGCCCTTGGCCTTGTTATCGCTTTGATTGTGTCGACCTATATTTTCGCCCCTACATCCCTATTATATGGTTTGCTATTCCAGGACCGGGTTGCAAGATATGTCGAAGCGTCAGACTATGCTCGCGACGTGCCGGGAGTGAAAGTCTCGGGGAGTGGTCCGCTTTTCCAAGCCGTGCTGGCATTGATGGTTTTGCTGTCGGTGTTTTTGATCTCGATCCTTATTAGTTTGATAGCTGGACAGGTCGTTGGAATCTGTTTCTTCGTACTGGTTGGCGGAGCTTTCATGGGCCGGGACCAGTTTGTATCGATTGGCCAGCGCCATGTTTCCCGTCCGGATGCGCAGCGCTACCGCAAACAATTTGGATGGAATGTGTTTCTTGCCGGCATCTCGATTGTGCTGTTGATGATTGTGCCGGATCTGAACTTGATGACACCGGTTTATTCGACGATTCTGATGACGCATTTGTTTAAGAAGGCCGCTTGCATCCAAGGCTGCGATCTGACCTAGTCTGCCCTCAAAACGAGGGCAACATGCAAGACCTGCTCACAACCATCGCGGACGCTGCGCTCAAGTCGGAAGACAAGGGGCAGGTTGCGACTTACATTCCCGAGCTTGCTAAGATCGATCCTCATCAGTTCGGGATTTCGATTGCGCTGGCGGACGGGGATATCTTCTCCGCTGGCGATGCACATGTCCCGTTTTCCATTCAGTCGGTGTCCAAGGTTTTCGCGTTGGCTCTTGCTCTCGGCCGGGTGGGGGATCAGCTCTGGCACCGGGTCGGGCGGGAGCCGTCCGGTCTTTCCTTCAACTCGATCCTGCTGTTGGAGAAAGAGGAGGGCATCCCGCGCAATCCTTTCATTAATGCCGGTGCATTGGTCGCGACCGATACCTACCTCGCCGGGTCACTGCCGGGGGAGGCACTTGGCGAATTGGTGCGCTTCATTCGTGCAGCAACGGATGACGACAGCATTCATATCAATGAGAGTGTTGCAAGCTCAGAACTTGCCACCGGGCATCGAAACTTTTCGCTCGCGCATTATCTGGCGTCCTTCGGCAATCTTCGCGCATCGGTCGACAAGGTCCTGGGCACCTACTGTCACCAATGCGCGGTCGAGATGACATGTACACAGCTCGCGCTTGCCGGCCGGTTTCTTCTCGAAGGGCCGGATATGCCAAAGCTCGTGTCCAGCGAGCGACGGCGGCGGATCAACGCGTTGATGATGACCTGCGGTCACTATGACGGATCGGGCGATTTTGCGTTCCGGGTCGGTCTTCCGGGCAAGAGCGGTGTTGGTGGCGGGATCCTGGTGATTGCTCCGGGCCGGGCTTCGATCGCGGTGTGGTCGCCTGGATTGAACAAATACGGCAACTCCAAGCTGGGGACTGAGGCGATGGAGCGAATTGCTCACGAGACTGGCTGGTCCGTGTTTGGCATGCCGCAAACTTGTTCAAAAAGTACGTGAGTGACGCAAACGGAAGACGTTCTTTCCGGTGAGTCGTTTCTTGCTCTGACCGATAAAATACTCCGCTGTCTACGTCTCAAACGGTGCCAATGCGCGGCAAACCGGCGCAATAACTGGTTTTCTGACAGTGACCTAACCCATTTAACCGATTCACAGGTCGTTTTTCGCGATATAGACCTATAGGATATTTTGACGTACGGCGGTGTTGGCGCTAGAACCCCTCTAGACAACGCCTTGAAATGCTTACGTTTGCGTAAACGTAAGAATGCGTCGCACGGGAGAGGAAATCCATGTCGAACGCCGATTTGCGGGGCAATCGCCCGCTGTCGCCCCATCTTCAGATCTATAAACCCATTCTGACGATGGTCATGTCGATCTTGCACCGCATCACCGGAGCGGCGCTGTATTTCGGCACCATCCTTTTGGCCTGGTGGCTGATCGCCGCTGCTGCCGGACCAGGGTATTTTGATTTCGTCAACGCGATCTACGGTTCGATCATCGGCCGGCTGGTTTTGTTCGGCTTCACCTGGGCACTCGTTCACCACATGCTCGGTGGCATCCGCCACTTCATCTGGGACATGGGCGCCGGGTTTGAAAAAGATACCCGCGAGTGGCTCGCCAAGGCGACGATCATCGGTTCTGTTTCCCTGACGCTGATCCTTTGGGTCATCGGCTACGCAGTTCGCTAAGGAGACCGTCATGAGCGATATGCGCACGCCCCTCGGCAAAGTGCTCGGCCTCGGTTCGGCCAAGGACGGTACTGATCATTTCTGGAAACAACGCCTGACTGCAGTTGCAAACGTGTTTCTGATCTCCTTCTTCGTGATCCTGGTGATTTCGATGCAAGGATCCTCACACGGCGATGTTGTCGAGACCCTGCAGAACCCGCTGGTCTCCATCATCCTTTTGCTGGTGATCCTGTCCGGCGTCTATCACATGAAGCTCGGGATGCAGGTCATCATTGAGGATTACATTCACGGTGACGCTCTGAAATTCCTGACCGTGATGGCCAACACGTTTTTCTGCGTTTTCATCGGTTTCGGCTGCATCTTTGCAGTGCTGAAGATTGGCTTTGGAGGTTAACCCGGATGGCCAAGACTTACGAATTTATCGACCACACATATGACGTGGTTGTTGTCGGCGCCGGCGGCGCGGGCCTGCGTGCAACACTCGGCATGGCCGAGCAGGGACTGCGCACGGCCTGCATCACCAAGGTGTTCCCGACCCGCTCGCACACCGTGGCTGCCCAAGGCGGCATCGCCGCATCGCTGACCAACATGACGCCGGACTGCTGGGAATGGCACATGTACGATACGGTCAAGGGCTCCGACTGGCTCGGTGACACCGACGCCATGGAGTATCTCGCCCGCGAAGCGCCCAAGGCGGTTTATGAGCTGGAGCACTACGGCGTCCCATTCTCCCGGACCGAAGACGGCCGCATTTATCAGCGCCCGTTTGGCGGTCACATGCAGAACTACGGCGAAGGTCCTCCAGTGCAGCGCACCTGCGCCGCGGCTGACCGGACCGGTCACGCAATCCTGCATACCCTCTACGGCCAGTCCCTGCGCCACAACGCGGAATTCTACATCGAGTATTTCGCGCTTGACCTAATCATGTCTGAAGACGGCGTGTGTCAGGGCGTGATTGCTTGGAACCTTGACGATGGCACCATCCACCGCTTTGCGGCGAAGATGGTTGTGCTGGCGACCGGCGGATATGGCCGGTCCTATTTCTCTGCCACGTCCGCACACACCTGTACTGGTGATGGCGGCGGCATGGTGGCCCGCGCAGGTCTGCCGCTTCAAGACATGGAATTCGTCCAGTTCCACCCAACCGGGATTTATGGATCCGGCTGCCTGATCACGGAAGGGGCCCGCGGTGAAGGTGGCTATCTGGTCAACTCCGAAGGCGAGCGTTTCATGGAGCGCTATGCTCCGTCCGCGAAAGATCTGGCATCGCGGGATGTTGTGTCCCGCTGCATGACTATGGAGATCCGCGAAGGCCGCGGCGTCGGCAAGAACAAGGATCACATCTTCCTGCATCTGGATCACCTGGATCCCGCGATTCTCGCCGAGCGTCTCCCGGGTATCTCGGAAAGCGCGAAGATCTTTGCCGGTGTTGATGTCACGAAGGAGCCGATCCCGGTTATCCCGACGGTGCACTACAACATGGGCGGCATTCCGACCAACTATTGGGGCGAAGTGCTCAACGCCAACTCCGATCATCCGGACCGGATCCAGCCGGGTCTGATGGCTGTCGGCGAAGCCGGCTGTGCGTCTGTTCATGGTGCCAACCGCCTTGGCTCCAACTCGCTCATCGACTTGGTGGTCTTTGGCCGCGCTGCCGCGATCAAGGCCGGTGAGGTTGTTGATCCGAAGGAAGCCGTTCCATCGCCGAATGAAGCGTCTTGTGAGCGGATCATGGATCGTTTCGACAAGCTCAGGAACGCCAGTGGTTCCACACCGACAGCCGAGCTGCGCGACCAGATGCAGCGTGCAATGCAGGAAGATGCAGCGGTTTTCCGGACCCAGGAAACGTTGGCTCAGGGCTGCAAGCGGCTGGATGACATCTGGAAGGGCATGAGCGACCTGAAGGTCTCTGACCGCTCCATGATCTGGAACTCCGATCTGGTGGAAACACTGGAGCTGGAGAACCTGATGGCGAACGCGATCACCACAGTTTACGGCGCCGAAGCCCGGAAAGAGTCCCGCGGTGCGCATGCCCGTGAAGACTACAAGGACGGTGACTTTGCCGGCCGGAACGACGAGGATTGGCGCAAGCATACACTGGCTTGGGTGAATGAAGCGGGCGACGTCAAGCTGGACTACCGTCCTGTCGTGACCGAGCCGCTGACACCGTTCCAGAACGGCGGCATCGATCCGAAGAAGATCGCGCCGAAAGCGCGCGTCTACTGATCGGAACGAAGTTGGCTCCAATGGCGGCAATCCTTGATACAAGCAGTCCATTCGGTACATACCGTGCCGGATGGCTTGCCAAAGCTGCTTGGCGGGCAGCCGATGCACATCGGCTGCCCGACTGGCTGCGCTACAAGATCCGCCATTTTGTCGCCGACCGGTTTCCTGGCCCCTACGACACAAGCGCTGAAGGTCTCACCTTCCGGATCTACCCGGGTGTCAACCGGGACGACTGGAAGATCGTTGCCAAGGACCGGCTGTCGGAAAAGGCCGAGCGCAAGATGCTGGCGCAACACTTCAACAAGGACGCTGTTTTTGTCGATTTGGGTGCAAACATCGGAACCCATACGCTTTCCGCAGCAGAACTCTGTGGCCGGGTAATCGCGGTGGAAGCCAATCCGGATATTGCGGCAAAGCTGGCCTACAATGTTGAACTGAACAAGCTCGACAATGTCTCGGTCATGTCAGTTGCCGCGGGTCCTGAAGAAGGCACGTTCGATCTGGTGATATGCCCATCCAATTTGAACCTGTCGACATTGTCAGAAGGCCTTGCGCCATCTCTGAAAAAGTCGGAATGGACGACCACGTCGATCCGGGTCAGTCCGCTGGCGGTAATCCTTCAGGAGGCTGGTGTGGACCACGTGGACGTCCTGAAACTGGATGTCGAAGGTTATGAAGATCAGGCAATCCTTCCTTATTTCCGGACGCAGCCGCGGCACAAGTGGCCGCGCGTAGTGATGATCGAAGTCGATCACCAGCCCGAATGGAAAGAGGATTGCCTCGCAGAAATGGCGGCTATCGGATACCGGGAAATTGGAACAACCGGTGCCAATATCATGCTGGAATTGACTGAAATGCCGGGTGAAAGCGATCAGGCTCCGGCATCCGGAATTAAGGAGCTCGCCGAATGAAGAGGGACGCGATGGTGCTCGACACCAGAAGCCCGTTCGGCACCTATCCGCCAATTGGGCTTGTCCGAACGGCATGGCGGCTGGCAAGTCAGGCCAAGCTGCCGAAAGGCTTGCGCAGGTATGTGCGCCTGTTTCTGGGCAAAATCTTCACAGGTCCTTACGACCTTGAGGCAGACGGCCTGAAATTCCGGGTGTACCCCTCCGACAATTACGATGACCGCAAGGTTCTGATCAAAGGCCGGTTGCCTGAGGTGGAGGAACACAAGCTCATCAAACCGTTCTTGTCCGACGATGCGGTGTTTGTCGATGTCGGAGCGAATATCGGGGTCTATACGGTTTTTGCCGCCCATCATGGGGCCCGTGTGATTGCGCTGGAACCCAACGCCCATTCGGTCGACAAGCTGCAGTGTAACATTGACGCCAACGGGCTGCAGAACGTGACCATTGTCCCGACCGCCGCCGGTCCGCGCGAAGATGTTCTTGAGCTTTATTCGGAAACCTCCAATCGCGGTTTTGGCACGCTCGACAAGCGGGTCACCAATGGCGAGTGGGGTGGAGACTGGGCGCCCTCGACTGTGAAGATGCGGCCGCTGACGACAATCGTTGATGAAGCGGGCGTGAAGAAAATAGACGTCTTGAAAATCGATGTGGAAGGCTTTGAAGACCGGGTTCTTCTTCCCTTCCTGCGTCACGCGGAAAAGAGCCTTTGGCCGCGCGTGATCCTGCTTGAAACCAATTGCCGGCCCTATTGGTCCGAGGATTGCCTGACAGAACTGGCAAACCGGTCCTACAAGGTCACCGGCCGAACGAACGACAACATGATCTTTGAGTTGGCCGCCTGAGCGGTGAATTCAAGAAATTGGCCCGACAGCCTTATCTGGCGCGAACAAGGGCCCAACGCGGAGCATTGAAAAGATGGTTCAGCTGACGCTACCCCGGAACTCACAAGTGACGGACGGCAAGGTTTGGGACAAGCCGGAAGGGGCAACCAACCTGACCGAATACCGGATCTACCGCTGGAACCCGGATGAGGGTAAGAACCCGCGCGTGGACACTTACTTCGTCAACCGTGACGACTGCGGTCCGATGGTTCTGGATGGTCTTATCTACATCAAGAACAAGATCGACCCGACCCTGACATTCCGCCGGTCCTGCCGCGAAGGGATTTGTGGCTCCTGCGCCATGAACATCGACGGCACCAACACCCTGGCCTGCACCAAGGGCATGGAAGAGATCGCCGGCGACGTGGTGAAGATCTATCCGCTACCGCACATGCCGGTGGTCAAGGATCTGGTTCCGGACATGACCCGGTTTTATGCCCAGCACCGCTCCATTGAGCCGTGGCTGAAAACGGTGACCCCGGCTCCGGAAAAGGAATGGCGCCAGTCCCATGAGGACCGCCAGAAACTGGATGGCCTTTACGAGTGCATTCTCTGCGCCTGCTGCTCCACGTCCTGCCCCAGCTACTGGTGGAATGGCGACCGCTATCTCGGCCCGGCTATCTTGCTGCAAGCCTACCGCTGGCTGATCGACAGCCGGGATGAAGCAACCGGCGAGCGTCTCGATAACCTAGAAGACCCGTTCCGCCTCTACCGTTGCCACACAATCATGAACTGCTCCCAGGCCTGCCCTAAAGGCCTGAACCCGGCAAAAGCCATCGCCGAAATCAAGAAGATGATGGTCGAACGCCGCGTCTGATTGTTGTCAAAGCGATTGTTTCGGGAACCGAAAATAAGAAAACCGCTCCGGAGGAATTCGGGGCGGTTTTTGTTCGGTCTGAAGGGTGCTTTTGGATCTAATATAAACATCAGAGATTTGCTCTCCGGCTGCGCAGTTTTCGCACACCCTGTCTGGCTTTGGCCGCTTCCTTAACCACAGATGGCTCTCATATTGACGTGCCAGATCCGGACTGGCGGCTGTGTCCCGCGCATTTTGTGATTCTCATCACACGGCCTGTGTGCACGTTCCTGCGCGCCCTTCGGGAGAGTGTGCAGAAATCTGCACAGTTGGCAAAATCGTTAACCCCGGTCCAAATCGGTAATCACCATATAAAACAGTGAGATTAGGAAATTTCCCGAAACTGGCACACCCGTTGCAAAGTTGTTGGCATCGGCACCGAACGGAAATCAAACGGCGCCCCAGACTTCGAAAGTTACAGACCAACCGCTTTAAGAGCAGGAGACGGAAAAATGGCAAACGTTGCATACATGACCATCAGCGGGTCCACCCAAGGTGAAATCACCTCCGATGCTACAACGGCAGACTCTATCGGCAACAATTGGCAGGAAGGCCATGAGGGTGAATCCCTGGTCTACAAGTTCGAGAGCAACGCAATTGTTCCGCGTGACCCGAACTCCGGTACCGCCATCGGCACCCGCCGCCACCAGCCGACCACCATCATCAAGCCGCTGGACAAGGCATCTCCGTTGATGTGGCAGGCATTGGCCACCGGTGAATCCCTGGAGATCACCATCAACTTCTGGCGCACGTCTACTTCTGGCGTTCAGGAGCACTACTACACGATCAAGTACACCGATGCCGTTTTGGTCGAAGGCAAGACCATTTTGCCGGATGTCTTCGATGATGCGAACGCATCTCGCGGCGATCAGGAACAGTGGTCCTTCACGTACCGTAAGGCGGAGTGGACCCACGAGAAGGCCGGCACATCCGCGTCTGACGACTGGCGCGCTCCGGTCACCTGATCGGCCTTTGGCCTTTAACGAAAACCCCGGTCACTTTGGCCGGGGTTTTTGTTTGTCTATGCTCTTAAAACACAAAGGGCGCGAGGACACCGGCCGAACCGGGATACCTGCGCCCTTTAGGATACTTCAATTGGCTTGCCCCGCTCCCCTTACATGGCCGTTTGAGCATCTGACGGCATATCGATGTCCTGCGGCTCGAATTGTTCAGCCTGTTTTTGTGCCATGGCCAAGAAGGGAGCTGCGATCAACGCCAGTCCATAGGCGGCCAGCGCAAACATTGCCAAAAATGCGATCACGGTGAAGCCAAGGCCGGCCATCACACAGCCTACCAGGACGACGATGGCGCCGGCAAAGGTGGCAGTGGTTTTTTCAAGAATGGATTTCATTTCCAGTATCTCCAGTTTGTCCTGTCGTTTCGATAAACTGGATATGGAGACCCGGTTTTACATTCCGCTCCGCCGGGCTTTACATTTTTGTAAAGTTGAGCGAGACGCGCAGACCGGACGGCTTGACTGAAGAAAGCTCGAGTTCCGCGGTGTGCCGGTCGGCGACGGCCCGCACCAGCGCAAGGCCAAGGCCTGTGCCCTCGCTTTCCCTGGCAGCGTCCAGACGCACCATGGGTTTGATGATCTCGTCAAAGAGATCGGGGGCGACGCCAGGTCCATTGTCCGATACGCCGATTTCCGAACCACGTGCGAACAAGGTGATGTCCGGACCACCATGGACCAAGGCGTTCTGAATAAGGTTCGCAAGCGCCTGGATGAGCATGCTCCTGTCTGCCAGAACGCTTTCACCGGATTTTGCCGAAAGGACAAGCGACTTGCCCGCGTCCTCAACGACAGGGCCATAAATCTCCGCGACTTCGTCAATGAGGGCGCTCAGATCCACCTGTTCAAAGCCCTCCAGGCCGTGAGCCGCCTCGATCCTGGCAACCCGCATGATGGTGTCGAAGATGCCGGAAAGCCGCTCGGCTTCTTCCAGCGCTGCGCCGCGCTCTTCGCCGTCCGGCAGGCTTTCAAGTTGGGCACGAAGGCGGGCAAGGGGCGTGCGCAGGTCATGCGCGATACTGGCGCTGAGATTGCGGGTCTGGGCGACAAGGCGCTCCAGCTCTTGAGCGGTTCGGTCGATTTGCCCGGCAAGGTCATCAAGATCATCACTGGAGCTGGCAACGCCGATGCGTGCTTCAAGATCTCCCGTCGCCAACCGATCCAGAACCCCCGCGATCCGGGCAAGGCGCCGCTGAACAAGGAAACCGGCCCCGAGCCCGATGACGAGCACCAGGACGAGCACCACCCCGGCGGTACTCCAAAGCGCGTTGCCCAAGAGTTCCAGGGCGTCTTCGCTGGCGTCAAGCGGCACGGCGATCAGTACCGGTTCCCCTTCCTTGTCCCGTGAAATCAGGACCCGCCAATCTTCCGCGCGCCGGAAGTCTCGTTTGAGACTGACAGTGCCGCCACCTGTGCGCACGACCTGCTCAAATTCCTTCGGCAAGTCGCCGATTTCAGAAAGCGGGCGGATTATGACGGAGAATGTATCTGTTTCGGTGTCGTCGGCTTCGACCGTCGCGGCCAAACCTTCAAGGGCCGTGTCGACCCGGTTGAGAACAGCTTCCCGGCCAAAGGTCAGTGCCAACAGAATGGCAACCGCCATGCCGACGGCAAAAATGGCAGTTAACAGCAACGATAGCCGCAAGGTGGAGGAGCGGAGCAGCCATCGGACGCGGCTTGTCAGCGTAGCTCTAACTGTGTCGAGTACCTCACTTGCCGAAGACATAACCCTCGCCCCGTCTGGTGCGGATCAGCTCATCATCAAACGGTTTGTCGATCTTGGAGCGCAGCCGGCTGATATGGGTTTCCACGACCGAAGTCGTCGGATCAAAACTCATGTCCCAGACCTGCTCCAAAAGCATGGTGCGGGTCACGAGGCGGCCGGGACGCCTCATGAAATATTCCAGCAGTTTGAATTCTTTGGCCATCAGGTCGATCGCCTGTCCCTGGCGTTCGCAGCGGCGGGACAAAAGGTCCAGACTGAGATCTCCATAGCGCAGGGTGGTTGGCTCGGTAGTGCTGGTTCCGCTACTGTCCCGCCGGCGGCCAAGAGCATTCACGCGGGCCGAAAGCTCGGCAAAGGCAAAGGGTTTGGTGAGATAATCATCACCGCCGGCGTCAAAACCCTCCACCCGTGCGTCCACTTCACCAAGGGCGGTCAGGAACAGCGCCGGGGTGGGATCTTCGGAGGCGCGCAGGGACTTCAGTACCGAGAGCCCGTCGAGACTGGACACCATCCGGTCGAGGATCAAAACGTCATAGTCCTGGCCCATGGCAGCGAGCAGCGCTTCCTTGCCATCGGTGAAATGATCGACCACGTGGCCTTCTTCACGCAGGCCGCTCGCCACCCACGGCCCGAGCTGCCGGTCATCTTCCAAAAGCAATATTCGCATTCCAGATCCTTACCCCGTTGTATCGCGTCAAAACAGGAAAAAGGCCGCCATCCCAGGCAGCCTGTTCCCTAACACGTTCTGTCACCGATTACCCGGCGCGTTTGTTGTCGCCTTTCGTGTAATCATCATCGTCGTTGTGATCATCGTCCTGTTCGATCTCCAGAACCGTGCCAGACGCGGCGTCGATTTCGACTTCCATTTCAACACCGTCGGCTGTGACGATTTCGATCTCAAAGATTTCTTTGCCGTCTTCGCGCTCAAATTCGGTTTCCTGAACAGTTCCCGGAACCTCTTTGAGAGCGATTTCGATGGCCTGTGCTTCGCTTAAGGCAGTTGGTGATGTTGCCGTTTGTGCAGCGACTGCGCCAACCGCACCTGTGGCCAGAACCATACCTGCGACAACCGTGCCGGCGATGATCTTCATGTTCATTACGCGTCTCCATCTTTGTATGTGAAAGGCTCCCTGCCTTCCGATGAAACAAAGATGGTACAGCCAGTTTGCTGGCCTCTTGAGCGAAGTTTACATTTGTGTAAAGCGTAGAAGATTCAGATTTTTAAGATACTTACGCGCCTCAATGCCTGCTGGCTTCCTCTTTCTTGCCTTTCACCATATGCCAGACCGGTTCGATGACCTTTGTGACGATAGGGATCAGGATCAACCCGAGGATCAACCCGAAAATGCCGTCCATGGTTGCAGTCGCGAACCAGCCGAGGAAACCTTCAGCAACGCCAATGGCGTGGGCAAACCCGTGCGCGATGTCGTGAATGGTGTTGTAGAGGCCTTTGACGCCGAGTTCTTTCAAACCGTGAATCACAATGGAACCACCGACCCAGAGCATGGCCGCCGTTCCCACCGTCATAAGAAATTTCATGACGCCGGGCATTGCTTTCACGATGCCAATACCAATTGCGCGGGTCACACCGAACCGCCCCTCGCGGGACAAGTGCAGTCCAAAGTCATCTGCCTTCACGATCAGCGCAACCGAGCCATAGACCATGACCGTGATGCCGATCGCGACTACCGCCAGTGTGGAGGCCTCCATCCAGATATTGCTGTCCGGGATTTCGGACAGCGCAATGGTCATGATTTCGGCGGACAGGATGAAGTCTGTCTTGATTGCTCCGGAGACCTTCTGTTCTTCCAGATGGGTTGGGTCCTGCACCAGGTCTTTCGGTTGGTCCGCGTCGTGATGGCCGGGAACAAAGAGGTGATAGACCTTCTCCGCCCCCTCGAAACACAAATAGGCTCCGCCAAGCATCAACAAGGGCGTGATGATGCCCGGAAGAAACGTGTTGAGCAGAAGGCCGACGGGCAGCAGGAAGATCAGTTTGTTCTTCAGCGATCCCTTGGCAATGCGCCAGACAATTGGCAGCTCGCGGGCCGGGGAAAACCCGGCGACATATTTCGGGGTCACTGCTGCATCGTCAATGACAGCCCCGGCCGCCTTGGACCCAGCCTTGGCGGCTTGACCAATCACATCGTCCACAGAGGCCGCGGCCACCTTGGCAATCGCTGCCACATCGTCGAGTAGGGCGAGAAGACCGCTCATGGCCGCTCCTGAATCATTTTTTCCGTCAGTTGCGCTGACCATACAGTCTTTTTGCGACAGGCCAAATGCCGGATGATAGCGATACTATGAAAGCGAAGGGTGGTGATTGATGGAGGAAATTGAGAGTTTATTTGCCAGATAAACTACTCGAAAAACACATTAATTCGTATTTTCGAGCTTTAAGGTTGCTTAATCAAATCATGCAAAGAGGGGCCGTCCGTAATTTTCTCAGGTCCGTCATTATGTTTTTCGACAATTTTAAAATCGGTTTCAAGATCTGGATCCCGGTTATCAGCCTTGCAGTCTTCACACTGGCCTTGGTGACTTATGATCTCGTATCTCTGCGCTCGATCTTGTATGGCGAACGTACCCACAAGACCCAGACCGTCGTTGAAGTCACCAATTCGGTTCTGAAGTACTTTCATGAGCTGGAGGCCTCCGGCGAACTTTCCAAGGACGAAGCCCAGAAGTGGGCGCGTAACGTTGTTCGCGCCATCCACTACGATGGCAACAACTACGCTTTTATTTTTGATCTGGACGGCACCCGCATTGTGAGTGCGAAGCAGTCTTCCGAGGGCAAGAGTGCGTGGAACTCACAAGACAAGACCGGCAAGTATCACGTCCGGGAAATGATTGAGGTTGCCAAGTCTGGTGGCGGTGTCAGCAGCTATATGTGGAACCGCAAGGGGGAAGAAGAACTTCTTCAGAAGGCGACCTGGTCGGAGGTCTTTCAGCCTTGGGGCTGGGTCACGGCGACTGGTGTGTATGTGGATGATGTGTCCGCCGCTTTCTGGTCCAAGGCCAGCGCCCTGATTGGCGTGCTCATTGTCGGAGGTCTGATTGCTGCAGCGATTGCCGTCGCCGCAATCCGCAATATTTCGGTACCGCTGAAGGGTCTGACATTGGGCATGAAGCAACTCGCAGACGGCAAGACTGATTTCCCCATTGTGGGCACTGACCGGCGCGATGAAATCGGCGATATGGCCGAGGCCATGGAGACCTTTGTGGCCAATGAAAACATGCGGCGCGACCTGGAAGACCAGCAGACCAATCGTCAGGAGCTAGATCTCCAGCGGTCGCGCGCAATCCAGAACCTCTCGTCCGATTTTGATGTGCAGGTCTCCGGTCTGCTTGAGACGATTGGCGGGTCCGTTGAAAGCCTGCAGCATGCGTCCACCAATCTGAACTCCGGAGCTCAACAGACCACAAGCCAAAGTGAAGCGGTTGCATCGGCAGCAGCCATCGCATCGGCAAACACTGAAACAGTGGCTGCCGCGGCGGAGGAACTTGCGGTGTCTGTTTCGGAGATCAGCCGTCAGGTGTCGTCATCCAGCGAAATCGCCTCCGAGGCGGCAAGCCAGGCAGCCCAAACCAACCAGCGCATTCAGGGCCTTTCTGAGGCCGCTGCGAAAATCGGTGAGGTCGTCACGCTCATTCAAGCGATTGCCGAACAGACCAACCTGTTGGCGTTGAATGCGACCATTGAAGCGGCAAGAGCCGGCGAAGCAGGCAAGGGGTTCGCCGTGGTGGCTGCTGAAGTGAAGGAACTGGCAACGCAAACTTCCAAAGCGACGGAAGAAATCTCTACCCAGATTTCGAGCATTCAAGGCGAAACCCATCACGCTGTTGAGGCAATCGGGGCGATCACCAGCACAATCGGCAAGATTAATGAGATCACTACGAGCATTTCAGTGGCTGTGGAGCAGCAAGGTGCCGCGACCAACGATATTGCGTCCAACATCCAGCAGGCTGCTGCCGGAACGCAGCAGGTTTCTGACAACATCGGCGGAGTGTCGCAGGCTGCAACGGTGACCAACCAGGCAGCAGATGTTGTCTTCACGGCTGCCAACAGCCTGGAAAAAGAAGCTCGGGAACTGCGCGAAAACGTTGGCGCATTCTTGAAAGGTGTCAAAGCCAACGCGACGACCGACGCTGCTTAGATCGCTTTCCGTCTCCTTTGAATTGGCGGCGTGCAAATGTTGGCCGCCATTTCTCATTCACTGATCCTGAGTGGCGGGCCGGCTTACAAGCCCGGCACAGCTTTGTTTGACTTCGCCAAGTGACGCCGCACCCAAGCAACGGACCGCTCTGCAGCCTCCAAGGCGCCTTCCAGGAAACCACCGTTCTCCGGGGCGGTTTCGGTGCCTGACAGGAACAGCCGGTCATGCCAGGATTCAACAATTGGCAACGGTCCGTATTGCGGGTGGCTCGTCAGAGTTTCCTGATCACGCAGAGTTGCCACCAACGGGTCCGTTGCCCAGACCTTCAAGAAGACCTTTGCCGGGCGTCCAGCTTCGGGCCCAAAGAGCTCCTTCAACTGCGTGATCGCCCGTGAAACAAAGGCTTCACGATCTGCTGTGTTTTGAATGTCCTGAGGGGAGACAAAACCAAACAATGCGGCCTCGCCCTGAGGGATTTCTTCCGCTGAAGCGTCGTGGATTTCGACCAAAGGACCGACATGGCTGATGGCATCGCCTGAAAAGCCCTGAGCGCGCCAAAAGGGTCGATCATAAACAGCGACAAGTTTCGCATGTCCGGCCATCCACGTTGGAACTGCAGACATATCCTGTTTCGTTTCAGCGACAAGATCCGGCAAAAAGGCGATACGTGCAGCGGCCAATCGCGGAGGTAAGGCAAGAATGATTTGCCGGCAGGAAACGCGGAAGGGACCTTTAGGTGTCTTTCCCGACACGGACAGGCCAGAGGTGTCCTGTTCAATTGCGGTGACGGCGTGCTGATAGGCAATTGTGCCGTCAGAAAGCCGGGCAGCCAAGCCGTCTGTAATGCGTGTCAGACCGCCAGGTATCCGTAAAGCATCTCCCATCGTTGCAAAAGCGAGATCGCGGCGGATGCTGCCTGTCTGATCCTGAAATATGAGGTTTCCGGCTGAGTGTTGACGGATCAGGGGCAAATCAAGTTGTTCCGCCAACTGAAGCATTCTTTGATTATGCGGCCAGATCCATGCGGGGCCAAGATCATAGCGCAGATCAGGAGACGAGGGCCCAGGCAGAGAGCGGATGCGTCCACCTGCCGTTTTACTTGCTTCAAACACCCTTGCGTGGACGCCCAAGTTCGAAAGCAGAGCTGCCGTGGCCAATCCGCAGAGACCTGCCCCAATGATAGCAATGTCTGTCGAGTGTTCGGACATCAGCGGCACCTATTGTGCGAGTATCACAAAATGCCCACAGGCAAACCACTCGCGTTCAGCGTCAATATGGATCGCGTGATTGTTCAATCCAGTGTTCGTCAGATCTTCACATGGGAAAAGAGCTCGCAATATGGCGTAGTTAATAATTTGCGCCCAGAGCAGAAACAATTTGCCTAAAGCCCTTAGCGCCAATTTTGGGAATTGTCCCTAGGGTGCCATTAACGCCACACAGTTGGCGATGGTACTGCAGGGAAAGAGTGGTCATGTCTCAAACAGCGTCACAGTTTGAAACACTTGGAAATGCGTCTCATACGGAATTCGGTAAACCTCAAGGCCGGGCGGTTGAAAGCCGCTTTTATCCGATCATGGGAAAGAACGTCAGCATACAGGCGATCGTCGAAGGGTCTCTGCTGGCCCAGATCGAACTGGACCCCATCCCGGAATACGGCATTTTCGCTGACTAGTTCAGTTGATCTGACATTTTGTTGGTCTGATTCGAATAAAAAGAAACCGCTCCGAAGGTGTCGCAGCGGTTTTCTTTATTAAGGCGTATCAGAAAGCCTAGGCTTGTTTTTGACGCTCAATGACATCAAGAACACCGACCATTACGACGGCATAAAGCACGTGGCCAACCAAGGCGACCCAGGAGATGCCGGTAAAGTTCAGGAAAAACGGCAAACCGGCGATTGCCGTGATGCCGCCAATGGCAAAGACCCACAGACCAACACCGTAGATCGCGGCTGGCAGGAGCCAATGCGTGTCGCCGACAACACGTTGCCAGATCGGTGCGAAAACGTACATCCAACCGATCGGATAGCCGACAAGGCCCACCAGATAGAAGTGAACAAAGTACCCTGCAAAGGCGTTGCTGGGCAGGCCGAGGCTTGCCAGAAGGCTTTGTGCCAAGCCGTGAGGTGAAAGATTTGCAAAACCCAATCCCGGGCTGATGACTTGCCCCCAAAGATCAAAAACAATGGTGGCGAAAAAGCCTGAAATGAACATCAGGCCTACAGTGCTGACCGAAACAGCCGGTGCGGCTGCGGTCAGGTGTCTATCTGCTGTTAGTGTCGTCATGATTCCTGCGCTCCCAAATCCGATTGCGATAGTCCACATGTGGGAGCGAGATCACTGGCATTGAAATCAAGGTGTGCCACGCTTCCGTGACCTGATTTCCCTCAAAATATCAATGCGTTTTATGTGAGGTCGCTCCACGGCAGCCCGGATTTCCAAGGTGCGCATCACCTGCCATGACAGGGGCGTGAGCAGCCGTGAAGCCGATTAGACCTTCAAATGACGCTACCGGCCCATAATCGTCAGGTTATTTCGTCCGTTTTGGCCTGATCTTGGACCCAGGACGGGCGCTTCAAAGCGTGGATCAGGATAGGCAGGGCAATGAAAACAACAAACCCGGCCGTTACCACACCGACATAGGTCGCCGGGCTGCCAACGGGGAGCTGGCTTGGCGGAAAGAACGAGGTGACAAACGCAAAGGCCACTCCGGCAAAGCCGATCCCGGCCACAGCGATCAATCCGCCAAGGCCACCGGGCACTTTGTAACTTCGCTCTGCGTCCGGTCGGGTTAGCCGCAAGCGAACCGCGGCCGCGTACATCATCATATACATTACCAAGTAGAGCGTGATCGTCATTGCCGACAGCAGGAAGAAGGCGACGGAGACATTTTTCAAGACAAAGTAGAGCAGTGCCAAAACGGTGACGATGCCGCCTTGGATGAGCAGAATCATTACCTGCACTCCGTTCTTGTTGGTCCGCGCAAGGAAAGGCGGCAACTCGCCGTCACGGGCGGTTCGGAGAAGACCGCGGCTTGGGCCGGTGATCCAGGACATCACTCCGGCGAGCGCGCCAAGTGCGATCAACAGGGCAAGGATAGGCACGAGCCAGCCGAGGCCGAATTCTTTCAGCGCGATCTGCAAGGCCTGCATCGGACCTTGGTCGAGGGCAATCTCATTTGCGGGAACAATGGATGCAAGCGCCAGCGAGCCCAAGAGGAAAAGTGCAACGATGATCACGACAGACAAGAGTATGGCTTTCGGGAAGTCCCGCGACGGGTTCCTGAGTTCGTTGGCGTGAACGGCATGAACCTCAACACCGGCAAACAGGAGCACAATGCCGCCGAGAAAAGCCAGGGATGACAGGCCGGTGATATGAGGAAAGAACCGCAAATGCGCATCGCCGCCGGTCACTTCCGTGCTGTCCAGAAAGGCCATCGTTTGCCCATCCGCAATCCAGGCCGCACCGAGAGCGATGATCAGAAGTCCAGGGATCACGGTCCCGAGTAGAAACCCGGCCGAGGTGAACCGCGCCGCCGCGCTGGTTCCGGTCAGGGCAATAAAGGTTGCGAACCAATAGGCCGCGATGATGACCGAGCCGGTATAGATGCCATCATCGGCAAGCTCTGGCCGTCCGATGACATAGGCAAGGGACGCAGCTGCGAAAGCAAGCACGGTCGGGTACCAGACCACGTTCTGGATCCATTGCAGCCAGATGGCGACAAAACCCGCCCGGGCGCCAAACGGGGCTTTCACCCAATCGTAGATCCCGCCGGTTGAATGGGCGAACATGCCGCCCAGTTCGGCAGCGACCAAAGCGGCTGGTATCAGGAAAATGAAGGCGGCGAAACCGATGTAGAACAGCAGCGTCGTACCTTCAACGGCCATCAATGGCAGGCCGCGCAGGCTGACCACGGCAGCGACTGTCATCATGGCAAGGCCGAGAACGGTGATTTTTCCGGTCGCTGAGCTGTCCTTGGCCGGACGCTCCGTGCCAGCCTGAGCGGGATCTGACATCGGTTTATCGTCCGTGGTGGAAGGAGGCTTTTGCTTCCCGGTTGCTCATCGGATTCCGATCGAGAAATTCGATCGTCCGGCTCATATCCTCAATCAACAGTTCCATAAGATCGCGGCCGATCCCATGGCGGACCATGACCCGCTGAACAATGAGATCATGCCGGTTTGCTGGAAGCGGATAAGAGGCAATTTGCCAACCGCGCATGCGCAACCGCTCCGACACGTCGTAGAGCGTGTAGCCGCGGTCGGCACTGTTCTTCAGGGAATAACAGACAGCCGGCAGACCACCATCGCCATTGTAGAGCATGTCGAAATGCCCGATCTTTTCCAGCTCAGAGGCCAAATATTGAGCTGTGTCGGCACAGGCGCCTTGTACTTCGGTATACCCTTTCCGGCCAAGGCGCAGGAACTGATAGTATTGCGCCACGATCTCGCCAGCGGGCCGCGAAAAGTTGAGCGCAAATGTTGGCACCTGGCCGCCCAGATAGTCGACGTTGAAAATCAATTCTTCCGGCAAGTCTTCCGGTTCCCGCCAGATGGCCCAGCCGACGCCGAGCGGGGACAAGCCATATTTGTGGCCGGATGCATTGATTGATTTCACCCGTGGCAAGCGGAAATCCCAAACAACATCCTCGTGCAGGAACGGTGCAATGAACCCCCCAGAGGCTGCATCTACATGGATCGGGATATCAAGGCCGCGTTCAGCTTCGATCCGGTCGAGTTCTTTCGAGATTTCTTCGACGGGCTCATAAACGCCGGTAAAGGTCACGCCCAGGGTTGGCACAACGCCGATGGTGTTTTCGTCGACAGCTTCGGCCACCTGGGTAGCCGTCATGCAAAGCTCGCCGTCAAGGATCGGGAGTTCCCGCAATTCGACATCGAAGTAACGCGCAAACTTGTGCCAGCAAATTTGTACAGGGCCACAGATCAAGTTGGGTTTGTCGGCCGGTTTGCCGGCGGCTTCCTGGCGCTTGCGCCATTTCCACTTGAGAGCAAGGCCGCCTAGCATCGCTGCTTCAGAGGACCCGGTCGTTGAACATCCAAGAGTGGTTTTTGCGTCCGGGGCATTCCACAGATCGGCAAGAATGTGGACGCAGCGGTGCTCGATCTCCGCCGTCTGCGGGTACTCGTCCTGGTCGATCATGTTCTTGTCGACACAGTCCTGCATGAGCTGCTGGGCTTGTGGGGGCACATAGGTTGTGCAGAAAGTCGCCAGGTTTTGGCGAGAGTTGCCATCAAGCAGCAACTCGTCGTGGATCAGATTGTAAACCGTATCGGGGAGCGAAGAGTTCTCCGGCATCCGGAACTTTGGCAACGGCTGTTCGGACAAGTCGCGGGCATAAAGGTCAAAAACGTCGTCCCGCCGGCCGGGTTTGGATTGATGCAATGCCACTGGAAGCCTCCCTGTGAATACAGGCGTGTGATGGATGTCCCATACGACCATAAAATTCAGATGATGTGCAATGCCTACCCTGGGCAGTGCATGCTGTCCTGTGACCCGCGTCACAAGTGTGCCATTCGGTGGTGGTCACTGAAGTTTCTATCGATGCGAAAAAAGAAATCGCCCCGGGCCGCTTCCCGGGGCGCTTGATTGAGCAGAGAAATGTCTCGGTTGGCGGGTGGCCTGGGTCAGCCTTTGGCCTTGCAGACCAACAGGGTGCTGTTGCACCAGCCGCGCAGGCCCGGCAAGCGGCCGAGGGTCCGCGTCAATCCGATTTCCGCCGGTTTCAACGGTCCCCACTCGAATGTCTTGGAACGCAGGTGATGGAAGAGTTTTCCATGCCGGTTATGTTCCTTGTACCAGGGGCTGAACATGGGCGTGTAAGGTAGGACGCTGAGGTAACCGATGCCATGGACTTCTTCGATATCGGCGGCCTTTTCGACGATATTCATCCATTCCTTGAGTGTGAAGCGGACATGGTGTTCCGGATAGTGCAGGTGACCGAATTTCAGCCGGTCGAGCCGGTAGAGCTGCGGCACGACCGCAAGCACCAGACCGCCCGGTGCGACCACTTCGCAGCATTGGCGCATGGTGGATTCAATCGCCTCGGCTTTGCCCGGAAGATGCTCCAGCACATCCAGTAGGGTAATGACATCCGGGCGCCAGGGCAGGTCTTCCTTGTGCTCGGACAGCTTCGTGGCATCGAGCACGATGTCCGGCTGGAAAGCGGCTTCGTAGTCGGCGCCGCAATATTCGAACTCAAGCCCGGTTGCGGCCAGATATTCCTTGGAGATCGAAGTCGAGCAGCCGATATCCAGGATTTTTGGCGGGTCCGTGCGGCCTTTGGCCCAGGATTTGATTTTCCGCGAAACCGTATCGAATTTCACGGTCCCGTAGATATTTTGCTTTGAGTTCGACAGCTTCTTCACAAGGTACTGTGAGTGTACTGTCAACTCGTTGGTTGTATCGGTCATAGCTGGTCCCTCTGCTCAATCCACAGCTGTGTACACAACGCCTCGCTGGCTGGTGTGATGCGATGAATTCCCGGCTCGTAAGGATAAAAGGTGATGTCCGACATCAGGACGATCAGTTCGCCCAGAATGAGTTCGACGATCTCATCGGCGACGCTGCCAGATCCCGGAATGAAGTTTGCTGGATAGCCGTCGTTGACGAGGCAAATCTGACGCTCGCCGTAGCCATTGTCGTTCTGGAAATGGAACGCCCGGATCGATGGATGAATATCGGCGCTTGGCGCGGTTTCCAGATAGTCGACATCAATCTCAATGCGCCGGGAGCTGGCGCTTGCAACCATACAGCCGCTGCGCAATTGGCGCAGCACCTGTTCCGTGATCGACAATCTGCCAGCTGCGCCGACGATCAGATCGCACTTGTCCAACTCCCTTGGTGACATGTGCGCCTGAAGACCGGAGAGGCGCGCTTCTGCCACCTTAAGCGGGTCGGTATCGATGACCATCGGAATGACATCAAGGCGGCGGAACGCATGGGCAACACCGGAGCCGATCCATCCCGCTCCGAAAACGGCCGCGTGCCGTCCTGCAAGGGAGTTGCCTAGATCCCTGGACAGGCCGTCCAGGCAGCGCACGATGGTTTCACCACACCGTTTGGCTTCCAGGCGCTTCAGTTCGCTGTCGGCGCAATGCAGCACCGGTACTTTCAGGTTGAGCTGTTCGGCCCGCCACACACCTTGTTTGGTAATCTCGACGATGCCCTCAACAAGGTCCAACTGATCGGCAAAACGTTCATGAAGCAGTTCAACGACATAGCCGCCAACTTCCTGGATCACCAGTTTCTGACCAGATGAGCGGCACTGCAGAAAACTTTTCTGAATGGCAGTTGCAAGCGTTTCCTTGAAATCATCCTCGGTCTTCGGGCAATGCACGATAGAGCCATAACGCGATTGCCATTTCGTGCGTGTCGCATCGCTGCCGGAAGAATATGGAATACCGATGATGGCATCGAAATCCATGATCCCAGCCAAGGCATCAATCATCCGCATGGTGTCGTCGAACAGATGCGCGACCAGCATGAAGCGATGCGTTTCTGCCTGGCACAGGTCGAGGCGTTCGACCAGCGCCGGAAGATAATTCGCCCGGCGCACATAGTCAGCGCTGGCGCCAAGAGCCATGTTGTTTAACGGTGTCATTCACAAAGTGTCCTTTGTTAACGAATTATTAAGAACTGGCCATGCAGCAGAAGACAAGCAGGGGTTGCTAAAAATCTTGGTATAAACCGGATTCATGGTTAACCCGCTTTTGTGGTAACTCGATTACTCTGAGTTGATACCTTGGCTAGTACACTGAAAATCCGTTCGGATTCTCAGTTGAGTTCATTCCGTTGCCAACAATTGGTCCACAGCTTGTTCACAACAGATCTTGTGAGGATTGATTGCCAATCCGGGGGTTGAATTCCGAAACAGGTCAAAAGTATTCAAGTTTTATGTAATATTTACAAGGGCAAATATGCGGCACGCAGAGGATTGCAAAAGTCTGTTTAGCCAGCAAACTAGGCCGCTCGGCAGACTTGCCTTGGCCCAAACTGCCTAAATTCACGAGCCACCGGCATATTCAAGCCACATTTCCTCCGCCGAAAAATCATCGGGTGTTCGAACAATGTGCTGATTGTTCCGATTTGATGATGCTTGTGGGCAACCCTTTGGCAGAGGATTGCAGAAAATGGCGAACGAAACATCGGCACCAACCGCAGACGACGAAAACGGATCTCCCCAGAACCGACAGTCACCGAAACTACCAGCAGTTCTGAAATCGCCCGCGGTCAAGGTTTTCCTGATCGGCTTCCTGACCGTTCTTCTTCTCATACCGACGACGTTTGTTTGGTTGCTCGTGGAAGAGCGTGCCGACCGCGCCAAGGGCGTGGCGGCGGATATCGCACGGTCCTGGGGTGGGACGCAGTCGATCAATGGTCCTTATCTTGCCATTCCATTCACGGAGACTGTCATTTCCGGAGAAGGCGAGAATCGGCAGCGGACCGTCCATCATAGAACGGTGGTGTTGTTTCCCGAGCGTCTGGAATTGAAAGGAGACATAGGCGTCGAAGAACGCCAAAAATCAATCTACTCATTGCCGGTCTATAGTGGTCAGATGTCCATGGAGGGCCGGTTTGCTGCGCCGCCCTCCGGCATCTTCGAACCGAAAGATGGCGGCACGATCAAGATCGCAACGGACAAAGCCATGGTTGTCGTTGGCATATCGGATGTCCGCGCGCTGCGCAGCGAAGTCGCGATCCGTCTCGATATGGCAAAAACCGTGCAGTTTGAGCCTGGCCTTGGTGTCCTGGCCAAGCACGGCGGTTCCGGTATCAACGCACCAGTCGCAGCTGATATCTGGCAAAGAGGCTTTTCCTTTGATCTGGCCATGCACCTGAACGGCTCATCAGCCCTTTTTGCAGCACCGGCCGGGCAGACGACGCTGGTCACGCTCCAGTCCGATTGGCCGCATCCAGGGTTTACAGGAGCTTTCCTGCCTGAACAGCGTTCAATCACGGACAGTGGGTTTACCGCAAACTGGACCATCCCTTATCTGGCCCGGGGCATTCCCAAGACGATGGAGATCGACAGTTTGCCGCTGTCCGGCAAACTGATGGGTGTGAAGTTTGTCGAGCCGGTGAACTTCTATCAGACGATTTCGAGGTCATTGAAATATGCCATCGGTTTCATCAGCCTGACCTTTCTGGCAGTTTTCGTTTTGGAGATGCGATCGGGATGGCAATTTCACTGGATACAATATGGGTTGGTTGGTTGTGCGTTAATCATCTTCTACGTGATGCTGTTGGCCTTCGCTGAGCATATTGGTTACGGGCCGGCCTACCTGGTCGCTGCAGGTTCGGCGACGCTGTTGAACGCCATCTACGTTGGGACCTCGCTGAAAAGCCGAATTGCAGGATTTGTTATCGCAGCTGTCCTGACCGGTATCTTTGCGACCCTTTACGCTTTGATGCGGGAACAGGACTACGCCTTGCTGATCGGATCTGTGATCGCATTTGCAGCTCTTGCCGTGACCATGTGCGTAACGCAGAGGATCGACTGGTCGTGGCTGGACGCACCGCGCTCACCATCGCACCGTCAGGCTGTCTAGCAAGAAAAACAGCGGTGCCAGTCAGGCGGGGTGGCGATCCACCTTTCGGGGCATTGCATTGGTCAGAAGCAACGTGAGTCACACATCTCTCACGGGCTTGTGCGGGAATGACAATGGAGTTGAGTTGCCTCCAGCTGCAGATGCGTTAGCTCTGATACCAACATACGGAGGATTTCTCATGAAGCGTCTTGCCCCGCTCGCCCTTGCAACTCTGATGGCCGGTGCCGCCTATACGGTTCCGGCGAACGCCGAGACGGCGGTGTTTGCCGGTGGCTGTTTCTGGTGTGTTGAATCAGATCTGGAACAGCTTTCGGGCGTTCGCGATGTGGTGTCCGGTTATGCTGGCGGAACCACGCAAAACCCGACCTACAAGAACTACGAACGTGGTGGTCACCGCGAAGTCGTTCAGGTCGATTTTGATGAGACCAAGATTAGCTATGGCGAGCTATTGGCGATTTTCCTGAGAACAGTCGATGTGACCGACAGCGGCGGGCAATTCTGTGACCGGGGTTTTGGGTACTCCACTGCGATCCATCCTTTGAACGCAGCGCAGGAAAAAGCGGCGAAGCAGGAAGTGGCAAAAGCGGAAAAGGCGCTGGGCCGCAAAGTGGTGACCCCGATTGAAGACGCTGCAGTCTTCTGGCCGGCCGAGGACTATCACCAGGGCTATTACAAGAGCAATCAACGCACCTTGACCCGGTTCGGCTATGTAACCCGTGCCGATGCCTACAAAGGCTACCGAAAGGCCTGTGGCCGGGATGCTCGTGTAAAGCAAGTCTGGGGTTCTGAAGCCTTCAAGGGACTCCCGCAAGCCGGATCCTGATCAAACCACGATCTGCTCAAACTTTGAGGCTGGCTTAAACACCGGCCTCGAAGGCTTCCACCAGATCCAGAACGGCTTCGCCATACTTCTCCAGTTTTGATTGGCCAATGCCGGAAACCGACAGAAGGCTGTCGGGCGTGACCGGGCGCGCCGCAGCGATCCCGGCAAGAGTGGCGTCGGGAAACACCACATAAGGCGGCACGCTCTGATCCCGGGCAATTTGGGTGCGCAACCGGCGGAGCCGATCAAATAGCAACCGGTCTTCCTGGTCCAGCTCATCCGCCAGAGAGGCGGCCCGCGATGTTCGGGTGTTTTTGAGGCCAGAGGCGCTGCGGTCCTTGCGCAGACGAATCCTCTCTTCGCCCCGCAGAACCGGCCGCGCTTTTTCGGTCAAGACCAATGCGCCATATTGCGCGTGGTCAACGTCGACATATCCGGCAGCAACGATTTGCCGGGTGATCGACTGCCATGTTTTGAGCGGGTGATCCTGGCCGATGCCGAACACGGAGAGGCTGTCGTGGCCGAAGCGGACGGACTTCTCGCTGGTCTTGCCCAGTAGAACATCGATCACATGTCCAGTGCCGAAGCGCTGGCCGGTCCGGTATATCGCCGACATGAGTTTTTGAGCGGGTTCCGTGCCATCCCATGTTTCCACGGGCGATAGACAGGTGTCGCAGTTTCCGCAAGGTTCTGGATAGGTCTCACCGAAATGGGCAAGCAAGGCCTGGCGCCGGCAGCCCGCCGTTTCGCAAATCCCGAGAAGTGCGTTGAGCTTGGCATTTTCCGCGCGTTTGACTTCGTCCGGGGCATCGCCCTCCGCAATCATTCGCCGGCGTTGCACGAGATCCGCCATACCATACGCCATGAAGGCTTCGGATGGAGCACCATCCCGCCCGGCGCGGCCTGTCTCCTGATAATAGGCCTCTACAGATGAGGGCAGGTCCAAGTGGGCCACGTAGCGCACATCCGGCTTGTCGATCCCCATGCCGAAGGCCACCGTGGCCACCAGGCAAAGATCCTCTTCCAGCAAAAACGCGTCCTGATTGGAGGCCCGCTGCCCTGCAGGCAAACCCGCATGATAAGGCAGTGCGCGAATGCCCTTGGCATTCAGCCATTCGGCAATGTCCTCGACCTTCGCCCGGGAGAGGCAATAGACGATGCCGCATTCGCCCTTGTGTTTTTTTAGGAAATCCAGAAGCTGCTGGCGCTGATTGGTCCGTTCGACAATCTCATACCGGATGTTGGGCCGATCGAAACTGGTCGAAAAAACTTCAGCCTCATCCAGCTTAAGTCGTGCCTGAATGTCTTTCTGGGTGTGCGGATCGGCTGTCGCTGTGAGTGCCACACGGGGGACGCCCGGATAGCGTTCCGCCAGGGTGGACAGGCTCAAATATTCCGGGCGGAAATCGTGGCCCCATTGGCTCACGCAATGCGCCTCGTCAATGGCAAAGAGCGCAATGTCGAGCGTATCGAGGAGCTTGCGAAAGTTCTCATTGCTGAGCCGTTCCGGCGTGACGTAGAGGAGATCAATTTGTCCGCGTTGCAATTCCAGACGCAAATCGGCTTGTTCGCTAGGCGTGAGCGTGGAATTCAAGGCTGCCGCGTTGACACCGGCGGCTGTCAACGCGCCGACCTGGTCCTTCATCAGCGCGATCAGCGGGGAGACAACGATCCCGACACCGCGGCGGCAAAGCGCCGGGATTTGATAGCACAGCGATTTGCCGGCACCTGTTGGAAACAGAACGACCGCGTCCCGGCCATCGACAAGCGACTGGATGACCGCCTGTTGCTTGCCCCGGAAATCACTGAAGCCGAAGATTTTCTGCAGCACAGCCAAAGGGCGCGCCTCGCCGGTCACTGGCGGCGCAAGGGGGGCCTGAATCGTACTGGGTTCCTCTGCGGCGGGCGCAGGTGACGCGGACATGTGCGAATGATTCTCCTGAACTCATCGCACCATGTCTTATTCGCCGCTTCAGGGCAATTGCCCCGCCTGTGGATGATTTGTTGTCGTTGACCAACGCAGCGGACAGTGGCCGGAGCTGGAGTTGATTTTTCGAAGCGCCGGCTTCTGATTGGTGATCGTAACTAAACCAAAAATTACCTTCTAAAATAATGCAATATTAAAGGGAATGCTGTTATCGGTCATCCAGACAGTGAGCAGACCTACTGGAATGGTTTAATGGACATCTTTTTTTTGATACTCGCTCGTTGCGTTGAAACTCTGCGAAAGAGGGGCAGAGACATTCTTGCACTTCTGGCAGTTTGGGGCGCCCTTGCATTTGGTTGGCAACTCCCTCTCAATCTCGGCTTGATTGGCGGTGATGGGCAAGCGCACGGAAGTGCGATATTTGCAATAACTATTGGCTTAAACGTTTTTGTTGGGTGCGCATTTGCAGTTTCCGGGCACCGTTTGTTTTTGATTGGAGAGACAAAAAGAGTGTCAATTCGGGACTGGAGCAATGAATTTCGATACTTGTGGCCGATGTTAATATTGATGGTCGGATATAATCTATTTCTCGCATTGGCTTTGGAACTGACAAGTGTAGTCGCCGGATCCGCGAGTATTTTTTTTGATATTGTGATTTGTTTGTTGGTGACGCCGCTTGTCTATAGACTATTTTTGATTTTGCCTGCTGCGGCCATAGGGGAAAAGTTCTCTATTTCGGATGCTTTGATGGTCAGCAAAGGCATGGGAGGGCCAATGATGTTGGTCAATGCGGTTCTCATGCTGCCGTTGGTATTTTTAGGTGGTGTTGGGTTTGTTCTTTTAGTGCTGCTACAAAAAGCAACGGGAGCAGATAGTATGATTTTACTGTCTACGCTTTTAGTGACAGTTCTCTCGTACGCGACAATTGCAGTCACCGTATCGGTGCTGTCTAGCGGCTACTCAGTCGCAAAGCAGCGATGGTTTTCTTCAGAGAGTGAAGAATTAGTTCAAACGTGACAAATATCGGATCCGGGCAGACAGTTCAAAACTCCGCGTCCGGATCGCTCGCCAGGGTTTCTGCGCAATGAATGCGCATTTGCTCGGTCAGCTCTGTCAGGTCGCCGTCCAGCCGTTCCGGGCGGATCGGCTTGCCGAAGTGCACCCGGAACTCTGCGTTTTTCTTGTTCAACAGTTCATTGAAAACAGTCATGTCGCGCAGTTCTGTCGAAACCCGGGCCAGGAAATAAAACAGCCCGGAATTCCGGCCGCCCATATGCATGGGAATGATCGGCGCCTTGTTCTTGCGCGCAAGAGCCAGCGCAGACGTCATCCATGGGCGCTCGGTGAGCTTGCCCTCGTGCCAATAGGCAAGACGTCCGGACGGGAACAGGACAACGACGCGCTCCTTGGAGAAGGCGGATGACGCAATTTTAAGCGTTTCCTTCGACTTTTCACGGCTTTTGAAGTCTGCCCGCCACTCAACCGGAATGATCATGTCCGCAAGCTGCGGATTGATGCGGATCGCGTCCCGATTGGCGAAGATTGCCAGGTCTTCACGCCGCTCCTTGATGGCATCGAACAACACAACACCATCGGCAATACCTGTGGGGTGATTTGATACCAGGACGACTGGACCGTCCGTTGGAACGCGGTCCAGGCCGAGGGTCGTGACGTTCAATTGTAACAAATCGCTGAGGTGCCGGAAAACGTCCACCGCGCTCATGTGATCGATGGTGTTGGCCATTTCGACGGCTGACCGGTAGCGCAGGATTTTGAAGGCAAAGGGACGAATGAGGGGCCACCATGGGCTCGCCATCACCTGTTTGCCGCGTTCTGCGATCAGCACATCCACTATATGAGGATCGGCGGGAAGGCGCTTTGCCACCGCTTCATTTTCATGACGGGTGGGAAGCGTGGTGGTCGTCTGGTCTGTCGTCCGCACTCTTTAACCCCTGCCGGTTTCGATGCTCGATCCACACTGCCATGGTTAGCGAAAGCAGTCCGGCCATGCAAATGTTCAAAATAGAATTGGGTTTTTAAATGTCAGGCTGTTGCGTTTTAGCTCCACACGGGGCTCGTGAATATTGCGACGCAGGTCAGGAAGCCTGCGGTCCAGGCCAGTGAGCGTGGGTTTGATCGATCCGTCCAGTAGCAGAACACATAGATCACCCGCAGCATTACAAATAGGACAGCCAGCTGGTTGATCCAGTAGTCGGACCCGCCTTGACCGATCCCGACGATGACAGAGATGGCAAAAAGAGGAAAAGCTTCAAAGCCGTTGGCCTGAGCAGCTTGTGCTCGTGCCCGGAACCCCTCGCGCCAATAGTCTGGATCGCGCGGATTGGCGTTATCAAAGTCCTTGTTCAGCTTTGCCGGAAAGGCCGAAAGGATCGGAAGAATGGCGGCGGCAAGGATGCACCAGATGGCAAGCGGCACAGTTATCTCCATGACGTCGAGATTGGGGTGCGCCTTCATTCGCATGCAAATTGAGTGATATCAACGCCAATCGCGCAAGTGCGTCTTTAAGTATCCATCCGTCAGCAAAACAGCGGAGGAGCGAACATGTCCGTTAGCGATTGGCAGTCCTTTATTTCACAGACCGACAAGAGAATGGCCGATCTTCGGAGTGGCATCCCCGGTGTCACCAAAGGGTTTCACGACGTTGCTCGCTCGGCCATCAGTCCGGGTGCTTTGGGTTCGAAGACCAAAGAATTGATTGCTTTGGCGATTGGAATTGCGGCGCGCTGCGATGGTTGCCTTGCCTACCACTCCAAGGCGGCTGCAAAGTATGGTGCAAGCCGGGAAGAGATCATGGAAACGATCGGTGTCGCGGTTTATATGGGCGGCGGCCCGTCGATGATCTATGGAGCCGAAGCGCTGGCGGCATTCGATGCGTTTTCCGGACACGGCGTGTCCGAGGCCCAAGGCCCTAAGTAGTTTTCAGAAGATTGGCTGTTTATCCGCTGAGAATGTTGGGCACAGCCTTAAACTGTCATAATAGGGTCTGAACCTTTGGCTATGGCATCCGCGAAATTGGGAAACATGCCCCAACGTCGCAAGAGGATTCCCTGTGCCAAAAACCACCGTGTTGTTCGTGTGCCCTGACAACAGTTTGCTCGGGCCGATGGCCGAAGCCTGCCTCAACGCCAGAGGTGGCGGCTTGATGAGGGCTTTTTCTGCAGGCCTTCAGCCTGCAGCGCAGATCAGCAAGAATGTCGGTCGTCTTTTGTCGGCACATGGCGTGAGCGCGCAAGGCCTTTCGCCGAAATCCATTGATGTGTTTTTGATGCCGTATGCGATCGTGCCGGATCGGATCATCTATCTGAGCGACGTAAAGGCGATCCTTCAGCCGTCGTCCTGGAAGGGGACAACATCAAGCCATTGGTGGAGCGTGACGGATGGCGGCTTTTTGAGCGATGATTTTGCGGCCTGTTCTGCTTACCTTAAACGTATCTGGCAAGCGATTGACGGCCTGATTGATCCGTCCGTCCCATCGGAGCTTTCCACTGGCAACAAGGTTGCCTGACGGAAATTTGTAGAGTTTCCGCGGGAGCCTTTGGATTTTCGCCAAATTGTAGGCTAAGAGTGGCGGCATATTGGGACGTCATTCAGGGACTGATTCGTTATGAAGCGTGCGGCAAACTTGGGTTTGGTTGTGGGGTTGGTGATTCTCGCTGCGGGATGCCAGAGGCTTTCCGGCGGACCGAATTATGCTGCTCCGCTGCCCGCCACGCCGACGACGCCGGTCAACTCCGGTGCTTTGCAGCCGCTTGACCCTGCAGTCCCGGGAACTGAAACCGCGACAGCCGGGCTTGATGGAACCGCACCCACAACCGACGGTGCCGTGGCAGCCGTGACACCTCCTGCGAACGCTCAACAAGTGGGCCGTACCGACCTGCTCGGCGGCTGGAAACTGGCCTCTGGTGCCGACAATTGCATGGCATTCATGACCTTGACGACCTGGTCTGGTGGCTACCGTGCAAACACCAGAGGTTGTGCCACGCCTGTGCTGACCGGAATTTCCGCATGGGATCTGAATGGCAATCAGGTGGTCTTGAAGGACGGGAGTGGGCAAACCGTTGCGCAGCTCTACTCCAGCCAATCCGGGCGGTTTGACGGCCAGACTGCAACTGGAGTGCCGGTCTCTCTTTACCGTTAACAGCCCTCAGTATTTTTTCTGGACAATGCGCGCAATGCGTGTATTTTTGCATGGTCAACTAAGGACTGTGCAAATGTCAAAATATGAACCTTTGCGGGAGCACTTGGCCCGGATGGACGACGTGGTGTGGGCCGCGAAGCTGGACGAGGTCGAGGAGATCATCGGATCAAACCTGCCGCGCAGCGCCAGAGAGCATCGCACCTGGTGGGCCAATTCCGGCGGTAGTTTGGTGCATCAAAATGCTTGGCTGGATGCTGGATGGCGTGTCGAGCGGACGGACCTGAACCGGGACGTCATCATTTTCCGGCGCCTCCGGATCGGTGGAACCAGCATCGCAGCCCAGAGCCAACGCGCGCAAAAGGATGTTCGAAACCCTCAGCGCGCTGCTGAAAAGCGCTTGACCCGGGAAATGGCTTCCTTGCGGCAGCCGGCGACCGTGACCCTGCGGACCGAGTGGACGACCCTTGGTGACGTTCAAAAGACACCCTGTTCAAATTCAACGATCCCGAGGGATGCGGGCGTCGTCCGTTTCGCCGCCATGGATGGGGAAGAGGTCAGGACAGTGATCATTGCAACGCAATCGATCCACAAACTGTACCGTGCTCTTCGTTTGGAGATGAAGGGCATGTCCGGGTCTGATGAAGATTTGCCGGCACTCAAACTCATCAACAAGTCCGGTTTTGACCCCAAGCAGCCCATTGAGTGCGATGTTGTGAAATCTGGAAATGCTTGGTTGCTCACCGATGGGCGCGGCCGCAAAGCCAAAATGGATGACAAAACTGAATGTCATCTCGTGGCGCAACTCCTTTACGTGCAAGAGCTTCAATCTGGCCGGACGAGCAAGCTTTTGCAGGTTTGACGGGGCCGCCACACCCTGACCATGTCCTCCAAAATTTCTCAGGGTGGTCCTCTCCAGCGCCTGCTGGAGAGGATTTTTTGTTTCGATCTCAATTCGTTGGCTGACGAATGCCAGAGATCGGGTGTTTTAATTGATTTAAACGCACAACTAGTTTTGCGAGGTTCCAACTGGCAGTCCCGCAAACGTGTCATGTCAGAAGAGCCGTAACGCTTTTTGATAGCTTGCATCTGCGACGTTTTGACAGTATCCCCGCCCCCAAAAGGTCCCGCCTTACCCTCCATGAACTTGCAGGATGGAGCTCAGCACTTGAAGCTGGAATTGCCGGTCAACCGCGCCTTGGGCGCCCGCTACGATGCGCTTGTCGCATCCGGTGATATTTCTGAAGACCCGGTTCAGCGCGAGGCAGTCCGGCATCTTGATCTTCTTAACACCCGCCTTGGCGAGACACGACTGGCTTCTAAGAAGAGCTCGCTTGGCTGGCTGTTTGCCAAGAAAAAGAACCAGCTCTGGGCCTCCGTTCAGGGGCTATACATGTGGGGCGGAGTCGGTCGGGGCAAAACCATGCTGATGGACCTCTTCTATGAGGTCACCGTGATCCGGCGCAAACGGCGTGTGCATTTTCATGAATTCATGGCCGATGTGCATGACCGGATCCATGCGCACCGGCAGGCGCACAAGCGGGGCGAAGTCAAGGGCGACGACCCGATCCCGCCCGTGGCGGCGCAAATCGCCGAAGAGACCCGGCTGCTCCTCTTCGACGAGTTTTCCGTTACCGACATCGCCGATGCGATGATCCTGGGACGATTGTTCACGCAGTTGTTCGAGTTGGGGGTCATCGTTGTTGCCACTTCGAATGTGAACCCGGATCTCCTCTACAAGGATGGTTTGAACCGGCAGCTTTTCACGCCATTTATCTCGCTTTTAAAGTCCAAGGTCAGCGTCTTGCATTTGGATTCGCCGACCGATTACCGGCTTGAAAAACTTGCAGGATCTCCCGTCTATTTGACGCCGCTTGGGGATGAGGCGCGCGCTCAGATGGACGATCTCTGGCAACGTCTGACACACGGTATGCCGACGCACAAGGAAGAGCTGGAAAACAAGGGCCGGAAGATCGCCGTTCCCTGCACGGCAGCCGGCGCGGCACGGTTTACATTCGACGATTTGTGTATGCAGCCGCTCGGAGCAAGTGATTACCTGCGCATTGCGCATGCCTACAGCACACTGTTTTTGGACGATGTGCCGGTGCTGTCGAAAGCCCGGCGCAATGAAGCTAAGCGATTTATCACACTTATTGATACGCTTTACGATAACGGCATCAAACTGATCATCTCCGCTGCGGCCGAGCCGGCCGATCTTTACGTGTCGACAGACGGAACCGAGGCCTTCGAATTCGACCGGACGGCCTCGCGGCTGATCGAGATGCGTTCAGAGGCCTATCTGGCGGGTGAACGACGGGAAAGACACGCATAGGTGCGCATTCCCTATAGGGGAGGAATGTGTGCGGGAATAAATGAAAAAATTTGGTTTTGCTGGCGCAATATACTTCTGGCGAGGTTGCGCGGGCGGAACAAAGGGAGTAGTGCCATCGTCAGTCATCGGCGGATGGCATGGAGTTCCATTTTACGTAAAGGGAAACTTTCGATATGGCGCGGAACAAGATTGCCTTGATCGGCTCGGGTCAGATTGGCGGCACGCTCGCTCACCTGGCAGGCTTGAAGGAACTGGGGGACATCGTTCTCTTCGACATCGCGGAAGGCATGCCGCAAGGCAAGGCTCTCGATCTCGCAGAGTCCTCTCCGGTCGACGGGTTTGATGCCAAGCTGGCAGGAACCAATACCTACGAAGCCATCGAAGGCTCCGACGTTGTCATCGTTACCGCAGGCGTGCCGCGCAAGCCGGGCATGAGCCGCGACGATCTTCTGGAAATTAACCTGAAGGTTATGGAGCAGGTCGGCGCAGGTATTGCCAAATATGCTCCGAACGCGTTCGTCATCTGCATCACCAACCCGCTCGACGCAATGGTCTGGGCACTGCAGAAGTTCTCCGGACTGCCGAAAAACAAAGTCGTCGGCATGGCTGGCGTTCTGGACAGCGCCCGCTTCCGCTACTTCCTCGCTGACGAGTTCAATGTTTCCGTTGAAGACGTCACCGCATTCGTCCTTGGCGGCCACGGCGACACCATGGTGCCGCTGACCCGCTATTCCACCGTTGCAGGCATCCCGCTCACCGATCTGGTGAAAATGGGCTGGTGCACAGCCGAGCGTCTCGAAGAAATCGTTCAGCGCACCCGTGACGGCGGCGCAGAGATCGTTGGTCTCCTGAAAACCGGTTCCGCTTTCTACGCACCGGCAGCATCCGCGATCCAGATGGCCGAGAGCTACCTGAAAGACAAGAAACGCGTTCTGCCATGTGCAGCTGCCCTCGACGGTCAGTATGGCCTGAAAGATACCTATGTCGGCGTTCCGGTGGTGATCGGCGCAGAGGGTGTTGAGCGCGTCATCGAAATCGACCTGCAGGGCGACGAAAAAGCCGGCTTTGAAAAGTCGGTCGCGTCTGTCGATGGCCTGGTTGAGGCCTGCAAAAAGATCCAGCCGGCGCTCGCATAAGAAAGCGCCTGCCGACGAGTTTTAGCGGCCGCCCCGTGTTGGGGCGGTCCTCCGACAACGGGGGAAACACATGAACATTCATGAATACCAGGCCAAGGCCGTGCTGAAGGAATTCGGTGCTCCGGTGGCCGAGGGCGTTGCGATCTTTTCTGCTGATGAAGCAGAAGCCGCTGCCAAAAGCCTGCCGGGCCCGCTTTGGGTCGTCAAATCCCAGATCCACGCTGGTGGCCGCGGCAAGGGCAAGTTCAAGGAATTGGATGCAGATGCCAAGGGCGGTGTCCGCCTCGCCTTCTCTTTGGATGAAGTTAAAGCGCATGCAGCAGACATGCTTGGCAACACGCTGGTGACCGCCCAGACCGGGGAAGCTGGCAAGGTTGTCAACCGTCTCTACATCGAAGACGGCGCGGACATTGAGCGTGAGCTTTACCTCTCCATCCTCGTTGACCGCACCGTCGGCCGTCCGGCATTCGTTGTGTCCACCGAAGGCGGTATGGACATTGAAGCTGTCGCCGAAGAGACCCCGGAAAAGATCATCACGCTTCCGATTGATCCGGACACGGGTGTTACTGAGGCGGATGCTGCCAAGCTCTGCGATGCTCTGGAACTGACCGGTGCGGCCCGCGAAGATGGCTTCAAGCTCTTCCCGATCCTGCACAAGGCGTTTGTCGAAAAAGACATGGCGCTGCTGGAAGTGAACCCGCTGATCGTCATGAAAGACGGCCACCTGCGCGTTCTCGACGCCAAAGTGTCCTTCGATGGAAATGCGCTGTTCCGCCACGACGACATCATGGCCCTGCGCGATGAGACCGAAGAAGACGCCAAGGAAATTGAAGCGTCCAAATACGATCTCGCATACGTTGCTCTCGACGGTGACATTGGCTGCATGGTCAACGGCGCCGGCCTTGCCATGGCGACCATGGATATCATCAAGCTCTACGGTGCAGAGCCTGCCAACTTCCTCGATGTTGGTGGTGGCGCGACCAAGGAGAAGGTGACGGCCGCGTTCAAGATCATCACGTCTGATCCAAACGTCAAAGGCATCCTGGTCAACATCTTCGGCGGCATCATGCGCTGCGACATCATCGCGGAAGGCGTTCTCGCCGCTGTGACCGAAGTCGGTCTGCAGGTCCCGCTCGTTGTGCGCCTTGAAGGCACCAATGTTGAGCTTGGCAAAAAGATCATTTCCGAAAGCGGAATGAATGTGATCGCTGCTGACGATCTCGACGACGCCGCCCAGAAAATCGTGAAAGCCGTTAAGGGGGGCGCGTAAATGTCGATCCTCGTCAATAAAGACACGAAAGTTATCGTTCAGGGCCTGACCGGCAAGACCGGCACGTTCCACACGGAGCAGGCTCTTGAGTACTACGGCACTAAGATGGTGGCCGGTGTGCACCCGAAAAAGGGTGGTGAAAAATGGTCTGCCGGCGTCGAAGGCGCCGCAGAGCTGCCGATCTTTGCTTCCGTTGGCGAAGCAAAGGAAGCGACCGGTGCTGATGCATCCGTGATCTACGTCCCGCCGGCAGGAGCAGGCGCGGCGATCATCGAAGCGATTGATGCGGAAGTTCCGTTCATCGTCTGCATCACCGAGGGCATTCCGGTTGCCGACATGGTCAAGGTCAAGGCGAAGCTGGAGAAATCCAAGTCCCGTCTTCTCGGCCCGAACTGCCCGGGTATCCTGACCCCTGAAGAGTGCAAGATCGGCATCATGCCGGGCTCCATCTTCAAGAAGGGTTCCGTGGGTGTTGTATCGCGCTCCGGCACACTTACCTACGAGGCGGTCTTCCAGACCTCCAACGCAGGCCTCGGCCAGACCACAGCTGTCGGCATCGGCGGCGACCCGGTCAAAGGCACCGAGTTCATCGACGTCCTGGAAATGTTCCTGGCCGACGACGAAACTCAGTCGATTATCATGATCGGTGAAATCGGTGGTTCTGCGGAAGAAGAAGCGGCTCAGTTCCTGAAGGACGAAGCCAAGAAAGGCCGCAAGAAGCCTATGGCTGGCTTCATTGCGGGCCGCACGGCGCCTCCGGGCCGCACCATGGGTCACGCAGGTGCTGTGATCTCCGGTGGCAAAGGCGGCGCTGAAGACAAGATCGCTGCGATGGAAGAGGCCGGTATCAAGGTGTCTCCGTCCCCGGCGAAGCTCGGCGAAACACTTCTCGAAGTGTTGAAGGGTTAAATACATAAGAAAATCCACTGCGGATTACGGAAACTGTTTACGTTTCCTGCTGCATGGTGAAAGGATAGGTTACGGCGCGGCAACGTGCCGTGACCTTTGGGTAAACACCCAATATTTCGAGGGGCCGGTGGTGCGCATCGGTCTTTGTAGGGAACCGGCCGCGGGCCAGTTTTTTGGCTCGCCAAAGAATAAGGGCGGAGAAGCCCTCCGCTGAGTGAACATGGCACGGCAGGAAGCGAACAACGTATTCGCACTGACGTCGTTGCTTTACGGCGCCAACGCAGCCTATATCGAAGACCTCTACGCCAGCTATAAGACTGATCCCAATTCGGTTGATCCGGAGTGGCGGGATTTCTTCGCGGCATTCCAGGATGAAAAAGACGCGGTTTTGAAAGAAGCCCGCGGCGCGCCCTGGAAACGGAAAGACTGGCCGCTGGAAGCCAGTGGCGACCTCGTCAACGCGTTTGACGGCAATTGGGCGCCAATCGAGCAGAAGCTCGAAACCAAGCTCAAACAGAAAGCGGATACGACCGGCACACCAATGTCGGATGCCGAAGTTCATCAGGCAACACGCGACTCCGTCCGTGCGCTGATGATGATCCGGGCATACCGCATGCGCGGTCACTTGCACGCAGATCTCGACCCGCTGCAACTTGCGACGCCCGGGGATCACGAAGAGCTGCACCCCTCATCCTACGGCTTCACCGAAGCCGATTGGGACCGCAGGATCTTCATCGACCATGTCCTGGGTCTGGAATATGCCACCATCCGCGAGATGCTGGACATCCTGAAGCGGACCTATTGCTCGACGCTGGGCGTTGAGTTCATGCATATTTCTGATCCGGCAGCAAAGTCGTGGTTGCAGGAGCGCATTGAGGGTCCGGACAAGCAAGTTGCTTTCACCTCCGAAGGCAAGAAGGCGATCCTCAACAAACTTGTTGAAGCCGAAGGTTTCGAAAAGTTTCTGGACGTCAAATACACCGGCACAAAACGTTTCGGCCTCGATGGCGGTGAAGCACTGATCCCGGCGCTTGAACAGATCATCAAGCGCGGCGGTCAGATGGGCCTCAAGGACATTGTCCTTGGGATGGCCCACCGCGGACGCCTCAACGTGCTGACCCAAGTTATGCGCAAGCCGCACCGCGCCGTATTCCACGAGTTCAAGGGCGGTTCCTATGCGCCGGACGAAGTAGAAGGCTCCGGCGATGTGAAATATCACCTTGGCGCCTCGTCGGATCGCGACTTTGACGGCAACAACGTCCATTTGTCATTGACAGCCAACCCGTCTCACCTGGAAATCGTGAACCCGGTTGTTCTGGGCAAGGCGCGGGCGAAGCAGGACCAGCTGGCATCCAAGGATGATGGGACCTTCATCGAAACCACAGAAGTGGACCGGAGTACGGTTCTTCCGCTTCTGTTGCATGGCGATGCGGCTTTTGCCGGCCAGGGAGTCGTTGCGGAGTGTTTCGGCCTGTCCGCACTGCGTGGTCACCGCACCGGTGGTTCGATCCATGTGATCATCAACAACCAGATCGGCTTTACGACCAACCCGCGTTTCTCGCGTTCGTCACCGTATCCGTCGGACATGGCGAAAGTTATTGAATCACCGATTTTCCACGTGAATGCGGATGATCCGGAGGCCGTTGTGTTTGCCGCCAAAATCGCGATTGAGTACCGGCAGACTTTCGGTCGCCCGGTGGTCATCGACATGATCTGCTATCGCCGCTTTGGCCACAACGAAGGCGACGAACCGGCGTTCACGCAGCCGATCATGTACCGCAAGATCCGCAAACATCAGACAACCTTGCAGCTGTATTCCGATCGGCTGATCAAGGAAGGTGTCATGAGCCAGGAGGAAGTCGACCAAATGAAGGCCGACTGGCGCAAGCACCTGGATGGTGAGTTTGACTCCGGTCAAGCATTCAAGCCGAATAAGGCCGATTGGCTGGACGGCAAATGGGCCGGCATGAAGCGGGCGGATGATGAAGAAGATCCACGCCGCGGTGAAACCGGTGTGGCAATCGATGAGCTGAAAGACATCGGCCGAAAACTGACCAAGATTCCGGACGACTTCAATGCTCACCGCACGATTGCGCGGTTCATGAACAATCGCGAGCGAATGATCGAGACGGGAGAGGGCATCGATTGGGCGACCGCCGAAGCAATGGCGTTTGCAACCTTGCTCAAGGAAGGTCATCCGATCCGGTTGTCCGGTCAGGATTGTGAGCGCGGAACGTTCTCGCAACGGCATTCTGTGCTCTATGACCAAGAGAATGAAAACCGCTACATTCCCCTCAACCATGTCGGAGACGGTCAGCAAAGGTACGAGGTCATCAACTCGATGCTCTCTGAGGAAGCTGTGCTCGGTTTCGAATATGGCTACTCGCTGGCTGAGCCGCGCGCACTGACCATGTGGGAAGCCCAGTTCGGCGATTTCGCCAATGGTGCTCAGGTCCTGTTTGATCAGTTCATATCGTCTGGTGAGCGCAAATGGCTGCGTATGTCGGGTTTGGTCTGTCTGTTGCCGCACGGTTACGAAGGCCAGGGACCGGAGCATTCCTCTGCACGCCTCGAGCGGTTCTTGCAATTGTGCGCGGAAGACAACATGCAGGTGGCGAACTGTACGACACCGGCCAACTACTTCCACATCCTGCGCCGGCAGCTGTGCCGAGACATTCGTAAGCCATTGATCCTTATGACGCCGAAGTCGCTGCTTCGCCACAAGAAGGCCGTTTCAAAGCTCGCGGAACTCGGACCGGACAGCACCTTCCACCGCTTGCTGTGGGATGATGCGGAATCCAATCCGGCAGCCGAGACCAAACTGGTTTCCGACGACAAGATCAAGCGTGTCGTGATGTGTTCCGGCAAGGTCTATTACGATCTTTACGAAGAACGCGAAAAGCGTGGCATCGATGATGTCTACCTGTTCCGCGTCGAACAGCTCTACCCGTTCCCGAAAAAGGCTCTGATGATGGAGCTGGCCCGTTTCCCGCAAGCGGAAATGGTCTGGTGCCAGGAAGAGCCGAAGAACATGGGCAGCTGGTTCTTCGTCGAGCCTTACATCGAGTGGGTGCTGGAGCAGATCGATGCCAAGCACAAGCGCCCACGTTATGCAGGCCGCGCCGCAATGGCATCAACGGCTACCGGTTTGATGTCCGCACATTTGGCCCAGCTGCAGGCATTCCTCGAAGAGGCACTCGGAAACTGATCACGAAGGGGGCGGTGGCCTCCTTCATCGAAATTGGCCTGGGAAATTTAAGAGAAGGCAACCATGGCAACCGAAATTCGCGTCCCAACGCTTGGGGAATCCGTATCTGAGGCAACCATTGCTCAGTGGTTCAAGAAACCGGGCGACGCCATCAATCAGGATGAGCCGCTGGTCGAGCTGGAGACGGACAAGGTAACCGTTGAAGTTCCAGCACCGGCATCCGGCACACTGGAATCCATCGTGGTCAAGGAAGGCGACACCGTTGAGGTTGGCGCTCTGCTTGGTCAAATCGCAGAAGGTGCAGGTGCCGCAGCTGCCGCACCGGCGTCTTCCGCGCCGGCTCCTGCCAAGACAGAAGCTCCGGCGGCCAAAGCTGAGCTCGTTGACGTTGTCACCCCGAGCGCGGGCGAGAGCGTGACCGAAGCTGAAGTTGGCGAATGGAGCGTCAAGGTTGGCGATACCGTCAAGGCGGACGACACGCTTGTCGAACTGGAAACCGACAAGGCCGCTCAGGAAGTTCCAGCTCCGGTCGCAGGCACCGTCGTCAAGATTGCGGCCGAAACCGGCGCAACCGTCGAGCCGGGCGTACTGCTCTGTCAGATCGATCCGTCCGGTGCAGGCGCTGCCGCCGCCCCGGCTGCAGCAAGTGCTCCGACTCCTGCAGCTGCCGCTCCAGCACAGAGCACTGGCACCTCCATGCCGCCGGCACCGTCTGCTGCCAAGATGATGGCGGAAAACAACCTCTCTAGTGATCAGGTCGCCGGCTCTGGCAAACGCGGTCAGATCCTGAAGGGCGATGTCATCAACGCCATCGCCTCCGGTGCGACATCGGCCTCTGCTCCGGCTCCTGCAGCTGTTGCCCGTGGCCCGGTCGCAGCCGAAGACGAAGTCCGCGAAGAGCGCGTGCGCATGACCAAGCTGCGCCAGACCATCGCGCGCCGCCTGAAAGATGCACAAAACACCGCAGCCATGCTGACCACCTACAACGAGGTGGACATGGGTCCGGTCATGGAACTGCGGAAGCAGTACAAGGACCTGTTTGAAAAGAAGCATGGTGTGAAGCTTGGCTTCATGGGCTTCTTCACAAAAGCTGTAACCCATGCGCTGAAAGAGATCCCGGCTGTGAATGCCGAGATCGATGGCACGGACATCATCTACAAGAACTTTGCCCACATCGGTGTTGCCGTTGGTACGGACAAAGGCCTGGTGGTTCCGGTTGTCCGGGATGCGGACCAGATGTCAATTGCCGAGATCGAACAGGAAATCGGCAACCTCGGCCGCAAGGCACGGGACGGCAAGCTCGGCATGGCCGACATGACCGGTGGCACCTTCACCATCTCCAACGGCGGTGTCTACGGTTCGCTGATGTCCTCGCCGATCCTGAATGCGCCGCAGTCCGGTATTCTGGGCATGCACAAGATCCAGGAGCGCCCGATGGCTGTGAACGGTCAGGTTGTCATCCGCCCGATGATGTATCTGGCCCTGTCTTATGACCACCGGATCGTCGACGGCAAAGAAGCCGTCACCTTCCTGGTCCGCGTCAAGGAAAGCCTGGAAGATCCGCAGCGTCTGGTTCTGGATCTCTGATCCGGACCAGTCTTCCTGTCATGCTCAAAGGAGCCGGACAATGAGCCTGGAGTTTTTGATCACCGCTTTGATCGTGGTGCTGGTCCCTGGAACCGGGGTCGTCTACACGGTGGCGGTCGGTCTGGGCAAAGGCCGGCAGGCGGCAATCGCTGCCGCCTTCGGCTGCACGCTGGGCATTATTCCGGCAATCCTGGCGTCTGTCATTGGACTGGCCGCGCTGATGCACACCAGCGCGCTGGTCTTTATGGCGGTCAAATACGCTGGCGTGGCATACCTGCTTTATCTTGCCTGGCAAACGCTGAAAGACAGTGGTCCGCTGGAGTTGAAGGCGGACAAGTCCAACCGCAAAAGCATGATGGCGACGGTTCGCACCGGGTTTTTGATCAACATCCTGAACCCGAAACTGACCGTGTTTTTCCTGGCGTTTTTGCCGCAGTTTGTCAGCCCGCAAGCAGCCAATCCAACTCTGGATATGGCATTGCTGGGCGGGGTGTTCATGGCGATGACCTTCGCGGTCTTTATCGCCTACGGTATGTTTGCGGCACTTGTCGGGGAGAAGGTGCTGCGCAGTGATACGGTTATGCTCTGGATGCGCCGCGCTGTTGCGACAGCCTTTGCAGGTTTCGGCTTGCGCCTTGCGCTGGCAGAGCAGTGATAAGGTCTTTGAAAGACCTTCGAATTTCATTCTCCGGTTTCTGTTCTGACAACCGGTTTTAAAAGTGTCCGTAAGGGATAGAGAGAAAGAGGCTAAGGCGACCCAAATGTCCCAATATGATCTTGTCGTCATTGGAACTGGCCCTGGCGGCTACGTTTGCGCAATCAAGGCGGCCCAGCTCGGCCTGAAGACGGCCGTTGTCGAAAAAGAAGCGACCCTTGGAGGCACCTGCCTGAATATCGGCTGTATCCCGTCCAAGGCGCTGCTGCATGCATCAGAGATGTTCCATGAAGCGGGCCACGGGTTCGAGAAGCTAGGCATCAAGGTTGCCAAGCCGAAACTCGATTTGCCGGGCATGATGAAACACAAGAGCGATGTTGTTGATGCCAATGTCAGCGGCGTTTCTTTCCTGATGAAGAAAAACAAGATCGACGTCCACAGCGGATTGGGCAAGATCCTGGGTGGCGGAAAAGTTGAAGTCACCGACAACGACGGCAAGGCATCGGTTATCGAAACGAAGAACATCGTGATTGCCACCGGCTCCGATGTGATGCCGCTGCCGGGCGTGGAAATCGACGAAAAGCAGATCGTCTCCTCCACCGGCGCGTTGGACCTTGAAAAAGTTCCGGGCAAGATGATTGTCGTCGGCGGCGGTGTGATTGGTCTGGAGCTCGGCTCGGTCTGGAACCGCCTCGGCGCAGAAGTTACCGTCGTCGAATTCATGCCGAAGATCCTTGGACCCATGGATGGCGAGGTTTCCAAGAACTTCCAGCGGATCCTAAAAAAACAGGGCATGGCCTTCAAGCTGTCTTCCAAGGTCACGGGCGTTGAGAGGAAGGGCAAGGGCCTTGCTGTTTCCGTTGAGCCCGCAGCTGGCGGCGATGCGGAAGTTCTTGAAGCCGATATCGTGCTGGTTGCCATTGGCCGCCGCGCATACACGGAAGGTCTTGGTCTTGATCAAGCCGGCGTTGTTGTCGATGACCGTGGCCGGGTTCAGATCGACAATCACTACAAGACCAATGTCGACGGTATTTACGCAATCGGTGATGTGGTCGTCGGACCGATGCTCGCGCACAAGGCCGAGGATGAAGGTGTTGCGGTTGCAGAGATCCTCGCAGGCCAGGCTGGCCATGTGAACTACGACGTCATTCCGGGTGTTGTTTACACCCAGCCGGAAGTCGCCTCTGTCGGCAAGACGGAAGAGGAGTTGAAGGCGGCTGGTGTTGAGTACAAGACCAGCAAGTTCAACTTCACGGCCAATGGCCGCGCGCGAGCGATGAACGCGACCGACGGCTTTGCCAAGGTTCTGTCCGACGCCAAAACCGATCAGGTGCTCGGTGTGCATATCGTCGGTTTCGGTGCCGGTGAAATGATCCACGAAGCCTGCGTTGTCATGGAATTCGGCGGGTCCGCGGAAGACCTCGGCCGTACGTGTCATGCGCATCCGACCATGTCGGAAGCCGTCAAGGAAGCCGCCATGGGGGCATTCGCCAAGCCGATCCATTCCTAAGAGGTCTGGAAGGTTTGAAATGAAGAAGCCCGGGCAAGCGCCCGGGCTTTTTTTAACTTTTGTCTTGAAGATGTTTAGGCGGCGCGCTTGGCGCCTTGCGCAGCAGTTACCAGATCCGACAGGATTTCGCGCAAGGAGTGCTCCAGGTTCTCATCGGTCAGTTTACCCGCTTCAGTGTCGAACTTCTCGGTGAACGGCCCGATAGAGAGGCTGCCCCGAATGTCGGCTCCAAAGAAGCCCGCCGACCCGACCGCTGATTTCAGGACGCTTGCAGCCCCACCCGGTCCCATGGACGCGGACATAGCAACTTGCGGCTTGTTCTGAAAGACCTTCATATTGATGCGGGAGGCCCAGTCGATCACGTTTTTGAAGGCGGCGGTATATGTGCCGTTGTGTTCGGCGTAAGAAACAATCAGAGCATCTGCAGCACTGATCTTTTCATGGAACCGTTTGGCTTCTTCTGGAATGCCGCCCTCGGTTTCCCGGTCAATGCTGTAAATCGGCATCTCGTAGTCGTTCAGATCGATGATCTCGATCTCCGCATTTGGATCCAGATCAGAGTTGATGATGTCGCTTGCGGCTTGAACCACCTGCTTGTTGATGGATTGGCGGCTGTTTGTTGCTGCGAATGCTAGGATTTTCATGGCTCAACCTCTTTGGTGATGTCGCACTGTCATCGTGTTGAACCCAATCTAATATGTTGTATATTTGCTTTGAAGATATCGAGATCCGCATCTAATGCGCGAAAATGTGACATAAGATCATGCAGCACTGGACCGAGATTCGAACAGCCGCGCGTGTTGCGCGTTTGGGGACCGTAAGCGCTGCCGCCGAATCGCTCGGCGTTCACCGGGCGACCATCAACCGCCACGTCGACACTCTAGAGGCAGCGCTTGGTGGCAAACTGTTTCAACGCCATGCAAAGGGCTTTACGCCAACCGATCTCGGGCGCGAACTGCTTCGCATTGCCGATACCGCCGACGAGCAGTTCGAGGAACTGCATCGCAAGGCGCAAGGGCAGGGAGATGCGCTGAGGGGCGACTTCATCGTGACGTCCATCGCGACCTATGCGCCAACACTGATGCCGATTTTACGGGCCTTTGGCGGCAAGCACCCGGGCCTTACCATCCGGTTCATGGTTAGCGACAGCCTCCTGCGCTTGGAGTATGGCGAGGCCCATGTCGCGTTTCGTGCAGGCGGCCGGCCGGAAAACCCGGACAATGTGGTTCGGGAGTTTGAACGAATTGAAATCGGTCTGTTCGCCCATCAAATCTACATCGACCGGTATGGCCTGCCCGACGGGGCAACTGACTTCCCAAAGCACCGGTTCGCCGGAACCGTGGATCCGAACACGAGGGCAGGGTTCCAGCGTTGGCTGCACGAAAATGTCCCGGCTGAGTGTATTGCATTCCGTTCCAACTCGATGGGCACACTGGCGGAAGCTGTTCTCTGCGGTAATGGAATTGGGTTTCTGCCACGTTTGGCCGCTCTTGAACGCGGGGACCTGGTCGAAATTGTTCCCCCGGATCCGGATTGGCTCTCGATGATGTGGATGGTCACCCATGTCGATCTGCACCGCTCGGCGAAAGTGCAGGCGTTTTTGAAGGAGTTGGAACATCTGCGGCGGACCGGCGATTGGCTCTAAAGGAAATTCTTCAACTAAGCCGGGCAGCCCGCTGCCGGATTAACGAAACGATCGGGAGTTTTCACTAGTCTGGGTACATGTCTCACAGTGCATCCGATTCTCTGCTTGTCACGGCCAAACCGGATCTGAATGACCGGATCGCCAAGTGGCTGGACCATTTGTCAGACGAGCGGCGCTTGTCCGACAAGACTTTGATCGCTTATGAGCGCGATCTCCGCCAGTTCTTGCGATTTCTGACAGATCATTTGGGTGGTGCGCCGGGGATTAAAGATATTGCTGACTTGCGTCCGGCAGATTTTCGCGGGTTTTTGGCACAACGCCGCCGCAATAAGGTCCAAAGCCGCTCGCTGGCACGCGGCCTGGCTGGGATCCGCTCGTTTCTGAAATTCCTGGAACGCCGGGGAGAGATCAACGCTGCCGCCTCGGATGCCGTTCGGCCACCGCGTCAATCGCGCTCTTTGCCCAAACCGGTGTCTGCAAAGGATGCCATCGACATCACAAGCGGTGATCTGGCGATGGAAACAGAGGCTTGGGTGGAGGCGCGCAATGCAGCTGTTCTGACGCTGTTGTATGGATGCGGACTGCGTATTTCCGAAGCACTGTCACTGACCGGCAAAATGGCCCCGCAGTCAGGTACGAAATCTATGCGAATTGTCGGCAAAGGCCGTAAGGAGCGGATCGTGCCAATACTGCCGGCTGTGTGTGAGGCGGTGGCTCATTACATAAAGCTCTGCCCTTATGCGATCTCACCAGACGGTCCTTTGTTTCTCGGGGCGCGCGGCGGTCCGCTCAATCCGCGGATGATCCAGCTGTCCATGGCCAAACTGCGCGGCGCACTTGGTCTTCCTGAAACCGCAACTCCCCACGCCTTGCGCCATTCTTTTGCAACGCATTTGCTCGCAGGTGGGGGAGATTTGCGAACCATTCAGGAATTGCTTGGTCACGCGAGCCTGGCGTCCACTCAGATCTACACCGAGATCGACAGCGCTCATTTGCTGGCCGCCTATGACAAGGCGCATCCGCGGCGGTGATCCCGTGCTATTCCGTTGGTTGAGGCAAACGATAAACGTTGCGGGACTTGCCATCCGGAAACGCTTCGCGGGCAATGATCTCTCCACCAAGTTTTGCAACCAATTTCCGGGCCGCGAAATTGTCGTCGTCCATGTGCGTTTCAACAAGGGGCCAACCATAGCTGAGGTAGGCATGCCGGATTGCGGCATGGGAGGCTTCGATGGCCACGCCTTGACCTCGTGCCTTAGGCAAAAGCCACCAAGTGAGTTCTCGGCGGGGCCAGCCTTCCGGCCAGACAAAACCGCATCCCCCAAAAGCTGACCCGCCCTCACGGGGTGCAATCATCCACATGCCGTAATTGCGCAATAGCCAATGCCCAAGGTGACCGGCCAAGACCCGCCAGGTTTGATCGGCGCGCAGCGGGCCGCCATAAAAGCCGGAAGCTTTTCCGTCAAAAAAGAACTCTTGGTAGACAGGCAGATCGTCGGCAGACGGTGGCCGCAGTAAAAAACGCGGGCTTTTAAGACTGTGCATGGCATTCCACTTGATTGGCAGGCCAGACCCGGCATCATGGAGTGGGGTGAAACGGGATGACTGGAAACGTTTCGGACAAGGCCGCTGTGATAAACACCGTCTTGCACTGAAGCAAGCGCAACGCATCATGGAGCGGAGGAGCAGGATGCAAGGAACGCTTTTAGCCGTCGCTTTCGTGGCCGGACTGTCGGTCTTGTCTTTGCCTGCACAGGCACAAACGGGATCAGGAACCGAAAGAATTTACTGTCCGATTCCGGAGGACGGTGTGTGGGTCAATCCGGACGCAGCTCCCAAGGAAATCAGCCGGGTCGAGGTAGAAAGCCGATGCGAAAATGAACAGGTATTTGTGCGCGCTCGGGCGTTTACCTCCTGTATCCCCCGTGACTGCAAGTGGGGATGGACCAAGGGGGAACTACGCTCCGATGGCGCCGTGCGGGTCCTGCTGATCGGGTTCTTGAGCAGTAAGGATATGACTTTAAAAGCCTTTGGGGATTTACTCGATGTCCGTGTCGTAAATATCCTGAATGACTTGTCTGAGCCAAACGAAACAAAAGTTTACAATCTTCGCCGCAAATAGTTCGGATCTTAACTCTGGCATAAACAGCTGGTAGGTTTTTCTTGGTCATTACTTCGATCTGAGTTACGCTAGGTTGCGTAGAGGGATTGCACGAGCAAACAGAGGGAACAGACTATGCGTCTATTAACTACTGGTATCGCGGCCCTTGCGGTCAGCACTTTCGCACTTGCCCCGGCCCATGCCTGCTCTTGGGGCAAAACCGCAAAAGCGAAAGACATGACCGTTGCCGAAACGACTGTGGCGCCTGAGATCGACACCGATATCTCGATCGCTACCAATGACCTCAGCGATCAAGTCCTTCAGGAAATGACAGTTCCGGAAGTTGAGACCGAGGAGCCAGCGGAATAAACGACAGCACTCAATGCTCCAAAGCACCCGCTGCTATGGCAGCGGGTTTTTTTATGCCTAGCGGACAACACCATCAGTTGCAGTGCTATGTTCGTGGTCCGAGCCGGTTTCAATGTCCGTCTGCCTGTACTCTGCGATCGCCTGTTTGAGGATCTGCACCGCGGAGTTGACAAAGAGGCTCGCCATCAGACCGGCGACGATGAGATCCGGCCAACCAGTCGCCGTTCCCCAAACCCCAAGTGCCGCCAGCATAACCGCGACGTTGCCGATCGCATCGTTGCGGGAGCAGAGCCAGACCGAGCGGACATTGGCATCACCATCCTTGTAGCGAACCAGAACCAGGACGCTGATCAGGTTTACAGTTAAAGCCAGGAATCCGATGGCCCCCATGATTTCAGCTTTTGGAGTTCCAAGGACAAGAAACTGGTAAGCGGTCGATCCGCCGACCCAGAGACCCATCAGCAACAGGCTTCCTCCTTTGAACAAAGCCGCAATTGCCCGGGTTCTCAAAGATGCGCCGATAACGGCCAGCGAAATACCGTAGGTGATCGCATCGCCGAAAAAGTCGAGCGCATCGGCTTGTAGTGCCTGGGAGCGCGCCGCATGTCCGGCGGCCATTTCCACGACAAACATGGTCGCATTCAGGGCGATCACCAGCCACAGCCGCCGTTTGTAATCCTGGGAAACCCCATCGAATTTTGCGTTCGATCCGCAACACCCGGCCATACCACTGAACTCCTTGATTTTTATTCCTTGGTTCTGTGTAATCCCTATAGCGGCTAGAGGTTCAAGAGGGTTTTATGGATTTTTCAATCGGAGAATTGTCAAAGGCGACAGGCGTGAAAGTTCCGACCATCCGCTACTACGAAAAAGAAGGGCTCATCGAAGCCCCGATCCGCACCGAGGGCAATCAGCGGCGCTACCAGGAGCGGGACCTCGACCGGCTTCGGTTTTTAAAACACTGCCGGGATCTTGGTTTGCCGATGGAGGCCATCCGGGAACTGATTGACCTCAGCCTTCACCCGGAAAAACCCTGCGGCAATGCCAACCGGATTGCTGCGGACCAGCTTCAAGCCATCCGCGCGCGCATTGCGCATTTGAAAAAACTGGAGAAGGAACTGGCCCGGATCAGCGCAAGCTGCACCGGCGAGCACCCGGCCGCCGATTGCAACATTTTGAAAGCCTTCGGCGATCATGATCTGTGTTTGTCGGATCACAAGTGATCGCGAAGAAATCATCTGTGCTGATGCGCAAGATCCTTAACCGGCCAATCGGCCTTGACCGCCGCGCCGTCATAGACACTGTTGAGGAATGAGAGAATTGCCGCAGCCGGATCGGCGCCCGTGCGGGCATCTTCGTATTTCAGGATCGCCAGTGCACCACCGTTCTTTTCAGCCCAGAAGGCGTCAGCTGGTTGCAGGTTAATCTGGTTCATGCCCTGCGGTTCCGGATAGGCATAGCCATAAAAAGCGGCTTCGGGAAAGCTATCATCTCCGGGCCAGAACCCAATTGAAATCACCTCGTGGGAGTAGGCCTCGCGATCGGACTGTGTGCCGCCTTCCAAAGGATGTGCCCGCCCGGAGAACCGGGTCACGACCAGGTCAAAAGAATGCCAGTAGAGCTGAACCGGTGTCTGTTTGCCGACAAATCCCGAGCGGTAGGTTTCAAAGACGCTGGAGATTGAACAGAGCGCCCGCCAGAAATCGGAAACGGTGTCCTTGTCATAGGGGCGCGGCGCGGTGTCCGCCGGAAAGGGCACCTTAGATTTGTTGTCGTAGGGAACGGCAACGATCTTCACTGAGATGCCCAGCTGCTCAAGTCGGGAGAAAAGCGCTTCATAAAAATCAGCAACAGTGAGACCGGGCGTTGAAAACGATGCGCTTTCGCCATCGTTCCGGCTGATGGTCACTGTGTGATTAAGCATGTCATAGAGAATTTCAAAGCCGCTGGTGCCATATGGAATGCGCCCGGTCGTCAGGCCGCGCACGTGGGGATAAAGCGTCACATGCCACCAGTGATTCAGCTTTGGATGGGCCTTCAGCCGGATCTTGCCAATCATCTGCAAGAAGAGATGCAGCGTGTCCTTCGTTTCCGACCAGTCCTGATAGGGAAGTGCGGGCAGCATGCCGATCTCCTGACAATTCACTTATGTAATGGCGTTGGAAGCCCTTCCTGACCGGCATATAGGCGCGTGACCGGCCAAGCCCAGCCGGTTCCGCCTGAAAATTAAGGCGCGTTGCGCTGTGAGGGATCCTTGTCAAAGGCCGTGGTCGCAACCGCTTGCTGGCGTTGGCGGCTTGCAGCCTCCGCCCACCAAGTCAGTTGGTGCAGGGTGCGGCCAATGTACCCGTCCCATTTGTCGGCATCGACATCTTCAAGATAGCCGCCCTCTTCATCAAACACGTCCTGCGCCTTCGGCACATGGATCATGGCCGAAACCGGCAGACAGCCGAGCTCGCTCAAATAGGTGCGCATGTTGACGGCTGCTCGCGCGCCGCCCCATTGACCCGCGGAATACGTCGCAATCGCGCTCGGCTTGAAGGAAAAACTGGAACTGCCGAAATGATTGAGAAGATCCGCAAGCGCCGGGCTCATGGAGTGATTGTATTCCGGCGAGACCATCACATAGCCGTCTGCACCCTTGATCTTGTCCGACAAGGCTTCAAGCGCCTCCGGCGCCCGCCCGGCTGCATAGGCAAAATGCGGCTTGAATACTGATTGCGGCTCGAGGTTGAGCGGATCAATGATCTCGACGTCGGCCCCGGCCCGGACGAGTTGCGCCGCGCAGGCCTTGGCCACCCGCTCGCCGAGCCGCGCTGGCCTTGGCGGCGTGCTCTGTCGCACCGATCCTAGAAAAACCAATAGTTTCATGACCTGCCCTTTATCCGATGACATTGCCGTCGAAGAATGCGGGATGCTTGCAACCGTGAACAGGAAATTGTTGAACTTCGATGTAAGGGCTACGAGCCAACAGCATCTTCAAGCCAACCCGCGACAGCGCGGCCAATCTCTGCACCACTGTCTTCCTGGATGAAGTGGCTTCCTTTGACAGTCACCTCTTGCTGGTTTTTCCAGGTCCGGCAGAAGTCGCGTGGGGCACCGATCAGGATTGCGCCGGGATCTGCATTGATGAACAGTTTGGGCAGGTCGTTTTCCGCCATCCAGGCTGCATAGTCCGAAGCGATTTGGGTAACGTCAGCTGGCTCGCCGCCTATCGGGATTTGGCGCGGCCAGGTCAGGGTCGGCCAGCGATCGTCCCGATTTTGAAAGGGCCGCCGGTATTCGGCTTGTTCTTTGGCGCTCAAGTCGCGCAGGATCGATCCGGGCAGAACACGGTCGACGAAAAGATTGCGATCGAGAATCAGCTCTTCACCTTTTTCGGATCGAAATCCTTGAAAGATCGGCGCCGCTTCCGGATTGAACTCAGACCAATCCGCCAGCGGCTTCACGATGCCTTCCATATAGGCAATGCCGGCGACCGCATCCCGGTGCCTGTTTGCCCAGTCGAAACCGAGTGCAGAGCCCCAGTCGTGAATGACGAAAATCGCGTTCTTGTCCACACCGACAGCTGCCAGAAACCCTTCCAGAAAACGCCGGTGGGTCTGGAAGGTGTAGGTGTCCGGTCCCGGGTTCGGCAGTTTGGCGCTGTCGCCCATGCCGATCAGATCCGGCGCAATGCAGCGCCCGAGATGTTCGCATTCGGGGATTACGTCCCGCCACAGAAAGGAGGAAGTCGGATTGCCATGGAGAAAGACAATCGGGCGCCCTTGCCCGCGCTCCACATAGGTCATGTCATGGCCTTCGACGCTGATTTTTTTCTTTGCAGCTGCCCAGTCGGATGTCACGCGGTTTCCTCCTTCTTGTTTGCCCAGCGGGCCGTCAGGACGCGGGTATAGTCGCTCGCGCCGGGGCCCGGTACTGGTGTGACCTCCCGGGGCCCAAGCGGCCGTCCGTCCTGGGCCGTCACTGCCATCTCGCGGACCGGCAGACCGGTTGCTCGTTCTGTCAGGGTCATGCGCGGTCCCCGGCCGTTGGGGGTCCATTTCTCCCCCCAATGCAGCAAGGCGACGAGCACGGGATAAAGATCCAGTCCCTTTTCTGTCAGCCGGTATTCATGGGACCGGCCATCCTCCGGTGATGGACGCTTCTCAACGATGCCCGCCTCGCTCAAGGTTTTGAGGCGGGCTGCCAGCACGCTCGACGAGATCCCGAGATGGGTCTGCATGGCATCATAGGTGCGCATGCCGTTGAAGAGATTGCGCAGGACCAAGAGCGTGCGCCATTCGCCAACGATGTTCAGCGCCTGGCCGATGCCACAGTCGTCTTCAATCGGCGCGCGGCTCATTTGCCCTTGTACTCCGGTGTTTTCTTGGCAAGGAATGACGCGATTCCATGCGCGCCGTCATGGGTTTTCATCATGGCGGCAATCGACCGGCTTTCTTTGTCGAGCTGGGTTTCCAGCCCTTCGGAATACGCGGTCTGCAAAAGGCGCTTCACACCGCCGTAGGCTTTGGTCGGTCCCGTGGCAAATTGGGCTGCGAGTGCACGCGCTTCTGCCATCAAATCATCCGGGGCGACCACACGGGTCACCAGCCCCCACTCGCAGGCTTCCTTGGCGGTCAGAACCCGGTTGGTCAGCATCAGCTCCTTCGCCCGCAGCAAACCAATGTGCTTGGCAAGGTAATAGGACGACGACCCGTCGGGTGTCAGCGCGGAGGCCGTGTAAGCGGAGACAAATTTGGCCTTTTCGGACGCAAGAATGATGTCGCCGGATATCGCGATTGAGAACCCGCCGCCACCGGCCGAGCCGTTCACAGCCGTGATCACCGGCGCATCCATATGCGAGAACCTGGAAAGGGCCGCATGGAGAATTGTCGCCATGCGGGTAACATGGTCGGCCTTGTCCTCAGCGTCATCAAATTCCTGCAAGTCGCCGCCCGCGTTGAACATACTGCCGGATCCGGTGAGGATGACCGCGCGCGCAGCCTCTGCCTCGCACCGGCAAGCCGCATCGAAGAGTTCATCCGACATGCGGGCACTCAGCGCATTGGCGTTGTCTGGCCGGTTCATGGTGATCTCGGCAACGCCGTTTTCATGGCTCCAGAGGATCGTTTGATAGTCCATCTCTTTCTCCCCCGACGCTTATTCAGCAGCAACGGCAACGCCGCCCACCATGCCTTCCAGCCGCTGGCGGATGAGGGCATCAGCTTCACTCATGATCCGTTCGATCAGCTCCTTGCAGGTCGGAATGTCATCGATGAGACCGGCCACCATCCCGCAAGACCAGGCCCCGGCATCCATGTCGCCGTCCATCATGATCTTCGGATAGACGCCTGCGACTTCCTCGATGATGTCCTCGAATTTCAAATCGTCGCCGAGGCTCTTTTCCTTCTTCAGCAAACGCTCCACGGCAGCATTGTTGAGGACGCGTTCCGTGTTGCGCAGCGGGCGCATGACCAAACGGGTGTCGAGTTCGGAGGCGGCCACAATCGCATCCTTGACCCTTTGATGCACCGGCGCTTCCTTCGTGGCGATGAAGCGCGTGCCCATGTTCATGCCTTCCGCACCCATGGCGAGCGAGGCGACGAGACTGCGGGCATCGGCCATGCCGCCGGAGGACACAAAGGGGATTTCCAGTTCATCTGCAGCGCGCGGCAATAGGATCATGTTCGGAATGTCGTCTTCGCCCGGGTGGCCGCCGCACTCAAAGCCATCCACCGAGACCGCATCACAGCCAATGGACTGGGCTTTCAGGGAATGCCGTACGGAGGTGCATTTGTGGATCACCTTGATGCCCGCGTCTTTCAGATAGGGCATCACCTGTTGCGGATTGCGGCCAGCGGTTTCAACCACCTTGACCCCGCCTTGAATGATCGCCTTTACGTAACCCGGATAGTCAGGCGCGTTCACCGTCGGCAAAAAGGTGAGGTTCACCGCAAACGGCTTGTCGGTGAGATCCCGGCATTTGGCGATTTCGTTTGCGAGTGCTTCTGGTGTCTTTTGAGTTAGACCCGTGATCGTTCCAAGCCCGCCGGCATTTGAAACAGCCGCCGCGAGCTCTGCAAAACCGACATAGTGCATGCCGCCCTGAATGATCGGATGTTCAATGCCAAAGAGCTCGGTAATCCGCGTTTTCATGAAAGGGTCCTCCGTTGTCCATGCCATTTTTCGCAGGCGACCGGCTCCCTCCGGCGTTCTGGAAATAGCTTTCATAATCGAAGTTATCTCTGTTTTTGCCAGGGTGCAATTCCTCCGTGAAGTGATGTTTCAGAATGCGTTCCCAGCGTTCCGCCAACGCACAGACTCCGGAGAGGTATTCAAAAAAACGCCCCGGCCTGTTGTGACCGGGGCGTTCTAGTCTTTTCGACACTGATACTGGAGCGTTTAGGCGCTCCGATGGCGGTTGCGCGGTTCAAACCCGGATTTTTCAGCCGGGCGTGGGTCGCGCACCCAGACTTCCCGGTTCGGATGCAGGCCACCGCCACGGACGGCCGGAACTGCGGTGTGACGGGCCCGGTGCAGAAGGCGGGTGTCCGCAATACCGCAGTTCGGGTGAATGCCGCCATTGTCTTCGACCGCTTTATCCCAGATAGCCTTGCGGGCTGCGAGCGTCGTCGCATCGTCCAGCGCCGGGCAATTCAGGGTATTGGTGTTGAGGTCAACGATGATCTCATCCCCGTCCTCGACGAAAGCAATTGGCCCGCCAAGGGCTGCTTCCGGACCCACGTGGCCAATCACCAGACCGACCGAGCCGCCAGAGAACCGGGCATCTGTCATAAGCGCAATCACGATGCCGCGCTCCCGGCACAGCGTCGTGATCCGCGATGTCGGATCGAGCATCTCCGGCATGCCCGGACCGCCGCTTGGGCCGTCATAGCGCACAATGACCATGTCATGGTCCTGGAAGCTGTCCGGCGCTTCATCGAGAGCCTGGATCAGACCGGCTTCACGTTCAAACACGCGCGCACGGCCCTTGAAGAGATTGTCTTCCAGACCGCCTTCAACACCGGCAAGCTTCAGGATAGCCGAGAAATCCGGCGACAGGTTGCCGCCGAGCATGCGAAGGCCACCCGTCGGCTTGAACGGCTCGGCAACGGAATGAATGACATCGCCGTCTGGGGCGGCTGCGTTGAGGTCCGCAACCTGTTCGGCCAGCGTGCGGCCAGTGCAGGTCATCATGTCGCCATTCAGAAGACCGGCATCCAACAGTTCCTTGACGATCACCTGAACCCCGCCAACGCGATCGATGTCGAGCATGGAGTATTTGCCGTACGGCCGTGCGTTGGTCAGAACCGGGACCACGTGCTGGGAGAGATGATTGAATTCTTCCGGGGTCATCACATCGCGCCAGAAGTGCTCATAACCGGCTGCGCGCGCAATTTCCGGAACGTGCAGAACAACGTTGGTGGATCCGCCGATGGCCATGGCGACGATGATCGCATTGCGCAGCGAATCGCGCTTGACGATGTCGCGCGGTTTCAGGCCCTTTTCCATCATGTCGACTAGATAGGAAACGAGCTGCTGCGGGAATTCCTCTAAGCGGCGCGGATCGTCGGATGGTGGGGCAACCATATGCAGCGGCTGCAGGCCGACAACGCCGATGAAGGTCTGCATGGTGTTGTAGGTAAACATGCCGCCGCAGCTGCCAATGCCCGGACACGCGTTACAGGCAATACGGTCCCTTACGGCCTTGTCCGGGTGTCCGGCCACCTGATAGGCGCTGACAATGTCCAGCATCTCGCCGGTTTCCGGATCCTTGCCCGGGCGGATCGTGCCATCGGACATGATGATTGCCGGTTCATTCCGCTCAAGGACTGCAGCCATGGTGCCGACCGGTGGCTTGTCACAGGCGACCACCGCAATGGTGCCGGCCAGACCGGATGCTTCCAGGTGCTCGCACAAACCGTCGTTGGTAACTTCGCGGCCGATGAGCGAATAGCGCATTTCGCGTGTGCCGTTGCGGATGCCGTCAGACGTTGCAATCGTGTATTCCGGCTGAACCAGCCGGTATTTTAGCTGGCCCTCACCGCTGCCGATGCGCGATTTCAGGTGCTCATGAATGGCATCGACCTTGCGCGCCACGCCCAGATAACACTGACTGTCGCCTTTTGTGCCAACCACGCCGACAGACGGTTCATGGATGAGATCGGGGTCGGTGCCCAATTCCCGCGCCACGCCAATGGTTTGCGCGGACCGGCCGGGGTGGCGGTCAATCAAGACGATTCTCGAACCCGTCATTGTGTGTTTCCTATCCTTCAGCGCTTTAACCCGCGCTCTTGCTGTCTGTTTTCAAATCCACGAATACCCTGCGCGCTTCCGTCTGTCACCGGGGTTGGGCCACTTGGGGTCGGGATTTGCCTGAATGGCTGGGCTGTCCGGCCGCCAATTGCCGGAACCGCGGCTCAAAATAGAAAAATGAACAGCAGAGTGCTACCGCTTTTTGATCGCCGGCTTAGCAACATAAAGGTAAGGCCCCGGATGGACCGGAGCCTCTGATCGTGTTTCTTAAGCGAACCGGGATGCAGCGCCTGCTGTACCCGATCCGCGAGCGCCTTAAAGGATGCTCTGACCGGTCTTCGCCCAGTCGCTCAAGAACGCGTCAAGGCCTTTGTCGGTCAGCGGGTGCTTGATAAGGGACTTCAGTGTTGCCGGCGGAACGGTGACCACGTCAGCGCCGATGATCGCAGAATCCTTCACGTGATTTGGTGTGCGGATGGACGCGGCCAGGATCTCGGTGTCAAAGCCATAGTTGTCATAGATGACGCGGATTTCGCGGATCAGTTCCATACCATCGAGATTGATATCGTCGAGGCGGCCAATGAACGGCGAAATGTAGGTCGCGCCGGCTTTTGCTGCGAGCAGGGCCTGGTTGGCCGAGAAGCACAAGGTGACGTTGGTCTTCGTGCCTTCGCTCGTCAGTTGCTTACAGGCTTTCAGACCGTCAAATGTCAGCGGAAGCTTGATGACCACGTTGTCTGCGATCGCACGCAGGACATGGGCTTCCTTGATCATGGTGTCGAAGTCGGTTGCTGCGACTTCCGCTGAAACGTCACCGTTTGTGATCTTGCAGATCTCGGCAATCACGTCTTTGAAATCCTTGCCGGACTTGGCGATAAGGGACGGATTTGTGGTGACGCCGTCCAAGAGGCCCGTGGCTTCCAGTTCCTGGATCTCCGCGGTATCCGCGGTGTCGACGAAAAACTTCATGGATGATTTCTCCCAATGGCGCTTGTGTGTACGCCTTTGCAGCCTGCCTCGGTCGGCAAGCGAACGAATGAATGGTCAGCTGCGCTCTCTTTAGCCTAGGATGCTGTCTAACTGAAGCCCTGATTCTCTGGTGAAAGCCTTTTTGCGGTACGTACCTCAGAAATTATTCCGCTTGAATGGAAGGTGGATCCGGGCGATCTCCGCAGAGCGTACCGCATCTCTCATCCGTGGGTGTGTGGACCAAGAAATGCCATGCCGAAAAATGTGACCTGCCGTGCTGTTTGACGATTTGGAGCCGAAAGACACGATTGCCAGCGTGCTGGTACCCGTCGCCGTGCCGGTTGCTTATACCTATAAGGTCCCTGCTGGGCATTCTGTGGTGCCGGGTACGATCGTCCGGGTGCCATTGGGAACGCGGGAGGTCATCGGTGCGGTCTGGGATGGTGAGCCTGATGCGGCGATCAATCCCAACAAACTCAAATCGATTTCCCACGTTTACGACACCACGCCGCCGCTCGATAAGGATCTCCGCCGATTTGTGGATTGGGTGGCCGGCTGGACGCTCGGTGCACCGGGCATGGTTGTGCGCATGGTGCTGCGGTCTGAAGAGGCACTCGAACCGGAAGCCCCGGTTCCAGGTGTCCGGCGGATCGAAGGTGCGGAGTCAGAGCGGATGACGCCCGCCCGCCGCCGTGTTCTCGGAACGATGGAAGACGGATTTGCGTGGACAAAAAGCGGCCTCGCACACGCAGCTGGTGTCAGCGCATCCGTCATTGACGGACTGGTGCAACAAGAGGTGCTGGAGATCGTCTCCATGCCGGCGGCACCCCCGCCGCCGCGTCCTCAAATCGACTATGCACAAAAGGATTTGACACCGGCCCAGCAAGCAGCTGCGGAGAAGCTATCAGAGAGTTTCGACAAGGGCGCTGCAGTGACCTTGATTGACGGTGTGACCGGTTCGGGCAAGACCGAGGTCTACTTCGAAGCAATCGCGGAAGCCTTGCGGCGGGACAAGCAGGCTCTTGTGCTTCTGCCGGAAATTGCGCTGACAGAACAGTTTCTGCGGCGGTTTGAACAGCGCTTCGGTGTTTACCCGGCCGAGTGGCACTCTGAAATTACACCAAAGAACCGGGCGAGGGTTTGGCGCGGTGTTGCATCTGGCGATGTCCGTGTCGTCATCGGCGCGCGTTCCTCTCTCTTTCTACCATTCAAGGAACTTGGGCTGATCATCGTTGATGAAGAACACGATGCCGCGTTCAAGCAGGATGACCGTGTGCCCTATAGCGCCCGGGACATGGCGGTCGTGCGCGGGCATATCTCCCGTTTCCCGGTTGTCCTTGCCTCCGCGACACCGTCGATCGAGAGCCGCGTCAATGCCGAGCAGGGCCGGTATGGTCTGGTCGAATTGCCTGACCGGGCGTCCGGCGCTGCACTTCCCGATCTATCGGCCATTGATATGCGTCTGGACGGACCGGAGCAGGGCCGATGGCTCGCGCCGGGCCTGGTGGGCGCAATCAAGGAAACCTACGCTAACGGGGACCAGGCGCTGTTGTTCCTGAACCGGCGTGGATATGCCCCTCTGACATTATGCCGCACCTGCGGTCACAGGTTCCAATGTCCGCATTGCAGCACCTGGCTGGTTGAGCACAGGTTTCAAAAGAAACTGGTGTGTCACCACTGCGGGCATAATGAACGTGTGCCAGAAAGCTGCCCGTCGTGCCAAAGCACCAATACGCTGGTTGCCTGTGGCCCCGGTGTTGAAAGGATTGCAGAAGAAGTGAGCGATCTCTTCCCGCAAGCGCGAACGTTGGTTCTTTCATCCGACCTGCCCGGTGGGCCTGAACGTTTGAAGCGGGAAATGAAGGTCGTTGAAGAGGGTGGTGCAGATATTATCATCGGAACGCAGTTGGTCGCCAAGGGCCACAATTTCCCGAAACTGAAACTGGTCGGCGTGGTTGATGCGGATCTCGGCCTGGCACATGGCGATCCGCGTGCCGCCGAAAAGACCTTCCAACTGCTTGCCCAGGTCACGGGCCGTGCGGGCCGCGTCGCCGGTGGCGGCAAAGGTTTTCTGCAGACCTACAGTGCGGATCATCCCGTCATCAAGGCGCTGCTCTCCAACGATAAACACGCGTTTTACCAGGCGGAGATCGAAGCGCGGCGGGCCGCCGGCCTGCCGCCTTTTGGCCGGTTGGCAGCTGTTGTGATCTCAGGGCCTGACAGGAATTTTGCGGAAGGTTTTGCCCGGCAGCTGGCACGGGTGGCGCCACCGGACCAGGCCGTCACGCTCCTCGGACCTGCAGAAGCCGCTTTGGCCATAGTTCGAGGACGCTACCGGTTCCGCCTGTTGGCGATGGCGCCGAAGCAATATGACTTGCAGTCCTATATAAGGGGCTGGCTTTCAAGCGGCCCGAAGCCGACGAAAGGCCTTCGCGTTCAGATCGATATTGACCCGCAGCATTTTTTATAAAGGGTGTACCGCCGCGTTTTGTAAGGTCTGCTTGTTTTCTCGCCTCATCATGAGAGACTTCCGATTCTAACAATGGAGGTTTCCTCATGTCATATGTTCAAGGGTTTCTCGCACCCTTAAAAACCACCAAAAAAGCCGACTACGCTGTGATCGCAGAAAAGTCGTGGGCGCTGTTCAAGGAATATGGCGCAGTGAGTTCGTGTGAAGCTTGGGGAACCGACGTGCCGGATGGTGAAGTGACGTCCTTTCCGATGGCTGTAAAAAAAGCGCCGGATGAAACTGTTGTCTTCTCGTGGATCATTTGGCCCGACAAAACGACTGCCGATGCTGCGATGGGAAAGATGGAAGAAGATCCGAGATGGGGCGAAATCATGCCCAATGCGGATGAGGTGTTTAGTCTGAAGCGGATGATCTTCGGCGGTTTTGAACCCCTGCTGGAGACTTAGCCATCGTAGGGCGTGTTGATCTTTCGTGGTAGACCCGCAATGCGAAGAGCCGCAAACACGGTCTCAAAAATGGCCACCGTCTAAAGGTTTATACGGCCGGTGACACATTGATCTGCAAGGCTTTTTGCCGCGGATGGGTAAAAAACACCATTGAATCGGCAAGAACAGGCTCCGCGCGGCGTTGCACACTGGGAAACCCTGTGCTAATTGAGGCGCGGCTTTGGGGGAACGGTTTAACCGTCATACCTTCTGACCTTGAAATCATTCATTTTTTCAATGTCTTGCGGACGCTAGCCGTTTTGCGGACATGAAAAACGTCAGAGAGCACGGACCTGGTGACTGACAACGTATCTCTCGTATCCGGCGTGGCACAGCGTTATGCGTCCGCCCTTCTCGACCTAGCTGAAGGCGACGGCGTAACGGCTGACGTGGAACGGGATCTGACTGCTTTTGAAGGCATGCTTTCCGAAAGCGAAGATCTCGTCCGTCTTGTGAAAAGCCCGGCATTCAGTGCTGAAGAGCAGCTTGCAGCGCTCGCAGCACTTCTCGACAAGGCTGGCATCAAAGGCCTGGCCGCAAATTTCGTGAAGCTGGCAGCCCGTAACCGGCGCCTCTTCGTCCTTCCCGACATGATCGAGTCTTTCCGCGCCCTGCTTGCAGAAAAGCGCGGCGAGGAAACAGCTGAAGTGGTCTCTGCCGCTGCTCTGTCCGACGAGCATGTCGCTGCCCTGAAAGAAGCTCTCTCTGCTTCCACAGGCAAATCCGTAAACATCGCAGCTAAGGTTGATCCTGCCCTGATCGGCGGCCTCGTGGTCAAAGTCGGGTCCCGCATGATCGATACGTCGCTGCGTACCAAGCTCAATTCACTCAAGTTCGCGATGAAAGAGGTCGGCTGATGGATATTCGGGCCGCGGAAATCTCCGCAATCCTCAAGGACCAGATCAAGAGCTTTGGCCAGGAAGCCGAAGTTTCTGAAGTTGGTCAGGTGCTCTCCGTCGGTGACGGTATCGCCCGTGTTTATGGTTTGGACAAAGTCCAGGCTGGTGAGATGGTCGAATTCCCGGGTGGGATCAAGGGCATGGCCCTGAACCTGGAATCCGACAACGTCGGTGTCGTTATCTTCGGTTCTGACCGCGACATTAAAGAAGGCGACACCGTTAAACGGACCGGCGCCATCGTGGAAGTTCCGGTCGGTAAAGGTCTTCTTGGCCGCGTTGTCGATGCGCTCGGCAATCCGATCGATGGTAAGGGCCCGATCGAAGCCACTGAGAAGCGCCGTGTGGACGTTAAAGCGCCAGGCATTCTGCCGCGTAAGTCCGTGCACGAGCCGATGTCCACGGGCCTGAAAGCCATTGACGCCCTGATCCCGGTTGGCCGTGGTCAGCGCGAGCTCGTCATTGGTGACCGTCAAACCGGTAAGACCGCAATTATCCTCGACACCTTCTTGAACCAGAAGCCGCTGCATGCGGGCAACGACGAAGATGCAAAACTGTACTGCATCTACGTTGCAGTTGGTCAGAAGCGTTCTACCGTTGCCCAGTTCGTCAAGACACTGGAAGACAACGGCGCTCTGGAATACTCCATCGTCATCGCCGCGACCGCTTCCGAAGCTGCTCCGCTGCAGTTCTTGGCGCCGTTTGCTGGCTGTGCAATGGGTGAGTTCTTCCGCGACAACGGCATGCATGCGGTGATCGGTTACGACGATCTGACAAAGCAGGCTGTTGCGTACCGTCAGATGTCTCTGCTTCTGCGCCGCCCGCCGGGACGTGAAGCATTCCCGGGTGACGTTTTCTACCTGCACTCCCGTCTTCTGGAGCGTGCTGCGAAGTTGAACGAAGACCACGGCAAGGGCTCTTTGACCGCACTTCCGGTCATTGAAACCCAGGGCAATGACGTGTCCGCGTTTATTCCGACCAACGTGATCTCGATTACCGACGGTCAGATCTTCCTGGAAACGGACCTGTTCTATCAGGGCATCCGCCCAGCCGTGAACGTTGGTCTGTCGGTTTCCCGCGTGGGTTCCTCCGCTCAGATCAAGGCGATGAAGCAGGTTGCTGGCCCGATTAAGGGTGAACTGGCTCAGTACCGCGAGATGGCTGCGTTCGCGCAGTTCGGCTCCGACCTTGATGCCACCACTCAGCGCCTTTTGAACCGTGGTGCACGTTTGACCGAACTTCTGAAACAGCCGCAGTTCTCGCCGCTGAAGACCGAAGAGCAAGTTGCCGTGATCTACGCTGGCGTGAACGGATACCTCGACAATCATCCGGTTGACCGTGTGAAGGAATTTGAAGAAGGCCTGCTTCTGTTCCTGCGTGGCGAGCACAAGGAACTGCTCGACGCGATCTGGGAAAAGAAAGCCCTCGACGACGACCTCACTGGCAAGCTGAAAGCTGCGCTTGACGCGTTCGCTAAGAACTTCGCCTAAGACCACACGCCGGGATAAGGAGCAGGGGCGGCCATGCCGAGCCTGAAGGACTTACGAAACCGCATCGCTTCCGTAAAGGCGACGCAGAAGATCACCAAGGCCATGCAGATGGTGGCCGCGGCGAAACTGCGTCGTGCCCAGGAAGCCGCGGAGGCCGCGCGTCCCTATGCGGAACGCATGGAGAGCGTGCTGGCAAACCTCGCCGTGGCTTTCGAAGGCCGCGACGACGCTCCGAAGCTGATGTCCGGTACGGGCAATGACCAGGTCCATCTCTTGGTCGTTGCAACCGCCGAACGCGGTCTGTGCGGGGGCTTCAACACCAACATTGCCAAGCTGGCACGCGAGAAGGCCAAAAGCCTGATCGGCCAGGGCAAGACGGTCAAGATCCTGTGTGTGGGCAAGAAAGGCTTTGACGCGATCAAGCGCGACCTTGGCCAGCATGTGATCGAAACCATCGAGCTGCGCGGCGTCAAAAATGTCGGATTTTCCAATGCGGATGAAATCGGGCGCAAAATTCTCTCCATGTATGAAAATGGTGAGTTTGACGTCTGCACATTGTTCTACGCGACCTTCCAATCCGTTATCGCTCAGGTTCCGACTGCCCAGCAGTTGATCCCGGCCCACTTTGAGGCAAGCGAGGGCACGGATGAAGGTGGTGCAAGCGCGGTTTATGAGTATGAGCCGGATGAGGCTGAGATCCTTGCTGATCTTTTGCCGCGGAACATCTCCATTCAGGTTTTCCGGGCGCTCCTGGAAAACGCTGCTTCTGAGCAGGGCGCTCGTATGTCCGCAATGGACAACGCGACACGCAATGCCGGGGATATGATCGACAAGCTGACGATCAAATATAACCGCCAGCGTCAGGCTCAGATTACGACCGAATTGATTGAAATTATCTCAGGCGCTGAAGCGCTGTAACGGGATCGAGACGAGGATTAGGGATATGGCTGACAAAAAAGTCGGACGGGTCACCCAGGTCATCGGCGCCGTTGTCGACGTCAAGTTCGATGACCATCTGCCGTTGATCCTGAACGCTCTTGAAGCGGACAACCAGGGCAACCGCTTGGTGCTCGAAGTTGCTCAGCACCTGGGCGAAAACACAGTGCGTACCATCGCAATGGACTCCACCGAGGGTCTGGTCCGCGGTCAGGAAGTGACAGACACTGGATCCGCGATCGTGGTTCCGGTTGGTGACGGCACTCTGGGCCGCATCATGAACGTGATTGGTGAGCCGGTTGATGAAGCTGGCGAAATCAAGCACGAAGACAAGCGTGCGATCCACCAGGAGGCTCCGGAATTTGTGGAGCAGTCCACCGAAGCAGAAATCCTTGTAACAGGCATCAAGGTCGTCGACCTTCTCGCACCGTACGCAAAGGGTGGTAAGATCGGCCTGTTCGGCGGCGCCGGCGTTGGTAAAACCGTTCTCATCATGGAACTGATCAACAACATCGCTAAGGCGCACGGCGGATACTCCGTTTTCGCTGGTGTTGGTGAGCGGACCCGTGAAGGCAACGACCTTTACTGGGAAATGATCGAATCCGGCGTGAACAAGGAAGGCGGCGGAGAAGGCTCCAAGGCTGCACTCGTTTACGGTCAGATGAACGAGCCTCCCGGAGCGCGTGCACGTGTTGCACTGACCGGTCTGACGATTGCGGAAGATTTCCGCGACAAGGGGCAGGACGTTCTTTTCTTCGTGGACAACATCTTCCGCTTCACGCAGGCCGGTTCCGAAGTGTCTGCGCTTCTGGGTCGTATTCCTTCCGCTGTGGGCTATCAGCCAACTCTTGCCACCGACATGGGCGGCATGCAGGAGCGGATCACGACCACGCACAAGGGCTCGATTACGTCCGTTCAGGCCGTTTACGTCCCGGCCGATGACTTGACCGATCCGGCACCGGCTTCGACCTTTGCTCACTTGGATGCAACAACGGTTCTGAACCGCTCGATTGCGGAAAAGGGCATTTACCCGGCTGTGGATCCGCTGGACTCCACATCGCGGATGCTGAGTGCCAACATCATTGGTGACGAGCACTACGACACCGCGCGTGCCGTTCAGGTGACTTTGCAGCGCTACAAGGCACTGCAGGATATCATTGCGATTCTCGGCATGGATGAACTGTCTGAAGAAGACAAGCTTACCGTTGCCCGCGCTCGTAAGATCGAACGCTTCCTGTCTCAGCCGTTCTTCGTGGCTGAAGTCTTCACCGGTTCTCCGGGCAAGCTCGTTGCTTTGGAAGATACGATCAAAGGCTTCAAGGGTCTCGTTAACGGCGAGTACGATCACCTGCCGGAAGCTGCTTTCTACATGGTTGGTTCCATTGAGGAAGCCATCGAGAAAGCTCAGAAGCTGGCTGCAGAAGCCGCTTAAGGCATTGGATCGGACGCCGGAATACGGCGTCCGGTTTTCTCTTGTTTGATGGCCCGGCCTTCTGCCTGCCATCTGAACCGATGACTGACAAGGAAGACGCCAAATGGCTGAACTTTTCCAGTTTGAGTTGGTCTCGCCGGAGCGCCAGCTCCTGTCCGAACAGGTTGCCGAGGTCGTTGTACCGGGCACCGAAGGCGAGTTTGGCGTTCTGAAGAACCACAGCCCGTTCATGTCCACCATCAAGCCGGGCATCCTGAAAGTCCGCACAGATGCGGGATCCTGGGATGAGTATTTCGTGCGCGGTGGGTTTGCCGACATTGCCCCAGGCGGTCTGACCGTCTTGGCTGAGCAGGCGATCCCGGTCTCTGAAATCAGCGAAGACCAACTGGCTCAGGCGATCAAAAACGCCGAGGAAGATGTGGCTGACGCAAAAGACGACGACACCAAGCAAAAGGCAGAAATGACACTGTCTCAGCTGAAGGATGTTGCAGAAGCTCTTAAGGCCGCCTAATCAGCGACACTTAGATATGCATTCTGAAAACGCGGTCCAGATTGGATCGCGTTTTTTGTTGTCTGATTGAAATCAAAAGCGTCTTGCGACGTTTCGATTAAGCCGCGCCGCCGCGGATAACCTTGTGGGCGCGTCCAGCCTCATAGAAGCGGAAACCATTGCGCCCGTTCTGCTTGACTTCATAGAGCGCGATGTCAGCTTTTTTCTGCAGGGATTCAATGGATGCGGCGTCTGCACCAATATAAGAAATACCGATGCTGATCCCGATCGAAACCTTATGGGCAAAGACGTCGAACGGCTGATTGAGTGCGGCCACAAGCCGTTCCGCGATCTCGGTCACCCATGGCTCGCCTGGCCCGCCGCCTTGCAGAATAATCGCAAATTCGTCCCCGCCAATGCGCGCAACAAGGTCTGTTGCCCGCACGCATTCCTTAAACCTCTGGGCAACCTGACACAGCAGCTCGTCCCCGACGTCGTGCCCGAAGGTGTCGTTGACGGGTTTGAAGCGGTCCAGATCCAGGAGCAACAGATGCCCGCCCGTTCCTTGCATCTGCGCATCGAGCAGGGCTTCTTGAAGCCTCGCGGTGAAAAGCGCGCGGTTGGCGAGACCGGTTAGGTCATCGTGGTGGGCAGCGTGTGTGATCCGCGCCGCGGCTTCTTCGCGCAGTGTAATGTCTTCGTGCGTCCCGATCCATCCGCCGTCCGGCAATGGTGCATGGACCACCCCAATGACCTTGCCGTCGGGATGCGTGAACTTCGAACGGACGACCTCGCCGCGGGACAGTTTTTCATAGAGCGATTTATAGTGTTCTTCGACGTCGCCGTCGAAATCGCCACGGTCTTTTTCTGCCTGAAGCAAATCAATAAGGCTGACACCTTCACGCACCTCGCCATAGGGCTTCCGGAAGATGTCCAGATACTGCTGGTTCCACAAGATGAGCTTGCCATCCTTGTCGAATACGCTCACGCCTTGGCGCATGTTGCCGAGGACGGCCTCGAGCTCTGCCAACCTGTCTCGTGCGAGACGTTCGCTCTCAGCCAGCGTTTTCTCCATTTCCTTGCGATCGGTCACGTCAAAGAAATTGAAAATGGAACCGCCCGCCGGCAATGGTGTGTACCGGACTTCCAGGTATCGACCGTCGGCATTGTGCCGCTCATAGCTGTAGGCTTCGGAGGGAGAGTTCAGCCTGAACTTCTCCAGAGCAAGTTTCTCCGGGTCTCCAGGCCCATAATCACCTCTTTCGGCTGAAAACTTGAGGTAATCCAGAATGTGCAACTTCTGCCGTAACATATCGGCGGGATAACCGAGCAGTTTGCCGAATTCATCGTTGTAAGATGCGAGTTGGAAGTTGTCGCTGTAGTGCGCCACACCGCCCGGGAAATTGTCGAAAATGCCTTGGAGCGTATTCGCCTGGCGTTTGGTTTCCGTGATGTCGGTCAGTGAAACGACGACCCCATCAAGGGCGTAATCGCCGCCTTGTGCAATGGGTCTTGCATTGACACGCAACCATCGCGACGCCGCTTTTCCACTGTGTTTGAGTTCAGCAGTGGCATCGCAGACGAGGAGCGGATCTTTTGCCGCCAGTTCGAGTGTATTGACCTCCTGGTGTGTAACCCCGAGGTCGCAAATAACAGCGACTGTGAGCTCTTTGACGTTGCGACCGACGAGACGCTCGGTCGTGGAATCAAGCAGTTTCGCGCCGGCCGGATTGCAGGACTGGATGGCGCCGGACCGGGTCAGCACCAGGACACCTTCACTGAGCGTCTCAAGCGTCGTCCGGTGTGCGGCTTCCGATTCGCGGACCGCTTGTTCAACCTGTTTCCGCTCAGTTACGTCCTGAAATGCGCCAACAAGCTTGATGGTTTCCCCGTCCTTTTCGATCGGACGTCCCACGGCACGCACCCAGATTTGGCGGCCTTTGGCGGTTACCAGGGGCAGTTCCGCATCCCAGCCGCGGCCTTGCTCAATACCACGAGCAACCGCCCTGGTGATTGGGCCCCGGGCCTCTGGCGCATAGAAGTCAATGGCTGTTTCGACGTTCGGGACATAGTCGTCTGATACGTCATGGATCTCGTGAGTCTTCCGCGTCCATGTCAGCTTTTGAGAGTTCATACACAACTCCCAGCCGCCAACGCCCGATACTGCGGCAATTTCCTCAAGCAGCCGGCCTTTGCCAACGGCCTCTTCATGTTCTGCTTCTGCGCGCGCAAGCGCTGCTTCTTTTTCTACGTTTGCCTGATGAGATTTCAGAAGCCCCTCGACCACCCGGCCCATACGCCGCAATTGGTGCAACTGTTGTCGGGCCGGCTTGCGTGGTCTTTGGTCGATGACGCAGAGAGTGCCGAGCCTGTTTTTCCCATCCAGGCTGAGAGGGCAACCGGCATAGAAACGGATGTTCGGCTCGCCCATAACAAGTGGATTGTCGCAAAATCTTTCGTCGCTCAGTGTGTCTGGAACGACAAACAGGTCATCAGCTGAAAGGGCATGCTGGCAGATGGAGACTTCTCTTGAGGTGCCTTCAATATCAACGCCGCAAGCGGCCTTGAACCATTGGTCTCGCTCATCCACTAGGGAAATCAATGCGATGGGGCAATCGAAGATGGCTGCAACGGCTTCCACCACCGCATCATATTCCGGCAAACGCTCAGAGCCCACGATCTGCAGCGCGTGCAGAGCGTCCAGGCGTTCCCTCTCACTTTCAACCAGGTGTATACCCATCCTGCCCGTCGTCTAGGTTGCTTTGCAACAATTCTAGTACGGGAAAAAGTACCGGTCGGTTAAAAACAAAGTCTTAACTGGCTCCAATAATTGAATAAAAAATATCTAAAAATGAAACAATAAAAGCTTTGAGAGGGTAGTATACGGTGAGCAAAGAACGCAGGGTAAATTGAATGAATAGGTAATATATACGGAAAACGGAACGTAATAGCGCAGTGTTTGATCGTTAAGAATAACAGGATACGCCAACAAAAAACCCGGCCTGAGGCCGGGTTTGAGGCGCGTGGATGATCCACGGTAAACTGCTTTTGTTGACAAGCAGCTGAAGTTTTACGCCGCGCGGCGGAAGGACAAGCTCATGCCGCCACCGGAACGGTTGCGGCGGCGCTCTTCCGGCGGGATATAAACAATGGAGCGATGATCTTCACAGTAAGAAACGCCCGGCTCAACCCGGTTGGAGCACGGAAAGGTGTAGTTTCCAGAGTCGCCTTCTGCCCATTTGCAGCAGCCCGGGCGCGGGAGAGACAAGTCAGCCATGACAGTTTCCTTTATTCTATACGCACACACCAAAGGCGCTCGAGCATCCTCCTCAAGTGAGGATCCGAACAGCCTTTGAAATAAATCGGATTTAGCAGACGCCCGGGACGTTTTTCATAGCCCACCCCTGCAAGCAGAGAGCTCTTCAGCAAGCGCAACGAGTACATAGGTCGAATGTCACAAAATTGCAATAGAATAGCAGGCATGTCGGCCTTGCATTTGCTGCATAGCCGGTTAAGCCCGGTTTACCTTTGCTGAGAAAGGCAAACAACATCCATTGGTTAGCGCTTTATTGCCGGTCATCTGGCGGGAGCTGTCCGCCAGCCGCAAACAATGCTTGGGGCGTGTCCAGGTCGAGCCGGGCCGCATCGCCAAGCTCAACTTCCGCTACGAAGCCCGGATTCTCAGCAATAACGTGACGGGCGCCGATGTCACCGGTCAAGGATTTCAGCGCATCAAAAAAGCGCCTGTCCCAAAGAACCGGATTGCCGCGTTTCCCGTCTGCTGTCGCTGTGACGATCAGGTTGTTGGAGCTTTCCCGGTAGGCACCAATAAGACGCTTCAAGTCTTCCGGCGTAATGCGCGGCATATCCCCGAGTAGGATAACAACAGCATCCGGGTCCGTTTTCAGTGCATTCATCCCAGCGCGTATGGAGCCTGCCATACCATCCGCATAATCGGGATTAAACGTAACCTTCAGATCAAGATCATCAACTTCGGCTTCGACCCTCTCAGCAAGATGACCGGTCACCAGAACGGTTTCTGTCAGTTCAGCATCGCGAACAGTTTCCGCCGCGTGACGGATCAAGGACTTGCCATCCAACTGCGCCAGCAGCTTGTTCGGCCCGCCCATGCGGGAGGATTTGCCGGCGCCCAGAATGATCGCTGCGACCTTCGGTGCCGACCGGGACGCTTTTGGGGCCCTTGGTTGCGGCCGCGTTCCGATCTCCATCAAGAGGCCTCCAACGCCCATGCCGGTAATGTCGTGGGTAGAAACTTCCAATCCGGCAAGCAGGCGATCCAGGATCCAGTCAAATCCGTTTTCCTTTGGGCTGCGGGCGCACCCGGGTGCGCCGATGACTGGCGTGGCGTTGAGGCCGCCCAGCATGAGAAGGTTACCCGGATCCACAGGCATGCCGAGGTGTCGAACGTCGCCGCCTGCTCGTTGCAGCGCCGCAGGAAGAACATCTTCCCGGTCAACAACGGCGGACGCACCAAACAGGATCAGCAGGTCCACGCCGCTGGTATTCATTTGGGAGATGGCAGCAGAAACAGCCTCTTCGGTATGGTCGACGCGCAATTCAGCCGCGATCTGACTGCCGCTTGCCCGAAGCCGGTCTTCGAGTATCCGGCGGGTCTTATCCATCGTGGAAGGTTTCAAATGGGGCAAGCATGTCGCGATCAAGCCAACCTTGCGGGCAGAAAACGGAGCGACGCGAACCGCACCATTAATTGCGGTTTCGGCTTTCTCGAGCAAGTCATTGGCCACAGCGAACGGGATGATCTTGGCAGTTGCAACCATCCTGCCCGGCGTGACCCGCTTATGATTTGCGAGCGTTGCAAAGGTAATCGCCGGATCTATTCTATTGGCATCTGTGACCGCGGCCTCATTAATAACCAGAACACCGTCGGTGTCTGAAAACAGGTTCATCCGGCCTGTAAACGGCGCATCCGTGTACAGGCCGGGACCTTTGGCAGCGTGTCCTAGCCGGGCAGCTGCCGCGTCCTCGTCCAGGTCTCCGGCTTCAAGGCGCGCAACAACAATCGTCTCCAAGCCGGCCTCGCTCAAAAGAGCACAGTCGGTTTCTGTTAAGCGATGCCCTTTCTTGAGGATGAGGCCAGGCAGTTTGGTCGAGTGGGCGAGCACACAGCCCTCAGCTTCCAACGGCGCAACGGGGCCAAACTTCATTCCGGGCCCCTCTTCATGGCGAAACCCCTTCGGGTTTTCGTAAGGCCTTGATCACGGAGGCGAGGACTGCAACTGCAATTTCTTGAGGGGAGGCTGCACCAATGTCGAGACCGATTGGCGCTTCAATCCGGCTCATTACATCCACTGACAAGCCCGCTTCCCGAAACCGCTCCAGGCGCTTTCCATGGGTCTTTTTGCTGCCGAGTGCACCTACATAGAAGCACCCTGTCTTGAGCGCTTCCATGAGAGGATAATCGTCGATTTTAGGGTCGTGCGTGACAGCCGCGACGGCCGTGTAGGGATCAAATGGCTGATCACTGAGCACATCTTCCGGCCACTCGGCCAACAGGCTGGATCCAGGAAACCGGTCTTCGGTCGCAAAGGCCGTTCGTGGATCAATTACGCTGACATCCAAGCCTGCAATCTCAGCCATGGGAACGAGTGCCTGACTTATGTGTACGGCGCCAATGAGGACAAGCCGGGGTGCGGGGACAGAGACGGTAAGAAAAGCCTCGCCTGCATCGGTTTCAACAAGACCGGATTTGCCTGACAGGAAACGCTTGTCGAACTCTTTAGCCAGAGTGTCGTTACGGTAAGCAACATTCTGCTTGATCAGCCGTTGGCTGCCATCGGTCATATTGGTGACCAGGATAGCCGCCCTTCGAGCAGCGCGTTCCGCATTCAGTTGGCTCAGGAGTGAAAGGTCCATGTCAGCTGCGATCCGTTGCCAGTTTCAGCCCAAGCCCGACAAGCAGTGAGCCGCCGGCCCAACGGGTAACGGCCTGCATTCTGGATTGACGCGTGAAGCGCTTTTTGACTTCTGATGCAAAGAGCACGGTAACGATATCAGCCGACGTAAATGCAAAGTTCACAATGGTTCCGAGAATGAGAAACTGTACCCAAACCGGAAGGGCCGCTTCCGGGCTAACGAACTGTGGCAGAAACGCTATGAAAAAGACTGCGACTTTCGGATTGAGGACTTCCACGAGGAAGCTGTCCACCATGGCCCGCCGGCCGCTTTTCTGGGTCAGGTTGGGTATTGCGCCACTATCCGCCCGTGCGCGGATCATCTGAACGCCGAGAAAAATCAGATAGGCGCCTCCAATGATTTTCAGCGCGAAGTAAAGACTCGGAACAACAGAAAAGATCGCGGAGAGCCCGAGAGCCGCTGCAAAGACATGCACGTAGCAGCCCATATGAATGCCAAGAGCTGCAAGAAATCCGGCGCGGCGTCCCCGCGAGATCGTTTGAGCGGCGGTGTAAAGCAGGGCAGGGCCTGGCATGTAAGCAAAAAGGGCAGTCGCGGCAAAAAAGGCCAATAAGGTTTCAAAAGGTGGCATCCAAAACACTCAATCAGTTAACAGGCTCGACATAAACGCGAATGCGGCCGCCGCAAGACAGTCCAACCCGCCAAGCGGTTTCATCGGCAACGCCAAATTCAAGCATCGCCGCTTTACCTGTTTCAATGACATCAATGGCTTCCGCAACGACGGCGCCTTCAACGCAGCCGCCTGATACTGACCCTTCGAAATTGCCGTCAGCATCGATCACCAGATGCGATCCGGCGGGGCGCGGTGCAGACCCCCAAGTCTCAACGACAGTCGCCAAGGCCACAGAGCGGCCCGCCTCTTTCCAGGTTTGGGTGGTTGAGAGTACGTCCAAACCGTCCGACGGCGGAATGACATCCGATGACACTGGTTTTCTCCTCACACTGTTTTTTGAGGAGATTATAGCGCAACGCACAGAAGTCGATAGCTCAGTAGCAGAAATCCTTGGCACTTGAAGTTGACGTAAGGGAAGGCAGAGGGTATGGTTGTATCGTATTAAAAATAACTTTTAGGTTTAGTGGAGGGTAAGATGGAAAAAGGGAAATCGGTCGTTATTCAACTCCCTGACGAAGACATGCTCCAGCGTGCGGATTTGAATTCGGATCAGCTGGAAAGTCTTGTAAAATCTATGCTCGGAAGTCAGGTCGGCCGGGGCATTGATGATGTCATTATCCGTGGCGGACGTCTGAGTGGCGGGAAGGATGCCGCGTCGGCATGGACGAAGACGATCTGGAAACGGGCCTGCTAAGGTCGCTCGATCCATCAGATATTTTTTGCAAGTTTGTTCTTGGCGCGAGCTGGGGTGTTCCAAAATGAGGAGCATCCCAGCTAATGCCTCGTCTTTAAACGCGCTCAATATGCGTGGAAAAAGTGGAGGCCGGCTGCTTAGGCAAAGCCTTGGTATGGGAGGCTCGGTTGCAAGTAGAAATGGCTGGCCGGGAGGCGGTGCCGAAGACGCGTTTCGGTGTGTCAGGACCGATAACTTGCCGCGCAATCGGTTCTGGTAAATACTTGTTTCTTCAAGCGCATTCAGGGTCTTGGATAATTGTTGAAAATCATTCTGTCCAAGATGTGCAAGCGCTTCTTGAGGCTGCGTCCTCCCGCCTTTTGGACAGATTTCCAGATGCCTTAGAAACACCGCTCGTCGCCGAGCTTTATCGTGCTGGGCTTTTGTCAGTCAATGGCCGGAGCGCTTGGGATCATGTCGATTTCGAGAACGAAACAAGCAGAATCAACACCTTGATTCTGAAAATGGCGGGCTACTGCAACATCGCTTGCACGTATTGCTATGACTTTGAGGCGGCCACCTACAAGAACCGGCTGACCGTCGAACAGGGCAAGAAAGCCATTCGGGGGACCTTAGAGAATGCCGGTCCGCGCCTGAACATCCTATTTCATGGTGGGGAGCCATTGCTGGCATACGATGCCATCACAGACCTTGTTGCGTATGCTCAAGTGGAGGCACAAAAGACAGGTACCGAACTGTTGTTGTCCATCCAGACCAACGGAACGCGCTTTACGCCGGAAATTGTGAAGTTTCTCATCAAAAACCGCTTTTCTGTCGGTGTATCTTTGGATGGTCCGAAATCGGTAAACGATTCGTTCCGGGTCGACTTTAAGGGGCGGGGAACTTGGCAAAACATCACAGAGGCAATTTCAGAGTTTCCCGAACTTGCAAGCCAGATGGGGGTCCTGACTACCGTTACCAACGCCAACGCCGCCAGACTGAAGGAGGTCGCCTGTCACTTTCGCGATTGGGGAGTGCGGTGTTGGGATGTCACAGTGTTTCAGGCAGCTGGCCGGGCTACAAAAAAACCATCACGCTTTGCTCCTGATTTGGACGAATTGATCACTTCTTACATGGATCTCCTTGATGGGGTCGAAGCGGATGAGTTTGGCTACATGGAAATCCGCCCTGTCTTGCACTACGTGCGGAACGTGCTTGGATACGAGCGTCCGAACATGTGCCTGCGCAATGGTTGCGGCGCTGCTAAGGAATTGGTCTCGGTCTCCGCCGATGGAACAGTGGAGGCCTGTGACTGCATAAGCGAACCCGCTTTATCGTTGGGGAGTCTTGCCGAGGGCGGGATATCCGGAGCTTTGTCCTCCGCTCAGGCGCAAAACATCCGGAGCCGGACCGTTCGAAACCTTACCCCCTGTACAACCTGCGACTGGCGGACCTTTTGCGGTGGTACCTGTCTGGCAAAGACCGGAGATGTCACCAAAGTAGATACCGGTGAGTGTGCGGTTTCGATGGCGCTTTTCCCAGATATCTTGCGGCGGCTCGCAAACTCGGATCGGCTATTGCGATATGCAGAACGTTTTGCAGACCCGTTGGCGCATTGATTGCGAGAAAAGACGCAGTCCGCGCGGCAATATTGATGTCCACCGGCTTTTGGGGGACTGGTTCGACGACGCTGAGTGGCGGTGGGATCTGTCGCGGATTCCGTCTCGACAGCGCCGTGTCATGTTATCGGAAATTGGCCGGGACATGTTTGTCGATAACATCGGTAACTATGCGAAGGAACTCCGCTGGAACATGGAGTTGGTTGATTGGGTGTGGACCGATGAGCAGCGTAGCTCATTGGCATTGGATCATGCGCGTCTCCTTTTTGCCTCACTTTCTGATTCCATTGATTTTGCCTCGGGGAAGTATCCGCAAACAGAACTAGACGTGTCGGGTGCTGAGCATGTGCTTGATCCGAGCGAAACAGGCCGTGGTGTAATTCTTGTCAGCGTTTTTCAGACACATCCAGGTTATGCCTTTGTGAGTCCTCCGTTGAGAGACCGCAAGATAGGCGTGATCCGCAAGGCTCCTGGAAGAAGTGCTTCTCTCACTTTAGATGGCTTGCCAAAGAGTGTAGCAGAGTTGCCTGCGAGCACTGCAGCCGTACGCCCTTTGCTGAAGTTGTTAAATGAAGGGAGCATTACAGCAGCATACTGTGATTATATTTATGAAGGATCGGGTACGATTGAGGCACCCATGTTTGGCGCCTGGGTTTCGGTATCCCGCTCCTTGCTAAAGATTGCGAGACAGACAAATGCCGCGATAGTTCCGATGGCTGTTGCACGTGATCTTGATCTATCGAAGGAGCTGGTCCGAGTAGAATTCTTTCCGGACCTCACAGACGGTGACAGCAGGCGCTTTCAGCTCTCAGACCTGTCTTTTCGGCTTGGTATCGCACTTGAGTGCCTGATCCGTCGATATCCGGTGCAGTGGCGCTTGTGGAACACCTTGCGCGACCGGTTGAATTGATGAGGTTACTGCCGTGCTGGTCTTGATTACCGGAGCCTCTTGCAGCGGCAAAACGAGTTTTGCGCGCAACTTATCTGCGGTTCAGCCCTACCAGCTTGATCTTTATGACGGGGTCGAGACCCTGTTGCCAGAATTGGAAACGAGACACCCTGATGCGGAAGGATCTGTCGTTATTGAAGGGCTGTTATCCGGGAGTGTTTCCGCGTCGCGAGAACTCATCGAAAGATGTGATTGCGTAATCGTGCTGCAAACCCCAATGGCGATCCGTTTGTTAAGGAGCCTTCGACGGGATGGTATTTCCGGGTGGATCCGGTTCATCCGGAACGAGTTTGCTTGGAGCCGATATTGTGCGCCGCTTTTGAAACCGTCAGAAACTACAGTGCCGATCAGACATGTGAGCTGGCAGCCGGACCGTGTAGGCCCTGCCTGAACCACCAAGCAGCTGCAGCGTGTCGCGTTCAACTACATTCAGGTTATTTCAGGTTTCGCGTATGAGGCAAAGCCGAGTAGCAGCGAAACCTGAAATAACCTGAATGCGATTTGCTCCAGAAAACAGCAGCGTTTGAAACGTGTCCGGGCACCGACAGACTGGTCGGTGCCCGGACCGCACTCCTGTTTATTCTGCCGCGAGCCGGACGGATGGGGCTGCGCTGCGGACAGAGTTGTCGACATGTGGTTCGAAGGTTTCAAAGTTGTTTACGAACATGTCGACCAGTTTGGCAGCTTGTGCGTCATAGGCCTCTTTGTCGGCCCAAGTGTCTCGCGGAGTTAGGATTTGTGTGTCAACGCCGGCGACTTCGACAGGAACTTCGAAGCCAAAGTTCGCATCTGTCCGGAATTCTGCGTTCGAAAGATCACCGGAGAGTGCAGCCTGCAAAAGTGTGCGGGTCGCCTTGATCGGCATGCGGTGGCCAACACCATGCGCGCCGCCTGTCCAGCCTGTGTTTACCAGCCAGCAATCGACATTGTGCTTGGCAATCAGATCCTTGAGCAGATTGCCGTATTCTGACGGATGGCGCGGCAGGAACGGGGCGCCGAAACACGTAGAGAAGGTGGCCTGCGGCTCGGTTACACCCTTTTCGGTGCCCGCCACCTTGGCCGTGTAACCGGACAGGAAGTGATACATTGCCTGAGCCGGGGTGAGCCGGGCGATAGGCGGCATGACACCGAAGGCGTCTGCTGTCAGCATGATGATCGTCTTTGGTACCGGCGCACAGCCGGTGTCACTTGCATTGGAAATGAAGTGGATCGGGTAGGCGGCACGGGTGTTTTCTGTTTTCGAACCATCGTCGAAATCCGGAACCCGTTGGGCATCCAGAACAACGTTCTCCAGAACCGTGCCGAACCGCTGGGTGGTGGAATAGATTTCCGGCTCTGCCTCAGCGGAAAGTTTGATGGTCTTCGCATAGCAGCCGCCTTCAAAGTTGAAGACGCCGTTTTCGCTCCAGCCGTGTTCGTCATCGCCGATCAGTGTGCGTGACGGATCAGCGGACAGGGTTGTTTTGCCGGTGCCGGACAGGCCGAAAAAGACGGCTGTATCGCCGTTGTCACCAACATTGGCCGAGCAATGCATCGGCATGATGCCTTTTTCCGGAAGCAGATGATTGAGAACGGTAAACACCGACTTCTTCATCTCGCCAGCGTAGGACGTGCCGCCGATCAGAACGATCTTGCGGGTAAGATCAACGGCAATCACGGTCTCGCTTCGGCAGCCGTGGCGGGCCGGGTCGGCCGTAAAGCTCGGCAAATCAACAATCGTCATTTCCGGCGCATAACCAGCGAGCTCGCTGCGCTCCGGGCGCAGCAGCAGATTGCGGATGAAAAGAGAATGCCACGCATATTCTGTGTAGACGCGGACCGGCAGGCGGTGGTCGGCATCTGCTCCGCCGTAAAGATCCTGCGCAAACAGCTCCATTCCTTCAGCGTGCGCAAGCAAGTCACTCATCAGGAGATCAAACTGCTCCTGTGACATCTTTGCGTTGTTGTCCCACCAGACGGCATCCTTGGTCTGATCATCAAGGACCACAAACTTGTCTTTCGGCGAGCGGCCGGTGTGCACGCCGGTTTCTGCGACAAGAGCACCGCCAGCGGCCAGCTGGCTTTCACCTCGGTTCAGGGAATACTCATAAAGCGCAGGCTCGCTCTGGTTCCAATAGAGCGCTTTCAGTCCTTTGAAGCCGAACGTTTCGCTGCCAATGGCTGAATTCCTATCGCCTACTTCCTGCATGATCCCGAGATCCTTGTTGTGGGAGCTATTTGTTAGCGGCCGGGCAGTGTTAACAAATGCTGAACCCGGTCTTAAGGGCTGCGAACCTAGTGGATGCGCAGAAATGCAGCAAGGCGGCCAAAGGGCTATGTGTTTGTTTAATCGATTGAAATGCGCGAATAAATGCCGCTTAATTAATTTGGGTGGCAAACAAAAAAACGAAACTTTCGAATTCTTCGACTTGTCTGTTAAGGCGAAAGTACATGCGGCTGAAACGCGCTTTGTCGGCCTGTGACGTGATTGTGCCGAGAGGCGGCGATCTCATTCTCGCCTTATTTGAGGCCGCTGCGACAGAGCATAGAGATCGGAAGCTCACGCGAAATTATATTAACGCGGTGCGCTGCCGCCTATCAGTTTGTTCCCGCAGCGGCAGGCAGAGTTAGAAGAGAACCTGATTGCCAAACAGAAGTCGCCGATGAATTTGGCAGCATTTGCGTTTGGAGCTCGGCAAACAGCTGAAAGTGTTTCGGCGTATTATAGCAAGCTTTCGGAGTGGGGCTTGTAACGCTGCGCTATCCCCGCCATCTGGAGAAAAGTTTTAACCCCTCTGAGGGGCTACCTTGGCTATGTGCGCCTTGCTCTGCAGATTGTAAATGGCCCGATCGCCTTAATTTTTGCGCATTTAGCAGGCCAAAGGCTTTGTGTTACTGTTTGACCGACGCGCGCCGTCGGTGCGTTGCCGGAAGTGGACGAAGACAAATATGCCAACGATTGCCCTGGTTGATGACGACCGTAATATCCTGACCTCAGTATCGATTGCTTTGGAGGCGGAAGGATATCGGGTCCAGAGCTACACGGATGGAACCTCCGCGCTTGATGGCCTGCAAAGCGATCCGCCCGAACTTGCGATCTTCGATATCAAGATGCCGCGCATGGACGGCATGGAATTGCTGCGCCGGTTGCGTCAGACATCCGATCTCCCGGTCATTTTTCTAACGTCCAAAGACGATGAAATCGACGAGTTGTTCGGTCTCAAAATGGGCGCGGACGACTTCATCCGGAAGCCGTTTTCGCAGCGTTTGCTGGTCGAGCGGGTCCGCGCGGTGCTGCGCCGTGCCCAACCGCGCGATGCATCAGCACCAAGAGATGATGCAGACAAGTTGCTGGAGCGCGGTCAACTTGTGATGGACCAGGAGCGTCACACCTGCACCTGGAACAACATGCCGGTTACGTTGACCGTCACCGAGTTTCTTATCCTGTCCGCCTTGGCCCAACGCCCCGGAGTCGTTAAAAGCCGGAATGCGCTGATGGATGCGGCCTACGATGATCAGGTCTATGTTGATGACCGCACTATCGACAGTCACATCAAACGCCTGCGTAAGAAGTTCAAAGTGGTTGACGACGATTTCGACATGATCGAAACCCTTTATGGTGTTGGGTACCGGTTCAGAGAGGTCTGAGCTGGAAGCCACAGACCTGAAGGTGGGCCTGAATGGCGGTGGAAAGCGAACATCTGGACGACGTGCAGATCTCTGAACCGGATGGCGGTTCGGAACGCTCCAAGCTGCGCCGTTTGAGCAAGAAGCGCGTTCGCCGTAGGCTCTTGAGCCGGGTGGGCCGGGTCTTCGGGACATACGTGCTGTCTTCCCTGACGCGCCGGATTATTGCGATCAACCTGGTTGGTCTCATCGCCCTCGTGATCGGGATCCTCTACCTCAATCAGTTCCGCGCCGGCCTCATTGATGCACGGGTGCAGAGCCTTCTCACGCAAGGGGAGATCATTGCCGGTGCAATTGCGGCATCGGCGACCGTCGATACGGGAACGATTACGGTCGATCCGGAACGTTTGTTGCAGCTTCAGGCAGGCGAGAGCATCACGCCGACGGCTGGTGATGATCTTGAAAGCCTGGACTTTCCAATCAATCCTGAACGTGTCGGCCCTGTTCTTCGCCGGCTGATATCTCCGACAAAAACCCGTGCGCGGATCTACGATCCGGAGGGGATTTTGATCCTGGATTCCCGCCACCTTTATTCCAGTGCGCAGATTTTGCGTTTTGATCTGCCGCCGCCCAATGTCGAGGAAGAAGGCTTTTGGGATACACTCTGGCAGTGGAGCAAGCGATGGATGCAGCAGGGCGACCTGCCGCTCTACCAAGAGGTGGGTGCGGGCGACGGCCGGGCTTATCCCGAGGTGGAGGCGGCCCTTGCAGGATCTCCGGCCAGTGTGACCCGGATATCCCAGCGTGGTGAACTGATCGTCTCCGTGGCTGTTCCGATCCAGCGGTTCCGTGCCGTGCTCGGCACTTTGCTCTTATCAACGCAGGGCGGTGATATTGATGCAATTGTTCGGGCCGAGCGCATCGCTATCATCCGTGTTTTCTTGTTTGCAGCGACGGTCACGATCCTTTTGTCGATCCTTCTGGCCGGAACCATTGCAGGGCCCGTGCGCCGTCTTGCCGCCGCGGCGGACCGCGTGAGGACCGGATCAACGACGTCGCGCGAAGAAATCCCGGAGTTTTCCGACCGGCAAGACGAGATCGGTCACCTGGCGCGCTCGTTCCGGGAAATGACCAACGCGCTCTATGACAAGATTGACGCGATCGAGCGTTTTGCAGCTGACGTTGCACATGAACTCAAGAACCCGCTGACGTCCCTGAGGAGCGCGGTCGAAACACTACCGCTTGCTAGAAACGAGGACTCGCGAAACCGGCTGATGGAAGTCATTCAGCATGACGTCCGCCGTCTCGACCGGTTGATTAGCGACATCTCCGATGCGTCCCGCCTGGATGCAGAACTTGCCCGGACGCAATCGGAAACGATCGACATTGCCGAGCTTCTTCGGAATATGGCGGACGCAGTAAATGAGCGGTCCGACAAGGGGGACCCGCGAGTTAAATTGACCGTGGCGGACGCGCCCGGCACCAAACCTTACGAAGTGCAAGGCCATGACATTCGGCTTGGTCAGGTGATCAGTAACCTTCTTGACAACGCCCGTTCATTTTCACCGAAGAAGGGAACCGTCCGGGTGGATCTTGGCCGCGATGGCCGGGAAATCAAGATCACCGTGGACGACGATGGACCCGGTATCCGCGCGGAAAACACCGAGCGGATTTTCGAGCGGTTTTACACCGACAGGCCGGACGGCGAGGGCTTCGGTAACAATTCTGGCCTTGGTCTCTCGATCTCACGGCAGATCATTGATGCGCACGGCGGATCAATTTCGGCAACCAACCGGATTGAAGCCGGCAAAGACGGGATGGACCAGATAGCTGGCGCCCGGTTCACGATCATTTTGCCCGTAGGTCGCAAGAAGTGACAGCCAACAACATCCACGCAAACTGCCTTGTTGTCGGAACCAAGGGACTTTTGATCCGCGGCAAGTCCGGGACCGGCAAGTCTTCTCTGAGTGACACAATTCTCGAGGGCGCGCGATCACGCGGGCACTTCGCGGCTCTTGTCGCAGATGATCGCGTGCTGTTGAACGGAGAATCCGGGCAATTGCTGGCGGAGCCGCCAAAGGTGCTTGAAGGCCTGATGGAGGTGCGTGGTAGCGGTATTGTACGGGCAGGGTTTTTGCCCCAGGCGCAGGTCCATGTGATTGTTGATTTGTTTCCTAGGGAAGCGTTGGAACGCCTGCCGGAGGAGCCATGCGATAAGGAAACGGTTTTGGGCGTAGTCTGCCCGCTTCTTCGCTGCCCCGAAAATGATGTTTTTTCGAGTGTACGATTGATCCGCTGGGCCCTCAGGCATCTCTACTCAAATAGCCCTGACTATTTTTAAGGCGGACCTTTCCTTTTTTGCTTGCAACTGGCGATACGGTTGCCGAGAGTGCAGCAGGCTGGTAAACGCCCGGCTCTTAAATGAGCTGAAGCAAATCTCGATGATCGGGTTTTTATACGTATGATTGGACTTGTCCTCGTCACTCACGGGCGCCTCGCCGAGGAATTCAAGGCAGCACTGGAGCATGTTGTTGGACCACAGGAGCAGGTCGAGACGATCTCCATTGGTCCGGATGACGATATGGAACAACGCCGACAGGACATTTTGGCGGCGGTCGATGCCGCAAATACAGGCAAAGGTGTGGTTCTTCTGACAGACATGTTCGGCGGCACACCGTCCAACCTTGCCATCTCGGTGATGGACAGCAAGTCCGTCGAAGTCGTTGCAGGTGTAAACCTGCCAATGCTGATCAAATTGGCCAGTGTTCGTACTGATCGCGAGCTTCCGCAGGCTGTTGACGAGGCGCGGCAGGCCGGACAAAAATATATCTCCGTCGCGAGCCAGGTGCTGTCGGGGCAGAATTAACAAGAACAGGACGCGAAAAGCGTGTTGGAAAAAGACCTGACGATTGTAAACCGGCGCGGCTTGCACGCCCGGGCATCGGCAAAATTGGTAAAGCTGGTTGAGACTTTCGACGCCGACGTGGAAGTCTCAAGAGACGGCCAGACAGTCGGGGGCACCTCGATCATGGGTCTCATGATGCTCGCTGCCAGCCCTGGTTGCTGTATCAAGGTCCGCACAAGCGGCGCGCAAGCCGAGCCTGCGCTTGAGGCCATCACGGATTTGGTTGAAAGCGGCTTCGGGGAAGAAGACTGACCGTCTCGACACACCGCAAGGTTTGACCATTGAGTTGGGGGGCAAGTTGGACGCGGTTGTGGATCGGAATATGCAAGTGACAAAAGACCTGCTGGCGCATGTTCATGATGCTTTGGGGGTCGACTTTTCTTTCGAGCTTCCAGATGGAACGGTCATTCCGGAAAATAGCCAGGAGAGCGAACTCCGCCTATTCATTTCCGGCACTGCAATCCCGGCGCTTTTGCGGCGTCCCAGCTTAAAGACGGTTCTTGAGCTTTATGCGCGCGGCGAAGTCGAGCCGCGGGGCGGGTCGCTGTTTGATTTCGCGGACAAGCGTCCGTCGGTCAAATCAAGGACACTGTTGAAGCGTCTGAACAAACGCCTTGTTGTCGGATCAGCGGTAAAGCTGTTCTTTGCACCGCGCGCGTCTGAAAAACAACAAGCGCAACTGGACGGCGGCAATGCGGCTCAGCAGTCCGGGAGCGGTCAGACCGACATTGCCTTTCACTACAATGTCTCCAATGAGTTCTATCGGCTCTTTCTGGATCCGGAGATGCTCTACACCTGCGCATATTTTAAGACATGGGACACAGATCTTGCGACCGCACAGCGGGACAAGCTGGAGATGATTTGCCGGAAGCTGCGCCTGAAGCCGGGGGACCGAATGCTCGACATCGGGTGCGGCTGGGGGGCTCTGATTTGTTATGCGGCCGAGCATTATGGTGTGACGGCAACAGGCGTGACTTTGTCGGAAGAGCAGGCCGTTCTCGCTCGGGAGCGGATCAAGACCAAGGGCCTGGAAGGCAAAGTTTCTGTTGAGCTCAAGGACTTCCGTGAGATGGAAGGTGAGTTCGACAAGATTTCCTCCATAGGGATGTTTGAGCATGTCGGCCTGGATCACCACGAGGAATACTATCAGGCCGTTCATCGTCTTCTGCGACCGCGTGGGATCTATCTCCACCATGCGATCACGCGCCGGGGCAAAAAGAGCCTCAAGAACTTCCGACGCAAGCGTGCGGAGTATAAGGCGCTCGTCAGATACATTTTTCCTGGTGGCGAGGTCGACCACATCGGATGGACCCTTACCAATCTGGAATCCTACGGTTTTGAAGTGCACGACGTCGAAGGTTGGCGGGAGCACTATGCACGCACCACCAGATTGTGGGCTGAAAACCTGATGCGCGCCAAAGAGGCAGCCATTGCCGAAGTGGGGGAAGAAAAATACCGCTTGTGGCTGGCTTATTTGACGGGTGTCTCCCTTGGCTTCCAGCGCGGCACGGTCAACATATTCCAGACTGTGTCGACCAAACGCACAAAGGGCCCGTCGTCTATGCCGCCGACACGTCAAGATCTTTACCGGAGCTAGATGGTATCGGCGATTTGGAGCTCAGCCGAATCCATGTCTCGAAGCCCCATCCTAACGATGACTTAATCATATAAAGAATTCTTTATATCTTTATTGCATGACATGCGGTGCGGGGGTATAACCCCGGCAATGGATTGTGGCGTTGCTCGCAATCCGGCCACTTGCCGCGCAGCAGTCAATCGACTGGATCTGTGTTCCGACAGACGCGGCGCAAAATCGAGTTGGCCCGGCAACAGAGGCTGGCGCAAACAGCAGGAAACTTTCATGGCTGATTACATCGTCAAGGATATCGGACTCGCAGACTGGGGCCGCACCGAAATCGAAATCGCGGAACACGAAATGCCGGGCCTGATGGCGTGCCGGGAAGAGTTCGGCGAAAGCAAGCCGCTCAAAGGGGCCCGGATTGCGGGATCCTTGCACATGACCATTCAGACGGCGGTTCTGATTGAAACGCTGGTTGCGCTGGGCGCGGAAGTTCGCTGGGCGTCTTGCAACATCTACTCCACACAGGATCAGGCAGCAGCTGCGATTGCCGCTTCCGGCGTTCCGGTGTTCGCTGTAAAGGGCGAAACGCTTGAGGAATATTGGGACTACGCCGACAAGATCTTCGATTTCGAAGACGGCGCCAACATGATTCTCGACGATGGGGGCGACGCCACCCTTTACATCTTGCTCGGTGCCCGCGTTGAGGCAGGTGAAACGGATCTGATCGAAAATCCGAAGTCCGAAGAAGAGGAAGCTCTCTTCGCGCAGATCAAGAAGCGCGCAGCTGCCAATCCGGGCTGGTTTACCAAGCAGCGCGACATGCTGCAGGGTGTCACGGAAGAAACCACCACTGGTGTTCTGCGTCTTTATGAAATGCAGAAAAACGGCAAGCTGCCGTTCCCGGCGATCAACGTCAATGATAGCGTCACCAAGTCCAAGTTCGACAACCGCTATGGCTGCCGCGAATCTCTGGTAGACGGCATTCGCCGCGGTACCGACGTTATGATGTCCGGCAAGGTCGCTGTTGTGTGCGGCTATGGGGATGTCGGCAAGGGCTCGGCGCAATCTCTCGCAGGCGCTGGCGCCCGGGTCATCGTTACAGAGATCGACCCGATCTGCGCACTCCAGGCATCCATGGACGGCTTCGAAGTCAAGACCATGGAACAGGTTCTGCCGGAAGGCGACATTTATGTCACCGCGACCGGCAACAAGGACATCATCACCTTCGACCACATGCGTGGCATGAAGGACATGGCGATCGTCTGTAACATCGGTCACTTCGACAATGAAATTCAGGTTGCCGCTCTGAAAAACACCAAACTGCGTCCGGTCAAGGACCAGGTCGACATGTATGAGTTCCCGGATGGTAAGCGGATGATCCTGTTGTCTCAGGGGCGTCTGGTAAACCTCGGCAATGCGACAGGGCACCCGAGCTTCGTTATGTCTGCAAGCTTCACCAACCAGGTGCTTGCGCAGATCGAACTCTTCACCAAGGGCGATCAGTACAAAAAGGAAGTTTATGTGCTTCCGAAGCACCTCGATGAAAAGGTTGCCCGTTTGCACCTGGCAAAGCTTGGTGTGACGTTAACCGAATTGAGTGACGACCAAGCGGATTATCTGGGGATTAACAAGTCCGGTCCGTTCAAGTCGGAACACTACAAATACTGATTTCGGCGCTTCGCCATACTAGATATGGTGAAGCCTGCGATTCGGCATTGTGAACAAAAAAATGCAGGACCCTTCAATTTGAAGGGTCCTGTTAACTTTTCAGCAAGGGACTCTTCTGCGCGATTCTCAAAAAGGTTATGGTTTTAGCGAATCAGAGGCCAGAAGGCGGATGTCTTTGATTTGCTCCCAATAATCGGGGGCTGCATCCCGTTAGACTTAGCGGGCGAAGGCGGTGTAAGGGGATCTTGGAATGCCGGAAGGCAGCGGAAACGGCGTGCGAGGCCGCACGACGTGGCAGGATTGGAGTCTTAAAACGATCAATCTCGGCAGTGTGTCGGGATTGGCGATGGCTCTGTCTGGCAACTCTGCTGTGGCAGCGGATTTTATCTCCGGCACACTTGCTGCAATCAATCCCGACACGATGGTCATGTTTGGCGCCCTTGGCGGCATGTGCGCTTTTGCAGTCACGGCTGCTATTGCTTTGGTGCGCCACCGCGCTCAATCCGGCCAATTGACAGAGGCGCTTGAACAGGAAAAGCGCGATCTCAAATTCCGCGTCGACCGCCTTGAGACCATGCTGAATACAGATGAGCAGCGCGTCATCGTATGGACGGGCAATGGCGCGATGCCGCAGATCTGGGGCATTCTTCCTGAAAAGTCAGGTGTTCCGCGTCCACCGGCTCAGCTGCTGGCTTTCGGCAGTTGGCTGACTGCAAAATGCGCCGGCGATCTTGAGCGTCATCTAGACCTTCTGTTCCGCACAGGCGAAACGTTCAACACTACACTCAAGACCCGGACTGGCAGTTACGTGGAAGCGCTGGGCCGCACGACCGGCGGTGCGGTGGTGTTACGGCTCCGGGATCTCACGGGTGAGCGCCAGGCGCAGGCTGAACTTCAAACCCGCAATGCAAAGATCTCCGGTGAGCTGCACATGTTGCATGCGCTGCTCGACGCCATGCCGGCCCCTGCTTGGCAACGGGATGCCGAGGGCAATGTAATCTGGGCAAATGATGCTTATGCAGAAGCTGTCGAGATGCCCGATGCGCAGGCGGCAGTCAAGGAAGGGGCAACCTTCCTCGATGCCGCGGCGCGCACTGCAATGGCCGTTCAGCGAAACGAAGATGGCTGCTTTAGCGCACGCATTCCAATTGTAGCTTCCGGTCAGCGCCGGGTGTTCGAAATCACCGATGTCAACGCGAATGTCGGCGGCGCCGGTATTGCCGTGGACATCAGCGAACTGGAACAGGCGCAAAAAGAACTTGGCCGTGCAGAAGAGTTCCATGGCCGGACACTGGATCAGCTGGCCGCCGCTGTTGCGATTTATAGCGGCGACCGGAAGCTGCAGTTCTATAATGCTGCCTTCCGTCAGCTTTGGGATCTTGATCCCGCCTTTCTGGAAAGCCATCCGGAAGATGGCGCGGTCCTTGACGCTTTGCGGGCTGCTCGGAAGTTGCCCGAACAGGCGGATTACCGCGGCTGGCGCAACAAGATGCTGGAAGGCTATCAGTCACTCGAAGCACGTGAGAGCTGGTGGCATTTGCCGGATGGCCGCACCTTGCGTGTGATCGCCAACCCGCATCCGCAAGGCGGTGTGACCTATATCTATGAGAACGTCACTGAGCAGCTGGATCTCGAAAGCCGCTACAACGCCCTGACACGAGTTCAGGGTGAAACGCTGGACAATTTGTCCGAAGCCGTCGCAGTGTTCGGGTCTGACGGAAAATTGCGGCTTTGGAACCCGGCTTTTGGCCGGATCTGGGATCTTGAAGAAGACCAGCTGTCCAAGTTCCCGCATGTCAATGAAGTGGTCAGCGCGTGCGCGTTGAACGACTATGAGAAAACGGCTTGGGAGCAACTCGCCAGCAATGTAACTGGCTTGGTCGACAACCGAACGCAGAATGTCAGTCGATTGGAGCGCCACAATGGTGCCGTGCTGGACTATGCAACGGTGCCTTTGCCAGACGGTGGGACCCTCGTCACGTTCGTGGATGTGACCGACAGTGTGAATGTGGAGCGGGCGCTTCTTGAAAAGAACGAAGCGCTTGAACAGGCCGACCAGATCAAGAACGCATTCATCCAGCACGTCTCCTATGAGCTGCGCTCGCCTTTGACCAACATCATAGGATTTGCTCAGCTTTTGGCAGATCCGAAGTTTGGCGATCTCACCGAAAAGCAGGGCGAATACGCCGATTACATTCAGTCTTCCTCGTCGGCGCTGCTTGCCATCATCAACGACATTTTGGACCTTGCCACGCTTGACGCCGGGATCATGGAGCTGGATCTGCGCGAAGTGGATCTTGCAAGCACCGTTGAAGCTGCGGTCGAAGGGCTCAAAGACCGGATTGCCGAAGCACGCATAAATCTCAGGACCCAAGTTCCGGACAACATCGGCAATATGATCGCGGACGAAAAACGTCTGCGTCAGGTCCTGTTCAATCTCATCTCCAACGCTGTGCGGTATTCTGAGCCCGACGGCATTGTCGACATCAGCTGCGACCGGGACGACGACAAGGTGACCTTTGTTGTCCAAGACCATGGTCTCGGCATCCCTGCGGAAATTCTAACCCAGGTCTTCAATCGTTTTGTCGGCCATGACACAGGCGCGCGCCGCCAGGGTGCGGGCCTCGGCCTTGCCATCGTCAAAAGCTTCGTTGAGCTTCATGGCGGAACGGTCGACATCGACAGCGTCGTCGGCAAGGGTACGACAGTAACCTGTGTCTTCCCAGCGCATCCGGATCTGGCTGATCAGGCTGCGGCCGAATAAGGTTCGCGTCCCCATGGCGTCCCACCCGCTTCGCGATCTAACCGCAACCTTTCTGTCTTTGTCGTTGAAAGACGAAAGCGATACGCGTCAACTCGCCGAAGACCTTGCGGCAATCCTGAAACCAGGGGACCTGTTGTGTCTTTCCGGGGATCTCGGGGCTGGTAAATCCACCTTCAGCCGTGCGCTGATCCGCAATATCGCCGGCGACCCGGCTTTGGAAGTTCCGAGTCCAACCTTCACATTGGTTCAGCCTTACGATTTGCCAAGGCTTCCACTTGCCCATTTCGATCTGTATCGGCTGGAAGAGCCGGAAGAACTTGAGGAGCTGGGCCTGGAAGAAATCCTGGAGGACAGTGCCGCTCTGGTTGAGTGGCCGGAGATGGCGGAAGACCTCTTGCCCAAGTCAGCGCTCTGGCTTCAGTTCCGCCATGGGGAGGATGAGGACACCCGCCAGGTTGAGTTCTATTCCGAGGATCCGGAATGGGAAAATCGTATCTCCGCCACTCTTGAGGTTCGCGCGTTCTTGAAGGCAGCGTTAAAAACCGGGCAGATTTGCCGCGAGCATCTGGCTGGGGATGCCTCTCTCCGGACGTTTGAGAAAATCGAGGCCGGTGAAGAGCATCTGGTTCTCATGCGATGGCCCTTCTCTGATGCAACACTGCCAGAGAATATTCGATCCTACATGGACAAGGCACACCTTGCGAAGGACTGCCGCGCGGTTGCAGCGATCGGCGGCGAACTGCGCAAGATCGGCCTCCGCGCACCGGCCATTAAGAGAGCGGATTTCGACAAGGGGCTGGTCCTGTCTGAGTTTCTCGGAAGCGAAACGATCGTCGTTGACGGCAAGCCTGTCGCGGAGCGGTACTTCGCCGCCGTCGATGTCCTTGCGGCTATGCATGCCCGGAAGTTTCCGGAAACGGTGGATCTGGACACCGGTGAAACCTATCAGGTTCCGGCGTACTCCACTGACGCGCTGGTCTCTGAAGCAAATCTCTTGCTGGACTGGTATCTGCCAGAGAAAACTGGAACTGAAGCGAGCGATCAAACCAAAGCGGAATTTGAGGCGCTTTGGCGAAGTTTACTGGATGGAATAACGGAGGCCCAAAGCGGTTGGGTCCTGAGAGACTTTCACTCTCCAAACCTGCTTTGGCAGGTCGGGGCATCAGGCACTGATCGCATTGGCCTGATTGATTTTCAGGACGCGGTGATCGGACCAGTCGCTTATGATGTTGCTTCCTTGCTGTTGGATGCGCGAACGGACATCAACCCTGAACTGGAAAATGCTCTTTTTGATGCTTATCTCCAAAAGCGGAAGGGGCTTTGCCAAGAAGTCGATCCGGAGGCGTTCAAACAGGCTTATGTCGTTATGGGGGCGCAGAGGATTTCCAAGATCCTCGGCATTTTCGTCCGCCTTGCAAGGCGGGACAATAAGTCTGCTTATCTTGAGCACTTGCCAAGGATGGAAGGGTACCTCGACCGGGTGATGACGGCACCCATATTGTCCGATTTGAAAGATTGGTATCAAAGACATATTGGATGATACTGACCGGACGCTGAAGAGCTGATTAGACAACCGAGTACGACGATGACAGACACGCGCTTTCGCCCTACCAATGCCATGATCCTGGCCGCCGGCCTTGGCAAGCGGATGCGCCCGCTGACCGCAACCACACCAAAGCCATTGATCGAGGTAAACGGTCAGGCGCTGATCGATCATGGAATGGATCGGCTGGCGGCTGCAGGCGTGAAAAGATGCGTGGTCAACGTCCATTACCTTGCTGACTTGGTTGAGGTTCATGTCCGGCGGCGGCAGGACATGGACATCGTAATTTCAGATGAGCGCGCCCAGCTTCTGGAAACCGGTGGAGGGATCAAGAATGCGCTGCCGCTGCTCGGAAGCGATCCTTTTTTCCAGCTGAATTCGGACACCTGCTATTGGGTCGAAGGCGTCAAGCCGAATCTCGAGCATATGATCGATGCCTGGGACGACAGCCGCATGGACGCATTGCTCCTGGTCGCTGAAACGGTCAAGGCTGTGGCTTATGCAGGCCGCGGCGATTTTGAAATGGCACGTGATGGCTCGCTCAGCCGAAGGCCGGAAAAAGGTGTCACCCCATTCGCATATGCGGGTGCTGCGATCTTGCATCCCCGTTTGTTTGAAGACGCTCCGGATGGCCCATTCTCGATGAATATCTTGTTCGACCGTGCAATCGAAAACGGCCGGTTGTTTGGTGTCCAGATGGAAGGTGTCTGGCTTCATATTGGGACGCCGGAAGCAATCCGGGCCGCCGAATATGCAGTTCGCGAAAGCGCTGCCTAAGAGATGCCGGACCAGCCCCGTCTTTTTACAGTTCCGCCCGCCGTATCTTTTCTTGAGACCTTTGTAGACAAGCTTGTTGACGGGCAACTCGTTCCAGGGTTTCGGCCGCTCGATGATCCATTGCTGTTGTCGTCAGCAACGCTCTACCTGCCGACGCGCCGCGCCGCACGCCAGCTGCCAGACCTGTTCCAAAAGGCTCTTGACGGCAAGCCGGTGCTTTTGCCAATTATCCGGCCGGTCGGTGATGCCGACGAGGACATCCAATCTCTGAGTTCTGGTCCGGACCTCGAACCGCTGCCGCCGGCAATGCCACTGATCGACCGGCATCTGGCGATGACCCGGCTGGTTATGGCCTGGAAAGGCGCTTTGCGCCGTGAAGCTCTGGCTCTGCGGTCCGATGAGCCGCTTGGGCTCCCCGCTTCAACAGCAGATGCAGCCTGGCTGGCTGGCGATCTCCTGACCCTGATGGATGAAGTGGAAACGGAAGAGGCGGACTGGAGCGAGCTTGCCGGGCTGGTGCCGGACGATCATGCTCGCTATTGGCAGATCACGCTGGACTTTCTGCAGATTGTTCAGGAGGCCTGGCCGGCGCATTTGGCAGAACTCGGCAAGATGGACCCGAAGGCCCGCCGGTCCGCGCTGATCCGGCGGGAAGCCCAACGCATTGCCGCGACATCGCCGAAAGGTCCGGTCATCGTTGCAGGCGTAACCGGTTCAGTGCCGGCAACGGCTGAACTTTTGAAAGCCGTGGCCGGGTTGGAGCAGGGAGTTATTGTGCTGCCCGGGCTGGATCTGGACCTTGATGACCGGTCCTGGGAGGCGCTTGGCAAGCGGTTTGTACCCGGCACACGGCATGGAAGCGGGACAAAAACACCTCCGCCCTTGTCCTCTCATCCGCAGTATTCCCTGAAACAGCTGCTTGATCGGCTTGGCGTCACGCGGGCGGATGTTTGCGAGCTTGGTGAAGCTGATAATGTGCAGCGCCAACATCAGAAACTGGTTTCGGAGGCATTGCGCCCTGCGGACACCTCAGACGGCTGGACAAGTTATCTGGGTGCGACCCCGATCGAAGTCCGAGCGGCTGCACTCGGCAGTGTCGGTCTCATGACAGCCCGCAACGAGGCGGACGAAGCGCTGAGCCTTGCCATTGCCTTGCGGGAGGCAATCGAACTCGGTGAGACCGCAGCGCTGATCTCCCCGGACCGGATGCTCACCCGCCGCGTGGCGGCGGAGCTTGCGCGCTGGAACATCCAGGCTGACGACAGTGCTGGCCGTCCGCTCGATCAGACCGCGCCCGCCATTCTGGCGATCCTGGCCGCAAAGCTTGCGCTCAATGGCTGTGAGCCGATTGATCTTCTGGCGCTTCTGAAACATCCGCTGGCGCGGCTGGGACGGCCTATCAAAGACATCCGCGCAGCAGCTCGGGCCTTGGAGCGTGGAGTAATCCGCGGAGAGCGGCCTCGCCCCGGTACGAGTGGTTTGATCATGGCTGTAGAGGCCTGCAGAGCCGCGGCAGAGAATGCACACACGCCGCGCTGGAAGAAGGTGCACGAGGGCGATTGGGATGTGATCGCGGACCTCGCAGCACGACTGCAGAGCGCGCTCGCACCGCTGGAAAGCATGGCCGGAGATCGGGACCCGGTGCCGGTGGAACACCTCGTTCAGGCGCATGTCGATGTCATGCAGGCGATTTCTGCGGATGAGACAGGCGCCGCGGATGAGCTGTATGCGGCCGAGGCTGGTGAAGCGCTGGCGGCGTTCTGGTCCGGGTTGTTGGAAGCAGAGGCCAGCGGTCTTGCTGTGCCGCCGCATGAATGGCCATCCGTTCTGTCGGCATTGATGTCGGGGGACGCCGTGCGCCGGCGCTTGCCGGGGGATCCGCGGGTGCAAATCCTCGGGCCAATGGAAGCACGCCTGCAAGCATTCGATTTTGTCATTCTCGGCGGGCTCAACGAGGGCACGTGGCCGCAGCGTACCCGCAACGATCCCTGGCTCAATCGGCCAATGAAACGGGATATGGGGCTGGAACCCCCTGAGCGGCGCCTGGGAGCGGCCGCCCATGATTTTGCACAAGGGATGGGTGCCAAGCGGGTCCTTTTTTCCCGTGCCGCAAGGGCTGATGGGGCTCCAACCGTTGCATCAAGATGGCTTCAGCGTCTGACCACTTTAGCCGGACCGGAGATCGCAGCTGGGATGGAAGCGCGGGGCAACCGCTATTCGCAACTCGCAGCGCTGTTGGATCGTCAGGCCGGCGATGTGCGTCCCGCAGACCGGCCTGCCCCGAAACCTCCATTGGGAGCGCGACCGAAAACGCTGTCGGTGACCGAAATCGAACGGCTTGTGCGGGATCCCTACGCGATCTTTGCCCGGCATTCGCTGGAGTTGCAGCCGGTCGATCCGATCGGTGGGGAGCCGGGAGCCGCCGACAAGGGCAATCTCATTCACGATGCACTTGCAGAGTTCTTGTCGACCTGGACCGGGCCGTTTGACGAAACGGCGGTGACGGCTTTGCTTGAGATCGGAGAAGAGCTGTTCGAACCGCTGGACGCGTTCCCGGCAATCCGGGCGCTCTGGTGGCCGCGGTTCCAGCGGATTGCTGAAGGGTTTGTCGCGTTTGAGGCCAAGAGGTCTTTGCACGTCGAAAAACGGTTCCTGGAGATCGGCGGCGGTGTCGAGCTGAAACTGCCCGGTCTGGATTTCCGCCTGCGCGGGCGGGCCGATCGCATCGATCTGATGAGTTCTGGGTCTCTTTCCGTCATTGACTACAAGACTGGCCAGGTGCCGTCGCAAAAACAGGTGGATGCTCTGTTGTCGCCACAGCTGCCACTGGAAGCGGCGATGATCCAGCGCGGTGGTTTCAAGGATGTGCCAGCTGGTGACCCGGTCGGTGAACTGCTTTATCTGCAGCTGAAAGGGGGGACTGACGCTGTGCTCGAAGTCGGCCGGAACCCGAAAGATGCGGCATTGGAGGAGCTCATCGAGGATGCCTGGCAGCGTCTCGAACAATTGATCGCCCATTATGCCAAGGAAGAGACCGGCTATCTCTCCCGGGCCCGCGTCATGCAGGGCCGTCAGATCGATGGTCCCTATGACCATCTGGCACGCGCGCAAGAATGGGCGCTTGGCGGGGAGGACCCGGCATGAGTGGCTTTCAGATCCCCGACCTCACCCGGCAGCGTCAGGATCTTGCATCGCGCCCCCGTGCGTCCGCCTGGGTGAGTGCGAACGCCGGATCGGGAAAGACCTTTGTCCTGTCGCGCAGGGTCGTCCGGCTCCTGCTGGATGGCACCGACCCATCTCGTATTCTGGCGCTGACCTTCACTAAGGCTGCGGCCGCTGAAATGGCGACCCGCGTCTTCAAGATCCTCGGCACCTGGGTGACGATGGACGATGTGGATCTTGAGAAGGAGCTTTTTGAGATTGAGGGACGTCATCCGGATGCAGCCCGGATCGCGATGGCCCGGCGTCTGTTTGCGCGCGCACTCGAAACACCGGGTGGCCTTAAGATCCAGACCATCCACGGCTTTTGCGAAGCACTTCTCCATCAGTTCCCGCTTGAGGCCAATGTCGCCGGTCACTTCAACGTTCTGGATGACCGTATCGCCGCAGAGTTGATGGCGGAGGCGCGCGCCAGCGTGCTGCACAAGGCGGAGATGGAGCCGGACAGTCCGTTCGGCCAGGCGCTTGCATCTGTGATTGATCTGATGAGCGACGGCGGTGCGCAAAAGGCTCTGGATGAGCTTATCCAAAACCGCGATGCGTTCCGACGCTGGACGGTCGATGCGGGCGGTTTGGAACCAGCGCTAAAGGATCTGGCGGGCGATCTTGCAATTGATCCGGCCCAGCAGCTTTCCGATTTCGATTGCCGCTTTCGCGCCGAAAGTCCCTTCGACTTGAACACTTGCCTCAGCTACGCAGAAGCGCTGAACACGGGTACGAAAACGGATCAGGGCAAGGCAGAGGCGCTTGTTGCAGCAATCCGCCAGACCGATCCGGGACTGTTCCGCGAGGCTTGGCTTCCGGTCTTCCTGACCGGCAAGCTGGAGGCACGGAAATCGCTGGCGACCAAGAAAGTCACGGAAGCGTTCCCGGACATGGTCGATGCGCTGATTGCGGAACAAACCCGGCTTTTGGAACTTCTGGACGGACGCCGGAAGGTCGTGACTTACGCGGGCACTGCTGCGCTTTTGCGGCTCGCGGATGCTGTGATCACGTATTACGAACGGGCGAAGACGGCCAAGGGCTACCTGGATTTTGAGGATCTGGTGGTCAAGACGGCAACGTTGCTTGCGAAGTCGGATGCGGCTCAGTGGGTGCAATACAAGCTCGATCAGGGCTTGGATCATATCCTCGTTGACGAGGCACAGGACACGAGCCCGCGCCAGTGGGAGGTGGTCAACGCTTTGGCCGCCGAGTTCTTCGTCGGTGACAGCGGGCGTGAAAAGGTTCGGACCCTCTTTGCAGTGGGGGACGAGAAACAGTCGATCTATTCCTTTCAAGGCGCTGTTCCGGCTTATTTCGACCAAATGCGCCGGGCCTTTTCCAAGCAGGCACAAAGCGCGGAGCAGGAGTTTCATTCGGTAAACCTTCAGCTCTCGTTCCGCTCGACACCGGATGTCTTGGGGGCGGTCGATGAGGTTTTCAAAGAAGCCAGCGCTTATCAGGGGCTATCGCAAGAGGGTGTGGCCCCGGTTCATGAGGCGATCCGGCTGGATCCCGGGATTGTTGATCTTTGGCCGCTGGAAACTGAGGCCGAGGTGAGCGAACCCGATGACTGGCGGTTGCCGGTCGATCACGTCGGCTCAGGCAGCCCGATGTTGAAGGTCGCCAAGCGGATCGCGTCAACTATCAAAGGCTGGATGCTGGACGGGACCGCAGAGCCGGGTGATGTCATGATCCTGGTCCGTAAGCGTGGCCCGTTCGTGGAGGCGCTGAACCGGGAGCTGAAAAATCTCAACATCCCGGCGGCCGGCTCAGACAGACTGATTCTCACAGATCATATCGCGGTTCAGGATCTCGCAGCTCTCGGGCGTTTTCTTCTTCTGCCGGAAGACGATCTTTCTCTGGCGGCTGTTTTGAAAAGCCCGCTGTTCGGCCTGGACGATATGGACCTCCTTCAAGTCGCCCGCGAAACAGATGACAAAGTTCGCCCTGGCACGCTCTGGCAGATGCTGGTCAAGCGATCCGAGGCCTCTTCAAAATGGCAGGAGGTTCGCCAGCAGCTTGAGGATTGGCGCGCACGGGCAGACTTTGTGCCTCCCTATGAGTTCTACGCCCGACTGCTTGGGGCGGACGGAGGGCGTCAGGCGTTCCGCCACCGCCTCGGTGTCGAGGTCGATGATGTTCTCGATGAATTCCTTGCGCTGACCATTGCCTATGAGCAGGCCGGAACGCCCGGTCTGGAAGGGTTCCTCGCCTGGATGGGGGCCGCCCCGACGGAGATCAAGCGCGAGTTGACGAACACCAAGGGCATGGTGCGCATCATGACGGTCCACGGCTCCAAGGGACTGGAAGCGCGGATTGTCATTCTGGTTGATCCAGGTGGTGCGCCGGTGAGTGCGATCCATGATCCGAGCTTCTTGCCGAGGCCGCGTCCCGGAAACGACTTATCACCGCCTGCTCTTGTCTGGTTGCCACCGAAGGCGGATCGTATCAGCCGGCATGACGAAGCAGTAGAGACGCTCCGGAAGGGGCAGGAAGAAGAATACCGCCGACTTCTTTATGTCGCGCTTACACGTGCCGAAGACCGATTGGTTGTTTGCGGCTGGGAGCCGAAACGCGGCGCACATGACGATTGCTGGTATTCGCTCGTGTCTGCTGCCTTGAAGCCACAAGCCAAAGAGTTGCACGATGCCAAGGGTGATGTTGTCGGGTGGCGTTGGCAAAAAGATCCCAGCGCAGATACGAGCAGCGCACCGTCACCCGGCCATCCTCGAACGGATGCGAGTGCATCTGGTGACGAACACGTACTGCCTGACTGGGCACATCAACCTGTCAAACCTGTTTCTAGAAAAATCCGGCTTCAACCGTCAAAGGCGTTTGAAGACATGGAAGACAAGGACGGTATTGAACCGGTTCCGGCTGTGGCGCGCCTAGCAGCTGGGCGCCAGCCGGATTCTTGGCCGTTGGAACGGGGGCGGTTGGTCCACAGGCTATTAGAGTTGCTGCCTGACTTGCCGGCAGTGTCACGGATGGCGGCTGCGGAGAGATTTCTGGATCAGGCGCTGAAGCCGGTCTTCGCGCCTTTCAAAGACACTTTGCTGAAAGAGCTTGAGCAGGTCCTGAAGGAACCAGAGTTTCAGCCCGTGTTCTCAGAAAATGGCCGGGCGGAAGTGGCCCTGGCTGGAACGATTCGTTCTGCAAATGGCACGGACGTTGAGGTGTCGGGGCAGATTGACCGCCTGATTGTGGACGGCAACGAAGTTGTGATTGTGGATTACAAAACCAATCTCAAGCCGCCGGAAACACTTCATCAAGTGCCGTTGGAGTATCGGGCGCAGCTCAGTGTTTACAGGGAGTTGCTGCGGCAGATCTATCCGGCAAAGACAGTCCGATGCCAATTTCTTTGGACGACAGGGCCATCGTTGATGGAGATTCCGGCCAAACTTCTTGATGAAACTTTTGCCGGATTGGCGCCAGAGGTCCGGCCTGCTTGACGGAGCCGCTTCGGCTACCTACGTTCCAACCAACTGACGTACCTGAACTGGGTATGTGTGAACCACCGAACCACGAGATGTTGTAATGGCTACCACCCAAGTCACCGATGCTTCCTTTGAAGCTGATGTTTTGAATTCCGACGAGCCGGTCGTTGTGGACTTTTGGGCCGAATGGTGTGGCCCGTGTAAGATGATTGCGCCGGCTTTGGAGGAAATTTCCGAAGAAATGAACGGTCAGGTCAAAATCACAAAGCTCAACATCGATGAAAACCAGGACATGGCCATGAAATATGGCGTCCGGTCCATCCCGATGCTGATCCTCTTCAAAGGCGGTGAGCCGATGGCCACTCAGGTTGGCGCTGCACCGAAAGGCAAACTTGCCGATTGGATCAAGAGCGCCCTTTAAGGCCTTAAATAGCTGTGGTTGCCGCCGGGCACTGCAGGTGAGCTTTGCAGAGCGGCGGGTAAGGTTGACACTTATCCGCCGATTCTCTTTGATTTTGCCGCCCCCGGACGTATAAGCAACGCCAAATGTGTCTGAGCCAAACGGAACACCAATGAGTGAAGAAAACAAGTCGCCGGAAAATCAGCCGGACGGGCTGAATCCAGAAGCTGAAGCTGTCAATGAAGCTGCCACGGCCGCTGAGGAGAGCGCGGTCGACCCGGTGGAAGCTCTGATGGCGGAAAACGCGGATCTGAAAGATCGGGCCCTTCGCACCATGGCGGAAATGGAAAATCTCCGCCGCCGCACTGAAAAAGAAGTCAAGGACGCGCGCCAATACGCAGTGTCTGGCTTTGCCCGCGACATGCTGACTGTTTCCGACAACCTTAGCCGTGCGCTGGAGGCTCTGCCGGAAGACGATCGCAAGAATGCAGATGCCGGCGTCGCCTCCCTCATCGAGGGAGTGGAGATGATCGAGCGGGACCTTCTGAACCAGCTAGAGAAAAACGGTGTGCGCAAGCTGGAGCCGGAAGGGCAGAAGTTCGATCCAAATTTCCACCAGGCCATGTTTGAAGTGCCGAACACTGAGGTGCCAAACAACACTGTCGTTCAGGTCGTGCAGGCTGGTTATGTGATTGGCGAACGCGTTCTACGCCCGGCTATGGTGGGCGTCTCCAAAGGCGGCCCGAAAGAGGCTCCGAAAGCAGACGTCGGCACAGAACCAGGTGAAACGGTTGATAAAAGCGCCTAAAGCGCCCTAAGATCAATGAATTGAAGCAGGCCGCCCTTCCACACGGACCGGGCGGCTTTCTTTTTGGGGGCAGGAATGCTGTTGCAGTTGCTTGACTATCTAGGGGTTGCCGTGTTCGCCGTGACCGGGGGCATTGTCGCATCTCGTAAGCAACTGGACTTCATAGCTTTTTTGTTCTTCGCAACGCTGACCGGTATTGGAGGCGGCACGTTGCGCGATCTCCTTTTGGGTGTGCCGGTCTTCTGGGTGGTCAATGAAGCCTATCTTGTCGTCTGCCTCGTTGTCAGCGTGGTCCTCTGGTTCTTCGCCCACTGGATTGAACGCTTCAACAAACCCTTGCGCTGGGCAGATGCCGTTGGTGTTTCAGCTTATTCCGTGATGGGCGCGGCAAAGGCGCTAAACGTTGGGGACACTCTGTTGGTTGCTGTTTTGATGGGCGTCTCAACGGCGACTTTCGGAGGTGTCTTGCGGGACACGCTTGCGCAAGAACCCTCTTCGATTGTTAAACCGGAGATCTATGTTAGTGCCGCGTTTGCAGGTGCCGGCAGCTATGTTCTGCTGGCCCAAGTTGGTGTTGTTCCATGGGCTGCGGCCATTCTTGCCGGGAGCGTCGCGATGCTCCTGCGTGGCGGAGCTATTCTCTATGGTTGGAGCTTGCCGGGATACGGCCATCGGCGCCGGCCGTGATCATCACGCCGGAGGCTTCGGATCGCCATATGCAACGACAATCAAAAGCTGTTATGTCTTCTCCTCCGGTTGAGTGGTCAGGAGGGTTACATGTGGGAACACGGTCAGTTTTGGTGGAATGAACTGATGACCCGGGATGCTGAAAAGGCAAAAGCTTTTTATGGAAGCACGCTTGGATGGACCTTTTCTGAGATGCCGGTGGAAGGTGGCGGAACCTATTGGATTGCTAATCTAAGTGACAAGCCGGCCGGTGGAATCTTCGAGATGAGAGGCCCGGATTTCGACGGGCTGCCCGACCATTGGTTTTCCTATATCGCCGTCGACAACATCGACGAACGTCTTGAATTGGCAAAAGCCCACGGTGCGTCGGTCACACGGCCGCCCTTCGACGTGCCGGGTATCGGCCGGATTGCGCTGCTCAAAGATGCAGGCGGCGCAGCTCAGGGCTGGATGACCCCTGCGTAGCGCGGCATTTTGAAAGCAAAAAAGCCGGCTCTCATGGAACCGGCTTCGCGCCTTCATCTTAGAAAACAAGCCCGTGGGTTGTTGCGACGATCACGATCAAACCGATCGTGATTGCCGGTAGACTTGCTGAATAGGCAAGTGTCGTCAGCATGTCTTGCTCCTTTGCAAAACGACATTGTGCGACATCGGTGCCCATGCACATGCGGATGTGGGCGAGCGGCGGCTTTTTGTTCTTATGGACGCCCCCGGATAGCAGATGAAATGGGATGGCCGCTGTCTGAAATCCAGACGTCAGGCCTTCAAGAAAACGTGTGCAGCCAGAACGAAATCGGCGAGCCCAGTGTCGGGGCACGGAACGAAAAGTGTTCTTTGTCCATAATACCGCCGTCCGGCGCGTTCACCGCGCGCCAATTCTTCCAGACCAGCCGTCCATTCACAGTTGTGTCGCGGCGCTGACTTCAGGTTTGTGGTGAAGAGACGGGCTTCTTGCCAAAGCGTGTCCGGGACCGGTGGATTGCACACCAAAGCATCTACGTGGCATCCAGCCGGAGGATCGAACTTGGATAGATCTATCCAGTCACCAGATCCCGCCACCGGTCCCGCCAGACACACAATGTCTGCGCCCTCAAGAGCGTTGGAAATGTCTTCTGTGACGCCTGCCGAAACGTGAGAGAGCTCTGAAATCGCAGCGATCCTCCGACGGATCTCCTTGTCCGTCCCTGCAAAAAGGATCGATGTGATGTTTCGGACAGCTGAATAGGCGGAGATCAGGCGTGGCAGGCGCGGGTCGCTGCCGATCACAAGCAGGCGATGAGCATCTTCGCGGGAAAGATAAGCTGCAGCCAGCGCATGTAAACCGGCGTCGCGCCAGGTGGCGAGGCGAACCCCGTCCAAAAGTGCGATCGGTTGCCCGCCTTTGCCGGAAAACAACACGTAGAGACCGGAAGGGTCACCAATTTGTTCTGGCAATGCCAGCGATAATGAACAGCCGACATAGCCGCGATCTATGTGCCCCTGTCCGGCAAAGTCGGACCACGCAGGCTGCACAGCCAATCGACCGGCCTCCGTGTCAGGGCGGGGAATGCTTGCCGTAAGTGGTGCGCTGACCTGAGCAGAGGACCGGTAACCTTGGCGCAGGATCTCGATTGCGTCCCGATCGCTCAAGCACAGGTCAATGTTGCTGCTGGAGAGGATCCGCATTGGAAAGCGGTTATGCGGCGGTGCGGTTGCCCGGCCGTGGCAGGCTTGCGGCCGCAGAGCTGCCCTGTCCGTCTGTGGTCAGTTCGCGCAGCTGATCGGCTTCCTTGTGCCACTTGTCCGCTTCGCGGCGTTTGACACGGGCTTCCTTGCGCCAGCGGCCTTGCTTCGCCCAGGCCCCGATGCCACCGACGATAATGCCGCAGCCGAGGCTTGCAAAGATGATCCAGAACAAGGGGATATCCGGGATCGTCAAGCGCGGGTCTTGCGGATCAAACGGATTGAGGGCCAGGGAGACAGTGTGCCGGTTGGCAACGGATAAGGGAACGAGAACAACTGCGATGGCGAGCAAGATCAAGTTCTTGATAAAGCGGGTCAAAGCAGTCTCCCTGACGGTCTGAGCAAAACGCGATTGCGGCGATGAGGCAACCTTGAGAGGACTCAGTCGTCCCCGTGGTCAACACCATCATTCAACCGTATACGCATTTCTTTGCCGGTTTTGAAGAACGGAACATGTTTTTCATCCACTTCCACCTTTTGGCCGGTTCGTGGATTGCGCCCGATCCGGGCAGGGCGGTTTTTGACCGAAAAGGCCCCAAAACCTCTGAGTTCAACGCGGTCTCCGCGCATCAGCGCTTCAGTGATCTCATCAAGAATCGCATTGACGATGTTTTCGACATCCCGCTGATAGAGATGTGGATTTTGTTCGGCAATATGCTGAACAAGCTCTGATTTGATCATGAAGAGCCCCCTCGATTACGGTTTTTTGTCTGCCGCTACTGGAGCCTGCCAAACCGACACGAGCCCGTCAAGCATAAGGTCCCGAGAAATCAGCCCTTTAGCCTTATTTAGTGGCTCCAGGACAGCCAAACCGAAGCCTTTGCCGACTTCCCGGGAGACCCGGGACGCAAATGGCAGTTCTTCGATGCTCTCTGTTGTTGTCCAGGTGATGACCGGAAGGTCTTTGGCAACGCCTTTTTCCGTTTCGAGCCAGGATACCGCCGTTTCCTCACCGCCAATGGCGTCTACGAGCTTCTCCTGAAGGGCTCGTTGACCCAACAAAACACGGCCGTCGGCAAGTTCAAGGGCTTTCGATTTGTCCAGGTCCCGGCGCTCAGCGAGGATGTCGACAAACCAATTGTAGGAATCGGTCACCATTGCCTGCAACATCGCTTTGGCTTCTGGTGTCGCGGGTGAATAGAAGTCAGGTTCGGCTTTGAGTGGAGCGCTTTTGACCGCTTCCATGGAAACACCGACCGTTTCCAGCAGCTTTTCAAAGTTGCCGAACTGGAAGAGGACACCGATGGAGCCGGTGATGGTGTTGTAGCGTGCGACGATATGATCCGCAGACATGGCGATTAGGTAACCGGCGGAGGTTCCGATTGTGCGCATTTCGGCAACAATAGGTTTCTTCTCCGAGAGTTTGCGCAAAGCGTTGTAAATCGCTTCGCCGCCGGTTGTGCTGCCGCCTGGAGAGTTGATTGAGACAATCACGCCCTTCACAGCGTCGGATTTACCGATCTTTTCCAGCATCTCCAGAGTTTTGCGGTTTTCCAGGATCATGCCTTCAATCGGGATGCGCGCTATGTGGGCGGACCGTTTCGACATGTTCGCAGCGCCCGCAAAATACACAAGGCCGCCGACCAGAACCAAGGCGGCGACAAGAAATGTTGCCACCCGCCAGAATGTCACCTTCCGCCGCAAACGCCTGCGATCAACCAATGCATCGACATCCATCGCCATTGCGCGAAAAACTCCAAATCTATCATCGCCATTCAGGTGGCTCGGACCCTAGGCCCGAGGCGCCAAAATTGCAAACACTGGATCAATACGTAGGGGTTGAATAAGGCGAATTAACAGCCTTTTCTCAATTGATGCCTGTCAGCTGAATCGCGAATGTCAGGTTTTTGCCAGCCAGCGGATGGTTGGCATCCAGAACAACTTGGTCGTCGTCAAACGACACTACGACAACACTCATCACCTGGCCGTCCGCGGTCTGGCCTTGCAGCTGCATCCCTATTTCTAGCGGAACATTTTCCGGGATCTGCGTCCGCGGCACTGTTTGCTGAGCATCCGGGTTGTGCGGCCCGTACGCATCTTCGGCTGCAATCGTAACGGTTTTTTCGTCACCGACCTTCATGCCGGGGATCTCGCGGTCGAGGCCCGTAATGATCTGGCCGGAGCCAACTGTGAATTCGAGTGGTTCGCGGCCTTCTGAACTGTCAAAAACGGAACCGTCGTCCAGAGTTCCCTTGTAGTGAAGTTGCACCGTATCGCCTTGTTTGGCTTCGGTCATGAGGCATATCGCAATTCTGTCTTGGGGTGGGTTTTGAGGCCGCAGTCTGCTGCAGGTGCTCGTCTCTTGCCATCAAACCTAGGCATCGCGGCGTCCGGAGTAAAGGTCAGGCGTGTTTGCAACACACAGTGCCCGGCTAACTTTCACCGTTTAGAAATACGCGCATCAGTGCAACCCAGCCATAACAGACTATGAGCGAGACAATTGTCACCGGTAAAACCGTCGCTGTGAACTGCCAGAACTGAAATGGTTTTATGCCGTGTTTTTCAGCCTGTTGAATGATAATGACATTGCTGGCCGCGCTAATGATGAACAGATTGCCCGCAAGTGTGGAGATACCGGACAGCAACATCAACACTGCGACATCGTGTTTTTCCAGCAGATTGAGATAGATCTCGACCAGAGGAACATTCGAAAAAAGCTGGCTGCCCCAAAATGCAATGGAGCTGAGCAAGAGCGGATCACCCAGTTGGTGGCGCCAGGGGCTCAGCCATTCCTGCAGCACGCCGGACTTTAAAACAGCTCCGGTCACGATGAACATGGCCACGAAAAAGATCAGCGTGTGCCAATCAACCTCCTTGAGGATCTGCACACGGTGTGATGACAGAACGAACAAGGGGATTGCTGCGATCAGGCTGATCAAACCCAGCGGCAGGTCAGGAAACCAGCTTGCTCCGCCGGCAACACTGTCCAGGATGACGAGTACCGACAGCAAGGCTGTGGAAATGAGAGCCGGTGCCGGGTGAACAGTCACATCTTCAGGCGTGACAGCTTCTGGTGCCTCTCCGGTCTCTTCCTTCTTCAGCCGGTACCAAAACCAGAGCAGAGTGAAGGCCAGGGAAACGATTGCTGGGGGCGCCAGCCATATCAGAAACGTTCCAACCGGGTTATCGAAGTGTCCATCAGCCACTATCAGCAGATTTTGTGGGTTGCCGACAGGCGAGAACATGCTGCCGACGGTGACTGTAACGCACAGGGCGATCAGCGGGAGGGAGGCTTTGATCTGGAGCCGTGCTGCAATCGCGATGGCGATCGGCGTGCCAATTGCCGCCGCAGCATCATTGGTCAGAACCGCTGAGATGGCGGTCACAAACAAGATGAAGGGTATCAGTATTAGCGGAATTGACCTGCCAGGCGTGCAGATCTTGTTGCTGACCTTCTCAGAGATCCCGGACGCGAACAATGCGTGAGAGATCGCGAAAACTCCGAACAAATACGCAATAACATTCCAGTCGATTGCATTGAAAGCTTCTGTGGGCGCCAGGTTCCCGGTGATTAAAACAGCAACCGCACCAGCGCTCATGATCTGCCAGATCTTTATCCACTCGGGAAGCCATTGTCTGATCGCAATCGCTATAAAAACAGCAATGGATACGGCTAAGCTAAATGACATTCCCAGTGGATCTCCGAATGGCCGCTGAATAATTAGTTCGAATTTACTTTTTATCTTGCGCGCGGGTGTACTACGGTTCAAGGGCTTGTTGGAGACAAAGTCGATGCAACTGAATCGTCCGCTGCTGGGTGTAAATTTTTTTGCGGGCGACGTTGTCGGCGGGATTGGTCCATATCTGGCAATCTACCTCCTAACACTTCAGCATTGGTCACCAGGCGCAATCGGCGTGGCCCTGGCGGCCGGCAGCCTTGCTACAGTGGCAATGCAGGCTCCGGCAGGCGCCATCATCGATTCTGTGGCTTGGAAACGGACGCTATTGATTGGGTGTGCACTCGCAATCGCCGTGAGTACCCTTTCGATCCTTGCGTTCAACGACACAGCAGCCGTTTACGTCGCGCAGATACTGATCGGGTCGGCATCAGCCTTCCTCGGTCCGTTGATGGCTGCTTTGACACTCGGCATCGTCGGACATGCGCATTTCACCAGGCAGATGAGTTCCAATCAGGCCTGGAACCATGCGGGCAATATGATCGCCGCCGCATTGGCGCTTATTCTTGCTTTGACATGGTCAGCGCTGGGGGTCTTCTGGCTCGTTGCGGCCATGGCGTTCGGGATGATTATCTGCTCCCTGATGATCGACCGGCACTCGATTGACCATGATCTGGCACGAGGGGGCATCGATGAGGAAGTCTCTGGCGACGCAAAACCTGAGAGCGTACTGAGCCTTTTTGAAGATCGCCGCCTTGTCGTGTTTGCGGCCTGTATCTTTCTGTTTCATTTCGCGAACGCTGCAATGTTGCCTCTTGTCAGCCAAAAACTCTCGGCGCAGAGCGATGCGGAACATGGGATTGCTTTCACTGCTGCGTGTGTGATCGCGGCGCAGCTGGTCATGATCGTCATGGCTTTGTTTTGTGGCAAGAAAGCAGATGTGTGGGGGCGCAAGCCGTTATTTCTAATAGCGTTTCTTGTTCTGCCAGTCCGTGGTCTGCTCTTCAGCCAATTCGATAGTGCGTATGCGCTCGTTGCCGTCCAAGCATTGGATGGTGTTGCAAACGGCATATTTGCGATTCTCTTTCTACTAATCCTTGCAGATATCACGAACGGGTCAGGGCGCTTTAACCTCGCACAGGGTGTGTTGGCGATGCTGGTCGGCATCGGAGCAAGCCTTAGCAATATCGCTGCGGAATATGTGGTTCAGTTCACCAGCTACTCCGTTGCGTTCGGCTTTCTCGCCGGAATTGCCGTGATCGGTCTCATTCTCTTTTATTTCTTCATGGAAGAAACACTCGAGCAGACACCGGTGGAAGTGGCTGACGCACCGAAGTCTTAGCCTCCAATAAAAGCCCGTAAGGCCCTGTTTTTCCGATAGTCTTGGGAAACGCTGCGTCAGTTTTTGTATCGCGTGACGATGGCCGGAATTCACCGCGCCGACGCACCAAAGATCCTTATCAGGCTATTCATTTTGCTGACACTTGGCCGTGGAAGAGGACACGCGTCCTTTCCAATCCATTCTGCCGATCCGGCCAAGGAGGTTATTATGTCGAACCCGGTTTCATCTGGGCTGTCGCGCCGTTCATTTTTGAAAACAGGGGCTGTCGTTGCTGGCACGGCGCTTGTCCCATCCATTGTTTCCTTTCGTGCCCATGCAAAGGCTGGGCCTGGTGAACTCGCCATGGTTCCAACGGAGCCAAACCCGAATGGGGTGTTCGAGCGCTTGTTCCTTTTGAATGGCGATCCGCTTGCAGGGCCGATCCGGACGATCGTGACCGAAGAGGGCAGTCCTGTTCCGATGCCCACGCTTGAAGACGGCGAGCGGCGCGTGCTCCGGGTTCTTCACTTCAACGACATGCACAATCATCTGACAGAGATGCACGGCAAGCGCGGAGACACGCACCGGTTCTCGCAAATCATGAAGATGGTCAAAGACATCCGCGGCGCGGCAAAAGAGGACGAGATCGTTCTTTTCGTGTCTGCCGGCGACGACCACACCGGTTCGATCTTTGATGAACTGATGGGGTGGGCCCCGGAGGAGTTTGTTGCCGATGCGGGTTACCGGGCGAATTCCGCCGCCGGTGTCGACATCGCCGTCCTTGGCAATCACGAATTTGACCGGGGTGCGGAACTTCTGAAGTTGGGTATCGATACCGATGCCGACTTCCCGGTACTGTCGGCCAACATTCATGGCTCCAAACACATTGCGCGAAACGAAGACTACGTGGCCGCGGCCATTGCCGAAGTGAAAGGCCTTCGGGTGGGTTTCATCGGTCTGACAACAGCGGTTGATACCCGTGTTGGCCAGCCGGACGATCCGGATCTTGCCGTTGCCAGCCCGGTGGAGGCCGCCCGCAACCTGACCCCTGCACTCTCCGAGGTGTGTGATGTCATCGTCGTGTTGTCGCATTGCGGTTATGGCGGCGATCAGCACAAGAGCGGTAAAGCTGCAACATCCCGCACAATCGGCGAAGGAGACTTTGCAATTGCGGATGCCGTTGGTCCGCTGACCGACAAGCCGGTGGTCCTGATTGGCGGTCATTCCCACACAACGCTGAACGAGAGTGGCATCAACACCGACAATGTTGTCAACGGCGTCCTGATCACCCAGGCCAATGCCCACGGCAAGTTTCTGGGCGATGTCGCCATGTCGATCGCAGCAGATCAGGGGCGCAAAGGCTGGTTCACGTCCGTCGGTTTGCACCCGACCAAGAAGCGCGATCAGCGTGTGGCGGCGGACGATCCTAAGTTTGCCTCTCTCGAACAGCCTGAAGACTACGATCAAGCATTCGAGGAAGCGCATATTGCTCCGATGATCAAGGCGCTCGATGCCAAACTGGCGGAAGTCATTGGTCAGGTGTCTGATGATAAGGGCTTGACCTCTGAAGAGACCTTTGCAGACCGGTATGTTGGTGAAGTCGCACTTGCGAACTACATGAACGACGCGCTGGTTGAGGCGTCCAAGGCCTTCCCTGGTGGACCGGTTGATCTTGCAATCTTCAATGCAACCGGATTGTCAGCCGGCATCGCCGAGGGCGATCTGACCTTCAGAGGCTGGTATGACGTCATGCCTTATGCGGATGCGGTGCATGTTGCGACCATGACCGGGGCTCAGCTGAAGGAAATGCTCGACAACAATGCCAAGCGTCTTCTGCGCCCTGAAGAAGCGGAAAACGTTGATATGAAGGGCTTTGTGTCGCGCGGCTTCCTGCATTTCTCAAAGGATCTGCGCTACAAGATCGCACTTGGAGCGACGGCAGCGGATGCGCGGGCTGTTGATATCACGGTCCAGGGCAAGCCGTTGGATGAGCAGTTGGACAAAACCTTCCGAGTCGCTTTCAACACCTATATCGCTCTGGGCGCCTTCGGTGAAACCTGGAACGGCAAGCCGATCGGTGCGGATGTTCCGGGCGATATTGCGAGCTTTGACGTGCGTCAGCTGCCGTTTGAGCACACCGGCCTCGTTTACCGGAACGAAGTGATCTCCCACATTCGCAAGACTGGAACCGTTGGTCCTGAGACCGGCGCGGAGAAGGACGGTCGTCTGACGATCGTTCAATGATTTGTGCTGGTCAGGCGTTGCTTCGGCTGACCAGACGAACCAAAACAAAAAGCCCGGCATCGTTGCCGGGCTTTAGCGTTTTTAGCTTCTGGAAAAGTAGCAGGTAACTTAGTCGTCACCCTGCTGCTTCAAAGCAGCACCCAAGATGTCGCCGAGGGACGCGCCGGAGTCGGAAGAACCGTACTGTGCGACAGCTTCCTTCTCTTCTGCGATTTCCAGCGCCTTGATAGAGGCGGAAACGCGGCGGGTCTTCTTGTCGAATTGCGTGATGCGTGCATCGAACTTGTCGCCGACAGAGAACTTCTCCGGACGCTGCTCGTCCCGGTCACGGGAAAGGTCAGCGCGGCGAACGAATGCAGTCAGGTCGCTGTCTGCGATCTTCACGTCCAGGCCACCGTCTTTGATCTCGATGACCTCACAAGTGACAATTGCGTTCTTGCGGATTTCGCCAGCGGCACCGGCTTCCATCGGGTCGCCGGAGAGCTGCTTGATGCCGAGAGAGATGCGCTCTTTCTCAACGTCAACGTCAAGAACGATGGCCTTGACCATGTCGCCCTTCTTGTACTCTTCGATGACCTGCTCGCCCGGACGGTTCCAGTCCAGATCGGACAGGTGAACCATTCCGTCAACGTCGCCGTCGAGGCCGATGAAGAGACCGAATTCGGTCTTGTTCTTCACTTCGCCTTCAACTTCGGTGTTGATCGGGAACTGCTCAGCGAAGGCATCCCACGGGTTCTGCAGGGTCTGCTTGAGGCCCAGGGAGATGCGGCGCTTGACCGGGTCGACTTCCAGGATCATCACTTCGACTTCCTGAGAAGTGGAAACGATCTTGCCCGGATGGACGTTCTTCTTGGTCCAGGACATTTCGGAAACGTGGATCAGGCCTTCGATGCCCGGCTCCAGTTCGACGAATGCACCGTAGTCGGTGATGTTGGTCACGCGGCCATTGAACTTGGCTTCGATCGGGTACTTGGCTTCGATGCCATCCCACGGATCAGCCTCAAGCTGCTTCATGCCAAGGCTGATGCGGTGTGTTTCCTGGTTGACGCGGATGATCTGAACCTTGACGGTCTGACCGATCGTGAGAACCTCGGACGGATGGTTGATGCGGCGCCACGCGATGTCGGTGACGTGCAGCAGGCCATCGATGCCGCCGAGATCGACGAACGCACCGTAGTCGGTGATGTTCTTGACGACACCCTCGACAGTGTGACCTTCTTCCAGGCTCTGAACCAGTTCCGAACGCTGTTCGGCACGGGTTTCTTCCAGAACAACACGGCGGGACACAACAATGTTGCCGCGGCGCTTATCCATTTTCAGGATCTGGAAAGGCTGCGGCGTGTGCATCAGCGGAGTGACGTCGCGAACTGGACGGATGTCCACTTGCGAACGCGGCAGGAAGGCAACAGCGCCATCCAGATCGACGGTGAAGCCGCCCTTGACCTGGTTGAAGATCTGGCCGTTGACTTTTTCGTTGGCTTCGAAAGCCACTTCCAGGCGAACCCAGCTCTCTTCGCGGCGCGCTTTTTCGCGCGACAGAACAGCTTCGCCGAGGGCGTTTTCGACACGCTCCAGGTAAACTTCGACTTCGTCGCCGACGTTCATTTCGCCATCACGGCCTTTGGCACCGAATTCCTTCAGCGGCACGCGGCCTTCAACTTTCAGACCAACGTCGATGACGGCCAGGTCTTTTTCGATAGCGACGACGGTGCCTTTGACAACAGCACCTTCGTAAAGGTCGTTCTGGACGAAGGACTCTTCGAGAAGAGCCGCAAAGTCTTCCATGGAGGGATTAAAATCAGACATAGATACTCCTAGCGCCTTTTGGCGCGCCGCCGGCGGGTTGGTGTTGCACTCCGGAGCTTCTGCCTCCCGGAACCGACGTTTCGTCTGGTTCTTCCGCTTTAATCAAGCGGGCCGGCGGGGCGAGAAACAGAAAATCCGGTCTCGTCACAGGCCACACGCGTGTCCTGCCGAAAATTTGTGTTCATTTCTGAACAAAGGGCCCTGAGGGCGGGTCCCGGCCCAGATGCGCAAAAAGGGGCACACTCTGGAGTGAGCCCCGCATCGTTTGATGCCTATGCAGCTTTGGAAACGATGTCCACAGCCGCCTGGAACGCTGCCTCTATATCCATTTCCGTCGTATCAAGCAAGACCGCATCGTCCGCTTGTTTCATCGGAGCCACGGTTCTTTGGCTGTCCCGTTCGTCGCGGCGCTTCAGATCGTCCAGGACTGAAGTGTAATTCGCCTCATTGCCCTTGGAGATCATTTCGTCTGTCCGGCGCCGCGCCCTTGCTTCCGGGCTGGCCGTCACAAACAGCTTTACGGTGGCATTTGGGCAGACGACCGTACCGATATCCCGGCCGTCCAGAACGGCACCTGGAGGAGTTTCGGCAAACTTGCGCTGGAGGTCGACCAGCTCCTCGCGCAGACCACCCAGAACTGCGATCCGGGATGCTGCCTCGCCGATCTCATGAGCGGACAGGACCGACTTGTCCATCTGAGCAAGATCGAGATGTTGCGCGATTTCAATCGCAACACTCTCATCCCCAAGCGGCAACCCCTTCGCCAAGAGTGCAGCAGCCACGGCCCGGTACGTCAGGCCCGTATCCAGATGGCGCAGCTCGAAATGTTCGGCGAGCCGCCGTGCAAGCGTGCCCTTTCCTGAGGCGGCCGGACCGTCGATTGCAATAATCATGCGGCCTCACTCGAGTTTGCAGAGATCTTTGCGCCAAGCTCTTCAAACAACGACGTGAAGGTCGGGAAACTGGTCGCAATCACCGCGCCGTCATCCACCGTCACAGGTTTATGTGCTGCAATACCGAGGATCAGGAATGACATGGCGATCCGGTGGTCTAGATGGGTTACAACTGTACCGCCGCCGATATCGGCTGCACCACCAGTGACAGTCAAAGTGTCTTCGGTTTCAACGCAAGGTATGCCGTTGGCCTCCAAGCCACGGGCAACAGCTGCAAGCCGGTCGGATTCCTTTACACGCAGCTCCTCAAGACCCGGCATGAAGGTGTCGCCTTCAGCAAACGCAGCGGCAATTGCCAAAACCGGGTACTCATCGATCATGGACGGTGCGCGTTTGGCCGGAACTGTGATCCCCTTCAGCTTGCTATGCTTTACGCGGATATCGGCTACTTCTTCGCCGCCAGCGCTGCGTTTGTTGAGGAGTTCGATGTCACCGCCCATCTCGATAAGCGTCGTGATGATGCCGGTGCGGTGCTCATTCAGCATGACATTCTCGATCGTGACATCAGAACCCGGTACGATCAAAGCGGCAACAATCGGGAAAGCGGCAGATGACGGATCGGCCGGAACATCGATGTCCTGTGGCTTCAGTTCCGGCTGACCGGTGAGTTTGATCACCCGCTCTCCGGCTTCATTCGCAGACACGGAAATGTCTGCGCCGAAGCCCTTCAGCATTTTTTCCGTGTGATCCCGCGTTGCAATCGGTTCGATGACCGTCGTGACACCCGGAGCATTGAGGCCGGCCAAAAGAACAGCGGATTTCACCTGAGCTGAAGGCATCGGAACGCGGTATGTAATTGGAAGAGCTTGTTCCGCACCACGGATCGACGCTGGAAGGCGATCGCCATCGCGGGCAATCACGTTGGTTCCCATCTCACGCAGAGGATCAAGAACACGGCCCATCGGACGTTTGGAAAGAGACGCATCGCCGACAAAGGTCGCTGTAATGTTGTGGCTGCCGAAAATGCCCATCGTCAGGCGCACGCCGGTTCCGGCGTTGCCGAAATCAATAACGCCTTCTGGCTCCAAAAGGCTGCCGAGGCCGATCCCGTCGACGGTGTAGGAGCCGTCGTCCTGTTTTTCGATCTTGGCACCGACGGCCCGCATGGCATCGGCTGTCGCAAGAACGTCTTCAGATTCCAAAAGGCCTTGAACAGTGGTGCGGCCAACGGCAAGGGCGCCAAACATCAAGGACCGGTGAGAGATGGATTTGTCGCCAGGCACGCGAATGGCGCCTTTCAGCGGGCTGCCTGCCGCTGAAGTGAGCGGAACAGGTGCGGAAGTGTGTGACATTATGTTTGTCCGCAAGCTTGCTAGGTTGTCAAAAGGTGCCACGTCCTATCACGCAAGGGCGGCGGCGTCATCCATTAGCGCCGGATAACAATCCTTTATGTGTATGGATGCGGTGAGCCTGCTTGAAATTTGCCACGCATCGTGCAGAAAAGTGGAACTGAAAAGAAAAAAACGGCGATTTGGCTTTGACATCGGCCCTGAGTTAGCGCTAAGGGCGGCGAACTCAAATTTCCAAATCGACCATCCAAGCTATGAAGGGTGAGCACAGTGGCAAAACCTGAACTTGGCACAAAGCGGCTGTGCCCGGGCTGCGGCGCCAAATATTATGATCTCAACCGCGATCCGATTACCTGCCCGAAATGCGGGACGATCTTCGAGGCTGTGATGACCTCTCGTGCGGCGAAAGCCGCCAAGGTTGAAGAAAAGCCGGAAGACGATGAAGACGAAGACGATGCAGCGGCTCCGGAAATCGTAACGCTGGAAGAAGCCGACGCAGAAGCCGAAGGCGGCGATGATGATGTGCCGGACATCGACGGCGATGATGTTGAACTCGAAGACGACGACAGCGCCGATGATGACGTCTTTATCGACGAAGACGATGAAGACGAGGAAGCTGTTCCGGGTATCCGGGTTGAAGTAGACGACGATACTGATCGTTAAGTGACTGGCCGGGCAGTGTTTTTTGCGCTCCCGGCCTTTTCCACAAGGGCAGGCTGAAATCATTCAAATTTCCGCTTGATCTTACCAGGAGGGGCGACTATGTTCCGCCTCCATCAGCCGGAGCGATCCCAACGTTTCCGGACATAAATGGGGCCTTAGCTCAGCTGGGAGAGCGCTTCGCTGGCAGCGAAGAGGTCAGGGGTTCGATTCCCCTAGGCTCCACCATCTTCTCTTCCATATGATACTACTTGACCTTGTTGAACGGTTGCTTCTGAAGCGAAGTAGCTTATATCGCGGCGCACGATGATTGCGCTGTTCCTATCTTCCTTTCTTGCTGCAACGTTTTTTCCCGCTCAATCAGAGTTGGGGCTCGTCTATCTGGTTACGGCCTACCCGGAAGACCTGGTGGCTCTGATTGCAGTTGCCAGTGTTGGTAACACCCTTGGATCGGTTGTGAATTGGGCCATCGGTCTGGGGCTGATCCGGTTTGCCCGTCCCGCAGAGCATTCCGGCAAGGCGTCGAAATGGTATATCAAAGCGCAGCACTGGTATGAGAAGTATGGCTACTGGAGTTTGTTGATCAGTTGGGCACCGCTCGTTGGAGACCCCGTGACGCTCGTCGCTGGTGTGTTCAGGGAGCCCCTGTGGCGGTTCTTTTTGTTGGTGGCGATTGCGAAAACGGTTCGGTATATCGTGGTTGCAGCGATTGCACTTCAGTTCATCTGATCTTCTGGTAGCGATTGAAATCAGTCTCTTTGTGATGTCGGTTGATTCAGTAGTTTGCCAGCAAATAAATCAGCAGTCCCTGCATAAGTAGCATGGCCGCTCAGCATCGGGTTGTTGAGATCGCAACTGTTTCGACGCCCCTAATCAAGGCCTTCGGCAGCCTACTTATAACTCCCTATATCTGCACAGAAAATCTGACGGTTTTAAACGGCGAGACCTCTGCGGCGAGGCGCCGCTTTCCATTACTACACCATGAGGCGTGGTTTTGGTGCAATACAATCGAAAGCTTAGGCGTCGCAAGAATTGCCGTTTCTGAGCACTTCCCTCTTGCAGCAGGTCTCAAGCCGTCGTTTAATGTTCATATGAGCGTCATATAACGTTCATATGAAAACAATACGAAACGCAGGCGTTATCCTTTTGGCGTTGAAGAAGCCGTCAGCGCCATGACAAACCAACTGCTAATCAGGGCGGTCAGCCCTGCTAGATGGGAGCAAACAATATGGCTTACCGTAAGACAGTCGCCAGCCTCGTAGCTGCTGCGGCCCTTCTGGGTACCTCTTCCGCGTCCTACGCGGCGACCGAAATCTCCTGGTGGTTTGCCCATGGCGGCCATCTCGGTGAAGTGGTCAACCAAATCGGTGAAAACTACAACGCTTCTCAGGATGCTTGTCAGATCACTCCGGTCTTCAAGGGCACTTATGAAGAGACCTTGACCTCCGGTATCGCCGCGTTCCGCGCAGGTGAGCAGCCGAACATCCTGCAGGTGTTCGACGCTGGTGCAGCAACGATCATCGGCGCTAAGGGTGCTGTCGTTCCGGCACAGGACATCCTGGAAAACGCTGGTGTTGAGTTCAACAGCGAAGACTACATCGAAGGCGTCCGCAACTTTTACGCAGACAGCGAAGGCAAGATGATCGGCATGCCGTTCAACTCGTCCACGCCGATCCTGTACGTGAACGAAGAAGCTCTCGAAAAAGCCGGTGTTGAAGCTCCGAAGACTTGGGAAGAATTCCAGGAAATCGCTCCGAAGCTGAAAGAAGCTGGCTACGTGCCGCTCGCTCAGTCTCACCTGCCGTGGATCTTCACAGAGAACTTCAAGTCCCGCCATAACCTGCAGTTCGCAACGAACAACAACGGTTTTGATGGTGCTGAAGGCACTCAACTGGTGTTCGGTGAGCCGATCAAAAACCACTTCACAGCTGTCAAAGGCTGGCTCGACGATGGTCTGTTCGGTTACTACGGCACTGGCTGGGGCGACAACCAGACACCGTTCAACGAAGGCAAAGTCGCCATGTGGCTTGGCTCTTCAGGCTCCTTCGGTGGTATCCAGAAGACCGTTGAGTTCCCGTTCTCCGCGACATACCTGCCTTACTGGGATGCAGTTGAAGGCGCAGGCACCGGCACGTTCATCGGCGGCGGCGCTCTCTTTGCAATGGCCGGCAAGCCGGAAGAAGAAAACAAGTGTGTTGCTTCCTTCTTCGAGTACCTGACTTCACCGGAAGTCCAGTACATGTGGCACCGTGAAACCGGTTATGTGCCGATCACAAATGCTGCATACGACCTCGCCAAGAAAGACGGTCACTACGACCGCAACCCGGCCGCTGAAGTTGGTATTAAGCAGCTGACCCTCCCAGGTGGTGAGTGGACTAAAGGCTACCGTATGGGCTTCTACGTCCAGATCCGCGACATCATGAACCGCGAATACGGTCGGATCCTTGCCGGTGAAACCACTGTTGAGGACGCCTTCAAGAACATTGAAGCCGACGGCAACAAGCTTCTTGAGCGTTTCGCTAAGACCACCAGCAACTAAGGCTGACGAAACTATGCGGGGACGCAGAACACGCGTCCCCGTTCTTTAGGGCTGATGGCGGGTCGACAGATTTCTGGAGACCCGCTTTCTCCGTTGCGGTGACGTGATGAAAAAAGTTCAATTTCAGACTGGATGGGTTCCCTACATGCTGCTTTTACCGCAGCTGGTAATCGTGACAGTCTTCTTCCTCTGGCCGGCCGCAGAAGCCGTGCAGTCTTCCTTCTATTTGGAAGATCCCTTTGGCTTCGGTGCAACATTTGTCGGCTTCGACAACTTCGTCGATACCGTAACCTCAACGGATTATGGCCGTGTGGCGCGCTTCACGGCTGTCTTTACCTTCTTTGTGACCTTCCTCTCTCTCGGTATCGCTTTGCTTCTAGCCGTGAAGGCCGACAAGGTCTTGCGGGGAGGCTCCTCGTATAAGACGCTTCTGATGTGGGTGTACGCGGTTGCGCCTCCGGTTGCCGGTCTGATTGGCGTGATGCTGTTCGACCAACACGTGGGACCAATCGTAGAGTTTTTCGCGCTTTTCGGCTGGCAAATGCAGATCGGAGTCGACTACTTCGACACGAGCTTCGCCATGACCGTAACAGCGGTCTGGAAACAGGTTCCGGTCAACTTCATCTTCTTCCTGTCTGGCCTTCAAGGGATTTCCAAGTCGGTTCAAGAGGCTGCCAGCATTGACTGCCGGTCCAGTTTCCGCCGGTTCTGGACCGTCACGTTCCCGCTGCTCGCGCCGACCGGTTTCTTCCTGTTGATCATCAACATCACCTACGCGTTCTTCGACACGTTCGGTATCGTCGACATCATTGTGAAACAGGAGCCGGGCAACAACCCTGTAACCCTCGTCTACAAGGTCTTCCTTGATGGTTTCCGGGGCAATGACCTTGGCGGGTCGTCCGCGCAGTCGGTCATTCTGATGGTGCTGGTTTTCATACTTACCGTCGTTCAGTTCAGGCTGATCGAACGACGCGTTCACTACACCTGAGGGGCGAGAGATGAGAAAAGTTCAAATTCTGGATCACGTGATCCTGCTCTTGGGTGTCTTCTTCATGGTAACGCCTGTTGCCTTGGCGTTCATGACCAGCACGCACGACGCGATCACCATTTACAAGGAAGGCATCCAGTTCCTTCCGGGTGACAAGTTCCTGGAAAACTACGAGACGGTTCTGTTCCGTGCCGGCGGGTTTACCAAGGAAGTCGACGGGTTTGTCATGCTGATGAACTCGATGATCCTTGGGTTCGGCTTTGCCATCGGCAAGATCATCATTTCGATGATCGCGGCCTATGCGATCGTCTATTTCCGGTTTCCAATGGCAACTTTCTGCTTCTGGATCATTTTCGCGACGCTGCTGCTTCCTCTGGAAGTGCGCATCTTGCCGTCTTACGAGATCGTTCAGTCGCTGGGTCTGGTGAACACGTACACCGGCCTGATTGTTCCGTTGATCGCATCTGCGACCGGCACCTTCTTCTTCCGTCAGTTCTTCATGTCCGTCCCCGACGAGCTTTTGGAGGCGGCCCGGATCGATGGCGCAGGTCCCTGGAAGTTCTTCAAGGATATCCTTGTGCCGCTGTCACAAACAATGATCGCGGCCATCTTCATCATCATGTTCGTATATGGCTGGAACCAGTATCTCTGGCCGACCTTGATCACCACAGAGGAATCCCTGTTCACGCTGGTTCGCGGCATAAAACAGATCATGCAGGTCTGGGTTGGCGCACAGATCCCGGCGCTGAATGAGGCGATGGCGCTTGCAATCCTGGCCATCGTGCCGCCCGTTCTCATCGTGGTGATCTTCCAGAGCTGGTTCGTCAAAGGGCTCGTCGAGAGCGATAAGTGAGGTTTTGAATGTCAACGATTACTCTCGACACTGTCCGCAAGGTCTATGCGGGCAATGTGGAAGCGGTTAAGGGCGTTTCCATCAACATCGCCGATGGCGAGTTCATCGTGCTTGTCGGACCGTCCGGCTGCGGCAAGTCCACCTTGTTGCGCATGGTTGCCGGTCTTGAGGACATTACCACCGGTGAGATCAAGATCGGCGATCGGCTGGTCAACAATGTCGATCCGGCCGACCGTGACATTGCCATGGTGTTCCAGAACTATGCGCTCTATCCGCACATGTCGGTCTACAACAACCTTGCCTACGGCCTGAAGAACCGGGGTATGGACAAGGCGGAAATCGACCGCCGGGTAAAGGAAGCCGCACGGATCCTTGAGATCGGCGACTATCTGGATCGCAAGCCGCGGGCTCTGTCCGGCGGTCAGCGTCAGCGCGTGGCCATGGGCCGGGCGATTGTCCGCGAACCGGCCGCTTTCCTGTTTGACGAGCCGCTTTCCAATCTGGACGCCAAGTTGCGTGTCCAGATGCGCGTTGAAATCAAGCGTCTGCAGCGGTCGCTCGGCACAACCAGCGTTTATGTGACCCACGACCAGCTCGAAGCCATGACTTTGGCGGATCGGCTAGTGGTTTTGAACGGCGGCAACATCGAACAGATCGGAGCTCCGATCGACGTTTATGACAAGCCTGCGTCCACATTTGTGGCGAGCTTCATTGGTTCACCTGCGATGAACCTCTTGGACGTTGCAGCAAACGGATCAGGTTTGGCCTTGAAAACGGGTTCCGGTCTTTCGGGCGCGAACACCAAGGGCAAGGACGGCTACAAGATCGGTATCCGTCCGGAGCATCTCACCGTTGTGGAAGGTCCGTATTCCGGTGACGGCATCGGACTTGAAGTCAAGGTGAACGTGTTGGAGCCTGTTGGCGCCGAAAGCTATGTCTATGCGAGCTTCGAAGATGGCGGACCGGAAATCGTGATCCGCGTCTCCAGCCATGCGCATCATGAACCGGGCGAGACCATGTATCTCGCGGCGGCTCCGGAGGATGTTCATTTCTTTGACGCTGAGACCGGCAAACGGATCGACTAAATCGAACGACTTTTGAGGCGGGCGGCAATACGAGGGTCGGCCTGCCTCGAGTAAACCACCCCGAGCAATCGGGGTGGTTTTTTATTTGGCACTCCGCTGCTGTCGCGGTTCCTGCAGTATAGCGCGACAAAGAAGTGTCAGGTTTTCTACCCGTCCGGATTTGAGGAACTGATTGGTTCGGTCCCGGAGGTCTGCGGCGCCTGGCGCAGATAGGAGTTGACGGCGTCAATGAGCCGAAGGGATTGCGATCCCTTACAGGCAATACCGATCGGGACGCTCTTCAAAGGGTTCTTTGCGTCGTAGTTCGGCACCGGTATGTCGTTGACCCTAAAGTAGACAAGTGTTTCAGGTATCCACCCCAAAAACACATCAAGTCTGCCAAGTGTCAGCATGTTGAGCGCTGCGCGGGGTGTGTCGACTCGCCGAATATCAGTCAGGTTGGTTTCGACCCTGGTCCCCAGTGGCATTCCCTGAATAGCCCCGACATCAAGAGTTTTGAGATTGGCGATTGCGAGATCTGGAGCGTCAGGTCTGAGTGAAAAGGCGTGAAGCTCCACTTTGTCCCACACATCCGAAAGTGTTGCGCCGGGGCAATGGCTGATCTCGGGGTCTTGATTGCAAGGACTGACGCAGCAGTCTTCACATTTGGAGAACTGGAGGATTGCGCGGGCCGGCGGCATGAAGCGGAAGTCGACTTGCAGGTTTTGCTGCCGGGCGGCGGACAAAACAATCTGATCATACCGGCCACGCGCATCCGGTTGGTGGTGTCCGTCCAGCTCGGTCGTGAAGATTGTAATGGGGTCGGCTTGCGCTATTCCGGTCACCGAAACCGAGGTGATCAAAACTGACAAAGCCAAGAACGCGGCCTTCAGGATTGGGACTGGCAAAAATTCAAAATTGGCCGACATTGTTCTGTGCTTGGCGTGAGATAAACGCCATCTCGATTGTTGAAGGTGTTCACTTGGTTCAGTTTGCGCAACCTGCTGCTTTGTTACCAAACATAAGTGAGCCAGACCGGAATTGTTATTGTGTAAATGGATGATGGTAAGGATAACGGCGCGTGCGGGCTGAAAGCTTTGAGCGATCACCATCTGGCGGCAAATGAACCAGAAAAGTGCACTCCTGACGGTACTTGTCAGGAGCCCTAGAGTGTCGGCTGGAACAACCACAGCCATCATGCGATGTAGGCTCTTCAGAAGAACAGGAGCTGCACTTGGAACCCTTCAAAAACAAAATCTCACCGGAGTTTGTTCAGTGTCTGGCCAGCCATCTTGACCGGACGATCGACGGGTTTCAAAAAACGGCCTTTGAAAAGGAAATCCTGGGCCAATTGCAGCAGCTTGAACTGAAGCAAAGAGCCCGGCTCATTGCGGATGTCACCACGAAGCATTTGCCTGACGCGCTCGAGGGCCGGTTTTCGATTTTGCGCTCCATACTTCATTCCGATCCGGAGGTCGTGGTCGATCGGGACAGCAACGAGAACGGGATCTGCGGCTGGGGCATGATGCCGCTGGGTATGATTGTTTCTGACACCGGCCTGAATGACTTTGAGGCTTCGTTCGATCTTATGAAGGAAATGACCAAACGGGCGACGGCCGAATTCGATGTCCGGCCCTTTCTGGCAAAAGACCAGGAAAGAGCGCTCTCCATCATGTCACCTTGGACAGAGGATTCCAACGTGCATGTCAGGCGTCTGGTCTCTGAAGGCACACGTCCGCGGTTGCCCTGGGGCATGCGCCTCAATCAGTTGATCGAGGATCCAACACCGACCTTGCCGTTGCTGGAGGCCTTGAAAGACGACCCGGAAGAGTATGTGCGCCGGTCTGTCGCTAACCATATGAATGACATTGCAAAGGATCATCCGGCATTGGTGAGCGACATCGCGGCTAACTGGCTCAAAGATGCAACGCCGCAGCGGGAGAAGTTAGTTCGGCATGCCTGCCGGTCTTTGATCAAAAGCGGCTATGAACCGGCCTTGCGCGCTTTTGGTCTCAACGCGCCAGAAATTCATCTCGCAGATTTGAGCATTGAAACTGAGAAGGTCCGCTTCGGCAGTTCATTGTCCTTTTCGGCTGCGTTGAAATCGACAGCAATGAGGTCTCAGGATCTGATTATTGATTACGTGCTGCACTTTCGAAAGGCCAACGGCAAACTGGCGCCGAAAGTATTCAAATGGACGAAAGCCACATTGGAACCCGGCACAGTTCACCGGCTTTCCCGTTTTCATCCGATCCGGCCGATCACGACACGGACCTACTACGGCGGCACACAGGCCGTGAGCTTGCGTATAAACGGTCAGGATTTTGGGTATCAAGAGTTCGATCTTCAAATGCCGGACGGCTGACGGTTCCAATCAGGTCTCTAGAACCAATTCAGTTTTGGTTCCGGTGAAACACCAGCCGCTGGATTGCTGAGATCGAGATCGACATCCCCTGCAATGCCACCCACCGTGCCGTCGTCCGAGTACTGCCAGATGGCATAGGTTTTCCAAGGGGAGGGAATCTCGGGCGCACTCGCCGTTGTGTAGTTTGCGACCCACAACGGATAAATGGAGAAGTCGGGACTGCCCAACCCCTGCCAAAATGCCGGGGAGACATAGATCATCGGGGTACATTTCAGTTGTGTTTTTAGGCTTTGGAGAAGCTCTTTCAACGCATAGACGTATGTGGAAGCAGACACGCCTTCCATATCCTCACAGTCTATCGCCGGCGGCAAATCGGCGGTTGGATCATAGCCCGCGGATCTCAACTGCTGGATCAAAAGGTCTGCCTGTTTCAAGAAACAGTCTGTCGGAAGGAAGTAGTGGTAAGCGCCGCACTTTACGCTGTTGTTTTTACACCCGGCCCAATTCGACAAGAACATCGGATCCGGTGAACTCTCTCCTTCACTGGCCTTGATCATGGCAAACTCAGTTCCGTTCGCAGCAACACCTGCCCAATTGACCGTCCCTTGGTAATGGGAAACGTCGATGCCCCGTCCACCTGTCGTGTCCATGCGTTACACTCCGTCTGTTGCCTACGAAGTGAGAGACGCGGCACAGGCCGTGTTGTGAGGAAAGGCTTAACTTTCCGGTGCGAGCCGTTTCAGTCTCAGCATACCGGCAATGCCAATCGCCGGTCCGATTGCCATGATCCCAAAAACTGCGGGCCAACCAATACCGTTTGCAAGCATGGGCGTGACCTGGACAGTCAGGAAGGTCAACGCAAAGCCAAGTGCGGTCTGGAAGGTCATCAGGCTTCCAGCCTGTTCGGCAGGTGCAAAATCCGCGACGAGGGCCGAGAACTGGGCGGAATCGGGCAAAATGGCCGCGCCCCAGATCAAGACGCAGAAGATTGTCAGCCAGACCGGGCCGCCAAATGTGATGGCGCTCAAAAGGGCAGCCGTACCGCTGATTGCCATCGCAAGGATCGCGATATTGGCCTTTCCGACCTTGTCTGCAAGAACACCGGCGGCAATGCAGGCGACACCGCCCGCTGCGATCGCAAGAAAAGCGATCAAACGCGCAAGCGAAACCGCATCCTCGTCTGCCATATGAGCAGAAAAGGAAACGGTCAGCGCGATCCCAATCCAGGCCCACATCGCGTAGAGCTCCCACATGTGACCGAGATAGCCGAGGTAAGCGTACCGGATCTTGCGGTTCGTCCAGGCAGAAAACACAGCCTTGATGTCCATCTTCGGGGCTGTGCCATGAAACGGCCCAAGCGTGGTCGCAAGGCACAATAACCCGCCTGATGCCGAAGCGATCGAGGCAACCGTCAGGCTCCAGCGCCAGTCGGTTCCCCCAAGGAGCGCCAAGAGGTGCGGTGCTGCAGATCCGAAGGTGAGGGCGCCGACGAGGGTGCCCACCAGAAATCCGCGGTCCTTTTGACCCCAGCCGACAGCGATTTTCATACCCACGGGATAAACACCTGCGAGCAAAGCTCCTGTCGCAAATCGGGCCAAGATGGAAACAACTCCACCGGGTTCGGAGACAAGAAGGCTGGCATTAAAAAGAGCGGCGGTAATCGCGCAGAACGCAAAAAACCGGCGGGGATCAATGCGGTCGGCAAGTCCCAAAAGGGCCGAGGCCAGCGCCCCGACAACAAAGCCGATCTGCACCGCGCTGGATAAAGCGGCCTGCCGGAACTCGGAAATCGGGTATTCGCGAGTCAAATCCGGCAAGATGGCTGCAGACATGAACCAAAGGCTCATAGCTGCAATCTCAGCAACCATCAGAAGGCCCAAGGACCGCCACTTTGCTGTGGCATCAATCTGCAAGGCCAAGATCTTTCTGGAGTTTTTTGGAAAGCTTACCCGCAACGATTTCGTGGGCTGCCGAAATGTATGCTTTCAGATCATCGTCCGAAATACTGCTGTCGTCTTCCCGCTGAACCCACTTGGCCCGCGCAAGATACGGAGCGGGAATGATGCCATCCTGCTGTATCAGCAGTGAGTAGGAAATGTCCGAACACTTGAAGCTGAATTTCTCGTGTGTACCTTCGCCCCAGCCGGAGCAAATGGCGAATATCTTGCCGCCAACTTTCCAAACGGACGCATTGCCCCACTGGATTACGTTCGTGGTTGCGGGAAGTGTTTTGCAGTAAGCGTCGAATTCGTTCCGGTTCATGAGAACTGACTATCACTAAGAGGAAAAACAAATGCGGAGGAAGTGATAGCCCATGGAGGAAAGGCGAAAAAGGGAAATCAGAACAAGGGTTCGTGTTGTTGATATGATGTCGGGCGGCGAAGGCCAGAGCCGGCCTTGGTAAAAAGCGAGCCGCTCCCCACATACTTGAGAGGCGGTATTTGCAATAACGGTCACTAACCGCCCTGACCTCTTAGCCAATTGACGTTGCAGCCAGCTTGTGTACGGCCATTGGAAAACAAAGCAAAAACAGCCGAATTCGGCAGTGTCCTTGAATCAATTTTAACATATCTCCATATTTAATAATGAAGGGAGCAAGACGCTCCTGTCCGGGTGCCTTACGAAAAGGGTCCGGATGCAAGGTCGCTTCGACAAGGACTTTGAGGATGTCGCGCATGTCAGCGTTTTCCAGCCCGTTTATGCTCGGGTTTGATGATATCGAGCGTGTGCTTGATCGTGTGTCTAAGGCCGCAAATGACGGCTATCCGCCCTACAACATTGAACGGTTGCCGAAAACCGACAGTCAGGGCGATGTAATTAGAATTACGTTGGCTGTGGCCGGATTTACCCGTGATCAGCTTGATGTCTCGGTGGAAGAAAGCCAGCTCGTAATCCGTGGCCGGCAGATTGACGATAAGACCCGTCAATATCTCCATCGCGGTATCGCGGCCCGTCAGTTTCAACGGGCATTTGTTCTCGCCGAGGGGATCGAAATACTCGGTGCGGACTTGAAAGATGGCTTGCTGTCCATCGACTTGGCACGACCGGAGCCGGAACGTGTCATAAGAAAAATAGAAATCTCCAGCGGTGAATGACCCTCGCTGCATAACCAAAATGGAGAAACACTGATGCACAACACGAATTCACCCTTCTGGGCTGACGACAACGACATCGCCGAAGTCATGACGGTCGACGAACTGAGCGAACTCGGTACTGGCAATGTGGCTTACATCAAGTGTGTGAAAGCCGGTGACTTGAAAGAAATGTTCCCGGACGTTCCGCCACTAGAGGATGACTTGACGCTCTATGCGCTCCTCAATGCAGATGGAACGCCGATCCTCTTGGCTGACAGCCGCGCTGCGGCACTTGCCAATGCCTTTGAGCAGGAACTCGAAATGGTCTCGTTGAACTGAGGCCTGCTGGACGTCACGTACTGATCAAGAAAACCCGGGAGCTTGCTTCCGGGTTTTTCTTATTAGTTGAGCAGCTTGTCAGCGTCCTTTGCTGTATGAGATCCGTCAGCGGCTGCGGATGGCTTACTTGGTTGGCGCGTAAACTCCGGCTGAAGTGTCGCCTTTCCTGGAGGCTTGCGCCAGGGTTCGCTCTTGTACCAGGACACCACATAGGCAACGGCGATGAGAGCCGCAAATCCAAGGAGATTGGAAAGGATCTGGGGGATCCATTCGCCCCGGCCCCAGACCATGTCGCGTAGGATCGCAGCTGCTTGCGCCACAACGAGGCTTGCCATGAAGACCGCAAGAGACTGCTGGCCGACCTTTTGAACGACTCGCACGAATCCGCCCCAAAGCTTGCCGTGACCCAAAAGGTATTTGCCATGTTCGCCGGCCGCCGCCCAGGCGAGATAGGCAAGTGCCAGGAAATGGATATACCGCAGCACGCCGAACTCAGTCTTGATCCAGAGCGGCTTGATGAATTCACGGACTTCCCGCGCCCACACCCAGTTAAGGTGCGCTTCGCCATATACGCGGAAGTACGCGAAGGGCACTGTTGCCAGTACGATCACCGTGCAGAGGATCAGCAGCTTTGCATTCACTGGAGGGGCCGGTATCCAGCCGCGCATGAAGGCAAAGCCGGTGAAGAACAGAAGTTGCCAGGCAAATGGGTTGAAGAACCATTCCCGTTCAGACCAAGGCTCCGCCGGCAGACTCAAGAGGTCGAACTGCGACGCCAGCCAAAGACTGATCGAAACTGCAAATGCGGCCTTCACCGAAATCCGCGATGCCAGCATGATCACCGGGATAAGCGCCAGGATCACGATATACATGGGCAGGATATCGAAGTAGTTCGGCACCCACGTCAGTGTCATGATGCCGGGCAATGCGACGGCTGTGTTGTTAAACAGATGCCACAGGTTCAAGGAAACAACATAGTCCTGAGTGAGGTCGCAGCAGCTCTGTAAATAGCCGCTTTCGTGCACCATCACCAAGCCAACAGCAATTACCAGCAGCTGACCGATATGCGCCCAGTAGACTTGCCACATCCTGTGCAGAATGCGGGCAGCGCCAATCCCCAGCCCGTGCAGATCGAAGATCTTGCCGAACGCGAGAGCCGATGCCATCCCCGAGCAGAATACGAACATTTCGGTCGCATCGGAAAAGCCGAATCTTGCCGGAATCCAAAGCGTCCACCAATTCCAGGGAACGTGGGCAATATAGATGATGAACATCCCGATTCCGCGGAAAAAGTCGAGCCGCGGGTCCCGGGGGCGTTTGGTATGAGGCTGGGAAGTCACGTTTGTCACATGGCAAGTGTAAATGAAAACGTCCGCCGGATCACCGGCGAACCGTCAGTAGCTGTTCGTTGCACGCAGACTGTCGGCCTGCATCACCTTTTCTGCGCGCCGCATTTTCTGGCAAGTTTCAAGGCGTTGTTCCGCGAACCGGTCGAGCGCTCCGCGTTTGCGGGAGCGGTCCTTGATAAGGGTCTCTGCTTCTACAGACAATCCGGCACGCAAGGCGGCATCAATGGTGATCCGCTCAAAAACATCGCGCTGGGCGTGCGACCCGCCAATACGGGGCATGTTGCTTCTGGCGGATGTGAGCAGTGTAAACGCTGAGGCGTAGTTGCCTTTTCGGTATTGTTCTAGGCCGAGCCCAGCGGGTAGACCAGCTTCAGATGACACGTGCCCGATGTCAGTTTCCTGGTCTGCGCGCTGCTTGAGACCAGTGATGAGCCGGTCGGCGCCCATGCGGCGGCCCCCGTTCAACAGGGCCATCAAGTAATGTAAGTCCGCAAAAACGTTGCAGCCATCTTCCGCGCGTTTGTCCGAAATCAGCGCAAGCTCATCCCATCGGCTGCCGATGTCGATCCCCTCCAGCTCAAGGCGCACCAGCAGCGAAGCGGCGTTCGAAATGTCGCGATAGTCGTCGGTCTTGTCTTTGCGAATGTCGCGGTCATACAGCATCATGGCTTTCTCGGCCTGACCCTGATCGAGATACATGAGCGCCAGATGCCACCAAACGTGATAGCCGAAGTTGTTGCAATGCGCCCAGCCGTCCGGATGGTTTTCGAGCCAGCCGGCGCCCTCTTCGGTGCGGCCTGTCATGTCATGAACATGCGCGACAGCGTGAAGTCCCCATGCATCGTCTCGGGCGTGTTCAAGACCGAGCCGGCCGGCAGCTTCAGCGAGCCGGTATTCGCCCGTTTCTTCAAGCGAAAAGGCGCGGCATCCAAGAACGTAGCCATATGCCGGATTTTGCGGGTCATAGGCATCAAAAACGCCGTCTATTGAGGACCGCATACCGGTGGCATCGCCAAGCACAAACCGGATTGCATGCACGAGTTTCAAGAGCAGCGCATCGAGTGGTGCCTTCGAAAGGGCGGCATCCAGGAGATCTGCAGACCGGCTCGGGAATCCGTTGAGCCAGGCAGCCAACGCTTCAATCACCGCGGTTTCACGCTCGGTTATGGAACTATTTGCAGCAGACGATCGGGCAATTGACATACATTCGCGCGCAGTCTCAACCAATTCCTTGCGACCAAGCAGGAGACAAAACAGTCCGCGTGTCGCATGGCCGAGAGCAAAATTGGGCTCTTCGGTCAAGCAGGTTTCCAAGTGGGCGGGCGTTGTCTTGCCATGGGCCAGAAACGCCAGAACCGTCTTGTCCCATGCTTCTGCGGCTGCAGGGCTGGTCAAGGTGAGATCGTATCCGAATTGATCGCTAAGACGCATGCTGAGCCTTTGTTGCTGTTCCGTTGTACGCGCTGACGTTTGCAAGAAAACGTGGCAGCACTGAGCCTCAACGAGGTTGACCGCTATTGAACCCAAGATCCGCAGCTGTGTCCTGAACTGCAAAACACAAAATGGTGTTGGCGGCGTGTTGCCACGGCGGGGCTTTCCTTGCGCGTTTTTGGGAGATAGTGAGTGTGTGCTTGGTTTTGACCGAGTGTCCTTAAGTTTGAAGAGATAGCGACTATGGCCGTGTCACTGAAAAGTCCTCAAACTGCGATTGCAGTCATCGCGTTTGGCATCATCGGGCTGATATCGATCGGCGCATATGCAGCTGCGGGCCCCCGCCAGGGCATGGCTGTCCTGATTGGCGGGCTTGCCGGCATTTCGCTGTATCATGCGAGCTTCGGGTTTACTGCCGCCTGGCGGCGCATTGTGACGGAGAAACGGGGCGGCGGTTTGCGGGCGCAGTTCGTCCTCATCCTGCTGACAAGCGCTGTATCTTTTCCGCTGATCGCATGGGGCGATACCCTTGGATGGCCTGCGGGCGGTTTCGTCTTTCCGTTTGGCGTCGCTGCTGCCATCGGAGCCTTCATGTTTGGCGCAGGTATGCAGCTTGGTGGTGGCTGCGGGTCGGGGACACTCTTTACCGCTGGCGGTGGGTCCACGCGGATGATGATCACGTTGGCCGCTTTCATTCTCGGGTCCGTGTTTGCGACGGCGCATCTTCATTTGTGGGGGCAATTGCCAAAATTGCAGCCGGTTTCGCTGATCCGCGAGTTTGGTCCGCAAGGGGCATTCTTGCTGACCGCTTTGGTGCTCGGGTTTATTGCACTTCTGACCGTCTGGCTGGAGCGGCGTGCCCACGGCGATATCGCGCCTGTACGCAAAACAGAATCCGTTCTGCAAGGCCCATGGTCTCCGATGTTCGGTGCGGTCATGTTGGCGGTTGTCGGCATTGCAACATTTATCGTGGTTGGCCGCCCTTGGGGCATCACGTCAGCGTTTGCCCTTTGGGGCGCGAAAGCATTTCATTTCGTCGGGATCCCAGTGGAAACCTGGCCATATTGGACCTGGCAGAAAGGTGCGCTTGAAAACAGTGTCTTGAGAGACACAACATCGGTCATGAATTTCGGGATCATTTTCGGGGCGATGGCCGCAGCCGCACTGGCTGGAAAATATGCGCCGCTCTGGAAGCTTACCCGCCGCGACGTCTTGACGGCGATCGCCGGTGGTTTGTTGATGGGATATGGGGCAAGGCTCGCCTATGGTTGCAACATTGGAGCCTATCTTGGGGGGCTGGTATCTGGCTCATTGCACGGTTGGCTCTGGCTGCTGTTTGGCTTTTTGGGGTCGATGGTCGGGGTCCAGCTGCGCCTGAAACTTGGGATGGGTTGAGGGTCAGACCGCAAACGCCACACCTGATTGTGAGACGTGTGTGAAAGAGCACTGGCTATTGTGCGCTCCACTTGATGGTTTCCAGTGGAGGATCAGCCCTTGCGTTTTATGTTTCCTATCTTGCTAACCGTTTTCCTGGGGCTCGGTCCCGTTCAAGCTGACAGCATTGCACCTCGTGAGGGGTGGCAGGTTCGACCAACATCCCAGTCCTACCAAGAGCTGGTTGAGGGCCTTAAAGCAGCAGTGAAAGAGGCCGGAATGCTGCTTGTGACACAGGCAAGCGCCTCCGCCGGTGCAAAGGGCAGGGGGCTGACAATCCCGGGCAATCGTGTTCTCGGCGTGTATCGGAATGATTATGCGGTTCGAATGTTGGAGGCGTCCATCGCGGCTGGAATTGAGGCCCCAATCCGGTTTTATGTGACCGAGAATGCGGACAAGACAGCGACCTTGTCCTGGAAAACGCCGAGTTTCGTCTTCGCGCCGTACATGGATGAGGGCGGCGAAAAACTGTCCGGTTTGGCAGCGGAGCTCGATGGCGTCTTCCAAAGCATTGCTGACGCGGCTGTTGCACCTCAGTAACGGTCTGTGAATTTGCGTGTTTAGAAGGCAGGTGTGATCAGTTTTTGAGCTTGTGTCGCCGCTGATTCTCAAGAAAACTCAGAGTGTCTTCAACTTGAGAAAGGAGGTGTGCCCATGTCTAGTGAGTATCGGAATTTGGCCCTTGTATCTGGGCGAGATGAAGCGGTGCGAGAGCAGCCTCTGGTATCGAACAGTTTCGCCGGGATATAATCCGGAACAAAGGTCAAACGATCTCATGGGAGGGCCGCTCAGCGGCCCTCTTTTGATTCCAAAGACTTAAATCAAGCCAACCGACTTGCGCACATCTTCATCGCGCAAGGAACAGTCAATACCGCGATACGTGTCGCCTGCCGGGGTGCAGAGCCAGCAAATCGTTTCACCAACCCATTCTGCGGGAATGTGAACGGACGGATCGAGCTGACTTACAGGATTTATCCCCGATGCCTTGATGTCGACTTGCATTTTTGTGGCAACGGTTCCAGGGCTAAGGCCGACAACCCGGACGCCCTTTTCTCCAAATTCTTTGTCGCTGCATCGGGTCAAGGAGAGTGCAGCGGCCTTGGACGAGCAGTACTGGCTCCAGCCTTCCAACGCGCTAACCGCGGCACCGGAGCTGATGTTGACGATCGTGCCGGAACCTTTTGCGAGCATATGCGGGGCGACCGCGCGAATGCCGTGGTAGACACCTTTGACATTGATGTCGATTACTTGGCCCCACGCCTCTGGATTGGAGCTTTCGATGCGGCTGATCGGCTCGATTATGCCAGCATTGTTCACCAGGATGTCGATTCCGCCGAACGTGTCGATCGCGGTTTGGACCGCTTTTTCAACGTCTGCGTAAACTGCAACGTCGCAAGTCACCGCGACAGCCTCACCGCCATCTGAGCAGATCTCTTCAGCGATCTTTGTGATGCTGCCGCTGGAGCGCGCCGAGAGAACAACCTTCGCGCCATATTTGGCAAGGTTGCGGGCGCCGGCTTCACCGATTCCGCGGCTTGCACCGGTCACCAGGGCAACTTGGCCTTTCAGATCGAACATTCATGAACCTCATTCTTGTCGCCGCAATGGGCAGGTTTTGTTGACGCGACCCTACTGCGCAGCGCGCGCAGAATAAACCGTCTCCCGTCATGGATGCCGTGCAATTTCTTCATGACTTGGGAAAAAGCAGCGTTGCACCAGCCAGTCAATTGACATTTCATCTGCGCTCTTGTCGGGTGAAAATGTGTCTTGGAATAGGTTGGCGGGCTTAAGGAATGGCAGAAAAATCGGATCTGCAATCGCGATTGCGTCAACTCTATTTTGGCCATTCCCATAGCGCGCGGATCTTTCGATATGTCCTATTGGCCTTCGATCTCATCACAATTGCGTATTTCATTGTGTCTGCGATCGCCGATCCGGACCGGCATCATCACGAAGTGGATTACGCTATCGCGGTGGTCCTCGCCCTGGACTTCGTTGCCCGACTGATTGCGGCGGGCTCTCGCTGGCGATACCTGGCAAGCTTTACGTCCCTAGCCGATGTCGTGGTGGTGATCTCGTTGATCATTCCAGCATTTTTTGAGAATTTCGCCTTTTTGAGGGTCATTCGCATGTTGCGTTTGCTGCGATCCTACCACCTCTTGAAGGAGCTGCGCGACACGTCGAAATGGTTCCGCCGCAATGAAGAAATCCTCCAGTCGACAGTCAACTTGTTTGTTTTCATTTTCGTAATCACAGCGATCGTTTTTGTGCTGGAGCACGATCGGAACGAGAACATAAACAACTATCTTGATGCGCTCTACTTTACCGTGACAACGCTGACGACAACGGGGTTCGGCGACATCACCATGACCGATACGGTCGGACGCCTGCTGACGGTCCTGATCATGATTTTTGGTGTGGCTTTGTTTCTGCGGCTCGTCCAGACTATTTTCCGTCCCTCGAAGGTCAATCTGCCATGCCCGGATTGCGGGCTGAGCCGTCACGATCCGGATGCCGTCCATTGCAAGCATTGCGGACGGATGCTTAACATCCCGACGGAAGGAACCTGGGACTAGGCCGTGTGGACGAATTGGAGGTGCATTTCGCCGGGATTTGCATCGTTCAAGATCAAGGAAATCCGGTGATGGTGATGCTTGTGCATCATCAAGACGGATTTGCGCTGGAATTGAGCAATGCAAACACGGCCCAGAGGGTGAGACAAGTGCCGACGAGCTGGTACCGCCGGTCCCTTGACCGTATATCGATACGCTCTGCAGGACCTTCGCCGCCATATCTTGGCACTTGTCTCACGAAATACGTCTCCAATTCGTCCACACGGCCTAGGTCTCCGCAATCGCGCGCTTGTGATCCGGAAGGTGCTGGAAATCTGCGCGCGTTTGGTCACTCTCCAATTGGCAACGTCCAATATCGCCGGGAGCGCATGCATGACGCAGAAACGAAAATGGGTCCTTGGCCTTGCAGTCGCCGCAGCGATGAGTCCACCTGCTTTTGCCTCAGAGACGAGCTGCGGCGGCGAAACACCCTGCACGTTGAGTGATGGTGCCTATTACGTCCATGTGCCGGAAGAGCGCGATCCGTCAAAACCGCTCGGTGCAATCCTTTATCTCCATGGACATCGCGGCAAGGCCGTCAACGCGCTGAAAAACGAGAGCTTCAAGCGCATGGCGGATGACTTGGGCGTTGCTTTCGTGGCGGTTCAAGGCGTGAACGGAACCTGGTCCTTTCCGACAGCGCCGAGAAATCTGAGGGATGAGCCAGTTTTTTTCGACAGCGTCCTTGAAGATCTGTCGAAGCGATTTGGAGTTGATCGTGAGCGCACCATGCTCACCGGCTTTTCCTCCGGCGGCTTCATGACCTGGTATTTGGCCTGCGAACAATCGGAGCGGTTTTCGGGCTATGCGCCAATTGCTGGTGCCTTCTGGGAGCCGCTTCCGAAAGACTGCCCAACCGAGCCCCCGTACCTGTTTCATGTCCATGGGACCACCGACACTGTTGTTCCCCTGGAAGGGCGTTGGCTCGGCGGCGGGCAATGGAAACAGGGGGATGTTTTTGAAAGTTTCGATATCTGGCGCAATCAGACCGGCCTATCCGAGACCGCACCGGAGACCTTCAAAGACGGGGCCTTGTCTTGCGAAAGATGGAAACCTGTCACCGGACTGCTGGAGTTGTGTCTTCATGATGGCGGCCACAGTGTGCGTGCGGAATGGATCGAGCGTGCCTGGTCACTCTTGTCAAACATGCGCGGATGGGAAAGCTAAGATGAGCTGATCGCATCACTTTGCGGTGACAGGAAATTGAGACAAAGCGATCTGATCACAGGACCACCGGAGTTGACGGCGGCATGGCACTCATGCCCTTTTCCCGAAGTATCAGCAACAAGGTGATCCGTGCAGCAGACCGTTCCTTCCAAAGGAGCTCTTTCCGGGCTTCTGGTCCTTGATCTTTCCCGCATTCTAGCAGGACCGACCTGCACCCAAATCCTTGGTGATCTTGGGGCTGAAGTCATCAAGATCGAACGGCCGGGCCGGGGCGACGATACCCGGGGATGGGGGCCCCCGTTCCTGAAGAATGCGGATGGCGAAGAAACCGCTGAGAGCGCCTACTACCTCTCTTCCAACCGCAACAAGAATTCTGTGGCCGTAGATCTGGCAAGCGAGGAAGGTCAGGATCTGATCCGGAAGCTGGCTGCAAAGGCCGATATTTTGGTCGAGAATTTTAAGGTCGGCGATCTCAAGCGGCGTGGGCTCGACTACGAGACCCTGAAGGCGATCAATCCAAAACTGATCTACTGCTCGATATCCGGGTTTGGCCAGAACGGGCCTTACTCACACCGTGCCGGCTATGACTTTCTGATCCAGGGCATGGGCGGGATCATGTCGCTCACCGGCTTTGACGATGAGGATGGTGGAACGCAAACCAAGTGCGGCGTTGGGATCGCAGATGTTATGTGCGGCATGTACGCGACCATATCTATTCTCGCCGCGGTTCATCACCGGCATCAAACCGGCGAGGGGCAGTACATCGACATCTCGCTGTTGGATGCTCAGGTGTCCTGGCTCATCAATCAGGGTGTTGCGCATCTTGTCTCTGGAGAAATTCCCGGACGGCTTGGGAACGGGCACCCGACCATTGTGCCGTATGAGACGTTTCCAGGGGCCGATGGCCCGTTCATTCTCGCGGTTGGAAACGACGGTCAGTTTCAAAAGTTTTGTGGCGTTGCCGGTGCACCGGAACTGGCGGCAGATCCACTCTTTGCAAAAAATGCGGACCGGGTTCGAAACCGGAAGACACTGGTGCCAAAAATCCGGCGTCTGACAATCGAACGCGAGGCTGCAGACTGGATACGGGATCTTGAAGCGGCTGGTGTGCCCTGCGGCCCGGTGAACGATCTGGGGCAGGTCTTTACAGATCCACAGGTTTTGGCACGAGAGATGAAGATCACCCTGCCGCACCCGGTGAGCGGGGCGGTGGATTTGATTGGGTCTCCGATCAAGATGGCAAAGACGCCGGTTGATTATCGCAAAGCTCCACCGACGCTTGGTGCGGATACGCAAGATGTCTTGAAACGGCATTTGGAAATGAGTGACAGCGAGATCAGGGAGTTGGCCCAACGGGGCATCCTTGATCTTGGCAAAGACACACCGGCAAAAGGAAACTGAAATACCATGACCACCGGCGCTGATATCATTGCACAAAAGCTTCACGGTGCAGGTTGCCGTCATGCCTTCGGAATTCCTGGAGGTGAGGTACTTGCACTGATGCAGGCGCTTGATGAAGCAGGTCTGAAGTTCGTGTTGGTGAAGCACGAAAATGCCGGCGGGTTCATGGCGGAAGGCGGCTGGCATGCCGACGGCGCACCAGGAGTGCTCCTAGCAACACTTGGGCCGGGCGCAGCCAATGCCATCAATGTCGTCGCTAATGCCTGGCAGGATCGTGTGCCGCTGATCTTTCTGACCGGCTGCGTCGATCAAGCCGAGGCGGAAAGCTACACTCACCAGGTTTTTGATCATCAGCAGTTGCTGCGCCCGATCGTGAAAGCCAGCTTTTCCGCACGCCTCGGAGCACTGGATGTGATGATGGAAAAGGCCTTGGCAATCGCTCTGGACGGTCAGCCCGGTCCTGTTCACATCGACGTCCCGATCAAGGTCGCCGAAACAGAAACTTCGGAAGCTTGGTCTTCAAAGTTCCGCTCAAGCCCCGCCGCCTCCGCACCTGTGTCCGGTTCCGATTTGGACACCGCACTTGAGATATTTGCAAAGGCGGAGCGGCCCATCGCCATCGCTGGCGTGGATGCTGTGAATGAGGGCGCTTCGCAAGCCATTGGCGAGTTTTGCCGCACCTACAAAATCCCGCTCGTAACTAGCTACAAGGGCAAGGGGCTTCTCGATGAGAATGACCCGCTCGCGCTGGGCGGCGCGGGCCTGTCGCCAAAGGCGGACGGCCACCTTCTGCCACTGATTAACCAAAGCGATTGCATCCTGTCGCTTGGCTACGACCCAATTGAAATGCGCATCAATTGGCGAAATCCCTGGCCGTCTGACGCTCCGGTAATTGATGTGACGCCGGTTTTGAGAACCCATGGCATGCATGAAGGCGCAGTAACGCTTCGCAGCGCCGTCGAACCTGCGCTAAACCTTCTGGCTGAAGCACGTGACACAACCGCTTCTTCTTGGTCAGGCGGCGAGCCGGCCGCAGTCCGCAAGGATCTTGCAGAGGCCTTCGCGCCGGAACAAACAGGCTGGGGCCCGGGCACTGCGTTCCACGTGCTACGTGATGTAATGCCTGAGAACACCGTTGCCACGGCCGACAGTGGCGCACACCGTATTTTGGTCAGCCAGATCTGGCGGTGCTCTGGTCCAAGGCAGATGCTCCAGTCGTCCGCCTTGTGCACCATGGGCTGCGCCGTTCCCTTGGCGATGGGCCATCGGTTGGTAGACCAGACGGCGCCGGTGATCGCGTTTGTCGGCGATGCCGGGCTTGAGATGTGCCTTGGTGAACTCTCTACGCTTCGGGACCTGAAAATCCCGGTCATCATCTGTGTTCTGGTGGACACCAGCCTTGCGCTCATCGAACTCAAGCAGCGCAACAGTCAGCGGCCGAATGTCGGCGTCGACTTTGGCGAAACCGACTTCCCGGCTATCGCGGCGGCCTATGGAGGCTATGGCGTTTGGATCGAGAGTGCGGAAGTTTTGCGTCAAGAAGCTGGCGCAGCCCTGGACCGGGATGGCTTCACACTGCTTGCGTGCCGCATCGCGCAACGATCCTATGACGGCGCTTTTTAGTCACTCAATCTGGCTTTTTAGACAACTAACGGATACTGGACCTTCCTAGGCGGGGTGGCTATGTTGCACCTGCGAAAAGAATAAAGTCCCGACAAGGGATTGGGAGGAGAGCCAATGAGGATCTGCCGAACCAAGGCGGATATGCGTGCACTCGTGCGCGCCTGGAGACAGAGCGGAGAAACCACAGCTGTTGTTCCGACAATGGGATATCTGCACGGAGGACATTTGTCGCTGGTTCGCAAGGCAAAAATCGAGGCGGACCGCGTTGTCACGACGATCTTCGTCAATCCGACCCAATTCGGTTCGAATGAGGATCTGGCGACCTACCCACGGCACGAAGACCGCGACCTCTCGCTCCTGCGCGCCGAAACCGTAGACGCTGTATTTATGCCGAGCGTCGATGAAATGTACGGCGAAGGTGGAGACACATTTGTCGAAGTGCCTGGTCTGTCGGCCATCTTGCAGGGTTCATTGAGGCCCGGACACTTTCGCGGTGTCTCAACGGTCGTCACCAAGCTTTTCAATATCGTGACGCCGGATATCGCGGTCTTCGGTGAAAAGGACTACCAACAGCTGACCCTGATCAAACAGATGGTGCGGGATCTCGATGCGCCCCTAGAGATACTTGGTCATCCAACGGTGCGGGAAGCCGATGGCCTGGCCATGTCTTCGCGGAATGTGCGTTTGACGAACAACCAGCGCACCGAAGCGGTCGCTTTGAGCCGGTCCCTGGATCAGGCCGAGCAGCTTGCAAAGACTGCAACGCGAATTGATGACCTTGTAGCGGCCGTTCGTAGCGTCCTTTCGGACGCGCCATCCGGACAAATTGAAAGCATCGACATCCGCGATGCCGAAACCCTTGCCGAGCTGAGCGGTACGTTGGACAGGCCTGCCGTTGTTCTTCTCGCCGTTCGCTTCGGATCCGTTCTTTTGATCGATCAACGTGTTGTCAGACCCGCTGCGTAGATCCAGCCGTCAGTTATAACTCCTAAGGAGCTCAGACCATGAGCGCTCAAAAACAAATCCGCCGCATCACCGCACCGCAGATCGCCAAGCGCAAGGGCGTGGAGCCGATCGTCTCTTTAACCTCCTACCACGCACATACGGCGGCGATTGTCGACAAATACGCAGACTTCATTCTTGTCGGCGACAGTCTCGGCATGGTCATGCACGGGATGGAGTCCACCGTTGGTGTTTCGCTTGACCTGATGATCATGCACGGCAAGGCAGTCGTTCGCGGCACACAGCGCGCGCTGGTCGTTGTCGATATGCCCTTCGGCACCTACGAGGAGAGCCCGGCCGAGGCATTTCGCAATGCGGCTCGGGTGATGAAAGAAACCCAGTGCGGTGCCGTCAAGCTGGAGGGCGGGCGGCGCATGGATGAAACGATCCGCTTTCTGACCGAGCGCGGCATCCCTGTCATGGCGCATATCGGGCTGACACCTCAATCGGTGAACGTCATGGGTGGGTTCAAGACACAAGGGCGCGAAGAAGAAACCTGGTCGATCCATGAAGAAGACGCCAAAGTGGTGGCCGAGGCCGGTGCCTTTGCGCTCGTCCTGGAAGGCATGGTCGAACCGCTTGCAGCGAAGATCACAAAGCAGATCCCGATACCAACCATCGGCATTGGTGCCTCGGCCGAATGCGACGGACAGATTTTGGTTCTTGAGGACATGCTGGGCCTCAATCCCACGCCGCCGAAATTTGTCAAGGTCTATGGCAATCTTGGTGGCCAGATCGAAGCGGCTGTGAAATCCTATGCCGATGAGGTGAAAGACCGCAGCTTTCCGACCGAAGATCAGGTCTACCGCTGAGCTGGCTCCGCGTTTCAAATAAACGCCCGATTTCCGGCTGCACTGCTCTAAGCTTCGTCTTATGGTGCCGTAATGCTGAAGATTAGTCCTAATTTCGATACACTTTACGAGGCGCTCTTGAACCGGGATCCGTCCTATGACGGGCGGGCGTTTGTTTGCGTTGCCTCGACAGGGATCTTCTGCCGGTTGACCTGTCCGGCCCGCAAACCCAAGCGGGAAAACTGCACATTTCATGAGACCGTTGCAGAATGCATAGATGCCGGTTTCCGGCCCTGTAAGCGGTGCAAGCCGACGACCCCGGAGGCGAGTGCCGATCCAGTCATCAAGGCATTGATAGCCGAACTTGAAAGACGGCCGGCCTATCGCTGGGGCGAACCGGATTTGCGCCGGATGGGGCTGGACCCGTCGACTGTACGCAGGACATTCAAGAGGCACTTCGGCATGACCTTCCTGGAAATGGCGCGTCAGCGGCGTCTTCAGGAAGGGTTTTCGGCCTTGGCGGATGGCGGCAAGGTGATTGAGGCGCAGGTCTCGGCCGGATTTGACTCTGCCAGCGCGTTCCGGGAGGCCTTTGCAAAGATCTTGGGTCAGGCGCCCGGCATGTTTTCGACTGATCCTCTGCTTAAAACTGATTGGGTATCAACGCCGCTCGGGCCCATGATCGCGATCGCGGATCACTCCCAACTGCATCTCTTGGAGTTTTTGGACCGGAAGGCCTTGCCTTCGGAAGTCAAGAAACTGCAGCGCAATGCCAACGGCAGTCTTGGATTTGGTCGGACGAAAATCATCGACCAGATCCAGGATGAGTTGACGGATTTCTTTGAGAGCAGGAAAGCAGTGTTCGAAACACCCTTGGCGCTGCACGGCACGCCCTTCACCCGGGATGTCTGGCGCGAACTCTTGAAAATTCCTGCAGGTGATATTCGCAGCTACTCGGACGTGGCAAAGGCTCTTGGTCGGCCGGAGGCCGTGCGGGCCGTTGCACGCGCCAACGGTGCAAATCAGATCGCCGTCGTCATTCCCTGCCATAGGGTCATGGGCGCTGACGGATCCCTTACGGGCTATGGTGGAGGTCTCTGGCGCAAACAAAAACTGATCGAGCTGGAACGCAGCTATCAGTCCGTTGATTCATAGCAGGACATTTATTTGCGTGGGAACGGGGGCAAAGTCCGTACCTGGAACCACGTGCTCAAGTAGCCAAAGGCGGTAGCGCAAGGATAAGAAATGGCGGAGAGAGAGGGATTCGAACCCTCGGAACGCTTGCGCGCTCAACGGTTTTCGAGACCGCCCCGTTCGACCACTCCGGCACCTCTCCGCGACGCTTGACGATAAACGGGTCTTAAGCGGCGCGGAACATAGACAAACCTGCCCATGCCCGCAAGTCCCGATTTCGAAGTTCCCATTTCTGAGTTTCTGCCCGCTAGTCTGGTACAGGCACGGCGACGCCAATTGCCGCTGGTTTGCGCAATATTGCCGTTTTGTATCTTCAAGATTAAACCTGAGTCATCTGCTGGTTGTTCCCTTGTCGATAGGAAGTTCCGGTATCAACTCCTAACAAAGACAAGGACACATCCGTCGATAGCGGTTACTTGCCGGTCATGTCCGGCGTCTATTTAAGAGCACAGGACGCGGCCATGGATTCGGAAACCACAATATCGAGCGAAAGCGACGTTCAATACAGCACGCCACACGTATACTTCTTCGTACCTTACAATGTGGACGATGACGGGGACGATGATGAGCTCGGCGCTATCCTAAGGCTCGGCGAGGCGTCCGATCTTGAATACGATTGCACGTCCAGCGAACTCGCAGCTTACTACCCGCAGCAGCACATAAGTGACGCTGTCGACAGCGATACTGCGGTCGACCAGGCGGCTGGTGTGAGCGGCAGTGAAACACTGAAAGGCATTTTACTGTCCTGCGATGGACGGATCCTCGTTAAGTCTGGTGAGAAGATGTACATTGAGACCGGAGCCTATAATCAGGCGGTCAATGGGAACTACGAGCTTGATGCAACAGGTTCCTATACGACCGCAGCAGCAGGGACGGTTTCCATTTCCTCAACTGGAAGCGATGTGAAGATCGCGAGCGCGGACAGCAAGGACATATACATCACAGCCGGCGAGACGAGTTCCGGATCAGCAAACGGAACGATCTACGAAAGCTCGCAGGACCATTGCAAGGTCATCGGCGGTCACCAGTATGAGAAAAGTACGGCGAAGGACACTTATGTGACCGGCGTATCGAACAATTTCTTTTTTGGGGCAACGTCTACAGTCCAGGTCGATGCAGACTTCACTTTGCTTGCTGGCGGATCTTGTATGGTCAAGCCTATCCTCAACGTTGTTTTGACGGGAATCCAGTTCGAAGTAATTGGCAAACTGTTTGAGCTTAAGGGCAGTGCAACGGACATAAAAGAAAGCTGGTTTGGCGTTGCCGGTCTGTCGACCAAGGTGAACGAACTTGAGGCTGAAATTTATGCGACAGACGTCACTGTAAGCCAAACGACAGTTCAAGCGCGCGACAACATGGTGGCAGTAGCACTACTCGAGAGTAAGGTGCGTCAGTTGGAGGCGGAAATGGGGGGAGTCCGTGCGGCGGTTCGAGACATGGATGTCCATATGTAGGTAATCGACCACCGTGCATCCTTTGGTGCGCGAGATTGGGACTAGCGGCGCGCGGTGCTTTTGCGGTCAACTCCAATACGTGTTTCAATTCCAAGAAAAGATTGACATGCCGGTGCCGATACATATATTGCGCGCTGTTCGAAGTGCCGGGGTCTGCCCAGACTCCGGCCTTCGTGTTGGGCCGGGCCCGCAGGAATGCGCTTTACTCAAGCCGCTCTAATGACCTGCCAAAGACCGAAAGCAAATGTTTGCTGCTTCGGCGCCTTTGTTCAACGCGGTTTCCGCAACTGGCGTTAAGCGAGTTGTTGGATTTTAAAAACGAAAAGAAGGACGTGCGAGACATGTTCGCAGTGATCAAAACTGGTGGCAAACAGTATAAAGTTGCCGCTGACGACCTGCTCCGGGTCGAAAAACTCGATGCCGAAGCTGGCAGCACCGTAACTTTCGACGAAGTGCTGATGGTTGGCAACGACACAGACACCACAGTTGGCGCTCCGACCGTAGACGGTGCCAGCGTTGTTGCAGAAGTGGTCGATCAGGGTCGCAACCGCAAAGTTATCATTTTCAAAAAGCGCCGGCGTCAGAATTCCCGCCGCCGCAATGGCCATCGTCAGGCGTTCACCCTCGTTAAGGTGACCGACATCCTGACCGGTGGTGCAAAACCGGCCAAGAAGGCTGCGCCGAAAGCGGCTGCGCCGAAGGCTGAAGTCAAGAAAGACGCACCGGCTGCAGACGCTGGCGCGGACGACCTGAAGAAACTGGACGGCGCTGGCCCGGCTGCTGTGAAGAAACTGAACGAAGCTGGCATCACCACCTTCGCTCAGATCGCAGCCATGAGCGCTGACGACATCGCGCGCGTTGAAGAAGAGACCGGCCTGAAGGGCAAGTTCGAACGCGGTAACTGGGTTGAGCAGGCGAAAGAACTGGCTGGCAACTGAGCGGCTGTTTCTTAAGACCTGACATTTAAGTATTCGAAGAACGAGGAGTTCTAACGATGGCACATAAAAAGGCAGGCGGTTCATCCCGCAACGGCCGCGACTCAGCTGGCCGCCGTCTCGGCATCAAAAAATATGGTGGCGAAGCCGTAATCCCGGGCAACATCATTGCTCGTCAACGTGGCACAACCTGGCATCCTGGCACCGGCGTAGGCATGGGCAAGGACCACACCATTTTTGCGACCGTTGAAGGTAAAGTTGAGTTTCAGGCGAAAGCCAACAAACGAACTTTCATCAATGTGGTCCCAGTGGCGGAAGCTGCGGAGTAAAGCCGACGTGACGTTTCGAAGCGCCGGTGTCCCATCCAGACCCCGGCAATTCGAGACAGGTCAGCATCCAAGACCAGTCAAAGATCCAAGGGGAAGATGGGGCACCATCTTTCCCTTGATTTGTTTTGGCTGGAGGAAAAAATGGTTGTTGAAAGCGATGGTCTGTTAGACGAAAGCAGTTTGTACGCGGCCCCGTTGCCGCAGGAAGCGGTTCATGTGCGGCTCGACACGCCGCGTGTGGACGATTTGGCTGATTTGGTGTTCCTGGCGAACAACAAACAGGTGGCGGCAAACCTGTCCACCATGCCGCATCCTTTCACGGCGCAAGATGGCCGCGCGCTGATCGAAAAAGCTGAGCGCAACCGTCCGCTGAACGCCGGGTTTGCGATTCGGTTGAAAAGCACGGGCCGCCTCATCGGTCTGACCCGCTACGCCAATGTCGAGCCGGATGGTCCTCTGCATATTGGTTATTGGCTCGGCGAACCCTTCTGGGGACGGGGCTATGCAACCGAAGCGGTCCATGCGCTTGTTGATCATGCCTTCACGCATACAGATGCCGAAGAATTGCAGGGTTCTTGCCGGGTGACCAACCCGGCTTCGCGCAGGGTTTTGATCAAATCGGGTTTCCAGTATCGCGATCAGTCGATGATCCGGTCGCTCGGGGCCGGAGGGTCTGTGCCGATCGAGCGGTACACGCTTGAAAAAGCCGTCTGGAAATCTCTGAAAGGATGGGGGCAAGGCCGATGATGACGTTGCCAGAATTGAAGTCGCGCCGTCTGGTTCTGCGGCCGCTGACCGTCGATGATGCTTCGGCAATTGCACAGCTTGGCGGTAAGGATTTTGAGATTGTCCGCTGGCTGAGCGGTGTGTCCTGGCCGTTTGTGGAAGGCGAGACGGAAGCCTATCTGGAAACGGTTGTGGGCGTCGATCCGCTCACACATGAAGCAGCCTTCGCGATCACGCTAGGCGGTGTTTTCATCGGTGTTGTCAGCGTCATTGCGCCTGGTGATCTCGATGAACTCCCGAATGCGCCATCAATCGGGTATTGGATCGGGCGGGCCTTCCAGGGTCATGGCTATGCTTCCGAAGCTGTTGAGACCGTTCTGGAGTGGGGTTTTGACGTTTACAAAACCGATGCGATTGGTGCCCGGGCATTTGAAGAGAATACCCGGTCCCGCGGATTGTTACGCAAGTTCGGGTTCAAGCCCTATGCCATGACCGAACGGTATGCCAAGGCGCTTGACCGGAAGGTCTCGAATGTCGTCGTCTGCCTGGAGCGGTCTGCCTACCAAGCCAGACGGCAAGTGGCATGATCCCGTCAGAGATCCGGACCCGGCGGCTGGTGCTCCGGCCGCCGCGAGGGGATGACCTGAACTCCTGCGCTGCACTTCTCGGCGACTACGAGGTCGTCAAGATGTTGTCCCGGGTGCCGTATCCTTATGATCTAGAGGGCGGACGGGCATTTCTTGACAGGGCGGCTGCGAGTTGGAAGGCACCGGAACAGGCCGATGAACTGCCCTTTCATATTGACCATGATGGCCAAATGATCGGCGCGGTGGGTTTTCGGAAGTTGCAGGAAACGCCCCGGATCGGCTATTGGCTGGGACAGCCCTATTGGGGGCAAGGGTTTATGAGCGAGGCCGTTCTGGCTGCGCTTCAATGGCTTTTCCGGACAACGGATCACAACCGGGTTGTCAGCGAAGCCATCAAGACAAACGCCGCGTCCTTGGCGGTTATGAATAAAATGGGCTTTCGCCAGGTTGGAGAAAGCCTCTGTGACAGTGCCGCGCGCTCCGGGCCAGTGCCGGCCTTGCAAACCGAATTGACGCGCGCAGACTTTACGACCGGTCATTGATCGAGACGAAGATCATGTCCTGGTCCAGGATGAAAAGAGTAAGAAAATGAAATTCCTCGATCAGGCAAAGATCTACGTGCGATCAGGAAACGGCGGTGCGGGCTGTGTCTCCTTCCGCCGGGAAAAATACATTGAATACGGCGGTCCTGACGGTGGCGACGGCGGCAGGGGGGGTGATGTCATTGTCGAATGCGTTGATGGCCTCAACACGCTGATCGACTACCGCTACCAGCAGCACTTCAAAGCCGAGACAGGCATTCACGGGATGGGCAAGAACCGGACAGGCGCCCATGGCGGCGATGTAACTCTGAGGGTGCCGGTCGGAACGCAGATCCTAGAAGAGGACAATGAAACCATCATCGCTGATCTGACGGAAATCGGCCAAAAGGTTCACCTTCTGAGGGGCGGCAATGGCGGTTTCGGCAACGCGCACTTCAAGTCTTCGACAAACCAGGCACCACGCCGCGCCAATCCGGGTCTTGAAGGCGAAGAAAAATGGATTTGGTTGCGGCTGAAGCTGATTGCGGATGCCGGTCTGGTTGGTCTCCCGAATGCAGGCAAATCCACCTTCCTGGCAACCGTATCGGCAGCGAAGCCCAAGATCGCCGATTATCCCTTTACAACCCTGCACCCGAACCTTGGAATCGTGCAGATCGACGGCAACAGCTTTGCCATGGCTGATATCCCGGGTCTGATTGAAGGTGCCCACGAAGGCACTGGCCTTGGTGACCGCTTTCTGGGTCACGTGGAGCGGACCCGTGTTCTCCTGCATCTGGTGGACGGCTCCGGTGAAGAAGATCCTGGCGAGGCCTACAAGGTCGTCCGCGGAGAGCTGGAAGCCTATGGCGCTGGTCTGACGGATAAGCCCGAGATCGTGGCCTTGTCGAAGTGCGATGCCTTGACCGAGGATCTGATCGCCGAAAAATCCGCCAGCCTGGAGGCTGCCTGTGGTCAAAGACCCTTGATCCTGTCATCTGCCAGCGGTTTGAATGTTGACCGCGCCCTGCGGATGATTGTCCGGGCCATCGATCGCGACAAGGAAGAAGCTGCCAATCAGGTGCCGTCTCCCGAGCAGGAGGGGTGGCATCCCTGATGTCGGCGCAGCGGATCCTCAAGACCCCTAGCCGGATCGTGGTCAAGATCGGCTCGGCGCTGCTTGTTGGCAATGGCGCGCTTCGGAAAGACTGGCTGGAGGCTCTGGTCTCCGACGTGGTTGACCTGATGGATGCTGGCGCTGAGGTGCTTTTGGTGTCGTCCGGGTCTATCGCGCTTGGCCGCGGGATCCTTGGGTTACCAAAAGGACCTCTCAAATTGGAAGAAAGCCAGGCGGCGGCAGCAACAGGCCAGATCGCATTGGCCAAAGCCTATGCCGAGGCGCTGGACGCGCACAATCGGCGCGCCGGTCAAATTCTCCTGACACTCGGAGATACGGAAGAGCGGCGCCGATATCTCAATGCGCGTGCCACCATCGGAACGCTATTAAAACTCGGTGCGGTTCCAATCATCAATGAAAATGATTCCGTTGCAACGTCCGAAATCCGGTATGGCGATAACGATCGGCTGGCCGCACGCGTTGCGACCATGGCGAGCGCCGATTGTCTAGTACTGCTATCGGACATCGACGGTCTTTACACCGCACCGCCGCACGCTGATCCGTCTGCGGTGTTCTTGCCGGAAGTCTCGCGGATTACGCCAGAGATTGAAGCGATGGCCGGCAGTGCCGGTTCCGAACTTTCCCGCGGGGGGATGAAGACCAAAATCGATGCCGGGAAAATCGCGACCGCCGCAGGAACGTCAATGGTGATTACATCCGGCAAGGAATTCAATCCGTTGAAACGCCTGAACGAAGGTGCACGGGCCACCTGGTTCCCCGCATTGGCGACACCGGCAACCGCCCGAAAAGCCTGGATTGGCGGGACGTTGGAGCCACGCGGCGAAATCGGTCTGGACGCGGGTGCCGTTCGTGCCCTGAAGTCCGGAAAAAGCTTATTGCCTGCAGGGGTGACCAGCGTATCCGGTCAGTTCAGCCGTGGAGACGCAGTGAAAATCCTGGCGCCGGACGGTGCAGTGGCCGGGCGTGGTCTCATTGCCTATGACATGCATGAGGCGCAGCTGATTGCTGGCCGCAACAGCCGCGAAATCGAGGCAATTGTAGGATATCCGGGCCGGGCCGAGATGATCCATCGGGATGATCTTGTGCTCGAAGATGGCTTTTTGAACGGAACAAGCTAAAAACACCAATTCAAGGTGGCGCCGATGAACGCGCCAAACGGGAGTTGAAGGAATGCTGGACAAGGTTGAGGCACAGTCGACGGAAGCTTTGATGGCGGAGATCGGCACGCGGGCGCGGGCGGCTGGCCGGGTGCTTGCCAATGCCCCAACCAAGGCAAAAAACACCGCGCTCATCGCGATGGCGAAAGCGGTCCGGGCCGCAAAGTCGGAAATCCTTGAAGGCAATGCCAAAGACGTCGAAGCCATGAAGGCCAATGGCCAGACCGCAGCGTTTCTGGATCGCGGCACCTTGAACGAAGAGGGCGTTGAGGCAATTGCCAAAGCCCTAGAGGATATCGTTGCGCTGGATGATCCGGTTGGAAGCGTGATTGCGGCATGGGAACGGCCGAATGGTCTCAAGATCGAACGGGTCCGCACACCGCTCGGTGTGATTGGTGTGATCTACGAAAGCCGTCCGAATGTGACCGCCGATGCCGGTGCGCTGTGCTTGAAGGCCGGCAATGCCGTTGTGCTCCGCGGCGGTTCCGACACCATCAACTCCAACAGGGCGATCCACGTAGCGCTGCAAAAGGGCCTCGCGGAGGCCGGTCTGCCCGAAGATGCAATCCAGATCGTGCCGGTGACCGACCGGGCGGCTGTTGGTGAAATGCTGCGCGGGCTGAATGGCAATCTGGATGTGATTGTACCGCGTGGCGGGCGTAGCCTGGTCGAACGGGTTCAGACCGAGGCGCGTGTGCCGGTGTTCGCGCACCTTGAAGGGCTCGTACACATCTTTGTCGACAAGGCTGCCGATCTCGAAAAGGCAGTGTCGATTGTAAAGAATTCCAAGCTCCGCCGTACTGGGATTTGCGGCGCCTTGGAAACGCTGCTGGTTCACAAGGACGTCGCGGAAAGCCACTTGCCGGCAATTCTGGATGCATTGAACGCAGGTGACTGCGAAATCCGCGGCGATGCCGAAGTTCGGAAAATTGGCTCAGGTGTCTTGGAAGCAAGTGAAGAGGATTGGTCAACGGAGTATCTGGACAAAATCCTCTCTGCGATGATTGTTCCGGATCTCGATGCTGCCATCGCGCATATTGCAAAATACGGGTCCAATCACACCGATTGCATCATCACCGAGGATCAAGCCGCCGCGGACCGGTTTCAGGCGGAAGTGGATTCGGCGATCGTGTTGCACAACGCCTCGACCCAGTTCGCGGACGGTGGCGAATTCGGGATGGGGGCGGAAATCGGGATCGCCACAGGGCGGATGCATGCGCGCGGGCCCGTTGGCGTCGAGCAATTGACAAGCTTCAAATACAAAGTGCACGGGACGGGCCAAATCCGTCCATGAGCAAATTGTCCTCCAGCCAGGGCCGTCATCAGGACTGGTTGAAATTGCCCCATTGTGAAGCGGGTAACCGGATCGGCATTTTCGGTGGGTCGTTCAATCCGCCGCATTCCGGTCACAAGATGGTTGCCGACACTGTTCTGAAGCGTCTTGGGTTGGATCAAGTTTGGTGGTTTGTCACACCGGGTAATCCTCTGAAGAGCCATTCGGAGCTGGCGCCTCTTGAGATGCGGCTTCACTTGACGAGTGCGTTGTCCAATCATCCGCGGATGAAAGTCACCGCTTATGAGAAGGTGCTGGGCACACCCTACACCGCCAAGACACTGCAGGCCCTGCGGTCTAGAAACCCGTCGGTCCGATTCGTTTGGGTCATGGGTGCTGACAATCTGGCAGGGTTTCATCATTGGCAGGATTGGCGAGGGATTCTCGGCACCGTACCGGTCGCAGTCGTCGACAGACCGGGTGCATCGCTGTCGGTGTTGTCGTCGCCAATGGCAAAAGCCTATGAAAAATATCGGCTTCCAGAAGAGGATGCGGGTCTTCTTCCCGATATGGACCCTCCAGTATGGACGTTTCTGCACACCCCCTTAGATCAGACTTCGTCCACGGAGTTGAGGCGCAAGAGGTGACAGACAAGCCAATCAGCCTCGTGAAATTTCCGTTGTCTTGAAATTGCCAACTCAGACGCGGTATTATGTGGTGTGGCTGCTAAAGGGGCGGCCGCACATTGGTCAACCGGCCTGTAGCCAAAACGGGTGACGTGCAAAGTCGGACAATCATGTTCGTGACGACGTTGGACACAGGCCATTGAAGACAGCGAAAGGCATTCCACCTGACCATGTCCCTTGAAAGCGGGCGGACAGAAATGTCCACTCCTATGAAGGCTTCCGTAAGTGCAGACCTTACGGCCGGCCTCCTCGATACGGTTCTCGCGAGTCTGGAAGACTCCAAGGCAGAGGACCTTGTTACTCTCGACATCGCAGGAAAAAGCTCCCTGGCCGATCACATGGTGATTGTGTCCGGCCGTTCACATCGTCATGTCGGGGCGATCGCGGATCATTTGCAGCGTGACCTGAAAACTGCAGGACACGGCAATGCGACCGTTGAAGGGCAAACCACCTGTGATTGGGTCTTGATCGATGCCGGTGATGTGATCGTTCACATCTTCCGTCCGGAAGTCCGTGGTTTCTACAATCTGGAAAAGATGTGGGCCCCGGAAGAAGACGACGCACCGCAGTATATCGGCTAAACTTGGCACGAGGGGTCCGTCCAGGAGCCCCGTGATTTTGTCGAAGCAGTAGTGGCACCGGATATTCGTCCGGCGGGGATCTGATGCGCTTTTCAATTATCTGCGTTGGCCGCATGAAGGCCGGTGCGGACAAAGATCTTTTCGACCGGTACATGGACAGGGCGCGCAAGTCTGGCCGCGCGCTCGGAATTACCGATGTCGGTCTTTCAGAAATGCAGGAAAGCCGCGCTCAGCGTGCCGAAGATCGCAAGGCTGATGAAGCCCGGGCAATTCTGGCGTCTCTACCGTCTGGCGGGAAGCTGGTCGTGCTGGACGAAAACGGCAAGAACCTGACCAGCCCGGCCTTTTCAGAGCGGTTGGAAAAGTGGAAGGATGACGGCGCTCCGGATATTAGTTTTGCCATCGGTGGTGCCGATGGGCATGGGCAAGAGGTTTTGGCCCGCGCCGATTTGAAGCTGGCCTTGGGCGCGATGACCTGGCCGCATCAAATTGCCCGCATGCTTCTTGCGGAACAGATCTACCGGGCGATTACGATCCAGTCCGGCCATCCTTATCATCGCGTTTGATCAACGGATCCTCGATCATGAAACGCAGCGCCAGTATATCGCCGCATTCTGCCGATAGTGCTCATCATGCTGCGATTGGTGGATAAGGGCGCGGTGTTAACGGTTTGGCCACTACGGTAAACACTTCGTTAACGCCATGCCGGTATCGCAGATCGTATGGCGTATTGGAGATCGCGCGACTTGAGATCAGATCCGGGCAAGGGAACTAGAAAACGGCGGTGGAAGAAAGCTGGTCAGCCGGCACTTCTCAGCGGCCTTTTTGCCTGTGCGTTTCTGTGGCCAGTGCCAGGGTACGTCACCGAGACGGTAGATCCGTCCGAGGTTGCGGTCAGCTCACCAGAAATTGAAGCTGCGATTGAGAAAAAGGCGAAGCGCGAGCAGGAGCTCGCCGCGCTTACGTCAGACATCACTGTCTCGTCGGATCGGCAAGCGGCGATTGCCCGAGAAATCCAATCCCTTGACCGGGACCGCGACACCCTCAATGCAAAGATCATCAACACGGCAGACACAATTCGCGGGCTTGAAACAGAGCTGACGGACACTGAACGTCGGCTGCGCAGTCTCGGCGAGAATGAAGACGCTGTTCGCTTGTCCTTGATCGCGCGCCGCGACGTCCTAGCTGAAGTGTTGGCGGCGCTTCAACGTATTGGCCGCCGGCCGCCACCAGCATTGGCAGTTCGCCCAAGTGACGCTCTGTCGGCGGTTCGCAGCGCGATTCTCTTGAATGCGGTCATGCCGGAATTGCGGGTGGAAACGGAGGCCCTGGCCGCTGATTTGGAGGAGCTTCAGCGCTTGAAAACAGTCATCGCAAATGAGGAACGCCGACTTCGCGGTGATGCCATGCGATTGGCTGAGGAAAAGTCACGGCTGGAACTTCTCTTGAGCGCCAAAAGGCTGGAACATACTGAAACGGTCCGTAGCCTTGAGGATGAAAAGCGCCGTGCAGCGGAATTGGCGGCAAGGGCAGGTTCGCTCAAGGAATTGATTGCAGACTTGGAATCCGAGATCGAAAGCGCCCGAGTGGCCGCTGAGAAATCCCGGCAGGCTGCTTTGGATCAAAAACGGACGCCGCGAGATAACGATCCGTTTTCGGATCCTGGCCGCCTGGCGCCTGCGATTGCTTTTGAGGACGCCAGGGGACGGCTTCCTCAACCCGTATCCGGCACTGTGCTGAAGGATTACGGTCAAGAAGACGAGTTTGGCGGTGTGACGGAAGGCCAGTCGATCGCCACCCGCCCCGGATCGAATGTCACATCGCCAGCAGATGGATGGGTGGTGTATTCTGGTCCTTTCAGGTCGTATGGCCAGCTCTTGATCCTGAACACGGGTGACGGCTACCATGTGCTCCTGGCCGGAATGGACCGGATCGATGCGGAGCTCGGACAATTTGTTTTGGCCGGAGAACCGGTCGGTGTAATGGGCGCGACCCAATGGGCAAGCGCATCAACATTCGGTATGGGCTCGACCCAGCCGATATTATATGTTGAATTTCGGAAGGACGGCCGTGCGGTCGATCCCACACCATGGTGGGCACGCACAGAAGAAGAAAAGGCTCGCGGATGATACGGAAAGCTTCCTTGCTGCTGGCAGGTGCCCTTTTGGGGGCCGCGGCTGTGACAACCCTGTCCCAAATGCCATTCCATGTGTCAGGCGCAGCAAATGCTGCGGCCACCGATACATACCGGCAGCTGAACCTTTTTGGGGATGTGTTTGAACGGGTCCGCTCGGATTATGTTGAAGTTCCCGATGATGCACAGCTAATCGAAAGCGCCATCAATGGCATGCTGACATCGCTGGACCCCCATTCCAGTTACATGTCACCGAAAAGCTTCCGCGACATGCAAGTGCAGACCCGCGGCGAGTTCGGCGGTCTTGGTATCGAAGTGACCATGGAAGACGGTCTGGTGAAGGTCGTGTCTCCGATCGACGAAACACCAGCGGCCAAAGCTGGCGTGCTGGCGGGTGACCTGATCACCTATATCGACGGCGAACAGGTTCAGGGTCTGACCCTAAACGAAGCTGTTGAAAAAATGCGTGGTCCGGTCAACACGGATATCGTGGTCACTATCCGCCGCGAAGGTCAGACACAGCCGCTTGATATCACGATTACCCGTGACATTATCCGCATCCGGTCCGTCCGTTGGCGGGAAGAGGATGACGTTGGCTATGTTCGTGTAACCCAGTTCAACGAGCAGACCTTCGATGGTTTGAAAAAAGGCCTTGAGGAAACCGCTAAAAACATTGGCGAAGACAACCTCAAGGGTTTCGTGATTGATCTGCGGAACAATCCGGGTGGCCTTTTGGACCAGGCAATTGCTGTGTCCGACGCGTTCCTGGATCGTGGTGAAATCGTCTCCACGCGAGGCCGTGAAGCAGATGAGACCCAGCGCTACAACGCGCGCGCAGGTGACATTACAGAAGGCAAACCCGTCATCGTACTGGTCAATGGCGGCTCCGCGTCAGCGTCTGAAATTGTTGCAGGTGCTTTGCAAGACCACCGCCGTGCAACAATCCTCGGAACACGTTCGTTCGGGAAAGGCTCCGTTCAGACCATCATTCCGCTGGGTGCCAATGGTGCAATCCGCTTGACCACGGCGCGCTACTACACGCCATCAGGAAATTCGATCCAGGCCAAGGGTATTGTCCCGGACATCGAAGCCCTTCAGGAGCTTCCGGAAGAACTCGTTGGCCGTGTTGAAACCCGCGGTGAGGCAGGTCTTCGCGGCCACCTTGAAGCCGAGGGTGAAGAACAGTCCGGAAGCCAGGCTTACATTCCGCCGGATCCGGAAGACGACACACAGTTGAACCTGGCGCTTGATCTTCTGCGTGGCGTTCAGGTGAACAGCGCGTTCCCGCCGATTGCGGATACTGCGTCGGTCCCGAAAAACTAAAACTCCAAGGTGCGCCGGACACGGCGCGCCTTTTCCACTCGTTCTGCGTATCCAAAAACAATGATCATGCCGGCGCGTTGCCGGCGTAAAGGCACTGGACGATATGTCGAGCGAAGATCTCACAGCTCCCTTAGGAATGGGAAAGCGGCGGCTTGTCAGGCTGCCGTTTGGCCTCATTGGCGCAGGATTGATAAGTGTCGTCTTAACAACGGCGCTTATTTGGATCCTGGTGGTAGACGATCCGTATGGTGGAGAACCGTTTGCTGTCTTGCCACTTGATGAGGTTGTTGAAGGGATCACATCCCAAGACATCGAGGTCGTCGAGATCCGTCCGACGGTGGGCGATGATCTCGGCCCAAATCTCCGCCAACAGTCCAGCGGCGATTACCTTGGTCCGCGTTATGAAATGATCATCCGTCCCGATGGTTTGGGGCCGGACGCGCCAGTGACCGGATTGGCAATCAATCCAGATCCACGAGTGAGCGAACGCTCCGACTACGGCTTCTTGCCGATGGTCAGCGACGCTGGTGTGCGGCCACTGGATGCTTATGCGCGGCCAATTCAAACGCAATTCACGTCTATCCCAAAAATTGCCGTCGTTGTGACCGGGCTTGGGCTGAGTGAAGCGGGAACACAAAACGCGATCGACAGCCTGCCAGCTGATGTGACATTTGCGCTGGCGCCTTATGGCTCGGATCTGGATCTCTGGATGCAACAGGCCCGGATGAAAGGGCACGAGTTGCTACTCCAGCTGCCGTTGGAACCATTTGATTTCCCCGACAACGATCCCGGCCCGCATACACTCCTCGTCAGTCTTCAACCGGCCGAGCTTTTGGACCGCCTCGCGTTTTTGCTGACCCGAGCAACCAACTATGTCGGTGTGATTGGCGAAATGGGAGCCCGCTTCTCTTCGACCCGGCCGTCCATGCAGTACCTTCTGGAGAAGCTTGAATCTCGGGGACTGATGTTCGTCGACAACGGCACGACCTCTCGCAGCATTGCTGACGAGGTTTCTGGTGAACTCAGAATGCCGTTCAGCGGTGTCGACGTTGTGCTTGATGAAGTGCCGCGGGAAAGCAATATCGACGCTAAACTTTTGCAGCTTGAAAGTGTTGCCCGTGCGCGCGGATATGCCGTAGCGGCCGGGTCGGCGCTGCCCGTTACCGTTCGTCAGTTGCAGGAATGGGTGCAGGATCTCGAGCAACGCGGCTTGCAGCTGGTTCCAGTCAGTGCGACCATTGATCGCGACGAATAATATACACGGCAGCGTCGAATTCACGGTTTTCTTTAGCGTATTGAGTGAGGTTTCTCGTGACAAAACTGGATCTTGGACCGGGTTATCCTGAAAGCGTGGATGGCCTGCCCTACCGCCCTTGTGTCGGGATCATGCTGATCAATCGGGACGGAAAAGTCTGGGTCGGAAGCCGGTCACCGGAGGCCAACAAAAATTGTTACGATTACAAGTGGCAAATGCCCCAAGGCGGGATTGATGCTGGTGAAACGCCGGAAAAGGCCGCCAGACGGGAACTCTATGAAGAAACGTCTATTCACTCCGTGACGCTGTTGGAAGAAGCTCCGGAGTGGTTCGCTTATGACTATCCGGACGAGATTGCGCGTTCGAGCCGGAAGGGCAAGTACCGGGGACAGGCCCAGCGTTGGCTCGCCTATCGCTTTGAAGGATCAGAAGACGAGATCAATATCTTGACCCCGCCCGATGGTCATTCAGCCGAGTTTGAGGAATGGCGCTGGGAAGATGTATCCCGGCTGCCGGAATTGATCGTCCCCTTCAAACGCCCGGTTTACGATAAGGTTGTCGCCGCCTTTTCGCATCTGACGATATAAACCCAGAGTCCATGTTTTCGTCGGGTCTGTTGTTCCAAAGCGTCAGCTTTGGGATCGCGCTTGTCGTTTTTCAAACAGACAGGCTTGAGTTCGCTGGATAACATCCGGCCAACGAAATCATTCTGGGAGTAAACGCCAATGTCTTTCGGCAAGGGGCTTTCACGCAAGCCGTCCCAGCCAAAAGGGCGTCAATTGGAGGATGCGGCACTTACAGAAGTGCAGGCGCTGCTTGGAGAGGAGCCGCGCCGCCGTGATCTGTTGATTGAGCATCTGCATAAGATCCAAGACGCATATGGGTGTCTGGAGGCGCGCCATCTGCGGGCGCTGGCAGAGGAAATGCGTCTTTCTCAGGCCGAGGTCTATGAAGTCGCGAGCTTCTACCACCACTTCGACATTGTCCGCGAAGGCGAGGCAAAACCGGCAGCGGTGACTGTCCGTGTGTGCGACAGCATCACGTGTTCGCTCAAAGGCGCGGATGCCTTGGCGGCTGCTCTGGAAAGTGGTGTGGACCCGAGCAAAGTCCGGATACAGAAAGTTCCCTGCATCGGCCGGTGCGCTGCTGCACCGGCCGCTCAAGTGGGCAAGCGGGCGGTCGATCATGCAAACGAAATGTCTGTCCGCTCTCTGTTGTTTGAAGGAACAGTTGCACCGGAAATTCCACAGTACACAGGCTTTGAGGCCTATCGTGCATCGGGCGGTTACAAGGTTCTGGAGCGTGTCAGATCTGGCGAGCTGACCGCTGAATCCGTGGCCGATCTTGTACTTTCCGCCGGGCTGCGCGGTCTGGGTGGTGCAGGCTTTCCGACCGGTACCAAGTGGAAGATTGTCCACGATCTTCAGGGACCGAAATTCCTGACGATCAACGGCGACGAAGGAGAACCGGGGACATTCAAGGACCGGTATCACCTGGAGAGCGATCCGCACCGTCTCCTTGAAGGTGCTCTTGTTGCTGCCCATGCGATTTCTGCCGATCGGATCTATCTCTACATGCGGGACGAGTACCCTGCAGTTCTGGAAATTTTGAACACGGAAATCGAGGCGCTGCGGTCAGCCGGTATCATCACAACGATCGATATCGAGATTCGCCGGGGAGCTGGCGCGTACATTTGCGGCGAAGAAAGCGCGATGATCGAGTCGATCGAAGGCAAGCGTGGTTTGCCCCGTCATCGCCCGCCGTTCATTGCTCAAGTCGGTTTGTTTGGCCGCCCAACTCTCAACCACAATATAGAGACGCTCTTCTGGATCCGAGACATTGTCGAAAAAGGGCCGGACTGGTTTGCCGAGCAAGGACGTCGGGGGCACAAGGGTTTCCGGTCTTTCTCGGTATCAGGCCGTGTCAGGGAGCCGGGTGTGAAACTGGCTCCGGCCGGAATCACCATGAACGAGCTGCTTGAAGAGTATTGCGGTGGTATGGAAGACGGCCACAGCTTCAAGGGCTATCTGCCGGGTGGCGCATCCGGTGGCATCCTGCCGGCTTCGCTGGCAGATGAACCGCTTGATTTCGGCACGCTCGACAAGCACGGCTGCTTCATTGGCAGCCACGCGATTGTTGTCTTTTCCGATCAGGATGACATGCGCGATGCGGCCCTCAACTTGATGCGGTTCTTCAAGCATGAGAGCTGCGGTCAGTGCACACCGTGCCGGTCTGGCACTGAAAAAATGGAAAAGTTGCTCGCTGAGGGCGACTGGGATCAGGACAAGATTGCTGATCTGGACGCAGTCATGCGTTCAGCGTCCATTTGTGGTCTTGGACAAGCCGCCAGCAACCCTGTGGCGTCCGTGCTAAAATTCTTCTCCGAGGAGTTTGAAGTATGAGCAACATCACCTTCTCTCTCGACGGGAAAACCGTAACAGCGGAAGACGGCGAAACCATTTGGCAAGTGGCGAAACGCGAAGGCGTCGCCATTCCGCATCTCTGCCACAAGGATGCGCCAGGATACCGGTCTGATGGAAACTGCCGGGCCTGTATGGTCGATATTGAGGGCGAGCGCACGCTTGCGGCCTCCTGTATCCGCACACCGGCCGAAGGCATGGTTGTCCAGACGGCCACGGAGCGCGCGTCCAAGGCGCGCGAGATGGTGTTCGAGCTTCTTGCCTCTGACCAGCCGAGCCGCGATCAGCACCCGGACCCGGAGAGCGATTTTTTCAAATGGTCCGATGCGATCGGTGTCACCTCCAGCCGTTACGCGCCGTGCGAAAAGCCGGCCCAGGATGTGTCCCATCCCGCAATTGCTGTGAATCTCGATGCTTGTATCGCCTGTAATTTGTGCGAGCGGGCCTGCCGGGAAGTCCAGGTGAACGACGTCATCGGTATGGCGGATCGCGGGTCCCATACGGCTCCGGTCTTTGACCTTGCCGACCCGATGGGTCTGTCCACTTGTGTGGCCTGCGGCGAGTGCGTTTCGGCTTGTCCGACCGGCGCGCTGATGGAAAAGAGTCTTCTCGATGCAGCCGCAAAAACCCGGGAAGTGTATGCAGATGAAACTATAGACAGTGTCTGCCCGTTCTGCGGTGTGGGCTGTCTGACATCTGTTTCCGTGAAAGACGGCAAGGTCGTGAGCGTTGAAGGCCGCGATGGCCCGGCCAACGAAAACCGGTTGTGCGTCAAAGGCCGCTTCGGTTTTGACTATGTATCAAGCCCTGAGCGACTGACTAAACCGCTGATCCGCCGAGACGATGCGCCGAAGGATGCGGGCATCTCGCTAACCCTCGACAACTATCTCGAGGTCTTCCGCGAAGCGACCTGGGACGAGGCGCTGGATCGGGCGGCAAATGGCCTGAAAGCGACGTTTGAAACCAAGGGCGGTGCGGGTATTGCCGGGTTTGGGTCTGCAAAAGGCTCGAACGAAGAAGCTTATCTTTTCCAGAAGCTGATCCGTCAGGGATTTCAGACGAACAATGTCGATCACTGCACACGGCTTTGTCATGCCTCGTCGGTTGCAGCGTTGATGGAAGGCATCGGCTCCGGGGCCGTCACTGCACCGTTCAACGCGGCGGAGGATGCTGATTGCATGATCGTGATCGGTGCGCGGCCCGAACAGAACCACCCGGTCGCCGCGACATACATCAAGCAGGCAGCAAAGAACGGCACCAAGCTGATCGTCATGGATCCGCGCGGGCAGGGGCTGATGCGCCACGCCGATTACGGGCTCAAGTTCAAGCCCGGGACGGATGTTGCCATGCTCAACGCCATCCTGAACGTCATCGTAAGCGAAAAGCTATATGATGAGCAGTACATCGCTGCACATGTGGATGGCTTTGAAGCCCTGAAGGAAAAGATCCAGGATTTCACCCCGGAAGCCATGGAACCGGTTTGCGGCATTGATGCCGGCACCTTGCGCAACGTTGCCCGTCTATACGCAACCAGCCCGCGCTCGATTATCTACTGGGGCATGGGTGTTTCCCAGCACGTTCATGGCACTGACAATGTCCGCTGCCTGATCGCCATGGCTCTGACGACCGGCCAGATCGGCCGTCCAGGGACCGGCCTTCATCCGCTGCGCGGCCAGAATAATGTGCAAGGCGCCTCCGACGCGGGCCTCATCCCGATGGTTTTCCCGGACTACCGGTCCGTCGAAAATGTCGACATCCGGGCAGAATATGAAGATGCCTGGGGTCGTACACTGGACCCGGTTCGCGGTCTGACCGTCGTCGAGATCATGGACGATATCCTGGCTGGCGGCATTGAGGCCATGTACATCCAGGGCGAAAACCCGGCAATGTCCGATCCGGATCAGAACCATGCACGAAAGGCCCTTTCCAGCCTAAAGCATCTGGTGGTTCAGGACATCTTTTTGACCGAAACTGCCTGGCATGCGGATGTGATCCTGCCGGCCTCCGCTCATGCGGAAAAGCTCGGCACCTACACCAACACCAACCGCCAGGTTCAAATCGGCCGGCCTTGTGTCCCGATGCCGGGCGAAGCGCGCGCAGATTGGGAGCTGATTATTGCAATCGCCAACCGGCTGGGGCTCGATTGGTCCTATGACGGCGTGCCGGCGATCTACGAGGAAATGCGCTCCCACATGGCGTCCATCCAGAATATCTCCTGGGAGCGTCTGGAGCGCGAAGGCACGGTGACCTATCCGGCCGACAGCCCGGACAAGCCCGGCAACGAGATCCTGTTCGGTCAGTCGTTCCCGACGGCCGATGGCCGGGGCAAGATCGTGCCAACGGACCTGGTCCCGCCGGATGAAACGCCGGATGAGGACTTCCCGATGGTCCTGACCACCGGACGGATGCTAGAGCATTGGCATACCGGTGCGATGACCCGCCGGGCGGCAGTTCTGGATGCGATCGAACCGGAACCGGTTGTCTCGATGAACCCGCGCGACATCAAGCTTCAAGGCCTGGAGATTGGTCAGCAGGTGACTGTGGAAACACGCAGGGGGGCGATCACGCTGACACTTCGAGCGGACCGTGACGTGTCGACTGGGATGATGTTCGTGCCCTTCTGTTTTTATGAGGCGCCAGCGAACTTCCTCACAAATCCGCAGCTCGATCCGTTCGGCAAGATTCCGGAGTTCAAGTTCTGCGCGGCCCGGATTTCAGCCGCCGAACACCAGGAAGCTGCGGAATAGATCTCCCGATCATTAGACAAAAAAGGGCGGCCCAGCGGCCGCCCTTTTCGTTTCTGCGTTTCCCGAAGTCTTAGTTTGCCTTGACCTGAACGTTCAAGAGGTCCGGCAGGGTTTGAGGCGCCGCCAAGCTGCCGACAATTTGCGCCAGCGGGACAGGTGCTTGCGGCTTGAGGCTCAAAGTGATCTCGCCTGGATTTTCGAGAAACTTTGAAACCGCTGATCGAACCATCTCGGTGAAAGCAGCATTTTGGATTGGCGCTGTCATTTCGGCTGCCTGCTCCGTCAGAGCTTCGCGGAACACATTGACCGGTATGTTCTGGTCATTGGCGATGTGAGCGAGACCGTTCTCGGTAACACCGTCGTCGACAAACCGGATGCGGGCGTCGATGAACTGGGCAACGATCAATGCCATCTGACCTTGGCCTTCGGGATCTTCAAAAAGCTCCTTCGGGACATTGCCGAACCGCGCGGAAGCCTCCGCCCGTCCAACCCCTTCCATTTCGAAAGTAAGCCGTTCGAGGTTGAGTTCCTTTGTGGCTTCGTCCCAATAAAGACGCGTTTCATCAGACCAGATGATCTCGGAGATCCCGAGCGCATCCAAAAATGTTTCCACTTCCGGATCGCCCAAAGCCTTCGCAGGGATCTGAATGCCGTCGTTCTTGGCATAATAGCTTGTAGGGATGGGCGGCACCGTTGAAGACATCCGCATTTCAGCACGGTTCACACTGGTGACACCAGCATCCGGCACGGCGACCTTAAGCCCCTCCACTTCATACGAAATGGACCGCGGCATGAACGCCCGAAGGACGTCCAAAGGGTTTTCCTCGCCATAATCCGGATTGTCGATCAACGTTGCGATCATGCTTTCCATCGGAGCGAAGTCGGCAAATTCAATATCGCCAAGTGCGGCCCATTCCAAAGACATGGCTGCACCCTCGGGCAGGTCTGGGGCGGCAACACCGACAAGCATCATTTCCCCGATGCCATCAGAACTGACATTTGTCAGTGCGGCCTCCTTGATGGTCACCTTCGCAGGTGTATCCACGCCTGCTTGCTCAATGCTGACGTCAATTCCGGAAACACGCGCGTCTGCGATCGCAAAGGAGCGGTAGATCTGGAAAACATTGGTGATGATGTCGACAGGCTCCGGCAATTCTCCGGCAATCATCTTGTCCATCAGATCGAGGAAATCATTTTCGCGTTTTACGAAGGTCAGATCATCCATCGAGCTCCGGTCGATCTTGAAGGCAATCGTCGTCCCGTCGCCCAGATCCTGCCGAGTGGAATAATCAACCGCAGAAGCCGTCCTGATAACTGTCACTTGATCACCGGTCTCCGGAACATCCGGATCGAGCAGCGCAATCAGGGCGTTTGCATCCATGTCCTCATAGACAGTCTTTCCCTGGGACGTGGATTGAGTGAGCGTCTGCCCGCTGGTCTCATCGCGGGTTTCGAGGGTCTGGGTCATCTTGTCGAGCGAATAACGTGCGATCTTTCCGTCGACCGCCCCGGCCATGAGATACCCGTCCAGTTGAACGGTTCCAGACATAACTTGGGCTTCGTTGCCGTCTTCGTCTGCATATGCTTCCAGCGTCATGGCTGTCGTATCGACCCGAACCTCGTCATAGGAAGCTTGCAGCAGGGTTTTGAAAAACGGCAACCATCGGCTGGCTTGTTTATCCGGATCTTCGGCAGGTAAAGCGGGTATGGCGAAGCTGTAGTTTTCAGCTTTTGCTCCGGCCAGCCGTGCGTCAGCCAAAAAACGGCCTTCACCGTCAATGGCGGCTGATATGCTGAGACTTGTGTCGTCCGAGTATGACCATCGGTCTGCGGAAAAGACGTTGTTGTCTTCGCTCAAACCTTCAATAGTCACCGTGCCCGATGATAAGGACAGGCCGTAGGAAAGGTTCGTGTTTTCGGCGGCATCTGCGTTAGCGTCATCACCGTCAAATCCCTCGGCAGGAAGATCTGTAATAACGCCTTTGAAACCGAGACTGGCGCCCGAGATCGTGAGTGTATCTGTGGTTCCGTCAAAGTTGATCGCACCGTCCTCAACTGTAAACCCGAGATCCCTCAGGCCGGCAACATAAGCGTTATAGGCTTCGAGCCCGGTCGTTTGCGCGCTGGCTATTCCAGGAGCAATTGCAAGAGCAAAACCGACCGAAAGCACGGTCGTTCTCATGGGCGCCAGGTAGGTGGGGCGGGGGCATTTGGAGAGAGGGCTGGAAAAATACAACATCTTGGCTCCGGTATCCGGGATAGTGGTCCGGCATATCCGAGGAAAAACACCCCTTGCCGTGATGACCTTTCAATAAACTATAAACCATTCTCACGAGAAGATGGCCCAAAGCTGGCGATCACTTTTTTATCCTTGCTTCTGCCACTCGCTGCGGACTTCAGCGCTGGTTTCGGATAGAAGCGAAGTGCGGCTCTTTTGCTTGAACCTGTCGGTTGAAACAAGTTGGCGCCAGGCCCAGACCGCGGTGCCACGCACGGTTTCATCCGGATCATCCAGTAGCCGCTCAACAGAGTTCACGAGGTCCGGCTTTGCTGAGTTCCCTGCTGCAATCAGAACATTGCGCAGGAACCGGTTTCGGCCAATCCGTTTGATCGGAGATCCGGAAAAGAGTTTCCGGAACGCTGGATCGTCCAGTCTTAACAAGTCGGCGAGCCGCGGAGACTTCAAATCCTCCCGGGCCACCAGTTTTGCCTCGCTTGCCGCTTGAGCGAATTTGTTCCAGGGACAGGCCGCCAGGCAATCGTCACAGCCATAGATCCTGTTGCCGATGGGTTTTCGGAATTCATCTGGAATGGGACCGGAATGCTCAATGGTGAGATAGGAAATGCAGCGCCGCGCATCCAGCTGGTAAGGCACCGGGAAAGCATCTGTCGGACAAGCATCGAGGCACGCCTTGCAGGACCCGCAGTGATCGGTCTCCGCGCCGCTTTCGGGTAATTCCAGTGTCGTAAAGATAGAGCCGAGGAAAAACCAGGATCCGAGCTCCCGGGAAACCAGATTGGTGTGTTTGCCCTGCCAGCCAAGCCCGGCCGCCTGACCCAAAGGTTTTTCCATGACGGGCGCGGTATCGACGAACACCTTCACATCTCCGCCCGCACGCGAGATTAGAAAACTGGCAAGCTCCTTAAGGCGCCCTTTGATGATGTCGTGGTAATCGCGATGCCGGGCATAAACCGAAATGCCGCCAGTGCCTTTGTCGCTCAGATGCGCCAGTGGATGGTTCTCCGGGGCATCGTCGGGGCCATAGTTCATGGCCAGCATGATGACGGAATTCACCTCGGACCAAAGCGCTTTCGGCGCCGCTCTGCGTTCGGCAGTTTCGGCCATCCAGCTCATCGAGCCGTGATAGTTTTTTTCAAGAAACGTATTCAGCCGGTCTCTTGCGTCCGGAATACTGTCCGCGGCTGCAATGTTTAAGGCATCAAAGCCGAGTACGGTTGCCTTTGCTTGGAGAGCTGCAACAAGTTTTTGCGTCTTGGTGTCCAAGGCAGGCCCCAACGGTGCTCAAAAATCGAGATCCGCATAGGTCGATGCGGGTGGCATGCCCAGAACCTTTTCTCCCAGAAGAGGCCTCATGCTGGGACGGGATTTTACCCGTGCATACCAGTTCTTGATATCCTCTTCGTTGTGCCATTTCACCTCGCCGAGATAGTCGGCGCAAGATAGCGCCGCAGCCAGCGCAAAATCGGCAAAAGAGAGGCGGTCGCCGGCAAGCCAGCGGCGGGACGCAACGAGGTAACCAAAGTATTTCAGGTGATGGTCGATGTTGGCCCGGGCGACGCGTAAAGCTGCAGAATCCGGCTCGCCCCCGCCGGTGGATTTCGGCATGATCTGTTTGTAAATCCGCTCCCGCACTAGATGACCGATCACTTCGACGTCAAATTTTGCCAGTGCCCAATCCACCAGTCTGCGGGTTTCCGCACGTGCATCGGGATGATCGGGCATCAGCCGACGATCGCCGATCGCATATCCGCGGGTCTCATCAAGGTACTCCATGATCGGACCAGGCCCACAAATTGCCGGACCTTCATTCTCGACCATCACCGGAATTGTGCCTGCAGCGTTCAGGATGAGCAATTCTTGAGGCCGTTCCCAAGGGTTGATATGCCGCTCCTCGAAAGCCGCACCATACTCGCTCAAGATCAGGCGAATAAACCGGGAGGAAGGTGAAAACGGGTGATGATAAAGGGTCAGCATGAAAGCGTATAGAGCCTGAACTGTGGCAAGACTATGCCCGATGGCCGTGGCAGACGAGAAGTTTGCCTCAGAACTGGTTATCAAGGGTTTGACGGAGGTCTCCGGGTCCGGCAAATAGGCGGTCGGAATTCGTCGCGACAGTTAGCGGATCAACCCGCCTGTCATCAAGGCTTTTGGAGACGTGATACACAATGGATGGCCAAACGATTGTAAATGCTCTCATTTTGGGAGTGGTTGAGGGGCTGACCGAGTTCATTCCGGTCTCCTCAACAGGGCATTTGCTCCTCCTTGGTCATTTTCTGGGGTTTGAGAGCACGGGTAAAACGTTTGAGGTGCTGATCCAGCTTGGTGCAATACTGGCGATTCTGTCCGTTTATTCGGCACGGCTGTGGCAACTTGCGACGTCCTTACCCAGTGATGCGGCCAGCCGAAGGTTCGTGTTCGGCATCCTGATTGCCTTTCTGCCGGCCGCCATTATCGGGGTCATGGCGCATGGCTTCATCAAAGAGGTGCTGTTTGAAACCCCAGCACTCGTCTGCACGACATTGTTGGTTGGCGGTATCATCTTGCTGTGGATCGACCGCCTCGAGCTTTCACCGAAATACACCAACGTGATGGACTATCCGTTGTCTCTTTGCCTGAAGATCGGGTTCTGCCAGTGCCTGGCAATGGTCCCCGGTGTTTCCCGGTCAGGAGCAACCATTGCCGGATCGCTGTTGATGGGCACGGACAAGCGGTCTGCGGCCGAGTTTTCCTTCTTTCTCGCCATGCCGACCATGGCGGGGGCCTTTGCGTATGATCTTTATAAGAACCGGAATGTGATTTCGGCGGACGATGTCGTCCTGATCAGTATTGGATTTGTCGCCTCCTTCATCGCGGGTTTCTTTGTTGTCAAAGGGCTCCTCGATTTCGTCTCCCGTCATGGCTTTGCGCCTTTTGCCTGGTGGCGCATTTTTGTGGGCCTTGCCGGTTTTGCCGGTCTTTATTTCCTAGGCTGATTTTTCAAGCCGGGGTGAGCCGTGCGCGTTTGCAAGCGCCGCATACTCCGATGCGATTTCCTCGCGCAGGTGAGCGGGTTCCAACAGTTCAGCTCCGGGTCCCAACCAACGGACAAGTGGCAGGATGCGTCCCGGGTCGACGCTCGGGATGCTGATCAGGATCTCACCGTTGGCAATTGGTGTGAAAACCGCGTGGCGATAATACCAGTCTGCACTCAACCGTTTGGCCTGCCTTGCGGTCAAACGGATCTTGCTGATCTTGTCTTCCTGTTCCCAGCGCCGCATTGCATGTGACAACCACGCGCCACCCAAGAGGGACTGGATCGAAAAGTCTTGTGGCGGGCGGAACCGGAAACCGCTGATCTCGAGATCATGCACACGGTCTGCGCGGTAAACTTTCAAGGTGTCCGTGTCGACGCACCGGCCGGCAAGATACCAAAGATCCCGGTCAAACATGACACCTTGCGGCTCGACATCATGGGACTTGCGGGTTTGCCGCGACGGATTGACGTGATCGAACCGCACCCGTCTTGCCTCCAGGATGCCCGTCATGAACCCGTCGAGCGCGCTTTGCCATGCGTCGGTTGCTTCAGCTTTTGTGCCGGAGTGAAAGATATCGGGCGGGATCGGTTCGATCCCGACAATCCGTTCGGCATCCTTAAGCAGTCCGTGGACCGCCTTTGGAAGTGTCGCCAGAAGTTTTTGTTCCGCCGAGGAGAGATCGTTTGCCAACGGTACGGTCCTGCTTGACCGGACGAGAGCCATTGCCGTGAGAAGGGCTGCGGTCTCGTTCCGGGTAAGCGCGACAGGTGGCTGCAAATATCCCTTGGCCAGCCGGTAGCCGCCTTCAGCTCCGCGTTCTGCATCGATCGGAACACCAAGGGAGATCAGCCGGTCGATGTCCCGGTAGACCGTTCTCAAAGAGACGTGAAACCGGTCTGCCAGAACCGTCGCGGGGACGAGTTTGCCGCCGGTCAACAGCAGCAATATGCCGAGTGCGCGTTCAATCGGGTTCATGAAACAGGGCTCTTCAGAGTTGTAGCGAAAAAAATCATATCCTGAGAACAGAACAAGATCAAACCTGACTCCCTGCTGTCAGGATTGCCCTGCCAGGATGGTTTCATCCCCGGAAAAGACGGGGTGACAATGATCCCGGAGAAGAGAGATGAGCCTTGAGATTGATACCGTTTTCCGCCGCCGTGCCCATAACCGCAGTCTGTTCCTCACTGCCATTCGTACTTTGGCCGCAGGTGTTAAATTGTATCTGCGCCGCAGGTCAACTGAACGGGCTCTTGCGCGTTTGAGCAATCAGGAACTGGATGACATCGGCCTTGTGCGAACGAATCGCGGATACCGCGAGCTGCACCATGACCGCCTCGGCGCGAGCTATTGGAATGACTGAAGAAACAAGAAGTCCGGCGCTATCTTATGCGCCGGATTTCCGTGTCAGGGATTTGATCTCGGGCCGGTTCCAGACAATGAACATGACGATGAGTGCGATAATGGACGCGGCCATCACAGTGAAGAATGGCAGGTCCAGATCAATCGCAATCAGCCGGCCGCCCAAGAGTGAGATAACGCCAGCGACCAAAGTGAAGACGGCGATTGTGACACCCATGATCCAGCCCTGTTCCTCGTCAGTCACCGCCGCCGAATACAGGCCGAGGAACGTCGGATAGGCGATGCCGAAGACGAAATAGAAACAGAAAACCGGTACGAACGTCAAAATCGGGTGAGGCGCTGCCACAAACGCAGCTGCCGATAGCGCCCAGACGATAAACGTCACACTCAAAATGGCCTCTTTGCTCAACCTTTTCTGGATTGGAACAACAAGGAACGTGCTGGAGAAAGCAAGCGCCACTCCAATCGTCAGCATGATCATGCTGCCGCCGAGCGTGCCATACCCAAACCGGCTTGTCAGATAGTTGTCGACGAAGATGTAGAAGGACAGGTTCGCGATGTGGAAGAACAGGAACACCACGGAAAGCCTCACGACAACGGGATAGTCTTTGATCCTCCATAGCAGTTCAAAAATCTCTGACGGCTTGAAAACAAACGGCGCAAGATCCTGCTTTTCGTCCTTGAAGAAGACGAGAACCAGGACAATAGCAATCGCAACCAGGACAAAGCAGGCATAAAACGGCATCTGCAGGCTGGCGTAGGTGCCCAGGAAAACCGGATCTGAGAGAAATCCGCCGATCAAGGGGCCGCCGACCAATCCGAAACTAACGCCGGTAATGATGTAGCCCATGTTCCGGTTCCGATCCTCTTCATCAACGCTGCCATCAATCATGGCCGCTTGCGCAATCGGCTGGTTACCGGCGGTCAGTCCCGTGATCGCTCTGCCGACGATCAAAAGAGTGAAGCTCTTCATATAAAGCGCAGCAATGGTCAACGCGTAGCCCGCAAGGGCTCCGACGAGGCAGATAAGGATTGCGTTTTTGCGGCCGATGCTGTCGGAAAGCTTTGAGATGTAGGGAGCCCCGAAGAACCAGCACAAGAAAAAGACGCCTATGATCAGGCCATAGTCAAAATGCCGGGTGGCCTCAGAGGTTGCGGCCGGGAGCAGTGCCGTATCCGGGTTCATGATCAGGCTGTTGATGATTGGAAACACCAAGCCTTGTCCGAGCAAGTCAACAAACACGACAAACAACAAGGTGATCTTGGCAACAACCGGCATGTATCCGCCTCCACTTAGTCAGCCTATGTGCAGCCTAGGATGACTGCAATGCGGTGAAAACAAAAAAGGCGGGCCAAGCCCGCCTGATCTTCCGCTTGCGAAGCCCAACCGGGCTTAGGTGCGATTGGCCTTGTGGGCGTCATACTGGCCGTGTTCCCGGAACCGGTCGAGATAAGACGGCAGAATGGCAGCCAGGGTCATTGGTTCGATGCCAACGCCGGGTAGGGTTCGGCCTTCGGATATGGCAGCTTCAGACACCACATTGTCTTTTTTGAGCAACTCCACTTGGTCCGCCGTTAGCGGGGAGCCAGGGAGATACTGCATGACCTTGCCCATGACTTCGGAAACAGGGAAGGGGATCGGCAGCAGAACGCGAGAGCGCTGTGTCACTTCCAGCATGTCTTCCAGGCAGTCCCGGAAACTCTTGATCTCTGGTCCGCCGAGTTCATAAACCGAGCCGGACTGAAGATCACCGTCAACCGCACGGGCAACAGCTTCGGCGATGTCACAGACATAGACCGGCTGGAATTTGGTCTCACCGCCGCCAACCAAGGGTAGGACCGGAGAAATTCGGGCCATCCCGGCAAACTGGTTGAAGAAATTGTCTTCCGGCCCAAAGACGATCGAGGGCCGCAGGATGATGCTGTCGGGCAGCGTTTCCAGAACACCGGTTTCGCCGACGGCTTTGGACCGTGCGTAGGCAGATGCACTCTCGGGATCCGCGCCAATTGCTGAAATGTGGGTAATGCCGTTCAGTCCGGCCGCACGGGCAGCCTCGGCGATGGCGCGGGGCCCGAAGGCCTGAACAGCATCGAAACTTTGTTTCCCGGTTGGGGCAAGGATGCCGACCGCATTGACAACTGCATCGGCCCCTTGAACGGCGCGATCGACGGACCAGCGGTGGCGTAAGTTGGCCTGCACAGCCATGATTTGACCGGGTGCGCCGAGCGGTTGCAGATGGCTGGCGAGATCGGGCCGCCGCACGGCCGCCCGTACACGGTAGCCGCGCTTAGACAATGCCTGAACGATATGCCGGCCGAGGAAGCCGGATCCACCGAAGACTGTGACGAGTTTTCCGTTAAGGGGTGTGGACATCGTGAGAAGGCCCTTTGTCGCGTCCAAAAGCTTTACCCGGCAAAAAGGCCGGGACTTTCCAACAGTCTCTTAGACCGTTGCGTCCGGTGTGTGAAGGGCTGGAGGAAAAGGATCGAAAAAAGTATAAGACGGCGATTGACAAGCTGCGGGCTGCCCCTTACAAGCCCCCCTCACGGCCCAGGTGGCGGAACTGGTAGACGCGCTAGCTTCAGGTGCTAGTGCCCTTACGGGCGTGGAGGTTCGAGTCCTCTCCTGGGCACCAATTCCCAAAAGTATGTATATAGATCAAAAAGTTATTCCCCTTCATGGGGTTAGCCTCACCCGACTGGTGCACAAAGGTGGGGCACATGCTACTGCGAATCGTGAGGCCGATGCGTCGTCCTGAATCCTCAAATCTCCAGTTTGTGCAGCGTATTCCGAACGATATTCGCGACCGTGCTTCAGGTACTACGCTTCTGATCCCTGTTGGTGAGGGTGTCGTTACCAAGCGCCTCTCTGGGAAAGCCGACCGCGTCAAGCTGTCGCTTGGTACAAGCGATCCGACCGAAGCGAAAAAGCGGAACGCTCAGATCGCTGCCTATCTCGAATCTGTCTGGCAGTCTCTGCGGCAGGGGCCGATCCCCTTAACCCACAAACAGATCGTTGCGCTCTCGGGTGAGCTTTATGAGATCTGGACGAAGACGCTTGAAGACGATCCGCCATCTCGGTCTGTGATCGACAAAGCCAAGAAATTGGTATTCGACGCGTTTGAAGGAAACGCAGGCCCACTACAGATCGGCGAACGAGCCCAACGTATTGCCAGCATGGAGGCCGTGTTCGGTGGCCTCGCAGACGTGTTGCTATCTCGCCGAAGCCTTGTGACTGATCAGGAGAGCAGAGAAAGACTGCTCGTTGAGACCGGGAAGGTCATGGCACAAGCATGGGAGCGGTTGGATCAGGTTTCGCAAGGCGACTATTCACCAGATCGTACCATTGATCGTTTCCCGTCATGGGCCGATGCATCATCGAAGCCTCAGCCTCCAATGTCGTCAGCGTCCTATTCTCTTGATAGGCTATTGTCCGACTGGTGGGCAGAGGCTAAGACACTGCGGAAGTCTGATAGTACGTACAACGCCTATTCAAGGGCTCTCACGCTTCTACAGGAGTTCCTGAAGCACAATGACGCAACTCGTGTGTCAGAAGAGGATCTTGCGCGTTTCAAAGACTACTGTTTCACCCTGTCAAACCCACGGACAGGAAAGCCCCTAACAGCAAAGACGATCAAGGACTCCTATTTTGCTGGTCTGAAGTCTTTGTTCGGCTGGGCTGTCGAGAACAAGAAGTTACCGGTCAATCCAGCCTCGTCCGTGAAGATACGATCCGCCAAGAGGATACGGACACGAGACAAGGACTTCACGCCCACTGAAGCCGCCAAAATCCTTTCCGCTGCGAAGACCTACACCAGTTCAGCGAGAGAGTTTGCCACGACCAAAGCGGCTAAGAGGTGGGTGCCGTGGATCTGTGCCTACACTGGTGCGCGGGTGGGGGAAATTATTCAGCTGCGCAAGAAAGACATATTCGTAGAGGAGGGAATCAATGTTCTGTTGATCACTCCCGAGGCTGGAACGGTCAAGACGGGCGAGGCGCGAAAGGTGCCGATACACTCTCACTTGATCGACGAGGGATTCTTGGAGTTTGTCGCAAAGTCAAAGGGCCAGTATCTGTTCGTTGAAGCAGACAAAGGCCCGCCCAGCGCCGGAAAACTCAAGAGCATACGAAATAGGATTGAGGCTATGGTGCGTGTCCACATCCCAGATCCTGAAGTTCAGCCAAACCACGGGTGGCGGCACACGTTCAAGACTGTCGGTCGAGAAGCGGGTATAGAGGCCAACGTTTTGGACGCGATACAGGGGCATTCCTTCAAGACCGAAGGCGGGCGCTATGGGACCTTCTCGGTCAAGGCTCGAAAAGCGGCCATCGACCGCTTCCCAAGCTTCTCTTTGCAGCATTTGAATAACCAGAACTGAAACTACCGTGCCGCCTGTAAATGCCCCAGACGCGCCAAGTGCATCGTTTCAAACAACGTGTCTCCACTGATCACAATGGGATCTATTATCTAGAGGGATGGCCGAACATACAATTCAGAAATGTTGAGCCATGCTAAGGATTTGCCGCTTCAAGAACTTTGCAAGAAGAGCGGAAAATTTATTGAAAAAGGAAACATCAATGAAATTAGATCGGCATATGAATGGCAGGATATGGGTCTTTGTTACGGGCTTATTGCTAAATTCAATGTTGGGTGTAGCGCCTCTAATGGCTGGGCAAGAAAATAGCGTCGCGCCGGGTCTACAGTCCCATTCAAAAGTTGCTCTGGTGGTCACGACACCAACAGTCGAGTTGCCTGTTACTTGCATATTAATTCTGGCGAACCCGCTCATCCCACCTTTCAGCGAACAGGCGGAAGCTGTGGCAACTTATTGGAGCGCTGCGATCGATCTTTTGCTTTCCAACCCGTCCCCTTCTCGGGAGTTAGAGAGCGTTAGTGCGGCCGCCCGAAGCGCACACGCTGCTGCGTACCAAAGGGCGCACCGAAGGTTAGTATTCAATGCTGTAGAGCAGTATCGTAACAGAATTTTTGAGGAACTACGAGGCTACAATGTAGATTTAGCGAGTACTCTCAGAGATGATTTGAGAGTATGTGCAAACTACATAGAAGAAGCTAAGCCTTGGGAGGATTGGGCGCATAGTGTTCCAGAGAAAAAATCCCAAAATTAGTATCGATTGCTGAGCGGCGCCTTTTAGTTAGTAAGCGTGATCGGCAATAATCCGGTCGCGACCACCTGCTCTGAGATGTACCCTCCGTTCTTGCGGATGGACGGGAACACGTGATGAGACGCCCAGAAACCACGTATGGGTTCCGACTACGGCCTAAAGGTGTATTCAATACACGTTTATCCTCAGCATCCAGCTTCCGTACTATCCCTGAACCCGCTTCAGGGTAAGCTCGTCAGCTGTTTCAGAGCCATAGTCGAGTTAGGGTTACCGCGAACACTATGTTTCAGGAGCACAGTATTCCGCTGGTCGTGAAGCCACAGGACAATCTGTACGCAGATGAGCGGTCCAAGTTCAGCTTTAGGATGCGGTCACCGGCCAATGGATACAACAGATGTAGCCATTTCGGAAATCTTCAACGTTTTGAACGCTGTAGAGGCAGTGGTCTTTATTGAATGAAGCTCCTTTTCACTTGTATCAAGGATCACGCCATGCAGGCTATCCTCATAGATAACATTGGCTTTTTTGCCGTAACCTAAGTTGAACTTAGACCGCCCTCGGAGATCATCCGCTGTGAACGGACGAGAAAACCAAGAGTAGTCAAAGCCCATTCTATCAGACTGGGTAAAACGGTTCTCTGTGAAATCACCGTCCCATCGGCTGTGGAAGGGACGTAGGAGACTCTCAGAGAGACGCTGACGAGCGTTCTGGCGCTGCTGGGTGTATACTTGGCCTGACGGGTTAAATGACTCTCAGTGACTCTCTGAGGGCTTCTAAGCGATGTCTGTGTCATCGGGCGGGGATCTTTCGCCAAGCTCCTTGGCCAGCTGGTCAATCAAAACAGCGCATTGCTGCTCCACGCAGTACCTCATCGTTTCTGTCAGAGACCATCTACGACCGGTCAGGGCTGCAAGGGCGTCCCGGACGGTGTGGATCAGAGTCTTGGAGTGTTTGTCTCCGTACATCGAAACGCTGATGACGTGTCGTGTATCGGTGGGCATGGTTGGTTCCTTTCGTGGGTGTTGAAGAGGGCGCTGGGCAGCTCCCGAAGACAGACAGAAAAAAACTGTGGTGGAGACAGGGGTGGTTATCAGCGTGTCAGTCCAAGGCGTCTTTTCTTCCAGCTCTGACATGGAAATGGACTGACCAACTTGGAGACAGTTGTGGTCATGTTGACGCAGCCCCGGCAACCGCCGCACAGGAGGCCGTACACTGGGGCTGGTTATGTGAGGCTTCGCAGATCCTGCGCGAACCGTGCGCCGCCCTTCACGTGTTGTCTGGGAATTGTGTCCTGGGTGAGCGGACAACAGGACCGCCAACGAGCATCGAAGATGGCCGAAGGGGCAAGGTCGAGGTTGTCTCCAACTGCAGTTGATGCGTCATGATGAGGTGCTTGGCTCTTCAACAATCACCATCATGGGTCGATGACATGTATCCCTAGGTTTATTCTCACTACGTTCGTTGATCTGAGATACAGTCCACGGATCGTTGAGATAAACCATGACATATCTGAGATATGTAGAAGATCAGCTAACCTGACGTGTGAGTGCTCCCCAAGAGTATCATGACGTACCCTTCAACTGATCGTAACGAATATCTTCAACAGACTCTTTAAGAGTATATGTAGAGGGGTCTCAAAAGGGCCGACTTGGTCTGCGAACGCCTGGGCGAAGTGGCGCTGTCATGTTTTGCCGAGACTTTTGGGGATGCGAGGCGCATCGTTGTTGATCGGTGGAACGTGTGACGTTCGGGCTATCGCTAGGCTTCGTCCGACTGCGACTGCAGTGGTCATCAAAGTATACATTCATGACCACCTACAAGAGGTGTTGACTGTGCGGTCATTTTCCGTTCATAAAGTGACGGTCGAAATTTCCTAAGGAGTTTATGACCATGGCGTTGGTCGGATATGCCCGTGTTTCCTCAGTCGGGCAGAGCCTTGATGTCCAGACTACAAAGCTTGAGCGAGCAGGTTGCGACGAGATCTTCAATGAAAAGCGTTCGGGTATAGACAGGGAGCGTCCAGAGCTGGCGGCCTGTCTGAAATACGTCCGCAAGGGTGACACCTTAATCATCACCCGAATAGATCGCCTGGCCCGTAGCGCTGGGCATCTTCACCAGATTGTTGATGATCTCTCAGAGCGAGGTGTGGCGCTGAAGGTGCTCGATCAATCAATTGACACGAACGATGCAACCGGGAGAGCGTTCCTAGGAATGCTTGGCGTGTTCGCGGAGTTCGAGACAGAAATCCGCAAAGAACGTCAGATGGACGGGATCAGCAAGGCAAGAGAACAAGGCGTCAAGTTTGGACGGCGACCGGTTCTGACTGAAGAGCAGGAACAAGAGATTGTTGTGCTCCGGTCCCAAGACTGGTCGCTTCAGAGGATCGCCGATCACTTTGGAATCTCGAAGGGATTGGTTCACAAGGTCACTGCGAAGAACCAGATCGCCCCGGTCGCATCCGTTGAGTAATCCACCGCCAGCCTCTTGGATCCTGACCTGGGGGTATGGGGGACATTTGCGTTTCCGCTCCCGGTGAAAAGTAGTCGCAAATCCGGAAGCAGATTTTGAACTGCCTACACCAACCGTCCCGCGTTCGTTACTCGTTCAGCAACACCTCCGCCATCCCATCGAGACGGCGCTTGTATTCCTGCCAGCGGGGCATGTGGCCGTCTAGGAGGGAGTAGAAGCGGGGGCTGTGATTGTGTTCGGCGTGGTGGACCAGTTCGTGCAGAACGACATAGTCGATACACTCTCGCGGAGCCTTGATGAGGAATGGATTTAGACGAACAGTGCCGTCTGTCGAGCAGCTACCCCATCGCTTGTCGGTCTCAACGAGCTGAAACAGCGGCCTGTTCTCGATCCACGGTAGGGCTTCTGAGACAGCGCTGAGGCGTGTCTTTAGATATCTCTGGGCCCTTACTTTATACCAGCCTCTGAGACGCCCCCTGATAGCCTGTGAGTCCGTGTTCTCGGTCCTGACTTCCATGGTGCCGCGATAAAGCCTGACGGACCTCTCATGCTTGGCGGCATGGATGATTTTCAGAACATGCCGTCGACCGAGATAGTGCACCTGTTCGCCGCTGACATAGGACCGGGGGAGGACATGAATGAACCGTTCGCGAGCGTCCATAACGTTACGGTAGATCCATCCCGCCCGCCTACCAACAGCTTCCCTGATGCGCTGGGCGTCCGTTCCTTCAGGTGCATCGACGACGACTGAGCCGTCCTGTTCGACATGGATGGCGACTTTTCCCGAGCGTCCAGCCTTGGATCGCACTTCATACGGTATGCGCTCGTCACCGTAGGCAAGTACCCAGCCGCTCACCTCAGCTGTCTTCCCGCCCTGCGCCGCGTCTGACGATTTCGAGGACACGCGAGAGAATTCCTTCTGCCAGCTCCATGCCGCCGCCATAAGCACTGAAATAGCGTGGCAGCAGCTTCTGCCTTATCTCCTTCATGGCATTCTCCGGGTCAAGGGAGTGGGACGCAATTGCCGACTGGACAATGTCGTCGATGTGGATGGCCTCATCGATCAGGTGATCTTCGCCTTTCTCCTTGAGCGTCCCTTCAGGCAGCGCCTGCAGCAGAGCGCCATAGTAGGCCCTGTGGTGTCGGTTATCAGCGATCTTGTCTGGGATGCCTGGAGCCTGCCCTTTTCTGACCTGCGCTTCCAGATCCTTCAGCAGGACATATTGCTTGTGGGGATGGTCGAAGAGGTCCGCCGCTTCCTGAATGGCTTTCTTGAGCAATTCAGAGAATGCCGCTTGGGCATAAGGGTCTTCAGCGAGGTCCTGTTCAATTGTCCGGGTCATTCGAGACTTGATGAGGTCGGCTTCCGTCTGTGTCTTCTCATCGCTCCAGCTGTCCGGGTCGTCCGCTGAGTATGGAGCCTGTCCGTCTTCTCCCATCCCAGTGAGATCGATGACGCCCGGACCATGCTTCACCGCTATGCCAGTAACTTGCTTGTCGATCAGGTCGCGGATTTGCTTTTCATAGGCCGAGAAATCGACCGTTTCTTGGGTCTCCTGCTTGGCCCAGATACGCAGCTCGGTGAACCATCTGAGGTCGCCCTTGTAGGTCGCGATCTTCTTCTCGCCAACAGCGCTGTCCTCGAAGAAACTGCGGGTGGAGAGGGCCAGCTTCAGACACATGCCGAACTCCGACAGGGCCACATAGAACTCGTCACGGACCTTCTGGTGTCTGTCGAAGCTCTCGCCAGCTTCGTCGATCTCGACCTTGGGAACGAGGACACGGCGGAACTGCTCCATGTCCTGCCTGTTCTTCACATCCTTGAAGGTCGCCCAGAGATCGCGGTGGAGCACGGGAAGGCGTTTGTATTCGCTGGAGACGTTCTCGTAGAGGCCAACAAGATCGTCGATCTCATAGCCGCCCTGGGTGCGCTCGGCGAGGTCCTGATAGGCGGTCAGAGAGGTATCCAGCTCCTTTAGGATGCCGCGATAGTCGATCAGGTAGCCGTATTTTTTGTCCTCGTGCAGGCGGTTCACGCGGGCAATGGCCTGCAGCAGATTGTGTTCCCTCAGGTACTTGTCGATGTAGAGAACCGTGTTGCGCGGTTCGTCGAAGCCCGTCAGCAGCTTGTCGACAACAATGAGGATGTGCGGCCCTCCGTCAGTGCCGAAATCCCTCAGGACATCCTTCTCGTAACCCTCAGCGCCAGCCGGATGCTTGGCGACTGTCTCGGCCCACCACCTCTGGACTTCCGGCGAGTTGGCAGCGCTCGTGTCTTCGTGGCCTTCCCGCGTGTCGGGAGGGGAGATGATCACGGCACTGTCGACAAGGCCGAGCGCATCGAGGGCCGCCTTGTAACGGACCGCCGAGAGCTTGCTGTCCGTGGCGAGCTGCGCCTTGAGGCCTAGGTCCTTCCAGTTGCGGGAGAAGTCCTCCGCGATGTCGAGCGCGATGCAGGTGATGCGCTGGTCGGCCCCGTAGATCGTTCCCTTGGTTGAGAATTTCTTCTTTAGGTCCGCCCGCTGGTCATCGCTGAGATTGGTAGTCCGCGCCTCGAACCACGCATCGACCGCCCGGTCATTAATCTCCAGTTCCGGCTGCCGCTCTTCATAGAGCAGAGGGGTCACCGTCTTGTCCTCGACCGCCCGTTGCATCGTGTAGGCATGGAGGATCGGGCCGAACTTGTTCTGGGTCTTGTCGTCCTTCAGCAGCGGCGTACCCGTGAAAGCGATGAAGGCGGCATTGGGTAGGGCCTTGCGCATCCGTTCATGGCTTTCCCCGCCATGGCTCCTGTGGCCCTCGTCCACCAGCACGATCAGGTCGGACGAGTCGTTGTGACACTCCGGATAGGACGCCGCGGATGTGAACTTCTGCAGCAGCGTAAACATGATCCGCTCGGTGCCGGAACCGATCCGCTTGGCAAGGTCCCGCCCGGACCGCGCCTTTGCCTTCGCGCCTTCCTTCTTGGTGGCCATGGCCGACCCGAAGGCACCGCCGGACATGAAGGTGTTGGCGAGCTGCCGCTCAAGGTCCGTCCGGTCGGTGATGACAATGGTACGGCAGTCGGCGAGCTCGGAGCGGAGCAGCAGGGCCTTCAGAAGGAAGACCATGGTGTAGGACTTGCCAGAGCCTGTCGTGTGCCAGATGACACCACCTTCGCGGCCACCTGCCTTGTTGCGCCGCTCCACTTGGATCAGCATCGACTTGACGCCGAAGACCTGTTGATACCGGGCGGCGATCTTGCCGACCTTCTGGTCGAACAGCAGGAAGTATCGGATGAACTCCAGCAACCTATCGGGGCGCAGCAGACTGGTGATCAGCGTGTCCTGTTCCGTTGCCAGGATCGGCTGTGACCAGAGCTGCTCGAAATAGTCCCGGATGTACTTGGGGCGCTGGGCAAACAGCATGTCCATGGCTGCGGCGGGGGGCGGCGCATTGACGAGGCCGGTAACGTCCTTCTCCGGGATCTCCTCCTCCCGCCAAGCCGCCCAGAATTTTTTAGGCGTTCCGGTCGTGGCATAGCGCCCGGTCTCGCCGGAGATGGACAACAACAGCTGCGAATATGCATAGAGCAGAGGGATGCCCCCAGTCTTCTGGTTGCGCAGGTGCTGGGAGATGCCTTCATCGACCGTAGGCTTACCTGTCTTGCTGCTGACAGGTCTCTTCGCCTCTATGACCACAAGCGGCAGGCCGTTGATGTAGAGTACGATGTCGGGCCGGTAAGTGCCTTGGGGCCCGTCACGTTCGACGCTCAGTTCTTCTGTCACCTCCAGCCGGTTGGCGGATGGGATGTCGAAGTCGAGCAGGGGAATGGTGAAGGACTGGCGCTGTCCGTCGGGCATGTGCTCGGTGACCGTGACACCATAGACCAGCAGCTTATAGAGCTTCTCGTTGGCGGCCCTGAGGCCCTCATTCAGGCCGGTATTGGAGACAGCCTTCAGGACCTGCTGAATGCCGCCAGAGGAGAGGCGGTGGCTCTTTCCCCTATAGGTGTAGTGGTAGGCCTCAAGCCATCTCCTGAGGGCATCCTCAAGCAAAGCCGAGCGTTCACTGCCGCGTCGTTGGAGACAGGCTTCAGGAGCGACATAGGACCAGCCGAGCTTCATCAACAGCGTCAGCGCCGGGATCTTGGCTTGGGCCTCCTCGCTGGAGTTCGGTCGGTTGTGCTGGTTCATCTATTACAAGCGCGGCTGTTATGCACGAGTAGGTTCAATACAGAAAATATCGTCGTAGTCCTGCATCTTCATTCGCTGCTCGTAGCAGGATTAGTGAAGCGGCCTTGAGTAGGTTGATGTCCCGATCCTGATCGCCGGAAAGGAGCATTCGAAATTTCGCGCCGTGGAACATGTTATTTCGGACTTGTCGTACGGCACGAAACAAGGTGCGATTGTCGACTACGGCTTCTGCGTTTTGCCAACCTTGATCAACAGTCCATCTTCGAGGAGGGTGCTGAACCAAGTACCCCTCCAGCGGCATTGCGGTCATCCGCTGCCAAAAGTCATTAGCTACCTGCTCATCAACATACGGGACAAGCAGTATGTCCACTCGACCATTATTGTCTCTCGCGTAGGTTTGGCTTTCGTTGCTATTCGGTCTAGGCCTTTGCTTCAGTGCATGTTCAAAGCGGGAGTATGTGGTGAGCAATTGTTTTGCTTCGAGGGGAGTATCAAGAAGAATGCCATTGACCGATTGAAGAAGTTCCTGGAAACGATTTTCCATCTGCTCTTGGCCATTTTCTTCGGTCACGGCGTTTCCTCTTCTTTGTACCTCAAAATTTGAAATCTACCAGCAGTGGTTGAGTGTTGCAAAGAGCAATCTAGCGAACGCCTACTCGTCGCTTTCCCGTAAGAAGTTGCTGCATGAGAGCTTGTTTTTCCTTCACTAAACGAAGCAAAAAGTGTGTGTGTGATCTGATCTCCGAGTCTGCAATCTTTAGGACTTCGGCAATTCTTAGCTGTTCATCAGGTGGCGGAAACTGGATGGCGATAGCGTGAATGTCGTTTCGGTTGATGCCTGGAACACCTGTTTTGCCGGAGTGCTTTTTGAGGTCGATTGATTGCAAGAAGTAGTATGCAAACAACGGGTCGTTTCTATGAAAATTTTTCACCCACAGTGTCGTGTTCAGAGGCCAAAAATCCCCCTCGACGAAAAAAAACTCTCCGATTGAGCCATATCGTCCGGTCACTATGCCTGGGCCTTTTACTTTCGCCTCACAGTGCTGCCCGCTATGTCCGCTAGATGAAATAACTGGATACGGACCGTCAACCCGCTGAGTGCTCGGCAAGTCAAATCCTCTTTGAAGTTCGACTAGCTCGATCAATTTTGCTCGTTGCCAGGCCCCCTCGAACCCCTTCAGGCGCCGTTTGCCTGTCAGCAGTTGCTGCATGAGGGCTTTCTTTTGGGCTTCGGCATTGGCGAGTAGTTTCTCGGTCGTCTCGATGGCCTTGTCCCACGTCGACAGGATCTCAGCAATCTTCCTCTGTTCGGGGAGTGGGGGGACGGTGAGATGTCGCTTCTCCATAGAAGACTTTTGCGTATGGACCAGTGCCGATGCGCCATGCGCTGAAGCTTCAATCTTGGAGGTGATGTGCCGGAGCAAGTGGAATAGGAAAGGCTTGTCTGTTCCGGCCTTCGGCAGCACCTTCCAGGTATGATAATTCAATACAGCTTCAGGGCCTCGCCAAATGTGTGGCCCGAATGATGTTCCGCGACTACCAGACCATGCAAAGAGAAGTTCTTCGTCTCGGACGAGTATCTTCGGATTGAACTCACCATCAAAATGGTTGAACTCTAAACTACCATTCAGGTTCTGGATGCGAATGATTGGGTACCCGGTGTCGGACCACTCATGAGGCTTGAAGCCACGCCCATTGATCAATTCACAAACGTCGGAAAGCGGCACTACATCCCACCCCTCAGGAACCATACCCAAGCTCCCTCAGGTACCCGTCCATCTTGGCTTCTAGTTCCGCCATCTCCGCCTTCAGGACCTCTCGCCCCTGTCGAACCGCCATGAGGTCGATCTCGTCCTCCTCCTCGAAGGTATCAACGTAGCGCGGGATGTTGAGGTTGTAGTCGTTTTCCTTGATCTCCTCCAGGCTGGCGAGCTTGGCGTATTTGTCGACATCCTCTCGGTCATCGAAGGCGGCGAAGATCTTGTCAAGCTGCTCGTCTCCCAGCCGGTTCTGGTTGGTGCCCTCGATGTACTCCCGCGAAGCATCAATGAAGAGCACCTTGTCGTCGGCCTTCTTCTTCCTGAGGATGAGGACCGCAGCTGGGATACCGGTGCCAAAGAAAAGCTTCTCGGGCAGGCCGATCACGGTATCCAACAGGTTCTCCTCAACGAGCTGCTGACGGATCTTGCCCTCGGAAGAGCCACGAAAAAGCACACCGTGGGGAACGACGACAGCCATGCGTCCGCTCGATGGTTTCAGCGTTTCCACCATGTGGGAGATGAAGGCATAGTCCCCCTTGGTCTTGGGTGGAAGGCCACGGTCGAACCGTCCAAAGGGATCATTAGAGGCTTTTTCATACCCCCACTTGTCGAGACTGAAGGGCGGATTGGCAACAACGACGTCGAACAGCCTCAGCGTATCGTCCCTTATCCTGAGCTTCGGATTGGCGAGCGTGTCACCCCATTCGATCTGGTGATTGGTCTCGCCATGCAGGAACATGTTCATCTTGGCAAGCGCCCAGGTGGACCCGATGGCTTCCTGACCGAAGAGGGCATAGGGCGCTTTGCCGTTGGTTGACTTGATTTGGCTGGCGCACTTAAGCAGCAGTGAGCCGGACCCGCAGGTCGGATCGCAGATCTCGTCGCCCTCCTGGGGTTCCACCAGCCGGGCCATCAACATGGAGACCTCGGCAGGGGTGTAGAACTCCCCGGCCTTCTTTCCAGCCGTGGCGGCGAAGCGGGAGATCAGGAACTCATAGGCCCCGCCGATGATGTCCAAAGTGCCTACCCGGGAAGGCCGCATGTCCAGCGTCGGCTTGGCGAAGTCCTCCATCAGGTGGCGCAGGATGTCGTTCTTCTGCTCCTCGTCACCCAGCTTGTTGGCGTTGAAGGAAATGTCCTGAAAGACATCCCTGAGCTTCGCCCCGTTGGCTTCCTCGATGGCGTGGAGCGCCCGATCGATGCGCTCCCCGTTCCCGGCCTTGTGGCGCTGGGCATGAAGGGCATCGAAGCTGGCTCCTTCGGGCAGCACGAACTGCTCGTCCTTCATCATCGCCGCGATCAGCTCGGGGTGGTCGCCATGCTCCCGCTTGTAGCTCTCATAGTGGTCCTTCCACACATCCGAGATGTACTTCAAGAAGAGCATGGTCAGGACATAGTCCTTATAGATCGACGGATCGACCACGCCCCGGAAGGTGTCACACGCCGCCCACGCAGCCTTGTTGATCTGATCCTGAGAAACCCGTTCAGCGGACATTTGATTCCTGTTAATTGTCTGAAAATACAGGAACGTTAACAAGATGATCGCGAGAGGGGAAGGGTAGCCTCATTGTATCGAGCTCTTCGCAGTTGTCAGAGTTGTCTCTGAACTGAAGATTTGGAAACCGGTCAAGGTTTTGTCTCCAAAAAGCCAGCTTGATAAAAGCACTGCGGCGAATAATAGGGTTATAATCGCAGCCCACCCCTCGATAACAAGCTTTGTTCCTTTGGCGCTTTTTTCCACCTCTATTCTACAAGGTCCGAGCTTCATTCCAGCTCCTCCTTTTTTCGATGCATCCTGACAAGGTAATCAGGGTCTTTGACCGCTTGAGCGCGAAGAGCATCAACGAGGCCACTCAAGTCGAAGACTTCGCGCTCCTCATCTGTTCCCTTGTTTTCAGTGATTCTGCGAACTAGTCCCAGGTTGATCAATCGCTTCATTGATCGTTGTACTGTGCGTGGATCTAAGCCCATCCGTTTGGCAATTACAGTTGTTCTGGGGAATGGGCGTTGGCCTTCGTACCACCAGTGCATTGTGACGTTGATCAGGACTATGAGGTCATTGCTAGCCAGGCCAAGCTCTGCCTGGTTTTTCAAAAGCACGTCTGGCAAGAGCTGAAACCCTGCTTGGCCAGCTTCTTTCCATTTCTCTGCTGCACGTTTCGGTGTGTTGTCACTTGTCATGTGAACACTAAAAAGCGAAAAAGTGTTAAATGTAAATAGATATCTGTTTAACAGCGACGTATGTGTCGTTTTATCTTGTCGAGATATATGCGCCTGTGGCGTCCTCCGGCCTGGTTGAGGCAGCTTTGGTTATTGATCCAAAGCACAAGAGGACGTGTTGACTTGCCGAAAAATGGTGAACTAAGGTGGTGGACAAAATGAGTGAGGCAGCTGTTTAGATTTATATAATTCAACAACTTAATTGGAATTCGGGTCAGTCCTCTCCTGGGCACCAAATATACGTTTCAGATCATCCAGTTCGATCCGAAACTCTTCGAAAAAGCTCCGGTTTCCGGAGCTTTTTTCGTATTCGGCGTCCGGTTACTTCCTGTCATGTTCAGACATTAAGAACCGTGGTCGCCGGGGTTCCTACAGCATCATGCCCTTTGGATTGTTCGAGCGGTACTTTCAGTAGCATTTTCCGGACGTTTTGTGTCTTGCAGGGTATGCAAAGTGTACCCCGCATGCGCGTTTGTTTTAGGCGTCGAATGTTCAATCATATCTTGTTTTTGACGGGTTTCGGACGCGCGGCTCGATGTTCCGTAAGGGGGAAAACGTCGATCTACTCAACCTTTGCAAGATCATGTCATGTGGCAGTACGGTGACGCGGTCTACCGCTCCAAAGCAATCATGAGTTGATGAGAAGAGTAGGTTTGAGGTTCACCTTGACGAACTGGGTAGACCGTTCATTTGCGAAATACAGCGAAGTATAAAATAAAAAATAGAAGAAAATTCTAAAAAAATACAAAACTGCAATGAAGTGAAAAAATCAGGAAAAGTCTACAAGCCGCAGGAACGTTGTTTAAATTGAATAGGCGGCAAAATTTATGTAACATAAATGAAATATTATTGATAAGACTGTAATAATAAATGAAATTATTCATCAAAATTTCAAAAAATACTACATTGAAACTCTCCAGGCAGAAGTTAATAAACCGTTAATGAAACGGTCCGGCGGCTCGCATTCTTATCAAGGCTGCCGGTCTCTTTTTGTCTTGCGTAGGGGATCGCACGATGTTGCAGTTTAATGAATCTTTTTATCTAGCCCAAAATCCGGACGTGGCCGCGGCCATTGAAGCTGGCGTGATCGGCAGCGCCGAGGAGCACTTCAACCTCTTTGGTTTTCAAGAAGGTCGTGATCCAAATGCTCACTTCGACACCTCATTCTATCTCGGGCAGAACCCGGATGTTGCGGCTGCAGGTGTGAATCCGTTCGATCACTACAATCTGTTGGGTGAGAGCGAAGGCCGGAGCCCAAACTCGTTGTTCGACCCTGTTTTTTATGCAGAGCAATACCCGGATGTCGCTGCGGCCGGTGTCAGCCTGTTTGAACATTTTATCAATTTTGGCGCGTCCGAGGGGCGTTCGCCGAATGCAAGCATCGCGTCCCAGCTCGAAAGCGGTTTTGATACCGAAGCCTATCTGGCTGCGAACCCGGATGTCGCCGCGGCGATTGAAAACGGCCTGTTCGCATCCGCCTACGAGCACTGGGGCCTGTTTGGTTTCAAAGAAGACCGGTCTGGCGCTCAAAACACAAATGGTGATGTGATTTCGATTGGTGATGGCGCCCCGGGAAATAATCCTGATGCCGCACCAGGTGATGGCGACGGTGGAACCGGTGGCGGTGGCGGCGGTGGCGGCACGCCAACCCCGGAACCATTTACGCTCGAACTTTTGCATTTCACAGATCAGGAAGCGAACGCTGCAACCATCGACAACATCGATAATCTTTCCGGGGTTCTGAATGCCTTGCGTGAAGAAGACCTCGGGAACGACGGCGAGGTTGACAATACCCTGACACTGTCTTCCGGCGATGCCATCATCCCGGGCCTGTTTTTTGATGCATCGCAAGCGGTTTTCGGATCTGCGGGTATTGCTGATATCCAGATCCAGAACGAACTTGGTGTTCAGGCGATCGCGCTTGGCAACCACGAGTTCGATCTCGGAACTGGCTTGCTGGCGGGCCTGATTGACGGATCGGCAGGGCAGAATTTTGGCCAAGAGCTTGATGATGATAACAACGTCGTCTCTCCGGCCGTCCCGAACTTCAGCAATCCGCTATTCAGCGGAACGGATCTGGAAGGTGCTGATTTCGGTGGCGCGATGTTCCCGTACCTTTCCGCGAACCTCGACTTCTCAACCGATGCCAACCTTGCTCCGCTTGCCGTTGAAGGTGGCCAGGACACGGCAACTCTTGAAAACGTCGTGACGTCGTCCAGCGTCTCCGATGTCAACGGCGAGCTCGTCGGTATCGTCGGTGCGACCGTTCCGACAATCCGCGCAATTTCCAGCCCGGGCGCGGGTCTGGGTATCTTGCCAGAAGACTTCGACAGCAATCCGACACCAGAGCAATTGGATGCGCTGGCCGCAGTTCTGCAGAGCGAAGTGGATGCGCTGCTGGCTGCAAACCCGAGCCTGAACAAGGTTATCCTGCTCAGCCACATGCAGCAGATCTCCATCGAGCAGGAGTTGGCTGCTCGTTTGACCGACGTTGACATCATCGTTGCTGGTGGCTCGAACACCCGCCTCTTCGATGACAATGACCGTGCGCGTGACGGCGACAGCGATCAGGGCCAGTACCCGATAATGGTCGAAAATGCTGGCGGCACCACGACGGCGGTCGTCAACACCGACGGCAATTACAAATATGTCGGACGCCTTGTTGTCGACTTTGACGAAGACGGTCACATCATTGCGGACAGCTATGATGAATCGGTTTCCGGTGCTTATGCCACCGATGATGCCGGTGTTGCAGCTCTCGGCGCTGAGAACCTGATCGATGCTGAAGTCGATGCGATCACGGACGCCATCCAGGCGGAGATCGTGGCGACAGAATCGAATGTGTTCGGTGTTTCCGATGTGTTCCTGAACGGCAACCGCTCCGGCACCTTCACCGAAGAGGATCCGGACGGTGTCCGCACCCAGGAAACCAACCTTGGCAACCTGACTGCAGATGCGAACCTTGCCTATGCCAACCAGATGATTGCAGAAAATAATCTGGGTGAAGCGGTTGTGGTATCGATCAAGAACGGTGGCGGCATTCGCGCCAACATCGGTGAGATCGTTGTTCCTGCTGGCGGCACGGAAGCCATCCGTTTGCCGAACTCGCAGGTTCTTGATGAGAACAATCAGGTCGTCAAGCCGACCGGCGGTATCAGCCAAAACGACATTGCCACAACACTGGCCTTCAACAACGGCCTGACGCTACTGGATATCACCAAAACGGAACTGGTGGACTTCCTGGAAGGCGCCGTCGGCGCACTGCCGGGCAACGCCTCTGGCGGCTTCCCGCAGATCTCCGGCCTGAAGTTCTCCTTTGACGAAACACAGCAGGAAGGCAGCCGCGTGGTCTCTGCCGGGATCTTCGACGGCGACAAACTGGTTGCTGAGCTGGTCCGAGACGGCGATATCGTCGGTGACGGTTCAGAGAGCTTCCGTATTGTGACGCTCAACTTCCTGGCCAACAGCGGCGATCCTGTCCTATCGGACTTGTCCAACCCGAACCGGGTGGACCTGATCGACCTGGACGGCAACAACGAGAACGATGACCTGTTCTCTGGCGATGCAATCTTTGCGGCCAATGGCACTGAGCAAGATGCACTGGCCGAATATCTGGACGACAATCACAATCCGGAAAAAGGCGGAACAGCCTTCAACGAAGCCGACAACGGCCCGTCTTCTGATGACCGCATCCAGAACCTCACATTCCGTGAAGACGATGTGCTTCCCCAGGAGACCGCACCGCGGATCAACGAATTCCATTACGACAACGATGGTGGAGATGTGGGAGAGTTCATCGAGGTGCGGGTGGACAATGGTTACGACGTCTCAACGCTCTCGGTCGAGTTGTACAACGGCAGCAATGGCACTGAATACCGGACTATTGACGTCTCGTCCGGCACTCAGTCTTCTGATGACACCTTTGATTACTATGTGATGGAACTACCGGCCAACGGCATCCAGAACGGAAGCCCGGACGGACTTGCTCTCGTCGACGGAACTGAAGTCATTGAGTTCCTTAGCTATGAGGGCGCTATGACCGCGACGAACGGCACTGCCAACGGCCTGACATCCACGGACATTGGTGTTTCTGAACCAAGTTCAACGCCTGCCGGCCAGTCGCTGCAGCGTTTGGATGACGGTTCTTGGACAGCTCCCACAGAAGAGACGAAAGGCACAGCCAACACACCGGGCGGGGACAACGGCGGTGAAGAGCCGACATTTGAGCTGATTTCGTCCATCCAGGGCACAGCCACAGGATCTTTGCTGGAAGGTCAGCGCGTAACTGTCGAGGCCATCGTGGTTGGTGACTTCCAAGACGGTGGCAATGGTGTCGACGGTGACCTCAACGGGTTCTTCCTCCAGGAAGAGGACAAGGATGCGGATGACAATGCCGCGACATCTGAGGGTATCTTCGTCTTCGACGGATTTGAACCGGATCTTGATGTCAAAGTCGGTGATCTTGTTCGGGTGACTGGAACCGTTGCAGAGTTCTTTGGAGAAACGCAGATCAGCGATGTCACAAACATCGAGATCGTCAGCGCTGAAAACACTCTACCGACCGCATCTGAGATCAAGTTCCCAGTCGCAGATGTTGTCCAGAACAGCGACGGCGAATTCATTCCGGACCTTGAGGCCTACGAAGGCATGCTGGTAACGATCCCGGAGACAATGACCGTCTCGGATCTGTTCACACTTGGCCGGTTTGGAGATGTAGGTCTTCAGGCGGGCGGTCTGCTTGAAACCTACACGCAAGGCAATGCGCCCAGTGTTGAAGGCTTCAACGCATTCATCCAAGAGGCTGTCAGCAACTCCATCCTTCTGGATGATGGCTTCACCACACAGAACCCGGACACAATCCCATTCGAGATCTTCGGCGAAAATGGCAATATTGCCGGACAGTTTGATGCAGGCGATGCATTAAGTGCTGGCGACACCGTTTCTGGCCTGACGGGCGTGCTCCGCTTCGGTACTGGATCCGGTGAGTTCGGGGATGCTGCCTTCCGTATCAATCCAACGGAAACACCAGAATTTGCGGACACTGCGCCACGTGACTCTGAGGTGCCGGATGTTGGTGGCTCATTGAAAGTTGGGTCATTCAACCTGCTCAACTTCTTCACCACGCTTGATCAGACCGGTAACATATCAGGGCCGAGTGGTTTGGATCCGCGTGGTGCAGAAAGTGCTGCCGAATTCGAGCGCCAAGTTGACAAGATGATTGCAGCCCTCGCCGAAATGGATGCCGACATCATCGGGCTTCAGGAACTGGAGAACGAGTATGGTGACCAAAACGGTGATGGTCAGTTCGCACTTCAGTATCTGGTGAATGCCTTGAACGAGGCAACTGGTCGAAACTACACCTTCGTTGATCCCAAGGTTCCCTACGGAGATAACAGCGACGCGATCATGGTTGGCATGATATATGATGCTGACGCAGTCGAGATTGCTGATGGCACTTCTGTCGCCAGATTGACCGACGCGGACCTTGCTGGCCTTGAGGTTGATCCCGGCCATGCAGTCTTCGATGGTCCGGGCACCAGCCGGGCGCCGCTTGCCGCTACCTTCGAAGACAAGGACGGCAACAGCTTCACGGTTGTGGTCAATCACTTCAAGTCGAAGGGTTCAGTCAGCCCGTTCGGCAACAATGAAGGTATTGGCGATGGCACTGGAAACAACAACGAGGCGCGCCTCCAGGCTGCAGAGGCTCTCGATGCTTGGCTTGCGACCAACCCGACCAATGCGAAGGACAGTGACATCCTGGTTCTTGGAGATCTGAACTCCTACCTCATGGAAGATCCGATCCAGTATCTCCTAAGCCAGGACGACGGATTAATTGACTTCAATTTGTTGGGTGGCGACAATCAGACATCGTTTGGTTTCCCGGTCGATTTGGGTACGGCGCCGTCTGTTCAGTCCTTTGGTGCGCTTGACTTCGCGCTGGCCAGCAACAGTCTGCTGGATCAAATCACTGGTGCTGAAGAGTGGAACATCAACGCGTTTGAAGCTTCGGCGTTGGATTACAATACGAACTTCAAACCTGATAGCCAGATCTCCGATCTTTACGCGTCAGATCAGTACCGGGCATCTGACCACAATCCGATGCTCATTGGCCTGGATTTGACCGCGGATACGATCCAGTTCGTTGGCTGATTGTAGAGAGCTCTAGAACGTTCAAACGGCCGGGCACTGCCCGGCCGTTTTTTTAGATTGACCCAGGCGGTCGATGTTCTCAAAGCACCCTCGACCAGCCGAACGGAGTGCTTGACCTTCCTGTGACTGGAGGGTTTAAGAATAGAAAGTGAAGGTGCGTTTAAGGGCCAACATGGCAGGTTAATGATGCCGGTCCCACCGCAGCCGTTGGCGTTTCAAAAACCGGCCAGAAACACCATGAGGCTCTCGCCAACACTCGTGGTCGCCAAAGATTTGTGTCATAAAACCTATAAGCTGTGAGGGTGCATTCATGAACATTGGCGATGCTGCAAAACAGTGCGGGCTGCCGACGAAAACGATCCGATACTACGAAGACATCCAGTTGGTCGCGCCAATGCGCTCAGAAAATGGCTACCGGGATTATTCGGAGACAGATGTCCAGCGTTTGGCGTTCATACAGCGATCGCGAGGTCTCGGCTTCACCATTGATCAATGTCGTGAGCTCTTATCACTATATGATGATCGCAATAGGGCAAGCGCAGATGTCAAAGCGATCGCGCGCCTGAAGATCGACGAGATTGATGCCAAAATCAACGAACTCAAATCCTTGAAGAAAACCCTGAAGTCCCTGGTGGCGAGTTGCCAGGGTGATGATCGTCCGGAATGTCCTATTATTGACGACCTGGCGGGAGCAATTTCGAGCGGTTAAACGGTGTTAGATGGCAATCGCTGCAAGGCGCTAGCAGTCTTTGGTGGGGATCTTGTCAATTCCACCGGCGATACACCGCCTTTTAGCGCCTGGGTAAAGTTTGGAAGTGTAAGGCTTATCAATGGATATCAGAAAGACTGCGGGCATTTCCTCTGCAATGTTGACCTTAAGTGTTGCATTGGCATTTGCGCATGGGGGCGCGACTGGAATTGTCAAAGAGCGGATGGATGCCATGGAGGAGATCAGCGCCAGCATGAAACAAGTTGGGCAGATGCTCCGAGGCCAGAAGCCCTTTGATGCGTCGGAAATCGGTGCTGCTGCAGGGATAATTACGGGGCACAGCGGTGACAATCTGACACGGCAATTCCCGCCGGATAGCCTGATGCCGCCAACTGAAGCGAGCCCGGTCATTTGGGAAAAATGGGAACAGTTCTCAGGCATCGCAAATGACATGGAAACTGCGGCTATGAGCGTCACGGATGCAGTTCAAAGTGGTGCGGACCGTGACCAGATAGCGACCGCGTTTGGTCGTCTCGCCCAAACCTGCAAGACTTGCCACGAGACGTTTCGGGTCAAGAAGTAACGCAACAGTTTTTGGTCGACGCATCATCCAGCCACTTGCGCCCATTCGTGGCATGTTTTACGTGACGAGAAGTGACGGCCTTTGCGTATGTGTCGTGCACCTATTCGGCCCGAGAAAACTCCAGAAGGAAATGGCGATATGACAATCCGCTACCACAAAGGTGACTTGCCGGACTTGAGTGCCTATGAGACGGCATCCGCCGTGGCAGTAGATTCAGAAACGCTCGGATTGAACCCCCACCGGGACCGTTTGTGTGTTGTGCAGCTCTCACCTGGCGACGGGTCTGCCGACGTGGTGCAGATCGCTCGCGGGCAAACGGAAGCGCCCAATTTAGCCACACTGTTCACCGATCCATCCAAACCGAAGATTTTCCACTTCGCGCGGTTTGACGTGGCTGTTCTTCGTCACTATCTGGGGATTCATGTAACCCCGGTCTGGTGCACCAAAATCGCTTCGAAACTGGTGCGCACTTACACTGACCGCCATGGATTGAAAGATATCACTCGCGAGCTTTTAGGGGTTGAGTTGTCGAAGCAGCAGCAGAGCTCAGACTGGGCGGCTGAAACACTATCGGATGCGCAATTGGCCTATGCAGCATCAGACGTATTGCATCTGCATGATCTGAAGGCAAAACTTGAGATGATGCTTGAGCGCGAGGGGCGTACGACTATCGCAGACGCCTGCTTTGACTTCTTACCGGTTCGCGCGGAACTCGATCTAAAAGGCTGGGAAGAAAACGACATTTTTGCTCATTCCTGAGGAGCCTTCGCCGCCGGAAAGCTGCGTTACTGGGTTCGGGAGTGCTGGAGTTGCCTTTGAGCGCAGTGAACCAACAGTTCGGCGGGCTAAGACCACGCGACATGGAGAGCCGGGTCCAGAGATCCGCACGGAGGCACAGCACTCTGGTGCGCGTTCTGCGCTTTCTGTTTCCCGCAATAGGGTTTCTCATCTTGGCCGGCATGATCGGAGCTGTGGTGTTGTTCAATGTTCTCGGGTCTTTCGGCGCAGCCAATCTCGTTTTGACCAGCGACGGGATCGTAATGGACCACCCAAAACTGTCTGGCAATGATGGCGAGCGCTCCTATCAGGTAACAGCGCGCAAGGCGATCCAGCGCCTTACCGATCCGAGGATCATTGATTTGGAGGAAATTCGCGCCGATATCGTGCTTGCACCGGACGAGGGTGCGCGGATAGTTTCCCTTAAAGGCATATATAATAACGCTGCGGAAACCCTGCGCCTTTATGAGGGGGTGCAGCTGAACTGGAGTGAAGGGTATACAGTGGATGTTGAGACGGTCGACGTTGACCTGAAAACAGGTGCGATATCGTCCGACGATCCTATTACCATTGGTTCCGGTGAGGCTCAGTTGACCGCCGGAAAAATTGATTACGACAAAGACAAGCAAATCGTTTGGTTTAAAGAGGGCGTCAAGCTGATCCTTTACCCGGCGACCGAGGACGAAAACCAATGATGAAACCGGTCTTTAAATGCGGCTTGGTTGCTTATTCAGTGTTGATGCTGGCAATAGCGCCTCTTTCCGCGCAGACTTTTTCGGATTCTTTCGCCGGATTTGGGTCAAGCGACGGTCAACCGATCGAGATCGAGTCAAATGAACTCAAGGTCGAAGACCAGACCAAAGTCGCGACGTTCATTGGCGATGTCGTGGTGATCCAGGGAGACACCCGTCTTGAAACATCGCAGCTGAAGGTTTTCTACGACGGCGACGGTCAGAGTTCTGAGGGCGCGGACACAAGCAATGGCGCTGTTCCAGCTCAACAGGAGATTTCGCGGCTTGAGGCAAGTGGCGGTGTTCATATTTCGTCCAAGGACCAGACCGCGACCGGTGATGCTGCAAACTTCGATATGAAAACCGAAGTCATGGTGATGACGGGGAAAGAAGTTGTCCTCAAGCAAGGCGGTAATGTCGTTGTTGGCAATCGTTTGACGGTAAACCTGAAGACCGGTCAGGCCAATTTGAACGCCCCCGCCGACGATGGGCGTGTAAGGGTGCGCATCCTTCCCAATTCAGCGCCCAGCACACAGCAGTAGTGCCGGACAGTCATCGGTAATGTTTTTCGTATCTAATGACTTCAACAGCGCCCAAATGCGGTGCGAACGGATAGAACATCAGTGAACCGGCCACCTATGGACAATTACGATTTCGAACATGGCCTTACTGGTGCCGCGGCACCAGTTGAAGATCTGTCCAACGCACTCGTGGTTGACGGGATTGGCAAAACCTATGGCCGCCGTCAGGTGGTGAAGCATGTTGGCTTGATGGTTCGACCGGGGGAGGCCGTTGGTCTGCTAGGCCCGAATGGTGCTGGCAAAACAACGACCTTTTATATGATCACCGGCTTGATCCGGCCGGACCAGGGCAAGATTTACCTCGAAGGATTCGACATCACCCGCATGCCGATGTACCGCCGGGCCCGGCTGGGGATTGGGTATCTGCCTCAGGAAGCATCCATCTTTCGCGGATTGACCGTGGAAGAAAACATACGTGCGGTCCTTGAGGTGATCGAGCCGAACCGGAAACAGCGCAAGGAAGACCTGGATTCCCTTCTGGCGGAATTCGGTCTGACTCACCTACGCAAATCTCCAAGTATTGCACTGTCTGGCGGTGAGCGCCGCCGTGTGGAAATTGCCCGCGCTCTGGCAAGCCGTCCATCATTTATGCTGCTCGATGAACCGTTTGCGGGGATCGATCCAATTGCTGTCGGTGACATTCAGCAGCTTGTCCGCCATCTCACAAAGCGCGGTATTGGCGTGTTGATTACGGATCACAATGTCCGGGAGACACTCGGGCTGATCGACCGGGCCTATATTATTGCTGCCGGAGAGGTTCTGACCGAAGGGCTTCCGCGGGACATTGTGTCAAACCCAGATGTCCGCCGACTTTATCTTGGTGAGCAGTTTACCCTTTGATGACAAGGCGCGTGCAAGTTTGTATCTTGTGATCATAAGCAAGAAGCAGACCAACCGAACCTGACGAGCGCCCGGGACATCAATGGCAATATCAACCAAATTGGAGATGCGGCAGAGCCAGTCGCTTGTCATGACGCCGCAGTTGATGCAGGCGATCAAGCTGCTGCAGATGTCCAATCTCGATCTGGTTGCCTATGTCGAGGCTGAACTGGAACGCAATCCGCTTCTGGAAAAAGGCGAGACCGAAACAGGTGACAGCGCTCCCAGCGACGCCAATACCCAGTCTGAAGCCCCCGGTGACGCCCGCTCGGAACGGCCAGAGACGTCTGCGGGCGGCGATAGCGAGCCTGGCAGCGGCGACTGGATGCAGAGCGATTTGGAAACCGGTGCAGAGGCAATTGCCTCGCGGATGGATACAGATCTGAGCAACGTGTTTCCGGATGAGCCTGGAGTGCCGGCCTCTCCGGACCCGGCTCAGCTGAAGGGTGGCGACAGCTACAAGAATGCGGGGTCAAGCGCGGCCTCCGAAGACTACAATCTAGAAGCTTTTGTCGCCGAAGAGGGGTCTCTAACCACTTCTTTAGAAGAGCAGATGAACCTCTCGATATCCGATGAGGTGGACAAGTTGATTGCCGGTCACCTGATCAACTCACTGGATGAAAACGGATACCTATATCTCGATTTGGTTGAAGCCGCCGAGCAACTCGGTGTTGAGCCGGAACGGGTTGAAAGTGTTCTGAGTATCCTGCAAACGTTCGAGCCAGCCGGCGTCTTTGCCCGAAACTTGGCCGAGTGTCTCAAGCTCCAGTTGATTGAGAAGAACCGGTATGACCCGGCGATGAAAGCGTTGATCGCCAATATCGAGTTGCTTGCCAAGCGGGAACTTGCGGCGCTTAAAAAAATCTGTGGTGTCGACGAAGAAGACCTCAAGGATATGATCCACGAGATCAGAGCCCTGGATCCAAAACCCGGCTCTGTATTTGGCGGCGCTTTGGTCCAGCCAATGGTCCCGGACGTTTTCGTGCGCCCGGCCAACGACGGCACATGGGCGGTCGAACTGAACTCCGATACGCTTCCGAAGGTTCTTGTCAATCAGACATATTTTGCGCGTGTCGTGAAAACAGCCCGCAATGAGACCGAGAAAGAATACCTGACGGAGTCGTTGCAAACCGCAAACTGGCTCGCGAAAAGCCTGGATCAACGGGCCAAGACAATTCTAAAGGTCTCCACCGAAATCGTGCGTCAACAGGATGGTTTCCTGACGTATGGAATCGCGCACCTCCGCCCGCTTAATTTGAAAACGATTGCTGAAGCGATCGAAATGCACGAGTCGACGGTCAGCCGGGTGACGTCCAACAAATACATGGCGACACCGCGTGGCATTTTTGAACTTAAGTACTTTTTCTCGTCAGCAATCTCCGCGACCGTCGGCGGTGATGCGCATTCCGCCGAATCTGTGCGCCACAAGATTAAACAGATGATCGACGCGGAAGATCCAAAGGCGATTCTTTCCGATGACACCATCGTGAAAGTCCTCAAAGATGAGGGCGTTGATATTGCGCGTCGCACAGTCGCAAAATACCGCGAGGCCATGAAAATCGGCTCTTCCGTCCAACGGCGGCGGGAAAAAAACGCAAAGATGTAAACGCCTTGGAGTTCAGCCGAACTCTTTCTGGTTTTGTTGGCGTGCCCTGTAAGAAACGTCGGTTTCTTTTGCGTTTTTCGCAATATTACCCCGTTTTCTTTGTTGGTTTTATCGGATTCTTTCCCATTTCATGAGACGATTGACTCTCATGCAGGCGCCGATTATAGGACCGCCCTTGTGACTATGAGGGGGATGGCACTTTAGAGCTGACTGGTCCATTGTGTAGGTGTGAAACGTTTCTCGTTTCCGCACCGGCGGTTCCGCCGGTGACCTGTCGGTCAATAGAAAAAGAAGAGGTCCCCATGGCTTTGCGGATTTCGGGTAAAAATGTTGATGTTGGTGACGCAATGCGTGTCCATATCACAGACCGAATCGAAGACGCCCTTTCGAAATACTTCACGGGCGGTTTCACTGGCCACGTCACACTGAGCAGGGAGGGCACGGGTTTTAAATCCGAGTGCACCGTGCATCTGGACACTGGAATTGTGCTGCAAGTGTCAGCTCAGGATCAGGATCCTAGAAACAGCTTTGATCAAGCTGCTGACAAGATCGAAAAACGATTACGCCGTTACAAGCGTAAACTGAAGGATCATCACAGTCACAACGGCAACGGCCGCGAGACGTTCGAAGCAGCGTCCTACGTGTTGGCCTCGCCGGAGGAAGACGAGGAAGTCCCGGCAGATTTCAATCCGCTGGTAGTTGCAGAGACATCTGCAAAAGTGAAAACGATGACCGTAGGCATGGCCGTTATGGAACTTGATCTGACGGAAGCGCCGGTTGTCATGTTCAAAAATGCGGCAAATGGTGGTGTCAACGTTGTCTACCGCAGGGCGGATGGCAATATAGGGTGGATAGACCCTGCACTGGTGGCAAACGCCGCCGCAGAATAACACTGATGCGCTAGGGTCCGGCTTCCTTGTAAGCGGGAAGCCGGCGCCCGAAACGGATAGGCGAAGGAATGGATCTTAGTGATCTTCTGAGCAAAGACGCGGTTATCTCCAGGCTGAAAGCCAAGAGCAAAAAGCAGGCGATCCAGGAGTTGGCAGCCAAGGCGGCTGAACTGACCGGTCTTTCTGAGCGGGAAGTCTTTGATACGTTGCTGCAGCGTGAGCGGCTTGGTTCCACCGGCGTCGGGCAAGGTATCGCAATTCCGCACGGCAAGCTTATCCGTCTCGACCGACTTGTCGGGGTATTCGCGCGTCTGGACAAACCGGTCGATTTTGATTCACTCGATGAAGAGCCGGTGGATCTCGTGTTTCTGCTGCTGGCTCCTGAAGGAGCCGGGGCAGACCATTTGAAGGCTCTCGCCCGCATTGCGCGGCAATTACGCGATGCAACGGTGACCGAAGGGATCCGGTCTGCAGCCGAAGCTGAAGACATTTACAAACTTCTCACCCAGCCAATAGCGTCATCTAACGCTGCCTGATCCGCCAGGGGCGTTGCCACACTGAGATTACTAAAACCTCTGAGCGTGGCTATGTGCCTGATCAGCGCGCTTCGACGGGTTCAGGTTCGGCGGCAGCTGTCGGCAAGTCTTGCGGCTGAAACTCGGCCCCTCTGCCTTTTTGCAAAGCCGGCAGTTGAAGCTGCAACAACTCGGCAGGAGGCGCGGTCTCCTCGGGGATCCGCCAGAGTGTGGACCGGATTGCCAAGGTACCTAGCGTCTTCGTCGAGGTCATAACGGCCAGTATCGTGGCAAGCAGTGGCCCCACCGCGACAGGGATGACCGGCCAAACCAGATCAATCGGTTGCTGTACGATCCAGGCAAGGCCAGCTGCACCGAAAAGGGTCTGTGGCCAGAGCTTGGAAGCGACTAGCGAGACCGGCAATCGCTCAACACCACGCGCTTGCGCACCCCAACCAATAGACTTTCCGAAAGCAAGACCAGCCATGAAGACGGTGTGAGCAACCGCCATTATTGGCGCAAGCATGGCCGCGTAGACGATCTCAGCTATCACGCTGAGCAGTATTCGGATGGGGCCGCCAAACGCTTTTCGAAGATCCGTGCGTGCAATGATATCCGCGACAGTTGCCAGCTTCGGTGCAAAAACCATTGTCAGCACGGAGAAAAACAAAACAGCGCCGGTATCCGCCCGATAAGGAGCGTAATCCGTGGTCATTCCAAGGGTTGCAGCCCCCACCATAAATCCGATCCAGGCGGGTGACCCGAGAAACATCAGGATGGCGAGAACCAACTGGGCCCGACTGACGGGCTTAAGGCCCTTGAGACCGAGCAGTTTACGGTACTGCAAATTGCCCTGGCACCAGCGAAGATCGCGGCGGATGAACTCTAAGAGATGTGGCGGATTGGCCTCATAACTCCCGCTTTCTTGCGGCAGGACACGGACTTCATATCCGGCGCGGCGCATCAGAACAGCTTCGACTTGGTCATGCGACAAAACCGGACCGCTCAACGGGCCTGTTCCAGGTAGAACTGGCAGCTTGCAGTGCTCTTTGAACGGCTTTAGCCGCAGGATGGCATTGTGCCCCCAATAGGGCCCACAATCCCCCTGCCACCATGCACTGCCGATCGTGTAGGAGCGCATTCCAAGACGCATCCCGAACTGGAAAATCCGTGCAAAGGCGCTGTCTGTCGGCAGCCCAACCACGAGGCTTTGAAGGATACCGATCTGCGGATTGACTTCCATGCGCCGGACCAGATCGATGATCGCTGAGGCGGACATGTAACTGTCCGCATCCAGGACGATCGCAAACTCATGACGACCTCCCCAACGTTCGCAAAAATCTTCGATATTGCCAGCTTTGAACGCGGTGTTTTCAGCCCGGCGCCGATAAACGACATCCATTTGCCCAGAAAACCGGGCAGACAGCCGTGCCGACATTTGCTGTTCTTGCTGCGCTGTGTCGTCCCGGGACGTATCGCTCAAAACATAGAGCGTAAAGTTATGGCCGGAGCCTGCGCGGATCAGATCGCTGGCCATCGCGGTGAGATTGGTCTCCAGCGCGTCGACGTCCTCATCCTTGATACAGGAGAGGAGCGCTGTAGAGCTGGTGATTGATTGAGACGCATTTCCTGGGGCAATCGGGCATACTGCTGCGACAGGATCCTTGGAAAGCCGCATGACCAAAAGACCGATCACTGCGTTCCAAAAACCGATAATGGTCCACGGAAGTGTGACCATGAAACAGCCAAGGATAAAGAAGTCCAAAGGCGTGTGACCGCCGGGTGATAATGTCACGAACATTAACGCCGACAATGCAACGAAACTTGCCGCCAACAGGAAAGCGAACAGAACCCGGCGACCGGCCATGGACGTTTTGGACAATGCCGGGTTAGGTTTATCAATGACTTGCAACATTTTTCGGACTTCCAATCCTTGCAAACATGGCATGAATGGGCGTAGCGATAAGTGGATGTGGTGGCAAAAGCGTGTCACGGTTCGGAGAAATTGCAGAATGCCAACTCCCGCGAAAGAAGCTGATCTCCATGAAGCTCATGCCATTTGGTATGTCGGCGGCGGTGGGTGTGCGGTTAGGTCGGCTATGCTCTTGCATCCGCAACCGGGAGAAGTACAGATCAAAGCCTTGAACAGTGCGATCAGCCGGGGAACCGAAGGGCTTGTGCTCCGCGGTGCGGTTCCGGAAACAGAATGGCATCGCATGCGTGCGCCTTTTCAGGAGGGGCAGTTTCCCTTCCCGGTGAAATACGGCTACGCCAGCGTTGGAACCGTTATTGACGGAGACGCTGAACTTGCAGGTAAGCTCGTCTTTTCGCTCTTTCCACATCAAGATCTCTACACTCTCCCGTCGGATGCCTGCGTCCCTGTGCCTGCTTCCATTCCGGCCGAGCGGGCGACGCTTGCGGCCAATTTAGAAACCGCTCTCAATGCTTTATGGGATGGAAAGCCATCACCTGGGGATCACATCTGCGTGGTCGGCGGCGGTGTCGTCGGTCTCCTGACAGCTTACGTGTGCAACCGTATCCCCGGATCAACGGTGACTTTGGTGGATATCAATCCGGGTCGCGCTGAGATCGCATCCGCCCTTGGTTTTCATTTCAGCCTTCCAGGGGATGCCCCGCGGGACCAGGACCTCGTGTTCCACACAAGTGCGAGCGCAGCCGGGCTGACAACGGCGCTTTTCAGCGCCGGTGACAGCGCCTCGGTCATTGAAATGAGCTGGTATGGCGATTTGACCGTCGGGGTGCCGCTCGGAGCAGATTTTCATAGCCGCCGGATTAAACTAATCTCAAGCCAAGTGGGCACAATTCCGGCCGAACGGCAGGCGCGCTGGACTTACCGGCGGCGACTGGAATTGGCGCTTTCCCTACTGGATGATCCACGTCTGGATCTTCTGATCAGCCACAAAATCCCATTTGAAGACGCGGCAGTGCGCGTTCCCGAAATATTGAACAAGGCATCAGATGTGTTGGCTGCGGTCATCGTTTATGACCAAGCCGACGAGGCGTGATGCCAGCTTGGCAGAAAACTCAGGAACTTAGGAATATAATATGCTTGCTGTAGAAGTTCGCGATCACGTGATGATTGCCCACTCCTTCAAAGGGGAACTGTTTGGCCCGGCACAGGCGCTGCACGGAGCGACATTTGTCATAGACGCGGCCTTTCTGTCAGAAGAACTCGATGAAAACGGTGTTGTGATCGATATCGGCCGGGCGCATGAAGCGCTCAAGGAAGTGTTGGCGCCGCTCAACTACAAGAACCTTGACGAGGTGCCCGAGTTCGCCGGGATCAACACGACCACGGAATTCCTGACCAAGCACATTCATGACCATCTGGCCGAAGCTGCGCGGCAGGACCGGCTTGGCCGCAAGGGCGGTGAACTCTCTGCCATCCGTGTGACGATCTCTGAATCCCATGTTGCCCGTGCGTGGTACGAGGCAAAGATCTGACATGCCGGACAAACGGCTTGTGTTTGCCTATCCCGGTGACCTTCAAACGCTCACGGGCGGGTATGGTTATGACCGGCGTGTGATTGCCGGTCTTGCTGCCAACGGCTGGGATGTAAGGCCGCAGTCGCTTGGACCGGGGTTTCCTTTCCCATCAGGAGAGACTTTACAGGCCGTTGACGCATCTCTTTATGCTCTCCCGGACGATACTGTGGTCATTATCGATGGCTTGGCCTACGGCGTTATGGATCAGGCCGCCGAAAAGCACGGCAAGAGACTGAGGCTGATCGCCCTGGTTCACCACCCGCTCTGCCGGGAAAATGGCTTGCCCAGCGACGTCGCCGCGCGGCTGCAAGCCAGCGAATGCGCGGCTCTCAGTCATGCCCGCCACGTGATCGTGACAAGTTCGGCGACGGCCGTTCAAATCGATAATCTGTTCGGAACCTCAAGGGATGCGATCAGCATTGCGCTTCCGGGCACGGAGCTTCCGACGCAGAGGTGCAAAGCGTCAGAAGGTGCAACGCGGCTCTTGTCCATCGGAACCGTGACACAAAGGAAAGGCTACGATCTTCTCTTTGAGGCGCTCAGCCAATTGAAAGAGATGGATTGGCATCTCGATGTCGTTGGCGGACTGGAGGCGGACCCGGGCTGTGTCATGGCTCTGAAGAACCAGTTAAGCACTCTGGCGCTCACCGGCTGCGTCACGTTCCATGGGGCGGTGCCGCAGGAAAAGCTGAGCGATTTTTATTGCTCGGCGGACGTTTTCGTTCTGGCGAGCCGTTATGAGGGGTACGGCATGGCCTATGCGGAAGCGCTGGCGCATGGTTTGCCGGTGATCGGCAGCGGTGCTGGAGCGGTTAAGGACACCCTCTCGGTCGGGGGGGCGATCTATTGCGGCGTGGAAGATGTGCAGGCGTTGACCGCTGCCCTGTCCAACCTGATGTCAGATCCCGAGGCCCGGCAACGTCTTGCCACAGAGGCGCGGCAGGCTGCGCATTCCTTGCCAAACTGGGAAGATGCGGTGAAGGTCTTTGAGACAGTCATGGAAAAGGTGACGCAGTGAGCGGTTTCTCAGCAACGTGGCTGGCATTACGCGAGCCTCTGGACCTTGCGGCCCGCAATAAAGAGGTCGAGGCAGCCTTCTTCGAGGCCTTGCCGGCTGACCCCCCGAAAATTCTCGACCTTGCGAGCGGTGCCGGCTCGACCGTTGCAGCTCTGGCAGGAGAAAAATCGGACATCCAGTGGACTTTGTCCGACTATGATGCCGATCTTCTGTCGGTCGCGGCCAGCCGTGACTACGCGCTAAAACCTACGTCGCTTCAAACTCGGGAAATTGATCTAGCGGCAAACCTTAAGGAACTCCCGTTTGACGCGGTCGATGCGATCACGACATCTGCATTCCTCGATCTCGTTTCGGAAACATTTCTGACGCAACTTGTCGAAGCAATCGTCTCATCCAGTAGGCCGTTTATGGCCAGCCTGACTTATGATGGCCGGACTGGTTTCAGCCCTGCTGAACCGTTGGATCAGGATCTCTGTGATGCGATGAACCGTGACCAGCAGACCGACAAGGGGTTTGGTCCGGCGCTGGGCCCCAGGGCTGCCGAACGGGCAATAGCCCTCTTTCAGGCTAAGGGATACAGGATTGTCAGCGGTGAATCCGATTGGGTCATTGGCCCGCAGCATGAGGATTTTCTGGCGGAATTCCTGCCCGGTTGGATTGGCGCTGGCATCAAGCAGGGCATTGAGAAATCCAGGGCTGATGATTGGCTGGAAAGCCGCCGCTCGCAGATCGCGGACGGCACGTTCACTATGACAGTCGGCCATCTGGATTTTGCCGCGCTGCCCACTTGAGGCCATCTCCCAAACCTAGTTTGAAATTGTGCCGCAAGCCGCGCGGGAGCCATCTGAATTGTTTAGAAACGGCTTGAGGACCGTCATTTGCGGGGTATCGATCCCATCCTTTGGTTGGAGGGACAAGGCGTAGTCTCCCCACCAGTCACCGGCGGCCCAGGCTGTCCAACCGATCCAGACGTCGCTCTGGTCATTGATGTAAGCCGCCACTTTCGCAAGGCCGTTCAGGCAATCGGGCGACGCTGTCCCGCCGAACTCGCCGAGATGCGCCTGAAATCCGAGTTGCCGCATCCAACTCGTCACCGCTTCAAGGGCCTTGAGGGCATCTTTGGTTCGCGGACAGGTGGCGTTCCTGCCGGAAAAATCCGTGTCCAGATACTGATGAATGTCGAAGGCGAAGTTGTTGGCTGGGTCTGCGATGCCCTTGAAGACGTCAGCATTGGATCCTCCGGGCATATCATCGAACCAATGAGAGGCCCCGGTCCAAATGGTGCCGGGAACAAGGACGAGGTTGTCCGCACCAACGCCCCGGATCGCAAGGATTGCGGCTTGGGCGGCCTTGAACCACGTGGTTGCGATGACACCCTCCGGCTCATTCATCAAAAGATAGAGGACACGCGGGTCACCGGAAAATTCCGAGCCAAGTTTGCGCCAAAAGTCTGCGAAGGCCTCCACCGTCACTGGTTCCTGACCGATTTTCACATCGCGGTATTCAGCAAAATTGTGCGGATCCAAAATGATTGTTAGGTCGTGTTGTTTGGCGTTGGCCACCGTCTTCTTGAGGCGGGCGAGCTCGGCGTGATCCAGTGCCGCATGTAGCTCCGGCTGGAGACGTTCCCAGCGGAACGGAAGACGGATTACGGTCATTTTCCGGGAGGCCGCCCACGCTAGTGTTGCATCTGAAGGATAGATGTAGCTTTGCCCATAGGGCCCTTCATAGCCGCCAAACTCGGCACCGGCGATATTGACACCGCGCAGGCAGGTCCGTTCCTGAGCGCTTGATGCTGTGATAGTGCCGGTTAATATCATAAGCGGGATCGAGGCAGTGGCCAGGGCGGCATTGAGCGTGTTCATCAAACATCTGCCGATCGCGTGATATGGTGTAAGGCTATTGATACGCAACTAAAGCGCGATAATTGGTTCGCCTGCAAGAAAAACCTGTTGTTTGCGGCTTGCTGGTTCTCCTGGAAATCTCGGCCGCGGGATCACGTGTTTAGAAACTTGTCGGTCCAGTCGAGCACGTCGTTGACCGTAGCTGCAGTACTCGTTGACGGCAGTTCGGGCCGGTCCACTATTATGACCGGGAGCTGCATCTGCCGCGCGGCCTCGATTTTTGCATAGGCTCGCGTTCCGCCGCTGTTCTTGGTCACCACGTGGGTAATGCCTTTTTCTTGGAACAGCTCGACTTCTTCTTCAGCCGATTGGGGCGGACGCGAGAGCACGAGCGACCAGTGGCCCGGCAAGGGAGCGGGAGGTGGTTCGATCATCCGGGCGGTGCCGATGATATCGCCGCGCCGGTAAAACGTTGCGATTTCCTTGCGCCCGGCGGCCAGAAAAGCGTGGGCCCCATCGGGTATCGTATCGGCGGCGTCATCCATGGAGGCAACCGGATGCCAAAGATCATTCGGCGCCTGCTGCCAGGCAGGTCGCTCGAGCCGGAGGATCGAAACGTCCTCGCGCTCTGCCGCATGGAAGGCGTTCCGGCTCATTTGAGCTGCGAACGGGTGTGTTGCATCGATGATGAGCGAAACCTTCTCGGTCTGAAGGTATTGGCAAAGCCCCTCAATGCCGCCAAACCCGCCAATGCGCGTCGGAACACCAAGATCCGGCAGGTCTTTCACGGCACCCGCGAAGGACGCTGTCAGGCGAACAGCTCGAAATCTTTCCTGGAGTTTTTTTGCAAGCACTCGGGCCTCAAAGGTCCCGGCCAGCAGCAGGATGTGCGGTTGATCAGCCGTCAAATCCGCACTCCCCAATGATGTTCCCTTGACGGTCGACGACAAGCACTTCCACGTCGACAGGCGCATCCCGCAGAACTGTTCGAACCGCTGTTTTTGCACGCTTTGCAAGAGGTGCGCTCAGATTGATCCCCTCTGCCGCCGCCATATCGAGTACTTCCTTCGCCGTATTCGATGTTCCAGCATGGGCGATGAGGCTGGTTGGGGCGTCGGCCTCACGAAGCAAGTCCTGAAGGAACTCAAAACTGACCGAGCTCCGGGCCGAGTGCAGGTCGAGCGCGCCTTGGGCAAGCTTGGTGAACTTGGCAAAGCCCCCGGCCATGGTGATTTTCGGGACCGGGTGACTGCGCAGGTATTTCAGGAGCCCGCCGGCAAAATCGCCCATGTCGAGATAGGCGCTGTCGTCGAGGTCATGACGGGATTGCACGGCCTTTTCCGACATAGAGCCTGTTGCGCCCACGACATGCTCAAGCCCGGTTGCACGCGCGACATCGATCCCGCGATGGATGGATGCGATCCACGCTGCGCAGGAGAACGGGCGCACGATCCCGGTTGTTCCGAGGACCGACAATCCGCCAACGATGCCAAGGCGCGGGTTCATGGTTTTCAAAGCCAATTCCTCGCCGCCGGCAATCGAGATTTCGATCTCGACATCGCCTTTGCCGCCGTAAAGGCGAGTCACTTCCTCAATGGCAGTTTGCAACATCTGGCGGGGCATCGGATTGATTGCAGGTTCACCCGGCGGGATCGGTAAGCCGGGCCGGGTAACGGTGCCAACCCCGACCCCGGCCTTGAACTGGACACCGCTTCCCTCTGGCAGAAGCCTGACAGTTGACGTGATTTCGGCGCCGTGGGTCACATCCGGATCATCGCCCGCATCTTTCGTAATCGTGGCTAAGCTGCATCCGTCAGCCAATGCGTGGCGGGTCAGAACGAAGTCCGTGGTTCTGCCTTGCGGTAAGGTTATCTCGACCGGATCCGGAAACGTACCCGTGAGCAAAGCCTGGTAGGCAGCCTTCGCCGCCGCCGTGGCACATGCCCCCGTCGTCCAGCCACGCCGCAATTCTTTGCCGTCAGGTCTGACCATAAGATGTCTATAACCGAGTTTTTCAAAAATGCGCAGATCCGGATATGAAATGTCGCATTCGGAGAGCTTTATACCGGCGAAGGACTTGGCGCCTTTCTATCCCCGCTGTAAACAAGATTCATGCAGTCTGAACAACACATGACATTGCCTGCGCAGTCCCTGCCGGAATTCGAAGCCGGATGGGTCTGGCTGGCCGGAGCGGGGCCCGGGGATCCAGGCCTTTTGACGCTGCACGCCGTCAATGGATTGCGGCAGGCGGATGTGGTTGTTTACGACGCACTTGTGGATCAGAGCATTCTCAGCTGGGCAAGACCCGGAGCTGTGCTCGATTATGCCGGTAAACGCGGAGGCAAGCCGAGCCCGAAACAGCGGGACATCACCCTGAAGCTCATTGACTATGCGCGTGCGGGAAAGCGTGTCTTGCGGCTTAAAGGCGGCGATCCTTTTGTGTTTGGGCGGGGCGGCGAAGAAGCGCTTGGCCTGGTCGAAGCCGGGGTTCATTTTCGGATTATACCGGGCATTACTGCCGGGATTGGCGGGCTGGCCTACGCGGGTATCCCTGCGACCCACCGAGACTGCAATCAGGCTGTGACGTTTCTTACCGGACATGATCAGACCGGTCTGACGCCGGATGCGATCAACTGGGAGGGTATCGCTCAAGGCTCTCCAGTCATCGTGATGTACATGGCAATGAAGCATCTTGAGACGATCGCCGGCAAACTGATTGCCGGTGGACGCTCGGCGGATGAACCTGTGGGAATCGTGTGTAACGGGTCCTTAGCTGGGCAAGAAGTTCTGGAAACGACACTCGGAAACTGCGCAGAAGAAGCAAAGCGCGCTGGTCTCAGCCCGCCCGCCATTGTCTGTGTTGGTGAAGTTGTCCGTTTGCGCGCTGGGCTCGACTGGTTGGGCGCCCTGTCTGGGAAGGTTCTGACACCCGATCCACTTGGGCTGCGCGAGGCTACCCGACAGGCCGATGCAGGTTAATCCAGACGGATCGAAAGGACTCCTGATCGCAGCGCCATCCTCCGGCGCTGGAAAGACAACCGTGACATTGGCCCTACTGCGGGCCTTCAAGAACGCGGGCCTTTCCGTTGTTTCGGCAAAGTCCGGACCCGATTACATCGATCCTAAGTTCCATGAAGCTGCAAGTGGTGCGCCCTGCATCAACCTTGATGCCTGGGCGATGGACGGAGGAATAATAGGAACGCTGGCCGGTTCCCACGCTGCTGGACACGATCTTCTTATCGCCGAAGGGGCCATGGGTCTGTTTGATGGCGCTGCAAACGGGAAAGGGTCTGCCGCAGATTTGGCAAGTCTGCTCCAACTCCCGGTGGTCTTGGTTGTCGATTGTGCGAAACAGGCGCAGTCGGTTGCTGCTCTCGTCAGTGGCTTCAAACACTTCCGGTCCGATGTGAAAGTGACCGGTGTCATCCTCAATCGGGTCGGCAGTGTGCGCCATGAAGAGATGCTGCGGGCAGCCCTGAGCGGGCTCGATATAGCAGTCTTTGGGGCTATCCCGCGCAACAGCGATTTGGTTTTGCCGGAACGCCATCTCGGCTTGGTTCAGGCTCAGGAACATCCAGAACTGGAGGCTTTTCTGGACGCTGCGGCAAGCATTTGTGAAGATCATCTAGATCTCAATGGAATTCGAACCCTGGCACAAAGCATTGCCACCCCTGACGATGAACTGTGCCAACTTCCGTCACCTCTTGGACAACGGATCTCAGTCGCCAGGGACATCGCCTTTGCCTTTTCCTATGTGCATCTGCTGGAATACTGGCGGCGCATGGGGGCTGAGATTTCGTTTTTCTCGCCGCTTGCCAACGAAGCGCCGGACTCTGATGCCGATGCAATCTATCTGCCGGGCGGATATCCCGAACTCCATGCCGGCAAACTCACAGAGGCGCAGACGTTCCTTTCCGGGGTACAAGCAGCAGCTGAAAACGGTGCGCTGATCTATGGCGAATGCGGCGGCTACATGATCCTTGGTGACGGGCTGGTTGACGCTGATGGTTGCCGGCACAAGATGCTTGGGCTCTTGCCGCTGGAAACCTCGTTCCAAACCCGCAAACGGCATCTCGGCTATCGGAAGGTCACCTCAAAAACCGGTGCGCCATGGCCAGGGGAGCTCGCGACTCACGAGTTTCATTATGCCAGTGTTGTGAGTGAGGGCGCCGTCGACCGGCTATTTTCGGCAAGTGATGCTTCCGGGAACGGCTTGCCCGATATGGGCTTGCGTGTCGAAAACGTTATGGGGTCGTTTGCCCATGTAATTTCACGTTATCAGGCGGCTTCCAGCACGCAGAGCTGACAGAAAACGTCTTCCTTTGTGTGATACGGGCTGAGTTGGATCCCGACAATCCGCACCACGCCATCAGTCTCCAGCTGCTCGATTTTTGAGACAAAACCCTCCGCATCCCATGTGGTGTCCCGCACCGTAAAGACGATTGGAGCGCCGGGCTTGGCAATCCTGATTAGTGCATCGAGACCGTCTGGTCCGACATGACCGCTTGTAAAGACGCCCGCGCTGACAATGCCATCATAACTGTCATCGTCGATCTCATGCATCGGGCCGCACATGTCGGCTTCATTCAGTTTCCGATAAGCGCCGCTTTTTCGCGATGCAGCCAGCATTTCCGGTGTGAGATCTATCCCGTCGATGGTCAGCTCGTAATCCAGCTTTAGAAGCTCCAGTCCAACGAGTCCGGTGCCGCAACCTGCATCCAGTACCAATTTCCCGTCACCGAGGTGCCGGATCAAAGCCTCGGCAGCGACTTGCGGAGCGACATACCCGATCGCAAGCAGGAGATCCGTGTTGTAGGTCTGCACCCAGTTGGCATAGAACTCCCGGATCGCAAGAGGATCGCCGTTCAGCGACAGCGCATGTTCCAAAAGCGGATTTCGTTCAGCCACGCGGCGTCTCCCGTCAGATGTTCTTCAAGAAACCTACGGGATCAGTGAGGTGAAAGGCAATTGGCGACGCGCTCAGCCTTTGGCCTTTTTCTTCGGTCTCAGGACATGCACGTGATCTGCATCATAAAGCGCGCTGTCTCTGAAATCCTGACCGGGCTTCAAGGCGTGACCAACGAAGATCAACGCTGTGCGCGTAATCTTTGCCGCCCGAACCTTTTCCGCAATGGTTGACAATGTTCCGTGGATGAAAGCCTCATCCGGCCATCCGACACGATAGGCAATGATTACAGGGCAATCTGCACCGTAATGTGGCGCAAGTTGCCGCTCGACTTCGCGCAGGTTCCGGATGGACAGGTGGATTGCAAGCGTTGCACCGCTTTTTCCAAGCGTGTCGAGATCCTCGTTGTTTGGCATTGCCGAGGATTTCATGGCCGTCCGGGTCACAATTACGGTTTGCGCGACTTCGGGTATGGTTAGTTCAGTTTTCAGTGCAGCGGCGGCCGCAGCAAAAGCCGGAACACCTGGGGTCACATCATAGTCGATCCCGAGCGCTTCCAGGCGGCGCATCTGTTCGGCTGTCGCACCATAGATCGATGGATCGCCGGAGTGGACACGGGCCACATCCTGGCCATTCTCATGGGCGGTCTGGATTTCAGCAATAATCTCGTCGAGGGTCATAGGCGCCGTGTCGATCACCCGCGCGCCTTCCGGCGCTGCAGCGACAATCTGCTCCGGCACCAGCGAGCCTGCGTAGAGACAAACGGCGCAGTTCTGAATGAGCCTCAAGCCACGAACGGTGATGAGATCCGGATCGCCGGGACCCGCGCCAATGAAGTGAACGGTCATGCGGTTTCTTCCGTTTTTTGGTCTTTCGGGGCGTCGATACGTTTTGCGTAGCCGCGCGGCGTATAGACGAACTTCCTGCCGTCTCCCCGTTTGACTGCCTTCGAATTGGACGACCCGACCATGACTGTCGTCAGCATGTCGACATCATCCACCTCAAGTTCGGCCAGTGTCAGCACGCGCAAGGTTTCTTCCGGACGGCCCAGATTTACACCGAGCACAACCGGCGTTTCCGGCGGCCTATGTTTCAGCAGGATGTCCTTGGCAGCGGCCAGCTGTGTCCGACGCCGCTTTGACACCGGATTGTAGAAAGCAATCACAAAATCCCCTTCAGCCGCAGCGTTGAGACGTTTTTCGATCGCTTCCCATGGGGTCAGCAGATCGGACAGTGAGATCGCACAGAAGTCATGGCCGAGGGGCGCGCCGATCTGTGCTGAACACGCCTGAAGGGCGGAGATGCCGGGTGCGTTGGTGATGCTGACTCGTTTAGCGGCATCGGACACGCCGCCGTTGTCTGCGTCGCGATCCAGAAGTTCGTAAACAAGGGCTCCCATCGCGTAGATACCGGCATCGCCAGACGAAATCAGCGCTACGTTCTTGCCTTTGCCTGCCTCTTCGAGCGCAAACCGCACGCGGTCTTCTTCCGCGCCAAGAGGGAAATTGTGGTGGGTCTTGCCGGTGATGTGAGAAGCGACGATTTCCAGGTAAAGCGAGTACCCAACGACATCGCTTGCTGCGGCAAGAAGGCGGGTTGCCTGCGGCGTGCGCCAGTCGTCCTTCCCCGGGCCAATGCCGATCACCGACAAGTGGCCCCGGCCACGGCCGACTGTCATGCCATCCAACGGTTCCAGCGTCCGTGTGATGGCGCATGTGGCATTCGCGGTCTTTTGTTTCTCGACAACCAGTCGGCCTTCGCGGCCAACAGCCGCAAGAGCCGCGCCTTCGGCCACACCGTGGCAGCGCACTTCAGAGTAGACCACTTCCGACGGGTTCTTGAGGCGCGGCTTTTCCAGCTCCAGCGTTTCAGCCGGGAAGAGACGCAAGGGGGCGTCCAAATGGGCGGCCAACGCATTCATGGCAGCTTCATCGGCTTTGAGATCGATGGTTGCGACACAGGCTACAGCGCCCTTTGCAACACCTTGAACCGCGAGATGTGTGTCAACCAGGTCGATCAGTTCTTGCGGATCGCAGCCGCGGGCACAGCCGACGCCGACCACATACCGTTGCGGATGATAGACAAGCCGAGTTGGCGTCCCGTCGACTGGTTCATCAGTGGCCAGCAACGTGAGTTCGGCATCCTCGGAAATGGTCAGCTTGTCCCGCTTTAGCCAATCAGCCGAACCCAACACCTGAACCGGCGCGCCGGACAGGAGCTCAGCCATGACCGGCTTGGCGTCTTCCGGATTTGCAAGTTTCCAACCCTTGGGCGGTGCATCCAGCGCGATACCGAGGGCGGTGTCACCTGCGGTGGTGATCGCCGCATGGCCGCCAAGGGCTTTTGCGAGAAGGCGCGCCAATTCGTTGGCCCCGCGATGCCCGCCGAGTAGCGGGACGATGCTGGAGCCGTCTTCGGACACGGCCACAACCGGCGGCTCGGTCCGCTTGTCCGAAAGGATCGGAGCCAGGGCCCGGATCAGAATGCCGCTGGCGCAAAAGCCGATGATCGGATGACCGGCCCTGAACAGCATCTGAATGTGTTCAATCGTCTCGTTGAACTGCGTGTCGGCGGTCGGAACACGCCCGGCAAGGCCATGGATGCGAGCCGTCGAAAATCGCTTGGCGATGTCTTCGGCCGTATCCAGACCAGCTTGGTTCAGGACGAGAAGGATGGGGGAAGCGTCCACGCTTCGTCTCCCTTGTAGATGAGGATCATGGAAAAATACGGGGCTTTGTCCGTATCAAGATCTTGAAGCCGGTAGACCTTCTGCTCTGGTAGGCTTGCGCGTTCAACGTACCCGGCCCGCTCGAGAAGGTTCATGTCGTCAAGAAGTGCTTTCAACCGCGGCAAATGCCGGCCCACCTTCATTATGGCAACGGCCTGGGCTTCTTCGATCTTGGCGCGGATATCAACATCGGGCAGCGGGCCAGGAATGACAGTTAGAACGTCGTTGCGGGACGTTAGTGGCCGCATCAGTTGCGCTGCGCAAGCGGTCAAGGAAGTTACGCCGGGCACGACTTCACATGGGAAACGTTCGGACAAGCGGTCGAACAGGTACATGAAGGACCCGAAGAAAAATGGATCGCCTTCACACAGGACGACCACATCTTCACCGGTTTCCAGAACCTCTGCGATTTCTTCTGCGGCCTTGTCGTAGATTTCCTGGGCGGGAAAGCGGTCGACGCGCATGGGCACAACAATCGGGATCTCCCGAGCGCCTTGCGGGATCGTGTCAACTGCGATTGACCGCGCAAAACTCTCGCCGGTATCTGGAGCTGGATAGGCAATCACTTTGGCCGATGAAATCAGCCGATGCGCTTTCAGGGTCATCAGTTCCGGGTCACCAGGTCCAAGACCAATTCCGTAGAGCGTGCCGCTCATGACTTCACAAAACTCCACTGAGTAACCGGCATTGCCGGCCGCCATCCGGTTAGCCCGCCAACAGCGCTGGCGCGCTGAACGGACAACCGTTTCAAATCGCCGCCATGTTTCTGATAGGCATCGAGGAGAACTGCTTCGCTTTCAAGCGTGACAGCGTTCGCGACCAATGTTCCCCCAGGTTTCAATGCCGACAGGCAGAATTCAACCATGTTGTCAGCAGTCAGGCCGCCGCCTATAAAGATCGCATCTGGCTCAGACAAGCCGTTCAATCCGTCCGGCGCGGCCGCATCAATCAGGTCAAGATGGGGGACGCCAAGGGAACTCGCGTTTTCCGCTGCCATCAATCGCCGTTCTTTGTGGGGTTCGAGGCCAATGGCTTTCGTTCGATCCGCTGCGCGCAGCCACTCGATCGCCACTGACCCACATCCGGAGCCAATATCCCACAACAACGCGCCGGGATACGGCTTGAGTGCTGCGAGGGTCACCGCGCGCACTTCCTGCTTGGTCATCTTGCCGTCGTGACGGAAGGCCTCGTCCGGTAGACCTGGAACACGAAAGTGGGCAGCGGCACCGGGGGTCGCAACAACTTCGATACCAAGGGTGTGAAAGTCAGCGGCGTCTTCCGACCATGCACGAGCAACACCCGAGACAATTCGTTCCTGTTCACCGCCAAGATGTTCAAGGACGGTCATGCGGCTTGCACCATAGCCTTCGTCTTGCAGAAGCTTGGCAATTTCGCGCGGCGCATGGCCATTGCTGGTCAGAACCAACAAACGTGCTGCGGGGTAAAGATGGCAGCGCAGTTGGTCAACCGGCCGCCCGTGTACCGAAAGGCATTCGCACTCCTGAACCGCCCAGCCCAGACGCGCTGCAGCCAGTTGGAACGCGGAAGGTGCCGGGAAAACGGTCATTTCTGCGGACGGGAAATACCGCGCGAGGCTGGAGCCAATTCCGTACCACTGCGGATCACCGGTCGCGAGCACGGCGACAGAGCGGCCTTTCAGAGCAGCCAAGTCCTGGAAAACTTTGGCAAACGGCGAGGGCCATAGGCGTTTTTCACCGGATATTCCCGGAACCAGATCAAAGTGACGGGCACTGCCATAGACGATTTCCGACCCGTCCAGCGCAGTTTGCGCGGCGGCCGAAAAGGAGCCGTCTTCGCCCAGTCCGATCAGGGTCAGCCAAGGGGCGTTCATGTGTCCCCCAGTTTGTAGGGCTGGATGGCGACTTTGGTGGTCAAGTTTGCTGGTTTTCCCCCATCCGACACAACCGGCTGTCGTTTGCCGCGAGACATGTTCGGTTTGCCCGAAGATCCATCTTCGGACAGGGCGTGAGCGCCCGGCTGGGTTAGAAATCCACGGGAGCGCAAGGCTTTTGGTCTACTGACGGATTTCATTGCGGACTTGCGATCATCGATGGTCATGTCACCCCTCTTCCGGCAAACCGGCGGCAAGGGCATTTACGGCAGCGGCTGCCATGGCCGATCCGCCCCGGCGGCCCTTGACGGCAAGATAGGGAATGCCAAACGGATTGCTGGCCAGCGCGTCCTTGGATTCTGCAGCGCCGACAAAGCCGACCGGGAAGCCAAGAATGACCGCAGGTTTCGGTCCGCCCGCAGCAATCATCTCAAGAAGATGAAATACCGCTGTTGGGGCATTTCCAATCGCGACAATTGCCCCGTCCAGCCGATCGCTCCAGAGCTCGACAGCAGCGGCTGAACGGGTTGTTTTGAGCTCAGATGCAAGGCCGGGGACCGAGGGGTCGTTCAATGTGCAGACGACTTCGGAGCCTTTCGGGAGGCGGTTCTTGATAATGCCGTGCGCCACCATCTCCACATCGCAAAACACTGAAGCGCCTTTTGCGAAAGCTGCTTGTGCCGCTTCCAGAACGTCATCCGACCACATCAGATCTTGTGGTAGATCGGTCATGCCGCAGGAATGGATCAACCGGACAGCCGTTGGGTGCAAGGCCTCTGGCAAATGCGAAAGGTCTGCTTCCTGCCGCACGATGGAAAAGGATTGGCGGTAGATTGCCGCCGGGTCCGTCTCATATGCGTATTGCGGCGTGTCATCGGCTGGCAAAAGCGTCACTCAGGTGTCCGTGTTGTCGGGTTGCGCGGCAAGTGTAAGGCTAAATACGGGTGCCGCCAAAACAGCAATTCGTAGGAGCTTGTTTTGGATTATGACGCTGGATTTTCCGCAGTTTCACCGGGCTCAGCATCTGCTTCGTCGCTGTCGGCTGCACTGTCCTTGTCTTTCCGTCCCGCCCAAGCAACGACACCTGCAATGAGAGCTGCACCTGCAAGCGCAGCGGCACCAGCCCAATGTGCGTGCCCGGCAAGTTCGCCCAAGTGGCCCGCGTGCGCAAATGCGGCTGAAGGTGCTGACAACGCGAACACGGCAGACAGGATTATCCTGTGGGTCATGGTCTCTTCCAATCATAGTGCCGTTTAGGCAAACAAGGATGCGGCTGTCCGGAAAGGAAGAAAGACACGCCGACTCGGCTGCAGCTTCGACTGCATGCGGGGCGATTTGCCTTCAACAGCTCCGGCATTGGCTCCCGGTATGGGTCAGCCGCATCCAGAATCTCTCTCAGTCCCTATTAGGACGCCGTCATATCCGCGCACAGTACGGGAGGGTCTTGCGGTGATCAAGCATCAAAACGACACGTTATTGACGGGCACCGCCATACCTAGTTGGTGAGGAAACCGAGCCCTGCAATCGGTTGCGTCAAACAGCCAATTTACAACGCCTGTTAAAGGCGGTAGGGGTTTTTACGTAGCCTGTGGAGGGGCTCAGGCCGGCGTCTTGCCGGTATTTCCAGCGCTCCGATGCGTTTGGAAACGGCGGGTGGCTGTTTTGGTCATCCGCCACTCCTATGTCCTCTAATTTTTTCCTTATCTGCGGCGGGCGACGAGCAGAGTGATGTCGTCAAACACCGCTGCCGACCCGATATGCGATCTAAGATCGGCAATCATCGCCTCCAACATCCGTGCGGCGTCCTTGTGGCCATGGTCCTTGGTGCTCGCGATCAACCGATCCAATCCGTACATCTCGCCCTTGGTATTTTCCGCCTCTGTAACACCGTCCGTATAGAGGACAACCGTGTCTCCGTTCTCAAAGGGCATGGGCAGCGGGCGCACGAATTCCGAGATGTTGTCTTCCAATCCAACCGGAAAACCAAGATCCAGTGTGTCGACCGTCTCCACAGCACCTGAACGCCGCAGCAGTATCAACTCTTCATGCTGGCCAGTCAGCGTCAGTTTGTCGTGCTCAATATCCAGGAAACACAAGGTCAGGTGCTTGTCGGTCTTTGTGCGCTTGATATTGCGGCAGATCGCATTGTTGAGCGCAACAAGAAACTGTTTTGGGTCGCTCGGGCCCTGTTCTTGAAGGGCGACGGCAACCGACTGCACCATCAGCATGAGGACGCCGCTTTCAAGACCATGGCCGGTGACATCGCCGATGCCGATTTTGACGCGGTCCCCTAGCTGCAGGACGTCGTAGTAATCTCCGCCGACTTCATCGGCGGGTTCCATAAAGGCGGCGACTTCCAGCTGATCAATCTCACCCAATTCGTTTTGCGTGGGTAGGACCATCATCTGGATCTGCCGCGCAACTTCGATTTCGGCTCCGAGACGGACATTTTCAGAAGCCAGCTGTTCGTTCAGGTGGCTGATTTCAGAGTTCGCCGCTTCCAGGTCGCCGTTCATCTTGTGGAAACGAAACGCCTGTCGCCATTGCAAACCGGCAAATGCAATCCCGAAAGCGCCAGCGCCTGCGAAATAGGTCAGCAAGTACTTGAAGGACCAAAGATTTTCCGCGATGGGCTGGTCGATCGTGATGGCTTGAATGCCGCGGATATCGCCGACCACCCAGTCCGTTTTTGGGCTCTCTGGATGCGTGTTGTGGCAGGCGACACACGAGGCTCCCATGTAGACAGGCGAGGCGATTTGAACCTGGCGGTCGAACAGGGACCCCGTGAAGCCGATCTCCAGGTCCTTGGGATCCCGGGTCTCCCGGAAGTCAGCCAAGGCCTTTTGCTCAAAAGCGGTGAGTTCGTAGGGCTCGCGTTCTGTGAACGGCAGATCGGAGACGAACCGGTATTCAAGCGTACCTTGATCGCCGATGACGTCCCCGAGCTCAATTGACAGCGTTGCTGGAATGGGAATTCCGCCATCCCGTTCGTGATATTCATGCGTCGGTTGAATGTCACCACTTGCGCTTTGCACGCGCCCGACGACATTGCGGGCGTAGTACGTCCGGATCTCGGTGATTGCCTTGTCGAGATCAATGGCTTGAGAGCGGAGAGACTGGTCGGAAATCGTGCGCAGGTCCATCCAAACGGCGACCGGCAACAAAGCGAGCGCCAGCAGAACAACCACTGCGAAGACAAGCGGGCGGTCCATGAATTTGAGCCAGAAGCGATCCAGTGTTTTCAAACTGTTGTGGGTCTGCATTCTGCGTTTAACGCTCTCTGAAGTGCCATCTGAATTTGGCTGTTTTGTACATATCTGCGCCTCGAAATGAATATAGGGGCGCCCTGGTAAATTCTAAATGACCACGTTGAAACCGCGGATCCCGGGTCGCATTAGTGACGTTATAGAGCCGGACGGTGTCCTTAGCTATTTTGCGCAGTCACTTGTTTTCTCAATCCTGAAATGTCAACAAGAACTGTAACAACCTCGATCAAACGGGTGCCGTATCATGCAAGACCATCTCGTGTTCACAGTCATTGCCGAAGATCGTTCTGGGCTTGTCGAGAAGATCGCTGACGTCATCGCAGGCGCAGGCGGGAATTGGATCGAGAGTTCCATGGCCCGACTTGGTGGCGAGTTTGCCGGCATCGTGCGCATCTCTGTTCCTGCCGAAAACGCCAGCCAGTTGACTGCGGCGCTGGAGGCACTTGGATCAGATGGGATCGATATCACGCTGCGTTCCGGCCAGGGCAGCGTCAATGAAGCGCTTGGAGCGTCCGCCCACCTGGATCTGGTGTCGCAGGATCATCCGGGTATATTGCGCGACATCACCCACATTCTGAGCGAGCACAAGGTCAGCATCGAGCACCTGGAAACGTCTGTTGAAGCGGGATCGATGCAGGGTGGTTTCCTGTTCAAGGCCTCAGCGGATTTGAGGCTCCCAACCGGACTGACACCTGCTCAATTGAGTGACGCACTGCAAGCAACAGCGGCGGATCTGATGGCCGACATCAGCCTAGCCGAGTAAGGCGCCAGGCTGGCTGTTCCGGCACATCTGATTTTTTAGAATTGTCTTTGTTCAGGATCTACCTTAAGCACTCAGCCGTTCTGAATTGAGGGGCATCAGGAACTTGGGCGAACTCCGGCAAAATATCCGGAAAATGAATGCAGCAGTGTTTGTACTGCTGCTGCCATTCCTGTTGTCTGCCCTTTTGCCGCAAGGCTTCATGCCATCGCTGCAAAAGGATCAGGGCTTTACGGTCGTCCTGTGCACACCGGACGGCATGAGAACCATCACCCTAGATGCCGACGGTAAAGAACTGCCGTCTGGACCGATGGGTGATGATGAAGGCAAAGCATCAAACCACTGTGTATTTTCCGGTGTTGGAGCGGTGGTCGTGCCGGTCTTGGCATCGGACAGCGCCTTACCGGTCTTCGCTTCGCTGGCAATTCCGTTCTTTGCCGAAGCGCCACGGACAAGCTCGCTGAACCGCAACCAGAACGGGGCACGCGCTCCGCCTCTTGGGATCTGATCTTCCCGAAATCCATTTTGAAATTGATATGAACCGGACCGCCTCCAACTGTCTTTGAATGGTGGGTAATCCGGTATGGAGATCCCATGAGTGATATCTCACAAGACGTTCGAAGTGCATCCGCACCGAACGCGTTCTATCGCGCTGCATGGCGCTGGCACTTTTATGCCGGATTGTTTGTCGTGCCCTTCCTTATGGTCCTCGCGGTCACAGGCATGATGATGATGTTCATCGGTTACATTGATGGCCGTGACGGCGAAAAAATTACCGTGTCTGTCCCTCAAGATGGTCAGCCGCTGAGTGTGTCCGAACAAGCGAGCCAAGCCCTGAAGCAACATCCAAACGGGGTTGTTGTGGAGTGGCTCAAAGGGCGCGCTGACAACAACGTTTCTGTTTTTCGCGTCAAAGCCGACGGTGTTCAGTCGATGGTCGCTGTCGATCCTTACACTGGAGACGTGGTTGAGAGCTGGGACCGGCGCAAGGGCTGGTATGATTTTGCCGACGGCATCCACAGCGATCTCCTGCTCGGAACACCGGGCGACCGTCTTCTGGAGATTGCAGCCGGTTTGTCGATCGTGTTGGTGGTAACGGGGCTTTACCTTTGGTGGCCGCGTGACCGGTCCTTTGTACAGTCCGTCGTTCCAAACTTGAAAGCCAGGGGACGAGACTTCTGGAAGGGGCTTCATTCCAGTATTGGGATCTATGTTTCAGTTATTTTGCTGGCGTTCTTGATCACCGGCATGGCCTGGACCGGTATTTGGGGAAGCAAGATCGTTCAGGCTTGGAACACGTTTCCTGCGGAAAAATGGAACAATGTTCCCTTGTCCGACAGCACACACGCTGCAATGAACCACGGTCCCGTTGGTGAAGTGCCCTGGGCTCTGGAGCAGACACCAATGCCGGCTTCCGGCTCAGGATCCGGGGCTTCTGGAACGCCCGAGGGCGTTCCTGTGACGATCGACAGCATCGCGGATTTGGCGGCGGCAATCGGCTTCAATGCCCGATACCGTATTTCCTATCCCCAAGGAGACACCGGTGTGTGGACCATCAATCAGGACACAATGAGTTCTGATGCTGAAGATCCCTTCTCAGATCGCACAGTCCACATCGATCAGTATTCCGGGAAGATCCTGGCCTCAGTAGGCTTTGAAGACTATTCGCTTGCCGCAAAAGCAATGGCTGTTGGCATACCCCTGCATATGGGATTGGTGGGGCTTTGGAACCTGGTGCTCAACACACTCGCGTGCCTGTCCGTGATCTTCTTGTGTGTGAGTGGTGTTGTCATGTGGTGGATGCGCCGCCCGAAAGGTGCAGCACTCCGGATCATTGCGCCGAAGACACCGGAAAACATGCCGCATTGGCGTGGCGCGATGATTTTGATGTTGTTCCTGTCGCTGGCGTTTCCGCTTGCCGGAGTGACCCTTTTGACAGTCCTGGCGCTCGATTATGTGTTGGTCAAGCGCATACCGGTTCTCAGAAAGGCCTTTGGCTAATTGATGGACCGGGCTCTCTTCTGAGAGCCCGGTCTGTCTTGATCAGACCGTTTTATGCTGCCACCGACCAATCTGCCGCATCCTGTCGGGCGCCGATGAGAGCAAGGCCGTTGGCCACTGATGTCAGTTCATTGCCGCCTGAAATCCGCTCAGCACCAAAACGGTCTGCGAACATTTTCCGCACCGCAGGCACGAACGACGTGCCGCCGGTCATGAACACCCGGTCAATTTCGTCTTCGCTCAACTTGGCGCGTTCCAGTGTGCTGTCGAGTGCGCGATTCATCTTCAAGAGATCCGGAGCGATCCAGCTCTCAAATTCCTTCCGCGCAACGCTTGCTTTGAAATCAGGGCCGAGTGGTTTGAAGGTAAGTTCGGCCTCTTCGTTTGCTGAAAGAAGTGCCTTTGTCTCCGAAACCGATTTGTAGAGCGGATAGCCTTGATCTTCCTCGACGAGCTCAATGAACAACTCGATCTGGTCTGGGTCGAGGCACCAGCGGAGCAGCTTTTTCATCTCCTTGAAATCATCGGATGTCTTGAAGATGGACAGCATGTGCCAGCGGGCAAAATTTGAGAAAAGGTTGGGCGGAATGTCCAGTGTCTTGCCCATACTTTTGTATTGAGACCCTTTGCCGAGTTTCGGCAATACGACGTTATCAATGATCCGGTAGTCAAAGGTGTCTCCCGCGATGCCTATGCCGCCACGCCCCAGCGGGTGCGCGTGCATATGACCTGCTGAGTTCTCAAACCGCATGAGCGAATAGTCTGTGGTGCCGCCGCCAAGGTCCGCCACTAAAATGGTCGTATCCTGCTTTAGGGACTGAGCGTAGGAAAATGCGGCGCCAACAGGTTCCATGACAAAAAGGATGTCGTCGTAGCCGAGTTTGCGGAAGGCTGAGCGATACCGCTTCATCGCGAGCTGTTCATCCGGATTGTGACCGGCAAACTCAACGGGCCGACCAACCACCAATCGGGTTTGAGCCGGATTGATTTGCGGATGGGCGCGCTCAAAGGCAGCCGTCAAGAAGGTCGCCATCAGGCTCTCAAAGTCAAACGGGACGCCAAAAATGCCCGTTCCTTTAAAGGCCGCGCTCGCCGCAAAGGTTTTCAGTGACTGAATGAAACGAACATCACCGAAACTTTCGAGGAACTGACGGATCGCCCAGGGGCCGACTTCAGGGTGGGGCGCTTTTGCGGCTCCCTTGTCGAGAAAGCTCAGGACGGATGGCAACGAGGTTACTTCATCCCGGTCGCCGAGAAATGTGACCGCTTCTGCAGCCCCAGACATGGAAGCTGTCATCGCCACGGTGTTCGATGTGCCGAAATCAAGTCCAATAGTTTGCATGAAAACGGTGTCCTTCTGAAATGCATATAATAGACCCATCGCGATAATGGCGATCAGTAGCGCAGTCTTCGTGTCAGTAATGTGGGCCGTGCGGAGTACGCTTGTTTGATGCGAAAGGCAAGCGAGCCGTTAACACCTCGAATGATCGGCTCGCTGTGATAGCCGCCTGGCTCGTCTTTGGTGATTCACCTCAATGGATTCCGATACGACTGGAACTTCAAAGCAAAATTGCAGCGTTACAAAGATAAATAAATTCGAACTTTTGCAATAAAAGGCATTTTAGGCTCAAAACGGTAAGAAGAAAACGCGCCAAAATTTATAGTTAACGGCTCAAAAAATAGTTGTTGTTGAAGCGTGTTTACGAAGTTGTTCAAAATACATCGCATTAATTAAAATTTTAGCCACTTAAGGTCTTGTTAAGGTTATAAAAGCCTTAACCGCATAGGGACGATGCGGCTCTCATTGGGACTAAGCGAAACCCGGCAGGGGGTAATCGTGTCGAATAACAAAGGAATAAAATGTCTATCGCGTTCAACGAAGCGTATTACCTTGCGAACAATCCGGATGTAGCTGCCGCAATTGATGCGGGCCTGTTCCAGTCCGCAGAAGAACACTTCAATCTGTTCGGTTGGTCAGAAGGGCGTGACCCAAACGAGAATTTCGATACATCGTTCTATCTCTCCGAGAATCCGGATGTGGCGGCCGCTCGTGTCAATCCGCTGGACCATTTTTGGGCTTACGGCGCGGCTGAGGGACGCATCCCGAACCAAACAATTGATACACTCTTGGGCCAACCTGAGATTGGTGGTGGCGACGATGCCTTCGATTCTGCGACGTATCTTGCCGCCAATCCAGACGTCCAGGCGGCTGTCGATGCCGGATCGTTCACGGCCTATCAGCATTGGGTGCTTTACGGTCAGTTCGAGAACCGGGATGGCGCACAAACCTTAGGCGGGACGGATCTGTCGTCCATAATACTGGACACGCCTTTGGGGAGCGATGGCGATCCCGATGATGGCGATACTGGTGGCAGTACCGGCAGTGGCGGTGGCGGCGGCGGAAGCAGCCCGACCGGCAATACGATCATTCTCGAAGCCGGAGCATCTGAAGTGTTGGTCGGCGGCGTGCCGGTGAATGCAACAAACTCCGCAACGGATTTGAACGACACGATTTACAGCACATTCGACAACGCGGATCTGAGTGTTATCGACGCCGGAGATGGTGAGGACACACTCATTATTACCGGCTTCAACACCTTCATAATCGACGATGTCCGGACAGACGACGCAACTGACGTGTCCGACCAACTTGATATGAGCTTGACCTCCGTTGAAAACATTATCTTTGAGGATGTGATCGGTGAGGTCGACATCGAGGATAAACACAACGGTGAAAACATAGAAGTTCAGGGCGAATCCGGTGCCTTGGAAGCTCTTACGAAAGCCGATGGCCAGACTTTGGTTGTCGAGAACACAAGTGGGAGTTTTTATTCCGAGATATTTCTGTCAGACCATTCCAACCTGTCCGTGACTCTTGGTGCGAGTGATGATTTTATCATCTACCTCCAGACAGGAGATGCCTACGTTGATGCTGGTGGCGGCGACGACTTGATTGTCGTGAGTGCCGAAGCTGCGGAAACAGCCACGATAATCGGCGGTGATGGCAGCGAGGACGCGTTGATCATTGACGCAGATATCACTGAGGACACGCATTATGTCTTCACCGATGCAAGCGGAATTGAATACCTGGACATCTATGAAGACGATTCACATACAACGTCGGTCGATCTCTTTGATGGTATCAGGTTTCTCGGCGTGTTTGAGGGAAGAGGGCCCCAGGACAGTTGGATTTACGGTACCGCAGACCAATGGAACAACATCTTTGAGACCAACTTCGAAGACACAGGTGCAGCGAAAACTCTTGTGCTGACGGAAGAAGGGGACATTGACTTTTCAAGGTATGATGTTGACCTCTCCGGTTTGGGCTTTGGAGGCGCAGGCGGGGTGTTGTTGTCCTCCGGCAACGACTCGCTGACCCTGAGCGCAGAGAATGCCTTCTATGTCGCTGACGATGGCGGCTTGATCGATGGCGGCAATGGCACTGACACACTGATAATGGCGGATGAGCTTGAGGATCCGTTTGATCTGGATGCCGTTCGAAACTTTGAAACCATCCAATTGACGGGTGGTGATCAGGGACTGATTATTTCCGACGATACCACTGCATCTGGCGCAACAACGCTATTTGATGCCTCTGGTCTTACCGGTGGGTTGTTCTTCTGCGGGTGCGATGAGCTTGATGGAACTCTTGAAGTGCTTGGCTCGAACTTCGGGGACTTCATCATACTCGGTGCGGGCGCGGATGCCGCCACGCTGGGCAGCGGTGATGATGTGGTGCAGATCGTCGAAGTCGAAAACGGCACGCTTGTCTTCGGAGCAGACACGATCAACGGGTTCACGGTCGGAGTTGATCCAAGTTCCGGCGATGTAATCTCGTTCTCTAGAGACGATGTGGACTTTGGTGATGCGACAGAACTCACCTTCTCGACCATTCACGGCGATGGGGCCAACACCGACATATCTGCATTGATCGATCGTGGCTCCGTGTCCGTTCTGGATGTTGCTGCGGGCGCTGATGTCGACGATGCTGCAGAGCACCATATCATCAACTTCACTGATACCAGTGCGACAAGCTTCGCGGACGCAATCGGTGCTGGAACTGTTGATGTCAATGATGGTGGAGCCTTGGCCGCTGACACCGCAGTTCTTGTCACGTATTTTGATTCGGACGCTGGTGCCGCGATTATCGGATATGTCGACGATCTGGGTGGCAACAACCTCCTGGACGCCACAGACACCGTCAATACGATTGCAAGTGTCGGTATGACGGCAGCAGATTATGCCAACTTTGCGGTGAACTCGTTGATGTTCGACTAAGCGTAAGATCGTTGCCCGTCGGGTCTCCATAACCTGGCGGGCAATTTTTTGGGAAGTCTTGAACGAATTCTTGGCACCGGACCCGTCTTCGGGCGGTTCATAAGTCATGCCAAATGCCGCCGCCTGCAATAGTCAGCGGTGTTTTCTAAATTCAGTTTTCAGAGGTAATGGCGGACAGAGAGGGATTCGAACCCTCGATACGGTTGCCCGTATACACGCGTTCCAGGCGTGCGCCTTCAGCCACTCGGCCACCTGTCCGTTGCAAGCAGTGTCCCGCTTGAGTGGGCGCAATATACTGATGCGGCGGATGAAGGCAAGCACCTCATGAAGTTTTTTTTATCCAATCGGTCTGAGCTTGGGGATAGCTGATTGGAACACGGCGAAATGTTTGAATTTATGCCGAAAAATGCGGGTTTGATTATCTGATTTTTGAAGCAATAAAGTCGGAGATTTTCGCTGAAAGCAGGCGCTCCTATGAATGTGAGTTGGCTATTATGATCGAACTCATTTGGTCGATGGAATCTCGGTGGTCCAATAGCCGTGCCTATCATAACGTAAGGGCAGAGCATGATTGCAGTGCTAAAGCCGGAAACACAAAAGTGTTAGCTGACAATACTTGATCAAGAAATTAACGATATTACTTGAGGCCTGTTCGCCTTTAGTCAAATTGCATATGTGCAGCGAGCAAGGTCAAATCTGGAATTTTGAAATAACACAGCAAAATATAAAATATGACGGTACGGCAATGATAAGTATTGTGAAGTTTTTATTACGCATGTTCGGTTTCGGGTTGCTAGCAATTGCGATTGTTGTTGGCATTGCAGATGCAAGCCGTTCGATTGCAGAATCGCAAATTATGTTTAAGCCACTCGGGCAGCTTTGGTTCGAGATGTCACCTGAAACGCTTAATTTATCTCAAGCTGTGATTCAGCGGTATGTCCATCCAACTGTTTGGGATCCGATGCTTCAAACGGTTTTGATGTGGCCGGCATGGGCCGTCTTTGCTGGGATCGGGGTGCTGTTCTTGCTCATCGGTGCCAGAAGGCAAAAGCGTCGTTTTCGCTATGCTTAGAGTGTAAAGCATTGTGAGCTTCAGTGAGCATTGGCCCTTGAGCGTAGACAAGCTGCAAAATTGATCCACATAATTCGTCAATCGGTATTCATCTGCACTGGATCGCAGGTGCGTACGCCTGTTTTCAAAAACCTGGAGCGTGATCATGTCTTTCATGACAATGTTGAGCAAAAAGTTCTCACTTCCGACCTCTGCAGAGGCACTTCCAGGCCGTGCAGAGGCCATTGTGCCAGGTGAGGCGCATTTTGTGAATGGAAACTCGATGACGGGGCCGTACCCGGAAGGGTTGGAAACCGTTCTTTTTGGGATGGGGTGTTTCTGGGGCGCTGAACGCCTGTTTTGGACGTTGCCCGGCGTCTATGTGACAGCTGTCGGTTATGCAGGCGGGATCACACCAAACCCAACCTACCATGAAACCTGCACCGGCCGGACAGGTCACACGGAGGCAGTACTGGTCGTTTATGATCCCGCTCAACTCACGCTTGGAGATCTCTTGAAGGTTTTCTGGGAAAATCACGACCCGACACAAGGCATGAGGCAGGGCAATGATACCGGCACCCAGTACCGCTCGGCGATATACGTTCCGACAGACGCGGCGTTGAGTGAAGCCAATGCATCCACGGTCGCGTATCAGAAAGCGCTTAATGACAGCGGTATCAAGAATGCGATCACGACTGAAACCAAGAAGCTCGACGAGTTCTATTTCGCCGAAGATTACCATCAACAGTATCTTGCGAAAAATCCGGGCGGATATTGTGGGATCGGTGGAACCGGTGTCGCGTGTCCAGTTGGGCTCACCTCGGCCGAATAGGGCCGGTCTTGGACGAACCGCAACCCGGTTCCAAAATGCGTGCTTTTAGGACGGCCTGACGAATTTGTCAGGCCGTTTTCAATTCTGACAAAGCGCTTGGAAGCGACGAAAATCCGGCATGTGTGTCCAAACACAAAGTTCCGAAATTTCAGAGTTTATTAAATTGCCGCAGGGATAATTACGCCAAAACGTGTTGGTGATTTGGCAAAAAGTTGAGCAATTCCACAAAGCGCTTCGTGGCTCTTTATTTCCTGGGAAGCAGTTTGATCGTGCTTCTCGGGACATTGGTGCCATCAGGGAACGGTCCGGTGGTCGTATTTGCGAAGCCATGGGGGGCATCCGCCCTTGAGGTTGTCGCGAAAGCGGAAGGTCGGATCATGGCGGCGCCAACTGCAACCTGGTTTGCTTTGAGCCAAAGTGCAGACAGTGATTTTGTTCAGCGCCTCTATCAGTCGGGGGCCGGATTTGTTGCGTCCTCTGCCGTTGCCTATGCCTGTGCACGAATAACTGGCACACCCATGGAGACCCAGTAATGAATAACATGGTATCGGCCGCATCTGGCCTGGACGTTTTGCGGGAGAAGTTCTCCCGGATCGTGATTTTTTTCACATGGTTTAACGTCTTTCTGGTCATCGGAACTGCGTGGGTCGTGGGGAATGTCTCTTTCGTGACCATGTGCGGCGGCGCACTATTGCTAGGCGTTGCAGCAACAGCCACCTGGGTCCGGTTTGGCATTGGCGTGGAAACGCGTTTGGCAACTGCTATGTCACTCGCTGGATTGGTAGCTCTGTTTGTTGCAGCACTCTACACGCCGAATGCGGAGGCTTCCTACCAACTTGACGGGCACATGTACTTCTTTGCTGTTCTGGCGGTATTGACGGGGTGGGTCGACTGGCGCGCTCTAGTGGCATACGCGGGCGTAGTCGCCGTGCATCACCTGGGTTTGAACTTTGCAATGCCTTGGGCGGTGTTTCCGGCGGGGGCTGACTTCGGCCGGGTGGTCTTCCATGCGATCATCGTTGTTGCCGAGGTAGCTGCGCTTTGGTGGATCACAGATTTCATCGCAAAGGCATTTGCAGCATCGGATGAAGCACGCGAGGAAGCCGAGGCCGCGCAAGCTGAAACCCAGTCGCTGCAAACGCAGGACGAGGAACGCGCTGAAGTCGAGCGTGCCAAGCAAATGGCCATTACAGAACGCATCGGGCAGTTCCAGTCGGAGATTGCTACCAAGCTGAACGGCGTAACGGCGAAAGTCGAAGAGATGCGCGGCTCAGCCCAGGAGCTCGGCCAAATCGCCGAAGACACGACGGTTCGCGCCACTTCTGTTTCTGATGCCTCCGAAACGGCTTCGTCCAATGTCCAGACAGTTGCTTCAGCGGCCGAAGAGTTGAGCAGTTCGATCAGCGAGATTTCGCGTCAGGTTGAACAGACGACCGGCATCGTGATGAAGGCGACTGAAAACGCACAGACCAGCAACCAGAAAGTTGCCGGGCTTGCGGAGGCTGCGAACCGGATTGGCGAGGTTGTGACCCTCATTCAGGCAATCGCTGAGCAAACAAACTTGCTGGCGCTCAATGCCACGATCGAGGCCGCACGTGCCGGTGAGGCGGGCAAGGGCTTTGCTGTTGTTGCGGCTGAAGTCAAAGAACTGGCAACTCAGACGTCCAAAGCAACGGAAGAAATCGGCGCACAGATTTCCGCCATCCAGGAGGAAACCAAAGGTGCCGTTGAGTCCATCGGGGCCATCGCGTCCACAATGGATGAGGTTAACAGCTACACTGCGGCCATCGCGGCCGCGGTTGAGCAACAAGGTGGTGCTACACAAGAGATTTCGCGCAATGTTGCGGAAGCTGCAGACGGCACCGGTCGGGTGGCGACCAACATTGGCGATGTTCGAGAATCGGCAGAACGTACGGGCGCCTCGGCGCGCTTGATGGTCGATGCAACCCAGATGCTCAACGAAGAAGCTGATGATGTGAAGCGCGCGATTGATACCTTCCTGAAGGACGTTGCCGCGGCCTAAACCGCAACGGACTTTTTTGGTCTGACGGCAGCGGCTCATGTCAGGTTGCGCGAGACACAATTAGATGGCCGGCAAAGAGTTTTGCCGGTCATTTTCGTTTTTCCGGGACGAAAGACTTGACCACATGACGCATGAGTGCAATCTGCCGCCTCTTATGGACCGTCAGCCTTCGCTCAGTTCGGTCTAATTGACGGCATAAACCACCCTCTCGAACCTCGGCGTCAGCAGATGTCAACGCGCACTATGAAAACCGGATCAGTCTTGCTGCTCGACGTTTTGAATCGCCGGACGGCGACCCTGTTCGAAGCGCCGGTCGACGTGGTGACCTGCGCGCGTTTGGAAGAGGTCGACGGCTGTCTAAGGCAGATGGAGCGTGCGCAAAAGGACGGATACCATTGTGCTGGTTATCTGGCGTATGAACTCGGGTTTGCCTTTGAGGAAAAACTAAAAACGCGCTTTGAAGAAACCGGCGAGCCGCTTCTATGGTTTGGCCTGTATGAAGAGCGCCAGGATCTCACTCTCGATGAGGCTTTTGACGTCCTGAACGCGGACACCGCGGATGCTCCGCGAGGCTTCAACAAGCCATCTTTCGATATGGCGATCGAAGACTACGAACGTGCGTTTGCACAGGTCCAGGATCACCTTTCAAAAGGCGATATCTATCAGGTCAATCTGACGCTCCGGGCCAAATTCGGCCATCAAGGCGCCCCGGCGCTGTTGTTCCAGGACCTTCTGAAACGCCAGCCGGTGGAGTTTGCAGCTTATTTGAAGTTGGATGACCGGACCGTATTGTCGTTGTCACCGGAGCTCTTCTTGGAGCGCACCGGAACGACGCTGCGGACACGGCCCATGAAAGGCACAGAACCACGCGGCAGGTTCGCATCTGAAGATGCTCGCATTGCACGAGACCTTGCTCAGGATCCCAAGCAGCGGTCAGAGAACATCATGATCGTTGATCTGATGCGCAATGATCTTTCCAGAATTGCAGAAACAGGATCCGTCAAGGTCACGAAACTATGTGATGTTGAGCGGTATCAGAGCGTTCAGCAGATGACGTCGACCATCGAGGCTCAGGTTCCAACAACAACCGGATTTGGGGACATCGTTCGGCATCTGTTTCCGTGTGGTTCCATCACAGGTGCGCCCAAACTAAGCGCCATGCAGATCGCTCATAACCTGGAAACGGCACCTCGCGGGGTTTACACCGGCTCGATTGGATTTCTCGCACCAACTGGTGATTTCTGCTTGAACGTGGCGATCCGCACACTGGTTCTGCGGCAAGATGGAACGGGAGAAATTGGGACCGGATCCGGCGTTGTGTTTGATTCCAAGGCGCAGCATGAATACGACGAATGTGCTTTGAAATTGAAATTCATGACGGAAGATCTGCCTGAGCTCGACCTCATAGAGACCATGGCGTATGATCCAGACGTTGGGTACCTGCTGCTTGAGCGTCATATGCAGCGGCTACAAAAGTCCGCAGAATACTTCGGGTTTCAGTTTGATTTGCAAACCGTTCTGGATCGACTGGAGACCGCCGGCGAAGCCTGTCGCGGCTCGCAGCGCGTCCGGCTGTTGTTGGGCCGTGCAGGCGACATTTCCATATCAGCAACCGAGTTGCCGCCGGCGGACCGCGGATCTGTTTTCAATTTGGTGCTCGCAACAGAAACCACGCGGTCCAGTGATCGTTTCCTCTATCACAAGACGACCAACCGGTCCTTCTACGACGAGACCCGCACTAGGTATCAAGCCGAAACAGGGTGTCAGGAAGTTATTTTCTTGAATGAAAGCGGCTATCTCACTGAAGGGTCCTATACAACACTGTTCCTCAAGGTCGACGGCAAGCTGCTGACACCGGCGCTGGAACACGGCGTATTACCCGGAACGTTTCGTGCGGGGCTGCTGGAGGCCGGTTATGCAGTTGAGGCCGATCTGACGCCGGAAGATTTGGAAAGAGCCGAGGCGGTGTTTGTCGGAAACTCTGTCCGTGGTTTGGTCAGGGCTCGCATGATTGCGGCCGAGAAAGCCGAACTGTCATCGCCGGCACTTGAGGGCATTCCGGTTCAAGAGACGCGGCGCTTGGGATAATTCTGCTGTCAGCCTGATGCTGCTGATACATCCCATGGGATAACGTCGAGCTCAGGCCATAGCACCTTCATTCGTGCCGCCTTCTCCGCGTAGGTTTCCGGATTGGGTTGGCTATAGTTTGGGACCAGCCGCATCGCGAAAATGTTTGCAAGTCCAAATGGGGCGTGAATGCAAATCTGATCGTCCTTACCGAGTTGCGCAGCAACGGCATGGGTACGCGCGGCGTAAGTCGTGAGTGAATCCATCGCACAATCGAGCGGCCTGTAGGGCCTACCGAATCTCTGTTCATACCAGAGATGGACACGGGCCTGATTGCGGACTTCCACGAGTTCTCCAAGGTCCGGAAGTGCGGACTGCACCTGTTGGATCACCGCATCCTCACCTTCGTAAGAAAGGTCGCGTGCATCGAAATAGATGACGTCATAGTCCTTTATACCGTGATCTAAAGGACGGTCTGTGATGACGTTCCAGATGGTCTGGTAAATACCGCCCGATACAAGCCAGCCATCGCGGATCTGGAGGTCTCTGATGCATCGGAGAATATCCATAACACGCGGTATTTCCTGAAGAATGTCGGTCAACGCTTGGACACGTTCGAGCTCCGTTGTTTCGGCAATATCTGCAAGAAGGCAGAAATCTTTGGTGCACGTGTTGGAAGGGAGCATGCGATGTCCTTACGCGAGAAAGGCACCTACCGTTAGGCGATTCTCGCCTGCCTGTCTTTACGCAAACTTGTGTGCGTCAGCTACCAAGCATGCTTTCACTCAGTGGCAGTGCGGTTAAAATTGACGCGGTGTTTCAACTTGATCTGATTGGCCACGGCGCCATTGTAGTCTCATCGTGATTTTGAGGAGGCGCCTATGGCACGGCAATTCAGAAGTACATCTAAGCGGTTTTGGTTCAGGGCCGTTCCCGCAGTCACAGCGTTGGTCGCAACAGCAATCCTGACCCTTCCGGCAGATGCACAGAGCCGGCGCGCGAATTCCACATCATTGACTTGCGCGCAAGCGCAATCCTTGATTGCTCAACGCGGCGCTGTGCTGATGAACACCGGTCCGAATACATTCGACCGTTACGTCAATGACCGTGGATCTTGTCAGGTCAATGAATACGCGAAAACCGACTTCATTCCTACGAAGGACAAAAAGAAGTGCGCGGTGAAACGCTGCGAAAGCATTACACCGTTTTCGGTCCCGTAAGACTGGAGCCAAACAATTTGCGCTGCCGCTACCACCTACGTGCGGCAGCGCAATAAGTGTTAGCCGCGCAGCGTGCCGCCGGTGGCTTTCTCAACGTTGGCGATCACCTTCTTGGCAACCGCGTCGATTTCTTCATCCGTCAGCGTTTTTTTGCGCGGCTGAAGAACCACATCGATCGCAACCGACTTTTGACCTTCTGGAACACCGGTTCCCTCGTAGATATCGAAGAGTGAAATGTCTTCGATAAGGCTCTTGTCAGCCCCGCGGGCAGCCTTGAGGATCTTGTCGGCGGTGACAGCGCTATCGACGAGGAACGCAAAATCGCGGCGAACCGGCATCAGATCAGACGCATTCAGGGATCCCTTTGAGCGGCCTGCCTTGGCTTTTGGCTGCGGCAAAGCATCAAGATGGATTTCGAACGCGACAAGCGGACCCTCAATATCCATCTTCTGCAGAATTCGCGGATGGACTTCCCCAAATACGGCAAGCGTGTTCTTCGGACCGAGCTTCAAACAGCCTGACCGTCCCGGGTGGAAAGCACCCGGTGCATCGGTGAATACCTGGAGCTTGTCGACCGGAGCGCCAATGGCAGCCAGCGCTGCTTCCGCATCGGCCTTGGCATCAAAGACATCAACTGCGGCTGATGTGCCAGACCAATGGCGTCCGCTTCCAGACATCTTTGCTGTTCCACGGCGCACGCCAGCAGCCACGATCTTCTGTCCCTCTGGGGCATCGGATTCGAAGACCTGGCCGATTTCGAAGAGAGCGACATCACCATAGCCGCGATCGGCATTGCGCTGCGCTGCCATGAAAAGGCCAGGCAGCAGGCTTGGACGCATGTCTGACATCTCCGGTGAGATCGGATTGGCCAAAGCGAGCGTGTCGTTGCCGCCACCGAACAGAACGGTATGGTCTTTCGGAATGAAGGACCATGTGACGGATTCGTTGAACCCGCGTGCGGCCAGTGCGCGGCGTGCCTTGTTGCGACGGATCTGGCTTGGTGTCAGCACGGTTTTGGCGACAGTGCCCAGGCGTGGCAGAGGCGTTGACGGGACACGATCCAGGCCGACGATCCGAGTGACTTCTTCAACCAGGTCGGCCTTGCCTTCAATATCCGGGCGCCAGCTGGGTGCGGCCACTTTGACAGTGTCTCCGGAACCGGAAATCCAGAAACCGAGCGCCTTCAAGGTGACGTTTGCCTCAGCCGGTGAGAGGTCGATGCCCGACAGCCGTTTGATCTCGGAATACGGGAAATCGATGATGTTTGTGCTGTCAGGAATGTCACCGGTGCGAATGGCTTCGGACGGCTCACCACCGCACAGGTCCAGCACCATGCGGGTCGCGTACTCGAGGCCTGGCATCATGTAGTCCGGATCGACACCGCGCTCAAAGCGGTAGCGGGCATCCGTATTGACGCCCAGTTTCCGACCGGTGGCCGCAATATCATCCTCGTCCCAAAGCGCAGACTCGATCAGTACATTGACAGTTTCCTCAGTACAGCCGGAGGGTTCGCCGCCCAGGATGCCCCCAAGGCTTTCCACGCCATTGTCATCCGCGATCACGCAAACTGTGTCGTCGACGTCATAGGATTTTGCATTGAGGCCGTCGATCTTTTCGCCAGTTTTGCCTCGGCGCACAACAAGGTTGCCGTGCACTTTGTCCGCATCGAAAACGTGAAGCGGGCGCCCCTGGTCGAAGGTGATGTAGTTGGTGATGTCGACCAAGATGTTGATCGGCCGCAAGCCGATCGCCACCAGGCGGTCCTGAAGCCACTGTGGTGACGGGCCGTTCTTGACGCCCTTGACCATCCGCAGGCCGAAAGCCTTGCACATTGGCTTGGTGTCGCCGAAGTCGAACGTCACGTCGACGGGGCAGGGATAAGCGCCGCGGATCTGCTCATGCGAGCGTTCCTTCAGCTTGCCAAGGCCGGCCGCCGCGAGATCGCGCGCAATACCGTAAACGCCAGTACAATCAGGACGGTTCGGCGTCAGGCCGATCTCGATCACAGGTTCGTCCAGGCCTGCCCATTCGGCATAGTTCACACCAACAGGGGCATCGTCTGGCAAATCGATGATGCCGTCATGCTCGTCGGACAGCTCCAACTCGCGCTCCGAGCACATCATCCCGAAGCTTTCCACATCGCGGATCTTGCCGACGGATAGCGTAACATCCAGGCCGGGTACATAGTCGCCAGGTTTTCCAAGAACACCGACGAGGCCTGCACGGGCGTTGGGCGCACCGCAGACAACCTGAACCGGTTCGCCGTCCCCGGTATCGACCTTTAAGACGCGCAGACGGTCTGCGTTCGGATGTTGGTCGGCTTCCAGGACTTTCGCGATCTTGAAAGGCTTGAGGCGGTCGGCGCGGTTCGTAACCTCTTCCACCTCCAGGCCGATCATGTTCAAGCGGTCCAAGATGTCCTCAAGGCTGGCATCCGTGTCCAGATAGTCCTTGAGCCAGGACAGAGTGAATTTCATAACAAGTCTCTTTATCAATCATGCGGCGCAGGCCGCGAATTTTGTTCAAGAAGCGCTTACTGGCTAAAGCGGTCCACTTCCGGGATAACCGTTGCTTCTCCGTAGTTCTCCGCAAACCGGCGCCCGATTGCGGACAGGTCGCGTGTCCAGTCGGTTACCATTGCCGGTGTGATTTGCTGACCAGTTGCGATCGATTGTGCTGCTTCCGTTTCGATCCGGTCACGCAAGATGCCAAGCTCGACCTGTGCAGCGTATTCGGCCCGGTACTTGCCGAGCCAGCCCATGGCAACGATGATCACCATCACAAGCAAAGCCGCTGTGCTGGTCAGGCTTGCCCACTTTGCTGTGCCGCCAATACGGCGTTCACTCGCAATCAGCACGATCGAGGCGATCGTCAGAAACGCCACGATATAGATCGCTTGCAGAAAGCTCTCGTACTTATCGGCAGAACTGGTTTCGTGAGAAGCTCGCAGACGTGTGATCCGGTCTCTGAGGTACAGCAGCGCGTCAGCTTCAGTTCCGAGCTTGTCGCGAAAATAGGTGTCACAGAAACGAAGTCGGCCACGTTCTTCGATCTTTTCGGCACAGGCCTCCAGGAACGACGTGGGTGCCGCAACGCGCGCGTCACGATCTGACGTTTGGCTTGCTGTCTGTGCGGCCGCCGGCAGAAGGCTTGCGACAATCAAAACAGTTGCGACACAAAGACGGGTCAGGACTGACATGAAGAATGCCCCTTTAAAGATCCCAAATTAGCTGGACAGCCCGCCGAACAGGGTCGGCAAGTCGAGCGGCCGGAAACCATAGTGCTGGATCCAGCGCACATCTGCATCAAAGAACGCGCGCAGATCGGGCATACCGTATTTCAGCATGGCGATCCGGTCGATGCCCATGCCCCAGGCAAAACCCTGGTAGACGTCCGGGTCCAGTCCGCAGCTGCGGATCACGTTCGGATGCACCATTCCGCAGCCGAGGATTTCCAGCCAATCATCGCCCTGGCCGATTTTGACTTCGCCGCCGGACCGGTCGCACTGGATGTCGATTTCCATGGACGGTTCGGTGAACGGGAAGAAACTCGGGCGCAAGCGCATTTTGATGTCGTCGACTTCGAAGAACGCCTTGCAGAATTCTTCCAGGATCCACTTCAGGTGACCGAGGTGGCTATCCTTGTCGATCACCAGGCCTTCGACCTGGTGGAACATCGGCGTATGCGTTTGATCGCTGTCACAGCGGTAGGTCCGGCCGGGAATGATCACACGGATCGGAGGTTCCTCGGTACGCATGGTGCGGATCTGAACAGGCGACGTGTGGGTTCTCAAAAGCAAGCGCTCACCGTCTTCCTTTTCATTGAAGAAGAAGGTGTCGTGCATTTCCCGGGCAGGGTGGCCTTCCGGAAAATTGAGGGCCGTGAAGTTGAGTTCATCCGTCTCAATGTCCGGACCTTCCGCAATCGAAAAGCCCATATCGGCGAAAATTGCGGTCAGTTCGTCGATGACCTGGCTGACCGGGTGAATGCGTCCGGTGTCGGTCGGCGACGGCCGCATCGGCAACGTGACATCAACTGTCTCGCTTGCCAGCCGGGCTTCCAGCGCGGCTTCCGCCAGGACGTCTTTGCGGGCCGCGACGGCATCAGTGATTTTCGCCTTGAGGCCATTCAGCGCCGGGCCCATCACCTGGCGTTCTTCCGGCGTCATCTTTCCAAGCGTCTTCATTTGCTCAGAGATGCTGCCCTTCTTGCCAAGCGCGGCGACCCGCACTTCTTCCAGGGCGGATTCGGAGCCGGCGGTTTCAATGGCTGCGAGGAGTTCGGATTCAAGAGTATCGAGATTGGACATGCGTGCTCAGGTCGGTTCGCGCGCGGTGCGCGGTGTCTTCGAAACAGAAAGTTGGGGTCTTTTAGCGAATAATGGCGCACAATGCCACGGCTTCGAACGCTTTATTGCGAGAGCCCCAAGGATGATGTTCGCGCTGGAGAAACTGGCGCGTCAGCGCATAAATCGCCCGCAAGCGGGACCCTGACACTCGGCATACCGCCGCCTCCCCGATGCGTCGGCAATCGGAGCGCATAAATGGCAAGCAGATGCGTCTGTGTGAACCAGACAAGTCATGCTGCCAGCATAAGCGGATGCTTGATCAAAACAAGAAGAAACGTAAGCGGGGGATCAGTCGGGGTCCTGGCGTTGCGCCGGGGCCACATCGCTTCCCTTGGGACGGCCAATCGATCGCTGCAATTCGCTCGTGAGCCATGAACCGAATGCATCCTTTGCTCGTGTCCGCGGCACATTCTTGCCGCTGATCAGCCAATATCCGAGACCTGTGGCTGGCCGTTCAGGAAACGGCGCGATCACCTGCCCGGAATTGACGGCGTAAACGGCTAGTGTTTCCCAGGCAAGAAAAACTCCTTGGCCCGCGATTGCAGCGTCCATGCATAAAGAGCCGTCGGAAAAACTCGGACCGTCCTGAAGTATGCTTTCATCAAGGTCAAAGAGGTCCAGCCAAGTCTTCCAGGTAAACATCTGGCCAGGGTCGCGAATGATGGGCAGCTTGCTAATGTCTTCAGGGCGCTTGATCTGTTCCGCCAGTGCTGGGCTACAGACTGGGAAGACCCTCTGATTGAGTAGCTTTTCTGCATTCACGTCCGGATAGGGGCCGTTGCCCACGCGGATACAAAGGTCGACATCGCTTGTGTTCGGGTCCGCCAGATCGACGGTTGCCTCCACCCGCACCCGAATGCCCGGGTGCAATTTGTTGAAATGTTTCAGGTGCCAGACAAGCCACTTACCCGCAAATACCGGTGCGACGGAAATCGTCAATGCATCCTCGCGGCCACGCTGTGTGATGGCAACGGCCGTTGAGAAGGAAGAGATTCCGGACGTCAGATGGGGCTGCATTGCCTGTAGGTGCGGGGTCGGGACAAGCAGTCTGTTTTTCCGCTCGAACAGCTGAACGCCAAGCTGGGCTTCTGTTTTCTGGATCTGCTGGCTGACCGCCCCGACCGTAACGCCGAGCATGTCTGCTGCTGCTTTCACTGAGCCCAGGCGCCCCACGGCTTCCACGGCGCGTAGGCCGGACAAATGCACTTGATTGAGTGTTTTCATATTAGAAAAACTAAACTGAAAATCAGAATAAGTCGATTTTTATATGGAAAATATGCGCATATATATAGTCACGCTAAATTCAAGAATTAAGGAATTTGGCCATGAGAAAAACAACAAGAAGGAAAATAAAGATCATGTTGAATTTGTTCAAACGCCGTCATTTGACTGCTCAATCTGGAAACAGCTTTGACCGCCGCGACCCGCTGGCGCACCCGGCAATCCAGCGCATGAGCCCGCGTGAACTGGCAGATTTGCCGTTCAACCGGCGCTAAGCCAACCGGCCGGTTTTCGAACCGGCCTCTAGACTTCTGATCGGCCATGGCCGGTCGGTAACACTTTAAAAATAGAAAACGGCGCCAGGGTAGTTACCCGGCGCCGTTTCTGTTTTTCTTCGGTAAAGGTGGAAATAGACCCGCTCACTCATCCATCTTAAGGGCTTGAATGAACGCTTCTTGCGGGATCTCGACCTTGCCGAATTGGCGCATCTTCTTCTTGCCCGCCTTCTGCTTTTCCAAAAGCTTCCGCTTACGGGTGGCATCGCCGCCGTAACACTTCGCGGTCACATCCTTTCGCAGTGCAGACAGGGTTTCACGGGCAATCACCTTGCCGCCGATCGCAGCCTGGATCGGAATCTTGAACATATGCCGCGGGATTAGCTCTTTCAGCTTTTCCACCATCGCCCGGCCACGCCGCTCCGCCTGAGACCGGTGCACCAGGACTGACAATGCGTCGACCGGTTCGTCATTGACGAGGATCGACATCTTGACGAGGTCTCCAGCCCGATAATCGGAGATCTGGTAGTCAAAGGATGCGTAGCCCTTGGAAATCGACTTTAGCCGGTCGTAAAAGTCGAAAACAACTTCGTTGAGCGGCAGATCGTAAGCAACCAGCGCGCGGCTGCCGACATAAGATAGATCCACCTGGATGCCGCGCCGCTCCTGGCACAGTTTCAAAATGCCGCCGAGATAGTCGTCCGGCGTCATGATGGAGGCGCGGATCCATGGCTCGCGGATTTCAGAGATCTTCACCACTTCCGGCATGTCGGCCGGGTTATGCAGATCAATGTCGGTGCCGTCGGTCATGGTCATTTGGTAGACCACCGATGGCGCTGTCGCGATCAGATCGAGATTGAATTCACGGGACAAGCGTTCCTGAATGATTTCCAGGTGCAGCAGCCCCAGGAAGCCACACCGGAAGCCGAAGCCGAGTGCCGCCGATGTTTCCATTTCAAAAGAGAAGCTGGCGTCGTTGAGACGAAGCTTGCCCATGGCAGCCCGCAGATCTTCAAAGTCGTTGGCATCAACAGGGAAGAGGCCGCAGAAGACCACAGGCTGAGCCGGTTTGAAGCCGGGGAGCGCCTCGGTGCAAGGTTTCTTCTCAAGGGTGATGGTGTCGCCGACGCGTGTGTCGGCCACTTCCTTGATGGACCCCGTAATAACACCGATCTCGCCGGCCTTAAGCTCGTCGACCTGCAAAAATTTCGGTGTCATGACGCCGACCCGGTCCACGTCATAGGCAGCGCCGGTGCCCATCATCTTGATCTTCTGGCCCTTCTTGAGAGAACCATTGATGACCCTAACGAGAACCATAACGCCGAGATAAGTGTCATACCAGCTGTCGACCAGCATGGCCTTCAGCGTGTCGTCCGGATCGCCTTCCGGCGCAGGAAGTTTTGCAACGATTGCTTCCAGAACCGTTTCGACACCGAGCCCGGTCTTTGCCGAAATCATGCAAGCTTCAGACGCGTCGATACCGATCACATCCTCGATTTGCTCCTGGATCCGTTCCGGCTCTGCCGCCGGCAGGTCGACCTTGTTAAGGACCGGAACGATTTCGTGGTCGTTGTCAATTGCCTGATAAACGTTTGCAAGGGTCTGCGCCTCCACGCCCTGGGAGGCATCGACAACAAGCAGGGAGCCTTCACAGGCCGCCAGCGAGCGAGACACTTCGTAGGCAAAGTCCACGTGACCCGGAGTGTCAATCAGGTTCAGGATATACTGCTGCCCGTCCTTGGCATCGTATATCAGCCGCACGGTCTGCGCCTTGATTGTGATGCCGCGCTCACGCTCGATGTCCATCGAATCGAGGAGCTGCTCGGTCATTTCCCGATCGGTCACGGTGCCTGTCATCTGGATCAGCCGGTCAGCCAGCGTCGATTTGCCGTGATCGATGTGGGCAACGATTGAGAAATTGCGGATGTTGGAAAGGGTCTTCGTCGTCATGGCGCCCATTTACCACCGCATTCCCGTTTCTACCAGAGGATTGCGGCGCGTTACTGCGGAAAAGCGAAGGAATAATTATGCTGGATTCTATTTTCAGCCTCGGCACTTCGTTAAAGGTGCGCGTATTGGCCGCGGATGCCTGACATTATTGCGTAATTTCCGCTCGACCAGTACGATCAGGGACGAAACATGTGGCCGTCGGTAGTCTGCCGCGCGCCTTTACAAAAAAGATGATCGTTTTATGCCGCTCAGAGATGCCGAGCCGGGCGATATACCGGCGATTCTTGCGCTTTATAATCAGGCCGTCCGCGAAACAACAGCGGCTTGGACGTCACAGGAAGATACACTGGATGAGCGTATCACTTGGTTCGAAACGCGTCAGAACGCAGGCTGGCCGGTCATCGTTGCGACCAGCCCGGAAGACAAGCTGATTGGCTTTGCCAGCTATGGAGCGTTTCGCCCACGGGAAGGCTATCGCAAAACCCTCGAACACACAGTCTATGTTGATCCTAAGTTCCAAGGGCAGGGGATCGGGGCAGAGCTTTTACAACAGCTCATCGAAAAGGCGCAGACACAGGAGGTGCACGTGCTTGTTGGGGTGGTCGATGGAGACAACACCGCATCAATTGCTCTTCACAAGAAGCTTGGATTTGAAGTCGCCGGCAGGTTGCCGGAGGCTGGAACAAAGTTTGGTCGCTGGCTCGATCTGGTTTTCTTGACAAAAATCGTCACGCCCGGCTTGGACAGTCCTGACGTTTGAAAGGGAGCATTCTGCCCTTATCAGTTCGCAGTCAGAACACTTTGACAGGCCGTTGGTAACGCTGCCAGGGCCATTGGGCGTTTCTTGACAATTTTCGGTTTTTCACCGGCTTTGGGCGGGTTTTTTGGAACCCAAGGCTCATCGGAGAGCCAGTAGGTCAGGTGTTCACCGCATCCATCGCCCGGTGGCGGTGGGTTTTGGTTTTTGCAGCCGCCGCTTCCTGACGGGCAGGAGAGCCGCACATGGAAGTGGTAATGATGTCCCCACCATGGGCGCACCTTGCGAAGCCAGGCCCGGTCGCGGCTGGTTTCAAACTTGCATAATGCCTTTTTGATGGTCGGGTTCACGAAGATCCGGGCAACACGTTTGTCTGATGCAGCGCGCCGGATCAGCCGTGCATGTATATCGGTCCATTTCTTCGGATCGACGCTGCGGTCCGCCCCTTTCACATCAAGGCGGCCTTTCAGCATGGAGATTGCCGAAATCTGTTCTCGTTCTTCGGGTGTCAGCCGCCGTTGCGGCATCTCGGTCAGCCAGATATCGGCATCCAAACCAATTTGGTGGCTGGCATGTCCCGAAACCATGGGCCCACCGCGCGGCTGTGCAAGGTCACCCACGAGAAGTCCGTTCCAGCCAAGGCCCGGTGCGTCCTTGGCAAGATCTTTGAGAAAATCGATTAACTCCGGATGGCCCCAGTTGCGATTGCGTGACAAGCGCATTGCTTGCCAAGTCGGTCCATCGATTGGCAGCATGGCCCCGCCGGCAAGACATCCCTTTGCATACGAGCCTATGGCACGGGCTTTCAAAGGGGCTGGACCGTCCACATAGCCAAAATAGTCCTTGGCCGGCTGACTGCCACGCAACACGAGTTTGGGCTTGGATGGTTGATACCCCTCCGGGACTGCCCGCTTTTCAGCCGGGATTGGTATTCCGGCGACCTTCTGGACCGTTGAAGCCGTTGGTGGATTGACCGTGCCGGGTTTTGCAGACGGAACGGGTTCTGCCGCACTTCCTATCAAAGGCAACAAGGGCAGCGCGCCAAAAGCAAAGACGATTGCCTTAAGCGTGGTTTTCTTCTGGCTTGCGAAGTTGCGATGCGTCACGGCGGACCTCATGCTCTGCGGCCGAAACCAAGTGCACAAAGATGCTGGATCCTGAGGTTTCGGGCGCCCTTTTATGCAGCATGCCCCAAAACGGCATTGCTGGCATCTTTTTCGCGCGTTTCCACGTGATCCTTCAACAGATCTGCAAGGTTATCCAGAAGCACGGTATTGTCGCGGATCATGCGATCGGCTGCACCGTTCAAGGTCAAAATGTTGCCCGGTCGTGCGTTGTCGAAGTCTTCAGCGCTCGCCTCAAGCTCCCCTTCGATCCGGTGATAGGTGACATTGGGCAACTCATTGAACAAGTGGGTCGCCTGGTAAGATGCCGTCTGGGTTTGGCCATCTGAGAAGATGGAAAGGATAGGCACACCCTTTGATGGCTGCATCCAACCAAGGGCTCCCCAACCAACGGCCTCCTGATAGGAGAAGGTTCGTTCCTGGGCCCGTCCCGTCCCGAGTGAAATGATGACCAGTTCTTCAGTATCCCAACCCAGTTTGCGCGCTTCCAGATAGGCCGCAATGGTTGGGTCGTTCATGAAGACGCCGCCGTCCACCATGGGTTCTTCGCGCTTGCGGGTCAGGTTTTCGATTCTTGCCGGTTCGAAATAGGAGGGGGCTGCGGTTGTCGCCCGCACGGCCTGCCAGAAATAATAATCGTCGGGCCGGCTGCCGTTTTGCTCCAGTCCATTGGTCATGAACACGGCTTTGCGCTGCTCAATGTCATAGGCGGTGAGAACCAGCTTGCACAGGCCGCTTGCCATGGACGTCCATCCGAATTGCTCCTTCAGGATCTTTTCGAGAGGACGGGCATCATACGTTTCATCGAACAGACCAAGCGGATTGGTGAATGCACGGGCAAGGCGTGCGCTTAGCGAATATGAAAAAACCTCGCGGGCATCGCGCTCATAAAATGTCCGAAGTTCTGAGATCGTTGCTGCGGCTTCCCCCTTGTTTCCGCCAGGTCTCGGGGCGGAAAGTCCGGCTGCAATTAAACCGCCGGTCGAGGTGCCAGCCATGAGATCGAAGAGCTCGTGCATCGGCTGCGTGACGCCACGGTGCACGAGGCGGCTCTCCAGAGACTCCAGAATGCGCAACGGGATCAGACCCCGGACACCACCACCATCTATGGAGAGTATGAAGCGCTTCTTCTGGGTCATGAAAAATCCCCTTGTTCAATTGATGGGTTTCCAGTCGATCTGCCGTAACGTCGTCTGAATGCCTTGTTATACCAAAATCAATTATTTGACGGGAATTACGTCACAGCAATGGCAGTTGGTGGGATTCAGCCGCAAAATGCCGACATAACTTGATTTTGGTAAATCACCGCGCGGCATGTGGCGCATTTTGCCGCGAGAGCAGGTGGCTTGTCTCCACTCAGCCTTTGTCCAGGCTGAAATTTCAAGTTAGGATCGCGGCGATTTTCATATCAAACAGGGCATTCCATGAATATCGATCTGCTTCGACGTCTTTGTGAAACACCAGGTGTGCCGGGTCATGAGCATCGGGTTCGGGACTTGATCAAATCCGAAATCGAAGGGCTCTTTGATGAGGTGACAACGGACCCCATGGGCTCGCTGCTTTGCCGCCGGAACTCTCGCAAGAAGCCGAAGAAAGGGGATCCGAAGAAGGTCATGTTGCTGTGTCACATGGACGAGATCGGTTTTTTGGTTTCGCATGTGACCGAGAAGGGGTTTGTGCATGTTCAGCCGGTCGGCGGCTTTGACGCGCGCAACCTGTTCTCCCGCCGCGTGCTCGTCTCGACGGACGATGGTGACTACAAGGGTGTCATGAACCCGGGCGGCAAGCCGATCCATATTTCTTCTCCCGAGGAACGCAAGAAGGTTCCGGAGCCCAAGGAATTTGTCGTGGACTTGGGTCTTGGAGAGAGCACCAAGGATCTCATCAAGGTCGGTGATATGGTCACCATGGATGAGCCTTTGATCGAAATCGGCGAAAAGATCGTGTCAAAGGCACTGGACAACCGGATTGCTTGCTGGCTCGGGATCGAGGCCATCAAGGCGCTGGGCAAGTCCAAGCACGAATGTGAAATCCATGTCGCCTTCACCTGCCAGGAAGAGGTGGGTCTGCGGGGCGCACGCACCGCATCGTTTGCTATCAAACCGGACATCGGACTGGGCATCGACGTAACACTTGCCTGCGATACGCCGGGAGTTCCGGAACAGGACCGAACCACGGTGCAGGGCGAAGGGTTCGGCCTCCATGTCAAGGATTCCAGTTTCATCGCCGACCGTGATCTGGTGAAAGAGATTGAAGCGCTGGCTGAGAAGGAAGAGATTTCGTATCAGCGTACAATGTTGGCAGCAGGTGGCCAGGACGGTGCGGCTGCTCAGCAGGCGGCGGCAGGTGCGAAAGCTGTCGGGATCGTGGTCGGCACCCGCTACATCCACACGGTTACCGAGATGATCCACAAGTCCGACCTTCAGGCAGCCCTCGACATTCTTGCCGCGTATCTGAAAAAAGCTTGATGATGTTTCAGCTCAGGGCGCGTTTGGTGCCCTGGGCGCTTTGCTCGGTGTCTTTGGTTTAAGCGGTCAGACCAGCCAGATTGGAAATTTGTGACCCTGTACCAGCGTAGAGCTCGCTGACGGCGGCGCTTTGAAAACTGAAGGATCCGTTGTCAAAATCGCCCTCAATGGTGGAAGCGTTTGCAGAGCGCACCGAGAGCCCGGTCTCGGAATTGAAGGACACCCGTTCGAACGAGACAAACTGAGCAGAGAGGGTTTCCCCGTCGATCTCGGCTTCAATCGTTGTTGTCGAGATTGTCGCGCTTTCATAAGCGAGGGAAGCACTGGAGACACTGCCATCTTCGCCGAGTGCCGATTTCAACTGACCAGCCGTTTTCTGATAATCTTCAACGGTCGCCAGTGCGCCGTCTTTATCGTCTTCGTCGCCCTCTTTGCCGTCTTCAACGGCTTCACGTAGGGCTGCAATCACAACGGCGTCTTCTTCAGCCTTCTGCGAGGCAGCCTCCAATAGGCTGACGGCGGTATCCTCGGGCGGTTGATCTGGCTTTCCGTCTTCAGCCTCCTGCTTTGCAGACGGATTTCCGGAGCCTTGAAATGAAGCGGACAACAGGCTGGTGCTTTGTGTTGTGGTTTCAATCGAGATTTGCATGACGCGCTCCAGAAAGTCTCCAGTTAACAAGGAGACACTTCATTAGGAGATTGGACCAAAACCGTTAAGAAGCCATTAACCAATTGCCGGGGATCATTTGACGGCTAGAGGATTGCCTTTTCAAGAAACTGGCGCCCCAAAATGAGCCCGCGCTCGTCAATGCCATGTCCCAAATCATCCAGGCAATGCGCTTCTACGTTTACACCAGCCTGCATTAGCGCAGTTCGCGCGGCCTCCAGATGATAGGCAGGAACGACGTCATCATCAGCACCATGCACAATCAAGGTTGGAGGAGGTGCTGGGAGGATCGGGAGCGCTGCAATTCCGGGCAAAAGACCTGAAAAGGCCACAAGGCAGGCGGGCGGCGTTTTCCGGCGCAGACCCGCTTGAAACGTCATCATGGCCCCCTGACTGAACCCAACCAATGCAAGAGCCGCATCGTTGAGACCCAGGGAGATCAGTTCGGCATCTAGGAACTGGTCGAGCACCGGTTGGGCCGCCTGCGCACCGATTTCGTACTCCCGCGGTGTCCGCTCCTCCAGGGCAAACCACTGCCGCCCTCCAAGGGCTTCAAATGGCAAGGGTTCAGGAGCATTGGGCGCAACGAAAGCTACGTTGGGAAGAGCCTCTTGCCAGGCCCTGCCGAGATCAATGAGGTCCGTGCCGTCGGCTCCATAACCATGGAGGATGACGACCAGTTGTTCTGCAGCGCCTCCGGACAGCGGTGCAAGACGAGGCCCGTCAAGAGACGGGCTGAACGAAGAAGATGTCATTCTTTCACCGGTGTTCGCGAAGGTTCCGTTTGCGTGTTGGCCGAGGCGATCCGTTGATTTTTGAGGAACGGGAGTGCGATCAAACCGGACAATGAGATCAGCACTGCGGCAATCACAAATGGGATGCCGGGGAAATAGAGGTCTGTGCCGGCCCTCGTAAAAAAGGAAAAGCTTTGGGTCATGACAAAGGGGCTGATGATCATGGCAAGCCCGGCAGCACTCGCGATCAGACCCTGCAGTTCGCCTTGCGCGTTGTCGGGAACCCGGTTGGACATCAAGCCGGTAAAGGCGGGTGTCGCAAGCGCGCCGGTGACAGCAAATCCAATAAACGCATAAGCGACCCAGCCGCTTTCAGCGACGGAGAGAGCAACAAACGCAACCAGGTTGCAGGTGAGGCCAATCATGAGGATCGCGCCGGTCCCGATCCGGCGATCCAGAACGCGGATCAGATACCCTTGCACGAACGCATAACCGAACCCGACCACGGCAAGGGACAAGCCGATATCGGCTGGGGTCCAGGCAAAGACTTCTGCAGTGAAATAGCTCCAGACAGCCGGATAAACGTAGTGGGCAATGTCAAACAGAAGAAGCGCCAACAGGAGCACACGCACCTCCTTGTTGGAAGAAATGTGTTTTAAGGCGCCGAATGGATTGGCGCGCTTCCAGTTGAAGGCCCGCTGGTTTTCCGGTTTCAGTGTTTCTGGCAGCACAAAATAGCCAAAGAGGAAGTTGACGAAGGATAATGTAGCACCGGCGTAGAACGGGGCTCGGGATCCATACTCCCCGAGCAGTCCTCCAATGACCGGTCCCAGCACGAAGCCGACGCCAAAGGCCGCACCAAGAAGGCCGAAATTCTTCGCCCGGTCTTCCTTCTCCGAGATATCTGCAATGTAAGCCGCTCCCGCAGAGTAGGTGGCACCGGCAATCCCGGAGATCATTCGGGCAATGAACAGCACCGCAAGATTCCAGGACAGAGCAATCAGGAGGTAATCTGCCGCCACAGTCAGCGTCGAAATAAGTAAAACGGGCCGGCGTCCGAACCTGTCTGACAGACTGCCGAGCGTTGGACCGAACAAAAACTGCATCAAGGCAAAGACGACACTCAGCCATCCGCCCCACAGTGCAGCTTCACCGACAGGCAGGCTGGTGAGTTCGGTCAATAAGCTCGGCATCACCGGCATCATGAGACCGATGCCCATCGCATTGATGGTCAAGGTAATGAAGATGAAGATAAGCGCGTTGGATCGCTTCGGGCGGCCAGGCAAAGAATTGTTCCTTCAATACAACTTGAAGCAAACGCGCAAAACCAGTTTCAGGCAAGAGTGTTTCTGGGGAAAGGCCAACAAAAAAGGGCGGTGAAACCGCCCTTCCATAACGCAAGTGCCGATTGGCCTTACAGGACTTTGAGGTCTTCGGCGACCATCTGGCCACGGCGCCACTCAAGATCGAATGCCACGAGTTGGCCTTCCTTCAGCGAGTCGATGCCGGACCGGCGCAAAGCCGTGATGTCAACGAGGATGTCGTCCCCGTCTTCGGGTTCGATCGTGCCGACACCGCGGCCCTTATCAAACCATTTTACGTTTCCATGTAGCATGGAGTCTTCTTTCCAATTTCTTGCATCAGAGCATCAGCGCGCTTGTCTAGCGCAGCATTTCAAAGCTTTGATGACAGTTTTTTATTGTAATACTAAAATACAAGTCTGTAGTGGGTGGCTTGTCTGGCGCTGGTTCCAATCTCGGAACGAATACAAGTCGCCGCTAACCCAAAAACTACAGCCGGTCTGAACAGTCTTGTTATCACTCAGACTGCGCAGGATACATAGATATGGTTGCTCAATCGTTAAATACAAGGAGGGAGATCGTTCCTAGGTCATGTAAACGAACTGGGCGATGGAAACCCGGCCCATCCGGTGAGACAAGTGCCGGCGATCTGACGGCGGCCATTCCTTGAGCATATTTTCGATACGCTCCTTAGAACCATCCCTGCCGTATCTTGGGACTTGTCTCACGAAATACACCTCTAGTTTGTCCAAGCGGACTAGAGTTCGCCTTCGATCGCGTATTTGAGAATCCGGACGACCTGATCGGGCGTTTCGGCGACTGCAAGGGCCGCGGCATCAACCTCTTTAAGAGGATGTGTCAGAGAAGGGTCGTGCAATACGATCAATGACTTTCCAAGGGCGGAAGCATAGCCGGCATCGAAGGCAGCGTTCCATTGCTTGTACTTGTCGCCGAACCGGACAACGACGATATCGGCCTTTTCGATCAGTGTCCGGGTGCGGATGGCATTCACCTTCGCGCCTTTGTGATCGTACCAGAACTTCTGGTCTTCGCCGCCGAGAATCGCCGCGCCGCAATCGTCGCTGGCTTCGTGATTGGTAACCGGTGCAGAGAAACTGACCGGCAATCCAGCCGCCTTCGTTGCGCTAACGATCTGTTCGCGCCAGTCGGTGTGAATCTCACCGGAGAGATAAACGCGCCATTCACTCATGATCTTGCCTTTTTGGGTCGAGGGATGCGGACAGTGCGCCGCAACGGTTGGCCAGAAACTGGAAAACCGGTTGGCAAGTGTCAACCGTAGTTCTGGACAAGAGTGTTTAAGGCTATCCGATAATCCGGATAGCGGAACGTATAGCCGAGCTCGTCTTTGACGCGTTGGTTCGAAACCCGTTTGTTCTCACCATAAAAGGACCGGGCCATCGGTGTGAGGTCCGCCGTTTCAAAGGGCACTTCCGGCGGTGGTGTCACACCCAGCAATTCAGCAGCGTATGTCACGACATCTTGCGGCGGTGCGGGCTGATCATCCGTGACATTAAAAACGCGTGTCTCTGGAGACTGCATGGCGATTGAAACCGCGCCTGCAATGTCCGCGACATGGATCCGGTTGAATACCTGACCGGGCTTGATCAAGCGCCGTGCACGGCCCTTCTTGAAATTCTCGAATGTGTTGCGGCCTGGCCCGTATATTCCGGAGAGCCGGAAAATCTGAACAGGCACTGAGTTCTGCTCTGCGAATGCCAGCCAGGCTTCTTCAGCGGCGACGCGCTGGACGGAGCGTTTGGAGACCGGCTTGCAAACGGTGGTTTCGTCCACCCAAGCCCCGTCGTGGTTTCCATAAACGCCGACAGTCGATAGGTAGCCAACCCATTTCGGAGAGGCTGCGGCAATATCCGCGCCGTGTTGGTTCAGAACCGGGTCGCCGGCCTCATTCGGGGCAATGGACACAAGCACGTGGGTTGCGGTTGAAAGCGCGTCCGCAATCCCGTCGCCAGGAGTTTCGCCATCGAAGATAAACGGCTCAATACCGTTTTCGCGGAGAGCGCTGGCCTTTTCCGCAGACCGTGTCGTGCCCCCGATCCAATTAAAGCGATCCCGCACTTCTTCGATAATCGCTTTTGAAGAATACCCGACACCAAACACAAACAGGCGCATCACGACAGCTCCAAATGATTGCGGCGGATTTCATAAAGCGAGATGCCGGTGGCAACAGCAAGGTTCAGACTGTCGGCTTCCCCCACTTGCGGGATCCGGATCAAGGTCCGGCAGGCCTTGGCCATATCGTCCTCCAGCCCTTTTTGTTCATTCCCCATGACGAGCAGAGCCGGTTGTTTGTAGTCCGGTATGCGGTAGTCGACCGACCCTTTCAAATGCGTCGCAGCTACGGTTCCCGGCCAGTCTTTTGCAAGCGCCTTGAACTCGTCCTTTGTCATCTTCGCAAGGGGTACATGGAACAGCGACCCCATCGTGGCGCGGACGGCTTCGACGGCAAATGGATCAGTGCAATCGCCAACCAGCATCACGCCACTGCCGCCGACCGCATCCACCGTCCGGATGATTGTACCGAGATTTCCAGGATCCCTTACCCGATCCAGCGCGACCCAGACGGTGGTGCCTTGCGGATCAATGTCCCGGGCGCTGAGGATGTTTTGCTCGTAAACACCCACAACCATCTGGGGATTGTCCTTGCGGGTCATGGCGCTCATGACTGCGGTCGAGACTTCAAGGATGAGTGCGCCGCGTGCCTTGGCCGTCGCCGCGGCTTTTTGGGCAACCGGGTTGTCGCGCGCCTCTGGGCCAAGGGCGAGGTAGCGGACGCACCAGCCGGCAGCCATGGCATCGGTCGCCAATTTGAGTCCCTCGGCGACAAACAGGCCGGACAGGGTGCGGTGCTTGCGCTGGGCTACAAGCCCTTTGATTTCCTTAACGATCGGATTCGAATGGCTCGTGATCTGTTTGACCGCGCCGATTTTTTGAGGTTTGCCGGTCTGCGGCATGCGGGAGCTCCAAGGGCTCTTCTTGAGCCAGCTGAATTCTAAAGACAGTTTGGATTGGATTAGTCCCCGCGACCGACCGGGTCAAGAAGCGACCTACGGCACCGATGGAAGCAGACGTTCTGTCGCGATCAGAATAGAGTCTTCAATGTCGACCGGAAACTCCGTCACATCCAGTTTGCCATCGATGGCGAGGAACGACAGCCCGTGGACTTGTGTCCACAATGGGAAGGATGTGCGGAGTACCGTCTCATTTATTTCCGGCTCGCCCAGATAGTCTGCGACTTCTCGGAGCAAGACACCATAGGATCCGCGGCCAACCTGCTTAAGCTCATCAATCCGGTTATGATGAGACATTGTGCTGAACATGAGCCGGAACGTGTGCGGCTCGCGTCTTGCGAACGCAACATAGGCTCGCCCCATCGTGGCAATCGACTGAACAGTGCCGCGCGCCTGCTTGGAGGCTCGGGCTTCCATATCGATTCCAAGGCGACTAAGGCCGTCTTTTGCGATCTCGCTCAAAAGATCTTGTTTGGATGAAAAATGCCGGTAAGGCGCCGCCGTACTCACACCGGCAAGACGGCAAGCATCCGACATGGAAAACCCATCCGGCCCATGTTCTTCAATAAGTTGGCGCGCTGCGGCGATCAATTCACCGCGCAAATCACCATGGTGGTAGCCCGCTTTTTTATGAATTTCTGCTTTGGCCATGTAAGGCGTTTCCGAAATTTTTCTTGTTGTGTCTCTTGCCGAAGTTAATATCGCTAACATATGTTAGCAACGGTAACATAGTTAGTGCTGCTTACATTGGGAAGATGATACTCCCTGAAATCGCACCGGCAGCCAGCGGACAAGGTGAGAATGTGCCATGTCGAAGGATGATCAGACCCCTGCGCCAAATACGACAGGCAGCAATAGCAGGCTCCGGCGCTTTGGCAGAATGGCGCTGAGTACGGCGACCTTCTCGATCAACGTTGGCCTTGCCGCGGCTGCGGTGATGATCGGGGTCACCACCATCCAGATGCGTGCAGAAGAAAAGCCATCCGTTGAACCCTCGCCCCTGGCCGTTGTGGATGTATTCACGCCGGATTGGGAGACCGGCTATGATATAGAGCGCAGTTTTGTGGGCAGGCTTGAACCCGCACGCAGCACGGACCTGGCCTTCGAGCTCTCCGGGACAGTTCGAGAGGTTCGGGTCGATGAGGGTGACCTGGTCGAGGAAGGGGACGTCATTGCTGTTCTCGACACACGGACACTTGAGGCGGACCGCCGGCGCCAGGTCGCCAATCGTCAAGCGGCTGAAAGTGATCGGGAACTGGCCTCGCTGACGTTGAACCGCCGTCAGCTGCTGAAGGACAATGGTCATGTCAGTGCGCAGGTGCTCGACGAGGCCCGCCTGACCCTCAGCCGTTTGGACGCCGCGATCGCGCAGATCGATGCTGCGATCGACAACATCGACATAAATCTTGATAAGGCGGTTTTGAAAGCGCCGTTTTCGGGCCGGGTTGGAGAGCGCCTTTTGGACGACGGAGCAACAGCGTCTCCGGCAACGCCCGTGCTGCGGTTGCTGGAGAGTTCACGGCCAACGGTCCGCATCGGTTTGTCGCCGGAAGTGGTCGACCGGCTGGATAAATCGCAAACCCATGACATTCAGATCTCGGGCCGGACATTCAAAGCCAGCTTAGCAGCGCTTCGGCCAGACCTTCAAACCCGCACCCGGACAATCGAGACCTTGTTTGAACTCGATACACCGGAGGCAACACCCGCTTTTGGACGATTGGCGGAACTGTCAGTTGTTGAGCGCGTGGAGACGGAAGGCGCCTGGATCCCGGTTTCGGCATTGAAAGAAGGTCCGCGTGGTCTCTGGACGGTGCTGACAGTTGCCGAGGATGTGGATAGCGCTGCGCCCAGCCCGGCATACGTTGTGGTGCGGGAAGCGGTGGAAGTCCTGCATGCGGAAGAAGGGCGTGCGTTTGTTCGCGGGACCTTGACGCCAGACAGCCGTATCGTTCGGGATGGCGTTCACCGGGTTGTCGTTGGTCAAGCTGTAGATCTTGCGAAGGCGGGAGGCTGAAGCATGGAAACCCTGTTCTTTCGCCAACCCCGCTTGGTGGTCCTGACGCTTCTTGTGATCTTGGCAGCCGGGGCGACGGCCCTGATAGGCATTGGTCGGCAGGAAGATCCGACGATCACCAACCTTTTTGCAACGGTCACGACCGTCTACCCAGGCGCTGATCCGGGGCGTGTCGAGGCTTTGGTCACGGAAAAGATCGAGGAAGAGCTCCGTGAAGTTGAAGAGATTGATGTTATTGAATCGACGTCGGCCTCTTCGATTTCGATTATTCAGATCGAGCTGCTCGACACGTTGGCCGAAGACGTGATTGAACAGGCATGGTCGGAGATCCGGGACAAGATCGGCGACGCCACACGCGAATTTCCCCAAGGTGTTCTGGAGCCGGAGTTCAGCACTGACGGTGCTGGTGCGTTCGCATCTATCAGCGCACTTGTTCCCGAGCATGACTCGGTTTCTCAGGCAGTCATGCTTCGCTATGCCGAGGTTTTGTCTGATACACTTCGGAATGTGCCCGGCACAAAGTCCGTCGAGATTTTCGGCGAGCTGGAAGAAGAGATTCTGGTTCGCATAGATCCGGCGACGCTCATTTCCTTGTCTCTGACGGTGGATCAGGTCGCCTCTGCCATACAAAACGCGGATGCCAAGGTCCGTGCAGGCCGCCTCCGCAGTCCGGACCGCGAATTCCTTATAGAGGTTTCTGGAGAAATTGCCGCGATTGACCGGATCCGCATCATCCCTGTGACAACTGCAAGCAATGGACTGGTGACCCGCGTTGGCGATGTTGCCACCGTTACGAAGGGCATCCGCCAACCAGCTGAAGAGCTCGCCTTCTCAGGAGGGCTTCCAGCAATACTCGTTGCTGCGAAGATTGCAGATGGCCTTCAGGTGGACACCTGGATGACCCGTGTTCGTGACCGGATTGCTGCCTTTGAAACGAATATGCCGCATTCAATTCAGCATCAACTCGTGTTCGATCAAAGCCGCTACACGATCGACCGTCTGACAGATGTTGGCGCCAACATAGCCATCGGTATGGCCTTGGTGATTGGCGTGCTGCTTGTCACGATGGGGCTGCGGTCGGCAGTGATCGTTGCAATGGTGTTGCCTGTGGTCACTCTGGCCTCTTTTGCAACGATGAGCATGATCGACCTGCCGCTTCATCAGATGTCGCTTACGGGACTGATCGTGGCTCTCGGCCTACTGGTTGATGCCGGTATCGTCATGACTGACGAAATCGGTCAGGCTCTGGCGCGCGGAGAAGAACGGCGTGAGGCTGTCCGCAAGGCAGTTCGACGCCTCTTTGCGCCGCTGCTGGCATCGACCGCCACCACGGCCCTGTCCTTCTTGCCCATGGTTCTGCTGCCGGGACCGGCTGGAGACTTTGTCGGGGCGATCGCGATTGCCGTGATCATCATGCTTGTCTGGTCGTTCCTCGTTGCCGTGACCTTGACGGCGGCAATCGCCGGCTGGCTGTTACCTGCAACGAGATTAGAGACCAAGCGCCGTTCTTTCCAACCCGGTAAGTTGGTGTCCGTGCCATTCAGGTTCTCGCTGCAGCTCGCCATGAGAAACCCGGCAAGTTCGGTCGCGTTTGCGCTGGTCTTGCCCGTGATCGGTTTCATGAGCATGCCGACTCTGACTGCACAGTTTTTCCCGGGCGTAGACCGGGATCAGTTCCACATTGAAGTGGAACTTTCTGATGGTACTGCGATTGCCGAAACATCCGAGGTGGTTCGTGCCATGGATGGATTCTTGTCCGATCAGGAGGGCATCGAAAAAGTGGTTTGGGTTGCGGGCAAGAGCGCTCCGGCCTTCTACTACAACATTGTCGGCAACCAGGACCGCGCTCCGGCTTTCGCTCAGGCACTCGTCACCACCAGCTCGCCGGATACGACAGCGGGTCTTGTGCCGCAGCTGCAAGGCGAACTGACCGCCCGGTATCCGAACGCGCGTATTCTTGTGCGGGATCTCGTTCAGGGACCGCCGGTGGATGCGCCGGTCGAGTTGCGCCTAGTCGGCCCCTCCTTGGACGTCTTGCGCGAACGCGGGGATGCCTTGCGCCAACTTGCATCCGGCATCGAGGAAGTGACCGTTGTGAGGACAACGCTGGAAAGCGGCGCACCGCAACTGAAATTTTCGGTCGATGAGGACAAGGCACGACTTGTCGGGCTGAGCCTGGCGGATGTTGCCCGTCAACTCGAGGCAACCCTGGAAGGGGCTGTCGGGGGCAGTCTGATTGAAGGCACAGAAGAACTGCCGGTGCGTGTCCGGATCGGCGATGCTGCCCGCAGCGACTTGTCTGACATTGCGAGCCTGCCTTTGTTGCCCGCGATCGGAGCCGCCGGAACAGCTGGTTATGACGGGGTGCCGTTGTCTGCGATCACGGACATTCGCCTGGAGCCCTCTGAGGGTGAAATCAATCGCCGGAATGGAGAACGCACCAACACGGTTCAGGCATTCGTCCAGTATGGTGTTTTGCCGGAAGAAGCCCTGAAGAAGCTCCAAAGCGAGATGAACCTGGCCGGCTTCGCAATGCCGGACGGCTACCGTATCGAAACCGGCGGCGACTCCGATGCGCGTTCTGACACGTTGAACAATCTGATCGGCTCGCTTGGATTGATCGTGCCATTGTCGATCGCCGCGATCGTTTTGACCTTCAACTCGTTCCGATTGTCCGCTGTCACGCTGGTTGTGTCTGGGCTGTCGGCGGGCCTCAGCATTCTGGCGTTGGCGATCTTCCAGTACCCGTTCGGCATCAACGCCATCATCGGTGTGATCGGCTCAATCGGCGTGTCCATCAACGCAGCCATCATCATCCTGACCGGTCTCCAGCAAAACAGCCGGGCGGTCGACGGTGATCGGGAGGCAATGGTTGACGTGGTGATGGGGTCGGGCCGGCACATCATCTCCACAACGCTGACGACCTTCGGAGGGTTTTTACCGTTGATCCTGGCCGGAGGTGGGTTCTGGCCACCGTTCGCCATGTCGATCGCCGGTGGCGTGTTGTTGTCGACCGTGATCTCGTTCTACTTCGCACCGCCCATGTTCGCATTGGTCTATGCACGGCGGAGCAAGGCGAAAGCCGAGGAGACACCAACTCAGGATGACGACACGGATTGGTCGAATGACAATCGCCCCATAGCACTCGCGGCCGAGTAGGCTTTAGCGGCTGCTCCAGCGGGAAAAGAGGGATGTCGAAAGGGCCCGCGTGCCGTCCTCTTCACGGATAACCAACTCGCCGGATTCCAGCCGTCCGCCTTGCCTGGACAAGGTTTCGGCCATCAACTCGTGGATCGAGACAAAGCTGGAGCGGATCGCATAAGCGGTCAGGATCATGAAGAGAGCGTCTTTTGCCAGCAGCTGCTGCAGGTCTTTCAGCATATCGGGCAAGCTGGTGTAGATGTCCCAGACTTCGCCCTTTGGGCCGCGCCCATACTTTGGCGGGTCCAGAATGATGCCGTCGTAGGTGTTTCCGCGGCGAACTTCGCGAGCAACAAACTTGGACGCATCTTCGCAGATCCAGCGGATCGGGAGATTTTCCAGTCCGGAAAGAGCCTGGTTTTCGCGAGCATAGCCGATCGCCTTTTTGGAGGCGTCGACATGGGTGACTTGTGCGCCTTCGGTCGCCGGTAGGAGCGACGCCAAACCGGTATAGCCAAAGAGATTGAGGATCTTCAGCGGCTTCTCCGGGTTTTTCTTCTTCTCGGCCCGGATCCTGGAGTTGACCCAATCCCAATGCGCGGCCTGTTCCGGAAAGACGCCAACGTGGCGGAAAGACATGAACCGGCCATTGTAGGTGACCGGTCCGTAGGACATTGGCCAGGTTTCCGAGACGTTGCCGGAATACTTCCAGCGGCCGGGTCCTTCTTCATCCGTATCGCCTGAAAAAACCGCATTGGCGCGGTCCCAAACAGTGTTCTTCAGGCGGCGGCTGCCCATTGCCTGGGGTTCCGGCCGGACGATCGTATAGCGTCCGTAGCGCTCCAGCTTCTGACCTTCGCCCATGTCCAAAAGCCGGTAGTCCTTCCAGCCCGGGGTTTCAAGGATCACGGGCCATGCCTGCACGGGCGGCTGTCCAAGTTTTGCAAATTCTGGCGCGTCGGTTCTTTCCGCCACTGTGGTCTCTCTCGTCAGTCACGAAGGTGTTCGACCACGCCTTAGAGCTATGCTGCTTCAAGGTCAACGTTGAGGCAGGGCCAGACAAAGAAAAAGGCGGGGTGACCAGCACACCCGCCTTTTTTGATCTTTAAGTATTTGCTGATCAGGCAGCAGCCACTTCCGAGAGGAAGGTCTCCACTTCTGACTTCAGCTGGTCGGTCTTTTCGTTCAGCTCACCAGAGGCTGCCAGAACCATGTCAGCTGAAGAGGACGTCTGATCGACTGCCTGCGACAGCTGTGTCATGGACGAGGAAACGGCACCAGTTGCCTCAGCAGCCCGCTGAACGTTCTGCGAGATCTCCGCGGTTGCCGCACCTTGCTGCTCCACAGCGGAGGCGATGGCAGTCGTGTAGCTGTTGACCTCTGTCATGGTCTCGGCGATTTCACCGATCGCGACAACAGAGTCTTTGGTGGCTGTCTGGATCGCAGTGATCTGGGAACTGATCTCTTCGGTCGCCTTCGACGTCTGCGTCGCCAGTTCCTTGACTTCCGCTGCAACAACCGCGAAGCCCTTGCCAGCTTCACCGGCCCGCGCTGCCTCGATCGTTGCGTTCAGGGCGAGCAAGTTCGTTTGTTCGGCAATGGCCTGAATGAGCGTGACCACTTCACCAATCTTTGTCGCCGCTTCTGCAAGCCCCTCGACCTTCTGATTGGTGATTCGGGTGCCGGTTGTGGCCCGTTCCACAATGTCCGTGGTTTGAGATACTTGACGGGAGATCTCACCGATGGACGCGGCAAGCTCTTCTGCCGCGCTGGCAACAGTCTGAACGTTGTTGGTTGTTTCGTTGGACGATGACTGTGTTTCGCTCGCATGCCCAGCACTGTCACGCGCAATGTCCGTCAAGGCACGAGCGGTGGAATCAAGGCTGTCGGCGGTGGATTCCACAGAGCCAATTGCCTCTTCGGCTGTTGCACGGAAGCCTTGGATCAGATTGTCGATCCGCTGTTGACGTTCCTGGCGGGCCGATTCTTCCTGTGCATTGCGTTCCTGCAAGTTTGCACGCTCAATTGCGTTGTCGCGGAAGACTTGAACCGTGCGGCTCATGTCACCGATCTCATCACCGCGGTCGATGCCCGGGATTGCAACTTCATTGTTGCCACCGGCCAGGCTGTTCATCACATCGGTGATCGTTTTGATCGGTCGGGTGATCGCAAGGTTCAGGACGAACGCCAGACCGACACCGCCCAGAATGGAAAGAAGCACAGTCATTGCGATCTGGAGCTCGGCAGCTGTTGCAGCGGCACCGGCTGCCTCAGATTGAGCTTGAGAAATCCCGGCAATTTCAGCGTTGACTTGCTTGGTCAGCGTATCCAGTTGTGCCCGTTTTGCCTGCAAGTCTTGCTTTGTGGAAAGCATATCCTGAAAGGCGCGATCAAAACTTGCTATGGAGATCGCGATGCTGTTGATGGCGTCGGCGGTGCTGGGAAGAACATCAGCGTAGCCGACGAGTTTTTCCTCCAATTTGACCAGGTCAGCGATCTCTGTTTGCACACCTGCCGGATCGCTGATGCCAAAGTTACCGAACAGGGCGAGGGTCTCCGCCTCAGCGCGTAGCGCATGCTCGCCAAGAGCTGTCGCCTCTACCATGACTGTTTTAATACTGCCAAGCCGCGTATTGGCGGTGAGAACAGTTGCTTTTGATTTGCTGACCGCAGAAATCGACTGCTCACGGATTTGGTAAGCGAGCTCGGTAATGGCATCGAGGGTCGTGCCGACAGCGGTTCTAGCCTCGTAGGCATCTGCAAAGCCAAGATCTTCTTTCAACCGTGCGATGGCCTTATCGAGCTTGTTCGCTTGACCAGCGAGTTTGCTCACAGTCTTGCGCTCAATACCTTCGATTTGCCGATACCGCATTTCACGTGTGCGGTCTACGATCTCTGCTGAGATCTTCAGACTTTCCTCCAGTGCGTCGCCGTCCAGTGAACCATTGCTTTTCAGGTAGGCGAACTGGATCTTGGAAACATCGTCCTGCAGATCAAACACGCCGCGCAACATAAGGTTTGCATCTTCCAGCGTTCCATTGGCCGAGAAAACGTCTGCGCTGACTTTTTTCTCTTCGGACAAAACGGCATCAGCAATCGAGGCTGCCAGATCTTCCAGTTCCTGAACGCTGGATTTCAAGGATGTTAATCGGTCAGACTGTTGCTGAGTTTGGCTGACAACCTCATCGAAGGTTGTGCCGAATTCAGCGACGGCCGAGATCGCCGTGTTCACTTGAGAAGCTGCGCTAGGATCTCCTGCAACATCGCTAGCAAGAGACTGGAGCGAGGCATTGAGGCCGACGATCTCTTGGCGGGTTGCTTCCGCGAGCTCCGGCGTTGGCGCGTTCAAATAGTTCTCGCGCACCAATGAGGTGCTTTGAACTTGCCGGCCGACATTGGCTGATTGATCAGCCACTTCAAATCTTGCAGACAGCGAAGATATCGCAAAATACCCAACGCCGCCAACGATCGCGGTCAACAGCAAAATTGCTGCAAAACCGCCGCTGACTTTGAAGCCGAACTTCAGATCAACCAACCACTTCAAGGCACGTTTCATCGAATCCCCGCACGTCCGGAAAACTGTGATTACTGACCAAGGTATGGGGGATAGCGATGAAGAATAGGTAAAAATGCATAAAATTACTAAGCAGAATTATAAATTTAAACGTGATGACATTAATATTTTTGCGTAAGGAAAAAAACGGAGAGAGTTTTAAAGGCGATTATTGAGTTTTTATTAAACATGTTGACCGCCGTTGATATGAATTTCTGACCCCGTCACATAGGACGACGTTTCGCTGCACAAATAGTGAATTGTTTCGGCAACCTCGTTCGGCTGACCAAGACGGCGAAGGGGAATATCTTCAATCATGTCCTCTGTCCCCGGAGATAGGATGGATGTGTCGATCTCACCGGGCGCGATCGCATTGACCCGAACGCCATGCGGCCCAAAATCTGCAGCCATTTCCCGCGTAAGGGACGCAAGCGCAGCCTTTGACGTGGCATAGGCCGTGCCTGCAAACGGGTGAACCCTGACACCAGCAATGGAAGTGACGTTCACCACCGAGCCAGTGGCCGCCTTAAGTTCGCTAAATAATCCTTTTGCGAGCAAAATGGGGGCAAAGAAATTCACCTGAAAGACATTGCGCCATTCATGCATCGGAGTGTTCAGCGAATTGAGCCGTTCCCCGCCGTTTCCTTTCGGACTGATCCCTGCATTGTTCACCAAAGCATGGAGCCGGGATCCGTTGGGCTCAAGCCTCTTCCGGATTTCCTGGATCGCAAATCCCATGTTTTCCGGATCTGAGAGATCGACCTGGATATGATCTTCCGGTCCCATCGGCCAGGGACACTTGTCGGAAAAGGCTTGACGGGAACATGTAATAACACGCCAGTTTTCCGCGGAGAACTTTTTGACTGTCGCGTGCCCGATACCACGGCTGGCTCCGGTGAGAACCAGTGTCCGCCGTTCGTCAGTCGGTTTGCCATTGTTCATTTGCTGATCCGCCAGGTGCTAAGTATGCTCTAAAAAGTTGACTTTTATAGTACGGTTTCTGTATTCCGCTGCCATCTATCAAACACTATATGCGATGAAGTCCTCGTAACGGCCAGACCCCAGTATGCTCATTTGCTCCTGTAATGTATTATCAGACAAGCAATTACGTGAAGCTGCGACAGAGATGCGTGACGATCCGAATGGCAAAATACCAACGCCTGGATCTGTTTTCCGCCATTTGGGGTGCCGGCCGCGTTGCGGTGGATGTTTTCCAAGTGTCATTGACATTATTCACGAAAACACACCAGAGAATGAGAAACCAAAACAGCGGCGGGCGTCTTCCGGGCGCAAAGCCGAGAACCGTTGAGCATTAAGAGGGACTGATGAAGGGCGACGCGCGGGTCATTGACTACTTGAACAAGGCTCTCCGCCACGAGTTGACAGCGGTCAACCAATACTGGCTGCATGGCCGTTTGCTTGCGGATTGGGGTTTTGGAAAACTCGCTGCCAAGGAATTGGAAGAGGCGGAAGAGGAACGTCAGCACGCTCAGGATCTGATGGACCGGATCTTGTTCCTGGAGGGGTTCCCGAACCTGCAAACGCTCGATCCTCTGCGTATTGGTCAATCGGTGAAAGAATGCCTCGAAGGCGATCTGGCAGCTGAGTACGCGGCTCGTTCCCTCTACCACGAAGCGCGCGAAGTTTGCCGGGAGCAGGGCGACTATGTCTCAATGAAACTGTTCGAGACCCTGCTCTCCGATGAAGAAAGCCACATCGATTTTCTTGAGACCCAGTTGGCTCTGATCGAGCGCATCGGGATCGACAATTATTCACTGTTGCAAGCCCAGTCTGCAGATACGCCAGAGTAGCTGCAACCCGGTATTATTGCGGTTCAGTCGCCGGACTTTCCAACCTGTAGACTGGACCGCCTGCCACTTCAGCATCCTCGAAATCATGCGTGACCAGAAGAACGGGCAGGGCGCGTTCTTTGGCGATCGAGAATACCTTTTGCCGGACGTCAGCACGTCTTGACTGATCGAGGCTGGAAAACGGTTCGTCGAGCAAAAGGGCTTTGGGTCTGGCCAAAAGAGTTCGCATCAATGCCACTCTCGTTTGCTGCCCGCCTGAAAGCTTGGCTGGATCCTTGGATCCAAACCCTTCAAGGTTTACGGCCTCAAGGGCTTCCTCCGCCAACCTCTGCCTTTCTCTCCGATCTTTGATCTCGGAAGGAATTGCAAACATAAGATTTTGCGCGACAGACATGTGCGGGAACAAAAGCGGCGATTGAAACATCAAGCCGATATGGCGCTCTTGCGCAGGAACGGTGGTCACATCGGTACCGTCGAGGATGATTCGGCCCGTGGACTTGAAGTCGGGTTTCAAAAAACCTGCGATGAAGTCAAGAAGGCTGGATTTCCCGCTGCCGCTTTCTCCCATGACGGTCAGCACCGTCCCAGGTTCAATCGTTGTATCAAGCTCCAACAGGGTGCGGCCATCCAGCTGGATGTTTACATTCTCCAGGATGAGCCCCTTCTGGTTTTGGAGAGTGCGGGCGTTCATTGACTTAAGCATCCAGGCGCAACGCGGTTCTGTTTTTGAATAGAACAGCCGGAATCGCGGCGGCAACCGCGAAGCCAGCAAACGGGATAAGCAACTGCAGCAAGGCGTAGACGGCCGTGATTTGCCTGTTTCCGCCACTTGCGAGCGCAACGCTCTCTGTTGTCACGGTGACGACCCGGCCCGCTCCGATCATCAGTGTGGGGAGGTATTGCCCGACCGATACAGCAAGGGCAACCGCCAAAGTCACGAGGACCGGGCGTGTCAGCATCGGTAGTTGCACCCTGAAGAAGATCCTGGTTCTGCTGGCGCCCATGGACGCTGCGACGCGGGCATAACGGGGGTCCTGCCGCTGCCACGGGTCGCTGAGCGCAAGAAAGGCATAGGGCAAGACGAAAATCAGATGTGCCAGCAGCACAGCTGTGAAACTTCCATCCAGACCAATCATCAAGAACAACATCTTGAGGCCGAACAGGAACGCAATTTGCGGCAGGAGAAGGGGCACAAAGATGAGTGTTCTCAGTCGATGATCTACAGGCTCCGCGGCGTGTGTTTTTGTTTCCAGCAGCCAAAGCGTCAACGACGTGCTGATGAGCGCTGCCAAAACACCAAGTAAGATCGTCGTACCGAAGATCTGTGGTGTTTGTATCAAGGCCATTGAAAGCGCCGCTAAGGACCAATTCTGGGGCAGCGGGGCCGGATACCACCAGGACTTGGCTAAACTCCATATTATCAGGACAAGCAGGGAAAGGCACATGGCAGACACAATGAAAACCATTGTACCGAGCGCTGCCATTCGGCCAGCGCTATCCGCTTTTATGCGGTGTCCAAGCGCCAAACGGGTGGAGCTCCGCTTGGTGACACTGGCTTCGAACAACAAATAAACAAGAATTGCTCCAGCGCTAACTCCAAGCTGAAGCAATGCACCAGCTGATGCGGCAAGACGCAGACTGAGATCCGGATCATTCATCCAAACCACCAGCCGCGCAGCCAACGGTGCCGGTGTTGTGGGCCCCAGTATCACCGCGACATCCACCACGGAGGTCGAGTAAGCGATCACAGCCAGCATCGGTAGACGGATGAGCGGATAGATCTGGGGCAAGATGACTTTGAAAAAGCCTGACATCCGGCCATAGCCGAGACTGGCTGCCACTTTGGTGTAGGACTTGATCTCGGGCCGGTTCAAAGCGGCCAGTGTCATCAAAAACAGAAAAGGGACCTCTTTTCCAACGAGACCCAGGGTCATGGCGACGCCATAGGGGTCGTTAACCAGCAACAAATCCGGCGGACGCTCCCACCCAGTTGCCCAAGGCGACAAAAGCCGGGCAAGGAACCCGGACGGGGCGATCAGAAAGGCGAGACCGATTGCGGCCGCAGCGTGCGGTACTGACAAAAGTGGCGACAGGAAACGGCTGACACGCTGAAAGGTTTGGGTACCGCTCCATGCGGCTGAAAAACAAAGAACGATTGCAAGCGAAACCAGTGACGCGACAAGGCCTGTCCAAAAACTCAGCGCCGTTGACTGAAGCAGGCCCGGCATGGAGAAAAGCTGTGCGAAAGGCTCAAGCGTTATCTCGCGCGCCCCAAGAACTGGGAGGTAGCCGAAAGCCGGCAGAACGGTACCCGCAAGACCCGCCAGAACCGGTCCCGCCAACAGCAACACAACGATCAGCGAAGGTAATTTCGAACCTGGCCGGAATTTGGCCAAGGGTTTATTGGCTCCCTGCGCCGTACCGTGTTGCCCAAGCCTGTTCCAGGGCAGTAACCCAGCTCGGATGCGGTTCCGGAAGGGTTGGGCCAAGTTCTTCCGGCGTCAGTGTTGCAGGTCCAAGGTCCTGGGTATCGAACAATGCTTTTTCGTTGTCTGGAAGCTCAGCCACGTTCAGTACTGTTGGGTCGCCCCAAATCTCCGGGTCCTGTTTGCGCATCTGGGCCATTGGGGACAGCAAATGGTTCGCGAAAACCTTTGCGCCTTCCTGGGCCGAACTGTTGAACGGAATGGCGACAAAGTGAGTGTTTCCGACCGTGCCGCCATCAAAAACGAATGTACGTACAGTTGGCGGCAGTTCGCCGTTCACAATTGCTCCGGACGCATCACCCGGATTGAATGAAAAGGCGATGTCGATTTCACTGTCAGCAAGGAGCTGACGCATATGGGATGCATTTTTCGGAAACGCTTGTCCCTGACGCCAGAGATGCGGATGCAGCTCATCCAGGAAGTTGAACAACGGCGCCGTCTGTGCCTCGAATTCGTTCGGTTCGACCGGAGCAGACAGCACGCTCGTATCCGCGATGGTGTTGAGGAGGGCTTGCTTCAGGAAGGTCGTTCCGTAGAAATTCGGCGGTTGCGGGTAGGAGAAACGGCCCGCATTGGACTTCGCATAGGCGAGCAGCGCGTTGAGCGACGCCGGAGGTGTCTCGAGCCGTGCGGTGTCATACATGAAGACAAGCTTGGCCATGCCCCATGGACTTTCCTGGCCATCGGTCGGAACGGTAAAGTCGACCAGGACCGTTGGTTTGTTTTCCGTGTCCACATACGTCCAGTTTGGCAGGCTTTGTGCCCAACCGGGCTCTGCGAGTAACTCACTTGTTTTCATGGCGGCAAAGTTTTCGCCGTTGATCCAGACGAGGTCAACGCCGCCACCGCTCGTCTTGCCGACCGACTTCTCCGCGAGCACTTGGGAGACGACACTCGCAGTGTCGCTAACCTTTACATGTACAACCCGGACGCCATAGAGGTTTTCAACTTCCCGCGCGGCCCATTGGATGTACGCGTTGATCCGCGGCTCGCCGCCCCATGCATGGAAGTAAACCGTCTGTCCCTTGGCTTCGTCCAGAACGTCTTTCCAGTCGCTGTCTTGTGCCGACACCGGCTGTAACGTGAAAAGACCGGAGATGAGCGCAGCGGCAGCGATAAGCAGACGTTTCATTTCAATCCTCATGGTGTGGGAATGTTCTCCCTCGCTTACGGCAACGGACACGGTCAAGACAAGGCTTTGTGATTAGCCTGGGCATCCGCACGGGCTCAGACCGGCAGGATATGCGTGTCCTTTATTTCTTCCATGACAGCATAAGTATGCGTTTCCCGGACGCCGGGAAGGGCCAGCACCACATCAGACAGGAATGCCCGGTAGGCCTCCATATCCTTGACGCGGCTTTTCATCAGGTAATCGTATCCCCCAGCAACCATGTGGCATTCCAGAATATCTGGCGATCGTTCGACGGCCCGCTTGAAGGCATCAAAGATCTCCGGAGATGTGCGTTCCAGCCGGATTTCGACAAAAACCAAAAGCCCCCGGTCAACCTTCTTCGGGTCCAGGCTTGCCGAAAAATGTTCGATATATTTTTCCCGTGTCAGGCGTTTGACGCGCTCTGCGGTTGCAGTCGGAGAAAGCCGGACTTTTTCCGAAAGGTCGGTGTTGGTGATCCGGCCGTCTTCCTGAAGTACCTTGAGAATTCGCCGGTCCGTTGCGTCGAGCATGTGGATTTTGTCCGAATATACGACTTCTGAAGTTATATACTTTGTAAAAAATATAAAAAATAGAGAAAAACACAGTCGATTGGGGGGTATTGTAGGTGAATGTATCGTTTGGCCCTGTCAGGGCCGCTTTGGGAGGTGCCTATGTCCGCAACTGCTGCCGTTTTGCCGGGCGTTAGTGAAAAAGATCTGCAACCGTTTCGCAGCGATTATGCGCCGAGGGACAAGCCCCTTGTGGAAGCGCTTTTGAAAGAAGCGTCGGGAGACCCGGTCGTTGAAAAGCTGATTGACCAGAGGGCCCGCGGATACATCGATGATATGCGGTCAGTTCAGGTCGGTCTCGGCGGTGTCGAGGACTTCATGCGGGAGTTTGGGCTGACCACCCGCGAGGGTCTTGCCATGATGGTGCTAGCGGAGGCCTTGCTTCGGGTTCCGGATGCTGAAACAGCAGACAAGCTGATCGAGGACAAGCTGGCTGCGGCCAAGTTTGATGATCCAAGCGGCCCGAAATCGGACACCTGGCTTGTTTCGGCGTCGTCCTGGGCGCTGGGCGTCACCTCCCGTCTTTTGCATCCGGGGGACACGCCGCAGAACATTCTGTCCAGCCTGGTCAAGCGCATGGGCATGCCGACGGTGCGGCTTGCGACCCGAAAAGCCATGAAACTTCTTGGGCATCAGTTCGTTCTGGGGGAAACCATCTCCAAAGCACTAGAGCGCGCGAAGACGCAGGAAGCAAACGGCTACCGCTACTCGTACGACATGCTGGGCGAAGGCGCTCGGACTGAAAAGGATGCCGAACGCTATTTTCAATCCTATGCCGCTGCGATCGAAGCGATCGGCAAATCCGCTGGCGACAAAAAGCTTCCCGACCGTCCCGGTATTTCGGTGAAGCTTTCCGCTCTGCATCCGCGGTATGAGGCCATCAAAGGCGCCCGTGTTCAGGAAGAACTGCTGCCGCGTCTCAAAAAGCTCGTGCAAATGGCGCGCGAGCGGGACCTGAACTTCACCGTCGATGCAGAAGAAGCGGACCGGCTGGAAATCTCCCTGGACGTCATCGCGGCCCTTTTATCCGATCCGGTCACGGAAGGCTGGGACGGGTTCGGCCTTGCCGTGCAGGCCTATCAAAAACGCGCTGTCCACGTGATTGATTGGCTGGTGGACGCCGCGCGCAAGACCGATCGCAAGTTGATGGTGCGTCTCGTGAAAGGCGCGTACTGGGATACGGAGATCAAACACGCCCAGGAGAATGGCGCGGACGGCTATCCGGTCTTCACCCGGAAGGCGGCAACGGACCTGTCTTATCTGTGTTGCGCCAAGCGGATGCTGGCTGCACGCGATGTGCTTTATCCGCAATTTGCGACTCACAACGCGCTGACGGTCGCGCAGATCGTGGAATTGGCGGGCGGAAATGCGGATGGCTACGAGTTCCAGCGCCTCCACGGCATGGGCGAAAGCCTGTTCAAATCCGTCTGCGAGCGGGATGGGTTCCCGACCCGGATTTATGCTCCGGTGGGCGGGCATAAGGATCTGCTGGCTTATTTGGTACGCCGTCTCTTGGAAAACGGCGCCAACTCATCCTTCGTGACGATTGTCGGCGATACATCCGTGCCCGTTGAAGCCATGTTGGAGCGGCCGCGCGAAATTCTTGATGGTGGCCACCACGCCGCAAACCGCTCCATCTCTATGCCGGATGATCTGTATGGGCCTAGCCGGAAAAACTCGGATGGCGCTGAGTTCGGCTGGGCCAAAGAGCGCAACATTCTTGTTCGCGGGATGGCAAAGACCACAGCTCCGTTCACGGTTGCGACGCCGCTTGGCGAAGGGCTTCCTGCAAATGGCGAACCGAACCCGATCTTTTCTCCAATGGACGGGACGACCAAGGCGGGGACAGTCTCATTTGCCGACAAGGCAACTGCAGAAAGGGCAATGGATGTTGCTCAGGCCGGGTTCGAGCGCTGGTCACGCCGCCCCGTTGAAGAGCGCGCGGACATCCTGGCAAAAGTCGGGGATCTTCTGGAAGACAACCGCGATCGTCTGATGACCATCCTGTCGGTTGAGGCCGGCAAGTGTTTGCCGGACGGGATCGCAGAGATCCGGGAGGCCGTCGATTTCTGCCGTTACTATGCGCAAGAAGCGCGCACCCAGTTTGGCGATGGCCGCTTGATGCCCGGACCGACCGGTGAAGAGAACCGGTATCGTCATCGTGGCCGGGGCGTGTTTGTCTGCATTTCTCCCTGGAATTTTCCGCTGGCGATTTTCCTTGGTCAAATCAGCGCAGCCTTGCTTGCCGGAAATGCGGTCGTTGCAAAGCCTGCAGAACAAACGCCACTCATCGCCTATGAGACCGCAAAACTGCTCTATGAAGCAGGAGTTCCGGAAGATGTGTTCCTGCTCTTGCCTGGCGATGGCGAGGTCGGGGCTGCCTTGACCGCGCATCCAAAGGTCGCCGGCGTTGCCTTTACCGGTTCAACGGAAACTGCTTGGGCGATCAACCGGACACTTGCCATGAAACGCGGTCCAATCGTGCCGCTTATTGCAGAGACCGGCGGGATCAATGCAATGCTGGTCGACGCGACTGCCTTGCCGGAACAGGTCTGCGATGACGTCATGATGTCCGCCTTCCGGTCTGCCGGTCAACGCTGCTCCGCTCTGCGCTTGCTTTATGTTCAGGAAGATGTGGCAGATACTTTGTTAGCCATGCTGGAAGGCGCTGCAAAGGAGCTGGAGCTTAGCGATCCCCGTCTTCCATCTACCGACATTGGCCCGGTGATCGACGATGAAGCCAAAGCCAACATTCAAGCGCATATCGACGAGATGCAGGAAAGCCAAACGCTGCGCTTTGCCGGGAAAACGCCGGCAGGAAGCCTTGCCAACGGGTCCTGGATAGCACCGCACATCATCGAATTGGACAAGGCGGAAGCGCTCACCCGCGAAGTGTTTGGGCCCGTGCTCCACGTCGTCCGCTATAAGGCCAAGGATATCGACAAGGTCCTCGATCAGATCGCCGCGACCGGCTACGGCTTGACACTCGGTGTTCACAGCCGGATTGACGCCACCGTGAAGAAAGTTGTCGACCGCTTGTCAGTCGGCAATGTCTACGTCAACCGGAATACAATTGGCGCCGTAGTGGGAACCCAGCCGTTCGGCGGCTCCGGCCTGTCCGGCACCGGTCCAAAAGCTGGTGGACCTGCTTATCTGACCCGCTTTGCTTTGGAGCAGGTGGTCTCGATCAACACAGCTGCTGCCGGTGGTAACGCAAGTCTTGTTGCTGCGTCAGACGACTAACGCATCTTATGAGGCTGGGGCGAATTGATGAAACAATTGCCCCAGTCTCCATCACCTTCGCCGAACGGAATGTAGCCGCGTGCCTTTAAGAACTCAGGTAGGTCCGTGTTCGATTGAGCTTCGGTAAGGGCGGTTTCAAAACCATCAAATTCTCTGGCTGACAAGTTTTCGTCATCCGCCAGGATGCGTCCCGAGGAGACAGCGTCCCGAGCCAAAGGCATAAGCTCCGAGAATCCGAGATCGGCGATCGCTATCAACCAGCCGATCCAAATCGGATCGTCCGGTGAGGGGGCATCTTCCGACTTGAGAAAGCCGCGAAGACTGCGCTCTGCGGAGACGGCATTGACCTGCCCTTGTAAAGCTTCGTAGGTCCATGCCCTCAAAAATGCATCCCGTATCATGAAGTCTAGCGTGTTGGTCTGAAAGCCTTCCCAGAGGTCGGTCGCCTTTCCACTGCCAAGGCGCATCAGGACGCGGGGAAAGGTCTCGCCCAGTCCAACTTCTCCAAGAAGGTCCGCGAGTAGCAGAGGCTGCTGGGTCGCAAGTCTATAAACGCCGTCAAATGTGTTTGGTGTTTGAAGGACGGCGAGGAGGTGAAGACCAAGGTAAAAAGACAGCTGCTCCAATACGTCCAATTCCGTGCCGTTTGCGGCCTTACCAAGGATTGGCAGAAAGATAGCGGCTGAGCGATCCGGGTTTTTCAGACAGTACGCGAGCATATCGGCCGGATAGTTTTCCGGATCCGCAAGGTTTTCCAAGATGTCACGACGATCGAGCATAAAACCTCCGGCGAAACTCTATCACAGGTAGAATGTGAATTTCAGCTTCCCTTTGGTTTCACCCGCCGTGTGGCTTCAGCTGAAGTTGGATCATCTGGCCACGGGTGTTTGGGATACCGACCTTTCATGTCGGCTTTAACGTCGGACCAGGAACCCGCCCAAAAGCCTGGCAGATCCTTGGTGATCTGAATTGGGCGCTGCGCTGGAGAAAGTAGCTCTAGAAGCAGCGGCAAACGCCCGTTGCAGACAGCCGGGTGTTCACTGAGGCCGAACAGCTCCTGAACACGGATCGACATAGTCGGCCCTGCGGCCGCGCCATAATCGATCGGTACCCGGCTTCCAGTCGGGGCCGTAAAATGGGAAGGTGCGATCGCTTCAAGTTTCTCTGTCGCATCGTAAGGGAGTTTGGCGGCGAGCGCGGTCCCGAGCACGGCAGCATCGATTGCTGCCAAGCTGGTCAGGCCAGCGAGAAACGGCGCAAGCCAGTCCTCGAGGCTTTCACTAAGCGCAGGGTTTGAGAGGTCCGGGAGATCGTTCGCACCATTGTCCCGCGCATAGGCGAGACGCTTGCGCAGACGGTCCTGATCCTTGCTCCAGGGGAGGCGGGAAATCCCGCGCCGCCGGACCTCTGACACAAGGGCCTTCTCGATAGCTGCTGGATCGGGTGAGGTTATGTTTCGCGATTGCAACTCCACGGCCTTGTACCGCAAGACGCGCCGTGCCTTCAGGGCACCATCTTTGGTCAGTTGCACCTCATCGTCTTCAATGACGTCGTTGTAAAACAAATCCTCGATCTCATCGCGGCTGATGGGCGCGCAAAGCTGGATCCTGCCACTGGCCGCTTTGCCTTGAATATCCGCCACAGTCAGGAATGGTTCTGATGCCAAGCCATGCTCTGCGGGCAATTCGGCACCGCGGCCATTGGCGAGACGAAAACGCCCCGTTGCGCCCCGTGCCTGGGCGACGCGATCTGGATAGGCGAGGGCGAGCAGCATGCCGCCGCTTTCGATATCGATCTCCGAGCCATTGCCGCCGGCAAGTTTCAGCCACCGTACTGCAAGGGCTTTACCGTCCTTCGCGCGCTGGCTTTTGTCGTACTTAAAAGTTCGCAAACGCGCGCGCAGATCGGGATCGCGTCCTCCGAGCCCTGGTTCTGAAAGCAACAGGGCGATGAGCGCGGCCGTGTAGCCCAGGTTCCTGGCCACACCCGCCATCACCATGTGGGCGAGTCTTGGATGCAAGGGAAGCCTTGCGAGGCACTTTCCCTCTGCAGTCAGTCGACCGGAATTGTCGAGCGCATCAAGGTCCGCTAATAGCGTGACCGCTTCGTTCCAGGCCGCTGTTGGTGGTGGATCTGGAAACGTCAGAGATGCCGGATCTGACGTGCCCCAGGCTGCAAGATCCAGCGCGAGGCCGGTGAGATCGGCTTCTAGAATTTCCGGTGTCTCAGCTGTGGGCAGCGAGACAGTCTGTGCTTCGTCCCAAAGCCGGTAACACACTCCTGGCTCTGTTCGCCCGGCACGCCCCCGTCTTTGGTCAGCAGAGGCTCTCGAAACCCACACTGTCTCCAGACGTGTGAGGCCCGTTTGCGGCTCATATTTGGGAACGCGCGCGAGGCCGCTGTCGATGACGACACGGACCCCCTCAATTGTAAGGGAAGTCTGGGCAATGGCGCTGGCGAGCACGATCTTGCGATTTCCATCGGTGGCTGGCCGGATGGCCGCGTCCTGCGCCTTGCTGTCCAGGCCGCCATAAAGCGGGGCGATCTGGCAGTTTGGAGCAACCTTTCCGGCAAGCAGATCCGCCGTCCGTTTGATTTCTCCCTGACCGGGCAAGAAAACGAGAACAGAACCGCTTTCCTCGCGGATTGCCTGTTGAACAGCCCTTGCGATCTGTTGTTCGATCCGCTCGTTTTGGGCACGGCCAAGGTAACGCGTTTCAACTGGAAAACTGCGGCCTTTGCTTTCGATCACAGGAGCGTTGCCGAGTAACCGGGCGATGCAGGATGCATCAATCGTCGCAGACATCGGGACGAGCCGAAGATCATCCCTCAAGGCACCTTGCACGTCCAAGCATAAGGCGAGGCCCAAATCCCCATCGAGCGATCGCTCGTGGAATTCATCAAAGAGAATCGCGGCAACACCGCTTAATCCCGGATCATCGAGAACCATGCGGGTGAACACACCTTCGGTGACCACCTCGATCCGTGTTTGAGCACTCACCTTGGTTTCCATGCGCACGCGGTAACCGACGGTTTCGCCGGGACGTTCGCCAAGTTCACTTGCCATGCGCCGGGCGGCAGCACGAGCTGCAAGGCGTCGCGGTTCCAGGACCAGGATCTTGCCGTTTCCCCGCCAAGACGCATTCAGAAGCGCGAGCGGCACACGTGTCGTTTTGCCAGCACCAGGCTCTGCAACAAGAACGGCGTTGGTCTTTGTCTCAAGCGCTGAGAGCAGTTCCGGAAGAACCCCGTCAATAGGTAGTGACGTTTTGAATTCAGGTGTTTTCGCCACGGACAATCAGGGCCTCACGCCGGGATTGTTGCCGGATTGAGCATCCATTCGCGCCCGCGCCGATCGACCGCAAACTGTTCGGGTTGCCGGGCGTAGGCCGCCAAACCTTCCAGCGCAGGGTCCAAATGACGCACAATGAAGGTCGGGATCTTGTGCATCAGCTGCTCGTGTGGCGCTTTTGCTTCAAACGCTGCGCGGAAGTTTCCGTCCGTCAGGAACTGCGGGATGCGCGGCGTGATGCCGCCGGTTAGATACACACCGCCGCGGGCGAGGGTCGTCAGTGCAAAGTCCCCGGCAACACGGCCAAGAGCCCTTGCAAAAACCTGCAGCGTTTTCAGAGCGACGGGGTCATTCTCTTCTGCTGCCTTCGTTATCATTGCGGGCGTTGTAAAGTCCCGAGTCATATCCATCCAGGTGGAAACGGCTCTGGCGAGGCGCGGAAGCCCTGTGCCACTCAAAACCTCTTCTGCCCCGATTCGGCCATTGCGCTTGATTATGAAAGGCCAAATTTCAAAGTCTTCGGGAGTTACGGGACCCAGTTCCACATGCCCGCCTTCTCCGGGAACCGGTACCCAGGTGTCGGCCGCATAGATCATCGATGCCGCGCCAAGGCCAGTGCCGGGCCCAAGGACAAATTTTGTCGCGTTTGGCCGGGCCTCACCCTTACCAACCTGTTCAATATCCGCACCTTGATATCCTGGTAAGGCAAGGGCTTGCGCTTCGAAGTCGTTGAGGACAATGACCCGGTCAACGCCGAGGTCCGAGATCATCCTGAGCGGTTCGATCACCCATGCTGCATTTGTCAGAGGTATCGTGTCGCCGGTCACCGGGCCTGCCACCGCAATGATGGCAGTCCTCGGATTTTCCGAAGTGTTTGGCAATACGGTTTGCCGAATGGCTGAGGAAATGTCTGCATGATCTGCGGTTGCTGTCTTGCCGCACATCCGGGTGGGGGCCGTCTTATTCTCAACCATCGCGAAACGCGCATTCGTGCCGCCGATATCGGCAACCAGGACCGGATAGGAAAAGGGGGCTTGGGATTGGAACGTCATTGGGCAGCCGCGCCCACTTCCGGTGTGTTGGACGTTGTCGTCAATCCAGTCAGGCGGGATGACCGAAGTAGAATTCCAGCTGTTGAAGGGTTCAACGCCATTGGCATGTCATACACAACAGCAAGGCGCATCAAAGCTTTTACATCGACATCGTGGGGCATTGGGGACAGCGGATCGACAAAGAAAATCAAGCCATGAAGGCGTCCCTCGGCAATCATCGCACCAATCTGCTGATCGCCGCCCAATGGGCCGCTTTTAAATCGATTGATATTCAGGCTGGGGCAGGCCTCTTGTATGCGGCCGCCCGTCGTGCCGGTCGCGACAAGATCGAATGATGTCAGTTTCTCTTCATGCCGCTCGGCAAACTCGACCATGGCGTCTTTCTTGGCATCGTGGGCCACCAGGGCAAGGGTTGGTTTGGCGGGCATGAGAGGCGTCCTTTGAGAACGGATTGGAAACTGTTTTTGTGTTTAGCGCCAAAGGCGGCCAGGCGCAAAGAAAGATCGGAAACTGCTGAGACAGTTTCGCTCAACCAGACCGGAAAGCTGCTGAAATCAGCAGATAAAAAAACGCACCTGCCAGAACAGGTGCGCTAAAAACACTCGATGGAGACGTGGCTTGATCAGTCGAACAAATTACAACGCACCGGTTCACGTGCGGAAACTGTGTGGAAGTAGTTGTCCGGTTCTGGCATCGAAATGCCGGCAATCTCCATGACGAGTTTCATGCGGATTGCATCCGCAAAGCCTTCTTTCGATCGTACAGGAATTGCAAACGAACCCGGGCCACCGATTACGCAGTCTTCGTAATAATGGTCGAGGTTCAGCATCGCCTGCCAGGTGTTTTTGTTTGATTTCATCATCAGTGGAAGGCCGTTGATGGTCACACCGGAGTTCACCATGCGGTCACGCATGGCTGTAACCGAGCCGCCCTGGTTGTTCGGACCATCGCCCGAAATGTCGATGACCTGCCGCAACCCCGTGTACTTGTTGTTCTGAACCATCCAGACCGATTTCTCCAGTGCGGAGGAGATCGATGTTCGTTGCACCTGGCGCAGCGGAGCTTCAGAAACCTTGGACGCGAAATGCGCCGCTGAAGCCGCATCTTGGACAACTGTCCAGTCGGCGACGACGAAATGTTCGTCAACACCACCCCATTCCATGTACATGATTGCGATTTTGCCGATGGGACCGACCTGGATCGCATCCAGAAACTCTTGAGATGTCAGAGCAGAAATATATCCAGCGCGCTGGATCTCCTGCTCCTCGGTATCCATGGATTGGGAAATGTCGACAGCGAGCACCAGTTCAACGTCTACTTCGTTGGCGGGGTCATAGTTGTATTGCGCTGAAACAAGTGGCGACCTCAAAAAGTCGCGTGCTTGAGTTTGCGTGGAAAATAGGGTGGCCACGCAAAGGAAGAGAAGTAACTTAAACGCTTTCAGTGCACAATTTTGTGTTGAGTCGAGACGCATTGGTTTCTCCATCTTTCGGTCGTCTGACCAGGTCGCCACGTCTCCCCTTTTTGTTATTTTGTTATGTAAATTCTTATCTTTTCGTTTCTCGCGAATCCTACTTAGGTTCTTGGGCACATTTGCTCGCTGCTCGTGAATTACTGAGCAAACTGTGTGCCAACTGTACTAGAATTATGATTAACCGGCAAAATCAAATGCGCACAGAGTGCATTTATTCCACAGAAGGGAAATAAGTGCCGGTTTGCCCGGCAAAAATTGCCACTTGCTCTGAATATGCGAAAACGGTGCGGCATTTTTTGCCGGTCACGTTTCTGCCAGAAAAAGGTCACCTTGATCAAAAATTCGGCAGTTTGCTGCATTTTTGTGACGCTTTTTTATTGACGCGACGCTTCTAAGGCGACATGATCTGCAGAAATTCTCACCATGTGAAGAATTTTTCAAATACCTGTCTCGGAGACCGAAATGGGTCGCCGTTATGGCGGGTGAGACTGGTTCGGGAGAGCCTTAGGTCAAACGTGTTTGAGATATAACTCTTGGGAGCGGGTTTCTCGATGGCGGTACGCGGCGACGATTTGACATCTCACATGGCCATCCGGGCTGCGTGGCTGTCGTTTGTCGGTGGCCGGACGCAAGGTGAGATCGCGGCTCAGCTTGGTGTTTCTCCCGCCAAAGTCCATCGTTTGATTGCACACGCGCAAAAGGCCGGGCACGTTAAGTTCCAGATCGATGGCAGGCCAATGGAATGCCTGCAGCTGGAGCGGGAGCTGACGTCTCATTTCGGTCTATCCAATTGCATCATCGCCCCGGATGTTGGCGGCGGCGATGAAGATGCAGCCTTGCGAGTGGTGGCTGTTTCCGCCGCGCAGTTCTTGTCGGGTCTCCTTGGTGGGGCTGGGGTGAAGCGGTTGGGCGTCGGCATGGGACGCACATTGACGGCATCAGTGGAGGCCTTGCCGAAGATCCAGCGCAGCGATCTTGAGATCATGTCGATCTGCGGATCCTTGACGCGCACATTGGCTGCCAACCCATACGACATCGTCCAGAAGATGCAGGAACGGACTGGTGGCGTCGGATACTATCTGCCGGTGCCCTACTTTGCCGAAAGTCAGGACGAAAAGTCCATGTTTTTGACCCAGCGCAGCGTTCAGGATCTGATGAGCCGCGCGCGCCAGTCTGATGCCTTCCTGATTGGATTGGGTTCGGTTGAAAATGAGGGGCACCTCGTGCAGCGGGGAATGATCTCCAAGCAAGAGCAGGAAAATCTGATGTCTGGCGGCGCCGTTTGTGATTTGATGGGGCGCTTCTTGACGATTGACGGAGAATTGGCTCCCGACCCGCTCGGAGATTGTGCGGTCGGCCTTCATTTTGATGAAGTGCGGGGGAGCCGTGTGATTGCGCTGGTGGGTGGTGAAAGCAAGGTGGATGCAACACTTGCTGCACTGCGTACCGGTGTCATTACCGATCTGGTTGCGGATGAGGGCCTTGCTAAAGCTCTCAGCGCACGGGTCGGGTTACAGTTGGCACAGTCTGCATAAAGCAGCTGGGTCTCTCGAGGGGAAATGGGCCCGCCGAAGGCAGGCCCCCGCATGTCGGAGGACATATACGTGAAGAAAATTCTGACCATCAGCACCGCTTTGGCGGGTCTGGCGTTTTCGGTGGCCGGTGCAATGGCCGCCGACATCAAACCGGCAGTGCTCTACGATCTGGGCGGCCGCTTTGACAAGTCTTTCAACGAAGCAGCCTATACCGGTGCTGAGCAATTCAAAGCGGATTACGGCACCGAGTACCGCGACTTCGAAATCCAGAACGACAGCCAGCGCGAGCAGGCTCTGCGGAACTTCGCAAAACGCGGCATGAACCCGATCGTTGCAATCGGTTTCTCACAGGCCAATGCGGTTGAGAAAGTCGCGCAGGAATTCCCGGACACCCAGTTTGCGATCGTTGACATGGTCGTTGATCTCCCGAACGTCCGTTCGATCCTGTTCAAGGAACACGAAGGCTCCTATATCGTCGGCATGCTCGCTGCGATGGCGTCTGAAACTGACAAGGTCGGCTTCGTTGGCGGTATGGACATCCCGCTGATCCGTAAATTTGCTTGCGGCTATAAGCAGGGCGTCATGGCTGCAGCTCCGGACGCTGAGGTCTTTGAAAACATGACCGGCACGACAGGTGCCGCCTGGAACGACCCGGTCAAGGGCGGTGAGCTGGCGAAGTCTCAGTTCGACAGCGGTGCTGACGTTGTCTACCACGCAGCTGGCGCCACCGGTATCGGTGTTCTTCAGGCCGCTGCAGATGCCGGCAAGCTCGGCATCGGCGTCGACAGCAACCAGAACGGCCTGCACCCCGGCTCTGTTTTGACGTCTATGCTGAAGCGCGTTGACATCGCTGTTTACCAGGCATTTGAAGATGCTGCCAACGACTCCTGGTCTTCAGGCTTTGAGGTGCTCGGCCTTAAAGAAGGCGGTGTTGATTGGGCTTTGGACGACAACAATGCCGAACTCCTCAATGACGAGATGAAGGCTGCTGTCGAGGAAGCATCCAACAAGATCATCTCCGGCGAAATCGTCGTTCACGACTACATGTCTGATCAGAACTGCCCAGTCTAATCTGATTTGTCTTGGCATCCCGCGCGGTTCTGCGTGCGGGATGCGTTTCTTTGGGTTTTCCCGGTTCGCGGTCTAGCGGGGATCTGATGGTCCGTTTTCGTACAGGAATAGTGTCTGTCGTTTTAGGCAGCTTGGTAGCGTTTGCTGCGCAAGCCGAGCCGGCGATTGTGTATTCGGTCGGCGGCAAATTTGATGGCTCCTTTAACGAGAGCGCTTATGACGGCGTGAAACGGTTCACGGATGAAACCGGCCAGGCTGTGCGGGAGTTTGAGCTGGAACGCGATGCGCAGAGCCTTCAAGCACTGCGGAACTTTGCCAGCCGCGGCAGTGAATCAATTGTTGCGATCGGGTTCAATCAGGCAAATGCGCTGGGCCAGGTCGCGTCGGAGTTTCCGGAAGAAGATTTTGCCATCGTCGATATGGTGGTCGAGCAGCCGAATGTCCGCTCCTACGTCTTCAAGGAACATGAAGGCGCCTACATCGGTGGTTTGCTGGCCGCCATGGCCTCAAAAACCGGGACGATCGGATTTGTCGGCGGCATGGATATTCCGATTATTCAGCGTTTCCTGTGTGGCTATAAGCAAGGTGCACTGGCGGCAAATCAGCAAACCAAGGTACTCTCGAATATGACCGGTGACACGCCGGCAGCGTTTGCCGATCCGGTGCGCGGAGCGGAACTGGCGCGCGGTCAGATCAATCGCGGCGCGGATGTGGTGATCCAGGCAGCGGGCGGGACCGGGATTGGCGTCCTGCAAGCGGCGGCAGATGCTGGGGTCCTCGGACTTGGGACAGACAGCAATCAGAATGGCCTGCATCCGGGCAAGGTACTGACATCCATCCGCAAGCGCGTGGACAATGCGGTTTACGACAGTTTTACATCTGCAGTGAATGGATCTTTTGCGCCGGGCATCCAGGTTCTGGGCCTCAAGGAAGGCGGAATGGACTGGGTGCTGGATGAAAACAATCAGGCCCTGATTTCAGTAGACATGAAGGCAGCTGCAGATGCAGCGGTCGACGCAATCTCCAAGGGGGAGATTGTGGTCCATGATGTGGTGGCGGATGGGACGTGCCCTTTTTGAAGGCATGCCTGAACGCTGAACAGGACACAGCAAGAATGACAAAAAGTAATCGTCACGCCTGGGGGATGGCATGAACGAAACACCTGCAATTGAGCTGCGCAAGATCAACAAAAGCTTTGGGGCGGTCCATGCCAACAAGGACATCGACCTTGTTGTAAAGAAGGGATCAATCCACGGCATTATCGGTGAAAATGGCGCGGGCAAATCGACCTTGATGTCGATCCTTTACGGCTTTTATCAAGCTGACACCGGAGACATTCTGGTCAACGGCAATAAGGTCACGATCTCGGACTCGAAGGCTGCGATCGGGATGGGGATCGGGATGGTTCACCAGCACTTCATGCTGGTCGACAATTTCACCGTTCTGGAAAATGTCGTTCTTGGCGCCGAAGACAGTGCGCTTCTGGCCGGAGGCCTTAACCGGGCCAGATCCGAATTGCATCGCCTGGAAACCGAATATGAGCTCCGGGTTGATCCGGAGGCAATCACCGGTGAGCTGCCGGTCGGACTTCAGCAGCGTGTCGAAATTCTGAAAGCTCTCTATCGCAGCGCCGAAGTCCTGATCCTGGATGAACCGACCGGCGTTTTGACGCCTGCCGAGGCGGATCACCTTTTCAAGATCCTGGAAGTTCTGAAGAACGAAGGCAAAACCATTCTGCTGATCACGCACAAACTGCGCGAAATCATGGCTGCGACCGACATGGTGTCTGTCATGCGCCGCGGAGAGATGGTGGCGACCCGCGAGACCAAGAACACCTCAATGGAGGAGCTGGCCGAGCTGATGGTCGGGCGCAGCGTGTTGTTGCGGGTCGACAAGAAACCAGCCGAACCCAAAGCGCCTGTTCTCGAGGTGGAAAACCTCACGGTGACAGACAGCCGCGGCGTTGAAGTGGTGAAGGATGTTTCTTTTAAAGTGCATGAAGGCGAAATCGTCGGCATCGCGGGCGTGTCCGGTAACGGGCAGTCAGAACTTCTCGAAACTCTTTCCGGCATCCGTCGCGCCACCCGGGGTACCTTGAAAATCAACGGTGAGACGATTGATCTGGCCAACCGGGCACCGGACGCCGCCGATATGCGCGCAAAGAGCATGGGCCATGTTCCAGAAGACCGGCACCGTATGGGGCTGATCAACAGTTTCGCCGAGTATGAGAACTCCATTCTCGGGTATCACCGGGATCCTGCCTATTCAAAAGGCCTTCTGCTCGACCTGCCAGCGATCAAGAAAAATGCGGTCGATGAAATCGAGAAATACGATATCCGGCCGCCAAATCCGATGCTCAAGACCGCTAACTTCTCAGGTGGCAACCAGCAGAAGGTTGTTCTGGCTCGGGAAATCGAAAGGGACCCAAACATCCTTTTGGTTGGCCAGCCGACCCGTGGTGTGGACATCGGTGCAATCGAGTTTATTCACAAGCGGCTCATTGAATTACGGGATGCGGGAAAAGGTATCCTTTTGGTCTCCGTGGAGCTCGACGAAATCCGTGGCCTGTCCGACCGAGTGCTTGTGATGTTCGACGGCAAGGTCGTGGGCGAACGTGGCGCGGATGCTGAAGAAAGTGATCTCGGCCTGCTGATGGCCGGGATTGAGGACAATAAGATTGCCGTTGAAGGAGACGTCCAATGAGTGGCGGCCAGCTACCCCGGTGGGTCGATTACGGCCTGATCCCGTTCCTGAACCTTGCGGCAGCATTTCTAGTCTCCGGTCTTGTGGTGATCCTGATCGGCGAAAACCCGATCGATGCTGTGAAAGTCCTGATCTGGGGTTCTCTCGGTTACACGGAAGGTTTCGGATACACACTTTTTTATGCGACCAACTTTATCTTCACCGGGCTCGCGGTGGCGGTCGCGTTTCACGCAGGCCTCTTCAACATTGGCGGTGAAGGGCAGGCGTACCTGGGCGGTCTTGGAGTGGCCATCGCGTGTCTGGCTCTGGACCACTATGTGCCATGGTATGTGACATTGCCGTTCGCTATTCTTGGATCCGCCTTGATGGGCGCGGCATGGGCCTTCATCCCGGCCTGGCTTCAGGCAACGCGCGGCAGCCACGTGGTTATCACCACCATCATGTTCAACTTCATTGCTGCGTCCTTGATGGTCTATCTGCTCAATGGCTTTCTGAAGAAGCCAGGCTCCATGCAGAACGAGACCCGCACCTTTGAAGATGGCGGCCGGTTGCCGTTCCTGAACGACATCTTCCCGTCCTTTGGCTTCGGGTTCGCGCCGGTCAATCTGGCACTGTTTGTTGCTTTGGCAGCCTGTGTCCTGGTTTGGCTGTTGATCTGGCGGACCAAGCTCGGATTTGAAATCCGCTCCTTTGGCGCCAACGCGACAGCGGCAATCTATGCAGGTATTTCGCCGGTCCGCATCACAGTAGTGACCATGCTGATTTCTGGCGGTCTTGCAGGCATGATGGCGATCAACGAGATCATGGGGTCCCAGCATCGCTTGCTGATCGATTTCGTGACTGGGTATGGCTTTGTTGGGATCGCCGTTGCGCTGATGGGCCGGGCTCATCCGGTCGGGATCTTGCTGGCGTCAATTCTGTTCGGGATGCTGTATCAGGGCGGCGCGGAGCTCTCTTTTGAGATGCCCAACATCACGCGTGACATGATCATTGTGATCCAGGGTCTGGTAATTCTGTTTGCCGGTGCGCTTGAGCACATGTTCCGGCCTGCCGTTGCCCAGTTTTTCATGCCCGCTCGGCCCAAAACGGCGCAGGAGGCTTGATCATGTTCGAGACATTAATCCTGACACTTGATTCCACGGTCCGACTGTCAACGCCGCTCCTGCTCGCCTGTCTGGCAGGGCTTTATTCCGAACGTTCGGGGATCGTCGACATTGGCCTGGAAGGCAAGATGCTTGGCGCTGCCTTTGGTGCCGGTGCGGTCGCCTATATCACAGGCAACGCCTGGATTGGGCTTATGGCGGGCATTGCCGTATCGATTGGCCTGGCGCTCATCCACGGATTTGCGTCCATCACCAACCGCGGCAACCAGATTGTCTCCGGCGTTGCCATCAACTTCCTGGCGGCCGGTTTGACGGCGCTGCTCGGACAAACCTGGTTCAGCCAGGGGGGACGGACACCGTCGCTTCAAGGGGATGGCCGCTTCCGAGACATCGTCTTGCCGGGCGCTGAGCAAGTGCGCGATGTGCCGATTATCGGCCCGATCTATGCCGAGCTCTTGTCCGGTCATAACATCCTGGTCTATGCCGCCTTCGTTGCCGTGCCTGTGACATGGTGGGTGCTGTTCCGCACGCGTTTCGGTTTGCGACTTCGTGCGGTGGGTGAAAACCCGGCCGCCGTGGACACGGCAGGTATTTCGGTGACCTGGCTTCGCTACCGGGCCGTGATTGCATGCGGCATTCTCTGCGGGTTTGCGGGCAGTTATCTTTCGATCGCTCAGTCTGCCGGTTTCATCAAGGACATGACCGCAGGTAAAGGCTTCATCGCACTTGCAGCGCTGATCTTCGCCAAGTGGCGGCCTGCGAGCGCGATGTTCGCTTGCCTGCTCTTTGGGTTCCTCGATGCAACGGCGATCCGCATGCAAGGACAAGAGGTCCCGGGCATTGGCGAGATCCCGGTCCAGTTCTTCCAGGCGCTTCCCTACATCCTGACGGTCATCCTGCTTGCTGGTTTCATCGGGAAAGCGATCCCGCCGAAAGCTGCTGGTATTCCGTATCTGAAGGAGCGGTCATGAGCGATCTGGACAAGCTGTTCGAAGCCGCCAAGGCGGTGCGCGAAAAGGCATATGCTCCTTATTCCAACTTTCTGGTCGGGGCAGCATTCCGCACTCCGGATGGGACGATTTTCACCGGCTGCAATGTGGAGAATGCATCCTACCCGGTCAGCGTATGCGCTGAAGGTGGTGCAGCCAGCGCCATGATTGCCGCCGGTTACCGGGAAATCGAAGAAGCGGTCGTGATTGGCGATGCGGCCCTATGCACCCCGTGCGGTATGTGCCGTCAGCGGTTTGCAGAGTTCGGAACTGAAAATCTTGTGGTCCATGTTGCGGACCTCAACGGCATTCGCCGCAGCTTCACACTGGATGAATTGCTGCCGGCGGCATTTGAACTAGAAGACAAGAAGGACTGACCCACCATGAGTGGTTATGGCCGTGAGTGCGCGGATATTGTGCGCGCCGCCCGCGAGGGCTCCTACAAAATTGGTATGATCCTGGGATCCGGGCTTGGAACCCTGGCCGAAGAGGTCGAGGATGCAGTCCGCATTCCTTATTCTCATCTGACCGAGTTTCCGGTGTCCACGGTAACATCGCATTCCAGCGAGCTGGTTGCCGGCACACTTGCCGGGGTTCCTGTGGTCATCCTGTCGGGCCGCGCGCACTATTATGAAGGTGGCGATCCGACGGTCATGCGGACTCCAGTTGAAACCTTGAAGGAGCTCGGCTGCGACATCCTGCTTGCAACCAATGCGGCAGGGTCCTTGCGCGAAGACGTCGCTCCCGGCAGTCCGATGGTCATTTCGGATCATATCAATTGGTCGGGCAAAAACCCGTTGATCGGCGAAGAAGATGAGAAGCGGTTCCTCGATATGAGCGCGGCTTATGATCAGGACCTTCGGGCGGCAATGAAGAAAGTTGCCGAAGAAACTGGCGACCCGGTCGCAGAAGGCGTCTACATGTGGTTCTCCGGCCCGTCATTTGAGACACCTGCCGAAATCCGCATGGCCAAGATGCTGGGTGCAGATGCGGTCGGCATGTCGACCGTCCCGGAAGTCATCATGGCCCGGTTCCTAGGGATGCGCGTCGCAGCGATGTCCATCATCACCAACTACGGTGCTGGCATGCAAACCCATGCCTTGTCGCACGACGAAACCAAGTCCGTTGCGCTCACCGGCATGGAACGGATGAAGCAGCTTGTGCGTGCTTTTGTAAAAGAGGTCGGCCAATGACCGATATGATTGAAACCGCCAAACGGGCCCTTGGCCTGGTGGATTTGACCAACCTGAATGACGATTGCACGGCTGAAGATATTACGGCTTTGACAAATCGCACAGTGACGCCGCATGGCGCCGTTGCTGCCGTATGCGTGTGGCCCCGTTTCGTAGCGCAGGCTGTCAAGGAACTCGCCGGAACTGGGGTCAAGGTTGCGACAGTTGTCAACTTCCCGGCTGGCGGTGAAGACACGCAAGCCGTGGTCGCTGAAACTCGCCAGGCGATTGCCGATGGTGCGGATGAGATTGATCTCGTCATGCCTTACCGGACGTTTGTTGAGGGCCGTAAAGGGTTCGCCGAAGAGCAGATCGTTCAGGTCAAGGCCGCGATCCCAGAACCTGCCATTTTGAAGGTTATTCTCGAGACAGGCGAGATCAAGGATCCGCTCCTGATCCATGCTGCGTCCAATGTTGCGATCGCAGCGGCTGCGGACTTCATCAAGACCTCGACCGGCAAGGTTGCTGTCAACGCGACTTTGGAAGCTGCCGAAATCATGCTGACGGCCCTCGAAGAAGCGCGGCGTGACAACGCTGAGCGCGTCATCGGCTTTAAACCGGCCGGCGGGATCAAAACCGCTTCGGATGCGGCTGCCTACCTCGCGCTTGCAGACAAGATCATGGGGCACAATTGGGTGTCCGCCTCAACCTTCCGTTTTGGCGCGAGCGGGTTGCTCGACGCTCTCACGGCAACGATAGACGGCAAAGACGCCGCAGTGGGTGAAGGATACTAATATGCTGCCACAAGAGCTCATCCGGAAAAAACGGGATGGCGGCGCGCTGTCCTCTGAAGAGATCGCGTTCTTCGTAAAGGGCCTCGCCGACGGTTCTGTCACCGAAGGTCAGGTTTCCGCCCTTGCTATGGCGGTCTTTTTCAAAGGTCTCACCATTGATGAGCGTGTCGCTCTGACGCTCGCGATGCGCGACAGCGGCGATGTTCTGGACTGGTCGGACATTGAAGCTCCGGTCCTTGATAAACACTCCACTGGGGGTGTAGGTGACAATGTTTCGCTGATGCTGGCTCCGGCACTTGCGGCTTGCGGTGCAGCTGTCCCGATGATCTCTGGTCGTGGTCTTGGCCATACTGGTGGCACACTCGACAAGTTCGACAGTATTCCGGGCTACAAGACCCAGCCAGACAATGCACTTTTCAAGAAGGTCGTAAAGGAAGTCGGCTGTGCCGTGATCGGTCAGACTGGCAATCTCGCTCCAGCCGACAAACGTTTTTATGGCATCCGGGATGTGACCGCGACGGTCGAGAGCATTGACCTGATCACCGCGTCCATCTTGTCCAAGAAACTGGCAGCTGGTCTTCAAGGGCTTGTGCTCGATGTGAAGTGGGGCAGCGGCGCGTTTATGGCAACGCTTGAAGAAGCGCGCGGGCTTGCCGAGAGCCTTGTCCTGGTCGCCAACGGCGCAGGCCTCAAAACAACAGCTCTGCTCACAGACATGAATGAGCCCTTGGCCTCTGCAGCGGGCAATGCGATCGAGATGCAAAATGCCGTCGACTTCCTGAAAGGCACTGCCATCGACAACCGGCTGTGGGATGTCACCGTCGCGCAAGGCGGCGAACTGCTCGCAAGCGGCGGACTCGCACCCGATGCCGAGGCTGGGTGCGATATGATGCGGACAGCTTTTGAGAGTGGCAAGGCGGCAGAGAAGTTCGCTGAGATGGTTAGCGCGCTTGGTGGGCCTGCCGACTTCATGGAAAAACCGGAACTCTATCTTGCGACAGCGAATTTCGAGGCACCGGTCTATCCATTTGAGGACGGCATCGTCACGGAAATCGACGCGCGCGGTGTCGGTGTTGCCGTCGTTGCTCTTGGCGGCGGACGTAAAGCTGCTGCTGACGTGATCGACCCATCTGTTGGGTTCACATGCCTTGCCGGCGTGGGCAATTCGGTTGACGCAGATAGCCCGCTTGCAATCGTGCATGCCCGCAACGAAGAAGATGCAGAAGCAGCTGCGATCGCTCTGCGCGCAGCCTACACCGTCGGTTCAGCAAAGGACGTCATGGATCGTCCGAGTGTTGTAGAGCGCATCGCGCCGTAACCGCGGCCGGGCCGGGCGTAAAATCCGGCCCTCTCCGGCATAACATGTCGGCAACAATAATGAGGAGATGCTCATGCCCCGTGCGATCTTGTGCGTACTGGACAGTTTCGGGATTGGCGGCGCGGCGGATGCGGACGCCTTTGGCGATGTGGGGTCGGATACCCTTGGCCACATCGCGCAGCATTGCGCGGCAGGAAAGGGCGACAGGGACGGCCTTCGCGCTGGTCCTCTGTCGGTCCCGAATATGGACCGGCTTGGGCTCGGTGCGGCCGGCCGTCTGTCCACCGGTGAAGACGTCCCGGGTCTGACCTATTCTGGGGAGACAGAAGGACTTTGGGGCTATGCAGCCGAAGTCTCGAACGGCAAGGATACCCCGTCCGGGCACTGGGAAATCGCGGGCGTGCCAGTCCGGTTCGACTGGGGCTATTTCCCGGAAACAATCCCGACTTTTCCGAAAGAGCTGATTTCCAAGATTAGCGAAAAAGCCGGATTGAATGGAATCTTGGGCGACAAACATGCCTCCGGGACCGAGATCATCGCAGAACTCGGGGAGGAGCATGTGAAGACCGGGAACCCGATCTTCTACACTTCCGCTGACTCGGTCATTCAGATCGCTGCTCACGAAGAGCATTTCGGCCTTGAGAGGCTCTATGACCTTTGCGAAATCACGCGCGATTTCGCGGACCCGTACACCATCGGCCGCGTGATTGCGCGACCCTTTCTCGGCGACAGCGCTGATACGTTTGAGCGCACGGCCAACCGCCGCGATTATTCCGTTTTGCCACCTGAGCCAACTTTGCTTGATCGGCTGACTGCTGATGGTCGGACGGTCTATGGCATTGGAAAAATCTCCGACATCTTTGCGCATCAGGGGGTGGCCAAGGTTCTGAAGGGGGCTGGCAATGATCAGCTTTTTGACAAGACCCTTGAAGCCATGGATCTGGCGCAAGATGGCGACATGATCTTCGCCAATTTCATCGACTTTGATTCCCTTTATGGGCATCGCCGCGATGTTCCGGGATATGCAGCGGCACTGGAGCACTTTGACGGACGCCTTCCGGAAATGATTGCCAAAATGCGGGAGGGTGACCTCCTAATCCTGACGGCTGATCACGGATGCGACCCGACCTGGCGCGGAACGGATCATACCCGTGAACATGTCCCTGTGATCGCCACGGGACCCGGCATTGCGGGCAAGGGTATTGGCGGGCGCAAGACTTACGCCGATATTGGGGAGAGCGTTGCGGATCATCTTGGGATCGACCAAGGCCCGCATGGAACCAGTTTCCTGTAAGAGAAGGACAGCGGACGACTGTGGCCCCAAAAGGTAAGGACGAGACCCTCGCGGTCCCAAAGGTCGAACTTCACTGCCACATTGAGGGGGCCGCTCCTCCGCGTCTCGTTCGTCAGCTTGCTGATCAGCATGGTGTCAATGTCTCAGAGGTGATTGACGGCAAGGGGCAGTACGTCTGGTCCGATTTTACCTCATTCCTCAAGGCATATGACACCGCCAGTTCTGTCTTCAAGACACCGGCTGACTACGCGCTCCTTGCCGAGACCTATTTCCGGATGCTTGCAGCGGAAGGGGCGATCTACGGCGAGATTTTCATTTCGCCCGATCATGCTCAAGCCGCCGGCCTTTCCTACCGGTCCTATGTGGAGGGCCTCGCTGCCGGGATCGAACGGGCAAAAATCGATACGGCCATAGACGGCCGGATGATCGCAATCGGTGTACGTCACTTCGGCACGGCCTCCGTCGAACGTGTCGTCAAGGAAGTGATTGGCAATCCACATCCCCTGGTCACCGGATTTGGCCTGGCAGGGGATGAACGCTCCGGACATCCCGCAAACTTTGCCAAGGCGTTCCGTATGGCTGCCGATGCCGGGTTGGGCACGACAGCCCATGCGGGGGAGTTTGGCGGGCCGGAAAGCATCACCGCAGCTCTGGAGTTCTTGCGGGTTAAACGTCTTGGCCATGGTGTCCGGGCCATTGAAGATCGGGATCTTGTGAAACGGCTCGTCGACGAAGACGTTGTCCTGGAAGTGTGTCCGGGATCAAACATCGCGCTTGGCGTTTATTCCGTCTTGCGCTTTCACCCGGTGAACATGCTTCGAAAAGAAGGCGTCAAGATCACCCTGAATTCCGATGACCCGCCCTTTTTTGGCACCACACTCGGCAAAGAGTATTCGTCTGTTGCGGAGACATTCGGCTGGACAAGAGACGATCAAATGGAGATCAGCCGGACGGCCATCATGGCCGCGTTTTGTGACGACAGCACCCGCAACCGGTTGCTGACCCGGCTCGACAGCGCAAAGATTGGCAGCTAAGTACGCCGACCATGACCACCAAAGCCCAAAACGACAACAGCCTGTTGGAAACCTTCAAGGCCGAACGGGTTCGCTTAGTCGCGAACAATCTTCTGGATCGCGCGCTCGCTGATAAATTGGATCATGTGAGCGTGGACATCAGCAAACTGGATCAAGCCTTGATCCAGGTTCTTGAAATCACCAAGCAGACCTATCCTGATTTCCAGATCCCGCCCTACGGCGTCTGGCGTTTGTTTGAAGCAGGGGGCGTTGATCGGTGGAGCGCCCTTGCCTCAGCGCGAAATTTTCAGTCGGCAGATGAGCTTCTTGCAGCGGCATCGGACTTGGCAATTCTCGCGGCCTACATGGATGTGCACACACCTCAGGGCTGGTCCTACGAAGACACGATGGCTGGAACCGAAGTCAAAGGCCGTGAGGCCGCGGCATTGGCGGTCATCAACATGTTCGCCGCAGGATCGTTTTCCTCCGATCCTGTCGATCCTTTCCGAGTTGATGCAGACGCTTTGATCCGTCTTGAAATCGAAGAACTGGCCAACGGACTTCAGCTTAGCGCCGAGCAGGAAGGTGATTTCTTTAAACTCCTCCAACGTCACTTGAAGCGGTTTGGCGAAGCGCTGGCCTTGCGTCCGGATCTCTTTGGCGAAGGTCAATCCACGCGTCCTGGAAACCTCGTTGTAAAAGTTGGCAGCGAAGGCTGGGGGTCGGTTGACGCCGCTGTTCTGCTAGATCGTTTGTTGCAAAGCCTTGCTCCGTTGTGGGAGGGCGGTGCCGCCGAGGGCGACGTCTCGTTTGGAGACAGTTTTGCGCATCCTGTGAAGGCCAATCCCGCAAATCAGGATATTGTGCCCTTTCATCTGACCGCCCAAAGTATGGTCTATTCCCTTGTGGAGCCGCTGGCCTGGGCCGGATATGAGGTGGATGAGCTTGATACGCTGACAGGACCGAGCGAGGCAGAACACACCGGATTATTCGTGAGCACCGGTGTTCTATGTATGAAATCCGAAACTGACGACTTGTCTGATGATCAGGTATTGGACCGGCAGACGGAGCTACGCGCTGTCACGATTGCGTTGACGGACAGACTTGCGGCCATGCTGCGCAAGGAGCTGGATGTTGAGCAAGAACAATTGCCGTTATCCTGCATTCTGGAAGGGGGAACCAGCCGGGCTGGAGCCGCGATAATCTCCGAAAACCGGGAATTGCGGGAAAAACTGGAAAAAATCATGAACCCGGGCTCTATTTTTTGGTTGCCGTTCGGGGCATAGGTCCACAACATCAAACAAACGGAAGACCGCCCGCTATCGGATGCGGCCCACACAAAGAGAGGCAGATATGTCCGGAGCAAATGTCATCAGCCATCCGCTGGTCCAGCACAAACTCACCATCATGCGCGACAAGGGAACGTCAACTCAGGGGTTCCGGCGTCTATTGCGCGAGATTTCGACGCTGCTGTGTTACGAAGTGACCCGCGATCTTCCGCTGGTTCGCCAGACCATCGAAACGCCGCTTGCCGAAATGCAGGCACCGTCACTGGCGGGCAAGAAGCTTGTATTTGCATCCGTCCTGCGCGCCGGTAATGGTCTTTTGGAAGGTATGCTTGACCTCGTGCCGTCTGCACGCGTCGCCCACGTCGGCCTTTATCGTGATCCGGAAACTCTGGAGCCGGTCGAATACTATTTCAAGGCTCCGGAAGATCTGAACGAACGTCTCGTGATTGTTGTCGACCCAATGCTGGCGACCGGAAACTCGGCCATCGCAGCTGTCGATAAACTGAAAGAACGCGGCGCAAACAACATCCGGTTCCTGTGCCTGCTGGCATCTCCTGAAGGTGTGGCGAAATTCAACGAGAAACAGCCGGACGTGCCGATCTACACAGCTTCCATTGATGAGAAGCTCAACGAAAAGGGCTACATCGTACCAGGTCTTGGAGACGCTGGTGACCGGATGTACGGCACCAAATAAATCTGACGGCTTTTTGTCTTTAAACGCGGTGCCAATGGCGCCGCGTTTTTCTTTTGTGTCAGCCGTATTGGACCGATGTTCGGGTGTCTAAATTGAACCCAGAACGCTTTACGGTGCGATAAGGTTGTTGTGATAGCGCTAGGCTTCCGGCAAACGAGGCGGCCCATGTATCGTTTTCTAATCGTTTTGGTTTTGTGCGCAGCAATTGCGCCTATCGTCCCGTTATGGGTTGAACATCAAAACAACCAGACAAGTGAGACTGCAGCTGCAACATCAAATGCCCCTTTAGAGACCGGTGAACGCCGGCATCGGATATCGGCAAACCGAAGCGGTCAGTTTGTGGCAGACGTTCATCTGAACGGCCAGATGCATGAAATGCTGGTCGATACGGGCGCGTCTGCGACGGTTCTGCCGGTTTCAGTCGCGCGGACTGTGGGTATTTTCCCGGCAAACGACGATTTCAAACTTCGGGTCAGTACCGCCAACGGAACCACCTATGGCGCCCGGGCTATCATAGACCGGTTGCAGATCGGCCGGATCAACTTGAGAAACATTGAGGCATTGGTGTTGCAAGACAGCAGTCTGTCGATCCCGCTACTTGGCATGACGGCCCTCAACAAGCTGGACCGGTTTGACATTTCAAACGGCACCCTAGTACTGATCCAGTAGATTTGTCTTTGCTGTCACAATGGCCTCCTATACACCAATTAGATGCCAAAGCTTTTAGAGGACTTCATGTTTCCGAAGCCAAGACCTGCCCTTTCGCCGAACACCTATGAATATGAAACGCTGCCGCTGGTGAAGCCAACCGGTTTCCGCGAGTATGACGCGCGCTGGCTGTTCGAAAAAGAAATCAACCTGATGGGAATGCAGGCGCTCGGTATGGGTATTGGCACGCTCATTCATGAGCGCGGCGTGCGCCCCGATATCGTCGTTGGACATGATTTCCGCGGCTACTCCGCTTCGATCAAGATGGCGGTGGTCAACGGGCTTCTCGCTGCGGGCGTCAACGTTCACGACATTGGCCTTGCCCTGTCGCCAATGGCCTATTTCGCGCAGTTTGCACTCGATGTTCCGGCCGTTGCGATGATCACGGCCTCCCACAACGACAATGGTTGGACCGGCGTAAAAATGGGCATTGACCGCCCACTCACCTTCGGTCCCGACGAGATGCGCCGGCTCAAGGAAATCGTTCTGGACGCGGCCTTTGATTTGAAAGGTGGCGGCAGCTATCGCTTCGTCGACGGCTTTGCAGATGTTTACTTCAAGGATCTGACTGACCGCGCAAGACTGAAAAAACCGATCAAGGTGGTCGCAGCTTGTGGCAATGGGACAGCAGGTGCCTTTGCGCCAAAAATCCTGGAAGCGCTGGGTGCGGAGGTCATTCCGCTGGACGCAGAGCTCGATCACTCATTCCCGCGTTACAACCCGAACCCGGAAGACATGAAAATGCTTCATGCCCTGCGGGACAAGGTGCTGGAAGTTGGCGCGGATGTCGGTCTTGGGTTTGACGGCGACGGAGACCGCTGCGGCGTCGTGGACAATGAAGGCGAAGAGATTTTCGCCGACAAGGTCGGTGTCATGCTAGCCCGCGATATCTCGGCGTTGCATCCAAACAGCCAGTTCGTTGTGGACGTGAAGTCGACCGGTCTGTTCAACACAGATCCAGTGCTTCAGGCCAATGGCGCCAAGACCGACTATTTCAAGACTGGTCACTCCTACATCAAGCGCCGGGTTACCGAGCTCGATGCGATCGTCGGTTTTGAGAAGTCCGGACACTATTTCTTCAACAAGCCGATCGGCCGCGGTTATGATGATGGCCTGGTGTCCGCAATCGCCATTCTCGACATGCTCGATCGCAACCCGGACAAGTCCATGGCAGACCTGCGCAGGGATTTGCCCAAAACCTGGGGCTCGCCGACAATGTCACCGAAATGTGCTGACGAAGTAAAATACGATGTCGTTGACCGGGTTGTCGCCCGGTTCAAGGAAATGCATGGCGCTGGCGAGAAAATTGCCGGGCAATCCATTACCGATCTGATCACAGTCAACGGTATCCGCGTTGTCAGCGAAGACGGCACCTGGGGCCTCGTTCGGGCCTCTTCGAACAAGCCGGAGCTTGTCGTTGTGGTCGAAAGTCCGGCTTCGGAAGCGCGGCTGCATGAAATGTTCAAGGCTGTTGACGCGGTTCTGCGGGAAAATCCCGAAGTTGGCGAATACAATCAGACGCTCTAAAGTCTTGACTTGGCTTGAGAAAGGCGGCGAAATCCTCGCCGCCTTTTTTGTTTTTCTCCAGGAGTTTTCCTAATGATCCAGGAATTCGGTGTTCTTCCGGATGGCACACCCGTTGAGGAGATCACCCTGAAGAAGGGCGAGCTTGAAGCATCGGTACTGACCTTCGGCGCTATCATCCGGGATCTGAAATTCGCAGGTCAATCAGTCGTCTTGGGTTTCGACAATTTGCAGGACTATCTGGATCACTCACCGTATTTCGGCGCAATCGTCGGCCGGTGTGCGAACCGGATTGCAAATGGCAAGTTAGAGATCGACGGGCGTGCGTATCAGTTGAATCAGAATGACAACGGCCATCATCTCCATGGAGGCACTCAAGGGTTCTCGCGGCGAAACTGGCAGATTGAGCAAAGCGACAAAGCAAGCGTGTTGCTCAAACTCGTGTCAGAGGACGGCAATATGGGCTATCCGGGACGCGTTGAGGTGCTGGTCCGGTACACCCTGACAGGCGCAGGTGCGGTGCGGGTGAAGATGTCAGCAACGACTGACCAGACCACTCCGGTCAATCTGGCGCAACACAGTTATTTCAATCTCGACGGCAGCGATACGATCCTGGATCACCAACTTGAGATCGCCGCAGAAACCTATGTCCCCGTGAATGATCATCTGATTCCGACGGGAGAGATCCGGAGTGTTGCCTGGACGCCCTATGATTTTCAGGATGGCCGGCGGCTGCGCCGAAAATCTGGAGAAGAGGCGGTGATCTATGACCACAATTTCTGCCTTTCAGATGCGCCGAGAGATGCTGTCGAGTTCGCTGCAGCACTGGAAGATAAAAGCGGTGACCGACGGATGGAAGTCTGGACGACCGAACCCGGGCTGCAGTTCTACGACGGCGGAAAGATCGATGTGCCTGTGCCTGGACTTGCCGCGAAAAACTACGGTGCTCATGCAGGCTTGTGCCTGGAAGCACAACGTTGGCCAGATAGCGTCAATCAGAAGACGTTCACGGATGTGTTGCTGAGACCCGGTGCCAGCTATAACCAGGTAACGGAATTCCGTTTCTCTTAAGATCGTTTAGAGTATTCTTCGACAAAGTGATTTCACCGGGACGGGGGCCAAATTGTGAAGACGGTTTTTTCAGCGACCCAGCTAGCCCACGCACCGGCGCAGGAAATTTCAGACGGTAAGCTCCAGCCCGCTGTCGAAATTCCAAGCAGGGCGGAAATCGTCTTGTCGACGGTGAAAGATCGCAAGGTCGGCGACGTTATCCCTCCATTGGAGTTTCCGATCCGACCGCTTCACCGGGTGCACTCTGAGGAATATGTATCATTTCTTGAGCGGTTCTGGTCGCTATGGACAGCCAGTGGCCGCGATGCGGAAGCCTTTCCCTTCGTCTGGCCAATCAGAAGCCTTCGGCAGGACACAAAAGTCGAACACATCGACGGGCTGCTGGGGCGCTATTCCATGGATGCCGGCACGCCGCTTGGTGAGCATACCTACAGGGCCGCACGCGCGTCAGCGGATACCGCGTTGACGGCTGCCAAACTCGTGCTCGACGGTGAAAAGTCAGTTTTTGCACTTTGCCGCCCCCCGGGACACCACGCCGGGCACGATTTTTTCGGCGGGTATTGTTTCTTCAACAATGCCGCAGTCGCCGCGCAATACCTTCGGGATTATGGTCTTCACCGCGTCGCTATACTGGATGTCGACTATCACCACGGAAACGGCACACAAGCGCTGTTTTATGATCGGCCAGATGTTCTTTTTCTGTCTCTTCATGCCGATCCGAAGGATGAATATCCTTATTTTCTGGGTTATGCGGATGAAACCGGTGAGCATGCCGGAACCGGTTTTACCCGCAACTGGCCGTTACCCCTTGGAACAGACTGGGAAGCATATTCGCCGGCGCTCGACGAGGCGTGCCGCTGGCTTCTCGTTTACAAGCCGGAGGCAATGATTGTTTCTCTCGGATTGGATTGCTTCGAGCGGGATCCGATCTCCGGGTTCAAGTTCAAATCCGAAGATTTTGTGAGGTTGGGGCAACGGCTTGCACGCGTTGGCGTGCCGACCATCTTCATTCTGGAAGGCGGCTACGCCGTCGATGCGCTTGGGACCAACTGCGTGAATGTCCTTGAGGGTTTTTCCGGTTAGCCATGCGGCTCGGGTTCACCGCGTGATCAAGTTGAGCGCAGCCAGCTCACGCTCCAAACCTGCTGCGTTTTTAAAATGATGCGCAGCCATTCCCAATCGCCGTGCGGTTTCAACATTCGGGAGTGAATCATCAATGAAGAGGCAGCGTTCGGGGACGAGATCATTGCGATCAGTTAGGATCTGGTAGATCCGCACATCCGGCTTAAGCATGCGCTCTTCCGCAGAGACCACGATGTCCAGAAAGCTGGTTTTCAGGAATGGAAACCTGTCTTGCGCTTCGACGAATTTCTCCGAAGAGAAGTTTGTGATCGCATAAAGCGGAGTTTTGTTCGCTTTAAGTTCGGAGAGAAGAACCTCTGTTCCCGGGACCGGGCCAGGAACCATTTCATGCCAACGGTCTGCGTAGGCCCGTATCAACTCCGTCTTTTCGGGAAACTCCCTTGATAAAACCTCTACGGCTTCTGTCCAGGTCCGCCCAAGGTCTTGTTGAACATTCCAGTCAGGAGTGCAGACTGTCGTCAGAAACTCATGCCGTTGGTCATCGTTCGGTATAAGTTTGCGATAGAGGTTTTCCGGATTCCATTCGATCAGGACATTCCCTATATCGAAGACGACGTTGGTAATCGTGTTGGCCATGAGAACCTTTTAGGCAATGATTGGTCTGAGAACTGTTCTGCAGTTTCTTCGGACAGCATTAGGGTAGATATGTGACGGACATAAAACGATTTTTTTTGTTTGTCGGGTTATGCTTGGTGCTTGTTGTGCCAACGTCGGCTGTTGCGAATTCAGATCTCCCGGATCGTGTCCGGTTGGGCGCTGTGGTCGCAACGGAACAAACCGCACGAGAGCGTATTGAACCCTTTCGCAGGGCACTCGAAGAGATCACCGATTTACCTGTCGACCTGTTCTTGATGCCGACAATGGCTGATGGCATTGAGGCTCTTGCAGCTGGGCGCATTGACTATATTCGTCTCTCACCCTCCGGGTATGCCGCATCCTTTGAGCTTTGCGAATGTGTAGAGCCATTAGCGACCGCCGGCCCGGATGATTTCCCGGCGCGCTTTTACGCGATCATGATCGCAAAGCAGGATGGTGAAACGGTTACGCTGGAAAGTCTGAAGGATATGCGGCTCGGTGTCGGGGCAAAACATGCGGTCACAGGATACCGGGTGCCGTTGGTCAACCTAGCGGCAGACGGCATAAACGCCCGGGAGTATTTCCAGACGCTTGTTGAAGTTCGGGACCCGGTCGAGGGCATTCGGGCCGTGTTGGATGGCCGTGTTCATGCCACGCTTGGATGGTCCTCGCTGGCCGGGGAGGCGAAGAACGGTTTCACTGCCGGTACGCTTAACGAATATTACGTTTCGGGTGGGAGCCAGTTTGAAGATCTGGACATCGTGTGGCGGTCAGCGCCCATTCCATATTCGGCGCATACTGTCCGCGCCGATTTGCCTGATGTCTTGAAGCGGGCCATCAGAGCCGGGCTCATGGATTTGCGGCGGGAAGATCCCGCAGCCTACCTCGCAATCGAACCGGATCTCCCGGGCGGCTTTGAACCGGTTGTTCATTCCGACTACCGGCCGGTACTGCGCACCTTCGAGAAGCCTTATGCGAAGGTCATCCAGACCGACGCCAATTGATGCCTATGGTCGTCTGTCATGCAGATGTCTGTAGGATGTTGACCCGCATCGGCCCTGATGACTATTGAGGCTGTGGGGCGATCAGGCCGGAACTTGGTGTGAGGCGAGTAGCGCTTCCGTGTGCCGGCGTATCATTTCTTCCTCGTTCGTTGGAACAACCAGCACAGTGACTTTGGAACTTTGTGTGGAAATGGGTCCATCGCCGGCATTGTTCAGCGCAGGGTCGATTTGAATGCCGAGCCACTCTTGATCTGTGCAGACACGCTGGCGAATGAGCGCGGAGTTTTCACCAATGCCCCCGGTAAAGACAAGTGTATCGACACCACTGAGAACAGCTGCCATCGCACCAAGTTCACGGCGCAGCCGGAAGACATAGTACTCGATCGCTTCTGCAGCTCTGGGATCGTCACTCTGGCTGAGTGCACGCATGTCCTGGCTGATACCAGACAGACCTTTCAGGCCGGACTTCTTGTAAAGAAGATCGGAAATCTCGTCTGGGCTCATGCCCTTTGTTGTCATGAGATAGAGAATGACACCCGGGTCTAACTGACCGCATCTGGTACCCATCGGCAAGCCATCCAAAGCGGTGAACCCCATCGTCGATCCGATGCTTTGACCGGCTCGGATGGCGCACATGGATGCACCGTTGCCGAGATGCGCGACAATGACTTTTCCCTTATATGCATCTGGGGCGTATTGCTTCAGGTATTCGCAGATGTATTCGTAAGACAGCCCATGGAATCCGTATCGGCGAACACCTTCGTCATAGAAGGAGCAGGGAAGGGCGAAGGTGTCGTTGACCCATGGGTGTTTCCGGTGAAAGGCCGTATCGAAACAGGCCACCTGCTCAGCCTCTGGAAAAGCTGCTTTGGCAGCTTCGATGCCAGCAAGATTATGCGGTTGGTGAAGAGGCGCGAGAGGTTCCAACACCCTCAGCTCTTGCATGACAGTATCCGTTATCCGGACCGGAAGATCGTGTTTGGTTCCGCCGTGGACCACGCGATGCCCGACGGCAGCGACAGGTCGGCCTCCAAGCTCTTCATTCAAGATCGGAAGCAGAGCCGTTAGGGCCGCTCCGTGAGAGCTGCCGTCGGTGGTGTCTAACGCTTGGTCAATCTGGCGCCCGGAAAGCGGGGCCTCGAGGTTTAAGTGCGGTTCCGCACCAAGCCCTGAAATCTGTCCGGTAACCTGTTCTGTCGGCCCGTCATAGAGTGAGAATTTGATCGAGGACGAACCGGAATTCAGAACCAGGATGACCGGGGCCATGATCAGTCTTCCTCCCGGTCAAAGATCCCGGCGGGCGCAGAATTTTCTTTCCAATGGGTGAAGAGAAGAGCCAGCGCACAGGATGCCAAACGTGCGCGCCCATCGTCCGCCCGGCTTGTTAACATGACGGGCACTTTGGCACCGATTACCAATCCAGCTGCTTCTGCATGGGCGATAAATGTCAATTCCTTGGCGAGCATGTTGCCGGATTCAAGGTTAGGCACAATCAGAACCTCCGCGTGGCCAGCAACTAGTGACGTGATCCCTTTGGTCCGGGCTGCCTGCACATCGATTGCATTGTCCATAGCAAGAGGGCCATCTACGATCCCGCCTTTGATTTGGCCCCGCTCCGCCATTTTCGACAACACCGCTGCATCTAAACTGGACGGAATGGCCGGATTGACCGTCTCAATGGCTGAGAGAATGCCGACGCGTGGAGATTGGAGACCCAGTGAAAGTGCCGCATCAATTGCATTTTGCGTGATGTCGACTTTGGTGTTCAGGTCCGGGGATATATTGATGGCTGCATCCGAAATCAGAACCGGTGTTTTGCGTCCTGGAATGTCCATCACAAAGACGTGGCTGATCCGGCGTTTTGTTCGAAGTCCACCATCTTTCTTCACCACATGATGGAGAAGGTGATCGGTGTGAAGGTGCCCCTTCATGATAGCTTTGACCCCGCCTTCGTGAACCATCTGAACGGCTCGTCCGGCAGCTTCAGACTCGTCTTCTATGTCGACAAATTCGTATCCGTCGAGCGTCTCATTCAACTCGTCTGCGGCTTGGGTGACCCGATCCTTGGCGCCGATCAGGATGGGCTCAATCAATCCCTCCCGGGCGGCCATGAGAGCGCCTTCAAGTGAATTTGGATCATCCGGGGCAACCACGGCGGTTGGCAAGGCGGGAAGAGTTTTTGCCAGCTCGATCATCTGGTTGAAATGCCGGTGCCGTTGAACAAGCAGTGCCGGGATATCGCTTGAATCAAACTCGATCGTTTCCGTCGGCGCGATGACCTCAGCTTCCCCCTCAACAAGGCTTTGACCGGTCTCATTCAAGACGGCCATGTCGAACATGATGATGTTGTTCGGTCTTTTTTCCGTGACTGTCACGCGGACCGTCAGTTTGTCACCAACCGCAGCGCGCCCCAAGAACCGGAATGACTGGGCTTTGTACATGGTACCGGGGCCGGGGAGGATATTGCCAAGCACAGCGGAGGCTAGACCGCCGATCCACATGGCCGGCGCGACAGGTTTGTCGATGTGTCCGTCGCCGGTCCAATCCGTGTCAGGCAAGTGGATCGGATTCCGGTTTCCGGATGCGTGGGCGAACACCAGAAGATCATTGGAGGAGCATTCACGGACGATTTCCGCAGTGTCTCCGACGTTGATTTGATCGTAGGTTTTGTTCGTCGCCATCGGCTGGGTTACTCCTGCTCATCAGACTGCTGCGCCGCAGCAATTAGCAGGACCCTACCAGCGCTTTACAACGTTATAAATACGGCAAATCCACAATTCGAAACATGATTTCGCTTCAACAGTCAGTGCACTGGATCGTGCCGACAAGCCGTGGCCGAAGGTAATATGTGTCACTCAGAGTGATGACAGAATCTCGGGAGTAATACTGCGTGAATATCCCTGCTAAGGGAGGCGTGTACCCAAGTGTCACTGCGCCGACTACTATTGAGGTGTTGGGAGAAACAAGTGTGGCGGGAAGTGTGATGGGAGGTTCGTCGCCTGCGGACCAATCACTTGCCGGCCCGCCAACACCAGCTTTCCTTTGATAGCTCCAATCCACTTCGGGGACTCCATTTGCCTGAAAGGTGACACCTGCGATGACAAAGGTAAGGTCGTCAGAAGGATATGGCTTGAGAATCGTCTCGCCGAGCTGCAAATAGGCATTAAGTTCGCTTCTAGTGACAGTCTGAGCCTGAGCCACCAAATCCGTTACGGCATTTGCCATCCGGCTAACTTTGCGATCCACATTCAGCGCGTCAGTAAGTTCCACCATCCCGATCATTAAAACCAGCATGAATGGGAGGATCATTGCAAACTCGATTCCCGCAACGCCTTGCTCGTTCCGTCGAAATAGCCTGACGGACCTTTCAATACCCCTGATTAAGCAGGCGCGGAGATAAGAGTGCTTAGGACCATGGTTCATTTCGGAAAACCATCGTTGACGACAAGTGGCGCTCGTTGCCGTGATCTAGTGCCGAAAGGTTTAGAAATGACGTGAACATGGGCCACTTATAGATAACATTCACAGCAACAATCTCGCTTTTTTGAGACTGCGTATAAGCGTTGTCATCCTTCAAGTTGCCATCCTCATCATAAAGCGAATCAATAGAATTTACGTTCACAAAATCATTTGCAACGCTCACGTTGACGCGGATGCGTTCTGCGTTGCAAAGAAACGTTGGCAAGGACGCACAGACTTGATCCCTGAAGTTCGCAGTTGAAAAATTGGCTTGGGATGCTTGGCCGGTTCTGATCATACGCGAGGCCTCAATTACAGCATTGTCCACCATACGATTGACAATAAATGCCAGTCCAAGCTCCAGTATGGCAAACACAACCGTGAAGAACGGCAAAGCAACCAACGCGAACTCAATTGCCGTCGCCCCCTCTTTGTCCCGCGCAAGCTTGCGTGCACAGGAACGCAGTGCAAGGCGGCGAAGGCCTTTGATATTGCGGTTATGGCTCTCGTTCAGCATCAACGATTACTCTTTAGCCTCATCTGTTGCCGGCGGCTTGCTCTGCCAGTTCGTTTCTGGAGGTAGCCTGAGTAGCTGTGTTCTGGAATGTTTCTTCCGCATCGCCCAAACGCAGAGTTGGTTCGCAGATTGGGCTGCAAGAAAGTGTCGCTCGCGCGGAGTTTCTATACACCGAGACTACACCCTGCTCGGATGCTCGCACCTGAATGACCTCGTCGACAATTGGTTTATTGTCTTGATCCAATATGACAAGATTGGTTGTCCCATAACTCTTACCAGTGATAACTACGGTATTCTGATCGACCATTGCGACATCGGCAATGAATGGGTTGCCGACAATGACCGCGGCGGCTCCATCTTCGACCTGAAATATTTTAGCTCGGTCTACAGTCACCAATACTGGTTCCTTATCCGCCATTGCTGTGTTGGCAATAGCACCCGTTAGCAACACTAAAATAAGCCGGATCAGTTGAATTCGCATCTCACTTATCCCTACACGCGCCAAGATCACAGCATATTATCGAGATTATCGTGAATGTTCTGCTAACAGACCTGCGAAAGAAGTATGAAAAAATACCACTCTCAGTACGTTAAACCTTGGTTTATTTGGTTTGTGGCTGGTAACCTTGGAGGGGAATCAACGTGTTTGATACAAAGTATTTTTGCTAGTCGCGACAGCGATTTAGCGAATTCAGCTACTAGCATCTGGCAGCAACAAGGCGGGTCTTTCCGAACGATAGGCTTCGGATGAAATCATACATTTATAATTAACTATAGGTACTTTTGGCGGCTATTTTTCAAGTTGTCGCTGCAAATTTAACTGATTGGAAATTTCTTTAACCTAGGGTGACCTCACGCCGAGCGGACCGGAAAAGATCTGCCGGAATGAAGCTGTCAATAAAGTAGTACTTGGAGCAGACACATGAAATCAATCATATCACGTTTCGCTAAAGACGAATCTGGCGCAACTGCAATTGAATACGGCCTCATCGCGGGACTGCTTTCGGTCGCAATCATTGCTATCTTGGTCTCCATGGGCGGCAGTCTTACCGCCATCTTCAACTCAATCGATACGGCTTTGAAAACTGGTGCGGGCTGATAGGTTTCCAGGAGTTCTGGTAAACGGGCGGTTTTCCGCCCGTTTTGGTTTCTGGCTAATAAGCGAACTACAGGGTCCTGTTTCGGCATCATGTCAGATCCGGTGAATAAGAAATGATTGAAGCGGTAGTTCTTGTTCTTTTTCCCATGCTGGTAGCCTTCGCTGGCGCATCTGATCTTTTAACCATGAAAATCGGAAACCGGGTCTCAATCCTGTTAATCATCGGTTTCATCGTTTTGGCTGCGGTCAATGGAATGCCCGTCAATGATTGGGGTATGCATGGCCTTGGATTGGTCGTTGTTTTCCTACCATGTTTCGCTTTTTTTGCTGCCGGCTGGATGGGCGGTGGCGACGTTAAGCTCATTAGCTCGGTTGGTTTGTGGTTTGGTTTCGGACCAATTCTCATTGATTTTTTGTTTTTGGTCGCTTTGCTTGGTTGTGTCCTCACACTCTCAATTGTTGTGATCCGAAGTTCTCTGGTGGTTTTGCCTGCCCCCCTCAGAGGACAGGAGTGGGCGCTTCGTTTGCATGACGCAAAAAGCGGGATCCCTTATGGTATCGCGATTTCTGCTGCTGCACTTTTTGTTTATCCAAGGTCTGACTGGTTCTCGATGATTACCGGATGAGCGATCGGTGAGTCTGTGCGGTGCCACAACAGACAACAAATGCTTCCCTATTCTATCGCGATGTTTCGCCTAGTTAGTTCGCATTTTTCAAAAATATAGTATCTGTTAAGTAACGTTAACGCTTGTTAACCAAAAATATCTACATCCAGTTAACCATGTTTTGACCAATTGCGATCAACCTGACTGTAGCGGCGCAATGGCGCCTTCGGAATATTGGTGGTTGGTCATGAAATTCGCACGTATATTGGTCTTGGCTATTGCGGTGGCTGCCGGAGTACTGGCCTTCCGTATGGTGATGATGTCCGGTGGGTCTTCAGATCAAACGGCAAATACCCCCGTTCCTGTAGAACAAGCAAAAGACCAGGTTCTAACCGCGGCGACCGACATTTTGCTTGGTGCCAAGCTTACTGCAGAAGATATGGTTTGGACGGATTGGCCTGAAGAAGCAGTGCCGATCGGTGCGGTGACAAAACAAGTCAACCCGTCTGCCAGTGAAGAACTGATGGGCCAAATTGCTAAAACTCCGATTTTCAAAGGCGAACCGATCCGGCCTGAGCGGCTTATCAATACGGACAAGGGCTTCATGTCGGCCATTCTGCCCAAGGGCAAGCGGGCGATTGCAGTCTCAGTTGAGGCGGAAACGACTGCCGGCGGTTTCATTTTGCCCGGTGACAAGGTTGACGTGATTCTGACGCGCCGGACCGATGACACGGCTATCAGCGAAACAATTCTGGAGAACATTCGTGTGCTCGCGATCGACACCACAACGGCAGGCGAACAGGATCAGAAAAACCTGTCACCTCAACGAACTGCCACGTTGGAACTGACACTAGGCCAATCAGAAGTCGTCGCTCAGTCACAACAAGTCGGAGCGATTGCGCTTGCGCTGCGAAGCGCTCAGGACTCGGCTGATGATGCTGAGCCAACGGAAACCCGGCGTGGCGTCAATCTCGTTAAATACGGCATTACCAGCCAGGCAGGCGTGAAATGAAAAAGCACACTGAACATAACGGCCATGTCGACAGAAAAAGCATACGCCGGTCCGGTTTGAGGTTCTGCGCCTTTGCTGCAGTGATGGGTCTTGTATCTTTTATGGCACCGGCCTCGTGGTCTCAGGAAGCCTTTCCGAGCCAGATCCATGTCGCCGCTGGTGAAAGGGCGACTGATCGGATCTTGAATGTCGGCATTGGGCGCTCTGTTGTCGTCAACCTGGCTGAGGATGCTGCAGACGTTCTGGTTTCAAATCCGCAAATCGCCGATGCGGTCTTGAGGACACCACGCCGGATCTTTGTTTTGGGCAACACGGCCGGCCAGGCCCGTCTTGTGCTGTTTGGCCGGAGTGGGCGTGAGCTGGCAAGTTTTGATATTCGCGTCGAGAAAGACACTTCAGATATCACGCGTATAATTCGACGGTTGATCCCTGGAACAAGCGTTCAGGCTGAATCTATCAATGGAAAAGTTATCCTAAGCGGGACAGCAAAAAGTACCTTGGAGGCGCAGCAGGCCGCTGATATTGCAGCAAAATTCCAAGGCGATGAGACTGGATCCGCCATTGTGAATTTGATTGCGGTCTCCGGCTCGGACCAGGTCCATTTGAAAGTGACTGTTGCGGAAGTTGAGCGGTCGATCATCAAACAGCTGGGAGTGAGTTTCCAGGCGAACCTCGGTGCTGGAAACTTCTTCCCGTTCGGAAGCAATTTCCCTAACTTCAACGTGAACCCGTCGATCGTCAATCAAGCAACTGGCGGTGTGACATTCTCAAGTGGCACATCCTCGTTGACCGCCCAAGTGGAAGCTTTGCAACGCGACGGTGTGATCCGTACATTGGCAGAACCGACGCTAACGGCAACTTCCGGCGAAAATGCCAGTTTTCTCGCGGGTGGCGAGTTTCCCATACCGATCGCTCAGGAAGACAACCAAATATCGGTGGAATTCAAGAAGTTCGGTGTCGGTCTCGATTTTACACCCATTGTGCTGACGGGTGGCCGGATAAGCCTGCGCGTCAAAACCGAGGTGAGCGAACTTTCAAATGAAGGCGCGGTGTCTGCTGGCGGAATCACGATTTCCGCACTCAAAGTCCGTAGAGCAGAATCGACAATGGAACTTCCGTCTGGCGGGACCCTGGTGATGGCGGGGCTTCTAGAGGAGTCATACCAGCAAGCTGTTGAAGGTGTGCCGGGACTGATGCAAATTCCGGTGCTCGGAGCGTTGTTCAAGAGCCGGGATTTCCTGAAACAGCAAACAGAACTTGCCGTTTTCGTAACGCCTTACGTTGTTAAGCCGGTGGCAGCACAAAAGATGGTGCGGCCCGACAAGAATCTGTTTGCCCCATCGGATGCTGAGGCGATTTTTCTGAACCGGCTAAACAAGATCTTTAATCCGGCAGGTGAGCAGGCCCAAGGCACATACCACGGCCAAGTTGGTTTCATCTACAAATGAGGACGGTCAGATGAATATGACCCTAGATCCCAGGTTTAAACTGACTGTCTCCAAGGGAGCGTTCCTCGTGGCAGCATTGGCGCTGTCCGGCTGTCAGACCGAGTCGAAGTCCAATGCTGAGTTGCTTGCGACCCACGATTACCGGTACCAGCATCCGATCGTAATTTCCGAGGCACCGGAAACCCTTGACTTACCGGTTGGCAAGAACACAAGGAACCTGCGGAGCCCCGTAACAGATACCATCACGTCTTTTGCGATGGATTCGCGCCGGCACGGGAGTGGTATTGTCGAAATCCTTGTGCCGACCGGGGCTGCAAATGAAAGTGCAGTTCATGCGGTCGTCCGCGATATCCAAGGAGCATTGAGCCGAGGCGGCGTCAACGGGAAGCACGTAACAACGCGCACTTACCGCTCTACTGACTCGTCTGCCGATGCACCAATCCGTCTCTCATATGCGCGCATGAAGGCGACGACCGGAGAGTGCGGAGCCTGGCCGAAAAACATCGGCGGTGGTATCGGCGAAAACACAAACTACTACAACTTCGGCTGTGCCACTCAGGCAAACTTGGCGGCAATCGTCGAGAATCCGTCAGACCTTATAACTCCACGCGCAACGACGCCGTCGGACCAAAACCGCCGGGCGGTAGTGATCGAGAAATACAGATTGGGCGAAACAACTGCCAGCAGCTTCAATGAAGGCGTTGGCGCGGAGGTCTCGGAGTAACGGCATGATGACAACCAGCTCTGAGCAAATGCGCGTTTCCGGCAATGCAGAACCTTTCCAGAATCAGGAGAGGCATGAGCATCCAGCTTATGCTGATACTGCCGACATTGCTATGATTCCGCGGATAACCATTCATGCTTTCTGCCTTGAAGATCGCACGATGCATGTAGTCGAAGCTGCGACAGAAGACAGGCGGATGCTAAAAGCGCATATGAAGGCAGAAATGGGGGGAATACCCGCTGCCATTGATATGTTCGAAAAGGCCCCCACGCCTAATTTGATCATCGTTGAAACGTCTGGCGCTCGGGAGGATCTGCTCCAGAGTCTTGATCAGCTTGCCGAGTACTGCGACGCTGGAACAAAAGTCATTGTGATTGGGGACGTGAATGACGTCACCCTCTATCGGGACCTAATCTCTCGTGGTGTGAGCGAATACCTGATTACGCCGGTATCCATTTTCCAGCTTATTGGTTCCATTAGCAGTCTTTATAACGACCCGGAAGCAGAGCCTTTGGGGAGAACGGTTGCATTCTACGGTGTAAAAGGTGGCTGTGGTTCTTCCACTATCGCCCACAACGGCGCTTGGTGTCTGGCACGGAAATTCGATAGTGAAGTCGTGATTGCCGACTTGGATCTGCCATTCGGGACGGCTGGCCTTGATTACAACCAAGACCCGTTGCAAGGGGTATTTGAAGCGATTTCTGCGCCTGAGAGGTTGGATGAAACCTATCTGGACCGGATACTATCCAAATGTAGTGATCATTTGAGCCTGCTCGCAGCGCCAGCAACGCTGGAGCGGACATATGATCACAGTGAGAAAACGTTTGAGATTCTCATAGACACGATGCGGCTGGGAACACCACACGTCGTTCTTGATGTACCGCATGCTTGGAATTCTTGGATCAGAAACACGCTGCTGAATGCGGACGAAATCGTTCTGGTGGCCGAACCGGATCTTGCAAATCTTCGGAATGCGAAGAACGCGGTCGATCTACTCAAACAGATACGGCCGAACGACAAACTGCCGCATTTGGTTATGAACAAGGTGAACGTCCCAAAGCGGCCGGAAATTAAGCCGGACGAATTTGCAAACGCCTTGGGGCTGAGTGTGGATGCAGCTATCCCCTTCGATCCGCATTTGTTTGGCACTTCCGCGAACAACGGCCAGATGATTGGAGAACTCGACAGCAAGCATGCGATTGCGGGAATGTTCCAGGATTTGGCACAAACAATTTCAGGAAAAGCACAACCCGCTAAGACGTCGAAGTCGCCTTTGGGCGGATTGATTTCCAAACTAAAACGAAGAGCAGGCTAAAGGCCAAGGCAACGGAGCGGCAGGTTCACTATGTTTGGTAGACGTGGCAGTTCATCTTCTGGAGCGCCCGAAATTCGGCCCGGAAACGTGCCGGAAATGCCGGAGGCTCCGGCCACGGCACCGGCTGCGCCAATGCCAGAAGCGCCCGTACAGCAAGCTCCGGCTCCTTCTCCAGCTCCACGCGCGCCTGCTACCCCAACCGTTGCCGTCAGCGTACCAGCGGAGCCAGCTGCAGCATCGCCAAGCAGAAAAAAGACGGGTGAATATTACGAGACGAAAGCGCAAATCTTCAACGCGCTTGTTGAAGCAATCGACCTGTCTCAGCTCGCGCGGCTGGATGCAGAAGATGCTCGGGACGAAATCCGGGATGTCGTGAATGACATTATTGCGTTGAAAAACGTTGTAATGTCGATTTCCGAGCAGGAAGACTTGCTTGAAGACATCTGTAACGATGTTCTTGGGTATGGCCCGCTGGAGCCTTTGTTGGCACGCGACGACATTGCCGACATAATGGTCAATGGGGCGCACACGGTTTACATCGAAACCCAGGGCAAGGTTGAGCCGACCAGCATCGCATTTCGCGACAACGCGCAGCTCATGAACATTTGCCAACGGATCGTGAGCCAGGTGGGCAGGCGTGTAGATGATGCCAGTCCAATATGTGATGCACGCCTTCCCGATGGATCCCGTGTAAACGTAATTGCACCCCCACTGTCTCTTGATGGTCCTGCACTCACAATTCGTAAGTTCAAACGCGACAAGCTGACGCTCGATCAACTGGTGAAGTTCAATTCAATTACGCCGGAAGGTGCCACAATACTGCAGGTTATCGGCCGCTCTCGGTGTAACGTACTGATCTCCGGAGGTACGGGCTCTGGTAAGACCACGCTCTTGAACTGTTTGACGGCTTACATCGAGAACACAGAACGCATAATTACTTGCGAAGACTCCGCTGAGCTTCAACTGCAACAGCCGCATGTTGTGCGTCTCGAAACAAGACCTCCCAACCTTGAGGGGGAGGGTGAAATCACGATGCGTGACCTTGTCAAAAACTGCCTGCGTATGCGCCCTGAACGTATCATCGTGGGCGAGGTACGTGGACCGGAAGCGTTCGATCTGTTGCAGGCAATGAACACCGGCCACGACGGGTCAATGGGCACGTTGCACGCCAACTCTCCGCGCGAAGCCTTGTCCCGTCTGGAATCCATGATCACCATGGGGGGCTTTTCCTTACCCTCTCGAACCTTGCGGGAAATGATCGTTGCGTCAATCGATGTGGTCGTTCAGGCCGCACGCCTAAGGGACGGCTCCCGCCGCATCACGCATGTGACAGAAGTGATGGGGATGGAAGGGGACATCATTACCACCCAGGACATCTTTCTTTACGACATTGTTGGAGAAGACCCGAACGGAATGATCATCGGGCGGCATCGGTCAACCGGTATCGGGCGTCCCAAGTTTTGGGATCGAGCACGTTATTTCGGAGAAGAATCCCGCTTGGCAGAAGCGCTTGATGCGTCGGAAATGCCCGAGTACATCGCGGAATAGGAAGAAAAATGCCTGTATTCGAGCAATTCATGACACCTGCCATCACCGGAGCCGCGGTTGCGCTGCTGGTCATGTTCAGCGTCGGTGGCATCATCTATGGGCTATTTCTTCCCTCGTTATCTGGGACAAAAAAACGCGATGCTCGGATGAGCGCCGTCTCGGCACGGCCTCAGTCAGAGACACAGCGCAAAACCATGCGGGACACCAATCGTAGAAAAAAATCGATTCAAGATCAGCTGAAGGATTTCGAGGAGCGCCAGAAGGCTAAACACGAAAAACAGAAAAACATTCCTCTCAAAGTAAAAATTGAGCAGGCCGGTTTGGAATGGGAGATGCGGCATCTCGTTCTTTTTAGCGTTGTAAGTGCAATTCTTTTCTTCGTAGTTTCTTTGATTGCGAGTGGCAATTTATTGATCGCAGCCGCTTTCACATTTGTAGGTGGCATCGGTTTTCCGCGTTGGTACATCGGAAACAAACGGAAACGCCGTTTCAATGCCTTCCTGAACGAATTGCCCAACGGGATCGACATCATTGTTCGGGGTGTCAAAGCCGGGCTACCTTTGAGCGATTGTGTCAAGGTCGTAGCGAAAGAAGCGCGTGAACCCGTCGCGACTGAGTTTCGAAAGGTGACGGAAACTCAAGTCATGGGTGTTTCGCTCGCCGAAGCTCTGTCGAGAATGCCTGATCGTGTTCCGTTGCCGGAGACAAATTTTCTCGCGATTGTTGTGAGCATCCAACAAAAAGCGGGTGGTGGCCTAGCTGAAGCCTTGGGAAATCTATCCAGGGTTTTGCGCCAGCGGAAGGCCATGAAAGCCAAGATCAAGGCATTGAGCTCTGAGGCAAAGTCGTCTGCCGCGATTATTGGGTCCCTTCCTTTCGTGGTCGGAGGGATACTCTTTTTCATCGCGCCAGATTACATGATGATCCTTTTCACAGTGACTACGGGCAAGATTATTGTTGCCGGCTGTCTATTCTGGATGTTCTGCGGAATAATGGTCATGCGGTCCATGATCAATTTTGACTTCTAACGGTGGCAAGACATGGACCTTGAAACGATCGCATCGGCACAATTCCTTGCAGCGTTTTTGGCGATGATTGCCGTGACAGGAACTATTTTCTCCCTTGTCATGCCGTTGTTGTCGCGAGACACGTTAAAGGCGCGCATGAAAAACGTCGCGCTGGAGCGTGATAAGCTTCGTGCAAAAGAGCGGGCCCGGTTGCAAACCTCCCAGGGGGATGCACGAATGTCATTGAGGAACCAGCCGAAGGCGAAGATGAAGAACTTCGTCGATCGGCTGAACCTCAAAGAAATGCTGGCGGATGACAGTACGCAGGACCGGTTGCGCATGGCCGGGTATCGCGGTAGCGCTCCGATGTATTATTTTCTGACAGCGCGGATCGCGATTCCTGGCGGATTGTTTGTTTTGGCTTTGGCGTATGCGTTTCTTCTGGCACCGAACACAATCCCTGTTTTTTCGAAAGTCCTATTTTGTATTGTGTTCTCAGGATTCGGAGCTTTTTTACCGAACATATATTTGAAGAACCAGATTGATAAACGGAAGCTCGGCATCCAGCGTGCATGGCCAGATGCGCTCGATCTGATGCTGATTTGCGTGGAATCCGGCATGTCGATTGAAGCTGCTTTTCAGAAAGTTGCTGAGGAAATCGGCGCGCAATCCGTTGAATTGGCAGAGGAACTGTCTCTCACCACAGCTGAACTGTCGTACCTGAGTGAACGCCGGATGGCTTATGAAAACTTGGCCAAACGCACCGGAGTAGATGGTGTCAAGAACGTGATGATGGCACTTATCCAGGCGGAACGGTATGGTACTCCGGTAGGGACTGCTATCCGCAACATGGCCGATGATACGCGCGCTGAACGGATGCAGTTTGCCGAGCAAAAAGCAGCGTCGCTTCCGCCAAAGCTGACGGTTCCGATGATCATGTTCTTTCTGCCGGTACTCTTCTTCGTGATTCTCACGCCGGCAGTCATTCAGGCGATGAGCGCATTCTGATATGACGTGCTGGTTGTGTAAATTCTGAAAACTGAAGACGCTTTGGCAAATTGCAGTGGGGTCGTGCAAGGCGCAGAATTGAGCGCCGCAGATTGCAGAAGTTATTATAATTCAGAAATTAAAGTTATGGCTGCGTACTAATTTGCCTGAACAAAAGCATAGTCTGGCTCACGTTTGGCAGACTATGGCAGCCAATAAGAAAACTGCACCCGATTGAGTGTTTTCCGCTCTAGCCCTGACGTTGCTGCATCATGGATCTGAGATAGGCGATGTTGGCTTCGGCCTGGCGAGGGTCCAATTCTGCCCGCGCCACCTGAATGGCCTCATCATATTTGCCCTGGATACCGAGGACAAGCGCCAGGTTTTGACGCACGCGGCTGTCTGCACCGGGCAGGGTCGCGGCACGGCGCAGGGTGTACTCGGCATCGGGAAGTTCATTCGACAGCAAATAAGACAGGCCGAGATTGTTTAATAGACTTGGATCGTCCGGAGCAATCTGCAGGGCTTGCTTGTAGATGCTTCGCGCTTTTTTGTGCTCGCCCATCTGATCGTAGATCGCAGCTTTTGCGGACATCAGCTTCCAGTCCGGGGTATCGGGACGTTGTGCGCCTTTTAGAACATTCATCGCCTCATCGAAGCGACCGTTCATTGCAAGCACTTTACCATAGGCCGAGGCGATTTCCCGGTCCTTTGGATGCGCGATGACGCCACCACGCAGCACAGCCATGGCTTGCGGTGTCTGACCATTGCGGCTCAGCGCATCCGAATACCCGAGAATGGCCATCCGGTTGGTCCGATCCCTTTCATAGGCGCTGCCCCATTTCGAAACGGCGGCCCGCGCTTGGGCCGAACCCGGGTTGGAGTAATGCGTTCCGGATGCCGGGGAATGGGTTCCCGTATTGGATTTGTTCGATGCACAGCCTGTGACCAGAACAAGAGCCGTCATGGCCATGAGCGTCTTGGTCAGGCCGGAGCGCTTGGTTGCCGAGTGTGTCGAGGGCGCTTGCATTGTCAAAATCCTAGCTGTCCGCAGCATGTAAGTCCTCTACAGCAATAGATAATTAACCCTAATGGATGGTTAAACTCAGCTGCAGAATGCGAAACAGCGTTTTTGCTCATCGCGCTTGCTTCTGAATTTCTCGCAGACTACGTCTTGAAGCACTTGCCCAGTCATTGAATGGAGAGCCCTCGTGCGTGAAACGCTGATCCGTCAAAGTGATGCCCAATCTTCAGTGCCGATTGTCGCGGTTGACGCGGAAAGTCTGGAAACAGTGCTCACCGGCTTGGGAGAAACCGCGAAAGTCTGGTGCCGCGCCAATGGTTATTCAGCCAAACCTTCTTCCTTCCAGCTTGTGCCGGGCTTGAGCGGAGACCTCCAAGCGGTTCTGTTCGGCGTCGAGAGCGGCGGAAACGCTGATCCGTTCAGTCTTGGAAGTTTGGCAAATGCGCTTCCAAGCGGGGATTACCATCTAGCAGATGGATTTTCAGGTACAGCGGAGGCGTCACTAGCGTTTGCGCTCTCGAGCTACAAATTCGACCGGTACAGCTCGTCTTCAAACCAGAAGGCTGTCCGGCTTTGTGTTCCGTCAGATGTGGACCTCGGTAGGCTTTCTGCCATTCTCGATGGGGTTCAGCTGGCCAGAGATCTGATCAACACTCCGGCCAATGACTTGGGGCCTGAGGAATTGGCAAATGCTGTTGAGACCTTGTTTATGGAAAATGGCGGCTCTGGCCAGATCACTGTCGGGGACGGCCTTCTAAAGCAAGGTTTTCCAATGGTACATGCCGTTGGCCGTGCAAGTTCTAGAGCACCCCGCATCGCGGATTACTCATGGGGCGCCGAAGACGCTCCGAAGGTCACGCTGGTGGGCAAGGGTGTGATCTTCGACACCGGCGGCTTAAACTTGAAGCCGGGCAACTCCATGGCGCTCATGAAAAAGGATATGGGCGGAGCGGCGAACGTTCTCGGGCTGGCCTCCATGATCATGGCCGCAAAGCTGCCTGTTCGGTTGCGGGTCATTGTGCCGTGCGTTGAAAACGCGGTTTCAGGCAATGCGTTTCGGCCGGGAGATGTCTTGAACAGCCGCAAAGGGCTGACAGTTGAAATTGGAAACACGGATGCGGAAGGCCGCCTGATTTTGGCCGATGCATTGGCATTGGCCGATGAAGAAAGCCCGGAAATCCTGATCGACATGGCAACGTTGACCGGTGCTGCTCGGGTTGCTCTGGGGCCGGATCTGCCGCCGTTCTACACCAACGACGAAGCCTTGGCTGATGATATCTCTGTCATGTCAGAAGCGGCCACGGACCCCTTGTGGCGACTGCCACTCTGGAAGCCATACATGAAATACCTCGACAGCAAAGTGGCCGACATCAATCACATCAACACATCCGGTACCGGTTATGCCGGTTCCATAACTGCCGCTTTGTTCCTCTCCCGGTTTGTCGAGAAAGCGGAAAGCTGGGTACATTTCGATATCTTCGGCTGGACGCCTGCCGAAAAGCCCGGAAAGCCAATGGGCGGAGAAGCGCAGGGAATCCGGGCCTTGTTTGACCTGCTCAGCGAGCGCTACACCAAAACAAAATAACGGAACCGAAACGTATTCATGCTTGAATGATCCCGAATAGGAATTGGGAACGGGTCATCAATGGGCATTGAAATACGCGGCGCACAGGCGTTGCGGCTCATGCACGAGGTCAATTTGGCGTTGGTCCGCGGCAGCGATCAGGATCTGTCTGCACGGCAATTGACGATTCTTTTGACGGTTTACCTCGAGCCGCCGCCCCACACCGTGCGCGGTTTAGCGGCAAAGTTGAACGTCACCAAACCAGCCATCACCCGGGCTCTCGACACTCTTGGCTCCATGCGGTTGCTGTCGCGAAAAAGGGATGAGGCCGACAAACGCAATGTGATCATAACACGCACGGTTGAAGGTGCGCTCTATTTGGAGCAGCTTGGAGACCTCGTTGTCGAAAAGGCCGCCGAGCTTCCTCGATAGTCAACTCAACCCTCCATCTTCTCCAGCCTAGGCGGATTGCTTTCTATGAAGACCAACTTCGATCGACGGCGTCATCCGGTGCGCTTGGATCTGGCAGCTAAATCGTATGAAGGGCAGGTAACCGCAGACCGGTTTGTAGAGGGTGAGAAGTGCCGGGTGAACGTTGACCGTTTGGAGTTTAGGCCGCAACCTCGGCCAGACGTTTCAATTGATACCGAAGCCTTGTTCGGTGAGAACATTACCGTTTACGAACAAACCCCAGAGGGCTGGGCTTGGGGCCAGTTGGAAACCGATGGTTATGTGGGCTGGTTTTCCTCTGACGCCATTCAGAAGGCCGGAAAGCCAACGCACCGCGTGAAAGCGCTGAGGACATTTCGGTATCCAGCGCCAGAGCTCAAGATGCCGCCGCTGGGCCTGCTTTCAGTCGGGTCTTTGGTGAGTGTTGTAAGTGAAGCAGAAACGCGAGGCTTGCAATACGCTCTCTTGGCAGATGGCTCTGCCATTGTCGCAAAGCACCTGGTTCCCTTGGATCACACCGAGGGCGATTGGGTTACAAGTGCCGAAGCACTCCTCGGAACTCCTTATTTGTGGGGCGGGCGCTCCAGTTTGGGGCTGGATTGTTCTGCGCTCGTTCAACTGGCGGCGCAAACGGGCGGCATGCTGCTTCCGCGGGACAGTGATATGCAGGAAACAGAAGCCGGGACCGAAATACCTTTCGATGACTTATCGTCACTTGTCCGTGGCGATCTTTTATTTTGGAAGGGGCATGTCGGGATCATCACAGCTCCAAACCAGCTGCTTCATGCCAACGGCCACACGATGACCGTGGCCTATGAGGATCTTGAAAAGGCTGTTGCTAGGATAGCGGCGACGGAATGGGGCGCGATAACGAAAGCGCGGCGCCTGGGCTGAGATAGGATGCGGCTCGCTGTCCTATAGCGAGCAGCCCTACCGGTCGGGAGCTAAGGCCAGCTGAGGCGCATCATCACCTTGTGTATCAGCGCTCGAAGAGACTTCCCCAAGCTCCAGGTCCTCGATCCTTCGGCTGCGTTTGCCGATCTTTTCTGACGAGATGAGGATCTGGTCGATGTCCTTGTTGGCCTGGGCAAAGTGTGACTGCAGCTTACCAACGCGGTCGTTCAAGCGGCCGACATCTGCAATTAGGTGGCCAACTTCGGCTTGAATGAGATGCGCTTGTTCACGCATTTTCGCATCGCGCAACACGGCCTGAATCACTTGGATCGACAGCATCAAGAGCGACGGAGAAACGATCACAACTCGGGCGCGGTGTGCTTTCTGGATCAAGTCTTCAAACCGCTCATTAAGCTCTGCGAAGACGCTTTCGGATGGCACAAACAGGAACGCTGTGTCCTGGGTCTCACCAGGGAGCAGGTACTTTTCGCCGATGTCCTGAATATGCTTTGTGAAGTCCCGCCGGAACTGTGCTTGCGCGTACTTGAGCTGTTCGTCCGTTTCGGCATTCCGAATGAGATTGAACGCCTCTAGCGGGAACTTCGCGTCGATGGCGAGCGGAGGTGCGCCGTTTGGCATGTGAATGAGACAATCAGGTCTGCTGTTGTTCGAGAGTGTGGATTGGAAGGAGTAGCCGCTCGGCGCCAACTGATCCTGGATGATCGCTTCCATGCGTCCTTGCCCGAATGCCCCCCGCGTCTGTTTGTTGGACAGGATCGCCTGCAGCTGTCCGACCTGTCCGGAAAGGTCGGTAATGGTCGCTTGTGCCCGGTCGATCACAGCAAGCCGCTCATGCAGATGGCGCAGTCCGTCTTGGGTGCGCTTGCTCGTATCTGCCATGGAAAGCCCGAGCTTGTGTCCCATCCCGTCGAGGCGCTCATTGACAGCGCGCATCATGTCCGACTGACGGGAGCCGAATACCTCGGCCATGGTCTGCATCCGGCCGGTCATCTCGCCTTGAGATTTCAGCAACTGCGAGAGGTGGCTTTCCAGCTCGTGAATACGTTCCGTTGCGGCTGTATCGGCTTCAGCGCGCAGACGGATCTCTCGCATGGTTTTCATAACCAGCCAGACAATCAGAGCAAGCAGAAACAGTCCGCCTCCAACGGCTGTTTCCATAACTGTGACCGGTCGTCCGCTCAATTCAAAAAGGATCTCGTTCATGAAACAAACATAGAACGATTCGGTGGAAAGAACATCCGGCAAGAGGGAAAGCAAAGCTGAACAAGCAGGCACACTTGGCGGAATTACGCGTTGACCGGGATGCCGCGATTTCCTATGTCAGGCGCATGACAAAACGCCCGATTATCACCATTCCTGACCCGGTACTCCGCGAAGTGTGCGCGCCAATTGAAAAGGTCGACGCTGAAACCATCGCCTTGGCCGATGATATGCTGGAAACCATGTATGACGCCCCCGGTATTGGCCTTGCTGCCAGCCAGGTCGGCATCTTGAAACGGATATTCGTTCTTGATGTTGCCAAGGAGGATGCACCCAAGGAGCCGATGGTTTTCATCAACCCGAAAATCATCTGGTCCAGTGATGAACTTTCGGTCTATCAGGAAGGGTGCCTGTCGATCCCGGACTATTATGAAGACGTCGAGCGTCCGGCTGAAGTTGCCGTCAAGTTTATGGACCGGGAAGGTGCAGAACAGGAGATTAAGGCCGACGGATTGCTGGCAACGTGTATCCAGCACGAGCTCGACCACCTGAACGGCAAGCTGTTCATCGATTATCTGTCCAAACTGAAACGCGATCGGGTGGTCAAGAAGTTCGCGAAACAGGCCAAACTGGCCGGCCAACTCTAAGCAACGCCGAAAGGCACTCAATCCTCCAGATACTGGGAAGCAGATGTCACTTCGCGTTGTTTTTATGGGCACCCCCGATTTCTCCGTGCCAACCCTGATGGAAATTGTCGGGCAGGGCCATGAGGTTGTCGCTTGCTATTCACAGCCGCCGCGTCCGGCCGGGCGGGGAATGGATTTGAAGAAGTCCCCCGTCCACGAGGCAGCGGAGTCGTTTGGCATCCCGGTTTTCACACCCACAAGCCTGAAAAGCCCGGAAGACCAAGCTCAGTTTGCTGCGCTTGACGCCGATGTTGCAGTTGTTGTCGCCTACGGTCTGTTGTTACCGAAGGCGATCCTGGAGGCTCCGGAAAACAGCTGCCTGAACTTGCACGCTTCGATGCTGCCGCGCTGGCGGGGGGCGGCGCCGATCAATCGGGCGATCCTGGCCGGGGACAAAGAGACCGCGGTTCAGGTCATGCGGATGGAAGAAGGGCTGGACACAGGTCCTGTTTGTATGTCTGAGACCGTAGCAATCTCGGAAAATATGACCGCCGGAGAATTGCATGACCAATTGTCGAGCCTCGGTGGCGACTTGATGGTTCGGGCACTCGCAGCCTTGTCCCGGAGCGCGCTGGGCGAACAGGCGCAATCCGAGGAGGGCGTCACTTATGCGGCGAAGCTCTCCAAACAGGAAACTCGGATCGATTGGTCCTTGCCGGCTGAAAACGTACACAATCACATCCGTGGCCTTTCACCGTTTCCGGGCGCTTGGTGCGAGATGGAGCTGGGCGGCAAAACCGAACGGGTAAAGATTTTGCGCAGCAGCTTGGCAGACGGCAATGGCGATCCCGGAAGTGTATTGGCTGTTGACGGGGCACCGGTTGTGGCTTGTGGCGCTAATGCGGTGCGCCTCGATCAGGTGCAGCGGGCAGGCAAGAAACCGATGACAGGTGAAGATTTCTTGCGCGGCGCCGCCCTATCTGTTGGAGCACATGTCAGCTAGGCTGCATCAGGAGCGACCAATGAACAAAGACGGCACCACTTCCGGCATAACCATCAGGGAACTCACACCTGCGGATGAAAAGGCTGTTGAGGCGCTTCTTCTGTCCGTCTATCCGTCGGATATGGAAGCGCGCCTCGTGCACAAGCTACGTCATTGCGGTGCGCTCGTGCTGGAACAGGTGGCAGCAGCATCTGATGGCGCCATTCTTGGACATATCGCCTTCAGCCGGGTCACGAACACCACGATTGGGGCAAATCAAGCCGTTCAGGTTGCCTGTCTTGCTCCAGTCTCTATACGAGCTGATGAGCAACGCAAAGGGATCGGATCCCGGCTCATTGGATCGTCGATGGAGCGTCTCGGCGAGCTGCAGGAAGATCTGGTTTTGGTGCTCGGTCCGCCGAGCTATTTCCCAAGATTTGGCTTTGATGCGGAGCTGGCGAAAAAAGTTCATGGGCCCTATGCCGGTGCGGCTTTTATGGCCGCACCCTTGACCGAAGCTGGGTCGAACAACTTGCCGATCGAAGTTACCTTCGCCACGCCCTTTGAAGAATTTGAATAAGAAGACCGATGCCGCGATACAAGCTGACCGTGGAGTATGATGGCCGGCCGTTTTCCGGATGGCAACGGCAGGCAAATGCGCCGTCTGTGCAGACGGTGATCGAGCGGGCGATCAAGGCGTTCTCCGGCGAAGCAGTGACCATTGGCGGGGCAGGGCGCACGGACACAGGCGTTCATGCAACAGGTCAGGTCTGCCACGCGGATCTCTCCAAGAAATGGCCAACCAAAACGGTCATGGGCGCGCTGAATTTCCATTGCCAGCCCGACCCGGTTGTCATCCTTGGTTGTGAAGAAATGCATGTGGGATTTGATGCCCGCTTCTCTGCGATCCGGCGTGCCTACCGCTATCGAATTCACAATCGTCTGCAACCGTTAACGCATCAGCTCGGATTGGCTTGGCATGTGAAACATGAGCTGGATGCCGATGCCATGCATGAGGCGGCGCAGGAGTTCGTTGGCCATCACGATTTCACAACCTTCCGTCACTCAAGGTGTCAGGCAAAAAGCCCCGAAAAAACGCTTGAGCATTTTTCAGTTTACCGGGACGGCGAATTTGTCATTGCCGAATGTTCCAGCCGATCTTTTCTGCACAATCAGGTCCGGTCAATGGTGGGAACCCTCCGTCTCGTTGGTGAAGGGCGGTGGGGTCCGGGGGATATCACCAAGGCTCTGGAGGCGCGGGATCGGAAAGCGTGCGGACCGGTTGCTCCAGCTGACGGTCTTTATCTGACCCGGGTTGATTACCGGCCCGCTCAAGTCGACATCGATTCCCTGGCAGAGTGGCAGGCGCGCAAGGCGCAAATCGCGTCAGAGGAAGCGCCCGCCGACTAGGCCGACCAACCGCGGCTAGCCGGCCTCTGCTTTTTCAGGAAACACCACGCACTTTTTGTAAAGGTGCCATGTTGTGTGTCCGAGGATCGGCAGTGTGATGATCAATCCCAGGAAACCGGGTGCCATCGAGACGATCAAGGTGGCAGTCACGGCGAACGCCCAACCGATCATTGGCACTGGAGACGTGACAACCGCACGAACGCTCGTGATCATTGCTGTGATGAAATCCCGGTCCTCTTCGAGAAGAAGCGGAAACGATATGACTGTCAGGGAAAAGAGGATCAGAGACAGGATCGCGCCGACCACGTGACCAACCGCCAGGAACATCAGGCCTTCCGGCGTCGAGACAATCTCGGTCAAAAATTCTTCAAACGAAGCGAATGACCTGAAGCCTAAAAAGAGCGCAAGCAGCAACCGGACTTGGTACATCCACATAATCTGGATGAAGAGTACGACAAACGCCATCCAGGAGAGTTCCCGGCCCTTTTGCGCCCACATGGTGCCCAAAATCTTGGACCAAGAGAGTTCTTCCCCCGATTGCAGTCTCCGGCTGACTTCGTAAAGCCCAACTGCTGCAAATGGCCCGAGGAGTACAAACCCAGCCGCGGCGGGATAGGATAGGTAGCTCATCTTGAGCGCCGCGGCGCTGAGGACAACAAACAGCCCTCCTGCTGCGAAGATTGCTCCGATCGTAATGCCGTAGACCGGTGCCCGGCGGAAATCCGCCATACCCGCGGCCAGGGCATCGATCACATCATTGGCGGTGATCTTGTTGACCTGCGGCATTGGGCGCAGTTCATTTGACGCCAACTCTTGTTCGCTCATGTCTCAGCTTCCTCCCAAAAGCATACGAAACAATTGTTTGTGGTTCGATGATACGCTTGAGGCAGCCCTTCCGCCAATGCGCAGAAGGGCTTACTTTTCAAACTAAGTCTAAGGAGCTGGTTTAGGAGCGGCAGCCTCTGCCGCTGCTGCGGCAATGGCTTCCTTTTCGCTACCATCGAGTTTTGTGTTTTCCGGCAGCTGGACCCGAACCTCCTTGCGGGCAAACTGGATACCGTTTTCTTCAAACGCTTTCTGGACACGCTTGTAGATTTCCCGGCGGACACCGAACTGTTTGCCTGGCTTGGTTGTGAATTTGCCCCGGACCACAATACCAACATCGTCGACATCGGCGACACCTTGACCTTTGAATGGCGCAAGCATGTCGTCCTTGTATTCGTCCATCTCCATGATCTCTTGGCCAATTTTCTTGAAGATCTTGCGGACCTTCTCCTGATCGGTGTCGAACGGGATGGTGAACTTCAGCTTCATGATCACCCAGTCGCGCGACAGATTGGTGAGATTTGAAATCTGACCATAAGGCACGACATGGACGGCGCCCTTCGTGCCGCGCAGCTGCATCGACCGGATCGAGATTTTTTCAATCGTGCCTTGAGCACCGCCTGTGTTGATGAATTCACCCATGCGGAATGCGTCGTCCATCAGGAAGAAAATGCCCGCAACGACATCGCTCACAAGCGTTTGCGCACCAAAGCCGACCGCCAGGCCGACAACGCCGGCACCAGCAAGCAGCGGTGTGATGTTAACCCCAAGCTGACTCAACCCAAGCAGGACGGTGAGGGTAACAATCGTGACCTGAAGAACGATCCGGACAAGCGGCAAAATTGTCGCCAGACGGGACTTGCCGGCACCGCCCATTTCCGATTCCTCATCTTGAGCGGCTTGTGGCGGTGAATCCTTGGCCAGCTGGCGGCTTACCCAGAGATTGGTGATCTCCCAGGCCAGATAACCGGCGGCTAATATCAGAAGGAAGATAACGCTGTTGCGTGCAACATCGGATCCCCCATCACCCCCAAGAGCCAGCAGGTTCAGGCCATAGATGCGGCCAACGGTCAGGATGAGGAAGGCAAGCAGTGCGACACGGGCAATCCGGACATAGCTGTGCCGGGTTTGCATGTGCGCAGCCTCCGCAACCGGGCCTTCGCCCTGCATCGGCGGAACAATATGCGACACGATCCCGCGAACCATCGTGTCGAGAAATGGGGCAAAGACCACAAGAGCAATGACGCCGAGCGACCGGCCCGCTGTCAATGCATCAATGCCCATGCTGGTTGTGATCTGGACGAGCAGCCAGTTGAAGACGATGAACGCCATTGAGAAATAAGGCCAGAACCGCGCCATGCGCTCCAGGCCGCTGGTGGGTTCTTCATCGTCGCCCAGGATGATGTTTGTGAGGCCGTGCCGCGATTTCCAGAGAACAGCGACCAGCCAGGCGTTCACACCAAAGCCGATGAAAAACCGAAAGGTTTCGCCAACATCTGCCCCGGTCATCAGCATTACATTGCGCACGAAAAACGAAACGCCGACAAAGGCGAACAGTGACGTAAAGCTGCGGTAGAGCGACTTTGCTGTTGTGTCATTGGCACTTACCAAACGCAATTCGCTGCGTTGAGGCGCAAGCGCAAATCGCAATAAGGCCGCAATGGCCCTCGGTAGCAGAACAATCCAAAACACAGCCTGGAACGCAAAGGACCGGGTTATAGGGTCGAAGATCGCCATTCGGCCGACAATCATCACGACAATCGCGAAAATGATCAGTCCGCCAAGATCCAGTCCAGCCCGCGTGGAAACAGTCTTGATGGTCTGGAAGAGGGAGTCAGGCTCCTGGGACTGGATTTGCTCTCGTTTCTTGATGACCAAGCGATTGAAAAGAAACTCGGCTGCATAACCCGTGACCAAGAGCAGAGCGATCGAGCCGAGGAGAATGTGGACCGGTCCGGCGACCGAGCCTGCGAACAAGGCAGCGATCCCTGACACGATCCCTGTAACAAGTGCAGGCAAGTTTTGGAAATGGCCGGCGATCATGGCCCCGAAGGCGCCAACTGCGGATTGCAACTGCTCGATGAAGCTCCCCTCCTCGGCAGATGCGTCAGTACTTGCATTCTTGGCGTCAGCGCCTTCTTGCAGCAAGGTAACGAGATCAGCCAGCGCATTGACTTGATCTGGATCGAGATCAGACGCGAGCTTTTCCATCGACTCTTGCTGGAGTGCTGGTGGAAGTGCCGATGCCGTTTCCTGGGCGTTTGACGGAGTTATGAAAAGTGGGATGGAAATGAGTGCGATGAGGAAATAGGCGATGGGATTCTTTATTATTGATGCATTGATCATGGGTGCCCCGCTCAGGAAATGGAACTGGAGGGTAGTTGCGTTAATCTTCCTACCGGCAAAAGCCTGCCAAAAAATTACGCAGCGGTATTATTGACTTGTTGCGACAGAAAAAACCAGTGCGGCGTTGGTATGCGTCTTTCGCTTAGAACGAAGCTTGATCCCGATGTCTTAAGCGACTAACTCCTGTCCAGATCCGATTTTAACAAGTGGACTTCTATGACCAACGCTCCGAGCGCCAATATTTCCCCCGGTCCCGTCTGGGCCCTGTTCAGCCCGATCGGGAGAATCGGGCGGGAGCCGTATTGGCTGTGTTTTGCGCTTGTGTGGGTCGTTATCGCGATTTCAGTGAATATGTGGTGGAGCTCGACCGAGATCGATTTCACGGCTGAGACGGTGGCGATTTCCCAATTCATGGAATCAAATCCGCTGTTTCCGATCTTGTTTTTTGTTCTGCAGTGGATCGAATTGGCGCTTGTAATCAAGCGATTGCAGGATATGGGATTCAGTGGATTCTGGGCTTTGCTGATCTTTGTGCCCGGTTTGAATATTCTGATGGTCTTGATCGTTGGTTTTACGCCGGGTGTCGCAGAACCCAACAAGCATGGCCCCTTGCCCAACAGTTACTGGCGCAAAAGCTGATTCCGCCTGCCATCCAACACTACAAAAGTTCGCATCATGTCCATGTCGCCTGCCACCGCCATCGCCCGTGATTTGATCCGGTGCCCGTCTGTCACGCCGAAAGAAGGTGGCGCTTTGTCGGCGCTTGAGACGCTTCTGAAAGACGCCGGTTTTCGCGTGGATAGAGTGGTTTTTCAGGACGACGACACACCGGATGTTGAAAACCTCTTTGCCTCTGCTGGATCTGGAGCCCCGCATTTTGTTTTCGCGGGGCACACTGATGTCGTTCCAACTGGTTCTGAAGCGGATTGGACGCACGGACCATTCGAGGGCGAAATCGATAGTGGCCTGCTTTATGGTCGCGGCGCTGTTGATATGAAGGGAGGCATTGCCTCCTTTGCAGCCGCCGCGCTGGAGTTCGTTGACCACAATGGAACGGATTTCGGCGGTACGATTTCGTTCCTGATAACGGGTGACGAGGAAGGACCGGCAATCAATGGCACGGTCAAATTGCTGGAGTGGGCTGACAAGCAAGGCCATCGGTTTGACGCCTGCATCGTCGGCGAGCCGACCAATCCGGAAGCTCTTGGAGACGCAATCAAGGTAGGCCGCAGGGGCTCTCTCTCGGGCATTGTCACAGTCACCGGGGTTCAGGGCCATGCAGCTTATCCGCATCTTGCGGACAATCCGATCCCGGGTCTGACAAATCTGATGGCTGCACTCAACGACCTAAAATTGGACGAAGGCAATGAGCGGTTTCAGCCCTCCAATTTGGAAATTGTGACGGTCGATGTCGGCAACACGGCATTCAACGTCATTCCGGCCCGGTCAGAGTTCCGGTTCAACATCCGGTACAATGACACTTGGACACTGGACAGCCTGAAGGCGAGGATCCTGGAGACGCTGGAAACGGTAAACCTGGGTTCCTTGAAAATGAACATCGAGTTTAAAAGAGACGCCAGCGAATCTTTCCTGACCAAAGATGAAACGCTGATTGATGCGCTCAGCAAGGCCGTCTCTGAGGAAACAGGGCGGACGCCGGAACTATCGACAGGCGGCGGGACGTCAGATGCCCGGTTTATCAAGAACTACTGTCCAGTTGTGGAGTTTGGTCTGGTCGGTCAAACGATGCACAAGGTTGATGAATGTGTCGCAGTGGAAGATCTTGACCGTCTGGCTGCAATCTATCATCGATTCCTGGTCAGCTACTTTTCGAAATAGGCCGGAGCCGTCGGGATTTGATCAGTACCAATGAATTGCGGGCAGCGTGGGAAGGCTCATGGCTTCTTTTGCGCAGTGACCCTCAGGGAATGTCCTATTTCGACTTGTCCCTACAGGGCTTCTGGCGATCGTTTCAGGTGATCTTTTTGTTGGCGCCTGTGTTTCTGGTCAGCGCCATGGCGGAAAAGAAACTGCTGATTTCTGAAAACGTCATCGTCGCAGAGCTCTTTCCCGCAGACACCTACTGGTTTGCTCAATTCATGAGCCTCGGCATCGATTGGGTAACACTGCCCCTCATTCTGGCGCTCATCGCCGGGCCGATTGGTATTTCACGGCAATACGTGCCATTTATTGTGGTGCGCAATTGGACGAGCATTCTGGCGTCCATGCCCTATCTGGCTATCGCTCTGCTGTATCTGACCGGCATCATCCCGTCCGGGATCATGGTGCTGCTGTCTTTCACCTGCCTGATTGTCGTGCTGTGGTATCGATTCCTGATTGCACGCATTGCCTTGCAGGCATCAGTCAGCATGGCGATCGGAATCGTATTCCTCGACATTCTTTTGTCGCTCGTGATCGGCGAGCTGACGGGACGTCTTTGGGCAGCTTGAGTTAATCGGCCAAAACGCAGAAAACCCGCCGCAGACCGGCGGGTTTTCCAATTTAACTCAAGCTTTTACTGTTTAGTCGCGCAGCAGCTCGTTGATCGCGGTCTTGGACCGTGTCTTTTCGTCGACCGTCTTAACGATAACGGCGCAGTAGAGGTGCGGGGCAGCTTCACCATTGCCCATGGTGTTTGCGCTGGGCATGGAGCCGGCAACAACGACCGAATACGGCGGGACTTCGCCGTAGGTGATCTCACCGGTCATGCGGTTGACGATCTTTGTCGACTTGCCGATGAAAACGCCCATACCCAAGACAGAGCCTTCGCGGACAATGCAGCCCTCGACCACTTCTGAGCGGGCTCCGATGAAGCAGTTGTCTTCGATGATGACAGGGCCGGCCTGAAGCGGCTCCAAGACGCCGCCAATGCCAACGCCGCCCGACAGGTGAACGTTCTTGCCGATTTGAGCACAGGAGCCGACAGTTGCCCAGGTATCCACCATCGTGCCCTCGTCGACATATGCGCCGAGGTTGACGAACGACGGCATTAGCACAACGCCTTTGCCGATGAAGGCGGAGCGGCGGACGGTGCAGTTCGGCACAGCCCGGAAGCCAGCGTCTTCAAAATCGAGACCGCGCCAGCCGTCAAACTTGGACGGCACCTTGTCCCACCAGGTCGCATCGCCCGGACCGCCCTTGATTACATCCATCGGGTTGAGACGGAACGACAGCAGAACCGCTTTCTTGGCCCACTGGTTGACAACCCAGTCGCCGTCTTTCTTCTCAGCAACCCGCAATTGCCCACGATCGAGAAGGTTCAGCGTGGTCTCAACAGCATTACGAACGTCGCCGGTCGTGTGGATGTCGATCGAGGCACTGTCTTCGAACGCCGCGTCAATGATTTTCGAAAGGGCTGCTAGGTCGTGTGTCATCTGGAAGCAAGTCTCCGGAACTGAGGATTTCAGCGCGGACCTAAGCCTCCGCACCGTCAGGTGTCAAGCGCGGCTGCGACCAGAACGGGTCGGCAAACGGCAAACAAATGGCGCTTGGACGGGAAACACTTTCTCTCCTTGATCTCAGAATCACCGCTATAGTTGAAAGAAACTCATAGAAGGGCGTTCAAAACAATAATTATTCCGGTTTTCCGTAGGCTGTAGAGTGAGTTCATATCAACAATTAGACTGATGCTCTGATGGAACTCTGGATCCCGATTACACTCTTTGCCGCATTTTGCCAGAATCTGCGCTCCGCGGTTCAGAAACACTTGAAAGGCCAGCTCGGCAGCACAGGTGCGACTTTTGTCCGGTTTGGATACGGGTTTCCATTTGCCTGTCTTTATGTCGCGGTCTTGCATACCGGGTTCGGTTTTGCGTTTCCGGAAATCAACTCCGTATTCCTGATCGCGGGGGCCTTGGGAGGGTTGGCTCAGATCTTCGGTACGTTCCTGCTTGTCTATCTGTTTTCCTTCCGGAATTTTACAGTCGGCACGGCTTATTCGAAAACGGAACCGATCCAGGCAGCGCTTTTTGGTTTCCTGCTTTTGGGCGAGCAAATCTCCTGGGCGACCGGTTTCTGCATTTTGATTGGTATTGCGGGCGTGATCGTCATTTCACTCGCCCGGACGTCATTGAGTGCTTCGGTCGTCCGGCAATCTTTGATGAGCAGGCCTGCCTTGATCGGCTTGGGCTCGGCTGCCATGTTTGGCGCGTCTGCTGCTGCTTATCGTGTCGCATCTTTGTCCCTGGAGGGCACTGGTGTTCCGATGCAAGCCGGTTTTGCGCTGGCCTACGCGACGCTTTTCCAGACCATAGTCATGATTGTTTGGATGATCTTCCGGGAACCCGAGCAACTGACAGCCAGTCTAGCCGCTTGGCGCGTTGCCATCTGGGCGGGAGCGACCGGTGTGGCCGGCTCGATCGGGTGGTTTACGGCCATGACCTTGCAGAACGTTGCCTATGTCCGGGCGCTGGCACAGATCGAGCTGGTGTTCACGTTCCTAGCGTCTTGGCTTGTGTTTAAGGAAACAATTGCACGATCAGAGATCGCGGGCTGTATCCTTATTGTGCTGGCTGTGTTGGGCATTATCCTTTGGAGCTGAGCGGATCACGCGGCGTCCTGGAGCCAGTCACGAAAGGCTGAGACAGGGCGACTCAGGGTCCGTGCCGGGGAGCGGACAAACCAGTATCCGGTCTCTAGCTCCAATACGGTCCAGTCCGGGCAAATGAGATGGCCAGCGTCCAGTTCCTGTGAGACGAACCGCCGGTCGATAGCAATTGCGCCCATACCGGCAATTGCTGCCTGGATGGCAAGGTCCCGGCTCTGCAGCAGGGTTCCTGATTTCGTATCTGGATGATCTAGGCCGGCCGCGTTTAGCCACTGGCTCCAGTCATTGCGGCGGGACGCGCTATGTAGCAGGGGCAGTTCGGTCAGGACGGATGGGTCCTTAGGGTCCTTGCCAGCCAACAAACCGGGCGCCATGGCGACAACCAAATGCTCCTTCCAAAGGAGATGGCTTTCGACGCTTGGCCAGTTGCCCGTCCCGAGGCGGATAGCGCAGTCATAATTCTCACGATCCAGATCAACCATCCGCGTGGATGTCGACAGCAGAAGTTCTACATCCGGCTGGTTGGATTGAAACTGCGGGAGGCGAGGGATCAACCACCGTGTGGCAAAGGTCGACACGGTGCTAATGCGCAACTCCGTGCGGCCACGCCGCTTGAAGCTGTCAACGGCCTCATCAATTCTATCAAACGCATCGCCGAGACTGAGTGCGAGCCGTTGACCTTCCTCGGTCAAGGTCAAGCCGCGGCCATCCCGGTTGACCAGTGTTGCGCCGAGTTCACTTTCCAGCTTGCGCATCAGATGCGACAAGGCGGAGGGGGACACGCCCAGTTTTTCAGCCGCCAGCGCTGCCCGTCCGTGACGGGCAAGCAGGGCAAAAGCGTTAAGTGCGCGAAGAGACGCCATTGATGACCGAACCAGATTGAGTTTTTCTCAATCTAAGAGATACGCGCTTCTTAAGCCAGCGATCCTTTGACGGCTTTCAAAAATCCCGCCAGGTCCTCGGTTACAAAATCGACATGCGGGTAGGGATCAGCTTCCAGATCGAGGTTCTCCTGCAAGACTTCGCGAGATCCTCTCGGAACAATCAGCGTAGTGCGCATGCCGAGATGGTGCGGAACAGAGAGGTTCTTGGCGAGGTCCTCGAACATGGCAGCGCGTGCCGGAGCAACGCCTGTTCGTGACAGGAACATCTCATATGTCTCACGGTTGGGCTTTGGAATTAGCTCTGCGGATACGATATCGAAAATGTCTTCGAAATGGTTCGAAATGCCGAGTGCTTCCGCAGTGCGTTCGGCATGCGGACGATCACCATTCGTGAAGATGAATTTTTTGCCTGGTAGGGCTTCGATCGCGGTGCCCAAATCGGGGTCGGGTGCGAGGTTCGAATAGTCGATGTCATGGACGAAGGCGAGGTAGTCGTCCGGGTCGATGTTGTGGGTGGTCATCAGCCCGCGCAACGTGGTGCCGTATTCATGGTACAGCGCCTTCTGGTGCACCATGGCTTCGTCCCGCCCAAGATCCAGAATTTTCTGCACATACTTGGAGATCTGGTCATTGATCTGCGGAAAGAGGTCTGACTCATGCGGATAGAGTGTGTTGTCGAGATCGAAGACCCACGCTTCAACGCCCTGGAATACGCGCAGGTCTTGCCGGTGCGCATGCCGGCCTTCGGTCGGAAGAAAGGAGTTGTCGGTCACGGGCGTATCAGCGTCCCGGCGCCGCCATCGGTGAAGAGCTCCAAGAGAACCGCATGCGGCACCTTGCCATTCAGGATAACGACGCCCTCAACACCGCGTTCCAGCGCATCAATGCAAGTCTCGACTTTTGGGATCATGCCGCCGGAAATCGTTCCGTCTGCCATCAATTCCCGCGCTTTTGCAACGGTCAGCTGCTTGATCAGTTGACCATCCTTGTCGAGAACACCTGGAACATCAGTCAGGAACAACAAGCGTTTGGCATTCAGGGAACCGGCAATTGCGCCGGCACATGTGTCGGCGTTGATGTTGTACGTCTCGCTGTCATCGCCCGGAGCAACCGGTGCAACGACAGGGATGATGTCTTCTTTGAGAACGAGTTTGAGAACCGTCGGGTCAACTTCTGCCGGTTCTCCGACAAACCCGAGATCCAGAACGCTTTCAATGTTGCTGTTTGGGTCGACCACCGTTCGCTTCAACTTGCGCGCCTTGATCAGATTGCCGTCCTTGCCGCAAAGGCCGACCGCACGGCCGCCTTCGGCGTTGATCAGCTGCACGATCTCCTTGTTGATCGCACCGGCAAGGACCATTTCGACGACTTCTACCGTTGCCTTGTCCGTGACCCGGAGTCCGCCCTTGAACTCGCTGACGATGTTCAGCCGTTCGAGCATCTTACCGATTTGCGGACCTCCGCCGTGGACCACCACAGGATTGACGCCGCTTTGGCGCAACAAAGTGATGTCTCGAGCGAATGCCTGACCGAGATCCGTATCGCCCATGGCATGGCCGCCATACTTCACGACAACAGTCTTGTCGTCATAGCGCTGCATGTAGGGCAAAGCTTGCGAGATAATGTGCGCGCGGCTCGAAGTTTCAGGTGCGGTCATAAAGAAACGATTCTCTTCAGTTTAGTCGGCAGAAGTCCATGAAAGCGAAAGAGCTTTGCTATACCGGGTTTGGCGAGATCTCACAATCAATGATGCCCTGGAGGTCTATTGAGTGGCGAGGTTGCACAGTTCTGCCCGGAGCTCATCTACGCCCTTATTTTTCTCCGAGGACGTTGCGATAATCTCAGGATGGGCTGCCACCCGTTTTGCCAGTGCAGCCTTGGTTTCATCGATCAGGCGCACCAAGGCCGGTGGCTTGATTTTGTCGGCCTTGGTCAACACGACCTGATAGACAACCGCAGCCTTATCAAGCAGCTCCATCGCCTCAAGATCGTTCTTCTTGATCCCGTGACGGCTGTCGATCAACAGGATTACGCGCCGAAGGTTCGGGCGGCCACGAAGATAGGAGAACACGAGATTTGTCCAGGCCTCGACCAGCTCCTTCGGGGCCTGCGCATATCCGTAGCCGGGCATGTCGACGATCGTGAGCGGTGTCTCCGGCGCGACAAAGAAGTTCAGCATCTGTGTCCGGCCCGGGGTGGACGACGTCCGGGCAAGCCCTTTTCGCCCAGTCAGCGCATTGATCAGGCTGGATTTGCCGACATTCGACCGTCCAGCAAAGGCGATTTCCGTGCCGGCGGCAGGCGGCAAATTTGCCATATCGGTCACGCTGGTCAGAAAATCCCATGGCCGGGCAAACATTAGCCGCCCGGCTTCCAGGTCTTCCTCGGTATAGGTTTCATTGTCACTCATGAGTTGCCTTCTAACCTGCCTGTGCAGTTGCGTCGAGCATGTTCGCAGGTTCCAGGGCTGCAGTTTCCAACGCTTCGATATCCGATGCTCTGATTGCCGAAAGGTTCCGGGAGATTTTCTCAACCGGCCAATCCCACCACGCAATATCCAGGAGACGGTCGATCGTTCGCTCGTCAAAGCGCATCTTGATGACCCGGGCCGGATTGCCGACAGCGATCGCAAATGGAGGGATGTCCGACGCAACGACAGCATGGGCGCCAATGATTGCACCGGAGCAAATGGTAACGCCGGGCATGATCACGGAGTTGGTTCCGAACCAAATATCATGCTGCACAAGTGTGTCGCCGCGCAAATGGTCAAAGATCGTCGCTGGATCGAACCCTTCTTCCCAACCGTTTCCAAAGATATTGAACGGGTAGGTCGAAAATCCGGTCATGGCGTGGTTTGCGCCGTTCATAATGAACGTTGTGCCTGATGCGAGTGCGCAAAACCGTCCGATCCTGAGTTTATCGCCGACGAAGTCAAAGTGATAGCGCACGTTGCGGGTTTCAAATTCCGCCGCGTGTGTGTCGTCGTGATAATAGGTGTAGTCGCCGACCTCGATGTTCGGTCGGGTAATGACATTCTTCAGAAAAACCGTATGCGGCTCACCGTTGAATGGATAGGTGTGGTCAGGGATTGGGCCGTGCATGGGACCTCCAAAACAAAGAAACAAGGGAAGTTGGGCGCGTCATTGAAAACGCGGTCGACCAACCGGTCAGCGGCTTCGCCTTGCGGAACTGGTCTTTGTCTTAGTGGTTCATTGACTGGACACTCCGAGATTGGAAAAGGCCCCGCCAGATTGCGAGGCCTTCGGTCTATATATCGATTTTCCGGGTTTGTCAGCTCTTGTCGTCGGCTGCCGGTTTCTTTCGTTTGAACATGGAGCCGATATTGTCCCACAACTCCACCTTGACGCCTTGGCGGCTCATGATCACCCATTGCTGAGCAATCGAAAGCGAGTTGTTCCAAGCCCAGTAGATCACGAGACCTGCCGGGAACGATGCCAGCATGAAGGTGAAGACCACAGGCATCCAGGTGAAGATCATCTGCTGTGTCGGGTCTGGCGGAGCAGGGTTCATTTTCATCTGGACAAACATGGTGATGCCCATGATGAGCGGCCATACGCCGAGCATCAGCAGCTGTGGCGGATCCCATGGAATCAGGCCGAACAGATTGAACAAGGATGTCGGATCCGGGGCACTGAGATCCTGGATCCAGCCAAAGAAGGGCGCGTGACGCATTTCGATGGTAACGAACAACACCTTGTAGAGTGCAAAGAATACCGGGATCTGGATCAGGATCGGCAAACAGCCGGCCAGCGGATTGATCTTTTCCTTCTTATACAGCTCCATCAGCGCTTGCTGCTGTTTTTGCCGGTCATCCCCATACTTCTCGCGGATCTCCGTCATCTGGGGCTGCACAAGCTTCATCTTACTCATGCTGACATAGGATTTGTTTGCCAGCGGGAAGAAGAACAGTTTGATGATGACGGTGACGAGTAGGATCGCGACGCCAAAGTTTCCGAAGTAATGGAAAAGGAAGTCGATGGCGTAGAACATCGGCTTGGTCAGGAAGTAGAACCAGCCCCAGTCGATCAGCAGCTCAAAACGCTCAATGCTGAGGGACGCCTCATAAGCGTCGAGGAGATTGGTCTCCTTGGCACCGGCAAAAAGGTACGAGCTGGTTTCACCGACACCGCCGGCAGGGACGACAACCGCATTGCCGAGGTAATCGGCCTGAAAGTTTCCGCTCTGCGCGGCGTAGCTGAAGCCAGGCTGGAATTCCTGGCCAGGTGTCGGGATGAGGGTCGCAGCCCAGTATTTGTCGGTGATGCCAAGCCATCCGCGATCGACTGCTGCCGGGCGAACCGGACCATCTTCTTCCAAATCGGAATAGTCAACTTCTACGAGGCCTTCTTCACCAAAGACGCCAAGCAGACCTTCGTGAAGGATCCAGATGCCGGTTGTTTCAGGGATGCCTTTACGTGCGATCAACCCGTATGGGTAAAGCGTAACCGCATCGCCAGAGTTGTTTGTCACCGATTGTGTGACGTCGAACATGTAGTTCTCGTCCACAGAGAACGTGCGGTTAAACACGAGGCCTTCGCCATTGTCCCAGGACAGGGTCAAAGGTGTGGATGGCGTGAGGTTCGACGAACCGTTGACGGACCAAACAGTATCCGGTCCCGGCAGGGTAATGTTGGCACCTGCATCAGCAACCCAGCCGTAGTCGCTGTAGTACGGGTTCGGGCTACCGGTTGGGGAGAACAGCACGATGGTCGGGCTGCTCCGGTCGACTGTCTCGTGATAGTCCTTCAGCCGCAAGTCATCGAGCCGCCCGCCTGTCAGGTTGATGGATCCTTCCAGACGCGGTGTGTCGATGATCACCCGTTGTGTCGCAGAAATGGCTTGGTCGCGTGAGGCAAAACCCTGCAGGCCCGTAGCAGACGGCGCGACAGTCGCGCCTGAGCCGGCAACAGATGGGGTCGGCGCGTCAGGGTTTACCCCACCTGGATTAGCCTGTTGAGCAGTCTCTGCTTCCTGTTGGGCCTGAAGTGCCGCCTGTTGGCGCTCCAATTGCGGACCGGCATAAAAATACTGCCACGCCAGCAGAACGATCAGGGACAGAACGATTGCGAGAATCGTATTGCGGTTTTCAGAAATCAACTGGATTTACCCCTGTTACCTGTACGGTGATGCATCTATTTCTGCCGGTTGCCCTTGCGTGGCTTGCCGCGCCCACGCGGTGTCGCCGGATCCAGCACCTGGTTTAGCCCAGACTTAAGGTCTGCAACCAGATTTGGGAAGGGAAGAGTCAGTGCAGATTCACGCGCGACCAGCACAAAATCGGCATTTTGTGGAATTTCGGCTGATGCCAGCTCTGCAACTGCTGCCCGCAAGCGCCGCTTGATGCGGCTGCGGACAGCGGAATTGCCGGTTTTTTTTGTGACTGTATAGCCAATACGCGGCGCTGCCTCGGCGCTGCGTTGCAAGCCCTGAACAACAAAAGCGCGCCGACCTACACGGCCGCCTTTGGCAACCGCAAGGAAATCGGAGCGCTTTTTGAGTGTGTTCATGGCTGCGGATTGGCTGTTGGCATGCGCCGCCAATCCGGCGCTGCAAGCAGTTGCCGCTTAGGCGCTGAGGCTCTTACGGCCCTTCGCACGACGGCGAGCAAGCACCTGACGGCCGCTTTTGGTGGCCATACGTGCGCGGAAGCCGTGGCGACGCTTGCGGACAAGACGGCTCGGTTGATACGTACGCTTCATTGTTCTTCCCCGCGCGGCTTAAGCGCGGCCCTTGTTCATTTAAATTCTTTGGAGGAAGCACTCGAAGCGCTCAGCCAGCGCAGCTCCTAAAAAGCCTTGGGTCCGAATGCATGTCCCGATCGAGCGCGCTTATAAGCGTCATGGTGTTTGGAGTCAACTTGTGTCGCCGAGATTCTCGCTTTCTCAGGCAATCACACACAGGTGACCGAAAACACTGCCAGCCTCACTTATCAGTGAAACCAACTTCTTTTTATCCCGTTTAAGGTACACCTGACTTAAGACATCGGCACACTTACCGATCAAAAGCGGCGGAAATAGGGATAATGGAGTGATTGGCCAATGCGCGGCAATGAGGCGGAGGCAATGAACGCATCCGACGAAAACGATAAAAAAGAGAATTCGGTGGCCGGACGCTCGTTTTCAGCGATTGCGAAAAAATGGGCTCCACTTGTTGTCTTGTTGTCCCTTATGGCACTCGCGTTTTCACAAGGCCTGCACAAACATCTCACGCTTTCTTCGCTGATCATGGAGCGGCAGCAGCTTATCACCTTCGTTGATGCCAATCTTGCAGTGGCCGTCCTGAGCTATATCGCTCTTTATGCCGCTACTGTCGCCCTGTCGTTCCCGGGCGCCTCGCTTTTCACGATTGCGGGCGGTTTTCTGCTCGGCTGGGTGATCGGCGGCCTGGCAACGGTTTTTGGTGCGACATTGGGCGCAACAGCAGTGTTCCTGATTGCTCGTTCCTCAATCGGGGATGTGCTGACGAAACGGGCAGGTCCCTTCCTGACACGGTTGTCCGAAGGGTTCCGGCAAGACGCCTTCAACTATCTCCTCTTCCTCCGCCTGACGCCAATTTTTCCCTTCTGGCTGGTGAACATTGCACCTGCTGTTTTTCAGATGCCTTTACCGTCGTATGCGCTTGCCACATTTGTCGGCATCATTCCCGGCACATTCGCTTTTGCTTTCATCGGGTCCGGTCTCGACAGCGTTATTGCGGCCCAGGAAGCGGCAAATCCTGGCTGCGCGTCCGCTGGAACTTGCTCAGTTGAAATCTCGGCGCTTGTTACACCGCAGTTGATTGCAGCATTCTTTGCCCTTGGTATCGCGAGTCTGATCCCCGTCGTCTTGAAGCGTTTGCGCTCCCGATAATCAAAAAACTGCCCCTCCAATGCCAACATGACAGGAGCCGTGCATGGCGAAACTGCTGACCCCAGACATTTGCGTGATCGGCGCAGGATCGGGTGGCTTGTCTGTCGCCGCCGCTGCCGCTGCTTTCGGCGTGGACGTGGTTCTGATCGAAAAGGGCAAAATGGGCGGAGATTGCCTGAATTACGGGTGCGTTCCATCAAAAGCTCTTTTGGCGGCGGGTAAAGCCGCAAAACATGCGCAGGGAGGCGCGGCGTTTGGCATTCACGCCAGCGCAGCTGATATCAGCTTTTCTGAAGCAAATGATCACGTCAAAAGCGTAATTGCGGCAATCGAGCCGCATGATTCTCAAGAGCGGTTTGAAGGGCTTGGCGTCACCGTGTTGCGGGAGCATGGACAGTTCACGAACCCGGACTGTGTTTTAGCCGGTGACCATGAGATCAAGGCAAGGCGCTTTGTAATCGCGGCGGGGTCTTCAGCTCTCGTTCCTCCAATCCCCGGATTGGATGAAGTGCCGTATCTGATCAATGAAACCCTGTTTGATCTGAGAGAAACACCTGAACACCTCGGCATTATTGGTGGTGGCCCGATTGGCTTGGAAATGGCACAGGCGCATCGCCGTCTTGGAGCGAAGGTGACGGTGTTTGAAGCTCAGACGGCGCTCGGAAAAGACGATCCGGAATTGGCAGGTATCGTCCTGCAGGCCTTAAAAGACGAGGGGATCGAAATTCTCCAGAAAACGGCCGTCGAGAAGGTCGCAAAAACGGGTGACGGGATCACCGTGACAGCGCGCAACGAAGCCGGAGATACTGTTACTCAAACGATCAGTCACTTGCTGGTTGCGACGGGCCGTGCACCCAATGTGGACAGTTTGGGGCTGGAGGCGGCGGGCGTCGATTTCTCAAAAAAAGGTATCACGGTCGACAAGGGGCTTCGGACCTCCAATCGCAAAATCTACGCGATCGGGGATATCGCCGGCGGACTTCAGTTTACCCATGTTGCAGGGTATCAGGCCGGGCTGGTGATCCGTTCCATTTTGTTCCGGCTGCCGGTTTCCATGGACAACGAACAGGTGCCTTGGGTCACATACACGTCGCCGGAATTGGGGCATGTCGGCCTCAGCGAAGCCGCAGCACGCAAGCGCTACGGCGACAAGGTCAAGGTTTTGACGGCAGACTATTCAGGCAACGACCGGGCTCAGGCTGAGGGGGCAACCACGGGGCGCCTGAAACTGATTGCGGGCCCCGGCGGTAGGCTTCTCGGCGCGCAGATTGTAGGGGCGCAGGCTGGCGAAATCATCAACCTGTTGTCACTGGCGTTGTCGAAGAAACTGAAGATGAAAGACCTCGCAGGCTTCATTGCTCCATACCCAACATTAGGCGAATTGGTGCGCCGTGCAGCAATTTCGTACTATGCTGACATGCCGAAAAGTGGTTGGTTACGTTTTGGAATCGGTATCTTGCGCAAGTTTGGATAAGATGTATTGGGCTGAATGGGCTCTTGCCGTGATCGTTGGACGGAGCTGTCATGAAGCATGAGGGCACCCCACAGAGGACTGCAACACCCGATGCAAGCGGATTGGGCCCGGGCGGACGTCCGGAACTTGATCTAGGATTTGGTCGGCATCGTTTTGGTGGCCTGTCGAGCAAACTTCTTCTTTTGACCATCGTGTTCGTCATGATTGCGGAGGTGCTCATTTATGTGCCGTCCATCGCGAATTTCAGAAACACGTGGTTGATGGACCGGCTGACAACGGCAGGTGTTGCCGCATCGGTCCTTGCTGAAACCAATACGCTTGCGCCGCGATTGCAGGAAGAACTTCTGAGAACAACGGGTGCTGTGGCCATCGCGCTGGATCAAGGTGCGCAGCGCCGGTTGATCGCGATGAGCAATGTGCCGACGCAGGTCGATTTCGTGGTGGACATGGCGGAAGTCACGCCGTTGACCTCGATCCTCGGAAGCTTTGCAATTCTGACCTACCGCGGGGACGGTGTAATGCGGGCTATCGCAGCAGGTCAGATGGGCCATACTGAACGTGTTGACGTTGTTTTTCCGGTTGCGCTTCTTCAACAGGACATGCTGGCGTTTTCTGGCCGCATTCTGGCGCTGTCTCTGGTGATCTCCGGGATAACCGCCGCGTTGGTCTATATTACTCTGCGCGCGATTTTCATCCGCCCGTTGCGCCGGCTGACACGCTCTATGGAACAGTTTGCCGAAAACCCGGAAGATGGATCCCGGATTATAAAAGTGTCCGGGCGGCGCGATGAGCTTGGCGATGCGGAAGTCCGTCTAGCAGCCATGGAAGAGGCGCTCTCGCGCGCGTTGCACCAAAAACAGCGTTTGGCCGATCTCGGATTGGCCGTTTCCAAGATCAACCACGATTTGCGCAATTTGCTGGCATCCGCTCAGCTTTTTTTGGAGCGGCTGGAGCATGTGCCCGACCCTACGGTCAACCGGTTGGCACCGAAGATCCTGGCAACACTCGATCGAGCGGTCGGGTACACGCAGGCGGTCATGGCCTATGGCAAGGCCCAGGAACGCGCCCCGCAACGCAGACTCATCGCGCTCCGGCGGGTGGGGGAGGATGTTGCTGATGTCCTGGGGCTCTTCGACCATGACACCATTCAGTTCGAAAACCGGATTGGTGAAGCACTAGAAGTCGATGCGGATCCCGAACAGATCTTTCGTGTCCTTTTGAACCTGACGCGGAATGCGGTGCAGGCACTTGAAGCGGAACGGGACGGGACGCTGGTTCGCCGAATCAGTCTTTCAGCTGAGCGACGGGCGAATTGCGTTCATATCGAAGTTCACGACACTGGCCCAGGTATTCCAGGAAACACGCAGAAAGGCCTCTTCAAGGCGTTTCACAGCGGCGCGAAAGCAGGCGGTGTCGGCCTGGGACTTGCTATCGTTGCCGAGCTGCTCAAGGCTCATGGCGGCGTGATCGAACTGGACTGTGATCAGCCGGGAACGTGTTTCAAGATACAATTGCCTGACAGGGCAGCTTGAGCGCGGCCAAACCGCTCGACAACCGGCATAAGCCAACATGAAGCGCAGCGTTCATGCAGTACTTGTGCAGAGTTGGAGCCCGGTTTCCCGGAAAACTGCGGGCGAAGAGACAACTTGGTGTGACTTTCAAAAAAAGTTCAAAAAGGCGCTTGCATCCCCCGCCAGTCCGCAGTAGATAAGCGCCCTGTCCGGGGCACACAGCGCCCTGCAGACCGAACAGCCATAAAGCAGATCGCTTCATGATCTTACAGGCTTAGTTCTTAAGCACCGGTAGCTCAGCTGGATAGAGCACCAGACTACGAATCTGGGGGTCGGGGGTTCGAATCCTCCCCGGTGCGCCATCTCACAAATCCAAGACTTATTACGCATGGCAGCCAGTTCAGCGTTGTGCAAAACGTTTGCGCATTTCTTGCCCTGAGGTGAGTACGCCGCGCCGTTTTCTCTCACTCAGTATCCGAAGAACGAAAGTGTGTCCTGGAAATTTCTGGCACGCATTGAGCTGTGAAATCCTGAACTAACTGTCTGTCGATCTGTCGATGCCGTGGCGGCGCATGCGTTCCCATAAGGTTGTGCGTGAGATATCCAAAAGCTTGGCGGCGTCCTGCAACCGGCCGTCTGTTTCATCAAGGGCCCGCAAAATGTGGGTGCGCTCTGCCTGATCCCGGACCTCAGCCAACGAGGGGAACCCAATAGAACTATGTGGTAGGCCAGATTTTGGGCCGCCGGATGTCTGGGCTGCAGGCTGGAGGTTGTGAGCTGTGTTTTCCGGAAACAAATCGAATGGCGTCAGCTCAGCGCCGCCCGCGAGTGCGACGGCGCGTTCTACACGGTTCCGGAGTTCACGGACGTTACCCGGCCAATCATGCTGCTCTGCCGCTAACACTGCGGCAGCTGAGGCCGGTTTTGGAGCAATTCCCATGCGCTGCGCAGCGTTTGCGGCAAAGGCAGTGATGAGCGGTGCCACTTCTTCCAGACGCTCACGCAAAGGCGGAATGCGGATCGTCACAACGTTGATGCGAAACAGGAGATCTTCCCGGAACACGCCGTCTTTGACCGCTTCCTCCAGATCACGGTTCGTTGCGCAAACAAGCCGGCCTTTAAAAGCAAGATCCTGTGATGCACCCAGCCGCCTGAACTGCCGCTCCTGCAACACGCGCAATAGCTTCAATTGAAGTTCCGGGCCGGTGTCACCGATTTCATCGAGAAGCAGCGTCCCCTCGCCAACGCTTTCCAAGACCCCGATCCGCCGGTCATGTGCGCTGGTAAAGGCGCCTTTCTCGTGCCCGAAAAGCGTCGAATCTGCCAGCTCTGGCGACAGCTGCCCGCAGTTCACAGCCTCGAAGGCGCGCGATTGTGCCGCGTTCTTGGCGTGCAGATAACGCGCTGCGATTTCCTTGCCGGTGCCGGTTTCTCCAATCAGCAAAACGGGCAAGTCAATCCCCGCCAGGCGATCCAGCATCGAGCGTACGCCGCGCATGGAGGCTGAAAGGCCAAATGTCGAAAACGGATCATCCAGTTGCGGCGCAAGCGGGCGAAGCAAAAGCTCCTGAATGCGGCTGACAAGCTCATCCAGGTTGAAGGGTTTGGCGAGGTAATCCCTGGCGCCATCGCGAACCAGTTCCACGGCCTGATCGACAGAACCATAGGCTGTCATATAGACAATCGGCACCGCTCCGTGCTGGCTGAGCACCTCCCGCAGCAAATCGGCACCGGACCCGTCCGGCAACCGGATATCCGACAAAACAAAGCTCGGAACCCGTTTGCCAAGAAACTCGCGGGCGGCTGCCAGTGTGGTGGCATGAACGACGGAAAATCCTTCCAGAACAAGGCGTTGTTGCAAGGAGGGTCCAAGGACCGGATCGTCTTCCACCAGCAAAATCAGCTCAGACATCATCCGCCTCGTCGGTGCGTTTTGGAATGGTGATGGTGATTACCGTGCCGCTTTGCGGGCGTGTTGAAATCGCCAGCCGGCCATTCACATCATCAATCAGTTGGTGAACCAGCCAAAGTCCGAGGCGCCGCGTTTGTGGCTTCTCCGGAGTGGTTCCGCCGGTTAGGACATTCAGGGCTTCTCCAGGTAGACCTGGGCCGCTGTCGGAGACCTTGATGGTGAGTTGCTCTTCGATCAGCTTGGACTCAAAGGCAACGGAACCGCCAACCGGTGTGGCGTCTATGGCATTCAAGAGCAAGTTGAGCACGATCTGGCGCACGGCTTCCGCGCTGGCAGGGTAGGTTTCCGCGAGCTCCGATTTAAAACTCAAGTCCACCTGTTTGGCGCGCACTTTCGGGTTGATCAAGGTCCGCAAGTCATTGAGATCGTCGGGCTTGAGATCTCTGTTGCCTTCCGGTGGCCGGTAGGTCGACAACATGCTGGCCGCCACATGATCAATGCTTTGCAGGCCCCGGTCAATCAGGTCAATCGTCTGTTCCCGTACAGCTTTGTCATCTCCGAACCGGCGCAGTGTCGATGTGGCCGCGCTCATCCCGGCAAGCGGATTGCGCACCTCATGCGCGAGCCCTGCTGCAAGGCGAGCCAGCGTTGCCTCCCGCGCATGTTTGTTTTCAGTTCTTGCGATCGCGTCAGCTCGTGCCTGAAGCTCGGCCCGGATTCTCAGTGCATTTTGCAGACGGCCGATTTCCGTGTTCGCGGATACTGGATCAACCTCAGTATTTGCATCGTAGGAATCGTCGTCGAGAGCCTTGGTGAGATCATCAATGGGGCGCAGGCTGTATTGCGCGATAAAAAACGTCAGGATCGCCGCGAGGACAGAAAACGCGACATCCACGGCAAGAGCGACACGGCGCCGTTCTTCTTGCTCCGCGCGTTGCCATTCGAGATCAAAGGCCGCACCAAGCAAGATCGTTGAGCCATCGCCTCCGGGAAAAGACTGTACGATCAGTTGTTTGTTTGTCTCATCGACAATTTGGATTGCGGCTTCGTTTGGCGGCAGACTGCGATTGGCGTTGAGCCAGTCTTCAAGTGCAAGCTCGGTTGTTCGCGGTTTGGCGCCATTTGCGGGACCCTCCGGGTAAGAGGACGTGATTAAAATGGAGCCGTCCGCCAGGCAACAAACGGCAACAGCTTCGTTGCGCAAGGAGGGTTTGAACCGGGCAGATGCCGACAGCAAGCCTTCAAGTTCCGATAACGGACCACCGGTGACAATCACTGGTGTGATCAGCCCGGCCAAGGTGTCGAGAAATGCCCCGCCAACTTCGATGCGGAGCTGGGCTTCTCTGCGTTCCAGCTCTTGCAAACCAAAAATGGTCAGAACAACCGCAAACAGCATAACCACCGAAGCCATAGCCACCGGTAGCCGCCAAACCAACGGCCAGGATCTCAGCTTTTTTGCACCCGGTCCGGCTATGCCGGTTTTCTTTTGGTTTTCCGAAGGTGCGTCAGATCGCATATGGGGCCCAGCTAAAGAACGGGGATGGCGCTGCCGCCATCCCCTTGATGTTTTTCAAGAACGGTTGCCATCCTAATAGCAAGGACAGCCTTGGGCTAGGTCCAAACCAGAACGTCGCCCCGCCAATTTGGCGAGATCTTGTCTTGCCAGAAGGTTCCGTACCAGCGGGTCCGCAAAGGTCGTGGCAGGTCCGGAAGGATCACCGCGACAGCATCAGAGACCATTTGTTCTGGCAACAAGGCATCCTCCGGTGCAGTCAGCTCCGGGTCTGCGAAGACAACCGGTGTATTGGCATCGGCGGCACGTTGCTCAATTTCGGCCCGGCTGGCCGCATCAACATACCCAAACACCCGGAGTTCTGTCGCTGTCCAAAGCCGTTCTACGAGCGCCAGATCAAGTGCACGCCAGACATCATAAGACCCATCGAACAACACAGTGACGGGACCGGCTCTGGGGACATCGACCGCGTAGAGCGTCGGGCCGGGGTGCATGCTGGCAACACGCAGCAATCCGTCGGGTTGCTTGGTGGCATGCGGGGTTGCAACGCCGACACCATGGTCCGCCCATCCGTCCGTCGGCAGAACCAGAAACTCACGCACGTCGCCGACACCGGCCATTGATGCAGCCGCATCACCTTCCTCGTAGACGAGCTCCACTGAAACGCCGAGATCGTCTGAGAGCGAGCGCAGATCAGGCAGCCAATGACCGACCTTGTCGCGGATCAGCCGCATCGTCTCGGTGCTGTTGTCGGTTGCATCCACATATCCAGTGTCGACAGCGACAACAGCGATGAGCGGAAGGTCAGTGCGTGCCGCAAATTCTGCCGCGCGGCGCGCGAGTTTCGGCGCGGCATCGCCAACCGCTGCAAAGCGGACGCGCTCAGGCGCAACAACATCCTTGAGGGATACGAAACCCGATTTTTCTGCATCGCAGAGCACAGGATCCGCTGACAACGGCACTTCTGTTGCAATGTCTGCCTCAGCCGCCATGCCTTGCAGATCCAAGCGTTCAGCCTGCTTTTCAATCGGCTGGTCTGGCCTTTTCAAAACGTCACGCAAGGCATTGTCCGCATCTCCGATCCCGGCCAGCTCAGCGCCTGACAGGTACGCCGCCCGTGCCAGCAAATGACTTGCGACTGGAATCGTCAGGATCAGGAACAAAAGGGTCATGCCGCCCATCATCGTTGAATCCAAGCTGGATTTGCTGAGCATGGTCCCGATCAGGACCAAACCAGCACCCAGCGTGCCTGCTTTCGTTGCGGCGTGCATCCGCTGGAAAGGATCGTCAAAGCGTAGCAATCCGATCGTTGCGATCAGCAAGAAGCCAACGCCAACGAATTTCACCAAAAGGGCAATAAGATCAACCATCACGATGCCTCCTGTTGCGCGGCTTTGTTAGCTTTTTGTTTGCCGTTGTCCCGGAAGCGGCCATCAGTGACAGCGACCTTGCGTTCCAGGAAAGCTGCAAATGCTGCCGTTGCGACAAAAGCGATCAGGGCCAGCGCAAATGCCACATCGAGGAATTCGGACCGGCCGGTTGTCAGCGCGGTCAAGGCACAGGCGGCCACGGCCAGACCCGTCAGCATATCAATGGCGACAAACCGGTCCGCATAACTCGGGCCCTTCATCAAGCGCAGGGCTGTGAGCGCGAAAGCGCCGATGATTAACAGTACCAGAACCGTGTTGAGGGTCTCAGAAATACCCAGAATGCTTTCAGTGCTCATGCGACGGCTCCTTTCTTGGCTACAGTTTCGCGGGGAGCCGGTCCCTCGACGGCGCGAACGCGGGTTTCAAATGTGTCTTTGATGGAACGGATCACATCCTCGTCGCTTTCCCGGTCCAAGACATGGACATAGAGCGTCTTGCGATCATCTGAGATGTGCAGCGAGGTGGTTCCCGGCGTCAGGCTCACGATGTTTGCAAGGGTGGTAATCCCCATGTCTGTCCGCAGGTCGAGCGGGACCGCAACAATGGCTGGCTTTAGTTTCTGCTTGTTGGACAAGACGGCGACCGTCACGTCCACTGAGGCTTTTACCAGCTCGATGATAAAGACGCCGCACAGAAGGCCGAAGGCGCCCAAACGCTTTAGAAGGCTAATCACTGGTCGATCCTTTCAAGAGCAGCTTCACCAACCTGGGTCTCTTCACCGAAGAAGGCGGCGATGTAGACATCCGGTTGCGTGAGTGTGATGGAGGCTTTCTCCGCGAACTGAACGAACGGTTCGGCGTAAAAGCCAATTGTGAGCGTAATCGCACCCAGAACGGCGATTGGAGCGACCATCAGGACAGGGACCGGACGCGTTTGAGAACGCTCGATGCCCGGTGCTTTCCAGAACGCTTCCATCCAGATCTTTGTCATGGAGTAGAGCGTCAACAGACCGGTAAACAGGGCAACGGCTGCCAGCCACGCCATGTCGCCTTTAAACGAGGCGTCAACGACGAGGAACTTGGCCCAGAAACCCGACAGCGGCGGCAACCCTGCCAGCGACAGGGCGGGAATTAGAAAGAGCACCGCCAGCCACGGGTGGCTTTTCAGGAGGCCGCCAGATTTCTTCAGATCGTCCGTCCCGCTTGCCTGACGAATGGCACCGGCCAGCAGGAACAAATTGGCTTTCACAATGATGTGGTGAACGATGTAGAACACCGCACCTGCGATGGCCAAAGGTGTGGCGATCGCAAGGCCCATCAGGATGTAACCAATCTGCGAGATGATGTGGAACGACAGGATCCGGCGGATGTTCCACTGGACTGCGGCTCCGAACACCCCGGTCACCATGGTGAGTGCTGCAACAACGGCGACAATTTCGCGGATCCCAGACTCGTCGACCGTGAAAAGCAAAGTGAACACGCGGAATGCCGCGTAGACGCCGACCTTTGTGAGGAGGCCTGCAAAGATCGCGGAAATCGTGAACGGTGCCGTGTGGTAGCTGGCCGGAAGCCAGAAGAACAGTGGAAAGACGCCAGCCTTAATGCCAAAGGCACACAAGAACAGGATCGCTGCTCCAACGAGGCCGGGTGTCGGCTCAAGCGTTGGCAGGACCCGCGCAAGGTCTGCGAATGCCAACGTGCCGGCGGCCCCATAGAGCAAGCCGATGGCCATTAGGAACAAGACCGTGCCGAGGAGGTTCAGCAGCGCGTATTTAATCGCGCCGTCGATCTGCGCTTTCGTGCGGCCAATCACCAGCAGGCCGAGTGAGGTAATGAGCATCACCTCGAACCAGACATAGAGATTGAACAGATCTCCGGTCAGGAACGCCCCGTTCACCCCGGCGACCATGCCGAAGAAGAGCGGGTAGAAACCTGCACGCATGTGGATCTGGCGCATATCCCGAAGGCTGAAGATGCCAACGCAGAATGCGAGAACACCCGTGATCATGACCAAAGCCGCTGCGAAGCGGTCTGCCACAAAGGAGATGCCAAATGGCACGGCCCATGAGCCGAATTCAACGGCAAGGATGTCGTAGCGGAGCACGGCCATCGTGAGCAGGACCGAGCAGACCACGATCACGCCCAAGCCGGCAATCGCGACAACGCGCTGGGCCTGAATATTGCGCCAGAGGATTGCTGTGATCGCTGCAAGTGTCAGCGGAACCAGCACCGGAAAGGCGAGAACAAGCAGATTGTAAGATGTTTCTGTCATTTAACTCAGCCTTGTTTTGGTGCTGATTTTGCTGCGAACGGCGATCCGAGATCTTCTGCGTCATGCATCTGGCTCGTATCCATGGTGCCCAGCGACTTGTAGCCTTTCACAGCAAGCGCAACGGCATAGGCGGTGAGAGCAAAGCCGATCACGATCGCCGTCAGTACCAGGGCTTGCGGCAGCGGATTGGCGGCATAACTGCCCAACACTTCCGCGTCTTGCCGGATGATCGGCGGCGTGACCGAGCCAAGCCGGCCGGACAGGAAGATCAGCAGGTTGGCCGAGGCGGCGAGCAGGGCGACGCCCAAAATGATCCGCACGATGTTTTGTGCAAGGATCATGTAGATCCCAGCTCCTGCAACGATGGCGATGGTAGCCGCATAAACGTAGATCATGCCGACGCTCCTTGAGTTGAGATGTTGGATTTCGTGACATCGTCAGCGACAGTGGTGGCGTCATCGCCGCCACTGTTTTGCTGTTGAACCCGTATGAGGAAGGCGAGAACGCCGCCGATCACTGTCAGGTAGACACCAATGTCGAAAAGATAGGTGGTGCCAAGTTTCAACGAGGTCACGCCGAGGTTCAGGTTGACCCATTGGTGCGTGAGGAACGACTCGTTAATGATCGCGCCCGGGACGCCGGACAAGATGGCCAGGGTCAGACCGATACCCATCCAGGCGACTGGATGCAGGAGCAGTCTCCGGCGTGCGAAGTCGACGCCCAAGGCCAGTGCGAGCACTGCAAACCCTGCTGAGGCAATCAAGCCACCGATGAACCCGCCGCCCGGCTCGTTATGACCGCGGAACAGAACCCACACCGACACGATCAGCATCAGGAAGAAGAACATCCGTGCAGTCGTTTCGAAGATCAAAGACGGCACGGCGCGGTTTGTGGCAGCGCCAGCCTTTGCGGTCTTCGAAGGCGGATTGCCGCCAGTCAGGACCGCCCAGGCAGCGATGGCCGCGAATGCGACAACGGCAATCTCTCCAAGCGTATCCAGAGCCCGGAAGTCGACAAGGATCACGTTGACCACGTTCCGTCCAAACGCTTCAGAAAGGCTAGTGACGGCGTAGTATTCTGTGACCGTCGGATTGAACGGCTTGGCCGCAATTGACAGGAGCACGACAAACAACGCACCGGCAAAGACGGTCGACAACAGCGCGTCCCCTGTCCGCAGGTCAAACTTGGAATAGCTGCGCAGCCCATCGGCAATCGCTGGCATCTTCACCAGGACTGCAGAGACGATGACGACCAAAAGTGTCTCGACAAGGAACTGTGTCAGAGCCAGGTCAGGTGCGCCGTTCTTCAAGAAGACCAATGCAATACCATAGCCCGAAAGCCCCACACCGACGAGCGAGACGACCATCGAGCGGGAGACCGCCGCAACGATGCCCCCTAGTGCGATGAGCATACAAACGATCAGGAGATACGGCCGGATTTCGTCGGCAGCGAGTGGCGGCAATGTGAGGCCGGCAGCTCCGGCAAAGGTTTCACCGGCGAGCACGGCATAGACCAGAGCACCCGTTACCACGGCAATGGTCACAGCGACGTAGGTCCGCATCTGACCATTCTGGATTGTGCGTGTTGTGCTCTGCGCAAGGCTGAGGAGACCGCCAAAGATCGCGTCATAGCCCTTCTCGAAGGAAAAGCGGTCGATGAACGACAGGCGCAGCATGGCCTCATGGATCGGTGTCCATCGCCAGACCAAAAGGCCACCAATCAGAACAACCAGAGCGGACAGGCCAAGCATTGGTGTGATGCCATGCCACAGCTCGAAGGACACATAGAAGGGAGCACCCTGCAGGGCGACGGCCGCCGGCCCGACAATGAAGTACTGCGGGATATCTGCGAACAGGCCAAAGAATACGCCGAGGGCTGCCAGAACAACAGGTCCGGTAGTCATCCCGATCGTTTCGCCATGTTTCGGTTTTTCAGTGTAGGCCGTTGCTTTGCCGAAGAACGGACGAAGCGCGAAGATACCTGCAATTGCGACCAGCACCGAGTTCACCAGAACCGCAACAAACGTCACAACAGCCGCAAAGGACGAGTCGAGTTTGGCCTCGAAGACATATTCCTTGGCGATGAACCCAACGAATGGGGGCAGGCCGGCCATCGACAAGCTGGCGAGAATCGCTGCGATTGCGGTCAGCGGCAGAAGGCCGAAGAGTGCACCGAGATCGCGGACCCGCGTCGCTCCGGTCGCGTGAATGACAATACCTGCACAGAAAAACAGCGCGGCTTTGTAGAGCGAGTGGGCGAGAATGAACCCGGCGATACCGATAGAACTTCCTGGACCCTGAAGGCCGATAAGTGTCACCAAAAGGCCGAGGGAGGCCACAGTCGAATACGCTAGAATGGCTTTCAAACCATCAGCCCGAAGCGCCATCAGTGCGGCAACCAGCATTGTGGTCAGGCCAACGGCGACCATGATTACGATCACGGTCGGCGAGGCGCTCAAGATCGGGTCGAACCGGGCCAGCAAGAAGATGCCCAGCTTCACCATTGTTGCAGAATGGAGATAAGCGGAGGCCGGTGTCGGCGCCTGCATTGCATTCGGCAGCCAGAAATGGAACGGGAACTGCGCGGACTTGGTGAAGGCACCGATCAGGACCAGGGCGGCAATCACACCGAACCATGTGCTGTCGGTCACCAGGCCTGGGTTGCTTGTGATTTCAAGCAGCGAGAAGGTGCCGGCTTCCATACCCATGATGAGCAAACCGCCGAACAGCGCCAAGCCGCCACCGGCGGTGATCACCAGTGACTGTAGTGCTGCCTTGCGTGCTTCAATCGAGGTGGAATTGAAGCCGATGAGAAGGAAGGACAAGAGGCTCGTCATTTCCCAGAAGACGAACATCACGATCACGTTGTCGGACAGAACAGTGCCGAGCATCGCAGACATGAACAGGAGGATGTAGCTTAGGAAGCGTCCCCGGTCGTCCGCAGGTTTTTCGGCGAAATAGGATCCTGCGTAGAGAACCACCAGGGACCCGATGCCGGTGATCATCAAGGCGAACAACAGCGAAAAGCCGTCCAAGCGCACATCGAAGTTGATGCCCAGCGACGGAACCCATTGCACAGTCTGTAGTATCGTTGGGACGCCCTCGCCATACGCCACGACAGGCACATAGGTCATGAAGGCCGCAAACAGGCCTGCAGGCAACAATGCTGCGACAGGGCCGGCAGATTTGCCGAGCCGCGGCAAGACCAGGAAGCTGAGCGCAGCACCTAGAAAGGCGATCACCAGCAAGCTTGGAATGGCCTCTCCGGGCATCCAGCTGGCGATAGCAGAGCTATCAAGCGTGTTTGAAAACATGTTGGCACCTCAATTGATCGTCTCTCCGACGTTTGCAATTGCAGTGCCATTCGGCCTTATTATTTAAAGTCAATAAGTTACGAGTGGTGTCCTGTTGGCAGTGTTCAGGCTTCCGAACACCTTTTCCAGGCTCATGTTCGGAAACCTGAACATGCATTTCCAACGGTACTATGCTCCGGTGGAATTACCCTGTTCGCCACTCTCAACGTATCCGCTTGCTCAAAGAGGGACCGCTAAACAAAGGTTGCCCAGTGTCTGCAGTCCACTCTGATGAGGGCGCAAAAGCGATCACGTGTTGCTCCGTTTCCAGGGCATTAGGGTCGCCCGCACCATTTGGGCGCATGGCTCTTTGGGCACGCTGGCTCAAGCTTTCAGTGAAATTGAGTAGATTGCTGACTATGTCTTGTGTCGTATTCCGGTTCATTACGCCCTCCGCGTCTGTGCGGGGCATGAACTGGAACAGAGTTGGATGCAGGCATTTGGCCCGTGGTCACGTATACCATATCGTCCTTCTCCGCCGGAGCACCCCGCCCGGGTTTGAGTTACAGAACGATGGCAGGTCTCCTGACTTGCGGGTCTTAGCTTCCTTGAGCCTTCCCGGGATCTCCCAGTGGCCAGTTCAAGGTTGCTCACCGCTCACAGTTGCGGGGGCAGTCACGGATTTGGCTTTGTTGCTTAAAGCCGCACCGTATTCCCTTTTCATCCCAAGGTGAACATGTCACCGCCGGGAACCATCACCATTAGTCTCACCTGCCATGTGCAGCGTGTCAACTCGTCCAAACAGGCGGCAGGCGTATGTATTGAAGGCGACGGGAGATCGTCGCCTTCATTTTTCCATTTCGCTCAGCTTGCGTTCTGTTTGCCGAGTGCCTCGAGCAGTGTGCCGAGATTGTACTGGAACATGGCCTCGTAACTGGTCGCAGGTCCACCGCGTTCCGACAGGGCGTCAGAGAACAGACGTCCGCCGATTTCGATGCCGGTTTCATCGGAGATCTGCTGGACAAGCGCCGGGCTGGTGATGTTTTCAACGAAGAGGGCGGCTGCGCCTTGCTCTTTCAGCTGCGCGATCAACACGGCAAGATCCCGCGCAGACGGCTCGGCTTCGGTGTCAATGCCGACCGGTGCGAGGAAGGTCAGTCCGTAAGCGTCGGCGAGATAGCCGAACGCGTCATGCGCCGTAACGACTGTGCGGCGATCTTCCGGAAGCGCGGCAAGCTTCTTGCGGGTTTCCTTGTCGAGGGCTTCCAGCCTCGCAATGTAGGCGTCCGCGTTTGCGGTGAAGTCATCGGCGTGCTCGGGCAGGGCCTTGCCCATGGCATCGGCGATGTTGCGCACGTAGATGGCGCCATTTGTCAGAGAATTCCAGGCGTGCGGATCGGTTTCTCCGTCGACCTTCACCGGAGTGACGCCTTCCGTTGCCACAAAGACGGTTGCCTCGGTGCCGGATTCCTTGATCAAGGTGTCCGACCAGGTTTCAAAGCCAAGGCCATTGACGAAGATCACATCCGCGCCCGCAACAGCCTTCGCATCGGCGACCGACGGCTGATAGACATGAGCATCGGCATCCGGACCAACGATGGTGGTCACGCTGGCATAGTCGCCCACCACCTGCTCGACCATGTCGCCAAGGATCGAGAAGCTGGCGACGACTTTGACGTCGTCATGCGCGGCAGCCGGCAAGGCAGCAAACGCCAGGGATGTGGCCGCGAAACCTGCGGCCAGGGTTTTCAAAAAAGTCATTGTATCCTCTCTTCAGTGTAGCTTTGTTCGATAGAAGGTGTTGTCTTGGGTGACGGTTTGCGCAGGCGGGCGCCGAATCCGAGCGGTCCGAAAAGGGCCGAAATCAGGAAGAAACCGCCGGCCACCAGGACGATGGCAGGCCCCGAGGGAGTCTCGGGAAACAGGTAGGACAAGGTCAGCCCGATCCAACAGCTGGCAAGGGCAAAGACGAAGCCCAGCACAAGCTGGCCGGTGATCGTGCTTGCCCAATAGCGGGCAGCTGTCGCCGGCAGGATCATCAAGCCGACCGCCATCAACGTTCCGAGCGTCTTGAAGGCGGCAAGCAGGTTCAGCACCAGAAGCAGCATGAACCCCTGGTCGACCAGCCATGGCCGCCGGGTCTGGGCCTCGAAGAAGATCGGATCGCAGGTGCTGACAATGAGGGGGCGCAGCAGGATAGCAAAGGCGATCAGGGTCACGGTCGCAACACCGCCGACGAGCATCATCGACGCGTCGTCAATCCCGAGGATGGATCCGAACAGAAAGCTTTTCAGCGGCACGGCGGACCCGGCCGCTGACAGGATGAAGATCCCGGCAGCCAGAGCGATAAGATAAAGGGACGCCAGGCTGGCATCGCTGCGCAGGATTGTTTTGCGCGCAAGAAGCGCGGTCAGGATCGCAACGCCGACGCCGGCGACGAGCCCTCCGACCAGCAGGGACACCACAGACAAACCGGCGGTGACAAAGCCGATGACGATGCCGGGCGTGATCGCATGCGCCATGGCTTCTCCGGCAAGGGATAGCCGCCGCAGGACCAAAAATGCTCCGATCGGGGCTACAGAGGCCGAAAGTACGGTGGTCGCGACAAAGGCCCGCCGCATGAAGGCGAAGTCCCACATCTCCGCAAGAAGCTCAAGCATGGGCAGCCTCCCGCTGTTGGGCGTTGCCCCGGAACATCCAAGAGGCCTGGCTTTCGGACATGTACCCCTGGGCAACGAGCCGGTCTGGCGTCAAAACCTCGTCAACCGTCCCCTGAGTTGCCATCCCACCGCCCAGAAGCAGGGCATGGCTGCAGTGATCGAGAACGGAGGACAGGTCATGCACGACCAGAACAACCGCCCGGCCTTCCGCACGCCAGCGATTGATGATCGAAAGGAGGTGCGCTTCGGTGCTCTGGTCGACTGCCGCAAAGGGTTCATCGAGCAGGATCAAGGGCGCGTCCTGCAGGATCACGCGGGCAAACAGGGCCCGTTGCAGTTGCCCGCCGGACAGCGTGTGGAGCGACCGGTCTGCCAGATCCAGAATGCCGGCTTCCTCAAGCGCTGCAGCCACCCGGTTCCGCCCCGCGCGGCCAAGGCCTGACCACAGACCGAATCCGCGCCAGGCGCCCATGGCCGCCAGATCCCGCACGCGGATCGGGAACCTACGGTCAAATTCTGTCAATTGTGCCAGATAGCCGACTTCCTGCGGGCGCCCGGCCGGCCAGGTGAGGCGACCGGCAAGGGGATCCATCAACCCAAGCAGCATCTTGACGAAGGTGCTTTTGCCCGAGCCGTTCGCGCCGAGCACCGCCAGGGTGGTTCCGGCCTGAATGTCCAAAGACAAATGCTTGAACAACGTTAGTTCGGGATATCCGAGAGCGAGATTCCGGATTTCAACAACTGCCGTCATCAAAGCACCGACAGAATTGCGAGCCAAAGTATGGCAGACAGACCGGCAGCGCCGCCAATGAGGGCCGGCAGGCTCATTTCTGTTAGGCACGGAAAACGGCTTACCGGAAGCTCCTTTGAAGCAGTGCGCCGGGTCATCGTGACAACTCGCGATGTTTGTAAATGACGGGGATCAGGTCGGCTGTGCTGACCCGTTTATCGCCGTGGGCTGGAAAATTGTTTCGAATCGCAATCGGGCGCATCGCCACCTCCGATGAGACGGGGGTATGGCGAGACCATATTGTCGAACGGCAGTTTCGGCCGCGTGGCACATTGGCTTCTCCCTCCGGGACACCCCGCCCGGGTTGTTGTGGTTGCGATGGCAGGTCTCCTGACTCGCGGGTCGAAGCTTTCCCGTACCTTCCCGGGCCATGCGATCATAGGCCCAGTGGCGTCGTTCGGGGTCGCTCTCCGCTCACAGTTGCGGGGGCAGTCACGGATTAGGCGCCCTTGCGGCTCTTCCTCACCGTGTTCCCTTTTCATCCCGCAGCGATTTCGTTCCGCGGGAACCATCGGCGGTCAGACTATTTGTGCAGACGCGAATGATCAATACGGAATTTATCTTATTCAACGAGACCTAACAGACCATTCAATAGCTGGTGCAAAAACCAGGACAGAGCGTGTTAGACACGCGAGTTTTTGCCGTCAGGCGTCGTCCTGCAACAAAGCCTCGGCCTCAATTTCCACCTTGTGATCGCCGATCAATCCGGCAACGACGACAAGTGTGTTTGCCGGCTTGATGTCCGAGAAAACGCGGCCATGGGCGCGGGAGATGTCGAACACATCGTTCTCGTCTGTGATGAAGATGCGTGTTCGAACGACATCGTTGGCAGTCGCGCCAAGCGCTGAAAGCGCGGCGAGAATCTTGTCGAGAATGAAGGTGGTCTGTGCGGCGGCGTCTTCTGGGGCGACGGCCCGGGACGCTCCGGCCACCGCGGTCGTGCCCGAGACAAGAATGCGGTTGCCGATCCGGTGGGCCCGGCAATATCCGGCAATCTCCTCCCAATCGGATCCTGTCAAAACATGAGTTGCATCCGGACGGTGCGGTGCCGGGGCTGCCGCATGAGCACGCGGCATTTCTGACAGGTGATGACTGAGATCACCGGAGGCCGTTAGAAATGGCGGGCGGCGGTATTCATCGCCGCAGTCCCCCGGGACCGGTGTTGTTTGTGAAAAAGTCTTGTCCAACTGCGAGGTGTCTTCCTCGTCGAGGGCGAACGAGAAAAGCTTTGCATTGTCCGCCATATGCTCGCTTTCACCGAGCCGGGCACCGACAATCACACCAGCGACGGCCGGTTGCTCCAGAACCCAGCGGGTCGCCACGTTTGCAAGTGAGACGTTGTGTTTTTGCGCTATGGAGTTTGCCGCTCTCAAAATTGCCTGAAATCCGTCCCAGCCACCGGCAGCGTCGATGAAGCGCTTGTACTTCATTTTCGACCAGTCGGTGATGTCAGCGGGCTCCGGTTTGCCGAGCCAGCGATCCGACAGGAAGCCACCACAAAGCGTGCCGTAGGCAAGCAGCCGGACGTCTCTTTCCGCGCAGAGATCGGACAACGGGCCAAGCGCCCGGCGGTCGATCATGGAAAACGATACCTGATTGCTGACGAGCGGTATGCCGTCTGAAAGGGCGAGGCGCAGGTGCGCGGCATCAAAATTGGTGACGCCCAGCGCCTTGATCAGGCCCTCGTTCTTAAGCTTCGTCATTTCATGAAGGGCATCCAGCCAAGCCGGATGCTCAAAACTCCACCAATGAAACTGCAGGAGATCAACGCAGTCCGTGCCCAGCCGGTCGAGCCGTTCCTGAACACCCGCGCGCACGACGTCGGCTGTCATCGGGCCTGGTTCCGGACACCATTTGGTGAAGACCTGGGGGCGGTCCTGTCCATCATGGCGCGCGAGGAGACGGCCGGAGATGATCTCGGCGCTGCCATAGTGATCGGCCATGTCAAAGGTGGAAAATCCGGCCTTCAGATAGGCTTCCAGGTGATCCGCACCTTTTTCCGGGTCGAGTTCCGAACCGTTCTTTTCGATATCGGCGACCTGCCAGAGGCCTGTCAAAACACGGCTGATTTCCAGGCCGTCAGCTAGTCTCTGGCGCGGCGGATGGAGGGTCATGAGTGGATCCTTCAGGTTTCCGGCAGGAGCAGCTTGAAACTGCGTTCAATGTCCAGGGCAAGAGCCTTTTGCGCGGCTGCCCGGTCTTTGGCACGCAATGCTGCGATGATTTCTTCGTGATGGATGTGTTCCGGGATTTCCGAGGCGGCCTTTTCCTGAACTACGAGGTTCAAAAAGGCGCCGTACTGGAGCCATAACGCCTCAACGAGCGGCAGGATGACCCGGGATCGAGACTGGCGGTAAAGGGTAAAGTGAAATTTGTAGTTTTGGGTGAGGTCCGGTAACTCGCCTTCGGGCCGCGACCGCGCAATGATTGCAGCGAGGGTGTCGATCGCAGCGTCATCCATGTGGTCGATGGCTTCATCGAGTAGGATTGCCTCAAGTGCCAAACGGGCGGACTTCAGCTCACGCATGCGGTCGGCATCGAATGGCGGCACTTCTAGCGTCCGGCTGGGCGTATCCACCAACGCCCCCTCAGCCACGAGGCGGCGCACGGCTTCCCGCACCGGCGTCATTGAGGTGCCGAGCTGATCAGCCAGTGTGCGCAGGCTTACACTTTCGCCCGGCGCAAAAACGCCGCGCGTGAAAGCGTCGCGCAACTCTTCATAGACGCTTTCCCTCAGTTTCGACTGATCGATCCTGGCAATCTTTGGCTCGCTCATCCCTGTGCCTTTGGCCGCGTTGGCTTCTTGTCTTGACAATCCGGTTTTGAGACATGGTATAAAATATCACAGATCACAAGCAAGGCGCCAAAACAAAAAAGTGGGGAGCGCGGTGGCGGAAGATTTTGACGGGTCAGACCGCGTAGCAGCGGCTGAGGCTGGTGACGGCTTCTGGCTCTATGACTTGAAAGTCGAGACGGTTCTGGACGGCCGCACGCCTGTGTGCAGGCATGTCGAAGGCGAGAGTTTCGCGGTCGAGGGGGAAGCGCTCGTCTTCCAAGAGGGCCAGCGGGTGTCCATGTACGCACTCGCTGCCGTTTTGCCTCTCCTTCCCGCCAAACAACGCCCAACAAGTGCAAACGACTGGATGAGTACGGACGCGGAAGTTGCCTGTCCAGATCCGCATTGCGGCGGGCGGTTCCGGATCACGCGGACGAAAAAGCGCTGGTTCAGCCATTCCGAGACAACCGGATTACCCGATCAGCGCAGCACACCTTACTGGCAGAAAGACGAGGCGGAATGACAGCTGAAACCGCAGACCTCCGGCCTGGGTATGCCATCTCCCGTGTTATCAAAGGTGGATGGCAACTTGCTGGCGATCATGGCCCGGTTGATCCATCTGCCGCCATTGCGGATATGGAAGCCTTTCTTGACGCCGGGATCACATCCTTCGACTGCGCAGATATTTACACCGGCGTGGAAGAGATGATCGGTAGCTTTGTTTCTGACGTCCGGAAGCGGCGCGGCGCAGAGATTGCGGATCGGGTGCAGGTTCACACCAAACTCGTGCCGGATCTGGAGAGGCTTGCCGAACTGACTGCAGACGAGGTGGAAGCGATTGTCGACCGGTCGCTCCAACGCCTGCAAATCGATCGTCTGCATCTCGTGCAGTTCTACTGGTGGGACACGTCGATTGGCGCGCCAGTCAAGGCGATGGAGACGCTCAAGCGCTGTCAGGAAAAGGGCAAGATCGCCCATCTAGGGGTCAACAACTGGGACGTCAAGGAAACTGCGCCTTATCTGGATGCTGGGATCGATCTGGTCTCGACACAGGTGCAGTATTCCGTTCTGGACCGCCGCGCTGCCAAGGTCCTGGCGCCATGGGGAGCGGCTCATGATGTCCAGCTTCTTTGTTATGGCACGCTGGCCGGCGGGTTCTTGACCGAGAACTGGCTCGGAAAATCTGACCCGGGCTTTCAGTTCGAAAACCGCTCCCTGATCAAATACCGACTTATCATTGATGAATTTGGAACCTGGGACCGGTTTCAAACCCTGCTTCTTTTGCTGAATGACATTGGGCGCCGTCACAACGTGACTTTGAGCTCAGTTGCGACCCGCTGGGTGTTGCAGCAGCCCCAGGTGGCAGGGGCCATTGTCGGCGCGCGCTATGCACGCCACCTGCCAAAAACCCTGGAGGTTTTCCAGTTTGAGCTGGATGCAGAGGATCTCTCGCGCATTGACGCACTGCTACAGACGGCGCCGGGCCCGCAAGGCGATGTGTTTGGGCTGGAACGCGACCGGAACGGGCGCCATGGGCGGATCATGAAATACAATCTCAACACCCGTCCGGACGATGCCGTTTTGGGGGCGGTCAATGGGTGAGCCGATCCTTAGACTGGCGGACGTCTCGCGCGCTTTCGGCGATTTTCTTGCTGTGGATGGGGTGTCGCTGGATATCCGGAGCGGGTCGATCACTGGTCTCATTGGCCCAAATGGGGCCGGCAAGTCGACACTTTTCAACGTGGTCGCCGGAGATCTGGCGCCAAGTGCCGGCCGGGTGGTGTTTGATGGTCAGGACATTTCGAGCCTTGCGCCGGAACGCCGTTTCGCCGCTGGTCTTGGCCGGACCTTTCAGATCCCACGTCCTTTCAAACGTATGAGTGTTCTGGAAAATGTCATGCTTGCGCCGCTGGATCAAAGCGGTGAGGGGCTGCTGGCTCCGGTTTTTGGCCGTGCCCGGATCCGCCGGGAGGAAGCAGCCATTCGAAAGCGCGCCCTCGAAGTGCTCGACTTCGTGACGCTCCGACCGCTCGCGGACCAGCCGGCCGGCAAGATATCAGGCGGTCAGATGAAACTGCTGGAATTGGCCCGTGTCCTGATGGGCGATCCGAAACTGATCCTCTTGGACGAACCGGCTGCAGGGGTGAACCCGGCACTCACGGAAGTTCTGATCGGCAAGATCGAAGAGCTCAACCGGTCTGGAAAAACCTTCCTCATCATTGAACACGATATGGATTTCGTGATGCGCCACTGCGATCCGGTCATCGCCCTTGCCGAGGGACGAGTGGTCTTTGAAGGTTCAGCAGAAGAAGCACAGTCCAATCCTGTTCTACTGGACGCATATCTTGGAGCGCCGGTCGATGCCTGATGCTGTGCTCTCCGTCGACAATTTGAATGCCGGCTACGTTCGGGATTTGCCGATCTTGCGGGATGTGTCCTTGACCGCCGAACGGGAAAAATTGACGGTCATAATCGGCCCCAACGGGGCCGGGAAGTCGACCTTGATCAAGGCAGTTATCGGCCTTTTACCGGTTTCCAGGGGAAGTATCACAGCCAACGGTCAAGACATTACGGGCCTGTCCCCTGATCGCATGACAAGCGCGGGCATCGCATATGTTCCGCAAACGGACAATGTGTTCAGGACGCTGACAATCCGCCAAAACCTTGATCTGGCTTTGCAAAGACACGCGCACGCTGCGGAAAAACTCTCAGACCTCTACGAGCGGTTCCCGGTTCTCGCAGACAAGCAGCGGGACAAGGCGGGGTCTTTGTCCGGCGGGCAGCGGCAGTTCCTCGCTGTCGCCATGGCATTGGCAGCAGATCCAGTTTTGATCCTGATGGACGAACCATCGGCCGGCCTTTCACCCAAGGCCGCCGAAGAGGTGCTTGACCATGCCAAACAACTCACGAGCTTCGGCGTGACCATTTTGCTGGTTGAGCAGAACGTCAAACAAGCTCTCAAGCGGGCCGATCATTGTTATGTGCTCGCCGAGGGCCGAAACCAGATTGACGGGCCTGCAACGGATCTCTTGCAGGATCCGGCGCTCGGCCGGATCTATCTGGGCGGTGAAAGGCGGGTGCTGGCATGATCCAGCATCTCGTCGACGGTATCCTGGTCGGGTCGTTCCTGTCGCTTGGCGCGATTGGTTTGACAATGGCGATGCACATCCTGCGCTTCGCGAATTTCTCTCACGCCGAGCTTTTGTCGATCGGCGCTTACTGCGCTTTGGTTTTTGACAAGGTGTTTGAAAGCCTCTTGCCGATCTTGGCCGCCAAAATCGGGCCGCTGTCCATGACAGGCGCACTCGCCATTTCGATCGTCTTGTCGATGGCAATCACAGGGCTGTCCGCAGTCCTGATCGACCGGTTCATTTTTCAGCGGGTGCGGCAAAAGGGTGAAGAGCTGTCCATGGTGTTTGCATCCTTTGGCATGGCGCTCATCATCAGGAACATCATCGGTCTGGTGTTTGGCCTGTCAGCGGAACTCTATTCCAAGGACATTGCCTTCGCGATGATCCTCTCGCGGGATCCGTTGCTTCTTGTCAAACCGGATCAGGTCTTCGTGCTGATCGCGGCTTTGATCCTGATGTTTGCGCTGCACCTTGTGTTGTCGCGGACAACATTTGGCTTTTCTTTGCGCGCGGTTGCTGAAAACCCAAGCCTTGCTCAGGTCCATGGGGTCAATCTCAAACGTATGATCGCGGCCGTCTGGATTATTGGCGGCGGGCTCGGTGCGGTTGCCGGGATCTTCTATGGCCTCAGCTACCAGATCACCCCCGTCATGGGCCGGGATCTCGTTCTGCCGATCTTTGCTGCGACCATCGTCGGCGGGATCGGCAGCGTATATGGCGCGGTGCTTGGCGGGTTCATTGTCGGAATTGCGTCAAACCTTGCGTTGGTGATCCTGCCATCCGGGTACAGCCCGTCGGTGCCATTCCTGATGATCCTGGCTGTCCTTCTTGTGCGCCCCAACGGTTTGTTTGGGGAGGCGCGGGCATGATCGGCGTCATTTCTTATCTGGTGTTCTTTTCAACCGTTGCCGCGATCCTCGCGATTGCCGTTTTGGGATTGAACCTTCAGTGGGGCAATACGGGCCTGTTCAACGGCGGTGTTGTTGCCTCCTTCGGGGCAGGAGCCTACGGAACACTGATCCTCGGTGGCACGCCTCAGGATGGGCATTTGGGTGGTTTCGGGCTCTTTTATCCGCTCGCGCTCCTTGGCGGCATGATCTTCGCCGGTGTGTTGGCCTGGGTGGTCGGCAAACTCACCTTGCGTCTCCGGCATGACTATCTCGCGATCGCAACGTTCGGGGTGGCCGTTGCCTTTGAAAACGTCATGCGCAACGCAACGGCCGTTACCGGTGGGGCTCAGGGTATCAGAGGGTTCGAACGGCCGCTTCAAAGCCTTATTGGGAGTGGCTTCACCTATAATGTGGTGTTCCTCGTCGCCGTTTTGATTTGCCTTACCCTCGTCTATGTCTTTCTGGAACGCCTTACGGTTTCCCCCTTCGGACGTTTGCTCCGGGCTATCCGGGAGGATGAAACCGCAGCCCGGTCTCTCGGCAAGTCTCCCGACAAGGTAAGGCTTGCAGCCTTCGTCACCGGATCCGTGATTATCGGGTTGGCAGGTTCGCTTTACGGAACATTCTATGCCTTTGTCAGCCCGCAGGATGTTTTGCCAATCCTGACGTTTCAGATCTGGGCGATGCTGATTGTCGGGGGAGCCGGCAACAACAAGGGGGCAATGGCAGGAGCGTTTTTGATTTGGGGTTCCTGGACGTTCTCAGGCTGGGCCCTGTCCCGCTTTGCACCCGTCGAGGTTCAACTTTACACCGGCTCGATCCAGTTCGTTCTGATCGGCATGGTGATCGTCGGCATGCTGCTTTGGAGGCCACAAGGTCTGTTCCCCGAGCGGCTGGTCGTTTCGCAACCCGGAGGAGGAAGCCGGGGAAAGACACAAGCAGAGGGACTAACATGAAAAAAGCACTAGTTTTTGCCGCAGTCGCCGCGGGCATGACGACGTTGAGTACCGGCGTTCAGGCTCAGGACTGCACCACAAAAATCGGCGCCGCACTGCCGACATCCGTCGACTGGGGACGGCCAATTGCCGAAGTGGCGCAATTTGCTGTGGATCAGGTCAATGAAGCCGGCGGCGCCGGCGGCTGTTCCATCGAGATGGTGTTGCGGGACACCCAAGTGGACCCAAAGGTTGGCGTTGATGCAGCGAAAGCACTCGTTGATCTGGAAGGTGTCAAGGTTCTGCTCGGTGCCGTCTCCTCTGGTGTTTCCATGCCGATCCTAACCTCTGTCACGGTGCCGAGCGGTGTCATGCAGATGTCCTGCTGCTCCTCATCAACGGCCTTTACCAAGCTGTCTGAGGAAGGCAAGACCAACGGACTCTGGTTCCGGACTTTTGCAACAACTGGCGTGCAATCCGCCATGGGAGCGAAGGTGGCTGCAGATAAGGGCTGGATGTCTGTCGCCATTCTCTACAAGAACGATGACTGGGGCCAGGACATGTCCCGTCTGATCGCAGCAGACTTCGCAGCCGCGGGCGTTGAAGTGACAGCCAACGTTGCGATCAATGATGCCCAACCGTCTTACCGTGCCGAAGTCACCGAAGCTTTGACCAGCCAGCCCGATGCGCTTTACCTCGCCCTGTATCCTACGGAAGGCAAGTCAGCGGTTCGCGAGTGGATTTCGCTTGGTGGAACACAGAACATGATCCTGGCGAACTCTCTGAAATCCGATGAGTTCCGGGACAGCGTCGGCCTGCAATATCTCGGAAACGCGTTTGGCACCGATACCGCTTCACCGCGGGTCGAGAGCGCGGATGCTTTCAAGGCAGCTTATGAAGCGAAATTTGGATCACAGCCGAACGGCCCAGGTCTGGCAAACAGCTATGACGCAGCAATGATTGCCTTGCTTGCGATGGAAGCGGCCGGCAAGGATGCCTCAGGTGCTGACATCGCTGCCGCGGTAACCAAGGTGACAGATCCGAATGGGACAGCGATCACTGCCGACATTGCCGGGTTCAAGGCCGCAAAAACCACGCTCTCGGAGGGGGGCACGGTGATGTACCAGGGCGCGACTGGGAATGTCCGCTTTGATGCTAACGGGGACGTGTCCGCACCGGCAGTCGTCTGGAAATTCACCGACAGCGGAACGGAAGAAGTTGAATATCTGTCCCTGACCGAAGTGGATGCGTTCATTGCATCCTTGAAGAAGTAAAGTCTTCTAAATGCAAAGTTCGAAGCCAGGCTGTACGGTGCAGCCTGGCTTCTCTTGGTTCCAGTTTGATCAGTCTGGAAGCACGGCGTCTATAGCCGCCTTGGTTGCACGCACGACGGTGTCGACCTCAGCCTGGTTTATGCAAAGCGGCGGCGCAAATCCGAGAATGTCGCCTTGCGGCATAGCTCGCGAAATGACACCATGTTTCAAGAGCTCACCGGCAAGGGTTGGGCCGATCTTTCGCGCCGGGTCAAAGAATGTCCTTGAAGATCTGTCTTCGACAAACTCAATCGCCATAAGAAGGCCTTCGCCGCGAATGTCGCCAACATTTGGGTGGTCTCCGAGCGCATCTTGAAGGGCAGCCTTCATGTAAGTGCCCATGGCTGTCGCATTCTTCACGAGGCCAAGGCTGTCCACCAGTTCCAAGTTTGCGATACCTGCGGCCGCTCCAATCGGATGCGCTGAATAGGTCCAGCCGTGGCCGATCGGTCCGTTTTCATCCGTGCCTTGCTCCAGAACTTTCCAGACCTTGTCGGATACAATGGACCCGGACAACGGCGCGTAAGCAGACGTTAAGCCTTTGGCGATCGTGATGATGTCAGCTTCGATGGTGTAGTGTTCAGAACCGAACATCGATCCAAGCCTGCCGAAGCCGGTGACGACTTCATCGGCAATCAAGAGAATGTCGTGTTTCTTCAAGATCGGCTGGATCGCCTCCCAATAGCCCTGCGGCGGCGGCACAAGTCCGCCGGTCCCGAGTGCGGGCTCGCCGATGAAAGCCGCAATTGTTTCAGGGCCTTCCCGCTCGATCATGGCTTCCAGTTCTGCTGCACAATGGGCCACGAAGTCTGCTTCGCTCATAGCTGTGTCGGGGCGGCGGAAATAATAAGGAGCCTCCGTGTGAAGGACTTGCGCCAGTGGCAGATCAAACTTCTTGTGAAAGAGCTCCAGACCGGTCAGCGACCCTGTCATCAGGCCAGAGCCATGATACCCGCGCCATCGTGAGATGACCTTCTTCTTTTCCGGACGACCGATGATATTGTTGTAGTACCAGACCAGCTTGATGTTGGTCTCGTTGGCATCGGACCCGCCCAGACCGAAATAGACTTTCGACATGTTGTTGGGCGCACGGTCGAGGATCATCTTGGACAACGTGATCGAGGCTTCCGTGCCGTGACCGACATAGGAATGGTAGTAGGCCAGCTTCTTGGCTTGCTCCGCAATTGCATCTGAGATTTCAGACCGGCCGTATCCAACGTTTACGCAGTAGAGCCCGGCAAACGCATCAAGCAATTTCGTGCCGTTGCGATCCTCGATATAGACACCTGAACCGGTTTCTACGATCCGGCTGGGCGCTTCACCGCGCGCGTGTTGGGCGAGGTGCGTTGAGGGGTGAAAGAAGTTTTCACGATCCCATTGATCAAGCGTGTCGTTGCGCAGCATCTTAGTCCTCATTTCTTTGAAGTTTTACGCCCAGTCACGGCAGACATATTTGATGTCCATGAATTCGGCCATGCCCATGCGCGCACCTTCGCGGCCAAGGCCGGATTGCTTCATCCCGCCAAAGGGAATAGGAGCGCCTGTCACCTTGGTTCGGTTGATTGCAACCATCCCGAATTGGAGTTGCCGGCTCGCTCGGTAGATCCGGCGCGGATCGCTGGTGTGGACATAAGCAATCAGCCCGTAGTCGGTAGTATTCGCGCGGGCGATAACGTCGTCTTCATCGTCAAAAGGGCAGATCGCGGCGACCGGACCGAAAGTTTCTTCCCGCATGATCAACGCGTTGGCTGGAACGTCCTTCAACACGGTTGGTTGGAAGAATAGGTCTCCCGCAGGATGGCGCCCGCCGCCACATAAAACTTCGGCACCGTTATTCAGTGCATCGGCAATATGTGCTTCCTGTTTGTTGACGGCACGCAAGTTCATCAAAGGGCCGATATCCGGATCCTTTATGCCAGGTCCAACGGAAAGCTGCTGCGTCCGCGCTGCGAAACCCTGACAGAATGCGTCGTAGATGGGTCGTTCCACGTAGAACCGGTTGGCGCCGAGACAGTCTTGTCCGGATGTTGCGAATTTCGCTTTGATCGCTTCATCAATTGCCCGGTCCAGGTCGCAGTCGGCGAAGACCAGAAAGGGGGCATGTCCCCCAAGTTCCAGAACGAGTTTTTTGACTGTGTCTGCGCTTTGCCGGTAGAGCAGCCGGCCGACTTCCGTTGAGCCTGTAAAGGAGACGACCCGAACGCGGGTGTCGTCCATCCAGGCAGATACAACCGTCTCAGGTCTCCCCGTGATCACGTTGAATACCCCGGCCGGAAAACCTGCCCGTTCAGCAAGCTCGGCCAAGGCGAGTGCGGAGTAAGGTGTTTCACACGACGGGTGAACGAGGACCGGGCATCCTGCGGCCAAAGCTGCCGCAGCCTTTCGCGTGATCATTGCGTTTGGGAAGTTCCAGGGTGTGATCAGCGCGGCAACACCAGTTGGTTCCATCCAGAGTTCCACTTCTGCATCTGGCAAATGAGACGTAATCCCTTCAATGTTTGGGCGTTTTGCTTCTTCTGCATAAAACTCGACAAAGGATGCACCATAGTCGATCTCACCACGTGCTTCCGACAGAGGCTTCCCCTGCTCCAGTGTCATGAGCTGAGCCAGATCTTCCTTGTTCTCAATGATCAGCTCGAACCAGCGGCGCAGAATGCGCGCGCGATCTTGCGGCAAGAGCGCAGCCCAGCCCGGAAACGCTCTCGTTGCTGCGTCGACCGCAGCGGCGCTATCTCCAGCGGTCAGCCGGGCAACATCCCCGATAACTGCTCCAGTTGCCGGATCGGATACCTCAAAAGCAGCGTTGTCCGCGCCTGCCACCCAGTGCCCATCGACATATGCGAAGGAGCGCAAGAGGCGCATGTCGGCCAAATTCGCTGAAACTGGTTCGTGCTGCAGAGCTAGGGTCATTGTTCTGGTCTCCGATTGCGTAAGCAAACGTTAGGCGGAGACCGGCAGATGAAAGTTCTGTATTTGGATGGCGCGCAGGACGATTCATCGGTTTGATGCCGGATTGCTTACAGGATCGTCTTGCAAGAGGCTGTGCAAGGGGAGCTGAGCCCGGCTTTTTACCGGCTTTGTGACCACATAGGTGTAATAGCGCGCCAGCCCGGTTTTTCCGGCAAGGAGTGTGTCGATGAGCCGTTGGTAGCTGTCGATGTCTCTGGTGATGATATTGAGGATATAATCCAGGCCGCCGCCGATCGCCCAGCAAGCGACAATCTCATCATGTAGATCCACCATGCGTTCGAACTGTTGGAAGCTCTCAGACCGGTGGTCTTCCAGCTCAACGGTGACAAACACCTCGATATGCGGTGCCACTTGTTTGAGTGAGATCTCGGCGCGGTATCCTGAGATAATCCCGTGCTTTTCAAGCCGCTTCAGTCTCTCCCAAAGTGGGGTTGGCGAAAGATTGACGCGCTTTGCAAGCTCGGCTTTGGAAAGCCGCCCCTCCTTGGAAAGGGCGGCGAGGATTTTCAGATCGCGATCGTCAAGTTTCAAGGTCATAGTGTGACCATGAGCATGCAGTCAGTGCTTGTCAATTGTCATGAAAAAGATAAGCTTTAAACCATGACAATATGGAATGCTCTACCAAAGAATCTTGATCGTCCGGCCTACCGGTCCTTGGCAGATTGGATCAGCGCGGCAATCAAGCGTGGAGACCTTGCTGACGGCGAAAAACTGCCGCCGCACAGGCACCTTTCCTACAAGCTTGCAATCAGCGTTCAAACCGTGAGCCGGGCTTATGATCTTCTGATCCGCCGCGGGCTTGTCAAAGGTGAGGTTGGCCGGGGGACTTATGTAAACGCACGGCCGGTGGAAACGTCGCCGCCCTATCTTCCACATCTCATAGGAGATCAGCTTGTCGATTTCTCAAACTTGAAGCCGGTCACTGGTCAGTTGCACATGGATTGTATGCGCCGAGCTCTCAGTGGTCTTTCGAGCGATATTAGCGAAAGCGCACTGCTCTCCTTCCGGCCAGCAACCACCTTGCGGCCCTATCTGCCGGCAGCCGTCTCCTGGTTGGAGCAGTGCGGGCTGACGTGTTCTTCAGATCAGATCATCATGACGAATGGCAGCAGTTCGGCCATGGCGATTGCCCTGATGACGGCTGTTGATGGCAGCGAGCTGGTCGCGACCGACGCAGTCTGTCACTACCCGCTTTCTAGACTGTCGCAGTACATGAACTTCAACTTGGCCGGTCTGCCGGTGGACGAAGAGGGAATTCTTCCCGCCGCACTTGATGAGATGTGTCGTCAAAAGTCAATTAAGGCACTGTTCTTATTGCCGAATGGCCTTGGGCCGTTGGCCTTGACCATGGGCTTGCAGCGGCGTGAGCAGTTGGTCACACTCGCGAGGAAGTATGATTTTTTGATCATTGAAAACGACGCTTGGGGGCCTCTGCAGCCGCGCCGGTTACCGCCGATTGCAGCACTGGCTCCAGAGCGTACATTTTACTTCACCAGCTTCACGAAGTGCCTTTTGCCTGGCTTGCGGCACGGTTATCTGGTCGCGCCAGAGGCGTTTGCATCCGCGGCCTCCAATCGTCACTTGGTGGTGGACTGGATTGCAACTCCTTTCATGGCTGAATTGGCCGCGCGGTGGATTGAAGATGGAACGGCTGAAGAGTTGCTGTCCTGGCAGAAAACGGCCCTCAAGCGGCGCAACACGTTGGCACATGAGCTTCTGGCGGGTATGCCATTCCACAGCAGCCCAAACGGATTGCATATATGGCTCCCATTGCCGGACGCATGGGGCGAAGACAGCTTCATTGAAGCTGCACGTCAAAAAGGGATTGTAGTTGCTCCGGGTTCCGCTTTCGCCTTGCCGGGGGCAGCCGCGGCCCACGGAGTGCGGATCTGCCTGGGCAATATGGCGGAAGACCAATTCATTTTCGGAATGCAGCAGCTCGCTGTGTTGTGTCACAACAAACCGGAAGCGGAGGTCTTCGCGCTGTGACGAAGTAAAGTGATCAAGCGAAAATTGTCATGATTTAATGTTTCGATTGACCTGATATTTATTGCGCTTCACTCTCATTCCCTGAGAAACACGGGAGCGGATAGTGAAAAGCAGCTGGCATGCAGATCGCCCTCCCATTCGGATCAGGTGATCAGCGTGAACCATTGTATCGATCAGTTTGATTTTTTGGCGGCCGCAGAGCAAATCAAGCCGCACGTCCAGCGCACGCCCATGGTGCCCTCCGAGAGCCTGTCTGAAAAAGCCGGTGTGCCGGTTTACCTGAAGCTGGAGCAACTTCAGACGACGGGAAGCTTCAAACTGCGGGGCGCGACCAACGCAATCTCAAAACTGACTGCGGACCAGCGCCAAAAGGGTGTCGTTTGTGTGTCTACCGGAAATCACGGCCGGGCGCTGGCCTATGCCGCCAAGAAGGCAGGCATTTCTTGCACGATTTGCATGTCGCGCCTGGTTCCGCAAAACAAGGTCGATGCTATTGCGAAACTTGGAGCCGATATCCGAATAACCGGCGCATCTCAGGATGAAGCGCAACTGGAGGCGGACCGCCTGGTTCTTGAGGAGGGCCTTGTACTTCTGCCGCCGTTTGATCATCCAGACATAATCAGCGGGCAAGGAACACTCGGACTGGAAGTTCTGGAGGAGATCCTGGAGGTTCAGACCGTACTTGTCCCCTTGTCGGGCGGCGGTTTGATCGCGGGTATTGCCGCTGCACTGAAGGCTGCAAGGCCTTCGGTGAAAGTTGTTGGACTGTCCATGGAGCGGGGCGCGGCGATGGCGGCCTCATTGACAGCTGGCCGCCCGGTTCAGGTCATCGAAGAGCCCAGCCTCGCAGATTCGCTCGGCGGCGGCATTGGCCTCGACAATCAGTTCACGTTTGAAACCACCCGGGAGCTCGTCGACGACATTGTTCTGCTCACCGAGGCCGAAATTGCAGCCGGAATTCGTCATGCCTATTGGCAGGAACGTCAAGTCGTTGAGGGCAGCGGTGCGGTTGGGATTGCTGGGCTTTTAGCGGGAAAAATAAATCCAATAGGGCCCGTCGCTGTTCTGCTGACAGGCTGTAACATCGATATGAACCTGCACCATCGCGTTATCGCCGGAGAGGACGTTGATCTCGCGAACAGCGAGGAAGGTTGACCCATGCCGCAAATCACCATTCTGACCGAAACAGAGCTGCGCAAGGCGGTTCCACTTAACATCGAAGCCGTTGAACAGATCGAGCGGGCTTTCGCGGCCCTGGCAAGTGGAAAGGTCGTGATGCCGCCGATCCTCTCCATGGAAATTCGGGACTTCAATGGCGAAGTCGATGCCAAAACTGCCTATGTTCCCGGTCTCGATAGCTTTGCGCTGAAAGTATCTCCCGGCTTTTTCGACAACCCAAAGATTGGTCTGCCGAGCAATTCTGGTTTGATGATCTTGTTTTCGGCACGGACGGGGTTGGTCGAAGCCGTCATGCTTGACAATGGCTATCTCACGGAAGTCCGTACGGCCGCAGCCGGTGCTGTTGCCGCGAAACACTTGGCACCTACGCAGGCATCAAGCGCTTGTATTGTAGGGGCTGGACTGCAGGCCAAACTACAGCTGCAGGCGCTGTGCCTAGTGCGCCCGATAAAACACGCATCAATCTGGGCGCGGGATATGTCCAAGGCTCAAGTTGCCGCAAACGAGTTGGCGTCCCGTTTGGAAGTCGAGGTCTCGCCTGTCTCAGACCTTGCCGCGACTGTAGAAGCTGCAGATGTGGTCGTCACCACGACCCCGAGCACCGAACCGCTCATAAGGGCCGAATGGTTGCGTGCCGGACATCACATCACAGCCATGGGATCGGACCAGCACACAAAAAATGAATTGGAGCCGGCCTGTCTGACGCGGGCTGACTTTTATGTTCCGGACCGGCAATCTCAAACCGAGTTGATGGGAGAACTGCGGGCAGCTTTGGCTGCAGGCGCTGTCAGTGCGGGGGCAAACTTCAGCGAACTCGGAGACATCGTCGCGGGGCAGGCGAGGGGGCGTGCGTCCGATGCTGACATCACGATCTGTGACCTCACCGGAACGGGGGTGCAGGACACAGCAATTGCAACATACGCCCGCGCGCAGGCTCTGTCGCTGCAAGCGGGAACGACAATCGACACATGATGAGCCGGAGATCGTTTGATGATTGAACTCACGCTTCGTTTTTCGAGAGACGAATACCAGCGCCGTGTCGACAAGACCCGCAAGGCAATGGAAGCGGCAGGGCTGGAGCTGCTAATCGTTTCTGACCCGTCCAATATGAACTGGCTGACCGGATACGACGGTTGGTCCTTTTATGTTCATCAGGCGGTGTTGTTGTCCTTGGACGGCGAGCCGGTCTGGTTCGGCCGGGGACAAGACGCCAATGGGGCGCTGCGCACCTGTTTCATGGATCCTGCCAACATCATCGGGTATCCGGATCACTATGTTCAGTCCACCGAACGGCATCCGATGGACTACTTGTCTGCGAAGATTGAGGAGCGTGGCTGGGAGAACCTGAGTATCGGCGTGGAAATGGACAATTACTATTTCTCCGCAGCCGCGTTTGCCTCGCTGCAAAGGCATCTGCCGAACGCTCGCTTTCAAGATGCCAATGCGCTGGTCAATTGGCAGCGGGCGGTCAAGTCTGCGCCGGAACTCGATTACATGCGTATGGCCGGGAAAAAGGTGGAGAAAATCCATGCCCGCATTTTGGAGAAGGCGGAGCCGGGTCTTCGCAAATGCGATCTTGTTGCCGACATCTATGATGCCGGCCTGCGCTACGATGCACTCTTAGACGCTGGCGGGGATTATCCGGCCATCGTGCCGCTAGTGCCCTCGGGCAGTGACGCGGCGGCCCCGCATCTGACATGGGATGACCAGCCGATGACGGCCGGTGAGGGAACCTTCTTTGAGGTCGCGGGCGTTCACAACCGGTACCATTGTCCGCTTTCGCGCACGCTTTACCTCGGAAAGCCGCCGCAAAAGTTCCTTGATGCGGAAAAGGCCGTGTTGGAGGGACTTGAAGCAGGGCTTGAAGTCGCAAAGGCTGGAAATCGGTGCGAAGACATCGCCCATGCGTTTTTCCGGGTCTTGAAAAAACACGGCATCACCAAGGACAATCGCACTGGTTATCCGATCGGACTGTCCTATCCCCCGGATTGGGGCGAACGGACCATGTCACTGCGCAGCGGGGATACATCCGTTCTGGAAGAAAACATGACCTTCCATTTCATGACCGGCCTTTGGATGGAAGACTGGGGGTTTGAAATCACGGAAAGCATCGTCATTGGCGAGAGCGAACCGGAATGCCTCGCCGATGTGCCCCGGCGCTTGTTTGTGAAGGATTGATCGATGACCGGAAATCCGATCAGCCCGACTATTCCGTTTGATCAAGATGGCATTCATCACGGCTTCTTGCGTCTTCCCTACAGCCGGGACGACTCGGCCTGGGGATCTGTGATGATCCCGATTACGGTTGTGCGGAATGGTGATGGTCCGACTGCATTTTTAACCGGTGGCAATCATGGCGATGAGTACGAGGGACCGATTGCGCTTCAGGAACTGGCAGCAACCCTAAAACCGGAGGACATTCGGGGGAGGGTCATCATAGTTCCGGCTCTCAACCATCCGGCCTTTCTTGCTGCATCGCGCACGTCGCCAATCGACAAGGGCAATCTCAACCGCTCCTTCCCAGGAAGGCCGGACGGAACCGTCACCCAGAAGATTGCCCATTTCGTCGATACGGTTTTGATCCCGATGGCGGATATCGTTTTGGATTATCATTCCGGCGGCAAGACGCTGGATTTTGTGCCCTTTGCAGCCGCGCACGTTCTGGAGAACAAAGACCAGCAGGCCGCGTGTGTCGCCGCTATGCAAGCGTTCAACGCGCCGTACTCCGCGACCATGTTGGAAATCGATAGTGTCGGCATGCTCGACACGGCAGTCGAGCAAAAAGGAAAAGTGTTTGTGACGACCGAGCTTGGCGGCGGCGGCACAGCGACGGCGGGATCGATTGGCATCGCCAAGAAGGGCGCGCGCAATCTTCTAAAACATGCCGGCATCCTGTCGGGTGAGCTGGAGTTGAGCCCGACTATCACGCTCGACATGCCGGATGGAGATTGCTTCGTATTCTGCGGGCACAGCGGCATGATGGAGCCGGTCATTGACCTGGGATACGAGATCGCGGAAGGCGACGTCATTGCACGGGTCTGGCCGACGGAGCGTACTGGTGCCGCTCCGATCGAGTATCGGGCCAAACGATCTGGCATCCTGATGGCCCGTCATTTTCCAGGGTTGGTCAAGATGGGAGACTGCCTGGCGGTCGTCGCAAAGGTGGTCTAGGGCCGATTGTGGGGACGCACTCCCATTGAATGACCCCACGCTCTCTATTCCGCCGCTTGCGCCATCTCTGGAAACAAGCCGGCCAAACCCTCTGGTGATGCTTCGCAAATCCCGCGCTCGGTAATCAGTCCTGTTACAAGCCGGTTGGGCGTCACATCAAATGCCGGGTTTCCGCCGGACGTGCCATCTGGTGTGACTTGCACAACGCCAATCGCGCCTTCGTCCGATTTTCCTTGGATATGCGTTGTCTCGCGCTCAGAACGTTCTTCAATCGGAATTTCGGACACGCCGTCGCTCACGCTCCAGTCGATCGTTGGAGAGGGGAGGGCCACATAGAACGGCACATTGTTGTCGCGAGCAGCCAGTGCCTTTAGATAAGTCCCGATTTTGTTGCACACATCCCCGCGTCGGGTTGTCCGATCTGTGCCAACGATGACCATGTCGACGAGCCCATGTTGCATCAAATGACCACCGGCATTGTCGGTGATGTAGGTGTGCGGAACGCCGTGGCTTCCGAGCTCCCACGATGTGAGTGCCCCCTGGTTCCGCGGCCTTGTCTCGTCGACCCAGACATGCAGCGGAATACCTGCATCATGAGCCTGATACATGGGGCTTGTCGCAGTTCCCCAGTCAACGGTCGCGATCCATCCGGCATTGCAATGTGTGAGCAGTCGGACAGGCTCGCCATCCGGTTTTTGGGCGGCAATGTCGCGGATCAGCTTCATCCCGTTTTCACCGATACGGCGATTGATCTCGACATCTTCGTCGGAGATGTCATGGGCAAGCTGGAGGGCAGCTGCCGCACGCGCTTCTACTGGAAGCGGTTTGAGCGCGGTTCGGCATCTATTTAGCGCCCAACGCAGATTGATGGCAGTGGGTCGCGTCTTTTCCAGGAATGTCCAGGTGGCGTCCAGATTGGCATCCGAGGGATCATTGGCCATGGCCAATGCCACGCCGTAAGCAGCGGTTGCGCCGATGAGCGGCGCTCCCCGAACGCGCATTTCAACAATCGCATCCGCAAACTCTTTCATGGTGCGCACGGGTTGCGTTTTAAACTCATGCGGCAACCAGCGTTGGTCGATGATCTGAAGGCAGTTCAACTCCGCATCCCACCACAACGAGCGGTACTGTGTTCCATTGACCTTCATCCGAGTTCCCTCTTATCCGGTTTTGGCCCCTGTGTGTCCTTTAAAGACAGTATGGGCTCGCCGCTGCAAGATCCGCAAATTGCTATTGCTACCGCCTTTAGCCCGGCAGCGATCACGTCGCAAGAAGGTGCGATCGTGTATTGATGCCGCGCTGCAACATTTCTGCATTGCATAAAAAATGACCTTGCGCATAATGCGGGCATGAGGGGCGGACTATCCATACTCGTCATTGATGACAATAAGATACGCGCATCCATCATTGAAGAGGGATTGCGCGATGCAGGGCATGAGAAAGTCATTCTCGTGCATCAGATGGAGGGGCTTGTCCGGCAGATCGCGGACATCAACCCGGACGTTATCGTCATTGATCTGGAAAACCCCAACCGCGACCGGCTGGAACACATGTTCCAGGTATCGCGGGCTGTGCAGCGTCCGATTGCGATGTTTGTCGACAAGGCCGACAGCCAATCGATTGAGGCGGCAGTTGATGCGGGTGTTTCCGCCTACATTGTTGATGGGTTGAAGCGGGAACGCGTCAAGCCGATCCTGGATATGGCCATCAGCCGTTTCCGCGCATTTTCAAAACTTACCCAGGATTTGGAAGATGCCCGCAACGAATTGGCGGACCGGAAGACCATCGACCGCGCCAAGGGCATTCTCATGAAGTCGAAAAACCTCACGGAACAGGAGGCCTATGACCTCCTGCGTAAGACGGCGATGAACCAAAGCCGAAAGATTATTGAAGTCGCGCAAAGTCTGGTCATTGCCAGCGGGCTGCTGGGAGACTGACGAATGCAGAAAAAAACGAAACGCCAGGGAGGGGCGGTTATCGGGGAGAGCAGGAGATTATGGGCACCAAACTGACATCGGTGATTGCCGGGTTCATACCGCTGCTCGACAGCGCTGTGTTGGTGGCGGCAAAGGAAAAGGGCTTTGCCGAACGTGAAGGCATTGCGCTCCAGCTGATCCGTGAAACGTCCTGGGCGAACATTCGTGACCGCCTGGCGGTCGGCCATTTTGACGTTGCCCACATGCTCGCGCCGATGCCAATCGCGGCAAGCCTCAACCTGACCAGTCTGGCGGTCCCCATGCTGGCTCCCATGGTATTTGGTCTCGGCGGCAATGCCATCACTGTCGCGGCTTCCATCTGGCGGCAAATGGCAAATCTTGGCGCTGACCCGGACGGCGATCCCGCCTCCACTGGTGTGGCGTTTGCAAAGGTTCTCTCTTCCCGCAAAGAGAGAGGCGAGAGTCGGCTGAGGTTCGGCGTTGTTCATCCTTTTTCAGGTCACGCCTACGAGCTCCGGTATTGGCTCGCAACAGCCGGACTTGATCCGGATCTTGATGTCGAAATCTCCGTTGTGCCACCGCAGTTGATGGCCGATGCCCTCGCTGCAGGTCAATTGGACGGTTATTGCGTAGGTGAACCTTGGAACACCGCGGCGGTTCAAGCTGGCACGGGCAGGATTGCGACTTACAAACAGGCGATTTGGCCTGACAGCCCGGAAAAAGTCCTTGGTGTCACTCGGAAATGGGCAAACGCCCAGCCGGACACCTTGTCTGCGTTGATGCGCGCAATCTCTGCCGCGGCCGACTGGTGCGCACAGTCTGATCATCTGACTGAACTCGTACAGCTTCTCTCAGGCCCGAAGTATATCGATTGCTCTCCTGACCTCTGCGTGCCAGCCCTTGGCGGAGATATGAAGCTGGGTCAAAATACTCACAAGAGCATACCGGACTTTCTAACGTTTTCCGGGGGACTGCGCGCAGCGCCGTCCCCCGCACAAGGTGTTTGGTTCTTCAGCCAGATGGTACGCTGGGGGCAAGCAGTGGCCGATCCGGAAGCGGAAAGACAGGCCGCGGAAATCTTTTCGCCTGACCTTTATGAGGATGCGCTCGGGATCGGGCCGATTGGGAAGCCGCAAACCATCCGCTTGTTCGATATGCCCGGCGTGTGAAACTCCGAATTGGTCATCGGCAATTCGGTATGATCAAGAGCGGTCCTGTCATTCATTTTGCCCTGTTGCGCTGCACAAAAAAACATCACCTGCCTTCATTTTCAGCCAAAAAATGTTGCGCTGCCAAACGATCATCCCGTCCTCGACGCCCATGTGCCTTTGATAAATATGAGAGAATTTCGAAATGTCGTGTTTGGCACGCTTCCTGCTAACTAATAACACAAGGCCGACGATGGCCTAACGATATTGCGCCCATTGGTGGGCGTTCAGGCAAAGCCGCCGATTTGACTTGCAGGTTCCTCCTCCCAAGGCCCGCAGGATCAGTCGGCGGCTTTTTGTTTGACCTTCCAATGCTGCATTGCGGCGCAAAAAGAACTGCGAGGGACAGAACGTGACACTCAGAGATACACTCAAATTCACCCGGCGGGCCGCGCTCGGCACTCTGTTGGCTGCAACAGCATTGGTCCCGGCGACCGGCGCTTTGGCTGAAATGCTCGATGTCGAGAAAGATGAGCTGACCTTCGGCTTCATCAAACTGACCGATATGGCACCGCTCGCTGTTGCTTATGAGCTTGGCTATTTTGAAGACGAAGGGCTCTTCGTCACGCTTGAGCCGCAAGCCAACTGGAAAGTACTGCTCGACCGCGTCATCACCGGCGAACTGGACGGGGCGCACATGCTGGCGGGACAGCCGTTGGCCGCCACAATCGGTTTCGGCACCAAGGCGCACATCGTCACGCCGTTCTCCATGGATCTCAATGGCAACGGCATCACCGTTTCCAACGAAATCTGGGAAATGATGAAGCCGAACATCCCCACAATGGATGATGGGCGTCCACAACACCCGATCAGTGCATCTGCCCTGAAGCCGGTCGTTGACAAGTTCATCGACGAAGGCAAGCCGTTCAACATGGGCATGGTCTTCCCGGTTTCCACGCACAATTACGAGCTGCGCTATTGGTTGGCAGCAGGCGATATCCACCCGGGCTTTTATTCTGAAAGCGATATCTCCGGTCAGATCATGGGTGAGGCCTTGCTGTCCGTGACACCGCCACCGCAGATGCCGGCGACTCTGGAAGCTGGAACCATATATGGCTATTGCGTGGGTGAGCCTTGGAACCAGCAGGCTGTCTTTAAGGGCATTGGTGTACCGGTCATCACCGATTACCAAATCTGGAAGAACAATCCGGAGAAGGTCTTTGGCCTGACCAAAGAGTTCACGGAAGAAAACCCGAACACCACGCTCGCAATTACGAAAGCACTCATTCGTGCAGCCAAATGGCTCGACGAGAATGATAACGCCAACCGTATGGAAGCCGTCGAGATCCTGGCCCGCTCCGAATATGTTGGCGCGGATGCTGAGGTCATCGCCAACTCCATGACAGGCACCTTTGAATTCGAAAAAGGTGACAAGCGGGAGATCCCGGACTTCAACGTGTTCTACCGCTACTACGCGACGTATCCGTACTACTCCGATGCCGTCTGGTACCTGACCCAGATGCGCCGGTGGGGCCAGATCACAGAGCACAAGCCGGACAGCTGGTATGACGAAGTCGCCAAGTCCGTCTACCTGCCGGACACCTATCTGAAAGCTGCCCGCATGTTGGTCGAGGAAGGTCATGTGGCCGAGGAAGACTTCCCTTGGGACAGCGACGGTTACCGTGCTCCGACCCCGGCAGCCGACATCATTGACGGCATTGCCTACGACGGAAAACAGCCGAACGCCTACATCGACAGTCTGCCGATTGGTCTGAAAGGCAAGCAGGTTGTCGACGGGAACGAAGTGGTCGGCGGTTAATCCCCGACTATGGGAGCGGCGGTCAGCAGCCCTGCCGCTCCACCTCCCCAACACCAGAATTCAGACGTTAAGGGACGCCACCGATGGCCAATGCCGATACAGCTAGCTCCCCGGACCTTGCCCGGGCCGCCCGCAAGGAAAAACTTTTCACTTCGATCAATAAGGCCGGTGGCTGGCTGGATGCGCTGGGCTTTTCCTGGCTGGTCCCGCTCCTGAAAATCGCCGCTGGTGACAGCCCGAAAGAACAGATGGGCGAGCTGAAGCGGGTGCTCGTGATCCCGCTGATCGGTATCCTCGCATTTCTTGCCATGTGGGCAGCGCTCGCACCGAAGGTCCAGACGTCTCTTGGCGCTGTTCCAGGGCCGGCGCAGGTTTGGACCCAAACGGTCAAACTTTGGGAAGACCATGTGCGCGAACGTGGAAAGGCGGACGCCTTCTACGAGCGGCAGGACCTCCGCAACGCTAAGTTTGCCGCCGAAGGCAAAACTGATCGTATCAAGCACCGGACTTATACGGGCAAACCGACCTACATCGACCAGATCGGTACATCCCTATTGACCGTTGGTCTCGGATTTCTGATCGCAACAATCATCGCCGTTCCGCTCGGTATTGCTTCTGGCCTGTCGCGCACCTTCAACGGTGCAATCAATCCGCTAATCCAGATCTTCAAGCCGGTCTCCCCGCTCGCCTGGCTGCCGATCGTCACGATGATCGTGTCTGCGACCTACGCCAATCCGTATGACTGGTTGTCGAAATCCCTTTTGATCTCGGCCGTCACAGTCACGCTCTGCTCCATGTGGCCGACCTTGATCAACACGGCCCTCGGCGTTGCCTCTGTCGACAAGGACCTGATGAATGTCGGCCGGGTTTTGCAGCTCCCGACCTGGAAAACGATCACCAAGCTGGTTCTGCCGTCCTCCTTGCCGCTGATCTTCACCGGTCTGCGTCTGTCGCTGGGTGTGGGCTGGATGGTTTTGATCGCCGCTGAAATGCTCGCGCAGAACCCGGGTCTTGGCAAATTCGTCTGGGACGAGTTCCAGAACGGCTCCTCCCAGTCGCTTGCAAAGATCATGGTTGCTGTTCTGACCATCGGCCTCATCGGGTTCATGCTCGACCGGCTGATGTTTGCCCTTCAGCGCGCCTTCACATTCAGCGCGAACCGCTAAGGAGACCCTGATGCCCTTTTTGGAAATCTCCGGCGTCTCCAAGTCTTACGGTGAAGGCGCGAGCCGCACCGATGTTCTGGACGACATCAATCTCAAGGTCGAGGATGGCGAGTTCATTGCCATCGTCGGGTTCTCGGGAACCGGCAAGACGACCCTCATTTCCATGCTCGCGGGCCTGATCGAACCGGACACTGGCGGGATCGTCTTCAAGGGCAAGGAAATTGACGGCCCGAGCCCGGACCGGGGTGTTGTCTTCCAGTCCTATTCTCTGATGCCGTGGCTTTCGGTCACGGGAAATGTCGCTCTTGCGGTCGACAGCGTTTTCAGGAAAAAGAGCGCAAAAGAGCGCAAGGAAATCTGCGACAAATACATCGAGATGGTCGGTCTGGCTCATGCCAAGGATCGCAAGCCGGCGGAACTTTCCGGCGGCATGCGGCAGCGCGTGGCGGTCGCCCGGGCTCTTGCCATGCAGCCCGAACTCCTGCTGCTCGATGAGCCGCTGTCCGCGCTCGACGCCTTGACCCGCGCCAAGCTGCAAGATGAATTTGCAGCGATCTGCGAGCAAGAAAAGAAGACCATCGTTCTCATCACCAATGACGTGGATGAAGCGATCCTGCTGGCAGACCGGATTGTTCCATTGAAACCCGGGACGTCCGCCACGCTTGGGCCGGAATTCAAGGTTCCGTTCAAACGTCCGCGTGACCGGGGCGAGCTCAACCATAATGACGACTTCATCAAGCTTCGGGCAGACATTACCGAATATCTGATGGCGGTTGGGGCCGAACGCGGTGCGGATCTGGAACGCGACATTGTCCTGCCAAACATCGTTCCGATCACCCAGCGGCTTAAGTCGGATGACAAGCTGCCGGCCGTCTATGAAAAAGCTGCCGAGACACTGAAAGACGAGCGCTTCCTGGAGTTCTCCCAGCTCAAGAAGGTCTATCCGACACCAAAGGGTCCGTTGACTGTTGTCGATGGGTTCGATCTGAAGATGAACAAGGGCGAGTTCATCACGCTGATCGGCCACTCCGGCTGCGGCAAGTCGACGGTTCTGTCCATGGTCGCAGGTCTCAATCCGATCACCGAGGGCGCCATCATACTTGACGGCACGCATGTCACACAGGCCGGTCCCGACCGTGCAGTTGTGTTCCAGGCGCCGAGCCTGATGCCCTGGCTGACGGCTTATGAGAATGTCGCCCTTGGCGTCGACAAGGTCTATCCGGATGCCTCGAAGCAGGAAAAGCGTGACGTCATCGAATACTACCTGTCCAAGGTCGGTCTCGCCGATGCCATGCAAAAACCGGCAGTTGATCTGTCCAATGGCATGAAGCAGCGCGTCGGGATTGCCCGCGCCTTTGCACTGTCGCCAAAACTGCTCCTTCTCGATGAACCATTCGGCATGCTCGACAGCCTGACACGCTGGGAATTGCAGGACGTTCTGATGGACGTCTGGAAGCGCACCCAGGTTACGGCGATTTGCGTCACCCATGATGTCGATGAAGCGATCCTGCTCGCCGACCGGGTGGTGATGATGTCGAACGGCCCGAATGCGCGGATCGGCAACATCATGGAAGTGGATCTGCCACGCCCGCGGTCGCGCAAGGAACTGCTGGCTCACCCGGATTACTACGCCTACCGCGAGGAACTTCTCGACTTCCTTGAAGCCTATGAGGGCGGCGCGGATCCGAGCGAAGACCAACTCAAATCCATCCAGGAAAAGCGTGTTGCGCGCATGGCCCGTCAAAAGGCCGCGATCGAAGCAGCGGAATGAAAGGGGGATGGCAACCATGACGAAACAAAAGCTTGTCATCATCGGCAACGGCATGGCGCCGGGCCGGATGCTGGAGCACCTGTTTGATCAGGACAAGGACGCCTATGACGTCACGATCTTCAATGCCGAACCACGGGTGAACTACAATCGGCTGATGTTGTCCCCGGTTCTCTCCGGTGAGAAGTCCTATGAAGACATCATCACCCATGGCGACGACTGGTACACTGAGCATTGCGTGACCCTGCACAAGTCGGCCCGCGTTTCAGAGATCGACCGTTCTGCCAAAACCGTCTCATCGGAAAATGGCATTACCGCGGACTACGACAAGCTGGTCATCGCGACCGGGTCCAATCCCTTCATCATCCCGCTGCCGGGCAAGGACCTCAATGGCGTCCTCACCTATCGCGACCTTGATGATGTCGATCAGATGCTGGATGCCGCAAAGGGCGGTGGCCGCGCTGTTGTGATCGGTGGCGGGCTGCTCGGCCTTGAAGCCGCAGCCGGTCTGAAGATGCAGGGCATGGAGGTCACAGTCCTTCACCTGATGCCGACGCTGATGGAACGCCAGCTCGATCCGGCGGCCGGATTCCTGTTGGAGGAAGAATTCAAGCGCCGTGGCATTGATGTGCGCACCAAAGCCAACAGCCACGAGATCGTCGATGACGGTGCCGGGAACGTCAAAGGTATCCGGCTGGATGACGGAACTGAGATCGAAGCCAGCATCGTTGTGATGGCGGTTGGCATTCGCCCGTCAGCCGATCTTGCAAAGACTGCCGGACTGGATGTCAACCGCGGCATTCTCGTTGACGACACCATGCGCACAGCCGACCCGGATATTTATGCCCTCGGCGAATGCGTGGAGCACAATGGCCAGTGCTACGGCCTGGTTGCCCCGCTCTACGAGATGGCCGAGGTCATAGCGGACAATCTCCTTGGTGGCGCCTCCGAGTACTCTGGCTCGGTGACGGCAACAAAACTGAAAGTCACCGGCGTCGATCTTTATTCGGCTGGCGATTTTGCCGAAGGCGAAGACCGTGAGGAAATCGTCCTGCGCGATGCGTGCGCCGGGGTCTACAAGCGCCTCGCTTTGAAGGACAACAAGATCATTGGCGCGGTGCTTTACGGCGAGACAGCCGATGGCCCATGGTTCTTCGATCTTTTGAAAAAACAATCAGATGTCTCGGAAATGCGGGAGACGCTGATCTTCGGCCAGGCGTATCAGGGGGGCGCCCCCCTGGACCCTACGGCGGCCGTTGCAGCCTTGCCGGATGATGCGGAAATCTGCGGCTGCAACGGCGTATGCAAATCAAAAATCGTTGGCGCGATCACTGACAAGGGCCTGACCACCCTTGATGACGTGCGTGCCCACACCAAGGCTTCGGCATCCTGCGGAACCTGCACCGGATTGGTCGAACAATTGATGCAGGTGACACTTGGCGATGCCTACAATCCGTCCGCTGTCACGCAGATGTGCGGCTGCACGCATCTCGGGCATTCGGATGTGCGCCGGCTGATCAAGTCCAAGGGACTGAAAACCATTCCGGCCGTCATGCAGGAACTGGAATGGACCTCTTCCGGCGGCTGCGCCAAATGCCGCCCAGCGCTGAACTACTACCTCGTCAGCGACTGGCCGGATGAATATGCGGACGACTATCAGTCCCGTTTCATCAATGAGCGCGTCCACGCGAACATCCAGAAGGACGGGACCTATTCCGTTGTGCCGCGCATGTGGGGCGGGATGACCTCCTCCAAGGAGCTGCGCGCGATTGCCGATGTCGTCGACAAGTTCAACATCCCTGCGGTGAAGTGCACCGGCGGCCAGCGCATCGACATGCTGGGCATCAGGAAAGAAGACCTGCCCGCCGTCTGGGCCGATCTCGGCAAGGCCGGGTTCGTGTCCGGGCAGGCCTATGCGAAAGGCCTTCGGACCGTGAAGACATGTGTCGGCACGGACTGGTGCCGGTTCGGAACACAGGACTCCACAGGCCTCGGTATCCGCATCGAGAAGTTCATGTGGGGCTCCTGGACACCGGCCAAGCTGAAACTGGCCGTCTCCGGCTGCCCGCGCAACTGTGCCGAAGCAACCTGCAAGGACATCGGCGTTGTCTGTGTCGACAGCGGGTTCGAAATCCACTTTGCAGGCGCGGCCGGGCTCGACATCAAGGGAACCGAGGTTCTCGGTCTCGTCAAAACCGAAGACGAGGCGCTCGAACATATTGTCGCGCTCACGCAAATGTACCGCGAGCAGGGCCACTACCTGGAGCGGATCTACAAATGGGCCAAACGCATCGGCTATGACGAGATCCGCCGTCAGATCATGCACGACACGGACAAGCGCAAAGCTTACTACGACCGTTTCGTCTTCTCCCAGAAATTCGCCCAGGTCGATCCGTGGTCGGAGCGCGTCTCCGGCAAGGACAAGCACGAGTTCAAGCCGATGGCAGTGCTCACCCTGGAGGCGGCGGAATGAACGCGGAACTGAAGAATTGGGTCGCGATCGGCGACCTGACCGACATCCCGCGCGAAGGCGCCCGGGTGGTGAAAACCGATGCCGGCTGCATTGCTGTGTTCCGCACTGTTGATGACGAAGTCTTCGCACTGGACGATCGCTGCCCGCACAAGGGCGGGCCGCTCAGCCAGGGCATTGTCCATGGAACGTCGATCACCTGTCCCTTGCACAACTGGGTGTTTGATCTGGCAACGGGTCTTGCAACCGGTGCCGATGAAGGCGCAGTCCCGGTGACGGCCGCCAAAGTCGAGGGCGGCAAGGTGCTCCTTGCCGCAGACGATCTGGCACGCCGGTCGGCAAGCTGACCGCGTCCATCCAATCAAAATTCGAGGAAAGCCCAAGGAGCCGCGCCCGATGACCGGCACATCAAAAGAAAAAACGGTCAAGACCACCTGCCCATATTGCGGGGTTGGGTGCGGGGTGCTGGCAACTGTTAGAGAAGACGGATCGGTGGGAATTGCCGGCGATCCGGATCATCCGGCCAACTACGGCCGCTTGTGCTCAAAAGGATCATCCCTGGGGGAGACCCTGTCGCTGGAAGACCGGCTGCTTTATCCGGAAATCGGCGGCAAACGGTCCAATTGGGACAGTGCGCTCACCCTTGTTGCCGGCAAATTCTCTGAAGTGATCAGAGACCACGGTCCGGACAGTGTTGCGTTCTATGTCTCCGGCCAGATCCTGACCGAGGACTATTACGTTGCCAACAAGCTGATGAAAGGCTTCATCGGCTCGACCAACATCGACACGAATTCAAGGCTCTGCATGGCCTCGTCCGTTGCCGGTCACAGGCGCGCGTTCGGCAGCGACACCGTTCCGGGAACCTATAAGGATCTTGAAACCTGCGATCTTCTGATCCTAGTCGGATCCAATCTTGCCTGGTGTCACCCGGTTCTCTTCCAGCGTGTCGAAGCGGCAAAGGCGAATAATCCGAACATGCGGGTCGTCGTGGTCGATCCGCGCGAAACGGCAACCTGCGCCATTGCCGATCTGCACCTTGGCTTGAAGCCCGACACGGATGTCGCGCTGTTCAATGGCCTGCTGGCCTTCCTTGCCGAAACAGAAGCCCTGGATCGCAGCTATATCGCGGCCCATACGAACGGCTCAAAAGAGACGCTCGCCGCGGCTGGCCCTTGTGAAATCAACCGGATTTCAGATGAAACCGGCCTGACGCCCCATGACATCGCGACCTTCTACACACTGGTGGCGCGAACCGAAAAGACGGTTACGCTTTACAGCCAGGGCGTCAACCAATCGGTTGTCGGCACGGACAAGGTCAACGCGATCATCAATACGCACTTGGCAACCGGCCGGATCGGCAAACCGGGAATGGGCCCGTTCTCGGCAACAGGCCAGCCAAATGCCATGGGCGGACGCGAGGTTGGCGGTCTTGCCAACATGCTTGCCGCTCACATGGCGATTGAGAACCCGGACCACCGCGCGCTCGTGCAAGACTTCTGGCAGAGCCCGGTCATTGCATCAAAACAGGGGTTGAAAGCGGTTGACCTTTTCCAGGCGGCAAGGGATGGCAAGATCAAGGCGCTCTGGATCATGGCCACCAATCCGGTCGACAGTCTGCCGGACGCCGATGGGGTCGCCGAAGCGCTCAAGACCTGCCCGTTCGTGGTTGTTTCCGATGTGACAAGGGCGGCAGACACAGTCGCATATGCGGATGTTCTTCTGCCTGCCGCAGCCTGGGGCGAGAAGGACGGCACCGTCACCAATTCCGAGCGGCGGATTTCACGGCAAAAGAAGTTCTTGGATCTGCCAGGCGATACAAAACCCGACTGGTGGCAATTGGCTGAAGTTGCGCGCCGGATGGGGTTTGAAGGCGCGTTTCAATACGATGGTCCGGACGCTGTTTTCCGGGAACACGCAGCGCTGTCCAACGCCGGAAACAACGGCTCGCGGGATTTCGATATCAGTGCCTTGAAAGACCTTTCGGCGGCCGCGTTCGACGATCTGGAGCCTATACAGTGGCCACAGGCAGGCAAGTCTGCGAGCAACGGCGAAACACGGTTCTTTGCCAAGGGCGGTTTTTTCACGCCGGACGGCAAGGCGAATTTCATCGCTGTCTCTCACAAGGAACCGCGCAAGCGCGAACGGCGGTTCCCGCTGGTTCTGAACACCGGGCGGATCCGCGATCACTGGCACACCATGACGAGGACAGGCAAAACGCCGCGCTTGTCTTCGCATATTGCTGAGCCTTTCGCCGAACTCCACCCGCAAGATGCACGGGACGCCGGGATTACGGCGGCCGATCTGATTGAAGTCAAAAGCCCACACGGGTCTGCCGTTGTCCGGGCGCAGATCACCGACCGGGCCCAGAAAGGATCTTTGTTCGTGCCGATGCACTGGACCGATCAGGTGAGCTCCAGAGGCCGTATCGATGCCGTGGTGGCGCCGGAAACAGATCCGGTGTCCGGTCAGCCCGGTTCCAAATTCACGCCGGTTGCCATTCGCAAACTGGAATTTGCCTGGCATGGCTTCGCTGTCTTGCGAGACAAGCCGGATCAGCTCAATACCGGATATTGGGCCATTGCACCGACAGAAGGCGGCTGGCGGGTCGAACTGGCGGGAGACAGGTTCAACAATCCCGAAGATCTTGCGGGCCGTCTCCTTCCCGAAGACACAGAATTCCTGCGGTTTGAAGACGGCACAACGGGCGCGCTCAGGATCGCGGGCTGGACCGGCGCAAACCTTGCCGGAGCGTTTTTCTTTGCCCCTGATCCCGTCGCTGTTTCCCGTCCGTGGGCCTGCGGGTTGTTGACCGCTGAAACGTCCACCAAAGATCAAAGATTCCGGGTTCTTGCGGGCCGTCCACCGGCTGACCTTCCCGACAAGGGCGCAATCGTCTGTTCTTGTTTTCAAGTCGGCAGCTCGGAAATTGCCGCAGAAGCAGCCAAAGGCGCAACCACTGTCAAGGCCATCGGCGCTTGCCTGAAAGCCGGGACCAATTGCGGGTCTTGCCGCTCTGAAATCCAGACCCTGCTCGACGCTGTTGCCAAGGAGACACGTGAAGATGCCGACATCGCGCAAGCCAGCTGAACTGCGCCCCAAACGGCATGCGGCAAGGGTCGAGCCTTTGGCGAGCCTGCCGTTGTTCTTTCCGCTTGAAGGCCGCAAGGTGGTTCTCGCCGGAGGAACGGACGCAGCCGCCTGGAAGGCCGAACTTCTGGCCGCCAGCGGGGCTGAGGTGCACGTCTTTGCCGAAGAGCTCAGCGAGGCTTTTCAAACGCTTCTGGAGCGGGGCAGCGTGAAGGGCCGCTTTGTTCACCATGCCCGTCCGTGGAGCACGGACGTGATTTCAGGGGCAGCGCTTGCCATCGCCGATGCCCCCTCGGACGGCGCGGCACAGGCCTTTTATTGCGCCGCCAAGGCCGCAGGCGTTCCGGTCAACGTCATCGACAATCCGCCGTTTTGCGAGTTCCAGTTCGGCTCCATCGTCAACCGCTCACCGGTCGTCATCGGCATCTCGACAAATGGCGTCGCTCCGATCCTTGGTCAGGCGATCCGGCGGCGGATTGAAACGCTCTTGCCAACCTCGCTTCAGGACTGGGCAGCGCTTGCGGGCCGGATCCGGGCCCGCGTTCTGGAAAACCTCGCACCGGGAGCAGAGCGCCGCCGGTTCTGGGAACGGTTCACCGACATGGCCTTTTCCGGAAAGGCTACCGAAGAAGAGGCCACAAGCCGTGATCTGGAAGACGTTTTCGGCGAAGCCGCTCACGTTGGCCAGGGCCGCGTGACATTGGTCGGTGCCGGACCAGGCGATGCGGAAAACCTGACCTTGAAAGCCATGCGCGCGCTTCAATCTGCGGATGTGATCCTGTTTGACGATCTGGTCGACGACAGTGTTCTGGAACTCGCGCGCCGTGAAGCCAAACGCATGCTGGTCGGCAAGCGCGGCGGACGGGAAAGCTGCCATCAGGAAGACATCAACGACATGATGGTGTCGCTTGCCGGTCAGGGCAAACACGTCGTCCGGCTGAAATCCGGCGATCCGATGATTTTCGGACGGGCGGGCGAAGAGCTGACAAGGCTGGCTGAGGAAGGCATTCCGGCGAGCGTTGTTCCCGGCATTACCGCAGCCTCTGCGATGGCCGCCGAACTTGGCGTCTCGTTGACCCACCGTGATCACGCTCAGGCCGTCCGTTTTGTAACGGCACATTCGCGTCAGGGCGAGCTCCCCGACACGGTCGATTGGAACGGTCTTGCCGATCCTGCAACAACCACTGTTTTTTACATGGGGCGCCGCATGGCAAGCCGGATCAGCGAGCGGTTGATTTCTGAAGGCCGCAAGCCGAACACGCCCGTCCGGGTGATGGCCAATGTTTCCCGGCAGAATTCAGCCAGCTGGTCAGGCGCATTGTCAGACCTCGCTGACGGAGTGGAGAGCTTGGCAACAGACGGCCCGGTATTGATTGCGGTCGGTGAAGTCTTTGCTAGCGTTGGACAAACAGCCGAAGCAGCGCTGTATCATGAGATGGAACCCCGGGCGGCGGCTGCCAACTGAGTGGCCCTTAACTCATCTACAACGCTTGACTTTTGAGGCCTGCGAACACCCGGTCGATGACTCAGCCCTTCCCGTTTGAAAGGAAAGGTTCTAGCTTGGGCATCAGCCGGGGCGGCGGAACTGAGTTGCTCTTGGCTTTCAAGTCATTATCGATCCAGAAAGTCTCAGAGGCGGTTCATGACGCAGCTCCCAAATTCCCTTGAAGCCCGTGATGTTGCGGTTCAGCTTCATTCCTATGCAGATGCCCGCAAGCAGGAAGAGATCGGGTCTCTTGTCATCGACAAGGGCGAGGGGATTTACGTCACCGATATCAACGGCAAGCGCTACATTGAGGGCATGGCCGGCCTTTGGAGTGTTGCCGTCGGCTTCGGGGAAAAGCGTTTGGTCGATGCTGCCGCCCGGCAGATGGAAAAGCTGCCCTATTACCACACGTTCACCTACAAAACGCACGGACCGTCGATCGAGCTTGCCGAAAAGCTGATCGAAATGGCGCCGGTGCCGATGTCCAAAGTCTATTTCACCAATTCCGGGTCCGAGGCCAATGACACGGCGCTGAAACTGATCTGGTACCGGTCAAATGCGCTGGGCCAGCCGGAGCGCAAAAAGGTAATCTCGCGGGTGCGCGGATATCATGGCGTGACGATTGCGTCGGCCAGTCTGACCGGCCTTCCCAACAATCACCGCTCCTTCGATTTGCCTCTGCCGCAAGTCCTGCACACAACGAGCCCGCATTACCGCAGCCAGAAGAAAGACGGTGAAAGCGAGGCGGATTTTGCAAAGCGCTGTGCCCAGGATCTGGAAGATCTGATCATCGCTGAAGGCCCGGAGACAATTGCGGCCTTCTTTGCAGAGCCGGTCATGGGCGCGGGCGGTGTCATCGTTCCGCCGGACGGGTACTGGGAGGCGGTTCAGCCTGTTTTGAAGAAATACGGCATTCTGTTCGTCGCCGACGAGGTCATCTGTGGCTTTGGCCGGACCGGCAACATGTTCGGGACCGAGACCTATGATCTCCTGCCTGACATCATGACCCTGTCGAAGGCATTGTCATCCTCGTATCAGCCGATCTCGGCGCTCTTAATCAATGACAACGTCTATCAGCCGATTGCGGACGAGTCGCACAAGATTGGTGTCCTTGGTCATGGATATACCGGTAGCGGGCATCCTGTTGCGGCAGCCGTTGCCCTGGAAAACCTGAAGATCATTGAAGAGCGCGATCTCGTTGGAAACGTGCGCGCGATGGCGCCACTTTTTCAGAAGCGGCTCGCCGGTCTGGCGCAAAACCCGCTGGTGGTTGAAACCCGGGGGATCGGGCTCATCGGTGCGGCAGAGCTTCACCACGAAGCGTTGGCCGATACACCGGGTGCCCTAGGCGCCCGAACAAACGCGGTATTCCTCGAAAAGGGACTGATCTCGCGTAACATGTTGGACGCCATGGCGTTCTGCCCGCCGTTGATTATCACCGAAAATCAGATCAATGAGATGTTCGACATCGCGGAGGACAGCCTCCAGGCGGCTGCGCTTCTATGACCGGTTGGTCGATTGTCGGCACGATCAGCGGCACATCCGCCGACGGAATTGATCTGGCAGAGATTAGGACCGACGGACGTGAAGTGAGTGCGTTTGGCCCAGCTGAGACCATCAACTACCGGCCGGAAACGCGAACGCGTGTTCTGGAGGCTGCGGCGAAGAAAGGAACGGGCCGGGAGGCCTGGCCGAACCTGGCCCGAGCTGTGACCGAAGACCATGCCGACGCTATTTCCGTTTATCTCGCAAAGAACGGTTTGGCGCCGGATGCTGTCGTCTTTCATGGGCAGACCGTGTGGCACGATCCGGACAAAGGAGAGACTGTTCAGCTCGGCGACCCGCAACTGTTGGCGGACACGTTGAAGGTCCCTGTGATCGGCGACGTTCGCTTGGCTGATATGGCGGCCGGAGGGCAGGGCGCGCCGCTTGTTCCTGTCTATCATCAGGCGCTCGCGCGATTTCTTGTCGGTGGTAAGCAGGAACCAATCTGCTTTTTGAACATCGGTGGTGTGTCCAATCTCACCTTCATAGATGGCGAAACCCTACATGCATTCGACATAGGGCCGGGGAATGCGCTGCTGGATGATTGGATCCGGCGGCATGGGGCTGGTGACTATGATGATGGTGGTGAGATTTCGGCAAAAGGCAAAGTTTCGGAAGACCGTCTTGCTGATGCTCTATCCCATCCGTTTTTGTCGGAGGCTGGACCAAAGTCATTGGACCGGTACAGCTTTTCCGGGGGTTTCGTTGAAGGATTGAGCCTTGAAGACGGCGCGGCAACACTTCTGGCGTTCACGGTCGGCACTATCTCAAAGGCAGAAACACTTTTGCCAAAATGTGTAAAGTCGTGGCTGATCTGTGGTGGCGGGCGCCATAATCCCGTGTTACTCCGCCGATTACAGGAAGAGCTGTCCGGCAACGTCGTTTCGGCGGATGTTCACGACATTGATGGCGATGCGCTTGAAGCACAGGCGATGGCGTTTTTGGGCGCGCGGCTGCTGGCCGCATTGCCGACAACCTTCCCGGAAACGACCGGAGCCAGAGGCCCGGTGATTGGCGGACGGCTCTACCAGCCCGGAGAGTGAGTCCCGCTACTCAAGAGGTTTTGGAGGCATCGTGAAGACAATCACGGAACCCGCGCGCGAAATTGACGTCATTCATGAAACCGATGTTCTGGTGGTGGGCTCTGGTCCGGGCGGACTGTCAGCTGCTCTTGGAGCCGCGCGTGTCGGCGTTGATGTGACGCTTGTGGAACGGTTCGGCTGTTTGGGTGGCAACATCACGGCAGTGGGCGTTGAGGGCTTTGCCTGGTACAGGCACGAAAAAACGGTCGATACGGAAGGCGTCGGCCGCGAATTTGAAAGCCGCGCGCGCGAAGCTGGCGCTACGACCCCGGAGCCTCAATCCGACAGTGATGCGATCGATGCGGAAGGCTTTAAGCTGGTCGCCGATAATTTGGTCGAGGAAGCCGGTATCCGGCCGATGATGCATCGGTCCTTTGCGGCTCCAATCATGGACGGCAACGAGATCAAGGGCATCATTACAGAAAGCAAGGCTGGCCGCGAGGCGATCCTCGCAAAGCGCGTGATTGATGCAACGGGCGATGCCGATATTGCCTACCGCGCAGGGGCCGAGACGCACAAGACACCGGTTGAGGAAATGCAGGCGGCATCTGTCATGTTTTCCATGAACGGTGTCGACAAGCGGAAATTCATGGAGGCCGTCAAGGCCGACCCGCATACCTACAAGGACTGGGAGAGCGGCGAATGGACGGTGGAGACCACCGGCAAGGAGGACAAGATGTTCTCGCCATTCCTGAAAAAACCGTTCAAGCAGGCTCTGGAAGCGGGCATCATTCCGGCTCATCTGCAGACCATTTCCGGGACCTGGGGCGCTGTCTATGACAGCGGTGATCTGACTTATCTCAATCTGGTGCACTTGCCGGAGTGTGACGGGACCGATCCGGATTCCATGACGCGCAACGAGATCGAGGGCCGCCGGCAGGCCATGCTCGCCGTCGAAGCCTTGAAGCGCTATCAGCCGGGATGTGAAGACGCCAAGCTGCGGAATTTCGGGATGACCATCGGTATCCGGGACACCCGCAAGATCCTGGCAGCCTATGACATGACCGGCCACGATGTTCGCGAGCAGGGCCGGTTTGATGACAGCGTCGGCATCTTCCCGGAATTCATTGACGGCTACGGCATTCTTATCCTGCCGACCACGGGGCGCTATTTCCAGCTGCCGTACCGCACGATGCTGCCGAAGGGCGTGAAAAATCTACTCGTTGCCGGACGTGTAACCGGAGGTGACAAGGTCAGTCATGCGGCCACACGGAACATGATGTGCTGCACGGTCACCGGTCAAGGCGCTGGCGTTGCAGCCGCGATCTCCGTGAAGCACGGCATCGACCTGGATGCGATGGATATTTCCCTGCTGCAGAGTGAATTGAAGCGTCAGGGAGTCCGGCTTCACTAAAGACCGTCGCCCCAAGCCAAGTTCAAGGTGCTGTCCCGGCCTCGCGCCGGAACCAAAAAGCTATTGCTTAGATTAAAAACCGGAGAAGCAAGCTTTGTCCACAAGGTTCGCCACCGAGGTCTGCCGGACTATCGGCTTGGCATAAGCGCCTTCGCAGGCTATCAGATTTGGCATGAACGGATCTGAAATCTATCACCGCCTGATCGGCCTCATCGAAGAACGCACGCTCAAGCCGGGCGATCGGTTACGCGAAGCCGATCTTGCCGAGAGTTTCGGTGTGTCCCGCACGCCGATCCGTGAGGGGTTGAAACGGCTAGAGGCGCAAGGCCTTGCTGTGCACGAACCCAACCGGGGCATGGTGATCCCGACGCTCGATCACAACCAGATCAACGAAGTGTATTTCATGCGGGAAGTTCTGGAGGGGACGGCTGCAGGACTTGCCGCAAAACATGCCTCGAAACCGGAGATCGAAATCCTTCAGGATTTGGTGGATGCGGACCGCAAACGGGTCACCGATACGGACAGCCTTGTCCGCTCAAACCGGGAGTTTCACCGGCGCCTGTGCCTTGCCTCGCACAACCGCTATCTGGTCGATCAGATCGAGCATTTGCGCCTGTCCCTGATCCTGATGGCGGGAACAACTTTGGACACGCCAGAGCGCCGGGAAACGGCCGTGGAAGAGCATGCAGCTATTGTGACAGCCATTGCCGACGGCAACTCCGACGCTGCCGAAGCGGCTGCCCGGCTTCACATTGCCCATGCCCACAAAACCCGTCTGCAGCAGATTTAGTGGCCTTTGGTCTTTGCGCTGACCTTCTCTGCAATGAATTGGTAGCGTGCGGATAACTTTAAGGAAGTTTACCGTTTTGCACACTTGCGGTGAAGGTCTGTTTGTCCGCCCTGACTTTTTTCAGTGTATCGGTCATTGCATGCGCGGCTGTGTTGTATTTGCCGCTCCATAGAATGATTTCAGCAATCACCGGCGCCAAATCGCGGGCCTTCTGCGTCAGCTGATAGACAAAGCTGCGTCTGTTTTCCGGATCCTGGTGTTTGATCACCATGCCGTTTTCTTCCAGATGTTTCAGCCGCTGGGCCAGTATATTTGTGGAAATACTCTCCCATCCATCCAGCAGCTCGCCATAAGTTTGCGCCCCTTTAATGGCCATATCGCGGATGATGAGAAGGGTCCATTGATCTCCGAAAACGTTCAGCCCAAACGCGATTGGACAGCCGGAGTCATATTTCTCGGAGTTTTTAGTCATGGGAAAAAAGTAGTCAAAAAACTTGCAAAAAGCAAGTTAATTACGCACATGTAAATAACTTGCAAAAAGCAAGTAAATATGGAGAGCGAAATGACAGCTGGAAATCAGCAGGACGAACCAATGGCTGAAACCGGGCTATCGCGGCGGGAAATGATCGCCGGGTCTGCAGCAACCGCTGTGGCCGCTAGCTTGCACCCATCAATTACAAACGCGCAGGAGATTATGAATATGACGCCAAAGGCATTTGTTTACACGGAAGTCGCGATTTCGGTCCCATTTGCCGAAGCTCCGTGGCAAAAAATCAATGACGCCATTCGCGAACAACCGGGTTTCTTGAACAAGACCTGGCTGCAAGGGCATGCAACCCAAACCGTCGGTGGTTTTTATACTTTCGACAGTATCGGCAATGCGAGAAAGTTTGTGACCGGATATTTCCCGACAGAACCCCGGTCGTTTGGGGTTGCGCACAACACCCGGATCTTCGACGCAGCTGTTGTGGAAGATGCCAGCCTTGACCTTGGCGCGGTGCATTTCGGTGGCTCCAGAGATCGCAAACCCGGCGCGTTCGTTTACACTGAACTTCAATTCTCCAAACCGTTTGAGGAGTTTGACTGGCGGGCCCGGAACGGCGCGTTGAAGCAAGTCGCGGGTCTGCAAAACAAGGTCTGGCTCAGTGGTTTTCAGACCAATACGCTTGGCGGTTTTGACGCATTCGAAACACTGGATCAGGCATTGGATTTCGCGATCAATCACTTCCCTGAAACGGCGGCAGACCTAGGGTGTGCGTTTTACACAAGGGTGTTTGATGCCGAGATTACCGAGCAAGCCAGTCGCGAGATGAACTCACCGTACTACTTAGGATAAAGCATCGGGAGTTTTATTAAAAACACCCAAAGATGCTCGAAAACAAAAAGAGCGATCAGCTTTGGGCGTGAAACCGTTTCAGGTTTAACGCCCGCTGATCTAATCGCGCCGGATCTGTCTGCTCCACGCCTTACCTGATTTCTCGCACTGAAACCACAGGCTTCAAGGCAAAAACCTGGGGCACTGGAGTTTGTTGAGCGCACCATGCATTGAAACCAGCGACCAGATCAGCATTCGACAATGTTGACCGCCAGACCGCCTTTGGATGTTTCCTTGTATTGCTCCATCATGTCCATGCCGGTTTGGCGCATGGTCTCGATACAGCCATCAAGCGGAACAAAGTGCGAGCCGTCGCCGCGCAAAGCCAATGAGGCCGCCGTTACGGCTTTCACAGCGCCGAGTGCGTTGCGCTCGATGCATGGCACCTGGACGAGGCCGGCAATCGGGTCGCAGGTCATGCCCAGATGGTGTTCCAGGGCAATTTCAGCAGCATTTTCGATTTGCTCATTGGTGCCACCTAGTGCCGCGCAGAGTCCCGCTGCAGCCATGGCGGACGCTGATCCGACTTCGCCCTGGCACCCAACTTCGGCACCAGAGATCGAGGCATTCGACTTGATGATGCCGCCAATCGCTGCAGCTGTGAGCAGAAACGTGCGAATGCCATTGGCGTCCGCGTCGGAGCAATGGTCAAGATAGTAGCGGGTGACCGCCGGAATGACTCCAGCAGCGCCATTGGTCGGGGCCGTTACAACCCGCCCTCCAGCGGCGTTTTCTTCGTTGACTGCCATGGCATAGACACCCAGCCAGTCGACGACATTGTGTTCAAACGGAGGGTTTGAGCGGCCTTCTTTAAGAAGCTTTTGATAAATGTCAGCAGCCCGTCGCTTCACCTTCAAACCGCCTGGAAGGATGCCGGACTGTGTAATGCCGCGGTTGATGCAGGCGTCCATTGCAGACCAGAGTTTGTCGATGCCCGCCTCGACCTCTTCCTTTGTCTTGTCTGCGCATTCGTTCTGCAGTTTCATCTCCGCAATGCTGAAGCCATGGTCCTGGCCCATCTCCAGCATTTGTTTGGCGGAAGCGAATGGGAAGGGAACTTCCTGCCGGGCGAGCTCATTGACGGGCTCGTTGGTTGTCTTGCGCAGTTCGGCTTCGCTGGCGACGAAGCCTCCACCGATAGAATAAAAGACAAAACTGTCGAGTACCGAGCCGTCGCTGCCAAGAAGATGAAAGGTCATGCCATTCGCATGAAGCGGCAATGAGGGGCCGTAATCAAAGATCACGTCCTTTTCCGGATAGAACGGAAGATCAAAGAGGCCATCGATCCGCAAGCGCTGGTCTGCGGCCAGTTGCTCCAGCATCGGTTCGACTTGGTCCGGGTCCAGCGTGTCGGGAGTTGCGCCCAACAATCCAAGGCACACCGCCTTGTCAGTGGCGTGGCCCTTTCCGGTAAACGCCAAAGACCCATGAAGCGTTACCGTGATCCGTGAGGCCGACCGGCACACGGTCGGGTTGGCCCTCAGACGATCAACGTAGCGGTGAACTGCGACCATCGGTCCGACAGTGTGTGAACTGGAGGGGCCGATACCGATCTTGAAAATATCAAAAACGCTGATGAACATCGTTGAAGAGTGCTCTTACCTTTGCCGGGAACCGGTTATGTGACAGATGGAGTGGAAACTATCAGGTCTCATCATCCAAAATGGCAGTATAACGAGCAATTCTGTGTTGATTGCGACATTTTCAAAGCGACTGATTTTCCTGTCTACATCGGCTTGGGGAAACAGTTGTTCCGTTGGTTGCCCTTTGATAGCGTGCGGCTCCCAACAAATCACACCAACTGGTATAAGAGATCCATATGCAATCCCGGCATCCTTCTGACAAAAATGACGTTCTTCGCACGAAGAAGGATGCATTCAAGATACCGGAAGGCGTGATCTACCTGGATGGGAATTCGCTTGGTGTCCTGCCGAAAAATGTCCCGGCCCGGCTTGCCGAAGTTGTCGAGCAGGAATGGGGAACGAGCCTCATCAAGTCCTGGAACGAACACAGCTGGTTCGATCTGCCGCTGCGGGTCGGAAATCGAATTGGCCGGCTGATCGGCGCGCCTGAAGGCTCAGTTGTGGCGTGCGACAGCACTTCTGTAAATGTGTTCAAGGTGCTCGCAGCGGCTCTCTCCCTCCGGCCGGACCGGAAGGTGATCCTGTCCGACAACGGGAACTTTCCAACAGATCTCTATGTGGCGTCCGGCTTGTCCGAGTTGCTCGACAAAGGTCACGAATTGAGGGTCGTCGCGCCCGAAGAGGTGGATGCGGCAATAACCCAGGATGTCGCGGTTGTTATGCTGACGCAGGTCGACTACCGGACGGGCCGTTTGCATGACATGGCTGCGTTGACTGAAAAGGCCCACCAAGCGGGTGCGCTCGCGATTTGGGACCTGGCGCATTCAGCAGGTGCGATCCCAGTCGATCTGGAAGGGGCAAAAGCCGATTTTGCCATTGGATGCGGGTACAAATACCTCAATGGAGGACCTGGGGCGCCAGCTTTTCTTTATGTGGCTGAAGGTCATCAGGACAAAGTGACATCCCCGGTCACGGGTTGGATGGGGCACGAGGCGCCATTTGCTTTCGATCTCGATTATCGCGCCGTCCAAGGTGTGAACCGCATGACGGTTGGAACGCCGGCGATCCTGTCGCTGTCCAGCCTTTATGCCGCTTTGGACGTCTTTGAAGATGTCGACATGGCTGACATCCGGAAGAAGTCCATCTCCTTGAGCGAATTGTTTATCAAGGAGGTAGAGGAGAAGTGCCCACAATTGACACTGGCGAGCCCGCGTGATCCAGAAACCCGCGGCAGTCAGGTCTCGTTCCGGTTTGAGGATGGGTATGCTGCCATGCAGGCGTTGATTGCGCGTGGCGTGATTGGCGATTTCCGGGCGCCGGATGTGATGCGTTTCGGCTTCACGCCGCTCTACCTGTCTCATCAGGACGTGGTCGACGCCGTTGCGATCCTCGCGGATATCCTTGATACGGGAAGCTGGGACCGCCCGGAATTCAAGAGCCGGGCAAAAGTCACTTAGTCGGTATGTCCGCCTGACTTTCCAGGAAGCCCAAGAACCGGTCCTCCGGGACCGGTTTTGAATAGAGGTAACCTTGGAACCGGTCGCAGCCGTTTTCCGTAAGCCAGTCTCTTTGCTCGACCGTCTCAACGCCTTCTGCGACCACGGTGGCGCCCAATGCGTCTGCAAGCGAGAGGATCAGTTTCACGATCGCCCCACCGTTCGAGATGTCATTGATGAACATCCGGTCGATCTTGATACCGTCGATCGGATAGTTATAGAGATAGGCAAGGTTCGAATAGCCTGTGCCGAAATCGTCGATGACGATGCTGTAGCCGATGATCTTGAGTTCGTTCAGCGCGGTAAGTGCGTTCGGTATCTCGCCGAGAACGACGTTCTCCGTAATTTCAAGTATGATTTTCGTTGGATCGCAGCCGTAAATATCGGGCAGATCCATCATGAGCGCAGTGAATTCCGGATCGGACAGCTGCCAGGGCGAGACATTCATTGAGATCGAAATGTCAAAGCCACGCTTCCGGAACCGGACTTGTGCCTGCGCGACGCTCCTGCAGACCCAAGCCCCGATCCGGTTGATCAAGCCCGTGTCTTCGGCAAGCGGAATGAACTGATCCGGCGGAACAAGTCCTTTTTCTGGGTGAAGCCAGCGGATCAACGCTTCGGCGGATACAGTTTCGCTGGAGGCAGTCAATGCGATCGGTTGGAAGTAGAGTGCGAACTCGTCCTCCTCGATCGCTCGTTCCATATCTTTTTTCAGTGCAAGATTTTCATCCCGCCGCAATCGCATCGCGTCGTGAAAGCGGACGCATTTCTCCTTGGAGTCCTGTTTGGCCTGATAAAGAGCCAAATCGGCGTTCCGGATAAGATTGTCGATGGAGCGGCCGTCCTCTGGATAATGTGAGTAACCAATACTCAGACTTACACTGCGCGGGTGACCATCGATCATCTGCTGATAACTGAAGCTTCCGAGCAACGATTTGCCGAACCAGCCCGGACCTTCGGCCTCCGGGTCCTCAAGGTGACAGATGAGAAATTCATCGCCGCCCAGGCGCGCAACAATGTCCTGAGGACCTGCAATCTCTTTCAGACGGTTGCCAACAAGCTGCAGCAAGGCGTCCCCGGCGGCGTGGCCCATCGTGTCATTGATGGCTTTGAAGTCGTCCAGGTCGACGAGATATAATGTAGCCGTCAAACCCTTTGTCGCCGCATCGGCGAGCAACTTTGACAAACGCTCAGTCAAATAGGTGCGGTTCGATAGTCCGGTGAGGGCATCATGGCTAGCCAGATACTGGGCCCGCTCCTTTGTTTCATGAAGCTCGGTAACGTCTATCTCACTGACTAGGTAAGCTGGCTGGCTGGTAACCGCGTCGCTGCAAGGACGTACAGTCAGTTCATGCCATCGGTCGCCCTGGCTGGTGCGCACAAGCGCGACGAGGCGTGCATTTCGTTCTTTATCCAACCGCTCCTTAAGGTGCAGGATGTCTGCCGGATTTTGAAATTGCTGATAGAAGTTCGTTTCAAGATCCACGCAAGCAGCCCGTGCAGCTGTGTTCCGGTAAAGTGGAGAGCCGTCTTTCGTAAAGAGCGAGATCATCACGGTGGTGTGCATCAACGCTTCGGCGCTTCGAAGGGTCTCTGGCTGTTGTTCGTGATGATCGCGAGCTTCGCACAGCATTGCCATGCGCCCATCATTCAAAACAACACCGCTCATGGTGACCTGAAGGACCCGGGCTTTTCCTTTTGGATAGAGGGTCCAGATTTCCGAAACACTCACGTCTTTCTGAGTGAAATCCTGCCGGTATTGCTTCAGCCGTTGGTCTACGGAATGAGACATGTCGGAAGCCATATCTCTGGCCCGTAACTCTTCCAGACTTGGCGCGCCTGTGATTTCCAAAGCCTTTTTGTTGGCCCAAATTATTCTTTTTTCGTCGAAATCAAAAATCCAAACACCAGTGTCGAGCCGGTCAAAGATGCCTGTAATCAGGCGGGCATCGAACCTGGGATCGGCGATTGTCATTCCGGCATGTTCAGACTCATCTGTGGAGTGCCGCACAATCTTTTGGAGTTTAAGTTGATCGGACAGGGTCATTCTCCACGCCATGCATGCGCATTGCAAACTTCATCCAACTGGGCAGCTTAGCCATCCGCAATCTAGGATTTTAAAACCAATATCCGTAGGACTTACAATGTCGCGGACGGGATAAGAGACGGCTTCGTGCTAAGCGGCTGTTCCTAATGAATGTATTTAAGAATAGGTAAGAGTGGTGAAAATTCTCCTAACTCCATGATGTTAAATCGCAAAAACAGTGTACATGAATGGCGCTGTATCTGCACGAGTTGTGTTGACCGCAATTGAGCGTGCTTATCCTTGTTTTCCCGAACACTAGCCTCGGCCGCTGGTTTTTCGTTTTCCAGCAGATGCTTCTCGCTAAACGCGTATTCTCAAGATGGGCACAGGACTGTGTTGCTGCGGCTAGGCAGATCAGCGAATTCCCATCCAGAACTTGTATGAAAGGATTGGGTCTCGTCTTTGCGACCTGATTTACGCCTGTTTGTTCTGATCCCGCCGTCATATCTTTTGCTTTGGTATTGATTTCGGAGGAGTTGTACCAAAACGGACTGTAAATCGGAAAAATTTGCCTTTTCTGGTGCGGTGGGCGGTTTTTATGAGTTGATTGATCTGCCAATGAAGCTAGAAGGATTGGGGCCGCGCCAAGGAAATATGGCGGATGATCTTTTCGTGGATCTTGCGCGACAATCGAAGCGGCCAAAGGAAAATAAGAAAGACCGCTTGGGGGGCGGCGAGGAGCTTTGATGCTGGAGCTAGATCAGCTCGTAATGGATTTTAGTGGGTTTCGGGCGGTGAACGGCTGCTCGTTTCGGGTGGAAGAAGGCAGTATCACCGGTCTGATTGGCCCAAACGGTGCAGGTAAGACCACCCTGTTCAATCTGATCGCAGGTGCGCTGCAGCCTACAAGCGGCACGATCCGTTTTCTGGGCGAAGATGTGACGCCGTTGGCCAGCCATGAACTGTTCCACAAGGGGCTGGTACGCACGTTCCAGATACCGCACGAGTTTCACAAACTTACAGCGCTTGAAAACCTGATGATGGTCCCGCCGTCGCAGCCGGGAGAAAGCTTGTTTTCGAACTGGTTGTCCTGGGGCAAGGTGAAGTCGATAGAAGCGCTGGTTGAGAAACGGGCCTACGAAACACTCGAGTTCCTCGAGCTTTCTCATATCGCGCATGAGCCGGCAGGAAACCTGTCGGGCGGCCAGAAGAAGCTTCTTGAGCTTGGTCGGACAATGATGACCGACGCAAAACTGGTTTTGCTGGACGAGCCAGCCGCTGGTGTGAACCGGACCTTGCTGCGCAAACTGGAAAGCAAGATCGAGCTTTTGAACAAGGAGCGCGGTTACACATTCATCCTGATCGAACATGATATGGAAATGATTGAAAAGCTCTGCGATCCCGTGGTCTGCATGGCAGAGGGCAAAGTGCTGATCGAAGGTGACTTTCAGACAGTGCGGTCCAACCCGCAGGTTCTGGAAGCCTATCTTGGTGAGACGACAGGAGATGCCGCATGACAGCGCTCCTCTCAATGGAGGCCATCACTGGCGGTTACGGTGATGCCAACATCCTTGAAGACGTCTCGATGCATGTGATGGCGGATGAAATCGTCGTCATTGTTGGGCCGAATGGCGCCGGCAAATCGACAGCGATGAAATCGGTGTTCGGGCTGCTCAACATCCGCGGCGGCAAAATGATGTTCGATGGTGATGACATCACCGGCTGGGCGCCCAACCGCATTGTTCAGCGCGGGATCTGCTATGTGCCTCAGGTGGACAACATCTTCCGTGAGATGTCGATCCATGAAAACCTGGAAATGGGCGGGTTCTTGAAAAAAGGTGATCTGTCGGCTGCCTATGATCGTGTTTATGCGTTGTTCCCTGATTTGAAGGAACGACGCAAGACGATGGCAGGCAGCTTGTCCGGCGGACAGCGTCAAATGGTTGCGATGGGCCGGGCATTGATGCTGGATCCAAAGCTCCTGCTGTTGGATGAGCCGACCGCAGGTCTTTCTCCGAAATACATGGAGCAGATCTTTCAGATCTGTCGCGACGTCCGGGACACGGGTGTTGCCATTCTGCTTGTGGAGCAGCATGCAAAACAAGCGCTGGCATTTGCCGATCGCGGCTATGTGCTGGCAGCTGGTAAAAACCGTCATCAAGGCTCAGGGGCCGATTTGCTGGCTGACCGCGAGGTCGCCGAGATGTTCCTGGGGGGCTGAGCGGTATGGATTTGTTTGAACTTCTGAACTTTTACGTCATTCCGGGCATCGTGCTTGGGTCGATCTATGCGCTTGGCGCGGTCGGTATCACGCTGATCTTCGCGATCCTGCGCTATGCGCACCTGGCGCACGGCGATTTGGCAACACTTGGTGCCTTCATAGCTTTGGCAGTGGTCACCACGCTTGGTGTGTCACCGCTCGCAGCATTGCCGGTCGCGATCATCGCAACTGCAGCTGTCGCTGTGGGGATCGATAAGGTGTTTTATGACCACCTCAGGGAACGGCCGAAGATCGTTACGGTAATGGCTTCGCTCGGTATCGCACTTATGATCCGGGCGGTTATCCAGGTTGTTTGGGGTGTTGATACGGAAACCTATTCGCGCGGCATTGTCCGGCCGGAGAACTACTTCGGCCTGCGGATCCGGGATCGGGAGATCTACACGGTGATCGCAATGCTGGCGTTGGTTGGCGTCCTTCATGTATTCCTGACCCAGTCAAAGTGGGGCAAGGCCATGCGGGCAATGTCCGACAATCCGAACCTTGCGCTGCTGTCAGGGATCGACAACCGCAAAGTCATTATCCTGACATGGGTGATTGCAGGTGGTTTGTGCGCGGCCTCGGGCTTCTTCCTCGGACTGAATACTGAACTGAAGTCCATGATGGGTTGGCACATGCTTCTGCCCATGTTCGCAGCGGCCATTCTTGGCGGTGTCGGACGGGTTGAAGGGGCTGTTCTTGGTGGTCTGATCGTCGGCATTGCCGAAGAGCTGTCCGTGCTTGTCATCCCGAGTGAGTATAAGGCTGCGATGGCCTTTGCGATCTTGTTGTTCATGCTGCTTGTGCGCCCAACCGGGTTGCTCAAGGGCAAGGTTCTTTAACGGGAGGGTACAAGATGGAATTTTTGGGTCTTGTAAATTACGCCCTCTTCATGGCGATTTTCATCGCCATCTACGCCCTTCTGGCACTCGGTTTGAACATCCAGTGGGGCTTTGCCGGACTGTTCAATGCCGGGATTGCAGGCTTCTTTGCCGTGGGGGCTTACACCTCGGCAATCCTGACAACCGAAGCTGCAGACGGCCGGATCGGAGGGTTCGATCTTCACTTTGTCATAGGCTGGATCGGAGCCATGATCGCCGCGGCACTCGTGGCTTGGCCGATTGGGAAAATCTGTCTGCGCTTCCGCTCAGATTATCTCGCGATTGCCTCAATCGGAATTGCTGAAATCATCCGTCTGGTAATCAAGTCCGAACCGGCACTGACCAACGGCGCGCGCGGCATTCCAGGTATCCCGCGGCCGATGAGTGACATCGGGTATATGGAATCTCAGGTCGCTTATCTCATTGTCGTTCTGGCTGTCTTGATTGCCGCATACGTGCTGGTCGAGCGTCAGTTCAACGCGCCATGGGGCCGGATGATGCGCGCGATCCGGGACAATGAAGATGCCGCTAAGGCGATGGGTAAGGATGTGGAATTCCGCCGCCTGGAAGCCTTTATCTTTGGCGCAGCGCTTATGGGGCTGGGAGGAGCCCTGTTTGCGCACTTCAACCGCTCTATCACACCTGAGGCCATTGATCCGATGGTCGCAACCTTCCTGGTCTGGATCATGTTGATCCTGGGCGGGTCCGGCAACAACCGTGGCGCCATCCTGGGTGCAGCGGTGGTCTGGATCATCTGGTCGGTGTCCGAGATTGCAACAGATCGCCTGCCGCATGAATATGCGATCCAGGCAAAATATATCCGCTTGTTTCTCATTGGCTTGATGCTGCAGCTGGTGCTGCGGTTCCGGCCGGAGGGGCTGCTTCCAGAGCCGCTCAGGGGCGACCAGCGGAGTGCAAAAGGCGGCGCGGACCACTAGGCCCGCGCCAGGGTGGCGCAACCCTAACGAGTTGTGCTACCCAAGACGTTCAAAAGATCCGGCAAAGACCGGTTAATGAGGAGGTACTTTCATGAAAACCAAGCTTCTGACGCTTGCTGCTGGCCTGATGACGGCAACAGCACTGGCCACCGTTCCGGCGAAAGCTGATGTGAAGATCGGCCTGATCGGCGGTGTCTCCGGCCCGATCGCAGCGATGGCTCCGGCCATGATCGACGCAGCGCAACTGGCTGTTCAGCAGGTCAACGAGCAAGGCGGTATCGGTGACGGCGAAAAGCTCGTCGGCGTTGTTGGCGATAGCGCGTGTAACCCGCAAGGCGGCACGGACGCTGCGACCAAAGCTGTCAACATCGAAGGTGTTGCTGGTATCGTTGGTCCGCATTGCTCCGGTGCTGTTCTGGCAGCTGCCGGTTCCGTCACCATTCCTGCTGGCGTAGCCTTGGTCACACCATCCGGTACGTCCCCGGAAATCACCAACCTGGAAGACAATGACTCGGTTTTCCGGACCGTTCCGTCTGATGACTATCAGGGCCGTGCACTGGCACGCACTCTGAAAGACAAGGGCTACGGCAAGGTTGCGGTTGCTTACCTCAACAACGACTACGGCACGGGTCTCGCGAACGCATTCAAGACCGAGTACGTTGATGCGCTCGGCGGTGAGATCACCCAGTTCGCAGCGCACGAAGAAGGCAAAGCGTCCTACCGTTCAAACCTCGCTGAGCTTGCCAAGGGCGGCGCCGACACGCTGGTCATCTTCGACTACGGTGACGGCACTGGCCTCACCATCCTGCGTCAGGCTCTGGAAAACGGTTTCTTTGAAAAGTTCGTTGGCGGCGACGGCATGAAGTCCGACGCAGTCATCAATGAACTTGGTGCTGAGAACCTCGCAAACTTTGTCTCTTCTTCGCCGGTCGGTGAAAAGTCTGACTCTCTGGACATCTTCAACGAAGCTTTCAAAGGCGTTGGTGGTGATCCGGATGCGATTTTTGCAAACACCTCCTATGACGCAGCTTTCTTGCTGGCACTGGCATTGGAAAAAACCGGTGGCAAAAAAGAAGGCGTTGGTGCTGCTCTGAGAGAAGTTTCCAATGGTGAAGGCGAAGCGATCCGTCCAGGTGAGTGGCAGAAAGCAAAAGAGCTGATCGCTGCTGGTACCGCGATTGACTACAAAGGCGCTGCTGGCGACCATAACTTCGATGCAAAAGGCGACGTTCCGGGCACCTTTGCTCTCTTTGAAGTTGGCGCTGACGGTTTCGAAGTTGTTTCCGAAATGAACTAAGCTTCTTCTTTAGAGAAGTGAGTTTTGTGAACCGGCGGTCCGAAGGGGCCGCCGGTTTCGTTTATAAATATCAGCTAAAACGTATCCGCTGCACCAAGCGATCAATGGTCGGACGCCGGTGAGCGTAGGCTGGCAGGTCATGTGTTGTGCCGGTGTCGTGTCCGACCATCAATTCTGCAATCGAATTTGCCGCTGCAGAAAGAGCAAAGACGGAAAGGTAGCCGTCTGTTTTCCCGCGGGGAGGCCAAACTAAATAACCATGGGTTGCTCCCTCCTCAGCGATCGCAGTTCCGTCCGGCAAAGCAGCTGCGATGACGGTCACATACCGAGCAGCGCTGGTCGTGAGGCCGCGTTCTGACAACATATCTCCGATGCGCTTCAGCGCTGGGGTGTGATCGCCATCCGGTCCGGCCCAATCGACGGCTGCAGCTCCGGGGAGATCGTCCAGTGCGGAGATAAAAAAGCCGCTGTCATCGCTGATGGCTGCATGTCCACTTTGCTGAGCCACTGAACGTGCTTTAATCAGAGCATTTTCAAGAACCGTGTTACCGGTTTCATCGGGACTTTGCAGGTTAAGTTGTCTCGCCGATAGGAGTTCAGCCGGGCACCCTACCAGGGCCTCCTTCATAGCGGCGATTTTATTGAGGTTGTGGGAAGCAAGCACGAGCGGGCTACTGACCCTGAGAAATTCGGAACTATCATGATGCATGGGAGGAATGGCCTTAGTATTCAGTAGACGCTTCTTGAAAATGATCTCTAGCTTCGAACCTTACGTGAAAAGTCAATACAAAGGACAGGCGAGTGTTCGGGGGACGCAAACAACCACACCATATTTGTTTGCGCTTAAAACCCCTGTTCGCGCTTGAAATTCCTTGTATAAGCGCGGGTATGCGTGATCTGGATGTTCTTGTGCTCGGTGGCGGTGCCGCCGGATTGATGTGTGCGATTGAGGCGGCCAAGCGGGGCCGTCAGGTTTTGGTCTTGGACCATGCCAAGCGGCCTGCAGACAAAATCAGGATTTCCGGGGGTGGCCGCTGTAACTTCACCAACGTGCATTGCTCACCAGCCAATTTTCTCTCCCAAAATCCAAGGTTCTGCGTTTCGGCTTTGAAACGCTACACCCAGCAGGATTTCTTGGGACTTGTCGAAAAACATCGGATTTCCTGGCACGAAAAAACACTTGGCCAGCTTTTTTGTGACAACTCCGCCAAGGACATCATCCAGATGCTTTTGTCCGAGTTGGAGGCAGCTGGCGGTGTTTTGCAGCTGGAAACCTCGATCTCGGCCGTGAGCAAACCGGATGCCCGCTTTTCCGTTGCAACGTCGAAAGGCCCGGTGCGGGCCAAGTCTCTTGTGGTCGCAACAGGAGGGCCGTCGATCCCGAAGATGGGCGCGACCGGATTTGGATATGATCTCGCCCGGCAATTCAGTCATGATGTCATTGCGCCGCGCGCAGCGCTGGTGCCGCTGACATTTTCTGACGCCAACAAGGATTTGTGCGCTCGTCTGTCAGGCGTCTCGGTTGATGCAGAAGTCAGTTTCAAAAAGACCACGTTCCGCGAAGGGCTGCTGTTTACCCATCGTGGTTTGTCCGGTCCGTCCATCTTGCAGATTTCATCCTATTGGGAAGAAGGCAGGCCGATCTCTGTGAATCTTCTCCCCGCGACGGATGTGTTTGACGCACTTCGATCAGCGCGATCAGCGACACCGAAACAGGATCTCAAAACCGGGTTGACCCAGTTGCTGCCATCGCGTCTGGTCGACGAGCTGTCGCAGGCGTTTCAGTTAAAGGGCCGTATGGCGGATTTGTCCGACAAGGTTTTGCGCCGATGTTCAGAGCAACTGAACCGCTGGCAGCTGACGCCTGTTGGCACGGAAGGCTACCGGACCGCCGAGGTGACCCTGGGCGGTGTGAACACAAATGAACTCTCTTCCAAAACCATGGAAAGCGTGATGGTTCCCGGACTTTATTTCATTGGTGAAGTGGTTGATGTGACGGGGCATCTCGGTGGCTTTAACTTTCAGTGGGCCTGGTCGTCCGGGCACGCGGCCGGTCAATTCGTCTAAATTTCCTGATGCTTCACCGACGTTATATTTCGCATTGCACCATTTTTTGATGACCGTGCCTCATTTCTTGCTATAGTCGCGTGAAAGGGAGGGGCTCTTGAAGCGTGTGACGATCCATGATGTGGCTGAGGCAGCGGGCGTCAGCCTGGCTACAGTCGATCGGGTTTTGAACACGCGGCCCGGCGTGCGCAAGGCAACAATTGAAAAGGTTCGTCAGGCTGTAGAGAGACTGAACTACCAGCCGGATGTTTTTGCCGCGGGCCTCGCCAAGAAAAGCGCCTACCGGCTGCATTTCCTGATCCCGAACGGACCAAATGCCTTCATGGAGGACCTGACACGGGAGGCCAGGGCGCATGCACAGTCCATGAGTGGCGCGCGCATGCAGGTTCATGTTGAGCCGATTGATGCCTTCGATGGTCACAGGGTGACCGGAACACTCGCCGTTCTAGACAAATCCGTTTGTGATGGCGTTGCCGTGGTCGCGCCCGCATTTCCGGAGGTGCGCGCGGCGATTGATCGTTTACAGGATCGCGGCGTTCCTGTCGTGACACTGGTATCAGATCATCCTGCCTCCGCCCGGCAGCACTTTGTCGGCATCAACAATGTTGCTGCTGGCCGGACGGCTGGCCGGTTGATGGGGCGGTTTTTGCCGAAGGAGCCTGGGAAGATCGCGTTGATTGCCGGCTCTCTTGGCCTTAGGGACCACGCTGACCGATACACAGGCTGCCGGGAAGTGGTTGACAATGAGTATCCGCATCTTGAGCTCTTAAAAGTGCGCGAAGGCCGGGACGACAATCGGAGAAACGAAGATTTGGTGCGCAAACTGCTCTCCGAACATCTGGACCTTTCTGCGGTCTACAACATCGGCGCAGGCAACAGGGGCGTGATTGCGGCAATTCGGGACAACGGCCGTGCGGACGATATTGTCTTTGTCGGTCATGAACTCACGCCTTACACCCGCCAGGCGCTTCGGGGTGGAATTTTGGATGCCGTCATTGCTCAGGATCCCGGTCACGAAATCAGAAGCGCGATCCGGGTGCTCAAGGCACTTTGCGATGGGGTGCCGATCATCGAAGATCAGGAGCGCATTGGTATTGATGTTTTTCTCAAGGAAAATCTGCCGGAAGACGTTTAACTGGCTGCACGACTGAGAGGTCGAGTACTTGAGATGTCCGTGATTGCGGGAAATTTGCCATAGAAACCGCAAAACTTGGCCATTACACTCCAAATTTAGGATTGACCTTTTCAGTCCGCAGCCGCATATCTAACCCATGCGTTTGACACAACAGACAAACTATGCCGTCCGCGCACTTATGTATTGCGCGGTAAATCCGGACAAGCCAAGCCGGGTTGCAGATATTGCAGCCAGTTTTGAGATGTCCGAGACGCACCTGTTCAAGATCATGAAGGTGCTGGTCGATGCCAATTTGGTCCGGACCATTCGTGGCCGGAACGGCGGCGTTATGCTGGCCCGCCCTGCGGAAGATATCTCCGTTGGCGAGGTTGTTCGGGCGGCAGAAGAGAGTTTTCTCCTTGCCGAATGCTTCGATTCAGGCCGAAAAGACTGTCCTTTGATCATGTCTTGCGGCTTCAATGGTCTGCTGCATGAGGCGCTCGAGGCTTTCATGGAAGTGCTCGATGCAAAGTCCATTGCGGATCTCTCCGAAGACCGGTTTGGCATGCGCACGCTTCTGAACATCGAATCTACTGAACGTCCGGTCGCAGCGAACGCCTGATCGTTTTCGACCTGCTTCAAACAAATAAAGCCGCCCAAAGGGCGGCTTTATTTGTCTGTTCTGTCGGTTTCCCTTTTGAACAAAGCCTAGCTGGCTGACCGCTGAGGGAGAGGAGAGGGCGGTTGGCTTGCCGGCATTTGGCACCCTGTCGAGACAGGGGACCTGTCTTCGAAGAACCAGAGGACGCGATTTCCAGTTCCTTTCCGATCAGGCATTGCCTTCATAGGAAAACTTGAGTATGAGTGTCAAGTATAAAGTGGAGTTAAAAACTCAGCTTATAAGAATCATTTCGAGACAGCGCTGATTTTGGCGAAAAACAGCGCAACTGATCACTCACCAAGAGATGGATGATAGCCATGACGCCTTCGACAAACAGCCGCAAACAACGTTTGTCCCTTTCCATGCCAGGCGCCCGGCCGGCATATACGAAGGTTCCGGTATCGAAGGGAAAACCGCAGCTCAAATCCGATGACCTGTTTAGTGGCACCCGGGAGATAAACATTCTCCACAATGACGACACCTATCGGTTGACCATTACGAAACAGGGCAAACTCATTCTGACAAAATAGCGCTAGTTCACCGCCATATCGTGTGTCGGGGCTGAGTAGATCGCGACGGGGCTGCCGACGCCGCGTAACTCATGATCTCCCATCGGATCAAGGGCAGATTGTAACCCGGTCGGCAAGGCCGACCGGACTGGGTCGGTCAGGAGAAGCGTTTTTCCAAGCGGTTTGCAAAGTGATTCCACACGGCTTGTTTCGTTCACGGCGCGGCCAATCACGGTAAAGTCGAGCCGCTCCTCGCCGCCAACATTTCCGAAAAACACCTCACCCATGTGAATGCCAATCCCGATCTTGAGCGGATGCCAAACGGCTGGATCTGGGAGGCCTTCCGGAGGCGTTTTGTTGAAATCATCAATTGCTGACAGGACTGCCCGGGCCGCCTTGACCGCAGCGTCTGCCGCCGCTTCACGGCCCAGGGCCTTTTGATCGAAAACCGCGAGAACGCCGTCTCCCATGAACTTCAGAATTTCTCCCCCGTGCCCCAGTACAGAGGTTGATACCCGGTCAAAATAGGCATTGAGAATGGCGGTCACTTCAGGCCCGCTCATCCTATCGGCGAGTTGGGTGAAACCGCGCATGTCGCTCATGAAGACAACAGCATCAATGGCCTCGCCATCACCGCGTTTGATCTCACCGTCCAGGACCCTTTGACCGGCAATCGGCCCAAGATAGGTATCGGCGACGTTCCGGGCGATGCGCTGAACAATATGCCGTTCAACATGCAGCGCGAACAGTTCGATGACGGACCGGATCCGCTCTTTATCGCCATCTTGAAAACCGCCCTTGCGCGTGGTCGCGAGGGTCATGGCGTTGTTCATGGCCCCGGCTGCGCTGAGAGGTATGGCGACGTAATTCGTGTAGCCCTGTTCAGCCAATTCCGTCATGATTGGAAAAGCGTTGAGACCCTCATCGGTCTCAAGATCCACTTTTACGAATTCCCCCTCGGCCATTACCTTGTACAGCGGATTGCGCGTAAAGGCCTCATGCTGGATGGCATTGGCATCTGCAGCGATTTCATCGCAAAAACCGTCAAGCGCGCTCCAGAACCAGGAAAATCCGATCACACGCGGGTGCAGGGTGCCAACGTGGAGAGTGGCCCGGTCAATGCCGAGATTGGCTGCATGGCAACGCCACATGAACTCCTCGTACATCAACATCACGTCTTTGATGCTGGTCGCGTCATTCAAAAGCCAGCTTTTAACATCTTCGAGCGTCTGGTCAGACGGTGCGCAGGAGGCCCCCCGGCTGGAGCGGGCCAAAAGCTGTACACTCGCAGCATACGTTCTGGGAGAGGGATCGAGGGCGTGACGGGTCATGAATATTCGGATGGTTCAAGGGCGGTGTCTATTATCTGGACGATTTTGCTGGAAATTCAATTGGCAACAGACGCGCCTGCTGGCGGTTGAAACAAAAACTCCCCGTTCATTAAGAACGGGGAGCACACTGATTGGACAAAGGGTCGTCTGATTAGAAAGCGGCTTCGACACCGCCCATTTCAACATAAACGCTTTTGATCTGACTGTAATACTCGATGGCTGCATGCCCGTTTTCACGGCCCATACCGGATTTTTTGTAGCCGCCAAACGGCATCTCGATCGGTGTGAGATTGTAGGTATTGATCCAGCATGTGCCCGCCTGAAGTTGATCAATCACCCGATACGCACGTTGAATGTCTTTCGTGAAAACCCCTGCAGCCAGACCAAACTCGGTATCGTTGGCGCGGGCAATGACATCGTCTTCATCGTCAAAATCAAGAACGCTGAGCACCGGTCCGAAGATTTCTTCTTGTGCAATCCGCATGTTGTCGTTGACGTCGGCAAAGACGGTCGGCTGAACGAAAAAGCCGTCCGGCAGGCTGTCGACTTTGGCCGCGCTACCACCGCAGACAAGACGGGCCCCTTCATCCTGGCCGATTTGCATGTAGGACAGTACTTTGTCGAGCTGCGCTTTTGAAACGAGCGGGCCGATGCTGGTAGCTTCATCCAGCGGATCGCCCAAGACAGCATCGCCGGTTCGCTCTGCAAGACGTTTCAGGAATTGTTCCTTGATTGAGGTATGCACAAAAACGCGCGTACCGTTGGAGCAGATCTGGCCGGTTGAATAGAAATTCGCGTTGATCGCAGCTGAAATCGCGTTTTCGATATCCGCGTCATCAAAGATGATCAGCGGTGACTTGCCACCGAGTTCGAGCGTTGTCTTCTTAAGGTGCTCACCGGCGAGAGCTGCTACCTTTGCACCTGTTGGAACAGAGCCGGTTAGCGAGACCTTTGCAATGTCCGGATGGGCCACCATCTTGGCACCAACATCCCCAAACCCCTGAATGACGTTGAAAACGCCAGCCGGAAGACCGGCTTCCGTCAACGCTTCAGCGAGCTTGAGAGCGCTGAGCGGTGTGACTTCGGATGGCTTGAAGATCATCGCGTTGCCGCAGACGAGGGCGGGGGCAGCTTTCCAGCACGCGATCTGGATCGGGTAGTTCCACGCGCCGATCCCGAAGCAAATGCCAAGCGGTTCGCGCTTTGTATAGGCAAAAGAGCCGCCGAGATCGATATGTTCACCGGTGAGCGTTGCCGCGAGCCCGCCATAATATTCGAGGCAGTCAGCACCTGAGGCTGCGTCCGCGATCAGGGTCTCCTGAAGCGGTTTGCCAGTGTCCAGCGTCTCCAGAACCGAAAGCTCATGGTTCTTTTCCCGAAGGATCTCGGCTGCCCTGCGGAGGACGCGGCCACGTTCCGCCGGAGGCTTTGCAGCCCAGACCTTCTGGCCTTCCTTGGCTGCGGAAATGGCCGCCGCGATGATGGCATCATCTGCAGGATGGATCTGTGCGATGACTTCGCCGGTTGCCGGGTAAAGGGAGTCAAAGGGCGTTCCGCTCTGGCTTTCCGTGTAGGCTCCGCCGATGTAATGGGACGCTTTCGGTTGGGCGCGCATGAAGGGGCTCCTGCTTGTCGTGTCTTGGGTCCGGTCTGTGCCAGATAATGTATTAGCGCTGGCTGGTTTCCCAAGCCGGGTTGATCCAGGGTTCCTGATTGGACGCAGAAAGCGGTGTCTTGCCAAGGATATGGTCAGATGCCTTTTCGCCGACCATCAGGGATGGCCCGTTCAGATTTCCGTTGGTGATCTGCGGGAAGATGGAGCTGTCCGCAACACGCAATCCATCTACGCCAATGACCCGGCATTCCGGATCCACGACGGCCAACGGATCGTCTTTAGCTCCCATCTTACAGGTACAGCTCGGATGATAGGCGCTTTCGACGTGTTCCTTGATGAAGGCGTTCAGGTCTTTATCTGTCTGCACGTGATCACCCGGCTGGATTTCCTTGCCGCGGTAAGGCGCAAAGGCCTCCTGGTCGAAGATTTCGCGGGTCAGGCGGATGCAGGTGCGGAAGTCCTCCCAGTCCTCTTCATGAGACATGTAGTTGAAGAGAATTGACGGTTTCGAGCGCGGATCGTTCGAGGTCAGACGGATCCGGCCACGTGACTTGGATCGCATTGGCCCGACATGTGCCTGGAAACCGTGCCCTTCTGCTGCAGCTTTACCGTCATACCGGACGGCAAACGGCAGGAAATGGTACTGAATGTCCGGGTACTTCACCCCCGCCTTGGACCGGATGAAAGCACAACTTTCGAACTGGTTGGACGCACCAAGGCCATTTTTGAAGAACAACCACTGCGCGCCGATCACGGCTTTGGAAATCAAATTCCAGTGCTTGTAGAGCGTGATTGGTTGGGTGCAGGCCTGTTGGAGGTAAAGTTCTAAATGATCCTGCAGATTAGCACCGACGCCTGGACGGTCTGCAACCACATCGATCCCAAGTTCAGACAGGTGATCCGCAGGGCCAATGCCGGATTGCATGAGGATCTTTGGAGAGTTAATCGCCGAGGCCGACAGCACAACCTCGCGAGCCGCATGGGCGATTTGGATTTCGCCCCCGACTTCAAACTCTACGCCCGTCGCCCGGCCGTTTTCGATTATGACCTTCCGGACCAAAGCGCCTTTGATCAGATCAAGATTGCCGCGGTTCAGAGCAGGCTTTAGGTACGCATTTGCGGCAGACCAACGACGGCCTTTGTGGACCGTCATTTCCATATCGGCGAAACCTTCCTGGCGTTCGCCATTGTAGTCTTCGGTCACGCCATAGCCGGCCTGTTCGCCAGCATCTTTGAATGCGCGGAAAAGCGGGTTCCATTTGCTGCCACGCTGGATGTGCATCGGGCCATCGGTGCCGCGCCAGCCGTCTTGGCCGCCGTGGCTGGTTTCCATCCGCTTGTAGTAGGGAAGGACATGACGATAGCCCCAACCCGCGGCACCCATTTCCTCCCATGTATCAAAGTCGCAGGCATGGCCACGCACGTAGACCATTCCATTGATCGAGGAGGAGCCGCCGATCACTTTGCCGCGCGGTGTTGCGAGGCGCCTGCCATCCAGATGCGGCTCCGGCTCGCTCTCAAAACCCCAATCATAAAGGGACATGTTCATCGGATAGGAGAGGGCTGCGGGCATCTGAATAAAGGGGCCCGCGTCGGTTCCACCAAATTCCAGAACGAGAACACGGTTCTGCGGATCTTCAGACAGACGGCTGGCGAGGGCGCACCCGGCCGATCCGGCACCAACGATGATGAAGTCGAACTGGTTCGTCATGACAAATCTCCGGGCCGCGTCACTGAAACGGGCGCTGTGCGGTCGCGGCCGCAATCTGTGTTTCAACGTAGTCTTCGACCAAGGCGATGGCCGCCTGGCGGTCGGTTTTGCTGTCACTGAGCGCCTGGCGGATCCAGACGCCGTCAATCATGGAGGCGGTTCCTTCCGCAAGGCGAAGAGCATCTTCGCGCGCAACGAACGCCTTGAAGTTGTGTGTAAGGTTGGATGCAAGCCTCGCCGCGTAGATTTTTAACAGGCGCCGGTTGCTCGTTGTCGTGCGTGATTGAACATAAAAAGCCAGCCATGCAGCAATGACCGCAGGTTGAAACTGGTCCACGGCAAAGTTGCCCGCAATGATCGCCGATATGCGTTCCCTTGGCGTTGACGCCTTGCTCAGGCCTTCCTGAATTTCACGCCCTAACTCGGTAAGCAGGTGCCGCATTGTGGCTGCAAGTAATTGATCTTTTGACCCAAAGTAATGATGGACAAGACCGCCCGAAACGCCGGCACGCTTGGCGATCTGCGCCATCGTGACGTCGCTGTAACCGCGCTCATGAATAGCATCAACGGTTGCATTTATAAGGCTCCGGCGCCGCTCTTCTTCCATCCCGACTTTGGGCATTGTGCTCTCCAGATTTTCCTAATTCCTATTTTTAATTGATCAATCAATCAATGAAAACTTGCAAAATTCTCTCTAGAGTGTTTCCATTTCGGACATACCGGCTGCTAAGAGAGAGATGGCTCGGCAGAAATGCGGAGCCACGAAGAAAAAAATTCAAGCGGCTGAGACCAGAGACTGAACTAAAAAGGGGAACTTCAAATATGAAACTCACAACCAAACTTGTAAGCGGTCTGGTTCTCGGATTGATGATGACCGGAACTTCCCTGGCCGCTGAGCCGGAGAGCTGCAAGACGGTTCGCTTCTCTGATGTTGGTTGGACCGATATCACCGCAACCACTGCGGCCACGACCGTTGTTCTCGATGCGTTGGGCTATGACACTGAGGTGAAGATCCTGTCGGTTCCGGTGACCTACGCGTCTTTGAAGAACAAGGACATCGATATTTTCCTCGGCAACTGGATGCCGACCATGGAAGGCGACATCAAGGCATACCGCGAAGACGGCTCTGTTGAGACCGTCCGTGCCAATCTTGAAGGCGCCAAGTACACGCTCGCCGTTCCGCAATACACCTACGACAAGGGCCTGAAGAGCTTCCAGGATATTGCGAAATTCAAGGACGATCTAGATGGCAAGATCTACGGCATCGAGCCGGGCAATGATGGCAACCGCCTCATCATCGGCATGATCGACGAAAACCTGTTTGGCCTGGAAGGTTTTGAAGTTGTCGAGTCCTCTGAACAAGGCATGCTGGCTCAGGTGTCCCGCGCTGAAAAGCGTGACAAGGACATCGTCTTCCTGGGGTGGGAACCGCACCCGATGAACGCCAACTTTGACATGGCTTACCTCGAAGGTGGCGATGAAATCTTTGGCCCGAACTACGGTGGTGCAACGGTCTATACCAACGTGCGGGCCGGCTACACCAGCGAGTGCGCCAATGTCGGCAAGCTGCTCAACAATCTCGAGTTCTCTCTTGCGATGGAGAACGAGATCATGGGCGCAATCCTGAACGATGGTGAAGATCCGCAGAAAGCAGCCAAGGCATGGCTGAAAGCGCATCCTGCAACGTTCGAAGCGTGGCTTGACGGTGTCACCACATTCGACGGCGGAGAATCCATCGCTGCTGTCAAAGGCGACCTTGGTCTTTAACACCTGACAAACAGGCGCCGTGTCTTTCAGACCCGGCGCCTTTTCTTTGTCTGACACTTGAAAGTGGAGCGTCAGGTTGAACTGGCTGACAGATTATAAATTGCCGATTGGGCCATGGGCGCGAACCATGGTCGATTGGCTCACCGACAACGCCTATTGGGTGTTCGACGGCATCTCAGTGTTTTTGGAGACGCTGATCGACGGCATCTTGTGGCTGTTGCAAACTCCGCACCCGCTGGTCATCGTGGCACTTGCTGCAGGTGCGGGATATGCGGTTCACCGGAAAATCTCTTTGGCGGCGTTCATTGCAGTTTCCCTGATGCTGATCATCAATCAGGGCTATTGGGAAGAAACCACAGAAACACTCGCCTTGGTGATTGCGGCCTCAGTGGTCTGTATGGCGGTTGGCATCCCCATCGGCGTGTATGGCGCGCACAACCCGCGCTTTTTTGCAGCCATGCGGCCCGTGCTCGACTTGATGCAGACGATCCCGACATTCGTGTACCTTATTCCGGCCCTGATCCTGTTTGGACTTGGAATGGTACCGGGGTTGATTGCAACAGTGATCTTCGCGATCCCGGCGCCGATCCGGCTGACGCAGCTGGGCGTCTCTTCGACGCCGACAGCTCTTCTTGAGGCAGGTGAGGCGTTTGGGGCGACCAAGTCGCAGCTACTCTGGAAAATCGAGCTGCCCTATGCCCTGCCGCAGATCATGGCCGGTCTGACGCAGACCATCATGCTGTCCCTGTCGATGGTCGTGATTGCTGCACTCGTTGGCGCAGACGGTCTTGGCGTGCCGACACTTCGCGCACTCAATACGGTGAACATCGCGCAGGGCTTTGAAGTCGGGGTTTGTATCGTCCTGATCGCGATCGTACTGGACCGGTTTTTCCGTAAGGAAGAAGGGGCCAAATCATGAGTGCGTCTGAGAACACACCGGTTGTTTCCTTCAAGGATGTCGACATCGTTTTTGGCGACAACCCGAAATCTGCGTTGCCGTTGATCGATGCTGGTAAGACACGCCAAGAGATCCAGAAGGAAACAGGTCAGATCCTGGGTGTTGCCGGAGCAACCTTTGACATTTACGAGGGCGAAGTCATCGTTCTGATGGGTTTGTCCGGGTCTGGGAAGTCGACTCTCCTGCGCGGCGTGAATGGATTGAACCCCGTCATCCGGGGGGAAGTGCAGGTCCATGACGGTGAGCGCTACATCAACCCTGAGACATGTTCGGAAGCTGAATTGCGTCAGCTGCGCCGCAGCCGGATCGGCATGGTCTTTCAGCAGTTTGGTTTGCTGCCTTGGCGTACCGTCTCTGAGAACGTCGGATTTGGTTTGGAGCTTGCCGGTGTTTCGCAAAAAGAGCGCGACGCGAAGGTGAAAGAGCAGCTCAAACTCGTTGGTCTTGCCGGGTGGGGTGGAAAACACGTCCATGAACTGTCGGGCGGCATGCAGCAGCGAGTCGGCTTGGCCCGGGCGTTTGCAACCGATGCCCCCCTTCTTCTGATGGACGAACCGTTCTCTGCTCTCGACCCGCTCATTCGCGACAAGTTGCAGGACGAACTTCTGGATCTTCAGAAGGAACTCAACCGGACGATCATATTCGTTAGCCACGATCTGGACGAGGCGGCGAAGATCGGATCTCGCATCGCAATCATGGAGGGGGGACGGGTCATCCAGCTCGGCACGTCGCAAGAGATCGTCAAGAAGCCGGCAACGCCCTATGTGGCCGATTTCGTAAGCCACATGAACCCACTCAATGTACTCCGGGCGCGCGATATTATGGTGCCGCCGGGAAGCATTCCCGGATCTATGGCCAATGCACCGACCTGCAAGGCCGACACGACCATCCGTGAGGTTGCACGTTTGAAGAAAGAGAGCACGGAGCCGGTCGTCGTCCAGCGTGACGGCGCCGTAGTCGGTGTGATCGGTGAAAACGAGTTGCTTGAGTGTATGCTCTAGTGACCCGAATCTGCAGTTCACCACGCTAGCGAATAGGGCGTTCGGGCGAACGCCCGCTGATTCGGAAACAAAAACGGGGCCGCTTGGCCCCGTTTTAATGTTTGAGTTTCGGCGCGGGATCGCTGCCTGAAATCTCATAAACCTTAGAGGAGCTCGAGCTGAGCTGCCTGTTTGCCTCGGCCACGACGGTCATCTTCGGCGACGAAAGAAACCTTTGCGCCTTCAACCGGTGTTCCAATTCCAGCCTGTTCAAAAGCCGTAACATGGACAAAAACGTCCTTGCCACCGCTTTCCGGGGTAATGAAGCCGAAGCCACGGTCGTGGTTGAAGAATTTGATCGTGCCGTTCTCGCGCATGGAGAAGCCTTTCCGTAGTTTGTGCAGGCAGCCGTTCCTGGTGAACCGTGCCGATAAACGAGAAGTCAAAAAAGAAACGGAAAGCTTGGCAGTTCAGAGCAGCGCCCAAAAGGATGCTGCCGAAGGCAGTCTCACCGGGTCTAGTATCATGTCCCGTACAACGCAACTTGCGCTGACAAATCAAATGTAAGGGCGTCGGTAGCCGCCGACAAGGGAAAGAAGCCAGTTATTCTCAACCGGACTTTTGGGCACCACCATAAGCTCGGTTTATCGCGGAGTTTGGAGGCCGATTGGATCAGGAAAACGGAAACCGCAGGGCTGTGATTGTGGTCACATCGCCAGAAAGCGGCCAAGTCTAATGTAGCTTCATCAACTGAGGTGGAAGCGTAAGACCTCAGGAGCTTGAAGGAGCAAGACCATGTTCAAGACTATTGTTACGACTTCCGCCGCAGTGACGATCGCCGCTGGTGCTATGATCTTCGCTGGTTCAAACACTGCTCAGGCCGGTAATGGTTGGGGCGTCGCCGCCGGGGTTGCCGGTGGTTTCGCAGCTGGCGCACTTGTAGGGTCCGCGCTTTCGCAGCCCCGGTATGCTGGTCCTCCAACCTATTATTATGCACCGCGCCGCGTGTATCGCCCGGCCCCAGTCGTGACCTATCGCCCGGCCCCCTGGACCAATGCCTGGTACAATTACTGCAGCAGCAAATACCGGTCCTTCAATCCGCGTACCGGTTACTACCTCGCATATTCCGGCAACTACCGGTTCTGCCGTTAACAGTTATAAGCTGGGCGCAATCACCAGCAGCCCCGTAGACTGGTTCGCCAATCTGCGGGGCTTACAATAGGCGCATAATCAGGCGCCAAATTGCCTCTTCGCCGCCCGCATGACGGTCTCAAGCTGATTGAGAAACCGGGACCGGTCTTGCTTGGTGAAGCTGGGGCCGCCCTCACGGATCTCGCCGATTTCTCTGAGGTGCGTGTTGAGATCCCGCATGGCAAGCCGCATCCCGATGGCATCCTCGCGAAATGGTTTGCCGTTCGGCGATAAGACCTGCGCCCCGGTCTTCACGCAGCGAGCTGCCAGCGGAACATCTGCGGTGATGACGACGTCTCCGGGACCGGAGTGGTCCGCAATCCAGTTGTCGGCTTCGTCCGGTCCTTCGGGAACCACGACCCTTTCAATGAGATCTCCTTCAGGCAGCCGCATCCAGCTGTTCGACACGAACACGATCCTGACTTTGTGGCGCTCTCCGACCCGGATTGTCTCATCCTTGACGGGGCAGGCGTCCGCGTCGACATAAAGGACAGTCATGTGTCAGGAGACTCCGGTGACTTTGAGATGAGATAGGTGGTGATCCCGTTGGCGGCTGCCAATCCCGACGCGAAACAGGCCTGCAGAAGATAACCGCCGGTGGGGGCTTCCCAATCAAGCATTTCGCCGGAGACAAACACCCCTGGAATTTTGCGCAGCATGAGATGTGGATCGACTTCGTGCAGGGTCACTCCGCCTGCGGAGGAAATGGCGCGGTCGATATCGTAAGTGGCGGTACAGGTCACCGGAACGTTCTTTATCCGAGTTGCCAATTCTCCCGAGACTTCCGGTAGGGGGCCACTTTCCCGGATGAGCGCCTGTTCTACCGGTTGCAAGCCGACCGTCTTTCTCAGAAATGTCGACATGGACTGCTTGCCCCGCGGGCGCCCGAGTTTTTCGTGCAACGCCTGATGAGTGAGTTGGGGACGCAGATCGATCGAAATGGGCGCGGTACCAGATAGGTTGAGCTGCGTCCTGATCTCGGCAGACAAGGCATAGATTGCCCCGCCTTCAAGCCCCTTTCCGGAAAGGATAGCTTCACCTAATACCGAGTGCGATCCGCTGGTAACCTTGATCCGTTTTAACGGTTGTCCGGCAAACCGCTGTGTGATGAACGCGCTCCAGGACACTTCAAATCCGCAATTGGCGGGTTGAAAGTCAACCACCTCAACCCCGGCGGCACGCAAAATGGGAACCCAGGCAGCATCAGACCCAAGTTTCGGCCAGCTCGCCCCACCAAGGGCCAGCAAGACTGCGCGGGCCGGCATTGGTGATGGCGCCTCATCGTCTATTGAAATCAACGCATTGCCATCTTGGGAGAACCCGCGAAACGTCGAGTGGGTGAGCAGGCGGACACCACGGTCGTTCAAACGCCGAAGCCAAGCACGTAGGAGGGGGGACGCTTTCATGGCCTTGGGAAAGACACGGCCGCTCGTCCCAACAAAGGTCTCCTGACCGAGCCCTTCGCACCAATCGATCAGGGCTTTGGGCGGAAAATCGGAGATAAGAGGTTTGATAAAGTTTTCGGCCTCGCGATACCGGCTGACAAACGGTTCCAATGCTTCGCTGTGGGTCAAATTCAGTCCGCCGCGTCCAGCCATGAGAAATTTCCGGGCCGGCGATGGCATTCGGTCCACCACAACGACGTCATACCCCTTGGCAGACAGGTGTTCGGCTGCAAACAGGCCAGCTGGACCAGCTCCGATGATCAATGCATCTATCATGCGGGCCTTATAATCCGAATGTATTTCCAAAAACCAGAACCGATTGATGAAGGCCCAAGTTGTAAAAGTTGAATTCGGCGTTCAATCTCAAGAATTTATTATTTGTCTTGTGAAATGATTTTGGGAACGAACAGGTTCTTCTGCGAGTCGAGGTATTTGTTAAGGCACTGGGAGTGTACGCTTAGTGATGAAACGAGAAGAGATAATTGTCATTGTGGATCCCGATGTTTCCGTTCAGTCGGCCATGACAAAACTGTTCTCAGAGCATCATGCGCTTTCTTGTTTTTCAGACGCCGAAGCTGCGATAGAATTTCTTAAAAAGCATCCTGCAACAGCGGTTGTCTTTTCTTGTTATAATTTCCCTGAATACGATGGCGTTGCTTTCTTAAGTGAATGTGCAGTCGTGGCGCCGCAAGCGGCCCGGATCATGCTCACTCGTGAGGGATCGAAGGACGTCATCAAGAAGGCTCTCAATGAGGGTCACGCGTTCATGTATCTTGAGAAACCCTGCCAAAGAGCTGAAATCATCTCTGCACTTGAGGCTGGTCTCTCGCATCATCGACAATTGGCAAAAGAGCGCGCTCTGCTCGAACGCACCTTATCAGGGTCAGTCAAGATGCTGATCGAGATGCTGTCCGTGTTCCACCCGGAAGCGTTTCGACGGACCCCGATCATTCGCCAGCAGGCAGTCCGGCTTGCCAAGGAGATCGGACTTAAAAAGACCTGGGAATTGGAAATGGCTGTGATGCTGTCGCCGCTTGGTGAGGCCATGTTGCCCAAGGAGATCCTGTCCCGGTACCGGGCAGCCCGTAACCTTAGCGATGAGGAACGGTCGATTCTGGCCAAAGCTCCGGAACAGACGCGCGATCTTCTGCAAAATATCCCGCAGCTCGAGCGTGTGGCCGATTACCTTTATTTATCAGCCTGCGGCTACGACGGCTCCGGGTTTCCGGAAAACGGCCCCGAAGGCGACAAGATCCCGCTGGTGTCCAGAATCCTGAAGCTGCTCACCGACCTGTGGTACGCATCCCCAGAAGGTGGACCGGATGCTGCGGCCTTTGACGCGTTGATGATCAACTGGCGGCAATATGATCCCCGGCTTCTGGAGTTGGCCAAAGAGATTCTTTTGAAAGAAAAGCCTGCGGAACAGAAAACTCTCTTCCAGCATTGCTACATCCGTTCACTCCGGCCCGGGGATGTCCTTGTCGATGATGTGCGGACTGAAACATCTTTTGAGTTGGTTCTGGCCCGCGGGCATCTGCTCACACCGACGATGATCCGGCGGTTGGAACACTTCAACAAAACATCTGGTGTGCGGCAGCCGATCCGTGTGAGGCGATCCAAAGCAGCTGAACCGGTCCTCAACGAAACCGCTTGAAGCTACTTTCGGTCGCTCTTTTTTAACAGCTCGGCTTCATACGCCTTGGCGACACGCAGAAAACGTCCGTGCGCATAGTTCATTGCCAGAATGAAGCCCCACCAGCCGTATTTGCGGTATTTCCGGACAAAATAACCTTTGAAGAAGCTGACCGGAAATTCGGTTAAGAGCCGGTATCTCGGTATTTTCCGGCCTCGGTCCAGCATGTCCTGAACCTGCATATCCGAATAGCGGTTGTATTTGCCGACGCTGAATTCAAGAGACCTGTCGGACCGGTGGGCCATGATGCCTTTAAGGTCGCCTAAGGTCGCATCTTCCTGCGACCGGACAGTGTCGTGAACGGTAGAGTCCGAGAAGCGCCCCTTGCGGCGGTCATAAAGCCGGATTTGGTTGTAGCCGTAGGCCCAATGCGCTGGCCCCGTTTCATGGGGAAACGTGTCCCGAATCATGATCCGCCAAGCATCTGCATTCAGATAACTCTGATCATCGAATTTTGCTCGGATCTCGGCTGCAAGCGCGGGTGTGATTTCCTCATCCGCGTCGAGGTTAAGCAGCCAATCGTTGCGGCATTGGTCTTCGCCGAAGCGTTTTTGCAGGCCATAGCCCGGCCACTCATTAAACACGACCCTTGCACCAAGGGCTTCGGCAACCGCTACCGTCTCATCTTCCGAGCCGCTGTCAATCACGATGACTTCATCGACCCAACCGACAACGCTTTTGATTGCAGTCGGGATCCGGTCCGCCTCATTTTTCGCGATTATGAATGCAGACAATGGAAGGCGTTGGGTCATTGGATATCCGGGGTCGTTGCGCCTGCTATCCGGAACACATCCGGCGCGCTGTTTTAGCTGTGCCCGAATGGATTTTGAAGAGGCAAAAAGGCCTGCTTTTTCAAAACGCTGAATTTGGAAACTGGAGGTGTAAGGGCAACACATTCGTGGCTGTAAAAAAATAGCCCCGCAAGGCGGGGCCAAAAATCAAATCAAAAAAGGACCAAAACAGTCATTTGCTCTGAACGAGACCCCAGATACTCAACTTCTGTGACAAACAAATGACCCGGCGGATACGGCTTTGGCATCCTGCAGGTAAAGCAGATTGGAGCGTTCCGTATTGAGATAGTTAATATGTCATAAACATATGAAATATATTATGAAAAATAATTTGAATGACGTATAGGTCAATTTCTTCTTGCAAAGCAACATCGAAGCTGAGAGTGTAAGGCCAAATTGAAAGGCTCGGTCACCTTGTTAGCGCAGTTTGGAACACGAATTGCGCAACATGATCGCGCAGAGCTTTCGGGTTTGGAGGAAATGTCATGACTGCTGCAATGGTTGGATGGGCACATCTGCCTTTCGGGAAACACTCTGACGAAACAGTTGAAAGCATGATCGTGAAAGCGGCGACGGATGCCATTCACGATGCGGGCATTTCTCCTGAAGATGTCGACGAGATTGTTCTCGGTCACTTCAACGCGGGATTTTCGGCGCAGGATTTTACCGCCGCGCTTGTGCTGCAGGCCAATCCAGCGCTCCGGTTCACTCCGGCAACTCGGGTCGAGAACGCATGTGCGACCGGGTCTGCCGCCGTTCATCAGGGCGTCCGCGCGGTGTCGTCCGGCGCAGCACGATTTGTACTCGTTGTCGGTGTGGAGCAAATGACGACCACCCCGGGGCCGGAGATCGGCAAGAACCTGCTAAAGGCGTCTTACTTGAAAGAGGATGGCGACACACCGGCAGGATTTGCGGGAGTTTTCGGCAAGATCGCGGATTCCTATTTTCAGAAATACGGCGATCAGTCCGATGCTTTGGCAAAGATTGCTGCCAAGAACCACAAGAACGGTGTGGGCAACCCTTATGCGCAGATGCGCAAGGATTTGGGATATGAGTTCTGCCGGGATGAGAGCGAGAAAAACCCGTTTGTGGCAGGTCCGCTGAAGCGCACCGACTGTTCGCTCGTCTCAGATGGCGCTGCGGCCATGGTCCTGACAGACCCGGCGACAGCGCTTGGTATGCAAAAGGCCGTTGCCTTCCGCGGTCTGGCGCATGTGCAGGACTTCCTGCCGATGTCGAAACGCGACATCCTGAAATTTGAAGGTTGTTCAAAAGCTTGGGGCCAAGCACTCGGGGATGCGAACCTTGCCATCGACGATCTTTCATTTGTCGAGACACACGACTGCTTCACCATAGCCGAGTTGATCGAATACGAGGCGATGGGACTGACCAAAGAGGGTGAGGGCTCACGGGCTGTTCTCGAAGGCTGGACCGAAATGGACGGCAAATTGCCGGTCAACCCGTCCGGCGGTCTGAAGGCCAAAGGCCACCCGATTGGCGCTACGGGCGTTTCCATGCATGTTCTGACGGCCATGCAGCTGACCGGGACAGCTGGCGATATCCAGGTGAAAAACGCGGAACTCGGCGGTATCTTCAACATGGGCGGCGCAGCTGTCGCCAACTATGTCTCGATCCTTCAGTCGATGAAATAAGCCAGACATTTTTGTTGGACCGAACAAGCCGGCCAAGCGCCGGCTTGTTGTGATTCTGCTAGGCGCATACCTCGCCATGTTTTAGTTGAAGGCAGTCCTTGCGTTGCTTCCGTTCGCATGATTTGACCAACACATGGGAAAATCACAAAAAGGCGCGGTTGCCGCGGGTCATGCCCTCACAGCTGAAGCTGGTGCAGAGATGCTACGTGAAGGGGGCAGTGCCGTTGATGCCGCCATAGCCGCTTTGGCCATGGCCTGTGTTTGCGAACCGGTTCTCGCATCTCCCGGTGGTGGCGGTTTTGCCATGATCCGGGACGGGAACACGGGAAAAACACAGCTCATCGATTTCTTCACGCAAACGCCGCTTAAAAAGCGCGGCAACGCTGAAGATGGATTTCAGACAATCGAGGCTGATTTCGGACCGACCAAACAGATCTTCCATATTGGTCCGGCCACGGTGGCTACGCCCGGATTTTTGGATGGGCTGGACGCCCTATCAAAACGAGGCGCGCGCCTCACGCTTCAAGATCATTTTGCACCGGCTATTGAGGCGGCCTCTTCCGGCTTCAAACTGACCGGGTACCAAGCGTACCTGTCCACCGTTGTTGCGCCAATCCTGATGGCAACAGAAGCTTCCCGGAACTTGTTTGCGCCTGTAGGTCAGCTGCGAGGTGCAGGCGAAACCTTCGTCAATCCCGGGCTTGCCGAGACGTTTCGGGTTCTAGGCCAAACCAGCTGGCGCGACAGCGAAATAGCCGGGGCGCTGCTGGAAGAACAAGCGGCAAACGGCCATCTTTCCGAGGCAGATCTATCGGCTTACAAGGTTGAAGAGCGGGAGCCGCTCGCTTTGAACCTGGGCGAAGCACGCGTGTTTTTAAACCCGCTTCCAGCTGCCAGCGGCACTTTGATCCAATATGCTCTTCAACATCTCGGCGACTGTACGCCGGTGTCCCTGGCAACCGCGTTGAACGCTGCAGAAAAGGCGCGCGTCTCAGCGCGGGGTGATCTCAGCGCACTCTTGAAGCACCCTTTGCGTCAGAACGGAACCACACACATTTCGGCTGTCGATGCAGACGGGAATGCGTGTTCAGTGACGGTCTCCAACGGCACTGGAAGCGGTGAGATCGTCAACGGGTTTGGCTTCATGCTGAACAACATCCTGGGCGAGGAAGATGTGAATCCTGGAGGGGCCGTTGGGTGGCCGGTGAATACCCGCCCGGCCTCCATGATGTGCCCGACTCTTCTGGAGACGCCGGATGGGCGATTGATTGCGCTCGGCTCGGGCGGTTCCAGCCGGATTAGGTCGGCAATTTTCCAAGCCGTAGCGCGGCTGAGTTTTGGTGGCGCGACCCTGCTGCAAGCTGTCCAAATGCCACGTCTTCATATCGAGAACGGTCACCTGGATGTCGAAGCTGGAATGGAACAGCGTCAACTGGAAAACCTGATAGACGCGTTTTCAGATCACCGCATTTGGGCGGAGCCAAACATGTTCTTCGGCGGCGTTCATGCGGTTCAAAAAACTGGAAGCGGCGAGTTTGAAGGCATTGGTGATCCCAGACGGGAAGGCGCCGCAGTTATAGTGAACTAAACGGCAGTCCAAACGCCCAAGGGCCCAAAATTTTCTGACCCTTCGGTGCAATTGGTCGCTGTTACTGAATGGCCGCCATGGCGCGGCTGAAACCGGTCAGCGGAACGTCGATCTTCTGGCGCTGATTGGCTGAAGCGGCAAAATCGATTTGCAGCTGCGCTCCGGCCTTCATCGCTTCAATCATGGCATCGGTTGCCGGGGCGCTGATATAGCAGCCGCGCTGATCGCATGTGCTGATGGTCATGTCGCCAATCTGCGTGCCATCAACGGTTAGTTTCACCTTTCCAGGTAGGTAAAACCCGAGCGGAGCCTGCATCTGGAAGACTGGCGCGGCGTTGTTCCCCGGATAGATGATATCTACCTTGAACAGAAGCTGACCGCTTTCCTTGACGCGAAGGCTCTGGCTGGCCTCGCACGTCAACGCCTCTGCGGACCGCGAGGCACCGGCACATCTTGTTTGCCAGAGTTCACCCTGTTCAGCCTGCTGGGCATGGACTGGGGTTCCCTGCAGAAGCACGATGGTGAGGGCCGCGGTAAGCGAAAGCGAAAAGCGCATGATTTTACTCACAGATTGGCGATTGTTTGGTCTTGGGAGAAGAAAACCGGCAAGTGCGGCGGGCTGAAACTGGCAGCCTCACTTGACCCTATAGCTCGTTTTTCGACTCATTTGTTAGCCTGAAACGGGACTCAATTCCTAGCCCCCAGACCGGAAATTCCGACTGTCACAATCGATCGGCATCCATTGAATTAGGAAGGTGGCCGAGCTTTCTGCAGTAAAGCCATACCCGAAGCCCGATCGGCGTATTTGGACAGTCCAATGAATGCGCGCATCGCCGAAGCGGCAAATCAGGAAAATCTTTTCCGCTATCCCCTTCGGCTTTGAAATCCCGTACCCGGCGCTTCTCTTCGCCACCCCTTACATTCAGGTCATCAAATTGGGATTGGAGACCCTTGCTGATGGCAAGCCGCAGATCACAGACAGAAAAAGCACGCAAAAAGCCGGAAGACCGGCTGGATGTCTTCCCGGCCTTCATGAAGGTCGCCGGCAGGCGTGTAGTCGTTGTCGGACACGGCGGCGAAGCTGCAGCCAAAGTACGCCTTCTGGGCGAAACCAATGCGGAAATCGTTGTGGTCGGACAGGACATCGATCACGAACTGCAATCCGCCGTCGATTTGTTCTCCGCGACCCATATCGCCGAAGACTTCAAGCCAAGACATCTGACCGATGCCGCGATGGTTTTCTCCGCAAGGGAAGACTGGGATCTGGACAAGGCGGTCATTGATGCGGCCCGGATCATGGGCGTACCGGCGAACGCGGTCGATAAGCCTGAAATCTGCGATTTTTACACCGGCGCACTCGTCAACCGGGCGCCGATTGCCGTGGCGATCACATCAACCGGCGTCGGACCGGTTCTGGCGCGCCATATCCGTGCACGGATCGAAGGTATGCTGCCGCGCTCGACCGGCGCGCTTGCAAGGCTCGCCGAGAGTTTCCGTGATGCGGCGTCAAAAGTCATCTCTGACGGCAACCTGCGACGGAATTTTTGGGCCCGGTTTTTCTCCGGATCAGTCGCAACCAATCTTTATGCGGGTAAGGCAGATGTTGCGCGTGCCGAAGCGCAGCGCCTGTTGAACAGCATGGCCGATGAGCCGGGGTTTGTGTGGTTGGTGGGTGCCGGGCCTGGAGCTGAGGATCTTCTCACGCTTCGGGCTCAGCGCCTCCTGCAGGAAGCCGACGTCATTGTACATGACGCCTTGGTCCCAGCTGATGTGGTGGCCATGGGGCGCCGGGATGCAGAACGGATTTCCGTTGGTAAGCGCAAGGGCGCCCACTCCGTGCCGCAATCCGAAATCTGCGATTTGCTGGTGAAGCTCGGATCGGAAGGCCTCAAGGTTGTCCGTCTGAAAGCCGGGGATCCGATGATCTTTGGCCGGGCGGCAGAAGAAATGGAGGCGCTCCGCGCCGGCGGGATCGGCTTTGAAATCGTTCCTGGTGTGACAGCAGCCTTTGCCGCCGCAGCCTCGGCGCAGATCCCGCTGACGTTGCGCGGTGTGGCCTCCAACCTGGTTTTTGCCACAGGCCACAATGCGAAGTCGGAAACACTGCCTGATTGGGCAGGTCTGGCGCTGAAGGGCGCAACCGTTGCTGTCTATATGGGGCGAACCGTTGCAGCGTCCGTCGCGGACCGTCTCATTGGCGCGGGCATGACCCCATCCACCCCCGTTGCGGTCATCGAGAATGCAGCGCATCCCGATGAACGTCAGTTTGCCGGTGATCTGTCAGAGCTTGCGGTCCTGTCGAACCGCGCTGAGATCGATGGCCCGGTTTTGATCGTGATTGGCGAGGCCGTTGGCCATGCCGCCCTTGAACAGGCCGAACCGCTTGCGCCGCAGTTTGTGCGCGCTGTTGCTGCGGCTTGAGGAGAGAAGTTTATGAAAGTCTTTACAGCCAATCGCCTTCTGGATGGCGATGTCGTCTGGCTCGGAGAAAACGACGCTTGGGTTGAGCGCGTGACCCTGGCCCGGATCTTCGACGGCAAGGATGCGGTCGCCGAAGGCCTTTCCATCGGTGCGGCCGCAGAAAAAGACCAGAAGGTCGTCGGCGTTTACGAGATGGATGTGACCGTCGAGGACGACGTCATTGTCCCCGTGCGCTTGCGCGAACGTATCCGGGCGAAAGGTCCGACCACCCATCCCCAATTCGGAAAACAGGCTCAGGCCGTTTCCGCCTGACATGAGCACACGCGGCGGGCAGCGCCAGATCGAGCAGCGCCCGGCAGGAGAGACAGATGTACCGTTACGATGAATTTGACGCGAGTTTCGTCAACCAGCGCACAGAACAGTTCAAGGACCAGGTCCGCCGCCGCATGGCCGGTGAATTGTCCGAGGACGAGTTCAAGCCGCTGCGCCTGATGAACGGCCTTTACCTGCAGCTTCATGCCTACATGCTGCGTGTTGCCATTCCCTATGGCACGCTGAACGGTCGGCAGATGCGCAAGCTGGCGCATATTGCCCGGACCTATGACAAGGGCTATGGCCACTTCACGACGCGGCAAAACATCCAGTTCAATTGGCCGAAACTTGAGGACACTCCGAAGATCCTCGAAGAGTTGGCCGAAGTGGAAATGCACGCCATTCAGACCTCCGGCAACTGCATCCGGAATGTGACGGCCGACCATTTCGCCGGTGCTGCGGCCGACGAAATCGCGGATCCACGTCCCTACGCCGAGATCTTGCGTCAGTGGTCCTCGCTCCATCCGGAGTTTTCGTTCCTGCCGCGCAAGTTCAAGATCGCGATTACCGGCGCACCGAATGACCGCGCGGCCGTGCAGGTGCATGACATCGGTCTGCAGTTGACCCGCAACGAGGCCGGTGAGATCGGTTTTGAGGTGTTTGTTGGCGGCGGCCTCGGCCGGACACCGATGATCGGCCGCAAGGTCCGCGACTTCCTTCCAGAAGAAGACCTGCTTGCCTATTCCGAGGCAATCCTGCGCGTTTACAACCGCTACGGCCGCCGGGACAACAAGTACAAGGCGCGGATTAAAATCCTTGTGCATGAAACTGGCCTGGAAGACCTGAAAGCGGATATCGAAGGCGAATTTGAAAAGATCCGCTACGGTGTTCTTCGTCTGCCGGACGAAGAAGTGCGCCGGATCGAGGCCTACTTTGCGCCCTCTCCGCTCGAGGTTGGGTCAGACATCTCGGCCAAGGTTGAAGTGCGCCGTGAGACGGACGCTGCTTTTGCACAGTTCCTTGCCCACAATCTCAATGCGCACCGCGTGCCAGGCTACACATCCGTGACCCTGTCTATGAAGCCGATCGGCGGTATCCCGGGCGATGCATCCGATGCGCAAATGGATGTGATTGCGGATCTTGCCGAACGGTATGGACAGGATGAAATCCGGATTTCCCATGAGCAGAACGTGATACTGCCGCATGTGAAACTGGATGACCTTCCGGCTCTGTTCGACCAGTTGGTCGCAGCGGACATTGCCGAAGGCAACGCCGGGCTGATCACCGACATCATTGCCTGCCCTGGGATGGATTACTGCGCGCTTGCAACGGCACGCTCAATCCCTGTGGCTCAACGGATCTCCGAACGCTTCGGTACAGCTGAGCGTCAGGCCGAAATCGGTGAGCTGAAGATCAAGATCTCCGGCTGCATCAACGCCTGTGGGCACCACCATGTTGGCCACATCGGCATTCTCGGCCTGGAAAAAAAGGGTGAGGAATTCTACCAGGTGACACTGGGCGGTTCGGCCAACGAAAACGCATCGATCGGCGAAATCGTCGGGCGCGGGTTCTCCTCTGAAGAAGTCGTCGACGCGATCGAGACACTGGTCGACACCTATCTTGGACTACGGTCCGGCAAGGACGAAACCTTCCTGGATGCGTACCGCCGGGTCGGGGAGGCGCCGTTCAAGGAGGCCCTTTATGGCGCTGCATGAGACCTTCAGCCTCGGCGTTGATCCGGAACTCGGGCTCCAGGCGGAAGTTGCCGCACTGAATGCCCAGTTCGAGGATGCCGTTGCACAGGACATTCTTCAGGCGTCCATCCGGCATCAATTCGCCGGAGAGATCGCCATGGTGTCCAGCTTTGGCGCTGACTCTGCGGTTCTCCTTCACATGGCTTCGCAGGTCGACCCGACCACGCCGGTTGTTTTCGTCGATACGGTAAAGTTGTTTCCGGCGACGATCCTTTACCGGGATGAGTTGATTGCCAAGCTTGGCCTCACCGATGTGCGCACGTTCAAGCCATCCAAGGATGACCTTGCCGAAAAAGACCCTGCCGGCATGCTCTGGATGAGCGATACGGATGCGTGTTGTCACATTCGCAAGGTCGTGCCGCTCGAGCGCGCGTTGCATGGTTTTGAAGCCTGGATTTCGGGCCGGAAACGCCATCAGAGCTCGACACGGTCTGAGTTGGATTTTTTCGAAATCGACGCCGGGCGGGTCAAGATCAATCCGCTCGCCGACTGGTCTGCGGCTGACATCCTGGACTATGCAAAGAGCCACGACCTGCCGCCGCACCAGCTTGTCGCCGAAGGCTATCCGTCCATCGGTTGCTTGCCCTGCACAAGCAAGGTGGCGCCGGGCGAAGATCCACGCGCGGGCCGCTGGCGCGGTCAGGACAAGACAGAGTGCGGCATTCATTGGCCGACCCATGGCAAGGAAATTGACGGCAGCGGCATTTGAGCTGCATCGCTGAGAGAGTTTGAGGACGCTTAGAAATGGCAACGATCTACAAAGACGGTGAATTCGTCGAGGAAACCTGGGTCAGGGCAGACAGTGAAACCGGTCCGGCTGCGGACGGGGATTTGCTGGTCCCGGTGTCGCTGTTCCTTGAAGCGCCAGAAGCGTACCTGAGTCGCGCCGGGAAAACGGCGTTGCTGGTCGAGGCCGGGGAAAAAGTCGGACTTGCTGCCGAATACCTGGACAGGTTTGCCTATGTCGCGGTGGCATTCCCGAGCTTCGCCGATGGCCGTGGGTTTTCCACCGCCCGCGACCTGCGGGAGCACCTGAACTATCAGGGCGATATCCGTGCGGTCGGCAGCTACATCCTGGACCAAGTGCCGCTCGCCCGCCGTTGCGGCGTCTCAAGCTTCGAGATTTCCAAGCCGGAAGTTCTGAAAGCCCTGAAAGCTGGAGAATGGCCGGAAGTCACCAAATACCTGCAACCGGCTTTCGGCTCGATCGAAGAAATCCCGGAAGGCACCCGGCCTTGGGCCCGCCGCTCGCACCGGGATGTAGCCATCGCGGCGGAGTAAAGCGGCACCATCAAGTTGGAACCGACGGGCGGTAACATACCTTCAATTCAGGAGGGGTCTGGGTTTCGCAGCTGATGCCGTAGGATCGCCCCGATAACATCGGAGTAGTCATCTGTCCAAGGCAGCGTTCCACCGGAAGTCACCTTGTCCCAACGTGGATCGCTTGATAATGGCCCCAGTTGCTCGTCGGTTCTGGCTAAAACTACCGTTTTTGCCGGAAATATCTTTCTAGCGCGTTCAGTTTTGTCTCTCTCAAACTGAGCAGATCGGATTGCCAGTCCCTCTTGTTCGGCGATTGCCGCCAGAATCGATTCTAGCTCTAAATGACGGTTAGAGATATGCATGGCCAAAAGGCCATTGGGTGCCAGTTTGGAAAAATAGAGATTTAGCGCTTCGAGCGTCATCAGGTGAACTGGGATTGAGTCTGATGAAAATGCATCAATTAGCAAAAAATCAAAGTGCTGATCAGGCTCATGAGCAAGTGTAAGTCTCGCATCTCCTAGAATCTGTCGAGCATCCGGTGCGCAATCAGTAATGAATCTGAAGTATGAAGGGTTCGAGGCAATATCAATAACTGTTTTATCAATTTCAAATACAGTCCAACGCTCCTTCGACTTACTATGGCATAAGAAACTTCCGGTCCCGAGTCCGACAATGGCCCCCCGATTGATTTGACCGCCTAATTTTTTCCTTACAGCCTGCAGGACTTCGGCCATTTCTCCCGAGTGGTGGTAGTATGATAGCGCTTCGGGCGTGCCTTCGCCCACTTCAGACGCGAATGCCGATTTATGCGTTACACCGTGAACGGTTGTTCCGTGAAGCATAAGACGATGCTGGCCATCCGAAGACGAATTGACCTTAATCACGCCGAAAAACGATCGTTCGGAATACATGTTGTTGCCCAAGTGCAGACTAGTGATGGCAAGGGGTATTGCGGCAATGAGTAGCGAAAGTGCAGCAGACTGAGATCGTAATTGAACAAACGCAGCGAAGGTCACCATACCAATCAAGAGCACAAGCACGTGGGAGCGCTTCAATAAGGTGGAACTGATTTCAGACTGGAGTGCGAAAGAAAGCAAGGCTGCTAGGCCAATTCCAATCAAAAGCCCTGTAAAAAGAGACTTTCCACTCGTCTTCCGCTTGTAGGGTAGCAAGAATATGACTGCCAACATAAGCAGTGGGAACTCTGCTACCCAGTCAAAAACGCGCGGAGCTATGAGACCCGCAAAGACGCCGCCGATAACACCGCCTAGAGACATCCAAAAATAAAAAGATGTCAGCTGCCTTACATCGGGGCGACGACTATAAAGTAGGGTGTGACAGAATAAGGCTGCCAAGAAAAAACACAGAAGAATTAGTATTAGAGAGCCAACAATATTTGGGGTTGGAGTGAAAAAGATCACGAAAGTCGCTATAATCAACACCCATGGAAATAGGTTTGACAAGAAACTTAAAGAAATTGGAGGTGATTGCCGAAAGGAGAGTACAAAGGTTAATAAGAAAAGTGACAGGGGAATAACCCATAAGAATGGCGCAGAAGCTAAGTCGATCGAAATAAAAGCGGTGACTGCAACTGTGAGGCCAGACGGTATCGCTGCGATGCCGACGATGGATGCTTTTTGAACCACCGTCAAATTTTCTAAAGGTTGACTGCAGTTTGCCTGTTCAGGCAGAGAGCGAAAAGCCATGCTTGTCGGATTTAACCGCGGAAGCAAGTAGCTTGAGCATAGTAATAATCCAACAAGAAGTATTGTATAGCCGACAGCCCATAATATAGACTGATTGCTTAAAGTAAAATTTGGTTCAATCAGCAATATATAGATATAGAGCGAAAAAAAGCTTCCAATGTTGCTTGCCCCGTACAAGAAATACGGATCTTTAGCATGCGGGTGGCCCGATTTCGAGAACCATGCTTGGAGCAGCGGAGCGTTCGCTGCCACTGCAAAAAACGGTACGCCAATTGACGCGCCAAACAGACCAATCAACCAGAATTCTTGACCTGATTCTGGCGGCGTTTCCCAACCGTTTGCTATGCCGAGTGGAAGAAAGAGGAAGGCAGACGCAAGAACCAATGCGTGTATTGCAACCGCATATTGAATGCCAACATAACGGGTGAGTAAATGCGCATAGGCATACCCGAGCAAGAGAACACTTTGAAAGAATATCATCGCCACAGACCAAACGCCGGGCGAGCCGCCAAGTTTCGGCAAAACAAGTTTTGAGAAGTACGGCTGAATGGCAAAAAGAAGTAAGGCACTCACAAACAGTGTAATTGCAAAAACCGGGAGCACGATCAACGGGGTTTGATTTTTTGAAGAATTTTCGTCAGAAAATCTATCGAACGGCAATGACATTGATTGGTGATCTCCTTATCCCCCACAGTGCGTACCGAAAATTCTTTAACATTCGCTCAGCAAAATTGAGACCAATAGGATTTAGTATCTGAAGCATCTCCATCGGGGTCGCCCGCTGAAACGACAAAAAGTGACAGGGAGCTTGTAAACAGTCTGATGGGTAGGGTCGCATCTATGCGGATCAAACATTAATTGGGAGTAGCAGATTCATCTGCGCTTCAGGACAATGAGTTTGCAACAGCTGAGGACGATCATGGCTTGAAATGGTTAATGACGTGGCATTGATCGAAAAGCCAGTAGACTAAGACAAACATCTCAAGCCCTGATGGCCGTGGATTCTCGACGGCCCGCGACCTGCGGGAGCACCTGAACTATCAGGGTGATATTCGTGCAGTTGGTAGCTACATCCTGGACCAAGTGCCGCTCGCCCGCCGTTGCGGCGTCTCAAGCTTTGAGATTTCCAAGCCAAAAGTTCTGAAAGCTGGAGAATGGCCGGAAGTTACCAAATACCTGCAACCGGCTTTCGGCTCGATCGAAGAAATCCCGGAAGGCACCCGGCCTTGGGACCGCCGCTCGCACCGGGATGTAGCCATCGCGGCAGAATAGCGGCGCAAACATTGAGCACTGATAAAAGAGACCGGGTCAGCGCGGCTGCCCCGGTCTTTTTATTTATTCAAAGCTCGCCTTAAAGGCCGCGCCAATCTCGGCTATGGCCTTGTTCCGAGCTTGGAACTCTGCCTCATTTTCGGTGACATAAACGGCAAGAGCGACGGGCGTGTAGTTGGGCGGCCAGATGATCGCAATGTTGCCGCGGGAACCATAAGCTCCGGCACCTGTCTTGTCTCCGATGCGCCAGTCATGCGGCAGGCCTGCACGAAGCGTTGCATCACCGACCTTGTTCGCCTCTAACCATTGCATCAGTTGTTTGCGGGACGATGCACTCAACTCATCCGAAAACAGAACCTTGTAGAGAGACTGAGCTGCAGCCACTGGTGTGGTGGTATCGCGTGGGTCTCCCGGAGTTCCTTCGTTCAAGCTTGGCTCATAGCGGTCCAGGCGGGTGACGTCATCACCGATGGAGCGCATGTAGGTCGTCACCCCGATAGGACCGCCAAGTTCCTCCAGAATTATATTCGCAGATGTGTTGTCGCTGATCGTGATTGTCGCCTCGCAGTGATCGGCGAGAGTCATATCCGCTGTGTTGATATGTTTTTCGGTGACCGGCGAATAAGAGACGATCATATCGCTGGTGATTATGGTGCGCTGATCGAGACTGCTCTGCTTCTTGTCGACCCGGTCCAGCAGTGCTGCGCAGGCAAAGGCCTTCATAGTGCTGTTCATCGGGAACCGATCGTCGCCATTGTAGTTCCAGTTCAGCCCGCTGGCCGGATCGAAGACGGCAACGCCAATGCGTGTGTTCAAACGGCTTTCGATCGCCTTGGCGGCTTTGGCAAGAGGCGCCGGATCGAACTCTGGTCCACCGGAATACGCTGATCCTTGAAGAGCCAGAAACAAAGCGGCTGCGCCCAAACTGAGCGCTTTGGGAAACGTCATGAGAAGTGTCCATTCGTTTTCAATGATGGGCGCTCCAGCCGCGGTTCTGAAGCAATGCCGATCGGTGAAGAGGAATATGATCGCAGCTCAAGGGATCGACAAATGATGGTTTCTCTGGTTAGGCATGAGAAAAACTTAGCCTTGGATAAGCTCGCATGAATATTTCGCAATTGCCGTTGAACGCTCTTCGGGCCTTTGAAGCGTCTGCGCGCCTTGGAAGTTTCACAAAGGCGGGCATGGAATTGCGGGTATCCCAGACCGCCGTCAGCCATCAGGTAAAGTCGCTTGAGGCAATTCTGGGTGTGTCGCTGTTTGACAGATTGCCACGTGGCGTCGTGTTGACAGATGAAGGCCAGACACTTCTACCAGTTCTAAGCGATGCCTTTGGCCGAATGAGTGCAACGCTTAGCCGCTTTGAACATGGCAATTTTCAAGAGGTGCTCACGATCGGTGCCGTTTCTACTTTCGCTTATGGCTGGCTGATTGATCGGCTCACTAGTTTTTCGCAGGCTTATCCCGATGTCGATGTGCGGCTGAAGACCAACAACAACCGGGCCGATTTTCTTGAAGATGGCCTCGACTACTTTATCCGGTTTGGAGATGGGGCCTGGCACAGCACCAATGCGGTTCAGTTGATCAATTCGCCTTTGTCTCCGGTTTGCGCACCTTCAATGGCGGAAACCCTAAAGTCACCCGCTGACCTAAAGGCTGTTCCGCTCTTGCGGTCGTATAGGTTGGATGAATGGAGCCGGTGGTTTGAGGCGGCAAAGGTCGAACCACCGAACATTAGAGGTTGGATGTTTGATTCATCGGTGACAATGGCTGCTGCAGCCGCGAAAGGCGCAGGTGTTGCGCTCGTACCTGTGACGATGTTTCGGGAGGAGTTGGAGACGGGCCGGCTGAAACAGCCATTCCCGCAAACCGTATCGCTCGGTCGGTACTGGTTGACCTGGTTGAAATCCCGCAATGAAACACTGGCGATGCGCCAGTTCAGGGATTGGATCGAACGGCAGGCTTCAGCTTCCTAAAGCCTGCCCGATGGTGTCAGCCCATCCACCCATCGCGCTTTAAGATGCGATAGGTATCGTTCAGCGTTTTTTCCGCAGTCGCGACTAGATGATCCGCCTCTTCGTGGGACAACACCAAAGGCGGTGAGATGATCATGTTGTCACGAACGGCGCGCATCACCATCCCATGCTCAAACGAAACATCGCGGCACAGCGTGCCGGGCACGCCGACATCTGAGAACTTCTTGGTCGGGTTCTTTTTGTCCGGGACCAACTCCAGAGCGCCAACCAAACCCGTCATGCGCGCTTCACCAACGAGGTCATGCTCGCCGAGTTTCAGCCAACGTTCCTTGAGGTACGGACCAATATCGGTCTTGACCCGGTCCACCAGTCTTTCGCGTTCAATGATCTCCAAGTTTGCGAGCGCGGCAGCGGCACAGACCGGATGTCCGGAATAGGTGTAGCCGTGGTTGAAGTCATCACCGGCCAGCATCAACCCTTCGACGACGCGGTCAGAAACCAGAACACCGCCCATCGGCAGATAGCCGGACGTCAGACCTTTGGCGATGGGCATAAGATCCGGCTTTATGCCGTAGTAGGAGGATCCGAACCATTCTCCCAAACGGCCGAAGCCGCAAATGACCTCATCCGACACAAACAGTATGTCGCGTTCCTCAAGGATGCGCTTGATCTCAGGCCAGTAGGTTTCCGGCGGGATGATAACGCCGCCCGCACCCTGAATGGGTTCTGCAATGAAGGCCGCGACCCTGTCCTCGCCAATCTGATCTATGGCTTCCTCAAGTTTGCGGGCCACATGAACGCCGAAGTCTTCGGGGCTCATGTCCTGTCCTTCGCCAAACCAGTAGGGCTGGTCGATGTGATGGACACCTGAAACGGGCAGATCCCCTTGTGCATGCATGGCTTTCATGCCGCCAAGGCTGGTGCCGGCGAGGGTCGAACCGTGATAGCCGTTCCAGCGGCCGATGATCACCTTCTTGTCCGGCTTGCCCATCTTGTCCCAATAGGTGCGCACCATGCGGAACACAGTGTCGTTCGCTTCCGAGCCGGACGAGCAGTAGAAAACGGTGTTAATATGATCGGGAGCAAGCTTGGCGAGCTTTTCCGACAAAGCGATTGCGGGTGGGTGGGTCGTCTTGAAGAACGTGTTGTAATAAGCCAACTCGTTCATTTGTTTGGTGACGGCCTCGGTGATTTCCGAGCGGCCGTGTCCGACCTGCACGCACCAAAGCCCGGCCATGCCATCGAGGATCTTGTTGCCGTTTGAATCCGTCAACCAGACACCATCTGCGCTAGTGATCACCCGGCTGCCTTCGGCATTAAGCGATTTCATGTCCGAGAACGGGTGCCAATGGTGTGCGGCGTCCAGTTCCTGAAGCGCCTTGGTCGGATAGATGTTGGAATGGGCAGTCATTAAAGGATGCTCCGGAAGAAGGTCAATCACACGTTCAGCAGAAGATATTCCCGCTCCCACGGGCTGATCACCGACATGAAGGTTTCGAACTCTTCGTATTTGATGGCGCGGTAGGTCGCGACGAACTTCTCTCCGAAAACCTCGATCATGTCTTCCGAGTTTTCGAACAACGTAAGAGCTTCCGGCAAGCCGCGCGGCAGGGACTTGGTGAGCTCGGTGCAGTCATCCATTCGCGGGGCATCGGGTTTCAGACCCTTGACGATCCCGAGATAGCCGCAAGCCAGAGAGGCCGCAATTGCGAGGTACGGATTTGCGTCAGAGCCAGGGATACGGTTTTCCAGGCGCCGCGCATCCGGACTTGAATACGGCACGCGCAGCCCGACCGTCCGATTGTCATAGCCCCAGTACACGTTGACCGGCGAGGTCGAGGTTTTGGAGAACCGGCGGTAGGAATTCACGAACGGCGCCATGATTGGCGTGACTTGCGGCAGATACACCTGATGCCCGGCAATGAAGGACAGGAACGCCTCCGTTTCCATGCCGTTCTCGCCTGCAAAGATGTTCTGACCGGTTTCCTTGTCGATGACCGATTGGTGGATGTGCATCGCCGACCCGGGCTGGTTCGACATCGGTTTCGACATGAAGGTCGCATACATCTCATGCCGCAGCGCGGCTTCACGGATGGTGCGCTTAAACAGGAAAACCTGATCTGCGAGCTCTAGAGGATTGCCGTGACGCAGATTGATTTCCATCTGCGCAGCGCCTTCCTCATGGATCATCGTGTCTATTTCCAGACCCTGCTGTTCGGACAGGTCATAGATATCGTCGATCAAGTCGTCGAATTCGTTGAGGGCCGAAATCGAATAGGACTGACGGCCGACCTCAGGACGGCCGGAGCGGCCTGTCGGCGGTTCCAGCGGATAGTCGGGATCGGTGTTGGGCCGGACCAGAAAGAACTCGATCTCGGGGGCGACAACTGGCTGCCAGCCTTTGTCATCGTAGAGCTTGAGAATATGCCTCAGGACGTTGCGAGGGGCGGTTTCAACAGGTGCCCCTTCGCGGGTGTAAGCATCATGAATGAGCTGTGCCGTCGGATCGCTTTCCCAGGGGACTGTCGTCAACGTTGAATAGTCGGCGCGGAAATAGAGGTCGCCGTCAGTCGGATTGTGTTGGAAGCGCTCGTCGTCCTCCGGATAGTCGCCGGAGATCGTCTGCGCGAAGATCGAGGCAGGCATGGTCATGACAGGGCCGGAAAAGAATTTTTCCGTCGGCATCATTTTGCCCCGAGCAACGCCTGCCAGGTCCGGAACGATGCACTCGATATCCTGAATGTTCCGATGGTTGAGCCAATCCCGCGCGGCATCAACATCTGAAACGCCGCGGAGGCTTTCTTCCATGTGCGGGGTCGAATTGGCAGGTGGGGTATCAGTCACGCGAGGCTCCAGAGATTTTTGTCCGTGATCGGCGTAACCGAACAGCCGTGAAAATCACGAAACAGCTGCTGTTCATTGTCTATCTAAATGCCGTCAGGACTATTTTGTGATCACAAAATGACACAAGGTTGAGCCGGGATCAACTGGGCTCTTCGCCTTGGAGAATTTCCCGGCCAAGGAGACCCATGCCATCAGCGATGTCTGCCGTGATGGCTTCTTTCAATGCTGAGGCATCTTGCATCTCGATCGCATGAATGGCGGCCTTGTGCTGGTCGATCAAATTCACTGTGCCGACACGCCCGTAAACGGTACGCATGAAGGGGGCGAACTGGAGCCAGAGACTATCGATCAGCGGCAACAAAACACGGGAACCGGACGCTCGGTAGATATGGAAGTGAAAGGCGTGGTTCAGACGCATGTAGGCTTCCGCATCGCCAGAGTTCAGCCGCACGTCAATGTCGTCATCAATGCGCCTCAGTTCCGCAATGTCGTCGGACCTAAGGTGAGGAATAGCGCGTACAGCCAGTTCCGGCTCTAGCAGAAGGCGGGCCATCAACACTTCATCAAAACGGTTGGGTGTCATGTCTGGCACCTGAATGCGCCCATTGGGTTTGACTTCAAGAGCGTTTTCAGCAGCCAGCCGTTGAAGCACCTCGCGCACCGGCATCGGGCTGACCCCAAGCTCTGCTGCAAGACCCCGCAGCGTTACCGCCTTTCCGGGAATAAAGTGGCCTGTCAGCAGGCCAGACCGCACAGCAATATCCACTTGATCGCGGGTTGCGCTGCGCGCTGAAGCGGTCGTTTGGGTCTTCTCAGGACCTGCATTGAGTGCGGAGCGCCGGACCGGCAATAGTGATATCCTTCTACGCTGGATTTGCGATTTCATCGCGATTGTCTTGACAGCCTATCTAGAAAGTGATCACATTTTTTTCGATATCGCAATCATAAGCTGGCGGTCCAAAGAACCAGCAAGGCCAGCAGAAACACAGGACGTAAATGAACGAGCTTCCTCACCAGATTCTGGAACATCCGGCGGAGCCCGGTTGGAAGTCGGCTTTCGAAGCCTTTTTGGAAGAACATCCAGACTTGGACACACTCGAGGTGGTTCTGCCGGATACGAACGGGGTTTTGCGCGGAAAATGGCTGCCCGGAAAAGCGCTGGCGAAAGTCTTCGAAGGTGGTGTGGCGTTCCCCTATTCCCTGTTTGGGCTGGACGTGTGGGGCCGGGAAGTCGAAGCGACCGGTATGCACCTGGAAACTGGCGACAAGGACGGTGTTTGCTGGCCAATTCCGGAATCTTTGAAGCTCGTCCCGTGGGCCGATCGCAAGACCGCTCAGGTGCTGTTGTCGATGTACGATCGCGATGGCGAACCGTTCCTCGCTGATCCGCGGCATGTGCTTGAAAACACAGTGGCGCAGATGAAAGAAGAGTTCGGCGTCACAGCCACATGTGCCTTTGAGCTGGAGTTTTATCTTTTCGAGGAAAGTGACGGGGATTGGACCGAGCAGCCAAAGCCCTTGTTTTCGACCCATCTCGGGCCGGCGCGGCAGAACATGTATGCGCTGTCCGATCTGGAAGCCTTGCTGCCCGTGGTGGACGACCTGCGCAGGGCCTGCGAGGCGCAAGGTATCCCGGCAGACGCTGCCGTTTCAGAGGCCGCTCCTGGACAGTTTGAACTGAACTTGCATCACCGGAACAACCCGCTTTTGGCCGCCGATGATGTCGTGCTTCTTCGCCGCCTTGTTGCCGGCGTTGCTCGAAAACATGAACTTAAAGCCTCCTTCATGGCTAAGCCCTATGTGGAATGGCCGGGCAACGGTATGCATGTGCATGTCTCCATGGAGGATGACAAAGGCAATCTATTTGCGTGCCCGGAACACGGAAGCGAGCGGCTAGGCTACGCCATCAACGGCCTGTTGAAGACAATGCCGGAAGCGCTGTTGCTTTTCATTTCAACCTTCAACGGGTTCCGGCGCATGCAGCCTGGGTCATATGCGCCGGCATCGATCTGCTGGGGCTTTGACAACCGCTCTGTAGCTCTGCGGGTCCCCGCTTCTTCTCCAGAGGCCGCGCGCGTGGAGCACCGGATTGCTGGGGCGGATGCCAATCCATATCTGGTTCTCACCGGGATCCTTGCAGGTATGATGGAAGGGCTCCGTATAAAGAAAGATCCGCCAGCGGCAGTGACCGGCAATGCGTATGAAAAGCGGAAAAAACGCCTGACGCCTTGGATGGATGAAGCCATTGATGCGTTTGAGGCTTCCAAATTGATGAAGAAGGCCGTTGGTCCTGAAATGCACAAAGTGCTGACGGAAATCAAACGGGAAGAATTGAACGAGTTCGGCCGTGAAATTTCCTCACTCGAACGACAGACATATCTGTAAGCAAACCGGAAAACGAACATAAACCAAGCAGGCTTGCCCAAAATCGACTCTGGACAAAAATACCGTGCGTGGCAAAGTTCGCGTCAAACCACTGGGAACCGCAAACGGTTACCGCCGTTTGTAAAAAGATGACGGTCAACGTCCTCCGAAACAAAACAGGGGAACATGAATATGAAACTCAAGACTATGCTTCTCGCCGTAACTTCGCTCAGTGTGCTGGGTGGGGCGGCACTGGCTCAAGACCGCACGGTCAATGTCTACAACTGGTCCGACTATATCGATGAGTCGATTCTGGAAGACTTCACCAAGGAAACCGGCATCAACGTTGTCTATGACGTGTTTGACTCCAACGAAGTGCTTGAGACCAAGCTTCTGGCAGGTGGTACCGGGTATGACGTTGTGGTCCCGACCGGTACGTTCCTGTCGCGCCAAATCCAGGCTGGTGTCTTCGACAAACTCGACAAATCCAAGTTGAGCAATATCGGAAACATGTGGTCGGATATCGAAGCGCGGGTTGCAAAATACGACCCGGACAACGCTTATTCCATCAACTACATGTGGGGCACGACTGGCCTTGGATACAATGTCGAGAAGGTAAAGGCTGCGCTTGGCGAAGACGCACCGGTTGATAGCTGGGACCTGTTGTTCAAGCCGGAAAATGCCGCAAAACTCCAAGAATGCGGTATCCATGTTCTTGATGCGCCGACCGAATTGTTCCCGGCTGCGCTGAACTATCTTGGAATGGACCCGGACAGCAAGGACACCGGCGACATCGAAAAAGCGACCGAGCTTTTGAAATCGGTCCGGCCCTATATCCAGAAGTTCCATTCTTCGGAGTACATCAACGCGCTTGCAAATGGTGACATCTGTCTGGCTGTCGGTTGGTCTGGCGACGTTCTGCAGGCCCGTGACCGTGCAGCAGAGGCCGACAATGGCGTAACGGTGGAATACGCCATTCCGAAAGAAGGCGCACTGATGTGGTTCGACCAGATGGCGATCCCGGCAGACGCAAAAAACAAAGAGGAAGCGCATGAATTCCTGAACTACATCATGCGCCCTGACGTGATGGCGAAGGCCTCGAACTACGTCTATTACGCAAACGGCAACAAAGCCTCTCAAGAAATGCTGAATGACGATGTCATCGGTGATCCGGCGATTTATCCGCCGGCAGAAGCTGTCGAAAACCTCTACACCGTGACGTCCTACCCGCCGAAGGTGAACCGCGTTGTGACACGGTCCTGGACCTCTGTGAAAAGCGGACAGTAACCCAAGACAACCACCGGATGGCATTTGCTGTCCGGTGGGTTTTTTGTCTCTTAGTTCTTCGTGGGGTGGGGGCTACCTTGGCTAAAAAGACGATCGGACCAGTGCGCCGCGAATTTGTTCCCTGGGAAGATCCAGAACAAAAGCCGTTTATCGAATTTCGCAATGTTACCAAGAAGTTTGGTGACTTTGTCGCGGTCAACAATCTCTCACTCAAGATCTACAAGCGGGAGTTTTTTGCGCTCCTTGGCGGGTCCGGCTGCGGTAAAACCACGTTGATGCGCATGCTCGCCGGGTTCGAGACGCCCACCTCCGGTGAGATCTTTCTGGATGGCCAGGATCTGTCTGGCATTCCGCCGTTCCGGCGGCCGTCCAATATGATGTTCCAGTCCTATGCGCTTTTCCCGCATATGAGCGTTGAGAAGAACATTGCGTTCGGCCTGGAGCAGGACAATCTTCCGAAATCGGAAATTGATGATCGGGTCGCCGAAATGCTGCGGCTGACCAAACTTGAGCAATTCGCCAAACGCAAGCCGCACCAGTTGTCCGGCGGTCAGCGGCAGCGTGTTGCGCTGGCTCGGTCTCTCGCAAAACGTCCTAAGGTCTTGCTGCTCGATGAACCACTGGGCGCGCTGGATCGCAAGCTGCGCGAAGAAACGCAGTTTGAGCTCATGGCGCTGCAGGAAGATTTGAAAATGACGTTCCTGATCGTTACGCACGATCAGGAAGAAGCAATGACGGTCGCCGACCGGATCGCTGTCATGGATCGCGGCGAACTTGTTCAAGTGGCAACGCCCTCCGAGATTTACGAAGCGCCGAACTCCAAGTTTGTTGCCGACTTTATCGGCGATGTGAACTTGATTGAGGCAAAGGTTCTGGAGAAAGGCGATAACGGAACGCGTATGCAGGCGGTTGTTGGTGACTTTGCCATTGATACGGAGCAGACAACGGCCGCTTCTGTCGGAGATACAGTCTGGTACGCCATTCGACCGGAAAAGGTTCGGATTGCGCAGGGGCAGCCAGAAGGTTCGGTGACCAATCAGATTGGTGGGATCGTTTGGGACATCGCCTATCTTGGCGACGTTTCCATCTTCCATGCGAAGGTTGGTGAAGACGATCACGACATTTTACGTGCCACCAAGGCCAACATCTCGCGCATGGTCGAAAACCCGATCACATGGGATGAAAATGTTGTCCTGACATTTGACCGGGACGCCGGTGTAATCCTGACTGGATGAGGAGGGCGGCATGAGCAAAGCGGCATCTAAATCCAAACGGGGTCTCGGCGGTTGGGGGTTAATTGCAGTTCCGTATTTCTGGCTACTGATTTTCTTCCTCGCGCCGTTTCTGATCGTCTTCAAGATTTCCCTCTCACAGATCGCGGTTGCGATCCCGCCTTATTTTCCAACGTTCGATTTGGCTGAAGGTTGGCAGGCTTTCCGGGAAGGGCTTAGCGAGCTCTCCCTGGAAAACTATGTTTGGCTGACGGAAGATGCCCTTTACTGGAAGTCTTACGTCTCCTCGGTCTACATTGCCGCGGTTTCCACACTCATAACCCTCCTGATCGGTTACCCGATTGCTTACGGTATGGCGCGGAGCCCGGAAGCTTGGCGGCCCACTCTGTTAATGCTTGTGATCCTGCCGTTTTGGACCAGCTTTCTCATTCGAGTGTACGCGTGGATAGGCATTCTCAAGAACGAGGGTCTTCTCAATCAATTCCTGATGATGCTGGGCCTCATTGACGATCCGCTGGTGATCCTGAACACCAATGTCGCGGTCTATATCGGCATCGTTTATTCCTACCTGCCGTTCCTGGTACTGCCGCTTTACGCCAGCCTTGAAAAGCTGGATGGCAGTTTGCTCGAAGCCGCAGAAGACCTCGGCTGCCCGCCATGGAAAGCCTTCTGGAAGATCACAGTTCCCTTGTCGCTTCCAGGTGTCATCGCAGGCTGTTTCCTCGTGTTCATTCCAGCGGTTGGCGAGTTCGTGATCCCGGACCTTCTCGGCGGATCGGAAACCCTAATGATCGGCAAGACGCTGTGGGTGGAGTTCTTTAACAACCGCGATTGGCCGGTATCTTCTGCAGTCGCAGTGATCCTCTTGCTGATCCTCGTGATCCCGATCGTTCTTTTCCAGAACCAGCAACAAAAAATGGCGGAGAAGAACCAATGACGCGCGGCCCTTCCTGGTTCAACGTGACGTCGATCGTCCTCGGCTTTTCATTCCTATACCTGCCGATTGTGCTTCTGGTCATCTATTCGTTCAACGAAAGCCGGCTCGTGACGGTCTGGGGCGGTTTTTCCACCAAGTGGTATGTGGAACTCCTCCAGAACGATCAGCTGCTGGATGCGGCGTGGGTGACGCTGCGTGTTGCCTTTGTTTCGGCATCTGTCGCGACGGTGCTCGGCACGATGGCCGCATTGGTCTTGGTGCGTTCAGGGCGGTTTATGGGGCGCTCAATGTTTTCCGGCATGATCTTCGCCCCGCTTGTTATGCCGGAGGTGATCCTCGGGTTGTCGCTGCTGCTTCTGTTTGTGGCGATGGATCAGGCGCGCGGTTTTTGGACAGTGATCATAGCGCACACCACGTTTGCCATGTGCTACGTGGCGGTTGTCGTGCAATCGCGGCTGGTCGGTTTCGACAAATCCGTTGAAGAGGCGGCAGAAGATCTTGGGTGCCCGCCGGTCAAAACGTTCTTCCTGATCACGCTGCCGATCATCCTGCCCGGTGTTATTGCGGGCTGGATGCTGGCATTCACCTTGTCCCTGGATGATCTCGTGATTGCGAGCTTCACAACGGGGCCGGGTGCAACCACCTTGCCGATGAAGATCTATTCCCAGGTCCGCCTTGGTGTAACGCCCGAAATCAATGCGGTCTGTACGATCCTGGTCGTGCTTGTCTCGATCGGTGTGATTGCAGCGTCCATTGCCACCAAGCGGCAGCAGGTGCAGCGGGAACGGGATGAACGGGCAGCCTTCGGCGCGGACGGCTGAGGTTTATGCGCGCGGAGGGCGGAACAGGTAAATCACCAGCCAAACCGGCACCACGATAAACGCGCCGAGGATCATGTTTGGGATCGCCCAGTCCCGGAACTCCAGCATGTAAATCCACAATTGGATCGGGCTGAGGCCGATGGAGCCGAGCACATCTTCAGCCGTGATGTTGATGAACGACAATCCGGCGCCGACCAGCAGCGAAATCACCGCAATCTTAAAAAGGGTCGACAGGAATTGATACAAGGCGCCAGCGTCTTTCGTCGATAATCTTCGTTTGACCGTTAAGGAATTACATACCATATCCGGATCGGCACAAAACCATATCCATGGGTCAAGATGCTGTTCGCATACGACAATCCGCAAATAGGGTAAACCTTGGGATCTGAATGAGGGTTCATGTTTTTCGCTGCGATGCATCATTGCCCCTTGACCGAAGGAAAACTTGCAGCGAATGTGCCGCCGACGTGCGTTACGACACCAAACGGGAGTGAAAAATGAACAAAGTCTACCCGGACGCAAAGGCTGCCCTTGAGGGCCTGACCTTTGACGGAATGACTGTGATGGCCGGTGGCTTCGGCCTTTGCGGGATTCCGGAGAACCTTATTGTGGCTCTGCGGGAATCCGGCGCCCAAAACATCACCGCGATCTCCAACAATGCCGGCGTGGATGATTTCGGTTTGGGCTTGCTGCTGCAAACCCGCCAAATCAAGAAAATGGTGTCGTCTTATGTGGGTGAGAACGCAACTTTCGAAAAGCAGTACCTTAATGGCGAGCTGGAGCTCGAATTCAACCCGCAAGGTACACTTGCCGAGCGCATCCGTGCCGGCGGTGCAGGCATTCCGGGTTTCTACACCAAGACCGGTGTGGGTACGCTGATTGCCGACGGCAAAGAGCACAAGGACTTCAATGGCGAGACCTACATCATGGAAACCGGCCTTGTGTCCGACGTTTCCCTGGTCAAAGCTTGGAAGGCTGACAAGGAAGGCAATCTGATCTACCGCAAGACCGCGCGGAACTTCAATCCGATGATGGCGACTGCCGGCAAGACCACTGTTGTGGAAGTGGAAGAGCTGGTTGAGGTCGGTGAACTCGATGCGGACAACATCCACACCGCCGGTATCTTTGTCGACCACATCATTGTCGGCAGCCATGAGAAGCGCATCGAAAAGCGCACCACCCGCGAAGCCTGATCGAGTTGAGGAGATAAAAACATGGCCTGGACACGTGACGATATGGCCGCGCGCGCGGCAAAAGAACTTCACGACGGCTTTTACGTCAATCTCGGTATCGGCATTCCGACGCTGGTTTCAAACTACATTCCGGATGGCATGCATGTCACGCTGCAGTCGGAAAACGGCATGCTCGGCATGGGCCCGTTCCCGACCGATGATGAGGTTGATGCCGACCTGATCAACGCCGGAAAGCAGACAATCACAGAATTGCCGCAGACGAGCTATTTCTCCTCTGCCGACAGCTTCGGCATGATCCGCGGCGGTCACATTGATCTGTCAATCCTCGGCGCGATGGAAGTCTCCCAGAACGGCGATCTCGCCAACTGGATGATCCCGGGCAAGATGGTCAAGGGCATGGGCGGTGCAATGGATCTGGTGGCTGGCGTCAAGCGCGTCGTCGTCATCATGGACCACACTTCCAAGGCAGGCGATCCGAAGCTTCTGAAAGAGTGCACCTTGCCGCTGACCGGTGTGCGCTGCGTCGACCGGGTCATCACCGGCCTTGGCGTCTTCGACATCACACCGCACGGCCTGACGGTCGTCGAACTGGCGCCGGATGTTTCCCTGGACGAAGTCAAATCCAAGACCGAAGCGAACGTCGTCTGATAGTCAGAGATCGATTGTCCTCGCTCTGCTGTCCCGGCCTCCGAGCCGGGACCTCAGGCATTGACGAGGCCCCGGATCACGTCCGGGGCGGCAGATGTGAGCGTCAAAGAGCTGGAAAACGCCCGCATTTTGTGGGCGTTTTGTTTGTTTACTCAGCCGCTGCGGCGGCGTTGCGCTCGGCGATGGGGCGGATGGCCGGGAAGTCCTGATCGGTCAGGGTTTCCTTGGTCAAAAGCAGCTCTGCGCCGGCATCAAGTTCGGACCGGTGATCGTTCAGTATCGCTTTTGCTCTTGCGAAGGCCGCCTCCACCCGGGCGCGGATTGCCAGGTCAATCTCCCGCTGGGTTTCTTCTGAGACATCCGCCCTGTCCGGCACAGGTTGGCCGAGAAAATTCTGCGGCGGGCTTGCATAGACGCGATTGCCGAGGCCGCCTTCCATGCCATAGCGCATCACCATGTCTCGGGCGACTTCGGTGACCTTCTGAAGATCATCCGACGCCCCGGTTGAAATCTCGTTGAAGATGATTTCTTCTGCCGCACGCCCGCCCATCAAAACCGCCATCCGGTTTTCCAGGTCCTGTGTGGACAGCAAGAACCGGTCTTCGGTTGGCCGCTGCATGGTGTAGCCGAGCGCGCCGATGCCGCGCGGTATGATCGAAATCTTGTGCACCGGATCGCAGCCTTCAAGATTGGCGGCAACAAGCGCATGGCCCATTTCGTGAAAGGCGACGGTCTTGCGCTCCTTGTCGGACAGGACGCGGCTTCGCTTTTCAAGGCCGGCAATCACGCGTTCGATGGCCTCGTTGAAGTCTTTCAGGGTAACGGCATCCGCATTTCGGCGGGTCGCGAGCAGGGCGGCTTCATTGATCAAGGTTGCAAGATCGGCTCCAGAGAAGCCGGCTGTCAATTGGGCGACATGATCAAGGTCAGTGCCCGGAGCGAGTTGGATCTTCTTTACATGGACATCGAGGATGGCCCGCCGCCCGCTTTTGTCGGGGCGATCCACCAGCACTTGCCGGTCGAACCGGCCGGCACGCAGCAGTGCCTGATCCAGGATCTCCGGCCGGTTGGTCGCGGCGAGCAAAATAATGCCGCTTGAGGGATCAAACCCGTCCAATTCGGTCAGAAGCTGATTGAGCGTCTGTTCCTTTTCATCATTAGTACCCATGGCACCGCTTGACCGGGCACGCCCCAGCGCATCGAGTTCGTCGATGAATATGATGGCCGGTGCAGCTTTGCGCGCCTGTTCAAACAAATCCCGGACACGGGCCGCGCCAACACCAACGAACATCTCGACAAACTCGGATCCCGAGATCGAGAAGAACGGAACACCCGCTTCACCGGCAACTGCACGGGCAAGTAACGTCTTACCGGTACCCGGAGGGCCCACCAGGAGAATGCCCTTTGGCACATGCGCGCCAAGCCGACCGTAGGACTTCGGGTCTTTCAGGAAATCGACGATCTCCTTCAGTTCCCGCTTGGCCTCATCAACCCCGGCGACATTTTCAAAGCTAACCTCAACGTCGGTTTCCACATAGACTTTCGCCTTGGACTTGCCGACGGTCATCATCCCGCCAATGCCCTGCTTTTCGGCGAACTTCCGGATGAAGAACATCCAAAGGCCAAAGAGCAGCAAAACCGGCAACACCCAGGAGAGAATGTCCCGGATGAGCGTGCTCTCGATCACCCCGGTGAACTTTACATCGTATTTCGTGAGTTCTTCAGCGAGCGGCAGTTCCACGCGGGTCGTCACAAAATACTGTTTGCCATCCTTCAAAGGCTCCTTGAATTTGCCTTGAATGGTGTTTTCCTTGACGGAAATCTCCTCGATTTTCTTGTCCTTGAGGTACTGTTCGAACTGGCTATAGGGAATCTCTTCAATGGTCTTATAGGCCGTCCACCAGCTCTGAAAAGTCAGCACCAGCATCATTGCGATGAAGGCATACCAAAGATTGATCTGGTGCTTCTTCTCCATGGGAAGGGAGTCCTCTAACCGTTGAATTTGACGATGCCCATTGGTGGGTTTCGGCACAAAGGTGTCAAGCCGGTTGGCGGTCCCTTTCCCCGCCAACCGGTATGATGCCCTGGTGTCTTTTGCCTGTAGTGGACGTGCAATCAGATGCGCATTCGGGGCACGTCATGCGGGTCAAGCCGCAACTCGATCAGGACTGGTCCCTTGCGGTTTTCCAATGCATTCAGCGCTGTTTGAAGCTCGTCATTCGACCGGACTTCAACGCCCGTTCCGCCAAGCGAGGTCGCGACTTCGGCGAAAGACGGCCACTGGAATGTTGTAAGACTCGGGTCCATTTGGCGGTCAAGGAACTGGATGTGTTCAGCGCCATAGGCAGAGTCGTTTGCCACGATAATGATAAGGTCCAGCCCGAGGCGGACGGCCGTGTTGAACTCGTTGATGCCGCCCATCATAAAGCCGCCATCGCCAGTAAAAAGCACAACTGGCCGGTCGGGAGCCGCAACCCCTGCACCAATGGCTTCCTGAAGGCCGAGGCCAATGGAACCGAAATTGGCCGTGTTCACGAAGCTCTTCGGATCCGGGGCGGAGATGCGGCACCAGACTTCTGTCATGAAACGCCCGCCATCGGTCACAAGTATGCGGTCTTTTGGAAGCGCCTGTTCAAACCGTTCCAGGGCCCCGACATAATTGACGAAGCCGTCTGCCGTTGTTTTCTTGTCCACCGGATGTGCGGTCAGCGAGGCGGTGTCGAGTTCGCGGGTGAAGCCACTTGCCGGGATTTCGGCCTCGTTGAGCCAATAAAGGATTGTTTCGGCGGTCAAACCAGCATCCGCAAGAAGCGCGGCGTCCGGGTGAAGCGCACCGCCGATGGCCGTCGGTTCGACATCCACTTGAACAATCCGCTTGTCTTTCATTAGCTTGCCGCGATCCGTCGTGAAGTCGTGGAGGCCGGTTCCGAAACAGACAATGCAGTCTGTTTGTGCAATCAGATCATAGGCCGCTGGTGTTGAGAGCGTCCCGAAAATATCGATGTTGTAAGGATGGTCCTGGAAGAGGCCCTTCGCTTTCAAGGTCGTTGCAAGCGGGGCTTCCAGCCGGTCGGCGAGTCTGATCAATTCGTCCCGCGCATCAATAGCTCCTCCACCGGCGAGGATCATTGGACGGCGTGCCGATGCGATCATACCAATGGCTTCATCCAGAATGCCGCCTTCGGCAACACCGCCCGGAGCGGTGAAGACGTCCAGAATATGCTTTTTATAAGCAGCTTCCTGCCACATGAAATCTGCCGGCATGTTCAAGACGATCGGGCGGCGTTCCACTTGGGCACGGTAAAAGGCGCGCGCGACATCCATGGCGACCGCCTCCGGTGTACGCAGCTGCTCAAAACCTGCGCCCGTTGCCTTGATTAGTTCGCGCTGGTCAATGCCTTGCAAGTGCCGCGGGTTTTCAGCAGGCGTGTCCCCGGCAAACAAAACGATTGGCAAGTGGCCGCGGACACCCTCCGTGATCGCGGTAAGACAATTCGTCAGGGCAGGGCCATGGGTCACTGTTGCAACGCCGACTGCGCCGCTCACATGGGTGTAGGCCAGAGCCATGAGAACCGAACTGCCTTCGTGAGCGGCTGGAACGAAGCGGCCACCGTAATCCCGCACAAAGCTGTCGACCATGAACAGATTGGCATCGCCCATCAGGCCGAACATGGTCTCAACGCCATGATCTTTGATCGCTCTGGCAATGGATTGATAGACGTGCAGCTTTGTCGTCACCGGTCGTACTCCTCATGAAATATTAGCTTACTCATAAACGATTTGATCTGCGAGAACCGTGCATTCGCGGACAATAATCGGGGTAGAGTGCAATTTTCGTGCAGAAAAAGGCGTAAGGTGCGTGAAGCATGCGCTTGGCGCCTTTCTAGTCATTTGCTTCCTGCTGGCAAACCGGGAACGAGGGAGAGGGGCCCGGCAGATCCTTCAAACCTGGTTTCAATGCGGAATTTAAAAACTGGAATGTTAGGTTCCGATTTTACTTGACCCAGCCTCAGATTTCTATACTTGAGAGCGCAGGTCATGTTTTGTCCTAACGAAATAACAGGGAGTGCCCAAATGCCTTCATTCCGTTCAACAGTATCCCGCGCCGGTCTGGCTGCTGCGTTGTTGATCGCATCATCCCCGCTTGCTTTGGCTTCTGGTGAGCTGAACCTCTATTCCTCGCGCCACTACGATACAGATGAGCGCCTGTATTCTGACTTTGAAGAACAGAGCGGCATCAAGATCAACCGCATCGAAGGTAAAGCGGATGAACTGCTGACCCGCATGGAAGCCGAGGGCGCAAACAGCCCGGCCGACATTCTGCTGACTGTCGACACGTCACGCCTTGAGCGTGCGAAGGGCATGGGCCTTCTTCAGTCTGTCGAGTCTCCAGTTCTGGAACAGCGCCTGCCGGGTTATGTGCAGGACGATGACAATCAGTGGTTCGGCTTCTCCCAGCGCGCGCGCATTCTCTTCTATGACAAGGAGAGAGTTGCTGAGCCGCCGCGGACTTATCAGGATCTGGCAGATCCGAAATACAAAGGCATGATCTGTATCCGCTCATCGTCCAACGTTTACACGCAGACCATCACGGCCGCTCTGATTGAGCACCTGGGTGAAGAAGCCGTGAAAGACTGGGCAACAGCAGTGGTGGGCAACTTTGCCCGTGATCCTCAAGGCGGCGACACTGATCAGCTGCGCGGCATTGTTTCCGGTGAATGCGCGATCGCTATGTCCAACACCTATTACTTCGGCCGTGCGCTTCGCAAGCCGGTCAAGGGCCTGTCTGACGATGTTGCGAAAATCGGCTGGGTCTTCCCGAACCAGGACACGATCGGTGCGCATATGAACTTGTCCGGTGGTGGTGTTGCCAAGCACGCCCCGAACAAGGAAAACGCCGTCAAGTTCCTCGAGTATCTGGCATCTGATCAGGCACAGCAGTACTTCTCTGCCGGTAACGACGAGTATCCAGCTGTCCCGGGCGTTGGCATCAGCCCGTCCGTTGCTCAGCTTGGTTTCTTCAAGCCGGATGATGTGCATGCATCTGCAATCGCAGAAAACGTCCCCGCGGCTCAGAAGCTCCTCAACGAAGCTGGCTGGAAATAACAGGTTCATCTGCACAAGGCAGTTGAGTTGAAACAAGCCCCTTCGCGCAGTCGCGCGGAGGGGTTTTCTGGTAGCTGCAAGGGAAAGATGGAAGAGCTTCGTAGTTCCCGATCACAGCGCTCGAAACAAGGGTGCAGACCAACCCGGCAACTGAGAACGCTATACCGCAGTGGGCCTACTTGATTGGCGGCCCGGGCGCCGTGCCAGAGCCTTGCAAAGCAGAATGACGGGGAGCAATCCGACCGCAACGATCACCAGCGACGGCACCGCGGCACCTGACAGGCGCTCATCGGATGCCAGCCTATAGGCCTGAACGGCAAGCGTGTCGAAGTTGAAGGGCCGCATGATGAGGGTCGCGGGCAGCTCCTTCATCACATCCACAAAAACGATCAGCATTGCTGTGAAGACAGTCGGTCGCAGAATTGGGAAGTGGACGCTCCAGAGCATGGTCATCGGAGACCGTCCAAGCGTCCGGGCAACGGCATCGGTCGTCGGGTGTATCGTTGACAGTCCGGCTTCGACCGTGTTGAGGGCCGCGGCCATGAAGCGGACCATATAGGCCATGACGAGCACGGTGATCGTGCCGGTGAACAAGAGTCCGGTCGATATGCCGAACCAGTTTCGCATCAAACCGTCGATGCCATTATCCAATGCGGCAAACGGCACAAGCAAACCGACAGCAATGACGCCGCCGGGAACCGCATAGCCTATACGGCTGACATGCGCAGCTGACAGCGAGAGCCGGCCCGGATTAAGGCGCAGATTGAACGCCACCAGCATGGCCGCAAGAACTGTAACGACAGAGGCAACACCGGCGAGGATGATCGAATTTGTAATGAAGCCGATGTATCTGCTGGAAAACAAGTCTTGCTCGGACGCGAAGCTCATTTCGAACAAGAGCACCAGTGGGAGTATGAAACCGAAAAACACCGGCGCACCGCAAGCGGCCATTGCGCCGAGTTTTGCCCAGCTGGTCAGCTGCGTTGGCGGCACGCGTTCGATCCGTTTGCCGGCGTTATGGTGTTTCGAAGCGCCGCGCTGCATTCGTTCCAGGATCGCGATGAATAAGGCGAATGTCAGCAGACACAGCGCCAATTGGGCGGCACCTCCGCGGTCAGCAAGAGAAAACCAACTCGTATAGATGCCAGTCGCAAACGTCTGAATTCCGAAGTAGCTGACGGTTCCGAAGTCGGCGATGGTCTCCATCACTGCCAAAAGCACGCCGCCGGCGATTGCCGGACGGGCCATCGGCAGGGAGACAGTCCAGAAGGCGCCCCACGGGCCGCGGCCAAGGGACCGGGCTGCGAGCGTCGCCGTTGCGGATTCCTGTAAGAAGGCTGTGCGGGCCAAGAGATAAACATAAGGATAGAGCACCAGAGTCAGCATGAGCGCCGCCCCTTCTACGCTCCGGATTTCCGGGAACCAGTAGTCCCGCGGTCCCCATCCTGTGACATCGCGCAAAAAGGTCTGGACCGCGCCTGGATGATCCAGAAAGTCGGTATAGGCATAGCCCATGACATAGGCCGGAAATGCGAAGGGAAGAGCCAGTGATATCTCAAAGAAGCGAACCCCTGGAAACCGTGTCATGGTCACAAGCCAGGCCGTGCCTGTCCCGATGATCGCGGTAAAGACGGCCACGAGCACCATGAGCGCCAGTGTTGTCAACGTGTACCGAAACAGCACAGTGTCGATCAGATGAGACAGGGTATCGAAGGAGCCAAGCGATGCTGCGATTGCGACCGCCATCATCGGCAACAGGCACATTGCGCCAATAATGACTGTGCAAATGATCAGCGTTCGGCTGCCCATGGCAGATCGTGTTCTGAACCACTTCGTCGCCGACAAACTGAAGCTGAATGTGGAACTGGACAGGATCTAACCTCAGCCGGAAAGCTATTTCGTTACTCGAACCTGACCAACCTCTTCGAGATTGCTGGTTCACGCAGCATTGGTTTTGTGCAGTCGAAGCCTCTCACAATGCCGATAAGCGTGGTGTTAACTGGCAAATAAGAGCCAAAAGGTCAAGTTATGCTGAGGCCGTGTCATTCTGACAGCACCCGTTCGGTCGGAAATTTGATCTCGACCAGCGTCCCCTGATCCGGCGTGGAATCAATATGGAACTGGGCCCGGTTGGCTTCCGCCAATGCCTTGGTCAATGGCAGACCCAGCCCGGTACCGCCGCCACGGCGGGCCGTATGGACCTGGCGGAATGGTTCCAAAGCGGCGGCGAGCTGCTTTGGGTTCATCCCCGAGCCAGTGTCACGGACACGGATGGAGACTTCGCCATTAGGTTCCAGTGTGGTCGACAAAATCACTTGTCCACCGGACTTGTTGTATTTGATCCCGTTGGAGAGCAGGTTCAGTACGATCTGACGCAAGGAACGCGGATCGGCCACAATATTCGGTACTGCATCCGGCAGGCTGGCCCGAATGATGACCCGTTCGCGGTTCGCTTGCGGCTGCATGAGCGCGACGCACTCATTGATGATGTCGTTGGCGGAAACGGCTGAGAATTTCAGATCCTGTTTGCCGGCCTCGATCTTTGAAAGATCCAGAAGATCATTGATCAGGCTCATGATATGCGAGCCCGAAGTCCGAATGTCCTTCAGGTAATCCTTGTACCGGTCGTTGCCGATCGGACCGAACCGTTCTTCCATCATCACTTCGGAGAAGCCGATAATCGCGTTGAGCGGCGTCCGGATTTCGTGGCTGATCTTGGCCAGAAAGTCGGATTTCTGGGAGCTGGCATTTTCGGCCTGACGCTTGGCTTGTGTCAGTTCTTCTTCGGCAGTTTTCCATTGGGTGATGTCACGTAGAACCACGCAGAATTTTGTATCGTCCTTGTCGCCGATCCGGCCCATTGTCATGAACAGCGGGATCAAACCACCGGTTGGCACCTTGCCCAAGACTTCCCGGCCATCATTCAAGATGCTGGCAACGCCGTTGCGCGCCAGGCCGTCTAGATAATCTTCGGCGGAACGATGGCTTTCCGGTGCGAGGAACTCGATGAACGGAGAACCAATCATCTCGCCGCGGCTGGCGCTGAACAGGGCCTCCGCGGATCCGTTGACCTTCAAGATTGTGCCACGCTCATCCAGCACAAGAACACCGTCGGTGGCGGTTTCGAGGATGGTTTCCATCTCGGAGATTTGCGTCCGGGCACCATCCAGTTCGCTGCGGACTTCTTTGAAGAAATTCGGCGCGGCTCCTTCTGAAGCCGCCGGTGCAGGCTTGTTGAACCGTTCGGTGATCGAAATCATGAGACCGCGGCTTCCGTTCCAAGGTACGGAGTGCAGGTGGGCATCCACTGAGCGCACGCCGCCATCCGCGAGCCTGACTTTCATGGTTTCGTCGAGTTCGCCTACCATGCCGTCTGCATCCGGCAAATCTTCGGCCTCGTCAATGAACAGAGCTTCAAGGCCGCCCGCTTCGGTCAACTCACTGATCGCGCCATATCCCAAGATGCTCAAGAGCGCCTTGTTAGCGTAAAGCACGTCCCGGTCATGTGCGATAGCGATGCCGATTGGCAGCCGATCCAAAAGACTCGGATCAATTGGTCCAGCTTCGGGCACTTCCGGCGGCAGATCGGGAAGATCTTCTTCGCGGTTGTCAGTTTCATCCGCATCCGGTTCATCCCAGCCTTCGAGGTCGCCTTCCAGCCGGGCACCAAGCGCTTCGGCGATCTTACGGAACGCTTGACGTTCCGGACGCGAGAGGCCGGTTGTATCGACCGGAACAACGCGCGGGTTGACTGTTGCAAGCGGGATGACATTGTCGGAAGAAGGCTCTGGTTTCAGGATTTCGGCGCTGTCGGTCGCCTTGAGATCTTCCTCAAACTCGGCCGCGAGTTCTTCGGCTTCAAAGGCGGCAGTTTCCTCAAAAAACTCACGCTCTTCGTTTTCTTCCAGATCAGTGCTCAAAAGACCGGCATCGAAGTTGGCTTCATCTGCTTCATCGTCTTCGGCAGCAACCTCAACATTTGCCACTTCATCGACAGCCTCTTCGAGGTTATCGCTGCCGGCGTCGACCGTTTCTGCAGCCGTATCTTCGTTGACGTCTCGATCTGTCGCCGGAATTTCCGTCTCGGCCTCAGCAAAGAGATCCTGTTCCGCTGCGGGTTGGCGTTCTTCCTTAAATGACTTCTGAAGCGAGCGGACAGCCGTTTCGATCTCTGAGGCGTCAAGCGGGGCGGGCCCTGAAATACCTGCAGGTTCTGGTGCCTCATCGGATACTGAGCCGGGTACCACATGCTGAATGGCTTCTGCAGCTTCGGGCTTCCGGAGATCTGCGATCTCTGGTTCCTGCGCAGCCGCACTGTTTGCTTTGACCGCTTCTGACGGGCTATTCGCACCGTCGTCGTCAGCTACTTTCTCAATGTCGCTGTCGATTTCCGGCGTTTCCAGGTCGAGATCATTGCCGGACACGCCCTGTTGGAGCGCTGCGTCCATTTTCATGGCAGCTTCAAAGGGGGAGTTCGGTTCCTCTGCAGTATCGTCAATGGTCGTTTGTTCGTCCGACAGCGGCTCGTCTGATAGGCTTGCAGACTGGTCGACTGCTTCTTCTGCCATAGCCGGTGTGTGTGGTTCGGAGGACGTTTGCGCGGAGCCATCCGAGAAGCGTGACAGGGAGCCAACCAACGCTGCCGCGCTCGCACCAATTGCCATCTTTCCGGCCAAAGCGTCCGGTTGCTTGGGTTTCAGGTCTTCCGCTGCCGGGACGGGCGGGGCTTCGATTTCAGAAACCTCGGATTCCTCAACCGAATGCTCGTCAACAACCTCATGATGATCATCAACCGGTTCGGTTTCATTTGATGCGTGAGCGTCTTCTTCGTCAGCTTCAGATTGCCCATCGTCCAAATGCTCGTCAAACGCAGCCATGGCGGGGCTGAGCGCGGCGATCCTTGCGCCGGGTTTGGCATCGGCCGCACGGCAAACACCAAACCCGCGGTAGCCTTCGAAAGTCCGGTTACGGTCAAAAGCCGGAAGTGCCGCCATGTCAACGGGGACGCGCAGGGCAGCGTCCGTGACTGGCCAGTCTACTGTTTTGCCGCTCCATGTGTCGCGGCGGTCAAGCGCTCTCGCGATGCTGCCGCGCGGGTCGAGATCAAACCGGTTGGCAACCTCGGCCCAGGTCAGTCCGACAATATCCGCGCTGGCTGGTCCGACAACGTTGGCAAACTCGTCGGAGAGGAACGTAAAACGCTGGCTGATGTCCATCTTCCAAGCAAAGCGGACAGGACGCCGGCCAGGCTGGAATACGAATTCGGGTTCTTCCTCATCCGCAGCAGGACCATTTTCTGGTGCATTGGAGCTTGCATCAAGATCTTCCGGTGCCCCCAACGCGGGCGCGCTGTCTATCAGGGCAGCTTCATCCGCAATATCTGCAGGTTCCTGCGCCTGGTCGTCCCCATCTGCGGGGGGCTGGACAGCCTCGGCTTGGTCATCAGGGCCCTCGGCAGCGGCGTCAGTGGCTATCTCAAGGTTGTCTTGTATTTCTGCAGTTTTGTCTTCGGGATCTGCCGCGGCCTTGGAAGGCAGCGCTTCTGCAGCTTCCTCGAGTACATCTGCGCGAGCCCACACAGATCCTGCCGGGTCAGTCGTGACATCAACTTCATCTGAAGAAATGTCCAAGGGCGCTGCATCAACTTCTGGCCCTTCAACCTCTGGCGTCTCGATCCGCTCATTGTTCAAGGCGATCAGTTTCTGGTCTTCGGAGAGTTGAAAAAGCGCGCCATCGTGCAGTGCGCCATCAAGTTCAATCGGGCCGAACACAGCGTTATGTCCGTCCAGCGGGGCAATGTCCTCCGGTGTACCGGTCAAAGACCCATAGTTCGCAGAGACAAGGCCTCTGTCGGTGACGAACACAGTTACGTCGCTGTTGCTCACAAGCTGAGCGAAGGTCACGACCGGGTCCTTAGTTGTCGAGAAGCCTTTGTCAGCACAGATTATGAGGGCTGCTGCCGATCCGTCCTCAAGAACAACCTTTTTACACTGACAGGTGAGGAGCATCACCCGCAGACCGCGGTAGAAGCGCAGCCGGTCGATGCTGAACCGATCTTCAAATCCGGAGGCCGCGATACGCGCAATGTGCGGGCGGGCCGGTGAGCGCTCGAGCGAATTCAAGTTCGCCAACGCAGAAACGGAGTCCGCTGAGAAGAATGCTGCACCAGCGGCATTCGCCCACAAGACGCGGCCGCCGTCAGATGACCATAACCAGGCTGCGCGCCGATCCGCCACAAGCTCGACCAGGTCGGTCGTGCCTGTCAGGTCCAGAAAGGTACGGGTCTGATGGTCCATGCTCTGCTCCAAAGGATCAAGTGGCACCGGGCGCACGACGCTATAACCCAGCATTTTTCAGCAGCGTTAACACTCTGTTAATACCGGGAAACAGCGTCACCGTCCACGATAAGCATGGTTGCTAAAGGGGTTACATGAAGGCGTGGTTAATCGGCAGGTGCGAATTTGCGGCACTGCCATATGCATGTTACGAATTTTTGGCATGGAAATATCTCACGAGAACATTTCCTATTCATTTTCGATATCCAAGGAGCGCGATGATGACTGCTGACAAAACCGGCTTTGAAGTGCCAGAACAGATGCGTGACTTTGCCGAAAAGAGCGTTGACCAAGCGCGCAAGGCTTTTGACGATTTTATGGGCGCCACCCACAAGGCAGTGAGCAATGTGGAAGAAAGCGCAAATGTCGTTCAGGCAGAGGCGGCTGATGTCAACAAAAAGGCGCTTGGATATGCAGAAGAGCATGTCGATGCGGCTTTCAAGTTTGCCCAAGAACTGGTGAAGGCTTCGAATGTCGAAGACATGATGAAGCTGCAGCAGGACTATTTGCGGACCCAAATGGAGTCGCTCGGCGAACAAGCCAGGGAGTTCTCCAATTCCGCGACTAAAGCAGTCTCCGAAGCCACGAAGGCCGCTCAAAAAGACTGATCTAACATGTAGGAAAGTGATCGGATCTGGCACAGATTATCTGTGCCAGTCGATGTTTGGCTCATGCGGCTGCACTCGCTTGGCCTCGCTTGTTGAAATATGAGATTTCCAAAATCGACAATGTTGTGTCTTGGAGCGGCCTCACACCTCTAGTCGCGCACGAGCCACCGACAAGGCAAAAACGCCCGGGGACGCAGCGGAAAGTTTATTGTGCACTGCAAAAAAATATTGCAATGCAGCAAAAGATATCCTATGTAGGGAATGCGGATGACGACAGGGTCCGTCGGAAGATGACCGGCGGAGATCAAAATTACCAATGATCGCATCCGAACTCTAGGAGATGAGATCATGACTGACACGACAACTGCTACCAAAACAGCTTCTAAAACCCGCGCAACCAAAGCAAAGGCTGCACCGGCTGCTGCTTTCCCGGATTTCGAAGCATTCGCAATGCCGAAAATGGAAGTTCCGGCTGCTTTCCGTGAAGCAACCGAGAAGAGCATCGAGAGCGCACGTGAGACCTACGCTAAGGTCAAGAATGCCGCTGAAGATGCAACCGATCTGATGGAAGACACCTTTGAAACTTCCCGTCAGGGCGTTGTTGAATTCAACCACAAAGCTGTTGATGCTGCCAAAGTCAACGCCGACGCTGCCTTCACTTTCATCAAGGACATCATGTCCGTGAAGACCTTGGCAGAAGCCATCGAGCTGCAGTCCACGTTTGCACGTCAGCAGTTCGACAGCCTCAGCGCTCAGAGCAAAGAAATGCAGGAACTGGCAACCAAGCTGGGCACCGACGTTTCCGCTCCGGTTAAAGAAGCTATGGAAAAAACCTTCAAAGACATGAAGGTAAACTAAGTCTATCGGCACATGGTGCCTGGACAGCGTATTGTGCCCGGAGCTGAAAGCTCCGGGCATTTGCTTTTCAACAAGCAAAAATTTCTGAAAATTGCCGCTTGCCGGTCCGGCAAAACGGCGTTAGAAGACGCCCTTGAAATTGGTGGACGGAAGCTTCACACCGTGCCAATTTAAGGACCTTGTGCAGACGTAGCTCAGTTGGTTAGAGCGTCGGATTGTGGCTCCGAAGGTCGGTGGTTCGAATCCACTCGTCTGTACCACTACTCTCCCACACACATTTTCTTGCCGTCGATATACTGATGGGACGCAGAACTCCCTTAACGGAAGCGTGTTAGCTTGCATCTGATTTTTGAGATGCGGCGGTCACATGCGTGTCCGCCCGACAGATTTTTAGGGAGTGAGTTTATGGCGAAGGAACGGCTGGGATTGTGGGGCAGATTGATCCGGTTGCCGGGGAATTTGCTTCTGGCCTTGATTAACGCAACGGCCCTTCTGATCATTGTGGCGTGTGTGCTGGCTCTTCTCGTGATGAACAAGGTTGAGGAAACAGGAACCCGCGTTGCAGGGGCGGTCACCGGCGCAACACTGGCCCGGCTTCAAGTGACACCGGCTGAATTCAAAGACAATTTGGAAAGCCTGGACACCAGACTAAGCGAGATTTCCGAGCGCCTGAAAAATCGCGGAGAGGAATCTGATGCAGCACTCCGGCGTCAGCTCAGTGAATTGAACGCCAATTTGGTTGGCTTGCGTCAGGCCGCCGATGGCATCCGATCTGCTGGGCCGGACATTACCGCAGCCGCGTTTGACCAGGCAGGCGATCTTTTGACAGATTCTCTCTACACCTTACGCGGCTGCGGCGTCCCCACCAATGTGGTTATCCAGGAAGAGGCTGACATGTCCGTTCAAGGATCATCTAACTGAGGTCAACCTTGAAAGACATCCGCCCATTCCGGATGTTTTTGCCTTTGCGCATTCACATACGGGCACAGTGGCACGATCTTGATGCTGTTTTCACGCGCATCTGCAACGAGCCGCTCCACGAGCGCTTTGCCAACACCCATGCCGCGCATACTGTCAGGAACGCCCGTATGATCAGCAATAATCATGTGATCACTGACAATCGAAAAGGTTAGTTCCGCCGGCTCGTCAATGCCGGCCACCGCTGCAACGTAGCGCCCCTTTGCGCTGTCTTTCGTCAGCGTGATTGTGATTTCGGCGGAATGCGACATCATTAACTCCTTGAAGATTGGCGCGCAGAGTACCTCTGCGCGCACTTTATAGCGTGTCGTGTTCAATTGAATTCAGACTGCTTCAGGTTTCGCGTACGGGACAAAGCCGAGTGGCAGCGAAACCTGAATCCGTTTGAACGCGACTTGCTCTAGGATGTAGGGCGGTTACGCCGCCAAATCGAAGAGCAGGAACTCAGAATCTTGCTGAGCGCTCAAGGAGACGGCTCCTTGCTCCAGGAGACCGAGACCGTCGCCGGCGTTGAGTTGTTGCCCGTTGACACTCAGTGCACCCTTGACGACCTGCAGCCAGACCTTTCTGCCTGGGCGGATATCAAATGCAAGACTGCGATCGGCGGAAAGCAGCGACCCATAAAGGTCGAGGTCCTGATGAATGACGAGCGATCCCTCACGGCCATCACGGGACCCAATCAGCCTCAGCGCATTCTGTCGCTCTTCAATCGGGAACGCCTTTTGGTCGTAGCTCGGCGCGAGACCATCCTGCTCTGGTACGATCCAGATTTGCAGGAAGTGGACGGGATCCGTGTCGGAAGCGTTGTATTCGCTGTGGCGGACGCCTGTTCCGGCTGTCATGCGTTGCAGTTCGCCGGGGCGGATGACGGAGCCGGTGCCAATGCTGTCTTTGTGCTCCAACCCACCAGAGACAACATAGGAGATGATCTCCATGTTCTCATGCGGATGAGTTGGAAAGCCGGCAGACGGTGCGACCCGGTCTTCGTTGATGACGCGTAGCGCTCCGAAACCGATGTAATTCGGGTCGAAGTAGGAGCCGAACGAGAAAGTGTGTTTGCTTTTCAGCCAACCGAAGTCGGCATCGCCGCGGGCGTCAGAGGCGCGATAAATCTGGGACATGGTGACGATCCTTTTCAAACTTTGGCGGGGATGTCCCGCGCTGCTGGGGTTAAGATCGTCATGCGTAATGTTTTATACAATGAGCCGAGTGTTTAACGATTAGTCATCGTTTTTTGAACAATTACATGGATTGCTGATGGCATCACGCAATATCAGCGATGGCTTGGGTTTCTCTTGCGATGGCTTTTGCCCGCGCCGCATCCGGTTTGACGGTTTGGCCATCCGGAGAAAAGGCTTTCTTGAACGAAAACGCCCTGACATTTGGCCCGTTGTCCATCAAATCCTCAAATCGGCTAACCGCTTCCGTCCAGTCCGGCTGGCGGCCAGCCGGGATCCACCACAAGACATATTCCGGGACACCGGGTCTTGCGAGGTGCCATTTGCTGCCCTGCCGATAGGCGTCTCCATGGTGTCCGTGGTAAGTCGCCGCCATGAGGGCCTCGATCGTCTCCCATAAAGACAGGGTGGAGGGTGCCCAGCCGTCACCATTGCTGTTCTCCCAGCATTTGGGAAACACCTGCGGTCCCCAGCTCAACGGACCTTCCTCGCCCTCGTATCCTGAGCGCGCGATGAATCCGCTCGCGCGCTCCATTTCTGCGAACGCGCCGGGCTCGGCGTCGCGAAACCCTTTGATCGCATCCGATTGATAGGGAGCGATGAACTGATTGAATGTATATACGGCCAGGTGATGCGACTGCATTAAATCTCCTATTTTGCGTGAGCATCAAAAGAGGCGTTATGCAAATCATCAATCGAAAATTGCGCTTGGATTAGGTGTTTCTAAACTGGTGTGTCCTGTCAGCATCAAGAGTTTGTGCTCAATCTTGTGTCGGAGCCGGCGTAATTCTCCCTGCGAGCAGCTGCACCTTTTGTGCATCCGGATTCGTTCGCCGTCCCGCCGGATCAAAAGCCTGTTTGAAGGAAAAGGCGGACGCGCTCGGACCATTGTCCAATAGGCCTTCATACCTTCCAACGGCCTCTGCCCAGTCTGGTCTGTGGTCTTCGGGTACCCACCACAAAACGTAGGAGGGGATGTCTTTTGCCCGAATATGCCATTGGTGGCCCAGCCGGTACGCATGGCCATGATAGCCGTGATACGTAGCCGCAATCAGTGCTTCGATTGAAGTCCAAAGCGAGAGGGTCACTGGGGCCCAACCGTCGCCGTTCAAATTCTCCCAGCACTTTGGCATGACCATTGAGCCCCAGCTCGCCGGTCCGTCTTCGCCGCGATACCCGGAGCGCGCGATGAACCCCTCGCATTGTTCGACAGCCGCGAAGGCTCCTGGCTCGACGTCGCGATAGGCCTTGTTCCTGTCTGCAAGAAACGGCGCAGCCAATTCATTGAAAGTGTATACGGCAAGGATTTTGGACTGCATTTCAGCTCCGGTACTTAAGCTGGTTCCGGAAAGATATGGCGGGCAATTCGGAAGTGCCAGTGTTGTTGCGTCGTACCGTGCGAACCAGGCTCGGGGTTCAAATGCATATCTATGCCGAACCGGAAACGCAGTTGTGGTCTTTTGTTTTTCACGAAGCGGACTATTGTGCGCGCTGCGAACCGTTTGACTTTCGGCAGGATTTTCGACCACCGATATCCGCTCAGGAATACGACAAGGAGCCTACGTGGAAGATCTCAGTTTTGTTTCGCTCGCCTTGCTGGCGGGTGCGTTGCTTGCGACGGGCCTTGTCGCCGGGATTATCGCAGGCCTCCTTGGTGTTGGCGGGGGCATCGTGATCGTCCCGGTGCTCTATTACATGTTCACCGCCCTGAAGATTGATCCCGCGATCCTGATGCATGTGGCGGTCGGCACCTCTCTTGCAACTATTTTGGCAACTGGTACCTCTTCCGCGCGGGCACACTACAGCCGCGGCAGTGTCGATATGGACCTGTTGAAGCGGTGGTGGTGGGCGATCGCCATCGGTGTGATTTCAGGTGCAATGATTGCCGGCAACATGTCCGGCGGTGCGCTGACCCTGGTGTTCGGCGTGGTCGCTCTTTTGGTCTCCGCCAACATGTTGCTGCGCAAAGAAGGCTCCGCACTTGCAGACAAACTACCGGGATCTCCGATCAAGGAGCTGCTTGGTTTTCTCATTGGCGGTATCTCGGTCATGATGGGGATTGGCGGCGGGACCCTCGGCGTTCCGACATTGACATTGTTCAATTATCCGATCCGCAAGGCGGTCGGGACCGCGGCTGCCATTGGCCTCATCATCGCGGTGCCTGGTACACTGATGTCGATCTTTTTTGGCTGGGGTGCGGAAGGTCTTCCCCCCTTGTCGCTCGGCTATGTAAACCTGATCGGGTTCTTCCTAATCATACCGGCGTCAACCTTCGCCGCGCCGCTTGGGGCGAAAATTGCACATGCAATCGATCCTTCCAAACTCAAACTGATCTTTGCCCTATTTCTCGGTTTCACCGGTCTTCGCATGATCTACGATGTCATGATGTGATCCGGCGGATTCAGAAAATTTCTTGATCAAGTTGATGAACAACTTTCATTGGTTCTCTCTAAGCGGATCAGGGACAATGATGGACAGATGTTCACAAATGATCAGCGCTGGCTGGCAATAGGAATTTTATGTTGGAACGGAATGTCACGCTCAGCTTCAAGGGCTGTGTGCAGGGGGCTTTGCTGTGCATGCCGGGGTTTCCCGGTGTGGTCGCGCTGGGCATGGTTTTTGGAACCGTCGCGGCGCAAAAGGGCCTGACTTTTCTGGAAACGATTATGATCAATTCGCTGGTTTTTGCCGGCGCCAGCCAATTCGTAGCGATGGAAGTTTATAGTGATCCCCTGACCTGGGGCTCGCTAATCGCAATGGTCGGCGTGACCGCCGCCGTGAATATGCGGATGTTGCTGATCGGCGCAAGCCTGCGTCCCTGGCTTGGACAAGTGCCGGCCTACAAGACCTACCCAGCCCTTTATTTCCTGACCGATTTGAATTGGCTCATTTCTCTTTCCGAATACGAGAAGGGAACCCGGGATTGGGGTGTCTATCTCGGCAGCGGTCTATTCACCTGGACTGTGTGGTCGCTGTCTGTCATCCCCGGCTATTTCGCAGGAAGCCTTATTTCTGATCCCAAAGCCTTCGGCCTGGACGTCATTTTGCCTGCCTTCTTCGCCGCTCTTCTGGTGCCACTTTGGAAGGGAAAACGCCAGACCGTCAGCTGGCTGGTTGCAGGGGCAGTTGCCACCACGACATGGGCCCTGGTCGGCGGGTATTGGAGCATTTTCACCGGTGCAATAGCCGGGGCACTGGCGGGGGCTTATCTCGATGACTGAGGGTATGTTTTCCGCAGACGCAATGTTTGTGCTTGCAGTACTCGGCATGACCGTTGCGACATATACGTTGCGTGCCGGTGGGTATTGGGTCATGGGCCGTTTGCCGTTGACCCAACGGGTTCGCCGCGGACTCGAAGCTTTGCCCGGCGCGATCATTGTGTCGACCATCTTGCCGATCGTATTGCAGGGCGGACTTGCGGTGGGTCTCTGCCTCATCGTTGCCGCAGCTGCACAGATCAAGCTTCGCAAGGAATACATTGCCGTTTTCTGCGCCGCGGCAGCCGCCGCCGGAATGCGGGCCGCCGGGATCTAGATTACAGACTTGGCCCGCTCTAGCGTTATCTGCGCCGTTCCGCCGGCGTCGATCGTTTCCCAGGTCATAGCACCAATATCATAGGTCAGTTGCCGGTCGACAATTTCGGTCGTTGCATCCGATGCATCGCCCGACCGGGCGGCAACGCGGCTTTTGAGCGTATCGGGATTAGCATCAAGCCAGATCCCGTGAAACTCGGATTCGACACGGCCGGCAATCGTCTCGATCGCGTCCCGTTCCGTCTCCGATGCAAACACTGCGTCGAAAATCGCAGAATGACCGGCAGCCAGCACAGCTTGCATATCGCCGTCTATTGCCTGGTAGACTTTGTCCGACGCTTCTTGCGTGTAGGCGCTTGGTGGGGCTTTTTCTGTTTCGGAAAGTCCGAGTAGACGTTTGCGCTTGACGTCGGTTCGCAGGACGCGCGCACCTGGGGCGCGACCGACATCAGGAGCGAGCCCATAGGCAAGGGTGGTTTTTCCGGTGCCGGACAACCCGCCGATAGCGATCAGTTTTGTCGGCGTAGGCTCCAGGAAAGCCAAGGCATAGCCGAAGTATTCTTTCGCTTGGTTTTGCTGATGTTCTTTCGTGACAGGATCTGCCTGATTGAGCGCGGAAGCCGCTGCGATCTTGGAACGGATTGCCGCGCGCATCATCATGTAGAAGGGGAGCGCGGCCAAACCCTCAATGTGTTCGGGCAGATTGCTCAAGTCCAGATACCGGTTGAAGACCCGATTGGCGGCCGACTGTTGTCCACGCTCCCAGAGATCCATCAACAAGAAAGCCAGATCGTACAAGACGTCATTCGTCGCGATGGCATCGGAAAACTCCACGGCATCGAACAAGACCGAAGCATCGTCGATCAAAACGATGTTCCGCAGGTGTGCGTCGCCATGACAGCGTCGGACAAAGCCCATTTCCCCTCGTCTCAGGATCAGATCGTGAATTGAGGAGAGCGCCGTACGCGAGGCTAGCGTCAGGTGTTGAACGTCGTCCGGCGGGAACAGGTCCGGATGTTCCCGGAAAGCAGCGTCATTTTGCTCTATGTAGGACGCCAGTTCTGCGAAAAAGTCTTCGCCTTTGCGAAGGGGGGTATTTGTATGCGCATCGACCATCATCTGAGACAGCTTGTCACAAAGATCGTTAGAGAAAACGGTGGTCTTGGCCAAGATGTCCAGCTCGTCCCGGCGTTCGAACCGGTTCATTTCAACAGCCCATTCGACGGGCTCTCCGGTGCCATCCAAGGCCAGTGATCCGTCCCTTTGGCGTGTAATCGCCAATGCGAGCCGGTACACTTGCGGAGCATTGGCCTGATTGACCGTGATTTCCGCTTTGCAGGCCTCCTCGCGCAACGCCAATGTTGAATAGTCCAGGAAAGGGAACTTTACAGCTCGTTTGACCTTGTAGGCCTTGGCCCCCACAAGAAACACGATGTTCGCATGCGTGTCGATGCGGATAACATCCGGGCGTGCCGGATCATCGGACGGAAGGCTGTTGAGAAAGGCAAGCGCTTCGGTCTGTGTCTCTGCATGATCCATATCGGGTCCTTCATCTGTCAACGCGCAGTCTGCCGCTTAAGGGCGTTCACAGGTTTGATTCTTCTCAATGTCAAGCAACAGCGATGTGGCACATATAGATTCCAATGTCAGTACAAGGAGGGCACCATGAGCGACTTTCCAGCTTTGAAAAAGATCAGGCTGAACCTGGCCCGGACGAAAGAATTCCCGCAAGGCTCGGCGCGCCATGGGTATGAATTCACGGCACCTTTGGACGAGACCGGGCATATCGATGCTGGTCTCTGGAAAAAGGAGCGCGATCACTGCCGTGTTCGCCGGTTTTGGGGCGATGAAGTAGAGGAAATCGGTCACTTGATTCACCGCCCGGGTGGGTCTTGGGCCTTTCACTATGACATCGATGGCGATGACGATGACGAAGCGGGGTACCGGTTCGGAACACACGCCTTCACACCTGGTGAATATGTGTCGATCAAGGATGAGGATGGCGACTTGCACACGTTCCAGGTCGTGACGGTTCAATCCATCTGATCACGACGCTTGTTGCGATCAATCACGAAAGAGCGCCATTCCGGCGCTCTTTTTGTTTTGGGTGAGTGTAAAGTTTCTCACCAATTGGAATGATCTTATTGCCAATTAATCTGATAATTCCCTCTCACCCGAACGTGTTTGTTACGCTATAGAATGAACATTAGTTTTTAAGGCTCGGGACAACGAATATGACACAGAAAACCGGTGGCCAATTGTTGGTGGACGCTCTTGAGCGCCATGGCGCAGAGCGGGTCTATTGCGTGCCCGGGGAGAGCTACCTTGCCGTTCTGGATGCTCTGCATGATGCGTCGATCCCGGTGACAGTCTGCCGTCAGGAAGGCGGCGCTGCGATGATGGCGGATGCGCACGGCAAACTGACAGGCAAACCGGGGATCTGCATGGTCACACGTGGCCCGGGTGCTACCAACGCATCGGCCGGTGTTCATGTGGCAGCGCAGGATTCAACACCGATGATCCTGTTCATCGGGCAGATCGAGCGCGGTATGCGCGAACGCGAAGCCTTTCAGGAAGTCGACTACCGGCAAATGTTTGGCGGTATCGCCAAATGGGTGGCCGAAATCGACCATGCTTCGCGTGTGCCCGAATTCATCTCCCGCGCGTATCATGTCGCGACCTCCGGCCGTCCGGGTCCTGTCGTTCTGGCGCTGCCGGAAGACACGCTCATTGAACTCGCCGATGCGGCCCAGCCACCGGCCTGGCAACAGGTCGAAACGCATCCGGGATTGTCTCAGATGGCAGATCTGCAAAAGCGGCTCTGGGACGCCGAGCGCCCGATTGCGATCTTGGGTGGAAGCCGCTGGTCCGAAGACGCGGTTGCGGCCTTTACCCGTTTTGCTGAGCGCTTCGATCTACCGGTGGCCTGCTCCTTCCGCCGGCAAATGCTGTTTGACAATCTTCACCCGAACTATGCTGGTGATGTCGGCATCGGGATCAATCCGAAACTGCTGGCTCGTGTAAAATCCTCGGACCTTATTTTGTTGGTGGGCGGCCGCTTGTCTGAAATGCCGAGCCAGTCCTACACCTTGCTGGACATCCCGTCGCCGGCTCAGCAGCTGGTGCATGTCCACGCCGATCCGGAAGAACTGGGCCGTGTCTATCGCGCGGACCTTTCCATCAACGCCAGCCCGACAGGGTTCTGTAAGGCGGTAGAAGGTCTCCAACCGCCAGCCGAGCTAAAAGGTGCAGGCGAAGCCGCCACGGCACACCAGGATTATTTGGAGTGGTCCGGTGCCCGTCCGCAAACGCCGGGCGATCTGCAAATGTCGGGTGTCATGGACTGGCTGGAAAACAATCTTCCCGAAGATGCCATTTGCACCAACGGGGCAGGCAACTACGCCACCTGGTTGCATCGCTTTCACCGCTTTCGCCGGTTTGGAACCCAAGCAGCGCCAACATCCGGATCGATGGGTTATGGCCTGCCTGCAGCCGTTGCGGCCAAGCTGACATTTCCGGAACGCGAAGTCGTGTGTTTTGCCGGCGACGGCTGCCTGCAGATGACTATGCAGGAATTTGGAACCGCCTGTCAGGACGGCGCCAACATCATCCTGTTGGTGATCGACAACGGCATGTACGGCACCATCCGCATGCACCAGGAACGGACGTATCCGGGCCGCCCGTCCGCCACCAAGCTGGTCAATCCTGATTTTGCTGCGATGGCCCACTGTTACGGCGCGTTTGGCGAAACGGTTCAAACAACGGATGAATTCGGTCCGGCCTTTGAGCGGGCGCGTGCTTCCGGAAAACCGGCCATCTTGCATCTGAAACTGGATCCGGAGGCGATTACTCCTGCGGCCAGCCTCTCGCAAATCCGGACCGCAGCTCAGCAGAAGTAGTCACCGCTCCTTTACAGAATGACAGAGCACATGGCGGTTCTGATAAACCGCCCGGCTCGCGCTAGGGTTAGCTGTCATCTTCTGGAAGATCGCTGACCGGCAAAACCACGTTGGAGATCCCGGGATCGTCAAGGGACGTTGTGATCTTGAACCCGAGCGCCTGGCACATTGAGATCATCGAGGTGTTTTCCTTCAAAACCTCACCCTTGATGGTCTGGATGCCGTCGGCTTTAGCGTATCGGATGATCAATTTCATGAGCGCCCAGCCAAGACCGTAGCCCTTCAGGTCTGAGCGAACCATCACGGCATATTCACCGGTCTGGTGATCAGGATCTGCGTGCAGGCGGACGACACCCAGAAGCGACCCGTCGTCCGGATCAAGCGCGGTGAACGCCATTGCCCTGGCGTAATCAAGCTGCGTCAGACGGGCGAGAAAACGGTGGCTGAACTCCCGAACCGGAGCAAAGAAACGCAGGCGAAGATCTTCCGGTGAAATCTGCTCAAAGAATGCCTTGAACATGTCTTCATCTTCCGGCCGAACCGGCCGGACGAAAATTTGCCGTCCGCCTTTCACGGTCAGCGTTTGTTCCCACTCATTGGGGTAAGGCGCGATCGCTAGCCTGGATCCGCCTGTCCGGCCCGGTTTTTTCTCCGGGTGGCACAGGGTCATACGGGCGTCCAAGGCGATCAATCCGCTCGGCAGCAACACCATCGGATTGATGTCCAGTTCCTGAATTTCCGGAATGTCGATCGTAATTTGAGAAAGTTTAACCAGTGCTTCTGCAAGAGCTGGTTTGTCGAGTGAGGGACGGGACGGGCCGCCGTTCAAAAGTCGCGCAATTCGGGTCCGGTCGATTTGCGCTTCGGCCAATTTGAGATCGAGCGGCGGCAGCTCAAAGGCGATGTCCTCGCTTTCTTCAATAGCCGTGCCCCCTTGGCCAAACACAAGCACTGGGCCGAATTCAGGGGTTTCAGCAAGACCAAGATAAAGTTCGAGTCCATGCCGGTCTTCAAGCATGGGGTGTATGGAAACACCTGATATGCGCGCGTCCGGGTAGTCTTTCTGCGTCTTGGCGATCAATTCGCGCGCGGCGTCTTCAACGGCCGCTGGGTTTTCCAGACCAAGCCGGACACCATCGATTTTTGATTTGAAGGGTAAGTCGGGGGAAATGAGTTTGGCAACGCAGTGTTTGGCTGTCTTGAAAAATGGCTCCGACAAAGCGCCCACATCCTCAGGCTTTTCTGCCATATCGGTCGCCATGATCGGAATGTCATAGGCCGCCAGGATATCGCAGACTTCCTTCGGTGTGAGCCAAATGCGGTCTTCCGCGAGGGCCGCTTCGACGATTGCCCGGGCCTTTGCACTATCCGGCGTAAAATTGGCCGGCAAACTCGGTGGGGCCGCCATCAGGAATTCCCGAGCCTGGGCATCATGCGCCAGATGCATCAAGCTTCGGGCGGCTTCTGCAGGGCTTGCGTAATTCGGGACCTTGGCTTCCGTCAGAACTTCGCGTGTTGCACTGTCGCCGCCGATCAGCCCGGCAACCAGAGCTTTCCGCCGTCCCGGCCGTTTCCGGTCCAAGGTTGCTGCCTCTGCAACTGCCGTTGCCAGGACGGGGAGGGGTTGGAACGCACTTGCAGCCTGCAGGACGACCGCACCATCGACATTCTTATCTTTCAAGACGGTCGTGATCGTTTCCGTAAGATCTTCGGCGGCTGTCGCTTCGCGCAAGATGATTGAGGCTTTAGCGGCCGAAGTGTCGTCCAGATCGTTTGAAGGGCCAAGGAACGGCTGCAGGTGTTCAAGCGTCTCCGGGCTCAGCGACGCAAATTGAGCACCGAGGGCGTCTAGCCGGTCATACGCTAGGTTTGCCAGGCTCCGGCCGTTCGCAATGACGGCAAGGTTCCGGCATTGAGGAACGCGGACATGGGACAGCGTTTCTAGGGCCTCGAACATCTCGTCAAGGTCGTAAACTCGAAGGAGCCCGGCTCTCCGGAACGCGGTTTCATAGACAAGATCCGACTTTGCGAGACGGCCGGCGTGCGTCCTGCCCGTCCCGCCTGTATCATGGCTGCGTCCGGAGCGAAGCACGATGACTGGTTTGCCGCGGGCTGCGGCCCGGGCGGCAGACATGAACTTATGCGGAACTGCGACGCCTTCCAGATGAAGGACAATGGCACGGGTCCGGTAGTCTTGTGCGAAATAATCAATCAAGTCGCTGACATCGACGTCGATGCGCGCGCCGAGTGAGACGATTGATGAAAACCCGGTGTTGTGGGTCTTCGCCCAGGACAGTGTTGCATTCAAAACAGCGCCAGACCTGGAGAAAAAAGCAATGTCGCCCTTGCCGGGCACTTCGGCACTCAACAGCGCATTCAGCCCCTTTGCCGGAACGGAAATGCCAAGACTGCCTGGTCCGATCAGCCGAAGCGTGGTCTTGCGGGCAGCCTCCCGGCAGGCCTGCATGATTGGCTCCGGCCAGTCTTCATACCCGGGCGAGGGGATTAGAACTGCGCGCGTTCCGCGGTCTCCGAGTTCTTCAATCAATTTGGGCAGATGTTCAGCCTTGGCGAGGTAGATCACCAGATCGGGTGCGTGGTCCAAATCGGTCAACGATGGGACGCTGGTCCCGGTGAACGGCACAGAATAATCGATCCCGACCAGGGTAACCTTGTGTTGGGTTTCGATGGCCTGAAGGCATTCGATGAGCTTGTCTGTCAAAACGCCCGGATGGCGGCAAGGACCAAGGACAGCGATGGATGTTGGTGCAAAAAAACCATCGAGATTGCGGATGGTCACGTCGGGATCCTTTCCCGGTCAACAGCAGGCAAGTTGAACAGTAGCGGAGATTTAAGACAAAAAAATACCCGCACCCAAAAAAGTTGGGTGCGGGATTGCGTCATATCGACAGGCCGTTAGTGGGCCATCAGAACTGGCACTGTCATGGCTTCCAGAATTTCGCGGGTTGCACCGCCGAACAGGAATTCACGCATCCGGCTATGCCCGTATCCACCCATCACGACCAGGTCGTTGTTGTTGTCTGTCACATAATTGAGGACCGTGTCCGCAACGCCTGTCTGAGGGTTGGAGACGACGTCGATCGTTACATTCATGTTGTGGCGGGCGAGATAGTTGGCAACTTCCGCACCGGGCTGACCAGCCTCGGAGTTTGCCTTCTTCTCGATGACCAGGACTGTGACCTTGTCGGCCTTTTCAAGCACCGGGATCGAAGCGTGAATGGCCCGTGTCGCCGTCGAGCTGCCATCCCAGCCGACTAGCACGTTGTTCGGCTCAAACGACTTGCTGCCGATATAAGGCACCAGCAGAACCGGAACGCCGCTTTCGAAAAGGATTGTTTCGATCAGCAGTTCGCGCATTGGCTCCGGTTTGTCCGGATTGCTCTGGCCAATCACCACAAGATCCGTTGGTCGGCAATGCGCCAGAACATTATCGAGCGGTCCGCCTGTTAGGATCTCTGCCAAACGGCTTTCGTTTTTGACGCCGGCCAGTCGGGCAAATTCGTCGAATTGGTCTTTGGCGTCTTTCGCTGCCGCGATGGCCTGATCATGGGCTGCTTGAAGATAGTCGACGGGCATCGGAGCTGCGGCAAATGCCGGGACAACCGGTTCAAACGAAACCGCGAGGCCAGTTACATGTGCATCATGAACCCGGCCGAACTCCAAAGCATATTTTGCTGCCGGCTGATCGCCCGCCAAATCCAGAACCGTCAAAATATCTTTAATTGGCATAATACCCTCCTATGGCTGGCAGTCAGTTTTGCCCCAGCCTTGTGAAAAATCTATATGCCTCCGCAATTTGGCGTCTTTGACCCTTATCAATTCAGGTTTGGAATAGGCGTGTGCTGGCGGCCAGGAAAAAAATCGGTAATAAGAAGCCATGTCGACCCGTTGGCTCATACTCTTGCTGCCGCCTGTTTTCATGGTGGCAGCCGCGGCTGTGCTCGCTTACGTCTTCCAGGAACTGGATGATGATAACGTCGACCGCATAGCTGCAGAACGGTTGACGCTGTACCGGCAAACCATCATCGGCGAATACCAGAAATACCGCTATCTTCCTTACATGATTGCCCGGGATCCGCGCGCCACAGCAGCCATTGGTCTTGGCCAACCGGTGGAAAGCGCCAATCGATTTCTGGAAGAAATGGCGGAAAATTCAGGTGCAGACCTTCTTTATGTCATGAACGCTGCCGGGACGACGCTGGCGGCCAGCAACTGGCAAAAACCGCTTTCCCTCGTCGGCCGGAACTATGGATTCCGGCCATACTTTACAGCGGCGATGCGAGGTGAGGAGGGGCAGTTTTTCGCCATTGGTTTGACCACTGGCCGTCCCGGTTTGTTCCTGGCGCGGCCGACGCCGGTCGAAGGAGATCCGGTTGGGGTTGCCGTCGTTAAAGTGGATACCAGCGAGCTTGAAAACGCCTGGGCGGAAGGCGGGGAGCTCGTTTTTGCCACCGATGCAGACGGTGTGATTTTTCTGTCCAGCCAGCCGGAGTGGCGCTATCGGACTTTGGCCGAGCTTCCAATGGCTACGCGGGATGCCATTGCCAGCAGTCAGAAATACGCAAATGAACCGCTGACTCCGATCAGTGACGCGCCGGTGACCGGCCCAAACCAGCTGACCATTGACGGGCAGGCCTATCGGCACAACTCGACCGATGTGGATCTACTCGGCTGGAAACTGCATTTCCTCGTGCCGCAGGCAGAAGCGCACAAGAGCCTGCTGCCGATTTGGGTGATCACCCTGACGCTTTGCCTTCTCTATGCGGTGATTGTGCTTGGCTTGCGCGGGCAAAGGCTGCGCCGGGCGTCCGCCGCGCTCCGCCAGGAATCTGCAGGTCTGAAGGAACTGAACCAGCGGCTGGTTGGCGAAATCAAGGAACGCCGGCGCGTGGAACACGCACTTCTGGAAGCGCAACGGGGCCTTGCGCGCTCCAGCCGTCTCGCAGCGGTTGGTGAAATGTCGGCTGCTGTTGTTCATGAGCTGAGCCAGCCCCTGGCGGCGCTCAGAATGTTTGTGGCAGGCACCCGCAAGTTCCTTGAAAAAGGGGATACCCACACGGCTGCAGAAAATCTGCAGGAGATCGAATCCCTTCAGATGCGCATGGCGAGCCTGACCCAAGAGCTAAAGAGGTTTGCGCGTCCGGGCGAGAGCCGGATCGAAACCGTCGACCTTCGAGACAGCATTTTGGCCGCGGAAAAAATTGTCCGACCCAGGTTTGAAGAAACAGGTGTTGCGCTGAAAATCGATATGCCTGACCAGCCCTTGATCGTTGAGACGGCCCCGCTTCGGATAGAGCAAATACTGGTCAACTTGTTGCGCAACGGAGCCGATGCGGCCGCTGCAGAAGACAGTGGTGAAGTCCGGCTGCATATCGTTGAGACTGGGGACACGGTTGTCGTGCGGGTGCTAGATAACGGGCCAGGGATCCCCATGGATCTACGAGAACGTATTTTCGATCCGTTTTTCTCAACCAAAACAAGTGCGGAAGGGATGGGGCTGGGTCTGGCCATCTCCATGCGAATTGCAGAAGATCTCGGCGGTGATTTGGCGGTTTCCACCAACGTGCCGCGCGGTGCTGCCTTTGAACTCACGGTGCCGGCTGTCAAATCGGCAGAAATGACGGATACATCTGTTGTCCGTCTGGAAGCAGAAGTTGCTGAATGACAACGCTTAATTCAAAACCATCTCAATCCACGAACACCCCGGTTCTGATTGTTGACGACGATCCGTCCATGCGCGCAGCGCTTCGTCAATGGATCCGGCTTGCCGATTTTGAGACGATCGAGGTGGCAACGGCTGACCAGGCCATGGCGGTTCTGAGCCCGGATTTTGGTGGCTGTATCGTCACAGACGTGATGCTTGATGGTGACGACGGCATGACCTTGCTGCGCAGAGTTGGAGAATTGGACGGTGATCTGCCGGTTATCCTGATCACCGGCCATGGCGACGTTCCAATGGCCGTGGAAGCAATGCGCGCCGGTGCATATGACTTTGTCGAAAAGCCTTTCGACCCGGACCTGATTGCGGAAGTGGTTCGCAGGGCGTGCAACCGCCGCGCTCTTGTTTTGGAGAACCGGGCGCTGAGAACTCAGATCGCGGACATTTCAAGCCTTGAAAGCCGGCTGATCGGCAACAGCCCGGCCATGCAAGCGCTGCGGCAACAGATCCTGCATTTTGCGCAAACGGATGCTGCGGTTCTGATCACCGGTGAAACCGGGACGGGAAAGGAAGTGATCGCTCAGGCGCTGCATGATTACAGCGCGCGCAAGGACGCTCCGTTCATGGCGATCAACGCGGCTGCGTTGCCGGAGACCATGGTTGAAGCCGAACTGTTCGGTCATGAGGCGGGAGCCTTTACGGGTGCGGACCGCCAACGGATCGGGCGGATCGAGGCTGCGAATGCCGGCGTCTTGTTTCTGGACGAAATCGTATCAATGCCGCTGCCGCTCCAGGCAAAACTGCTTCGGGTGCTGCAAGAGCGGAAGGTCGACCGGATTGGTGGCCACCGGCCCGTTGACGTCGATATCCGGTTGGTGAGCGCGGCTAACGTTGATCCGCGGGAAGCGGTGGCTTCCGGCCGGTTGCGAGAAGATCTATTGTTCCGGTTGAATGCAATCGAACTCGTCATTCCGCCTTTGAGGGAACGCGGCCGGGACAGCATCTTGTTGTTTGATACGTTTCTCAACCGGTTTGCAGTTCAATACGGCATGGAGGCGCCAACACCGAGCGCGCTTGATGAAACATTTTTGCAAACCTTCGGATGGCCCGGCAACGTCCGTGAACTGCGCAATGCGGCCGAACGGTTCGTTCTGAATGCGCAGGTCAATCCGCAATCTCTGGAAACGCTCGTCACGGGCCGGCGCGATGGCGTGTCGCCGATGGGGGCTGGTGGATTGAAGGATCTCATGGACGCTTACGAACGGTCTTTGATCGAAGGGGCCTTGAGGCGTCATGGCGGCAAGGTTGCCGATGTCATGCGCGAGTTGAACGTGCCGCGGCGGACGCTCAACGAGAAAATGGCACGCCTCGGATTGAGCCGGGATCAAGCGAGCGACCCGGAACCGGGAGCCGCCTGAAACACAGCGATCGGCGGAAAATCGCCGACGCAATATGAGTGTCGGCAAGATCTCGCCTAGGTGCACTGCGGTAGGTTTGTATTGAGTACCAAAAAGCCGCCATTTTGCCCAGATTCCGGTTGTCAATTGAAGCTGGCACGGGTCATGCTTATCAAGCTCTGACTTGGTCAGCCCTCTTTGCTGGCCGGGTGGTCAAGAGATTGAGCCAATAATCTGGGAGGATTTCATGCTCACGTCACTCAAAGCTGCGACCGCGGTATCCGCGGGCGCCCTTGCCCTTATTTTCGCTACTGAAACTTTCGCTGCCGATGTCACCTGGAACGTGTCCCTTTGGGGCAAGCGCCGGGCGTTCACCGAGCATGTCGAGAAGCTTGCCGAGCAGGTCGCTCAAAAGACCGACGGCAAGTTTGAAATTGTCCTGCACTATGGTGGCGCGCTGTCCAAGTCCCGTGAGAACCTCGATGGTATCTCCTTCGGCGCTTTCGAGATGGCTCAGTTCTGCGCATCCTACCACGCCGACAAAAACCCGACATTGACCGTTCTGGAACTTCCGTTCCTTGGTGTTTCCGACCTTGAGACCGAAGTTAAGGTTTCCAAGGCGCTTTACGAGCATCCAGCTGTCCAGCAGGATCTCGGCCGCTGGAACGCCAAGTTGCTGATGCCGTCTCCAATGCCGCAATACAACTTTGCAGGTAAAGGGGATGCGCCGGTTTCTGTTTCCGATTTTGATGGCATGCGTGTTCGCGCACTCGGTGGTCTTGGTAAATTGATGGAAGCAGCCGGCGCTGTTCCAACATCGGTGACCGCATCGGAAACCTACCAGGCGATCGACTCCGGCACGGTTCAAGCAGCAGGCTTTGCACCACATGCGCATCTGTCTTTCCGGGTTGTCGAAGTTGCAGATTGGTGGACCAAGAACCTGAATCCGGGAACCGTCCACTGCCCGATCGTTGTTAACACCGACGCCTATGCAGCACTTTCAGATGACTTCAAGGCTGCGCTCGATTCTTCGGTTGACCCGGCACTCGATCACTACCTGGCTACCTACGCCAAGGTTTACGACAAATGGTGGCCGGAGCTGGAGAATCGTGGTGTTCAGCAAATCGAGTATTCCGATGCGGAGTTGGCAGCCTTTGCCGAAAAGGCAGGTCCGATCCAACAGGCGTGGATCGAGGAGCAAACGGCCAACGGATTGCCAGCTCAAGAGCTGCTCGACATGGTCAAGAAGACCATCGCTGAATAACGTCAGCCTCACTTGAACTAGAAGATGTCTCTCCGGCACCAACTGCCGGAGAGACTTTCCACGGGGCTGATTCCATGAACACTTCTTCTCAATCGGGCGGTTCAGACACCGACCGTCCAACGACATATATCCGTTTCGATGGATGGCTTGGTCATGTTGAAAACGGGTTCAACATGATCGCTGCGTTTTCTATTTTATCACTGATGTTTTTGGCTGTTGCCCAGGTCTTGGGCCGGTTGTTCTTCAACACGCCGATCCCGGGTTTTATCGACATTACCGAGCAGGCCATGGCGATATTCGCCTTTGCCGGTGTGGCATATTGCCAAAGAGTTGGCGGTCACATCCGGATGGAAATCGTACTCGGCAAACTGCGTGGTAGAACACTTTACATCTTCGAAATGATCGGTGTGATCGTGATCGCCTTTACGGTTGCCCTACTGATCTGGGGCTCCTGGTTCCATTTCGACCGGTCTTGGTCGATTGGTGACAGCACCATGGATATCCGGCTTCCGACTTGGCCATCGAAACTCGTTATTCCCGTTGCGTTGAGCCTGCTGTTCTTGCGCCTCCTCATGCAAATTTACGGATATGCCCGCTTGGTTCGCAATCCGGACCGTGAACCGGTTGCCGTCCCTGTCATCGAGGACGTTGAAAAGGTCGCCCAACATGAAATCGAAGAAGCCTTTGGCGACGACGCTGTTGCAGGAGACACCAAATGACACCGTTTGAAGTAGGTCTCCTGATGACCGGCGTCTTGCTGGTCCTGGTCATCATGGGTGTCCGGGTGGCTTTTGCCGCTGCCTTCGTAGGGCTGGTGGGCCTTATTCTACATTTCTCGCTGAAGATGGGATTTGAGCGCGGCTTCTTTGTTGCACTCAAAATGGCGGGAACGATTCCGCATTCCAAATCCGTCACCTATGCCCTGTCGGTTTTGCCGACCTTCATTCTCATCGGCTTCCTAGCGTTCTATGCAGGCTTCACGAAACAGCTGTTTGAGGCTGCGAAGCGCTGGCTCGGTTGGATGCCGGGTGGCATGGCCGTCGGCACGGTTTTCTCCACGGCAGGCTTTGCAGCCGTATCCGGTGCATCTGTGGCGACGGCTGCAGTCTTTGCGCGCGTTGCGATCCCGGAGATGCTCAAAGAGGGATACTCGCCAAGACTGTCCGCCGCTGTTGTGGCAGCAGGCGGAACACTGGCATCTCTGATCCCGCCATCAGCAATCCTGGTCATCTACGCGATCCTGGTAGAGCAGTCGGTCGGCAAACTCTTGATCGCGGGCTTTTTGCCGGGCGTGTTTTCTGCACTGATCTATGTAGCGATAATTGTTGGGGTGTCTGCCTGGCGCGGCGATGCACCGGCCATTAAGGGGTTCACCTGGAAACAGCGGTTTGAGAGCATCCCGGGCACACTGCCAATTGTGGCTGTCATCGGAATTATCTTCTGCTCGTTCTTCTTCGGGCTGGCCACGCCAACAGAGGCCGGCTCTCTCGGCGCCTTCGTGGTTTTGATGGTCGCTTTTGCAAAGGGCATGAAGTTCCAGCAACTCGGTCAGGCGCTTCATGAGACAGCCAAGCTGACGGTCATGATCTTCACCCTGATCTGGGGCGTTCTGGTCTATGTCCGCTTTTTGGGCTTTGCCGGCTTGCCGGAAGCGTTCCGGGATTTCATCGTCGCCCTGGAGTTCTCTCCGTGGCTGATCATGATCTGCATTCTGCTGGCTTATGCCGTGCTGGGCATGTTCATGGATGCGATCGGCATGCTGATCCTGACCCTGCCGGTAGTTTATCCTGCGGTGATGGCGCTGAATGGCGGCGAGGGTGTTTCTGCAGCCGACAGTACATTTGGCATGTCGGGCGAAGCATGCGCGATCTGGTTCGGAATTTTGGTGGTGAAGATGGCAGAGCTCTGTTTGATCACGCCGCCTATTGGGCTGAACTGTTTCGTGGTGTCGGGCGTGCGCCCGGACATCCCGGTTCAGGAAGTCTTCCGCGGCTGTATCCCGTTCTTCGTCGCAGACGTTCTGACGATTGCCGGCTTGCTCGCTTTCCCGTCGATCATCACCTGGCTGCCGTCCTTGATGGGGTAGATCTGACGTCGAGTTCGCCCAAAAAAGAAAGCCGCCGGATTTCCGGCGGTTTTTAAATTCCGTATTTGTTGCGTCCCTGGGTTCCGGCAAAAAACATGTTTTTAAAGGTTTGCACCAATAGGATGATCGAACCCGCTATAGGAATAAACCAGCTGAACACCCAGTATCCAGACACTCCGCGATCGTGCATTCTGCGAACAGTTACGGACCAGCTAAAGAGTGAATTCAAAAATACGAATGGCATCAGCCAAAAATACTCAGAGAAAAACTCCAGAAACGTGTAGTCCTTGAGATTTTCGTTTGAGAACATCAAAGAAACGAAAAAAATAATTATTAATATGTGAATGGTATGCAGGTACCAATACATTGCTCTGCCCAGCCGACCTTCAAATGAAAATATGAATGCAATACTGTTCAGAAGTATTGTTCCGATGGAAACGTCATCATCGACCTGAAAACTCGATGACTGTTTAGATTTTGCGGGCGCTGTGTAGTGCTGTGCGCCAATGTAGACCGGGTTTCGCTTCGTTCGTGTTTCATCAATACCGCGTCTACCAAACTCTTTTCTGCTATTCATAAAATTGCCTTAAATCAACTAGAAGTATGAACAATAAAAAATGCCCTTAAAGATAGTGTTAAGACTGCTGCCAAATTGAATAGATAAGTTGGCTAGTGTCGAGTTTTGTGAAGAGTATCCGGTGTAGGCAAAGAGCTGGCTCTGCTTAGTTCAGCGCGCAAATATCGTTAAAGATCGTAGCGGTTTGCGCCCTTGGTTCCCGGCATCAGGCTGTTGGCCAAAAGCAAATAGATGTTCAGAAACGGAACGAGATAACCGAAGTACCAATACCCTGTCACACCACGGTCTTGAAATCGGCGCGCTTCGAGAGAGAAGCGCAGCATCATCATGACGAAACAGAACGTCAGGAACCGGACCACAAAACCGACGTCATGGCTGGCAGAAGCAATGTCTCCCCAATTGAAAGAGCCTGCGGCTTGCGCAAAGGCAATGTAGCCAATGATGGATGTGATCGTGTAGGCCGACCCGATAATCCAATAGTCAAGACGGGAGACCCGACCGCGGAAGCCGAACAAGGTTCCACCGACGAAACACACTGCAGACCAAAGGCCAAACGTTTTGCTGGGTTTGGTTTCTCGTGTCGCGGCAGTGTAAGCAGGAGCCGTAAATGTTGTTGAGGCGACCTGCGGTAGCGAGAGACCTCGAGCCGTGTTTTGCTGTTCCAACTGCTTTTGCAAGTCGTTAGACGTTACGCGCATTGCCTAAAACCCGTCATTCACCCGTTGAGATCGCTGTATCCGGACGCCTCGGTGTGTATTCCACCAGAGCGGTCCGTCCATTGAGCTCTTTTCTTGAAGAGGCAGTCTAGGGGCGCCGAATTAAGTGTTCAGAAAAGGAATGGATAAAATAGTTTTCAAATTGAGCGGTGTCGCAATCTGCATGATCAGAGGGTCGAGCAGGCTGCGTAAAACAGTCCTAAAACAGACTGCCTTGGCCAGCGGCGGGTTTTTGTGAAGCTGCTTTTTTGGGCGCGGAGGTTTTGGGTTTTTTCGGCGCTGAGCTGCCGCTCATGGCAACAGCATCAAGTGTACCGTCGGCCAGTTCAACGGACAGCGCTGCGCCAGTCTCAACCGCGGAAGCGGATCGGATCGGTTGGCCCTCAGCATCGCGCACCACGGCATAGCCACGGGCGAGCACATCCTTGTAGGAGAGAGACTTTAAGAGTTTCTGCAAGCTGTCCAGCTTGGCTGCACTGTCCTTAAGCCGGGTCAGGTACGCCCGGTCGAGCCGCTCGCCGAGGCCGGTCACACGTTCCTTGGATAGTGCGGTCTGCTGAGACAGCCGGGAGGGTGTCAATCGGGCCACAACAGCGTCAAACGCCTGGCGTTTTTGCACAATCCCGACAGATAGGGCCCGTTGCTGCCGATCCCCAGCAACCAAAAGATCCTGCCGCGCCTTTGTGCTGAGCCGCGTGAGCACTATAGGGGACAAGCGCGCCGAAGCGTTCTGATAGGTAGAGCGGTGATGCTTGGTGTTGACGATCAGGCCGCGTTCCAGGCTGTTGGCCGCCGTGTCGAACCGTTGCCTGGGCAAAGCCAGCAAGTCTCGCGGGGCGGGGAGCGCAGCACTTGCGGCGCGCAGCTCCGTTCGCCGTGACCCGACAAACCTCTGCAAGCCGGTCGACAGTCGTCGCGCCCGGTCATCGACCATGGACATGAGCTCGGCCTTGACCGGAACCGCAATCTCGGCAGCCCCGGTCGGTGTCGGGGCTCTGAGATCTGCTGCAAGATCGATCAATGTCCAGTCGGTCTCGTGGCCAACGGCCGAAATCAGGGGGATCTGGCTTTCCGCCGCTGCCCTGACAACGGCTTCTTCATTAAAACCCCAAAGGTCTTCGATGCTGCCACCACCGCGGGCTACAATGACGAGGTCCGGGCGTGGAATCATCCCGCCAGGTTGCAAGGCGTTAAAGCCCCGGATGCCGTTGGCGACTTCCGCACCGCTTGTTTCGCCCTGAACGCGGACGGGCCAGACTAGGACATGGACCGGAAACCGGTCGGAGATGCGGTGCAGGATATCGCGGATCACCGCCCCGGTGGGGGATGTCACAACGCCGATTACATTTGGTAATGATGGCAGTGGGCGTTTGCGTTCTTCGGCAAAGAGGCCCTCGGCGGCAAGCTTCTTCTTGCGCTCTTCAAGCAACGCCATCAGCGCGCCGGCACCTGCCGGTTCCAGTGCGTCGATGACCATCTGGTATTTGGATTGGCCCGGGAACGTTGTGATCTTGCCCGTTGCGATCACCTCCAGACCTTGTTCTGGCTGGATCTTCAGTTTGGACGCAACGCCGCGCCAGATAACACCGGACAGAACTGCACGGTCATCCTTCAGATCCAGGTAAATGTGGCCCGATCCCGGCCGCGAAATCCGTCCCAACTCGCCGCGCACCCGCACATAGCCAAATGCGTCTTCCATCGTGCGTTTGATGGAAAACGAGATTTCCGAAACGGAAAACTCAGCGACGTTGGATGAAGTATCGGCCAATTGCGTGATTCCCTTTTGCTCCGTGAAATTGGCGGTTGGGATGACGCCGGTCAAGGGCAGGCCACAACGTCAGATCACGAAGTTCGCGATTGCCTCATTGTCGGTGATGTCTTCCCAGCGAATGTCGGACCGGTCGAATCTGTCATGCAGGGTTTGGAAGTTTTCCGGCTGTTTTGTCTCAATGCCGATGAGAACAGAGCCGAAGTTGCGGGCAGATTTTTTCAGGTATTCAAAACGTGCAATGTCATCATCGGGGCCCAGCAGAGACAGGAAGTCTTTCAATGCCCCCGGACGCTGTGGCAACTGGATGACATAGTACTTTTTGAGGCCGGAGAACTTTAGCGCCCGCTCTTTCACCTCCGGCAGACGTTCGAAGTCGAAGTTGCCGCCCGAAACCACACAGACGATTTTCTTCCCCTTCACCTGCTCCATGGGGAGCCGATTGAGTGCATCAATAGCCAGTGCTCCTGCCGGCTCCAGCACAATTCCTTCAATGTTGAGCATATCGATCATGGTCGCGCACACACCGTCGGTGGGGGCGAGGATTACGTCTTCCGGTGCGAAGGTGGAGAGCTGATTGAAGTTTTCTGCGCCGATTTGGGCAACCGCTGCGCCATCGACGAAGTTATCGACCCAGTCAAGCCGCACCCGCTCATTTGCTTGGAGGCTGTTGTAAAGACTGGGAGCGTTTTCCGGCTCGACCAAACTGAATTTCGCGGTGAGGCCTTTTTCGGAAAAATAGCGGCTCACGCCCGCAGACAGTCCGCCGCCACCGACCGGAAGGATGAGCCGGTCCCAGTCGGTGCCTTCAGGGGTCTGTTCCACGATTTCCTTGCCGACGGTGGCTTGCCCCAGAATGATTGTTTCGTGATCAAACGGCGGCACCATCAGGCCATTGTTCTGAGCACAGTATTCCAGAGCGGCCTTGTTCGCGGCGTCAAAGCCGTCACCGATGAGTTCGATGTCTACGAGCGGCGCGCCAAAAGATCGGGTCTTCTGGATTTTTTGTTGAGGTGTTGTGAGCGGCATGAAGACGATGCCCGGCTTGCCGAAATGCCGGCAGGCATAGGCAAAGCCCTGCGCATGATTGCCTGCGGAAGAGCACACGAAAAGAGCGCAGTCTGGATCTTTGTCCAAGGCCTGATGGATAAAGGCATAGGCGCCGCGCACCTTGTAGCTGCGCACCGGGGTAAGGTCTTCCCGCTTGAGCCAGATGTCGGCCTGATGGAGGTCGGACAGATATTGGCTGTATTGGAGAGGTGTCGGTTCCAGAACTCCGGACAGGAGCTCATGGATCTTGGAGACATCGTCGGCAAACTGTCCCACGTGAATTGCTTTCCCGGTTATCGTAAATTGATGTCCTACTCATCTGAACGGGCCTCAAAAATCAAGGCCCGCAGTTTTTAAAACAGTCCCGAGGATTGAAAACTGCTTGGAAACAGGAATGCTGTGAAGCATCTGCCGTTTTGAAAAATCCGCCTTGAATCGAGCACATTCCACCGCCTACCTAAAACGCATGGGGAAATACGAGTTTAATATGCAACGTCTTTTTCTGCGTCACATCCTGGCTGATGGCGCCCGTATCGAAGCGGATCGCGGGCAGGCGAACTACCTTTTGAACGTCTTGCGTTTAAAGGACGGGGACTACGTTCTGGTCTTTAACGGCAGCGACGGAGAGTGGTTGGCGAAGATCCAAAGCAGCGGCCGGCGTGCCTGTTCGCTGCTACTCATGGAACGGACGCGCGACCAAACCGCGCCGAACGATTTAATCTACATGTTCGCGCCGCTCAAGCACGCCCGCCTGGATTATATGGTGCAAAAGGCGGTCGAGATGGGGGCGGGCAGCCTTATGCCGGTCATGACGCAGCACACGCAGTCCAGCCGGGTAAATGTCGAGCGCATGGAGGCGAATGTCATTGAAGCGGCTGAGCAATGCGGCGTGCTTTCTGTCCCTACTGTTTTGTCTCCGATGTCGCTCAAAGATGTTCTAACCGCATGGCCTGAGGCACATGCTGGCCGGAAACTGCTTTTCTGCGACGAAGGCGAAGAGACCAACAATCCTCTTTTGACCCTTGTGCAGCTGAAAGAAAACGGACCACCGCCGTTGGCCATTCTCATCGGGCCGGAGGGCGGGTTTTCGGAAGACGAGCGCGCACTTTTGAAAGACCTGGATTTCGTGATCCCAATCCCGTTGGGTCCGAGAATCTTAAGAGCTGACACGGCGGCTGTTGCAGCCCTTGCTGTTGTCCAGGCGACTGTTGGAGACTGGAAGTAGCCATGGACGAGGAGAAGCGCCCAGCAAAAGATATCTCTGCTCCAGGCAACGCTTCTCCAGCCCTTTCCCAGCACGGCGCGGCGATAAATTCGAGACAAAACCGAAAACCCTTCAGAATTCCAGTTGGCGTTGCTCTCGGGTTGGTTTTCTCGCTGCTTTTGGTCGCGATTTGCGGATTGATCATCGCTTACATGGCTGCTGCGGACCGGCGTATTGCGGGCCGCTTGCTGGATCAGCAAGCGGCGGCCATCCTGAATGCCAATCAGGCTGTTTTGGACAAGTTCTTCTCTGAGCAGGATGTTCTGCTTCGCACGATTGCGGTTCATGCAGCGGCGATGCAGCGGCACCTCAACGGCGCCGACCTTGAAGCTTTTAAAGCGCTGCTTCCGGAGAACGCTGAGTTTGAACTTGGCCGATCGGTCATGGACGATGCGCCGGCCGACGCATTGCCGGACGTTGCGTGGTCCGCATTTGAATGGCGTGAGGGGCAGGCGGAAGCCGCGAAAACCGCCGAATTGGACCTTGGAAACGGTCAGAGGCTGTTCGTGCATTATCCGCGTGCCGTGTTTCTAGATGTCGCCAGGGACATGACCTGGGACAGCCGGCAGCAAGTGTTTTTGCTCTCAGGCCGCAACAACGTGATTGTTGTCCACGGCTTGCAGGGAGTGGATTATTCGGCAACGCCGGAGACGCCACTGCCATTGCTCAAACAGATGACTGAGACGCCGCTGCACCAGATCTGGGATGCAGGGCATCAAGCACACATCATCGATGGCCAAATCAGCGGTCGACTGTTTCCAGCGTCCGGCGGGGTCTACACCGCAATTTATATGGAGCTCGACACCGGACCTGCCGACGGTTGGATCATTGGGACACTCTACCGGGCCGACCAGTTCGGGGAAGCGTTGGACCAGACCCAGGTGGTGCTCTACGCGGCATTGGCAGCGCTTGTCGCCGGAGCTGCTTTGTCCTTCGTGGTTGGCCGGAAGTTGGGGCGCCCGCTCGCACGGCTGGCTGAAGCGGCCGCCGACCTCCGCAAGCTGGAATTTCATGAAGAACATCGTCTGCCGTCGTCACCTTTGGCTGAACTCAACGACGTCAATCAGGCGTTCAACGGGTCAATCGGCGCTCTCAACGCCTTTGCCAAATACGTGCCGCGTCAGCTCGTAAGCCGCCTGATCGAAGAAGGCATGACCGACAGCCGGAACATTGAACTTCGGGAAATGACGATTGTGTTCACGGACCTTGCAGGCTTCACCAGCTTGGCATCCAATTTGAGCGCAGAAGAAACAGCGGCCTATCTGAACGGCTATTTCGAAACGGTCTCAAAAGTAATCGCCGACAGGGACGGGACCATCGACAAGTTTCTTGGTGACGGTGTTATGGCATTTTGGGGGGCACCGTCCGACCAACCGGACCATGCCTCGAAGGCAATCGCGGCTGTCACGGCATTGGCTGAGCAGATTGAAAAGGACAGCGCGTTGAACATGCGCCTCAGGATCGGCATTCATACTGGCAAGGTTGTTGTTGGTGACATCGGGTCTGCCTCGCGAATGAATTATACGGTCATCGGTGATGCGGTGAACGTTGCAGCCCGCCTGCAAGAGTATGGCAAGCACGTTGACCCAGGTGCTAAGGTAATCGCGCTTGCAAGCGGAGACACCATGGCGCAATTGCCTGAAGGAGTGAACGCAACCAGCCTGGGTCCTGTAAAACTCAGGGGCCGTGAGGAGGCTTTGACGGTCTTCAGGATTGCGTGAGGCGCACCTGCGTGTCGCATCTGCGCTTGCATTCTACTTTCAAGACTCCTAAATCACCGGAACTCATAAACGCCGGAAAAGGCATCGGATCATCGCGGTTTTAAGGGGGCTGGGCTCCTTATGATTTGCACCGCAAACACTGAAGGATGGTTGTATGGCCCGCGATACGGTCGATGCCACACCGATTGAAACGGTCGCTGATCTGGCGGCAACACTGGAAGCGGGTTGCAAACCGACAAGTGATTTCAGGATTGGGACCGAACACGAAAAGTTCGGCTTCAATGTAAAGGACAATTCGCCAATCCCGTACGGCGGCGCCAATGGTGTCGAAGCGGTCCTGGAAGGCATGGAGCGCCTTCTTGGTTGGGAGCGGATCGAAGACGCTGGAAAGATCATTGGCCTCGCCGATGATCAAGGCGGCGGTGCGATCTCCATCGAACCAGGTGGCCAGTTCGAATTGTCCGGCGCGCCGCTCGACAATCTCCACCAGACCTGCCGCGAAGCCAACCAGCACCTGGCCCATGTCCGTCAGGTGGCAGAGCCGTTGGGGGTCGGTTTCCTGGGTATTGGAATGGCGCCAACCTGGGCCCGGGCAGACATGCCGCGCATGCCGAAGTCGCGCTACGACATCATGACAAACTACATGCCGAAGGTCGGATCCCTCGGCCTCGACATGATGTACCGCACGTCGACGATCCAGGTGAACCTGGATTTTGAAACAGAAGCGGACATGGTCAAGAAGATGCGTGTCGGTCTGGCACTCCAGCCGATCGCGACGGCAATCTTTGCCAATTCTCCGTTTACCGACGGCAAGCCGAATGGCTTCAAGTCGTTCCGGGCCCAGATCTGGACCGATACGGACATGGACCGCACGGGCGACATGCCCTTTGCCTTTGACGACGGCTTCGGCTTTGAACGCTATGTCGAATGGGCGCTGGATGTGCCGATGTATTTCGTCAAGCGGGGCTCTGAATATCACGATGTTACCGGAACCACGTTCAGGGCCTTCATGAATGGGGGCCTTGAGGGCAAGATTCCGGACGCCCGTCCAAGCCTTGGCGATTGGAATAACCACCTGTCGACCTTGTTCCCGGATGTGCGGCTGAAGAAATACATCGAGATGCGGGGTGCCGATGGAGGCCCTTGGCGCCGGATATGCGCGCTGCCAGCCTTGTGGGTCGGACTGCTCTACGACACCGGTGTTCTGGATCAGGCGTTTGAACTGGTGAAAGACTGGACAGCAGAGGAGCGGGCAGCGTTGCGGGCTGGTGTGCCGGAAACCGCATTGCAGACACCGTTCCGCACTGGAACCGTGCTGGATGTAGCCAAGGACGTCTTGGCGTTGTCTCAAGAAGGCCTCAAATGCCGCGCCCGCATGAGTGATGGCGACCTGGATGAAAGGGTGCATTTGGCACCCGTTGAGGAAGGCCTCGCAGCAGGCATGTGTCCGGCCGACATTCTTCTTCAGCGGTACAACGGATCGTGGAACGGAGATCTGTCACAGATCTTCCGGGATTACGCCTACTGATCCTCTCAAAAGCCTAAGTGGTTTTTCTTATCCCGGCAAAAGCTTTGCCGGGATCAATTGACGTTCTGCCGTGAAGCAGTCACTGTGAGCGAGATAGCCTTGTTTCTCAGGGCCTTGCGCAAGACAGTCGAGGCAGCGTGATGACAGCACATGACAAGGCGGCGCCGCCGTTTGATATCTTCTCCTTGAGCAAAGATATGCAAGAGCGCTTTGGCTGGTCCAATGACGACCTTAATCGTGTCATGGAACATCTGATGCCTGCCGCGCTGTCCGGGTTTCAGCATTTCGGTACGCCGAGCAAAAGCATGCCAGACTGGTTTGCTCAGGCAGCGCAACTGTCAGCCGGTTCCGGCAATCCCTTTGCTGACTATGCAAAATTCTTCCAAGCCCCCACACAACAATCCCTAACGCCATTCTTCGGTCCGGAAGCCGTTCAGCAGGCCGTTGCTGCGCAGATTTCCACGATGACCGGGGTTCAACGAGACGCTGTGCAGGAGTTGATGCCGGTTGCGGCAACACTTGCCTTTGGACAAGTGGCGAGGCCTTTCCTGCAAGGGGAGGCTCAGGTCCTGTTGGATGCCTACCTGCGCGGCTTTGCGCGCGGGCGGCCAAAACGGGCGCCAGCTCCTATCGATTATCTTCAAGGATATACGGAAGCAATGAATGCCTTCTGGGGTTCGTTCCTGCAACCTGCCACGGCGCGCCATGTCGAGGATGAAGCTGAGCTGGAGCCGGAGCTCGAAGACGATCTGGTCGATGAAGAGGTCGAGGCAGACGAGGCGTCGGAATTCGATGAAATGGTGTCCGGTTGGATGTCGGCTGGGCGGGACTTGCAGTCCAGCCAGTTCAAGGCGTTTGATGATTTTTTCGCGACAGCAACCAAAAACCTCGGCAAATAAGACGAACAAAAAAAGACCCGCCGAAAAGGCGGGTCAGTTGACGTCAGCAAGGCTTGCCGACAGGGGCTGCTAAACAATTTCCAATCAAGCTGCGATTTCCGGCCGGGGATGTGCCGGGATAACTGTCAGTCTCGGAGCTTTGGGACCCTCGTTGGCGGCACGGGGCATAGGCTGCAGTGCGGCAGTGCAGTGCCCGTTGGCCATCTGCGTCAAAAAAGGTGCCGGGTCGGTGTGGACCGGTAGCGCGATGGCTCGTCGAACATCGCTCCGTGTCAGTCCAATGTCCTTCAATGCTGCGTCGCTCAACTCCGAGAGCTTGCCCATTTGGCGGCGGTTCTTGAACACGCGCAGGGCACGGGCAACCAACTGCCCGGAAAGAGCGAAAATGGGGTGGTGTGCGATATGTGACATGGCGTAATTCTCCTGTGAGCCGCCGGAGGAATTTCCGGCTGCTTGTTCCGCGCCCTTGGGGCAGTCCTTTGTTTGGAACACGCTCTAAATGCGATGGATTAATCCATTATTCCAACGAATGTTTTTGATATGAATAATCAGATATTGTGATATGAAGACTGTGTCTTTGGAAAAACTCCCGGAATCGAGCCAATTTGGATGGCTTGGTTCCAATTCTGAATCTACGGAAATTATCGGTGAAGCGGCATGTTGGACTTGGATCAGCTGCGGACATTTGTTGCCATTGCAGAAAGCGGAAGCTTTACCAAAGCTGCTGACAACGTGCACAAGACTCAGTCAGCGGTCTCCATGCAGATGCGCCGGCTTGAAGAGCGGATTGGAAAACCGCTGTTTGTTCGTGTCGGGCGGCAGTCCCGCCTGACCGAACACGGTGAACGGCTCCTGCACTATGCCAGACGACTTGTGCAGTTGAACGATGAAACACTCGCGGCGTTTGATGACACGGAACTCGCTGGACTGGTTCGTTTGGGCACACCGGATGATTACGCTGACCGGTTTCTACCAGAGATCCTCGCAAGGTTTTCAAGATCCAATCCAAAGGCTGAAGTGAGTGTTGTATGTGCGCCGACGCCGAACCTTGCGGACATGATCGGCGAGGGAGAGCTTGATGTGGCAATCATCACCCACGTTCAGAAAAAAGGGCGCAAAAACGTGGAAATCCTGCGCCGGGAACCATTGCTCTGGGTCGCGTCTGCTCGTCATGCAACGGAAAACGAAGCGGTTCTACCAATGGCCTTGGGCCGCGCAACATGTGACTGGCGGAAGGCTGCATTGAGCGCGTTGGAGGATCAGCTGCGGGAGTACCGGCTTTTGTATTCCAGCTGGAATTCCACCGCTGTCGGCGCTGCAGTTCTGGCCGGCTTGGCAATTTCCGTTTTACCTGAATCTGCGTTGCGTTCCGGAATGCGGGTTCTGACTGAAGCGGATGGTTTTCCCAGGTTGCCGGAGTGCGAGATTGGCATCATGCGATCCTGGCACAACAATTCCCGTGTCACAGATGCTTTGGTCGAACACATCATGTCGTCACTCGACAATCTTTCGGTTCCGCAGGCGGCGGAATGATCAAAAATTGAATTGCCATAAAAATTGATGTAAGCAGGGTCGATCTATCATATTTGATGATGTTCCTGCGACTGCGTATTGTGTCCATTCTAGGAGAGCTCCATGAGCCACGCGCTGGATATTGATCAGCTTCGGACCTTTCTTGCAATTGCCGAACTCGGCAGTTTCACAAAGGCCGGGGAAGCGGTTCACAAGACCCAGTCCGCCGTTTCCATGCAAATGCGCCGCCTGGAAGAACGGGTCGGTCAGCCCATTTTTATCAAAGACGGACGGCAGTCGCGTTTGACCGAACAGGGTCTGCGTCTGGTGGAATACGCCCGCCGAATGATTCAGCTGAATGATGAAACCTTGCTAGCCTTCAACGGCAAAAAGGAGGTCGGTTTCGTCAAGCTTGGCGTCCCTGACGATTATGCTGATCGGCTGCTTCCGCAGGTGCTTGCCGCGTTTAATCGACTCAACCCGTCTATTGAGGTTCAGGTCGAATGCACCAGCAGCGCAAAGTTGACAAAAGCGGTGCGCGACAATGAGCTCGACGTTGCGATCACGACATCCGGTGATACCAGCGAATTACGCGGTGAAATCATTCGGCGTGAACCCCTCTACTGGGTGACTTCTGAACAGCACAGTGCGCACACACAAGATGTGCTGCGGCTTGCTCTTGGCCCGTCCAGCTGCAGCTGGCGCCGGTTGTCCATGGATGCTTTGGACCGCGCAGGACGCCAGTACCGCGTGTCCTATACGAGTGCGAGCGGCTCGGCCCTGATCGGGGCTGTGCAAGCTGGACTGGCGCTAACGGTGTTTCCCGAAAGCGCTATCCGGGATGGCATGCGGATCCTGGACGAAAGAGACGGCTTCCCGGCCCTACCGCATTGTGACATCGCCATGCTGCGTTCAGATAACGCCCGCCTGCCGATGCATGACCGGCTGTGCAATCACATCATCGCGGCCATTGGCAATGTGGGGACAGTGTCTTCCCGTGAGGCGGCCGAGTAACTATTCGGATCTCGGATCACTCGTTAAAATCTGACCTATCGAGCGCGCAACATCATAACGTTGCCGCCAATGACGCAGGCGAGGCCGCCGATTGCGAGCGGCGTCCACTGATAGCCTTCAAAGATCGTTGACAACGCCAGCGCTACAATCGGGAACAGCACTGTGGCGTATCCCGCCCGCGCGGAGCCGATCCGTCCAAGGAGCGTCAGATAGGATGCAAATGCAATGACCGACGCAACCAAGGCCAGGTAGATAAGGCTGCCGATGTATGGCACCGTCCAGTCAACCGCAAAGCTTTGCCCACGGATTGCAGAAAACAGTCCGACGAATATCATCCCGTAGACCATTCCCCAGGCGGTTGCCGGCATTACCCTAATCCCGCGGTGCTGCGTATCAGCTGACAACATGTTGCCAAAGCAGAACGACAAGGTCCCACAGATACAAAAGCCCAATCCGATCGCGACACTTGAATCGAACTGCGTTCCGGCCATCTCCGGCAAAAACATCAGCGCAATGCCTGCGACGCCGAGAAAGCCAGCGGCCAGAGTGAGTGCACTCGGGCGTTGACGGAAGAGAACAAGTCCCAGAAAGACGTTGAAGACAGAGGCCGTTGAAAAGACGACGGCCAAAAGCCCCGACGGTAGATAGGCAGCGCCATAGTAGAACAGGGTGAAGTTCGTTGAAAACAAGAGCGCGCCAAGTCCGGCGAAGCGAATGTGATCTTTCAGAGGAAAGGTCAGCGGATAACCTCTCATGCGAACCCAGGCCATCATCATCGCTGCGGCAACAACGAAGCGCCAAAAGACAGACACTTCCGGGGCTACACCAGAGATCTGTCCTTTCATCGCAATCCAGCTGAAGCCCCAGGCAAAAACCGTGGCGGCATAGAGACCAAAGTCAGTTGAGTCCATACCGGACCGGTTCAGCGTTGGCTGGGCAATGCTCATGGGAAATACTCGTTTGTGCAGGAACACGCACAATCTGAGCTTCAGAATACTTCAGCGCAAATGATAGTTTTTGATGAGATGATCAGCACTGTGAATGGGAGCGGGTATCCTAAGATGCGCCACCGGACGACACGAAGGCTTCAGGCGGCACAGATTTTTCAGTTAGGAAACGCACTGGATTTCCTAAAGCACAAGATTGTGCCGACCGACCTTCTTGATGTCCGTCTCGCCGCAGAGGCCCATGGTAACATCAAGTTCCTTGTGCATGATCTCAAGGACTTGGCGAACGCCAGGCTTGCCCATTGCGCCAAGTCCGTAGATGAAAGCGCGTCCGATGTAGGTGCTGTGGGCCCCCATGGCGACAGCCTTGAAGACATCCTGGCCGGAGCGGATACCGCCATCTACGTGTACTTCGACCTTGTCGCCAACGGTGTCGACGATATCGCGCAAGATGTCATAGGAGGCGAGGGCGCCGTCCAACTGCCGGCCGCCGTGGTTCGATACAACAATGGCATCTGCGCCAAGATCAGCGGCAATTCTAGCGTCCTCGACGTCGTTGATGCCTTTCAGGATCAGTTTACGGTCCCAGTGTTTTTTAACCCACTCGACTGAGGACCAGTCTAGCGTCGGGTCGAACTGGCTGGCCGTCCATTCGGCAAGCGAAGTCATATCTTCAACACCGGACACATGACCAACGATGTTGCCGAACTCGCGCCGTTTGGTTTGCAGCATGTTCCAGCACCAGCGTGGCTTGAAGGCAAGATCAACGAGCACATGCGGCTTCGGTTTTGGCGGTGTGCTAAGACCGTTCTTGATATCGCGGTGCCGTTGACCAAGAACCTGAAGATCCAGCGTCAGGACAAGAGCCGAACAGCCAGCCGTATGAGCGCGTTTCATCAGGTTTTCAGAAAAGCCACGATCGCGCATGACATAGAGTTGGAACCAGAACGGGTTTTTCGTGTGTTCGGCAACATCCTCGATGGAGCAAACGCTCATGGTAGAAAGCGTAAATGGCACTCCGAATTCTTCGGCGGCTTGTGCTGCCAGGATTTCACCGTCTGCATGCTGCATCCCGGTTAATCCGACCGGTGCGAGTGCTACAGGCATTGCGACATCCTGCCCGATCATGGTTGTTTTGACCGATCGGTTGTCAATGTTGCGCGCAACGCGCTGGCGCAGTTTTTGCCGCTGAAATGCCGCCTCGTTGTCCCAATAGGTGCTTTGGGTCCAGGAGCCCGTGTCGGCATAGTCATAAAACATCTTCGGAACCCGCCGTTTGGCAAGAGCCTGCATGTCGGCGACATCGGTTACAATCGGCATATCATTTTCCCCTGAGCTATTTTTTTACGGCTCGATCGGAAGCTTGTGTGCGGCGCAGATCGGCCAGTTTCTCGCGCTGATCCAGTTGTTCCTTGGCAGCGAGGGTGGCGCGGACATAATCAATGTGTTCTTCCGCGCAGCGCTGTGCGAGCTTCGGATCTCCAGCGGCAATCGCCTCAAACACCGCCTTGTGCTGTTTCATCACTTCAGCCCGTGCCGATGTGTGATGGTAGAGACGGCCTCTGTTCAGAAAGACCCCGTTTTCGAAAAGCCGGTAGCAGGAGTGGAGCGTGTGCAGCAGCACCACGTTGTGTGCGGCTTCCCCGACAGCATGATGGAACTCCACATCCAGACGACTTTCAACAAGAGGATCATCCGCCGCGTACGCGGTGTCCATCTGCTCAACGATGTCACTTAGCCTGCGGATATCCGAAGGAGCTGCGCGCATGGCCGCCATAGCTGAGGCCTGACCTTCGATCCCGCGGCGGAAATCAAAATAGTCGCTCACCGCAGATGGGTGCCGGGAGATCAATTGCACGATTGCTTCGGAAAAGATCGGCCCAATGAGATCACAGACGAATGTTCCACCGCCCTGGCGCGCTTCAATAAGGTCCCGGTCTTCCAGAGTTTTAAGCGCATCCCGCAACACGGGTCGGGACACATGAAGCTGCTCTGCCAACACGCGTTCCGCCGGCAACCGGTCACCGGATTGAAGGACACCTTTAAGTATCAGTTCTTCAATTTGATCGACGGCGGCGTCGGCCGTTTTATGAGTGTCTATCGGCTGAAACATCGGTTTTTTACGCTGTGATTACCGTGCGAAAATAGTCGAGCCGATAAAATTGGTCAAATAATTTATCCAATTTATGATTTTCATTTCGGTTAAAGGCAAAAATAGGCCGCACGTGCGCTTATGTCATCTTTCAAGAAATTCAAAATGCCTGTGGTCTTGAGCAGTCGAAACCGCCATGCTGTACCGGCTGTTGAGCGCAAGGAGGGGCTGTCGTTGGAAAAAAAGCTGGAAACCGGTGGGGCATTGCCCACATTCCGCGCGTCGCCCCTAAGGCAAAGGGTACTGGGTGAAGTTCACGCACGGCCTTTCCGCCCACTTGCAACCCCGCGAACGGTTCTCCACTACGCCTTTCTGACCAACAGTGATGAGGCGGCAGCTGACAAGGAATGGCTGAAAGAGTTCTGTACATCCAGAGGAGTGGCCGGCCCGGCCGATGGAGCGCGGTATCACACCCTTGAGTTCGGTGAAGGGCACTTGAGTTGGGAGCAGCACGCCGAATTCACCACCTACACCTGGGATGGCTCAGCTGATCTTGACCACTTGTTTGGTGCACCTCCGGCGGGCCACCCTTTTGGGGCAGCGTTCCGGGCACCGGGCGAGTTGCTCGTTGCTGTGCGTCTAGAGCTGAGGGAGGAAATTGATGAAAGCCGCTGGCGGTCCACCTTCGAAGAAGGCAGCCTGACGGTTTCATCGCTTGAGCGCGGACAAGCGACCGTCGCAACGGACTTTCGTCAGGATGGAGACGGTTTGTCCCGGTTTCTGGTTTTGAACCACTCCATGAGCGACGTGCAGACCGGGGCGATCGTTCAACGGCTTCTGGAACTCGAGACCTATCGAACTCTGGCAATGCTGGGCCTTTTTGAGGCGAACACTCTGTCGCCCGACATTCGGAAGTTTGAGATAGAGCTTGCTGATTTGACCGAACAAATGAAAACAGCGGCTGGACTCGACAGCAACCGGAACCTTCTCAACAAGTTCACGGAACTGGCAGCTTCGCTGGAGGCCGGCGCAACAGCGAGCACCTTCCGTTTTGGCGCGAGCCGCGCCTATTATGAGATCGTGAAAATCCGATTGTCTGCCCTTCAAGAAGAGGCGATGCCGGGCGAGTTGACGATGTCGTCTTTTTTGTCCCGCAGGTTGTCGCCTGCGATGCGCACCTGTCAGGCTATTGAAGATCGTCAGGCGATGCTGTCGCGCAAGTTAGCAAGAGCGACCAATTTGCTGCGCACGCGGGTTGATGTGGATCTGGAACAGCAAAACCGCTCACTTCTGGAATCCATGAACAGGCGGGCACGGCTGCAGTTGCGTCTGCAGCAGACGGTTGAAGGTCTGTCGGTCGCAGCTGTCAGCTATTATATCGTGGGTCTGTTTTCCTATTTGGCGAAGGGGGCGAGCGGATCGGTGCTTCCGTTGCCGCAGCCTTCAGTCACAACGGCAATCGCCGTACCGGTTGTTGTCTTGTTCATTTGGTGGACGGTGCGCAGAATACGGGCACATCACGTCAAACAGGACAAAGACGACCTGTGATGCACGCAAAATAAAAGGCCGAGTCTGAAACTCGGCCCTTCTTGAATTTGAGAAACAAACTTAGTTCGTTGTGCCGTCTTCGCTGTACTGTGACAGATATGCGATCACATCGGCACGATCTTCGTCTTTGCGAAGACCGGCGAAAGCCATGCGGCCTTTCGGGATGACGTCACGCGGCTTCAAGAGGTATGCGTCAAGTGTCTCTACGTCCCACACGCGGCCTTCACCTGCGCCTTCCATCAGGCTGGGTGAGTACTTGTAGCCTTCGATTGTGCCCCAAGCGCGCCCAACGACTCCGTTGAGCTGCGGGCCAACTTTGTTTTTCGCGTCTTCGCCTACGGCGTGGCAAGCCGCGCATTTTCTAAATACTTTTTCGCCATTGGCCGGGTCGCCCTCAGCGCTGGCTTGTGCCGTAAATGCAATTAGCGCAGTGCCGGCGATCATCAGCAGTCGCTTCATGTGTATCTCCCTCAAATTGGGCAATGACTGCCCCTTCACAAATCAACAGTATGTTGCGTTTCGATGCAAGCGACGCGCCGTCGCAGGCAACACCAAGACACAGTTGCACCAAATTCGACCCGTGAAAGCTTCTCCCTCAGCTCGCTTTCGCAGCTCTCGGCCGGTGTAGCCAATCCTCCAAACCGGCATCCCAATAAGGCGAAGAGCCGTAAAGGGCAGCAAGGAAGTCAATAAACACCCGAACTTTCGCAGGCAGGAATTGCCGACTTGGGTATACGGCATAAAGCCCCACATCTTTGGAGGCCCTATACTCAGGCAAAAGGATTTGCAGCTTTCCCTCACGCAACTCCGGTCCGATGTCCCAAGTCGATCTCAACGCAATCCCAATGCCTGACAAAAGGCACTCACGGACCACTTCGCTGGAGTTCGTCTTAACTGGTGATTGTGTCCGCACGGTCTCAATGCCGTTTGGCCCCGCCAGCCGCCATGGATCCTGATTGGCAGCTGCCAATGTCACGTGATTGGCAAGGAGATCGTCAATGGACTGAGGAGTGCCGTATCTTTCCAGATACTCTGGACTCGCACACAAAATGCGATGAACCGGAGCAAGACGCCGCGCAACGAGGCTTGAATCACTGAGTTCTGCAATCCGAATTGCCAGGTCATAGCCTTCGCCAACGATGTCAACGAACTCGTCCGACAGGTCCAGATTGATGGAAAGATCCGGATTGTTGGTCAAAAACTTGCCGGCGTGTGGAGCAATGTGCAGTCGTCCAAAGGAAGTGGGGACAGCAACTTTCAGGTGACCGCGTGCTTTTGCGGATCCGCGGGACACGAATGATTCAGCTTCTTCGACAGAAGCAAGGATCGCTATTACGCGTTCATAAAAGCCCTGGCCGGCTTCTGTCATTGCAATCTGGCGCGTGGTTCGTTGAAGCAGGCGGCTGCCGAGTTTTTCTTCTAGTCGGCGGATGCGTTTGGAAACAACGGCCGGTGACAGGTTCATTTCGCGGCCCGCCGCCGACATGCTGCCCGCACTCACGACCCTTGCGAAAATCTCCATATCCGTCAGGTTGCTCATATTTAGACTCTCAGAACACAACAGTTGTGTGTTGGTATCGGTTTAGCCGCGCTCGAAACCGGCCGTATTCAAACTTCTTTGGCCGCCACAAGTTGTTACGCGTTTTCAGCTCATTCAGATCAGATAGGGGCCGCAAACTGGAAGGAAACCTCTTAATGTCGGCTGTCCTGTCCCTTGTCCGAACTTCAAAAAGGCCTGCAGGCAGCTGAATAAGGCTTAGCTTTTTCGTGTGCCAAGTTGGACCGGGGTCTTGTCTGGCTCAGCATCGGGGGCCTGTCCGGCAAGTCTCAAGGTCCGTTCCAGCAACTGCTCATAGATAGGCCGTCCGCCCAGATGATGCGCGGTCAATGCTGCAACGGTGCAGGTTACAAGGACCGGCAGGATCAGCGCATATGCGCCGGTGAGCTCCATGACCAGGACCACTCCGACCAGTGGCGCGCGAACGGAAGCTGCGAAAAAACCACCCATGGCCGCAATCGCACAGGCGGCTTTGAAGTCGGCATCGCCAACCGGGATGATGTCTGTCGTGATTGCGCCGAATGCCAACCCTGCGCAGGTCGCAATCGACAGCATTGGGGCAAATATCCCGCCCGGCACGCCTGAGGCATAAGAAAAGAGCACGCCGCCGAACCGGAACAAGGTCAGCAGCAAAAGCGCGAGAATGCCGTAATCCTTTGTCACAAGATCCCGGACGAGATCCTCGCCGCCACCCGTTGCATCGGGAAACGCGACAAGCAGTATGCCGGTCGCAGCGCCAATCATCATGGCAGGTATCCAGCGAGCGCCCTTCGGAATGGCGTGGAAGAGGTCCATGACCCTTAATAGCGCCCAATTGAAAAAGACGCCCAGGAACCCGAGGCACACGCCCAAGAGCCCAAGAAGGGGAAAACTCCAAACCGGGATGTAAGTGACTTCAATGAGAAGCGGCGGGCCAATATGCGTCAATTGTTCGGTAATGGCTGCGCTCAAGATCGACGCGATGATGACGGCCATGTAGGTCCGGTAGCCAAATGGAAATTGCCGGCGGGTTTCTTCGACAATAAAGAGGATCGCCGCGAGCGGTGCATTGAACGCCGCCGCCAGCCCTGCCGCTGCACCTGCCGCGAGCAGCCCCTTGTGGTCTGCCGACTGCAATCCTTGTGATCTGGAAAGTGCTTCTGCGGTCATCGCGCCCATATGAATGGTTGGCCCTTCGCGGCCGAGAACCAAACCGGAGCCGAGCGCGAGCAGGCCGCCAAAAAATTTCACCACGAGAACCCGTGCCCAATGCAGCGGGCGTTTGTCTTCCATCGCCCCTTCAATTTCCTGGATGCCGCTGCCAGCGGCTTCTGGGGCAAAGCGGGCGACGAGAAAAAAGGCTCCGGTGACGCAAACTGCGGAGACGACCGCTGAGACGACGTAAGTCAGCATGCCCGAGCCGATGCTCGTACGCAGGTTGGCATAGGTCGAGATGAGAATTTCCACACCGGAGTGGAAACCTGTGGCCAGACCACCGACCAGAATCCCAACAAGAGCAGCCTTCAGAAAGTACGGAGTGTCTGAGGTTTTCAGCAAAGTTGGGGCTTTCAAGAGTGAGCGAGAGGCCGAAGTCTAATTGCGGCGGAGCGATGAGCATAGTTTCGCACCGATTCCGCTGTTGCAGCAAGAAGTCGATCGCAGGCCGTACCCGCTCAAACGCAAAAACGCGCAGCTGAAGCCGCGCGTTTTGGATGGCTGTTGCGGGTGGCCGTCTTTAGATGACGTGCACCGTTGTGCCAACGCCGACCCGCTCATAAAGATCAATGACATCTTCATTGCGCATGCGGATGCAGCCGGAGGAGACGGCGTGCCCGATCGTCCAAGGCTGGTTGGAGCCGTGGATCCGGTAAAGTGTGGAGCCAAGATAAAGGGCGCGTGCGCCAAGTGGGTTGTCCGGTCCGCCAGCCATGAAGACCGGCAATTCCGGGCGCCGTTTGCGCATGGCTGCCGGTGGGCGCCAATCCGGCCACTCGGCCTTGCGGGTGACCTTGTGCGACCCGGCCCATTCAAAGCCCGGCTTTCCAACACCAACACCATACCTGCGGGCGGTCCCATCGTTCTGGATGAGGTAGAGATACCGGGCATTTGTATCGATCACGATCGTGCCCGGCTTGTACTTGCTGTCATAGCTGACGATTGTCGGCAAAAACTGCGGAGCAACCTGGCGGGTCTGAGCACGCTGTTGTTGCTGCTGCCGAACGGGCTGTTGGCGCGGCGACCACCAATTGGCCCGCTGAACACGGGGCTGTTGGACCTGGCGTTGAACCCGAGGCTGCTGAACTTGCCGCCGCGTGGGGGCAGCGGTGCGCCGCTGCACACGCGGCTGGAGCTGCAGCATCCACGGTTCGGTGAGATTTGGGCTCAAGACGAGCGGCGGTGGTGACACCTGGCCAGCTGCGGCAGGACCGGACGCAAACCCGCTGGCCACAAAGGCGAGACCAACAGCAATCACCGCGACAGGCACGGATTTAGACAATGAGAACATGGCACAACTCGTTACTTATGGATAACCACGTTCAGCGGAACTTTCGCCCCGCCGGTTAACGGATTGGCAACGATGATAGGTGTGCGGGCTGTGCCAAAGATGAATCAGCGGCATCTGGGGCCGACATTCGGCATTTATGGTTATTTCTTGGTTGAAGAACGAGATGAATCGAAACTTAAGATGAATGACGTACTGCTCAGAGCCAGTTTATGGCCATTGAGAACATGAAGGTTTTGATGAAAGGTTGGTTAACGCACGCGTCTGCGGGCATCGCGCGCGATTTGAAGCAGAATGTCTTGTGTTTGCTTCACGGACATGCCCGGCTTGATCCGCGGGTCGTAAAGCATGTTCAAAATGATCTGGTCGAAGACCGTAAAACGGTTGTGACGCGAGGAATCGTTAAAGACCGAATGCACCAGTTTGTGATTGTCATTCATGGGACCAAGCCCCTGCAGCACTTCTTCCACAAGGCAGCGCTGAAACAGGAATTCGCCTTCATCAGAAACGATCACCGCTGCTGATCGCTTTATGCCGTTCCGGCCTGAAATGACGCGGACTAGGCATCGACCGGGAACCTTTGCCTTCGGGTTCTTGTAAATATCGGTCCGCACCACCGGTTTGTATTGTTTGCGGTCAACAACATAGATCTCGAAATTTGCGTCTGCTGGCCGCCTGACGACCGTGGCAGACAAACCGCTCACCCGCCGGTCAATCTCCTTTACAAAGCGACGGACTGTGGCCGTTCGGTCCCGGCGTGCAAGGTTATGGATATAAAAGCGGACCGGTGTCGTGAATTTTTTGACCAGGTAAGGCCGCCATCCCCAACTGCGATGTTCAAGGCCGAAGACAGTCTGTTCAAATCCGAACATGATGTCTTCGGTCGTAAAGGCTTCACTCGACGCCCGGGCTGGCATGCTTGCCGACAAAGCCAACATTGCCATTAAAATCAGGATCTTGCGCATCATGTTCGCTGCAATGGACTTCACTCCGATCTATGCCGAATTCAGATCACGCCCCCGGCAACTTGTCCAGCCCAATACCGGGATGCGATCTTCAACCGGCACCAGCTTCTTTCTGTTCCAGGCAGTGTAGATAGGGTGTGAATGATTGACCTTATAACCATTGCGGGAAACCATTGGCCGATGTTGTTAGTATCGAAAAAACAATTCCTTAAGCTTCCGTCGGTATAAGGGCAAAAGCGTTTTGAGAACAAGCCTGCAGGGGCCAGGGACGGGAGTAGGTATGACCGCTGTGAAAAGATCCTTCCGAGCGGAAACCTTAATACGTATGGAATCCGTATCGAATACGGACCCTGCGTTTGCCGAAGAGCGTCGGCATCAGGAAGTTTTGGCTGAACTCTCGACCTTAAAGACGATGATCCAATCGGGCGAAGGTCAGGAGCAAAAAGCTGCGCTCGACCCGGAAGCCATGAGCCAGAAGTTCATCTCCGAGTTCCGTAAAGAGCTTTCGGAAGCAGCAAAGCTCAAGGTGGAACTGGACGCGATCTATGAAGCGATCGCCCAGACCAAAAAGGAAATTGCTACCCTGCACCATAAGACTGGTTCGGAAGGCGAGGATATGACTCGCGTGACCAACGAGCTTGATGCGGTTGTGGTCGGCACTGAAGGCGCGACGGAAAGCATTCTGTCAGCAGCCGAGTTCATTGATGAAACTGCGAACACCTTGTCTGCACGTCTCAAGGGGCAAGATTCAGAACTTGCTGGTGACATCCAGGACCGCGTAATCCAGATCTTTGAGGCCTGTAACTTCCAGGATTTGACCGGTCAGCGGATCACTAAAGTGGTTGGTACACTTCGTTTCGTCGAAGATCGCATTATGCAGATGATGGACATCTGGGGGGGCATTGAAAGCTTCAAGGACATTGAAGTCGAAGAAGCCAAAGCCGCGGAAGGCGATGCCGCGCTGCTCAATGGCCCGGCACTGGAATCCGATATCGATGTGGCGACCCAGGACGACATCGACGCGCTCTTCGCGTAATTATTTGCTTGCAGATCGAAAAGACCCGGCCAACGAGCCGGGTTTTTTGTTGGCTGCACAGCGGATCCCAGATTGCGCCACTCTGCCATCTCGTGTAGCAAATGAGATGTGGAACAAAACGTGAATAAATGAGAGGCGCAATGGTCGAGGCAGGACAAACCATCAAAGCAGAGCGGGATCCGGAGACCGGCCTGCTCCCTGGGGCCGATGGCAAACAGCGCTGCTGGTGGCATGGCAATTTGCCGGACTATTTGCATTACCATGACACGGAGTGGGGCTGGCCTGTGGACGATGACCGGCGTCTCTTTGAAAAAATTTGCCTGGAAGGGTTTCAGTCAGGTTTGTCCTGGCTGACGATCCTTCGAAAACGCGAAGGGTTTCGGGCGGCTTTTGCCAACTTCGAATTTGAGGATGTTGCGAATTTCACGGAAGCGGATGTTGAACGGTGCCTTGGCGATGCAGGGATTGTCCGTCACCGTAAAAAAATCGAGTCCACGATCAACAATGCGAAACGTGCGATTGAGCTGAAAAAAGAGTTTGGATCGCTGGCGGCTTATTTCTGGTCTTACGAGCCAAAGCCGGAAAACCGGCCATCAGAAATCACCTTTGCAGTCGCCAAAACACTCGGAAAAACAGAAGAAAGCACTGCGCTTTCAAAAGACCTCAAAAAACGGGGCTGGAGTTTCGTTGGTCCAACCACCGTGTATGCCTTCATGCAATCCATGGGCATGGTCAACGACCATCTGGAAGGCTGCTGCTGCCGGGAGCCAGTAGAAGAAGCGCGTAGAACATTCACGCGGCCGCGGTGAGGCGGAGTGTGGCTGGCAGTTATCTGCCAACCTTCTCCTTCAGCGGCGCAAAAAGCGGATTGTCTTTCGAAAAGACGTAATCGAGCGTCTCCACCGTTACAGTGTCCGCGCCCTCGGCGATCAGCAGCTTGGCACAGGCGGCGACAGCGTCCTTTGGGCACAACACGCTCACATAACCGGTCGATCCCGATTCTGAGAACCGCTGGATCGCGCCGATATTGCTAACCGCCCGAAGTGCCTGCGTCCGGTCATCGACCACAGCCTTGACCAATTTCACATTGCGCGCGGCTTCCTCGGCTGCGACCCGGTCGAGGATTTCCCTCGCCCCGCTGAGGGCCGTTTCCGACCAGTCAGCATTGAGAGAGGCCACCAGATTTGCTTGGCTCATCAGCATGACGCCATCCGACAGAACCTTCAGGTTATTGGCCTGAAGGGTCGAGCCTGTGGATGTGATGTCAACGATCAGTTCTGCGGATCCGGCCGCAGGAGCGCCTTCGGTGGCACCGGCGCTTTCCACGATCCGGTAATCGGCGATGCCATGTTTTGCAAAGAAAGCCCGGGTCAGGTTGACGTATTTGGTGGCGACCCGCAGGCGCCGGCCATGGCGGTTGCGGAAGTCGGACGCAACATCACCAAGATCCGCCATGCTTTCCACGTCGATCCAGGATTTTGGGACGGCAATTACGACATCGGCGTGGCCAAACCCGAGCGGTGTCACGATGTGGACGGCACTTGCCGGATCGGCAATGTTTTCATCGACCAGGTCCAGTCCGGTGATCCCGAAATGGACAGCCCCGTCTGCCAATGCACGTGCAATTTCAGAAGCGGACAGGAAGGCAATCTCCACCGGCGGCAGACCCTTGATGGCACCACGATAGTTCCTGGCCCCACCCGGTTGCGTCACTTTCAATCCGGCGCGGCTGAAAAAGGCTTGTGTGTTTTCCTGAAGCCGGCCCTTGGAGGGAATCGCGATCACAAGTTTGCTCATAGGTTAGCCTCCGATCCGATCTGCAATCCGGTCCAGCCACATGGAAAAACCGATCGCCGGAACATCCGTTTTTGCGCCCAGCAGCGTGACCAGCTTGTCATAACGGCCGCCGCCGACGAGCGGGCCGTCGTGAGTTTCTATGCCGCCATGGATTTCGAAAACGAAACCTGAGTAGTAGTCGAGCCGCCGTCCGAAGTCCGCAGCGAACGACAGCCGGGCCGGATCAATGCCCTTGTTCGTCAACGCTCCCAAACGCTGCTCGAACGCTGCGATCGGCTGGCTCAAGTCCAGATCGTAATCTGCCGCAAAGGCTTTGAGCGCCGACACCGCGTTGGCGCCATCTGACTTGATCGCGAGATAGCTCTTGAGAGCATCTGCCGCTTTTCCGTGACCTGCGGTTCCGCGGGTTAAGGCGGCTTGCTCCAGAAAACGGTCGGCGATCTCAGCAGGTGTGCGCCCGCCAACGGCGGAAATTCCAGCAATCGACAAGAGATCCTCGACCACCGCATGTGCCGCTTTCGGATCGGCGCCCTCAAGCGCTGCGAGAAAACCGAGGCGCACGTCGCGGGTCTCGTCGTCGCTTGTCGTAGCACCAGCCATGCGCTCGACGGCTGCTGCCAATTTGTCGGTTTCCCCAAAAAGGTCACGCAGGCGGCGCTGCCAAACAACCGGGAGACCGAGCTCTGCGAGAACAGATGCGAAAATCGTCTCATCGCCAATCCGGATTGAGACATTCTGAAGACCAAAGGTGCTCAGGGCCTCAATCGCCAGGGCCAATAGGTCCGCGTCGGCTTCGGAAATATCAGTACGGCCGAGGCTTTCTGCGCCCATTTGCGGGATTTCGCCAAGCCCGTCCGGACGCTGGCGGAACACAGGGCCATGGTAGCAGTAGCCGGTCGGCAGGGTGTTGTCGCCATAGGCAACGTGGTGACGGCAAACCGGAATGGTGAAGTCGGGCCGCAGGCACAAATCCGCGCCGTCCGCTCCTTGGGTCAGGTAGAGGCGGCGGCGAATGTCCTCACCGATCAGATCCAGCAGAACATTTGCCGGTTGGAGCATGGGCGGCGACACCTGGGCGTGTCCGGCCGCCTGAAACAAATTCAGGACCGCATCAATTTTTGCTGGATCGAGAGCCGGTGTGTCGCCCGCGGTTGCCATATCAGTCCCCGTTTGCCTGTCTGCGGTCTTCAGCCTGTGCATCCAGAATGCCGCGAACGGTCTCGATCAAATCCGCCTCGTTGGCCGTGACCTGAGCCGGACGGCTTTCCCGCCACGTGACATTGTCGACGTCTGTTGATTCAGAGGCCAGCCGGGCGCCTTCGATCAGGTCCTTGATCTGGATTTCACCGGCCTCACGCTCGTCCGAACCTTGAATAATGGCGATCGGACAACCGCGCCGGTCAGCGTATTTCAGCTGGTTGCCGAATTTTTTCCAGTTGCCCTGATACATCTCGGCCCGGATACCTGCCTGGCGCAGGTCCTGAACCATTTTCTGATAGCGGCCGAGGGCTTCGGTGTCGCCGTCCATGACGGTCACCAGCACCGGTGCTACAACATCAGTTGTCTGTAGCTTGCCAAGGTTTTTCAGCGCCGTCATCAGGCGGGAAACGCCGATGGAAAAGCCGGTCGCCGGAACGTCGCGGCCAGTAAAGCGCTTGACCAGCCCGTCATAGCGGCCACCTCCGCCAACGGAGCCGAACTGGACGATTTCACCTTTTTCATTGGTGACGTCGAACAGGAGCTCAGCCTCATAGACTGGGCCAGTGTAGTACTCCAGGCCCCGGACCACGGAGGGGTCGACCGAGATCCGGTCTGATTGGTATTCGGCGGAGGTTACAAGATCCGAGATCAGTTTCAATTCGCGAAAGCCAGCCTCGAAACTCTCGTTGATCGCAAACTTGGACAGTGCTGCGGTCTTGAAAGTCAGATCGTTTGTATAATCGATCAGATCGTCGATCGCAGAAGCTTCCAGGATTTCGACGATGGCGTCGATCGCCGTAGCTGACAGTTTAGCGCCGTCTGTGTAGTCACCACTTTCGTCTTTGCGCCCCTCGCCCAAGAGGAGACGCACACCTTCGGTGCCAAACTTGTCGAACTTGTCCATGGCCCGCAGGACAGTCAGACGGCGTTCCGCATCATCCTCACCGCCGAGACCAACGGCTTCTAACACACCGTCCAGAACCTTGCGGTTGTTGACGCGGATGACATACTGGCCGCGCGGGATGCCGAGAGCTTCCATGGCGTCTGCCATCATCATGCACATTTCGGCATCGGCCTGAACGCCTGGTGCGCCAACGGTGTCGGCGTCAAACTGCATGAACTGGCGGAACCGCCCAGGGCCAGGCTTTTCGTTCCGGAAAACCCAACCACTGCGATAAGTGCGGTAAGGCAGCTGAATTTCGTTGATGTTTTCCGACACATGGCGGGCAAGCGGCGCGGTCAGATCATACCGCAGGCTCATCCATTGCTCGTCATCATCCTGCACGGAGAACACACCGGCGTTCGGCCGGTCGGTATCAGGCAGGAATTTGCCAAGACAATCGGTGTATTCGAAAGCCGGTGTTTCAACCGGGTCAAATCCATAGCTTTCGTACACCTGACGGATCTTGGACAGCATCTCGTCTGTGGCACGGATATCGGCGGCAGAGCGGTCAACGAAGCCACGCGGCAAACGCGCCTTCAGTTTGTTTGGTTTTTTAGCCATGAGATCTTTGTGTCCTGGCGGGTTTTCCGCGCATGCACCCTTTGGCGAACGCATCTGGGAAAGTCTTGTGATGTTGCCGGTTGTCCTAGACGAAAGCGGTTCCGAGAGCAAGCGCGGGAGCAGATCGCGCTGACCCGCAAAACACAGTCATCTTAACCGAGATGAAAAAAGGCCGCGCCACGCCTTGTTTGCATCACAGTCCCGGCTAAAAGGACGGCAACGGATCGCAGTTCCGGTTGCCGCTGTTTGAGACAGGTCAGCCGGCTCGATCTTTCTTGTATTTAATCTGCGCCGGGCTATGGTCCGCGCGAGTAAGACCCGGCGCTTTACAAGTCAGCGACTGGATCTGTCAGGCCTGGAATTGGAACAACTATGGACGGCGTCGTGAACCTGGTGGATGATCAGGGCGGAGAGACCAGCGCACCGCGTTCTTTGAAACGCGATGTACTTCCCGCTGAGCTGAGCGTCATTTTGCCAAGCTTCAACGAGGCCGAGAACATTCCAATCCTCATCGGCCTGTTGGACAAGGCGCTTGCCGGGACAGCCTGGGAGGCGATCGTCGTTGACGACAATTCCCCGGATGGCACTACAGAAATTGCCCGGAAGCTGGCTCTAGGTGACCCGCGCGTGCGTGTGATCCGGCGTATCGGCCGGCGCGGACTGTCCGGCGCCTGTATTGAGGGGATCCTTGCCTCTTCCGCGCCCTATGTCGCAGTGATGGATGCTGACCTGCAGCATGACGAAACGTTGCTGCCCAAGATGCTTGCCGAAATCAGGACTGGTGACATCGACCTTGTGGTTGCAAGTCGGAAAGTGGAAGGCGGAACCGTCGGCGAAGGACTGTCCAAGGTCCGGGCCTGGGGGTCCAACATCGCCAACGGGCTTGCACAGAAGCTTTTGAATGTAACGCTCAGCGATCCTATGAGCGGGTTTTTCATGGTGCGCCGGGAAAAAGCCGAAGAGCTGGCCCCGAAACTGTCGTCGCAAGGCTTCAAGATCTTGCTTGATCTGGTGTCGTCAGCCGCAGGCACATTGAAGATCAAGGAACTGCCGTTCACGTTCCGCGAGCGCCAGCACGGCGAAAGCAAGCTCGACACCCTGGTTACGCTGGACTATTTCGGGCTCCTGCTCGCCAAATATTTCGGCGACATCGTCTCTGTCCGCTTCCTGATGTTCGGCCTTGTTGGTGCCAGCGGCCTTGTTGTTCACTTGGCAGCCTTGCGTGTGTTCCTGCTGTCAGACATGAGTTTCAACATGTCACAGACCGCGGCATCCTTTGTTGCGATGACGTCGAACTTTTTCCTGAACAACCAGCTGACCTACCGGGACCGGCGTCTGCGCGGTCTTGGAGCGCTGATCGGTCTCTTGACCTTCTATGCGGTGTGTTCTGTCGGCGTTCTGGCAAATGTCGGTGTCGCCAACCTCATATATGCTGATCCGGCGTACTGGTGGTTTGCGGGCGCTGCAGGTGCGATCATGGGTGCTGTCTGGAATTATGCGGCAAGTTCTGCACTGACCTGGCGGAAAAGCTGAGGCATTCGTGACAAACGCACACAGCTCTGAAGACTTGCCCTTTTTTCTTCGGCCAGCCGGACTTGTGCTGGTTGTTGTCGCGCTGATGGCTCTCAAGGTTTTTGCCGCTAGCCATGCGCATTTTGTCGAGGATGAAGCCTATTACCGGATCTGGGGGCTTTATCCAGCGCTCAGCTACTATGATCATCCACCGATGATCGGCTGGTGGATTGCAGCGGGACAGTCCGTTTTTGGAGACACCGTGTTCGCGGTACGGGCATTGGTTATCTTTTCCGGCCTTATCGGATCGCTTGCACTTTGGCGGACGGCCTCCATCCTGTTTGATGCCCGCGTCGCCGGTTGGGCAGTCCTGTTTTTGAACACCAGCTTGCTGGTCGGTATTGGCGGGATCCTTGCAACACCGGATGCCCCGTCGGTTCTGTTTTGGGGCTTGAGTTTTTGGGCGCTGGCCGAACTCATCACCTCCAAAAATGCGAACTGGTGGCTGGTTGTCGGGTTGATGGCCGGGTGCGGGCTGTTGTCGAAATACTCGGTTTTGTTTCTCGGGGCGGGGATTGTGCTGTGGCTCTTATGGGTTCCGGATGCCCGTCGCTGGCTTCTGACCTGGCAGCTCTGGGCCGGTGGATTGATTGCGGTCTTGACGTTCGCGCCGGTGCTCTACTGGAACCATCTGCACGACTGGGTCAGCTTCTACAAACAGTTCGGGCGGGCCGGCAGTGATGGGTATACCGCCAAGTACATCTTTGAGTTTATCGGCGCGTTTGTCGGTCTGCTCAATCCGTTGATCGCTCTTTTGGCAGCGTTTGGCGCCGCCCGTTTGTTCGGCCGGTTTCTGAAACAGGAAGCGGCCGCCTCCTTGATCATCCTGACCGTGCTGCCGTTCCTGATTTATCTTGCCTATCACTCGCTGCACTCGCGCGTGCAGGCCAACTGGCCAGCGCCGTTGTTTCCGGTGATTGCATTGTTGGCAGCGGTCTTTGTAGGCGATCTTCAAGGCCGCTCAAGAAACTGGGTCAAGCTTGCCACAACCGGTGTCTGCCTTGGTCTTGTGATCGCGTTCGCCGTTCAGCTCCATGCTGTCTCGGCCTTTACAGGGCAGTTCGCGCGAAAAGACCCGACCCATCAGCTGCGCGGGTGGCAAGAGATCGGTTCAGCTCTGAAAGACGTTGTCGGCAAAACGGATGCAGCCTTTGTTCTGACCTCAGGCTATGGCCTTAACGGTCAAATCGACTTTCTCATGAAAGACACGGTGCCTGTGCACCAGTTTACCCAGCGGATCCGCTACATAATGACGCCAGAGCCGCAGGAGGCTGAATTTGAGGGCGCTGGGCTGTATGTCGCTGAAAGCCGCCGCGACCAATCGGATGTCCTCAAGGCTCGGTTTGATAGGGTGGAACAGGTCGCGGTTCTGGAGCGATTGGTGAAGGGGGTGCCTCTGGAAGAGCTGGTCGTCTATAGGCTCTCTGGTGGGAAGGCCGCCGCTTTGGATCCCGTAGAGATCAAGTAACCGACCGCACAACTGAACCAGTTCTCACGATAAGACTTGCAAAACTCCAAGAAGTTTTGCAGGGAAGAGCGTGTCGCTTCTTACATAATTTTACCGCGCTGCATGAAAAGAATTACACTTGGAGCTTTGGACTACGGTCTTGCATTCGGGGTTGACCGCGCACTGCGTGATCTCGCCGAGCAAGGGCGTATCAGTGCGCTTGGCGCGCTCGTTGCGACGGATCTGTGGCCCCGGGAGTTCCGGCCGCTGATCGAAACCGTCAAGGCCTCAAGTTCACGCACACTCTTCGGGATCACGCTGGCCTTTACCGGCGACAGAGTATCGCCCGTCAGCAGCCGTATGCATCAGACCTATGGCGACCGGATGTTTTCCCGTTCGAAGATGAACCGCCTGGCGCTTTTGCGGCTTCTGCCGGATGAGCTGCTTTTGGAAGAAACGCTGGCGCAACTGGGCCGGTACACTGTCTTGATGAAGCGGCAGCCGGACTTTGTTGCCGTTCGAGACGGGATGCTAGCTCGTAGCAGTGTCGCCCGAACAGTTTTCAAGGCAATTGGACACGCGGGGTTTGATACGCCGCCGCATATCATTTCTCCGGTGCGGTCGGGCCTTAAAACACTCCGGCTCCAGCGTTTGGCGAAGCCATACGATCTGAAATTCTTGCCGAAAGCAGATCCGCTGCCTGAGATCAGTGACAGGGAGGAACTGCACCGTCTTCTGCACAATCATTTTGACGGGATGGCAGACATGAGCTTCGTGGCGGCTATTCCGGGCCGGGCCGACGACCGGCTGCGCCGCGAGGAACCCAAAGCCAAGATCGCGATCCGGGAGTGTCAGTATGATGTCCTGGCGAGTGACCGTTTCTTTCACACGTTGGAAAAAAAGGATGTTTTCTTGAATTGAAGGCTTGGACAGCAAGCCAAACGAAAAAACGGCTCTGGGGGGAACAGAGCCGTTTTTCGTGGAGGTCCGGAAGAGGGGGAGGGGCAACCCCGCTTCCATGTTTTTCAATATAGGGGTAGTTTGCGCATGGGCACGTGATGCACATCACAACAATGCGCGTATTTCGAAATTGGCCGGTTTGACGGCAATGTCTGCAGGGGGCAGGTGTGGCAAAGATCGATGATTTTCTGAAAAACAGCTTTTCTTTACAAGGGCTTGATTCGGAACTGGCGCTTGGGCTGTCAAAACTTGCACGCCCGATAAAAATGGCGGCAAATGCCACACTTTTCGAAAACGGGGACCCCGGAAACGGCTGTTATGCTGTTCTGGAGGGCTCTTTGAAGGTGTCGATCCTGTCAGTTGATGGGGATGAGCAGTTGCTTGCGGTTCTCGGACCAGGCGATCTGGTTGGTGAGCTTGCCCTGCTGGATGGCCGTCCCCGGTCTGCAACGGTGAGCGTTTTGAAAGAAGCGCAGCTGGCATTCATTGAAAAGTCCGCCTTTGAGCGGTTCGCCGATGAAAACCCCGCCGTCTACCGCCACATGCTGTCCATCGTCGGCAAACGTTTGCGCCATGCCAACGACGTTCTAGCAGCACGTTCTTTCCTGCCGCTTCCAGGACGTGTCGCGCAGACATTGCTGCAGCTGGCCGAAACGTTCGGCAAGCCTCTCGATGATGGCCGCGTCCTCATCCACTACAAGCTCAGTCAGGCTGACATTGCCAACATGGCCGGAGCTGCACGTGAAAATGTCAGTCGGGTCCTGAACGATTGGAAGCGCTCTGGAACGATCAGCCGGATCTCCGGCTACTATTGCCTGGAACAGGTTGATTTCCTGGAGCAAGCATCGACACTTTAGGCAGGGCACCAAGCCTTCATATCTTCTGCGTGCCGGCCAGGATCGAACCAAGCGTTTGTTCATTCAGGCTGTCGAGGAACGCCTCCGCGGCCCTTGCCATTGCGCCCTTAAGCGCGCAGCGCGGTAAAAAGGGGCAGCTTGCCGGTTCATCCTTGAGGCACGCGACCACGCCAAGATCTGGTTCAATCAGCCTCACCACATCGCCAATGCGGATGTCATCTGCCTCTTTGGCAATGCGGATCCCGCCGCCACGGCCCCGGGTCGTTTCCAGGTAGCCGGCCTTGGCAAGTTGAGCCACGATTTTCATGACATGGGATTTCGCCAGGCCAAGTTGCGCAGTCAACTTGTCAATTGTCTGCGGGGCATCTGATTGGCTGATTGCCATCAGGAGTCTCAAGGCAAAATCACTGGCTTGACTGAGGCGCATTTCCAGAACTTTCAAAACATTCATTTTATATGTTGATTTTAGCGTGCGCTTCTGGCATTTAAAAGATGCACTTTAAATGAATGTTATGAGGCTGAGATGCAAATCAAACAAACACCACAGGAAACAGGTAACGCGGTCGTCCGCTCCGACGGGGCCTGTGAGGTGCAATACGCCGAAGTCACTCCCGAGACGATCCGGATCCTTGTGCATTCATTCTATGGGACTTTGCGCCAGCAACCCCATCTCGGAGAGATCTTTGAAAAGCGCCTTGGCGGGCGTTGGCCGGAGCACCTTGAGAAGATGGAGCGCTTTTGGCAGTCCGTTCTCCTGAAGAACGGGACCTACAAAGGCAAGCCGGTTCCGGAACACCTGAAACTAAAGGAAGTGGTCAGCTCGGATTATGGCGACTGGCTCGACGTATTCCGGCCGGTGGCACACGAGATTTTTGTACCGGACGTTGCCGAAGAGATCATCGCCATTGCCGAACGGATTGCTCAGAGCCTGTGGCTCGCAACGTTCGGTTTTGCCGGAAGTACACCGCCGGCGGAGCTCTTTACTGAACAAGCCTGATAGGAGGGGCTCATGTTACCAGCAATCGTCTTGGTGGCCGAAGGTCTGGTTGTTTTGTGGTTCGCGGTCTTCATCGGAATGATGGTGTCGATGTACCTGGATTCCAGATCCATGCCTTTGCCACGCCTCGATGTGACGGGGCGAACGTTGATTGGCAGCGCCAAACTCGCCTTTGCAGTCGGAATGACCGCGTTGGCGGCACTGACCTATTATGAAATCCCTATGTTCTGAGTTTGCAGGAGACACCAATGTTAAGTGCAAAATGGACACAACGTGGCTTACCCATCCTCTTGATCTGGATTGCAGCACCAATGCCGCTTTGGATCATGGCCATTCTGATGCTGATTATCTGATTGATAGCGTTGTGTTTTGAAGCGGTTGGGCTAGGCTCGGTAAAACACGAAACTGGAGCGACCGCTTTGAGTGAAGAAACACCGCAAGGGGAACTGACCCTCCGGACAATGGCAATGCCGGCCGACACCAATGCATCTGGTGATATCTTTGGCGGGTGGGTACTTTCTCAGATGGATCTCGCCGGTGGGATTGCCGCGGGGCAAAGAGCGCAGGGCCGCGTTGTCACGATCGCAGTCGACAAGATGAAATTCATCCGTCCGGTCCATGTCGGAGATGTCTTGTGTGTTTACACAAGCGTCGGTCGCGTTGGGACAAGCTCCATGGAAATCAAACTGGAAGCCTGGGCTTTGCGCCACCGTTTCGGCGGCCGGGAAAAAGTCACCGAAGCGATTTTCACGATGGTCGCCGTTGATGACCAAGGCAAGCCACGTCCAGTCCCCAAGGACACTCCGGCTCCGCAGTAATCAGGCGCACAAGGATCTGCGGGCCAGCAGGTCCGCAAACAGCTCTTCATCGACCGCGCAAATGCAGCCATTGGCCCAAAGGCGCAGCAATGCCTGTAAGCGGTCGACCCGCTCATGCTGGGTCAACCGGCGTTTGTGGCGTGGCAGTCCGCCATACACCCGAATGGTCTTCATGCGGGCCAGCACACAATCTTCCGCGGTAGATTGCCAGATCTCGGCCGCTGTCTGATCGGCCTCTTCGGCGTCCTGGTATCTGATCAACTCGGCCGCTTGTCCGGCCAGCGCATCTTGAAACAAAAAATCCTCCATCGGTTGCCCGAGGAGGACTGGCGCATGAAAACTACCGCTTCGTTGCCGCGCAGCCTCTTTTGAGTGTCTGGACGGCCGCATCCCTGTTGCGGAAACCACCTTGCCCGGTCGGCAGGTTGGCGAGGGCGCCAGCCCTTCTCTTGATGATGGCGGGCTTATGCCATGGGTTCCGTTTTTTGGCAAGTCATCCAAGAACCGAAGGACCCCAATGGTTATTGATTGCGGTCATAGTCGATTTTTCCATCGACCAGATGAATGCGACGCTGCATACGGCCGGCAATATCCATGTCGTGCGTAACGGCTATCACTGTGGTCTTTTGCTGATCGACAATTGATTGAAGCGACATAAACACCTGCTCTGTCGCGACAGAATCGAGACTGCCGGTCGGCTCGTCTGCAAGGATCAGGTCCGGCGCATTGGCAAGCGCTCTTGCAACGGCGACCCGTTGACGCTGCCCGCCGGACAATTGGGCAGGTTGCCGGTGCAAAAAATCCTCCAGGCCGAGATCTTCCAAGAGACCTGCCGCGCGGTCTTTTTGCTCAGCTGCAGCCAGAGCGCCGAGTTTTTGCATTGGAATCATAACGTTTTCCAGAGCGGTGAATTCCGGCAAGAGAAAGTGGAACTGGAAAACAAAGCCGATCTTTTCCAGCCGCAAGTGAGCCATTTCGGACTTCGATAGATCGTGCGTCTTGCGTCCGCCAATCAGGACTTCGCCCTCCGTCGGCCGGTCCAGTAATCCAAGCAGATACAAAAGGGACGATTTTCCGGAGCCCGATGGGCCCGTGATTGCGACGAACTCCGATGAGCCGATCGAAAACGAGATGTCCTCTACAAGGGTGACCGGAACTATGGCCGGAAGAATCCGGGTCAAGCCTCGCGTTTCCAAAAGTGGGGCAGGGGTGGCTGGGATTGGGGCAACGTTCATGTCAGGTCGCGCCCCGGATGATGTCGACAGGATTAAGCGCGGCAGCCTTTCTGGCAGGCACAAAACCGGCAATGCCCGCAGACAGAAGCGCCAGACCACTGGCGATCATGTAATGCACATGAGAAAAGTATATCGGCAGACGGGTCATTTCGATGTCGGTGGTGACCTCGAATTTGATTGTTGCAAGATAACTCGACAATCCAAATCCAAGTGCAGACCCGACAAGTGCTCCGAGCACACCGATCACCAAACCCTCCAGGACGAAGATCTGCTGGATGTCGGGTTCCGGAAACCCCAGCGATTTCAGGATGGCAATGTCCCGGGCCTTTTCGTGCACGATCGTTGAAATGATGTTGTAGATCCCGAACCCGGCGACCAGAAGAATACCGCCGACAGCGGTAAACATGATCACGTTGCGGACAAAGAAAGCCTCCATCAGCCCTTCATTGGCCTCTTCCCAGGAGATTGACTTGTAGCCCAGTTGCCGCTCGGCCCTTGCAGCAACGGCGACGGCTTCATCGATGTTTCTCAGCCGGATCGTGATGGCATTGATGATGTCAGGTTTTTCCAGAAGGATCTGGACGGCTTTGAGAGGCGCATAGGCGAGGCTTTCGTCGCTGGTGGTGATCCCGGTATGGAACAGGCCAACAATCTTGAACCGTTTCGCGACCCCGTTTGCTGAGGTCAACGTGACCGTGTCTCCAAGGTCAGCGCCAAGCCGTTCGGCTGCCTTGTCGCCTAGAACCAATCCGTTGGAGGTTGTGCCGAGGTCCTCAAAGGCCCCCTCCCGGATGTCCTCGCCAATGTTGGACACGAGAAGTTCCTGCTTTGGGCGGACACCAATCAGCGTCATGCCAATGTCCTGACCGCTGTAGCGCAGCACAGCCTGACCCGTCAGGCGCTGTGCGATGTCGCCGTCAACCCAATCCCGTAGCGACGCTAAAGCTTCCGTTGGATTGCGGATCCCACGCAAGTCCTCCAACGGCCGCAAACCGCGAAAGGCAACAGCATCATAAACGGAGCTGGCCGGTTGGGCTGTTGGCGTCCGCTTATCATCCTTGATCTCCACATGCGGAATGGCGTCGATTAAGGTTGCCATGAAGTCACGTTGAGAGCCCTCCATGAGGGCGGCCATGGCAATGGAAAACCCAACACCGAGTGCAACACCAAGCGTGGAGACCACCGTTTGCCGCAGCCTGTTGCGCACATGGGTCGCAGCGATGCGGAGCTGAAGGATCATTCTGGCGTGCCCTCGGCCACCGGCTCGACCTTCTGACCATCGGAGAGATCGTCGCGAAACGGCAGAAGAACAGCCTCTCCGTCAGCAAGACCGTCGAGAATTTCGACAGCGCGGGTTCCGGTAATTCCTGTTTCGACCACTATGGTCGCAACGGTGTTGCTGCTGGAAACAGTTTGAAGCCGCTGACCATCGAGAGCGGCCACCGGTACGAGCACCGTTTCCGGCTTTTCGAGAGTGACTATGTTGATTTCAGTTGTCATGCCGATGTGAAGCGGCGTGTCCTTTGGAAGATCCAAATAGACGCGGTAATTCTTCAGCACCGGATCCCCTTTGGGCGTGATCCGGGCAACGGTCGCAGTGAGGTCTTGCCCCGGAAAGGCGTCCGCCCGAACCAGCGCTGTTTGGCCCGCGGCGACTTTTGGAATGTCCTCTTCATTCACCTCTGCGACAAGTTGCAAGGGTTTGGGCTGGCCGATCCAGAACAGGATGTCACCGGGTTCAGCGACCTCGCCGACAGACCCGTCCTGCCGCAAAACGACGCCATCCATCGGCGCGACGATCCTATAGTCCCGCAGGCGTTCTGTTTGTGCGGCTATGACGGCATTGACCTGGACAAGTTCGCTTTGCGCGCGGTCATAAAGATGCTGGCTGATAACCCGGCGCTCCAGCAGCTGCAGCGCCCGCTCACTCTCAGATTTCGCCAGGGATTGGCGGGCTTCCAGTTCCGCAAGTGCGGCCCGCGCATCGCCGCTGTCGAGCTCGGCCAGCTGATCGCCCTTTTGCACGACCATGCCCTCACAGCCGCACAAGGACACGATGCGTTCCCGCAGAATGGATGTGACTTTCGCCCAGTTGACCGGTTCGACCACGGCCGTCGCATAAACAACGTCGGCCGCCGATCCAATAAACGCTTCAGTGACGGTGACCTTCGGAGGTCTGGCAGACCACCAGCTCCATGCTGAAAAAGCCGCACCGAGAGCGGCCAAAATGAGCAAATAGCGGAAATATCGCATGGCACTACCTGTTTCTTATCCGGCCAAACTATTCCGTTTGCCGAGGTCCGCCATGCGGTGGATCAATCGACAGATTTCACGAGGAATTTAATCTCTCAACCCCGCTCAGAAACAGAAAAACCGGCGGATTGCTCCACCGGCGGTATTCTCAAAAGGGAGGGATGATCAGAGGTCCGAGACCTTGACCACCAGCTTGCCTGTATTGCTGCCATCGAACAGCTTGTTGAAGACGACTGGTGCGTTTTCCAGCCCCTCTTCAACATGAAGCCGGTACTTGAGTTTGCCTTGCATCATGAGTTTGCCGAGTTCTGAAAACAGCATCGGATAGGACGCATAATGGTCCGGCATGGTAAAGCCCTTGAGCATCAAACGCCGCCGTATGATGGTTGTCATGTCAAGCGGATCCGGGTCGATATCACCGTTGTAAGCGGAAATGAACCCGCAGAAGATCATGCGGCCATGCGCGGCCATATTGCGGAAGGCTGCCTTGAAGGGCGCACCACCGACATTCTCGAAATGCAGGTTGATGCCGTCCGGAGCGAACTCGGCAAGCCCTTTGCTCAGATCGTCGGTCTTGTAGTTGAGGGCTGCGTCAAAGCCGAGGTCCTTGGTCAGCCAGTCACACTTTTCCTGTGTCCCCGCAATACCGATCACGCGTAGGCCGAGCGCTTTGCCGATCTGGCCTACCAGAGAACCAACCGACCCGGCGGCTCCGGTTACACAGAGCGTTTCGCCTTCCTTCGGTTGGCCTTCAATCAACAGGCCCTGATAGGCGGTCACCCCTGGCAGGCCAAGAACGCCCATATAGTGCTCAATCCGGTCCATTTGCGGGACAACGCTGATCTCGCCTGGAGCCACGTCGACATATTTCGTCCAGCCTGGTGTGCCGGAGACCCAATCGCCGACCTTGTAGGCATCAGACTTGCTCTCCTCGACAACACCAACACCCAACGAGCGCATCGTCTCACCCAATTGAACTGGCGGTATGTAGCTCTTTATGTCCGGCGACACCCAACCGCGCATGGCCGGGTCCAGAGAGACATAAACGACACGAATGCGCGCCTTGCCATCTGCCAGAGGTCCCATGTCTTCTTCGACACAGTCGAAGTGCTCCGGTCCGAGTTTTCCTTCGGGACGGGATTTCAGGGTCAAGCGCAGGTTCTGCATCTCAGTGTCCTTGGCGTTATTTATATGTGTATAGGCACCGCATTATACGTAAGCGAACTATCGCATTTAGTGCAAGTGGCAAGATGGGCTCTCAAACGGTCATCGATAACCCGTGTTGTTCTGTCGGTTCGTCAACACGCGCCACCCTGTCGGGGCTCAATAGTGTGGCGGCTTCTCGATCTGGTGACCAGGCAACACGTTTTCAATCAACTCTTCGACCTGATCGGTCATGTTGAGGAGTTTTCGGGTCAGCCGGTCAATCTGTTTCCCTTGCTCAACGACAACGCCATTCAGCTCATCGATTGTGTGCGTGGCGTGGGCCAGGTCGATCTCCAGTTTTTCGAGCCGTTGCTCAAGATCCTTGCTCACAGTATCTCCTGACAGTTGCAGGCGTCGAGCGCCCTGGGGCTAATGACCCTTCAATGATTTGCACTATGAAGTTTACTTTTGGCTGTCAACCACCTTAGCACGCCGGCGGTTCAAGCTGCCGGTTAGTCAGAAGTGCACCGGCTCCGGCCAGCATCGGCTTATAAAATAAAAGACAGCGGATAGGAGGGAGGTCGACTGGCGAGCTTAGCTCATCAACTTAATTTTCGTTTCTGCGGAAACTGAAAAAGTCGTCACACTTCTCCGAGCAGACCGTCCTTGAGTTTGACCACCTGAGGCTTGCAGTCAAATTGTCAGGAAAGCTCATGACCGCGCAAACCAACCGCACCTTGTCGATGATAGAAGAGGCCAACATCGGTTTTGGAACGGTACGTCTGAACAACCCGCCGACAGCCTTTCAGGCAATGCAGTTGCCGTCGATGTACTATGGCCTGCGATCAAGCTATTTGACCACGCGGTACCGGCCTTATCACGATCACGGATTTACAGTCACAAATGCGAATACCCGAATTTACGCAGCGGCTGCGGGGCCGGGAAATCCCCTGACCCAAAACGCGGTCCCAGTGAATGACCACAATGTGAATGGCTGGAACAACTACCTTCACCGGACGGATGATTGGCTGATGTTCGTTCTAGGCGTGTCTCTGGAAGATATTCAGGCTCAGATCGCAGCCATTATCGACCGGGCCACGAAGCAAAGCACAGAGGTATTTCTTCAAAACAACCCAGCGAACAATGCACCGCATTCAAGCGTCGTTTACATTGATTCCGGCGAGCTCCAAGGAACGTTCTGGGGATTGAAATATGGTGGTTGGGGTGCCGGAGTGCAGTTTCAATATTACCCGTTCGTTGTTCGCGACTACGTGATTCCGGCGGTCAACATAGCCAACATTTACAATAACGGGCGCTTGGATCAGGGCGCGCTTTATAATGAATTCATGAACGGCAGGGCTGCCGCCGCACATTATCACCGGGGGCATGCGCTGTGTTCAAAGGAGGGATTGAAGCGCTTTTATTCGGTCAATGTCGTCAACGTGCAAAACGCACTGCAGGCTGTCCTGCCCATACCCGATATTGCTACCAAGAACCTATTCTCCCGCCTGCAAACGGTGGGGCATTCCGTGCAAAGGGTCAATTTCCCAGCTCTCGGCTACAACAATCAGGTCATTACGCCCTCAAATGCTTTGTTTTCGCTTGCCGATGTTCAGAATAACCCTGGTGGTTTTAACCTCGTGGCACCGGTGAATGGAGTGCAAGCAGCAGCAGCGCAATTCAATGCCATCGCGAATATGATCGCAAACTTTGAAGAGTGATACTGTGTGACTGCAGTTACAGCCGGGAAAAACAAAAAGGGCGGCCCGAGGGCCGCCCTTTCCGTATGACTTGTGAGTGGCTGGCTTAGAAGCCCATGCCGCCCCCCGTGCCGCATGGCGGCACAAACTGACAATGATGGGCGGCGTTAGAAACAAAAAGGGCGGCCCGAAGACCGCCCTTTCCGTAAAGCTTTTTGAGCTGCGGCTTCTTAGAAGCCCATGCCGCCACTGAACACGCCGTAGCGTGTTCAGTATTTGGAATGATGGTCGGCTTGATGGGCTTCTTAGAAGCCCATGCCGCCCATGCCGCCCATATCGCCGCCCGGCATTGCCGGTGCTGCGTCTTTCTTCGGCAGCTCAGCAACCATGGCTTCGGTGGTGATCAGGAGACCGGCAACAGAAGCTGCGTCCTGCAGAGCAGTACGGACAACTTTGGTCGGGTCAATGATACCAGCTTCGATCATGTTTACGAATTCTTCGGTCTGCGCGTTGAAGCCGAATGTGTCGTCGCTGTTTTCCTGGATTTTGCCGACAACGATGGAGCCTTCAACACCAGCGTTTTCGACGATCTGACGGATCGGAGCTTCCAGAGCGCGCAGGACGATCTTCATGCCAGCCGCAATGTCAGCGTTGTCGGAAGACAGCGCCTCAACAGCCTTCTTCGCACGCAGCAGAGCTGTGCCGCCGCCCGGCACAATGCCTTCTTCAACCGCAGCGCGGGTTGCGTTCAGAGCATCGTCAACGCGGTCTTTTTTCTCTTTCACTTCGATTTCGGTCGCACCGCCAACGCGGATCACGGCAACACCGCCAGCGAGTTTCGCCAGACGCTCTTGCAGTTTCTCACGGTCGTAATCGGAAGTGGTTTCTTCGATCTGAGCTTTGATCTGACCAACGCGGCCGTTGATGTCGTCCTTAGAGCCAGCGCCATCGACGATAGTGGTGGTTTCCTTGGTGATCGCAACTTTCTCAGCAGTGCCGAGCATGTCGAGAGTGACGTTTTCCAGCTTGATGCCGAGATCTTCGGAGATCACAGTGCCGCCGGTCAGAATTGCGAGGTCTTCAAGCATGGCCTTGCGGCGGTCGCCGAAGCCCGGTGCCTTGACAGCGGCAATTTTCAGGCCACCGCGGAGCTTGTTGACAACGAGAGTTGCCAGCGCTTCGCCTTCAACATCTTCTGCAATGATGAGCAGCGGACGGGAAGACTGAACAACAGCTTCCAGGATCGGCAGCATGGCTTGCAGGTTGGAGAGTTTTTTCTCGTGAAGCAGGATGAACGGCTTTTCAAGGTCAGCCAGCATCTTGTCAGCGTTGGTTACGAAGTACGGAGACAGGTAACCACGGTCGAACTGCATGCCTTCAACGACTTCCAGCTCTGTTTCCAGAGACTTGGCTTCCTCGACGGTGATTACACCTTCGTTGCCAACTTTCTGCATGGCTTCAGCAATGTCTTTGCCGACCTGCTCGTCGCCGTTTGCGGAGATTGTGCCAACCTGAGCAACTTCTTCAGACGTCGTGATGTCTTTGGAAGCAGCCATCAGAGCCTTGACGGCTTCTGCAGCAGCCAGATCTACACCGCGCTTCAGGTCCATCGGGTTCATGCCGGCAGCAACAGCCTTGGCGCCTTCTTTGACGATAGCCTGTGCAAGAACGGTTGCAGTGGTTGTGCCGTCACCAGCGATGTCGTTGGTTTTGGAAGCCACTTCGCGCACCATCTGTGCGCCCATGTTTTCGAACTTGTCTTCGAGTTCGATTTCCTTGGCAACGGAAACACCGTCTTTGGTGATGCGCGGTGCACCGAAGGCTTTGTCGAGAACGACGTTACGGCCTTTCGGGCCGAGTGTAACTTTAACGGCGTTTGCGAGGGTGTCGACGCCACGGAGCATTTTCTCACGTGCGTCAGACGAGAATTTTACTTCTTTAGCAGACATGTAGTCGTCTCACTTATTCTGGAATTTGCGATTGAGATCAAAAAGCGGTTCGCTGAATTAAGCGATCACGCCCATGATGTCGGATTCCTTCATGATCAGGAGGTCTTCACCGTCGATTTTGACTTCAGTGCCGGACCATTTGCCGAACAGAACGCGGTCGCCTGCTTTGACATCGAGAGCAACAACGTTGCCGCTGTCGTCACGCGCACCGTTGCCAACTGCAACGATTTCGCCTTCCTGCGGCTTTTCCTTAGCGGTATCCGGGATGATGATGCCACCAGCGGTCTTCTCTTCGGAGTCGACGCGGCGAACTACGACACGGTCGTGAAGTGGACGAAATGCCATAAGACTGTTTCCTCTCATGAGCGCGCCCCACGCAATAGGCAGCGCGCGAGACATGATTATTGGGTTACTGAGAACAGGAGAAATTGCTCCTCCCATCCGCGATTGGCACTCCCTAGTGGCGAGTGCTAACAGCGCCCAAGGATTTATGTATCCCGGAGGGGCTTGTCAATGGCGGAAGGAAGATTTTCTGGCCGGATCCGGCACACTGGTACGACGCTGTTAACGCTTGGATTTCCCTGCGTCCAGCCGCGGGCTGCGCGAGGTCAATACTAGCGCGCTGTGAGTCTTATTTCCGATGCGGATCAGTTGGCAGCCTGAATTGTAAATGGGAGCTTGAAACCGGCTGTCTGATTGCCGATTTGATCGGCGAAAGTGGCTTCGAGTTCATAGTCGCCTTCGGGCAAGCCATCGAACTGAAATGACAAGCTGGCCGACAGTTGGCGTTGCTTGGATCGGGTCGTGCCGGTGAATTCTGCAAAATCAGATTGTTCGCTCAAGACCTGACCTGATGTGTTCAACAGGCGATAACTGGCGGCTAGTTTATATATGTAACCGTCTTGCGACTGATCGAATGCATATCCGACAGGCTCAGCATAAAGCGCAATCGTCTCACCGGCTGAAAACACATTGTTTTCTGTGGCAGTGTACTTCCCATATCCACTGCCGGGACCGTCTGTGAACGTCACAGTTGAAAAAGCAAGGCCGTCTGCAGCCCATGCGGCATCGAAAGCTGCCAACGCTTCCGCGAATGCCGGGGAGGGAGACTTGTTGTCAGGAGATTGAGCAACAGCGGAGCCCGCCGCCGCGAATATCCCGAACACCAATGCAAGAGAAGTGGATTTCCGCCCAAGCTTAAATCGGCTCGCCTGCTTCGTCATGTAAATCCCCGCCGCCCTTAGATCTTGTCTTTTCTTAGCGATTTTGCCGATATAGACCGAGCGCCACCAAGAAACAAGGAAATGTGTGCGTTGCGGTAAATATAGCCGGTTAAAGGCTCCGTGCGGACCAGGATTGTTTTTTGCGATAGATTGTCGACGGGCTGATCTCCAGTGCCGCAGCGGCCATGGCTATGTTCCCATCAAACGCATCGAGTGCATCTTCGATAATGCGGCGCTCTTGAGCCCAAAGAGGTTCAATCGCACCGAATGGCCGGCTGGCAGGAGCCACGCGAGACCGTTCGCGCGACAGGTCGATGATGCCGTTCGGGCGCGATTGCGCATCACGAATGACCAGAGGCAGCATGTCATGAGTAACGGCAGCGCCGTCATTCATAACGACAATCTGACGGATCGTGTTCTCCAGCTGGCGGACATTTCCCGGCCAGCCGTAGGAGACGATCCGTGCTTCTGCATCTGCGTCAAAACCGCGGAAGTTGCGGCGTTCCTCACCTGAGTACCGTTTCAGGAAAGCTTCGGCCAACGGCAGAATGTCTTCCCGCCGTTCCCGTAAGGCAGGAAGGTGCACCGGCAAAACATGTAAGCGATAGTAAAGGTCTTCGCGGAACCGGCCGGCCGTAATTTCCGTCAATGGATCCCGGTTGGTCGCGCATATGATCCGGGCATCCACCTTCCGGCTGGCGGTGTCGCCAAGCCTTTGAAACGTGCCGGTTTGCAAAAAGCGCAAAAGCTTACTCTGCAACAGCAGATCCATTTCGCCGATTTCATCAAGGAACAGCGTGCCACCATCGGCTTGTTCTGCCGCACCGGTACGATTGTCCCCAGCACCAGTGAAAGCGCCTCGAACATAGCCGAAGATTTCACTCTCGATCAGATCCCGGGGAATAGCCGCGCAATTCAGGGTCACAAATCGACCGGAGTTCCGATCCGAGAGTTCATGCACGGCGGCCGCACATAGTTCCTTTCCGGTTCCAGACTCACCGGTAATGAAAACAGGTGCTTGTGATGGTGCCATGCGCCGGACTTGATCGTGAATGTCCAGCATTGCGGGGGATGTGCCGATCAGCCTGCCGAGACCCAAAACTTGTTTGGGCTCAGGAGCATTGCGCGGTGTCGGCAGATTGTCCTGGTTCACAACCTCAACCCGGATCGCCCTATCCGTTGCTTGCTGGCAAGGCTTTGCGATGGGCCGGCGCTGTTGCAGTTGGAACGTGATTTTTGATGCGAGTGCATCCAGAGAAAATGGCTTGGTCAGGAAATCATGAGCCCCGGCGCGCATGGCACTGACCGCGCGGGAAACGGACCCCATCGAGGAGACAGCGAGAATAACGGCCTTGGGGCAGCGAACCGCGTAAGCCTCTAGTGCTTCGTCGCCACCAATCGTCTCTAGATCAATAATGAGAATGTCTGTGGTCTTATCAGCAAGGTCCTGCAGACAGGGAGCGGTATCGGTATAGAGGATTGGCTCAGAACACTCGGCAGATAATCTCGCACAGACTGCCGATGTGCGGGCTGCTTCAGACGCCGATGCGTCCAAAACGCGTACAATCACAGGCAAGGTCTTGCCCTCTTTACTCCCCATCGCAGGGTAACTCCCATCGCTTTGGTCATAATCCTTCGGGGCTCGAAAGATTGACTAATGGGATAATTCGCCAAACAGGGTAAACAAAGCGTTGTCACAAAGCGCAAAATGCAGTTTTTGCCCGGAAAGGCATTGAAACGCGGAAGTTATTCACTGCCTGCCCAGTAACCGGCCGCCAAGCAAACGGCATTTGTGACAAGCAGCCAGCCAATGGGAACTCGCGGACGGGACATTGCGTTCTTGAGCAGTGCCCATCCACTGGGTGAGCCTAAGTGAGCAGTTTTTGGCAGGCCGCGTGGTCCTGGCGGTTCTTCTATTCCTGAATGAGACGAAGAGGCATTGCTGATGTCAACGGCTGTGGGGGCTGCTGAAAGGTTTTCCGCCGGCGGATCGTCATGTCTTGGGGTGGCTGAGGCAGGGACACCGGGTGTGCCCTTCATGCTCGCAAATTCAAAAGCTGGCGCATAACCGCCCTTCGGGATGGAGATCCTCACCGGATCCGACGCCCCTGATCCCTCATAGTATTTGGATAACCGTGATCTCAGCCGAGCCGCCTCGACCCTGACGATTGGATCTTTGTCCGGATCGAAGTTTGCATCGCGCCCAAGAGCCTCAACTGCGATTGTGATCCCTTTCAGTTTCTCGGTCTGGTCATTTAGGGCCGCATCGACCACGAAATGCAGGAAGGCCTGCAACTGAGGCGCTGACTTGAACTCTGGGCTGTTGAGGATGTGTTTCAAAGATCCGAGGACAGCATCTGCTCGGGGTCCGAGGTCATTTTGTCCAGGCTTGGATCGTGAAGCTTTTGCCGGGCTTGTTCTGCCCTGACCGCCCGACAAAAGTGGACCCTGGATTGAGGGGGATATGTCGGTTGTGGTTGAACCTTCTTCGAATGGTTCCGACCGCAATGATCGCCCCGGCATGGGCATTTTGAACGCCTTTCTGCTCCTGTGAGACGGCTGAAGAACCAAAGCTTACGTTAGGTAATCTTACGACATGTGTGTTTGATTTCAATCCCTAATTGCCGGAGAACGGGCAAAGCGGTACCCTCTAACGCGGCTAGCGCGGGAGAAACCGGGGCACTGATTTGGTGTGCGGGTCATTTTGGAGCCGCATTGCGCGCATAGTCGGGGACAAGTCGCCAAAAACAGGTTTTACAGGAGCTTACGGATTCGGAGGCGGAGCTGTCTTAAGGCATGATTAACCAGTCTTTTTTGATTCGCATCGGGTAGATTCAGTACCAAATGGGCCGAACTGCGACCATATTTGTAGCGATATGCATGGTGATCATTGCACTGTCTTCAGCGGCAGTGATGGTTTTCCAATTTGGCCGTCCTTTTGGCGAAGCCGTGTCGCTGTCCCTGGCGCTGATGTGCACGATGATCCTCGTTCATTTGCTGATCGGACGGTCGCGGGACCGCAGTGCAGTGAGCGACGCCGTAGAGCGCCTCGAAGAACGCATGACGGATCTCGACGAGGATGTCGGCAATCTGGAAGGCCGTCTCACCGGCATGGAACACACGATGCCGCGCCGGACCCGGGCAGAAATCGATCCATTGTTTGCAGAGGTCGAAGTGCTCGGCACTCTGGTCAAGCAGATGGCGGAAGCCATGTCCGACCTGGAGACCAAGGTGGAGGATCAGCAGGCCATTGCACCTCCGCCACCCATGCAGAGTTTGCCGCAATATCAGCAACCTCAGCAGCCAAACCAAGGATATCCGCAGACCAACGGCCAAGGTCAAGCTCATCCCGGTCAGTACCCGCAGCAAGCGCCAGTCCCGCACCATGCTCCTTACGCGCCACCTCAAGCGCCGCAGCCTGGCCCTTACAATGACGGCGTCGTTCCTACCCATCGTGATATGTCTGAGCTGGACCGTCGCTATGGTGTGCACGTGCCACGCGATGGCCGTGCGCCTGATAGTAGTGCCGGTGCGCGCGAAATCGATGAAGGTTTTGCCGATCTTCCGGCTGAACCATCTGCAGAGCGCCTGACCAATCCAGGCCCCAACCCGGCCATGAATGAGCTCATCACTTCGGCGCTGAATGCAAACCGCGTTGAGCTCTTTCTGCAACCGATTGTGAGTTTGCCTCAGCGTCAGGTGAAGCACTACGAAGCGTTTACCCGCCTGCGGAACGCCAATGGCGATTCCATTGAGGCGCAAGCCTTCATGCCCGAAGCCGTTCGCTCCGGACACATCGCCCGCATCGACAACTTGCTTCTGTTCCGGTCGGTTCAGGTTATCCGCAGGCTGATGTCGCGCAATCGCAACGCTGTCCTGTTCTGCAACATCTCTTCATTGTCGTTGTCGGACAATACTTTCTTTCCCGGCTTCCTGGAATTTGTCCGGTCTAACCGTGAGTTCTCAGACGCCCTGATTTTTGAGTTCTCGCAATCCGATATCGCTCAGATGGGTGCGGTTGAGCTGGAAAGCCTTGCAGCGCTTTATGAATCCGGTTTCCGTTTCTCTGTTGACCAGATTGACGACATGAGAATGGACTTCAACAGCCTGGCTGGCCGTGGCTTCAAGTATGGCAAGTTGAATGCGGATTATCTGATTGGCCGACGGGAAACCAATCACGGTCACATTCACCCGTCCGATTTTGGGGATCTGCTGCACCGCTACGGTATGGAACTGATCACTGATCACGTTGAAACCGAGTCCCAGGTGCTTGAGCTTCTCGACTTCGACGTAAAACTGGCCCAGGGCAACCTCTTCTCACCGCCGCGGCCTGTGCGGGCGGAAGTCTTGCAAGGCACACCGGCACCACGCAAAAAAGCGGCAGGCTAAACCAGCTCCGGTATCAAGCCGTCTGTGATCCGCCAACCGCGTGACGCAGGCGGTTTTGCAGAGCCATGAGCTTAGCGTCACGGATATGTTTCTTCGCGATGAGCCCCAAACAAAAAGCGGCGGGAAAGTCCCGCCGCCTTTTTTGTTTGAAGGCTAAATCCTGGCCTTCAGGTCAGTCGGTTGCAGGCGGGTTGTTAGGGCCGACCTGGATAATTGTCGGGTCAATACCCGCTATGAGGCGCTGGGCGACCCGGTTGACATCGTCCAGAGTAACAGCCTCGATTTCGCTGTTGCGCCGATCGAAGTAATCAATGCCAAGACCAGCATTTTGAAGTGCAACCAGTTGCCGGGCGATTTTTCCGGAACTGTCAAACCGGAGCGCGTAGGAACCGGTCAGAAACCGTTTGGCACTTTCAAGTTCGGCCTCTGTCGGTCCTTCCTCGGCCATCCGTTTCAGCTGAGCCAGCATGACGTCGACGGTCTCGGATGAACGCTCTGCTTTTGTTGAGGCAGAACCAATGAGAACGCCTGTGTGCTTGTAAGGCGAAAGGGACGTGCCTGTGCCATAGGAGAGGCCGCGCTTCTCGCGTACTTCCTGATACATCCAGGAGGTGAAGGTTCCACCGCCCAGAATGTGGTTCATGACAAACGCTGCTTGATAGTCCGGATCGTCCCGCTTCAAACCTGGCAGCGAAAATAGGATCGTTGTCTGCGGTACATCGAGGAACGCTTCGACATTGTCTCCGGTTCGCGGGGTGAGCTCTTCGATTGGCTTCAGGTCGGCTTTCTCGGGCAAACCTGCAAAGACTGTATCCAGGACTGACTTCAGGGTTTCAGCGTCAATCGCGCCAACAACACCGATTTTGAGCCCGTCCTTTGCGATGAGCTTGGGCTTGTGCGCTTTCAAGTCATCCGGTTGAAGGCCCTGCAATGTCTCAGGTGTACCAAGCGTCGGTTGCGCATAAGGATGATCGCCGAACACAGCCTTCGACAGTGCAAGGCCCGCAATGGCATCCTGGTTGGTCTCATTCCGCTTAGCGCGGGTGATCAGTTGAGTTTTCATGCGCTCAACTGGCTCAACATCGAACCGCGGTGCGTTCAGGGCGAGTGCGAGCATTTCCGTCGCTTCGGGAAGCGTTTGGGTCAGGGTGCGCATGCTGCCGAAGAACCTGTCTTTGCCGGTGCTGAAGTTTACGCTGACGGCCAGTTCCTCAAGCCGTGCCTGATAGTCTTCAGAGGTCAGGTCACCTGCGCCCTCATCCATTGTTGCGGCAAGAAGGCGTGTCAGACCGGCTTTGTCTGCCGGATCTTGAGCCGAGCCGCCTTCAAAAGAGAAGTTTAGGGCAATGATCGGCACCGTGTGGTCTTCAACCAGCCATGCTTCGATGCCCTTCGGACTGATGACCCGTTCCACTTCCACGGCAAAAGATGGACGCACTACGAGCGCTACAACGGCAAACACGAATGCGAACAGGGCCGGGGTAGTGGGGAATACGTGTTGCAATCTCATGATCAGGACTCCTTGCCGGACTTATCGGCGGTGTCGGCGTTTGATTGCGGGCTTCTGAGTTCCCCGGTCACAGGTGTTGCGGTCAGAAATTCTCTCGCAGCAGCTTCAACGTCTTCGGGTGTGACAGCTTGGATTTGGCTTGGCCAAGTCTGGACATCGTCTACTTCCATGCCGGTGGTGAGGGCCGCACCGAACAGCCTTGCAAGGCCGGTCTGGCTGTCTTGAGCGTAAATCGAACTCGCGATCATACTGCGTTTTGCCCTATCGACTTCTTCTGCGGTCACACCCTCTTCCAGCAACTTGCTCAGTTCTTGCGCTGCAGCCGCTTCGACGTCTTCCAGCGTATGGCCGGGCCGCGGTGAAGCATAGACAACAAAACGTCCGCTGTTCAGGGCTGTGCTCTGGTAATAGGCGCCAACACTTGTGGCGAGGCCAGCATCCAGCACAAGGGCCTTATAGAGGCGGCTGGATGGGCCCTGACCCAAGACGTAGGACAGAATATCCAGCGCTTCCGGTGTCCGGCCTTCGCCGGTTGTCTGGCTCGGCACGATCCATGTGTGGGAGATCGCCTCTTGCCTGACCCGCGGATCTGTGACCGCGATCCGCCGTTCTCCGGCAAGCGGCGGTTCCGCAGGACGAAGACGCTCGCCCGGCTCCGCCCGGCGCGGGACATTGCCATATGTATTTTGGGCGAGGTCCAGAACGGTCGCTGGCTCTACGTCACCTGCGACGACAAGCACGGCGTTATTCGGGGTGTAGAAACGGTCATAGAACGCGATTGCTGCATCCTTGTTGAGAGCTTCGATCTCATTCTGCCAACCGATAATCGGGGATCCGTAGGGATGATTGACGAACGTGATGGCGTTCATCGCTTCCCGCAAGCGTGACCCGGGATCGCTCTCAACCCGGTCCCGCCGCTCTTCCAAAACAACATCCCGCTCAGGCGCAACAACTGCGTCGCTGAGAACGAGGTTTTCCATCCGGTCCGCCTCCATTTCCATCATTAGCGGCAAGTGTTCTTTTGCAACACGCTGGAAATAGGCGGTGTAGTCGTAGCTGGTAAAGGCGTTTTCCTGGCCGCCGCGGTCAGCAATGATTTTTGAAAACTCACCGTCCGGATGGTCGTCGGTTCCCTTGAACATCAGGTGCTCCAGGAAGTGTGCGACACCGGATTGACCTTCGGGCTCATCGGCCGATCCGACCTTGTACCAAAGCATGTGCGTGACCACGGGAGCCCGGCGATCAGGGATCACAACCACTTCCAGTCCATTGTCAAGGACGAACCGCTCCAGGTTCGGCGCGATGACAATTTCGTCTTGCGTGCCTTCCAAAGCGTTTGCCTTGGACAGGGTTACGCCGGATAGCGGAACGGCAAACAGCGTGGCGGATAAAAGGCTTGCCAATAGTGTGCTGCGCAATGCGCGGTCAAAACTGAGTATCGGTATTGGTTGGCGCAATCCAATCACGGGGAGCTCCTGTTGTATGCCCAAACGAAAAGGCCTCCGGCCCAAACACCCCATATAGGGTCGAATGGATCGGAGGCCTCATTAAATGTCTGTAATTTGGCGTGAAGAGTTAGTTACAGTATTTGGACTCGCCCGCCATACATCTTGGATCGAGGCGGTTCGTTTCGTGGTCCCGCTGTACCTTCACGTATTCTTTTTTCACTTCGATTTCTGTCGACGGCATCGGAGCGTCGGCAGACGGCGTGCTGTACGCTGCAGGCGGCTCGATCAGGTATTGCCGCTGAAGTGCAGCGCCAGCCGTCTGTGTGCCGGCTTGCTGCTGTTTCAGCGCATTAAATCGCTCTGACTCGATTTTCATTTGTTCCGGTGACAGACGTTTGCCCGGGCCAAGCGCAGTATCCGGATCGGATGCTGCCCGCAGTTCCGGTGTCGACGCAGGACGTTCAACACCGACGATTTCAATTCCTGCCATCTGTTCTGGTGTAAGCCGCTTCAGGTCACCGCGGTGGTCCGTGGCAACTTTGTAACGATCCCGCAGGGCGTTCATCTCATCCTCGTTGCGCTGCTCGGGCCAATTCTGGGACCCTGCACCAGCAACTTCAGTTGAAGGTGACGGCAATGTTGTGTTGTCGGCCGGCATGGCAAGCGGAGCGCGTGGTTTGTATTCGATCTCTTTTTTGTTCGGATCGACGGCGCCAAGGCCCGACATGATGTTGTTCACCAAAGCCGTATCGGGAGCAACGGTCGTTCCGTCGGCTGCCTGACAAGCTGCGAGGCCTGTCACTGCTGCGAGCAGGAGGCCTTTGGAGATAAAATCGCCGAGCGTGCGCACCACAACGTATCCTTCAAGAAATCGGACACTGTCTGACCACCGCCAAACAGAAAATAATAGACCCAACTTATAAACCGCTAATTTGCGGCTTAATTTGGACCGTTTGCGAAACTGTCATACAGGAGACCGATGACACCTGCAACGATCCACACGTCGGCTAGGTTAAACACGTACCAGGAGAACGTGCCGACGTGGAAGTGGACGAAGTCGACCACAGCTCCGTAAACAACCCGGTCCACACCGTTACCGATTGCGCCGCCGATAATTAGGGCAAGTGCAAGAGCCGGAAGCTTCAAATCGACGCGGGTCGACCAAATCCACAGTGCGATCGTCGCTGCAATGGTGAAACCGGCGAGCAACCAGCGGCCCAAATCACTGTCTTGCTGGAAAAGGCCGTAAGAGATGCCGCGGTTCCATACGAGAACAAAATCCAGAACCGGTAAGACCCTTACGGGGCCGTTTGCGGCAAGATCAACGCCATGGACGAACCAGATCTTGGTTGCTTGATCCAGAAGAAGGCAAATGGCAGCGACAGACAGAACGAGCCAGCTTAAGCCGCCCCAGACATAGGTCGGTTTTGCGGGGTGATCTGAGTTATCACTGCTATTTGTCATCAAGGTCTCATTGATCCGTTATGCGGCAACGTTGGCTGCGTCCCATTCACGCAGCGCGTTGGCGTCCCTTGGTGTCACATCTGGATAATCCGGGTCTGTGCCGACTTCTGGCAGGATCTTCCAGGACCGGGCGCATTTGGTGCCCTCCGCAAGTGCGGGTACGACCGCAACGCCCTTGGTATCGTCAAGCGAAAACGCGCCTTCCGGGGCCGGATCCGAACTCAAGGTGAGTTGGCTGGTAATGGCAATGTCAGCCATATCCCGGCCTTCCAGCGCAGCCATGAGGTCTGGATCGGTCACGTGAACAACAGGATGCGCTTCCAAAGAGGAGCCGATCCGCTTCTCGCGGCGTTCGATCTCAAGAGCACCGGTGATCACACGGCGAACCGTTTTGATCTTGGCCCACTTCTCCGCGAGCGCATCGTCTTTCCAGTCTGCCGGAACCGCCGGGAATTGCTGCAGATGTACAGATGTCTCCTCGCCGAAGCGGGAGACCCAGGTTTCGTCCATTGTGAACGGCAGCATCGGCGCCATCAATGTGACCAGGCTGTTGAACAGCTTGTCGATGACATAGAGAGATGCCTTGCGGCGATTGGAAGACCCGGCGTCGCAATAAAGCGCGTCCTTGCGGATGTCGAAATAGAACGCCGACAGTTCCACCGTCATGAATGTGAACAGCTGGTGGAAGATCTTCTTATAGTCGTAATCGGCGTAGGCCTGGCGAACCATGGCATCAAGCTCTGCAAGCCGGTGCAGCATCAGGCGCTCCAGCTCCGGCATGTCACTGAGGGCAACTTCTTCGCCGCTCGCATGCGCCAGGGAGCCCAGCATCCAGCGCAGTGTGTTCCGCAGCTTGCGGTAACTGTCGACGCTGGTTTTGATGATTTCCGGACCGATCCGCTGATCTTCCGAATAGTCGCACGACGCTGCCCAAAGACGCAGGATGTCCGCGCCGTATTGCTTGATGATGTCCTGCGGGAACACCTGGTTGCCGAGCGACTTGGACATTTTGCGTCCATCTTCGGCCATTGTGAAGCCGTGCGTCAGGACCGCATCATATGGTGCATGACCGCGGGTGCCGCAGCTTTCCAGAAGCGAGGAGTGGAACCAGCCGCGATGCTGGTCCGAGCCTTCCAAGTATAGAACGTAGTCCTTGCCGCCGGCGGTCTTGCGCTGTGGGTTAAGGTCTTCACGCTTTTCCAGGCAGAACGCATGGGTGGACCCGGAATCGAACCAGACATCCAGGATGTCCATGACCATGTCCCACTCATCAGCCTTGTGATCGTTGCCGAGGAAGCGTTCCTTTGCGCCCTCTGCGAACCAGGCATCCGCTCCTTCTTGAACAAAGGCGTCATAGATGCGGGCGTTGACCGCTTCATCTTTGAGGACTTCAGATGTATCCTTGTTGATGAAAACCGTGATCGGCACGCCCCACGCGCGCTGGCGGGAGAGAACCCAATCCGGGCGGTTCTCGATCATTGAGCGCAAGCGGTTCTGACCGGAAACCGGCACGAACCGTGTTTCGTCAATTGCGTTGAGGGCCCGGGTCCGCAGCGTGTCGCCTTCGCCGGACAAGGCCTTGTCCATATAGACAAACCATTGCGGCGTATTGCGGAAAATGATCGGCTTCTTGGAGCGCCAGGAATGCGGATATTGGTGCTTCATGCGGCCAAGCCCAATCAGAGCGCCCGCGTCTTTCAACAGCTCGATGTTGGCTTTGTTTGCCTTGCCCTTTTCACCTTTGTGCGTGATGACCTGATTGCCCTCCAGGCCAGGCGCATCCTTGGTGTAGAAGCCGTCGTCGGCGACCGTGAAGGGGATTGCGGTGTCGATGCCGCGTTCATCAAGGTTCTTGGCGTTTGCCATCCAGATTTCAAAGTCGTCCGCACCATGACCTGGAGCCGTGTGCACGAAACCGGTACCGGCGTCATCGGTGACATGGTCACCGTCAAGCAGCGGCACATCGAACTGATAGCCGCCGAGATCCATGTCCCGGTAAGGGTGGGCGAGCGTGAGCGCGGCCATCTCATCCGGAGACACCGCACGGACCAGTTTGAAGTCTTCGATCCGGGCGTTCTTGAAGACGTCGCCGGCAAGGGCGTCTGCGAGGATCAGAAGATCACCTTTTTGCACCCAGTTGTCGTCCGGCAGGCCGTCCTGGGTCACTTCATAAAGACCGTAATTGATCCGGGATGAGAAGCACACGGCGCGGTTGCCAGGGATGGTCCACGGGGTGGTTGTCCAGATAACAACCGAAGCGTCGAGCAGCTGCTCCGCCGCTGCTTCATCGGTGCCCCCGGCCTCAACGATCGGGAATTTCACCCAGATCTGGTCGGACTGATAGTCGTGGTATTCGATTTCCGCTTCAGCCAGCGCAGTCTTTTCGACAACGGACCACATCACCGGTTTGGAACCGCGGTAAAGCTGGCCGGACATGGCGAACTTCATCAGTTCCTGGGCAATGACCGCTTCGCTTTCAAATCGCATGGTCAGGTACGGGTTGTCCCAGTCACCTTCGATTCCAAGGCGTTTGAACTCTTCGCGCTGTACGCCGATCCAGTGATCAGCAAAGTCCCGGCATTCCTTGCGGAACTCGTTGATCGGCACTTCGTCCTTGTTCTTGCCTTTGGCGCGGTATTGCTCCTCGATCTTCCATTCGATCGGGAGACCATGGCAGTCCCAACCCGGAACATAGTTGCTGTCATAGCCCATCATTTGCATCGACCGGGTGACGATGTCTTTCAGGGTCTTGTTCAGCGCATGTCCGATATGGATGTTGCCGTTGGCGTAAGGAGGGCCGTCATGCAGGATGAATTTGTCCCGGCCGGCAGATTGATCCCGCAGCGTCTTGTAGATGTTCAGCTTTTCCCAGCGCGCCAGGATCTCCGGTTCTTTCTTGGGAAGGCCGGCCCGCATCGGGAATTCGGTTATCGGCAGATTTAGCGTTTCAGAATAGTCGCGTTTTGGTGCGTCGGTCATCGGTGGTCGATCCGGTCAGCGGGACGAAGCCCGCAGTCAATTTTCATGAAATGTCTGCCGGCATGATGACGGCAGTCGAACGAGGTTTATCCCGGTCCCTGGCGCCGCAATTGCGTCAGCCGAGGGCCGGGCCGGTAATTCGCTTGATGTACGCCACCTTCATCCAGGGGCGGAAGACAACCTGTTTTTGCATGGCATGGGACATAGCAGCAGTTCGGCAAGGAATAAAGAGGGGCATGGGATTTGATCAGAGGCACGGCTGTTTCCGCATCCAAAGATCCAAAACGGGCATTTCAAAATTAGCGGTTCTGCAAGAATTGATGGGCATATCTGTGCGAAGTAGAACTGAAGCTCGAACGGTACGGCAGCCTGCATGGAGAAATTGAAACACTTTGAGACGATCCTGACACCAGACCGGATCGATGTGTTTTTGCGGCTCGCGCCGATTTTCTATCTCGTAGGGATGTTGGGGTATCACATTCAAGAGGCCCATTACCGTGACGCTGTGCACGGCCTGTTTCTCCTGGGAGATTACATCTGCTATTGGCTTGCGGCCGTGACTGTGTTGGCGGGGACACCGTTCGACGTCTATGACAACGATGCGTTCCGGTTGGTCGCTGAGAACTTCGTTGCGGAATACGGTTATCTACCGTTCTTGTATCCGCCGACCTACCTGCTTGCCATGGTACCGTTCGGGCTTCTCCCGAACTGGCTGTCGCATATCCTGTTCTTTTCCTTGACCTTGGGCGCGTTGGCACTCGTAGGACGTATTATTTGGGGTGGCTGGAGAGGCGCACTGATCGCCTGCGCATTCCCCGGCGTTCTTGGAGTTCTGATCCATGGCCAAAACAGTATTCTGACGGCTGCGTTGTTCGGTGGGGCGCTCGCTGCGCTTGGTGGGAAACGCTACATCTTGGCCGGCATCTTGATTGGCTGCATGACCTATAAGCCGCAGATTGGTGTTCTCATACCATTTGCTCTTATGGCTGGGCGTTATTGGACAACCTTTATTGCTGCCGGAGTGACCACTGTGGTTTTCGCAGCGCTGCCAGCGTTGGCGTTCGGGCCGGAGATTTGGCTTGCGTTCTTTGAGCAGAGCAAGTTTGCTGCAACGCTCCTCGATCAGGAGCTTGTCGGGCACTGGAAGTATATGTCGATCTATACTGGTTTGAGGATAATCGGGTTGCCGGATCAACCCGCGATGCTGGCTCAGCTTTTGTTCGCAGCAGGTTGCCTTGTTTGGGTCGTGCGTCTTTGGTGGAGTGACGCTCCGTTCGAATTAAAAGCGGCAGGCCTTGTCGCTGCAAGCCTTTTGGCGTCTCCTTACATGCTCACGTACGAGTACGTTATTCTGGCTGTCCCGTTTCTGTTTCTCGCGCGCCATGCGGTTGACGGCAATCTGATGCCCTTTGATACGTCACTGTATGTTTTGATCGTGTTCCTGATCCTATTAGCCCGCGTGATTGCGGAGCACACGGGGATCCCGTTGGCCAGTGCTCCGGGTCTGTTGACCATGCTTCTGACACATCGCTACTACAAGCAATGGGAACATGGACGGGTAAACGTCGCGGGTTCTATCCGGCCGTCTGTTTCCTCACCCGCTCCCGGTGCGTGATGTAAAGACCGCTGCCAACAATCAGGCTGATACCGATCCATGTGAGCAAATCCGGGAAATCGGCAAATACCAGAAACCCGAACAAGGTCGCGCTTACGATTTCCAGGTACTGCAAAGGTGCAAGCAGGCTTGCGCTGCCACGTTGGAACGCGGCCACCACCAGTCCATGAGCGCAGAAGGAAATGAGGCCAATCAAAGCCAAAAGCCCTGCTTGCCAAGCATTCGGCCACACGAAGACGACATCGCCTACGTCAAATGTGGTGGCCACGATGAGTATGGCGCCCAGATAAAGGCTTCCGGCCAGCCCTGCACTCAGTTGGATCGTCAGCAAATCATCCCGAACGGGGTACAACCGGTTGAGCAACAGATAAAACGAAAACAACACGGCGGTTGCGACCGGCAACAGGCTCACAAGGCCGATCTCGGCAAGGTTTGGCCGCAAGATAATGAGTGCTCCCGCAAGACCGACGGCAATCGCACCGATCCGCCGGGGGCCAACGGGTTCTTTCAAGATAAGGGCTGCAAGGATCGTCAGGATCATCGGCTCGACGAAAAAGATCGAGATGGCTGTGGCGACCGACATGTACTTCACAGCGATGAAGAAACATAACGACGCGGAGGCCAGCAAAATCCCACGCAGAAAATTCACGAAGGGCTGCTGTCCGCCAGGGCGTGGCAACCGCAACAAGATCAGCGCAAACACCAAGCTGACCAGAAATTGAAAGACAAACCGGCCAAAGGTGACTTCTAGCGGATGGATGGAGGACGAAAGGTATTTTGCGATGATGTCCATCACAGGCACGATCAGCATCGCGCTGGACATCAAAAGGATTGCCTGTAACGGATTATCGCTGACGTCGATCGCAGGCGACCGTTGTCTCACGATGCAAAGTCCAGGAGTTTCAGATCGATTTCGGACAAAGGCTGCAATGATGCCAGGGCCGCGCGTGCTTCTTCACTGTCCCGGTCCATCTGGGTGACCAGCGCGTCCGCGCTGTCAAACTTCGCTTCTCCTCGAAGATAAGAGACCACGTGCACCCGCAAGGTCTTGCCGTAAAGGTCACCTTGGAAGTCGAACAGGTAGACTTCAAACAGCGCAGCCCCGTTGTCGAACGTCGGACGTCTTCCATAACTGGCGACGCCGCCATACCAGTCGTCTCCGACCTTGACCTTGACCGCATAGATGCCTTGCAGCAGCGGACAGTCTTCGGGCATCCGAAGATTTGCGGTCGGGTAGCCGAGATCCCGGCCCCGTTTGTCGCCATGCTGGACTTGCGATTCGAAAAACCACCGGTAGCCGAGGAGGGCATTCGCTTCGGCCATGTCGCCGGTCTCAAGGTTGTCCCGGATGCGCGAGGACGAAATCACGTCAGCATTCTCGTCTTCTTCGCGCTGGACGATTGTGACGCCAAAGCCGTGCTGGGCGCCGGCAGCGCGCAAGTAATCCGGTGTGCCTTGGCGGGCGCGGCCGAAGTGGAAGTCATAGCCGGTAACAGCGTGGGAAATGCCGAGCGTGTCGATCAGAATATCTTGAACGAACGCGTTGGCTTCTACAGCTGCAAAGTCCTTGGTGAAAGGGAGGATCAAAGCACCGTCTAGCCCACAGACGCGCAACATTTCGGTCTTGAGCGGCGGTGGAGTCAGCCGGAAGACGGGTTTGGCCGGATTGAACACCGTTCGCGGATGCGGTTCGAAACTCATTGCGAAGACCGGGTGATGCGTTCCGCGGCCAAGTCCGAGGGCAGCGTCAAGAACGGCCCGGTGACCACGGTGCACGCCATCAAAATTGCCAATCGCAACCACACCGCCCTTGAGACTGGCTGGAAAACTCTCCAGCGATTCGGCGATTTGGAATTCAGAGGATGGGGTGCGGTTCATGCAACTGACCTATGCGCAAGGTGGCGTTCGTTTTGGCGTTCCGGAGCAGACGAAGAAAACCCTGCCGGTTCCAAGCCGCGTGGAACGTGCCGCCAACACCAAAAAAGGTCAAGCTGCTCTCATGATGAAATTGAACTGGGTTTGATCAGATCAAAGCCGGGAGCGGTCTTCGGTCTTGCTCGGGACCTTGACCAAGGCTTCGCCCTCAAGCACCACGGTGTCGTCGACACTGCAAATGCAGGACAGCCGGGCCCTGTTGCCGCGCTCCATCAGTTCCTCCACGCGCACGGTCACCGTCACATCGTCGCCGATCTTTACCGGTGCCTTGAAATTCAAGGTCTGCGACAAGTAAATCGCGCCTGGTCCGGGCAGGCGGGTGCCAAGAACAGCGGAAATCAGGCTTGCGGTATAAAGGCCATGAGCGATCCGCGTTTTGAACGGCGTTCTGGCGGCAAAATGCTCCGACAGATGGATCGGATTTCTGTCGCCGGAGACTTCGGCAAAGCCCACCACGTCGGAGGAACTGACATGTTTTACGAGTTCTTCCGTCATGCCGACGGTGAGATCTTCAAAACAGAGTTTTTGCAATTCCAGCATGATGTCTTTGGCCCTGTATCTTCCGTTTTTTTGTGCGTTGGACGCTAAGCGCGCCCGGGAATTCTGACAATTATGCTTTCGGTGAAGAAAAAAAGTGTCTGTTATTAACGGTCTTTTCAGGTGCTCCCGTTAATTTGCGTTGAGTGTGGGGAGGTGAGGACACAAATAAATGTGTCGCTCTCCTTCGAAGTCATAACGCGTTTCCAACGGCCCACGGCCAGGGGCCGCGCACCTTGACAGTATGGAGTAGACAATGGCCCTTGATCTTCAGATGCCGGTCCTCGTGGTCGATGACTACAAGACGATGATTCGCATCATTCGCAACCTTCTGAAACAGCTCGGTTTCGAAGACATTGACGACGCTGCGGACGGCACCGAAGCCTTGGAAAAAATGAAGCAGCGCCGCTATGGTCTTGTGATCTCGGACTGGAACATGGAGCCGATGACCGGTTACGAACTGCTGAAGCAGGTTCGCGCCGATGGTTCCCTCAGCAAAACACCGTTCATCATGGTGACAGCTGAATCCAAGACCGAAAACGTGATTGCAGCAAAAAAAGCCGGTGTAAACAACTACATCGTGAAGCCGTTCAATGCGCAGACATTGAAAGGGAAAATTGAGGCTGTCTTCTCCGACTAAAACACTTTGGCTTGGCGGAGACCGGTATACGTCTCCTTCTCCGCCCTTGCCGGCATTCTTTTTCAAGTTAAGCAGTCGGGCTGGGCAGGCAGGCTGCTGCCGGACGAGTGCGCCAAAAATGTTTTATCGCCGATCTCTCAGTGCTCGGCATCTGCTGTTTGGAGGCGGCGGTTAAGCAATGGACACCATTGAAAGGCTGGATCTCATGGCCAAAATAAAACAAGAAAATGTCGCGCAAATCATCGATTTTCTGGAACAAAACAAGACCCGGGACGGGGAAGTTTCTCTAAACGATGTGATGCATCTTGCCGAAGTGATGTCCGGGTCGATGCACGACTTTCTGTCGACGGTTCAGCCGGCTGTCACGGAAGAGCTGACAATGATCGCGAGAGAAATCACACGCATGAAGCAGGAGATTTCCGCGCTTCGTGCCAATGATATGACCGGCAACAAGATCCCGGATGCCGGCCGCGAACTCGACGCCATCGTTGAGGCGACTGAAAACGCGACCAACACCATCATGGAAGCTGCCGAAGAAATCATGGCGGCGGATCCGAGTGACGCTGAGGCCTACCAGGACCTTGTCAGCAACAAGATGATCGGCATCTTCGAAGCGTGCACCTTTCAGGATATTACCGGTCAGCGTATTTCAAAGGTGGTCCATACCCTCCGCTTCATTGATGAACGGGTGACATCCTTCATTGAACAATTGCGGATCCCGGCCGATTTTGAAGCCGAGACGGAAGAAACCGATGAAGAGCGCCGCAAGCGGGAGCTGATCCTCCACGGGCCGCAGCACTCCGGCGAAGGCGTTTCTCAAAATGACATCGACGCCCTTCTCGGTGACAGCCAGGCAGACATCGACAAGCTGTTCGACTGATCATCGCTGGACACGGAATTGAAAAAAGGCCGCTCCTTTGGGCGGCCTTTTTGAATTTAATCAAATTGGAGAATGAAACCCATTCACCAACTATAGCGTTTTGTTGGTCGGCTTAAGGGTTTGTATGAGCCATTATTAAGAACCAGGACGTCGTGGCGTCGCTACGTATCAAAACTAATCGCCTCTTTTTTGGTTTTAGAGGGTTATTGTTTTCTAGCTAGGGTAAATCATCTATAATCTGAAGTGCTAGTGAATTCAGGAGTTGTCCGATTATGACGTTCCGTACATTCCTTTTAATTATTTGTCTGTTTCTCCCCATCGGATTTGCCAGCGCGCAAGAATTTGATCCGAAAGTATTTGAGGAAGATGTGAACGCGGCTATTAGTGATATGCCGGGTGTCTCATTCACAGTTACAGATGGGGCGATGTTAACGGCACCCGAAAAAATAACTGCAGACGATATTCGTAGTGTGTGGGCGTCGCAAGCAATCGAAAATGCGCCCGAGTTTGGTTTTGTCGTATACGATAAAAAAGGTTTGCCTGTTGACGTTCTAGGCGGACAAGCACCATTCCAAACCAAAGACAACAATATTGAGATCACGGGTTACAAACTGCCAGAAGGGTATACGGTAAGCACCGTCGGCTCCGCAGGATACGCAGAAGCTGTATCTTTGATTGCTCAGCGTGTTGAAGCGCCATCTGACGACGTTGAGCAGGCAGTGCAAACCGTAAAAGGTGCTAGCGCGTACATTGTGCAAGAACTATGTAGTGCAATCGGAAGACCTACCGAAATCACTCTGAATTTGACGGCTGGTTTCAAGCTCGCATTTAATGTTGAAACTGGCTCGGAGTTTCACTGGGATTTGGAAGTTGTTTGCCAACGCTAATCAATCGATCGGGCGGTCTATTGGTCGCTGTGTATTCTTGATTGGGCCGGAAAAGACACGTTTCTCAGCATATCAGTATGTCAACCGGTAATAAAAAAGGCTGCTCCATTGGGCGGCCTTTTTGTTTTTGTTTGGAGGCATTCTCACCAAGACAGCCGCGGGATCGCGGCGCGGGCGCGCAGGCCTTCTTCGATCAGGCGCTTGCGGATCAGGTGCTCTTCCGGGGCTTCGCTCGGCCCGAAATCCGAGGCATGAATGCCGGCGGTGATGAACAGAACGTCGATGTCCTGGGACACCGCACCGCGAATGTCGGTCGGCAGGCCATCGCCGATCGCCAGAACATCTTCCTTAGCGATGGTCTGCCCGGCATGCTCTGCAAGGCGTCTCAGACCAGCCTCATAGATCGGGGTGTGCGGTTTGCCGAGAATGGCAACTTCGCCGCCGAGGTCTTCGTAAAGGCGGGCGAGGGCCCCCGCGCACCAGACCAAGCGGTCACCCCGCTCCACAACGATGTCCGGGTTGGCGCAGATCATCAAAAGATTGCGGGCCGCCAGTTTTTCCAAGCGCTCCCGGTAGTCGTCCGGTGTTTCCGTCTCATCATCCCGGAACCCCGTGCAACTGATCGCGTCTGCATCCTCGTCAACGCTGGTGAAGGTGGCTTCCAGATTGTGATAGAGCGGCTGGTCGCGGTCGGGGCCTATGTGCAGCAGCGTCTTGGAACCTTGCGCTTCCAGGACCTCGCGGGTGACATCGCCTGAGCTGACGATGCTGTCGTAAGCCTCTTCCGGCACTCCCATGCTGGTCAGCATTTCGGCGACATATTTTGCTGGCCGTGGGGCATTGGTGATCAGAACGACATGACCGCCGGTTTCTTCCCGGAAGCGCCGCAATGCGATATGTGCCTCCTCGAATGCGGACACACCGTTGTGCAGCACGCCCCAGACATCGCACAAGATGCCCTTGTATTGCGGGGCAAGGGCATGGAGCCCGTCAACAAGAAGCGGTGCAGAAACGGTCATGGCGGCTCACTCGGATGAGAAATTATCTGATAGGATTGCACGGAATCGAAGTAAATCCGGCGCGGACCATATCCGAAGCGCGCGTCAAACGGAACCAATCAAAGGGCAATTCATGCAGGTCAGGCAACTTGGCGAACAGGTGATCAACCAGATTGCCGCTGGCGAGGTCATTGAACGGCCTGCCAGCGTGATCAAGGAGCTGGTTGAAAACGCCGTTGATGCCGGGGCGTCGCAAATCGACATCGTCACCGCTGCGGGCGGCAAGACGCTGATGCGCGTGGCCGATGACGGGGCCGGCATGCGTCAGGACGATCTAAAGCTGGCCATCCGCCGTCACTGCACCTCCAAGATTTCCGATGATGACCTGTTTGATATCCGCACGCTTGGGTTTCGCGGCGAGGCGTTGCCATCGATTGGCTCCGTCGCCCGTCTCGTCATTCAGACCCGCCACATGAAGGAAGACCACGCCTGGGCGATCGCCGTGGAAGGCGGCAAGGAACAGCCGATTGTGCCTGCCGCCCGCTCAAAAGGCACCCAGGTTGAAGTCCGTGATTTGTTCTTTGCAACACCGGCCCGTCTGAAATTCTTGAAGTCCGACCGCGCGGAAGCAGCCGCTATCACCGAGATCGTCAAGCGGATCGCGCTTGCCTATCCGCATATCGGGTTTTCACTGTCCGGTGCCGACCGCCAGCCGCAATCCTGGCCGGCAGCGCGCGGAGACGAGCCGCACCTGGCCCGGATCGCTCAGATTTTGGGGCCCGATTTCGTCGACAACGCCATGGAAATTGATGCGGCGCGGGAAGGGGTCCGGCTCACCGGCTATGCTGGTTTGCCCACCCATCACAGGGGCAATGCCCAGCATCAATTCTTTTTCGTCAATGGCCGACCAGTGAAGGACAAGCTGCTCTTGTCCGGTTTGCGCGGGGCTTATGCAGACGTTCTTGCGCGCGATCGTCATCCGGTGGTGGTTCTCTTCATTGATCTGGATCCGGCACTGGTGGACGTGAACGTCCATCCGGCCAAATCCGATGTGCGCTTTCGCGATGCGCAGTTGGTCCGCGGCCTGCTTGTCGGGGCGATCAAGCATGCTCTGGTCCAAGCGGGGCACCGGTCGTCGACGTCCAACGCAGCCGTCGCCTTGGACGCGCTTCGAAAACAATCTCCACAGCCGGGATGGCCATCCGGTGCCACTTCTCACGCTTACGGTTCTGCAGCGAGCGGATCGGCAAGTGCGCACGGGTTCGGTGCAACGGCAACCGCGGAGCGCTGGGCGCCGGAGGCTTTTCGGCCTTTGAAGACGGCACAAAATCCTGTGCCGGGATTTGCTGAGGAACGGGTTTCAGAGGTCCAGAACGGCTTTTCTGCTCTGGCCACACCGTCAGCGGATGCAAGGGCACATGATGTTCCGCTGGCCTCGGAGAAAACCGAGCTGCCGCTTGGCGCCGCGCGGGCACAGGTCCATGAAACCTACATCATCGCGCAAACAGGAGATGGCGTTGTCATCGTCGATCAGCATGCTGCGCACGAACGGCTTGTTTATGAGCGTCTGAAAGAGGCCTTGGCCAAGAAAGACGTTGCCCGGCAGATCCTTTTGATCCCGGAGGTTGTCGACCTGCCGGAAGAAGATGCCGCCCGGCTGGCTGAACGCGCGGAGGATCTGGAAAAGGTCGGCTTGTCGCTTGAGGCGTTTGGGCCGGGTGCCATCGCGGTTCGTGAAACGCCAGCCATCCTTGGTGACATGGACATTCAGGGCATGGTGCGCACGCTCGCCGATGAACTGGCCGAATGGGAGACCGCCGACAGTCTCCGGGAGAAACTTGACCACGTTGCCGCCACGATGGCCTGCCATGGCTCGGTCCGGGCCGGACGCCGCATGCGGCCGGAAGAAATGGATGCCCTCTTGCGCGACATGGAAGCAACACCACTTTCTGGGCAGTGCAACCATGGGCGCCCGACCTGGGTTGAACTGAAACTCAGCGATATCGAAAAGCTTTTCGGCCGCAAGTAACAGCCAATGGGAAATCCGTCCCGTTCGGCGAGATCGGCAGCCGTACGGAGACTGGAATGACCGCAGAAGACAGCAACAACAGCACACCACCTGCGCAGGACGGCACGGGCACCGTGCGCAGGGTTGGCAGGACCGTCAGAAAGGTCTTGGTCGCTGGTGCGATCGCCTACGGCATTGTAGCCGGCTACATGTACCTCAATCAGCGGAATTTCGTTTTTGTCCCGACGGGTGAGCTTGAGACACCCGGTGCAAAGGGGCTTGAGAACGTCACTGTGGAAACGGTCTCAATGCAAGACGGCACCAACGTGACCGTCTGGATGTCTGAGGGGCGTGAAAACACGCCAGTCGTTCTTTATTTCCACGGCAATTCCAGCAATTTGTCGACGCGCCACAAGCGCTTTGCGCAGGTTCTGGACAGTGGCTTCGGGCTCTATGCGCCAAGTTATCGCGGCTATCCGGGAAGTGAAGGCGCCCCGTCCGAGGCAGCGTTCATTCAGGATGCGCTGGAGCATTTTGACAAGGCGTCGGCGGCTGGCCGACCTGTCATTGTGCACGGTGAGAGCCTGGGTACAGGTGTTGCCACTGCCGTCGCAGAACAGCGCCCGGACGCTGAGTTGCTCGTCCTGGAAGCGCCCTATACGGCTCTCGTTGACATTGCGTCCGAGCAATATCCCTGGTTGCCCGTGTCCGTGCTCATGAAGGATCCAATGCCGACGCGGGAGCGGATTCAGAACATTCAAAGCCCGGTTCTAATCGTACATGGAACGGATGACCGGGTGATCCCGGTGGCGCACGGAGAACGCTTGTACGAGCTGGCGCCTGAGCCGAAAACGCTCAAGATCGTTGAAGGCGTCAGCCACAGCGGTCTTTGGGGAAACGGTCTCTGGGACGCGGTCCAAGACGCTTACTGCACCTCGAAGGTTGAAACGCGCGCCTGTTGAGTTTGGGCGAAAACCAAAACCGAACCGTAATCAGGACTACCCGTGCGCGTCACGTGACTGCGCGGTACTGCCAATGGTATCCCGCGAGCCTTAAAACGTTCTTTGAACCCTGAGCGTTGTGTAAATTTCATCCGTATCGGAAAGCCCGGACGCTCTATCGAAATCGACGTTGCGGTATTGCATTTCAGCGCCGATATCCACGCCGGAAATTGGCGACCAGACAACGTTGCCAGTCACTGTCCATTGATTGAAATCGTAACTGTCCAAGGCGGCATCGACCGTGTGGTAACCACCTTCCAGATTGGCCGTGACCGTGTCGGTTACGGCGTGACGCCAGCCACCGGCTATGTTCCATGTTTTTGTTGTTTTGGTGGACCCGCCAACATTGATGGCGTCGGTGATCCGGCCATTCCAGCTGTCGAGTGGGAAACGGCTTGCGCCGTCGGAATAACCCACTTGGAGAACAATTTTGTCCCGGTCACCAAGGAAAGGAACCTTGATCTCCGCGCCGGCTCCGACAGCCCAGCCCAGAGCAGATTCTGATGCAGTGTCGACGAAATAGACTTGGTGTAATGCGCCCATGATTTGCGCGGAACCCCAGGCCTGATCGATCCGGATGTTGGCGACAGCGTCTGGGATCTTAAAGCCGCCATACCCGTTGGCGTTCGGAGAAATCAGTTCCACCCGGCGGGATACCGGACTTTCAATTGAAAGGCTGGCGGACACTCCGTTGCCGAATGCACGAGTGTAGGCGGCAACGTTTGATTTGGTATCGGAGTAGGAGGTGACCCGGGCACCGAAAGAATAACCTGTCCAGAAGTCCCAAAACGATTGAGCCCGGCCAAAGGTGAACCCGCCGAACTGGATGAAGCTGTACTCCAGCTCCAAGGAGTTGGAGCTGCTGTCGTTGTCGTTTGTCACGAAGACGGCGTTGTAGGTGCGCAGCAGCCCGTACTCGGTCGAAGTGCGCGAATCCAGATAGCTGTAGCCGCGAGCCCGGAAGGTTGTTCCTGTCGCCGCCTTGTCTGACCAATTGTTCGGTCCGCTGCCATAATTGTTCAGTCGGGCTTCAATACGAACTCGGCCTCCGACACGCAGGCAGGTTTCCGTGCCCGGCAGGTGAAAGAACCGGTTGCCGTAGGTATCACAAATCCGGAGGTAGTCTATCGGTTCTGGTGCGACGGGAAGGTCGGCGGCAAACGCGGGACCGGGGAGCATCACCATGCTCGCTCCAATGAATGCATATCTGATCATGGCGCGATGTCTCGACAGTTTCACGGTTCACGAGCCATTACCATAGCGTGTCCTGCATGACAGTTTTCAGCGTAGTCAGGGTGTTCGAGAATTCACCTGTGCTTCGTTGCAATTGCGCAACAGAGTGTGGTCAGCGTCGGCCTTGGAAAAATCCCTTTAGGAGGGCTACCGATTGGCGTTCTCCTATCCCGGCATATGTCTCAGGGGCATGGTGGCAAATAGGCTGGCAGAAAAAGCGGGTCCCATGGTCTACAGCGCCGCCCTTTTCGTCTCCGGCACCATAATAAAGCCGGCGGATCCGGGCAAAGGAAATGGCGCCGGCGCACATGGCGCATGGCTCCAGCGTCACATAGAGATCGCACTCAGGCAGCCGCTGGGAATGCAGAGCGGCGCAGGCCGCTCGGATAACCAAAACTTCGGCATGTGCGGTCGGATCGCTCAGTTCCAGGGTCCGGTTGCCGTCCCGGGCCAAGATCTCCCCGTTGCGCACCAGAACGGCACCCACGGGGACTTCACCGCGTTCCGCAGCCGCCGCAGCTTCCTCCAGGGCGATATCCATGAAGGTCTTTTCGGTAAAGTTGTTGTCTTGAGAGGTCATGCCGTCTTTTCCATATCCGCCGTTTTAAGGCGGTACGGGTCATCCGTCAGCTGCAAAAGTACGAGAATTTGGGTTCCGGATACCGTCTTCGGGTACGATTACTTTGAAATGGTGAAAACAAGCGATTCCCGAACGCGTTCTGCTCTGCTATGACGCGCCTATGACGACAAAGAAATTCCCTCCGAAACGGTCTGGCCCGGACAACGGCCGGAACCGGCCCAAACGCGCAGCAGACAACCGCGGTCCGCGCAAGCCAGCGCCGCGCAAATCCGCTCCGAAATCCGACGAGGCGGGCGATGCTCCGCGCGTGACCATTCCTGACACTACCAGCGGCGAACGCATCGCCAAGGTCATGGCCCGTGCCGGCTTGTGCTCCCGCCGGGAGGCTGAGACCTGGGTCATGGACGGCCGGGTCGAGGTCAATGGCAAGGTACTGACCACGCCAGCAGTCACCGTTACAGGCAACGACAAGGTTCTGGTGGACGGCGAACCTCTGCCGATGCGCGAACGGACACGGCTGTGGCTCTACCACAAGCCGCGCGGTCTGGTGACGACCAACAAGGATCCGGAAGGCCGGCCAACCGTGTTCGACCGGCTGCCGAATGATCTTCCGCGGGTTTTGACCGTTGGGCGTCTCGACATCAATACCGAAGGCCTGTTGCTGCTGACCAATGATGGCGGTCTTGCCCGTGTCTTGGAACTGCCGGCAACCGGTTGGCTGCGCCGCTACCGCGTGCGCGCCTTTGGCAAGATTACACAGGCCGAACTTGATACCTTGAACGACGGTGTGGCAATTGACGGCGTGCTCTATGGCGCGATCGAGGCGACACTGGACAAGGAACAGGGCGGCAATGTCTGGATGACGGTTGGTCTGCGAGAGGGCAAGAACCGCGAAGTCAAACGCGTCCTTGAACATCTGGGGATGTCGGTCAACCGGCTGATCCGTCTTTCCTATGGTCCATTCCAGCTCATGGATTTGGCCGAAGGCGACGTGCGCGAAATTCGCGGCCGTGTTCTTCGCGACCAGCTCGGCGATGCCTTGGCGGAAGAGGCTGGCGCCGACTTCGATGCGCCCATCTTTCATATGCCCAAGCAGGAAGAAGAGAAGAAACGACCGGGGCCGCGTGGCGGTGGCCGGGATAGCTCCTCAGAAAAAGGCCAGGGCAAATGGCTGACGGCCCGTGAAGGCAAGTCGGCGACGGATCGAAAGAAAGCCGCACGGAGCGACGACGGTGGCTCAAAACAGGGCAAGCGGAGAAACGAAGGGCCGCGCCGGGAGAAAGTCTCACCGCGGTCAAAGTTCCGCATGACGTCCGAACCCCGGTTCCGCAAGGATTACAACGAGGAGCGTCCGTCCCCGCCACAACGCCGGATTTGGGGAGATGAAGGCCTTGTTGAGGACAAACAGCAGGAGCGCCGCACCAACCGCGACAAAGGCGACCGGAAGGGCGGACCTCGCGAAGATCGTCCGTTCCGCGGCGACCGGCCAGAGCGCGGTAACCGCTCAGATCAAGGCGGACGGTCAGAAGGGCGGGATCGCGCAAACCGTGGTGACCGCCCGGATCGGGGGGATCGGTCAGGTCGCAGTGGCCGTCCGGATCGCGGTGGCCGACCGCCGCGCCGCGGAGACCGTTCGTGAGAATAGTTGCCGGACGTTTCAAGGGCGCTGCACTGGCAGCGCCCAAGTCAAATGCCACGCGGCCGACCAGCGACCGGTTGCGCGAAACTGTCTTCAATATCCTTGCTCATGGGCTTGAGTTCGAGATTGATGGATGCCGGGTGCTGGATCTTTTTGCCGGCACTGGCGCGCTCGGTTTTGAGGCCATCAGCCGAGGTGCGCGGCACTGTACCTTTATCGAAGAAGCTGCCGAACCGCGTGGTGTCATCCGCCGGAACATGGAAAGCCTCGGGCTCAATGGCGCTGCCAAGATATTCCGGCGGGATGCGACAAAGCTCGGCGAGCCAGGAACGATTGAACCCTTCGATTTGGTTTTCGCCGACCCGCCTTATGACAAGGGGCTGGGAGAACAGGCACTCGTTTCTGCTGCGAATGGCGGATGGCTGAAGCCAGGCGCGATCTGTATTCTGGAAGAGCGAGGCTCCGCGGACGTTGATGTTCCGGAGGGGTTCACGGAACTCGACCGGCGCAAGGCCGGTGACAGTCAGGTTCTGTTTCTGCGGTTTGATCAGGAGTAATCGCGTCCTGATCTATGCTCCGCCGGGCATCATGATGTAGACCGTTTTTTCTGCTGGCAGGGTGCTACGGCTCACGGTCACACTTGAAGTCTCCGCTCGGACGATCCGGTAGCCCTGTTCCGTTGCCCGGCCCATGAATGCCGGAAGGGCCCCAGCGAAATGAAAATGCATCGGAATAATCATCGATGGACTGATGGCAGCCAGCACGTCCATAAGGCTGTCGAGCCTAAGGGTCGAAGAGTTGTCAATGGCGGCGAACACGACATCAATCTGCCCAAGGCGCAGCAAATCGTTTTCCGTCAGCCGGTGATGCAAATGGCCCAAGTGGGCGAGGCACAAATCCGCGGCTTCAAAGATAAAGATTGAGTTGCCGAGCCGGCGGCTCTCCCCATCCCAGCCACGAATGTTGGTTTGAATATTTCGAACGCGAACATCGCCAACAAAGATATCATGATCCATCGGGCCGCCGTTCCGGTTCCAGCCATAGAGCAGATGTTCAATGTTCGGGTCCGGATTCAGCGAGTAGTGAGTGCTGTGGGCCCCGTTCATCGTGGCAATCGTCGGCGGAAGAAACGGACGGTAGATGTCGTTGTAGTCGGTTGCGATGCGGATCCCCTGAGGGGTTTCCAGCTCGAAGGTAGAATGCCCGATGTAGCGAATGCTGACTTGATCTGGCTCCAGATTGGCGTTCCACACCCGGACTTCGCCCGGCCGCAACGGCTTGTACGGAGCATCAGCGACGACCTGGCAGATCGCCAGAGCAGGGCCAGCAAAGAGAATTGCTGAAAAGAAGGTGAGAAGGAACGCCGCGTTGCTTTCAAAGCGTCGACGAAACCAGGTAGTTGGTCGGATGCAATGGATGGACTGCCACATGCTGAACGATCCCCACTCGCGAGTGTCACCCAAACAATACTAGGCTTTCAGGCAAGACCGGCAAGGAATTATGGGTTATCGCGAGGAATTTGATCGGTTGGACATTCATTTGCCCAAAGAAAAGGCAACCGGCCTGTTGGACGGTTGCCAGGTGGGGGCAGGTGGGAGGAAGGACCCGCCCCGGGAACTCAATCAAACGATGTGAAGGCTGACCGGCGGTCTCGTGCCGCGGGGGCGTGTCTTCAGATCGTCGGTGGCCGCACCGGCAGTTTTGGATTGCAGATAGATCATTTCGCCGGCTGTTCCGGCTTCGCGGACGAGGTCGGATTGTTCGCATTGGGCGGCAAGTTGAAGGCCCAGGCTGCGCAAATGGGCCCGCCGGTAGCAGTAAACTGCCATTGCAGCGCGTTGCGCTGCTGGCCATTGGCCAGTGATCTCAGCCGTCGCGTTCAGGGCAGAATCCAGAAGTTTTTTCAGGATGTCATCCGTAACGGGGCATGTCTCTAAATCTGCTGATCCCTTTGCCATCGGCATTGCTCTACTCCTCGGTTCATAGAGAAGGATCGCGAAATTCAGTTAATTGAGTCTTAAGTATCCACAGTCGGTAAATTAAGCGAGGGAAATTGCTTGAATAGTATTTGAGATTATTTGATTGAATCGCTTGTTGTATTTAGCAGTTCTGTCAGCTTGGCCCGTGTCACACCACGTAAGGTTTCGGACTTTTCCAGTATTGCTCCTGCTTTCAGAAAATCGAGCACGCGGGTATTGTCATGCTGCGGGCGGATCAGGATATCCGGTTGATCCAATTTGAGTTTTTGTGCTGTGATCGTCTGCATCAAGATTTGCGAAGATCCGAAAATCGAGTCCAGCATGCTGATATCAGCCGGATTTGAACGCGCAACCGGGGCGCCGACAACGTCAACCGCGACGACAAAATCGCACTCTTCCCTCAAGCCGTCGAAGGGGAGAGGATTTACAACACCTCCGTCGATCAGAAATCTTCCCTGATGCCGAACAGGACGGAAAACGGCTGGAATTGAAATGGAGGCGGCAATTGCCGGTAAAAGCGGCCCCGTTTCGAAATCTACCTCGGTGCAGCCGAAATAATCGGTTGCCAAGATTCGTAAGGGGATATCGAGATCTTCAAACCGGGGCGGCAGATGCTCGACGACAAAGGCGTCCAGCACACCGACAGGATCGAATTGAACCGGCCCGGCACGGAAGAGATCCCGGATGCGTTTGGGACCAAGCTTCCAGAAACGCGACAGGACTTTATTGCTATCGGCGAACAAATCCAGAGCGATGGCACGTAAATCCTCGCCGCTGTGCCCGGCAGCATAGCCTGCTCCAAAGATCGCACCGATAGATGTTCCGGCGATTTTGTGGGGTCTGATCCCCAAATCGTCAAACGCTTCAAGAACGGGAATGTGGGCAAGGCCTCTTGCTCCTCCGCCGCCAAGGGCCAGGCCGATCTTGGGATGCGACGCATTTTGCAGCATGTGGCCCGATGCCTCTGTTGATTATTCGGGGGCGAGGGGGACGCCGTGTCGCCGAATGGCCCTTTGGCCACTCGTTGCCTGATCATAACGTCAGCAGTGTGACGGTGTGATGGGCAGGTTCTAAAACACGAAATAGAGGTCTTCCGCGGTTTCCGACATCCAGTTGGTGGCGTCTTCGAAACGCAGCGGTTTGGCAATAAGGAAGCCCTGGACCGCAAAGTCGCCCATCATGCGCAGGCGGTCATATTGCTCTTCCGTCTCGACACCTTCGCAAACAACCGAAATATTGAGCGAGCGGGCCAGGTGGATCAGCTGGTTGATCAGGATTTCCTTGCGATCGTCTTCGAGCAGCTGCTGGGTGAATGAGCGGTCAATTTTCAAACCGTTGATTGGCAGATCGACCACATGGGTAAGCGAGGCATACCCTGTACCGAAATCGTCCAGCTCCACATGCACGCCCATCTCGTAAAGGTCCTTGAGTGTCGACAGGTGACCCGACTTGTGGTCGTCCAGGAACACCGACTCCAACACCTCTGCAGTGATCCGTTCAGGTGCCAGATCATGCCGTTCCATAGCGGTTTTGAATTGATCGAACAGCAAGCCGGAGGACAGATGCGCCGGAGAAACGTTTACCGAAATCCGGCCGAAATCCAGTCCCGCGTCCTGCCAGGATTTGGCTGCCGCAAACGCCTTGTCGAGAACAATTTCGCCAAGAACAGCGGCAAAGCCCGTTTTTTCAACGACGGGCAGGAATTCTCCTGGAGAGACGACGCCGCGCTCCGGATGCTGCCAGCGGACAAGGGCTTCGACCCCGACGACCTTGTGCGTGCGCATGTTGACCTGTGGCTGGAAGACCAGGAAGAACTCGTCGCGTTGAGCTGCCATGTGCAGCTCGCGTTCAAGTTCCGCTTCCTTGTCGTTCACGGACTGCAGGTCGGATGAATAGAACGTAAACCGGTCCTTGCCGCTGTGTTTGGACCGGTAGAGCGCAAGGTCCGCATTCACCAGAAGTGTTTCAAAGTTCGTGCCATGGTCCGGGCACAGGGCAATCCCCATGCTGACGGTCGGCCAGAAAGTTGTCCCGTTGAACTCCATCGGGGCACGCATCAGCCGACGTGCGCGCTCACACAATTCGTTCGGATCGGAGTCTGAGGAATTGGCCAGAATTACAAACTCATCGCCGCCCCAACGGTAGGGCGTCCCGAGCCCGCGGCTGACTTCGCGCAGGCGGCGTCCTGTTTCCGCAAGGCAATAATCACCGGCCAAATGCCCAAGCGTGTCATTGACCCGTTTGAAATTGTCCATATCCACATGGATGAGGAATGCAGGCTTTTTGGTTTTGGCAAACCGCTTTCCGGCATCGCGCTGACAACCGGCGCGGTTCGAGAGTTTCGTCAGAGGATCAAAATAGGCAAGGCGCTCAGCTCGTTCCTTCGCGTCCCGGGTTTCAGATTCGCGCTGAACCCGATCCGAAATGTCGTTCGCCATGGCGACGATGCGATTACGGCCCTGGTCGCGCACCATCTGGATCTGGAAGTCGACCGGATAATCTGTTCCATCTTTCCGGCGCTGTTGGGCCTCGCCCGTGATATTGGCTTCTGTACCTTCAGCCAAGGGAACGAGTTTTTCAGCAATGGTAGAGCGGCTGAACTCCTGATTGATGTCCCAGAGCGTCAGATTTTGCAGCTCGGTCAGTGTGTAGCCGAGATTCGTAATCGCGCAGGCGTTTGCGTATTCAACTTGGTAGGTATCGGCGTTGAGGACATAGATCTCGTTAAGCGACGTCTCGAGGATCTTTGCCATCAGCGTGTTCTGGCGTTCCGTGTTGGACCGTTCCGTAATGTCGTGGACAGTGCCGATACCCCGGACGCTCCGGCCATTTTCGCCTTTGAAGACACGCCCTTTGGTGTGGATCCGTGCTAGCGAGCCATCAGCTCTCAAGATCGAATGCTCCAGATCAAAAGGCTGGCATTGCGCGAGAGCATGATGAATGACTGACTTGACCCGGGGCAAATCTGTTGCAGGCACGCGCTCGATCAATTGCTCAAGCAGATTGCCAGACGCTGTTGTGGGCGAAATCCCGGTAATCCGGAAAAACTCTTCCGAGGCAGAGATCTCTTTCGTGCTGAGATCGCACTCCCAGCTGCCGATTGAGGCAATCGCTTGAGCCTCAAGAAGCTGGGCACGGCTGCGTTCCAGTTCCTTGGTGTTGGAACTGACGGCTTCTTCCAGGCTTGACCATGTACGGCCAATTCGGCGTTGAAGCCGGGCCAGGAGGCGCTGCATGACAACCCAGGCAAGGATCGCGAAGCCCAAGGAGACAAGCAGCACGACGAGGGTGGTTTTGAAAAAGGCGTTTGCAGCAGCTGTAACGTCCCGCTGCAGCATGATTTTCGAGCCCGGCGCAGCATTCGCCAATGGAAGTGCGAGGCCCTCGGTCATGAGAACCGTATCATCTTCCTTGAACAGCAATGGAACAGCGGCTGATGCTGCTTGTGCGTTCTGCTCGTTGGAACCAGCGGTGGACGCAGAGGTTACCGGCCCGCCGGTTTTGAGGATCTTGCCGTTCACGGCAGAACTCAAATGCATCAGATGGGTTTCGATACTGGAACTTAAATCCAGATAGCCGAGCAGCTGGCCCTCATGCACCAAAGGTTCTGTGCTGCGAACCACAATGGTTCCAGCCTGATCGTATTCGAGGCTGTTGGAGACACGCGGCGCACTTTCATGATCGTCGTCTCCGGTCATGTCGGACGAGGTCATTAAAGCGGCTGCCGTAGGACCTTTTCGGTACAGAACCGAATGATCAGGTCCGTAAACCGCCAACCGGTAAGGCCCCTCTTTGCCGTTGAAGGTCTCAAAAGCACGCTCTGCATAAAGCGCAACAGATGCGGGACCATTCTTGACCATCGCCGAAGTCAGATTGTCATCGGACGTCAAACGGTCTGTGAGCGTTGCAAGAGCCTGGGCATTGCGCTGCTGTTCCTGATGGACCAGCTTTTTGGAAGCTGACTGCACTCGATCGAATGGAACTTGCAGCCGTGCGACTTCAGTGACGATGTTTTGGAGCGTTAGAATGCAAACGATGAGCGCCAGAAAACCAATAAACACAGCTTTAAGCGGGCGTTCAATCCGAGCGCCATCGTCGCTCCATTGAGCGGCGATGTGATCCAACCGGGATTCCACAGTATCGAGAAAATGATATCCGGACCGTTTCACTTCGGTGTCCCGCATACTCCGCTCAACCACGCCAAACCTTCAACCGTTGCGTACGGTTGCCCCCCGCACCTCGTCAGGCACTATCCTTAAATTCCGGCAGCCCAGATGGCGCCAATCAGATAGGAAGAGTCCCTGCCATAATTATCGATAGCGGGTATTCGTTAAATTGCATTGAATAAGAGTGTTAAGAAAATTAAGGACTTTCACTGAAAAGCACTGCATTTTAACAGCTTAACACCATGCGCATTTAAGCTCAGCAAGTTTGGTTGAAGCTGGAATTTGATTTTTTATACTTTGGTATTTTCTACAAGGAAAAGAATTCGAGTATCTCCTGCGCGATTTCTTTTGGTGACTCTTCCGGCAGGAAATGTCCGCCCTTAATTGCCTTACCTTTGGCATGAGGACACCATGTCTGCCAGGTCGCAAACGGATCTTCGATACTGGCCGCAATCCCCTGTTCGCCCCACAACGCAAGAAACGGTTGGGAGATGGTTTTATTTGTCCGCCGGTCATCCGCATCATGAACGTAATCGATATGCGCCCCGGCCCGGTAGTCCTCGCAGCTCGCCGCTATGCGGGCCGGATCTGAAAACCAGGCGCGTGTGTGCTGAAGCGCACCTTCAGAGAAGGGCGACAGGTCTTTTGCCGCGCTCCAGCTTGCGAGCTTGTGCTCCAGAAACGGGATTGGGTCGGCGGCAATCATGTTTTCAGGAAAGGGCGCAGGTTGAGCCAAAAACGCCCAATGATAGATCTTCAGTGCGAAGGTGCGATCAAGATGGTTCCAGTAGTCAAAGGTCGGCAGGATATCGAGAACCGCAGCACCAGAAAGCCGACCGGGCATGTCCAGCGCCATACGGTAAACCACACGCCCACCCCGATCATGCCCAACCGCCCCAAACTGGTCATGGCCAAGATGTGTCATAACCTCGGCCACAGTCTGGGCCATGGTCCGCTTGGAATAGGCGGCATGATCGTCACTCAAGGGCGGGATGACGGACTGCCCGTATCCTGGAAGATCCGGCATCACGAGCGTGAAAGACTTGGCAAGGTCCGCAGAGATTTTGTGCCAAATGACATGTGACTGCGGATAGCCGTGCACCAGCAAGAGCGCCGGTCCATTACCCCCCGTCCGGCAGAAAATCGGCCCTTGCGCAGTTTCTACGAATTGGCTTTCGAAACCTGGAAACAGGTCTGGCAGTGTGTCGCCCACAGTATCCTCCCAACATAAGTCGTGGGGAGGAGCCTATTTATCTGAGACGTTTATGGCTATCGGTCTATTGGGCTAATTCAGTTCTCACGCGCAACAGCGCGCCAGCCAATATCGGACCGGCAAAAACCTTCTGGCCAATCGATTTTCGACACGGCCTTGTAGGCAGCTTCCTGCGCGTCTTTCACCGATGTACCGAGCGCCGTAACGTTCAAAACCCGGCCGCCATTTGCAAGGATCTTGTCGCCATCGGACTTTGTTCCGGCGTGAAAGACTTCGGCTTCATCAGCCGACATAGCATTCAGGCCTTTGATCTCCGTGCCCTTTTCATAAGCGCCCGGATACCCCTTGGCAGCCATAACAACGGTCAATGCAACATCATCGTGCCAGTCGGCTTGGGATTGATCGAGTGTACCGTCCGCGCTCGCGATCATCAGGTCTAGAAGATCGCTTTTCAGGCGCATCATCAGCACCTGGCACTCCGGATCGCCAAAGCGCGTGTTGTATTCGATCAGTTTGGGTCCGTCCGATGTGATCATCAGGCCCGCGTAGAGAACGCCCTTGAACGGCGTTCCACGCTTGGAAAGCGTCGCGATTGTCGGCTCGATGATGGAACGCATCACCTCTGCAACCAGAGCATCGGTGAGAACCGGAGCCGGAGAGTAGGCGCCCATGCCGCCCGTGTTAGGGCCTTCGTCGCCATCAAAGGCGCGTTTATGATCCTGCGCCGTTGCCAGAGGCAGAGCGTTAATGCCGTCAGACAGGACAAAGAAGCTCGCTTCTTCGCCTTCTAGGAACTCTTCGATCACGACTTCCGAGCCCGCCGCACCGAACGAGCCATCAAAACAATCCGTAACGGCAGCTTCCGCATCCGCAAGTGTCATGGCGACCACGACACCTTTGCCGGCAGCCAGACCGTCCGCCTTGATGACGATGGGCGCGCCTTTTGTGCGCACGTGATCCAGGGCATCCGCAGCATTGTCGAACCGGCCATATCCTGCCGTCGGGATGTTCGCTTCGTCGCAAACAGCCTTTGTAAAGGCCTTGGAGCCCTCGAGCTGCGCGGCGGCTTTGGTTGGACCAAAGGCCTTGATGCCCGCCGCGTCCAGATCATCCACCAGCCCGGCGACGAGCGGAGCTTCCGGGCCGACGACAACAAACTCGATCTGTTTGTCACGGCAAAAGGTGATCACGGCTGCATGGTCTGAAACGTCCAGATAGGTGAGCTCTGCATGTGCGGCAATACCGGCATTCCCGGGGGCCGCATAAAGCTTTGTGAGCTTCGGGGATTTCGCCAAGGCCCAGGCAAGGGAGTGCTCGCGGCCACCGGATCCGATCAGGAGAACTTTCATGAAATGCCAATCTCACATGCATCAACAAGAAGGGGAGCGGATGTCGGGGCCGGCAGGGCCGCTTCCGCAGGTGAGGCGCGGTCTACCATGCCGGGGCCGGAGCCGCAATTGGGCCGGCGGTGTACCGTTGCCCGACAAGATGACCACTCACTCTGGGGCCAGGACATGAGCCGAACATGGCAGGTCGTGTTGGGGTCTCCGGTCAACCGGCGGGACATACTCGGCATTGTCCGGACATGCCGGGAAGAGGTGGGCCGGACGTTCAACAAGCAGTATGAGAGTGCCATCAGCCGGTTTCTTGTCGATGCATCGGCCGGCCGGATCTACCTGATTGATGTGCGTGGTGTCCCAGCGGGATATGCCAGCGTGTCGTTTCAGCAATCTGTTTCGTGGGGAGGTCGGCTCGCAGTGCTGGAGGAACTCCAGTTGCTGAAAACCTATGAAGGGCAGGGGCTTGCTCAGCGGGTTCTCCGGGCAATCATTGGCGACTTGGAAAACTTCGGTCCGGACGTGGTGGTCGCCTATGTAAAGGAAGATGATCCGCTCGCAGCCGTGTACGAAATCGAAGGGTTTTCCCGAACCGCTCTCATTCGGTATTCCGATCAGGAAAGTGACGAAACCTGCTGAAGGTCGCTCCAAATTGGTCTTGCGGGGCGGACTGCGTCAGTTATGCCTCTCGCGAATGGATCTCCAGAGCTTTACTGTGTGAATTGCGGCTTGGGGGTGATTTTCATTGGCGCAGCCGGTAAAGCTGCGGGAAATCAAACGCGGACTCGGCGGGATTTTTTAACGCGCGAAACGTCAATCAGGGACCACACCATGTTCTTTTCCACCCGGGATACCGGCCCGGTTGCAGATGCGGTCAAGCAGCATTGGGTCGATACCCGCCTGCCTGCGGGTTTGCGCCCTTACGCCCGTTTGGCCCGCTGGGAAAGACCGATCGGCTGGTGGCTGTTGCTTTGGCCTTGCTGGTGGTCCGCAGCGCTTGCGGCAATCGCGGCGGGCAACAGCTGGCCAAATCCCTGGCACATGCTCTTGTTCCTGATCGGTGCCGTTGCAATGCGCGGTGCTGGATGCACCTACAATGACATTGTGGACGTTGATATCGATGCCCAGGTGGAGCGGACGCGCTCCCGGCCGATCCCTGCCGGGCAAGTGAGCAAACGTCAGGCGAAGATATTTCTAGTGGTCCAGGCGCTGGTCGGTCTGCTGGTCCTGCTGCAATTCAACAGCTTCTCGATTGCGCTGGGCATCGCATCGCTCATCCCGGTCGCGATTTATCCGTTCATGAAACGGATCACCAACTGGCCGCAGCTGTTCCTGGGATTTGCGTTTTCCTGGGGCGCATTGATGGGCTGGGCGGCTGTTTTTGGAGAGCTGTCCTTAGCGCCAATCCTGCTCTACGTTGGCGGGATATGCTGGACCATCGGCTACGACACGATCTATGCCCATCAGGACAAGGAAGATGATGCCTTGGTTGGTGTGAAGTCGACCGCTCGTTTGTTTGGCGATCGCACCCGGCTTGCACTGATCGTGCTTTATGCTTTGGCGTCCCTACTGTTTGCCCTTGCTGCAGCCTTGGCCGATGCCGGACCGGCTGCTTTCCTTGGCATTCTTCTGGGCGCGATCCATCTTGGCTGGCAGATCGTCATCATCGATATTGATGACGGGGATCAGTGTCTCCAGCTGTTCCGATCCAACAAGATCTACGGCTGGATCCTGTTTATCGGCTTCACAGCAGATGCTTTGATTTCAGGGATGTTCGCCTGACGGGAAGTCGAAAGGCGTAGGGTCAATCCCGCGCGATGATCTCGCGTTCGTGAGCGAAACTCGCAGACACTGTGCCAAGTGACCCGGTCTGCCGGCGGTTCAGGAAGCGCGGGCGGCGGCCGGTCAGGAGGCGCAGTTTCCGGCGTGGTGCTGGGGCAGCAGCCGGGTTGGCTTGAAAAGCTTCAATCGGTTTGACGGCACCACCGAGATCACACACCAGCATGGGCAACGACAAGACTTGCGCCCAGCGGCTCCAATGCGTTGCCAGCTCGTCGGATGAATGTGTTTCCACCAGTGTAATCGACAGCGCACTGTCAGGATGCTTCAGGATCAAACTGGCGAGGATCTCTCCAGGCGTAGTGCCTGGAACAATGCGCACCATCACGCCGTCGAAACCATGCATCGGAACAACGATTGTGACTGGCAGACCGCCAACACGGCGCTTGATGATTGCTTTTTCGCGATCAAGAAAGATATCGGCCGGAAGGGAGGTTGTTCCTGGCCGGGCTTCCAGGCGTTGCTGGAACTGGATTGGGAGGCAACCGGGATGCAGCACCTGCTCGGTGCCGATCCCGGCCGCTTGTGTCATCTGTTGTTCTGTTTGACGCTTCACTGTGACTTCTCCACCGGGCCTTTTGGCCTCTTGATGAAGTTACTCTACACACCGAAGAGTCGTGATCTGCTTAAGAGACACGGTTAAAAAACTGTGATTTTAAAGAGGGTTACTGGAGTGTAACGAGCCCGCTAACACTCTGTTGAGCATAATGGCTTGGCAAGAGCAGCATGCAGCCCCAATTTCCATGCAAATCGGTTTTCGTTCCGCCGCACACCATTAGTTATCCTCCAACGGTTGCGGCTCTATCGTCCGGAGCGTAAACAACAGCCCAACATAAGGCGGTATGCCAACACTAAGGCGGTATGAATGTCCGAATTGATTGATCAAGCTGAACTCCAATCCCGAGCCGAACGTTTGGTTGCTGCAGCCCGCAATGCAGGCGCAGACGCCTGCGACGCAATCGCTGTTACCGGTGTTTCTCTGGGCGTTGAGGTCCGGGACGGCAAGGTCGAGGAGACCGAACGGGCCGAGGGGGATGACGTTACCCTGCGCGTTTTCGTCGGAAAACGCAGTGCAGCTGTGTCGGCAAATCAGTTGGACAATCCGTCAGATCTTGCGGAACGCGCTGTCGCCATGGCCAAGGTGGCGCCGGAAGACCCGTTTGCGGGCCTTGCTGATCCAAACTTGCTGGTTAAGCAGCTGCCGGAGCTGGAGCTCTTGGACAGCAAACAACTGTCGGCCGACGAACTCACCAACATAGCGCTCGAAGCAGAAGCTGCGGGCCTCAGCGTGGAGGGGGTCAGCAAATCCGGTGGTGCATCGGCATCCTGGCGCCTTGCCGGTGTCGTGATGGCCACCAGCCATGGATTTCAGGGGTCATATCTTTCTTCCCGTTTCGGCATGTCCATGACGGCGGTGGCCGGTGATGGCACAGCGATGGAGCGGGACTACGATTTTGACAGCCGCACGTTCTTTGAAGACCTTGATGCACCTGCTGATATCGGCCGCCGGGCCGGGGAGCGGGCTGTTCGCCGATTAAACCCGGACAAGCTGTCCACCCGCACCACCAATGTCATTTATGAGGCGCGGGCGGCCCGCAGCATCCTTGGACATCTGGTCGGTGCGATAAATGGCGCATCGGTCGCGCGAAAGACCAGCTTCCTGATGGATCAGATGGGAGAGGCGGTTTTGGCGCCCGGCCTGACGGTTGTTGACGACCCGTTCAAGCGCCGCGGCGCGGCAACCCGCCCGTTCGACGGTGAGGGAACCGAGGCGAGCGTTCTGAATATGGTTGAAGATGGTGTCTTGCAACACTGGTATTTGGATGGGGCCTCGGCACGAGAGCTCGGTTTGACCCCGAACGGCCGTGCCCGGCGCGCCGGCAGTGGCACGTCTCCGGGCTCCACGAACGTGACCTTGATGCCGGGAGAAAAGTCTCTGGAAGAGCTGATGGCAGACGGAGGCGACGGCCTTCTTGTGACGGATCTGATCGGTCACGGAGTAAACGGCCTCACCGGAGATTATTCACGCGGAGCTGCCGGATTCTGGTTCGAAAACGGCAAGATCGTCAGACCCGTCAGCGAAATCACAATCGCAGGCAATTTGAAGGACATGTTCAAGCGTATGGTGCCCGGCAGCGATCTGGACAACCGCTATGCAGCTGCGGCCCCTTCAATCATGATTGAAGGAATGGCCCTTGCCGGGAATTGATGCTGGTGCGTTTGAAGCCGACCTGAAGCTTTTGGAAGATGCGGCGTTGGAAGCCGGTGAGCTGGCGCTGACCTTTTTCGGCCGCGAGCCGGAAACCTGGTTCAAGGGCAACAAGTCTCCGGTCTCGGAGGCTGACATCGCCGTCGACCGTTTTCTCGGTGAAACCTTGCGCGCGGCCCGGCCGGACTACGGCTGGCTGTCGGAAGAAACTGCTGACGATCCGATCCGGCTGCAGCATGACCGCGTGTTCATCGTGGATCCGATTGATGGAACCCGCGCTTTCCTGGCGGGCGGTGATGAGTGGACTGTATCCGTCGCAGTTGTCGACAATGGGCGGCCTGTTGCGGGCGCGGTCTATTGTCCAAGACGGAACGAAATGTTCCTTGCGGCAAAAGGCGGTGGGGCGTCCTTGAACAAGGATGGGATAGCGGTCTCGAACAGAACCGAAACGGCAGGAGCCCTGTTAACCGGGCCCTATTCGATTGCCGCCAACAAAGACGTTCAAGCGGCCGGTTTTGAGGCAACGGATGTGTTGCGGTCTCTGGCTTACCGGCTCGCCATGGTGGCCTGTGGCCGGGTGGATGTCGGGGCTGCGCGCGGTGGTCCAAGCGATTGGGATCTTGCAGCCGCCGATCTTTTGGTGCAGGAAGCTGGCGGAACTCTGACCGATCTGTCGGGTGAGCAACTGCTTTACAACCGCGCGAAGACGCGCCATCCCGCGCTTGTTGCAGCCCCTGTGCAACTCAGCGGGCCGGTTCGCAACGTTTTGGGAAAGCTGATTGCTTAAAGCCTCGAGGATCCAGGCAAACAAGGACTGTTCATGAGCGATACAGAAGCACCGAAACAACTCCTGCATCTGGTCTTCGGCGGCGAACTGGAAAGTCCCGACGGTCTGACATTCCGCGATCTGGATGAATTGGACATCGTCGGGATCTATCCGAACTATGCGGAGGCTTACACGGCTTGGAAAGCCAAGGCGCAGGCTACCGTCGATAATGCGCATATGCGCTACTTCATTGTACACATGCACCGCTTGCTGGATCCCGACACGGCCAGCTGACGGCGCCGCTCCATACTTGGGCAAAAAGAAAAATGCTAAAACGCATCGGCCGACATCCGCTTGTTCTTTCGGCAATCGGCTCCCTGCTCGCTGGATATTTGAAGCTGGTTTATTACACGAACCGCTTTACGACAGAACCTGTCACCATCCACGAAGACACGGACAAGGACCTGCCTGTGATCGTGGCCATGTGGCACGGCCAGCACTTCATGGTGCCGTTCGCCAAGCCATCCCATTGGCCGGCCAAGGTAATGATCTCCAAATCCGCGGATGGCGAAATCAATGCAATTGCCGCCCGGAAGCTGGGTATGGGATTGATCCGGGCCTCTGGCGGGCGGACTGCGCACCAAATCAAGAAGCGTGGTGGCATGCGCGGGTTTATCGAGGCGGTAAGGGCGTTGAAGGACGGATATTCCATCGCGATGACCGCCGATGTTCCAAAAGGGCCCGCACGGCACTCCGGTGCCGGGATTGTGCAGCTCGCGAAACACTCCGGTCGTCCGATCTTGCCGGTCGCAGTGGCCACGAGCCGCAGCATCGAGCTGAACAGCTGGGACAAGGCGAGTGTCAACTTGCCTTTTGGCCGCGGCGGAATCGTTGGCGGTGACCTGATCTGGGTGCCGTCCGACACGGATGATGAAGGTTTGGAAGCCTACCGCCAGAAAGTGGAAGACGACCTGAACACCGCAACCCGCCGGGTCTACGAGCTTGTCGGAAGGCCGAATGGCTGAGCGGCGCCCCATCGCCCTGACGCTTTACCGGGCCCTTGGACGGGCATTGACGCCACTTCTGCATCTTTTGTTCCGCCGCCGCGCTGCAAACGGCAAGGAAATCGAAAGCCGCAAGGGGGAGCGCTTCGGTGTTCCTGGAGTGCCGCGGCCAAAGGGATCACTTGTTTGGATCCACGCTGCCAGCGTCGGTGAAACGATGTCTGTCTTGCCGCTGATTGAACAGCTCGCACGCGACGGCCACTCGGTGCTTTTGACCAGTGTTACGGTCACGGCTGCTGAAGTCGCCGAAAAGCGGTTGCCGGAAACCGGAATTCATCAGTTCACGCCGTATGACACGCCGGGATGCGTTTCGAACTTTTTGGATCATTGGCGGCCCGATCTGGCCATGGTGGTGGAATCCGAGATTTGGCCCTGCATGTTCGACGAGGTGCATCAACGCGGTATCCCGTTTGCACTTCTGAATGGACGGATGTCGGAGAGCTCGTCGCGCAATTGGATGAAAGCCCCGAAAACTTCTGGCTACATCTTCAAGTGTCTCGATCTGGTTTTGGCGCAAAGCGATGCAGACAAGGAGCGGTTCTTGAAGCTCGGATGCCGGCACGTCGAAATGCCGGGCAATTTAAAGTTCGATGCGGCAGAGCCAGCTGCTGATGAAGAAGACCGCCGTCGGCTTGCCGATCAAATCGGCGATCGCCCGGTCTGGATGGCGGCCCTCACGCATCCGGGCGAAGATGAAATAGCGTTGAAGGCGCATGCGCGTCTTCTTGAAGAACATCCGGACCTGCTTTTGCTGCTTGTTCCCCGCCACCCGGCCCGCGCCGATGATGTGGCAGCACTTGTCAGTGAAAGTGGCCACGTGATAGCCCGGCGGAGCTGCGGCGATCCGGTGACCGCCGAAACCGGGGTCTATTTGGGTGACACGCTCGGCGAAATGGGGTTGTTCTACCGTTTGGCCCCGGTGACATTTCTCGGAGGGTCGTTCAACGACGCCGGTGGACACAATCCTGTCGAGGCCGTGCTTTTGGGGTCGGCTCTGGTTACAGGGCCGAAAGTCGCCAACGCCAGAGCCGTTTATAAGGACCTCTGGGAACAAGGCGCAGCTCTTAAGGTTGAGGAACCCGCTCAGCTTGCCTCGGAAATTGCCGGCCTCATGGAGCACCCTGATAACCGCAAGCAGCAGGTTGATCGGGCGATGAACTTGGTCATCAAGGGGCGCGGCGCCTTGACCCGGACAGCAGCTTTGCTGAAGCCCATGCTTGCAGAAACATCTCGGGCCGACACCATGGAGAGGGGCGATGGGCAAGGCGCCTGATTTCTGGTGGACACCCAATCGCAGCGCGGCTGCGCTCGCGCTTGCCCCTTTTGGCTGGATCTACGGCCTCATCGCTGGCCGCCGGATGGTGCAGCATTCAAAAGCAAGAAGCGCCTTGCCGGTCGTCTGCATCGGCAATTTTGTGACCGGCGGAACTGGCAAGACCCCTTTCGCACTGCGTTTGGCAGAACGTTTGACCGGCGAGGGCCTTAAGCCTGGTTTTTTGCTTCGCGGATATGGCGGACGTCTCAAAGGACCGGTGCTTGTTGACCCGGCACAACACACTGCGGCGGACGTTGGCGACGAAGCGCTGCTCTTGGCTCAAGCTGGGCCAACGGTGATTTCTGCAGACCGTCCTGCCGGAGCGGAACTGCTGGAAAAACAGCCGGTCGACATGATCCTGATGGACGATGGTTTCCAGAACCCGTCTTTGCACAAGGATCTCAGCTTGGTCCTGGTGGACTGTGCGACAGGCTTTGGCAATGGTCTGTGTTTTCCAGCCGGACCGCTGCGTGCGCCAGCGGAAAAACAGATCGTTAAGGCAGACTGCTTGATTCTTGTCGGAGAGGGAGAGCGGGCTTCGGACGCTGTCCATTTGGCGGGCCGGCGCGGATTGCCTTTCCTGCATGCTCATATCGTTCCGGAAGAAAACGACGCTCTCTCAGGCCAAGATCTCCTGGCCTTTGCCGGCATCGGCCGGCCCCAGAAATTCTTTAAGACCCTCACCGATCTCGGTCACAAGGTGGCAAAGACCCGGGAGTTTGCCGATCACCATGATTTCAGCGAAGCAGATGCCCGGGAACTATTGACTGAGTCCGATCGGGACGAGCTGCAACTCGTTACCACGGCCAAGGACATGGCGCGCATCACCACACAGCGCGGCGAAATCTTCCATTGGCTCGCTGCCAAGGCGGAAGTTCTTGATGTGCAAATGGAGATCCCGGAGGAAGACCGGTTGGTGTCCCTGATCAAGGACTGCCTGAGAAACCGCGCTTTCAAGTCCTAAACTGACAAAACGGTTTAGTTTTTACCCTGCGTTTCCAGGTAGCGTTTCATGGACGCGTGGGCGTCGACATAGGGCTCTTGCAGTTCGACCGACCAGTATTTCAGCTCATCCAGCGGGATCGCGGTGCCCGACACGGCGCAGCGCACGAAGGTTCCCGGCGTCTCAACCTGATAATCTCCATCGAGATACCGGATGCGGGCTTCGCTCGGGATGCGCGGGTTTTCGTAGCGGTTCATGGTGGCCTGATGCTTTTGTTCCGGACGTTTTAGCGTCCTCATGCGCCTCTTTATGGCACATTGGGCGGGTTCGGCAAGTCCGGTCCGGTTTGTAAAGGCGATGTCACCTAGAAAATTGGCGCTGTGCGGGCATCCGGCGCGATCGTGTAACGGCACCTGGACATGACAACGGTCTCGTCTGGAAGATCGTCCCGGGCCCGGTCCATTTCCGGTTCACGGGCAACCTGACAGGCGTCCATATCCTCCCAATACTCTTGGGAGGCGGACAGGTCCTCGCAGATCAGAAGATTGGGCTGACACGCGACCAGGTGAAGGGCGATCAAAACGCCGTTCATGACCTTTCAGATCCTGTCTTCCGATCAGGTGCTTGGATTTTTGAAAAACAGACGCGGACCACATTAGTGGCAGTGTCAGATGAAAGGGGCGGGCCAGAGACAGGCCCGGTCTTGGCCAAGGCCTCGGCAAGCCGCGGATGCAAGCCATCTCCACGGGCTGCGGCAAAGGAGTTGAATGCAATTAAGCTGGACGGTAGCCGCCGTCCGGTCTGATCAGTCATGGCGCAAGCCTTTTTGCTGCGGGGAGGCCGCAGTCGGTTTTTCAGGGTTTTTGGAGGTCTGGCTTGGGCCTTCGGAAGATGCCCAGCTGGATCGGCGGCAGGAAATTATCTGCACTTAAACATGAGAGATATATTCATATTAAAATGATGCCAAGTGGATTTCTGCGCTTTTGGGGTGATTTGCCTCGCCAAATCCCTATGTTGTTCTCAAGAAGACATACATGCCGCCCGGCATCAGTTCCGTCTGGTGATTGGCAGCGGCACTGGATCAACAAGGAAACTCTGATGGCTCTGTCCAGTTCTGATCTGATTGAAACATCCGGCCTGGGTTTGGAAACAGCCAGACGCATCACCAAGGAAGCGCTTGCGAACGCCGATGATGGCGAGCTTTTTGTCGAATACCGCCAGACCGAGGGCCTCGTTTTTGACAACGGCCGACTGAAAGGCGCCAACTACGACACAGCGCAAGGGTTTGGTTTGCGGGCGGTGGCTGGAGAAGCGGCCGGTTATGCCCATGCAGGGGACATCTCCGAGGCGGCGTTGAAACGTGCGGCCGATGCGGTGAGCGCTGTGTCGAAAGGCTATTCCGGGACCTATGCAGCTGCTCCGGCGCGCACCAATCTGTCGCTCTACACCGACGCCAATCCGCTGGGCGGCCCAAGCTTTGAAGATAAGGTCAAACTTCTCCAGGAAATAGATGCCTATGCGCGGGCAAAGGACCCGCGCGTGCGTCAGGTTTCCGCGTCGCTTGCCGGGTCGTGGCAAGTGGTGGAGATCCTGCGTGCCGACGGGCATCTTGTGCGGGATGTCCGCCCGATGGTGCGCCTCAGCATTTCCGTCGTTGCAGGCAATGATGACCGCCAGGAAAGCGGCTCTTACGGGTGCGGCGGCCGGGAAGGGTTCGAGCGGTTCATCACGACAGAGAATTGGCAGGGCGGTGTCGACGAAGCGCTGCGCCAGGCGCTGGTCAATCTGGACGCTATTCCGGCACCTGCGGGTGAGATGGATGTCGTCCTTGGGCCAGGCTGGCCGGGCATTTTGCTGCACGAAGCAGTTGGCCACGGCTTGGAGGGCGACTTCAACCGCAAGAAAACCTCGGCCTTTGCGGGCCTGATGGGTGAGCGGGTGGCGTCACCTGGCGTGACGATTGTCGATGACGGAACGATCCCTGATCGCCGTGGATCTCTGTCGGTCGATGATGAAGGCACGCCAGCGGCCCGGACCACCCTCATCGAGGATGGTATTTTGACCGGTTACATGCAGGACCGCCAGAATGCCAGATTGATGGGGATGGAGCCGACCGGAAACGGCCGCCGACAGTCCTACGCCCACATCCCGATGCCGCGTATGACCAATACGGTCATGATGAACGGTGACAAGGATCCGGAAGAAATTCTCGCCTCCGTGAAAGATGGTATTTACGCGGTCGCCTTTGGCGGCGGTCAGGTCGACATCACGTCCGGTAAATTCGTCTTCTCCTGCACCGAGGCTTACAAGGTTGAAAACGGCAAGGTTGGCGCGCCGGTCAAGGGTGCCATGCTGATTGGCAACGGTCCGGATGCGCTGACCCGCGTCGAGATGATCGGCAATGACATGGAGCTTGACCCGGGCATGGGCACTTGCGGCAAGCAGGGGCAGGGCGTTCCGGTCGGCGTCGGCCAACCCTCCATGCGGATCAATGCCATGACAGTGGGTGGCACTGCGGTTTAAGCAACATCGATTTTTCGAATTGGGGCTGTCTGATGCGGCATTTTAGCTGGTCAGACGGCTTCTTGGTAACATCACGATGCTTCTTAGCGGATTTTGCCGATTGAGCGGCTATCAATCCATGAACACATGCACAAAGAGCCTTTGTTCAGGAAGCAAATAGTAGTTCGGTCCTCGACCGCTTGATACAAACCCACCCCCGCTCTTGATGCCCGCGATTATCTCATGAAACGGGATGTTGAGACTGCCGGCGCACGACATAACGCTCATAACGAAACTATCACCTATCGATTGAGAGGGAGTGATAGTCCTCCACGGCTCGTAAAAAACAGTTTGTGTGTTTGGGCGGGAACTCCACCTGCTACGCGTTGCTTCCTTCAGGAAGGTAAGGCCTCCGTTTTTCAGCCGCTCGGCGGTAGCGTCAGTAATCCGAATTACATTGATCCCACAATAGTCTGGAATTAGGCCGTTGAGCATGCCGGTCCGCGTTTCTCGCATCAAAAGCCCTTCTGTCTCTATTTGGGATGGCAAGCGCGTGATAAAGCGGTCGGTCTTGCCCATCGTATCGAGCAAAACAAGAAAACGAACAACGATGATGGAGGCCAAAAGTAGTGTAAAAACAGGTGCTTTCATTAGTGCCTAGTTGCTTATTTCCGGGTACCTATTGTCTATGAACAGTCTTTTTCAAAAACGTCTATCGTTGGAATACGTGAGTTGTCCGGGATAGTTGTTCGACAGATCTAGGAAACTATCCTTCCAATGATCGGCCAAATTAAGGTCTGGGGACGGATCAACTCGTCCAATGTGCGCAAGGTTCTGTGGTGTTTGGAGGAGCTCGGCTTGGACTACGAGCAGATCGATGCCGGTGGGGCCTTTGGCGTTGTCGATACACCTGATTATCGCGCGCTGAACCCGAATGGCCGTATCCCTTGCCTGCAAGACGGGGAGTTCACTATTTTTGAGTCCAACGCGATTTGCCGCTATCTGGCCAAAACCTATGGCACTGCGCCATTTGTCTCCAACGATCCGAACAATTGGGCGCTGGCGGATCAGTGGATGGATTGGACCACGTTTTCCTTTGGCATGCCGTTCAGAAACCTGTTCTGGAATATGGTCCGAACCGCTCCGGGAGACAGGGACCAGGCGGCCATCACGCATGGTATCGAGCATTGTTCCGCTCAGTTCGCCGTTGTCGATACACTGTTGAAAGACCAGCCTTATTTGTCGGGTCACGCGTGCGGGGTCGGCGATATCCCGCTTGGGAGCCTTGCCTATGCCTGGTTCAATATGGGCTTTGAGCGTCCCGATCAGCCGTATCTTGCGGCCTGGTACAAACGACTGACTGAACGTCCGGCCTACCAGAAGGGTGTCATGAGCCCGCTCACCTGACCGCTAGTCTGAGAGCAGGAAATGGTCGAGCAATTTCGTGGCGGCACGGTATTGCCGTAGACGCTATATGCCTTGGCCTATCTCAATGTTTCTTTCTGACAAATCGCTAACATGTTTAGGAATCTTTCGAGATTTCCGCCGTTTAATTGGGTAAGATGAAACACCAGGCTGGGGGCCGGAGAGAGCATGGCTGCAGAAAGTGCGCCTCCCTTATTTGCTGAAGCGATAATCTTTCTGTCGGCGACCGTTGTGGCGGTGCCGATCGCGAAGCGTCTCGGCCTGGGCTCTGTGGTGGGCTATCTGGCGGCTGGCGCTGCAATCGGACCGCATGGTCTTCAGCTTTTGGGCTCTGGCGAGGACGTGCTGCACGTTGCCGAGCTTGGCGTCGTCCTGCTGTTGTTTGTCATTGGCCTCGAACTGGATCCCCAAAAACTCTGGCGCATGAAGCGTGACATTTTCGGCCTTGGCACGGCGCAGGTGATGTTGACCGGCTTCTGCCTCTTCGGCTTTGCACAACTTGCCGGCATGGGCCAATCAGCGGCCCTCGTCGCGGGCTTTGGCTTGGCGCTATCCTCAACGGCCTTTGCTCTGCAGATCTTGCAGGAGCGCGGGCAGCTTTCATCAGAATATGGTCAGCGAGCTTTCGGTATCTTGCTGTTGCAGGACATTGCCATCGTCCCGCTCTTGGCCATGGTTGCTATTTTGGCACCCGGAGAGGGCCCGTCAACGACCGCGGAAATTGTGCAAGAGGTGCTGCTCGTTTTGTCTGCGGTGGCAGCTGTGATTCTGACCGGGCGATACCTGATTTCACCGGTCTTCTTGCTGCTCGCCGCCACGCGGGCCCGAGAGGTGATGCTGTCCGCGGCCCTGTTGGTCGCGCTCGGCAGCGCCGGGATCATGCACACAGTCGGCCTGTCGATGGCGCTGGGCGCGTTTTTGGCCGGCGTGCTTCTTGCTGAATCGAGTTTCCGACACACACTGGAAGCCGATATCGAACCCTTCCGATCGCTTCTGATGGGCCTCTTCTTCGTGGCCGTCGGTATGTCGCTCGACTTTTCACTGGTCATGGCGAATTGGGCTTACATTGCCGGCGGTGTGATGGTCGTCATGGTCGTGAAAGGGCTTTTCTTGTGGGGGCTGTCACGGGGGACCGGGTCCAGCAACTCCGATGCCATGCGTATCGCCGTGACCCTGCCTCAGGGCGGAGAATTTGCATTTGTTTTGTTCACCGCGGCCGTGGTGAATTCGATCTTCGACTACGAGACCGCAAATCTTTTGAATGCGATTGTCATTCTGACAATGCTTCTAACCCCGGTTGCCTGTCTGGGGTTGGATGTTCTTGCGACGCGAGCCAAAGCGCGGGGTGTTGAAAACCCGTCCATTGAAACATTCGATGAGGCAACGCCAACGGTACTTGTCGTCGGTTTCGGCCGGTTCGGCATGGTCGTTGCGCAAATCCTTACCTCCGAAGGCCTTGAGATAACTGCGATTGACAACCGGCCGGACCGGATCGCATATGCCCGGAAGCAGGGCTACAGGGTCTACTATGGCGATGCCACGCGCGCAGATGTCCTGGAGGCAGCAGGCGCTGGCGATGCGGCGCTTGTCGCCATGTGCATTGAAAACGACAAGGTGATGGCGCAGTCGATCGAGATGATCCGCGAGGATTTCCCCAAAGCGCTCATCTTCTGCCGCGCGACTGACCGGGCCCATGCTATGGATCTCACGAAGCAGGGCGTCGATTTCCAGATCCGCGAAACGTTCGAATCGAGTGTGGTGTTCGGCCGGGCCGCTTTGGAAGCTCTTGGAACGCCGCTCGATCGGATAGATCAGATTGAGGAAGATGTGCGGTATCGCGATGAACAGCGCTTGGCCGAGCAATTATCCGGCGGCATGTATGCCGGTTCGGATAAGCTGCACCGGGTGACGCCGCGCAAGACGGCCGAGGCGGCCAACCCGGACGCTGCAGCAGAATAAGAAGGCGCCTGATGAGGGCGCCTTTTCGATCTCACACCATCGATGGGTCGTCTAAGGCAGGGCGTCAAAGCCTGCAGAGAAGCCGTTCAACGAGATCGGGATACCGATCCCTTCTTCGGGTGTTTGAAAAATAATGAAGGTCGCTTGAGAACCGGACTTCAATTGGTTCAGAAGCTCATCTTCCAGAATCACCTCCGCGATACAGCCATTCGGCAGGCAGCGGACAAATCCTGCCCGGCCGATGTCTGCGCCGTCAACCTTTAGACCGAGGCCGGAGGGTAGGAGCACTCCAAGCGGTGCCAAAACCCGCAAGATGCGCGCCTGTTTATCAGCGGTCCGTAAAATGATGACGGACAAACCAACATTTTCCCGGTCTGCTGCTGTCACGTTCTGTATAAGTGCACATTGCTCACCGGTCGCGCCGGGGGGCGTGTCGCAGCGCATCTGCCAGTCCCCGTGATTGGCGCGGATCTCGCCCTGGGCAGTGGCAGGCTGAAGGCTTTGGGCGAACGCGGTCACACAGATCGCGGCAGCAGCCATCAGCTTCGGCAAAGTGGTTAAGGTTGAGCGCTTTGGGCGCTGTTGCGGCAACTGGGTCGACAAGAATTCCTCCAGCCGTTTGTGTTCAGATCCGGCTTTTGCGTGTTTTGAAACGCGCTTAATCAAGCGAATCACGTGTATTTTGTAGCCAGACATTGACGTATGAATGCGGACGATTCCAGTCACCGCCGGTGCAAAGCTCTTGGATAGCCGGTTTTTTTGTCGAAAATCGGCCTGTCCTTGATTTCTCTCAATTGGAAAAATATCCGAGCTACTTGTGAAATCGCGCAAATTTCGTTGCAGCGCACGGCGTCTTGTGGTTTTTGTGCGGCCAAAAGGGGCCGATGAAAAGATGCGGCAGATCGCCGCCCTAGCCGATTGGTAGCATCGCTCTTTAACCGTAGATGTGGTTATATCCGGCAATCCTTTACAAGGACGACCGGGTTCAGGACCGGCAGTTTAAGCTTGCGGAGTTCCGGCAAGCCTATTACTGCGGCACTTAGGTATTCGACCGGGCAGGGTCCGGAAATTTGCATGCGCCGCCATATGGGCGGCTGAGGGAAGGGAGCGCGGACGTGAAGGCAGTCTTCAAGCGTCTCATGAATTTGGTCACGATGGCGACCGCATTCGCCGGTGTTTCGACAGCGGCATTGGCAGCAGAACCAGGGTTCAACAACTGGCAGCTCGGGTTTCAAGCCTCAACCAGCGATGTGATGGACGACATCACTTGGTTCAACAACTTCACTCTCATCATCATCACAGTCATTACGGTCTTTGTTTTGGCGCTGTTGATGTATTGCGCCGTGAAGTTCAGCGCCAAGAACAACCCGGTGCCGTCACGCACATCGCACAACACGACGATCGAGATCGTCTGGACCGTTGTGCCGATCCTGATCCTGGTCATCATCGCCATCCCGTCTTTCCGTCTGCTGTACAAACAGCTCGAGATCCCGGAATACGACATGACGGTTAAGGCGATCGGTTATCAGTGGTACTGGGGTTACGAGTACACTGACGAAAACATGGGCGAGCTCTATTTCGACTCCATCATGGTTCAAGATGCTGACCGTCAGGCCGTCGCAGATGCGCGCGGTGTGTCCATCGACGAAGTGCCGCGTCTACTCGCTGTTGACTACGACCTGGTTATCCCTGTCGACACGACAGTGCGCCTTCAGGTCACCTCTGAAGATGTCATCCACGCATTCGCAATGCCGACATGGGGCGTCAAAATCGACGCGATCCCGGGCCGCTTGAATGAGACCTGGTTCCATGCCCGCGAAGAAGGCGTCTACTACGGTCAGTGTTCCGAGCTTTGCGGCAAAGACCATGCCTTCATGCCGATCGCAGTCCGTGTGGTCTCTGCGGATCAGTTCCAGCAGTGGGCTTCTGCAGCGCAAGATGACCTGGACGTTGCCAACGAGCAGCTGATGGCCTCCATCGCGGAAGCCAAGAAACTCGCCGCACAGGGCGACCTGGACGAAATCTCCGTCGCCGCGAAATAACGCGGCGGCGAGCCAATTTGGCGATTGCGCGCGATTTGACACGCAGCGCCGCTGAAAACGACTAAAGAGGGAGCCCAAAATGGCTGCGACCGAAGAACATGCGGCACATGACCATCCCTACGGATGGCGTCGCTGGGTCTATTCGACCAACCACAAAGACATCGGTCTGATGTATTTGTACTTTGCGATTTTCGCTGGGATTATCGGCGGCGCTCTGTCCGTCGGTATCCGGATGGAATTGCAAGAGCCGGGCATGCAGATCTTTGCAAATGCTCACACTTTCAACGTGTTCACCACGTCCCACGGTCTGATCATGATCTTCTTCATGGTCATGCCGGCCATGATCGGTGGGTATGCCAACTACTTCGTGCCGATCATGATCGGTGCGCCGGACATGGCGTTCCCGCGGATGAACAACATCTCCTTCTGGCTTCTTCCGCCGGCGTTCCTTCTTCTGATCCTCTCTCTCTTTGTTGAGGGCCCTCCGGGAGCCAACGGTGTTGGTGGTGGCTGGACGATCTATCCGCCGCTGTCCACATCCGGTCAGCCGGGCCCGGCAATGGATCTCGCGATCCTGTCCCTGCACATTGCAGGTGCTTCTTCGATCCTGGGTGCGATCAACTTCATCACGACCATCTTCAACATGCGCGCGCCGGGCATGACCCTGCACAAGATGCCGCTGTTTGCCTGGTCCGTTCTGATCACAGCCTTCTTGCTGTTGCTGTCCCTGCCGGTTCTGGCTGGTGCCATCACCATGCTTCTGACCGACCGTAACTTCGGCACCACGTTCTTCGATGCTGCAGGCGGTGGTGACCCGGTTCTGTTCCAGCACTTGTTCTGGTTCTTCGGCCACCCGGAAGTGTACATCCTGATCTTGCCGGGCTTCGGCATCATCAGCCACATCATTTCCACGTTCTCCCGTAAGCCGATCTTCGGTTACCTGGGCATGGCCTACGCCATGGTTGCGATTGGTGTTGTCGGCTTCATCGTTTGGGCCCACCACATGTACACCGTCGGGATGTCCGTTGAGACGCAGGCGTACTTCGTAGCAGCGACCATGGTGATTGCGGTCCCGACCGGGGTTAAGATTTTCTCCTGGATCGCGACCATGTGGGGCGGTTCCATCGAGTTCAAAACCCCGATGGTCTGGGCAATCGGCTTCATCTTCCTGTTCACCGTGGGTGGTGTGACAGGCGTGCAGCTGGCGAACGCTGGTCTCGACCGTGCGTTCCACGACACCTACTACGTTGTGGCTCACTTCCACTACGTTCTGTCGCTGGGCGCCGTGTTCGCGATCTTCGCGGCCTGGTACTACTGGTTCCCGAAGATGTTCGGCTACATGTACAACGAGACGATCGGGAAGGCTCACTTCTGGATCACCTTCATTGGCGTGAACCTGATCTTCTTCCCGCAGCACTTCCTTGGGCTGAACGGCATGCCGCGCCGCTATGCCGACTACCCGGATGCGCTGGCTGGCTGGAACTTCGTTTCCTCGATCGGATCGTACATCTCGGCCTTTGCTGTGCTGGTGTTCATCTACGGTATTGTCGAAGCCTTCTCCAAGAAGCGCGTCGCTGGCAACAGCCCGTGGGGTGAAGGTGCAACGACCCTGGAGTGGACGCTGTCTTCTCCACCACCGTTCCACCAGTTCGAGACCCTGCCGCGGATCAAGTAATTCCGCGGCCGGAAGGTCCGGCCTTCCGCTCTGAACTTACGCACCGCGCCGGACACCGGCGCGGTGCGCTCTTGAAAACAACCTGTCCGGAACAGAGCCCCAAGTTGGGCACCAAATCCGGCAGAAGATATAGAATTAAGGGACGCGCCCATGTCGCTCGCAGAGCGCCAGGATTTGATGGATCAAAGCAGCACCGTTTGGAACGGTGGCGAGGGGGCAGTGAGCGACTACGTGGCGCTCCTGAAACCGCGCGTGATGTCTTTGGTGATCTTCACCGCTTTTGTCGGCATGATGCTGGCACCAGGCTTCATTCATCCTATCCTCGGCGCCGTGGCGATCCTCTGCATAGCGATTGGTGCAGGCGCATCCGGTGCCTTGAACATGTGGTATGACGCGGACATCGACGAAGTGATGTCGCGCACCGCAAAACGGCCGATCCCGGCAGGAAAGATCACACCAGAAGAAGCGTTCGCATTCGGCATTACACTGTCGATCGGCTCCGTCCTGACGCTCGGACTGCTGGTGAACTGGTTTGCCGGCGCATTCCTGGCATTCACGATCGCATTCTACGTTGTCATCTACACGATGTGGCTGAAGCGCTCGACACCGCAGAACATTGTTATCGGCGGGGCGGCTGGTGCATTCCCTCCGATGGTCGGTTGGGCATCCGTGACAGGTGGCGTCAGCTTGGAAAGCTTCGTTCTCTTCCTGATCATCTTCATGTGGACCCCGCCGCACTTTTGGGCTTTGGCGTTGTTCAAAAAAGGTGACTACGAAACGGCCGGTGTTCCGATGCTGCCGGTGGTCGCCGGTGAAACCAACACCCGCCACCAGATTCTGATCTACTCAATCCTGCTCGCTCCGATTGGCGTGGCACCATACTTCATGGGTTATGCCAGCCTGTTCTACGGTGTTGCATCCGGTCTTCTTGGGCTGGCCTTCGTTGCGATGGCTGCCGACATCTGGCGCAAGCGGGAAGGCGACGTTGCGCGCAAAGCCTGTATCCGTCTCTTCAAGTTCTCGATTTTTTATCTGTTCATGCTGTTTGCACTTCTTCTCGGCGAAAGCCTGGTAGCGGGGATCTGACGGAAATGGACAACAACGAACAGGGTATTATTCTCACCGACGAACAGAAAAAGAAGCGCCGCTCCCGGTCGATTGCGATCGCGGTTGTGCTGGCTGCTCTTGTCTTGCTGTTCTACCTGGTGACGATTGTTAAGCTGGGGCCTGACATCATGAACCGTCCGTTGTAACGAGAGGTAAGATGACCGAAGTCAACGATCAGAACAACCTGTCCCGCAGCAATCGCAAGGTCGCGTTTGCTTGCCTGGGTATGTTCAGTTTTATGATCGCTGCTGCCTACGCAGCCGTCCCGCTTTATGATCTTTTTTGCCGGGTCACCGGCTTCGGCGGCACGACACAGGTGGCTGAACAAGAAAGCGAAATGGTGATCGATCGCGTGATCACTGTCCGGTTTGACGGAAACGTCAATCACGCGCTTCCCTGGGACTTCAAACCTGCTCAACGCTCTGTCACCCTGAAAATGGGTGAAACCGCGCAGTTGCCGTACATTGCGGCAAATGTAAGCGATGGGCGGACTGTTGGAACGTCCACCTTCAACGTCACACCGACGTCGGCGGGCGTCTACTTCAATAAACTGGACTGTTTCTGCTTCACTGAGCAGGCGCTGGAACCTGGCGAGTCAGTCGAAATGCCGGTCGTCTTTTTTGTCGACCCGGAGATGGACAAGGATCCCATGCTTGAGCATGTGAAGGAAATCACTTTGTCCTATACCTTCTTCCCGGTAGAACAACCGGAACAACCTGTTGCGGCGCGGGCAGATTCGCCTGCGGCTGAAACGAACTTGTAAGAAACTGGCGCTTTGCGCCCGTACAGAATGTGTTTGGGGAGCTTGCCGATGGCTGGTGCACATACCAAGAACCACGATTACCACCTGGTCGAACCCAGTCCGTGGCCGTTTATGGCGTCCGTTGGCGCTTTTATTCTCGCACTCGGCTCGATTGCCTGGATGCGCTACGCCTCCGGCAACTCTTTCGAACTCTTTGGCCTGGAGTTGTCCGCTGCAAAGTGGATGCTGTTCGCAGTTGGCCTGCTGATTGTTCTTTACGTGATGTTCGCCTGGTGGCGTGACACCATCAAGGAAGCGCATGAAGGTCACCATACGCGTGTTGTGTCTCTGCACTTGCGTTACGGCATGATCCTGTTCATCGCATCCGAAGTGATGTTCTTCGTTGCCTGGTTCTGGGCATACTTTGATGCAGCCCTGTTTGCTGGCGAAGCAATCAACTTTGCCCGTGCTGAGGCAACGGGTGGTGTCTGGCCACCGGAAGGCATCGAGACGTTTGATCCGTGGCACCTTCCGCTGCTCAACACGCTGATCCTGCTTGCATCCGGTACCACCGTTACCTGGGCACACCATGCGCTTCTGCACGATGACCGTGAAGGTCTGAAGTGGGGTCTGACACTGACTGTTCTGCTCGGTGTTCTCTTCACCATCTGCCAGATCTACGAGTACACCCACGCAGCCTTTGGCTTCAGCGGCAACATCTACGGCGCAACCTTCTACATGGCGACAGGCTTCCATGGCTTCCATGTCGTTGTCGGAACGATCTTCCTTGCGGTTTGCCTGTTCCGTGCCCTTGCTGGCCACTTCACCAAAGAGCAGCACTTCGGTTTCGAAGCAGCAGCCTGGTACTGGCACTTCGTTGACGTTGTCTGGCTGTTCCTGTTTGTCGCCATCTACATCTGGGGCGAATAAGCCGGAAAACGTTCTTAACGAACACTAGAATACAAGCGCCCGGCGGATCATCCGACCGGGCGTTTTTCAAATCCGGCCCTCGGAGCCAAAAGATGGAAGACAAGGCACATTTCCCACCGGTCAACCCGGTCACAGCCGGACTATCAGGCGCATGCCCGCGTTGCGGCCAGGGAAAATTGTTCGACGGGTTCTTGAGCGTGAAAGGGTCGTGCTCCACCTGCGGGCTCGATTACAGTTTTGCCGACAGCGGGGACGGGCCAGCCGTCTTTGTCATCATGATTGTCGGGTTCATCGTCGTCGGCCTGGTGCTCTTTGTTGAATTGTCATTTCAACCTCCCGTATGGGTTCATCTGATCCTTTGGCTGCCCCTGACCGTTGTGCTTGCGGGTGGCATTTTGCGCCCCTTGAAAGGCTTGATGATTGCCGTGCAATACCGGCATAAGGCAGAAGAAGGCCGTCTGGACACCGATGGCGATCAAACCGACCAGTTTTAAGAAAGAAACTTGCCAATGGGCCGCGCCCGTAAACTCATCATTCCTGCCGTTGCTGCTTTGATTGGATTGGCGATCCTGTTGAATCTTGGTTTCTGGCAAGTTCGGCGGTTGGCTGAAAAAGAAACGCTGATAGAACAAGTTGAAACCGGTTTGAAATCGGCTCCTGTGGCCGCGCCCGGCTTAGCCGATTGGGAGGGGCTCAGTGATGAGGATGATTACCGCCGGGTCTCGGTCACGGGCCGTTTCCTGGACCAAACCGTTTTCTACTACATTTCGCTCACCGATCCGGTCGGCACGTATGGCGGGCCGGGCGAACTCGTCTACAGTCCATTCGAAACGGCAGAGGGATGGACGGTCTTGATCAACCGGGGTTTTTTGCCCGACGGCGTTCCGGACGATATTAAGCGTGAAGCCCTCACTCCGCCACCAGGAGACCAGTCTTTTGTTGGTCTTTTACGGCTGAGTGAGACACCTGTCTGGACCACGCCGGCGCCGGACCTTAATGCAAAACTCTGGTTTGCCCGTGATACAGATGCCATGGCGGAGGCAATGAACGTCGGCGGAAACCTTGCGCCCTACAGCATCGACCTGGAAGCCATGCATACGCCGGAAGGTGGTTTACCTCAGGCCGGTGAAACCCTTGTGCGTTTCAAGAACGATCATTTGGGATATGCGCTGACCTGGTTTGGTCTTGCAGCAACCCTCGTTGGGGTTTTCCTGGCTTACGCGGCCGCCGTATTGTGGCCGCGTAAGCAGGAGCATTCAGCGAACGTGGATTAGAGCGCTTCCAGGATTGCTGCGGCGCCAGTCTTGGTCGCATCGCCCGGGCTGTCTTCGACGGCGATGAAGCTGACTTCACCGTCTTTTGCAATCAGAGCAAACCGCTGGGACCGCAGGTGCCCAAAGATCGGTGCCGGGCCAAGGCCGAGACCGGCTGCTTCGACAAACTCTGCCCCGGTGTCAGCGAGAAAAGTGATCGCATTAGCATTGGAGGCTTTCTGCCACGCGTCCATGACAAACACGTCGTTGACGGAAACGACAGCGATCGCATCGACACCTTTGGATTTCAGTGTATCGGCATGCTCGACAAAGCCGGGCAGGTGGTTCATGTGGCACGTCGGCGTAAAGGCACCTGGAACACCAAACAGGACAACTGTTTTGCCGGACGTCAGGTCTGCTGTTGAAATTTCACCAGGACCATCGGAAGTCATGGTCTTGAATGTTGCATCCGGCAGCTTGTCGCCCACCTTGAGTGTCATGTCTAAATCCCCTTGTTAAAAAACTGCTGCCATTTATTCCGCAGCCCGCTGGAGAGATAGGGCTTCCAAAGCGGACCGTCGAGGGAGAGCCGAGAAATCTTTGCGAAAGAAGTTAGTTCAACCAATCCGGTTGGATCGGTGCGAGGTGTTCCAGCGCGTTTTCGCCGTCGGACAGAACCAGGCGCAGGCTCGTATCGGAAGCGGTTGTTTTCAGGCCCTTTGTCGACAAGTGCCAAACGGGATTACCTGTTTCACCTTCGGCCAGTTTCGGCAAAGCGATGTAAGAGCCTTCAGGCCCCGCCGCAAAAAGGTCCGGAGTGCCCGCTGATCCGGTTTCAGCTTCGATCCTCAAACGCTTGCCATCGCTTTCAACAAGCATGACAGAGACGATATTCAGCCCGCCAGTTGGGGCGATGCCGGGCACGGCCTGCAAATCGCGTTTGATCAGTTTCGCAGAGAGGCTATCCGGTCGGGCATCCGGTTCAAGTTGAAGGGACAAAGTGGCTTCTCCCGGCACGCAAATGTCCTTGCAAACGCCAAAAAATAGCTCCAGCGAAATCTGCGCGGGCTTGGAGGCATCTTCCGGCGAGATCTTTAGCGGCAGGATAATGCCGTCGTGGTAGACGATGGAGTCTGAGAACCCATCGCTGTATCGCTCCGGAACCGGGTAAAGAACTTCTTTGTCCTGTATGTTGGACGTGTTCGTCCAGGTTATTTGCGGCGGTATGCCAGCTTCGCCCGGATAGCGCCAATAGGTGTGCCAGCCTGGTTCCAGTTGAAACTCCAGTCCCGCCCAGTAAGTGCCGTTTTCAGGTGGTCCTGCCGTGATCAACCGAACGGCACCACCTTTGACGGTGACCCATTCACTGGCCGCAGCAAAAGCTGCGGTTGGGAGTGTGGTTGCCAGAAGAAAGACGAGTGCCAGTGCTGATTTCATGGACTAACAGCTACACCAAAGCAGAAGGCGCGTCAGCATCGCACAACGCTCGAATGGTCATATCCTCGTGACGCGATTGTGAGCATGCGACTCAATCAGTCATTAACATGAAGTCCTATTGGGGCTATGCTGAGGAATGAAGGCGGTGGGCGTTGAACAGTAACGAGGTGCGTATGTCCGAAATCGGAGCAGCAGACACCCTGGAGGGTCAATTCCTGATCGCCATGCCCAGCATGGCGGACAGCCGCTTCGAGCATTCGGTCATCTATGTGTGCTCTCACTCCGAACAAGGCGCGATGGGCCTGATCGTCAATCAGGTGGCAAAACATCTGTCTCTTGAAGAGTTGCTGATCCAACTGGACATCGTGAATGACGATGATGCGATCCGCTTGCCATCTCAGGTGCGGGGCATGAGCGTTCATAAGGGCGGACCGGTTGAGGTTGAGCGCGGCTTCGTCCTGCACAGCGATGACTTTCAGCTCAATCAATCGACCCTTGCGATCGACAACGGGATCTGCCTGACAGCGACGCTGGAGATTTTGAGAGCCTTGGCCGAAGGCACCGGGCCGCGGCAGGCGATGCTTGCGCTCGGTTATGCTGGCTGGGCCCCCGGTCAGCTGGAAAATGAAATCCAGTCAAATGGGTGGCTGACTGCCCCGGCGGATCGAGACATCCTGTTTGATGCGAATTCGGAACAAAAATGGCACCGGGCCCTCGGCAGTCTCGGGATTGATCCAGCCATGTTGTTTTCAGACGCCGGACACGCCTAAGGCGTCACCGGTCAGCAGGATTGCCGGAAATCGGACACTTTTTTACCGACCTGTGGCTTGCGTCCGATTAGGATGGCGCGTAAGTCGCTAGACTGGCTTGCTTTGTTCCAAAGTTGACAAAATTCGGGTAGGGTTGAGGCTTACGGTCAGAAAAGGGCTCTGATGCCTCTAACCCGGCTGGAAACACTAGAGGAAGTGACGCGGTGAAATACAGCAGTACGCGCGGTGATGCACCTGTATTGGAGTTTTCGGACGTTTTGCTCCAGGGACTTGCCCGCGATGGCGGTCTTTATCTTCCAGAAACATGGCCGCAGTTCGATGCTGAGACCATCGCTTCTTTCGCAGGGAAATCCTATGAGGATGTTGCGTTTGCGGTGATCAGCCCGTTTGTCGACGGGGCCATCCCGGATGCGGACCTGAAGTCCATGATCGCGGAATCCTATTCCGGTTTCCGGCACCCGGCGGTCACGCCCTTAGTTCAGACAGGCTCCAACACATTTATCCTTGAGCTTTTCCATGGTCCGACCCTGGCGTTCAAGGATGTCGCCATGCAGCTGCTTGGCCGGATGATGGATTATGTGCTGACGCAGCGGGGCTTGCGCGCAACCATCGTCGGGGCAACCTCGGGTGACACCGGCGGGGCGGCAATCGAAGCCTTCCGCGGCCGGGACCGGACAGACATTTTCATCCTCTTCCCGGATGGCCGGGTGTCAAACGTTCAACGCCGTCAGATGACAACGCCGACTGAAGCGAACGTGCACGCCTTGGCCTTGACCGGCAACTTTGATGACTGCCAGGCAATCGTCAAAGGCATGTTCAACCATTTCAATTTCCGCGACCGCGTGGCCCTGTCCGGGGTCAACTCGATCAACTGGGCGCGTATTTTGGCTCAGATCGTCTACTACTTCGTGGCTGGTGCCGCACTGGGCGCACCGCATCGCAAAGTGTCTTTCACCGTGCCGACCGGCAACTTCGGGGACATCTTCGCCGGCTATGCCGCCATGAAAATGGGCCTGCCGGTCGACAAGCTGGTGGTGGCAACCAACGTCAACGACATCCTGGCCCGCACGCTCGAGACGGGACGCTATGAGAAAAAGGGTGTTCACCCGACGATTTCTCCGTCGATGGACATCCAGGTGTCGTCCAACTTTGAGCGTCTGCTCTCAGAGGTGAACGGACGTGACGGAGATGTGGTACGCCGGATGATGAACCAGCTGAACCAGTCCGGCAGCTTTACGATCGAAGACGGGCCTCTCGCTGAGATGCGTCAGCATTTCGCCGCCGGCCGGTGTGATGAAGAGGCGACCTCGGCAACCATTGCTGAGCTCTGGAAACAGGCGGGTTATCTGCTGGATCCGCACACGGCAATCGGTGTGCATGTTGCCAAAGCGCACTCGAACGGTGAAACGCCGATGGTTGTCTTGGGCACCGCCCATCCGGCCAAGTTCCCGGATGCTGTCGAAGCAGCAAGCGGCGTCCGTCCGGATCTTCCGGAAAATCTGAAAGACATGATGTTTGCCGAGGAGCGCCAGCAGGTTCTGGCGGCCGAGCAGGGCGCGGTCGAACAATATATTGAAAATCACGCCCGTGCCGTGGGGGCAGGGGTGTAACTGAATGAAAGTAGAAACAACAGTTCTCGAAAATGGCCTGACCGTTGTCACCGACCAGATGCCACACCTGAAGACGGCAGCACTTGGTGTCTGGGTCCGCACCGGATCACGAGCAGAAAGCGCGGATCAAAACGGCATAACGCATCTTCTTGAACACATGGCGTTCAAGGGAACGAAGAGCCGGTCGGCACGCGGAATTGCGGAAGAAATCGAGGCTGTTGGCGGCGAACTGAACGCGTCTACGAGCATTGAACACACAAACTACTATGCGCGGATCCTGGCGGAAGACCTTCCGCTTGCCGTCGATATATTGGCGGACATTCTGCAGAACTCGACCTTTGAGGCTGAAGAGCTCGTGCGCGAGCAACACGTTATCCTGCAGGAGATCGGTGCATCCAATGATGCTCCGGAAGACCAGGCATTTGATCTGTTCCAGGCGACAGCCTGGCCGGAACAGGCAATTGGCCGTCCGATCCTGGGCACACCGGAAACCGTGCAAGGCTTCGGCCGCGACAGTCTCAACGACTATTTGGCAAGCCGCTACCGGGCACCGGACATGGTCCTGTCGGCTGCCGGCGCGGTGGACCATGATGAGCTTGTTTCACTCGCTCGCCAAAAGTTTGGTGCCATCAACAGCGAACCGGCCGCCCCGGATCCTGATGCCCGGTATTCAGGTGGTGAAAAGCTTCTTAACAAGGACCTAATGGAAGCGCAGGTCCTGATCGGCTTTGAGGGCCGCCCTTATAAGGCCAAGGACTACTACGCCATCCAGATCCTGGCGTCTGTGTTGGGCGGGGGCATGTCGTCGCGCCTGTTCCAGGAAATTCGTGAAAAACATGGCCTGTGCTACGCGATTTACAGCTTCCACTGGGCGTTTTCCGACACGGGGCTGTTCGGTATTCATGCCGCAACGAGTCACGAGGACCTCGGCGCCCTGATGCCGATGATTGCAGATGAGCTGGTGTCTGCCGCCCATACGATCACCGAGGACGAAGTGGCGCGCTCCCGGGCACAGATCCGTGCCGGTTTGATGATGGCTCTGGAAAGCCCGGCGGCCCGGGCCGGTCAGATTGCCCGCCAGATCCTGGTGCACGGCCGGGTTCTGGCTCCGGATGAGATTTCGGCCAAGATCGAGGCCGTCACCGCAGCAGACATTCGCGAGGCAGCTTACAACACCTTCGTCGGCACAACGCCGACATTGACGGCAATCGGCCCGATCAACGGCATCATGACTGCCGAAGAGCTGGCGGCGCGGCTTCAGCAGGCGCCGGTCCGGCAGGCTGCATCAATGTAATAGGGCGAGGACCGGCATGTCTCTCCTTCGCCCAGGTCCGCCTCCCGACGCCGAGCTTCTCATAGAAGCCGGCGCGCATTATCTGCGCCCCCCGATCATGAGCGACTTCAAGGCCTGGTGCTTGCTTCGCAGCGATAGCCGGGCCTTTTTGACGCCTTGGGAGCCGTTGTGGCCGTCTGATGATCTGTCCAAATCCGGTTTCCGCCGCCGCCTGCGCCGCTATGCGCGCGATCGCAAGGAAGGGCGCAGCCTGACATTCCTCCTTTTCAACGCGCGCAATGACGACTTGCTGGGTGGACTGACGCTCAGCAACATCCGCCGCGGGGTCAGCCAGTCGGCAACGCTTGGCTACTGGATGGGCGAGCGGCACGCGGGCAAAGGGCACATGTCGGCGGCTGTCGCCATGTTCTTGCCGTTTTGTTTCGACGTTCTGAACCTTCATCGTATTGAGGCTGCCTGCATTCCAACCAACACCCCGTCCATCCGTCTTTTGGAAAAGGCGGGGTTCAACCGGGAAGGATATGCACGTAACTATCTGTTAATAAACGGAACTTGGCAGGACCATCTTTTGCTCTCCTGTTTGGCGGAAGACCACGCGGCGCGTCCGGATGCGGTGTCGCCGCTCGTCGAAGGAATTTTGAAAGACTTCTTGTGACATGTGCTCCAAACCGGTAGTTCTTCGCCCCATGTCGATTTCTGTGCCGGTCCATATTATCAATCTGATCCGAAGCGCCATTTTAGTGGTCGCCGCAATGATGCTTATCGTTGCACCGCAGGCCGCCCGTGCGCTCGAGCCGATTTCTGTGCCCCTGGATATCGAGGCGCTGGACATCACCAATGCGATTGATATGCACAGGGACGCCGGAACCCGTTTGCAGGTGTCAACCGCGCCGGGTGCAGACGGAATTGTCCGGCGGATCGAAGTGCCATCGCGCAGCGGGGAAAACACCAACTGGGCTGTCTTCGCACTTGCCAACACCAGTGATGAACAGGTCGACCGCCTGATCGTTGCGCCAAACTACAAGTTTGTGGGGTCTGATCTCTTCTGGCCGGATCTCGGGTCCTCACGGATTGCCAGCATTACCCCGAGCCAGGGGATCGCGCCGTCCCGCCAGAAAAGCCTCGAAGCCGATGTCTTCCTGGTCACTTTGGACCCCGGTTCTGTAGTCACCTTCGTGGCTGAACTGACAACGCCGAACTTGCCGGAGATCCGGGTTTGGGAACCGGATGTCTACAAGGAAACGGTCAACGCCTATTCGTTGTACCGCGGCATCATTCTTGGTATCTCGGGCCTGCTCGCCCTCTTCCTGACGATCTTGTTCGTGGTCAAGGGCACGGTCATGTTCCCGGCGACGGCGGCTCTGGCGTGGTCGGTCCTCGCTTATCTCTGCATTGATTTCGGCTTCTGGGGCATGGTCTTCAAGCTGGAAGGCGGCAGCAGCCAGCTGGCCCGGGCCTCTGCGGAAGTCATGCTGGCCGCCAGCCTGATCATCTTTCTCTATGCCTATTTGAACCTGAACCGCTGGAACATTCACTATTCCCATCTAGCACTGACGACCCTGATCCTTCTATTGGGGCTGCTTGGTGTTGCGGTGTGGGATCCATCAATTGCAGCCGGTATTGCCCGTCTGTCTCTGGGTATCATCGGTATTCTGGGGTTCGTCACAATCGCTGTGCTGGCGTATCAACACTATGACCGCGCGATCCTGTTGATCCCGACGTGGTGTTTGCTGATTGCCTGGCTGATTGGTGCGGCCATGACGGTGACGGGCCGTCTGTCAAACGACATCGTCCAGCCGGCGCTGGGTGGTGGACTGGTTCTGATTGTTCTGCTGATCGGTTTCACGGTCATGCAGCATGCCTTTGCAGGTGGTGCAATTGCTCAAGGGCTCATCTCTGATGTCGAGCGCAAGGCGCTGGCGCTCACCGGTGCTGGAGACATCATCTGGGATTGGGACATCGACCGCGATAAGATCTACACGGGCAACGAAGTCGAAGATCTTTTGAATCTCAAGCACGGCACCTTGGAGGGACCTGCGCGGGATTGGCTGGAGATCTTGCACCCGCAAGACAGGGACAGGTTCCGGGCGACGCTCGATGCGGTGATTGATCAGCGCCGCGGCAAGATCCAGCAAACCTTCCGTTTGCGTTCTGAGGACGGTCATTTCCGGTGGTTCCGCCTGCGCGCCCGGCCAATTGTGGGGGCTGATGGCGAGGTCATCCGCTGTGTCGGCACGATGCTCGATGTCACCGAAGAGCGCACCGCCGAAGAACGCCTGTTGCACGATGCAGTCCACGACAATCTGACCGGCCTTCCAAACCGGGAATTGTTTGTCGACCGATTGCACACCAGCGTGGTGCGGGCTCAGGCGGAAGAGACAACCAAGCCGACCGTACTTGTCATCAATCTGGACCGCTTCAAGCAGGTCAATGACAGCATTGGCCTGTCCGCCGGCGACAGCATTTTGTTGACCGTCGCACGGCGTCTAGGCCGCCTCATCGGCCAGCAGGACACGTTGGGGCGCTTGTCCAGCGACCAGTACGGTCTGGTGCTCTTGTCAGAGAATGAGCCGGACCGGATCGTTGCCTTGGCCGATGCGCTACGCAAGGCTGTGCGCGCGCCCATCACATTTAGCGACCGCGAAATCTTCCTGACCTGCTCTGTTGGCATTTCCTTCTTTGAGGGCGGCAAGCAGGCGGTAGAAGACATGCTGACCAACGCCGAAATCGCTTTGAATCACGCCAAGCGCCTCGGTGGTGACCGCCAGGAAGTTTACCGGCCGATCCTGCGTCCGCTCGGCAAGAACATTGTCGACCTGGAAGCAGATCTGCGCGACGCCATTAAAAAGGAGACGCTTGGTGTCTTCTTCCAGCCGATCATTCGACTGGAAGACCAGGCGATTGCCGGATTTGAGGTGCTGGCGCGCTGGAACCATCCGAAGCGCGGCAAGATTTCACCAGCCGAGTTTATTCCAATTGCGGAGCAATCGGGTCTGATCAACGACCTTGGCATGTACATGCTCGACAAGGGCGCCAGTCAGCTGGCGTTCTGGCAGCGCGAATTTCCAATGCCACGGCCTTTGTTCGCGTCCGTCAACCTGTCGTCCCGGCAGCTTTTGAAGCAGGACCTGATCAATGATGTGAAGGCGATCCTGTCCCGGAACTCGCTGGAAGTCGGGACGCTGAAGCTGGAGCTGACGGAATCCCTCGTCATGTCCAACCCGGAGTATTCGGCAAAGGTTCTGGAGCGGTTGCGCAGCCTGGGGGCCGGCCTGTCGCTGGACGATTTTGGCACGGGGCACTCCTCGTTGTCCTATCTGCAGCGGTTCCCATTCGACACGATCAAGATCGATCAGGCCTTCGTCAAACCCGATGGGTCTGCCGCGCGTCCGGTGCTGTTGCGCACGATCGTCGCCATGGGTCACGATCTCGGCATGTCCGTGGTCGCCGAGGGCGCGGAGAGCGAAAACGATGCGCTGGAGCTGTTCCAGCTTGGCTGCCAATACGCACAAGGGTTCTATTTCGGCGAGGCCGTATCAGCTGCAGAGGCCACGAAGATGCTGCGGAAAATGCCGGTGGCAGAAGCCGCTTCGGCATAAACTGCCTCAGCCGTTAGGGAACAAGAATCGGAACAGAATTTGCCGCGGCCCGGATGTGCAGTGGGGTGACCGCGAATGGATCACCATCCACTTGCGCGGCAACTGGTTCCGGACTGGAAATAACCGCTTCCTGGAAGGCTTGAACAGTCGCGCCCTTGGCTTTGGAGATCCGGCCCAGCATCAACGCGATGCTATATCGGATCGAGGACCAGGGGTCGTCGCGCTCCAATATCAGCATATGCAAACCGGGATCTGTCGCTCCGCCTGGGCAGATGACAAACGGGCCGCCGTAATGCCGGGCATTGCTGGCAACAGCAAAGCGCCCGTCAACCGGCGCAGCGCCATCCAGGGAGATCGTCAATGGCGTCGCTTTGCGTGTCAGTCCGATCCGGATCGCGGTAATCACATAGGCAAATTTCTTCAAGCGCCGCTTCAGGTCCAGCGGGACCGCGTGGACGACTTCTGCGTCAAATCCGGCCGATGCCATCAGAACAAACGGACGATCATTGGCCAGACCATAGTGCAGCGGTTTGGTGCGCTTGTTCAGGATCATTCGGGCAATCTCTTTAGCGCCTTTCGGCAGGCCAAGCTCGAGTGCCAGAACGTTCGCGGTCCCAAAGGGGATGATCGCCAGGTTGGGGACGCGTTTTTTGTGCTGCAAACCCGTGAGGGCTTCGTTGACCGATCCGTCGCCACCGGCAATGATCAACGTCTCCGCAGCCAATCCCGGTGCGGCACACACCTCGCCGATCTCACCGGCATGGGTTGTCAAACGCAGATCAACCCGGCAGCCGGCAGCTTCGAGATGGCCTTTGACATCCTGCAATTTTTTGCTGTTGTAGCCGCCCGATGTCGGGTTGGCCATGATAAGCACGAGGCCAGCCGTCTCCGGGGCCTCAACTCCGGATAAAACCGGAGCGGTCTGCAGCGAATCGATCACCCGAAATCCTTGCTCGTTGGCAGCGACGCTGTGTGCTTAAACGTTTTTCTTAAACGGTTCCATACCGCCGCGCGCCAATTCGTCTGCGCGCTCGTTGTCCGGGTGGCCCGCATGGCCTTTGACCCAGTGCCAGGTGACATCATGGCGGTCGCGGGCTGCGTCCAAAGCCTGCCACAAATCCGCATTCTTGACGGGCTTGTTCGCGGCCGTCTTCCAGTTCTTCCGCTTCCAGCCGTACATCCACTCGCTGATACCGCTGCGCACATATGTGCTGTCGGTATAAAGATCGACGGCACAGGGGCGCTTCAGGGCGTTCAGCGCTTCGATCGCCGCTGTCAGTTCCATGCGGTTGTTGGTGGTCTCGGCCTCGCCGCCCTTCAGTTCACGCTCGTGTTCGCCGAAGCGCATGATCACACCCCAGCCGCCCGGGCCGGGATTTCCAGAACAGGCACCATCCGTGTAAATCGTCACGCGATTTTCCTGGCTCATCCTTCCAGCCCGTATGCGTTGGCGCTGTCGACGGTTTGGTGGAACCGCAGTTTTTTCAGGTATTCCATCGGGTCCTTCGGGGTGACAAGCGCGCCTTCAGGAACACTCAGCCAATCATAAAGACGTGTCAGCAGGAATCGCAGCGCAGCTCCGCGGCAAAGCACGGGCAATGCGTCAAACTCGGCATCCGTCAGCGGACGCACGGATGTGTACCCTTTGAGCATGGCCTTGGCCTTGGTGACATTGAATGCCAGATCCTGCTCAAAACACCAAGCGTTGAGGCAGATGGCGATGTCGTAGGCGAGGGCGTCATTGCACGCGAAATAAAAGTCGATAAGGCCGGACAGGCGGTCGTTCAGGAAGAACACATTGTCCGTGAAGAGATCAGCATGGATAACGCCGGCTGGGAGATCCTTCGGCCAGTTTTTCTCAAGGAAGTCCAGCTCAGTGGTGATCTCTGCGCCCAGTCCCGGATGAACGGTGTCGCAGCGGTTTTGGCTTTGTTCAAACAGCGGCCGCCAACCGTTCAGGTCCAGTGCATTCTTGCGGGTCAGTTCATAATCGGCCCCTGCCAAGTGCATGGCAGCCATGGCCTTGCCGAGTTCCTCGCAGTGTTCCGGACGCGGCCGCTTGACCGACATTCCTTGAAGAAACGTGACGAGGGCCGCAGGCCGTCCGGCAAGCGTGCCAAGAAGCTCTCCGTCTCGCGAAGCGACCGGAGTGGGGCAGGACAGACCCTTGCCGGCCAGGTGTTCCTTGAGCTTCAAAAAGAAAGGCAGGTCGTCAGGGTTCACCCGCTTTTCATAGAGGGTGAGGATGAAATAGGCCGTGTCGGTCTGAACGAGATAGTTGCTGTTTTCAACGCCTTCAGCGATGCCCTTGTAGGACAGAAGCTGTCCGACATCATACTGTGCGATGAAGGCGTTCAGCTCTTCATCGCTGACTTCCGTATAAACGGCCATTCTTGTTATCCGGTGGCTTTTTCAGTTTGGGCGGGCATGTCCCGCAGTTCGCGCGGCAGGTTGAAGGCGATGGTCTCTTCGGCCGTCCGTACGATCTCGACAGTGACGTCGAAACGCGCGTCAAACGCGCTAATGATCTCTTCAACCAGTGTTTCAGGCGCAGAGGCTCCAGCTGTCAGGCCAAGGCTGGTAACGCCCTCAAAATCTGCCCAGTTGATCTCATCAGCCCGTTGTAAAAGGACCGCAACCCGGCAGCCTTCCCGCTCGGCGACTTCCCGCAGCCGTTGCGAGTTTGATGAATTGGGCGCGCCTACCACAATCATGGCCTCAACACCCGGGGCCACATGTTTCACCGCCTCCTGGCGGTTGGTGGTGGCGTAGCAGATGTCTTCCTTGTGCGGGGCAACAATGTCCGGAAACCGGTCCTGAAGGACGGAGACAATCCCTGCGGTATCATCAACGGACAACGTGGTCTGCGTGATGTAGGCGAGCGGGCGGTCGCTGCTCTCGCGTTCGAACCGCCGTGCGTCGTCTTCGGTCTCGATCAGTGTAACTGTGCCTTCCGGGAGCTGTCCCATCGTGCCGATCACTTCCGGGTGCCCGGCGTGGCCAATCAGGAGAATGTCGCGCTCACGCCGGAAATGGATCTCCGCTTCCTTGTGCACCTTGGACACCAGAGGGCAGGTCGCATCCAGGTAAAACATGTTGCGTTGCTGGGCGTCGGCAGGCACGGATTTCGGCACGCCGTGAGCAGAAAAAATCACTGGGCGCTCGGCGTGCTCCGCCGGGATCTCATCCAGCTCTTCAACAAAAACCGCGCCTTTGGCTTTCAGTCCGTCCACGACATATTTGTTGTGCACGATCTCATGGCGGACATAAACGGGCTGGCCGTACTTTTGAAGGGCCAGTTCGACAATCTGAATCGCCCGGTCAACACCTGCGCAAAACCCTCGCGGGGCGCACAGCTTGATCACCAGAGATGGTTTATTTATCGCGGTCTGTGTCATGGTGCTCATTTAAAAGCCTGCTTTGGCGCAATAAGGGCTTGTGACGCTGTTCTGTCAACCCGGTTGGCGTGCTTTCTGATATAGGTGCAGGGCCAACAAATACCCACCGCCATCTCGCCAAGTGGCCGGTCAACTGCTATGAAGCTGCGCCAAATACATAGTTTTCAACAGGTCCACGATGTTCAAGGCGTTCCAAGCACTGTCTCATGTCAACAGCAAGACCACGGTTTCGGTCGCATTATGTGCCGCTTTTCTGACAGGATGCGGCGCAACCGGAGATATCGCGGAGAACGTGATTTCGGGCGGTGCCGAACCGGTTCAGGTCTCCCGCGAGACATTTGCACCACCAGTGCCGTGCCCGCCGCTGCAGATGAAAACAAATTCACACCTGATCCGTGAGTTTGTAAGGGGCAAGGACGGGGAACGCGACGGCCTGATCTACCAGGCTCTGGTGGAGGACTCGGCGGTCAGCTGTTCCCAAGAAGCCGATGGCCAGCGCCGTTTGAAGCTCGGCTTTACCGGTGACGTGACCCCCGGACCGGCGTGGAGAGGCGGTGATGTTGTACTTCCGCTGCGTGTCACGATCCCGGCGTCTTCCGATGCGGATCAAAAACCGCTGGTTTCTGAAGTGATCCAGATCCCGGTTTCCATTGAAGCCGGTGGCCGCGGGCAACAATGGACCTATGTGGATGAGAAATTCGTCATTCCGATGAACCAGGGCAGCAAAATCCAGTTTGGTTTTGACGAAGGGCGCCGGCGCTAAGTCAGGGGTCTGAGGGCCATCCCTATTGGCATCTGGCTTTCGCAATTGAACAGTTTGATTGCCGCATATTGACAAGGTGGTGTCGGCCACTCACAATCGCGGCGAAATTGGGGTCGTTCCCTGATGATCGTGTCTTTGGCACGAAATGCCACTGCGGGAGAGGCCAGGTGAGAAGATCCTGGCGCCGAAGGAGCAACCGCCCCGGAAACTCTCAGGCAAAAGGACCGCAAAGGCTTCAACGCTCTGGAAAGCAGTGATCTGCGCCAACACATGCGCGGACTGCTCACCGAAGGAGTAACCACCAGGCCGGTTTGGTTTGGCTGGGAAATCTCTCAGGTACTCGGACAGAGGGGGTGCAGACGAATCGAAACCGTTCGCGGCGAGGTTCGGGACTGCGCAACCCCTAACGCGAGGACCGTTCATGGCGGAAACCGTTGCAGACGAAGATCTGAAACAAACGCCTCTTCACGACCTTCATATCGAGCTGGGCGGCAAAATGGTGCCGTTTGCCGGCTACTCCATGCCCGTCCAGTACAAGCTGGGCATTATGGGCGAGCACCAGCATACGCGCGCGAAAGCGGGTTTGTTTGATGTGTCGCACATGGGCCAGGCGGTGCTTATCGGTCCGGATCACGAAACCACCGCCAAAGCACTGGAAGCTTTGACACCGTCCAACTTCGTTGAACTTGGTCATGGCCGTCAGCGCTACACGGTCCTGTTGAACGAAGACGGCGGCATCATTGACGATCTGATGGTCACCCGTCCGCTCGATCCGAACGATGACGGCCGTCTCCTGCTGGTGGTCAATGCTGCGCGCAAGGATGTCGACTACGCGCACCTGCGCGCCAAGCTGCCGGAAACGGTCAAACTCGAAGTGGTCGATGACCGCGCTTTGATCGCAGTGCAGGGCCCGGAAGCTGTTGCGGCGGTTGCAGCCCATGCCCCGGCTGCGGCCGAACTTGGCTTCATGTCCGCAGCTCCCATGGAATTTGATGGCATTGCGTGCCACATCGCGCGCGCCGGATACACCGGGGAAGACGGTGTCGAGATGTCGGTGCCTGCAGGAGCAGCCGAGGCTATTGCCCGCGCGCTTTTGGCAGAAGACCGGGTCGAAGCGATCGGCCTTGGGGCCCGCGACAGCCTGCGTCTGGAGGCCGGACTTTGCCTTTATGGCCACGACATCGACGAAACCACGTCGCCAGTTGAAGGCAACATCACCTTTTGCATGCAAAAGCGGCGCCGCGAAGAAGGCGGGTTCCCGGCTGCGGACCGCATCCAAAAAGAATTGGCCGAGGGAACAGACCGCATTCGCGTCGGCCTGCGGCTGGACGGTAAAGCCCCGGCACGTGAGGGCGCGGAAATCGCTCTGCCTGGTGGGGATGCCATAGGCATTCTGACCTCCGGCGGTTTTGCTCCGACTGTCGGGGCGCCGATTGCCATGGGCTATGTCCCCGCCGAACACGCAAGCGAGGGAACACAGCTGGAGCTGATCGTCCGCAACCGCCGTTTGCCGGCCACGGTCTCAGCTATGCCTTTCGTGCCCAACCGCTATTACCGAAAACCAAAAGCCTGACTTTTTTCCAGAGAACGGACGCAAAACATGACGACTTATTACTCAAAAGATCACGAGTGGATCTCCGTCGAGGGCGGCACCGCCACCATCGGCATCACGGCCTATGCGCAGGAACAGCTCGGCGATGTTGTCTACGTGGAACTGCCGGAAACCGGCAAGGCCCTGTCCCAAGGCGATGAAGCCGCGGTTGTGGAATCTGTGAAAGCTGCCAGTGAAGTCTACGCGCCGATCGACGGCGAGGTCACCGCAGCCAATGACGTGCTGGCTGATGAACCCGCCAAGGTCAACGAAGATCCGGAAGGCGCAGCCTGGTTCATCAAGATGAGCGTTGGCAATGAAGGCCAGCTCGCCGACCTGATGGATGAAGCGGCCTACAAGGCCTACATCGAGACCCTTTGATCCATGGCGGGGCATTACTACACGGCGGTGGTCGAATGGGCGTGTGACGGGGATTACGCGGCCAACAAATATTCGCGCGGCCACATCTGGCAGTTTGACGGCGGTCTGAAGATCCCGGCAAGCGCCTCGCCGACCGTTGTGCCTCAGCCTTATTCGATTGAAGCAGCCGTTGACCCGGAAGAGGCGCTCGTTGCAGCGATCTCGTCGTGTCACATGATGTCGTTTCTGGATCTTGCCCGGCGCGCCGGTTACGTCGTTGCCAGCTACCGCGACAGCGCAAAAGGCGAGATGAGCCGGATTGCCCGCGGCAAGATGGCCATCACCAAGGTGGTGCTCAAGCCCGAAATCGTGTTGGTCGCCGACAGCGATCCCGATCCCAGCTGGATCACGGATCTGCACGAAAAGGCCCATGATGTCTGCTTCATCGCAAACTCGGTCAAATGTGAGATCGTGGTGGACCCGGAACCGGTCCGCACGGTCGCACCGTAAATCTGGAGCCGCAGACAATGCGCTATTTACCACTTACCGACACCGACCGCGGCGATATGCTCGCGCGCATCGGCGTCAATTCGATTGATGACCTCTTTACCGACATTCCAGAGGATGTCCGGTTCAAAGGTCTTCTGGATCTGCCGAAACGCGCCAGCGAAATGGAAGTCGAGCGCAAGCTCTCCGCCATGGCCGCGAAAAACACCTCGGCTGGATCCGTACCGTTTTTTGTCGGCGCAGGCGCCTACAAACACCACGTCCCGGCGACTGTCGATCATCTGATCCAGCGCTCGGAGTTCCTGACATCCTATACGCCGTATCAGCCCGAAATCACCCAAGGCACCCTGCAGTACCTGTTCGAGTTCCAGACCCAGGTTGCCAAGCTGACCGCCATGGATGTTGCCAACGCTTCCATGTATGACGGTTCCACCGGCACCGGCGAGGCCGTGTTGATGGCGCACCGGGTGACGAAGAAGAACAAGGCGGTTTTGTCCGGAGGTCTGCATCCGCAGTACCGCGACGTGGTCGAGGGCCTCTCCAACATGGCGGGCGATCAGGTCGTCAGCCTGCCGGCCGATCCAATGGGAACTGAAGACATTCTGTCCCAGATTGACGACGAGACCTCCTGTGTGGTGGTTCAGTCACCGTCTTTCTATGGCCAGCTGATCGACCTGAAGCCGATTGCCGAAAAGGCGCACCAGCACAAGGCACTGTTGATCGCCGTCTTTACTGAAGTGGTGTCGCTCGGCCTCATTGAGCCTCCTGGAACGCAGGGCGCGGACATCGTGGTTGGCGAAGGCCAGTCCATCGGCAACGGCCTGAACTACGGCGGTCCATATGTCGGTCTTTTCGCCACCCGCCAGAAATACGTCCGGCAAATGCCGGGACGCCTCTGTGGTGAAACCGTTGATGCGGAAGGCAAGCGAGGCTTCGTGCTGACGCTCTCCACCCGCGAGCAGCATATCCGCCGCGACAAGGCCACGTCGAACATCTGCACCAACTCCGGTCTGTGCTGTCTCGCCTTTACGATCCACATGTCGCTGCTCGGCCAAAAGGGTCTGACCCAATTGGCGCGGATCAACCACGGCAACGCGGTGAAGCTGAAGCAACAGCTTGGTGCCGTATCTGGCGTGGACGTGCTGAATTCGGCTTACTTCAATGAATTCACCCTCCGCTTGCCAAAGGCCGCTGACGGTGTTGTAGAAGCGCTTGCTGAAAAAGGCATTCTCGCCGGCCTGCCGGTCTCCCGCCTGGAGCCGGGCAAGGCTGATCTGGAAAACCTGCTGGTGGTGGCCTCCACCGAAGTCAACACGGATGAAGACCGCGCGGCGTTTGCCGATGCGCTGAAGGAGGTGCTGGCATGAGCATGAACACGCAAGGACGCCCGACGGCGGCAGGAGATGCGGGCGAGACGTTCCGTCCGAAAACCTTCACCGGAAACCGTGGCCTCGACATGGAAGAGCCGTTGATCTTTGAAGTCGGCTCTTTGGAAAACTGCGGCGTTGATCTCGACGAAGGCGATCTGCCGGAATTCGAGCTTGGTGGGCACGCCCGTCGGGCCGAGATCGGTCTGCCGGGTCTCGCAGAACCTGAAGCCATGCGCCACTATGTGCGCCTGTCGCGCAACAACTATGCGATCGATGCCGGGCTTTATCCGCTCGGCTCGTGCACCATGAAGCACAACCCGCGCCTCAACGAGAAGATGGCCCGCCTGCCGGGCTTTGCAGATGTACACCCGCTTCAGCCGGTGTCATCCGTCCCGGGCGCGATTGAGCTGATTGACGAGCTGGCCCATTGGCTGATGGTTTCCACCGGTACCCATGCGGTTGCCATGAGCCCAAAAGCCGGCGCCCATGGTGAGCTCTGCGGCATGATGGCGATCAAGGCGGCGCACACTGCGGCCGGCCGGAGACCTGAAATCGTTCTGGTTCCCGAAAGCGCTCACGGCACCAACCCGGCAACTGCCGCGCTGCTCGGCTACAAGGTTGTCTCCATTGATGCCAAAGACGACGGAACGGTCGATCTTGAAGCGCTCAAGACCACGATCGCGGAGCATACCGGCAACATCGCCGGCATCATGCTGACCAACCCAAACACTTGTGGTCTGTTCGAGCGGGACATCAAGGAAATCGCCGACCGGATCCACGAGGCTGGCGGGTTCTTCTATTGCGATGGCGCGAACTTCAACGCCATCGTCGGCAAGGCCCGTCCGGGGGATCTCGGCGTTGATGCCATGCACATCAACCTGCACAAGACCTTCTCAACGCCGCATGGCGGTGGTGGTCCGGGCTCCGGTCCGGTGGTCCTGTCGGACAAGCTGGCTCCGTTTGCCCCGCTGCCGTTCATCCGCAAGACGGACGATGGCTTGGAGCTGGTTGAAACGGAAGCTGCCACGAACGACGGCGAACAGCCGTTTGGCCGCATGACCGCGTTCCAGGGCCAGATGGGCATGTATGTGCGCGCGCTCAGCTACATGATGAGCCACGGCTCGGACGGCCTGCGTCAGGCCTCTGAAGATGCGGTCCTCAACGCGAACTATGTCCGTGTCGGTCTGCAGGATCTGATGAGCCTGCCGTTTGGCGAGCGTCCTTGCATGCACGAGGTTCTGTTCGACGACAGCTTCCTGAAGGACACCGGCGTCACCACGCTCGATTTCGCGAAGGCGATGATCGACGAGGGCTATCACCCGATGACCATGTATTTCCCGCTTGTGGTGCATGGCGCAATGCTGATAGAGCCGACGGAATCGGAGAGCCGCGCCTCGCTTGACCTGTTCGTTGCCACCATGCGTGACCTGGTCATGAGCGCCAAGCGCGGAGAAACACAGCGCTTTTCCGGAGCGCCATATCTCGCACCGCGCCGCCGTCTGGACGAAACAGGCGCAGCCCGCAAGCCGATCCTGAAATGGACCGAGCCGGAACCAGCACAGGTTACGCCGGAAGCTGCGGAATAAAAATGACTAAGCGGGGCGGGCGTCAGGTCCGCCCTGTAGTTTGGTTATACACCCCAATGTTCCCTACGGCGTCATGTTCGGACTTGTTCCGAACATCCACAAAATATTGAAAAATATGGATCCTCGGCACAAGGCCGAGGATGACTATTGAGAGGGATGCTGTTTGTCATCAAGCGCAGGGATGAGTTTCAGGCCCACCCCTATTTCGGTCAAAGTTAAACCGCCATGCGCGGCCGGCCGCTGGCTTCAACGACAATCTCCGCCTCGATGAACATCGGCCGCGATTCGATCTCGACCGAGCGCACGTCGCGTTTCGCAGAGACCTGGATGCCGACGGCACCGGCGTCCTTGGCTGCCTTTTCGGCCTCTTCGCGAAGAACGGTTTCCAGCCGGTCCAGAGCGGCTCCGGTATCTGAAAAATCTTCCGGTCCTGTCTCCAGATGCACTCTGCAGCGTCCGTCGGCCGGTGATGTGACTGTGCCGCTGCGGCGCAGGGTTATGCGTCCAACGACGGCGCCGATGGCATTGGCCACCCCGGCATGCTGGGACAAGAGCATCGGGCACCGCAAGCGCCTGCCAACTTCCGGATAGTAAGTCGGAGCCGAAGCGCCGAGGCCGACCACCTCCACGTTCAACCGCGCTTGCAGATCGATGAAACCGGCATGGCCGGAAAGTCCAGCCTGCAACAATTCATGGCGTGCAAGGGTGCGCGGGTTGTCCTGAAACCAGCCACCTTCCTCTCTAAAGGCCACTTCGAGCAGCGCATCCACGGTCTGCTGCGTCAGCTGGTCAATTATCATCTGCGCCATGGCGTCCGCGCTGGGCGCAAGCACCTTGCCATCGCCGCGCCTGCGCCGCGCAAGCTTCTTAAGCGCAAGGCGCGCCGCCTCCGCATCCCAGGCATCCAGTAGTCCGAGGACATGGGCTGCATCGGAGGGAGTTACCCCGGACACTTGCACCATGCCGCGATCGATCAGGCGTCCAAGCGTGGCATTTTCCATGCGGTTTCGAACGATGGAAGAAACAGGATGAATGTCATCCCCAATACGCTCCATCAGCTCGCTCTCACGGGCGTTCAGGTCCTGTTCGGCCATCGCACCGCCGACACACCGGACAAACCTGCCGTCATCTTCGCCCGGGAAGTCCGAACGTTCCTGTTGTTCCAGAACCGGCACCACTTTCTCTGGAGCAAGATGAGCAATCAGGGAGACGGGGAGTACGCGCTTCGGGCCAAGGTGGAGGCCGCCGGTCAGGCCCGTGTCGAGAAAATGGACCTGGCTGTCGCCGCCAAGGCCGATCGTGCGCATGGCAACGGCTTCAACCATCGTGCGGAAGGATCCCACCTGCGCGCCATCAGGATCGATCGCCGGCCGTCCTTTGCGGATCAGGGCAATGTCCGTCGTGGTTCCGCCGATATCGGACACCAGCGCCATATCAACTCCGGTCAGCCAATGGGCCCCGACAACCGAGGCTGCGGGTCCGCTCAAGATTGTTTCGATCGGCCGGGTCCGGGCATCGGTCGCCGACATCAAGGCACCATCGCCGCGCACCACCATCAGTGGCGCATGAATGCCCAACTGAACAAGAGCATCCTGGGCCCGGCCAATCAGGCGGTCGATCATGCCGATCAGGCGGGCATTGAGGAGCGCGGTGAGCGCCCGTTTGGGTCCATTGAGCTTGGCGGACAGCGTGTGTGACATCGTCACCGGCCGGCCCGCGATTTCTGCTATTTTTTGGGCAGCCGCGTTTTCATGCGCCGGGTTTCGTGTGGCAAAACGCGCAGCAACAGCAAGCGCCGTCACGCCTGGATCGAGATCTTCCAAAAATGCGTAGAGCGCGGCGTCATCGAGCGGGGCAACTTCGGATCCGGCATGGTTGTGACCGCCGCGCAGCAACAGCACAGGATCGTCTTTCAGGGCCGCGCTCAAACCGGCTTGCTCAAGATCCTTGGCGTCAAATCCGATTGCGATGAGCGCCACCCGCGCGCCCTGGTCCTCGACCAGTGCATTGGTGGCCAGGGTGGTGGACAGGGACGCGAGCTCAATCTCTGCAGGGTCGATTTTCGCCTGCACCAGCACCGATCGGACGGCCTCTCCAATACCAACTGCAAGGTCGTGCCGGGTGGTGAGCGCCTTTGCGGAGGCAATGACCTCTTCTTCGCCGCGCAGGATGGCCGCGTCGGTATAGGTTCCGCCCGTATCGACCCCAAGGCTGTATGTCACACCACGTTCCTCTGCCAATCCAGTTCGATCGGGAACGAGCATCCGCTGTCCCGAATGGAGCGCTCCGATGGATACCGTTTCCTCAATTGTGTCAAACAAAAACCGCGCGAACGCACGCGGCACTGTCTGAATGAGACCACGGCAGCTTGTGTGCAGTGTTGGAAACATGACTGATGAAACAGTTTTGCTCCTCCGTGACTGCGTCTAAGGGGATTTTTTGATTGCCCGGAGAACGCATTGCCCGATATGGGTAGGATCATTCATGTCTTTCAAATTGCTTTGAGAATTCAAGAGGGGGCTATCCATGAACGGTGCAGAAGCGCTGGTGAAAACGATGCTGGCGTCCGATGTGTCGGTGTGCTTTGCAAATCCGGGCACGTCCGAAATGCACTTCGTAGCAGCCCTCGACACCCATCCCGATATGCGCTGTATCCTCTGCTTGTTCGAAGGCGGGGTGACGGGTGCCGCCGACGGTTATGCCCGGATGAGCGGCAACGTTGCCGGGACCCTGCTTCATCTCGGGCCTGGCTTTGGCAATGGCTGGGCCAATCTGCACAACGCTCGCAAAGGCCACTCCGGCATCGTCAACATTGTTGGAGATCATGCTGGTTATCACCTCAAGCATGATGCGCCGCTGCAGGCCGATCTCGACGGAGTGGCGGGATCCATTTCCCATTGGGTGCGCCGGGCAACCGACAGCACCATGGTGGCAAGCGCTGGAGCTGAGGCCATCCGGGTTGCGCGCGGCGGCGAGATCGCGACCGTAATCCTGCAGGCGGATTGTGCGTGGGGAGACAGTCAAACTGGCCCGGCCAAAGCCCAACCTCCGGCTCAAAAACATCGGCCGGACAAGGATCGGGTTATGGCAGCGGCCAAAGCCTTGAGCGAACCCGGCGCGGCTCTTTTGGTGAGTGGCCCCGGACTTTACGGAGAGGGGGCGGAACTGGCCGGCAAGATTGCAGCCAGAACAGGCTGCCGGTTGCTGGCGCCGTTTTTTGCGCCGCGCATTGCACTCGGTGAAGGCGCTGTTGCCTTTGAGAGCTTGCCCTACAATGCTGATCTCACCGCCGAGTTCCTTGCCGGGCAGACACGGATTGTTTTGGTTGGTGAAGATCCTCCGGTGAACTTTTTCGCCTATCCCGGCAAGCCGTCCACGCCGGAGCCAGCTGGTTGCGCGCTGGACCGGCTCTGTTATGGCGACTGGGATGTGCTCTGGACCCTTGAAACGCTGGCGGACGCTGCGGGTGTGGATGGCAGCGAGACCATCGCGCGGATTGGCCGCCACGTTCCGGACATTGAGACGGGTGAGCTGACTGCCGAAGGGATTGGCCGCGGTCTTGCCAACGCCATCCCGGAAGGGGCCATTATGGTCAATGAGGCCGTGACGGCCGGCGCCGGGATTTGGCCGTTTGTCAACGTCGCTGCCGCCCATGACCGGATCAACAACACGGGCGGCTCCATTGGCCAGTGCCTGCCAAATGCGCTGGGCGCGGCGGTTGCGTGCCCCGATCGTCCCGTGTTCGCTGTCTCCGGTGACGGGTCCGCCATGTATCAGGTCCAGAGCCTGTGGACCGCGGCCCGGGAAGAATTGGACATCACGGTCGTGATTGTCGCCAACAGGGGCTATCAGATCCTGCATTTCGAACTGGAAGCCCAAGGGGCGCCGAAGCCCGGACGCAACGCCAGTGCGATGTTCGATATTGAGAACCCGTTGCTCGACTGGGTGGCACTGGCCGCCGGCCATGGGGTGCAAGGCGTGCAGGTCGACAGTGAGGAAGGCTTGGCTGAGGCGCTGAAAACCGCATCAAACACCAGGGGTCCGTTCCTGATCGAGGCTGTTATCTGAAGAGCCACTGACAGGTCCCCGGTTCAGTCCATTTGACCTGTCAGCAACTCCCGCAGGATTGGATGCGGAAACGACCGTATTACGGTGACCGCGTAAAACGCTTCAAAGATCTGCAGATCAAAAGGTGCACTCTCCAGAAGTCCTGCAGCAATCTCGTCGGCCATGACGACCGGCGGGGCAATGGCGATGCCGACATCGGCCCGGGCGAGCAGCCGGACCATGGCCATGTCGTCAACATCCGCCACGATGCGCGGGGTGATGCCAAGCCGGGCCACCAGGCTGTCGAAACCTGTCCGGATCGAACTTTCATCGGGAACAATCAAGGGCTCGTCGCTCAAGAGCTGATGCAGCGTCTTTCCGGCAATCCGTTCCGGCGTTCCGTGAATGGTGACTTTCTGCTCAGCCAGCCGGTGTGCTGTGAAATCTCCGGACAGGGAACTGTCCGGCGGATCTGTGGTCAGGACAATGTCCAGTGCCAGTGATTCCAGCGCTTCGAGCAGGACTGAGGCGCTGCCGGACCGCAGGGTGAAGTCGACTTCTCCGCTGGACAGCAGCGGCTTTAAAAAGCGGATCTGAAAGTTCCGCGAAAGGGTCGATTGGGCCCCGACCCGCAAGGGCGGGGCCGATTGACTGGATCGCTGCAGCGTTGCGATCAGCTCTTCTCCAGTCCCGAAGATCCGGTCGGCATGATCGAGCACAATCCGTCCAACTTCGGTCAAGACAAGCTGACGCCCGGACCGCTCGAAAAGATCATGGCCGAGCCGGGCCTCAAGTTGACGGATTTGAGTGGAAAGCGCGGATTGTGACAGGTTCACCCGCTCAGCAGTCCGAGTGAGGTTGCCCTCATGCGCCACTTCCCGGAAGTAGCGCAAGTGGTGGTAGTTGAGTTTGTCCATCGGTTTCCAGCTCGTTCAAACCATCAATAGTTCTATTAAATAGAACAAAAAATAATAAAACATATATTTTTTATTCTCTTCGAACTGCGTCATAAGCCCCCGGACTACGCTTTTTGACGATAACCGAGGCCGGAATGGACATTTTCTTTGAGATCATCACGACGCTTGCAGCCCAATTTCAAAAGCCGACGTTGGCGTTTTTGATGGGCGGCATGCTGATTGCCGCAATGGGCAGCAAGCTGGAAGTGCCGGAGCCGGTCTACAAGTTCGTTGTTTTGCTGCTGTTGTTGAAGGTCGGTCTGGGTGCCGGGATTTCTGTCCGCTCCGCGGATGCCATGTCGCTCGCGGTTCCGGCGATCTGTGCCGCGCTCTTAGGCGTCGTGATAGTTATCTTTGGCGGCAAGATCCTCGCCATGTGGCGGGGCGTTTCGAACGCGGATGCCATGGCAACGGCCGGTCTGTTCGGCGCGGTCTCGGCCTCGACGCTTGCCGCTGGCATGGCGATGCTCGACAGCGAAGGCATCTACTATGAAGGCTTCATCGGCGCGCTTTACCCGTTCATGGATGTCGCGGCGCTGGTGACTGCAATTTTCCTGGCGCGGATGAGTGCTGAGCGGCGGGCGGCGGGCACTGTCCAGTCTGACGGCACGGCGACCATGTCTTCCGGCGGTGGCGGCTTCGGGTTTGGCGGTGGTTTTGACAGCCAGCTCGCCAAGGGAATCATTGTTGATACGATCAAGAGCCCGGCCATCTCTGCCCTGCTGCTTGGCATCGGCATTGGCCTGCTGGCCCGGCCGGAAGCGGTCTATGAAAGCTTTTACGAGCCACTTTTCCGGGGGCTTCTGTCCATCTTGATGCTGGTCATGGGTATGGAAGCCTGGGCCCGGTTATCGGAACTGAAGAAGGTTGCTCATGCCTATCTGATCTACGGCCTGACAGCGCCGCTGCTGCACGGCTTGCTTGGGTTCGGCATGGGTCTTGTTGCGCACCATTTCACAGGGTTCTCTGCCGGCGGTGTCGTACTGCTCTCGATCATGGCGGCCTCCAGCTCTGACATCTCTGGTCCGCCGACCATGCGGGCGGCCCTGCCGGGAGCCAATCCGTCAGCTTACATCGGGTCTTCGACCGGGCTTGGAACACCGGTAGCGATCCTGAGCATCCCGCTCTTCATCACCCTTGCGGAGCTGGTCATCGGGTTCTAAGGGAAAAACAATGGAAGCATTTTAGCGGGCGCCCGGGCAAAAAACCGGGCGTCCGTTTTTTGATTCAAGTGAAGAAAATATTGACAACAGAAATGTCAATATGACAAATATATTGTCATGATAAAAGCACGGCATCAGAACTCTGATGAACTCTATGAGGTGATCCGGTTGATCCGGCCGGTGCACCGGCGATTGGCGCGGGCTGTTGAGGCAAAGCTGGACGGCACCGGCGTATCGGTCGGCATGCGGGCTGTCATGGAGGTGCTGGAAGAGGCCGGGGCCTTGTCCGTTCCGGATATCGGCCGGTCATTGTTTCTGGCCCGGCAGCAAATTCAGCTGATGGTCAACGAGCTGGAGCAGCTCGGGCTTTTGGAACGGCGCCCCAACCCTGCGCACAAGCGTTCGCCTCTTTTTGCTCTGTCAGGGCGCGGCCTGGATGTTTTCGGCGAGATCCGCTCAAAGGAAAACGATGAGATCGATGCCGTCAGCGTGCATTTTTCCAAAGAGGAGGTTCAGGCAGCCCAACGGGTTCTGTGCGCCATGCTCGATCACTTTGCAGAATTTGAAGACGATCCCAACCGCCCACGCGGCCTGGAGTGAGTGCATTTAGGAGTTCGATATGTCTCTATTGACTTTAGCCGTGAGTGGTCTGGGTGCCTTGGTCCTATGGGCCGTCGGCTATTTTTTCTGGGTTGTCTGGATCTCGAGCAAGGCGACCATGGGAAAACCGATCGACCGGGCGGCGCGCCCGAACACAGCCTTGCTGGTGATTGATGTTCAGGAAGACTTCACGCGCAATAGTCCGAAACCTTATTCGGAAGACGCGCGGACCCGCGGCATTGACCGCATCAACCGGGAAATTGAGGCAGGGCATGCAGCCGGTCATGAGGTCATCCTGATCAAGCAGGTGTTCCGACACTGGCCGGCTATTCTAGCCATGAAACTACTGATGCGTGGCATTGGCACGCCGGGCCGCAAGGGGCTGGCGTTCGACGAGGATCTGAAGGCCGGTGATGCGCCGGTTTTCGAAAAGCCGATCGGGGATGCGTTCTCTAATCCGGAGCTGGATGCCTATCTTGCGGGGAAAAATGTCGGTCACCTCCGTCTGACCGGCCTCGATGCCTGCCAATGTGTCCAGTTTACTGCCAAAGGGGCGCTCAATCGCGGCTATTCCGTTGAGATCATTGAACCTGCTACCATGACCGTCACGCCGGAAAAGTGGGGGACATTCAAAAAGGAACTCGAAGCACTTGGCGCGCAGGTTATCAGAGATGGCGAACAAGCCGCTTGACATTGCCTGAAAGCTCGCGCATCTAAAATGCCATGATCAAGCTGAGCGCATCCTTCGTGTATTTTTATTACGTCACCGACATACCGGCGGCTGCGTAGGATTTTGCTCTGACAAATCAAACCTAAAAAAGCCGCCGCGTCAGGCGGCTTTTTGGTTTTCAAGATACCGGCCCCTGGCGGGAACTCCCCAAAAGACCCAGGAAGCCGAAAATGACCAAACACATGATCGAAGCCGGAAAACCGGCGACAAAGCTCAAATCGGAAGCTCTTGCCGTGCTTCTGGAGCGCGGGCTCGTGCATCAGTCCACCGATCTGGAAGCTCTCGACAAGCGCCTCAACGACGGTCCAATCACCGCTTACGCCGGGTTTGATGCAACAGCGGCAAGCCTTCATGTCGGACACTTGATGCCCTTGATGACTTTGCGCTGGCTGCAGAGACTGGGGCACCGGCCAATCGTGGTTCTGGGCGGGGGCACCAGCCAGGTCGGGGATCCGAGTTTCCGCAATGACGCCCGACCGCTCCTGGAGGAACGCCAGATCGCGGCCAATATGGCAACCATCCGGCGGTCGGTTGAACGTCTCGTGGATATGGACGGGCCGGAAGGGGCGTTGCTGGTCGACAACGCGGAATGGCTGAAAGAGTTCCGCTTCCTGGAGTTCCTGCGTGACTATGGCTCCCAGTTCACCGTCAACCGGATGATGACCTTCGACAGCGTAAAGTCGCGGCTCGATGCCCAGATGCCGCTGACCATCCTGGAGTTCTGCTACATGATGCTTCAGGCTGTGGATTTCCTGGAACTCGCCAAGCGCCACGACTGCGTTCTCCAGGTCGGCGGCTCAGATCAGTGGGGCAACATCGTCAACGGCGTCGAGCTTGGCCGCAGAGACGGGCGCAAGCTGCACGGACTGACCGTCCCGCTTCTGACAACGGCCAACGGGTCCAAGATGGGCAAGACCGCAGCGGGCGCTGTCTGGCTGCATCCGGAGCATCTGTCGCCTTTCGGCTTCTGGCAATTCTGGCGCAACACGGCGGACGCCGATGTTGCCAAATTCCTGCGTCTCTTCACCGAACTGCCGATGCGCGAAGTGGAGCGTTTGTCGGAGTTGCAAGGTGCGGAGTTGAACGAGGCGAAGAAGATCCTCGCAACGCAAGTCACTGCCATCGTGCATGGCCCGGAAGAAGCGCGGGTCGCGCTGGAGCAGGGCGATGCCCTGTTTTCGGGCGAGGCCGAGTTGATGGAACCAACCCACACAATGGCCCTGTCCGTCTTGGCTGAAGGGGTTGGTCTTCTTGAGCTTGTGGTGGCAAGCGGCTTTGCAGCTTCCAACGGTGAAGCACGGCGCCTTGTGGAAGGCGGCGGTGTCCGCCTCAACAACCGGGTGGTTGATGACGCGCGCCGCCGGATTTCTTCCGGCGATCTCGGCGCCAATGACCGCCTGTCCCTGTCTGTCGGCAAACGCCGCAAGGCGCTGATTGGGTTTGAGTGAACTTTGGCAACGGTGCCCCGAACAGACCGGGGCGCCGTCTGTCATACTGATCAGGTCCCGGTTTTTTTCCGGGCCCTGAATTCTGATACCGGCAAACCAGCGATGCCCCAGTTCTCGAGGGGGACCTCCTCGATGACGACAAACGTCGTGGCGGGCTCCTTGTTCAGAACATCAACAAGCAGATCGGTTGCGCCTTTGATCAGCTCGGCTTTTTGGTGCTCGCTGACACCTTCATCCGTCACTTGAATATGGACATAAGGCATTTTCAAATACTCCCGGATTGGCGTGGGATGATCTGAAAGATCTTCGCCATGATCTGCCAGCGCCCACCGTCACGCACGAAGGTCAGGAAATCGACGAAGTCGTTGTCCCCGATCGAGCAGCGGACACGGGCAAAAGCTGTATTGGCTCCGGCCAGCTGTATCTCGTCAATTGCATCCGTGCGCACTTCGCCGCGCGAGGCCGGGGATTGGCGTGCGGCAACCACTGGTACATAGGCCTCCATGGTCCGGTGAAGCAGCGGCGCTTCATCGGCGGTGGCATAGACAGCCTTTGGGTGAAACACCTTCTCCAAGAGATCCGTGTCGCAGCGGTACAGAGCTTCGAAGTAATCCGCGATCACCGCCTGAAGTTCATTGAGGGCGGTGCTCATGCGGCCAGCCCTTCTTCCTGCAGCGTTCGCTGCGTGGCGGGCCTGGCCTTGATCCGGTTCACGTAGTCTGTCGTGCGCGGCCATTCGGTCAGCGCAACTCCGATAAAGTTCGCCCAGTTCAAGATGACGAAGGCGTAGGCGTCGGCAACGGAGAATGTTCGACCGAGAAGATACCCGCCGTCATCCGAGAGCATGGTTTCGAACTGGGAAATTTTCTTCTTCAAGACGGCGAGATTGCGCGCACTTTCCTCTGCCGTGAAAGTTCTGCCTGAGAAGTACGGGCTGAACGCCTTGTGCAACTCCGATGTCAAAAAGCTGAGGGCTTCCAGCATCCGGTATTTTTGAAGTGCAGAGGTTTCACCCTGGGGCCCAAGCTGGGGAAACTGTTCGGACAGCCAAGTGAGAATGGCGACATTTTCGGTCAAGACCGCGCCATCTTCAAACTTCAAGGCCGGAACGTAGCCCCGAGGATTGATCTGCGTATAGGTCGCGCCGCTTTCTGTTGTGCCGGCATCCGTATCCACCTTTTCAAGCGTGAAGGGAACGTCGGCCTCGTTGAGGAGAATGTGCGCTGCCATGGAGCAGGCGCCTGATTTGTAGAAGAGTTTCATCGGGTGGCTCCTTCTGGTTCCGATGACCGGAAGATGCTCACGTTGGTTTCTATTGACAATATGGTAACTGATGGTAACTCCTATTATGAAGTTACCGCGAAGAAACCTGTTTGCACGCTGACCGTTGGTTGGAGGTCTCGCTATGGCACTGAAAATGCGAAAGAATAAAAGTCCGCAACCACCCGCGCCTTGCCTTCTGACGGAGTGTATGCAGGTGATCGCCGGGGCGTGGGCCCCGAACGTCATTTGGTGTTTGAGAGCGGGACCGAGGCGGTTCAGCGAGCTTCGGGCTGACATACCGCCGGTGTCAGCGAAGGTCCTGTCGGCACGGCTGAAGGAGTTGGAGGAGCGGGATGTGATCGTCCGCCATGTCCGACCGACATCACCGCCGTCCGTTGAATACGAGTTGACCGAGATTGGCCAGGAGCTGATCCCGGCCCTGGAGGGTATCGTTCGTGTCGGGCACAAACTGAAGATCCGCAGCGGATACTATCCCTCAGAAGCTGAGGCCGATGCGAATCTGGTGAGGGCTCTGGAGCCCTCCTGAGAAACAGGGCTTTATTGCGTGATGGTCATCTCTGCGAACTTGTAAGTCCCGATGCCGAAAGCGGTCAGCCCGACCCAATGCGGGTCTGATCTTCGGGCGTTGGTCGGCAAGCGGATAACTTCCTGCTCGTTGACGAAGAAAACAAATTCCTCTCCTTGCCGCTCAAAGGCAATCACATTTGGCGTGTTTGGCTTAATTGCTGGGTGTTCGCCTTTATAAACACGCGCGAAACCCCGGCCAGATTTGCGCAGAACATGGTAGCCGCCGTTATTGTCGATGTTGAACCGCCAGTCTTGGCGTTGGCGATAGGTGCCGGCAACGATGCCTGCTCCGCCACTGTTGAAGCGACGTGGCAGAACCGTGACCGACAGGGAGGCCTCATTCAAACGCGTAATTTCCTTGTTGTCCTCGAAACGGACCCAATCGATGCTCTGGTGTTGGGAGTTGGTTTTCTTGGATGTGTTCCGCCAAACAAGGTTTGCGCCATCCACGGATATTGACCATGGACTGTGCCGGTTGGGGCTCATGATTTGCCCCTCCAGAACGGTCTCAAGTTCGGTTGTATCGAACGTTTCCAGGTAACTCTGCCTGTCAGGCTCCAACAGGGTTAAACCCCAAGCTGCAAAGCCAAAAAGAGAAATAGAAACAAAAACTAACAATCTTGTGAGGGCGGCCCACGTCTGCATGAAAAAACTCCGCATCTGCAATCAAGGCGGGTATAGCGGAAGAGAAGGTTTACAGATAGTTAAAATTGGCAATGAGGTTAACGGGCTGCAGGTGGTCTGTACTGTCCGCGGGTGGCAGGCTGCCAATCGTGTTCGAAATTATGGGAAAACGCTACGTCGAGCGTATATGAAAAACTTATCCACGCTCTGCAAACCAGCCGTATACTTCCTCCCGTTCCTGTCCCACGGGGCCAAGACCGGACCGTCCGTTCGCGGTGGCAGGAACCGGAGGTTGGGCGCATTTTTTGAGGTAACGGATCAAGAAACGCGCCGTCAGCAGTCAGCCGGTTATTGCACTGCCGCCGGGTTCCAGACGGGGGCAGGTCAGGCCGGAAGAGTTTCTTAAGGATCATCGGGCGCTGCCAGAACCTGGTGTTTGTCCGGGAAAGACAAGACCGCTGGCTGGGAACAGCCTTCGGGCAGGCGTGCTGCCTTGCCAATCCAACCCACTCCTTACTTCTCGCCCCGGCAAGTCCGGCGCGCCTGCCGTCCCGTTCGTTTCGAACGGAAATTTAGTGCCGAAACGTCGGAGGGAGACCTCGCGGCGGGTTTTGTGCTGGTGGCGGCCATAGTCTATCTCTGCTGTCCCGGCCTCCGAGCCGGGACCGACCGGTTGAGGCTTGATCCCGGATCAGGTCCGGGACGGCAAAAAAACTCAAATCCGCAAACTGTCACCCCGGGCGAACGCACGTGACGACCCGGGGTCTACTCGCCGCTCTACGTCCCGCTGAGGCTGCGACGGCTAAACCGAAGCTCTGCAATTGAGTGGGTCCGGCTCTCCGCTGCGCTCTGGCTAGGGTAAGCGATGATGGGTATTTCCTGTGTCTTGCGGACCAAAGAAAAACCCCGCCGTCCCTTTCGGGAGGCGGGGCCAAAGGGAAGATCTCATATCGCCCTTTGCCGGGTATCATTGTTTAGGGTGGTAATTTGACTGTGGAACCGACATTGACTGCGAGAATACGCCACTTCCAGCAATAACGTGGCCTTGCTCGACAGTAAGATTTTGCGCTGTCCCAAATCCCTTCAGAAGCCCAGCACGAAGGGCTGGCTCCGGGGTTCTGTGTGACCCGCCTGCTTTGAGGAGGCAGGACACCACGGTGATGTTGCCAAGGAGCTGCGAGCCATCTTCTAAACGTGACCGTCCAAACACAGATGGATTGTTCAAAAAACGGCAAGCGCTTCCAATGTGGATATCAGCGCCGGGCTGATTGGCTTTCGCTATAAAACCGCCCTCGCCGAATTGATTGTCCGAACCGATTTCAATCCGCCCATGAGACGCGTCGATCATTGTGCCAGAGTGAAAGATGTTGCCGTTTTCGATCACGACCTTGCCCTCACCGGATGCCTGCAAAGTCACTCCAGGATAGATGAGGTTGTTCTCCCCAAGACAGACGCCTTCCGAGACAAGGATTGAGAATGGGTCCAGAAGCAGGTTCCCGTTATCCATCAAAGCCATGGTCTCCTCAATAGTAAGAAAACCAGCGGCAATCCGGCTTTTATCGATAGGCTCCAAATTCAACATATGAATAAATATCCAGTTTTCGAATAGCTTCAGGTCATTGAGTGGAATGTCATTTTCGCAGCCAAGAAACACCATTGGTAGCGATCTGGGAAGCAGCGCACATCGGGTCCACCAAGAAAAACCCCGCCGTCCCTTTCGGGAGGCGGGGCCAAGGGAAGATCTCGCGGGGAACGCGAAGGTCTTTTCTTCCTGCTTGTTAGTTCGTGCCGGCTACAGCTCTAATTGGCCTGCAGCCGGGATCTGATTTCCTTGCGAAGTTCGTCGATCGGCGACTTCTTCGACCCTTCTTTGGTATGCCAGAAGGTCCAGCCGTTGCAGGCCTCCTGGCCCTGCACCAACGCGCCCACCTTGTGGATCGAACCGGTGTGGTCGCCGGATTTCAAGGAGCCGTCAGCCCGGACGATCGCCAGATGCTTGCCCTTGGAACAGGTTAACTCGGCGCCCGGCTCCAGCATGCCGTTTTCCAAAAGCGTACCGAACGGGATGCGCTTTTGGGCCCGCTTGCCTTGCTGCATCTCAAGCGCTTTTTCGTCACCCGGCTGGATTGCCGCGATCCGGGCAGTTGCCGCATCAATGTAATCCTGCTCGCGCTCCACACCGACATAGTTCCGGCCAAGTTTGCGCGCGACAGCGCCGGTGGTGCCTGTGCCGAAGAACGGGTCGAGCACGACGTCACCCGGTTTGGACGAGGCGGTCAGCACCCGGTAGAGCAGGGCTTCCGGTTTCTGGGTCGGATGCACTTTCTGGCCATCCTTGCCCTTCAGCCGTTCCGAACCGGTGCACAGCGGCAAATGCCAGTCGGAGCGCATCTGCAGATCTTCGTTGAAGGTCTTTAGCGCATCGTAGTTGAAGGTCGGCTTGGCATCCTTGGATTTCGTCGCCCAGATCATGGTCTCGTGGGCATTTGTGAACCGCTTGCCGCGAAAGTTCGGCATCGGATTCGACTTCAGCCAGACGATGTCGTTCATGATCCAGAAGCCGAGATCCTGAAGGATCGCACCCACCCGGAAGATGTTGTGATAGGAGCCGATTACATAGAGCGAGCCGTCAGGCTTCATCACCCGGCGCGCGGCCAGCAGCCAGGCGCGGGTGAAGGCGTCGTAGGCCTCAAAGCTCTCGAACTGATCCCAATGATCGTCGCAGGCGTCGACCTTGGACTGATCCGGCCGGTGAAGGTCGCCGCCCAGCTGAAGATTGTAGGGCGGATCCGCAAACACCAGGTCGACAGACCGGGACGGCAGCTTCTCAAGGGCGGCCACGCAGTCGCCCTTCAGGATCGTGTTCAGCCAGGAAGCATCAGCTTCCATCGAAGATGTTGGATGGGGTGCCACAGGGGACACCCCGGTACGCAGTACTCTCATTGCGACGCAATACCTCACGCAATTTCGAGTGTCATGGTTACCGCTTTTGGTAAATCAGGCGTTAAGCCGTCAGAACAAAAATTACCGTTGAATCAATGCTTTGTTTACAATGGTAAAACCTAAATGAGAAGTTAATAGGCTCAGCCGACCGAAAACGCCAGAATTCTGCTGATTTCATTGAGAGAACGACCGGAAGTTGATCGCCAATGGTTAAAGGCTTCCTGAATTGCAATCAGATTTTTTTTCGACATGGACTCATTCCCAATGGCATTTTCACGGATTAGAGCGTTAACCACGTCGCGGGAGAGGATGAATGTCTCCTTTCCCATGAAGCGAAGCGCATACTGACCAGAGTTGCCACCAAGCCGGCTGCCGCGCTTCTTTAAAATATCCATCAGGCCGATTTGATCCTCGACAGGATACCGGGCAAAGAACTTCGAAGCACTGCCGTGTTCTTCGGCCAGATCCCGGAGGAATATCGCATTAGCCTGGACGGACTTGATCTTCATGGCATTGCGCACGATGGCCTTGTTGTTGAGAAGCGCCTCAAAAGCCTCATCCGGCAGGAAGGCGAGGCGGGCCGTATCAAAACCTTCGAAGGCTTCTTCGAAGCCCGGCCACTTCTTCTCAATCACTTTCCAGGAAAATCCGGCCTGAAAGATCGTTTTGGTGAACATGGATAGCCAGCGGTCATCTCCGATCGTCTCCAGTTCTTCCGGTGTCTTCGGACCATTGTGTTCGGCCAACAGGGCGGAGAGCTGAGCTGCGCCGCCTTTTTTCTCGATTGCCAACGCTTCGATGTCTTCAAAGGATTTCATAAAACCGTCCCGGCAAGTTTCTAAATTCAACCAGATAAGGGGATATCCCTATCACAGGGAAGGATGCCCTCGTGTGTGCGAAAATAATTTCTTCGTGTGCAAAAATATTCATTATCTGAAGCTGCACCTATTGACCGCGCTGGCTTCTGGCGAGACTGTTCAAGGATAACAAAAATAAGGATGATCATATGACCAACTCGATCCACAGAGCCTTTCAACAACCGGCCCGGCCAACCCGCCTTGCGCCATCGCACCCTTTGCAGGTCTTCAGCGATCCCAAGGAAGCTGTCGCGCGGTTGATAGAGATTTTTGAAGCGAACACGGCCTTCTTGAGGAAGCACTTCCAGGCGCTTCTCGACGGGGAAGAGCCGGAACATCGGGTGCGGGCCTTTTATCCGCAGGTTCAGATCGTCACCGACAGCCATATTCGCCATGACAGCCGCTTGTCCTACGGTTTTGTCTCCGGGCCGGGGCGCCATGTTGCGACCATCACCCGGCCGGACCTGTTCCGCCATTATCTGGAGACACAGCTGTCGCTTCTCATGAAGAACCACGAGGTACCGGTTCTGGTTGGCGACAGTGAGATGCCGATTCCGCTGCATTTTGCGTTTTACGATGGCACACATGTGGAAGGCGGTGCCGCCGCGGCAAGCCTCGACCGGCCGTTGGCTGACGTCTTTGATCTGCCGGACCTGACAGTGATGGATGATTCCATCGCCAACGGAACGTATGAACCGGCCGATGGCGAAATGCCGCTGGCCTCTTTCACGGCACCCAGGGTCGATTATTCCCTCCACCGCTTGCAGCATTACACGGCCACAGCGGCGGAGCATTTTCAGAACTACGTGCTCTTCACCAACTATCAGTTCTACATTGATGAATTTTGCCGGATGTCTCAGGATTATCTGGCGGACCCTGATAGCGGTTATGAGGCCTTCGTTGGGCCGGGCAATCTGCTGACCAAGGCCGGCGATACGGCCCCTTGCAGCGGTGCGGAACCGGCAAAGCTTCCGCAAATGCCGGCCTATCACCTGAAACGAGCCGACGGCAGCGGCATTACAATGGTCAACATCGGCGTCGGGCCGTCCAACGCGAAGACGATCACCGACCATGTGGCAGTCCTACGTCCGCATGTCTGGCTAATGCTCGGGCACTGCGCGGGGCTGCGCAACAGCCAGACTCTCGGGGACTATGTTCTTGCGCATGGTTATGTGCGTGACGACAATGTTCTCAATCAGGATCTGCCGATTTGGGTGCCGATTCCGCCGCTTGCAGAAGTGCAGGTTGCACTTGAAGACGCGGTTGCCGAGATCACCGGATATGACGGATATGAACTGAAGCGGGTGATGCGGACCGGCACGGTCGTGTCGCTCGACAACCGGAACTGGGAACTTTGGGATCAGCCGGAGCTGGTCAAACGCTTCTCGCAGTCGCGGGCCATCGCGCTTGATATGGAATCGGCGACGATCGCAGCCAACGGCTTCCGCTTCCGAGTGCCCTATGGAACGCTTTTATGCATCTCCGACAAACCGCTTCATGGCGAGTTGAAGTTGCCGGGCATGGCGACCGACTTCTACAAGCGCCAGGTCGCTCAGCATCTCGAAATCGGCATTCGGTCTCTGGAGAAGATGCGTCAGATGCCCGCCGACCGCCTGCATTCGCGGAAACTCAGAAGCTTTGCGGAAACCGCGTTTCAGTAGGTTGTCCGCTGAACCGGTGTTTACGAAAGCCGGAAGCTAAACGGACCCATTCCTCTCAGCAGTCATCCTCGGCCTTGTGCCGAGGAACCATTTTTCTTCAATAAGTTTTGGATGTTCGGAACAAGTCCGAACATGACGCCCGAGGAGAATTTGACTGTGTCACCAAGCAAAGGCCCCGGATGCAGTCCGGGGCCTTTTTGTTGCCGGTATTCAGACGACCGGGGCCTGCGAATTTAGTTCCGCATGTAGCGCTTCAACGCCGGTCCGGACTGAACCATGGTTGTTGCTTCTTCGCCCTGGACCTTCTGTGGTAGGGGCGAAGCCTGGACGCAGGTGTTGCAGCCGCAGGCCGAATATCCTGGCCAGGCAGGTGGTGACTGGTTGGTCCAGGAGCCGATCCAGCCGCCTGCCGATTGGCACAGCGGGGTGCAAATGGACGGCGCCTGCGAATTGTTGCCCGGAAAATCGGTGCTCTCCAGATCGCAATGGCCGCTGAAGTCGCCAAGGACAGCCGATTGAACGGATCCGCCGAAACTGTGAAAAGCAGTCCGGTCAGTCGTCGGCATACTGACCAGTTCCGTTGTCTTCGCATTCAGGATGTCGGACATTTGCTGGTACAGCGGATCAACCGAGCTCAAGGCATTGAGCACACTGGTCCGCGCGGGGAAAAGATAGGACAGCTGTCCATTTTGAGGTGCGATGGCATTCTGCATCGTTGCCTGTTCGGTCATGATGTTCGCGAGCACAAACGGCAGCGTTCCGTTGTTGGCGAGGAACGGTGAGTTGCTGTTCACACCGGCAACATCTGCGTAAAACATGTTCGGAGAGTTGGTGTTGTCGGTCCAGGGAAACGCACGGAGTTTCAGGTTCTGCCGGGTGGCATTCGACATCTGTGACATGCTTTCAGAAAAACCGATGGACGTCCGCCCATAGCCTTCACTGAAATATCCGGCCCGGACATACTGGTCCTCCACGCCCTGCAGCGGTGGCACGGCTCCGGTCAAGGCGTTGTAATAGCTCGCGGTCTCCGCAATGCCTGCAAGAGATTGGACAATCGAGGGATCCAGCTGGGTCATGGATGGCCAGTTGCCGGTGTCGAGATACCCCTTGACCATGTAATTGACTCCAATGGTCGTCTTGCCGGACATGTTCATCATGGCGCCCGACATGCCGAAGGGAACGGGGCTGATATAGATCCCGGCCGAATTGACGGTCTCAAAGTCCGACAAGGTGGTCACACCCGCCATACCTGAATCGCCGTTCCGGTAGAACATGATGTTCGTACAGCCCAGCATGGGCAGGGCGTACATGTCGTTGTTGGGAAGCTTCAAGGCTGTGTCGGCGTAAGGCACGAAGTCTGTCGGGTTGCTAATCTGCGCCGCCGGGATCTGGGTTGTTTGGGTCTTCCAGTACTCCAGATACATCGCGTCATAGACAAAGACGTCGATCGGCGTCTGTTTGCCGCTGCCATTGGTATAGACCGGATTGGAATCGTACCCGCCGTCCCAGACATTTTCATCTGCGATCAGATAGAGCTTCTCCGTCTGCCCCGCCGACTGCCACGCCGAACAGATGGCGGACGTGAACGCGCCCATGTCCGGGACATATGGATAGACCGCCGCGGAGATACAGGTTTCACCATCTGTGCAGATCGCATCGCAGTTCTGCGCCGACGCTGCGGTCGAAAACAATGCGCCGATGACCAGTGCACTTTTCAAGATGACGATATTGCGGAATTGCTGATGCATGACTTCACCTCCAGGCAGTCTCGGTGGAGGGAGTGTCTCACGATGCCGTAACGTTATGCAACTTATAATTTAGTAAAGAAGAGTCACTCGTTAAAGCCGTGTGGAGCCAACAAAAAACGCGGCTCCGGTCAGAGCCGCGTTCCAAAATTTGGGCTGACGGTATCCTTACTCGGCTTCGTCCGCAGAGGCTGCGTTCAGCATGCCGTAGCGCTCGACGCCGATTTTCTCCAGAAGCTCAAGCTGGGTCTCCAGGAAGTCGATGTGACCTTCCTCGTCCTTCAGGAGCTCTTCAAAAATCGCCATGGAGACGTAATCGCCTTCTTCCCGGCAGACTTCGCGGGACTTGGAATAGGCGGTGCGGGCGTCGTATTCACCGGCGAGATCTGCTTCCAGAACTTCCTTGATGTCCTGGCCGATGCGCAGCGGCGCGACCTTTTGCATGTTCGGCAGGCCTTCCAGGAAAATGATCCGGTCAACCAGCTTGTCTGCATGTTCCATCTCTTCGATGGATTCCTCGCGTTCCTTTTTCGCCAGTTTCGCGTAACCCCAATCGGCCAGCATGCGATAGTGCAGCCAGTACTGGTTGATCGCGCCAAGCTCCAGGAACAGAGCCTCGTTCAAACAGGCAATAACCTTTTCATTCCCTTTCATGGCCGTCACTCCTTGTAGCCGAAATTTCTCGTACTTTAGAATTATTCTACACTGGGTGTCCAGTGTCTAAATCATGTTTTTTTTCAGAAATTTGCGAGCTTTTGAATGTAGGGAGAAGTCTCTGACGGACTGCCCAAAATTGGTTGATCGCATAGCGCTGGAACAGCCTGCCGCAAAAAGCAAAAGGCGCAGCCGGTAAAGCTGCGCCTGTTGACTTACCAGAGGAGGGGTAAGACGCCGGTGGTATTAGGAGGCCGGCAGGATCACGCTGTCGATGACATGGATGACGCCGTTGCTGGTTTCGATGTCGGCGGTGATAACGTTCGCATCGTCGACTTTTACGCCGTCTGTTGCGTCAACTGCAATTGTGTCGCCCTGGACAGAAGCAACATCAGCTTTCTTGCCTGCGATATCGGAAGACATCACTTTGCCCGGGACCACGTGGTAGGTCAGAACAGCGACGAGCTTGTCCTTGTTTTCCGGCTTCAGCAGGTCTTCAACAGTGCCCGCCGGCAGTTTCGCGAAGGCTTCGTCGGTCGGAGCAAAAACAGTGAAGGGACCATCGCCTTTCAAGGTGTCGACCAGGTCCGCAGCTTGAACAGCGGCAACCAGAGTGTTGAAGGTGCCTGCGCCGACGGCAGTGTCAACAATGTCTTTCTCGGCAGCTTTCGCAGCGGAAAACGGCAGAACGAGAAGTAGAGCAACTGCGAGTTTCTGGATCAGTTTCATGTAAATGACTCCCTTGCTTAGGTTTAAGGCAAAGATCAGCGACCCCGGAAATGATGTTCCGAGGGGTTAAACTTGGATGCAGTCTTTGCTTGCAACGTGAAAACTTACGGGAGGGGTGAGTAAACGGATGAGGAAAAAGTCATTCCTGACTTTTCCAAGAAAAGACGTGATCTGATCGCTGTGTTGGAGCGTCGCGTGCGCCCGCGACGCGCGACATTTTCAGTCCAACGCCGCTGACAAAACCTTGCGCATGACGGTCGGCAAAGCTTCCTCGGAAAGCGTGTCCGGAGCTGACCACCAGCCGGAGTCGGTGCCAAGCGGATCGTTACCGGACATCTCTGCCCTGAAAACGGTCAGCTTCAAATGAAAATGGGTGAACGTGTGTTTCACCTCACCAACGCGCTTCTGCCAGTCCGCGGCAAAGGGCGCATGGGAGAGGCTGCTGTCGGTGTCAAAGTCTTCCGACCAGACAGAACCAGGCACTTCGGTCATCCCGCCAAGCAGCCCTTCCGGCGGACGGCGGCGCAGGAACACGGCACCGCTTGCCGCGTCGACTGCGACGAAGGCCGCACCGTGCCGGGTCGGTTTTTTTGTCTTCGGAGCTTTCCGCGGCAGGGTTTCGGCCAGTCCTGCGCGGTGACCGTCGCACTCTTCCCGCCAGGGGCACAACGCACAGGCGGGTTTTTTCGGCGTGCAGATGGTCGCGCCGAGATCCATGACAGCTTGCGCAAAGTCTCCGGGGCGGGCGTCCGGGGTCAGGTCCGCCATCACGGCTTTGATTGCCGGCTTGGCCGCGGGCAAAGGCGTTTCGATCAGTTTCAGGCGCGACAGGACACGTTCGACATTGCCATCAACAACGGCGGCATGGCGGTCAAAGGCAATCGTGGCAATGGCCGCGGCCGTATAAGGGCCGATGCCCGGCAGTTTCAAGAGATCGTCTTCCGCATCCGGAAAGCGGCCGTCATACTCGCTGGCAACGAGGTCGGCGCATTTTTTCAAGTTCCGCGCCCTGGAATAATAGCCCAGCCCCGCCCAGGCTTTCATGACGTCTTCTTCATCTGCTGCGGCCAGATCCTTGACGGTCGGCCAGGTGCTGGTGAAGGTTTCGAAATAGCTCTTCACGGCAGCAACTGTGGTTTGCTGCAGCATGACTTCCGACAGCCAGATACGGTAGGGATCCGGAACTTCGCCAAGACGCCGGTTTTCCGGGCTCACACGCCAGGGCAGAGTGCGCGCATGCCGGTCGTACCACTCCAGTAGACTTGATGATAGAAGACTTGGTGATGGGTGGGTTTCAGCCATGGTTTGCTGCACGCCGGTATGCGCCAAGATGCTGCGGATCAACGGTGATTTGCGTCTGGATAGCTTGGGGACAATTGCGGTGATAAGCCGGCGCCAAAACGTGTGTTAAAGTAATCGTCTTCATTTTGTCTTATTCTACTGGAACACAACAGACTTCAAAAAGCGCATCTGCGCGCCGCGTAAAAGGTCCGGGCAGGCGTCAGGAGGTAGGCCATAACCGCGTCGAAGGCAAATCGAAAGGGTGCAAAACTGCTGGCCGATTTGGTCGGCAAGGCGATGACCCCTGCCTGCAAGAAACGCGGCTTTGCGTCCATTGATATCATCGCGTCCTGGGCCGATATTGTCGGCGAGCGCTATGGCACCCGCGTCCAGCCGGACCGGCTTATTTGGCCGCGGCAGCCGGAGTTGAGTGACCCGGAGCGTCCGCCCCAACCTGCAACCCTTGTGGTTCATACAGATGGTCCAACCGCGCTGATGCTGTCTCACGACAGTCCGCAGGTGATTGAGCGGATCAACACATTTTATGGCTGGGCCGCCATTGGTCGCATCAAGATCCAGCAAAAGCCGGTCGCCGTGAAACGCGCCAGCACGCGCAAGGCGCTGAGGCCATTGACCCGGTCGGAAGAGCAGCAGCTCGATGCGAAACTTGAGACGGTCGAAAACGATCGCCTTCGCGAAGCCTTGAAAAAGCTCGGCGCACAAGTCATCGCCCGGAACGCCGGCACGGCCGCGTAGGGTTTCGGATTTTAATGCGCAGACCCTTATTCACCAGAATAAAAACGCCCACTCAATTGTTTTTCAGTACCTAATAACACCACCTAAGCATTAATTATTAGAATACAAACAATAAAAATCGCCGCACAGGAACAATAGAAAACCTTGGTGGTATAGCTATTCACCTTGATCATTTTTTCAGGCACTTTCTCATTCAATATATAAAAATTAGAGTAACCCCTTAAGTTAGACCTATGATACTTGAGATCCGGATCAATTTTATCAAATTGGTGCGTGCGATATAGATTAACTAGTATTGCCAGTGATATTAGGATCACCAACAATAAAACTAGTACTGATCTATCTACAAGGCCCATAAACACAGCATTTAATCCCGAAAAACATGATCAAACAAATTTCCAGCTAAGGCCAATTTCATCACCTGTAGCTGTTTTGGTTTTACCGCCCAGCACTCTCCGCGGCTTTGATTTCAGTTTCCTCGGTCCAGTCTGTAGAAACAGTCTGAAAAACTCGATTACCATTGGAGATGCTGAATTACTCTAAGTTGCATTTTCCTAATCAAGAGTAACGATCCGTTATCATAATCGAAAAACCGATGGATCGTGCTCTGGCGCGGCACTCGCAACGCAATGATGCAGTTGTGGGGAGCCTCACGCTGAAACTCTGCCAGCGACAGCGTCTCCCTTTGTCTGAACGAGAGCTCGGCAGCGAACAGGAACGCAAAGTGCTTTCTTCGGAACGGGCCTCACGCAGCAATAACAACACTGTGACTTTGCCTGCTAATATGTCCACGCTGCCGCCACATTTGCCAAGCTGTGTTGACCTTGAGGGCCTGAAAGGGCACATGGAACAGCAATGGCGCCGGAAGGTGCAGGACATCAATTTGTGACAGGACGATTTTCGTGACACAGACCCGCAGACAGTTTCTCAAAACCACCGCTTTGACCACGGCCGCGCTCGGGCTCGCATCTGCTGCGCCCGCATGGGCTCAGTCGGTCGACGAAGACGAGCTCCTGAAGCCGGGTCCGCTGGGGGACAAAATCCTGGGCGATGAGGCCGCACCGGTCACGATCATCGAATATGCGTCCATGACCTGTGGACACTGCGCCAATTTCCACAAGCGCACCTGGCCGGATCTGAAGAAAGACTACATCGAGACTGGCAAGGTCCGCTTTATTTTCCGGGAATTTCCGCTCGACCCGGTTGCCTCGGCGGCCTTCATGCTGGCGCGCTGTGCGCCGCAGGAAAAATATTTCGACATTGTGGACATCATGTTCGAAGAACAGCGCGCCTGGGCGTTCACCGACAACCCGTACCAATCCCTGCTCGACTTTTCCAAACAGATCGGCTTTACACAGGAGTCCTTTGAGGAATGCTTGACAAACCAGGGTTTGCTTGACGCAGTAAACGCTGTGCGTGAGCGCGGGGCGAACGAGTTTGGGGTGAACTCGACGCCGACATTCTTCATCAATGGCGAAAAGCACTCGGGGGCGCTTTCGATTGACGAGATGGGCAAGATCATCGAGGAAAACCTCTGATCCTGCAGCAGGGCTGCGGGCAGCTTCCCTGCACACGCAATCTGATATGACTTTGTCGGCGTCCGGACCGGAGAGGTGCGGGCGCCGATGAGGTTTTCAAAGCTCCGCATTGCCGGTTTCAAATCATTTGTCGAACCGATGGAGTTCATCATCGGCGACGGGCTAACCGGCGTAGTCGGCCCGAACGGCTGCGGCAAGTCCAATCTCGTGGAAGCCCTTCGGTGGGTGATGGGCGAGAACTCTTATAAGAACATGCGCGCGTCCGGCATGGACGACGTGATCTTCTCAGGAAGCTTGAACCGTCCGGCCCGAAACACGGCGGAAGTGACGCTGTTTCTGGAAAACAACGATCACACGGCCCCGACAGCCTTCAATGACGCCGATCTTCTGGAGGTCAGCCGCCGGATTGAGCGGGAGCAGGGCTCCAACTACAAGATCAATGCCAAGGATGTCCGGGCCCGCGACGTCCAGCTCCTGTTTGCAGACGCCTCCACGGGCGCGCGCTCACCCGCGATGGTCCGGCAGGGGCAGATTGGCGAATTGATTGCCGCAAAACCAACGTCGCGCCGCAAGATCCTGGAAGAAGCAGCCGGGATCTCCGGCCTGCATTCGCGCCGGCATGAAGCGGAAATTCGCCTGCGCGGGGCGGAGCAGAACCTTGAGCGTCTGGAAGACGTGCTGGTGCAGATCGACAGCCAGCTGGACAATCTGAAACGCCAATCGCGTCAGGCCTCGCGCTATCGGAACCTCTCGTCGGAGATCCGCGGTGCGGAAGCCGCCATTCTTTATATCCGGTGGACAGAAGCGCGGGATGCCCTGAGCTCGGCTGAAAAACAGTTCACTGAGGCGCAAAGCCAAGTCAACGAGGCGACCGGCCTGCAGGCGGAAAGTGCGCGCATTCAGGCAATCGCCGCGCACAAGTTGCCTGAGCTTCGGGAGGACGCGGCCAAAGCCGGAGCCGCGCTTCAGCGGCTCGTTATCGCCCGCAATGATCTGGATGCCGAAGAGCGGCGCATCAAGGAACGCTTGCAGGATCTGGAGCGCCGCCTGGTGCAGCTGGCCGAGGATATCCGCCGCGAACAGTCCATGGTCTCGGAAAACGACGAAGTCCTGGAGCGTCTTGCAGAAGAGCGCGCCGAACTTCTGGAAGAAAACGAGATGGTGCAGGACCGCACCGAAGCGGCCCGGGAAAAAGTCACCGAGGCCGAAGACATCGTGCGCGGCAAGGAGGCGATGCTCTCCGAGCTGACAGCCGCCGAAGCGCGGGCAACGGCGGAACGCCAACAGCTGGAACGCGCCGTTGCCGAAAGCCGCCAGCGGGCGGACCGGCTGATGTCACAGGCACAGGAAGCTCAAACCGCACTCGGGGCTCTCATCGCGCGCATGGACGAACAGGACGGCGTTGCTGAACACCGGGAAACGCTGGAGCTTGCGAGCGAAGAACTCGCCGAGGCCGAGGCAGCGGTCGAAGAAGCGGAAGCTGCCACCGCAACGGCACGGGATCAGGAACAGGCCGCGCGGTCGCCCTTGAGCGATGCCAAGGCGCTTTTGCAGGGTTTGCAGACAGAAGCCCGGACCCTTGAGCAGGTTTTGAATGTTCACAGCGAGGTGGATCACACGCCGGTCGTTGAGCAGATCACCGTTGAGACCGGGTACGAGACGGCGCTGGGCGCAGCGCTCGGCGAAGACCTGGATGCCTCCCTTGATGAAGCAGCCGCAGTCCGCTGGGGCAGTGCCTTGGCAGTTGACGGCGATCCGGCGTTGCCGGGCGGCGCCAAACCGCTGCTGGATGTGGTCACCGCACCCAAAGAACTCCATCGCCGTTTGTCCCAGATTGGACTGGTTTCCCAAGAGGACGGTCCGCGCTTGCGGGCAGACTTGAAGCCCGGTCAACGGCTGGTGAGCCGGGAAGGGGACCTCTGGCGCTGGGACGGGTTTGTTGTCGCGGCCAACGCACCAACACCGGCGGCCCAACGTCTGGCGCAAAAGAATCGCCTGGCCGAATTGGATGATGAAATTGAAACCGCGCGTCAGGCGGTGGAACGTCACCAGCAAGATTTGGAGGACGCCGCAAGCCGGGTCCGGCAGTCCGTGGAACTGGAACAAACCGCCCGGGGCAAGGTTCGCGACGGACAGCGGCAGGTCACCGCGGCGCGCGAAGCCTTGGCCGCTGCAGAGCGGTCCATTGCGCAGCTGGCGTCCCAGAAGGCGGCCGCGGACGACCGGGCGCAGCGCCTGAGTGAAGAAGCAGAAGAAGCGCGGGCCTATCTGGAAGAAGCGCAGGAGCAGTTGGAAGCAGCTGCTGAGGCAACCGGCTACGCCGACCAGATCCGGGACCTGCAAACGGATGTTTCCTCTGCACGGACAGCCCTTGCAGAGGCACGGGCGGTCTCGGAAGGTCTCTCCCGGGAACAGCAAATGCGAGACCGGCGTCTGGAGGCGATTGCCCGGGAATATGACAGCTGGAAGTCCCGCGCGGCCAATGCGACTCAACAAATCGCGGTTTTGAGCGAACGGCGCGATGAGGCGGAAGAGGAACGGGCCGAGCTGATTGAGGCGCCCGAAGACATCGAGATCAAACGGCGGGAGCTGTTTTCCGCGATTGCAAAGGCGGAAGACGCCAAGAAGGAAAAGGACGATCAGCTTAGCCAGGCCGAGCTGGATCTGGCTGATGTCGATCGGGCCGCAAAGCTGGCCATGGAAGGCCTGGCGGGGGCGCGCGAACAAAAGATTCGCGCAGAAGAGCGCCTCGATGCTGCACGGGAGCGGAAAGAGACCCTGGAGCGGCGGATTGACGAGGACCTGGAAGTCCCGGTCGTGGCTCTGCCGGAAATTGCCGGTCTGAAGGAAGGGGCGCCTTTGCCGGATCCGGAGGCCATGGAGAAGAAGCTGGACCGGCTCAAGGCCGAACGCGAACGTTTGGGCGGGGTCAACCTGCGCGCAGAAGAAGAATTGCGCGAGATGGATGAGCAAAAGACCACTCTGACGTCTGAGCGGGACGATTTGATTGAGGCAATTCGTCGCTTGCGGACCGGGATTTCAAATTTGAACCGCGAGGCCCGGGAGCGCTTGCTGGCCTCCTTCGAGGTGGTCAATGGCCACTTCCAAAGGTTGTTCACCCACCTCTTCGGCGGCGGCACGGCTGAGCTGCAGTTGGTCGATTCGGACGATCCGCTGGATGCCGGGCTTGAGATCATCGCACGGCCGCCCGGCAAGAAGCCGCAAACAATGACCTTGCTGTCCGGCGGCGAACAAGCGCTTACCGCCATGTCATTGATTTTTGCGGTTTTTCTGACAAATCCCGCGCCGATTTGCGTGCTTGATGAGGTCGACGCACCGCTCGATGACGCCAATGTGGAGCGCTATTGCGACCTCCTGGATGAGATGGCCCGCAACACAGATACCCGCTTTGTGGTGATTACCCACAACCCGATCACCATGGCCCGCATGAACCGTTTGTTCGGTGTCACAATGGCGGAACGGGGTGTCTCGCAGCTTGTTTCGGTGGATTTGGAGACCGCGGAACGATTCCGTGAAAGTGCCTAATTGTCAGCCGAACCGCACTCCTTCGTAAGTTTCCCGTAAGACTTAGGTCATGGAAAATGTGAAGAGGGGCGATTTTTTGTTATAAATCAGATAAATAGCGGAAATCTTAGTGTTCTTGACAGGGCAAGGGCCCCCGACTATGGTGCGCGCGGCTTGAGGGGCGTCCAAAGGCTGGGTCTCACGGCTTGACGGGGGCGGGGAACAACATGAGTGGCTCTTCGCAAAACGGCAATTCTGATGATCCGGACAAGGGTGCCTCTGAGGTGGATCTGTCGGAACGGCGGAGCCGTCTGAACCGGAAGCTGGACGGCCAGCGCAAAGCTGAAGAAGCAGAGCGCGCGGCCAAGAAAAGCGATAACTCCGGCTACGCACAGGCAATGAAACTCTCTTCGGAGTTCATTTCCGCTGTGGTCGTTGGAGGCGGTTTGGGTTGGTTCGTTGACCAATGGTTTGGGACAAAGCCCTTTGGGTTGATCGTGTTCCTGCTAATTGGTTTCGCGGCGGGCGTTTTGAACGTGATGAGGGCTGCAGGGCGTATCGCCGAGCCAGGTCAACGGTACAAACGCGAGAGTTCTGACGACGACGGGTCCAACTGAAGTTGTGCATCTGGGCGCAATCCGCACCCATGAATAGAAATGATTTGAGCGAAGAAGGCTGACCGGTGGCGAACGATCCGATCTCGCAGTTCAAAATCCAGACCCTGTTTCCGATTGAAGTCGGCGGAATGGATTTCTCTTTCACCAACTCTTCGCTGTTTATGGTTGCGACCGTAGCAGCAGCTTCTGCCTTCCTGATCTTCTCCACGTCTGGCCGTGGCCTTGTGCCGAGCCGTGTGCAGTCGGTCTCGGAAATGGCTTATGAGTTTGTTGCGGGCATGCTGCGAAGCTCGGCGGGCACCGAAGGTATGCGGTTCTTCCCGCTTGTGTTCTCGCTCTTCATGTTCGTTCTTGTGGCAAACCTCTTCGGCATGTTCCCGTACTTCTTCACGGTCACCAGCCACATCATCGTAACGTTTGCGTTGGCGATGCTCGTGTTTCTGACTGTCACGATCTACGGCATCATGAAGCACGGAACCAAGTTCTTCCACCTGTTCGCACCATCAGGCGTCCCGCCGGTGTTGCTTTTGATCGTTGCGCCGATCGAGGTTGTTTCCTTCCTCTCGCGTCCGATCAGCCTGTCCGTCCGTCTGTTCGCAAACATGCTGGCCGGTCACATCACCCTTAAAGTTTTCGCCGGGTTTATCGTGTCCATGAGCGCCGCTGGCAGCGTGGGCATAGTCGGCGCAATCCTTCCGCTGAGTATGACAGTCGCGATCACCGCGCTGGAGTTCCTCGTCTCGTTCCTGCAGGCCTACGTCTTCACGGTCCTGACCTGCATGTACCTCAACGACGCCCTTCATCCGTCACACTAAGCGAAACGTCTCATGCGGTGGCTGAAGTCCAGCCGCTGCCTGAAGAAATCTGAAATCTGCAAAACACTACTTAGGAGCACGTGTCATGGAAGCAGAAGCAGCAAAATACATCGGCGCTGGTATCGCATGCCTCGGCATGGGTGGTGCAGCGATCGCACTCGGCACCATCTTCGGTAACTACCTGAATGGCGCTCTGCGCAACCCGACTGCAGCTGATGGCCAGTTCGGCCGTCTGGTTTTCGGCTTCGCCGTTACCGAAGCTCTGGGCATCTTCTCCCTGCTCATCGCTCTTCTCCTCCTCTTCGCTGTCTAATTCTCTTTCGTTTCAGAGAGTTTTGACGCGACTCCGGGGGCGGCGTCAGCGCCGCCCAACCGGATTTTGGAGATAGGATATGGCAGGCAACGCCGAACATAATACGGAACTCGGAATTCCGGCTGAAGAGCACGGTGCCGGCTTCCCGCCGTTCGACGCAACGACCTATTCTTCGCAGCTCCTGTGGCTGGCCATCACTTTTGGCTTTTTCTACTGGATCATGAAGAATGTCGCTGTGCCTCGGATTGCTGGCATCCTGGAAGACCGCAAGGACCGCATTGCTGGTGACCTCGGCGAGGCCAACCGCCTCAAAGACGAAACCGACGCGGCGATCGCGGCCTACGAACAGGCACTTGCTGAAGCGCGCAACAAGGCACACGGGATCGCAAGCGACACCCGCGCCAAGTTGAAAGCGGATCAGGAAGCCCGCCGGGAAAAAGCCGAAGCGGATATTGCCGAGAAGCTGAAAGCAGCTGAAGCTCATATCGCCGGTATCAAGACCGAAGCGCTGTCCCAGATTGGTGACATTGCCGGAGACACCACATCTGCGCTCGTTGAGCAGCTTATGGGCAAGGCTCCGACAAAGACCGATCTGACCAAAGCGCTCAAGTCGGCGATGAACTGAGGAGACCGTCATGGACGCATCATTTTGGGCCTTGGTCGGTCTCGTTCTCTTCTTCGTCCTGATTGCCTACCTCAAGGTGCCGGGCATGATCGGCGGAGCGCTGGACAAGCGCGCTGACGACATCAAGAAGGAACTGGAAGAAGCACGCAAGATGCGTGAAGAAGCCCAGGAACTTCTGTCTGAGTATCAGCGCAAGCGCCACGAAGCTGAAAGTGAAGCCGAAGCAATCGTTGCGGAAGCCAACGCAGAAGCCGAGCGCTTGACCGTTGAGACGAACCAGGCACTGGAAGAGATGATCGCTCGCCGTTCCAAGGCTGCGGAAGAAAAAATCGCTCAGGCCGAGACCCAGGCAATCGCCGAAGTCCGTGCCAAGGCTGCTGACATCGCTGTCGCGGCCGCTGAGGAAATTCTCTCCGCCAAGGTCAAGGACAAGGTGGCAGACGACATTCTCGCCAAGAGCATCACTCAGGTGAAGGATCAGCTGAACTAATCTTCAGCACATCTGTTAAGAGTACTGAAAAGCGGCCTCAAAGGGCCGCTTTTTGTTTGTCTGCCGTCTGCGAATGAAACTCTATCCGCGTTTTTATTCGTCATCCCTGCGAAGGCAGGGATCCAGTCATCCGAGCCGGTGCGCTTAGTTTCACTTATGGGCAGAAGTGGCTCCTGGGCCCCTGCGTTCGCAGGGGCGGCAGCGGTGTTTGAGCTTGTTGGCTTAACTATCTCAAGCAAACCCCTAAGCCCGTTCCTTCTCCATGACCACCAACGGTGTCCGGCCGTTCTCCAACATCTCGCCGGTCACCTGATAACCTAGGCTTTGATATAAGCGGATGTTGCCCGAACTCAGCTTGCCGGTAATCAGCCGGTAGGAACCGGCGGAGGGAAACTTCTCTTCCGCTGCGATAAAGAGCTGCCGGCCGATCCCCCGTCCCTGATGTTCGGGAGCCACAAAGAGCCGCCCGATATGACATGTGTCGCCCTCAGCACGGACCCGAACTGAACCAATAATGTCGGATCCCTTCCGGGCGATAAGAAAGACATGCGTGGTGAAAGCCGATTCTGTGTCGGCGAGGGCCTCAACCATAGGGGCGATCTGCATATCGCCATTTAGCGCGGCTTCTTTGTGAAAGGCGATTTTCTGAAGTTCGAGGATTTGTTGCGCATCGCTTTTGTCTGCGACTGTGATTTCGACGTCCATTTCCCTCTCGCCGGATTGTGATCTCAAAATTTTCTGATGCGTCGTGATTCGATAGGATTGGCCACTCAAGCCATCCTCATCGGGTTACGTCGCCTAAGGCAATTCACTTGAGGTGATACCAAGCAAGGCGCCGGTCATGCAATGCCACCGCGGTCCAGTCGGCGGGGTTGATTGGGGTTTTCAGGAAAGGCGCCGCTATGAAGTCGTCTCATCGAGTTCTTGCACATCTCCTTATCGCAGCGCTCATACCGCTGTTGTCACTTGTCGGCGGCGGACTCGCCCAAGCTCAGGAGCGCGCGCCCCTTCCAGACTACGTGATTGAAAAATTCGGTACCCCTCCCGCGATACCGGATGGCCCGCTGTCCGAAGATCTGAAACGGGCCGTGAAAATGGCGCTTGTAGACCCGGTGACCCATGCGGGTTGGGGAAGGGACCAAAGCCTGGCGCTCGCCGAGGTTGCTGCATCCAAAGATCCGCGCCTTGTCTGGATCATCAGTGATTTGATGCGGTTTGCAACGGGCCCTCAGCTGAACCAGGCCTTGAGCGAAGCTGCTTCCGAACTGCTGGGCAAACAGATCCCGCTGCGCAACAGTTGGGGCGTGGTGACCGATCATCTCATGGCCTGGGATATTCCGGCACCGCCCGATTATCTTGCCTCCAAGCGCGAGATCTTCACAACGATCGTACCCGGCTGGGACAGGATCTTTGTCGAGGGCGATATTGATTGGCGGCTGGTGTCCTGGGGCGGGGTCCTGATCGATGACCGCCCGTATGACCAGACCGACAATCAGTGCAACTGCATTCCGGCCGTGGACAATCCGGAAGTCAGCAGCGCTGAAGACGCAACCTGGCTCAAGGACAGCGATATCGTTTTCGGGATCGGTGTGAACGGTGACTACCGCGCCTATCCGAGACGGATCATGGAAGTGCGCGAAATGGTGAACGACACCCTCGGCGGCCGGACACTGGGTATTCCCTACTGCACCTTATGTGGCGCTGCGCAGGCCTATCTGACGGATGAGCTGCCGGAGGGAATCGAGCGGCCAGTCCTGAGAACCTCCGGGTTGCTCATTCGGTCCAACAAGGTGATGTATGACGTCAACACCTACTCGGTCTTCGATACGTTCCTCGGCACCGCGGTGACTGGCCCGCTTGCGGAGAAGAACCTGAAGCTAAAACAGGTCAGCGTCGTGACGACCGATTGGGGCACGTGGAAGAAGGCGCACCCGGAAACAACCGTATTGGTGGAAGCGCTTGCGCTTGGCCGGGACTTCGATTTCCGCAATGGCCGGGACGCCAATGGACCAATCTTCCCGATCGGTGATGTCGATCCCCGGCTGCCCGTGCATGAGGACATCATCGGGATTGTCACAGTATCCGGACAGCCGATTGCTTTTCAGCGCAGCAAGGCCTTTGCCGCACTTAAACAGGGGACTGAGATCCGCGTTGAGAACGTGAGACTGGAACTGGATGCCGGTGGTATCCGGGCCGTTGGCGAGGACGGAGTGGATCTCGGCAGCCATGAGGCGTTCTGGTTCGCCTGGTCGCAATTTTATCCCAAAACAGATCTCTGGGACGGCTGACCAACCCTATCCGGGAACTCCGGCGGCCAGCCGGACGGGTTTGAAACTCATCCGGTGGTGCGACGTTGGCCCCAGGGTATCCAAGGCCGCTTGGTGTGCTGGAACGCCGTATCCCTTGTGCTGGGCAAAGCCGTAGCCGGGAAACTCGGGTTCCAAGGCGACCATCATGCGGTCTCGCAGAACTTTGGCAACGATAGAGGCTGCGGCGACACACAGGCAGCGGCCATCGCCCTTGATCAGCGCCTGCCCAGGCTGCGTGAGGCCATGTGGCACATCGCGGCCATCGATGAGTACATATTGTGGCACCTTCGGCAGCCCGCTCACCGCCCGCACCATGGCGCTCAGCGTCGCCGTCCGGATGTTCAGCCGATCAATGGTGGCAGGGGAGGCACTCGCCGCGCAAACCCAGCTGGTTTTGACGATTTCACCGAACAGGGATTCCCGTTTGGCCTCAGTCAGCTTTTTTGAATCGTTCAGTCCGGCCGGCACATTTTTGTAGTCCAGGATAACCGCCGCCGTCACCACAGGACCCGCCCATGGTCCGCGACCGGCCTCATCGACCCCGCACAGCATGCCGTCAAAGGACTTGGCGTGTTTTTTCTCGGTTCTGAGGTCGGGACTGTCCGGAATCGCGAGGTCGAAGAGAGAGGGTGTTTTGATCATGGGCGCAGAATGTGGGGCCAAACCCAACAAATCAAGCAAGCTTTGCCCGGCCTATCTATTTGGCGGCACAACAGAGGGCGGGTAAATCCAGCTTCTGGGTTGCTTGCCTGCTTTACTGCTGTCATCCCCGACGCAGCAATGCGGAGATCGGGGATCCAATCGTTTCTAGAGAAGTTGAAAGAGTCTACCGAAGCAAAGGCGCGTGGAGCGGCGAGTAGATCCCGGCTCGAAGGCCGGGATGACAGCAGAGAGCTGGGCCTCCTTTTATCCCCTCAGAACAAGTCCAGTTGCACGCCGCCTTTTTGCGGCTGGATAAAATGCTCGGTGGACAGCTTTTTCTTGCGCAAATTCAGGCCCAACCGTTTGGCCGTCAACGAGAAGCGTTTGGCGATCTGGTCGGCATAGGGGCCGCGCCCGCGCATGCGCTCGCCCCATTTGGCGTCATAGTCCTTGCCGCCGCGCATGGAGCGGATCAGGTTCATCACGTGGCGGTAGCGGTCCGGGCGTTCGCGCAAAAGCCAATCGCGAAAGAGCTCTGACACTTCCAGAGGCAGGCGCAGCAGAATAAAGGCCGCTTCGCTGGCCCCGTGCTCTGCCGCTGCCTCCAAAAGTGTCTCAATTTCACTGTCCGTCAGCGCAGGAATGATGGGGGCCATCATGACGGAGGTCGGAATGCCTGCATCGCTCAAGGATTTGACCGCTGCAAGACGCTTGTGCGGCGCGGATGCGCGGGGTTCCATGGCGCGGCACAGCTTTTTGTCGAGCGTGGTGATCGACAAGGCCACCTTGACCAGATTGCGCTCGGCCATCCGCGACAAAATGTCGATGTCCCGTGTCACGAGCGCCGACTTGGTGACGATGGCGACCGGGTGGCCGCAGGTCTCCAGCACCTCCAGGATTTCCGGCATCAGCTGGTAGCTGCGTTCCATCGGCTGGTAGGGGTCGGTGTTGGTACCGATGGCGATGACTTTGGGCTGATATCCCGGCTTGGAGAGCTCCCGCTCAAGGAGTGCGGCGGCGTTGGGTTTGGCAAAAAGCCGGGTTTCAAAATCGAGGCCTGGCGAAAGGCCCATGAAGGCATGGCTGGGCCTTGCGAAACAATAGATGCAGCCATGCTCGCAGCCACGGTAGGGGTTGATCGAGCGGTCGAAGGAAATGTCCGGAGACTCGTTGCGCGTAATGATCGTACGAGCGCGTTCTTCCTGCACTTCCGTCTTGAGCGGTGGCAATTCGTCGAGACTGTCCCAGCCGTCGTCGAAGGCCTCTTTAGAACGGGGCTCGAACCGTCCCGAGCGGTTTGTCGCGGCCGCACGTCCCCGGCGCCGGTCGGCAGCCATATGGCTCAGATCCGCCGCATCGGGCGCCGGTTGAGCAGAAACAGGAGGGATTGGGGGTGCAAGTGTCATAGACTGCCGACTCTTTATGAGAACAATGCAAGAACATTATCCAGAATCCGGCGCCGGACAAGCCCCTTCTCTCGCACTTTCGATAATTTCATGTCATAGAAAGGGTCATGATTAGTGTCATAATTCCGACTGAAAACGCAGAACTCGACCTTGTGCACGCGTTGGCTGCCTTGGTTCCGGCCGCCGCCGAAGGTATTGTTCGGGAAGTTGTCGTTGTGGACGGTGGGTCGACCGATAACACGGCGATGGTCGCCGATGCAGCAGGCTGCACGTTTGTGACGCGTAAAGGGCCGCGCAGCGAGCGCCTCGCACATGGCGCAAGTGTTGCCAAACGCGGCGACTGGTTGTTGTTCCTGCAGCCTGAAACTCTTCTGGAAAGCGGTTGGCATCACGAAGCGCAGGCGTTCATCGAGCGGGCGGGGCGCACCCCGAAAGGGCCAAAGACAGCTGCAGCCTTCCGCTTGCGCTACGAGGCCTTCGGGCTTGGTCCCAGATTGTCGGAAAAGGCAGCTTCTGTGCGCAGCCAGCTGCTTGGCATGCCCTACGGCAATCAGGGCCTTCTGATCTCCCGCCAGTTCTACGAAAAGCTTGGTGGCCACCGGCCGTTGCCGGAAATGGAAGATCTGGACCTTGCAAAACGCATCGGCCGCAGCCGCATGGTGTTTTTGCGCGCGGCAGCCGTATCCGCGGGTGAGCCGGGAGCAGCTGGCTATGCCACCGGCCTGCGTCAGGCACTGGCGCGCTTTGCCGTTGGCGCCCTTCGTGTTCCGGCAAGCCTCGCGGTCAAACTGCACGGGTAAGCAAACAAAGAAGCCATCCCTGCGAAGGCAGGGATCCAGTACACCGAGAATTTCGTTGTTCCGGAGATGGCCCCGCATGTTACTGGGCCCCTGCCTGCGCAGGGGCGGCCGTGTGGACGAAGGGCTTTTCTCTTCGGGAAAAGACTTACGCTGCGTAGAGCGAACCGGTCCGGGTTTTCAAAAACCCGTCCAGCGGAATGTCTTCCTGTTTTAGGAAGCCGGTTGCCGGCAACGCGCCGTCCCGCACCATCTCGATGACAGCGACAACGGAAGCCGAAGTGGTCCAGGCAATTGCCGTGCGCATCTGGCCGCCGATCTCGATCGGCTTGTAAGCCCGGACAAATTCCTCCCGGCGCGGGCGGCCTTCAATGGTGCCTTCGGACGCCACATGTACATAGACTACATCATTGTCGGTTGGCGGCTTGGCGTGAACCAGGATTTCCCCGGCTTCCTGACGGCGCTCGCGCATGAGGAGCTCGTGGAAGAAGAAGTTCATCAGTTCGGCATGACCGGGATAGCGCATGGTCTTGTAGTCGATATTGGCGACCTTGCCCAAATAGGTCTCGCACATGGTGCCAAGCCCGCCTGAGGTGGTGAAGGCTTCCAGTTTCATGCCGTCAATATAGACGGTTTCAAGCCACTCCATTGGCGAGACCCATTTGCGCACGCCATCCTCGATCACCTCGCAGTCGTTGAGGTATTCGTTGACGACCCCGTCCGGTGACCAGTTGAAGGCATAACCCATCAGCCCGGTCGGGTTTTGCGGCAGCGCGCCGACACGCATCCGGCAGGACCGGCAGTCATCGAAATCGCCGATCTGTTTTGCGCCAACAATGCCAACAAACCCGGGCGCCAGACCGCATTGCGGCGCCATGAGACCCTTGGCGGTTTCGCTCATCTCGATGATCGCCTTGGTGGTCGGCACATCTTCCGTCAGATCAAAATAGTGGATCCCGGTCGCATGAGCTGCCGTCGCCACACCGACATTGAGCTGATAAGGCAGGCAGGAGAGAACGGCATCGACGCTCTTAAACATCTGCAGCAGGCCATCATAGGCCTTCAAATCTGCAGACTGTACTGAAAACGGCAGGTCTTCGCGGGGCGCATGCTGGTCATAGGCATGAACCTCGAAGCCGGACTCATGTAACAGCCGGGCCGCCAAAGCGCCGACCTTACCCAATCCGAGCACTGCAATTTTCTTCATGAATTCCCCCAAAAACCGATGACTTGTTTGTCCCGGGCAGGACCGGCTCAGTCACCACAGCAATCAACACTCCGCTTCCCGCCAGGAAGCCTGTTTCCCGCATTAAGCCGTGAGTCTGCGTCAATCAAAATGTCAAAAATTATTACAAAACGGGAGTTTTATGGCAAAATGATAATATCTAATCTGGCTTCAGAAAACGGTTGTGTGATTTGAGCGGAAAAAAAGCGGGCATTTTGGGAAGCCATCCCTGCGCAGGCAGGGATCCAGTAGGCCGACGAATTCGTTTTTGAGGCCGTCTTAAACCCTAATGGTTACTGGGCCCCTGCCTGCGCAGGGGCGGCTGTGGGGCGGGCGGATTGGCGATAAGTTTGATAATGAGAAGTAATCATGGATGACCTGGATCACCGCCTGCTTCATCTCTTGACGCGCGATGCCCGAGCTTCTGTCACGGATTTGGCGGCAGCACTTCAAGTATCGCGGGGAACAGTGCAGAACCGGATCGACCGCCTCTTGCACCAGAAGGTCATACACCGGTTCACCGTTGAGCTCGGACAATCGGAAGAGGACCACCAGATCAGCGCCTTCACGTTGATCCGGCTGAAGGCGGACGATGGCCGGGCAACGCAAGCAGCGCTCCGGCGGATCGATGCGATCACGGACATTCATACGCTCAGCGGTGCCTTTGATTTGGTCGCCGAGCTGCGTGTCCGCTCACTGAAGATCCTCGATCAGACTCTCGACCAAATCCGGGCCTTGCCGGAGGTGGCGGAAACCCAAAGTCACATCCGTTTGGCCTCCGCTGGAAAGCGCTACCCGTTACAGCCCAAAGGTAACTAGCTTGGCCATCCCTGCGTAGGCAGGGATCCAGTATTCTGGGGCCTTGCGGTTTTGTTCCGCGCTGGCAGCGGTGATTGCTGGGCCCCTGCCTGCGCAGGGGCGGCCGAGTGGACAAAGGGCGAATTCTTGTTTCTTGCAACCAGCTGCCGTCCCGGCCTTGAGCCGGGACCTCCGGACGATCACGCCGCCAGATCGGGGATCTTCGCCGAATTGCCTTGAGAACAGCGCTTCAGTCGCAGTCGGTGGCCTTAGGCTTCCTGCAGTTTCCCGCGCTTCAGATGCTCGTCGAGCCGCGGCATGATTTCCACGAAATTGCACGGCATGTGGCGGTAATCGAGCTGCCACTTCAAGATGCCGTCCCAAGCGTCCTTGCAGGCACCCGGCGAGCCGGGAAGCACAAAGATGTAGGTTGCGCCTGCAACGCCGCCGGTTGCCCGGGACTGGATGGTGGACGTGCCGATCTTGTCATAGGAAATCCGGTGAAAGACTTCAGAAAACCCATCCATCTTCTTTTCAAACAGCGGTTCCATCGCTTCCGGCGTGACGTCCCGGCCGGTAAAACCCGTGCCGCCGGTGGAGATGATCACGTCGACGCCGTCCCTTGAAATCCAGTCCTTTGCAATCGCCTGGATTGCGGGCACGTCGTCTTGAACGATCTTGCGGTCTGCAAGTTTGTGCCCTGCCTTTTCAAGCCGGTCCACTAGCGTGTTTCCGGACCTATCGTCCTCCGGCTTCCGCGTGTCGGACACGGTCAGCACGGCAATGTTCAGCGGAATGAATGGACGGCTTTCATCAAGACGGGACATTTTGGGCTCCTGTTTGATCCAGACATAGGTGATTGCCCTGTGCGAAACCAGAGGAGATGCCAACGGTTAGACCGTCTCAGACCGGTGGCGTTGAAATAAAATTACAAAAAATAACAAGAATAAGACACTTGCATTCAAAATAGGTCAGTATTATTGACTTAATTAATCAACGTCACAAAAACCGAATGAGCCAAGCATGATGACCTGGGACGCCGTATTGGCGACGCGCGCAAAGCGCATGAGTGCATCTGAAATCCGCGAGCTTCTGAAACTCCTTGATCAACCGGACATCATTTCCTTTGCCGGCGGAATACCAGACCCGGCGCTGTTTCCGGCGGATGCTTTCCGCGCGGCCTATGCGGATGCCCTGAGCGGTGATGGGGCGGCTGCCGGTCTGCAATACTCCGTCAGCGAGGGCAGTCTGCGGCTCCGACGGTGGCTGGTTGGAGAAATGGCAAAACTTGGCGTTTCATGCGGCCCGGAAAACATCCTGATCACTTCGGGGTCGCAGCAGGCGCTCGATTTCCTCGGAAAACTGTTCTTGTCTGCAAACGACACCGCCCTGGTTGGCTGGCCGACCTATCTGGGGGCCTTGCAGGCTTTCAATGCCTACGAGCCGAACTACGACCGGCTTGACCCGATGACCAACCGGTCCGCAGATGATTACCGGGCAACAGCCGAAGAGCGCGGTGGCAAGGTCAAGTTTGCGTATCTGTCGCCGGACTTTGCCAACCCGACGGGGGAAACGCTTGATAAAGCGGGCCGCCAGCGGTTGCTTGGACTTGCTGAAGAATTGGACTGCGCGGTCATTGAGGATGGCGCGTATCAGAGCCTGCGGTATGACGGCACGCCGGTCCCTGCCGTTCTCGCGCTCGATTGTGCTCGGTCCGGCGGTATTGAAAACACCCGGACGCTCTATTGTGGCAGCTTTTCAAAAACACTGTCTCCCGGCCTGCGGCTTGGCTGGGTCTGTGCTGCAAAAGATGTGATCTCCCGTCTGGTGCTCTTGAAGCAGGCAGGCGATCTGCACTCTTCAAGCCTTAATCAGGAAGCCATGGCACGCGTTGCCGAAACCGTCTTTGACGCGCAAGTCGACAAGGTGCGCGCTGCCTACCGTGAGCGCCGGGATGCCATGCTGGCCGCACTTGAAAACCATATGCCGGAGGGGACCCGATGGACCCGGCCTGAGGGCGGCATGTTCGTCTGGGTCGAGCTGCCGGAAGGAGCGGATGCGGCAGGGCTCCTGAAAGAGGCTGTCGAAACGGCCAAGATTGCCTTTGTTCCGGGCAAGGCGTTTTTCGCAGACGGAAGCGGTGGCAACACTTTGCGCCTAAGCTTTTCAGCAACGACGCCGGAGAAAATCACCGAGGGCATTTCCCGCCTCGGCGCCTTGATTTCGAAGACTGTCACACCCGCGCTGTAATAAGGTTCCGAATCAAAAGCAGCAAAGGGACAGCGCAGGATGGATTTGACGGATCAGCTCAACAATTATTGTGAACGCCTCGGTCCGGAGTTCTGGTCAGAACCGGTCAACGCCATCACCAACGCCGCCTTTGTTGTGGCGGCTCTCGCCGCTTATCTCTTGTGGCGGCGCAAGACGCCGGATGATTGGGTCGCGCTGTTTCTGATTTGTGTCGTGCTTGCGACCGGGATCGGGTCGTTTCTGTTCCACACATTCGCGACACGGTGGGCGCTTCTGGCTGATGTCATTCCGATCGTTGTCTTCATCCATGGGTTCTTGCTGTTCGCGCTCCGGCGCTTCCTCAACCTCCATTGGGTGATCAGCGTGTCGATCGTGATCGGCTTTTTCGTGCTCTCACCGATGGTGGGCGAGGTTTGGGCACCACTGATCGGATCGTCTGCCGGATACTTGCCCGCGCTTCTGGCAATTTTCGTTGTGGGCGGGTTCTTTTACCAGCACGACAAAGCGCTTGCCAAACAAGTGCTTCTCATCGGGATACTGTTTACCGTTTCGCTGACTTTCCGGACGCTGGACGGTCCGGTATGCAGTCAACTGGCGCTCGGCACGCATTTCTTGTGGCATATTTTGAACGCTGCCGTGCTGTTTGGGCTGTTACGGGTTCTCATTTTACATCGCGCCGGGTAAAGGTCGAAGACAATTCATGAAATTTCGAAGGTCAGGATCGGATCGCCGGCTTAAACAGACGCACCAGATCAATGACCTTAGGGAAGCGGTAGGGAGACAAGAACGTCATGAGCGATAATAACAAAACAGAAAGCGACCTGACCGAAGCTGCCCTGTTCTTTCACGAGCATCCAAAGCCCGGAAAGCTGGAAATCCAGGCGACCAAACCACTCGGCAACCAGCGCGACCTCGCGCTCGCCTATTCGCCGGGCGTCGCAGCACCCTGTCTTGAAATTGCCGAGGATCCGGCAAAGGCGGCCAACTATACCGCCCGCGGCAATCTGGTTGCCGTCATCTCCAACGGCACCGCAGTGCTCGGGCTTGGCAACATCGGACCGCTCGCCTCAAAACCGGTGATGGAAGGGAAGGCGGTCCTCTTCAAAAAATTTGCCGGGATAGACGTGTTCGACATCGAGGTCGATCAGCTGGATGTCGACAAGTTCGTTGATGCGGTGGCTGCGCTTGAGCCGACCTTCGGCGGCATCAATCTGGAAGACATCAAGGCGCCGGAATGCTTCATGATCGAAGCCGCCTTGCGCGATCGCATGAACATCCCGGTCTTCCATGACGATCAACATGGCACCGCGATCATCGCCGGGGCGGCTGTACGAAACGGTCTGCAGCTCGCCGGCAAGAAAATCGAAGACGCCAAGATTGTCGCATCTGGCGCGGGGGCAGCGTCCCTCGCATGCCTGAACATGCTGGTCTCGCTCGGTGCCAAGCGCGAAAACATCTGGGTCACCGACATCGAAGGCGTGGTCTACCAGGGGCGCCAAGCCTTGATGGACCAGTGGAAAGCGGTGTTCGCGCAAGAGACCGACAAGCGGACACTTGGCGAAGTGATCGACGGCGCGGACGTGTTCCTGGGGCTGTCGGCGTCAGGTGTTTTGAAACCCGACATGGTCGAACGGATGGGCAAGGGCCCGTTGATCCTGGCGCTCGCCAATCCGAACCCTGAAATTATGCCGGAAGACGCCATGGCAGTGCGCGACGATGTCGTCATGTGCACCGGCCGCTCCGACTACCCAAACCAGGTCAACAACGTCCTGTGTTTCCCATATATTTTCCGCGGCGCGCTCGATGTGGGTGCAACCACCATCAACGAGGAAATGAAGCGAGCGGCCGTCGAGGCAATCGCGGGCCTTGCGCAGGAAGAACCATCGGATGTCGCCGCGCGCGCCTATGGCGGCAAGACCGAGACCTTTGGTCCGAACTACCTGATCCCGTCGCCGTTCGATCAGCGTCTCATCCTACGGATCGCGCCAGCCGTGGCGCAGGCAGCCATGGACACCGGGGTCGCAACCCGTCCGATTGAAGATTTCGATGCATACAAGGACCGTCTGAACCGGTTTGTCTTCCGCTCCGGCTTGATCATGAAGCCGATCATTCAGAACGCGGCTAAGGATCCGAAAAAGATCATCTACGCGGAAGGCGAAGATGAACGGGTACTTCGCGCCGCGCAGGTGCTGATTGAAGATGGCATTGCCAAACCGGTTCTGGTCGGCCGTCCGGACGTTCTGACAGCCCGCTGCGAACGGTTCGGTCTGAAGATCCGTCCGGACGTGGATTTTGAGTTTGTGAACCCGCAGGACGATCCGCGCTACCGCGATTATGTCGATGAATATCTGGAGTGTGTCGGCCGCTTGGGTATGCCGCCAACGGCGGCAAGAACGGTGTTGCGGACAAACCAGACGGTCATCTCAGCGATTGCCGTGCGCCGCGGCGAAGTGGACGCCCTGATCTGCGGCCTGGAAGGCCGGTTCACCAAACACATGCGCGATATCCGGCAGGTGATCGGCGTTTGTGAAACGGCGCGCGATCTGTCGGCCATGTCGCTCTTGATCAACAGCCGGGGCGCGATGTTCCTGTCCGACACGTTTGTAACCGAAGACCCGACGGCAGAAGAGATCTCCGAGATGGCGATCCTGGCGGCGCAGGAAATCCGCCGGTTTGGCATTGAGCCGAAGGTCGCGCTGCTCTCCATGTCGAACTTCGGTTCGCGCGACACAGCCTCGTCCCGCAAAATGCGCGAAGCGCTCGAGCTGATCTGGGAGCGGCACCCGGAGTTGGAGGCAGACGGTGAAATGCACGGGGACTCGGCCTTGAGCGTCGCCCTGCGTGAACGTGTCATGCCGAACAGCAAGCTGAAAGGCGAGGCAAACCTTCTACTGTTCCCGAACCTGGATTCCGCAAACATTGCGCACAACCTTTTGAAGGTCGCAACGGATGCGCTGCATGTTGGCCCGATCCTGCTCGGGACGGCGAAGCCCGCTCACATCCTGACACCGTCGGTGACGTCCCGTGGCGTGGTTAACATGTCCGCGCTTGCGAGCGTTGAAGCGCAGACAAGGGCTCCAGAACAGTCCGCATAACGAAACTGTCTGGAACACCCCCGCATTTCCAGCCGGTGCGTCCTTGTGACCGCTGGCCGGTTTTCCGTGTTTGCGAAACAAGAGCGCATGACCGACCTAAAAGCCCCAGTCGACTGCCAGACCAAGGCAGACATCCGAACAGCCATCGATGCGCTGGATCAGGATCTCTTGAAGCTCTTTGCGCAGCGCCAGGGCTATGTCCGGCGCATGGCGGAGCTGAAACAGCATCCTGACGAGGCCTTTGACCGCGACCGGATTGAAACAATGGTGGCAGCGCTCAAACACCGTGCCGAAGAATTAGGCTTGGAAGCCGATCAGGCCGAGCAGGTCTGGCGGGTGCTGATCGACTGGAATGTCGCCTATGAAAAACGCACTATCGCAGCGCGGTTGGCAAAAAAATGAGTGCGAAACAGGTCGCTGGTTTCATCAGCGGCCGGGTGAGGGAACAATCCGCATCAGCACATTAATCGTCGCACCAGCTCTGTTCCTGCCAAAATCACTCCCTATCTGTAAATCTGGAAATCGCGCCGGCACCAAGGGCCGCGGGATCGGATGGATGGTTTTCGGGAGGGTGATGTGCAACACGCATATTGGCGTCAGGGCTCACGGCATGGATTGTTGAGATACGCGTGGACGGTGTTGGTCGCCGGCATCACGTTCCTTGGCCTTGCGGGCAGCCCCAATCAAAGTGCGCACGCGCAGTCTGCTGTGACTGCTGAAACAGTTGCCTCCGGTTTGTCCTATCCGTGGAGCGTCGCCTTTCTACCGGACGGTGGATACCTGGTCACCGAGCGTGACGGTGTTCTGAAGGTCGTTCACGAAGATGGCCGCCAGGATGTTGTTGCCGGTACTCCGGAAGTGTTTGCGCAAGGGCAGGGCGGTCTTTTGGACGTTGTTCTGAGTCCCTCTTTTGAGGCGGATCAGACGGTCTATCTCACCTTCTCTCAAGGATCGCCGGAGGGCGCTGGAACATCACTCTTCAAGGCAACGCTCGACGAGTCGAATGGCTCTGGCTACACGCTGGTTGAAGGGGACACGATCTTCGCCGGCAACAACAAGGCCTTTGGCGGACGCCACTTTGGCTCACGTCTGGCGTTTGACGGCGATGGCAACATTTACATGACGCTTGGCGATCGCGGGGATGGCCCCCGGTCTCAGGACACATCCGATCACACGGGCTCCGTGCTGCGTTTGACCCCTGATGGCGAACCTGCACCGGGCAATCCTTTTCTCGACAACCCAGCCTACCAGCCGGAGATCTGGTCGATCGGCCACCGGAACCCACAAAGCGCGGCCGTTCACCCGGAAACTGGGGCTTTGTGGACCGTAGAGCATGGAGCCAGAGGCGGGGACGAGATCAACATTCCGGAGGCTGGCAAGAACTATGGCTGGCCGGTTATCTCCTATGGCCGCCACTATTCCGGTGGCAAGATCGGTGAGGGAACCGAAAAGGCCGGTATGGAGCAGCCAATCTTTTATTGGGATCCGTCGATCGCCCCCTCTGGAATGGCCTTTGTGACCAGCGACAAATACCCCGACTGGTCGGGGGATCTGCTGGTTGGCTCCCTTCGCGGACAGCATCTGGCCAAACTCACCCTGAACGGCGAAGATGTCGTGTCTCAAGAACAATTGCTGTCGGACTTGCGAGAGCGTATCCGGGACGTGCGCCAGGGGCCGGACGGATTTATTTATGTGCTGACCGATAGTGATGACGGCAAATTGATCCGGCTGCGCCCGTAGCCGTGACCACCGGTCCATCGCTGTGATCGTTGATTGGAACAAGCAGAAGTTCTTGATTTTTCGTGGGATGCAAGAGCCTCTGCTTGACAAAACCATCAGAAAGGCAGATACACCGCACGTCATTGCCGCTGCCGCGTGAGCAGCAAGCACAGGCCCGAGCGGCCGGGAGCAGATGCTCCGATTGAATGTGCCAGGCATGACAGGCTCATGTCCAAATTAGCCGGACATATTCCCAGTACCCAGTTCACGCGGGGGCTGACGGCTTGTGCAGATGGCGAGATTGCCTCTGCAGCCGCAACCGCAACAGGACCGCGATCAACAGGCGGTCACGCAGGCGCGACCTCGTCCGCCTGACAAAGGATATTTGATTTGACCAACTTTGAAAGCCTGGGGCTTTCCAGCTCGCTGCTGAGCGCCATCAAAGACAATGGCTATGAGGCTCCGACCCCCATTCAGCAGAAAGCAATCCCGCTTATTCTTGACGGACAGGACCTGATGGGTCTGGCGCAGACCGGGACCGGCAAAACCGCCGCATTCGGACTGCCCCTCATCGAGCGTCTTCTGGCCGAGCCGCAACGGGCGGCACCCAAAGGAACCCGTGCCCTTATACTGGCTCCGACCCGCGAACTGGTGAACCAGATCGCCAGAAACCTGATTTCCTTCCTGAAGACCACCCCTTTGCGGGTGACCTCGGTGGTTGGCGGTGTGTCCATAAATGGCCAGGTGAAGCGGATGTCGAAGGGGACCGATATTCTGGTGGCAACACCGGGCCGGTTGCTTGACCTTGTCGACCGGAATGCGGTTGACCTTGGTTCAGCGTCCTATCTGGTCCTCGATGAAGCCGATCAGATGCTTGACCTCGGCTTTATCCATGCCCTCCGCAAGATTGCAGGTTTGGTGGCCAAAGATCGCCAGACGCTACTCTTTTCTGCCACCATGCCGAAGCAGATCAACGAACTGGCTCAATCCTATCTGACAGACCCAGCGCGGGTGGAAGTCTCTCCGGTCGGCCGTACGGCCGATAAGGTCCGTCAGAAAGTCCATTTCATGGATTCAAAAGCTAAGACCGGTTTCCTGATCGATGTGCTGTCGGATCAGCCGGACGACATGTCGCTGGTATTCTGCCGGACGAAACACGGTGCGGAGCGCCTGATGCGCAAAATGGCGCAAGCGGGCATTGCTGCCGGATCGATCCATGGAAACAAGAGCCAGAACCAGCGCGAGCGCGCCATAAAGGAACTTCGCTCCGGCGCTATCAAGGTTCTGGTCGCAACGGACGTTGCAGCGCGCGGTATCGACATTCCGGGCGTCAGTCACGTCTATAACTTCGAATTGCCGGAAGTCGCAGAAGCCTATGTGCACCGGATCGGCCGGACGGCCCGTGCAGGTGCAGACGGCGATGCCGTTGCACTCTGTGCTCCGGAAGAAATCGGTCTTTTCCGCCAGATCGAAAAGCTGATCGGCATCGACATTGAGGTTGCCAGCGGCGAGGCTCCTCCGCTCTCCGCTGCGAAGTCCACCAAGCGCGCGAAAAACAACAAGTCCGGTGGCGGTGGCAAGCCGCGGTTTCAAAAGGCTGCCGGAGCAGGCGCTGGCGATAACGACAACGGTCGCCGGTTTGCCAAGAACCGCCGCCGCCGCCCTCAGGCGCGCAAGAACGCGGCATAATCCTACAATTGCCAAGTATCAGACGCTGAAAACAAAAGCACCGGGAAGTGGCCTTCCCGGTGCGGTGTCCTGTGGTCGATGGGGTCAGTGCAGTCAAACCGCGCTGAGTAGTCATTTGTCACATCGAGCCAAAAGTGCGAGACCGCCGCGTCTCTCATTTTGCCCTCTGCTCCTGGTCCACAAGACACCATTTCTGCCTTTGCGTTTTAACGCTAAGCGAGACTCGGTGTCCGCAGGTGCAAGCCCACTCTAATCTTCTAAGACTTTATTATTATCTTTCCGATGCAAGTGAATTTAGGTTAATCATTTGCAAAGTGCAAATACAACCTGGGCTCTGCTGCTCTTGGATTATTTTGAAGAAAAATAAGGAAAAGCAGCGAGTTAGGCGAGGTGTGTAGGAGAATTCACAGGTTGTGTTGTGTAAGTCCTGAACGACGGGCCCGGACGCGGAAAGTCGGGAAAACCTTAAACATCAATGAATTGTTCATTATATTTTCTTTATCTATCACCCCATAGAAAATGCTTATATCGTCAAATCTTGCCCTGCGGCTGTGGATTGAAAATCGATAATTCGGCTGTAGTTGCTTGTAAACGCGCCGAATCCTTGAGAATCATGCAGTCCACGGTTGTGTTGTGTGTTTTGCCTCCGGAAGGATGCGCGCCAGCAACGTTGGGTTTAATGGTAAGTCTATGTATTTGATGGATCTTTTAAGCCATAACTTTTGTTTATGTATAACCCGCTCTGGTTTTAGGGGCATCAATCCTCAGCTGGTGTCCAGCACCAATAAGGACTGATGCCACGTGGCCGGTTTAGGGCGCGTTTCAAGTCTGCGCGGCCCCTCCAGTAATTTCCGTTCGTAAGACGGGCTTATTTCGGATTAGCCCGATCATACTCCAGGCGGGCTGTTTTAACCTGCTCCATCTGCTCGCCGGACCAAAACACCAGAGGCTTCAAGGTGGCAACCAGGCTTTGGCCGAGCGGGGTGAGTTCATAGGACACAGCGACCGGCGGGCCTGGATCGACCGTGCGTGTGAGATAGCCGTCCCGCTGCAGTCCGCGCAGATTTTCCGTCAGCACTCGCTGCGTGACATCTCCGATGCAGCGTTTGATCTCGCCAAAACGCATCGGTCCGTCTTCCAGCGCCAGAACAATGATCATGCGCCATTTGCCGGTGACATTGGAGAGAACGGATCGGATCGGACAGTTCGAGGCTTCAGCCTTGGTTTCAACACCAATTGGGAGCATGGGATGTCTCGGTATGCATAGGGAACCAGTGACAGATATCAAACTTGGATTATGTGTCAGAACACATGGCAAAACAACAGGTATCCTGGAGCATACCTTGTGATAAATTAGTGCGTAATTGACTGCTGGTGCAGAATAAATACTTACTATGGCGACGACACAAACAGAGGATACAAACATGTCGCCGAAGGAATTGGTACTTGCTCTTTTGACCGCAGCTTTCGTGGATCACGATCCAGAGGCTGCCAAACCGTTGTTGGCGCCCGGTTACATTCAACACAATCCGGCGATCCCGACCGGCGCGGACGGATTGCTGGGCGCAATCCCTATTGTGAAAGACTCCGGTTTGACCGTCACGACTCACCGTGTGATCTCGGAAGGTGATTATGTCGTCTTGCACAATACCTATGAAAATGCAGATGCCTTTGGGGCGCCGAGCCTAGTCGCTTTTGATGTGTTTCGGGTTGAAGATGGTGTTGTCGCCGAGCATTGGGACAATCTCCAGGCACCGCCCGAGGCAACGGTCTCCGGGCGGTCAATGACCGATGGCCCCGTCGAGGTGACCGACCGTGGCCGCACACAGGAAAACAAGGAACTGGTTGTCGGTTTCGTCCGCGACGTTCTTGGCGGTGCCGCGCCGCAGAACGTGACCCAGTACATGGACCCGGCGGTTTACATGCAGCACAATCCGCTCATCGGTGACGGGCTCAACGGCCTTATGAAGGCCATTGAAGAGTTTGCAGCCCAGGGGCAGGTGATCACGAAGTTTGAGCCGCAGATCGTCGTTGCCGAAGGCAACTTTGTCTTTGTTGCCTCTGATGCGGTTATGGGCGGTGAGCCCTGGGCGTTTTTTGATCTGTGGCGGGTCGAGGCCGGCAAGATCGTTGAGCACTGGGACGTCGTGTCCCCGATTCCAGCAGAGATGGCACACGACAACGGCAAGTTCTGAGCAGCTTCAACACGTTGAACATAAGAAAAAGCCGGGGCGTCCAATTGGACGTCCCGGCTTTCTGGTTTTTTCTGTGAACGAACAGATCACATGTTCGGGTAGTTCGGACCGCCTGCGCCTTCCGGCACCGTCCATGTGATGTTGCGGTTCGGATCCTTGATGTCGCAGGTCTTGCAGTGCACGCAGTTCTGCGAGTTGATCTGGAAACGCGGTGCGTCCTCGCCTTCTTCCACCCACTCGTAAACCCCGGCCGGGCAATAACGGTTGGATGGGCCAGCGTAGATATCGTGCTCGGACATCTTCTGCAGTGTTTCGTCAGCAACCTTGAGGTGGATCGGCTGATCTTCCTCATGGTTCGTGTTCGAAAGGAAGACCGATGACAACTTGTCGAAGGAAATCACCCCATCCGGCTTCGGATAGTCGATCTTCTTGCAATCCTTGGCCGGTTTCAGCGTTTCAGAATCCCGCTTGCCGTGTTTCATGGTGCCGAAGAAGGAGAAGCCGAACAGTTCGTTGGTCCACATGTCGAGACCGCCGAGCGCAACGCCCAGCACCGTACCGAACTTCGACCAGAGCGGTTTGGCGTTGCGGACCTTCCAAAGATCCTTGCCAATCTCGCTGTCGCGCCACGCCTGATCATAGGCGGCCAGCTCTGTATTGGCCTCGCCGCGGCCGATCGCGGCCATGACTTCTTCTGCTGCCAGCATGCCGGAGAGCATCGCGTTGTGCGATCCCTTGATCCGCGGCACGTTGACGAAGCCTGCGGAGCAGCCCATTAGCAATCCGCCTGGGAAGGATAGTTTCGGCACGGACTGATACCCGCCTTCTGTAATGGCACGCGCGCCGTAGGCCAGGCGCTTGCCGCCTTCGAACGTCTCGCGGACGGCCGGGTGTGTCTTGAAGCGCTGGAACTCGTCGAATGGCGACAGCCAGGGGTTTTCGTAGTTCAGGTGCACCACGAAGCCGACAGCGACCTGGTTGTCTTCCAGATGATACAGGAAGGAACCGCCGCCGGTCTTGCCGTCTAGCGGCCAGCCGAAGGAGTGCTGGACCAGGCCCTGATTGTGCTTTGCCGGGTCAATCTGCCAGAGTTCCTTGATGCCGATACCGAACTTCGGAACATCGCTGTCCTTGTCGAGCTCGAATTTCTCGATCAGTTCTTTGGCAAGAGATCCGCGTGCGCCTTCGCCAATCAGGGTGTATTTGCCGCGCAGCTCCATGCCGCGGGTGAACATTGCGTTTGGCTTGCCATCGCGGCCGATGCCCATGTCCCCGGTCGCAACGCCCGTGACATTGCCGTTGTCGTCATAAAGGATCTCGGCTGCAGCAAAGCCCGGATAGATCTCGACGCCGAGCGCTTCCGCCTTCTCCGCAAGCCAACGGCAGACATTGCCAAGCGACACGATGTAATTGCCATGGTTGTTCATGAGCTTCGGCATGAACATGTTCGGCAGGCGCATCGAGCCCGCTGGCCCAAGCACAATGAATTGGTCGTCCGTGACAGGGGTTTTCAGCGGCGTGTCTTCCTCGCGCCACTCCGGCAGCAGCTTGTCGAGGGCAACCGGATCAATCACGGCGCCAGACAAGATGTGCGCACCAACCTCGGAGCCCTTCTCCAAGACCACGATGCTGATGTCTTCGCCTTTTTCATTGGCGATTTGTTTCAAACGGATCGCGGCGGCCAGACCAGCCGGGCCAGCGCCGACGATCACCACATCCACGTCCATGCTTTCGCGTTCGCCGAGCGCGTCCTGTTCGCTCATGAAATGTCTCCCTCCGCAAGGTTCGCAGTGCCGGTTTCGCGCGATTTGCCGTTCAATGACAGGCAATTCGCGACATTTTGCATATGAAAATGCGAAGCCGGTTGCCGAATGCTCCTATTTGGGGCCAGATAGACCAAAGCTCGGCTCGGGCGTCAAGTGCAAAAGTGACGCTTACGTAAACGTAATTATGCCTGCCTGTCGATGCGGTGCCTTCCTGTTTGTGTGCGCAACTCTTTACGCAAAGGGTGTGGGAGGATAACTGCGGCTGTGTGGTGCCGCCTTGGCAGGCATGACCTCTTAGCTTAGTTTACCGGTTCATCTGATGACTGCATCTGCGGTCAGTCTCTGGGCGCTCGGCCCCGTTGGAGAATTCGTTTGCAACAAAGCCCGTCTGATATGCGGCATCTGGAAGCTCTGCTGGATTTCTATCTGGCATCAGGCGTTGATGCATCGCTGGGTGAAGACGTCGTTGATTGGTTCCAGCTCTCCGAAGTTCAGGCAAAAGCACGCCAGCAAATTGCCACACCGCAGGCTGCAGCTCAGCCAGTTGCTCCGGGGCAGGGCTCCTCCCAACAAGTTCGGCAGATGCCGCCGCAGCACCAATCCCCCTCTCAGCCCGGACCAGCCCCGGCCGCGCCGGTCGTTGGAGCCGGTCCCCGCAGCCCCACCGATCACGGAACAATCCCGGATCAGGCGGTCATTTCCATGGCGCGTGAACAAGCCTCCAGCGCCGGGTCTCTGGCTGATCTGCGGGCCTGTCTTGAGGCTTTCGACGGCTGCAACTTGAAACGCACGGCCAAGTCACTCGTGTTTGCCGATGGCAACCCGGATGCAAGAGTTATGTTCATTGGCGAGGCGCCGGGACGCGATGAGGATCTGCAGGGCAAACCCTTCGTCGGTCGGTCGGGGCAGCTGCTTGACCGGATGCTGAAGGCGATTGGCCTCGACAGATCCCAAGTCTATATCGCCAACACGGTGCCCTGGAGGCCGCCCGGAAACCGCACACCGACACCGCAGGAGACGGAGATCTGCCGCCCGTTCATCCAGCGCCAGATCGAGTTGGTGAACCCGGATGTCGTTGTGTTTCTAGGCGCAGCCTCTGCGAAGACGCTGCTCGGAGTGCAGGACGGTATCCGGAAAATGCGTGGCCGCTGGATGACCTATCCAGTCGCTGGGCGTCAGGTCGCAGCTCTGGCCACGTACCATCCGGCCTACCTGTTGCGCAGCCCGCTGGAGAAACGACTGTCCTGGCGTGATTTTCTAAGTGTGAAATCAAAACTGTCCGAGCTGGGCTGATCGACGAACTGGGGCGGCGCAAGGCACAGATTGCAAGCTGACCGTTCGGTCAATTTGTTCAGGAAAATGCAGCCGCTACTCAAATACAAGCTCAGATATTTGCATTCTGGATAGCAGAGAAAGTTGTGCGGATATGTTGTAAAGGGCTGTAAGAAAACGGGAAAACATACTTTTGGAAAGTATTACATAAAAGTCACTTCAAACACATCCTAGAGTCACCGGTAGAATTAACAATATTTTTGCGCTTTGAGGGCTATGGTCTTTCCCCAACTGGAAGTGGTCTTTAACCGCTGTCAGCTGGAGATTGGATGTGAAGGAAATCTTTGACCGATATTCCGGCGGCTCCAACATCATGGTCCTGGTTCTCGACTTCGAGACCCTTGATTGCGAGGAGGCGATCGCGACAGATATCACCCGATCCGGATGCCGGATCCGGGACACCTCCCACTCGGAAAAAAACAAACTGATTGGGCTGCGCCTGTCTGGCCTGGACAAGATGGTCAAGGGCAAGATCCGGGATATCCTGGAAGAAGAGGTCCGGGTTTCATTCTTGTTCGAAGACGATACGAAACGGGAAAAGCGCAAGGAAAAGCGCCGCACGGTTTCCATCGCGGCCTCGGTTCTTCCAGGACACGGAATGCCTCCGGTGAGTTGTCAGATCGTGGATGCCAGCCTGTCCGGATGCCGCTTTTTCTGCAACCAGCTAAACGAACTACCGGACACCATTGCTTTGCGGATCCCGGGCATGGATCTGCCTGTTGGCGGCAGCATCGTCTGGCGCGCCAACGGCTACGCGGGTGTTAAAATGAACTGGCAGTTCAGCGGGAAGACCGAGTTTATGGCGGCCAAGACGATCCGGCCGCCAAGCTTGGCCGAAAAAGCCGGTGCCAATGGCAGCCGCAAAAAGATCCTGGTGAAACAGCCTCACATTATACCGGCCCGATAAACCCGCTGCCGTGTTGCGATCGTGCAGTGGTATCTTCCAAACCAGCACCTATATCTCCTGAAACAACAAATTAGTCAGGATTATCTCTTCGTGCTGTCTTCCTTGCGCCGGTTTTTGCCCGGTTTTTTGAAAAATGACGCCCCCATCATTCCAGTCGTGCGCCTGCAGGGGCCTATTGGCATGTCCAGCCCGTTGCGGCCAGGCCTGTCGTTGGCAACCGCAGCCCTGCCTCTGGAGCGCGCCTTTTCCATGAAAAAGGCGCCGGCTGTGGCGCTCATCGTGAATTCTCCCGGGGGCTCGCCGGTGCAATCGCGGCTGATTTTCCAGCGGATTCGGGATCTGGCCAAGGAGAACGAAAAGGACGTTCTGGTCTTTGTTGAGGATGTTGCGGCCAGTGGCGGTTACATGATTGCGCTGGCGGGCGATGAGATCATCGTCGATCCGTCTTCCGTTGTTGGCTCTATTGGTGTTGTCGCGGCCGGCTTCGGCTTCACGGAGTTGATTGGAAAAATCGGGGTTGAACGCCGGGTCTATACGGCGGGTAAGAAAAAGGTCACGCTCGATCCGTTCCAGCCGGAAGTGCCCGAAGACATCGAATACCTGAAAACCCTGCAGCAAGAAATCCATGACACCTTCATCGACATGGTGAAGTCCCGCCGGGCGGATGTCCTGTCGGATGATCCGGATCTTTTCACGGGCAAGTTCTGGACGGGATCGAGCGCGGTCAATCTTGGGCTTGTGGATTCCATAGGTGATCTGCGCGGTGTCTTGAAAAAGCGCTACGGCGACAAGGCGGAAGCCAAGCTGATTTCGGCACCGCGCGGCCTGTTCGGCCGAAAGGGCGGCGTCGGCGTCAATCTGGAGGCCGGAGCCCTGACGGCAGGCCTTGGCAATGAACTAATCTCGGCGACCGAGGAGCGGCTCATGTGGCAGCGCTTTGGTCTTTAAAAAAACGTATTGAGGGTGTGAGCTAGGTCAGCAACAGGGGATATGAGATGACCGAGTTGATTGGGGCCGCTGCGTTGGCGGTCGGCGGATATTGGATTGTCCAACGGATCAAGCGCAAGATGGCGGATGTCGAAGCGCAGATCTCCAAAGCGGCGGCAAAGGCCGATCCGGCCGGGCGCGGTGAAAAGCTTGTTCTGGATCCTGTCAGCGGGAAGTACCGGCCCCAGAGCTGAAATAGTCTTAAGCGTCCTTCAGAAACCTTGTTGCGGTGGCTCGACCAAAGGGTGCCGTGCGCTATTTTTCCTGACACAAGATATTGAACTCAAAAAGGATTGAGAGCCATGTTGCAGGAGAAGCACGGCGATTTGGACGCTGAAAAACGAAAGAAACTCATCACGCGTTTGCTTGAAGATTTGAGCAGATCGAACCCGGACCTATATTACCAGCCAACCAGCCAGATCGCACTGCAAATCAAGCAGCAAGTTGATGAAGGTACAAACCTCAACAACGATGACCGCGCACTGCTATCGCCGCTCACTTTACGGGACATAGAAGTCTTGCTGAGCCTGCATTGACGGGCCTAACCCATCGGGCTTTTTGATTGAAACTCCCAAAGATGCTCGGCCACATAAAAACGATCAACCTTGGGCGTGAAATCTATCCTGATTTGACGCCCGCTGATTGATGTAGCGGAACTGACTGCATTCTCGATCCCTATCCGAAAAAACCAGACCCCAAGGCTTTCCGGCGTTTCAGCGGTTCAGATTGCACGGCCTTGCGCTGGATGAACTTGAAGTGCCCGAGTGCTTCGCGGATCGTTTCGTGTACCGGTTTGCGCTCCAGATAATCCATCAGCCGGTAGAGATTGATCGGCTGCTTTTGAATGAGCGCTGACACCTTTTCCAATGCGTCATCAAAGGAATAGGTGTCAATGATCTGGCAGGCCGTTTGCGTGGGCGTGAGGATGTAATAGTCCTGCTCGCGCTTCGGCGTGTAGCGCAGGACATCGAACGGGGATGCCCCAAGCACTTGGGGTTTTGGGATATAGCAGAACACATCATCGGCCTTGTTGTGCAGGACGGACCCAGAGGTTTGCTTAAACCCGTGGGGTTTGAGCTGCTGAACGGCATGCGTGCGCATGCCCGGGCTCATGATGTCCGCGTCTGAGCGGTCGTAGCGCAGGTCGTCGAACACGGAAAAGATGTTCAGCCGGTCATCCACCAGCATCATGTAGACGCTGAGATCCCGCTCCGCGCCAAGGGCTTTTGAAGTCTGCGTTTCCGTACGTGCCAAACTTGCGTCCATGATCTGTCTCCTGTCCTTGGAGAGGTAGGACCGATGGGCCGACGGGCAACTTGGTTTTCTGCAGCCGGATTGGAGACTTGGTCCAAGTGTTGTTCATTGCCAAATCCGCAGCAAAAGCCAAAAGCCCATCAACATACCCGGGAGCAGGGTGATCAGCATGGCGAAGCCCCGTGTGCGGCTGTCAAAGAGAATGAAGTGCAAGACACGCCCAGTGAGAAAAACGGCAACAGCCAGCCACAGCCACGTTTGTCCAAGCCCAACCATTTCGGATGCTCCCAGAACCAGGATGAAGACCGGCGCATTCTCCATCAGGTTTCCGTGTATCCGGATGCGTTTGAAGAGCGTCGCATCATCGCCGTCGCCTCGAAAGACACCACCGATTTTTTCGCGGCGCAGGCCGATCCAGCCGGTCAGCGGGATGAGAGAAATAGCTAGCAGGCTTGTAAAAGTAATTGTGACGGGCAGCAGGACTTGGGTCATTGATTGTCGCCTTTGATTTCCATCGGCGATGCAGGCTCCGTTGATGACAACAAAGCAAGCATCGCCGATCAATTGATACTTGATTCATGGATGGCTTCGATCGAGGCGTCTTACTGATCGAAGGGGCGAGCTGCTTGGTTTCCAACCAGGCTCCAGACGAGCCCGGTGTCTATGTCAGCGGGCTGGTCTTGCAGGCTCACATGTCCATGTCCAAAGCTTCTGCGATCTCAATGGTGCCGGTCCCACTAAGATGAGGACAGCCTTTGGCCAAGGCAATCGCATCTTCCATTGTGTCGGCTTGCAGAACGGTCATGCCGCTCGCTGGATTGGCTCCCCCGTGATCCTCGACACCATCTGGCGTGATCGTTTTCGACGGTCCGACCGGAAGGCCCGGATCAATGACAGCATCAGCAATGGAGGCGCTCCAGGCTTTCCACGCCTGCATGTGATTGACACCATCCTCCCGGCTCTGAATGTCAGGCTTCCCGTGATAAATCAGCAAAAATTTGGGCATGTTGAACTTTCCTTGTTTCAATAAAGGAGAGAACGATTGGCACAAATCAAAATATGATAAAGAACATTTTTAAAGGTGGTGCTAAGTACACTTCGTATCGGAGGAAGCGATGCCCTACAGCGCTGAGCATAAGGACAAAACGCGAAAGAAGATTGTGGAGACCGCGCGTGTCCTGTTCAATCGGCATGGCTTCAACGGCGTGTCGATCGACATGGTGATGCAGGAAGCCGGACTGACCCGCGGCGGTTTTTACAATCATTTCAAGAACAAGGAAGAGCTCTTCAGCGAGGCAGTGATGAGCTTTCTAATGGGGCGCGGCGCAGAGTGGCGGGAAGATGCTGGTGTCGATGTCACCAACTTGCGGCCCGAAATGGCCCACCAAATGATCGACGCGTATCTGTCGCCGGAACACTTGGATGATCTGGATGGGCAGTGCCCGATGATCGCGTTGCCGTCTGATATTGCGAGGGGTGGGATAGAGGCCCAGCAGTCTTTTCAGACCCTGCTGGAGGCCATGGTCTCTCTGTTTGAGACAAACATGTCCTCCGACGACAGCACCAACAGGCAGTGGGCTCAAGCGATCACTGCGCTGTGCGTCGGCGGAATGGTTCTTTCCCGCGCGCTGCCGGATTCAACGCTGGCGAAGGAAGTGCGCGTTGCTGCGGGCCAATCGGCAAAACGTCTCCTGAGCGAAGGTGAGTGTTGATTTCTTCTGGCAAAAATTGTCCATTTTGGTTTGGAAGAGCGCTCAATTCCGGAAAACGGTCCTCAACTCGTGAGTGGCGTTTACTTCCCACCCTTGACCTCTCCGGTCCTCCGTGGCACCTGTCGCGCCAACAGGCGAGGGGAGCCCTTGCCGGATTTAGCCAAGCCTCCGTTCTCAGGAACACGAAAACATGTCGAGCGACGTTCCGGCGCATATGCGCCCTGAAAACTCCTTCCAAGGCCTGATCCTGACGCTGCAACGTTTTTGGGCCGATCAGGGCTGTGTGGTTCTGCAGCCCTATGACATGGAAGTCGGCGCCGGCACATTCCACCCGGCAACGACCTTGCGCTCGCTGGGGCCACGTCCGTGGAAGGCAGCCTACGTGCAGCCGTCCCGCCGCCCGACCGATGGCCGTTATGGCGAAAATCCGAACCGCCTGCAGCATTACTACCAATTCCAGGTGCTGTTGAAGCCGTCTCCGTCCAACCTTCAAGAGCTTTATCTCAATTCGCTCTATGCCATCGGGCTCGACCCGAAGGTGCACGACATCCGCTTCGTGGAAGACGACTGGGAAAGCCCGACGCTGGGGGCCTGGGGCCTTGGCTGGGAATGCTGGTGCGATGGCATGGAAGTGTCGCAGTTCACTTACTTCCAGCAGGTCGCGGGTTTTGAATGTTCACCGGTTTCCGGCGAGCTGACCTATGGCCTGGAGCGTCTGGCAATGTACATTCAGGGCGTCGATAACGTCTACGACCTGAATTACAACGGCATGGAAGGCGCGGACAAAGTCACCTATGGCGACGTCTTTCTGCAGGCCGAGCAGGAATACTCCCGCTACAATTTCGAGCACGCCAACACCGAAACCTTGTTCCAGCACTTCAAGGATGCGGAAGCTGAATGCCGCGCCATTCTGGATGCCGGGGCCAAGGCGCGCGACGACAACGGTCTATCGGTTCATCAGGTGGTGCTGCCGGCCTATGATCAGTGCATCAAGGCCTCTCATGCCTTCAACCTGCTCGATGCCCGTGGTGTGATCTCCGTGACCGAGCGCCAGAGCTACATCTTGCGGGTTCGCGAACTTGCCAAGGCCTGCGGTGCAGCGTTCCTGGAAACGGAAGCCGGCGGCGTTGGTTATCACAATCAGGCCGCAGAATAACGGCGGGCTCCAGCTACAATCCTGACATAGTCACCCCGGACGCAGCAATATTGCGATCCTGGCCCAGTCGCAGATCCACGTACCGAAACGTTTGAAGGCGAAGTCACCACCGCTTTGCAAACGAGTAGATCCCGGCTCGCGCTTCGCTTGGCCGGGATGACAAACTGCCGAGTTGCGGCTGTAGTAACATCAGCTTAACCCCTGTAAACTTGTCTCGGACCGTCAAAAGTGTGGTCTGGATTACACTTTTCCCGTTTTGGCTGTTTCCTCCTTGGCCGGGCGATGACATCCGCTGAAAGTCCGGCTAGCCTCCGCTACAAATGGTTCGGAGGTTTTTATGGCCACGTGGTTTATTCTCGCACTTTTGATCGCGCTCTCGGTTTTCGCGATCCTTCTTTACAACGCGCTGGTGAAAAAGCGGCAGATGGTCGAGGAAGGCTGGAGCGGGATTGATGTCCAGCTGAAGCGCCGCGCCAACCTGATCCCGAACCTGGTTGAGACGGTGAAGGCCTATGCGTCCCATGAAAAGGAAGCACTGGAGAACGTGACCCGGCTGCGCACGGATGCCGCTGCCGTTTCGGGCTCCGACATTGCCGGCCGGGCCAAGGTCGAAGGTGCGCTCACACAGGCGCTGGGCCGCTTGTTTGCCGTTGCCGAAGATTATCCGGAGCTCAAGGCCAGCCAGAATTTCTCGGATCTGCACAATTCCCTTGATGAAATCGAAAACGCCATCCAGATGGCCCGGCGCTATTACAATGGCGCAGTGCGCGGCCTGAACGTTGCCGTGGAAAGCTTCCCGTCCAACCTGATCGCGGGCCAGTTCGGCTTTCAAAAGGCAGAGTATTTCGAGATCGAGGACGCGGCGGAGCGCGCTGTTCCGAAGGTCGAGTTTTAAGCAGTTTCCGGGAGATCCGATAATGCGGTTCCATCAAGGTCTGATGGCGGTCCTGGCGGCTGTCTTGTGGCTCATGACAGTCAGTGGTGCGGTGTCCGAAGAACGCATCCTCAACTACGTCTCCGACATCGACGTTCAGGAAGACGGATCCCTGATCGTCACGGAAACCATCCGGGTCCGCGCCGAAGGCGACGAGATCGAGCGGGGCATCTTCCGCGACATTCCCTTGCGCGCGAAAGACGCCAACGGCTGGGAACATGATGTGCCGTTTGAGCTGCTGGAGGTCTTGCGAGACGGGCAGCGGGAAAACAAGTTCACGAGGGACAACGGCCGCGGTGTCCGGATCTACATCGGCCGCGAAGATGTGTTTCTGGATCCCGGCGTTTACACCTACACGATTAAATATCGCATGTGGCGGCAGGTGCGTTTCTTTGACGGTTATGATGAAGTCTATTGGAACGCGACCGGCAACGAGTGGATCTTCCCGATCGATGAGGCCGTTGCCAGGGTCCGCTTGCCTGCCGGGGCTGACGCGACACAATATGCCGCCTACACCGGTGTATTCGGCTCTGATGCGACCGATTATGAAGCCTCCGTCGACCCGGCAACGGGCCAGGTGGTTTTTGAGACCACGCAGCCGCTCGGCGCCTACGAAGGCCTAACGGTCGCAGTCGGATTCCCGAAGGGCTTTGTCGCGGAACCAAGCGAGTCTGAGAAATGGGACATGTGGCTCCAGGACCAGCGGGTTTTTGCGATCGGCGCACCCGCGGTTCTGATCCTTGTTCTTTATTATCTGATTTCCTGGTGGCGCGTTGGCCGGGATCCGGCCCGCGGCGTCATCTTCCCGCGCTTCAAGGGACCTGATGGTGTGTCGCCGGCGATGGCCAATTACATCACCAATCGCGGTATCGAGGGGCAGCGCTGGGTTGCGCTGGCCGCGGCCTGCTTGAGCCTTGCCACCAAGGGGCGTCTCAAACTCTCAAAAGACGACAAGGATCTTGTTCTGGAGATGCCAGAGGAGGGCACGCCTGCAAATGATGAGCCGCTGCCCAAAGGCGAGGCCGTTATAGAGAGTTATATCCGGGGGCGCGGGACACCGCTCGCCTTGAATGACAAGAACGGCAAGGCGATTAGCGCTCTTGGAGACAAGTTCGTTTCAGCGATCAACCGCGAATACAGTGGGGTCTATTTCAAGCACAACGGGTACTATCTGCTGCCGGGTCTCGGGATCAGCGTTGTGACGATTTTTTCGCTGTTTTACTTCGGCAATCTGAGCGATGCGCAGTTCGAGCAGTCCTTTCTGTTCGGCTTCTTCACCATCTTCGGAATTGCGGCCTCCGTCGGCCTGACAATTCTGGTTCAAAGACTGTTTGACAATGAAAGAGGGAGCACTTCAAACGCGTTCGTGTTCTGGTTTGTGTTCGCAGTGTTCCTCGCTGGTGCTGCCTATCTGTTGATGCACCTCACCGCATTTATCCGTCAGATCTTTCCGGACATTCCATTTCTACCCGCATTTTTCGGCATTGCGATCACACTTGGCTTGACAACTCTGGCTCGAAGTCAGTTTGACGGCACTACAGGGCGCCCCTCAAAGGAGCTGACGTTTTGGTTGCTATTTGTCGTGATCTTTGCGGGTGCCGTCTATCTGGTCATGCACCTTACTGCGTTTATCCTTCAGGTCCCGCCGGAAATTCCACTTCTTCCCGCATTTGTGATCGGCATCGTCCTGATGTTCATTGTCTATGCCAATGTCATCGACATCCCGACTACCCATGGCCGGGTGGTGATGGATGAGATCGAGGGCCTGAAGCTCTATCTGTCGGTTGCCGAAAAAGACCGCCTGAACATGACGGACGCGCCCGACATGAGCGTCCTTCATTTTGAAAAACTGTTGCCCTATGCGGTTTCGCTGGGCGTTGAAAAGCCATGGTCGACCCATTTTGAAGCCTGGCTATCGAGTGCTGCCAATGCAGGGCAGTCGCGCGAATACAGCCCAAGGTGGTACAGCGGCCGGGACTTCGACAGCCGGGACATCTCGCGCAGCGTTGGTGCAACCGCAAGTGCCATGGCGGGATCGTTCCAGTCTTCCCTGCCCGTGTCTTCCAGCTCCAGTTCCGGCTCATCCGGTGGCGGGTCTTCCGGCGGCGGCGGCGGTGGTGGTGGCGGCGGCGGCTGGTAGCTATCCTCAGACCTCATGGCTCTCAACAGTCATCCTCGGCCTTGTGCCGAGGATCCAGATTTTTCAATGTGTAATGGATGTTCGGAACAAGTCCGAGCATGACGCCGGAGGGTAGAATAGGCTTTGTCAGCAGTCTGACCTCTCCCCGCGGGAGAGGTTATCTTGATGCGGGGCTGGGCCGTTGCCGCTGTCCCGGCCTTGAGCCGGGACCGAGTGACTTCGCCCCCGACCATGTCCGGGGCAGCCCTGTTGCGCTGGCTATGCTTTGAACCATTTGCGGCATTGCTAGCGGGCGAGGCTGGTAGGCGGCCGCGCTGGCTCGGCGCTGATCTGGTAAACCTCGTCATTCTTCGCTAGGGTCGCTTCGGGCTAATAAGGGGCAGGTTTGATATGAACGGCGAAGTGCTGACGCTGGATGAATTTCTCAGCTTCAATATTGCGATTCTTGTTTATTTTCTGGGCGTTCGCCTGAACAAGCAGTTCGCATTCCTGCGCCACTACAACATTCCGGAGCCGGTCTCCGGCGGTCTGATGGTCGCGACACTCGCCCTTGTCGCCTACGGGGTTTTCGACAAGGAAATCAGCTTTTCGCTCGGTGCGCGCGATTACCTTCTCTATTGCTTTTTTACCGCTATTGGCCTCAACGCCCGCTTCTCGGATCTTGCCAAGGGCGGCAAGCCACTCTTGATCCTGTTGATGCTGACGGTCGTCTACATGCTGTTCCAGAATGTGATCGGCGCAGGGATTGCTGTCGCCATGGGATTGCCTGTCGGCTTTGGCCTTCTGGGCGGGACGATCTCGCTGGTGGGTGGTCACGGAACGGCGATTGCCTGGGGCCCGCGTCTGGTGGAACAATACGGCGTTGTCGGTGCTGTTGAAATCGGGGCAGCGACCGCAACTCTTGGGCTGATTGCGGCCAGTTTGCTCGGTGGCCCCATCGGCAACTATCTGATCCAGGTGAAAGGCGGCAAGCCTGACCCGAACCGGCCGGATGAAGGCCCGGTGATCGGGATCGAGACCGATGAGGAAGCCGATACGAGCGTAACCCACACCGGCCTGATGCGGGCGATCCTTGTTCTGAACATCGCGATCGGTCTTGGCGTCGCTCTGCAGGAAGCATTGGTTTACGGTTTCAATCTGGATCTGCCAGTGTTCGTCTGTTGCCTGTTCTGTGGCATCATCCTGTCCAACACCGTACCTCTCATCTTCAAGAACATTGTCTGGCCGGCCCGGTCACGCTCACTTGCTGTGATCTCGGATCTTGCGCTCGGGATATTCCTGACCATGTCGCTGATGAGCCTACAGCTCTGGACTATTGCCGGTCTCGCCGGACCGATGATGCTGATCCTCGCGGCTCAAATCGTCGGGGCAGGGCTCTTCATCATCTTCGTGCTCTTCCCCGTGATGGGGCGGGACTACAACGCCTCGGTGCTTGGCGCGGGGTTCGCCGGTTTTGCGCTGGGCGCGACCCCGACAGCCATTGCCAACATGACGGCGGTGACCAAGCAATACGGCCCGGCCATGCAGGCCTTCCTGATCTTGCCGCTCGTCTCCGCCTTCTTCGTCGATCTCGCGAATGCGGTGATTATCGTTCTGTTTCTGGGGAACTAGCGCGCGGTCACCTGTGTCTTTGAAGTGCCGGCTTGTCAAACGCGCCACTGTCATCCCGGACGCAGCAGAGCGGAGATCCGGGACCCACTCGTTCGCAGAGCCGTGGGGAAACTGGTCTGACACCTGCGGCAAGTGGAGCTGCGAGTAGATCCCGGATCTCCTTGCAGTCGTCCGGGACGACAGTCAGGGGGTGGAGTGTCCGTTGAGAAAAGCACGCGCGAGTTCGATGTTACAAAGCAATGCCTCTCCCCTCACTCGGTCATCCTCGGGCTTGACCCGAGGATCCATGCCGTTCGGTCTCCAAACAACACGGCTCGGTTTTGGGCACCGAAACGGCATGGATTACCTCCCCGATCATGTCGGGGACAGGCTCTTCAAGCCGGGGAATGACGAAGGTGAGTGAGGCACAGGCCCTGCCATTCCCTTGGCGATCATCCCGGCAATGGGTTGCTGAGACTGACGCCGATCTGGTCCGGCTCCTCGTCCCAATTCCTGCCGGACGGGCTGACTTTGCGAACCCGTTATTGCCAAAGGGGGTGACAAGCCGCGGCTGACTTGGTAACGGACGGCCAACGCATTTCCGGTGGTTTCCACCCAGACCCGAAGGCTTTTGACCCTATGCCCGATCTTCTGCTTGAGCTGTTCAGCGAAGAAATCCCGGCCCGTATGCAGCGCAAGGCGGCCGAAGACCTGAAAACGCTTGTGACCAATGCCTTGGTGGATGCCGGTTTGCCCTACGAGGGCGCAAAAGCTTTTGCAACGCCGCGCCGCCTGGCCTTGCATGTTGCCGGTGTGCCAGCCGGTTCTGCCGCGACCCGTGAAGAGCGTAAAGGTCCGCGCGTCGGTGCGCCGGAAAAGGCCGTTGAAGGGTTTTTGCGCGGGGCTGGGCTTGCCTCCATTGACGAGGCCACAATCCAGACAGACCCGAAGAAGGGTGACTTTTATGTGGCCGTGATCGAGAAGCCCGGCCGCTCCGCCATCGACATTATTGCCGAATTCATGCCGGGCATCCTGCGCAATTTCCCGTGGCCGAAATCCATGCGCTGGGGCACAACGTCGACCCGCTGGGTGCGTCCACTCCATTCCATCATCGCAACCTTCGGTCCGGAAACCGAAGAACCGGATGTCGTGCCGTTCGAGTTTGACGGCATCAAGTCCGGCAAGACCACCCGTGGTCACCGGTTCCTGGCAGATGTCGCCTTCGATGTCCGCCGGTTCGACGATTATGCGCCCGCCCTTGAAAAGCACAAGGTCGTGCTGGATGCGGACCGCCGCAAGGAGATCATCCTTGCCGACGCAAAAGATCGCGCACTGGCGCTTGGGCTTGAGCTTGTCGAAGATCCGGGGCTTCTGGAAGAGGTTGCCGGTCTGGTCGAATGGCCGGTCGTTCTGACCGGGTCCTTTGACGAGGCTTTTTTGGAAATCCCGGACGAGTGCATTCAGTTGACCATCAAGGTCAACCAGAAGTGCTTTGTGCTGAAGGACCCGAAGACGGACAAGCTTGCCAACAAGTTCGTTCTGATCTCCAACATCGTTGCGCCTGATGACGGCCAGCTGATCGTTGCGGGCAATGAGAAGGTGATCCGTGCACGCCTGTCGGACGCCCAGTTCTTCTGGACCGGCGATCTGAAAACCAAACTCACCGATAATCTGCCGAAGCTGTCGGGTGTGAAGTTCCACGAAAAGCTTGGCAGCGTCGGCGAACGGGTTCAGCGCCTAATCGCGCTCTCCGCAGAGCTTGCACCGCTGGTTGGCGCAGATGCAGCCAAGGCCAAACGGGGGGCGGAACTTGCCAAGGCCGATCTTGTCTCCGCGATGGTCTTCGAGTTCCCTGAATTGCAGGGCCTGATGGGCCGCTATTATGCGACGGCCCAAGGCGAGGACGCCTCGGTCGCGACCGCGATCGAAGAGCATTACAAGCCGCAAGGCCCTTCCGACAACGTGCCGGCAGATCCGGTCGCAATTGCCGTGGCCCTGGCCGAAAAGCTCGATCTTCTCACCGGCTTCTGGGCGATTGACGAAAAGCCGACCGGCTCCAAGGATCCTTATGCCTTGCGCCGCGCTGCTCTGGGTGTCATCCGGATTATTCTGGAAAACAATCTGCGCCTGAAGCTGGGGGATCTGATCCTCTCCGCGCTGAAAGCCCAGTCTGCAAAAGCTGATGATGAAACAGCACTGGTTGCCGACCTTCTTTCTTTCTTCGCCGACCGCCTGAAGGTCCACCTGAAGGACGAGGGCATGCGGCATGATCTGATCGACGCCGTGTTCGCGCTCGAGGGTCAGGATGATCTCCTGATGGTCGTGAAACGCGTTGAAGCCTTGCAGAAATTCGTTTCCTCCGACGACGGTACCAACTTGGCAGCCGGCTACAAGCGGGCGGTGAACATCCTGAAAGCGGAAGAGAAAAAGGACGGCAAACCGGTTACCGGCAGGCCGCACGCGGATCACCTGTCCGAGCAGGCCGAGATTGATCTTGCAGCTGCCATCGACACGGCACGTGCGGAGGCCGCCGAGGCTGTGAAATCGGAAGACTTCGAAGGCGCCATGGAGGCGCTGTCAAAACTGCGTGCTCCGGTCGACAAGTTCTTCGAGGACATTCTGGTCAATGCCGAAGATCCGGCACTTCGGATGAACCGTCTTCAGCTGCTCGCCGAAATCCGCGACGCCACCCATGTGGTTGCCGATTTCTCCAAAGTCGCCGGTTAACTCACAGATCCGGGCCTCATCCGATGAGGTTTCAGACTGCTGGCAAAGTCCAATTTCCGCTCCGGCGTCATGTTCGGACTTGTTCCGAACATCCACAACTCAATCATAAATATGGATCCTCGGCACAAGGCCGAGGATGACTGCCGAGAGGAATGAGGTTTGTCATCAAATCCGGGTCTCACCTGATGAGGCTCGTTCCACCTAATTTGTTGCTTATTGGAGAAAGCCGTGACTGCAGCCCCAACCCGCTATGCCTTTATCAAGGCAAACTGGCACGCCGACATCGTGGACCGCGCTCTGGATGGGTTTTGTGAAGTGATCCCGGCCGACCAGGTCGATGTCTTCACCGTGCCCGGCGCCTTTGAAATGCCGTTGCTCGCCCGCGATCTGGCGAACAGCGGCAAGTATGCTGCCGTCGCCGCGGCCGCTCTGGTGGTTGATGGCGGGATCTACCGCCATGACTTTGTGGCGCAGGCGGTCGTCAGCGGACTGATGCAGGCGGGCCTGGACAGCAACGTTCCGGTCCTGTCGGTGTCTCTGACCCCGCATCACTTCCAGCCGACCGAGCACCACATCGGCATCTATAAGGACCACTTCGTCGATAAAGGCCGGGAAGCCGCGCAAGCGGCCCTCATGATCGGCAAGACCCGGGAAAGCCTGAAGGGCTAACGGTCAGTTCCGGTTCAGTCGCCTGACATCACTTTGGATATGTCGTCTATCAGATGCTTCAAGGTGTAGAACTCCATCAGCTTGTCCCTCGCCCACGCTCCGGGGGCTGAATTGATGAACATCAGCTTGGAAAGATCGCGGGAGTTTTTCTCTGCGGTCTCTACCCGGTGTTTCTGGCGTTTTTCGAACAGTTCCAGAGCATAATGCATATGCTTTGCGTCGGCACGGGAGAGCTCGTCGGCGAGCGCCGCAGCGGAATCCATTGCGGCCGAAGCGCCCACACCTGCTGTCGGCAAGAAGGCTGCGGCTGCATCGCCAAGCAAAACAATGCGGCCGTTTGACCAGGTTTTGGACCGGCAATCAGCCATTTTCCAGTAGGTTGGGCTATCCGCATGGTCACGGGCCTGGAGCGCTTTCCGGAAGGGGCCATCCGGTAGCTGAGCTTCGATTTTTTGGGCGTAGTCTTCGCCATTCGCCTGGTGCAACTCATCATGGCGCCCGGCCACAAACATGCCGATCCGTCCGGGCACCGGATAAAGCCCGAGCCCCCATCCTGAGGACCACAGTTCGGCATAGGTGTCGTCAGCAAAACCGTCCCAGTTGCTCCACATCACAAAACCGCCCCAACCGGTATCGAAGTCTTCGACATCATTGGTGCTGAGGATTTGGTGACGTGTGTCTGAATGGATTCCATCGGCGCCGACGATTACGTCGAACTCAAGTTGGGAGCCGTCCTCAAAACGGGCCAATGCGCCGTTGGCCAGGTTTTCGAGGCTCTTGACCTTGGTGTCATAGCAGATCGGCCCGGATGCGTTGCGCAACAATGACAGCAGCTTTCCGCGTTCAACGCCGCGCAGCGCTCCAAAGCGTTCAAACAATTCTGAAAGGTCATAGCGGTTGATCGAGTGGCCGTGCCGATCAAAGATCTCGTAGTACCGCATTTCAAGACTGTCGCGCGCCAAAGCCTCAGACAATCCGAGTCCGTTTAGAACACGGCCGCCAAGCGGCATAAGGCCGAGCATGTAACCGCTGCCGGAATGCGCCGGATTGCGCTCGACCATGGCGGGACGCTCGCCGCGCTGTCTCAGGAGTGCATTCAGGGTTGCCCCGGCGATCCCCGCGCCGACAATAAGGATCCTCAACCGGCATCCGATCATCTGGGCTTCGAGCTGATCTGCGACAAGGTTGGACATGGCTATCTGCACTCCTTGATGACTTCACGTCATAAAGAATGCACGATAGGGCCTGCGCTTCGGTTAATCCGCCTACTGGATGCCAAAATAATCCTTAAATGGGGTTCCTCACTCCGCTGCTGGTTGGGCGAGCCGGTCGACGGGTTTTTCCTGTATCGGCCAGTGGATGATGGCGGCGGCGATGCCGAGTGCAATGCCCATCCACCAGATGGCGTCGTAGGAGCCGGTTTCGTCATAGAGTTTGCCACCGAGCCACACGCCCAGAAACGAGCCGATCTGGTGCGACAGGAAGACGAAACCGAAGAGGGTAGCCATGTAGCGCGGGCCGAACATCACCGCGACCAGCCCCGACGTCGGCGGCACGGTGGACAACCACAACAGACCCATCAGCGCCGAGAACACGAGCACCGAAACCGGGGTCACCGGCAGCATGATAAAGCCGAAGATGACCACGGCCCGGGCAAGATAGATCAGGGACAGGAAGATCGGTTTGGAATAGCGCCCGCCAATATATCCAGAGGCGAGGGAGCCGACGATGTTAAACAGGCCGATGAGCGCAATTGAGGTCGCGCCCCATGAGGGGTCAAGCCCGAGATCAGCTATGTAGGGGGGCAGGTGGACAGTGATGAAAGCCACGTGGAAGCCGCAGACGAAAAAGCCAATGGTCAGCAGAATGAACCCGCGTGTGCCGAACGCCTCGGCCATCGCGCTCGTCAAGTTCTGGTCCGCAACAGCCTGATCGGAAGTGTGCGGAGCAGCCTTGCCTTTCAGAGCAATCGCCAAGAGCGGGATTAGGGCGATTAGGCCCATGAAGACGATCAGGGTTTGCTGCCAGCCGATGCCGGCAATCAACGCGCCGCCGAGCGGAGCAAACAGGAACTGGCCCAATGAACCTGAAGCCGTTCCAATGCCGAAGGCGATAGAACGCTGCTCGGTGGAGACCGTGCGGCCAAACGAGGCGAGCACAAGCGAAAACGATGAGAAGGCGACACCCAGTCCAATGAGGACACCTGCCGAGACATGCAGCGCAACAGCACTTTGGGCATCGACCATCAGGAAGAGGCCAGCTGCATAAAGCGTCGCGCCAATAGCCATGGCTTTCCATGTGCCGAACCGGTCGGCGAACATACCTGCAATCGGTTGCCCAATCCCCCACATCAGGTTCTGGATGGCAATCGCCAGCGCGAAGATCTCCCTGCTCCAGTCGCGGGCTTCTGTCATCGGCTGGAAGAAGAGGCCCATGGCAGAGCGGGGTCCGAAGGAAATCAGTGCGATCAGACAACCGCAGGCGATCACCAGGGGAATGTTGGGGCCATCGCGCCGCGATGTGGATGCAGTTGACATCAGAACCTCTCATCGTGAATTGACGATAAGATACTCCCGTCCGCCAAAACGGCCAAATGTGTATTTTTGATGTGTCCATCAATCTTGAGAATGAATTGCCGGTTGAGGTTAACGGAGGGCTTGACCGTCCCGAAGTGCGGACGAACTCATGCAGGCCCAAAATCCCCTTTGGTTAGCCGGCGTTGGAAATCGTATATTTTGTCAAGGAATATCAATCGCTTGCGAACTGTTTTTGTGTTATTTGCCAGAAAGTAATAGATTTTGCCACGAAAGCCTCTTATATAAACTCCGAACGAGCAAAAGAGATGGGCGCAAGCCCGTTTTCTTTTGAACTAAATATGCTCAAAATGAGTATAAGTGTGCATCGGGCCAAAACACCGGTGTTCGAGCCAAAATGAGGGAGGTCGCCATGACCATTGCCCAAACAACCGCACCGGTCGGAACCCCGATCAACGACGGCCTGTCGGCCCTGGATCGCTATGGCAAATTGACCCGACCGGATCTGAGTTACACGGCTGAAGTTGCGGAAGCGACGGCCCCGATCTACCAGAAGGTGAAGCACATCATTCCGGAGATCGAGTGGCCGGCATTGGCCCCGACAATCCACGCGATCAACAAGTTGAAAAAAGAGCGGAATGCCGTCATTCTGGCGCACAATTACATGACGCCGGACATCTTTCATGGCGTGGCCGACATTGTTGGGGACAGCTTGCAGCTTGCGATCGAGGCGACCCGCACAGATGCGGAAGTCATCGTCCAGTGCGGCGTGCACTTCATGGCGGAAACCTCCAAGATCCTGAGCCCGGAAAAGACCGTTTTGATCCCGGACATGAAGGCCGGCTGTTCCTTGGCTGAGTCCATCACTGGCGCGGATGTGCGGGCCTTGCGCGAGCGCAACCCAGGCATCCCGATCATCACCTATGTGAACACGTCCGCCGACGTGAAGGCGGAATGCGATATTTGCTGCACGTCGTCCAATGCCTTGCAAGTCGTTGAGAGCTTCGGCGTCGACAAGGTGTTCCTGATTCCGGACAAGTATCTGGCAGCGAATGTCGGCAACAAGACCGATGTAGAAGTCCTGATCTGGGATGGCGCCTGTGAGGTTCACGAGCGGTTCACGGCACAGGAACTGCGGGATTATCGCAAGATCGAGCCGGAAGTGAAAATCATCGCACACCCGGAATGCCCGCCCGAGGTGGTCGCAGAAGCGGACTTTGCCGGCTCCACGGCGCACATGATCGATTGGGTGAAGACCAAACAGCCGGAGAAGGTGATGATGATCACCGAATGCTCCATGGCGGACAACGTCGCCAGCGAGACCCCGGAAGTGAACTTCATCCGTCCGTGCAACCTGTGCCCGCACATGAAACGGATCACTTTGGACAAGATCCTCGATACCCTTCTTGAGATGAAGGACGAGGTGGTTGTCGATCCGGTGATAGCCGGCAAGGCACGGGTGGCCGTTGAGCGGATGATCAACTTGAAAATTTGACCGCTCAAGGTTAGGTCACACATCTTCAAATGAATATCTTCCGGGCTTGGGCCCGGAAGCTCTTTTTGGGCATCGCCCAGTTCCATCCAGGAAGGTCCCATGGCCATCTCGACCGATGATTTTGTACCTGCCTATCCGGGCAAGGATGTCGATGACGTTGTCATTTTGGGCGGTGGTTTGGCCGGCCTCTTCTGTGCACTGAAGTTGAGCCCACGGCCCGTTACGATCATCTCCAACGCACCGATCGGGCAGGGCGCGTCGTCCGCCTGGGCCCAAGGCGGTATTGCTGCTGCGATTTCTGAAAAGGACTCGGTCGAAAAACACCGCGACGATACGTTGGCGGCCGGCTGCGGCATTTGCGAAGAAAACATCGTCGATCAGATGACCCGCGAAGGCAGCGAACGCGTTCGGGACCTCCTGTCTTACGGCGTGCCGTTTGATCAGGATCTGGAAGGCCGCCTTCAGTTGTCGCGTGAGGCAGCGCACTCGCACAGCCGGGTTGTCCGTGTTCGTGGAGACATGGCCGGCAAGGCGATCATGGACGCGCTGATTGCCGCCGTCCGCCGAACCCCGTCGATCCGGGTGCTTGAAGGCTATATGGGCGAAAGCTTCATCGGCGAAGGCCGGTATGTGACCGGTGTTCTGGCCCGGCGCCGTGGCGGTTTGGAACGGATGGCCTTTCCCGCAAAGGCGGTTGTTCTGGCGTCTGGCGGCATCGGCCACCTGTATGCCATGACGACCAATCCCGGCGAAGCGAATGGCCACGGATTGGCGATGGCGGCCCGCGCTGGTGCGGTCATTTCGGATGCCGAATTCGTTCAGTTCCACCCAACGGCCCTGGATGTGGGCTCTGATCCCGCTCCGCTGGCAACCGAGGCCTTGCGTGGCGAAGGCGCGATCCTTGTCAACAAGGCGGGCGAACGGTTCATGGAAGGCATCCATGCCGATCTGGAACTCGCACCTCGTGACATCGTCGCCAGAGCCATTCACCGGGAGATCCTCGAAGGCCGCGGCGCGTATCTGGATTGCCGGGACGCGATTGGCGCCCGTTTTAAGGACGACTTTCCGACCGTATTTGCCGCCGCGCAAAGCGCAGGCCTTGACCCGGTAAAAGATCTCCTGCCGGTCGCACCGGCAGAGCATTACCACATGGGCGGCGTCCTGACCGACGCCAATGGCCGGACATCCCTCGACAACCTTTGGGCTGCGGGGGAAGTTGCCAGCACGGGTGCGCACGGCGCCAACCGGCTGGCCTCCAATTCCCTTTTGGAAGCCGTGGTATTTGCCGCGCGCATTGCGGAAGATATCCAAGGCCTCATGCCGACGCCGCGCAGCGCTTTTTGGGACGAGATGGACGCAGCGCCGGGTCTGCCGAGCCAGCGGAACATCGAAGAGCGCGATGCGATCACGGTCCTGCGGAGCACACTGTCCGAAAATGTCGGTGTTCTGCGCAGCCGGGAAGGCCTGAGAAAGGCACTGGCGGATATTCAAGAAGCCGAAAGCGTCTGTGTGCGCCAGTCCATTCAGAACATGATGGTGACCGGCAAACTGATTGCCGCAGCGGCGCTCATGCGCGAAGAAAGTCGCGGCGGCCATTTCCGTACCGATTTCCCGGAAGAAAACCCGGCGATGGCCAAGCGGTCCTACACGACCTTGAAAGAGGTCAACGCGCTTGTCGCCGAGAGCCTCGAAACAGCGATCTGATTGCGAGTATTTCCATGCCGAGACATCTGCCGGACCTGCCGCGCCTGATGGTGGACGATGCCGTTAAGGCGGCCCTTCTGGAAGACTGGGGCCGCGCCGGGGACATCACAAGCCAGGCAACCATCCCGGCGACTGCACGGGCAACGGCTGTCATCGCGGCGCGCAAACCGGGCGTGTTGTCTGGTGTTGCACTTGCAGAAAGCGCATTCCGCCAGACGGAAGCCAGCCTGTCTTTCGCAGCTGAAAAACAAGATGGCGACCGGCTTGAACCCGGTAATGTTGTTGCCCGGATTAACGGGCCGGCTCGCGCGCTGCTGTCGGCCGAGAGGGTGGCCCTGAACTTCCTTGGCCACCTTTCCGGGATTGCCAGTGCAACATCCCTCTTCGCCGACCGGATTGCCCACACAAAGGCATCAATTGCCTGCACCCGTAAAACAACACCTGGTCTGCGCGGATTTGAAAAGTATGCGGTGAAATGCGGGGGCGGATCCAATCACCGCTTCGGTCTGGATGATGCGATCCTGATCAAGGACAATCATATCGCCGTTGCCGGCGGTGTAGTAGAGGCAATCTCTGCGGCCAAGGCCTATGCCGGGCATCTGGTAAAGATCGAAGTTGAAGTGGACACGCTGGAGCAACTTCATCAGGCTCTTGGAGCAGAGCCCGATGTGATCATGCTCGACAACATGCTGCCGGAAACGCTTCGAAAGGCAGCTGAAATCACGGGTGGAAAAGCGCTTCTGGAAGCCTCCGGCGGAATAGAACTGGACACTGTCCAGGCTGTTGCCGAGGCCGGGGTCGACCTGATCTCGTCAGGCTGGATTACCCACTCGGCCCCGGTTCTCGATCTCGGGCTTGATATCGAAATCAGCTAATCAGTTTTAGCTCACAACAAGCAGAACACCGCCCGCCGCCGTTATAGCGCCGATGGCGCGGATGATCGTTTTGGCAACTGGGCCATCCCGGCCGGCTGCCACATTCGCACCATGGCCGATCAGCACACCGGCTGCGTGAAGAATGGCCGTTGCGAGCGCGAAACCTGCGGCATAACCGAGCCAGCCGGCATCCCCCATCTCGCCGCCATGAGCATGTCCGTGGCACATTCCAAAGACAGCGACCAGGGCAACGCTGAGCCAGCTCGGCAGGTTGACGGCCGCTGCCACGATCAATCCAAGTATGATCACGGACGCCAGAATGACCGGTTCCACATAGGGAATGGGAACGCCGGCGAGGGACAAGCCAAAGCCAATCAGCATTGCACCAACAAATACAGTCGGGAGCAACCAGATTGCGCGGCCGCCGGCAAGCGCCGCCCATAAACCGACGGCGATCATCGCTAGAACATGATCAAGGCCGAACACCGGGTGCGTGAAGCCGGCGGCAAAGGAGCCATGCTCTGCCGGGTCCAGGTGGGCGAATGCGGGAGACGCTGAAACGGCCACAAGAAGCGCGGCGGCGGCAAAACGAATACTCATGTGTGATCCTTCATTTGGTCTTTCGGGTGCCCCGGGGTGGGTCGCACCTGACATGCGGGTTTTGGGTAAACCGTCGCGGTTATGGCTGATTCTTTTGCCGTTGAAAAATCAGATAAAATACGAAGGCATTTTGTTTTGATTGAGCTCTGCTCTGCGCACTTAAAGCTGTGAGGCCATTATCTTCCGGTCGGATGTATGTTGGCAGAAGCCAACTGGCGTTTTCAATGAACCGGCTTGATCTTGAACAATGCGTTGCCGGAAGAAATTGCGCTGAATGATCCGCAGAGGGTCGTAGTCCAGAAGCATCGGTTTCAACTGGCAGGAAGGAATGAATGAGCGACAAGGCGGACGACACAGAAAAAGAAATGGATGTGGTCACGCGCTTGACCAGATGGGCTCAGATCCCGCTTTTGATCGGGCTTGCCATAGGCATGATGCTGTTTCTGGTCACATTCTTTGTCGATATCCTGGATGCGGTCCGGACTTTTGAATTTATGGATCGCAAGAAGACCATCCTGCTGATCCTCAATCTGCTGGACATGGTGTTCATTGCCAACCTGGTGATCATGGTTGCAACCAACGCCTATAACAGCTATCGGATCCGGGCCTCTGCGCATGGAGAAGATTACATTTTGCAGGGCCAAATGGCCTACCGGCGAATGAAACACCGGATCGTCTCCACGATCATCATCATCTCCTCGATCCATGTTCTGAGTGAGCTTTTGGAGTACTCCCAAGCAACCGCGCTGCAAGTGGCCGCCTTGTTTGGCTTTCATTTGATCTTGCTGGCGACCTATGTTGTGACCAATGTCTTTGAATCAAACGAGAGATAGTGCAGAAGCGCTGCCCCTTGAGACACTGGTCTTGAAATGCCGCAACTTGATGATAGTCCCGAAGCCATACTCCAAACGGCCGAATTGAGCGGTGCCGCACAGGCGGCATCCGGGGTCACCAGCATCTGTTTCCTGCTTCTGGATAACTTCTCGCTGCTGTCCTTTTCATCCGCCATTGAACCCTTGCGCATTGCCAACAAGATCATGAAGCGCAAGGCGTTCGAGTATGTGTGTTGCACACTGGACGGCAACGACGCCCTGGCGAGCTCCGGTGGGATTATGCGGGCGGATTGTGCATTGGATGATGTTAAATCGGCGGATCTTCTGGCGATTTGCAGCAGCGACGATGTCGAACTGAACAGCCTGAGCCCTGCGCACAAAAACCGGATCCGGCGCTTCGCCCACCAGAAAACCCGGATCGCGGGCATTTGCACCGGTGCCTACGTTCTTGCGGATCTTGGGTTGCTCGAGGGGCGGCAATGCACGATCCATTGGGAATATGCTGATCTCTTCAAGGAGCGCTTCCCGAAGGCCAGACTCATCGACAGCCTGATCCAGACCGACGATCATTATTTAACCTGTGCTGGCGGAACGACGGCGCTGGATCTGATGATTGGCTATATCGCCGATCTGCATGGCGGAGCGGTTGCCAGTGATGTCGCCAGCATCGCCCTGCACCAGGATATGAGATCGGGCAGTGAACGGCAGAACACGCTGATGCGTGACGAGCTCTACCTGATCCCGCCGCGTCTGCGCCGGTGCATTGAACTGATGACTGAAAACGTCGGCGAAACCCTGTCTCAGAATGAGCTGGCGGCGCGGCTCAATGTCAGCCCACGGCAGCTCCAACGGGATTTTCAGCACTATTTCGATTGTTCGCCGCTCGCCTATTACAGCAAGATCCGGCTCGACATTGCTCAGCGGCTGGTCTGCCGGACTGCGATGCCGATGATTGAAATTGCAGTGGCTTGCGGGTTTGCCAATGCTTCACATTTTGCAAAGCGTTACAAGAGTTTGCACGGCAAGAGCCCGATCGAGGACCGGCAGGCGAAAGGCCGGCCTCGGCAGCAATGATCACAGAAATAGATTGAGAAACCGGAGGACGGCTGGATCAGTTCCAGCCGCCGGCGTAGGTTTTGTAGAAGATGTGGAGGCCGATCTTGCCGCGCTTGGCCATGGACTTGGCCCACCGCGGATTGACGTAGTCGGCATGGTAGTGGGTCGATGCGTCGACCATCTTCAGGAATTCCTTGCCGTCGGTGACGTCCCGGGCGATGCGCTCGGCGACTTTCCATGCGCGGGGGCTTGCGATCCGGTCGCGGATGCCATCACAGGCAAAAGAGAACTGGCAGCGGTTGCGCTTGTGCTTGTTCTGATAAACGACACCGCAGATGGAGTCCGGATAAGACGGGTTCTTGACCCGGTTCAAGACCACCTGTGCAACAGCAACTTGACCTACTTCCGGCTCACCGCGTGCTTCAAAATAGATCGCTTCTGCGAGACACTTTTGTTCTTTGCGGCTGCCGACAGAAAGGGGAAGCGGGACCTGGGCCCACCAATGCGGGTTGTCGGGATCTTCCGGTGGAGGCAATTCCTGCTCGTACTTTGCAGCGCCGAAGAGTGCATCAAACGGCTCTTTGGTTTCTTTCACCGAATCTGGCGCATAGGCCGACACGAGGGAGAAACTGGCTGCAGCTGCGTTGCGGGCCATCATGACCTTTTGCAGGTCAATCGGAGCACCGGGTTCGAACTCATCGGAACTGGATTTTTCATCCAATGGTTCGGGCTTGACGAAGGCCACCCGCGGCAGGTCTGCATGCTTTTTCTCGGTCGAAATGAGACTGGACATCGCAAAGAGGTTGCCGGCGGCCTGATCCACCATGTGCCGGTCCGGTGCCATGGTGATTTTCCGGTTTCCCTTGGAGGACACGTTCGTCTTGATGCCGTCGGGAAGCGTATCAGGCAGAACGCTGCGGGCAATGTCCTCCAGTCCAAGGACGGGCTTCGCATCGAAATCTTTATCGGCAGAGGTGAGTGTCAGAAGTGGCGCTGTTGTGTGGTCCGGAACGGTCGGGGTCGCAAGGTCCAGCATCGGAGCAATGCGGGATGTGAAGTTTGCCGGTTCCAGCGCCAGCATCCAGCGCGGCGTTTCCTGATGTTTTGCATTGATCAGGGCAAAAATGTCCTGATTGCCGACCTGGCCCTGGAGACCGAAGAACAGCAACGGACTTGCCAGAAGCACACGCGACATCTGTCGGAGACGCGCACCCATCTTGCGGGAACCTTGGTTTTTGCGAGTAGAAAACCGCTTTACTTCGCGGGACTTAAGGCCAGACATACGCAGCCAACTCCAACTCAATACACGCTGTCCGAATACGCCGGATCAATCATCGCTAACGTCGTGTAAACGTCCGCTCTGAAAGACAAGATGTCTGCTTAACCTTGAAAGACCGTTAATAAGCTTGAAATTGGCAGAATTTCTTGAGGTATGCGGAAATAATCAGCGGCTTATGGTTAATACCGCTGAGAAAAATCAGGATGAATTGACAGCCTGTGGCCTTGTTGCAGTGGCAGACGATCTCGGGGTGTTACCGGCCGCCTACACGCAGGCCAGGCGCCGGCCGTTCGCTCAAGAGTTGATGCTTGAATCGGAAGAGGGCAGCTGGCCGGCCACCGGTCGCCGTTGATGTCGCACCGGTCGGTTCCACCAGGTCGGCGTTTTCAACGAGGCGCCGGAAGTTCTGTTTGTGAAGGTGCCGGCCTGAGATGGCTTCGACCGAGTTTTGGAGATCGGTGAGGGTGAAGGCCGAGGGCATGAGCTCAAAGATCACCGGCCGGTATTTGAGCTTGCCCCGCAGCCTTGATATCGCGGTGGCAAGGACACGGCGGTGGTCAAACTCCATGGAAATACCAAACGGTGGGATCTCATCCCGCTTCAGGGCCGCCGGACGCCCATCCCTTTTGGCCTCGGCGACAAGGCCTGCCTCGTAGAGGAGCTCAAAACGTTCCAAAGCCCGTTCTTCATCCCAGTCAGTTCCACCGGTTCCAAAGGCAAGGCGGACCCGTTCGCTCCGGGCAAGGGCGCGCGGAGGCTCACCTTCTTCCGGTGGCTCCTCGGCCCAGCTCTCCAGAGCGGGCAGCATATCGGTATCTAGCAAGCCCGGGCGTCCGGCCCGCCAGTCTTCCCATGGGAAGTAGTCGTACCAGGACCGCCATGCCGAATGATGGCGGGACAGCGTCTCTTCTGAGTCCGGGGTCTGACGCGTCAAAGCGAGATATCCGACAGACACCACATGCGGGCCCTCATCTCCCGACACCCTGTGCCGTCCCCGGTCTCCAAACGTGTAGAGCTGCTCGATGTAGCCCAGCCGCAGCGCGGTCTGGTTTTCCACCCAGGCGCGCAGCCCGATCTCGAAGGTCCGGTGATGGAGAGGGTCGAAAGGACCAAAGGGCAGGCTGTCCGCCATATCCTTTTCCGGTTCTTCCACATGCACGATTTGCGGCATGCCACCCGCGACCGACACGATGACCGCATTCAGACCAATTTCAATGCTGGCGTGCCGGTGCGGCATGAAGGCTCCTCGTTAATCGTATATGGGCATCTCGAAGGGGGCACCCTCGAACGCGTTGGCACCGCGCCCGATGCCCCGGATGGCGTCAATCATCCGGCCATCACGATGGAGGATTTTGTCTGCCATCGCGACAATTCGCGGGTTTGGCGTTGCGGAGGGCGATTGGCGGCGCAGCGTTGCGGCCACAGTATATTCGTCTGCCTCCGGATTGAGCGCGCAAGCCGTTACATAAGCGCCCGCGGTGGAGCGGCTGATCCCGGCCCAGCAATGAATGACCATAGGCGATGTCCGGTCCCATGCCCGGACAAATGCCAGAAGCTGCTCAACATGGCTTTCACCGGGCGGTGTCAGCCCCTTTACCGGCGCTGGGATATCATTGAACGACAGGTTCAGATGACGCTCTGCAGAAATGCTGGGCGGTGTCGGAACCGGCATCTCGGCATTGATCAGGGTAACGAGTGACTTGGCGCCGGTTTTTTCAACCGTTTCGCTCAGCCGGGACAGGGAGCACACGTGCAGCATTCAGGTTCCAGAACGAAAAATCAGTGCCGTTGGGGCGTAAGGTGAAGTTAGGGCTATTCGCCGGTCAGGTCACCTGCTTGCGCGTCCGGTTTTCGGTTTTTTCCCAGCTTCCCGCAGGGCTTCGATCAGTTCGAACCGCTCCATAAACAAGGTTTCCGCTTTCGCGACGGGCAAAGGTTTCAAACCATACCGCAACCTGCCATCCGCATCGGCGGGATAGCCGCGGGGACGGCCGAAGATTTTGGCAGCTTCCTTGTCATCGAAGCCAGCAAGTTCCACGGCTTCAAAATAGGCACAAATGATGTCCGCCCGTTTGCAGAGTTTCTTGATCGTCTGCGGCATGTCCGCAGGCAGGCCGAAACGCAAATGAATGGCACCTTGCAGACGGTATTCAACCGCCTTGTAGGCTTCACCAATCACCGTTTTAAACGGGGAAATCATGTCGCCGATCACATATTCCGGGGCATCGTGGAGGAGGATTGCAAGCCGCCAGTCCGGCGAGATATCTGGCTTCAAGCTGAGAGCGATGTCTTCCACGATCAGCGAATGTTCCGCAACGGAGAACGCATGATCGCCGTAGGTCTGACCGTTCCATCGGGCGACACGGGCAAGGCCGTGGGCAATGTCGGAAATCTCAACATCGAGCGGCGAGGGGTCCAAGAGGTTCAGCCGGCGGCCGGACAACATACGTTGCCATGCGCGGGGCGGCTCATCAGAACGGGAAGCAGACATTGGACCCCTGTCGGTGGGTGGAACGTTACTCCGCTGCCTTGGCATCCGGCCAGCCGAACTCTGCCCAGTCGGGCAGCTTGACGGTGATGGCCACATCTCCGCAGGTCAGCGGGACGCCGTTTTCAATGGCTTGGTGCACCTTGTCAAGGCGCAGCAGGGCAACGCCAAAGGCTTGGCCGTCGATCATTGTGGACGAGCCGAGTTCGCCGACGCTTTTGTCGTTGGCGATGACAGCTGTGCCCTTGTCTGGAAGCGCGCCGGCTGCCTCGATTTGGATAAACCGTTTGCGGGCCGTGCCCCGGTGGTGGACGCGCGAGACCACTTCCTGTCCGACATAGCAGCCCTTTTTGAAGGAAACGCCGCCGAGCTGATCCATATCTGCATCGTGCGGGAAAATGTCGGAGTATGCGAAATCCTTCAGACCCTCCGGAACTCCGAGGGCAACACGATGGGCGTCATAGGCTTCAAGATCCTTGACCGTGGCCGCAGACGCATCAGCAAAATCGGCAGGGCCGACGACTCGCTGACCGAGCGCTGCAAGACGCGGATCCGTCACAACAAGTTCGGCGCCGTTTGAGTCTGTGAGGTCTTCCCCCCAAACGGCAAACACGCAGATATCTTCACCTGCAGCTTCCAGGTCCACCTTTGCCCGCAAGCGGTAGAATGTCAGGCGCTTCAAAAGATCTGCGGATGTTTCTTTGGGCGCATCAATCAGGTAGCCGCCGTTCTGTTTGTAAATGAGGAAATCGAAGAGGATCTTGCCTTGGGGTGTCAGCAGCGCGGAAAGAGTTGCGCCCGGGTCCGCCAGCTCATCGATGTCGGCCGTCACGAGGTTTTGCAGAAAGTGCTCGGCATCCGGGCCAGCGACGCGGATCAGGGCACGATCGTGAAGCGGTGCGATATTGGGGGATGACACGGAAAAACGCTCCTTGAAGTTCTGCCAGACGAGGCCTTGGACGGCAGATAAGCCCTTTCGTGTAAACAGACAAGGTATCGGCCCGAGATCGCGCCCGGACACTGCGGCTGAACCCTTCATCGAAACTCGGTAATTGGTGTGCCGCGCCGACCAGAAAGAATGTGTCCTGAAAAACACACCCGGAAACTCTTCGAATTTGTGATGTGAATAACAGCCAGCCCCCCGCTAGTGTGCGAGGAAAGGTGCGCTTAGAGGGACTGGACGCTTGGAAACCATTTGGTAACCTTATGTCCTAACCCAAAATACACGGCTCGCTTGTAAGGTTTTCTAAGGGCTTATGGGTATTGCGTTGGGGAGCTCGGGAATGTTTGTGACGAAGTACGGTGAAAGACCTTCGAAATCGCGCGCCACTGGGCGCAGGCTTTCGCAACTCGCTTGTGCGGCTTTTCTGACCCTGGCAGCGGGCTCAACCAGCCTTGCCAGCGAAGCAGTTCAGGGCACGCCTGAAGAGGTCCAAAAACAAGACCCGTTGCATTTTCTTGTGTCTCTCGATGAGCAACGTATTGATGTTTATCGTGGGTCTGAACTGATTGAGACATCGCCGATTTCGTCCGGAAAACGTGGCAACAGCACCCCAACGGGCGTGTTTTCCATTCTGGAAAAACGGCGCAAGCACTTCTCCAATCTCTATGACAACGCCCCGATGCCGTTCATGCAGCGCCTGACGTGGTCTGGGATTGCGCTTCATCAGGGCAAACTCCCCGGGTACCCGGCGTCTCACGGCTGCATCCGTCTGCCACGCAGCTTTGCCAAATCAATCTTCGGCATGACAGCGCGCGGCAATCACGTGGTCGTAACGCGTGCTGCGGCAACACCAATGCCAGTCACGCACAGCGCTCTGCCGCAGCCGTTATCGCCCTCTACCAAAGTTGCGAGTTTGTCTGCACAAAACATTGCCATGGATCCGGCGCTGCGCGGTGCGATCCAGCCTGCCGTCCTGCAGACGCCTTTAGCGGCAGCGGAACGGGAAAACCCTCATTTCGATCAACCGCTTCGGATGATCATCACGCCGCAAAAACCGCCGAGCAAAAACAAGGTACTGCAGCGGCTTTTGAACGAGCTTGGATACAATGCCGGGCCGGTCGATGGCGTGGTCGGGCGCAAGACCCGGGCAGCGATCGAGCTTTATCAGGAAGGTGCCGACCTGCCGATCACCGGCAACATCACCGACAGTCTGGTGGCGCGGATTTACCGTGAGGCCGGGTATGAAAAGCCCCACAATGCCAAGCTCCGGGTCCGCCGCAAGTTCCGCGATGTTTACAGCGCGCCTGTTACGATCAAGGCTGCCGTCGATGACATCGGCACCCATGTCTTCACCGCACTTGATTTCAAACAGGGCGACCCGTCTGTCGAGTGGATTGCCGTCTCCGCAGAAGGCGAGCGCGGCGGCGCATCATACGAAATCCTGGATCGACTGGAGATCCCGCAAAAGGTCGCCGAAGACCTTTCGAAAATGCTGACGCCGGGAACATCATTGACCGTGACGGACCGCAGCTATCAGCGCAACACGGGTCTTGGCACTGACTTCGTTGTGATCACGCGCTGACAGATCGACCAGGCGTCTTGTGCCGGAAATCCGGCACAAGACTATTATCCGGATAACCTCACAATTCTGGCGTGAACGTCACCAAACTGTCGTCACTCTCCCGTATCGCAGGGGAACTTTCGAACAGCGATCCGGGAGAGCGAGATGCCTCAGAGCACGTTAACTGCATCCAAAAAACGTCTGAAAAACGCGGTGCACCGCTCGGATGCCGCATCCCGCGATGGAATACTGGAACGGCTCTTTACCTTCGCATTCAAGGGCCTGGTCTATCCGCAAATCTGGGAAGACCCGGATGTCGACATGCGGGCTCTCCGTCTGACCCCGGAAAGCCGGATGGTGACGATTGCGTCTGGTGGCTGCAACGTGATGTCTTACCTGACCGCCAACCCCGCAGAGATCACCGCTGTTGATTTGAACCGGGCACATGTGGCCCTTGGCCGTTTGAAACTCGCTGCGGCAAAGCACTTCCCGAACTACGAGACCTTTTATCGTTTCTTTGGTGAGGCGGACGAGAAGGCCAACGTCGCCGCATATGAGCGTTTCCTCAAAGCCAACCTTGATCCGGAAACCATTCACTACTGGGAAGGCCGGGACCTGGCCAACTGGGGCCGCAAGCGCATAACGCTGTTTTCGCGCGACCTCTACCATCATGGTCTTCTCGGTTACTGCATTGGTGCCGGGCATCTGGTCGCCCGCCTCTACGGTATCGACCCTAAGCACATGGTCCGGGCCAAGTCTCTTGAAGAGCAGCGCAGCTTTTTCGACACGGCCCTAGCGCCACTGTTTGACAAGCGCCTGGTTCGCTGGGCGACGTCGAAAAAGATGTCTCTTTATGGTTTGGGCATTCCGCCCGCGCAGTATGATGCGCTGGTATCCGGCAATGCGGACGGCAACATGTCTGCGGTCCTGAAAGAGCGGCTCGAAAAACTTGCTTGCGATTTCTCCATGTCAGACAACTACTTTGCGTGGCAGGCCTTTGGCCGGGGTTATGCGCCTCAAGATGGCGGAACGACGGGTAAATCCGGACCTCTTCCGCCGTATCTCAAACGCGACCATTTTGAAGATATCCGTGACCGCGCCGGCCGCGTCCGGGTCCTGAACCGGAACTTCACGGAGCATCTGCAGAGCGTTGGCGAAGATGTGCTGGACGCTTACGTGTTGCTTGATGCGCAGGACTGGATGACGGATCACCAGCTCAATGCACTTTGGAGCGAGATCACGCGGACGGCGCGTCCGGGCGCGCGGGTGATCTTCCGGACGGCTGCCGAACCGAGCCTTTTGCCGGGCCGTGTTGCTGACGAGATCCTGGACCGCTGGACCTATGAAGCTGAGGAGAGCCTTGAGCTCGGCCGCCAGGATCGATCCTCGATCTATGGCGGTTTCCACCTCTACGTCTTCAAGGGATAGGCGAGAGCGGTAAACGTCATGAGCCATACAGCTGATACCGCAAGCCTGATGGATGCGGTCTACCGCAACCAGCGCCACATTTATGATCTGACGCGCAAATATTATTTGCTCGGCCGGGACCGGCTTATCCGGGATCTGGCGCCGCCGGTCGGCAGTGCCGTTCTTGAGCTCGGCTGCGGAACCGGCCGCAACCTGATAGCCGCCGCAAAGCGCTATCCGAAGGCGCGGTTTTATGGCCTCGACATTTCTGAACAGATGCTGGAGACGGCGCGCGCGAATATCGAAAAAGCAGGCCTCTCAGACCGGATCATCCTTGTTCGCGGAGATGCTTCAGACCCGGCGGCGGTAAAGCCTTTGGGTATCACCCAGTTCGAACGGGTATTTTTCTCTTACACCCTTTCCATGATGCCGATTTGGCGTGAGGCGCTGGCGGCTGGATTTGCGCACCTGGCTCCTCAAGGGCGTATTCACATCGTCGACTTCGGCCAGCAGGAGGGGCTGCCGGTGTGGTTCAAGGCGCTTCTAATGAAATGGCTGGCCTCTTTCCACGTCACACCACGCGCGGATCTGCAGGATAAACTGCAGAAATTGGCGCAGGGCAACGGGGCCACATGTTCCTACAAGCCGATCTATCGCGGCTATGCCGTTATGGCGGAGCTCCGCAAACCGTGATCCATCCGGATCAATCGCCGGCGACAAAGTAATGCAGCGTGCCATCCGGGCCAATGCCGACCCGGTAGAAATTCCACGCGCCGTACTGCTCCATTTCTGCAAAGTCCCCGGATGTCACGATGCGGAACAGCTCAACCTTTTGCTCCGGCGTTAGATCCTGGATCGGATAACGGGAGAAGTACGGCCAAACATACATTTCCTGTGGGGTGCCAGCGTCCACATGAACGAAACCGGCATCCAGCACATCGGCCAGGATCGCGAGGATTTCAAAGCCTTCTCCGTCGCCGGAACTCTCTTTCAGGAAATCAATCGGATCTTCAATTTCTCCGAACGACAAGGTCGGCATCACCTCGTTGCTTTCCAGAATGATGCGCATCCGGTTGATATCGCCGGACAGAGCGGCCTCCATCATCTGGGAATGCATGCGGGCGACGGGTTTGGGCAAATAAGACTTGTTGTAAAGGATTTGCGGGCGATCCTGGAGGACGTCCGGGACGTCAACAATCACCTCATCAGCACTTTCCAATGTGCCCGGCAGATCTCCCAGTGGGATCGTTTCTGGGGAGGCTGCAGGACTGTCTTCACCTTGGGCGGGCGACACTTCTATCGTCTCGACAGTGACTGTTTTGGCTGGAGCGTGCCCAACCCACAAGAGAAAGGCAATGCATGCCCCGAGGGTGTGCAATTTCATGGGTCTTTCTCCTTTAGAATCGCTTTGCCGCCAGCCGTTCTTCTTTAATCAGTTCATGGCAATGTGAAAACAATAAGAAACGGCGTCGATATGCTTGTGGTGCATGGGCTGCAGCGCTATCGAAGGTATTCCCTTCCGCTCGGGCGATGACAACACACCTAAGGCTGGCCTGTGACCTTTCTGGAATATGCCGTTATTGGCTTCTTCATTGGTATCATTACGACGGCGCCGGTCGGACCCGTCAACATCATGGCCATCCAGCATGCCGTGCGCAGTGGGTTTCGCCATGGGGTGTTCGTTGGGCTTGGGGCTGTTGTCGCAGACACGCTCTACGCGACCGCCGCGATATTTGGCGTCTCCGCCGTCACGCGGTTCATCGAAGGCCAATTCGATCTGATTGAGATCGTTGGCGGGGCGCTTCTGATCATTTTCGGTTTGAAAATCTGGAACAGCCATCCGCATTTGAATGGCGGAGATGACGGCAAGGAACACGGGTTCTGGGGCGATGCAACGGCGGCCTTCTTCATGGCCATCACAAACCCTGGAACAATTCTCGCGTTTATCGCGATTTTCGGCAGTCTGGGGGACTGGCGTCCGGACCACGACAACTACTTCGGATCACTGATGATGGTCGCTGGCGTCACGGCCGGCGCGTGTTCCTGGTGGGTATTCATCTCCGCTACGGTGACCCATTTCAGATCCCGCATCGACGATGCCTGGCTTGACAGGGCCAATCATATAGCAGGCGCAATTCTGATCATCTTTGGCGGCCTGATCTACCTAAAGCTTGCTTACGATCTTATCCGCTGACCCTAGGCTTTGCGCGAAACAAGACTCAAAAAGGCCGGATGAACCGGCCTCTCCAAATATCGGCACTTGCCAAGCTGGTGCTACTGCAGGACCCGGTTGACCGTGTAGTCGCCGCGCTGAATGCGGTCCGGCAAACCTTCCGCCAGTTTGGCAACCGCATCTTCGCCATAGGCCGCAACGAGGTCGGCGAGGGCGGTGAACATAGCGGCATGTGCGACAGCATCCGCGTCGACACCATTGGCAATAGCTTCTGACCAGGCTTCTGAAATGAAGCCCAATGCAGCGCGCCGAATATCCTCGTCTTCGGCAAATTCGGCTTCCATTGCCGCTTCGGCGTAATCGTCGTTGATCATTCGTTCCCTTACCGGTCTTTCCCGACGCGCATGGTATCAACTCCTGCGTGTCCCATCCCCGAATCTCATGAACTGATCCTAGCACGGTGAATCGCGCTGATAAGCAACCGTGAACACAAACTTAACGGCCACCCACAAATTTGATGCAAAAAGTTTACGAACTGATAACGAAATGGAAAAATCTGCCGGGTTCAGCGCCCGTAACGGCTGGTCACGTCGGATATGATCGTTTCGCCTTGGCCCAAATACTGTGCCATGGCGAGACGTGCGGCATCCGTGCAGTCCTGATAAGCGACTGAAAAACCGCGATAACCCTGATTGAAACGCTCGATGAATCGCCGCCGCCGGTTTTCATCCCGGGTTTCAGCGTCGAGGAATTCCTCCATACGATCCCGCCAGGTCGGCGTGTCGTCTTCTCCGCACAGCGGACGCAGGTAATGCAAGGCTCCGAAGATTTCAGACAGCCGCATCAGCTGCGGTTCATATGGCGGAGCGCTGACGCTTGGTGTGTCCTGAGCAGAGGCGGTTAGAGGTCCGGATACGACAAGAAACGCCGCCAAAGAGGCGGCGGCGGGAAACCCAGGTTGTATCGTGTTTCCGAACATAGGGCGATCATGCGCCGGGCGATCGCATCCTGCAACAGCTATGGTGCGTTGACCCCAGGAATTCGCTTCTCAGGAGAGCTTGGAGAGCAGACGCCGGATCCGCACCGGTGTTCCAGGTGTCGTGATGCGGCCGTCCAGGTCATCTAGTGCCACCCATTCGGCCGCGGTGGCATCATCACCGGCCATCACGGTCCCGGACGGGTTTGCCGCAACAAAAACTGCCAAAACGAAATGAGAAAGGATGTTCCCGGTTTCATCACGTTGGATGGAATCAAACACCTCGACGGGTCCGGCAAGCTCTGCCGTCAGCTCGGTCTCCTCGCGCAGCTCTCGCGCCGCGGCCTCTGCAAGTGTTTCGCCGAACTCCACCTTGCCGCCCGGCAGGCTCCAATGGTCCTTGTAAGGCGGTTTGCCGCGCTTGATGAGAAGCGCGGAGCCATCCTTGTGGCAGAGCACACTGACGCTGAGAATGGGGACGGAAGGAAAGGGGCGGGACATACCCGAACTCTGTCACACAAAAGGTCGATCAGGCAAACAGGGCGTCGATCTCTGCCTGTGCGTCATCGCCTTCGGGTTGCTCGGCTTCCGGTTTGACGTGACCGTGGATCACACCACTTGCCGTTGAAATCAGTGGTTTGATCTCGTGGGTCGCGAAGTCGGCGATCTCCGCGGCGATCACTGACGGGTCTTTGGTTTCGCGGAGCTGATCCTGGATTTGAGCTACCAGCACATTGATGTCGGAGGCGCAGGCTTCGAGGTGCTCACGAAGATGAGACGGTGCAGCATGATAGGCGAGAATTGCCAGTTTCTTGTCTTTGAAGGATGAATTCTCAAAGTGCCCTTCATAGTCGAGCGGCTGCCATTCCAGAACGTCAACGGCACAATCCGGCATTGCCGGCAGCATTTCGAGCAGCATCATCACTTCATTGAAATGGTTTAGGTAGTCGGTTGCCAGGCCGGTTTGGGAATTGATATTGGCCTGCTCCAGCCGTTCGGCGGCCAGCTCACCGGCGCCCAAAACTGGATCCACACATTCCATACCCGACCCCCGTTTGTGTTACTTTCAAAAAAGCTAGCGCTTTATCGTTTCAAATTGCCTAACTTAACGTCATTTCTTGATAATTCGCAAACGGGCATGTGAACAAGGACAACCAGACATGTGCGGACGTTACAGCCTGACAGCCACACCGGACGATGTACGGGCGCTTTTTGGCTACATCGATCAACCGAATTTTCCGGCACGCTACAACATCGCGCCGACCCAGCCGGTGGCGACAGTGATCAATGCGCATGGCCAGCGGCGATTTCAACTCGTCCGCTGGGGCCTGATCCCGTCCTGGGTCAAGGATCCGGCAAGTTTCACGCTTCTGATCAATGCACGCGCAGAGACGGCTGCCGAAAAACCGTCTTTCCGGTCGGCCATGAAACACCATCGGTGTCTGTTTCCAGCCTCCGGTTTTTACGAGTGGAGGCGAACCCCCGAGGGCAAGCAACCTTTCTATATTTCGCCCGCAGATGGTGGGCTGATGGCCTTTGCGGGCCTTTGGGAAACGTGGTCGGATCCGGACGGCGGCGACATGGATTCCGGGGCGATGCTGACCACGCAATCCAACCGGATGATGGCGGAGATCCACCATCGTATGCCGGTGATTCTGAAGCCGGAGAGTTTCGAGACATGGCTGGACACCGGCAATGTGCCCGTTCGGGATGTGAAACAGCTGATGCTGCCAATCGAAGACGATTATCTGAAAGCTGTTCCCGTCTCAACGCGGGTCAACAAAGTCGTGAACGATGACCCGGATCTGCAGGTCGAGGTTCCGCTTGAGCAGACAGACGCTCCGGAAGAGACGAGCCGAACTCAAAGGAAGACGGCAACAGGCCGTGGGCAGTTGGATTTGTTTTGAGCGTCAAGGAGCCGATGGCTTTCGAGCCGGTGGACTGGCCGGTTTGAGCCCAAAGTTGCAGATACTCCGCTTTGCACCAATGGCCGGTTTGTTCAAAATCTTCGATCTAGGGCAAACAAGCTCTTGACCTTGACGTTAGTGTCAATGCTTTAGGCAGGTCTCCGATCAACGATGGAAGATTGGAGACACATCATCATGACTGAGAACGATACATGGCAAGGCAAGGTTGCAATCGTTACCGGTGGTAGCTCTGGTATCGGTTTGGCCACCACGACCGCACTTGTCGCGAGCGGTGCAAATGTACTTATCACGGGGCGTAACGCAGATAAGTTGGCGGAAGTTGCCGCATCGAACGACCAAATCGAAGCACTACAGATCGACAGCGCCGATGTAACCAGTGGACAGCAAATCGTTGAAGCTGCGATGTCTCGTTGGGGACGTATTGATTTGATTGTAAACAATTCCGGCGCTGGCCAGCTATTGCCTTTAGGAGAATACGATGCAGAGATCATTGCAAAAATCTCTGCAGTCAACGTCGTCGCTCCATCGCAACTTGTGAAGGCGGCTTACACCGCGTTGAAAGAGAGCAAGGGGGCAATCGTAAACGTCGGCACAGCGGTATCCCGCAATGCCGCGCCCATGTTGGCACATTACGGCGCGACCAAAGCCGCCCTAGAGCATCTGACCAAATCTTGGGCCGTGGAATTGGCAAATGATGGTATTCGCGTGAATACTATTGCACCCGGCCCGGTAAAGACCGGTGCTTTAACCGGTTTCATGGGGTTGCCTGAGGAAATGGCCCAACAGGTCGAAGCACAGGAGGCAGCGCAGGTGCCATTGGGTCGCCGAGGAGTGACGTCCGACATTGTGCCCTGGATTTTGCGGCTTGGAAGCTCCGAAAACGAATGGCTCACGGGCCAAATTCTGACCGTTGATGGTGGTTGGTCCTTGCGATCCTAATTCACAGGCCGGGTTGCAGGTGGCTGCGCCCGGCCCAAACTTGTTCTGTGCCTAAGTCTTTTACATATACGTTAAGGTTATTGGGGAATTTGGTGTGCAAGCAAAAGAAGCTGCAGGACGGCTTGGGATAACGCAGCGGATGTTGCGTCACTACGAGCAAGAAGGTCTGTTAGAGGTCAGTCGAACGCTAAATGGCTATCGCAGCTATAGCGACGCTGATCTGCGAAGAGCTGGCCGCATCCGCGACTTTATTGCCACCGGATTCTCAACCCGTGAAATCCGCGCTATGAGCGAGTGCCTTTCAGATGAAGGTGCTGGCCCATGCGAGGGCGGCATCGAGAAGTTGACCGAAAAACTTGAACATATCGAACGGCTCAGAGCGGAACTTGACGAAAAGCGTAGTGCTATCATCGATAGGCTTGCGGCACTGAGAAATGGACTATCTACACTTAACAGCCATTGAGTTGCGCAGCGGCACCATCCACTTTTCCGCCTTACTGCCGCTCATGTCCCTTGCGGCTAAGATCCTCAGAGAGCCCACTTTGAAGGATGCTGCGCCTCTTGGTTCGCCTACCAATAAAACAGTTAGTAACTGAACATCAATCGGGAAATTGATCATGAAAGCAGTCCCACGTCCAGATCATTGGTTTTCGTACAAACCTATTCCAGAGATGAAAGGTAAGAGCATGGGTGTATTCGCTCATGTTGTCGTAGAAGATGGCGCGCAAGAGAAAGTTAAGGATATTTATCCGAACATAGTTGACATCGCGATTGAAGAAAAAACATGCACCGTATTGTCGGCTAGCACATCTCTTGTGGATACAAAAAATCATCTCTTGTACGAAGAGTGGACGGATTACGAGGAATTCTTTGAGGTTCAGTTTGCGAGACCATACCGAAATGGCTTCATGAGATGGCTGCTTCCTATCATGTCAAAACCTTTAAGCGCAGAATTCACTGAAATACTTCATAGTACCGGCCCACACCCTTATAATGTCCGGCAAAATTCCTTTAGTTTGATGAAGAGCATCCACGTCTCTTCGGGACGAGAGGATGACGCTCGAAAGTTTTTTATCGAATACATAAATCAAGTTGGACAGGATTCATTTAATTTGCATGCAAATATACACCAATCACTCAACAATCCGCAGCATTTCATAATTTATGAGGTCTGGAGGAATCTGAGTTACCTCGTCGAAGATGATATGAAAGGTGATCGGCGTTGCGAATTGGACCGCCGTTGTGATGAACTTGCAGATCATGAGCTTCCCGAGCCCGCTATGGAAATTTTCCAGATTTATTACGATCCTGAAAAATATAAAATGCCGAAAGGCTCGTAAACAATTAACTGCGGGCAGGTTTGGAGTCGCTGCACCTTACCTGCCCAACTCAGGATGGGCTTTGTGCGACGACACCGTGAAGTTACCCAAAAGCGGTGCACTGGTTACCTCTACAGTAGCTGGGAAGCGGACCTTCACGAAATCCATGTAAAGGTCGGGAATGTCCGCAGAGCAGCCGTTGGAAATTGGTTCAAGAACAACCATTTGCCGTGCATTGTAATCAAGGCCGCGATAGGAGAGGGCTTCAACGAGAAATGAGAGCCTGATGAGCGACGATCAAACCAGTTTCGACGTATCTGACATGCCTGCAGCAACCGTCGAGAACGACGCACTTGCGGAAGCTTACAATCGGGGTTTGAAACTCGAAAAGGCAGGTGATCTTGTCGCAGCGGCCGAGTCCTACCGGGAAGCCCTGGCCCTCGATCCGTCCGATCCTGGCGGCGTCAGTATCCGGCTTGCAGCCATGGGCGTGGCGGAGACGCCCGGCAAGATGCCGGATGCTTATGTGGCGACCTTGTTCGATCAGCATGCCGACGTCTTTGATGAAATCCTGGTCGATGATCTTGGATATTGTGTCCCGTTGTTGCTCCAGGACCTTGTCGGGCGATTGGAGCTGGGACCGTTCGACCGTTTTCTGGATCTTGGCTGCGGCACCGGATTGACGGGTCTCGCGTTCTCCGAGACCGCACAGCATCTAACTGGCGTTGACCTGTCGGAACGGATTGTCGAACTGGCTTATGATCGGGAGGTCTATAATGACCTCTATGTCGGAGAAGCCGTCGAGTTTCTTGAAGACTTTGAGGAAGAAGACGGCAGACGTCCATCTTGGGACTTTATCGCCGCAACGGATGTGTTTCCCTATCTCGGTGCGATTGAACCCTTTCTGAAAGGCGCGTCCGAGCGGTTGGTCGCGGGCGGGTATCTCGCCTTTTCGACCGAAACCCTGCCGGACGCCGTGCTGGACGGACGGGACTATATGGTCGGGCCGAAGAGCCGGTTTGCTCAGGGCGAAGCTTATGTTCGAAAAAGGCTTGAGGAATTCGGCTTCGACATCCTGGCAATGGATCCGATTACCGTCCGGATGGAGGAAGGGGAGCCGGTTCCGGGCCATCTCGTGATGACCCGGAAACGGTAACAGCGCCGCAAAGAGCGTCGGGCGTTTTGTTTCAGACGCCCAAAGCTGCTCTACGCAGCCAGGTCCATGACCAAATGCGGGCGCCCGTCGGACGTCCGGTTGATCGCAACCCCGTTTTCCCGAATGGTGCAGGTGACGCGGCTCCGGTAAGCGGAGAAGCTGTCAAATGTCACCACATCCACAGGGGCGTCAAACTGGATGGTCACCCTGTAGGTCCCGGACTGCGAGGTTTTTGCGAAGCCGAGAATTTCGCCTTCGAAAGACTGGCCAAGATATGTGCCGTTCACCCGGTCTCCCACAGTGAACGGGCGGAAGCCGTTGCTCTTGGTGGCCGCATGCAATGTATTCCAGTCCCGGTAGCCATATTGTTTGGCAACCAGTTCCAGCGATTTGCTGTGGCTGACGTCGGCACTGTCAGAATTTGAAATCGCCAGCCGGAGGCGTTTCGCCTGAGACTTCAGATCAGTCAGATTAGGTAAAGTCATTACGCACCCTTCCAAGAAAGGCAGGCATGTTCGGATGGGGTCCGCATTGCCATCGGCCTGCACAACTTAGTCAGGAACGATTGAAGCAGCCAGGCGGCTGCGAAGGTGTTCACCGAGGCTTGTCGCCCGCGGACGGCTGGTCCCTTCAAACCGATGCGACATGTAAGCGCGCGGTTTAAATAAATCAAGAGCGCAAAAAGAAAGCCGCTCGCGGCGGCTTCAAGGGAGGGAGGAGTAGAAACTCAGGTACACAACGCTTCACTATCAAATGGCAGGGCAATCACATCTGCCACATCAATAGGGTATTGGGTGAAGCTGGCCTGAAGCTTGCGGTAATCAGGCCAGCATCGTGTCATGCGTGGACGAGACGCTTCAACAGTTCGACCTCTTGGGCCAATGCTGCGTCGCCCGCAACCATGCTTTCGATCTTGCGCACCGCATGGAGAACCGTGGTGTGGTCCCTGTTGCCGAACCGGCGTCCGATTTCCGGCAAGGACCGCCCTGTCATGACCTTTGCGATGTACATCGCGATCTGGCGCGGACGGACTAGGGTCCGGGCACGGCACGAAGACAGCAAGTCCGCTTTGGTAACGCTGAAGTGCTTGCAGACAACGTTTTGGATGTCTTCAACCTTGATGGACCTCGGCTCACCAATCCGGACCAGATCATGCAAGGTCTTTTCAGCAAGTTGCATGGTAACCGGCTGTTTGGTCAGCTGGTTGTGTGCAAACAGGCGGTTCAAAGCGCCTTCCAGATCCCGGGCGGAGGAAATCACATAGCGGGCGATGTAGTCGATCACTTCGTCCGGAACCGTGAAGCCGGGATGGGTCCGGCGCGCCGAGAAGATCCGTTTCTTGAGGATATCGTGACGGAGCGCGTAGTCGGTCGCCTGGATCGTGACAACTTCACCGGTCTGGATGCGCTGGCGCACCGTGGTGCCCAAAGTGCTCATTTCGTCCGGAGCCCGGTCTGCTGCCATGATGATCTTCATCGGCGATTCCATGAGCATTTCGAGTGTTTTGCCAAATTCCTCGTGGCCCTGTTTGCCGTGCAGGAACTGCAGATCATCGATCAAAAGCAGATCGATGGACTTCATGGCCTGGCGCAGAACCGGATAGGCCGGTGTGCGCAGGGCCGGTACCAGGTGGTACATGAAGAACTCAGCAGACAAATAGGCCACCCGGCGCCCACCTTTCCGTGCTTCGGTGGCCGCAGCCTGAAGCAGGTGCGTTTTGCCGATGCCGGTGGAAGAGTGGATGTAGAGCAGGCCGAGCGAACCATCGTGACCGGCCGCCATTTGGCGCACTGCTGCACAGGCGAGGCTATTGGACGTTCCTTCGGCAAATGTATCGAAGGTCAGTTTCGGGTTCAGCGCGGCGCCGTTCAGGAAATCAGCTGCAGCATCTTCACCCGTGTCCGCCAGGCACGGGATGGACGCAGCCGTGTTTACCGAGCCGAATTGGGGGGTTGTGGCAAATGGGGCGGCCCGGCCGCTGATGCGGCGTGCCTTGATCGGTTTTGGGGCCTGGCTTCCAGCCGGCCGCGGGCGGAGCGCGCCCCGAACCGTCAGCTCAACCCGGCTGATGTCGTCGTGCTGCCGTTGCCACAGGTTGACCAACTGCTTTTCGTAATTGCTCAAGATCCAGTTCTTGAGAAACGGTGTCGGGACCGACAAACGAACCGCATCTCCGTTTGTCTCTTCGTGTTTTACCCTGCCGAACCAGTTGGAGAAAATGTCTTCGCCCAGTTCATTTTTCAGTTCCGCCTTCACCCGATCCCAAGGATCGGACACTTGTAGAGTCTGAACCTGCATTGTGGCCTCCATCAAAAGAAACGCTCTTGTCGCTTCTTCACGTGCACTGTCCTGCCTGGCTGCGATTACTGTTGCCGCCGCCTTTTGGCTGTTTTTTCGGCCCTAACGGCCGACTGGCTTATTCTTGCCTATGAACAACGTTAACTATTTGCTTACCATAAATTCAAATAGCTAATTCTTATGGGGTCATAGACGTTTTGTATTGTAATTTTTGTAGATGCCCAGTCTTCGATTCTGTTGATTAGGGAAGGAGACTTGCCCTTTTACTCGCCGCCGAGCAGAGAGCTAGATCCGGCCCAGTATTCCTCCTTGGTCTGCTATTGGTTCCTGCCGTTGCAAGTTTGTATTTTAGGAAATTTTTAACTATTTCGAAAATTATCCAGGAGTTTTCAAAAGGTAAGCGCGAAAATTGGGAATTCTTTGTATGTGAATTCTGCGATCGCGCTGAAAAATAATGAGAATTTTCCCAAGGTGGCGTTCACCAAAAAAACGGTCCGAATTCTGATTGGACCGGGTTTTTGCTGAGAATTGGCCTTTTCGGCAGTGGATTTGTGGGAAAAACCAGGCCTTAGGAACTTAGGACTGAGGCGGGGCAAACCGTCTTTTGACCACTTGGTCAGAATCAAAAAATTCGCCTAAACAGGCATTTACTTCACAGAGTGAAATTATCGGGTCAGCAACCGCCGCTAAGTCGGTTGGTCTGTGCGTTCCTGTTCAGGGCATAAATCGCTGCAATATGGTAATTTTGACAATTGCACGCCTCAGCAGGAATGCTCCGCCAAACCGTTTGGCCGACCTTTTGACGCCGTTTACCGAACCGGCAAGTACAGCATTCACTGTTGGAAGTAAAAATAGACCTTTACTCCAAAGGGGAGTGGGCGCAGCCGATGGATATTGCCAAGTGGCTGATTTTTTTAAGCAGCAGTTTTGCGTTTTGAGCCCGGCGAGGCACACAGCCTAGGGGGAGGCGGGCACCTCCCCATTTTCGGTATATTTAGAGTACCCGGCCCGGGTTCATGAGGTTTTTAGGATCGAAGGCCGATTTAATCCGGCGCATGAGATCGAGCTCGATCTCTGATTTGACGTCGCGCAGCAGATCCTTCTTCAAACGCCCGATGCCGTGTTCGGCAGAAATGCTGCCGCTGAAATCTGCAACGATGCCGTGGACGATCGCATTCATCTCGTCCCATTTTGCGAGGTAGGCTTGCTTGTCCGCGCCAACCGGCTGGCTGACATTGAAATGGATGTTGCCGTCGCCCAAGTGGCCGAATGGCACGGGCCGGCACCCGGGAACGAATGCTTCGACGGCAGCAATCGCCTCATCGAGAAAGTCGGGAACGGAGGCAACCGGTATAGAGACATCATGCTTGATGGATCCGCCTTCGGCCTTTTGGACTTCCGACATGCCATGGCGAATGTGCCAGAAGTCCTGAACCTGGGTGAGGTTCTGGGCAAAGGCTGCGTCTTCAACCAGCTCGGCTTCAAAAGCTTCGCCCAGAATGCCTTCCATAAGGTCCCTGACCGGGAACACTTCAGAGCCGCTGGACAGCTCCATCAGAACATACCAGGCGTGTTCGCCCTCCAAGGGATCCCGTGCCCCGTCCAGATGATCGAGACAGAATTGCACGCCGACACGCGGCATGATTTCAAAACCGGTGAGCAGCGGTCCGGCCTGCGCCTTGGCCATTGAAAAGACCTTCAACGCGGCATGCGGGTTGGCGAGGCCGATAAACGCAGCTTCCAGTTTCTTCGGCTTTGGAAACAGCTTCAGAGAGGCTGCCGTAATAATCCCCAGGGTGCCCTCTCCACCGATAAACAATTGTTTCAAATCATAACCGGTATTGTCTTTGCGAAGGGTGCGCAGACCGTTCCAAATCTCACCCGTTGGCAGCACAACTTCGAGCCCGAGAACCAGGTCGCGAGTGTTGCCATAAGCCAGCACGGCAGTGCCCCCGGCGTTGGTCGAAATGTTGCCGCCGATCTGACAGGAGCCTTGCGCGCCGAGTGACAGCGGGAACAGGCGGTCGACTTTTTCAGCCTCGTTTTGCACCGTCTCAAGGATCACGCCGGACTCCACGGTCAGCGTGAAACCGTCCGGATCGACGGCCCGCACTCTGTTCATCCGGGTAAGGGAAATAACGATTTCGTCCCCGGATTCCTGCGGAATTTGACCGCCGACGAGCCCGGTGTTGCCGCCTTGCGGGACGACCTTCAGATCGTTCTCATAGGCATAGCGCACCACCGCACTGACCTCTTCGGTGGATCCTGGCCGCAGCACCATTGGCGTGACGCCTTTATATAGGTCACGCCACTCGGTGAGGAACGGGGCTTGGTCTTCGGCGGTCGTCAATACATTGGCTGCGCCGATCATTTCGGCGAAGCGTTCAGCGTGAGGGGAGGGCTCCATAGTCGGGATTCTCGTCCTGTTCCGTGATCAAATTTTGCGGCCAACATAGTGATTGAACCGGCCCCCGTCGACGCTTCATTCCGTCTCGGTCCGACTTGAAGGAGAAAATGCCTTGTGCCATAGGAGGCCAGCCCGCTCGGGTGGTGAATGGAATCCTAATCGGAGAATACGATGGCGGAAACGCGCGGACTGATGAACGGCAAACGTGGCTTGATCATGGGCTTGGCAAACAAGAAGTCAATTGCCTGGGGGATCGCCAAATCGCTTGCCGATGCCGGTGCCGAGCTTGCCCTCACATACCAGGGCGACGCTCTGAAGAAACGCGTGGAACCGCTTGGGGAAGAACTGGGTGCGTTTGTGGCCGGTCATTGTGATGTGACCGACACTCAGTCCATCGACGACGTCTTCAAGGCGCTTGAAGAAAAGTGGGGCAAGATCGACTTTCTGGTTCATGCCGTTGCATTCTCCGACAAGAACGAGTTGACCGGCCGTTTCGTTGATACGACCGCCGATAACTTTGCCCGCACGATGGACATCTCCTGCTACTCACTGACCGCTGTCACCCAGCGCGCGGAAAAGCTGATGACCGACGGCGGGTCGATCCTGACCATGACCTACTATGGTGCGGAGAAAGTCATGCCGCACTACAACGTCATGGGTGTTGCCAAGGCGGCGCTTGAAACCAGCGTCAAATACCTCGCGATGGATCTCGGACCGCAAAACATTCGCGTCAACGCGATCTCTGCCGGTCCGATCAAGACGCTGGCGGCGTCTGGTATCGGCGACTTCCGCTACATTCTGAAATGGAACGAATACAATTCGCCGCTGCGCCGCTCCGTGACAATTGAGGAAGTTGGCGACAGCGCCCTGTTCCTCCTGTCCGATCTCGGCCGTGGTGTCACCGGCGAAATCCAGCATGTCGATTGCGGCTACAACATCGTCGGCATGAAAGCCGTCGATGCGCCGGATATTTCCGTCGTCAAAGACTGACGCGCGCGCAACAAGCCAAGGCGGGGTCCTTGCCTGGCATATTCCAATTTCAGCGCTCCGGCTTATATCTTGCCGGAGCGTTTTCATATCCGGACACCTTCATGACGATTGTACCTGCGCCCCAAGCCCCAGAATATCTGCAGAAGCTTTTTGATCCCGGATTTCTGATTTTTATCCGCCACGGCCAGACCGATTGGAATGCCGAAAGCCGGATGCAGGGCCAGAAGGACATTCCATTGAACGCGCATGGCGAAAGCCAGGCGACGAACAATGGGGCGCTCTTGAAGGGGTATTTGGAGAAAGAGGAGATCGACCCGGATACCCTGGATTTTGTCGCGTCTCCTCTCGGCCGGACCCGGGCGACAATGGAACGTGTGAGGGCGGAAATGGGGCTTGCGCCGGATACCTACAGGCTCGTAGACCAATTGAAGGAAATCACCTTCGGTAACTGGGAAGGTTTCACGCTTGAAGAGCTGGCCGTAAATGATCCGGATCTCGTCGAGCAACGTGGTGCAGACAAGTGGCGTTTCGTGCCGCCGGGCGGGGAGAGCTATGAGATGCTTGCAGATCGCATCGGCCGTTGGCTTGTGACCATTGACCGCCCTTCGGTCGTGGTGTCCCACGGCGGTGTCTTCCGGGTTCTGCGCGGTCTTCTGGAAGGTGGCTATACGGACAAGGTTCCGAAATACGATGTTCCGCAAGACAAGGTGTTCGTTTGGCGGGACAGCCAGATGACCGCTGTTGAAACAATCTGAGAGCAACCCGGCCACTTGCGGGGCCGGTGTCTTGACGCATATGTGAACTGAAAGCGGTCGGTCCGGTCATCGGATGCCGAGCTTCAGTCCGTATGAATCTGTACTCATACGGAGACAAAGACATGTCCGCAGAAGACTTCTATTCCGAGCTTCCTAGCTGCCAAGATTTCAAGTCGGACAACATACGCAATGATTTCATTCCCGTTCCGGAAGACTGGGTCGTCCTGACTGCCGACATCGTTCGATCCCGCGACGCCATTAACGCGGGACGCTATAAGCACGTCAACATGGTCGGTGCGGCCGTCATTGCCGCTGTCCTCAACAAGATTGACCGAGAGCGCGTGCCCTTTGTTTTCGGCGGCGATGGGGCTGTTGTCGTCGTTCCGGAGGCCGACAGAAAACTCGCAGAGGAAGCAATTGCCGGCGTTGTTGCTCTCGCACAGGATGTTGTGGATCTGGAATTGCGGGCTGCATCCATTCCGGTTGCGGACATCCGGAAAAGAGGCGGCGACATCAAGGTCCGCAAATACTGCCTCAGCCCGGGAAATCATCTTGCCATGATCATCGGCGACGGCTTGCTGATCGCGGACAGGATCTTGAAAGACCCCGAGGCCGTGAAGCCCTATGCTTTGGCGGCATCTTCCGATGATCCCGTTTTGAGCGGATTGTCCTGCAGATGGGAGCCGTTAGATGCCCAAAATGGGCACATCGTTTCCGTCATCTTGAAGCCTGCAACGGACGAAAGTTTGCCGGAGATTATCGAGGGATTGGCCGGGGGACTCGGTTTCAATCCACTGACGGACGACGAAAAGCTCCGTTTGGCAGAGGGGCCGCGTCTGAAGTTCCGGTTTCCGCCGCGCACCTTGTCGCTGGAAGCAAGTTTCGGGTCGCCGGGCCGCTGGCTGAAGGGTTATCTCATGGGGATCGTGGAGAGCCTGTTCTTCATGTACGGGTACTACACCGGACGCCGGGCAGGGCCCTTCGAGCCCAAAAAGTATATTGAAGAGCTTAGTCTCAATACAGATCACAGGAAGCTCGGGGACAGTTTGCAGCTTGTTCTCGACCTGACACCAGACCAGCTGAGCGCGCTGAAAACGTATCTGGAAAGCCAGTCAGACGCAGGCCAGCTGATCTACGGGCTCCATGTGTCTGATAGTGCCCTGATGACCTGTTTCGTGCAGGATGTGTCCAACAACCAGCACATCCACTTTGTGGACGGGGCCAATGGTGGCCTGTCCCTTGCGGCCATCGATTTCAAGAAAAGGCTCGCAGATCGGGCAGCGGCTTCTCAGATCACCAATTGATCCGCCACTAGAAGCTGCAAGTTTAGAGGCTCACGCGTTTACGGCGTACATTTTTCCGTCCGCATTTAGGACCGACTGACGCTGGATCATGTCCAGGATTTGATCTTCCGGTACGGCCTTTGAGACCAAAAAGCCCTGGATGTAATCGCAGCCATTTTGTTGCAACCAGAGCCGTTCGCCCTCGGTTTCAACGCCTTCCGCCAAAACGCTGATGTCGAGGCTCTTGGCGAGATTGATCAAGGCGCTTGTGAATTTCTGTAGACCCGGATTGGTGTCAACTCCGGTGACAAAGCTGCGGTCGATCTTCACGCGATCCACCTTGAGGTCCCGCAAACTTGAAATGCTGGAATGGCCGGTGCCGAAATCATCGAGTTCAATGAAAAAGCCAAGTTCTGACAGGCGCGCAATGTTGGCCTTGACCGGCATGGCGGCGATCTCGTCGATCATGACGGCTTCAAGGATTTCCAGGTTGAAGTTGGAAGGCTTGAGACCGAGGCTGACGATCTTGGCGTAGATCTCGTCAGCCACATTTTCCTGTTCCAGAAAGCTTGCTGAGACGTTCAGTCCGAGATGAATGCCATGCATGTCCCGGGTTTCGAGCGTAGTTGCCAAGGACAATACTTTCTCGCGAACTGCTGTTTCGATAAGTTCCATGTAACCGGCATCTTCAGCAGCGGGCAGGAAGGCGCCGGGAAAGCGAACCTGATCTCCATCAATCCAGCGGGCGAGGGCTTCCGCACCGATGATCTGTCCAGTGTGGATGTCCACCTGCGGCTGGTACCAGGGAACAATACTGCCTTTTTCCAGGGCCGACAGGACTTCCTTTGCGGTTTCCGCATTGCTCTCAAAAATCGCGCGCATCACCGGCGAGAAGACTTCGAGCTCTTTCGATCCCTTTTGTTTGGCTGTGCGCAAGGCAAGTGTTGCATCCGTCAGGATGGTTTCGCTGAGGGCCGTGTTCGCCTTGTGAAAGGAGACCCCGGCGTTGGCATCGATCACGGTTTCCTGACCTTCCACCACCTTGGCCGAGCAGATTTTCTTCAAGACTTTCCGAGCAAACGTCTCAAAGTTAGCGGTGCTTTTCCCGTCCTGGCGCAACAGCGCAAATTCACTGCCTCCGGTTCGGCATAGGAAGTCTTTTGGCCCGGCAAGTTCGGTTAGGTCACTTGCAATCGCCCTTAAAATCATGTCGCCGGCTTCGTCCCCAAAACGATGATTGATTTTCCGAAACTGGCGGATATCGAATACGACAAGGCCTGATATGCGGCCCGAACTCGAGAGCCGGGCGGTTCTGAGCGCTTCCAGAAGAGCTCTCCGGTTTGGGAGCCCCGTCAGCGGATCATGGAACCCGAGTTTTTCAAACTCCTTTTGAGTCCGGTCGGCCAATGACCTGACAAGAACGGCGCCGATCCCAAAGGCGACAAAGATAACGGCAGTCGCAACAGCCCCGGCCAAGGAGACTGCCTGAAGTGTGTCCTGCTTTTCTGAGATCAAGGCAGCGCGCAAGTAATCCAGGGTCTCTTGCCACAAAGTGTATGTGGCCTCGATCAGCATAGGCTCCGCGGTGATTACGGGTTCTGCGACGATGTCGGTCCCTGTTTCGGCCTGTATCGTCGACGTCAGGAACTTCGCGCCCTGGGTCTGAAAGGCAACGTTTGCCTCCCGGTACTGCCTTGCCATGAGGCGCAAGTCATCCGCCGCTGGGCCAACGAGGTCTGTGAACAGCAAAACGGTGTCACGTGCCGCGCCATCTGCGGCCACCTTGAATTGCCCGCCCTGCACCGGAACCATCATCTTGTCCCAGACGTTGATGGTGTCCTTTGCAGACAGGAGTTCGGCATTCTCGCGCATTTTCGACGTTTCGATAATGACGGAGGGTAGAATTTCAGTCAGCAAATGAGGGAGTTTTGTTGTCTCGTACGGACTGGATGATGAGATCTTGGCAAGTGCTGCAATCGAAAGTGCCAGACTTCTGGCATGTCTCAGCGCTTTGGAGACATCTTCTTCCGTCGCAAATTCTGTCAGTTGGGTGTCCAGATAGTCCGCATAATCTGGGCCACCGAAGCGGATAAGCTGGGCGTGGTAATCGTCTGGGATCTCCAGTGACGGGACACCGCGCGACTTTTCCTCCGTTAGTGGACCAAGCGCTTGAAGCAGGCCAACGCCCTTCAAACTGCGGTCGATCGCGCGGACACTCTCGAAATTTCCATAGAACCAAAGCGAGGCAAAGAGCAGGCTGGGCGCCAGCAAGAAAATGATCAGACCTGTTAGCCAACCACGAATGCGCACGATAGAATCCCGCTGACCTCGACTTGGGAAGGCAAGATAAAGATTGGTGTTTAACGATTGGCAAATCCGGTTTTATAAAAACGGGTCTATCGTCGGTTCACACGTATAGGTGATCTGTTTTTGATCAATCAGCGATTTTCTTGTCTTCTGTCTTCTTGACGTGCGTCGAAATAGAAGACCGCTCTATTGCCGCATGGGCTTGAGCTTCAAGGGCGGATGGCTTATCGCTCGCAGTCTTGGTTCACGCTGCTTTTTGGGAAAGCCACGGATGTCGCACAACAGTTTCGGTCACATGTTTCGGGTCACCACTTGGGGGGAAAGCCACGGACCTGCAATCGGCTGTGTTGTTGATGGCTGTCCGCCGCTCGTTCCGCTGACCGAAGCCGACATTCAGGGCTTCATGGAAAAGCGTAAGCCCGGCCAATCCAAGTACACGACCCAGCGGCGTGAGCCTGATGAAGTAAAGATACTGTCCGGCGTCATGGTTGATGAAGACGGCGTGCAGAAAACAACTGGCACACCGATTTCGTTGATGGTTGAGAACACGGATCAACGGTCCAAGGATTACTCGGAAATCAAGGATCGGTTCCGCCCGGGCCACGCCGATTTCACCTATGATGCGAAATACGGCATTCGCGACTATCGCGGCGGTGGGCGATCCTCTGCCCGTGAAACAGCGATGCGTGTCGCAGCTGGTGCCGTTGCGCGGAAGGTTCTGCAGGGTGTCACGATCCGCGGCGCTCTGGTTCAGGTCGGGCCGCATAAACTTGATCGCGGCAATTGGGACTGGGCGGAAGTCAACAACAACCCGTTTTTCTGTCCCGACCCAGCAGCCGCTGCCCAGTGGGCGGAGTATTTGGACGGGGTGCGCAAGGCGGGGTCCTCCGTCGGCGCGGTGATTGAAATCGTGGCGGAAGGTGTCCCTGCTGGTTGGGGCGCGCCGATCTACGGCAAACTGGATACGGACCTGACCGCAGCGATGATGTCAATCAACGCGGTAAAGGGCGTTGAAGTTGGCAACGGCTTTGAGTCCGCGACCTTAACCGGTGAAGAAAACGCCGATGAAATCCGTGTCGACGATGTCGGCCGGCCGGTGTTCCTGACGAACAATGCCGGCGGTGTGCTTGGCGGGATCTCTAATGGCGATCCACTTGTGGTGCGCTTTGCGGTCAAACCGACCTCGTCCATTCTGACAGAGCGCAAGTCCATTACACGTCAGGGCGAAGAAGTCGACGTGATGACCAAAGGCCGCCACGATCCGTGCGTCGGCATCCGTGCAGTTCCGGTTGGCGAGGCCATGATGGCCTGCGTTTTGGCCGACCACATGATCCGCCACCGCGGCCAGGTCGGTTGATACCCCGTTTTTTATTGGCGTCGTGAATTTACTGAAATACGGTGACTACCGGCTAAAAAACTCGCGTATGATGAAGCGCGCAACGGAATAGACTGCAAAACAACCAAGCATCGGGAATGCAACGCTCAGAAAGCTTGCATTGATTACCCAAGACACCAAAAGGGCAAGCAGGCCCAAGACACATAAATAAATCACGAGCAATACAATGGGGTGCAAATCTATGTGCTCCAATGCGTGCGAATATATTTAAATCAATGATGCAGGTTTCTGGTGTTTGTTTTCCCTGTCAAAGCTATTAGTCAGAACAGCTAGACGAACTTGAACGTCCGGATGCGGGTCAGAACTTCGTCCGGGTCGCCGACAAGGGTATGCAGATTGACGGAAATCAGCTCCCGTCCGTGTTCGCGTTTGCTGCGCTTCCAGTTGCGCATTGTGAACCGCTTCCACAACGGTGTGTGCTGGCCTTGAGTGACGGCATCTTCCAGTGGGCGGGTTAGAAGCACGTTCAGCTTGATCAACTCGATGCTGCGGACGCTCGTGCGGGTCAAATCGATCATCCGGATGGCGCCCCAATCGATAAAGCCGATGCGGTCAACAAAGAGCCCGTCTTCATTCGCGCCCAGCTGCGGGCGCTTTTTCTCAAGCATGGGATAATGCCAATAGGCGATGACCGCTGGACCAAGCGCTGCAAACAGCAACAAATACATGCCGGACACGATGCTCACGACTGCGAAGAGACCTGCCAGCAGCATACAGCCATAGACGATGGCCTCGCTGTTCCGCCGGTCGTAGCCGATTGTGAACGGCGCGGGAGCTGGCTTTTCAGATCCCTTGCTTTCGGCTTCCTTTTCGACCACCTGTTCTTTCATGCAGCATTATCCAATCTTTTGACCTCACAAGTCGAGGATCTCTGTTTCGTCGATCTTGATGTCAAACCCCTCCAGCCCAACGTAGTGCCGTTCGCGGGAGGCAAGCAGGCGAATGGAGCTGACACCCAGATCTTTCAGAATTTGAGCACCCAGTCCGACTTCCCGCCATTGTTCCTGTCTAGCTTGCGCGGAGCTGTGGTCTTCGGTTTCCGCGGCTTCGAAATCCGATCTTGGCCGGGTGGACTGGCGGGCAACCCCAACAGATCCCTCGCGGAGATAGACAACAACGCCGCGTCCCCGGTCGGCAAAATGCTTCATGATGGTGTCAAGCGGGCGGGCATCCCCGAACGTGTCGTCCAGTACTGATTCCAGCTGCAGGCGAACCGGCACGCTGCGGCCATCCAGAATATCACCATAGACGATGGCAACGTGGTGCATCGGGTCGTAAGGCGTAGAATAAGTCATGGCGTAAGCCGGGCCTGCAATTGTCTCAACCGGCTGCTCGTTGACCCGCTCAACCATGCGTTCCGTGCGCTGGCGCCAGGCGATCAGGTCGGAGACCGACACCATCTTCAGATCATGTTCGGCGGCAAATTCGGCAACCTGCGCGCCGCGTTTGACCGTGCCGTCATCATTGACCAGTTCACTGATCACGCCAACCTGTTCAAGGCCGGCCAGGCGGCACAGGTCAACCGCTGCTTCCGTGTGGCCGGACCGGATCATGACGCCGCCTTCCTTGGCAACCAGGGGGAAGATGTGACCCGGACGGACGAAATCGTCTGCGCCAACATTCGGGTTGGCCAGCGCCCGCACGGTGGAGCAACGCTCTTCAGCCGAGATCCCGGTGGTCAGGCCCTGGCGGTAGTCGACCGAAATGGTGAAGGCGGTTGCGAGCGGCGCATCGTTTTCCGCAACCATCGGGTCAAGGCGCAGCCGCCGCGCATGGGCCACCGTCATCGGCGCGCAGATGATCCCGGATGTGTGCCGGACCATGAACGCCATTTGTTCAGGCGTGACCTTGGAGGCGGCGACAATCAGATCGCCTTCGTTTTCGCGGTCGTCATCGTCGGTCACGACCACCATTTCTCCACGTTCGAATGCGCGGATTGCTTCTGCGACACGGGCCTGGGACACGGGATGCTCCTTGGTTGTAGCTAGTCCGAGAAAGTCGTTTGGAGTGACTTCGCCATTCGTGGCGATGGCGATCTTGCGGGCCATATCGCGCGACACCCAGACATTCGGGTCGTTGCACAGGGCGGTAACGGAGGCAGGGGACAGGTTCGCCCGGCGCGCGAAGGCGCTGCGGCTTTCCCCTGTTTGCAAGAGCCAATGATCCAATCTCATGAGACCGGATATACGCCCTTCGGCTTTCAGTCACAAGACAAGATGCAGAAAAATTTCAGTGATACTGAAAGATCAGGCGGTCTTCACGAATTCTGCAGCTCGGGACACAAAGGCGGGCCGCATCCAGCGTTCATCAAGCCCCACATCCGCGCACAGGCTCGTGAGGTCCTCTTTCAGATAAGAGGTATAGTACGGCTCGTGGAACAGCTGCGGAAAAATCGTCAAAAGTCCGTCGTAATCCGGCACATCGCCGGTTTGCAAGCTGTCAACGAACAGAAACGAACCGCCTGGTTTCAGGACCCGGGCCACCTCGCTCAACACCTGGCGCCGGATTTTCGGGGGCAATTCATGAAACAGGAAAACGCACGAGACAACATCGAGCGAGTTGTCCGCGAAGGGCAGCTCTTCGGCCATCGCGGTCACATATCCAGCGCGCGGACTTTTGAACCGGTCCCGCGCAACGTTGAGATAAGGCTCTGAGAGGTCCAATCCGATCCCGGACAGGCGCGGAAAGGCATTGAGCGCGGGGCGGAGCAGGCCGCCCGTGCCGCACGCAATGTCGACATAAGCGATCTTGCGCTGGTCCTTGCGTTTCAGGATTTCCGCGAACGGGAGGAGCGCCTTGCGCCGCATGGCGGCTGTTGCCCCGGAAAACAGGACATCAACCTGGAAATCATAAAGCCGTGCACTGTCTTCCGACAGCCAGCCATCTGTCTGGAAATGGAAGTTCTGGCGGTAATAGCGTGGAAGCGCATCGGCAAAGGCCGGGCCGTCCTGGTTGACTTCCTGATGGGTGTTTTCGGCCCGCCGCCGCGCCACTTTGGGCACGTCCTTGAAAAAGGCCTGGCTGGTCTGCAACAGCTCCCTTGGGCTCAGGGTGCCGTCTGAAGGCATCGGATAGATGCCATCTTCAACTGCCTTCATGTCCTCGGCAAACAACCTGACGATGTCGGTGAGTATGCGCCGCTGGCTCGGGACTGGGCCTTCCGGGGTGACTTTCGGCGCTTCTGGCAGGTCCTTTTGAAGCCGCAGGTTCATGCGGCGCATGGCTTCGGAATGTAATGTGTAAAGCGCGACACGGCTGCCCTGATGGGCCGCATAGCGGAGCCTGCGGGCGACTTTGGCAATCGGGGGCGGTGACCGGCGCAAGCCCTCTTTGTCAGACACATCCTGATCCGTCACCGCAGCCATGATTCACTCCCGTTTTAAAACTGCCACCGCCTCAATATGGGGCGAGAAGTGGAACTGGTCTACCGGGATGACAGAGTGAAGCGCATAGCCGCCGTCGATCAGGATCCTCAAGTCCCGGGCCAGCGTTGCCGGATTGCAGGAGACGGCGACGATCGTCTTCACTTTCGATTTTGCCAGCATCTCGGCCTGAGCTTGAGCGCCGGCACGCGGCGGGTCGAAAACAACAGCGGCAAATGGCTCCAGCTCTTCCGGCACCAGCGGGCGGCGGAAAAGATCCCGCTTTTCAAATGTCACCTTCTTCAAGCCCTGCGGCTTGCGTAAGGACCGGTCGAGCGCTGCAATCGCAGCTGAGTCGCCCTCAACCGCATGGACGTTGGCTGTGCGGGCAAGCCTGAGCGCAAAGGTGCCGACACCTGAAAACAGATCGGCCACGGTCTTGGCCTTGCCAACACCTGCAACGACAAGTTCCGAAAGTGCTTGTTCGGCGGCAAGCGTTGCCTGCGTGAAGCCGCCCGGTGGCGGGACGAGGCCGGTGCCACCCATGTCGAGCAAGGGCGGGCGCACTTCCAGCAGGACTTCGCCGTTCACACTGAGGCGCGCCAGATCCAGCTCCACGGTCTTCTGGCTCAACGCCGGGATCTTGCGGTCATAAGCCTTGTCGGCCTTGTCGAAGGCTACATCCAGACCTGAGGTGGTGCTGAGCACGGTTATCCGGAGTTCGCCCTTCTTCGGCACCAAATCGGCTGCCAGGGACTTCAGGCCCTTGAGTGCGCTGGTGATGCTTGGGTCGAGCACCGGACATTCGGAAATGTCGACCAGCTTGTGGCTGGCCTTCTCATGATAGCCGAGAAGAACCGCGCGCCCGGCCCGGGTCGCCGTAAAGGCCGCCCGCCGCCGTCCGCCTTCGGTCGCTGCGATGGTCTGTGCCACTTCAGCGTCTATGCCCTGAGTTTTAAGTGCTTTTTCGACGAGGTTCCGTTTCCACGACAGATAGGGCGCCTCGGCCAGATGCTGCACCGAGCAGCCTCCACAGGCTGCGTAATGCCGACACACCGGCTCAATACGGTCCGGCGATTGGGTCAGATAGACCGGTTCCAGCGCGCGGCCGTTCTGAACCTTAGCCTCAACAGTCTCGCCTGGCAGGCCTCCGGCCACATAAACAGGCCCGGTATCGGTGATAGCAATGCCATCTCCCCGATGGCCCAGCTCGGTGATTTCTAGTCGCGTCTCAGTCATGGCCGAGCGATACAGGCGAACGCGGGTCGGGGCAAGCGATAGGTCGGCTTTAGGGCGCTTTCTTCCCGTAGAGCAACCATTCAGCGTTGCCGTCGCCGCCTTTGACTGGAGAGGGGATCAAGTCCCCGGCGGTCCAGCCCGGCACGGTCCCGAGCCAATCTTGCAGGTGTTTGGCTGTTGCCTCGGCAATCTCCGGATCCACCAGCCCGCCTTTGCCGATATTATCCTTACCGGCCTCGAACTGCGGCTTTACCAGAAAAATTCCGTCCGCCCCCGGCGCTGCAAGATCGAGGGCAGGAGGGAGAGCGAGTTTCAGGGAAATGAAGCTGACATCGGAGACCAACAACTTCGGCCGGTCGCCGCCCAGATGCTCAAGGGTCAGCTCGCGCGCATTCAATCCGTCTTGTGCCAAAACTCTGGGATCGCTGCGCAGGCTGTGGTGCAGTTGATCATGCCCAACATCGATGGCATGAACGTTTGCTGCCCCGTTTTGCAGCAGAACCTGGGTGAAGCCGCCGGTGGAGGCGCCGATATCAAGGCAAATCTTGTCTGCCGGGGTGACGTTAAAGGCGCGCAGTCCCTCAATCAGTTTCAGTGCCGCGCGGGAGACGTAGCCTGCCGCGGGATCTTCCACGGCAATAACAATATCCGCGGCGACTTTTTGAGCTGGTTTGCCACAGACCGCGCCGTTCACCGAAACCGTGCCGCGCAAGATCGCATCCCGGGCACGGGCACGGGACGGGAAGTGGCCGGTGTCGACGAGATGTTGATCAAGGCGTTGTTTGGACATCAGAAAGGACGAACAGACTAATCACAAAGGAAAGGGGCGGTGGGTTGTCAAAAACACCCGGCAATTGCGGAGATGAGACGGTCGACATAGACCCGCTCGCCTGCATAGAGCCACAGCATTGCGGACAACGCGACAAGGCTTGTCGCGCCAAGCGCCAGTCCGAAATAAAGTGACGTTTGCATTCCGCCCTTATCCTTTCAACCCAAAACCTTTTCCCCCTCCGTCAGGACGAGGCAGGGGCGTTTTCGATCAGCCGCTTGAGTTTGGCCAGTGCTGTTTCTTCCACTTCGCCGTACGCAATGGTGCCAACGAATTTGTTGTCTGCGTTCATTAAATAGACGGCCGCGGAATGGTCCATCGTATAGTCGCCGTCGTCAAGCGGAACCCGCTTTGCATAAACCCGATAGGCCTTCAGCATTGAATCGATGTTCTCGCGGGACCCGGTCAGGGCAAGGATGCGGTCATCGAATGCACCGACATAATCGCGCATCACATCCGGGGTATCCCTCTCCGGATCAACGCTGACAAAGGCATAATTGAGTTTGTCTGCATCCGGGCCCAGAGCTTCGATCCAGCCCTGCAGTTCCGACAAGGTGGTGGGGCAGACGTCCGGGCAATAAGTGAAACCGAAGAACATGACTGTCGGTTTTCCGGCCAGCGTCTGATCGGTGACAGTTTCTCCATTTCCGCCGACCAGCTCAAACGGGCCACCAATGGCAGCCAGCGGCTCGATCAAGGCACCGGAATTGTTGCTGGATGTGGTTTGCAGATAGACAAGCGCGCCGGCCACGCAGGCAAGGACAGCAACTGCCGCCCAAGCCACGTACCGGAAGAGTTTCAAACCTGACATGGTTGGCTCTCCCTGGGTCCTTTGGTGTTAGTTGGTCTTGCTGTGGTCGTGACCACTGTGATCATGGCTCCCATGGTCATGACCACTGTGATCCATTTTGCCGTGGTCCATGGCTTTCGCGCCCATCTTGGCGACCGGCAGTTCGACGGCGACGTCACCAGCTTTTTCGAACGTCAAAACGACTGGAACGGACGTGCCCTCTTCAAACGACTGGTTCAGCCCCATGAACATGATGTGCAAGCCGCCCGGCTTCAAGGACACAGTTTCGCCAGCCGGGATCTCAATGCCGTTTTCCAACTCGCGCATTTTCATCACGCCGTCGGTGACGGCCATTTCATGCAACTCGACTTTCTTGGAGACATCGGAGTTTGCCGCGACAAGGCGGTCAGCTTCCGTTCCTGTGTTGACGATTTCGATAAAGCCGCCGCCTGCCTTGGCTTTCGGCGGTGTTGCCCGGGTCCAGGCGTTCGACAGCTCAAGAGAACCGGCGGAATAATCGGCGGCAACGGCTGTCATGGAGACGAGCGAAAGAGCAGCTGCGGCTGCAACGGAAGTCCAGATTTTCATTTGTGAATTCCTCGTGTTCTGAAAGTTTGGTTCGGGTCAGACACGAAGAACAGGCGGGGCGCGGATTGGCCCGCTTTTGCCGATAGAAAGATGGGGTGCGTGTTGGGCGCGGTGAGGGGTGTTGAGGCTTGTGGGGGCATTGGCCGACAAACGCTCAATCTGTGCCGGGGCAACGCATGGGCCAGCTGCACAGCCATGCGGACAGCTCGTTGCGCAGGTGCAGGTGATCGGGTCATGCGCACCTTGAGAAGACGGATCCAGCTCCGCGGTGAGGCAGAGGCTCGTCAGTCCGTCACCAGCAATCGAGGCGGTGGGCGCGAGAGCAGTGCCGAGTGTGATCAGGATCAGCCGGAATGCAAACGCAAGGGCGGTGAGCGCCACCAGTGGTGTGCGCTCTTGCCGCAAGATTCTGAGTGTACTCATGCGCCGTTCCATAAGGCGGCTATAAGCTGAATACGAACTTCTGTCGAGCGGCGAAACAGCGCAGAAGTCCGATTGTCAGCACAAAGGGCCTCCAACACCTAGCGTCAGGTTTTGTCTGCCGGCTTTGCAGGTTCCTCTGACACAGTCTCGGAGGGGCCGCCTTCCGGGGCACCGTTCTTGAGTGATGTGTCAGCGCCACTTGTATCATCGGCGGAATCAACGTCGGTCTCGTCTTTTTCCGTGTCGTCAGAAGCTTCGGTATCGAAGTTGTAGATGTCATCTTCATAAGCCGGGAACTCTTCAGGCGGGATGACATATTCTTCGTCGTCGGCGTTCAGCTCTTCGGTTGAGATAACAGAACCGACCTGCGCCGTTGCAGCGTATTCGAAGTCTGTCTTTTCTTCGGCCGTCAGTGCTTCACGGGTCAGGACGCGGGTGAAGATGAACGCGGCCATCAAGATGTTGAATGCAACCACCATCACATAGAGACCGGAAGGACCCATTTGGCCCATCAAAACCGATGCAATCAGTGGTCCGATGATTGAGCCAATCCCAAAGGATAGAAGCATGCCGGATGAGGTTTCAACGAAGTCTTCCTGCGCTGCGTGGTCAAACGCGTGCGCCACTGCAATCGCGTAGAGCGGCTGTGAGAACATGCCGACCAGAACAGCGGTGCCGGCTGCAATCAGGAATACGTTCGGTGAAAAGACAACGATCGCTGTTGAGGCTGCTGCGGTCGCAAGCCCGAGAATGATCAAAACAACACGCCGGTCCATCCGGTCGGACAAGCGGCCAACCGGCCATTGGGCAATCAGTCCGCCACCGATGATCGCCGCAGCGTAAAACGCGGACTGGTTGGTGCTCAATCCGATCTGAGACCCATAGAGCGGTGTCAGCGTCAGCAGCGCGCCTTGAGAAATGCCCACGAAGAATACACCGACAAAAGCGGCTGGAGAGTTCTTGTAGAGCTGAATTGGGCGGAACCGGACAAGCGTAATCGGAGCGGGCTGAGCAGAGGTTGTCAAGGAGACCGGCATGACCGCCAGGCTGACCGTGACTGAGGCGATCACGAACGGAATGAAAGACGCAATGCTCATCGTTGCGATGGACACCTGGCCAAGCATCAGCGCACCGAATAGAATCACGATGTAAACGGACATGATCGTGCCGCGATTTTCGTTTGTGGCGCTCTCGTTGAGCCAGCTCTCGACGATCATGTAAAAACCGGCGAGACAAAAACCCGAGACGATACGGATCACTACCCAGAAGACCGGATCCACGACGACTGGATGAAGGATGGCAGCCGCTGACATCATGGAAACGAGCGCGGCGAAGGCCCGGATATGGCCAGCCCGCATAATCAAGAGCGGAGCGCCAAAGCATCCGATGACCATTCCCACAAAGTAAGCGGACGAGATCGCACCAATCTCGAAATCGGAGAAATAGAAACGGTCCGCGGCGAGCGGCAGCAACGTTGTCTGCAGGCCGTGGCCAAAAATGAGCAGAGCAACCGACAACAAGAGTGCGGAAACCGAGAGTAGCGTCTGTGCCATGGCAGCCTCCTGAGCGTTTCGTTCAGCGTCCGGAACGTTCAAATCGGGCGAAAAACAAAAGCGCCGGCAAGATGCCGGCGCGGTTTTTTATCTTTCTCCAGCCATAATCTTCCTGCGCCCGGCCTGTCAATCCGCATTTTCCGGCGCGGCGTGGCTCAAATTCGCCCAGCCCCGGCACAAGGCTTATGCGCGCTGAGATCCGGTCATGAATTCGGTGCCAAGCGCTGCAAAGACTGTTTTGAGAATGCCGTCCTTGTCAAGTCCGGCAGACGCGTACATGGACGCCGGTTTGTCATGGTCCTGATACGTGTCAGGAAGGGTCAAGGTGCGGATCTTGAGGCCAGAATCCAGCGTGCCCTCTTGAGCCAGTGCGCTCAGCACATGGCTGCCGAAACCGCCGACGGATCCTTCTTCGACCGTCACAAGAACTTCGTGTTCGCGCGCAAGCCGCCGAATGAGTTCCATGTCGAGCGGTTTGGCAAACCGGGCATCTGCAACAGTTGTGGAAAGACCGGCGGCATCCAGTTCGTCCGCAGCCTTCAGGCATTCGGCCATCCGTCCGCCAAAGGAGAGAAGCGCCACCTTGGTGCCCTCTCGCCGAACAATCCCCTTGCCGATTTCCAGAACAGTTCCGCGCTCCGGCATGTCGAGGCCAACACCTTCACCGCGCGGATAACGGAACGAGATCGGGCCCTCATCATAAGCGACAGCTGTTGCCACCATGTGCCGGAGTTCGGCTTCGTCAGAGGCAGCCATGACCACAAAGCCCGGCAGGCAAGAGAGATACGCGGTATCAAACGCACCGGCATGGGTGGCCCCATCCGCGCCGACGAGACCTGCGCGGTCGATCGGAAACCGGACGGGCAGTCCCTGGAGAGCAACGTCATGGATCACTTGATCATAGGCGCGCTGCAGGAACGTCGAATAGATCGCGGCAAACGGCTTATAGCCTTCCGTCGCCATGCCGGCCGCAAAGGTCACCGCATGCTGTTCGGCAATGCCGACATCATAGGTGCGCTCCGGGAACGCTTCGCCGAAGAGGTTCAGGCCGGTGCCATCGGGCATGGCCGCTGTGATGGCGACCACCTTTTCATCTTCTTCCGCTTCCTTGATCAGGGACGTTGCGAACACATTTGTATAGCTCGGCGCATTTGCCTTCGGTTTGGACTGTTTGCCCGTGACCACGTCGAACTTGGCAACGCCGTGATACTTGTCTTTCGCGCCCTCTGCCGGCGCGTAGCCCTTGCCTTTCTGGGTGACTGCATGGATCAACACTGGCCCATTGTGCGTATCGCGGACGTTTTTCAGGATCGGAAGCAGATGCTCAAGGTTATGCCCATCGACCGGGCCGACGTAATAAAAACCCAACTCTTCAAACAAGGTGCCGCCGGTCCAGAAGCCCCGGGCGTACTCTTCCGCGCGAGCCGCTTTTTCAGCCAGCTGCTTCGGGAAATTCTTGACGATGTTCTTCGCGGCACCGCGTAGCGACTGGTAAGTCGGGCCTGAGACAAGTTTGGCGAGGTAGGCAGACATTGCGCCCACCGGCGGGGCGATCGACATGTCATTGTCGTTCAGGATAACCACAAGTCGGGAGCCGAGGTGCCCCGCGTTGTTCATCGCCTCGTAAGCCATGCCTGCGGACATTGCTCCGTCACCGATCACTGCGATGACGTTGTTGTCGCCATCCTTCAGATCACGGGCCGCTGCCATGCCAAGACCAGCAGAAATGGATGTCGACGAATGCGCCGTGCCGAAGGGGTCATAGATGCTTTCAGAGCGTTTGGTGAAACCCGAGAGGCCCCCAGGTTGGCGCAGAGTCCGGATCCTGTCCCGCCGTTCGGTCAGAATCTTGTGCGGATAGCTTTGGTGTCCAACGTCCCAAATGATCCTGTCGTCCGGCGTGTTGAAGACGTAATGCAGCGCGACAGTCAGCTCCACGACACCCAGACCGGCGCCCAAATGCCCTCCCGTTATGGAAACCGTATCAATGGTTTCGGTGCGCAACTCGTCGGCCAGTTGGCCAAGCTCGGCTTCATCGAGCTGGCGCAAATCGGCCGGAGAGGACACCTTATCGAGCAAGGGCGTTTTTGTATCTGCAGTCACGCTGGGGAATGCTCCGGAATAGAAAACATGGCGGGCAGCCATACACCAACCTTATGTATGGCGCAAACGCTGTACGATCAGGGGGGCGCACCTTGAAATGTGACACCTTGGTGAACATGCATAGAGATAACAGGTGTATGCAGGAATTTATGCACTTATAGCGCTAAATTTTCGTCGAAATACATACAGTGTCACCCATTTGGGTGATGCATACATTATTAATATGTATTAAACCTTTAAGTGTGGTCGATGGGGCCACGTGCACAGTGATCAACTTGGGGTCGTAATTGCGCGACCCCAGTTTTTTGACTTTTTAGACGCGGTTATTCTTTCAAATATTTGCCGGCTCATTGCCTATCCTTGGGCTCTTTTGTCACACCAGACCGGATAGCCGATACACCAATTGCACCAACTCCAGTTGTGTGCGCACTGCTGTCTTGTCAAATATCCGGCGCAAATGAGTTTTCATGGTGTTCCGCGTAATGTTCAGCAAGTCGGTGGTCGCAGAAACGGAACCGGTTTCCGCCAAAGACCGGGCAAGGTGCGCTTCAGACTGTGAGAGGCCGAGTTCCTCCTGCAGGATGGTCTCAACGGCTTCAGGTATGTTCGCTGGCTGGCAAACACGGATAAGAACCCAAGGGTCATGTGTGTCCCCCGATACTGCCTCGATCGTGACCCGGTTTAAGTTTCCCGACCGGTCACGAAGACAAAAACCGGACCGGGAAAGAGAGCTGTCTGACTTGGCATCTTTTATGTAACCGGTTTGATGCGGGTCTTTTGCAGAGGTGGGAGCTGACGACATCTCTGACAGAAACATCTCCAGTTCTCTGTTCCGGATCTGCAGTTTCTCCCCGGCCATATGACCGACGTCCAGATCTGCCAGAGCTGATAGCCCGTTTTCATGCTCGGCTATGACGAGACGTTGTTTGTTGATGAGAACAGAAGGAACCGCGCAATGGTTCGCAAAGGCTCGCTGAATGCGGCTTTGCGTTTTTAGCATATCGATGTTTGTGAGTGCACCAAAGCAGGTCTTAAGGATCTTGGCGACTTTAGAGAAGGCAAGAACGGTTTCTGCCGAAGTCGTTTCCACCGGCGATGCGTCGTCAAAGAGCAGGCCGAATATCATGGTCAAGCCAGATCTATCCCGTGTAATGCTGATTATCGCCGATTGGGACGAGAGTTCATTTCCATTCACAAGAGATGTGGCAGGAGCATCGAGCTTTGAAATGTGACCTTGGTGAATACGGTACACAGCATCTGGTTCCGCCAACTCAAGCAAATACTTAAACGCTGATACTCCGGCGTGGTAGGAAGCAGAACTCAAGAAGTCTCTGAAAGCTTCTGCGTGCGCCGGACCCGTAAACCGGCCTGTTGCAAATCCGTCGTTGAGATATTCTGCCGCGCAGGCTTTGCTTTCAAAGACCCTACTGACTTTGTCCAGGAAAGGCAGCCAGTCCGTATGGGTCGCAATCTTGCCTAAGGCGTCTTCCAAAAGGTCCAGTTCAGCGTCTTTGCTTAAATTGGGCATTTCCTGTCGCTCGATAGATGTCCTTAAATATTACAAGATGAGCGCAAGGATAACACTGCAAAATAGTCGGGGATCTGAAAAAAATCATGAGATCGTCAATTTGCCAGAAATAAAGTAAAGGTTCAGGCAATAACATTCTGCAATTGATTTATAATTTTTGGTAGATGAATTGAGTAATATCTACCTATGAGTGCGTTAATTCCGACACTTCAGGTGTTGGTGCTTTGCAGAGACCAGCCTTCGCAAGCGGTTCGGATTACGTTTGTCGGCAGTTATTTGGCTGCAAGAGCCGATGCTGGCAGTATCGGCTGAGCAGACTAGCCGTTTTGTGGGTCAAGCTCGGTCGTGCCAGTTGGTTCGCCATTTTGCCCAAGCTGGATTTTTTCCACTTTGGCCTCAGCCGCCTTCAGCAATGTATCGCAATGCTGGCGCAATGCATCGCCGCGCTCGTACATCTCGATGCTGCGCTCAAGCGGAACGTTTCCCTGCTCGAGTTCGCGTACGATTGTCTCAAGCTGCTTGAGCGCGTCTTCGAAGGACAGACCGGCGATTTCCTTGGCAGCATCGGACATGCGATTTTCCTGAATGAATTCCCTACAGACCGGCACATTTGCGAGACCTGCGCCAAAGGTCAAGAGGGCGCGGGTGGATAGGCAATACCATCCACCGCCAACTGGAGAATTCTTGGTGTTAGGCTTCAGCCGGTCATCAATGTCATGACATGAGCGGCAGTTGAGCGGGCGAGGCCTTCAAGGTCATAGCCGCCTTCCAGAACCGAGACCACGCGGCCGTCACTGTGTTTGTCTGCCACGTCCATCAGGGCCCGCGTGGCCCAGGCAAAGTCAGCCTCCACGAGATTCAAGCCGCCGAGCGGGTCACGTGCATGGGCATCGAACCCGGCTGAAATGATCACCAATTCCGGTGCGAACCCATCGAGCCGTGGAAGCAGAACAACTTCGAACGCTTCCTTGAAGCCCGCGCCGTTTTCTCCTGGCGGCAGCGGGACATTGACGATCGTGTTGGCCTCCCCGGTTTCCGAGGCATCGCCGGAACCAGGATAGAGGGGCATCTGGTGCGTCGAACAATACATCACGCTTGGATCATCCCAGAAAATATCCTGGGTGCCGTTGCCGTGATGCACATCGAAATCGATGATCGCGACCCGGTCTATCCCGTATTTCTCCTGAGCATACCGGGCTGCAACGGCTGCGTTGTTGAAGAAGCAAAAGCCCATCGCCCGGTCTTTTTCCGCATGGTGCCCAGGGGGGCGGGAGGCAGAAAAGGCGTTGTTGACCTTCTTTGTCAGGACTTCGTCAACCGCCCGGCAGGCTCCGCCCACACCGCGCAGCGCCGCTTCCCAGGTGCCGGGCGACATGGTCGTGTCTGCATCGACACGCGCGACACCCTCGTCCGGGGACAGCCGGTGAAGTTGGTCTATATACGCCATCGGATGAGCCCGTGCGATATCCTCCAGCGCGCCAACGGGTGCGAGATCGCGCTCAACCGACTGAAACTTTTCGTGTTCCAGAATACGGTCAATGGCACGAATGCGATCCGGGCGCTCCGGATGACCCACCGGGGTCAAATGATCCAGGTAGGTCGGGTGATGCAGTAGGAGTGTTGACACGGCGGGCGTTTCCATAAGGTATGAATTTATAGTTGTTCGCCATCAGATCCGTGGTCTTCAGATCTGTCAATGAGCCATCTCAATTCCGGCAGCTTATTCCAGGCCGGTCTATCCGGCTTTCTGAATTTCCACCTGGTGCGGGTAGGGAATGGAAATTCCGCCTGCGTCGAAAGCCTCTTTCACAGACTTCAGCATGTGAAATTTCAGTTCCCAATAGTCGCCCGCGTCGCACCAAAGCCGCACACCTAGATCCACGGAGCTGTCACCGAGATTTGTCACACGCACCCAGGGCTCAGGGTCTTTGTGGACGCGCGCATCCGCAGTGGCGGTGTCGAGAATGATCTGGATCGCCTTGTCCGCGTCATCGCCGTAGTCGATGCCGAAAGTCAGGTCGAGCCGGCGAGTCTGGTGCGCGGAAAAATTGGTGATGACCGTGCCCCATGCTTGGCCATTGGGCATGATGATCTGAACATTGTCCGGGGTCACCAGCTCTGTGACGAAGATGTTGAGGTCCTTCACTGTTCCGGAGGTCCCGCCGATGGAGACAAATTGCCCGATCTTGTAGGGGCGGAAGATGATCAGCATCACTCCGGCCGCAATGTCACTCAAGGTGCCCTGCAAGGCAAGGCCGATCGCAAGCGTACCAGCGCCGAGGACGGCCACCAAACTGGTCGCCTGAATGCCAAACAGTTGCAGAACCGCAATGAATGTAACGAGAAGGACAAGCCATCGGACGATCGAGGCCGCGAAGCCGCCGATTGTATCATCGATCCGCTCGTGGGAAACGATCCGCTTCCTGACGAAGCTCGACAGGGCACCGGCAATCAGCCAGCCAATGATAAGAACGATCAGTGCTTTTGCCGCATTGATCACCAAAGGCATGTAAACGGTTACCTGATCCATTGTGCCGTTCATCGACGGTCTCCCCAATAGTTGACGTGTCTCCCCACTCGTCAAAATGTCGTAGCGGAATGATTTGCCACAAGCAAGTAAGCCTGTGGCAAATCTCGCTTTTTGTCGGATCAGGTCCGGTGGTCAAGGCTCTCCGGATGCGCGCTGATCCAGGTCTCTAGAAAGGCGGCCATCTCCTCGTCACCACACCCCTTGATGTGGTCGGGATAGATTCGACTGCCGTTTTCCAGCAAAAGCCGCGCGCAGTGCACATGGTCAGCTCCAGGTTTTTCAGGTGCGAACTCTGCGCCATGAAGCACTGTGTCGAGCGCGTCACCTCCGAAGCCGTTCTTTCTGGAAAGATCCGGCTTTAAACTCAAGAAATATGCAGTTTTCTCGGGTAGCCCGTGCCAGCCAGCTGCATGAAGGGGCGATAAGCCCATCTCATCGGTGTCATTCGGGTCCAGACCGGCTGCAATAAGAGCCTTGATTTGCGGGAGACGTCCAGGTTCTGAGGCAAGCCTGACCAACAGCCGTCTATCTTCCTCAGTTAGTGCTTCCAGATCCAGGCTCTTAGAAGGAACTTCCCCGTTGGCGCATGCCGCGAGAGCCTGCTCATCCGGAGTAAGGTTTGTGTTGCACCCAAGGTCCGACAGCGTCCTTGCTGCTTCTTCATGGCGGTGGATCCTGGCAAGCGCATAGGCAGAATGGCCCTGCCACCGGACATCGAGGTCCGCCCCAAACGACACAAGCAGCGAAACAACCTCTCCGGAACATCCCCGGCGCGCTGCCTGGTGCAAAGCAGGGATGGTATTCATCGGTTGTCCGCTTGGATGATTGTCTTCAAGCAGGTTCGGATTGGCACCAGCCTCCAGCAGCATGCGAACTTTGTCGAGGTCATTGAAATCGAGTGCACGCGGCAGAGCGTTGGTGCCATCCGGTTTGGCACCATTTTCCAGAAGTAGCTTCAGGGCGCGAGCGTGGGCGAGCTCCGTGGCATGATAGAGGCTTTCGTTGTCATTCGGATCTGCGCGGTGACGGAGCAGGAATTCTCCGAGTTCGTAATTGTCGGCATGGCACAAAGCACCGTACAGCGCTGAGAGCTTGTGATCTGTGTTTGCATCCGCGGGAAAACCGTCATTGACATCTGCGCCATTAGACAGAAGCAGCTCTGCCAGGGCCAGCATGTCCGCATGTTTCGAGGGAGACCGGTGGATCTCTTTCGAAAACGCGAGATGGAGCAGGGGCGTTCGAACTCCAATTGGGGTAAGAGCTTTTTGTGGATCGGCTTCAATCGCTTCGCGCACAGACACAAGATCATACAGTGCGATTTGCAGGCCTAGGTTCTCGTCACTGAGTGCCGGATCGTCGCCGAGCAGCTTCGCTGTAATCCAATGCTGACCGGCGAAGAGTGCGGTTTTCAGCCGCTCCGCCCGCTCAGAGCGTATCATGGCCGCACTTTCGACGGCAAACTTCAGCTGCGGCCAGCTGTCTTGTCCGGCTTCACGCGCGATTACATGGAGGCAATCGGCAAGCTTGAGCGGCTTATCGGCGGAAACATATTTATGTGCCCGCGCAAGAGCTGCGTGGTCGCCACTGGCAATCGCCTTCTTGAGGCGTTTGGCATCCTTGCGGAATTGGTCGAGTGAGGTAAGCGTCTTTGAAGACAAGGCTTTTCTCCTGTTGGCGTGCCCGGACGATCCGCTTGTGTCGGGCGCAGGTGAAAAACCGGCATAATGTATATGTGTCAGGGTGCTTTCGCTGTCCGCGGATCCGGGTGCCGCCCTCATCGGCTCGCGGACATTGCCGGGACGGGCCTGAAAATGCAAGCCCGCCTCGGTAAATTTCTCAGGTGGTGACAGGTTTCATGCTGGCCGGGGCCGGGCTGTCGTCCGGGACAAAGAAATCCGGGGTGAGCGACTGGGTTGGATCCACGCGGTACTGATCAAAGTCGGTTACGCCGCGGCTCTGAAGGAACGTGTCGTCTATCAGGAACTGACCGGTCAATTCCTTAGAAGGTGTCGTGAAGATCTCGTAGGCAGCATCTGCAAGGATGTCCGGCGTCCGGCTGGTTTGCATCATCTTGTCGCCCCCGATGATATTCTTGATCGCCGCTGTCGCAATTGTGGTGCGCGGCCAAAGCGCATTTACCGCAATCCCCTTGGACCGAAGTTCACCAGACAAGCCCAGAACAACAAGGCTCATGCCGTATTTGGCGATCGAGTAGGGCGTGAACGGCGCAAACCACTTTTCCTGCATATCCAGTGGCGGGGACAGCATCAGGATGTGCGGGTTTTCGGATTTCTTCAAATGAGCGATGGCGTGTTTCGAGCATGCCATCGTGCCGCGCGTGTTGATCTGGTGCATCAGATCAAACTTCTTCATGTCCGTCTGCTGCAGCGGTGTCAGTTGGATCGCGCTGGCGTTGTTGACAAGGATGTCCAAACCGCCGAAGTGATCCGCCGTCTTGTCGATGGCTGCCTGAACCGCTTCATCATCGCGAACATCGAGCACGATCGGCAGGGCCTTGCCGCCAGCCGCTTCGATTTCCTCGGCCGCTGAAAAAATCGTGCCCTCCAGTTTCGGATGCGGTTCTGCGGTCTTGGCAGCAACGGCGACATTCGCGCCTTCCCGTGCAGCACGCAATGCAATGGCTTTGCCGATCCCGCGCGAAGCGCCGGTGATGAAGAGTGTTTTGCCGTTCAAGGACATGGTGTTCTCCTTCAAGGAAGCTGCTGTGTGGCTGTTCAGGATTTCGACTTCTTGGTCATAAAGGCCTGGAACGCGGAGATTGCCTCCGGCGACGTCAGGCGGGAGGAGAACACCTTGGCTTCCTCATCGACCCGGTCGCTGAGGTCCTGGCTTTCCTGCCAAAGGAACTGGCGGGAGAGTGCCATTGCTTCCGGCGGTTTTGCAGCAATTTCCCGGGCGCAGGCCAAAGCCACCTCATCGACATTCTCAGAGACCACTTCATTGATGAGGCCAGCCTGATAGGCCCGTTCGGCACTGAACGGACGGCCAAGACACAGCATTTCAAATGCGCTGGCATGCCCCATAATTTTTGGACCGAGCAGGCTCGATCCGGCTTCCGGAACGAGACCCAAGTCGATGAACGGGGTGCGGATTACGGAGCGCGGGCTGGCAAACACCATATCGCAATGCATCAGGAGCGTTGCGCCAACACCAACGGCAATCCCGTCAATGGAGGCGACCAGCGGTTTCCGGTTCCCCACAAGCGCGCGCAGAAAGCGGTAAACCGGCGTTTCCGACATCTGCATCTTGCCGGCGAATTGTAGGAAATCACCGATGTCATTGCCGGACGTGAAGGCTTCCGGCTGGCCGCAAATGAGGTGGCACCGGACAGCATCATCTGTGTTCCCGGTTTCCAGCGCTTCCGCCAGATCCGTGTACATCTGGCCAGTCAAAGCGTTCTTTTTTTCGGGTCGATCAAGACGCAAAGTCCTGACGCCGTCTTCAAGAGACTGCGTGATCATGAGGAAATTCCTTTCAGTATTCGTCTACAAGGCCGGGGCGTTTAAGAGGTCATGGCTTCTGGATCGAACTCCAGGATGCTGTCCGCCGAGCCGACGATGTCTTCCTTCAAACTTGCTGTGTCACAGAGAAGCGTCATTGCGTAACTTCTCGCCATGATGGTGCGCTGGGTCCGAAGAGCCCGGTTTTCCATGCCGGACTTGAGCGCCCCTTTCGCCAACAGAGCGCCGCCATAGGCAAGGCCGGCAAGCCGCAGATAGGGCGTTGCGCCGGAAAGGGCCTCTTCGACCCGTCCATCGGCCTGGGCCGCCAGCATCCAGTCGGTTGCCTCTTCCAGATCATCAAGGGCACGGCGCAGGCGTTCGGCCGTGTCACCGAACTCGGGGCGGTTGGATTGGGAGACTTCCCGGGCGATCTCACGCAACTCAGTGAGGAACCCGCGAACATGATCACCGCCCGACAGCGGCAGCTTGCGCAATACAAGGTCGATGGACTGGATGCCGTTGGTGCCTTCATAGATCGGAGCAATCCGGGCATCTCGCAGGTGCTGCGCGACCCCGGTTTCTTCCACGTAGCCCATACCGCCATGGATCTGAACGCCGATGGTGGCAACTTCGACGCCGAAATCGGTCGACAACGCCTTGGCAATCGGCGTGAGCAGGCCTGCGCGTTCCGACCAGTGCTTCTTCTGATCCGGGTCGGTGGCCGTGTTGGCCATATCGATGGCATGGGCGCAGGAATAACAGATCGCGCGGGCGACCTGGGTTCGGGTCCGCATGCCCAGCAAAGAGCGTTTGATGTCAGGGTGATGGGCAATGGCGACCATGCCGTCGCCCTTCTTGCCGGGCACGTTGCCTTGTTTGCGCTCCAGCGCGTAGGCATGGGCGTCCTGACAGGCGCGTTCCGCAACACCCAGCCCTTGAATGCCGACGGCAAGCCGGGCGTTGTTCATCATCGTGAACATACAGGCAAGGCCTTTGTTTTCCTCACCGATCAGCCAGCCCGTCGCGCCGCCTTCGTCGCCATAGACCATGGTGCAGGTCGGGGAACCATGAATGCCGAGCTTATGCTCTACACCTGCACAGTGGACATCGTTTCGAGCTCCCAGCGAGCCGTCTTCGTTGACCAGGAACTTCGGCACGAGAAACAGCGAAATGCCGCGGGTTCCAGCCGGCGCATCCGGCAGGCGGGCAAGCACCAGATGGATGATGTTGTCGGTCAGATCGTGCTCGCCGTAGGTGATGAAGATCTTCTGGCCGTAGATCCGATACGTGCCGTCGTCATTGCGTTCGGCCCGCGCTTTCAACGCATTGAGATCAGACCCGGCCTGTGGCTCGGTCAGGTTCATGGTGCCCATCCATTCACCGGTGACCAGCTTTTCCAGGTAGGTTGCCCGCAACTCTTCCGTTGCGTGCTTTTCGATGGCTTCCACAGCGCCCATCGTTAGAGTGGGGCCGATGGCGAATGCCATGGAGCCGGAGTTCCACATCTCCAGCGCAGCGGCTGAAAGCATTTGCGGCAACCCCTGACCGCCGGCGTCCTCGCTGGCAGAAAGGCCGTTCCAGCCGCCTTCGATCCAGCCATGGTAAAGCTCGCGCCAGCCGGGAGGAGTTGTTACTTCCCGGTTGGCAAGCGGAGTTCCGTGCTTGTCGGCGACGCTGTTGAGCGGGGCAATTTCTTCGGCGGCGAAGCGGCCGGCTTCGTTCAAAATGGCATCCACCAGATCATCGCCGAGTTCGGCATGCTGTCCGCCCTCCTGCAAGTCTGACAGGCCGCAGACGTGTTTGAGGGTGAAGGCGATCTCGTCGATCGGTGCACGATACATGATTGGTCCTCCCAAGAACCGATGGCCTATCTTGGCCAAATTTCTTCTTTCAGCCGTCCAAAGCTTGACGGAACACTGGGTTGCCCGCAAAAGGCGCTACTGGCAGCCGATTGACGCAAACAGTAGCCGTGTTGACGTAAACGTCAACCCATTTCGCTGCGGCATGTCCTTATCTTTTTGGTCAGTCTTTCAGAATGGCAAGCAACGGAACGAAATGAATGCAGCGCTGGAACGTCAATCTGAGCTCAAATGACTGGCAAGGGCACCCGGAAGCCGATGCCGTCTGCCGCAGCCTGATTGACGGCGGTCTAGTCGCTGTGCCGACCGAAACCGTTTATGGCCTGGCGGCCGATGCAACGAGTGGCACCGCTTGTGCGCGGATTTTCCAGGCCAAGGGCCGGCCGAGTTTCAACCCGCTCATTTCGCATCTGCCAAGCCTTGAGGCTGCTCGCCATCATGGCGTCTTCGATGACCGCGCCCTGAAACTTGCAGAGGCTTTTTGGCCGGGCCCGCTGACCCTTGTTGTGCCGAAGACAGACACCTCAGAGATCTCAGATCTGGCGACGGCGGGTCTGTCCACGGTCGCGCTCCGGGTCCCGTCCGGACCGATCATGCGGTATCTCTCGGAAAATACGGGGCGTCCGCTGGCAGCCCCAAGCGCCAACCGGTCCGGCAAAATCAGCCCCACCCGGGCGGAGGATGTGATAGCCGATCTGGGGGACGCGCTTGATTTTGTCATTGACGCCGGACCGTGTGAGGTCGGCATTGAGTCAACAATCATCGGCTTGACAGACGAACATGTTACGCTGCTGCGCCCCGGAGGTCTGGCGCGCGAAGCAATTGAGAGCGTGCTGCAGACAAAAGTCCGGACACCAGCTTCAAACAATCAACCGGAGGCGCCTGCAGCGCCCGGAATGCTCACCTCCCACTACGCACCAAATGCACAGATGCGTCTTCATGCACGAGCCGTTGCGCCAAACGAGGCCTTGTTGTCGTTTGGTGTGGATCCGATTGAAGGGCGAGAATCAGCCTTGGCGGAGGCGAATCTTAGTCCGTCCGGGGATCTCGTAGAGGCCGCTGCGCAGTTGTTTCAGGCCATGCGGACCCTTGATTCGTCCGGTGCAAAGACGATTCAGGTGCAAGATATCCCCAATACGGGCCTTGGCGAGGCGATTAATGACCGCTTGAGACGGGCAGCGGCTCCGCGCAGTTAAGCTCGCCATCGTCCGACATCAGGTATGAGGGTAAATTTCGGAAGACGCGTGTTAAGTGCGGTGTTTTTGGCTGTGCCCTAAACTTCACCAAAATCAACAAGTCAGATCAGGTTATTGATGTTTCGCATTAACTTAGGATCACCTAAAGTTAATCTGTATGGTGACTTCAGTTTGCGTGGAATGACGTAGGTAATAATGCAAATGAACGGTCAATGGAAGTTAAAAATTTCATACATCCATCTTCTAAAAACAGATCTTCATCTAAAACTTATCAACACCATAGGTGCGTTTACTTGAACAAAGGGCTGGCAAAAAACCGTTCGCATGACTTACTATGTAAATCAGATTTTGGATGTGATGAACCTCCCCTCGAGCAAGCGATGCTCGCACCTCAGACCGGACCGGCCCCTAATCGCCGGTCCATTTTTTTGCCCGGCTTTTGCTCTCTGCTAACCAAAGAACCGGCCTGTGTTCTCAAGTCGCCACTTCTGGAGTTCTGTTGGGAGTGGCCTCCGGAGGGTCGTCTGCCTCTTTTGAAGATGTCTTGCTGTCCTCAGTTGGTTCTGTCTTGTGTTCGGACCCCAACTCCTCCGCAGTGTCGGAATTTTCCTTGAACTGGGGAACGACCGGATCTTCGGTTTCGGCTTCCTGGGCCTTCGAGTTCATCTTCAAGCGCTGGGCTGACAGGCTTTCCACATGGGCCTTCAGATCTGGATATTTATCCATCAGCAACCGGAAGTCTTGCGCCCGCAGGCTCAGCAGATGGCAATAACCAATCGCAACAACATCGGCGCTGCGCCGCCCGCCGGTCATGAGAGAGATTTCCCCGAACACATCACCGCGGCCGAGGCGGATGGTGGTAATTGGCGTACGAACCTCGACCGCACCGGATGCGATGAAGTAGGCGGCATCGCCGCGTTCGCCCGTCCGGATCAAGGTTTCCCCCGGTGTCGCGAATTGCGGGCGCATCATTTTCATGATGGCTTTCTGCTGTTTTTTTGGCAGTCCCTCAAACAAGGGATGGGCTTGGACCAGCTCTTTGGTCTTCATGCCGAGGTCCAGCTTCGGCCGGAAGTCGCAAGCGCGCCGAACCTTCTCGACGTCTCTGAGGAGGTCCTGATGCAATTCGGTGCCCACCAACATCTGATCCCGGGCTTCGTCGTATGCGGTTTCTTCAAGACGAACACCGCTCATGCGCAAGAATTTGTTCTCAAGCGCATCGGCATAATCCGGGTACTGCAAACGCAAAGCCTCAATAGCCTGGATGGTCTCAGCTTGCCGGTTGCTTAGGGTCTCTTTCAAAATGTCAGCGACGCGCTCGCCCAAGAGCGGGCGGATACGGCGTTCATTGAAAACGAGCAGTTCGTCTTCGAGGATTCGGTAAACGAGTAAGAATTCGAACCTTGCCGCGAGTTGGCGTGCCAGAGGCCGGTTGATCTTGAACCGGCGTTGCAAAGTCTGTGCGAAGCGGAAACCGAACCCGAACTTCAGAGGTTCGCGGCTCGCCTGACGATAGCCGCTCCGTCCTTCACTGCGGGCAAGATCACTTGTCCGGCCTGTAATGGCGAGAAAACCGGCGACCGCGCGTCCCGAGATTGTTTTGTGGTGGAAGTGTTCCAGGACGAGTTGTTGTTCCCGGTCTGCAAGCGCAATCAGGCCAATATTAACCCGATCCTTGTCTTTCAACTCTTCCAGCATATTGGTCTCTGCCGCGGCAGAGGCGGCGCGTTTTTCATAGTCGTCGAGAACAACGGAGGCGACATGCGGTGCCACATGATAGGCTTTAGCAGCCTCCCCAAGCTCAGACCGGATGTCGGACAGCGTCAGGGCTAAGTATTGGGTTCGGAGGGCTTCGTCCCGTGCGTTAAGCTGGTCGAGCCCGAGGAGTTTGATCAGCGGCTTCAGGCTGGTTCCATACACCAGCAAGGTGAACAGCACGAAGCCGGTGGCGAGCTTTGTGACAAACGTTGAGATCTCGGGCGACAGTGCCGCGTGCTCGGACACACTGAGGGCTAGGGTGAGTGTCACTGCGCCGCGCATGCCGCCCCACAGCATGACAGCCTTGTATTTGTCGTTCACTGCCTCTCCGGCTTTCATGAAGCTGAGGACGGGCAGCAAACCATAGATCACGACAGCACGGGCCGCGAGGGCTGCCACGATCACGATCAGAAGCAGCAGAATGTCGAGTGGGGCAAACCCGTCGACAAGCCGCGGGATAAGAATTGCGGCGAGCAGAAAGATGAGCGAAGCGGCCCAGAAGGACATCTGGTCCCAGACCGAATGCAGAAAGTTCCAGTTTGCCGGCTGGATCCGGGCCGGACCATAGAGATTGAAGATGATTCCGGCAGCCACAACGGCAACAACCGCCGACACGTCGGCAAACTGATCACTGAGCACATAGATGCCGTAGGGCAGGGCGAGGCTGAGGGTTACTTGGGCGAGCGGAAGGTCGCGCATCAAATGCAGGAAACTGACGGCAATGCGCGCTAGAACCGCACCCACAATGACGCCCCCGACAAACGACCGGGCGAATGCGATGGCCACTTCGCTGCCAGTCAGGGCCTGATCTCCCGTCAGAATGCCAAGAAGCAGAACGAAGATCACGATAGCGGCCGCATCGTTCAAGAGGCTTTCGCCCTCAACGATGCGCCCAAGGCGGGCTGGCGCTCCGATGTCGCGGAAAATCGCCACGACGGCAACCGGATCAGTTGTTGCAACGATTGCGCCAAGCAACAGGCAGGCCACCAGCGGCACGCCGGCCAACGGGTAGAGCGCAGCTCCGATAAAGGCTGTTGCCACGAAAACAGCAACAACCGCCATGACCAGAACCGGCGCCCAGTCCTCAAACAACCGCCGCACGTCGAGGGTCAATGAGGTCTGAAACAGGAGCAGCGGCAGAAAAATGTATAGGATCATTTCTGAATCCAAAGGCGGATTCACAAAGACATTTGCAATGGTGTTAAAGGCGTCAGTGCGCGGCGTATAAAGAAGATAGGTTGCTCCGATGCCGATCAGGGTGCCGACCATGGCAAGAAGCACGCTGGGAGCCACACCGAACCGGCGGGCCAGCGGTTGCAGCAGGGCAATTGTCAGCAACAAAAGCGCAAAGGCGCCCGTAATCATTGGTGTTTCCATGACGCCAATGTGCCCTCTGATTATGGCAAATTCAAACTCGCTAAAGTCACCAGCTGCAAATACTTCGCCGCCACATCAACTGCCTGCCTTGCGTTCCGACAACCAGATCCCGCCCAAAACCAGCAACAAGGCCAGCCCGTGGTGCCATTTGAACGGCTCGCCGAGGATGCTGACAGCAAGGACGGCTGCAAAGATTGGGACCAGGTTGATAAAAACGCCGGCTCGGGCCGGGCCGATCAGTTCAACGCCGCGCATGAAAAAGATCTGGCTGAGGCAGGAAGGGCCGAGCGCTATGTAGAGCACTATCAGCCAGCCTTTCATGTCGGGCCAGAGAGCCGTGTCCGTCGCCATCTCGTAGGCAAGGCCTGGAAGAGAGGCGAACACGGAGATGGCGGACAAAACGGCAAAAAAGACCAGTCCCGAAACCTGTGGCCGGTTGCGCAGCGCTAGCGTGTAGCCTGAATAGAGCACGCAGGCGATCAGCATGACACCGTCGCCGGGATTGACCGCAAGGCTCAAGAGAACGTCGAGACTTCCTTGTGCCGCAATCAAGGTTACGCCCAGCAATGTCGCCAAAATACCGACGACCTGAAGCAGCCGAACTTTGGAGCTGAATGCGATGACAGATCCAATGAGGACCAGGATCGGCATGGATCCTTGAATAATGCCGAGATTGACCGCCGTTGTCTCTGTCGCGGCGATGTAAAACAGCGTGTTGAAACCCACAAAGCCGAAGGCGGCCATCAGCACCATGCGGAGGAACGAGCCGCGCATGACTGGCCATTCGGACCGGATCCGCGGCCATAAAAAGGGAACAAGCAAGCCCGCAACAATGATCCAGCGCAGAAAGACCACGACCATCGGGGAAACCTCCCCCGCAGCAAGCCGTCCGGCCACAGTGTTGCCGCCCCACAGAAGCGTGGTTGCCATTAACAACAGGATGGCATTGCCATAAGCCATGGTTCCGATACGTCCGGCAAACGAACTCATAAGGTGTCTTCTTTCCTGCCAATTTGGCAGCCGGGGAGGGGCGTTGGTCTAGAGCGGTAGCGGATTGTTGGCGTTTCGGAAAGGCCTTGGAGACGCCGAATTGTTCGCTCTGCAGCGATGATGGTGCGGATTATTTCGGAAAAGGAAAAAGTCATGAAGGCTCGCTGGCAATTGACCCGGAGCGTTTGACAGCTAAAACACCCACAAAGATCAACATAATGCCGCAAAAGCGTTTGGAGAAAATTATGACAGAACGGGTCGACGCCCACGGATTGCAAGTGGCGAAAGAACTCTTTGAGTTTGTGAACGACAAGGCCTTGCCTGACACCGGTGTTGATCAGGAGCATTTCTGGAAAAGCCTGTCAGCGCTTGTTCATGACCTTGCCCCGAAAAACCGCGACCTGCTGGCCAAACGCGACGCGCTGCAGGAAAAGCTGGATGCTTGGCATCGCGCCAACCCCGGCACGCCAGAGATGGCGACTTACAAAACGTTTTTGGAGGAGATCGGCTATCTCGTTCCGGAAGGCGAAGCGTTCGAGGTAGGCACCCAGAACATTGATCCCGAAATCGGATCTGTTGCAGGCCCGCAGCTTGTGGTTCCGGTGATGAACGCAAGGTATGCGCTGAACGCCGCCAATGCCCGGTGGGGATCGCTTTATGACGCGCTTTACGGAACCGATGCCATGGGCTCCAAGCCGCAAGCCGGCGGCTATGACGAGGCGCGCGGCGCTGAGGTGATCGCCTATGCCCGCAAAGTTCTTGATGATGCAGCTCCGCTAGCTGCAGGCAGCTGGGCGGACATTACCGGCCTTTCGATTGAAAACGGCACTCTGTCGGCCGCGACGGACAGTGGCGCGATCGGCTTGCAGGATCCGGCCCAATTCGCTGGTTGTTCCGGCGATGTTGCATCCCCGTACAAGGTCTTGCTCGTCAAGAATGGTCTGCATCTTGAAGTCAACGTTGACGGTCAGCATCCGATTGGAAAGACCGACAAGGCACATATTTCGGATGTTGTTCTGGAATCGGCGATGTCGACCATCATGGACTGCGAAGACTCCGTTGCGGCCGTCGATGCCGAAGACAAGGTTGTCGTTTACACCAACTGGCTTGGACTGATGAAAGGCGATCTGGAAGAAACCTTCCAGAAGGGCGGCGAGACCGTCACCCGCCGCATGAATGGGGATCGTCAGTACACCGCTCCCGACGGTACCGCTCTGTCCCTTCATGGTCGGTCCTTGTTGTTGGTGCGCAATGTGGGCCACCTGATGACCATCGATGCGGTTCTGGACAAGGATGGCAACGAAGTTCCAGAAGGGCTTCTGGACGGCATGATCACCGCACTGATCGGCCTGCATGATGTCGGTCCGAACGGCCGGAACACCAACAGCCGCGCGGGCTCCATCTACATCGTAAAGCCGAAGATGCACGGCCCTGAGGAAGTCGCTTTCGCCTGCGAGATCTTCAATCGTGTCGAAGACGCGCTTGGCATGGCGCGCAACACGATGAAAATGGGCATTATGGATGAAGAGCGCCGCACCACAGTGAATCTCAAGGAGTGCATCCGTCAGGCAAAGGACCGCGTGTTCTTCATCAACACCGGCTTCCTGGACCGCACCGGTGATGAAATGCACACCTCCATGGAAGCAGGTCCGATGATCCGCAAAGGCGACATGAAGGCGTCGACCTGGATCGGTGCCTATGAGAACAACAACGTCGATGTTGGTCTTGCCTGTGGCCTTCCGGGACATGCCCAGATCGGCAAGGGCATGTGGGCGATGCCTGATCTCATGAACGCCATGCTGGATCAGAAGATCGGCCATCCGATGTCGGGCGCAAACACGGCGTGGGTTCCGTCTCCGACGGCTGCGACGCTTCATGCGCTGCACTACTACAAGGTGTCCGTTGCGGGCCGTCAGGCTGAGCTGAAATCGCGCGATGCCGCGAAACTGGACGACATCCTGTCAATCCCGGTTGCTGAACGTCCGAATTGGGCGCCGGAGGACATTCAGGCCGAACTCGACAACAACGCACAGGGCATTCTGGGCTACGTGGTCCGCTGGGTCGAACAGGGCGTTGGCTGTTCCAAAGTGCCGGACATCAACAATGTCGGCCTAATGGAAGACCGCGCAACCTTGCGGATCTCCTCGCAGCACATTGCCAACTGGCTGCGTCATGGCGTTTGTTCCGAAGCACAGGTCGTCGAGACGATGAAGAAGATGGCCAAGGTGGTGGACGGGCAGAACGCGGGGGACCCGCTGTACCGGCCGATGGCAGATGACTTTGACGGGTCGGTTGCGTTCCAGGCAGCACTCGAACTTGTGCTGGAAGGTACGAAACAGCCGAACGGCTACACGGAGCCGGTTCTTCACCGCCGCCGGATCGAGTTCAAGGCCAAAGCGGCCGCTTGATTGACCGGCAACTCTGAAGACCAGAAACCCTCGCCCGAATGCCGGGCGGGGGTTTTATTTTGGATATTGAATTAAATTTAAGCGAACCGGCAGAACACCCGGCCTGTCAATCGTTAACGCCTAGCCTTTTCTGAGCAGCGGAAACTGTTTTACACTGTTGTGTTGATAAAAGAAAATACAATTAGATCAACGCAGTAGGGGTTTTAAGAAGTTGTTATTCAAACTTTCAGTCTGATACGTACATTTACACAGAGATCTCTGGTTCCCGCTAGGATATCCGGACTTGGAGATCTAAATGCTAACTGTCCTGTCTTGCATCGCCTTTGACCATGACCCCTTTTCGCTCGGGCTTGCTGTTGCAATCCTTGTCGTGGGGGCGGTCCTGACGATGCGCCTTTACGCGCGGGTCCGCAGAACGCAAGGCAGCTTAAAATACATGTGGTTGTTTCTGTCTGGCATGATTGCAGGCGGAACCATCTGGAGCACGCACTTCGTCTCCATGCTGGCGTACGAAAGCCCGTTGATCCTCGGTTATGATGTGACGCTCACAGCGGCATCTCTCGTCATCGCGATCCTGGGGACCACGTTTGGCCTTTGGCTGAGCAGTCTGACGCAGCGGTCTGCCTTGATCGAGGTTGGCGGTGCCGTATTTGGACTGTCGATCGCAGCCATGCATTTCACCGGCATCCACGCCATGCGCGTCTCCGGGGTTTCCCAGCTTGATGCGCTGTTTGTGGTCGTTTCCGTCGTGTTGGCAGCTGTCTTCGGCATGATCTCCACCAGCCGGATCGCGCGGCCCGTGACACGTTACTGCAAGTATGGCGCAGCGCTGGCTTTCATTCTTGCTGTCGGCAGCATGCATTTTACCGCGATGGCCGGGATGAACATACTTCCGCTCCGGCTGGATGCGGAGGGGCTTGATCTTGTCTCCAATCAGTTGGTTGGGATGGGTGTCGCTTTCACGATGAGCGTCCTGTTGTTAAGTGCGATGATCACCTACTCGATCGATACGGCCAATGCTGAAGTGACGAACAATCAAATCACGCAGATCGCGCACCAGGACCCGTTGACAGGTCTGCCCAACCGCAAGGGGGTCGAGCTCTTTACGGACGGCTTGATATCACGTGTTGCCCTCGACAATGCCCGCGTTGTTGTTGTGACCTGCAACCTGTCGCGGTTCAAGGCGGTCAACGAAGCCTTGGGCCACACGACCGGAGATGCGCTTCTCCGGCACATTGCCCGCAATCTGTCGACCCATTTGGATCAGGATGAATATGTCGCCCGTGTTGCCGGTGACGAATTCGTTATTGTCGGCAAGCCGGTCTATTATCGCGGCTATTTGCTTGATCTGTGCAAGCGCATCCAGAAGATCGTTGCCATGCCCTTCGGCGCCGGTGATGACGCTGTTCATGTAGACAGCGCAGTTGGCTATGCACTGTTTCCGGAACATGCGCAGAATGCCGAGGGGCTGTTTTCCGCGGCCGAACGCGCCATGCACCGGGCCCGCTCTGAAGGTGGCAACTCTGCCCAGTGTTATGACCCGGCTAAAGACGACAAGGTGAAAGACCAAAGTGCGCTTGCGATCGATTTGCGCAAGGCACTGCGGAACAATGAGTTCGTTCTACACTATCAATTGCAAAATGATGTCCAGACCCATGACGTGACGGGGACCGAAGTGCTCCTGCGCTGGAATCATCCGGTACGTGGACTGGTTCCCCCGTTCGCCTTCATTCCGATAGCTGAGGAAACCGGCCAGATCCTGGAAATCGGAGCCTGGGTTATTAGGACGGCGTGTCTTGAAGCATCTGGCTGGTCCAAGCCAATCCGGATTGCTGTTAATGTTGCCCCGATCCAGCTGTCTGACGCGAATTTCCCGGATGTGGTCGCGAATGCCTTGAAGGAAAGCGGTCTGAATCCGTCTCGCTTGGAACTGGAAATCACGGAAACCGGTATTATCGAAGATACGAACCACGCGTTGCAGGTGATCCAGCAACTGAAACGGCTGGGCGTCCGCATTGCAATGGATGACTTCGGGACGGGCTACTCCTCTCTGGCCACCTTGCAAGCCTTCCCGTTCGACAAGATCAAGATCGACCGGGAATTCATAAAGGACCTCGGCACGAACGCGCAATCCGAAGCGATTGTCCGGGCAACCATCATCTTGAGCGAAAGCTTGAATATCCCGGTGCTTGCCGAAGGTGCCGAAACCGAGGAACATTTGCGGCTTTTGAAGCATCACGGCTGTAAAGAGGTTCAAGGCTTTTATTTTGGAAAACCCATGCCGGCTTCCGAGGTCCGCCATCGCATCAACAGCGGCGCCAATCAGCCGCAAGAGGTTTCGGAAACAGAAACCAAATCTGCCATGTCAAAGCCAGCTGTAAAACCTGCTCTCCAGCTTCTGCCCGCCAGAGTTGCTTGAGAACCGGCCAGGGCCTATCGAAATGGTTCTTGTCACAGCTGTGCCTGCCCGCTCTCGGTGAAGTGAGTGATTTTCATCCAGCCGGGACTGGCTTTTCAGAAACAACTGCGATAGGGCGGACCCATGCGTTCGTTTTTGACGGTCCTTTTGCTGATTCTTTTCACTGCGGTGCATGGTGTGCCGGCGGCGGCATTCAACGTGTCCGATTGGAAAGGCCAAGCGGGATCATTTTCTGTAGCGACCGTGCTTGAGGACGTGAACAACGTCGAGCTGCCCGCGCAGAACGCGGACTTAAAGGAAGTCATGGCCTGCTGTGGCCAGGAAGTCAGCGATGCTGCGCCGCATGCCGGCAGCAAATGCTCAAGCGACTGCGCCTCCGTCTTGCCCATGCCGCCAGGCTTGGTGGTGCCAGGCTCCGTCCGGGTTCACGAAAACACTGTGAAGACGCTCACGATGGCAGCGCCCGCCGTCGCTGATCACCCGCCCCAATCTATCTGAGACCGGAACTTCCGGGACATCTGCCGACGCTTGTCGGCCTAAATTACTCAGACAGAAAGGGAGCAATATGCTCACCTCACATAAGGTTTCGCTGCTGCGCAGCCGGTCCGCCTTCGATCGGCTTCAGCAGAGTGCCAGTCCCCGTTCGCTCTTCATGCTGGCGTGCTGCCTCATGATGGCCGCAGGGATGGCTATTGTACTTGCAAGTGCGCTAGCCGGTGCATCGTTTGCCGATCGCTTCTGGCCCGTTTTGCCGCTTGCCGGTTGTTTGGCGATGCATTTGATCATGCATCGCTTCATTGGGGGATGTGTCCACCAAGGAAGCGGTGACAACCGCACACACGGAGACAAATCCAATGCTTAATCACAAACTGGTCCGCGCAGGCGCCCTTGCGGCAGCGCTGTTGGCCGCTCCGGCAATGGCGGATGAGGAACGTACAGTCACAGTCTTCAAGACCCCGTGGTGCGGGTGCTGCCATGTCTGGGCGGAAGAGGTCGCCAAGGCTGGCTACAAGGTCGAGATCCGGGACATGGAAGACCTGACCTCCGTCAAAAAGCAGGCCGGTATCCCGGGCGATTTGCAGGCCTGCCACACGGCTGTGCTTGGCGATGAGCGCAAGTACGTGCTGGAGGGTCATGTCCCTTTGCAAGCGATGGATAAACTGATGAGTGAACGCCCCGACATTCGCGGGCTGGCAGTTGCCGGTATGCCGATGGGGTCGCTTGGGATGGACTACGATCCCGCGGCTCAATATCTGGTCCACGCCTTACCGATGGAATCTGGTGCAACACCAGGCGTTTATATGAAAATGGGCGAGGTTAAGTAACGTGTCTTTGCTGACAAGAAGATCATTTCTTGCCGGTTCGGCGAGCCTGACAGGGCTCGCCGTCTCCGGCTGTGTGTCGTCGACCACTCCTCCAGCTGCTCCGCCAGTCTCGCCGTATCTATCCATGTACCGGGCGATGCCGGAAGAACGGTTCCCGATCCCGGCGATCAATCTGAACAAGGTTCCGGAGCGCTATTACCGCAAGCAGGTGCGGTACAATACGACCGAGCGTGTTGGCACGCTGATCGTCGATACCTCCAACTATTATCTCTATCTGGTCCAGGAAAACGGCATGGCCATGCGCTACGGTGTCGGCCTCGGCCGCGCCGGATTTGAATGGTCGGGCCGCGCCCGGATCGCCCGCAAGGCGCAATGGCCACGGTGGGTCCCTCCAGAGGAAATGATCCAGCGCGAGCCGGAGCTTGAGCAGTGGAGCTGGAGGAACGGCGGCATGGATCCGGGTTTGGAAAATCCGCTCGGCGCCCGCGCTCTCTATATCTATCAGGGCAATGTCGACACGCTCTACCGGATCCACGGCACAGCTGAATACTGGACGATTGGGTCTGCTGTTTCCAGCGGCTGTGTCCGTGTGATGAACCAGGACATCATCGACCTTTATAGCCGCGTGCCGGTGGGGTCCCAGATCGTCGTGATCTAGGCCGTGGGGAAGCCGTTACAATATCTGGCGATTGCTGGGTCCCTGATTGTGGGCCTCGGCGCCGCCGCATTGTATGTGTTGCCACGCAATGAAAACACCGGGTTGCTTCAGCCCAAAAATGCTGACGCGGTTGCGCGCGGGAAGGTCATCTACGACGAGACTTGCGCGGCCTGCCACGGGGCAAATCTGGAAGGGGAAGCAGATTGGCAAACGCCAAAGGCGGATGGGCTGATGCCGGCGCCGCCACATGATGTCTCTGGTCACACTTGGCACCATTCCTCGCAGCTGTTGTTCGACATGACCAAGTACGGCGTTGCCGAGGCTGCAAACCTTGAAAACTACCAGTCAGCCATGCCCGCCTATGAGGGCGTCCTAACAGACGATGAGATCATCGCTGTGCTATCATTCATCAAGGCAAGCTGGCCCGAAGATGTCCGGGCCAGGCACGATGCGCTTGACGCAGCCACAAACTGACCGGCCTGATGGCACTGCCTAAAGCGGCAGTGCTGGTGTTTCCTGAAAACCCAGATGAAGGTCACTGCCGGTGTAAGGATTTGCGCGGGCAACGTCTTCGTTGAGGTCATGCCCAAGGCCCGGTTCCTGTGACGGGATGATGTAGCCGTTCTCCCACCGGATTGGTGTTGTCAGAAGTTCTGCGAAGAATCCGTCAAAGGTACGGATTGATTCCAGAACCAGAAAGTTCGGGCTGCAGGTAGCAAGCTGGATGTTGGCGAGCGCGACCAGCGGCCCGCAATAAAGATGCGGGGCGACTTGCGCCGAATGGCATTCCGCCATCGCCGCGATCTTTTTAGCCTCCAGAAGTCCGCCAACCCGGCCAAGGTTCATCTGCAAAATGCTGGCGGCTCCCGTCTCTAGAACACGCGAGAATTCGTACTTTGTGCAAAGCCGCTCGCCGGTTGCTACTGGAATGGAGGTGAAGCGGGCCACTTGCGCCATATCCTCCGGCTTTTCGGGCGGGATCGGCTCTTCAAACCAGAGCGGGTCGTACGCTTCCAGCCGCCGGGCAAGGCGCTTGGCACCAGACACCGTGAACTGGCCATGGGTGCCGAACAATAGATCGGCTTTTGTGCCGACCGCTGCGCGGATCTGTTTGCAGAACGCCTCGGAGCGCTCCAGATCCTCAAGGCTTGGTTGGTGGCCATCATAGATGGTGTAGGCGCCTGCCGGGTCGAATTTAACGGCTGTAAAGCCCTGGTCGACGGCCTTGGCCGCTGCTTCAGCGGCCATATCCGCGTCGTTATAGACGTTGGGTTTATCCGGGTCCGGATAAACATCTCCATCGGTTGGATAGAGATAGGTGTAAGAACGCAGCCGCTCGTGCACCTTGCCGCCGAGCAGCTCATAGGCGGGTTTGCCCGCCGCCTTTCCGATGATGTCCCAGCAGGCCATTTCCAGACCCGACAGCACACCCATGACGGTCACATCCGGACGCTGCGTATATCCGGCGCCGTAGGTCTTGTGCCACAGCTTCTCGATATGGTGCGGGTCTTCTCCGGCAAACTGGCGCGCAAACACATCCTCAGCCATCTTTGCCACCAAGTCGGGCCCGAAAGTGGCATTGTAGATCTCGCCATAGCCGGTGATGCCGCACGCAGTCACCACTTTGACGAAGATGAAGTATCGCCCACCGTGGCGCGGTGGGGGATTGCCAACGACGAAGGTCTCGATATCGCTAAGTCTCATGTCGAACCGCTTTAGCTGGCGTTGCTGATCGTGATGGCTTTGACCTTGGTGTAGGCATCAAGGCCTTCCCAGCCCTTTTCGCGGCCATAGCCGGATTTCTTATTGCCGCCAAAGGGCAGTTCCAGCCCGCCCGCCCAATAATCGTTGACCGAAACCTGGCCGCTGTCGAGTGCATGGGCAACCCGCATCGCACGTCCGGTGTCGCGTGTGTAGACACTTGCCATCAGGCCGAACTCCGTTCCGTTCGCCAGCTCGACGGCTTCGTCTTCGGTTTCGAAATTCTGCACTGACAGGACAGGCCCGAAGATTTCGTCCTGAACGGCCGGGTCGTTGGCCCGTAAATCCGCAATGACAGTCGGCTGGAAAAACCAGCCCTTGCCGGTTTCCGGATCGGTGGTCACATCGCCGCCGGTCAGGATGTTGGCGCCGCGCGCCTTGGCGGCATCGACATGGGTCTTGATCCGGCCAAGGTGCAGATCAGAGTTGATCGCCCCCATATCTGGGTTCTTCAGGCCATGACCCACTTTCAGGTTGCTTGCGCGTTCCGTCAGAATGGCGAGGACTTCATCACGTAAGGATTTGTGCAGGATAAGCCGCGAACCCGCCGAACAGATTTGGCCGGAGTTGGAGAAGATCGCCCAATAGGCGCCATCTGCGACCTTTTCGGGATCTGCATCTTCAAAGGCCACCAGCGGTGACTTGCCGCCAAGTTCCAGCGTAAGCCGGGTGACGTTCGGGGCTGCCGTTTGGGCGACGTTGACGCCGGTGGTGACGGAGCCGGTGAAGGTCAGCTGCTTGATCCGGGGATCACGGGCGAGTTTGGAGCCAACATCGCTCCCGAGGCCCGTGACAACATTAACGAGTCCATCCGGCACTCCGGCTTCGCTCAGGAGCTCGGCCATCACAAGCGCGGTGAACGGTGTCGTCTCTGCGGGCTTTGCAACAACAGAACAGCCCGCGGCAAGGGCAGGGGCAACGCCACGCGCAAATGTGGACGTCGGGTAGTTCCAAGGAATGATGTGGCCGGTGACACCCACCGGCTCGCGAACCGTAAAGGCCGTCAAGTCCGGGCCAAGGTTCACCGAGCGGCCGTCCAGCTTGTCTGCAGCACCAGCGTAATATTCGAACAACCGCGCAGAACTTTGAACATCGCCTTGGGCTTCAGCCAGCGTTTTGCCGCTGTCGAGGACTTCCAGGACCGCGAGCCAATCTGCGTTTTCGCGGAAGACACGAGCGACATTGTTGAGGATCCGGCAGCGCTCGGACGGGAGCGCTCGTGCCCAGTCTTTGGCGGCTTTTTCGGCGGCCTCAATTGCCGTGTCCATATCGGCTTCAGTGCCGAGCGAGAACTCGGCAAAGGCCTCGGCACGGGCCGGATCGAAGCTTTCCATCTTCCGATCGGAGGCGGACGTGAACCGCCCGCCGATGAAATGGCCATCTGGCAGGCCATCAATGCGTCCGGTGGAAAGGTAGTTGGCGGCAAGGTCTTGAACGGTCATGCGGAGGCTCTTTTGTGATCTTCCAGAATTATGTCAGCGCCCTTGAGGGCAAGCATCATGGTGGGGGCGTTGGTGTTGCCGGAGGTGATGTTCGGGAACGCAGAAGCATCTACCACACGGAGGCGGTCAATGCCGTGAACTCTCAAGTGGCTGTCGACAACAGATGTTTCCTGATTGGCCCCCATCCGGCAGGTGGATACAGGATGATAGACGGTCCCGGCCCGGGAGCGGAAGTCGTCCAGAAGCCCTTGATCGTCCAGTTTCAGCAGGTCCGGTCCGGTTGGCCGGGCGACAACAGCCTGCAAGGCCTTGCTCGCCATGATTTTCTGACAAAGCCGGCCGCCGGAGATAACCGTATTCCTATCTTCGTCCGTCGACAGGGAGTTCGGCTGAATGGATGGCGCGACAGAACTGTCTGCGCTCTTGATATCGATCCGGCCCCGGCTGGTCGGCCGCGCCGGCTGGGCGCAAATGATGAAGCCGTTGAAGGGGTCAAGGGTAAAGCGGGAGGACCCGCCGGAGGATTTCATCTGATAGCTGATCGGATTGAAATAGATCTGCTGATCAGGCTGGGTGAGCTCCTTGCGCGAGCGCAAGAAACCGCCGCACTGGTTGACCGACAGGGCCAAGGGGCCTTTGCGCGAGAGGGCATATTGGAACGCCGCGCGCATTTGCCCGATCAGTGGGCGCAGAACCGCATTCAGCGTCGGTTCATGGGCCTGAAACGTGTAATTGGCCGCCAGGTGATCCTGCAGGTTTCCGCCCACATGATCGTTGGCTTGGACGATCGGAAGGCCAAGCGATTGCAGGAGCTGACCCGGTCCAACACCAGATAGCTGAAGCAGTTGCGGCGAGGCAATCGCACCAGCGGATAAGATAACTTCCCGGCCGGCGGTCAAGACTTCGCCGGATAGCAATTGAACGCCGGTTGCGCGCTGCTCCTCAAAGAGGATGCGCTTTGCCTGCGCGGCCGTGCGAACAGTCAGATTTGGGCGCTTGAGGGCGGGGTGCAAGAAGGCGCGCGACGAAGAGCACCGAAGTCCGGCTTTCGTGTTGATGTGGTAGATCCCGGCCCCTTCGGGCTGATCGCCGTTGAAGTCTTCCGACAAAGGCAGGCCGGTTTCCGTGATCGCAGCAAAGAAATGACGGTTCAGCGTGTGGATCTCGCGGGAGATGTCCTGAACGTTGATCGGGCCGCTGCCCCGCTTACTCCCATCCGCACCGGTCTTTGTTTCCAGGCGCTCGAAGGTTTCACGCACGGTGGACCATGACCACCCATTTGCGCCTGAACTTTCCCAGTCGTCGTAGTCTTGCGGCAAGCCCCGGCAATACACCATGGCATTGATAGACCCGGAACCGCCGAGCATTTTGCCGCGTGGCCAATAAAGCGACCGGCCATTCAGTCCGCTGTCAGCTTCGGTCGTGAATTGCCAGGTGCGTTTTGGATCGGCGTAGAGTTTGCCGTAGCCAAGTGGCAACGAAACCCACGGTGAATCGTCGGCCCCTCCCGCTTCCAAAAGCAGCACCGTGGTGCCTGGATCCGCACTCAAACGTTCGGCCAGAATGCAGCCCGCCGAACCGGCGCCCACAATGATGTAATCGGCAGTTTGCAAAGTCGGATCTGCTCCGGTCATTTGATCGCTCCAGTAACTGTCGATGAGTTTGCAAAAAGCCTGAAGCGAAAAATCATTTGGTGTAACATTGAAAAAATTTGAAAGAGGCAACGGGCGCACAATGAGAAATGGAGCAATCTTCAACACAATCCAGCGGCTGAGAACCTTGGATGGCCTATAACCTTCCGCCCTTGCCGTGGTTGAGAGCGTTCGAAGCAGCGGCCCGGCTCGGAAATTTCACGCGTGCCGCCGAAGAACTCCTGATTACGCCGGCCGCTGTCAGCTATCAGGTGCGCCAGCTGGAGCAGCAGCTCGGCTATCCCCTGTTCGATCGCCTGCACCGGGAGCTGAAATTAACCCGGCTGGGGCAGACCTATCTGCCGTCGGTGGAAAAGGCGTTTTCGGATCTCTCGATTGCAACGGTTTCGGTCTTTGGCGGGCGGGAGCGCAAGCCTGTCCGGTTCCGTTGCCTTTCCAGTTTCGGGCACCTCTGGATGATACCCAGGCTTGCGGCTTTTCAGGCAGAGAGCCCCGGTATTGACGTTCAAATGATCTCCGCCGCCTGGGCTGAGACCCTCAATCCGGATCTTTTTGAGATCGATGTGCGGTTTGGCGATGGAACCTGGAGTGACGGCGCTGTTGAGTTCCTGGTCAACGATCCCGTAATCGCCGTTTGCCATCCTGATCTTGCGTTGGACAGCACGAAGAGCGACGTGGAACAGCTCAGTCAGGCTGTCCGGCTCGACATCATGGGGGTTTTGGATACATGGGAGAGCTTTTTCCGTCTTTATGGATCTGCAGTTCCGGGGCGGTCAGGGCTGCAGGTGGACCAAACTCTGTCTGCCCTCGAGCTGGCTGCCCTTGGTCATGGCCATGCACTCGTTTTGGAAACGCTCGCCAAACCCTATCTGGAAAGCGGTCGGCTCATTCGCTCAACGGACAAGGTCATCACAAGCCGGCACAGTTATTATCTGGTGACGTCCGGACCGCGCCAAGCCTTGAGCCCTGAGGCTCAGGCCTTTTGCGACTGGCTGATCCGGGAAATGCGGGCTTAGAGCCCGGGGCTCTAGTCAAAATTGAAGGTGAAACCGAAGAGGCGCTCAATCGGATCTGTCACTTTCGGGTCAATGTAGCGATTGAGATCGAGAAGACCGGCTTCAACAGCATCTTGTGCGTCCAAGGCAGCTTGAACCTGATCGAACACCATCCAGAACTCAGCATGGGTCCGGCGAATTCCGAAGGTCTCTACCACTCCCTGAAAATCTGTCTGACTGCGAACCGCGCGCAATGCCGCGACAAACTCTGGCAGTGAGGCCTCTTTCACTTGGAAGATAAAATTCGGGTAGCTGCTGAATTGGCCCGGGACAATCGTCATCGCGTCATCTTCCGGCTTGCGGCGCAAATCCTCGTTGAAGACGAAGGCAACGTTGCTGTGTGCCATGTCGTGCACCAGCGTGTAGATCTCGTTGTTCTCCGCACGCTCCACAACAAGCACGGCGATATCGGGCATGAACTTTGCAAAAGGCGCGGGTTTTACCGTCAGCGGACGCAACTGGCCGGCTGTTGTCTCCGGCGAGGCACAAGCGCCCCCGGCGCAGCGGTTGATCGGGTCGACATTCGGCCAGAGGCCCGGCTCATTCTGAAGAAGTTCGTTCAGAAATTCCGCTTTCGGTGTTTGGGTCTGAAACGTTATGCCGGTTGGTGTTTCGGTATCGAGAGGCGCTTCTTTCCATCGGTCGACCAGGGACACGAGAGTCCCCTGGTACCAGGAGCTGTGGAGCGGGTCCCGGCTTTTTGGAGGCAGAAAGGACAGGAACATGCGTTCACCTTCACGGCGCAGGCTGTCCATGTAGAGACGCGTTGTCAGCTGGTGTTCGACATTTCCAAAGACGTCGAACCCGGCAACAAGATTATAATAGATCCGTTCAAACAAAGGGAAATCAATCACCCAGGCGGTTTCAGGTATGGACCCCGCAAAGCCGCGCACCACAGATGCGGATGAGAAGTTCCGGTAAACGGTCAGCCGGGCATCATGGTTGTTGCCATCCCCGTCCCAGATGTCCTGATAATTCAGGCCGCCGGATGCCCGGGCGGCATGCCTGTAGCGGGCCTGCCGAAACTCCTGATACTTGATGGGACCAAGTGTCAGAAAATTCCGCATTCGGCCTGAAATTGAGCTGTCCGAGACGGCGACCGGCAGTTCCAGAATGGGCGTTGCCTGTGGCAGATAATCTGGATCGGTGACCGAAAGATCGGCATCTGGATCGAGGAAAGACACCCAGAAGCGGTCTTCAATAACATTCACTGCGACCTGACCATAACACACCGGTCCGCGAATGAACGAGCGGACAAAATAAAGCGCGTTGTCGAGCAGGAATTGATACCGGCTGCGGGCCGGGATTGCCGCGAAGGTCGACAGCGGATTGCCGCCGGCAGCCGTGGAATAGGTCGGAAGCGCATCTAACGACCAGTCTGTGTTTAGGAACAATTCGGTGTAGCGGGCAAGCCGCTTCTGTCCGATTTCATAGACGATGTGCTGCTTGTGCAGGATCGTCTCGTTCAACGGGACCAGACGGTAGAAGAAACGGCCGCCTGGATCATCAAAGGGGCGGCGTGACGCAATTTCATCGGCCGGTTCACCCGGTGCAGTTCTGGACCGGATCAAACGGAAAAAGCGGTCCGGCTGATCGCCTTCAAGGTGCAGATGCGCCAGGAACAGATGTTCGTAGATGTAGCGGGCAACGAGTTTCGTTTTCAGCGCCGTTTGATTGAAGAACCCTTCGATTTCAGCCACCTGCGCCAAGACACCTGGTGGGAGATCAACGGGCTCCACGGCGCCGGGCGCCCCGGCTTTGGCCCAGGCCAGCAATATCCGGTAGTCGCTTTCTGGAAGCGGAGCCATACCGTAAGGCATACCGTCAAACTGATGATCGTTCAGATAGTCTGCCGTTTCATTTGGCGCAGGGCACGACGTGTCCCGTTTCAGTCCGAGCTCAACTTCGTCCGGCAATGCCGCGCCCAGTTTAAACGGATTGTCACGCCCGGCCTGCAGCAATTGTACCAGCGTCGAAGGTTGGTCTGATGTTCCCGTGACCGGAAAGAAGCCTTTCTGGCGCCATTCCGGGACAGTCTTCGCATCGATCTTCAACCGGGTCATTGGCGCATCGTCCAGTCGGGAAGATTCGTAGACCTTTTGTTTGCTCGCCCCTCTGGCCCATCCATCGGGGGAAGACAGTTTGAGTTGGCAGGGGGCATCATAGCAGCCGTGACACACCACGCAGCGGTTGTTTAGAACATCCTGAACCTGCGTTTGAGGGGAGTGTTGCGCCTGCGCAGGACTGACAATCAGGAGGCCTAGCCCCACCGACGCCAGAGCGGGTTTGACCCTGCCGAAGGTTGTGCCTTTAAGGAGTGCCAAATAGGGGCTCAACACGTGTGGCATCTCCCGTCATTCCTGATCTTCAGGCGGTTTCGTTGTCGAGCCTTTGTAGGCGATGAGATACCCATAGAACGCATAAGCCGTAATCGCCCCTACGATGATCGCCCAAGTTTGGTTGTCATTATAATATTCCACGCCTGTCCAGGCTGCACAAAAGCCGACGATCAGGATCCGCCTCCAGAGAGGATCCAGCCAGGGATGTTCAAATCCACCAAACACAAATTTGCCTTTCTTCTTCGCCATCAGTGGCGATGACTGGCTTCGGGGCTTCCTTAAGGTAAGGTGTCAAGATGTTGCGCAACAAAGTGAAATTCCAACAGCCTTCGCCTTTTTGCCTTGCAACATTGGTCACAAGAGAACAGGGTAATCAAGCTGGCCGATGCTGAAAAGGCCATCTGCATCATGACACCATTCATGTTTACCGGCACCGCGACATGCTGAATTCGCTCGATCTTCTGACCGCCAATGACACACCGGGCCAACACCCGCCCTCCTACTATGCTGCAACAGCACGGTGGCAGACGACCTATGCACCGTTAGATGGGCCACGGGCTGCCGATGTGGTGATTGTCGGTGCCGGTTATACTGGGCTTTCCGCGGCACTTCATCTCGCCGAGCGCGGCTTGAACGTTGTTCTTCTTGAAGCCAACCGCGTCGGTTGGGGCGCGTCCGGACGCAACGGAGGACAAGTCGGGTCCGGTCAGCGTGTCGAACAAGATGTCCTGGAAACCCGCCACGGCAAGTCTCATGCAAAACTTCTTTGGGATCTGGCTGAGGACTCCAAGGCGCTTGTCAAAGACCTGATCGCGAAACACGAGATTGCCTGCGACTACACGCCTGGAATTCTCCACGCCGATCATCGCAAGTCCGACGTGGAAGACAGCCGCGACCATGTCGAGCATCTCCGGCTGACCTATGGCTATGACCAAATCAGGTTTGTCGATGGTGATGAGATCGGCGACATGGTCGGCAGTCCGAAGTATTTCGGCGGATCGCTGGATATGGGCGCCGGACACCTCCACCCGCTGAACTATGCGCTGGGCCTGGCACGCGCTGCAGATAAGGCGGGCGCAAAAATATTTGAAGAAACCAAGGTGACCGGCATTGAAGAGCAAGCGTCCGGCGGTGTGCAGGTCACAACGGACACCGGCACTGTGAAAGCCCGTCATCTGATCCTCGCCTGCAATGGCTATCTCGGCAAACTCAACCGGGAAACGGCTGCGCATGTCATGCCGATCAACAACTTCATCGTTGCGACAAAGCCGTTTTCCGAGGACGAAGCGCGGGCCCTAATCCGTGATAATGTCGCGGTCGCCGATAGCAAGTTCGTCATCAACTACTTCCGTCTGTCTGCTGATCGGCGTTTGTTGTTCGGCGGCGGCGAGAATTATGGCTATCGCTTCCCGGAGGACATAAAGTCGTTTGTCCGCAGGCCGATGACTGAGATTTATCCGCAGCTGGCGGACGTCGAAATCGATTATGGCTGGGGTGGAACTCTCGCCATCACCCCAAAGCGGATGCCTTATTTCGCTCGCGTCAAACCCAACATCCTGACCGCGACGGGCTATTCCGGACATGGCGTTGCAATGGCAACGCTTGGAGGGCAGCTTCTGGCCGAAGCCATCGCTGGAACCGCGGGCCGGTTTGATGTCTTTGAACGGCTTGCTATTCCCGCGTTCCCGGGGGGCGACAAGTTGCGTTTTCCGCTGCTCGTCCTAGCTATGACATGGTTCTCACTGAGGGATCGGCTCGGCATCTAAAATGCTTCAAAAGACACAAGATCAGCGGCAACTGGCGGGAAGCTATTGGGAAGCAAGCAGACCCGCACTGCGCACGGACCGTCAGCTGATGGGCAATGCGCTGTTTGATGTTGCGGTGATCGGTGCCGGATTTGCCGGGTTGAGTGCTGCGATGAAGCTGGCAGCAGCTGGTGTTTCGGTCTGCGTGCTGGAAGCAGAGCATGTCGGCTACGGAGCCTCAGGCCGGAACGGCGGATTTTGTTGTTTGGGTGGGACAAAACTGAGTGTTCACCAGCTTGTCCGGCGTTTCGGTTTGGAAGAAGCGCGCAAGTTTCTTGCCTATCAAGTCGCCGGTATCAACCAGGTCGCTCAGCGGCTGGAGACTTGGGGGATTGATGCCGACTGCCATTCCAAAGGCGAAATCACCTTGGCGCACAGGCCAAAAGACCTAGACGGTTTGAGGGCTGAAGCGGCCTACCTGAAGGAGAATTTCGGGATCAAGTCCCGGGTGCTGGATAAAGCAGCGCTGGACGAAGAAGGCTACGGCGGTCCCGGCTTTCACGGCGGTCTCCACATCCCGTACGGGTTTGCGCTCAATCCGATGGCCTATCTCTTTGGCCTTGCAGATCAAGTGCGCAGGAAGGGTGGGCGGATCTACGGCAAGTCCCCGGTGAATGGCATGAGCCGCGATGGGGATCGATGGCGGCTTGATACCGAACATGGCTTCGTGCGCGCAAAAGGTGTCGTGCTTGCCGGCAACGGTTATGCGAAGGAGACCGTGCCCAAATGGCTTCACGGACGAACGCTCCCGGTCATGTCGTCCATCCATGTGACGCGCCCAATGTCCGAGGATGAGTTGTCCGCTCAAGGCTGGACGTCGCAGACGATGGCGTCAGACTCCCGTATTTTGCTGCATTACTTCCGGCTGATGCCTGATCGCAGGTTCCTGTTTGGAACACGCGGCGGAATATTCGAGACCGAACCGTCCCTCAAAGCCATGCACAAGCGCGCAAGGCAGGATTTTGAGTCAATGTTTCCCGCTTGGGAGAACGTTGAGAGCGAATATCAGTGGTACGGCCGCGTATGCCTGTCCCGCAACCTGACCCCGTTTGTTGGTGAAATCCCCGGAATGGACGGTGTTTATGCTGCAATGGGCTGGCATGGAAGCGGAATTGCCATGGCGTCCTTGTCCGGAGAAAAAGCCGCCGGTCTGATATTGGGCACCGTGCGCCCTGAAGATCTGCCGGCCGCCTTGCAGCAGCCATTCAAACGTTTCCCGCTGCCTTCGTTGCGCAAGCTCTATCTGCAGGGGGCCTACTGGTGGTACGGATATCAGGATCGCTAGACGATGATCTGGAGTTTCGCCCGGCGGCCCGATCGGATCTCGATGCTGTCTATGACATAAGCCTTCTTACCGGCAATGCCGGACGAGATGCGACGAGCCTTTACGTAGATCCGAAGTTAATGGGGCACATCTACGCAGCTCCGTACCTGATTTTGGACGGTACGATCGGGTTTGTTGTCGAGAACCAAAAACAAGTTCTTGGATTTGTGCTTGGCGCCACAAATACACGAGACTTTGAAGCACAACTCGAAGATCGTTGGTGGCCAGAGCTTAGGCGCGATTATCCTTGGCCCGGACAGGTGCAGGGAGAACTCACGGCCGATCAAAAACGAATCCACATGATTCATCGCCCTGATGTTGTTCCTGAGCGGGTCGTCCAGACATTTCCCGCACACTTGCATATGAATCTCTTGCCGGAGGTTCAGGGCAAGGGTGTCGGCACAGTGTTGTTGAATGTATGGCTGGACGCTGCCCAAAACGCGTCTGTCTCCGGTGTCCATGTCCGTGTGAACGCAAAGAACACGTCGGGATTTGCCTTTTGGAAATCGCGCGGATTTCAACCGCTCCTAACCCAAAAATCCATGGGCTCCGTAGGGACCATATGGTGTGGCTTGCAGGTTGGGGTGTCGTGAGTTTTGTTCAATAAAGAAATAGGTGCCTTGAATTCGCAACTGTGCGGCAATCAAACCGGGAGGCATAGATGGCGGCAGGGTCTAAATCAGAGCTTCTTGAGATCACCGAAAAGGAATGGAGCAAACTCAAGGATGTGCTTGATGCCCTTCCGGCAATGCAGCGCCTGGAAAAGGATGAAGACGGCATCAGCCCCAAGGACATCGTGGGCCACCGTGCGCACTGGATCGAGTTGTTCTTGAAATGGTACCGGGATGGTCAATCGGGCGTCCCGGTCCACATCCCCGCTGAAGGCTACAAATGGTCGGAAACGCCGCGCTACAATGCCGATTTGAGAGCGCGTCAATCCGGCTTTTCTTGGGTCTCTGTCCGCACACTGCTTGAGACCAACCATTTTGAATTGTTGGCCCTTATCGAAAATCTGACTGACAAAGAGCTCTATGGCGCGCCGATGAAGGGAAGCCAGAGCAAATGGCCCGCTGGTCGTTTTGCAGAAGCTGCCGGTGCAAGCCACTACCGGTCGGCTGTTAAATATCTCCGGAAACGGATGCGCGCAGCCAAAGCCGGATAAATATTGCCATTGCATCCAGCGTTACCAACGCCCATCTGGGGCTAAGTGAGAGTTGGAGGAGTGATGGCGGTCGGAGACTTCGTTTGGTGTGACCTGTCCACCTTGCGCCCTGAGACAACCAGGCCTTTTTATCGAGACCTTTTTGGTTGGGACTATTCGGTCAACCAGCTGCCAGATGGCTCCGACTATGCCGTAGCTGAAAGCAGGGCTGGTGAAGCTGCTGGCATTTTTGAAATGCCCAGAAAATTTCGGGACATGAAGCTCCCGAGCTTCTGGATGGGATACATCGAAGTTGAGGATGCTGATGCGGCGGTGGCCTCAGCGCGAGAAAATGGCGGCAAGGTCGTGCTGGGTCCGGTGCCATTTCAGGACGGTGCCTGCATCGCGTTGATCCGGGATCCGCTCGGCGCTGGCTTTACCGTCATTGAGAACAGCGGCCTGCCAGTGCGTTCGGATAATGCCCTAGAAGGCGCAATGATTTGGAATGCGCTTTATGTTTCAGATGCTGCCCGGGTCATCAGCTTCTACGAGCACTTGTTTGGCTGGCGTTTCAAGCCGTCATCGGGGGTTGGAGAAACCTACAGCCATTATCAGATCCTGAATTCCAATGGCCGTCATGTTGCAGATCTCGTGCAAGCTCCGGAAGCGATCCGCGGCTCTTTCGAGTTCTGGGGCATACATTTTTCTGTTGCCGACAGAGATCGCGCCAAGGCGGCCGTCGAGGCCAAGGGCGGAGCGGTTCTTTACGAGGACGATGATGCGGTCTTAGTGGAGGACCCGGATGGCGCATCGTTCTTCGTGGCTGTGCCCAAAGCTGGTGCATCGAGTGAGGACGACTCGGCGTCCAAGTCTCTTTTCCGTTATTGGAAGCCTGCGGCCGCGCTGGCCGTGTTGTGGGGGGCATTTTTGCTGGACCAGTCCTGGGTCTGGGGGCTGATATTCCTTGCCTGGGCCATTCCGGCACTTCGCACCGGAGAAACGCATCTCATCGAACCAGTTCGCAAACGCGAAACACCCGTTTTGTTTTGGTCGATTACGCTTACCTGGATCATTTTGAGCGCCGCTGTGCTGATATACGGCCTCTAACGCGATATTGGCTCTCACCTAACTGCCGCTGCGCCCAACGCCAATGGTGCCTTTCGCATCTGCGCGTTCGATTACAGTGCCTGCTTGCTATTCTTTTTATAGCGCATTATTGCTATGAAAAGAATAGCGTGAGATTTTGTGATGATAGCGTTGCTTCCGGCAATCGCCGCTTTGTCGGCGTCATTTGGTTGGGCATCTGGAATTGTCTTGGCCCAATGGCCGGCCCGTCAGCTGGGTACTTTTGAGTTTACGAGAATTCAGCTAATCGCGTGCGCGGCCTTGATGTCTTTGGTGTCATCAGTGCTGGGCCTATGGCCGGCCCCTGCCACCATCGACATCCCGGCATACTCTTTGAGTGTGGTCGGTGGTGTCTTGCTTGGCAACCTTGCCATGATCGAGTGCCTCCGACGGGGAGGCCCGCGTCTGACGGAACTGCTTTTGTGCTTGAAGGCGCCTCTTGTTGCGTTGATGGCCTTCATTTGGCTCGGCGAAACGCTTTCTCTTGCGGACATCACAGGTGCAGGCGTGGTTATCACGGGCATTGTTCTGGCGATCCAGGCCAATCACGCGGATGAGGTGCCGATAACCGGTGCTCGCAAAATTCTGGGCCCAGTCGTTCTGTTGGGAATTGCAGCGGCCGCTCTTCAGGGAGGTGGGTTTCTTGCCGTCAAGCCGATGCTTGAAAAAGGTGCGGAGCCCATTGCCGTTTCTGCCATTCGCCTCGCAGGGGCAGCCGGTCTTGTTGTTTTGATTAGCCTGAGTCCAGCGGCGATCTTCAAGCCAAAATCCGAGCCCAACGCTTATCTTCTCGTGCGCACGATCTTGCCAGGCGTCATTGGCTACGGATTTTCTTCATCTCTGTTGCTTTACGCCTTTGCGCACATGGAGGCAGGGATCGCGGCGGTGCTGGGATCCCTATCCCCGCTGTTTGTGCTGCCGATCCTGTGGCTGAAAACAAAAATGCGCCCGGACCCCAGGGCCATTGCGGGCGCATTCCTCGCGGTGACAGGCACCGCCATCATTGTTCTGAGTTGACGCCCTAGTCGAATTCGGGACCCCGAACCCGGTAAGGTGTGATCTCCCGCCATGCCTTCATCAACGTGTCCAGCTCATCATCCCCGTGCGGCGGCAGCATAATCTGGATCTTGACCAGGAGGTCGCCATGACCGCCGTTTTTGGTTGGCAAGCCCTTGCCTTTGAGCCTCATGGTCTTGCCGCTGGAAGTGTTCTCCGGAATGGTCAGATTGACAGCGCCGGTCAGGGTCGGTGTCCGGATCTTAGCGCCGAGGATCGCCTCATAGAGCGTGATCGGCAAATCCAGATGAAGATCGGAGCCTTTCGCGTCAAACAGCTTGTGCGTCTTGAAGCGGACCTCAATCAGGGCATCGCCTGCAGGACCACCTTGATCGCCCGGATGGCCCTGACCTTTCAACCGGATCTTTTCGCCCTCAACCACGCCTTTGGGAAGTGTGACATTGACGGTTTTACCGCTCGGGAGCGTAACCTGAGCCTTGCCCGAGTTCAGAATATCCTCCAGCGACACGGCGGCTATCAGATCTGCATTCGCGCCTTTGGAGGGGGAGGGCCGCCGTGCCTTGGCGCCGCCCGCACCTGCAAACCCGCTGGCACCTGGGCCCGCACTTCCGCGCGCACCACCACGGCCGCCGAAACCACCCAGAATGTCATTCAGGATGTCATCGAACCCGCCACCGCCCGCAGCTCCGCCGGAGGAGCGGAACCCACGCGAACCACCGGCTGCACCAAAGTCTTCAAATCCGGAGAAGCCGTCAAAACCACGCGACTGGAATTTCTGCTTGCCCTCGGCATCAATTTCGCCGCGATCAAACTGGGCCCGCTTGTCTTTGTCGCCGATGATTTCGTAGGCTTGGTTTACTTCGGCAAAGCGCTGCTGCGCCCCCGGATCGTCCTTGTTCTGATCCGGGTGGTATTTTTTGGCCAATTGCCGAAAGGCCTTTTTGATGTCGCCCTCGCTGGCGGATTTCGCCACCCCGAGAACGCTGTAGGGATCCCGCATTCGTCTCACCAGTATTCACAAGATTGCCGGTCTGGACCGCTTGTGCCGGTCTTGATGCCTGTCGTAAGGCACTGCCCGCATATCGTTGTCCGACCATCGTTACCTTAGATATCGTAACGGATAGGAAAAAATTCCAGAGCGCCGACGGTGGACCCTCGGTTCTTTTACAGCGAATTTTCCGTTGTTCAAGCGTCAGCGACTGTGAGCGCTGTGACGGCAAACTTCTGCGTAATGTCCCGGCAAGCTGTGCCGGAGTAAAGTTTGATGCCGCTGATGGTGTTGGCGGTGGTTTTGAAACCAAGGCATCCGGTCTGCGTAAACGCAGTCGAATTGATTTCGGAAATTGTTCCAGAATTTCCGCTGATGCCGTTCAGCCACGGCAGTTTCAAGTCATCCAGGCCCGCTCCGCTCGCCAGATCCTTATCCAGGGTGTCAAAGTTCTTCGCAATCGACTGCCGGTCTTCAACGCTGAGATCTGTATAGGCTTCATCAGCCGCTGAGGGAATGGATCCTGTCAGAATGGTCGGTGTTTTCAAGTCATCGGTGCCGACCTGCATGCCAACCTGGCTGCATCCCGATGTGGCCAATCCCATGACAAGTGCGCACACCACTGCGTATTGGCTTTTCAGGGGGTGGATCTTGCTGGGTCTGGCAGTATATGAACGCATACGGCGCATCACTTGATAGCCTTTCTCAAGGGCGGCATCTTCTTGCCGTTCCTCCGGCCATCGAATCCTTCGACAGGGTACCAATGACAGACCTCAAGAATCCCCATGAAGAGTTAACAAAAGGTGACTTTGTTGAGGCAGAGAAACCATTTGAGCTGTTTGATGAATGGCTTGAGGAAGCCAAAACGACCGAACCGAATGATCCGAATGCTTTGGCGCTGTCGACGGTTGATCCGGACGGATTGCCAAATGTACGCATGGTTCTCCTGAAGGGTTTTGATGAAACCGGGTTTGTTTTTTACACAAACCTGGAAAGCGCCAAGGGCCGTGAGCTGTTGTCGGCTGGTAAGGCAGCCATGTGCTTCCATTGGAAGTCGCTGCGGCGGCAAATCCGAATCCGGGGCGAGATTGTCCAGGTGTCTGCCGAAGAAGCGGATGAGTATTATCAGTCCAGGCCGCGCGGCAGCCGTATCGGTGCCTGGGCCTCCCGCCAATCCCGGCCGCTGGAAAGCCGGTTTGCATTGGAAAAGGAAGTTGCCAAATACACGGCGAAGTTCGGTATTGGCGATATTCCGCGCCCCGAGCACTGGTCAGGACTGCGCTTGATCCCCAGCGAGATTGAGTTTTGGGCGGACCGGCCCTTCAGGCTTCATGACCGGGTAAAGTTCACGAGGTCCAGCCCGTCCGAGCCATGGAACAAAGAGCGCCTTTATCCTTAGGCCGTGTGGACGAATTTGAGGCGTATTTCGTGAGACAAGTGCCAAGATATGGCCGCGGCGGTCCTGCAGAGCGTACCGATATACGGTCAAGGGACCGGCGGTGCCAGATCGCCGGCACTTGTCTCACCCTTTGGGCCGTGTTTGCATTGCTCAATTCCAGCGCAAATCCGTCTTGATGATGCGCTAGCATCACCTTCACCGGATTTCCTTGATCTTGAACGATGCAAATCTCGGCGAAATGCATCTCCAATTCGTCCATACGTCCTAAACCTGCTCAAAGCAGCCGGAGCCAGCGGAAAAGGAAGAAGGTCACTCCGACGGAGATGACCATCAGACCAATGGCAAACAGGAACCCCATTTGCCATTGGAGCTCCGGCATATTGACGAAATTCATGCCGTAGATCGACGCAATCAGCGTCGGAGGCAAGAAAATCAGTCCCAAAACGGTAAAGATTTTCGCGATCTGGTTTTGCTCCATGGAGACCAAGCCAACGGTTGCATCCAAAAGAAACGTGAGTTTGTTGTCGAGCGCATCCCCGTATTCCTTGATGGAATGGATGTCCCGCCCATACATCTTGCAATCGGTCACTTGGTCGTCGCTGAGATTGAAGCGCTTTGCATGCGTGGAGATGTAAAGCACCATCCTTGCCAGACCGGCGCACACATCGTGCATCTTGGCAACTCTCAAGCCAATCCGTCCCAGTTCCCTGATCGCGTCCTTGTAGCTGGCGGTTTTCCGTGTGTTGAGGCCGTCTCCGAACACTTTCAGCGCGAGGTCGTCATAACAGGCAGATGCGGTTTCCATTTCGTCGGCGCAGCGGTCGACGATGATGTCCAACAGCGCGAACATGATCGCAGGTCCAAGATGTGCGATTGTCGCATCCGATTGCACCTTTCGGGTCAAAAGCGTTAGGGATTTCGGCTCGCCGTATCGAACGGTCACCAGGCGTTTTGCGTTCAGTACAAAGGTCACGGAAGACCGGACAGGATCCAGGGTATGGGACACTGCAGGCATCTGTGCCGTCATCACGACCGCGCCAGGTTCCAAATAGAAGCGTTCTGACGTCTCGATCGAGGTGATTTCATCCCGGTTCGGGATCTCGGCACCCATCAACCGCTCTGCCTTGGTCCGCTCTTCTTGCGTTGGACTGATGAGGTCAATCCACACGGAGGTTGATGGCAGGGCTGCGTCATCGGCAAGCTCGATACGTTCCAGGCCATTCACTGACGGGCAATAGGCAATGATCATTCAGACAAGCTCCACCCAGACTGCAATGCAATCGACACTCAGGAGCTTGCCCAAAATAACTGGGCGCACGCAACCACTTTTGCGGCTATTTCAATAACATACCCTGACCAACAAACAGTGTTGACGGATCATCCAAACGCTGATGGTTTGCACACGCTGTTGCTGCGCATGCAAAATGGTTTGACGGTATGTCGTTTGTTTTGAAACCAGATGGCGATGCCTGATCGCCTCCGATTACGCCTGCCGGATTATTTTCCGGAGGTCTTTTTTGAGAACGGACGCAAGCACAATGCCGCAGCGTTTAGGGCTGCGATGCCGACTGGCTTGTAGAGGCTTTCAAGTTTTGCTCCAGCCTGTGCAGTTTGTGCTGGGCGGGCAGTTTGATCAGACATTGTTCCGTTCCGTCTTTCTGTCTCAGTTTTTAATCGATGCGGCCTAAGAGTGTTTCGATCCGCAACCGGTGATGTGGTGCCGGAATAAGGCGCTTAGATGACATTTTGTCCATTTTCCGCTTTTTCTTACCCGGATAAACGTAGGATGCCCCGACGTTCCGTGTTCGGCTACTCAAAAAGGATGTCAGGTTGTTACCAACTTGGTTCAAACGTGAACAATTGTGGTAAGGCTTTCTTAACGAACCGGATGAGCGCAATGGTTGCGAAGTAATTTAGGCCGGAGATCGATGTATTGCCGGGGACATCAGGCACATGCCAGCTATGCCGACACGGTCAGGAATGCTAAACAGGCGGTTGGAAACTGAACGCAAGGTCAGATGAAGCAATACCCGGCTCACAGATCAAAAGCTGCACCAGCCAGCCGCATTTTCGGGGCGCTTGCGTTCGCGCTGGCTTTGGTCACCTTGGTGACGCAGCGTTTTGACCTTCTGACACCCGATACATTCGTTTTATCCCTCTCTGTGGCAGCCGTTTTGGCCGTCACGGCCATTCTGTGTGGGCTGATCGCATTTGTCCGGATCTGGAGCCGTGGCGGCGGCGGTATCGGATCTTCCATACTTGGTGTCATGTTGGGTGCCGTTGCGCTGTGTGCGCCTGCAGCCGTTTTGGGACTTCTCATCGTGGATCCAGAGCTCACGGATGTGACCACGGACCCGGACGAGCCTCCGCTGCTGGTGGAGGTTCTGCCGCAGTCGGACCAGGCTGTGTTGGTCTGGATGGCGTCGCATGTCCGCAACACGGCCTGGACCCAGTACCAGGAAGCCATGCGCACTGAGAGGTCAGCTGCGGAACTTCAATTGGAGCTCTATCCGGACATTGTTCCACGGCGCTACCGGATAACTCCAGGCGAATTGCACGCGGCTGCAAAACAGGCGGTTGATGAGCTGAACTGGCGGGTTGTTGACGAACTTCCGCCCGACCTTTTGGATGCGCCCACCGCGTTATGGGCCGAGGAAACCACTCAGCTGTTGGGCCTTAAGCATGATATTGCCCTGCGGGTCCGCCCGGATCCGGTCGGTGCGCTCCTTGATGTCCGTTCCAGATCTCAGTCGCCTTTACGTGAGTTTTCAGGCAATGCGGATGTCATCCGAGGTCTCATGGCTGAAGTCGACCGGGTCCTTCTTGAAACCTACGGCGATCTGGAGCGTCTGGCGGTTGAAGAGGCCGACCTTCGGGAAGACGCCCCTCTGGAAGTTTTTGAGCGCGACCGGGAAACAATCCCGCTGCCGAGTTTCAAGCCCTACTTTGAAGATGATGAAGGGCTCTCTGCCGACGCCTTCGAGCTGGATGATCTCGAAGGCTGATATCTATCGGTTATGCTGTCAGCCGGAACGTTGCGTCCAGAGCCAAGCTCGGATCAGCCACTGTCCTTCCGCGTTCGGTCAAATCTTCCAAATGCGCAAACACTGACAGCCCTGCCGCACCATGCAGTTTGGGATCCACATCAGCGTAAAGCTTGGCAACGATCTCCGTAATGCTGCTTGGCTGACTGCTGAGTTCATTCAGGATAGAGGCCTCGCGGGACAATCTGTGCTGTTTCAACCGCTCAACATAGAGGGGCGCATTAGAAACAAGACCGCCATGCCCTGGCAGATAGGTTGTCTCGGAGCGCGCAAGCAGCTTTTCAATGGAAGCCATGTAGTCGCGCATGGAACCGTCCGGGGCAGCGACAATAGACGTGGACCATGCCATGACATGGTCTCCACTGATCAGCACGTCTTCGCCAGAGAGGGCAAAACACATGTGATTGGCGGTATGACCTGGTGTGGCGATGGCTTCAAACTTTATGCCTGCTGCTTCAAATAGATCGCCATCCTGATACTCCTGATCCGGCGCGTAGTCCTTGTCCCCGCTGGCATCCAGTGGATTGACTTCACCTTCCATGAGGGAGCGGGCCGCACGGTGCGGCGCGCATCCTATGATCTTTGCGCCTGAGCGTTCTTGAAGCATCCGGGCCGCGGGTGAGTGGTCCACATGTGTGTGCGTGACCAGGATAGCCTCGATCTGTGCGCCGTCCGTGAGCGATAGCAAGGTGTTTACATGTTCTTCGTCTGCCGGGCCGGGATCCACAACAACCAGGTGCTTCTGGCCCAGAATGTAGCTGTTCGTGCCATGAAAAGTGAACGGGCCCGGGTTTCTTGCTGTCACGCGGCAAAGGCCGGGCAGGAGCTCCACGCGTTCCCCATAGCGCGGATCGAAGGATCGGTCATGTTTCATGCTAAGATGGTTCCTGAAGGATGGGACCGGACGTCACGCAATTGACGTTTGAATCGGATAACGGCCATATGATAAAGCATCGAGCCCAAAACATGGGATCTTGTCAAACCCGATGAAACAAGACGTCGAAAACAACGCTGCCATGACGAGCCAAGCGGCATCGGAATTTGAATGCCGGTTTGAGAGCGTAATACCGCTCGCGCGGCTTGATGCGTTCAAGCTGGTTGTCGACCATCCGGAGCTTTGGTGGTGCCCGCCCATGAGTGAGGCCCCCAGCGGTGACCTCGATGTCCGCATAGAGCCCTTTGCTGGCGGCGCCTGTTACCAGATCGACGACAAGGGGCAGCGGCGCATCTGGGGTACCGTTCTTTCCATAGAGGAACCGCTCTACATTCGGATTTCCTGGCAGGTGGCGCAGGATGGCAGTTTGATCGCCGATCCGGCTGCAGCTAGCCGGGTCATGCTCAATTTTCGCGAGGCCGGAGAGGTGACGCGGGTTGAGGTCGTACACAACAAGTTTCTGCGGCATGGCGAGGCGGGCGGCGAATATATGCAGCTCATGATGCAATCGAATGGCTGGCCACGAATTTTGAAGAACATTGTTGCAGCGGCAAAAACGCTGAAGCGGAAATGATGCGCCTGCGTCAGGAAGCCGCCATTCTGTCGTTTAGCTGACATGCATTCTGTGCTAGGCGGAATGCACCTTTCATGTCTTCACACTTTAACCTGCAAGGTGAGGTGTCGAAATAACCATAATCGGCGGACACCCAGAGTTCGTTTCAAACCCGCAAGCCCATGACCGTGTCTCAACCGCCTTTTGAAGACAGCCCTCAGATTTCGCCTGTGGAAACACCGAGGCGCCGCTTGAGGGATGCGCGGTGGGCGCTCTTGGCCAGCGCGGTCATTCTGACTGGTCTTGTGGTTGTGTATGAAATCCCGGTATGGGTGGGGTTCCTCTGTTTTGCGGCCACTTTGGCAGCCACGCTCTCAATCCCCCGCAACTCCGCCAGCCGACGGCTGAAGATCAATGCGCAGCGCAGAATGCGGCGCATGTGGCCTGGAACGGACATGAAGGTCACGGTCGATGCTTTGCCAACGCCGTGCTTCGTTGCAGATGCGCGTGGCATCACTCGGTATGTAAACGCACGGGCGATGGAGATTTACCCAGGCGCGAAACCGGGAGATCCGCTGTCGTTCTCCTTGCGGGCTCCATCGCTTTTGGAAGCATTTGATCGCGCCTGTTCAAACGGCACTGCAGAGCGCATCAATTGGATCGAGAAGGTTCCAACAGAAACCTGGCTTGAGGCCTATATCGCGCCCATTCACGAGCCGGGTCCTCAAGAAGGACAGGCGAGCAGCCGTAAGCCCGCTTTTGTTCTTGTCGTGGTCCAGGATCAGACGGAAAACCGGCGCCTTGAACGTATGCGGACCGATTTCGTGGCAAATGCCAGCCATGAACTGCGTACGCCACTCGCATCGCTGACCGGTTTTGTCGAGACCTTGCAAGGGCCAGCTCGAGACGACGCTGAGGCACGTGACCGGTTCTTGTCGATCATGCTGGATCAGGCGGGGCGGATGCGCCGATTGATCGACGACATCTTGTCATTGTCGCGCATCGAATTGCGTGCCCATGTTCGCCCGCAAACTTCAGTCGATCTTTGCGAAATCGTCCGGCACACAAATGACGCTCTTGGGCCTTTGGCGCGCGACATGAAAATGACGATCCAGCTTGATCTTCCCGAGACGCCAGTGATGATTTCCGGGGACCGGGACGAACTGATCCAGGTGACGGAAAACCTGGTCGAGAATGCGCTCAAATACGGCAGCACCGGCGAAGCCGTCGATGTCAGCTTGACCCCCAAACAGACAGGCGAGGGCGAGACCGCATGGGAACTTGCCGTGCGCGACTACGGGGAAGGGATTGCTCCGGAACACCTGCCGCGTCTTACAGAGCGGTTCTACCGCGTTGATGTCGATTCCAGCCGGGCCATGAAAGGCACCGGGCTGGGCCTTGCGATCGTCAAGCACATCCTGACGCGCCATCGCGCGCGGCTCGATGTCGAGAGCGCGCCGGGCAAGGGCGCCACGTTCAAGGTGATCATTTCCGGCTAGGGTCTGTTTCCGGGCCGGTCAATCGCAAAATATCCGCGGCCCTGATCAAAAACGTTCATTGTCAGAACGACTTATAGGGCGAATTCGCTGGCTAATCACGCGAACCGTGCTGAGGCGTGTCCTGCTACCTAAAGAGGCGGGTTCGAGGTGAGGGGATCTGAGAGCTTCTCTACTGCGTGTCAGTCACGCCACGGCTTATGTGTCAATCGGAAGCCGTGACTGACACAAAGAGAAGAAAATAATATAAAATACTCATTAATTACAGATACTTATAATGTCACAAAACTGAAAAAAATTTGTCATAGAACTCTCATCCGCGGGGCCTAGGTTCCGGGCAGCGCTTGGGCGAAATCGCGTCCAGCGTGAATTTATAAACCTTGACATTCAAAGGGAGTGGTCAAGTGAAGTTTACGACCCTCGTTAGCGCAACTGCTCTTGCTGTTGCTTCCACTGCATTCGTTGGTGCCGCTCAGGCTCGCGACCAGGTTCAGGTAGCCGGTTCTTCTACCGTTCTTCCTTACGCCTCCATCGTCGCTGAAGTTTTCGGCGAAAACTCCGACTTCCCGACACCGGTTGTTGAGTCCGGCGGTTCTTCTGCTGGTCTGAAGCGCTTCTGTGAAGGTGTTGGCGAAAACACCATCGACGTTGCAAACGCTTCCCGCAAAATCCGCGAAAAAGAGATCAAGGCTTGCGCAGAAAACGGCGTAACCGACATCATGGAAGTTCGCATCGGCTACGACGGGATCGTTTTCGCGTCCCAAAAAGACGGTCCGGCCTTCACCGCTTTCACACCGGTTCAGTGGCACAACGCCCTGGCTCCTAAGGTCCTGGTTGATGGCGCTATCGTCGACAACCCGTACACAAAGTGGTCCGAAGTTGACGCTTCCCTGCCGGACGTTGAGATCGCTGCTTTCATCCCGGGCACCAAGCACGGCACCCGTGAAGTCTTCGAAGAGAAAGTTCTCCTCATCGGCTGTGAAGAGTCCGGCGCCATGAAGGCGATGATGGACGGTGGCATGTCGGAAGACGACGCTGAAGACGCATGTCTTGCAGTTCGTACAGACGGCAAGTCCGTTGACATCGACGGTGACTACACCGAGACCCTGGCTCGCATCGACTCCAACCCGAACGGCGTTGGTGTTTTCGGTCTGGCGTTCTACGAGAACAACACCGACAAGCTGAAAGTTGCGACCATGTCTGACATCGCACCTTCCACTGAGACCATCTCCACTGGCGAGTATCCGGTTTCCCGTCCGCTGTTCTTCTACGTCAAGAAAGCACACATCGGCGTTATCCCGGGTCTGAAAGAGTACGCTCAGTTCTTCACAGCTGACGAAATCGCTGGCCCGCAAGGCCCGCTGGCTCAGTACGGCCTGGTTTCCGATCCGGAGCTGGCTGCTACTCAGGCTTCCATCGAAGCTGAAGAAACCATGAAGTAATCGAGCCTTCAGGTTCGAATATGAGGGGCGGCATATTCCGCCGCCCCTTTCTCCTTTTTGGAAATTTCATATAAAATCCGGGGAAGCAGATGCCTGTGGTCTGGCTCATCTTGATCGTACTCGCCATTGCGGTGGTGGGGTACGTACTCGGACGTGGTCGAGCTTTAGCGAGCGCAGGAGGCGAGCAGATAAAGCTCCATTCGCTTCCTTCGTATTACGGCTCAAACGTCGCAATGAAGGTGGTGGTTCCTGCCTTCCTCATCTTGGTCTTGTGGCTGCTGGCGCAGCCCCTTATCGTCAACAACAGTATTTCCGGCCTGATCCCGGACAGCGAGATTGCCGAGGGATCGTCCCGTGGCCTTGTACTTGCTGAAGTCCGTCGTGCAGCCCGTGGTCTGGACAATGCGGTGGCCTCCGGTCTGATAACCGAAGACTTCGCCCGCAATGCGCGTGCCGACTTCAATGATGTCACGGCGCGGCTTAAAGAGGCGGGTCAGGTTGTCACCTCTCAGATAACGCAGCCGATCCTCCGGGCCGCGCAGGAATACCGGATCCAAAACGCCACCGGCAATTTAATGATGACGATTGCGGTCATCCTGGCCGCGATGGCGGGTGCAGCGTGGGGTTTAGCGGAATCAAAAGCCGATTTCCGCGCCAGGAACACGGTTGAACAAGGCGTCAAGGCGCTGCTGATAGCCGCAGCATCGATCGCGATTTTGACTACGATCGGGATTGTTTTCTCGCTTGTGTTCAACACGATTGAATTCTTCAGGCTGTACCCAGCTTTTGATTTCTTCTTCGGTTTAACTTGGTCGCCGACCTTTTCCGGTCGGGGCGGCAATTCTGAACTCGGGATCATCCCGCTGTTGTGGGGCACATTCTACATCTCGTTTGTGGCTCTCGCGGTCGCTGTACCTATTGGATTGTTTGCCGCGGTATATCTCTCAGAGTACGCGAGTCCAAAGGTCCGGGCCGTTGCCAAGCCGCTTCTTGAAATCCTCGCGGGTATTCCGACCATCGTCTACGGGCTCTTCGCTCTCCTGACGGTCGGTCCGCTTCTGGTGTCGATTTTCGGTCCGGACGGGGTCGGGATCATGCAGGCCGGAACGGCAGTCATGACTGCGGGATTGGTTATGGGCATCATGCTCATCCCGTTCGTGAGTTCGTTGTCGGACGACATCATCAACGCAGTACCGCAGGCAATGCGCGATGGGTCCTACGGGTTGGGAGCAACCAAGTCCGAAACGGTGAAGCAGGTTATTTTGCCTGCGGCTCTTCCGGGCATCGTCGGTGCGATCTTGCTCGCAGCGTCCCGGGCCATCGGCGAGACAATGATCGTGGTGCTTGGTGCCGGTGCTGCTGCGCGTCTCAGCCTCAACCCATTCGATGCCATGACGACCGTGACGGCCAAAATCGTCAGCCAGCTAACGGGCGATGCCGACTTTGCCTCACCGGTGGCTCTGGTGGCCTTTGCGCTGGGTATGACGCTCTTTGTGGTGACGCTCGGTTTGAACATTGTCGCGCTCTACATCGTGCGCAAATACCGGGAGCAGTATGACTGATGACCGACGCAACTCTCTCTCCAGATGGTGCCAAAGCACCTGAAAAAACGACCACTAAGCCGCGTTCGCTGTATGCGACGGATGACCTGACCAAAAAGCGCAACGCGTCCGAGAAGCGCTTTCAAGCCTACGGTATCACCGCAATCCTGATCGGGTTGGTCTTCCTGGTGGTCATGGCATATTCGATCATCAGTGAAGGTATACCGGCTTTCACCCGTACAGTCCTGACAGTCGAATTCACGGTTACGCAGGAACAGTTTGACGACGCTGAAAGCCAGCTCTTCAAAACGCGTGCCTATGAGGCTGTCTTCACCGAGGCCATGAGCTCGCAGTTCCAGCAAAAAAACATCCAGGTGCCGTTTGACATCGCCGCAATTGAGCGGATCGTCGGTAAGCCGGGAAGCACAATTCGCGAGTTCTACCGGGCAAATCCAGACCAACTGGGTCAGCCGGTTGTCTTCGAATTGGCTGCCTCATCCCGTGTTGATGGGTACATGAACGGTCGCCTGACCCGGGACAACATTACCGACAGCCGCTTTCTCATGAAATCGGATCTGGACCTGGTTGATGTATTGGTCGAAAGCGGAATTATCGAGACAGTTTTCAACTGGCCGTTCATCACAGGAGCAGATTCCGGTGTGGACAACCCGGGCGGGGCCGGGATCGGAGCATCTGTTGTCGGCTCGTTCTTCATGATGCTGGTGGTGTTGTTCCTGTCCCTGCCGATTGGGGTGGCAGCATCCATATACCTTGAGGAGTTTGCTCCTCAGAACAGGATTACAGACTTGATCGAGGTGAACATCTCGAACCTTGCAGCTGTGCCCTCCATCGTGTTCGGTATTTTGGGTCTCGCAGTGTTCATCCAGTTCATGCACTTGCCGCAATCGGCTCCGATTGTTGGCGGACTGGTGCTGACCCTGATGACCCTCCCGACAATCATCATTTCGACGCGGGCCTCTCTCAAGGCGGTGCCGCCAAGCATTCGTGATGCTGCGCTTGGTGTTGGGGCATCAAAAATGCAGTCCGTTTTCCACCACGTGTTGCCATTGGCGATGCCCGGGATCTTGACCGGGACGATCATCGGTTTGGCCCAGGCGCTCGGTGAAACGGCCCCGCTGCTGCTTATCGGGATGGTCGGCTTTGTTGCCCGTGGATATCCGGACGGCTTTGTATCCGGGTTCATGGACCCAAATTCGGCAATGCCCGCGCAGATTTATACCTGGGCCGCCCGTTCAGACTTCGCGTTCTACGAGAAAGCCTGGGGTGGCATCATCGTCCTGCTGGTGTTCCTTCTGACTATGAACATTATCGCCATTATCCTGCGCCGCAGGTTCGAGCGTCGCTGGTAAGGAGGCCTACCCATGAATGACATGCCGAAAATTGAACAGGCGACAGATATGACCGACAGCAAGATTTCAGCCAACAAAGTGCAGGTCTATTACGGTGATACGCACGCGATCAAGGACGTGGACATTGAAATCCAGCCACGTTCCGTCACGGCCTTTATCGGGCCGTCCGGATGTGGCAAGTCCACATTCCTGCGCACCATCAACCGTATGAACGACACCATCGATATCTGCCGGGTCGAAGGCTCGATCAAGATCGATGGAGAAGACATCTACGACCCGAAGGTCGATCCGGTGCAATTGCGCGCTAAGGTCGGGATGGTTTTCCAGAAGCCAAACCCGTTCCCGAAGTCGATCTACGACAACGTTGCCTACGGGCCGCGTATTCACGGTTTGGCCCGGAACCGGGCCGAGCTTGATGACATCGTGGCCTCCAGCCTGCAAAAGGCGGGTCTTTGGGAAGAAGCCAAGGATCGTCTCGACGAGCCAGGCACCGGCATGTCCGGTGGTCAGCAGCAGCGCCTGTGTATCGCACGCGCGATTGCCGTCAGCCCGGAAGTGATCCTGATGGATGAGCCGTGTTCTGCACTCGATCCGATTGCAACCGCAAAGGTTGAAGAACTGATCGACGAGCTGCGTGAGAACTATACGATCGTAATCGTAACGCACTCCATGCAGCAGGCCGCCCGCGTGTCTCAGCGCACCGCATTCTTCCACTTAGGGATTCTGGTTGAAGAAGGTCCGACACAGGATATCTTCACCAACCCGGTGGACAAGCGTACGCAGGATTACATTACCGGCCGCTTCGGTTAACCGGATCGCACATTTTTCGAAGGGACACAGGATGTCTGAACATACAGTCACGGCTTATGATGACGAATTGAACGTCATGGCCGGCCGGATCGCTGAAATGGGCGGTCTTGCAGAAAAAGCATTTGCTGAAGCCGTTTCCGCCCTCGTGTCCGGGGACACCGACTTGGCGCGCCAGGTCATTGATCAGGATCGCCGTCTTGATGCGCTGCACCAGGACGTCGAGGAAGGCCTGATTGCAATGATCGTGCGCCGTCAGCCGATGGGCCAGGATCTACGCGAAATCACAGCAGCCAGCCGGATCGCAAACGATCTGGAGCGTGTTGGTGATCTTGCAAAGAATGTTGCGAAGCGGGCAATCGCAATCGACAACGACATTCAGAACAAGAAGCTGGCAATCGGCGTGGAGCACATGACGGAGTTGGCCCTCGGACAGCTGAAAAAGGTTCTGGATGCCTACACCGGGCGTAATGCTGAAGCGGCGCGCCAGGTTCAAGACGCAGATGCCGAAGTCGATGCAATATACACATCGCTGTTCCGGGAACTTCTGACGTACATGATGGAAGATCCGCGGGTGATCACCTCCTGCGTTCATCTGCTGTTCTGTGCGAAGAACATCGAGCGGATCGGCGATCATGCCACCAACATTGCCGAAAACGTCTTCTTCATGGTGACGGGCGAGCGCCTCCCGGAAGACCGCAACAAGGTTGATGAAACCGGCGCTGTGTGAGTTGCCAGGCCCAGCCTGAACGGCTGTGAAGCAGGAACAGTAGGCTGGCGCTTCGGTGCCGGCTGAGGGAATTGGAGCGAGAATTCATGCCGAAGGTCCTCATCGTCGAAGACGAAGAACCGTTGAGCCTTCTGTTGCGGTACAATCTGGAAGCTGAAGGATACGCCGTCGAGACCTGTGTCCGCGGCGACGAGGCGGAAATCCGCCTCCGGGAAACCCAGCCGGACCTTTTGTTGCTGGACTGGATGTTGCCTGGACTGTCCGGCATAGAACTGTGCCGGCGCCTGCGGGCACGCGAAGACACCGAGCGCTTGCCGGTCATCATGCTGACGGCGCGCGGCGAGGAAGCCGAGCGCATCAGAGGCCTGTCGACCGGAGCGGACGACTACGTGGTCAAGCCGTTCTCAGTGCCCGAACTGATGGCGCGTGTCCGCGCGATCTTGCGGCGGGCAAGCCCGGAGGTGGTGTCCACAATGCTGCGCTCTGGCGATATCGAACTTGACCGGGAAACACACCGCGTCCGGCGCAGCACCAAGGAAATCCATTTGGGGCCAACAGAGTTTCGCCTTCTGGAATTCCTGATGACCGCACCGGGCCGGGTCTTTTCACGCGAACAGCTCTTGGATGGTGTTTGGGGGCACGATGTCTATGTGGATGAACGCACGGTCGATGTTCACGTAGGCCGCCTGCGCAAAGCGCTGAACAAGGGCAAGGCGAAGGATCCAATCCGCACGGTGCGCGGGGCTGGGTATGCCTTCAACGACCAGTTCACGGCAGCCTGATCGAGACGATCAAGACAAACAAAAAAGCCCGCCAAATCGGCGGGCTTTTTCTTGGGTGTTTCGAGATCAGGAAGCCTGGGCAACACTGGTCTTGTTGTTGGCGCTCCGGCGGCGGTCTGCGACCGGCTGGTAAGCGATCTTGCAGTGGTAGGGGCAGTAGGGAACGCCGGCTTCGGAAACCTGACCGCAGAAGTAGAAGTCTTCTGTCGCCGGATCGCCGATCGGCCACTTACAGGTGCGCTCAGTTAGCGTCAGGATCGTTGCCCGCTTGGACATCGGAACAACGTCAGCGATCGGTTCTGCAACGGGTTGAACCTCTGCGACCGGGGCTGGCGTCGGCTCCATCTTCAGCGCTGCGGAACCTTGGGTCTGCGGCTGTGTTTGCGGACGTTTCGGTGCCGATTGAGACGCCGGATTGGCCGTTGTGCGGGGACGGCGCGGTTTTGCGCTTGAGGAAGAAGACTTTGCGCGGCCGGAAAGACCAAGCCGGTGTACCTTGCCAATCACCGCGTTCCGGGTGACACCGCCAAGCTCACCCGCAATCTGGCTTGCACTCAAACCATCGCTCCAGAGCTTCTTCAAAAGCTCAACCCGTTCGTTCGTCCAACTCATTGCCGCACCCCTTGCCAAGGCCAGTGACTGGCCAAAATCCCGTTATTGGACATGCAAGCGCAAGTCCATTATGGCATATCTTGTGCCTCTATTTGATACACCGCACGAGATGTCGTGTCTGATTAGCTAAAGGTTACAATAACGTTAATTTGTGAAGCAACCGTCAGGCTGCAGTGAGTTGGGGATGAACGGACTTTTCCCCAACAGATGCGAGGTCATTGAGACTTTTACATAAAACAGCCCGAACCACGGCAATGGCCATTTCCATTGACAGCCGGGGACCTCGGCAGTGTATAAGGATCTTGCAACGTGCCGCCGCTTTGGCGGCACATTGCGTTTTTGGCCTGTATAAAAGGCGATGCCCCGGAGTTCCGACGGTCCGATACCAGTGGCGCTTCCGGCGGCCAAAGGAGACTTAAGAGGTATGTCCGCGTCCGCGCTTTTTGGAAACTACGCAAGATCGAACCTGTCATTCGATCACGGGGAAGGTGTCTGGCTTGTTACGAGTGACGGCCGACGATTTCTCGATTGCGGGTCCGGAATCGCGGTAAATTCGCTCGGACATGCTCATCCGCATCTGGTCCAGGCCCTTCAGGATCAGGCGGCCAAGCTGTGGCATATTTCCAATCTGCACCAGATGCCGGATGGCGCGCGGCTTGCGCAGCGCCTCACCGATGCAACATTTGCAGACAAGGTTTTGTTCGTGAATTCCGGCGCCGAAGCAATGGAAGCGGCTATCAAGTGTGCCAGGCGTTATCACTACGACCGCAATGAGCCGGACCGGTATCAGATCGTGACCTTCGAAGGCGCTTTCCATGGTCGGACGCTCGGCACGATTGCAGCAGGTGGCCAGGCAAAGTACCTAGAAGGTTTCGGACCGAAAGCTCCGGGCTTCGATCAGGTGCCCAGCGGGGACTTGGACGCCTTGAAGGCCATGGTCGGTCCGCAAACCGCAGCGATCGCGATCGAACCCATCCAAGGCGAGGGTGGCATTCGGGAAGTCGACTACGAATTCCTGCGCGCTCTGCGCAAGCTTTGTGATGAAACCGGAGCCCTGCTGATCTTTGACGAAATCCAGACGGGTGTCGGTCGGACCGGAAAAATGTTCGCGCATCAGTGGACTGGCGTAGATCCGGATCTGATGGCCGTTGCCAAAGGCATCGGAAGTGGGTTCCCGATGGGGGCCTGTTTAGCAACTGACGAGGTTGCGTCCGCGCTGGCACCTGGAACCCACGGCACGACCTTCGGTGGCAATCCGCTCGCCATGGCTGTTGGCAATGCGGTTTTGGACGTCATTCTTGCAGATGGTTTTCTGGAAGAGGTTCAAAAGAAGGGCCTCTCCTTCAAGCAAAAGCTTTCCGGGCTGGTCGATAGCCACCCGACGGTGTTTGAGGCTGTCCGGGGCAATGGTCTGATGCTCGGCATCAAGTGCACCGCGCCGGTGGGAGACTATGTCGCCGCCGCGCGCGAAGCAGGTATTCTTGCGGTTCCGGCCGGTGACAACGTTGTCCGGATCCTGCCGCCGCTGACCATCTCGGAAGAAGAGATTTCCGATGCGGTTGATCGGCTGGAGAAGGCCGCAGTTTCCGTTGAGAAAAAGTTGTTGGAAGGAGCGGCCGAATGACCGCCAACGGAGCGTACAAGAACTTCCTGGATCTGACCCAATTCGAGGGCGATGATCTGCGCGCTATCCTGGAAACCGGAAAGAAGATCAAGGCAACCCGCAACGGCGTTCGCCGTGGTGAGGGGCCGCTCGCTGGCAAAGTGCTGGCCATGATTTTCGAACAGCCATCGACAAGGACCCGCATTTCCTTTGACGTTGGAATGCGCGAACTCGGCGGCGAGACGTTGATGCTGACCGGTGCCGAGATGCAGCTGGGCCGAGGCGAGACCATCGCAGACACTGCGAAGGTGCTGTCCCGGTTCGTCGACGGCGTCATGATCCGGATCCTGAACCACGAAGCCCTCAATGAACTGGCTGAAAACGCGACCATTCCGGTGATCAATGGCCTGACAAAGATCTCGCATCCATGCCAGATCATGGCAGACATCATGACCTTCGAAGAGCATCGCGGCGGCATCTCCGGGCGAAGCATTGCCTGGACCGGCGACAGCAACAATGTTCTGGCGTCCTGGATTCACGCCGCACCGCGTCTGGATTTCGAGCTGCGCATCGCGACTCCGGCCGAACTGGCCCCACCGCAGGACCTGATTGAGACCGCCCGTGCCAAGGGTGGTTCCATTCTGGTTACCGACGACCCATATGAGGCTGTCAAAGGGACTGACTGTGTCGTCACCGATTGCTGGGTGTCGATGGGCGACGACGATGCTGAAAGCCGTCACAATCTGCTGGGTGCATATCAGGTGAACGAACGCCTGATGGCCGAGGCAAATGGTGATGCACTGTTTATGCATTGCCTTCCGGCACACCGCGGCGAAGAAGTCACCAACGAGGTCATGGACGGCCCCAACTCTGTCGTGTTTGACGAAGCCGAAAACCGGCTCCATGCTCAAAAGGGCATTTTGGCCTGGTGTTTCGGCGCAGCTTAAGGCGTAGCCAAAGTGGCACTGAACTTGGAAGAACTGGGCATCAAGCCCGCAGGGCTGGACGCTGTCCGGCCCTTTGCCGTGGAAGGACTGGATGTCCGCGGGCGCAGTGTTGCGCTCGGCCCCATCCTTGAGAAAATTCTTGGACGTCATGATTATCCCGAGCCGGTCTCCCGGCTGCTGGCGGAAGCCATTGTCCTGACAAGCCTGCTCGGAACCTCTCTGAAGTTCGACGGGCGGTTTACACTCCAGACCCAGACGCAGGGTCCGGTGTCGATGTTGGTGGTCGATTTCGAAACGCCGGACGCGATCCGCGCTTGCGCCACGTTCGACGCAGAGCGTGTTGCCGGGTTGATCGATGCCGGTGCTGCGACGCCAGAGGCCCTGCTCGGGCATGGACATCTGGCGATGACCATCGATCAGGGCAAGCACATGCAGCGCTACCAGGGCTTGGTCGAGCTGAATGGTATCTCATTGGAAGAGGTCGCGCGCCGGTACTTTGAGCGATCTGAGCAGATCCCGACCGAAGTTCGTTTGGCTGTCGGTGAACTCTATACCCGGCAAGACGGAGACGCGCCGGTCAAATCCTGGACAGGCGGTGGCTTGCTCATCCAGTTCCTGCCTGAAGCGCCGGAACGGATGCGTCAGGCGGACATTGATCCGGGTGATGCGCCGACGGGAGCCGTGCGTCACGAAATTGACGAAGATGATGCCTGGGTCGAGGCCAAGGCACTTGTCGATACGGTCCAGGATGTGGAGCTGACAGACCCTGAAGTCAGCGTCGAAACACTGCTCTACCGGTTGTTTCATGAGCGCGGCGTCCGGCTCTTTGATGCCCAGCCGATTGCCGACAAATGCCGTTGCTCGCGCGACAAAGTTGCCAATGTTTTGGCAAACTTTAGCGCAGACGAAGTGGAAGAAGTCACAGTAGATGGCAAGATCGTTGTGACGTGCGAATTCTGCAGCACCACTTACGAATTTGACCGCTGAGAACACACTGCAGGCCGGTGACATCTGGCCTGCAGACTGTATCCGTTGATACATTTGGATACACGAATTCCGGCCTCAAGGGCGCGTTTTTGCGCTGAAAACCTTGATTTTTTGCGGTGCAAAGTAATCTTATGCCCACGGTTCGCGTATAGTTTAGAGCCGTCGCATTCGCACCTGTGAGAAAGCCTGAGTATGTTGCAGTCCGTTGAACCGGAAACCGGCAAGCCGCCAAGTCCTGAAGTCCTTCCGCCCGCAGGCCGGACACGGACACCGATGGAGCGCACCAAGCTGGTTCTGAAAGCGCTGCTTCAAACGGCGCTTGCGTTTGCCATTCTCTTCGGTGCCTTCAAGGGCATGAATCAGCTCATTGCAACCCGCCCGGACGTGCCGAAGCGGCCCGTTCAGGAAAAAAGCTATGCTGTTGAAACCACCACCGTTCAACAAGGCGATTATGCGCCGTTGATCTCCGTTTACGGCCAGACCCAGGCTGGCCGGGAAGTCGATTTGCGGGCGCTGGTCGGCGGCGAGATTGTCGAAGTTCATCCAGACTTGAAAGCGGGCGGTAAAGTCGAGCGCGGCGATACCCTGGTTGTGATTGATCGTTTCGACTATGAAGGGGCCGTGACTGAAGCCCGTGCCAACCTTGCTGAAGCGCAAGCCGCACTGGTGGAAAACGAGGGCCGTGTTGCGCTTGAAAAGGCCAATCTGGTTCGTGCCGGAGAACAGCTGGAGTTTGCACAACGCGATCTGGAACGAGCGGAGGAGCTCCTTGGCCGCGGTGCGATCACGGAGAGAACGGTTGATGACCGCAAGCTGATCGTTTCCCAGCGCCAGCAAAGTGTTGAGCGGTCTGAAAACACGCTCGCCCTGGAAGAGGCAAAGGTCATTCAGCAAAATGCGACGGTTGATCGGCTCGAATGGCGCCTTGAAAACGCTCAGCGCCAATTGGAGAACACCGTCCTCACGGCACCATTCGATGCGATCGTGCGCTCTTCGGCAGCAGAGCCGGGACGTCTTATCAGCGTAAATGATGCTATTGTATCACTCTACGACAGCAGCGAATTCGAAGTCCGGCTGACTCTGTCAGACAACCAGTATGGCCGTTTGCTGGCAGACAGCGGTACGGTTGTCGGGCGGCCGGTCGACGTGATCTGGAACCTTGGAGATCAGCCTGTCACTTATCCGGCGACGGTTACGCGAATTGGAGCGGATGTCGTAAGTGACCGGGGCGGCGTTGATCTGATAGCACGCATTGATGCATCGGGAGCAGCCGTTCCGCTGCGGCCGGGCGCCTTCGTTGAAGTTGCGGTTCCGGACAGAACCTTTGCCAACAGCTTCCGCATTCCAGAAACAGCCTACTACGGTCAGGGGACTGTCTATGTCGTTGAAGACAATCGCCTTCAGGCCAGGTCAGTGAACGCACTTGCAATTGATGACGGTTTCATCCTCGTGCGCGGAGACCTGAATTCCGGTGAAACCTTGTTGGTGACGCGTATCCCGGAAGCTGGCGAAGGACTTCTGGTCAGCGATGTGAACGCTGAGCAACCGGCGGCGAACGAAGCTGCTGAGCCTGCAGATCAATCTGCTGCCGTTGCGCAGTAAAGGGGGACGACATGGCACGCCCTATGGAACCCCGCGGCATCATGGAAGTTCTGGTCCGGCACCCGAATGCAGCCAACCTGATCATGGCGATCATGGTCCTGTTTGGCGCATACGGCCTTGCGAAGCTGAACACGCAATTCTTTCCAACGGTCAAGATCGACAGCATCTCCGTTTCAGTCGCCTGGCCGGGAGCCAGTGCGGAGGACGTGTCGTCCAACATTCTTGAAGTCATCGAGCCCGAACTCCGGTTCATCGATGGCATGAAGGAATTGACGTCTTACGGCCGCGAAGGCAGCGCCTCGGTGCGGATGGAATTCTTCGAAGGCACCGACATGCAAAAGGCTCTGTCGGATGTCGAACAGGCCGTCTCTGCGGTCACGACGCTTCCCGTGGATTCCGAAACGCCCGTCGTATCGGCGGCAAACTTCACAGACGGGGTCGCAACGCTCGCCCTGCGCGGTCCATTCCCGGAACAGGCGCTGAAAGTCTTTGCGCGGCAGATGCGGGATGACCTGCTCGCCCGTGGCATCGACAAGGTTGAGCTCAAGGGGTACCGGTCGCCGGAGTATCTCGTTGAAATACCGGAACGCGAACTCCGCCGGTTGGATCTGACCGTTTCGGATGTGGCCACCCAGATTGCCGGAAACACGGTTGATTTGCCTGCCGGCAATCTCGACGGAGGTGTCGAACGGCAGATCAGGGCCTTGTCTGAGGACCGGTCTCCGGAGGCTGTCGGCCGCATTGAGGTGAAGTCCTTTGCATCGGGCGAAAAGACCAAAGTTGAGGATATCGGCACGGTCGTCCGGGATTTTGACGAAAGCGAAAACCAGGGTTTTTCTCAAGGAGCGCGCGCAATTGAGCTCGACATTCTTCGAGCCGAGACCACCGACACATTGAAGGCAGCGCAGATCGTCGATGGCTATTTGGCAGAAATCACGCCTCAGCTGCCGCAGTCACTGGAAGTCCTGAAATACGATGTCCGCGCCGATGCCGTGAAGGGCCGCATCAACCTGCTGGTCGAAAACGGGCTGACTGGTCTCGTGCTTGTGGTCGGGATTTTGTTCTTGTTCCTCAACGCACGGATCGCGCTTTGGGTCGCAGCTGGCATTCCGGTCGCCATGATGGCAACGCTCGGGATCATGTGGCTGATGGGCGAGAGCATCAACATGATCTCCATGTTCGCCCTCATCATGATGCTTGGTGTGATTGTTGATGATGCGATTGTGGTCGGTGAGCATACAGCGACCCGGCAAGCCATGGGTGACAGTCCTGAAGACGCGGCTGTCAACGGGGCAACCACGATGCTGGCGCCGATCTTTGCCGCAAGCCTGACGACCATTGCGGCCTTTGTGCCGATCCTCCTGATCAGTGATGTGCTCGGTCAAATTATGGGAACGCTGCCCGTCGTTGTGGTCGCTGTTGTCATCGCATCCTTGATCGAATGTTTCATGATCCTTCCGGGCCATCTGTCGCATGCCCTCGGCAGCCGGCCGCGCTGGAACTGGTGGCGCGTCGTTCTTCTTGCGGGTGCGCCGGCGCTGTTCCTGAGCGCGCTGGTCAACCAGCCGGACATGTCCGTTCCCCCATTCCTGGATGTGATCGATGATCCCTTACGCGCCCTCAAAGACACAGTCGGTTTGGTTGCGTTCGAGGCGATTGTTGTCGCGGTCTGTTTCACGCTGGCGGTCGGATTTGAAGCGCTTCTGAGTGTCATGCGCCGATCACGGGCCGGGTCCCGCCGCAGCGGCCAGCCAAGCTGGTTCCGCCGCGGGTTTGACGCTGGCTTCAACTGGGTCCGCGATTATCCATTCCATGCCTTTGTGAAAGTCGCTGTGAACTGGCGGTATGTGACCTTCGCGGTGGCGGTCGCGGCCATGGTGCTGGCTGTCGGGCTGGTCCGTGGCGGCCGGGTGGGCTTCACATTCTTCCCGTCTCCAGAAGCTGAGAACCTGACCGCCTCAATCTTTTTCCATGCGGGCATACCGGAAGATCAGGCGATTGCCGGGATCATCAAGATTGAGGACGCCCTGAAAGAAGCGGAAGCGGAGCTCACCGCCGGTGCTGGTTCGAGCCTTGTCGTTGCGACCTACGCGACACTTGGTGTTGCGGGGAACAACCGTGGCGACAATGTCGCAAACATCACGGTGCAGCTCAGCCGGTCCGAGGAGCGGACTGTCAGGACACCGGCCATTGTGAATGCGTGGCGGGCAGCCGTTCCGGAGATTCCAGGCATCTCCCGCGTTGCGATTGCCGAGCGGCGCGGCGGCCCTCCAGGGCGTGATCTGGATATCCGTCTTACCGGGGCATCGCTTCAGGATCTGAAGGCCGCAGCACGGGAGCTGCAGCAGGAACTGTCTGCGTTCCCGGGGACCAGTGGCGTTGAGGACGATTTGCCCTATGGCAAGCCGGAGCTGCTGGTTGAACTGACGCCACGCGGACGGGCGCTCGGGTTCACGGTGGAAAGCGCAGCCCGGCAGATCCGCAATGCGTTTGAGGGCAACATCGCCCGGAGGTTTGCCGAAGGCGATGAAGAGGTGACCGTTCGGGTTCGCCAGCAAATCGATGTCGACGGTACGGCCGCCCTGCGGCAGCTGTCCTTGCGAACACCGGGCGGTGAATTCGTACCGCTCACAGAAGTCGTCAACCTGACCGATGCGCAAGGCTTCTCGGTGATCCTGCGCCGGGATGGCAAGACGGTTGTCTCCGTGGTTGCCGACATCGACAGCACGGTGACGTCGAACAACCAAATCATTGCCGAGCTTCAGGAAGCCTTCCTGCCCAATCTCGCAAGAACCTACGGTCTAGAGTATTCGTTTGCGGGTAGGGCAGAGGAGCAGGCGAATGCGTTCTCAGAGCTCCTGACCGGTGTTCTCATGGCAATTGCCGGGATCTACATCATCCTTGCTGCGATTTTCGGCAGTTATTCCCGGCCTCTCGTTGTGATGTCGATCATTCCGTTTGGCATCGTTGGTGCAATTGTCGGCCACTACCTGATGGGCTTTAAGCTCACCATTCTCAGCATGATCGGTTTGCTCGGACTTGCCGGGATCCTGGTCAACAACTCGATCATTTTGGTCGCCCGTTTTGAGGAACGCCGCAAGAGTGGCGAGGACCTGGATTCAGCTGCAATCAGTTCAAGTTGCGATCGCTTGCGCGCTGTGTTGTTGACCTCAATGACCACCATCGGCGGGTTGTTGCCGCTGATGTTTGAGACCAGCCTGCAGGCTCAGTTTCTGCTGCCTATGGCCATCACGATCGTGTTCGGCTTGGCGACCGCAACAGCGCTGGTTTTGGTGCTTGTGCCGGCTCTCCTGAAGATTGGCGACGACATCGCCGGTCTTATCCAGCTGCGCCAGAGGCCAATGCCACCATCCGATGGTACGGGCCGTGGATTGACGCCCGCCGAGTAGTGTCAAAGCCCGGCTGCGAACTCTGCAACGGCTTGAGCGGCGGCGTTGATGTTGCCATCAAGCGTTGCGGGCGATTTGCCGCGCGGGCCAAAGTCGTGGTTGCCGTCTTCCAGATATCTGAGCGCGACAGCATCGGGCAGAGTGATGGCATCAATTTCCGCCTGATTGCCAAAGGGATCGCGATCTCCCTGCAGAATTAGTACCGGGCGCTTGGCGTCCTGAAGAGGGGAAAGCCGCCATTCGGTATCCGGCTTGCCGGTGGGATGGAACGGATAACCGAAGCAGCAGACACCCTTAACCCGGGAGGGCAGAGAACCGCCACCGGACAACATGGCCGCTACCCGACCGCCCATGGATTTCCCGCCCACAAAAAGTGGGCCTTCAGCCTCATGCATGAGCTTCTGCAGGGCAGTCTGGAACTCACCGATCAGCTTGTCGGCCTTTGGCGGTGGTTTCTTGGGGCCGCCAGTTCTGCGGCCAGCCATGTAGGCAAATTCGAACCGTGCGCTTGCAATCCGGTTTTCTGCCAAAGCACCTGCAAGCTTCTCCATGAACGTGGAATCCATCGGTGCGCCGGCCCCATGTGCCAGGAGAAGTGTTGCTAAGGGGTCTGTGTCCGGCCGGGTCCAAAGAAAATTAGTCATGGTTTTGTCTGCTGTGCCGCGCGAATGTGAATTGCTGGAAATCGTGTCCGTGCACTACATATGCTCGGCAAGGAAAGCAAGTCAGGGATGTGAGGTGCAGGTGGAGACGGCTGGATTACTTGAAGGTCTGGATACGAACACAATCCGGCTGGCCTGTTTTGCGGGAATATTTGGCCTGATGGCGGCTATTGAATTCGCATTGCCGAAGCGTGAGCAGCCGCTTGGACGGGGCAAACGCTGGCCGACCAATTGGGCACTTGTCGTTTTGGATGCAGCGTTGGTTCGGTTCATCTTTCCAATTGGTGGTGTTGGCCTGGCGATGCTGGCCTTCGACAATAGCTGGGGCCTGTTCGGCTGGCTCGGCTGGTCGGGCGTTGCTGCTTGGTTGCTGACCTTCGTTATTCTGGATCTTGCGGTCTGGTTTCAACATTGGGCGTCTCACAAGGTGCCGCTGTTCTGGCGCATCCACCGGATGCACCACGCAGATGCTGAGGTCGATGTTTCCACCGCCCTTCGTTTTCATCCGATTGAGATCCTTCTCTCGTTTGTCTGGAAAGGTGCGGTTATTGTCGCGCTCGGCGGACCGGTGGAAGCGGTGCTGGTTTTTGAAATCGTGTTGAATGGCGCAGCGCTCTTCAATCACGCAAATGCCTCGCTCCCGGGATGGCTCGACCGGATCCTGAGAGTGTTGATCGTGACGCCAGACATGCATCGGGTACATCATTCGGTTGAGCGCCGCGAGACGGACTCGAACTACGGTTTCAATCTTTCCGTATGGGATCGGATTTTCGGAACCTATGTGCCGCAGCCTAAGCGTGGACACGATGGCATGGAGCTCGGCCTTGGACCCGAACTCACGCCGAAAGCGCACAGTTTGCCGTTCAGTCTGGCTATTCCGTTTCTGAGGTCCGGACGGCGTCCCGAGACACCTGAAAATCAGTAGAAACTGAGCGGAAAGTAACGCAGATACAGTTCCTGATAGACGCCCTTTTGGTGCAGCTGCCTTAGGGCATAGTTCAATGCTGCGGCCCGCTCGGTATCACCGATCCGTGTAGCAATCGCCATACCCTCCCCAAAGTAACCCGGCTCCAACCACGGACCACCGGCAAAGCGGCAACAGTTTTCCGCCGCCGGGCTGCGCAGCCAGAACGAGAGACTGAGACCGTCACCAAAATGAGCATCTGCCGTCCCATTCTTCACGGCTTCTCTCGCTTCTGCAGTGGACGGGAAGTTCAGGATGTCGGCGCTGGGCCAGAACTTGCGGGCAAAGGTTTCGTAACGGGTTCCGTCTTGGACCGCGACTGTTTGGCCGGGTTCGGGAGCATCGCCGAAGTCGTTATCCGCTGTGTCTGAAACGATCACACGGGCCGGCAGTTTCATGTAATCGTCGGTGAATGTCAGATCGCGGGCCTGCGGCGAATACCGGGAAAGGCCTGAGATGATTGCGTCTCCCTCTTCCTCCTCCAAGGCCGGGATCAAAACCTCAAAGTCCTTTATTTTCAATGCACAGGAGATTGCAAGCTCCTGGCATAGGGCACGGGACAAGTCGATGTTGAACCCTGTTAAGCGGCCTTGCGGATCGCGGAACACAAAGGGCGGGAAGTTGTCCGTTGCAAGAAACTGGATTGTGTCCGGGATGTTGTTCGGCCGGTCGAAAACAGCTTTGTGATCCCAGAAATTTGGAACGATGATTTCCGGTTGATCTGCCCGAGCTAAATCAGAAGTTGCAACCATAGCGATTATAGTTAATAGTAATGCAACTAAAAATACGAAAGTAACACCAAATACCCGTTTGCCGGGGGGCAGCAACTCAGATTCGTTTATTGACGATCCCCTACGGCAGAAGTGCGTGTATCGAGTATGCGGGGGGAACGGAAATGCAGGACAGTCTGCCGGGTGTTCTTGAAATCCTGTTGTCACGTGGCGTTCCCCGATCGGTATTAACAGCGGCTCATGACGCGGCCCAAGTTCACGGCGTCCCGTTCGAAGAGTATCTGCTTCGCCACGCCATTGTCACTACGGAGTGTCTTTACAGCGCATTTGCAGAACTCTGCAATCTACCGTTTTTGCCGGAAAACGGGTTTCGGTTGCGCACCCTGAATGACCGGCCATTGGCCATAGGGGAGGCGGAGTTCGGCCCGACCCTGTTATCTCTTTATCGAAACCAGGCGCTTTATGCGATCGCTCCGGAGCCAGGACAGTTTCTCGCTGTTCGCCGCCATTTGGAACGCCATCCGGTACTTGCCAAACAAATCCGGATTACGACCCCGGCCGCAATTGAATATGCGTCCCATGTATCCAATTCACCGGCCGGAGAACTGGAAATCCGTTTTCCGTCTTATTCGGCGAGGCATATCCGGTTGCCGGCGGTCCTTTTGATTCTGTGTTTTCTCGCTGTCTTTGTGCTGGGTGTCAGCCAGATGATTTCCGGGGCGTTGCTGTTTGTTGTAACCGGCGTGGTTTCGCTGGCCTGCTTTGGAGCCGGGATCATCCGCTTTGTCTGCGCACAGTCTTCCCAAGAGGAAGACTTGGTCTACCATTTGCCGGAACCCTTGAGCTCCGGGCTGATCATTTGGCCGAGATATACGGTTCTTGTTCCGCTCTACAGGGAAGCAGGTGTTGTACCGGATCTGCTACGGGCCCTGAACGCACTGAACTATCCGCGCGACCGGCTTCAGATCCTTCTCCTGATTGAAACGGACGACCTTGAAACCGCGGCGGCCCTTCCTGATGATCTGCCGCCTCACATCGAAGCCGTGGTGGTGCCGGACGGGACTCCCCGGACGAAACCGCGCGCATTGGACTACGGTTTGGCAGCAGCCACCGGAACCTATGTGACTGTCTTCGATGCGGAGGACAGGCCAGACCCTGACCAGCTGAAGAAGGCGGCGTTCCTGTTTGCAAAAGGCCCTGCAGAACTCGCCTGCCTGCAGGCGCGATTGGTGGTCGACAACGCCAACGAGACATTTGTTTCCCGGCAGTTTGCGCTTGAATATGCCTGCCTGTTTGACCAGTTGCTGCCGTGGCTGTTCAGACACCGTTGGCCGTTTCCGCTGGGCGGAACTTCCAATCACTTCCGCATCAGTGCGCTGCATGCTGTCGGCGGTTGGGACCGGTACAACGTGACCGAAGACGCTGATCTCGGCGTCCGGCTCGAACGGCTGGGGTTCCGGCTTGGTGTTTTGCCGTGTCAGACATTGGAAGAAGCGCCGGTTACCTTGAGGGCCTGGCTCGCCCAGCGCGCCCGCTGGCACAAAGGGTGGCTGCAGACAATTTTCGTTCATGCCCGATCACCGAGACGGCTACTGAGCGATCTGGGAGCGGTCAGAACAGCCGTTTTGGCGGCATTGTTCCTCGGCACTTTTCTCTTGATCGCACTACATCCGGTTTTCTTGGTTCTCCTGACCGGCTCTCTCCTTGGGTATTATGACCACACTTATTTCTTCGGCAATATTGTGCTGACCGTGATGTTTGTATCAGGTGCGGCCGCTGGCTATGCGGGCGCTTTGTTTGCTTTGTGGACAGGTGCCCGCAGGCGCGGGCATGGCATCCGGTTGCTCGACGCACCGGGCGTTTTGATCTACTGGATGTTTGCGGGTCTCGCTTTCTACAGAGCCGTCTGGGAATTGGCCTCAGCACCTTACCGCTGGAACAAGACGGAACATGGTGTATCGCGTCAACGAACCTCTTTGATCGATTGGAAAACGGCGCCCGAAGCGGAACTAAAATAAGCATTATCTTTGTTGCAAAGCGTAATCATCCTATTTTCTTGAAAAATCGAAAACTGCTGATCTCTTTCCCCTCTGGCCTATGGAGCGTTTGAAGGCCATATTTCCGTTTGCAACTGAATTTAAGGGAAGAATGGCAGTGCCGAAGTCGTACTACGCGCCCACAGGCGGACATCCAGGGCAGGAAACACTCTTGACTGATAGGGCAGTCTTTACAGACGCCTATGCCGTCATTCCGCGCCGGACCATGCGCGATATCGTAACCAGCTACCTGCCATTTTGGGATGAGACGCGTCTTTGGGTCCTGTCCCGCCCATTGTCCGGGTTTGCCGAGACCTTTTCGCAATACATTATGGAAGTCTCTCCTGGTGGTGGCTCAGAGCGCCCGGAAACGGACCCCGATGCTGAAGGTGTTCTGTTTGTTGTGGAGGGCGAGGCCGTTCTGACTGTCGAGGGAACGCGCCATGACTTGCGCGCCGGGAGTTATGCCTTCCTGCCGCCTGAGACGCATTGGACGTTCAAGAATGAAAGCGTCAATCCAGTCCGCTTTCATTGGGTACGCAAATCCTATGAAGCTGTCGACGGTCTGGATTTCCCTGAGGTCTTTGTGACCCATGAAGACGACGTTGCGCCAATTGAAATGCCGGGCACCGAGGGCAAGTGGGCAACGACCCGCTTCGTCGATCCGAAAGACTTGCGGCACGACATGCATGTCAACATCGTCACCTTCCAGCCGGGCGCGGTTATTCCCTTTGCCGAGACCCATGTGATGGAGCACGGGCTTTATGTGCTCGAAGGCAAGGCGGTTTACCGGCTCAATCAGGATTGGGTCGAAGTGGAGGCCGGTGACTATATGTGGCTCCGGGCGTTTTGCCCTCAGGCCTGCTATGCCGGTGGTCCGGGACCGTTCCGGTATCTTCTTTACAAAGACGTCAATCGGCACATGGCGCTCTAAACAGCTGCACCAGTCGTAATGGGAATAAGGGCGATAGCGGCCCGCTTTTCCGATAATTGTCTCTAAGGACAATGTTTTTCGAGACAGGCAGCCATGGATTGATAACAATAAGACTGCGGTCCAGCTGGATAAGCCGGGCCGTGAAAGCCCCGGCCATGCGGGGTGTTCCGGCTGCTCTTCATTATAGCGGACATGTTACATGCGGATCGTCATCAACGGGTTCGGCCGTATTGGCCGGACTGTCTTGCGCCAAATACTTCGGTTGCCTGCTGGCCACTCCATTGATGTGGTGCAGATCAATGACATCGCCGCGCTCGAGACCTGTGCGTACCTCTTCAAGTACGACAGCGTCTTCGGTCCTTATCCCGGGTCCGTTGAGCACACGGACGACAGCTTGATCGTGGATGGACGCGAGATCCAGTTTACGTGTGCGCCGGATATTTCCGGGTTCGACCTGGCAGGTGTGGATGTTGTTTTGGAATGCACCGGGCGCGCAGATACCAGAGATGTTGCATCCCGGGGCCTCAAGGCCGGAGCCAGCAATGTACTGATCTCCGGGCCGTCTGCTGCCGCAGATGTGACTCTGGTGCTCGGGGCGAATGAAGACCAGCTCGGCAGCCACACGATTGTGTCCAATGGGTCTTGCACAACAAACGCCTTGGCTCCGCTCTTGCGCGGAATTGATGATGCGATCGGCGTCGAAACCGGTCACATGACGACGGTGCATTGTTACACCGGCAGTCAGCCGATGGTGGATGCGCCGCGCGGACCGTTGGAGCGCAGCCGGGCAGGTGGGGTGTCCATGGTTCCGACAACGACCAGTGCGACAAAGCTCTTGGGCGTTGTGCTGCCGCAGTTGGACGGCAAGGTCAGCGGGGCTGCCGTGCGAGTTCCCTCGATCAGTGTCTCGGCAATAGACGTTACGCTCACGTTGAAAGAGCTGCCCGAAGGCGACGTCAACGCGCAACTCCAGAAGATCTTTGACAACAGTTCAATCGTCGGTTTTACAAACGATCATGTCGTCTCGACCGATATGCGTGCCCGGCCGGAGTCTCTGGTTGTTGCTCTGCCGGAAACGCTTGCCGTTGGGGACCGTCAGGTCCGCATTTTCGGCTGGTACGACAATGAATGGGGCTTTTCCTGCCGGATGATCGACATGGCACGCCTCATGGCGGCGCGGTAGGTCAAACCGCGTCAACGATCCACGGCGAATCGAACCAGTGTTCTTCCAGGTTCGTACCGTCGCCGATCCGGTCGACGACGATATAGCGGCCGGGTTTTTCAATTGGGGCAAGGACCCCGTGCCACGTTCCCCGATGAAGGTTGATCGATTGCCCCGGCTGGGTGACAAAGGCTTTCAAATTGACCGGCGCGCCGTCCTTGTCTTCGGCGACAATCACCAGCATCGGAACACCGTCCAGTGGAACAAACGCCTGACTGCCATCCGGGTGCCGCTCGACCATGTCGACCGTGTAAGGAAAGCTCCGAGCCTTCGCGTCAAAGAGGCTGATCCCGGCGCGCCCGTTGCCGAAATCAACCTTTGCCAAGTCATGATGGCGTCCGCACATTCCTTGATTGATGATCTTGTCCGGCTCACCGGACACCTCGATCACGTCGCCATAATCGGCAAACGCCTCAGCTGTGAGTGGCGCGGGCGTCAGAACATGGGTCATGGCAGAACATCCATCAGCCGAAATTCGGCAATCCGCTCAACCTGCCGGCAGGCCTCGGCAAATTCCGTTTCACGATCATTGCCGATCCGCTCGTAAAAGGCAGCCAGGATGGAAGTCTTAGTGTGATCACGGACGGCGATGATGAATGGGAAGCCATGTTTGGCGACGTAGTCGGAATTGAGCTTGGTAAAGGTCTCCCGCTCGTCGTCGGTGAGCATATCCAGACCCGCACCTGCTTGTTCGATGGTGCTTTCTGCGGTGAGGCGTCCAGCCGCTGCAAGCTTTCCGGCAAGATCCGGGTGCGCCGTCAAAACGCCCAGGCGCTCCTCCGCGCTCGCGGTCCGGAACTTGCGGCAGAGCGCATTGTGGACCCCGGCCGCACAGTCATGCGCTGGTCCGAGTTCCAGATCAAACGCTCGTTCTGCAATCCAGGGCGAGTGCTCAAAGATGCCGCCAAATTTGGCAACGAACGTGTCGAGACCCATCTGACTCGGCCGCTCAAAGGCTTGCGGCGGATGGTGATTGGCCCAATGTTCAGCAATCTCGATCCGGCGCGGACACCAAACGTCGGTGTGGCTCTGGATGTAATCGACAAACTTCTTCAAGGCAGCGATCTTGCCCGGCCGCCCGATCAGACGGCAGTGAAGACCGACCGACATCATCTTCGGAGCGCCCGCTTCGCCTTCGGCATAAAGGACATCGAACGCGTTTTTCAGGTACTCGAAGAAATCCTCACCGCTGATCCATCCCGGCGACACGGAAAAGCGCATGTCATTGGCTTCCAGCGTATAGGGGATGATCAGCTGTTGCCTGCCGCCGATCTCAAGCCAATAGGGCAGGTCATCGTCATAGGTGTCGGAGATGTAATCAAAGCCACCTTCTTCCGCGACCAGCCGGACCGTGTTTTCCGAGCAGCGACCAGTGTACCAGCCGTGCGGACGCTCACCTGTGACCTCTCTATGGAGACGAATCGCTTCCGCAATGGCCGCGCGTTCCGTCTCTGGGTCCATGTCCTTGTGCTCGATCCATTTCAGACCATGGCTGGCAATTTCCCAGCCGGCGCTCTTCATGGCCGCGACCTGTTCCGGATTGCGGGCGAGCGCCGTCGCAACACCATAGATCGTCAGTGGAATGTCTGCGCCGGTGAAGAGCCGGTGGATCCGCCAGAAGCCGGCGCGCGCGCCATACTCATACATGGATTCCATGTTCCAGTGGCGTTGACCCGGCCACTGGGCGGCACCCGGAATATCTGACAAGAACGCTTCAGACGCGGGATCGCCGTGAAGGACGCAGTTCTCGCCGCCTTCCTCATAATTCAGAACGAATTGCACAGCGACCTTGGCACCGTTCGGCCAGTTTGCGTTCGGCGGCGTGGGACCATAACCACGAAGATTGCGGGGATAGCGATTCAAGACAGACCTCCAAGCTTTCCGGTCTTATAAAACAGCGCGCGGGTATTCGGTTTTCGATAATTCTTGAAAGTGCTTCACAGTTCCAGTTTCAGACTGAAGGCGTTTTGGCCAGTTCGTCTTGAATGTGTGCAACCATGAAATCGATAAAGAGGCGGACTTTAGGATCCTGGCGGCGGCGGTGGGTGTAAAGGCATGCCATCTGTACCGGTATCGGTGGCTCGCTTTCCAAAACCTGAACCAAGCGCCCGGACTTCAAATGTTCCGCCACTTCAAACACTGGTTTTAGAACAATCCCGTGGCCTTCCAGCGCCCAAGCGGTGAGCACATCGCCGTGGTCGGACTCAAAAGGGCCTTTGACCGGAATGCGCTTTACACCCTCGGGTGTTTCAAGGGGCCACTGAAATTCCGGCGCGCCGGGATAGCGCATGTTCAGGCAGTCGAATTTTCCTGTCGACAAGTCGGCGCTCGATGCCGGTTGTCCCGTCTTGGCGATGTAGTCCGGCGAAGCGCAGAGGATCCTCTGGCAATCGGCGATCTTGCGGATCTTCAGGTTCGAGTCTTCCGGAACTCCCAAAAAGAACGCCGCATCGAGGCCTTCGCCTGTCAGGTCGACCTTCCGGTCAGACAAACGCAGCCGGATATCGATCAGCGGATGGTCTGCCTTGAAGGTCGGAATGGCTGGGGCAATCAGGCTTTGCCCCATGCTGATGGGAGCTGCGACGAACAGTGTCCCGCGCGGTGAGCGGGTCATGTTAGTGATTTCCGCTTCCGCTTCTTCCACCGCTTCCATTATTTTTGTTGCGCCGCGGTAAAAGATATTGCCCTGTTCGGTGGGGCTCAGGGCGCGGGTCGTGCGCTGAAACAGCCGGACATTCAGGTGTTCTTCCAGTTGAGAAATCCGGGACGACGCGACCGCAGACGAAATTCTAAGGTCCCTTGCGGCCGCGGACATGTTACCGAGCTCATAGACACGTAAAAAGGTGCGGATATTCTCCAGGTAAGCCATTTGGCGATTGTTCCGGATTTTTTGAAACTGCTTGGATTATGTCGGGATACCAGAAAATTGGATGATCGACTAGGTTGATGGCAAAGTTTTTGGAGGGATTGGAATGCTGGATATCGCCATCATTTGGGACTGGCTGATGTTTGCCGTCAGGTGGCTTCATGTCATCACCGCGATCGCCTGGATCGGCTCGTCGTTTTACTTCATTGCGCTTGATCTGGGCCTTAGAAAAGTGCCGCATTTGCCTGTCGGCGCGCATGGCGAAGAATGGCAGGTCCACGGCGGCGGCTTCTACCATATCCAGAAATACCTGGTTGCGCCCGCCAACATGCCGGAACATCTGATCTGGTTCAAATGGGAGAGTTATGCGACCTGGTTGTCCGGCGCTGCTCTCTTGATGATGGTCTACTGGGTCGGCGGCGAACTCTATCTGATCGATCCGGCAAAAGCGGACCTTGCGCTTTGGCAGGGCATCTTGATCTCCGCAGCATCCCTGTCGATCGGCTGGCTTGTCTATGACTTCCTCTGCAAGTCGAAGCTTGGCGACAACCCGACCCTATTGATGGTTCTCCTGTTCGCGCTGCTGGTCGTCATGGGATATGGCTACAATCTGGTCTTCACCGGCCGGGCCACTATGCTGCACCTTGGTGCGTTCACGGCGACCATCATGTCGGCGAATGTCTTCTTCATCATCATTCCGAACCAGAAAATTGTCGTCGCGGACTTGAAGGCGGGACGGACGCCTGATCCGAAATACGGCAAGATTGCCAAGCTGCGGTCCACGCACAACAACTACCTGACCCTGCCGGTCATCTTCCTGATGCTGTCCAATCACTACCCATTGGCGTTTGCCTCGGAGTACAACTGGGTGATCGCAGCGCTTGTCTTCCTGATGGGCGTCACCATCCGGCACTACTTCAACTCCAACCATGCCGGAACCGGCAATCCGACCTGGACATGGCTGGTAACCGCGCTTCTGTTCCTCGGTGTTATCTGGCTGTCGATGGCTCCGCTTCAGCACGACACTTATGAGGCGTCCGAAGCGCGTCCGCTGACGAAGACCGAGCAGGTCTTTGCCAATGCCGAAGGGTTTGAAGAGGTGATGGCGATCGTGCCCGGGCGCTGTGCCATGTGCCATGCCCGGGAGCCCTTCTACGAGGGGATCCACTGGGCACCGAAAGATGTGCTTCTTGAGACGGAAGCAGATGTCGTGCGCTCGGCCAAGCAGGTTTACCTGCAGGCCGGCGTGACCAACGCCATGCCGCCGGCCAATGTGTCTCATATGGAAGAGAGTGAACGGCGCGCGATAGTGGCTTGGTACCGGAACGCCACCAAGGATCAGCCGTTCTGGATTGGTGCGCGCTGACGGACCGGTCGGTCAATTTCTTTCACGCTTGAAATAACGCGCTTGTTAAACAGCACCTGCCCGCCTCCCAATGCTTTTATTCGGGAGGCGACATTGTTCGCTGTTCGGCTCTGTCAATTGAAGACTTGTGTCATTCGTCAGTTCTCCCAATAAAAAACTTTGCCTATGCCCTTGCGTCACGGGGTTTTACTGAGGCCGTCCCGCATCTATGGTTTAGGCGCAATCTTTACTGCTTGAGGAGGCAACTGAAGGTTGTTTGAGGAGCAGGCTGGTGATGCCGGGAGGAAGCAATGACATCAATCGATCGTCCGTGGACCGCGTTTTATGGCCCCGATGTGCGGTCCGATATAGACGCCGCATCCTACCGCACGATCAGTGATTTGATCCGGTCTGCAGCAGACACTTACAAGTCTGCCCCGGCCTTCACGACCTGCATGCACAACGGCATGAACGGCACTTTGACCTTCGAGCAGGTCGATGAAATGTCAGACGCCTTTGCGGTCTATCTTCGGGAGGTGGCAGGACTTGCACAGGGCGACCGCGTGGCATTGCAGATGCCGAATGGCCTGTCGTTTCCAATTGCTGCCTTTGGGGTCTTCAAGGCCGGCTGTGTCCTGGTGAACGTCAATCCGCTCTACACGGCAGAAGAGATGGCGCGCCAGTTCCAGGATGCGGAACCGCATGCGCTGGTGATTGTCGATATGTTTGCCGACAAGATCCCGGCTGCAACAAAGGGACATCCGATCCCCAACATTATCGTCACGCGGGTTGCGGAGTTTTTGCCTTCATTGCCGCGCGGCATCATCGGATTGGTGCAAAAATACTGGGACCGGTCGGTCAAACCGATCGAAGTCCCGCATATCCGTTTTCCGGAAGCGCTCGCCGCGGGGCGGGACCACAAAACCCGCGACCATGTCGAAGTTGATGCCTATCACCAGTCTGTCGAGCCCGACGATGTGGCCTGCTTGCAATACACCGGCGGGACGACGGGTGTTGCGAAGGGCGCGATGCTCACCCACAAGAACCTGCTAATGAACATGGAGCAATCGCTGGAGATGTGTCCGGCGGTGCAACGAGGTGAGGAGGTCGCTCTGACAGCCCTTCCGCTTTACCATATCTTCGCGTTCACGCTGAATTTGCTTGCCTTTTATTGGATCGGATCGCGGAATATTCTGATCCCAAATCCCCGGCCGCTGACCAATCTCAAACGCGCGTTTGAGAATTACAAGATCACCTGGATGAGCGGGGTGAACACCTTGTTCAACGGTCTGTGCAACGAAACTTGGTTTCTCGACAGCCCGCCAAAATATCTGAAGTTTTCCTCTGCCGGCGGCATGGCCTTGCAGGCAGATGTTGCTCGGAGATGGGAAGAGGTGACAGGCCGGCCGGTGCTGCAGGGCTACGGGCTGACCGAAACCTCACCTGTTCTCAGTTTCAACCCAATCGGCAAGACGCGGGACGGTTCAATCGGGATACCGCTGCCGTCCACCTTGTTGCGCTGTGTGGACGATGACGGTAACCCGGTGCCGCAGGGCGAGCGCGGAGAAATCGCTGCCAAAGGCCCACAGGTCATGGCTGGATATTGGAACAAGCCAGAAGAGACCGCGATCGTCATGCGAGATGGTTGGTTTCTGACAGGTGATATCGGCGTGATGGAGCCGGATGGGTACTTCTACATCGTTGACCGGAAGAAGGACATGATTGTCGTGTCGGGCTTCAATGTGTACCCGAACGAGGTCGAAGACTGCCTTGCCTTGCATCCGGGCATCTTCGAAGCTGCCGTAATTGGCGTTCCGGATGACACCACTGGAGAAGCGGTGAAGGCCTATGTTGTTCTGAACGACAAGAGCCTGACCAAAGAGGCGATCCGGGTTCATTGCAAGGAGCACCTGACAGCCTACAAGGTGCCCAAACGGGTTGAGATCCGGGACGACCTGCCCAAATCAAACGTTGGCAAGATCCTCAGAAAAGACCTGCGCGCAGAAGAGCTGCAGGCGGCGGAGTAATAATCCATGGTCGGAGCATTTGAACAGGCGCTTCTGGCGGCCATGATCTTTGTCATCATGCTGGGAATGGGCGCGTCCCTGACCCCGCGCGACTTCTATCTGGCACTGCGCCGACCCTATGGTCTCGCCGTTGGTGTCGTCTCGCAATATGGCTTTATGCCGTTCATCGGCTTCCTGATGACACTGGCTTTGGCATTGCCCGAGCCGATTGCAATCGGGCTGTTGATCATGTCCTGCATGCCGGGAGGCACAACATCGAACATTTTTGCCTATTTCTCCAAAGGCAATCTGGCACTCTCCGTACTCATGACGGTGACCTCGACCGTGTTCGGCGTCATACTTATTCCGATTGTCCTTGTGATCTACGCCACGGCGCTGGATCTGGAAATCCCGCGGGAAAACATCATCGCAACCCTTTTGATCCTGTTGGTCCCTGTCGCGATCGGCATGGGTTTGCGCAAAATCAGTGCAAATATCGGAGCGGTGACGGAGTTCTTCGGATCGGCCTTGGCCTTGTTCTTTATCGCCTTCATCGCGATCTCTTGGATCCCGCGGAACTGGCAATTCCTTCTGACAACCACACCGGCGACCTATTTCGCAGCGATCATGCTCGGTGTCTTCGGGATATTGGTCGGCTATCTCTTCGCACGGTCCTTGAAGCTCCATCCGCGCAATATTCGGACAATCGCCTTGGAGACCGGCATTCAGAATGGACCGCTGGCTGTCGCCATCATCGCCCTGACTTTCCCAAGCGACGAGCAGCAGGGGATCATGGCCGTGGCGGCGCTCTATTCCCTGTTCATCGTGATCACGTCGACCTTGGTGACGCTCATCTTCCGGCGGGCGAACACGGCCGCAGAACAGAAGATCCCCGACAGCCTGCTTTAGAGCGCCTCGCGTTTAATCGAATTCAGAATGTTTCAGGTTTCGCGTTCGAGGCGCTACCGAGAGGCAGCGAAACCTGAGTCCGCTTAAACGCGATTTGCTGTAACGGCTGTCGGGTCTCTGCGCCGATCAGATTGCCACAAGACGCCCATCAGGTCTTTGCAATCAGATGATCTGAATATCCGACACGTCCAACTGTGAAACGGAAACGCCAAGCAGGGTGATCGACAGGCTGTCTGAGAAACGGAAAACGACCCCGGCATCGGTGTTCGCGGCGAGGGCCAGGATTTCTGCAGATGACGAGAAACCTGCGACCCCGATCTGAAGGATGTCACCGTTGCGGTTACTGGTGCTGAAATCAGTTATTGTGTCCGATCCGGAGGCTCCGTCAAAAACAAAGGCGTCACTGCCGCGCCCTCCATTGAGGGTGTCGTTGCCCGTGCCGCCGACCAGCACGTCATTGCCATCGCCGCCATAAAGTAGGTCGTTTCCGGCCTGGCCGAACAGGACATCGTTTTCGTCCTGTCCCTCCAATTGATCGTCTCCGCCGGCGCCGTCCAAAATGTCATTGCCGCGATTGCCCAGGATCAGGTCTCTCTCTTCCGAACCGACCAAAGCATCATCCCTGTTGGTCCCGCCGAGGCGGTCGTAAGCCAGCATCACGTTGTCCTGGATGGACCGGATGTCCGTGTTGCGCTCGATCACGTCGGCCAGCGTGGTGGACCACAGAGCCTCAATCTGAGCCTGAGGAAGATCCAGGCCCTGGCTCCAGAAAGGATCGCCGTCGCGCAACCGCAAAAACTGATCAAGGAGGATCGTCGCGAACAATTCTCCGACGATGCCGCTGCCTGAAGGGTCCTCGGCAAGTCCGCCGATCCAGGCATCGACCTTATCGACGGATCCGTAAACGTCGGCCAGTTGTGCGGCCAATGTGGCATCCGATGTTATATCCGAGAAGTCTGTTGCGCGTTGCAAGCCGAGGGCCTCGCGCAGATCATTGTAGCTGGCGACCCCAAGATCCCGGCCGCGTTCGATGTTCAAGGCGGCGAGGTCAAGCCCGCCAGAGCCTGGAGCGCCAAACAGGAAGGAGCGCACATCCTCCACAATGTGCGTATCCAACTCTTGCGCCATACCGTCTGCAAGTCCGCGCAGAAGGGGGTCGATGCCCCCATTCTCTGCAATCTCCGACGGGTTGAAAAACGCTTCACTCAAAGAGAGATTTCCGGCAGCGATTGTATCGCCATCCCGGTCCAACCTTTGAATGCTGGAAGACAACAGGCTGTGGCCAAAGCGGAAAGCCGCAGTTGCAAATTCGACCGAAATGCCAGGATTGATATCTGGATTGTACCCGGCGTAGTCCGTGATTGCATCCTCTCCCAAGAGGAGCGGCAAAAACTCGTTATAGGTGATTGCCTGGATTTCAGCTTCAATGATGATGCGTGCGGCATCGTAAAGCTCATCTGAATTCATTCTTGGGTCCTGGCGGGCCAGCCGGTCCACCCAGAGGTTATGCTCGCGGGCAAACAGAGTGTGCATGGATGTCAGAGCGACATTTTCCGCTGCGCGCACCTCGCCGGCCAACACGCCACCTGTTTCCGGTTCAATGAGGAGATTGTTGTCTGTCAGGAGCAACGTTCCACCGTCCCCGCGCAGCGCGGCGGCAGTTTCGGCATCTGATCCGTAGACCATGGAGGCATCGATAAATGCGGTGATTTCGTTGCTGTATTGCCTGGCAGACGTGGCTCCGGTTCCATCAACAAATCCCGCGCGTGTAAACGGTATGACCGCTTCACCCGTTCCGCTTGGGTCAAAGTCGCTGTCGCCAGCAGGGACAACAACCGGCGCGAATTCAAATCCCTCGCTGCCGGTCAGTGTGATGTCATGATCGATGAATTGGCCCCAGACCCAGAACATGTCACTCAGGCCAAACGAATTGGGCATATCTTCAGTTTGCTGCGCAACGGCGTTGCTGATCGCGCGCGCGTTTGGAAGGTCAGTTGCGACGGAGCCGATGCCGTCTGTATAGTTCGCATCTGTTAGCCGCAGCATTTGCTGGCCGACAGATCCCCAGTCGATGTTGGTCTCATGACTGGAGGATCCGTCAATGGACCGGGTTTCAAGAGCCGCGACAAGGTTTGCCTGAATCTGCGCCAAAGTGCTTGGCGCGCTTTGCTGGTTTTGTGGCTGATCCGGGTTTTGCTGATCGCGGCGTTGATCTTGGTTGGACCGAGGCATCTCAGGCTCCTTATTTTATTGTTGGATGGGACGGAACGTGCGGTATCGTCAAAACGCCAGTGCACGCGGCGTTTGGTCGAATGCGATGAACTGCTGTTGCTTTGGAATGGTGAGGTGAGCGGACGTGGATCGCACGCGTAAACGGCAATCGCAGCGCTGGGCTGCGAGCTGGCTGGTGTCATTGGTTTGTGTCGCGGCCTTGCAAGAAAAATCGCAAGGCAATGGCCTTCGGTACGGAGCAACATACCGCTCGTCCCCCAGTCTGGAGTCCACCACATCCAGATTTATGCACGCCCTACTGGAACAACCCTTCGGAACGGGTTTCATTCCGTTGGCCATGAAAAAATGCTAAGTTAGAATGGCTTTGAGGATTGCGGGAGTTGGGCGCCGCACCTGAAAGCATCACGCGGCAGGCGGCCGCGGTAGGGGCATGAATTCGAGGGACCATTAAGACTTGCTCAGTGGTGTGCGGTTAAGAAGCAATCGAACCGCAATTAATTCAGCGAACAATATTGCATACCATTGTATACTGAATTATGTAGTGCGCAGCGAGCTTACCCGGCGAGCCAGCAAATGTGCGACCCGGCGACTAAGCGATATCCAACTTCAAGACGCCGGGGTCCTTATGAGTCTCTACACTGAATATCTCGCCGAGATCGAAACGCGCAAAGAGCAGGGCTTGCATCCCAAGCCAATCGAAGACGGAGCTCTGGTTGCCGAGCTGATCACGCAGATCAAGGATGCTGGCAACGAACACCGCGACGACTCGCTCAAATTCTTCATCTACAACACGCTGCCAGGAACGACGAGCGCAGCCGGCGAAAAGGCGAAGTTTCTGAAGGAGATCATCCTCGGCCAGTCCGTGGTTGAGGAGATTACACCGGCCTTTGCTTTAGAGCTGCTGTCGCACATGAAAGGCGGGCCGTCCGTCGAAGCTTTGTTGGACCTGGCGCTCGGCGGAGACACGGCGATTGCCAAGGACGCTGCAGACGTTCTGAAGACCCAGGTGTTCCTATATGAAGCCGACACCAACCGGCTGAAGGCTGCCTATGACGCCGGTAATGAAATTGCCAAGGACGTTCTGGAAAGCTACGCAAAAGCCGAGTTCTTCAACAAGCTCCCGGAGATTGAGGAAGAGATCAAGGTTGTCAGTTATGTCGCCGCAGAAGGCGATATCTCCACCGACCTTCTCTCGCCGGGCAATCAGGCGCACTCTCGCTCGGACCGCGAGCTGCACGGCAAGTGCATGATCTCCGAAGCCGCGCAGAAGGAAATTGAGGCCCTCAAGCTGCAGCACCCGGACAAGCGCGTGATGCTCGTCGCTGAAAAAGGCACCATGGGTGTCGGCTCGTCCCGCATGTCCGGCGTCAACAACGTCGCGCTTTGGACCGGCAAGCCAGCCAGCCCCTATGTGCCGTTCGTCAATTTCGCGCCAGTCGTTGCAGGCACCAACGGCATTTCCCCGATTTTTCTCACCACCGTCGGTGTGACCGGTGGCATCGGGATTGATCTCAAAAACTGGGTCAAGAAGCTCGGCCCGGATGGCAAGCCGATCCTCAACAATGACGACAGCCCTGTTCTGGAACAAAAATACTCCGTCGAGACAGGCACGGTCTTCAAGATCAACACGAAGACAATGAAACTCTTGAGTGAAGACGGCAGTGAAGAGCACACCGATGTCTCGTCTGCCTTCACGCCGCAAAAGGTCGAGTTCATGAAGGCTGGCAGCTCCTATGCCATCGTCTTCGGCAAGAAGCTGCAGACATTTGCCGCCGAAACCCTGGGTGTTGAAGCCCCGCAGGTGTTTGCCCCGTCCAAGGAAGTCTCCCACGAAGGCCAGGGCCTGACAGCTGTTGAAAAAATCTTCAACCGCAATGCCGTTGGCTCGACCCCGGGCAAGACGCTCCATGCCGGATCGGATGTGCGCGTGATGGTCAACATCGTCGGGTCGCAGGACACGACCGGCCTCATGACTTCGCAGGAACTTGAAGCGATGGCGGCAACCGTCATTTCGCCGACTGTCGACGGCGCCTACCAGTCGGGCTGCCACACGGCGTCCGTCTGGGACCTGAAGGCCCAGGCGAACATTCCGAAACTCATGAAGTTCATGAACAACTTCGGTTTGATCACCGCCCGCGATCCGAAGGGCGAGTACCACGCCATGACGGACGTGATCCACAAGGTGTTGAACGACATCACCGTGGATGACTGGGACATCATCATCGGCGGTGACAGCCACACCCGCATGTCCAAGGGCGTTGCCTTCGGTGCGGACTCCGGCACCGTGGCACTGGCGCTTGCGACCGGCGAAGCCACCATGCCGGTGCCGGAAAGCGTCAAGGTGACCTTTAAGGGCACCATGGCCGATCACATGGACTTCCGTGATGTGGTGCACGCGACCCAGGCGCAAATGCTGAAGCAGCATGGCGACAACGTGTTCCAGGGCCGCATCATCGAGGTGCATATCGGCACGCTGCTGGCCGACCAGGCCTTTACGTTCACCGACTGGACCGCGGAAATGAAGGCAAAAGCCTCCATCTGTATCTCCAATGACGAGACGCTGATCGGCTCGCTGGAGCTGGCGAAATCCCGCATCCAGACCATGATCGACAAGGGCATGGACAATGAGAAACAGGTCCTGCAGGGCCTGATCGACAAGGCCGACAAGCGCATTGCCGAAATCAAGTCCGGCGAAAAGCCGGCCCTGACGCCGGATGCAGATGCGAAGTACTTTGCGGAAGTCGTTGTCGACCTGGATGAAATCAACGAGCCGATGATCGCCGATCCGGACGTCAACAACGAAGACGTCTCCCGCCGCTACACCCACGACACGATCCGCCCGGTGTCCTACTATGGCGGCGAGAAAAAGGTTGATCTCGGCTTCGTCGGCTCCTGCATGGTGCACAAGGGCGACATGAAGATCGTCGCCGGAATGCTTAAGAACCTGGAAAAGGCGAAAGGCAAGGTCGAGTTCAAGGCCCCGCTTGTGGTCGCGGCGCCGACCTACAACATCATCGACGAGTTGAAGGAAGAGGGCGACTGGGACGTCCTGCAGAAATACTCCGGTTTCGAGTTTGACGATGCAGCACCGAAGGCAACCGCCCGGACCGAATACGAGAACATCCTCTATTTGGAACGTCCGGGCTGCAACCTTTGCATGGGCAACCAGGAAAAGGCAGCCAAGGGCGACACGGTTCTGGCCACATCCACACGCCTCTTCAAGGGCCGCGTCGTTGAGGATGCTGCAGACAAGAAAGGCGAAAGCTTGCTGGCCTCCACACCAGTCGTCGTCCTGTCCGCCATCCTCGGCCGCACGCCGAGCATTGACGAGTACAAGGAAGCGGTTGAAGGCATCAATCTGACCAAGTTCGCTCCGCCGCTGCAGAAGCCGCTGGATTCAAAGTCAGTCCACTTTTAAGCGAGAGAGACACTCAGGCAGCCGGTTTGCCGGCAGACAGATCAAATACGAAAAGGGCGGCAGATATCTCTGCCGCCCCTTTTTTATGCCTTCCAGTCGCCGATGCCATGCCACCACTGATTAATCAGGCCCAGGCTCAAAGCCGGGTAGGGGGTGCCAGGATCGGGGTCCTCGGGGTGCGGGAGTGCGCCATGTGACTGAAAAACTCTGAGGCTCGTTAGGAAATCGCGCATGCGGTTTGTAATTTGCCGGATCTCGTCCGGGGTTTTCGCAACAGACCCGCTGGTAGGCCGATAAAACTGCTCCCACTGCCGGTAAAGCGCATGGCCGAGTTCAATGACCTCCTGCTCGCCATGCGGTTCGAGGCCAAGGCACATCTTGATGATTTTGGTTGCTGGGCCTTTGCCGTCTGTGAAACCGGGTGTCACCGATGGGTCTCTTTTCTGTTCTTTTTCTTGGGTGTCCGACATCTGTCATGCCTGCAGCGTGTAAAACCTGTTAGACGGCAGAGCCTCTCCCTTTTGAGAACAAAAGGGACATTTTAGAGGCGCTGAGAGTTTTGGTTTGGGACGTTTTGGTTACCTGGCAACGTTTGAGTCGCCAAGCAGGCCTTTAGGTGGCAAAGCTACCGTTGGGTGAAGCAATGGCTTTTTTCAATTCAGGACGAGATCATCCAACGGCTTGTTCGGCCAACGTGATGGCTTCCAAAGCCGAGAGAGCGACGATATCAGCTCCCATGTTCTGGAAGCTGTCCGGATGCGTCAGGACAGCAGCACCGCCAATGACGATCTTGGTATTGCCGGTCGCGGCTTCCGACCGGCACCGTTGAATGGCTTCCATGCAGTCATTTGCCTCTTCGAGACGTCCGATCGACAAACCAAGCATGTCATACGGCCCAGCGGACAACCGCATGTACATCGTGTCCCCGATTTCCATATCGGCGCCGCCATCGACAATCCATCCGAGGTCGCGGAAACACATTCTGACCAGGTTCACGCCGAGCGTATGTTTGGTTCCGTGGGACCGCGCCAGCAAGATCCGTTTGGCCGACGTTGGTACGGATGGCTGGGGACCGGCATGGGTCAGATGATTGACGATGTTACTCAACCGAGTTGAAGCCACGGCAACCTGCATGAAATCGGCATCATCGGTGCACCAGTAGTTTCCGAGTTCGGTTGCAATCGGGCAGAGTAGGTGAATAGCCAGTGTCTGAAGCGGGATATTGGTTTGGACAAGTTCCTCGATCAGATCCCGGTGATGGCGGGGGTCCGGGTCGATAAGTGATTTCAGGAACGGAACGCGGTAGGAAATCGCGACATCCATGGACGGCATCTGACGTGCCCGCTCATCCAGTTCGGGATTCAAGCGAAGATCGAGATCCGAAACCGTGCTCCCGTTCAAGATCAATTTTTCGGCGTTTGGATGAAGTGCTCCGACCAAACCAGACACTTGCCCACGCACAGACATCTCCAGAACTGTGAGATCCTGCAGGGACAAATTGGCAGTATCGGCTGCCGTTAACGTTTGGCCGTTGTTAGCGAGTTCTGACGGTATCTTGTTTTTTTCCGTCTGCTGCCCGCTGTCGTCTTTATAGGCCAATTCCCCCTCCCGATGTCTCGGCCTAGGCGATCAAGCTCCTCCAAGCAATAAAGCGTACTATACAAGCCTTGATCCGCCAATTGAGATCACCTACTCGTTTTTGAAATTATCTTTGCCCGTCTTCAACGGTCCTCCGCGTGGTGCGTCCACAAGGGGCGATCTTGTATTCGTGTGGTCCCGCCTCCGAGTGTTGCCCGTGACCCGTGACCCATGCGTGACAGGGTCACACGCACGAGATCGGCGATCTGGCGCGCATTCAGCCCGGCTTCATTATACATTTCCCAAGGTGATGCTTGCGAAATGAATGTACCGGGCAGAGTCATCGTTCGCACGCCGCAACGTCCATCCAGCAAGCCTTGATCTGCAAGGTGATGCAAAACCAGGGCCCCAAAGCCGCCGGTCGCGCCTTCTTCGACTGTCACCAGCAACTCATGGGTCTCAACAAGGTCCTCAATCAGCTCCGTGTCGAGTGGTTTGGCAAAGCGGGCATCGGCGACCGTGACGGAGATGCCGAGTGCGGACAAAAGCGCTCGGGCTTCCAGGCATTGCTCCAACCGTCCACCGAAAGACAACAGCGCGGCTGTGTGCCCGATGTCGACGATCCGGCCCTTTCCGATCGGCAGGGCAACCGGTTGAACGGGAAGTTGTGCGCCCGTTCCTTCACCGCGCGGGTACCGGAAAGCAATGGGGCCAATTTCGTGTTCGGTCGCTGTCTTGACCATGTTGACCAGTTCCGCTTCGTCAGCGGCGGCCATGACCGTGAAGTTCGGCAAATTTGCCAGGAAACCGATATCAAAGGCTCCTGCGTGGGTCGCGCCGTCGGCGCCGACAAGACCTGCACGATCAATGGCAAAGCGAACGGGAAGGTTTTGCAGGGCGATGTCATGAACGACCTGATCATAGCCGCGCTGCAGGAAAGTGGAATAGATCGCGCAGAACGGCCGCATACCGCTGGCGGCAAGCCCTCCGGCAAAGGTCACTGCATGTTGCTCGGCGATCCCGACATCGAAACTGCGATCCGGAAATTGTTTTCCAAACAGGTCAACGCCAGTTCCCTCCGCCATGGCTGCGGTGATGGCGATAACCCGGTCATCTTGCCGGGCTTCCTCAATCAAAGCGTTGGCAAAGACCTTGGTGTAACTCGGTGCCTTGGGAGCCGACTTGGACTGTTTTCCAGACGGAACGTCGAACTTCGAAACACCATGATATTTATCGCTTGCCGCTTCTGCATGCACATAGCCAGCCCCCTTGCGGGTGATAGCATGCAAGACGACAGGGCCCGTGCCGTCTTCTTTCAACTGGCGCAATGTCTCCAAGAGAGTTGGAACATCATGCCCGTCGACGGGACCATGATAGGCAAATCCCATATTCTCAAAGAAGCTGCGTTCCCGCTGGACTGTGTCGGACTGGGCGAGGGTGTTGAGATGATCCGATAATGCGCCTGTCGGCGGGGAAATCGACATGTTGTTGTCGTTCAGGATGACGATCATGCGGCTGTTGAGGTGGCCGGCGTTGTTGAACCCTTCATAGGCCATCCCGGCTGTCATCGCACCGTCGCCAATGACACAGACGACATGACCGTCCTTGCCTTCAAGATCCCGGGCAACGGCAAATCCAAGCCCGGCAGAGATCGATGTGGACGAGTGGGCAGCGCCGAATGGATCGTACGGACTTTCGCTGCGTTTTGTGAAACCGGAAAGGCCGTCCTTTTTGCGCAAGGTCCGCATTCTATCACGCCGGCCGGTCAGGACTTTGTGCGGGTAGCACTGGTGGCTTACGTCCCAGATCAGGGTGTCGTCCGGCGTGTCGAACACGGCGTGGATGGCGACTGTGAGTTCGACAACGCCAAGACCAGATCCCAGATGGCCACCGGTTTCTGACACGATATCAATAACATCTGTCCGAAGTTCATCAGCAAGTTGGGCGAGTTCACCGTCACTGAGGCTTTTCAGGTCTCCTGGAGTGTGGATGGTATCCAGCAATGGGGTTGCGGATGTCCTGTTGGAGTTGGAGCTCATTGCGTTTCCTCCACCGCATGGTTCCGTCTCTCTGGTGTTGCCAAGCTGTGACCAGCTTCACGTACGACCAGTAGACACTGATGTCGTTAGGGTATTCTCGGGGATCTTGATAGATGTGTAAACTTTTTTTTACACATCGGGTTCGGAAATATGTCGTCAAAGTTGACAGTTTACGCGGGTCACGGCACGTTTTTGGGCTATCATGAGCAAAGCGGCGGTGGGCTTGTTTTCCTGCCAGGTGCCCTTTAATCCAGTGTGACAGTTCGCAAATGCTCCGCAGATCTTCATTGCGGAACCCGCGTTTCAATCTATTGCAGGGCCTAATCCCCCGGAACGGAGCCTTTGATGGCCATCGCAGTTTTTATTGGTGTCGTTTTTCTGGCTGCGGCCAGCGGTGCTGTGTTCAAACCAGGACCGTGGTACGAGGAGCTGCAAAAGCCAAGCTGGACACCGCCAAACTGGGCTTTCCCGGTGGTCTGGACACTTCTTTACATCATGATCGCCTATGCTGGCTGGAGTATCTGGTCCAAGGTTGGTTGGTCGTTGCCAATCCTATTCTGGGCCTTGCAGATCGTGCTGAATGCAGCCTGGTCATGGTTGTTTTTCGGAATGCGGCGCATGGATCTGGCGCTTGTTGATGTCGGTCTTCTATGGCTCGCAATTGCAGGGTTTATTGTCACTGCTTGGCCTGTTTCACCGATCGCAGCGCTGCTTTTCGTGCCTTATCTTGCCTGGGTGACAACTGCCGGACTCCTTAACCGCTCGGTCCAGCAGCTGAACCCGGGAGTCTAAACACGTAATCGCGTGATCAGGTCCCATATATGGGCGATCAGTGCGAGGCTTAGAAACGACAGCACAAGAAAGAGGGCATCGCCGCGCAGGGCAAACCCAAGCGCGGCCATCAGGCAGCTTCCCGCTAGGACATTGGCGAGCAACAACTTGAAGCGTTCGCCAGGTGCGTTCGAAAGCCTGCAAAGAACTGCGAACTCTATCCAAAGAAACAGAACTGCGCCGAACGGCAACCATCCGGACTGCAGCCACGTCAAAAGCAGGTTCATTTCTGGCTGGCCGGCAGGCCTGCAAGTTGTGCGAGGTCTTTGAAGAAGACCCGGATATGGCCGAGCGGATCGCGGCGGACCAATCGCTTGTTGAGATACGATTCCCAGGTCAGGCGCTGGACGTCCGGATCGGCGCACATCGTCACAAACCGCTCCCGCAAACCATCACTGCGGTACCAGACCGCCTGCATGATGCCAAGAATGAAAAAGATACGGCCATGCTCCGCCATGAACCGGCGCCGGGCTTGGCGCAAAGCGGATGCTTGGCCTGTCGCAAGACACTCAGCAACGGCATCGGCACTCAGGTTGCCGCACAGCATAGCGTAGTAGATGCCTTCGCCAGATGATGGGGCAACGGTGCCTGCGGCATCGCCGGCAAGAAGGACATTCTGTCCGTTGTCCCACCGCCGCATTGGTTTGAGGGGCAGCGGAGCCCCTTCGCGCCGGATCGTCCGTTGTCCGGTTAACCCGGCACGGTCGCGCAAGTCGGAGGTGGCATCCCTGAGGTTATGCCCCTTGACCGCGGAGCCGCAGCCGACGGACGTTTGTCCCCCATGCGGGAAGACCCAGCCATAGAAGTCCGGAGAAATCCGGCCATCATAGACAACATCGCAGCGGTCGCGCTGGAAGGCGTCTGGGTCCGGAGCCTCCGGGCTTTCAACGATCTCGTGATAGGCAAATACGTAAGGCGGCTTCTTCTTCGCGGGGAACATCAACCGCCTGACAGCGGAATTTGCGCCATCGGCACCAATTACCATGCGCGCATTGAGGTATTCCGTTGTTCCAGGATTCTCTGGATCGGTCCCGTCCACTTTCAGGTCCAGGCTTCCATTCGACGCTGTGTCCATGCCAGCCAGCTTGCCCCGGATAAATCGGGCACCCGCCTGTTCAGCTCGGGCGCGTAGGTATGGATCGAAGGTCTCCCGATCGACCATGCCGACAAATCCAATATCGCCAATGCGCATTTCCACCGCATTCCCCGACGGGGCAATGACACGCGCCGCATTGGCCCGGGCAACCAGCAGGTCTTCAGAGATCTCAAAGTCTTTCAGGGCGCGGGACGGGACCGCCCCGCCACAGGGTTTGATCTTGTTGTCCGGGTCGACCAGAACAACAGAATGACCGGATCGCGCCAAGCGCTCTGCAGCGATCGCACCACAAGGACCGCCTCCAATGACAGCAACATCAAAATTCGATTTCATTGCAGGCTCCCTGGTGTGAGGTTTTGCGCCTATTCGGCGGGCACTGCCGATGGTTCCCGGTGTACGGGCAAACGAGGTTTGGCAACTTGGCCGCCGCCGATCCGCAACGCGATGGCTGCGGACATGAGGAACAAGACGGCTTCCATTGAAAAGACGATTGCAAAAGCGGTGCTGTCCTGGGCCGTCGCCCATCGCCCGAGGGTCAGAGCAATCGTTCCGGCCAGTCCTCCAAGGCCGAAAGAGATGGCCTGAGCTGCGCCCCAAACGCCCATCCGCATGCCTTCGTTGGCTTTTTTTCCGGCGCCAGCGAGGATCATCATGGTGCCAATGGCCGCAACTGCGAACGCGCCATTCATGAAACCGAGGACGAAGATGTTTGCCTCAAGCGGCCAGGCCGGTGCAAAGGATGCCGAGACCGCGAGACAGGCGAGCGCCACGCCCGAACCAACACAGCCGGTGACGATGAACATCTTCATCAGGCCGGGCTTGCGTTTTGAAAACAGCCATCCGGCGATCCCGACAAGTGCCATGCCTGCAAAGATACCGCCGTGCTGAGTCCCGGACAGCTTTGTTGTCTCGCCCGGAGACATGCCGAACAACAAGCCGGCAAACGGTTCCAGGATCAGGTCTTGTGTGGAATAGGCCAGCATCGACAGGAAGATGAACACGGTCAAAAGGCGCGCTTCCGGATCGCTCCAGACTTCGCGGACACTTTCGCGGAAACTGCCCGGCTTCTCGCGGCCAATCTCGCCCACCATGGTCGGTTTGCGCTCAATTCCGGCAACTGCGATGGCCGACAGAACCAGAACGGCAACACCGGTGAGGGCGGTGACCGTAACAAGCCGGAGATGCGAATAAGGTTCAAGGTTGATGCCAGTGACAATTGAAGTCACCACGATGCCTGCAATCATCAGCATCCAGGTGATCGTGGCTGCCGATGCCCGGCGTTCCGGTGCCGTTTTGGTCGCAATCAACGTGAGCAGGGATGTGCCGCTTGCCCCGATGCCGACCCCGATAAGCGCGTAGGCAAGAAACGCGGCTGCCAAGCCAGCCGCAAAGCTGATCTCGAAAAGGAACGTTGTTGCCGCGGCTGCTGTCCCACTTACGGCGAGAAGCGCCAAACCGCCCAGGATCCACTGGGTTCGCGAGTTTCCGATATCCGACCGGTGCCCCCACAAGGGTCTGGAGATCTGCACGCCGTAGTGAAGCCCGACGAGCAAGCCAGGAATGACGGCTGCCAGGGCGAGCTCGACGATCATGACCCTGTTCAGCGTGGAGTTGGTGAGAACCACGATGGCGCCCAGTGACGCCTGTACCAGCCCAAGACGCAAAATCGAGATCCAGCTCAGCCCTTTGACAGCTGTGGAGTTTTGCTGATTGGCGTCTCCCCGACCGAACATGGGGATCTCCCTTTTTAAAATGCCTATGAGATGGCTGGCACCAGAGTGCGCAGGCCAAATGCTGTGATCATCATTCCCGTGACATAGAGCCCGACACCGATGGCCGAGTACCAAACTGCAAATCGCACGGGATTGCGGGCAAAGCGAACCATGCACACCATCTGCAGCAGCAGAACAATAAGGATTGCCAGGGCATAGACCGGCAGTCCAAGAATCCAGAGTGTTAGGACAACGCCCGCCTGAGCCACGGTCATGACGGCGCATGCGATGAGAGCTGCGGATCGCTCCCCATGCAGAACGGGAAGGGTCCGGATGCCCATTTCCTTGTCGCCTGCAATCGCCTTGAAATCGTTCAGCGTCAGGATGCCATGGGCACCAAGGCCGTAGAGCAAGGCCACGATCCAGATTGGTGTTTCCGGCACAAGGCCGGTCATGGCGGTCGCTGCTGTTAGCCACGGCAGGGTTTCGTAACTGAAGCCCACAACGCCATTGCCCAGCCAGCCGTTTTGCTTGAAGCGGAATGGCGGCGCACTGTAGGCCCAGGCAAAGGCAAGACCGAGAAGCGCTGCTGCAAAAATGAACGAGCCCATCAGCCCGGCGACAACAAGCGAGAGCGCCGACATGATGATAGAGATATAAAGACCCCAGTGGCCCGGCATCCGGCCGGACGGGATCACCCTGTCCGGTTCGTTGATGGCATCAACATGTCTGTCGAACCAGTCGTTCACCGCCTGGCTGGTGCCGCACAAAAGCGGGCCGGCCAACAGGATCCCGAGCACGATGAACCCCAAACGCCCATCCATCCCGTGACCTGTGGAGATCGCACCGCACGCATAGGCCCACATCGGCGGAAACCAGGTGATCGGCTTGAGTAAAGCGACGATCGCGCCGGGCATGGGCCAGTTGGCCTGTGGTGTTTGGCGGGTGAGTTCCATACCAAACATGCTAGGTGCCGCTCTAAAAAGTGTCAATTAAAATTGACACATTGCGCGGCTATAAAGTGCAGCTGTAAATGAGAGTTGACGATTGCTTGAAGGCTTCAACTGCCGGGACGGTAGTTTTCGAGCCCGTGCCGGCGCAGTTTGATGTAGAGGCTTTGACGTGAGAGGCCCAGGATCTCGGCCGCGCTGGCGCGGTTGTTGTTGGTCTGGTCAAGGGCGGCTTCAATGCAGATTCGCTCAACAACGTCCAGTGACTCGCGGATCAGCTCCTTCAAGGGCACTTTGCCAACGAGGCTCGCAAATCCCTCGGCCTGATCTGGTGTCGCAGGCGGCGGCAAGGTCATTTTACCAGCGCTGGCCGCATGAGGAATAACCAACAGCTGTGTGGTATCGGTCTCTTTGTTGTAATGGGCGGAGAGACTGACATCCTGACCCTCCCCGAGCGTATCGGTCAGAACAGAAGAGAACCCGCTGAGGGTCTTTTCGTCCCGGACGCGGGTGAAGAGAACACTTAACTCGACGGTGGATTTGCCGAGCCAGCTTGACACATTTCGTCCGACCACTTGGTTGAGGGTCGGTGCATGAACACGGTCCAGAAATAGGGTATTCGCCGACAAAACCGTGCCTTCGCCATCAATCGTCAACGCGGCTTCGGGCAGCAGTTCCAAATCAACGCGGGCGCCATTGAATTGATCGCTGGAGCGTTTTGCATCACCCCTGTCCGGTTCCTGGGAGTTTTCCAGGGTAATAACCAGGTTTGTGGTGCCGTGTTCCCGGTAGGCGCGCAGTTTTGCGTCGAACGTACTTCCCGCGCTGCTGTGAAGGTTGGCAAGCTGGACAGGTTCACCGCTATGGCGGGCTTCGCCAATCGCATCTGCAAGACGTTCCCGGTCCACTTTCTTAAAGAGGTCCCGCATCGCCTTTCCGGTTAGATTGCCGGAAGCGCCGGTCAAGAGAGATACAGCTGCCGTATTGGCTTCCAGAATTGTTCTTTTTTCACCGTCCAGTACGACATGGGCTGTTTCGGACATCTTGAAGACGGTCCGGTACCGCGCTTCAGCCTGCCGGAGTTCGCGGTAGTCGGCCTCCATCGCGATCTGCGCTTCCACCAAACGCTGCTGGTCCAGCATCTGCTGCCGCATTTCGTGTCCGACAACAATGGTGAAGGGAAAGTCGTCAGTCCTGCTGGCCGTGTAGGCGACCGGAAGATCGGGAAGGCCGCTGGCGCTGTGGTTGACCTGATAGCCACGGGCTGGCCGTTTTTTCGCCGGAGCAAGAAGAGCGTCAATTTTCGGAACGGACTCCACGGTCACGCAGTCCCGCAAGGGCTTGCCGACAACCGCCGACAAACCATACGCATCCAGATCGGAGTTGCGGTAATGGAGGCGGTTTACGACACCTTTTTCATCGACCAATGCGACGATATCGCCACCCAATCCGATCAAGGCTGTTAAGGCGTCTGCGCCCAGCAAATCAAGCAAATCAGTCCCAACCCCGATATCTTGCAGCGCGCCATGTGTCGAGGGAGAGGTCATTGGGAATGCCGATCGATGCTGCTTTTTCTTCTTTTTGCATCGCGGCCTTCCTGCGCGGCAAAGTGATTGATTTTTTCCAAATTGTAGAAACTCTCAGCGATTTTTACCGCTGAAAGCGCGCTATCGCAAATACAATCGACGCCCATTTCCACAAGGGGGTCGATAAAGTCAAGAGTAGCTGCACCGCCTGCAATTATGGGTAGTGTCTTGTGGCTGGAATACAATTTAATGTCGTTAATCAGTTGGATTGCATTGCTTTTCAGGTATGTGGTGCTCCACGCAATGCAGACAACATCGGCTTGAGTCACCACTTTGGCGAACTCAAATTCACTCAGTGATTCGTGCGGAACAACCTGTTGCTGCCATCCAAGTGCCTGAAAAAGGGCGCCAGTGAGGTGGGACATCAGGCTGTGTTGTTCATCAACGGGCAGAAAGATGACGGCGAACGGGGCCTTCGATCCAGAACGGTTCCGCGCAGCTTCAGTCGTGAGAGCTTGAGCAATGGCTTGCAGCCGGGCTGAAGCGATCGTGACATCGATGAAGCTGGCTGCGTCGCAGCTCCAGTTCTTGCCCAGTTCGCGCGCAACCGCTTCTAAAAGCATGACTTTCATTGCGGTGGGCGGAAGTGCTGCCGGGTTGCCAATTGATTTGAGCCTGGAGCGGACCTCCTCGTCCAGGAAGGCAAGATGATCCTGTATGCGGGCATCTGGTGCCAGGATGCGTTCGTACATTTCTGCGATAACAGATTTGTAGCGGATGTCGGTTTCAAGACCTGCATCCAGCAGGCCAGATAATTGCTCTGCGGCCATTGCTGCTACTGGTCCTTGGATGAGGTTGCGAAGCGTCGCTTGTTCGCCGCTGTTAAGCCGGGATGTCTTTACCATATTTGCCTGGTCGGAAACAAAAATATTGCCGTCGGCGGGCTCTGTCCGGCGGGCGTCCGCGGTTTCAACGGGCAATTCAGTTGTGCCGTTCATCCTCATTTCGCGGTCAGCCTCCCTGGCCTTACGGAAAGGGGTCATGCTCCGGCGTGCGCATTTATTGTTGTTATTCGCACCGTGAGCCTACTAAGCATGACTCTCAGCTGACGTGATGTAAACAAAAATATACGTCAATCAAAGTTGACACTTTTGCAGTTGCGGCGTTACCCTCACTCATCTGCTGAACCCAATGTCGGGTTCGGGGGGAGGGTTGAATGTCCGTGAGTGGAAACAGGAATTCGATAAAACCCGGTTTTCTTTACACCGAGGAAGAAAGACGCCGCCGTGATGAAACCGTTTGGACACTGGTCCAAGGCGTTCTGGCACCCGTTCAGTTTGTCGTCTTTCTGATCAGCCTTGCTCTTATCGTTGTTTTTTTGATCTCAGGCGAGATGCAGGGCGCTGCCGAGCTCTCCGTCGTGATCAAGACGCTTACGCTTTATGCGATCATGATCACCGGATCGATCTGGGAGAAAGAGGTGTTCGGGTGTTACTTGTTCGCCCGGCCGTTCTTCTGGGAAGACGTCTTTTCCATGTTGGTTCTGGCCTTGCACACGGCCTATCTCGCAGCTCTTTTCACCGAGGCTCTGACTGCCAATCAGCTGATGGCTTTGGCCTTGGCAGCCTATGCAACATATGTGGTCAATGCCGGACAATTCGTCTGGAAACTGCGGCTCGCCCGGCTGGATCAGACGGCCCGCAAGACTGGTCTTGAAAATGGCGTCCGGTCCGCCGGCGTTAGCGACTTGCAGATCGCGGGAGGTTCTCAATGAACCAGACGTTTTCTGCTGGATGCGGGACAGGGCCGACAATCCGGGAGCGGGGCCAGCATGAAGTCTTTTGCGGCCTGACCTCCATCATCTGGCTGCACCGGAAGGTCCAGGATGCTTTCTTTTTGATCGTTGGATCCCGCACTTGTGCACATCTGATGCAATCGGCGGCTGGGGTCATGATCTTCTCAGAGCCGCGCTTTGCGACCGCGATCATGGAAGAGCGGGATCTTGCCGGCATGGCGGACATGCATGATGAGCTCGACGGCGTGGTCGACAAGCTGCTCGCGCGCCGGCCGGACATCAAAATGCTGGTCCTGGTCGGATCTTGCCCGTCGGAAGTCATCAAGTTCGATTTGTCCAAGGCTGCTGAGCGGTTGAACCGGGTCCACGCGCCCAAACACCGTGTGCTCTGTTATTCGGGCAGTGGCATCGAGACCACTTTCACCCAGGGCGAGGACAATTTCCTCACAGCTCTTGTGAACGAAGCGCCAGCCTCTGGTCCGCAAAACGAAACCAAACTGATTGTCGCCGGATGTCTTCCCGATGTTGTTGAGGATCAGTTCGCGCGCCTGTTTGAAGAGCTTGGCATTGAGGGTGTTCAGTTTCTGCCCGGCCGTTCAAGCGCAGCAATGCCGTCAATCGGCCCGGAAACCCGGTTCATTCTGGCCCAACCCTATCTGGGGGCGACAGCCGCAGCTCTGGAATCGCGCGGCGCTGAACGCATTAATTCCATCTTCCCGCTTGGTGAAGAGGGGACAACGGCCTGGTTAAAGGCGATCGCCGACACTTTTGGTGTACCGGAGGACCGGTTCGAAGCGGCAACAGCCGCGCCGCGGAAACGCGCCAAAGCCGCGCTCCAATCCTATTTGCCTTGGCTTGAAGGACGCAGGATGTTCTTCTTCCCAGATTCTCAGCTCGAGCCTTCGCTGGCGCGTTTCCTCCACAGCGAAACGGGAGCGGAGATCATCGAGGTCGGAAGCCCCTATCTTCACCGGGAACATGCAGCAGGCGAACTGGCTTTGCTCCCGCCGGGCACCGCGATTTCGGAAGGTCAGGATGTTGATCTTCAGATCGACCGGGCTCGCTCGGCCGATCCCGATTTGATTGTCTGCGGTATGGGGCTTGCCAATCCGTTCGAGGCGGAAGGCCGTCTGACCAAGTGGTCGATCGAATTCGCCTTCACACCGATCCAGGGCTACGAGCAGGCAGGCGATCTTGCAGAACTCTTCGTGCGCCCGCTGCGGCGCCAGTCCGTTTTGAAATCCGGTCTCGGATTTGAGGAGGGCGCGCCATGCAGCTGAGCATGTGGACCTACGAAGGACCGCCTCATGTGGGCGCCATGCGGGTCGCCGCCTCGATGAAGGATGTGCATTACGTTCTGCACGCGCCTCAGGGCGATACCTATGCCGATCTCTTGTTCACGATGATTGAGCGGCGGGACAGCCGGCCTCCGGTGACCTACACAACGTTTCAGGCGCGCGATCTGGGCGCGTCAACCGCCGACATTTTCAAGACGGCCTGCCACGATGCGGTCGACCGGTTCAAGCCGCGTGCCTTGTTGGTTGGGGCTTCGTGTACCGCGGAACTCCTTCAGGACGATCCAGGCGGCCTTGCCAAGACGCTGGATCTGGATATCCCGGTCGTGCCGCTTGAACTGCCGTCTTACCAGAAGAAAGAAACCTGGGGCGCGGCGGAAACCTTCTACCAGCTGGTTCGGGCGTGCGCGTCCAATCGGCAGCGGCCTGAGACCATTCCAGCCAACACCTGCAACATTCTGGGCCCGACGTCCCTGGGTTTCCGGAACCGGGACGATGTCCGCGAGATCAAAGTGTTGCTGGAAGAAAACGGTCTGAAAGTCAGGGTGGTCGCCCCGCTCGGTGCAAGTCCGGAAGATTTGGCCAGGCTGCCGGAGGCTGCCTTCAATATCGTGCTTTATCCGGAAATCGCCGATACCGCAGCCCGCTGGCTGAAAAAGGCGTATGGCATGCCGCACCTGTCTACGGTGCCGATCGGCGTGTCTGAAACCCGCCGGTTTGTTGCTGAAGCGCGCGCGTTGGCCGGTCTTGAGCCGGTTCCCTCACCGTCAGAAAACAAGGACCGTCTGACCTGGTACTCCCGGTCGATCGACAGCACCTATCTGACCGGCAAACGGGTGTTCATTTTTGGCGATGCGACGCATGCAATCGCAGCTGCCCGGATTGCCGCGAACGAACTTGGCTTTGAGGTCTGCGGTCTTGGGACCTACATGCGCGAGTTCGCACGAGATGTGCGGGCTGCGGCCAAGGAGTACGGCGTTGAGCCGCTGATCACTGATGATCATCTGGTCGTTGAAGATGCCATCATCGAAGCACGCCCGGAACTTGTGCTCGGCACCCAGATGGAACGCCACATCGCCAAGCGGCTGCGCGTTCCCTGCGCTGTCATTTCATCGCCCGTCCATGTCCAGGATTTCCCCGCGCGGTATTCGCCGCAGATGGGCTTTGAAGGTGCCAATGTCATCTTCGACAGTTGGGTTCATCCGCTGATGATGGGGCTGGAAGAGCATTTGCTTTCCATGTTCCGCGACGACTTTGAATTCAATGACGGTGCGACGGCCTCGCATCTGCATGCCCACAGTCCCGCAGCTGCCTCAAACCAGCAGACAGCCCCGGCAGGTACTTCAGCGGAAGACCAGATCACTTTGCCAGAAAGCGCAACACTCTGGACTGATGAAGCTGAAAAGGAACTCAAGAAAATCCCGTTTTTTGTGCGCGGCAAGGCGCGGCGCAACACTGAGAGCTTTGCCACTGACAATGGCATTCACCCGATAACCGTGGAGACGTTATACGATGCGAAAGCGCACTTCGCCCGATAACGACCTCCCGATCCGGGTGGTCTTTGTTACGCTCGACAATCATGTCGCAGCTGCCGTCGATGATGCGCGCAGGGTTCTGAAAAAAGAGATGCCGGGCCTGACTTTCACGGTGCATGCGGCAACTGATTGGGCGGACAATCCGGACAAGCTGGCCCGCTGCCGTGACGCCATCCGGGCAGGCGACATTATTGTTGTTTCGATGATCTTCGTCGAAGAACACGTCAAGGCGATCGCTGACGTTCTGGAAGAACGGCACCTTGAGTGTGACGCCATGGTTTGCTGCATGTCTGCCGGCACGATCATGAAGTATACGGCCATGGGCCGCTTCCGCATGAATGGCGAACAAAAAGGGCCACTGGCGCTTTTGAAAAAACTGCGCGGCAGCAGCTCCAACAGCGGCAAGGAGAGCGGTAAAACGGCAGGTGAGCGCCAGATGGCGATGCTCCGCCGGCTGCCCAAGCTTCTGAAGTACATCCCCGGCACCGCCCAGGATGTCCGCAACTATTTCCTGACCCTGCAGTACCGGATCGCAGCTTCAGACGAGAACATTGCCAACATGGTCCGTCTGCTGGTCGGCAAATATGCCGCCGGTGAACGGAAGCAGCTGCGCTCGGCAGTTACGGCGAAGCCACCGAGTGACTACCCGGATATGGGGCTTTATCATCCGCGCACCGAACCGCGTATAACGATCCAAAAGAGCGATCTTGCAACTGTTAAAGGCGCAAGTGGCACGGTCGGGATTCTGCTCCTGCGGACTTACATCCTGTCCGGTGACACAGGTCACTATGACGGCGTTATCTCGGCGCTAGAGGCGCGGGGACTGAATGTCGTTCCGGTGTTCTGTTCCGGCCTCGATATGCGGTCCGCGATCGAAACCTACATGACGGATGCCAATGGCAAGCCAACGGTCGATGCGCTGTGTTCGTTGACCGGTTTTTCACTTGTCGGTGGTCCGGCCTACAGCGACGCTGCCGCTGCAGCAGAAACCCTTCAGCAACTTGACGTTCCTTATCTGTCAGCCTGCGTAACGGAATTCCAGAGCCGCGAGGGATGGCAGGCCTCAACGCAAGGGCTTACCCCGATTGAAACCACTTTGATGGTTGCAATTCCTGAGCTGGATGGTGCCGTCGGATCCATGGTGATCGGTGGACGCAGCGGATCGGACGCCAATGGCAAGAGCTGCATTTGCGCCCGCCAGCTTGGAACATGCCCGTCCGGCCGTTCTTGCATGCGGCCAGATGATGAACGTGTCAGTCTGCTTGCCGACCGGATCGCGGCAATGACAAAACTGCGCCAGACCCCGCGTTCAGATCGCAAGATCGCAGCAACCTTGTTCAATTACCCGCCCAACGGCGGCAACATCGGAACCGCGGCCTTCTTGTCCGTTTTTGAAAGTCTTCTGGAGACGATGAAGCGCTTGAAAGCGGAAGGCTACGACGTCGATGTGCCAGCCGACGTCCAAACACTTCAGGACATGATCCTCAAGGGCAATTCGGACCGCTTTGGCACCGAGGCCAACGTCCATGCGACAGTTTCTGCAGATGATCACGTTCGTCAGGAAAGATTCCTGAGTGAGATCGAAACCCAATGGGGACCGGCTCCGGGACGGATTTTGAGCAACGGCCGCGGAATTCACATTCTCGGCCGCCAGTTCGGCAATTTGCTCATCGCTCTCCAGCCGTCATTTGGCTACGAGGGCGATCCAATGCGGCTCTTGTTTGAAGGCGGATTTGCCCCGAACCACGCCTTTGCTGCGTACTACACGTATCTCCGCGAAACGTTTGCTGCCGACGCCGTTCTGCATTTTGGAACGCATGGCGCGCTGGAATTCATGCCGGGCAAACACACCGGACTGTCCGGCACCTGCTGGCCGGACCGGTTGCTCGGTGCCTTGCCGAACTTCTATTTCTATGCGGCCAACAATCCGTCCGAAGGCTCGATCGCCAAACGCCGGTCTGCGGCAACGCTTGTTTCCTACCTGACCCCATCGATCACGGAAGCTGGTCTCTACAAGGGCCTGAACAGTCTGAAAGCCAGTCTCGATCAGTACCGCTCCATGGCGCCTGAGGCCAGGGGGGAGCGCGAACGTCTTCTGGACGTGATCCGCGTTCAAGCTGAAGAACTCGACTTTACGGGGAAAACGGCGGAGCTTTCCGAAGACCAATTTATCCAGCATCTGGTAGCGGCCATCACCGAAACCGAATACGCGCTGATTCCGCATGGGCTTCACATCGCTGGGCGCGGCATGGGCACGTCCGAGCGCTCAGAAATGCTCGCCAAGATGGCACTGAGTGTCGAAACAGACTCAGGCTTTGTTGCCGACCCGCAGCTGTGTCAGGCCATTGCCAATCGCGATCGCGATGCCCTGGCTGCGGCAACGGAGAACCTCGACGAAGAGGCGAAGTCTGTTGTTCAAAAACTCGTCCAGATCGATCAGGACTTATCAGACAATCGGGAACTTGACGGTCTGGTACAGGCACTGGATGCGCGCTTCGTACCGCCAGCCCCATCCGGCGATCTGTTGCGCACGCCGGATCTCCTGCCAACCGGCCGCAATATTCACGGCTTTGATCCGTTTGGTATTCCAAGCAAGTTCGCGCTTGAAGACGGCGCACGTCAGGCGGCCCTCATTCTGGAACGGTATTTGGAGACCGATGGCAAACTGCCAGAGACCGTTGCGATCGTTTTGTGGGGCACGGACAATCTGAAAACCGGCGGTGCGCCGCTGGCACAAGCCATGGCGCTCATGGGCGCGCGGCCCCGGCTGGACTTCTACAACCGGGTCTGCGGGGCAGAGTTGATCCCGCTTCAAGAGCTGAACCGGCCACGTATCGATGCCGTGATGACCCTGTCCGGTATTTTCCGCGATCTCTTGCCGATCCAGGCAAGCATGCTTGCAGAAGCAAGTTACCTTGCGGCCATCGCCGATGAGCCGGTTAAGCAAAACTTCATTCGCAAACACGCGCTTGCCTATTGCGAGGCCAACGGCTGCGATTTGGAAGATGCTGCCTACCGCGTCTTTTCCAATGCTGATGGGACATACGGTTCCAATGTTAACATGCTGATTTCGTCTTCGGCCTGGACCGATGACGAGGAAATCGCCGAGACCTACACCAATCGGAAGAGCTTCGCGATCAGCCGCAATGGCAAGACCAGCAAACAAACCGAGCTTCTCGATTCTGTTCTGGCGGACGTCGATATGGCCTATCAAAACCTGGAATCGGTCGAAATCGGGGTCACCACGATCGAGCATTATTTCGACACGCTTGGTGGGCTTTCAAAAGCTGTCTCAAAGGCCAACGGCGGCGCGGAACTCCCCGTTTACATTTCCGATCAGACCCAAGGTGAAGGCAAGGTTCGCTCCATCGACGAGCAGGTTGCTTTGGAAACCCGGACCCGGACCCTCAATCCGAAATGGTACGAGGGCATGCTCCAGCATGGCTATGAGGGTGTGCGGCACATCGAAGCCAATGTCACAAACACCTTTGGCTGGTCGGCAACAACCGGCGGTGTTGACCCCTGGGTCTATCAGAAAATCACGGAAACCTACGTGCTCGACGAGGCGATGCGCCGGCGGCTCGCCGATCTCAATCCGGCCTCCGCGGCACGTGTCGCGGCAAGGCTCATGGAAGCGCACGAACGCAACTACTGGCAACCGGACGAAGAAACGCTCGAGGCTCTGCGCCGGGCGGGTGAAGAACTGGAAGACCGGCTGGAAGGCCTGGCAACGGAGGCAGCCGAATGAACATCTACACCCATCCGAAGACAGCCGCACAAGAGGCGAAAACCGCTCAGAAACTTCGGGAGCGCGCGGATGGAGACGGCAGTGTCCAGGTTCATCTTGATCCGACGATGGAAATCGACGGCGCCAAGGTTTTTGCGATTTACGGCAAGGGCGGCATTGGCAAGTCGACCACCTCTTCCAACCTGTCAGTGGCTTTCTCCAAGATCGGCAAGCGGGTTTTGCAGATCGGCTGCGATCCGAAACACGACAGCACCTTCACGCTAACAAAAAGCCTGATCCCGACCGTGATCGACATCCTGGAACAGGTCGATTTCCACACTGAGGAATTGCGTCCGGAAGACTATATGGTCGAAGGCTTCAATGGGGTTCAGTGCATTGAGGCCGGTGGGCCGCCAGCTGGCACCGGCTGCGGCGGGTATGTGGTCGGTCAGACCGTCAAGCTCTTGAAGGAACATCATCTTCTGGATGACACAGATGTAGTTATCTTCGATGTCCTTGGAGACGTTGTTTGCGGTGGTTTTGCCTCTCCACTTCAACATGCCGAAAGGGCGGTTGTTGTCGCGGCCAACGACTTCGATTCCATCTTCGCGATGAACCGGATCGTCGCCGCAATCAAGGCGAAGGCGAAAAACTACGAAGTGCGCCTCGGCGGTGTCATCGCCAACCGGTCCCGCGAAACAGACCAGATCGACCGGTACAATGAGAGCGTTGGTCTGAAGCGTCTCGCCCACGTGCCGGACTCCGATCATGTGCGCCTGAGCCGCCTCAAAAAAAGCACGCTCTTTGAAATGGGCGACAGTCCTGAAATCGCAGCCATCCAGAATGAGTACCTCCAGCTCGCTGAGCAACTTTGGGCTGGGACAGAGGCACTTCAGGCTGAACCCATGAAAGACCGGGAAATCTTCGAGTTTCTCGGCTTTGAATAAGAAGGTTTGAACCGGATATGACACGGGCCAGCTACACACAGCGGATCGGTGAGATCGAACATTACTTCGATCGCACGGCGCTCGATGCCTGGAAAAAGCTGACCGGCGATCAGCCGGTAAGCGGGATTCGGGCTACTGTGCGCCAGGGCCGTGAAGACATGCGGTCAACCTTGGCAAGCTGGCTTCCGCAGGATCTCACCGGTTGGCGCATTCTCGACGCCGGCTGCGGTTCTGGCGTGTTGTCCATGGAATTGGTCGCACGTGGGGCGGACGTGGTTGGCATTGATCTGTCGGCGCAGATGGTTTCCTTCGCCCGCCAGCGTGCCGCTGAGCAGATGAGCCGCCTCAACGGCCATCCGCACGGAACCGTGACGTTCAAAAGCGGGGATATGCTGGATCCGCATTTGGGACAGTTCGATGCGGTCGTCGCCATGGACGTTCTCATTCACTACGCCCCTGAGGATGCCAAGAAGGTGCTCGAGCAGTTTGCCGAGCGCACCAGCAAGAGCCTTTTGTTCACTTTGGCCCCGAGTTCGCATCTCCTGAAAGCCATGCTGATGATCGGCAAGGCATTTCCGCGGGCCGACAGGGCCCCGGCCATCTATCCGGCCAACCCGGAGCGGCTGGTTGACCAGCTCGTGCATCAACCGCATATGGCCGGTTGGACGAGCGGCCGAACGCACCGGATTTCAGTCGGTTTTTACACCTCCCAGGCCATGGAGGTGATCCGGCCATGATGTTCAAGTCCGCATCAGACAGGATGATCGGCTTCTGGCAGACCGCCGGGGTCCACTTCATGCCGTTTGCGGACGCGGCAACAAAGGACGTGCCGCTGTCACGTCTTCTTCGCCTCGCGCTCTTCCAGGTGTCTGCGGGCTGTGTCCTGGTGCTTTTGACCGGAACGCTCAACCGGGTTCTGATTGTCGAGCTCGGGGTATCCGTTGCATTGGTTTCTGCCGTGGTGGCAATCCCGGTTCTGGCAGCACCCTTGAGGCTCTTCTTCGGCTATCGTTCGGATACCTACAAGTCGGTGCTCGGCTGGCGGCGTGTTCCTTACCTATGGTTCGGCACCATCTTGCAGTTCGGCGGGCTGGCCTTCATGCCGTTCGCGCTTTTGCTGCTCGAATCCCAAAGCGTTGGACCGGCCTGGGCTGGAACCGTGCTGGCAGGTCTTGCCTTTCTCTTTGCCGGCTTTGGTTTGCACATGTCGCAAACTGCGGGTCTTGCGCTCGCAACGGATCTGGTTCCGCAAGACAAGCGGCCCCGTGTTGTTGCGCTGCTTTATGTGATGCTGCTGGCGGGTATGATCGCCGCTTCGATCTTCTACAGCATCTTCCTCGCCGACTTTTCGCCAAAACGGCTCATTCAGGTGATCCAGAGCACAGCGCTTCTTACCCTGGCGCTCAACGTGATTTCCGCCTGGAAGCAGGAAGCGCGTAAACCGGCCCGAACGTCTCACGACAGGAAAGTTGCCGGGTTCTTTGAGGCTTTGGCCGACTATCGGCGCGAACCGGGCACCGTCCGCTTGTTGATTGCTGTCGCGATCGGGTCTGCAGCGTTTTCCATGCAGGATATCCTGCTGGAGCCCTATGGTGGCGAGATCCTTGGCATGACGGTCGGCCAAACCACGCTGCTGACGGCGCTTTGGGCCGCTGGCACGATGGCAGGATTTGCCTGGGCAGCGCACAGCCTTAACCGCGGCGCCCACATGTACAGGATCGCCGCCCGTGGCCTCTTGATCGGTATTGCCGCTTTCTCTGCCATTGTTTTTGCATCGCCGCTTGAGACTGACATGCTGTTCTACGGCGGTGCCGCGGGTGTCGGGCTTGGCGGTGGTCTTTTTGCAGTCTGCACCATGCTGGCAGCCATGAGCATTTCGAAACGCGCTGACAGCGGCATTCTTGTTGGCGCCTGGGGAGCGGTCCAGGCGACCGCCATCGGCGTCAGCCTGTTGCTGGGCGGTCTGATCAAGAATGGCGTTAACATCCTTGCGCTGGATGGGCTGCTCGGATCTGCAATGAACAACGAGGCTGCCGGTTATCTGGCAGTCTACCATATTGAAATCGCGCTTCTTTTCATCTGTCTCGCCGTTCTTGGTCCCTTGGCCGGGCACCAATACCGGCAAGAGCGCGGAGACGACAGGCGCTTTGGCCTTGCCGAAATACCCGGGTGATCCCGGATCGGCACCAGTTTTAGGAGGAATGACCATGACCGGTTCTATCGTCGGCAGCATAGATGTCGCCCAAGTGGTGCTCTATGTCTTTTGGGTCTTTTTCGCCGGGTTGATCTGGTACATCCGTCAGGAAGACCGGCGCGAAGGCTATCCGCTAGAAGATGATGTCACAGGCAGGTTCAACAAGGACCCGTGGCTGTTTGTTCCAGACAAAAAGACGTTCGTTCTGCCACACGGTCATGGGACCGTTCAGGTTCCGGATTTAAAGCGCGACGACCGCCCTTTGAATGCCAAACGGGTTTCTCCTGCACCTGGATATCCGATGGAGCCGGAAGGCAATCCTCTGCTCGCAGGCGTTGGGCCCGGCTCATGGGCCGAGCGCGCTGATACGCCGGATCTGACCGCTCATGGCGACGCCCGGATTGTCCCGATGAACGAGGCGGAAGGATTTTCGATCGCTGACGGTGAACTTGACCCCATTGGCCTTCCGGTTGTGGGTTGTGACAGCAGTTCTGCAGGAACCGTCAAGGACGTCTGGGTCGATCGGGCAGAATTTCTGATCCGCTACTATGAGGTTGAGATTGAGGGCGCCGAGAAAACGGTTCTTCTGCCGAACAACTTTGTCGTCATCAAGCGGGGCCGTGGCAACAAGCCGTATCTTTATGTCCATGCAATCACATCCGAGCAATTTGCTGATGTGCCGGCGCATGCGAAACCAGGCACGGTAACCTTGCTGGAAGAGGACAAGATTGCGGCCTACTTCGGCGCCGGTCTCCTCTATGCGTTGAAAAACCGTGGGGAGCCGCTGATATGAAACAGTTTGTTGCGCGGGAACATGAAATGGAGCCGGTTCCCGGTTTGCCTGAACGTCTGCCGAACGGTGAAAAAATACTGTGGCAGGGGCGGCCTTCAACCCGCCTACTTGCCCGCCATCTCCTCAAGAACCGTTGGATATCAGGCTACTTCCTGATCCTGGCAGCATGGGCGGTGTTTGGCGGTCTTTATGATGGCCGTCCATTGGCTGGCATCGTGTTCTCTGTCGCCGTATTGACCGCATTGGCCGCGATCTTGATCGGTATGCTGGAGTTGTTTGCCTGGGCTGTCCACAAGACGACGCTTTACACCATCACAACGCAGCGCATTGTCATCCGCTTTGGTGTCGCGTTTTCCATGACGCTCAATTTGCCGTTCAAGCAGCTGGCAGCAATCTCGATGGCCGACCTTCCCGGTGGTGCCGGACATGTTGCGATCCAGGTCCTGCCAGGGCATCAGATCTCCTGGTTGGTGCAATGGCCGCATGTCCGCGGGTGGCGGTTTGCGAATGTCGAGCCGAGCCTTATCTGCCTGACCGACGCCAGGAAAGTAGCCGATCTCCTTGCGCTTGCGATCAGCCAGAATGCGGCTGTGACCTCTGGTCATTCGCGTTTGGCTCACAATGACACCGTACCGCAGGGCGCAGTTTCGGCGTCTGTAGAAGCTGCGGAGTAGGAGCGAGCGATGCCTTCGGTTTCCCATCTCGGATATTTCTCGGACCGCAAAGGACGGCGCGGCAAACAGTTTCCGCGCAGGATCCTGATCGGGACGGCATTGCTTTTGAGTTTTGCAGTCGCAGCGGTGGTTTTTGGTCAGACAACCGGCATTGGCGTCGTCAAGCACCAAACCGGTGCACCGGTCGCGATCCGGGACATTCTGATCACGCGGGATGCGGCGGATATCGTCACTGTCACAGACGCGCGAAGCGGTGTTGTTGTTTCAGCCTTTGAAAAGGACACCGGGGGCTTCGTCCGCGGCTCGCTGCGCGCTTTCGAACGCATGCGCATGGTGGCGAAAGTTCCGGCCACGGCACCCTACCGGCTCATTCAATGGGAGACCGGTGCGGTCAGCCTGTCGGACACGGCAATCGGCGAACGTATCTATCTGGAAGCTTTTGGAAAAGATAATGCAGCGGCCTTTGCAGCCCTGCTTGAAACCCGGGAAGGAGCGCGCAAATGAACGCGATTTTCAATCTCATGAGCCGGAAGGAAACCGTCAGCTGCACGGTGGAGATCAACAACACTTTTGATCAACTCGGTGCGCATCTGCGCCTTGACAATGGTGTGGTGGTGCATCCTGGCGACGAGGTCTTGGTCCATGGTGCGCCAGTTTCGATTCCCTACGGCGAGAGCCAGAGTTTCCAGCGCGAGGCGACCATCCGCCGGGCCGGACCTCTGGAACGGGCCTGGACCCGTGCAACCGGCGATCTTGAAATGATGGAATTGTGTGAATTCAGCTTCACGGAAAGGGCGCTGTCATGAACAAACCCGTATCGCCAACCGAATTGGCCTCGAACGAACCAACCCTTGAAAAGCGCCGGGCCGCTGTCAACGATACGACCAAGAGCGCCTTGGTCTCAACGATGTTGACACCGCGTTTCTACACCACCGACTTCGACGAAATGGACAAGATCAATGTCGAGCCCGTCCGTGAAGAGTGGGATGCCTTGATATCTCAAATGCGATCCGACCCCAATCGGGGACATTTCAAGCGCACAGAGGCGTGGGATGACATTGACATCGACGCCCTGCCGGATGATCTACGCGAAGAATTGGTCGATTTCCTCGTGTCATCCTTGACTTCGGAGTTCTCCGGCTGCGTGCTTTACAAGGAAATGAAACGGCGCGGCAAGAACCAGGAAATCTGCGAGCTCTTTGGCTATATGAGCCGGGATGAGTCTCGTCATGCCGGGTTCATCAATGACGCGCTTAAGGATTTCGGCATCGGCGTAAACATGGGGTTCCTCGCCAAGGCGAAGAAATACACCTACTTCAAGCCGAAATTCATCTACTACGCGACTTACCTGTCAGAGAAGATCGGCTACGCCCGGTACATCACAATCTACCGGCATTTAGAGAAGCATCCAGAGCTCCGGTTCCACCCGATCTTTAAGTGGTTCAAAGAGTGGTGCAACGACGAGTTCTCTCATGGCGAAGCGTTCTCCCTGATCATCCGGTCGGACAAGCGCTTGCTTGAAGGGCGCAACAAGCTCTGGATCAAGTTCTTTTTGCTGGCAGTCTTTGCCACAATGTATGTGCGCGATCATATGCGCCCTGCGTTCCACAAGGCACTTGGGATCAACATAGAAGACTACGATATGCGGGTGTTCCGCTTAACGTCTGAAATCTCCCGCCAGTGTTTCCCGCTCGAACTTGATCTCGATAATCCCAAGCTTGTGGAAGGTTTCCGGCGCATGGAGCGGATTAGCCGCAAGATGCAGGCTGCAACTGAAAAAGGCGGTCTGTTCGGTCAGCTGGGAAGAGCGTGGTGGGGCGCAGCCGCAGGGCTCAATTTCGTGCGGATGTACATGATCCCGACAAAGAAAAATACTTTGCCGGAGACCTCGCGCCTGCAGCCGGTCTGGTAGGCCAAAGCTCATGTGGCTCGCAAACCCGGTCATTGCTGTTCTGATTGCCACAGGCGTCTGGTGGCTGTCGACCGGGCTTGTCTTGTTGATGGTGCATTGGTCGATCCGCAAGAAGCTCGGCCCCTGGCAGCTCTTGCCTCTGGTGACCCTGGTCGGGGTCGCCGGTTTTCTGCTGCTCCTGAAGGGCAGCGAGATGCAGACACCGCTTGGATCCTACGCGGGGTTCTTTGGCGCACTGCTGGTCTGGGCCTGGCATGAAACGACGTTTTTGACCGGAATGGTGACTGGCCGCAGCAAACAAGAGTGTCCGCCGGACGCGAAAGGCGCCGCCCGGTTTGTTGCTGCCTGGAAAGCCGTGTGCGATCACGAAATCGCGCTCCTAGTAACGGCCGTGTTTCTCTGGTTCGTCCTGGCGGACGCCCCCAACACCTTCGGCCTTGCCACTTTTGGGCTTTTGTGGGGGATGCGGATCTCGGCGAAGCTGCTGATTTTCCTGGGCGCGCGCCATGCAATCAGTGGCCTGATGCCCCCGGGTATCGTGCACCTGAAAACATATTTCAACACCGGACGGACGACACCGTTTTTTCCGCTTCTTCTGGCGATCGCTGTTGGTTTGTTCGCGGTCCTGGTTACTGGCGCGATGAATGCGCACAGCGCGTACTCATCTGTAGGACACATTTTGCTCGCCGCGTTTATGGCGCTCGCAATCATCGAGCACTTAATTCTCGTTTTGCCGGTCTCGGACATGGCTCTTTGGCGCTGGGCGGTGCCAAAGGGTGCACGCGAAAAGCGCTCAAATCCGCCCGCTCATGAGTTCGCACCTGCCGGCGTTGGCGTGAAACGCGGCATGGAAACGCGATAATTGGAATTGCTTAGGGAGAGGACGATAGCGATGGACATCTTGAAAACTATGGAGACCGCTCTCTCCGAATTGCACGAGGCTGGCAACTACCGCGTCTTTGCCGAGCTGGAACGTCATTGCAACGATTTCCCGAAGGCAACGTTTTATGACGATGCCGGTGAAACACGTGATGTAACGGTCTGGTGTTCCAACGACTATCTGGGTATGGGCCAGAACCCTGTTGTGACCGGCCGGATGACTGAAATCATTCAAAAGTGCGGTGCAGGCGCGGGTGGTACCCGCAATATTTCCGGCACCAACCATTATCATGTGATGCTGGAGCGTGAACTGGCGGATCTGCATGACAAGGAAGCCGCTCTGATTTTCACATCTGGCTATGTGTCCAACTGGGCGGCACTCGGCACGCTCTTGTCAAAGATCCCCGGAATAATCGTCTACTCTGATGCCCTCAATCACGCGTCCATGATCGAGGGGATCCGGCATTCCAGATGCACAAAACGGCTCTTCCGGCACAATGACCCGGAGCACCTGGCCGAACTGATGGCGGCCGATGACCCGAACGCGCCGAAGCTGGTTGCTTTTGAGAGCGTCTATTCCATGGATGGCGATATTGCGCCGATCGAGGCAATCTGTGATGTCGCTGACCGGTTTGGAGCAATCACCTATCTCGATGAAGTTCATGCCGTTGGAATGTATGGACCGCGTGGCGGCGGAGTGGCCGAACGGGAAGGTCTTATGGACCGGCTGACAGTGATTGAAGGAACCCTTGGCAAGGCGTTTGGCGTCATGGGGGGCTACATCACCGGTCCGGAAGTGCTTGTGGACTTCGTCCGGTCGTTTGCATCGGGCTTCATCTTCACGACAGCCTTGCCGCCGGCGCTGGCCGCTGGCGCAACAGCTTCGATCCGGTACTTGAAAGAGAGCTCGACCGAGCGGGATGCGCACAAGGCCAATGTTGCGAAAGTGCGGGCGGCTCTGAATGCCAGAGGCATTCCGCATATGGAGAACCCGAGCCACATCGTGCCGGTCATGGTTGGAAATGCGTCGAAGTGCAAATGGATTTCTGATGTTCTCATGACCGATTTCGGCATATACGTGCAGCCGATCAATTATCCGACCGTGCCGGTTGGAACGGAGCGGTTGCGGATCACACCGACACCACTTCATACCGAAGCCGATATCCGGCATCTGTCAGGGGCGTTGTGCTCCCTATGGTCACAATGTGCTTTGGCAAGAGCGGTGGCCTGATCAAGGCGACAGCAAAAAGACACTGTTTGAAACAAAGAAGGGGCAGCGAGCCCGTACACCAATGAACAAGCCCTTGATAATTCCTGCTGTCGCACCGGATGGATCGTTTTATCCGGTCGAGAAACTGCAAGCCCATATAGATGGCGTGTTGCATCTGGCCGTGTCTGTCTTTGTATTCGACGGCGATCATCTGCTCATCCAGAAGCGGGCTGCCGGGAAGTATCATTGTGGCGGCCAATGGGCGAACACATGTTGCAGTCATCCCCATTGGGATGAGAGCGTTGAAACCTGCGCAGAGCGCCGGCTGATGGATGAGCTCGGTTTCACGCTGCCGTTGACGCGGCATCAGACCGTTGAATATGAAGCCAGCGTCGGCGAGGGCCTGAAAGAGCACGAGCGCGTCACGCTCTTTAGCGCGCAAGTGGATCGCAGTAAGCTCATCGTGGCGCCCAATCCGGACGAAGTGGAAGATGTGCGGTGGGTCACCGCGGCGGACCTTCATCGCGAAGTCCTGGACAATCCAAATGCCTTCACGCCCTGGTTCCGAATTTATCTGGGGCGCTTTCCGGGGCTGAAGTTCCAAGCAGCGGCTTGAATTTCCCGGAGATCAAACTCCTTTATATCAATCACGCGTTTCAATAGCTGCGTGAACCGCGCTAGTTGGCCGACGGGCTCCCGGAACTGTGCCGGCAGCCGACTTTTGCAGCTAACGGGCCATTTTACATTTTGAATTGAACCAAACGGCGTGACGGTCTCTATGACTGTGTTGCGGGTTTATGAAGTTTGCTGTCTGAACACCAAACTCTAAAGCAGTCACTGAGGGCTGCTTCTGCGAGTGCAAAAAAGGCAAAAAAATGGGAGCCCGAAAGCTCCCAAAGTGTCCTCGGCGGATGCCGCGCTCATTGCTGAGTGGCGGCAACCGTCGTTTTCGCCGGGAGGGCGGAGGAGTTGGTCGGTCCGTCCGGCGCCATGGTCTGGGTCTCGCCGGGGACGTATTTCAAATAATCAGGGACCGCTGTCGGTCCTTTCTTGTCCAGGGCGTCTACATAGTTTTGAAGCATGGAAACGCCGTAGAGCGGCTTTTGAACACCTTGGTGGCAGGTCGAGCACCCGATCTTGAAGACATCACCTTCCGGTCCCTTGCGGTTGTCCGGGAAGACCGGGGTCAATCCGACCATATAGTCGTTGTTGAGCGCCCGTGTCATTTGAATGCCATGCCAGGCGGTAACCCGTTGCGGCGGGCTCTGATCCCAGTCGTTAAAGGCCCGGGAATTGTGGCAAGTCACGCAGTTGACCCCAAGACCCTCTGACATGTGCATCATCAAGGCCCAGGTGCTTTCCGTTTCCTTCGTTCCCGCAGGGTTTGGATTTGCAGGGTCAGGCAGGGCGGTCAGGGAATGTACGCGGATATCCTTGTCGCCCAGCAGATACTCTGCCAACGCATTTTGCGGCATGGACGTGTTGCCGACAAACTGACCGACAACGTTCTGTCCGCCCCGGCCGGACGCGCTGGCCGGTTTTGGCTCCTGATCGTCATACCAGTAGTAGGCCGGAACAGCCTGGCCGCGGTGGCAGGTGTAACAGGTGACCCCCACATCACCGATATGCGGTTCCCAGTCCACGTTGATGGTCTGGTTCATCTGGATCATACGCCGGGAAACGACCTTGGTGTAAACCTCGTCGGATGCAAGGTTCTCCAGATTGTGGCAATAGCCGCAGCCTTCTTCCGGTGCGATCCATTCCGTTATGGCCGCCATGAACAGGTTGAACTGGTCATCGGACAAATCACCCAAGACTTGAACGTTTTCATAAATCTCACTAGCGCGGTCACCTTCCGGGTCCGCTTCCCAGAGCGGTTCTGGAACCGCATTCAGGGCTTTCAGGGCCTCCACCTTGTCAGCGTCCTTGATGACATTCATGCCCGTGCCGCGATATCCCATCTGAGTTGTCTCGACAGGTGGAGCATCCCAATCGGCACCAACGAAGCTCGCAATACCGAGGAGTGTTCCGGCGGCAGCTGCAAAAGGTATCCAAAGTTGCATTTTCCTTCTCCTTATTGCGCCGCCGGATCAACAACACCCGGCCAGACGTCCGGTGTCGGAGACACGATCCCGTGCTCGATGCCCCACAGGTACCAATTGTCGACGACAGTGCCTGTGAGAAGGATGCCGATCCCTCCGGTCAGAGGGGTCAGAATGGCGAACCACCACGCCCAGCGGTGAACCGATTCCATGGTGGCGTTGAAGCCCATGGTCCAGCGCCAGAAAAGCGCTGCACGTTCGGATGCGGTCCCACGGTCGGTGATCTGCTCAAGCTCCCGCTCGCCGCCATACTTGCCGACAGCAAGGATTGTGGCGCCATGCATGGCAAACAACAGAACCGAGCCATAAAGGAAGACAATCGAGAGACAGTGGAACGGGTTGTAGTAAAGATTGCCGTAGCGGATGGAGAAGGCTGCGGTCCAGTCAAGGTGCGGGAAGATCCCGAAAGGGACGGCTTCGGAAAAATCGCCCATCAGGATCGGACGGATAAAGCCAAGCACCAGGAACAACCAGATTGCTGAGGCAAATGCCCAGGCAATATGGGTGCCGAGCTCCAACTGGCGTGCCCGCCGGTAGACGCGCACCCACCACAACAAGATGGAAGCTGTCAGAAAGAAGCCGGCAATTTGCCACCAGCCACCTTCGTTCAGAGGTGCCATTGTCAGGCCGTATTCCGCTGGCGGCGGTTCCAGGCCAAGCCAGAACAACTGCCGGACGAACTGGATGGGATCCCAACCCACAGAGGCCAGCATGTTCAAACCGATGATCTCGAATGCTATCAGTCCGAACACAAGGGACAAAGACCCGAGAAAGCCCAGGTAAATTGGCCCGATTTGCGCGTTCCCCAACCAACCGGCGAGACGCGACATGATTGGAGTGCCAATGCGGTCGCTGTCGCCTTTGGGAAGCGGCATGCCCTCTTCGGCCGGACCGCTGACCTGAATGATGGTGAGGATGTTTTGATATTGGGTCATTGTCGTGTCCTCAGCTCCAGATCGGCAGGTTCAGCCACCAGTTCCACCATTGCGGCCAGCCCTGGTTCCAGAATGGGCCACTGATGACGATGCAGACGGCGCTCCAAAAACCGGCGTTCAGCGCAAGGATCAGTCCCAGGCGGTGAATGCCGAGAGTCCCGATGGAGTAGCCGATGATGTCGCGGAAAAAGGTGTCTTCATATTCCGGCGTTTTCACTTCCGCCTGCTTGCCGCCACCTTCCATGGACTCGCCCGGATTGGCCGCCGACAAAATCAGGCCGCCGTGCAGGGACAGAGCGAGTGTCGTCGTGAAGAAGAACGTCACGGCGATCATGTGTGCGGGGTTGTAATGGAAGTGGAGATATTGGTAGCCGACGTTGGAGACCCAGTCGAGGTGACTGAAAATCCCGTATGGAAACCCATGTCCCCAAGCGCCCAGCAGCAGTGGCCGGAAGACGACCAGAGTGGCGTAGGCGAAAATCGCAAAGGAGAAAGCGAAGGGCACGTGATAGCCCATGCCGAGCTTGCGGCAAATCTCGACTTCGCGCAAAGCCCAGGATCCGAAAGACCCCAATGCGCAAATGGTAATGATCTGCCAGAGGCCGCCTTCTTTTAGCGGCGCCAAGGCAAGCCCGTAGGAGATATCAGGCGGGGCAATCGAGATCTGCCAGATGTTCCAGGTTGGGCCGATTGCAGCGCCGTAAACAATCAGGGCGGTGCCAAGAAATGTAAAAAACGCGCCGGTAATGCCAAAGAAACCGACATAAAATGGGCCCACCCAGAAATCGAACAAGTCACCGCCGATCAGTGTGCCCCCGCGTACGCGGTACTTCCTTTCGAAGCTGAGCAAAGCCATAGAGTCCTCCTTAGCCGCGTTTTGCCAATGCGCGTGCTGCGGCTAATCATTGAAAGCAAGGCTTGGTGGCGGAGAGTGCTGACCGTCGTCCAGGCGCCGGCCAATACGCAGCCTCCGCCACCGATGATGTTGAACCGTATGCGTTCGTCAGACCAAAGCTGACGAACCCTCCGGTAGGAGCATTTCGATATGCGCGTTGCCGTCGCTTAACGATGCTTGCTGTTCCAGCCAGTTGTACCTTTCGGTGCTGAGCAGAATGAAATGAATCAAAACTGCAAGGCTGAACAGGAAGACCGTCAGAAGAACGAGCACCCGGCGCGGATCGAACAAAAGCCACATTTTCCACATGTCTTCAGATCCTTGTCTGGTGTGAGCTCGTCAGAGCCACGGTTTGTAGAGCCACATCGAAATGTGGGCGAGGAAGGGTGCAAGCGACATTGCGATCGCAAACTTTACAAAGAGCCGGTGAAACTCCTGTGCTTCCTCACGGCTAAGACCGGTAAGGGTCTCCTTGTCCGAAGCCATTCGCATGACCTCCACTTCTTGCCTTTCGGCGGTTACCGCGCAGAACCCTCGCGGCGGGGCCTCAGTCAAGCCGGTTGGAAGGACTTACTGAGCAATTGCCGATGCCAAAGCAGCAGCAAAAGGCGTTGGGATCATGCGTGAAACGCGTATCCCAATGCGGCGTATGCCGAGGCCTTGGCTTCGGCGTATGCAGATTGTGTCGTGCCTTCATGGGCTCCGAAGATCCGGCCGATACGGCCGAGGATCGTCGTCATGAGGCAAAACGGAAATACCAAGAGAAACAGGCGCTTCATCAAGAGGCGCTGGGATTCGCGTTCCTGATGGCGGCGGCTGCAGACCGCTTCGCTATGGCTGGTGGAAATCATCTGTCTTCCTCCCGGGTGGCCAGTGGGGTGTTGAAAAAGAAAAGGGTCATGCAGGCACGCCCTCCTTGCCGGAGACCTGCTCCAGGTCATCAAGGGTGACTTCCGAAGCTCCAATCTGCCGGGCGTGCTGTTCGGCGGCCTCACGCAAACGTTTGGCTGCGGAAATGCGAACGAGAACGGGCTCTTGATTGACGCGGCGTTCAAGCGCGGCTTGAGCATCTGGATGCCAGGGCATTTGGGAATGGGCCTTGGCCGCCGTCGCTTCGATGGCATCAAGCTCACTGGCCTTGGGCAGGATCTCGAACAGCATGTCGAAAAGCGCGTTGCAGACTTCCTGGATCAACCAGCAAGCTCCGGAGTAACCCATGACGGGAGTACCGGTATGACGGCGAACAATGGCGCCTGGATAGGAAAGCTGGATGAATTTTCCGCGCGCACCGGCCTCAGCCATGTACATGCGTTCGTTGAAAGATCCGAACATCACCATCGGTGGCGTGCTGGCCGTCAGTTCCGCGACTTCGGCATTGTCGGTCTTCGACCCGGCCTTTCGCGCGACGGCGAAGGCACAGGGGAGGCCCATTTCCTCTTCGAGGAAGTTCTGGATCCCGCGGACATAGGTTTCATTGGCAACCACAGCGAAATTGGCAGTGGCGAAGAAGTCCTGCGTCACGGAGCGCCACAGATCCCAAAGTGGTTTCAGCGTCGTATGTTTTTCCCGCTCAATGAACGGCTCCGGATCTAGACCGAGGATGTCGCCCAATTTGCGCAGGAAAGCAGTGGTGGAATGAATGCCGATCGGGGCTTGGAGATAGGGCCGCTCGAGGGTTTCACACAACAATCGGCCGAACTCCCGGTAGAGGCAGATATTGGCGTCCGCATCGGCGAGCTTGCGGATGTCTTCCACATGACTGCTGAGCGGGAAGATCATGTTGATCTCCGCTCCGAGACCTTCCACAAGGCGGCGGATTTCATGCAGGTCCGACGGCATGTTGTAGGTGCCGTAAATCGGGCCGATGATGTTCACCCGGGGCTTGGCGCCATCTTTGCGCTTCTTGGGCTTTGGAACCCGTTTCGGGCCAAACTCCGTCCAGAGCCATTTCAGGGCGCGATCTGCACTTTGCCATTGATCCTCATCGATCGTGCGCGGCAGGAAGCGTTTGATGTTGGAGCCTTCCGGCGTGACGCCGCCGCCGATCATTTCCGCAATGGAGCCCGTCACAACAACAGCTGGAAGGTCAGGGTCGAGTGCATCACGGGCGCGTTTCATGGCACCTTCCGTGCCATGTTGGCCGAGTTCCTCTTCGGCAAGGCCACTGACCACGATGGGCAGTTCGTGCGGGGGCAGGGCATCCGTATAGTGAAGAACGGAGGTCACCGGCAGGTTTTCGCAGCCGACAGGTCCATCGATGATCACCTGCAAACCCTTGATGGCCGTGAAGGCATAAACGCTGCCCCAATAGCCGCCGGCTCTATCGTGATCGAGGATCAGCATCCAACGCTCTCCCCGTTGTCGACCGCATTGCGGGATTTCGCGACAGACTTGGCATATTTCGCGCGGTAACCGCTGTGGTCCTTCGGAGTGTCCTGCCAGATCCCGGCGGTATCCCCCTGACCGACGCCTTCAAAGAAGTCCTGCATCTTCAGGAAGCGGTCCTTGTTGGCGATGGCCGTTGAAATCACGCTTGGGAGCGAAGCCGTTCCGGCGGGGCCCATCAACGGGCGGGCGGAAATCAGATTGGTGAAATAAAGCGCGGGCGTTGCCCGCTCTTTGGCTTTCTGGACGACAGGGGTCGTACCGATCGCCAGGTCAGGATCGAATTCTTCAAACGCAGCGAGGTCCTGCTCCAGAGAAGCCCGGAACTGAACTGTGACACCTTGGGCTTCAAGCCATTCTGCATCCGCTGCGCTGTAGGGCGTTTTTGGACAGGCCGTCCCGACATACCGAAGGTCAGCTCCCAGTTCGACCAGCAACCGGCCGACCAGAAGTTCAGAGCCCTCATACCCGGATAGGGTAATCCGGCCGTCGATCCGGTTCTCGCTCAACATGGCCGTGATGGCACCGCGCATCGCGTTCCGGCTGATATCTGTCTTGGCTGCAGCCACACCGCAACTCTCGCCGATCGCTGTGAGCCAGGCATCGGTGCCTTCAAGTCCAACAGGTGCAGAGCCGACAATAGCGCGGCCTGCCGCCTTAAACTCCCGGAACGCGGAGGTATAGAAGGGGTGAATGGCTGCAACGGCGGCGCAATCAAGCGCTGCATAGAGCTCGCGCCATTCGCGCACAGGCACGGTCGGCCCGGCTGCCAAGCCCATTGGTTCCAAAATGTTGCCAATAACAACCGGATCGGCCGGGAACATTTCCCCAACCAGCGTCACGGTCGGTTTGTCCTTGACGCCGTCGCGGGGTGCCAGAACCGGGCCCTCCAGCGCTTCCTGGCGGGCATAAGCGAGCATTGCACCTGAAAGCACGTCCTTGGCTTCTGCATGGGTCGGAACGCCGAACCCTGGAACGTCGATGCCGACGATCCGGACACCGTTGATTTCCTTCGGCAGCATTTGCAGTGGGACGCCAGAGGCGGTTGGAACACAGAGGTTTGTGACCACGATGGCATCGTATTTCGCCGGGTCTGCCATGGCATGAACCGCTTCGACGATATCTTCAAAGAGTTTGCCGGTGACCAAAGTTTCGGAGTCGAACGGCACATAGCCGACAGAACGTTTTGCGCCATAAAAATGGGACGTGAATGTCAGCCCGTAAACACAACACGCGGATCCGGACAGAATGGTTGCTGTGCGGCGCATGCGTAGGCCGACGCGCAGTGAACCAAAAGCCGGACACATGGACTGCGGCTGATCATGCGGCCCTTTCGGATAGTCGGCTTCCAGCCGGTCCATCACCGCATCATTTCCAGCATTTCTGGCTGCCGCCTTGGAAAGCTCTTGTCCACCATGGCAACCACCGCCGACGGCAGGTTGGTCATCCGCCAAACCCATCACCGGCCGGTCGGAAACTGCAGGGCCTCCAACTGGTTCGAGATCATGAGAATTGGTATGGGTATCCATTGCGGGTGTCGATCCTCAAACGGTGTCGTAGATCACTTCCAGTGATGGTTTATCGAGAGCGCCAGCTGCGCACATGTCTTCCGGGGTCGCCGGTGTCAGGACAAAGTCCGCACCGGTTTCGCTGGAGTCGAACAGGCCGAGCAGTCCGTCCTGATCGAGAGGTTCGGGAAGGACCGGCGGTGCTTCTGCAAGATTGATCGACAGGGCTTCAAAGAGCGGCGCCCAAACACCACCGGGCTTGCCGATGATCTGATAGTTCGCGCTCTTCCGGCGTATGTCTTCGTCTTGAGGAATGGCAGCCAGGACCGGAATGCCAACAGACTTAGCAAAGGCATGTGCTTCACCCGTGCCGTCGTCCTTGTTCACAACGAGGCCGGCGACACCGACGTTACCGCCAAGTTTGCGGAAGTACTGAACGGCGGAACAAACGTTGTTTGCAACATAGAGAGATTGCAGGTCGTTGGAGCCGACAACGACAACCTTCTGACACATGTCCCGGGCAATCGGCAGACCGAAGCCGCCGCAAACGACGTCACCCAGGAAGTCGAGCAGAACGTAGTCAAAATCCCAGTCGTGGAAGCCCAGTTTTTCTAGGGTTTCAAAGCCGTGAATGATTCCGCGCCCGCCACAACCCCGGCCAACTTCGGGCCCGCCGAGCTCCATGGCGAAAACACCGTCGCGTTTGAAGCAGACATCTGAGACAGTCACCTCACTGCCGGCTTCCTTGGCCGCAGAGGCCGTCTGAATAATCGTTGGACAGGCGCGTCCGCCGAACAACAAAGAGGTGGTGTCGCTCTTGGGATCACAGCCGATCAGAAGCACTTTTTTGCCAAGCTGTGCCAGCATGTATGAGAGGTTGGCGAGCGTGAAGCTCTTGCCAATGCCGCCCTTGCCATAAATGGCAATGATCTGCGTTTCCTTGGTGACAGGCCCGGTTGCGGGCGCATCGGGTTCAATGGCTGCCTCGTCTCTGAGGAAGTCTTGCATATCGTATTGCCGACCTGTTGGGTTTTCCAGGATCATGCAGCTTTCCTCCAGTCGATAACCATTTTCAGGCAGGCCGGATCGTCAAAGGCGATCCGGTAGGCCTTTGCCGCATCAGTTGGGGCCGCGTGATGCGTCACGAGTCCGCCAAGCGACAACCGGCCGGAATCCACAAGATCAACAACCGCCTGAAGGTCATCCGGTTTGAATTCAGCGGACAGCAGGACCGATATTTCCCGCATAAAGGCTGCGGGGAATGCAAAACTAACCCGCTCACCGTAGAAGCCGGCAAGCACCAGCGTACCGCCCTTTGTTAGCCGGCTGACGGCCGGATCAAGCGCGTCCTGATTGCCGCTGGCGTCGATGATTGTGTCAAACGGTTTCGACGCCCGTGCATCGTTGGGGTCAAGAACGTCATAGTCATCGGCACCATGCATTCGGTCCGGGCACGTTTCCGTGACAATCGGCGGCTCTTGGCCAAGTGCACAGGCGAGCCGTGCCATGAGCCGGCCAAGAACGCCATGGCCGATGATCAGGTCCACGGGACTTTCCGCCCGAATCAAAGCGTGATGGGCGGTGGCGGCAAGGGCGAGCAATACGGCGTCTTCGGAAAAGTCTTCCGAGATCTGGATGGTGCGGACACCTGGAAGGACCAGCCGGTTTGCGCTTGCGCCGAACAACCCGGCGGCACCTTCAAAACACGATGCGCCTGGAATGAAGACCGTTTCGCCGACTGTGCGACCCGACAAGGGGCCTGCGCCGACAACTCTGGCAACGGACTCGTAGCCAGGGACTAAGGGATATCTCATTCCCGGAAATGCCGGCATCGTGCCGTCGAACAGCATTTTTTCCGTGCCGGTGGAAACACCGCTCACCATGGTTTCGACAACAACATCAAAGTCGCTTGGCTCAGTGAGCCCAAGTTGTTTGACTTGGAGCTTGCCGGGATCCTCAAAGACGATTGCCGTGGTTTCCATGAGTGCCTCCCTCTCGTGGGTTTGGCGGCGTGTGAGTGTCATTGTAAATTGACGCATTTGAGTGTCAATTAAAATTTACACATTTGCTGACAAGGAGAATGTTCAGGACGGCCTGATTAAGCAGGCCTGCTCCGTTATCGTTCTGCAAAAACGAGCGTTGCCAGCAAAGGATTGGGCGTTGGTTTGGTGCGTGGATTTTTGAAACCTGCGCCCAAAAGAAGATCTTTTATGGCGGCATCGCTCCGGCAGCAGCCGGACCCCATAGCAAGGAAATAAAGGCTGAAGTAGACAGCTGCGAGCTCAGCGCCTTCGCTGTTTCCCGCCATAGCCTCGGCGATCATGACCTTTGTGCCGGGCTTCAAGGAACGATGCAGATTCGCCAAAATCTGTTTCACACGCCCATCATCGTGGTCACACAGGATCCTGACCAGGCTGACGCACTCGGCATTGTCCGGGATTGGGTCCCTTGCAAAATCACCGCCGTGAACCTCGGTCCGGTCGGCAAGGTTTTCTCTAGCAAGATGCATTTTCGCAAGGTCCGTGACCGACGGCAGATCAAAGAGGTGTAGGCGTGTATCCGGACAGGCCTTGCCAATTGCTGCCAGGAATGCGCCTTCGCCGCCGCCAACATCCAGAACCGCCGGGTGCTGAGAAAAATCATGAGCTGCGAGAATACAGTCGGCGAGCATCTCCTGGCTGCTGCGCATCAGTTCAGAATAGGGCTGGGTTATGTCCGTCCCGATATCCGCAGGGTCCTGCGCGTGCGCATAGGCCCAGTATTTCTTGAGTTCGGTATCTTGAGAAGGTGCCTTTAGAAGAGCGGACGGATCTGCAAGGTCCCGGTAGAACAGGGCGTGATGCCGGATCATGGCCTGCAGTCCGGGGTCGGCTGCAACCACGGCGCCAGCATCGTCCAAAACCCAAGAATTCCCTTCAACATTTTTGACAAGCTGCAGACGCTCTGCCTGCTCCAGCAGCAATTGCATGCGGCCTGGCTCAAGTCCGCAGTCTTTTGCAAGGACTTCTGTGCTTGCAACCGTATCCTTTAGCCTTTCAAGCACGCCAAGCGACACGCAGGAACTCAAAACCTGGCTGAAGACAAAACCGTTGATCAGTTTGAAAAGATCATTTGATTTCTTCTGCGCGATCCACCGCGTTCCTGGAAACCGCGCGATTTTGCTGCGGAACGTTGCCGATCCGATCAACCGGTTGCGCCATAGGCGATAGCGCACACGAAGTGCATTCAAACTGGTCATCGACCGACTGGATGGTCTTCCATCTTGTGGCGCGTTGGCGCCGGGCGCCGTCTCTGTCCAGTCTGACATTGTCAGGCGGCGCTGGCGGCCAATTTGGCCGGCATGAGACGTTTCGCTTCCTTGTGGATCATGGCGCTGAGCAGATCAGCGCCCTCGCAGTCCGGAATGCTATCGGCTGCTGTTTCGACCAGTTCCTGTAGTTTTTTCAAAGCGCCTTGAACGCCGAGCTCGGCCACCAGGTTTGGGCGCCCGTTTTCGGCGTCCTGGCCTGCGGGTTTGCCCATGCTGTCCGTGTCGTCCATCGCGTCATAAAGATCGTCAGCCACCTGATAGGCTGCACCAAGGGCATCTGCCAGCGCATACCAGTCGAGCGGATTGCCGCTTGAGGACAGGGCACCGGCCGATACGGCGCCGGTAAACAGCGAGGCCGTTTTCGCGCGGTGATAGGCGGTGATGTTGATTTTCTCTTCACTCTCCCAGGCCTGACCGGCAACGATCCCGTAAGGAGAGCCGACTGCATTGGCAATCGTGGCGACAAGCCGTGCTGTTAGTTCCGGCGCATGAAGGGTCTCTCGGGCCAGAGTTTCAAAGGCCGCTACGATCAGACCGTCGCCGACCAGAAGGGCAATTTCCTCGCCATATTCCTTGTGGACGGAGGGCTTGCCACGCCGGGTTGCCGCGTTGTCGAAACAGGGGAGATCGTCGTGAACCAGAGACGCACAGTGCAAAAGTTCAATTGCTGTTGCGCAAGCATTGGCAACGCGTGGGTCCTTGTCGCCGCAGGCGAGCGAGACGGCGAGGCAGAGCCGGGGCCTTATGCGGGCGCCACCCGGAAAGACAGCATACTTGAGGGCGTTTCCAAGCTTTTGCGGGCATCCATTCGCAGTGGCGTAGCGGATGGCAGTTTGCATCCCTGTTTCGATGCGGTCCGACAGGTCCATGGAGCCATTCCTCTATTTAACGTGGATGTCCACAAAAATTGACGGTATAGTGTCAACTAAGAGTGACACATTAAGGGCGAATGTCAACTTGAAGGAACACGAATGGCATCAGCCATAACCGAGCAAAGAGTGGTCGTTGTTGGCGCCGGTATGGGCGGTTTGGCTGCTGCGCTGCGTTTATCCGCTGCAGGCCGTCAGGTCACTGTTGTGGAAGCGGCCGCCGCGCCGGGTGGAAAAATGCGCCACGTTTCTGCAGGTGGCCGGACCTTCGATGCCGGTCCGACTGTTCTGACGATGAAATGGGCTTTTGACAGTTTGCTTGAGGCTTGCGGGACAACGCTGGACCGTGAAATCCCAATGGAAACGGCGGGTGTGATTGCCCGGCATTATTGGGAAGGCGGCGCTTGCCTCGACCTTCATGCCGATGTTGCAGACAGCGTCCGAGCCATCAGGGATTTCGCGGGACAGCGCGACGCCGACGGATATCAGGCCTTCGCGCGGGACAGCCGCCGGGTCTTTGAACTTCTGAAAGACACGTTTATCGATGCTACTCGTCCCAATCCAATCACCTTGTCCCGGCGGGTAGGCCTTTCAAAACCCGGTGCGCTTTTCGCGTTGAAGCCCTTTTCATCCCTTTGGTCTGTCCTCGGGGACTATTTTTCCGACGAACGGCTGCGGCAGCTGTTCGGACGGTACGCAACCTACTGCGGATCTTCGCCCTATCTGGCGCCGGCAACATTGATGCTCGTCGCGCATGTGGAACAGGAAGGCGTCTGGATCCCGCAAGGCGGCATGCACGCAGTTGCTCGCAAATTCGCGGATCTTGCAGTGGGCCTCGGAGCCGAATTCCGATATGGCGCGAAGGTCGCCGAAATTGTCTCCAGTCCAGATGGCCGGTCCGTCTCAGGCGTGAAGCTGGAGAGCGGCGAGTTTGTCCCGGCCGGTCAGGTTGTCTTCAACGGAGACGCCGCAGCGTTGCCCAGACTCTTGGGCCGCAGCAACGCGAAGAAGCGGGCAGGGGCGAAGACCGCGCGATCCCAATCTGCACTTGTCGTGTGCGGCCTTGCAGCGCCCGACGGTGTGCCGTTGGCCCATCACACCGTCTTCTTTTCCGAAAACTACAGGGCCGAATTTGACGCCGTGTTTGACCGCGGCGAAGCGCCCAAGGACCCGACAGTTTATGTGTGCGCCCAGGACAGGACTGCCGACGGGCACCGCAAAGGGAGCGCAACCTCGGATCCGATTGAACGGATTTATTGTCTTACGAACCTGCCGCCGGATGGCGATCGGCATGACTACACCGAACAAGAGTTGAACCAATGTCTGACAGCGATGGACCGCCGTATGGCGGCGAATGGATTGGTGCTTCGGCGGGACCGGACGGCTCAAGTGGTCACAGCGCCGGACACGTTCGAGCAGATGTTTCCAGCAACGGGGGGCGGGCTTTACGGTCAGCCATCCCACGGCTGGATGGCATCGTTTCAACGGCAGGGCGCACGAAGCCCTCTGAAGGGACTTTTTCTCGCAGGGGGCAGTGTGCATCCGGGTCCGGGCGTGCCGATGGCGCTTCTGTCGGGGAAGATCGCGGCGGAAACTCTTCTCACAGACCATCCTTCGACCGGCCGGTCCCACCCGGTGGCTATTGCTGGTGGTACATCGACGCTACCAGCGACTGCGGGCGCTACGCCCTCACGGTAATTGCGTTTATCGGGTCTGTCTTCTCGCCCTATTACCATTGGTCCGGGCGGGGAAAACCACAAAACCACGTGGCCCTGAATGTTGCGCTCTACGGCAAGGACCGGAACAGCTGGTCCATGACGGAGCGGGGGGAGAGAGACCTCGTCCGGACACAAAACAGCATGCAAATCGGCGGCAGTTCGATTGTTTACGTGGACGGTGGGCTTGAGATCGTGTTCGACGAAACTGCCCTGCCGTGGCCAGGCCATCGGCTCATGCCATCGCGTATGTCCGGCCGGATCCGCCTTGAGCCGCAAATCCAGAACAACCGCGTTTTCGATCTGGATCCGGAGGGCCATCACATCTGGTGGCCGGTGTTCCCGCGGGCGCGTGTGACTGTTGAAAGCAATCATTTGCCCGATGGCGGTTGGCAGGGAGAGGCCTACCACGATTTCAATTTTGGCGACCGTGTTCTGGAAGAGGATTTCGAGCACTGGGACTGGGCTCGCGGGCCGTCAGGCGATCGGGCGACGACAGTCTTGTATGATGCGGTTTTGAGAAGTGGAACCCGTCGAACCCTTGGTCTTGTTTTTTCCAATGAGGCGGAAGAACGTCATTTTGCGCCGCCGGACCGCCAGATGCTGCCTGTTGGTTCCTGGGGCGTGAAGGGCGGTATTGCGTGCGATCCCGGTGGCGCACCGCGCTTGTCCATGAAGCTGGAGGACGCTCCCTTTTACCGGCGTTCCCTTGTCGAGACGATGGTCAATGGCGACCAGCTTGCAATGGTGCACGAGACCCTTGACTGCAAACGATTGGCAAATCCGGTTGTAAGGATGATGCTGCCATTCCGGATGCCCCGCAGAACCAGTCGATAGAGCCGCAGTGCCCCGCTAGAAACGGTTCTGAGGCCGTCGTTGCAAAGCGAGCTTCTGAGATCTGTGATGCGCACGGCTTTCCGCTTGCAACTTGATCATGACACCGAGGACCCACTCCATGTTGCTGTCATCTGCAACACTTGCGTTCGCCGCTTTCCGCAGTCTGGCATGTGTCTCAAATGAGTTTGCACAAGCAGAAACCAGATGCGCGGCGGATGGATCAGCAGGACGTCGCATATTCAAGTGCGCTGCGTTGGACTGTTCCGATTGGGGCAGCCGGGCTTTCAGCAAAAGACTGAGCTTTTTGATCTTCCGGGTATGAGCGCGGCGCGTGACACTGTCATAGTTGTTGACTGCGATTTCAGTCCCGATTTCCTGATAAACCAGAGCCGCAGTCCGGATCGCATGACGGCAGTTTTCCGGCAGTGCGGCTATCCCGGCATGGCCCAGTTTATAGTGATGGGCAGCTTCGGCCAATAGCCGCAGGACGACCTCGCGGAGCTCCGGCGAAAACTTCGGAGAGGCGAGAAAAGCCTCCGGATCAAGGCCGGCGTCGCGCATCCAGTCTTCCGGGAGATATAGGCGCCCGTTCCGGGCGTCTTCTCCGACATCTCGGGCAATATTCGTCAATTGCATTGCAATCCCGAGATCGGCGGCCCTTGCAAGGGCGTCCTTGTCGCCCACCCGCATCACAAGCGACATCATCAGCCCGACTGTTGCAGCAACACAGGTGGCATAATCCTTGACTTGCGCGATGGTCTTGTAGTGCCGCTCACCAAGGTCCATGGCGAACCCGTCAAGCAATGCATCCGGAACGCATTTCGGTATTCCATAAGCCTGAACTGTTCTTGCAAACGCCCGGTCACAGGCATAGGGCGCGGGGGTGCCGCGATAGACAAGATCAAGGCGATTTTTCAGCTGTTCAAGGGCTGTTCGATCGGCACGTGGATCATCGATCAGATCGTCGGAGTGCCGGCAAAAGGCATACAACGACAAAGCGGCCTTTCGGGTTTCAGCCGGCAAAATCAGGGAGGCGAGGTGGAACGACTTCGATCCTTTTCGGATCGCTGCGGCGCATTCCCTCAGATCCGCCTGATGACTTGCAGAAACGGATGCCTGTGCTGCTCTGGCCCTTTGTCTGCTAGTGCTGGTCGCGAACGGCACGAAACTCTCCAGATTGTCCGGTGTAATGTCGCTCATACAGATGCCTCCGTCCCGGCATGCGCCGCCGTTAGGTTTGACGGATCCGGGGCAAGCTCAGCAACGATCTTGGCAGAACAAACAACACCTGGAAGACCAGCGCCGGGATGTGTTCCGGCGCCGCACAGGAAGAGGTTTTCCAGTTCCTCGCTTTTGTTGTGCGGCCGGAACCAGGCACTTTGGAAAAGGTTTGGCTGAAGCGAGAAGGCAGCGCCTTGCCAGGACAAAAGCCTGTCCCGGAAATCAAGCGGCGTCGAGATACGGGAGCTCACAATGTGCTTGGAAAGATCCGGAAGCAGCGTTGCCTCAAGTTCTGCGGCAATCTTGGCCCGGTACTGCTCAGCGACAGTTTCCCAATCCGCATCGCCTTTCAGATTTGGAACAGGGCTCAACACATAATAGGCATCGCAGCCCTCTGGCGCGACGGATGGATCGTTTGCAGAAGGGCGGTGCAGGTAAAGGCTGAAATCCTCTGCAAGCACCTTGTTCTTGAAAATGTCCTTCAGCAGCCCTTTGTAGCGGGGACCGAACAGCATGGTGTGGTGTCCGACATCGTCATACCGGCGATCGGTCCCGAAGTACCAGACGAACAAGCCCATTGAGTAGTCCTGCCGGCCAAGCTTCCCGTCGGACCACCGCCTGCGCGGCAGATCCTTAAGAAGTTTTGAGTACGTCGTTGCCGGGTCGGAATTGGAGACCACAATGTCTGCTGGCACGGTTTCCCCGGAGGACAGGCGCAAACCTGTCGCGTGCCGTCCGGATGTCAGGATCGTATCGACCGTCTCCCCATACCGGATCTGCCCTCCGTTTCTGGTCACGAGATTTGCGATCCCGCGCGCCAGGGCATTGGTGCCGCCCATGGCGTAGTGCACCCCATGTTTGCTCTCCAAGTGAGCAATGAGACAATAGAAGGAAGTGGTTGTGAACGGGTTCCCGCCGATAAGCAGCGGATGGAAGGAAAACACAGACCGCAGACGATCATTCTTGAAGTGCTTGGACACCACATTATAGACGGACCGATAGCCGCCAAGCCGGATCAACTTTGCAAATGTGCTAAGTGTAAAGGGCAGGCTGTGAAACGGCTTGTCGGCGAGTTCCAGAAAAGCGTATTCGTAAATCTCTTTGCTTTCCGCCATGAAGGAGCGGTAGCCCTTGACGTCATCCGGCTCAATCTTGGCGATTTCCGCTTCCATCGCGTCTTTGTCGGCCGAGTATGTGAAGAATGTGCCGTCCGTGAACCGGATCTTGTAGAAGGGAATGTTCGGGCGGATGTCAACATCGTCTGACAGTTTCCCGCCGCAGGCTTCCCAGAGCTGCTCGAACAGCCATGGAGCGGTGATGATGGTTGGGCCGGCATCAAGAGTAAAACCGTCCTGCTCAAAGGCATAAGCCCGGCCACCCGGTTTATCGAGCGGATCGAAGATTGTAACCCTGTACCCCTTCGCACCAAGCAGAGCACCAGCCGCCAAACCGCCTATTCCTGCGCCAATAACGGCCGCATGCGGTCGTGTAGACCCGATTGGTTGCGGCTTTGGAAACCCAAATCCCTGGACAACATTCACGCCAGAACTCCTGTTCCTGCAAACCTCTCACCTGAAGGTCCGCTTTGGCTCCCCCTCCGGATGTCCGGGTGGTGAGCGTGTGTCTTGGCCACAGCTGATATGAAGGCTAGACCTTCACATGTGTCAAATTTAGTTTACACTTTTCTCCGCAAGAGAGAAGGGCCTGGCGGATTATTCCGCTGCATCGAGGTCCATGGACCGTCTTTGACGCGGTCTGGCTGTTCGTTGAGTGAAGCGCTGGGTAACTTTGTGCCGATGGTAGAAGATGAGAGCGAGACCCGTTACGAGTGGAATGGCCCAGAGCCCGGGTGCCAGGGCCAGTTCCGGCATCAGCCGGACGGCGCCGAAAGCGAAAAACGCGGTGTAGACCGAGATGCCGGTGCCGACGATTGCCTTGATATGTTCCAGCAGCCACTCGATCGGAGACGGGTCGGACTTCACAAGAAACCAGACATTCGTCGCGACGGTCGCAAATCCGACCATGGAAATCCCGATCATCATCGGCTGGGAAATCAAGACCCCTTGAATGGCGCAATTGGCGGATGCAGCAAGCAGGGCCGCCTGAAGACCCCAGTTGAGCGCAGTCTGGTTCTTCCGCTGATCCCGCTTGTTAACCGCGCAGCGCCAGCCGTACCAGGTGAGATTTACGGTCAAGAGCCCGAGATAAAACATCATCCAGCCAAATATGCCCTGCACCAGAACGGGATCGGAGAACTCCGGGTGGTCGACGAGATGCGGATGCGTCGGCATGGGGTAAAGGAGGGTCAAGGTAGCCATCATCATGGCCACCGTGCCTGTGATCAGCATCAGGACCGAGAAGATCTTGCCCCACCACTTGTGACGCTCGCCGCCCTTTTGGGCCAAGACCGGGATCCAGAAACCGATCAGTCCCGGCGCACCGGTTGTGATGTGTATGGCGATCAATACGACAAAAAGATCATGTTCGGTCATGGGCTTAGCTCTTTGATCGAGGCATACGAAATGCGGAAGAAGGGACATGTTGATGGCAGCTGTTGAGACATACATTCCGCCGCGTCCGTCGCGGCTGCCACCGGTTCTGGCGCTGCTGCGCACCGTCTGGCACGGCGATGGAGATCTTCTCAGCCTGTTGCCGGGGGCAGCGTTTTCCATGGCTGCTGGAGAACTGGGCTACTCGCGCCGGTCCATCAAACTCTTCAACGACCCGGAGCTTGTGCGGCAGATCCTGCTCGACCCGGAAGGAATCTTTCCGAAAAGCGATTTGATGGTCGGTGCACTGGAGCCGCTCATTGGTGATTCCATCTTTGTCTCCGATGGAGCGAAATGGCGCCGCCAACGGGCCATGATCGATCCGGCGTTTTCCAAAATGCGTTTGACCCATGCCTTTGGCGCGATGGTTGGGGCGGTTGATGACTATGTCGCCCGTTTGAAGGAGAGCGCAGCCCGCGATGAGGTTCTGTCGCTTGACCGGATCATGAGCGAGCTCACAGCCGATATCATTTGCCGAACGGTGTTTTCCACCTCGCTCGATACCGGAATTTCGCGGGATGTCTTTGATGACTTCGCTGTGTTTGAACGCGGTGTGGCGCAGGTTAAGATCTGGCGATTGATCACCGATCCGGCCTGGGCCGATATTCCGCAAAGCGAAGAGGTTCTGGCGGCTTGCAAGCGGATCCGGCATCACCTTGGGAGCTTGATCGATACGCACATGGGCCTGGATGCCGAGAAATATGATGATATCGCAAGCGCAGTTATTTCTGCCCGGGACAGCGAAACCGGCGAGCCGTTTACGCGCGATGAACTCATCGATCAGTTGGGTGTCTTTTTTCTTGCAGGCCATGAAACGACAGCCAGTGCGCTGACTTGGGCGTTTTACCTCCTGGCGATGTGTCCCGATGTCCTGCGCCGGTTGCGGGCGGAAGTCGACGAGACCACGGACGGTGATGCTCTCTCCTTTGAGGCGACCCGCGCGCTGGGCTATACGCGCGCTGTCTTTCGGGAAACCTTGCGGCTTTACCCGCCGATCACGTTTTTGCCGCGGGTCGCGATGCAAGGCACCCGTATCGGCAAGTACAAAGTGCGCAAGGGCGCGCTTTTGATGATCTCGCCCTGGACCTTGCAGCGTCATGGAGATTACTGGCCTGACCCGGACCGTTTCGATCCGGACCGCTTCCTGCCCCCGAGGGAGCAAGAAGTTGTGCAAGGGGCCTACATTCCCTTTGGAGCCGGGCCGCATACGTGTGTCGGGGCCGGTTTTGCGGCCGTCGAGAGTGCGCTCATTCTTGCCCGCCTCACACGTGAATTCGATTTTCTGCCCGAAAACGCTGATGCCGTGCGTCCGGTCGCGCGCCTTACGACGCGTCCTGCAGAGCAAATCTATGTGCAGCTCAAGTCTCATGGGCGTTGACCGGATCGGCGGCGCTGACCGCCTGTTCAGTGCGGACCGGTTGGGGAGCGCGGGCTTGTCTTGTTGCATTGGCCTCGGGAAACCCGGCAGGCAAGGCAATGTCGAGCGTTGCGGCTTCACCAAAGGTCTTCCCGCCAAACAGAACCTGTTTCAGCACGGGCCAGGACGAGAACGTCATCACGGGAAACGGTAAGGGATCGGAGCCCGACCACAGCACATCGCGCGATGTGACCATGGCACCGGCGCGGCGTGCCATCTGTTTTGGCTTCAGAACACTGCCGTAGACTTGCAACAGCGTTGTGTGGCCTTCCTGAAAACGCTTCTTCGGCTTCAAACGGACCGGCGGCGCATTGTCTGGATCGCACACCGCTGTGGCCAGATCCTCATGCTCCATGAAATGAATGCCGCTCGTCAGCCGCGGATTGCATTCCAGTGGCCAGGGCGTTCCATCCTGGTCGACTATAAAGTCGAACGCCAAAAAGTAAGAGGAGCGGTTTGCGGCAACGAAATCGGCAACCCATTGCGCCACTTGCGGGGCATCTTCAACACGTTGAAAACAAACGGCGACGGTGCCCGAGAAGACAAGGCCTTCATAGGTTACATGCGCGAGGATCTTGCCGTCCTGGCATAGGGTCAAGGTGCTGAGTTCGCGGCCAAAAATACGCTTTTGAACGATGGCATCAGGATCGCTCAAAAGTCCCTCCGGAACAGCGTCCGGTGTCAGCATTTGCATCTTCTGCCCGGAGCATCCGATGCGAGGTTTGAACACACACGGGGTAGTTTGAACCAGTCTGGCAGCCTCAGGACCGGTGGCAAGATGGGTCTCGGGGGAAGGCAAGCCTGCGGATTGCGCCAAGCGATTGAAGAGGTATTTGTCGTTGAGGTCCCACAGCACGCCATGCGGATTGGTGAAGAGCCGGGTTCTTTCCGGGAGCCGCGGCGCCAGCAGGCTGACATGAAGAGCTTCTTCGGAAACGGGAACGACCAGATCGACGTTTTCTGCCTTTATGATGGTAAGCAGGGCATCGAGATACTCGGATTGCTGCGTCGCTGGCGGTGGTGTCTGATAACATTTGTCGACCGCATTCGATGGCCGGCTCAAGTGCCACGCAAACGGATCAGCCACCAGAACCCGGCAGCCCGCACCTTTCAGGGCCCGGGCGAGTTCCAGCGACTTTGGAAGCCGTCCAAGTGTGAGCAACACGGTTTTTGGGATAGTCTCCGTTGCCACCTCTCCATTCCCTGGTTGTCTATTGATCCTTGCTCATGCAGCATCTGCGCCGTTGGTTTTGGCGGCCTGCAGAGCCTCAGTCATCCAGCTTGCGACGCCTTCCGGATGGCTCTCGTGCACAAGATGGCCACCGGTCGGTGTGAGCTGCAGATGTCCGTTTGGTGCAAGCGCCGCAGCTTTTCTTGAGCTGGACGGCGGCACCATCGGGTCGTCTTCAGCCGCAAAAAGATGAAGCGGTGCGCTCAATCGCTGCAGCATGGCGTTCAGATGCGACAGATCCCAGGAAGCCATCATCCCAAGAGCCCCGCGAACATGGCCGGAAGATCCAAGGAGGCGTTGGTAAATCGCATCACCCAGCGGATCGATCCGGGACCCGGTTGCGCTCAAGAGGTTGTTGCCAAGCGGCGTCGACTTTGCGAGCAAAGAAAACATGGACGCCGATAAGGGATTTGCGAACAACGCCTTGGCCATTGGCGACAGGATCCGGTTGCCGCGTATCGGCTTCAAGGCCCCGTTGACGCTGAAAATTTGCGGCGTTGGGTCCTGCGTGTGTTTCGCATGCCGCGTTGCGTTGACCAGAGATATCCCGATAACAGACCCGGCCGAATGCCCTAAGAAAAATTGCGGTTTCAAGTCCAGATGGTGCAGCAAACCACGAATGGCTGTCGTCATCCCTTCAAGAGAGAGGTCCGGGCTGTCAGTCGGCCGGGTGAAGCCATGGCACGGCAAATCCAGGACGATCAGCCGATAGTCGTTTTCTAGAAAGGGAATGAGATTGCGCCACGAGAAAGAGGCTGCCCCGGTCCCATGGATCAAAAGAAACGCCGGTGCCGCAACTTGACCTAACAACTGGACATGCCACCGGTAACCGCTTGCCTCTACAAACTGGCTGGCCTCTCTGTAAGGCCAGTCTTGCCCGTCCCGGTCCCAGTTGAGCCAATCACGATCCGCCATCAGCTGTGCGCCTCCTCAAGCGAAGCGTTGACGAGATCGGACATGGCACGGGAATCGGCATGCCGCAAAATATGCAGATCTGCGCCCATGGTGCTGGCCAGAGTGGAAACGGATTCCCGCGGACGGCGGGCGATGTCGATACAAATTGCCCGGATCTCATGCGCACGGCATTGTTCAGCAAGGCCATGCACTTGTTCGGCTGCCCGGGTTCGGTCTGGCGTGCCATCCAGCGCAATGTTGCCCCGTCCGTCCGTCATGAGGACCAGTACCGGTGTACTTCCTTGCCGCCGGACACTGAGCGCGAGCTCCAGGCCCCGTTCCAGACCGGCCGCCAGTGGTGTCGGACCTCCGCCAGGAAGTCCGGCAAGTTTTCGCTTTGCCATGACCAGCGATCGGGTCGGTGACAAAAGGGTTTCTGCTTGGGTGCCGCGAAAGGCAATCATTGCCACTTCATCGCGGCGCACATAACACCTGGAAAGCAACTGCTCGATGGCGCCTTTGGTTTCGCCAAGACGCTCCAAAGCTGTTGAGCCGGAGGCATCAACGACGAATATCGCAGTCGAGGGCGTCTCGTGACGCAGGCGCTGATAGCGGTAATCGTCGCGCGTGATCAACGTGCGCGGTTTGCGGCGCGGTGGAGCGGCGATCGTTCGTTCCAGTTTGGTTGCCAGAATGTCCCGGTTGCGGTTCCGGATGAGTTGCCAGGGAGCGGCTGCACGCAAGGTCGCAAGAATGTTGGGACGGGCATCCGGACGGGGCGGCATGCGGGAGGTTGAAACCGGCCGGCCGCGGCGGGCGTCTTTGCGAACCGCACCGGACTTTCCGGACCGGGCCCGGGGCGAGGATTTATTGGCGTCGGCCAGAAACTCGGGAAGACCGTCGATTGTGCCGGCTTCGACAGCCGCCAAAAGTTCTGAAAGCGCGGAAAGGTCCTGCTCAGCAGTTGCGGGCGTATTCTTATCCTGGTTTTCCCCGTCCTGTTTGGGCCCAGCATCCTGTTGCTCAGATTGGCCATTGTCCTCAAACTGTGTCTGGTTTTCTTCGACCGGATTGTTTGGCTGTAAAGCGAGGGACAGCCCAAGGCACAAACGGACTGCGGTGAGGGCATCTGCCTCTGAAACGGTGCTTCGCTCCTCCAGCGCTGCAAGCGTTTGGCAGAGCCTTGAGAGGTGTTTCAAAGTGCGTAGCGAAGAAACGCCCGCGGCAAACGCCAGACGGGACAGAAGGCTGATCAGTTCGTCACTGATGATCACGTCGGCAGCAATGACGGAATAGGTACGCTCCGCGCCGGGTGAATGTGATGCGACCTCGCTCCAAGGGATTGCATTGAGGTCAATCATGAGCCCGAGCCGGTCTCCCAGCGCTTTGTGGAGATGTTCTTCGGGGTTTGCCCCTTCATCTACCGCGACTACCAGAAAGTTAGCGGCGTCCTCGGCAGCGCTGTCGGCCGAGCGGCCGGCCTTTGGGCAGGCGCGGCGATCCATTGTCTCGCCGATCAGCGCCGCAACAGGGGCTTCCACACGTTCCGCCATCGGGATGAGAAGGACGCCCTGATCGGCCTTTGCAAGAAGCCCGGGCTGGGTGATGACACGCCCGGCGAGGGCGGTTGCCGGAATGTCGACACTGCCGGTCAGGCCCTGCAAGGAAACGGATGAGGGAACGCGAACCCAAGGTTGGTCATGGCCCAGCAGCGCGGCAAGGTGATCGAGATATGCATCACGAACACCGCCTGCGCGGGCCTTCAACCAAAGTCCGCCCAGTCTGGCACCGCCTGCTTTCAGGGCTTGTGCTGCAAGAAGGGCATCCTGCCACGTATTCGGGGCAAGTTCTGGTCTTGCGGCGTCAAAAGCCTGCATGGACCGGACATCATCCATGCGCTGCCTCTGTTGCGGCGGCGGCCTCGGCGCTCACGGCGGCGACGGCGCGTTCAATCCGCGGAGTGCTTCCGGCATCATCAAGCGGATCCCTCCGCAACCGGTGGCACAAAACCATTGGCGAAATGTCAGAAACATCCGCCCAGGTTACCGCCAAACGTCCGGCGAGGGCTGCGCTTGCCCGGCAGGCCCGCATGAGGGTCAGCTCGCCGCGCATCCCGTCAATGCCAAGGCTCATGCAGAGTTGAGACATCCTTGAGAGGACATCATCCGGAATATCGATCTGCCGCAGGATCTTGCGGGCCTTGACCACTTTGTTCCGGATGGCGGCATCCTTGCGGGACCACTTCGCCACAAAGGCAGCCGGGTCAGCTTCAAATGCGTCACGGCGGCGGATCACCTCGATGCGTTGCTGGAGATCGTTGATTGTTCGGATCTCGACACTGAGGCCGAACCGGTCGAGCAGCTGCGGACGCAGATCGCCTTCTTCCGGATTGCCACTTCCGACCAGCGCGAAGCGCGCGGCGTGGCGAATGCTGAGGCCTTCCCGCTCGACCACATTGACGCCGGAGGCTGCAGCATCAAGAAGAAGATCTACCAGATGATCTTCGAGAAGATTGACTTCATCGATGTATAGAAAGCCCTGGTTGGCCGCAGCCAAGAGCCCTGGCTCAAAGTCCTTCTCGCCGGCAACCAACGCCTTTTCAAGATCCAGAGCACCGCAAATCCGGTCTTCCGTTGCGCCGAGCGGCAAATCGATCATGGGCGTGCGGATTTGCACTTTCTTGGGCGGCTTCTTGCCAACTGCGGGCGTGCAAACCGGGCAGGCGGTCTGCGGGTGGTCCGGTGAACAATTGAACCGGCAGCCTGCGCGGGTGTCAATTTTGGGCAACAGTTCAGCAAGAGCGCGAACGGCTGTCGATTTGCCGGTGCCACGATCACCAAAAATCAGGACACCTCCCAAGAGTGGCTCTACGGCTGCCATCAGCAGGGCCTTTTTCATGTCCTCTTGGGCTACAATGGCTGAGAAGGGAAAGGGTGCTGACATTGGAATCCACCATATAAGAGTGTCAATATAAGTTGACACATTTTGTTGGTGGAGAGAAGAGGCGGAGCGTTTTTTTTGGGCGCTGTACGTAGAATGCCGGTGTCTTTGTGTTCAAGCAGCACGCGCCGCCATGTCTAACCAAGAAGAACCGGACACCAAAAGGGAGACAATGGCACCACGTCTCTGTGCTGGCGGCGATTTCCGGCGACAAGGGAGCTATTGTTGGTCGCAATTCGATTGGAGTAAGATCTTTTAGGTCAAACAATTGACCGTTATCCGCCGTCCTGGATGGAAAGGGATGTTATGCCCAGCGACACTTCATTGATCCTCTGCCCGGTCAATCTGCGCCATGTGCAGTTGAACGTCACCGCTTATGAAGAAGCCATGGCCATGGCACGGCGCAGGCAGGCAAAGCTTCTGGTGGCAACCATTGCGCCTGAAATGGAACGGAACCTTAACATTCGGGATTCCGCTTCTTACTGGGAAAAGCAGTTGAAGAGTTTCGTTGAGCAGCATCCTGCAGAGGGGATCGAACTGGAGACAGTTGTCCGTCTCGGCGCGGTACACCGGCAGATCGTGAAGCTCGCAGATGAGCGGAAGGTGGATCTTATCGTGATGGAGTCAGCCAATCCACGTGTTCAGGATTACCTGCTTGGCACCACTGCCAGCCACGTCGTCGCGCATGCAAAATGCTCGGTCTATGTTGTCCGGGGTTAACGCGGGAACCGAAGGTTCAAGGACGGCCTTTGATAGGGTGGTGAACGCCCCCGTACGGATCGGGGGCGTTCAAACCAAGGGTTTAAAGCTTGCGGTGCTCGGATCGCAGCGCCAGCCATAGGCAATAGCACATGACCAGGACGACCATGGTGAAAGGAATTCCCATGGAGACCGCCGCCCCCTGAAGTGCGTTCAGCCCACCGCCTAGTAGCAGGGCTATGGCCACCAGTCCTTCGAGTGTGCACCACCAAACGCGCTGAACAACGGGTGCATCCAGCTTGCCGCCGGCTGTGATCGTGTCGATCACCAGGGAACCGGAGTCCGACGAAGTGACGAAGAAGATCACGATGAGAACGAGCGAGATCGGTGCCACGATGCTGTAAAGCGGCAGCTCCTTCAAGAAGCCGAAGAGCGCGCCTTCCGGTGCGTAGCTATCGATGACCGTGGCCCGCACACCTTCTGCGCCGCCCGCATTCAGCATGTCGATCGCAGCGCCGCCGAATGTGGACATCCACAGTGCACAGACTGCAGTCGGGGCAATCAGGGCGCACAGGACAAACTCCCTTACCGTCCGGCCGCGGGAAATACGCGCAATGAACATGCCGACGAAGGGCGACCAGGCGATCCACCAGGCCCAGTAAAAGGTTGTCCAGCCATGGAAGTAACTGGTGTCTTCCCTGCCAAACGGATTGGAAAGCGCGGGAAGAAGGGTCACGTAGTCGACCATCACGCTGAAGTATCGCGAGAAGGTGGCGCCGATCCCGGTCACAATGACGACAAAAAGAAACAGGCCGACGGCCATGATCATGTTGATCTCAGACAGCCGCTTAACGCCCGCATCCATGCCGAGCAGAACGGACCCGAGCGCAATCAGTGTGATGCCGACGATAATAAGAACGGTGAGCGTTGGTGACGGCGCAATGCCGAAGACCTCATTCAAACCCGCTGCAACTTGTTGTGCGCCTAAGCCGAGTGACGTGGTCAGACCAAACAGCGTCGCGAATACCGCGAGCGTGTCGATGACGTGTCCCCAAAATCCCCACACTCTCTCGCCCAGCAGCGGGAAAAACGCCGACCGCAAGGTCAGGGGCAGGTTGAGGTTATAGGCGAAAATTGCCAGCGACAGACCGACGGCCGCGTAGACCGCCCAGCCTTCAAGTCCCCAATGGTGAATTGTGCCGACGATACCGATGTATTCGTTGCCGGGTTGGGTGATGTCGATGCCGAGCGGCCGCGCGCCGCCGTTTTCGGAAAAGTTGTAATAGACAGGTTCTAGAACCCCGAAGAAAAGCAGACCAATTCCGATGCCTGCAGCAAACATCATGGCGATCCAGCCCGCATAGGAATAGTCGGGTTTGGCGTCCTTGCCGCCAATCCTGACCTTGCCGACCGGCAGTACGATCAGCGCCAGGCAGAAAAGGGTGATCGCGTTGACCGACAGCACCAGGAACCAGTCAAACGTGCTCGTCAGCCACGGGCGCAGCCAGCCAAAGAATTCAGCGGCAGCCTCTTGATTGGCAAGCGCTGCAATAACGAAGCCCAGGATCAGGATCCCTGAGACGATGAAAACCGGATTGTGGATGTCCAGTCCAAGCGGACGGATATTGTCTTGTCCCAGTTCGTGTTCCGTCTCGAAATCCCAAACCCTTGGGTCTGGGTCGAGCATCTTTTTGTGACTTGTGTCTGCCATTGTCTCCCCCTCCTGGCTTATACTATCGGAGTAGACTGACACGGCAGACAGGTTCTGTCTAACGCAGCGGTAGAGATTTTGGGTTGTCGATCTTGGAAAAAGGCTGACTGCCAGTAAAAGTGCTCTCGAATACGTGCTATGCCCTGAAACCAGACATGACGTTAGTATCCCTATGATAGGTCAAATTGCGGATAGGCGGGGTGCGAGTGCCAGAGCTCAAGTGTTAAGAATATTGGAGCGGGTGAAGGGAATCGAACCCTCGTCTTAAGCTTGGGAAGCTTCTGCTCTACCATTGAGCTACACCCGCTTGAGCTCATCTTTAGTGCGCCCAGTCCGGCGAACTGTCAAGCGGTGGAATTGTGTTATCCCGCGCGCTGCCATCTTGCCAAGACCGGCCCGAACCTCCATGTTCCGCGCGGCGCAGCACCGTTGGAATATTTCAGGCTCCGGAACAGACTATGCGGGAAAAAATCAAAGCCCTGGTTACCTCACGCACGTGGGAATACTGGATCATCGCGATCATCGTCGTGAATGCGATCACACTCGGGCTGGAAACCAGCCCGTTTGTCATGGACCGGTTCGGGTCGGTTTTGATTGCAATCGACCAGACGATCCTCGGCATATTTGTGATCGAAATCGCGCTGCGTCTGTTTGCGCATGGCTTCCGCTTTTTCAAAGATCCCTGGAGCCTCTTTGATTTTTTCATCGTAGCAATCGCATTGTTGCCGTCCAGCGGTACGCTCTCAGTCCTGCGCTCGCTCCGCATCCTGCGTGTTCTGCGCCTTATTTCCGTTGTTCCGTCTCTGCGGCGGGTGATTGGCGGGTTGATTGCTGCCTTGCCGGGCATGGGGTCCATCGTCGTCCTGATGGCGCTGGTGTTCTATGTGTTCGGGGTAATGGCCACCAAACTCTTCGGCGCGTCGTTTCCCGAATGGTTCGGTGATCTTGGCGCATCGCTCTATACGCTTTTCCAGATCATGACGCTGGAAAGCTGGTCCATGGGGATCGTCAGGCCGGTCATGGAAGTCTATCCGCTCTCCTGGATCTTTTTCGTGCCGTTCATCCTGTGCACGGCTTTCACGGTCCTGAACCTCTTCATCGGTATCATCGTCTCCGCCATGCAGGAGGAGCATGAAGCGGAAGCCGACGCCAACCGCCAAGCGATTCATGATGAAACGGGGCTCATTTTGGAAGAAGTCAAAGCCTTGCGGGCCGAACTCAAGGAGCTGCGGGAGCAAACGGCAAAATCGTAGTTGCAGCGGCGTAGTAGGGTGGTGTGTTCTCCGGTCCAGGACCCAGTCTTGCAAACTGCGGATCTGGCAAAACGCCCACCCGGAATCGGCGAAGACGGTGTTTTAAGGCGGCAACCCGCGCGGCAGCCTGGTCAACCTGTGCTTCACTGATCCGGCCATCCACAACGGCGGCCACAATAGCGGCGTTGACCCGGTCACCGAGCTGAGGGTCGGTCCGGTCAAAACTGGAAAAGAGCACATTATCATTCCCGGCGGCGATCGCTTGCACCGCTGCGTCTTCGATCGAAAACCGATCAGAGACTGCATCCATTTCCAGATCGTCAGTGATGATGACAGCATCTTTGCCGGCCAGGGTTCTGGCCTCCGCAATCCCCTTTTTCGAAAGAGAGGCTGGAGTTTCTGGCGTGTCGGAAAAGCGCGGGTGAACAAGATGGCCCATCATCACCATGTCCACCCGGTCCTGCTGCCTGAGCGCGCGATAAGGCTCCAGTTCATGCTCGCGCCAGGACTGGCTGATCACCGGCAAACTGGAGTGGCTGTCCGCCGTTGAAGATCCGTGTCCTGGAAAGTGCTTGAGTGCTGTTGCTATTCCAGCGGCCTGATGGGCGGCAATAAAACCCGCAGCACAATTGGTAACTGTGGCCGGGTCAGCGGAAAAACTCCGCTTCTTCTTGCCGATAATCGGATTGTCCGGGTTGATGTCCACATCAACGACGGGGCCGTAGTTGACGTTGATGTTGTAGGCGCCGAGTTGGGCGGCCCGGCGGGCATAATAAGCGCGGACCTTGCGAGGTGCACAATTGTCTGTGGCGGTTGGGAGGTTCTTCGCCGCGCTCCAGGTCATGGGATCGCCAAGAGGGGCGAGACGCTGCACCTGGCCGCCTTCCTGATCAACTGCGATAAAGATAGAAGACACGGAACCTTGATCGGCAAGGTGGCGAGTCAAGGTGGTCAGCTGGTCGGGTGTTTGAATGTTGCGGCCAAGCAGCATAACGCCACCGATGCGGCCACTTTCAAGTTGGCCGCTGACAGCCATGACACCCGGATCCAATGGGCTGGTGCCGTTAAACCCAACCATGATCAGTTGACCGACTTTCCGCTCCAAAGGGCTGGCTTCTGGCCCACCGGAAATGAGCCGATTAGGTCCGGCTTGAAAGAGGGTAATCCACAGTGCAGCAAGGAGAAAAGGGACGAACAGCAGCATGGCGGTCAAGGCCAGAGATCGTTTCGTCGCTGAAAACAAGCCTTTTACTCCACTCCCGAAAACGGATGCTGATCCTCTGTTCTTGTCAAGGTAGCGCCGCGGGCGTGAGAAAGCGATCTTATCGATCGTCTGGCGATAATGATCGTGGCAGCGGACTGCGGCTTGGGCTTCGAGTTCTAACCGTCCGCGGTGCCGTCAAGGGCATCCAGGAGATCCTCCGGCCCTTCAACGATCAGGACCACTCCGGTTTCCGTGTAGTCGCGCGAGACCACGTCCAGTCCGAGGCCAGTGATTTTCCGTTCCAGCTCGGAGCTCGATGCAAAGTCTGCGCTGACCCTCTTGCGGGAGAGCTTCTGGAAGGGCACCAATTCGGCATTCGCGATCGCGTCTTGCGCAGCGCCTGAATAGGCGCGGGCAAGGCCCCCGCCGCCCAGCTTCGTACCACCGAAGTACCGGACGATTAAAACAGCGCAATTGATCAGGTCTGCGCCCTGCAGAACGCGCAAGGTCGGCATTCCGGACGTGCCGGCAGGTTCGCCATCGTCCTTGCCGCTTTCCTCGATCCGGTCATCATCGAGAAACCGCCGGTGCGCAGTCACGATATGATTGGCTTTGCGGTGTTCCTTGCGAAGCTCTTCCAGCCGTTTCTCGAACTGCTCAATGGGCACCAGAAAGGCCATAAACCTGGACTTCCGGTCCTCCAAAAAGCCTTCATATTCGCGGGTAATGGTTTTCAAGGACATTCACGGTTCAGGCGGATGCCTTGAAATGCTTGGAGAGCTTCAGCGCTTGACCCTGATAGTTGGACCCGATGCCCTCGCCATAAAGTGTCGCGGGACGCTCGGCCATGTGCTCATAGACAAGGCGGCCGATGGTCTGGCCGTGTTCCACGATAAAGGGCACGTCGTGCGACCGGACTTCCAGAACCGCGCGTGAGCCAACACCGCCTGCACCGGCATGGCCGAAGCCGGGATCGAAGAAACCGGCATAATGCACCCGGAACTCCCCGACCAGTGGATCGAAGGGCACCATCTCGGCGGCATAGTCCGGTGGGACGTGAACGGCTTCCTGGCTGACAAGTATGTAGAAAGCGTCCGGATCAAGGATCAGTTCAGCATTCTGACGGCGGTAGATCGGTTCCCAGAAATCAAGCGGGTCTTGAGCGCCGACCAGATCAACGTCAATCAGCCCGGAATGATGCTTGGCGCGGTAACCAATCAGGCTGCCCGGGCCTTCGCCTTCCAGATCAATGGACAGCTGGACACCGCCTCCGATGCGTTCATTGCCGCCGCTCATCAGGGTTTCTGATTTGTGGATGCCTTCAAGATCAGCATCCGGGATCAGCGATTGTCCCCGCCGGAACCGGATCTGGCTGAGGCGGGAACCCGAACGCACCAGGATCGGGAAGGTGAGCGGGGAAATCTCGGCATAGAGCGGGCCGGTATAGCCGGCTGGAATGGTGTCGAATGCCTGGCCATTGTCCGTAATCACGCGGGTGAACACATCAAGACGCCCGGTGGAGCTTTTTGGATTGGCCGTTGCCGAAATATCGGGCCGCAGCGCCAAGCTTTCCTGCAAGGGAACAATGTAGACGCACCCCGTTTCTAGAACGGCCCCGTCCTGAAGATCGATGGTATGAAGCTTCAGCTGCTCCAAGCGGTCCGCCACTTTGATGTCCGGACCGGGCAGAAAACTTGCGCGCACCCGGTAAGCAACGGTTCCAAGGCGCAGATCCAGGCTCGCAGGCTGAATTTGACCTTTGACAGGGGGCTGCGCGGCGGAAATCTCCTGCGCTGCGAACATCGCCTGAATGACTCGCTCGGGCAAAATTCCGCTCGCTGCGATCAATGCGCTGCCTGTGGTGCTTTGGTCCGCTGATACGTTCATCATTTCATCCTGCAATCGTCGTCTAACGTCCTTAACGGATGCGGCTGGCCCCGCCAACTCTCTTTCTGGCCAATCTCAGGAAAAGGGGGAGGTAGATTGACCGAAAGCCCATTTTCGCTTAAGTGAAAGCCACCTCGTGGTGATTTGGGCCGGCCGGCTTGCAGCCACGTTAAACAAGTCGCTAAAAAGGCCGGAGGTGCAAACCCCGGTCTTGAGGCTGGGGTTTTTTCGTTTGGAGCGAACATCGACATGACTGACACCAAGAACACCGCCGGAACCAACTGGCGCCCTGCAACCGCACTCGTTCATGGCGGCACCACCCGCTCACCATTCGGCGAGACGTCCGAGGCGATGTTCCTGACACAGGGTTTTGTGTACGACAGTGCGGAAGCGGCCGAAGCACGGTTCAATGGTGAAGATCCGGGGTTTGTCTATTCGCGGTATGCCAATCCAACCGTCGCGATGTTCGAAGACCGCATCAAGATGCTGGAAGGCGCGGAAGCTGCGCGGGCAACGGCTAGCGGCATGGCCGCAGTCAATCTTGCCCTGATGGCGTCGGTCCAAGCGGGGGATCATGTGGTTGCGGCCAAGGCCCTTTTCGGCTCCTGCCGGTACATCTGCGAGACCCTGCTGCCGCGCTTTGGTGTTGAGAGCACGCTCATCGATGGGACGGATATTGATCAGTGGAAAGCAGCCGTCAAGCCGAACACCAAGGCTCTGTTTTTGGAAAGCCCAACCAATCCGACCCTGGAAGTCATTGATATTGCGGCGGTTGCGGAAATTGCAAAGTCGGTCGACGCCCGCTTGATCGTCGACAACGTGTTCGCAACGCCGATGTACCAGTCTCCACTCAGCTTGGGCGCGGATGTGGTGATCTACTCTGCCACCAAGCATATTGACGGGCAAGGGCGGTGTCTTGGTGGTGTGGTTTTGTCCGATGAAGAATGGATCACCGAAGAGGTGATGCCGTTTGTCAAGCACACCGGCCCGCACATGAGCCCGTTCAGTGCCTGGGTGCTCTTGAAGGGGCTCGAGACATTGCCGCTGCGCGTGGCGCAGCAGACGAACAGTGCCGGACAGATTGCGGACTTCCTGGCAGGTCAGTCCAAGGTGACACGCCTGATTTACCCGGGGCGGGACGATCACCCGCAAGCCGAGATCGCCAAGCGCCAGATGCGCGGTGGTTCGACGATGGTGGCGCTTGAAATCGAGGGCGGCAAAGAGGCTGCATTCCGGTTTGTGAATGCGCTGGACCTGATCCGGATCTCCAACAACCTCGGTGATGCCAAAAGCCTGATCACCCACCCGGCAACGACCACCCACCAGTCGATTGGCGAAGAAGCCCGCGCCGAGCTCGGCATTACCGACGGCATCCTGCGCCTTTCTGTTGGTCTGGAAGACCCGCAGGATCTTCTGGAAGACGTCGAAAAGGCACTGGCGGCGATATAACTGGGTGGGTCGGGAACTCAGGATTGGACATGGAGAGCACCATAGGTATGGTGGTTACCGTACCTAAGGAGTGATGGGTAAGATCCAAGCCTTGCCTTGTCGCTGCGATAGATGAAGGATGCCATGGCAGAAAAGGATCGTAAGTTGGAGCCGGTCGACCTGGACTTGGGAAAGGTCCTCACCGCCTTGGCAGATCCGCATCGGCGCCGCGTGATCCGGGAATTGGTCCGGGCGGACACGGGCACGGAGCGGACCTGTGCCTCCTTCCAGCTTCCAGTCAGCAAGGCCACAGTGACGCACCATTTCCGGGTGTTGCGAGAAGCGGGCTTGATCCGGCAAGTCGATCGGGGCAATTCCAGAGCCGCCGCATTGCGCAGGGAGGAGATCGACACTCGTTTTCCCGGTTTGCTGCCGCTGATTGCTGAAGAGATCAGCCCCTGACATTCTGATCTAACGCGCCGATACCAGAAGTCCGGCCGCCGTCATCAAGGTGCCGCCCGCCGTCCGGTTCATAAGTCTTGGATGTTGTCTCAGGAAACCGAGACGCTGTTTGGCACCGATCGCATAAAGCATCACAAACGCAAAATCGAGTGCGGCCATGGTTGGGCACATGATCGACAACTGGGGCAGGACCGGCGCCGTCGGATCTATGAATTGCGGAAAGAAGGTGGTGAAAAAGACCAGTGCCTTCGGGTTGCCGAACGCAACCGCAAAGCCGCTCGCATAAAGCCGCGCCGGGTGGGATGACCGATCTGGTGTTGCAGCGTCAGGTAGAGTTGGTGCTGACCGCCACATTTTAACGGCCATAAAAATCAGCACACCGACACCGGCCCATTTGATCGCCTGAAATGCGAAAGCTGAATTTGCAATGACGATGCCCAGGCCTGCTGCGACCAGCAGCATCTGGATCATGTTGGCGGAGATGTCTCCGAGGGCAGTATAGAGCGTGCGTTTCGTCCCGAACTGCAAGGCATGAACCATACCCAATAGGATACTGGGACCAGGTGTCATGGTCAGGATGAGAGAGGCGGCGACGAAGGCTAGCCAGGTTTCTAGGGGCATGATGTTGTCCAGACAGTAATTGTGCTGGAAGGCCGAATAGAGGTATACATCGGTATAAGAAAATAACTTGAGGTTATATTTTTGCCGTCAGATTCTCAGGATCTTCCTCTCGCAATGGTCCGGGCTCTTCAGATCATCGAGGAAACGGGAAGTGTTTCCGAAGCCGCTCGGGCCCTTGGCATATCTCAACCGGCTGTCAGCAAGGGCATTGCACAGCTGGAAAAGCGGTTTGGACTGGATTTGCTCATTCGCGGGGCCCGGCCACTCGGGTTGACCGAAGAAGGGCAAGCCTTGGCGGCATTTGCCCGTCAGGCCGATCTTCTGCAAGACAAAGCGCTTCGTCATTTACAGGATGTCCGGCGGGACAAGATCGGGACCGTCCGTCTCGGGTCCTTTGGATCGTCCGCCTCCTTTCATATTCTCCCAAGGCTACTTGGCGCGTTTGGTAGGAAATTTCCTGGTATTGTCGTTGAGATCCTGGAATTCCCGGACGCAGACCTTGAAACGGTGTTACGCAGCGGAGGTGTGGATGCGGCGATCTTGGCGGATCCGCATAAAGAGGATCTGGACATTCTCCCGCTCGTGTCGGACGAGCTGGTCGCCCTGGTTCGCGACGATCATCCGTTGGCGGTACGGTCAACGGTCCGGGCGGAAGACCTTTGCCAAGATCCCTTTATCCTGACCAAAGGCGGGAGCGCGCCATTGGTTGAGAAATGGTTCGCAGCAGCCGGACAGACGCCGAATGTGGCGCACACCATATTGCAGGTGAATTCGATCCTGGCACTGGTCAAGGCCGGCCTTGGGGTGTCGATCATTGCAAAACTGGCTCTATCGTCTGAGTCGGCTGGCGTAAAAGTCTTGCCGCTCACTCCAACTGCGCCAAGGTCGATAATCCTGGCCCGGATCGACAAGGCTCCGCGGTCCCGCGCCGCGCAAACATTCTGGCAATTCTGCGAGAGCACCTGGATCTGAATGGCCGGATCTGAGTGGTATGGCAGGTCAATCAGCGATCCTTCAAGGCGCGGAGACCGATCAGGACGCGAGCACTGGCTGACACAAGGCAAACGCCGGCAAACGCCCAGGCAAGCACAGGGAACCAGGCTGGCAGCAGTGCCATCAGCAAGAAGAGGCCGATCGTTTCGGTGCCTTCCGCGAGGCCGCCAATGTAGTAGAGCGACTTGGCCCCCTGGTGGCTGGTCGAAAGGTTACGTTTTTCCGCCATGATGGCAAAGGCGAGAAACGCCGAGCCATTGGCATAAAAACTTGCAAGCAGAGCCGCTGCGGGCAGCGCATTGGTCTCCGGAGCCTGGATCGCAAAGGCGAGTGGAATTGCGCCGTAGAAAAAGAAATCGAGCGTGATGTCCAGATAACCGCCAAGATCCGTTTTCTGACTTGCGCGCGCCACCGCACCATCCAATCCGTCAAACAGCCGATTGAGGGCGATCAGAACAAAGCCGGCCAGGAAATATCCAAAAGCAATTGAGATGGCAGCCAGACACCCCAGGCAAAAACCGGTCACTGTCACCATATTGGCGCTGATGCCGGCATTTGCCAGCCGCACCCCGATTGCATTCAGGGGCGGATTGATCATTGGTCGAAGGCGGGCATCAAACATGAAGAAGCAGCTTTACGAAGGATTGTTTGGGCGTTAATGCGAAATCCGGTCCGATTTCACAAGCCATACTCTTTCACGGTTGCGTCAATCGCCCTATAAGCCACATGCAACTCGGCCACCCGGCCGGAATGATAAAAGGAACAATCGTGTCTGGCAGTTACCGCGCCATAACCGACAATATCGAAGTCTCTGTAGAGCCCTATTATCTGGACGATGAGTCGAAGCCGGAAGACCAGGAGTTTATCTGGGCCTATCTTGTTGAGATCCACAATGGTGGTGACAAGCCGGTACAGCTCAAGAGCCGGTATTGGATGATCACGGACGCTCTCGGCCGTCTGGAAGAGGTGCGCGGCGAAGGTGTGGTTGGTGAGCAGCCTGTGATCGAGCCGGGGGAGACCTACGAGTATTCCTCCTATTGCCCGCTTGCGACCGATTCCGGGATCATGGCTGGTTCGTACGAAATGGCGCGTCCAGACGGCACGACCTTCCAGGTTGAAGTACCTGCCTTTTCGCTGGACCTTCCCGATACGATCCGTAGCCTCAACTAGGTTGGGCTCCGGCGCTTTCAGACACTGTAGAGGCCGCCCGCAAAACCGATCAGGACCCACAAGATCCATTTCCGTCGGTTGAACGCGGTGAGCAGGGCAACGGCCAGGATCGCCATGACAGCATAGATCGCATGTCCGGCAAAACCGGTGCCAAGGACGAGCGCAAAAAGATCCGGGTCCCGGTTTTTGGCCAGCGGATAATGATACTCGGCGAACATCACCAGCGACACGGCGGTGACACCAACGATCCAGCCAACAAAGGCGATCAGCATCCGCACACCCCAGTGGGCCTTCTTCTGGGCTCTTATGCGGGAAACCTGTCGATTGGGGCGATGCGCTTGAGCGGGGTGCCTAAGGGCGACTTGCTGCTGATGGCGCCTTAACGGATAGCGCACAGTCGCCTGATAGCCCTGTGAAGGCTTGTTCATCCCCATCTCCGCATGATGCCGCCCCTTGGCCTTTTCGGCTCTGATCGGGTCTTAGCGGCCTCCCGGTTAGGGGCGGGTAAAGCTATTAATTCAATTTGGAACGATTTGGGCCGCCAGGCGGAGTTTGTTTAATACACCCTGAACCTTGACCCAAACTAGCGCACCGTCACACTGGCAGAATGCGACTGGTCATGGACCCAGTTGGCGATAAGGTCGAGTGTTCCCGGCGTAAAGGCCTCACGCCCCAAAGCCAAAAAGGCCCATTCCACCCAAAAAGGCATTTGGTCGGGGCGCTGATAATTGAACAAATCAGAGCGCAACAAGCCATGACTGGCATTGTCGATGATCTCGAACCGGTTGGCTGGGTGCTGGTTTTCCAGAATTTGCCGGTAGGTCTGAGAATTATAGTCGGGATCAACGTTCAGGTCGTCGCTGCCATGAATGATGAACATCGGCTTTTGGGCAGTCTTCAGCGTTTCTGCGGAATTTGAACGCCAGTTCTTTTTAACGAAGTGAAACCGATCCTCCGGCATCGGAGTGGTTGTGTCTTGAGTGGCAAGATAATCGGCGTAAGCCGCCTCTGGGCCCAGATACTGTTCGTTCTGAGAGGCTTGGCGATCCAGTTCGCTTTTGATTGCCGCTGCAGAAGCGCCGTTAGCAGCCAGTCTTTGCCGTGTGTAAAATTGCCCCTGGCGCTGCCAATCGACGGCACCTCCAACGAGCACCAGAAAGTCGGTTGGTTCGCTTTCTTGGGCAAGGTGAGGCAGCACCCATCCAGCCTGAGAGAAACCCAGAAAGCCAAATGAAGACAGTGACAGGTCGGGAAGTGTTTTCAATTGAAGAAGGGCCGTCTTCGCAAGGTCAGCCCTGTCACTCATGGAATGGTCCAGCCAATTGCCTTGACTGTCGCCAACGCCTGGCTTGTCCCAGGAGTAAACGGCAATGCCACTCTCAAGAAAGACCTTTATGAGCGGCAGGTATCCGCCGCCCGAGTACCGGTCCTGCGGTCCGTCGCCATGGATGAGCACCATGACAGGAGCGCCCTGCACGCCGGGCAGGTGCAGGGTCCCGGAGATTTGTGTGTCCTGATGGCGAAACGAAACCGACCGGGCCTCGTAAGCCGAAAGGTCAAAATCATCGAGACCCGATAATACCTGCAGGCCGAGGACCAGCATGACCGCGCCAAACACGGAGCCGGTCAGCCAGTAAATCCAGCGGCGAAGCATTGGAGGCAAGGATCAGTACCCTCTGATCAGGCTGTTCGGTGGCGGGCAATGGCTGCGCGTTCGATGGCAGCGATTGTCAACTTGTCCAGGCTGAAACGATCGCGCAACAACTGCAAGATCCGCAGTTCTTCTTTTTCGACATGCAGGTCGGCCGCGGCCACCTCAACAGCCAGGGCATAGGCAGTGTCATAGAGCTTGGCCGGGAGAATGTCGCCAACCAGTTCTAGAACCAGCGACAGGCCATTTTCTTCCTGCAGGATGTCACCGCAGCGCTGGGCTGCCGGGATGACATTGTTCGGGTTGTAATCCTTGAAGACGGGCAGTGTCTTGATCATGTCGCCGATCGTTGCCAGTTCATTGTCGGTCATGGAATTGTCCGAGGCGGCTACAATCACCATCACGTAGATGAGAGCTTCCTCGATGCTGATCGGGTCTTGTCCTGACACTTCTCAATTCTCCTTGGCCACCGATGGGCATTTCTGTTGCCCCGATGTAGCTGCTCAAACCCGCTGCTTCAAGCATGTTCCCTTTGACAATTGATTGACGGCGGCCCCGCTGTTTTCTAGTGTCGCGCCGCATCAAGCTGGACTACCTCGGGGAATGACCCGTTTCGCCAGCTTTTCCCTCAAGAACAACTGAAACGACCTTAAGAACATGACCGATCAATCCCTGCCTCCGCTTGACCTTTCGCAAGAGTTTGTCGAGGCGGCCACCAAGTCCAAAGCGTGGCCGTTCGAAGAAGCGCGAAAACTGGTCAAACGGATCGAGAAGCGGGATCCGCAAAAACCGGTTCTGTTCGAAACAGGTTACGGCCCGTCCGGGCTGCCGCATATCGGTACTTTCGGTGAAGTTGCCCGCACGACGATGGTGCGCACCGCGTTCCGTCTGTTGACCGAAGACAAGATCCCGACCCGGTTGATCTGCTTCTCCGACGACATGGACGGCATGCGGAAAATCCCGGAAAACGTGCCGGACAGAGCCGCGCTGGAGCCGTATTTGCAGATGCCGCTCACTGTCGTGCCGAACCCGTTTGGCGCCGACTATGAGAGCTTTGGCCACCATAACAACGCTATGCTGCGCCGGTTCCTCGACACTTTCGGCTTTGACTATGAGTTCGCGAGTGCGACAGAATACTACAAGTCTGGCAAGTTCGACGACATTCTGCTGCGGGCTGCAGAACGCTATCAGAAGCTGATGGACGTCATGCTGCCGACGCTGGGCGAAGAACGCCGGGCAACGTATTCGCCGTTCTTGCCGATTTCACCGACCTCGGGCCGGGTTCTTTATGTCCCGATGAAAGAGGTCAATGCCAAGGACGGCACCATCACCTTTGAGGATGAAGACGGTCAGGACGTGACTGTGCCGGTCACTGGCGGCAACGTGAAGCTTCAGTGGAAGCCGGACTTTGGCGCGCGCTGGGCAGCGCTTGATGTCGATTTTGAAATGTTCGGCAAGGACCATGGCCCGAACATGGCGGTCTACGACAAGATCTGCAAGGTCCTCGGTGGAACACCGCCGGAGCACTATGTTTACGAGCTGTTTCTGGACGACAAAGGCGAGAAGATATCCAAATCGAAGGGCAATGGTTTGTCCATCGACGAATGGCTCACCTACGCTCCGACGGAAAGCCTGGCGCTCTACATGTTCCAGAAACCGCGGACGGCAAAACGGATGTATTTCGATGTGATCCCGAAGGCGGTCGACGAATATTATACGTTCGCCCAGAAATACGAGCAGATGCCGGTTGAGCAGAAACTGCAAAACCCGGCATGGCACATTCACTCCGGCGACATCCCAAAGATCGACATGCCGGTGCCGTTTGCCATGTTGCTCAACCTGGTTTCTGCATCCAACGCCGACAGCAAAGATGTGCTTTGGGCATTCATTTCCCGTTATGCTCCGGGCGTAACTGCTGAGACACATCCTGAGCTTGACGCGCTGGTCGGCCACGCAATCCGTTATTTCGACGATTTTGTAAAACCGACCAAGTCCTTCAAGACACCGGATGAAACTGAGCGTCAGGCACTTGAGCAACTGGACGCGAAACTTACAGCTTTGCCGGCCGATGCCGACGGCGCGACCATACAGGATGCGGTTCTGGATGTGGCCCGGGCGATTGAGCGCTACCAGGACCACAACAAGAAGGGGCCAGATGGTGGACCGGGCGTGTCCGTTGCCTGGTTCTCAGCGCTTTATCAGCTGCTGTTGGGACAGGAAAAAGGACCGCGTTTTGGATCTTTTGTCGCGCTCTACGGGATTTCCGAAACCCGCGACATGATCTCAAAGGCGCTCGCCGGGACGATCGCAGACTAGAGCGCCAGACTTATGAAGACAAAGCCGATGACCGTGTGCCGGTCATCGGCTTTTTTGTTTTCAAGACACACAGGCGTTCATTTTGACGCTCGCCATTGCATTCGGCCCGAAAACAGCCTCTGAGCGTTGGCCGTCCCGGAGCGCAACAACTTTTGCGCCGGTGATTTCAGCATCTGACACCGTGATCTCGCGGTTTTGCACGGTGTCGTCGACGTCGATCGTGAAGGAAATTTTCTGGGATTTTCCAAGGCTGTTGACCGTCAGTTGGATGCTGTTGTCGCCGTCTTTTACGGACGGAATTGCAGTCAGATGCTCTCGGCCATCCGTGATTTCGAACGGCTGAAATACCTGAACACCGGCGCCGCTTGACGTCGTGTCAAAGATGAGACCGAACGGGGAGGGCTGAAGGTCGATCGTCACGGTCATCGGGCCAAGGTCGCAGCCGCCAGCCGCAGAAATTGTGAACCGGTCTTTTGGCGCCCCCTCATCGAACCGGACATCGAGGTCCGCTAGAGCCGGGCTCGACAGCGCCAACGCCATCCCACATATCGCAATCATCCGCATGCTGGTCTCCTTGATCTGTTGACCCATATACGGCTCCATGATCAAAGCGGTTTGATTTCGCTTCATTATCGCCAGTCTATCAGCCCAACGACACGTTCAAACACGATTGCTGTCAGGATTGGTGGTTTCCCATATTGGGAATTGGTGGGCATGTCCAAAGCATCATTCGACCTGATCGAGACCCTGTTCCGTGCCAGAGTTCGTTGTCGTGCCGTCTGTGAGTGTCCGCAGGCTCCAATCAACAACGTCTGGCGCGAGTTGCTCCAGATCGATTTCGTTGAGGGCGCTGGGTTCAGCCCAATCTGCTTGCGGAAGATCTGTCAGCCACTCGGTCTGCCACTGGCCGATCTCCTTGGCTTTGGCCGCTTCTGCGAGTTCCTTGAATTCATCCGGGGCAGTTTCCAGCGGCGTTGCCCAGCCAAAGCGGACCAATTGCGAACTCAGATCGATTGCACCTCGGGTGCAGACTGCCGAGATTTCCTGAGGGGCCAGGTCTTCTTGTTTGACACAGCTGACTTTCAAGCGCCGGATGAGACCTCGCAGAAAGGTTCTGGCCCGCATGCCGCAGGGCCACGAGGCACCCAGTTCAGTCTTGCAGGTGGCTTCCAGATCCAGCGATTCAATATGGGCGAGGCGCACTGTCAGGCGCCCGGACTTCAGATGTCCTGCGTCCGGGACTTCGACGCGGACCAGTTCCAGCGGACCATCTGGGACTGGTTCGACCGGCGGGTTCAGGAGTTCTAACAGCCGTTCCGACGGCCCGACACGGGTGAGTTTGCCAGTGACCTGGGGTGCCGATACACCCTCCGGCGAAACATCCCGAAGGGCATCTGGAGAGGACGCGGCAGCTTGCTCTTCCTGCGGTGGCACACTCGGGGCAACCGGAGGGGCATTATCCTCAGGTTTGGCCGCCACAACCGGTTCGGTTTGAGAAGAGACGGTCTCCGGTTCCGGTAGAGCTGGCGGTTCCGCGTAAATAAGCCACGCCACCGCGCCGGCGAAAGCACCGACGACTGCAAGTGGGACGACCAGTGAGCGGATTTTCATATCCGTATCTCAACCCTGTTATTGGCTCGCCCAGATGATACGGGCTGTCCACTCAATTGCCGAGTGGAGAAGCGCCGCCTTCTCCGGATTGTCCCCGATTGTCTGGACCTGCAAGGTTTTCGGTGTCCGTTTCAAAAGCGTGTAGACGGCAAGACCGCCGTCTGAGGGTTTTAATACGATCCGGTCACCGCGCCGGACCGCAGCGGACGGCGCAACAACAATCAGGTCACCTTCACGATAGAGCGGCAGCAAGGCGTCACCCGACACCTCAAGGGCAAAAATGTTCTGGGTGTGGTCTGTCGGAAAAACAATTGTTTCCCAGTGTTCCCCCGTTGGGCGGCCCGCGGTGTCGAACGCGTTTTCCTCATTCACGTTGGAAAAGCCAGCAACCGGCAGCGCAGAAAGGGTCGTGGACGGCCTTAGTTCTGGAGCTTCCACCCGCCCGGCAAAACTTTTCAGGCTTTCGCCGGTGGCCTCAAGGATCTTCGCAAGGGATTCGGTCGATGGCCACCGGGGACGCCCATCACCGGCAAAGCGTTTCGAGCGGTTAAAGGTGGTCGGATCCAGTCCGGCTCTCTTCGCCAGGCCTGACGGCGTCATCTCGTTGTAAGAGGCCAATGCATCAATGGCAGCCCATACTTTTTCGTGCGACAGCATCGGGGCCCGTCTCCCACCACCAATCAAACAGGAATAAATACCTTTTTTCCGAGTATGGTGAGTGCAGTTTTTTCTGTCAAAAAGCAAGAATGGCAGCACAGACAAGAGTGCACCGCTTGTCTGCCTCGAAGAGCATGAGTAGTGTCCGGCGAAATTATCCCGGACAACGGACTTGTCTTACTCCGATGGACCCAACCCCGTATGGAGCGAAACCAGCGCATGACAGCGATCTTCAAAATTGTGCCCAAAACCATGTGGCAGGCAGCCGAACAGTCTGGCGTGTTTAAAGGAGCTCCTGTGGATCTGGCTGACGGTTTCATTCATTTCTCCAGCGCTGAGCAGGTCCGGGAAACTGCTGCCAAGCATTTTGCCGGCCAGAACGATTTGCTCATCGTCGCGTTCGACGACACAAGCTTTGGCGGCACCCTGAAATGGGAGCCGTCGCGAGGCGGGGCCTTGTTTCCGCACCTCTACTCCGACCTTGATCCAGCTTCGGCCGTTTGGGTAAAGGATCTTCCCTTCGGCGATGATGGGGCGCACGTGTTTCCGGAGCTGGCGGTATGAGCGGGAACGTGTTTGAAGCGGCAATCCAAAAGGGCCTTCAGTTGCTGGACGCGGAAGCAGCCCATCGCGTGACAATTTTGGGCCTGAAATCCGGTTTGGTGCCTTCGAGGACAATCCCAGTGGATGCCCGGCTCGCCGTCAGTCTTTGGGATCTGACTTTCCCGAACCCTCTTGGCATGGCCGCCGGGTTTGACAAAAACGGTGAAGTACCGGATGCACTCCTGAAACTCGGGTTCGGGTACACGGAAGCAGGTTCGGTAACGCCGCGCGCTCAAGCGGGCAATCCAAAACCACGCGTGTTCCGTTTGCCGAACGATCTTGGGGTCATCAACCGGTATGGCTTCAACAACGATGGGCACGCTGCTCTGCGGTACCGTCTAAAAGCTCGGAACGGAACTCCTGGCGTGGTCGGCATCAATGTCGGCGCAAACAAGGATTCTGAAGACCGGAACGCGGATTACGTTGCCGGTATCAACGAATTCGCGGAGTTCGCCTCATACTTCACGGTGAATATTTCTTCGCCGAATACGCCGGGTTTGCGGGATTTGCAGGCACGATCCGCGCTTGCAGACCTGCTGACCCGCGTCATGGCTGCGCGCGATGACGCAACTGTGAAAATCGGCCGGCAGGTGCCGGTTCTCTTGAAGATTGCGCCGGACGTTGTCGAGGGCGACCTTCAGGACATCGTCGAAGAAGTCTTGGACAAAAAGGTTGACGGTCTGATTGTTTCCAACACCACGATCTCGCGGGAAGGCTTGAGCGGCGAGGGGCCTTTCCAGGAGACCGGGGGCCTTTCCGGCCGTCCGTTATTCCAAAGATCAACCATTATGCTGGCAAAGGCACGAAAGATGGCGGGACCGGATCTCCCGATTATCGGTGTTGGCGGTATCAACAGCGCAGAAACTGCCTGGGAGAAGATCCAGGCCGGTGCTGATCTGCTCCAGCTCTATTCCGCTCTTGTTTTCAAGGGGCCGTCGCTGATCGACGAAATCCTCAAAGGCCTCGCTGCCAAGCTTGATGAAAAGGGATTGCCGTCGTTGCGGGCCGCCCGCGATGCCAGCGTTGATGACTGGGCATCCAAAGAGCCGTAAACGCAATAACCGCTATCCGAAGGTTTCAGCAGCGCGGCGCTGGCAAACCGCCAAAAGCGTCAGGCCGCGCAGTCCGAGAAACAGCGAGATCGCCAGCCAGAGGCCGTGGTTTCCCATGAGCGGACAAAGGGCATAGTAGGCACCGATATAGACGGCGAGCGACACCAGCATCATGTTGCGCATGGTGCCGGACCAGGTTGCGCCGATGTAAACGCCGTCCATCTGATAGGCGAGAACGCCGAGAAGCGGCGCGACGATCACCCAGATCAGATAAACCCGGGACAGGGCCCGGACGTCTTCATTGGTGGTGAGAAGATCAATGATCATGTGGCCGAACAGGGCAAAAAACACGGACAGAAGCGCTGCCATGGCAAAGCTCCACAGCGCCGTCAGTTTCAACGCCCGGTCAAAGGCCTTGCGTTTCCGAGCGCCAACGGCCCATCCAGCCAGCTGTTCTGCAGCTGTCGCCAGGCCGTCCAGGAAATAGGCCGCGATCATGGTGAATTTTTGCAGGACGGCATTGGCGGCAAGCACCGCGTCCCCTTGATCGGCAGAACGGGCCATGAAGAAGGCGAATGCATAAAGCAGCGCAAAGGACCGGATCATGATGTCCCGGTTCAGTGCCATCATCCGCAACAAGAGACGTTTGTCGAACACAACCTGCGGGCTCGGCCAAGTGCCTGGCCGCGGGCGCGCCAGGATTATGGTCAGGCCGAATATGGTGGTCGCGACTTCACTGAGAACCGTTGCGAGCGCGGCGCCTTCGACACTCCATCCCAGCCCCATGACGAACCAGATGCTGAGTGCGATGTTGAGGCAGTTCAAAAACAGCTGCACCATCAGCCCGGTGCCAGCGCGTCCAAGGCCGATGAACCAGCCCAGGATCGCATAGTTGGCAAGAAGGAACGGCGCGCTGTAGATGCGAATGTCGAAGTAGCGTGTCGTCGCCGCCTGAACGTCCTCGCTGCCGCCAAGAAACCATTGCCCCGCCATCAGCAGCGGTATCTGGCATATGATCACCAGTGCACCGCCGATCCCGGCAATCACCAAAGCCCGCAGGAGAGTCGCCCGGATTTCGGCCTCGTCGCGTGCGCCAAGCGCCTGGGCCGTCAGGCCAGTGGTACCAGAGCGCAGAAAGTTGAAGGTGGTGAAAACCAGATCGAAGATGATGCCGCCGAGCGCGATGCCGCCAATCAGGGCAGCGTCTCCGAGCCGGCCGATAACAGCCATATCGACAACACCAAGAAGTGGCGTTGACAGATAGGCAAGTGTCATCGGTACTGCGATGGCCAGGACACCGCGATGGGTCACGGTCAGGTCAGCCGCTGGGGCGGCGTTTTCGGTGGAAGTTGGGGAGGACATGCAAACACTTTCGATTCAAGCTGCAGTCATCGCCTTGGAGCGGGGGCGCGTCAAGGGCACGCACCCGCATGGCGGTCATGTGGCTTTTCGGACAAGCGGTTTTGTCTATATTTGAGCAAATGACACTTCCGATCGTGCATCACCCTGCCTATTGTGCCGACCTTCCTGCAAACCACCGGTTTCCGATGGACAAGTTCCGCGCTGTCGCCGAACTCATCCGGGTGGAAGGTTTGCTTGGAAGTGGCGACTTCTACCGCCCTCGGCCCGCGCCGTTCGAGTGGGTCGCGCTTGCACATGATCCGGTTTATGTCGACCAGGTCTTCAATGCGGAAGTACCGGAAAAGATCGCCCGGGAAATCGGCTTTCCCATGCGCGCGGATATCGCGCTGCGGGCCCGGTGTGCAACCGGAGGCTCGGTTCTCACCGGCTATCTCGCCCTGGAGCACGGCCTTGCTTGCAACACGGCGGGCGGCAGCCACCATGCCCGGCGCGCGCACGGTGCCGGCTTTTGTGTCTTCAATGACGTCGCAGTTGCCTTGAAAGTCCTGCAGGCTGATGGTGCAATCCGAAAGGCATTGGTGATTGATCTCGACGTGCATCAGGGTGACGGAACCGCCGATATCTTTTCAGGTGATCCGGATATCTTCACGTTTTCAATGCATTCGGCCAAAAACTATCCGGTTCGAAAGGTGCCGTCGCATCTAGACCTTGCCCTACCGGATGCAATGGAAGATACCGCCTACCTGACGGCTCTCCAAGAAGTTCTGCCTGATCTGCTGCGCCAAGAGGCTTGGGATCTTGTCTTCTATAATGCGGGTGTTGATCCATACTTTGAAGACAGGCTAGGCCGTTTGGCCCTGTCTCGAGTTGGCCTGAAAGCGCGCGACCGCTATGTCATTGAAACTGTTCGCAGCCTTGGTATTCCACTGGCCGGTGTTCTTGGCGGTGGATACTCAACCGACATTGAGGAGCTGGCCGATCGTCATGTGACCTTGCACAGAACAGCGCTATCGGTTTGGGAAGCCGAAAGGCGGTCCGAGAGAACAAGCGTTTTGGGGTGATGTCAGACCACAATGTTTGTGTGGACCGCGGGCGTTGTGACGCCGATACTTGACCCGGTGACAGCTGTTTCTTGTATCTGACTTGCGCTCGTTTCAAATTCAGTGGCCTTGGGTCTCAACGTTTCTAATAGCTCAGGATCATTCAGGTCATCCCGGCCAGCTTTCAATTCATCCCGGATGTCGTCGAGGTCGTCTTTGGTTACGTCATCTTTTTCGGCAAGCGCTTCCAACCATTTGGCCAGCATTTCGATATCATCGCCCACCTTACACAACCGATCTTGTTCATCGCGCATTCCGGCGATGCGGCTGTCCTTGTGAGCAGTTTCCGATTTGGCCTGCTGTTCAGCATAGGCGAAGACGCCGGCTTTCAACGATTCGGTCTGTTCTTCCCGGGTTTTGGATCCGCGCCCAGTGGCGGTCCCGCCCTTTATCCCAGTGTACTCAGATGGCGTGCCAGTATCCGGATTGGAGACGGCGGGTTCTGAGAGGTGCTTTGCGGTTGCGACCTGGGCAGCGCTCGAACCGACGGCACCCTGATTAGACGCTGTGGGAGGCTGTGATGCGCTGCCGAGTGTACTGGAAATCACGGAGCTGACAGCGTTGGCCGTCGCGCTCAGGGAGCTGCCTGAGCCGCCTCCCAATTCTCCGGCCGCCTTTTTTAGGCCGTTGGCAGCACTACTGAATTCCTTCGAAATATGCTTGAGCTCTTTGAGCAGGCGATTGGCCTGTTCCGGTGTTGCAAACCGAAGCAGCTCTTTCAGTTGCTCAATCCGCGCTTCGATGCGGGCCAGACGTTCTTCTCGGAGCGCATCCTTGTTGTCCTGCAGGGCGCGGGACATGCTGACGCTGGTTTCAACAGCGTCCTTGAAATCCTGAAGGAGATCCTGCGCTGCCTTTTGTTCTTCTTCAGTCAGTGGCGAGGCCGTGTTGCCGATTTGGTCCAAAAGCGTTTCGGCTGACCGGACAGACTTCTGCAGGCCTGAGCCATTGGTCTGAGGCCGCAACGAAAACTGCTGCTGGCTTGCGTTCGAAACGATCGAGAAGAAAGACATAAAACAATCCAGAATGAAACAGGTGAGAGTGTCTCTTCAGGATGGTTAATGATTAATTAATTTTCCCGCATAAAGTGTGTCGCCGGGCCTATCTGTGTTTCCCGACAGCAAGCAGCCGTAGCAGGAGCCATATCGGGATGACGACAACGGCGCCCGCCGCAAGATAGCCGCCAAGACGTCCAAGCGCATGAAAGCCCATGTTCCACAGGCGCTCGACAAACTCGATAGCCATATGAACAAGATCGATTGGGTTCAGATTAAGCGCAGCGAGAATAATCCCGACAACAAAGGATAGGAAAACCAGACGCAACAAAACTTGCCCAGGGGAGCCTCCCATGAAACGGTTCAAGTTATTGTCGGACATCTGATTCTCCAAAAAATGCAGTTTTGCTCGAAATAGACGTAAGCACCAAAATCAGGTCTTTCAATGTAAACATTTTCGCTGGAATGAAACATCTGATCGAAAAACTCGAAACTGCAAACGAAAACAGTTTGCTGTTAACTATATGTGGTGTCGTAAATCGCAAAAATGTGTACGTAACAAGCTAATGACAAAAGACGTATTTTGCTCTAACAATGACCTTGGAAGACTTACTTGGGCGTGTACAACCCACCCACACTCGTACGCGGTCAGCTTCCACGCCGGTTTGTGAAAGACAATAATCGCAGCTGTGTTTTAACAGGACTGCGGAGCCCAACAGGCAATCAGGCGTAGCTGGGGATTGACGATGCACTCCGATCGGAGACGATTGGCGTCGGTCCGCACCAGTGCCGGGAGCTCCATTAGGCGTTTCCAGGTAAGGGAAAGTTTTGGCGCGGTAAGCAGGAGCCCGATCTGCTGCCGCGCTTTATTCTCCAAATTGACGAAGTCTTTCCTGAGACACCGCGCAACGACTGACCTGTGGGCTACTCAAGGATCCGATCACCCACTTTTACTGGCATCAATGTGGCGTAGGTGCTCCATGGCGCCAATATGGCAGGTGCATAACCAATGGATTGCGCAAGAAGTACCGATCTGCGCCCGATGCGCGCATTATTCAGGTTGATCAGGTGGGTTTCTCAAGGGGATCTTGAGGAACAACGGATGAAAGCGCTGTCTCCAGTTCGTCGTCTTCCTCCGCACTTCGTGTCCGGCAGGCAGCGAGTTTTTCCCGAACCTTTCTTGGGGACTCGCCAAACCATAGTTTAACGGCTCGCGAAAAAGTACTGAGTTCAGAAAAGCCAAGGAGAAAAGCGATCTCCTTCATTGGAAGGTCAGTGGAGCGCAAATACCGCTCTGCTGCGGATTTTCGGATCTCTTCGTTCAGTTGTCTGTATGTCGTGCCTTCCTTTGCAAGAAGGCGCTGGATTGCACGTTGCGACATGCCGATTTTCGCCGCGATCTTTGGCAATGCAGCGCCACCTTCAGACAGGCTGGCAGCGATCTCGTTAGCCAGGCGTGAGATCGGAGAGACCATCTGCCCGAATTCATCCAGTTCCTGAAGCGCCGATTTCAAAATGATCTGGTATAGATGCGGATCTTGACGCCGCAAAGGCCTGTTGAGCACCGTCTTTGGTAAGCTGATCCTGTTCGTCGGTGCATGAAACTGGATGCGGCCCTGATACTTCTTTTGAAAGGCAGACGTCTTTTCCGGAGGGTAGGTTGCGATTTCAATGAGTATTGGCGGGACGTTCATGTCGAGTGCATGTTCCAGCTGCCGGGTTGCCCAGCCTATCCGGGCAAACATGTTTTGCCGCCATTCCCCGCGTCCCTCCAGGCTGGGCCATTCGATAAAGGCGCCGGTCTCTGTCTCTTCGAACTTGATCCGGTAGGCATTCGTGCGGATCTGAATGAACCGGACCCAGGCCTGACACGCATCACGCAAAGACGGCGCGCAGGCAAAAACGTAGTCGAATATGGAAAAACTGCCGACATCCAGCTTGTTGAACATGTCGAACATGATCGCGTCATCGTTCAGAGACTTCGCGACATATTCAAAGGTGCCATGCCAAGCTGTTATGGGAACGATACCCTGCGGATCATCCAGAGCCTGAAGGTCAAAGTTATACACTTTGGCGATATGAGCCCAGTCCAACCTGTCGTTTGGACAGACGTCCCGCAAGACACGCAGCACATCCGCGCGCGCCCACTCTCCGTCAAGCGGCATTTCCCCTCCAAGCAAACCTTAAGGTCTTTTTCTTACCTCCACTTTGCATGAGGCGGCATGTGGGATCAAGTCGCGTCGTATTTTGCAAACACGAATGTGATCGAAAAAAAACGCCGCTTTCCAGAAAAGCGGCGTTGAAAGGTGGATGAGTGCTGCTTTTTATCAGGCAGCGTCTTTCACGGCGACTTCGCCTTTGGGCGGGAACCGGCCATAGAAGGTTTCGTTGTTTTTGGCCATTTCACGCAACAGCTTGTTTGGCTTGAAGCGTGGTCCCCACTTGCGCGTGAACTTCTTGCAAAGTTCGACAAATGCAGTCGTTCCCATCATGTCGATGTAGCTGAGTGTGCCACCAGTGTAAGGGGCAAACCCAAAGCCGAGGATCGAGCCGACATCGGCCTCGCGCACGTCGGTGAGGCAGTTTTCTTCAAAGATCCGGGCAGTTTCCAGGGCCTGCATGACAAGCAGACGCTGCTTGAGTTCTTCGATGTTGAAGCTGTCGGCCGATTTCGGCTGGCCAACGACGTCCGGAATGCCCGGCCACAGGCTCTTGTCCTTGCCGTTGTAGTCGTAGAAGCCCTTGCCGTTCTTGCGGCCAAAGCGCTCCTTTTTGACAACCATCTCTTCCAGGATGTTGTCGAGCGGGCCTTCAACGTATTTGACGCCGAGATCCTTGCGGGTTGCCGAGACGATCTTCCAGGCAAGGTCCAGTGCCACTTCGTCGCCGAGAGACAGCGGACCGACCGGCATGCCGGCCATCTTGCCCGCGTTTTCGATCATTGGCGCCGGAATGCCGTCCGCCAGCATCATCAAGCCTTCCCGGATATAGGTCATGACAACGCGCGAGGTGTAGAAACCGCGGCTGTCGTTGACGACGATCGGGGTCTTCTTGATGGCCTTGATGTAGTCGAGTGCCATGGCAAGAGCCCGGTCGGACGTCCGTTTGCCCATGATCACTTCGACAAGCATCATCTTGTCGACAGGCGAGAAGAAGTGGATACCGATAAAGTTTTTAGGGCGCTTCGAGGCTTGCGCCAAAGACGTGATCGGCAGTGTCGAGGTGTTGGACGCATAGATCGCCCGTGACTTCATAACTGCTTCGGCTTTTTCGGTCACTGTCTTCTTGATCTCGCGATCTTCAAAGACGGCCTCAATCACGAGATCACAATCGGCGAGTTCCTCATAGTCCGCGGTCGCCTGAATGCGGGACAGGATCTTGGCCTTTTTGTCTTCGGTGGACCGGCCACGCTTGACCGCCTTGGTCAGCAGGTCTTCGGTGTGGGCCTTGCCCTTGTCGGCAGCTTCCTGGTCGCGGTCAATCAGAACCACATTGATACCGGCTTGCGCAGTGACATAGGCAATGCCTGCTCCCATAAAGCCCGCGCCGAGGATGCCAACTTTTTTGATGTTATTCGGGCGTTGGTCGATGGGGCGGCGTGCGCCTTTGTTCAGCTCCTGCATGGAGACGAACAGGGAGCGGATCATGTTTGCGGCTTCCGGAGTCTGAAGGACCTTCGCGAAGTAGCGGCTTTCAACCTGAAGGGCGAGATCCATCGGCAGCTGAAGGCCTTCGACGACCGCATGCAGCAGATAACGGGCGCCGGGGTAGTTGTCGAAGGTTTCGCGGCGGTAGATCGCGTTTGCAGCCGGCCAGAACTGGAAGCCCGCCGGGGAATAAACCTTGCCGTTCGGCAGCTTGAAGCCCTTCTTGTCCCACGGCTTGACCGGATCAACACCGGCTTTCAGCATTTTCTTGGCCGCTGCAACCAGCTTCTTGGACGGAGCCACCTCGTCTACCAGCTTCAGCTGTTTTGCCTGCGGTGCGCGTAGAGTCTTGCCCTGTAAGAGGAACTGCATGCCCTGCTGGCCATCGGCCATGCGCATGACGCGCTGTGTGCCACCAGCACCCGGGAACAGACCAACCTTTACTTCCGGCAGACCCATTTTCAGGTCTTCGTCGGCAACACGGGCGTGACAAGCGAGCGCCAACTCTGTGCCACCGCCCATGGAGGTGCTGTTTACAGCTGCCACAAACGGTTTGCCGCAGGTTTCCAGCTTCCGGTAAACGAGTGTTAGTTTGCGGGAACCTTCAAACAGCGCCTTGGCGGCAGCCTCCGGGTCTTTCGCTCGCTGGACGTGGAAGTCTTTCAAGAGACCTTCCAGCATTGTCAGATCTGCGCCACCCGAAAAGGCATTCTTTCCGGATGTGATGACCGCGCCCTTGATAGCGTCATCGCCAACAACCTGATCAACGACTGCATCGAGTTCTTCCATGACGCTGAGATCGATGACGTTCATCGATTTCTCCGGCATGTCCCACGTGATCAGGGCAATACCGTCTTCGTCGGTTTCGATCTTGAAGTTCTTGTTATCCATCTGTCTCTCCCTAATCAGTGGAAGGTTGTTTGGTTTTTATGCGCTCTTTCCCAATGAGAAGCGCGAAAGTTCAAGCTTTTGTTCCCCGGGTAAGGATTTGGAAGTTCAAGCCCGTTAGTGTTCGCTCCAGACACTTGCGGCACGGCCGGGAAGGGGACGCCATGTCTTGCGACGGATGCAGGGGCGGGAACGAAATCGATTTCGACTTCACGATGGCCTTCCAACCGATCGTGGACATCAAGGCCCAAAAAATCTGGGGCTATGAAGCTTTGGTCCGCGGGATGTCCGGCGAACCGGCGCCCACAGTTCTTTCCCGGGTGACTGACCAGACAAAGTACAGTTTCGATCAGCGATGCCGGGTTAAAGCCATCGAGTTGGCCGCACGCCTTATGCCCTCTGACTGCATCTTGTCGATCAACTTCATGCCGAACGCGGTGTATGAGCCGCGTGCCTGCATCAGAACAACTCTTGTGGCCGCCGCCCAAACCGGTTTCGACTTGCGACGGATAAATTTCGAATTCACCGAAAGCGAACGCGTCACTGACCCGGCTCACTTGCAGGGCATCATCGCCGAATATCAGCGGCAAGGTTTTCTGACCGCGATAGACGATTTCGGCGCTGGTTACGCCGGCCTGAACCTGTTGGCGTCTTTCACCCCTGACATTGTCAAGATTGATATGGGCCTTGTCCGAGACATCGACAGCGATTTTACAAAGCGCGCCATTGTACGGGGCGTCACATCTATCTGCCGCGACCTGGGCATTTCCATGCTCGCGGAAGGCATTGAAACCGAAGGCGAATTGCATGTCTTGAAAGACCTCGGCATCAACCTTTTGCAAGGTTACCTTTTCGCCCGGCCGGAGCTTGAGACGATGCCCGAGGTGACGTTTAGCGAAACGCTGATCGCGGCCCAATAGGTCATAACGGTCATGTCGCCCAGATCCATTGCGGCATCCACCGTCCGATAGACGGCGGGATGAACTGCCACGCACTGGATGGAGCCGGGCGACCATTCTATCAGACCCGCTCGATGATGGTTGCGGTGCCCATGCCGGCACCGATGCAGAGTGTGACCAGCGCGGTGTTAAGGTCGCGGCGCTCCAGTTCGTCAAGAACTGTTCCGAGGATCATCGCACCGGTCGCGCCGAGCGGGTGGCCAAGTGCGATGGCACCACCGTTGACGTTGACCGTTTCCGGATCAAGATCGAACGCTTGTTGGTAACGCAGCACGACGGACGCAAAGGCTTCGTTGATCTCGATGAGATCAATGTCCTTCATCTCCATCTTGGCGTTCTTCAAAAGCTTCTCGGTCACGTCCACCGGGCCGGTCAGCATCAGCGCTGGTTCGGAGCCGATGTTTGCGAAGGCTTTGATGCGCGCACGCGGCTTCATGCCGATGGAGCGGCCGGCTGTCGAAGAGCCGATCAGGACCGCCGCAGCGCCGTCAACGATCCCAGAGGAGTTGCCGGCATGGTGAACGTGTTTGACGTTTTCCACTTCCGGATGGGCCTGAATGCCAACCGCATTGAAACCGCCCATGGCACCCATCATTTCAAACGACGGATTGAGCGAAGCGAGGGACTGCATGTCCGTCTCCGGACGCATGTGCTCGTCCTTGGCCAGGATCGTGATGCCGTTGATGTCCTTGACCGGAACGACAGACTTGTCGAACTTGCCGTCTTCCCAGGACTTGCCCGCACGCTTTTGGCTTTCCACGGCATAGGCATCGCAATCATCACGGCTAAAGCCGTATTTCGTTGCGATCAGGTCAGCGGAAACGCCCTGTGGCATGAAGTAGGAGGGAATGGCAACCTGCGGCTCGATTGGCCAGGCACCACCTGATGCGCCAAGGCCGACACGGCTCATGCTTTCCACACCACCGGCGATAACGAGCTTGTGCTGGCCGGACATGACCTGAGCGGAGGCCATGTTGACGGCATCAAGTCCGGAGGCGCAGAACCGGTTGATCTGCATGCCTGGAACAGACGTGTCATAGTCCGCTGCAAACACGGCTGCGCGGGCGATGTCGCCACCGGCTTCGCCGACCGGATCAACACAGCCGAGAACGACGTCATCAACCTTCTTTGTGTCGATACCGTTTCGGTCCCGGATGGCTTCCAGCGCGGTGGCAGCCAAGCGAACGGCTGGCACTTCGTGCAGGGCGCCGTCCTTTTTGCCACGGCCGCGCGGGGTGCGCACGTGGTCGTAAATATAGGCTTCAGGCATCAAATCCTCCTCTAGATCAGGCGGGCCTCACGCGGCGCTTGGCAAAGGGTGGCCGGGCATGAGGTCATAAGGATGTTTCCAGCCGGGTTGGGACTTTATGCGGCCCAGCCAGGCGGTCACGTTTTGGTAGTCGTTCACGTCGATGCCGAGTTCGCCCTCGTAAAACAGGTAGCTGCAGAGGGAAAAATCGGCTGTCGTCAGTTTGGAGCCGATAGCGAAATCGTTTTTCGCCAGGTGCTTGTCCAGAATGGCCAGCGCGCTTTTGGCCCGCCCATCCAGGAACTTCACCACGTCTGTTTCACCGGTCTTGATAAGCGTGCGCATGAACCGCAGCGGGCCGATCATGCCGGACACTTTCTGATTGTCGAAAATTGTCCAGCGTAGAATTTCGCGGCGTTCTTCGTCAGTCTCCCAGCCGAATTTGCCGAACTTCTCAACGAGATAGTCCATGATGACTGCGGACTGGGTCAGTGTCTCATCGCCATGAACAAGTACCGGGACCTCACCCATTTCATTCAGTGACGAGCGGAACTCTTCGCTGCGCGTTTCGCCGTTGAAGAAATCGACCCAGGACGCCTCCCAGTCGGCGCCGCACAGCGCCAGCATGAGCGCGACTTTGTAGGAATGCCCGGACTGGGCCATGCAATGAAGAACGAATTCAGCCATAACGATGTTATCTCCCTGACAAATATGCTTATGGCGGGACTATACCGCCCCAAACAGATTTTGCGCGGGTGAATGTCCGGCCCGGCTGTCACCGGGCCGTTCGGCTTAAAATGCCTCGGCGCTGACCGACATCATGGTGTCAGAACCTGTTGAAATCCGGGCAAGGTGCGCTGCGGTCTCAGGCATGGTCCGTTCCATGTAAAATGTACCGAAGGCCAACTTGTCGGAGAGCCACTGCTCCTTTCCGTTGGCGCCGTTCTTCAGTGTCTCCTTGGCCGTCTTGGCGATCTTGGCCCACATGTAGCCGAGTGCAACGAGGCCGAAGAGATGCATGTAGTCGGTCGAGCCGGCCCCGGCATTGTCTGGATTCTTCATGGCGTTGTTCATGAACCACATGGTTGCCGCTTGCAGATCATCGACGCCTTTCTTCAGCGGGCCGGTGAATGCGGCCAGGTCTTCGTTGTCCTTGTTTTCTTTCAAGAACGTGTTGACCTCATTGAAGAAGCTCATGACCGCGCGGCCGCCATTTGCCGGAAGCTTGCGGCCCACGAGATCCAGTGCCTGGATGCCGTTTGCGCCCTCATAGATCATGGCGATACGGGCGTCGCGAACGAACTGCTCCATACCCCACTCGCCGATATAGCCGTGGCCACCATACATCTGCTGGGCGTTGACCGCGTTTTCGAAACCGATGTCGGTCAGAACACCTTTGAGAACCGGTGTCATCAGGCCCATCATGTCGTCAGAGAACTGCTTGTCCTTGTCGTCTTCAGAGCGATGGGACACGTCGCCGTGCAGCGCGGTCCAGATGACCAGCGCGCGGGCTGCTTCATTGAAAGCCCGGATGGACATCAAGGTGCGGCGGACGTCCGGATGAACGATGATCGGATCGGCAGCCTTGTCCGGGCTTTTGGGCCCGGTGAGTGCACGGCCCTGAATACGGTCTTTCGCGTAAGTAACGGCGTTCTGGTAGGCAACTTCCGACTGCGACAGACCTTGAACGGCCACACCCAGGCGGGCTTCGTTCATCATGACGAACATGGCGCGCAGGCCCTTGTTTTCTTCGCCAACGAGCCAGCCGGTCGCATCGTCATAGTTCATGACGCAGGTCGCATTGCCGTGGATCCCCATCTTGTGTTCGATGGAGCCGCAAGACACACCGTTGCGCGCGCCGCTTGTGCCGTCTTCGGCAATTTCGTTCCGCGGAACGACAAACAGCGAGATGCCTTTGTTGCCTTCCGGGGCACCTTCGATGCGGGCCAGCACCAGGTGGATGATGTTGTCCGACATTTCGTGTTCGCCGGCCGAGATGAAGATCTTGGTGCCGGAGATCTTGTAGGAGCCATCGGCTTGCGGGACGGCTTTGGTGCGAATAAGTCCGAGGTCCGTGCCGCAATGCGGCTCGGTGAGATTCATCGTGCCGGTCCATTTGCCGGAGATCATGTTCGGCAAGTATGTCTGCTTCTGATCATCCGTTCCATGGGTGGTCAAGGCAGCAATCGCTCCGGCGGTCAGTCCCGGGTACATGGAGAAGGCCATGTTTGCAGACGAAGCAAATTCATTGAAGATCGTAGCCAGCGTGTGCGGCAAACCTTGTCCGCCGTAATCCGCATCAGCGGCGAGAGTTGCCCAGCCACCTTCACAAAAAGCGTCGTAGGCTTCCTTGAAACCTTTTGGAACGGAAACAGTGCCGTCGTCGTTCCGTGTGCAGCCTTCCTGATCGCCAGACTGGTTGATTGGCTGGAGGACTTCCTCTGTAAACTTTGCGCCTTCCTTAAGAATGGCTTCCACCAGATCAAGCGGTGCGTCGGAAAAACCCGGCAGGTTGGAATAGCGCTCGTATCCGAAAACGTCTTTCAAAAGGAAAAGGGTATCATCAACCGGTGCGGAGTATGTCGGCATGGAAATCCTCCCAGATTTGCCGTCAGATGTTTTGCATGACGTTTCCGTAAACGTCACCTTGGGCATCTATATACGCGCGAAATTCTAGGGCGACAAGGGGTGTCGTTACGGAAGTATAGCCCAAAAATGGGGCTGAAAGGCATCAAAAGTTGGTTTTTTGTGGTGTCGCACGCACTAAACCGATGCGTGACGCTACGTTTTTCAGCCTGTTAGATGGCAATGGAAAATACACTCAATGAGATTAGAAAAAAACACATCCCATATAGATTGCATGAAAAAAGCCCGGCATTCCGTTTGAGAATGCCGGGCTTGATCTGCCGTTAAGAAAGACGGTTGGCCAAATCAGGCTTCTTCAGCTTCCTTTTGCTTCAGCATGCCAGAAACGATCTCGACGGTGCGTGAGAGCTCTTCAATGGCTGTTTCGATGTCCTTGCGCTGGTTCTCAAGAACCGCGATCTGCTCGTTGAAGCGGGAAAGCGCGACCCGCAGCTGCGTGACCTGTCCATCGCGCAGGTCATATAGGTCCAGCATGTCCCGAATTTCAGAGAGTGAAAAGCCAACCTGCTTGCCCATAAGAACCAGTTTGAGGCGTGCCCGGTCGCGGCGGTTATAAACCCGGTTCATGCCGTCGCGCTTCGGATTGATCAGGCCCTTGTCTTCATAAAAGCGAAGTGTCCGCAGCGTGCAGCCAAATTCCTTCGCCAGATCGCCGATCGTGAATTGCGTCTTTTTGCTGCCGTCGTCTGAGGCTGCAACCACATCGACCAGCTCATCGTTGTTGTTCAAAATCGAAAGCGCTTCGCTCATTTTGTTTGTTCTCTTGCTTTGCTCCGCGGCCAGCGGGCTGCCGTTTCAACTTGAAAAGACCCAATGCAGACCGCGAGTTCACTCGCATAATGGACTGTCGTGCGCGTATTCCGGCGCGGGTTCTTCTTGAATTCTTGTGCACTGTTTAGCTTACGTTTGCGTCACCGTCTAGTCCGGGCCGTCACGTGCTGTCAGATTTGCGGAAGGCAAGGCGAACGATTCGACATTGTTTGTGCATATCCTGAATGATCGGCCGCCGTTCAGAGCGCGGAATCGCATTTGGCAATGCGAGTTAACTGCCTGTTTACCCTAAGTCGACAAAGTCTTGGAAAATGCTGGCCCGCTTTCCGGCCTTCGTCGGACACTGTTCTGAAGCCAGCTCCTTTAAGTGGTCTCAAGACCAACAGCCCAGGGTCAGGATATGCCGGCTAGAAACAAACACCAGGCAGGACGCCGCGGCCGAGATGTGTATGACAGTCTAGATCGGAACGATTTGCCTCACCGCGAACCCGCGCGCGCCCGAATTGAAAGGCTCACCCGAACAGCAACTGCTCTCGGCGGATATGATCGCATGTATTCTGGCGAACAGGGGCCGGAAGGGGATCTGGATGCCGTTGCCGATGAGCTGGATCGTCTTCTTTCCGAACAAGCCGAGCGGGAAGCACCGCAACGCGGGCGTGGACGTTCGTCCCGTTCAGCTCCACGCCGGGGCCGGGAGCGTGCGCCTGAAGCAGGCATTGATGATGTTATGGGGGCGCTGGACCGTCTCGACCGGCAGGTCCAAGGGCTCGCCGGTGACGAAGACTATGCAGACGACTATGAGCGCGCACCGTCCCGCAGCCACCGACCTGGCCGGTATGCCATCGACGCGCTAAACGAGCCCGATCCTTACGGGGATGATGACGGCTACTATGACGATGATCCATATGCGGATTATGGCGACGAAGATGATGCTTATTATCAGCGGTCACCACGCCGCAGTTCGATCGCCAGCCGGAATGCGTCCATGCACGCCTACAAAGATCTGGGACGCCGCATTGATGCGCTGAGAAAGCCGCAGGAACAAGCCCTGGCGCATGTTCGCGAAGAACTTGGGTCTCTGCGGGACGCTCTCGGCGGAATTTCGCGCGGCACGAACGAGACGGTCAATCGTCAGAATACAGAGTTGCGCCGTTTGGCCGACATGGTGGACCGGCTGCGCAATGACAAAAAGAACGATCAGCTTGCAAAAGAGATCCGGAAGGAAGTCGCCGAGCTGAAGTCTCTGGTCGGCCGGACCAATGTGGAAGGCGCTCTTCAAACGCTGGAACACGGTTATGCGCACATTTTGCAGCGGCTTGACGAATTGTCCCGAGCTTCTGTCGATCCGCGTGTCCTGCGCAGCGTTACCGTTCGGCTGAATGAGATCGAAGACGCTTTTGCAGCCCTGCCGCGTTCTGAGCACATGATGGTCCTTGAGGACCGGGTCGTCTCAATTGCCGAACGTATGGAAGAACTGCTTCAGCGCAAGGATCATGCCGAGATCGAACCCCTGCGCGCCGAGCTGCGCGAAGTGCGCGGGTTTGTGCAACAGATCGATGTGAAGGGTCTGGTTGAAAGCATCGACGACCGGATGAAGTTCGTCTCCAACCGCCTGGATGATCTGGAAACGCTGGCAAAAGAACAGCGCGGCCTCGACAATCGGCTGTCCGCGATGGAACAGCGGATGCCGGAGCCCGAAACCATCACGAGGCTTCAGGGTCGGCTTGAAGACATCGTCGGCATGATGGCCGATGACCGGTCGGCACCTGCAGATCAGGAGCATCTCGCGCAACTGGATCACCGCCTCAACGACATTGTTGACCGTCTTGAGCGGATGGAGCAGGCCAAACCGATCCAGTCCGGCGATCCAGGTGCATTCGATGCCTTGGGAAAACGGCTTGAAGCGATTTCAACAAAGATCGATGCGATTGAAAAACGGGCCGCCCGCCCGGTCATTGCGCCCGTAGCAGCTGCACATAGCGCTTCCGGCGCGGACACCGAGTTTTTCGCGCAGATCCAGGATCGGTTGAATGATCTGACAACACGGCTCGATCAACCGAAAGATACAGTTACGACGTCGGATCTCGATAAGCTGCGTTCGGAGATCACGGCGATGCGCGAACGGGTTGCGCAGCCAGCGTCGACCGATGCGCTCGAGCAACGGATCTCCGATCTCGCACAGCTTGTGACCACAAGTGGGGGCAAGGTCGACGACAAGGGACTTGAAGTTCTGGGCGCCAAGGTCGCAGCTTTGGCCGAGCAGATTGAGACATCATCGTCGAACGCTCAGAATTCGGATCAGATATCTTCTGTTCTTGAACGGATTGAGGCAGGGCTCGCCGAAACACGCTCTGATGTGGCCGGCATTGCGCGCAAGGCTGCCCAGGAAGCTGTCGCCAATGCTCCAAAAGCCAAAAACAGCGAGTATGACGCCGCGATCTCGTCGCTTCAGAACGACCTCAAGCGTCTTTTGGATGCTGCCGAAGGCAGCGAAGAGCGGACCCGCAACACCTTTGACGGCGTAAAATCCGTCCTTGGGTCCATCACCGAGCGCTTGGATACACTGGAGCGTGTTGAGCCTGCACCGAAGCAAAAGTCCGATCCAGCACCTGAAGCGGCGGGCGGTTTGTTCTCGCCGATTAAGGTTGCCGAGCGTCCGCCACTCTTTGCGAAAGCCCAGCCGGACGTTGCTCAGAGCAAGGCCCGGGTTGAACCGGCTCCGCTGCCCGTTGAAGATACGCCGGAACCCCCGAGGGACCGCAAAGCCGACTTTATTGCTGCTGCCCGCCGGGCCGCGCAGGCTGCATCTGCTGAAGCGGCTCAGGTTGAGAAGAAGAAACCGGCCAAGGATGAGGCAGAAAACGCAGACGAAGAACGTGGCAAGGCGCGAGTCGGCTGGCTTCGCAACGTGTTGAAGCGGTCTCCGGCCGAGAAAGAAGAAGCCGTTGACGAAGCGCTGGAGCTGGAAACGGCTGATATCAATCCGGCCGAAGTCGAACAAAACGAAGAACAGACGACTGTTCTGGCGGGAGACCGGGTTGCTCCCGAACCTGCCCAGGCTTCCGGTGGCCGCCGCCGCGCGATCCTTTACACCGCAGCAGCTGTCGTCCTGTTGATGGCCGGCTTCTACGTCACACGCGGCGCGCTGTCGCCGTCTGATACGTCGCCGCAAGTGGCTGCAGTTCCTCAAGATGAGGCCGTTGTCGGCGCGGCTGCACCTGCAAATCCCGCCGAGGAAGCTGCTTCGAATGTTGCTGCTTCTGATCCTGAAACGGTTGCCGAAGGCGAAGTGGTCTCAGACAGCCCTCCACCGGTCGCGGCGAGTGATCCAATGCCTGCTATTGAAGGCTCCGTTGCGTTGGCACCGCCTGCAACAACCCAGCCGCCCGTGGCAGTAGCAGACCCGGCCCCGACAGCAGCTGCCGCGTCCCAGTCATTGGAAGCCGAGCCTGGTGTGGCGTTTGCACCGCCAAGCGGCGTTGAAAACAGCTTCGGTGCAGCGCCTGCGGGTGTCTCCTCTGGGTTCACCGCGGCCGGCGAAGCTGAACCGGCTGCTGGCGAAGCAGGCGCAGCATTGCTGGCCAGCCTGCCACCGGAAGGCGTTGGGCCCATGGCACTGCGAAGCGCTGCTGCCAGTGGGGACGCGGCTGCAGAATTCCTGATCGGTGTGAAGTACACTGAAGGCGATGGTGTTGCTGCCGATCTGGAAAGGGCGGCCGCCTGGTATCAAAAGGCTGCCGACAAAGGGCTTGCCCCGGCGCAGTACCGACTCGCCAGCCTCTACGAAAAGGGCCGCGGGGTCCAAAAGGATCTGCCGAAGGCAAAGGCCTGGTACACACAGTCCGCTGAGGCCGGCAATGCCAAGGCAATGCACAACCTTGCAGTCCTTTTTGCCGAAGGCGGCGGCGGACAGCCGGATTATGCGTCGGCGGCCAAGTGGTTTGAAGACGCTGCCAACTATGGCGTCAAGGACAGCCTGTTCAATCTCGGTATCCTCTATGCCGGTGGCATCGGCGTCGATAAGGATCTGATCGCCAGCTACAAGTGGTTTGCGATTGCTGCCGACCAAGGTGACCCGGAGGCTGCCAAGCGGCGCGACGATGTTGCCAACATGATGGATCAGGAAACCTTGGCGAGCGCCCGCCTGGCTGTTGAAGGCTTCAAGCTGAAAACACCGGATCCGGCCGCAAACAAGGTGACGCTCCAGCCAAGCTGGACCGAAGGGTCTGCCCTTCCGGCGAGCAATGCGTCCGTGACCGCCGTCGACAACTCGGCGATGATCCGCGAGGCGCAGGACAAACTCAACTATCTGGGTTTTGACACCGGCACTCCGGACGGCCAGATGGGCCCGCGCACACGCAGCGCGATCCGGGCTTTCCAGCGCAGTCTGGGCCTGCCGGAGACGGGTCAAGTGGACAGCCGGTTGATAGATGAGCTGAAAAGCCAGGCCATCTGACAAACCGCCGTGGACCGACCCTAATGAAGTTCGCAATGAGCCGGAGACGCAAAGCGTTTCCGGCTTTTGTGTTTCGCGGCTTGCGGATAACTGGCACTAATCGCTCGGGGTAAGTGATAAGTCCAGTTGTGCGGAATTAAATTGCTGAGTTGACAGAGCAACTGCCACAGGTTTTTAACCATTATACATGTAAGTTTATGCAGTCTTGTCTGCAGTTTTCCGGCGAAGCCCTGTGCAATTATACCTTCCGATAGCCGAGATACCGGTCAATATCTTCGTGATATTTGGCATGGGCGGGGCTGTGGGGTTCTTGTCCGGATTGTTTGGCATTGGCGGCGGTTTCCTTCTGACCCCGCTTCTGATTTTTTCCGGGATCCCGCCAGCGGTCTCTGTCGCGACGGTCACAACACAGGTCGTGGCGTCCTCCGCCTCTGCAGTTGTCACCTATTGGCGGCGCAAGGCAATTGACCTGAAGCTGGCCAGCGTGCTGCTTGCCGGCGGTATATCCGGGTCACTGCTCGGCGTTATTCTTTTCGATGTTTTGCAAGCGATCGGCCAGCTCGATGTGGTGATCTCCCTGTCTTATGTGACGTTTTTGGGGACAATCGGCGGGCTGATGCTGGTGGAATCGGTGCGGGCCATGCGCCGCCGCCGGTCGGGGGAACCACCTCGGGCGCGAAAACCCGGTCAGCACAATTGGGTGCATGGGCTGCCGCTAAAGGTCCGGTTCCGGAGATCCAAGCTGTATGTCAGCGTGATACCCGTCGTCGGACTGGGGGCCGCGATCGGCTTCCTCGGCACCGTCCTTGGCATCGGCGGCGGCTTCATGATGGTGCCGGCGCTGATTTATCTGCTGCGCGTTCCAACGAGCATCGTGATCGGGACATCCCTGTTCCAGATCCTTTTCACCATGGCCGCAGCAACGATCTTCCATGCCATGGGAACAAAGACTGTCGACATCGTTTTGGCGATGACCCTCATGGTCGGTGGCGTGATCGGCGCGCAATTTGGTGCACGAATGGGTCAGAACTTGCGCGGTGATCAGCTGCGACTGCTCTTGGCTTTGCTGGTCTTAGGGGTTGGTCTGCGCTTTGCCGTCGATCTCTTGCTGGTCCCCGAAGACCTTTACTCCATCGCGATCCAGAAGGGGGCCGGGCTATGATCCGCGCGGCCGCCATCGCTGCGATAACACTGTTCTTCGGCACGCTCGAAGGCTTTGCGAAAAGCGATGAGAGCCTGGTGACGGAGTTGTCGTCACAAACGGTTTCGATCCAATCCAACTTCACCGGCACCGAGATCGTCATTTTCGGACAGGCCCAAGAGATCCAGTACCGCCCCGATACGGATCTCGATTACGATCTGGTCATTGTCGTCGAAGGGCCTCCGCAAGACATCACGACCCGCCGCAAGGGGCGTTTGCTTGGTGTCTGGGTCAACCGGGAAGCGGAAACCTTCAGCAACGTTCCGTCGTTTTATGCAGTGGCAAGCACAGCGGACATTTCTGAAATTGCAGGCAGAGCTCTGCTGGACGAACACGCCATTGGCCTGAACCATATCAATTTGGCCGTGTCGGGCGAGTCAAATGTATCTCTCTCCGACCGGGATGATTTCCGTAGGGCCTTCGTTCGCCTGCGTCAGGATATGGGGCTCTATTCCGAGCGGGAGACATCCATAACGTTTTTGACCGAAACGATGTTCCGGACCAACATTCCGTTGCCCGCCAACATTCCGGTTGGGGACTACGTCGTCAAAAGCTTCCTCTTTCACGAAGGCGACCTGATCGCCAACACGAACGATCACCTGCGTGTCGCAAAGACCGGCTTTGAGCAGATCACGTTCGAGTTGGCGCGGGAGCATTCGTTCGTGTACGGCGTCCTTGCGGTCATTCTCGCGATCTTTACCGGTTGGCTGGCTGGGGTAATCTTCCGCAAGGATTGATTAGATCACTCACGCTACGTCTCAGATCCTCAAGCGCCCGATCACATCGATTTCGCCGTTATTGATCTGGATGACGATGCCTTCGCCGGATTGCGGAAAGATTTCAGTCAGCGCGGTGATGTTGACCTGATGTGTGATGACGACCAGGGCACCATCACCCAACCATTGCTCGAGTATGCGCTGAGCTGCCCGCGTCTGCTCAGGCCCGGCGGAGCGGTTCTGAAAAAAAGAGTTAAAGACCGGCTCTTCCTCGACTTGCCTCGGAAAGGCGAGCTCGGCTGTTTCGACGCACCGGCACCATTGTGATGTCAACACACGTCCGACGTTGATGCCCTTGTCCTGAAAAGCCTGCCCGATGGCACGGGAGTCTGCGCGGCCTTGGTCATTCAGGTTGCGCTGCGTGGAGCAATCGCCAAGCGTGAAGTTGGCCGGGTCGCCGGTCCCAGGCGCCAATGCGTGGCGGAAGAGAACAATACCGCCGTTTTCCAGCGCTTGCCAGGCAACGTCATCTGCGCGCGCATGCGGCATAGTCAGGAGCATTCCCCAGGTAAAAACCAATACCAGGGCAACACGTTGAAGCGAAAAACGGGATCCAATTGGTGTGAATGTCATGTAGTCTGCCGTTGCGAGAGTTCGTATGAGATTCGCCACTTTCTACGGCAGGGGCAGCATGACCGATCAGTCTCCATCAGAACCATCCGGTTCTTCTCAATCCAAGCCAGAACCCACCGTTGATGCCCGGGTGATCGACGTCGCCATCCGGCTGGGTGTCCTTGGCGTGTTTGCTTACTTTTCCCTGCAGCTCGTGGCGCCGTTTTTTGCGTTTCTGCTCTGGGCCGTTGTGCTGACAGTTGCGCTTTATCCCGCCTATGCCTGGCTAACGGGCAAGCTCGGCGGGCGGAAGGTGCTGTCGGCAACCATTCTGACTCTCATCGGCTTAGGCATTGTTATCGGACCAGTGGCCGTGCTGGTGGTCAGTCTCGTTGAAACGCTTCAAAGGTTTTATGAGGGTGTAACGTCAGGTGCCATTTCGGTCCCGCCTTTGCCGCCCAAATTGGCAGAGTTGCCCATGGTTGGCGAAAAAATTGCTGAATTCTGGCAGCTCGCGAGCCGGAGCCTGGAGCAGTTTCTCACAAAGATCGGCCCGATGGTGGCGCCGGCCGGCACCAAGATCCTGTCGGTTCTGGCATCCTTGAGCGGCAGCGTTCTCTTTTTCATTGTGTCGATCATTCTGTCAGGATGTCTATTCGTGCCGGGGCCGGCGCTGGCCTCCGGAGCCAAACGGTTCGCCGACCGGATCATCGCGCCGCGCGGTGGCGAATTCGTCGATCTGGCAGGCGCTACCATTCGCAATGTCTCCCGCGGTGTGATCGGTGTCGCGGTTATTCAAGGGCTGCTGACGGGCGTTATCCTGATCGCCTTTGCGGTGCCGTTGGCCGGACTACTCACCTTTGCGGCGCTGATCCTCTGCATCATCCAGATTGGACCGGCACTGGTGATCCTGCCGACAATCATCTGGGCCTGGAGTTCATGGGAGTTGTTGCCAGCGCTTCTTTTCACCGTCCTGATCGTGCCGGTCATGCTGGTCGACAATGTGCTCCGCCCGATCCTGATGTCCCGCGGCCTCGATGTGCCGACGCTGGTGATCCTGATCGGCGTTCTCGGCGGCACGCTTGCTTACGGCCTCATCGGCCTGTTCCTCGGACCTGTGATCCTGTCGGTGTTCTATGAGCTGGTCATTGCCTGGGTGAAAGCCGGAGAGGAGGCTTAATCCCCGACGAGCCGTGTGGCTGTGAAGGGGAACAGGCGGTCGTTGCCGAGCATGAACACGGAGTATTTCCGGCGCTGGAAGATCATGCTGAAGGCCTCGTGGGTGACGTTGAGCCCACCGGTGAGAGCACCAAAGGCCGGCAAAACCAGTCGGCTGCCATCAGTCACAAAACACGCCCGGCGGATGGAACGGCCGAACCGGCGGACGCGGGCAGCCGGATGAAGGTGCCCGCAAACTTCGCCGAGCGCTGCCGTGGCGCCAATCTTCTCAACCGGCTCATGGCGGAAGGTGAGGGGGCCGATCTGAATTTCATCGACAGTCTCGCCGCACAAGCGCACAGGCGCCACCGGGTCGTGGTTGCCGGTCACCCAGATCCATTCCCGGTTCAGCTGCAAGGTTGTGAGCATTGCCCGATAGGGTGCAGGCAGCCGGTCAGAGCCGTCTGCGTCATGAAAACTGTCGCCGAGGCAAATGACCCGCGCAGGGTCGAAGGCATCCATGACGGCGGCGAGCTTCTCCAGCGTGGTAGCCGTATCATAGGGCGGCAGCATGATGCCACGGCGGGCAAAACTGGAGCCTTTTTCAAGGTGAAGATCGGCAACGATAAGCGTTGCTTCGTCCGGCCACCACAGAACACCGCTGTCATGAAGGCCGACCAGCTGACCATTGATCTGAATGTCATGACACACGGGCGCGGCAGTATATTTGCGCAGGTGTGACGTGAGTGCACTCATTCCATGGCCTCCAGCAGCAATTCCGACGCGGCCTCCTCCAAAAGGGAATCCATTGCCTCGCCATAGACAGGTTCCTTACCGATTTCAAGAAGGACCGGCACGGCGAGTGGAGACACGTGCTCCAAAGCAGTATGCGTGATTCGTCCGCGAATTCTGGCCAGAAGATCGCCCAATCTTGAGATATCCAAAAGTCCTTCGGCCGCATCGTTCCAGGTTGCCTGCAGAAGAATGTGATCCGGTTCATGGCTTCGAAGAACATCGTAGATGAGATCCGTCGAAACGGTCACTTGCCGACCGGACTTCTCCTGACCCGGATGGCGGCGTTCAATCAGACCGGCAATCACGGCGCAATTGCGGAACGTCCGCTTCATCAGGCTGGACTCGGCGAGCCAGGCATCAAGATCATCCCCAAGAATGTCCTGATCAAAGAGCTCTTGAAGCGGAATTTTTCCGGAGGAAAACAGAAGCGACAGATCGCCAAGCCCCCAGATGGCCAGGGCATAGTCGTTGGCGACAAACCCCATTGGACGGGCGCCCATCCGCTCCAAACGTTTGGTGAGCAGCATACCAAGGGTTTGGTGCGCAAGCCGTCCCTCGAACGGATAACAGATCAGGTAATGCTTGTTGGACCTTGGGAAGGTTTCCACCAGAAGACCGTCGCGGCTTGGCAGGACGGACTTGTCCTGTTGAATTTCAAGCCAGTCACGGACTTGACCGGGCAAGGCTTTCCAAGTGTCCGGAGCAGCAAGCATCGCACGTACGCTCCCCGCCAGATAGGTCGAGAGCGGGAATTTTCCGCCCATGTAGGATGGGATCATCGGATTGTCGGTCTGCGCGCGGGAGACGTAGGCCTCATTCTCCCGGAGGCCTTCGAACCTTAGGACTTCCCCGCCGAAGATGAAGGTATCGCCCGGAGCCATTTGCTCGATGAAATACTCTTCGATCTCGCCAAGCACCCGTCCCCCGCGGCCAATTGGTGTACGGCGCCCGGCCGCCTTGGATTTGACGAGCCGCACCTTCAGCATCGGCGCTTCGACGATGGTGCCGACATTCAACCGGTATTGCTGAGCGATCTTCGGGTGGGCGATCCGCCACAAACCATCCTTGCCTTTCCGAAGCTTTGCGTATTGCTCATAAGATTTCAGCGCATAGCCGCCGGTCGCAACGAAATCGAGAACCTTTTCAAAGGTTTCCCACTCCAGCCACCGGTAGGTCTCTGACGAGCGGATTTCGTCAAAGGCCTGTTCCGGATCAAGGGGATCGGCGCACGCCAAGCCAAGCAGGTGCTGGGCCAGCACATCCACTGCGCCTTTTCGGAGCGGCGGTGTGTCCTGATCGCCTTTTTTGGATGCTGCGAGTGCGGCCTGGCACTCCAGAACTTCGAACCTGTTGGCCGGGATGAGGACCGCCTTGGACGGCTCGTCCATGCGGTGATTGGCCCGGCCGATCCGTTGGGCGAGACGGCTGGCGCCCTTGGGCGCGCCGATGTTGATCACCAGATCTATGTCGCCCCAGTCGATCCCCATGTCGAGAGAGGAAGTGGCCACCACCGCTCTGAGCTGGCCGGAGGCCATGGCCGCCTCGACCTTGCGCCGCTGACCGACATCCAGGGATCCATGATGAAGAGCAATCGGCAGCGTGTCTTCGTTGATCCGCCAAAGCTCCTGAAAGACGGCTTCTGCCTGGCTGCGGGTGTTGACGAAGAGCAAAGAGACGCTGTGCTGTTTGATCAGCTGATAGATGTCGCCCATGGCATAGCGGCACGAGTGACCCGACCAGGGCAGGCGTTCTTCCGATTCTAAAATGGAGATATCCGGCTCAGCCCCGCCCTTGACCTCCACCAACGAGGACAGGGCCCGGGAGCCGTTTTGCGGTTGGCCGACCAGATAAGCACGCAGGTCATCGGGTTCCGCGACGGTCGCCGACAGACCGATTGTCCGCATTTCAGGCGCCAGTTGCCGCAGGCGTGCAAGGCCAAGCGCCAAGAGATCGCCGCGCTTGGACGTCACGAGTGCGTGCAGTTCGTCGAGGATGACCGTCCTCAGCGATGAGAACAGCTTTTCAGAGGCCGGGTCTGACAAGAGCAGCGCGATCTGCTCCGGGGTGGTTAGTAGGATATCCGGCGGGTTTGTCTTTTGCCGCTGCCGCTTGTGGGATGGCGTGTCGCCGGTCCGGGTCTCAATCCGAAACGGCAGGCCCATTTCGGAGACGGGAGCTTCGAGGTTCCGGGCGATATCGACCGCGAGCGCCTTGAGGGGAGAGATGTAGAGCGTGTGGATGCCACCGGCCTGACCGGGTTTGCGCTTGCCGCGGTCTTCCAGTTCCACAAGGCTTGGCAGGAACCCGGCAAGCGTTTTGCCCGCGCCAGTCGGGGCAATCAGCAAGGTGGACTGTCCGCTGCGCAGATGCTCAACCAGCTGCAGCTGGTGCGCCCGTGGACTCCAGCCGCGGGATGAAAACCAGGTCTGAAATCGGTTGGGAAGAAGCGCTGCGTCCATATCGACCGTTTTAGGGAGTGTCGCATGAAATTGCGAGGGCGCTGGTCATTCAAAATACGCGGCCTATAGTCCCGTTCATGAGCGAGCTCCTGACCCTCACCCCCGAAGGCCTTTATTGCCCGGAGGCGAAAGCCCATATCGATCCGGTCCGTCCGGTCGAAAAGGCGATTATCACGCATGGCCATGCCGATCATGCACGGGCCGGGCATGGCGCTGTGCTCGCAACCGGTCAAACCCTCGACATCATGGCGATCCGCTATGGCAGTGACTTTTGCGGTCAGGCGCAGGCCATCGGATATGGCGAGCAGCTTACCGTCGGCGGCGTCAACGTTTCACTGCACCCGGCAGGCCACGTGCTCGGATCAGCGCAGGTGCTGCTCGCCGCGCAGGGGGAACGCACGGTGGTGTCCGGTGATTACAAGCGGCAGGCGGATCTGACATGTGCGCCGTTCGAGCTGGTGCCATGCGATACATTTGTAACTGAAGCCACATTTGGCCTGCCGGTTTTCCGCCATCCACCGGCGCAGCAGGAAGTCGCCAAGCTTCTGACGTCTCTGGAGCTGTTTTCGGGTCAGACCCATTTGGTTGGGGCTTACGCGCTCGGAAAGGCACAACGGGTGATCGCTGAACTCCGAGCAGCGGGATATTCAAGGACCATCTATCTGCACGGCGCGCTGGAAAAGCTATGCGCCTATTATCAGACCCAGGGCGTGGATCTTGGGCCCTTGGAACTTGTCGGACGCCGTGGCAAGGAGCTGCAGGGCGAGATTGTCATGTGCCCGCCTGGGCAGCTGAGTGATCGCTGGTCCAGGCGATTTGGCGATCCGGTTGCCGCGATGGCATCGGGCTGGATGCGGGTGCGGGCAAGAGCGCGCCAGCGGGGGGCGGAGCTGCCACTGATCTTGTCGGACCATGCGGACTGGGACGATCTCTGCCGGACCATTTTGGAAACCTGGGCCGAGCGGATCTGGGTGACACATGGAGCGGAAGAAGCTCTTGTGCATTGGTGCGAATTGAATGGACGAAAGGCCCGTCCCCTCAATATGATAGGCTATGATGACGGCGAGGGGGCAGACGATACACAACTGGCAGCAGTTGTAAGTGCCTCCTAAGCCGTCAAGAGCCGGAGTGCAGGAGGCAGGCATGGCAGACAACAGCGACTTCCATCAGACCGGCGACGAAGATGATCCGACCCAGAATGGCAACGGTGAGGCCGAAGAGGCCATCGCGCAGCTGTTCGATGATTATCAGTCCGGGTTCAACGACTATGACATGGAGCGGATCTGTGACTGTTTCGCGCTGCCAACGATCATCTGGCAGCATGAAAAAGGCCATGTCTTCAATGATGACGAAGAGCTGATCGAGAACATCGAAGCGCTCTTGAAAGCGCTTGAAAAGGAAGGCGTCAGCCATTCCGATTTTCAGGTGGTGTCCAGCCATGTCAGCGGACCGACAGCGCTGGTGACCCTCGACTGGTCGCAGGAGAGTGCCGACGGCGAGGCTGTCTTTGAATTCACGTGCCACTACCAGCTGATTCAGGACGGCCAGGACTGGATGATTGCCGGGATCGTCAACGAATAACCCCGCGCACCATTTTGCAGTCGATGGATACAGGTTCGCGGTCCCAGCCTTGAGCGGGGACCAAACAGTCGCCATTACCTGATTGATTGGCCAAGAGGCCCAGGCGCGAAGGCCGGAGGCTTTGGGCGATCTGATATACGCTGAGATGAAAGACTAGTATGGCAAAGATGATCCACTCGATGATCCGGGTGAGCGATGAAACCCGGTCGGTCGATTTCTACGAAAGAGCCTTTGGACTTAAGGTTGCCGGGCGTTATCCGTTCGACGGGTTTACCTTGATTTACCTTGCAAATGCGGAAACAGGCTTTGAGCTGGAGCTCACCACCAATGCATCCCGCACAGAGCCTTATGATCATGGCGATGCGTACGGTCATCTGGCCTTTTCGGTCGAGGATATTGACACCGAACACCAGCGTCTTGCGGGACTCGGATTGGCGGTCGGTGACGTCAAGGACTTTGCATTTGAGGGCAAGCCCTTCGCGCGGTTCTTTTTCCTTGAAGATCCGGACGGCTACAAGATCGAAGTCCTGCAGCGCTTCGGCCGGTTTCAGTAGGGCCTGGGGTTGGAGCCTGCCGTGGTTTTGCTGCGTATTAAGGCCCATGAAATACAACCTTTAAAGCCTATCATAGGTAGTGGTTTAGGATGGGAGCAGACTCGGATTTCGTAAAAAATAGCGGAAAATAGCAAATGTAAGCGCTTGCATTATACATCTTTGGGTATATGCTGGATCAAAAGAACAGGAGCCGGCATTCCGGGGGGGACATGCTCTTTCGCAAACAGGCAATCGAAGCCAAGCGAACAAGACTGTATGGTGATGTGCTGATCGTCACGCCAGTCGCGTTCAAGGTCATTGCCGTCTTCCTGTTCGCAATCCTGGTCGTCGTTGGCCTATTCCTTGGCTTTGGGAATTTCGCCCGATTGGAGACCGTGCGCGGCGCAGTTATTCCGTCCAACGGTATGATCCATGTGAGGCCCGCCAGCTCGGGCTACATCACCGACTTTGCTGCCCACGAGGGCGAATATGTCCGCGAAGGGCAAGAGCTGGGCCGGCTGGTGGTCGCGGACGCTGCCACAGATGATGGCTCTGAAACGGCGGCTCGGCTTGCAGCTCATGAGCGGCAGATCTCCAATCTCGATGATGAGATCATAAAGATGAACCAGCTGAATCAGGTGAAACTTGAAGACCTGAGGGTTCGGACAAGCGACGCACAAATCGCGTTGGAAAACATCAAAAATCAAATCGCCATTCAAGAGACCCTGGTTGTTGAGCTCAAGGGCTCCTACCAGCGCGCTTCCGATCTTTCGGCGCGCGGGCATGTCAGCGGTGAGACGCGGGATGTTCGTAACATCCGCTTATTGTCCGGAAAACAGGACCTGCAGCGCCTGTTGAGTGATCAAAATGATCTGGAAGCGGAACTGCGGAAATTTGGACGGGCGCGTTCGGAGTTGATTGCTCAAAATGCCCTCGATATTGCACGGCTAGAGGCGCAGAAGGAAAAACTGTTCGCCGAAAAGGACATCTTCAAATCCAAAAAGGTTTTCAAGATTGTCGCGCCGATCAGCGGATATGTGACGACGGTTTTAGCCTCCAGAGGCGCTGCGGTCCGCAGTGAGCATCCGCTATTTTCTATTCTCCCGGAAAACAGCGTCTTGCAGGTGGAGCTGTACGTGCCGAGCCGAGCAATTGGGTTTGTCGAAGAAGGGCAGGCAGTCCGGATCCAGTTCGACTCATTCCCTTTTGAACGCTTCGGTGCGCAGGCGGGAACGGTCCGGTTGGTCACACAATCGGTTCTGTCAAAGAACGATCCGAGTGTCCTCGTTCAAACGGGCGAGCCTGTCTATCGGGTGAATGTCGATCTCGCCTCAAGTGAAGTGTCCGCTTACGGCCGATCCTATGCCATCCAACCGGGAATGCTTCTGAGCGCCAATATCATTCTTGAAGATCGTTCGATCCTCTCATGGCTTCTTGAGCCAATGATAGCCGTTGCGAGGAGAAGCTGATGGCAAGCGAAGCCCTGCCAAATCTCCAGTTTATCGGCGGGCGCTCCTTGCCGCTGATCCGGCAAAACGAGGTGGCAGAATGCGGCAATGCCTGCCTCGCAATGGTTGCGAGCTATTACGGCTTCAAGACAGATATTGCGTCCTTACGCCGCCGGTTTCCGACGACAGCGCAAGGTATGACGCTTCGGACGCTGGCAGACATGTCAAACAAAATCGGCTTGGCAACACGGGCGCTGAAAGCGGAAGTTCAGGACCTGAAACGTGTGCATTTGCCGGCGATTTTGCATTGGGATTTGAACCACTTTGTGGTCCTGAAAAAACTTACAAAGAACCGGGCAGTCATTCATGACCCGGCACGCGGCGACCTGACACTCGGCCTTGAGGAGTTGGGCAATCATTTCACCGGGATCGTCTTGGAGCTGATGCCCGCAACCGGGTTTCAGCGTGCAGATGAGAGAAACAAACTCGCATTTACATCTCTTTGGAGCAGTATGCAGGGGTTGGGCGGTGCCCTGACGCAGGTTTTGCTTCTGTCTCTTGTTCTGCTCGCCTATACGATTGCCGCCCCTCAATACATGCAAATTACGATCGACACTGTGCTTCCCAGTCTCGACAAGGACTTGTTGATCACTCTGGCCTTGGGGTTTGGGCTTTTCCTTGTGATCAATGTTGTCGCAAACGTGCTGCGTGATTTGGTTATCCTCTATGCGGGAAGCAAGCTGGCTTACCAGATTTCGATCAATCTGTTTCAACACCTGATACGTCTTCCGTTACCCTTTTTCGAGCGCAGGCACATCGGAGATATTGTCTCCCGGTTTTCTTCAATCGAACCAATTCGGCAGTTTTTAACGAACGGTGTTGTCGGGGGCGTGGTGGATGGAATTATGGCTCTCGTCACCCTCGGCCTGATGTTCGCCTATAGCCCCAAACTGGCAGTCATTTCCCTGGGTTCTCTCGCGCTCTATGTCGCCTTGCGCCTTGCGATGTTCCGGCCATTCCGAACGGCATCGGAGCGTGAGATCGTTTCGAGAGCTGCAGAGCATACGAATTTCATTGAGACCGTCCGCGGGATTCTCAGCATAAAGGCTTTTTCGCAGGAAGATCAGCGTCAACAACGTTGGCACAACCTGCTAGCGGACGCGGTCAATCAGAGTGTGCGCGTCCAATTCCTGACGATTGCTTTCAATTCTTCCGCAGTTTTGATCCGAGGCCTGGAGCAAGTCATTATCATTTATCTTGCAGCGATGATGGCGATTGATGCGGCCATCACGGTCGGGATGATTTTTGCGTTCATGGCCTACCGCGGCCAGTTTGCGGACAACACCGCAAGGCTTGTCGAGCTCATTATCGACTTTCGGATGCTTGACCTGCATCTCGAGCGCCTCGCAGATATCGCCCTTGAGGAAAGAACCGATGGCGGACACGGCACGTTCGAAATAAAACATGGAAAATGCGAAGCGACGAATTTGTCCTTCGCCTACGACAACAGCGCGCCACTGTTGTTTCAGGATGCTTCGTTTGTCATCGAGCCGGGCGAGAGTGTCGCTGTGGTCGGGCCATCCGGTTGCGGCAAGACAACGCTTTTGAAAATCCTTATGGGACTGTTTCAACCGGTGTCCGGTGACTTCAAAGTTGATGGAAAAACAATTCAACAGATCGGAAATCCCAACTACCGGAGCCAGATCGCTGCGGTGATGCAAGACGATCAGCTGTTTTCGGGCACGGTGGCCGAAAACATTGCCTTTTTTAGCAGCGATATTGACATGGAACGTGTGTTGAGTTGCGCGGCAAAGGCTTGCGTCCATGAAGACATAGTTCGGCTGCCCATGGGCTACGAAACCTCTATCGGAGACATGGGCGCCGTATTTTCAGCTGGCCAGCTTCAAAGGTTGATGCTCGCCAGGGCCCTTTATCAGGAGCCAAAAATTCTGTTCATGGATGAGGGGACAGCCCATCTGGATGTGGAAACAGAAAGAGCAGTCAACAACTCTATAAGCAACTTGGGCATGACGCGGATCATTGTTGCGCATCGCCCCGAAACAATCGAAATGGCAGATCGTGTATTAATGATTGCAAGTGAAACAATTATTGAAGTTGAAACTGAAAAACAGAAATAAATTTCCGAATAATAGGAATGAATTCGGTCAAAAGTGGTGCTTCAGATATTGACAACCAGATCTGAAGTTGCAAAATGTAAGCGCTTGCATGCGCGCCAATATTTCACCTGGAGTGAACAAATGACCGAAGTATCGACAATGAGAGAACTTACCGTAGAAGAGTGCGATCAGGTTTCTGGCGGTGTCGTTCTGCTTGGTGTGTCCATCGGGATAAGCAGTCTTGTGGCTCTCAAAATCGGAATTAACGTAGGATCGGCCATGGCTGGTATCATTGCGATACTGGACAATAACGGGCTCTACAACCGGGACTCTTTGGAGCAGATTGCGGGCAGCACGCAACATGCGCATAGCAACGGTGGCGGCTTCGGCTCCGATCGCCGGATTAAGACAGATGTCCAACTGATCGGTCATCTCGACCATCTCGAGGTAGATGTCTATTCTTGGGAATACACAAACGAACCAGGCGCCCGCTATGTCGGCGTGATGGCACAGGATCTTCTGGCGCGCGAAGATCTCAGCCATGCGGTGTTCGTGTTCGAAGAAGGTCCGCACAAGGGCTTTTTCGGCGTTGATTACTCTGCATTCGGATTGACCTGTGTCCGGGAAAGCGAATTCGACGGCAACGTCGATACCCTGTTGGTGACAGCGATCGCAGCCTAACGCGCAGCAAGCAGCGATTACAGTCGCCGACGGCCCCGCCGAGCAGCCCGAAAAGGACTTGGCGGGGTTTGCGGTGTTGGTCAAGTTTCCTGCGGTATGAAGCCGTTGGGCGCAGGCGCGGCAGGGCGTAAACAGCCCATGATGCTGCCGGCCAGATGGGTCTTCACAAGATCCGGATCCTGAACGATCTGACCGTCTTTGATTGCGGCGTGCAGTACAGCTGGAATGAGGTTCCGGATGACAAATCCGGCGGTCTTCAGATCTGGCGCGCTGATTTCGTTTTTTCGGATTGCCAGGAACTTGGTCGCAGCCAGATCAATCTTTTGATGAAAGCCGTCGGGATCTTCTGAAAGCGTTTGGGCCGGGGTCTGTTCTTCAAAAGCCGCATTGAGCCGGGGTGCGTTCAGGTGCACCTGGAAATTTGCGTCAACGATCTTCCGGATGGCGTCTGGCAGGGACAGGTGTTCCGATGTTGCCATGGCCGTTTCAACGGTTTTGAGGACGTGCGCACGATGCGCAAATCTCAGCTCCAGGATGAGCGCCCCCTTGTTGGGAAAATACTGGTACAGCGACCCGATACTGATCCCGGCACGTTCGGCGATCATATTTGTGGTCGCGCCGTTATAGCCCTCTTCATCGAAGACTTGCGATGCAGCCTCCAGGATAAAGTCGACCATGAGCCGCGAGCGTTGCTGCTTGGGGCGCCGCCTGCGCGTTGGGGCCAAGTCCATAAAAATGCTCCGATGAAAAACAGCTGCCAATAGGATCTGCGGTTGGGTCAAAAGTGTGACCAAAACGCGAGCTGGTCTGATGCAATGTCTGTTTATAGTTCAGATATGAATGAGAAACGTAATAAAAATCAGATAGATAAATGAGGTTTTCTGCGGCAATCTGACTGATGACTAATCCGAAAACGCGAGTTTTTCAACAAGCTCCAACGCGTCACCTTCCATGGGCCAGCCAATCCAGAACGGCGGCTCAATGGAGGTTGTGATAGTGCGAGTTTGCTTTGGACGCTCCCCGCGAGCGATTGTGATTGTGGCGATGGTCAGTTGTGCGCCGGCAGTTGTTTACGCAGATGACACAGCGCGTGCACGGTCAGATGAAGGGGGAACGAAAGCTCAAAGTGGCATTCATGGTATTTTGGCGGTTGGGGTGGCCGCAGAACCTGAATTTGAGGGCGCTGCCGAGTATCTTCCGATCCCCCAGGCCTATGCCCACATCACCGCCTTTGGACTGGGTCTTGAAATTGAGGGGCCGGAGGCCCGGCTGAACCTGCGGCCACACGCGGCTTTTCAGTTCGGTCCGGCCGTTGAGTACCGGATGGGCCGGGACGATGTGGCGAATGACGTGATCGACCGTTTGAAGGTAATCGACGGCGCCTTCGAAGCTGGTGGGTTTGTCACCTATCAATTCAAGTCCTTGATGACGCAATCGGATGTTTTCGAAATCTCGGCCGAGTTGATGGCAGATGTTTCTGGCGTCCATGAAGGCGTAATCGGTAAGGTCCGCGCTGGATATTGGATCGCACCCCGAGAGCGGCTGCGGGTGGGCATTGAAACCGAAGTCGGTTTTGCGACGGATGACTACATGAACACCTATTTCGGTGTGTCAGAAGCGGGTTCGGCCCGTTCTGGACTGGCCGCCTACACCGCTGAAGGCGGGGTCAAGGACATTGGTGTCCAGGCGACCATGACCTACCAGCTCACAGAGCGCTGGGGGCTGGTCGGCCGGGCGTCCTATACGCGCCTTCTGGGGGACGCCGCGGACAGTCCCATCGTCAAAGACGAAGGGTCGGCAGACCAGTTCCGAGGTGGCGTCGGCCTGTCGTTCAAGTTCTAGTTCAGTGCGTATGTTCCGAGAAAAAAGAAAAGGCCCGCTGATGCAGCGGGCCTTTGGTCTTACTTTGTCCGGTCCGCTTTGCGCTGGGCGCGGGACGGCTTGTTTTTCTTCGGAGCTTTTTTCTTTGCTCCAGATGGTTTGGCGGACGCTTTTGGCTTGCCCTTGCGCGGCCCATCGCCGTCGGCATCGCGGGGTTTGCGAGCTTTGCGCGGTGCGTCGCCGTCAGTGGCGAGGGCTTTCATATCCAGCGGTTCGTAAGCTGGATGATGGGGAGCAGTCTCGTCATCGTCGCGGCGGCGTTTCTTGCCACGCGGAGCGTCGAAGTCGCGTTTTGGTCCGCGCTTTGGCTTCAGCGTGTCTTCGCGGCCCATGTCTTCGTAGTCGGGCGCATCGCCGCGGCGCGGGCGCCGGTTTTGATAGCCACCCTTATCACCTCTGTCGCCGCGGTCCCTGGGGCCACGATCCCGGTCACCGCGTCCGCGATTGCCACCGCCCCGGAAGTTGTCCTCCTTAGGCGGTTGCGGCATCTGGCCGCCGCGTGCATCTAGCAACTTGATGGTGACGTTTTCCTCACCTGTCCCCTCGCGCTTGACGGTGCTGGCAAATTTTTCACCGTGCTTGCCGGAGATCTCGAAATAGAGCTCGTTCTGGAAAATCTTGATCGCGCCGACTTCCTTCTTGGTCACATGACCGGCCCGGCAGATCAGCGGCAGGATCCAGCGCGGTTCGGCGCGCTGGCGGTGGCCAAGCGACAGCGAGAACCAGACACCATCTTCGAAGTTGTTCTTGATTTCAGCGCTGCGCCCGCCGCGCGAACCGGCATCGCGGCCTTGCAACGCGGTCTCGTTCAGCTCGCCGACTTCTTCCGGTGCAGGCAGGCGGGACTGGCGAAGCTTGACGAAAGCAGCTGCCAGCTGTTCAGCGCTGTGAAGAGCCAGCAGTTCTCCGGCAATCACCCGTTCTTCTTCTTCCAGCTCTGCGGAGAGGACCGGGTCTGCCAAGAGCCGTTCTTTATCCTTGGCCCGGATTTCGTCTGACGTTGGTGCGCCTTTCCAGGTGGCCGTAATGTTTGCGAAATGCAGAGTTCGCTCGGCTTGACGGCGGCGTGGGAAGGGAACCATCAGCACACAGGTGCCTTTGCGCCCTGCGCGCCCGGTTCGGCCCGACCGGTGCAAAAGGGCAGCCTTGCCTGTCGGCAGATCCGCGTGGATCACGAGATCAAGGTTCGGCAAGTCGATGCCACGTGCGGCAACGTCGGTCGCGACACAAACGCGAGCCGTGCCGTTCTTCATGGCAGTCAACGCGGCTGTCCGCTGCTCCTGGCTCAGCTCACCGGAGAGTGAAACAATCCTGAAGCCCCGGTTGGCAAGGCGGGCCGTCAGGCGGCTGACACCTTCTCGTGTCTGGCAGAACACGATTGCCTTTTCTGCTTCATGCAGGCGCAACACGTTGATGATCGCGTTCTCGCGTTCATTAGGCGCGACAGGGTGCGCGATGTAGTCGATATCAACGTGTTGTTCGCGGGCGTTGATCGTCGACAGGCGGACAGCATCTTTCTGAAAGCGTTTTGCAAGTTCGGCAATCGGTTTTGGCACCGTTGCCGAGAACATGAGCGTGCGGCGGTTTTCCGGTGCGGCATCCAGAATGAATTCCAAATCTTCGCGGAAACCCATGTCCAGCATCTCGTCGGCCTCATCGAGCACGACAGCGCGAAGTTCGGAAAGGTCCAGCGCGCCCCGTTCAATGTGGTCGCGCAGGCGCCCGGGCGTGCCGACCACTATGTGTACGCCGCGGTCCAGTGTCCGCCGTTCCATGCGTGGGTCCATGCCGCCGACACAAGAGGCGGTGACAGCACCGGCTTCGCCGTAAAGCCAGGTCAGCTCTTCCTTGACCTGCAGCGCCAGTTCGCGAGTTGGCGCAATCGCGAGTGCGATCGGGGCACCAGGTTTTCCAAGCGTTTCTTCTTCACCCAAAATGGTTGAAGCGAGGGCAAGGCCAAAGGCAACGGTTTTGCCGGAGCCGGTTTGCGCGGACACAAGAAGATCGGCGTTGGCGGGCGCTTCGGTCAGAACACTTTCTTGAACGGGAGTGAGGCTTTCATAGCCACGTTTCGCCAGCGCGGCTTTCAGCGCCGGGGCGAGCGACATCAATTCGGTCATTGGATTCTTTCGACTGCTCCGGATCACCTGCGTGCCAATCAGCAGTCTACCGGACCGGGCCATCACCATGCAGGCCCTTGTGGGTCGCGGCTTATACAGGCTTATCGCAGCGACGTCCACCAGAAAGAAATGCTCATATTTTGAGCGATATTGTAAGTATTGGCTGTATTGGCAGAATCGCTTCTTTCGCATCCATGTAATTAATACCGATAGTATAAAGATGTAGGGAATAACATCTTTGTGTATATGTAAATTTTTAACCTGCCTCTGCGTTAAATTTGCGTGACAGAATTTCGCTGGGGTTTGGGATGTTCAAATCAATTCGCGCGCAGATTGCGCTGCTCGCCATCGTTCCGTTGGTGGCGTTTATGATTGCCAGTGGGCTGGCCCTCAATGAGGCCATGATCGAAAGCCGGAAGGCATCAGAAATCCTTCCGACCGCACTGATTTCAGAACGCTCAGAAGCGGTTTTGCACGAGTTGCAGAAGGAACGTGGCCGAACCGCGGTGCTAATGGCTTCCGGTTATGCCGCCAAGCCACGCGAACTGCTCGACAATCAACGCAAGGCGACTGACGCCGCAGTGGCGGAAATGCAGGCCGCGGTAGCCGACTTTGATATCAGCAACGAAAAGCTTCTGGAGCGCGTTCGCACGACCAGCGCCGAGCTTGACCAGATCACCCAACATCGCGCTGGTATCGACGCCAAGTCGGTCAAAGGTGCGGATAATCTGGCTTTTTACTCCGGCAAGGTGCGCAAGCTGATCACAATCGTGAATTCTGCGGTTCAGGCGAGTTCGGACAACGAATACGCCCAGCATATGACACCGTTTCTTCTGTTGACCGAAGCGATTGAAGCCGGCGGTCTGGAGCGGGCAATCGGTGGGCAGTTGTTCGCAATCGTTGGCAAAGACGGTGAAGTCCCCTCAGCACGGTTCCTGGCCTATTTCGACCGCCTTTCGGTCGAAACAGCTTTCTTGAAGAATTTCCAGCAGATCGCGTCGCCGCAACAACTGGCCATGTTCGACCAAACTGTGTCCGGGCCAGCAGTCGATGAGGTGATGGATTGGCGCAAGGTTCTGCGCACATTGCCGGAGACAAAGGATGGGCAAGGCATTGAAGGGTCCGTCTGGTTCGGCAAAGCAACCGAGCGCCTGAACATGATCCGCGCAGCTTCAATTGAAATGTTGAAAGCCGGTGAGGCACGCGCGGCACAAATCTCCGAGGCTGCGAACGGGCACTTGATGCTGGTTCTTGGCGAAACGATCGCGGTCGTTCTGGTAACCTTGGCCCTGGTCGCGTGGCAGTTGCGCAATGTCACCCAAACGCTTGGTCGCCTGACGAGTAGTCTGGTCCGGATTGCTGATGGCGATATTGACTTCAAGATGCCGTTCAGTGACCGCACGGACGCGATTGGCGAACTGGCCAAGGCTGGTGAAGTGTTCCAGGAGAATGCGCGGGTGCGCGGTGTTCTGGAAACAGAAGCTGCCAAGGAGCGTGACCGCGAGCGCATGCGCCAGAATCAGATGGAAAGCCTTATCGAGAAGTTCCGCAATCTGATGGCCAGTGTCACTGGAGATGTGAACGAAAAAACCGGTCAGATGACCGACATTGCCGCACGCGTCCGCGATATCTCGCAAGGGGCGTCCAGCGCTGCAACCGAGGCCAAGAATGCCTCCTCCTCGTCGTCTGACAACGTTCAAACCGTGGCGGCAGCGGCCGAGGAAATGTCCGCGGCAATCCAGGAAATTCTCAGCCAGGCAGATCGGGCCAGCAACGTCATTGAAGATGCTACTGGCGTGGCCCAGCAAACAGACGGCAATGTTTCCAGCCTGGCGGAGGCGGTTGAAAAAATTGGCACCGTCGTTGAGATGATCCGCGCCATTGCCGAACAGACAAACCTCCTTGCGTTGAACGCGACCATTGAGGCCGCCCGGGCGGGAGATGCCGGTAAAGGTTTTGCGGTTGTTGCCGCTGAGGTGAAGGAACTCTCGACCCAGACCGCCAAGGCAACTGAAGAAATCTCAAGTCAGATTTCGTCGGTCCAAGGGCTGACGAGCGAAGCGGTTGAGTCCATACGCAAGATCTCCGGTTCCATCGAGATGATCAGTGAAGTGGCCGGTGCGATCACGGCAGCGGTCGGCGAGCAAAGCATTGCAACACAGGAAATCTCGCAAAGCATCACCATGGCAGCCAGCGAGACAGCAAACGCGGTCAACAGTGCGGAGAGCGTGGATCAGGCCATCCAGGCAACGGCCGGAGAGGCCGAGACGGTGGATCACATTGCAGTTGCAGTGAAAAACGTTGCTGACGAAATGTCACAAGGCATTGAAGGCTTCCTCAATGAGATGGCGCGGGATGTAGAAGAACGCCGCCGGGCCAACCGCAAGCAAGAGCGTGGCCAGCAAATCCATCTGATTTCGGAAAGTGGCGAGCATATCCGGACCCGGTTGATGAACAGCTCGGAAGGCGGCATTGGCGTGATGAACTTCCACGGTGCGGTTGAAGGCATGCATGTCACCTACGAAGACACCAAAGGACACCAATATCCGATGGCTGTGAAATGGGTCCACGAGGACACGGTCGGACTGCAGTACTTGACCGCAGAACGGTCAGAGGAAATTGCCGCCTAACTCCATCGGCTTGACCTTAATTTCCTGAACAGCATCTAACCGGGATAGAGTTGCCTTAGCCCTCTTTCCCGGTTTTTGTGTTCATGCATGTGTTTTCCCAACTACTTGACCGACTGTCGTTAGAACCAAGGCGCCTTGCAAAAGAAGCGCTTCTTGTCCGCTATTTTCAGGAAACACCTGATCCGGAACGTGGCTATGCGCTGGCAGCGCTGACCGGAGACCTAAAATTCAAGCATGCAAAACCAGCTGTCTTGAAAGCGCTGATCGCAGAGCGTTCGGACGAAACGCTGTTTGCCTTGTCCTATGATTTTGTTGGCGATCTGTCCGAGACAATTGCACTCATGTGGCCTGCGCTTCCCGACGACGGCGCGAGCGCTGAGCGTGAACGCATCGAACTGACGGGCGTTGTCGATGCGCTTGAGACCGCAGGCAAAACGGATGCGCCGCGCTTGATCGCGAGCTGGCTGGATCAATTGGATGAGACCGGTCGGTGGGCTCTGTTGAAGCTGGTTACAGGTGGGCTTCGGGTCGGCGTGTCTGCGCGCCTTGCGAAAACCGCTGTGGCACGACTGGGTGATCTGAGTGTTTCGGACATTGAGGAGGTTTGGTTCGGGCTGAAGCCACCCTTTGAAAGCCTGTTTGCCTGGGCCGAGGGCAAAGGGGAACGCCCGGACAATCTGGACCCGGCCCCCTTCCGGCCCGTCATGCTGGCCCACCCACTTGATGCGGACAGGGATCCTGCTCAGCTTGATGCAGCCGAGTTTGCCGTGGAATGGAAATGGGATGGCATCCGGATTCAAGCAGCGGCTGGTGAAACGCGTGACGGACAAAAAGTCCGTCGTCTCTTCAGCCGCACGGGTGAAGACATCTCGCGCGCATTCCCGGATGTTCTCGACGCACTCAATTTCAATGGCTGTATCGATGGTGAGTTGCTTGTCATGGAGGGTGGCAAGGTCCGTCCATTCGGTGACCTGCAAAAACGCCTCAACAGAAAAACAGCCGGTCCCAAGCTATTGAAGGAGTTTCCGGCGGCCGTCCGGGCGTATGATCTTTTGTCGCTCAACGGTGAGGATTTGAGACCGCTTCCCTTTGAAGAGCGCCGCCGCCGCCTTGAAGGGTTTGTGGCTGACTTTAATCATCCACGGATCGACCTATCGCCGCTTGTACAGGTGACAAGTTGGGAGGACATAACAGAGGCGCGGAACACGCCTGAAAGCCGGCTGGACAAAGAAGATGCGGTCGCCGTTGAGGGGCTGATGCTGAAGCGCTGGAACACGGCCTACACCGGAGGACGGCCAAAGGGCCTTTGGTACAAATGGAAGCGGGAGCCGCACCTGATCGATGCCGTGTTGATGTATGCCCAGCGGGGCCACGGCAAACGCTCGTCCTTCTATTCAGACTACACATTTGGGCTGTGGCGGGCGGCGGAGACCGGCGATGAACTGGTGCCGGTCGGCAAGGCCTATTTTGGTTTTACAGACGAAGAGTTGCAGCAGATCGACAAGTTTGTCCGAGGAAACACGACCAACAGGTTCGGTCCTGTCCGGGAGGTTGCCTACAGCAAGGATCATGGCCTTGTTCTGGAGGTGGCTTTTGAGGGACTAAACAGATCCAGCCGGCACAAATCCGGTGTTGCCATGCGCTTTCCGCGCATTTCACGGCTGCGCTGGGACAAGCCTGCTGGAGAGGCGGACCGATTGGAAACGCTGGAGAAGCTGTTGGAGCCAGTGCGTGTGGCATCCAGCTAATCTGCTATCTGTGGTGACAAGTCCCAAAGAGGCCGTGCTTTGGCCATGGATTTGTGGCAACGGTTATTCCAACGTGCTCAGCACAGTGTCTGACTTCACGGAGCCAGGAGAACCGGCATCATGATCCGCAAAAGCAAAACAGCAGCATTTGGCATATTGGTATGTCTGAGTGTTTCGGTGAACGGCGCGGCGTTTGCCGAAGAGGTGGTGTCGGAAGAAACCGTAACAGCTGTGACAGACGGCACACCTGAAAGATACTCTCTGGTCTCCGTGGAGGGTGACGTTCTGAGAGTGGACCGTCAGAACGGGACTGTCTCTGTCTGCAAACAGAAAAACGAGGCGTGGCGATGCAATCCCGTGCCCCTGGCTGAAGAGGCCTATCTGGCGGAAATCAACACGCTGGCCGGTGAAGTTGAGAGACTGACCGCTCGCGTGGAAGAGCTGGAAGGCGCCGAAGAAAACGGTCAGTCCCAATTGCCGCCAGGCTCCGCCCTGGATCGCCCTGCTACCGGTACAAAACCCGGAGAACAAACCTCTGGAATGACCTCAGAGGACGAGGAAGAACTCGATCGTGTCCTCGATTTCACTGAGACAGCCATGCGCCGGTTTTTCGGCATGGTCCGCGAGCTTCAAAAAGACCTCGACGGTTCCGGAAACTGATCGAAACCGTCGCGTGGCCAAAAGGCATCATTGAATTCTAAGCAAGCACCATCTTGGAAATGGCGGTTCTCGCCTCTTCCGGCAAATCGATCGCGCGCCGGGCATCAAGATCCATTGTCAGCGCGACTACATCGAGCGTTGCGGCCAAGCGGTTGGTCCGGCTTTCGAAAACATGATGCCGCATCCCGAAGGTCTTGTTCTGGCTGCCGGTAAAACCGGAGGCCACGACAATCATGTCGCCAGACTTCAGCGGTGAATGCCAAATCAGCTTCATTTCGATAGCGACCCGGCCAAGATTGTGCTGGCTTAGATAGGCTTGGGTGAGGGGGCTGCGCTCCCACACATGCGGAACGCCGTCGGTGCAGCAAGACAAAGCAAATTGATCATCTGCTTTTCCGTCCGCATTGACGTGTCGGGGCATTACGGTCCCGCGGAAGCAGAGCGCTCCGTTGTTCTGCAGGAGTTTGTCCAATGCCGGGCGGGCGCTGGCCGGGCTGGCCGACAGTCCGCGCGGTGTTGCGTCGGAGGACATGGGCGTCTGATAATCCGTAAACCTCTGGCGCAGTGATTTGACCGTGCCGGGATTTGGCTCGTATCCATCGATAGCGGTCGCGCTCAACGCGCCGGTGCCTGCGTTGCGCATCTCGTGCACCACTGTCAGCAAATGCGGACCGTCGAAAGCGATCCCCGAGTGCACGGTGATGAGATCTCCGGTCCGCAGCTCCTTATGATAGCGTACATGGCGTACACGACGTGCCCCTGCAACGCTGTCGCTGAGGCCAGATATCAGCCGGAATTGCTGATCTGCCTCATCAAAGCGGCTGAAATAGAACTGGACGTTCAAGTGATCATTTTCATCGCATTCCCACCGGTTGGTGAAGGAATAGAGAGTTGGTGAAAGCGCCATTTTGAAGAAACTTTGATTAGGGAAAAGAACAATCAGCGACGTGAAGTTATTGTAATTAATTTGTTTTTTGAAGTTCTTATTTGTGGCTTTGTTAATCTGTGGAAAACGCAGATTGTATAAACGTCGCCTGAGTTGCAATTGGTCGAGATTAAAACTGCTTTTTAGGATGTGTCAGCTGCGTTCAGTGGCAATAGTTTCACTTCAGCGGAAGTATAGTGAATCAATCAAGTGTTGTTGCAGGGTTTCATGCTTATTTGCGAGACCGATTGTACCTTTGATAAGAACGGAGCGCCGCCGCATGGTTTGACTTGCCAACGCGCCCTGAGGCACATACTTTCAAACATTACGAACCACGTCTGCGTAAGTGTGTGATAGCCCGGCGTAAAGCCTTGGCTTTCGGAGGAGCACGCGCAGACACCCGTTCGATAAACGGCCTGAAAAAAAGAAGGCTGATCTGGGAGGAAAACGTGTCGGCGCCATCGTATCGCTTTGTCATTGCGGATGATCACCCGCTGTTCCGTGGCGCTTTGCGTCAAACGCTGGAAGCTCAATATCCGCAAGCCTCGATCGTTGAGGCGGGAGCATTGGAAGATGTAACCTCGCTTTTGGAGAAAGATGGCGAGGTCGATCTGATCCTTCTGGATCTGACGATGCCCGGCATGCGCGGCTTTTCAGGATTGATGTACTTGCGCGCGCAACACACCGGTGTGCCGGTCGTTGTTGTTTCGGCAAACGAAGACCCGCAGGCGATCCGGAAGGCCATGGAGTTCGGTTCATCAGGCTTTATCCCGAAATCTCACGGCATCGAGGTTATCCGGGAAGCCATTGCCGAAGTCATGCTGGGCAATGTCTGGACGCCGCCGGATGTAGATCTGTCTGCCGATGACGGCAGTGGCGACCTTGTGCAGCGGCTTTCAACGCTAACACCGCAGCAGGTTCGTGTCCTCATGATGCTGTCCGAAGGCCTCTTGAACAAACAAATCGCCTATGAGCTCTCTGTCTCCGAGGCAACGGTGAAAGCGCACGTTTCTGCCATTCTTCAAAAGCTGGGCGTTGAAAGCCGGACACAAGCGGTCATTGCGGCCTCGAAAATCGAAGCTGGTCAGTGGCAAATGAACGGTGAAACCGTTGAGACGCCCGACGCTTAGGGAGTAATGGCGGCGGTCAGTATTCACCTGCCAAGATTGCGAATCTTCAGTTTATGGAAACAGTGCCGCAGCTTCCCGTTGCGGCATTATTTGTTGAATACTGACAATAATTTTTTGAATCCTCCTCCTTTACCGTAATTTCATGAGGGGCCAGTTAGGCTCTTTGTGCGCGAAGGTATTGGCGCGTGCATCTCGTTGCGTAGTATTGGAGTAAGCATGCGGTTGTCCGCGCACTGGAAAACGATGCTCCAGGTTATATTTCTGGCGTTTGTCCATCCAGGAAGACAAATCTGGGCGTCCGCCCGCCACAGTGCCACTGGCAAGTCACGGCAAAGCCTGAAAAACTCGATGCAGCCTTTCCTGCTGGCATTTGGTTATCCGGTGGCTGATGAAGATGTCATGCGCAGGGTTCGGGCCGCGCAGATTTCGCATATTTTACGTCTGACCCCCGTCATGATTGCGGGCAATCTGATTAACGCAGCGGCTCTTACTGCTGTCGGGCTGACGATTTTGCCGCCAGTTTACGTGCTTGGGTGGGCGTTGTTGATTGTTCTTGTGATGGCTCAAATGGGCCTGAGATGGCACAAGAGCGGCAGATATCCAATCGAACAGGCTTCCCCAAAAGTTATAGCGCACGCCGTTCATCATGCCACGATTTTGAGCGCGCTTTGGGCCGTCGTGCCTATTGCGGCGCTGGCTGTCGGAGATGCTCAAGGCATCTGGATTGCATCCATTGTGACGATTGGGATGACCTGTGGCGGCGCTTTTGCGCTGGCAACTGTTCCGCAGGCCGCGTTTCGATGGTTGCTTGTTTTGTACAGCGTTTCGGCTGTCTCTCTTGCGGTTGTCAACATAGATCAGTCCTGGATCCTGATCACTCTCTTAACAAGCTTTGCCGTTATCATTGTCGGCAGTTCCACATCGACCAGTTGGCTCTTTACATCTCATTTCCTCTCGGAGGGAGAGTTGCGCCAGCGGGGTGATCTCATCGCGCTCATGATGAACGACATCGAAGACAAGGACAGCGACTGGTTCTGGGAGACCGATACAAGCGGAAATCTTCGAAACGTATCCTCTCGGTTTGCATCTGTGAGCGGGCGAGACCCAAACAGACTTCAAGCAATGCGATTGACCGATCTGGCCTATTCGCTGTCCCATCCGGACGCGCAGGAGGGGTATAAAGCCTTGGACGATGCGATCACAGAAATCACGGCGTTCCGGGACCTTGAGATAGGTGTTGATGTCGATGGCGAAGCACGGTGGTGGGCGGTTTCAGGAACACCCGCTTTCGACGAGCGGGGTTATTTCACCGGTTATCGGGGCGTTGCATCGGACATAACCGAGATGAAGGTCGCGAACGCTTTGGTCACACAGCTGGCCGAGCAAGATGCGTTGACAGGCATTGGAAACCGCAACTGGTTCTTGAAACAGGCAGACCTAAAGCTCGCGGCACAACTTGAAAAACGCGCCAGCACTCTGACCCTGTTTTTGATCGATCTCGATAACTTCAAGGTCGTCAACGATACCAGTGGGCACGCCGCCGGGGATGACCTCCTGATCCAGGTCGCTGAACGGTTCCGTTCAATCAGCGAAGGCCGCACCTTACTTGCCCGGTTTGGTGGCGACGAATTTGCAGCTGTCGGGGAATTTGTCAGCGATCAGGCAGCTGAGGTTTTCGCGAATGAACTTGTGAAAGTTACTCGCAAGCCCTTCAAAGTTGGAAAGCGTGAATTTGCGATCGGCGCGACCGTTGGTTTTTCCCGGCTCCGTCAGACAAACACAAGCGTGAATGATCTCATGCGCGAGGCTGACATCGCGCTATACAAGGCAAAAGAGGGAGGGCGTGGGCAGGCGCTTGCCTTCGTCGAAGAGATGGAGCGGGAGGTTCGGGAGCGCCGCGAACTTGAAGCCGATCTGCGCGAAGCTTTCGAAACTGACGGCTTGACCATCGAATTTCAGCCGATTGTTGAGGCCCGCAGCGGCCGTGTCGTTTCAAGTGAAGTTCTGGTGCGTTGGCAGCATCCAACCCGTGGAGAAGTTGTGCCTGACGTGTTCATTCCCATCGCGGAGCACGCCGGACTCATATTGCCCATGGGGATGTGGGTTTTGAAAAAGGCCTGCAAGGTTGCAGCGCAATGGCCGGATCTTGAGACGGTCGCGGTAAACCTGTCTGCTGTTCAGTTCATGGATCCAAACCTTGTTGAGACCGTTTCTGACGTCTTGATGGAGACTGGCTTCCCGGGTGAGCGGCTTGTGCTTGAAATTACGGAATCGGTTTTCTTGAAAGACATAGGCTCTGCTTCCGAAAAGCTGGACGGCCTTCGGGATATGGGGATCAAAATCGCGCTGGACGATTTTGGGACCGGCTATTCCTCGCTGCTTTACTTGCGCAATTACAATTTCGACAAGATCAAAATCGACAAGTCGTTCGTTGATGAAATTGGTGAGCAAAGCGAGGGGCTTGCCATCATTGCCGCCATCATAGCCCTTGCTCACAACCTCGGACTGGAAGTGACCGCTGAAGGTGTTGAACGCCAGTTTCAGGTTGATGCGTTGCGTACGCTAGGCTGTGATACGTTGCAGGGATACTATTTCGGCAGACCGGACCCCAATCCGATGCTGATCGGCGAGATCCGAAATGAGGATTGGGATGACCGGGCGCCGAGCACCGCTCCGGAAAAACGCAGCGCCGTTGAAGCTGCACGCGAGTGATTTTCTAGTGATTGCTTTTAGTTCTCCGTGACGGTCGGCCTTTTGCGACCGGCAATGACTGGGGCCCACCGCCTCGGTATTGTTATTCGGCCGCGGATTGATCTGTCCGGCACCGGCCTAAAGCTGCGCGCAATGCTGCCGGCTTCAGTGGTTTATTAAAAAACGAAATGTCCTTATCGGCGGCTTCTGTACGCACCGGGCGGCTTCGATCCGCCGTGATCAGGATGGCGGGGATGTGGCTGCCGAATTTCCAGCGCAACTTCACGATCGCTTCAATCCCTGTGCCGTTGTCCAGGTGGTAGTCCGCCAGGATCACATCCGGCGTCAGGTTTTCATGGTTGAGCAGAGCGGCGGCCTGCGTGTCATCGCAAGCCGTGATGACCTTGCAGTTCCAGTTTGTCAGAAGATGGCGCATGCCGGACAAAATGTCGGGTTCATTGTCGATCGCCACGACGCAGAGGCCATCAAGCTGGCCAACAATTGCTGCCGGTTGCGGCACCGGTTCTATATCAGGCACGGGCGCGCTTCGCGGCAGTTCGACGGAAAAACAAGACCCTTTGCCAAGTGTTGAGCGCAGATTCACTTTGTGATTGAGAACGTGGCTGATCCGCTCAACGATCGACAATCCCAAGCCGAGACCTTTGGCGACGCGCATGCCATCGTCAAGGCGATGAAACTCCTGGAAAATGGCTTTCTGCTTGGTTTCAGCGATTCCGAGGCCCGTATCATGCACTTCCACGAACACCCTGTTTTCCCGGACACGGCAGCCGACCAGCACTTTGCCTTCACCTGTATATTTGATGGCGTTCGAAACAAGATTTTGTAGCAAACGCCGCAAGAGACGCCGGTCGGATCTGATCGACATGGTGGTGTGAACGATCCGAAGCTCCAATCCTTTCTCGGCAGCGATGGGCATGAATTCGAGCTCCAAGCCGCGGATCAACTCGTCCAGCCGGAAGACGGTCGGCTCCGGTTTCAAGGCTCCTGTATCGAGCCTGGAGATATCCATGACAGCCCCGAGAATGTCCTCAACCGACTCCAGCGCCGACTCCACGTTCTTGACGAGTTTTCCGTTGTCGCCCTCCTGGAGCTTGTCGACTAGAACGGAGGAATAAAGCCGTGCCGCATTCAGAGGCTGCATGATGTCGTGACCGGCGGCGGCCAGGAAACGGGTTTTGCCTATATTGGCCTCTTCGGCAGCACGTGTCGCCTCCACAAGACGGTCGTTAACGTGTGTGAGTTCTTCGGTCCGTTCTCGAACCCGCCGCTCAAGCGTTTCATTGGCCTTTGCCAAAGCCTCTTCGGCCATCACGCGTTCAGTAATGTCGGTGTAGGTCGTCACAATGCCGCCGTCGGGCATCGGGCTGATCCGCACCTCCAGAACCGTGCCGCTTTCAAACAGGCGCTCCTGATAGGTCTCCTGGATGATAACCAGCTTCTCGATCCGGTCCTGCACAATGACTTCAACGGGACCGGAACCGTGTTCACCGCGTTCCGCGTTGTATCGGAGGATGGCATCGAGGGTCGTGCCGACCTGTCCGTATTCGGCAGGAAGGCCCAGAAGATCACGGAACTGACGGTTCCAGCAAATCAGCCGGAAGTCCCGATCAAACACACCAATGCCCTGTCGCACTTGATTGAGCGCGGTTTGGAGAAGATCCCGATTGTGCTGGATCGCCATGGACGCATCGTCCAGCAGTTTCACCGCGCCCTTTGTCGACGGATCATGCCGTTTCAGCATCAAGGTAAGGACGAGACGGGCGGAAGCAGCGCCAATTGCGCTTGCCAGCAGTTGCTCGGAGAATCTGAGAAGGTTTGCATCTGCGATTGTATTTGGTTCGATCGAGATGCCGCGTTCACGCGCGAACCTTTGAAAAGAGCGCTCTGTTCTTTCTTCACCGAGGTAGCGGGCGACGGTGGCCTGGAGATCTCCTGCGGTAACTGACGTCCGCCAGTATAGGAAGTTGGTCGGATTGCGGAGTTCTGACGGTACAAAGACGTTTGCTTGCAGCGTTTCTGATGGCTGAGGTTTTCGGATCAGCGACCCGGCGATGAACAGAACGACATTTGCCGCAAGGCTCCAGAGCGTGCCGTGAATGAATGGATCTGCCTCGATACCGAACAGGGATTCCGGCTTAAGCAGGTCAATGCCAAATGGCCCCGTGCTCATGATGGTGTCGGAGATCAACCCGGACTGGGCAAAAGTCGGCAATAACAGCGTGTAGGCCCAGAGAAACAGGCCGCCACTCAGACCCGCAATCGCTCCGGTGGCTGTTGCCCGCCGCCAGTAAAGTCCGCCGAAGAATGCCGGTGCGAATTGCGCAATAGCAGCGAACGACAACAGACCGATGGAGACGAGGGCAGCCGTATCACCAGCGGCCCGATAATAGGCGTAGGCGAGAAGTAAGATACCGAAGATGGCCAGGCGGCGAATGGTGATCAGGCGCCGGCTCAAGTCCCGACCGTCGGTGTTTACGATGTCCTCTTCGCGGTGCCCTCTCAGCATCAGCGGGATGACGATGTCATTTGAGATCATGATTGCGAGGGCGACCGCAGCCACAATCACCATTGCTGTTGCGGCAGACAAGCCGCCGAGAAAGACGAAGATCGTCAGCCAGTGCTGACCTGCATCCATCGGCAGGGCCAGAACATAGGTGTCCGGATTTACGTCCTGCCCAAACCGAAGGAGCCCCGCCGCCGCGATCGGAATAACGAAAAGATTGATCAGGATCAGATAGGCCGGAAACAACCAGGTTGCGCGTTTCAGCTCCGCATCGGAGTTGTTCTCCGTCACGGTCACATGGAACTGGCGCGGCAGCAAAAGAACCGCAAATGCCGACAAGGTCGACATGACAACCCAGTTGCTGATCTTGATGGGCTGATCGAAGACAGCGGCAACTTCGGGCGCCTCGGAAATTGCGCGGATCAAGTCAAAGGGGCCACCGAACATACCGTATGTGACCCAGAAGCCGACTGCCAGAAACGCGATCAGCTTGACCACCGCCTCTGCGGCAATCGCGAGCATCAGGCCTTCCTGGTGTTCTGTCGCATCAATGTGCCGGGTACCGAACGCCGAGCTGAAGATCGCCATGCCCAACGCAACCAGAAGCGTCAGATCGGCAAAGCCCGGATAGAGAAACTCCGGCGGTGAAAAAATCGGGCCGACCATTGTTGTGATCGACAAAGATACGGCCTTCAGCTGCAAGGCGATGTAGGGGATCACACCGATCACGGCAATCAGGGTCGCCAACGCTGCGACGGACTGGCTCTTGCCATACCGCGCACCAATGAAATCGGCGATAGATGTAATACTTTCCGTCTTGGAGATATGGATAATCCGGCGCAGCAGCGGGTATCCGAGAGCAAAGACCAGAAGGGGACCGATATAGATGGTCAGAAACTCAGCGCCGTTTCGGCTTGCGTTGCCGACCGAACCGAAAAAGGTCCAAGACGTACAATAGACCGACAAGGACAGGGCATAGATCATCGGCCGGCCGCCACCGCGCAAACGCTTGGAACGCCGGGCCATCCGGTCGCCATAACTTGCTATGGCAAACAGCAGCAGGATGTACACCGCTGCCGCCAGTATCACGAGCCAGCCATGCAGCATCGTCTTGCGGTTATCCTCCCGGGCAGTTTTTTGGGGTCAGTTTCAAAGTATGCCGAATCTCAGCACATCCCCGTGTTTATTCCGCCTCTTTCGCGATCCGATCACAGCTTGCAGCAGATGTCTATTCGCCATGCGGCGAAGACAGATCTGTCGCTGAAACACTCTAGGCAGTCCCGCTATTGATCAGCACCTGTGAAGCAGAGTTCAAATTGTTTCATGAAAACATCGGAAGAATTGCAGGTATGTTGACGGCGGATATGGCTACTAAGGACCACACATTTGGCTGCGCTGATTGATACATTGAGCCACGAGGCACGCATGGCGCCGGAGAGCGGCATCGTTGAAGTCTTCAATGCCGGACAAGGACGTGATGACGTAATTCCTTTGTGGGCGGGTGAAGGGGATCTGCCGACACCCCAGTTCATCTGTGATGCTGCGAAGCAGTCCCTCGACAACGGTGAAACCTTCTACACCTACCAGCGCGGCATTCCGGAACTGAGGTCCGCGCTGGCCGGATATCATCAAAGGGTTTTCGGCAAGGCCTTTGCACCCGAGAGGTTTTTTGTCACCGGTTCCGGCATGCAATCCATTCAACTCGCCATCCAGGCTATTGCATCCTCCGGCGACGAAGTGCTGGTGCCAACACCAACATGGCCAAACATCGAGGCAGCTCTTGGGATCAGAGGCGTAAAACCGGTCTCGGTCCCAATGCGCGAAGTGCCCGAAGGGTGGGAATTGGACGTAGATGATCTGGAGGCTTCGATTACGCCAAAGACCGCTGCGATATTCCTTAATTCCCCCAGCAATCCAACAGGGTGGGTCGCGTCAGAAGAGGTGTTGAGACAAGTGCTTAGTCTTGCCCGCAAGCGCGGACTTTGGATCATAGCGGATGAGATCTACGCACTGTTCTATTATGGCGAGGCAAACCGCGCCCCGTCCTTTTACGACATTGCGTACGAGGATGATCAGATCATCTATGTGAACTCAATGTCCAAGAACTGGGCAATGACGGGATGGCGTATTGGCTGGATTTCGGCACCAGACGCGCTGGGCCAAGTCTTGGAGAACCTCATTCAATACTCAACGTCCGGCGTCCCGATGTTCAGTCAACGTGCGGCTGTCTCAGCTTTGAATGACGGCCATACGTTTCTCGAGCAGCAAGTTGCGCTTGCCAAAGAAGGGCGGGACTCCGTGGTTCAGGGGCTTGGAGCTTTGAACCGTGTCCGGATCGCGGCCCCTCAAGGCGCGTTTTATTTATTCTTTTCCATCGACGGTGTTGAAGATACCCGGAAGTTTGCAATGGATTGTGTCCGCGAGACCGGTGTGGGCCTTGCACCTGGAACAGCGTTCGGAAACGGCGGAGAAAACTACATTCGCTTGTGCTTTGCGCGCCAGCGCGCCCATTTGGAAGAAGCTATCCAAAGAATTAGCGTTTGGTTGCCAGAGATTTAGAACAAAGACGGGTTGCTGGAGTACGTGAAAATCCGTAAGTCTTGATGGAAGGGCGAGTTCCATCGGGGTGCGGTATGGCGGATGACAGTGTGATTGAAAGCGGAGAAGTTGCCGCGACGATCTCTGACGCCCGTTTGGACAGTGTCTTTAACACCGCTGTTGACGGCATCATCGTCATCAACGCGAAATGCCAAATCTTGGCATTCAACAAGGCCTGCGAAAAACTCTTCGGGTATTCAGCAACAGATCTGCTTGGCGAGAATGTCAATCGGATCATGCCGTCCGACTATGCACACCATCACGATTCTTACGTTCAAAACTATCTGGATACGGGTCACAAGAAGATCATTGGCATCGGCCGGGAGGTCAAAGGCCAACATAAGGACGGGACGGTTTTCCCGTTGGAACTGTCGGTTGGCGAGGCGGCGACGTCTGAAGGCCGCCAGTTCATCGGCATCTTGCGGGACTTAAGGCCGCGCAAGCAGATCGAAGAGCGTTTGAGCAAAGCGCAGTCTCAACTGTTGCACATGACGCGGTTGAGTGCGCTCGACGAGATGGGTGCTGCCATTGCTCATGAATTAAACCAGCCGCTCACAGCCATTCTGCTCTATCTGCAGTCCGTGTCCCGCAAGGCCTCCGCGGACGAGCGTCTGACACCGGTTATGTTGGATGTCATCTCAAAGGCGGTGAAGGAAGCTGAGCGTGCCAGCGAAATTATTCAACGCATGCGCCAACTGGTGGAGCGCAAGGATCCGGAGCGCAAAGAAGTCGACGTCGATGAGTTGGTTGCCACCTGTCTGGAAATGGCAGATCTGGGGGCGATCGACGAACCGTCCATCATGGTCGCCAAGGTTGATAAGAACCTCCCACCCTTGATGGCTGATCCGGTGCAAATCCGGCAAATTCTGATCAACCTTCTTCGCAACGCTCGAGAAGCTGTCGCCGGCCAGGCGCAGAGAAAAGTAACCTTGGCGGTGTGCCTAGGTGCGGATGTGCTTGAGTTTCGCGTTGAAGACAACGGACCGGGCGTTTCTCAGGAAGTCGCAGACAGCCTTTTCAGAGCTTTCAGCGGCGCGAAACACAAGGGTGTGGGCCTGGGATTGGCAATTTCCAGATCAATCGCGCAAAATCACGGCGGTGACTTGCGCCTTGAACAATCAGCGCCAGGTGCAGGAGCGTCATTTCTTTTGACACTGCCCGTCACAATTGAAGAAACCGGGACAGAATGAACGCGGACGGTCCCGGCTCAGGACAAGGAAGTAAATCGATGAAAGCGAACGCTGATGCCATCTATATCGTAGACGATGATGCCGCTGTGCGTGACGCCCTATCCGTTTTGTTCAACATGGAGGGCTTTATCGTTGAAACCTTTACCGATGGAGACGCGTTCGTGCAGTCGGCCAGCAAAGCCGTTCCTGCCTGTATCATGTTGGATGTTCATATGCCGGGGCGGTCCGGTATCGAGATTTTGAAGGCGCTTAACGCGGAAAACTATCCCGCACCGATTTTTATCATCTCCGGCCAGGGCGATATTCCTCTGGCGGTTGAGGCGATTCGCAACGGCGCGCACGACTTCATTGAAAAGCCTTTCTCAGCCGAGGCGGTTCTGGAGCGGGTCCGCGAAGGCATCAACGCCATGAAGCAACGCCAGTCTTCTGACGGCGGGATGCAGTTCGAGGGCGTAGACCTTCTGACCCGCCGGGAGCTGGAAGTGCTGAAAGAAATCACTGATGGCGCCTCCAACAAAGAAGCTGGCCGGACGCTCGGTATCAGCCCACGCACGGTAGAAGTTCACCGCGCTCGAATCATGGAAAAGCTCGGGGCACGCAATGCGGCCGAGTTGGTCCGTATTGTCCTCGGCCACGGTGCACCAGGCTGACAGGAAACGCTTGAAGTCCTCATAAGATAAGTAATCGCGCGAAAACGTAGTACTGCGTACATCTGATACGGGTTTTTTAGCGTAATTTCTCCGAAGGTTTGGCAATTCCGACCAAACCGTTAGGACATTGCCGAGTGATTGTTCACATTGTCGAAGACGATCGGGCGGTTGCCGACGCACTTTACATAGTGCTTGGCGAGCTGGGGTATCTTCCGGCCGTCTACAGTGATGGTGAAACTTTTCTGGCCAAAGCGACCGTTTCGGCCAACGATATCGTCTTGCTAGACCTCGGACTTCCGGGAATGAGCGGTGTGGATGTTGCCCATCGACTGAACGCACGCACGGGCGCCCCGCGCATCATTGCGATATCTGGTAAATCCCGTGCCGGATTGAACATGCATCTTCGGGACCTACCGGATATGCCTTTGTTGCGAAAGCCGTTGTCGATGGAAACTTTGGCCGAAGCTGTGGCATAATTACCTGCGTCCGAATAACTCATATGTAGTTCTTCTTACGCAGACACCCTAATTTCTCCTGCAACATCTGATAGATACAGTTTCTCCTGCGGTTAGTAGAGCGTCGGACGGGACGTTTTGCATCAACGGTCGATCTGCTGCCCTCCTATAAGAGCGGTCAGCCAGTTCAACTGCTGCCAGAACCGGACTACGCCGCACAGGTCTGTGCGCAGGAGGGATATAAATGGCTTACTATGAAGCAGATACTTTCGGGCATTCGATTGGTACCGGTCGCCCCGTTGCCGAAATGCGTTCGCCCCAAGAGATTTCTTTTGAACATTTCGGGGCCAAACAGGCCCACTACGACTCGCACGCTGTGATCTACTATGAGGGGGATCCGGCGAAGCGGCTCTATGAGTTGGCAAGCGGTACGGTGATGCTTTACAAGCTGCTGCCGGATGGGCGCCGTCAGGTTGTTGAAGTTTTGCGTCCGGGTGATCTGTTTGGGCTTTCCGGAGCAGAAGAGAACGATTGCACCGCGGAAACATTGACGGATGCGAAGGTCAACGAGATTGATCTGCGCCACGTTGAGAAATCGGCTGATTTGCAGCGGCATTTGACCAAATGCCTGACCAAGCAAATGCGTGTCCTTCATGAACATGCGGTCCTGCTTGGCCGGAAGTCTGCAGTTGAGCGTGTCGCTAGCTTTCTGATGCATCTGGTTCCGAACCGCGGCGGCCTCGGATGCACCGGTCCGGTAGACGAGAGCGAGGACGGTTACGACCTCCAGCTCCACATGACTCGGCAGGAAATCGCAGATTATCTCGGACTGACCATTGAAACCGTCAGCCGTGTGGTCTCGGATATGAAGCGCCGCGGGATCATCCGTGTGGACCGCTCTGACAAGATCCACCTCAATAAGGTCTGCGGCCTGTGCCAAATGACAGGCATGCACTGAACACAGTGCGCTAATCCAATTAAACAGCCGCGGATCCGTCTGCGGCTTTTTTCTTTTATGATTGGTGAAATAAACGCATCTTGCCCCTTGAGCCGGACCTATGGTCATACCTTAGAGCGACGCTCAGGAGGTTCTCATGGACAAGAAAATCCAGAATGACGTTCTTTTGACGGCTGCCGAATGCGCAGCAAGGACCGGGCTGTCGGTTAAGACGCTCCGGGTCTACGAAGCTCAGGGGCTGATAATGCCCAAGCGCACGGAGAAGAACTGGCGACTTTACGGCACCAACGAGATTGTTCGATTGAATGAGGTCATCATCCTCAAACAGTTGGGTCTCAGTCTTTCCAAGATCAGCGAGCTCCTCTCCGGCCAGCCGGCGAATTTGGAACGGCTTCTGGAAATCCAGGCCACAACGCTGCGGACCCGCAGTGCGCAGATCGAAACCAGCCTGCGGCTGATCGGGCAATTGCAGCTGAAAGCTAAGAACGGCCTGTCCATGGAGGATCTCCTTTCACTCGCAAAGGAGACCCATATGTATGAAGCAACAGACGATATCGCTTGGCGACGGTATGAGCAGGCGCGCCCGCGGACCCAGGTTGAAATCGACCCAAAGAGTTTGACCGACTATGTCGGCGACTACAGATTTGAAGACGGACTGACTGGCAAGGTAAGGACAGACGCTGGAAAATTGTTGGGGGGGCTCTTGGGGCAGCCTGAGTTCGAGTTATTCGCCGAGGCACCGGACAAATTCTTTTTGAAGATCACGCCTGCTCAGGTGACATTTGATCGTGACGAGACTGGTCTTGTCCAAGGTTTGATTCTTCATCAGGAAGGGTTTGAACTCAGGGCAAACCGATGCGAACCCGGCACCTATCAAAAAGCTGAAGACGCTCTGCAGGATCGGGTCAAGGCCAACGAGCCGTACCCCGGAAGCGCCGACCAGCTGCGGACAGTTATTGCCGAGTGTGCTGCTGGAACGGTCAACCATGATGACTATACACCGCAGCTCGCTAGCGTTATCCGCGAGCAACTCCAAATGGTCGAGCAAGAGCTGGAACGTCTGGGACCGCTCAAATCCCTTGATTTCCGGGGAGTGGGTGCCGGTGGTTATGACCTTTACACAGTTGACTTTGAAAATGGACGGCTCGAATGGGGGCTTTCCAAAGCCGCAGATGGCCGTTTGAACGGGCTATTCATGCGCCCCGCGCCTTGTGACATCGTCTAGATACAAAAGCGGATCGCCGGTTTCTTTCGGCGATCCGCTTGGTTCTTGTGTGGTTGATCTACCTTATACAGCCGCAGAATGCCGGGCTTTGCCCGCCGCTTGGCTGTCGGCCAGGTAGGCGTCAAACGCTGCGGCGGCGAGGCGCACATACGGGCGGCCTTCATCTGTCACCCGAACCACGGTGCCATTGTTTTGCTTGCGGTTGATCTGCACAAGACCGTCAGCGGCAAGTTCATCAAGAGCGTCCATGGAGGATTGCAGTTGATGAATGCCGGTATGATAAGCTGAACACACCTCATCGAGGTCGCAGGCGTAGTTGGTCATCAACTCTTCAATGATGCGGCCACGCAGCCTGTCATCAATAGACAACGGTAACCCTTTGGAAACGGGCAGCTTGCCTGCTTCAATGCTGCGTTGCCAGTTGCCGACATCCGGCAGGTTTTGAACGAATCCCTTGCTGAGCTTGCCGATTGAGGAAACGCCAAAGCCGATCAGCTGTTCTCCCTGGTCGGTCGTGTAACCCTGGAAGTTGCGTTTGAGCGAGCCATCGTTGAGCGCAACGGCCATGCTGTCGTCGGGTCGTGCAAAGTGATCAAGGCCGATCGCCACATAGCCTGCCTTCAGCAACTCGCTGCGTGCAAGGTCCGCCATGGCCAGCCGTTCTGCGGCAGAGGGCAGGGAGGTCTCGTCAATCAATCTCTGATGCTTCCGCATCCAGGGAACATGTGCGTAGCCGAACAGTGCAATCCGGCCAGGATTCAAAAACAGGGTCTTTTCAACGGTGTCCAGAATGGACTGTTCCGATTGACCCGGCAGTCCGTACATCAGATCGAAATTCAGCGCATCAAGCCCGGCCTTTCGCAAGTACCCGGTCGTCTGCTCAACGACTTCATAAGGCTGGACACGGCCAATTGCCTTTTGAACGTCCGGATCGAAGTCCTGAACTCCAAGGCTTGCCCGGTTGATGCCGACCTGAACCAGCGTGTCCGCCAGTTCCTGTGTCACAAGGCGCGGGTCAAGTTCGATCGCGTGCTCCAGATCCGGGTCGAAATCGAACAGAACCCGCATGAGTCCAGTGAGTTCCACTAGGCTCTGCCGCGGTAGCAAGCTTGGCGTACCGCCACCCCAATGAATGTGTTTGACGGGGCCAGCTTTTTGCAGGTGAGCCGCAGTCAACTCAAGTTCCCTGCACATTGTGTCGGCATAGGCCTTCAGCGGCGCATCCTTGCGCGTTGCCTTGGTATGGCACCCGCAATAGTGGCAGATCTCCCGGCAATAGGGGACATGCAGATAAAGAGATAACGTGTCCTGCGCACCTATTGATTGCAGCCAATCAACATAAACATCTGCCGATACCCCGTCATGGAAATGAGGGGCGGTCGGATAGCTGGTGTAGCGCGGTACATTGCGCATGGCATAGGAGAGCGTTTTCGTCATCATGAACCAACTATTGGCCGCAGGTCCGCGTGCCGCCTTGATATCGCTCAACCAGCTCGGACCATTTTGGTAATTTCGAGCCGCAATCGAAGAGAAGTCACGCTTTGGGCTGACGAATGCTCCATTATGATTGAATATACATCGTCTTTGACGATCAGAATATATCAAAAAAATGATTATATTGATCAATGTGATCAATCATGATTCAGCTGAGCGTTGAGGCTATAAGGTGTCACCCCAAGACAACTAGGTGACGTAGAATATGAACGAACTCCGGTTTGAGACACTCTGGAAGTTTCCGGCGACGCTGGCGATTGCCGTGGCGGGCGGGGCTGTGTTTCATCTTGCCGGTTTGCCGGCGGCATGGTTGTCCGGGGCCATGATTCTCGTTGCCGCTGCGACCCTGGCGGGCGTCCCGACTGTGATGCCGAACAAATTCCGCGACGGCCTGTTTGTTCTTCTTGGCATTTCCATGGGGGCAGGCGTCCAGCCAGAAGTTATCGAACGTGTATCCGAATGGCCGCTATCCATGGCGATGTTATTGCTCGTAGTCGTTGGGGTGACAATCGCTGGATACTGCGTTTTGAGATATGCGGCCCATTGGCAAAAGGAGACGGCATTTTTTGGAGCAATCCCGGGCACTCTGGCTTATGTTATCGCGCTTGCTTCCGAAAGACGTGCAGATCTTCCTAGAATTGCCTCCACGCAATCGGTCCGGCTGTTCTTCCTGATTGCGCTTTTGCCATTTGCAGTCGTTTCTACAACGGACACCGATGCCAGTGTCACGGTCAGCCGGTATGCGTCCGATCTGTGGGATTACGCCATGGGGGTACCGCTCTGCATTCTGGGTAGTCTTCTTGCCGTGAAAGTGCGGTTTCCAGGTGGATGGATGACAGGTGCCTTTTTCACAAGTGCTGGTCTGAATGCGTCTGGTGCCGTTCATCTTGTGCTGCCGGAAAGCATCGTCCTTATCTGTATGGTCGCGATGGGTGCGTTAATTGGCTGCCGGTTCAATGAAATGACCTTCCGCGAATTTGTAAGCGTCTTGAGCGCTTCCGTTTCGGCATTTGCAGCAGCGTTTTCTGTTTCCGTTGCAGGGGCAGGATTTGTCTCGTGGATGATCGACATCCCCTTTGGGCAGGCGCTTCTGGCTTTTGCGCCGGGCGGACTTGAGGTCATGACCTTGATGGCGTTTGTGCTCGATCTGGATCCGGCGTTCGTTGCGGCTCACCAGATTGTTCGCTTCACTGGAATGGTCCTGCTGTTGCCCGCAATCACATTGATCACCATCGGCAGGGCACCCCAGTCATCCGGCACCGCCGGACACACATCCACGATTGCAGCGTCCGACAAACCAATGACCTGAATTCTCAAGACCGTCATGTCTTGAAGAGGGAGCCTGGCGTCTCCTCAAAGCCACCTTTTTCCTACCTGCGGTAATCTGTCCCAAGCTTCACCGGGGGTGGGTTTCTGATTCTTGACATGAATCAACGCATCCATTCCGGAACCGTGCGCACTGTCTTGCCATCGTTGGCACCTTGTAACGATTTTAAAGACTGGGGCGCTAAATATGGCACAACAAAAGACCGGATTGGTCTCGCTCGAGGAAGGCGGCTTCGCCATCTTCCTTGTGCTACTTGCATTTGCCTGCCTTATCGTGGCGGGCAAGACCTTTGATCAGGTCATGGCATTTCACGCTAGCGTCGGCGCATTGTTCGCCGCTCTCGGCGTGTTCTATATCTTCAAGAATTACTTCGATGACGGCGGGCAAGCGATCCCGCAGGAACTCGATGGTAAACCCAACTACAATATTGGCCCCATCAAGTTTGGCGCAATCGCGGCCATGTTCTGGGGCATTGCCGGCTTCACTGTCGGTCTTGTGATCGCGCTTCAGCTGGCCTGGCCTGCGCTGAACTTTGATCTGCCCTGGACCAACTTCGGCCGCCTGCGCCCCTTGCACACCTCCGCGGTGATTTTTGCATTTGGCGGCAACGTTCTTCTGGCAACATCGATGTATGTCGTGCAGCGGACCTGCCGCGCGCGGATGCCAGGCAAGATCCTGCCCTGGTTCGTGATCCTGGGCTACAACGCCTTCATCGTCATTGCCGGAACCGGTTACTTGCTGGGTGCCACTCAGGGCAAGGAATATGCCGAACCGGAATGGTACGCTGACCTTTGGTTGACCATCGTTTGGGTGTTCTACCTGCTCCTCTTCCTGGGAACCCTGTGGAAGCGGAGAGAGCCACATATCTACGTCGCGAACTGGTTCTATCTTGCGTTCATCGTGACCATCGCGGTGCTGCACATCACGAACAACTTGACCATTCCTGTGTCAATCTATTCGACCCAGTCCGTGATCGTCTGGGCTGGTGTACAAGATGCGATGGTTCAGTGGTGGTATGGCCACAACGCGGTGGGCTTCTTCCTGACCGCGGGCTTCCTCGCCATCATGTACTACTTCATCCCGAAGCGGGCTGAACGGCCGGTCTATTCCTACCGCCTGTCAATCGTTCACTTCTGGGCTCTGATCTTCATCTACATCTGGGCTGGCCCGCACCACTTGCACTACACGGCTCTGCCGCAATGGGCGTCAACACTTGGCGCGACCTTCTCAATCATCCTGTGGATGCCGTCCTGGGGTGGCATGATCAATGGCCTGATGACTTTGTCGGGTGCATGGGACAAGCTGCGGACCGATCCGGTTCTGCGCATGATGGTGGTTTCCGTTGCCTTCTACGGCATGTCCACCTTCGAAGGTCCTCTGATGTCCCTGCGGTCGGTCAATTCCCTGTCGCACTACACGGACTGGACCATTGGTCACGTTCACTCCGGAGCACTTGGCTGGGTTGGCTACATCTCCTTCGGCGCGATCTACTGCCTCGTTCCGTGGCTGTGGAACAAGAAGAGCCTGTATTCCCTGAAACTGGTGAACTGGCACTTCTGGCTGTCGACGCTGGGGATCGTTCTCTACATCACCGCGATGTGGGTGTCCGGCATCATGCAAGGCCTGATGTGGCGCGCATACGATAGCCTCGGCTTCCTACAGTACTCCTTCGTGGAAACCGTGGAAGCGATGCATCCCTTCTACATCATCCGTGCTCTCGGCGGTGCGCTCTTCGTGGTCGGCGCCCTGATCATGGCCTACAATCTCTGGATGACTGTCCGTCACGGCGAGGCTGAAGAAGCCGAAGCTCTACCGGCAGGCTCCCTGGCTGCGGCCGAATAAGGGGAGGGACAAAAATGTCTGCATGGAAAAAACACGAAATCTTTGAGAAGAACTCGATCATCCTTGTGATCGGTATTCTCGTGGCCATCTCTGTCGGTGGCCTGGTTGAGATCGCTCCGCTCTTCTATCTGAAGAGCACGATCGAAAAGACGGAAGGAATGCGGCCTTATACCCCGCTGGAGCTCGCAGGCCGCGAGATCTACATCCGGGAGGGGTGCTATACGTGCCACTCCCAGATGATCCGTCCGATGCGCGACGAGTTGGAGCGCTACGGCCACTTCTCACTGGCAGCGGAGTCGATGTACGACCACCCGTTCCAGTGGGGGTCAAAACGGACCGGTCCTGATCTGGCCCGCGTTGGCGGCAAGTACTCCGATGACTGGCACGTTGAGCACTTGATCGATCCGCGCTCGCTGGTTCCGGCATCGATTATGCCAGGCTATCCGTTCCTTGCCGAGACCGAGCTGTTCACCCGTGACATTCAGGGACATGTCAGCGCCAACATGATCGTTGGTGTTCCTTACACGGATGCACAACTCGAGTTCGCTGTCGCCGATGCCATCGGTCAGGCATCTCCGGACACCGACGGGGCTTATGACTTCGAAGAGCGTTGGCCGAATTCGGCGGTTCGCGACTTTGACGGCAACCCGCGTAAGGTCACCGAGATGGATGCGCTCGTCGCCTACCTTCAGGTGCTTGGAACCATGGTCGACTTCTCGATCTACGACAACAAAGCGAACCTGAGGTAAGTGCGATGAACGAGACATACTCCGCGCTCGCGGCCTTCGCGCAAACCGGTGGCCTTATCTACTTCATGATCCTGTTTGGCATCGTTCTGGCCTACGCCTTGTGGCCGAAGAACCGTGAAAAGTTCGATGATGCCGCCCAGATCCCGTTTCGGGAGGACTGATCCATGTCTGATACACATCCAAAGGAAGTCGACCAGGTATCCGGGGTCGAAACCACGGGCCATGAGTGGGATGGCCTGAAGGAACTGAACAATCCGTTGCCGAAATGGTGGCTGTACCTGTTCTACGTCACCATCGTCTGGGCCGTGATTTATTGGGTGCTTTACCCATCATGGCCGCTGATTTCCAGCTACACCACCGGTGTTCTGGGATCCAGTCAGCGGGCTGAAGCCCTTGCAGCCGTTGAAGAAGGCGTTGCCGGTCGCTCCCAGTTCGCTGACCAGATCGTTGCGACACCGTTGGCAGACATCTCCAACGACCAGCAGCTCCTGCAGTTTGCGATGGCCAATGGCCGGGCTGCATTCGGCGACAACTGTGCACCGTGTCACGGGGCAGGTGGAACCGGATTTGAAGGCTACCCGAACCTTCAGGACGACACCTGGATCTGGGGCGGTACGCTGGATGACATCCACACCACGCTGCTTCACGGCATTCGTGTCGACAATGACAACGCACGCTTTGGCGAGATGCCAGCTTATGGCCGTGATGAACTCTTGAGCAAAGAGGAAATCAGCCAGGTTGCCAACTACGTCGCCTCCCGCACAGGGTTGGAAACCGATGAGGGTGTCGATCTTACAGCGGGTGAAACCCTCTACGTAGACAACTGCGCTGCGTGTCATGGCGACAATCTGGAAGGTATTCAGGATGTCGGCGCACCAAGCCTGATGTCGGCGAACTACCTCTATGGCAAGTCGCTGGACGCTATCAAGGCTCAGATCACCAACCCGCGCAATGGCGTCATGCCGGCCTGGGAGGATCGTCTTGATCCGGCAACGATCAAGTCGCTGACAGTTTATGTCCATGCCTTCGGTGGCGGTCAGTAAACTGTTCAAAATGGTGCGACAAAAGCGCCAGACTTGGCTTTGATTTGATCCGGCGCAAAGAGGATATCTTTGCGCCGGATTATCTTATGAGCATGGTGGAACTCCACCAGATCAGCGGCGGGTCAACCGGGCCCGGTTGAACCGGCAAAGCTGATCGTTTTTGAAGTGAAAGAGCATCCTTGTGCGTTCAATTGAACACACGATGCTCTGGGCATTTGGTTGAAGATCCTATTGGGGCAGGATCGGGCAAAGAGGACGGACGGTATGTCTACCGACACCGAAACGCACGAGGGCGGCCACGACGACGAGTGGTTTGCGTCTGCCAAGAAAATTTATCCCATGGCAACCCATGGTCTGTTCCGGCGGATCAAGTGGGCGCTGCTATTCATTACCTTGGGCATCTACTATTTCCTGCCCTTCATAAGATACGACCGCGGCCCGAACGCGCCGAACCAGGCTGTGCTCGTGGATATGGACAATGCTCGCGGTTATTTCTTCTTTATCGAAATCTGGCCGCAGGAAGTCTATTACCTGACCGGCCTGTTGATCATTGCTGCTGTGACCCTTTTTCTCATGAACGCAGTCGCTGGCCGTATTTGGTGCGGATACCTATGTCCGCAAACGGTTTGGACTGACCTGTTCCTCTGGGTAGAGCGCAAGGTTGAGGGCGACCGCCGCGAGCGGATTGCGCTCGACAAAGAGCCATGGTCCGCCGCGAAGGTTGGCAAACGGGCAACAAAACACTTTTTCTGGCTGATGATCGCCTGGTGGACGGGTGGCGCTTGGGTGCTTTATTTCAACGACGCGCCGACGCTGGTTTGGCAGCTGCTGACGTTCCAGGCTCCGATGGTTGCCTACATGTGGATCGGCATTTTGACTGCGACCACGTATTTACTTGCCGGGTTCATGCGGGAACAGGTTTGCATTTATATGTGCCCCTGGCCGCGCATTCAGGCGGCCCTGACCGACGAAAAAGCGCTGAACGTGACCTATCGCTGGGATCGCGGTGAGCCGCGCGGGTCACTCAAGCATAACAAGGAACTCGAAACGCAGGGCCTCCCGGCAGGTGACTGCATCGACTGCTACCAGTGCTTCCAGGTTTGTCCGACCGGCGTTGATATTCGCAAAGGTCCCCAGCTCGATTGCATTCAATGTGGTCTGTGCATTGATGCCTGCGACAACATCATGACGAAGGTTGGTAAGCCCACCGGCCTAATTGCCTATGATACCGACGAAAACATTGAGCGCCGGATCGAGGGCAAGGAACCGGTCTATGAGATCGTCCGGGTGCGGACTGTCATCTATGCGGCTGTCATTGCTGTCGTCGGCATCATCATGCTGGCAGCGCTTTTGACCCGAGACTTTGCCGACATCAGCGTTCTGCATGACCGGAACCCAGTTTATGTGGAACAGTCCGACGGCTCGGTCCGCAACGGCTACACCGTGCGTCTGTCCAACAAACGTCGCCATGACCGGCACTTCATGCTGCACGTCGAAAGCATGCCACCGAACACACAGGTCGAAGCCGTTGGTGTGACTGAAACCTTTGCTGGTCGGCCGATCATCCAAGTTGGACCAGACACAACACGAGAAATCCGCGTTCTTGTGACCTCACCACCTTGGGAAAAGATGCCGCACTCAACTCCGGTGACGTTCCGGATCACCGAAAGTGTGATGGGGGAGGTCATTACCGCGAAGGACACATTCAAGGCGCCGGATCCGGACTAAGCCGGAGCTCTGGACGCTGAGAGACAACCAAACACCTCGCCCTTGTGGCGAGCTCCTGAAAGGGGCGGGGTGATGATCAGACAAACGCTCTTTTGCTGAAGTGGGGCCTTCAGCAAAAGACCACGCCGAGGAGACGGATATGGCGATGGCTGAGACAAACGGAAGAGATCCTAAAGCAATCACTGGCAAGACGGTCCTGTTGTGGCTGGTGGGTTTCTTTGGAGTGATCTTCTTGACCAACGGGATCTTTCTTTACTACGCGCTCGGGACCTTTCCGGGTGTCGCCGTTGAGAGTTCTTATGAAGCCGGTCAGGCCTACAACAAGGAAATTGCAGCAGCGAAAGCACAGGAGCAACTGAACTGGACCATATCCAGCGAGTTGACGCGTCAGGCAGATGGTAGTGGCAAGCTCCTGGTCCTAGCGAAGGATGCCGCAGATGCACCGCTCTACGGGATCAATGTCGAGGCGACCCTGAAGCACCCGGCACAGGTGAATGCCGACATCGCTTTGATCCTGACGGCGGACGGTGGCGGTCGGTATATCTCCGAGGTCGACGCATTGCCGGCCGGAAACTGGACGCTGCATCTTGAAGTAACCGAGAACGGCGAACGCAAGTTCAAGTCCGAAAATCGCATATTCATCAAGGAATGAGGCGGCAGACGTGACGGTTCATCAGCGCGATTGGCAGGCTTTTGTAGTTCCCGCAGATGATGGCGCGGTTCATATGGACCTGGCCGTTGACGGCATCACCTGTGCGGCATGTATGGGCGAAATCGAGCGCGGCCTGAAGCGGCTCCCAGGCATCCGCAAGGCCCGGGTCAATCTGACATCACAGCGGCTGGCGGTTGACTGGGTCGAAGACCAGACCGGAGCTGATGAAATCGTCGCTGAACTGGAACGGTTGGGATATGCGGCTCACCCGTTTGACCCGGCAAGTCAGAAAGAACGGCAGGACAAGACCGGCAAGCGATTGTTGCGCTGCCTGGCAGTCTCAGGGTTTGCTGGCATGAACATCATGCTGTTGTCCGTTTCCGTGTGGTCGGGAAACGCGAGCGATATTACCCCGGAAACCCGGGACTTCTTTCACTGGCTCTCTGCCCTGATCGCCTTGCCGACCGTTGCCTATTCCGGCCAGCCGTTTGTCAAAAGCGCGTTCCGTGCCTTGTCCGCCGGCCGTCTCAATATGGACGTGCCGATCGTCATTGGTGTTGGTTTGGCCGTCGCGCTGTCGGTCGTCCAAACCATCCAGCATCATCACCATGCCTATTTTGAATCGGCTGTGATGCTGCTGTTTTTCCTGCTTGTCGGGCGGTATCTTGACCACAACATGCGCGGGCGCACGCGCTCGTTTGCCGAAAATATTGCGGCTTTGAAAGCCGAGGTGGCGGCCCGGATCAACCCGGATGGGTCGGTTCGCGAAGTCCCCCTGTCCAAGATTGCAGCTGGAGACCTTGTACTGGTCGCAGGTGGTGAGCGCGTGCCGGTGGACGGCGTGGTCTCAAGCGGTATTTCCGAAATCGACCAAAGCCTTGTGACAGGAGAGAGCGTCCTTGTCCCCGTCAAGCCGGGCCAGCGGGTTTATGCCGGCACCGTAAACGGGGCCGGAGCACTGCAGATCCGCGTAGAAGCAGCTTCAGGCGCGACGCTTCTCGATGAAGTCAACCGGTTGCTTGAAACGGCATCTCAAGCCAAGTCGAAATATGTCCGCATTGCCGACCGCGCTGCACAGCTTTATGCGCCGCTCGTTCATGGAGCCGCTGGCCTCACGTTCTTGGGCTGGCTTTTGGCGGGCATGGAGTGGCAGCCGGCACTTGTGATCGCGATCTCGGTCCTGATCATTACCTGTCCATGTGCGCTTGGATTGGCGGTTCCTGCTGTCCAGGTCGTTGCGTCGGGGCAATTGTTCAAGTCGGGTGTCTTGCTGAATTCCGCTGACGCGATTGAACGTATGGCAGACATCGACACCATCCTCTTCGACAAAACCGGAACGCTGACCCTGGCTGAACCGGAACTGGTTGGAGAGATTGACCGGCAAGATCCTGTTCTGGCCTTGGCTGGTCAGTTGGCATTGGCAAGCCGCCATCCCCTGTCCATGGCCCTGGTGAAGGCCACAGGCGCGCTTGTCCCGCTTGCCGATGTGCAGGAAGTATCCGGTGCAGGCCTGGAAGCACACGTCGACGGACAGCGGCTGCGGCTCGGAAGTCCATTGTTCTGCGGTGCAACAACAGAAGCAATTGAAGAACGTCTGTTGGCAGTACCAGGGGCGTCGTTGCTCGCTATTCAATATGGCGAAGAGCCCGTGCGCTTGTTGGCAGTTCGCCAGAAGCTCCGCTCCGATGCGCGAGAAGTCGTCGATCAATTGAAAGCGCAGGGGTATGCTCTTGAGATTGTGTCAGGTGATACGCAGCCTTCTGTGGCAGAGTGTGCCGAGGCACTTGGAATAGAGAATTGGCAAGCAGCGATGACGCCTTCTGCGAAAATCGCCCGTCTGGAAGCCCTGCAGGCCGATGGCCGGAAGGTGCTGATGGTCGGCGACGGATTGAACGATGCGCCAGCGCTCGCCGGAGCGCATGTGTCGTTGTCTCCTGTCTCCGCTGTTCATCTCAGTCAGGCGGCAGCTGACGCCGTCTTTCTCGGCAAGAAACTTCAGCCGGTTTTTGATGCGCTACGGCTCTCCATACGGGCGCGGCGCGCAATTGAACAAAATCTCTGGATTTCGACCGTTTATAATATCATCGCGGTGCCAATCGCGGTTGCCGGATACGTGACACCCTTGATGGCAGCCGTCGCCATGTCCGCTTCGTCATTGGCGGTGACAGCCAATGCGCTGCGTTTGAAATGGGGCAACCGGGTTGCAACTGATGTTGAGCCTACGACCGCCTTCGTCCCGGCAGCAAGCACCAAGGGAGAGTGAAATGGATGTCTTGATTTTTCTAATCCCGATTGCCCTCGTGCTCGGCGGCGTGGGCCTCGTAGCTTTTCTCTGGTCCTTAAAGACCGGGCAATATGATGATCTGGAAGGGGCCAAATGGCGCATTCTGGATGACGATGATCTCCCCGAACGCAAAAACACCCAGTGACCTGTGCAAGGGGGCTCCCGTACCGGCCATGTCAGGAAAGGATGTTCGATAGGACCATGCCGGTCGCAACGATCAGCAGCCCTATCCCTGAAAGCAGAAGCATGTTCGGGCGATACGCCCCGCTCACGTTTGATTGTGTATGATGCTCTTTGGAGCCGGGTGCGCTGTCCGGAGCATTGTTTTCATCTTCGGTCATATATCGAACGATCACCCATAATCCTGTTTGTCTATTTCCGCCGGGCAGACAGCCCATATTTTTGGGACCAGTCATCTGGAGAATGGCGCTGCAGGTTGAAAGTCCTGTTAATCGGAAGGCCGCAAAAGTCTTAATTCTTCGCAACATTACTAAAACGTAAGGGCAGGGATTCCGAATTAACCAGTTCTCCAATAAGATGGCTTAGCTTTTCAACTTGAGAGCATGTTCAATGCCGGAACGCGACTAACGCATTGTTCAGAAATTCATGTCAGAGAAGACATGAACTTAGGAGGATTGGGTGAGCCTGGATCTGGCCTCGTTGACGTTTTTGCTGGTGGAAGACAGCGCGTATATGCGGACCATTCTGCGCACGATGCTGCAGGGGTTCGGAGCGCGTCGGATTGTCGAAGCTGAAGATGGCGCATCCGGATTGGAGGCGATGGACCGCGCTAACCCGGATATCTTGATCCTTGATTGGGTCATGCCGATCCTTGATGGCGCGGACATGGTTCGGATGATCCGCAGCCCGAACAATCCTTTTGCCTACATTCCGATCATCATGGTGACCGCTCATACGGAACGCAGCCGTATTGTCGAAGCGCGGCGGCTTGGTGTTCACGAGCTCCTCTCCAAACCGATTTCCGCAAAGGCGCTATATCAGCGGGTGTCGAGTGTGATTGTGCAGCCACGCGACTTCATCAAGACCGCGACCTATTTTGGCCCGGCCCCGCGCGAGATCCGCAATCGTCAGAAAATCTGGCAGGGCGGTTCTGGGGAACAGCCGGATGGGGACCAAGGAAACGGCGGCGACGGCGCAGTCACAGCTATCGGTTAGGTCTGCTCAGACGCCACTAGGCGGCTGACTGTTTCGAATCTACAGTATTCTCTGTGCCTAATCCATCTGTCTGGCTTAGTGAAGCGCCAGCGTCAGAGAATTGCGCTAGTAGATCCAAGTCAACAGTGTAATTGTCGAGCAGGAATTGTGAAAGAACATCTATAGGGAGATGTTGATACCCTTCGACAGCTTCATTGAGAGCTTCTAGTGTGTCTAGTCTTTCACGAATTTTTATCATGACATCCCAAGTCAATCACGAATCATGACCTTTGTTATGATGTAGGGTTAATAATAGGTAATTGTCTGGAGGGCAACAGCTGTCCGGAAAATAAGCTGCGATTGAAAAACCAATTATATTTTGTTCACGCCAATGCGCACTTGTTGCTAAACAAAACGCACCTTAGGTCTACAGGTGACAACAAAGGATCTCGCAATGGCTGCCGTCGTTTACGTTTTGAATGGCCCGAACCTCAATCTTCTGGGCAAGCGGCAGCCAGAGATATACGGAGCGCAAACCCTGGCTGATGTTGAAGAGTTGTGCCGGTCCACCGCGGCGCGCTTGGGCATGACCGCCGATTGCCGGCAAAGCAACGCGGAACATGAACTGATTGATTGGATTCAGGAGGCACGTGAAAAAGCCGCCGCGATCGTTATCAATCCTGCGGCTTACTCGCACACATCTGTCGCCATTCTAGATGCCCTGAACGCTTGCGACTTTCCGGTTATCGAGGTGCATATCTCCAACATTCATAAGCGTGAAGAGTTTCGTCATCACTCCTACGTGTCCGGCCGCGCAGATGCAGTGATTGCTGGGTGTGGTGTCCAGGGCTATGAGCTGGCGCTCACCCATGCCGCAGCCTTGGTGCGCGGTGGCTAGAAGCTCAAGTAAGTAGCGGGAAATTTAGGTCGGCTAGGCGCCGCTTCCCTTCAGGAACTCGCGGACGATCGTGCGTACCACGATTTTGACATCAAGCCACAAATTCACATTCTCAATGTATGCAAGATCATACTCGAGCCGCATCCGGGCCATGTCCGCATCGGATGCATCTCCGCGATATCCGTTGACTTGTGCAAGGCCGGTAATACCCGGCAGCACCTGAAGCCGGTCATAGTAGCGATAATCGAGGCACTCGTAGGGAACTCCGCCTGCCTGCATCCCGGGGACATAAGGCCGCGGGCCCACAAGTGACATTTGCCCGCGCAACACGTTCCAAAGCTGAGGCAGTTCGTCAAAGCTGCTCTGCCGCAGGAAACGTCCAATCCATGTAACGCGTTGATCGCCCACAATGGTGTGTTGCAAGCCCGTGTGGTCGCATTGATCGACGAACATCGTCCGGTACTTGAGAATGGAAAACGGTTGTCCGTTAATCCCAAGACGGGTCTGACGGAAAAATACAGGTCCGCGGCTGGTCAGTTTGATCGTCAGGGCAATGCTTGCCAGCAGAGGGAACAAAAACACGAGGCCGGCGACCGCGCCCGTGATATCGAAGACCCGTTTCAATGCGCGCTGCAAAGGCCTCGCTTCGTAGACTGGGCGCTTTACCTCTGCGTAAGGCGAGGCAGCTTTCCGCAGCTGGCGGGCTGTCAACATCCGTTGTGCCGCCCCGCCGCGAATTTTCTGCATACGGCCTGAGCTGGTACCTCTGAACAAGCCGGAGGACGGCGTCGCAAAGCCAAAGCGATAAAGCTTTCGCGCTTCTTTCCTCTCGTCTGTCAGCGTCTCATCTGCCATGCGCCCAAAACACCTGTTGTCCGCTTCGTCGTCTCTTACTCTGCGGACCATAAATCAGAACATTTTCAGGTTCCAATTAAATATTAGTTAAGTGTTAACGCTGTGATCCAGATCACGAAGTGCATGAGATAAAATACTTATTTGCGCTGACGGAGAAAATGGCGTCCGGATTATTCCTTACAAGAGTGTTGCGAAGGAGAAAAAGGCAAACCCGAAAAACGGGCGAAAAACACCCCAAACGCACAGGTTTGCAACCTAAATACAACCATGTGTCAGTAGGAGCGGCCAACGCTTGTATAGTCGAAACCAGCTTCTGCCATGTATGCAGGTGTGTAGATGTTCCGGAGGTCTGCAACCTTTGGCGTTTTGACGAGAGATTTCACGCGCTCCAGATCCAGCGCCCGGAATTGGTCCCACTCGGTCACGATCACAATCGCATCCGCACCTTCGATCGCATGATAAGGACCGTCACAGAACATGACGTCCTGCATAAGTCTGGCGGCTTCTTCCATGCTCGCCGGGTCAAAGGCGCGAATCTTGGCACCGGCTGCTTGCAGTTTTTGAACGATGTCGATGCTCGGCGCTTCGCGCATGTCATCGGTGTTCGGTTTGAAGGCGAGGCCGAGAAGGGCGATTGTTTTGCCGTTGACATCTCCGCCCATGAAATCAATGACCTTGTCGGCCATCTTCTTCTTCCGCGCAGCGTTCACTTCGATCACCGAGTCGACGATTTTCAGGCCGGATTCCGCGTCGGCTGCGATCTTGGATAGAGCAAGCGTATCTTTTGGGAAGCAGGATCCGCCGTAGCCAGGCCCCGCGTGCAGGAACTTTGATCCAATCCGGTTGTCCAGACCAATGCCGCGGGAGACTTCCTGAACATTGCCGCCGACTTTCTCGCAAAGGTCCGCAATTTCGTTGATGAAGGTGATCTTCACGGCAAGGAAGGCGTTGGCAGCATATTTGATGAGCTCGGACGTGCGGCGCTTGGTGACCAGGATCGGCGTCTCATTGAGGTAGAGCGGCCGGTAGAGCTCCCGCATGACATCCACCGCCTTGCCGCTGTCTGTGCCGACAACAACACGGTCCGGACGTTTGAAATCCTCTATCGCAGCGCCTTCCCGCAAAAATTCCGGGTTTGAGACGACTGCAAAGTCCGCATCCGGGCGGGTCTTGCGGATGATCGCTTCCACCTCGTCCCCAGTGCCGACCGGAACGGTCGATTTCGTCACCACTACCGTGAACCCGTCAATGAGCGTGGCGATCTCTTCGGCTGCTGCATACACATATGTCAGGTCCGCATGGCCGTCACCGCGGCGGGTCGGGGTACCAACCGCGATGAAAACAGCGTCAGCGCCTTTGACAGCTTCTTCTGCATCGGTCGAAAAGAACAGCCGCTCTTCGGAAACGTTCTTGGCGACCAGTTCCTGAAGGCCAGGCTCATAGATCGGGATCTCACCCTTGTTCAGGGCATCGATCTTGGCGGCGTCCTTGTCAATGCAGGTTACAATGTGGCCGAAGTCGGCAAAACAGGTTCCAGATACCAGACCGACATACCCGGTCCCAATCATCGCAACGCGCATCGTCTATCCCAGTTTTTCCAGACAGGATCGTTTATCCCGTCAAAGGCGCGGCTGGGGCACGGAATACCCTTAGCCGAAGAAGAAAACTCAGCGCGTTGGTACTGGCTTTCTGACTGGTGTCAATCCACGAAGGGGTGCACGGGAACCAATTGCGCCAAGTTGCGGCCCTTATGCCGCAGTTTTCGGCACACTATTATGACGGCAATGTTTCTTGGCTTGATTTTCCAGGCAAGTTTTGACCGTCAGACCGTCAGATAATGCCTGACGTCCGCCTCAGACATGTCGTCGCCACGTCCGGATAAAACCACTTCGCCGCGGTCCATAACCGCGTAATCATCTGCAAGATCCCGGGCGAACTCGAAATACTGTTCAACCAGGACGATCGCCATTGTCCCTTGATCCCGAAGCCAGGAAATAGCCCGGCCAATGTCCTTGATGATCGATGGCTGAATTCCTTCGGTCGGTTCATCAAGAACCAGCAGTTTTGGACGAGTCACCAAGGCTCTGGCGATCGCAAGCTGCTGCTGTTGCCCGCCGGACAGATCGCCGCCCCGCCGGTGCAGCATATCCTTCAACACGGGAAAAAGCTCGAAGATCGTATCCGGGATAAACCGTTCCTTGCGCGGGATCGGCGCATATCCGGTTTCCAGGTTTTCCTTAACCGACAAAAGCGGAAACACTTCGCGCCCTTGTGGAACAATGGCGATGCCCTTCTTGGCCCGTGCATGCGGCGGCAGGTTGGAGATGTCCTCGCCGTTCCAGAAGATGTGCCCGGAACTGATGGGTTGCTGGCCGGCGACTGCGCGCAACGTCGACGTCTTGCCGACACCGTTACGGCCCATAAGACAGGTCACTTTGCCAGTTTCAGCACTCAAAGAGACACCTTTCAGTGCTTGAGCGGCGCCATAGTGGAGATTTATGTTTTCGACTTTGAGCATGTCTCACCGCCCCAGATAGACTTCAACAACCCGCTCGTCGGCGGAGACGTGATCAAGAGAGCCCTCGGCCAGAACAGATCCTTCGTGCAGGACCGTGACTTTCACACCGAGGGAGCGGACGAAATCCATGTCGTGTTCGACGACAACGACGGAGTGGTCCTTGGCGATTTCTTTCAAGAGTTCGGCTGTTTCCGCCGTTTCGGCATCGGTCATACCGGCGGCAGGCTCATCCACGAGCAAGAGCTTTGGATCCTGGGCCAGCAACATCCCGATTTCCAGCCATTGTTTTTGGCCGTGGGAGAGATTTGCCGCCAGCTCATCGCGTTTTTCGCCGAGGCGGATCAGCTCAAGAAGCTCTTCAATCCGCTTTTTTTCTGCGCTTGTAATGACGTGAAACAGGGTTGCGAACGGACTGCGCGGCGCTTTGAGCGACAATTCGAGATTGTCCCAGACCGTGTGACTTTCAAATACGGTCGGCTTTTGAAACTTGCGGCCAATGCCAAGCTCGGCGATGGAGGCTTCGTCTTCTCCAGTCAGGTCGATGACACCGTTGAAGAAGACCTCTCCCGTATCAGGCCGGGTTTTGCCGGTAATGATATCCATCATCGTGGTTTTGCCCGCGCCATTTGGGCCGATGATCGCCCGCATTTCTCCCGGATCAATGGTGAGCGAGAGGTCGTTGATCGCCTTGAAGCCGTCGAAGGAAACTGAGACACCGTCCAGATAAAGCTGGCTTGTTGATCTGGCCATGAGTTACTCCGCGGGCTGAGGTTCTGATGCGAGGGGTTTGCCCTTTCCTGGCCCGGCAAGATTGGCGGGCGCAGCCGGGCTTTGAGGCGGTGCGGTCGGCGGCGTGCCAGACCCGCTTTCCGCGCTTGCCGACACTTTGCGCTGCTTCAGTGCCGTCCACCCTTGTGAGACTGTCCCGACAATGCCTTTGGGCAGGAACAGGGTAACCACCACGAACAGGCCGCCGAGAGCGAACAGCCAGATGTCCGGGAGAACGGCGGTGAACCATGTCTTGGCGAAGTTCACAAGAACTGCTCCGAGGACGGCGCCGACCAGTGTTCCACGCCCGCCAACTGCGACCCAGATCACCACTTCAATGGAGTTGGCTGGAGCAAATTCGCCCGGGTTGATGATGCCGACTTGAGGAACATAAAGCGCACCTGCAATCCCGGCCATCATCGCTGATATGGTCCAGACAAACAGCTTGTAGTGTTCGACCCTGTAGCCGAGGAACCGTGTCCGGCTTTCCGCATCGCGCACGGCGACCAATACCTTGCCTAGTTTGGACCGCGTGATCGCCCGGCAGATGATGTAACAAAGGCCGAGCGCGATTCCTGAGGCTGCGAAGAGTGCCGCCCGGGTTGTGTCCGCCTGAATGTCGAAGCCAAGGATGTCCTTGAAATCAGTCAGCCCGTTGTTGCCGCCGAACCCCATGTCATTACGGAAGAAGGCCAGCAACAGTGCGTAGGTGAGAGCCTGCGTGATGATGGAGAGGTAAACGCCGGTGACACGGGATCGGAAGGCGAACCAGCCGAACACGAAGGCCAGAGCGCCAGGCACCAGCACCACCATCAGTGCTGCAAACCAGAACATGTCAAAACCGTACCAGAACCAGGGCAAGGCATCCCAGTTCAGGAAAACCATGAAATCGGGAAGGATCGGGTCGCCATAAACGCCCCGGCTGCCGATCTGGCGCATCAGGTACATGCCCATGGCATAACCGCCGAGCGCAAAGAAGGCGGCATGGCCGAGCGACAGGATCCCGCAGAAGCCCCACACAAGATCGACCGACAGGGCCAGCAGTGCGTAGGTCAGGTACTTGCCCATCAGCGCAACTGCATAGGTTGGAACATGGAACGGAGAGCTCTCCGGAACGAGCAGGTTCCCGGCTGGGACCAGCAGGATCACGGCGGCAAGCAGCGCCAGGAAGATACCCGCACGGGCGTCCATTGCCCGGAAGAGAAAGGACGTCATCATGCTTCGACTGCCCGGCCCTTGAGGGCAAACAGACCCCGTGGACGCTTTTGAATGAATAGAATGATGAAGACGAGCACCAGGATCTTGGCGAGAACCGCACCGGCGTAGGGTTCAAGGAACTTGTTGACCACACCAAGGGTCATGGCACCGACCAGCGTGCCCCAAAGGTTGCCGACGCCGCCGAAGACCACGACCATGAAGCTGTCGATGATGTAGCCTTGCCCGAGGTTCGGGGAGACGTTGTCGATCTGAGAGAGAGCAACGCCCGCAATTCCGGCAATACCTGAGCCGAGACCAAAGGTCAGGGCGTCGATCCAGGGGGTGCGGATCCCCATGGACGCCGCCATGCGCCGGTTCTGGGTAACGGCACGGGTGTAAAGTCCGAAAGGTGTTTTCTTAAGAACCAGGATCAGCCCGGCAAAGACCAGCAGGGCAAACAGGATGATCCACATCCGATTGTAGGTGACCGTCATCTGACCGATCTCGAAGGCGCCGGACATCCAGTCCGGATTGCCGACTTCGCGGTTTGTCGGTCCGAAAATTGACCGAACGGCCTGCTGCAGAATGAGCGAGATGCCCCAAGTTGCCAGAAGGGTTTCCAGAGGACGGCCATAAAGCCAACGGATCACGCCGCGTTCGATCCCAATGCCGATGAGGCCAGAGGTCGCAAAAGCAAGCGGAAGAGCAATGAACAGGGAATAGTCGAAAAGGCCCGGCGCGGAAGTGCGGATCAGCTCCTGCACCACAAACGTGACGTAGGCGCCGATCATGACCATTTCGCCGTGGGCCATGTTGATGACACCCATCACCCCGAAGGTGATCGCAAGGCCAATCGCGGCAAGCAGCAAAACGGAGCCGAGCGACAGGCCATACCAGATGTTCTGAGCGGCATCCCAGGTGGCGATGGACTTCTCGATTTTGGCAACTGCGCTTGCGGCAGCTTCTTGAACCGCGCCCGTAGAGGCGGATTGAGCACCGATTAGAAGGGAGAGCGCGTCGCGGTTACCCATGTCGGATAGCGTTTGAACAGCCTCCAGCTTATCGCTCTCATCCAGGTCGGAATTCAGGACGGCCGCCGCTCGCGCCTGCTCCATGACTGTCCGAACCTGATCGTCTGTTTCGGCTGCGAGCGCCTCATCCAGAGCTTCGATTTTTTCCGGATCCCGAGCTTTGAAGATCGCCTCTGCGGCCGTTAAGCGAACTTCGGGGTCCGGCGCCTGTAGTGTCAGAGATCCGAGTGCCGAACGGATCACGCGGCGCAACCGGTTGTTGACTTTGATCTTTTTGACCTCACGGCGGCCGGCAGTGCCAGCCTCTTCTCCCGTAAGTGGGTCAGTTAGATTGTAGGATTTCCCTTCCCGTTGAGCGATGAAGACCATTCCGTCGGATTTGCGGACATAAAGATCGCCCGCGCTCAGCGCTTCAAGGGTAGGCGCAACTGTCGGATCGCCGGTTGCCTTGAGCGCTTCAACCTGGCGCTGGGTCTCGTCGAATTTGCCGTTGGCCAATTCATTAACCAGCGGCCGGAGTGCGTCGTTACCGTCTTGTGCGGAGGCTGATGTGTTTGCCAGCACTGCAAGGCACAGAAGCACGAGGATTGATTTCAATAAGGACATTGGTCCACCGCGGTTGGAATAAATCCGCCAATCATCCTGAGGATCCGCATTCGCGGCGTCTCGAAGGATGAGGTTCCTATTGGGGAGAGGGGCAACAGGGGGCACCTGTTCTTGGCAACGGAGAAGAAAACGGGACGGGCCCCCATCATCGCCCGTCCCGCATATTCCAGCCCTTACCTTAGGAGCCGGAGCCACCGCATTTGCCGGTTGCGGTGTTGAAGTTGCCGCAGGACAGCGGAGCGCGCCAATCCGCGATCAGGTCCTTGGAGCCATCCAGGTAATCCGACCAGGCATCGCCAACAACGAGACCGGAGGTTTCCCAAACGGTTTCAAACTGGCCGTCATCCTGGATCTCACCAATCAGCACCGGCTTGGTGATGTGGTGGTTTGGCATCATGGCAGAGTAGCCGCCGGTCAGGTTCGGAACGGACACGCCAACGATCGCGTCAATGACAGCGTCCGGATCTGTGGTGCCAGCCTTGTTGACGGCCTCAACCCACATATTGAAACCAATGAAATGGGCTTCCATCGGGTCATTGGTCACACGCTCTTCGTCACCGACAAAGGCTTGCCAGGTCTCGATAAACTCTGCGTTTGCGTCAGTGTCGGCGGACTGGAAGTAGTTCCAGGCAGCCAGGTGGCCGACGAGCGGAGCGGTGTCGAGGCCGGCGAGTTCTTCTTCACCCACGGAGAAGGCAACAACCGGGATGTCTTCAGCTTTGATACCGGCGTTGCCGAGTTCTTTATAGAACGGAACGTTTGCGTCACCGTTGATGGTGGAGACCACGGCGGTCTTTTTGCCAGCAGACCCGAAGGCTTTGATGTCGGAGACGATCGTCTGCCAATCGGAATGACCGAACGGCGTGTAGTTGATCATGATGTCTTCTTCAGCAACACCTTTGGACTTCAGGTAAGCTTCCAGAATCTTGTTTGTTGTGCGCGGATAGACGTAATCGGTGCCTGCCAGAACCCAGCGCTCGACGCCTTCTTCGTTCATCAAATAATCAACAGCCGGAATGGCCTGCTGGTTCGGCGCAGCACCGGTGTAGAAAACGTTGCGCTGCGATTCTTCGCCCTCGTACTGGACCGGGTAGAACAGAAGAGAATTCAGTTCTTCAAAGACCGGAAGAACGGATTTGCGCGAGACGGAAGTCCAGCAGCCGAAGACTGCATCAACGCCGTTCACTTCGATGAGCTCACGTGCCTTTTCGGCAAACAGTGGCCAGTCGGAGGCCGGATCGACAACGACGGCTTCCAGTTTTTTGCCGAGAATGCCGCCTTTTTTGTTCTGCTCTTCAATGAGCATCAGCATTGCGTCTTTAAGCGTGGTCTCGGAAATCGCCATCGTACCGGAGAGTGAGTGGAGGATACCAACCTTGATGGTTTCCTCAGCTGCGGCACCGCCGATCATGGTGGACGCCATTAGGCCGCCCAGCATCAGTTGCTTGAATGTCTTGGTCATTGACTTTCCCCTCTTGAGTGACGTCACCAGCCCCCATGCCGGTGCGAGGCGGCTGGAAGGAGTGCCGCTGTCGGAGAAAGATCGTGCGGTGGTTTGTTGCGGTGCGGTATACGTCAATTGACGTAAGTTGCCGGTCGCTGTCGTCTAAGATTTTAAAATTATTAGTGAAATTCCGGCGAGTTGTCGCGTTGACCGATCAGGCAGGGAAGGTAACCCTATAAAATCACCTCCATCACCCTTTCTGCAGATTGGCGCCGGCAGCTTCCTCTCAAAGGGCTGGCGCAAAACTTGCTGTGCTCTGCCAAAACGAAAAACGTGGAGCGTAAGTGGGGAATGGAGGCTCGGATCTGCCTGCAGAAGGGGCGGCTGCCTATTATTGAGGCAGCTCAGTGACGGCGCGCCAACGCATCGTGCCGATCCGGCGCCAGTACAACAAATGGGTCAACAACCAGACCCTTGAGGATTATGCGCTCCGGTTCACCGCCAAAGGTGCGCGGAAATTCTCATCTCGTGCCATCTCCCAAACCGCTATTGGGGCCATCTCCTTCCTTGCTCTGGAAGCGATCGGTGGAGCGATCACGCTCTCCCACGGCACGGCAAACGCGTTTCTGGCGATCTTTGTCGGTAGTCTTGTTCTCTTGATTGTCGGCCTGCCGATCAGCCGGTACGCGGTGCGTTATGGGGTTGATATCGATCTTTTGACGCGCGGAGCAGGGTTTGGCTATATCGGATCAACTATCACATCGCTGATCTATGCCAGTTTCACCTTTATTCTCTTCGCTATCGAAGCCTCGATCATGTCGGGAGCTTTGGAGTTTGCATTCGGGATACCGCTTTGGCTCGGCTATATCATCAGCGCGGTCGCGGTCATTCCTCTGGTCACGCATGGGATCACTTGGATCAGCCGGTTTCAGTTGGCGACCCAGCCCTTCTGGATCATCCTGAACATTCTGCCCTTCGTCTTCATTCTGTTCACCGACTGGCAGGCGCTGGGCACCTGGCTGAGTTTTTCCGGCATTGATCCGGCAACTGGTGCGCCAAAAGCCGCACAAAGCGGTTGGGATAGCATCAGTCTGATCAGCTTTGGCGCAGCATCCGCCGTGATCCTTGCTTTAATGGCGCAGATCGGAGAGCAGGTAGATTTCCTGCGCTTCTTGCCGGCCACTGACCACGGCAGGAAGCGTCACAGGCTGGCAGTATTTCTCGCTGGGCCCGGTTGGGTCATTCTCGGCGCGCCGAAGATGATCGCTGGTTCGTTCCTCGCGGTTCTTGTCTTGTCCCACGGCGTGCCGGTCGAGCATGCGGACGATCCATCGAGAATGTACACTGTTGCGTTCGGATACATGATCCCGAACGAAACAGTTGTGCTGTTGCTGATGGCGGCCTTCGTCGTTGTGGCGCAGCTCAAAATCAACGTGATGAATGCCTATGCGGGCTCGCTTGCTTGGTCGAACTTCTTCTCCCGTCTCACTCATTCGCATCCGGGCCGGGTTGTTTGGCTGGTGTTCAATGTGGTTATCGCGCTTCTTTTAATGGAGCTGGGCATCTACCGGATGCTGGAGGAAACGCTTGGCGTTTTCTCAATCATCGCCATGGCTTGGCTTTCCGCTATCTCGGCCGATCTTTTCATCAACAAACCGCTCGGTCTCTCCCCGCCGGGGATCGAATTCAAGCGGGCGCATCTTTATGACATCAACCCTGTCGGCACCGGTGCGATGCTGCTTGCCGCCGGGTTAGCGCTCGCCGCCCAGTTCGGCTATTTCGGTGAGGTGGCCGCAGCTCTCTCGACCTTCCTTGCCATGGCTATTGCGTTTGTTGCCGCGCCGCTCATCGCCTGGGCGACCAAGGGCCAATACTATCTTGCGCGCAAGCCGCGCAAAAGTTGGCAGGCGCGAGATCACATAGCCTGTTCCATTTGCGAGAATCCTTTTGAGCCGGAAGATATGGCGTACTGTCCCGCCTATCAGGCACCAATCTGCTCCCTGTGTTGCTCGTTGGATGCCAGATGTCATGACTCCTGCAAACCCAAGGCGCGCCTGAATTATCAGCTGGGGTCGGTGGCCGGTGCGGTGCTGCCTGTGCCGGTAATGGAGATGTTCCAAACCCGGCTTGGCCGGTATGCCCTAACGGCCGTCTTCGGTATCGCTGCGATTGGAGCTGTGCTCTGGATCATCTATGCCCAAGCCGTCAGCCGGCTCGGAGATCCAACCGGGATTTTGGGCGAAATCGTCGCCTTGATCTTCTTCGTCTTCGCGATCGCGGCTGGTATCGCGTCATGGTTCCTGGTGCTTGCGCATGACACCCGCCATGTGGCTGAAGAAGAATCCGCTCGCCAGAACGCTCTGTTGCAGAAGGAGATTGACGCTCACAGTGTCACCGATGCTGCGCTTCAAAAGGCCAAGGAAGACGCGGAAGCTGCCAATCTTGCGAAAAGCCGCTATGTGGTCGGCCTCAGCCATGAGCTGCGAACGCCTCTCAATGCAGTTCTCGGTTATGCGCAGGTTTTGGAACGGGATGAGGCGCTGCCGACAGCCCGCAAACCGGCAGTGACGACCATTCGGCGAAGCGCCGAGCACTTGTCTGGCTTGATCGACGGATTGCTGGATATTTCACGGATTGAGGCCGGCCGATTGCAGGTCTATTCGAATGAGATCAATTGCCACGAGTTCCTTGATCAAATCGTTGACATGTTCCGAATGCAGGCGAAAGCAAAGGGACTGGACTTTCATTTCGAACGGGCTGACAACCTGCCGGTGATTGTGCGCACCGACGAAAAGCGTCTGCGTCAAATCCTGGTCAACCTGTTGTCGAACGCCATCAAGTTTACGGACGCTGGGCACGTCTCTTTCACGGTGTCCTACAGGTCGCAAGTTGCGAGCTTTGTGGTCGAGGACAGCGGCCCCGGCATTCCGCTCAATGAACAGGCAAAAATCTTCGAACCCTTCGCGCGCAGTGCAGCTCAGGAGACAGACAGGATCCCTGGTTTGGGACTGGGTCTCACGATTACGAAGCTGCTGACCGAAACGCTGGGCGGCGCCGTTGCCCTCTCCAGCGCAGAGGGGCAAGGCTCCAGGTTTGAAGTTCGGCTGATGCTGGCTGCAGTCGATAAGCCGGTGACTGCGGTACGCCGCGAAAAACGGATCAGCGGCTACGTGGGTCCTCGCAAGACTGTCGCGGTGATCGACGACAATCCTGATCATCGGGCCCTGGTGCGCGATATCCTCGATCCACTTGGCTTTGTCGTTCTAGAGGCGGCAAGTGCAAACCAGTGTATTGAGGTTGTCTTGCCCCTCAAGCCGGACCTCTATCTTGTAGATATTCTAATGCCCGGGACAAACGGCTGGGAGCTGATCAAGGACCTGCGGATGAAAGGGGAAATGGCTCCGATTATCATGCTGTCGGCCAATATAGGTGATCAGGCGCTGAAACCGGAAGGCCCAGCCAATCACACTGCGTCGCTCGCCAAGCCGTTTGATATTCACCAGCTGCTCGATCTCATTCAACAGCATACGGGTGTCGAATGGAGCGAACATGCTCAGGTGGAATCAGATTTGGTACTCTCCCAAAGCTCTGGATTGACGTCGCCGGGAGGGCGTCATGTTGCCGATCTGATCAATCTCGCTGAAATTGGCTATGTTGAGGGGATTGAGGCGAAGTTGACGGAACTGACCGAAGATCCGGTCAACGAGCCCCTGGTTCGGGCGCTGCAGGACCATCTGAGCCGGTTCGATTTTGAAGGGTACAAGGGTGTGTTGAACGGATTGGAGAGGCAGGATGGATAACCGCCGCGACACCGTTCTTGTGGTTGATGACAGTCCGGACTCCCTCGGCTTTGTGACGGAAGCTCTGAAAAAGACAGGCGTTGCGGTCCTGGTTGCGACCAATGGCGAGGCGGCCTTGTCCATTTGCGAGCGGGTAACCCCTGACACCATCCTCATGGATGCGGTGATGCCGGGGCTGGACGGGTTTGAGACCTGCCGCAAGCTCAAGGAGAACCAGGGCCTTCAGCATGTTCCTGTGATCTTCATGACGGGGCTTTCGGAGACCGAGCACATCGTAAAGGCACTGGATTGCGGCGGGGTCGATTTTCTCACCAAGCCCATTGATGTTGATGAGCTGAAGGCCCGGATCAAGGTGCATTTGCGCAATGCCCGATCTGTTCAAAGTGCGCATGTTGCGCTGGATGCTGCCGGACGCCATCTCGTCGCTGTATCCTCGGAAGGTGCGATCCTTTGGACCACGCCACAGATCCACACCCTTTTGGCGCGGACGGGCGCTGCAGATGCAACGCTTTTTCAGCTGGGCCGAGCGCTCGGCGAATGGCTTGAGAGCAGTGCAGATGCGCCACGGCGCGGCAGCTTCATGTTGGGACTGTCCGAAGAATTGGCCGTCCAGCTCTATCCTCTTGGCCGCGTTGGGCCAGATGAGAATCTCTTTCGCGTGACGTCGGAAGACGAGGAAGGGCAAGTGCGGGCGCTGCAGGTCGAGTTTCAGCTGACCCAGCGCGAAGCAGAAGTCCTGATCTGGATTGCCAAGGGCAAGTCCAACAAGGATATTGGCGAAATCCTGAACCTGAGCCCGCGCACGGTGAACAAGCACCTTGAGCAGATTTTTGTAAAGCTTGGGGTCGAGAACCGCGCTTCCGCTGCCGTCCGGGCTGCAGAGGTCATGTTCGCGCTCTAAGTTCCCGATCCGAGAACCGCGCTTAACCTGTCAATTGGAACGGCGGGATGGACATTTGTGCCCGCTTCTGGCACAGAAGATGATAATTATTGACATAAACTTACAAAAATACGGTTATGACAACTGCATATTCAGGTCTGGTGAGCAATCTTCTGCAAGGGTATGCTGAGGCTGGGTACAGTCAGTCGGACGCACTCACCGCGGCTAAGCTTGAGTGTTTGTCGGATGCGCCGACAGCGCAGGATTTCATTCGCCTCAGCCGCGCAATCTCCCTTCGGATGAACGACGAGTTCGCCGGGCAGCTGGAGCGGCCACAGCGCATTGGCACGCTGGCCCTGATGGCAGAACATGCTTCGCGCGGACAGACGGTCGGTGGCGCGTTCTCGCGACTGGCGGAATTCATGAACATGCTGGACAACACGTTCACTGTGATATTTTCCACTACAGGATCAGAGTGCCGGTTTCAGCTCGAGCGCACGAACCCCGCCTACCCAAAATCAGAATTTGGTATTGAGGCTATATTGGTGTTGATGCACCGGTTGACGGGGTGGCTCGCCGGTAAATGGGTGCCGCTGTCATCGGTCTGGTTCGACTATCCACGGCCGGCCTGGGCGTCAGGCTGCGGCGAACTCTTCCCCGGCGCACGTTGTTCGTTTTCCTCTGAAAACAGCGGCTTTTCTATGCCGGTTGATGTTCAGGCTTGGCCTTTACACCGGAGTGAGGAGGCCGCCGTTGCCTGGGCCCGGCGCACGCCGATGGATGCCTTCATGCCCGTGGCTTTGCTTCAGGATGTGTCGCAAGAAGTGGCGGGGCTGATCGAAGCGGCGATCGTTGAAAACAGGCCGCTGCCGTCCATGGATGAACTTGCCAGCCTACTTGAGGTGCCGGTCTATACGCTGCGACGCCGTTTGAAAAAAGAAGGTGTTTCACTTCCAGATATCCGACTTCAGGTCAAGCGGGACCATGCCCGTGCGATGCTGGCGGAAACAGACGAGAGTATCGAAGCCATCGCACTGCGCCTCGGATTCAGTGAGACCAGCGCTTTCATTCGTGCTTTCAAAGAGTGGACAGGCGTGACACCACGAACATACCGGCAATCCGGACGTCTTCAGGTTCCTGTGCCGGGTCATCGCACATTCAGATAGAAATTGACAAAAAGTAACAAGTGCGCCACCTTTCCCCAAACGTCAGAATTGGACCCATGGGAGGTTATCGTGTCTGTTTTTGCCGCCACCGCATCCTGGCCTCAGGAAGAGCACCGAATGTTCTACGATTCAGCGTCTCGTTTGCTGGATGATGAAATGGTGCCGAATATCGAAAAGTGGAACGATCAGGGTGTTATTGACCGCGAGTTCTGGACCAAGACCGGCGAGGCAGGAATTCTGGGCGCTGCGCTTCCCGAAGAGTTTGGCGGCGCCGGAGCCCCGATCAGCTTTGATGCGGTGACAGCTTATCTCCAGGGCCGCAAGGGCGAGAGCAGCTGGGGTTTTTCCATCCAGTCGATCGTCAATCACTATGTTGCAGCATATGGCACGGACAGCCAGAAAGAGCGCTGGCTTCCGAAACTTGCTTCCGGAGAGTATGTCGGCGCCATCGCCATGACCGAACCCGGCACTGGTTCGGACCTCAAGAGTGTAAAGACAACGGCCGAGTTGGTCGGCAATGAGTACGTGCTCAACGGGTCGAAGATTTTCATCACCAACGGTCAGACTGCGGATCTGATCATCGTTGTTGCCAAGACCGACAAGACCATGGGCACCAAGGGTGTCTCCCTTTTGGTTCTTGAAACCGAAGGCGCGGACGGCTTTACGCGGGGGCGGAACCTCAAGAAACTCGGCTGCAAGGCAAATGACACATCCGAGCTGTTTTTCGAAGACGTGCGCGTGCCCCCGGAGAACCTTCTGGGCGGCGAAGAAGGGCAGGGCTTTTATCAGCTTATGAAACAGCTGCCCTGGGAACGGCTGATCATTGCCTGTCTGGCGCTCGGCGTGATCGACTTCGCGATCGATGAGACGGTTCGCTACGTTCAGGATCGCAAGGCCTTTGGCCAGCGGGTGATGGACTTCCAGAACACGCGTTTCAAGCTGGCCGAGTGCAAGACCAAGGCGGAAGTGCTGCGCAGTTTTTTGAACGACTGCATTGCCCGGATGGATGAAGGGACGCTGGATGCGGCGACGGCATCCATGGCGAAGTATTGGGGCACGCAGGTTCAAAACGAGATCGCCAATGAATGCCTGCAGCTGCACGGCGGGTACGGCTACATGATGGAGTATCCGATTGCCCGCATCTATGCCGATTCCCGGGTGCAGATGATTTATGGCGGCAGCAACGAGATCATGAAGGAGCTGATCGCCCGGTCCATCGACATCTGATTGGCTGCAAGGTAACCGGATAAACAGTCAGCGGCCGGAGGGATCTGCCCTCCGGCCGGTTTTCAGTGCCTTAAAGCCCAAGGCTGCGAAGGGCCACGACACTGAAGATCCCGGCAGACACGCTGATAATCAGGGAAAAACGCAAGGTCAGAACGCCTGCCAGGATTATGGCGATGGCCTCTGCAGGGCCTTCCGTCGTTGCGGCGGGGGCAACCAGCGCGGTGAGGACGGCCACCGGGACGGCATCGAGCGCAGCTTCCGCGCGGTGATGAAGCGCGCCAAACCGCGACAGAATCAGATGTCCGCCGGTTCTTGTGAGGTAAGTGGCCAGGGCACACAGGCAGATGATCAGAACAGTGTTATCCATGGGACGCCTCTCCTTTTGGACGGCTGAGTAGGGCGGCTGCGGCAAGGCCGCAAAGGCCGCCAATCGTGATGTGCCAGGGACTGCCGATCGTGTGGAAGGCGAGGGTTGAGGCGGCTGCACTGACCAGCAGGATCACTCCGAACCCGCGGCGGGTGTGAAAACCGGCGACAAGGCCAGCAAAATAGATCGGAAGCATCACATCGAGACCGAAGGCGGCCGGATCTTCAATCAGCGACCCGAAAGCAGCGCCAAGGCAGTTGGACGTGATCCAGACGACATAAATTGCAGCTGCGAACGAAAAGTAATAGGCGGGCCGGAGGCCATCCCGCCCCGCGCGCCGCTCGGCTGCTGCATATTGCGGATCAACCAGAACGAAAAAAGCCAGTGCCTTCTGCAAGGTCGTAAACTTGCTCAAATGCCGGCCGACGGCGGCCGAATAGAGCACATGCCGGAAGTTCACCGCAAAGACCGTTAAAACGATAGACCAGGCCGGCACACCCTGGCCGAGCAAGTCAAGCATAACGAACTGACTAGCCCCAGCGTAAATGGACATCGATGTCAGCAGAAGCTCGCCAAAGGTCAGTCCGTTCTCCAGCGCAATGGCGCCAAATACGGCTGCAAACGGCGCAACGGCAAACACGATGGGCAGGGCATCGCGGATACCGTCCGAAACATCGGATCGGAAGGTACTGGTTTGTTCGCCTGCGAAGTCGGGCGTTCCGCCGTCATTGCGTGTGATGCTCATGAGTGTCGCCTGAGAGGTTCTTAGTCGATGATGGTTGTTCGATATAAAGAACGTAGTTTGAATAAATGAACGGTTGGGTGTCGTTTGTCAAATCGAACAAATGAGTGTTAAAACGAACGCATAACAAGAGACCACGCGACATGACACCGATCACCCTCATTGCAAAAGCCATTCAACGGGAAAGACTAAAAGCTGACATGAGCTTGTCTGCGCTTGCAAAGACCGCCGGGCTGGCAAAGTCGACCTTGTCCCAGTTGGAGGCGGGTCAGGGCAATCCGAGTGTTGAAACGCTTTGGGCGATCGCAAGTACACTCAATATCCCGTTCAGCTTCCTGTTTGAGACGGGTACAACGGATAAAACACTCATCCGGGCGGGGGAGGGGGAACCGGTTGCCTCTGAAGCGGCCGGGTTTACCGCCGTCCTGTTGGCAAATTGCCCGCCTGGCCGCCGCCGTGATCTTTACCGGACCAGCCTTAGCGGCGGTGCACTCCGCTCGGCCGAGCCGCATCCCGCAGGTACGATCGAACATGTTTTCGTCGCAAAAGGCGAGATCCGCGTCGGACCGGCAGAAGAGCCGGAAACCCTCTCAGAAGGGGACTATTTCCGGTTTCCCGGCGACGTCGCCCACAGCTATGAGGTCCTCTCCGAAGAGGCTGTCATTCTTCTGGTGATGGAAAGCCCGGTGTGAATGCCGCTGATTTTGCAGGATTTGCAGAAGTTGACCGGTTTTGAGTTGGTCAGTTAGCGAAGACCGATAGGCAGAAAATTCACACCCTATGCGAATCTATTCAATTACTCAGGCTGACGGAAGTTGGTTCAAGAAACGATTCTCAGTGATATAATTATAAATAACAATACGTATTCAGAAAATATTTATACCTATGAGAGTATATTGGAGTATGTGCGGCTATGAAATGTGATTTTTGTTTCTATTTTTTTGAAAGGCTCTCTTCTTATGCGAGGGAATCATATTACAAGGTACAAAACTCAAGTTATTTTTAAGTATTTCATAAATCGCATTTTATTTATAATATTCTCGAGATTATTTTTGGATAAAGGGTGTTTTGGAAGGGTTAGATTTTCTTTATTTTTATATTTTATTACAAGTTGCTTGGTAATTGAAGCAATAAGTCGAATGCGTGGGATAGAGATAGACTATGGGTCATTTAATCCCTTTTGGAAGCTAGCCCTGATATTCTACTTGACAGCAATTACCCTGTTTGTCTTACGAAAGCAAATACCCGCGATGCTATGTGAGTGTATCGCGCTCGTTGTTGCATTTATCACACCTGTTTTCGTGTCGACGTTTCTCGCAATTTCAATGGGTTATCCGATAGTTGATGACTGGTTGATGGCAGCAGATGCAAGGTTAGGGTTCGATTGGGTCGCATATATATATGTAATCGACAGATATCCACTTTTGATTGATTTCCTTAAAATCATGTATGATATCTTTTATCTTCTGATCCTACTAGTTCCTTTATTGCTTATCGTTAACCGAGATATTCCACGTGCATACGGTTTTATTTTCGGTTTTGGATTTCTCTGCTTTGTTTCTAGCATAATTTCGATTTGGTTTCCTTCAAAGGCGGCGTTTTATTCATACGGTGTAATTCCGGAAAGTTTGGAGAATTTGGTCCCGATAGTCGGGTACGGGTTCCTAAAGCAATTTAGTATTGCATACGAAGGTAATCTGACCCAGATCTCATTCGACAATTTGTCAGGCATCCTGACTTTTCCGTCCGTGCATGCAGGCGTGGCGTTTTGGGTTATCTGGTCCGCAAAACGACTTCCGTTCTTTGGTGTGCCAATTGGCTTGACTTCTTTCTGTATGGCCATTTCCGCGATCTCCCACGGAGGTCACTACTTGATCGATATAGCGGCTGGCTTTGGGGTGGCATGTTTGACAGCCATGGTTGTGTGGGTACTGTTTTTGCGGAAACCGTCGGCGTTTCATGGTTTTCATGAAACGAGCTGGAGGCTTCTCCAAAGCGTGCTATTTCGAACAAAGGTGCAAACCAGGTAGCGAACCAATAGGCTGTCAAAAGAAATGACGGTATTTTTGATGCAGAAGAGCCGGAAACCCTCTCGGAAGGGGACTATTTCCGGTTTCCTGGCGACGTCGCCCACAGCTATGAGGTCCTCTCCGAAGAGGCTGTCATTCTTCTGGTAATGGAAAGCCCGGTCTAGGGTCAGTATCTCTTTCATACACGGCAGCCTTAGTCTCGTGGTCTGAAGCCACATTGAGCGCTAGGCAATGTCAACGTATCCGACAATTCCTTCGTAGGTGTATTGCGAGAGCGTGTTGATCACGTTGTCCCGTTCCGCCTGGACCGCTGTGTAGAAATGCGTTCCCGTTTCCGTGTTGAAAAAACGAAAGAGTGCAATGTCGTCGGCGTCCGCAGTCCTGTGGAGGTGATAGGCAACACCTTCATAGTTGAACTGAGGCAGAGTTGAGATCACTGAGTCGCGTTCCGCGGCGCTTGCTGTGAAGAAATGCGTGCCCGTATCTGTGTTGTAAAACCGGTAGAACTCGACCGCATTGGAACCCGTGCTGTCGACACTTTTATAGGCGACGCCTTCATAGCTGTATTGGGATGAACTTGTGTTGATCGAGGTCGCCTCGGCAAAAGCCGAGGTGTAAAAATGTGTCCCTGTCGAGCTGTTGTAGAACCGATAAACACCATCTTCGACCAAGTCGATCGTTACCGTGCTGCCGCTTGATGTGGGATCAAACCTGCCGCCGGACAGTGCCACATCGTTGTCGCTAATGTAGTCGCGCAACCAATACTCATGGCCGGCAATATCAACAGCTGCGATGCCGGTGGAGACAATACCGACCACATAGGGACCATCACCGTAGTCATAGAATATTGGGCCGCCCGAATTGCCGCTGTTGACCTCAAGGTCCCCATTGTAGAGAAACGCGTAGTCGTTAAAAGGCGCGTTGCTGACGGAGCCGGTGTCATACATGGGCTGCCGGCCATAAATGCCCGGGTAGCCCAGAACACCTACATTCCCGCCGTTGAACCCGTAGTCCATTCCCATCCAGCCATAGACGTCTCCGGCTGCCTCGCTGAGAGTGAACAGGGCGATATCAAGTTCGGTCTCTCCAAGAGTGCCGGAATTGAAATCGCCCCAATACAAGCGTCCATCAGCGTCTGGATCGAAATCTGGAAAATAATGAACCGTCGACCATTCAACAGTGTCGTTGAAAAAGTCGTCGGGATCGTATGACGGGTAAAGCACAATATCATCGGCAATACCCCAAATGGGATCATAGACGACATGGGCTGCCGTCAGGATGTCGTTGCGTCCAACGAGAACACCGCTTCCGGTATACGTTCCGTATCCGTACCAGGTCGCTTCGATGTAGATGCCGGTCGTTGCCGGATATATGTCGTCATCAACTTCGTAGGTCATCCTGGCCTCGAATATTCTTTGATACAGCGATGAGTAATTTCGACTTTTCAAACCAGGCGGAGGCCGACCAACGGGGAGCCGACTGCCCGGTTCTTCGAGCACTGGTTAGGCAGTTTCCATCTCATCTGAGGTGAAATTTAGGCCGCTTGGATGCTGTGTTGCTGCCAGCGACGCTGTCAGAACGGCCGTAGGGCATAGTCGACAGCCGGATACGACCCGTTCATACCGGTTTCGCTCCCGTCCCGCTTATGCCGTCTGGTTCTGAGGGAAGCGGTGCGGATGAATACTGCAGATAATCAGATTAGAGCGCGCATTACTCAGACGCCAATCGAGTTATGGCGTGCGAGAGCGTCATCCGAAGGGCTGCCTAGTTGACCTCTAATTATATGATCTGATCTGATTAGAGAAATGGTGCTGCCGGAGAGATTTGAACTCTCGACCTCTCCCTTACCAAGGGAGTGCTCTACCCCTGAGCTACGGCAGCATCTGGTGGGGACCGGTAAGGGGTCAGCCCGGCGTCGGCAAAACGGGTGTCTTGGGACGTAAATGCTTGTCCCGAGCAGCGTGGCCGCCGGGAATGAGGGGGCTTTTGCCATAACAGGTCCGGGGAAGCAAGCGCCGTTTTTGTTTTTTTTCAGTCCACTCGAAACGGTGCCCCGGTGGCTGTTTGGTTTTCATCTTTGATACCGCCGATCTATTTGATTTTCGCGGTTTGCCAGCCTGTGGATATTTGAGGGAACGGCTATTTGTGACACGGGGCTGGTTCTGGATAGGGCCCTCTGCGGACACAACGTTTCATGGTCATCTAACCTTTATGCTTTTGACCCCGCGTACTGATGCTTGATAGGTTGCGATCCTCCTTTAAAACACAAGCCAAGCCATGAGTGAAAAAGACAAGCCAAGCCAGGATGTTGCGGATGCAGGATCTGTGAAAGCCTCAACCGCGAAAACAATCGGTGCAAAGACCGCGCCTCAAAGCCGCGAGGACCGGCTTGCCGAAGCGCTGCGCGCAAATCTGCGGCGGCGGAAATCCGCTGCGCGCAAATCCAAGGCAGATTAGACTTGCCGTTACGTGGCAACAGCTTGCGCCATCGGCAAGACTGCGCCAATGACCTGCCTTGCAAGGGCCATAAGTTGCGTGTAGATCGCACCTCTTAGATAAGAATTCTTGGGAAGACCGCGGATTTGCGGCTTGGGTTCGGGGAAAGACATGGACAGCATTAAAGTCACCGGCGGCGCGGAGCTGAACGGCATCATTCCGATTTCCGGCGCGAAAAACGCCGCACTGCCTTTGATGATTGCGTCCCTGTTGACCGACGAAACCCTGACGCTGTCGAACGTGCCGCGCTTGCGTGACGTTGCCCAGCTGATGCAGATCCTCTCCAATCACGGGGTCGATTACTCTGTGAATGGCAAGCGCACCGGTCAGGACGATCTGGCCGGCCAGACCCTGAATCTGACTGCCCGTGAGATCGTCGACACGACGGCGCCCTATGAGCTTGTGTCCAAGATGCGGGCCAGCTTCTGGGTTGTCGGCCCATTGGTTGCCCGGATGCACGAAGCCCGCGTTTCGTTGCCCGGCGGCTGTGCGATCGGGACACGGCCAGTGGACTTCTTTATCCAGGGCCTTGAGGCGCTGGGTGCGGACATTGAAATCGAGGGCGGATATGTCGTTGTGAAGGCGCCGGGTGGTTTGATCGGCGGCCGGGTCGAATTTCCACGTGTTTCCGTCGGTGCCACGCACACCATCATGATGGCGGCGACCTTGGCCAAGGGCGAGACAGAAATCGTCAATGCAGCGCGTGAGCCGGAAGTGGTCGATCTTGCCCGCTGCCTGAAGGCCATGGGCGCCCGGATCGAAGGCGAGGGCACGTCAACCATCCGCATTCAAGGCGTGCCGCGTCTTCACGGCGCGCACCATGCCGTCGTCCCTGACCGGATCGAGACCGGCACCTATGCCATGGCGGTTGCCATGACGGGCGGCGATGTGTTTTTGCAAGGTGCGCGCACCGAGCTTCTGGAAAGTGCGCTGGACACGCTGCGCCAAACGGGGGCGGAAATCACTGCGACGGACGAAGGCCTCAGGATCTATCGCAACGGCAATGGTATTCAGCCCGCCGATGTCACGACAGAGCCGTTCCCGGGCTTCCCAACCGATCTTCAGGCCCAGTTCATGGCGCTGATGACCAAGGCTGGCGGCAAGAGCCGGATCACCGAAACCATTTTCGAAAACCGCTTCATGCATGTTCAGGAGCTGGCCCGTCTTGGCGCACAGATCGCGATTGAAGGCCGCACGGCGACAGTTGAGGGCGTGTCCACCCTGCGCGGCGCGCCGGTGATGGCAACGGACCTTCGCGCGTCCGTATCGCTTGTGATTGCCGGACTGGCAGCGGAAGGCGAGACCACCGTCAGCCGGGTCTATCACCTTGACCGCGGCTTTGAGCGCCTGGAAGACAAGCTCACCCGCTGCGGTGCCCAGATCCAACGGATTTCGGGTTAATTCATTTTACTACTACTCAGCCGCCGTGCGGCTGATAACGCGCCCGCGAGAGGTAAAGGATGGCCCCGGGGTTCCGGGTCCTGTCACCATGACCGCTTCGGTCAACGGGCTTAAGGCGCCTTGGTCTGCCGACCATTCCACGAGGAAATTCGCGCCGACGCCGCCGGTGGTGTCGTTGCTGGGCACGAGGAAACTGGCCGAGCCCAAGGGCTCCAGGCGCAGCGGTGCATCCAGGATGCTTTTCAGGAGCTTGCCGTCTTCTCCGTGATAATCGACTTTGGTCACGGTGAGCGGATTTTGCGGATCGACATTGTGAACGGTGAGGGTGGCGGCCAAGAGCTCTGACCGGTCCGGAAAGGAAAAGATCCGGGAGTATGCCGGCACATAAATCGTCTCGCCAAGCGCCTTTTTCAGATCAAGGGCAAAAACCACAGGAGCTGGAGCGGTATTCAATAACAGGGCAAGGGCGAAGAGTTTTGCGGTGGGGCGCATGGTCCGTCCGTTCTTATCTAAATCCACAGTATTTTGCAGGATTGGCGAGGAATGAGAAGAGGCGACTTTCAACTGAAATGGTTTCAGTGATGCTCTCTCGCTGAGGGTGGACTGTAATTCGGCAAGCCGGCTTGATGATACAGCCGTTCCTTTGTTGCCAAATTTCTTAATCCCGGATAGGTCATCAGGCTTGGAGTTGGAGCGGGAAAGCCTACATCTCACCTGCGACACCACGACAAACGGACACTTGTTTGAGCACCATGGATCAATTGAAACTTGCCGCTTTGGATGAGGAAGACCTGCAGGTCCTTTCCGCCCATGTTCAGGACGCTGTGATCACGATCGCAGATATTCGTTACCTGCCCAAAGAAAAAAGGGCCGTGTTCATCATGAACCGCTTTGTGTGGGACAAGAAGGCCGACAAGCGGACCAAGGAACATGAGCGCCGCCGGTCCGCCTTTGCCGTCTCGCGCGTTACCGGCATGAAAGCACACAAGATCCAGCAGGACGCTAAGGACGTGGTGCTGGAATTGCTGGCCGTCACGTTCAAGGCGGGGGATGAAGCGCCTAACGGTCAGATTGAGCTCGCATTTTCCGGCGGATCGAGCATCCAGCTGGACGTGGAGTGCATTGAGGCCCAATTGTCTGATCTTGGAGCTGCCTGGTCGACGCCGAACCTGCCGCAGCATGACCTTACCTAAATACGCAGAATTTGCTGGCGCTGGGAGCGCCACTCAAGATGGAGAGTTGCGTGGTTTTACGCCTCACGAATACCAGCGCTGATTTTGAAGCCCGCTTTGCCGAACTCCTTGCCGGCAAACGGGAAGCGTCAGAGGACGTCGATCAGATCGTTCGGGATATTCTTGAAGATGTTCGTAAGCGCGGCGATCAGGCCGTCCTGGAATACACTGCCAAATTCGACCGCTTGAACGCAGTTGAAATGGGGGATCTTAAGGTCTCAGCCGAGCAGATCGAGGCGGCGTTGACTGAGGTGCCGGCGGAAACGCTCGACGCGTTGCAATTGGCCCATGACCGGATTTATTCGCACCACAAACGCCAGCTCCCGGCAGATGACCGCTACACCGATCCGATCGGGGTCGAGCTCGGGTCCCGCTGGACGGCGGTCGAGGCGGTCGGGGTGTATGTTCCAGGCGGATTGGCAAGTTATCCAAGCTCTGTCTTGATGAATGTCGTCCCGGCCAAGGTCGCCGGGGTCGAGCGCATTGTCATGGTCGTGCCGAGCCCGGATGATGTGTTGAACCCGCTTGTTCTGGCAGCCGCAAAGATCGCTGGCGTTTCCGAGATCTACCGCATTGGCGGCGCGCAGGCCGTCGCAGCGCTGGCCTTCGGCACGGAGACCATCCAGCCGGTTGCCAAGATTGTCGGGCCTGGCAATGCCTTTGTTGCCGCCGCCAAGCGCCGTGTGTTCGGCACGGTTGGTATCGACATGATTGCCGGCCCGTCCGAAGTTTTGGTGATTGCCGACAAGGACAGCAATCCGGACTGGATTGCTGCCGACTTGCTGGCCCAGGCTGAGCATGACCCGGTCGCCCAATCCATTTTGATCACGGACGACGCAGAGCTTGCCGATCATGTTGCCGGCGCGGTTGAGCGTCAGCTGAAGACGCTGCCGCGCGAAGAGGTGGCCCGTGCCAGCTGGCAGGATTTTGGCGCGATTATCCTGGTCGACAGCCTTGATAACGCGATGCCGCTCGCGAATCGGCTGGCGCCGGAACACCTGGAACTTGCCGTTGAAGACCCGGAGCAGCTGCTGGATAAGGTGCGCAATGCGGGCGCCGTGTTCATGGGCCATCATACGCCGGAAGCGATTGGTGATTATGTGGGCGGGTCCAATCACGTCTTGCCAACAGCAAGATCAGCCCGGTTTTCCTCTGGTTTGTCAGTGTTGGAGTTCGTCAAACGCACGTCAATCCTGAAGTGCAACGCAGAAAACTTGCGTGCACTTGGTCCTGCCGCTATCGCTCTAGGTGAAGCGGAGGGCTTGTCGGCGCATGCCCGGTCTGTTTCCATCAGACTGAACATGTAGGCAGGGTGTTCTGAGAAAGGCTTTGACAGCATGAGCGATGCACAATCGGAAAGTTCTGCGCAATCAGCGGGCGGCCGTTTGGTGGATGTGGTGCTGGACGAATCCTCGATCGCCCGCTCCACGCCGGAAGTGGAACACGACCGGGCCGTCGCAATCTACGATCTGATCGAGGAAAACTGCTTTCAGCCGGTCGGGCATCCGGTAGCGAAATTCGTTTTGAACCTCTCCGTCATTGAAAAGAAACTCGTTTTCCAGATCCTGACTGAAGATGAGCAGCCGGTGGTCACCCACGTTCTATCGCTCACGCCCTTGCGCAAGATCGTCAAGGATTATGATCTCATTTGCGACAGCTATTATGAAGCGATCCGCCACGCGACTCCGAGCCAGATCGAAGCCATCGATATGGGCCGCCGCGGTGTGCATAACGAAGGCTCCACAATCCTGATGGAGCGCCTTCACGGTAAAATCGAGGTGGACATGGCAACGGCCCGGCGGTTGTTCACCCTCGTCTATGCCTTGCACTGGAAGGGCTAAGGTCTGTGGCCGGGCCGGACCTGCGTCCGACGGCGGTACTGTTTGCGTGCGGAATGAACTCCGTGCGCTCCCCCATGGCCGAAGCGTTGACGCAAAAGCTTTTCCCGGGACAGATCTATGTGAAGTCGGCCGGGGTACGGGCCGGGAAACTCGATCCCTTTGTCGATGCAGTGATGGCGGAGATCGGCGTCGACATGAGTGCACACCGCCCCAAGAGCTATCTCGAGCTCGAAGAGAGCGGCTTTGATCTCATTGTGACGCTCGCTCCAGAGGCGCACCACTGGGCTCTCGATCTGACCCGGACCGATGCAGTTGATGTCGAATATTGGCCCACCATGGATCCGACTTTGGCAACCGGTTCGCGGGAGCAGATCCTCAATGAATACCGTGCAGTGCGGGACATGCTGATGATGCGGATCAAGAAACGGTTGAACTGGACACCCCCGCCGAGCGGATGATAAAGCGGCGTCAAACATCGCTTTGGGACCGATGCGAAAGAATGGTTCACATTCTGAGCCTAATCGGCTAGGTTCCGCGGCACCTGCGGGCAAGGCCCGCCATAATCAGGATATCAAATGGCCAAAGAAGAAGCTCTGGAGTTCCCGGGCGTCGTGACAGAACTGTTGCCGAACGCGACGTTCCGCGTAAAACTTGAAAACGATCATGAGATCATCGCACATACGGCTGGACGTATGCGCAAGAACCGCATCCGCGTTCTGGCGGGCGACAAGGTTCTTGTCGAAATGACCCCCTATGACTTGACCAAGGGTCGGATTACCTACCGCTTCAAGTAAGCGGCAGGTCGCCTTGCGCCGGCAGGAAAGCACGTGCATCCATGACGAATGCCCCTCAGTTGATCCTGGCGTCCGCCTCGCCGCGCCGTCTTGCGCTGCTGCAGCAGGTCGGGCTGGAACCGGATCATCTGCTGCCCGCCGATATCGATGAGACCCCGAAGAAGTTCGAAACGCCGCGGGCGTTGGCCTTGCGTCTTGCGCGAGCCAAAGCTGAAGCTGTGCTTGAGGTTGCCAAGAACACCGATGCCATGACAGGCGGCGTTGTGCTTGCTGCAGATACGGTGGTCGGTGTCGGACGGCGGATCTTGCCCAAGGCCGAACTCACCGATCAGGCCGTCATGTGCCTGTCTCTGCTCTCTGGACGGGGGCATCGTGTTTTCACCGGTGTGGCCGTGGCAGAGCCGAACGGGAAAATACGGACGAAGCTCGTCGAAACGCGTGTCCGGTTCAAACGGTTGTCTCGCCAGGACTTGGATGACTACATTTCCTCAGGGGAATGGCGCGGCAAAGCAGGCGGTTACGCGATCCAGGGACTTGCAGGCAGCTTCGTGGTCAAGCTTGCTGGGTCCTACCCAGCTGTTGTTGGATTGCCGCTGGCGGAAACCGTGAATCTTTTGCAATCGGCAGGCTACCCAGTCCATGCAAACTGGACGACTGCGGGAGCGTAATGCCGGGTGCGTTTCGTCAGCGGCAAATGCGCTTCAGGAGGGGACCACATTGACTGAAGAAAACGGCAAAAAACCGCAGCGCCGGATGCGCCCGTGTCCGATCTGCTCAAAGCTTTCCACTCCGGAAGATTACCCGTTCTGCTCCGATCGCTGCGCGAAGGTTGATCTGAACCGGTGGTTCTCCGAAGGGTATTCCATCCCGGTCGTGGAAACCGACGATCTGGACGACGAGGATTTTCCGGATCGCGGCTGAGGCTGGGCAACGCAGCGGTCTGATTTTTTAGACGCTTAACCTGCAAAAATATTTATCCGGCAAAATATATTTCACATTCCGTAACGTCCTCTATTGCTCCTGTCATAAAACTGCACCAAGATTTCCAGGCACCGGCGATCCGGCTCCTGGGAAAGCGCTCCGGCGTCTGCTCATTGCTGAGTGGACAAGTACGAATGCTCATCCTGGGAAGGCACGGCAGGTGAGGGTCCGGCAAAAAGCCTGACCTCAGGAACAGTCTATCCAAGGGCGAGTATCAAATGAAAAACCAACTTCTGAGCGCCGCAGTGCTGTCGCTAACGACCGCATTGTCGACTGCGGCATTCGCCGATTATTCCCTGACCATCCTTCATACCAACGATGTTCATTCACGCATTGAATCGATCAACAAGTACGATTCCACATGCGATGCTGAATCCGAATCTGAGGGAAAGTGCTTTGGGGGTGTCGCCCGCATCAAGTCCATGGTGGATGAGCGCCGCGACGCGTTGTCCGACGAAGGCAAGAACTTCATCGTTGTCGATGCTGGCGATCAGTTCCAAGGCTCGCTCTTCTACACGACCTACAAAGGGGCAGCAGCGGCCGATTTCATGAACGGTATCGGCTATGATGTCATGGCGGTCGGCAACCATGAATTTGATGATGGCCCGTCGGCACTGGCTGCTTTCCTTGACAAGGTCGAGTTCCCGGTTATTTCCGGTAATCTTGACCTTGAAAACGAACCACTGCTCAAGGACCGCATTCCAGGCACTCTGGTGCTGGAGCGTGGCGGTGAGAAAATCGGTTTCGTCTCGAGCCTCGCCGAAGATACGGTAGAAACCTCATCGCCAGGTGCCGGCATTAAATTTCAGAACTCAATTGAATCCCTGAAAGCCCGGGTCGCAGATTTGGAAGCAGCTGGGGTGAACAAGATCATCGCGCTGACCCATGAGGGCCTGTCGATGGACGCGAAAATCGCCGCAGCTGTACCAGGCATCGACGTCATTGTCGGAGGGCACTCGCACACATTGCTGTCCAACACTCAGGACAGAGCCTCTGGTCCCTATCCGGTGATGGTCAAAAACCCGGACGGTCAGGATGTACCAATCGTTCAGGCCTATGCCTACAGCAAATTCCTGGGCGACCTTGTTGTGACCTGGGACGATGAGGGCAACGTGATCAAGGCTGAAGGGGAACCGATCCTCCTTGATGCTTCTGTGGAACCCGATGCAGAGTTTATTGCGCGCATCGAAGAGCTGGCGCAGCCGCTGGATGAAATCCGCAATGAAGTCGTGGCTGAAGCAACCGCGGCGATCGGCGGTGAGCGCAGCGTCTGCCGGGCTGAGGTCTGCGAAATGGGCGTTCTTGTGACCGAGGCCATGCTGGACCGTGTCAAGTATCAGGGCGTTCAGATCGCAATCCAGAATGGCGGCGGTTTGCGCGCATCAATTGACGCCGGTGAAGTCACCATGGGCGAGGTCCTGACGGTTCTACCTTTCCAGAACACGCTGGCAACCTTCCAGCTCAAAGGGGCAGATGTGGTCTCGGCTCTTGAAAACGGAGCCAGTCAGATTGAAGAAGGCGCAGGCCGGTTTGCCCAGGTTGCAGGCCTGAAATACACGATCGACAAATCGCAACCGGCCGGTCAGCGTATCTCAGACGTCATGGTGCTTGAAAATGATGCCTTTGTGCCGATTGATCCGGAAAAGGTCTATGGTGTCGTTTCAAACAACTACATGCGCGGCGGCGGCGATGGGTATGCGATTTTCGAAACCAACGGCATGAATGCTTACGACTTCGGTCCCGATCTTGCCGATGTGGTGGCCGCTTACCTCGGAGAGCAGAAAAGCTACAACGCCTATACGGATGACCGCATCACTGTGAAGTAGAGTCAAACGATCTGAGGCACTTTTCGCGTCGGTTCTGAGGAAACTCAGGGCCGGCGTTTTTGTTGTTGAGTTCGGGGAGTGAGGTGCCGCCGCGTTCAACAGGTTAATTGGACTTGTGGTCCGGACTCATATACGTGTGGTAACGTACTGTTAAGAATTTGAAATCGGTGATGGAAAACCAGAACGTGGTTCCCAGGCATGCGCTTGACGTCTGATACGATACTTTGTCTGGTGATAATGGCCGGTCTTCTGTTTTCCTCTGCAGTAGCCGAGGCTCAGGAAGCCGACATTAGCAGCCAGCCGGAAATGTCTGCAGATGCACTGCTGGCGCGGCAAACCGTGCTTCTGGCAAAAATGCTTGAGCGGCCGGCCGACCTCGATATTGCCTTCGAATATGCCACGGTCTCCGTGATGGTCGGTGACTATGAAGCTGCGATCTCAACCTTTGAACGCATGCTGATCTTTGCGCCGAACCTGCCACGCGTGAAGCTGGAACTGGGTGTTCTTTATTACCGTCTGGGATCGTTTGAAACGGCGCGCTACTATTTTCAGTCGACGCTGGAAACGCCTAACGTGCCGGAAGAGGTCCAGCAACGGGTTGAAACTTACCTTTCAGCAATTGCGTCGAAACAGCAACCGACCCAGTTCCGCGCGGATGTCATAATTGGTGCCCGCTACCAGTCCAATGCCAATGCCGCCCCCGGCGGGCGCCGCGTCACTTTGAACGGCAGGGACTTTATCCTCGACGATACCGCGACGGGTCAGGCTGATATAAATGCGTTTGTCGCTGGCCGCGCCTATGGGTCCTATGATCTTGGAACCCAAGGAGACCTCATAGAAACTGATGTGGTGTTTTATGCCGCGCGATTTGCCGATCAGGTGCGGCTCGACACTGGTCTTGCAGAAATCACTCTCGGTCCCTCCTTCAACATGGCGCGCTTCAACTTTGATGATGTGCAACTTGGCATTTACGGCGTTGCTTCCGGTGTCCGTCTGAACCACGCGAACTACAATGGCGCGCTGGGCGTTGGAACCCGGCTGGTTGCCCGGCCGGACATTCAAACGGAAATCAATGCGAAGCTGGAGTGGCGCCAGCGCTGGTTCAACGACACGTCCGAGTACCCGACAGTGTCCGACCGGAACGGATATTTCGTGCAGTTTGCCTCCAAGATCTCGCACCAGTTGACCAAGGGCTTGCAGATGCGCGTCCTTGCGCTCGCGGATTTTGAGGAAACTCGCATCAAGTCACAACAAAGCTGGGAAGCCGGAGGCGGGGTGGGGGCAACCTACCAGTTCGCATCCCCCGTCAAACAACTGCCGCATCTATGGTCGATTGATCTGGAAGCAGGGTATATTTACCGCGCCTATGACGAACCTGACCCGTTGGTGAATGCCGCCGTCAAACAACGGGATCACGAGGGATGGCTGCGCGCGGCGCTGAATGTCCCGCTTAAATACAACGTGTCGGCGGGGCTCGTCGGCGAGGTCCGGAGGCAAAACTCCAACTATGACCTCAGCAGTTACTCAAACGTCTCCGCAATGTTTTCGCTGCGAAAAGCATTCTGACAGGGAGGGAAGCGCATGATGCCAACATCAAAGTTAAGTCTTCCCGCGCATAGGCGTTGGGCTGCAGTTGGTGCGACAGCGCTTTTGTCGTTGTTCTTGAATGAAACAGTGCAAGCAACGACCGTTGGAACGGCGGCTGCAGTCAATACAGATGCATTCGGAACGCCGCCCGGTGCTGTCCGCCAGGTGAAGCTGCTTGGCGACAACGTCCTCTACAATGAACGCATAGAAACGTCCGGTTCCGGCCTCGTTCAAGTGCTGTTGAATGATGGATCCACCTTCACGGTCGGGGCAAACTCCGATCTTGTGATCGATGAGTTTGTTTACGACCCAAATGCGGGAACAGGAAAGCTTGTCGCGTCGTTCGGCAAGGGGGTCGTCCGGTTTGTCGGCGGAAAGGTCAGCAAGCAGAAGGGCGGCGTATCGGTCAAGACGCCGGTTGGCACGATTGGCATTCGCGGCGGCATGGCCAATCTCAACTTGAATGGCGACAACCCGGTCTTTTCGCTCCTCTTTGGTGACGAGTTGACCTTCACCGGATCAGATGGAACGAACCGGCGCATTTATTCTGCAGGCTATTCCCTGCAGGTTGGAACCGGCGGTCAGGGTGGTGGTGTGCGGCGGACAACGCCTTCCGATCTGGCTTCGGCGCAAAGCGGCCTGACTGCAGGATCTGGTCAGTCCGGCGGGACACGCACGCCGCCAACTGCACGGCAGATCGCACGCTCCGGTGTTCCGAATATCAATTCACGTCTTGGTCACATACGTACTGCGCCCGTGCCCAAACCAAGAAGTGTGCAGCCGAGATCACCCGGACAGACCGAACCCGACCTGTTGCAAGTCCAAAAGGACACCCAGCAACGCACAATCAATCAGCTTGCCGATGAAATTATCGGTGGGAATAACCCTAACGGGGGCGGAGGTGGTGGGGACGGTGGAGACACGAGCGGCGGAACGGGAGACACCGGTGGGGAGACTGTCGAAACGACGGACGTTGTGCGGATCCTGACTGCCGGCGTTGAATTCACACCATCCTGGGACACAACTCGCACCGTCTTGGCGCCAGGAGCGCAAGGACTGATTGGTGGCAGCAGCGGCACCGATATGCCGGTCACTTTCACGGTAGGAGAAATCACCTCCGGCACTGCGACAGCCCTTTACAAAGCGGAGGTCGAGGGCAACAAGATCTATCAGTTCGCCTTCGAGGGCGACGGGCAATACTACTATGCCCAGACCTATACAGATCAGGATGTTGTTGCACAGCTCGGTGAGGCTGACTTCATTCCGGTAGCGTCGACAGTCGACCCAGAAACTGAAGGAAACGTCACGTCGTACGCGTGGGGCGTGCAACACTATCACGAAGACTTTGCGGCCTTCGCGCATCTGCCAAATGTCACGCCCGGTGGAACCACCAAATTCGACATTGAAAATATGGTGGTCGGCGTTCGTGGAGTGGGTACTGATTTTTCAAGTTTCGGCGATGCAAGCGGAACACCGTCCATTCGGATCTATGATCTGGCGACCGACCCGACCCTGGCCTTTTCGCTTGGCACGGCGGGGAACGGCCGAACCTTCACGCCTCTCATCACCGAAGCGCTGTTCGTCAATCCATTGGCGGCCGCGGAGCTTGGTGAGAGCTTCCTCCAGGATGTCAGTTCGACCGGGCTTCTGATGATCGAAAGCGATCCTGCAACCCTGGAGAGCGCTCATTATCTGGCCGGGTCGTTCCACATTGACGGGACGGGTGAAAACCAGAAATCGTTTATATCTCTGGCGGTTGGAGAGGTTGCAGCGGATGAGGCCAGTGGCATCCTCTCGATGGAAACAGACCGGCGCGGAGGCCACCGGATTGCAAGCAGCCAGAGCGCGGGGCTTTACAGCGGTCCGGTCGGAACAATCGCCGAGCCTGATGATGGACATTTCTTTGGCGGCAATGCTCAAAGCTTTGTTTTCGGTAATTCCCTGTCGGGCGGCGCTCTCGATGATGCCTATGACGACAGCTATGTCAGTCAGCCTGACATCTTTCCAGCACCGGCTACGGTCTCGTCGAGCCTTCATGTTGCGCGGCTCAGTGGCTCCGTCGATGCCAGCATCTTGACCCGCAGTGACCGGACACTGTCCGGCTATGCCGCGGGCGTTTTGGAGAGCAGCGTCAACTTCCCGGGACAAGGCGTTGGTCCGGTTGTGTTTGCCAGCGAGAGCGCTGCTGACCTTTCCGTAACGTTCAATGGCGCTGAGTATTCGCTCGGCGGCAGTTTGACCGTCCGTGACAGTCAGGACCTGGATCCGGATGTTGCGGCTTACACGGTGCGGTTTGGTTCCAACAGCGATGGTTCCGGCACGGATCGCTCCACCTTTATTGGCAACGACCTTTATGCTGCCCGCGATGCGTCGGATCATTCAGAGACCTACCTTACGGTCGATACGGTGGAGCCTGTCGTTCCCGGTCCAGGACCGGATCCGAATCCTGATCCTTACCTATACCCAACCGGTGGCGGAGGGGGCACAGGACCTTACACAGGTCTGGCCGAGCCTCGGAATGAGGGACTTGAAGGTGTGGTACAGGCAGCCAGCAGTGTCGCGTCGGTCCTTGCCAGTGATGCGGGACACACCTTGCAGCAGGATCCGTCCCAGGATGCCAACACCTATTTCGTGCCGAACACTCTGATCGAGACCGCAGATGATGCGATCATGGCAGGAACCACCGAGTGCACCTGTGCCTTTCTGGAATGGGGCTATTGGGGAACAAAACTTTCCTATGATGACACGGGTGGTGTTCTGGACGGTGCCAATGGCCGGAAAGATGCGTTTCATCTAGGGACCTGGGTTGCCGGCGAAGTGACCAATTCCGCCGATCTGCCAACCAGTGGCAGTGCAAGCTACGTTGGACATGCTGCCGGCAGCGTTGTGAACAATGGGGCGCAGTATCTTGCAGCCGGCGACTTCCGGATGACGGTCGATTTCGGTCGCCGCACCGGATCTGCCAATATTGCCAATTTCGATGGCCGTACGTTTGGAGCAGATCTCACAGAACGCGCCGTTGATATCGGAAACCAGTTTTCCGGAAATCTGGCCGGCAGTGTTGGATCGGGCTCCATCAACACCTCTATCGTCAGCGGCCCGTCATCCAACTACGAGGGCGTGATCGGCAACTTCAATGCGGTAGATGGAAGCTGGTCTGCGAGCGGCATCGTTGCTGGCGAGATGAACTGACGGCTGCAGTCAGAAGCGTCTGTTTCACCTGAGGGCACAGGACGCCTCACAACGGCAATTGGTCCGCGTTCATGCAGCATTTTGCAAAAGCGGGCCGCCGTATCCCCAGGCCTGCAACGATCCGTAAGTGACTGAAAGTCTTGGTTTTCCGTTGGGTTTGGAAAGTGATACGCAGTTTTCCGGCAGGTATTTTCTCAAGTTGTGAAAAAACTTTGCCGGGGCGCTGGACAAGGAACAAACGAGCTTCTATAAGGACCGGGCTTTCGGCGGACGGGTAACCGTCACGCCACATCAAAGCACGCCCAGATAGCTCAGTTGGTAGAGCAGCGGATTGAAAATCCGCGTGTCGCTGGTTCGATTCCGGCTCTGGGCACCACTTTTTTCCTTCAAAAATGAACTTACGCTCCGGGTTGCTACAACGACTAGCTCTTGCGCTGCAGAGTGCTAACTGTTGGTGCATGCGAAGTGTTTGATCGCCAGTTGGCATAACCCTGTCAACAAGATGCCCTGGGCTTTTTGCTACCAACAGGTAAAAGCCTTTTTTCATCCGATCCAATCTATATTCGACTGCGTAGGACAACGCCTGCGGATAAGATCAGACTTGGATCCGCGCGGAGGTGTTGGCCGCGTGTGTATGTGCGCCTTTAAAACAAAAACCGAAAAACGCAGGTTTTCGGGCAGGGCATTTTGGAAACGGACAAGAATGAGCAACATCACGATCCTGGACGGCGGCATGGGGCAGGAACTGGTTCAGCGCAGCGGGCGGGTGCCGAGCGGGCTTTGGTCCTGTGAGCTGATGATGGAACGGCCAGATCTCGTCCGTGCTATTCATGACGACTTCTTCGCTGCCGGTGCACATGTCGCGACCGTCAACAGTTACACGCTTCACCGCGACCGGCTGCGGCCCAATGGGCTGGATGATCAGTTCGAGCGGCTTCATCACCTTGCCTGCGACCTTGCCTGTCAGTCGCGGGATGCGCATGGCAGCGGTCTTGTGGCCGGTTGTCTTGGTCCGCTTGGTTGGTCGTACAGCCATGACGGGGCGCCGCCGGAATACCAATCCATCGATCTTTATGACGAAATCTGCCGGGTTCAGAAGGATTACGTCGACGTCTTCCTGATTGAGACGATCGCCTCTATCGAACAGGCGCGCGCATCCCTGATCGCTGCCCTCAGGCACGACAAACCGGTCTGGATCGCTTTGACCGTCGATGATCAGGACGGGGGTGCCCTTCGGTCCGGTGAGCCGCTGCAAGAAGTAGTGAAAGTTGTCAAGGAACTCGGACCAGAGGCGGTTTTGATCAATTGTTCGGTGCCGGAGGCGGTGACCAGGGGCATGGCCGTTCTCGGACAGTCGGGCCTAAAGACCGGTGCCTATGCCAACGGGTTTACGGCCATCAAACCGGAATTTCTCAAGAAGGGCAGCAGCGTTTCCAAGCTTGCCGCGCGCACTGATTTGACACCTGAGGTCTATGCGGGTCACGTGGCAGACTGGATTGATCTCGGAGCCACGATCGTCGGCGGGTGTTGTGAGGTCAGCCCTGCCCACATAGCGGAACTGTCGCGCCGGTTTAACGCTGCGGCGTGATTGAGCGTAGCGCGGCTTGAGATTATGTCACCGCCGCGATCGCCGCCTGACCAAGCGACAGCCCACCATCGTTGGCGGGCAGTTTTCCGGGAACCAGAACGTCGAACCCGTGTGCCTTAAGCTGTTCGTAAAGCCCATCGGCAAGGATCGCATTTTGCATGACGCCGCCTGACAAGACGATTTTCTTGATATTCCGGTCCCCGGCAAGGCGCGTTGCAAGGGCGCTAATTGCCTTGATGAGCCCTAGATGAAACCGGGCTGCGATCAAACCGGGGGCAGTTCCGCGCCTTAGGTCGCTCAACAAAGCGTCCCACATCACCTCCCAGGACAAGATCCCCGGCATGCCGCTCGAAATACCGACCGGGTAGGCGGTTGCGCCTTGTAGATAAGGCCGGGCAAGAGCCTCCAACAAAGCGCCGGTCTGGCCTTCATAGGATTGGCGCGTGGCGCAAATCCCAAGGGCAGCGGCAACAGCGTCAAACAACCGTCCGGCAGAAGAGGCCATTGGCGTGTTGAGGCCGCTGTCGATCATGTGTTCGATCACGTCCATAGTCTTGCCGGGGAAGATGGGCCGGAGGGACGAGTTGGTACTCAAATGGGACCAGTCCGCTCCAAACGCCACCCGCAGATGCGCCACCAGATTGCGCCAGGGCTCGCGCACGGCGGCCGCCCCGCCGGGCAGTGCAACGGGAAGAAAATGGCCGGCCCGCTCAAAGCCCTCATAACCGCCGACAAGAAATTCTCCGCCCCAGATCGTGCCATCACTGCCAAGACCGGAGCCGTCCAGAACAATGCCGATCACTGGATCGCTGCCCGGGGGCAAGCCGTGTTCAGCCATGCAAGCGGCAAGGTGCGCATGATGGTGCTGGACCTCGATCAGCGGAATGTGCAGGTCCGCCGCCAGCCGCCGCCCGGCTTGTGTTGAGACATATTCGGGATGGAGATCGACAGCGATGCGGTCCGGTTCAAAATCGTAAAGGTTCCGGTAGAGGGTGAGGGTCCTTTCATAGTCTTCCAGAACCGGCCTGCTCTCCAGATCGCCCATGTGCTGGGATACAACGGCGCTTGCTTGCCTCAGCTGGCAGAAGGTCGACTTGAGTTCACCGCCCATGGCAAGCACCGAAAGGCATGTTTGAAAACCGTTGTTCAGCGCCAGTGGCACAGGGGCATGGCCTCTTGCCCGGCGCAGGATCACCGGCCCGCCTCGATCTGCCCGCATCACACTGTCATCCAGCCGGTTGACGATCTCCCGGTCATGCATGAGGAACCCATCGGCAATCCGCCCAAGATTGCGTCGCGCATCCTCGTTGGTCGTGACTTGCGGATCTTCCGAGCGATTGCCGGAAGTCATGACAAGCGGGCCCGGAACCGCTGCAATCAGAAGATGATGCAGCGGCGTTGCCGGCAGCATCAGGCCGCATTGATCAAGGCCCGGCGCAAGGTGTCCGGAAAGCGCAGGCTTCTCTGCGGACTTTGCCCGCTTTTTCATGAGCACAATGGGCGCAGTGCGGTCCTCCAACAGTGCCGCTTCCCTAACGCTGACATGGCAGACTGCCCGTGCCTGCGCTAGATCGCGCACCATCACGGCAAACGGTTTGTCCGGCCGGTTTTTCTTCTCCCGAAGCCGGGCAACAGCCGCATCATTCGTGGCATCGACGGCCAGATGAAAACCGCCAAGACCTTTTAAGGCAATGATCTCACCTGCCGCCAGCCGGGATGCTGCCCAGCGGATCGGGTCGGCCGTTTCAATCCGCGTTTCTTTTGCTTCGGCCCAGAGCTGCGGGCCGCAGGCCGGGCAGGCATTGGGCTGCGCATGGAAGCGCCGGTCCGCCGGATCGTCATATTCGCTTTGGCATTCCGGGCACATTTTAAACGCAGCCATCGAGGTGCTGGCCCGGTCGTATGGAATGGATGTCACGATGGAGAGGCGCGGCCCGCAATGGGTGCAATTGGTAAAGGCATAGCCATGGCACCGGTTCGCCGGGTCAAAGATGTCGGCAAGGCAGGCGGGGCAGGTGGCAGCATCCGGGACAATGCCGGTGGTGGCCGGACCTTCAACGCTCTCGACAATTTGAAAGTCTTGTGGCGGTGGACCAAAGGGCTCCGCAAGAACTGCTGTTTCGACGCTCACAATTTCAGAAAGCGGCGGCGCTTCGCATCGGAGCCGGTCCAAAAACCGTTGTTGCCGGCCAGCTGCACCAAAGATTTCCGCGAGCACACCGTCCGCATCATTGAGAACATGGCCCGTCAGGCCTTCTTCCCGTGCCAGATGCCAGACAAAGGGCCGGAAGCCGACGCCCTGCACAAGGCCCCTTATCCGGACATGTGTTGCGGTCACGGTCACCGGCCCACCTGTCAGCAGATCCGGGGCAGCTGTTCGCCCGCAAGCCAATCGACCACACGCACGCCGCCGATTTCCGTTTCCATCTCCACCAGATGGGCATCGTCCTCGGTGACCGTTCCGATCATGGCCGCATCCCGGCCAAGCGGATGAGCCTGCATGGCAGCCAGCACCGTATCAGCATCGCCAGGCTCGCAAAAGCACACCAGTTTGCCCTCATTGGCGACATAAAGCGGATCGAGCCCGAGCAGCTCGCACGCAGCCCTCACATCCGGCTTGATCGGGATAGCGTCTTCTTCCAGATGGATACCGACCTTGGCTGTGCGGGCGATCTCGTTCAAGGTTGCAGCCAAACCGCCGCGGGTCGGGTCGCGAAGGACTGCGATCCCTGGTGCTACCGAAATCATATCGGCAACAAGCGTGTGAAGCGCGGCGCTGTCGGAGCGGATTTCCGTTTCGAATTCCAGGTTCTCCCGCTTGGAGAGGATTGCAACGCCGTGATCACCTATGGGGCCGGACAGGAGGATCGCCTGGCCGGGATTCGCGCGCTCGACCGAGACATGAACGCCGTCCGGCACAACACCCAGACCGGTCGTGGTGATGAAGACACCATCGCCCTTGCCCTTTTCGACAACCTTGGTGTCTCCGGTGACGATCGGAACGCCTGCCGCCTCCGCTGCCCGCGCCATCGAAATGACGATTCGTTCCAGATTGGCGAGCGGAAAGCCTTCCTCCAGAATGAAACCGGCGGTGAGATAGAGCGGTTTGGCGCCTGCCATGGCGACATCATTCAAGGTGCCGTGAACGGCAAGAGACCCGATGTCGCCGCCCGGAAAGAAGATCGGCGAGATGACATGACCGTCCGTCGACATGACAAGCCGCCCGGCCGCTGGTGGCAACAGGGCCGCGTCATTGCCCTGATCCAGGATCGGATTGGTCAGATGTTGTTGAAAGAGATCCGCGATCAGCTCAGCCGTTGCGCGGCCGCCGCCGCCATGGGCCATGTCGATGCTGCCGGTGCGTGCAGGCAACGTCGGATCCTGAATATTCATGCCGCGGCCTCTTTTTGCGGCCGGGCCGCCTTGGTCCGGAAGCGGCCATAGGTCCAATAGGCCGCGCAGGCGCCTTCCGACGACACCATGCAGGACCCCATCGGCGTGTCAGGCGTGCAGACCGTGCCGAAGAGCTTGCAGTCGGTCGGTTTTTTCACGCCGCGCAAGATGGCGGGACACTCGCAGGACTTCACTTCGCGCGACTGTTTGGGCGAGATCTCGAACCGCTGTTCGGCATCGAATGCGGTAAAGGCCTCCCCGATCTTCAAGGCGCTCTTGGCAACTGTGCCGAGCCCGCGCCATTCGAACGCGTCGCGGATGTCAAATACCTCTTCGACCAGGGCTTGAGCCTTGAGATTGCCCTCACGGGTCACGACGCGCGTGTATTCGTTCTCGACCTCGAAGCGGCCCTCATTGATCTGGCGGATCAGCATCAGGGTCGATTGCATAACGTCCAGGGGTTCAAAGCCCGCGATCACCACCGGTTTGCCGAAAATCTCCGAGGCGGGCTCATAGGGCTTTGATCCGATCACCGAGCTGACATGGGAGGGCCCCAGGAACCCGTCGATCTCCACGGTACCAAGGTCATGAACATCGGGCGACTGCAGGATATGGGCAATCGCGGGGGGCGTCAGAACGTGATTGCAGAAGACGGAGAAATTGGTGAGGTCTTCCTTTTTGGCCTGTTTGATCGCAACGGCGGTCGGCGGTGTCGTGGTTTCAAAGCCGATGGCAAAGAAGACGACTTCACGGTCCGGATTGTCGCGGGCAATCTTCAGGGCATCCAGAGTGGAATAGACCATGCGAATGTCTGCCCCGTCGGCCTTGGCGCGGATCAGGCTGCGCTGTTTCGTGCCCGGCACGCGCATCATGTCGCCATAGGTGCACAGGATTACATTGCGCCGCTCGGCGATTTCCACGGCATCGTCCAGCCGGCGCACGGGCAGCACGCAGACAGGGCAGCCGGGGCCATGCACATAAGCCACGTTGTCCGGCATCAGGTCCTGAACGCCATAACGGAAGATAGCATGGGTGTGACCGCCACAAAACTCCATGAAATTGTAGCTCCGGCCCGGATCAGCCTCGCGCCGGATGGCAGCGGAAACGGATTTCGCGAGATCCTTGTCGCGGAATTCGGATACATATTTCACTGGTCCGCTCCTGTCATCTCGTCGAGTTCGTCCTGAAGCACACCGGCCTCGGCCATCAGCTGAAGCGTGCGGGCCGCTTCGTCCGGGCTGACCTTGTGAAGCGCATAGCCGACATGAACCAGAACGTAGTCGCCAACGGCGAGATCCTCGACCAGCGCGGTCGAAATCCGTTTCTTGATGCCTTCAAGCGCAACGACGGCCATGTCGTCGCCGTCAAGTTCCGTGATCTTGGCAGGGATTGCGAGACACATGGGCGGCTCCTATTCCGCGGCATCTGTTGCGGCGTATCCGGCGAAAAGCCTTGCGCGGGCGGTGCCGATCCAGTCGATCCAGTCCTCAAGACCGTCTCCGGACCGCGCGGAGACCGTGAGCACCTTGATCTCCGGATTGATTTTCCGGGCGTTTTCGGTGGCAATTCCGACATCGAAATCGACGTAGGGCAGGAGATCCGTCTTGTTCAAGAGCATGACGTCAGCTGCGGCAAACATGTCCGGATATTTCAGCGGCTTGTCCTCGCCCTCGGTCACCGACAGGATCGCGACCTTGTGGGCCTCGCCAAGATCGAAGGCCGCCGGGCAGACAAGGTTTCCGACGTTTTCAATAAAGACATAAGCGCCGTCTTGCGCGGCAAGCCGCTCCAGCGCATGACCGATCATGTGACCATCCAGGTGACAGCCCTTGCCGGTGTTGATCTGAAGGGCAGGGACGCCGGTTTCGCGGATCCGGTCGGCATCATTGGTGGTTTGCTGGTCGCCCTCGATCACATAGCAGTCACGGGTCTTGCCGAGCCTCTTGAGGGTCTCCACCAGAAGCGAGGTTTTGCCCGAGCCGGGGCTTGAGACAAGGTTCAGCGCGAACATGCCGTGCTCTGCAAGATAGCGGCGATTGGCATCCGCGTAGCTGTTGTTCTTCGACAGGATATCCTGTTCCAGCTGGATCAGGCGGGACTGGCTCATTCCGGCGACCGAGGCTCCGGCATCGCCAGTTCCATAGTGATGGTGATGGTGAGCATGATGCCCATGTGCGTGTTTCGTGCCATCTTCCATCTGGGTTTCACCGCTCCCGCAGCCGCAAACCGTACACATTACGAGACCTCCAGTTCCTTGATCCGCAGTTCTTCCCCGGTCTTGACCTGCAAGACGTGCGAGCCGCAGGACGGGCAGGGATCGAAACGGTCTTGAATGACAGCTGTCGCGCCGCACGCAGCGCAAGTGGCGGTTGCTTCCGGCTCGAAGATGTCCAGCTGGGCACCGTCCGCAAGGCTGCCGCGGGTCACCACATCAAAGCCGAACCGCAGGGCCTCCGGCTCAACGCCCGACAGGAGGCCGACTTCCAGGCAAACTCGGTCAACCTTAGAGAAGTTCTGGCTGGCCGCTTCGTCTAGCAAGATCCCGAGTATGTTTTCGCATAACGACATTTCGTGCATCGATTGATCCTCAAGCCCCTCTATTGCTGATCCCAACCGCACTGCAATTTATGACAGTCTGCCAGCCCACTTTGGAAGCGGTCCACGACATGGATCAAATGGCTGAAATAAGCAGGCGCGAATGTGACCTCGGCAGTCACACATCATGGCGCCACGGCGCCCTGAGACAGCTGCGCTTTCGAGCGACGTCACTGTTGTCGTCCCGGCTCTCCGTTCTGCTGCGTCCGGGACGACATTAGCGGGGGCAACGAGGTGTGGATCTCGTAGAACATTTCGCAAGTATCTGTGCCCTTGCGCCGGAGACGAAGCTGTTCCACAAGAGCGGCATCTTTCAATCAACACGGCGCAACGATGAGCGAACTCAAGCATATGACCGGGACCGCAGATGGCCAGGTGGAATCACTCTTGAACTTGGCAGTGGCTGCCGGGGCTGAGATCCTGAAGGTCTATGCCGAAGACTTCAGCGCGTCAGTCAAGGGGGACGGGTCCCCGGTCACCGTCGCCGATCAGGCGGCAGAGGACGTGATCCTCAAAGGACTTGCAGGTCTTTTTCCGGATGTGCCGGTGGTGGCCGAAGAATCCGTCGAAGCCGGAAAGTTACCAGAGGGCGGCGCCCGGTATTTCCTTGTTGATCCTCTGGATGGCACCAAGGAATTCGTAAAGCGCAACGGTGAGTTCACGGTCAATATCGCGCTGATCGATGAGGGAACGCCGATTTTTGGCGTTGTCTACGCGCCCGCGCTGAAGGAGATCTACTGGGGCGGCACCTTGCCGGGTGGCGAAGCGCAGGGTGCCTTTCAGGGGCAGGTTTCAGACAGCGAAATCGTTGATGTTGGAAAAATCTCTGTTCGAAAGCCGCCAGAGTCGGGATTGAGTGTTTTGGCAAGCCGCTCGCATTTGTCGGAAGAAACCGAAGCGCTGATCGCAAAGCTGAAAGTCGCCGAGAAGGTCTGTGTCGGCTCGTCGTTGAAGCTGTGCTGGGTTGCTGCGGGGCGGGCGGATCTCTATCCGCGCATGGCACCGACCATGCAGTGGGACATTGCAGCCGGCGATGCGGTGGTCCGGGCTGCTGGCGGCCATGTGGTTCTGGCAGAAACGGGCGAGATCTTCGTTTACAGACTTGCCGAGGGCGCGACCAAAGACGATCTGCGCAATCCGCATTTCATGGCGGTGAGCGATCTGGCGCTCCTGCCATGATGGGCGTTGGGGCGCGTAAGGAAACGTGAAGGTCTTATCAGCAAATATGTCGTTGGCATTATAGGCGTTAGGCACGCGGGAAAGGCAACAGTGACATGACGATCCTGATCACCGGTGGCGCAGGCTACATCGGATCCCACTGCTGCGTGACCTTTCTGGAAGCAGGTCACGATGTCGTCGTGCTCGACAACTTTTCCAACTCCAGCCCGGAAAGCCTCAAACGGATTACCGCGATTACGGGCAAGGAAGTTGCTCATGAAGAGGGCGACATCCGGGACCGTGCCACGCTTGAACGAGTGCTGAGGACGTACAACTGCACAGGCGTAATTCACTTTGCCGGGTTAAAGGCAGTTGGTGAGTCCACAGAGGTTCCGCTCAGCTATTATGCCAACAACATCACCGGAACCCTCGAGCTCTTGGCCGCGATGGAGGCGTGCAATGTGCGCCAGCTTATATTCTCCTCTTCGGCCACTGTTTATGGCGAGCCGAAGTTCCTGCCCTTGACGGAAGATCATCCGCTGAGCGCCACCAACCCCTATGGCCGCACAAAGCTGATGATTGAGGAAATTCTGGGCGATGTCTCTGCGAGCGATCCGAGCTGGCGCTTCGGCATCTTGCGCTATTTCAATCCGGTCGGCGCCCACAAAAGCGGCCTGATCGGGGAAGACCCGCAAGGGATTCCGAACAACCTGATGCCGTTTGTCTCACAAGTCGCCAGCGGTCGCCGCGAAAAACTCTCTGTCTTTGGCAATGACTATGACACTCGCGATGGCACCGGCGTCCGCGATTACATCCATGTGGTCGATCTGGTGGAGGGGCACCTGCGCGCCTATGAGGCCCTGGCTTCGCTCACAGACACGGACAACAGCTTTACCGTCAATCTGGGGACCGGAACCGGCTACAGCGTTCTGGAGATGGTGAAAGCCTTTGAACGGGCGTCAAACCAGGCGATCCCTTATACAATCGCTCCGAGGCGTCCCGGGGACGTCGCCGAGGTGTATGCCGACACAAACAAAGCGGCGGACAAGCTCAATTGGACCGCTGAACGGGGCCTTGAAGACATGTGCTCCGATACCTGGAACTGGGCCTGCAAGAATCCGAAGGGCTATGGCGCGTCGAGCGATTAAAACCCTACGACAAAGGCCCGTAAAAACCGCGGCGCAATGAGCGCCCCCAGCCTGGGCGCTTGTTCTTTTCCGCTTCTAGTGCCGCAGCTTCCCAATCGTAAGGCAGGATCTTTTCCTGAAAACTCCATCCGGATGCACCTTTGGTCATCAGCGCATACCGCGCGTGCGGGCTGCCAACTTCCATTGTGTGGCGGTTCGGGTGGTCGTCTTCATAAGACGGCAAGCCGACGCTGCCGGGGTTGAGGATCGTCTGCCTCGTCTCATGAAGATGAATGACCCGCGGAATATGGGTGTGACCGCAGCAGATGATCGGGGATGTTTCGCCCTTGAGCTCAGCAATCAGCGTTTCTTCATCCGGCAGATGACCTTTGGGGCCCTCCACCTTTTCGGTCAAATACCGGTCGTCATTGTCCGGAGTGCCATGGCAAAGGAAAACGTCATCACTCAACCGGATGGTCGGTTGTGTCGTCTTCAGCCAGTCACGGCTTTGGCGGGACAGCCGTTCGGCTGTAAAGACGTCCGTCGGGCCCATCTTTTCAATCGGATTTTCAAGGACGATCCGATCATGATTGCCGCGCACCGTCGGCCACTTGGTTTCGCGTAGGATTGTAGCCGTCTCCTCCGGCCACAGAGGACCGGAGACGCAATCGCCAAGATTGACGACCACATCGGGAGCTTCGCCGGTAAGATCCGCCAGCACCGCTTCCAGTGCCAGTACATTGCCGTGAATGTCCGAAACAACCGCAATTTTCATGAATGATTGCCCCATTTACACCCTGCCGTCCCTGCGAAGGCAGGGATCCAGTAACCCGGGAAGATAGACAGGAACCCTGACAGCCGTTTGAAGGTCCCGAGCCCCTGCCTGCGCAGGGGCGGCACAGGATCGTGCGGTCAGCTCTCCCCGAACACCCGCTCAAAAATCACGTCAACGTTCTTGGTGTGATAGCCAAGATCGAAGCGGTCGCGGATTTCTTCTTCGGACAGGTAGTTGCGGACGTCTTTGTCGTTGAGAAGCTCGGTGAGGAAGTCGACCTTGGCGTCGCCGGACACCTGATAGCTGTCCCAGACCTTCATCGCATTGCGCTGAACAAGGCGGTAGGCATCTTCACGGGAGGAGCCCGCTTGCGTCAGGGCGAGCAGGATCCGCTGGGAATGGACGAGACCGCCGAGACGGTCCATGTTGCCCATCATGCGCTCCGGGTAGACCACCAGCTTGTCGATGACGCCGGTGAGGCGGGCAAGGGCAAAGTCGAGGGTAACGGTCGTGTCCGGGCCAATCATGCGCTCAACGGAAGAATGCGAGATGTCGCGTTCGTGCCAGAGAGCCACGTTCTCCATGGCCGGCACGGTGGACATGCGCACCAGACGGGCAAGACCAGTCAGGTTTTCGGTCAGGACCGGGTTGCGCTTGTGCGGCATTGCGGACGAGCCCTTTTGGCCCTTGGAGAAGAATTCTTCCGCTTCCAGAACTTCCGTGCGCTGCAGGTGGCGGATTTCGGTCGCAAGACGCTCGATGGAGGAAGCGATCACGCCGAGGGTTGCGAAGTACATCGCGTGGCGGTCGCGCGGGATCACCTGGGTAGACACCGGCTCGGCCTTGAGGTCAAGCGCCTTGGCAACATGTTCTTCAACGCGCGGATCGATGTTGGCGAAGGTGCCGACTGCGCCGGAGATGGCACCGGTGGCGATTTCCTCGCGGGCATTCAAAAGGCGCGCCTTGCAGCGGTCGAACTCTGCATAAGCCTGAGCCATTTTCAGGCCGAAAGTGACCGGTTCGGCATGGATGCCGTGGGACCGGCCGATGGTGACCGTGTCTTTGTGCTCAAATGCCCGGCGCTTGATGGCGGCGAGCAGCTCGTCCATGTCCTTCAGAAGAAGATCGGTGGCCTTGACCAGCTGGATATTGAAGCAGGTGTCCAGAACATCCGACGAGGTCATGCCCTGGTGCACGAAGCGGGCATCCGGCCCGACGATCTCCGCAAGGTGGGTCAGGAAGGCGATGACATCGTGCTTGGTCTCCCGTTCGATCTCGTCGATGCGGTCGATGTCGAAGGTCGCGGCGCCACCTTTTTCCCAGATCGTCTTGGCGGCGTCTTCCGGGATCACGCCGAGCTCCGCCAATGCATCGCAGGCATGCGCCTCAATCTCGAACCAGATGCGGAATTTCGACTCCGGAGACCAGATATCGACCATGTCTTGGCGGGAATAGCGCGGGATCATCGCAGGTTCAGTCCTCGTCTTGGGAAGTGTTGGCTGCGGGATAGCAGAGCGCGGCGGGCCCTTCAATGGAAAGCCGCCGTTTTTGCTTGCAGAGGAGCGGGGAATATGACTGATTACTGCGCAACTCACCCATTTCTGGTGTCGGAGGCCTTCATGACCATCTGGCGACCCGCCAATTTCATCACTGTCAAAGCTCTGGCGCTCATCTGGCAAGATGACGTTCTGCTGCTGACCGAAATCTATGACGATCATGGAAATGTAAAAGGCATGCGCCCCTTGGGCGGAACGGTTGAATTCGGCGAAGCTTGGCGCGATACACTGCAGCGGGAGTTTCTGGAAGAACTCGGTGCGCGGATATCTTTGGGCAGCGACCATTTTGTCCTTGAAAACATCTACGAACACTACGGCCAAACCGGCCATGAGATCGTTTTCTTGTGCCACGCGCATTTCTCAGATGGGCGCTTCTACCGGCAAGATGCCATCCCTTTTCTGGAGCATGACGAAACCGAGTGTATTGCCAGATGGATGTCGGTTGCAGAATTGAAGGCCAAACAGATCGAACTCTACCCCGAAGGCTTGATGGAGCGGCTCACCCAACCTGTTGCCGACTCGGCTGTGAGCCGCCGGTACAGCTAGCGTTTCGGGTGGGTCGTGTTTGGGGGGATGGATTGTGTTGAGAGGATCGCGCACGGGTTCATCCGCGCGTCAGGTCTTTCGAAACGGCCCGTTATAGGCGTCGCTGTCAATCGGGCCGTATTCCTCGACCTCATCCGCCTTTTCTTCTGCCATATAGCGTTCGAATTTCGACTGAGGAAGTCGGAGATGATTTGCGAGAACGTAAATCAGGCACGAAAACAGTCCGACCACTGCTATGTCCGGGCCAACCGGAAGCAGACCTGAACCGCCGCCAAAGGAGCCAAGATACGAGAGCACGGCAATCCCAACAAAATAGGGAGCAAGCCAGCTCGCTTCACGCCAGTCCAGCTCAGCCATTCCCACCCGATAACCGCGATAGAGCAGCAGGAGGATACCAAGAACAAGACAAATCCCGAGGTGCAACATAGTGTTCCAGCCACTCCAATAGATAATCAGAGTGGCAACAACAAAGGCAAGGCAGCCGGTGACTGGAGCAGCTGGAAGCACAAAGGCTCTTGGCGTGTTGGGGAGCAGCCGGCGGAACGCGAGGACCGCGACTGGCCCGACCACGAACGACAACACGATAGAAGACGTGTTGAGTGCCAGTACTTCTTTGAAAGGCAGAGCGATGAAGAACAGCGCTGACACGACAAAGTTCACCAGTAGCGCAAAAAGGGGAACACCCCTGTTGGAAAGGGTTTCCATGAACTTTGGGAACAGGCCGTTCTGCGCCATGGCAAGCCCCAGCCGTGCGTTTGATCCGACGGACACAAGACCGGAGGCAAAGGAGGAAATCCGCGCACTTGTGTCGAGGATTGAAACAATCCAGAGCGCTCCGACCGCCGTTGCAAGGGCCGCCATAGGCCCGAGTTCGCCCGAAAAATGCAACGCAGGCCAGCCATTTTGAAGTTGACTGTGATCAAGCGCGCCGAGGAAGGCGAGTTGCAGCCCGCCATAGATCAACAGGCAAACAACAAGTGACAAGATCAACGCCAGCGGTACATTGACCTTCGGATTGCGGGCTTCGCCGGCCATGTCGATGACGTGCCGGAAGCCGATCAGCGCGAAAATAACGCCGCCAGTGGAAATCGCCGACAGGACGCCTTTCAAACCCTCCGGGGCAAACCCGCCGTAGTCGGTGAAATTCGCATACCGGAATTCCGATGTCAGAATGGCAGCAGCCAAGAGGGCCGGAACGACGATCTTGACCCATGTAAGCGTCGTGTTGATCCGCGCGAAAAAGCGAACACCAAATGCGTTAAGGACCGTAAACACCGCCAGCAGCAGCATGGCGACACCCAGACCGGCGGTACTCAACTTGTCTTCGCCCACATAAAGCCAAGGTGCCAGGCTGGCGGAATAGCGAAGCACAGCCTCTACTTCGATGGTTGCAGTTGTGTTGTATCCGACCCAGGCCGTCCACCCCATCGTCATGGAGACGACGGAGCCGTGTGAAAAGTGCGGGACGCGGCCAATCCCGCCGGCGACAGGAAGAATCGTGGCGATTTCCGCAAAGGTTGCTGCGAGTAGCAGCATGGCAAAGCCGCCGATGGCCCAAGCAAGTAGGGCGGAGGGACCCGCCGCCTGGGCTGCCAGAAGCGGTGCGAAAAGCCAGCCTGACCCTAGAATTCCGCTGATCGCGACAAACGTCAGGCCAAGCAGACCAATGTTGCGTTGCATATGTGCCAAACGACACCCCCAGACTTTGAACTTCAGCTTAGCCGAAGGGATAGCCGGATCAAAAGGTGTTTGGCGAAGAGTTTTTTGCTTCTGTCAGGCGTTTGCAGCCGCAGTCCGGATTGCATCGATGTTGGACTTGTAGGCGTCGACTGTACCGCCCTTGAAAACGGCAGATCCGGCAACGAGGACGTTGGCACCTGCTGCTGCAACCAGCGGAGCGGTCTCGGGCGTAACGCCGCCATCGATCTCCAGATCGATTGGCCTATCGCCGATCATTTGTTTGATCCGGGCTGTCTTTTCCACCATGGCTTCAATGAACTTCTGACCGCCGAAGCCCGGGTTCACCGTCATCACAAGGATCAGGTCGAGCCGGTCGAGCACGTACTCCAAAACGCTTTCCGGCGTTGCCGGGTTGAGCGACACGCCTGCCTTCTTGCCGAGAGCGCGAATGGCCTGCAACGACCGGTCCAGGTGCGTTGTTGCTTCTGCGTGCACGGTGATGATGTCCGACCCGGCTTTGGCAAAGGCTTCCAGGTACGGATCGCAAGGTTCAATCATCAAATGCGTGTCGAACACCTTGTCTGTATGCGGGCGCATCTTGGCAATGACATCCGGGCCGAAAGTGATGTTGGGAACGAAATGGCCGTCCATCACGTCAAGGTGGATCCAGTCTGCTCCAGCCTCGACAACATCGCGGACTTCCTGGCCGAGCTTGGAAAAGTCAGAGGCAAGGATGGACGGTGCAATAATAATCTCGCGCGGCATTTACGGATCTCCTGCGGGCGGCGGCAACGCCGGTCATAGACTGTTGGCGCCGCGCTACCACGTGTCCGGCAGACCGGCAAGTCAAAGAGCTCGCTCCTAATCGGTTTAACTGTTCACAGCCGTCCGGAGATGGCGAGAAACCGGCCGTCAGGCCCTTCAAAGCCGTGGGTCGCCATGTGAACGATCACCGTGATGACAGGTGGCTTGTCTTCCGGGAAATAGCTGACGACCTTGTCTATCCGGTAGCCGATCGGGCACCCGCGGCTTTTCGGGAGGCTTTTGTCCAGATGCCGGACGCGCGCTTCTCCGCCATAGATCGTGTTGAGCTGGAACCCCTTGGTGGCCGCGCCATAGCTGGCACACGTGTCGTCGGGCAGGGGAAATTCCATCAACTGGATCTCCATCGGCTCATCGATTGGGGGGACGACGGGCCGCAGATTGACCTTCATGTTGAAAGGATTGGCGGAGACTTCCGTGATCGGATTGCTGCCGACTGTCAGTCCGTGGCCGTCAATACCCAGGGAATTGAGACGCGGGTCTGCAGCGGCCCTGTTGGCGGCCCGGGCAGCCTTCAGGAGAGACACCGGATTGTAGCCGTTGCTGTCGTCGATTTCATCGCTGCGGCGAAACGGAGACGGGCTCACCCATTTGTCCTCATGGACATCGATCACGAATATTTCTGAATAGGGAAAACCGGAGCCGTCCTGAATTCCTGACTGCTCAAAGGCAAAGTAACGGCCATCTTCAGAGTAGCCGAGAATATCCAAACGGGCCTGATCGCCAGCAATGGCTGCCGACATTGAGCCTGTTATGAAAACAAAAAAAGCAACAAGCAGTTGGTAGAAGCGCATGACCGGTCTCCTTATGATCTCTTCACAAGGATACCTTTGGCCTTCAGGTCTGTCAGGTCTGCGGCGTCACAGATTTCAGCTTTAGTCCGCAAAACCATCCGACAAACGGTTTCAGGACCATCGGCAAAATATAGATCGGGAATTGTCCGACTGCGAACCAAAGCCACGTGAGCTCTGGCAGCGTCCCGCCAAAGGCGGCAACCATCAGCCCCATGTTCCGTGTGCCGCAAGTGTGAGCAATGGCATAGGCATCTTCTCGGCTTGCGGGCGAAAACAGGAGCAGTGTCACCCCGATCTGTGCAAAAGCGAGGCAGAAAGTGATCGCGGTCAAGCCGAGGGTAAAGGTAGGTTTGTCTGCAAAACTCGCCGCGACGCCATCCATCGCAGCAATCGCAAAGATCAAAAGGAGGATAACATTCAAGCCGCTGATCATGTTTGCACCATTCGTAATGCGCTCCTGTCCGGCAATCTTGCGGACGACCATCGCGGTGAGAAACGACCCAACCAGCAGAAATGACAATTGCGCGGCCAGGCCCCCAATACTCAGCGGCAAGGCATCTCCCAGCATCAACTCGCCGATGAAAGGTGCTGAAAGCGGCGTGATGATCAGGGCCGCAACGGAAAGCGCAAGACTAAGCGTTCCATTCAGGCCGAGGAGATAAATAAAGGCGGGTGCCGCCATGACCGGCGGGGCGGCCGTTGAGATAAACAAGGCCAGAACAAGCTCAGGTCCAAGCGTTTCCGGGCCAATTAGCTGAACGGCCGCAAAAGCAATCAGCGGCACACCGAGCATCATCCAAACGAGTGCGGTAAGGAGAAGGGTCGGTCGTTTTAAGCGCAGCTTGATGGCTTCGATATCGACCCTCAAGAAAGCCAGCACCAGCAGGCTGAACACCGAAACACCGAGATACGGGCGCAGATGTTCCGAAAGGGCTGGTAGCGCCATGCCGATGAAGATACTCACAGCCAAAGCGGCCGTACCATGCTGGCCAATCCATGCCACAGCTACCGCGAGCATCCGAATCATTTAAACTTTACTCCTGAAAAATTCGCGTGTGGGCAGGGACTTGCGGATCTTTTAAGGGAACTTAACCGGACTTGCCAATCACGATGGCGTCCTGCCGTTGAACCATGGGCCATGACAACTTCGAAACAGATGCAGACATTTGATGTGATGGTCCTGGGAGCCGGGATTGTTGGGGTTTCGACCGCGGCGCATTTGCGCCGCCTTGGCCTGGATGTCGCTTTGATCGACCGGAAACATCCGGGCGGCGAAGCTTCTGCAGGCAACGCAGGCGTCGTCCAGCACAATGGGTTTGTACCGCAAGGCCTGCCGAAAAATCCGGTGGCATTTCTGAAGTCATCCTTCAACCTTGGCGGACCATTTTCGTACAGACCGCTTACCTTGGCGAAGATGCTCCCGTGGATCCGGCAGTATGTCCAGGCAAGTTACGGCGAGGCGGCAGAGACATATTGCCGGGCCATCATGCCGTTGCGCCAACAGGCGGTCAAAGCGCATCTTGATCTTGCAGAGCAGTCAAATGCGGGCCGGTTTTACCGGAAGGGTGGTTGGCTGCACCTGTACCGAACGCCAGCCAGTTTTGATGCAGATGATGTGTCCCGGTACTATGCCCGGATCTACGGCGTCGATTACAAAGAAATGGATAGCGCAGAAGCCGGTGTTCTGGAACCTGGGTTGAAGCTTACAGGCATGAAAGCCGTGCATTGGACCGAAAGCTGGTCGGTCTCCAACCCGGCTGCTGTCGTCGATGCGTTTTGGCGCGGATACATCCAAAATGGCGGTCATTATTTTCGGGCGGACGCCAAGAAGCTGATCCGCCAGAGGGGTGGGTGGAACCTCGAGGGAGAACGTGGGCCCGTGTTTGCCCGCAATGTCGTCGTCTGCCTGGGCGCCTGGTCCATGGATGTCCTAAAGAAACTTGGCGAGCAGTATCCGCTGGCCGTCAAGCGCGGCTATCACATGCATTATAGGCCACTCTCCGGGGCATCCTTGTCTCGGCCCGTCGTCGACATCGACAACGGGTTTGCTCTGACACCCACCGACTTCGGCATCCGGCTGACGACGGGAGTGGAGCTGTCAGGGCGCGACGCGCCGCCGAACCCGCAGATCATCAAACAGGTCCGGCGCAGGGCAGAAGAGATCTTTTCCCTCGGACGCGCGCTTCATGAGGAGCCATGGGTGGGAAGCCGGCCCTGTGTGCCGGATTCTCTTCCGGTCCTTGGACCATCCCCGTCCGTGAAGGGGCTGTGGCTAAATTTCGCCCATGGTCATGATGGTTTTACGCTCGGACCGGTCTCCGGCCAGATCATGGCCGATATGATTGCCAACAAACCTCTTGTTGCGGACGTAAACGGCGTCTCACCAGCCCGGTTTCAAACACAAAAGAAATGACGTTCCGTATTTAACTTGAAGGCCCGATATAGGTCGTCTTGATTTGGTCGATCGACCCATCGTCTTTCATGCGGCGGATGATCCGGTCGTACTCGGCCTTTAGCTTTTTCATATCCGGATGCGTCGAGGCTTTCGAGAAGACGTTGTAATAGGCCTTCGACTTCATTGGCTTTGGAAGGAAATCGATCTGGTTTCGATAGCCGCCGATGTGGGCGTGATGCAATGTCGAGATGGTGTTCATCGGAACGGCATCGATCCTGCCTGCGAGCAGCTTGTCGATCTGCAGAGAATTCTCTGAGACAAGTTGCAGCTGGAGGCCTGCGTCCCAGAATTCCGGGATGTAGGAAATTCCGTGCGTTGCACCGATCGTCATTGAGCGCAGATCATCGAACGTGGAAAACGTGAACTTGCCGCGATCTTCCGCCCTGATAAAAAAATTCCAGTCCAGATCGATGTAGCTTTCGCTTGGATATTCGAGAAATGTGCGGCGTTCTTCGTTTTGCGAATACAGGAGGAGGACATCGATCCGTCCGGCTTTGGCCTCGACCTGCAGGCGCTGGTCGGATTCGATAAGCAGCACCTCATAGTCAATCGCCAGTTCGCGCAGGATCTCGTCCATCACTTCAATGTCGATGCCGCGGACTTGTCCGCCCGCCTCATATTTGAACGGCGCTTGAGGATTGGCGGCAATGATCAGAGGACGGGCTGCCACCGATGTGTGCCACATCCCAGCCAGAAGACAGCATATACAAAACAGACCGATATTCCGAAGCACGCCTAAACCCTCTTCAAGTCACACTCTGACAAGCAAACGGGAAGTTTTACTGTCCCATGCAATAGCCAAACAAACAGTGAATTTTGAAGAGGCTGTAAGGTACAGCGCGTCTCAATTCTCGCGAAGAGGCAGTGCAGCGGTATCCTTTACCGTGTTGACAACGATACGTGACTGAACATCAGATACCAGTGTATTATCGAGAAGCTTCAGACGCAGGAAGTCATCATAGGTCTTGATGTCATCGGTGACCACCTTGATGAGGTAATCGACAGCACCTGTGATACGTTCACAAATGACGACTTCCGGCCAGTGATGGACGAGCTTGTCAAACGTTTCCATGTTTTCGCGGCTGGGAACGGCAAGCTTGACGAAGGAATAGGCGACAAAGCCAAGGCCCACAGCTTCGCGGTCTATGATCGCGGTAATTTGCTTGATGATGCCTTGTTCCTTCAACCGCTTGATGCGGCGCCAGCAAGGGGTTTGGCTCATGCCAGCCTCTTTGGCGACTTCTGCGATTGAAAGGGAGGCATCCCTTTGCAAAACGCGCAAAACACGGATGTCAGACGGGTCCAGAAGATTCTTTTCGGTCATTGGGTCATTTTCGGAAATTTTATGCTGCCTAGTGACGAATTGCGGTGACGATAGCACAGAAATCGCTGCTGAAAAGGACGATATTAATCGGAAATGGCAGTTCGCCGCAGAGGGCCGCCCTGGGGGCGTAGGAGGAGAATACCGAATGGATGTGCTTGTGTCCGAAATCAGCCTTGAAGACAAATACACCGCGACGGACGGTCGTGTGTATCTGACAGGCATTCAGGCGCTGGTCAGATTGGCTCTGGACCGCGCGCGCCTGGACCGGCAGGCAGGTCTTAAAACCGGTGGTTTCATTTCCGGATACCGCGGGTCGCCGCTGGCTGGATATGACACTGAGTTGGAGCGCGCCCACCGGCACCTGAAGGACCTTGAAGTTGTTTTCAAGCCTGGCGTGAACGAGGAGCTTGGCGCGACCGCAGTTTGGGGAAGTCAAAAACTGCGCGGTGAGGGCGGTGTCGGACGGCCTACAGAATATGACGGCGTCTTTGGCATTTGGTACGGCAAAGCGCCTGGTGTTGACCGGGCCGGTGATGCGCTGCGTCAGGGAAACGCATCTGGCACGGACCGCAACGGAGGTGTTCTGGCTTTGGCCGGTGACGATCACCTCGCCAAATCCTCCATTCTGCCTGCGCAGAGCGAATTCTTCTTTGAACATGCCGAAATGCCGGTTCTCAACCCTGCGGACATTCAGGACGTGCTCGACTATGGTCTGCACGGGCTTGAGATGTCCCGCTTTTCCAGTCTTTGGACGGCGTTGATCTGCGTGGCCGACACGATGGATGCGTCCGCCACAATCAACGTGTCGCCAAACCGTCTGCGGATGGTTCGCCCGCTGGAAGGCGATCCGCGCAAGGATTACCATCAGAACCGCGACTTGCTGCTCGGCAACAGGCTGGAAACAGAGCGCCTGGTGCGCGAGCTGCGGATCCCGGCTGCCCAGGCTTATGTCCGCACGAATGGCCTGGATCGTGTGACCTTCGGTGCCCGGCAAAATCCGAAACTCGGCATTGTTTCCTCCGGCAAAGCGTATCGCGACCTGCTTCAGGCGCTCGATCTCATGGGTGTGACCGAAGACAAGGCCAAAGCGCTGGGCCTCGGTATATACAAGGTTGCAATGACCTGGCCGATGGAACCGCTTGGCCTGCGGGATTTCGCCCGCGGCGCAGAGAAACTGCTGGTCGTGGAGCACAAGCGGGCCTTCATGGAACCGCAGATCAAGGAGATTTCCTATCACTGGCCGGATATGAGCCGTCCGGAAATTTGGGGCAAACGCCGCCCGGATGGCTCGCCGTTCCTCTCGGATGTTCTCGAGATTTCCGTTGCCGAGCTCATCGAAGGCTTGATGAAGTGGCTGCCGGCAGATGCCGTCACCGAAGAAATGCAGGCTGTTGCTGCGCGCATGACCAAGCAGGCCATGTGGGCCCAAGGCCATGCAGAACGCGCCTCCCGCGTGCCTTACTTCTGTTCCGGCTGTCCGCATTCAACCTCGACCAAGACGCCGGAAGGCTCCCGGTCGATGCCGGGCATCGGCTGTCATGCCATGACCGAAATGGCAGGCCGGACCACGGAAGGCCAGATCCAGATGGGCGGAGAGGGCGTCCTTTGGGTTGGTCAGCAGCCGTTCTCGGGCGACAGCCATGTGTTCGCAAACGTCGGCGATGGAACATATTTCCACTCCGGTATCCTTGCGATCCGTCAGGCGCTCGCGGCCAAAGTGCCGATCACCTACAAGATCCTCTATAACGACGCCGTGGCCATGACCGGCGGTCAGAAGCATGATGGCCAGCTCAGTGTTCCGCAGATTACCCGTCAGCTGGAAGCAGAAGGTGTGGAACGCATTGCGGTGGTCTCCGAAAATCCGGATGCTTACGGATCATGGTCACCAATTGCAGCCGGAACAAAGGTCTATCATCGCGACGAATTGATGGATGTGCAGAAGGATCTGCAGACCTTCAACGGCGTTTCCGTAATCGTGTACGATCAAACCTGTGCAGCCGAGAAACGGCGCCGCCGGAAGCGCGGACTGTTCCCGGATCCGGATCAGCGCCTGTTTATCAACGATCGCGTCTGCGAAGGCTGCGGTGACTGCTCGGTCCAGTCCAACTGCCTGTCAGTTGAGCCGCTGGCAACGCCGTTTGGCGAAAAACGTGTGATCAACCAGTCCAGCTGCAACAAGGACTTTTCCTGCATCAAGGGTTTCTGTCCGTCCTTTGTCGAGATCGACGGTGCGGCGCTCAAAAAGCCGAAAAAGGCTGACGTGGATATCGACGTGCTCATCGAACAGCTGCCGGAACCGGTTCTGCCGGCGCTGGACCGGACGCAGAACGCGTTGGTTGCCGGCATTGGCGGCATGGGCGTCACCACAATCAGTGCTGTTCTAGCAATGGCGGCGCATATCGATGGCAAGCAGGCCTCGACCCTGGACATGACGGGACTGGCACAGAAGGGCGGACCGGTAACCTCCCACGTTCGCTTTGCATCCATTGACCGCGCGATTGAAGGTCCGAGGGTGCCGGCCGCAAGCCTCGATCTCTTGATCGCAAGTGATATGGTCGTTGCCACCAATGCGGAACAACTGGCACTCGCCCACCGTGGCCAGACCGTGACAGTGGCAAACACCAAGGTTGCCCCGACTGCAGAGTTTGTCCTGAAGCAGACCCTGTCCTTCGATGAGAAGAAGATGGACGCCGCCTTGAAGGCAGCGTCCGGCACGTATCTCGCGATGGATGCGGCCGGAATTGCCGAAAAGTTGCTCGGCGATGCGATCTTTGCCAACATGCTGCTCGTGGGCATGGCCTACCAATCAGGCGCCCTGCCGGTTTCCGGCGATGCCATTGAAACAGCCTTGCAGCTGAACGGGGCAGCTGTGGCCGGGAACATCAAGGCGTTCCGCGCCGGCCGTGTTCTGGCTGCTGACGCAGAGCTGTTGTTGAAGGCTTTGCCAGCGAGCGAAAAACCGCGCACGTTCACATTGGATGAGAAGATTGCGTTCAATGCCGACGAGCTCGTCCGGTATCAGGACGAAGCCTATGCGGCCCGTTACCGGGATCTCGTTGAAAAAGTGAAGGCAGCGGATGAAGCTCATGGCCCGGGGCAAATGCGCCTCTCCAGAACCGTTGCTGATCTGCTCTATAAAGTGATGGCCTACAAGGACGAGTATGAAGTCGGCCGTCTTTATTCCGATCCGGCCTTCAAGGAAAAGATCGTGCAGCGGTTCGAAGATCCGAAGAAGCTAAAGGTCTATCTGGCCCCGCCTATGCTGGCTCACCGGAAAGACCCGAAAACCGGACGCCCGGAGAAGATGGCATTCGGACCGTGGATCTTTACCGCGTTCAAACTCCTTGCCGGGTTCAAAGGCATGCGCGGCAAATGGTACGACCCATTTGGACGGACCGCGGAGCGCCGTGCAGAACGGGCCCTAATCGCTCAGTACGAAAAGGACATTGCGGAGATCATCACCCGTTTGCCGAGCGGTAATTACGGTCTCCTCGTAGAGTTGGCACGGGTGCCGGATCTGGTCCGCGGGTTTGGCCCGGTCAAGGAAGCGAACCTGGAAAAGGCCGCGGACAAACGCCGTGTGGTGCTTGAACAGCTCAATACCCGCAAAGACGGCGGCAATGATGGCGATCATCAAAGCGGCGACTTCCTCCAAGCCGCCGAATAACGCGCGATATTCTTATTGAAAATTTAGGCCGGCGCAGCTTCTGCGCCGGTTTTTCGTTTGAAGGTGTGGCAGCGCATAGCGCTAGGCCGTGTGGACGAATTGGAGATGCATTTCGCCGGGATTTGCGCTGGAATTGAGCAATGCAAAACCCGGCCCAAAGGGTGAGACGAGTGCCAGCGATCTGGCACCGCCGGTCCCTTGACCGTATATCGATACGCTCTACAGGACCGTCGCCGTCATATCTTGGCACTTGTCTTACGAAACACGTCTCCAATTCGTCCACACGGCCTAGTCTGGCGCAAGAAAAAACCGGAATATCTATTGAAGCTACGGAAGCGGCATATGCACGGGAGTTTTGTAATATGCATCGCCGCTTTCGGACCTGCCCACCAGGGCAACGCGAATTAATACTCCGGTAAAAGAATTGGGGCATTCGGCGCGAAAACGAGGCTTGGCCAAGACAAAAATACGCCCAGCTAACAAAATTTAATACTTGAATTTTTGACCTTAAAAGAGCGCCGAAACGGGATGCCAGATCCGATAAATTCATAAAAAACAATGGAATGTAGAGTAACTGGCAAATCTAGTTAGAATTCTTCGTAAAATTTATAAAAACACGATTACATTCTCCAAATACCTGTTTTTGTCTTCTTTAAATCTCCAATTCATTTTGTGGCCAGAGCCGAAGACCGGCGTAAGATTCAATCTGGTAATGAAAATGAGTGAAGCGTTGAAAACAGAACTGGTGAACTTCTCGGAGCTGACCGGGGAAGCAGCAAGCGCCCGCCGGGCTGAACTGGCCCGCCATGTGGCAACGCTCTTTGCGTTGACATCCGACAGATGCTCTGACGAACAGGTCGATATTTACGACTCCGTGCTCCTACGATTGGTGGACATGGTGGAATCTGAAGTCCGCTGTTTTGTCGCCGAGCAGATGAGCACCTTGCGCCGCGGTCCGGAAGAGACCATCCGGCGTCTTGCAAGTGATGTGATCGAGGTGTCCGAACCGATCCTCGTGCGCTCAACCGTCCTGCGCGATGCTGATCTGGTGTCAATTGCAGAAGAGCAAGGCAACGATCACCGCTACGCAATTGCACAACGTGAAGTGCTCTCCGCTGACGTTAGCGAAATCCTAGTCCGGCGCGGTGATCTGAAGGTCAAGCGCAAGATAGCCAGCAACGAAGGCGCCAGCCTGTCTGGATCTGCCATCGAGATCCTCATCTCCGATTCCGCTGCCGACGCAACGCTTCAGCTAAGCTTGAGCGACCGGCCGGATCTCGCTGAAGCGCAGATTGCCAGCCTGATTTCCATCGCGAGCGATGAAGTCCGCAAGAAATTGCAGACATCCGGCCGTTCCGGTGAAACCGCGCAGTTGAATGAGGCTGCCGATATTGCCGCGCGGCGCATGTCCAATCAGTACTGGTTGGGCCGGTACGATTTTGAAACAGCCCGCAGCCGCATTCTTCTCCTGGCGAAAAAGGGCATGGTGAATGAAGCCGCTTTGCGCCGGTTCGCGTCCGAAGACAGGTTCGCCGAAGCCGTCGCCACCTTCGCGTGGTTGGTTCGGTGCGGCGTTGAGGAAGCCAGCCACTGGATGGTGCGTCCGGACCCGGAGCCGTTTGTCATTCTCGCAAAAGCCTCCGGCTTTTCGTCGATCACCGTCGGGTCATTGTTGAGCATCGGCCCGTGGCGTCATCGCCTGACGCCTGAGACCCGCAGCAACGCGATGAACCTTTATGAGCGCATGACTGTTGCAGAAGCCAAGCGCAAAATCGCCCATTGGAGCTACAACGTTCTGAAGTGATCTGACCAGGCAGATTGCGCAAGACATCAAGCCCGGCCTCTGCGCCGGGCTTTTTTCGTGCACATCTAACGTGCGAGGTGCCTTTTTTCCTTAGCGGAACCGTGCTTTACAGGGCGAAACAGATTCTGCAAAGAGCGGGGCCAAGGGGTATGCGCAGATCCGTCCATCAACTAATGCAACATGAGCTGCCTCCAGCGATGCGCGCTTTTTTCGGCCGCGTTCCGATCCTCGCAGTTGCCGTCCTGAGCATGCTGTTTGTGAGTTTAAGCATCGGACCGGATCATGCCCACGCCCAGGGACCTGCGAGCTTATTGTCCGTGGTCAGCGGCGGTTCAAAGGAAAAGGCTGCGGAGACGACCGCAAAACACACAGAACCTGCCTCTGAGGGAGGCGGTGTCAGCGCCGAAGAGGGCGGCGGCGCGATGATGGAGTCTATGGACGAGTTTGCAGATGAAGCTGTCCGTGCCCGCGACACTTTAAAAACAATCGTTCAGAAGATCCCGAATATTCGCGCTGCGATGGTCGATACGCTTCGCTCGCAAGGTGAAGACCAAGGACTGAGCTGGATATCATCCGCGCTGATCGATGTCGTGATCGCGGTTCTCTTCGGTCTTGCGGCCTCGACGTTGCTGGCGCGTTGGGGGCGGCGGCAGTTCGCGGGAATGTATAAACCCGACGTCTACACTCGTTCCGACAAGATCATCTATCTGTATTTGCGGGCGATTTTGATGATCGCCGGGGTGGTCCTCTATTTTGCCGTGGCGACGGTTGTTTATCTCCTGATTGGCACTGGTCTGGAAGCTGCCAATGAAACCGCCCTCGTCGCCTTCAGTATGAGCGCCGCCTTCATGGCACTGCGGATCATATGGATGAACCTGCTGGCCCCGGATGCGGAAAGCCATCGGTTGGTCGCACTGAGCAACAGGGAAGCGAAGGGGCTCTACCGGTTCTTGCTGGTCGGCAGTGGCATATCAATAGGTGCGATCGCGTTCTGCCTCTGGATGGAGCGTCTTGGTCTGCCGCAGGACATTCACAAACTGGCGCTCATTGCAGCGTCTGGTCTGTCAATGGTTATCCTGTGCGTGATTGCCGTGGCGTATCGAGCGGTGATAGCGCGCTTGATCCGCGGAGGTGCAGGTGACCAAGCCCCGATGTGGCGCCGGGTGCTCGCCGCCGTTTGGCATCTCATCGCCGTTATCTATTTCGTGATTGCCTGGGGAATTTCTGCTCTTCGGATCCTTTTGGACTTGCCGTCCGCAACAGGACTTGTGGGGGCTCCGATCCAGGTTTTGCTGGTGGCAGCCGTTGCCTATGGGCTGCTTATCCTTCTGATCGACCGTGTGTTGTTGCCGCGTCTTGATACCGCCAAAGCCGAAGCGAAGATTGCGGAAGACATTCAGCGGGCGGAAGAGAGCGAGGGCGCTGAGCAGGACCCGGAAAGCACTCTGGCCCAAGCGCATGCTGAAGCTGCTGACCGCGAAGCCGATCGATCCCCGTTCCGTGCACTGTTGGATCGCGGCGCTGCGATCCTAGTTGTCTTCGGCGGACTGGACTTGTTGACGTCTCTTTGGGGTGTCGGCATGGCCGGGGAAGGGTCAATCATTGGATCCTTCATTGAGGTGCTGCTGGTCATGTTCCTTGGATACATGGCGTATGAGGCGGTCAAGATCTTGATCGACCGTCAGATCGCCAAGGAATCTCCAGCGGAGAAAGACGAAGAAGCTGAAATTGGCGGGGCCGGTGAAAGCCGGATTTCGACCCTGCTGCCGATCTTCCGGAACTTCTTGCTGATCACCATCGTGGTGATTGCGGCCATGGTTGTTCTGGCTGAGCTGGGTGTCAATATTGCGCCGCTCTTCGCCGGTGCCGGTGTTGTCGGTCTGGCGGTCGGTTTTGGCGCACAGACCCTCATTCGGGATATCTTTTCCGGTGCCTTCTATCTGATCGATGATGCCTTCCGGAAAGGCGAGTACATCGACATTGGCAGCGCTAAGGGGACTGTCGAGAAAATCTCGATCCGTTCGATGCAGCTGCGCCATCATCGCGGGGCGCTCACCACCATCCCATTTGGCGAAATCCAGCAGGTCGAGAACTTCTCACGCGACTGGGCCATCATGAAACTCGCCTTCCGGGTCACCTATGACACGGATGTCGAAAAGATGCGCAAGATCATCAAGAAATTCGGTCAACGGCTTCTTGAGGATGAGTATTATGGGCCGATGTTCCTCGCGCCGCTGAAATCCCAGGGTATCATGTCCATGGAAGATTCGGCCATGATCGCCCGGGTGAAGTTCACCGCAAAACCCGGCAAGCAGTTTGAATTGCGGAAAGTGATCTACGCCGGCCTGCGCGATCTCTTCGAAGAAAACGGCATCAGGTTTGCCCATCGCCAGGTCACGGTCCGCGTTGCCGGTGCGGGAGATGATGAGGACGATAACCCCAACGGCAAGATCTCACCGGAAGCGGCCAAGGCTGCTGCGGGCGCGGCTGCAATGGCCGGGATGCTGGACGAAGAAGCCAATGGGGACAGCGGTCAGGATGACCCGATCTGACGGTGGATGAGCGCTTACAGAAAAAGGCTCTGCGGAGACATCCGCAGAGCCTTTTTCATTTGCTGTAAGGCCTTTCGGCCGGTGTACCTAAACCCTACTGCGCCTTGGTTGCCGCCGCAGCCCTTAAAGAGTCGGCTGTGCCCTGGATAAACGCCAGCACGTTTTGAACGTCGGCATCGGTCAAATGCGCATCAAAGCGCGGCATGCCGTTGTGCAGTCCGGCTCCTTGCAGGACCCAGGCATCCGCATTGGTCAGGACTTCTGGAGCTGAGTAGCCAAGGTTTGGAACTGCACCGCCATTATTGACCCCCGGCACACCGTGACAAAAGAGACAGTTGGAGACATAGGTCGCCAGCCCTGCTGTAACCTGTTCCGGGTCATAAGGAACGCCGGAGACGAGTTCGGTGCGGGTTGACAGTTCCGCTGTTGGAATCTCTTCGGTGGCACCAATCCGGAAGGTGAAGACCCGGCCCGGCCCAACCTTTTCGGTGGCCCGTTGCATCAGGCCGTAGACCCCGCCCCAGCCGGCTGCAATCGTGACGTATTGTTCGCCGTCGTGTTCCCAGGTCATGGGCGCAGCAATGACGCCGGATGTCATGGGAACCTGCCAGAGTGCTTCTCCGTTCGTGGCATTGTAGGCAATGAACCGGCCATCAGCGGTTCCCTGAAACACAAGGTTGCCGGCCGTGGTCAGGGTGCCGCCATTCCAGGGCGAAACATATTCCGCGCGCCAGGCCTCCCGCTGGTTCACCGGATCCCAGGCCAGAAGGTGTCCGAAAGGCGTTGCTTGTGGCGCAACCACATTGAAGAGATACCCAAGGTTCCAGCCAACCCCCGACATGGTCGACATGGGCTTATGCGAATTGAGCTCCCAACTCGGATCGGTCGACTGCACCAGCGGCACACCTTGGGCCGGAATATAAACAAGCCCGGTATCCGGATTAAAGCTCATGGGATGCCAGTTATGCGCACCGTAAGCGGATGGAACCGGTTCAAAAGGTTTGTCCTTGGAACGGGCATCCGGGTTTTCGATAGGCCTGCCATCGGCGTCATAGGCCTTGGCCCAAGTCGTCTCAACGAATGGTTCTGCTGAAATGAATTCGCCGTTGGTGCGGTCGATCACGTAGAAGAAGCCGTTCTTCGGGGCCTGCATCAGCACTTGACGCGTATCGCCGTCGATCTCGAGATCGGCAAGAATGATGTGCTGCGTGGATGTATAGTCCCAGGTGTCCCCCGGCGTGTTCTGATAGTGCCAGACATAGTCACCGGTGTCCGGATTGAGCGCGACGATGGAGGCGAGAAACAGGTTGTCGCCCCCGGCCGGTGAACGCAGATGCTGGTTCCACGGCGATCCGTTGCCCGTCCCGATGTAAAGAAGGTTCAGCTCCGGATCATAGGCCATGGCGTCCCAAACCGTGCCGCCGCCGCCTGCCTCCCAATATTTGGCGGATGGATCCCAGGTTTCCGCCGCCATTTTCATGGCGTCATTTTCATAAGGCTTGGCCGGGTCGCCAGGCACCGTATACCAGCGCCAGACGGTGTCTCCGGTCTCTGTATCATAGGCTGAGATGTAGCCGCGCACGCCAAACTCGGCGCCGCCATTGCCGATGATGACCTTACCGTTGACGACCCGTGGCGCCCCGGTCACGGTGTAGGACATATCCCGGTTTTCAATGGTGTCGATCTTCCAGAGTAGCTCGCCGGTGGCAGCATCCAGGGCATGCAGATAGCCGTCATAGGATCCAACGAAGACCTTGCCTTCATAGATGGCGACACCCCGGTTGACGACGTCGCAGCATCCCTTGGCGGCATATTCTCCGGGCACTTCCGGATCATACACCCAAAGCTTTTCTCCTGTGATGGCGTCAAGCGCATGAACAACGGACCAGGATGCGGTGACATACATGACACCATCAGCCACGATCGGTGTCGCCTGAACACCGCGGCGGGATTCCAGATTGTAGGACCAGGCCAATCCGAGTTCGCCGACGTTGTCGGCCGTGATTGTATCGAGTTGAGAGTATCGGGTTTCGGCGTAATTCAGGCCATAGTTGAGCCAATTTTGGTCTGACGCGTCGTTATCGATGATCGTTGCCGTGTTGATGCCGCCGGTGGCAGCGCGTATGGAGTCTGCCGAAATTGGCTCGGCTGTCGCCAGATGTGCGCTGACAAAAAGTGCCAATGCCCCGCCGATAAAGCGTTTCATGAATTGTTTCCTCCCTCACGAATTTATTGTTTGCCCCGCGCAGGGTGCCCTCCCGCGTTCCAACCTCAGGCTCTCCTCCAGCCGGTTGAACACAGTGACGGGCAAGCGGGATAGAACCGTGCCTCCCAGTTTTGATGTTAGTGAATAATACTAATGCGAATTAAGTTAGGCGCAACTGAATGCGCGCGTCTCGTGCTAAAGTACGAGAAACACGCATCGCGCGTGAAGACGGGCGTGGTGAGCGGTCAAATGGATTTGCTGAAGTTTTCGGCGGGCTTAACTGTTTGATCGGTTTCGCCGGAAAACAAGCGCATTTGCAGGCATTTCAAATTGCAAGATCTCAGCATTCGGCCGTGCTTCATCAACGCGTGTCAGCTCGGCCTTTAGGAACTTGCGTGAATGCAACTGTGTGCGGGTGAGGCCAAGATCAGCCAAAACACTATCGGGTTCCTCCCGGAGCAAGTGTTGTCTCTCCGAGGCCAATTGCAGGAATTGCTTTATTTTTGTGGTTTTGTCGTGCAACCACTTTGCCAAACGGTATTTGTGAGAAAATCTCTTAAGGCAGTGGTTTTGACTGGGGAAGGAAATAACCCGCGCCGTTTGCGGCGTCGAAATGGGTTTGAAAATGAGCTTTTGTGTCTTCACGGTATTTGTCCGGAATAAGAGCGGAATGATTTCACTATCACGAAAAAATATCGCCTGGTCGAAGGAGAAGTTGTCAGTCTATTGTGAGGAAAAAGAACATATTTCGCGAAGTGAGAGACTGAGATGAAACGGCTGCCACCCTTGAATGCCTTGCCAGCTTTGGAAGCGACGGCGCGGCTCGGATCCATGAGTGCCGCTGCAGATGAGCTTGGCCGGACCCATGGCGCGATCAGCAAGCAGCTCGCCCATCTGGCGGAGCAGGCGGGTGTCGCCTTGTTCCGGAAGGACGGGCAGGGGGTGGCCCTGACCCCGGAAGGGGAGACGTTTGCAAAGGCGGTAGGCGGGTCGTTGCAGGAGATCGAGGCCGCCTGGCGGGGGCTCACGCAGCTTGCTGACAGTCCAACCCTCGACATTGGAATCAGCGCAACGTTTGCCATGCGCTGGTTGATGCCGCGCCTGCCGCGGTTTTATCAGCGGAATCCCGATGCACAGGTTAACTTCCGGATGACGGGTAAACACTGGCTGCCGGAAGAGCAGATGGATGCCATCCTGACGTGGGACCGTTTGCGCTGGCAGTTCGGCGGCCGAACGGACATTGAAATTCTGGGTGATGTTGCCTTCGGTATTGTCCATGCGCCCGGTCTCGGCGTTGAGTTAAAAGAGCGCGTGCTGACGGTTAAAAACCGCTGCGTTCAGGAATTGCCCGGCGATGTGTGGGGCGCTTATCAGACCCTGGCCGGTGTTGAAGTCGTCTCGGAAACGACAACCGCCTATCCGCATACGTTTCTGGTGATCGAGGCGGCTTTGGCCGGGTTGGGGGCTGCCCTGGTGGAAAAGCGCATTGTGGCGGAGGAGCTGGCAGATGGCCGTCTTGTGGCGCCCTTTGGGTTCAAGCTGATCAAGGATGGTTTTGGCGCCATTGTATCTCAACGCAAACGGCCTAAGCGCTTGGCGCGCGCCTTTCTGGGGTGGCTGCGCGAAGAAGCGGCAGCTGCGCGATAGCAGTCCCGTTAACTGATGATTTGCCAATATTGTCGCTCAGGGACAAGAGTGTGACGCATTTGGGTCGCTGGGCTTGCATCGTCTGCGTGATTGATATAAAGATATCTTTATATTGACATTGGCGGTGAGTAAATGACCGAGCGGAACACCCTATCAGTAGACGAGACCCTGGCCGCCTTGCGGGCAGTGGGGGAGGCAACGCGGATCCGTCTGATCGCTCTGCTGGCGCAAAACGAACTAACCGTGAAGGACGCCACTGCTATCCTTGGTCAGAGTCAGCCGCGCATCTCCCGCCATCTGAAACTGCTTGCTGAAGCCGACGTCATCCAACGCTTCCCGGAAGGCTCGTGGGTCTATTACCGCCTGTCGGACGGACCCGAGGGCGCGTTGGCACGCGATGTCGTGGCTCGGATCTCAAATGAGGACGCCGTTTTGGCGGCTGATCAAGAACGCTTTCAAACCATCCGTAAAGCCAAGGCGGAAGAGGCTGCTGCCTTCTTTGCTGGCCGCGCGCTTACCTGGGACCGGGAGCGCTCCTTGCATGTGCTGGAAGCCGACGTTGAAGCTGCAATGCGCAGCGCGCTTGGCGATGCGCCGTTCCAGACATTTCTTGATCTTGGAACAGGCACAGGCCGGCTACTGGAGGTCTTTGCAGATCAGTACGTCTCAGCGCTCGGTGTCGACGCCTCCCATGACATGCTGTCCGTTGCGCGGGCAAACCTGTCGAAAGCAGGCCTGAACAATGCCCAGGTTCGCCATGGCGATGTTTACGCTTTGAACGTGCCGCCGAAATCCTTCGACGTGGTCGCAATCCACCAGGTGCTGCACTTCCTGGATGATCCGGCACGGGCGCTTGCAGAAGCTGCGCGGGCATTGCGCCCCGGCGGGCGCCTTCTGATTGTCGACTTTGCGCCACATGAGCTTGAATTCCTGCGGGACCGGCATGCCCACCGCCGCCTCGGCTTTGCCAGCGAGCAGATGGAGCGCTGGCTGGATGCGCTGGATCTCGATCTTGAAAAAACAACCGACCTCGTTCCTGGCGAGGCCGATGACAGCAAACTGACCGTTACCCTTTGGTTGGCCCGTGATCGGCGGATCATCACCGACGTGCCTGCCCAGAATTCTTCCCGAGAGGTTGCCTGATATGACTGTTTTGTCATCCCGACTGTCCCGAGGTGCTACCCAGACACCGATCACCGCATCCTTCGAGTTCTTCCCCCCGAAGTCTGAGAAGATGGGTGAGACACTTTGGGAAACGGTCCAGCGCCTTGCGCCGCTCAATCCATCCTTTGTCTCGGTCACCTATGGTGCAGGCGGATCGACCCGCGAGCGGACCCATAAGACCGTTGAGCGCATCTTGAATGAGACCGATCTCGCACCGGCGGCACACCTGACTTGTGTCGGCTCTCCGAAAGCCGAAGTCGATGCGATTGTTAAAGATTACTGGGAGCTTGGCGTGCGCCACCTAGTGGCTCTTCGCGGTGATCCGCTTGCGGGCATCGGCGCGGTTTATGAGCCGCATCCTGAGGGATATGCCTACGCGACCGATCTGGTTGAAGGCATCAAGAAGATCGCCAATTTCGATGTTTCAGTATCCGGCTACCCGGAAAAACATCCTGAGAGTGGCAGCTGGCAGAAAGAGATCGACAATCTGAAGCGCAAGGTTGATGCCGGTGCGGACCGGATCATCACCCAGTACTTCTTCGACAACGATCTGTTTGATGATTACCTGGACCGTATTGCGGCGGCGGGTATCAATATCCCGGTGATCCCCGGCATTCTGCCGATCCATAATTTTGAGCAGACCATGGTGTTCTCCGCAAAATGCGGCACCTCGATACCCGAATGGGTCGCGCGGCGCTTTGCCGGTCTGCAGAATGATCCGGAAACCCGCAAGCTCGTCGGCGTTGCCATCGCTTGTGAGCAGGTGATGGATCTGGTGGATCGCGGCCTGACGGATTTCCATTTCTATACGATGAACCGTGCCGATCTGACATACGCGATCTGCCACATGCTCGGCATGGGGCAGCAAGGCACCGAGAAAGTGGCGGCCTAATACAAATCCTTACGCTGTCACCCCGGCCGTAACCCGGAACCGCATGAGTTTGAGAAATGAGGGCCCCGGATCAGGTCCGGGGGCGGCATTAGTATAACGACTGTCCCGGTCTTGAACCGGGACCTCACGAGTTTGGAATAACGCGGCCCGGAGCAAGTCCGGTGCGGCAATGTCAAAAAACAGCCGTACCGGCCTCAAGCCGGGACCATGGCCAAGAGGTAGGAAATCCCCGTGACCAAGTCTGACGCCTTCGCGCGCCTTCAGGAGATCGCAAAATCCCGCATCCTCGTGCTGGACGGAGCCATGGGGACTGAAATCCAGTTGCTCAAACTGGACGAGGCAGCCTATCGCGGTGAGCGTTTCAAGGACTGGCCGTCGGACGTCAAGGGCAACAACGATCTCCTCAGCCTGACAATGCCGGACGCCATCCGCCAGATCCATGTCGACTATCTGGAAGCGGGCGCGGATATCGTTGAAACCAATACCTTTTCCTCAACCACCATCGCCCAGGCCGATTACGGCATGGAGGACCTGGCTTATGAGCTGAACCTGGAAAGCGCCCGTTTGGCGCGAGAAGCCTGCGATCAGGTAACAGTTCAAGACCCGTCCCGTCCCCGCTATGTCGCCGGAGCACTAGGGCCGACCAACCGGACTGCATCCATCTCACCGGATGTGAACAATCCCGGTTACCGGGCCGTCAGCTTTGATGATCTCCGGATCGCCTACGCAGAGGCCGTGCGCGGTCTGATCGAAGGTGGTGCGGATATTCTTCTCGTTGAAACCATCTTCGACACGCTGAATGCCAAGGCTGCGCTGTTTGCCATTGAGGAAGTGTTCGAGGAGATCGGCAGGGAACTGCCGGTGATGATTTCCGGCACGATCACCGATCTCTCGGGCAGGACCTTGTCCGGTCAGACACCGGAAGCTTTCTGGAATTCCGTGCGCCACACCAATCCGCTGACCATCGGCCTCAACTGCGCCCTCGGCGCGAAGGAAATGCGGGCGCACGTCGATGAGCTCGGCCGCGTCGCCGAAACGCTTGTTTGCGCTTATCCAAACGCTGGCCTGCCAAACGAGTTTGGCGAATATGATGAGAGCCCGGAACATATGGCCAGCCTCATCGAGGAGTTCGCCTCCGCCGGTCTCGTCAACATGGTCGGTGGGTGCTGTGGCACCACACCTGCCCACATCAAGGCGATCGCTGAGGCGGTCAAGGACAAGGCTCCGCGGCAGATCCCGGAAGTCGCTCGGTTCATGCGCCTGTCGGGTCTCGAGCCTTTTACGCTGACGCCGGAAGTCAATTTTGTGAACGTCGGCGAGCGGACGAACGTCACTGGCTCCGCCCGGTTTCGTAAGCTGATCAAGGAAGGCGATTACGCCACCGCGCTCGACGTTGCCCGGAGCCAAGTTGAGAACGGCGCCCAGATCATCGACATCAACATGGACGAGGGGCTTCTGGATTCAGAAGACGCCATGGTCACCTTCCTCAATCTTGTGGCAGCTGAACCCGATATCGCCAAAGTGCCAGTGATGATCGACAGCTCCAAATGGACGGTTATCGAAGCCGGACTGAAATGCATCCAGGGCAAAGGCGTGGTCAACTCGATCTCCCTGAAAGAGGGCGAAGAGGCGTTCCTGGAGCAAGCCAAACTGATCCGGCGCTACGGCGCAGCCGTCGTGGTCATGGCCTTTGACGAACAGGGCCAAGCAGACACCTTTGAACGCAAGACCGAGATCTGTGCCCGCTCTTATAAGGTCCTGACCGAAAAGGCAGGTTTTGCACCGGAAGACATCATCTTCGATCCGAACATATTTGCGGTTGCGACCGGGATCGAGGAGCACGACAACTACGGCGTCGACTTCATCGAGGCGACCGGCTGGATCCGCGAGAACCTGCCTCATGCCCATGTGTCGGGCGGGGTTTCCAACCTGTCGTTCTCGTTCCGCGGCAACGAGGCCGTGCGCGAGGCGATGCACTCCGTCTTCCTCTATCACTGCATCAAGCGCGGCATGGACATGGGCATCGTCAATGCCGGCCAGCTGGCGGTCTATAACGATCTCGATACGGAACTGCGCGAGCTTTGCGAAGACGTTGTTCTGAACCGCCGGTCTGATGCGACGGACCGCATGCTGGACGCAGCCGAGCGCTGGAAAGGCGAGGGGGGCAAGAAGAAGGAAGCCGATCTCACCTGGCGGACGTGGGACGTTGCCAAGCGTCTTGAGCATGCGCTGGTCCACGGCATTGACGACTATGTGGTGGAAGACACAGAGGAAGCCCGTCAAAGCTTCGACCGACCGCTGCACGTCATCGAAGGTCCGCTGATGGACGGCATGAACGTGGTTGGCGATCTCTTCGGATCCGGCCAGATGTTCCTGCCGCAAGTTGTAAAATCCGCGCGGGTCATGAAAAAGGCCGTCGCCTATCTGATGCCCTTCATGGAGAAGGAAAAGGAAGAGCAGGGTCTCACCGGTTACTCCTCGCAGGGCAAGATCCTGATGGCAACGGTGAAGGGTGACGTCCACGACATCGGCAAGAACATTGTCGGCGTGGTCCTTCAGTGCAACAATTTCGAGGTCATCGACCTTGGGGTCATGGTCCCAGCTGCAAAGATCCTGGAGACGGCCAAGCAGGAAAAGGTCGACATCATCGGTCTCAGCGGCCTGATCACGCCGTCGCTGGATGAAATGTGCCATGTCGCAGCTGAAATGGAGCGCGAAGGTCTGGATATTCCGCTGCTGATCGGCGGAGCGACCACGTCAAAAATCCACACGGCAGTGAAGATCCATCCCAATTACGCAAAGGGGCAGGCGATCTATGTGACCGATGCCGGCCGAGCGGTTGGCGTTGCCTCAAAGCTGATGAGTGAGGGGGGACGTGCGCCATACTATGGCGAGGTTCGAACGGAATATGCGGATATAGCCGAAAAGCATGCCGCTGGCCGGGGAGCCGCCCGCCGGATCCAGTTGGCAGATGCCCGCGCCAATGCCTTCAAGGTCGATTTCGCAGAAAAAGCGCCCGTCAGACCGAACCAGTTGGGAACAACGGTGTTTGACGACTTCCCGCTGGAAGAGCTGGTGCCGGTGATTGACTGGACACCGTTCTTTGCAACCTGGGAAATCAAGGGCCGCTACCCGCAGGTTCTGACGGATGACCGCTATGGTGTTGCAGCAAAGGCGCTCTATGACGATGCGCGACGGATGCTGGACGAGATCGTCGAAAAGAAACTTCTGACAGCGCGTGGCGTTGCGAAGCTTTGGCCGGCAAATGCGGTTGGCGACGACATTCTAGTTTACACCGGTGAAAACCGCGGCGAAGTCGCGGCAACGTTCCATACACTCCGCCAGCAAATGGCACGCACGTCCGGTGGCCGGGCCAATGTCGCAATGAGCGATTTCGTAGCGCCACTCGACAGCGGCATCAATGACTGGATCGGCGGATTTGCGGTCACAGCAGGTCATGGTGAGGACGAGCTTGCTGGCCGCTACGCCAAGCAGGGCGATGATTACAACAAGATCCTGTCGCAGGCATTGGCGGATCGTCTCGCTGAAGCTTTCGCCGAGAAGCTGCACCAAATCGTGCGCAAGGACATTTGGGGCTACGCGGCCGATGAAGCGTTGTCCAGTGAGGAACTGATTGCAGAGAAGTATCAGGGCATCCGTCCGGCACCGGGCTATCCCGCACAGCCGGATCACACGGAGAAGGACACGCTCTTCCGGCTGCTCGATGCGGAGAAACTGACCGGCATTCAGCTCACCGAAAGCCGCGCCATGTTGCCGGGATCGTCCGTCTCAGGTCTCTATTTTGCGCATCCTGACAGCCACTATTTTGGTGTCGGCAAGATAGAAAAGGATCAGATTGTGGATTACGCAAAGAGAAAAGGCTGGGATGTAGAGTATGCCGAGCGCTGGCTCGCTCCAATCCTCAATTATGATCCGGCGCAGCTACAAGCCGCGGAATAGATCACCTCTTTCAATCTGTTATGCTTTGAGCAAATCCCGCGGCCTGTCCGCGGGATTTTTTTCGATGGTTAGTGATAAGTCGGCTAACAATTGCGTTTGCCATGCTGGATCTGCTTTACGTCTGGAAGTTAAAGGAAATTTCATAAAAAATGCACAGTGTGCGCCTTGAAAAAGTGCACGTGGTGCGCTAAATTCATTTCCATAAGAAAAGAACCCCACCCGGTTTCCGGGGAAAGGAGATAACAATGATTGTGCAAGTCGCTAAGACACTTCTGGTCAACCATCGTCAGGACTACAACCGTGACCGGTTGCCGTGGCTGCCCGCACGGCTCTACCGGTCATTGCGTGAAGCCCGTCAGGGCCGCAAGGCGAGCTGAGAAAGCTCTTTGGTGGCCCCGTACCGCATCCGGCCCAAGCGGAAAAACAAACAAAATACTTCGGATAATTTGAAATACTGAAAACCCGGCCTCGGCCGGGTTTTGTTTTGGTCAGGCCGAACAAGAGCCTGAATATGGAAGCGGCCTCCAATCAAACTGGAAACAAGGCCTTGAGTTCAGTCTCTCCCTTCGGAGATATATGAACCACGCGGCTGTCGGGTTCGCGACGGAGCCATTTGTTTTGCTGAAAGCGGGACAAAAGGGCAGCTCCCACCGCACCGGCCAGATGATTGCGCCGTTCGCTCCAGTCGAGACAGGGGCGGCACAATGGTCTGCGGGCAGCCTTCAGAGGTGTAAGGTCGACGCCGATCGTCGCCAAAAAAGCTTCACCGGTCTCCGTCAAAGCAATCCCGCCGGCATCAGTGGATGTGGTCAAGAAGCCGCGCGTTTCGAGACTGTCATAGATCCGCACTGCCATATCGCCCGCAAGGTGATCATAACAAACACGGGCTGTGCGCATGGCCGGGTCACGCGGTCCGGTTCGGGTGCGCAAATGCCCCTTGTTTGCCGCAAGCCCCATCAAGGCCTCAAGAGTTGCCCCGACGTCCGGGCCTGCCAGAGAGAAATACCGGTGCCGGCCCTGTTTGGCCTGGGCGAGCAACCCGCCTTCCATGAGTTTTTTAAGGTGGGAGCTGGCTGTCTGGCCAGTGATCCCGGCTTCGGCTGCCAACTCTGTTGCAGTGAGGGCCTTGCCGCTCATGAGTGCTGACAGAATGTTGGCTCTGGCGGGATCGCCAATCAGAGCACCAAGCCGTGCAATGTCCGGTCCGTCTTTCATGGTTCGACCTCCATCAAAGTGTGACCGTCAGGATGGCATGGGGTGGCAGGGAGCGCCAGTCACAATGCTTCGATCCGCGTCGAAGCATTCGAAGCGGCAACTGTGGCACATCCTCGACCGGCACAAAGAAAGAGGAATACAACTATGATTACTTGCTTCATCCGCTATCACATCGATCCAACCAAAAAGGCTCAGTTTGAAGAATATGCGCGCAACTGGGGACAGGCGATTCCCCGCTGTGGTGCGGACCTCATCGGGTATTTTTCTCCGCATGAGGGCTCGACCACTCTGGCGTATGGCGTTTATTCCATTGAAAATTTGGCAGCCTACGAAGCGTACCGGGCCCGGCTTTCCGCCGATCCGCTTGGACAAGAGAATTACGCGTTTGCCATGCGCGAAAAATTCATCTTGAGAGAAGACCGGACGTTCTTGAAACTGGCCTCAACACCGCATGGCAAACTGATCGGGTTTGAGGGAGAGCATCAATGATCGCAGTCATTTTCGAGGTCATACCTCATGAAGACAAGAAACAGGATTACCTCGACATGGCCGCCGAGATGCGGCCCTTGGTCGAAGCAATTGACGGTTTCTTGTCGGTCGAGCGGTTTCAAAGCCTGACCAATCCGGAAAAGCTGCTTTCGCTGTCCTTCTTCAGAGATAAAGAGGCGCTCAATCAGTGGCGTCAGCTGACCCGGCACCGCAAGGCGCAATCGGTCGGGCGGAACAGTTATTTCAAGGACTATCGTCTCCGGGTGTCACATGTGCTGCGCGATTATGGCATGACGGAGCGGGCGGAAGCGCCGTCGGACAGCCGCGCCTTGCATGATCGCGAAGAGGGATGACCGGGCTGAGACTGGAGTTCGGCCTGCTGGGTCTGCTCGCGCTCCTTTGGGGCTCATCCTACATGTGGATCAGCCTTGCGCTCGACACCATTCCGCCACTGACGTTGATCACATTCAGAGTTGGATTGGCGTCGCTGATCTTGGTCGCGATCCTGAGTTTTCGCGGTTTGCGGTTGCCGTCTGAGACGCACACCTGGCGCGCGCTCTTTATCCAATCCATCGTCAACAGCACAGGACCCTGGCTGCTTCTGGCCTGGGGACAGCAGTTCGTCGACAGCGCTGTCGCCAGTGTTCTGAACTCCACTTCTCCTCTGTTTGTCTTTTTCTTTTCCCTTTTCCTGATGTCCGGCAGTGACAGGCCAGCGGGGCAGCAGCTTCTCGGTGCCCTTGCCGGGATTGCGGGAATCGTTCTGATTGTCGGGACCGGAGCTTTGGAGAGTCTGGGCGGTGCTTTTGTGCCGCAAATCGCGGTTCTTGCCGGTGCGGCACTCTACGGGATTGCTGCGATCCGGGGACGCCAGTTTGCCCAACTGCCGCCGCTCGTCACGGCTGCCGGGACGCTCATTTGCTCGACCCTGACGCTGCTGCCGCTCAGCCTGATGTTCGATCATCCCTGGACCTTGCAGATTTCGCCTCAAAGCCTTTGGGCCGCGGGAATTCTGAGCGTTTTCTGCACTGCGTTTGCGTTCCTCATTTATTTCCGTCTGATCAACACAATCGGGCCAATGGGGACGTCCAGTCAGGCCTATCTGCGCTCCGGAATTGGTGTTCTTCTGGGTATCGTCTTCTTGAACGAGACACTGGATCTGGAAACGTTTGCTGGGATTTGCCTTGCCATATTCGGTGTTGTTCTGATCAACTGGCGACGCCCCAAAAAGCAAGCATCGAGTAAAACGGCACAGGAGAGCTCCGGATGAGTGTGTTGACGGTTTATGAGGCGGGATCCCGGCCAACAAAACGGGCTAACCCGGACTATTTTACAGGAACCGTTTGGCAGGACCCGGTGATCGAGGCGCCGGCCCCGGCGCGGGTTCAAGCGGTTAAGGTGACCTTTGAGCCAGGAGCCCGGACGCATTGGCACACGCATCCGCTTGGCCAGACCCTACAAATCCTGAGTGGCGCCGGCTTCGTGCATTTGTGGGGGCAGGAAAAGCTGTCGATCATGCCAGGCGACGTCATTTGGATCCCGCCAGGTGTCAAACACTGGCATGGCGCTGCCCGGCACGTTTCCATGGTGCATCTTGCGATCCACGAAGCCGAGAACGGTTCTGTCGCAGAGTGGCTGGAACCTGTCGATGAGGCCACTTACCAGGGAGATCTGGAAGCGCGGCGGTAAGGAGACTACATGGACGTTTTCATACGCAGACTGTCGGAAGCGGATGTCGCAACCTACAGGCAAATTCGGCTAGAGAGCTTGCAGCGGCATCCCGACTTGTTCGGGACCAGCTATGACGAAGAAGCAGCCTTGCCGGATGAAGTATTCGTGCAGCAACTGAGGACAAACTTAATCCTCGGCGGAGGGGCTGACGAACAACATATCATTGGAATTGTTGGCTTTGTCGTGGGTGGGGCGGCGAAGGTCCGGCACAAGGGTATCCTCTGGGGGCTTTATGTGCAGCCGGAAGCCCGCGGGTCTGGATTGGCAAAAGCGCTGGTCAATACCCTTATTGATGCGGTGAAGGATGAAGTTGAGCAAATCCAATTGTCTGTTGGTACTCATAACATTCCGGCGGCCAGACTGTATCAGGGGTTTGGGTTTGAGCCCTACGGACTTGAAAACAGTGCCCTGAAGGTTGGGGAGCAGTCCTTTGACGAAGTTCTCATGGCCCTCGATCTGCGCAAATTGAAGCAGTCCTAATTTCAGCGAACCAAAAGCTGCCGCTCAAGAAACCTGACGACTATTCTGGCGATCTCTAGAACAGTTAAGGAGCGGCATATCCGCATGTCGCCGGTCGATGAGGCACTAGCCCGAGGGGCCTGGAATCGCAACGTTAACGGGGTTCGGTCTGCTGCGAAACTTAGCAGCCGTTAGTTCGCAGAGGCGAGGGACGTCCGGCTCAGTCGCCACCACGCAAGGCCGATCACCAGAGCCATTGCAGCGAGCAACGCAACACTTACCAGTCCCCATCCGCCCTCGACGGCCGTTTGAACCTGCGCACCGAACACGTAGCCCGCACCGACCAAAACTCCTGCCCAGAGGGCTGCCGACGCAGCATTCAGCAGCGTGAAAGTTGGCCAGGGCATCGGCCCAAGTCCCATGGGCAAGGCCCCGATGGTGCGCATGCCTTTCGGATACCGGTACATGAAAACGTAAAGCCATCCGTACCTGATGACCAACGAGGTGGCCGTTGTAAACGCGCGTTGAAGACGAGGCCGGTGAGACAGGTCCGGGAGCCCGTAACGGCGGACCAGACCGAACCGCAACTCATCGCCGAGATACCCGCCCAAAAACGTAGCTGCTGCGACCGGACCGACCTCAAGAGCACCCGTTTGAGCAGCAAACCCCGCGAACAAGGGCAATGCGCCGCTCTTCAACGCACAATAGCCAAAGAGCAGCACATAAACCAAAGGGCCGTAAGAGCTGATCAAGTCCAAGAGTTGTTCCAGAGAGATCTCCTGCAGCGCAAGTTTCGTGATCGCAGAACATCAAAAATAGGTCGTCGTTTGACCGTGACCAGATCTGAAATGCCGACAGCTCTAGACCCGCCAGACCAGAAGCCTGCGTTCCAGGAATCCGATGACCATGTTCAGGATCACGCCAAGCAAGGACAGGATCACGACGCCTGCAAAAAGACGGTCAAGGTCATAGAGCGATCCGGCCTGAAGCACATAGGCGCCAATCCCATATTCTGCGCCTAGCATTTCTGCAGCCGTCAGCAAGATAATGGCAATCGCCAGGGATATGCGGAGACCTGACAGGATACCCGGCATGGCGCCCGGCAGAATGATTTTCCGGACAATCGAAAGCCAGGAGAGGCCGAAACTCTGCCCCATTCGGATCAGCGTTCTGTCAACGTTGTCGACGGCTCCATAGGTCGCCACGACGGTCGGCGTGAATGTGCCAAACGCGATCAGCGCGTATTTGGACCCCTCGTCGATGCCGAACCAGATGACAAACAGCGGCAGAAGGGCGATCTTCGGCACAGGAAACAAAGCTGCGATCAGAGGTACGAGCCCTGAGCGGACATAGCTAAACAATCCGATGAGAATGCCGGTTCCTATCCCGGCCACAGCACCGAGGAAGCCCCCAACTGCCAGCCGTGTTAGCGAGGGCACCATGTGCGCCGTGAACTGGCCTGACTGATAAAGTTCGACAAGAGTGCTGAGCACATCCGATGGTTTTGGAAGTGTCAGCGCCGAGATCCAACCCGATTGCGTGCCCCATTCCAGAACCAGAACAAGCACAACAAAAACCAAGACGCCTGTCCAACGGCGCGGTTTTGGTGCAAAGCCGCCGCCGCGAAACCGAACGGTGTGGGCCGTGCCCTTGTTGCTTTCTGACAAAGAGACATCAGCCATCGATCAATTCCGTATCGGCGGTCCGGGCTTCTTCCCTGAGAAGAGACCACAAGTGTTTCTGTGTTTTTTCCAGGTCTGGATCGCCCAGTTGACGCTCTTCCAAAGGCTTTTCGAGTGTCACGATCTCGCGGATCTTGCCCGGTCTGCGCGACAGGACCACGATGGAATGCCCAAGACGCACCGCCTCGGCCAGATTGTGGGTGACATAGACGGACGTAAACGGCGTGCGTGTCCACAGTCCGACCAGGTCGTCCATCAACAGTTCGCGGGTCTGGCTGTCGAGCGCGGACAAGGGCTCGTCCATCAGCATCACAGCTGGCCGGACTGCCAAGGCTCTTGCAATTGCAACACGTTGTTTCATGCCGCCGGAGAGCTGCTTGGGCAGAGCCTTTTCAAAGCCGGTGAGATTGGTCCGCGCGAGGACATCGGAAATGATTTCCCGAGTTTCCGATCCTTTGATGCCATGGTCTTCCAGAACCAGCGAAATGTTGCCCTCAACGGTTCGCCAGGGAAGAAGCGCAAAGTCCTGAAACACATAGGTCAGGGGATTGAGACTACCCGGCGGCGGCGATCCGACTTGAACAACGCGGCCCTTGCTTGGTTGTTCCAAGCCGCCGATGAACCGCAGAAGCGTGGATTTTCCGCAGCCGGACGGGCCGACAATGCACACAATATGGCCGCTGGGGACGTCGAGCGTGATGTCTTCGAGCACGGTGACAGTGTCATAAGCGTGCCCGACGCCCTCAAGACGTAGGTCCATGAATTACTCCGGGAAGTGCGGGCGCTTGCCGCCCGCGCTCTTTTTGATCAGGATTTCAGGATCTCGACATAAGACGGGTCGACAAGCGTATCCAGCGTCACGTCCTTCGACACCAGATCCTCAGACTGGAACCAGGCCAGCTGGTTTTCGATCGATGTGACGTTCAGGGCAGCGCCTTCGTTCAGGTACATCGCGCCGTTGATGATCGACGGGGCTGCCTTTTCCCGAGGGCGGTCCGTGTAGACATACTTGTGAATGAGATCGACCATTTCGTTCACACCGGCGTCGCCGTTGGTCTTCGAAACAAGATCAGCATCATAATCGGCAACACCCCTGGAGAAGGCTGTCAGGAAGTCCGTGGTCATGCCTTTCTCGTCTTCAGCGTTTTTCGTCGATGTGAAGACCGTGGTGACCTGATAGTCCGGAATGTAGTCTACGACATTGCCGATGATGTGCACGGCGCCGGAGCCGGATAGCGGCTTGGCGATGTGCGGAACAATGGACCAGGCATCGATCTGGCCGGACTTCAGGGCGCCAATGATCGCCCCGACCTTCTGCAATGGCTTGAACTTGAGATCCACGCCTTCCTTGGCCGCAATGGTGGAGCCCATGTAATGGAAGGACGAGCCGGCCGTCGTGATGCCGAACGTCTTGCCGCCAAGATCGGCAGGGGTTTTCAGACCGCCTTGGAAAGCTGCGTCGGAGGCGAGAACTTTCTGCCCGTCGACACCTTTCTTTTCCGACAAGGCGCCACCGATCACCTTGATCGCGCCTTTGTCCGCAAGCGAAATCAGGCCGCCGGAAACGGCGGTTACGGCATAGTCGATATCGCCGGAAGCAATGGCGACCGCCATCGGCTGGGCCGCCTGGAAGAACTTGAATTCAACGTCGAGACCGGCATCTGCGAAATAGCCGCGCTCATAGGCAACAAAGCTGCCCGAGTGCGATGTAAAGCGCAGCGCGCCGACCTTGATCTTCTTGTTGCTTGCAATTGCAGGGGCGCTCAGCGTGGTGGATGCTGCAGCAGCACCAAGCAGCGTTAGAGCCTTGCGGCGGTTCATCGAGATCATGGTGTCCTCCCTTTGGTATTAACTTCCGGCCATAAAGACATAAAGGAGACGTTTTGAAAAACGCACGGCCGGAAAATCATCAGTTTTATCAATTGTTGGACAAAATGCTTAGCACGCAGCCGTGCCGTCGGCCAGACCGTGAAAGACGCAGATCAGTTCCCTTTCGGAAGGCGGACTTCTACCCTCAAGCCAGTGCCAGCCACATTGGAAAGCGTGATCGTGCCGCCATGGGCGTGGATGATTGATCGCGCGATCGCAAGGCCAAGACCGATACCACCGGTTTCTTCGTTGCGGCTTTCTTCAAGGCGCACAAAAGGTTCAAAGACATCCGCCAGACGGTCTTCCGGGATGCCGGGGCCCTGATCAAAGATCTCGACGATCACATCAGCCTCCAGCGCCTTTGCCGTGATCTTGACCGAACCGCCGTAGCGGATGCCGTTTTCTGTGAGATTGCGGAAGGCGCGCTTCAAGGAAAGAGGACGGCACGACAGGACAATCCGTTCCTCCAACTCAACTTCGCAAGCATGGCCGAGGTCTTGCTGGTCGTCCGCCAGGCTCTCCAGCAAAGCACCCAGGTCCGCCTGCTCGGCGGGCTCCTGACTTGCATCGTCTTTGGCGAACCTGAGCGCTGCCTCGGCCATGGCTGCCATGTCGTCGAGGGTCTCGATCATCTTTGTCCGGTTTTCCTCATCATCGATGAATTCCGCCCGAAGACGCAATGAGGTGATCGGTGTTCTCAAGTCATGGCTGATCGCCGCCAGCATCCGGGTGCGGTCGCGCACAAACCGGGTCAGGCGCTCCTGCATCTCATTAAAGGCGATTGTTACGGCGCGAACTTCGCTCGGACCGGTCTCCGGCAAACTGTCGACATCTTCGCCGCGCCCGAGCCGGCCGGCCGCATCTGCAAGACCCCGCAAGGGGCGGGTGACCCGGCGCACGGCAAAGGCGACGATGCCGATGATCGCCAATCCCATCAGTGAAAGCTGGACCACCAGGGGGATGAAGGCGCCGGGCGGCGGCCGGTAGCTTGTGGCCATGTTCAGCCAAGTGCCATCGTTCAGCTGGATGGAAAGGGACAGATCCTCCGGCTTGTTCATGACCCGTTTCAGGTGGCGTGGCCGCTCGGACTTCGGCACGTCGCGCCAGCTTTCCTTGAAGTCATCACCCCGGTTGCGCCAGGACGGGCCGCGTTTTTCATCTGAATGAAGATTGATGTGGATCGTCCGCTCAGACCCGAGTTGCCGCGCCGCGTAGTTTTGCACACGCTGTTCGAAACGGCTTTTTCCCGGCTCCTTTGCAAGCGGCACTTCACCGGTCCAGAACGCGACATAGCGGGTGCTGCTGGCTTCCAGAACCCTGCTGTGCAGATACGGCGGCGTTTCTTCCAAGAGCTCTGCGATCGAGACCGCACGGGCCAGGATGCTGTCGCGGGCAAGTGCGACAAGGGCAATCCGGCGCTCATCGTGAAAAATGTAGATCGAGATCGCCTGAACAACCACAATCGCTGCCAGCAGAAGCAGGATGAGCTGGGATGCCAGGTTGCGCGGCCATAACCGTCTCAAGACCCCGGAGAGAGGAGACGATGAGCTCATTCCACCTGCTCTTTCACATCGGCCGTAAACATGTAACCGCCGCCCCAAACGGTTTTGATCAGCTTGGGATCTTTCGGATCCTCTTCAATTTTCCGGCGCAAGCGCGAGACCTGATTGTCGATGGACCGATCGAAGACGGCCGGCGTGCGCCCTGTGGTAAGGTCCATCAGCTGATCGCGGTTCAGGACCATTTTCGGCCTTTTCAGAAATGCGCAGAGCAGTTGAAATTCACCGCTGGAAAGCGCGACCGCGATGCCGTCCGGATCCGCCAATTCCCGGCGGGTCACATTGAGGGCCCAGCCGTCGAAATGCATCCGGTCCTGTTCGATCGGGTCGCGGTCCTTCGGCACCAGCGATGTCCGTCGCAGCACAGCCCGGATGCGGGCAAGCAATTCGCGCGGGTTGAAAGGTTTGGTGACATAATCATCGGCGCCGATTTCCAGACCGATCACCCGGTCCGTATCATCGGCCATGGCGGTTAGAAGGATCACCGGCATGGCGCCCGTTTCGACAAGATGACGGCACAGCGACAGCCCATCTTCGCCCGGCATCATGATGTCGAGAACCACAAGATCAATGGACGCGGCCTTCAGCGCCTTGCGGGCGGCGGCGGCATTTTCGCAAGCCGTCGCGCGCAGACCGTTCTTCACCAGATACCGGGCGAGGGTCTCGCGGATATCACGGTGGTCATCGACGACAAGAATGTGTGGGCTCGGATCGCTCACCTTTATCTCCACTCGGTCGCGGTGCGGGGTGCCGTTTCAGCACAAGCATTTGCGAACTGCGTTGTATCTAAAGGAAAAGTAATAACAACCCGGCCCCCGTGCGAGCAGAGTTTGTAACAAACTGTATCATCGGCCTGTCCCGTGACAGGTTGCGACACTTGACCGGGTTTTTGCAGGTAATCCTGCGACAATTGCCACCTACCTTGAGCTCATCAACGAACCAAGGAGTTGTTGGAATGAAACCGTTCAAGACGATTGCAATCGCTGCCCTGGCCGCAAGTGTTGCCGGCACCGCACTCACCGCGGGCCTGCCCGCCTATGCCCAGTCCGGCGCGGCAAACGCGGGCGGGGGGCAAAACAACCCGGCAACAGCCGAGCAGAGCTTGGCGCATATGAGTGAACGCGGCGGATATGAGTATGGTCATGGTCCGCGCGGCGGCCGCCGTATGGCCAACCAGATTTTCGAGCGCTTCGACGTCGACAAAGATGGCGCCATCACCCAAGCTGAAATCGAGGAAGTCCGCACGGCCGATTTTGCGGCAGCGGACACCAACGGAGACGGCGAGATCAGCCTGGAAGAGTTCAAGGCTGCTTTTCTGGAGCGCTCCAATGATCGCATGGTTCGCGTCTTCCAGCGTCTCGACCGGGATGGTGACGGCATTGTGACCCAGGCCGAGGCGGATCGCGCAGCCAACCGGATGTTCAACCGGCTGGACCGGGATGGCAACGGTGTCGTTGAGAAGGTGCGCGGCGGCAAACGCGGTCATGACGGCGGCGGCAAGAAGGCCGAAGCCGGTAAGCGCGGCGAGCATGGCAAGCGCCATGCCCATGGAGGCCGCGGTGGCCCGGCCGGGATGTTCATGGCGGTCTTTGACACAGATGGCACCGGCTCTGTGACCCGTGAGGAGTTTGACGCCAAACGTGCGGAACTGTTCGCTCTAGCCGACACCAACGGCAGCGGCTCTTTCACCCTAGAGGACTTTGGGCCGCTGTGGCTGGCCATGAATGATGCCCGCATCGTCAACATGTTCCAGCGCGCAGATGCTGATGGCAGCCTGGGCATAACGACGGAAGAGCAGGAACAGGCCTTGTCGAAGATGCTGAACCGGGTGGACCGGAACGGCGATGGTGTGATCACCAAGTCCGACTTCAAACGCAGTCACAAGGGCAAGCACGGCAAGCACCGCGACCGGAGCTAAGCCTCAAGAAACAGCTTCCAGGAGCGTTTCCAGGCGAAGTGGATACCGGTTCGCCGTCCGGAAGCGCTTAAAAACAACAGCTGAGTGCATATCGCGTGAGTTGGCGAAACCGGGACATGCACGAGCCCGCCTCTAGGAAGCTGACCGGGTCCGATCCCCCCGTCCCTGGAACCCGGATAGAGAGAGGGAGCCGCCCGCGCGGCTCCCTTTTTTTGCCATCAAGCTGCACCTTGCGTAACTCTATCTTCAAGGTTGCTGGCAGATAGTGCGGTGCCAGATCGATGGGGGACACTATGGCAAAACCGGGATTGGGTGAATTTCTGGACGTCAAGATTTCGGACGGTCAGTTTTCAGAAGATGATGTCATTACGGTGCGCCGGTACATCTATGGCGACATGCATGTCACGCTGGAAGAGGGCGCCGGTCTCTTCCGGCTGAACAATGCCGGTCTTGCGATGCCTCAAACCTGGTTCGAGCTGTTTCCTGAAGCGATCGGCGATATCCTCGTCCATCAGGCAAACCCTCAAGGGTACGTTTCTGATGAAAATGCCCACTGGTTGATCGGTGAGATCACTGCGAATGGCCATGTCTGCAGCCGCACGGAGCTTGATGCTGTGCTGCATGTCCTGGAAAAGGCGCGCCAGGCCCCCCGGTTCCTGGAACAGTTTGCTCTGAAGACTGTGGCCGATTCCGCCATTTCAGGGCAGGGGGCAACCCGCTCTGGGGCAACCTTGACCCCAGGCGTGATCCAAGATGCAGAAGTGGAGATCCTCCGGCGCGTTCTTTATGCTGGAGCAGGCTGTGGGGGCATCGCCATATCCAAGGCAGAAGCTGAAATCCTGTTTGATCTGAATGATGCCACCAGTGAATCCGATAACGCCCCGGCCTGGTCTGAGCTGTTTGCCAAGGCGGTTGCCAATTATCTGATGGCGCTGTCCGGTTTTGCGCCGCCGCCGAGGGAGGTTGCGCTGGCGCGCGAAGACTGGATCAACAGTCCCGGCGGCTTTGATGGCGGCATTTCCGGGTTTTTTAAATCCATGTTCGGCGGCGGTGTCAGCGGGGTTCGCGATGCTTATTCCAATCAACCGGATCCATTTGCTGCAAAAGGCGCTGCCATGACAGCCGGGATTGCGGTGAATGAAGTGGTGACCGAAGATGAAGCTCAATGGCTTGTCGACCGGATTGGCCGCGACGGTGTTCTTCACGAGAACGAGAAGGCTTTGCTGCGCTTTATCCAGCAAGAGAGCCCGGATATTCACCCGGCGCTCAAGCCGTTGATGGAGAAAGTGATTTAAGTCCGGCGCTTAGTCGGCCCGCCAGGCTTCCGTTTCGATGATCACCTGGACGTCATCTCCAACGAAACCGTTTTCAACGGCATAGGTCATGCCGAAGTCGCTGCGCTTGACCACGCCTTGAGCACTGATGCCGAGCGTGAAACGGCCATGTCCAAACGGATATTTGGCGGCCTTGTTGAGGGTGACATCAAGCGTCAGCGGCTGGGTTTTGCCAAGCAGGGTCAACTCACCCTCCACGACGCCGGATGTGTCATCAGCCGGTGTGCCGCCGGAGGCTGTGAAGGTCATCACCGGATGGTTGGCAACGTCCAGAAAATCCTTGTTCAGGACATGATTGTCACGGGCTTCGTTGAAGCTCTCAACGCTTGCCGTTTGAACCGTGACCTTCAGATCGCTCAGTTTCTGGGTGTCCATGTCATAGGTGAAGCTGCCCTCAAATTCCAGAAAGACACCGAGCGTGTCCGCATATCCCAGATGGTCCACCATGAACGCGATCGTGGTGTGTTCCGGATCAAGCTCATAGCGATGCGGCTCTGCTTGTGCGGATTGAGCGAAAGGGATTACGGCAATGCCTGCCAAAATCAGGCTGTTGCGGGCGAAACGAACCATCTGCATCCTCACGTAAGTTGCGATCAAAAATGTCTGCGTCTGGTTTTCACAAGTAGCGTTTGCCGGTCCAGGTTCAACGGTAGCTGGCGATCACTTGTGTGTTGCATTTACCAAAATACAGCCCTGCAAAAATTTCCTGTTGCGCAGGGGGGCAAATCGGGTCATACACCCCCTGCCCAAATTCGCACGTGCCCGTGGTCGTTCATGGGATTTCGATGAAATCTCTTAAGGGGTAGCTGCCAAGAAACACCGCCAAGGGGCGGGGCAGTCAATCCGGACGGCTTAAAGCAACGACGTAAGAGGGCCCTTTTGGTCTCTGCCGGGGTTTCCAACCTCCGGGGTAACAGAAGAGGCACTTGTTACATCCTTGCCCGACGTGCGGTTCGGTTTCTCCCGATCCAATCAACGGCATTCCCGACGCGGGAAAGCTTTGCGCCCCCATACCACGGTGCTGCATGGCCCAACCGTCGCTGAAGATCCTTGTACGCCCTCCGGTTCCATCCCGGGGGTGGCGCGCTTGCATCTTTGGCACCCTGCGACGTGAAACTGCAGCGCCTGACAGCGATTTTTAAAGGTGGCTGCAGCCAGACATTGGAAAGGGGTAATCCCCATGAGCGAACGTATCCGCGAATTCCTCCGCCGACGCGACGAAGATGGTCCGTGCGTTGTTGTCGATCTCGACATCGTCCGTGACAATTTCGAAGCCTTTGCCCGGTCTCTGCCGGACACGTCCGTTTATTATGCGGTGAAAGCCAACCCGGCGCCTGAAATCCTGAACCTCCTGGAAAACCTCGGTTCGTCCTTCGACTGCGCCTCTGTCGGCGAAATCGAAATGGTTCTGGCAACCGGTGCTGATGCGTCCCGCATTTCCTATGGCAACACAATCAAGAAGGAGCGGGACATTGCGCGTGCCTTTGAATTCGGTGTCCGTCTCTTCGCCGTCGATTGCGTCGAAGAAGTCGAAAAAATCGCGCGGGTCGCGCCTGGATCCCGCGTCTTCTGCCGAGTCCTGTGTGACGGCGTTGGTGCCGAGTGGCCGCTCTCCCGCAAATTCGGCTGCGACCCTCAAATGGCGCCCGACGTCCTTGAACACGCCCACCGCCACGGTCTCGAAGCCTATGGAGTCTCCTTCCACGTCGGCTCCCAGCAAGCCAACCTCCAAGCCTGGGATTTCGCTCTCGCCATGGCGGCAGGCGTCTTCCGGGAAATGGCGCTGCGCGGCATCGAGCTGAAAATGGTCAACATGGGTGGGGGCTTCCCGACCCGTTATCTGAAAGACGTGCCGGGTGTACCGCGGTACGGCGAAGCCATTTTCCAGGCGCTATCCAAGCATTTCGGCAACCGTTTGCCGTCGACCATCATTGAGCCTGGCCGCGGGATGGTCGGCAACGCCGGTTTGATCGAAGCGGAAGTCGTTCTGATTTCCAGGAAATCCGAAACGGATGAAGTCCGCTGGGTCTATCTGGACATCGGCAAGTTCCACGGTCTGGCCGAAACAATGGACGAAGCCATCCGGTATCCGATCAAGACACCGCGTGATGGCGATCGTACAGCGCCTTGTGTGCTGGCCGGCCCGACCTGCGACAGCGTCGATGTTCTTTACGAAAAAACGCCTTATGAGCTGCCGGTGAGCCTGTCGATTGGCGACAAGGTCCTGATCGAAGCCTGTGGTGCCTACACCACGACCTATTCCTCGGTTGGGTTCAACGGCTTCGCGCCGCTGGCCTCCTACGTCATCTGACGCAAAGCCATGATCGACATTGTTGACGAGGCGCAGGCGCATGTCTGTGCCCGCGAGGCGTTGCTCGACCGGAGTTTCGGCCTCGATCGGCATTTGAAGACATCGGAACGCCTGAGAGAAGGCCGTCTTCCGGTGTTCGCCTTCACAGCGCTTGACGCTAGCGGGAAGGTTGTTGGCACAGTGCGCCTGTGGGCCGTGGCAGACCGCTGGGGGCACCAGTCTCTTCTGCTTGGGCCCCTTGCAGTGGACCCTGATTGCCGCGGCCTGAAGGTCGGCGACCGGTTGATGCGGCATGCGCTCAACCAGGCGGCCCTTCATGGTCATGGTTCAGTCCTGCTTGTTGGGGATTTGCCCTATTACGAGCGCTTTGGCTTTGCCGCTGGTCTGCTGGAAGATGTAACGCTGCCGGGACCGGTGGACTACCGCCGCTTTCTTGGGCTTGAGATTGCACCTGGTCATTTGGCCGGATTGGAAGGAACACTGTATGCAGCCGGGATCCTTGATCCCATCGCGTCCTTTTCCGACGCCGGCGATGGTCTTGCGCTTTCCAAGCTCGCATAACTAAACTCAGTTAAATTGAAAATTTACCCGGAGGTCTTGCGCTTCCGGGTAAAAATTGTCATGCCTACAATAGGGCGCAATCAGTGCGCTTTTTGTGTGAGGGGAAACAAGAATTACCGGGCGCGAACATGCATTCGAAGCAGCGGACCGGGCAATGAATGGAGCTTTGGAATATGACAGACGACCCGAAGGGCGACGCACCAAAAACTGCAGCAGCGAAACCGGCAACCCGCCGCAAACCGGCTGCAGCGAAAACGACCACCGGGAGTGCGTCCGGTTCGAGAACGTCCCGCACCAAAGCTTCTGCGAGTAAGACAACAGCCGCCGCAAAGCCGGCCGCTGCCTCTGCTGCACGCAAACCCGCGGCGTCCAAAGCTTCTTCTAAACCAGCTGCCACAAAAACAGCTGCGACAAGGGCGTCTACCGCCAAGGCGACAGCCAAGGCAGCCGCTGCCAAGCCTACGACAGCGAAGCCAGCTGCAGCATCCAAAACCGCTGCATTGGCAAAGGCGTCTGCTGCAAAACCCGCAGGCGCAAAGCCGGCTGCTTCGAAGGCAGCTCCCAAGAAACCCCAAGCGACCAAGACAGCGACGACCAAACCGGCCGCTAATAAGTCTGGGGTGGCTAAACCGGCCGCTGCAGCCCAAACCGCTACAGCAGCCAAAGCGTCAGCCGGTAAAACGACACCTGGTAAAACGCCTGCAAAGAAGCCTGTGACCCGCAAAGCGCCTGCGAAAGCAGCCGCGAGCAAGTCCTGGCCGGTCCATGGCACGATCACTGGCCCGCTTGTGATGATCGGTCTCGGGTCGATCGGCAAAGGGACGCTGCCATTGATCGAGCGTCACTTCAAATTCGACAAGACCCGGTTCACCGTAATTGACCCGGTCGATACCGATGCCAAACTGGTGACGGACAAGGGTTACAAGTTCCAGAAAGTTGGGCTAACCCCGGAAAATTACGAGGAAGTGCTGACGCCTTTGCTGACCGAAGGCGAGGGACAGGGATTTGTAGTGAACCTGTCGGTCGACACGTCCTCCGTCGACCTCATGAAGTTCTGCCGCAAACTTGGTGTGCTCTACATCGATACAGTCGTCGAGCCCTGGCCCGGCTTTTACTTCGACGACACGGCGAAGGCCGCCGACCGGACGAACTACGCGCTTCGTGAAACGGTCCGCAAGGAAAAGAAGAAGAACCCCGGCGGAACCACGGCTGTGTCGTGCTGCGGTGCCAACCCCGGCATGGTGTCCTGGTTCGTCAAGCAGGCGCTGGTCGATATCGCGACAGACACCGGCGTCAAGTTCGATGAACCGTCCAGCCAGAAGGATTGGGCGAAGCTGATGAAAAAGGTCGGCGTCAAGGGCATCCATATCGCCGAGCGCGACACCCAGCGCGCAAAAGAGCCCAAGCCGATGGACGAGTTCTGGAACACCTGGTCGGTGGAGGGCTTCCTGTCTGAAGGGTTCCAGCCGGCCGAACTCGGCTGGGGAACACATGAAACCTGGAAGCCAAAGAACGCCAAGGAGCACAAGAAGGGTTGCCGGGCCGCGATCTACCTGGAACAGCCGGGAGCCAGCACGCGGGTGCGCACCTGGTGCCCGACACCTGGCCCGCAATACGGCTTCCTTGTGACTCACAACGAGGCGATTTCGATCGCGGACTACTTCACGCTGGAGGGCGGCAAAAAACTGAAATACCGCCCGACCTGCCACTACGCCTATCATCCGGCAAATGTTGCGGTTCTGTCGTTGCATGAGCTCTTCGGGTCGGCCGGCAAGATCCAGGAAAAACTGCACGTCCTTGATGAGAGCGAAATCCAGGATGGCATCGATGAGTTGGGTGTCCTTCTCTATGGGCACAAGAAGAACGCCTATTGGTACGGCTCCCAATTGTCCGTTGAAGAAACCCGCAAGCTGGCGCCGTACCAGAACGCGACCGGTCTGCAGGTCACATCAGCAGTTCTCGCCGGTATGGTCTGGGCGCTGGAAAATCCGGAAGCGGGGATCGTTGAAACGGATGAAATGGACTACAAGCGCTGCCTGGAAATCCAGAATCCGTACCTGGGGCCTGTGAAAGGCTATTATACCGACTGGACGCCGCTTGATGGCCGTCCGGGCTTTTACCCCGAAGACCTCGACACCAGCGATCCCTGGCAGTTCAAAAATATTCTTGTGCGCTAAAAAGGGCTTACAAAACGGACGGGCGGTGCTCCTTCAAAGCGCGGCCCACAGTCCGATGCCACCGACCAGAATGAGGCTGAGAGCCCAGACCACGTCCAGATTGAACCAGCTCTGGGAGACGAATTTCAGTCCCAGAATACGGTAGACCGCGTAAGCGACAGCGCCGCCCGAGAGGATCATCGCTACGGTGTGAAGAACGGCGACGCCAAGGGCAATGCCTATATTGAAACTCATGAGCTGAACAGGCGCGCCGTAGTCGGGTCCCGGGCCGCCCGGCCCGCAGAGACCCAGATAGATCGGGACAAGCATCAGTCCCGCACCGTGCGCCATGGCAACCAGAAACGACCAGAGCGCAAGACGGGACGGTTTGACCCGGGACAAGAAGCGGGGGTGGCGCCGGTTGATCACGAGGTAGAGCCCGGCCGCGATCACGAGGCACGAAGCGCCAATTCTGATTTCCCGCTGATACTCGACCAGCACAAACATCACCGCAAAGGGCAAAAGAATGCCTAGCATGGCGAGCAGGTGGCCGAAGCCGAGTGCTGCGAGCGCACGGAGCAGGGCAGTCCGCTGGCCTTCGAACAGCGCTGCAGAAACGGCAAGGGGCCAGCCCATACCGGGATTGATGCCGTGATAAATGCCTGAAGCCACAACGACGAGCCAAAGGTCCGCTGCCGAGGTCATGAAGTCTGACAAGTTTGGTCTCCAGAGCGGGTCGCGTTTAATCGGGTTCATTTGATGGGCTCAGTAAGCTCACCCTTCGGGCCGGACAATTTTTGCCTCTGGCTTTGTTGTGGTCCGCTTATGGTACCCCGCACCACCGCGCGGACCACGTCTCGCCAGAAACAAAAATCGTCTCGGTCAAATGATGCGACCCGATCTAGACAGACGGATAGCAGAAGCTGTCGGTTGAGCAGTCCCCGCCCTCAAGCCGGATCTGGTGGCTGCGGTAGCCTTTCGGGAACTCGACGTAGAAGTCAGGATCAAGCTCCAGTCCACCGCCTTCTTGAACGTGGGCGACGACCATCGCGGCACCCCGTTCCCCTGGATAGAACTGGTCATCCCAGGTGGAGTAGAGCGAATTGGTCCAGAAGACCCGCTTTCCGTCGCGGCTGATCTCGACCATCTGCGGGCCGTAGCCGAAGTCCTTTCCGTTCGGGTGTTTGGTCTTCTTGACGATGCCGCCGATTTCCACCTTGCCGGCCAGTTTCGGGTTCATCGGGTCGGAGACGTCATACTGGTGCATTTCGCCCTGGCCCCAGCAGGAGACATACAGGTACTTGTCATCCAGGCTGAGATCGATGTCTGTGACAAGCGCGGGGACCGCACCAAATCCGGCCAGAAGCGGCGGCAGGTCTTCGGCATCGGCCGGTTGGGGCGCGATGGTGACAGTCTTCTTGGCTTCAAAGGTCCCGTCTTCGTTCCGCCACCAGGTAAAGATCGCACCTTCCAGATTGGTCGTGTCGACGACGACGCCAACAAAACCATACTGTTTGACTGGATCATGGGCGGGGCGGATTTCCAGAGCCATCTGATGGTTTTCGCCCAGATCAATCGTCTGTATGTTTTTGCGGCCGCGCAGATCCCAGAAGTGGATCTTGTGGCCATATTTGTTGCTGAGCAGGTCTTCTGCAACGATCCCGTTCTCGAACTGCGGCGGCAGCCCCCATTCGGAGGAAACCATATAGTCTCGCGGCAGGTTCCACCAGAAATCATAGTGCTTGTCCTGGATACCGCGCTCGATTTCGTACCGTCCGATAATATCGAAAGTCTGGCAGTCCATGATGAAAATACCCGGGGGGCCGTCCGTGCCATCCTCGCCGCCGCCGCCGAGGGTCGAGACGTAAATCCCTTCAGGTCCGCAATGGATCGTATGAGGGCGCGAGTAACCGGTCTTCTCAAAGACTTCTTCCGGCTCGATGATCTTGTGGATCTTGGCCTTGAGCGGTTCTTTGACATCAATGACGTAAATCCGGCTCGACCGGATGCCGGGAATGATCAGATAGCGGCGCTCCAGGAATGCATGCCCTGTCAAAGGGGAGAGGGCGGAGGAACAGGCGTTCCAGCCGAAATGGTGAAACTCGTCGCCCGTGTTGGGCATCATGACGGAGTGCAAAATTTGTCCGTAAGTCTTTGACTTCGGATCGACATCAACGACGGCCAGACCGTCGGGCTGCGAAAAATCCGGGCTCAGCATCAAGGTGAAGGCGAGCGTTTCCGCAGGGGCTTCCATGGCGATTTTCGGCGACGCATAAAACGTCGGATCAGGTCTGACTGTCATGCTTTTCCTCCCTAAGCGCCTGTGCCTGGCCGCCTCAAAATCGGGCGGATTTAACCTCAGGTGACAGGCGCAATTGGAAGTAAACGCGCGGGTTCGGCAGCGGTCAAGAAAAATGACTTCCGCAGCGTCTTCATTTGGTTACTTGGGTTTGCTGTCAAGCTGGTCGGGCTGACCCAGCTTTAGGCCGTGTGGACGAATTGGAGACGTATTTCGTGAGACAAGTGCCAAGATATGGCGGCGACGGTCCTGGAGAGCGTATCGATATACGGTCAAGGGACCGGCGGTGCCAGATCGTCGGCACTTGTCTCACCCTCTGGGCCGTGTTTGCATTGCTCAATTCCAGCGCAAATCCGTCTTGATGATGCGCAAGCATCACCTTCACCGGATTTCCTTGGTCTTGAACGATGCAAATCCCGGCGAAATGCATCTCCAATTCGTCCACACGGCCTAAGAGCCCGCGGCAGCCTGGTCCTGAAACCTCTTGATCCAGTCAGAGTTGATGCTGTCTGCGAGTTTGGCAACGCCTGGCTGCACAGGATCTGCAGCGGATGGCGGAAGGTCGAGGTCGGTCAAAACCCTTTTGAGTTCGGTTTGTGGGTCGGCACACAGATCGTTGTAGGACAAGCGAAGCGGCTCAATAGCCTGCTCGGCAAACCAGTCGTTCCAGTCCTGATCGAACTGAATGAATTGGTCGCGAGTATCTTTCAATGCCTCAAAGTCGAAGATCGGATCTGCCGGCGGCGACAATCGTTCAAGCTCCGAGCCGTCGGCGGCCCTGTGCCAAAGGCCGCTTTGTTGTGCTTTGACGTAAGAAACCGCCTGTGAGAGCTTGTCCGGTCGTGTGAGGTGAACGAACAGCGTGCGGCCAAACACGGCCTCAAAACGACCCTTGTCCGTTGTTTCATCCGGGCGAAGAATGTGGAGCTGGCGGAAGAAGAAGTCGAAGCTGTGCCGCTGGAGCCGCAGTCCGAACAGACCTTTGTTCGCGGTTCCTTGGTCGATCGCGGTATCAATCAAGAACCTCAGGTACTCCAACTCGCTCATTCCAGCCGAGGGGGAGACACCGAGATAAGACGCCCATTCTCCAAGATCCGGTTTGTGAAAGTAGGACTTCGGATGACCTGCTACACCGGTCTCGGCGAGCATCTTGCAAAGCAGTGTGCTTCCGCTTCGAGGAGAGGTGCATAGAACGTACGTCTGAAAATCTGACATCAAAACGAGCTTTATAAATGTATGTTGAGCTTACGGGAGGATCCGCAGAACGGTCACTGGTTCGTCCCGGCCTTTTACCTTGTGTGGTCCTATGGGCTCAAGTGTAAGATTGTCTGAGAGCGAGGCTGCAACTTCTTCAGAAGCCGTGATAACCACATCCGCGTTCCGATCGATTTCCTTGCCGAGGCTTTCTAGGCGGGCTGCGATGTTCACGGTGTCGCCGATCACCGTGTAGTTCACACGCTCCGGCGCGCCGATGTCGCCGACAACCAATGGGCCGATATGAAGTCCGATGCGAATGCGCACGGGTTTTTCGCCGCGCTCGACGCGTTCCAAATTGTCCTGACGGATCGCGGCGGCAATGCCGACGGCCGCAGTGGCAGCCGCTCCTGCCGGATTGTCGAGCGTTTCCGGCGCGCCCCAGAAGGCCATCACCGCATCGCCGATGTATTTGTCGATCGTGCCGTTTTGTTTGGCAATCTCCGCCCCGATCAGAGACAGGTGGTGGTTGACGAACGCGGCGGTTTCGGCCGCGGACATGCCCTCGGAAAGGGATGTATAGCCCGCGATATCGGTGAAGAGCACCGCAACCTCGCGCTCTTCCGGAGGCGTTTCGGTCCGGCCTTCCTGCAGAAGGCGTTTGACCAGGCTCGTTGGAACGTACCGGTTAAAGGCCTTGAGGCCCGCGACCATGGAGTTGAAGCCTTTTGAAAGATCGTCGAGTTCGCGGATCGTGCTTGGCGGCAAGTCCTCCACCTTCCCAAGGTTCAGGTCCGCAACATCCTTTGCCGCGACGGACGCCCTTTTGACAGGCACCGAGATCCGGCGTGCAAGGAGACCCGACCCCAGCAGAGAAATTCCAAGCAGGCCAAGGCCGGTGAGCGCAGCGCTCGACAGCTGGTTTATGGAGTGCTCCAGAAAATCCGCCGGAAAATGAACACCGATGCGCACGGGCAGCCCCCGGAACCGCCGATTTTCATCCTCCAGAACCAGAAACCGCTTTTCACCGTTCTCATCATAACCTGAATACAGTGTGTCGCGCGGGTTGAGGTCGTAGGTCCGGTTGCCGATCTGCCTGAGTTCGGAAAATCCGGCGAGAAAGGGATCTGGCACATCGTCAACATCCACCAGAATGTTGTCGGGGCTGAGATCTGCAAAATGATGGTTGAGACCTGGGTGGGCGATGATCTCGGTGGTGCCCACTTCCATCAGGAAGACGGTAACGTCGTCGTCCGAGAGATACCGGGTGATGTCCGACATCCGGTAAAGGGACATTCCGAGGATGATACTGCCGAGATACTTGTCAGCCTCGTGAAGCGGTTTGACATATAGCAGATACGTGTTGTCCCGTTCAGGAAGGAAGATCGGCTTGCTCCAGAACGAGGAGTAGGTCGAGCGCGCCCGGTTGAAGATCGGGGCAACAAGCGGTTCGTCCAGGTTCACCGAAAACGTCTCGGACAAGAGCGTGCCATCGCCGGGACCACGATCAACCATAAGCCCCGCGCCATCGGCGTCAATCAGCAGCGAGAAGGACACAAAATCCAGTGGAGCCAGAGATCCGAAGAGGTACTGCTCGGCCTTGTCGGTGTCATCAAAACTGAGCGTCCCCATGTCGAGCGCGCGCGCTGTGTACCTGGCAGTCTTTCGGATCGCATAAAGCTGTTCGGCAACTGCGGCTTCCAGTCCGTCCATGCCATTGTCGATGAGCTCTCCACCCAGTTCCCGCACGACGTCTCTGGAAATGACGGCTTGGACAACAAGGACGGCGCCGGCTGTCAAGAGAACGAACAGACCCAAGACAGTCGTCAGGGCCGGTGTTATGCGAAACTTTTTGGCGTGAGACACTGTGCTGGTTTGTCTTTCTTGTTTGCATGCTGCTTGTCTCACCGAGTTAGAATCAAGAAACCCCGCAAGGTCAATGACCCGGCGGGGTTTCTGTCTAACTATTCAGGTGGGCCGCTCGCCAGCCCGAAGCAGTGTTTCTTATTTTGCTTTTTCAGGCGTGTCGAACGTGTGGCCGTAATCGACAGCGATTTCGTAGTCCGGGTCTTCCAGGACGGAGACCTCAACCAGATTGCCAGCCTTGTTCAAAAGCCTCTGACAGTCAGGCGACAGGTGACGCAGGTGCAGGCGTTTTCCGGCTGCAAGATATTTTGAGGCCAGCGCATCAATTGCTTCCAGGCCCGAATGGTCGACAACGCGGCTGTCCATGAAGTCGACAACCACATCTTCCGGATCGTTCTGCGGATCGAAGAGGTCTACAAATCCGGTCGTGGAACCAAAGAACAGCGGGCCTTCAAGGCGGTAGACCTTCCAGCCTTCCTTGCTCTTGCCGATTTTCGCATTGATGCGGCTTGCCGCATTCCAGGCATAGGCGAGAGCTGAGATGATCACGCCGACAACGACCGCGACGGCAAGGTCGGCATAAACGGTAACACCCGTTACGATGATCATCACCAACGCGTCGGTCAGCGGGATCTTGTGCATGATCTTCAAGCTGGTCCAGGCGAAGGTGCCGATGACCACCATGAACATGACGCCTACAAGGGCGGCAACAGGGATCTGCTCGATCAGCGAGGAGGCAACCACAATAAAGGACAGAAGGAACAGTGCCGCAGCAATACCGGAGATACGGGTGCGCGCACCGGATTTCACGTTGATCATTGATTGGCCGATCATGGCGCAACCGCCCATGCCGCCGAAGAAACCGGTGACGATGTTTGCCGTCCCTTGAGCAACACATTCCTTAGAGGCACCGCCCTTGGTGTTGGTCATGTCCGCAACGAGGTTCAGCGTCAGAAGGGATTCAATCAGGCCAATCGCGGCGAGAATGATCGCATAGGGCAAAATGATCTGTAGCGTTTCAAGGTTCAGCGGGACCATCGGAATGTGGAACGTCGGCAAGCCGCCGGCAATGGACGCAAGATCGCCAACTGAACGGGTGTCCAGGCCGAGGCCCAGGACCAGGCCGGAAACAACGAGAATGCCCGCAAGTGGTGCTGGAAACGCCTTTGTAAATCTGGGAAGCAGGTAAATCACAGCCATGGTTAGCGCGATCAAGCCAAGCATCAGGTAGAGCTGTGAGCCGGTCATCCATTCCTGGCCGCCAGCGCCGTCCGGAACCTTGAACTGGCCAAGCTGGGCAAGGAAAATCACGATGGCAAGGCCGTTGACGAATCCGAGCATGACCGGGTGCGGCACCATGCGGATGAACTTGCCCCAGCGCAATACGCCAACGGCGATCTGAATGATCCCCATCAACACGACGGTGGCGAAGAGGTATTCAACTCCATGCTGGGCAACAAGCGAGACCATCACGACGGCAAGCGCGCCGGTTGCGCCGGAGATCATGCCGGGGCGGCCGCCAATGCAGGCGGTGATCAGGCCGACGAAGAAGGCAGCGTAGAGGCCGACCAAGGGATTGACCCCTGCGACGAAGGCAAATGCGACGGCTTCGGGAACCAGTGCAAGCGCAACGGTGAGCCCGGCAAGGAGTTCGGTTTTGATGCGCGCAGCATCGAGTTTTGTCGATTGAACAGGCGCAACGGCCTCGGCTCGTCCGGTCAAGGCGGGCTCCAAAATATCTAGCGTGTGTTTGGCAGGTCTTGGGCCGCGGTTTGGCCCCCCACGGCAGACTGACCTCAGTCAAGTTGCTTGTCTTTTACTGGAAATATTGCGCCGCAGCAAGGCTCGGGGTGCCGGGCAGCCATGCAACGGCGGGACTGCGCCGGTTTCAACAAATGGACCCTGTAAGAAATGCTTAGAACTTCGGGAAGTATTTCAGAAAGAGCTTGGATTTTGAAATCATTATCTTTTTTGTGGTTTTTAATCTTATTGTTTGAAAAGGAAAGTGGTACGGCGGAATACGCAGTTCATGTTGTGTCGTTTCTATGCATTTTGCTTTGTGGTGTTGGTTTGGGCTTATCCTTCTCAGGCAGAGCAGGACACGCTCGTGATTTCGACGATCGAAAACTCGCCGTTGACCAAGATCGCCGAGATCATCATGACACAAGCCTATGAGCGCTTGGGCATCCCGGTCGAAATCTATCCAACCTCTGGAAACAGGTCTCTGGTGCTGTCCTCAAGCGGCAAGGTCGACGGTGAGCTTGTCCGCATTGGTGCGGTCAAAGACCACTATCCCACCTTGGTACAGGTGCCGGTTCCGAACATGGAATTGGAGGGGGTCGTCTATGTGCGCGCCGCTGACAAGGACCGGATTGCAATTGAAGATCTCTCGACACTGCGCGTAGGCTATCTGGAAGGTATCGTTCAAGCGGAACAGTTCACACAGGGTTTTGAGAACTTGTGGGCCGCACAATCAGAGACAGAGACCTTCCGTTTGTTGGCGGCTGGCCGCCTCGATGCGGTCGTCAGTGATCAAATCGACGGCGCGCTGGCTATTGCCGAACTTGGTCTGACAAATGTCGTTCCCCTGGGGCGAGCATTCCAGGTGGAACCGATGTTTCATTATCTGCATGAAAAGCATGCGGCGCTAGCGCCGCAACTGGCTTCTGTTCTGGCAGACATGCGGGGTAGTGGTGAGTTGGAGAAAATCGTGGAGACCGCTCTAGAAGCCATGATCACCGGTCAAGGCCACCCTAGCGCCGATTAGTTTTTGTTCTGCTGTCCTCCGGCGGATCAGTCCGGACGCCACGTCCAGATTGGCCAACTGCCGGGAATTCCCTTGAGTTGGTGTTCACCTGAGAGGATCAGTTCTATTTCATCTGACGTTTGCGCAACGCCGGTATCCGCGATGATAGCTGCCTTGAGTTCTTTGCCCAAGGCCTCAAGCCGGGCCGCGCGGTTGACCGTCTCCCCGTAAACGGTGAACGCCTGGCGCTCGGAAGAGCCGACGCTGCCTGCCGCCAGCGGGCCACTGGCAAGCCCCACGCGCAATTGGAACCCTTCAGAATGTGCATGGTCAACCAGATCCCGGGCGCAGGCCAGTGCTGCGCGTTCCGGAGTTTCTATCGGAATTGGGGTATTGAAGCTTGCCAGCAAACCATCGCCGGTGAACAGAATGACCACACCGTTATGTGTGGCAACGCTGGTTGCCGCCAGATCGAGGAAGTCGTTCAATCGCCCGATCACTTCGGTCGGAGGCTTGCCGGACGCGAAGTCGGAAAACCCGGCAATATCGGCGATCAACACCACGCCGTGTACCTCTTGCGGGACCATAGCCTGAGTGTCGTTGACCAGGCGCATCGCCACGGCTTCCGGGACGTATTTTCCAAGCACGCTGGTTGCGCGCTCTCTTGTTGCCTGCGCCTCCTCGCGCGCTTGCTCAGCTCTAAGCTGCGCAAAAAACACGCGCCGTGCGCGATAGACTGCGAGAGCCAGCACGGCTGAGGCGAGAAACAGCATGCCGGCTTCCCCGATCCGGTTTCCGGTGCCCGCAAACTCGGTCGACAGGAACAGGGTTTCGTAGTCCGCAGTGGTTGGATTGTCTGGAAAATCACGCCATTCGATGATGCGCGGCATATCCTGCAGGACCCACCAGTAGGCCGTGAACCAGCCCGCCAAAGCGACAAATCCGCTCCACAAAACCAGACGCCAGGACAACGAAAGACAGGCCATGGCGATCAGCGGAAAAAGGAAGTGTATGCCATAGGCCCGAAACGCGATGATCTGGGGAATGTCCTGGCCCTGGCGCAGGGGGAGGAGGGCGAAGGCGGCGCAAACGGCGAGGATGTCGATGGTGTAAATCGTATACTTCAGCCACCAGCGGTCCAGGCGCGTTCCGATGAGAAAATATGCGATCACGCCATAGATCGTGAGGCTCGCCAATATGCCCATGGCCGTGGGAGAGACAGAGGCCCCGATCAGGGTTGTTGCTGCAACCCAATAGACAGCACAGACCCCAATGACCGCGGTTCGGCACAGGACTGCAAGCTTGAGCCCGGCCCGTTCAGCGGTCTCGAGGCGCGACATCTCCTCGGCTGATGCTTGAGCACTGCTGGAAGCGGCTCTTCGTGTGTCAGGCGGCGCAGGTTCTGCCAAGCAAGGTCCAGTCTAATGCGGCAACAGGAATGCTACTGGACAATGATAGGGGCGGTTGCGGCGAAGTCGATGTCTTGAAACAAACAAGGATCGTCATTCCTACGTGTGTTCAGGAGGCCAAGCCCTGGACGTGTCAAACAAACATCGCCTGGCCACCAATCCAAAGGGCGCTATTGCGAAGGTGTTCGCGGTGTTCCCGAAGCAGAGGATTGCCCACCAATACTAGCCCCCAGAAGAGCTGCTGCTCCAGCAAGGCCTGCACCGTCACCACCCACAACTGTGTTCGGCACGAGTTTGCCGACGAGACCGACGAGCTCCGGTTTGCGTTCCAGCGACGTCAGGAGCTTCTCCAGTGCCTGCAGGAGTGCAACCCGGTCCTGGCCGAGAACGTCAACTTGAGCGCGCTGACCGCGGGCCAGTTCCTCCAGATATTGCCGTTCTGCCCGGCCGAGAGCTGCGCGCTCCTGTTCGCGCTGATTGGCGACTTGCACAGCGATCTGGGCTTCGACCAAACGGGGTTGCTCGTCAGCAGTTGAGCGGGCTTGCTCGGTCTCGATCCGTTTTTGCTGCGCGTCCGTTTCGCGTTCATAGGCGGTTGAGAGCTGGTCGGCCAATTGAACCCGGAGACGGGACACCAGAAGTTCCGGCGGGATGGCCGGTTCACCGAGCCGGATTTCACGGATGTTCACGCCGGCCTTGTTGCCTTCAATCTTGATCTGTTGCTCAATGGTCTGCTCAAGCGCATCGCGGTTTTCAATGAGGTCCAGAACCCGTGTCGGGCGCACGGTGAATTGAGCCGGTTCGACGGGCGTCCCATCAGCGTTCTTGTCCGGGACCCGGATTGAGGCGCCCGCGACGTTGCGCACGATCGACCGGATTGCTGGTGTCAAAATACGGTTCTCGATCTCGCCCAAACCGCCGACCGAGCCAACCACGACCGGCGCGTTTGTCGGGTCAACCTGGACGAGCGCGCGAAGTTCCAGTGGAATATCCCAGCCTTCAACTTTGACGTAGACGGCGCGGTCGGCTGCATCATCTGGAATGCGCTCCTGAACGGAGCGCTCGTTCTGCTGAATATTGCCCTGTTGATCCACGGAGAGGTCGATGATGCGTTTGGTATATCCGCCCTTGTATTCCCAGGTCTGCACCCGCGTATCGACCAGCGTGACTTCATAGGCCTGACGGTTGAGATAATAGGCTCCCGGAAACAGGGGTTCTTTCCAAATTCCAACGCAGCCGCGCGGAACCAGCGGAACGGTCAACGCTTCGCGCGAGGCTGTTGAGGCTGAGACTTCTTCTTCTACACAATTGATCCCGGGTTGGCTGACATTCGATTTGACCACACCCACATGCCCTGCCGGGATGATGGTTGCATTCGTGTTTTCATCAAGGCGCAGGTCAAACAGATACCGGTTGAGGCGGTATTGCCCCGGCTTCAAGACGGTTTCCTGCGGACCGCGCAGCCCCCCCTTTGTAAGGAAGCTCTCTGCCTTGAGCATGTCGCCGACCTCTGAGTCTGAGATCGCGGGAGCCATGAACATTCCCGATGGCATGGCGTCGCCGTCCAGCGCTGTGAGCTGGCCGTAGTAGCCTTCCGGGATGGAGATGACATCCCACTCCTCAAAATCATAGATAACGCGGACCAACGGGATGAAGTGGAAGCCTGGGCCAAGGATCTGGGCTTGCGGGCCCTTTTCGCCCTCAAGCGCAATGATCCGGCCTTGGGGAAGTTCCTTGAAAGCGTAGATGCGTTTGAGGTGACCGACGCTGTTGGCGTCGACGAAAATGAAAGACGTCGACATCAGCATGAAGCCGCCAATCAGAACAAGGAAGATGCCCATCGGTTTCCCTGTAAGGATCTTGGACACCCGGGAACTGCCGGCAGCCGGACCGCCTCGTCTGAGCAAGGCACTGGCTCCCAGCACGATGGCGACCAAGCCGATGATAACGCCAAGCATAATCTATCCTCCGGTATGAGAGCCCGGCGGACGCTGCCGGTTATGACCCATTTGAAGAAAAACATAAGAGTGGCCCATGAAGGGAATGTTAAATGTATTTTTAATGTGCGCCGAGCCTGCCGGTGGCCAACAGTGAGATATTGGAAATTTACGTAAGGTAGAAAAAATCATATACTGCAATTTAAGCGATATTATTTTAAGTGTTCGCCTTTGGGCTCTTTGAGAGGAGCTGCGCGTGATAAGAAATGATTGTTTGCAAAAACTTATATGGGTCATCTGTTTTGTCCTGTCTCTGACCATAGGGCTGCCAGATCGTGCTGTGTCGGAGACTTATTTCAGGTTTACCGCCGTTGAGGGGATGCTCCACAATATGGAGGGGTTAAGGCTGCTCCGTGAGGCCTACGCGGCGATCGGTATAGAGTTTTCCGTGCTTTACCTCACACCCAACCGGTCTATCCAAGAGGTGGAAAGCGGCGCAGCGGATGGCGAATTGCTGAGAATCCGGCAGGTCGGTCACCACTTTACCGAGATTGTCCGGGTCGAGATCCCGGTTATTTCCCTCCCCATCTATGCTTATACAAATGATCCGCAATTGGCTGGTCTTGCGCTTGATGAGATGGACCGCTACCGGGTCGGGTATGTCGATGGTGCATTGTTCGCACAGCGCATGACCGCAAAACTCCCGGACGTCACGCCCGTTGAAAGCCCTGACATGCTGTTTAAGATGTTGGTGTTGGATCGCTTGGACATTGTGATCGCTGCGGAAAATCCCGGTGATACTGTCATGCAATCCGTTTGCAATGGGCGGATCTACAAGGGATCAAAGCAGCTTCGTTCAGTCGAATTCTATCACTACTTAAATCGGCGCCATCGCGCGCTGGTGCCGCGGATCGAGTGGCTCCTGACTGAATTGAAAGAGGGGCGGACGCAAATCACGCGCACGATGGAACGTTAGGCCGTGTTGACGAATTGGAGACGTATTTCGTGAGGCAAGTGCCAAGATATGGCGGGAACGGTCCTGCAGAGCCTATTGATATAAGGTCAAAGGATCGGCGGCGCCAGATCGCCGGCACTTGTCTCACCCTCTGGGCCGGGTTTGCATTGCTCAATTCCAGCGCAAATCCGTCTGGATGATGCGCAAGCATCAGCTTCACCGGATTTCCTTGAGCTTGAACGATGCAAATCCTGGCGAAATGCATCTCCAATTCGTCCACACGGCCTAGGTTAAACAGCCTCAATCCTCAGTGCCGAGCCCCAAGAAACTCTGTGTTTCCGACATCAAGATTGAATGAAACGGGTTCCACCGCATGCGCAGCATGTCACCGGCTGGAATCTCCGAAATCCCGCGTTCTCCGCGCAGCGCAAGTGCGCCCAACTGAAGCCTAGAGATTTCCGGCTGCGGGATTATTCCGTAGAGCGGGTCTTCCGCGGAGAACGGTAGCGAGATGTGCGCCAGTGAGAAAACGCCGCGTGGCCAGGAGAGGTCTAGGCGTTGCACAGCCGGTTGATTGGTGCCTGGAACATAGGTGTTCAAGACTGTTTTTCGGTCCGATGGCGTTTCATTGGTAATAACGCGCAGGGTGTAGGTGCGGGCTGCGTCTGTCACAAGCGGGTCCAGAAAATCTGCCGCATCATCGGAGAGCAACGGACGTTTTGTGAGAAACTGATTTGTGTCGAACAAAAGAAGTTCCGATCCGTTTTCAGGCAGCTTGGCATAGAGATTTGAAATCATATCCCGGGTGATCACCGTCGCATCGACTGCGGATGAAAAGCCAAGGATTGGTGGCAGTGCGGCAACCGATCCATCCGCCGTAGCCGCATCCATGCGCGATCTAATCTCCATCGTCAGCTGGTGGGTGACATAGCCGGCATTGATGGCAAAGGACGTGTATTTGTATGGATCGTATTCCGGTCCGAGAGAACTCCAGGCAAGACGCTGGACACCCAGAATGTGCCCGAGCTGAATGGCGATTGGCGCGTAGGCCGCAGCCGGTGTGACCCCGATTGCGGGCGACAGAAGGATAATCCGATCGATTTTAGCGAGAGACGGATCCTCCAACTGCCGGAGTGCGTGCACGACCGAAAGGGCGCCGCCATTTGAGTAGCCAACGGCAAAAAGCGGTTTGTCCGGCTGCATCGCCTTCAAATATTTGGCAGCGAGCGCGGTCGCGGAGATCATATCCTCAGCTTTGGTCTCCAGAAGGCCGGCGGGGGCGGTGCCATGTCCCGGCAGGCGCAATCCGAGCACGTTGGCTCCGGCTTCATGCAAGGATCGCCCTATTTCTCGCAGGCTGTAGGGGGAATCCGACATTCCGTGGAGCAAGAGGACGGAGGCAGTGGGGCTTTCGGTTTCAAATAGAAACGACCGGTTCCAATTCCGCGGCCAGGTCAGCGGATTTGAAACACTGTCAGGCTGGAAACGATTGACTTCATCCTTGTGGCCGAAGCTGTGTTTGGAAATCAACTCGTCCTGGAGTTCGGCAAACAGGCGGTCCTCCATGGCAAGGTAGTCGGTAAAGGAACTAACGGCCCCGTCTGCCGAATAGTCTTCGTCGAGGTGGACCGTGTGCCAGGGCTCCAGATCCGACAGGCTGTTCAAATAGAAGATCGCAACGGCGATGATCGCGACGATGCCGCCAAGAACCGTGAACCCGGCAAACTTGAGGGCGCGTATCAGAGGGCGGTGGACAAACTTCAACATTTCTACCTCAACAACGTGACGCAACCGACCCGAGCTGCTGGGCTACCGTTTTGTGCCCGACGCATCCCGATTCCGTTCAGAACCATCTGAAGGGGGCGGCTCAAGGCTGTCAAATATCGGCGGTGTTCGGTTTGGCCATGAAGGCCTCGACGGTCCTGCCAATTCAGACTAAACAAGCCGAAGCAAACATTGGGGATATCATGAAGTCGACCAATCCGGTTTTCACCGGCATTCAGACCACGGTTTTTGAAACCATGTCGCGCCTTGCGATGGCGCATGGGGCCGTCAATCTCGGTCAAGGCTTTCCGGATGTCGACGGACCTGTAGACATTCGCGAGACGGCCGCCAAAGCCTTGATGGATGGGCCGAACCAGTATCCGCCCATGCTCGGGCTGCCGGAATTACGGCAGGCGGTCGCCGATGCCAACAACCGATTTTATGGCCTTGAGATCGATCCACAGACCGAAGTGCTTGTGACATCAGGGGCAACTGAGGCCCTGTCAGATGCGATCATGTCACTTGTCTCTCCGGGGGACGAGGTGGTTTTGATCGAACCACTTTATGATTGTTATCTTCCGTTGGTGGAACGCGCAGGTGGCATCGCGGTTCGCGTCCGCGTGACCCCTCCGCACTGGCATCTGGATGAAGACGCTCTGAAAGCTGCGTTCTCGGACAGGACCAAAGCCGTTTTGATCAACAACCCGATGAACCCGACCGCCAAGGTTTTCTCAGACGCCGAGCTTGGTCTGATCGCAGACCTCTGCAAACAGCATGATGCCTATGCAATCTGCGATGAAGTTTACGAGCATCTGGTGTTTGACGGCCACAAGCACCGGCCATTGATGACGTTTGACGGCATGCGCGAGCGGACGATCCGGATCGGGTCGGCCGGAAAGACGTTCTCTTTGACCGGATGGAAAGTCGGTTACATCACCGGACCGGCGTCTATGCTGGATCCGATCTCGAAGGCCCACCAATGGACCACATTCACCACCCCGCCGAACCTGCAAAAGGCCGTGGCCTATGGAATCGGCAAGGATGACAGCTACTATCAAGGTCTTGCAGATAATTTGAGCGCAAAGCGGGACCGCATGGCAAAAGGCCTCTCCGCGCTGGGATTCGAGGTGCTGCCCTGTGCGGCGACCTACTTCCTGACCTGCGGGATCACAGGGACCGGGCTGGGTGACAATGATGTCGAAGCCTCTGAGCTCCTGGTGAAAGAGGCTGGTGTTGCTGCAGTTCCTGTGTCGGCGTTTTATGGCTCGGATGCGCCGACCGGCTTCATCCGCTTTTGCTTCTGCAAACAGGATGCGGTGATTGACGAGGCCCTGGAACGCCTATCGCGCTTTTTGACTGCGGAGCGCGCCGAATCCGCATAAAATCTCAATCAATTCAGACCGAGCGAAACGAGACCTTGATGACCAATCCAGCCCTTGTGGACGTGACCCGCGGCCAGCTCACCGAAAGCCTGCATCGCGGCAGCGTCGCGGTTGTTGATGCCGATGGCAAGTTGGTGTGCGGTGTTGGTGATTTCGAGGCTCGCGTCTTTCCGCGCTCTGCAATCAAGGCCCTGCAAGCCATCCCGCTGGTGGAATCCGGTGCCGCGGAGGCGTTGGATCTCAGCGACGCAGAACTGTCGCTTGCCTGCGCCTCGCATAATGGCGAGGAGGTTCACGCCAATTCCGCACGTGTCATGCTGATGAAGGCGGGTCTCACCGAGGATGATCTGGAATGTGGGCCTCAGTGGCCAAAGCGGATGGAGGACGCCGCAAAACTCATTCTGGCCGATGAAACACCCTGCGGGCTGCACAATAACTGCTCGGGAAAACACGCCGGTTTTCTTGGCCTTGCCAAGGTCATGGGAGTTGAAACGAAAGGGTACGTTGAGCCGTCTCACCCGGTCCAGCGCGAAATCCGGAACGTTATGGAGCAAATGACCGGCGATATCGTTTCGGAAGACGTTTGCGGTACCGACGGGTGCTCGATCCCGACCTATGCGTCACCGCTCAACAGCTTTGCCCGCGCATTTGCGGCCTTTGGAACGGGCGAGGGGCTGGAGCCGCTCCGCCAGGACGCAGCGCAACGCATATTCGACGCCTGTATCAATGAACCTTACATGGTGGCCGGTGCAGACCGCTTCTGCACCAAGGTCATGGAAGGCTTCCGCGGACGTGTCTTTGTGAAAACCGGTGCGGAAGGGGTTTTCTGCGCGTCCATCCCCGAGCTTGGTTATGGCGTTGCCTTGAAGTGCGATGACGGCGCGACCCGGGCCGCCGAAGTCATGATGGCAACAGTTCTCGAAGTGATGCTGGAGCTTGATGAGTCAGAGGCAAAGCTCCTGGATGGTCTGGTCAACCCGCCGGTTTTGACACGCCGAGGTGCCGAGGCAGGTGTTATCCGGCCGCGCAGCGAATTCCTTCAGATGCTCAAAGAGGCTTTGCCGGCCAACTGACGCGGCAGTGCACGGCCCTAGACTGGTTTGCTCATCCGCACCTTGTTGCCAGAGCGTCCGGTTTCTGACCAGCCGAGATGCGCGTAAAGTGCAACGTTTTCGGGCATTCCGATATGCGTTGCGAGCTGGATCTCTATTGCGCCCATGTCCCGAGCTTGGGTTTCGATGACCTCTATGAGTTTTCGTCCGGCACCGCGTCCACCGTATTCCGGATCGACTGCGATGTTGACGAGCTGAGCCGCCTCGCCTTCAACCGCCAAGACCGCACATCCGATGATGTTTTCGTCGGTTTCAGCCACATAAACCACGTTGTCCGTAATCTCGGATTCTAACCCCGCGGAAACATCGGGCAGGTCGCTGAGCCTCGCCTTTACCGGTGCATAGGCACGATCGATGCACTGTTTCAGCGCATTCACGTCTTGCAAATTTGCTCTGCGAATGGCTGGGTCTTGGTTTGTTATTTTCATTGGAGTTCCAAAATGGTGGCGCGCGCCGGACTGTCCTATCGTTTCACTCATGCTATCACCCGCAAGCCGGCAGACAGTGTCGCGAACGGGTTGCGGGCTGTGGACACGGGTGATCCCAGCGGTGACGCGTTTCGGGCAGAACATGAGCTCTACGTCAAGGCATTGCAAGATGCTGGGCTGACCGTCGACGTATTGCCGCAGTTGGAAACCTATCCGGACAGTTGTTTTGTTGAAGATCCCGCCTTCTGCCTTCCTGAAGGTGCGATCCAATTGCGCCCGGGTACGAAAAGCCGTGAGGGCGAGGGCAAGGAAATTCGGGCAGCGCTCGATGCACGTTTCGACAAGGTTGTTGAGTTGCCGGGTAGCGGCTACGTTGATGGCGGCGACATCCTGATGCTGGACGATGTGATCCTGATCGGGCTTTCAGCGCGCACCAACCGGGAAGGTGCAGACGCGTTCGCACAACTCCTCAAAGAATGGGGTTACAACGCGGAGGTCTGTGAAACGCCGGAAGGTGTGCTCCACTTCAAGACTGCCTGCTCGACCCTTGGTGAGGGCGTCATTCTGGCAACTGAAGTGATGGCGAAGAGCGGTTTCTTCGGTGAGCGGAAAGTCGTCGTGGTGCCGGACGGCGAAGACTATGCGGCCAACGTGATCCGTGTGAACGACGTTGTTTTGGTGCCGGAAGGCTACCCCAAAACCCTTGCAGCCATCGAAGCCGCTGGTTTCAAGACGGTTGTTCTTCCAACGCACGAGGCGCGCAAAGTGGATGGTGGGTTGTCCTGCTTGTCCTTGCGATTCGCCAGCAAAGCAGCCTAACGCTGGATTACTGTCATATGTAACAAGGCGCAGATCCTGCTGCTCAGGGTCTGCCGCTTTGGAGAAACCGGTGTTTAGATCAATCGGGGCCCGGGTTTTCCGATTGACTGTGAAATACGTGATTTTGCGTATAGAAAGGTTTTGGCATTCGAAAATACTGAAAGGTATTCGGGATTACGTCAGGTGGGGACCGGTGGGGGTCTTTGTCCCGGGGAGACATATGCGTGCCGACCTTTTGGTTTCGGATCAGTGAAATAGCCTTGGTGGCAGGGCTTTATGTCCTGACTGCACGGTTGGGGCAGACGCTTGCTATTCCTCCAGGCAATGTCACCCCGGTCTGGATGCCATCCGGATTGATGCTCACCTGGGCGCTGCTGCGCGGGCCGCACATCTGGCCGGGTGTGATCTTGGGTGCATTCCTGGGCAACGTCTGGGCGTATGCTGATTTTTCATCGTTTGGTTCGGCTGTTCAGGTGCTCCTCGCTGGCATCTCAAATGGCATTGGCGATGTATTGGCATCGGTCGGATGCAGCATCGTGTTGCATCGCTATTTCCGCCCCTTTCGAATGTTCCAGAGTGTCTCTTCTGCATCCGCCTTTTTGGTGATCGGTGTTGCAGGCGGTGCGGCGGTCAGTGCCCTTATTGGCGTGTCGGGGCTATTAGCAGCCGGTCTCATCGATGCGCAAAACTATGGCAATACATTTGCGACCTGGTTTACCGGCGATGCGATCGGTGTCTTGGCAATCACACCGTTTGCGCTTGCTGTTTATCTGTCTGACAAGACAGAACGCGTTTTGCCGGGTTTCGAGACAGTCGCCAATTTCTTCTTGATCCTTTCCGCCATTTACATTGCATTTTGGAGCGATGTCGGCGGACTGATGCAAAGTTTCGAACTCGCGGTCTTGCCGGTCTTGCTCATGTGGGCCTCCCTGCGCCTCAGGCGGATCTACATCTCTTTTGCGTTGTTGTTCTTGATTGGCGGCATCATTGTCCCGACTGCGCTGGGTCAGGGGCCTTTGCAGGGCATCGACAGGAACACCACCCTGATCAACACGCAGCTTCTGCTGGGAGTGATTGGCGTCCTGGTCCTGACCCTTCATGCAACGCGCGAACAGGTTCGCCAGCAGGTCCGGCATCTGGAACATGTCAAAGATACGCTCGACCAGAAAGTCCGTGAGCGGACTGCCGAACTGGAAGAGGCCAAGAGGAAAGCCGAAGAACTGGCGTCGACGGACGCTTTGACGGGTGCTCCGAACCGGCGCGTTTTCTTGAAACGCGGAAACGAGGAACTGAACCGTGCCATTCGCGGCGGCGAGGAAGCCTGCGTGATCATGTTCGATCTGGATCACTTCAAGGAAGTGAACGACACCTATGGACACCAGATTGGTGACCGTATCCTGAAGGATTGTGCTGCGGTGACGATGGGCTTCGTTCGCAACTACGATCTGTTCGGTCGGATTGGCGGGGAAGAGTTTGCAGTATTCTTGCCCAATACCACCGTATCAGGCGGGCAGAATGTTGCAGAAAAGCTGCGTCAGGCCTTTTTGGAAAGGTCGGTGTCCAGTCACAGACTTAACTACACAGCAAGCTTCGGGATCAGTCCGGTTTTGGAAAAAGACCGGGCACTATCTATGGTTCTGCGCCGGGCCGATTTGGCGATGTACCGCGCAAAGGCAGACGGACGAAATTGTGTGGTGGTGTATGAGCCGTCACTGGAGGATAAAACCACGGGTGAAGGCTCTCCAACCCCTGCGTGAAACTCGCCTCTATGCGTTCGCTCAACTCCAGATCTGGTTGCTGTGCACCGTCAAATTGGAGAATTCGGACGTGCCGTTGAGTTCACCCGTCGCCCGCTCAAGCCAGCGGAACCCATTGATGGAGCCTTGTTTGGCTCCCTGAACGATGTTGTTCGTAATGACCGCCGGCCCGACGCCGTCGGCAACGCTTACTGCAATCCCGATGTTGCAGTCCCGCAAGACGTTTTGTGATGCAATGATGTTGCGCATATACGGGCCCCAGCCGAGCAGCATGCCGTATTTCGGAACGCCCTCAATGACGTTGCCGGTTATAGTCGTATCGGCTTCGGCGGCAATCCCGATCCCAAACCCGGCGACATCCGGCGGATAGGGGCCTGTGTCCTTAATGTTCCGGATAAGGTTTCCCGAGCATACAGCGAGCCTCCCGTCGTCAGCGAAATTGGCAATGGAGATGCCGATTGTGCCGCCGTCCGCGATGTTGTTGGCGATCACCGCACCCTGGAAACCAAATTCGCTGTAAATGGCGGTCTCACCAGACCGCAAACAGGAGTTCCCGATGATCTGGATGTTCGATCCGGCATTGGAGCGGATCGCGGAAAAGGCACAGTCGGCCACCCTGTTGTTGGAGACAACAACACCGGCAGCCCGAAACACGTTGATGCCATTGCCGAACTGACCGGTGCCGCCATAGCGTGCGCTGATCCGTTCAACACGGTTGCCGGAGACGATGGTGCCGTCTTCGCCATCCTGCCAGCGATGGATCCATATACCGCCATTGGCGCAGTCCGTTACGGTGTTGCCGATGATCGAGAGGCCGGTAGCCTCATTGGAGCGGATACCGGCTTCGGCAGCCCCAGATATCCGGGAATTCTCGATCCGGCCGGAGCACCGGTCGAGCAGGAGCCCGGATTTGGTTGACCCGGCGACTTCGCATTCGTCGATCGCCAGGTTGCGGACCCCAATGAAGTGCAGGAGACCGTCCGTGAAGTCGCCAATGGAGCGGTTCGCTCCGTCAAACGTAATTCCGGTAAGGCCGATGTTGCTAACCCCTTCTGCCCGGATGAGCTGGCCGCCGCCGCCCTGATAAACAAGGCGCGTCCGGCCCGGAACACCAACAATCAGTGTACCGGACGGAAGACGTAAGTTTGCCACTGGATAGGTGCCCGCGGGCAGAAACAGGGCCCGGCCGCGTTCGACTGCCCGGTTGACGGCATTTTGAAACTGCGCGGTCTGGTCATTCGTGGCGTTGGGGATCAGACCAAGGTCAGCGGAATCGATCGAGCCGCGCAGATCCGCAACATTCATTGAAGCTCCAGCAGCTGTGCCGGAAAGACACAAAGCTGTCCCAGCAAGGAACGCCCGCCGGCTGGTCAGGACAGGCTTAGGGCATATTCTGGCGTCTTTTGGCACGGATCAGCTCCAAAACGGAAAATTGAGTTGTTTTGGACTTCAAAAGAGCAAACAGTGTGCCGAATGCGTGATGTTCCTGATTTTGACGCACTTTGTGCGGTTTGATATTCTTTGCCGGCTATGGGTGGAGGATCCGATAATGATTACCATTCAGGACTGCATCGGCATGTCCGATCTGGACGAGGCTGAAATCCTTGCGCTTGCCGAACACGAGCATATCAGCGAAATCGCGGCGGCAGCACTCGGTGCTTATCTTCTGCATCAACCAAAGGGCGCGGATAAGATTGTGCGCATGATTGAGGACGACATTCGTGACGCCCTTGATCGTGGGGACAAGGCCCATGCGAAGGAATTGTTCATGGCGCTTCGGCATTTTCTCCATGAGCACGCGGGAGAACTGAGCCGCAGGACATCTGCCTTGAGCTGAAGAGGCTGATCGGCCGGCCAGGAAGTTCCAGGACGAGAAAGGCGGAGATGAGGCCATCTCCGCCAGTCGTAAGTTCTCGTCTTTTAGGTATTACAGCTCGGACGGATCAACGTTTTCGATTTCAGTCCACTTGTCGTCGCCTTTTTCGATGAAGCCGGCCGTGTCCTTGTTCCAACGCTTCTGGATGCTTTCGGACAGGTTCAGGTAAAGCTTGCCATCAACGATTTTCCAGAGGTCCGGATCGCCATCTACCTTCACGCCCATCGCGGTGCCGAAGGCACAGAACCCGCCGTATTGCGGCAGATACTTCTCAGGGTTCTTTTCAAAAAGGTCTTTGTTTTCTTCAGAGGTAAACCGGTAGGTCGCACCGTTGTGGACCGACGTGATGGAGAAATCGCCATCTTTCGGAGCGCCGTTGGTGAAATAAGACACCGGGTCAATGCCGCGCAGGGCCAGGCCGGTGACGGTTGCGTTGACATCAACACCTGCAGCGAAGGCGCTGGATACGAGAGTGCCGGCAACAACAGCAGCAGCAACGGTGCCGCGGATCAGATTAGCAAACATTGTTTTTGAACTCCAAGGAAAGACAGGGTAATCGGCAAGGGAGTTCGTTTAGAAAGTAAGGAACCGAATGGTTCCAAACATGTCAAAAAATTTTGCCCTCGCCGGTGAGCTCAAATTGGGAACTCGGGTGATCATCTGCAAAGCACGAAGCGGTGAGCGGTTTGTGAAATCGTGAGAGCACACACCTGAAGGATGATGTTGACCGGGCAATCGGTTCCCGATCATCCTTGCAAATAGCCGGAAAGGTGCCGATGTTTGTGAGGCAGCTGAAGGAGGCTGATCGAACTGATGGCAAGACCAAGGGAATTTGAGACAGATGCTGCACTGGACAGCGCCATGAGCCTGTTCTGGGACCTTGGCTATGAGGAAGCGTCTCTTGCCCGTCTCTTGAAGACCATGAAGATCACAAGGGGATCTTTCTACAAGGCATTTAAAGACAAGAACGCGGTCTATCTGGCAACGCTGGACCGCTACGACCGGCAGGTCGTGTCCTCGACGGTTGCTTTTTTGGGTAACCCCGAAAACGGGTCCGGTCGGGACCGCATCCTTAGCCTTCTGACAAATATCGCGGACATGGCCGAGACAGACGGCGACCGGCTCGGCTGCTTTTTATGTAACGCCATGGCAGATAAGGCAGCGCAAGGCGGGGAGATCGAACAGAGGTTGCAGGCTATGGCCATGAGGCTGGAAGCGGCCTTTCAAAAAGCCCTGGAAGATGATTTGACCCCGTCAGATCGTGCGGGCCACCGCGCCGGAGAAACAGCGCGGGCCCTGTTGGCGCTTTACTTCGGAATGCGTGTTTTGGGACGCGCTGGTCTCGCTGGCCGAATGGCGCGGGACTGCGTTACGCAAGCCGAGAACCTGATTGCCGGTATTACCGCATCCGGCGGGCGAGTTCCTGCAGCAGGCTAACCGCAGCGTTCTCAACCAAGGCAAGGGACGGGCGTGGATCCCATCTCGTCCGCGGTAGCGGCGGAACGTGGACGAAAATGCTCGGGATGCCGGACCCGATGGAATCCCACAGCGTGGCATTGCAAAGGTACGTCCCCGCATTCTGAGACACCTTTGTTGAGGCTCCCGATTGCCGCGCCGCTGTGGCCAGATGTCCGGCGGGAAGAGTTGCAGTACGCGCACGTTCGCCCTTCGGGTCGAGCTCCGGATTTCCGGGGCCTTTTCCGGCGCTGTCGAACCGGACTTGAATGGCCTTGTTGACCGCACGGTTCTCCACGTTGATATCCTTCCGGGTGCCATCAACGCCGAAATGCACGATGGCATCTGGCTGGACTTCCCGGCGCAGCGCATCCGTAACGCTTGAGCGGGCCTCCCATGTCGTCGGCAGGACATCAAAGTGATAGGCGACGCCGTGCTGATGCATACCGAGCCGCTTCGGGAGCCTTTTCATAAGGAGTTGCGTCGGATTGACAGGGGCCCCTGGAAAGGGGGTAAAACCGGTCACGAGTATCGTTTTTTGAGTATTCTTCATAAATCAAATCAATCGTTTAAGCCCATAAGGGTGGATAGTTCATCAACGGCTACGGACACGGCGGTCGTGCCGTCGCGCACATCTGCTTCCAAGGTCTTCAGCCGGTTGGCAGTCTTCTGATTTGTTTTCAGAGATTCCATCAGGCGTTGTTGCAATGTATCCCACATCCACGACACTTGCTGGTCTGCACGGCGTTTTTGCCATTCCCCGCTTGCGGTCATGCGCTCGCGGTAAACCGTGATCTGCTCCCACATATGGTCCAGGCCCTCATTGGCAAGTCCGGAGATCGTGATCACAGGCGGGCTCCAGGTCGGCGTTTTCGGAGCCAGAATATGCAATGCGGCGCGGTAGTCAGAGGCTGCAGCTCTTGCTCTGGTGGCGCCATCGCCATCAGCCTTGTTCACGGCAATCATATCGGCGATTTCCAGGACGCCCTTCTTGATACCTTGGAGCTCGTCGCCCGCTCCAGGCAACATCAGCACAAGAAAAAAATCGACCATATCGGCAACCGTTGTCTCCGATTGCCCGATGCCAACGGTTTCGACGAGAATGACATCGAAACCAGCGGCTTCGCAGAGGAGCATCGTTTCCCGTGTTTTGGCGGCAACACCGCCCAAAGTGCCCGCGGACGGCGACGGCCGGATAAAGGCATTCCGGTCGACGGCAAGCCGGGCCATGCGGGTCTTGTCGCCGAGAATAGAGCCCCCGGTGCGTGTGGACGACGGATCTACTGCCAGAACCGCGACCTTGTGGCCAGCTGCCGTGAGATTGGAGCCGAAGGTGTCGATCGTGGTCGATTTCCCGGCGCCTGGAACGCCGGTGATGCCGACGCGAAGCGCCTTGCCGGTCCGAGGCAGGACTTCTTGCACCAGTTCCCGGGCGATCTTGCGATGCTCCGGTTTTTTGGATTCAACAAGCGTGATTGCGCGGGCAAGCGCAGCCCGGTTGCCTGATATCAGTTGTCCGGCAAGGTGCCTTGGATCGGGTAAGGTCCTATGAGTCATAGGACCATGGCTTTACGCCAAGAATCAGCAAAGGTCACCAGCAACGTTTGGACGAGGAATGCTCGCCGCAAAGGCTCCGGCATTCCTCAAACCAGTTCGCCTAGAGTCCGAACCTAGGTCTTTGGTGTCCAAAGGATGCGCTGCAACTGCGCGTCAAAGAGTTCCTGGGCAGGTGGCAGCACGTCGAACGGACCGGTGTAACCTGGTATGGCGTAAACCAGCTCGACATTGGGATGGCCGGTTGACTCGCAGATCGCCATACCCCGCCACAAGTTGCGCCCAATGCGGCAATCAGCGCGCGCGGTGCCGATCTCGGCGAAGGTCATTCCGATGCGCTCGCCATTGGGGCCCTGCAAATGGTGGGTGACACCGTGAACGGTGCGCACCTTGCCATTCTGTCCCTTGAATACCTGCAAGACCTGAAAACCGTCAGTGTTGAATGCGGCCAATGCCCATTCTGTATTGTTTTCAACGGCGGTCTGAATGCCCTCGGTGGTAAAGCCGGGAAGGGAGGCCTCAATCGCTTTTGGTGCATAGGCGGTTTCTGCAGTGATGCCGCCAACCCGGTCTTCGGTGATTTGCAACAGGGTGACATTGGATGTCCGGAATGCAGCCTCCGGGGCTGCAAGGTCCGCAGACGGCGTACAGGCTGTGGTCAGAAAAGCGGAAATCAAAAGGAACGCAACAATCGGCGAACGCATAAACAAGATACTCCATCGGCCATGGGAATAGGCAATTTCACGACGCGGGTTTTAGCACCACCAATGGGATCGAGGAAACCATCCGCTCGTCAGTTTTATCACTCTTCACAGGGCATTTTGTCTCAATCATCAGAGCCGGCAGACGGGCTCGTGATCTCAGGTTTCGTCCTTCTTGATCCACTTGGGTGTCGATGGCGGAGAATAACGTTCAAACAGAGCAATGAGGTCTTCTGGCGCGCCCGCAATCTGCGCCATGTTCCGCATTTCTTTCTTGGTAAAGCCTTCCTGTGTCTGATGATCCAGGAAGGCGATCAGGTGGTCGTAATAGCCATTGATGTTGAGAAATCCGCAGGGTTTTTGATGGTAGCCCAGCTGACCCCAGGTCCAGACCTCAAAGATCTCTTCCAGCGTGCCGACGCCGCCGGGCAGGGCAATAAAGCCATCCGACAGGTCCGCCATCATGGCCTTGCGCTCGTGCATGGACTTGACGAGGTGCAGTTCGGTCAGACCTTGGTGCTCGATCTCCTTTTCCTTTAGCGAATGCGGAAGAACGCCGATCACCTCGCCGCCAGCTTCCAGAGCTGCATCGGCAACGCTTCCCATCAAGCCGACCCGCGCCCCGCCATAGACCAGCCGCATGCCTTTTTCGGCAATGGCCTTACCGGTTGCTTTTGCCGCGTCGTTGTAGTCTTCCAGCGCGCCGTAACTTGACCCGCAAAACACGCAAATCGATTTCATGGTTTTCTCCGAACTGGGAATTCCGGCCGCCACTTGGCGGCCGGAGACTTGAGCTCAACTTCAGTCCTTCGCAAGCTCATCGAGAACCCGCGCCCAGGACCGGATGCCCTTGTGGAAGCTTTTCAGGTTGTATTTTTCGTTCGGCGAGTGGATCTGGTCGTCCTCGAGGCCGAACCCGATCAGCAAGGAATCCATCCCGAGCATCCGCTTGAAATCTCCAACAATCGGAATGGACCCGCCCATGCCGGTGAGCGCTGCGTCCTTGCCCCACTCATCTTTCAAGGCCTTTTTGCCTTTCTCCAGAACCGGCATCGCGAAATCGAGCCGGAGCGCCGGGCTGCCGTCCTTGGATATGAATTCGACCGAACAGTCTGCCGGGATCTTGGAGCGGACATAGGCACGGAACGCGTCCTGGATTTTTTCCGGGTCCTGATCGCCGACCAGGCGGAATGTGAACTTGGCATGGGCTTCGGCCGGAATGACAGTCTTCGTGCCAGCGCCCTGGTAGCCGCCCCACATTCCGTTGACCTCACAGGTCGGGCGGGTCCACAGGTGCTCCAGCGGGGTGCGGTCGTTTTCGCCGCGCGGGTATTTCAGTCCGACGTCGCCGAGGAACTCTTCGACATTAAAGCCGAGCTTGTCCCACATCGCCGTGACCTCTTCCGGCATGTCGATGACGCCTTCGTAGAAGCCCGGCAACGTGATTTTGCCGTTCTCATCGTGAAGTCCTGCAATGATGTTGGCAACGATGTGGTTCGGGTTCTGCGCCGACCCGCCATAGGACCCGGAGTGCAGGTCCCGGCTGGCTGCCCTGACGATGATTTCGTCGCCGACCATGCCGCGCAGCATGACGGAAATCGCCGGAGTATCGGCGTCCCATTGACCCGTGTCGCACACCAGCGCCATGTCACAGGAAAGTTCGTCCTTGTTGGCTTCCAGGAACGGATGCAGGGACGGGGAGCCGGATTCTTCCTCGCCCTCGAACAGGATGGAGACATCGACCGGCAGATCTCCGGTTTCAGCGATGAAGGCGCGGGCCGCTTCCACGAAGGTCATCAGCTGGCCCTTGTCATCGGCCGCACCGCGCGCAACGATGATCTTGGTCCCGTCTTCCTTGGTTTCGATCGCTGGGTCGAACGGATCCCGGTTCCAAAGGTTTAGCGGATCGACCGGCTGGACATCGTAGTGGCCGTAGAACAGAACATGTGGACCAGGCTTACCGGATTTGCGGTGTCCGACGACCATTGGATGGCCTTCCGTATCGCGGACGGACGCCTCAATGCCAATTTCGTTCAATTCCTTCACCAGCCACTCGGCAGCTTCCTGGCACGGAGCCTTGAATTCCGGGTCGGTGGAGATGGACTTGATTTTGAGGAGTTCAAACAGGCGATCGAGACTGTTGTCCAGGTCGGCATCAATGCGCGCCAATACCTTGTCGATGGAACTCATGACATGTCCTTAAATTATGAAACAGGATGTGAAAGGCCGGCTCACAAGCGGCCTTGAGAAGGGCATAAAAGGCCACAAGATCGGGCGGGGCGCAATGCGTTTTCCTTAAGCGCTTGCCGCCGCTGGGGAAGCCCCTAGGCCATTGTGGGCAGTGACGATGACTTCGACCCGAGTTGGCCCAACCACATCTTCCAGCCGGCCGGATATCTTATCCTTGAAGAGGTCCACTTCATGCGCCTCTATGGGCTTCAATGGATCGATATAGATGGCGGCAAAGTGCATCCGGCCAGCCTGGAGAACAGCTGCCCTGTGGAGTTTGTAGCCATTCTCTTTTGCAAGATCTCGCGCCACACGCGACACCTTGGCGTAAGTTGCCTTGGGAGCGCTTGTGCCGGAAAGGTCGGCCAATGTGGATCGAAACGAGGAAAGCGGTTGCCAGATGATTACCAGGATCAGCACCATAACAATGACTGCATCCCCGATCGGCACATAAGGGGCAAGCGATGTGCCCTTTAGAAACGGCAGCGACAACAATGCCGCGCCCGTACCAATACTCAAGGCGCCGTCAATCATGGCGGCCCGGGATTCGGTTTTGAGCACCGCGCTGCGCTGACCGGTCTTGCGGTACGCCCGGTGATAATTGAACGCAAGCGCAAGACAGATTGCGACAATGACCACCGAGTAGATGACAATCGGTCCGAAGACCAGCTCCGGTACGTCGCCGCCGGTGAAGAAGGTCCAGATCTTGGTGCCCGAGACAAAGCCTGCAAACACCAGGATGCCGATCAGTATCAGACTGCGGAAGGTGACATAGAGCACCTCATCGAAGTCATGACCCCATGGGCGGCTTCGGGTGGCGGGCAGGCCTACGCGCGCGCCAATTCCTGCAGCTGCAATCGCAGAAACGAAATTGACGGCCGAATAAAGCCCATCAACGAGCATGGCATCCGACCGGGACAGCCAGGAGGCCAGAATGCCGGCAAACGCCATGAACAGGTTCGACCATTTCCCGACGGTCAAGGCACGCTGTTCGATCAACAGTTCCGGGGACGCCATCGCCGTTGCTCCGTTCCTCTCAGTTGCCGCGTTTCAACGATCCCATCAGACCGCGCACGAGGGCGCGCCCGAGCGATGTACCGAAGCTTCGGGCGGCTGACTTCAAACCGGCTTCGAAAGCCGTGTCTCGCTGGCTGCGCCGCTGCGTCCGCCGCTGGCGGCTCTGCCGGCGCGGACGGTCGTCACGTCCAAAATCCGGCAATTGAAAACCGGAGCGCGTGCGGCGCGGTTCGCCGTGTTTTTCCGCGAATTTATCGTCCTTTTCCGCCTGCCTTTGTTCCATCCGCTGGGTCTCTTCGGCCCGGTTCATCAGGACTTCATAGGCAGAAACCCGGTCCCTTTGACGTTCATAGAGCCCGAAGACGGGGCTGGACTGGATCAGGGTTCTTCGTTCCGCCTGGGTGACCGGGCCCAGTTGTGAACAGGGTGGCCGGATCAGTGTGCGCTGAACGATGGAGGGAATGCCTTTCCCTTCCAGCGTCGAAACCAGCGCCTCGCCGACGCCAAGTTCGGTGATAACACGCTCAGTATCGAGATCCGGGTTGGGCCGGAAGGTTTCGGCTGCCGCCCGCACCGCCTTTTGATCGCGCGGTGTGAACGCGCGAAGGGCATGCTGGATCCGGTTGCCGAGCTGGGCCAGCACAGTCTCGGGGATGTCGAGCGGGTTTTGCGTGACGAAATAGACCCCAACCCCCTTGGAACGGATCAGGCGCACCACCTGTTCCACTTTTTCCAGAAGTGCTTTTGGAGCACCGTTGAACAGGAGATGCGCTTCGTCGAAGAAGAAAACGAGCTTCGGCTTTTCCGGGTCGCCAACTTCTGGGAGTTCTTCAAAGAGCTCAGACAAGAGCCAGAGCAGGAACACGGCATAAAGCCGCGGGGCCGTCATCAGCTTGTCGGCAGCCAGGATATTCACCATGCCGCGGCCGTCCGGGGCCGTGCGGATGAAGTCCCGGATGTCGAGTGCAGGCTCGCCGAAGAAGTGTTCACCACCCTGGCGTTCCAAAACCAAAAGCCGCCGCTGGATGGCTCCAATCGAGGATTTCGAGACATTGCCGTAGACGGTGGAAAGCTCGGAGGCCCGCTCGGCCACATGGGTCAGCATGGCCCTCAAATCCTTGAGATCGAGCAGCAGAAGGCCTTCGTCATCGGCGAGCTCAAAGAGGACGTTGAGCACGCCTTCCTGGGTGTCGTTCAGTTCCAAAAGCCGGGCAAGGAGAAGGGGGCCGATTTCCGACACGGTCGTGCGGATCGGGTGGCCTTGTTCGCCGAGCAGATCCCAAAAGGCCGTCGGCACGGCTTCATAGCCGTAGGTCTTGTCGATGCCGACATCCTTGGCGCGTTTTTCCAGAAAATCCTTCGAGGTGCCGGCCGCGGCCAGTCCCGAGAGATCGCCTTTGATGTCTGAACAGAACACCGGCACGCCGGCTTTGGAAAATCCTTCTGCAAGAATTTGCAGAGAAACGGTTTTGCCGGTTCCGGTTGCCCCGGCGATCAGGCCGTGGCGGTTGGCCAGTTTCAATGAAAGTGCTTCGTCCTTGCCGCTGAACCCAACAAAAATCTGACTGTCCTTGCTCACATTCGTCCCCCGAATCCGTCCCATACGGCAACAACCTATCCCAGTCTTTTGAAAATTGCGCGTGTTAGACCAAATGCCGTCGACGAAGCTGTCATCGAGCCTGTATAGGGAGGCAACTTCAAACTTGCCGGAGGCTTCCGGCGCAATCTTCAGGACGTGACGACATGCAAGAACTGATCAGCCGCATCATGGCAAGGGCCGGCATTGAACAGCAGCAGGCCGAGGATGGTCTCGGGATAATCCTGGGCTTTTTGAACAGGGAAGCACCGGCAGAAAAAATGCAGCAGGTGCTGGATGCTCTGCCGGGCGCTGGCGATCTTCTGGCCGCGCGCGCAGGAACCAGTGGCGGAGGCCTTCTGGGCGGCCTTGGCAACATGATGGGTGGCACCATGGGCGCGATGGCAGCGCTCAACGAGCTAAACAAGGCCGGGCTCGGCATGGGTGAAATACAAGGGCTTGTCAAAGAACTCGTCTCTTATGCTAAAGAAAAAGCCGGGGATGACGTTGTTGATGAGGTTATTGCGAAAATTCCGGGACTGAGCCAGATCGTCTAACTGCCCCAGGGTTCGGCCGCCGGTGCAACGGGAGTGAATTGAGGATGTCTTATTCCATCGATGAGATTGAGGGCATCGGCCCGACATATGCGGCCAAACTCGGCGAAATCGGCATCAAGACAACGGAAGCGTATCTTGAACGGGCAAAGGACCCGAAGGGCCGCAAAGCGCTGGAAGCCGAAACCGGCATTGACGGCAAGCGCATCCTCAAATGGGCCAACATGGCCGATCTGATGCGCATCAGCGGCGTCGGCGAAGAATATTCGGAGCTTCTGGAAGCAGCCGGTGTGGACACCGTCAAGGAACTGAAGCACCGCAATGCGGCGAACCTTGCCGCGAAAATGAAAGAAGTGAACGACGAAAAGAGCCTCGTGCGCCAGGTGCCGAGCGAGACCCAGGTCACAAAGTGGGTCGATCAGGCCAAGGAGCTTGCGCCGATGATGACCTACTGATCGTTCCGGTCAGACCACCTGTTTTTGCAGCGGGCGCGCCATCGGCGCGCCCGTTTGGTTTCTCTGGACCAATTCAGTCTCTCGGGCGCTTTCGGCTATTCCACAGGGTGATGTCTGAGCCACACTCCCTCCGTCATTGCCGGACTTGATCCGGCAATCCATTCCGTGACTGATCCCAAATTGTCAGGCTCTTCGTGTGGAGGGCAAACGGCCTGGATGACCGGATCAAGTCCGGTCATGACGGGCAAGGGTTTTTAAGCGCAGCTCACTAATGTCATCCCCGACCCGATCGGGGCCTACTCGCCGTTCCGCTTGCCGCGACCTTCGAACGCTTAAAGGACCGCTCTGCAAATGAGTGGGCCCCGGGTCTGCGCTTCGCTACGCCCGGGGTGACATTGGGGAGGAGGCCTTTGACGGCAGAATTACCACCCTTGCGGTTTTGAATTGAAACAGCATTCAAATCAAAAGCCTGTTCCGACCCGCCAATCGTGCTATCAGGTTCAGACAATAAGAACTTTTGTCAAGGGTTAGGCGAAAATGAACGCAGCGGTTTCCTGGGATGCAGCAACGGTGGGTGAGCGGCTGGAGGTGGCCCTGGAGAAGGCAAACAGCGACCCGGCGGCGGCCCAAGTCTACATCAAGCTCCTGGAGACCCGGGCCCGTCAGCAGGTGGCGAAAGCGGCCGAAAATGACGGCCCGCTCAAAGGATCGCTGGTCAGTGTCAAGGCGCTGTTCGACGTTGCCGGGGAAGTGACGACGTCCGCCACGACCGTTCTCAAAAACGATCCACCGGCAACGGAAGATGCGCCTGCGATTGCGCGGCTGGATGCGGCGGGCGCGGTGTTCACCGGCCTCACCAACATGTCCGAATTTGCCTATTCCGGGCTCGGTCTCAATCCCCATTACGGCACGCCGGAAAACGCGCTTTATCCAGGGTGTGCACCGGGCGGATCGACCAGCGGCGGGGCGGTCGCCGTGGCGCTGGGCCTGTGCGACATTGCGATCGGCAGCGACACCGGTGGGTCCCTGCGCATTCCGGCGGCGTTTAACGGCATCACCGGTTTCAAACCGACGCAAAGCTCCGTTTCGATGGCAGGCGGCAAGCCGCTTTCCGACAGTCTCGACAGTTTTGGCCCGATGGCAAAAACCGTCGCGGAATGTGAACTCACCTGGCAGGTGATGGCGGCCCGCGCCATTACGCCGGTAGAGCCCAAGGCGGCCCGGCTCGTGGTTCCAAAGAACTTTGGTTTTGACGAGATCGAGGCGCCCGTTGCCGAGGGTTTCAAGGCCGTGGTCGAAAAACTGCGGGCGGCGGGCTTCGAGGTCGTTGAAAAGGATCTGGCCGTCATCGATCTCTACGCAAAGGTGCCGCCGTGGCACATGACCTCCGTGGAATCGCGGGCCCATTACGAGGATCATTTCCAGACATCGCCGGAGAAGTTTGATCCGCGTGTGCATGCGCGCATGGGCCGGGCGGAGGAGATTTCAGCGGTGGACTACCGGCAGACGCTGAACCGGCGTCAAACCTTGATCCAGGCCTTTGCGGAGGAGGTCGGCAGTGACATTCTCTTGCTCCCGACAACCCCCATTCTCCCGCCGAAGATTGCGGATCTGGCGGACGATGCAAACTTCAACCGGCTCAATCTTCTGGCGCTGCGAAATCCCTCACTCGCCAATGTCTGCGATGGCTGCGGCATCGCGCTGCCTTACAGAAACGCCGGCAAAACCTTGAGCGCCATGCTGGTCGCACCGGGCGGTAAGGACGAGAAGCTTCTCGCCTGCGCCAAGGCGGTGGAGGCGGTTCTGGGGGCTTGAGGCGATGGCGCATGAGATTTGGGTGATTGAACTGTCGATCGCAGGTAGCGCGCCGCAACCGGCACCGCTGCCGGGCCTTGGCGGCACACCTTATGCCGCGCCGCTGTCACAACGATCCAAGCGCCCGGCTTTCGGCAAGCGCGGGAGGAGCTGATGGCATATTTTTTGGAACTTGTCAGCTACCAACGGCACGCGATTCCCTATTTTACTTGGGATGACGAAGAAGAATGCAGAAAGTTCGGTAGCAAAGCATTTGGATTCAGTTCGGGATTCTGGGTAGATCCTCAAGCGGTTCCCAAGAGCGCTTATCAAGAGCGGGACAAACGAGTCCCGGATGTATTTCCGATGCCTGGCTGCAACGCTGTCAATCAGCGGTTCAAGGATCTGGTTGAAGAGTTCGAGCCCGGGGTGCACCAGTTCTTTCCTATTGAGCTCCGCAACAAGGCCGGGGACCCGCTCGCCGATAATTACTATGTCTTCAACTGCATGGTTTCGGTCGATACGGTTCTCGTCAAAGAAAGCGGTTTGCAATGGGAAATTGATGAGCCGTCAGGGCAGAGCTTCTTAGACATATTAACTTTCAAGCATGACATGGTCTTAAGCCGTCCAGCGATCGGCGGCCGTCATCTCTGGCAAGGTCTCTATTTGCAGCCAATCAGTTCAGGCGGCGTCTTCTGCTCCGATGCGTTTCAAAAAGAACTGAAGAAACGCAAGATCCGGTTTCTCGATCAAAAACACTGCGCGGAAGTGGATGACGAGTGGAAGCCGGAAGACAATATCCAGCCGATCCTCGATTGGGAGGCCGTGAACGGTCTTCACGAAGGTCACCGGTCTTGGAAACGGGCACAAACCCTCAAGGAACGCGGACGATTGGAACTCTGAAAAGCTAAGACATAGGCAGTGGGGACAGTGAGACCATCTCGAATAAGGCGGTCGTAGGATACGCCGCAACGGGCTAAAAACTCCCTCCGTCATTGCCGGACTTGATCCGGCAATCCATGCCGTTTCAGTTCCACTTGCCACTGAGGACCGGGAGGCCAGGTAATGGCATGGATTACCCGGTCAAGTCCGGCAATGACGGTGGCGGGGGCTGTAAGGTTACGCTGCGCCCCAGCCCCGAAGTCCCTTGCCACTTAATCCGGCTTTTCGTCGTCGTCCTTTTCCTCCACCCGGTTGACGCTGGAGGCGTAGCCGGTGTTGAAACGGAAGCTGGCGCTGCGGGTGACCGGGCGGCGGGCGGAAACGTTTTCTTGTGCCTCGCGCCAGACCACGAACAGGCCGGACGCGACAATGATCGCCGAGCCGAGCGCCACATAAAAATCCGGTGTTTCTGAAAAGAACAGTGCACCAAAAAGGGCCGCCCACAAAATCTGGCTGTATTGCAGCGGCGCGACAACGGCGGCGGGCGCGGCCCGGTACGCGCCGATGATGGCCGATTGGGCAATCACCGACAGAAACCCGATTGCGGCCATCAGGCCGAGGTCGCCGACGGCCATTGGCTGGTAGGAGCTCGGCATCAGGATGGACATCACGATCAGCATCAGGATCATCGGGTAAAGGATCAGGACCGCAGAGCGTTCCTGACCGCCAATCTTGCGCACCAGGATCGAGGACAATGAGTTTGCGCCGGCTGACAGGAGCGCAGCCATGTGCCCGGCAGACAGCGCGCTGACGCCGGGGCGCAGGACAATCACCACGCCGATCAACCCGACAATGACCGCGATCCAGCGCTGAAAACGCACGGTTTCGCCAAGGAGCGGCACGGACAGTGCGGTGACCAGCAACGGCGTTGCAAAGAGGAGGGCATAGACCTCGGCTAGCGGCAGAACGGTAAAGGCGTAAAACCCGCCGGACATTGCGACGATGGCAAGGCTCGATCTCAAGAGCACCAATCCGGGTCGCCGGGGGCGGAAATTGTCCGCCTTGCCGTCCGCCAGAATGATCAGGGAGACGGGCACAAATGCGAACAGGACCGAAAAGAAGATGATCTGGAAGGCCGGATAGGTGCCGCCGAGCGCCTTGATCAAGGCGTCATGGGTGGAAAAGATCGCAAAGCCGCTGAGAGCGAACAAAAAGCCTTTGAGCGATGCGGACATGGGCAGCGGCCTTGAAGAAGCGGGTTTTTTGAGGGTCTGGCCATATGCCGAGTGGCATGGTCAGGGAATTTCCTGCGGTCGGATAGAGCGCCGCACCGGCACAAGTGTTAGCAGAAAAGCGGGCACTGCCAAAGGCGGGAACGGTCCGCAATCAAGCCGCTTTGCACATTTTTTTAATCGGTTTAAGTTTAGGCGAAGGTGATGTGGGACACATGCGCTGTTTGCAACCAAAGTGTCACCCCGGCCAAGCACAGCGCTGAGCCGGGGCCTACTCGCCGTGCCGCTCGTTGAAACGTCCAGTCCGGACGGCTCTGCGAATGAGTGGACCCCGGATCTCCGCTCCGCTGCGTCCGGGGTGACATAGAGGGGCATGTGGGCATGGCGGGCCAGAAATGCGCGGTTTTGTTGATCACAACCGGTCCTCCCACGGCGTGGAGGGTTCACTCTTTTTTGGGTCTGATTTGGTTGGCTAAATGTGCTGCCGCACCCATCACCGTCGTCCTCGGGCTTGACCCGAGGATCCATGCCGTTCCGTATCCAACCGGTCAGCTGTGCTTCGGGCAGGGGAACGGCGTGGATTGCCCGGTCAGGCCGGGCAATGACGAATGATGGAGGTAAGAAAACTTTGCCTTTGGTGCAGATCGGTCGCAGTCGGACGGCTGACGCCTCAGACAAACACCCGTGCGAGAGTGGCGACGGCGAGGGCGGTGGCAGCGCGCTTTGGGCCGGCAAGATCGGAGGGCATCTGGCTCGGCATGTTCAGCGTGACCTTGTTGAGGTCGGACGCCTCCAGATGATCGAGATCGGCGGATTTTGCAGCTTCTTCGGCTGACCTGCGTACATCGTCGAGCATGCGTACGAGGGACTGCCAGATGTGCAGCGGCGGCGCCTCGTTCGTATTGCGCCAGCGAACAATTTCGTCTGCAGATGAGTTGAGGACGCGGGCTGCCTCGTCCTGAGACAGACCCAGATAGTCCATTACATCGCTGAAATTACTCATAATTGTTCCAGGTTCGGTCAGCGTGCTCGGTTGTTAGATAGCTTATATTGCACTGCAATATGGCAAAAGTGAAGCTTTCATCTGGAATTCGGTTAACCGGCTGCGGCCCAAATTGACAGAATCGCCCTGTATTCGGGGTGATTCCTGCCGATTGGATCGGCAGTTTTGTCAGGTCTGCCGCGGAAGACCCATCAGGGAGATGCCGCAGTCCCAACAATTGCCTGAAAACTCGGAAGAATTTGGATATCCGTGGAAAACGGTCCGCTGCCCAATTGTCCGGTTCGGTTAATGATAGGTTTATGCGACTAAGCACTCCGTTTGAGAAAGACGCCGGGCCTCTTTGATGAAATTCAAGGGAAAATCCTTCATTGCGATCGTGTTATCTCCCGAGCCGCCCTATCAGGACTGGTTCAAGGAGATCGACCGGATTATCGCGCGCACACCGGGATTTTTCATCGACCGGCCGATCGTTCTGGACGTGCGCGGCACCAAGATCCCGATCGAGGACCTTGAGACCGTTCTGGAGGGTTTAAGCGAGCGGTCCATCCGGGTTTTCGGCATCGACGGGATTTCCGGAACGCGCCTCAAACCGGGAATGCCGCCGAGTTTCGGCGGTGGACGACTGACGGCTGATGTCGAAATCCCGGAAACCGCTACTGCGGACGCACCGGAGACAGCGGCGGCTGCTACAGCCGAGATTGCGGCCCAAAAGTCAGCCGGCAAGACCGATACGTCCAAAAAGGCTGCGAAATCGGACCAGCCAACTGCGGACCCGGCGACCAAAACTGCTGAGAAGCTGGCTGCCAGGAAAGCAGATCGGCAGCATCGGGCGGTGCCAGAGGCCAATGGGTCGTCAATCGTCATTACCGAACATGTCCGCTCCGGTCAGAGCATTCTGCATCCCGACGGCGACGTGACGATTGTCGGGTCCGTCAGCTCCGGCGCCGAGATTATCGCAGGCGGATCGATCCACGTTTACGGCGCCCTGCGCGGACGCGCTTTGGCCGGGGTTTCCGGGCGTGATGGAGCGCGGATTTTCTGCTCAAAACTGGACGCTGAACTGGTGTCCATCAACGGTCTTTACAAGGTTGCCGACGATTTCGAACCGGCTCTGCGCGATGCACCGGCGCAGATCCGTTTTGAAAACGAGAGCCTTGTTTTTGAACAACTGAGTTAACTCCGGTCGGGGCCGTGAAGAGCCTTTGCACCGTCAACAAGTGGGACGAACACCATGAGCAACGCAACGGTCGTTGTGGTCACGTCAGGCAAGGGCGGGGTTGGCAAGACAACCACATCCGCCGCAATCGCCTCAGCGCTGGCCAAGGAAGGTTATCAGGTCTGTGCCATCGACTTCGATGTGGGCTTGCGCAACCTGGACCTGATCATGGGGGCCGAGCGGCGCGTCGTGTTCGATCTGGTCAACGTGGTGCGCGGCGAGGCGACGATCAAACAGGCTTTGGTGCGCGACAAGAAGCTGAACAACCTGTTCCTTCTGCCTGCTTCCCAGACCCGTGACAAGGATGCGCTCACCGAAGAGGGCGTTGCCAGCGTCATCAGCGAACTGCGCCATTACTTCGACTGGATCGTCTGCGACAGCCCGGCGGGCATTGAGCGCGGCGCCACGCTGGCCATGCGCCATGCCGATGAAGCCATCATCGTCTCCAACCCGGAAGTGTCTTCCGTGCGCGACTGCGACCGGATCATCGGGCTTTTGGACGCCAAGACTGAAATGGCGGAGCAGGGCGGGCGCATGCCCAAGCACCTCCTGATCACCCGGTATGACAGCGCGCGCGCAAAGACAGGTGAGATGCTGGCGACCGACGACGTGGTGGACATCCTGTCCGTGCCGCTCATTGGGGTCATCCCGGAAAGCAAGGACGTCCTGAAGGCCTCCAACGTTGGCTTGCCAGTCACGCTGGCAGATGAAGGTTCGCCCGCTGCCCGTGCCTACATGGAAGCAACGCGCCGTCTTTTGGGGGAAAATATTCCCGTGACTATCCCGGAAGAAAAGAAGGGTTTCCTCGGCAAGATCTTCAAGGGGAGGGCGGCATGAACATCCTGAGCCTTTTTGGCAAAAGAAGCCAAAGTGCTTCGGTTGCCAAGAACCGGCTGCAGATCCTTCTCGCGCACGAACGCTCCGGCAACAGCGATGATGCGGCGCTGATCTCCAGTCTTCGCGAGGACATTCTGGCGGTCGTGGCCAAGCGGATCGATATCGATCCCGATGCCGTACGGCTTGAAATGGACCGGGAAGGCGATGTCACCACGCTTGGCATCGATATCGAATTGCCGCCGTCCGCAGCCCGGGCGTCCTGACATAAAGAAAAACTGAAGGCAGCCGGATCGGGTTTCCCCGGTCCGGCTGTTTCGTGTTTACAGCTTGCTGTGCGTCCCATCGCAAAGCGGGGATTTGCTGCTTGCCTTGCAGCCGCAGAAAAAAGCTTTGCCGTCCTTTTCCGCCGTGTATCTGACCGGCGCGAAATCTGTGCCCTTGTGGCTACCATCGCAAAACGGCTGGTTCGCGCTCTTGCCGCACGCACACCAGAAGTAGTTTTTGCCCGCTTCAACTTCGACCGCATACGGCGCTTTTTGCGCAACAACTGGTTCAGACATTCAGTTCTCCCTCAACTCTCTTTTTCGTAACTAGGAAGGTGACCGGCAACGCCAAGGTTTCTTGAGGTTTTAGGCCGCTCCTGGTCCAAGTTTTTGGAATTCTCTCAGACCTCTGCGACAAACCGTCAAGTGCCACTGGCGATAAGGACGTATGGCGCTAGGTTCTTTCAGCGATGATGCTGGTTGACCTGAAACCTTTAAAAAGACTGCTCCGCCTGGTGGCGGGGTTGTTGTCCGTCCCGCCCGGGCGCGGCCGGATTGCGCTCGCCTATTTATACGGCGTTGTCTGCCACACGCTCTTCGCGGCCGCAGTCGTTGCGATGGTTGTTGCGATGTTTTTTGGGATGAGCCGCGGCCTGGGCACGCTCCCTGATCCATGGCGCTATCTCGCCAATGCGTTCCTTTTGCTCCAGTTCCCGCTGACGCATTCCGTGCTCCTGTCTGCGCGCGGGCGGAAGTGGCTATCGGCACTCGCTCCGTCCGGGCACGGCAAGACATTGGCGGCCACGACATATGCCATCATCGCCTCTCTTCAGCTGCTTTTGCTGTTCGCGTTCTGGACGCCAAGCGGTGTGATCTGGTGGCAGGCGGAGGGAGCGGTTTTCTGGCTCTTGTGCGGGCTTTACACGCTCTCATGGCTGTTGTTGATCAAGGCGAGTTATGACGCGGGCGCGGAGGTACAGTCAGGCGCACTTGGCTGGATGTCGCTGGCGCAAAACATTCGCCCGATCTTCCCGGATATGCCGGAGACCGGCCTTTTCAGGATTATCCGCCAGCCAATTTACGTGTCCTTTGCCCTGACAACCTGGACGGTGCCGGTCTGGACGCCCGACCAGCTCGCCGTTGCGAGTTTTCTAACAGCTTACTGCCTCCTCGCACCGATGCTGAAAGAACAGCGTTTCGCCTCACAGTTCGGGGATCGTTTCCGGCAGTACCAGGCAGCAGTTCCCTATATTTTGCCCATTGTCACACGGAGACCGAAGAAATGATCGTCACCTCAGCCACCATTCTTGTGACCGCGCTGTTATTCGGTGGCATGACGCTTTATTCCTTCGGCTTTGCGGCCTTCGTCTTCACTGCGCTGCCGGCGGAAACGGCAGGACCCCTTATCCGGAAAGCCTTCCCGCACTTTTATCTGTTTGTGATCGCGACATCCCTGGCCGCAGCGCTGGGCACCGGGTTTCTGGATGTGGTCTCCTGCGTGGTGATGGTCCTGATTGCAGCATCCGCGATCTTTGCGCGGCAGGTCTTGATGCCGATGATCAACGCAGCGACCGATGCGGGCGAAACAAAGCGTTTCAAGGTTCTGCATGGCGCGTCCGTCGTCATAACCCTTGCTCATATCATCGCCAGCGCTGCTGTCTTGATCCGTCTTGCTGTCGCCTGAATACCAAACTACCCAGAGATATCAGATCCTCTTTGCTCAATGCGCGCGGCCCAGACCTTCGACACCTTGGACAATGGCAAGAGCGCTTCATAGACCTCCTGCCCAAGCGGTGTCAGGCAATACCCGCCATCCCCTTGTGTGATGAAGCCTGCTGCCCGCAGTTCTTTCAGCCGTGCATTCAGAACAGCTGGAGATATGCTCTCGCAAGCCTCCTGTAACGCGCGGAACGTGCAAGGTCCCTGTTCGCTCAAGGTCCAGATGACACCCATTGCCCAGCGGCGTCCCAGCAAGTCGAACAAGGCCATGATCGGCGCGCCGCTGCGCGATCCTCGGACAGCCTTTCCGGGAATGGGAATGTCGATCATATGCCCTCCATTGCTATTAAAATAATAGCATGCTATCTCTTTCATAGCAGTTTAGAGGATAGGTACATGCAGGCAAGAGACTTTCTATTGTGGTCGGTGCTCGCCGTGCTGTGGGGCAGTTCGTTCCTGGCGATTGGCGTCGCCGTCAAAGACATTGACCCGGCCACGTTGGTCTTTGGGCGAATGGCGATTGCAGCGCCTGTTCTGGGCTGTGTGCTGCTGCTGAGGGGAGGCGGGTTTAGCCTCGGGGGCCGCGGCTGGATCATTGCGGCCATTGTCGGCGTCAGCGGCAATGTCTTGCCGTTTCTTCTGATCAGTTACGCAGAACAGGAGGTCAATACCGGGCTTGCCGCGCTGATCATGGGCATTGCACCGATCATCACTCTTGTCGCCGCACCGCTGGTCCATTTTGAGGAAAGCCTGACAAGACTGAAAGTGTTCGGTGCGCTCGCCGGTTTTGCCGGGGTCTCCGTGCTGGCGGCACCGGACTTAAGTGCAGGCCGGATTGGCAGTCTTCTGCCCGAGCTTTGCCTGGTTGCGGCAGCCTGTTGTTATGCCTTCACGGCGCTTTTCTCGCGGAGATTTCCCTTTCCTGACCCCTTGCAAATGGCTGCAGCCTCGGTCTTCGTCGGACTGCTGGCGCTGGGGGGATACATGGCTCTGTTCGTATCGGAAATTGGTCTGCCCGCGGCGCCGGTTCCTGCGCTGGCCGCGGTTCTTTATTTGGGGCTGGGACCGACAGCGCTGGCGGCCTTGATCTATTTTTATTTGATCCCGCGCATCGGGGCCGCCCGGCTGCAGCAAGTGAATTATGCGGTGCCTGTGATCGGCACCTTGCTGGGCATCGCTGTGCTTGGTGAACAGCCTGGCTGGACCGCCTGGCCGGCTCTTGGCCTCATTGTTTTCGGTGTTTATCTGGTAACGCGGCCGGATAGGACTGGACCGGCGCCGGCACGCCCAATGGCGGAGCCAGCTGAATAGATGGCTATAGCATTTCGCTCGCAGGTAAACGTTGAGCTGACGTATCTGTTGAGTCCGGGATGAAGACCGTGACCTGGCCGCGCCCCTTTTTCTTGGAGGCGTAAAGGGCCGTATCCGCCCGCCGCAGCAAATTGACCGGTTCGGTCGAATAGGCAATGCCGGCGCTTGCCCCGAAATGGCAGGAATGGCCGTTGAGGGTAACCCGTTGGGACAGGATCGCGATAGCCTCCTTTGCAACAGCCAGAACACGCTCGCGGTCCGTCAAACCGAAGACGATCACAAACTCATCTCCGCCGAGCCGGAAAACCTTGTCCTTTGGGTAGGTGAGCGAGCTTAAGGTCTCACCGACATATTTGAGAACCTCATCGCCAGTCTCGTGTCCCAAGGTGTCATTAATGGTCTTGAACCGGTCGAGGTCGAAACAGACAAGGGCAAACTCCTTGGTGCCGTCGGCCTTTGCGGAGAGTGTGTCGAGGGCTTGCTCAAAGCTCCAGCGGTTGCCGAGGTTTGTGAGAGCATCCGTGTTCGCCTGATGCGCAAGCAGCTCCTTGGCCCGCTCGGTTCGTTTCTTGGCAGCGTCCAGAGCACTGACCATATGGGTCGCCTGTTTCAAAAACGCCCGGGCCGCGATCATCATGCCTGCATAGACGATGATGAGGCCGATCGCCAAAGGCGGCAGCAGCTGCTGGCCTGGAAGGACCGGGTTCCAGACAAAGTTGGCAAGGATGGTGCCGTCTTCCGTCCGAATTGGCCAATGTGCCTGGAAATAGGTCGGGGCATCTGTCGTGACCTGGAGACCCGGCAGCTGGAATTTCTCACCAAGATCCGCCAGCCCGGTTTGGTCCATTTTCCGGGTAAACATCATGACATGGTCTGTGCTGGTGATCTTTTCAGCGTCATAGGTTGCCATCTGAATTGCAGAGGCAAGAAACAAATCGGAGGTCGAGCCAAGGAAACCAGTCGACGGAATGGGCGCCTCGTTTTCTTTGGTCCGACGTGCCCGGTTGATCAGCTTCAGGGCACCCGGCCCGTAGCGGGCCATCGAGCTCCCATCAGCGCGGTAGTCTTCGAAGATGTGCAACCGGTCCGCATTCTCACCATCCAAAACGTGGACACCGATGATCCCGAGGTCGGAGTAGATGTATTCGATAAACGTTGTATCGATCCAATCTTCGTCGAAACCATTGACGAGGCGGTCCACGGACTCGTCCCAGTAGGCGTATTCCAACGTCAGTTCAGAAAGCCGATCCAGGCGTTCCCCAAGGATCGATCCCATGACCCGTTCACTGGACGTGATGGCTTGCCGGTCAAGTGCGTTGACCAGGAAGGCTGCAAATACAAGCAGGCTCACGGCACCAATGATAAAGGACGCCCAGAACGGGCGGGACAGCTTGTGGATCCGCTTCAGGCGCGCTTTTCCTGCCGGTGCATCAGCTTGCTGATGTCCGGTTGGCGCTCTGGAAGTTTCTTTTTGACTGGCCCCAATCTCCGTGGACAACACGATCCCAAATACTCGCAAGCCGTTTTTTCGTTATCTCGCAAGTATAAGTGCAGTTAGCCGAAAAACGAGCTCGCATTCTAGTAAAACTTGGGATTTCGGAGTTTCTGGAAAATAAAAAGGAAATTTGCCAAAACACTCCTTGTGAAAAATTCGTAGAGAGGCAGATTTCGACTTCCTTAATTTTGACGAGGGGGCACGCCTTTTAGGTGTGAAGTTGCAAAATTCACCCCTTCGCCAGGCCTTCGCATCCATCTCATGACGGTTTTTCCGGGACAGGCTGCCTTGGCCTGTTTATGACTGATGGTCGTACTTGAAACGCCATGGCCTTGGATCTGCTGGATGTTTTTTGCGCTCTCTGTCGCAACCACTTACATACTCACCAACATCGACGGGTTGTTCGCCTTTTTGGCGCTTGCGGCAACCGGGCGGAAACCGGCGGCTATCTTAGGGTTTTTGTTGGCACAGGTCGTCGTTATCGGCGGGGCGGTGCTGGTGGGCGGTGGTGCCGCGCTTCTAGCACCGGCCGATCTTGGTCTTTTGGGAATTGTCCCCGTGGCACTCGGGTTTCGTGAGGTCTTGAAAAACCGCCGGAAACCTGCGGTCACAGAAAAGAACCCGCCCCCCCCAGGATCGATCATCGGTGTGGTTGTCCTTTTCTTGGCGCTCAGCACCGACACCTTTGTTTTGATGGCAACGTTTTTTGCAGATACGAGACCCGAGCTCGACCGTTTTGTCCTCTCCGGCGCCCTGATCGCAGTCGCAACGCTTCTGGCGCTGGGGACCTTCTTGAGCCGTCTCATAAAGCCGACGCCGGCCACAGAGAAATTCTTCGAACGCCTCGCCCCGCTCGTCATGATCGTCGCCGGTCTTTACATCCTCATGGACACGCAAACGGATGTATTCTGATCGAAGTTTGAATTTGCCTGAGCAGGGTCAGCCGATTTCCTTGGCCATCTGAGCCGTTTGCTGCCATCCGTCGCGTTCGTAGAGCGGCCGGGCCTGATCGGTCGCGGTCAGAACGGCATGAGTGATCCCGCGCGCCGTGAAAGCTTCATCGGAAGCGGTCATCAGGCTCTTGGCGATGCCCTTTCCCCGGTGGTCCGGTTCGACAAAAACGTTCAGCACATAACCGCGTTGCAAGACGTCCGGGTGGAGCTGGTGGGGAGGCCAGTCGATGACCATCAGCCCAACACCGCCGACAGCATGCCCGCCCACTTCTGCAATGAAGCCAAAATAGCTCTCGGACTGGAGCGCGTGTTGCTGCCACTCTCGTTAGGCCGGGCTCAAGGCGGCTTTTGCTGCCTCTTGATCGCCAGCAGCCTGAAACATGTCGTGCCGGTGCCGGCAGATCAGATCGCAATCGGACGGGGAAACAGATCGGAGTGTGACGGTCATATGAGCCAATAAATTTTCGGTGGGTCGCTCATCATGTATTTGAATTTGATGCGCAAGTCATCTCGGTGATTAATACAACTTCTAATTTATTTGAAGTATGGCTGAAAAATTCAATGACCTTAGATAGTGAGGATAAGAAGAAAAGAGTATTTTATTAGTCTTCAAATACGATCTGATATCAAAATAGTCGCAGTGTTATGTTTGACGAATATCTGTGAAAGAAATAATAAAACACGAAAAATATGCGAATTGAGCTGGCCTGGCAAGGAATTTTGATTTTCTGGAGGGGGCTCATGGATAATAAAACCGTCAGTGTCAGGCTTCGTGAAGCCTTGAATGCTCGCAAACACAAAAAGCTTTTTGCGTTTTCTCACGAAATTGGGGTTAGTCCAAGCACGGTGACCCGCTGGTTGCAAGGCCAGCCCATCCGATCAGAGAATCTAATAAAGATAGCAAGGGTTCTTAATATCTCATTGGATTGGTTGTTACTTGGTGAAGGAAACATGGAGGCGGGGCCGATATCGGGCGACAAGAAAACCGCCAAGTTAAGAAATTTTCCGCCTGAGATGAAACAGGCGTTAGCGGACTTCTTTTTTGATCTCATTGATTGAATTAATGCAATTGATACACGCGAATCTTGCAAGATAGCAAACGAATTAACTACCACCTTTGATTGAATTCTTGAACAATCGCCTTGTTTAACAGCGGAGGCGAAAAGGAGAATGCCCAAGACGCTTTACATGCCTGGCAGAATGATTGCCGGTTGGGCTGGTGTGGAGGTTTGGCAAGGTGATCAGGGTGTATTTCAAAACATCACGCGTACCTGGTCTTGGTCTACATCAACTCATCAGCACTATGAGGTTGCGCGGTTCAAGGACGGCTCTTATTGGGTGCCAGTTTCAACCACTCCACCCCGGGAATGGGGTGGATACAAGCTGGTAGTCGGTTCGCTTCCGGAGGGGCGTGCGCCTGTAAATCCAAACAGAACGGAACAACGGCCAGATACCACATACATCTGGATCCCCCACGGCAGTATCCCGGACAACATTGTACCCGGGGTCACTTCCAACTGGGTTCTATGCGGTCATCCGCAATCGTATCCGCCGTTTCATGTCGGCACGTTTTCTAAAAACACGGTTCAACCGCCCGAATTTGGCGGCATACAGAACGCCGTCGGCACCCGAAAAAACAAGTCAATTAGTTCAGGAGGAAATGCAATGTCTTCGATTGAACGCGCACACGCGCAACTTGATCACATCATGTCGCTTGTGGATGCCAAGGACGCAGACCAAAAGGCGTTTACTGACAGTGATGGCCTGATTTCGTTTGTGAACCTGTCGTCGTCCTTTGTAACCGACAATCCGGAGTTTGCCGTTGGCCGGTCTGTTTGCGACAAAATCTCCAATTTCTATGCCACGTTGCGTGTCAGGATTTTCGGTGCCATGAAAAACGGAACCATCACACCTCTTGCAGGCGACAAGGCACCGCAAACAAAGTGGGATCCAGCCGTTACACACTACATTCAGTACCTTTTGGCAATGGCCGGCGGCTTGACGAATTACAAGGTCATCAATGAGACCTATTCGGAAACGCAGGTCATCACCGAGTTCAACACGGCTTTCCTGAAACTGCTGTTCGACGCCGCCGTCGTGCCGGAGGCCATCATCACCGATGTCGGCAACTTTGTGCAAAGCGTCGGCAAAACCCTGCGCGCAAGCTGGGACGACAAGAAACGGGCCTATTCCACCGCACTTCTGGGACAGTGTCATGAAGCGGTGCAGGTGGCTACAGGCAGCAACACGACGGTCTATTTTCCAAAGGTGAAATACTACCGGATCGCGATCGAATCGCATCAACAGGAGTTCACCTCACCTTGCTCGGATGTGAAGAAAATCACCTTTAATTTCAAATACACCTACTACGTGACCGGCCTCAAGGCGTCGATCCTCGATGCAACCACCTCGGACCATCAGAAGTTTGTGGAGTTCCTGAATAAGCAACAGGAGATCTCCTACAAGGAGGCGGACAACAAGCTGGACCAGATCCTGGAAGGCACCACGTCCGAAGCGCCTTCGGGGCAAAAATTGAAAGGCGGCGTTTTGGAAGAGATGAACGCCTTCGGCGTTGACCTTACGTCCTACCCGGTGACGTTGGAACAGCGGCATCCAATGATAGAAGACGTACTCAATAAGGCTGTTTCAGAAGCCGCCTAGACCTGGCGCCGCTAAGAACACAAAGCCCGGCATCCCTCCATCCTAGGTGCCGGGCTGAATCACTAACCCCTCTTGTACTGTCTCACCCCTCGTAGACGATCTCGCGGGTTTCGCGGAAGGTGACATCGGAGAACTTTTCTGTGATGTGGCCAACTTCCCAAGCGTTCTTGAACAGGAAGACCGGTTTGTCGTCGCGGTCGTTGGCGATCGACATGCGGTGGCCCTCGATCATCTTTTGCAGGGTCTGGCTGTCGGTCTCGATCCAGCGGGCGGTGGTGTAGGGAACGGCTTCAAAGCCGATTTCCGTGCCGTATTCTGCGCGCAGGCGATCTACCACAACATCGAGCTGCAGCGCGCCGACAACGCCCACGATCCAGTTGGAGCCAAGATCCGGCTTGAAGATCTGGACAAGGCCTTCTTCGGCGAGGTCCTGCAGACCCTGGCGCATCTGTTTGACGCGCATGGTGTCGGAGAGGCGCACGCGGCGCAGGATTTCCGGGGCAAAGGCGGGCAAGCCGGTGACGTGGATGTTCTCGCCTTCGGTCAAGGTGTCACCAACGCGCAGCTGGCCATGGTTCGGAACGCCGATCACGTCGCCCGGATAGGCAAGATCGGCGATCTCCCGCTCCTCGGCAAAGAAGAAGATCGGGGCGGAGACAGCGATCTGCTTTCCCGCACGCACATGTTTCAGTTTCATGCCGCGCTTAAACGTACCGGAACACAGGCGCACGAAAGCAATGCGGTCGCGGTGTTTTGGATCCATGTTCGCCTGCACCTTGAAGACAAAGCCGGTGACCTTGTCCTCATTCGGCATGATGGTCCGTCCGCCGGTCGCCGGCTGGGAGTGCGGCGGCGGGGCAAAGTCGGCGATGAAATCGAGAATTTCCTCGATGCCATAATCGCGAAGGGCCGAGCCGAAAAACACCGGCGTCAAATGGCCTTCCAGAAAACTTTCCTTGTCGAACTCTGCATAGCCTTCCGCGCCGAGTTCCACGTTTTCGGTGAGCTCATCCAGGATCCGGTCGAAGACGGTGCCGGTGAGGGCCTCGTCGTCCAAACCGGACAGGGTCTTGCTTTCCGTGTAAGGCCCGCCACGATCGCCGCCGGATGTGTGGAACTGCTTCTTCTGCCAGTCATAAACGCCGAAGAAATCGGAGCCCATGCCGACCGGCCAGGTCTGCGGAGACACATCGAGGGCGAGGGCCTCCTGCACTTCGTCGAGGATCTCAAGCGCGTGCCGGCCTTCACGGTCGATCTTGTTGACGAAGGTGATGATCGGGATGTCGCGCAGCCGGCAAACTTCGAAGAGCTTGCGGGTCTGGGTCTCGATGCCCTTGGCCGCATCGATGACCATCACCGCAGCATCCACGGCGGTCAGCGTGCGGTAGGTGTCTTCGGAAAAGTCTTCGTGGCCCGGTGTGTCGAGCAGATTGTAGATGATGCCCTTTCGCTCGAACGTCATGACGGACGACGATACGGAGATGCCGCGTTCCTGTTCGATCTTCATCCAGTCGGAGCGGGCCCGGCGGCGTTCGCCGCGCGCACGGACCTGACCGGCAGCCCGGATCGCGCCGCCCGACAGTAGCAGCTTTTCGGTGAGCGTCGTCTTACCGGCATCCGGGTGGGAAATGATCGCAAAGGTGCGCCGGGTCTGGTGTGGCGCCGCGCCGTTGGTGGCCATCTAGGTGTCTCCTGAGCAAACCGCCGGGCAAGGCCATCGTCTGGGCCGCGCATCACACCGGAGACCCGGGAGCGCAAGCCGTCACAAGAGGCCGGACGGATTGATGTTTCGTTGGCGCAAGGTTCTAGAGGGATTTGCGGCAAAACTCCAGCGGGATTTATGAGCGTGACTTTTCCTGGTCAGGTCCCGGCGCAAGGCCGGGACTGCGCCAAGCGACGAGCGCACCGATTTGGTTTCCAGTCGCCGTATCGCCAATTTGGGATGGGCATTCATCAGCCCGAGGGTATCACCGCGTGGGGCGCAACAGGCGCGGTTACCATTATTTTCAAAGCAATCAGATACCCGGCGACAATGGCGACGAAAATCGCATAATGAATTCCCGTTTGACGGGATTGCTTTTCAGGAACAGCGCTTCTGTCGAGGATGAACCAGGCTGAATTTAACAAAAGTGCGATTGCAAAGACCCAGAAATACCGAAACCCAAGTCGCTCAGACATGGCGTGTGGGTGGTAAAAGGAAACAACCGAGTAGTTCATGAAGGCCCATCCGAATACGGCTGCATTCAGGCCAAGAAGCAACGTTTTTCGGATGACATAGGACATTATCGGCAATACGCGTTAACGGTTTGATTTCTGGAAGTTCGCTGGACTTATCAAATTTGGTCAGGGAAAACATACCTTCTCTTCCGGCCTGATCTGCAACAAAAAGAAAGAGAAAATGACCAACCGCGCTTGCCTGATCACCGGCCTCCTCATGATCGCTACGACTGCTGTGATCTTGCTCATTATGGGCCGAATCCCGATCTGTGATTGCGGATACGTGCTGTTTTGGACGCCGGCAAGCGACGTGGCCGGGTCGTCCCAGCACATCGCCGATTGGTACACCTTCAGCCACATCATTCACGGCTTCTTGTTTTATTGGCTGCTGTGGGCGCTGTTCAAGCAAAGATCCGTTGGAGAACGCGCGCTCGGCGCGATCTTCATCGAGGCGGCCTGGGAAGTGGCGGAAAACAGCCCCTGGATCATCGACCGCTACCGGGAGGCAACGATTGCCGTCGGGTATACTGGCGACAGCGTCCTGAACTCCGTTTTCGATATTCTCTGGATGCTCGCCGGGTTCTTCTTCGCCTGGCGGATGCCGGTTTGGGTCACGGTCGCGGTCGGAATCGTCTTTGAGCTTCTGGCGCTCTGGGTGATCCGCGACAATCTCACGCTGAACGTTCTGATGCTGATTTATCCGGTGGATGCCATCAAGGTTTGGCAAGCGGGTTGATTTTGCTTTCGGGCGTCAGCTCTCAGCCTGACGCTGTTCCAGATAGGAGCGGGACCAGTCTTCGAGTTGATCGAGAATTGGTTTCAAGGCTTCTCCGTGAGCACTGAGACTGTACTCCACCTTTGGCGGGATTTGTGGATACACTTTCCGCACAATGATTTTGTGATCTTCCAGTTCTCTCAATTGCTTGGTCAACATGCGCTGAGAAATGTCCGGGATTATGCGGTGCAGCTCGTTGAACCGCATGGTCTTGCGGCAAATACACCACAAGATCATCCCTTTCCATTTTCCGCCAATCAAACCAAGGGCGGTTTCAGTCGGGCAAAACAGCGGATCAATTTGTTGGTTCTGAGCCATCGGAAAGCCTATTAGTTACCTTTTTGTATGTATAAGCAGAAATAGTGCGTACTTGTCAAAAGATAATGTGAAATTTAACTCTCGTGCACTTCCTCAACAAAGGGCACTTCAGATGACACATACCTTTCCAGTTCTTCAAGAAACGGCAATTAAAACAAGCACTTTTTCCAATCGGTACGTTTTGGCGCCAATGTCACGTGCCAGCACCGGCGCAGACGGTGTGCCGACGGAGAACATGGCGGAGTACTATGCCGGTTTTGCCCGGGGAGGTTACGGCCTCATCATTACGGAAGGGGCCTTCACCGATGAAAAATGGGCGCAGTGTTATTCCGGTCAGCCGGGGCTTGTGAACGATGTTCAGGAGATGGGGTGGCAACGGGTCGTCCAGGCAATCAAGGCTGAGGGCGGGAAGGTTATCCTGCAGCTCATTCATGCTGGCGCCGTCTCTCAACATATCATGGAGCCAGTTGCACCGTCTCCGGTCCGGCCAGCCGGGTCCATGCTGCAGGGCTATGGTCACCGCCAGGGGGGCTACGACGTGCCAGACGAACTGAGCCTCGCCCAGATCGAGATCATCAAGCGCGGATTTCGCCAGGCCGCCCTGCGGGCAGAGGCTGCAGGCTTCGATGGCGTCGAGATCCACTGTGCAAACGGGTATCTGCTCGATCAATTCCTGACAGCAGAAACGAACCTTCGCCAGGATCGATATGGCGGCACGTTGGAAAACAGGATTCGGCTGACACAGGAGATCATCCAGGAGGCACAGGGCGCCACAAAATCAGACTTCATTGTCGGAGTTCGGTTATCCCAGGCCAAGGCAAACATCCAAGACTACTTCTGGCCAAACGGATTGGCAGACGCGAAGGTCATATTTGAGGCGGTTGCGGACGCGGGCGCCGATTTCATTCACCTTGCGAGCGAAAAAGAAGGCTATGCCGTGCACAGCTACACAGAAGCCGGGGAAAACCTGACAGCCTATGCTCGGGATCTGACTGATCTACCCGTGATCGCCAATGGTGGACTTCATGTCGTTGCGGATGCCAATGAGCTGATTGCTTCTGGCAAAGCTGATTTTGTCTCTATCGGCAAAACGGCGATGCTCAACCCCGACCTACCTAGGCGGATCGCGGAAGGCCGAGAATTGCAAGAGTTTACATTCGATATGTTCAAGTACGGTGTGACGATCGAGGCGCAGCAGCAATGGGAAGAAGAGCAGGCGGCCTTCGAACGCACGTGATCGGTTTCAATCTCAAAAACTCACCCAGTTTGTTGAAAATGCATAGGAAATAACTTGCCGCGGTGGTCCAGGTGCGGGTGGATGCTCGACCACCGCGGCGGTTTCACGCTGCCATCAAGAAGTGGCAAACCCTTCAGTTTCGGGGCATCAGGGTTTTACGGGCGGAAGGACGGTGACCAGGCGGGCAGTCCTGGTGCTGGCGTCCTCGATTGCTGCTCCTTGTGAGGCCGCAGCGTGATTTTCTTCTTCCTCTTCCTCCGGGTCGAGGTCGATGATGATCAGGTTTTCTAAAAAGGCGATGATGGCCGCGCGGTCCTTGTCGCCAAGCGCCTCATAGGCAAGACGGCTGGCTTCGGCCTCACCGCCATGGGCCCGGATCGCTTCATCCAGGGTCGTCGCGTTGCCATCATGCAGCCAGGGGCCGGTCGAACCGACACCGGCGAGCGATGCCGTCGGCCAGACGGACGCACCAAATCCGTGGACGTCCACCGGATCGGCGAGGTCTTCGCCCATCTCGTGCCGTTTGAAGTCTGAGTACCAGGAGACAAGCGCCCCGCCGTCGCCGGCCTTTGGAAAGGCGCCAAGGTTCAGCGTTTCGCCCTTGGCGGTCACGACATGGTTGTTGGGGCTGTCTTCTGTGAGGTCGAACCAGATTGGTGCATGACCATCAAGACCGCTGTCGATCGCCTTCTGGCCGGAGGGGAAAATATCTTCCCGGAAACCGGCCTGCAAACTCGGCTCGGAAAAGATCGGGGTCGAGATCTTGAGCGTCGGCACATGACAGGTGGTGCACTGGGCTTCGGTCATCAAACGTTCGCCGCGCTCGATCTCCAAAACCTCCCCGGCTGTCAGCTCCATCAATCCATGTTTGGCGAGTTCGAGCTTCGAGGTCGGGCGCTCCAAGGCGGCCATATAGATGGACAAGGCGGTCAGATCGCCGACGGACAGCTCTCCGGTCACGCCATCATGGTCGCCGTCATGGTTGCCCACCAGTTCATCTGCCTGCATGCCGAGCTCATTATGGGCAGCGTGGCGGGTGAAGGCTCTCAAGGTGGCGTGCGAGCCCTTCCAGCCGAACATGCGCACCACGAGGTCTTCATCAACGCCTTCAATGCCGGACCGGTCGTAGTCCGCAATACAGATCCCGGTAAGCTGGTCTTTTTCAGGCCTTGCAGAGAGCGTGCCGAAGCTGATGTTTTTCGCTGTCAGATCGACCGAGGCATCTTCGCCCAAGGTGCAGACTTCCTTTTGAAGCAGCTCTTCCTGGGCAAGGAGTTCTGCCGTCATTTCTTCTGCAATCCGCTGTACCGCGCCAAGCGCGAAGAGATGCGGTGTGTTCCGGTGCAGGTACTTAGATGGGTCGCCCGTGTGCAGCGGATCGACAATCCCGTTCAGCGGGTTTGGACCAGCCCCATTGGCATAAGGCGCCGAATGGCAGGAGATACAGGATTGGGCGACCGGGCCGGCTTCGCGCTCCGGCAGGTGCGTGGTCCACTCGCCGAAAAGTTCCAGATCTGCCCGCGGCATGCGGGTAAACATCTTGCCGTCCTGGCTGACCTTGGCACCTACGCCGCGTTCGGCCGTGAATGTCGCCTCGGTCAGTTCATCACCCGCCTCAAACGCTTCTATGAAAGCGGCCTTCGGGTCCTTGAGGGCAGACGAATTCAAGTCTTCCTGATTGACTTTCGGCGGCTCTTCTGCAGAAGCGGCAGTAATACACAAAAGACCCGCAAGACCGAGCGGAGCCGCTCGGCACAAAGACTTGCGCACAGACATTGATCTTCTCCCTCTGGATCACAATGTCTTGAGCTTGGCACAGCTAATTGTGGCGTGTTTGGTAGTTTCTGCCACAATTACATTTATTCGAGATTCGGAACATTAAATTTTATTTACGGGAATAAGAAAGTTTTTTGTGTGTTGTATAACTTCTTTGGATTTGTTCTGAGGTGTCCAGCATTGATTACTAAAGAGTGTGTCATCTGATTGCAGGGCAGATAACGGAATGCGGCAGCCAAAGTGGCTGCAGGCTCAATTTGCCAGTATTTCCTCGACAACGAGATTGAACCGGTTGAGCGCGCCCTCATAACGTCCGAAGAGATGGCTTGGATTGCCTTTTGAGGCGAAACCGGACTGGATTTCCTCGCCGAGTTCGAAATCCTCCATCAGAGCCGTGGTTGTGATCAGCTGGTTCTTTGCCCATCGTTCGCGCATCTCTTCCGTGTCCGGGTAGGATTTCGGCGCCAGCGTTACGATCCGCACCCGTGTATGGTCGGCAGCAACCGGCTCATAGTGAAACCACATCACGTGGTCTTGCTGAACCAGCAGCTGGCTGTTGGTCACCAGCGTATAGAGCAAGTTGGCATCGCGCCGGATGTCCCAGTCAGCTTCCGGTATTTGGGTGAGGTCAGGCATCGAGATGCGCGGCAGAACCGATCTGATGTGCCGACCAAACATGCGGTAGGTTAAGAGATTGTCCGTGAAATAGGGGCCGATCGTATTCTTGTGCGCCACGCGAAAGTGGTAGGCTTCCAGGCCGCCTTCGACCAGCACTTTCCAATTCGCCTTGATTTCGAGCGTTTCCATGGCGGCGACCTTGTGATCTGCCATGCCCAGCCATTTGAAGTCTGTCGCAATTTCACCCAGCCAGGCATCGATATCGGGCATGTCGCCCGCATCCGGATTGGCGATAATCCAGATGAACCCATGAGCTTCGGCAACGGGCAGGCGCCTCAGGCCGCGTTCTGCGCGCGGCAGATCCGGAAAGCCCTGTTCCTCATGCGGCACACCGCGCAAGGCCCCGTCATTGCTCCAGCTCCAGGCATGATAGGGGCAGGTGAAGATGCGCTTGCAGCCGCTCTCCTCCCGAACGAGTTTTGCGCCGCGGTGCCGGCAGACGTTCAAGAAGGCATTGACCTTGTCGTCACCGTCCCGGACCAGCAAAACCGGCAGATCGAGAAACTCCTTGGTCAAAAAGGCTTGCGGCCCTTCGAGCTCGGAGGAGTGCGCGACAATCATCGGGTGCCGGCGGAATAGGGCAGACCGCTCCCGCTCAAATCGTTCAGGGCTGGCGTATCGTGAGATCGGCGAGTGGGCGATGGTTTCATCCAGATAGGCTGATTTTTGTTCCGCCAGTCCGATGATTTCCTTGATCAGGCTGATTTCTGTTGTCCGATCCATCGCGCATCTCCCTCAAGCGACTTACCGAATGGTAAGCTAACTTACCACTTGGTAAGTTGTCAAGCAGGCGTTATAGGAGACAGCAAAGGACAAAGCAGATGACAAACGCAGCGCCGGCCGTAGACCGGTATCTGGAAATTGCCGAGCGCCAATTTGCCGAGACTGGCTTTCATGGCGTCAGTCTGGCAGCACTTGCCAAGGAGGCCGGTGTCAGCAAGCAGGCGTTGCTGCACTTCTTCGGCACGAAGGAAAAGCTCTATGGGGCGGTCCTCAAGAGACTGTCTGACAAGCTCTGTGCGGAGGTGGCAAGGGCCGGGACTGGAGATCCTGCAGCCGGCCTCGTTGCGTACTTTGAAGGTCTTGCAAAGTACTCCTTGGAGCGGCAGGCCGAGGCATGTCTTGTCGTCCGGGCGCTGCTGGATACTGAGGAAACCGCGCGCTTCTGGCCCATGAAACCCTATCTCGACGCCTTGACGGAGCTTGCCCGCAAAACCCCGAAGTGGCAGACCGCTCCCTTGGACGAGATCCGGGCCGGATTGTTTCAGCTGATCGGTGCGATCCAGTATCTGACGATCTCCCAAACAGCGCTCACCGGTATGTATGGCGAAGAAGACCGCCGAGCGATCGAAGATCGGTTTGCGGGCAATATTTCCGGTGCAATTCGAGCCTTCTCTGGAACTTGAATTGGATTGCCTGCGTCGCCGGGTTCATTCCGGGAGTGTCAAACCTGCCCATATCCGATTGCGCAACATGGGAGTAGCATTCCCTAGCGTCACATGGCTGGGAGGCCCTACTATGCGCAATACCATCATCAATATTTTTCGAATTTCAGGCAGTTTCGCCGCTGCAGCCGTTTTCCTCGGTATCGGCGCTGCCGGCGCTGAGCCCACGCTGGAGCGCGGCCGATATCTGGTGGAAGGGCCAGCGGGATGCGGCAATTGCCATACGCCCCAAGGTCCGGATGGGCCGGTGGTGGACATGGGACTGGCCGGCATGATGGTTGAGAAGAACGACATGTTCATCGCCATCGCATCGAATATTACACCGGGCAGCCGGGTGGCCGATTGGACGGATGTGCAGCTGTCTAGAGCCATTCGCGAAGGCATCCGCCCTGATGGAAGCATTGTTGGCCCGCCCATGCCGTTCGGGCTTTACAAGGGCATTTCCGACGATGATCTGATGAGCATGGTCATGTATTTGCGCCAGGTTCCAGCTGTCGATCATGATCCGGGGCAAAGCGTTTACAATATTCCGCTTCCACCGGCTTATGGACCACCGATCATCAGTGTCGCGGAGGTGCCGCAAGGTGTTACGCTTGAGTACGGCGCTTATCTCGCGGGTCCAATCGCCCATTGCACCGAATGCCACACGACCTTTGGTCCCAAGGGGCCGATGTTCGACACGCACCTTGGAGCAGGTGGGTTCGAATTTCATGGGCCTTGGGGTGTATCGATTGCACCGAACATCACGCCAACGCGGCTGGCACAATACAGCGATACGGAGCTGGACGGCATGATCCGCAAAGGCGTTCAGCCGGATGGAGCCCGCATGTTACCGCCAATGCCGTACGGCTATCTTGCCAAGATGACCGATGACGATGCTGCAGCCATGATCCTTTATCTGCGGTCCTTGCCGCCATTGCCCGATGGCGGACAGTAGAAAAGGGCCCTAATCCAGACGCTTCTTGAACCGGACGGCTGCGGCGACCATGCCGAGGATAAAGAAACCGCTCATCCAGATGACGTCGCGATGGACATCCATGAGCGTTGCGTCCCGGAGCACGAAGCCCCGGATCATGCGCATGAAATGTGTCGCAGGCAGCGCTTCGGCAATGTATTGCGCCGCAACTGGCATACCTTCGTAAGGAAACATGAACCCGGACAGAAGGATCGACGGTAAAAGAATAAAGACCGTCATCTGCATGGCTTGAAGCTGGGTCTGGGCGATCGTGGAAAACACCAAGCCGAGCGACAAGCTTGCCCCAATGAACAAAAGCGTCCCGACAAAGAGGTCGAACATATTGCCGTCCAGCGGCACGTTGAACAGAACGTGCCCCAGACTGAGAATGATGGCCGTTTGCACAAGTCCAATGAAGATGTAGGGGATGATCTTCCCGACCATCAATTCGATCGGCCGGATCGGCGTGTTGATCAGCATCTCCATGTTGCCGCGCTCCCGCTCGCGCACAATCGCAGCGGAGGTGAACATTATCATCGTCATCGTCAGGATGGTGCCGACCAGGCCCGGCACGATATTGACCGCGGTGCGTTGTTCGGGATTGTAGAAGAGCGTGACTTCAAAGGTCGGTGTCGACCGGTTGGGTGCCTGCCGGTAGATCTCCGAGAGCGGCATGTTTCTAAGACTCTTGATCGAGCTTGCGATCATCGTATCCGAGCCATCGACAATCCATTGAGCAACCGGGCGGCTGGTTTCCTGATCTGTCGAGGGTGGTGTGCCAAGACCCACAGCTGGAGACCTTGCCAACCGTTGCGTGAGATCATCGGGTAGAATAAAGGCGGCCCGGACGCGGGCGGAGCGGATCGCTTCTTCGGCTTCTTCCGGTGTGGTCAGCCGCTCGGTCACCGTCACGACCCGGGTTGCCTCGACCATTTGAACGAGAATGCGGCTGATGCCGGTCTGACTCTGATCGACCACCGCGATCGGGATGTCGCGAACATTAGTGTTGATGGCGTAGCCGAACAGGATCAGCTGAATGAGCGGGATCATCACGACCATTCCAAAGGTCATCCGATCCCGGCGCAGTTGGGCCAGTTCCTTGGAAAAGACGGCGAGAATGCGCGATATCGATCTCATTGGCGCCCCTCTCCGGTTGCGGTGACAAAGACGTCTTCCAGATTGGGCCGGACCTGTTCGACAATTGTTGCGCTTGCTGTTTGCGGGTTGGACTTCAAGAAGCCCTCCGGGTCGGGGATGCTGTCTTTGACGAGCACGCGCAAGCGCGCCCCAAGCTGCGCAGCTGTCACGATGCCTTCGGTGCCCAGAAGGTGCCTCCGGATGTCGCGCAGATTCGGAGCTTCGATCTCCACCACATTGGCACCCATGGCGGACATCAGCGCACTGGGTGTGCCGTCCAGCCGCTTTTGACCGGCTTCCATGATCGCAATCTTGTGGCAGCGTTCGGCTTCATCCATGAAGTGGGTTGTAACAACAATCGACGTGCCTTCATCGACCAGGTCGAAGAGCTGCTCCCAGAAATGGCGCCGGGATTCCGGGTCCACCGCCGAGGTCGGCTCATCCAGAAAGAGCAATTGCGGACCGTGCAACACGGCCGCGGCGAGGGCAAGGCGTTGGCGCTGGCCCCCACTCATCTTGCCCGCAAACCGGTCGCTGAGTTGCGTCAGTTCATAGCGGTTCATCACCTCGGCGATGCGTTCCTTGCGCTGGGCTCTGGTGAGGCCGTAAACGGTTCCCATGAAATTGAGGTTTTCCAGGACAGTCAGATCGCCATAAAGCGAGAAGGCCTGTGTCATGTAGCCGATCTTGTATTTCAACGCTTCTGCGTCCTTGGGTACCGACAGCCCTAGAACCTCGACGCTTCCCTCTGTCGGTGTCAGCAGGCCGGTCAGCATGCGGATGGCGGTTGTCTTGCCGCATCCGTTGGGGCCGAGAAACCCGTAGATCATGCCACGCTCAATGGTCAGATCGAGGCCGTCGACCGCCCGGAAGCCCTTGAAGCTTTTCACCAGCCCTTCGGCTTGGATCACAATGTCGGACATGGGCGCGGTCACGGCAGCACGGCTTGTGCCGGAACACCGTTCGGCAGGTTGGAGGCGCTGTCGGGCAACTGGATTTCAGCGACATACATGAGCCGCGCGCGGTCCGATTGGTTGAGCGCATAGTAGGGGGTGAAGGAGGGTTCTGAGCTGATCCAGCGCACCTGGCCGTCGATTGGATCTTTCAGGCCATCAACGCGAATGGAAAGTGTGTCGCCTTCGTTGATCTTCACCCGGTGGGGTTCGGGGACATAGACACGGGCATAAGGAGCATCGCCGGCGAGCATCACGGCAACCGGGCTGCCGACAGTAACGCGTTCTCCAAGGTTCCAGGGCAGGCTGTCCATAACGCCGTCCCGGGAAGCAACAATTGTCAGGTCACTCAAGATCTTTTGCTGTGTTGCAAGACTGGCTTCGGCCGCGGCGAGTTCCGCGCGGGCCATTTCCAGGTCTTCCGGACGGGTCCCTGTGACCAACTCCAGCAGCTGTTGCTCGGCGCTGTTCAGGCTGGCATCCGCTGCATCCCGGCTGGCCCGTGCACTGTCGAGCTGGGCCTGGCTGGTGGTGCCGCGTGTTGTGAGATCCTGGTAGCGTTCGAAGTTGTTTTCAGCCTCCACCAGTTCCGCCTTGGCACCGGCGACAGCGGCTTCTGCCTTTGCGATCTCTTCCTGCCTTGCGCCATTCTCCAGCTTTTCAAGATTGGCCCTGGATTTTTCGACTTCGGCAGCGGCTTGATTGACCACGGCTTGTTGCTGTGTCGCATCCAGACGCGCGAGCACCGTGCCTTTGGTAACGGGCGAGCCCTGCGGCACGGGAAGCGCAACCAGAACCTCCGCGGCCGTAGCTGTCAGTGCCACACGGTCACGCTCCAGCGTACCAAGGGCAACACTGCCGTCATCCTGATTGCAGGCGGACAGGGAGAAGGCGAGCGCACCGGCGATCAGAAGCCGTGTCGGGGAGAGGGGCATGAAATTCTCCAGCGGGATCAGGATGATGCCTGCAAGTCAGCTTGTTCTCTCGCAAGCTTATCCCGCCTGGCCAAGAACCTCCATGAGCAGGATCAAAAAAAAGCCGGGCGCAAAGGCCCGGCGTTCAGTCAGCTGTCAATCAGGGAGCTAGCTGGCGCGTCGGAAGACGTTGTACCAGCGTTTCTTCGGAGCGCTGATTGCCCGCTCCAGAACTTCTGCCGCGTATAGGGAGGCGTTTTCCCGGGCCTTTTCAACGCCCGAGACCATCTTCGGATCAAGGTTTGCAAGGCCGCCGCCAAACTCGAAGAGATCACGGAAAGCTGCGCGCTCGACGATCGGGGTCATCATAACATCGATGTTTTGCGCTGAGAGAAAGTCCTGCACAGCCTTCATGGCCCTTGTCGTTACGGCCGCGTTGGAGCGTGTCAGCACGACGCAGTGCCTGATGTCCTGGCGGACGATTTTTTCCAGCTTTTTGATCAGGGTTAGAATTTTTGCACCGCCCCGGGCGTCCATGGAGGATCCCTGGATCGGGATCACCACCAGATCGGACACCGAAAGCGCGTTTGCTACGATCAGGTTCTCCGTGCCTTCAAGATCGACGATCACGTAATCGGACGTCTCGGAAGCTTGGGTGATTTGTTCGGTGATCGAGGCAGGGGAAATCTGGTTGACCACGGAAATCCCTTTGCAGGTCCGGGGCAGTTCATGCCATTTCGAAATCCATTTCTGCGGATCTGCGTCAAAGATCGTGACACGCTTTCCGCGCGCGGCAACTTCTGTTGCCAATAGCAAGGCGGCTGTGGTTTTGCCGGCGCCGCCCTTTGCATTCGCGAAGGAAATGACTGGCATGAGAGTTCTCCTGAACATGCCGCCATGGATGGGGATGGCGGTCTTTTTCCTGCCTGAAGCTTCGCCAGTCTTGGAATTTTATGGTTACCAATTCCTTAAATTCGCAAAATGCGAAGAGGTTATTCAGCGCCTAAGGCGGATTGTGGATAAGTCTCTGAAACTCCTAGGCACAATTTCGGAGGGTGTTGGCCTTCGGTTTCGCGCGGGTGTCTCATGACTGGGTGCGTTGCTGCAGGATCACGAGTGCGCATTGATGGGGATTAATGCAGATTAGGGGCGGAGGATCTGAGTAAATTGAGCTGCGGTCCATTGAAAGCTGGCGTGTGCCTGCGTAGGTTTTAGCGGTTATTGGGCCCAGCGAAGGACACAGCATGCTGAACAGTTTTCTGAAAGCCCTTCAGGCACGGTTCGCCAAACTGCCGGTGGTGTTCCTGGCCACTGTTTTTTGCAGCGTGTCGATCAACGCGCATGCAGAAACCTTGAAGCCGTACAAAGACCGCTTGTTCCGCTACAAGAAGGTCACAGAAACGCTTTACGACGGCGACTTCACCGTCGTGGAATACATCAAACAACGCGATCTGCATGGCCGGGATCAGATCCCCGAGCGACAGGTGTATGGCAACTACGTCTCTTACAAGCCGAAACGCAGCCGTGGCAGCGGCGAGCTCAAAGCAAACGGCCGGACCGTCTCCTACATGGGGACGGGCAAGTGGAAGGGCGGCGCCAAGACGATCGTCATCTATATCCATGGCCAGGGCGGAAACCGCTTTCAGGGCATGAACGATGTGTCCTTTGGCGGCAACTTCAACCGGATCCAGAACCTGATGGTCCGCAACGGCGGAGCGTATCTCACGGTTGATATCACGCATTTCGACAAGCGCGGTACAGCCGATGTCGCGGCTCTCATCCAGCAGCAAAAACAGCTGTCTCCCGGCGCCAAGGTTGTTGTGGCATGCGGATCGATGGGCGGCATCATCTGCTGGAACCTGGTGAAAAACGGGAACTATGCGCGCCTTGTGAACGGGATCATGCTGCTCGGCTCGCCTAAGGATCCGAACATTTTCTCAGCCGGAGTGCTGTCCAGGAACGTGCCGATCTATATGGGGCAAGGCACGCTGGACCGGGTCTATAATTGGGAAACCCAGGCGCAGTTTTTCAAGCAGATCAAATCAAAGGCGCCAAACTATCCGATCAAGTTCACGCTGTTTGACACCGGCACCCATGGGACGCCGATCCGGATGACCGATTGGCGTCTGGTGCTGAACTGGATGCTTGGCTAGGGGCCTCACAAACCGCGTCACGCCCGCTTCTCCTCCACTTTGAAGGGCACTGTATCGGTGCGATCGAGTTTCCGGTCGAGCAACAAGTTGTCGATCGTGTTGACGCAGTCTTTTGCGAGCGCCGATAACTGGTTGGCAGCTGCAGCGGAGCACGTCTTCTGTGCGCCAAGGCTACTTCCGCAATGCCATTTCGCCTGGTTCATCAGGTTCTCACACTGGGTGAGCAGCAAGGCGTAGTGATCGCTTCCAGCAAACAGTTTTGTGCCGTCGCGGTTGAGCCAGGGCCAATAGTTCGCCGCCATGTCCTCCACGTTGAGGGTGCAGGTTGGCCGCTCCTTGGCGTCTTTTTGACCGCTCAGCACCTTGATCCAGTTCCGGAGTTCGACCTGAAGGTAAAGCAGTCTGACGCGCCGTTTGGACAGGTGCTGCAACAGGCTCCAGTCGGGATCGGGTGCGAAAGTCTCCGTCCAGTCGAGAAAGGTGCCGTAGGGCAGGGGACGGGCAATGGAGTACCCTTGGAGGATCGTTGTTCCCAGGCTGATCAATAGGTTCTGGTGCGCCTTTGTTTCCACGCCTTCGGCAATCACCTCTCTATTGAGAGCGCCCGCAAGGCCGAGAACCGCGTCCACAATCGCAAGGTCATCGAGGGTATCGATTGCAGCCCGCACGAAGGTTTGGTCGATCTTTACGTGATCTGCCGGGAGGTGGCGCAGGTGCGTAAGCGTGGAATACCCGGTGCCGAAGTCGTCGATGGAGAAACTGACACCAAGTTCCTGGCACTGTTTGATCGCAAGGGCGACCGAGGCGTTTCCGACGGCTGTCGCGTTTTCCAGAACTTCGATATCGAGCAGAGATGGCGCGATCGAGTCGTATTTTGCCAGGAGCCCCTTCAGCGTATCGTAGAGCCAGTTCGATGTAAGGTTCCGGGGGTCGATATTGACGCTGATCGGCACTTCCAACCCAGCCTTGCGCCACGCAGACGCGGTCTCAAAGGCGGTCTCCAGCGCCCATGTGTCCAGTTTCAGGGACAGGCCGATGTTCTCCGTGGCGTCCAGGAAACTGCCCGGATACCGGATACCCACCTCCGGATGCTGCCAGCGGACAAGGGCTTCGGCACTGTGAATTCGTCCGCTGACCACATCGACCTTTGGCTGGTAGTGGAACACCAGCTCATTGTTGTCGATCGCATAGGAGAGCGCGTTGATCCTGTTGTTGAACGCGGTGATCTCAATCTCTGTTTTCGGATTGAACAGCGTGTAGCGGTTCTTGCCCTCCAGCTTGGACTGATACATCGCTGAATCGCTTTGGCGCAAAAGCTGGTCCGGTGTGGTGTCGCTGTCTGCGGAAAAGGCTGCGACGCCAACGCTCGTCGAAATGGCCACCGATTTGTCACCGAGATCAATCGGCTTGCTTGTCTCCGCCAGCACCCGTTCGGCGAGGGTTCTGTAAGCGTCCGGGCTTTCGTAGTCAGACACCACGGCAATAAACTCATCGCCGCCGAGCCGCGCGACGGTATCGGTTGACCGGAACTGCGAGAGAAGCCGCCGGGAAACCGTGGTCAGCAGCTCATCTCCGAGCTCATGGCCGTAACGGTCGTTGATTTCCTTGAAGCCATCAAGATCGAAGAAGAAGACGGCGCCCCAGCAGTTGTCTCGTTTGACGCGCTCGATGGCTTCACTCAAGCGTTCGCGCAAAAGCACCCGGTTGGGCAGTTCTGTCAGCGGATCATAATGCGCGATGCGCTCCAGCTCATATTGATGGTTCTTGAGATCCGTGATGTCGGAAAAGATCGAGATATAATTTGTTAGGGTGCCGTTTTCGTCCTTGATTGCTGCGACGGAAACCCGTTGTGCATAGCGCTCACCGTCGGGGCGGACATTCCAGAGTTCCCCGGCCCATTCCCCGGTCTCAGCAAGCGTCCGCGACATTTGCCGCAGGATCTCGGAGCGGTCCTGATCCGATGCGATCTTCATGGGGTTTTGGCCAATGATGTCGTCAAGGTTTTCGCCTGATATGCGCGCGACAGCCGGGTTGGCCTGGATGACGATGCCGTCTGCATCCGTTACCAGAATGCCCTCATTTGCATGGCGGAAAACCATGTCGGCAAGCATCAGGTCCTGATTGGCTTTGCGCAGGTTCTTGCGGGAATCGTGCAGCCGGACTGCGTAGAAACCGACAAGGCCGAGCGCCACCGTAATCGCGATCAAGAAGCCGATGAGCCAATGCGTCTGGGTTTCATAGGTGACTGCAAGTTTTTCGCGCTGCTCACGGACTTCATCTTCGAGCCGGGTCTGGTAGTGCCAAAGCTTGTCCTGCCGGCTGCGCTCTCCGGTAATATCCCGAATATTGGAGTGCAGCAGAACCTGTCCGCCAAAGTTGAGCGGATAGGAGCGCACCTCCACGGTCCGGATAGAGCCATCTGCGAGTTGGTGGCGGAATATGAAGTAGTTCCGGCTCTCTTCCTTGGCGAGCCGGCGTTCTGCGGCAACTTGCTCTGCCGTCAGCTGGTTAATCTGCTGGATCCGCATGGTTGAGAGCGCGCCGGGGTCATATCCGTAAAAGTCATGCGCGAAACTGTTGGCAAATGCGATCCGTCCTGTCTGCGGCTCAATGATGAGAACAACATGCGGCAGCGCATTGTAATAGACTTCAAGGGTCGGCACGAGGTGGCTTTCAGCAGAGACCGCGGGTTTTGCTGGCGCAGTCAAAGCGATGAGCATTGCAAACAGGCAAATTGCAGCAGCCCCTAAGTCCCTCGTTTTGCTCCGCATTCCCTCGTCACTTTTCGTAAATATCAACAGTTGTAGGTTGAGCTGCGAAGAATAATTCTGATTGTTTTCAAAACGATTGACGAGAAAGATTCAAAAACTACAGACGCGCGATATAGTCTGTTTACGTTTCATGCGGTAGTTGCGGCTGTTTGTGCCGGAGATGTTCAACAAGGTGGTCAAAAACGATCCGGATCCGTCGGCTGGTATGCAATTCCCGGTGCGTGACCAGCCAAACCGGGAAATAGACTTCCGTCAAATCATCAAAGGCTGGAACGAGTTCAGGACAGCAAGCGGCAATTTCGTCTGCCATGATGCCGAGCCCAAGGCCGCGGCGGACATACTCCCAGGCAACGGCGCCGCTGGGAGAGCTCAGTTTTATGTTTGCTTCCGTCACAGGCAGGCCCATCGCACGCAGATGGCCGACCAGTTGCGGATTGTCGTCAAAGCCGATGAAATCGTGAGCACCGGCGTCTTTCATCGACAAACTGTCGCCGAACCGGCTCAGGTAAGATCTTGCGCCATAAACCTTGGCGGAGGCATCGTAGAGCTTGCGGGCGTAAAGATCCGGATGATCCGGTTCGACGTGGCGTATTGCAATGTCCGCTTCGCGCCGGCGCAGATCGCTCAATGAGTTTGTGCATCGGATGCGGATCTCGATCCCGGGCGCTTTTCTTCTCAAATTCCTCAAAATCTCCGGCAGCAGGTAGATCCCGAGAATGTCTGTCGTGGAGATTGTCACCATCCCCTCGATTTGCTGGGATTGCCCGGACGCGGCGAGAGAGACCCGGCTTGCTGCCTCGCCCATTGCCCGCACATGTTCGGCAAGTTCAACACCGGCTTCAGTGAGAACGAGCGATTTGGAGACCCGCTCAAACAGCGTGACGCCCAAGGTCTCCTCAAGCGCCGCCACCTGCCGGCTGAGGGTTGGCTGGGTCAGGTTGAGCGCGCGGGCCGCCGCAGACAGGGAGCCTTCCTCTGCCGTTACCAAAAAAGCGCGGGCCTGGTTCCAATCGAAAGTGATGCTCTGCCAATTCATGCAAATATGTATATCAACTCCCCGGATTTAGGCAATTTGTATTCATTTATCTTGGGTGTAGAGAAGCTGCAAAGGAGACGGGTCATGAGATTTTGCTGGCTGACCGGACCGCTTCTGACTGTGGTCCTCTCGACACTGGAATTCTTCGCATCACCGACCGGCGGCCGGGACATAGGCCGGGCGCTCCTGCGTCATGTCGGCCTGCGCGGTGGCAATGGAAAAACGAAATGAGTCTTGATTTCAACGATGTGAAGATACCGGTGTTTGAGCGCTGGTTCGGATCCTGGCAGGTCTCGGTCAACCGGCGCGGCTTTGCCGCCTCTGAACTCAGCGCCGCGTATGATGCCGAAGCCGGGCTTTGGGAAGAAAAGATTGCACGGCTCGGGTTTCCAGGAGGCTACAGACGGCTTGTGCGTGCGGTTCTTCCAGCGCTTTCTGACGGGGCCGGGCAGCAACTGGACGTCCTGGATTGCGGGATCGGAACAGGTACTCTGTCCTTGGCATTTGCCGCGGAAGTCCGCCAACCCTATGCCTTGTCGGCTGTTGATATCTCGCCCGGCATGTTGTCCGAAGCCTGCGGCAATCTTCGGGACAACGGTGTGAGCGTGGACGCGTCGGTCTCAGACATTCGCGACATGCCGCATCCCGGTAACCGGTTTGATCTGGTCATGTGCGCGCACGTGATTGAACACCTGCCGAACCCAAAGGCGGCCTTGCAAGAGATCCACCGGGTTTTGAAGCCGGGCGGACACCTGTTGCTCGTTGCGACCCGGAAATCCTGGATCGGTGCGTATATTCAACTGAAATGGCGGACGCATCGGTTAAGCCAGGACAAAATCGCCGGATGGCTGGAAGACAGCGGCTTGGAAGTGCTTGAGGTTCCGGAAACCGGCCAGGGCCGCTGGATGCAGTCCTGGAGCACAGCCTTTCTCGCCCGAAAGATCATCAATTGACGGAGCAGCGGAGGTGCCCGCCGGCACGCTCTGTTTTCCTGACCCAATGAACTGGATAGACTGACCATGACAACCACATGGACCAACGAGATGACGCCCTCCAGCACCTTCTGGGACAAAGTCGCCCGCAAGTACGCCAAGAGCAAGATCGCAGATGAAGCGGCCTATCAGAAAACCTTGCAACGGGTAACGGAGCACCTTGGCCCGAACGACAATGTGCTTGAACTTGGCGCCGGAACGGGTTCCACGGCTCTGCTTTTGGCCGGTAGTGTGAAAAGCTATCTCTCGACTGACTTTGCGCCCGGTATGATGGAAATCGCGGAGGAAAAACTGGCAGTGGCGAAAGCTGAGGGAAATGCGCCCGAAGGCTTGTCGTTCCTCGCTGCGGACGGGTTCGACCTACGCTTGACCACTGCTGCTGGCGATGAGGGTTTTGATGCCGTCTTAGCGTTCAACTTCCTTCATCTGGTGGAAGGACCTGAGGCGCTTCTTGATCGCATCAACGGGCTTCTCAAACCCGGTGGGCTTTTCATCTCAAAGACGGTCTGCCTGAAATCAAAAGCCTGGCTGTTTGTCCCGATGATCAAGGTGATGCAGCTCTTCGGCAAGGCGCCGTATGTTTCAATGCTCTCAACGGATATGGTCAACGACATGATGACGAAGGCCGGGTTTGAGATCATCGAAACCGGTCTCTACCCGGCACCGCGCAGCCACTTCGTGGTCGCTCGGAAGGTTTGATTTGTTTTCCAGCCTTTTTCAGCTGGCAGTGCTATTTGATTGAGCTGCATCCCGCACCAGATCGGCAATCTCCGTCAGTTGGCTTGCGAGCGGGCTGGATTTGCGCCAAACCATGCCGAGGGTGCGGGCTGGCTCCGGCGGCTCGAAACGGCTGACCGCGACGTCTGCCGAGCGTGTTTCGACCGGAACTGCCATTTCCGGAATGAAGGTAACGCCCATCCCGGCATTGACCATCTGAACCAGTGTCGACAAAGAGCTGGCGTCGAGCACCTCCCGCGGACGCCCAGCCTGGATGTCGCAAAAGGAGAGGGCCTGGTCGCGAAAGCAGTGGCCTTCCTCCAACAGCAACAGCCGCATCTCCTTGAGGCTGTCCGCGCAAGGCACCGGAAGATTGGCCTCACTGCCTGGCCGGACGAGCACGAAGTTCTCTTCAAACAGCGGCGTTTCTGCAAGCCCTGATTCGGAGACGGGCAAGGCCAGGATCGCTGTGTCGAGCCGGCCGTCATTCAGTTCCTGAACAAGCTTGGGTGTCACGGTCTCGCGCACATGGATATCCAGACCCGGATAGCGCGCTGTCAGGCGGCTGACGACCTGTGGCAACAAGTATGGAGCGACCGTTGGAATGACGCCAATTCGCAGCCGGCCTTCCAACGTTTCCTTCGAGGCTCGCGCAAGATCTCCGAGCTCGTCCGCTGAGCGCAGGATCGCTCTTGCCCGTTCCACCGCCTCCTCACCAAATCCGGTGAGAGACACCTGGCGGGCCGAACGTTCAAACAACGGCGCGCCCAAAACCTCCTCCAATTCCTTGATCTGCATGGACAGGGCTGGCTGGGAAATTGCGCAGTCTTCGGCCGCCCGGCCAAAATGCCCGTGGCGGGCGAGGGCTTCAAAATAGCGGAGCTGTTTGAGGGTGATGTTTATCATCAGAAAAACTTATCATCATTATTAGAAAATACAACTTCTCCTGATTGGTGCGCCTTGCTAGTTTAGAAACGTTCTGACATGGATCCCAAAAATAATTGGTCGACCCTGCAATCAGACAACTGGAATTTCGATGCGTGACCGCCAATTTAGGTCATGCAGATATTTTGATGGCAGATGCCACAGGGAGATACTCATGGACGCAAAAGTGGACAATGGCGGCGGTTGCCCGGTCATGCACGGCAGCTTGACCGAGACCGGCAAGACCGTCACGGATTGGTGGCCGAAGACCCTTAACCTGGACATTCTTCATCAACACGATACCAAGTCCAACCCGCTGGGCGACGACTATGATTATCAGGAAGAGTTGAAGAGCCTCGACTTCGGCGCGCTGAAAGAAGACATGAAGGCGCTGCTGGTCGATAGCCAGGACTGGTGGCCGGCCGACTTCGGGCATTACGGCGGTCTGATGATCCGCCTTGCGTGGCACTCTGCCGGGTCCTACCGGATTGCCGATGGCCGCGGTGGTGGTGCTGGCGGCAACATCCGCTTTGCGCCTTTGAACTCCTGGCCGGACAACGGCAACCTCGACAAGGCGCGCCGTCTTCTTTGGCCGCTGAAGAAAAAATACGGCAACAAGATTTCCTGGGCGGACTTGATCCTCTTTGCCGGGACCGTGGCTTATGAATCCATGGGCCTTAAAACCTACGGCTTCTCCTTTGGCCGGGAAGACATCTGGCATCCGGAAAAAGACGTTTACTGGGGTGCCGAAAAAGTGTGGCTCGCACCCAGTGAAGAGCGCTACGACAACCTGGATGATCCGTCCACGCTGGAAAACCCGCTGGCCGCGGTCCACATGGGCCTCATCTACGTCAATCCGGAAGGTGTGAACGGCCAGCCGGACCCGCTGAAGACTGCAGCGCAGGTCCGCGAGACCTTTGCCCGCATGGCCATGAACGACGAGGAAACCGCGGCCTTGACCGCTGGTGGCCACACTGTCGGTAAGGCGCACGGCAACGGCGATGCGGAAGCGCTTGGTCCAGAGCCGGAAGGCGGAGATGTCGCTGACCAGGGCTTCGGCTGGATGAACCCGAACATGAAGGGCGTCGCTTCTCAAGCGGTGACCTCTGGTATCGAAGGCGCCTGGACAACCAACCCGACCGTCTTCGACATGGGCTATTTCGAGCTGCTGTTCGGCTATGAGTGGGAACTCACCAAGAGCCCGGCAGGCGCAAATCAGTGGCAGCCGGTCGACATCAAGGAAGAGCACATGCCGGTCGACGCGTCGGATCCGTCCGTCCGCCGCATGCCGATGATGACCGATGCCGACATGGCTATGAAGATGGACCCGGCCTATCGCGCCATCTGTGAAAAGTTCATGGCCGATGCGGACTACTTCAAGGAAACCTTTGCACGCGCCTGGTTCAAGTTGACCCACCGCGACATGGGCCCGAACGTCCGCTACATCGGCCCGGATGCTCCGGAAGAAGAGCTGATCTGGCAGGACCCGGTTCCGTTCGGCCCGTTCAACTACGACATCGGCGGTTTGAAGGCTGCGATTGCCGCAACGGATCTGAGCGTTTCCGAACTGGTCGCAACCGCTTGGGACAGCGCCCGCACGTTCCGTCAGTCGGACCTGCGGGGCGGTGCCAACGGTGCCCGCATCCGTCTTGCACCGCAGAAGGATTGGGAAGGCAACGAGCCGGCCCGCCTTGCAAAGGTTCTGGGTGTTCTGGAGCCGCTCGCCGAGAATTTTGGTGCCTCTGTTGCAGACACCATCGTTCTGGGCGGCAATGTCGGCATCGAGAAAGCAGCCAAGGCTGCCGGCTTTGACATTGAAGTGCCGTTCGAGCCGGGCCGCGGCGATGCCATCGACGAGATGACAGACGCGGACTCCTTTGAACCGCTGGAGCCGATCCATGACGGGTTCCGCAACTGGGTCAAAGAGAACTATGCCGTTGCCACGGAAGAGCTGCTGCTCGACCGCGCCCAGCTGCTGGGTCTCACCGGACCGGAAATGACAGTCCTTGTCGGCGGTATGCGTGCGCTCGGCACCAACCATGGTGGAGCCAAGCACGGTGTCTTCACCGACCGGGAAGGCGCTCTGACGACAGACTTCTTCGCCAACCTGACCGACATGGGCAACAGCTGGATCCATACCGGTGATGGCCAGTACGACATCCGCGACCGCAAGACCGGAACCACCAAGTGGACCGCATCCCGTGTGGATCTGGTCTTCGGCTCCAACTCCATCCTGCGGGCCTACGCTGAAGTCTACGCCCAGGACGACAGCCACGAGAAGTTCGTCTTCGACTTCGTGGAAGCCTGGAACAAGGTCATGAACGCGGACCGGTTTGAGCTGTCCTAAGCCAACCGTCTGACTGAACCGAATGTGAGCGCCCCGGACCCAGTCCGGGGCGTTCTGCTTTTTGATGGGCAAGCCAACCCATCCGCACTAACCCTGATCCGAGGCGAATTTCATAGTTTCGTCACACCCTCTATGTTGCACTGCGATAAAGTGGTGTAGGTTACGCATTGCGACGCGTGATCTGCCGTGTCTGTCCGGTAAAAGCCCGGGGCAGGCCCTTTTTCAGGAGCCGTGCATTCATGTTCGATTTAACTGGTCAAAAAGCCCTCGTTGTCGGGGTCGCGAATGATCAATCCATTGCATACGGCTGCGCCAAGGCCTTCAAGGCACAAGGCGCAGATTTGGCTATCACCTATTTGAATGAAAAGGCGGAGCCGTTTGTCCGCCCGCTCGCTGAAGAGCTTGGCGCTGACATCATCATGCCGCTGGATGTGCGCAGTGAAGACCAGCTGGATGCCCTGTTCGGTGTGATTTCCGAAAAGTGGGGCCGGCTCGATACGGTGCTGCATTCCATTGCCTTTTCAAAAAAGGAAGATCTGCATGGCCGGGTGATCGATTGCTCTGCGGACGGGTTTGGTCTGGCGATGGATATCTCCGTTCACTCGTTCCTGCGCTTGATCCGCCGGGCAGAACCTTTGATGCCCCATGGCGGCACGTGCATGACGGTCTCTTTCATGGGAGCTCAGAAAGTCGTCGACAATTACGGCGTCATGGGCCCGGTCAAGGCCGCGCTGGAAGCCGCAGTCAGGTATGCAGCATCAGAACTCGGACCCAAAGGCATCTCCGTCCACGCACTTTCGCCCGGACCATTGAAAACACGGGCAGCGTCCGGAATTGCCGAGTTTGACGAACTCTTGGACGACGCTGCAAAGCGTGCGCCGACCCATCATCTTGCGACCATCGAGGATACCGGGGCCTATGCCGCGTTCCTGGCGAGCCGCGAAGCGTTTAACGTAACCGGCGGTGTTCATCCCATCGACGGCGGTTACAGCATTATCGGATAGGAGGTTCTCATGAAGGACATTTTTGACGCGTTTGAAAAAGGCCAGAACGAGTTCCTGAACTCCTTGAACGACGCCACGGCCTGGGGACCTTCCGAGCGTTTTACGGCACTGCAGGCCCAAGGAACCGAGCTTTCTAATCTTGCAGAGCTGATGGGGCGCGGCCTTTCCAAGCACTTTGAGAAGATCACGGCGGATCACAAGGGCCGTTGGCAGCTGGGTCTTGCCGATATGGGCAAGGCTGTTGAAGACCTGAGCGAGGGCCAGCGGAACGGCAGTCTCTTCGATGCCTGGCAGTCCTACTGGAAAGATGCGGCACAACGGGCCGTGCTGACCATGGACGTGCTGCGCCAGCGCGGCGACATCTTTTTGGAACACGAAGAAGCGGGATGCCCGCCGGTCCTGATCTACGATTACGACGTGGTCATGGATGGCGCCGATCTGCCGCGGCCGTGCTGTTATCAGCTCCTCCGGATCAAAGCGCCCGAAGATGGCGAACACCGTGAAATGAAACCCTGGAAGCGGCCTTATGTGATCATCGACCCCCGGGCCGGTCACGGGGCAGGCATTGGCGGTTTCAAGCCGGACAGTCAGGTTGGTGTCGCCCTGCGCGACGGCCATCCAGTCTATTTCATTGCCTTCAAACGCATGCCGGAAAAGGGCCAGACGCTGGCCGATGTGACCCATGCCGAAGCGGCTTTCGTCCGCCGCATCATGGAAGAGCACCCGGACGCGCCGAATCCGATCATCACCGGCAACTGCCAGGGTGGCTGGGCCACTTTGCTGTTGGCTGCCACCAACCCGGATTTGACCGGGCCCGTCGTCTTGAACGGGGCGCCTGTCTCGACCTGGGCCGGGCGGGTCGGTGAAAACCCGATGCGCTACAACGGCGGCATCCTCGGCGGCACCTACAACGCCATGTTCTATTCGGATCTTGGCCATGGCGTGTTCGACGGCGCCGACATCGTCCAGAACTTCGAGATGCTGAACCCAGCACGGAACTACTTCGGCAAATATTATGACCTTTATTCCAAGGTCGACACCGAGCCGCACCGGTTCCTGGAGTTTGAGCGCTGGTGGGGGGGCTATTTCCTTCTCAATGAAGCGGAAATGAAGTGGATCGTCGAACAGCTTTTCGTCGGCAACAAGCTGTCCAAGAACGAGGCTCAGCTCGAGCCGGGCCGCAACATCGACATCAAGCAGATCCGCGCGCCGATCATTGCCTTTGCCAGTTTCGGCGACAACATCACGCCGCCGCAGCAAGCCCTGAACTGGATCATCGACACCTATACAGACGAGCGCGAGATCGCGATCCGGGGCCAGCGCATCATTTACATGGTGCATGACCAGGTGGGTCACCTCGGTATCTTCGTGTCCTCCAAGATTGCAAAGAAGGAACACACCGAGGTCACCTCGACCCTGAAGACAATCGAGGCGCTTGCGCCGGGTCTTTATGAGATGACCATCGATGATTACGAAGGCGGGCTGCTTGATCGGGAATTTTCCGTGTCGTTCCATGAGCGCAAGATGGAAGACCTGATGAAGATCGACGATGGCCGCGACGATGAAATTCCGTTTGCAGCAGTGGCCAGAGCCTCGGAGCAGCAGGCTGAATTCTATGATGTTGCGGTGCGCCCGTTCGTCCAGGCTGGAGTGACCGAGCAAAGCGCCGAACTGCGCCGCAAAACCCATCCCTTGCGGGTTCAACGTGCGATGATGTCGAGCCTCAATCCAATGTTTGGCGGTTTGCCGGGCATGGCGGAACGGGTCAAAGAGGATCGCACGCCGGCGGACGCAAACAATCCTTTCTCCGAAATGGAACGTGCCAGTGCTGCCATGATCGAGCAGTCCCTGGACCTCTTCCGGGATCTTCGGGACACTTGGTATGAAAACCTCTTCTATACGGTGTGGGGCTCGCCCTACATGCGCTGGTTCGGCCGGACCCATCAGCCGGGCCGCACGTTAAAACGCAAGGAAGACTTGCGCAGCCTGCCGCCAGTGCAAGCCGCGCTCATGCACATCGAAGAAGGCGGGTTCTGCGAGGCGGTGATCCGGATGCTGATCCTTCTGGCCGACAGCCGCGGCAATGTCCGCCGCGACCGGCTCGAACGCTCCGCTCGGGTTCTGACCCAGGACGAGCCGTTCAAGTCGCTGTCACCGGATGCGCGCAGCTTCATGCTGCAGGAACAAACGCTGATTGTGGAATTTGCCCGCGAGCAAGCGATCGAAAGCCTGCCGAAATTGCTGAAGACCAAGGAAGACCGCGAAATGGCCTCCAAAGTCGTTCGTTACATCCCGGGCGCCATCGACGAGATGACGCCGCATACCCTGGAGATGGTTCAGACTTTCCAAAGTGTGCTTGGTCTGCCGCCCGTCTCTGAAGATATCACGTCCGATCCGCTGGTCTCCAGTGAAGCAGGGGCGCCGGATGCGGACGGCGACACACCGAAGGTGACGGAGACGGCAGCGTCCGCGAACCCTGCGCCGCAAAAGGCGTCGGCGCCCAAACGGGCTGCGCGAAAGGCTCCGGCGAAACCCGTAGCTGCACGCAAACCTGCTCCCCGGAAGCCACGCAGCACCGCTGGCAAAAAAGAGGAGCCAGCTGAATAGTCTGGCCTTCTTCTCGCACGAGTGCTTCAAAAGCATGCCGAGGGATCGGTTTCTTACCCGATCTCTTGGCTGCTCCTCAAATCCTTGTAGAACACGGTCGTGGCATCGAGATTTCCATGACTGCCATAGGCGTAGTCCGGTATGATGCCGACTTTCTGATAGCCGCAGGTCGGGTAAAGATGTTCTGCCCGGTCGCCCGTGACCGTATCAAGCACGAGCAGCCAGCGCCCCAGCGAGAGCGCCAAATTATCAATCGCGGCCATGAGGTTCCGGGCAATACCTTTCCGCCGATGGTCCGGATGGACCATGAGTTTTGCAACTTCTGCCCGGTGCGGGCCATTGTCCTGCGGAGCAAGGCAGAGCATCACCACACCGGCAATGTTGTTTTCTTCGCGCGCAATGATCATGTATGCCGCGCCACGTGCCATATCATCAAGGCGAGAACGCCAAAACTGATCGGCTTTCTCTGAGCTTAATGGAAGGATGAAGCCGATCCCGGCGCCATCTTCTACACAGCTTTTCAGAAGTGCGCCGAGGTCTGAAAGAACCACATTCGCATCTTCTGCTGTGAGCAAATGAATGGGCGCGTCCGGTACAAACTGCGGCATGGTTTGTTCTGATCTTTTGGGCGTGTCTTCTGTCATGGGGTAATCACCGTCAGGAGATAACGTGCCGGCTCGGAGCCGGTCGCGTGATAGGCATTGGGGGTGTTCAGCCGGAAGCGGAGACAGTCGCCGGGGGCGAGGTTAAACCGTGTGTCCCCAAGGGTAACAGTGAGCGCGCCGGACAGAAGTACAAGGTGGTGCTCAAGATCGGGAAGGGGTGGGGCCGCATAGGAAATGATGGCACCGGCTGGAAGCGTTCCCTCAACGACACTGCCTCGGAAACCGGAGATCGCCGGGGACACACTGCGCCGCTGAAACCCGGTTTCCGGATCCCTCCAGACTGGTTGGTCGGTGTGTTCAAGCTTTGCATCATGCGCCGCTGCACCGAAGCCAAAAAGATCAGCAACAGATATGCCAAACGCGGTCGCCAAGCGCCCAAGTGCAGCTGCGGTCGGACTGGTGTCGCTCCGCTCAATACGGGAAAGGGTTGCCCGGCTGATGCCGGACTTTTCCGCCAATTCATCCAGCGACAATCCCTTCGCCTTGCGCAGGCCAATTAGGCGTTGTGCGAGATCCTGATCGTTCATACCACTTCCTCAATAATGAGAATATTCTCATATATGAGAAATGAAGAGACTCCAACAAAAAAAGCCAATGCGCTTGAGTGGCGCATTGGCTGCATGTCGATTTCACCGTTGATTGAGGCAGGTCCAGTCTTTGGCCTAGAACATGTCTTCCGCTGTTGTCAGGCCAAGTACCATCCAGTCCTGCATGCCGCCGCGGTAGTAAAAGATTTTTGCGACTGGATATCCCTCTCGCGCCATGGCCTTGATGGCAACGGGGCTTTGTGGACAGGCCGGACCGTTACAGAAGGCGATGACGTTTTCTGCCGCAGCGCACTCCCAAGCGCCTTGTTCGCCCTCGCAGCCGAGTTCATCAAGACGCATGGCGACTTCCGTGTAAGGGATATGAATGCTTCCCGGGATCGTTGCTTGCGTGCGCCACTCCAACGTCCGCATATCAACGACTTTGGCGGTGCCGGACTTCAGGGCATCAATGACTTCAAGCTCGCCAACCGGTGTGACCCCTGGAAGCGGAACCATCGGCTGCAGGACGCCGCCAATCAGCGCGGCTTCTGTCTTGGAGCGGGTGATATCGACCGCGCCTTCGTCGGTCTGGATCGTGACGACTGTGTCATCACCGGAAATCTTCAGATCGCCTTCCGCGAATGCAAGGCCGCTGCCGGTCAGTGCCAGCATCAAAAACGCACCTGACACAGATAGAAAACTCTTGCGCATAAAATCCTCCCGTTTCCGTATCGAACGGACATACTTTAACATATGCGCATTTTTGAATATTTTTTGCAATGGCGCAAGCACCAAAGAAAAACCGGGCACTTTTTGGTGCCCGGCTTCGCCTTGTCTCTAAGCCTGTCTCAGATGCGCGAGAAGACTGCGCTGGCGTTCACTCCGCCGAAGCCGAAACCGTTGGTCAGGACGTGGTCGACTTGGCGGCTGATGGCCTTGTCCGGCACCAGTTCAAACTTGGTCATTGCTTCATCCGGATCGACCAGGTTGCGGGATGGGGGCAAGTGACCAGTTGTCAGCGCCTTCACGCAGGCAATGGCCTCTACCGCACCTGCCGCGCCCAAGAGATGGCCGAACATTGATTTGGAGGAAGATACGGCAAGATCCTTGCCGCGGCCTTCAAACACGGTGTTCAGCGAGGCGACTTCTGCGGCATCACCAACCGGTGTCGATGTGGAGTGGGCATTGACATACCCAATGTCCGAGGAGGTCAGATCGGCTGCGGCAAGAGCTTGCTGCATGGCGCGCAAGCCGCCTTCTCCATCCGGTGGGGAGGCCGTCACGTGATAGGCGTCTGCTGCGGTTCCATAGCCCGCCAGCTCCACAAGGATGTTGGCGCCGCGGGCTTTGGCGTGCTCATAATCCTCCAGCACCAGAATACCGGCGCCTTCCCCCATAATGAAACCATCCCGATCCTGATCGAACGGCCGGGACGCGTGTTCGGGATCGTCGTTGCGCTTGGAGGACATCGCCTTGGCCGCGCAAAAACCGGCATAGGACACGCGGTCGATACAGGCTTCTGTGCCGCCTGCAATCATCACATCTGCCTCGCCGGCCCGGATGATGCGCGCTGCATCCCCAAGAGCCTGGAGACTTGCGGCGCAGGCTGTCACCGGCGCACCGATCGGTCCCTTCAAGCCATGGCGTATCGACACCTGGCCGGCCGCCAGGTTCGCCAGAAACGAGGGGACGAGGAAAGGTGAGGCGCGGCGCGGGCCTTTTTCATCCACAAGGCGCGTTCCGCCGGTCATGGCCGGAAATCCACCAACACCTGTTCCGATGATGATGCCCGTCCGTGTCTTTTGCAGGTCTGATACCGGTGCCCAGCCGGCTTGCGCAAGAGCTTCTCCGGTGGCCGCAAGGGCAAAGTGAATGAAGCGGTCCGTACGCCGTTGTTCTCGGGCGTCGAGTGCGGCATCAACATCAAAACCGAATTCGTCTTCATCAATTGAAGGAACTTCCCCGGCGATCTGACAGGCGAGATCACTGGCGTCGAATTTCGTGATCCGCCGGATACCATTGGCGCCTTCGATTATACGCGACCAGAATCCATCGACACCAGTTCCAATGGGGGACACGACACCCAATCCCGTTACGACCACTCGTCTCATTGCGCTCTCCTGTAGTTCCAAAGGTTTGTGTAATTACACTTTTTAAGTCGGCCTGAACCAGATCACGAGGATATTGGCAGTTGTTTCGGTTAGAGTTGTGACAGGCGTTTCATCAGCCGGACGGAAGTCAAAAAGTCTTCTTCTCCGAGCAGATCCTTGACATGTTCCTGCGCATCGCACCAAAGCGGGAGGGCATTTTCAATCAACAAGTTGCCTTGCTCTGTGATGCTGAAGGCCTTGCCCCTGGCATCGGCGGCGGGCCGTGAGATCAGAAAGCCCTTCTTTTCCAGGAGCGCCACGTTCCGAACCAGGGTCGTGCGCTCCATGGAAAGGCGTTCCGCCAGCTCTGCCGTGGTTGCGCCATCGTGCTCCCGAACGGTCACCAGCACCGAAAACTGACCCGATGTGAAGCCGGCCTTCCGGGCCATCTGATCATAATAGCGGCTGACCGCGCGCGCAGCTTTGCGGGCGTTGGTCAACACGCACAAGGAAAAGTCATCGTCGGACATGTGCCTTTAATGTGCAATTGCACAGTTTTTGTCAAGCATTCAAATTTCGTGATTTCGACGCCCGACGTCATCAGCAGTTTGCGAAATTGATGCAAATGGTTATCGTCGTCAGCGATGTTATTTTTAAGGAGCTTCCGATGAGCGATGCAGTTCAGTCACTTGAAGACATGAAAACCAAGATCCAGGAAAATTGGGGCTGGTTTCTGGCGTTGGGGATCGCGCTCGTTCTCGGAGGCATGATCCTGATCGCCGCTCCGCTGGCAACCTCGATTGCGGTCACGATCCTGATTGCAGCTGTTCTGTTTGTCGGCGGCCTCGTCCAGATCTATCACGCCTTCAAGACTCAGGGCACGGCCGCATTCATCTGGAACATGATCACAGGCGTCATTGCGGTGATCGGCGGCGTTGTCATCTATGTGAACCCGCTCGCCGGGACACTTGCGCTGACGCTTGTCATTGCAGCGATTTTTGCAGCTCAGGGCATCAGCCAGATTGTCATGGCTTTCAAGCTCAAGCCGCATGAAGGTTGGGTGTGGGTACTGATTGCCGGTGTTGTGTCACTGGCGGCTGGGGTCATGATCTGGATGGACCTGCCAGGTTCTGCCGCTTGGGCGCTTGGGCTGATCGCGGGTATCTCCGTGTTGATCAATGGCTGGAGCTATATCGCTATTGCTTTGGCGGCGCGGGCCTCAAAGTCCTGAAGCAGCTTCCGGATATCACAGGTAAACACCTTCGCGCGGCAAAATATCTCTTGCCGGGCGAGTGCTTTGATGTAGCTTGAAGTAGATTGAAATCGCAGGCGGAGCCTGCAAGTTGGCTTTGAACGATGATTGCAGTTGTTGGGCGGATGCCCGGACAGCCTCATAACAAAGCGCACTGGTGGTGGCCGCCCCCCGCCAGCCAATGACGTTTGTGCGGCCCAAGCCGCAGCTCTGATTTCAATACAACGTCAGTGGACAACACTCATGACATCGATCACCTTGCGCGGCGGCGACCGCGTTCTCACTGTTGCCTGGGCGGATGGCACCAGCGCCGACTTCCCCTTTCTCTGGCTCCGGGACAATTGCCCGAGCGGCTTTCACCCGCAAACTCACGAGCGGGAATTCGATCTCACCAGTATTCCGGAAACGCTTGGAATTCTCTCCGCTGAACTCGATGGCGAAGCCATACGGATTGAATGGGACGGGGAAGAGCACCAGAGCCGGTTCGACGCCGATTGGCTGAAGGCTCACCGGCCCGGAGTTGGCCTGAATGACCCGGCGAATATTCCGCCGACCTTGTGGCGCGGCGATTTCCAGCCGGCCGGTCTGCCAAGGATCAGTGCCGCGGATCTGATGAACGATGATAAGGCCCTTTTGGGATTCTTGATCGAGACGAAGAAGACCGGTCTTGCCATCGTTGATGGTATGGCGGATGACCGGGAAGCTGGTATGGCTGCAGCCAAGCGTATTGGCTTTCTAAGGGAAACCAATTTCGGCGTGACGTTTGAAGTGCGGTCCATGCCGAACCCGAACAATCTTGCCTACACCTCGCACGCTTTGCCGCTGCATACGGATCTGGCAAATCAGGAGCTGCCGCCAGGCTTTCAGTTTCTGCATTGCCTTGCCAACGATGCGGAAGGCGGCGGGTCCACCTTCTGCGACGGCTTCGCCATTGCTGAAGACTTGCGCCTGAACGATCCGGAGGCCTTTGAACTCTTGTCAAAAACGCCGGTCCCGTTCCGGTTTCACGACGACAACTATGACATCCGCCGCCACCAGACAGTGATTGACCTGGATGCCTTTGGCAATTTGCAGGAGCTTCATTTCAACGCCCATTTGGCGGGAGTTTTCGATCTGCCCGCTGACAAGATGGAAGCCTACTACCGGGCTTACCGGAAGATCATGCAGATGACACGCTCAAGCGACTATGTCATCACCACGCGTCTTGAAGGCGGGGAAATGGTGATCTTCGACAATCGCCGAGTGCTTCACGGCCGGGCTGCATTCGACCCCAACACCGGTTACCGGCACCTGCGCGGTTGCTATGTTGATCGGGGCGAATTCGACAGCCGGATCCGGGTCTTGAGCCGGTAGGTCTCGCACTTCGCCTTCGTCATCACCGGACTTGATCCGGTGATCCATGCCGTGACCTTACCTGATGGCACTGCTGGTCGAGGGGCACCGGCACGGTGTGGATCCCATGGTCAAGCCATGGGATGACGGCTGCGAAGGAATGGCGCGCGGAAACTCATTTGAAGATCAGTGCCTTGTCGTCTTCAGACAATTTCTTCCAACCGCCTTCATCCACCCCGTCAAGCGTCAGACCGCCAATCCGGCTGCGGGCAAGGTCTGTGACATGATTGCCCGTGGCTGCAAACATGCGGCGGACCTGATGATAGCGGCCCTCATGCAAGGTGAGCCGCGCTTGGGTCTCGTCAATCACCTCAAGCTCAGCCGGTTTCAAAGATTTTTGCTCGTTCTCCAGCATCATCTCGCCGGAGGCGAACAGGGCTGCTTCGCTGCCGTTCATGGGCCGGTCGAGCGTGACCTCATAGACCTTAGGAACATTCGATTTCGGCGAGATCACCTGGTGCAAAAACGTACCGTCATCGGTGAACAACAAGGCACCGGATGTTTCCTTGTCCAGGCGGCCGATGGTCGAGAGCACGGGTTTGCGCATCCGGAACCGATCGGGCAAAAGATCATAGACCAGACGCCCCTGATCCTTTGTTGAGCAAACATAGCCGAGCGGCTTGTTCATCAAGATGACGACGCCATGCGCCGGGTCGAGCGGTTCATCGTCGAAAAGGATGTCTTCATGATCCGTCTTGGCGTCGGGCTTCAGCTGGTTGCCTTCCCGGTCGGTCACCCAGCCATGGCGGATCGCCTGCTGCATTTCCTTCCGGCTGCCATAACCAAGGTTGGCGAGGAGTTTGACCAGTCTCACTTTACTTGCCTCCCTTGCCCTTGGTTGCCTTGATCACCTTGTAGCCGCCGGCATCGGCAAGCATTTCGACACGGTCGAACACTTCGCCGAGCGTGCGCTCGTAAGGCAGGTGCCGATTGGCCACCAGATAAAACACCCCACCGGAACGTAGGCCCTGAGCAGCCGCCCGGATAAACCCTTGACCAACATCTGCCCGGTCGGCCTTGCCGGATTGATGGAAAGGGGGATTGGACACCAGGAAGTCGTACGGACCCTCAATTCCTTTGGTGACATCGGACCAGATGCCCGTCATTGCCTTCTTGCCCTTGAAGGGCGCGAGGTTTTGTTCGGCCAGATCCAGAGCGCGTTTTTCTGCCTCATAAAGATCGAGGGCCGCCACCTTTGGCGCCTTTTCCAGAACCTGTCGGGAAAGGTAACCAAAGCCCGCCCCGAGATCTGCGCCACGGCCGCTCAAACTGTCGGGGAGATTCTCGGCCAAAAGCCTGGATGCCGGGTCGATCCGGTCCCAGGCAAAAACGCCGGGTCGGCTGATGTAAGCACCATCGAGAACAGGCCGCGGCGCATCCAGACCCGACCAATCTGTCATCAGCGCAGTGTCGAGGTTGCTCGCATCAACAGGGGCCCAGACAACACGGCACTTGTTCTTCGAGAGCTTGTCAGCACTGCCGAAAAGTGCAGCGAAATCCTGCTCCAGCGTTTTTGCGCCTTCTGTGTTTGGCGCACAGGCGATGACGGTGCCACCGGGCCTCGTGTTGGTAGCAGCCCGGGCGAGCAGGGCCCTTGCCTCCTGCCGCTGGCGGCCGGGCAAGACCAGCACAGCATCAAAGCTGTCTTCACTCGTTTCCGCGTCTACCTTGAACCCGGCTTTTTGCAGCGCATCGCGATCCGGTGCGAAGCTTTGCTCGCACACGACATCATATGGCTCCAGATCTTTCAGCGGGCGTCCTGCGCGGGCGCGGAGCACAAGGATCCGGGCGCGGTCCGGCAAGTCCACATCTCCGGACGAGATTGGTAGCACCAGTGTTTCAAGAGCAGGATCGGACATAAGCGGCCTTTGCGAAGAAAATCATAGCGCGCTCATACTCTCCGATGGCGGCTCCGTCAAAAGGCTGCGTCGTTTTTAAAAGGTTTTCCGTCGACCAGAAGGCGCAGTGGCAGGGATCGTCCATCTTCAGTCACGGCCACCACCAGATTGACGCGCTCCGTATCCAGGTCCTCGATGATGAGGCCGTCGCCTTCGGGCAAGAAGAACGCATCTATGCCGTAGTAGATGCGAATGTCGCTGCCGCCGACGGACTGGACGGTCCCGGCCATGGCGGCAGTACCGGAAGGATCAGCTTCCTTGCCAACAGCGGTAGCACGCATAAGGCCGTCGGTTCCGGGCTCCAGACGGACATAGACCCGATCTCCGTCCTTGACCTCGTTTGCGCCTGGCAAATCAACGGACACACGGGCGATGGCCAAGTTGATGATCACATAATCGCCGCGCAGAAGGTCTCGCGGATCAACCGGGACCAGCGCCAGGGTCACCTCCTTGCCGCTCATCTGAACATCGAGACGGTCGATCAGAGGGAGAGCAATGAGGGTCAGCTGCACAAGTGCAATCAAGCCCCACTTCAAGAAGGGAGACAGTTTCCGTGAGCGGGTGGTTGGCTGTTGCTCGAGTGCTTCGGCGCTCATGAGGGTGCCTCCGCTTTGTCTGCCAGTCCGGACTTGCGTTTAAACAAACGGGCCAGCCAAAGCGCCATGCCGAGAAGGACAAGCCCGGCAATCAGGAAGAAGACCGATTGCCCCAAAAGAGAGCCGATGGTGACTTGAAGCAACCACAGTCCAACACCTGTCAGCGCAAGATAGGCACAGAGCATCCAAAAGCGGTTGTTGAACCAAGTCCCAAGGGTGCAAAGCCCGATCAACGAAGCGAGTGCGAGGGCCGACACCAACAATACGTTCTTAACAACCAAGGGCGCCAGACAGGTGAGCAAGGCCAGCCCGACGGCGGCGAAAAGGGCAAGTGCCTTTTCCGTCTTGAACGACATCACAAGGCCAATGACACACAGCGCAACCGCTGACAGCAGGGGCAGCGCGACCGGCAGCGAGAAGACCCGCATCAGCGGAACACCGTCATCAAACTCCTGAACCGCAATCAGGCTGACGAACACAAGTGCGCACAGCATCATGAAGCCGATGTCCTGCAGGGCGCGCAGCATAAGCCAGTGTGCATGCGTCTTGACCGGTTTGTAGCTCGACCATTTCACATAAAGATCGCCGATCGGGCCAAGTTGGATCATGGTCGCGAACAGGCCGCCAAACCCTGCAAGGATCATGGCGCCAACGGCATCATCTCCACCCGGCATCCGGTCGGCCACCTCTCCAAACCAGCGTCCGTAAGTAACGAGCAAGACAGCAATCGCTGCAAACCGGCTGAGCCGGGCAGGGTGGAAGAAGGGATGCAGGAAAATCGCGGCTAGAAACACGATGCTGATCACGGCGTCCGCCCCGCCTGCGTGCTCTGTAAACACCCTCGACGACTGCCAGGTAACGGCAGCAATTGCAGCCACCGTCAGGGATGTGATGGATCCGGACAGCCAGGCAGCAGCAAGGGCGCCCATGCAAACCAGGAACGCGCCCCCGGACCAATCGGCGGGCATATGGAAAATTTGTCCGACCAGCGCCATGCCGCCGACAAACACCAAGGTGGCGAAACCCGTCGCCAGATCCGAGACACCTTTTTTGCCGGACCGGGAAGCGAGGGCTGCCAAAAAGTGCGCGCCAAGTATCAGGGCAGCAATGCCGGCCAGCTTGATGGATTTCGGGATTGCACCCCAATTCGCGGCAATGAAGGCAAACAACGCCAAAGCAACGCAGACGACACCAATACCGGCCAGGGCCATCGGCAGTCTGGAGCGTCCGTCGTCCTGATCCTGGTCTTCCAGAATGGCTGCTGCGCCCTCCGGGGTGAGCCAGCCTTTGCCGACCCATGTCTCCAGATCGTCCCGCAGCCGCTTCTTGTAGGCCCAATCGAACATCACCACTCCGAAAAATTGCCGTGTCACTTGTCTTTATCTCAGCGGGCCCGCTCCTGCCAGCCTTGCGTCATGCGCCTGGATATCCGCGTGTCTTGACCGCTTGGTCTAATTATGGCGCGGATATTCTGAGCACCTGACGTCGCTCATCATGATCTGTTTCGGCTTATCTTGAGGCCAAATGAAGGCTGGCCGCCAACGGAAAGTCAGCAAACTCAGTCACTTGTTGTCCTGGAAACCCGCAGCAAAACTATTGGGCACGCCCTGCGTAGATGATGAGCAGTCGAAAGTACTGCTTGATTTTTGAGCATATTGATTTCAACGTCATCGAAACCTTCTTGAAATGCAGGGGAAATATATGCGTCTTCTCACAGGGGTGGCCCTCGCTTTGGCCCTAACATCGTCCACGGCTCTTGCAGCCACGGACATCAAATTCACGCTTGATTGGAAATTCGAAGGACCGGCGGCGCCGTTCTTCATCGCGCTCGACAAAGGGTACTTCGCCGACGAAGATCTGAACGTGACGATCGACACCGGAGCGGGCTCCCGCGAGTCGATCCCGCGTGTTGCGACCGGCACTTACGACATGGGCTTTGGCGACATCAACGCTCTGATCAAGGTTCTGGACGATCAGCCGGATCTCAAGGTGAAGGCCGTGATGATGGCCTATGAAACGCCGCCTTTCGCCGTGATTGGCCGCAAAAGCCAGGGTGTCACGGAAGATCCGAAGTCTCTGGAAGGCAAGACCCTTGGCGCCCCGCCGCCGGATGCGGCCTTTGGTCAGTGGCCGGCCTTCGTTGATGTCACAGGCATCGACACCTCCGGCATCAAAATCGAAAGTGTCGGCTTTCCGGTGCGCGAGCCGATGCTGGCGCAAGGCCAGGTCGATGCGATCTTCGGGTTCTCCTTCTCCTCGGTCATCAACCTGAAAGCCCAAGGGGTTCCTGAAGACGACATCTCCCTGATCCTGATGGGTGAGAACGGTCTGGGTCTTTATGGCAACGTGGTGATTACCAACACGGACTTTGCCGAGGAAAACCCGGAGGCCGTGAAAGGCTTCCTGAAAGCCCTGACCAAAGGCTATCTGGATGCAATTGCCGATCCGGCCGCTGCGATCCCTTACGTCATGAAGCGCAACGAAATCCTCGATGAAGCCGTCGAGATCGAGCGTCTGACCATGGCCGTTGAAGGCTCCATCGCGACACCGGCCGTGAAGGAAAACGGTTTTGGCGGTGTCGATGTGGATAAGCTGACGAAATCCATGGAATATCTCCAGGGCTCCATGGGTGTCAGCGCAACGCCTCCGGCACCGGAGCGCGTCTTTGATGCCAGCTATCTGCCGCCCAAAGAAGAGCGCATGGTGAAGTAAGCCTGCCAGCTCCACGATGCTATGGCCGCAGCCGGTCCGGCTGCGGTCTCCTTCCTTTTCCAACGGATCATTCAGTGACCGGATTTGTAGATTTAAGAGATGTCCGCCTGACCTATGGCGGCGCAGCAGATGGGACGCTCGCCCTCGATGGGCTCACCATGAGCGTCAAGAAGGGTGAATTTGCCGCTGTGGTCGGCCCGTCCGGATGTGGCAAGTCGACATTGATGAAGCTGGCCACCGGCCTGATCGCGCCGCAGAACGGCACCATCGAAGTCGCAGGGCATGAAGTGGACGGCCCTGTATCCGTAGCCGGCATGGCCTTCCAGAACCCGTCCATGCTGCCCTGGCGCTCCTCACTTGCCAACGTCATGCTGCCACTTGAGATCGTTCAGCCGCACCGATCCAAGTTCCGCTCCGAAAAGCAGGCCTACACGGCCAAGGCAGAAGCTCTTTTGGAACTCGTCGGGCTTAAGGGGTTTGGCGACAAATATCCATGGCAACTGTCCGGCGGCATGCAGCAAAGGGCCAATCTGTGCCGTGCGCTCATTCATGACCCAGCCCTGTTGATGCTGGACGAGCCTTTCGGCGCGCTCGACGCCTTCACCCGGGAAGAACTCTGGCAGGTGATGCGGGATCTGCACGCTGAAAAAGGCTTCACGACCATTTTGGTGACGCATGATTTGCGCGAAGCGGTGTTTCTCGCAGACAAGGTGTTCGTCATGAGCGCACGTCCCGGAACCATCATCCGTGAGCGCGAAGTCCCTTTTGAGCGTCCCCGTCCGATTGAATTGACCTATGAAAGCGCCTTTAACGATATTGTTCATGAACTGCGCGACCTGATCGCCAATGCGAGGGCTGCCGCATGACCTCATCCCGCTGGATCACCGCTGCGCCGTGGCTTTGGGCGATTGGTCTCTTTGTACTCTGGGAAGGCTCGGTCCAGGTTTTTGACATCCCGGTGATCATCTTGCCGGCACCGTCAGATATCTGGGTGGCAACCGTGAAGTACTGGTCGCCGATTTGGAAGAACTCCGTCCAGACGCTGTATACGACTGTTGTGGGTTTCGTCATGGCCGTTGTTGGCGGCATGGCGCTCGGCCTTGCGATCGGCTGGAGCCGGTCGATTTATGCAGGACTTTACCCGATTATGATCGGTTTCAACTCGATCCCGAAGGTCGCCGTCGTCCCCATACTCGTGATCTGGTTCGGCATCGGAACCATTCCCGCCGTTATCACCGCATTCCTGATCGCCTTCTTTCCAATCGTTGTGAATGTGGCCACCGGTCTTGCGACCATTGAACCGGAGATGGAGGACGTGTTGCGCGCGTTGGGGGCCAAGAAGCACGACATCATGCTGAAGGTCGGCATTCCACGCGCGATGCCCTATCTGTTCGGTTCGATGAAGGTGGCGATCACGCTGGCCTTCGTCGGATCGGTGATTTCTGAATCCATCGCGGCCAACTCAGGTCTTGGCTACATGATGCAGCTGGCCCAGTCCCAGTTTAACGTTCCGCTCGTATGGGCAGGGCTTGTCGCTCTCGCTGTTCTGGGTATTATTATGTACGCACTAATGGCATGGCTGGAAATGCGAATGACGGGATGGGCACATCGCGGCAACCGGTCTTAAGACGGCCAAATTGAAATACCGAGATCAGAGCCAAACCGAACCATAATCCAGGGGGGCTCTGAAGGGGCGTCCGAGAGGCCCGGACGCCCCTTTTTCATGGGCACAAGGTCGGCTGAGCTCGCGACGGTCCGATCTCGGCCAATCCATCCCGTGACCGTGCCCAAAAAAGGTCTGATCGAGTGGACGGGAATTGGTATGGATTTCCTTGTCTGCAACACTCACTCTTTGTCATCGCGGCTCAGGGCTGGGATGACATTAGTGGCAGGCAGGAATCGGAGTTAACGCATTAGGTGTGTAAAGTGAGTATAAAATATTGACGTGTAATTGAGTTTGGTTGCATGTGATCGAATGAAACTATTTAGGGTTATGTTACCCCATCTCTTGTTCACCAGTGTTGTTCTGTTGAGTAGCGCAAAAGTAAGTGCCGAAGGAAATATTCCCATTCCGGAGCCAGTCAATCAGTCCTTCCGGGTCGCGCAATCGGTGTCTTGCGGCGGTACGTGCGGCAAGGTCAGAAACTGCCGCGATGCGGTATATCTATGGTGCGTTTGCGGCTACAGCCGTGCAGACCGAGACGGCGATGGTGTGCCGTGCGAAAAAGTCTGCGGGCAAAGTTCAAAGCGGAATGTAGAGAAAATCCGCGCGATTATGAATGACCTCGGATGTCGGTAACTTCGACCCTGTAGCAGACATCTGCTCAGCCCTCGTTGAGCATTTCCAGCTCCAGCCATTGTTCTTCCATGGCGTCTTTTTTTGTCGAAAGGTCAGTGATTTGCGCGGATAACTTGGCAAATTTGTCCGGGTTCTTCGCGTAAAGCTCCGGGTCGTTCATGTCGCTTTGAAGTTTCTCAAGCTGCGCTTCAATTTTCTCGATGTCTTCCGGCAAAGACTTGAGCAGGTGCTGCTGGGTGAAGCTGAGTTTCGATTTCTTTTTCGGCTTTTCCTCTGAAGGTGCTGACCCTTGGGCCTTTTCCTTCCTGGACGGCGCTGACTTTTCCACTTTGCGTGCGCTGACGCCCGCGCCGCGCTGGGCGAGCATGTCGGTGTAGCCGCCCGCATACTCCCGCCACACCCCGGTGCCCTCAGAGACAATGACCGATGTCGCCACCCGGTCGAGGAAATCACGGTCGTGGCTGACGATCAGTGCCGTGCCCTTGTAGTCGGCGAGCAGCTCCTGCAGGAGATCGAGCGTTTCCAGATCAAGATCGTTGGTGGGCTCGTCGAGTACCATCATGTTGGATGTCGATGCCAGCGCCCGCGCAAGCAGGGCGCGCGCCCGCTCGCCACCTGACAGCACGCCTACGGGCGTGCGGGCCTGTTCGGGCGAAAACAGGAAGTCCTTCATGTAGGACATCACGTGTTTGGTCTCATCCCCGATGATGACGGTGTCGCCGCGTCCCCCGGTCAGGACGGAGGACAGGCTGTCCTGCGGGTTGAGGTTTTCCCGCTTCTGGTCGAGGGTCACCATCTCAAGATTGGTGCCAAGGCGCACCGAGCCGGTGTCTGGGGTCAGCTCGCCTGTGAGCATCTTCAAAAGCGTTGTTTTGCCCGCGCCATTCGGGCCGACGAGGCCAATGCGGTCGCCGCGCTGAATGCGGGACGAGAAATCCCTGACGATGGGCCGGTCGCCATAGGTTTTCGAAATGCCCTTGGCCTCGATCACCAGTTTGCCGGAGGTTTCGCCTTCGGCGGCAGAGAGTTTGGCGGTGCCCTGCGGGCCGCGGTGCTCCCGTTTTTGCTTGCGCAGATCCGCCAGCTCGCGCACCCGGCGCATGTTCCGCTTGCGCCGCGCGGTGACCCCATAGGTCATCCAGTGCTCTTCGCGCTTGATCTTCTGCGCGAGCTTCTGCTGGTCGACCTCTTCCTGTTCGAAGACCTCGTCGCGCCAGGTCTCGAAATGGGCAAAACCCTTGTCGAGACGGCGCGAGATTCCCCGGTCGATCCAGACGGTGGCACGCGACAGGTTTTCAAGAAACCGGCGGTCGTGGGAGATCAGGACGATGGCGGACTTGAGGCTCTTCAGCTCTTCTTCCAGCCACTCGATGGCCGGAAGGTCGAGGTGGTTGGTCGGCTCGTCCAGAAGAAGGATATCGGGTTCCGGGGCCAGCGTTCGGGCAAGCGCTGCCCGGCGGGCTTCGCCGCCGGAAAGCGCTTTCGGATCTTCCTGTCCGGTGAGCCCCAGAACCTCCAGAAGATAAGCGCCGCGATACGGATCATCCCCGTCCGTCAGGCCTTCATTGACATAGTCCAGCGTGGAGGCATAGGCGGACAGGTCCGGTTCTTGCGGCAGATAGCGGATCGTGCGGCCGGGCTGAAAGAACCGTTCGCCAGTGTCCATCTCCACCATTCCGGCGGCGATCTTCAACAGGGTCGATTTGCCTGAGCCGTTGCGCCCGACAAGGCACAGCCGTTCCCCTTCTGCCACGGAAAGTTCGGCGCCGGTCAAAAGCGGGGTGCCACCGAAGGTCAGATGAACATCGCGAAGGGTCAAAAGCGGAGGAGGGGCCATGTGTGTCCGGTCTGGGAATTGAGGGTCTGGCGCCGGGTTTTACGGGCGCGGGGAGCGGCTTGCAAGCTCGGCTGGAAACGGCTTTGAAAGAATTGATCATCAGGCGGACGATTTTGGCCAAGAAAGCATGTATAGTGATTGCTGAAGGCAGGGGCAGAGCAACCGGGCAAACGTGGAGGCGTCAACGGTGACTGGTCGCAGCTTAAAAGAAATAACTGACGGTATGCGTCTGCAGACGCGCGCAGCGATGAGACTTGCAGCGGCTGGAGTGTTCAGCCTTGCAGTGATTGCAGGGACGGCGCTGGTAAGCGGATCGGGAGCCGCGAAAGCTGATTCCATCTACATCGGCAGCGGCGGCATTGGCTTTTCCTTCGGAACCGGTGGATATCGTGGCGGTGCCTATTACGGCGGTCGTGGCTACTATGGCGGCCGAGGGTATTATGGCGGCGGTTACTATAGACCGCACCGGCCTTACTATCGTCCGTACTACAAGCGCCCTTATCGCTACCGGTCACGAGTTCGGATCAATCCGCCCCTCTACATTGCGCCGCCGGTCGTGGTCCACCCGGGCGCCCCGCAGCGGGTCCCGTATACCAAGACCGGACTCGCGCCGTTCACGCCGGAGTACTACGCGTATTGTGCCCGCAAATTTAAGTCCTTTAACCCAAATACGGGCACGTATCTGGCTTATAGCGGGAAATACCGGTTCTGCCGGTGAGCCTCGTTTGTTCGTGTGTGGATCCAAACTGATCGCACCGGCGCGCTGACCGCGCGTCGGTCTTCCTTGCCGCGAATTGCAGAGTCTTTTTGGGGGGGCAAGGTCTTCGTGCCCAAGAGGCATTCCCTGCGTCAATCAGCAGTTAGAGTTTTCGAAATTTCGAATTAAGTTTGAATTACTTAGTAGTAATCACAGTGCGATAAATACAGCAAGCCGGATTAAGCTGTTTTTCATAGCTATCGATTTGGATGGTGTTCTAATTGGCCTCCAGATACTGGGAAATTCGATGAAAAAAACAGCCCTCTTTTCTGTCCTCCTGACAATGGTTCTGCAACCGGCAACGTCATGGGCGGACGAGATCACCGTAATGGCGGGCAACTTGCCACCCATGTTTCTTGACGGCGGCGGCGGCCGCGAGGCCGAGCTGATCACCGCGGCCCTTGAGAAATGCGGTCACACGGTCAAATTCAACATTCAGCCGTTCACACGTCACTGGGAAAGCTTCAAGAACGGGCAGGGCGACGCCGTCGCGACTGTTCCGATGGGCATGCCGATCGATGGCACCGCGACCGGTGTCTATATCCACTATCAGAACGGTGTCTCGTTTCTGACGGACAGTGGCGCCAGCTACGACGGTTTGGCAGATCTTTCCGGCAAGAAGGTTATCGGCTTCAAAGGCGCTGAAAGCATTATTCCGGGCCTTGCCGACCACACCGGATCATTTGCGGACTACAGGGAAGTTACCGACCAGATTACCCAAAGCCGGTCGTTGTTCGGCGGGCGTGTCGATGCGATCATCGGCGACGGCATGCTGTTTGCGGAGTACAATCAGCAGCTTCGCGGCCAAAGCGATCTGCGGTTCGACCCCAATCAGTCTGTTTCCTTCAAGGCCGTGTTTGACTCCAGCCCGTACACCATGGCGTTCCGGGATGCGAAGATTGCGGCCGACTTTGACCGTTGTTTCAAAGAGCTTGAAGCCGACGGCACCGTGAAGGCGATCAACACAAAATGGGTCGATAAGTACCGCGACAGCCTCGGTTCCTCGTATCTCGGTTACTGATTCTAGGAAGACTTGCTGACCAAGCCCGGCCGGCTCCGGACCGGACGTTTCGAACAGTGTACGCACACGTTCGGGCGTTCTGTTTGGGCCGGCCGGTTTTGTTTGTGACGCCAAGAAGGTGTAGCATCGCTTCTCCAAGCAGCACCACAATACCGCAAAAACAACTTAAGATTGTAATTTAGCATCGGTTGCCGAGCGTGACTTCTTTGGTTGCACTCGGCAAGATCGGAAATATTTTCCCTTTCAGATCTTTTTTTAGGAAGAATATCGCCTTTTTGGATTCTTAGTGGAAACATATTCAGGCAGCGCTTGAATGCACGTTATGGGCGTGGAATGTATATCGCCATCGTTTCTTAAATTGACAAAAATCCTGAGGGGAGAACGATATGATCAAGTCCTTACGCGTCACCGCGCTCGCCGCCGCGCTGATGGCGGCAACATCGCTTACGGCCATGGCCGAAGTGGTTTATCACCGTGGAAACACGGGTGATCCGGAAACACTGGACCAGCACAAGACGTCCACCGTCTATGAGGCGCACATTCTACGCGATCTTTATGAAGGCCTCGTCGCTTACAACGCAAAAGGGGAAATCATCCCGGGTGTTGCCGAAAGCTGGACAGCCTCCGAAGACGGCACTGTTTACACCTTCACGCTCCGCGAAGATGCCAAGTGGTCGAATGGCGATCCGGTGGTCGCTGGCGATTTCGTTTATTCGCTGCGCCGGATCATGAATCCGGAAACAGGCGCAAAATATGCAAACATCCTGTACCCGATCAAGAACGCCGAAGCTGTCAACACAGGCGATTTGGCGGTGGAAGAATTGGCCGTTAAAGCGATTGATGACCGCACGCTCGAAATCGCCTTGGAAGCGCCCACCCCGTATTTCATTGACTTGCTGGGTCACCAGACTGGATTGCCTGTACACCCGGCCACCGTTGAGGCTCATGGCACGGACTTCGTGAAGCCGGAAAACATCGTTTCGAACGGGCCTTTCACGCTGGTCGAGTTCACACCGAACGCCCAGCTGAAGGCCAACAAGAACCCGCATTTCCACGATGCGGATAATGTTCAGATCGATACGGTTGTTTTCTATCCGACCGAAGACCGGGGTGCGGCCCTGCGCCGGTTCCAGGCGGGCGAGCTGCATACCAACAACGATGCGCCGACCGAGCAGGTCGCCTTTATGAAGGAGGAGCTCGGACCGCAGTTCCGCGTTGCGCCATATCTTGGCAATTATTATTACGCCCTCAACCATGAGGACGAAGCTCTGTCCAACCCGGATGTGCGCCGGGCTCTGTCCATGGCGATCGACCGGGAGTTCCTTGCAGAGGAAATCTGGGGCAGCGTCATGGTCCCGGCCTATTCCTTCGTTCCGCCTGGCATCGGTAACTACGGCGAACCGGCTTATGCGGAGTCCAAGGACATGTCCTTGATTGATCGTGAAGACAAGGCGATCGAGCTGCTTGCAAGCGCTGGTTACTCTCCGGACAATCCGCTGCAGTTGGAGATCCGCTACAACACCTCCGAAAACCACAAGAACACGGCTGTTGCGATCGCCGACATGTGGAAGCCGCTGGGTGTTGAAGTGTCCATGCTCAACACGGATGTCGCCACCCACTATGCGCATTTGCGGGACCGGGGTGACTTCGATGTCGCACGTGCCGGCTGGATCGGCGATTACTCCGATCCTCAGAATTTCCTGTTTATGGTGGAAAGCGACAACACAGGTTTCAACTACGCGCGGTACAACAATCCGGAATATGACGCGCTGATGGATGAGGCCGCAAAGACCGTTGATCTGGAAAAGCGCGCGCAGCTCCTTCAGCAGGCCGAAGCACTGTTCATGCGTGACCTGCCGTTCATCCCATTGATGTACTACGGCTCCATGAATCTCGTCTCCGACACGGTCAGTGGATTTGAAGATAATCTTCAAAATATCCATCCGACACGCTGGATGAGCATTGCCCAATAACGGTAACATTCGAAATTGGCAGCGGCGGATCTTCCGCTGCTGCCGGTTTTGCAAGATGGCAGCCTGAATGGCTTAGGGCCAGGACCCATTAATTTGGATGAATTGGTAGGGATGAATTTGTTTGGATACGAGGCGCAGTGCTGCAGGAAATCATCCGGTTTTCAAAGGATTGCAAAGACGTTGCCGGGCAAAGTCACTCTATACCTCCGGAAAGCAAAAACGGCTTTGATCCGCTCCGTCAAACCGCTCAGCCGGGCAGGAAGCCCGGTTATCGCGCTTTTCCTTGCAGCTCATCGCCGTTTGCCGTGCCAGTTCAATCAAATTAATGAGTCCTGACCCCAAGATCATCGTGGAATGAGAAGGGCAAGCTGATGACCCGCTACGTGTTCGGTCGATTGCTGGGCGCAATCCCGACGATTTTTCTGATTGTAACAATCTCCTTCTTCTTGATCCGGATTGCGCCGGGCGGGCCGTTCGACCTCGAACGCCCGCTTGAGGCCAAAGTGATGGAAAATCTGAACAAGATTTATCACTTGGACGAGCCGCTCTGGACACAGTATCTGCTCTATCTGAAATCCATCTCGCAGCTCGATTTTGGGCCGAGCTTTTACTTTCGCGACTTCACCATCAATGAGCTCTTTGCTGCCAGCTTGCCGATCTCAATCCAACTCGGTTTGAGCGCTCTTGCCCTGGCGCTGGTTGTCGGTGGTCTCATGGGTGTTGTGGCTGCGCTCCGGCAAAATGGTCCGGCGGATTACTCTGTGATGGCCGCTGCGACCCTGGGTGTGACCATACCAAACTTTGTCGTGGCTCCCGTTCTGACGCTCTTGCTCGGTGTCTGGCTCGGTTGGCTGCCTGTGGGCGGCTGGGGCGATGGGGCATTCGTCAACAAGATCCTGCCCGTTGTGACCCTGGCATTGCCGCAGATTGCGGTGATTGCCCGATTGACCCGCGGATCCATGATCGAGGCCTTGCGCTCCAACCACGTTCGAACTGCCAGAGCCTATGGATTGACAAACTACCTGGTGATCGTGGTCCACACCTTGCGCGGCGCGATCCTGCCGGTGGTGTCTTACATGGGGCCGGCCGCGGCTGCCCTGTTGACCGGATCCGTGGTGGTGGAGACCATCTTCGGTATTCCCGGCATTGGCCGCTATTTCGTGCAAGGCGCGCTGAACCGCGACTACACGTTGGTTATGGGCACCGTGGTCGTCGTTGCGTGTTTCGTCATCATCTTCAACCTGGTCGTGGATCTGCTCTATGCGCTGCTTGATCCGCGCGTGCGCTACGACTGAGGAAAACACACATGTCTGTCACGACACCCGATACCGTTGGCGTTCCGCAACGCGGGCGCTCGCTCTGGGATGATGCCCGCGACCGGCTTCTGGCGAACAAGGCGGCTGTTGCCAGCATGATTGTGCTGGCCACCATCGCGCTGTTGTCGGCCTTTGGCCCGAACCTGTCGCCGCATGACTATGACACGGTTTACAGGGACTATGTGAAGGTGCCGGCAAGCCTCGGCGCTTACCCGAAACCGGATCAGATTGAGCCGGCGTTTGAAGCCCTTGTGAAACGGGCGCGTTTGAGCCTTGAAAGTTATGAGCGGGTTGGCGATCAGGTGGTGGCGGAAGTGACCTCCCGCCGGGCCATCGATCCACGATCAACGCGGTATATCGATCGAAGCGACCTGTTCAAAAACGCCGCCTTGAGCGACCTTGCAGACGATGACAAGCGCGCGACGCTGACAGCGGACATCAACTACCTGCATTTCTACTTTGGCACCGATGCGAATGGCCGGGACCTGATGACCCGGACGTTCATTGCCGGCCGTGTTTCCTTGACCATCGGTCTGCTGGCGACCGTCGTTGCCATTTCCATCGGTGTTCTTTACGGGGCGACGTCCGGATATCTTGGCGGACGGGCCGACCAGCTGATGATGCGGGTGGTCGACATTCTGTATTCGCTCCCCTTCATCTTCTTCGTGATCATGCTGGTGGTGTTCTTCGGCCGGAATTTCATTTTGATGTTTATCGCCGTTGGGGCGGTCGAATGGCTGGACATGGCCAGGATCGTGCGCGGTCAGACATTGACCATAAAGCGTCAGGAATACGTGCAGGCAGCCGAGGCCATGGGCGTTGGGGACGGCGGCATCGTTCGCCGGCACATTATCCCGAACACGCTCGGCCCGGTGGTTGTCTACATGACCCTGCTCGTGCCGAAAGTGATCCTTCTTGAGAGCTTCCTGTCATTCCTCGGTCTTGGCATCCAGGAGCCGATGACGAGTTGGGGCGTTCTGATTTCCGAAGGCGCCCGCAATCTGCAAGGGTCAGCCTGGATGCTGATCTTCCCATCCATTTTCCTGACATCGACACTGTTCGCGCTGAACTTTATCGGCGACGGACTGCGCGATGCGCTGGATCCCAAGGACCGATAGGAGGCAGGCCCATGCATGACCCAAAACGCCCGGTCCTGGCGATCAAGGACCTGAAAGTCGACTTTGAGACCGCCACCGGTCCGGTCAATGCCGTACGCGGCGTCGATATCAATGTGAAGCCCGGAGAAACCGTGGCCATCGTCGGCGAGAGCGGCTCCGGCAAAAGCCAGACACTGATGGCTGCGATGGGGCTTCTTGCCTCCAACGGCAGGACGCAAGGCGAAGTCCTGTACGAGGATACCAACATCCTGGGATTGCCGGCGCACCAGTTGAACAAGGTGCGCGGCAAGAAGATCACCATGATCTTTCAGGAACCGATGACCTCGCTGGATCCACTCTACACAATCGGGCGCCAGCTCGCCGAGCCTATGGTCGTACACGGCGGCCACAGCTGGAAACAGGCGAAGGCGAAAGCCCTGGAGCTTTTGAAGCTTGTCAACATTCCGGACCCGGAGCGCAAGATCAAGGCGTATCCATACGAGATGTCCGGAGGCCAGCGCCAGCGGGTGATGATCGCCATGGCGCTTGCCAATGACCCCGATGTCCTGATCGCAGATGAGCCGACAACGGCACTCGATGTGACCACCCAGGCTCAGATCCTGGATCTTCTGGCGGATCTGCAAAAACGTCTGGGCATGGCCGTGATTTTCATCACCCATGATCTCGGCATTGTGCGGCGGATTGCCGACCGGGTCTATGTGATGAAGACCGGCGAGGTGGTGGAAAGCGGCGAGACAGCTCGGATCTTCACCCAGCCGGAACACCCATACACCAGGATGTTGCTCGACGCCGAACCGACGGGTCATAAGCCTCCTGTTCCCGACAACACACCGGTGCTTCTGGAAGCGCAGAAAGTGGATGTGGAGTTTGTTCTGGAGGCAGGGCTTTTTGGTCCGGCCCATATCTTGAGGGCTGTCGACAATATCAGCTTCTCCCTGCGCCAGGGCCAGACGCTGGGCATCGTCGGTGAGAGCGGATCCGGTAAGTCCACGCTCGGCCGCGCCGTTTTAAACTTGCTGCCGGCCGGTGGGCGGGTTGTCTTTCAAGGGGAGGTGATCTCGGGCAAGGACCGGGCTGCCATGCGTCTTTTACGCAAGGACATGCAGCTGATCTTTCAGGATCCGTTTGGGTCCTTGAGCCCGCGGATGACTGTCGGGCAGATCATCTCCGAAGGTCTTTTGGTGCATGAGCCTTCCTTAAGTGCCCGTGACAGGGATCAAAGAGCTTGCCAGGCGCTGGAGGAAGTCTCGCTCGATCCTGTGATGCGCAACCGCTATCCGCACGAGTTTTCCGGTGGTCAGCGTCAGCGCATTGCAATTGCGCGGACAATGGTTCTAAAGCCGCAGTTTGTCGTTCTGGACGAGCCGACATCCGCGCTCGACCGGACCATTCAAAAACAGGTGGTGGAGCTTTTGCGCGGCCTGCAGAAGGCGCATGATCTGACCTATCTCTTCATCAGCCACGATCTTGCGGTTGTGCGGGCACTGTCGGACACCGTTATGGTGATGCAGCGGGGCAAGGTGGTCGAGGCTGGAAGCGTGGATGACATCTTCCAGGCACCACAGAACGCTTATACCAAAGAGCTCATTGGCGCTGCGATGTTGACCCAGCAGCAGATGATGGAGACAGCTTAGTCAGCCGTTGGCAACGCATGTAACCGGGTCACCAACACGGTGGCCGGGGGTCGTCGCTATAGTTGCGGTGCCTGTTCCGCTCAAATCTTTGCGAAGACTTCCGTCCGCACCTCGTCGGTGACTTCAATGGTGTTTGTCGTCGCGTGCTGGATCGCCATTTTTCGAGCATGATCAGGATCTTTGGTGGCAATCGCCTCGATCAGTTCGTGATGGGAGGCTTTGATCTTGTCGATCCAGATCAGATTGTTCGTGTGCCGGGTGATGATAAACCGGTGCAGATGGAGCAGCGTGCGCAAAAGCACCGGCTCGAGTACTGGCATGTCGGCAAAACGCAACATGGTCATGTGGAAGGCGATATCTGCCTCGGAGATGCCGATCTTGTCGCGTTTGGCCCGGATATCGTCATAGCGGGCTGCCAATTGGCGAAGGGTGTGCAGCTGATCTTCCGTGATGTCTGGCGTAATCCGGTCAACCGCTGCGGTTTCTATGTTGAGGCGCAGCCGGAAAAGGATGATTGCTTCCTTGTTGGTGGTTTGGGTGACAAAAGTACCCTGATACCCGCGCCGGATCTCCAAACCGTCTTCCTGAAGGGTCAACAGGGCTTCGCGGATCGTACTTTGCGAACAGCTATAGGACTGCGCGAGTGATTGTTCTGTGATTGGGCTGGCCGGATTCAGCTCCCCCAAAAGTATCTGACGCTTCATATTGTCATAGACAGCGTCAGCCTTGCGTCTGCGGCGCTCGCCTTGAAAGCCCGCAGCCTGCGGATCTGTTGCTCCAACATCGAATACCAAGTCAGCCCCCATTACCGACATGAATGGCAAACCGTCACAGCAGTTTCATGCGCCGAACGTCCTGTCCGGCCCTGAAGCTTCTTCCCGAATTGTGCCGCAGGTCTGGAGACAGCGGCCGATGGGGCGTGCCAGTTCGCACGCAGATTTTCTTGATTGATTGGGTTTTTAGGTTTCCGGACCCGGATCAGCCGACTGGTGTTTTTCTTATGGTCGGCGGTTCGGCAAACCGATGCACGTTTCAAGAAACATCTGCAAAGATTACAATGTATGCATCCTCGAATGGGGAGCGCAGAAAAACAATCGCTAATTTGCGATCAGTGGTCACAAGTTCGCGAGAATGTTGAGTAAATGCAGCTAGATTTACCTATTTCGCTGTTGTTTTCAAAGCGTTGATCCAATTCCGGAAAAACACTTTCTCCAGAGTCTGTTTGGAAAAACCGCGTGCATCCAGGACTTCGGCGAGACGCGGCAGCCCGGTGACGTCGCTAAGGTCTCTCGGCGGGGCGCAACCGTCAAAATCCGACCCCAAGGCAACGCCATCTTCGCCCAGCCGGTCCACGAGATAAGCGGCATGATCGGCCACAACATCAAGCGGCGTGTCCTGGTTGAAGTTGCCGTCAGGACGTAGAAAACCGACGAAGAAGTTGATGCCGACGAGGCCGCCACTTTCCTTGATGGCGTCCAGCTGCTTGTCGGTCAGGTTCCGGCTGTTGGCACAGATGGCGTGGACATTCGAGTGACTGGCGATGATCGGCTTGTCTGTAATGCGTGCGACATCCCAGAAGCCTTTTTCGTTCAGATGAGACACATCCACTAGAATACCCATCTGATTGCAGGCGCGCACCAGATCGCGGCCGGCGCCGGTCAGGCCCGGCCCAATATCCGGGCTGTGGGGGTGTGCCATCGGCACGCCATAGCCGAAGGCGTTTTCCCGGCTCCAGACAAGGCCCAGTGAGCGCAGCCCGCGCTTATAAAAAGCCTCAAGCTCATAGAAATTGGTGTCGATGGCCTCTGCACCTTCAATATGCAGGCTGATGGACAGCTGGTCCTTTTCCATGGCGCTTTCGATCGCATCCGGCGACCGGCAAATGGCAACGGCTCCGTCCGAATCCGCTTCCAGCCGTTCAGCTCGTTCCAGCATCCTTTTGGTAAAGCTGAGGGCCAGCTTTTGCTCAACAGGAAGAAAGTTCCGTTTGTCGCTGGGCGAAAAGGGCTTGGAGAAGTCCTGTTCCGGATTAGATGGAACGAACATGGCAAAAAGGCCGCCTGCAAAGCCGCCTTCCTTGGCACGCGGCAAGTCGATATGGCCGCGATCGGATCGTTCGAAGAAGTCGCGGGTCTTTCCGCGGATCGCGTCGATCTCCAGCTTCAAAAGCGTGTCATTGTGTCCGTCAAAAGCCGGGATATGCGAAGTCATATGGATGGGTGCCGTTGTTTTTATTGGAAACTACAAAATGGTGGGGTAGGCGGGCTGCTTTCAAGAGGAGGTCACTTTATCCGCAAATTCTGGAAATGTAAGCGCCTGAAGGCAATGTGACTTGCACTCCTTGCGATGCTCGACTTATGAAGAGACCGGATTTTGGAGGTTTCATGACGCGCCGGACATTTGAAAGCACCGAGGCACCCCTTGCGCTGAGCAAAGGTCTCAGCCGGAGAAGCCTGATGGCGGGCGGGCTGGTTTTGGCGGCGGGAACACTCGCTGGATGCCAGACCTATGAACAGGTCGTCGGCTTGCCCGATCAGCCACCGCTGCCGGACGAAGAGTTCGATTATGCATCTGCCTATGCGGCATTGCCGGATGGTGACTTCACCTGGCCCGCGATAAACTACAAGGCGTTCGACGAGAAATATCTGCGTCAGGTCGTTGAGTACAAGACTCGCGAAAAGCCCGGCACGATCATCGTCGACCCCTACAACAACTTTCTCTACTGGGTGCTACCGGGCGGCAAGGCGCTGCGCTATGGCATCGGTGTCGGGCGGGCAGGGTTTGCCTGGTCCGGTGAAGCCTTGGTCCGGGTCAAGCGCCCACATCCGATCTGGCGCCCTCCACGGGAAATGATTGCGCGCAAGCCGTCGCTTGAGCGGTATTGGGAGAAGGGCTTTCCGCCGGGGCTGCGCAATCCGCTTGGCGCGCGCGCCATGGATCTTTGGCAAGGCAGTGTGGACACGCTGTACCGGATCCACGGCACGAATAGGCCATCATCGATTGGCAAGAGCGTTTCGTCCGGCTGTATCCGCATGTGGCAGCAGGACGTGATCGACCTGTTTGACCGGGTGCCGCTGCGCACCAAGGTCGTTGTCCTGACTAAGGACGAGGACATCTCCACTTAAGCGGTTGAGTTCAAAAGTTCCGGTGCTTTTTCAAGGCATCGGAGCTGCCAGCGCGACATCATGCAAGACCGCCGCGAAGTGGCAAACGGCTGCGGCGAGCACGAACGCATGCCAGATCGCGTTCTGGAACAAAAGGTTTTTCCAAGCGTAGAACACGGTTCCAATCGTGTAGAGCAGACCACCCGCCACGATCATCCAGAAACCAAAGGCCGACGCGTTCTCCATAAGCGGTTTGACAACGAAAACCACCACCCAGCCAAGGCCCAGGCAGATCGGCACGGTCAAACGGTCCATCCCTTGTAGGTTTAGTAGTTTCACAATCGCTCCGGTCAGGGCGCCGCTCCAGACAACGGCCAGCAGAACACCCCCGGTCCAGCCGCCGATGATCATGGCCGCGAGCGGGGTATAAGTGCCCGCAATCATCAAAAAGATCGCAGCATGGTCTAGCCGGCGCAGCACTCCGGCTTTGTGGTCTTTTGCAAACATGTTGTAGAGCGCTGAACAGATCAGCATGGCCATGAGGCACGCGGCATAGACCAGAACACTGACCTGACGCGCGAGATCACCGCTGTTCCAGAGCGTCAGTGTCAGGATGATCGTTGCGGCAACACCAAGACCAATTCCAATCACATGGATCGTTCCGTCGGCAATCAGTTCGCCAAGCGTCTGGTGTCTGGGCTGAGGGCGGTTTTGCGCCATGTTTTGCTCCGTTGCGGCAAGCGTTTCAGTTTGCCTCCCCGAACGGTATCACCGATCGTGGGGTCAAAGTGTCAATATCCGGTTAGGACGCCGTCATGATGCCGCCTGCGGTTCCGGGCGGATGGCAAACCAGCAAAACACTGTACAGCCCACAAAAATGGCCGCAACCGTCCAAAACACAGCCGGGAAACCTGCATCGACAGCCAGGAATACGCTGCCGAGCGTGACGCCAAGCGTTGCCCCGATCAACCGGAAAGTGATCAGCAAGCCGCTCACTTCGCCTTGCTTTTCAGAGGGCACCGCGTTCGCCGTGATCCTGCCTGCCGGGATCATGGCAAAGACCACGCCGTGCTGGCGGTCTTGCCCTGAAAGTCCTCTCATGTGCGCTCGTCTGGTCGCAGAACCATTCGCTCCACACTAGTTCCGGAATCGAGTGGCATACAGACAGTTGTCGGCACAGTGAGTTCTCTAGAGCTCCTGAGAGTGCACGGAAATCTTGAAATAAATAATCTTTAAAAAAAGTATCTTGATATAAAGATAATAATCAACTATCTGATGTGCATCGCCACAGTTCTTGGGTTTAAGGAGTTTTGAAATGACCCGTGTTGCAGACCATCCGGTTGATGATCTTTTTTTGAAGCGTTGGTCCCCGCGTGCGTTCGATGGGGTGCCGATGCCCGAAGCGGATTTGAAAACCATTCTGGAGGCCGCAAGGTGGGCGCCGTCAGCCTTCAACACGCAGCCTTGGCGGTTCGTCTACGCCCTGCGCGGAGATGCTGAATTTGAACGGCTTTACGCCTTGCTGGACGACTTCAACGGAAGCTGGGCCGTTGGCGCCTCAGCGCTGGTCTTTGTGATTTCAGATTCTCTGGTCGATGGCGTCAGCGAAGACGGACCGGTTCCCGCGATCTTCCACGCGTTCGACGCTGGCGGGTCATGGGCTCAGGCCGCGCTACAGGCCACACTGCTTGGGTATCATACGCACGCCATGGCAGGTTTGCGCAGAGATCAGGCCCACGAGGTTCTGGGCTTGCCGGAACGGTTGAAGGTCCATGTCGCCTTTGCCATCGGCCGCCGCGGAGATGCTGAGCAGTTGACGCCAGAGCTTCAGGAGCAAGAACGCCCAAGCGGCCGGCGGCCCTTGAGCGAGATTGCCTTTCATGGCCGCTTTGAGCTGCCTTTGGATGCAGCCGCTTAGTCAGCAGTAAGGTGCCCGGTTTTCCGCCAGACCCGGGCACCGTTTTCTGTCTTGATCGTCTGACTGCTGCCGGCCGGCAAACGCAGCCAAGTGCCTTGGTCATACCGGCCGTTTCCGTCTTCAAAGGCCCCTTCGACGACAAAATACTCCGCGCCGCCGGGGAAGGATTGCTCACCAAAAGCCGCGTCGCTCTCCCAGTGAAGCATCACCACCTCTTCATCGGGGCGCACAAACAGGGGAAGAATATGTTCACCCGTACGGCCCGCCTGCCACCCGGCCGGATCCAGCGTGTCGACCCGCACAAACGTGTCGTCGTCTGTCTGCATTTGCCGCAACTTGACGAGGATCACCGCTCCAGGTTCGCTGGATGGTATGTGCCGTGAGCCTGGCGGGTTGCGGACATACATGCCTTTGGGAAAGTCTCCGGTCTCATCGGTAAAGACGCCGTCGAGCACCAGAAACTCTTCGCCGAGATCATGAGAATGTGCTGAGAATGAGGAGCCTGGCGCGTACCGGACAAGACTGGTTGCCCGGGCGACCTCTTCGCCGTCGCGTTCCAGCATGCGCCGCTCCACACCCGCCATGGGGGAGGCGATCCAATCGAGGGTCGCGCTATCGACCTGGGCCCGTTTCGACAAATCGGCGTGGATCTTCATCCAGTCAGCTCCTGCTCATAAAAACTTGCTTATTGATGTGGTGCTTCACCGGGCAAAGGGAAGAGCCTCAATCCATGAGGGGGGCTGACGGATCGCCGGTGTCTGGAACGGGGAGAGCCAGGTGCCCGAACGCCACCTTGTAGTCTTCCGTCCGTCTGACCTCCCTAATGGCTGCACTCACAGCATCGACGAGCTGGACCGGCGCAGTCTGTTGGCTGAACATGAAATGCACAGGCTCCTCCCAAACGGGAAAGGGGTGCACTTCAAAGGCCCCCTCCAGGCCCATCCGGTTTGCAACGCCCATGACGGCGCTGGGCATTTCGACCAGGGCATCGATCCGGCCGGTCTCCAGCATCCGGATGCCTTCCGTCGTGGTCGTCGTGTGGAAGACATGCTGCTGCCCGGCGTCGCTTCTCATGAAACTGTCAAAAAGCCTTCCGCGATAGGACGAACGCTCGTGACCGACTATCAGCTGATGGTCAATGATGTGGTTGATGTCTGAGATTGGATGGTTTTCGGCTTCGCCCTTTCGAAAGATCAGCCGGGCGAGTTCGTTCCGGTAAGGGGCGGAATAGTGGGCGAACTTGGACCGGCGCTCCGTGATGGACGCAAAAGGGACCATGTCGATGTTGCCTTGCGACAATTCTACGATTGCGCGCTTGAACGGCATGATTTCAAGTTCGATCGGGCAATTGATGAGATCAAAAACAGTCCGGATAAACTCGACATCGGTCCCTATTAGCCGACCATCCGGCGCTTGGTGGCTGAAGGGGAAGTAGTCGCCCGATACCCGCACGCGTAGCGGCTCTGAACACAAGGCGTTCTGCGTTGCCTCGGCAGCACTTGGAGCCACAGGAGCCACAGAGACGAGACAGAGAAACAGTGCGCAAAGGCACTTGCCACACATTTTGAGGCTACTTCGGTGTATGCCCGCAAATCGGAGCCAAAAGCGGGATCTGAAGATCTGAAGGTATGGCGCTGGCGGCATCGACGCTCCCTTTGAATATCCTCAATTAGTCTCGGAACCCGCATGTGCGGGGCTGCCGACACTCATGGACCCGAACTGTGATGTATATTCGGGCGTCTGAACCGCTTCGGCCAACACGGCATCGATTTGGGCAACGAACTCTGGAGAAACGGTCTTCCGGCTGAACATGAAATGGACCGGTTCGCTCCAAAGCAAGAAGGGGTGTTCGGCGATCTGGTCTCGCACCCCGAGTGTTTCTGCAAGGGCAAACACGGCAGCAGGCGCTTCAACAATGGCGTTGATGCGCCCTTTTACCAGCATGTTCAGGCTTTGGCGTGAGCTGCCGACTTGAATTATGTTTTTCTTGGCGTCCGGGTTTGCCATGAACGTTTCAAATAAATCGCCGCGATAGGTTCCAACGTCATGGGCCAAAACGAGGTTGAGCTTGAGAAGATCCCCAACCTCAGTGATTGGATACTTGTCCTGATCACGGGCCCGGATGATCAATCCAGCTGTTTCGTTTCGATAGGGGGCGGAAAACAAAGCAAAATTCTGCCGCTCTGCTGTGACGGAGGCAAACATCATCATGTCGATCCGCCCGGCGGACAACTCCACCACAGCCCGGGGGAATGGCAGATCCAAGAATTGTGGGGCGCAACCAGCCTCTGCCAAGATTTCCTGTACGAACAGGAGATCAAGCCCCGTCAGTTTGCCGTCAGCACCTATATAGCTAAATGGTTCATAATCATCGGAAGCGCCAACACGAAAGGTTTTCGGGCAGTCTTCCGCGTGGACGTAAGCAGGCGGGAGGATTGTCCAAAGGACAGCAAGAACGCCTATGGCAAGCCGGAAGAGGGTGGTGAACAGTCTTCTTGAAGACAAGACAACCATTTCCTTGCTGCTCCTCGTGTGCTCTGCCGACCAAATGCCGGGGACCAAATGGCGTACCCTACTTCAAAATTTTCTCGGCTGAATCCTGCTGTCTTTAAGTTCGATAAAGTAGTTATCTAAGGAGTTATATTATTTCTGATTGTGTATTTTGTATTCTGCACCTTCTTTATTGGATATTATCTGATAACTGCATGAGAAAAAACTTAAATTCCGGGACTTGGTAAAACGTTGTGTGAGTTTGCTGTGTTCTTGGTCTTGTACAAATCGGTTCTTGGCGGTCGGCATTCGTGACTGAAACCCGCGGTCCAGGGTGGATTTCAGGGATAACCTCTGCTAATCGCAACAGCCGCTTTTCATGATCCGAAGAATCGTTTTCACTCGCGTCTTATAGACAGCAGAGAAAGGGTGGTGGCGCAGGTATGCGCCCGGTTGTGCATGACCGTTCAAATCGACATTGGTGACATGGCTGGAGGCAAACGTGCCGGGCTCGATTTGGAAGAGCTTCTGGCAACCCGTTTGCTCGTTCAGGGCAACTCCGGGTCCGGTAAATCGCACCTCTTGCGCCGGATTCTGGAGCAGTCCGCCCAATGGGTGCAGCAGGCCATCATCGACCCGGAAGGAGACTTCGTGACCCTTGCTGACAAATACGGTCATGTGGTCGTCGATGCTGTTGGCACTGAGAAAGACCTCAAGATGATTGCGGGGCGCGTACGTCAGCACCGCGTATCTGTTGTGCTTAATCTGGAGGGTCTGGATGCGGACCGTCAAATGAAGGCGGCAGCCACCTTCCTGGATGGTCTTTTTGATGCGGACCGGGACCTTTGGTATCCAATGCTCGTTGTGGTGGACGAAGCGCAGCTCTTTGCACCGGCCGCCGCCGGCGAAGTCACCGAAGAAGCGCGCCGCAGATCGCTCGGCGCAATGACGGATCTGATGTGCCGGGGCCGCAAACGCGGTCTTGCCGGGATCATCGCGACCCAGCGTCTTGCGAAGCTTGCCAAGAACGTCGCTGCCGAAGCGTCCAACTTTCTGATGGGCCGGACATTTCTCGATATCGACATGGCCCGCGCGGCGGACTTGCTGGGTATGGAACGGCGGCAGGCGGAAAGCTTCCGCAATCTGGACCGGGGCCATTTCATCGCGCTCGGCCCGGCGGTTTCCCGTCGTCCGATTCCGGTCAAGATTGGCTCGGTTGAAACGGCTGGCCGCGGAGGCGGACCGAAGCTGATGCCCTTGCCTGAGCAGCCGAAGGAAGAAGCCAAGGACCTGATTTTTACCCGCTCTCCCGACGAGATTCCTGTCCGTCCGAGGATCGCCGAGCCGGTCGCCTCGACAGATGATGTTCTGAACCAATTGACCAGCGCCGGGGATGCGGCAGAAGCCGAAATCCCGCAAGCCGACAATTTGTTTGAACACGGCGAGCGCGAGGAGAAGATCGATCAGATCATCTCCGAAATTCTGGATGAGGATGAGGCAGCGTTTCAGCCGATTGCCTCGCTCTACCAGGATTTCCAGGTCCGCTGCCGGATCGCCAAACTCACCGGCGGAACGCCTGATCTCCAGACTTTCCGGGAAAAACTGTCGGTCGCCCGCGCCGGTGTTGAAAAGGGCGAGGTGGATGACAGTGCCTGGCAGCAGGCCGAACTCATCGCAGCCGAACTGCCGGAAGACATGCGCGGGGTCTATCTGTTGTTAGCGAAAGCGGCCCTTGCCAAGGCGCCGTGCCCGGGCAATATCGAGATTGCAACGGCTTATGGTACCCGGTCCCCGGGCCGGGCCCGCTGGTTGTTATCCCACATGGAAGAGCGCGGGTTTTTGGTCTGTGCAACCGATCTGCGCGGCAACCGGATTGTGACGCTGACGGATCTTGGCTGGAGGACAGAGCCGGGCGACGAAGCAGCCGCCTAACGGGCCGGCCACAAAACTGTTAAGCGGACTTGATTGCAGGCGCGCATTTGCTGCCTATCTCTTCGGAACCGGACCGAACAGTCTTTAGGAGATGCACCATGATACGTTGGCTTGTGCTGCTTGTTTCCCATGGCGGAATGCTGGCCGTGGGGTTCGCGCTTGGGGTCTATTTCCTGCCCATTTTGACGGCACCCAAAGGACCGGACGCGGCGCTTCTCGCAGAAGCGAGCCAGTCCGCAGAGTATCAAGCCGCGCTCACCCGCGATCTCAAAGGAAGCGATTTCCTGCATTGGGGGGAAGGCTCGATCAGCCTGTCTCAGGACAAGATTGTGCATACCGGTGCGCTCTCACCCGGCCCGGACTACAAGCTGTACTTGGTCAAGGAGTTCGTAGAAGACGAAGCGGGGTTTGAAGCTGTTCGGGAAAGCGCTGTTCAAATCGCCGACATCAACACCTTCGACGGTTTCATTGCCGATGTTCCGGATGGGGTGAACATTGAGGATTACACCACTGTCCTTGTGTGGTGCGAGGCCTTCAGCGAGTTCATCACTGCCGCGAAATACCGGTGAGCACATACGCGTCCCAATGTCGAATAAAGCCGAGCCGGCTATTTTTGGATCAATCTTTATCTTTGCGCGCGTTTTCAAACAGGACATAGGCAAGGTTCAAAACAACGATCACCAAAATGGCGCCGAACACAAAGGCTCCAAATCGTTTGGGAGAGATGCCAACCGGTACGTCAAACATCATCACGATCATGCCGAACAAGGCGGTCAGCATGATCAGGGGCATCACCGAATTCTGAAACTTCATGCGTATGCTCCAAAATTTTGCGTGAGCGGTCTTGCCTACGTCATCAATGCCTTGAAGTGATATCAGATTTTCAAAGGTAACTCTGTGTTTGTTTGGAGGCGGCTGGCTATAAATATAGTCCGGTCACCAGCAGGCACGTCACGCGCAAAGGTTCGAATAGACTGCTTTTGTCAGATCGCCCGGCGCATACGGGTCGGCGAAGACTTTGGCAGATCGCTTTTGGAGAGCAGGTATTTAAGTTGGGCCAGCTCTTGATCAATGCCTAAGATCGTCCGATGCAGAACGCTCTCAAGATAACTTCCAGCCGGCGCATTTTCTCGGATGACGACCGCCCTGTCGCGTGCGCGTCGCAGAAACAGCATCATGGTTTCCAGCTCGCCGGCAGTCGGTTGGGTGAGCTGTGCAGATGTTTTTTGGGGCGCTGTCTCCGCCTGATCCTGTGGCTCATACCCATCTGCTGCCAAAGGTGGCGCGGACGTTTTCGGCTCAAAATACGTGTCCTGAAATGGCATCAGAATCCCCAATGTTCCTATTTTGTTCTAATTTAAACCAACACCTCTGCAGATGCAAGGCATTCAAATTCACGGTCATGGAATGCTCGGGCAGGGGGGCGGTTCCGCAAGCCTCAGACTTGGCACCACGGCCAAGTGGACCGGCGAATTTTTCTCGGCCAGTTCGGAAGTCTCTTGACCAAACTTGCGCAGATAGTTACAAGTGCAACTAATTTGACAGGGCATGATCCCGGGAGGATGCGATTATGAACAAGGTCGATCACAAGCAGGTTGCCGGCGACGGCGGCAAGCCGCTGTCCAACGAGCTCCAGTATATGCCGGGTTTCGGCAATGATTTTGAGACCGAAGTCCTGCCGGGCGCGCTGCCGCAAGGCATGAACAGCCCGCAGAAATGCGCCTATGGGCTTTATGGCGAGCAGTTGTCCGGTACCGCCTTTACCGCACCGAGTCATCAGAACGAGCGGACCTGGTGTTACCGCATCCGGCCGTCGGTCAAGCACACCAGCCGGTTTCAGAAAATCGACCTTCCCTATTGGAAAAGCGCGCCGAACGTCTGCGAAGATGTCATTTCCCTCGGCCAATACCGCTGGGATCCTGTGCCGCACGCCGATGAGAATCTTAACTGGCTGACCGGCATGCGCACCATGACGACGGCCGGGGATGTGAATACCCAGGTCGGCATGGCAACGCATATCTACCTAGCCACCCAGTCGATGGAAGATGAGTACTTCTTCTCCGCCGACAGTGAACTCCTGGTCGTTCCCCAGGAAGGCATTCTCCGCTTCTACACCGAGCTCGGCATTATCGAGCTGGAGCCAAAGGAAATCGCCATTCTGCCGCGCGGTCTGGTCTATCGGGTCGAGGTGGTGGAAGGTCCTGCACGCGGTTTCGTCTGCGAAAACTATGGCCAGAAATTTGAGCTGCCGGGCCGTGGCCCGATCGGCGCGAACTGCATGGCCAACCGCCGGGACTTCAAGACACCGGTTGCCTGGTATGAAGACAAGGAAGTGCCGAGCAAGGTCACGGTGAAATGGTGCGGCCAGTTCCATGAGACCAAGATCGGCCATTCGCCGCTCGATGTGGTTGCCTGGCACGGCAATTATGCACCGGTGAAATACGACCTTAGGACCTATTGCCCGGTCGGTGCGATCCTGTTTGACCACCCGGACCCGTCGATCTTCACCGTCTTGACAGCGCCGTCTGGCGTGCCGGGAACGGCCAACATCGATTTCGTTCTGTTCCGGGAGCGCTGGATGGTGGCCGAAAACACCTTCCGCCCGCCCTGGTATCACAAGAACATCATGTCTGAGCTGATGGGCAACATCTACGGCCAGTACGATGCCAAACCACAGGGCTTCGTGCCGGGTGGCATGAGCCTTCACAACATGATGCTGCCGCACGGACCGGACAACGATGCCTTTGAAGGGGCATCCAATGCGGACCTGAAAGCCGAAAAGCTCGACAACACGATGTCCTTCATGTTCGAGACCCGGTTCCCGCAACACCTGACCGAATATGCCGCCAAGGACGCGCCGTTGCAGGACAACTACATCGACTGCTGGGACAGCCTGGAGAAGAAATTCGACGGCACGCCGGAAGGCACCTGGGATAAATAGTAACTGACACTGTTTGCCGCCCCGGACTTGGTCCGGGGCCTTCAGGGTTGGTCCCGGATCAAGTCCGGGACAGCTTTTTTGACAAAAGCGCAGTTGTGAATGCTGGCAAGGAGTGTGTGGGTGCAGGGCAAAGCGGATATGGATGACCGTCTCGTCATTTTGGGCTCAAAGGGTGGGCCGGCGATCCGGCCGGGCGGGCCGTCGCCGACGAGTTCGTTGATCGAGATCGGCGGACGGCGCTGTGTCATTGACTGTGGTCTTGGGGTGACCCGTGGCTTGGTCGACGCCAGGGTCTCCTTGAAAGAGCTGGATCTTATCTTCATCACGCACATGCACTCCGATCATGTTCTGGAGCTCGGGCCCTTGTTGCATACGGCCTGGACCAGCGGAATGGCGCATAAGGTCAAGGTGTTCGGACCGGCCGACCTGATGGAGTATTGGGACGGGTTTCTGGCCTCCATGCGCTACGACATCGATCTGCGGATTGATGATGAAGGCCGCCCGGACCTGCGGGATCTCATCGAAATCCACCTGCTGGCTGAAGGCGATGTGCCGCTTGACGACAGCGGCTTGGCGCTAAAAGCGCTGCGGGTTGATCACCCGCCGGTTGTCGAATGTTTTGCCCTGCGGTTCGATACCGAGGATTGGTCGGTGGTCTTTTCCGCTGACACGGCCTTCTTCCCGCCGCTCGCCGTCTTTGCCAAGGATTGCGATGTTCTGGTGCACGAGGCCATGCTTCAGCGCGGTGTCGATAAAATCGTCGAGATCACGGGCAATGGCGACCGGCTGCGCGAGCACTTATGGGCAAGCCACACGATGGCGCCGGATGCCGCCAAGATTGCGGAAATGGCCCAGGCCAAGACCCTTCTCCTCAACCACCTGATTCCGGCAGATTTACCCGGTTTCGAAGAGCAGGAGTGGTTGGAGGCAACAGAAACCTTTTCCGGGCAGACAATTGTCGGTCATGATGGATTGGTCATAACAAAATAGGCTTGGGGAGACGGATCCATGAAACTGGCAAGTTTGAAAGATGGCAGCCGGGACGGAAAACTGGTGTTGGTCAACGAGCGGCTGACCTATTGCACGGATGCCAGCCACATTGCACCGACCCTGCAGGCAGCGCTGGACGATTGGGATCAGGTTGCGCCCAAGCTACAAGTGCTTGCCGAAAGCCTCTCTCATGACGCCGTCCCGACCCTCCGCTTTCACGAGCACGATGCCTTGTCGCCGTTGCCGCGCGCCTATCAGTGGGCCGACGGATCCGCTTACGTGAACCACGTCGAGCTGGTGCGCAAAGCCCGCGGCGCCAAAATGCCGGATAGCTTTTGGACCGACCCGCTGATGTATCAAGGCGGCTCCGATACGTTTATCGCGCCCCGCGATCCGATCAGAATGCGTGACGAAGCCTATGGCATCGACATGGAAGGCGAGATCGCCGTCATCACCGGTGATGTACCGATGGGTGTGAGTGCTGAAGAAGCCCTGTCCCATGTCAAGCTGGTGCTGCTCGTCAACGATGTCTCTTTGCGGGGTCTGATACCGGGCGAACTCGGCAAAGGTTTTGGCTTCTTCCAGTCAAAACCGTCCTCGGCCTTTTCGCCTGTTGCTGTGACGCCCGATGAATTGGGCGAGGCCTGGAGAGGCGGCAAGCTGCATCTGCCGCTGCATGTCGACCTCAACGGTCAGCACTTTGGCCGGGCGGAAGGAGGCATCGACATGACCTTTGATTTCGGCCAGTTGATCGCCCATGCGGCCAAGACACGGGCGCTGAGCGCGGGCACGGTCATCGGGTCCGGCACGGTCTCCAACAAACTGAACGGTGGTCCGGGCAAGTCTCTCTCCGATGGCGGGGCAGGTTATTCCTGCATCGCGGAGCTGCGTATGATCGAGACCATCGAAGATGGCGAGGCGAAAACTCCGTTCCTCAAGTTCGGCGACACGATCCGCATCGAGATGCTGGATGGGGACGGGCATTCCATATTCGGCGCCATTGAACAGACAGTGGAACAGGCTCCGTAAACCTTTGCTGAAATCATAATCTGAAGTGGTATTTTGGTTGCGAATCAACCTCAGAAAGCGATTGCAATATGGCCGAACTTTTTCATCATCCATTTGACGATCTCAATGAACAGCAAGCAGCTGTTCTGAGTTTTACATCTGATCGAGTGGGCAATGCTTCATCTGAACCCGGAGGTGAAATTTTTTGTCCAACTAAAGAAGCTATTATTTGGTCTCTGTGTGTCGAAAGGTATTGCTATAAAAACAGGAAACTGAGTTGGAGAGAGTTGGAGGAAAAGTTTGTTAAAGATATAAGTGATAACTTAGAGTATTTTATAAGTATTAATGCAAATCCACATTCTCGAAAGAAGCAAACGCTATCGCCATACTTAATACCGCTGTCTGAATATGCGGATATGTTTGGTCTTGGTTCGGGTAATGTAACTACGAAAAGGCTGAATAGATTTAAAGAAGAAGAGCTTAGGCTTGAGCAGATGGGTTTTATCAAAGATCCATTCATGCTCGGTGTGCCGGGGGCTGAATTGCTGATATTTGGTCTTGTTCCATATAGTTTTTCTTTTCGCACTGAGATGGGAAGTAAAAAAATAATAGAAATGAAGTCGTTGATCTACGAAATTGAATATTCGAGCAGCAAAGATGACTTTCAATTTGATGCGAGAGTCAGGATTTTCAAAATTTCGGAAACGCTGAAGAAGATGGCAATCAAATACGCAAAAGAGAGTGAACGAGACGATGGTCAGCAATAAAAAATTCGCCTCTGTCGGCGACATGGAAGAAAAGAAGATCACGTTTGAAGAGATTGGCAAGGATCTTTGGGCTTTTACCGCCGAGGGTGATCCGAACACCGGCGTGATCATCGGCGATGACAGCGTCATGATCATCGAGGCGCAGGCGACACCGGCACTCGCCAACAAGGTCATCGAAAAGGTCCGCTCTGTCACCGACAAGCCGATCAGCCATCTGGTTCTGACCCACTATCATGCCGTTCGGGTTCTGGGCGCGGCGGCCTATCAGGCGCCAAACATCATCATGAGCCAGAAGGCCCGGTCCATGGTTGTGGAGCGTGGTGCGGAAGACCGGGAATCGGAATTCATGCGCTTCCCGCGCCTGTTCATGGGCTACGAAAATGTCGCCGACATTCCGCCGCTCACATGGCCGACGATCACCTTCAACGACCGCATGACCGTTTACTTGGGCAAACGCCGTGTGGATCTCAGCTTCCTGGGACGGGCGCATACGGCCGGCGACATTGTCATTCATGTGCCGGATGAAAACGTCATGTTCACCGGCGATATCGTTGAATATCACTCGGCGTGCTATTGCGGCGACGGTCATTTCAACGACTGGCCGAAAACACTGGAAGCGATCCGCGCCTATGACGTTGAAGCGATTGCGCCGGGCCGCGGCGATGCATTGGTCGGCAAGGAAATGGTCGGCAAAGCACTGACGAACACCGCCGACTTCGTAACCTCCACCTACAAGCCGGTCGCCCGTGTTGCGCAGGGCGGCGGTAGCTTGAAAGAGGCTTGGGACGCCTGCCGCGCCGAATGCGATCCGAAGTTCAACGACTATGCGATCTACGAACACTGCCTGCCGTTCAACGTCGCGCGCGCTTACGACGAGGCGCTGGGCATCGACACGCCGCGCATCTGGACTGCGGAGCGGGACGCGCAAATGTGGGCGGACCTGCAGGGATAACTGACGCAGCCTGTCATTTCTGCTGTCCCGGCCTTGAGCCGGGACCGGACGCATCAAGACCCCGGCTCAAGGCCGGGGAGGCCTTTTCGAGAACTGAGTTTCTGTAACCATTCCTTGGCCAGACATGGCTCTAGAAGGCCACGAAAATGAGAAAATCGCAGCAGGGAGGAGAACCTGTGACCAAATTGTTCGAAGTGCCGCTGTATCCCTACAAGTGGTCCCCCGATCAGGAAACGTCCGCGCCAGTGCGCCATCCGGTGGTGATCATTGGCGCCGGGCCGGTCGGCCTTGCGATGGCCATTGATCTGGCCCAGCAGGACATTCCGGTTGTGATCCTCGACGACAATGACAAGGTCAGCGTCGGCTCTCGCGCGATTTGTTTTTCCAAGCGCTCGCTGGAGATCCTGGACCGCTACGGTTGCGGCGACCAGATGGTCGACAAGGGCGTGGTCTGGAACCATGGCCGGGTCTTTTTTGGTGACCGTCAGGTCTACAATTTCGACCTGTTGCCGGAGGAAGGCCACAAGCGTCCGGCCTTCATCAATCTTCAGCAATACTACTGCGAACTCTATCTGGTGGAGCGTCTGCGCGCCCTTCAACAGGAAGGCAAGCCGGTCGACATTCGCGGCGGCAACAAGGTCGCCTCCATCGATCAGATGGACGATCACGCCTCGCTGATCGTCGACACACAGGATGGTGCCTACCGGATCGAGGCGGACTGGTTGATCGCCTGTGATGGCGCGGGTTCCCCGTCCCGCCGGATGCTGGATCTGGACTTTGTCGGACGGGTGTTTGAGGACAACTTCCTGATTGCCGACGTGATCATGAAGGCGGACTTCCCGACCGAGCGCTGGTTCTGGTTCGATCCGCCGTTCAACAAGGACCAGTCCGCGCTCTTGCACAAACAGCCGGACGGCGTCTGGCGGATCGACTTGCAGCTCGGCTGGGACATCGACAAGGAAGAAGAAAAAAGAGAAGAAAACGTCATCCCGCGTCTCAAGCAGATGCTCGGCGAGGACGTGGAGTTCGATCTGGAGTGGGTGTCGATCTACACCTTCCAGTGCCGCCGCATGGAAAAATTCCGCCATGGCCGGGTGATCTTTGCCGGGGATGCCGCGCACCAAGTATCGCCGTTCGGGGCGCGCGGCGCAAATTCCGGCTTTCAAGATACCGATAATCTCGGTTGGAAACTGAAACTTGTTCTGGAAGGCCAGGCGCCGGAAAGCCTTTTGGACAGCTATGGGCTGGAACGCGAATGGGCCGCGGATGAAAACATCCTGCAGAGCTCGCGTTCGACAGACTTCATCACGCCGAAATCGGAAATGAGCCGGATCTTCCGCGATGCGGTTCTGGATCTTTCCGAAAGTTATGAATTCGCCCGCCCTCTGGTGAATTCCGGGCGCCTGTCAGTGCCGTGTGTCTACGAAACGTCGCCTTTGAACAGCGCCGATGTCGACGGCTTGCCGGCCCGCACAAGGCCCGGCAGTCCAGCGGCGGACGCGCCGGTTGGCGAGGAGTGGCTGTCGGACCGGCTGGGCAATGGGTTCAAATTGCTCGCGCTGGGCTTGGAGATCCCGGAACACTCCGACATTGCCGGGCTATCGGTCGAAGGCATTTTTGTTGCGGATGGCGACATCGGCGCAGAGCTTCGGTCTCGGTATCTGGGCGATGCCGGCACCGCGGTATATCTGATGCGGCCGGACCAGCATGTGGCTGCGCGTTGGACAATGCTGGATTGGGCACAGATTGAAACAGCCTTGAACCGGGCGATCGGAAAAGGGGAGGCGGCCTGATGACAGCGCATATCACCAAGGCGCAATTGCGCCACCCGGACGACTTTTACGCGGACCTTTTGGAGGCCCATGAAGGGCTCTCAAAAGCCGAAAGCGATGCCTTCAATGCCCGGCTCATCCTGTTGATGGCCAACCGCATCGGCGATCCGGACGAGCTGAAAACCCTGCTTGAGGCCGCTGCCAGAACGACACATCCCGAATAACTGGACCAGAGACCGTCTCACCTTACTGCCGCCCCGGCCTTGAGCCGGGGCCTTTGCCTGCAGTTCCTGTCGGCAGGACTACAACGGCGGCCAGTTTGGCCTATGTCTTGTCTGCCTGTTGATAGAGCGCCAGAAGTTCGGCCCTTGAAACAGTGTCGAGAACTCCCTGGAAAAAATTTTCGACGCGTAGTAAGGCTCGAGCTGGTGATAGAAAAGTAGTTTTGGCTATTAATTTTAGTTCGCGTGAAATAGTTTTCGCAATCAACCGGGCGCAGTGAGGCTATACAGTTGAGTGCAGCAAAGTCTTTTTTATTTTCTATGATTAATCTCTTGTTTGTTTTGATGGTAGGTCCGGTATTTTTAATAGTAACGGGATTTCTTGTCGTTCGATTGTGCCTCAGGAATGGTGGGCACCAAATGGTAATGGATTTCGCATCTGGAAGCCGTTGTTTATCTCAATTTTTGCATCCCTGATGCTTGGATATTCTTCTGTAGTTATTTTCTCGGTAAATGAAATAACTGATATATTGCAATCCCTGACATCACTGCAAGTGTTGGGCTCAAACGTATTCAGAGATTTCATTGAAAACACAATTTCAGAAATACCAGATAAATCGGTAATTATTGGCGGTGTCGCTTTCTATTCGTCAGTTTTAATTATTTCAGTTCTGCTATTTTATAACTTAATTTATTTTGAAAGAATTAGAGTTTTCATTGATGAAATTCAAGAAATACATTTAAAAAATAGTAATTACACTAATGTAATTGGGTCGATAATTATTTTTGCATTTATTTTACTTTTAAATTCGTTCTTTTATACTGATTTTGTGATATTGCATGAAAAAATTTCATATCGCGGAATTCTAGTTTTTTCCTTTTTGTCCCAAGTGATATTGGCCATCTCGTTTCCTCTCTGGCTACTTGTTGGGCGTCTGACTTCGTGAGTGTTCATCGTTTAAAAACTGGACTACCGCGCCGCCTTCGCGCGGTAGGGAACGATGCCGCGCTCGCGGCTGTCGATGAAGGGGGTTGTGTTGATGGCCGGAAAGGCGCGTTGATCGCAGTTGTCGCGCGGGCAGATCCGGCAGTTGACACCGAGAGGTTCGGGTTCGGCGCGATCGTCCAGCGCCAAACCGTCCGCATAGACAATTGCGTCGGCATATTGGGCTTCGCAGCCAAAGCCGAGCGCATAGCGCCGAGCCTGTGTTTTATAGTCTGTGGTGTGTTTCGTGACACTGGTCGCGACACACAGGTATTTCACGCCATCCGGCATCTGAGCGATCTGCGAGATAAATTTGTCGGTCGTTTGCTCAAACGCCTGATGCACATTCCAGCGCGGGCAGGAGCCGCCAAAGCGCGCGAATTGAAACCGGGTTGCGCTGTGGCGTTTGACGACATTGCCGGCCCGGTCGATCTTGACGAAGTAAAACGGAATGCCTTTGGAGCCCGCCCGTTGCAGGGTTGAAAGCCGGTGGCAGATCTGCTCGATGCTGGCGTCCATCTGGTGCGACAGCCGCTGAATGTCATGACGGCTCGCAGCGGCGGCCTCCAGAAAGGCCTCGTAGGGTAAGAGCAGCGATCCGGCGAAAAAATTTCGAAGGGCGAGCCGGGCAATGCTTTCCGCCGATTGGGTCCGGAAACGGGCATCCGCCACTTCCGACGTCAAAATGTCCTTGGCATACAGCTCCGCAATGACGGAGCCAAGCAAGAAGGATTTTGAGCTGTCCGGTACGGACCGGTGGATGGAAATCCGGCGCTCGAACTCATTGTGCCGGATGAGCGCTGCGTCCTCGGAACCATGCTGCTCGACGGTGATGCTGTAGGTGTCATAGAGCCAGTCGGTGAGGGCGGTGAGCTTCGGCGTGTCCGCAAGAAGATTGATCTTGATTGCGAGCTGTTCTGCGGCCCGGTCGATCGCATCGACATAATTGTCCTGATAGTGGAAGTAGTCTCGGACCTCCTCGTAGGCTGATTTGCTGATGCTGCCGGTTCCATCGTCCGATGCATTCATCTGGAGAAGATCATCCTCGCCAGCATCTTTTTCATGATAGGCGCGCATGGTGCCGTACATGTCCATGATGGCGCGGGCGGCTTCCGGGGCCCGGGTTGCCAATTCATGAAGGTCCTGTTTGCTGATGCGTGTGCCGTGAAACCGGGTGTCCGCAAAAATTTCTTCCAGGTCCTGAGTCATCCGGTCGAGGTCGTTTTCCTCGAACGCGGAAAGGTCGGTGCCAAACACCCGGTAGATGGCCAGAAGCACAGAGGCGGTCACGGGCCGGTTGTTGTTTTCGATCTGGTTTATGTAGGGCGTTGAAAGGCCGAGCTTTTTTGCGAACTCCACTTGCGAAAGACCGGTGTCCGCGCGGACCTGGCGAAGGGTGTGGCCGGAGTAGAGGTTCTTCTGCAAAACACGCTTCCTCAAATTGCAAATAATTAGCTATTAGCAATACTCAAGTTAACATTTTACAATTCGCTTGTCCTGCACAAAACTGCGTCCAACCTCTTAGCCAGAGAAGAAGTGGACCCAGACATGACAGCCCATTTTGCGCTCCATTCGACCCGGGATCTGTTGCGCCGCGCACGGCCGCTCCCGAGCACTCTCGAGCCGACTGAAAACATCCTGGACGGCGTCACGCCGCGCCAGCTGGAAATCATGATGAAGCTCTGTGAGGGCAAGGTGAATAAACAGATCGCTTATGAGCTGGGTGTCACCACCGCGACGGTCAAGGCGCATATCCGCTTTGCCATCAAACGTCTGGGCGCCAAGAACCGGGTCCATGCCGTTGCCATGGTCGCCGCCAACGCGGCGCTGCACCGCCCGCAGCGAGCCGCCGAAATGGGCCTCTGCGCTTAAGTCGGTTCGGCAGTTTGCAGGTTTTGCCTGTAGATATTAAAGCCGCATTCTCCGAAGTGCAGCTATCGACCGGTTCACTCTGGATTTCCGTCCCGGACGCAGTACTGCTGCGATCCGGGATCCTTTTGTTCTCAGGGCTTTTGAACAAAACACGCAACGGCTGCGGCCAGTTGTTATGAGAGTGGATCCCGGCTCGAGGCCAGGACAACGCTTGGGGTGCCGGGCTTGCCCGGAAAGTGGCGGTTAAACAATAGATCCCCAGGCTTTTGACAAAGTCCAGTTTTCCCTCCGGCGTCATGTTCGGACTTGTTTCGAATATCCATAACTTATTGAAAAATATGGATCCTCGGCACAAGGCCGAGGATGACCATCGAGAGGAGTGAGGTTTCTTATCAAGCTGGATCCCCGCATAAAGCGGGGATGACCGTCGAGGTGAATGCGCCCGTCTAGAACGAGAATTTGAGCTTTGTCTGGAGCGTGTAGTTCCAGGAATCCCCATACTTGTATTGCGTGGTCGCGCCGGATGTGGACACCAGATTGGTGAGATCGCCGGTGCCGGAGGCCTTGTAGGTCGCAGCCGTCCCGATGGTGAGTTCAGCATGTTTGTCCAGCTGAATGGCCGTTCCGACCCCAAAGGAATAGGTATCGGAATAGGATTGCCCGATGCCCCGGTCCCACTGGATCGTTGACCCCACTTTCAGCCAATTATTGACCTTGTGAGCGAGCCCGGCACGCACTGTCCAGCCGTCGTCATACCCAAGGAAACGGTTGACCACCGTGCTGCCCGCCGGGTTCTGAACCGTCAGATCCTGCAGTTTGGACCAGTCCACCCACTTCACACCGAAAGTTGCCAGCCAGTCCGGCGCGATCCCGGTTTGCAAATTGAACTCCAGCGACTGCGGCATGGTCACGGAGGCAAAGCTGTTGAAGCTGGTCACTCCGGTGACTTCTGTTCCCCCGGCAAGGTCCACATCAATGGCGGAATCGTAGATCAGGCTCGCCCGGACAGCATATTGCGGGACCTCGTAAGAGGCACCCACCCGCCAGCCGACGCCGGGATCGTCCGAGCGGACATCCAGCCGGGTCGGAAAATCGACATAGGTGGAGGGGGGTATAAAAGCACCATAGGACAGATTGTCGGTCCGGTATCTCAGATATAGCAGGTTCGCCCCGGCAATCGCCCGGACATAATGTCCATCGAGAACCTGAAACTTGTAGGCACAGGTTCCGTTAAACGCCTTGCCGGAGGCCGAGGTTCTGGTCAGTGAGAACCGGCCCTGCCATTCCTGATTAAGGTCTTCCTCAATCTGGTACGGGTCATTGGTCCGCGCCATGCAGTCCAGTTGATCGGTCAGCCGGAATTTTGCGGCAAACTGGTAGTTCCAGATGTTCGGGGTCGCGCGGCTTTTAACCGGTCCCCCCACCACCGGACGGCCTGCCACTTCTGCGTTGGTCACTTCATAGTCGACGTTGCGGTCGACCGCCTTGGTGGTGGCCTCGAATGCAAACCGGCTGTTGTCAAACAACAGCTCGTTCGAGCCAACGCCGAGCGTGTCCCAGCCGCCCGCATATACTGGCGACAGACAACAGAGAACCGTTCCGCCAATCATGAGATTGGCGGTCCATACTTTGAGAGTGCCCATTATTTCCCCTCCACGAGTGATGCACACGCCCGGTTTGGCTGTTGTTTCAGGGCGCTGCCTTGTGCGCCGCGCATCTGCGGCTGTGGTTTTGCTGCGGTCACAAACCGTTCAGTGTGGCGCACCTCCCTCAGCTTTTGCCGAAGGCGGCAGGATCGTACGTTCCATCAGGTGGCGGTAAAGCCGCGGCGACAGTCGGTTGATCAGGTGTGACAGGCGCGCCACACGGCCGATCGGAATGAAGGTCTTCCGCCGCACAAGTCCACGGTAAAGAATGCGCGCTGCGTCCTCCGGCGCGAGCGCATCGACCTGATCCGACGCTGAACCCGGGCGCGCGAGGCCACCCTGGGGTTCGCTGCGCGCAACGGTGTTGGTGGCAATGAAACTCGGCGCAGCAATCAGGCACGCAACCCCATGCACTGCTTCCTCAGAGCGCAACGACTTGAAGAAGCCCTCCAGCGCATGTTTGCTGCCGGCATAGGCTGTGCGCAGCGCCAGCGGGCAAAACCCGGCGACAGATGAAATCGCCAAATGCGTTCCGGTAGAGCGGCGCAAATCCGGGCCGAACTCCTTGGCCATGGCCACGGCCCCGAAATAGTTCACCTCGAAAACCCTGCGGTGATCCTCAAGCGCCTGTGTGGTGAAGGGGCCGATATGGGTAACCCCGGCGTTGTAAACCACCAGATCGATGGACGGGCGTTCGGACCGGATCTGCCGGGCGGCGTCAGCCAGTTGATCGGCATCGGTGATGTCACATGACAGTGCAAGCGTGTCTGGAACCGCTGACAACGCGTCCAGGTCCGGTCCGGGCAGGTTGAGCATGACTGTAAACCAGCCGTTTTCCCGCAATACAGCCCCGAAAGCTTGGCCCAGTCCCCCGGCGCCTCCCGATATGACCGCCGTCGGCCTCATAACCCGGCCTCCCGGCTCCAAAGGTCAAACACCTCGGCGCTGGTCATCTGCGGCGTGTAGCCGAATTCGGTTTTCAGCGCGGTGTTGTCGAGAACCGGGCGGAATTGCAGAAACCGGACCTGTTCCGCGCCAAACCGGGAAAGGCCCAGTGGCTGCGCTATTGCCAATGCGGATTTGACCAGGGATGCGGGAATCCGGATCAGCGGTTTTTTCAGGCGGGCTGCCAGATCGGTCATGGAGAGGGCTCCATCGCCCGCCACGTTGTAGATGCCTGGTGGACCGTTGGTTGCCGCCCGTTCCAGGATGCGCGCAAGATCCTCGGTCCAGATGAAAACAAACGGACTGTCACTGCCACAAAGGCCCATCAGGCGCGGTTTGCGGAACAACGAGGTAATTTGGTTTTCAACACCGGCTCCAAGAACCGTGCAGACCCTCAAAATCACCTGTTCCAGCTGCGGCGCCTGTCTGCGGGCCTCGGCCAGCATTTCCTCGGCCTGTCGCTTGTGGTCGGAATAGGCAAATTCCGGATTGCCGCGCAGCGGATCCGTTTCTGTCAGCCAGTCCGGATTGTCCGCATGATAGCCATAGGCCGCGCCGGAGGACGTGACGACCAGCCGCCTAACCTTCGCCGTGATACAGGCGTCAACCACATTGCGTGTGCCAATGACATCCACCTCATAGGCCAGTTGCCGGTCCTTCGGCTCAAGAACGGACGCGAGGTGAATGACGGCTTCGGGTCTGTCTTCTGTGATGATCTCTAACGGGTCGCGGCCGCGCACATCCATTTTGCGCCAGGGGGCTGCATTTGGCAGTGACGGCCTTGGCCCGATGTCCGTCGCAATCACGTCGTGTCCGCTGCGCACGAGCATCTGGACCAGCCTCTGGCCGATCATGCCCGCAGCGCCCGTGATCAGGATGCGGCTCATCTTGCGGCCACCGTGCGGGAAAACCACTTGGCGAGAGCGAGCCCTGAGACCGCATGCCAGATTCCCCAGAAGGCGGCAACAACCGCCATGCCGCCGAGACCGTGGAAAAAGCCGAAGATCAGGATCAGGCCGAGGCCGGAGTTTTGAATGCCTGTTTCGATGGATATCGCCCGCCGGTCATAGGGGGATAGCCCGGCAATGGTGGCAACCATGTACCCTCCAAGAAGGGCAATGCCATTGTGGGCTATGACCAGCGGGACGATATCCGGCCCGAATGCGCCCAGGAATTCCCAGTTTCCATAAAGCGCAATACAGATGAACGAGATGAAGATCGTCATGGAAAGCATCTGCAACGGTTTGCGCAAATGCCAGGCGAGCTGCGGCAGATTGCGGTTGACCAGCATGCCGAGCGCGAGCGGTAAAACCAGCATCAGGCTGACGGTCGCGGCCACCTGCACCGGGTCGATGGCAACGGAGGTCATGAAGGCGCGGCTTGGGCCGTACAAACTGCCCCAGAAGGCGATGTTGAGCGGTGTGAAGAGCACCGTTCCAATGGTGGTAAAGGCGGTCAGTGACACTGCGAGCGCCGCGTTGCCGCCCGCCCTGTGCGTGATGTAATTGGAGATGTTGCCACCCGGGCACGCCGCCACTAGGATCAGTCCAAGCGCAACCGACCCTTGGGGGCGGACGGCCAGCACCAGCAAAAAGGTGAGGGCGGGAAGAACGACGAACTGCGACAGGATCCCGGTTACGAACGGCTTTGGGGTGCGGAAAAGCGCCCGGAAATCGTTGGGCGTGATGTCGAGGGCGACTGCAAACATCACGATCGCCAACACGCCATTCAGGATCAGCATGCTGTCTGGGGAAAAGTTCAGAACAGCTGCGTCGATGTTGGTCATCGGGCAGCCTCTTTCAGGGCCGTGATCCTCTGCGTGACAGAGGTCCGGTAAGTTTTCTTGTCGACGTAGTAGGCCATCCGGGCGAGCTTCAGGTAGTTGACCCCGCCGGTTTCCCGCTGAAAGCCGTTGGCCTTGTATTGTTTGATGTTGTCCGCTTCCCGGTTCCTGGTCTGAAGCCCTGCGATGTAACGCGCAACCAGCTCGGCCTGTTCATGCCGCCCCTGCCAGCCAAGGCCCGTCGCCTCGACCATGCCGAGGACGAAGAGATCGTCGCGCTGCGGATGCATACAGTTGAGGTAAAGGCTGGGTGCCGCCCCGGTCCAGTTGAGCAAGTCTTTCGAAATGAAAGGGTAATCGAGCACATAGCCGGTCGCAGTGACAATCATGTCGTAATCCGCAGCGTTGCCGTCGGCAAAATGGACCGTGTTGCCGTCCAGCCGGTCGATATCGGGACGGATTTTCAAGTCGCCATGACCGGCATGGAACAGGATCAGCGAATTGACCACCGGGTGGCTTTCATAAAGCTTGTAATCTGGCTTCGGGAACCCGTAGCGCTGCGGGTTTCCGGCAAACCAGTTGAGCACCACGCCGTCGATCTTGCGGCGGAGCCACATCGGCAGGCTGGTTGTTCGCCCAAGCGTGTCGGCCGGTTTGCCGAAGACGTATTTCGGCACGAAGTAATAGCCCCGGCGCATGGAGAGGTCTGTGCTTTTTGCGTGGTGGATGGCATCGACGGCAATGTCACAGCCGGAGTTCCCGGCACCGACGATCAGCACCCGCTTGCCATCGAACTGGGTGGCTGACTTGTATTTCGCTGCGTGAATGAGTTCGCCGGAAAAGTCGCCCTTGAATTTCGGCATATTGGGGGTCGAGAGTGTGCCGTTCGCAATCAGAAGGCCCTTGAAGATGGCTTCTTCTTGGTCGCCGTCCGGACCCCGCCAGACAACACGCCAGCCCTTGCCTGACGGCCCGAGCGGCTCGGCTTTCACAACTTCGGTTTGGAAGCGGTAGGATCTATAAAGATCGAAGTGGCGGGCAAAGGCCTGGAAGTACTGCCGCATGTCGCTGTGAGAGGGATAGTCCGGTGTGTCCGGCGGCATCGGAAAATCGGCAAATTCCGTCATCGTCTTGGACGAAATCAAGTGCGCGCTTTCATACATGGTCGAGCGCGGGCCGGTCATGTCCCAGACGCCGCCGACATCTGAATGCAGCTCAAACCCTTGAAAGGGAATTTCCTGTTCGCGCAAGACCTTGGCCATGGCAAGGCCCATAGGGCCCGCACCGATCAGGGCATAGCTTTCCTGTGTGCTGGCGCATGGCGCCGCACCTGCTACTTGTGGCATGTTTCCTCCCAACCACGTCAGTGGTATCGTTATATTGAACGAATGTTCAAAATAAGCAAGAGGCTCCGGTAAAAAATGACAGACGTGTCTGCGCCCCGGAAGCGGGCACCCAGCAAAAAGTCTTTAGAAACAAAGGCCCGGATCCTGGATGCGGCAGAAGATCTGTTTTCCAAACGCGGTTTTGACGGCACGTCGATTCGCGATATCGCCAAGCAAGCGGGTGCGCAAGTGGCGCTGGTGCATCATCATGGGGGGCCGAAGGAAGAGCTGTTTCATATGGTTGTCGCCCGCCGGGCAAAGCCGCTCGCCGAACTTCGCCTCAGGGCGCTGGAGGAGAAAAAGGCCGCGGCCGAACGGGACGGGCGCAACAAGCTGACCTTACGCGAGATCCTGGCCAGTTTCGTTCAGCCGTTTCTTGAGATGACCTTGTCAGAAGACGCGCCGTGGCCCGCCTATGGCCGGCTGATCGCGCTGGTGTCGGCCGATGAACGCTGGCGGGATATTGCGGCGGAGTGTTTTGATCCGACCGCAGCCGTCTTTGTGGATGAGATCGCTAACCTGCTGCCGGGCGCTTCCCGGACAGCGCTCAGCGCGGCCTTCGTCTTCACCGTGTCCGGCATGCTGGCGCTCACGGCCAGCAGCTGGCGCATTGGCGCTGTGGCCCGCGAACAGGAGCAAGCGGATCTTGCCGAAACCTTGCTCGACTACAGCGAAGCCGGGTTTCTGAAACTCTGCCAGATGTGACCACGTTGCACTCATTTGCGCAGAGCTTGATCGCATTCCTCGATCAGGACGGACTCACGGCACCCGAGCTTAGTACCAAAACGTTCTATAAAAAAGAACGGTTTGCTAATTTATATATATTTTTATCTACATAACCCATGTCCTAAAACCGTGCGACCCCGGATTGGAGAAGTCGCATGGTGTTGTCATTTTCGTTTCTAGCTCCTCTTGTTGCCTTGGCTGCTGTGTGGTTTGCATGGCGCAAGCCAGGGCCACGCCCGGAAGGCGTGCCGCAACTTGCTGAGTATGCTGCTCTTGCCGCGCTTGTGTGTGCCGCACTCGGTGTGGTCCAGTTCGCGGCCGCCGGACCCGCGAAGCTGTCCATTTTATCTGGTGCCGCCGTATTGGTTCTTCAGGCAAACGCAGTCACAGCCGCTCTGGCGCTTCTCGTTGCCTTCATAGGTTGGGTCGTGGTGCGGTACAGCCGCACTTACCTGGACGGTGAAGCACAGGAAGGCCGGTTCCACGCCTTCATGCTCATGACGCTGGCGGCCGTATTGCTGTTTGTCCAATCGGGCAGTTTTGCTGTTCTCATCCTGTCGACGGCGCTGGTCGGACTGTGTCTTAAACGTTTGCTCCTGTTCTACGGTGCCCGTCCTGAGGCCAGGCGGGCTGCAACCAAGTTTACGATGGTGTGGCATGGCGCGGATGCTGTGCTGGTCCTTGCCGCCCTCTTGCTGTTTGTCAGTTTCGGTACAGGAGATTTCAACAGCATAGCATCTGCTGCGGGTGAGACAGGGGTCAACTGGGTTTCATCTCTGGCAATCGCGCTCGTTGTGATTGCGGCCATTTTGAAAACGGCGGCATTTCCGCTCCACGGATGGCTGACCGAGGTCATGGAGGCACCAACCCCTGTCTCTGCGCTTCTTCACGCGGGAATTATCAATTCCGGCGGTGTTTTATTGATCGCTCTTGCCGGCCTCGTGCAACAAAGCTCGGGCGCCATGGCAGCTCTTGTGATGGTCGGCGGATTTACAGCAATTTTCGGGGCCGCAGTTATGCTGACCCAAAGCGCGATCAAAACATCGCTGGCCTGGTCAACGGTTTCCCAAATGGGGTTTCTGCTGTTGCAATGCGGGCTTGGTCTTTGGGCATTGGCGCTTCTGCACATTATCGCACATTCGCTTTACAAGGCACATGCATTCCTGTCGTCGGGGGGCGCCGTGCGAGCCGTGGCTGACCTTCGCCGCCCTGGACCTATCGCCGTTCCGAGTGTTGCTGCTGTTTTGAAGTCTTTTGCACTGGCGCTTGCGTTGTATGCCGTGATCGCGACCCTGTTTACATTGGTGATTGGGCCCAAGAGCGCACAGGCACTGGCCCTTGGCGCGATCCTGATCTTTGGTGTGGCATATCTGGTCGCACAGGGGCTTGCTGATCTTGCGCCTGCGGATCTAACCAAACGCACTGCGCTGGCGTCTCTGGCCGCTGCTTTCGCCTATTTCACGTTTCAGGCAGTTGCTGAGACGATTTGGGGTCATGGGCTGCCATCGGCGCCCGTACCAGGCGCGCTGGAATGGGCTCTTATCGTACTAGCGGTCGCGTCTTTCGGTCTCGTTGCCTTTGCGCAGGCGCTGTTTCCGTTATGGGCACATCATCCCTCCACCGCGGGCCTGCGTGTTCACCTCGTCAATGGCTTTTATTTGAACGCCCTGCTGGACCGGGCCATCGGCGGTTTCCGCACCGCGAAAGCCGACTGAGACCATGGAGACAGAAATGTTTATCAACCACGCACAAATCGCACCAGCTCTCCTGTCCGCAGTCCTGAAGGCGGCGGAAAATGCGGCGCGCCGCATCCCGCCTGCATTTCCCTTGGAGGCAACTGTTGCAGTCAACCCGTTCCTTGGGCAAACCAGTGAGAACTTGGCCAGCGCCTCAACGCGTCTTAAAAGGGTCGCGGGAGTTCGTGCAACGCGGTCGTCTCTGGATTATGCAGCTGCCCTGGAGGCGGGTGACGTGACCGATGCCGATTTGGATGCGGCGCTTTCAGCAGACCGCACGGCGCTTAAGCCGAAAGATGTTGCAACGCTGAAAGAAATTGCGGCAAAGTCTGAAGACGAGCAGCCGGTTGCACTGCCGACCATCGCGGATCTCGCCGCCGAGGCGACGGGCACAGATTGGCCATCGGTCATCGAAAAGACGTTCGGCATATGGGCCTCTGGCCAGTTTGACCAGGGACAGGCGCTTTGGTCACCGACTCCCGGGTCTAAAGCCTTGGCGTCTTGGCGCGCTTGGGCGACCCACGACCTGACCCCCGAAATTGCAGGATTAAGCGGGTTTTGTGCCCATGTCGCTGCCGCTCCCGACACCGCCGAACGCGCAATTTTCCGGGCTTCACAAGCTCTTGGTTTGAATGAGACTGCCGCCGAGACAGTCTTTCATCGGCTTTACATGGACCTCGGAGGATGGCCGCAGCATGCGCGCTGGTTGTTGTGGCAGGCCGAGTTGGCCGGAGAAAGCGACCAGACGCTCACCGACCTTTTGGCGATCCGGTTGATTTGGGAAGAGGCGCTGCTGGCGCATGTTCCGGAGATCGCGGGCAAATGGGCTGAAACAGTGGCGGCCCATGAGGCTCCGGTTGCGGCTTCCGAGGCGGATGTCGCCCTGGCAATCCTTCAGGATGCGTTGGAGCGCGCTCATCAGCGTAAGGTTTCAGAACTGCTGGATGGTCAAAGCGAACCACAAAAACGTCCGGCGCTGCAGGCGGCCTTCTGCATCGACGTGCGGTCCGAGGTGTTCCGCCGGGCACTTGAAAACGTTGATCCGGCGATCGAAACGATCGGGTTTGCCGGTTTCTTCGGACTGCCTTTGGCTCACAAGGGGCATGGCTCGGATGTTGTTGAAGCGCATCTGCCGGTCCTGTTGAAACCCGGGCTTGAAACCACGAGCCATGGTGATCAGAAGGAGGAACAGAAAACGCGGATCGCTGCGCGGACGGCGAGGGCCTGGGGAAGGTTCCGCCAAGCTGCGGTGTCGTCGTTTGCTTTTGTTGAAGCGGCAGGCCCCCTTTACGCGGGCAAGTTGTTGCGGGATGCCCTTGGCCTGCGCGCCAAATCGCAGGATCACTCCCATGCCCCCCATGTGGTCGGCGGTCTCGATGCTGAGGCAAAAGCGGACACGGCGGCCGCCGTGTTGGGTGCCATGAGCCTCACCGATCGTTTTGGCGAAGTCATTTTGCTTCTCGGACACGGCGGACAGGTGACCAACAACCCGCATGAAAGCGCCTATCACTGCGGGGCATGCGGGGGCTATACGGGCGAGGTGTCCGCCCGGCTTCTGGCGACATTATTAAACGACGCCGAGACCCGGAGCGGACTGGCCGAGCGCGGGATCCTGGTACCGGGGGATACGCTTTTTCTTGCCGGTCTCCATGACACCACAGTCGACGAAATCACGCTTTTTGAAGACGGTTTGCCGTCCGGCCGTACCAGCGATGTCGACCGTGTCAGGGGCTGGTTGAAGCAGGCAGGTCAGATTGCCCTCACCGAACGGGCACCCAACCTGCCAGGAGCGACGCCGCAATCCGTTCCCGGCCGTGCCTTGAATTGGGCCGAGATCCGGCCGGAATGGGGACTTGCTGGGTGTGCGGCATTTATCGCGGCTCCGCGAACGGCAACAGCCGGCAAGGATCTTGGTGGCCGAGCATTCCTGCACAGTTACCACTGGCAAAAGGACGAGGGGTTCGGGACGCTTGAACTCATTTTGACCGCACCCGTCGTCGTGGCGAGCTGGATCAGCCTGCAATATTACGGTTCATCGGTGATGCCCGAGGTTTTCGGTGGCGGCAACAAACTCATTCACAACGTTGTTGGCGGGGTTGGAGTCATTGAGGGCAATTCTGGACGCTTGCGGCCCGGCTTGCCTTGGCAGGCGGTCCACGACGGCACCAGGCTGATGCACGACCCGCTGCGTTTGACTGTCATGATCGAGGCACCGAGGGAGGCTATCCTGGATGTTTTGAAAAAGCATCCGCAGGTTCAGGAGTTGTTCGACAATGGCTGGTTGCATCTGTTCGTGCTGAAAGATGGCAGGGTCGATGCCAGGTACCAGCCTGAGCTGAAGTGGTTAGAACCGGCACAACAAGCGGCCTGAGCCGAAACAAATAGAAAAAAACCGGCCGAGGTGGCTGGATTTCTGTCCGGCCACCTTGCGATCACGTTGCTTCATAGCTGCCAAGACTGTTTACCAGGCAAAAATTTTGGCGGCGGTCTCACGCTCGAAAAAAAACTTGGCGGAGGGGCAAGCTCGTCTAAAGGCCGCACCAGCATCCCCAGCAAGCAAGCCTGGTTTTGAATCAGGCTGCTGATTGCGTGGCAATCTTTAGGACCGATCTATCGCGGCCAGACGCCTTGGCTTGATAAAGAGCCTTGTCTGCCTCGTTTAATGCATCCTCAAACGCGGTCGAGCCTGGGTCGTACTCAAAAGCGCCGGCACTCGTGGTCATGGAGAAGGTCTTGCCTTCCGCTATAATGTCGAGCTCCCTTGTTGCCTTCAATATGCGCTCCAAGGCGATGTTGGCCTGATCTGCGCTGGTGTTGGGCATAAATACGCCGAATTCCTCGCCGCCCAGGCGGGCTACCACGTCGCTGCCTCTGCAAAGCTGGGAAAGGAGCTGGCCGAATTGCGCTAGGGCGATGTCTCCGACCGCATGTCCCAGCGTATCGTTGATCTTTTTGAAGTGATCAATGTCCAAAACCACGAGTGTTGATGTGTGTGATCGGCTTTCGGTGGTTTTGACGAGATGCGTGAAAGCACGGCGATTGAGGAGGCCGGTCAGGAAGTCGCTGTTCGCAGCCTCTTCCAGTCTCCGTTCCGTTCGGACCAGCTTATGTTCGCGATGCAGAAGAATGCCGAAAATCAGTGTGCTCACCAGTGAATAGGGGAGCAACGTTGGCAGCAGGGTCGTCGATACCTTGAGTGCAATGGCAATGGGCAACAGCAAGGTTGCAATCAGGCTCAGGGGCAGAAGCGCCCCAAGAGCCAGAAGGTATCTCCAGTTCCCTCTTTGCTTTTCCGGTGTTTTGAAGTGCCAAACGAGGCCGACGGCGGCTGCAATTACGATACCGGTCGCACCTGCATACGCCCCGATCCCGCCGATCCAAAGGCGATAGAACCCTGCAATGATTGTTGTGATCACAGCCGGAATCCAGCCGCCAAACGCGGCTGCGACGCCCACAAACACGGTTCTCCCGTCGATTTGCAAACCCGGACCAATGGTCGTTGGGGCACTCATGGCAAACACGGCCCCGATCCCCATGACGATCCCGATGGACATGCGTTGCGCAACAACAGGGAATGGGCTGCGATTGATCGCACCATAAAGAAACGAGAGGAGTGTCAAAAGGGCGAGAGCTTGAACCAGTCCGATGACAACAGTACTGATCATGGCTATTCCCTTCCGAAAAAAAACATCAAATCCAGCAAAACGAAACGTCCTTAAGAGAGACCCTTAAAAGTTTAGATTCATTAAATTCCGTCGAGTAACTTTGTGGCGGTTTGGCCGGCTCGATGCCGCTATAAGACAGCGGGGGTAACGCTTCTGATAAGGATAAAGACCAAGATAAATCAGTAAAATCAATAAAATTGATGTGCGCCCTGCCTGTTGGAGCAAGCAGGGCGCACGGCGATGGGAGACATGTGCACACTTTTTGTCGACATTCTTGTCTCTGCCTGACGGTAGCATCTCATCAATAAATAACAAATGTAAAATCAAAAAAAGCAGAATTATCAATCAGAAAACGGCGGTAAATACACGATTACCTAAGGTAATATAACATATGTTATATCTTGAAATCAAAACTTGTAACCTTTGCTTTACCTTCTCAAAGAGATACTGAAAATAACGCAGGGTTAGGCGCGGCGTCGTTCCGGATGCGAGGTCAGGCAAATTTACCAAGCACCAAAATTGAATGCGGACATGCGGGTAGGAGGGCGCGCAGACATGAAAGCTCGGCGGTTGATAATTAACTGGCAGTTCCGGCGGCCGGATAGGGCAGCTTTGGAAAACAAAAGCGCGTATTTAGACTAAAAATTGGCAACGGTGACCATGGTTACGGACGGCAATCCGGGCTCTGAAGAAGCCCGCCTTAAGGCCCTCAAACGCTATGACATTCTCGATACTGATCCCGAGCAGATGTTTGACGACATTACCCGGTTCGCAGCCGAACGGTTTGACGCCGATATCGCTCTGATATCACTCGTCGACGAAGGGCGCCAGTGGTTCAAATCAGCTGTCGGTCTGGGGGCCAAGGAGACACCCCGGGACGCCGCTTTTTGTGCGCATACGGTATTGCACCGCAAGTTAAACTATGTGCCCGATGCACGTCTGGATCCGAGATTTATTGAGAACCCGCTTGTGACGGGCGCGCCATTTATCCGGTTTTATTGCGGTGCACCTCTCATCACGCCAGATGGTTATGTGTTGGGGTCCTTATGTGTGATCGATTCGCGGCCACGGGCGGAGTTTTCGGAAACAGACAGGGCTCAGCTGCAAGTCCTGGCCAACATGATCATCGACCGTTTGGAGGTGCGGCGGGCGTCACTGGAGGCAGCTGCTGAAATCGAAACACGGATACTGGCAGAGCAAAAGGCGATTGAGGCCGAAGATCAAATGCGTGTGTTCGTGGAGCACGTCCCGATCGCCATTGCCTTGGTTGCCAAGAACGGAGAGTTTCTGGCTAGGTCTGCACGTTGGCAAGAATTGCAGTCGAGGCTCTTTTCCGAGTGGCAGAGTGAAAACTTTCACCGGGCAATCGATGCAAGAAGTGATTGGACGGCGGCTTTCAGGCGTGTCCTCAAGGGAAGAACGGTCTATCGGGAGGAAGATGAACTTCTGATGGCTGATGGGACGACGGAGTACGCGAAGTGGGAGGCCCGCCCCTGGTACGCCCGGAACGGCAGCATTGAAGGCGGAATATTGTCGATCACGCTTATCACCGAACAAGTGTTGGCCCGAAAGCGCGCAGAAGAGCAAAGCGAACTCTTCAATGCTGTACTGGAAAACATCGATAATGGCATCGTTGCTTGTGACGCCAGCGGGCAACTGACACTTTTCAATGCGAAAACACGCAGACTTCATGGTCTGGATGTGAGTCATGTCGCGTTGGACAAAGTCGGAGAGCATTACAGCTTATATGAAGAGGATGGCATCACGCCTTTGACCGTTGAGCGGATACCGCTTTTTCGGGCTCTGAAAGAGCAAAAACATGTCGATCAGCCGATGGTGATTTCGCCCTCAGATCTTCCGAGAAGAGATATATGGGCTAAAGCCATGCCACTGTATGGTGATGCGGGGAAGATCATTGGCGCAGTCGCTTCCATGACGGATGTGACAGAGTCGAAACTGGCCGCGCGGCAGTTGCGTGAGAGCGAAGCGAATGCGCGCCACGTTGCCTTTCATGATCCTTTGACCGGCCTTCCGAACCGGGCGCATTTTGATCACTACTGCAATACCAATGATCTCCTTGATGAAACGGCTCTGTATGCCGCTGTTTTTGTAGACTTGAACCGGTTCAAACTGGTCAACGACACATATGGGCATAAAACCGGCGACGAGCTCCTGACAGCCAAGGCGCGGCTTCTGCGCTCTGCTGCAGGGGAGTCTGCCTTCTTGGCGCGCTTGGGCGGAGATGAGTTTGTCGCCGTTCTTCCTGTGTCAAAGTCGAGGCACCCCAAAAAAATCGCGGCTTCAATTGCCGAAGCCTTGAATTCCCCTGTTGTCATTGACGGCACCGTCTTCTCCGACGGCGCTTCTGTAGGTTTTTCGATTGCGCCTGACCACGGGAACACGCTTCATGAGCTCATCCGCCGGGCTGATATCGCGATGTATCAGGCAAAATCGCGGGGGGTGAAGGAGCCGGTCCTCTTCGATGTCTCATTCGAGAGTGCGATCCATGAACGGAATGCCTTGGAGAAGGATCTTTACGAGGCGATTGTGAACGATGAGTTGCACATCGCATTTCAACCGATTGTGTGCAGCGAAGACCGGACCATTAGAGGGATGGAGGGTCTTCTGCGCTGGAACCATCCTGTCCACGGACCGGTGCCTCCGTCCGTCTTTATTCCGATTGCAGAAGAAAACGGGTTTATTATCGAGCTTGGAAATTGGGCATTCGACCAAGCGGTCCGGCAAATTGTTCCCTTTCGGGATCTCTTTTTGTCCTTCAACCTATCGCCGGTTCAGTTTCGCGATCCGTCGCTCGTGAAAAAGATCGAGCAGACCCTGGAAGTTCACCAAATGCGGAGTGAGCGTTTGGAGCTGGAAATCACGGAGGGACTGTTGATCAGTGATACGCACAGGGCGCGCCGGGTCATCAATGCGTTCAGGCAGCTGGGGATCAAGATTGCATTGGACGACTTCGGAATCGGCTACTCAAGCTTGAGTTACCTTCACGAGTTTCCCTTCAACAAGATCAAGATTGACCGAGCGTTTGTCAAAAAGATCGGCCGCAGGTCTGTGTCCGCATCGGTTATTGCAGGTATCGTCACACTTGCCAATTCGTTGGATATGGTTGTCACTGCAGAAGGCGTTGAAACCTTGGAGCAGGAAAAACTGCTGCAGGGTCTCGGATGTCAGACCTTGCAGGGCTTCAAGTATGGCCAGCCTGCCAAAATACACGAGTTGGTGAGAGACTACGCTTTGATACCGAGATCTTGCTGAACTGTATTTATTGGCAAGCGCCGGATCGAAACTCGTTTCGGCAATTCAGCCTCGGGCGATATCAATACGAAATTGATTAGTTAGACAGTGTCAAAACATGTGAACGGTTATATGGGATGGACCTGCCCTATTGGGGCGGGCACTTTAGGCCGTGTGGACGAATTGGAGACGTATTTCGTGAGACAGGTGCCAGATCGCTGGCACTTGTCTAACCCTTTGGGTCGTGTTTGCATTGCTCAATTCCAGCGCAAATCCGTCTCGATGATGAGCAAGCATCATCTTCACCGGATTTACTTGATCTTGAAAGATGCAAAACCCGGCGAAATGCATCTCCAATTCGTCCACACGGCCTAGTATTCCATTTCACTTTGAACCGGGCATGCAGCGGAGAAAAACTTGACCCTATTGATCCTATTCGTGGTGCTTGCCATCGGAGTGTCGTTTCTCTGCTCGATACTGGAAGCCGTTTTGTTGTCGATCACGCCGTCCTTTGTGGAATCTGCGAACGAGGATCGGCCCAAGCTTGCAGAAAGCCTGAGAAAACTCCGGTCGGACATTGAACGGCCGCTCGCCGCCATTCTCTCTCTCAACACGATTGCGCACACCGTCGGGGCAACGGGTGCCGGGGCTCAAGCCGCCCTTGTCTTTGATGATGCCGGGGTGGGTGTGTTTTCAGCCGTGCTGACGCTTGCGATCCTGGTTCTGTCGGAAATCATTCCAAAGACCTTGGGCGCGACGTATTGGCGGGCACTGGTTCCCTTTGCGGTTCGGGTGCTGCCGTGGTTGATCGCTGCCCAATTGCCGCTGGTCTGGATGAGCCAGGGGATTACAAAGTTTCTCACCAAAGGTGATCCCAAGCATGAGGTATCCCGGGAGGAGATCTCGGCTTTGGCAACCGTCGGCAACCGTTTGGGGATCGTGGAGGAAGACGAAACCCGTGTGGTCACGAACCTGTTTCGGCTTCCGGAAATCTCTGCGCGGGAGGTGATGACGCCCCGAACGGTCATTGAACATGTCCCAGAAGCGATGAGCGTTGGAGAGGTGGTCAAGTCGCGGGAAAGCTATCCGTTTTCCCGCATGCTTGTGACCGGGGGCTCGATCGATGACGTGTCCGGCTTCCTGCTGACGCGGGATCTTCTTCTCACAGCGGTCAACGGGCACAACGACGCCAGTGTCTCGACGCTGCGCCGGGATATTCTTAGAATTTCCGAAAACGAAGATCTCGATTCCCTGCTCGAAAAGCTGATGGGAAATGACGCGCACATCGCGCTGGTTCAGGACGAGTATGGCGGCACGGCCGGCCTGATCACCATGGAGGATGTTTTGGAAACCCTTCTGGGCGCTGAAATCGTGGACGAGCACGATGAAGTCGAGGACCTTCAAAAACTTGCCCTGCAACGCAGCGGCCAGAAACCTGCACTCGGCATCAAGAATGCGGAAGTCCAGGATGAGCAAACAAAAGCCACATAGAAGCAGTGAAGGAGACTGAGGCCGGGGGACCCGGCAATTCTGCCGTCCGACAAACTGAAAAGCGGCTGCGATCCGATAGACACTGCACGAAAGAAAAATGGTCGGAGTGAGAGGATTCGAACCTCCGACCCCCTCGTCCCGAACGAGGTGCGCTACCAGGCTGCGCTACACTCCGACTAGAATTTGGATTTCATTTAAATCCATCGGGAACAGCGGGGCAAGCCCGCGCTGCGTGGACGGTCATTTAGCAAAGCTTCTCCGTCCTCGCAAGGACTTTGCCTGTAACGGGTCTACTTTTTTAAAACTGTGAACAATTCCAGCCGGTTCGCGGAGGTTCTGAGAAAATCACCGGTGCTGGGGCGGGGGCTGGAAGGCCGGGCCGGCGCAGAATTCGAAGGTGATTGACGACTGTTTTACCGAGTTGGGGAAAACTATCCTTACCAATCAAAAGAAACGCACTTGGGAGGCTTGCGCTTGTCTGGCGAGATGGGTATACACCCTTCCCACGGCATTGGGGTGTAGCCAAGCGGTAAGGCACCGGTTTTTGGTACCGGCATGCGAAGGTTCGAATCCTTCCACCCCAGCCATCTTTCTCCAAAAAATCTTAGTACTGTTCTGTTCCGAGCGTCCGGAGCCGCTGATATACACTCACATCGCAAATGACCTGCTCCCCTGAAAACTCCGCGTTCTGAGGTTAGTCTGTTCCCAATTGAAGGAAGCAGGCGATGAAGCGATCCAGATTCTCCGAAGAACAGATCATTGGCATTTTGAAAGAACATCAGGCGGGCGTTTCGGCCGCCGAGCTATGCCGCAAATACGGTGTCAGCGATGCAACGTTTTACAAGTGGCGCTCGAAGTACGGCGGTATGGAGGTGTCTGATGCCAAACGGCTGAAGGCCCTTTAAGAAGAGAACGCAAAACTGAAGAAGCTGCTTGCGGAGTCGATGATGGATGTGTCGACGCTCCGCGAGATGCTCGGAAAAAACTTCTGACGCCCGGTTCAAGGAGGAGTGCCGTGAGCTGGGCAATCGAGACCAAGGGATATTCGCAACGTCGCGCCTGCGGGCTGGTCGGCATCGATCCGCGCGTGTACCGCTATCGGTCCACGAGATCCGATGATACTGACCTGCGCCAGAGGCTCAGAGAATTGGCATCAGAGCGCAGGCGATTTGGTTATCGCCGGCTACACATCCTGCTGAAGCGCGAAGGCATTGAGGCCAACTGGAAGAAGGTCTACCGGATCTACCGGGAAGAGCGTCTCACGGTGCGCAAGCGCAGCGGCCGGAAACGAGCTTTGGGCACACGAGCGCCGATGGCTGTGCCGCAGGCCGCCAATCAGCGCTGGTCCCTCGACTTCGTCTCCGATGCCCTGATGGATGGACGCAGGTTCCGCATCCTGTGTGTCATTGACGACTTCAGCCGGGAATGCCTGGCAGCTGTCGTCGACAATTCGATCTCCGGCGCCCGCGTGGCGCGTGAACTGGACGGGATCGCAGAGCGCCGTGGTCGCTATCCCTTGATGGTGGTCAGCGACAACGGCACAGAACTCACGTCAAACGCCATGCTCAAATGGCAGCAGGAACGCAGTGTCGAGTGGCACTACATCGCCCCGGGCAAACCTATGCAGAACGGCTTCGTTGAAAGCTTCAATGGAAGACTAAGAGACGAATGTCTTAACGAGCACCTGTTCCGCAGCTATCGTCATGCCCGAGACATCATTGAAGACTGGAGGATCGACTACAATCTGAACCGACCGCATACGAGCCTCGACGGGCTCACCCCATTCGAATTTGCAACCAAGTCCAACGAAGATCACACCGTGAACAGAGCTAACTTATGAATGCGGACAATCGGGGGAGCAGGTCACAAAATGTAGCGCGCAATTTCGTTTGGCAAATCGCGCAACTTCATTTGGCACCCATTTTCAAGAGCAGTTTGGGATCAGAAGTCTACCCAGTCGTCATCCAAATCAACCTCAGCTGGGTCTACACCATACAGCGCTTGACGATGAAGATGGATGTTCACCCTAGATGCAACGTTCTTATGCGGTGAGTTGATTGCGAACGATTGATCGGTCGCCGTCAGTTCGATTTGCTGTTCGCCCCAGATCCCTAGGGTACCTTCCCAAAATGGACTATCTACGATTTCGCGCGCTGCGCTGGAGTAGTCCCAGTCTTCATCTCGGTTTCGGGCAATGTGCCATGTTCGCATTTGAGGATAGTCAATTCGCGGCAAAGGAGTACGCCCGTGGCTGGCCTCCCTAGGTCGGGTACTCCCCCAATCGCCGTAGACTATGTTTGTTCTATTTGTAGCCCTTTGGATTTGCTCCACCAGCGAGCGGTTATCAAAGTCGACTGAGGCGACACCTGAGATGTCTTGAAACCCCTTGGGCATAGAGGTGCAAGAAACCACAATTGGAATCCGGCCGTCCAATCGGGAGAAGATGCCTTGGATTAGCCCATTGAAACGAGCCGCTAGGGAAAGCGGATCTGCTGTCCACCCGCCTTCCAACACAACACAGAAATCTGCCGTGCCTAGATCGATCACTGATTGAATTGCGTCTGCCAGATTCGTTGGAGGACGAAAGAGCTCTATCCTTAGGCAAAACTCTCGTCCTTGCAGTTGTATATCTTGGATCTGTTGATCTAGTTCTACACGGGATTGCCCTGCGAGTTGCAAACAAGGAATGGCATATTCGAATTGAGACCAGAAATTTCGCCACTGCTCAAAACGGTTGGCCGGAGTGTTCAATTCCAACCAACGCGTTTGCGCCGGACTGTCTGGGTTGGAGGGAATGTAATCCCGGTCCAAATCAAGGATGTACTTCCTTAAGGGGTAGGCGCGTTGAACTCTTTCAACAGCCTGCTCTAGCGTTCGGGAGTTTGCCCACGGTGCCAACAGAAACACCGGCGTTATTCGATCCTTTGAAATGCCAGGCAAGTATTCCAGACCGTTCATTTCGCTCGCCCTTATTGCGAGTGTGGGAACGTAGCTTCCTAACTGACTGGGCATTCAAATTCCTTTCAACCCTAAGCCGGGTTTAGTTTTATCTCCATCGCCGCCTTTGAAACCTGCCAAGCTTTTGCAAGGTGCTCGATTATCTCTTCTGAGAACGGCACCTGCATTTTCTTTAAATCTTGATCGATTGAGCGACTAGGCATTACCAACTCCGCTGCTAGCCGGTTAGCTTCAAATTCGACGCTTTCCTGCTGTCCGGATCGATAAAGCACATTGTCCCTAATGCCACCCGATGCATCAATTAGTTGCCGGTGGAGTAGGAAATGAGCGATCTCATGGGCAAGAGTAAATCTTTGGCGTTCTCTCGATTCGTGGCGATTTATCTTTATTCGATAACTATCTTCAAACGGCTCGATTAAACCCGATTCGCCAGGCTTGAGGCTAGACACCTTTACTGTGATCCCAAGCGCTTTTGCCATTGCACCGAGAGGTACTGGTTTTTGATCCAGAAACGGTTCAATGATGGCTTTGTCAGTCTGCGAGATGCGTTGGAACTCCTGAGGAACCATCTCTCAGTCTCCTTCCCCTATGTTGTTTTGTTCGTCCAACTCGTTGTTGAGCTGCGAACCGCCGGTGGATATTCGAATTAGCGCTCGGCTAATCACATGATCCAATTTTCCATCGCGAGCCATAACCATGATCTGCTTTTCAAGCCGCTCATTGATTGCTACAGGCAGCGAGGTTTCTATCTTCTGATCGACCTCAATAGAGATTGTGTTGGGCAACTTCTCAGTTTTTTCGTCGATCAGCTTATTTGCATGTTCGCTGGCGATCTTTCTCGCTTCTGCTTTTATTTCAGCAATGGTCCGAAAGGCAATAATGCTGATTAGGATTGTGATTGTCCCGAGCAGTAGCGCGAGGATAGTCAACAATGCCGATATGAAATCCGAATAGCTCAAAGCAAAGGTCGTAGGAGCGAGATTTTTTGACGGCCCAACAATCATTCCGCCGTTGAGTACAAGTGCTATCGTTACCGCGCCGAGGCAAAATGCCAAAAAATAAGTCAATGCCTTCATGGTAGGCTCTCGAATCAAAATGGTCCAATTGCGATCATTGCGTCGATCTCAAAAAGAAAGAGTAAATTAACTCTGAGCAACTGGTACTAAGCACTCCCTGACTCCATCATATAGGCGGCTGCCGGACGAACTCAATTAGACCCAAAACCCTTGACTACGAACCCGGCCGCTTCGTCAGGCTCTCCCGCCAGTTACCGTCGAATCCAAAGGTTGGAGCGGGCTTTGGTTCCTGATACCAAAAGTCAGTGAAGGCGGCGACATCGGGACTGCAAAACCAGTGTGCTGAACCATCTGCATCGATGGCCCACCACACTGCATTCTTTGGAGCCTGTCTCCAGTCAGTTTCATCCATGGCACTACGCCGCCAATCTGATCATCGGGATAATCATTAAACCGCTTTTAAGCGGCCTTTGAAAGGCGTTCGCTGGCGATCTCGTAATAGGCTTCCTCGCGCTCACAGCCGACAAAGCGGCGGCCGGATCTGAGGGCTGCGACGCCGGTAGTTCCGGATCCCGCAAACGGGTCCAGGACAGTCCCTTTTGGACAGACTTGCACAAGCGCGTCCATCAGAGCCACCGGCTTGCCTGTTATGTGAAGCTTCGGACCGCCTGCGGTAACACCATGGCGAATGACACCGGGATAGGTTGGCCCGTCCTTGTCGTGCCAGGGACCCTTTGAGCCCCACAAGATAAATTCGGCCTGCTGACGGAAACGGCCTTTCGCCGGGCGGCAGGCTTCTGTCTTGTCCCAAGGCACACAGCCGCGATAGGTGAACCCAGCCGCCTGCACAGCGTCGATCATGACCGACAATTGCCGCCAGTCTGTGAACACTAGGAAGGGCGATCCAGGCTTCAAAATGCAGTGGGCTTCAATCAGCCACAGCGTGGACCAGAGCAGATAGGAATGCTGGTCCCGGTTTTCGCCGGAGAACTCGGGATACTTTTTTGGATTGTTGACGTATTTGGCGTTGGCACTGTCCGCTGTTCGGGCGCTGCTGTGAAGCCCGCCCGATGAATATGGCGGATCGGTCACCAGGGCATCATATTGATCAGCGGACTGGTCGGCTAACCAGATAAGGGCGTCTTGCTGGAAGAGTTGCCAGGACATGTCTTCTCCTTGTTTTCAGCCGCTCTTATTGGCGTTCGGAGAAGGGCTCGGTGGCCTCTAGGGTTGAAAGGGATTTCAGGTTTGCAGGTGGTTTCCGCGATCCTTTATTTGACCAGATCCATCCAGGACAGTGTAGAAAAATCCTGCCGGTTTCCATGGGAAACAGCCTAGGATGTAGACATCCGATGCGGCTTTGTCTTCAAAGCCCATGATAGCCTCCACCAGCTGTGCATTCATGCTTTCCATACCCGCTTCGGATTTGGGCGCGAATAGCATGAGTTTTATGCGTCCACGGCTTTGAAGAAGCTTCTCGAAATCGTCTTCAACGTCCCCGGAATTGTGCAGTTCGCTTTCGCAGGCGAGCGGCAGAGATCGCAGATGCCAGCCTTTCAGACTATCGCCCGGTCGGAAAAAGAAGCCGTAATCGCGCCAACTGATATCAAATCCGGTCTCGCCCCAATCCGCACCGGCTTTCCTGTCACCGGCAACATAATAGCCTTTCTGGTGGCCGAGATCTGTGAGCACGCGTTTTGTTTCGAAAGTCCAGTCTGCCAATCCAGATGGTGCTGACCTGAATTTCTCTGGAACGGTGGCAAGAGCCCTGCAGATTTCTTTGACGGCCTCATTGTGCGCCATGAGCTCTCGACCCTTGAATGATGTTTGACGGCTGGCTTTGACCGTTCTGGTCGGGCCGCTCTGGGACGGGCTCTAAGGGCCTCAAACTGGTCAGTGTTCCGCATCGCGGGCACTTGATTTCAACAGGACCGACTATCGCGTTTTTTGCCGACTTCATCAAGAGACGTCGGCAACTCCCGCGTCGTATTTCTTCCATGACAACCTTATGGCGACTCAGCCACACTGACCCGGCTCGCGCGAGCAAAGCGGGTGCGGCGGTTATCTAGCGGTGCTGCTGGGCGGGTTGCCGAAGCGCCGGCGTTCGCTGGCAACCTTCTTCATGGCTTCACGCAAATCCCTGTCGTCCGGCCGGATGCTCCGGTATCGAACGCTCGACCGGTCAATCTGCAATTCAGCACACGCCCGGCGTTGGCTCACCCCGTGCGCTGTGCACAGGTGGGCCGCAGCCTCCCGCTTCGCACCGGGCGTCACCATTTTTTTGAGGCAACGTCTTTCGGCATGGCGTTGTCGAGCATGGCTTCCGCCAGCAACTTCTTCAGCTTGGTGTTCTCGTCTTCCAGAACCTTCAGCTTGCGAGCATCGGACACGTCCATCCCGCCGAACTTGGCCTTGTACTTGTAAAAGGTCGCTTCTGAAATGCCGTGCTTGCGGCAGACATCCGCCGTCTTCATCCCAGCCTCCTGCTCCCGCAAGATGCCGATGATCTGTTCTTCCGTGAACCGTGAACGCTTCATTCCGTCCGTCTCCTGATTGGAACGGACTCTACACAAAACTGGAGGAGTTTCAGGGTCTCTGGTCACCCTCTGTCAAAGCCCAGTCCTACACTAACAACCAAATCGGACCACTCAAGTGGGGCTGATCACGCCGAACCGAATACAGGATTCGTTGTGGCGAGCAAAATTTCATTAAAACGGAATAGGAAAGCCCGCCGGGTAATCGCAACCAAAGCGTTTAAGCGGCTCCTGCGCGACTCCCCCGAATACGGCTGAGCGAAACTGGCGTGATCCCGAGATAGGCTGCAATCTCGATTTGCGTGAGGCGCTGTGCGAGGCCGGGTGAGTTGTTCAGGAATTTCTCGTATCTCTCCACCGCGCTCAAGCAGAGAAAATCGTATTCTCGCTCCTCGTTTCTCAACGCAAGCCGGCGAAACATCTGGTTCGAAAACCGGAGCATTTCGGGATCATTCTCCGTAAGCTCCCTAAACTTGAAACTCGGCAGAAATTCAACGGTGACCGGTGTTAGACAGACAGCCGAGAAGCGCGCTGGCTCGCCAGCCAGGGTGCACGTCATAGAGGCGAAAATCCCACCGGTATCAATAAAAGATTTTGTATAGGTTGCGCCGGCGCTGGTGAGATACACCAGTTTGATTAAGCCTTCGGTGATTTTGTAAATATTCTTATTGAATTCGGCCTGTCGGATTATGTAGTCGCCTGTCTGAAAAATTTTTGTTTCAATAGAATTTTTAATTGAGCTTATGTCCACGCCTGCAGATGACAGAGTTTGCTGAAAGCTCATTCGTTCTTATCCTATGATAATTTGTTTGGCGCCTGACCGTGTTAGACCCGTTTTACTTAAGTAGGCGAAGTCAATTTTCCAACTGGCCGGATAGAATCCCGTATTTTGATACGGAGCACAAGTTCGCCTGCAGTTGCGCATGCTCGGCACATTTTCAGGCATTCGCGGTGATTGGGATTGAACGGGAACCCGCAGACTTTCCTGCCGCAACTAATGGAGGTGGTAATCCATATGCAGCTCAGAGTGAACGGATCCCTGTACGACGTTCCGGACAACTGGCAGGAGGAGACTCTTCTTACAGTGTTACGGGAACATCTAGGTCTCGTCGGCACCAAGTTCGGATGCGGCGACGGTGGGTGCGGCGCTTGCACGGTCCACGTCGACGGGGGCGTTGTCCGAAGCTGCCAAATGAGAGCGTCCGATGCTGATGCCCTCGACATACTGACCATCGAAGGTCTGACCGGCGCCAGCGTCGATTTGCATCCGGTACAACAGGCATGGCTCGATGAGCGTGTCGCCCAATGTGGTTACTGCCAGGCCGGGCAGATCATGCAGGCTGTGGCGCTGCTGAAGGAAAATCCGGCGCCGGACGAACAGGCGATTGCCGATCACATGAACAGCAATCTTTGCCGCTGCGGTACGCAGTCTCGAGTTCAAAATGCAATTCTACGTGCTGCCCGTGAACTGCGGGGGCAATCATGAAAGCCGTCAAAGCGAAACGCCGTTTCACCCGCCGCAGTTTGCTGAAAGGGACTGGGTTTGCCGCAGCAGGCCTGACAGTCACCTATTTGGCAGGTCGTCGGCTCGTTCCGATCCTGCCTTCACTCGCCACTCCAGACATCGACGGCGTTGCCTGGATATCAGTCGGTCGGGATGGTCAGATTTCGATGCTGAGTCCGGTCCATGAAATGGGGCAGGGATCTTCACTGGGGCTTGCCCAGATTGTGGCGGAAGAGCTCAATGTCAAAAGCTCAGACATAAAGGTAAGCTTTCCCTCCACACAGGATGTGCCCCACATGCGCTTTACAACAGGCAGTCAGGCGATCACCTTGCATGCGCGGCCCGTTGCAGAAGCGGCGGCGCGACTGCGTGAAGAACTCAGACGGAGAGCTGCAGCAATCGCCGGTGCGAAACCGACAGCACTTGTGGACGCCGACGGTGGGTTTTACGGGCCTAACAAGCGTTTCGTGTCCTATTCGAATGCGGTTGCCGGTAATGAGCTGACGCTTGCCTCAGATAATTTGCCTGAGGGCACCAGTTACACATTTGACGCAAAGCGCGAAAAACGGCAGATCGGTCATGAAGCACTTCAAATTCAGGCCCGGGAAATCGTGACAGGGGCTCCTGCTTTTGCTGCCGACATTATTCGACCGCATATGGCTTTCGGGAGAGTGTTTCAAGCCCCCGCACCAGACGCGAAGATCATAGACGTGTCCGACAGAGGTGCCGGGAAAGTGCCAGGAGTGATCAAGGTGGTCATCGACAAGCCTCGGCGGCTCGTTGGTGTGGTCGCTGAAACGCCTGGCGGACTTGAAGAGGCCCTGAAGCGCCTGGACGTAGTGTGGGACCGGCCGGACCGGTTTACGGCTGAGAAAGTGGCAGAACGGGTTGATGTCGACAGGGCGCTTGCAAACGGAGACCTTGAACATTCCATCGTGGACGAGGACGTTGATCTGTCGACTGACTGGACAGTTGACATGCGCTTTGACCAGCCAATCCTGCATCACGCAGCGCAAGAACCAAGAACGGCAGTCGCGGAATTCAACCAGCGTGACGGACAAGAGGTTGTCGACATCTGGACTGGAACCCAGGACATTTTCGTCAACCAGAAGAAGGCAGCAGCCGATCTTGGCTGGTCAACCGATCGAGTAACTGTTCATGCGATGCGTGTCGGTGGCGGGTTCGGTGGGCGTGTCCTTTACGATGTTGTGCGCGAGGCAGTGCTTCTAGCACAAGAGGTCAAACGGCCGGTCAAGGTGACTTGGTCTCGGCGGGACGAGTTTCTCGCAGACCGGACACGTCCCCCTTCTACTCACCGCGTCCAAATTAGGGTGGATGCTCAGGGCCAGATTTCGGATTGGCGGCACGCGTGTGTCAGCGGCTATGTCTTGTTGACAGAGCTTATGGCCCCGCAGCCGCTTTTGTCCGGTATGCGCTTGATGATGCATGACTTCGGAGCTGCACGCGAACTCAAGGCACCTTATTCAGCTAAGGCTCGGCGGATCGAAATGAGCGATGTGGAACTCCCCTTTCATGTGGGCGAATGGCGTTCGCTTGGTGCAGCACCAAACAATTTTGCAATTGAAAGTGCGATGGACGAGCTTGCGCGGATTCTGAAGCGGGATCCGCTGGAGTTTCGCATGCAAAACCTGGGTAAAGAGAGGACAAAATTAAAAAACTGCCTGACCCGCCTCAAGGAGATCTGTGATGGGCACCCGAGGTCGTTAGAGAAAGGAAAAGGGCGGGGATATGCTTGCGGCATTTATCAGGAACATAGCTATGTGGCGGCAGCCTTTGATGTTGCAGTGGACCATGAACGAAGAAGCATTCGCGCGGAGCGCTGCACGTTCGTTATGGATGTTGGTCTTGCCATCAGTCCAGATCAGATCAAGGCGCAGATTGAGGGATGTGCAATGATGGCCATTGGTCAGCTTTTGATGGAGGAGGCGCCGATCTCAGATGGTGGTTTGTCAGCTCAAAGTTTTGATGACTATCCCACACCAACCATGGTGAATGTTCCGCAATTTGAAATCGACATCGTGGAACAAGGCTCGAGCCCGCCAGCGGGTGTTGGACAGGCCCCGATCATCGCCTTGGTGCCGGCTCTTGCAAATGCCCTGCGGGACGCCACAGGGTATCGAGCGCTGAAATTGCCGGTCAACTTCGACGACATTCCGCCTGTCTTGGACAGTTGACGCGGTACGCCGGCCCTCAATTAAAGGACAGGGTAGTGGACCTTGGAGCTGTCACCCAATTGAAGCTAGAGCCGGGCTGGACGCTCCGGTCAAAAGTCGCTCACAAGGTCTCCTGGCATGTTCTGGTTACTTACCGGGCGCAGGAACCTGCGGATCGGGTGCGTCCCCACAGAGGTCGCCCCGAAGTTGGTCGACGCCGGGTATGGCCCGCCATGCACTAACAATCAAAACGGACCACTAAAGTGGGGCTGATTAACCAAGTTGGCTTCACTCTCGAAGAGGAGGAATCTCTAGCGGCGCACTTGCTATTGGCCGGTCTGGGGAATTCCGCCATTGCAGACAAGAGTGCACCTAAAGTGCGCGCGCGATCTGTTGCCACCACGTTGGAATACATCGAACAGCATCCTGCAGATGCCGTAACTATCGGTGAAATCTGTGCCGCAACTAGTGTCTCCTGGAGAACACTTGACCGTGCTTTTATGGAGCGTTTCGGCATTGGTCCTAAGACTTACCTGCAACGCGCGCGGCTCTCCCGTGTACGCGAGCAACTAGCAACCAGTCAGAAGGGAGAACTGCGGGTTTCGGAAATTGCAAACAACTGGGGGGGTGGCATATGGGTCAGTTTGCTCACGACTATCGAACAGTCTACGGAGAGTTGTCTTCGATGAAACTGGACCAGAATTGGAATTGATGACCTTGCGTTCGAAGAGTCTGCTCCGCTAATCGCTGAGGCAGAAACCTGCCAGACCGCTTTCGGCCCCTTTTCGGACATTTGACCGGACCGCAGCAAACGGCAGCCTCCCGCCCATTGTGATCATTGCGCGCGCTGACGCGACGAGACCGACGCTTTCCCGGGCTCCAAGCCATTTGTTTTGGCATGGTCTCCACTGCGATGATCATTCGAAGTATCTGTAAATCCGGTTTCGCAAATCGGTTTCAATTTCTCTGCTGGATTTGAGCTTTCCGTCATGCGCGAGCTTGAGGATATCGGCACAGACAGACAGGTATTGCTCAATTTTGGAAAGGGATTGCTGATGGGGCGGTAGCATCCACCCTCTTGGTTTTGGTTGACCGATGGCGCTCCAGGCACGATGGGTTTCTTTCAGCAGTTCGCGCTTGGTCAATCTGCCGTGACGCCTGAAGTCATCTGCGAGGATCGCATCGGACTTCCGGAATCGTTCGGGCTGGCTGTTGTTGATGACATAAGCCACAACCATAGCCAAGGCACCGGCAAAAGGGTCTTCGCGGTTTGCTATCGTAGCGACAACCACCGGCTCTGCAATTCGTTCCTCGAGCACGGATTGCAAGATCAGGACATCACGCAGAGCACAACATTCTCTGACCGTTTTTAATTCAGTCTCATCAGATGGACCGGTAATCCGATAGCCCTTGCCAGGCAGTACCTTTATATCATACGTATGCGGCAACACCTTTTCCGGGTCTTCATCTTTTGCGAGTGCCTGATCGAACAGTTGTTGCTAAACGCCTTTGTATTTCTCCCCGAATTCAACATTGTCTTCGATTTTTCGCTGCTGTAGCCGCTGTGCGATGTTGATTTCATTGACAGCGTTGCTGAGCGCATGGATCGACCCATTGGCGGCCATCTGCAGGAGCTTGCGTGAGACAACCTGATGAATGCTCACTTCTTGTTGTTCGCCTTCACTGACGATCGAGACCTTGCGGTCCGCTTCATTCAGAAGTGCCTGTTGCAACGGGGTGAGAGCAGGGCTCTCGGCACTTGATGCGGGGCGGCGGGACTTGTTTCTCTTGACCGCCATTACCGCGCTCCCTCACCACACCAGCTCTCAGCGTTTGGTGCGGTAGTGTGTCCGGCCTCCGGTTCGAGCGCACGCTAACGCGCAACCTCGGCAAAAGACAGGTTTCTCTCAGCCAAGTGCGCCGGCTCACCAGTGATGCGTTCAAACCGCCGAATAATGGTGTCGCAGTAAAGCAGATCAATCTCGATCAGCCTGGCGTTGCGCCCGCATTGATCGGCGGCAATCAGTGTAGACCCCGAACCACCAAACACATCCAGAACACCATCGCCGCGTTTTGAGCAGTCACGGATCGCATCAGCTATGAGCGCGACCGGCTTGACCGTTGGATGCATGGCAAGATCGGCCTGCCGGTTTGCTCCAAGAGAACTGATACCAGGATACTCCCAGACATTTGTGCGGTAGCGTCCCGTGTCCCCCAGACCAAAAGTCTTGGTGTGGGGGGGCGGTGCCTTTCTTGAACACAAAGACGAGTTCGTGCTTTGAGCGGTAAAACGAGCCCATGCCGCCATTGGTCTTGTTCCAGACACAAAGGTTCTTGAGCTCCTCAAAGGCTGAATGGCCTGCATCGAGAACCTCGCGCATGTGCCGCCAGTCCATGCAGACGAAGCCGATCGCCCCGTCAACGAGCTGAGAGGCGGCAGCCCCCAAGGCGTTTTGCAAAAAGGCCGTAAAACCAGCCTCGTCCATCTCACCGGAGTCAAGCGCGAACTCACGGTGTCTTATCCGGCCCAAACCGCTGACATGGCCATCGATCGGAACATTGTAGGGCGGGTCCGTGAACAGCAAAGATGCAGGCGTACCACCGCACAGTCTGCTGACATCTTCTTTGGAACGAGCATCGCTGCATAGGAGCCGGTGCTGCCCCAATAGGCAGAGATCGCCTGATTGTGTCACCGCCGAACCAGATGCGACCGGTTCGACCATATCCAGACGATCGCTTTTTACGGAGGAACCGCTTTGGTTGCTGGTGATGGTCAGGTCGATTTCTGCGGTCGAAAACCCAAGATCCTCAATGTCAAAATCTAGATCTATAAGGCCTTGCATTTCGATGGCGAGCATATCCCGGTCCCAACCGGCGTTTTCTGCCAGTTTGTTGTCGGCCAGAATGTAAGCCCGGACTTCTGCCTCGGACAGGTGAGACAGCTTGCGAACGGGAACCTCGGTCAAACCTATCAGCTTTGCCGCTTCCACCCGGCCATGTCCGGCAATGATTGTATCGTCGTCTGCAACCAGCATCGGATTACAAAAGCCAAACCGTTTGATGCTCTCTGCGATCTGTTTGATTTGTTTCTTTGAATGGGTTCGGGCGTTGTTCTTGTAAGGAGCAAGACGCTCGATCGGACACAGGTCTTCATTTGGCGGATGCATCTGCATTCTCCATTTGGCCCGCCGTCAAGGCAAAGGGCCATGTTCGATGATTTGAATACGCTGGAACTAAGGAGAAGGTTATAAAACCACAACCAAGGCTCGCAACCGGCCTGACGCAGAAAGCAAAACTGTTTCCGGTCAATGCTGTTGGTGTTTAAAAGCCGTTTAAAGACCCTTTAAGAGGTGTTTAAGACCCGTTTAAATCAAGTTTGCCGTGCCACGCCAAAATCGGCCCCATTTTCATAGAATATTATTCCAATCCGCCTGTGGATTATGGCGAATATTAGAATGAAGAGGCCGAAAAGGCTCGAGTACGCCCATTCTCAAACCATGCACAATGCACTTGAGCAAGTGTCTAACAGACCTCGTAAATCACGGATCACATAACCGCAAAACGCCATAGCACACCACCAAGTCACGCCAAAATCAGTGTGCGCAAAGACATAGCGATCCCGGGTTCGGGCATGTTGCGACCGGTAAAACGGCGGATAATCCCCGAATAACGGCAATCCGATCCCGCGTAACAACAACCCAATTCCGTCTAACTGCAATTGTCTTGTGCCCAACAGCACGATCTGGGTCGGCTTATCTCGCTGAACAACGGGTGTCAGGTGGTGCCGAATGCCCATCTCACCCGTATTTCCAAAACAAGCAATACGTACCATGCTGTTCAAGCTATTGAATCATAGTATTTTTTTGAAGATTAGGAGCGGGCGTTTCTCACCTGGTGTCGTGATTTTCAGCGCGCAAAAACCGAGACCAGCTCGCCAGAAAATAAATGCACAGCCATTCTTCCTTCCTAAAAAACAAAAAATTTTATCCTAAACTGGTACAGGCGCCATTGCGTTTCGGGCCGATGTATTTCGATACCAATCACCCTGTGCCTTTTTTGCCGGGCAATTCATCCGGATCAACCAACATACATTTCATCCAGAAATGTTTGAAATTTCAGTTTTAAGAAAACCACCATTGGGAGATTAAAATAGGATTTGCAATCATTAATAGTATATTTATCGTAGTAGGGGGATGTGCATTTGAGCTGGTTTTTTGGTTTTCAATGTATCAACAAGTCATAATCTGTTGATGGCTCTCCCCCGAATTGTTTCAAATGGGAGGTTCGTATGTTTTTTCGGATAATTTTCTTTGTTGCAGTGTTTGTTGGTTTTACTGATGTCGGATACGCACAGTGGCTTCATCAAAAACAAGAAAGTGCCTTTGGCAATGATGGTTTGGAACTAATTATTACTGCGAGTGCTGGAATGGGTTTCGGTATCAGGTGTTCGTCAGAGAGTATCGAGGCAGTCTTTATCACCAAGGATACATCCTTCGATGACGAAACGTTTTTAATTGCAAACGCGACGTCTCCGAAATTGTTACTCCGTATCGACAATGAAGCGCCTCTGGAGCTTGAGGGGATGCTATGGGATAGCGAGGGAAAGGCTGCCATGACTGCCGAAGTTGAAGCTGATTTCATCGATGGAATTGCAAATGCAAAACGGCGTGTTTCAGTCGCGGTAAAACTCCTCGGCGAAGTTTATCATGAGACTAGTTTTTCAGCGGTCGGATCGACCAAAGCGGCTAATAAGCTAAAAGCAGGTTGTTCAGCAAAGCAATCCGGTTCGTAGTTAATAGGTTGTATCCCCTCACACCGGCACTCCGGCAATGTGGGCGATCAGCTCCAGGCTGTTGCGGGCGTTGAATTTTTTCATCAAACGGGCCCGGTGAACCTCTACCGTGCGGTGGGAGATGTCGAGCGCGCGGGCGATCTCCTTGGACGTCAGACCCTCGGCGAGCATGGTCGCCACCTGACGCTCGCGCACGCTCATGTCGGCCAGCGGCCGGTCCTCCGAAATATCGGCAAAACTCCACACGGCCTTGGCGAAGGGATGATCTGGGTCCAGCGACTGGCCGCGCACCCGGCACCAGAACAAGGTGCCGGATTTCCGGCGCATGATCCGTTCGTCCTGATACGTGCCGCCGCCCAGCATCTTGCTGACACCGATCTTGCCGATGCGCAGAAACTCTTCCGACGAGGGATAAAGCACTGACAGGGAGACACCGGTCAGCGCGCCGGTGTCATATTCAAACATCGCCGCAAACCGCGGATTGCATTTCCGGATGGTCCTGTCTTCTGAGTAAACCAGTCCGATCGGCGCATGCTCAAAGGCAAGGGCATCCAGCTCCTCCATTCGATCTCCATTACGTGTTTTGCCGGAATATCCAGATAAAGCGTGCAAATAGTATCCGGAAGGGACAAAAGGGAGGCAAGGGCATGAACCCGGCAGAATGGCTGAAACGCACAGCGGCAAAATCGCCAGAGGCACCGGCACTCTTCACCGGTGTGCGCCAGGTGGCCGATTATGCGGCATTTGCGGAGAATGCCGGGGCGATTGCGCGGGCGCTTCAAGGCCGCGGTGTTGCCAAAGGCGACCGGGTGGCTGTCTTCACAGCAAACAGCACAGCCTATCTTGAAGCGCTCTATGGCATTTGGTGGGCTGGCGCGGCTGCCGTGCCGATCAATGCCAAGTTGCACGGGCGGGAAGCTGCCTGGATGGTCGAGGATGCCGGCGCAAAACTGGTGTTCTGCGATGAGAAATCAGCCAACGCCCTGTCTGGTCTTCTATCTGGCGATGCACAGATCCTTGTGACCAGCAGTGCGGCGTTTGACGCCATGCGATCGGAAGCCCCGCTTTCAGAGCCCGTGCCGCTGGGCGAGGACGATCTCGCCTGGCTGTTCTACACCTCCGGCACCACGGGACGTCCCAAGGGCGTTATGATCACCTGCGGCAACATCGCGTCAATGACATACAACTTCTTTGTCGATGTGGACGAGGTCAAGTCGGGAGGGGCTATTCTTTATGCAGCTCCCATGAGCCATGGCGCCGGGCTTTACAACTTCATGCATGTCTTGCGCGGTGCGCGGCATGTTGTTCCGGAAAGCGGCGGATTTGATGCCGAAGAAGTCCTCCGGATCGCGCCAAACTTAAAATGTGTCAGCATGTTCGCAGCGCCCACCATGGTGCGCCGGATGGTGGATGTTGCCAAGGCCCAGGGGCTCAACGGCATGGGGCTGCGCACCATCGTTTATGCCGGAGGGCCGATGTATGAGGCCGATATTCTGGAGGCGGTCGAGGTGATGGGAACCCGGTTCGTCCAGATCTACGGCCAGGGGGAATGCCCGATGGGGATCACCGCGCTTTCGCGGGCCGATGTCTCCGATCGCAGCCATCCAAGATGGCGGGACCGGCTGAATTCCGTTGGAACAGCACAATCTTCCGTTCGGGTGCGCGTTGTTGATGAAAACGGCGAAGATGTTCCAGCTGGTGTGGTGGGCGAGATCGTTGTGCGCGGGGCAACAGTCATGAAAGGCTATTGGCAGAACCCGGCAGCGACCGAAGACACGCTGCGAAATGGCTGGCTGTGGACCGGCGACATGGGGCGGCTCGATCAGGACGGCTATCTGACGCTTCAGGACCGCTCAAAGGATGTGATCATTTCCGGCGGAACAAACATCTACCCGAGGGAGGTGGAGGAGTTGCTGCTCAGCCATCCGGCGGTTCATGAGGTTTCCGTGATTGGACAGGAAGACCCGGAGTGGGGCGAGATCGTCGTTGCCTTTGTTGTGCGTTTGGCCGGGCAATACGTGGAGGCAGCAGAACTCGATGCCTTGTGCCTGGAGCAGATCGCCCGGTTCAAACGGCCGAAGACCTACCGCTTCGTCGAGGCGCTGCCGAAGAACAATTACGGCAAGGTCCTGAAGACCGAATTGAGACAACAGCTGATGGATGGAGGAAACGAACATGAGTGATTTGACGGGAAAAACCGCCCTGGTGACCGGGTCTGTTCAAGGCATCGGTTTGGCGATCGCAAAGAGCCTTGCAGGTGCCGGCGCCCGGGTGGGCGTACATGGTCTTGCGACAGCGGAGCAGGCCGCGGAGGCCGTGGCCGCTGTTAAGGCGGCGGGTGCGCCCGAAGCCCGTTTTTTTGATGCCAACATGCAGGACGTAGCGGCCATCGAGGCGATGATGCAGGAGGTGTCTGACTGGGGCGGCGCGGACATTCTGGTGAACAACGCCGGAATTCAGAAAACCGCCAGCTACGCAGAGCTCGATGCGGCGACCTGGGAGGCCATCATCGATGTCAATCTGTCCGGCGCTTTTCACACGATGCGAAAGGCGCTGCCCGTCATGGCTGAACGGGGATATGGCCGGGTGATCAACATTGCCTCGGTCCACGGCCTCGTCGCGTCGGTGAACAAGGCGCCCTATGTGGCCTCAAAGTTCGGCCTGGTCGGCATGAGCAAGGTCGCCGCGCTGGAATATGCCGCCGCCGGCACCAAGGCCAAAGGCGGTGTCACGGTCAACTGCATCGCGCCGGGCTGGACCGAAACCGCGATCATCGAGCCGCAGGTTGCCGCCCGCGCCGCCCTTCACGGCGGAGACCGGGATCTTGGGATTGCCGATCTTCTTGCCGAAAAACAACCGACCCGCCGGACCTCCGACCCATCGGAGATTGGTGCCTTGGCGCTGTGGCTGTGTCATCCGGTTGCCCACAATGTCACCGGCACGACCATCCCTGTCGACGGCGGCTGGACGGCGCAATAGACGGGGATCTCAGGCAGCCTCAATAGTGGCGGAGCTCTTGCCAAACAACGGTACTTGTAAGGTTACACCGCAAGCACACGGACTGTTGATCACATAAGAGCCCGCCGGCCTTGACCCGGCTTAAGATTATCTCGATCTAACCCGCGAACGACCGTAAGAACCATGGAAACCGGGGTACAATGTCTCCCGCCAACATCAGCTTTGTGCGCCTGACATCAATTTCGCTCGCGGAGTTGACCGCGCATATGAATGACCCGCGTCTTGCAGCGCATATGCCGCTGCTGACAAAAGCATGGGATGGCGATACGGCTGCTCAGTTCATCGCAGCCAAAGAAGCGTGCTGGCAACGCGATGGGCTGGGACATTGGGCATTTCTCAATCATGGCCGGTATGCCGGCTGGGGCGGGTTTCAGAAAGAGGGAGACGAGTGGGACTTCGGTCTTGTTCTGAAGCCCGACTGCTTTGGCCTCGGGATAGCCATTACCCGAAAGGCGCTTGCCTTCGCCCAGGCCGATGACCGGATGCCGTTCGTGACCTTTCTTTTGCCGCCGTCCCGAAAGAAACTGGGTGCTCTCAAGCGAATGGGGGCACGTTTCATCGGCGATGTCGACTATGGCGGCGAGATCTTCGGCAAATACCAGTTGGCGACAGACTTAAGCGCCTGACGTTTGCGCTGGTGGCTTGTTTCCGGATGCCGGGCGGGATGTGCGTTGCCCCTTGTGCTCTTGCCTTCAGAATGGTTCAACTCAAAAGCAACGTGGGCTTAAGCAACAACCTGAAAGGCATCTAATGGATCCGTCCGGCGAACGGTTCTCTAGCGCAAGTGCTGACCTTGAAACGTTGGTCGCGCTTTTAAAGACGCACGACATTTTTGCCTCCATGGACGAGCAACACCTGCGAAACATTGCAGCTGCCTGTCCGATTGAAGATGCCGCTGCCGGGACGGTTCTGTTTCGTCAGGGTGATCCCGGGTCTTTTGCTTATCTTCTGGTGTCCGGTGAATTGTCGGTGGATGTCGACACGCCGCATGGCGACGTCACCCTGGCGGTGCTGACGGCACCAGACATGGTCGGCGAGATTTCCGTTTTCGCCCGCAGTCCCCGGACCGCGACCGTTCGCGCGCGCAACGCGGTACAGCTTCTGAGACTGGACCGCGATGTTGTCCGCGGTCTCCTGATCGATCATCCGGACGCCATCTTGACCATCATCGGTGCCCTTGGAAGCCGCCTTCAGGGGATGAACGGTGCCATAGCGACCTTGACCCAGGCCGCAGAAGCGCTCAGCAACGACGCCTTTCAACCCGGCATGCTGGAAACCTTGAAGGCGGAGGCGGGGCGGTTCGGGCAGTTCGCCCATGTCTTCGACAAGATGGCGGGCGAGATCCGGGAAAAAAGCGCGCAGCGCGAAGAAATGCGCATGGCGGCCAAGGTGCAGGGCTCCTTCCTGCCGTCCGGCATTGACCCAGGTGCATTTGGAGAAACATTCGACATCGCCGCATCCATGGTCCCGGCCAAGGACGTTGGCGGGGATTTTTATGACTACTTCATGGTCGGAGACTGCAAGCTTGGCTTTGCCATTGGGGATGTCTGCGGAAAGGGCATGCCGGCTGCCATGTTCATGAGCGTCTCGCGGATGATCCTGAAAACCCTTGCCCGGGAAGGGCATCCACCTGGCACCGTGATCAGCCGGTTGAACGATGTGCTTGCCGACGACAATCCGGAATGCATGTTTGTAACGCTGTTTTATGGATGCCTTGATCTTGAAGCGGGCAAGCTTTCATACTCCAGTGCCGGACACGAAGACGTTTATTGGCTCGGCAATTGCGGGAACTGTGAGCGGGTCGAAAGCCTCGGACCGATCGCGGGTGTTTTTGAAAACACGGATTATCCGACCCGAACCCGCCAATTCACACCCGGCGATGGTGTGCTGCTGGTGACCGACGGTGTGACGGAAGCCCTTAATCCGAACGGGGAGCTTTACGGTCATGACCGGTTGAAGCGCCTCCTTGAGACCTCGAAAAACGCGAGCGCCACAGGGTGGATCGAGACCTTGAACGCGGAAGTTTCGAGGTTCGCCGCCGAGGCGGCCCAATCCGATGATATCACCTGTCTCGCGATGATCTTTCACGGATCTGAAACCGAGTAGCCGGTAAGCGCGGAGCGCGAGCGATTGCTTGCGCTCCGGTCAGCGCCGCTTGCCGAAGGCGGGTTTGCCGGAGCCAGCCGGGCGGGCACGGCGCACAGGCTGCTGCTGAGCGCGTTTGCCATCATCCATCATATGCTGACGAGTGAAGAAATTGTCCGGGCTGTCGTGCAGGAGATCAATTTCGGATTTCAGCGCTTCTTCTGACGTTTTGAGAGACTGGGCCCGCTGTGCGCCGACGATGCGTTTTTCGCTGATGAACTGAACACCCATCTTCAGCCCGTCTTCCCAGCGCTTTTCGCAAGTGACCTCGAAGTTCTCCAGATCAATCTGCAGCTCGAATTGTGGCGGCGCCATAAAGGCGGTCTCGAACTGCAACATCGCCCCGCCATCGGAGAGATTGCGCACGATGCAGGGGAAGGACCTCAGGCCGCCTTGAAAAATGATCTTGCCTTTTTTCAAGACACGCGTCCGCCGCGGGCGGTCGTCTGCCGTCCGGGCTTCCTGGCCGCTCACTGGCGCCTGTTCCTGTTTGTCTTCGGACATGACTGTTTGAACCGGTACTTCAAGGATCACATGCACATCGCCGATCATACTATTAATGAATGCTTTCCAATCGGTGAATCAGCCGAATGCTGCCAAGAGGATTGCACTGAAGCCGCAGAAATCCCCTGGAGCCGCACCGCTGAAAAAAGAGACAGATTTTATTATTGGCCGGAATCGTGGAATGCCATTCCTTGAATTGATTACCGCCCATTCTCTATCTCTAACGCATCACAAACGGGCATGAATTGAAAAATTTCAATAAGTTGCCTGACATGGCTTGCAAGGTCGAACACGTCCGAAATGGAGGATTGATCCACTCCATTTCGCGTGTCGGCAGTTTAATGGCATTTCTGGAAAATCGTCTGGACTGAGCCATCAGACAGAGTCACGGTAAACCGGTTTTGGGAAAACAACGGTTATGAACATAATGTCGGCAGATCTGACGCCAGAACGCCTGAGCAATTTGCGGCGATTGGAGGCTGAGAGCATCCACATCATCCGGGAGGTTGCGGCGGAGTTTTCCAACCCGGTGATGCTCTATTCCATCGGCAAGGACAGTGGCGTGATGCTGCACCTGGCGATGAAGGCGTTTTATCCGTCGAAACCGCCGTTTCCGCTGCTTCACGTGGACACCACCTGGAAGTTCCGCGACATGATCACCTTCCGGGACGAGACGGCGAAGCAGCTCGGCCTGGAGCTTTTGGTGCACACGAACCAGGAAGGCGTGGAGAAGGGCATCAATCCGTTCGATCATGGCTCGTCCGTGCACACGCACATCATGAAGACCGAGGCGCTCAAACAGGCGCTCGACAAATACGGTTTTGACGCAGCCTTCGGCGGTGCGCGGCGCGATGAGGAAAAATCCCGTGCCAAGGAACGGGTGTTCTCGTTCCGCAATTCCTCTCACGGCTGGGATCCGAAGAACCAGCGGCCCGAGCTGTGGAACTTGTACAATGCCCGGGTTGCCAAGGGCGAGAGCATTCGCGCCTTTCCGCTCTCCAACTGGACCGAGCTCGACATCTGGCAATACATCCTGACGGAAAACATCCCGATGGTGCCGCTTTACCTTGCCGCCAAGCGCCCGGTCGTTGAACGCGACGGCATGTTGATCATGGTCGACGATGAGCGGATGGCCTTGCAGCCCGGCGAGGTTGTCGAGGAAAAGATGATCCGCTTCCGCACCCTCGGCTGTTACCCGCTGACGGGCGCGATTGAATCGGATGCCACGACCTTGCCCGGCATCGTCAAGGAAATGCTGATTGCCCGCACGTCCGAGCGCCAGGGCCGCCTGATCGACAAGGACGAAAGCGCCTCGATGGAAAAGAAAAAGCGTGAGGGGTATTTCTGATGAGCGTTCTTGAAGACACCCTGACCAGTTCCGAAGCTGTTGCCGCCTATGTGGCTGCCCAGGAGCAAAAAGACCAGCTGCGGTTCCTGACCTGCGGCTCGGTGGATGACGGCAAGTCGACCCTGATCGGCCGTCTGCTCTATGACACCAAGCTGATCTTCGAGGACCAGCTGGCAGCCCTTGAGCGGGACTCGAAGAAACACGGCACGGTCGGCGAAGACATTGATCTGGCGCTCCTGGTCGACGGGCTGGAAGCAGAACGCGAGCAGGGCATCACCATTGATGTGGCCTACCGCTTCTTTGCGACCGACAAGCGCAAGTTCATCGTTGCCGACACACCGGGCCACGAGCAATACACCCGCAACATGGCGACCGGCGCCTCGACCGCCGATCTGGCCGTTCTGCTGGTGGATGCCCGCCATGGTCTGCAGGTGCAGACCCGCCGCCATGCCTTCATTGCCTCGCTGCTCGGCATCCGCCATGTGGTGCTGGCGGTCAACAAGATCGATCTCGTCGATTACTCAGAAGAGCGTTTTGACGAAATCCGGAAGGATTTTGAGACCTTCGCCAGCGGCTTTGACTTTGAAAGCCTGGTGGCAATCCCGATGTCCGCCCGCTTCGGCGATAATGTCACGGCCAAGGGCGACAACATGGACTGGTTCACCGGTCCAACGCTCCTGGAGCATCTGGAAACGATCGAGGTGGGCGAGCATGAGCTGGACGCCCCGTTCCGCTTCCCCGTGCAATGGGTGAACCGGCCGAACCTCGATTTCCGGGGGTATTCGGGAACGATCGCCAGCGGCCGGGTGGCCGTCGGGGATGAGATCGTTGTGGCAGGCCCTGCCAAGACCAGCACCATCAAGCAGATCATCGCGCCAACCGGCGAAGTGGAAGAAGCACGTGCGGGCGAAGCCGTTACGCTGACCCTTCAGGACGAGATCGACATCTCGCGTGGCGATCTTCTCAGCTCTCCGTCTGCCCGTCCGGATGTGGCGGACCAGATGGCCGCGCACCTCATCTGGATGTCAGAAGACGCGTTGCTGCCCGGCCGCTCGTATCTCCTGAAGATCGGAGCAAAGACGGTCAATGCGACGGTGACCGAGATCAAACACAAGATCAACGTCAACACGTTCGAGCATGTGGCCGGCAAGACGCTGGATCTCAACGAGATCGCTTTCTGCAACTTGAGCTTATCCTCTGATGTTGCCTTTGACCCCTATGAGGCCAACCGGACCACCGGGTCGTTCATCCTGATCGACCGGATGACCAACCAGACGGTAGGGGCAGGCATGGTGTGGTTTGCGCTACGCCGGGCAACGAACATTCACTGGCAGGCGCTCGATGTCGACCGCAAGGCGCGGGCCGACAAGATGGGCCAGCAGCCTGCGGTGTTGTGGTTCACCGGGCTCTCAGGCTCCGGCAAATCGACCATTGCCTCACTGGTTGAAAAGCGCCTGCACGCGGAAGGCCGGCACACCTACACGCTTGACGGCGACAACGTCCGTCACGGGCTCAACCGGGATCTCGGCTTTACCGATGCCGACCGGGTGGAGAACATTCGCCGGGTGGGTGAAGTTGCCAAGCTGATGGCCGACGCCGGGCTGATCACACTGGTTTCCTTCATCTCGCCATTCCGTTCCGAGCGGCGGATGGCACGGGACCTGATGGGCGAGGGCGAGTTCATCGAGGTGTTTGTCGACACGCCGATCGAGGAGTGCAAGAAACGCGATCCGAAGGGGCTTTATGCCAAGGCGGAAGCAGGCGAGATCAAGAACTTCACCGGCATCGACAGCCCCTATGAAGCCCCGGAGAACCCGGAGATCCGCATCCACAATGTCGGCCGTCCGGCGGAAGAGGTGGCGGATGAGATCGTTGCTTACTTGCGCGCGCGCGGCTTCCTGAGTGTTCTTGGCATGGATGGCGACGGAATTTAGGGGTGATCTGACCCACTGCGCTATGCGTCACGACGGACCCCGGATCAGGTCCGGGGCGGCACGGAGAAATACAGCGCTTTATTTAATGCCGTCCCGGACTTGATCCGGGACCGACCTCCTCACAATAAAAAACTCCGCAGTCCCGGCCTCCGAGCCGGGACCTGCAGCTCAATAAAAGTCAACCAGCAGCCACGGGTGGCTGACACACGTCCACCCACTCGGCGCTCGTGATCTCGGCCATCCGGTCTGGCGCGATGCGGACAGCTGCATTGGTCGCGCCTGCGGCTGGAATGACAACGTCATACGCTTTCAGCGAGACATCGCAGTAAACCTTCAGCGGTGAGGGCAGGCCGAACGGGCAGACGCCGCCGACTGGATGGCTGGTGATCTCGACCACTTCCTCGGCGCTCAGCATCTTTGCTTTGCCGCCAAAGGCCGCCTTGGCCTTTTTGTTGTCAAGCCGCGCATCGCCGCGGGCAACCAGCAAGAACACCTCATCCTTGACCCTGAACGAGAGCGTTTTCGCGATCTGACCCGGCTCTACGCCATGCGCAGCTGCCGCCAGATCAACTGTCGCGCTGCTGTCCTCCGTGACCAAAACCTCAAGATCCGGGGCGGCCTCAGCCAAATGGGCACGGACAGATTCAAGCGACATGCGAAGCCTTTCTCAAGAAGATGCGAAAATACAAACGAAGATCAAAACTTTCCAATGTTGACATCGGTCCTACATTGTCTGTGTGTAAAGCTTCCAATCTTGTGGAGATTGTAAACAAAACGTTCACTATGTTTCCATAATTTGGACAGCGTCCTGTGGGAAGAAGGTTATCGTGACTGGTGGTTGTTATCCCGTGGCTATTAAGTGCCGGATGACTCTGAACAAATAGGATAAGCAAATGGCAAAAGCCATGCCTGCTGCAACTGAAGAGCGTAGCCGCCGACAAGGTCCAGGCGCCGCACGTGGGCCCAATCCAGCCAGCGCGCCGGACGGCATAGGTTTCCTTATCGTCAAGAACGGTCTCTTTTGGGGCTCGATCGGCCTTTCTGGTGCCGTTCTTTACGGTGCAGCATCGATTTTTTTCTAACCGCAGCGCTGAACAGCGGCATCGCTAAATGTTTTTGGACAGACCACGGTCTGGTGTGCGGCGTGTTGCCAGCGTAATCCCGATTTTCTGAGCTTTTTATCGGCGGGCGGTCAGGTCCGCATCCAGCCGGTTCAACCCAAAATGATGATCCGGGCGGAACGTCTCCGGCAATGAGATGCGCGGCGAGCCCCCGGACATCTCGGCAATCAGCGCTTCGGCGATCAAATGCGCTATTCCATAGGAAATCTTGAAGCCACCAGTTGCCGCAAAGGTCCGCTCCCGGCCGGGCAGGGCGCCGACCAACGGGTCGCGCTTGTTACACCGTGGCCGGATGCCTGCCCATTCGGTCAGCACCTCGCGCCCGTTCAAAGACGGACAGAAGGCGGTGGCCCGCCGGATCAGATCCGCCGAGCGGTCCGGGTCGACCTCGGCATCCTGCGCAGTCCGGTCTGACGTGCTGCCAATTGCGACGGTCCCATCGTCATGCGGCACCACATAGAGCCCGTCGCAATAGATGGCTGACCGGTTTTCGAGGCCGCGGCCGTCCATCAAGAGGGCTTGTCCTTTTTCCCCACGTCCGATTGCCTCACCTGTGAGGGTTTCGATGAAATCAAAAGCACCATGTCCTCCCGCAATGACGAAATTCGTAGCATTGAGCGTCTGCCCATCGCTCAGATGAACCGCATCCTTTGCCTCATCGAACCCGGAGACACCTGTTTCTTCCAACAAGAGGCCCTGTTTTGCCACGAAACTTGCCAATGCTTTTAAGTAAAGCCGTGGAGCAACCCGAGCTGCCAGCGTTTCAAAGACGATACCGTGAGGGGCTGCGTCCGCGCTCAGCCAATCCGAACGGCTGCCCTGCGGTTCAACAACATAGGAAAAACCGGTTTCTTCCGGATGCCAGCGCTGCTTGCTCTCCTCGGCGCGCTCCAGATGGTGGTCCAGTTTGTCCTGTGTTGTCAGCGGCAAGATCCGGCCCAGGCGCTTGTAGCCGCAGGTGACGCCAGAAAGCTGTTCCAGTTCTGTGATATGGCCGGAAAGGCTTGAGAGCGCCTGAAACTGGAACTCTTTCTTCGGGTTCCAGCGGGCTGGCATGTGCGGCATCAATGCGCCAAGCAATCCGCCGCTGGCCCCTGCGCCAACATGACGGGCTTCCACGACAGCAACCTTCAAGCCGGCCTTGAGCCCTGCATAAGCAATCGACAGGCCGAAAATACCGGCACCGGCAATTGCCAGGTCATATCGCTCAGAAGTGCTTGCCACGTTGGTCCCCGCGCTTGATCGGCTCTCTGGGCTCCCGTATGAGGAGCTGACAATTAGAGGCTTGGTTTAGTGGCGTGACGGACGAAGAGCAAAGAAAAACCGCTGCGGCGTTTGGCCCGCCGGACCTTGAGTGGCTGGACGGGGACGTGCCGCGCGCCGAGGCTTTTGGGGATACCTATTTTTCGAAAGCCGGCGGGCTTGACGAGACCCGGCATGTGTTCTTGTCCGGCAATGGCCTGCCTGAGCGTTTTGAGGGGCGTGAGAGCTTCACCATTGCCGAGTTCGGTTTTGGCACCGGTCTCAACTTCCTTGCGGCGGTTCAAGCGCTGGAAAGGGTCGCAAATCCGCCGGAGCTGACGTTCATCTCGTTTGAACTTCATCCCATGACCAGCGAACAACTCCGCAGGGCGCTGGCCGCGTTCCCCGATTTGACCGATTGGGCAGAAAAACTGACGGCGATTTGGTCTCCGCAGCCAGGCTGGAACATCCTGCAGTTGGAGCGAGTGAGGTTGGTGCTCGGCGTGGGAGATGCGCGCGTGTTGATCGCGGAGCTTCAAAACGTGCCCGAAGTGTTCAAACAGGCGGGCGTCGATGCCTTGAAAGTCGATGCCTGGTTTTTGGATGGGTTCAGTCCGGCAAAAAACCCGGAGCTCTGGGACGAAGCGCTTCTAGAGGCTGCGGCAAACCTCACCGCCCCGGATGGGACGCTCGCGACCTACACGTCTGCGGGATGGGTGCGCCGGAACCTGCAAGCAGCGGGTTTCGAGATTGACAAGGTCAAAGGTTACGCCGGCAAGCGCGAAATGGTGATTGGCCGGAAGGCGGCAGTCCGCTCCTGAATCCGATTAACTGCCAGTGAGCGCCCGTGGCATGGCTGACTGCGTTAACCGGTGCTCGATCCAGTTGCTGTGCCAATCCACAACGTCGTCAGCGGGCATTGGACGGGCAAAAGCATATCCCTGTGCATACCTGCAGCCATAGCTGTGCAACAATTCTGCATGTGCAGGCGTCTCCACGCCCTCTGCCAAAACGTCGATGTTGTACACCCGGCCCAGGGATATAATGAGTTTGAGCAATTCCTGGTCCTGGGCGTTGTTCAGGCTGTCATGCACAAAGCCTTGATCGATCTTCAAGGTATCAATCGGCAACTGTTTCAGATAGGCGAGTGAAGAGTAGCCGGTCCCAAAATCGTCCAACGCAAAGCGGACTGACGATAGACGGCAATTCCGGATGATCTTCGAAACACGCTCAATGTCACTGAGGGCATCTGTTTCCAGAAGTTCGATTTCGAGCTGATACGGTTCGGCAGCCAGATGCTTCTGAAGATGTTTGTTCAGTGTTTCTTCGAAATCGCTCGAGGTGAGCTGGAGGGCGCTCACATTTACGCTGACGGTCGTGTCGAGGCCAACTTCATTCCACCGCTCAATCTGTTCAAGGGCATTGTCCAACACCCAGTTGCCAAGTTCGATGGCTACATCAGGGTGCCGTTCGATTGGCGGCAGGAACGCGCCTGGCATCAAAAGACCCTTCTCGGGATGTTGCCAGCGTATCAGCGCTTCATAGCCGATGACTTCTTTCGTGGCGAGCCGGATTTTTGGTTGATAGTGCAGGCGGAAAGCATCTGTTTTTAGGGCCTTTTTGGCATCCGCCACCTGAGCATAATACTCGGTGAGCCTGCGGTCCTGTTCCGGGTCGAAGAACTTGTATTGGTTTCTGCCGGAGATCTTTGCCTCATACATCGCCTGATCGGCTTGCCGCTCCAGCTGGTCGCCGTCAATCTCTTCCGTCTGCGGGTAAAAAGTGACGCCGATGCTGGCGGAAATGGATGCTGTTGCCGCGCCGAGCTTGAACTCCTTGGACGCAGCATCAAGGATCCGGTTTAGCGTGCTGACGCAGCTCTTCTCATCCTTCAGATCGGTGATGATGGCAACAAATTCATCGCCTCCGATGCGCGCCAGTGTATCCTCCGTCCGCAGCACTTTGGTGAGACGGTGGGCGACCGAGACCAGCAACTCGTCGCCGGCAGCGTGGCCATAGGTGTCGTTGACGGCCTTGAAGCCGTCGAGATCAATGAAGGCGATGGCAAGGGTATGCCCATGCCGGCGCGCGCGCGCCATGGCTTGTTGCATAGTGTCTGCCAGAAGGACGCGGTTCGGCAGGCCGGTCAAGCGATCATAGCGCGCCAGGTGTTCCAACTGGCGTTCGTGGGCCTTCATTTTCGTAATGTCGACGAACAGGCCGATGTAGTTTGTTGGCTCTCCGGTCTCGTTTTCTATTGCACTGATCGTCAGGCGTTCTGCAAAGACGTCGCCGTCCTTCCGTTTGTTCCAGATCTCGCCTTGCCAAACGCCGTCTTTCCGGAGCTTGGACCACATCGCCTTATAAAAGTCCGCGTCATGCTTGCCGGAACTGAGAATGCTTGGGTTCTTGCCCAGGATTTCGTCCCGTTCATAGCCGGTAATGTCAGTAAAAGCCTCGTTGACGTCGACGATCGCGCCATTAACGTCGGTGATGATGATGCCTTCATCCGAGTGCGTGAAGACGTTCGCCGCCAGCTTCAGGGCATTCTCGGCCTTCTTTTGCTCGGTGATGTTCTGCGCAACGGCATAGATCAGCCGCCGGTCAGCATCCGACCGGGCAGACCAACGCAAGTGCCTTGGTTTGCCGCAGGCGCAGACATATCGGTTCTCGAAACCGTCCACGGTTCCGCCATCCAGTAACGTCGAAAAAACTGCACTTGTTGTCTCGCGATCATCCGGATGGACAAATTCGATAAATGGCCGGTCGGATACTTCCTGAAGGCTGTAGCCCAGCAAATCTTCCCATGAATTATTAAGGCGCAATATCTTGCCTTCAAAGTCCACGATGAGATTGAGCGACTGCGACTGATTGAAGAACCGCTCAAGGTCCTGCTGACTGCGTTTGCGTTCTTCAATTTCCTCAGACAATTCCCGCGTTCTATTGATGACCCTTTCTTCAAGGGTATCGTTCAGGCTGACGAGCTCCAGCTTCGATAATCGAAGGCGTGCATTGAATCTGTTGAGTGTAAGGTAACGCCAGACGAGGAAGGCAACGGATAGGCCGAGGGCCAGCACCAGCATGCTGCTGTAAACTCTTGCCGACGTCCAAAATGGTTCGGGTGCGCCATACCAACGCTTGTATATTGTCCGGTATTCAGGCGAGTTCACAAAGGACGTCACGGCGGCACTGAAAAGGGCATGCAGATCGGAACGATCATTCCGAAAACGTAGCCCGCGGGGGACTTCTTTGAGTGGACCGCCAACTATTCGGATCTTGTCGCTGACACCGATGTTCCGGGCGATGGCGTTAAACACCGTGTCAGGGTAGACGACGGTATCTACCGAACCGGAAAGCAGGCCCAAGAGGGCCTTCTCTGCGGTCGGATAAATCTCAAGGTCAACATCCTTGCGCTCACGCAACATGAAGAGCCCCACGTTACGCTCAACAACACCCACCTTTTTTTGGTGCAATGCACTGATGAGGGTCGGAACAACAGAGCCCTCCCGGACAAAGGAAACGATCTTGAATGTTTCGACAGGGGGGGTGAACAGGTTGTTGGACTTGCGCTCTGAAACAATACCGCTGTTCGGGATCAGATCAGCTTCACCCGTTTCGAGCATTTTGATCGCGGCGACGAAGTTCGGGGCAACTTTGTATTCGACCGTTAGGCCGAGTTCGTCCGAAAGGTGATCCATGACATCGATAGCAAATCCTTTTGGATTGCCATCGTTGTCCAAGCTGTACTGCGGAGGCCAGTTGCCCGGAACGGCAGCTATGAGGTCGCTCGTGGGGGGCAAGGAGCGGAGATGCCCCTTCCCCGGAGGTGCTGCTTTCCCGGAAACGGAGAATGTCAGGGCAGCGCAGATTATGATGAGGAGAATCAGTGCTCTCATACGTCCGTCTGCCCCACCTTTACACCCCTTGCCGGTGTCAGACCCGCTGGATCATTTCCGGCTGTTATTGCGTTCCACTGGTCGGAGAATTCCCAAGATGAAAGTGGTTCGCGCTCCGACTTTTTCGCAGGTTATAGTTAAACAAGTGAATAATCGGATAAAACACTCGGATATATGTATAAATACGATCAAAACACTTTGTTGAATTGCTTTGATTGATCCGTATTTTTGTCAGTATTTAGGATTGTCCGCTGCCGGTGCGGCCAGTAAGCTTGGTCGCGGATTGTTCGTTGCCATTCTGAACACTCCCAAGTTTGGCAGGTATCACTGCCGATGACAGTTCTGAACGGCACGGCGGCCAGGGAGGTTTTTATGGCGTTTTCACTGCAGGTTCTTTATCCGGTCCGCCCGGATACGACCTTTGATTTTGGGTATTACGCGGAAAAGCACATGGCGCTTGTGGCCGAGCATATGGGGCCGCATGCCAGCCAGGTTCAGGCGACAAAAGGCATGGCAGGCGGACCGGATGCACCGCCGGAGTTTTATGCGGTCGCGACCATGGTGTTCGAGACCAAAGGCCAACTGGAGGCCGCCCTCGCAGCGGCAGGGCCGGTGACGGCGGACATTCCGAACTACACGAACACCCGGCCGCAATTGCTGATCGGTGAAGTGATCGGCTGATTACCGACTACTTGCCCATTTCCGGAACCGGTGTGATTGCCGCACCGGTTTCGAACCAGCTCCTGATGTTGTCGGCCACCAGCATCGCCATTGCATTGCGGGTGGCCTGACTGGCCGAACCGACATGCGGCAGCACGGTGACTTTCGGCAGTGCCAGCAAGGCTTCCGGCACGTTCGGTTCGTCTTCAAAGACATCGAGCCCGGCGCCGTAAATCGTGCCGTCTTCCAACGCCTTGATCAGGGCCGCCTCGTCAATCACCGACCCGCGGCCGACATTGATCACGACCCCATCCGAACCAAGGGCGTTCAGCACTGCGGCATTGACCGCGTGATGGGTCGAAGGGCCACCCGGCGCGACAACCATCAGCGTGTCGCAGGCCTCTGCAAGGCCCGTCAAAGTGGCGTGGTACGGATAAGTGACGCCGTCCTGTTTTGTGCGTCCGTGATAATGGACGTCCAGACCGAAGGCTTCGGCCCGTTTGGCGATCGCCTTGCCGATCCGGCCAAGCCCGAAGATGCCGAGCGTGCGGCCGCGCAAGGTCGCTGCGGTGGTCGGATATGGCTTGTTCGCCGCCCAATGCCCATCGCGCACCCATTGTTCGGCCTGACCGAGTTCGCGGATTGCCATGATCATCAGGCCGATGGCGGTATCCGCGACCTCTTCGTTCAAGACATCCGGCGTGTGTGTGACCATAACCTTGGCTGCAAGGCAGGCGGGCACATCGATGTGATCATAGCCAACGCCAAAGCCTGCAACGATTTCAAGGTTGGGCAGCTGATCCAGAAGCTGCTGATTGAATGGCCCGAAGCCAAGCGCAACCCCGCGCACTTTCGGACCGACCTCGGCCAGAACCTTCTCCCGGTCCTCCGCTTCATGGAGCTTGTGCACGGTAAAGCGCTTTTGAAGCTCTTCTTCTGCGATCGGCAGCAAGCGGTAAGGCATCAGGATGTCGGGCTTGGTCATGATGGAATCCGGACTGGGGCAGGGGCATTGAGCGGTTCTTGTTAGAAGAATTCTTCTGCGCCGTCGAGGCCAGTTTAGGCCGGACGCCGCCCCTTGGTCTTCGTTTTTTGACCGGAAAACTTCGGCATTTCGACACAGCTTTGGGCAAATTGCCGCCAAACCATTTTCTGCATTCACCCGGCCGGGTTTAGGCGCTATCTACAGCGCAACAAGGAGAGGCCGCATATGTCAAAGACGGGCATCATGATTTGCGGGCACGGCAGCCGCGCCAAAATTGCCGAAGAAGAATTCGCACTCCTCGCCAAGGGCTTGCGGGACCGCTATCCGGATATGCCGGTGGAATACGGCTTTCTGGAATACTCCGCGCCGAACATTCACATGGGGCTCGATTCCCTGCGCGATCAGGGCGTGACGCATATCCTGGCCGTGCCGGGCATGCTCTTTGCCGCGACCCACGCCAAGAACGACATCCCATCGGTGCTCACCACCTATCAGGAAAAGAACCCGGGGCTGACCGTCAGCTATGGCCGGGAGTTGGGTCTGCACCCGCAGATGATCGCGGCCTTCGAGGCGCGGATCCTTGAGGCGCTGGGCCTGACCCATGTCCATGATGGCGACCTTTACGACACCATGCTGGTGGTTGTCGGACGCGGCACCTCCGACACATTGGCCAATGCGGAAGCGGCGCGTCTGACCCGGATCGTCACTGAAAACCTCGGCTTTGGCTGGTCGGAAACTGTCTATTCCGGTGTCACCTTCCCGTCGGTCGGCCGCGGGCTCGAGATGGCCCTGATGCTCGGCTACAAGAAGATCGTCGTCGCCCCGTATTTCCTGTTCTCAGGCCGCCTGATCGACCGGATCTACAACTATGTCGACAAGGTCGCGGAAACCGAGCCGGACGTCACCTTCTACAAGGCGCACTACCTTGCAGATCAGGCCCATGTGATCGACACCTTCGTGGAGCGGATCACGGAAGCCGCCGATGGCTCCCTCGTTGAAACCACCGACCTGATGGCGTCCTTCAAGGAGCGTCTTGCGCGCGGTGAGGTCGAGGTGCATCACCACCACGCCGAATACCGTGATCCTATGGACGATGAGGCCGGCGGTGATGATCACAGCCACGATCATGCGCATGGCCATAGCCATGATCACGGGCATCACCACCACGATCACAGTCACGGCCATGGCCATCACCACCATCACGGGCACTCGCATGGGCATGGGCATGGGCATGATCACGCGCATGGCCACAGCCACGGCGTCTACAAGCACATTGCCCACCCGAACGGCCCGCGCACCATGATCGACCAGGGCGTCTGCTGCTGCTTCATGGGCCAGTTCCCGCAAGAGGTGATCGACGAGGAACGCGAACGGCGCAAGGGGCTTGGCATCGCGCCGACCGTCCCCGAAAAGCTTCCTGCCTGCGCGCCAAAGCGCTGATCTGAAAACAATAAAAAGACCACGGATCCAGAACCACATCGCTCGTGGTTCTGGATCCGGTTGAGTATAAAAATCGTGATCTCCTCGAAAGCGGATTGCCTTAACAAGCAAAACCAAATTTGCTAAACTAATAGATGATGCATCTAAGGTGGCGCTCTTATGGTTGTGTTGAGGGGTGTGATGATAGTTCGATTTACTCTCGCGTTTATGCTTCTGACTTTCGCAGGAATCGGAAACGCCCACTCCCACAGTTGTCCGTCCACGCATTACAAGTGTGGAAACAGCTGTTGCTCTCATTAGGAGGGGTTTCTGTGCGGGCCAAATGGTTTTTGGGACTTGTATTCCTTGTGGCTGGGGGCGTTTTCTATCACACGGCAACAAACGTTTCCCGTGGTGACATCGTTGCCTACAATCAGTTGACGCGGCCTATTCATCTCGATGCGATCAAGCCTGGCGATATTCTCTCCATATCGCATGACAATGATGCGCCTGAAGTACTGTGCAATCTTGACGACGCAGACCGTTTGGTGGACCCGGCGGCGGAAGCCCGGGTTTATTTCAACAGTCTGGGCAATATTCTGCCGCCCTTCGATCAGCTGATAGCGAGTGTCGCGGGGCAGGTCGAGACGCTGTCTGATCTGTACAGGGGCGGCGAGAGCGGGGACGAGGTTTACGGAATCGCATTTAAGGGCAGCGTCCGGAAACTTAGGCCGCCAACCGATGCCGGGCTTCCGTCAACATGCGACTGCAAGATGGCTGAGAAAATCCGTCTCGGGCAAAAGGTATGTATGGTCAATAAGGTGCTGACGGAGGACGGCGGAACTTGGCAAGCAGTGGGGTTGGCGAAATACGCCAATATAGTCCCACGTCAGCAATTCGAGGCCTGCAATGTTTCCATGGGCACAGTGCCGCTCGATTACTTCTCCAATCCTCCAAAGTGCCACGATTTCGAACTCTATGACTGGGACGTCAAAACCCGCGCCTGGCTTAAGTTGATCGAAGTCGAAAGAATTGCGCAGAACTGACGCAGCTTTAGCGAGCTCTTCTGTCAACCGCACTTGAAGCGGGACCCAATCGGATGGCAATTGGCTGCAGCAGCTCCGTGTCTTGCGCGAACGTTCTGAGAGCAAATGGTATCCGGATCTCCGCTCCGCTGCGTCCGGGAAGGCAGTGGATGAGGGTCGGTTGGCGCGTGTTGGCAAGCGCTTAAAAACGCGGAGAGGCAGCGTGGATCCCCGCACGGGGGCGGGGATGACGGCAGAATGGTTGGCGACGTAAAAGGAATTGCTGTGCCGTTGTTCTCAAACTTGCCCCAAGTATCCCAATAATTTGAGGTGCCCCGTCAAAGGTCAAAATCCCCCCATTGCCCCAAAGAGCCCTTTCGCGTAAAAGAGCGCCAGATTTTATAAAGAATCCCGACATTCCAACCTGCGGAGACGACGAGCCCCATGGCGCGCCAGTTCATCTATCACATGCACGGGCTGTCCAAGTCCTACACCGGGGGCAAGAAGGTCCTCGACAACGTTCACCTTTCTTTCTACCCGGACGCCAAGATCGGTATTCTGGGCCCGAACGGTGCTGGTAAATCGACGCTCTTGAAGATCATGGCCGGTCTGGACAAGGACTTCCAGGGCGAAGCCTGGGCGGCCGAGGGCGCCAAGGTCGGGTATCTGCCGCAGGAGCCGCAGCTCGACGAGACCAAGACGGTGATGGAAAACGTCATGGAAGGCGTTGCCCACAAGCAGGCCAAGCTCGACCGCTACAACGAGCTGATGATGAACTACTCGGACGAGACGGCCGAGGAAGGTGCGCAGCTTCAGGACGAGATCGACGCGCAGGATCTGTGGAACCTGGAAAGCCAGGTGGAAATGGCCATGGAAGCGCTGCGGTGCCCGCCCGGCGATAGCCCGGTCGACAACCTGTCCGGTGGTGAGCGCCGCCGTGTGGCGCTTTGCAAATTGCTGCTCTCCGAGCCGGATCTTCTGCTGCTTGATGAGCCGACCAACCACCTGGACGCTGAAACAGTGCATTGGCTGGAACGCCACCTGCGCGAATTCAAGGGCTCTGTGCTGATCATCACCCACGATCGCTACTTCCTCGACAACGTCACTGGCTGGATCCTGGAGCTCGACCGCGGTCAGGGCATCCCGTACGAAGGCAACTACTCGGTCTATCTGGAAAAGAAATCCAAGCGGATGGAGCAGGAAGGCCGCGAAGACATGGCGCGCAACCGTGCCATCGCCCGCGAACGCGAATGGATGGGCATGAGCCCGAAAGGCCGCCAGACCAAGTCGAAAGCGCGTATCAAGGCGTTTGATGACCTGTTGTCTGCTCAGGAGCAGCGCCAGCCGTCCATCGAACAGATCCTGATCCCGGTTGGCGAGCGCCTCGGCGCGAATGTCATCGAGGTCAAAGGCGTCTCCAAGGGTTTTGAAGACCGCCTGTTGATCGATGATTTGTCCTTCAAACTGCCGCGCGGCGGCATTGTTGGTGTCATCGGTCCGAACGGGGCGGGTAAATCAACGCTCTTCAAGATGCTGACGGGGCAGGAAAAGCCGGACAGTGGCGACGTGATCACAGGTGACAGCGTCCGGCTTGGGTATGTCGACCAGTCGCGGGACGCGCTCAACCCGGACAACAACGTTTGGGAAGAGATCTCCGGTGGCGCGGAAGTCATCTATCTGGATGACAAGGAAATCAACTCCCGCGCCTACTGCTCGTCCTTCAACTTCAAGGGCCCGGCTCAGCAGGCCAAGGTGGGCGATCTCTCTGGTGGTCAGCGCAACCGTGTGCACCTGGCGAAGGTCCTGAAACAGGGCGCCAATGTTCTCCTGCTCGATGAGCCGACCAACGATCTCGACACCGAGACCCTGGCCGCTCTCGAAGATGCGCTGGAAAACTACGCCGGCTGCGCCGTTGTGATCTCGCACGATCGTATGTTCCTCGACCGTCTGGCCACACACATGCTCGCCTTTGAAGGCGACAGCCATGTGGAGTGGTTCGAAGGCAACTTCGAAGACTACGAGAAGGACAAGGTCCGCCGCCTCGGTGCCCACGCCGCCGATCCGCGCCGCATCAAGTACAAGCCCCTGACACGGTAAGAAGACGCGCTAATTTGCGATTGCATGACTTTAAAGACCCCGGAGGCGCACTGCGGGGTCTTTTGCTCTATCTGGATAGCGTCAGCTGCCGGTATGACCAGCAATAATCATTTCGATCGTGCCGTCTTGTCTCATCTCAATTATGACTTCGTCGAATGCCTCGATAAACGACTTGGCTCCCGGGCCTTCCCACGCTTTCGGATAGGCAACCATTGATCTTTCTTCACTGGCGATGCCTATGAATTCGACGTTGTTCAGCTGGTTGTCTCTAATGACCTTTTCGGCGACGAGGCGTTCCTGTACGTAACAGTCCGCGCGGCCGAGATCGACTTTCATCAGGTTTTGCTCAGTAGTTAGTGCTTCCTCCAGCGTAATGTCGCCGGCTTCCACCATCGTGAAGAATTGGTGCCCTGGAGTTTCAAAGCTGTAATTGTTTCCGAAAATCAGGCCTTTGTAGTCAGTCGGGTATGCCCAGTCAGGGTTAGCGATACCCTTTCTGCAGTAGATGCCGACCTGCTCAACCAGCAAGGGTTCGGAGTAGGCTTGAACCCAGGGACGTGCTTCCGGCTGATAATAAGCGCCAACGAGCCCCTGCGCCCTTCCGACTTCAGTGAGCTTAACTGCTCTTGGCCAGGGCAGCGCTTCGAGGAGCAGGTCGCCGTAACCCTCCATGCGTTCCGCTGCTGCTAGAACAATATCCGTAAGTATTCCAGCAGGTTTGTTGTCAGATTTCATCATGTAGGGCGGGTAGGCCTCGTCCAGTACAAACCGCACTTCGGCAAATACCGAAGATGAAGAGAGCAGAAGACTGGCGGCAAGCAGAACCTGTCGCATGTATTTTCCTCGTGCTGCGGCTGTGGTCAATTGATGGTCGGTTCAAAACCTTAAGGAACAATTGCAAGCTTAGAATAGCGCAGAGTGATGAGAGAAGAATAAAGAAATTGATGATAGGTATGAACAGTATAGATCAAAAAGACAGGACCCGATTTGTTGCCCTTAAGTGTGGAATTTGTGTCTTGCCCTGTTGACCTAAGCCAAAAGTGAAACGGAGGCTGCCTTGAATTATTGTCATCCAGACAGACCCCAGGTGAACGCCCGGGGGCCTGCTTTGGATGCTCGATCATTTGCCTACGTGGCTGGCAATGATCGTGTCTATGGTCCCATCGTCTTTTAGGGAATTTATGGCCGCGTCCATTGCCTTTATGAAGGCATCCGCCTCTGGTCCGCTCCAGGACCTCCGGTAGCCGATGAAGGATTTTTCTTCACTCGCATTGGCTACAAATTCAACATTATCGATATTATGCTTCGCGATTGCTATTTCAGTGGTCAATCGTTCCTGTACATAACAGTCGATGCGCCCTGAGGAGAGCTTCTTCAGGTTCTGTTCAGTCGTCTGGGCTTCATCAAGCGTGATTTCACCGTTGTCCACCATTGCAAAGAAGGCAGCGCCCGGCGTCTGGAAACCGGAGTTGTTGCCGAAGGTTAAGCCCTTATAGTCCGCTGGATAATCCCATGAGGTCTCTACCGTCCCCGGTTTGCAATAGATGCCAACTTCTTCTGTCATCAATGGCTCTGAATAGGTGCCGATCCAGGGACGTGCCTCTGGCTTGTAATATGTTCCAACCAACCCATGGGCTCGGTCGCCCTCCACAAGCTTCACAGCGCGGGACCAGGGGACGGTATCCAGTTTGAAGGTTCCCTGATTTCCCATCCGGGTTGCGGCGGCCTGGATGATGTCTGCGAGGATCCCAGCCGGTTTGCCATCCTGTTTTTCCATAAACGGCGGGTAAGCTTCGTCCTGTACCAATAGAATGTCTTGAGATGATGCGGACACTGGCAGGAGCGCAAGTGAAAGGCTTGCGAAAAAGATATACTGTTTCATCTGATAGTCCTCCGAAGTTCGGGAGCTATCCAGATGGTCGGATTTGGTTCTTAAGAATGTATTGGGACCAGGATAAGTATTTCCGGCTATTCGAAAAATTACAGAATTTAATTAGGCATTTTTGAATGAACGCGGCCGGAACTCATGATTAATTCCACCTCGTGTTTTGGCGATGTGGGATAACTGCCAGTGTAAGAAATTACTCACTTCTCCCATTCGCATGCCGGTGGCGCCATGTCCGCGCGCCAATTGTTTACCGGCACTGACTGGAAAGTGGTGCGGATTGGCTGGCCGTCCTTGAAGCCCTTGCCAGTCAAAAGATTGACGTCGCACTCTCCGGTCAAGACATCGCCATTCGCGTCAACAGCCAGCGTGTCATAGAAGGAGTAGGTGTAGCCGCCGACCACAAACCGGCCGTCGCGGTGAACAATGGTGAGCGTCTGCTGCCACCGGTGGCGGCCTATGGCAATGTTTTCGGATTGGAGCCGGAGCGCTCCATTTTTCGCCGTGGATAAGGACGCGTCAGTGCCCCCAATACCGGTCACTGCAATCCCGGGGGCATACGCTTCAACAGTGAAATCCCAGCCATCCCGGCTGAAGAGATACAGATCTGCATCTTCTTCTCCCTTCACCAGCACAGCCCTGTAGTAGTTGCTGTCTTGGTACCCGCTGACCGCGGACAGGACGCTCGCAACGCTCACTTTTGGCTCGTCTGCAGAAGCCCCGAAGGTGAGGAGAAACGTCGAAAGGATAACTGCTGATAGCTTGGCCATGGTGTTTCTCCGATTAAGGCTGCAGCAGTCTAATCTGCAAAACTCAAAAGCGAAGCGTCGATTTACAGTGTCCAAAAATCCTTAAAATTGTTAATGTCATTTCAAATCTCCCCTGGGTTGCGGGATCGGCATGATTGACAGTTTCGAGGCGTTTTCCGTTCTGCTCCTGATCCTTCCGGGCATTCTGGGGTTTTTTGTCTACAATCAGGTGTCGGATTTCAAGGTGAAGGACACGTTGCCGTCGGTGTCCTGGGTGATCTTCTTTTTGATCTCAACGCAGATCACATCCATCGGATTGTTCGGCCAGAGTTTCTTTCCCGATCTAGGCGCGGAAACACAATCCGGCGCACATCAGAAGATTACAGCCTATCTCGGCGACATCTCGGCAACGCCCCTGGTCGTTGCAGCTGCTTACGGCATCCTGTTCGGGTTCTTGAAAAACTATTCCGTCAGCCACCGCATTCTCAAAACCTTGAAATTTTCAAAGCGGGTCAGCAGCCGGCAGCCTTGGAATGAGGTGTTTCACCAAAGGCGGGGTGTTTGGGTTGTTGTGCGCTTCAAGGACGGCACAGCGCTTTCCGGCTGGCCGCACTATTACGCCGACGACCAGGGCGGGGAGACACAGCAGCTCTATTTGAAGAAGGCCGTTTGGTATGTGCCGGTGGGCGAAAGCAAGACCCTCGTCCCCTCAGCCGGCACGCAAGTTCAGCAAGTTCCGGCTGGTGCAGTTCTGTTGCCGGACATGTCGAATGTCGTCGCAATCGAGTTGGAGGAGGACTAGGCCATGGTGGATCGCAAGAAGCCGAACGATGATCAGAAGAGGGTCGAAAACGCGCCATTTCCGGGTGGTGTTTTACCTGGGCTCGGCGGCGGGCATGGGCCGTCGCATGACGATGTGGCGCCCTTGAGTGTCAGTCAGGGAGATGCACCGAAGGGACCCAGAAAAGAGCCCGGCGGCGGGACGCCCTATACGCCGCCATCGGGAACATCGACCGAATAAGGCGTGAGAATTCTCTCTGCTGAGGACCGGCCAAGACGTAAGTCAGGGGCACGCTCTCCTGTGTCTCCTGCTGTATGGTGCCTTTGGCCGACCTTACGAAATCTTCATCGCAGCGCCGTCTTTTCGGTGCAATTGGCGCAAAGAGTGTTCTCCATCACATGTACGCCAAAGGACATTTGCCACTCTGCAGGCAGGAACCAAAGGTGTTTCGATAGGAGGGTTACATGAATTTTGCTTTGCCCATATCTGCCATGCTGGCGGGAAGTCTCTTTTGCGGTTTTTCGTTTGCCCAATCCCAGACCGCAGCGCCTGTTCAAGGCGATCCGGCGCCGCCGCCAGCTTATGATTATGTCCAGCAGGCCGGCGCCATGACCTTTGACGGGTCAACGCTAACCCTGAACGATGCGAACACAGGTGTCCTGTTCTTTTCCGAACGCCCTTATCGTCTTGGCGGTCAGGTCAGCAACGCTGATTTTTCCGAATACTGGAACGCGGGCAACACGTTTGCCGACGTGCCACCGAATGCGGTGGTTAGCGTTTTGAGTGAGACCAGCACGGCACCGGCGCTTGTTGAACTGACATCGGCGAAGACCGAAGGCTCAAGCGTTGTCTATGACGTGAAGGTCCTGCGCGGTGATTTGCCGGAAAGCGCGACCGGTGTGGCGCTCTTTATCGACCACGGACCTCGGCCGCATCACCATGGCGCAACCGCAGCGGCCCCTGGCGCTGCGCCGGGCAGCGTTGGTTTTGAGCCCTATGGCCCCTATTGCTATCACGCACCGCAAGATCCGCGCTGCCGGGCCTGGCATCACCCGGTTCACCCCTACCATCCGTATTATCCGCCCTACGGCCCCTACTATCATCCGGGTGCAGCTTATGCGGCCGGTGTTGCAACAGGGGCTGCGATCGCAAATGCCAACAAGCAACCGACCTACTACTATTACCCGGTCCCGACAGGCGCCTTGCCGCCGAACTGCTGGATCAATTCGCAGCACACGCAAATGGTGTGCACGGTTCCGATCCAGTAGTTGAAACAAAACAGTTGGAGCAGATCGCCCCGCGGCAGATTCCGTGGGGCGATCATCTTATGCGCTGCACAAATATATTGTGCGCTGCCGTTGCGTGAGGGCGCCCTTCCTGCTAGCGTTCAATTCCTGATTGAGCGTGTCAGGAGGATACAATGCGGAAGTCCGTCTGCCGGTCCAAATTCTCTGCACTGTCTTTGCCGATCGTTCTCGCCCTCGGGTCAGCGGCGTTTGTAACGCCGTTCATGAGTTCGGTGGCAATCGCAGACCCACTTCCCAAACTGACCCTGGCTGTGCAGGAGACGACAGTTTCGGGGCTGTCCAGCGGCGCGTTCATGAGTGTGCAGCTGCAAACGGCCTTTTCCAGCAACATCTCCGGTGCGGGCATTGTCGCCGGCGGGCCCTATGGCTGCGCCGTTGTCCAGTCCTGGTGGAATGCGTTTGTCTATTATCGCGCGTTGAAAGCGGTTGGCGTTTGCATGGACAATGCCCCGTCAGCACCCGACCCGGCCGAGGCCCTGGAGGTGATGCGCGACAATTCCGGGAAAATTGATCCGATTGCCGGCATTGCCGATGACCGTATTTATTTGTTTCACGGCGACGCTGACGACACGGTACATGGCCCGACGATGGCTGCCTTGAGACAGGTCTACGCGGATCTTAATGTGCCGGCAGAAAGCATCCGCTACGTCGATGATATCAATGCAGGGCATGGCTTTCTGACAGCGGCCGATGCCGAAAACACCTGTCCGGCCGACCCTGACGCCGCCAAATTGGATCTGACCTGCGGTGTGGTGGCCTGTTCCACGACCGCACCCGACTATCTAAACAGCTGCGACGCGCCCCAGGGAGCAACAGAGAAGATCGAGCAGGCGAGGGATATTCTCAACTGGCTATACGGCCCTCTCGCCCCGGCAACGGCGCCTGTCGATGCCAATTTCAAGACATTCGATCAAACTCTTTATACCAACGGCGCGGCCGGGATGGGTGACAGCGGTTTTGCCTATATTCCAACGGCCTGTTCTGAGGGAGCAAGCTGCCGGCTGCATATCGCGCTGCATGGCTGTGAGCAGACCAGCGGCCAGATTGGCGAGAAGTATGCCCGGCTCACCCAGTTCAACCGTTGGGCCGAGAGCAACCGCATTGTTGTGCTTTATCCGCAGGCGGAGGTCATTCCGGGCAATTTTTTCAACGGCTACGGTCTTGCGGGCGGCAACCCAAAGGGATGCTGGGATTGGTGGGGCTACAGCAGTTCCGATTTCTTGACCAAGGACGCGCCCCAAATAGCTGCAATCTCAAAGATGGCGGAGGCACTTGGGGCGCCGATTGCTGTAAGCTCGCCGTTGAATTAACGTTTGCGGAACAGGGGGGCTTAGTTCAGGACGGGACTGTACTATATCGTGCCGTCGGTCCAGTTCATGACGATCTTCCGGATCGTGCCATCGGCGGTCATTTGTTTCAGGACACTGTCCATGTCGGCAATGAAGGTATCGCCGTCCTCCGCGCTCCAATGCTGGCTGTAGCCGATATGGGCGGTTTCCGTATGAACTTCCCGGATTGGTTTGATCTTGTCGAAATTGTTGGACTGGATGGAGAGTTCGACAGCCTCTTGTTGTTGCACATAACAATCGGCGCGGCCTATTTGCAAAAGACGCAAATTGGCATCAGTCGTCTGTTCTTCAATGAGCTGTATTTTACCATTCAAAACCATCTCAAAAAACTCCGTACCCGGAGTTGAGAAACCGGCATTGTTGCTAAACAGCAGCCCGGAGTAGTCCTTGGGGTATTCCCAATGGTCTTGAGCAACGCCTTCCCGGCAATAAACATAAATCGTTTCTGTCGCCATAGGCGTTGAAAAATGGCGGATCCACGGCCTGCGGATTGGCTTGTGATAGGTGCCGACCAGCCCGTTCACCTTGCCGCTTTGCACGAGGAACTTGGCCCGTGTCCAGGGCGCAGACGTCAGCTCGATCGTGTAAGCCGGCAGCCGTTTGTCCGCCTCTCTAATAATTTCCGCGTAGATCCCGGCGGGTCCGGCCTCTTCGGCCGTCATGAAGGGGGCATAGTCCGCGTCTTGAACGAGCGTGACGAGCCGCACGTCTTCATCTGCATCAGCATACACTGTGCCTGCGCACATCGTCGCGACAGCGATACAAATGGTCAGAAGGCTTTGTCGTACGGTTTTCATAGGTCTTGAATGACCTGTGGTGCGTACGTTGGTGTCATTCTGGAGGTTCTCACTGGCTTTTTGTTGTTTTGACGTTGCAAAATTGCCGAGCCTGTCCCGTATGTCGATCAGTGTGATTACGTAGCGATAGTTTTTATTTCAAGAAATTACGAAACATCGAAAGTGTCAATTATCCATAAACGCGAGCGTCTAGATGTGATGACGTTGCGGTGAGGCCGGTGGTTTCAACTTCCAATGAATTTCGCAATGATCCGGTCAATTGTGCCGTCAGCCTTCATAGCCGTCAGCGTTTCATCCATGGCCTTGATAAAGGCATCTGCGTTCGGCCCGGTCCACTTGTCGGAGTACCCGATATAGGCAGCTTCCAAGGAGGCCGTCCCGGCAATCTGAACATTCTTGATGTTCTTTTCCCGGATGAGGACTTCGGTGGCGATGCGCTCCACGACATAACAATCAATTCGCCCGAGGGCGAGTTTGTCCAGGTTCTGCTCGGTCGTTTGCGCTTCTTCCAGCTTGATTAAGCCCTGCCCGACGAGCTCAAAGAACCGGTCTCCGGGCGCCTTGTAGCCGGCGACATTACCGAATAGGAGGCCTTTATAATCGTCCGGATAGATCCAGCCGGGCTGCGCGATCCCGGAACGGCAAAAGATGCTGACTTCTTCGAAAAAGATGGGCACGGACCAATGACGGATCCACGGTCTGTCCGTCGGCTTGTAATAGCTGCCAACAAGACCTTGCGCATACCCGTTTTCGACAAGAACCGTCGCGCGCGTCCACGGAACTGCCTGAACCGAAAGATTGCTCGCGTCCATCCGGCGTTGCGCTTCGAAAAGGATCTCGGCATAGAGCCCCGCCGGCATACCGTTTTCGACGGTCATGTAGGGAGCGTAAGCATTGTCCTGCAAAAAAAGCACCTGATCGGTGGCGACCGCTGGCGGTAAAGCGGCCAACAAGAGGCCCAACCCACCCATCAGAGCACGGAAAAGATTTCTGCCGGATAGGCGGCACTGCAAAACGAGCAACAACAGCGGTTCCTTTCAGTTCGTCCCAGAAAACCACGGCGGTCTTATTTGTTCGTTACTTTCGCAAGTAGATCAAAAAATTGTCCCTGCGCAAGGCTGACCACCGGCTTCCATCAATCATTTGCATGAACTCATCACAGGCTTTTGCTAGCGGTCAACGTTCCATTCCAGTAGGTAGCTGGCAACACATGATCGAAGGACTGACACCATGGCCGACCGAGATACCTGCCTTGCCGATACACTGGACGTTACCCGCAAGTTCAAGATTGCCGGGCACGTGGAAGGCGTTTTCGGTACCCCGGTGACGGAAGACTTTCAGACCGAACCGGTCGAGCGTCTGGCCCTGACATTCGAGGGCGTGCCGGGGGATCGCCATGCCGGTTTCACCCGCAAGTCCGGGGGGCGTGAGCCGTGGTACCCGCGCGGAACCGAAATGTGTAACGAACGGCAGATCTCCATCCTGTCTTTGGAAGAACTGGCAATCATCGCTGAGCGCATGGAAATTCCCGAACTCAGGTCCGAATGGATTGGCGGCAACATCACGCTCTCCGGTATTCCCAATCTCTCGCTGATCCCTCCGCGCACACGTCTTGAATTTGAGGGTGGTGTGGTGATCCGGGTCGATGGCGACAACGCCCCGTGCCGCTTTGCCGGATCGGCAATCGATCGCCAGTTCCCTGAGCGCAGCGGTCTTGATCTTCTGTTCCCGCAAAAGGCCCGAAGGTTGCGTGGCTTGGTCGGTTTTGTAGAAAAGCCGGGGACAATTGCAGCGGGAGCGGCGGTAACCGCGCACATTCCGGAGCAGTGGATTTATCCAAAGGCTTGAGTCTCGGTTGGCAATCCGCTTGTCTTCTCATTCCAGCCACCAATCAGGGAAGATAAGCCGTGCTGCCAATTCATCACATGATCGACCAAGGCCCGCGCCCGGTTGCGCCGTTCTCGCATGCCGTCGAAGCCGACGGCTGGGTCTTTGTGACCGGTCAGATGCCAACCGATCCAGATGCACCGGATGCGCCCTTGCCGGCTGGCATTGAGGCGCAGACTGCCCGGGTGATGGACAATCTGAAGATCGTGTTGGAGGGGCTCGGACTGGGGCTGGAAAATGTGACCTTCGCCCGGGTCTATCTGACCGAATTCGAACGCGATTATGCGCAGATGAACGAAACCTACCGCTCCTACTTCGCGGAGGGCAAGTTGCCGGGACGGACCTGCATCGGTGTGACCGCGCTTGCTGTTAGTGCCCTGGTGGAGATCGACCTGGTCGTGCGTCGTCCGTGAGTCTTGTCAGGAGTTGATGTCGCCGGAGGCCGCTTCAGCATCGCGGCAGTCCGGCACCGCCGCATCGAACTTGGCCAGGAAACCCGGGTTGAGTTGAAGAAAGTCGTTCGAAAAATAGACCGAAAGCGGTTTGTCCTGCTGAACCTCTGAGCGGATTTCGCTCAAAACTCCGCGGGTGTCCAAAATGCTCTCAATAACCAGGTTGTTGGCGAGCACAGCGTCCACACGGCCGGCCAGCAACATTTCCAGAAGGGCATTCGTGTCTCTGGGCGGAAAATCCGTTGTGCGATACCCGTTCCGGCGGAGCCACGTTTGCATGTTCGCGCCGAGAAAGCTCGACGTCAGTATGGACAAGCGATTGGCAGGATCTTTCGGACTGAGGATTTGATCCTTGAGGAGATACCACGTCCATGTCTGCCGGGCGATGATCGCGCTGGCCGTTGCATAGGCATCGCGCCGAGCATTCTGGGACGCAGCAAAAAAGCCGTCCGCATACCCGTTTTGAACCTCCAGCTGCGCGCGTTTCCAAGGCAGCACATGGATTTCAAACGCGCGATCAATTGCATCGAGTGCGCAGGAAACGACACGAACCGCAATCCCGTCAAAGCTCCCATCGGGCTGAACTGATCCGTACGGGGGAAGGTTGTGTGTCGTTAAAATGATCGGTCCAGTTTCGGCTGCCAATGGCCGCGGCATGACGCTGAGAGCTACCGCGCTAATCAGTGAAAGCACAAAAGCCGAAAGGCAAGCCCAGTAGATTTTGGCCCAAGTCCGGTAAGATCGGAACACAAAGTTCCCCAACGTTCGAATCTTCAAAAACCAAAGGATTTTTATCCCGATTGAACGTCAGAGTAAAAGGGGGCTCTTGCATGTCAGGTTAACAAGCGGCGGCCTGTTCCGCACACCGCCTGTCAAAATCCGATGTTATTCACCTTTTGAGCGGGTTTCGAACATCAGGCCCTTTGCGGACCTGTCCGGGAAGCCCTGCCAATAGGTGTGCTCCGGTTTGTCCGTGCCATCGTCATTGCGGGCAAAAACACCGTCTTCTGCGGTCTCGACCAAGTCCAGATAGACAGCCTTGTCTATGTCGTTCTTCAGGTGGAGATCCATGAAGGCCGTCGCGAAGTGCTGCATGATGTTGTTCATCCGCACCGTGTCCCACACCGCATCTGCATAGTGTTCAAACGGCGCCCAGCCGAGTTCGTCGCTGAAGGGATAGGATTCCATCGGCGCGGGCATGGGGGCTGCCGCATTATGATTGGCGCTGATGAAGGTCAGAAGATGCCGGTCGGTTCCACTGCTTTCCTCCCAGATCTTGCGGATGCCAGTTTCATACTGGGAAACATCGTCCACGCTGCCGGCCACGTAAAGCGCGGGCACGCGCACACCGGAAAGGCCCTCAGCGTCCCAAAAATCCCGGTTTCTCCCCCATGGACCGATGGCGACAATTGCCTTCAGGCGCGGATCGATCAACGCTTCGTGCTCCGCGCTGCCAGCCTTGTGCATACCCAAAAGCCCGTCCGGCGCTCCCCACTCATAACCGATGGATTTATCGGTTACACCGCCGCCGGCAGAGATGATCGCGCCATAGCCGCCCATGGAGTAACCTATGAGACCGGTGCGGTTGGTATCGATCAGACCTGCCAGTGGCGAGTTATCGTCCTTGGCAAGCCGGTCCATCTCATTCAGCACGAACATCTGATCAAGCGGCCGGTTCACCAGCGTGGATCCGAAGGCTGCCTTGTCATGATAAAGGCTGTCGGTGTGGTCGATGGAGACCGCGACATACCCCTTGGTGGCCAGGTTTTCCGCCAGATGGCTCATCAGGAACCGGTTGCCCGGATAGCCGTGTGAAATCAGTACAAGCGGGTAGGGGGCAGAGGTTTTGGCAGGTGTAGCATCCGGTTTGGAGATCCCGCGAATGTCGGCCTCGCGCTGTCCGTCCCGCAAGATGACCCGCATCGCTTCAGGCGCATCATGCGGCTCCGCCGGATAAAAGACTTCCACCGTCAACGGGCGGTCATACCGTTCCGGCGTTTCATCTGCCGCAATTCGGACGATGTCATACTGGTCAGGATTGGTAAGCTGCAGCGTCATCCGCCCGACCTCGTACGCGCCATGAGCTGCAAGCTCCGGCGCATCAGGGCGGACGAGATCGATTCTGTTTTCAGACATGGCTTCAGCCGAAACAAGACTTGTGAGAGTGGCGGCAACCAAAAGGGATTTTGGGGACAATCGGGGCACGGCGTTGGATCTCCGGAGCATCGTAATAACTTACAATCTGCAACTTAAAGCCCAACCTATGAATGGCAAGGGTCATCAGCGTGCTGATAGTTCGTAGGCGACAAAAATTAAGGCAAGGAGAGGCATCGAAGCTGCCAGAATGCCGCAGCGAACGGGCGTTTTGTCACAGTGCGGGATCAGTCTGCCGAGCTTACGTGAAACCACGTACATAAAGACAAGGAAGGGCCTGATCGCGTGTCTGCAAAAACTGCCAAACAAGAATTGCTTATCATCCGCCTGCTGTTGATCATTCCGGTGCTGAACTGGTTTGTGAAGGACGCGATGTATGGCGAGGACGATGCCAAATACTGGTTCGTCGGAAACCTGGCGATGGTTTGGGCCGTCTGCATCTTTCTGTTCGGCTATCCCGCGATCATTTTACCTGCACTGGCGATGGTTCCAATGGCGTTCCTGTGGATCCTCGACGTTTGCCGGTAGGAGCTACGCCTCGTCGTCCGCTTCCGCAGAGACACGCTTCTGACTTCCCCAGGTCTCAAGCATGCCGTTCATGGCATCCAGTACGAAAAACCGGGCGGAGTCCCGGTCATATCCGTCATCGAGCAGGGCATCATAGTCCGTGTGCTCATGCCGAATGCGGCTGGTGGCCGCTTGCCACACGGCAATGGACGGCGGCAAGTGACGCAGATGACCGGCAAGGGCGCCCTCAAGGATCGCTTCCGCATCCGCCATCGGCACACGTGGCAGTAATAAGCGCAGTGCCTTGCGCATGTCTTTCTGTCGTTTTGTCCCGGCGACCATGCATGTCCGGTAGCACGTTTGGCCAAATACGAAAACGTGCGGTCCGGTTTGAAAGTTAGATAAGAGATCCTTTTCTTTATCTGAGTGCTGACTATATTCATGCCATCATGTCAGACCGCACCCGCATAAGACTGCTGAATGCATTGAAAGCTGCCGGACCCCAAACGGCAGCAGAGCTTGCCGAGGAACTCAACGTCACATCCGTTGCAGTGCGCCAGCATCTGGATGGCCTGCTGGAGGCGGAACTTGTTGAGTTTGAGGACCTGAAAGGCTCGGTCGGCCGCCCAAAACGGGTTTGGTCCTTGAGCGCAAAAGGCCACGGCCAGTTCCCCGACAATCACGCGGCGCTTGTTTCGGGGCTTCTGTCCGGGGTGACCGACATCTATGGCCCGGATGGTCTTGAAAAGCTGATTGCCCACCGCGAAGACCAAAGCCGCAAACTCTATTCCGAGGTTCTCGGCCAGGAACAGGAGCTTCGGGGAAAAGTTGCCGCACTTGCCGATTTGCGGAGCAAGGAAGGCTACATGGCCGAGGTGCAGCGGGATGGCGATGCGTTTCTGTTGATTGAGAACCATTGCTCGATCTGTGCAGCGGCCACAGCCTGCCAGGAATTCTGCCGTTCGGAGCTCAATCTGTTTCAATCGATTCTTGGAGACGGCGTTCACGTCGAGCGCCAGGAGCATCTCCTCTCCGGCGGCCGTCGCTGCGTCTACCGGATTGCGGCTGCGTCCTGAGTTTTTGCCGAGGCTAGTTTGCGCTGGAGCGCAGCAGGTCGTTGTGTTCGGCGCTGATTATTGGAAGGCCGGCGATCGTGCCAGTCTCGTCAATGCTTTGCTTGATGTCGGCAAAGGGCTTCGGCGGGCAGAAATGATAGCCTTGAGCGAACCGGCACTGCAGCTGTTGAAGCGCTTCGGCCTGTCCCGCATCCTCAACACCCTCGGCAACGCAGGTAATCTGCATGGACCGGCAGAGGTTCAGGATGGATGCCACCACACCGCCTGTCATTGGATCATCAAGACACGCAACGAAACTCCGGTCGATCTTGACGCAATCGATCGGCAAGCGGTGCAGATACCCAAGGCTTGAATAACCGGTGCCGAAGTCGTCCAACGCCAACCGGCACCCGGCATCCTGCAAACGCTTCAAGCACGCTTCCGCCGCCTCGTAACTTCCAATGACCGAGGTCTCGGTGATCTCGAACGTGATCCGTGTCGGATCTACTTTGCGCTCCGCGATGATATCCAGCAGTTTGGATACCGTTTCATGGGACGTGATGTCATGCGCTGACAGGTTGAAGGACATGCGCAGCGTATCAGGCAGCGCTTCGATCTGCCTGATCGCCATGCAAAAGAGCTGGATGGTCAGCCTTTGGATCTGACCGGTTCGTTCGGCCACCTGAATGAAGACGTCCGGCGGGATGCGGCCAAGTTCCGGGCTGTTCCAGCGCGCAAGGGCCTCAAAGCCGATGATGGTCTGTTTCGAAAGCGCGACGAAGGGCTGGAAGTGGACCTCGAACTCGGCTGCAATATCGGCACATTGCAGGGCACTTTCGATGGCCCGTTCCGACCGGATACGGGCTTCGTGATCAGCCGAATAGACGGTGACCGAACCGCGGGCCGTTGTTTTGGAATTGTAAAGTGCGTAGTCGGAGCGGTCGAACAGCATATGGGTCGTTGTGCCGGCATCCGGATAAAACGCGATGCCGCAAGAGGCTCCAATTGCAACGGAAATCTCGCCAATCTTGAACGGCTGTTGCAGGCTCTCACACAGCGCCTTTGCAACATCGGCGGCTGTTTCCGGCGGTCCAAGATATAGAAGACCGAATTCATCTCCGCCCAGCCGGCTGATCTCCAGATCCTGTACCCCAAGCGCTTCCATGCGGTCGCCAACGGCCATGAGCAGCTGGTCGCCGACCTGGTGTCCATAAGTGTCGTTGACCGGTTTGAATTGATCCAGGTCGATCACGCCGACGGCAAAGACGGCATCGGTTCCGGCAACGCTCTCGATCTGGCGGTCGAGCCGGTTGAAGAAATACCGGCGGTTGGGCAAGTTGGTCAGGAAGTCGGTCTGGGAGAGCCGCTCGTTCTCCGCATTGAGACGTTCCGTTTCCTGATGTTTGGCTGCCAGTTCGGATCGGGACTTGATCAGGTTTGAAAAGGCCTCGTAACCGTTGAGCAGCACTTTCAGAATAACCAGGCACACCAGAAAGATGTTCATGGCAATCGCCGAATAAACATCCTGGCCTTTGCTCAGGTAATAGACCAGATAGGGCGCCGTCACGATGAGCATCACCATGATGGCTGCTTGCGGCAAATGCATCAGACAGAAAATGCAGCCGATCACTGTGATCGCGATGAAAAGGGCAACGTGACCCTGCTCGATCGCAGTGCCGTAGCTTTCAAGGCTCAAGGACCAGGTGATGTAGACAATCGAGACCATGCTTCCCAAAACAACGGTTTGCCGCAACTTGCGCACCGCCTGTTGTGGTCCGAGTTCGATACCCCTGGACCGGACCCAGGAGAGCAGCCTGAATGTTGTTAAAATCAGCATCGGTATGAGAACACCGATTGTCACATAACCGGGTGCAACGTCGCGGTGCGTGTAGGCAACGGCAATTGCATTGACCATCAGCAAAAGATAGAGGAGCGGGATTTGCGAGTTCAGTTCCCGGCACTGCGCCTGCGCAAGTTCGGTATCCCTCGGATCGATGATCATCCATCGGGCAAAGTCTTGAAGTTTTTTCGTTATCGCCCGCAATGCATCGAAATCCTTGTGTCCGAAAAACAGCTCATACGGTCTCTTAGTAAAAACACAGAGGACCACCGTTATTCAGAAATTATTGATATAACGTAACGGTATTGATTCGATTATGCTTGATGAAACTGGAAGTTCAACGTCAAAGGCTCGTTTGACAAGAAAAACTGTAAAAAGTACTTATATGTACTTGGATTTGGTTTTGTCAGGTGCTTAATATTTTGTTGACCCTGTTGCCATGACGTTCGCCCGGAAATCGAAAAGGACCCTTCGCTCGCGCCAACGCCTTGCGCCGGAAGAATCTGCGGCATAGTCTTTTCAAATCAAATCGTTTTGCCTCAAGTCGTTGGTGCGGCAGTCATTCATCAACCCGCCCAAGGACCCGGCAATGCCTGCGGGGGATGTTGGTGTGAGTGGATCTGGTACGCCTCTGCATTGGGCCCGGAACATAGGAACTTCGGCAGCTCTTGCTTTCCTCGTCTCCGGTTGTGCGCTCTCCGAGGCCCCGATCCTTTATCCGCAAGGACCGATCGCTCTCGCGCAGCGAGATCTTTTATTCACGGCCTTTTGGCTGATGATGATCGTTGCCATCCCGGCCATCCTCCTCACGCTCTTGTTTGTCTACCGGTACCGGTCGCGGCATCACAGCAGTGCGGCCTATACGCCGGAGTGGGAGGGGTCCTGGAAAATCGAGGCCGTTGTCTGGCTTGTTCCGGCCGCCATCATCATCGTTCTCGGCACACTGGTCTGGCGCGACACGCACAAGCTGGATCCTTACAAGGAGCTTGCCTCGGACAAGCCCGCCTTTGAAGTTCAGGCAATCGCTCTCGATTGGAAATGGCTCTTTGTCTATCCGGAGTTGGGTGTTGCCAGTGTCAATGAGCTGGCCTTTCCGGCCGATCGGCCCCTGTCCATCAAAATCACCTCCGACACCGTGATGAACTCGCTGATGATCCCGGCGCTCGGCGGTCAGATCTATGCAATGGCGGGCATGCGGACGGAAATGAACCTGCTTGCCGATGGTCCGGGCACGTTCAAGGGCCGCAATACGATGTATTCCGGCGACGGTTTCTCAGACCAGCACTTTCTGGCGCACGCCCTGACAGAGACGGACTTCAGCGCCTGGAAAGACAAGGTGACCGGTTCGCCGGATGCCCTGGATGCCAAGACCTATTTGGAAGTCGCCAAACAGAGCGTTGCCAATCCGGTCGCCTATTATTCAAGTGTTGAGCCGAACCTATTTGGCCTGATCCTGCGCAAATACGCGCCGATTGTCGGCCCGCTGGAAAGCGAAGCTGCGGAACTGATTTGCCGGGGGGCTGCCTGATGCTGGGACGTTTGACGATTGAAGCGCTGCCCTTTTACAGCTGGGTGGCCATGGGCGGGGCAGCCGTGACCGTTGGCGGCGGGATCGCAGCCTTTCTGTTGATCACGTACCTGCGCGCCTGGAAGGTTCTGTGGACCGACTGGCTGACAAGTGTCGATCACAAGAAGATCGGCATCATGTACGTCGTGCTCGCATTGATCATGCTGGTGCGAGGCTTTGTCGATGCGCTGATGATGCGCGCCCAGCAGGCGATCTCGCTCAACAACGAAGGCTATCTGCCGCCCGAGCATTTTGAGCAGATCTTCTCCTCGCACGGCACCATCATGATCTTCTTCGTGGCGATGCCATTTCTGACTGGTCTGATCAACCTGATCGTTCCGCAGCAGATTGGCGCCCGGGATGTGTCGTTTCCTTTTTTGAATTCCGTCAGTCTCTGGTTGACGGCGGCAGGAGCGGCGCTGGTCCTGATATCGCTTGTGGTGGGCAAATTTTCCCAGGCTGGCTGGACGGGGTATCCGCCGTATTCCGGCATCGAATACAGTCCCGGTGTTGGCGTCGACTACTGGATTTGGGCGCTGACCTTAAGCGGCGTCGGCACCACCATGTCCGGGATCAACTTCATCGTCACCATTGTGAAGAACCGCTGTCCGGGCATGACCTATATGCGCATGCCCATGTTCACCTGGACGGCACTTTGCATCTCGATCCTGATTGTCTTTGCTTTCCCGGCGCTGACCGTGGTTGCCCTGCAGCTCTGGCTGGACCGTACCCTGGGCTTTCATTTCTTCACAAATGGGGACGGCGGCAACATGATGATGTTCGCCAACCTGCTTTGGATCTGGGGGCACCCGGAGGTCTACATCCTGATCCTGCCGGCCTTTGGCATTTTCTCCGAAGTGGTGGCGACCTTCTCCAGAAAACGGCTCTTCGGCTACACATCGCTGGTCTATGCGACCGCCTGCATCGCCTTGCTCTCCTTCACGGTCTGGCTGCACCACTTCTTCACGATGGGGGCCTCGGCCAATGTTAATGCCATCTTCGGCATAGCCACGATGATTATTGCCGTGCCCACAGGCGTGAAGATCTTCGACTGGATGTTCACGATGTATCGGGGGCGGATCGAGTTCCATCCGGCCATGGTGTTCACCATCGGTTTCATGGTGACCTTCGTCATCGGCGGTGTGACAGGCGTGTTGCTGGCTTTGCCGCCTGCCGATTACCTGATGCACAATTCAACATTCCTGGTGGCGCATTTTCATAACATGCTCATTCCCGGCGCTCTGTTCGGGTATTTCGCAGGGCTGAACTACTGGTTCCCAAAAGCCTTCGGGTTCAAGCTGGACGCCAAATGGGGCATCCGGTCCTTCTGGTTCTGGTTTATCGGGTTTTATCTCGCCTTCATGCCGCTTTATGCCCTTGGGTTCATGGGCATGTCCCGGCGGATGGAGCATTACGCGGATCCAGCCTGGCAACCCTTCCTGGTGGTTGCCGCGCTGGGCGCGGTATTCGTGCTTTGCGGCATCATCTGTATTGGCATTCAGCTTTATGTTTCCGCGCGCCAATGGGGATCGTCCCGCGACATCACCGGGGATCCGTGGAACGGCCGGACCTTGGAATGGGCGACGTCGTCCCCGGCCGCGCCTTACAATTTCGCGGTTGTTCCAACAGTCACCGACATTGATGCATTCCATGAGATGAAGATGCGCGGCAGCGCCTATCAGAGACCGGAGCGTTACGAGCCTATTGTCATGCCGAAAAGCACCGGGCTCGGCGTTGTTTTGGGCGGGCTCTCCTTCATTATGGGATTTGCTGCAGTCTGGTACATCTGGTGGTTGGCGGTGCTGATGCTGGTCTTGTGTCTAGTGTGCATCGGGATCCTGGCCTGCGATGACAACAGTGAGTATGTGATGTCAGCGGCCGAGGTTGAGGCTATTGAGACCGCCTGGCTCTCAGGGATCACACCGGCTGACATGCATGACATGCGTGACTTTGAGCCGCGCGGCGCCGCGTCCGGAATGGCGCTTTCGGGGAGAGCGCTATGAGTAAGATGCTGACCATCAGGAATGACGCCGACCGCCTGGAGGAAGAAGAGCATCATTCGCTTCGCGGACGGGAATTCGGCTTCTGGCTGTTCCTGATGGGCGATGCCGTCATTTTTGCACTGCTGTTTGCGACTTACGTGGTGTTGTCCGGCAATTCGGCGGCCGGCCCGACTTCGCAACAGGTCTTCGACCTCAGCCACACGGCCATCGAGACCGCGTTGCTTTTGGTCTCCAGTCTGACCTTCGGCATTGCCAGTCTGGCCATGGACAAGGGGCATGGGCGCGCTGTCATCCTCTGGCTTCTGATTACTCTTGGACTTGGTCTGGGCTTCCTTGCCATGGAGGTCCTGGAATTCCGTGGCATGATCCTGCAAGGGGCAGGGCCTGACGTCAGCGGGTTCCTCTCGGCATTCTTCACGCTCGTCGGGATGCACGGCGCACATGTTGCCATGGGATCGATCGGCATCCTTGTGATGATCGGGCAGGTCATGACCAAGGGCCTGACGGTGCCGGTCCGCTCCCGGCTCAACCGTTTGGGGCTGTTCTGGCATTTTCTTGATATTGTCTGGATCGGGATATTCTCGGTCGTCTATCTGCCCGGTGTGATGTAGGAGGCTGACATGGACCACACGGACCACACAGAACATCGCAGCCTTGGCACCTATCTGACAGGCTTTGCACTCGCGATCGTATTGACTGCAATCCCTTTCGGCCTGGTCTGGACGGGCGCGCTCACCGGACCGGCGGTCTACGGTGTGATTGCAGCGGCCGCTGTCATCCAGGTGCTGGTGCACCTGGTGTTTTTCCTGCACCTCAATTTCAGGTCGACCCCGGGGGAGAACCTCTTCTTTCTGGCCTTCGCAGCCGTTCTGATCTGCATCATGGTCGGCGGCAGTCTCTGGATCATGTTCGACCTGCATCACCGGATGATGTGACAGTCTGAATTACGTGTTTGACGCCTGAGTTCGAACGACACTCTGTTGGTTTTTGCAACCGATGTGGTTTTGCCTCAACAGCTGTGGTACCCACACCACATGGACAAAAGAGACCGGGCCGAACTGTTTCGCGAGCGTTTGAGCGCGGCGCTCAGAGAGCGGGAACTGAACCGCTCAGACCTCGCGCGCGCAGCTGAGCTTGACCGGTCGACGGTTTCCCAGCTTTTGTCCGAAGAGAGCCCACGCCTGCCCAACGGTCAGGCGCTTGCGGCTATCGCATCCGCCCTAAGTGTGTCCGCCGATTGGCTTCTGGGCTTGTCGGCGCACAAGGGCGCGGCCGCGGAAATCCTCGATCAAGCCGTTCAAGTGGCCGAAACCGAACGTCACCCGGTCGATGTGCATTTGCTCGCCTGGTACCGGGACGCGGTTGGCGCCAAGATCCGTCATGTTCCGGCGAACCTGCCGGATGTCTTGAAGACAGAGGCCGTTCTGGCGCACGAATATGCTGGTGAAACCTTTCGGACACCCGGACAGGCCATCACCGGTACACGCGATCAACAGGCGCTGTTGAGCCGCGCAGAATCGGACACGGAAATCTGTGTTTCTAAAGAGGCCTTGGAGGCATTTGCCCGGGGCGAGGGCATGTGGTCGGATTTGCCGGATGCCGTGCGCCGGGAGCAGCTGCAGGTCATGGGCGAAACCCTGGAAAGATATTACCCGTCTCTCAGGCTGCATCTTTTTGGTGCGAGCGACCGGTTTTCCGCCCCGTTTACGGTGTTTGGCCAAAAATGGGCTGCGCTGTATCTGGGGCAGCGCTATCTGACTTTTTCCAACACACGTCACGTCCAGCTGTTTTCCCGGCATTTCGATGATCTGGTCCGGCACGCTCTCGTGCGGTCCCACGAGGCCAGCGACTTTGCTACGAAACTGTCGCGCGGGATCTGATCCCCAAAGTCACTCCAGATTTTCGAACCGCCTATCGCGAAAGAAAGACCCTACGGCATGGCAACTATCGAATATGTCTATTCCGCGCATTCCGCATTTGCGTATCTCGGTTCCTCGGAGGTCATGCGGATTTGCGCTCATCACAACGCGGTTTTGGTACATCGGCCGGTGCTTTTGTCGCCTGTCGTCGTGGCTCAAAGAAGTCCGGCCTTCCGCCAGCGCACACAGGCACATGTCGACTATTTCTTCGGGCGCGAAATTGAGCGCTGGGCGGAGTACCGGTCCGTGCCGATCATCCGCAAGCGCCCGACCTTTCATGATGCGGACTACAGCCTGGCCTCGGGCATGATCATCGCGCTGGGCGAGACCGGCGAAGACACCGATCGGATGGCTCACGGACTTCTGGAGGCGCACTGGAATGAGGATTTGGACCTTTCAGACCGTACGGCCCTTGAGGCTTTGGCGGTGAAACTGGGGTTCGCCGCCAAGGAGTTGCTGGCAGAAGCTGCAAGCCCGAGCGTTCAGAACAAGCTCGTGGAAAACTCCGGGTGGGCCAAGGAGAAGCAGGTTTTCGGATCACCGACCTACATCGTCGATGGTGATCCGTTTTACGGTCAGGACCATCTTCCACTGGTGGAGCGCGCTCTTGAAAAACCCTTCGCGCCATCGGACTGGGTCAATCCGCCTGTTGATGGGTAGGGCACCGGGTAGGTGAGCCGTTCAAGAACACCTGGGTGGTTGGCATTTTCGCTTTTGGGATGAATGGCACCAATCTGATCCAATTTTAGCCGCTTCCGTCAAACGCGATACACCGCGGAAAGTCGTCACATGAACCCGAGATCAAGCCGGATGGTTTTTGCCCGCTCCGCGTGAGAAACGCTCGGCGCGCCTGGTTTGTTCCACTCGAACAAGGTGATATGCCAAAGGCCCGGACGGCGGCGGGACGGGTCGATTAGCCCGTGATAACCGGATGCCCGGATCAGGTCTGCTGCAATCCATGATGGCGGTTCAACGCCGTTTTTCAGCGGCGCGATCCAGGGCTGGCGTGCAAGTTCATACAGCTCCGAGTGGCCCTCATCGCGCAGATCCAGCAACTGGCAGGCACTGACAGCCAGCGTGATCAACTCCCGGTCCCGGTCATCGGCAGTGACATATTGACCGATCGCAACACGCGCGCTGGGCTCATCCGGGCTCAGATATAATGCATCTTGGCCTGGGCGATTGAACCGCGCGGGTGGCCGCTTAGCATGGCCTTTTTCAAGGACGAGGGCGCTTTCTCCAGGATTGATGATCTTGACGAATGTCCTCGAAGCAAGCTCAACCACCGAATCAGTGATGACCGAGGTGATGGTGATACTGCGCCTTGGCAACTTCAAGGGATTTTGCGGGTTCGAAACTGCCGGCATCGGCCATCGCCCAATAGGTGGAATACCCCGCAATATCGTGGGTTGGGTCGAGCAAAGCGCCCGGTTTCAGCCAGGTTAGCGCAGCGCTTGCCGGCAGGATTTCCCGCAAACCAGCTCGAAGATAGAAATGCTCCGGCTTGAAATCCCGTGGATGAGACAGCCCGGCTGCAGAGGTGAACTCAACGAGCGACTTGATGGTATTGCGGTGAAAGTTCGCAACCCGGGTGGCCTTGTCCGGAACATCCAACGCCTGCTGGCGTTTCGGGTCCTGGGTTGCGACGCCTGTCGGACACTTGTTGGTATGGCAGCTCTGCGATTGGATGCAGCCGACCGCGAACATGAAGCCGCGGGCCGAGTTCACCCAGTCCGCGCCAAGTGCCATGGTTCCGGCAATGTCAAAAGCGCTGATCAGTTTACCACTCGCGCCAATGCGAATGTCATCGCGCAATCCTGCGCCGACTAGGCTGTTATGAACGAACGCCAACCCTTGGCGCAGCGGCGTACCGAGCCTGTTGGCGAACTCGACGGGGGCGGCCCCCGTGCCACCTTCCGCACCGTCTACAACGATGAAATCCGGTTTGATCCCGGACTTGAGCATCGCTTTGACGACCGCCATGAATTCCCACCGGTGTCCGATGCACAGCTTGAAGCCGACAGGTTTGCCTCCGGAAAGCTCGCGCAAAGTCTTGATGAAGTACAGCAATTCCATCGGTGTCGAAAACGCAGAATGGCTCGCTGGTGAAATGCATTCCTTGCCGACCGGGATACCGCGCGCTTCCGCAATTTCCTCGGTCACCTTGGCGCCGGGCAGAACGCCGCCGTGGCCGGGTTTTGCGCCCTGACTCATCTTGATTTCGATCATCTTGATCTGTGGGTCGGCGGCCTGTTTCTTGAACTTTTCCGGATCAAAGCCGCCATCGTCGGCGCGGCAACCAAAATAGCCGCTGCCCAGTTCCCAAACCAGATCGCCACCGCCTTCGCGGTGGTAGCGGGAAACGCTGCCCTCGCCGGTGTCATGGTAGAAGCCGCCCGCCTTGGCACCTTTGTTCAACGCCAGGATGGCGTTGCCAGAAAGCGAACCAAAGCTCATGGCGGAGATGTTGAAAATCGACGCGGAGTAAGGCTGTTTGCACTCCGGACCGCCGATGTCGACGCGCAGTTCTTCGACCTTCCCATGGGATTGCGGACAGACCGAATGGTTCACCCAGCCGTAGTTGATGTCATAGACGTCAAGCTCGGTGCCGAAGGGGAGCACGCCTTCGATGTCCTTTGCCCGGTCATAGACCATGGTGCGGCGCTCGCGGGAGAACGGCCGACCATCCTGATTGCTTTCAAAGAAGTACTGCCGGAGCTCAGGTCGGATGGCTTCGAACATGAAGCGGAAATGGCCGGCGACCGGGTAGTTCCGCAAAATCGCATGTTTGGTCTGGGTAACGTCCAGTATGCCGACAATGGTCAGGACGGCAAAAACCGCAAAAACCCAAAGGATATGAGGGTTGACTGCGAAGCTGAGGATGAAGGTCACAACTGCGGCTGCACTACAAAGCGCAAACACCGTATAGCGGGCTGGAAACAAGAGACATTCTCCCTCTGGCAATCCTGAGGGGCAGTCTAGTCAGTCTCCTTGTCAAAAGGAAAGGGGGCATCTCATCTTTGATGAGCTTGGCCGCACGATTCAGAACATGCATCGCGCTTCAGAGTGTCTGTATTTTATAGCATTGAGAAATATGCCGATTGCAGGCCCTTGGCCACATCCCAAATAATCACGGAACAAATTTGAGCCCGAAAGCGCTGACCCACTCATTGGTGGTCCGGCACTCCGAATAACGGTCTTGGGCAACGTCTGCGATGAGGTGACATGAAACGAGTGTTAGGCGCGATAACCGCGGCCATGTTGACCGTCAGTGCGTGGCAAGCCTCGGCGCAAACACTTGTTCTGGGCCTGGAAAACGTAGAGTACTTTCCCTGGCAACTGCCGGATGGGACCGGGGCCGACATTTTCCTCATAGAGACGGCGGCCCGAAATCTGGGTTATGCGGTTGATCTCCGGCCCGTGCCTTGGAGGCGCTGCCTCAACGAGGCCGGTTCGAACGCCATCGACGGGTGTTTTTCGGCCAGCTTCGAGGTGAGCCGCATGGACCTTGGGGTCTATCCGATGGTGGACAACCGTCCGGATACTTCAAAAGCTTTGCACGCTGACAGTTATTCGCTCTACGTTCCAATAGAATCGAATGTCGGCTGGACTGGGTCGGAGTTTGAAAATCTGTCCGGTGATATTGGAGCCATCTACGGCTATTCGATTGTGACAATGCTTCAAAATCAGGGCATCGGGGTTTTCAAGGCCGATCGGCTCGGTCAACTGTTCCAGCTCCTTCTGCGCGACCGCCTGGATGGTGTCGCGGCGCTTACCGCACACGCAGATCACTTGATCGAACAAACGCCGGAGCTGAACGGACGGGTTCGAAAAGTAGGACCGCCCTTGGACGAAAAACATTACTACCTGTTGTTTTCACATGGCTTTGCCAAGAACAACCCGGAGGTTGTTTCTGCCCTTTATGATGAGATCAAACGGGTTCGGAAATCACCGGAATATCGGGAAAACTATGAGCACATCCGGCGCACGCATGTTGAGCCGCATACTTTGAATTACGATCCTCCCGGTGGGCTTTAGGCCGGGAAACACGGAAGTCAGGCGTTTTTTGCCGATGCACGAACGGCAGGAATACGGGACATGATTTCCTCTGCCGCGCCCTCTGCTCCGGGCTCGAGCGCCATGATACCGGCGGCGGCCTTGGCACCTATTGCGTAGGCCGGAGCATCCAGCGCATAGAGCGCCTTCACCAGCAAATCTGTCGTGAGTTTCTTTTGGCTTATCGGGGCCGGACCAGCGCCAGCGGCATGAACACGTTGCCCCCAGAAAGGCTGATCGGCAAAGACCGGGCAGACAAGGGAGGGTTTGCCCCAGCGCAAGGCCTCATGGGTTGTCCCGGCACCGCCATGGTGGATGATGCTGCTGCATTTTGGAAACAGCCAGCTGTGCGGGGCCTTGTCGATCAAAAACACCTTGTCCTTCAAGACCTCCGGCAGGGTGTGCCCGGTGAGGCCGCCCCAGCCGCGCGCCAAAACGGCCCTCAGTCCGGTCTGGGTGAGTGAGCGCATGATCAGCCGGGTCAGCTCTTCCGGGTTCCGGCTCGGCATGGAGCCAAAGCCGATATAGACCGGCGGCGGGCCGTCCTCCAGAAATTGCATCAGCTCGCGGTCTGGTGTGTAGGTGTTTGCGGGCCGCATGAACCAATAGCCGCTCAGCCAGGACGTTTCCGGCCAGTCTTTCGGTCTCGGCACCAGCGCAGATGAAAACCCTTGCAGGCACAGTGCTTTGGAGCCATCCGGCATATGCCCGTCGATCATTTCGCCGGGGTGTTCGAATTCCGCGGTTGCTTCGGCGCGCAGCGGTTTCAACATGGGAGACAGACCCAGCGCCATAAGTCTGCGGGCAGCCAGATAACTGAGACGGTTTCCCAGTTTACCGAGTGAGGGCAATCCAAACAGGGAGACCGGAAAATCCCCGGTGGGCGTCACGACCGGTTGAAGCGCCGTCGGCAAAGCGGGGACATTCAGCCGCCGGGCCACCAGCGTCATCACCGTTGCCTTGAGATTGAAGAGGATCAGATCCGGTTTTTCCTCCAGACCGATCCTCCACAAACACCGGACGACCTTCTTCTGATCTTCCATGGTGGTGCGGGCGACCTTGATCTTGCCGCGGAAGGTGAACATCGCCTCTCGCGTTACCGGGTCCCCCAAGAGGGCTTCAAAATCAATTGGAACCGCGCGCGGCTGCGCGCCCACCTTGCCGATCATCGTGTCAAAGCCGCGCCCCGTCGCCACAACGACGTCGGCACCAAGACGCACCAGTTCACCGGCAAGCGCCACATAGGGCTGGACGTCGCCGCGGGTTCCGAGCGTGGCAATCAGGATTTTCGGCTTTGAAGCGCTCATTGGTGAAATTCCCAATAGGAAGGTGCCTCTTTTGGATGTTTTTTGGCCACTCTGCAATCAGGAAGAGGTGTAAAATCTTCAAAATATCTGGAAAGTGTCAGCTACCGTTGGGGCATTATCAAATCAATGACATGTTGAGGAATGAATTTCCGGTTTTGTTAAGGGCAGGGGATTTAGGGATTCTCTGAAGGACAAGCAGAAAAGGCAATGCATGGCCCTGGAACTGAGTTCGATGACAGCGCTGCGCTTGGCCCGGCGCGCAGTGACTGCCGTTGCGGTCGTGAGCGGTCTTGCTTTTGCGGTGTCCGGCCCGGTACTGGCAACGCCGCGCATCGACATTGTCACCGAAGATTATCCGCCCTACGAAATGGCTGTTGAGCAGGACGGTCTGCGCGGGTTCGACTATGAAGTCGCCACCGAAGCCTTCCGCCGCATGGGCTTTGAAGCCAACATCTTGTTCCTGCCCTGGAAGCGGGCGCTGAACGAAGCGGAGACGGGCCGGGCGGCCGGCATCCTGACCTGCGCCTATCATCCCGACCGGGAGCGGTTCATTCTTTTCTCGGACCCGATCAGTGTCTTCACCAACGGTTTTTTCGTCCGAAAAGCGCATGAGGGGCCGGACATTCAGACCGTTGAGGATGTGGTTGGTCAGCCGGTGGCGTCCATGGCGGGATATGAAAGCCTGGCGGTTTTGCAGAACCTGGGCGCCAAACCGATCGAAGCACAAACGACCGAGCTTGGCCTCAAGATGCTGGCGGCCGGCCGGTTTGATTATCTGATGGGCGCGCGGGAACCGACGGAGTACATCATCCGCCGCGAAGAGATGAGCGGTCAGTTTGAATTCATCGCGCTGACCACCCGGGATTTCCACTTTTGTTTTTCAAAGAGTTATGAGGGCGTTGAGGACCTGATCGGCCCCTTCAATGAAGCCTTGGCAGAAATGCGCGCAGATGGCACCTATGATGCCATCCACGACAAGTACCGGTAGCCGATTTTTTTGCCAATTATGACAGGCTTATTCCACGAAAGCTTGCTTCAGGTCTCCAAAACTCAATTCTGCAACCAGATTAGTGGTTTCACCATCAATTTTTCTGCTCCAGAACTGGTAGGATTGTTGGCCATGTGACATGTAGTTCAGCGTTTGATTGTCGCTAAAGACAGCCCGCGAGACAGCATTTGCATTCGCTTTCTGTGAAGTCACAATCACATTCGTAACGGCGTTGCTCGGCAACTCAGCCACTACAAAATCGTAAATGTATCCGCCTTTTCCCGAACGCGCCGATTGGAATACGAGGTGTTTGCCATCCGGGGCGATATCCGGTCCCAAGTCAAATCTGTCGCCGTAGGTTAAAAACGGCTCTTCCGGGTAAAAGACAAGTTGATGCCCGGCTGTACCATTCATCAGCTCAGCGCGGTAAATCTCGCTGTCATGTCTCCCGTATTTTTCCCTAAAATCGCTGTTTAGGAAAACCTGGAATACGAGTGTGTTGCCAGCAACACTTGCGGAAGTAAGCGTGTGGGCTTCAAAACTGCTGAGCCTTTCGATGTTTGTTGAAGTGACTGCCAGATAGAAGTCATATCTGCGGAAGCCTAGAAAGGTTACATCCGGGGAAAAGGGATCCGCCCGCACTTCCGGCACTCCTCCAGCGAACAGGATTGAACCGTCGGAAAGCTCGGCAATACTTGATATTTCACCGGTAAATCTAAGGAGTGATTCACATTGACCGTTATGAACGGAGCATTTTTTCAGCGTTGAGGTCATCTGCTCTTGTTTGAGCTCGCTGAGTCGTTCAATCCGGTGGCTAAGGGGCGTCTCGGCGTAGTAGAGAAACTGTCCATCTCTTGAGAAGTGAGGCGCCTGAGCAACTTTGCCTTCAGCACGGAAAATGCTGATAGACCCAGCGCTTGTATCGAACAGAACGATACCGTAATCATAAGTTCCAAATTGATGCGCAAAGGCATGATATTTGGAATAAACATCCAACTGTGTAGTATAAGCGTTGAGATTGATTGGATTTGTTTTTTCTCTGATAAAATAATAATAAAATAATCCCAAAGAAATAAGTGAAGTCCAGACTATGAGGAGTATAGGTTTTGGGTTCATTTTTGATCCGAAATATATTCTTGTATTAGTTGATTGCGCTATGAATTGAAATCAACGCGAGTATTGTGTCAAGGCAGCGTTCAGGCGTGTGAGGGAGTGGCGCCTTGGATGTGAAGAATACGCTGTGTCTATTTGGTGGTACCGGCGCAAATTGTCCGCTTCTGAAATTCATGTCAGAAACGCAGCATATCCAATTGCGGCCATCGGCGGGACTTTCTCAATGCAGACCCTGTTCTCCCTGAAAACCTCCGGCCAGGGGCTTTTTGAGTTCACCCGGTCCGTCAGCAGCTGGCTTATGGAGGACGGCGCAGGCGACGGATTGCTGACCCTGTTTGTGCGCCACACGTCCTGCTCGCTCCTCATTCAGGAAAACGCTGATCCGGATGTGCAGGTGGATCTGAAAGCCTATTTCAGCCGTCTTGTACCGCCGGCGAGCGATCCTTCGATGCGCTATCTCACGCACACGTTGGAGGGCCCGGATGACATGCCGGCGCATATCAAGGCCGCGGTTTTGCCCGTCAGCCTGTCGATCCCGGTCGCGGGCGGCGAAATGCTGCTTGGCACCTGGCAGGGGATCTATCTCTTTGAACACCGCGACCGGCCGCACCAACGCCAAGTGGCGGCGCATTTTCTGAGCGACCGATAACCGGATGCCCTATGTCCGCAGGGCGGGCAGGCCGACGCCGGTTGAGTCAAAGCCGCCATCCGAAGCAATCACCTGACCGGTGACATAGCTGGCTTCTTCTGAACACAGGAAGGCGATGACCGCGGCGATTTCGACCTCCGAGCCATAGCGGTTCAGCGGGATCGCATCGTGATAGGCATCGATGATCTCCTGAGTGTGCACGGCCATGGCGAGCTTGGTGCGGACCGGGCCTGGACACACGCAATTGGCGCGGATGCCGTATTCGCCGAGCTCGGCCGCCTGCTGCTTGGTCAGGTGAATGACCGCCGCCTTCGACGTGCCGTAGGCCACCCGCAAGGTGGAGGCGCGGAGGCCGGAAATCGAGCCGATATTGACGATCGCTCCACGCGTTTTTTTCAGGTGCGGGACAGCTGCCTGTGAGACCATGAAAACCCCGTCCAGATTGGTCGCCATCACCGTGCGCCACAGGCTCAAATCCGCCTCTTCGATCGGCCCGAAATTGGCGACACCCGCATTGTTGATCACCGCGTCCAGACGCCCGAAGTGTTCGATGATCTTGGTCATCATCTCATCGACGTTATCCGGGATTGAGACATCATAGATGAAGGCTGAGCCCGCGTTGATCCCGGCGGACGCGGTCTTCAGCTCCGCCCCGTCCCGGTCGACCATCGCCACCTTCCAGCCCTTTTCGATCAGGAGCTTCGTGGTCGACAAACCGATCCCGCGCGCCGCGCCGGTCACAAGGGCAATCTTTTCGGTCATTTTTCTGGGACTTGGTTTTTGAGTGTGCGGATAGGGTGGATAGAAGACGCTAGCGATGAAGAACGAAGTGGTCAAACCGCTAATCATAGGCGCAGGTTTAGCGCATGACCTATCGGAGAATTGGCGAAGCCGCACACGCCTAAGCAGTAAGTAAGCAGGTTTAGATCAATCCAAAAGCGAATACTGTAACCGTAGATATGTGAGGCCGCATAAAGCAACTCAAGCAGCGATTTGCTTTTTGTTCTTCCAAATGTCGATCATCCGAAATGCTGCCTCTATAGACGCCACTCGGCAGAGCACGTTTATTCCGTGACGCATGGGGTCATCACTCGTTTCAAACAGGAAATATCCACCGAACCCCAAGTGTTCCGCGCCAGCATCTACAATCGTCTGGCGTGCAAGTTGTGCTATATGGATACTATTACGATTGTCGATTCTGATAGATGCAAGGATCTCATCCATGACACGCTCACCTATTCAAGAAAGAGCAAACCCGAGAATTTCAGTAAACGAACTCGCTCTATATATGGTGTCTTCTGACACGGCGCGAATGGGAATTCTCCGCCGCGCTAAGGTTCCACAAACTCCCCCAATAATTCGTTACCGTGATGTCAGGCCTGCTATCTGCGGCTACCTATCAGATCAAAATAGGAGCATTAATCGGCTGGTTGATGCCGAACAAATGTTTCAGCAGCGCATAGACGACCCGGCAACAAGGGATTTACAGAGAGATGATGCTAGACATTCTATTGACGTTCTGCATGCCCTGCAGGGAATGAACAATCAACTTGCGGCTTATGACTTCCACCAAGCGCCGCGCGACCAAAACAAGCTGAATATAGCTGGCGTCGAAGTTTCTGTTCGCGCCGATCTCCTAGTACATGGCTCAACCAAAAATACGGAACAATTTGGTGCTGCTGTACTGCGCATGACTATGGATGACGCTGAAACCGATGCAGCTAAGCAAAAACGCAAAGAAATGGGTTTGTATGTCGCAACGCTTGCCAGAATGCACTTAGACCAGAATTTCGAATCCAATAGGCAAGCAGCAAATAAACTCTGTATGTCCATAGACATTCAGCATGGAGAGGTCTTTTTGGCTCCAAACGCAAATACGCGCAGAATGAATGATATTGACAACGTTTGCCAGGTTATATCCGCGCTCTGGCCTACCCTTTAGGTACTTACGGCTATTCTTCGTTATCGACCTTTTTGCTCGAGCCTTCCTCACATTTCGGCTTCTGTGACGGTTTTGGCCGCGTTTTGAGCATCCGCTTCAGGATCTCGTCACCCTTTTCTTGATCTCGTTTTTTATCGGTGCCTGACATGGGAACAACCTATACGGAATTTGACGGCGCACTCGGCCAATTTTTTCAGGCTTACGCCTCCGCTGAGTTCGCACTTACCTGTGCGCTGCTTAAAATATCAGGTACGCCGACAATAAGTGGCAATCTTCTGGTTTATGGAATGTCTGCCAAGGTTAAATCCAAGAAACTTCAGTTACTTATACAAGAGAAGCACCCGAACCTTCGCCCCTATCTTGCTGTGATCAAGTTTTTCGACAAAACCACGGATTTTCGACACAAGCTCGCCCACTGGTACTACATATATCCCAAGGATCGTAGCATTGGGAAAGTGAATATCACGGACCCGTTCAAAGACTTTGACAAACTCTTCAAACCTCGCGTAACGATCAGCGCGCAGGAGTTGAACGATATTTCCGAATGGCTCCGTTACTGCGCAATGTTCACTTCTGTGAAACTTCAAGATGACGCAGAAAAATCTGACATAGACGATCTGGCGTCGAATCTACTTCGACAGACCCCTCATATTCCGGCAAACTTAGATACCAGTCTTGATACGCCGTTTTAAAGGCGTTCGAAATCTCATCTTTAGAGTAGCTCTGTGCTGGCCTTTCTTCATCCGTCATGCTTCTGGTACGCCACGCACAAAAATAGGAAAATATTCCTTGACACCGTAACGGTGATGTGGCATGGTTTTGTCATGATCCCAAAGTTGCGGATCGATTGAGGCTTCCGGCGATTGCGTGGAGGCCTTTTTTGTTGGGCGCATCGGCCGAACGGGTTGAGGGAGCAAAACGAAGCGGGAGAGGGTAAGAGGATGGCAGATTATCCAGGTCCCGCTGCCGCAAGGCCGCTTTCAGTCGTATGGGCCTCAGTATCTCACGGGCTCGTTGGGCGTGGATAAGTTTTTTGACAGAGGTCCAGCTCGCTGCCGTACCGGCCCCCGAACTGAAATCCATGCCGGGACCTATGCCGGGACTATAGGATGGCCGGGAAAGTGACGAGGGCCCCGGATCAAGTCCGGGGCGGCGATAGGTGCACCTTTGGTCTTGCTACCAACGTTCGCTTCAATCCGATGTCTGAGTCCAGCTGCCGTCCCGGCCCCCGAGCCGGGACCTAATCTGGGACCAGAGCATTGACGGCAGGTCCCGGATCAAGTCCGGGGCGGCACAGTGATCGCAGCGAGACGGGTGCCCAGACAGCAAACCGATCTGTGACTTTATCAACCGGCATCCGCCGGTTTTTTTGTGCCTGGAGGGAACCGGAGTGAGCGAGCGTGAGGGATCGAACGTGAAGGCGCGGTTCCAGGGGCAGGGCCTTGCCGATACGCTGAAGCGGGAAAAGGCGCTGAAGCAAAAACGCAAGAGGCAGTCGAAGCAGCAGGTGTGCACCATCCCGGCAGTCTCCGGCGAAAGGGGCGGACCCACAGGTTCCGAAGGGGTGAAAACGCCCCGGCCCCTCGATCCCGGATCTCCGCGGTGTTCCGTTTGGGACGGCACAGCAGATGGGGCAGTGCCGGACGGAGATGTGGGTCAGCAGAAAACGCCGGAAAGCCCGAAGGACATGGCCGCACGGCTCTACCGGGCGTTTGCCGGGCAGATGGACCAGCTGGAAGCGCGGCTCGCTGATCTGTTTGAGGAGGCTGGCGCGGGGCCGCCAACCGGCGGGATCCAGGAAATCGACAAGACGGTGAAGACCCTGGCGAGCCTTGCCAAGACCTTGACCGCCCTGATGGACTTGAAAACGGATGTGGAACCGGACGGGGAGGGCGACAACCTTGACGACCGGGAGGAGTTGCGCGCGGCACTTGCGCGCCGTCTTGAGCGATTGTGCGAGGCTGGGGCGGATTGAGGCGGTCCTCTCTGCGCTTTCAGCGGATGATCTGAAATTCCTGACCTTCGACTGGCCCGTCTTTGCCCATGCGCACCAGTTGCCGCCGGAAACGGACTGGGCGGTCTGGCTGCTGATGGGCGGGCGCGGCGCCGGAAAGACACGGGCCGGGGCTGAATGGATCCGGGCGCGGGCGCTCGGGCACGGCTGGTGTGAACCGGGCTTTGCCGGGCGGATCGCGCTTGTCGGCGAGACTTATGCGGATGTCCGCGAGGTGATGGTCGAAGGGGTTTCCGGACTTCTGGCCGTACATCCCAGCGGGGAGCGGCCGCAATGGACCCCGAGCCGCCGCCGGCTGGAATGGCCGAACGGCGCGGTGGCGCAGGCCTTTTCCGCCGAAGACCCGGAGGCCTTAAGGGGGCCGCAATTCGACATCGCCTGGTGCGATGAACTTGCCAAATGGACCTATGCCGAGGAGACCTTCGACATGTTGCAGTTCGGGCTGAGGCTGGGCCAAAAACCCCGCCAGCTGATCACGACGACGCCGCGGCCGGTGCCGCTCCTGAAACGCCTGATGAAACAGGCGGGGACCGCCATCACCCATGCTCCGACCAAGGCCAATGCACTGTTTCTGGCACCCGGGTTCCTGGAGGCGGTCGTTGGCCGGTATGGCGGCACGCGCCTTGGCCGGCAGGAACTGGACGGTGAACTGATCGAGGACCGGCCGGACGCGCTATGGTCGCGGGATGGACTAGAGGGAGCGCGGGTTGCAGCCGCACCGGAGGATCTCACGCGCATTGTCATTGCCATCGACCCGCCGGTGACGGCAACGGCCAAGTCCGACGCTTGCGGCATTATCGCCGCCGGGCTCGGCAGCGACGGCAAGGCGTATGTTCTTGCAGACCGCAGCCGCCGTCCGGCCAAACCCGCCGACTGGGCAGAAGCCGCCATCGGCCTCTGGCACGGATTTAAGGCCGATTGCCTGATCGCCGAGGTCAACCAGGGCGGCGACATGGTCGCGCAAGTGATTGCGAGCGCCGATCCGTCCGTGCCGGTGAAACAGGTGCGGGCCACCCGGGGCAAGTTCTCAAGGGCCGAGCCGGTCGCCATGCTCTACGATCAGGGCAAGGTGCACCATGCAGGCACGTTTCCGGAGCTCGAAGACGAGATGGCCGATTTCGGCCCTGGCGGGCTGTCCAGCCGCCGCTCTCCCGACCGGCTCGATGCGCTCGTCTGGGCGGTCTCAGACCTGATGCTCGGGCCAAAGGCAGAGCCGAAGGTGCGCGGGCTATTTTGGAATGCTCGTTAAGGTAATGACGATGCTCGTAAATACAGCTAATGCAAAACAAAAAAAGCTAAGCAAAAATGCAAGAATTCGCCGTCCCTTTGATGCATAAATTGTATACATCAAAAAAATAAACTGGAGCACCAAGAAAGATATAGGTTGGTGGAGATGAGTTATTCTAATACTCGTGAAGCCTATGATTGTGAATAGTATCAAGCTTGCGCATATCGAGTATAGAATTAATCCGATTCCCATATGTTTATACTCCACTTTTGGAAGAAAAATTACCTGAAGTGGCTCTGCAGTTTTTCGTTTTATAGACTGTTCCCGCGCCGAAGATGATGTTCGGGGCGGATTGGTCTTCGAAATGGAAGATAAACCGGCCTTCGCGCTCAAGGCCAAGCGCATCGTAGAATAGAAGCGCCGGCTGATTGTGCTCAAAGACGGTGAGGAATACCCGTTCATGACCGTGGGCGCTGAGGGCCTCCATGGATCTATGGAACAGGGCCGAGCCGATGCCCTGCCGTTTGTGGTGGCGGCGGACATAAAGGGTTTCAAGCTCCGCCGTGCCTGTGGCTCCAGGCGGGATCTCCGGGGAGAGCGACAGCTTGGCATAGGCGAGAAGAAAGCCGCTGTGTTGGCAGACCAGGAAGATCCGGGCGGGGCTTTCGAGTTCCTGAGCGAGAGCCTCGGCGGAATAGGCGCTCAAGACATGATCCGCAAACGGTCGGGTGATGCCATTGGGCGCATAAGTATCGAGCCAGACTTCGATCGAAAGGGCAGAGAGTACTGCAAGGTCAGCAGCCGTAGCGAGGCGGATGGAACGGGACAAATCAGACAGCGGGAAATCTCGGAAAATTAGGTGAGGGTCAAAACGGCTTCTTGAATAGTGGTGTGAACTTTATTCTGCAACATCACTTGCCGAGCAGCGTCAGGCAATAGCGTTCCAGGTTGGCCAGGTGCATGGTCCATCCGGCCGCGTGGGCGTCGCGCAAGGAACCGGACGCGTTTTCGGCAAGATCGCGCCAGCCGCTGTGGACGAGGGTGAGACGCGCACCGTTGCGCTCAACGAGGATCGACAGTGTCAGGAGCGTCGCCCCAGACCAATCGTTATCCGCCCAAGTCCAGGCGAGGGTTTTGGGTGGATCGAACGTGACAATGGTGCCGGAGGTGATCGTCTGGTGGCCCTCGTTGGTCCAGACTTCGCGGAACGCACCGCCCGCACGTGGCTCCAAAGAGATGTGAGGTCCGAACCAGGCGGACAGATGCTGAGCCTCTGTCCAGAGTGACCAGAGAACGGTGGGGGCGACCGGAAAACCGCGTTCGATCTGAATCACGTTCTGATTGGTCATCTCACGCCCTGCCTCCTGGAGGCGCAAAGAATAGCAGCTTTGCCGGCCGTGCGAAGCGGCGCGTTTGAATCAGTTTGCCAAGACAATGAATCGGTTTCTCAAAGCCTTGACTCGGCGCTTTAACGGGCGCGGAAAGGATTGATATTTCATGCGCTTAAAAAAGGCACTTGAATCACTCTGGGGTGTAGATCCCGCAGCGGAACTTGAGGAAAAAGCCTCCCGCACCGGACCTCTTCTCGCGATCCAGGGGACGGCGCAGCCGGTCTGGAGCCCGCGCGACTATGCGGCTCTGGCCCGGGAAGGTTTTGCAAAGAACCCGGTCGTGCACCGGGCGGTCCGGTTGCTGTCGGAGACGGCCGCCGCTGTGCCTCTGCTGCTCTTTAAAGGCGATCGGGAGCTGTCGGAACATCCATTGCTGGCACTGCTCGCCCGGCCGAATACCCATGAAACCGGCGCTGATTTTCTGGAGGCGCTTTACGGCTATCTGCTGGTCTCCGGCAATGCCTATCTGGAGCAGGTGCCGGTGGATGGCGTGCCGCGGGAGCTTTATGCACTCCGGCCGGACCGGGTAAAGGTGGTGCCCGGTCCGCATGGCTGGCCGGAGGCCTTCGACTACACCGCCGCGGGCCGCACCGTGCGCTTGCCGGCAGAAGCGGAAGACGGAGAAGAGGCAGCTCCCGTCCGGCATCTGAAGCTGTTTCATCCGCTCAACGATCACTACGGCTTTGCGCCGGTTGAAGCTGCACAGATGGCCCTCGACATTCACAATGCGGCGGCAAGCTGGAACAAGGCGCTGCTCGACAATGCCGCCCGGCCCTCCGGAGCGCTGATCTATGGCGCCGGCGATGCGCTTAATCTGACAAGCGATCAGTTCGACCGCCTCAAGGCCGAGTTGGAAGACGGCTATCAAGGCGCGCGTAACGCCGGCCGGCCCCTGTTGCTGGAAGGCGGGCTCGACTGGAAGCCGATGGGGCTGACCCCGAAGGACATGGATTTCATCGAGGCCAAGAACCAGGCCGCTCGGGAGATCGCACTCGCCTTTGGGGTGCCGCCGATGCTGCTCGGCATTCCGGGCGACAACACCTACGCCAACTATCAGGAGGCCGGCCGGGCGTTGTGGCGCGGGGCGGTCTTGCCGTTGGTGCGGCGCACGGCCGGCCATCTTGCCAGTTGGCTGGGACCTGCTTTTGGCGACGGTTTGCGCCTGGAGCCGGATCTCGATGCGATCGAGGCCTTGTCGTCGGAGCGGGAGGCCTTGTGGCGGCGCGTCGGTTCAGCAGCGTTCTTGTCGGACGACGAAAAACGCCAGGCCGTCGGCTACGGCGCACGGAGCGGCATTACAGGGGAGGCTGAGGATGATTGAAGACTTGACCACTCACGTCATGGCGCGCGGGGATTTAGCCCATCTCGCGCTGTTTTTGTGGGCTGCGACGGCGACCTTGATAGGCCTCGTGCTCGTCCGCGAGCTCGCCCTGTCCAATCAGCGCTTTTCCGACTTCGTCAGCGAGGTCGCCCGGCTGAACCGTTATCTCGCCGAGCTCGGAACGCTTTAAGGCCAGTACATCTTAAAAGGAGGGCGGAATGAGCCTTCAAAGCAACTCCCTGGACAGCGGGAGACCGCAGTGCCGTGCCCGCAGCTCGAAAACAACGCTGCTGCAGCGGTTTGGCGCCAAAGCATCCGGTCACAGAACCGAGCATTTGCCGGTCTTCCGGGATTTTTCAGGCCGTTTGTTTCATCTGGCCATTCAGGTGAGGGAAGACGCCAAACCCTCGCGTGGAGGCGGTGCTTGATGGCTGGAACGGCAAGTGTCCCAGTTCGGATTGCCGGTTATGCCAGCGTCTTCGGCAAGCCGGATGGCGCTGGGGACACGGTGCTGCCCGGAGCGTTCCAGAGGAGCCTCCAACAGCGTCCGCCGGCACGTGTCGCGCTGTTGTGGCAGCACGATCCGGCCCGCCCGCTCGGCCGTTGGACGCGGCTGATGGAAACACAACATGGGCTATGGGCCGAAGGGGACCTTGCCCCGGGCGTTGTTGCAGCTTTCGAGGCGGCGAGCCTGATCCGGGCAGGAGCTCTTTCCGGGCTTTCCATCGGTTTCAAGGCGCGCACCGCCCGCAGACCGCACCGCGGATCTGGCCGGATCCTGCAAGACATCGATCTTTGGGAAATTTCCCTCGTCACCTTTCCGCAAGTCGACGAGGCGCGGGTTCAGCTTTTGACACCGCCTCCGAACACATCAACCCCACGCACACCGCACATTGGATCAAGGGAGTATGCATGATGACAGGACCTTCAGACTGGACGCCCGATGACCTGCCGCTGGAAACCAAGGCGGACATGCCTGGCGGAATGCCGCCGGTACCGGCTGCTCCAACCCCCGATACCTCAGACGGAAATGACGTTGCCCGGACCTTCGACGCGTTCTTCCGAACTTTCGAGAGCTACCGGGCGGTCAATGATGCGCGCCTTGCGGAAATTGAAAGCCGGGGCAGCGCGGATATTGTGTCGCTGGAAAAACTCGACCGGCTGGATGCAGCTCTTGATGCAACACAGAGACGTCTGGATGATCTGACCCTGAAAAGCCGCCGTCCTCAGATCGGCAGGCAGGGTCCGCGGCAGATGACATCGGCGGTCTTGGAACATAAGGCAGCCTTTGAGGCCTATGTGCGTTCCGGCCGGGAACAGCCCTTGCGTCCGCTGGAAGTCAAAGCCCTGTCGGCCGGATCTGATCCGGATGGGGGATATCTGGTGCCGGAGGAAACGGAAGCCGGGATTATGCGCCGCTTGTCGCAGGTCTCCCCCATCCGGGCGATTTCCGGCAACCGGCAGGTCTCGTCCTCGACCTACAAGAAACCGTTCGCCGTGACCGGCCCGCAATCCGGATGGGTTGGTGAAACCGCCGCCCGGCCGCAGACGAACAGCCCGCAACTGGCTGAGCTGACATTTCCGGCGATGGAACTCTATGCGATGCCTGCCGCGACATCGACCCTTCTGGATGACGCCGCGGTCGACATGGATCAGTGGATCGCGGAAGAGGTCGAAGCCGCTTTTGCCGAGCAGGAGGGAGCGGCCTTTGTCAATGGCGATGGCGTCAACAAGCCGCTTGGTTTTCTCCAGGCACCGCGTGTTGCGGAGAGCAGCTGGACCTGGGGTTCGCTCGGCACGATGCCCACCGGCGCGGCCGGAGCGTTCCCGGCATCGGATGCCGGAGATACGCTCATTGACCTCATCTATTCCTTGAAGAGTGGCTACCGGCAAAACGGCCGGTTCGTCATGAACCGGAAGACACAGAGCGAAATCCGGAAGCTGAAGGACGGCGACGGGACCTACCTGTGGCAGCCGCCTGCCGGTGTGGACGGGGCAGCAACCTTGCTGAATTTCCCGATTACGGAAGCTGAGGACATGCCGGACATTGCCAATGATGCCGCCGCGATTGCCTTCGGCGACTTCCGGCGAGGGTATCTGGTTGTTGACCGCATGGGCGTGCGCCTCCTGCGGGACCCTTATTCCGCAAAGCCCTACGTGTTGTTTTACACCACAAAACGAGTCGGCGGCGGTGTTCAGGACTATGATGCGATCAAGCTTTTGATGTTCTCCGCATAAAACAGGTCACACAGGGCTCACGTTTTCTTGCCTTGTAAGTCTTACCTAGCAGACCCACATCATTCAAATGAACGATGAGGGTCGTTCCTCCCCAGACTGGCGCCGCACTCCTTTGGACCTGCGGCGCCTTCTTTTTTGGGAAACGCCCATGACATCGATCCGTTTGAATGATCCGGCCACCGAACCTGTGGCGGTCGAAGAAATGCGCGCGCATCTCCGGCTAAGTGGTGGCGAAGAGGACAGCAGCCTTTCAGGCTTTCTCAAGGCCGCCCGCACCCACATCGAACAGGCCACCCGGCGCGCTCTGATTTCCCAGTCCTGGCGACTTTACCTAGATGGTTGGCCGGTTGGCCGTATTGTCCGGCTGCCCGTGTCGCCGGTGCAGTCCGTTGATCAGATCACGGTCTATGATCGCGATGGCAATGCGGCCCAGCTTCAGCCTTCTGATTGGCAACTCGACCGCTCCGCGCAGCCTGAACGGGTAATGATCAAGCTCGGGGTCGGGCTTCCCGCCTCCGACATGATGGCGGCTGAAATTGATTTCACAGCCGGATATGGCGCGGCCGCCTCCGATGTTCCGGAAAATTTCCGGCAGGCCGTGCGCCTTCTGGCCGGGCATTGGTTCGAACACCGGGAGGCCGGAACGGACCTCGCGATTGCCAGCCTGCCGCAAGGACTCGACCGGCTTTTGTCCACCGTCCGGGTGCCGCTCTTATGAGGGCCGGGGCTTACCGTGTGCCGGTTGTCCTGCAGCGGCCGCTGGAGACGCGGTCCGCTTCGGGGGAGATCACGACAACCTATGAAGCTGCCGGATCTGTCTTTGCCGCGCTTCGCCTGAAAAGCCAGAGCGAGCGTTTTGCGGAGAGCCGGACGGCAAGTTCCAAAACCTGGGAGATCCGCTTGCGGCCCTTTCCCGGATTTTCTGGCGGCTGGCGGGTCCTTTCCGGTACCCGCGTTTTCCGGGTTTTGTCGGTCTGCGATCCAACAGGCCGGAGACGGGAACTTCTGTGTGAGGCAGAGGAGGAAACCACATGAGCCTTTCTGGCGTTCAAACGGCGCTCCGGGCCGGGTTGTTTTCTCTGCTCAAAGCTGATGGCGTCCTGTCCGGTTTGCTCGGGCCGGACCGGATTTTTGATACACCGCCGCGCGCGGGTGCCTTTCCGTATCTTGTTCTTGAAAGCATGGAGACCCGGCCGCTGCTCACAGAGATCGGCGAGGGTATGGTGCATTCACTGGCCTTAAGCGTGTTCTCCCGCAAGCTCAGCCGCGATGAGGCGGCCCAAGCTGCAGGCCGTGCGGCTGAGGTCCTGATGACAGGGCCGGTATCTTTGACCGGAAACAGGCTTGTGAACCTCACCATAACGAGCGTGCTCAGCCGCAAGCTGCGCGGCGGACAGGGATATCGGGCATCGAGTTCTTTAAGGGCGGTCACCGAACCGCTTACCTGAGATGACCTTCTGACAGGAGAACGCCATGGGCGCACAGCGCGGACGTGATCTGCTCTTGAAACTGGATGCTGAATCGAACGGCACGTTCGTCACCGTTGCGGGACTTCGGGCGCGGCAAGTGGCGCTCAATGCCTCCGCGGTCGACATAACCACATCTGACAGCGCGGGCCGCTGGCGTGAGCTTCTGGAAGGGGCTGGAACCCGAGCAGCAAGCCTGTCCGGTTCGGGTCTATTCCGGGATGCGCAGAGTGATGCTGCCGTTCGCCAGCTTTTTTTCGACGGGACCATCCGCCCCTGGCAGGTTGTCGTTCCGGACTTCGGAACGCTGGAGGGCCAGTTTCAAATCACCAGTCTGGAATATGCCGGCCGTCATGACGGTGAGGTGACCTTCGAGTTGGCGCTGTCCTCCGCAGGGCAGGTGAGCTTTACCGCGGTCTGAGGGGTGCAATTCGGGGAGAAATTAGATGCCAAACAGGTTCCGAGGAGAGATCTCCGCCCAACTCGATGGCCGGACATGGACGTTGGTTCTGACGCTTGGCGCGTTGGCCGAGCTGGAAGCGGCCTACAAGTGCGAGAGCCTTCCAGCCTTGCTTCAGAGGTTTTCACCGGAAAGCTTGTCTGCATCCGACATGATCGTTTTGCTAGGGGCCGGTTTGAGAGGTGCAGGCCACGATGTCACCAATGATCAGGTGGCGATGATGCAGGCCGCTGGCGGTGTCGCCGGATTCGCCGCAATCACGGCGGACCTCCTGACGGCTGCCTTTGGTGCCCCCTCTACGGAAGACGGCGAACCGCTGGCAGAAGCATCTTAATGCTGCCCTGGGCAGAGCTCTTGCGGATAACTGCAACGCGCTGGGCTTGGACGCCGGCCGAGTTTTGGGCGGCGACGCCGCGGGAACTTGAGGCTGTTTTGGGTCTTGGACACCCGGCGGATGGCCTCAAACGATCCGAATTGGAGCTGCTGATCAGAACCAATCCGGACACGGCAACGTGCGGCCGTGCCGACGACCACAAGGAAAGGAGACCTCATGACAGACCGTGATCTGGACCTTGATGTCCCGCTGGCGGATCTCGAGGAGTTCCGGACGAAGATGAGGGAGATCGACCGCAGCGCCCAAAACATTTCCCGCAGTCTTGTGGGCGGCCTCAAGTCAGCCCTTGTGGATGGCAAATCGCTTGAAAGTGTCTTCAAGAAGATCGCGTTGTCCGCGTCGTCCCGGGTGCTGAATTCAGCGCTCGCACCTTTGGAAAAGGCGGCAGGCAGCCTCTTCGACACAATTATCCCGTTTGCCAAGGGCGGGGTGGTCGGCGCTCCGGCGCTGTTCAGTATGGGAAATGGTGTGTCCGGTTTGATGGGCGAAGCCGGTCCGGAAGCAATTCTGCCCCTTGCCAGAGGGGCGGATGGGCACCTGGGGGTCAGGTCCGCGGAGGGCGGCCGGTCCCCCATGCCAGCAGTTCAGATAAATGTGACTGCGCAGGATGCCGAAAGTTTCCGGCGGTCAGAAGCTCAGGTCTCTGCGATGGTGGCCCGCGCCGTCGGACGGGGACGACGCGGGCTCTAACACCGGCCTGAAAAGGAGGGGCTCAGGAACCGGCGTTTGCCGCGGCCGCAAGCATGGCGGCAATCTGGTCTTTCAGGTGAAGGCGCTTCTTCTTCAGGTCTTCAAGAACTTCATCGGATGCAGGTGTCACATCGGTTTCGATGCGGTGCACTTCGCGGTTGATGGTGTGATACTCTTCGGCCAGACGGGCGAAATGGGCATCGGTGGTCTTCAATGTGTGGAGCGCGTCTGCCGCGTCCGGGAATTCTTCATGCAGTTCGTGAGGAACGTGACTCATTCTATTTTGCCTCCTTTAGAGGCCCCCAAAGTGCCGCCGCCAGCTTCCAAACACCTTGAGACAGATCAATCAAAGTCCGATTTGCGACGGAGATTTTCATGGACGCCTTTCTGAATGAGAGTTTTCCGGGAAGTATTGCCTTTGGAGTGCTCGGCGGGCCGGAGCGTCGGACAGAAATTGTTCCGCTGGCGACCGGGTATGAGACCCGCAATGCCCGCTGGGCCGACAGCCGCCGCCATTACGATGCGGCAACCGGAGTCCGGTCGCTTGAAGACTTGAGGGCTGTGCTCACGTTGTTTGAGAAAGCGCGGGGCCGGCTTTACGGCTTCCGCCTGCGCGATCCCTTTGACCATGCGAGTTCAATGGCGGGCAATCCGCCTCAAGCCGTGGATCAGTCCATCGGGGAAGGAGACGGCAGCACGGTCCGGTTTCCCTTAACGAAGACATACGGGAGCGGTGATCTGGCCTATCGCCGGGCCATCCGGTTGCCGGTTGCAAGCAGTGTGCGGGTAGCAGTGGCCGGAGCAGAACAAACCGCCGGGATGGACTTTGAGGTCGATGCGTCGACGGGAGATATCGTGTTTTCCGCCGCACCACCCGGCGGCAGTGCGATCACGGCCGGTTTCCTGTTCGATGTGCCGGTCCGGTTCGACACCGACCGCCTGGACCTCAGCCTGACCCATTTTGAAGCCGGCGACATTCCCTCGATCCCACTGGTCGAGATCCGGATATGAGTGCCCGCTCAGATTTGTTGGATCCTAGTATCCGTCTGGAGTAGGTAGTTTTGTTGATAAATATCTTGGTGATTTGGTGCAGTATGCAAAAGTGTGGGGCTGCGGAACCGTTGTGATCCCGCAGCATTTACCACGTGCACTTGTATATTTATTTCGTTTTATTTGAGCTCACCCTGATAACAAATTGTGACGGTTGTATTACGCGGTGTGAAAATGTGATCGCGATCGAGAAACACTTGTTGGTTCAAGCGCATTAGTTGCGTTTTCTCCACGAAATGACCAACGATAGTCACGGATCTGACATGAAAACTCTGCCACCGAATCTGGCCGCGCATCTTGCCGGCCGGATTACAACCCTTGCAACCTGCTGGATCGTCACGCGCGCAGATGACGTCCGGCTCGGGTTTACCGATCACGACCGGGCCTTGAGCGTGGAAGGGGTTATTTGCCAGCCGCAAAACGGCCTTTCACCATCGGCGATGAGCGATGGGCCGGAGTTTGCCACCGGCGGCGGGGATGTCTCCGGAACGCTGGAAAGCTCAGCGCTTTCAGAGACGGATCTGGAAGCAGGCCTGTGGGACAATGCGGACGTTCGGGTCTTTCTGGTCAACTGGCAGGCGCCATCGGATCATGTTCTGCTGAGGCGCGCCCGCATCGGCGAGGTCGGCCGTGCGGGGGCGGTATTCCGGGCCGAGATCCGGGGGCTGGCGCATTTGCTGGAGAGCCGGCAGGGGCGGGTATTTGCCCGGATTTGCGATGCGGATCTTGGGGACAGCCGGTGCAAGGTTGATATGACCAACCCGGCCTATCAGGCAACGGCCACGGTGACAGTCGCCCAACGCGAATGGCTGCGCATCACCGGGCTGGAGGCCTATGCAAATGGCTGGTTCAGCCGGGGCCGGGTCAAGGTCCTGACAGGACCGCTTGCCGGATTTGCATCCGAGGTTGCCAGTCACCGGCAAGAAGAAGACGTATCCGTTCTGTCGTTGTTCCAACCGGCGCCGGAAGCCTTGGCGCCCGGAACGGAAATCGAGGTCCGTACGGGTTGTCCCAAGGATCTGGAAACCTGCCGATCGAAATTCGCCAATCATCTGAATTATCAGGGATTTCCTCATATGCCCGGGAGCGATTTCGCCTTGTCCTATCCAAGCCGGAACACAGGCCTCAACGATGGCAGCGCCCGTGTCGAGTGACGCTATGGGGACCGGCCGGGAGGCGGTTCTTGACGAAGCGCGGCGCTGGATCGGCACGCCCTATCGTCATCAGGCAAGTTGCCGGGGCGCGGGCAGCGATTGTCTGGGTCTCCTGCGCGGTATCTGGCGCGCGCTCTATGGGGCCGAACCTGAGGCCTTGCCGCCCTATTCGGCAGACTGGGCGGAAACCGGTGGCCACGAAACACTGATCGAGGCCGGACGGCGCTGGCTCTTGGAGATCGCGCCGGAGGCAGTAAAGCCCGGCGACGTTCTGGTGTTCCGCTGGCGTGACGGCATGCCGGCCAAACATGTCGGCATCCTGAGTGCTTCGCTTCAAGCCGCCCCCCGTCTCATCCATGCCTATGAGCGGGTCGGGGTGATCGAAAGCCCGCTGGTGCCAAGCTGGCAACGGCGGATCGCAGCAAGTTTCACCTTTCCGGAGGAACATGACTAATGGCAACGCTTGTGCTTGCAGCTGCCGGAAAGGCCGCCGGGGCGGCCTTTGGGCTGGGCGGTATTGGCGGGGTGATCGGCAAGGCGGCGGGCTCGCTTGCCGGAAATCTTATCGATCAGTCCCTGTTTGGCGGCGGGACTTCACGGGACATTGAAGGCAGCCGCTTGGCGGATCTTTCCGTGCAATCGTCCAGCGAGGGCGCATCCATCCCGAAGGTCTATGGCCGGGTGCGTCTTGCAGGGCAGCTGATCTGGGCGACCAACTTCGAGGAAGTCGTCACCACCGAAGAGCAGGGTGGCAAGGCGGGCGGCAGCCGCAGCACCGCGACCGTCACCACCTACAGCTATTTCGCCAATTTCGCCGTCGGCCTGTGCGAAGGAAAAATCGCCCGGGTCGGCCGGATCTGGGCGGACGGCAAGGAGCTCGACACACGGCAAATCACCTTTCGGGTTTATCATGGATCGGACGATCAGATGCCCGATCCGCTGATTGCCGCACTTCAGAACACGGCGCCCGCCTACCGGGGCACGGCCTATGTCGTCTTTGAACGGCTTGATCTGGAACCCTTCGGCAACCGCTTGCCGCAATTGAGTTTTGAGGTCATCCGGCCGGTCGAACCGCTGGAAAACCAGGTCCGGGCAATCACGATTATTCCAGGCGCGGGGGAATTTGCGTATGCGCCGGGTGTGGTCTCGGAAGTGCTGGGCCCTGGCGAACAGCGGCCCATTAACCGCCATATGGTCGCGAGCACCTCTGACTGGAATGAGTCCATCGAAGAACTGCTGGCGCTGTGCCCCAACCTCAAGCGCGTTGCGCTGGTTGTCGCCTGGTTCGGGGATGATCTGCGCGCCGGATCCTGTACTGTCCGGCCGAAGGTCGAAGCCAATGGCACGGTCACGGACGGTGATGTCTGGCGTGTTGCAGGTCTTGAGCGGGACGAGGCCGATGAGGTCTCGCGCATCGACGGACGGCCCGCCTATGGCGGCACTCCGTCGGACAGCAGCGTGATTGCTGCCATTCAGTATCTGAAGGCGCGCGGTCTGGAGGTGCTGCTTTATCCGTTCATCATGATGGACGTGCCACCGGGCAACGGTCTGCCGGACCCCTATGGAGACGCCGAGCAGGCCCCTTACCCTTGGCGGGGGCGCATCGTTCCGGTGGGTCCGGTTGCGGCGGATGTTGCAAGTTTCACAGGGACGGCCACGGCGGCGGATTTTTCCGTCAGCGGCGGCACGGTTACCTACAATGGACCGGATGAATGGTCGTTCCGCCGCCATATCCTGCATTGCGCGGCGCTTGCCAAGGCGGCAGGCGGGGTGGAAAGCGTTCTGGTAGGCACGGAAATGCGCGGCCTGTCCCGCGCGCATGCGGGCGGCGGAAGTTATCCGTTCGCTGACCAGCTTCGGCTGCTCGCGTCAGACGTCAGGGCGCTTGTCGGCAGCGACGTCAAAATCTCCTATGCGGCGGACTGGTCCGAATATGGGGCGCATCAGGTCTCGGGCACCGAACTGCGCTTTCCACTCGATACGGTCTGGGCGTCGCCGGAGATCGACTATATCGGCATCGACAACTATCTGCCCTTGAGCGATATGCGCGATGACGGCGATCCGGACGGTGGCTTCAGCGGCTACGAACTTGCGAACCTGCGTGGCGGCATCAAGGGCGGGGAATATTACGACTGGTACTATGCCAGCAGCGCGGACCGGGCCACTGGCACCCGCACCGCCATCACGGACGGCGCCTCCAACAAGCCCTGGGTTTTTCGGACCAAGGACATCTGGAGTTTTTGGCAAAATCTGCATTACGAGCGGGTGGGCGGTGTTGAGAACGCAACCCCGACCGGCTGGGTGCCGCAATCCAAGCCTGTCCGGTTCACCGAGCTTGGCTTCCCGGCGATCGACCGGAGTGCCAACCAGCCGAATGTTTTTGTCGACCCGAAGTCGTCGGAAAGCGCGTTTCCCTATTTCTCGCGCGGCTTTCGCGATGATGTCAGCCAGCGCCGGGCGCTGGAAGCCGCGCTCAGCTGGTGGTCGAACAGCCATCCGGAGTTTGCGGCGGGCGACAATCCCGTGTCTCAAGTCTACGGCGGACCGATGGTGGATCCGGACGGGATCTATCTCTGGACCTGGGACGCGCGCCCGTTTCCGGCCTTTCCGATGTTCTCCAATGTTTGGGCCGATGGGGGCAACTGGCGGCTCGGGCACTGGCTCTCCGGCCGGCTCGGCGGCATCTCCATTCAAGGCCTGTGCAAGGCGGTGCTCGCCGACTACGGCGTCCCTGAAGAGGACGTAAAGGTCTTTGGTCTTGCGGGCGGTCTCGACGGATACACGTTGAGCGGCCCTGTCAGCGCGCGCGATGTACTGGAGCCCGTGCTGACAGCGTTCTCCGGACAGGCTTCGGACCGGGGCACGCACATAGAGCTTTCGACTGTTCTGCCGGAAGCGGTGACCACCCTTCACGCGGACGGCCTTGCCGACGCGGGGGCGGAGGACAGCCTTCTTTCGCGGACACGGGCACAGGCGAGCGAACTCTCCGCTGAAGTCCGCTTCGGGGCAGATGATCCGGTCAGCGATTTCCGCCGCCGGGTCTCCGCGTCCCGCAGACTGGAGGGCGGCAGCCGTCAGGTGGAAACGCAGATCCTTCCGGCATGCTCCATGCCCGAACCCTTGAGCATAGCGGCCGACCGGCGTCTTCACCGGATCTGGTCTGAACGCGAACGGCTGTCGTTTGCCGTTGGTCCTGACCGGATTGATCTGGAGCCGGGCGATGTCCTTGCCTTGGGCGGCACGCCGACCGCCACATTTGACCCGCCGCTTACCGTCCGAGTGACATCGATTGAAGATACAGGGATCCGGCGGATCGAGGCGGTGCGGATGACGGCAGAGCTGTCGCCGGCTGCAGGCGGTCCGGATGCCCCCAGCGGCGGCTACCAGAATACCGACTTGAGCCCGCCTTATGTCGTTTTTCTGGATTTGCCAAAACTCACGGCAGGCGATCCGGACGACGCCGTGCGTCTTGCTGCCTACGCCAAACCCTGGCCGGGCGGACTGACGGTGATGCGCAGCGCCTCGGAGGCCGGTTTTGCAGCCATCATGAGCATTCCCGCGCCAGCAAGTATCGGAACCCTGGCCGCGCCATTGGCAGCGGGGCCGATGTGGGTGTTTGACCGCGCAAACACGCTGGAAGTCACGCTCCTTGACGGCCAGATGCAAAGCCGGAGCGAAAGGCAAGTCCTGGCGGGCGCGAACGCGATGGCCGTGCGCTGCCAGTCCGGAGGCTGGGAGATCCTGCAATTTGTCACCGCCGAACTGATAGCGCCGAAGACCTACCGGCTCAGCACCTTGTTGCGGGGGCAAAGGGGCACGGAAACCGACATGCTGAGCGGTGCGGCTTTGGGGGCCGATGTGGTGTTGCTCGCAGAAGACAGGACACCGCTGGTGCCGGTCTCCAGCGATCAATCTGGCCTCAGCCTCAACTATCGCATTGTGCCGGAGGGGCGGGCGCTGGACGATCCGGCTGCGGTGGCAGAGAGCCACGCGAGCACCCAGCGGGCGGCCAGGCCCTTGGCCCCGGTTCACCTCAAGGCCCGTCGGACGGGGGGCGGCATTGTCCTAAGCTGGATCCGCCAGACGCGGGACAGCGGTCTCAGCTGGGAACAGGCCGAAGTGCCGCTCGGCGAGGAGTTTGAAACCTATGAGATCGACATTCTGACAAACCAGGGCGCGGTTCTGCGCACGCTGACCTCCGACAGCTCGACTGTCCTTTATCAAAACGCTGAAGAGCTTGCCGACTTCGGCGGAACACTCGGTGAAATCCATTTTGCCGTTGCCCAGCTCTCCCAACGCACCGGGCGCGGTTATGAGCGAAAGGCTGTCCGTCATGTCTGAGACCCTACGTCTTGCCCTCCCGTTGCTGGCGGCCGCGCAGGCCCAGAAACATGTCACCCACAACGAGGCGCTCCTGACGCTTGACGCGCTGAGCCATCCGGTGGTGCAGTCCCGTGATCTGACTGCGCCGCCTGCCGCCAATGAGGGGGACCTCTTTCTTGTAGCCCCGGGCGCCACGGGAGACTGGGCGGGCCGGGACGGGGAGCTGGCCGAGTGGCGCAACGGGGCCTGGGCGTTTCATGCGCCCTTTGAGGGGCTCACCATCCATGTGCTGACTGAGGCGCTGGACCTCAGGTTTCTCGCGGGCATCTGGCGGGAGATGGATGGTCCGCTGTCCGAAACGCGCGTTCTGGCGCGCGGTGGCTTCGGGGCGCAAAGCGAGCACCGGGTGATCGAGGCCGAGCTGTCCGCGCTGTCCGGTGCCGTTGCCGAGACGAGCCTGATCATCCCGAGCCGGGCGATCGTCTATTGCGTCTCCACCCGCACAGTGACCGCAGTCACCGGGGCATCGTCCTACGACTGCGGATTATCAGGCGAGCCGTCCAAGTTCGGCGGGTCCTTGGGGATAGCTGCGGGCAGCAGCAATCTTGGCGTGATCGGACCAACGGCGTTTTACGCCGATACGGCTGTCCGGCTTACGGCAAACGGCGGTGCGTTTAGCGGCGGCACCGTGCGTCTTGCGGTGCATTGCTTCTTTCCCGTCGCGCCTGAAGCGTGAGCGATCACAGCAAACACATCACCGCGTCTTTGACTTGAACATCCAATCCGGGAGAAACGCATGAAAGTCAGCGATCAGGGGCTCGCCTTTCTGGCGGCACATGAGGGCTATGTTTCGCGGGGCTATCTGGACCCCGCCGGCGTGGTCACCATTGGATACGGCTTCACCATGCGCAGCCGGATCTTTGCCGGCTGGTGGCGCAAGCGCCATGGGCGTGGTCTGGCGGTCGGGGACCGGATCTCGCGCGATCAGGCCAACAAGCTGCTGCTGACACTTCTGGATGAGGAATATGCTCCGCCCGTGCGCAAAGGTCTTCCCGGTTTGCCGCAGACCCAGTTCGATGCCTGTGTCTCGGTGGTCTACAATCTCGGCAGCCGGGCGCTTTCCTGGCGCTGGGCGCAGCAGCTGAAATCGGGCAAGGTCTCTGAGGCCGCCCGCCTTTTGACGCAAACAGGCCTGACGGCCGGCGGGCAGCGCCTGAAGGGGCTGGTCAAACGCCGGACAGCGGAGGCGCGGCTCCTGGAACATGGCGATTATGGACTTGCGGCGGCCGCAGCGCCGCCAGCACCCGGCAGCGATATCATGGAGCTGCAGCGCTCCTTGAAGATGCTCGGCTTTGATCCGGGGCCAATCGACGGGTTTTTTGGGGCTCAGACAAAGGCAGCGGTCAAGGATTTTCAAAAGGCCTATCCGCCCTTGGCGGTTGATGGCATCCCCGGACCTGCCACCCGTTCCGCCCTGGAGCGGGCCATCGCCCTTCGAAACGGCACGGGACTGGTCGGCATCCTGACACTTCTCACCGGCAGCGGGCTTCTTCTGGAAGATCTGTCTGGCGCACTAGCCGCGCTCATCCTCACTAGTGTTCCCAGCCTCAGCGCCATTCTCCTATGGCTTTGGCAACGACGCGGCGCGATTTTTCTATGGCTCAAGGAAAACCTGAGCAGTCTTTGAACGCAGTCTGAGCAAATTCAAACGGCCGCCACCAAATTCGGGTTGTGGCCTTTTAACAGATGAGCAAAATTTCCTGAAACCTCCTGACAGGAAGCTGTCAGGAGGGGGCTGATAGGGTGCTTCCTGTTACCGCAATTCAGGAGCATTCCGATGACTTTCAAACCTCAGCATTTCAACGTCTGGATGGAAATTCCCGTTTCTGATCTGGACAAGGCGATTGTCTTCTACAACAACGTCTTCCAGACAGAATTGAACCTTGTCACCGATATGGGGCCAAATCCTTTTGCCATGTTCCCGACCAGCGAAGAAAACGGAGTTGCCGGGCATCTTTACCCGGGCACACCGGCTGAGAAGGGCACAGGTCCGACCATCCACATTGCCTGCCCGGACACGCTCGAGGAGACAATGGAGCGGTTTGCCAAGGCGGGTGGTGAGGTCATTTCCGATCCGATCCCGATCCCGGCTGGCCGGTTTGCCTACGGCATTGATCCGGACGGCAATTCCATCGGCATGTTCGCCGTCAACAGCTAAGGCGGAACCCGCATGAGACGCGCCGACCGCCTGTTTCAGATTGTTCAGTATCTGCGCGGCGGCCGTCTCGTTCGGGCGCGCCAGCTGTCCGAATGGCTGGAAGTCTCTGAGCGGACCATCTACCGCGATATTGCCGACCTTCAGGCCTCGGGCGTGCCCATCGAGGGCGCGGCCGGGGTCGGCTATATTCTGCGCGATGGCTATGATCTGCCACCTCTGATGTTCACCCGCGATGAAATCGTAGCGCTTTTGGCCGGAGCCCGGATCATCCGGGCCTGGGGCGGGGCAGCGATGGCCCGCGCCGCCGAAGAGGCGATGGTCAAGATCGACGCTGTCATCCCGGAGCGGATGCGCGTGCGCCAGAACGAGATCGAAATCCACGCTTTTGCCCCGGAAATGACCGAGGACGTGCGCGCCTTGATCGACTTTCTGGAGCTTGCCGCCGACAACCGGAAACGCCTGTCGATTTCCTATTCGGACGCCAAGGGGCAGACCTCGGACCGTGTGCTACGGCCCCTCGGCCTCTGGTTTTGGGGAAAAGTCTGGACGCTGGTGGCCTGGTGTGAACTGCGCAATGATTTCCGAATGTTCCGCCTGGACCGCATGGCGGACGTCAAGGACACAGGCGAAAAGTTCCGTCCGGAACCCGGCACGACCCTCAAGGATTTTTATCGCCTCATGGAGGCGGAAGGCCACGGCAAACCGGACTGAGAGGCGCGGCCCTGCCGCGGCAGCCGGGAAACGTTGCGGTGAGCGGACTTGACCTAGTCAGCCGACGCAAGGCCGCTGCCGATGATTTCGCGGATGAGTTTGCGTTTCATTGCCTCGGCATAGTCATCATAGGTGCCGGCGACCTCGATAAATGCACCGGGGCCACGGATCACCTCGGCGTAGTAGTAGTCGACCGGTACGGAATCCGGTCCGGCGATTACCAGGCCGTTGACCGTGATGCCGTTGAAGTCAAAAGCCTTATAGGCGCTGTCGGGGCCAAACCCGTCATTGTTGATGCCATCCCCGGCAACATCGATCACCTTCCGGCGGCAATGGGCGGGGGCCTGTTTCATCAAAACGGCCGCATGTCCGAGCGCATAACCAAGAGCGGTCGGAAACTCTGTGTAGCCGCGGCCGGCTTGCCGAAGAGTGTTGGAAGCTGCGGACGCGCTGGCGCCGTCATTGATGAACCGCCAGCTCAGTTGCTCGACTTGTTGATAGCGGCCGCTCCACTCAAAAGCGGTGACATATATTCCGCCAACCACTTCGATGGCGTTGACCAAATCGGGGTCCAAAAACGCATCGGCGAGGCCGTTGATCTGGAGTTGATGCTCCCGGGCGTCGACACTGGCGGAACTGTCCATTGCCAATACAAGCGCCACGGAACAGGCCTGCGTCGCGCCGCCAGACGCCATTTGCAGGATGCCGGCGAGGCCGCAAACAATCCCGGCCTTTAGGACGGTTTTCAAACGATAGCGCGTCTGTCCACGAGGCGATGCGTTTTTGTTATGAAGTTGGGCCATGATCGCAGGTTAACTGGTTTTCCTGTTGCAAAGAACAAGCATTGTTTCATGTTGCGTTGCGAAATAAGTTCCGGCTACACTTGAAGAAATCAAAACAGCCGGGGTACGCTCGGGGCATGTATGCATCCCATGGTTTCTTGAGATCCGACATCGGCGATGTCGATGTGGTCTATCACGACGGCCTATTTCATCTTTTTCATCTCGTTCTGCCCAATCACGACTTTATTGCACACGCCGTGAGCCCGGATGGGATGACCTGGAGGCGTGTCAAAAATGCGCTGTTCGTGGGGGAGCCGGGCGATTGGGACGATGACATGCTGTGGACCATGCATGTGACCCCGGATCCCGAACGGCCCGGCAGCTGGCGGATGTTCTACACCGGTCTTGCGCGGTCAGAATTCGGGCGGGTGCAACGTGTTGGTCTTGCGCGGTCGAAGGATCTTTACCACTGGGAGCGCTCGACCTCGAAAACCTATCCGATCGAGGTGCCAGGGCCACATTACGAAAGCTCGATCGATGAAGGCCGGCAATGGGTCAGCTTCCGCGATCCATTCTATTTTCAGGATCCCGATACAAGAGAGCGCCTGCTACTTGCCTCAGCCCGGATCAAGGACGGGCCGATCATCCGGAGGGGTTGTGTTTCGCTCGCCGTTGAGGAGGCGCCCGACCAGTTCGTTTTTGAAGCACCGCTTCACCGGCCCGGTTTGTATGATGATGTGGAGGTGCCGAACCTCTTCAAGCTGGACGGCCGGTATTACCTGATGGGCTCGATCCGCGAGGACACCAAAATACATTATTGGTATGCCGATCAACTCCGCGGACCCTATGAAAACTTCTTCGATAATGTCTTGATGCCGTCGGGAAACTATGCGGGGCGCATCTGCAAAAACGGTGGCGATTTGCTGCTGTTCAATTTCTTCTCAAAAACCGAAGTCGTTTACGGCCGGGAGAGCGTCAAAAAGCTGCTGCCTCCTCCGAAGGAACTGGTGACGGATGCCGCGGGCCGGCTGAAAGCGAAGTCTTTTTCAGGCTTCAACGATCTGGTGACGCGCAGCGAGAGTGTAACCGCCTCCTATCAATGCAAAATGCTCTACGCCAATTCGCATGCTTCGGTGATTGACCGTGAAGACGGCCTGCATCTTTCTTGCAAGAGCGGGTACGAGGCTTTTCTAATGCCCGGCCTTCACCAGGATTTCCGGCTGCGGGCCGAACTGACCCTTGAGGGTTTGGGCAAGACCGGTCTTGTCTTGCGCGTCAGTGAGGAGGGGGACGGGTATTACCTGTCGCTGGATCTCGTGAACGGCATTGCACAAATGCGTGCCTGGGGCGCCAACCCGACACCGGAATTCGAGCACGCCTTCCGCTATGCGCCGCTGCAAGAAGCGCATTTTCGTGGCAATGCGCATGGGCCATGGCAGGTCGAGGTGGTCGCCCACGGGATGTATGTTGAGTTCTCGGTTGATGGGTACGTTGTGCTGTCGCTGGTTGACGACAGTTTTGCCGAGGGCGGGGTCGGGTTTTACACCGAGAGCGCTGCTGTCTGCCTCAGCCATTTGACGATAGAGACGTTAAGCCGCCCAGTAACGGAAGCTGCGGCAGAGCAGGTTTACACCGCCACATATTTTGCCCCTGAAGAGGAGGCCTGAGTGCGCGCGGAAAACGACAATGCGAAACCGCTTCTTCTGGTCTCGGACATCGATGACACGCTGACCGGGGACCCCGCTGCGCTTCACCGGCTGTGGCAGGTTCTGGAGCGGCACCGCGGTCGGCTCAAGATTGCCTTGAATTCCAGCCGGCCGGCGCCCAGTGTCGATGAAACGCTCCGGTCCTATTTCCCAAATACTTTCGCGCCAGAAGCTGTGATCACCGGTTTGGGGACAGAAATCCGGCTACAGGGCACGTTGTTGTCCTCCTGGTCGCAGCAATTCGATGCCTGGCCGGACGTTCAAATCCGCGAAGAGGTGCTCAAGATGGGCCACACGCCGCACGAAGCGGTGTTTCAAACGCCGGGAAAGGCAAGTTTCGCGGTGCCTGGCCAGGAGCAGGCGGACTTGGTCATCAAGCGCCTCAATGACGCCGGGTTTTCTTTCAAACATATATTTTCCGGCAAGAGTGATCTCGACATTCTGGCACCAGAGGCGGGCAAAGACGCTGCCATGCGCCATCTTGCAGACCATCTCGGGATCGCCTTGCAAAACACGATTGCAGCCGGAGATTCGGGCAACGATCTGGCCTTGTTTGAAGCGGCAGGTAAAGCCATTGCTGTCGGCAACGCCCGCCCGGAACTGTTGGCTTCAATGCCGAAAGACAAGACTTATCACGCCGCAGCCCATCATGCGGCCGGCGTCCTTGAAGGACTGGCGGCATTCAACGCCATTCCACGGTCAGACGTTGAAAATTAGTTCGAGCCTTACACTTAACAGAAACAAACACGGCACAATCAAAAAGAACTGCCTGGGAAAGACGGAGACTTGAAACACAACAAAGGTTGGTACGACATGAACAAGCAGAACGTTGGTTCGCTTTTGATGATTTCCCTGCATGGCTATGTGGCTGGAACGCCGGAACTCGGTAAGCCGGACACGGGCGGGCAAGTGGTTTTCGTCCTCGAGCTGGCCAAAAGGTTCGCGCGGCTTGGCTACCACGTTGATGTGATGACGCGGCAATTTGAAGATCAGCCGGCCGAAGACATCATCAATGAAAACCTGCGCGTGGTTCGAATTCCCTTCGGCGGCAAAGACTTCATCCGCAAAGAGGACATGCACGATTGGTACGGTGATTTCGTCACCAACGCGCTTGCCATGATCCGGCATCGCGGACTGCAGTTTGACGTGATCAATTCGCACTATTGGGATGCCGGTGTTTCCGGTCAGAAGATTGCCGAAGAACTCCAGATCCCGCACATCCACACGCCGCATTCGCTTGGCTGGTGGAAGCAGCACGACATGGAAGGCGCAGATGCTGCCGAGATGGCCGGATACCGGTTTGATGAGCGGATCCAGAAGGAGTTTGTGCTCTATCGCAATTGCGACCATGTGATTGCGACGACCGAACAGCAGGTCGATCTGATTGCAGAACACTATCAACTGCCCAAGGATCATATCTCGATGATCCCTCCGGGGATCGATGAGGCCCGCTTCACGCCTGCAACACCGTCACGCGTGGCCTCTGTCCGGCAGAAACACGATCTTCGCGAGACTGACATCTACGTTGTCGGGCGTGCTGCGGAGAACAAGGGCTATGATCTGATTATCGAGGCGCTCCCAAGCCTCTTGAAGATGCAGCCGGACGCCCGGCTTGTGCTGGCCGCGGGCGCCAATTCCGACAGCGACAATGCGCTTTTGGGTCAGTGGAAACAGCGGGCGTCGGAGCTGGGCGTTTCGGACAAGATCAGCTGGCGCGGATATGTCGCCGATGACGACCTTGCTGATTTCTACCGCGCGCCCGGCATTTTTGCGCTGCCGTCCCGCTACGAGCCCTTCGGCATGACCGCTGTGGAAGCCATGGCCTGCGGGACACCGACAGTGGTGACCATTCATGGGGGGCTGTTTGAGCAGCTGGAGTTCGGCCGCCACGCTCTTGTTGCCGATCCAAAACGCCCGGAGGAATTTGCGGCCATGTTGAATATGCCCATGCAGTATCCATGGGTGCGGGAGACCTTGTCAGTGGAAGGGGCTCGGTTTGCCCGCCGTGTCTTCGGCTGGACGGGGATCGCGCGGCGCACACTCCAGGTGTTTGACCATTTCAAGGGCCGTTACGACGATCTTCAGACGGACGAACTCACCTTGGCGAACTGACCGCGGAGTGGTTTCAGGGCCGCGCAAGCTGAACCGTTTCCCGGTGATCTGGAAAACGGTTCAGCTTGCGTTCAGCTTGGTTTGGTTACACCTTGCGCATCAACTGCTGATGTCTTGAGGATTCGACTTGTGAAAGTCTTTGTGACCGCCCTGTTTTTGTTGTTGGCCGTAACTGGCGCTGCAAGTGCAAACTGCCTGTCGCAGGCCGAAGCGCGTGCCGTGGTGGCCAGCGGCCAGGCGCAGCCGCTCGGCGCGGTAGCCGGTCAAGCCGGCGGTGAAATCATCAAGGCGCAGTTATGCCGCCAGGGTGGCGGATATGTGTATGTCTTGTCTGTTTTAAAGAACGGACAGGTGACCAATGTCACAGTCAACGCGAACCGTTGATCGGTATACCCAGCGCTTATCAAGCACCTGACACTCCCCCAGCCAGCAAATGAAGACCCATGCGCCTGCTAATTGTTGAAGACGACAAAGACCTGAACCGCCAACTCGTGACCGCTCTGGAAGAGGCAGGCTATGTGGTAGACAGCGCGTTTGACGGCGAAGAAGGACATTTCCTCGGAGACACCGAACCGTATGACGCGGTTGTGCTCGATCTTGGACTTCCAACGCTGGATGGCCTCTCTGTCCTGGAAAAATGGCGCCGCGACGGGAAGACAATGCCTGTTCTGATCCTCACCGCCCGTGACCGCTGGTCCGACAAGGTGGCCGGAATTGATGCCGGTGCGGATGATTACGTCGCAAAGCCCTTTCACATGGAAGAAGTTCTGGCGCGCGTTCGGGCTTTGGTTCGCCGGGCTGCGGGCCACGCCTCTAACGAACTCACCTGCGGCAATGTCCGGCTGGACTTGAGAGCTGGCCGCGTCACGGTGGATGGCTCGCCGATCAAGCTCACCTCCCATGAATACCGGCTCTTGTCCTACCTCCTGCACCATCAGGGGAAAGTTATTTCCCGGACGGAGTTGACCGAGCACCTCTACGATCAGGATTTCGACCGCGATTCCAATACGGTCGAGGTTTTTGTGGGCCGTCTGCGCAAGAAGATCGGGGCTGAAATGATCGAAACCATTCGCGGCCTCGGGTACCGTCTGGGAGAGGCCCGTGACGAGTGACAGCGCGGAAGGTGCAGCTGAACCGGCTCCGAAGCCCGTAAAGCCGCAGCGATCCCTTGCCGGCCGTCTCGTTCTGGTGGCGGCCGTATGGTCGACGCTGGCACTTGCGATTGCGGGTGTGTTTCTTGTCAGCCTCTATCAACGGGCAAGCGAGCGCTCGTTTGATGCCCAGCTCGAAATCCATATCAAAGCGCTTGTTTCGGAGATGCTGGAAACAAGCGACGAGACCGTTTTGCGCGCAACGCCTCAGGTCCAACAGCCGACTTATCTGGGCGATCCGCGGTTTTCTTTGCCTCTGTCCGGCTGGTATTGGACCGTTCGCCAGGCAGATACAGGAACGGTTCTCTATGCATCTGAATCTCTGGTTGGAGATCCACTCGCAGTGCCTGCATTGGCGGAGGCGGAGGCTGGAGCCGGTTTTGTTGCCGGACCGACAGGCGATGAAATCCGGGTTATGCAACAGCGTATCGCGGTTGGGGAGACGCCGTACGTCATCGCTGTTGGGGCTGCGACTGCAGGCTTTTGGGCCGATATTCGCGAGTTCGCGCGCCTTGCCGCACTGACGCTTCTCATCGTCGGACTTGGACTGGTTTTGGCCACGTTTCTGCAGGTCCGTGTCGGGCTACGACCGCTCGTTCGATTACGGTCTTCCCTAAGCGCCGTGCGCCAAGGGGAGGCAGAGCGGATCGACGAAGCTTTGCCACGTGAGATCGCACCGCTCGCTGTGGAGCTGAACTCGCTCATCGGCTCCAACAAGGAAATCGTTGAGCGTGCCCGGACCCATGTCGGCAACTTGGCTCACGGTCTCAAGACACCCCTTTCGGTAATCTCCAATGAAGCCCGCGCATCGGAAGGCCCGCTGGCGGAGAAGGTCATCGAACAGACGGAGGTGATGTCGACCCAGATCCAGCATCATCTGGAACGTGCCCGGATGGCCGCACAACGTCGGGTAATTGGCGTGTCATGCGAAGTGCAGCCGGTTTTGGACAGGCTCGTGCGTGCGATGAACAAAATTTACCGGGAGCGGGAAGTGCGCCTTGATGGCCTTGAAGATGCCACGTTGCGGTTTCGCGGAGAGGGGCAGGACCTTGAGGAAATGTCCGGCAACCTCATCGACAATGCCTGCAAATGGGCAAAATCTGCGGTGCAGGTGACGGCAACACCCATCGCGGACGCATCGAGTGCCCGCGGGATGGTCGAAATCCGTGTCGAGGATGATGGCCCGGGCTTATCTGAGGAGCAATGTGCTGAAGCCGTCAAGCGTGGCCGCCGCCTGGACGAGACTGTCCCTGGAACTGGGCTCGGCCTCTCGATTGTGGCAGATTTGGCAGCGCTTTATGGAGGTCGGCTGGAACTTGGGCGGTCTTCGTTGGGGGGATTGAGGGCGCGGTTGATCCTGCCCTTGCTTGGCGACAGCTGATGCCCTAACGGAATGGTTTGCAGATTATTAAATCGCCTGTGATCAGATGTGATGCAGGTCACAGGCAATGTTTCTATATCGTGGCCAAGTTCGGCCACAAAGTCACGTTACCACTGAGTCGCTATCCGGTGACTTGGTCCACAAAGCCGATTTGGAGACTAGGTGCATGAAATTGCGCAGCGCCCTTTGTTTGCTCACAGCCACTCTTTTGGGAGGATGCTCCATCGCATCCGGCGCAAATGGCGTGGGCGGATGGGGCTCGTCTTTCGGCGACCCGAGAGGCAACGTCTCGGGCACGGAAGCAAGCGCCGCGATCTCCGTATTGGTGAACAATGAATTCGGTGAAGCGCTGGAGCCTTCTGACAGGCGTGCCGCGGAACAGGCACAGGATCGGGCTTTGCGAGCACGCGGTGTTGGTGTGTCGGTTGCCTGGCAAAATGACCGGACTGGCCGCAGCGGTCGTGTTCTCCCCGGGCCTGTCTATTCCGTGAACGAAACGGAATGCCGCGAATTCACCCATGAAATGGTTCTCCAGGGTCGTGTTCTCCAGGCGCGCGGCACGGCGTGTGAAATGGATCGTGGTGACTGGAAGGTTATCGGCTAAAAGCCGGGCTGTCTTTCCGAAGCACACCTCTGAATTCTTTTAATAATCCTGAAATAGCAAGTGTTCGCGGCAATTCGTGTCGCGTAACGGCATCGTGTTTTCTACATACTTGTTTAAGGTTCGGCGTTTACCATCACAAAAGAAACATTGGCTGCCGTAGATCTCGTGAATGACACAGCTGGACCAGCTACAAGCTAAAATCAGGACCTATCTTAGCAGCCTCAGTCCGAAGGCGATTGAGGCGCTTGTGCGCAATCTTGAGCGTGCGAAGGCCCAGGCCGATGCGGATCCGAATATTGAGTTGGTGCTTAACTCAGCCCTTGCAATCCTGCGAAAACCGACGACACACCCTCTCGATTCAGAAGGCAATGAACACCGCCGCGGTCAAATCCAGCGCATGTTCTTCACCTCCCTTGACGGTTTCCTGATCGACGAGTTTCTTCCAAATCGTCAGGAAGGCCGCATCCATCGCGGCATGTTGAACAAGGTTTGGAAATGGCTCGGCCGGGACGTTATGCCGACAGACGTTCAGCTTGTGCTTGAGCAGGCGGGCAATGCCGCCGTCAGCGGCGAACGGGTTGATGGCTTGGTGCAGGCTCTGAGAACCCGGTCTGCGGACGCGATCGGTGAAGCCTTGAGGCGCGGTGAAATCGATGAACGCGAACACCGCCGCATGGGGATCGAGCTTGGCGGTGAGCGCGGTATCTCCGAGCTTCGCGACATTCACAAGGTCTTCTCATCCGAGCGTTGGCTCATGCCGTTTTTGGAAGCCATGCCCGACCGGATCAACGAACGGCGCTTAAAGCAGGACCACGATGTCCTGCGCATGGTTGATAAGTGTTCGGAGCGTTTTCCGGACCATCTTCCGCTCGTCGCCGCCGCTCTAGTCGACCGCGCTGACAAGCCTTCAGCCTTGTGTGCATTTGCCGGTCGGCTTGCTGGGGATGATGATCCGAAGGTGATCGCAGGGTCGCAGTTTGCGCCGTTTGTTGATGTGGTCATGAGCGAGGCCGAACGCCTGAACATCCTCGCGGTGGATCACCGCAACAACAATCCCGATCCGGTGGCATTTTCAAACGCCCTTTCCGACTACAACTCACTCGTCCGCGGCATTGAGCGCGATGTCGACTTGACCGTGACGGGCAAGTGGCACAGCCGCCTGGCCGACACAAAGCGCAGCATTTCCGATGTGGTGACGAGAGAACTGCACAATGCGCATACGGCAGTCCGCCGTGCCCTGCAGGTTCCAAAGCTGGATGATGACGGCAAGTTGATTTTGGACCAGACGGCAATCAATGACGCAGTACGGGCTGTGCGGGTTGTCAACATGGTGCGCCATGGCTCTGAGACGTTTGCAGTCAATGATATCAGCAAACGCACGCGCCAGACCGTCGAGCAGACACTCGAAATTGTGACCAGATCTTTGATTACCGATCTTGGCAAGGCAAAAAGCCCGCAACTGGAAGCGCATCAGGCAGCCGCCGATGTTGCGATCATGTTGTCGGAAATCTATTTCGGTGCGGAGTATGCCGACCAATTGCGGCGCAGCCGCCATGCGGCGCTTGCAAAGGCCAAGACGCGGGCAGGCGATGAAACCGCCGCCGCTACACCGGAGCGCCGGTTGATCAACAAGGCCCTGAAACGCGCTTGATTCCGAAGCTCTGGATGGCGCGTTGAGTGCAGTTCGCAGGTTTTAGGCCGCGACCGCCAGTCACACACGCATTTACTTGCATTTCGACACATTCGGTTGTCTATATGCATCCATGATTTTTTGGATCCTGATCTCGGTTTTGACCGCGCTGGCGGCCCTTTCTGTTCTTGTTCCGCTGACGCGGTCGCGGTCCTCTGTGGAGGAAGCCGCAGCGCAAGCTGATGCAGCTGTTTACAAAGAACAATTGGCAGCAATTGATCGTGACTTGTCGGACGGCCTGATCGACGCAGAGGCCGCTGAAGCCGCTCGTACCGAAACAGCGCGCCGCTTGCTCTCCGTGCATGACCGGAAGGACGAGTCACGCCCGGTAACCGTCTCGAAACTTCGGATCCGATCCGTTCAACTCGTTGCGCTCGTGGCGTTGCCGGCAGCTGCCCTTGGAACATATCTCGCTCTCGGATCGCCCGACCTTCAAGACCAGCCACTTGCTGCGCGTTTGTCGGCCCCCGCTGATGAGCAACCGGTCGAACTGCTGGTTGCCCGGGTGGAACGCCACTTGGCGGAAGACCCCGAAGACGGTCAGGGCTGGGCTGTGATTGCACCGGTCTATATGCGGATGGGCCAGCCGGATTCCGCAGCACGTGCCTATTCCAACGCGATCCGGATTCTCGGTCCAAGACCGGACTGGCTGACGGACATGGGTGAAGCCATGACCGTGTCCAATGAGGGTGTCATCACCGAGCTGGCGCGGACGGCCTTTCAACAGGCCGTGGATCTGGAGCCGACGGCAGTGAAACCCAGGTTCTTTCTTGCTCTGGCGCTGACCCAGGAAGGAAAGAGGGATGAGGCCATCAATGCTTGGCAGGCCCTTCTTGAAGGGGCTGATCCTCAGGCGGCATGGGTGCCAGTCGCGCGGCGGGAATTGGCTGGTTTGACCGGAGAGACACCAGAACTGCTTCCAGCTCTGAGAGGTCCAAGTCAGGCCGATGTCGAGGCTGCCGGTGAGATGAGTGACGATGATCGCCAAAAGATGATCACGACCATGGTCCAGGGCCTTGCCGCACGGATTGATGCCAATGGCGGAACTGTTGCAGAATGGGGCCAGTTGATGCGCGCCTATATGGTCCTAGGTAAACGGGACGAAGCGTTCGACACCTATCGGCGCGCTGAAAAAATTTTCGCGGAGAGACCGGCCGAATTGGCCAGGATCAAAGACGCGGCAGTCACTCTGGGGTTGAGTGGGTCATAGACAACGCGGCAAAATCCTTGAGGGGCGGGAGCTTGCTGTCAGGCAACGTTAGACGGAACTAAAATGACTCGGAAACAACGGCGTTTTACACTGATCGGATCCGCGGGGGCCGTTCTGGCGCTTGCACTTGGATTGATCCTGTTCGCGCTGAATGATCAAATCGTTTTCTTTCAAAGCCCAAGCGATATTGCGAGCCAGCAAATCCCTGAAGGGCAGAGAATTCGGCTTGGTGGACTGGTCGAAGACGGGTCTGTCGAGCGCTCTGATGACGCAAACGTGAAATTCCGCGTGACCGATACCGCGCATTCTGTGGCGGTGACTTATCAGGGCATTCTTCCGGATCTGTTCCGTGAAGGGCAGGGCGTTGTGACAGAAGGTGTTCTGACGCCGGGCGGGATTTTCGTTGCCGATAGCGTCTTGGCCAAGCACGATGAGAATTACATGCCCAAGGAAGTGGCGGAAGCTCTGAAGGATCAGGGCCATTGGCAGGGCGGAGAGGGCACTGCCAATTAAACCTGCGCAGCTTTGGGGGCTCGCGCAGTCACAGACATAACCTGAGGGATGGGACGCAGGACAATGTTGGTCGAACTCGGACATTACGCTCTGGTATTGGCGTTTGCTTTGACACTGGTTGTGTCAGTAGTGCCGTTATGGGGAGCCTTGAAAGGCGATGGCCGCCTCATGGCAGTCGCCACACCGGTCTCCGTGACCGTCTTCTTTCTGGTTCTTGTGTCGTTTGCGGTTCTGACCGTTGCTTACGTTGCTTCGGATTTTTCCGTCGTGAACGTTTATGAGAACTCGCACTCCGCAAAACCGCTTCTCTTCAAGATCACCGGTGTCTGGGGCAATCATGAAGGCTCCATGTTGCTCTGGGTGCTGATTCTGGTCTTCTTCGGAGCTCTGGTCGGGGTATTTGGCGGCAATCTTCCGGATGATCTGAGAGCCACCACGCTGGCTGTTCAGGGCTGGATTTCCGCCGGTTTCCTGCTGTTCCTGCTGGCAACGTCAAACCCGTTCAACCGGTATGAAAACCCGCCGATCGAAGGCAACGACCTCAACCCGATCCTGCAGGATATTGGCCTGGCGATCCACCCGCCGTTGCTCTATGTCGGCTATGTCGGTTTCTCGATCACCTTCTCCTTTGCTGTCGCTGCGCTCATTTTGGGACGTACGGACGCGGCCTGGGCCCGTTGGGTCCGGCCGTGGACACTGCTGGCCTGGAGCTTCCTGACACTCGGCATCGCCATGGGCTCCTACTGGGCTTATTATGAGCTCGGCTGGGGAGGCTGGTGGTTCTGGGATCCGGTCGAAAATGCATCCTTCATGCCGTGGCTTGCCGGCACGGCGCTGCTCCACTCCGCGATCGTTATGGAAAAACGGGAAGCATTGAAGGTCTGGACGGTGCTCCTGGCGATCTTCACCTTCTCGCTGTCGCTGCTTGGGGCCTTCCTAGTCCGCTCGGGCGTTCTGACATCTGTTCATGCATTTGCCACTGACCCTTCGCGTGGCGTCTTTATTCTCGGGCTCCTTTGCCTCTTTATCGGCGGCTCGCTGTCGCTGTTTGCCTGGCGTGCACCGATGCTGAAACAGGGCGGCCTGTTTGCCCCGATCAGCCGGGAAGGCGGACTGGTTCTCAACAACCTCTTTCTGACGGCGGCCACGGCCGCGGTTCTGGTCGGGACGCTGTATCCGCTGGTGCTGGACGCAATCACCGGCGAAATGATTTCGGTCGGTGAACCGTTCTTCAATCTGACCTTCGGACCGTTGATGGTGCCGCTCCTGATGGCTGTTCCGTTCGGGCCAATCCTGGCCTGGAAACGGGGGGATCTTCTGGCAGCCTCACAGCGGCTCTATGCGGCGTTCGGACTTGCGTTGCTGATGACCCTGTTCACCTTCTGGCTCTGGGGTATGGAGCGGGTTCTTGCCCCTCTCGGTGTCGGACTGGCGGTCTGGGTAATGGCCGGGGCAATTTCCGAAATCGTCACACGGGTGAAGTTCTTCGAAATCGGTCCAAAACGCGGTTTTGCGCGTCTCTACGGTCTTCCAGGCTCGGCCTGGGGAACAGCGACCGCGCACTTCGGCATCGGTGTGACCGTGCTTGGCATTGTGACATCCTCCGCCTTCCAGGAAGAGCAAGTCCGGACAATGCGGCCCGGCGATACGGTGAACGTGTCGGGATATGAGCTGACGTTCTACGGAGCGGTGCCGCGCCGCGGGCCGAACTTCGTTGAGGAAGTCGGGCACTTCACGGTTCGTGAAGGTGGTGCCTTTGTCGCCGAAATGGAGCCCTCCAAGCGGGTATATACCGCGCGCCAGATGCCGACCACCGAAGCGGCAATTCATACGACTGGCTTTTCGCAGGTCTATGTCTCCCTAGGGGAACGGCGCAATGACGGTGCGGTGGATGTCCGGGCGTATTACAAGCCGCTGATCACGCTCATCTGGATCGGCTGTGTGATCATGGCACTTGGCGCGGCCTTCTCCATGGCGGACCGCCGCTTGCGGGTCGGGGCTCCGAAACCGGCTGCCAAACGCAAACAATCTGCCAGCGTTCCGGCGGAATAGGAGATAAATCCCGATGAAACGGCTCCTTGCCTGTCTTTCGCTGGTGTTGTGTGTCCTGTCTGGGCCTGCGCTTGCCATCTCACCGGATGAAATCCTGGAAGACCCAGCGCTGGAAACGCGGGCCCGGGCTTTGTCGGCCGAGCTACGCTGCATGGTCTGTCAGAACCAGTCGATCGACGACAGCGACGCGCCGCTCGCCAAGGACCTCCGGGTTCTGGTGCGCGAGCGTCTGGTCGCTGGGGACTCAGACGCGCAGGTCATCGATTTTCTGGTCGACCGGTATGGCGAATTTGTTCTTTTGAAGCCACGGTTTGCATGGCACACGTTCTTTTTGTGGGCCGCTGGTCCTCTTGCGCTGATTGCCGGTATTGCCGCCATCGTGATCACGCTGCGCCGTAGACAAACGGCAGCTGATGCGGTGGGAGTAAACCAGACGGTGCCGAAATTGTCGGAAGAAGAGGAAATGCGCTTGAAAGCGCTGCTGTCTTCAAAAGATCAGAATTGATCCGAACGGCATTCGCTCAGATCATCTTGTGTGAACGCACTGGTCACGGCCTTGACACCAAGGCGTGACTTGTTTGCCCTTAAGCGCTCCTTACCTGTGCAGGGAAACAAGACTGGAGGGCCGGGCGTTGGCACAACAAGCACAAAAACTGGAATTTGAAGGATCGCAAGGCGCACACCTTGCCGCGCGGCTTGACCTGCCGGCCGGGCCCATCCGCGCCTTTGCGCTGTTCGCCCATTGCTTCACCTGTTCGAAGGACATCGCTGCCGCGCGACACATCGCCGGCGCGTTGAGCGCAGAAGGCGTTGCCGTTTTGCGGTTCGACTTTACCGGACTTGGCGGCAGCGGCGGCGATTTTTCCTCAACCGGGTTTTCCTCCAATGTCGAAGACCTGAAGGTCGCGGCGGATTTCCTACGCAAGAACTACGAAGCTCCGCAGCTTCTGATCGGCCATTCGCTTGGCGGCGCGGCCGTTCTGTCTGTCGCCAAAGACATCCCCGAGGTGCGGGCGGTCGTCACGATTGGTGCGCCATCGGAAGCCGGTCATGTCGTGCATAATTTTGCTCATGTGCTCGATGATATTAAGGAGCAGGGCGCCCTAGAGGTTGATCTTGCCGGTCGGCCCTTCACGATCCGGCGCGAGTTTCTGGCGGACCTGGAACGCCAAGCGGTGCTCTCACACACTGCAGAACTTGGAAAAGCACTTCTGGTCATGCATGCGCCACTGGACGAAACGGTCGGCATCGACAATGCCAGCGAGATCTTTCTCGCCGCCAAACACCCAAAAAGCTTTGTGTCGCTGGACAAGGCCGATCACCTGCTGTCCCGCAGTCAGGATGCGGAATACGCGGCAAAAGTCATTGCCGGATGGTCCAGCGGCTATCTGGATCCGATTGTTGAACCGGACGCCAGCGCTAGAGGCGACGGCGTTGAAGTCATCGAAACCGGGCAGGGCAAGTTTCAGGCACTCGTCGCCAGTGGACATCACCGGCTGATCGCCGATGAACCGGAAAGCTTTGGCGGTTTTGACAGCGGCCCGTCGCCCTATGGTTATCTCTCCGCGGCACTGGGTGCGTGTACGGTGATGACACTGCGCATGTATGCCGATCGGAAGGGGCTGGACATCGACCGGATCGGGACGACGGTGCTGCATGACAAGGTCCATGCAGCGGAGTGCGAGGACTGTTCGGAAGAACAGAAGACCCGCGGTGGCAAAATTGACCGTTTTGAGCGGTTGATCACGCTGGAGGGCGATCTCGATGCAGCAACCCGGACACGGCTGCTCGAGATCGCGGATAAGTGCCCCGTCCACAGGACGCTGGAATCCGGGGCAGCTGTCGTCACCCGCGAAGTCGAAACCTGAGCGCTGCTATGTCATTTCAAATTACGCTGCTTCATCGCTAAGCGTGGCCAGCCGGATTTTCATAAACGACAACAAACGACGGGCGTCGCGCGATGACAGCGTTTGATAATCTGCAACCCAGTTGTCGACAGTGGTTGCCGGTTGTTTGTTTTGAACCGTCCTGGCTTTCGACACTGCCCTGTACTCGGCCTCAGTCAGATCAAGTGCCTTGCAAAGAACAGCTGCGCCGGCGGCGTGGTAGCGCAGAAGCATGTTCGTCACATATTTCTGCTCAAGCCCGGCCATTTCGGACATAAGGAAACAGATCTCGAACAGATTGTTGGACAATGCCAGTTGGGTGATTGCCTTGCCCAAGGTCAATTCCTCGTCCCGGATGTCCTTGAGCATGACCTTGGCGTTGATGCGCGATGCCTTGCGCTGAAGTGTTGTTGCAGTGACTGCCCGGCTGGCTTTCTGGAAAAGCTCGTGGACAAGCTCCTCGTTCTGATGACGCAAGGCGTGAATGGCGTCTTGTTGTTTTGGTGGCATGTGGCTGATGAGTTTTTCCAAATCGGCTTCCGTGATATCTGATCGTTCGATCATGGATTCCCGGATGGTCTCATCGCTCTCGGCCAGTTTGACGAGGATACGGGCCCCCCACTTTGAAATCTCTGCACCGGAGTTGGCGGCAACGGATCGTTTGACTGGCTGCTCTTGACCTGCTCCCCCGATTGTCCGCATTCATAAGTTAGCTCTGTTCACGGTGTGATCTTCGTTGGACTTGGTTGCAAATTCGAATGGGGTGAGCCCGTCGAGGCTCGTATGCGGTCGGTTCAGATTGTAGTCGATCCTCCAGTCTTCAATGATGTCTCGGGCATGACGATAGCTGCGGAACAGCTGCTCGTTAAGACATTCGTCTCTTAGTCTTCCATTGAAGCTTTCAACGAAGCCGTTCTGCATAGGTTTGCCCGGGGCGATGTAGTGCCACTCGACACTGCGTTCCTGCTGCCATTTGAGCATGGCGTTTGACGTGAGTTCTGTGCCGTTGTCGCTGACCACCATGAAGGGATAGCGACCACGGCGCTCTGCGATCCCGTCCAGTTCACGCGCCACGCGGGCGCCGGAGATCGAATTGTCGACGACAGCTGCCAGGCATTCCCGGCTGAAGTCGTCAATGACACACAGGATGCGGAACCTGCGTCCATCCATCAGGGCATCGGAGACGAAGTCGAGGGACCAGCGCTGATTGGCGGCCTGCGGCACAGCCATCGGCGCTCGTGTGCCCAAAGCTCGTTTCCGGCCGCTGCGCTTGCGCACCGTGAGACGCTCTTCCCGGTAGATCCGGTAGACCTTCTTCCAGTTGGCCTCAATGCCTTCGCGCTTCAGCAGGATGTGTAGCCGGCGATAACCAAATCGCCTGCGCTCTGATGCCAATTCTCTGAGCCTCTGGCGCAGGTCAGTATCATCGGATCTCGTGGACCGATAGCGGTACACGCGCGGATCGATGCCGACCAGCCCGCAGGCGCGACGTTGCGAATATCCCTTGGTCTCGATTGCCCAGCTCACGGCACTCCTCCTTGAACCGGGCGTCAGAAGTTTTTTCCGAGCATCTCGCGGAGCGTCGACACATCCATCATCGACTCCGCAAGCAGCTTCTTCAGTTTTGCGTTCTCTTCTTAAAGGGCCTTCAGCCGTTTGGCATCAGACACCTCCATACCGCCGTACTTCGAGCGCCACTTGTAAAACGTTGCATCGCTGACACCGTATTTGCGGCATAGCTCGGCGGCCGAAACGCCCGCCTGATGTTCTTTCAAAATGCCAATGATCTGTTCTTCGGAGAATCTGGATCGCTTCATCGCCTGCTTCCTTCAATTGGGAACAGACTAACCTCAGAACGCGGAGTTTTCAGGGGAGCAGGTCACTCTCCGCGTTCCAGCAAGACATCCGTTACGTTGGACTCAAGATAGTGCCTTTGAGAGATCGCCAACAAATGATCTTGGCTCATGGTCTTGGCGAGCTTGAGAATATCGTCGGCCTGAAGGGCTGCTGATGTCGTAAGCATGGGCCGGGCAATGTCGATCTTCTCCCGCGCAAGCGATACCGCCAACCCGCGCGAGGCTTTGCGGACGGTTGCCAGCTTTTCTGAGATCTTTTTCTTCTGCTGCTGCTCCATCAACGGCAGCATGTTTTCCAGCAGGAGATTGAAAAGGGCGATCTCTTCGACCTGATAGCTGTCGGCGCCTTTGATAAAGAGCTCGGTAACATGATGAGCGAGTTTGTGTCGTTTTTCAGGTGTGGTGTTGTTGGCAAGTTCAATAAGTTTTTGAAGAATTGGGTGTGCGCCTACTGTGGGAGTAGGATAAATACCGTAAGGTGAGTTTATAGAAAGATAAGGTATCTAAGTAATTGTGAGTGTAGATTGATTAAGTATAAATAACATTGAAAATTATTACAATCATCCATTGCTTGCGGCCAAGCGGCGGAACTTCATTGCTCGGACCCGGCCAATATTAATGTTTCGCAAAAGAAGACAGGAACTGAAGCAGGTCAGGCAGCTTCGGCGCGTTCGGTTGCCTTGAGCTTGATTTTCATCAGGTTCAACAGCCGGCGGGCGTCGGCATCATCCAGCATGTGGTAGTTGGTCAGCCATTTGCTGCCGGTGCTCTCCGGAAACTTCAGGTGCTTGCAACGCTCTTTGCAGATTGCCTGGAACTCCTTGGCACCAAGGCCCGTTGCCCGGCAGATGGTCGCAATCCCGGTGCTGTCGAACCGGACCATAAGGTTGTGGACATACTTCAACTGCATGCCGGAGAAGAATGAGAGCAGGGCGACCACATCGAAGAGATTGTGTTCCACACTGCACTGGTAGACAGCTTTGTTGAGTGTGGTCTTGCCCATTTTGATGCCCATGACCCAGGCCTTCGGGCTGATTTTGGACGGGCGGCGCTGAAGTTCACTGCCGGCGGCGATTTCACCATCGTCCTTGAAGAGGTCTTCCAGAAGCTCCTCGTTGGACTTGCGCAGGTGGCGGATCCGGTCGCCCATCTGTTTGGGCATGTCTTTGACCAGTGCCTCAAACTCCGGCATCTCGATCTCTGCGCCAAGATTGCAGGCAACGGTTTGCTTGACGTCCTTGTCTCCGCGCGAAATCAGGATCTTGGTCACGTCTTTACTGACGTGATCACGTTTGGCGAGCGCGAGGAGAAAATCCTGGCCCTTGGTTTGGGCCAGCTTGACGATGTCTGCTTCGGAAAGCGAGGTGGAGCGCTCCAGAACAGCCTGGGCGATCGGGATTTCCTCGTTCGCAAGGGCTGCAGCAAGGGTTGAGGACATGGCAGAGACGTCTGCCAGCTTGTCTGACATCTCCTGCTTGGCGTCGTCGCCAAGAGACGTATAAACGCCTTCCAGCATGGAATTCAGCAACTTGGTTTCTTCGGAGGAGGTGGTAGCGTCATCACGCACCGCGAGCAGCCCGGTCATATGAGCTGCCAACTCGTGCCTTTTCTGCGAAGAGCTTGCCTTTGCAAGTTTAAGAAGCGAATCGTCCATAACAAATCCTACCAACAGCAATTATTGCTGGAAGTTGTAAAAAAAGATCTAAGCAAGGCGTTCCACAAGGGCAGATGCGCGGGCTGCTTGACCCCTGGGAGCGGATGCGCGATGGGAACGTTATGAATGACCAGCCAATACTCTATTCTTTCCGGCGCTGCCCTTACGCGATGCGGGCAAGGCTCGCGCTTTTGTCCAGCGGATTGACCGTGGAATTGCGGGAAATTGTTCTGCGCGACAAGGCGCCCGAATTTCTGGAAACATCTCCTTCAGCAACGGTTCCGTGCCTGAAGTTGGGTAAGCAAGTGATTGATGAAAGCCTCGACATCATGGTCTGGGCATTGGAGCAATCCGACCCGGACAATTGGCTTGAACCGGAAACGGGGAGCCTGAACGAGATGCGTGCCTTGATCGCAACTTGTGACGGGCCGTTTAAAACCAATCTGGATCGATACAAATACGATACGCGGTATGCTGATGCGGACAAGGCGTCCGCGCGGTCAGCGGCTTCTGAGTTCCTGAAAGAGCTGGACCGGCGGCTCGATGGCTCCGCTTGGCTGTTTGGAGCGCGGCCTTGTTTGGCAGACTTTGCGATTCTGCCCTTCGTCAGACAGTTTGCGAATGCGGACCGCGACTGGTTCGATTCTCAAGACTGGGACAACCTGAAATCATGGCTGGTCACTTTCGAGAAATCCGACAGGTTCGAGGCCATCATGCCGAAGTTTTCCAAGTGGGAAAACGGCGATACGCCAATCCTTTTTCCATGATCTGCCAGATATTTAAGCTGTTGCCCGGCTGAGCTGCTTGCAACCTTACAAAAACGTAATCCATCCGACAGGCGCCTGTAAGGGAGCCTTTCCTATCTTCAGTTTCGACCAGGAAGCGCACGTCCCCGCGTGGTCCTGAATGAATTGACCTCCAGTCAAACTGTCGAAAAAGGAAGAATAGATGGAAAATCGTCGGTCAAGCTCCCCTTTGCGGTCTCGCCGCGCCAAACTGCTGGCCGGTGCAGTCGTACTCGGTGCGGCCGGTCTCATGACCGTGCAGACCATTGTGCCGGCGCAACTGGCACAAGCAACGCCAGTCCGGATCGATAACGCCGCACCTGCCGATTTCTCTGATGTCGTCGGAGCCGTGAGCCCGGCGGTTGTCAGTGTGCAGGTCAAACAGGCTGCAGAGCCCCGGATGATGAATTTCAACGGCGGCAACAACTTCCGTGACTTCTTCGAGGATCTGCCGAACGGTCATCCGTTCGAGCGTTTCTTCCGTGACTTCGGCGAACGTGGCGGCGAAGAAGGCCGGCCGCAACGCCGCGCGCCGCGCCAATACGGCATGTCCCAGGGGTCCGGCTTCTTTATCTCCGCGGATGGGTTTGTTGTGACGAACCAGCACGTGATCGACAAGGGCACTGAATTCACAGTGATCGACCACGAAGGTGAAGAGTATGACGCTGTCCTGATTGGCGCTGACAAGCGCACGGATCTGGCGCTTCTGAAAATCGAAAGCAGCAAGGACTTCACCTATGTCGACTTTGCCGATGAGGCACCAGAAGTCGGCGAGTGGACCGTTGCCATCGGCAACCCGTTTGGTCTCGGTGGATCGGTAACCGCAGGCATCGTGTCTGCACGTGGCCGTGACATCGGCGCAGGTCCCTATGACGACTTCATCCAGATCGATGCGCCGGTGAACCGTGGCAACTCCGGTGGTCCGGCGTTCAACATGAACGGTGAGGTCATTGGCGTGAACGCTGCGATCTTCTCGCCGTCCGGCGGCAACGTCGGCATTGCATTCGCCATCCCGGCCTCCACGGCTCAGGATGTCATCATGGAACTGAAGGACGGTGGCACGGTCGTGCGCGGCTGGCTCGGTGTTCAGATCCAAAATGTGACCGATGACATTGCCGAAAGCCTTGGTCTTGATGAAGCGCATGGCGCGATCGTCTCTGAAGCCCAGGAAGGCAGCCCCGCCGCCAAGGCCGGTCTGAGGTCCGGTGACACGATCCTGGAAGTAGAAGGCGCGAAGGTCGATGGCCCGCGCGATCTATCCAAGATCATTGCCGCCTATGACCCGGACACCACAGTGGAAATCACCGTTTGGCGCAACGGCAAGGAGCAGGACATCGATGTGACCCTCGGTCGCCTGCAAGATCAGCAGCAAGCTGCTGCCCAGCCGGAAGCTGTGGAACCTGAAAACACCAGCCTGGACGACATGGGTCTTGTCCTGACGTCCAAGGCAGATGCGGGCCTCGAAGGCAACGGCGTCCTGATCGCCGATATTGATCCGGATAGTCCGGCCGCTGAGAAGCGCCTCAGCCGCGGTGATGTGATCCTTGAAGTTGCCGGCATGCCGGTCAACTCGCCGGAAGACGTCATCAAGGCGGTCAAGAAGGCGGAAGAAGATGGCCGCAAGGCAGTCTTGTTCCGGGTCGAAAGCAACGACAACACCAGGTTTGTGGCTCTGCCCATGAACCTGGCCTGATCAGGGCCGGTCCTGCACCGGCATCTGAGAGCAAGACCGGTCTGCCCTCTGCCCCCAACCCCGACGGGCCGGTCTTGCGAATTGATGGCTGGCAACAGTGTACACATCCGCATTGTTGCCAGCCCTTTTCTTTATCCTCTCACTCGCGGTAAAAGAGAGCCATGTTGCAGATTCTTGTGATTGAAGACGACCACGAAGCAGCCAACTACCTTGCCAAGGGTTTGAGCGAGCTTGGTCACAGGGCGGACAAGGCGGACGACGGTGAGACCGGTCTGCAAATGGCGCTTGATCGCGACTACGACATCTTGATCGTTGATCGCATGTTGCCCAAACGCGATGGCCTCGCCGTGATCGAAGAACTGCGAAAAAGCGGCAATCACACTCCGGTCCTGATCCTGTCAGCGCTCGGTCAGGTTGATGACCGCGTCACCGGCTTGAAGGCCGGTGGAGATGATTATCTGCCCAAGCCCTATGCTTTCACAGAATTGCAAGCACGCGTCGAAGCGTTGGCACGGCGTCCGAAGTCTGCCAGCCAGGTGGAGACCACCTACACGGTCGGCGACCTGACGCTGGACCGTATGGCCCACTCCTGCCGCCGCGGTGACATGGAAATCCCGCTGCAGCCACGTGAATTCCGTCTGCTGGAATATCTGATGCAGCACGCGGGCCAGGTTGTGACCCGGACAATGCTTCTGGAGAATGTCTGGGAATATCATTTCGATCCTCAGACCAATGTCATCGACGTCCACATTTCGCGTCTGCGCGGCAAGATCGACAAAGGGTTCGACGTAGCGCTGCTCCACACGATCCGCGGTGCCGGATACACCATCCGTGACACGGCTCACTAGGTTTACCCGGACAACAGCGTTCAAGCTGTCACTGCTGTACATCGCAGTGTTCACGCTGTTGTCGGGTTTCCTGCTCATCTACATTTCCGAAAATACCGACCACCTGATGTCGGAACAGGTGGTTCAGACCATCGACGCCGAGCTCAAGGGGTTGTCGGATATTTATGTGCGCGGCGGTGTGCGCGATCTGGTGGAGACCATCGACCGGCGGTCACGCCATCCGGACGCCAGCCTCTATCTTCTTGTTGATTTTGCGGGCAATGCCCTGGTTGGCAACATCGCCCGCCTGCCAACAACTGTCCTTGAAGAGGCCGACGGCGGTATCCGCCGGGTTCACTACACCCGCATTGGGCAGGACAGTCCGGATACGCAACGCCAGGCAATGGTCCGGACCTTTGAGCTGCGCGGCGGGTTTCGCCTGCTGGTTGGGCGTGACCTTGGCGAACAACTGCGGTTTTCTCACCTTCTCGGCAATGCACTTCGCTTGTGGCTGATCGTTGTCGTCGCCATGGGTGCGATCACGTGGCTTTTTGTCAGCCGGCGCGTGATGAAGCGGATTGACGAGATCACGGACACCAGCCGCACGATCATGACCGGGGATCTGACCGGACGATTGCCGATTGCCGGCAATGATGATGAATTCGACCGGTTGGCCGTCAGCCTGAATACGATGCTTGATCGGATCGAGCTTCTGATGCGGTCCATGAAGGATGTGACCGACAACATCGCGCATGATCTGAAGACGCCTCTGACGCGTTTGCAAACCCGGGTCGAGACAGCCTTGCGTCAGGCGGGAGGGCAAAGCTGCTACAAGGAAGCGCTTGAGGAAACGCTCAGTGAAACCGATCACTTGCTGAGGATCTTTAACGCTCTGTTGCGGATTGCGCGGATCGAATCCATGGCACCTGGAGAAGTCATGGAGCGGACTGATATCAACAACCTCATCAATGAAGTGTCCGAGCTCTACGAGCCCGTGGTTGAAGATGAAGGGGGCATTCTGGAGACACAAGTGTCCGGCGGTCTGGAAGCGATTTGCCAAAAAGATCTGGTGTTCCAGGGGCTGGTGAACCTTATCGAGAATGCTCTGAAATACGGACGCCCGAAAGATGGAGAGTTCCGGATCAGGATTTCTGCTGAAGAGCATGAGGGCCGTGTGGTGTTGAGTGTCTCCGACACAGGTCCCGGTATCCCTGAAAAGGATCAGGATCGGGTCAAAGACCGGTTTGTCCGTCTTGATGAAAGCCGCTCGGAGCCGGGAACTGGTTTGGGATTGAGCTTGGTCAAGGCCGTTGCCCGCTTGCATGGTGGAGAGTTGCAGCTCACAAATGGGGACCCGGGCCTTGTCGCCCGGATCGATCTTACCCGGGCCAAACCGGGAAGCAGCGGGAGCAGCAATGGGCACGGCGGAAAATCAGACGGGGCAGAGCCAAAACCGGAATGAGCCGGGGCAACATCAGCCGCTTATGGCGCGGATTTCGATCATTCCGCCCGTTGCAGACCCTGATCACGCGCAGCTTTTCCTGAACGATATCCTTGCCCAGCCCGAGGCCGGCGCAGATGTCAAAGCGTTGCTTGAAGACAAACCCGATCTCGCGCGGCTGCTGCTTGGCGTCATCGGAAACTCGCCGTATTTGCGAGACCTGATGACTGCGAACGCCGCACGATTGCTGAGCATCCTCACCGATTCACCTGAACGGCGGCTCGCAGACTTGCTGGAATCAGCCCAGGAAACGACCGCTGAAGACGAGGTCGAGATCACACGTGCACTCCGCCTGTTGAAACAAGATCTGGCCTTGACGCTGGCACTGGCCGACATCGGGGGGGCCATAGATCTTGATCAGGTCACCCACGCACTTGCAGGCTTTGCAGATGCAGCCCTCACAGCTTCAATCCGGTTTTGCCTCAATGACTTGACCCGGCGCGGCAAGTTCGAACCAAAAGATCATGACAAGCCGGAAGTCGATTCGGGCCTGATTGTGCTGGCCATGGGCAAGCATGGTGCAAATGAGCTGAACTACTCCTCCGACATTGACCTCATTGTGCTGTACGAGCCGGACAAAGCGCCCATGGCTGGATCCGCCGAGGCCCCGGTAGAGTTTGTGCGGCTGACCCGGCGTCTGGTGAAAATCATGCAGGACCGGACGGCGGATGGGTACGTGTTCCGCACAGACCTGCGTTTACGGCCGGACCCGGGCGCCACACCGCTCGCCATGTCGGTTCCCGCAGCTCTTGTCTATTACGAGTCGCTTGGCCAGAACTGGGAGCGCGCGGCGCTTATCAAGGCGCGGCCCTGTGCCGGGGATATTCCGGCTGGTGAGGCTTTCTTGAAGGAAATCGTGCCGTTTATTTGGCGCAAATATCTCGACTTTGCAGCGATTGCCGACGTGCAATCGATCAAGCGCCAGATCCACATGCACAAGGGCCATGGCGCAATTGCGGTTGCTGGCCATAACGTCAAACTTGGCCGTGGCGGCATTCGCGAGGTCGAGTTCTTTGTTCAGACCCAGCAATTGATCGCCGGTGGGCGCAATCCGGAACTGCGGGGCCGCCGGACCCTCGACATGTTGCAAGGGCTGACCCAGGCCGACTGGATCCGCCCAAAGGCACGGGATGAGCTCACCAGCGCCTACCGGTTTTTAAGAACCGTCGAACACCGCATCCAGATGCTCAATGACGAGCAGACCCAGCTTTTGCCCAAAGATATCGAAGGTTTGACCCGGATCGCGTCCTTGATGGGACACGAAACGCTGGATGCTTTCAAAACGGATCTGCTGGGTCATTTCCAGAACGTTCAGCATCACTATGCGGAGCTGTTTGAAGATGAGCCAGGGCTCTCGTCCGAGACAGGCAACCTGGTGTTCACAGGGGATGATCACGACCCGGACACGCTGGAAACCCTGTCGAAGCTTGGTTTCCAGCACCCAGCTGAAGCTGCCGCCATCGTCAAGGCGTGGCATTTTGGACGGTATCCATGTACCCGCTCGACAAAGGCCCGCGAACGTCTGACAGAGATGCATCCGGCCTTGTTGACTGCTCTTGCCGCCACAGACAACGCGGACGCAGCGCTCCGTGCTTTTGACAGTTTCATGGCCAAACTGCCGGCCGGGGTGCAGCTGTTCTCACTTCTGCGCTCCAATCCGCAACTCCTCACACTGCTCGCGACAACCATGGGCGCGGCACCGCGGATGGCGGACACGGTGTCCAAACGGGTGCATGTCTTGGACGCGGTTCTGGACCCGGCATTTTTTGGTGCCATGCCAAGCGTTGACGAGTTCCGCTCCGGATTGGACCGGACACTGTCACAGTCGCAGTTCTATGAAGAGGCTCTTGATCGGGCCCGCATCTTCGCGCAGGAGCAGCAGTTCCTTATCGGTCTGCGCCTGATCTCCGACACGCTATCCGCGGACCGGGTCGGTTTTGCGCTCGCCCGTCTTGCTGAGGTCGTGGTTGACCGGATCATGACGCAAGTGATTGCCCATGTCGGCGAGACCCATGGAACCGTGCCCGGCGGGGAGGTGGCTGTTCTTGCCATGGGCAAGCTTGGCGGCCGTGAAATGACTGCGGCCTCTGATCTCGACCTGATCCTGCTTTATGAGGCGCCGGAGGACGTCAAACAGTCTGACGGAAAACGGCCGCTTGCCATCAGCCAGTATTACACGCGCCTGACCCAGCGCCTGGTCACGGCCTTGTCCGCACCGACGGCGGAAGGGTCCCTCTACGAAGTTGATTTCCGCTTGCGTCCATCCGGCAATGCGGGACCGCTTGCCACCAACCTGGACGGCTTCATTGCCTATCAGGAAAAGGATGCCTGGACCTGGGAACACATGGCTTTGACACGGGGGCGGGTGATCGCGTCGACGTCCGATGCCTTCAGGCAAAAGATCCAGGACAGCATTTGCGGCACCTTGGTTCAGTCGAGAGACCTGAAAACTCTGGCCGATGATGTCCGTTCCATGCGGGCAAAAATTGAAAAGGAAAAGGGAACCAAGGACATCTGGGACTTGAAACAGGTCGCCGGCGGTCTGGTCGATATTGAGTTCATCGCGCAGTTCCTGCAGCTCGCAAATGCACATGAAAACAGAAGCATTCTGGCGCAAGGGACCGAGCAGGCTCTGGAGAACTTGCGGGACGAAGGCTTTCTGGAAAGTGGAGATGCCGGAAACCTTCTGGAGGCCTTGCGGCTCTATCACCGCCTAACCCAGGTCCTGCGGTTGGCTTTGTCTGGAAAATTTGTTTCAGCTGATGCCCCACGCGGTGTGCTCGATCTACTGCTTCAAGCTTCGGGCAGTCCGGCCTTTGAGCGCCTTGAGGCTGAATTGAATGAGATGCAGCAAAGTGTCCGGGCCATCTTTGAACGGCTCGTTGGCCCGGTCGAAATCATCGAGGCCGCGCCAACATCGCAGTAAGTAAATCCCCCTTTGCCGTGATCGCTGATCATAGGCCGCGCTCAGAGGCAAAGGGGCCGAAATGTATTTATCCGCGGCCTGCGTTCATGCCGCCGTCGTGTTCTTGACCAAAGAAAGTGCCGCCCAGCTGGCCGCCGGTGCTCGAATTTTCCGCGACTTTCTTGATGCGCTCGGCTTCTTTTTTGATTTCAGCTTCGCGTTTTTCACGGTCTGTCATCATGTCTCCTTTCAGTTTCATGAGCAGATTAAACGCGCGAAGCCGATCTTTGTTCCAAAGAAATCCAGGATGTGGCCTGTAGATGCCTTTAAGTGGTGGTTTCATTTGGTGCACTTAAGGCTTGTTTGCGTGTGCGCGCTCGTGTAGGGACAGCATCGTCCGGCGGCCTCAGTCTCAGCGCGCATTTAATAAATTTGCGCGACCCATTTGTATTTCCCGGAGTATATCAATTGACTTTCCCGACTTCTGACGCGATCCGCAATCCGGAGCGCACAGAGAAGCTTTCTTTGCAAAACGGCCGTGGACTGGCCTGGTCCGAGTGGGGGCCGGAGACCGGGCAGCCAGTTCTATTCATCTCAGGGGCTGGAACTGCTGGGTCGCTTGGCTTTGGCGCTGACTGTCTCGATGAACTAAACATTCGCCTGATCGCTCCCGATCGGCCGGGTCTTGGTGGCTCTGACCCGGATCCCGGCAAAACCCTGCAAAGTGTGGCTGATGATTTTGCTGAAATGATCGGACATCTCGGCGTTGGTGCAATCCCTGTTGCCGCCGTCTCGCAGGGCGTGCCTTTCGCTCTGTTGCTCGCGGCCGGTGGGCCGGTCAGCCGGTTGGCGGTGGTCTCCGGGCAGGATGAGCTGTCCATGCCGGAGTTCTTCAATGGTTTGCCCGACCAGCTTCAGAAGATGGTCCGGGATGCCGAAGAGGATCCCAAGGCATTGATTGCCATGCTCGAAGGCTTTGCCGATCCGGATAGCTTTTTAGAGTTCATCATCTCAACGAGCTCCGAGTTGGATCAGGCGGTCTATTCGTCCGAACCGTTTCACTCGGCCTTCAAATCGGCTCTGGAACGCGGGTTTGCGCAAGGGCCGACCGGCTACGCCCTTGATACGGTTGCCGCGATGGGACCATGGACACTCAATTGGGACGCAATCACCTGTCCCGTGGATCTTTGGTATGGCGGCAAGGATGCAAGCCCGGTGCACTCGCCAGACGGTGGGGCGCTAATGGCATCCCGCCTCAAGCATGCAAACCGGCATTTCTTTGAGGACGAGGGCGGCTCACTGCTCTGGACCCGTTCGCGGGACATTCTGAAAAAATTGGTTGGGAAAGCCTGACAACTACTCAGACCCTCCCGCGAGCAGTTTCATCTGCAAAAGGGAAATAAAACATCCCAAGCGTGTCGCCTGGGATGTTAATTTGACTGTCGATATGGTCACACGCGCCTTGAGTACGACGAGGTTTACGCTGCTGCGACGTCTTCCAAAAACCGGTCAACAGCCAGCTTCAAGGCCTCGGTCTTGGTGTTCAGATCGTCCGATGCGGTCACAACTTCGCCAGCCGATGCATTGGTCCGGGTCACCGCCTCGGTCAGCTCCGTAACGTTGTCCGTCACCACCTGTGTGCCCTCAGAGGTTTGCTGGATGTTCCGGGAGATCTCGGAGGTAGCCAAGCCTTGTTGCTCAACTGCAGCCGCGATCGCGCCGGTGTAGTTGTTGACCTCGTCCATGGTCTCGGTGATCGAGCCGATGGCATCGGCGGACTCCTGAGTCGCGATCTGGATCGCAACAATTTGCGAGGAGATTTCTTCAGTCGCCTTTGACGTCTGTGTCGCCAGTTCCTTGACCTCGGCGGCAACAACGGCAAAACCTTTGCCCGCTTCTCCAGCTCGTGCCGCCTCGATGGTTGCATTGAGCGCGAGCAGATTGGTCTGTTCGGCGATCGCTTGGATGAGAGTGACCACCTCGCCAATCTTAGTTGCAGAGGCAGATAAGCCTTCAACTTTTTGATTTGTGGTCCGGGTGCCTTCGGTTGCCTTGGCGACCACTTGAGTTGTGCGGGAAACCTGCACGGTAATTTCGCCGATGGATGCGGCCAGTTCTTCTGCAGCTGAAGCAACTGTCTGTACGTTTTGTGCTGCATCGCTGGAGGCTGTCAGTGTGTTGTTGGCGCTCGACGCACTGTCCTGGGCAATCCCTGTCAGGTTTTGCGCCGTCTGATCGAGCGTTTCAGCTGTTGCTCCGACAGACTCCAGAAGATCCTGTGCCGTTGCGCGGAAGTCGTTGATCAAGGTGTCGATCTGTTGTTGGCGGCTTTGCCGCGTTTTTTGATCTGCTTCCTGATCCGCCCGAAGGCGGGCGCGCTCTTGTGCGTTCGTTTTAAAGACTTCAACGGTCCGGCTCATTTCGCCGATTTCATCGAGACGGTCGGTGTCCGGGATCTCCATATCGCGTTCACCGCCTGCAATACGCGCCATCACCTGAGTGAGGGAGCCGATCGGCCGTGTAATGGCAAGGCTCAAGACATAAGCCAGAAGAAAACCAGCACTGATCGCGACGGCGAGCGCGACGCCGATTTGATACAGCGCGTTTTGGCTCGCCGCGCGTGTCAGTGTGGACTGACCGGCTGCAATTGCCGTGATTTCAGATCCGACGTCGTTGGACAAGGACTGCATTTGTGCCAGAAGCGTGTCCCGCTCTGCCTTCGCCGCTACGATTTCATCGAAGGCATCAGCGAAAGCCAGCGTCGCATCTCCAATCGAAGAAATGCTGTCAGTGGCTTCTGGAATGGTCTCGCCAGTCTCCTTCATGGCTGCGGAGACTGTTTGAAGCTCATCCGCTACGTCGCGGATTTCGTCTGCGGTAACAGTGCCAAGGCCGGTCGCAAACTCAACAGTGCCCGCACGGGTCGTCGTTGTGGCCTGTGCGAGGGCGATCGCTTGCCGGCTGATGCCTGCCAGTGCGGCCAATCGTGATTGGTTTTCGGTGGCTTTTTCCAGTTCCTCACCGAAGGTTTCATAGATTGCAATCCGCGCATTCAGACTGCCGTCCTGAAGGACGGTGACGAGGTCAGCGACGGTCTTTTTCTTGCCTGCCCGGTTAAAGAGATTGGTTTCCCCAAGCAGATCTGAAAGTGCGACAGGGAAGGCCCTTGCACTGTCTGCGAGAAGTTTGGTGTCTTCCGGTTTCAGTGTTGCAAGGCTCGCAGTTTCCAAACGTTCTGCGGCTGCAATCATTGTCGAAATGCCATCATTGATTTCAGCCATCACGTCGTAGGACAGATCTTTGGCCTTGTATTGACCGCCGTGGCCAAAACGCGGCGCCAGGGAGGTGGCTTGTGTTTCCACTTCTGCTGCCGCAATCCCGTAGAGGCGCGCGGCGTCTTGTGTGGCCTTGGCGACTTGAGCTGCTGCAACAGCGGACTGTTGTTCCTTGGTGACTGCTTCGCCGATAAGATGCGTCAAGTTCGAAAGCTTCGCGCTCGTCGACATCACGGTCTCAAGCGCTGCTGATTGTGCAGACATTGCCGAAGTGAGGCGCTTGAACGTTTCCTCCAGTTCCTCCACCTTTTGTCTGGCCGAACCTAACTTGTCAGTTGCCGGCGTCCCGTCCGCAACAGCCTTGTGCAAAGGCATAACCAACTCGCGAAGGTCATCCAGCCTCTGTGTGGCTTCTTCCGCGTTTCGCGTGCTCGGCGCCTTGAGATAGGCTTCTCGCGCATTGGCAGCTTGGTTTAGGCCGGCCATCGCCGCTGAGGTCTTGTCCGACACTTGTGTTCTTTCCGCCAATCCAAGTATGGCGAAAGTCGCAACGCCTCCGACAATCAAGGTGAGAAGCAAAATCGCTGCGAAGCCGCTCCAAACCTTGTATGAAAATTTCAAATTACTGAATAATTTAACAAGCAAATACATCATAATAACCTAGCGTAAGCGTGTTCATTTGAAAGGTTGATCGCTACTGATCATTGTTTCGATGGATGAATCTTGTGTAAATAGGATAGTGTTATCTGAAAATAAAACCAGAAGTTTAGGCGGCTTCTTGATTTTTGGGAAGTTATTACTTGGGATTGTGGCAAGTGTTTGCTTCTGTAAATTAAGGGAAAACTGCTTGCCGGGCTAAGTATATCTTGTGTGGAAAAATTGTGCGCTGCGATATGGAATTTTGTCGGCAGGAGGCAGTTTCACCGTGTGAGGCCAGCGGAGATCCGGAGCAACGGGTAAAAATGGCTTGGCTCAGGCTGACTGAGCGATCTGAGTGGTGTCGGTGCGGGCCAGCGGCAGCGAGAAGCTGACGACCGTCCCTTTCTTGACCTCAGATTCAATGGCAAGTTTTCCGCCATGCAATTCCACCAGGGAACGGGCAATTGCAAGGCCTAGTCCGGACCCCTGGTGGGTCTTGGTGAACTGGTTTTCCACCTGAACAAATGGCTTGGCCAACCGCTCTATATCGCGCTCCGAAATGCCAATCCCAGTATCGGCCACTTCAAACCGGACCCTGTCGCCGCGCGGACGGGCCTTTAAGGTGACAGTCCCATTGTCCGGCGTGAATTTGACGGCATTGGCAAGGAGGTTGAGGAGCACCTGTTTCAGTGCGCGTTTGTCGACATCGACGTGGAGATTGTCGGCAACGTCTGCAGAGATCACGATATTCTTTTCCGAAGCGGCGCCCGTGATGATCCGCGCTGCGTCTTCCGCAGCCTCGCTGGCGTTGACCACTTCGGTTTCGATCGACATCCGGCCGGCTTCGATCTTCGACATGTCGAGGATGTCGTTGATCACGTTCAAAAGGTAGGTGCCGGAGGAATAGATGTCCTTGCAATAATCGGCGTACCGATCTGTGCCGAGCGGACCAAACATTTCCTGCGTCATGATATCGGAAAAGCCGATGATGGCGTTCAGCGGTGTCCGCAGCTCGTGAGAGATATTGGCGAGGAATTCAGACTTTGCCTGGTTGGCCGCTTCTGCGCGTGTCTTTTCTTCCTGATACTTCTCGGCCATTTCGGAGAGCTGGCGCGTCTGGACTTCCAGGATCTTGCGGGACCGCTGCAGGTCTGTGACCGTTGCTTTCAGGCGTTTCTCAGATTCCGTCAGGCGCTCTTCGTGCTTTTTCAGCGCGGTGATGTCGGTGCCGACAGACACGAAACCGCCGTCTTTGGTCCGGCGTTCTGAGATTTGCAGCCAACGTCCATCTTCCAGCTGAGCTTCATAAGATCCTTCCGGTCCGCCCTGACGCTTGCTGAGTTGCACCGGCTGCGGAGAAGCCGGCCCATTTTCGGCTGCGGCGAGAACATCCTTGTAGGGAGTTCCAGGTTTCACGGCGCTTGGCGGGAGGTTGTGCAGGGACTGATAGTTGGAGTTGCAGATCACCAACTCGTTGCGGGTGTTCCAAAGGACAAACGCCTCGGAGATTGTCTCGATCGCATCGCGCAGGCGCAAATCCGCCATCTGGCTTTGCTCTGCAAGCAAATGCTGTTCGGTTATGTCGAGGCAGATGCCGATAAGGTGCGGTTCGGCCCGCCCTGGATCGACTTGGATTTCGCCCCGGGCCCGCAGCCAAATCCAGCTGCCGTCAGCGTGGCGCATGCGGAATGTCTCGTCGACCAGCGTTTCACCGCTTTCAAGCAGGTGTTCGGCAAGTCCGAGAAGGTCGATGTCATCCGGATGCGTTAGGTCGGAGACTTCCGAAAAGCTCAAGATGTCATCCTTGGGCTCTCGGCCGAGGAGTTCATAAAGAGACGAAGACCAGAACATGCGGCCGCGCGAGAGATCCCAATCGAAGAGACCGCAGCGGCCGTGGGTGAGGGCAGTGTCTATGCGGGCCCGTGTCGCCGCATAGTTTTCGTCGGCCTGTTCGGCGCGCGAGGCTTGGCTGAAGAATCCATAAATAATGGCCAGAAGCACCAGCGATACGCCGACATACAAGGTGACATTCGCAGAAAGTGAACCGCGCCAGTCTGCGAACACAACGGACTCTGGCTGCAACACAGCAATCATGCCGAGTTGACCGTCAAGGTGGCGAACGGTTGCAAGCACGGGTTCCGAACCGTCACGGCCGGTCAGGTTCACCGGAATGGACAGAACGCCAGCGCGTTCGCCGAAAACTGTCAGAGGTTGCGCCGGACCGAGGAGGTCGGTCAGCGGGCGGCCCTCCAGAGAAGGTTGGAGCGGTGCGGACGCTGCGATGTTGCCGTTCGTATCTGAGATCAGGAAGATGCGGCCCTTGCTGGTCGCGCCAGTGGGCAGGCTGTCTGCAAGGATGCGCTTCAGTGTCGTCCGGTAGCCCGCCGCCGGAAGGTCTTTGCCGGATGCATTGAGCGGAGCTGCAACAACCGAGGCCATGAGGCTGAGGGTGGTCTCCGCGTCTGTGCGGGCAGCTTCATGTTGCCCGACCAGTTCGCCAGTCCGATACATGGCAAGAAAAACGAGAAACAGGATGGCGAGAGCCGGGATCAGCCGCCGCATCATGCTGTCAGAGCGTTCAAGGTGGTTATGGGCGGAAGACACGAAGTTGCGCCACAGCGCTCTTTGTACGCCTGCGCTGGTTTTACGTCCTGAATCCTTAGCGCTGCGCCGCCCGGTAGCGGAGCCCGCAAATGCTCTTGACATAGGAAGTGTGCCTCAATTCCGCCGCTCCGAAGCAGAGCTCCGAATCACTTCCATTTGAATCAAATCGTCAGTATTTGTCTAGAGTCGCAGAAGAAGAAAATGGTTAACAAGGCGCGCTTTTACCAGAGCTCTTGTAAACGTTTCCAAATATAGCAACTTACTGCAATGTCCTGTCGACAATGTCCCGGCAGTCTCTCGACAGTTCTTCGCTTGAAGAAACCCTCAAGAGGGCAGATTCAGCAAGGGTTGATCTCCGGCCTTCCAAAGCTCTCCAGGAGCGGAAGCTTGTCAGTAATCGCGAGGCGACCTGCGGATTTCTTTTGTCAATCTCTAGAACTGATTCGGCAATAAGCATGAAACCCTTGCCGTCCGCGCGTGAGAACTGTGTCGGGTTCCCGGTGGCAAAGGAGTGCAGCACGGCGCGGACACGGTTCGGATTGCTGGGCTCATAAAGCTGATCGGCGATCAAGTCCTGCACCACTTGGAGCGTGTCGTCGCGCGGGGCTGTCGCGCGTGCGGCAAACCATTTGTCCATGGCAAGGGCGCTGCTCTCATGGCGGGTGCGGAATGCCTGAAGCGCGCCAGATGCGCCGTCGAAACCGTGGTGCACGAGTAAGGTCAAAGCCATGATCCGGTCGGTCATGTTGTTTGCGTTTTTAAACCGGTCATTGACTAGGGCAACGGCATCCGGATCGCTTGAGTGGGCATGATAGTGCAGAGCCCGGTTGGACAGAGCGCGCTGTCCGGCAGAGGCTGCGTCCGGGGAAAATGCGCTGTCATTTGCGTAATCCCGCGCCAATGGCAACAGAAGGGATTGCAGCTCATCTGCAATTTCGGCAATCAAGCCGGATCGGGCGGTATGAATAGCATCCGGATCAACGTTGTTGCCGATCTCCTGGGCAGTGTCTGTTTCGCTTGGCAACGTCAGCGCCTGGGCTTTGAGGGCAGGGTCGAGACGGTCATCCTCCAGCACGGTTTGCAAAACCGCGACAAGATCTGCAACGCTTGCGAAATCCGTGTTGCGGCGGACAGCTTCAGTACGCGCAAGTAGGGTCTGTGTGGCCAACGTCTGGACGGCTTGCCAGCGATTGTAGGGGTCGCTGTCGTGCTTTGCCAGGAACGCCAAGTCGTCAGCCGACTGGTCCTGGGTCAGACGGACCGGAGCAGAAAAGCCGCGCAACAGGGAGACCTTCGGGGCGTCAGGTACATTCTGGAAGGTGATCGTTTGCGTCGGTTTCTTAAGCAGAATAACGTCGCCAACGATATCCTTTCCATCTGCCGTCGAGACCTCAAGATCCTGACCATTGGGCCCAAGAAGGCCAAATTTCAGTGGGATCACGGCCGGCTTTGCCGATTTTTGTCCCGGCAATGGTGGGATCTCCTGGGAGAGAGTCAGAGTGAAGCTTTTGTTGTCTGGATTGTGGGCGGTTTTGACGGAGACGGTCGGTGTGCCGGCCTGTTCATACCAGAGTGAAAACTGCTCAAGATCGGTGCCGGTGGCGTCTTCGAAACACTTCAAGAATGCTTCTATCGTTGTGGCTTCGCCGTCGTGGTGGTCGAAGTACAGGTCCAATCCGGACCGGAAGCCGTCTTCGCCGAGCAGCGTTTGCAGCATCCGGACGACTTCGGCGCCTTTTTCATAGACCGTCGCGGTGTAGAAGTTGTTGATTTCCTGATAAGACCGCGGTCTCACCGGATGGGCCAGCGGGCCGGCATCTTCAGGAAACTGGTGTATCTTCAGGAGTTTTACGTCCGCGATCCGTTTTACCGGACGCGAGCGCATGTCGGCTGAAAACTCCTGGTCCCGGAAAACGGTGAGGCCTTCCTTCAGGCACAGCTGGAACCAGTCCCGGCAGGTGATCCGGTTGCCGGTCCAGTTGTGAAAGTACTCGTGGGCGATCACGGCCTCGACGTTGGCGTAATCCTGATCGGTGGCCGTCTCCGGATCGGCAAGCACGTACTTGTCGTTGAAAATGTTGAGGCCCTTGTTCTCCATCGCGCCCATGTTGAAGTCCGACACGGCAACGATGTTGAAGACATCAAGATCATATTCTCGGCCGAAAGCCTCTTCATCCCAGCGCATGGAACGTTTGAGCGAATCCATGGCCCACTCGCAAAGCGCTTCCTTGCCATGTTCAACGAAGATGTTGAGCTCGACGGGGGTGCCGGACGCGGTGGTAGAGCTGTCCGTGATCTTGGCAAGATCACCGGCCACCAGAGCGAACAGGTAGGCCGGTTTGGGGTGGGGATCGTGCCAGACGGCAAAATGCCGATCGGTGCCCGGAAGCAAGCCAGTCTTGATCAGATTTCCATTCGAAAGCAGGACCGGACAGGTATTGCGCGGGGCTTCCAGCCGGACGGTGTAGACACTGAGGACATCCGGGCGGTCCAGAAAATAGGTAATACGGCGGAACCCATCAGCTTCACATTGGGTGCAGTAGGTGCCGGATGACCTGTAGAGCCCCATCAACTGCGTGTTCGCATCCGGATTGAGTTCGGTGGTTATGGTCAGTGTGAACGCGTCACCTGGTGGTGGTGTCAGTTCAAGCGCAGATGGTGTTACGTCGTACGTGTTGCTTTGTAGAGTTTGCCCATCAATCGCGATCGACAGCAGGTTGAGGTTATCGCCATCCAGAATGAGAGGCGCACCCGGTTTCGTATCCGGTTGGCGGGCAATTTTGAGCTCGGAAATGACCTTGGTGGCCGTGGGATCCAGGAGAACATTGAGGTTTGCGGTTTCAATGCGATAGGCCGGCGGCTGGTAATCTTCCAGCTTGATGAGTGTCGGCGTTTCAGATGGCATTCATGTCTCCGCGTGCGTCTCTGCCGGATCGGGAAGTTCAATATGCTCCCTTGCAACGTTCGCTCACGTTCGTCAATCGTCCGGCCTTGGCTCGAGACTGGATGATGTGTGGTCTATGTGCTAGTGTTTTAAAATAGTTAAGTAAAATCAATTGTTTCAATGTTGTTCTGAAGTAGATTGCGGTTTGCGGAACAATATGGGATTGCCGACGTGACGATCTCCGTGCCATCGTTTCCGCGGGCTGATCCTTTGCTGGGAGGTGTGTAGTGTCAGACGAAAACACAAACGATTCAGGATCTGACTCAAAGATCGATTACAACACCAAGCACGTCTACTTTTACCTGCCCAAAGTGCCGACAGAGGATGGGGAAGTTGCCGACAACATCGACCTTGGGGCGATGTTACGCCTCGGCGGGTACTGCGATCTGGAGCAGCAAGCTCACAAGCTTCCGGCAGACGAGCTTCATTATTACCCTCAAAAATATATCGATACGCAAGGGGCCGGCAGCGAAGACATCTTCAAGAAATCCGCCGGCAGCAGCACCGAGTCCAGCCACGGCATTCTAATGGCCTGTGACGGGCATTTTCTTTTGAAAGCTGCCGAAAAAATGTTCGTCGAAACCGGGGACCACCATCTGCAGGTCAATGGTGATTACGAGCACGACACCACCGGCAGCGTGAATGTTCAGTCCGGCGATATCATGACCTTGAAGAGCGGCGCCAACAAGAAGCTGACGCTCAACGCAGGCGACAAAACCGGCGATATGGAATTGCTCGCCAACAACAAGACGGAAACGGTGCAGGGCGACAACAACAATAATACGTCCGGCAATAAAACCGACTCTACGAAAGGAAACAACACGATCACTACGTGGGGGCTGACGATGACTTATAGTCTCGACGTGGCTTATTCCGCGTTCGCAGCGGGGCAGATCGTTACGTCTTCCTGGGGGGTCCAGCTTTATCTAGCAACCCTCGTCAAGGTTTATCCGGTTTCCGAAGTTGTACTTGCCGGCATGCGGTTTCAGGCAACTGGTCTGAACATGGCAAGTGTCCAGACCCAAGTCGGCTACAAGGCATTGTCGGTCGAAAGCCGTATCGCGAACTTACGCAGTGACCTGACCAGTCTCGACGGTATTGGTATCAAGATTGAGGAAACGAACATCAACGCCGGAGATAACGCGATCCGTCTTGCAGCCCAGCAGGTTGAACTGAACAACGGTGCTGTACAGGCCAACACAAAAGGCGTTGTAGTGTTTCTGTAGCTCAAGGTTCCAATCGGAATACGCTAAGATGATTGTTTTGGGCTGGTGCAATAGCCATTGTTGGCCCCGAAAAGCTATCAGCGTCTCCGTCGGCGCCGTCGGTTATAGCCGCATGTCACGCCTATCGGGTCAGTGTCAGTTCTAAGCCCGGTTTTTCTGTTGGACAGGTCATTTTTCCAATATCTATCCAACTTATATGCAAACACAGGCTGTATTTTATCGTTGGATTGCTCGCATACCGATGCCTGTGCCATCGTCTCGGTGGGCTGTATCTAAGCTGGGAGGCATGCGGTGTCTGACGGAAACACAAACGATTCAGGATCTGACTCAAAGGTGGATTACAACACCAAGCACGTCTATTTTTACCTGCCGAAAGTGCCAACAGAGGACGGTGAAGTCCCGGACAATATCGACCTTGGGGCGATGTTGCGGCTGGGCGGATATTGCGACTTGGAGCAGCAAGCCCAGAATGTCCCTTCAGATCAACAACATTACTATCCGCAAAAACACATCGAATCTCAGGGCACGGGCAGCGAAAATATCTTCAAAAAATCAGCAGGCAGCAGCGATCAGTCCAGTCATGGCATTCTGATGGCCTGTGACGGGCATTTCCTTCTGAAGGCCGCAGAAAAGATGTTCGTCGAAACCGGGGATCATCATCTTCAAGTCAATGGAGATTATGAGCACGAAACAACCGGCAGCGTGAACGTTCAGTCCGGCGACATCATGACCTTGAAGAGCGGCGCCAACAAGAAACTGACGCTCAACGCGGGCGACAAATCCGGCGATATGGAATTGCTCGCCAACAACAAGACGGAAACGGTTCAAGGAAACCGCACCACAACAACGTCGGGAGATAATTCCGACACCACATCCGGTAACGACAGCAAGATCACGTGGGGGTTCACAAAAAAGATCAATGGCGGCGTCAACTGGACTGCATTCATCGAGGGACAGCTGGTCACGGCTACATGGGGTCTTCAGGTTTATTTAGGCACACTCATAAAGGTCTATCCGGTTTCCGAAGTCGTGCTGGCCGGAATGCGATTTCAGGCAACTGGGCTCAATGTGGCAAGTGTCGCCACACAGGTTGGTTTCAAGGCATTGTCCGCAGACACCTTCGCGGCAAAGGTTCACAACGTTCTTACTGGCCTAGACGATCAACAGATTCAGATAACCGGGGCGACGATAACAGCGGAAGAGCGGGAAGTTCTTGCCAGCGTGGAAGAAGTGGAAGCAAGACAAGGGGCGGTGCGATCGAACATAGTCGGTATCGTTTCGTTCCTTTAGGCTTCGGTATCCGAACCAAGGCGTCCAGCCGCAAACAAGTCTGCCCGTTCAGCTTTGACCTTGCTGGCCAGCCGGTCTATGCAGTGCGAACACTTTGCACAGTCAGGACTTTTTGCATGAGCCGCTTGGACAGTTTTATCCGCCGGATGACCTCTCAGAAGATCATCCTTGAGTACCTTGTCGACAAGGTGAATGAGGTTGAAGGGCCCATTCTGGAACTGGGTCTGGGCAATGGCCGGACATACGATCACTTGCGGGAAATCTATCCGAACAAGGAAATTTTCGTTTTCGATCATGCCTTGACGTGCCACCCGAGCTGCGCACCGGATGCAGAGCACATGATCCAGGGCGACATTCGGGACACGCTGGCGTTCTGCGGTCCACGCGTTGGCGGCAAGGCCTCTTTTGCGCATATTGATATCGGATCCGGTGATCCGACGACAGATCTGGCGACCGTTCATTGGCTCGCGCCGATGATTGACGAGCGGATGGCGGTTGGCGGTTACATCCTGACCGGTCTGGAGCTCAAACTTCCAAATTTCGAGTATTTGCCGAACCCAGAGGGGATCAAGGCGGACCGGAACTTCATCTACCGCAAGACTTCCGAAGCTTAATAACTGCGGACATCAAGGACATACCAAATGACTGCGCCGCTTAAAGGCATCAAAGTCGTCGAACTGGCCCGGATTTTGGCGGGGCCGTGGATTGGTCAGACGCTTGCGGATCTCGGCGCCGACGTCATCAAGGTCGAAGCCCCGCAGGGCGACGACACGCGTGGCTGGGGCCCGCCGTTCCTGAGCACGGAAGACGGTGAGCCGAGCGATGCGGCTTACTTTCATTCCTGCAACCGTGGCAAGCGCTCGATCACGGTCGATTTCCGGACCGAGGAAGGCCAGGAAGTTGTCCGCAAACTCGTCGCGGATGCAGACGTTCTGGTCGAAAATTTCAAGGTCGGCGGACTGGCCAAATACGGCCTTGATTATGAGAGCCTTTCAGAAGTCAATCCGAAGCTGATCTATTGTTCCGTCACCGGCTTTGGTCAGGACGGACCTTACGCCCACCGTGCCGGATATGACTTCATGATCCAGGGCATGGGCGGCATCATGGATCTCACCGGCGATCCGGATGGCTCCCCGCAAAAGATCGGCGTTGCCTTCGCTGACATCTTCACCGGCCTTTACGGTGTGATCGGCGTGTTGGCCGCGCTCCGCCGCCGGGATGCGACCGGGGAGGGAGAATGGGTCGATATGGCGCTTCTGGATGCCCAGGTCGGTGTTCTGGCAAACCAGGCGCTCAACTATTTCGTGACTGGGAAAACCCCAAAGCGGCTGGGCAATGCGCACCCCAACATTGTGCCGTATCAGGTCTTTCCTGCCAGTGATGGCCACCTCATCATCGCGGTGGGCAATGACGGGCAATACAAGCGCCTGTGCAGTGTGCTCGGCCGTCCGGAGCTTGCAGACGATCCAAAGTTTGCAACGAATGCCGCCCGGGTTGCGTCCAGAACGGAACTGGTTGCAATCCTGACGGAAGAGACCGCTGCGCGGGCTCGGGACGATCTCCTCGCAGCTTTGGAAATGGAGGGTGTTCCAGCCGGTCCGATCAACTCGGTGCAAGACGTCTTTGAAGACAAGCAGATTAATCACCGGGAGATGAAAGTCGACCTGCCTGCAACGGATGTGGAGGGTGGGACTGTAACATCAGTCCGGACGCCAATTCGGTTCAAGAACGGATCGCTAGTCCTTGAGCGGGCTGCACCCGCACTTGGTGAACACACCGCCGAGATCCTGGCTGAGCTTGGTTTGACGGACAAAGGCTGATCTTAATGAGCGCGCCGGTGAAGGAGACTGACTTCCTCAAGATCCTGAACGAAGAGCTCTTGTCGAACAATTGGGGCAAGGTCACCAAGTACACGCTTGATTACCGGCGCCGGGATGGGACCTGGCAGCGGCAGACCCGCGAGGTCTATGACCGGGGCCATGGCGCGGCGTGCTTGTTGCACAATCCGGAAACAGGCTGTGTTCTTCTAACACGTCAATTCCGCTTGCCCGTTTGGCTCACTGATGGGTCCGCAGCGTTCATCGAGGCACCGGCTGGCCTGCTTGAAGGTGCGCGACCAGACGAGCGGATGCGTGCGGAGTTGATGGAAGAAACCGGCTTTGAAGTATCAGAGCTGGAATACCTCTTCGATCTGCAAATGAGCCCTGGGTCCATTACGGAAATCTTGTCCTATTTCCGCGGCAGCTATCAGGAGCGCCAGCGTACGGGCGAGGGCGGCGGTGCGGAAAGTGAAGGAGAGGATATCGAAGTGCTCCATATTCCACTGGAAGAGGCGCTTCAGATGGTGTCCGATGGCCGTATCCGGGATGCCAAAACGGTGATTCTCTTGCAGGATCTGGAACTGCGTGAACTTCGAGCCGCAAAAGACTGAAGCCGCAGGGGAAACAATCGGATGGTATTCTTCGCGGCGGCTGCCTTAATTTGAAGGCAACTGTCAGGCATTACGATTTTAGGCAAACTCAGGACGGAGCCAGATGGCGCTGAATTTTCGCAAACCCCGGCGTGTCCGGCTGCAGCTGACGACGATCGTCGGGCTCGGCTTCGGTGGGTTTGTGGCATTGGCCATCGGATTGGTCCTGGCCCTCTCAGTGACCGCCAATTTCCAGAACACCTTCTCCCTGTTGAACGACAAGACGATCTTGAGCACGCAGTCGCTTGAGACCCAGGTGCGCACGCATTTCCAGTCAGTTGAAAATGCGGTGGTTGGCCTGAAGCCTTTCTTTGAAGACGGCACCTTGTCGATCGAGGATCGCAACCGGATCTACGAAGACTTTTCAATCGCGCTGCAGACCAACACGGACCTGACCACGCTGGCGATCACTTATGCAGATGGCCGACGTCTCGGGGTCTACAGGGCAAAAAACGGCAAACTGTGGCGGATCAATTCGGACGCGCCGCCGCCCGGCATGAGAGATGAAGTCGTCCCGGTGCTCTCCGCTGACAGCCCACCGACATGGGGCCCGATCATGCGCCATGAAGTGGGACTCTTTGCCAACGTCTCCGCGCCGTTGGTGCATGATGGTGAAATGTTTGCCGTGCTGACGGCGGCAACCACGATGGAAAACCTGTCGATCATCGTTGCCAGCCAGGATGAGGGCGTCAACAACACCGTCTTCATCTTCGATGGCAACGGAGATGTCTTGATGCACTCCGATGCGGACTGGATTCAGACCGGCGGCAGCATTGCCAAAAACCTGCCGGGGTCATGGGACACAATTGGTGACCCGGTCTTGGCCGCCATGGGCGATGAAACGAAACTCGAAGAGTTTGAGCGCGCTTCAGAACTCGGGATCGACGTGTCAATCATTGAAGCGGCCGAGGATGAGTATTTGATGATGCGTCGGATCGTCCCTGGCTTCAGTGATCAGCCTCTGACGGTTGGGCAATATTATCTTGGCGCGACGGTCTCGAGGGAGGTGAGGCGATTGGCAGGATCCGGCTTTGTCGGACTGGGCGCTTTGGTCATCTCCGTCCTCATCGCGATCTGGATGGGGCGCCGGGTCTCCAGACCGCTGCGCAACCTTGCACGTCAGTCCGAGCGGGTCGCGACCCTGTCGCTTCAAGACGTTGAGCCACTGCCGCGCAGCCGCGTCGTGGAGATGGATCAGGTCGCCTCTGCCTTCAATGCGATGGTGGAAGGCCTCAAGGCCATGAACACCTATGTGCCGCGATCCTTGTTCATCAAGCTCATGCGCCTTGGCGGGCAAAAGGCCGCCGAGGCCCGCAAGGCGGAGCTGACGATCCTCTTTACCGACATCGTGGGTTTCACGGCGCTTTCTGAAAACATGAGCGCTGAACAGGCGGCCGCGCTTCTCAATCAGCATTTTGCGATTTTGGTCGATGCGGTGGAGAGCGAGGGCGGCACGGTCGACAAATTCATGGGCGACGGGATGTTGGCATTCTTCGGCGCGCCGGACGACCAGCCGGATCACGCAGAAGCAGCCGTCCGGACAGCCCGGCGCATTGCAGCCGCACAAATGCAGGCAAACGAAACGGCCAAAGCCGAAGGCGGTGTGACGCTGAGGATGCGGATCGGGATCCACACGGGACCGGTGCTGGTTGGCAATGTTGGCGCTCTGGACCGGTGGAACTACACGGTGGTCGGCGACACAGTGAACGCGGCGGAACGGCTGCAGCATTTGGGCCGCGAAGTGGCCGGTGAGCCGGAGATAACAATTCTGGCAAGCGCAGACACCGTATGCCGGTTGCCGAATGAACACAGCCAGACAGAGGTCGGCGAGCATTACCTGCGCGGCCGGTCCGGGCGGATGGAGGTCTACTGGCTGGCGCCAAGGGCGACCGACGTGTTGCCCGCAAATGAAGCAGCGGAAGCACCGGTTTCCGCAGCGGAGTAACCGCCTTCAATTCGTAACGTGTGTGTAAGTTGCGCGTATGATAGGCATTATCAGGTTGACGTGATCTAGATCACAGCACCGCTTCCGGATTATTGCGTTGCTAATACAGCGTAAATTTGGTTGTCTTTGTTTCGCAACACAGGCTGGGTAAGCATCAGTGCGATAACCTTGGCCCGGGAGGAATTTGACGGTGAATGTTCTCTCCATCGAGGGATTGACGGTAGAGTTTAATACTGCCGAGGGACGGACCAAGGCGGTCAACGATGTTTCCTTCGTGGTCCCGGAGAACAAGACAGTCGCACTTGTCGGAGAATCGGGTTCTGGGAAGACGGTTATCTCCCAGACAATCATGGGCCTTTTGCCGTCGATCGCTTCGGTGACATCGGGAAAAGTTATCCTGTCCGATCCGACAGGCGCAGAGCCGCCGGTCGACATTGCTTCGCTGGACCGCAAGGGGGCGCAGATGCGCCATCTGCGCGGCAACCGTGTTGCGATTATCTTTCAGGAGCCGATGACCTCTTTGTCGCCGCTGCATACGATTGGCGATCAGATCGGCGAGGCCGCAAAACTCCACCGCGACGTGTCAGCGCCAGAAGCGCGCGAGCTGACCCAGGAAATGTTGCGTCTGGTTCAGTTTCCAGATCCCGCAAGGGCCCTGGACACATATCCGTTCGAGTTGTCCGGTGGTCTGCGTCAGCGTGCCATGATTTCCATGGCGATGATCTGCAATCCGGCACTTCTGATCGCCGATGAGCCCACCACCGCATTGGACGTGACGATCCAGGCGGAAATTCTCAAGCTTATCAAGGATGTGCAGTCCGAACTTAGAATGTCGGTTTTGATGATCACCCACGACTTCGGTGTGGTGGCCAACATGGCCGACGAAATCGCTGTGATTTATCACGGCCGGATTATGGAAAAAGGCACAGCTGAGCAGCTGTTCGGCAACCCTCAGCACGACTACCTGAAGGCGCTGCTGAACGCGGTGCCTGGCTTCCATATGGACAAGTCCGAACGATTGGTCCCCATCAGGCCAATCGAGGTGAAATCCGACGATCTGACAAAAAACCGGCCGAAATGCGATGTTCTGCCGGGCGAAACTCTTATGGAAATGCGGAACGTGACAAAGGAATTCACGCTTCGCAAGGGATCGTTGTTCAGCGGCAAGCCAAAGACGCTCAAGGCGCTGGATAACATCAACCTGACCATCAAACGCGGCGAATGCCTGGGGCTCGTGGGCGAGTCCGGCTCAGGCAAGACCACTGCCGCAAAGGCGATCCTGCGTGCCCTTCATCTGGAACGCGGCGAAGTTGTCTATAACCGTGGCAAGGGCCTGGAAAACATAGCAGATCTCACCGGCGATGATCTGATGGACTACCGGCGGCGGGTTCAGCTGATATTCCAGGACCCGTTCTCGTCGCTCAACCCGCGCATGACCATCAACGATATTCTGGCAGAGCCCTTTGAAGTCCACGGGATCGGTACTGCGGAAGAGCGCTCTGAGCGTGTCCGCAGCCTGATAAGCTTGGTCGGTCTTGATCCGCGGTTTCTGCGGCGCTATCCGCATTCGTTTTCCGGTGGTCAGCGTCAGCGGATAGGCATTGCCCGGGCGCTTGCGCTCAATCCAGAGTTCATCCTGTGCGATGAGCCGACATCGGCTCTGGATGTGTCAGTGCAGGCGCAGATCCTGAACCTCCTTCAGGATCTGAAGCGCGATCTCAATCTGACATACTTGTTTGTCAGCCATAACCTTGCGGTCGTTGACTATATTGCCGACCGCATCGCTGTGATGTGCCGTGGACGGCTGGTGGAGCTTGGAGAAACGCGCGAAGTCGTGTCCAATCCGCTTCACCCATATACAAAAGCCTTGTTGTCTGCGGTGCCGGAACCGGACCTGTCGACGCCGCTTGATTTCTCGGCATTGGATGCCAATCGCGCATCCGAACCGCACCTGTGGCCGGAGCCATTCCGCGTCACCAATGAAGATGTTCCGTCGTTATTTGAGATGGAACCAGAGCATTTTGTCTGTGCACCCGGTCTTAAGAATGCCGGAGCACTTGAGGGGACTGCAGCATGAAACTGAAACGCATTCTTGGTGGAGGTGTCTTCCTTGCCGCTTTTGCGCTGGCCGGGCCAGTGTCCGCGCTGGACCTTGAAGAAACTCCGGGCCTGGATCCGAAGCTTCCGCCTGTGGCGGAACGGGTGCCATCAGAGCCGCTGGTCGTGGATCTGGAAGCCAAAGGGCGGACGGTTGGCGAACATGGTGGTAAGCTGAACACACTGATCGGCCGGTCCAAAGACGTTCGCCTTATCAACGTGTGGGGCTATGCGCGCCTGATGGGGTACACCGAAGACCTCGAGTTGGTGCCGGACATTCTGGAAAGCGTTGATGTTGAGGAAGGACGCATATTCACGCTGCACACGCGCGAAGGGCACAAATGGTCCGATGGCCATCCATTCGGTGCGGAAGATATCCGGTACTATTTTGAAGATATTGTCAGCAATCCCGAGCTGACACCATCAGGCCTGCCGCCGTTCCTGCTGGCCGACGGAAAGGGACCAAAGTTCGAGGTTCTTGACGAAACAACTGTCCGGTTTACCTGGGATGCGCCGAACCCGCTGTTTCTGACAGAGCTTGCAAAGGCGCGTCCGCCGTTTATCTACCGGCCTGCGCATTATCTGAAACAGTTCCATGAAAAATACGGCGATCCGGAGACCATCGCGGCGGAAGCTGAGAAGGTAAAGGCGCGCAGCTGGGCACCGCTGCACAACAAGAAGGACGACATGTACAGCGCCCGCAATGTCGACCTTCCCAGTCTTCAGCCATGGGTCCGCAGGGACGACGGCAGCGACCTTCGGTTCATTCTTGTGCGCAATCCGTTTTACCACCGGGTGGATTCGACCGGACAACAGCTGCCCTACATCGACGAAATCATCATGACGGTCGCCGATGGAAAGTTGATACCGGCAAAGACACAGGCCGGCGAAACCAACCTGCAGGCGCGAAACCTCAACTTCTCAGACATCACCGTTTTGAAAAAAGGTGAGAAGCTGAATGACTACATCACCGCGCTTTGGTCCAACGCCAAAGGCTCGGAGATGTCGATCCTGCCGAACCTGACAGTCAAGGATCCGGTCTGGCGGGAATTGATGCGCGACACCCGGTTCCGCCATGCCTTGTCGCTCGGTATTGACCGTACGCTTTTGAACCGGGTGCTGTTTTTTGGTCTTGGAACACCAGGCAATGACACCGTGTTGAGCAGGAGCCCGCTGCATCAGCCGGAGTTCACCACCAAGTGGGCCGAATACGATGTCGATAAAGCCAACGCCCTTCTTGATGAAATCGGTCTGACCGAGCGCAATGATGACGGCATCCGCCTGATGAGCGATGGCCGTCCGCTTGAGATCATCGTGGAGACATCCGGCGAAGACGAAACACAGTTGGATGCGCTGGAGTTGATCGCGGAAAACTGGGCGGAAATTGGCGTGAAACTCTTCGCCAAGCCGAGCCAGCGTGACAACCTGCGGGAACGCGCGATCACCGGCGAACTCGTGATGTCGGTCTGGTGGGGCATGGAGAACGGCATCCCGACCGCGGACATGAGCCCGAATGACCTGGCTCCGGTTCAGTCGGAGAGTCTGACCTGGCATGCCTGGGGCGATCACTACGAAACCAAGGGCGTGGGCGGAGAACCAATGGATTGGGCACCGGCGCAACGCTTGATGGAGCTCTATCAGTCCTGGCTTGTGTCGAAAACAAGCGAAGAGCGCGAAAAGATCTGGCAGGAAATGTTGCAGATCCATGCTGAAGAAACCATTCGCATCGGCTTGGTGTCGGGCGTACGCCAGCCAGTCGTGATCAAGGGCGTCAAGAACGTACCGCTCGAAGGCATCTACGGGTGGGATCCGGGCGCACACTACGGCATTCATCGGATGGATGAATTCTACATGGACGACTAAGGTTTGCTACAAGATGCCGGGCCGGTTCGATGGAACCGGCCCGGTCGAGAACCGCGCGAGAATAGAGCGCGGTTCCGATAGTTGGAGGCGGCAAGGGAGAGCCAGCGGAGTTGTTGAAGCACCGTTGTCAACGCGCCGCCTCAAAAACCGGCAGTGTGGCTTTCTGCCGGTATGGCATTTGGATCTTCAGCGTCGCCCGGCTTCCGGAACTTTTCGGGGCCGTGATGTGGAAGATCCGAGGCTGAGGGGAAATTAGGTGCTGTATTACATTCTGCGCCGGATCTTGATGATGATCCCGACCTTGTTCGTGATCAGCTTTCTGGTGTTCTTCATCATCGAGTTGCCGACGGGCGATTACATTTCAAATCAGATCGCCGCGCTGAAAACGTCCGGTGAGCAATCGTCCATTGCGAAACTGGAATTCCTCCGCAAGGAGTTTTCCCTCGATCGTCCGTTTTTCGAGCGATACCTGATCTGGGTGGGTCTTTGGCCAGGTCCGCATGGCCTGGACGGGTTGCTGCAGGGCAACTGGGGCTGGTCGTTTGAGTTCGACAAGCCGGTGGCGGAAGTCGTTGGACCGACACTGCCGCTGACGATTGTCCTGAATTTCGCGACCATTCTGTTCGTCTACGTGATGTCTTTTCCGATCGGCATTTACTCGGCAACGCGGCAGTATTCCTGGGGGGATTACGGTTTCACCTTCATCGGATATGTAGGCCTTGCCACACCAAACTTTCTGCTCGCGCTGATCCTCCTGTACTTCTTCAATCAGTGGTTTGGCTTGTCTGTCGGCGGGTTGATGGCGCCGGAGTACATCGACCAGCCTTGGAGTTTCGACAAGGCGATGTCAGTCTTGGCACACCTTATTGTCCCGACCATCGTGATCGGGACGTCGGGGACGGCCGGTATGATCCGGCGCCTCAGGGCCAATCTGCTTGATGAACTGCACAAGCAATATGTAACAACAGGCCGGGCAAAGGGCCTGAAAGAAGGCCAGCTTCTGGTCAAGTATCCGCTGCGCATGGCCATCAATCCGTTCATCGCAGACATCGGCAATCTTATTCCGTCGCTTGTATCGGGATCTGTGATCGTGTCGGTTGTCATGAGCTTGCCGACCGTTGGCCCGGTCCTCTTGTCCGCGCTGCAGTCTCAAGATCAGTTCCTTGCCGGATTTGTGCTTCTCTTTGTGGCTGTCCTGACCCTGATCGGCATGTTGATTTCCGACCTGCTGCTGGCCGTGCTTGATCCCAGAATCCGGCTCGGCGGGAGGGCCTCGTCATGAGCGACGACCTCAATAACAAGACACCGGTGCGCGAAGTCGAGCATTATGTGGATCCCGAGCCGTTCAATCCGGCTGTGGTCGAAGAGCTCAGTCCGGAACAGGAGCGGTTCTACCAAGCCTCCCAGTGGCAAATCATGTGGTGGAAGTTCAAACGCCACAAACTGGCTGTTTGGTCCGGCGTTGTCCTTTTGATTTTCTACCTCTGCGTCCCTTTTGCCGAGATCATTGCGCCTTATGCGCCGGATACGCGGGACAGCTATCACCTCTATGCCCCGCCGCAGCCGGTGCATCTTTTCCATGACGGTTCGTTTGTTGGCCCCTTCGTTTACGGTTTGAAATCTGAAATCAACATGGAAACGCTCCAGTGGGAGTACGCTCCAGATCTGGATAAGGTGCAGCCACTCCGGTTCTTCTGTTCCGGCGATGATTACGAGTTCTGGGGTTTGTTCCCGGCCACGGTCCATCTGTTTTGTCCTGCAGAGGGCGGTACCGCATTTCTTCTTGGGACCGATCGATTGGGCCGGGACCAGTTCTCAGGGTTGGTTTACGGTGCCCGGCTGTCGCTGACGATTGGTTTGGTTGGCGTTACGATCTCCATTGTGCTTGGCCTGTTTTTTGGTGGCATTGCCGGCTACTTTGGCGGCATCGCGGACACGCTCATTCAGCGGTTGATCGAGATCATGCGTTCTCTGCCGGAATTGCCACTCTGGATGGCGTTGTCCGCTGCCTTGCCCGTGACCTGGAGCCCCGTCTGGGTCTATTTTGGCCTGACGATTATCCTCGGACTGCTCGATTGGCCGGGGCTCGCGCGTGCCGTCCGATCGAAACTTCTGTCGCTTCGCGAAGAAGAGTACGCCAAGGCGGCGGTCATGATGGGGGCGAAGCCAAAGCGGGTCATCACGCGTCACCTTCTGCCTGGCTTCACCAGTCACATCATAGCCTCGGCCAGCCTGTCGATCCCGGCAATGATCCTTGGCGAGACGGCTCTGTCGTTCCTCAACCTCGGGCTTCGAAGACCGGCCATCTCCTGGGGCGTCCTTCTGAACGAGGCGCAAAACATTTCCGTCGTCACGGTCTATCCCTGGCTAATGGCACCGGTGATCCCGATCATCATTGTGGTTCTGGCCTTCAATTTCCTCGGTGATGGTTTGCGCGACGCGGCTGATCCCTATAAGTGATCACGAGATCAAAAAATAAGTAGCGGGCCGGCCGTGTCCGCTTCGTCCAATGGAGCAATCATGTCGAACAATGCGAGCACCGCCGAAGGCTGGGATGAGGAATACGTCGCCGGGCGCTGGGCCTTTTTGCGATCACTTCCCGAAAGCGGCCGGTACGGCATTATCGGCATGTGGCTCAACCTGACCAACTCGATTGAAGAGGTGCTGGACATCGGCTGCGGTGAGGGGCTGCTCTATGAACGGCTCCAGCCGATGGGCGTCAAGCGTTACGTCGGCATGGATCTGTCTCCGGCGTCTCTCAAGATTGCCAATGTCGATCCGGAAATCGCGTCCTTGCGCGCTGGCGACATGCACACCTTTGAACCGGAGGCAAATGAACGGTTCTCAGCCATCGTCTTCAATGAGGTTCTTCATTTTGCTGAAGATCCGGCGGCTGTTGTTGAGCGTTACCTGCCGTTTCTCAAGGACGACGGCGTGATCGCGCTTTCGATGTACTCGCCGAACAAACCGAATTCCGGTGCCAACAAGCTTATTGAGAAGCTGTGGGATGCTACGGATGATGCGAACAAGTGGGATGTGCTGGACGATTACCGGCTGACATCCGACAAAAAGGGCAGCGTGACCTGGCGTATGCGGCTGGTTAAACCGGTCGTCTGATCCGGACCCCATGTATTGAGAAAGGAGAGCCGCTCTTGGAGAACGGGGCGGCTTTTCTGCTATCCGGAGATCCGGATCTGCACCTCGTTGCGCCGGAAGGGCGGTGGGGTCAATGGATCGTTGAAAAACGCAAAGGTTGGCGGCCCCATGGCCGTGAGCCCTTCTTCTTGCAAGAACGCTTCAAGTCTTGCCTGATGCTCTTTCAGATTTTGCGGAGACCATCGCCCGGAAAACTGGATCGTCGCAACCGTCGCATCCGAGATCGGGACTATGGAAACCCTAGAGTCCTCCGGCTGCGGCGCAGTATCAGGTGAAAAATCGGACGGCAGATAGAACGCGACGGTCCAGCTTTCCGCATTCGTCGGGCTTTGGATGACGGGTGCTGTCATCGAGATCTTGTCGGCCGCTCCGTTGTTTCCCGAGATGTAGCGGAACAGGATCCGGAATGCGTCACGGGCCGCTTCGTCCCGGTCGCCCAGGACAGTGACCTCTGCAGCGGCCGCTGATTTGTATTGCCGGATTTCGATTGGACCGTGGGACGCAACCAGTGTGAATTGCGGTTGCTCCAAAAACCTCGACATGTTGGACCAGAGCAGTGTTCCGATACCACCGAGTAGAAGGAGCGCGCCAAGCGTGATTGCAAAATACTTCAGCATGAAACGTTTACGCGCAGCGCGCCGGAAAGGACCAGAATTGACGGGTGCCGACCCGGCAAACTGCCCGGAACGTGTAAAAAAGGTCCTATTCTCAGTCTGGAGGTGACCATCCGGCCTGTTTGAGGTAGCCGGCCACTCGGTCCGGGTGGGCTGGGTCCCGCATAATGCGCGCAATGACCTCGTCGATCGGAATGGGCCAGGTGTCCATCAGGATTTTGGCATGTCTTTGAGCCGTTTCGGTGTGGCCCAGGGCTTGGTGTGCGGCAATCTTGAAGGCCAGCATGCCGGAGCTAACGGGCTCCCCCTGTTCGGCTGCAATCTTAAGTGCCTGAAGGGTCTCAGCGTAGTTGCCAAGAAAGAAATTCGCGACTGCATAGACGTTCCGGTTCGCGGTGCGGTGCAGTTTCTCTTGAGCCTCAATGAGTGGCCGCGACAGGTTCAGCGCCAGCTGGAAGTCACCGTTTGCAAGGGCCACCGTGCCATAAATCTCCAGGATATGAAGGTCCGTTGGTGCCATCGCGTTTGCCCGCGTGGACAGCCGGCTTGCTTCCGCATAGTCCCCGTTCGCCATGGCGGCCCAAGAGGCGGCGGACTGCGACCAGGGATCGGTCGGATCCAGCGCCACGGCCTTCTCTGCATAGGAGCGCGCTTGGGTTTTGAGAGTTTCCTTCTGATCGCCGGGCGGGCTCAGCAAAGCAAGCGTCCCGGTGGTCTGGGCCGCGCCCGCATACCCACCTGCGTAGTCCGGGTCGAGGCGGATAGCTTCTTTGAAAAAACCGAGCGACAGCCGCTGCCGTTCAACGTCGAATATCGGAAAAATGAGATCGCGCGCCTGCTCTGCCATATTGACGGCTTGCAGCGCAGCCGGAGATTTCTCCAGAATGGCTTGTCTTTCAACCAACCTGCCCGAAGACGCGCTGATCTCGCTCGAATGGGTATGAAACCCATAGATGGAAAACGTTGCACCGAAGGCAGTCACGATAAAGAGCGCTGCTCCTGCCACCCAGTATGGCAGTGTGCGGTGGTGTTTCGGTTGATCGGGGAGGGGAGGACCGGGAGCGGATGAAGGTTCGTCGATTTCGGCAGCCTCTGCATCGGAGACTGTTTCGAACCGCGGCGTGTATCCGCCGCTGTCAATATGGATGCGCACCTTCGCATCGCGGCCTTCATCCTCATAATATTCGCTAAGGCGCCGACGGAGCCGGCGCGCGTCGACCCTTACGACATTTTCGGGATCCCCGTCCGTCTCAGCACGCCGCCCGTAAACATCCTGGGCGATGGTTTTCCCCCGGATGCCATCGCCGCGCCCGTGAACGGTTTCAAGGACGACATATTCCAGGAAACTCTTGAGTCGATCCGCGTTCCAAAAGGTGGCGCTCGCCAAGATCTCCGATAAAGCTGACAGTACCTGCGCCGAGTCACCGTGAAATTCACTGGAATCAATTGTGGGGTCGAGTTTTGCCATTATAACGTTATGTTTGCATCAAACAGCGTTGAATAACAACCAAAAATGACGCTGCGGCAGTTTCGCGTCACGGTTTATGTCACCGTGTGTCACTTGTCTTTTGGGTTGTACACCGCGATCTTGCTCCACACAGGAGATTCCGGCGGCTCATGTCATATGCGGAGCAGATCAAATCGTTATTTCCCGATGATTGGCCCATTGTTTTGGAAAACTGTGCGGCTGATCCGGAGATCGAGGAGATTTGTTCGGACCTTGCCCGGCTCGCACAGGACCTTGAAACGGCGGAAGACAACATTGCATTCATGTCGAGCAACCTGAAGCAGGATGTGCTGAAGACTATGAAAGCTCTGGCTCAGGAAATTAGGCAAAAACTAGACCTGAGCTGAAAAACAAAAAAAGTGCGATTGTGGCCCCATCCTGACAAACGCATTCCTCCTGAGATGACTGCCGGGCATCTGCGTTATTGCAGATGCCCGGCTTTTCTTTCTTGTTTCCAGGCTCTCTAGTTCGGGATCACGACAATCGTGGATCTGCCACCCTCGTTCCGCAAGGCATGCACATCGGCGAGTTCGGGGTCGTTGATCCATGCTTTTGCTGCATCCGCATCCGGGAACGATAGAAGTGCAGCGATATTGGGCGCGTCTCCAGCAGCCTCAAGGACGATTGGCTCCGGATCAACGGTTACCAGGGCACCGCCATGTCTGGCGAGCGCCGCCGGGGCCTTTTCGCGATAGGCGCCAAGGAGCTCCCGGTCGGTGATTGTGATCATGGCAAGGGCGTGAGTGGTCATGAGAAAGTCTCCGTTGATTGCGACACGCACAACATAAGGTCCATCGGTCATGATAAAAATTCTTCAATTGCAGACGCATCATGTGCAAAAATGCACACCATGGAAAAGTGGGACGATCTGAAATTTGTTCTGGCGATTGCCAAGGCCGGGAACATCACGAAAGCAGCGCGCGGTTTGAAGGTCACCCATTCGACCGTTTCGCGGCGCCTTGCAAGTCTGGAAGCAGAGCTTGGAACGCGGTTGTTTGAGCGGATACCCGAGGGGTTCCTGCCGACAGCCGCCGGGCAGGAGGCTTTGAATGTTGCTGGACGTGTGGAGCGCGAAATGCTGGCGCTTGATACCAGCATCACAGCGCAAGACGCGGAACTGGAAGGACCGCTTCGCATCACCGCGCCGCAGTTGATGTTCCAGGTACAGCTCGCTGACATCATGAAGGCCTTTGCCGAGAAACATCCCCGGATCCAGATGGAAATGATTGCGGCTAACGAGATCCTGAGCCTTCACCGGCGCGAGGCGGATGTGGCGGTCCGGGTGACCAACAGGCCGGACGAAGCCTTGTTTGGCCGGCTCGCAACCCGTCAAAAGCGGACCTATTACATCTCAAGGGACCATGCGCGCCAATTCGGAGAGTCGCTTGCGGCCAATCCGTCAAATGCCGAGATTGGATGTCTCGTCTTTAAATGGGCCTCGCAAAGCGTGCCCAAGCGCATTCTCGCCCAATTTCCGAATGCCTATGTGAGTGTCATGGCTGACGACATGATCGCGGCCCACGCAGCCGCCCGCGCAGGCCTCGGCATGGTCCACATGCCATGCTTTATGGGCGATCCGGATCCCGACTTGATGCGTGTTCCAGGCCTGGAGCCGGAGCATTATCTCGATATCTGGCTATTGACCCACCCGGAGCTGAAGAACGTTGCCCGCATCCGTGCCTTCATGCGCTTTGCGGCAGACGCGTTCGCCAAAAAGAGCCACTTCTATGCAGGTAGCTCATGACCGGGTCAGTGAGCCCGCGTAAGAAACCAGGATCGTGTCGCATCATCCGCCGGTAAAAGTGTTTCGATGCGGATGTCATCGAGAGCCGCATCGGAACTCATTCCGATGGTCGCGATCATGGAAAACAGGCTGAGCTCCACGCCGTCAACGCCGATCTTGAGGGCAAGAACCGGCTCGGGCGGACCATCTGGAACCGCCTCCATCGCGTCTCGGACACCTGGCAAGTCCAGCAGGTCCCTGAGGAGGTCTTGGGCTTCCTGATCATTTGGCCGCCGGGCGGCCTCCATCTCGACGATGCGCATTAGCGCCCGGGCGCTGTCGGTCCAATTGCGCAGGCGGTCCCTGACCGGCCCGGGGCTTAGAATGACCCGAAGGATGTTCAATTCGGTGGTATTTCCGAGAAATGCAAAAAAGGACTGCGCCGCGTGATTGGCCTTTTGCACCGTCCAGATGCGGTCGACACTGAAAGCAGGAAAAGGTTCGTGCCCTGTCAGGACATGATCGATGGAGGCCTGGACTGCCGCACGGGTTTCTGCGCTCCACCTCTGGTCCATCGAGGGGGCGGCATATCCGGCAGACACCAGCATCGTGTCCACCTCCGCGACGGGCATGCCAAGCGCCAGACCGAGTTGCGAGATGGCCATCCGGCTGGGTTTCGACCGGCCGGTTTCCAGAAAACTGATGTGCCGCTGGGAAAGCCCCGCTTCCAGAGCAAGGTCAAGTTGGCTGAGCCGCCGCCGCGATCGCCAGGTTTTCAGGAGTTCGGGAAACTTCGAGGCTGTCTGTGTCATACACTGACTATTCCGGTATGTCAGCGGCTTGTCCATTACCTCCAAGGTAATTGAGATCAGTCACGGCTTCGGCATCCTTTGGGGCGTACACGCTTACAGGAGACTGGAAAAATGACTGCAGAACAATTTGGAAAACGCGTTCTGGCCGCCAATGCCCTTTTTTGCGCGGCCTGTGGCATTGCCCTGATCATGTTGCCGGGCGTCTTGACGGAATTGATGTTCAACACCTCCGGCAGTTGGTCGTTTATCGGAGCACTTGCCCTTGGGGCCGGCTTGGTGGCGACTGCTGCGGTTCTCCTTTGGGCCAGCCGGGACACGGCTCGATTGGCACAACGGCTCTATCTGTTTGCGGCCCTGGATGCGGCATGGGTGCTTGCAAGTGCCGTCATTCTTTTGGAGTTTGTCGCGGCCTTCACAGTAACCGGCTGGTACATAGTTGCCGGTATCGCACTGATCGTTGCGGATTTTGCTGTGGCCGAGTTTCTGGCGGCGCGCAAACTCTCTACACCAGCGCATCGCTATCAACGCGCCGATGCATGACATTGCACTAAACAAGTTGACCGGGCCGCAGATCCCTGCGGCCATGGAGGCCAAGCAACCTGCCAAAGGAGCATTCCCGGACGCAGTGAAGCGGAGATCCGGGATCGAGATTACTGATACCTTTTCGAAAACAGGATCATGTTCGATAGTTGGCACCGGCTCGAGGCCGGTGCAGCGCAGGTGCAGACCGTTGAAAAATGTTTCTCAACCCGCCTTGGCCGCAGATCCCTGCGGCCTTGATCAGATCCAGCGGCGGACTTTGGTGAGATAGTCCAGATAGTCTTCGCCGAACTTTTCAGCGAGCCTCGTTTCTTCCGGTTTGATCTGAAACTCGGTCATGTACCAGATGAAAAGCGGGCCGACCGCAATCAGGGTCAAAGTGCCCCAATAGATCCCGGCGGCAAGCAAAAACAGCAGAAGGCCGAGATACATCGGGTTCCGGCTAATGCGGTAAAATCCGCTGGTCACAAGAGCGGAGGCCTCTTCCGGGTGCATCGGGTGCACGGTGGTCTTGGCCTTTATAAATGCAAGGACAGCTTGAGCACCCAGGAGGCCGCCGACCAAGATAATTATCAGAGCCATCGGTGTGTTGAACGGCGGTGCGACGGAGGCAAACGGCAAGACGATGTGTCCGGCGTAAAGAAGTCCGAGGCAGACAAGGAAAACGACCGGCGGCGGGACTTTTAGTTCCAAGGCATTCACCTCTTCAGCTCAATTGGCTCGCCATGTGGCGTAGTCCGCGCAGCCTGGTCCCAAGCATCCCGCAACCCCTGCAATTGGCCCGCCGCGGCGATCCCCTTGTGGCTCAGCAACGTTTCAAAGGCGTTCAGCCAGTGATCATAGTAGCCAAGGGACGTGGCGCTGCCGTCGCCGTCCTTCGCAAGCTCCGCCCCGAGTGTTTCAGCCCATTCACTCCAGGAAAACATACCGGTTTCATGTGCTTTCACTGTCATTGCAAAGACGCGGGCTTCCCAAGGTTCTGAAAAAACCGGCCCGCCATCCTGATCGAGCGGCAGTTTCGGCGTCGCAAGCACGGGATCAGGCAAGGTCAAGATAGGGCTCCCACAGATCGATGCGCAGGGTGAGGCCCGGATCGCTGTCCGGCCCCCAGATGTCGGTGCCCTTGAACAGCACCCCGTAAAGCCAGGTTGGCTGTTCGCCGCGCCCATGGGCGTTGGTGTCCGGGAAAACGTGTACACCGTGCACGGCCTCGATGACGCCAACTGTGTCGCGGGCATAGCGGGGCAGGCGGGTGTGGCCTTCCGGGTGCATCCGCTTGGTGCGGATCCTGTCGCCTACTTTGAACCGGGTCGGTTGCTGCTCCGGTCTGTCTGCAGGCCCCCCTTTGGCAAGGGCTGAGGCCACTTTGTCCGCCGTAAGCACCTGTTTGACGGGTTTTGCCGGCTCTTCCATGTGGCCGGTCTTCAACTCGCCTTCCGTGATCAGTTCCTTGTCGAGACAGAGCTTTTCAAGGCCACGCGTCCAGATTTCGTAGTAGCTGGAGGTGAGGTAGATCGGCGGCGGCAGGGTTTCGCGGGCATGGCGTGAGGTGTCGATGTTCCAACTCCCTGTCCCGCCCATGGCGAGCGTGATCGCAAAGGCCCGCTCTTCCCAGTTGGCATGAAAATTCGGCTCGTTGTCCTCCAGCTCGATCGGCCCGAACCCCATCTGTCCGCCGAGATCCTGTGCACCGTTCATTGCGCCGCCTCCAATTGGGCGGGCTGAAGGGCAAGCCCGGTGCCAATCATGCTGTCGCGGGTGACGAGTTCTGCCAGTTGCTCTTCGGACCAGCCATCAGTTCCGGACGGGCGTTCGGGGATCACGAGATAGCGGATTTCAGCGGTGGAATCCCAGACACGGATCTCCTTGTCCTCCGGCAAGCTGACGCCGAATTCGAGAAGAACACCACGCGGATCACGCACGGCACGGGAGCGGTAGGGTGCGGATTTGTACCAGACCGGGGGCAGGCCAAGCACCGTCCACGGGTAACAGGAGCACAAAGTGCAGACGACCATGTTGTGAGTGTTGGCTGTATTCTCGACCACGACCATGTGTTCGCCCTGCCGGCCGGTGAAACCGAACTCAGCAATTGCGGAGGTCGCATCCGCGCGCAAGCGCTCCAGATACGCCGGATCCGACCAGGCCCGGGCGACCACCTGCGCACCATTCTTGGGGCCGATCTTGGTCTCATAGGTCTCGATCAGCTCATCAAGGGCGGGCGGGTCGACATATCCCTTTTCCGTCAGAAGCGTTTCCAGCGCCCGCACCCGGAGTTCGATTTCCGAGAGTTCGGAATGGTCGTGGTTGTGCGCCATGAGGGCTCCATAACAAGTGTAGTGCTTACCGTTGAGAAGTTCCGGCGTTGGATATTGAGCTTAAGGCGGTAGACGGAGAGCGCCAAGAGGGCATCAATCAAAATTCGAGGATCTCGATTGGGGGCAACTTCGTTACGGCGTTTTGCGTTTCTCCTTTTCCCCGGCAGAGTGGCCGGTATGCGGGAGACGAAACAATTGCAGACGCTTGGGAGACCTCAATGAAACTCGGGCTCGGCGGCGGGTGCCACTGGTGCACCGAGGCCGTCTTTCAGACCCTTGCCGGGATTTCGAATGTCGAGCAGGGCTTTGTCCACTCCGACCCGCCGAACCATGCCTGGTCGGAAGCTGTACTGGTCACCTTCGACCCGGTGGCGTTGCCGATGGAGGTGCTAATCGAGGTTCATCTGCGCACCCACTCGGCCACCTCTCACCACAAGATGCGCGGTAAATACCGCAGCGCGGTCTATACCTATGATGCGGGCACTGGTGTCCGCGTTTCCCAAATCCTGCACGACCTTCAAAAGCACTTTGACGAACCGCTGGTCACCAAAGTGCTCACCTTGTCAGCCTTCAAGGCGTCTGACGAGCGGTTTCAGAACTACTATCTGAACGGCCCCGAGCGCCCTTTCTGCAAGACTTACATTGACCCGAAACTCAGCCTTTTGAGACGCGACTACGCCGCCCTCCTGCGCAAGAACGGCGAGGCAGCGGAGTAGGGGGAACCACACACTGTCGTCATCCCGGACGAAGCAACGCGAAAATCCGGGATCTACTCTCAACGCCATATGCCGCAGAGATTGTGCGTTCCTCGTCAGCTCTGCAAACGATTGGATCCCGGATCTTCGCTACGCTTGTCCGGGATGACGGCACAGACAGATCATGTTTTTTCCTCCAGCTCCATCGCAACAATCGTCTACGGATGAGGCTCCGGAAATCCGTGGTGCTCTGACAGCGCTTCCAGAATGGAATCTTTGTCGTCGATGAAACCGCCGTCGTCCAGGATCAGCACGGGCAGGCTTTGGTGGTCTTCCCCGAGAAGCTCAACGAGCTCCGCGCGCGGCCGGGGCCAGGCGATGCGTTTGACGTTCAGGTTCGCACCAAGTTCGGGGAAGGACGCCAACACCCCTTCCATCAAGGCGCAGTGCCAGCAGTAGAAGGTTGTGTCCGGATAGGCCGGGTCTTCAAAGCCAGGGGTCAACAGGTACAGCGTGTCGGTCATGCGGCTGTGCCTTTTGATGGTTCAGCTACGCGAGTGCAGCCAAAAAGATCTTTCACCTCCGGCCACTCAGCCCCTGGGTGATGCGCGGCAATGGTGAGGAACTCATGCAGGAAGTCCCAGCAGCCCGCGTCATGAACAAGGTGATGGGTCAGCAGGCCGAGCGGCTCGTCCGGGTTGGTGCGGCGGCGGCAAAGTTCCAGATCGAACTTGCGGAAGGCGCTGCCCCAGCCGATGAACCGGACTTCCCGTTTCCACTTGATGATGTCGACGTGGCACTGAACCTGATGGGCTTTCGGGAAATTGTGCCAGGTGAAGGTGGACAGTCCCGGCAGACCGAGACCGGGCAAGGCGCGTGAAACCTCCGGAGAAATCCGGTTCCAGGGCGGTACGATGGCTGGAATGAATTTCTTACCAAACAGCTTTCCCAGCTTGGCCTTGCCTTCGCTCAGTTGTGGACCGAGTTCCTCAAGATCACGGCGGAACCCGAGTTCGGCGGCGCGCTCGCCCAGATCCTTACGCTGTAAATTCTTGTGCTGCCAGCCGTGTTGCAGAACCGGGGCGTGGCGTTCGTCCTTCAGCCGGTCCGCCAAGGCCGCAGTCGCCTGTTTCGGGATCACAGCGAGGGCGACATCGACATCATGGGTGTTGGCAAGGTGCAGCAACTGTTCCAGCTGCGGTGTCGGCTCGATCGCATCATCATCGCGCCACCAGAACCGGACGTTGCGGCCACGTTCGGCAAACCAGTCGAGGTGAGCGGTCAAAGATGCCTTGAAGCGATCAAGTTCGGTGAGGGAAGAGGGAGCAGTCACAGGGTATCCAGATAGACTCACGGCGCATCGGCGGTGAATAGAAAATAGCTGATGGTCGCAAAGATCGCACCCCGCGCCTTGAGGTCATCAAGTTCGGTTTGCCAAGCTTCGTTTTCGCTGGCGGATATCTTGCCGGCCTCAAGGGCGTTGACGGCAAGGCTTGAGAAGTAGCTGGCCGCCAGCTCCTGCGGAAAAATCAGCGCACGCGAGGTAATCTCGATGTTGGCGAACCCGAGATCCTTTAGCGCCATAACCAGCGGCCCCGGCAAAAAGCTGTTTTCAACGGCGGTCTCAATCTCGTGGTCCAGAACAGGGCGGGTGAGCGCCCGGTCCGATAAGTTGATCGTGTTGGTGGAAAAGTCCGGTTCTATCAGGGCAATTTTTCCAGTGGGTTTGAGAACCCGGCGCATTTCGGAAAGCGCGGCCCCGAAATCGCCCAGATAAATTAGAATCCGTTCTGCGCGGACACAGTCAAAGCTGTTGTCGTCATAGGGCAGCGCGGCCGCATCACCGGTCTGATAGTCGATCGCCTGACCAGCAGCTTCGGCGCGCCGCTGCGCTTCCTTGATGAAGTCGGCGCTCTTGTCGAGGCCGGAAACACGACCTTGGGCGCCGGCCGCTTCGGCGAGGCGCCGGGTTTCCAGGCCAAAGCCGCAGCCGACATCGAGAATGGATTTGCCTTTAGCCACACCGCCGCGGGTGCGTGCAAGCTCCTTGAGTTCCTGAAGCTCGGCGATCCCGTCGAAGGCTTCCAAGGCGGAGATGTAGGCGTTGACACTGTCGACGTCGTTCAAGGCTTTGAACTTGCTCAATTCCATGACCTGTTCTCCCCTGGATGCCGACGGTTTCGAAGGTGACCGGTTCACAAGGCGATCGTTATGCCGCCTGTGCCTTGAGCAAGTCCATCAGAATGTCCGCGCTGCGGTCGGCACCGCCCAGAAGCACCTTATGAGAACTGCGCGGCAGGGCCAGCGCATCGTCGGCGGCTGCTGCCAGACGCTCGGGCGTCAGCATGTCCTCGCTGGCGACGACAACGCGGCCATGGTTCGCAAGGGCCTTCGCGCGCTGCTCCTGTTCGGTTTCGGTTGCCAGCGCAAACGGGACGATCACGGAGGGAACCCCGGCTTCCAGAACATCGAGAACAGTGTTGTACCCACCCTGACTGATCGAAAGCCGGGCCCGGTTCAAAAGGCCTGGAAAGTCTGGCCGGGCTCGCTCCACGATGACCCTTTCGCCCGCGCGGGCCTTATAGGCCTGGAACTCGTCTTCCGGCACATTGTGACCGGCGAGCACCCGCCATGTGCAGTCTTCGGCGCGCCGGGACAGGGGGCGGGCATCAATGGCTGCGCTCAAGAGGCTTTCGGACATGGCCCCGCCGCCACAGGAGACAACAACCTCGTCCTCGCCGTCGCCTTCCGGCGGTTCCGGCCGGTCGCCCTCGCGCACGACATAGCCGGTGTAGGCCAGAAGATCCTCGATCTTGTGGGCGAACGGGAAACTGTCGGCCAGAGTGATGAAATCCGGGTCGGCGTGGATCAGCACCTTGTCGAAATAATAGCGCGCCTTGTCGGCCATCCATTCCTCTTTCCAGAGCTGCTGCTTAGGGACCAGAATGTCGCGGACGGAGCTTGCGATGATGGGCGGGTTGGCTCGCGCCTTGGCCGTGTCCATGAGGACCGAGAGCTCGAACTCGAACTGCCGGCGCCCAAAAGGATAAGTTTCGGTCAGCAGAAGATCGTAGGGCTTGGCGGCAAAGGCCTTAAGTGTTTCGGCTGTGCGCATGGCGCGCCAGTCGTCGTCCAGATCCTTGCCGTCCAACGTGATCAGCCGGGAAAACTCAGCATTTGCCGTCTTGGCGCCGGGAAGTTCCAGAACCTCCAGCCCTTCCACATCAAGGGTCGGCGGAATCTGGTTGCCGGAGGCGAGCGTCACGTTCACGCCGCGCTCTGCGAGTTTCTTGCCGATCGCCGTTGCCCGGACCACATGGCCCGTCCCCAGGAGATGTTGAACATAAATAAAAGCAGTCAGCGGCATGATGATCAAAGATCCCCGGATCGGTCGGACTAGTGGTTAGATTTCAACATTTGCATCCCCGAGCGGCACCTCTCGTGCAAATGTTGAAATCTTTAAAACCACTAGCTAAATATCTGTTTCTAGTGGATCTTTTGAATTTGACATTTGAATGCAGCTTATCCGCGAACGGGGTTCAAATGTCAAATTCGATCCACTAGCGTTTGTAGTGGTCTAGTGCGCAATTCAGAAAGGCGTCAAGGCGTTGGGCACCTGCATCCAGAGAATGCAGGGCAAACATGCGGGCTCTTGCAGCTTCTCCGAATGCCCGGACGCGCTCCGGATTGGTGAGCAGCTGGCGCAATCGGTCAGCAAAGGACAGTGCATCGCCTTCCGGTGCGAGCAGGCCAGTCGAGCCGTTTGCCACGATTTCCGGCACGCCAAGTGCATCGCCGGCAACAACGCCAAGGCCGGAGGCTTGGGCTTCCAAAAGCACGAAGCCGAAGCTCTCGCGGATCGCGGGCCAGACAAAGAGGTCGTGCTTGGGATATTGCGCTATGACTTGTTCCTGCGGCAAGGCTCCCAGCCAGGTAATTCTGTCCTTGGGAAGCTGGTCCAAAATCGCGTCACGGTTCGGCCCGTCTCCGACGATGGTCAGATGCCAAGGGTAGTCGGTCAGCTGCCTAAGGGCAGCTGCCAGAACCTCGTAGGACGCCGTCTTGTCACCCTCGCGCATCATGCCGACCGCCAGCAGTTTTATAGGAGGCTGCGGTATTGGCCGTGTGGAGTGTGGTTCCGCAAATACTGAAAGATCCAGAAAGGGAAGAACGGTGCGCAGGCGCTGCGCCGGATCTGTTCCGGTTTCTTCGAAAAACGGCAGCAGCCGGTCCCGGTCCCAGTCATGGAGCGCGGCGATTCCGTTAGCGCGCGCCAAGGCGTCATCGGCACCCTGAAACCCGACGGCCCAGGAGCCAGTGCGCCGTTTGCGAGCCCGGCTCGCCTCGATCACGGCGTAGGGAATGCCAAACCGGTCTGCCAGCGCTGGTCCAATCCAGTCCGGGGCCTTGTGATAAAGGTGATAGGTCAGAAAAATGTCCGGCCGGTAGCCTTCGGTTTCCCAGGCATCCCCAACGCGCTCGGCTTCTTGCAAGGCAGCCGATTTGACGGACAGAAGTTCGGCATCACCGCCGTCCTTGCGCCAGGCCCGGAAGCGGGTTGCCGTGCGAACCTCATGCCCGCCAAACTCCAGCGCCTTCACGATCAGACGGCCCATGGTGCGATCGCCGGATGGCGTTGGATCGTCCAGCGGCTTCATCGGGGCTGTGAAGGCGATCTTCACGTGAAGACCTCAAATCTCATAATGCATTACAACAACTTGCGGAATTTCCCCGCCAAATGATCGAGCCCTGGCTCGGTCGCAAAGTTGGTCCGAACATTGTTGGCCGACGCTTTGCCAAGCCGGTCTCGCTCACCCGGATTTTTAATCAGGGTTTCGAGTGCCTTGGCAAGGGTCTTGGGATCGGCAGGCGGGACAAGACGGCCGGTCTCGCCATCGGTGATCAGCTCCGGAATGGCCGAAACGCTTGTCGACAGGCAGCAAATTCCCATGGACTGGGCTTCGACCAGCACGTTCGGAATGCCGTCCCGGTCACCGGATTTGGTGAGTTTGGAGGGCAGAACAAAAAGGTCCGCCTTCTGACAGGAACTAATAACTTCCTCGCGTGGTTGTGCACCGCGCCAGGTGATTTTGTCGCCCAAGCCGAGACGGTCTGCGCGTTCCTTCAATTTCTCAGAAAGTGCGCCGCCGCCGATATGCGTGAAGTGCCAGTTGAGGTCTTGCGGCAGCTTCGAAAGGGCTGTCAGAAGATCATTGTAGCCCTTTTTTTCCACCGCCCGGCCAACGGAAATCAATTGAACCGGAGCGCCGCTGCCGTCGTTTGTGGACGGTTCCTCGGACGGCATTGGAAAGCAGCAAAAATCCAGGCCGTGATAAACCAGCTCAACCTTGTCCGGATTGCTGCAAAGGCTTTTCAGGTACTTCGCGTTGACGCCGGTACAGGTCACGCCCCACTCAGCATCATCAAGTTTCGTTCGCAGATCCCATTCCGGGCTGGTCCAGATGTCTTTAGCGTGCGCGGAAAAGGACCAGCGGCGGCCGGACAAATGCGCCGCGTAACGTGAAGCCGAGCAAGGTGTGTGCAGATAATGGGTGTGGATCCAGGTGATGTCCTCGGGCAATTCATATGCGAACACGCAACCCTGCGCCCATCGGCGTTGCCGGTTCGCGTTGCTTTCGCGGGCGAAATCCGCATCGAACAATGCCTTTGCCGCTTCATAGGTCGGTTGCGCTTCTGCCCACTTTTTGGCGCGGGCAACGCGCCCCGGATCGTCTTTCACGTATTCGGGCAAGTACATGACCTCTGCCGAGATCTGGCGGTGCAGGTCATGAATGTATGGGTCATAGGGCTGGCGAAGTGCGACGATCAGAAAATCGATGCCCCGCCGTTCCAGGCCAAGAATTTCCTGGGCAATAAAGGTTTCGGAAAGGCGTGGATAGCCTTTCATCACAACAGCAATTCGGGACATTTGGTTGACTTCGGATCGACGGGATTAAAACGGGACGTGGGCAGCGGTTAGAAGTTTACCAGCTTGGGGGCAAGCGTTTCCTGCCGTTCAGCGAAAATGTCTCCAACACGTTGTCCGATGGCATCGAGACCGCCAAGCAGATTGTCGACACCGGCCGTGCTGGGCGGCGCCATTTGCGGCAACTCCGACAAGGCTTCGGCCATCAGGTCGACATCCGGATACCGCTCGATCGGCAGAACCTTCAACAGTTTGCTCTGCTCAGCCCTTTCGGCTCGGATGGCCTGCTCCCGGCGTGGCACCACACGCGGGACCATTAATGTCGGTTTGTCAAAGGACAGGATCTCGCAGAAGGTGTTGTAGCCGCCCATACCGACAATAGCGGTCGCGTTCGCGAGGTACGGCTCGATCTGCGGCGTAAACCGCAACACTTCGACATCGCGAAGATGTTCTGCGCGTTCTGTAAAATCAGCCGCTGCCGCAGCCGGCATGAACGGGCCGAGCACAATCAGCGCCGGGAACAGAGGGCGTTGCCGTGCTTCATAGGCACGCATGACCCAATCAACCATCTCAACGCCATCGCCGCCGCCGCCCGGCGTCACAAGGATGTAAGGCTCTTCTTCAAACGGCGCCGGTGCCGGCTGGTCTTCTGCCGACTTCGGTAAACTGCGCCGGAGATAGCCGGTGTAACGAAGTTTGTCCGTGATCTTTTGTGACACGTCCATGCCGTCGAGGGGATTACAAATTCCCTTAGGCCCATAGACCCAGATCTCGTCATAGAGATTTTCCAGCGCCGGGTAGACGTTCTTCCGGTCCCATTCTTCAGTGAGCGTCTCAGGGTCGTCCATGACGTCACGCAAGCCGAGAACGAGGCGTGTATCCGTTTTCTTCAAGGCCTCCAGAGTGCCAAGTACTTCACCGCGCAGGCCAGTCGGTTCCTTGTCGACAATAAAGATGTCCGGATCAAAAACTTCTGCTGTGTGCTCAATGATCGAGGAGCGGATCGCGAGCGTCTGGTCGATATTGATGTGCAAGGACAGAGGTGTGTATTCGCCATTGCGCAGTTTGATGACACCGGGAATGCGGACGAAATCGACGCGGGAGCGGAACTCGAAGCTGCCGATGATCGGCGAGCCGGACAGGATCAGGACAGACAGGGTGCTGAAGTCACCAACGAGGGATTGGGCAATTGCGCGGCAGCGTCGCAGATGTCCCAGCCCAAACGAGTCGTGGCTGTAAATCAGGATCTTCGGTGTCGTGGAACTCATACTGCCCCTGGAATTGTAATGCGGCCCCGCAAGCTTTATGTCTCATAAGAGCCGCGGTTGTCACGTCCAGATATCAGATCATCTGCTGACTATCGACAGGAAGCGGTTCAAAGATTTAAAGATTAAGTGGCAGGGACCGATCAGGGTTGGCGCGTTAATTTATTGTTTTTTGGTGTATCAACACCAACGCGCCTGCCGTAATGTTGTGCCGGACCAAGTCGGATAAGCTGATGGAAAAAAGCCTTTTTAGCTTCATTTGGAAGTACAGCTCACGTCAGCAAATCTACATTCTCATGGTCACGGTGCTGACCTATCCCGTCATTTACATCCTTCTTGAACTGCCGAAACTGATCATCAATGACGCCGTGGAAGGGGACAATTTTCCGCGGACGTTTTTCGGTTTCGACTTCGACCAGATCCCGTATCTGTTCCTTTTGTGCTGCATATTTCTGTTTCTGGTTGTTGTTTCCAACGGTCTGAAGTTTTACCTCAACGTCTACAAGGGACGGCTTGGCGAGCGGATGCTGCGCCGATTGCGCTTTGAACTGTTTCAGCGCGTTCTCAGGTTCCGGCTACCGCACTTTCGAAAGGTGAGCTCCGGCGAGATCATTCCGATGATCACGTCAGAAGTGGAAGACGTCGGCGGGTTCGTTGGTGAGGCGTTTGCTCTGCCCGCTTACCAGGGCGGCATGCTGATTGTGCAGCTCGGCTTCATTTTCATGCAGGACCCTTTGCTGGGCCTTGCAGCCGTCGCGTCCTATCCGGTTCAGGGCTATATCATTCCGATCTTGCAGCGGAAGGTTGCCCAGCTTTCCCGCAAGCGCGTGAAAAACATCCGGGTCATTGCCGACAAGGTGGGTGAGGGGATCACGGGCGTTGCGGAAATCCATGCCAACGATGCGTCCGCATGGCACTCGGCAGACCTCTCCGATCGCCTCTACGAGAACTTCAAGATCCGGTACGAAATTTATAACCGGAAGTATTTCATTAAGTTTCTCAATAACTTCATGAATCAGCTGACGCCGTTCTTCTTCTACATGATCGGCGGGTATCTTGTGATCCAAGGCGACCTCAGCATGGGCGCTTTGCTCGCGGTGATCGCGGCCTACAAGGACCTCGCTGGCCCCTGGAAGGAGCTGCTCGCCTACTATCAGATGACGGTTGACGTTGGCATTAAGTATCAGACTGTTGTTGAGAACTTTGACCCCATCGACATCCACGATACCGATCGGTTGACCAATGATGAAACCGTGGATCTGAAAGGCGATGTGAAGTTCGAAAACGTCACGTTCTCCGGTGGTGCGGCTGGCCAGGAGGTGACGGATATTACCTTGAAGGTACCGGAGAGAACGGCTTGTGCGGTGATGGGGCCGGATGGCTCCGGGCGGGCTGAAGTGTTGCAGCTTGCCGCCGGATTGGTTTCTCCTTTGACGGGTAAGGTCTATATCGGAGACCACGACCTGGACAAGCTGACGGATTCCACACTTGGCCGGGAGATCGCCTATGTCGGCGGCGCAGTGCATGTGTGGACCGGGACGATCCGCGAGAACCTCTATTACGGCCTCCGTCACCGGCCGTTGACGAAGGTCGAGCGCACGGGTGAGGAACTGAAGGTCTACAAACGCAGCCTGAGTGAGGCGGTCGAAACCAAAAACCCGTCCTACGACCTTGCCGCGGACTGGCATGATCTCAAGAAGGCCGGTGTCACCGATATCGACGCCCTTGATTTGAAGGCACTTGAGCTGCTGGGCGCGGTCCAGCTGGATGCGGATATCTACCGTCTCGGCCTTCAATCGCGTTTTGATCCGTCCATGAACGATACGTTCGCCGAACGCATCTTGAATGTCCGCAAGGAATTGGTCGCCCGGATCGCGGCCGACCCGACCCTCGCGGGCCTTGTGGAGTTGTGGGATCCGTCCACCTTCAACGCCAGCGCCAGCCTTGCTGACAACCTGTTCTTCGCGGTGCCGTCCGATGCCGAAATCACGATGGATCAGGTGCCGGACCTGCCGGTCGTGAAAAGCTTCCTGTCGAGCAACGGATTCGACAAGAAGCTGCAGGATATCGGGGTCCAGATTGCAGAAACCATGCTGGAGCTCTTCTCCAACGTGTCGGGAAGCAGTGGCCTGCTTGGGTCGTATTCCTTCATTACGCAGGAAGAATTGCCCGAGTTTGAGCGCATGGTGCGCATTGCCCGGTCAGGACAAACCAGGCCCGGCCTCTCGGACAACGATAAATCACGCCTCACGGGCCTCGCGTTCAAACTGGTCCCAGCCCGTCACCGCCTGGGCGTCATGACCGACGAACTCAAGGCTGAAATCATTGCAGCCCGCGCAAAGTTCCTGGAGACCGTCGTCAAGGACAACGATGAGTTCCTTGCCTTCGATCCGGAGGTTTATCTGCCGCCGCTGACGATTGAAGACAATCTTCTCTTCGGCCGTCCGCGTGTCGATCGGCGCGACGCGCGCCGGCGCATCGACGCCGTTATCCGCTCAATCGTGGAAGAGACCGGCCTGCGCCAACCGATCATTTTTGCTGGCTTTGGGTTCCATGTCGGCGTTTCAGGGTCGCGGTTGTCCGCGGGCCAGCGCCGGCGGATTGCGCTGGTCCGAGGCCTTCTGAAAAACGCGCCGACAACCATTCTCGATGATGTCGCGACCGGTATGACGGAGGAAGACAAAGCCTTGCGCGAAAACCTCAGGAGCATATTGTCCGGAAGGACGCTTCTGTTCGGGACTTCCAACGCAGATATCGCCGCTGAATTCGAGCATCGCTACACCCTGGATCAGGGGCGGCTGTCGGAAAGTGAAACATAACAATAAGCCGAACAGGCAGTCATTCGGCTGAACAGGCCGGTACCAAGGGGAATAACACGAAAAGAGCCGCTCAACCGGCTCATGGAGACAAATGTGACGCTGGAAACCGAAGTCGAAGCACTGCGAAAGGTGCCTTTGTTTCACGGCATTGATGACACGAAACTGCGTTTGCTGGCATTCATCAGCGACCGAACCGAGTTTCAAACCGGTGAGCGCCTCTGCACACAAGGTGAGGAGGGCGACAGCGCCTTTATCATCTTGTCCGGAGACGCGGACGTTCTCGTCAACACACCTGCGGGGGAGAAAAAAGTGGCCCAGGTGTCGGAGAACTCGATCGTCGGCGAGATCGCCATTCTCTGCGACGTTCCGAGGACCGCAACCCTGGTTGCCGCCAACAGCATGGACGTCCTGATGGTATCCAAAGACGATTTCTTAAAGCTTTTGAATGAGTTTCCGGATATTTCTCTTGAGGTGATGCGGACCCTGGCGATGCGTCTGGAACGGACGACCCGGGATCTGGCTGAAGCCCGCCAAGGAAACAGTGGCGGGTAGGGAGTAGCAGGTTGGCAGAGAATTTTTCGCTTCGTTGTTGGGGAGTCCGCGGGTCCACACCGACACCCGGCCAGAAAACTCTGCGCTATGGGGGTGAAACTTCCTGCTTTGAATTGCGGGCGGGAGATGCGCTGGTTCTGATCGATTGCGGCTCCGGCGCCCGAAACCTCGGGATGGATCTCTGTTCTGCCGGCTCCAGATCCTTCGATCTCCTGTTTACGCACACGCATTTGGATCACATCTGCGGTTTGCCATTCTTCAAGCCCGCTTATGATCCGAATTTTTCTGTCACCGCCTGGGCCGGTCACTTTCAGGACGACACATGCCTGATGGATATTGTAAGCCGCATCATGTCGCCGCCGATCTTCCCCGTGGCTGCCAAAACCTTGAAAGCCGTGGAGTTCAAGACGTTCCGGGCAGGAGATGTGTTGCCGCGCCGTGATGAACTTGTGATCCGGACAATCCGCTTGAATCATCCTGGTGGAGCCTGCGGCTATCGGTTTGATTTCAAAGGAAAATCTATTTGCATCATCACGGATCATGAACACGGAGATCCGGACGTTGACGCGGCGCTGCCTGCCTTCGTCGAAGGCGCAGATGTCATGATCTACGATGCGATGTACACCGATGCGGAATATGAGAAGTTCAAAGGATGGGGCCATTCGACCTGGCAGAAGGCCGTGGAACTGGCAAAAATTGCGAAGGTTAAAACGCCGGTCCTCTTCCATCATGATCCGACCCGCTCCGACGAAGATCTAGATGAAATCGGCCTTGCGGCAAAAGCGGCCCATCCCGGCACTCTTGTTGCCAGTGAGGGCATGATCCTGGCGCCCTAAAATCAGGTGTTCTGATTGTTCGTGTCCGAATAAAAAAATGGCGGCCGAAAAGGCCGCCAACTTCTCAATATGATTTGCAAGTAAGTGATCCGTACTTTTCAGATTTCGTGCCTGTGGGAGCACGAGTGAAATCCGGGACCACGAAACCTCGGGAAATGCCCCTTCAACAGCTACATGATCAACGAGATCATCTTTAATTTATACAACTGTAGATGTGACGGCATGACCCAAATGGGCTATGCAATAGAAAAAGTGTCATTGATAATATCGCTGCAGTCATTTGCGGAATGAGGGGTTGAGCGGCAGGTGTCTGTCACGGTAGAGCAGTTCGCGGAGTTGTCTAATCTGGTCATCGCCGCCGCGATGGAGCCGGGGCGCTGGCAAGACGTTGCAGATGCCTTGGGCCGGGCAGTGGGGCCGCAAGTCTGCACCCAGATCATCGGCTATGACACCCACACCAATTCGGCTCCTTTGGCCGTGGCTTCCGGCTATGATCCGGATATCTTGAAGCTCTACCAAGAGCACTATCACCTTCAAAACCCTTACGCCGTCCGCTTTGAGGACATGCGCGTTGGTGACGTGGTTCCAGCCGCGATGCTTTGCAATCCGAACGACATGATTCGGACCGCGTTCTATTCAGACCTCCTGCGTCCGATGGAGGATATTTACTGCGGTGGCGGTACTCTTCTCTTCCGCGAAAAGGGACGGGTGTTTGTGTTCGGCGGCAATATGCGCGCAAAGGATCAGGATCGTTATGAGGACACCTGGTTGTCTTTGTGCGCCAATATTGCACCGGTCATGCGCCAGTCCTTGGAGGTCAACCGCATGATCGCCGGACTGTCCTTTGAAAACTGGGCTTTGAGCCAGCACAATCTTGGATCGCAGACCGCACTCGTCCTCATTGATCCGAATTGCCGGATCCATTATGCGAGCGCCGAAGCTGAACGCATGCTCCAGGCGGGCGAGGTAATGAAAACCGGTTTGTCTGGCAAATTGCAGTTTGCGTGTGAAGAGATGCATCACGCCATTACCCAACAGACGGGATCGCAAACAGCTCGTTGTGGTTCGGTTGTGCGAAATTTGGCGTTTGAAACGGATCGGGGGCAACGTTGGACTTGCCGGAGCGTCGGTGTGGACCTCAGCAAACTTGATTGGTCGCCCTTTGGCAAAGTTTTCAATCAACAAGGCCCGGCTCTTCTGATCGCTCTTAAACCGGAGACCTGCCGCCTGGACGTCAACAAGATGATCCAGAGCGCGCTCGGATTGAGTGAGATGGAAGCAGACACGGCGCTTTATCTGGCCGAAGGGATGACAGCTGCGGAGATTGCGGAAAGCCGCGAAGTGAGCATCCACACCGTCCGAAACCAGATCAAGGCGGCGTTGTCCAAATGCGGGTGCCGCCGCCAGGCCGACCTGGTCATGGCGGTCGACCGGCTTCGGACAACCGGCGCGCACACCGCACCCCTGTCGGCGATCACATAAGCTCACATTCCAGCGGTCACTGCTTGCCATCCTGACTGTCAGCGGCAACATTCAGGCCAGATACAATCGGACCGCTTATGGCAAGACTTAGAGAAACGATCAGATATATCCTGCGTGGCGGGCCGCCCATTGATGGCCTGCCTGATCGGGTGCAAGCAGAAATCCGTGCCCGCGAGGCCGCATCGGAGCGGCTGATCGGCTGGGTTCAGCTCGCTTTGGTGCTGTTTTTTGCATCGCTTTATATGCTTGCACCGAGAGCTGAAGGTTCGGCCGGATTTAACTTCGTGCCGATCGCGCTCGGGGCCTACTTTCTGTTCACCGTCACACGCCTGGCGCTTTCCTACCGGTTCGAGTTGCCCGAGTGGTTTTTGCTGATCTCGATTTGCGTCGACATGGCGCTTCTGGTCGGACTGATATTCTCCTTCCATATCCAATACGACCAGCATCCGACCTTTTATCTGAAGACCCCAACCTTGATGTATGTGTTCCTGTTCATCGGGTTGCGGGCACTGCGGTTCGATCCGAGGTTTGTTTTGACGACCGGCCTGGTGGCCGTCGTCGGTTGGATCGGGCTCGTGGCCTACGCGATTTTCTCCGACATGGGCGGGATGCGGGTCACCCGAAACTATGTTGAATACCTCACCGGCAACAGCATTTTGCTCGGCGCAGAACTCGACAAGACGATGGTCATTCTGGCGGTGACAGTGCTGCTCTCCGCAGCGCTCTATCGCGGAAGGTCGATGTTGTTTGAGGCGACACGGGATCACAGCGCGGCCATGGATCTCAAACGCTTCTTTTCCCCGGAAGTGGCGTCCTCCATTACGGAAGCCCATCAGGCGCTGGAAGCGGGAGAGGGAAGCTTGCGTGAGGCGGCGATCCTCTACGCCGATATCCGCTCCTTTACGTCGACATCTGCGGTTCTGCCTCCCGAAGCGGTGCTGGCGGTTTTGGCCGAGTACCAGAACCTTGCGGTTGAGGTGATCACGCGGGAAGGCGGACAGGTCGACAAGTTCTTGGGTGATGGCATTCTGGCAACCTTTGGCGCCGTGTCACCGTCTGAAACCTATGCAGCCGATGCCTTGCGTGCAGCGCAAGCCCTTGTTGTGGCGATCACGGAAGCCCAGGACCGGTTCAAGGCGGCGGGGTGGCCCTCTGATCTTCGGGTCGGAACCGCCGTGGCCGCAGGACCCGTTACTGTTGGGGTCATCGGGTCAAAGAACCGGCTGGAGTTCACTGTGATCGGCGATGCCGTCAACCGCGCCGCAAAACTGGAAGACGCCAACAAGGCCCAGCAGTGCAGTGCCCTGACGGACTGTGCATCACTGGATCTTGCCCGGGCGCAAGGCTATGACGGGGATGCCGTCGACATTCGTCCATCCAGCAATGTGGGCGGTGTATCCGGTCCGGTCGACCTTGCCGTCCTGGCAAGATAGCCCGAGTTCCTCTTATCGGATTGGCGGCTGTATCCGCACTCTGTCAGCGCAAATCCGCTTGACGGGCCGTTGAAACTCAGACACTTTGCCCCCCAAATTGACGTTTCCGTCAATCAAAGTAATTAAATCTATTGAAAATCAATAGATTAAAGAATTGGAGGGCTTTGATGAAGCTGGATCAGTCTATGGCAGCGGTCGTCACCGGCGGCGCATCCGGTCTTGGTGCGGCCACTGCACGCATGCTGGCGGCAGAGGGCGTGAAGGTCACCTTGTTCGACCGCAATGGTGAGCAGGGCGCACAGGTTGCGAAGGAAATCGGTGGTGTTTTCGCTGATGTCGACGTGACCGATCAGGCGAGCGTTGAAGCAGGCTTCGATGCTGCCCGCGCCGCGCACGGTCAGGAGCGTATTTTGGTCAATTGCGCCGGGATCGCGCCGGTTGGCAAGACAACATCGCGCGGCGAACCGCACCCGATGGACATGTTTGAAAAAGTCATCTCAGTCAACCTGATCGGCTCTTTCCGGTGTATCGCACTGGCGTCCACCGGCATGTCCTCGCTAGACCCGGTGACTGCTGATGGTGGACGCGGTGTTATCGTCTCCACGGCCTCTGTCGCAGCTTTTGACGGCCAGATCGGTCAGGTGGCTTATGCTGCGTCCAAAGCCGGTGTTGCCGGAATGACATTGCCCGTTGCCCGGGATCTGTCCAAGCTTGGCATCCGGGTTATGACCATCGCGCCGGGCATCTTTGAAACGCCGATGCTGCTCGGGTTGTCTCAGGAGGTTCAGGATTCGCTTGGCCAACAAGTGCCGTTTCCGTCCCGTCTGGGCCGGGCGACGGAATATGCGCAGCTGGTCAAATCGATCTGCGAAAACGACATGCTGAACGGTGAGACCATCCGCCTCGATGGTGCTATCCGCATGGCGCCGCGGTAAGCGGTCTGCCAAGCAAGAAAAGCGAGAGGTCACAGCTCTGAACGAGGGAGCTGTGACAATCTCAAGAGGTGAAGGGCCTTGGCTTGCTGGCCAAGTGTCAGCAGGCAGCCCCGGCCCGTCAGATCCGGCGCGCCTTTTTGAAGAGTGCGCCGAAGAAGCTGGCCAAGGCTGCAGGGCCACGGCCAACAAATCTGGTCCAGGCGGTCTGAGAATTCACCAGGTGGGGAACGAGATCACCGCGGATCTGTCCGTCTTCGAGAAACCCGTCGGCCCGCAAGGCCGAGTAGGTTTCCGGTGAAAAAGCCCGCGGCACCGATGGTCCGAGCATGTGCCGGTCAAGTTCATGCCGCATAGCTGACCACCTCGAACTCGATGCCATCATCATCATCAAAGTAAAACCGGCGGCCAGGCTCATAATCGGCGTGGTTTTTGGTTTCGTAGCCCCCCGCCTTGATCAGGGCTTCGGTGGCATCCAGATCGTCGACTACGACTGCGATGTGATTGAGCCCGCCTCGGATACCGTAGCTTTCGCCCGGCATGGCAGCCGTTTCTTTTGGCGGGTTGTACGCTGCGATGTAACTGGTCTCATTGCCAATGTGGTAGGTGATGCCGCCTCCGAGGCTATCCCCCTTCCAGCGAACCTCCCAACCGAACCAGTCCTTCAGCCGCCTTGCGGTGGCTTCCGGGTCACTCACGGTGACATTCACGTGTTCCAGAAATGCGCCTGACATGGTGTGTCCTTTCACGTTGACTTGTGATGGACACCAGAGATAATTCCTCAAGTTAAGTTGAGGTCAAGAGGAAAAAGTCAATTTTTTGGAGAGGCTTGTGAAAGGCACAGATACGCTGTCCATCGGGGAGCTGGCAGAGCGGACCGGATTGGCAGTGTCCGCCATACGGTTTTATGAAACCAAGGGCCTGGTCGCGCCGGTCCGGACCGAGAGCGGGCAACGCCGGTTTATGCGAGCCGATATCCGGCGGCTGTCGTTTGTACTGGTGGCGCAGGAATTCGGGTTTTCGATTTCAGAGATCGCAGCGCAAATGGAGAAGCTGCCGGACAACCGGGCACCGACCAAGGCCGACTGGACCCGGATTAGCCGGGACTTTCGAAAACACCTTGATGCCAGGATCGAGGGGCTTACCGCGTTGCGGGACAAGCTGGACGGCTGCATCGGCTGCGGCTGCCTGTCGATGAAAAAATGCCAGCTCTACAATGCCGGCGACGCTGCCAACCGCCATGGCCGCGGCCCGCGCTATCTCATGGGAGACCGGCCGGAGTTGCCGGAGGAGCTCTGAGCTATTGTTGCTGACTTTTAAGCAGGTTTATCAATGATGGCAGGCTGTTCCGGACTTGATCGGGACCTGCCGTGGGTCGGAGAATTGGCCCCGGCGCTGAGGCCGGGGCGGTGAGGGAAGCGGTTACCGGTTGTCGAGCTGAGACCTGACACGCTTGAGGCCAAGGTTCGTGATCCGGTAGGGGCCGCTGTTTTTCGAAGAGATCAGACGCCGGTACTTCAGCTTATGGAAAAGCTGCTGCGAGCAGCCGCCCCAGAACCAGCCATCGCGTGTGATCGTCTCGTATTTCAGAATACGGCCGTCCTCGTCCTTCTCGGCAAGGATATAGCCGCCCTGAGCCAGCAGGTGCAGCACCCGCTGTTCGGCTTTGGAAATGTCCATTGATTTTGATTTTCAGTCTTTGAGCAAAAGAAACCTGTCACCGCAGCAAACGCATGCGGTGTGGTGCTTTTGTTGTCCCGGCTGGTTGGGAGCCTTCTGGTGAAAGTCGAAGGTCCTGAAACGAGCCGGGTTTACCGGGACTCGCGAGTTCCGCGCATAAAACCTCTCAAAGATTGCGCTTCGTCGATATCACGATGAAAATGCCGCCACAAGACACTGGAAGAGGCCGGTCGACAGATGGCTTTCGGGTGTTGCAATCCTGCAAGCGAGCAGATTGCTCAGCTGCGTTCCGCCGGCCAGTAGCCGTTCTTTTCGTCCCGCTCAACTGCGACAGCCTCAACCTCCTCCGAACCGCAGCGGGAACACTTGAGGGATTTGGTGAGTGAGGAGAGTGTGTCCTTCAGCGCATAGTTCGTGAGTTTCAGGTACCGAAAACGGCTGCAATGCGAACACATGATGCCAAGCCGCCGATCACTGGTTTCCAGCATCTCGATCGTTTCATCTGGGTTGGCATTTTCGGAAGGAAAGGTCATTAAAGCGCTGTGATTCCATTGGAGCCGGGCAATCAAACGGACCCAGGCAGGAGCGTAGGATGAAGTACGTAGCGGCTTTTGGTCGTTTGTAAAGCTTTAGCCCAGTTTTCGGCAGTTTTGCGCGCGGGCTGGAAAAGCTTGGCTGCGACGCAATTGCACTCGCTTTTTTGCGGCCGCGCCGCTAAGACAGCGCCATGATAACGCTTTCTGATACATGGATCGATCTGTTCACGCTTTCCGGGCTTTTGAACCCGTTTGCGCTGTTGATCGGGATTTACCTTGGCTGGCGCGCGGATCAACCGGTGAAGCTCTGGATCGCCGGGTTTGCGGCCGCTGCCCTGTCGCTGATGTTTGAGACTGCGGTGGGGTTGCTGCAGTTGCCGCAACCGATCTCCCAGGATGCAGGCGCCCTTGCCATGTTCCCGTTCCGGTTTATAGGCGGGGCGGCGGCAGGCGCGGTTGCCTATTGGCTCAACAGCCGGCGCCGGTCGGCCGGATAAGTCCGGGCGACAGGTCCCGGCTCAGGGCCGGGACGGCGGAGATCGTTACTCTCAGCCTTTGGAATAGAATGCGCCCGTGCGCCCGACACCCACTTGGCGCCGCCCCGGACCTGATCCGGGGCCATTGCACAGTGGGTCCCGGTGAGGGATGGCATGATGTTTGCGTTGTCTTGTGAGACAGATCTCAGTTGTTGGGGCTAACTTCGGGTATGGTGGCCTGTGTCACTGATGTGGCTTGAAGCGTATAGTTTGCCGTTGCCAGGTGTGTCTTGGCCCGCTCTCGCCGCAACACGCCAGTGACCCAGACAGGATCCGCATTCACATCCAAACCGTCTGGAAATTGCACGGAAATCACCTGGTCCGGCAGGGGCGGCGGTGGATGTGTGCAATCCTGCCGAAGGGGCGGGATGAGCAGAAACTCCTTCACATCCTTGAACCGAAACTCCAATGGATGCGCATATCCGGCAATGCGAACGGTCTTCCCGTCGAGGCCAGCTGATCCGGGCGCGCATTTTTCGTACTGGCGTGAGAGCAGCCGGGCAGAGGCCGCTTGCTGCGTGCATTTGGGCTGGGTCAGATAGTTTTCCAGCAATGCGCTGCAGGATGATGGCCGGTCTGCCTGCAGTTCATCCCAAGTGACGGTCATAGGCTCTGCCAGGGCAGAGCCACAGCAAAGCCCAAGCAGAAGAGCACCGGTCAGAAGACGGCGATCAGTTCTCACCTTGCCCATGCGAAACCGTCAAAGGACTCTTGTAATCAGGCTCGCTGATACCTTTCTTGCGCATGGCAATCCCCGTCAGGCATTCCCGGATCACGCGGTTCGCATTGAGCGCCGAGACATAGGTCGGGTCCAGCTCCGGGGCGAGTTCAACAACTTCGAAGCCAACGACATTCGATTCTGCGCACAGCCGCCGGATAATCGGGAAGACTTCGCGTGGCATCAGGCCACCGGGCTCCGGTGTTCCGGTGCCCGGCACAAAGGCGGGATCGAATGTATCCATGTCGAAGGAGATAAACATGTACTCCGGTCCGTCCTTGGCCTCAGCGATAACATCTTCCATCACCGGGTCCCAACCGCGAGCCTCGATCTCGGCCATCGTGTGGTAGCGAAGGCCGTTTTCGCGCATCCATTGAAAGGAATTTTCATCTGGATAATAGCCGCGCAGAGCGACTTGGATAAAGTTCTTGCCTTCGACATGGCCTTCTTCGATCAGACGATAGACCGGCATGCCATGGGATATGAGATGTCCCATCATGTATTTGGTCGCATCATAGTGCGCGTCGAAATGCACGACCCCCACATTTCCCTTGCCATAGACATCTGCAAGTGCGGCAACGTCAGGGTACATCAGCGAATGGTCGCCGCCCACGATGACCGGGATCACCCGGCTGCCGTCCTCATGCTCGACCTCGACCACTTGCCGGACGAAAGACCGCACGGCTTGAACTGTGCGTTCCGTGCTCATCAAGTCATTTGGTGCGTTGCCATAGTCGACAACTGTCATTTCGGTCAGCGGATCTACCATCACGTGCATGTGCGGTGCACGGACGCCGTATGGAATGTATCGGGCGGAATTGCGAACCGCATTTGGACCGCGGGAAGCCCCACGTGCTCCTGTACCCATGTCGGTGAATGCACCCAATATGGCCACATCAACATTTGCAGCGGCAAGATCTTCGGGCGTAAAAGCGAGCGGCTGGTTCATGAAGGTCGGCATCACGCCCCAACCCATATTCAAGAAACGCTGAGTATCGACAATGCCGGGCTCGCGACCTTCACGTTCGCCTTCAAATGTTTCTAACGGCGTGCGCCAGACATTGTAGGTAGGATCTTCAGTGTCTAGCGGAACAACAGGCTGTTCCCCTTCTCGTATCGGTGCTTGCTCGCCCTCGTATTCGCTGCCAAATATCTGCGCCGAAACTGGCCCGCCCAATAGCGACACAACAATCAGGCTTGAAATCAACGACAGACCTTTGACCATGATACAGCACCTCCCAGATAGCTGACGAAGCGTAACACGCTGAAAAAACAGCGCCAGTCGCTAAAAAGTCCAAAGTGCTGCCGGATCTTTCCGGTGAAAAATTTCTGTCGTTAAGACGCTGGATTGAAAGCGTGCACTTCGTTCAGATCTTCAGCCAGCCTTCAAAGAGAACCGCGTTCGGGCAGTCCTTGAGGGGAGCTTTGGCGCCATCTTCGTGATGCTCCAGCCAATGGCGGCACTTTTCGGTTTCCTGACAGCTCATGCAACGGCGGGCAGCCGTTTCCATGTCCACATCGGCTTGCACACCCTCTGGCAAGCCTTTCATCGCGCCAATGGTGTCCAGCATCCGGCCCATCAATTCGGCGCGTTCGTTCAATCGGTCCATCCAGTTCACAGGGAACTCCTCTGTCCTCTGGGCCTGGCAGCTTATGCCGCTTGGCAGGCCCGTGAAGTTTTTGGCGGGATCCCGTCCTGATCCGATCCATTCTGCGGGCGAGGATGGAGACATCTTGCAGTCCCTGCCTTGATCAGGGTCAACTCTCGCCAAGCTTTAAGAAAGCAGCCATACTCGGCACGTTAGAGTCGGTGTGCTCAGACTGACCCTGGAGACGGTGTCATGGTGGAAACGGTCAGCGCACAGCCGCTGCCAGCAAATACACAAGGTGGAACCGCCTCCCAGGCTCTGGAGCCGGGCACCGAACTGCGTGCCAAGGTGGAGGCCAATCTTCCGGGCGGTGTCGTACGGTTGTCGTCTGACACCAAATCGATCGATCTTCGCGTACCGTCTCCCTTGCCGGTCGGAAGCAATGTCACGCTCTCGGTTTCCGGCACCCGGCAACAGCCCGCTGTTGTTCTGACGCCCGACAGCGCCGCTGCGAAACCTGCAACGCCCGCGCCGCCGCAAAACACCGGTCAGACGGTCGCGGCCCAGCCGACTGCGGCAAATCCGCAGTCTCCGGGAACCCAACCGGCTGCATCTGCGCCGCCGCCTCAGGCAAACCCTCAGGGACCGCCCCAACCGCAACAGCCGGGCCCGCAAACGGGTCAGCAACCGCCACAACAGCAGTTTCCACAAACCGGGCAGCCAGCCGGACAGCCGCAGCCCAGTCAGCAGCCAGCAGGGCAGCCGTCGTTGCCGCGGCCCGCACCTGTATTGGCCCAGTTTCTTCAGGCAACCGGGGTGCTGCCGCAACCGGTCCAACCGGGCGGCGCTGCGCAGCCGCAACTCCCCGGCCAGATCCTGACCCAGCCTGCCGTACCGGGCCAACCCGCTGTACCAAATCAGGCTCAGGTTCCAGGGCAATTGCCGGCAGGTTCGGTTCTCCCCCAACCGGCGCAACCCGCACCTCCTTCGGGCAGCGGACAAGCTCCTCTGCCGGCACAAGGGGCAGGAACCGGTGGTCCGGTAGCCGGAGCGCCAACCATAAGCGCCGGGCAGGGCACCGTCGTTCCGCCGCTGCCCTCCGGCGGTCCGGCACCTGGAACCCCGGGCGCTCCAGTCAGCGCTCAATCCGGCCTACAGTCTACAGTCGCCGTGCCTTCCGGGACCGGTGGACCGATCCCTTCGCAAGGGACCAGTGTGCCACTGCCAGGAGGGCTGGTGTCCGGCACGCAGGTCTCAAGTCAGCAAGCATCTGGCCCACAAGCTGCTGCTTCTCCGTCAACCCAGGTGCCAGCAACAGGTTCAGCACCGGCCGCAGCACAGGCGGGGACCCCGGCTCCGGCCACCGGCGCGGCACCACTGCAATTGCCTGGGACGGGACCTATACCGACCGCACCGGTGACACCGCAGACCGGGCAGCCGTTGCCCGCCGGTTTACCAGCTGGGGCGCCAACCGGTACAGGAGCGCCCGGCGTTCCCCCCGCCTCGGGCCAGCCTGCCACGGGTCAAGCGATCCCGCAGACTGGGGCTTTTCCAGCATCCGTAACATCAGCATTAGGACAAACGCTTCCGGCGCAAGGAGCCCCAGGTACGGCTCCCGGAGCACAAGCGGGCGTTTCCACACAAGCGTCAGCCTTACCCCCGCAAGGAGCGCCGCCGGGTGGGGTGATCTCCCAAACAGTATCAGCTGCAGGGCAGGGGCGCGCCGTTGGAACCGGAGCCGTTCCGTTTCCCGCCGCAGGTGGGCCGCAGGTTGCGGTGCAGCCGGGCGGGCAGGCTTTGCCTCAGCCCGCAGTCAATCAGACTGTTGTGACTGCTCAGCCAAGTTCCACGCCCGCAGCTGGGACAGCGGGGCAGAACTCCAATGTCCAAGCGGGGCCCCCTCCGCCGGTCAGCGCCAGTGCGCAATCGCAGGCACAGGCTTATGTGACCGCCAAACCAGGTATGGCAACGCCCGGTCAGCCGGCTATTGCTTCCCAAGGAGGCAGTCCGGCAGCTTCAACGCCGGTTCAGCAGGCAGCGGCAGCCCTGCGCCAGCCTTTGGCAGAACAACAGGCCAGCCTCGGCAATCTTTTTGCTCAAATCGGGGCCTTGATGTCCGCGCAGGCAGCCGGAAAGGCCTCCGTGCCTGACGCGGTGCAAAAGGCCATGCAGCAGATTTTGGGTCTGCGCTTGAACTCCGGACAACAGATAACCGGACAGTCCTTGCAGCAGGCCGTCCGCTTGTCCGGTCAGGGCGGGGAGGGACGATTGCCGTTGCCGACTGGCGCGCAGCAGTCTCCTGTGCCCGATCTGAAGACCGCACTTTTGGCATTTCGCGGCTTGCTGCAAAGCCTGGGGGCGGAACCTGCTGTCCGGTTTCCAGCGCGCCAGCCGGCCCCGGCCTCCCGCTCATCTGGTCCCCAAGGCCAGGCCCCGCAAACCTCAAGTGGCTATTGGGCCGGGTCCGCGCCGCAAAATCTGCAGTCGCTGCTTCAGGAAACAGACGCTGCATTGGCGCGCATGCGTCTCACTCAATTGACCAACGCCGGTCTTGCAGGCGATGACGGCCCGCAGGCCGCAGCGGCCAAGCCCATGGACACCGTTCTGGAATTGCCGCTGGCGCTCGGCCAGGACACGGCGGTGATGCAAATGCAGATTGGCCGCGACGGCGGCGGCAACAGCGCGGACGAGGACGAAGAACCGGCTTGGCGGTTGCGTTTTGCGCTGGATCTGACCGCAACCGGTCCGCTCGAAGCGGCCGTGAGCCTCCGGGGCGGCGGGACTTACATCTCCCTTTGGGTGGATCGCAAGGAGACACTTGATCTTCTGTCCGGTCTTCAGGAAACGATGGAGGCGGCCTTCGCCGATGCCGGGCTGGATCTTCAGGAACTGCGCTTCATCCGCGGCCTTCCGCCAAAAACTGCTGCCAAGTATGGCGCCCTCATCAACCGCCAATCGTGAGAGTGCCCATGACCACGCCGACGAAACCCGAAAAAATCGCAGTTGCGCTGGAATATGAAGATGGCGGCGCGCCGGTTGTCAGCGCCAAGGGAACGGGCACGGCGGCCCAGCGGATCGAGGACATAGCCCGCGAGGCCGGTGTGCCGATCGAGCAGAACCCGATGATGGCCGAGGCGCTGTCGCAGATTGAAGTCGATCATGAAATCCCGATGGAGCTTTATCAGGCCGTCGCCGTTCTGATCGGCTTCATCATGCGCACCGGTCAGGCACAGCACCCCAAGGGACCGGGCGAGACAGAAACCTGATCACGATGATGCAGCGTCAATGGTCAAGCCGCTGCCAATCTGCTCAGGAGAGGGGCAGCGACTGCCACCGTTTCCCGCTCCTTGTGCGAAAGCGCCAGCTTTGGGCAAGGAAAGCCTTGCAGTAAAACCAATTCCCGACTAGGCATCAGGGCTGCAAAAACCAGCGCTCCGGCTGACGTGCCGTGACCTTCCAAGCGAGCGCTTTTGACGAACACAGGATTGAACGCCCCATGACACTTGTCGACGTACGCACTCCCGACCCGAAGAAATTCATCAAGGGCGCGACCGGCGACTGGGAAATCGTGATCGGCATGGAAGTCCATGCCCAGGTCACCTCCGACGCCAAGCTCTTTTCCGGCGCCTCGACCGAATTCGGACAGGATCCGAACAACAACGTTTCGCTCGTCGATGCGGCGATGCCCGGCATGCTGCCGGTAATCAACGAGGAGTGCGTCCGCCAGGCAATCCGCACGGGCCTGGGTTTGAAGGCGGAGATCAATCTGAAATCAGTCTTCGACCGCAAGAACTACTTCTATCCGGATCTGCCGCAGGGCTACCAGATCTCCCAGTTCAAGCAGCCGATCGTTGGCGAGGGCAAGATCCTTCTGGATATGCCGGATGAGCAGGTCGAAATTGGCGTTGAGCGTCTGCACCTGGAACAGGATGCCGGCAAGTCCCTGCACGACCAGCATCCGTCCATGTCGTTTGTCGATCTGAACCGGTCCGGCGTTGCGTTGATGGAAATCGTATCCAAGCCGGATCTGCGCTCGGCCGATGAGGCAAAAGCTTATCTCACGAAGCTGCGCACCATCCTGCGCTACCTCGGCACTTGTGACGGCAACATGGACCAGGGCTCCATGCGCGCCGACGTCAACGTGTCGGTCCGCCGTCCGGGCGGCGAATTCGGCACGCGCTGCGAGATCAAGAACGTCAACTCCATTCGTTTTGTCGGCCAGGCGATTGAATACGAAGCGCGTCGCCAGATGGCGATCCTGGAAGATGGCGGCACCATTGATCAGGAAACCCGTTTGTTCGATAGCGTGAAGGGCGAGACCCGGTCCATGCGTTCCAAAGAAGAAGCGCACGACTACCGCTATTTCCCGGATCCCGACCTGTTGCCACTGGAATTCACGCAAAGCTTCGTTGATGAGCTGGCCGAGGACCTGCCAGAACTGCCGGACGACAAGAAGGCACGTTTCGTCAAGGATTTTGGTCTGACCGCCTATGATGCGGACGTTCTGGTTGCCGAAAAGGCGTCAGCAGACTTCTTTGAGGAAGTTGCCAAGGGCCGCGATGCCAAATTGGCCGCCAACTGGCTGATCAACGAGCTGTTCGGCCGCCTCAACAAGGAAGGCAAGGATCTGGAGACCTCTCCAGTCTCAGCTGCTCAACTCGGCGGGATCATTGATTTGATCAAGGCGGCCACGATCTCCGGCAAGATCGCGAAGGATGTCTTTGAGATCGTCTGGACAGAGGGCGGTGACCCGGCCCAGATCGTTGAAGACCGCGGCATGAAGCAGGTGACGGATCTCGGTGCGATTGAGGCGATCGTCGACGAAATCATTGCCGCCAATCCGGACAAGGTCGAGCAGGCCAAGGACAAGCCGAACCTCGTCGGCTGGTTCGTCGGCCAGGTCATGAAAGCCTCAAAAGGCAAGGCCAACCCGCAAGCGGTAAATGATCTTTTGAAGCAGAAGATCGGCCTGGAGTAACTCCGGCACCGAGCGAATTGCCGTCCCGGCTTTAAGCCGGCGCAATCCCAGTTTCTTTGGCCCCGGATCAAGTCCGGGGCGGCACTGCTTTCTTCGCGATCAGAGGTGGGCGGGCAAGGGTCGCAGCATGGATTGCCGGAACAGGCCCGGCAAGGACCGGGAATGAGGGAACGCCGTCCCGGCCTTGCGCCGGGACCTGCTTGCCACCTGTCAAAAGGACTGGCGAGGTCGCGGAACTTCGCGTTTCTGCGTCCGGGATGGCGCCAGGGAAAACTCACCCCTTCCAAAATCGCAACCGACCGTGCAAAGCCCGCGGAAGCGCCCCTGATCTTTACGGGGTAACTTCAGATTTTGATCTAATATCCTGCCGTTGTCCCCGTTTGTTGTATTTGCTTTGGTACTCTCGGCGCTGATTGGTAATTTCGTACAAGACGATCCCGGACGTGGTGCCTAAATTGAGGCTTTCGATCATTCCGAACATTGGAATACTGACGCACATCTCAGCGTTTTCTATGGCCAAGTCGCTTATCCCGATGGATTCACTGCCAAACCAGACGGCAATTTTGCATATTTTGTATAGTCAGCTTCGTGGAGAATGGCGTTTGTTTTGCCTTTGATATGAGGCGACGTTACGATTGAGACGAAGTTGTTTTTGGTAAGATGCGCCAAGCACTCCCCAGTGCTATCGAACCCTTTCACAAAGCTCCACTTAACGGCCGATACGGATGTCTTGGAGATGGACTTCTGATCCCGCATATCTTGCCAGTCATCAGGTAGAGCCCGTCTCGGGTCGACAATGTATGTTTTTTCTACACCGAGCGCATTCACGTTTCGAATGACTGTGCCTATGTTCTTGATATCACTTGGTGCCTCTAGAACAGCGATTAGGTTCTTGCAACGATAAGGCTTAATCTCGTCGGCTCGTTCGCGAGCACTGCTTTTCGGCGAGGGTGAGTTTTCCGAAATCATAGTATTGAACTTTCCATTGATGCGAAAACCCGTTGTCATAGACATGGTCCGTTGAGGCTGCAAGTTAAGCTTGTTGACCAACGAAACTGTCTTGAAAAGAAGGCTTTACGTCTGAATGCTGGACTGAGCAAGAATGACCGATTTTGGCGTCCCTGTGTCTCCTGTCAAATATTCCAGCAAAAGTGTGCCGAGGATTTTAGCAAGGGTTGCGTCTGCCTCGGCCTCGCCAACGATGGCGGTCACTGAACGCCGATAGGTTGTGAGCGCGAGTTGCATGGCCGCGTCATCGGCTATCTCTGTTGCTGATTTGCCTCTTAGATAATCGAAGAGCAGCGCCATTTCTGGACCGAAATCCGGACGCATTGCGGTCATCAGCTCCTGGATCTGCTCTTCCTGTGGGGCTGCGCCGACAGTGTGGTCGCTGTCAACCTTGCGCATCACCTGTTCCGTCGCCGCGAGGAACAATGCCTCTTTGGATGGAAAGTAATGATAAAGCCCGCTTTTGGAGACGCCCAGGTGATCTGCAATTCGGCGCATGCTGGCGCCACCGTAGCCGTTTTCTGAAAAGTAGGCTGCCGCTTTTTGAGCGAGTTCGGTGCGATGGGCGGTATGGTCGATGATCTTGGGCACTGTTTATATCGTCCAGTTGGTCGATAATAATTGACATACGCTTAAACGGAGGTCTATGACTTTATTTCGTCCAATAGGTCGAAAATAAACAGGTGCCAAATCAGGAGAGATCATGTCCGGATCAGGGGGTGTCAATCGCGAACACGGCCGGTCTCTCAGCAACAAGACCCTGTTCGCGGCGCTGCACGGCGTCAGCGTTGGCCTTTGTCTCTGGTTGGCTTTCGGGGTGGACGATTGGACAGACCCGGCGCGCGCCAAGCTGCTGGCCGTCTGTGCGCTGCTGTATCTGGTCCGGCATTTGATCACTCTGTTTGTTCTGTTGCAGCGGAAGGTCGAACTGGGGGAGGTGCTCGGTCTCAGCCTGTTCATCGCGTGTTTCGAGATCGGCTTTTTGCTTCTCGGTGCAGGCATTTTGTCAGGGACATCCAAACCCTTAGGCTGGTTGGACGGCGTCGGAATCGCGCTCGTGTTTGCCGGGTCAATTTTGAATACGGGATCCGAACTTCAGCGCCGGGAATGGAAGAAACTACCGGCCTCCAAAGGGCGATGTTACACTAGCGGGCTGTTCGCCTACGCGATGCATATCAATTACTTTGGGGATACGGTTCTATTTACTGGTTGGGCGCTGCTGACCACTTCCTATTTCGCCGCCATCGTACCGGTCTTCATGACACTTGGATTTGTATTTTTTCATATCCCGGCGCTCGATACCTATCTAGCAGAGCGCTACGGCGCAGAGTTTAAGGCGTATGCAGAGCGCACGGCCAAGTTTGTCCCATTCGTCTATTAGGCTGGGCTATCAAGGAAAAAGTGTGTCATGAACCGGGTTCTGTTCTGTCAGGAAGCCGTGTGACCAATCCATATTTTTCCGAGGTCGTGTTGAATTTCCGCGTGACCGCAGCACCAAGATCGATGCCCATCTGATTGGCGAGCAAATCCAGGGCAATGATTGCGTCGGCCATTTCGTTGGCGACATCCTGTAGTTCTGCAGTGGAGCCCTTGATGCCGCGGGTTCCTCGCAAGTATTTCTTCAAGGCTTCCGCGACTTCCCCGAATTCACCGGCAACTTCCAGCCCGCGAAACGCGATGTCGGCCTGATCATTGCCGGGCCACTCTTTCTGGCGGGTGATGTTGGCCTGGCGCAGATTGGAAAATTTCATGGGTTTGGCTCCAAGTTTGCGGGGACGGAAGAGCAGAAGCGGCAGCGCACACCCCTTCGCAAGGCTTAAGCGACTTGTCAATTTGCCGGACATGGGAATCGGGTTACCAACGCCGCAGGTCTTTTTGCCAACTGCCAGCGATACCCATGATCAAAATTGAAAAAGCCACTCATGGCCACTTGGCCGATATTGTTGCCATCATCAATGCCGGGGCGACCAGTGTAAGGAAGGGCAAGGAGTTCGGCAGTTTTGAAGAGTATCGACCGGCATTCGAGGCCATGCTGGCGGCTCCTGAAATGGACATCTATGTCGCGCTGGATGCGGCAGGCGAGGTGATCGGCACCTACCAGATCCATTTTCTCAAAGGTCTTGCGTTTCGGGGCCGTCCGCGGGTGGAATTGGAAAGCGTCCATGTGCGCGCGGATCAGCGGGGCTCTGGCGTTGGCAAGCTCATGATGGCCCATGCCGAGAAGCTTGCTGTCGAGGTTGGGGCGTGTTTGGTGCAGCTCACGTCAAACAAGGAACGCGAAGGCTCTCATCATTTCTACAAGCGTCTCGGCTATGACCAGAGCCATTTGGGCTACAAGAAAATGCTTGTTTAACCAGCGCTTCAAAAGGAAATGCCCGCCGCTCTGTCCGAAAATGCGCCACACATCCAAAAGCGGACAGAGCAAGCGGGCTGTGGCCAAACCTTTAAGCTTGGCAAAGCGATAAGCGTCTTACTTCACGCGGCTCCAGGTCTCCCCTTTACAGATCAGACCGCCCATGACGCAGCCCTCCAACTTCAGCTTGTTGGCGGACGTCAGTTTGATGAAACCGGTATAGGTCTTGCCGTCTTCCGCGTTATAGACTTTGCCTTTCCACTGACCATCCGTACCGGTCGGCTTCATGGATTGGACGATCTGAACGCCAAGCAGCGGGCGGCTGCGTTTGGAAGCGTCGGGGTTTTGCGTGTCATTCCGCGGATCGCGCAGCCAGATGAGCTTGCCGCACAGCGCTCCGCCGCAAGAGCTGATCCGGATTTTTGACGCCCCGTTCGGGCGTTCCCAGTCGCCCTTGGCATCGGCGGCGAAAGACGGTGCAGTCGTGGCTGCGAGCAGTCCGGCAGCCACAAGTGCGGCCGCGGCGTTGAATTTCAACATGTGTTCCTCCCAAAGCGGAATAACTTCCGTTTACGGAAAGGGAATGTATCGTGGTGTTTCCAGGATGCATACCCGTAACGTAACGTCATATGCGCGACTTTTTGCGGTGCTGCGTACACGAGCACGCACTATTTTGGTCCAAGAGGCACGGGTCAAATGTCATGGAACCCTTTTTGCAGTGTCCTGCGGATCTTTGAACTGGCTAATTTTAGCAGGATTGAAAATCGGGGGCGGGGACCATGTAATAGGGTATCAATCGTCCTCCGTAATTTGGGCAGGCAGCTTGTACATTCGAAATGCCGTCGGACTTGTCGTCATTGGCCTGACCCTCTTTGGGGTCAGCACAAAACCTTTGCATGCCAACCCAATCCGAGCCGCCACCGACGAATGGCCGCCGTTTCGCATTCTAACCGACGAGGGTTTTAACGGGCTGGACCTTGATCTTATCCACGAGGTCGGGAAACGGATTGGAACAGAGATTGACGTGGTGAGAATGCCGTGGGGGCGGGGGCTGGCGTCCATGCAAACCGGGGCGGTCGATGTCATGACCGGCTTGGCCTACCGCAAGGAGCGGGCCGAATACATCGCTTACACGGACACACCCTATTATGCGTGCGAGACCGCCTTTTATACGCCCGCATCACGCCCGGTCAGCATCACCTCTTATGAGGACTTGCGCGAGCATACGGTTGGGTTCGTCCTGCATTCCGCCTATTTCGAACAGTTTGACCAGGACACAACGCTCGACAAGCTGGGTGTTGCGGCCGAAAACATTCTTATAGATATGACCAAGCGCGGACGCCTTGATGTGATGATCGGCACCGACTGCCAGGTGGACTATTACCTCAAGACCCAAGGGCTTGGAGACCGGATCGTCAAAACCGAGTACCGCCCGGGCAATACGGTCAATCTGTTTCTCGGCGTTTCCCGGCAATCTGAGTGGGCCGAGCGGGTGGATGAGCTCAATACGATTGTGAAAGACCTGGTCGATGAGGGCATCGTCGATGCGTTTGCCCGCCGGTACTACGACAATCCGTCCTAAGTCCTCCCACTGATCACCATCACGACCTGATCCAACAGGGGCTTTTCCAGCGTGTGCGGCAATCCCGTTGTGCCTGAAAGACCGCTCCCAGCGGGGCTTTTGTTTTTCCTGTTCTTGGTTGAAAAAAATGCTCAATCGATCTTTTGGTGAATCCAATATGAATCCATCCTGTCAAATTTTGCGATAATGTTATTGAAAACACACAGCAATTCGTAACGCTATGGTTGTCATCCGGTAAATTTCAGACTTACTTAAACTATTGTTCGGATTTCATTAAATCTGTTTTTTAACTGCCTCTTTAAGCGCTCCTGATGAAGTAACCCTCATGAAACGGCGGGAAAAGCTTCAGATAAGCTTTCGTTTCTAGGGAAGTCTTGTAGACAAAAAGGGGAGAGCGTTATGGCTCGCTATGAAATACATTCCGACGACATGGCCATCATGGGTGAAAAGCCGATGACGGCTGAAATTCTGTTCCAGATGGGTCTGGACAGCGCCTGTGGCCGTCACGGCACGACAGACCTCGTGACAGCGCACAAGTGGTTCAATATTGCGGCTTTGAAGGGCAACCAGGAAGCTGTGCGCTATCGCAAGGAAATCTCCGGTGAAATGAGCTCCTCCGAGATCGCAGAAGCGCAGCGCTCTGCGCGCGAATGGCTGTCGATGCATTGATCGCGTGCAAGGCTGCCGGCCAAACGGCACCTGCACCCAACGGTCTATCCTGACGCGGCGCAGATATTATCGCCGCGTCACCACTTTTCAGCACTCAATGAACTGCAGCCAGTCCGAGATTATCCCAAAGGTTTCCGGGGATCGGCGGACCGAGGACAAATTGAAAGTCCATCACCCGATCGCCCGCCTTATTCAACTGGCATCGGTAGGCGAGTTCATACCAGTTTCCCTGGCTGCGCAGAGCGCCCGCCGGAGCGTAGAGTTCCAGGCCGCGTTGAACCGTCGTCTTAAGCGCATGGGGCACCAGCCGGTCTGGCCGAAGCCCTTGCGAATGCACTCCCACTTGCTCCATCGCTTCCAGAGCGCAGAGTTGTTCTCTTCTATCAAGGCCTGTCACCGTCTCTAGGGCCGCACGCGCCTGGGCCGAACGCAGGTCCTGTAAAACCAAAGCGCTCCGAAGCTGTTTGGCCGTGACCCAATTCTCCGCCGCTCGCCAATCGGATCGGGCCTGGAGTGGGGGCGTTTCTTCGATTGCCCGGACATCTTCTTGCGGTTTCACCAATACCCCTTCCTGGCTGGGCGCTTTCTTTCCGCCAGAAGGAGACAGGGGGGCTGTCAGGGCAGGCGCAGCCTTGGGCAAGAGAACCAACTCAACATCAACCGGTAAGGGCGTGCTGGAACGCTGCTGGTTCGCAGGCGGCAGGCTTGCGAGGATGACAAAGACTGCAAGATGAAGCCACAGCGCCACGACACTGGAAAAATGATCGGTAATCAGCCGATCGAGGACAGGGTGAGAAGACGTGGTTATGGTTGCGGGGTCCAAAAAATCAGAAGACCAATAAATAAGGTCTCCGATTGCGGCGCAGGTGTGGTCGGAGCTGCCGAAGGCCAAAAAAACCAAACAGTAACCCTATTTCAGGTTGTGCAGGCTTATTCCCCTTACAGTTTGCCGCACTGGTTGACTGTACAAGGATGCAATTTATGAAGGGTGTGAAATTTCAAGACGCGCACAAGTAGCGCTGCTCAACGGCGGAGTGAGGTTGAGAATGCATCCTGAAGTCAATTTGATCAGATTTGCCTTCATTTATGTGAGTGTTTTGATCGGCACGTTTGTTTTGGGGGCGGCTGTTTTGATCGCCGCAGATTTTGATATTTCCAGCGGGACTCAGTTTTTGCCTGTAATTGCAGCGACCCTGGATGCCGGCCACCGGTATTTCAAGAAATATCAGTCACTTCCAGACAGTGGATTTGCCTGGTCAGCCGCCTTCAAGATGACCATCGTTGAGATCATCGTTTTCGTACCGGTTGCTTTCGTCGTCATTCTTCTCGCGACAGAGATTGATTTCTTCAGTGGGTTTTACATTGCGATTTTCCTTGGTGTCATTGCGGTCGTGTTTCTGGTCTCTTTTCTGTTCAAGCGGTTTTTGTTCATGAGCGCCGCAAAGGGAGCGCAGAAGGCCTTTTTGAAACGGAACGCAAAAGCCAGCACAGTCGGATAGACACGTCGCCGTTAAAGACCGGGCGCCTAATTTTTAATATTTTCTGTCCTCAGGCAATGAGAATAGGGGCTTGCAAGCGCGGCGCTCAATTCGTTTCCGTTGCGAGTGAAAACGGTCCAGGACGCGAAAAAGCGCATTTGTTTCAAGCCTTCGGCATGGTCATCAGTTCATGACCCGGTGCCGGTTGAGGATCTGCTCATAAGTACCATCAGCTTTGATTGCCTTAAGGCCGCTCTTTAAAGACTGGATGAGCTCCGGGTCGCTGTCTTTGTTGATGGCCATGTAGAGACCGCCGCTGATATCGTCCAGGCGGTAGATCCGATCAAACAAAGCCGGATCGATGTCTTCCAAATCGAGGTAGTACTGGAAAGCGGCTTCGTCGAAGGCGATGAGATCCAGCCGGCTGAGTGCCAGTTTCCGGATGTTCAAAATATCTTCACCCACGATATCGAGATTGGTGAAGTTCTGGCTTTTGAGATATTGGTAAATCACGTCTTCGACTGAAACGCCGATGCTGTAGTCCTTTGCATCGGACAATGAGTTGACGGTCAGATCCGTCCTGCTGACCAGTTTGTAAAGGGACGTATTGTAGGGCGCGATCACGCCGATCCACTCAAAAAGATCTTCCCGTTCCGGGATCCGGCCGATCGAAAAGATCACCGTGTTCTTGGTGTTCTGAGCAGTCAGATAGGCCCGCGCCCACGGCAAAAACAGGAATTCGGCGGTCAGTCCGGTTTCGGCAAGAACAGCCTGAACGACCTCGCTCGACAGGCCCTTGGCAAGGCCGTTGTCCGAATAATTGTAAGGTGGGAACTCCTCGGTGACGATCCTCATGTCCTGCGCCCGGACAGGGAGCGCAAAGCACATGAAGATCAACGCCGCGCGCAGAATGCGCACCAGTGAGGGTAAATACGCAAAAACCATGGCTCATTACCGCAGCAAATCGCCAAAACCTGCAAGTTGTGAAATTTGTCTGGAGCCGCGGCTTTAGAGCTGGTCAGGCACCGTGCAGGCCAGGAGAGTTCCCTACGCAATCGAAAAAGCCCGCGGCCAACACCCCCCAATTTCTCGTTGCTGATTGCCGCCTTCTGGCGAAGTTGACCGCCTGAAATCAGTCTCCCGGATCCGGCGCTTCTAATTTACCGTTGCAAGACTTTCAGGACTGGCGGTTAAACAGGCAGGAACGGCACGGTGTGTGCCGGGGGAAGACAGAACCGGCGTCTGTTCGTGGAAAAACCGGGCCAAGTCAAAAATCCCCTTGAACTCATGGGTTTTTGTTCGTACACGGGGCCTACCGGAGAGGTGGCCGAGTGGTCGAAGGCGCTCCCCTGCTAAGGGAGTAGGCGGGCAACCGTCTCGAGGGTTCGAATCCCTTCCTCTCCGCCACTCTGTGGCCCTTCTCGACGGCTTATGGGTAGTAGACAGTCGGCTCCGGGATTAGACTTGGTCCTCGCTGGCTAGACATTTTCTCTTTTCGAAACAAAGACACGGAATGACGATGGCACGCATGTTCGGATGTGTGCGGCGTGCATTTCGGAGTTGGATTTTTAAAGCCACGGCATTCGTCAGTTTTATGTATGCACGAACGAGCAAAGCATTCGCGCCACTGCCGGCCCAAACGATCTTTTGGCATCTCAAGGCGGGGCTTAAAGCGTGACGCGTTCAATTGAATTCAGGTTGCTTCAGGTTTCGCGTACGAGGCAAAGCCGAGTGGCAGCGAAACCTGAAACCGTTTAAACGCGATTTGCTCCAAGGCTGTGCCTTACACAAAAACTATAATCTCCCGACTGTTTGGTGCAGTCCGAACCGGACGCCTTGGGCGCTGATACAGTTGATGAACCGGCCAAAGCCAGCCTCATCGGCCCCGGGGAGCTCCGCTCGTCCGCCAAGCCGTTGTACTGTTTCCGCAGCCGCTTCGATGTCTGCGACCTGGAAATAGGGAACCATGCCCGTTTGGCTGTCCTTGCCGTGCACACCGACCTTGAGCGCGCCAGCATCAAACCAGCCCGCGCCATCATTGGCCAAGTGTTGCCAGGGCCAGTCGAACAGTTCGGAGAAAAATTCGGCTTCTTGCCGCGCGTTTTCGGTACCGATTTCAATGAAACTGATAGGATGCATGGACGTCTCCAAAGTCTGAAAGAGACATCACGCTACTTACCCCGACAAAGGACGTCTTGAACAAAACTGACGTCGTGAGCGGCGCAGATAGGAAAGCCTTGTAGGTCGTTGAATGCGCTTGCTTGAAGTGCGGCCGGGCTGATGCCGGCAAGGTCCTGAAACTCCCGCGTCAGGTGGCTTTGATCGCTGTACCCGCACGTATAGGAAATCTGGCTGAGAGCGGCCGATCTCCTGTTTTCAATCAAGTCCACGGCGCGCCCGAGCCGCAACAATCTCGCCGCTCTTTTGGGCTTGAGACCGGTGGCTAGTTCGAACAAGTGTTTGAAATGGCGATGACTGATACCGGCGTGATCAGCCAGGTCCGCAATCTTCATTGACCCGGTTGAACCCTCCAGGAGGTTCCAGGCTTTTAGGATTTCGGGATGCGTTGAATGCGCAGCAGTCGCTAAACAACGAAGCAACCAAGAGGTTATGCCCTCTAAGTGATCGGCCAAACTGGCTGGTGTGAGGCATTTAGGATGCACAAATATCGAAGGTAGCACGGGCGTCAAGTCCACCAAAGCGTTTGCTGGTTCGAGCCCCATGCCGCTCAGGAGTTCTGCAGCAAACCAAGGGCGCAGTTGAAACTCGATGCCATTGTTATTGAGGCCGCATTCCACCGTAAGGACGCCGCTTGTAGCCCCAACTACGAATGCGTTTGCCGGAGGTGCACATTGATGAAGAGATGACACGGTGATCGGATCTGCAAAGCTGACGATGAGCGTTGCATAGCCACGGGGTGGTTCTCGGCGGATCGTGCCGGATGCTGTTTCTTCGCGGAATAAAACCATGCGCCGAACACCAGCGCGCAGCGGAGGAGGGGGGCTCAACTCTTGATATGTCGGGCAGGTATGCCTCATAGTGGTACCTGAATCCGTTCAACCGCGATTTGCTCTCAGCGCACTTTCAGATCGCTTTTTGGCTTTGGGGTGTCGGCGGTTTCGGTCCAGGTGAGGCGGAGATCGATGCGGTTGGAGCCGCCAGACCGTTCGGCGCGGACCCGCACCGTGATCAAGCCGCCCGGTTCCAGAACGATCTCTTCATCGCCATCGCTCAAGGTCAACTCGCCTTTGCCAATACCCTTGGTCACCGCCTCCAAAAGCGCCTTGATGGACTTGCGGCTTTGAAGGGACTCGTGGCGGAAGCTGCCGTCGCCGTTTTGCATCGATGCACTCTTTTCTCAAAGATGATGTTCTGGCTTGAAATGTTTGACCCTTGGATAGTCGGAACTCAAGCCCACAACGTCGCCTGAGGGGAAAATAAGCGTCGCGCCCGCACCGATGCCGGTGAGGCCTTCCAGACGGCGGGAGGTCCGGTCCAGCGTGATGTCGCCTTCCAGGTGCAACAGCCCGTTCTTGGCCAGGATCCGCTGGCCTTTATGGTTGTTGACGTGGCCCTGAACGATCATCTTGATGCCAGCCTGGTGCAGAAGCTCAACGCCTGAGGCCGTCAGTTGTCCGTCAACCGGCCGGTATTTGGTGCGAACCAGATTGGCAACCGGGCCGGAATAAAAGGCAAATGGATCATCTTCGGCTTCCAGCCGGTAGCGCGCGTTGACGGCGGCGGGGCCGTCTTTGGCCAGCAGTGCGCACATGGTGTCATCGATCCCAGCATGCAGAAAAACGATGGATCCGATCTGTTCGACCACATCCATGGCCGAATAAAACCAGCTGTAGGCACCGTCCGGGCTCAAAAAGAGATCCCGGCACCGCAGGGACGCGGCATAGACCTCGCGCATGGTGAGGCCTTCCGTGTCCGCCTGTTTGGCAAACTGTTTTGCCTTTTTCTTCAGCTTCTTGAGCTCTTTTTCGATCCCCAAGGGCGTCAGATACGGCGCGGCCGCGGCGGGGAACGTTTCTTTCCAGCTTTTGGACGGAAAGATCCGCTCACGGCACTCCGCCTCGTCCGGCAGGTTTGCCAGGTCTTCCGGTGTCACGTAACGTGTGTTGATTTCGGCTAAGAGCGGCAGGATCTTGCGGCCCATGCGGACAAAAAGATGCTCGGTCAGCGGGGCCTTCGGCAGGGTCAGCGCCCGGATCGCAAGCCGCAGCCTCAAGTCATGATTTCCCGCAAGCAGACGGACGTCAGCGCCAAGATCAAACAGGCGTTTCAGTGCGTTCAGCATGTCGAGGTTGGACGGGCCCTTGTCGAGGCAATCGCCCCCGACGATGATTTTCGCCATCTGGCCGAAGGGCGTCAGGACAAACCCGTCGTTAAGGCGGCGGACCGCACCGGCTGAAACAAGGGACCGCAAAAAACCGTCGGCATCGGCATGCGGGTCGGAGATGAAGACAACCGGTTTCTCCGGCCAGGTCCATGTGCCGTGAGAGGCAGCAGCGACCAAACTGGCGCGAACCGCGCCGGCATTGCCGCCAGAATGCTCTTCATGGACCGGCCAGGGTTCCAGATTGCGGGGAAGCGCTGCGAGTTCACCCGCATCATCGAAGACAGGGGGCAGCATTGGGTGCGATCTTGCTGCGCGACCGGTATGGACTGCCATGATTGAAGGCCTAATCGAGCGTCTTATCCGTTAGCTGGCGAATCTTCCACGTCCCGCCAATGTGCGCCCATGTACCATTTTCTATGTGACAGAGATGTAACGGCCGGGCGTGGTGCATGCTGTATTGAGCGATCTGGTCCCGGGTTAAGACACCGAGGAGGTGCGCCGCGTGCCGGAAAGAAGCCCCATGGCCAAAGTGCAGCGTCACCGTTCCAGCCGGTTGCTGAGCCGTTGTGCGGGTCAAATGGTCCGCAACCCGTTGTCCTGCCATCATCAGGGATTCCGCACCTTGCAGCGGCAGGCAATAGTCGCTGTCCGATTTCCATGCCACGGGAGGCGCGTCAAAGCGGGGGTCTTCGATAAGGACGCTCTCAATCTCGTCGAGCGTCAAATTTGCCGCGCTGCCGACCGAGCGTTCAGCCAGGAAAGGTGTCTGCTCGATGGTCAAGGTGTGCCCGTGTTTGATCAGGACATCACACGCGAGCTGGGCCGTCTGCCAGGCCCGCAGCTGGCAGGAGGAATAGACGATCGGATTTAGTGTTAGGTGTTCGTCTGAAAGCCACTTGGCGAGCTCTTCGCCACAAGAATTGGCTTGCGCTTTGCCCTTGTCCGTCAGGGGAAAGGGCTGCAAGGCACTGGGCGCATTCTTGCGCTGGTGATAGTCGCCGTGGCGGATCAAAACCGCGGTAGATCCTGTGGCAGCCGATCCGGTCATGCAAAGAGGTCCTTGCCAGCAGCAGCCAGTGCATCGAAATCGATGGCGCCGGTCACTTCGCGAATCCGGACACTCTTGAGCTGCTGGAGATAAGCGTCCGGCTCCAGCGGTTCGCCATCGCGCAGGAAGACACCACTGGCATCCTGATAGAATGGGCCCGCGCTTTTCATGATCGCGCCGAGGAGGTCGGGCCGCTCGGTGAGGTCTGCATCCACGAGGCGCGTTGGCTCGGTCGACAACCGGCTCCAGTTCAACACCCAGAACTCGGTGAGGGGAGCCGTGAATGAGATGCGGTCCGGGCCATAGACTTCGCTGATGAAAAGATCGTGCTTTTCTTCCAGTTGCCAAAGGTCTTCCGGCGGCATCTGCAGCAGCTCTCTTTTTCGGTCCTCGGACAGCAAAGGGGCCAGGCGCGGATTGTGCAAGATCGTGCCGGGGTTGATGCGCGGATTTTTGGGAATACCGAGACCTTCGGTACCGACGTTTGTTGCGCGCACCATGAGCCTGTCGTTGGTGACAAAGCGGGTCGGATCGAGATCCATCATGCGCAAGATGGCAGTGGATTTTCCACCACCGGACAGCCCGGCAATCGCAAGACCCTGTCTGCCATCGGTCACGGCTGCGGCGTGACAGATCTCCCAGCCATCCCGCTTGCAGATGTTGAGGATCTGCGTGTTGATGAAATTGATGACCTGATTGGGATAGGCGAGGCAGGGCCCGAACGCGACAAGCGCTTGCGGTGACTGCAGGAAGGTCATGCCCGAGCGGATCTTGTGAACCAGCCGGCCATCGTCAAGATCGACATACGCGTCCTTGCGTCCGGTTTTTCCCAGTTCGCGCGCCCAGTCGATCCACTCCGGCGGGGTGCTGAGATTTTGCCCCTCCAGAACGTCGATGGTGGCTGCAACTGGCCCGGCTGCTGCGAGCGCTTCTTTCAAGTGGTGACGCAGCTCAACTGCCATCGGTATATTGCACCGGACTGCAAGGCGCACCGGCCCGGTCTTAAGATAAAGGGTTTCCGGCAAACCGTTGCGGTCTAGCTCGGCAAGAACATCAGCAACGGATTTCATCGCGTCACCTTCGCAATCACATGATCTGCAAGGGCCGCGGCCGCATCGACACCACAGCCTTCCTTGGCCCCGCGATATCCGCCAAAGGCAGAAACTTCAAAGACGATTGGGCCATCGTCGGTCAGTGCGACGTCGACAGTTGTGAAATCAAGGCCGAAAGGCGCCTGTGCTTTTCTGGCCAGCTCGATCAGGTCGGCATCCGGTTCAAAGGGCGCATATTTGCCGCCGCTGTGGATCGTCGTGTTCCAGCTATCGGATTGGCTGACCCGGGCGTAGGTGCACAAGTAGTCACCGCCCAGGAACACCATTCCAAGATCCTGTCCGGAAAGGTTCAGCTTTTGCTGGATGTACATCACCGGATTGTCTTCAGCGAACGCGGCAATCTCGGCCCGGGCGTTTGCGCCCGCTTCGATGATGCACATGCCGCGCGCTTTGGTCGAGTACAGCGGTTTGAAGACGGCCGCGCCATAGCGCTCCACCGCCGCTTCAGCAGCATTCAGATCTTCGGTCACGACCGTTGCCGGCATGGGTGCTCCGGCCGCACGCAGTGAGACCGTGCAGGCAAGCCGGTCGATCAGCCGCAAAACGGCCTCAGGGCGGGAGAAGATCTTGACGCCACGGCTTTCGGCAAAACGCAGCAGTTCCAGCCGGTCGAGCGCATGCGGACTGTAAATTTCGCTGATTTTCTTGATGATAAGCCCGTCAAGCGCGCAAAGATCCTGCCCCTGATACATAACGGCACCGGTTTCCAGATCCAGCGTCACGGCTGCCATATCGATCACCAGACGGAAGCCGGTCTTGGCCTCAATCACATCGGCAAGGGCTTCTGTGGACCATTTGCCGGGTATGCCAACGACCCCGATCTTGATGTCAGTCAACGAACAACTCCTTGATGGGCAGTTTGAACCGCTCCTCTTTTCCCTCAGGACACTCTAGCGCCTGTTCGAGTAAGAAACGGGCGCGGATGAACATGCGCCGCGCGTGGGATTTATCGAACACGAACCGCGTGGAGGTGGCAAAGCTGCGCGCAAGGCCGAGGGCGAGGCGGTATTCATAGGTCCGGTCTTTCTGGGACCGGGCGAATTTTGCAGCGACCGATTGCAGGTCACAGGCGACTTTGGCGAGCCGGCGGCGCACCGGAATGTCCTGGATTTGCAGCCGGTAGTTGGAAATCATGAAGACGGAGACGTCCTGAACGTAGTCCATGTAGCGGGAGCGGTGCAGGTCGATGAAATGCAGCTTCTTCTCGGCGGGGTCATAGATGACATTGTCGAGATTGAAGTCGCCGTGGATGTGAACAGAAAAGGCCGCTTCGAGTTTGTCTTCACGCTCCGCGGCTTCCCGGACGAGTTCGTCGAAACCTTTCAGACGCAGCCCGCCGAAACGTTGCGGCTCGGCGCGGAATTCCGGATGTACCCGGTAAACTTCCGGCAGGCGCCGGGACAACTGGCGCATGGAGGCCATCACCGCTGGTTCTTCCATGCGGGTGCTGCGCCACACGTCGTTCAGGGTCTTGGCCAGTTTCTTCTGGGCTTCCGCGAGAAGAGCGTCGTTTTCGTTGAGGACCAGCTGCTCAAATGTGTAGCCCGGCAGATGCTCGATCAACAGGGCGGCTGACTGGCCGCGTTTCTGATAGGACAGGATCTTGGGGGCCAGTCCTGGATAGATCGCGTGCCAGCTTTTCACGCCCGCCCGTTCTTCGCGCACCTTGCGCAGTTCCCCGTCCTTGAAGACCGCATTGACCGGTTCCCCGTTTTCGCTGCGCGAACGGACGGAAGAGATCGCACTGCCGGACCGGGTTTCCGCTAAGGGGACCATGTCGACCGGCTCGTCGTCCTTGGTCGATGGCAGGAGGCTTTTCAGCGTGAAATAACGTTCGAACTGGACCGGCTGCCCAAGATTGACCGACAAGATCGCTTCAGAGATCGATTGGAGCGCGTCGCCGATGCGCCGGATTTCGTTGGCAACCAGCAGGCTGTTCGCAAGATCGGCTGTGTGCTTGGACTTGCGCATATCCTCGGTCAGTGTGCGGAACACCCGATCGTACAGGTCCTCCATCTTTTCACGGATCTGCCCGATCCGAACCGCGGATTTGCTGTCAGACCGGGCAAGGGCCGGCTGAATAAGTTTCAGGCTGTCGCGAACCTGTTTAAGCACTTTGGCGTAGGTGTCGCCTCTCAAATACGCCTTGCGGTCTACAGTCTCAGCGTATGTCAGACTGCGCCGGGCAAGGCGGCTGATCAGGTCAAGGTTCTGCGCAATCAGTTCGACATTCCGCAGCAGGTTCTGCTGTTCGGAAGTGACCTTCTTCTGAGACAGAATTTGCGTGCTGGCTTTGGTCAATTTCGAGGCGAGATTGTAGGAATACCCCGCGCGCAAAATGACTTTTTGCGCGGCTGCCTGGTTTGGGGACTTGAAATAGTCCTGCATCCCGGCGAGCTGGCCATCGATCTCCACGCTCAGAAAATAAAGGTTTTCGTCTATCGCACGGGGGAGTTTAGTCATCGAATACTCCCAAGTAGACCGGTGCCGCGGTGGTCAGCGCCGCAGCGTAAGCAGGGCGGAACTCCGCCGCCCTTGAAATCGGAGAGGCCCAGATCGTCCCGACTTGGGAGGGGTCAGGATGGGGACCCATCACTGGCATATAGTTGTCGGATACCTCACACGCGAACAGCAGCTCCAACTGGTGCCGCTTCCCCTCCGCTTTTGTCTTGAAGACTTCGGCAACATGCAAAAGGGGCCCTACGGTTATGGTCGTGCCGACTTCTTCAGCGCATTCACGGATCAGAGCCTCTTCTGCTGTCTCGCCCGGGTTCTGCTTTCCACCCGGCAAGGTCAGATAGGTTGCAGAGCCGCGCTTTTGCTTCACCTGTACCAAAAGATCTCCGTTTCGAAAGATGACGGCCCGGACAGTTGGGCGGATCGGTTCCAGAACCTTGGTCTGTTTCAGTTTCATGGCGGTGTACAGTGGCTCTGAGAAGGAAACGTGACAGCAATTCAGAACCGTTGATAACACCGAATCGTAGTGCTGGTCTAAATGCTTCAAGGGTCTGCGCCAACACACCGTGATAGACTGACGGGCAGCCTGTCGGTGGAGACACTTTGAGATGACGAATAAGACCTTGGAGGTGTTGCTTCTCTGCGCCGGCGCTGGTGCTAAGGATTGGGACGGCGCAGAAAGGCTGCGGCCTCTGCGCACCAAGGGAAAACGCCAGGCCCAGAAGATCGGTGCCTGGATGGGGCAGCACGGCTTGCGGCCTCTAAAAACGCTCACGACAACCGATGAACGCGCCACTGCGACAGCTCAAAAAGCGCTAAAGGCTGGCAGCTGGTCCGCACAGGGGGTGGTTCAATCGCCGGATCTCACGAAAGGCGAGATGCCAATTTTTGCCGATGAAGACCGTGTGTTGCTGGTTGCCCCCAAAAAGACGGTCGCAAATCTGCTCAGCTCTCTTGGGGTTCAAGAAAGCCTGTCTCCGGGGGTGCTCGTTCACTTGGAGAGCACACAAGAGGGTGCCGAAATCCGTCATGTCATCGACCCGCAGGATTTGCCGGATCTCTTTCCTTATCCAGGCCCGGATGGTCCAGAGCGCCGGGAGCGGCCAGCCTATTATTACACCCAGTCCGCCGTCATTCCCTTCCGACGCACGCCGGAGGGCAAGGAAGTCCTTATAACAGGTTCATCGAGTAAACGGCATTGGGTCGTCCCGAAAGGCATCGTTGATCCGGGCCTAAGTCCTGCGGAGTCGGCCAGAGTGGAAGCCCGCGAAGAAGCCGGTGTCGAGGGCAAAGTCAGCGATCATCCCCTTGGCAAGTTCACTTACGAAAAGTGGGGAGCAACGTGCTGTGTCGAGGTCTACGGGATGGAGGTCACACGTATCCTGCCAGCAGATGATTGGGAGGAAAGCCACCGACAGCGCACATGGGTGCCGGCCGAAACGGCCGCAGCCATGCTGTATCAGAAAGCATTCAGTCCGTTCATCGCAGAGCTCTGATTTGTCCGCCTGGTGCCTTGGCGGCGTTTTGATAGGCCTGCCGTAACTCCCGCTTCAGGATCTTGCCGATGTCGCTGCCCCTCACACATCCGCAATGCTGTCCCGGTCTTGAGCCGGGACCTGTTTGTTGTGGCCCCGGCGCAAGGCTGGGGCAGCAGCAGATGAGGGTCTGGGATCTGGACCGGATCAGGTGAGATCCGAGCAAATCCGTTGTTTGGCGTCGCGGTATTCCTGCTCGATCCGGTCGACAACCTTGCCCGCCGCAACGATCGACTTGAGCGCCCCGATGCCCTGACCCGCGCCCCAGATTTCCTTCCAGGCCTTGGCTTTGGACGATCCGGAGCTGAAGTTCATTGATGAGGGATCAGCAGACGGCAAGTTGGCCGGATCGAGACCGGCACGGGAAATCGATGGCGCAAGGTAGTTGCCGGATACACCGGTAAAGAGCGACGATGTGACGATGTCTTCCGCGCCGCTTTCGACCAGCATTTGCTTGTATTCAGCCTGCGCGTTGGCTTCCTCGGTCGCGATAAAGGCGGACCCGATATATCCGAGATCCGCGCCAAGCGTCCGGGCGGCAAGCAGTGCTTCGCCCGTGCTGATGGAGCCGGACAGAAGCAGCGGTCCGTCAAACCATTCGCGGATCTCGCGGATAAGCGCAAACGGGGATTGTTGGCCCGCGTGCCCACCGGCCCCGGCCGCGACGGCGATCAGGCCGTCGGCGCCTTTCTGGATCGCCTTCTTGGCGAAGGTGTTGTTGATAATGTCGTGCAACGTGATCCCGCCGCAGGAATGCGCCGCTTCGTTGACCTCAACCCGCGCCCCGAGCGACGTGATCCAGATCGGGACCTTCCAGCGCGCGCAGATTTCAAGATCGCGTTCCAGGCGTCCGTTGGAGCGGTGCACAATCTGGTTGACCGCAAACGGCGCTGCCGGCGTGTCGGGATTCGCCTGATTGTAGCGGTCGAGTTCCTCGGTGATCTGCTTCAGCCAGATCTCCAGCATGATGGGCTCGCCATCCTTCTCACGGGCATTGAGCGCCGGAAAGCTGCCGACAATCCCGGCTTTGCACTGGGCAATCACGAGGTCCGGGCCGGAGACGATGAAGAGTGGGGCGGCCACGGCCGGAAGACGCAAACCTTGCAAGGCTTTCGGAAGGGTTTTGTATTTCAACATGCTTGGGTGTCACCTCGGTAGGACGGTTCTGCGACCGCTGATTTCGTTCTGCGTGAAGGCCATCATCACACCAAAAACGCGCTGAAACAGTCTGCGTATGACGCCTTCCGTATTGGTCATTATTCCACATGTCAGAATAGAATTCTGTATTTTTCTTGACAAGTCTCAAGATTTCAATTTGCAATAGTCTTTGAGCACAAAATCAGCTTTTGCGTGCAGTGCAGCAAATTGTCTGGCCGTCAAAACAGGGAAAACCCGGAAGCCGGCCGCTCAGGGAGGAAAGCATGAACTATCTGAAGTCACTTGTGGCGGCCGCAGCGCTTGCCACTTGCTCTATAAGCGTATCCAGCGCCGACACCGTGAAAATCGGCTATATCGATCCGCTGTCGGGCCATTTCGCCTTGGCCGGGGACACGGGATTGAAGCATTTCCGCTATGCCGCTGACCGGATCAACGAGGCTGGTGGTGCGGGCGGTATGACGGTCGAGATCGTGCCGTTCGACAACAAGGTCAATCCGAAGGAAAGCCTGGTGCAGCTGCAAAAGGCGATTGACCAGGGCATCCGCTATATTGTTCAGGGCAACGGCTCTTCCGTCGCCTCGGCACTGATCGACGCGATCAACAAGCACAACAAACGCAATCCGGGCGAAGAGGTTCTGTTCCTGAACTATGCTGCCGTGGACCCCGCTTTCACCAACGACCGCTGCAGTTTCTGGCATTTCCGTTTTGATGCGGACGCGGACATGAAAATGGCGGCGATGACCGACTGGCTCGCCAAGCAGGATCACATCAAGCAGATCTACATCCTCGGACAGGATTATTCCTTCGGCAAGGCGGTTGCCAATGCTGCCGTGACGATGATTGCCGAAAAGCGGCCGGATATCGAGATCGTCGGCAACGAACTGCATCCGCTCGGCAAGGTGAAGGACTTCACGCCGTACGTTCAGAAAATGATGACCTCGGACGCCGATGCGGTGATCACCGGCAATTGGGGGCAGGACATGACGCTGCTCATCAAGGCAGCGTCCGCGGCCGGTCACAACGTGCCGTATCTGACCTATTACGGCGGCGGGCTCGGAGCCGTGGCTACCATGGGCGAGGGCGCCATTGGTCTCGTCAAGCAGATCACCGAGTTCCATCAGAACATCGACACCAGCGAAGAGCAGGTTGCCAATATGGACCGCTTTCAGGAGCGCTACGGCACTGATTACTATTATCAGCGAGTGTTCACGCTGATGGAGATGTTCGACAAGGCGGTTGATGAAGTGGGCGAGAACGATCCGGTGCAGGTGGCTTTCGCTCTTGCCGGAATGGAGCATGAAACGCCCTATGGCCCGGTCTCCATGCGAGAGGACAATCACCAGCTGATCCAGCCGCTGTTTATCTCCACCTTCTCCGATGATGTGTCGCGGACGCTGGAGGGCACAGCCTTCGGGTTTACAACCGATCCGGATGGGAACATCAACGGCGATGCGACCCGCACCGCAACCACCTGCCAGATGGAACGGCCGAGCTGATATCAGTCGGCTTCAGCTTTCATCCAATCATTGACGCCGCGCGCTTTCCATCAATGCGCGCGGCCTTCAAGGCAGGACATACATGGAAACATTCTTTTTCTCTCTGCTGAACGGGGTGATTTACGGGCTTTTGCTGTTCATGCTGTCCAGCGGCCTGACCCTCATATTCAGCATGATGGGCGTGCTCAATTTCGCACACGCCAGCTTCTATATGCTGGGCGCGTATTTCGCTTATACGATCGGCTCGGTCACGGGCTTCTGGATTGCTTTATTCCTGGCGCCGATCCTGGTGGGGCTGGCAGGGGCCGGTATTGAACGCTGGGGCCTCCGAAAGGTTCACGCAAACGGGCACTTGGCCGAGCTCTTGTTCACCTTCGGCCTGGCCTATCTGATCGACGAACTCGTCAAGATCATCTGGGGCAAGATCCCGGTTCCTTATGAAATCCCAGCTGCGCTCGATTTTCCGCTGTTCACGCTGTTTGGCGCTCAATATCCGGCCTACCGCATTTTCATGCTGGTTGTGTCGATCGCGATGCTGGCCGGGCTGTGGTTCCTTTTGAAACGCACCCGCGCAGGGCTCATCATCCAGGCAGCGCTCACTCATCCGCATATGGTCGGGCACCTCGGCCACAATGTGCCGCGTGTCTTCATGATGGTGTTTGGCTTCGGCTGTGCGCTCGCCGGGCTCGCCGGTGTAATCGGAGGCAACTACCTCGTCACGGAGCCGGCGATGGCTCTATCCATCGGTCCGATCGTCTTTGTTGTGGTGGTGGTAGGCGGCATGGGCAGCCTGGAGGGCGCGTTCATCGCCTCGCTTCTGATTGGTCTTCTTCAGACCTTTGCAATTTCCATCGACACGACATTCGCTGAAATCTTTGCCTTCACCGGGCTGAGCCCGCTGAGCGATCTTGGCCGCATCTCGATTGCCTCGCTGGCCCCGATGCTGCCGTTCCTGTTGCTGGTTCTGGTCTTGATGATCCGGCCGCGCGGTTTGATGGGGGAGCGTGAAATTTGACCGACACACTGTCCATATCCCTCGCGCCATCACAGTCGGAGAAATTCCGAACACGTGTGTTGCCGTTTCTGATCATGGCCGCCGTTCTTGTGGTGATCCCGCTCACGGGGCCGTCGCGCACCACCTATTCGCTGTTAAACGCGATTGGCATCAACATGGTGTTTGCCCTGTCCTACAACATGCTGCTTGGCCGGGCAGGACTGCTGTCCTTCGGCCATGCGGTTTACTTTGGCCTCGGCGGGTATGCGGCGATGCATGCCATGCAGGCGATTGAAACCGGGACCGGCCTTTGGAGCATGTTCCCGGTCTTTGCCTTGCCGCTTGTCGGATTTGCAGGCGGCGCCCTTGCCGGGGCTGTCATCGGCTGGCCATCGTGCCGGCGGGCCGGAATTCCCTTCGCAATGATCTCGCTTGGCCTTGCCGAATTGGTGGCGGCTGCCGGCTTTATGTTCACCAGCCTCTTTGGCGGCGAAGAGGGCGTTTCCGGTGACCGTATGAACGGGCCGGAGCTGTTCGGTCTCAGTCTTGGCCCGATCAACGAGGTCTACTGGTTTATTGCCGCCTGGACGCTGATTGGAACCGTTGCGATGTTTGCCTTTACCCGCACGCCGTTGGGCAAGATGGGCGAGGCGGTGCGCGACAATCCGGAGCGGGTGGAGTTTGTCGGCTATGATCCGCAGCGGGTGCGCTATCTGATTTTCATCTTTGCCGGCGGATTTGCAGGCCTTGCGGGCGGCATGGCTGCGGTCAATTACGAGATCTTCACCCCTGAGACCCTGTCGGTGATCCCGTCCGGATTTGTTCTTCTGATGGCCTATGTCGGCGGCATTCGTTACTTCGCGGGGCCCATGTTGGGCGCGGTTCTGCTCACGTACATGCAATCCAACCTCTCCGACTTTACCGAAGCCTGGCTTTTGTATCTCGGGCTCTTGTTCATGATGATCGTCATGTTCGCACCCTCCGGTCTGGCCGGGATCCTTGTTTCCGCGCTGCAGGGGGTTCAGAGCCCGGATCGCGGAGTGATCCTTGGGCGCTGGGCACGCTATGCGGCCGGAGCTCTGCTCGCCTTTACCGGCATTGTGATCACCATCGAAGTGGCGGTCAGGGAATCCAGTGGTTTTGGCGAGATCTTCGAACCGTTCGGCATCGCCTTGGAACCTAACAATCCCGTGACTTGGCTGCTTGCGCTTGGTCTGGTCGGAGCAGGGGGCTGGGTGATGCGGTCAAGCGGATCAGACAAAGAGGAGGCCTTGTCATGAGCACACCAGCCTTGTCGATCCGGGATCTGACCAAGAACTTCGGCCCCGCCGAGATCATTCGTGGGGTCACTCTGGACATCTCGCCGGGGGAACGGCACGCGATCATCGGGCCGAACGGGGCGGGCAAATCGACCTTGTTCAATCTGATCTCCGGACTGCACCGGCCAACGTCCGGCAGCGTTCAACTGGGTGGGCGAAAGATCTCCGGGCGCAAGGCCCATGAGATCAATCGCATGGGTTTGTCGCGATCCTTTCAGGTCTCCAACATCTTCGCCAACATGACAGTCCGCGAGAACGTCCGCTGTGCGGTGCTGTGGTCGCTCGGCACCGGCTACAGCTTCTGGCGCAACATCGGCAACTTGAGGCATGTCCAAGACCGCACGGCGGAGATTCTGGAGACCGTCGGCTTGATCGACAAGGCGTCCTTGCCCGCGGCAAGTTTGCCTTACGCCGATCAGCGGACACTGGAGATTGCGATCACCATTGCGGGCGGGGCCGATGTCATATTGCTGGATGAACCAACCGCCGGGATGAGCCATTCGGAAACGGAGCGGGCCGTCGCGCTCATCGAGCGGGCCACACGTGGCAAGACGCTGATAATCGTCGAGCACGATATGAGCGTCGTGTTTGGGCTGTCCGACCGCATTTCGGTGCTTGTCTACGGTGAGATCATCGCGTCGGGTCCCCCGGAGGCCATTCGAGGGGATGCGAAAGTGCGCGAAGCCTATCTCGGCGATGAAGCCGAGGATTTGCCGATGGTTGAGGGAGCAGCGTGATGAACGGGATGTTGTCTGTTCGCGGGTTGAATGCCTTTTATGGCAAAAGCCACGTCCTGCGCGGCGTTGATCTTGAGGTCGGCGAAGGTGAGGTGGTTGCGCTGCTCGGACGCAACGGTGTTGGTCGCTCGACCACCGTGAAGGCAATCATGGGCGAAGTCGCGCCAAAGGGAGACATCTGGTTCAAGGGTGAGAACATCTCGGGCCTTGCGAACCATGAGATTGCCCTGAAAGGTCTTGGCTATGTGCCGGAGAACCGGGATATCTTTCCAGGTCTTACCGTCCGGGAGAACCTGGTGCTCGGCATCAAGGACATGAAAAGGCCGGGGCGCTGGGCGATCGAGGACATGCTGACGATGTTCCCGAACCTTGCCGAACGCGCCGATACGCCCGCCGGAGTCCTGTCAGGCGGCGAAAAGCAGATGCTGACGATTTGCCGGACACTGATTGGCGATCCGCAGCTGATCATGATCGACGAACCAACGGAAGGGCTCGCTCCGCGGATCGTTGCCCAGGTCGGGGAGCTTTTGTCAGAAATCGCCCGGGCGGGGGTCTCCATTCTGCTGGTGGAGCAGAAGCTCTCCATCGCGCTGAAAATCGCATCCCGTGTTTATGTCATGGGGCACGGCGAGATTGTTTATTCCGGAACACCGCAGGACTTCTTGACCCGCGACGACATCCGCCGCGAGTGGCTGGAGGTGTGAGCATCTCGGGTCTTTGCACTTCGCCGTCCCGGCCTTGAGCCGGGAACAAGGGCTGCGTAATTGGTAGGGTCCCGGGTCAGGTCCGGGACAACAGCGGGAGGTGGATGCTGCATTGCCGACGGCTCATCCAAGAGATGCTGATAATTTCAATATAAAATATTAAATTCCACATATTGAAATTTCTTCGGGATGTGTTTAGGACTTTGTTCACGTACTAATCACTTGGACTGGGAGGCCTTGTGGTGACACAAAGCGTCAATCTGACACTCGAAGACAACATCGCCGTCATTGGAATCGCGAACCCGCCGGTGAACGCGCTCTCGCATGCCGTACGCTCCGGCCTTCAGGACGCGTTCCGCGGCATCGCAGAAAATGACGCGATCAAGGCCGTCGTGGTATACGGAGCCGGACGAACGTTTGTCGCCGGAGCCGACATTCGCGAATTCGGCCAGCCGCCGAAAGAGCCGTTTCTGCCGGAACTGATCAACGAGATCGAGGCCTGCAAGCTGCCGGTCGTTGCGGCGGTTCATGGCACGGTGCTAGGCGGTGGTCTGGAACTGGCGCTCGGCGCGCATTACCGGATCGCTGCGCCGAAGACCAAGCTCGGCCTACCGGAGGTCTCGCTCGGCCTTCTGCCGGGGGCTGGCGGGACACAGCGGCTGCCGCGCCTTGTGCCGGTCACAAGAGCGATCGACATGATCACCTCCGGCAAGCCGGTGTCTGCCGCGGAGGCGCTGGAACTCGGTTTGATCGACCAGATCAGCGGCAATGATGACATGCGCGCTGCCGGTCTCGCCTATGCAAAAGCACTTGTTGAAGAGGGCGCCGGGCTGCGACCGGTCAGCGGCCTTCCGTGCAATGCGCCGGAAGACGGTTTGTTCGACAAGGCCCGGGCCACACTCGCCAAAAAGGCGCGTGGCCAGATCGCACCGCAAAAATGCATCGATGCCATTGAGGGGGCGGTCAAGCTGCCATTTGCCGAGGGACTGGCACAGGAGAGGGCGTTGTTCCGCGAGCTGATGGACTCAGATCAGCGGGCCGCATTGATCCATGCCTTCTTCTCCGAGCGCCAGGTCGGCAAGCTGCCTGAAATTAAGGACGTCGAGCCGCGCATACTTGAAAATGTCGGGATCATCGGTGGTGGCACCATGGGCTCCGGCATTGCAACGTCAGCGTTGCTTGCTGGCCTTACGGTCACGCTGATAGAGCGGGATGCAGAGGCCGTTGCCAGGGCTGAAGGAACGGTCTCCAAGAACCTTGCCGGAGCGGTCAAGCGCGGCAAGCTCTCCCAGGAGAAGTTCGATGCCATTATGGCCGGACACTTCACTGCGGGTTCCGACTACGAAGCGCTTGCCGAAGCCGATCTTGTGATTGAGGCCGTGTTCGAGAGCATGGACGTCAAGAAAGAGGTCTTCGGCAAGCTGGACAAGATCTGCAAGCCGGGGGCCGTGCTTGCTTCCAATACGTCTTACCTGGATGTCGACGAGATTGCGGAGATCACCAGCCGCCCAGCGGATGTGATCGGACTGCACTTCTTCTCGCCCGCGCATGTCATGAGGCTACTGGAAATCGTTGTCGGCGCCAAGACCGCACCGGATGTTACTGCGACTGGATTTGCGCTGGCAAAGCGTCTCGGCAAGATCGGTGTGCGCGCAGGTGTCTGCGACGGTTTCATCGGCAACCGGATCCTCGCAACCTATCGCAAAGCCATCGATGGCGCGGTACTTGCCGGTGCCAGCCCCTTCGATGTCGACCGGGCCTTGGTGGATTTCGGGTTGGCCATGGGGCCGTTTGCGGTCAGTGATCTGGCTGGCCTCGACATTGGTTACATGACACGCCAGCGTTTGGCGGCGACCCGGGACCCGCGCGAGGTCTATGCGGAATTTTCCGACAAACTCTGCGAAGATGGGCATCACGGGCGCAAAACCGGCCGCGGGTTCTACGACTACAGCGGCGAACAACCGGTGCCGAACGACGCGATTCTCGGCCACATTTGCGAGGAACGCGCGGCCAAGGGCATTGAAAGCCGGAGCTTGAGTGATCAGGAGATCATTGACCGCTACATGGCTGCAATGGTCAATGAAGCCGCGCTCGTTGTGGAGGAGGGCATTGCACAGCGTCCGCTCGATGTCGACGTCACCTTGCTCAACGGCTACGGTTTCCCACGCTGGCGCGGTGGTCCGATGCAATATGCGGACACGGTCGGCGTCGACAAGGTCTTGAACGATATCAAACGGTTTGCCGAAGAAGATGACTTCCTGTGGCAACCGGCCCCCCTGTTGGAAAAATTGGCAGCAGAAGGCAAGACCTTCGCCAGCCTGAACGCGTGAGGCTCCATTAGATGAAACAAGCAGTTATTGTCTCGACCGCCCGGACCGGGCTGGCGAAATCCTATCGGGGCGCGTTCAACGAAACCCACGGTGCGACCATGGCCGGTCATGCGATTCAGCACGCAGTGGAGCGTTCCAAGGTGGACCCGGCCATTATCGAAGACGCCTTCATCGGCTGCGGATATCCGGAAGGCTGGACCGGCAGCAACATAGCACGCCAGTCCGTCCTTCGCGCCGGTCTGCCGGTCACCACAGCGGCCGTCACCATCAACCGGTTCTGCTCCTCCGGCCTTCAGGCCGTTGCGATGGCGGCCCATGCAATTTCCGTTGAAGGTGCCCCGGCTGCGATTGCAGGTGGTGTGGAAAGCATCAGCCAGATGCCGCCGTCCCGCCCGCCTGCAGCGCGCGAGAAATGGCTCGATGAGCACAAGCCGGAAGTCTATCTCTCGATGATCGAGACCTCCGACATCGTCGCCAAGCGCTACAATATCAGCCGCGATGCTCAGGACGAACTGTCGCTGGTCAGCCAGCAGCGCACCGCTGCAGCTCAGGCTGCCGGAAAGCTCGCCGATGAGATCGTGCCGATCACCGTCACCCAGGCCTTCAAGGACAGGGAAACTGGGGAAGTAACCCGAAAGGAAGTCACATTTTCCATGGACGATTGCAACCGTCCGAACACGACGCTCGAAGGTCTGGCCAAGCTGGAGCCGGTTCGCGGTGAGGGCAATTTCACCACCGCCGGCAATGCGTCCCAGCTGTCAGACGGTGCCGCGGCGCTCGTCCTGATGGACGCTGATCTGGCTGAAAAACAAGGCCTTGAGCCGCTCGGCGCGCTGAAAGGCTTCGTCACGGCGGGTTGCGAGCCGGATGAAATGGGCATTGGTCCCATCTATGCCGTGCCGCGGCTTCTGAAGCGCCACGATTTGTCCGTCGATGACATCGACCTTTGGGAGCTCAACGAGGCGTTTGCCTCTCAGGCACTGTATTGCCGGGAGCAGCTCGGCATCGATCCGGAAAAGTGCAACGTGAATGGCGGCTCCATTTCCATTGGTCACCCATTTGGTATGACCGGCGCCCGCATGACCGGTCATCTGCTTCTGGAAGGCCGCCGCAGGGGATCAAAACTCGGCGTTGTCACCATGTGCATTGGCGGCGGGCAGGGCGCTGCCGGCCTGTTCGAGATTTTCTAAGGGGGCTTTGATGGATCTGAGCTACACGCCTGAGGAAGAAGCATTCCGCGCCGAAGTGCGGGCTTTTCTGAGCGAAAAACTGCCGCGCCATCTCTCCGAAAAGGTGCGCCTTGGCAAACGACTGACCAAGTCGGACATGGAAAGCTGGCATGCCATCCTGAATGCGCAGGGCTGGCTTGCTCCGAACTGGCCAAAGGAATACGGCGGCGCTGAATGGGATGCCGTTCAGCGGATGATTTTCGAAGAAGAAGCCTGTCTGGCCCATGCGCCGCGCATCGTGCCGTTCGGTCTTTCGATGCTGGCGCCGGTGCTCATGGCGTTCGGATCGGAAGAACAGCGCCAGCACTACCTGCCGCGCATCTTGAGCGGCGAAGACTGGTGGTGTCAGGGTTACTCTGAACCGGGCGCCGGGTCGGACCTTGCCGCGCTCAAGACCAGAGCGGTCCGCGACGGCGATCATTATGTCGTCAATGGCCAGAAAACCTGGACGACACTGGGCCAGCACGCCAACTGGATCTTCTGCCTGGTACGTACCGACGCGGACGCCAAGAAGCAGGAAGGCATTTCCTTCCTGTTGATCGACATGAACACGCCCGGCGTGACCGTGCGCCCAATCGTACTGATCGACGGCGAGGCCGAGGTCAACGAGGTCTTCTTTGACGACGTTCGTGTACCGGTCGAAAACCTCGTTGGCGAAGAAAACAAGGGCTGGACCTACGCCAAGTACCTGCTCACCCACGAGCGGACCAACATTGCAGGTGTCGGTTTTTCAAATGCTGCGCTGGCAACGCTGAAACATGTGGCTGCCAACACCCGGTCCAGCGGCAAACCGCTGGATCAGAACCCGTATTTCGCGGCGCGCATGGCGCAGGCCGAAATTGACCTGATGGCCATGGCAACGACCAATCTGCGGGTCGTCTCCGCTGCCGCCAAGGGGCAGGCACCCGGACCGGAAAGCTCGATGCTGAAAATCAAGGGCACGGTAATCCGCCAAGAACTGTCCTCGCTCCTGCGCCGCGCAGCTGGCCCCGACGCCATGCCGTTCCTGCCCGATTATCTGGATGGCGGCGACAACGTCCCGGCCGAAGGCCCGGAACACGCTCCGGCGGCTGCACCCAACTATTTCAACATGCGCAAGCTTTCGATCTTTGGCGGGTCCAATGAGATCCAGCGTACGATCATCACCAAAGCAATCCTGCAACTGTGAGGCATTGAGCAGATGGACTTTAATCTGACGGAAGAGCGCGGCTTGCTGCGCGACATGTTGCAGAAGTTTTTGGGCGAAAAATATGGCCACGAAGAGCGGCGCAAGCTGATCGCGTCCGGCAAGGCCTATGATGCCGGGATTTACGCCGAGATGGCTGAGTTGGGTGTTCTGGGCGCTATGTTCTCTGAAGAGGATGGCGGCCTCGGCGGGGCCGGGTTCGACATTGCAGTTGTGTTTGAAGAGCTCGGCCGGGCCGGTGTCATCGAGCCGATCCTTGGTAACGCCGTCCTTGCCGGCAGCCTGATCGCGGACCTCGGATTGGACAACCAGAAAGAGCTGATTGGCAGCGTCATTGCGGGAGAGATCCTCCTGGCGCTTGCCCATGCAGAACCGGCCTCACGGTACGACCTCAATCATGTCACCGCATCGGCGAAAACTGATGGCGGCCAGATCATGCTGAACGGCACGAAGGCGCATGTGCTGAACGGCGCGCAGGCCGGCATGCTTGTGGTGTCCGCCCGTGAGGCCGGGGCGGATTTCGACGAGACGGGTATCTCCCTGTTCCTTGTCCCGTCTGATGCCAAAGGGGTGGCCATCGTCGATCATCCGAATGTGGACGGCACGTCGGCTGCTACCATTCGTCTTGAAAATGTGGTCGTGGACGAAGGCGCAAGGCTGGGTGCATCCGGTGAAGCTTTCAGGGCGATCGAGGCAGCTGTTGCGCGGGCAACACTCGCGGTCAGTGCGGAGGCCCTCGGTGCAATGGAAGCGGCGAAGGCACTCACCATCGATTACCTGAAGGAGCGCAAGCAGTTCGGTATTGCGATTGGCAAGTTCCAGGCGCTGCAGCACCGCATGGCGGATGTCTTGATCGAGGTGGAGCAGGCGCGTTCCGCAGTGATCAATCTGGCTGGCCATCTGGACGCGCCGCGCGCTCTGCGAGAACGGCATGTGAGTGCGACGAAGAACCTGATTGGCCGCGCGAGTGCCCTGGTTGGTGAGGAAGCGGTCCAGATGCATGGCGGCATCGGGATGACGGATGAATATGCCCTGTCGCATTTCGTCCGCCGCATGGTGATGATCGATCATCTCTTCGGGGATGTAGACCATCATCTTGAGCGCTTCATTTCCCTGAATGCGGCCTGATCCATGAGCGGACTCTTTCGAAAAGAAGTGCATCCCGACCATCTGGTCCTGCGCAACACCAACACTGCCCGGCGCAATGCCCTGTCGCCGGAGTATTACGACGGTCTTCTGGACGGATTGGCAGAAGCGGCGAAGACGCCTGAGATCACGGCTGTGGTGCTCACCGGGGAGGGAGATTACTTCTGCTCCGGCGGCGATCTGAACCTTTTAAAAGAACGCCGCAATATGACGCTCGAGGAGCGCAAGGCCGCGATTAGCAAGCTCCACGACCTGATCCGGGCAATCCGGACTTGTCCCAAGCCCGTCATCTGCGCGGTCGAGGGCGGGGCGGCCGGCGCAGGGCTTAGCATTGCACTTGCCTGCGACTTGGTCGTCAGCGCCAAGGGGGCGACGTTCACGCTCGCCTATGTGAAGGCCGGTTTGGTTCCGGACGGCGGCGTCACCCATGCACTGATGAACGCCTTGCCGCGCGGCACGGTGTCGAAGATGGCCTTGCTGGGAACGCCGCTCACTGCAGAGCGGCTCTATGACTTGGGCGTCTTGACCGAGCTGGCGGATCCCGGGGGGGCACTGTCGGCAGCTCAAGCACTGGTCGCAAAAGTCGCAGCCGGTCCGGAGCAGGCCATCGCCGCCATCAAAGGTCTTTTGACCTCGGCTGAGACCGCGACGCTGGATGCGCAACTCGATGCAGAACGAGATGCCATGGCGGAAGCTTTGGGGGGCGAGGAGGCCCGCCGGGGCATTGCGGCCATTTTGAACAAGGCCAGTCCAATGTTTCGCGACTGAGGTGCGAGCAATATACGGCTGACAAACGCTGCCTGAAGAGCGGCGACTGGGAGGAAACGCAATGCACAATCGCATTCATGATTTTCTGGATGATGCGGCCGCAAAACGGGGCGATACCGTTGCCATTCACGACTATGCCGACCGGGCATTTACCTGGACCGAGCTGAAAGACGCGGCGGGCGAGGCCGAAGACCTTTTGCGCTCATTCGGCCTGAAGGCCGGTGACCGCCTGGTGATGGTTTTCGAAAACTGCGTCTCGGTTCCGGCGTTCTTTTATGCCGCCAGCCGTATGGACGCCATCATAGTGCCGATCAACGCGCGCCTCACCGATGCCGAGCTGGAGCGGATTTTTGCGCACAGTGATCCGAGCGTTGTCATGTTCAGCACGGACGTGTCCGAGGCAGCCAATACCCATGCAGATCACTTCGGCGCGGAGACAGTGACCGGCAGTTTCGGCGAAGCAGCGCTGATGCGTCGCGACGGGGCGGACGTCGAACCGGTCTTTGCAGACGGCCGGGAGCAGGTAGCCCTGATGCTCTACACCTCCGGGACGACCGGAACCCCGAAGGCCGCCATGCTGACCCACGGGAATTTGAACAGCGCGGCGCTCGCATCCGTAAAACTTCGCAGCCGCCGTGACAACGACGTGACTTATCTGGCGCTGCCCCTGTCGCACATTTACGGCTTTGTGGCTCTGCTGTCGGCAGCTGTCGCCCAAACCACACTGCGACTTGAACCGAGATTCGATGTGGCCCGGCTCTATGAGGCTTTGCAGACGGATGTCACGCTGTTGCCCGGCGTGCCGCAAATGCATGCCCACCTGTTTCACTACGCCCGGGCCCACAACAAGGCGAAATACGATGCCGGCCACCTGAGATTTGTGTCGTCCGGCGGAGCCCCGCTCGATCCAGCCTGGAAACGGGAAGCCGAAGCCTTTTACGGACTTCCGCTTCAAAACGGCTACGGCCTGACGGAAGGCGCCGCTGGCGTCTGTGCAACCCTCAACGAGATCGGCGACCCAGATATCAGTGTGGGCCGGGCGATGGGCGAGTGCGTTCTTCGGCTGGATCTGGAGGCGTTGGGAGCAGAGCCGGATAAGGGGATTGGCGAGATCCTTCTTGGCGGCCCGCAAGTCATGAAGGGGTATTTCCGCGATCCGGAGCGGACGGCGGAGGTCATGACGGCCGACGGTTTCTTCAAAACAGGCGATCTTGGCCGGTTCGACGCCGAAGGCCGCCTGCACATTGCTGGCCGGTCCAAGGAGCTGATCATTCGCTCCGGCTTTAATGTTTATCCGGTGGAGGTCGAAGGGATCTTGACCGACCATCCGGAGGTGATTGTTGCCGGTGTGGTCGGCCGTCCCGTGGAAGGCAATGAGGAGGTTCTGGCGTTTGTGAAGGTTGCCAAAGGCAGCCCCGTGACCGAGGAGGACCTGAAAGCGTTTCTCCACGATCGGCTTGCGCCTTACAAGCGGCCGAGCAAGATCGTGATCGCCCATGAATTGCCGGCCGCGCCCACCGGAAAAATCCTGAAATCCAAACTGATCGAGACCTTCGCGAACGACCTGGTTGAGCCTGCATAAAACGCAGGCTCCACAAAGGATTGATCGAAGAAGAATGTCACAGAAACCAGCCTGTTTGCCGGGTTTTACCGGTCCGGCGAACGGCAAGTTTGAGGGAATGCACTTTATTCTTTCAAATGAAAAATAATTCCATATAGTGGAATAATCTAAGGTCGATGGAGGATGAGACCCTATGAAAGTTTTGAAGTCTTTGCTCGCAGGAGCGGTCCTTGCCACGGGACTGAGCGCGTCCGCAGCCGTTGCGGAAACCACGATTTTTTATGGCCACGCAGGCCCGGCACGCGGCACGATTCCAACGGCGCTGGAGTGGTTCAACAACCGGATCGGTGAGCTGTCCGGCGGTGACATGAAACTGGATATCCAGTTTGGCGGCGCCCTGTTCAAGGCGAATGCGTCCGCCAATGCCATTGGGTTTGGTGTTGCTGATGCCGGGTCGATTATCTCGGCCTATTTCCAAAAAGAGATGGCAGCCTATTCCATCGCCGATCTGCCGATCAGCGGGCCGAATGTCTGGGTCGGTTTGAAAGCCACGGACAAGCTGATGCGCACCACGCCGGAAATCACTAAGCAGCTGGCCGATAAAAACCTGGTCTACATCGGGACCTTTACCGCATCAGACGTCAACGTGGCCTGTACGGGCGGTGAAATCGCCTCGGTCAAGGATATCGCGGACAAGCGGATCCGCGGCGCCGGTGTCTACGGCAAGGTGTTTGGCCAAATGGGTGCCACCATGGTCAATCTCAGTGTCTATGAGGCCTATCAGGCCCTGAACAACGGCCTGATCGACTGCAGCCAAGGTTACACCTACATCATCCCGGCTCTGAAATGGCACGAAGTGATCGACAGCTTCACGGTTCTGAATTGGGGTCAGATCGGCGGTTTCGGCATGTTCATGAACAAGCAGTCTTTCGACGCGCTGAGTGAAGAGCAGCAGTCGATCATGCTGCAGACCGGTGAAGAACTGGCGGACGAGTTCGCGCAGATCGTCATGAGCCGGAACGCCAAGGCCCTTGAGGCCATGAAAGCCGGCGAATTCGAGCGGGACATCAAGGTGCTCGAGCTGAGCGTTGAAGACCGCGCCGCGATGAACGCTGCGACCCAGCCGTTCATTGAGGAGTGGAAGGAAAACGCAAACAGCGTTGGGTTCGATGCTGACAAACTGATGGCGGCTTACACAGAAGCCGTTGCCGATTACACCAAGGAGTTCGAAGAGAAGGGATATCCTTGGGAGCGCAATTGATCGCTCAGACAAACAGCCGGGGCGGCAACCGCCCCGGTTTCTTCAGCGGGGAGGGAACTTGATGCTTGATCGGTTGGAGCGGATTTTTGTCGATGTGGCCGTGACCGCGACCATTCTGCTTGCAGTGCTGATATTTGCAGATGTCGTTGCATTGAACGTCTTCAATGCGTCTGTGCCGGACACGATCATCATTGTCCGCGAACTGATGGTTCTGGCAATCGTCATGCCCTTGGCCGCAGCAACGGCCCGCCGGTCTCACATTGCCGTGGAATTCGTGACCAATTTCCTGCCTGACCGGGTTGTGAACTGGTTTGTCGTTTTTGGCGCGGCCTTCGGCGCGGTCGCACTGATCCCGCTGATCTGGTCTGCAGCCCACGAATTCATCTATCAGTGGCAAACGGGCAATGCGTTTTACGGTGATCTTGGTCTGCCGCAATGGCCAGGCCGCTTGGCGTTCGTTCTTGGGCTCGTTCTCTGCTGGATCCGGTTGGTGCTGATGCTGATCGGAGATGCGGTTTCGGCAATCCGCGGACGCGTGATCATTACCGGCACCCACTAAGCCACCTTCAGTTTTCAGTCTGACACTCAATACTTTCAGGGAATGACTTTATGGATCCGGCAACCATTGGCTTGATTGCGTTTGCCTTCATGCTCATCCTGCTGGCGATGCGCGTGCCGATCGCTTTTGCGTTGATCGGTGTTGCAACGGCCGCTGCCTTTATGATTTTTGCCCTGCGCACGGGCACCTTCATGCCGGAGCGGGCGTTCCGGGCAACGTCGGCGATGGTGTTTTCCAATTCGTTCGACCTGATCCATTCTTTCGATCTGTCGATGATCCCGCTGTTCGTGGCCTTGGGCAACATTGCCTACAAGGCGGGGATCACGACGGCTGTCTACAATTCTGCGCGCGTCTGGCTGGTGCAATTGCGCGGCGGCGTCGCCATGGCGTCGGTGATCGGCTGTGGCGGGTTTTCCGCAATCAGCGGATCCTCCGTTGCCTGTGCCTCGACCATGGGCAAGATCTGCACACCTGAAATGCTACGGCTCGGCTACGATCCGAAGCTTGCAACGTCAAGTGTTGCGGCGGGCGGGACATTGGGGTCTTTGATCCCGCCGAGTGTCCTGTTCATCATCTACGCAATCTTTACCGAAACCTCGGTCAGTAAACTGTTCGTCGCCGGTGTTCTGCCCGGCATACTCACCCTTCTTGGCTTTCTTTTGGTGATTGCTGTCTGGATTGCCATGGATCCGAAGGTGGCTCCGGCGAAGGAGGCACCGGCAAGCCGGGAAGAGAAGATTCAGGCCGCCATGGAAGCCTGGCCGGCAGCGCTTATCTTTCTGATCATTGTTGTCGGGATCTACGGCGGCTTCTTTACCGCAACCGCAGCTGCAGCAGTCAGCGTGGTGGTCACGACCGCCATCGGCTTCATGCAACGCCGGTTGAGCCTGCCGGATCTGTGGCATGCGGTGCGCGATACCGTCATTCAGACGTCTTCGCTTTTCATCGTTGCTGCAGCGGCCAAGATCTTTGTTTCCGCCATTGCGCTCACGGGCATTGCCCCGGCTTTGGTTCAGGCAGTTTCTGAAGCACAACTCAGCCCGGCCATGCTGCTGTTCTGCATCTGCCTTGTCTACATCCTTCTTGGCATGTTCCTCGATCCAATCGGCATCATGGTGCTCACCCTGCCGCTAATGATCCCGCTGGTTGAAGCAAACGGCATGGATCTTATCTGGTTCGGCGTTGTCGTGGTCAAACTGCTTGAGATCGGATTGATCACACCACCGGTCGGTTTGAACGTCTTTGTTTTGGCCAACGTGGTTGGCAAGGAAGCTCCGGTTGGGACGATATTCGCCGGCATCTGGCGCTTCCTGGCTGTAGACCTGGTCGTGCTTGCACTGATCGTCAGTTTCCCGGCCATTTCACTCTTCCTGTCAGAAGCTGTGAAGTAACGTCGAGTTTCCGGATCTGGGCTATGCAAAGGCCAAGAGGTATTGGATAGATACAAAGTGGGACATCAATAAAGCGACAAAATATGCCCGATCTTAAGGATGACAAACGCTACGCGAATACTCTGGCCCGCGGTCTGAGCGTGCTCAGAGTTTTCCGCCCCACGGACAACGGGCTTGGGAACCTTGAGATATCCGAGCGCACAGGTTTGCCGCGTTCGACAGTGTCGCGCTTAACCTTTACCTTGTGCGCTTTGGGCTACCTCACGCACGGTCGCCATCACGACAAATACCGCCTTGGTCCATCGGCGCTCGCGCTTGGCAACATTGCGGCGGCTGCCTTCGGGTTTATCGAAACGGCAACGCCGATCATGCAGAAGCTCGCCAACGACACAAAGACACTGATCGGCGTTGCCATTCAGGACGACGGCGAGATGCTGATGGTGAAAACCTGGCGGCCGGAAAACTCAGCAACGATTTGGCTGAATGTCGGGTACCGGATGCCGGTCCTGAAATCGTCGACAGGAGCCGCCTATCTGGGGGCTCTGACCGATGAGGAGCGGCGTAAGCTGGTGGCACTCTTGCCCGGGGATCAGGCCGCTGAGTGCCGGTCCTTGTCCGTCAAATCACAGGACCATCTGCTGGCGAATGGGTACATGTATTTGACTGGTGATGACCGGTTCTCCGCCTCAATCAACGCCTTGGCGACGCCGTACCGCCCGTCAGAATTCAGCGAGCCGGTGACGTTCTTGAGCGGTGCCGCGGCCGATGTCCTCACTGTTGCAAGGATGAAAGAAAGCGTCGGTCCGAAACTTGCCGGTGCGGTCGAGGAGCTGCGCGGGATAACCGGCCAGCATTATTCGCTGCTGCTGCCCGTCTAGCAGCTGCCTCCCGTGCCGGAGCAGGGGAGGCAGGCAGTCATTGATTTCTGGGATTTGTCCGGAATGGTTCGGATTTATCCGGCTACCGGCGCAAAGAGGTCCGCATAAGTGTCCCGCAGGATGTTTTTTTGCACCTTGCCCATTGTGTTGCGCGGCAGACTGTCAACAACGATGAGCTTGCGCGGGTGCTTAAAGCGGGCAAGGCCGTCACTCACGGCTGCCTGAATGGCATCAAGATCGGGATTTGCCCCAGCCTCTGCGACAATCAAACCGACGACGGTCTCACCGAAATCGGCATGCGGTACTCCGATAACAGCACTTTCAAGCACGCCGGGTTGTTCGTCTAGGATCAGCTCGATTTCCTTCGGATAGATGTTGTAGCCGCCGGAGATGATCAGATCCTTGTTCCGGCCAACGATGTGAACGTAGCCATCGGCGTCGACCTTGCCGAGGTCTCCGGTGATGAAGAACCCGTCGTCCCGAAGTTCCGCAGCCGTTTTCTCCGGCATTTGCCAATAGCCCTTGAACACGTTCGCTCCCCGGACCTCGATCTGACCGACCTCACCGTCCGGCAGGGTGGCGCCGCTTTCCGGATTGGTGATCTTGAGATCGACGCCGGGAAGGGGAAAGCCTACGGTTCCTGCACGCCGCTCGCCGTCATAAGGGTTCGACGTGTTCATGTTGGTTTCTGTCATGCCATAGCGTTCCAGGATCCGGTGCCCGGTGCGCTCTTCAAATCGCACATGGGTTTCAGCCAAGAGCGGCGCGCTTCCGGAGATGAAAAGGCGCATGTGGCTGGTCAGGTCCTTGGTGAACCGGTCATCGTCCAGGAGCCGGGTGTAGAACGTTGGAACTCCCATCATGGAGGTCGCCTTCGGCAGGTTGGCGATCACGGCGTCCAGATCGAACTTCGGCAGGAAGATCATGGAACCACCGGCTGCGAGCATCACATTGGTCGCGACGAACAGACCATGGGTGTGGAAGATCGGCAGGGCGTGCAGGAGCACATCCGTGTCGGAAAACTTCCAGTAGTCCGTTAGCGTTTTAGCGTTCGAAAGCAGGTTCGCCTGGGTCAGCATCGCGCCTTTCGACCGCCCGGTCGTCCCGGAAGTGTAGAGAAAGGCTGCCAGGTCATCGGCGGACCGGTCGACAACCTCGAAGGTGGCCGGCTTGGCTTTCGCAGTCTCGGTTAGAGATCCGGAGCCATCGGCATTCAGCGTCGCAAGTTTGGCTCCAAGGCCGGTTGCGATCGGTGTGAGCGCGGCTTCGCTGCGCGCATCGCAAACAACAAGCGCAGCACCGCTGTTCTCAATGAAATAGGTCAGCTCATCGACCGTGTAGGCCGTGTTGAGCGGCAGGAAGATCACACCAGCCTGCGCACAGGCCGCATAGAGCGCAAGTGCCTCGGGTGACTTTTCAATCTGGGCTGCGAGCCGGTCGCCCGGCTTCAATCCGAATTCGGTCAGAGCATGAGCAATCTGTGCTGCTTGTCCCAGGAACTCGGCATGGGTGAGGGTGGCCCCGCTTGCCAGATGCAAAAACGGCGTCGTCTTGCCGGCATGTTTGCCGAACAGCTGATCAAAGAGCGGGTTGGCCATCGGTCGGGCTCCTGTTGAGTGTTTTTTCGGCGGCCGCGCTGAGCGACTTGATATCCGAAGAGGCCGCAATTTCATGGGAGGTGGCGAAGCGCTCGTGGTTTTGCGAGACCTTCGACAGATTGTAAAGGTAGTTGACCATCACGCCGGCGGATTGCTGTTGACCCTTTTCAGAAAGGTCGGCGTCCGCGTGAACCTGATAGACCTGCGCGCCGTTGCCGAGATGGAACCGGGCCACCGGATCAAGCGGCAATCCGTTCCGGCGCTTGGCTGCGATCAGGTAATGGGCCGCAAGTGCCTTGAGCTGTTTCGGATCTTCGGGAAGCGGGGCGAGGTTGTTTTTCTCGATCCAATTGCGGAAACCCGGGATTGGTGACAGCGTCACGAAGGTTTTGAGGCCCGGCAATTCGAGAGAAAGATCTGCGGCAACTTGTTTGATGAGGGAATTGCCGAATGAAATCCCCGCCAGCCCCTTCTGGCAGTTCGAGATGGAATAGAAGACCGCGGTGTTCGCGTCTTCGGCCTCGATGTGTTCCCGCTCTTCGCTCAAAAGCCCTTGGACGGATGAGGGAACGCCTTTTGTGAGAGCGACTTCCACAAAGATCAGTGGTTCGTCCGGCATGGTGGGGTGGAAGAAGGCGAAGCAGCGCCGGTCAGCGGGCTGCAGGCGCCGTCTCAGGTCATCCCAGCTGTCGATGGCGTGCACCGCTTCATATTCAATGATCTTTTCAAGGATATTGGCCGGGCTTTCCCAATTGATCGGTCTGAGCACGAGGAACCCTCTGTTGAACCAGCTTGCGAACAAATGGCCAAAGTCGACATTGAGGGCTTGCAGTGCGTCGTCCTCCCTACTGAAGCGCAGGAGATCGGCGCGCATGGCAACCAAGGACCGGGTGGCGTCCGGCACCTGGTTGAGCCGGCGGATCAGTTCCTGCCGGCGTGGTTCGGCTGCACGGACCAAGGTTTCGTAGCTGGTTTTCGTTTGCCCCTTTTCATAGGTCTCAAGTGCTGCGCGAAGGTCTTGAGGCGAGACAGCCATATCTTCGGCCAAGTGCCTGAAAAAGGACCGTTTTTCGCCTTCCTTCGCCGTTTCATACCGGTCGAGGATGATCCGGGCGATCGTGCTGCCCGAAACCTCACCCGACGCACCCAAAAGCGCGGCGGTGAGTTCCTCCATGGGCCGGTTGTCGGAGCTTCCGGGAAGAAACGTCCGGTACCGGCGGTCAAAGATTGAAGACAGCAGATCGGCCAAAAGGGTCATCGTGTCGGTCCCATTACAGCATCCGGCAACCACGTTGCCAGTCCCGGGAAGAGGCATAACAGGATGATCGCGACGACCATACATCCCACAAAGGGTAAGGATCCCTTGAGAATGGTCTTCAGCGAGATATCCGGTGCAATGCCATTGATGACATACAAGTTGAGGCCGACCGGCGGGGATATCAAGCCGATCTCCATGTTGATCGTCAGGACAACCGCAAACCAGATCGGATCAAATCCGGCCGTGGTGATGATCGGCAACAGGATCGGTGCGGCCATCAGGATCACGGCAACCGGCGGCAGGAAGAAACCGGCAATCAGCAAGAAGATGTTGACTGCGCCCATCAGCACCCAGCGGTTCACATCCAAGGTGCCGATCCACTCGGCAATCGCCTGCGTGATGAACAACGAGGACAGCATGTAAGAAAAGACGCCAGCCGCTGCGATGATGAACAGGATCATCACGCTTTCCTTGGTGCTGTCGCGCAGGACAACCCAAAGATCTCCCGGGTTCCAGAGTTTGTAGATCACCATTGCGATGATCAGGCACATCAACGCGCCGACAGCGGCCGTTTCCGACGGCGTCGCGATGCCGCCATACATGGCGTAGAGCACGCCGACGATGATCGCGAGGAACGGCAGGACCCGAGGCAGTATCTCAAAACGCTCTTTCCAGGTGTAGCTGCCGGCACTCAAGACAGAGGCATCCCCGGAGCGCCAGGTGGAATAGAGTGACCATGCCATGAAGAGGCCAACCAGGAGAAGGCCCGGAATGACACCGGCAAGGAAAAGGCGTCCAATCGAGGTTTCGGTCGCAATGCCGTACACGATCATCGTAACTGACGGCGGGATCAGGATGCCGAGTGTTCCGCCAGCTGCGATCGACCCGGCTGCAACGCCGTCCGGATAGCCGCGCTTGCGCATTTCGGGAATGCCCATCTTGCCAATTGCCGCACACGTTGCCGGGCTGGATCCAGACATGGCAGCAAACAGCGCGCAGGCGCCAAGGTTGGAGACGACCAGCCCGCCGGGAACGCGTGTGAGCCAACGTTCCAACGCTTCATAAAGGTCGGCACCAGCGCGCGTGGACGCGATTGAAGCGCCCATAATGATAAACATCGGGATCGAGAGGAGCGCGAAGTTGTCGAGTTTGCCGAACAGGATTTCCGGCATCAGTTCGAGGGACCGCATGCCGTCGAAGATGGTCAGGAACCCGGCTGAGACGATCAGAAGCCCCAGCGCGACCGAGACACCGGAAAACAGGACGAAGATGGTGAAGAAGGCGACCAATGCGCCGAGGAGAAGCGGATCCATTATGCGTCCTCCAGGCCAAACGGGCGATCAACCCGGGTGATGACGGCGACCAGATCGGCAATCAGCTGCAAAAGAAGCAGGCCAAATCCGACGGGCAGAGAGAGGTACGGGATCCAAAGCCGGACGCCCCAAACCGTGTCTGAGCGCCAGCCGCGGTCCCAGGCAAAGTGCCAGTACTCAAAGCCGTAAAACAGCATGATCCCGACAATCAGGATCGACAACGAGAGGGTAATCAACGCGAGGAAAAAGCGAGCCCGTGGCGGCAGGGATAGCGGCACCAGATCCACATTGACGTGGCCGCGCAACCGCTGGACATAAGGCAAGCCGACAAGCGTCGCGGCAATCACCAGATAGATGACTGCTTCCGTTTGCCAGACCGTCGATCCGTTCAAGACAAACCGGACAAAGATCATCTGGCAGGTGATCGCAACGGCGGCGACAATCATGGCTGCCGAGCACCAGCCTGCAACGGTCGATATGGCCGCGACAGCGCGCAAAAAGGGGTTGTTACCGGCACGCGCAACGGCTGCCGAGCTGTGACCCGCCATGGGGAACTCCCGAAAAAAGAAAAAGGGTAGCGAGAGAAGGGGCGGTGTGGCACCGCCCCGGTCAAAGACTTATTGGACCGACAGTGCCATATCCAGGAGCTCCTGGCCGCCCGGGGTTTGCTCGATGAAGGCCTTGTAGGAGGTTTCTTGCGCAAGGGCCCGCCAAGCGTCGAACTCTTCCTGGCTCATTTGCGCGATTTCAACGCCATTTTCTGCAAAGATATCGGCGGAAGCCGCATCCTGCTTTTTGGCTTCTTCCAGGTAGAACGCTTCAGCCTTGGCAGCGCCTGCCTGCAGCGCGGCTTTTTGGGCATCGTTCAGGCCATCATAGGTGGATTTGTTCATCAAAAGCGGCTGATACATGAACCAAAGAGCGAAGTCGCTGGCCGGTGTGTAGCACTTGACCTGCTCGTAGATCCGATAACTGACGAAAGATGAGGACGAGGTGTTCGCAGCTGTCAGAACGCCGGTTTGCATGGCGTTGTAGATTTCAGACGATGCCATGGACGCAATGGAGGCGCCGGCACCGGCAAGCATCTGCTCAAATGCCTTACCGGCTGCACGGGTTTGTTGTCCCTTCACGTGTTCCGGGGCGGTGATGCATTTGTCTTTGCCGACAAAGCCGCCAGCAAGATAGCCGTGAACCAGAACCATCACGTCATCGCCGGCCATGATCTCTTCAATTTTGCCCATGAACGGGCTTTCGTTGAGACGGGCTGCGTGATCGTGGTTCTTCACCAGACCCGGCATCAGGGTGAGGTTATAGGCGGGCTGCTGGCCGCCGGCATAGCTCAGCGGGAATACGGTCATGTCGAGCTGACCGCGGCTGAGCGGCTTGTACTGCTCGCGCGGTTTGAACAGGGACTTTGACGGGAAGATCTTGATCTCAAGATCCACGTCGGCAGCGGCGACTTCATTGGCAACGATTTCTGCCACCTTGTGGCGCACATCGCTGGTGGACCACTGGTGCGACAGGCGCAGTTCCGTGGCATTGGCGGCAAAAGCCGAACCGAGCAGCGCGGCAGCTGCAACGGCGGATGTCAGTTTCATGGTCATTGTTGTTCCTCCCAAAGAGCGTGTGACGTTTGGTCAAGCTCGGAAGGCATCCTTGCACCGAATGTATTCTCCGTCAAATTTTTTGTATACAAGATGGAAAATATTGCGTGCAGGGAATAGGTGTGTTTATGTCAGCGGCATGGATAGGAAACGTGCAGATCTGATCGCCGACGAATTGGAGGGCCTCATTTTAGAGGGCACTTACAAAGATGGCGCGCGTTTGGATGAAGTCCAGCTCGCCGAGCGGTTTGAAGTCTCACGCACCCCGGTCCGGGAAGCTTTGCAGCGTCTCTCGCAGTCCGGTCTTGTGGAGCAGATCCCCCGGCGTGGCGTCTTTGTGAGACAACCAGGGCCGGTGGAGCTTCTGGAGATGTTCGAGGTGATGGCCGAGTTGGAGGCCGTCTGCGCGCGTCTAGCCGCAAGCCGCATCACGGATCAAGCCTTGTCGGACCTTCATGCCGCCAATGCGCGCTGTGATGAGGCGGTCGCTGCCCAGGACACGGATGGCTATTACCTGGAAAACGAACGCTTCCACGCCATTTTGTACCGGCAGTCCGGAAACGGCTTTCTGGAGCAGGAATGCCTCCGGCTTTACCGGCGCCTTCAACCCTTCCGCCGCATGCAGCTCAGAGCAAGAGGGCGCTTACCGCAATCCATGGCCGAGCACAAAGCTATTGTGACTGCATTGGAAAAAGGGGATGGCGAGGGCGCAGCTGCAGCCATCCGGGGCCACGTCGCGGTTCAGGGCGAGAAATTCCACCATCTCATGGCCAGCCTGAAACACGCAGCTGAATAGGCGCGCTTACGCATATACGTAATTGTGCAATGAACCCACTAAACCTGTTCTGAAAGACTGTTCCAGACTGTGCGCGCTATTTCATCTATAGACTCAGTTGATATATTATCTTCGATTGCTCTTTCAGCGAACTGAGCCTTGAGCTCTGACGGAACTCCTCTGGCAAAAAACCAGTCTTCACTTCCAAACTCAGCATTCTGCAATCTAGCGCACTTTTGTTGTCCGAGGCCTGGCCAATAGTCTCCGTTGATTGTTTCTAGCCAAGGTCGCAGTCTTGATTGATCTGGGTAAGCGGCAACAAGATCAGCGCAAATTTGGGAGGCTTCATTAACCGGGTAAAGGAATTCCGCGGTGAAAAACGCTTGATCCCGATTTATTGAGTTGCGCCGCGTAAATCTATTAAAGTCTTCAGTGCGTTGTATTGCCCAAACGAGCATATTTTCTTCGTAAGGCTTAGGTTGATCTTGTGGGGTGCCGTTGCACAGTTTCCTGTATGCGGCTCGACCAGCCTTATCGTCATCGAAGAGAAACAGCGTCAGAGCTGCGGCGTTAAGACCACCTTGCTGCAGAACCGCACTGAGTAGTCCTTCAGTAGTTTGCGGAGTTCCGCCAAGAGCTTTAACCGAAACGTCATTGTTTACGCCGATCCGATCAAAAGCAGATTGAAACAGACCTACATCATGTGGCCCCTCAACATACAACGTAGGTTTTCTCAAAGAAGCAAGTTCACTACGAAGTGTCTCTGCCTCTGTTGCCTTCTCTTGCAATTCGCGACGTTGCTCGCCCATTCGTCGAATGACAAATGGCAATTGCAGAAGCCCCGCCTGTGCCATTTTTGTCTCAGCATCAGCGATGCGATCAATCAAAGAAGAGGCGTTTCTTGGAAGCATTTCTCCTTCTTCGTTTTTTTGCTGTTTCGAGATAAAGTATCGGCGAATTTCGGAGCTGTTGCTTTCATCTGCAAGATAGAAAGCAGGCGAATGGCTTGTGATGAAAATTTGAGTGTCAAGCTGCTCTGCAAAACTAGCAAAACGACGAGCTTCCAGTTCTGCAGCTCCAAGATCTAGAGAATTTTCCGGTTCTTCAAAACCCCAGAGATACAACTTTTTCCTTGGTTCATTTTGGTTGATGTAACTTAGCAATTCTGGAAGATGGCGCGCTTTAACTCCATCACCTTTTTGTCTAAGAAGCGAATGCCCATCGTCTCCGTGGGCGAAATCAAGGTTTCTAAACAGTTGGCTCATTTCCGTTGGTGGTGCCAAATGAGCCGGTGCCCCGAATAGGCTAGAGAGTTGTTCGGAGAGCGATGTTGTTTGGCTTTCTATTGCCCCGATGAACTGCGATGTCGCCTGCTCAAGCGTTGCAGTCTCTGCTGCTGCGGCGTACATCCGTTCGATTAAGTCAGCATAAACTGTTAAATCTTTGATGGCGGGAATATACGTAAAATCTATATCGTTTAAAAATCTAGTAAGCCTAGACTGTTGGCCAGCTGTTTCCAAATTTGGAAAAATAGTGGTGTTTACTTCGCCGTCTCGATTCCATTGACGTTTTATGGCAATCTCTTCTCCGAGCACACCCCTATAATTATGCGGTACGTTGAACGTAATTTTTACCCAAATGAATTGCCTTCCCTTTGCATCCCGGGCTTCTTGCTTGCGGGGGTCGGACATGTCTAGATCGAAATCAAAATATCGATTTGCATCGGTTTCATTATTGAAGAATAGGTTAAGTGCTCGTAGTAGATTTGATTTTCCGCTATCATTTCTGCCGAATATTACATTCAAGTCGCCAACACTATCTAGTGTTGCGCTGTATAAAGATCTCAAATAGTTAATCTCTATTTTTTTTATGAGTTTCATCTCTTGGCGGTTCCGATGTGTTAAAAAGATTTTATTTATATATGCTTGGGCCTTAGTAAGATTCTTTTTTTGAGTCAATACCCTTAGTTGATTTCATGGTGTTTTTACAATCAAGTTTATCCAGGGTTCCTACATTCCAATTTCTGAAAGATGGTCCATTCTGTCAGTCTATCAGGGCAAGAGGGCGTTTGCCGCAATCCATGGCCGAGCATAAGGCCATCGTGACTGCATTGGAAAAAGCGGATGGAGAAGCTGCAGCTGCAGCCATCCGGGGCCACGTCGCGGTTCAGGGCGAGAAATTCCACCATCTCATGGCCAGCCTGAAACACGCAGCTGAATAAGTGAGATCAAGTTCGAAATTGATCTGTGTGGCTTTGGCCGAACGTGCCGATTTGGGCCCTCAAGCTGTCTGCGAAGCAGCGATGCAGGTTGGGAAACGCTGAACTCCCGAAATAAAGTACTTCGGACGGTCCTTGCTTTGATGTAGATGAATAATCTGAAGACCGAAATGATTTGGCTTGAGTTGCTAGCATCAATCACATGAACAAGAGAGCTGAAGTTCCAACCAAAGACGCGATGTTCGAAGAGAGCGAACAGGTCATTTTTGAGATCTTTGTTCAGCCAGGATTTTCGGACCTGGAACTTTCTGCCGTTACAACAGTACTGCGCACGGCAAACGATGTTCTAAACAACGATGTCTATTCATGGTCAATAATCTCTGATGAACCGGGATTGGTGACCAGCAGCTCAGACTTGATTGTCCGTGCCGCTCCCGCCATCAGCGGTCAGTATTTGTGCGATTGTCTGGTTGTCATTTGCGGCCGGACCAGCAATCCGGAAGCATGGCTGGCTCGTCTGCGGGCGATGCAACAATTGCAAAGAAGGGTCATTCTCCTCTCGGACGCGTCCCGTCAATATGTGAGATCGGTCAATAACCTCGATGCGCCAACGACCGCGCACTGGCGTGACGTGTCTCTGTTGCAGGAAGTCGGCTCCTATCCGAAACTGACAGACAGTCTGGTGGAAACACATGGCACTGTCCTGACCTGCGCCGGTCACGGTCATACTCTTGAAGCGATGATCGGCGTCCTGGAAGGTCAATTGGATCGGCGGCAGTGTGCTGAGATCGCCAGTTTGCTTGTCCTGGATCGCGTCCGGGGGTTCTCATCGGAACAGCCCAAAGGCAGCAGTTACAGCTCCAGTTACTTTGAAAAGCGCTTGCAGAATGCCCTGCGGCTCATGGAGGCCAACATCGAACAGCCGCTGCGTCTGGCAGACGTCGCCAAGGAAGTCGGCCTGTCAACGCGTCACCTGGAGCGGTTGTTTACAGTCTACTTCAACACGACGCCGTCGAAACTCTATAAGAAAATCCGTTTGAAGAAAGCGCATGCGCTCGTCGTGGACACCCATCTGCAACAGATCGAGATCGCGCTTTCATGCGGGTTTGGCTCCGCGGGATCCTTTTCGCTCGCCTACAAAGCGGAATATGGAGAGACGCCGACGCAGCGCCGCAAAAGGATGCGATAGCTTCTATAGTGCTCTGGTTAAGCTGCCGCCGTTTGATCCCGGTTTGGTTTTGTTCGGATAATAAAAAGGCGGCCCGTTTGAGCCGCCTTTTTGCAAATAGCCTCTAAAGCCGTTTATTCAGCGGCGGCCTTGGCAATCTCCAACTGCGCGTCAATGTCGGAGGCATCGTGCCGTTCAGCGAGCTGACCGCTTTCGTCCCCAAAGACCCGGTTGACCATGCGCCCGCGGATTGCTGCCGGACGAGCATCAATTTTTTCGGCCCATGCAACGAGGTTCTTGTATTCATGGACGGATAGGAATTCCGCTGCACTGTAAAGACGGCCCAACACCAGCCCGCCGTACCACGGCCAGATTGCCATATCAGCGATCGAATATTTTTCGCCCGCAATGAAGGGCCGCTCGGCGAGCGCCTTGTCCAGCACGTCCAACTGCCGCTTCGTTTCCATGGAGAAACGGTCGATCGGATACTGGAATTTCTCCGGCGCATAGGCGTAGAAGTGACCGAAACCGCCGCCGAGATAGGGCGCAGAGCCCATCTGCCAGAACAGCCAGTTGAGGGTTTCTGTCCGCTCAGGGCCTTCTGCCGGCAGGAATTCTCCAAACTTCTCGGCGAGATACATCAGGATCGACGCAGATTCGAAGACGCGGGTTTTGGCAGGTGTGCTGTGATCGACCAGGGCCGGGATCTTGGAATTCGGATTTGCGCCAACAAAGCCGCTTCCGAACTGATCGCCGTCACCAATCTTGATCAGCCATGCGTCATATTCCGCGCCCTTGTGGCCAAGCGCGAGCAGTTCCTCCAGCATCAAGGTGACCTTGACGCCGTTTGGAGTGGCAAGCGAATAGAGCTGCAAAGGATGCTTGCCAACCGGCAATTCCTTCTCATGCGTGGAACCGGAGACCGGCCGGTTGATGCTGGCGAACTGGCCGCCGCTCGGCTGCTCCCAGGTCCAGACTTTCGGCGGGGTGTAAGTGGTCGTATCGCTCATTTGGTCAATGTCTCCAGAACCGGATATTGGTCGATCTCGTCACGATGAAACGGTGTGACACAACAAGTCATCGCATTATTACGATCAGATAGGCGCCAGCGGAGGTAATGCAACAGCATCCTTTCCAAATCCGTAGATCTTTGGAACGTTGTGCAACGTTCTTTGAACGATCAGGTGTGTGGGGGCGCTTGTAAGATGAATGTCAGATGAACCAACTCTCCGTACTGGCGCCCAAATCATCGGGCAGTCTCCCTTTCAGAAATGATGAGGAGCCGGAACGAAGGGGAGCCCGATGCACCTGAAATCACTTGCCGCAGCACTTTGCTTTGTTGCCATGCCGGTGGAGGCGAGCAGCCTTTATGTGAAATACGACATCTCGCTGACGGGTTTGAAGATCGGCGAGGGCGCGCTTTCCGTCGATCTTCAGGATCAATCCTACAAGATCCACGGGCAGGGCAAGATGGCAGCCTTCGGCAATTTTGTGTCTGATGGCTCCGGCAATGTGCTCGCAACGGGTTCGGTATCGCCGCAAGGGTTGAGCCCCGCTTCGTTTTCTATGCAGGCGGAAGAAGATGGCAAGCCGAACACGGTTTCACTCTCGATGGCGAATGGCGCAGTCACGGGCACCAAGATCCACCCAGCCCAAGACCGGATGAACGAGCGGATCAAGGTGACCGATGCACACAAGCGCGGCGTCAGTGATCCTCTAACCGCGGTTTTGTTGCCAGCACCGAAGGGCCTGCACCCGGACAGCTGCAAGCGTACTATCCCGATTTATGACGGCCGCGACCGCTACGACCTCGTGCTCGACTACAAGACAAAATATCAAAAACGCGGTGGCAGGAAGGGCTATTCCGGTGGCGTCCTCACGTGCTCTGCGCGGTATAAGGCGATTGCTGGTCATAGGCCGAACCGGAGGACCATCCAGCAATTGGAAGCCAATACCTCAATGGAGATCCACTTGGCCGAGGTGCCGGGCAAACCGTATCTCCTGCTTTACAGAGCCAGCCTGATGACGCCCGTTGGGCCGCTCAACATCCAGAATGTCCGCTTCAAGAAGTTGAATTAACCGGACCGCTAAGGACAGGTTTGCACCGCCGTCTTGAAAAAAATTGCGTCAAATGACATTTTACATGCGACACTTGACGTAGTGGAGGGTCAGATGGTTTCAATCGCTGAAACTCACAACATGGTCAGCGAAGACGGCCTTGCACCGCAAATGCAAGAAAGCGAAGCGGCCAAGGCTTATCGCCTTCTGGGTGGTAGAAAGCTCATGAAAAGGTCTGTGCACAATTCCCTGGATGCACATGATGTGATCGTCGACGGCATTCCTGCCAAGTCACTTCTGCATCTTGTCGAAGGTGTGCGCGTGTTGTCGACCGGTGATGTTCTGAACAAGGCGATTGGTATCAGCATCCGGACATTGCAACGGCGGAAGTCTGATACAAAGCACAGGCTGTTGTCACCAGAACAAAGCAGCCGTGCCTGGCGGTTCGCTGAGATTATCGCGCAGGCAACGGATATCTTGGGAGACCAGGGGGCTGCGGAAGCCTGGATCCTGGAACCAGCCATCGGGCTGGACAATCGCAGGCCCATTGACCTGCTGGCCTCGGCAGCTGGTGCGGAAGCCGTTGAAACCTATCTGACGCGATTGGAATACGGGGTTTACACGTGACCCCATTGATCCCGCCGCTTGGGTCGGGATGTTTAAGGTTCTGGCGGCTCGATCAGCAGCGGCATTCCGGCACATGGCACAGCGGTGAGGGAGCTTTTCACGTTGGCGGGCGATGGAATTCAAAAGGTGTCCGCGCTGTTTACACATCCGTCGATCCGTCAACAGCGATCATCGAGGTTGCCGTTCACAAAGGCTTTAAAGTGCTGGATACGGCACCCCATGTTCTGACGTCGGCTGAAGTCAGCGATTTGTCCACGGTCCGGGTTGTCCAGCCCGATAATGTGCCAAACCCGAATTGGCTCGTTCCAGGCAGCCATGGTCCTGGACAGCAGGCGTTTGGGGATCAGTTGTTAAGGGATCACATCTTCGCACTCGTTCCTTCGACCGTGTCCCGGCACAGCTGGAATTTGATCTTCGATGCTGAACGGGCAGTCGGTTACTATGAAGACGTTAGTCAAGAGCGCTTTGCGCTTGATCCAAGACTGCACACGTAAGGTTGGATAGAGACCTATAGCGCCAGCAGACTGTAGAGATTTGAAGGCCGGGGAGGCGCGTTCGGCGCCTCCCCGGCCTGCACTGTCAGATCAGACCCTGACGACGTAGACCGAACACTTGGAGTGCCGGACGACGCGGGCCGCGTTTGGCCCAAGCAGGAACTCACGCAGCTGTGGTTTATGGGCGCCAATCACGATCAGATCCGTGTTGGTCCGTTTGGCCAGCTCCAGGATCTCTTCGTAGATAGAGCCCGTCGCCACAACGTGACGGATCTCCTTGTTGCGCTCTTCGCCCAAGACACTGCCGACAATGTCGGTGAGTTTTTCCTGTGTCTCGTTGACGATCTGATCCTGAAAGTTCTCATCGAAATAGGAGCTTACAAGCGTCACACCGAAATTCGGCACCACGGTGATCACGTCGAGCTGGGCGTTGTCGAGCCGGGCGAGCTTATCTGCCGTTTGAAGGACCTCACGGTCTTCCGGATGAGAGATATCGACCGCGCAAAGAATGGTCTTGTTCATGCCGGAGCTCCTTCCATTTCCTTGCGCTCGACACGGGCCCGCGGGCGTTGGAGCAGATAGATCAGGCCAAGCAGCAGAAGGCCCGGGATGTAGATCAGCTCCTTCGGCATTTGCTCAAGAGACACCTGGGCTTTTGCGATCTGGACCGGGTCATCGCCGTAGAAATCGAAGTTGCCGAGTGTTTCGAAGAACGGTGTGCCCGGGAAGGGTTCATCCATTTTCATCACGCCGTCTTCATCAAAGACGGTCAGACCAACAGCGGACAGGCGGGCTTCCGCATCCGGCTCATCACCGACGGTCAGGATGAAGGTCGTTTCCGCCTGAGATCCTGTATCGAAGTCGGGACCATTCACGGTGATGCGGATTTCATCTCCCGGGTTCGCCTTGCCGACGGCCTCAACGAAACTGGTCGGTTGAACAATCTCGAACGGAGGCTGGATCCGGTTCATGAAAAAGTCCGGACGGAACAGGATGAAAGCAACAAGCACCAGAGCGATGCTCTCATAGATGCGTGAGCGGGTGACGAAATAGCCCATGGTTCCGGCCGTGAAGGCCAATATGGCTATCGTTGCCATTATGAAGACCAAAATGCCCTGTCCCCAGCCAACGTCGATCAGAAGCAGATCGGTGTTGAAGATGAAGACGAACGGCAGGGCGATGGTTCTGAGGGAATAGAAGAACGCCGTAAAGCCGGTCTTGATCGCATCACCGCCCGACACCGCGGCCGCGGCAAAGGACGCAAGGCCCACGGGGGGGGTCACATCCGCCATGATGCCGAAGTAGAAGACGAACAGGTGAACCGCGATCAGCGGCACGATCAGGCCGGATTGGGCGCCGAGTTCAACGACAACACCGGCCATCAGCGAGGACACCACGATGTAGTTCGCCGTGGTCGGAAGTCCCATGCCGAGGACCAGCGAGAGAAGTCCGACAAAGGCCAGCATCAGAACAAGATTGCCGCCAGAGACCAGCTCGACGAGGTCGGCCATCACCTGTCCGATACCGGTCAAAGTGACAGTACCAACAATGATGCCGGCGGTGGCTGTTGCCAGACCAATGCCGATCATGTTGCGGGCCCCGTCGATCATGCCCTTGGCGAGATCAACAACGCCTTCCTTGAACTCTTCGACCATCTTGTTTTCGCCGCGGAAGATCGCCTTGATCGGCCGCTGGGTCAAAAGGATGACGAAGAGAAGGGTGGTTGCCCAGAAGGCGGAGAGGCCCGGAGACTTCTGCTCAATCATCAGGAAGTAGACAAGCACAACGATCGGCAGGAGGTAGTAAAGGCCGGACTTGTAGATGTCCGCGATCTCCGGAAGGACAATGTCCTTGGCGTTTGGATCATCCGGGTGCAGATCGTCAACGCTTGCTGCGAGCTTCAGAAGCACGAGGTATGCTACGAAAACCAGAACGGCGAGGATCCAGCTGGCGCCATCTGGCACCAGGGCCGTGATCCAGCCGATCGGGAACTTGAGGCCGTAACAAAGCGCAGCAAAGCCTGCGAAGAAGAAGAACATGCCCAGGACAGTTCGTAAGGTGGATACGGTTTTATGGCCGATGGTCGGCATGTTCCGCTTCACCGCTTCCAGGTGCACGATGTAGACCAATGCAATGTAGGAAATAACCGCCGGCAGGAAGGCGTGGGTGATCACCTCGACATAGGAAATGCCGACATATTCCACCATCAGGAAGGCGGCAGCACCCATGACAGGTGGCATGATCTGCCCGTTCACGGACGACGCAACTTCAACGGAACCGGCTTGCTCATTTGTAAAGCCAACCCGCTTCATCAGCGGAATGGTGAAAGTACCGGTGGTCACAACGTTCGCGATGGACGAGCCAGAGATAAGGCCTGTTGCGGCTGACCCCACGACGGCCGCCTTGGCCGGGCCGCCTTTCAGGTGGCCGAGCGCTGCAAAGGCCATCTTAATGAAGTAGTTCCCCGCACCCGCCTTATCGAGCAGGGCGCCGAATAGAACAAACAGGAAGACGAACTTGGTGGAGACGCCAAGGGCAATCCCGAAGACCCCCTCCGACGTGATCCACATATGGCTCATTGCCTTTTGCAGCGAAGCGCCTTTCCAGCGCATGACTTCAGGCACCCACTGGGAGGAGCCGAAGAAGACATAAAGGAGGAAGATGGTGGCGACGATGGCCATCGCAGGACCCAAGGTCCGGCGTGCAGCTTCAAACAGGATCAGGATGCCTGCGAGCGCAAACCATTTGTCGACGTCGTCCGCAAGGCCGCCGTTGTTGACGATTTTCTCATAAAAGAAGAGGCCGTAGAGCGCGAGGAACGCACCGGAAAGGGCCAGGATCCAATCCTGGATTGGGATGTGATGGCGAGGGCTGCTCTTCAAGGCCGGGTAGGCCATGAAGGCGAGGAAGATTGCAAATGAGAGGTGGACCTGGCGGCTGTTGTTGATCAGATCGCTCGGCAGGATGTAATTGGACAGGGGAGAGGCAAGAAGAACCTGAAATGCCGACCATGCCAAAGCCACGGCTGCCAGAAACAACCCGATCGGGCCGGCTGGATTCCGCGACCCGGAATCGGACGCTGCGACCATTTCCTGAAGTTCTTCTTCAGACAGGCCACTCGACCCGGCCTTTTTGTTCGCCTGATACTCTTCAGACATCAATAGTTCCCCCGTTTGTCCGGCCCCCAATTTGCCGGTCCGATAATTCCCAAGATTCTATGAGCGAAGCTGCTCGGGACAAAGACATGTTTTGAAAACAGCACGCGATCTTCTGTGTGGCATGGCTGTGCTGACAAAAGGCCCGGGAGCTTGCCCCCGGGCCCATGTTTCAGAAGGTCGGATTAGTTGATCCAGCCTTTTTCCTTGTAGTACTTCGCAGCACCTGGATGCAGCGGAGCGGACAGACCGTCCTGAGCCATTTCTTCCGGCTTCAGGTTGGCGAATGCCGGGTGCAGCTTCTTGAAGGCATCGAAGTTTTCGAAGACCGACTTGACCAGGGTGTAAACAGTGTCTTCAGACACGTTGGAAGAGGTCACGAAGGTTGCGCCTACACCGAAGGTACCGGTGTCAGCATCGTTGCCGCGGTACATGCCGCCCGGGATCGTGGCGGTGCGGTAGTAGCTGTTGTCAGCAACCAGCTTGTCGACAGCGTCGCCGCCAACGGTCACGAGCACGGAGTCACAGGCAGTTGTGGCTTCCTGGATGGAACCGGACGGGTGACCAACGGTGTAGACCATGGCATCGATCTGGTTGTCACACAGAGCTGCGGACTGCTCGGCAGCTTTCAGCTCAGTTGCGAGCGCAAAATCGTCCGCAGTCCAGCCTTTGGCTTCCATCAGAACTTCCATGGTGCCGCGCTGACCGGAACCCGGGTTGCCGATGTTGACGCGCTTGCCCTTCAGGTCATCAAAGGTCTTGATGCCGGAATCTGCACGAGCCACAACAGTGAACGGCTCCGGGTGTACGGAGAATACAGCGCGCAGCTCTTCGAACGGACCTTTGTCTTCGAACTTGGATGTGCCGTTGTAGGCATGGAACTGCCAGTCAGACTGGGCAACACCAAACTCCAGCTCGCCTTCACGGATGGTGTTGATGTTGTACACAGAACCACCAGTGGATTCGACCGAGCAGCGGATGCCGTGGTCTTTGCGATCCCGGTTCACCAGGCGGCAGATTGCGCCACCGGTCGGGTAATAAACACCTGTGACACCGCCGGTGCCGATGGTGATGAATTCTTCCGCGGCAGCTGCGCCGGTGAAGGCGATGCTGGTCGCAAGAACAGCACCTGCAAGGTTCAGTTTCATCATCATTTGACTAGGCTTCCCTCTATTTCAGTTTTTGTTCCAGAGCGGTCCAACCACCCTAGACATTTTCAAGTTCATCGAGCAAGCGATTGTGCCTGTCGACATTTTGGATCCGGGCTTCCGCCTCGGAACCGGCTCGCGCGACCAGCATGCCCGTAATGGTCTCAATGAGAACGAGCGTGGCCGCGTAAGATGAGAAAAAGTGTGGACTTTCAGTGCGCTGAATGAAGTGATGGTCTGCGAATTGCAACCCTGGAAACGCATGACTGTCGGTCAGGACGATCACTTTCGCACCATTTTCTGCTGCAAGTTCCGCCGCTCGGACCGAGCGGTGGGCATAGGGGTGTTTAGACACGATCACGATGCAATCGTCCTTGGTCAGACTTGCAAGTGCACCGCCCAGCGACGCGCCATTGCGCCCTGCCACGATCCAGCGATCATTGAACCAGTTGGCGAGATACGCAAAGTAATCGGCAAAGCCGGCTGAAGCGAGCGCGCCGACAACAACGGTTCTGCGCGCCTTTGACAGGCAGTCGACAACCTGTTCCAGCCGAACCGGATCAATGTCGTCGACGAGCGCCTTGATGTTGTCAACACAGGCAGCCGCCTGACGGGGTAACAAGGGCTGATCCGCCTCGTTTCGAAGCTGTCGGGCCTTGTCCTGAAAACTGCTGCCGCGCTGGCTCAGTTCCATCCGCGCCTGTTCGCGCAAGGCTTCGTAGTCGGTAAAACCGATAGCCCGCGCGAGCCGGGTGTAGCTGGCAGGGGAGACACCGCTGGCGGCGGCGATCGCCCGCAGGCTGCGCGTTGCGATTTCAAGTTGGTTGTCTGCAAGGTAATCCGCGGCCGTCCGCAAGGTCTCGCTGAGGTCAGCGTAATTTGCTGTGATGGCAGCCCGGATTTGTGGTCGCGCAGATGTCATGCGCGCACTGTTTCATTTGTTTTTTTGATTGTCAATTTCTGAAACAATTGTTTCGTCGTATTCGAAAATTTGCATAGGAAATAAGTCGGGTCACGTTGGGTGACACAGTGCAATTTGGGCCCGCCTCAACGGTGTCGAAACACCGGAAATGTAGAGGGAAATCACAGAGTGCAGGTGCCGGCTACTCGACGATGGTCTCGCAGTACGCTTTCACCTTCTCAAGCGGCATGGAAGTGCTCTGGACTTCCATCCGGAGGATTTTGCCGTCAGCCCGCGTCAGGATCGCCAGATTGCATTCGTCTGTCAGCGGCTTCGGGTTCTTCTTTTCCGTATAGGTCCGCTCGTTGATGGACGACCAATAATAAACGAGCTCCTTGGGATCTCCGCCCGGGTAGTTGATCGGATCGGCTCCTTTCGGGATTGCGTCATAGGCAATCACGTCGGATGGCGGACCGTATTTGAGGAAGAAATCTGCCGACGGCTTGCCGACATAAGTGCTTTTGAATTCAGGATTGGTCGAGGTCTGGCACGCGGCAAGCCCGAGGCACAAAAGTGCCATGAGGGCTTTTCGTGTTCCGGGAATGTGGCGTCCGCTGATCATGTCCAGTTTCCCGGCCGCTGCGATGTGCAGCCGTCAGTTGATTTGCAGCTCGAGAGACTTGTGCAGACGCTGAAGGTTACGCAGGGACTTGGACTGCCACGGAATGGCTTTGGAGCCGAGAACACGCACACCGATTTCCGGTTGCTTGCGGATCTCGATGGTGAACTTTGCAAGGAGGTTGATGCCGGAACTGTTGAGGAATTCCAGACCGGTCAGGTCAAGTACGATTTCTTCCGGTTTGGAATCGAGCACATTGTTCATGAGTTCCAGGATTGGCGCATACGCTTCCGTACCAGACAGACGCATCGTGCCTTCATAATGGATCTTCGACCCTTCTGCCCAGACACGGTAGTCGTTGGTGCTGATTTCCATTCTAATCGTTCCCTCGGAATTATGTATGCGCTCAGGAGAATGTCAGCGCAGCTACAGTTTTCAAGTTGACCGAACCATTACTGGCATCCGGCGTGAAGCGCCAGCCGAGTTTTGCATCATAATCGCTCATTAGCGTCAAAAGCCCAAGTCCGGACCCGGAGGAGTCCAGATCGGTCGCGTTGGCTTCAATGCGTTCCAGAAGAAGTTCGCCCGGATCCCGTGCCAGGATTTCCGTCAAGAGCTCCTGAAACTTCTCCGCCGTGGCCGGATCAATCACATTGGAAATCTCGGATTCGAAATGATTTCCGTCCAGTGAGCAGCTGATCTCGATGTTGCCATCGTGGCGGAACTTCACTGCATTCTCCAATATTTCGTTCAGCAAGTAGCCGATGCTGTGCCGGGCGTCGACCTGATCGACCCCCTTTGCACAGCATTTTGCAAAATAATCGCCAAGAAAATCGGAGGTGGTTCCGCAGTGTTGCCAGCTCAGCTCCAGCGGTTCTGCGGCGAGGGTGATGTGGAGCGTGGTTGCTGACGGCCCATTCGTCAGCTCGGCGTGTCCGAATGTCACTGTCATAGCCTACCTGTGCTTCATCACCACAAGGGTAATGTCATCAAACATTTTTTGTGTGTCAATGTGTGCTTTAACTTCTGCCAGTATCGCCTCAATAATGGCTTTGGCTGGTTTGCCGGCATTGGCTTTGGCACAGGCGCACATCCTGTCGAAGCCGTAAAGAACGCCGTCAGGGTTTTCCGCCTCTGTCACACCGTCCGTGTGCAGCAGAAGAACATCATCCGGACCGAAATTCAGGACTTCGGTTTGCACAAATGGTGCAATGTCCGCTTCCAGGCCAACCGGGAAACCAAGTTCGACCGTATCGATCCGTTCGACATCGCCATTTGCCCGGATAATCAGCACTTCCTCATGCTGCCCGGAGAGCGTGACCTTCCCATCCTCGTAATCAACGAAGGCGAGGGTCATGTGCTTGTCGGAGTTGGTCCGCGCAATGTTCTTGTAAAGCGCCCGGTTGAGCACTTCGAGGAAAGCAATCGGGTCGTTGTCGCCCTTTTCCTGCAAGGCCCGGGCAACAGACTGCACCATGAGCATCAGGACGCCACTTTCCAGCCCGTGCCCGGTCACGTCGCCGATGCCAACTTTCACCCGGCCGCCGTCATGGAGAACGTCATAGTAATCGCCGCCGACTTCATCCGCCGGCTCCATGTAGGCAGCGATTTCGATTTGGGCGATGCCTTCCAGTTCACTGCGCCGCGGCAGCACCATCTCCTGAATGCGTTTCGCCACATCGAGTTCAGCGCCAAGACGCAGGTTTTCGTTCTGGAGACGCTTGTTGAGCGCAACGATTTCCTTGTTGGCGGTTTCCAGTTTGCCGGTGCGCTCTTCGACCAGTTTTTCAAGATTTTCCGTATGATAACTGATTTCCTCAGCCATCCGGTTGAAGGCCGTGCCCACGGCACCGACCTCATCCTTGCTCGGGATTTTCACCCGGACGGAATAGTCCTTGTTTTGAAGGGCGCGAGCGGCGTCTGCAAGGGCGCTTAGGCCAGCGGTAATCCGGCCAGAAATCGCATAAACGGCGATAAACACGATCACCAAGCTGATCAGCAGGGCTGCGATCTGCCATTGAACGATGCTGCGGGTGGCGTCGGAGATCTCCTCTTGCACCTCGCCAAGCGTTTCGTACATTTCCCCTTCAGAAACGAGGAAGCCGAGAGTCAGGCTCTCTGAGACAATTGTGGAGCCGTTCCAGAGGTTCACCGGGTCGAGGCGTTTCAAAACCACGATGAAGTTTTCAGGCCCGTCCCCCTCATCGATCTCCAGGGTTTTGATCACGGTGTTGGCATCATTTGGCAATAACAAATTGGCGATCGCGGGATACCGGCTTTGGTTCAAGAAGCGGTTGATCCCGGTTACGCCCTGACCCGTGGCATCGACTGAGATGAGGCCGAGTTTTTCCGCGCCAACTTCACTCACAGCAATCACATTGCCGGCGGAGCTGGTCAGGAAGCCAAAGCCCGTGTCAGCAATCTGCACGTTCTCAACCAATTCGCCGAACTGGTCGAGCGTTACATCAACAGCCGCCATCCCGGCGACGTCAGACCGGTCCTGGGTCCACAGCGGTTCGAAAAAGCTGACAATCAGAGCGCCGGTGATCGCGTCGATGTAAGGCTCTGTTGCAACAATGTTTCGGTCGACTGGACGGGAAGAGGGGTCGCTGATCCAGTTCTGCCAGCCCTCATAAACGCCGGGAAAGAAGAAATCCCAAAAGTTGTCTTCGTTGTGGCCTGGATACAGCCGATCAAAGGTTTGCGCCTGAGTGGTATAGGGCGTCGTCCGCATGATCGGTGTGTCTTTGGGGCCGACATAGTACATCTGCAGTTTCTGCGAACCCGATGACATCAGGGCAGGGGCCACCAGGTTGAAGGCGGCGCTGTCAATGACTTCCTCTCTGGCGCCGGGCAGGAGGTTGCCCTCATCATCAAGCAAATAGCCCCAGATGCTGACAACAGACGGACCAGCAAGGTTCTGAGCCCAACCGCCTTGTGGATCAAAGGTGATGTCCTGATCGCCCAGTTCCGGGTCACTCTCCACCGCTTCGCCGATCCGGATTTCCGTCTCCGGATGATCGATCAAGGCCTGCAGCGAGCTGCCGAGGGTCTCAACTTCAGAGTATGTCTGATCGAGCAGGAGGTTCGTGCGAAGCGCTGTCGTGTCGATATAGGTGTTAAGGTATTCCTGCGTGGCTTCGGTCAGACCCTGGCTCACAGTTGCGGTTGCATCTCTGGAAAGCCGTTGCACGTTCCAGATGGCAACACCGCCTGCAAGCATGATGTCGAACAACACGGCCGCCCCGACCACAAGCAGGAACTTGGCGCGAAAACTGTGCCGGGAAAAACGGCCGATCTCTTCTTCCTGATCGGCCTTGTCCGCGGTCGCGGGAGACTGGGTCTGTGTCATAGAGGCTTCCGTCCAGAGGCAACCCAGATTGGCCAACCAGCGTAGCCTTTGGGGTGCAGGGCAGCAAAAATGTGATCCTGGAAACCTTGCCGGAAACGGGCAATTTGTTCCGGACTGTCACCACGCTCAACGGCCATTTGGCCGGCATAAACGTTTTCCCAGGATTGGATGATGTCTGCGAAGTCTTGTGGATTGCCGTCAAGGTTGGTGACCATGAAGCTTTCCATCTTAATGTCTTCAAACCCGCCGTCGATCAGATAACGCCGGCTCTTGGGGCCGAGCTCGATATCCATATCGAAGTGGTCCCAGAGCTTGGCGACCTCGTTATAGGTCCACTGAATGGTTTCAGAGCGCGGTTCGCCAAGGCAGTGCGAGTTTTTCTCGTTGGTGATGTAGACCCGGCCGCCCGGCTTGCAGATCCGGTAGAGTTCTTTCAGGATCTCTTCCGGATGATCAAAAACCTGAAGTGCATGGCGGCAAGTGACGAAATCGAACTGGTTGCTTTCCAGAAGCATCTCGGAGGCATCGCCATAAACATACTCAATACCCTTTACGCCAAATTCGGCGGCAACCTTACGCGCATAATCAAGGCTCGATTTTGAGTGATCGAGCGCGACAAGCCGGCCGAGTTCGTATTCCTTTTGCGCCAGAACAGCGAAATCACCAATTCCGCAACAGATGTCCGCCATCTGCATGCCGGGTTTCAAGCCATGACGGCCGAGGATCTCGCGTTCGTGGTGCCAGGTCAGCTTGGTTTGGGTCCGCAGGATCGGAATGAAACCACCTTCTTCCAGGAAGGTCTGCCCAGGATAAAAGTCGCTGTCGTACTCACTGACCGTAATGTTCTGGTTCGCGCTTTCTAAAGCCTGGAATTTGCGTGTTGACCATCCAACACAGCTTGACGTCGTTACCTGGATGTTCAGGTCTGGCCGGTTAACGCAAGTATCGACCAGGTGCCGGGCAATCGCCTGAAAGGCAACGTTGTTCATACGCACGAGGCGGCGGACGTTCAGATAGAGCCGGCCTTTGACGGTGGACGTTGCAGAATCGAGGGCCTCCATGCAGCCATTGAGCTCATCGGCGGATTGCGGCCGCAAGCTGCCTTGCAGAGAGAATTCTTGATCGTTTTCATTGAAACGCCAATCGAATGCGTGGCCAGTCGCTGGGGAAGTCACGATGCATTATCCTCGAAAACAAGATCGGCCGTCAGGCAAATACGGTTGTTTGATTGGTCACGGGTCAGGTTGAACTCCGCCCCATAATCGACACTCAGCTCCAAAAGACCGAGGGATCTATCCGGGTTCTCTACTGAGAAAAGGCGATCCAGATAGATGGCGTCCTTGTCTGGCCGCTTGGTCAAGGCGACCGCGTCATCGTAAAAGCGCGCGATATCTTCGCTGCCGGGCATATCGATCTCGATGCGATCCGAATTCTCACGGCGTTTGAACCGGCACACGACCTTGCCGTCGTTTCCGTGTCTGTGGAACGCTGTTTCCATCAGCTCATTGAGCGCGGATGAATAAAGATTGGCAAACAGCATGGAATCGAGACGGTTGTGACAAACCATTCGGGAGACGTAGCTCGAAACAAGATCGCAGTTGGCCCAGTTTGAAGAAAAATCGCGAACATCCAGATCGATCTCGATCATCGGCGTTTCGCCCGCTCCGCTGACGTTCGAATATGACACGTCGCCCAAACTCCATTATTGACGCCGAAATTTGCGCTCAGTTTTAGTTTCCGAACACAGATGACTGCGGCTCCCTATCACCGCGGCAGGAAGTATGACGTCGAAATCGTTAAGCTAGATCCAACCAGAATGGTAAATATTAGCCCCATACCTAGTTCAACTGTTTGAACTTTGAGTGTCAACCAGTATGAATTATCACGGCTTTTGGCAGTTATTCTGATAGGTGACAAGATACGGGTCTGATCTATCCGCAAGCATCTGGGGAATGTTGATTTTTCGCTGCTTGTGGGCAGTGTATTTCCAAAACCAACAAACGCCGTTAAATGACTAGCTGAACGGCTGCGGGAAGCGCGGCGGAAAACTCTGACTGTTGTTAGAAACGGAAAATGACGGATTCGTTTTCATCTGATTCTCAAACCGGCGGGTACAGCGCATCTATGAAAGATGAATTGGAAGCCCTGCGCGCCGAGCTGACAGAGTTGAAAGCCGAGCATGCAGATCTGCAGCTTCTTTATGAAGCGACCATCGAACACGGCGAGGCCGTGGAAGATCAGCTTGCCGAGAACAATCAGCTGCTTCTGGAAACCCAGCGCCGGCTTGAGGCTGAGTTGGCCGACGCGGGCCGGTATGTGTTGTCGATCCTGCCGGAGCCGAGGTCGGCAGGCCCGAAAGCGGACTGGCTTTTGGTTCCGTCAACGGAACTTGGTGGCGATTCCTTCGGCTATCATGACCTCGATAGCGATCATTTTGCCATCTACCTGATCGATGTCTGCGGACACGGTGTTGGTGCAGCTCTACTCTCTGTTTCGATTATCAACGTGTTGCGCTCTTGCGCGCTGCCGGAAACAGATTTCCGGATCCCCTCCGATGTGCTTTTCAAGTTGAACAACGCCTTCCCAATGGAACGGCAGAACAACATGTTCTTCACCATCTGGTACGGCGTTTTTCAAAGGTCGACCGGTAAATTGTCTTATGCGTCCGGGGGGCATCCGGCAGCTGTTCTGTTGCCAGCAGTCAAGGACGCTGGGGCGTTTTCGCTCATTGGAACGAGCGAAGGCATGGTGATCGGCGCCATTGAAGATATGACGTTCGACCAGTCCGAAGTATCAGTAAGATCAGGAGATCGGTTGCTGGTCTTGAGTGACGGCACCTTTGAGGTGGATGATCTTGAAGGCGATGTTTTAAGCCTTGAAGGTCTGGCCAATGCGGCGCTTGCCGCAAACGGCTCCATACCCTCACATATCCTGGAGTGGGTTCAGAAAAAGTCTGGTCAATCCGAGTTGCCGGATGACTATTCAATGATTGAATTTCAATTCTGATCGGATCCGTTGGAGCCCAACCGCAAGACAACCCGCGTCGTATTGGTGCCGTCTTTCCGGGAATGCGACACCTCTTCAGACACCTGATGAACCAGAAAGAGCCCCAATCCGCCAACTGACATGTCCTCGGCGGACATCTCTGTCATATCGAGGACAGGCGCAATCCCGGTGTCGAAAGAAGTCGCGTGATCTTCCAGGGTCAAGATGAGACTGTCACCCTCTTTGGTGAGTTCGGTTTTGATGGTGTCAGCCACGACCTCTGGATAGCCGTAGGACACAGTGTTGGAAAAAAGCTCTTCTACGATCAAAGACAGATGACGGCGGATGTGGTCATCAAGACCGTGGCGTGCAGCAAGGTCGTCCAGAAAGGTGTAGATCCTGGAGAGTTCGTCTAATTCGTTCGCAACTTCCAAAGTCCCGAGAACCGATGTCATACACCCGGCCTCCTTCTAGGGCGCTGAGCGCGCATAAAGCCAGCTAGCCCCGGATCTCTGCCAGTGCATCATCGCGCCCCTCAACCACGCTGAGGATCTTGAGGAAGCCGGAGATCTTCAGGACTTCATGGACCGATGGATTGACGCCGAAGAGGATCAGTTTGCGTCCTGCCGGGGCGATCTGTTTGGTGATGATCAACAAGGACCGCAGACCAAAACTGGTGACATAATCCACGCCGCTCATGTCGATCAGCAGGCTGGAATCGCTCTCTTGGGCGGCTGACTTGAGATGCGCTTCAAAGTCCTTTGCCGACAGGGTCTCTAGTTTGCCTTTGGGGCAAATGATCCGAATCCCGTCCACCGTTTCGTCGTCGATCGTGAGATGCGCCGCATCCGCCATTTGGACCATACCTTCCACAGGATTGATTAGGGGGCTGAAACTCGCCAGTGCGTGGATTTCCCTTGAAGCATGAAAATCTTATGAAATGAAGAACGCAACAGGTGTTTCCTGTCAATGACGTGGCGGTATATGGTCCGAGCCTGGACCGGTGATCTGGCTGTGACGAAGTGGGATGCTGGAAGACCATGATGCTGCGGGCCGTGACAAGGGAATACTCCAATGGCTGAAGAGATTGTAATTCCTGAGTTGTCCGATCCGCGGGCAGAGGTCGGCAAGGTCGCACTGGCGAATGCGGATGGGCAGGAAGAGTTCCGCGACAGTCCCGAATTTGAGGAGCTTGAAGCCGAATTCCGGAAGATGGAGATCGATGGGCCATCCGCCGTCAATTGGAAGATGCTCAACGAGAAGACCGTCGATGTCTTGAAGGAAAATTCGAAGGATCTAGTTCTGGCGACACGGCTCGCCTACGGTCTTTTTCTGGAGGAAGATTTCAAGGGCCTCGCGATTGGCGTCAAGATCCTCGAAGATATGTCCAAGGACCATTGGGAAGACATGACGCCGCCGGTGCGCCGCGAACGTGGCCGGGCAGGGGCATTCGACTGGTTCGCAGAAAAACTCGGGTCCCTTGTCGAGGGAAAGACGCCAGAGGGCGATCAGGGACTGGCTGCGCTTCAGGCGCATGACTACCTGCTTGAACTTGATACCGCTCTTGAACAGAAATTCAACAAATCACAAGCGGCTCTTGGGCCATTAATCCGCGCGCTCCGCCCGATTGCAAAAAACGTGCGATCGGTGCTTGAGGAAGAGGCGCGGAAGAAAGCCGAGGCAGAAGCTGCGGCCAAAGCCGCAGAGGAGGCCAAAGAAGCGGGAGGCGAGGCTACTGCCAGCCCAGCGGGTGAGGGGGCATCAGGCAGTGCTCCGGCAAATGCGGCACCTGGAGCGGAGCCTGCTGCCTCGGCTGCTGAACCGGCGCCGGCTGCACCACCCGCGCCACAAACAGCCTCGCCAGCCCCGAGCGCTGCACTAATTGCGGTGCCAGAGGTTGCCGTTGATGGCGACTCGGATGCAGCATTTACGTCTCTGTTCAATGCCGCCGGAAAGATGGCGTCCAGCAGCCGGCAACACGCGCCGCAGGATCCAAGAGGGTATTTGTGTGCCCGATTTGCTGTCTGGGGCCGGATCACCGTGATGCCACCCGCCAACAGCGGAAAGTCCAGCTTGCCGCCACCTCAGAAAAACCGGATTGCTGAACTGCAAGCGCTGAAGGGTGCCGGGAACCATCTCGGGTTGATCCAATCAGCTGAAGGCGCATTCATGTCGTCGCCCTTCTGGATCGATGCGCATTTCATGATCTGCGAGGCTATGAGCGCGCTCGGCAACGACTATGATGCCGCGCGTCTGTTGGTCGAGGGGGAGTTGGCCGGGTTCTTGAAACGCTTGCCAGATGTGCTGTCCCTGTCCTTCAGCGACGGAACTCCGTTTGCGAGCGGTGAAACGAAAGCATGGATCAATGAGAGCGTTGCCGCCGGCGGCGGCGCAGGTGGTAAAGCGGATCCGCTTACGGAAGCCGCATCAACGGCCTCCAGCCTGGCTCAGGCCGGTAAGGTTGTTGAGGGATTGGCGGTCTTGAAAGACTATTGCGCCGGCTGCCGGGCGGAGCGGGACTGGTTCCGTGGACAGTTGAAGCTGAGTGAATTGTGTCTGCAGTTCGATGTTCTCCAGCCGTTGGTTGCTCAATTGTCACGGCTTCGAAAGACGGCAGAAGATGCGAATCTGGCGGCCTGGGAGCCTGACTTGGTCGTCGAATTGGCCCGGCTCTCATGGCGTAGTCTCAACCACAAAAACATCCGTCAGGTCATTTCTGACAATGATTTGGTGCCTTTGAAGGCCTCCGTCATGGAAACTTTATCGATACTGGACCTTGGCGCGGCTGCCGAGTTGACGGGCAAGCGCTGACCGCGCAAAGTGGATTTGTCGTGTGCCTTTTGAAAAAAAAGTCATGTCTTTGAGGGGTCTTTTTTAAGACTCTTCTAGACAGATTTGACATGAAACAGTTCTAGAGTGCCCCCTACAGGGGAACACCAGTTTTATAACATGATTTCCGTAAGTGACATCGGAAGCTCGACTGACGTTAAGGAGAAGGCATGTCCAAAGAATCCTCCGTCGCTCCCAAGGAGCGGGTAAATATCAAGTACAAGCCCGCGACGGGAGACGCTAAGGAAGAAGTTGAACTTCCGCTGAAGCTCGTCATGCTTGGGGATTACACCATGCGTCCCGACGACACGCCCGTCGAAGACCGGTCCCTGATCAACATCAACAAGGACAACTTCAACGAGGTGATGAAAAGCCACGAGTTGAAGCTGGACATGTCGACAGACAACAAGCTGGTCGAGCAGCAGGAAGGCGAAGAGCAGGAAAAGCTCTCCGTTTCTCTGAAGATCGAAAGCCTGGCCGATTTCTCTCCTGAATCCGTTGTGCGTCAGACACCGGAACTCAACAAACTTCTGGAGCTGCGCGAGGCGTTGGTCGCCTTGAAGGGGCCGCTGGGTAACGTTCCGGCGTTCCGCAAGGCAATCCAGAATGTTCTCGGCGATGAAGCTGCCCGCGAAAAACTTCTGGCTGAACTCACCAAGACGACCGGCAATTCCGGCGACGGCGAATAAGTGCCGTTCAAATCGGCGGCGCAACCGGCGCCAGCTGATTTCATCTTACCTGGACCACAGCAAGATCAGAGACCGTGAACATGGCTGACACCGAAAACCAGCAACAGGGCGCCGGCGCGCAAACCGAGGAACTCGACGCCTCGTTGCTTGACCAGATTTTGCAGGAAACCAAACTCGCTCCGAGCGATGATGGTTATGACGTCGCCAAAAAGGGCGTTGCTGCATTCATTTCCGAACTTCTGAAGCCGACCGACGGTCAAAGCCAGGTTTCTGGCGCTGCCGTCGACATGATGATCACCGAGATCGACAAGAAACTGTCGGACCAGGTCGATCAGATCATCCACAATGAAGACTTCAAGACGCTGGAATCCGCTTGGCGCAGCCTGAAGTTCGTCGTGGACCGGACCGATTTCCGCCAGAATATCAAAATCGAAATGATGAGCGTCTCCAAAGACGAGCTTCTGGAAGACTTTGAAGACAGCCCGGAAGTCGTGAAGTCCGGCCTCTACAAGCACATTTACACCGCTGAATACGGCCAGTTCGGTGGTCAGCCGGTTGGCGCTGTCGTGACAAACTACGATTTCGGCCCGGGCTCACAGGACATCAAGCTGGCTCAGTACTGCGCCAGCGTTGGGTCCATGTCGCATGCCCCGTTTATCGCCGCGGCAGCGCCAGCGATGTTCGGTGTGGATACCTTTGAGGAGATCCCGAACCTCAAGGACATGGAATCCATTTTTGAAGGACCGAAATACGCGAAATGGAACTCGTTCCGCGAGTCGGAAGATTCACGTTATTTCGCGCTGGCAATGCCGCGCTTCATGCTGCGCACCCCGTATGGCCCTGAGACCACACCGGTCAAGGCATTCAACTACGAAGAAGAGTCCGGCTCCCAGAGCGAAAACTACCTCTGGGGCAACGCAGCGTTTGCTATGGCGACCAAGCTGACCGACAGCTTTGCCAAGTTCCGCTGGTGCCCGAACATCATTGGCCCTCAGTCAGGGGGTGCGGTCGAGGATCTGCCGGTCCACACCTTTGAGGCCATGGGGCAGCTGCAGAGCAAGATCCCGACAGAAGTTCTGGTTTCCGACCGTAAGGAATACGAACTTGCTGAGCAGGGCTTTATCTCTCTGACCATGCGCAAAGGGTCCGACAACGCTGCGTTCTTCTCGGCAAACTCGGTTCAGAAGCCGAAGTTCTTCGGCAACAATCCGGAAGCCAAGGATGCGGAGCTGAATTACAAGCTCGGCACACAGCTGCCCTATATGATGATCATCAACCGCCTGGCGCATTACATCAAAGTGCTGCAGCGGGAGAACATCGGCAGCTGGAAAGACCGCAACGAACTGCAGTCCGAGCTGAACAACTGGATCCGTCAGTACGTATCTGACCAGGACAACCCGTCCGCAGACGTGCGTTCGCGCCGTCCGCTGCGCAAGGCGTCGATCACCGTATCGGATGTTGCGGGCGAACCAGGCTGGTACAGCGTGTCGATGGCGGTGCAGCCGCACTTCAAGTACATGGGGGCAGACTTCACACTGTCCTTGAAAGGCAAGCTCGACAAGGCTTAAGTCGGTCAGTGTCTTGACGAATGACCTTTCACAGGGCGCCAAACGTTTGGTGCCCTGTGTTGTTTCAAGAGGACTTCTGCTGTGGCGGTTTCCCTTTTTCAGCGTCTTGAAGGCGATGTATTGAAAGACCAGTTCAAGTCGCTGGATCAGCATGAGGCGGCGCTGATGGACAGTATTCTCGCCGACTTGCGCATCCTGTTGAACTCAATGGCTGGCTGCTGTGAAACGCGTCCTGACTATGGGCTGGCGGACTTCAACGCCGTCAACCAGAGCCACAAGGACACGGCTGCAGAGCTGTGCCGGGATATTGAACAGCAAATCATCAAATTCGAACCCCGATTGAGCAATCCGGTGGTCCGGACCATTGAGGATCCGAACCGTCCGCTGGAGTTTGTGTTCAACGTTGAGGCAGACTTGAAATATGGTACGCGGCAGGTTCGCGTGCGTTTTGATTCTGTGCTGGACAGCTCGGGCAAGGTGCGCCTCACTGCTTAAGCCGTAAAAGGATAGGTGCTGGATGTCGGTCAATTCCTACTACAGGGATGAACTCAGCTATCTCAAGGAACTCGGAGCCGAGTTTGCCAAGGCAAACCCGCGCCTGTCCAAGTACCTTGCCGATGACCCGACAGACCCCGATGTCGAACGGCTCATGGAAGGCTTTGCGTTTCTCGTCGGACGGCTGCGTCAGCGGCTGGATGCTGAAATGCCGGAAGTGGCGCATTCGCTGCTCAAGCTGATTTGGCCGCATTACCTGCGGCCTGTCCCGCCGATGACAACTTTGAAATTCCGGCACGCACCGGATGTTTCTGAATTGGCTATTCGCGTTCCGAAGGGGACGTCGGTCAAGACCGCCTCCATGAACGGTGAAGCGGTGCCGTTCCGCACGACCTTGGACCTCAATGTTCTGCCGCTGGAAATCAGCGATACCAACCTGGACAATCGCAAGGACAGTGCGTCGCTCGAACTGTCATTTACGAAAACGGCCGGTGCAGGTTTGGCTGCATTGGCGGCCGCACCGCTGACCCTTTATCTCGGCGGGCAAGGCGAGACCAACACGGCGCAACAGCTTTACCTTTATCTGATGAAGCGATTGAGGTCGGTTCAACTGTTGCCAAAGGGACAGGACCCGATCACAGCGGACGTGGTTTTGGAACCGGTAGGGTTTGAGCGTGACGAAGCGAGCCTTCCGTACCCGGAAGGCTCATTTGACGGGTTCCGGATCATGCAGGAGTACTTCTCCTGCCCTGAAAAATTCATGTATGTTCGCATCCGCGGCCTTGAGAAATACGCCCGCGTCACCGCGGACAGCTTCAAGCTGGTCTTTCATTTCAATCAGGGTTTTTCCAACCTCAGCCGGGTGATGCCGCACCAGATTCAGTTGAACACCACGCCTGCGGTCAATCTGTTTGAGGCCGAAGGCCAGGCCCTTCTGGTGTCGCATGATCGCAGTGAGTATCCGGTGCGGCCGCTTGGCGGCCGCGAACTGCGCAGCGTCCACGACGTGCTGTCCGTGACCGGTTGGGTGCAAGGCAGCAGCAAAAGGATTGATTATCAGGCGTTTGAGTCCTTCTCGCATGATACGTCTGGGGCGGATCCGGACAAGCTCTACTACCGGGCGACCATCAAACCGTCGGTTCTCGGCAGTGGAATTGACCACTACATCTCGTTTGTGACCCGGTTAAACAAAGCCGGTGAACCGCTGACCGAAACGATCTCTCTTAATCTGCTCTGCTCCAATGGGGAACACGCCAGCAAATTCGGCATTGGGTCGGTCAACCAGCCGACATCGGAGACACCGGCCAAACTTGTGTTCACAAACATCACCCGGATTTTGGGCGAAGTTCCGCCGCCGCTTGATGACCGGATCCTTTGGACGCTGATTGCCAACCTCTCCCGCAACTATGCATCTCTGATCGACGTCGAAGCATTGCGCACGGTGATCGGGGCCTATGATTTCCGGGCGAATGTGGACCGGCAGGCCGCGCTTCAGCGAGACCTCTTGCTCCAAAGCTTCAAGAGTTTCGAACGGCGCAGCGTCGATATCTTCCGCAATGGCCGTCCCGTCCGGGCCTATGAACTTGTGCTTCGGCTTGCCGAGAGTGAAATGGGCGGAGAGGCGGAGATGTATCTCTTCGGCTGTGTCTTGGACCGCTTTTTGAAATCCTATGCCAGCATCAACAGTCTGCATCGCCTCTCGATCATAGGGACCGACAGCAACACGCTCTTGAGTTGGGATCCGAAGGAAGGGAGCGCGGCGCAGCTATGACGGAAGTTGTCGAGGCAACGGAAAAACACAAAGCTCTTGCCGGGCACCTTGCGCACAGCCAATTCTTTCAGCTCGTCTACCTCATCGGCCTGATGCATGCGGACGTCAACAAAATGGGTCCGGGCCACGCTCCGAAAGATGAACCGATCCAGTTCCGTGCCACCCGCTCATTGAGTTTCGGTGCCAGTGATGTCTCCGAGATCTCCTATGACGAGGCGCGCGACAAATTTGATATTCGGGTGAATTTCCTCGGCCTTTATGGCCCGGCATCGCCGCTACCGCCGAACGTCACGGAACGGATTATCGAGAGTGACGAAAACCCGTCTTCTCTTGAAGATCTTTTGGATCTGTTCAATCACCGCCTGACGATCCTCTTGTATCAGATTTGGCGCCGCTCCCGGCACTATATCCGGTTTGAAGACCATGGTCTTGATGCGACGTCCAAATGCTTCCTGGCCTTGTGCGGGTTTCCGATCGAGGACCGGGCGGAAATCGGATCCGTCGCAAGATCCGCACTGTTGCCGCATGTTGGTCTGATGTCACTGTACTCGAACTCCGCCGAGGCTGTTGCATCGGTTTTGTCGAGCTTCTTCAAGGTGCCGTGCGAAATCATCGAGTATGTGAAGCGCCACGTGGTGATGGGTGAAGACAGCCAGATCTCGTTGGGCGTTCGGAATACCCTTCTTGGCGGGGACATGGTGCTGGGCGAAGAGGTTGAAGACGATCTTGGCAAGTTCACCGTCCGGATGGGCCCTGCGTCTTATGAAAAACTCAAACCGTTCATGCCCGGAGGAGAGCGGCACCCAGAAATTGCCGAACTCTTGGCTATGGTCATGCGGGACCCACTCGATTGGGATCTGCAATTTGTCTTCAAGGAGGACACGGTGACAGCCGGACAAGTCGGCGATATCCGGCTGGGTGTTTCTTTGTGGCTGGATGCCGAGGAAGACAGCCAACTGGAAAATCCTGTTCAGTTGACGGGCCTGCCTTTGGGAAGCGGACCGGACTATACCGGTGAGCTGGAACATGCTACGCCGGATGCGAGCGGTCACGTGCCTGGAGCGGGGCCTGCCGAAACACAATCCAACGGTCTGATGGTGTCATGAGCAGCGAGTTGATCCTGACCTGTGCGGCTTTGGGCAGTCAGTTCCGGTACGGTTCTTCCGGTGGAACATTTGGGCGCTCAAAGAAGTGTGACTGGGTTCTTCCTGATCCCAATCGGATCTTGTCATCCATACATGCGCGCGTTGTGTTTCAAGGTGGCGCATTCTTGCTGATTGACGAGAGCACCAACGGGACGTTTCTTGCTGGACAGGAGCAGCCAATTGGCCGCGGCCGGTCTATTCCGCTGGGGCCGGGGACTGTCCTGACAGCTGGTCCTTATGAAATAACGGCAGAACTCGTCGCGGCGCAGCAACCCATGCAATCCGCACCTGTTGCCGTCGCACAGCCACAGGTCCAACCAGCCGCTGCATTGGAGCCGCAACCCGATTTTACGCCGGATGCGCAATTCCTGGCACCGGGACAGACGTATGGTGCGCCTCCAAAAGGCAAGCAGTCTCTGGATCCGCTGGATTATCTTGGGGGCGGTGATCCAGCGCCTCAGCCGGTGAGTGCCGCCCCGCAGGTATCCACGCAGCAAATCCCGCAGGACTTCATGCAGGCCGGCGCGCAAGCACCAACTGCAGTACCCTCGGCAGCGCAAGTTCTGCCGCAAGCTACGGCCGCACCCATCGCCCAACCGGCGCAACCAGTCGCCGCCAGCGTTCCGCCTCAACCGGTCGCATCGCCGCCGGCCGAGCCGGTGGAACAACAACCAAGTGCTACGCCTGCGCCAGCTGCCACGCCGCCAGCGTCCGGCGGCATTCCGGACGACTTCTGGTCGTCTCTTCCAGGCGGCCCGCTTCCAGGTTCACCCGTTGCCCAAAGCGCTGCTCCAGTGCCGTCTCAACCGGCCGCTCCTCCACCGGCGGCGCAATCGACCATCCCGGACGATTTTTCTTTTGGCGCGCAACAAGCTTCGCCAGCTCCATCTCTGGTCTCAACACAGGAAGCGGCCCAGCCGGCCTCCACATCAGCGTCCCTTCCGCCAATGCCGCAGAGTGCTGGATTGAACGCACCCGTTTCTTCAATGATGCCGCCGATGCCCGGGCCAGGTACGGCTGGCGGTCTGTCTCATCTGGACGCGCTCAAAGCTCGACGTGAACAACGGGTTGCAGCGCTCGATGCAAAGGCCAAAGGTGCGGATAAGGACGAAGCCCGGCTGGCCGGGGCGCCTCAACCGTTGCCCGCAGCCGCCCAACAACCACAAATGCCCGCGCAGGTGATGCCGCCGCAACCCATGCCGGTCTCTCCGGCCCCTCAAGAGCCGCAAGCCTCTGCATCGGTTCAGGAGGTCCCGACCATTCCGATGCCGACCGGGCCGCGCAGTGACGAGGATCTGCAGATCCTGTTGAGGGCCATGGGGTTTCCGGAAGCAGAGGTTCCCGAAGCGATCCGGGATCAGATCCTTCAGGATGTCGGTGCCATGGTCCGCGAAATGGCGTCCGGCCTTGTGTCGATGATGGCCGCGCGCAAGGTCGTGAAGTCGGAGTTCCGGATTGACGAAACCCGGATTGAACCGAAAGAAAACAACCCGTTCAAGTATTTCAAGGTCGGCGAGCTGGCACTGGATGAAATGCTGTTGACGAGGACCGAAGGCTATCTGTCGCCCGCGCAGGCAACCCGTCACGCTTTTCAGGATTTGCAAAGCCATTCGATGGTGATCATGTCGGCCATGCAACGGGCGATGCGATTGATGTTTGAAAAATTATCCCCAGAAGCTTTGGCACAGGCCGGTGACGGCGACGGCGCATTGCGCCTAAGAAGTCTTGGGGGGCGTCGCGACAAGTGGGATACGGCGCGCAGCACATATGATCACATGCGCAAGGACTATGAGGCAGTCGTGCGGCAGATGATCATGGAAGCCTTTACGCAAGTGCAGGAAGAGCAGGCGCGGCGCATGTCCGACGATTATTGGAATAAGAGGAAGAAATGAGCCTGACCCGACGATCAGCGTGCATCGGACTTCTGGCCGCGCCCATTGCCATTTCTGCCGGGTGTTCGCGTGTTGCCAAACCGACACCAATCAAGATCGAGCTGCAGGCCGATGCTAACGTAAACCCCAACGAAAACGGCGATCCGGCACCGGTTGTGGTCCGGGTTTACGAGTTGAAAGAGCTGACGGCCTTTCAAAATGGCAGCTTTTTTGACTTTGCGGACAACGACAAGAAACTCTTGGGCGGTGACCTGGTCGGAAGTGCCGAATACGAGCTAACACCGGGACAGACGGTCGACTACAACCGCAGCATCTCCAGTGAAGCCCGTTACATCGGGGTTGTCGCTGCATTCCGGGATATTGAATCCGCCCAGTGGCAGGACTCCATCGAACTCGAACAAGAAAAGAAAAACGAGTTTGTCATCTATCTGACCACTCTTGCTGTTCGAATACAAAAGCTTCGAAACCGCCGGTTGGGCGTCTTTTAGGACCGATCCCGCAAGGGTTTCCTAACGAATTGAGTTTGCACAGCGGAATCAATTAGAAGATACTCCGCAACGTCGGTATTTTGCCGTTAGGTTCGAATCATGAAACTTGGTGAGAAGCGCAGGGGAGTGCATTGAACGCAAGCGGCAAACCGCTCTGGCTTGAGGGAATGTTTCTCCGGCCCCAGCACCTCCAGCAATATGACCGCTGGATCGAAACCAATCTTGAGCACCGGGTAAAAGACCAGGCGCCCTACAGCTGGGGTGTGCGGAAACTTGAGTTTGATCCGGACGCCTTGCGGATCGGCCAGATTCAGATCGCGGACGCGGATATCGTCTTTCCGGACGGATCTGTTTTCAATACCTCGCTCTTGCACAAGGTTGCAGGCGCACGCGAGATCACATCGGAACATCAAGGCAAGAAGATCTATCTGGCTGTGCCGCTGAAGTCAGTCGGTGGACTGGAAGTCGGCGACGAAGCGCAAGGCAAATAGCGCTACACGCGGCATATGTCCGAGGCGCGCAACACGGCGGAAGCTGACCGGCCACCCGCCAATATCGCGGTTGGAACACTAACAGCCCGGTTGATCCTCGAAGGTGAAAGCCTTGATGAGACTGCCAATTTGCCGATCGCCGAGATTGAAGGTGTGGATGCGCAAGGTGCTGTCCAGCTTTCCGGCACCTTCATCCCCCCGGTGAATTTCGTTGCAGCAAGCAAGCCGTTGCTGGCGCATCTTGAAGAAGTGCGCAGCCTTCTGCGCAAGCGCGGAGAGATGATGGCCAGCAACGCGGCTGGGCAGGGCAGCAGCACACGCAACGGCCTCATGGACCTTATGATGCTCGGCGTCGTGAACCGCTACGAGGTTCTGATCGGCCATTTGATCATGTCCGGCCGGCACATGCCCGAGACGGTCTACCGGGACCTGATTTCGCTGATAGGCGAGATTTCCGCCTATGGGACCGACACCCGCAGGCCGCCTGAAATTCCGACCTACGACCATCGCGATCTGCGAATGACGTATCAGGGCTTGGTCGCCGTCCTGCGCAACCTTCTCAGTTTTGTTGTCGAGCAGAACGCGATCAGCATCCCGCTCACGAAACGGGAATACGGGATCTGGCTGGGCGAAACCTCAGACCGGATGGTTTTCCAGGCTCGCTCGTTTGTGCTGATTGCCTACGCGAATGTGGATTTGGAGACCCTGCGCAAGCAGATGCCGATCCAGATCAAGGTCGGCCCGGTAGAAAAGATTCGCGAGTTGGTCAATCTGCAGCTTCCCGGGATTGCGATCTCGCCACTCTCCGTAGCCCCCCGCCAAATCCCGTATATCCAGAACGCAGTCTACTTTTCGTTGGATACCGACAATGAACTTTGGCCGCAAATGCAGACCACAGCCGCATTCGCGTTACACTTGAGCGGCGACTACCCGGGGTTGGGGCTAGAGCTCTGGGCAATCCACAAAGGCAAGTGACTTAGCAGCTGATGACGAATGACGACCTGGACCAACCGACCGTAGCGCAGCGCTTGTCGCCGCGGGCACGTACGTCCATGGCGCAGGGCTCGGCTGGGGCAGGCGATCCAGGCGATGAACCGACTGTTGCGTTCGTCAGCCAGCCTTCCGTTGCCCAACCCGTACAGCAAGTACAGCCTGACCCGGCTGCTCCGGTCTCGCAAAACGGCTCTTCTGTTGAATCCGCAACATCCATCGTCCGCCTGTTTGACCGAATCCCGGAACGGGTGCTGGTCCGCGCCGCTACGCCGTTGCTTTTGCTGATAGCGCACTTGCGCAGTGCGATTGACCGCGCCGATGTCGTCTCGCTCCGCCGCGAAGTCGTGGCTGAAATCGACAAGTTTGAGCAAACGGCTCAAAAGGAAGGCGTAGAAGCCGGTGATATCATTGCTGCGCGCTACGTTCTGTGCGCGACCGTTGACGAGACGGTCTTGATGACGCCGTGGGGCAGCCGCAGTGAGTGGAGTTCCAACAGTTTGCTGAACCAATTTCACAATGAAACCTGGGGCGGTGAAAAGTTCTTTGGCATTTTGGACCGGATTAAGGGCGATGCGCCGCGCAAGATGCCTTTGCTTGTTTTGTTGCATGCCTGCCTGATGCTCGGTTTTGAAGGCCGTTACCGGGTTCTGGAAGGCGGCCGGGATCAGCTGGAAGATTTGCGCAACGAACTGTCACGGCTGATTAAGCGCAACACGCGCATCAAGCCAGACCAGCCACTGTCAAAAGTGTCCGAAGGCCACACGGGCGGGCGGAAGGTGAGCGTCCTCCCGCCAATATGGATCATCGGCATCATTGCCGTTTCGATCCTGTTTATTGCCTGGGCTTACAGCGACTTCATGCTGGAAGGTGAAATCGTCCCCCCGTTGAGCGCCATTGAAGCGCTCGAAGTGAAATAGGGGCGGCAGGTATGATCAGGACGTATTTCGCAAGCCTTTTGAGACCGGTAAGCCTGCTGATCCTATTGCTGCTGATCATCGTATCGGTTGCCATCTATTTCTTCGGCGGCATCGTCACGATTGCAGGCTTTACGCCGTTTGCGCAGACTGAGCCGCGGATCATTGCGATTGTCGCGCTCTTTGTTCTGTTCTTCCTGATTACATTCCTGCGCCATGTTCTGGCACGCCGGGCGAACGCCAAGCTTATCAATTCCATGCTCGCCAACGACGAATTGGTGTCCATGGGAACGGACATGTCGGCCGATGAAGTCGAGCTGATCCGGGAGCGGTTCGAAGCTGCCCTGCAAAAACTGCGCGACAACCCGCTGGACGGTAAACGGCGCCGGAATTTCCTGTTTGAACTGCCCTGGTACATCATCATTGGCCCGCCCGGCACCGGCAAAACCACTATTTTGCGCAATTCGGGGTTGGAGTATCCGCTTGCCGAGCATGGGCAAGAGGCGCTGCAGGGCATTGGCGGCACGCGCAACTGTGACTGGTGGATTTCCAATGAAGCCGTGATGATCGACACGGCTGGCCGGTACACGACGCAGGACGTCAACAAGGGCGTTGATGCCGCGGCTTGGAATGGCTTTCTCGAGCTGCTTCTCAAGTTCCGCAGACGGCGTCCGGTCAACGGCATCCTGCTGACCATCAGCATTGAGGATGTGGCCGTAGCCGACGAAGACAGCCGGAAGCGTCAGGCGGAAATTCTGCGCCAGCGCCTCCGCGAACTGCACCGGACATTCGGCATGCGCCTGCCGGTCTATGTCATGTTCACCAAGTGCGATCTGATCGCCGGGTTTGATGAGTATTTCGACGACCTGAAGCAACGCGAGCGAGATCAGGTCTGGGGCGTCACGCTACCCTATGATCCGCAGCAGATCACCGTCGGACCGGCTTTCGAGGCCGGATTTACGGATCTTGTAGCGCGTCTGGAAAAGGACCTGCCGGGGACGCTAAGTGAAGAGCGGAACAACAGCCGCCGGTGCCGCATTTACGGCTTTCCTTATGAGTTCGGCTCTCTGTCCACGGTGTTGCGGAGCTTTCTGGCGGATGTTTTCCGCTCCAGCCGATACGAAGCGCAGCCTTTGTTGCGGGGCGTCTATTTCACGTCCGGAACGCAGGAAGGGACGCCGTTCGATCGTTTGCTCGGTGCAATGGGCCGCAGTTTCCAGCTCGCCCCATCTCATCAGATGCCGCTCAGCGGGCAGGGCAAATCCTATTTCATCAAGAACCTGCTCTCCAATATTGTCTTTCCCGAGCAGAACCTTGTGGGTGTTAACACCGGTTTGGAGCGGCGTCTGGCAGCGCTCTACGCCGGTGGTCTCGCAGCGCTGTGTGCCTTTGTCATCGGCATGTCGGCCTACTGGCTCGCCGGCCTTAATCACGCTGAGCAGACGGCGGAGAAGGTTGAAGAGCTGTCCAACCGGGTGAGTGTTTTGCGCACGGAGGCAGACCAAAACCGCTCGCTCATCAGCATTTTGCCAACGCTCAATGCCGCCATGGCCTTGCGGGATGAGGTGATTGATCAAGAGAACTGGCTCACGGTCACGCCATTCTCAATTGAGTCCCAGTCCAAGCTGCTTCCAGCTGCCACGAAGACCTACGATTCGTATCTGACCGAGTATCTTCTGCCGTCGATCGCCTCGCGTCTTGAAGCGCAAATCCAACTGGTTTCGAACACCACGGGCAGCAATTCGGCGCTGCTGCGCGATCAGCTCGAAACCTACCTCATGCTGACGACCGGTCAGAACTACAACGCCGACAAGGTTAGAAGCGCCTTCCGTTCGCAGAACGAGGCTGCGTTCGTGCTCAACCCGGAAAACCGGGGCGCAATGCAAGAGCACATGAACAACCTGATTCAGCTCCTGCCGATCCAGACGGCCGTTGATCAGCCGATCGTCCAGGAGGCCCGCGACCGGATCCAGCGCGTTCCGCAAGCAAGCGAAATCTATAACCGCATGGTGACGGATTCCGCTCAGCGTTACCGGGTTGCGCCGATCAATCTGACGCGTTCGCTCGGGGCCGGTGCGCTGTTCATTGACAGTGCAACAGCAGGTGGCCGCAGCCTGATCCCGGGCCTTTACACCAAGAACGGTTTTTACAACTTCTTCCTGGCCCGGCTTCCGGAATACATCCGCTCATCCATCGGGTCCGACTGGGTGCTCGGGGATAGCGTCAGTGATACGACCTACAACCGGCTCGCCCAGGAAATCGTCCGGATGTACACGCAGGACTACGTGCAGGCCTGGCGTGAAGGGATCAGCTATATCCGTGTTGTGGAAATCGGTTCGCTCGGCCGCGCTCAGATTGTTCTGCAGGACTTGTCGAGCCCCGATTCGCCGCTCACGAATGTTTTGAATATCCTGCGCGAAAACACCCAGCTGCCGCTCCCAGGTGCTCAGCAGAACCAGGCGGCAACACAGGCAGCATCCGCAGCGTCCTCCGGTGCTGCAACCGGCATCGCAGCTTCTGCCAGCGAAGCGGCTCAGAAGGCAGCGGTAGAGACGGCGTTCGGTGATGCGCCCTGGCCCGGGATCGCAATCGAAAATGCGTTCCGGCCGCTGAACAATCTGACCGATCCGACGAGCAGTCAGACACTCGACCGCGTTCAGCAGCTGTTCGGCGACCTTTATGGCAACGTGTCCGGCGTTGTGACGGCTCCGGACCCAACAAAAGCCGCTTACGACTTGGTCAAGGGAAGAGCGCAAACTCCGACGACCGATTCCTTCACGACCTTGCGGGCGGAAGCGTCTACCAAACCCGAACCTGTCCGGTCGATGGTTCTATCGATTGTGAACCGTACTTGGGATCTTTTGAACAAATCGGCCTATCTCTATCTGAACGGCCGATGGAAGGATGAAGTCGTACCAGCCTGTACCTCCATCATCGCCGGGCGGTATCCGTTCGATCCGGATGCGCAAGAAGACGTCAGCCTGGAGGATTTCACGGATCTGCTCGGCCCCTCCGGTGTTATGGATGCGTTTTACAACGATTACCTGAAGCCGTTCATCGTGGTGCGCCGGCGCCAGTTCAGCCCGATCCAGACGCAAGGCGCGGGCCTGGGCTTGGCTCAGGAAACGCTCAACCAAATTTCCACGTCTCAGACAATCAAGGACGCGTTCTTTGCCAAAGGCGGCAGCAGTCCTGAGACCAAGTTCACCATCCGGCCATCCTTCCTGGACCCGGAAGCCCTGCGCTCGACCTTGAAAATTGACGATGACTCGATCGTTTACCGGCACGGTCCGGTACGCGGCAAGGACTTCAGCTGGCCGAGCCAGGCTGATGCGAGCACCGCGGAACTGTCAATCACCCTTCTGGACAATTCCAAGACCACAATTCTCAAGGAAGGCACATGGGCGATCTTCCGGCTGTTGAGTGCCTCCGGCCTGTCTCGGGTCCGTGGCCGCGACCGGTTCGAGTTCTCTGTCGAAAAGGTTGTGAAGAAGGAACAACGGATCGACAACGGCACCAAGACGGTTGACGTCAGCTACAAGGGCAGCTTCGCCTTGAGTGCTGGCAGCGTTGTGAACCCGTTCAACCTTGGGCTCTATTCATCCTTCCGGTGCCCGCCAGCTCTTTAAAGCGGACCGGCCGGAAAACGTTTTGAACCATATGGACCAGGGAGGCTGGGGCGCATGCATATCTGCGGCTTTTTTGGCAAACGCCCCGCCGAACGAGATTTTGTCTTCGAAGGTTTGCCGGCGCGGGTAACAGACGCCTGGGCGAATATCGTGAGCAACTGGCTTCACGCATGTAAGACCGCTGCGCCGCAGACCTGGCACAATGCTTACTTCAGTGCCCCGGTCTGGCGATTTGCGCTGCCAATCAATCATCTAGATGACCGCGCCTGGATTGGACTTGTTGCTGGATCCGCAGACACCATGGGCCGGACCTTCCCGTTGGCTGTTTTGATGTCGATGCATGTCGAGCAATTCAGCAACGACATTATTTTCCAGATCGATGAAATCATGGATCGCCTGGAGCTTGACCTGCTGACGTTCCTTGCGGGCGAAAGCAACCGCCGCAATTTCCTCAACAGCGTCACAAATTGTTCAGCGGACATCAGGGCGGCGATAGATGAGCCGCCCTACAAGGTTTCGATGACGCTTCCCGACCTAGAGAGTGATGAAGCGGGCCTGTGCGTCCCATGGACAGATCTGGTGGCTTCGAATGAAGTGCCGACGCACATACTGGTCTGGCCGGAGACGGACAAAAAGAAGAAACGATCATCCGCTCCGGGATACTGGTGGCATGAAGGGTCGCCGGAACGGGTTAGCGAGGTGTGTGTGTTCTCAGCCATGCCCGAAGCGGACGCCGCCCGGGGAATTTTCATGGGGCATTGGGAGGCACAGGGCTGGCGTGAGCGGACTTGAAACAGCAAGCTGTTATTTCCGGATCACACGGAGATAGCGCCTCAAACGGCAAAACGAAGACATGGTCACAGAAAAGAAAAAGACCGGAACAGGCCTGGAGATCGAAACCGCCACCCGGCAAGGCACGCGCCACAGTCAGAATGAAGACAATCATGTGTCCAAGCCCGAACATGCTCTGTTTGCTGTCTCTGACGGCATGGGAGGGCATCGGGATGGTCACCTAGCGAGCCGCGCCTTTGTCGAAGAGCTGCAAGTGATCGAGTTTGCAGATGGCGAAGGCGTGAACGAACGGCTCCAACGCATCGAAGCGGCCTTTCATCGTGTGAACGACCAGCTCTACGGCAGTTATCTGGAAAACCCGGATGCGGACATCAGCGGATGTACCGGTTTGACCCTGATCATCCACGACGGATATGCCGGGTGCCAGTGGGTCGGCGACAGCCGTCTTTATTTGTTGCGCCAAGGTCATCTCTTTCTTGTATCGGAAGACCATAGTGATGATCTGGGGCGGCTGACCCGCGCGCTCGGCTCACATGAAGACATCCTGGTCGACAGGCGTGTGATCGAGTTCTTGAAGGGCGACTGTTTTGTCCTGTGTACCGACGGCTTGTTCAAGGGGGCCAGCGAAACAACAATCGCCGATGCGCTTGCAGATGGAAGTGCGGGTGTTGCGGACCGTTTGGTTGCTCATGCGGTCGAGGGTGGATCATCGGACGACGTAACACTGATCACGGTGCGGCTGAACGACAATGGCTGAAGCAGACACGGATCTTGGCTATTCGCTCGCCGTTGATACGATGGTGGAGCCAGCCGAAACCATAACCCCGGTGCCGGGCCTTGTGCTGAAAGACCGGTATTTGCTGATCAAGGAAATCGGCCGGGGTGGGCAGTCCCTGGTTTTCAAGGCGCGGGATCTTGTTGCGGCAAAAGCGGGATTGTCAAAAGCCGACGTTGCTTTGAAGATCATCACGGCAGGACCGGAGATAGAAAAGGATTTTGTCGCCCTGATGCACCGGGAAGCGCGGCGCCTGCGGGACCTCGTCCATCCCAACATCGTTCGTGTGTACGATATGGACCGCGTTCAGAACCTGCATTTCATGGTGATGGAGTATCTGGAAGGGGACACGCTCTCCAGTTTCTTGCGCAAGGCGGAGGGGCGCAAGCTGGAGCTCGCTCAGGTGATCCGGCTGGTGCAGGATTTGGGCTCGGCTCTCGAGTTTGCCCATGCCAACGGGATCATCCATTCCGACCTGAAACCCGGCAATGTCTTTGTGCAAACCGATGGCTCGGTCAAGCTGATCGACTTCAACATCTCCGCACCGATTGCACCGTCCTTGCGCAAGGATGAAGAAGACACGATCCGGATCTTGATCCGTCTTGGCGCAATTACTCCGAGTTATGCCTCGCCCCAGCGGCTGGAAGGCCACGAACCTTGCGCGGCCGATGATGTTTTCTCGTTGGCGGTCATGGTCTACCTATGCCTTGCTGGACGCCGGCCCTTCGGTCCTAAAAACGCGCTGGAGGCCATGGAAGCGTCGTTTAAGCCAGAGAGGCCAGAGCATCTCTCTTCGGCGCAGTGGACGGCGTTGATGAAAGGTCTTGCGTTTGACGATGCGGGACGGACCCCGGAAGTCACGAATTTCGTAACGTCCTTCGCCGCGCAACGCCAATCTGCAGCTGATTGGATACGGTCGCAGCTCAGCTGGTAGGTCAATGGCGAGTCAGATCCCGATCCTGAATCCGAAGGAACTGTCGCCCCGAGCCGAGCCTGTGAGCGTGGCATCGATATCAAGGACGTCCTCGTCCTCTTCAGATCGGGCGGCGGTTACCGAAAACTGGACAGCATTGAAAAGGGCGTCTGATATCTCGTCGAGCCGGGCTTGAAGATTTTTGCCAGACTCTTCTGCCGTCTTGGAACCTGACGGCGCCGTTGAAAAAGCCACCTGAAGCAGAGTGTTAAGCCGGGCCATGGAAAGTGCACGCGCAACACCTGCATCCGGCTCGTCCGACTTGCTTGCCGAGACCGTGCGAGACCCGACAAAATAAACCTCTGCCCGGTTGGCTTGGCCGCGCAGAACGTTGATCCCGGCTGAGGCAAGTGACAGAGCAGAATCTTGCGAGACATAAGTCATGACGCTGTCCGCCACCGGTTTTCCGGTATTGGTGTGTTCCGCCGTTTCCAGTTGATCAATCGACAGTTTTTGACCCGCACCAAAGTCGGGCCATCCGTTTGCCGCTTGGGCTTGGAGAATGGACAGCAGGGCAACCCAGCTGGCGGGCAGACCAACATCGGCCGGACCGTCATCATCGGCGATGAGGCGCCCCTTGTTCCAGAACAAGGCAAGACTGTTCGACGCTGCAGATTGCCGGAGGCTTGCAAACTGTTCAAAGCCGATTTGATCCAGCATTTGGTGCGGCGTGTCCCGGCTGCCGACAGTGTCAGCGCTTTCTCCGGCAAAGTCCGGGGCGAGGGTGCCGAGCAGGCACGTCGCATTTTCCGCTGCAACCGTGGCCAGCCGTTTGAAGTTGGAGGCGCCGTCTTTGGCCAGGCCGGATTCATTGGCGGCAAGAACCACATCGAATACGGCATGGGCGAGCGCACCCTCCGGTTCTTCCAGGCTCGCCAAACCATCCTCGATCGCAGCGGTCGCGCTGACCTGAACGAGGAACAAGCGAATTGAACTTTCGCGCGGCAATTCAGCCAGCAACATCCGCAGTGCGAGCCAGTTTTCCAGAACCTGATGCAGGCGGCGGTCCTTGAGGAACAGAGCGGCCTGGTCTTCGATCATCGCACCGAAAGAGGGGCCTCCGCCGGCAGGTGCAGGTGTGGACGGCGCAGGTTTGCGCGGTTCACCACTTGAGGTCTGGGACAAGAATGCTTGGACGGCATGCTTTGCAAGGTCCTGTGTGACTTCACTTTCGGCCGATCTCTTCGGTGCTTCGACCATCGAGAACAGAGCATCCAGTCCATCATCTTCGTCTGATTTCGGATCTGAAGCAGGAGATCCCGATGTCTGGGGTTTGGGAGCTGCGTCACGAGATGCGGGCGTTTCCGGAGCTGAATGCGCACTCGATGATTTGGCTGCGTCCAAGAGCAGATCGAACCGCTGTCCATGATCGGCCAGTCCGGACACACCGCCCATTGCCATGGCAGTCTTGATTGTGGTGCGAAACTCAAGCGCCTTGCTAACGGAAGCGGGTTTGAAGTCCCGCGGACGTTTGAAAGACACATCCTCGATCAAGGTGGCCGGGAGCGTCCCGAGGATGTTTTTTGCCTCTACCGTCAGGGATGGCGCGAGTTCGCTGATCAGCTCCGAGATATCCTTTCCGGTGATTTCCAGAAGACCGGCAACGGAAGTGGCGAAGTCGCCAAAAATCAAAACACGGTAGGGCGGTGGCGGTTGCCTGTCCTGAGGCAGCGGCGTCCCATCGCCCAGGCCTACGGAAAACGACTTGATGCCGGTGGGGGTCTCATCGTCCTGAGCCATGGACCGGTCCTTTCCGGTTATCTGATATTCACGCGGGTCGGTGTCGCCTCGATCGCCAGAAACGCAAGGGTTTTCTGATCAATCACCACCCGACCGTCGACACTATAGCCCGCCGCGCGGTCCGCGACATGTCCGGTCACTGCAAACTCGACGACAGGGCGCGAGGACCATTGACCGCTGCCGACCGGCGTCACGACCAGATCCAGCGTCAACTTGTGCCCGTTGCTCATAAGCTCTGTGGTTTGTCCAAGCGACTTGGCTTCCGATTTGCCGTCCAGATAGACTTGCGGTGTGCGGTTGCGCAGGTAATCGTAGATGCAGGCATGAAGGGCATCAGGCTCTTGTGTCGCAGGTCGCCAGGCGCTCATGATGTTTCCTCCGTTTGCCCGCCGGACGACGCCAGCCGGTTGTCGATACGTGCATGGATGTCATCCGTTAGTTCCGGGATGAGCGTTGCCCAATGGCCAAAGCGTGGTGCCTTCAGGACGTCCATGCTCGGATACCACAGGCTTTGATTGGTTTCGGCGTACCAATACCATGGGGACATGTATTGCGCGATGACCAGTCCCGGTGTTCCGGCAGCTCCGGCACCATGCAGGATAATTCCGTCCGGGCCCACCACGAAATCGAGGGCGTGCAGCAGGGCTGCAAGATCGTCGAGGCGTTTGATATGCGCACCAGCATCAATAATTCCTTGATGACCGGACAATTGTCTGCGGCTGTGATCCCAAACCGTACTGACCAATGTGCCGGGCAGGGAACGTAATGCGGGCAGTAATGTATCAAGTGTCAGGCCGGGCTGCGCCTCGTTCCAGGCAATCCCGATCCACGGCTTCGGAAACTCAGAAAGGGCGTCCTGCCAACGTTTTAAAAGCTCCGGTTTGAACGGCAGATACGGGCAGGGCCCTGTAACCCCACCCCGCAGGTCGGTCGGCAATCCGAGGATCTGAGATATTGGAAGCGTGCCGGAGTGCGTTGGTGGTTCAGCGTTGCCGTTCGGCGCGTCGTTCGGCAGAAAGTTGTTGTATCCGAAAAAGCCAGAGAGCTGGGACAAGGTTGAAGGACCGGCAAGCGGAGCAGTCTTGTCGCGGCCCGCCTGGTCCAGAAAGCGCGCAAGCACCATGAACTCCAGATTGGAGAGACCGGGATCGATGACCATGACGGCTTCACTGACCCGTTGCCTCAACACTTCAGGATTTGTGTCTCCACATTGGCCACCATCTAGGGGCGCAACGACCGGCTGTTCCAGCGTTGACGGGATCTTTTCAATTTGTCCGGTGGACAGGAAGGCATCGCGCAAGATGCTGAAGAGCCGGCCCCGGACCGCATCCTTCATGCCTGTCGCATTGGCCATCAGTGGCTCCAGCAGCTGTATGGCCTTTTCCGGTTCTCCGGCCAGGCGATAGGCCGTGCCCAGCGTCAGCGTTGCGTCCATCCGGTCCTTGGCGCTTTTGGCGACCGGAGCAAACTCCCGCAAGGCTTCCAATGCTTCTCCGCGTTCCGCCTTGATCTTGATGTAGCTGAGCCAGGCGGGCATCAGATCCGGGAAAAGGGCTTTGGCGCGGCCGGCGATCCGCAAGGCCTCGCTCGATTGACCGATTGCCGCCGCATTGTTGGCAAGCGACAGCATGAATTCCGGGTTTGTCGGTTCTTTCAGATGTGCTACTTCAAAAAACGATGTGGCTTTCCCATGGTCGCCAAGCGCAGTCAGAATCTGGCCGACAAAGGCCGAAAGGTTGCTGTCGTCCGGTGCATTGCTCAAGGCTTCTTGAGCGATCATCAGAGCCGGAGAGAACAGGCCGTAGGCATAATAAAGCCGCGATATGCCGAGCAGGATATCAGTATCGCCGGTGTTTCGGCTCCGAACGGTGTTCAGGAGGTCTTCCGCTTCCGACAAGGCACCTGCTGACGCCAAAAACTCGGCTTTCAAGAGCGCTGCCTGGGCATGATACGGATCAAGGGCGAGAGCACGTTCCACCAGTTTTTCAGCATCGTCCGGCTTCTGGCTGATGATCGAGATCTTCGCGGCGAGTGTCAGAAAGCCCGGATCCTGGCCGGTGACTGCGGTCGATTTCGACAACAGCGTTTGAGCCCCTTCCAGATCGCCGTTCGCCAGCCGGGTTTCAATCAGACCGGACAAGGCCTCCGGATGGCCTGGCGAGACGTCCAGAATACTTTCATACAGGAGCGCCGCATTATCGTTCCGGCCGGCCAACGCATGGTCTTTGGCCGCTTTCAGCCTATCATCAACTAGGAGCATTCAATTTCCGCAATCTGCTATTTCGAACAGCACCTTAGCCGACGCTGACGCGTTTGGCATCGAGCCGGACATCTTCTTCCGCCGTAATCATGGAGATGTCGCTGTTTTGAGTGGCGACGCTGTCGATGTTCTGAACCAGGATACCGGCCTTGAGCGTTTCGGTCTCCTTGACCGAGCTGCTGCGGCTTTGCGCAGTCGTCGTGATGGTCCGGGCGTTGACCATCTTGTCCACCAGCGTTTCCATTGAGCGGGTGAAGTTTGTGATCAATTGCTTTCCGGTCTGGGTCACGCTTTCCGCCAGCACGTTCATACGGCGAGCACTCACGTGAACATCCGGTGCGGACACGGTGAGGCGCCCCTCGGATTTCAGCGCGACTTCTTTTGCACCTGCAACTCCGATTTCTGCAGATACATCGGCGTCGCGGGTCAGGACCGATAGTATGAACGCCTGATCGGCACCGCGGTAAACCAGAACCGTATCGCCGATCGCAGGGGCCAAAAGGCAACCGGCCGCTTGGCTTGCATGGATTTGCTCACCGTCCGACAAGGTCACCATGGCGTCCTGTTCTGTCAGGAGCGCCTTGACGATGCCGGTTTCAAGGCCGTTGCCGGGAGCGGGCGGCGGTGTCGCTGTTTTGGATGTCGTTTCCGCCTTGCGGGATGTTTGTTTTTTCATAAGCGACTCTTTAGCGGTGGGATTGTCAGATCTGCGCCGTGCTGGCGATCTTTGCTTCCCACAATGATATCATGGACTTGACGTTTACATTCGCACATTCTGCAGCGATCTGTTCGGCGGTGATGCCACCGGTGCTTGCTTTGACAGGGGTTGCGGTTGCTTCCGTTGCTGTCGTGTCTACCTTGACGGCTTTGGATCTAAACGTCGCCCCAAGTACCTTCAGTTCACCTTCCTTGATTTCGGTTTTCCAGGCAAGGATGTCTGTCTTGACCAGTCCGATATCGGTCTTGAAAGCGTAAAATGTGATCTTGCTGATCGGTTCGATATTCAGGCTAAAGGCCAAATTGAATATGAATTCAGCCGCGATTTTGACCTGAATGTTCCCGCCGCAAAACATTTTGAAGTACGTGCCATAATGCCTTGTATCGGTATGCGCATGGATCTCTTTGTATGAGTTAGCGTGATAGATTTCGTACTTGTTGGCCTCGTAGTATTTGCGCGAGACGCTGGTCACCTTTTCGTATTGCTCGCCGGCGACGGTTTTTGTGTCTTTCTTAACGGTGGTGTTGAGATCACCAAGTCCATTGGCGCCGGCGATCAGATTGATATCCTGTTCATTGCCGTTGGTGTCGGTGCCGGACTGGATCGTAATCGCTCCCTCGTCTGACTGGATGTGCATGGCACCTTTTGGATTCAGGTAGAATTTCTCGCCGCCTCGGATCAGGATCCGGCCGTCGCAGGCCATCAGGATACCTTTCCCGCCGCCAGCTGCATTTGTGTAGATCGCATCACCCGATTCATCGGCGATGTGTTGTGCCGGAAAATACGCGGAGTAGGTATCAGCGCCTGCATTGTAGGCGGTTTGTTCGACATCGGCGTATTCCCCAAGACGCAGCAGGGTGCCAAGGCCTGAGTCGTCCGCAGACGTATTCGCGGCACCCGGTGTGCTTGGGACGTAAAAGTAGGTGTATGTGGTTTGGTAGTGAGTGCCCGTGTCGTCTTCGACAAGGGCATCACTATCCGTCACATTGCTCAGGGAGGTGTTCAGATCGGACAAAGCCGCGGTCAGGGAATTGATCTGCGTATCATAGGCCGAAGACATTCTATGTCCTCCCGATGTGGGTCTTTGCAGACCCTACGCGGAACCGTCGCTGATCTGCATGATAATGCCGGAAGCCGTCCGGGTTCTGTGCGCGACATTCTGGTTTGTCGCCGTGACAGGGTTGACCTGCTCCCCGTTCGACACCGCGCCCAAAATGACCGGGCGGTCCGGATCGCCGTGCAGGAAGCCGAGCAACACCTCTGTGCCGATCAACAGTGTGGAGTGGGACCCGTAGCCGTCTCCGCCGCCATAAGGTTCCATTTTCCGAACGACATAGCTTGCTTTGCCCTGCGACAGGCCGCTTTCCTCGTCCAGAATTCGGACGCGGTAACGGCCAGCGCTGTCGAGTTCGGCGCGCTTTCCTTCGGTCTCACCATCGATCACTGCGGAAATGTACCCCGGGATAGATGGCTTTGGTGTGACAATGGATGGCCGGAAGCCATTGTCGAACGGAACACAAACAAAGCTGTTGCGATAGGGTTCTGGTGTCATGTGGGCCGAACTGAAGCCGAGCGGCGTTGTGTTGACGCAGCTGTGGGTGACTTCGGTCACGATGTAAAGACCGTCAAAATCCCGGATCGGATGGTCCTTCAACTGAAAGAAGTATCCCGGTCGCAGGAGCGGAATGTTGCTTTCGCCAACGAATTGCTGGCGTTCCGTTTCAACGAGTTCGACCCGCCGCTTGGCAATGAAGTTGCCTTCTGAAACGGTTGCGTAATGCTCACCATAGCGGGTGGTGATGCCCTGGCCGGGGAAGCTGGCGTCTTGAGAGACGAACAGGTCTACCTTCGGGGTTTCCTCGTTGTATTCCCGCAAAGCCACTGTGCCGCTTTGGGTGATGAATTTCTGGTTGAACGACCAGATGCCGAAGTCGCCGGTGCCCATCACCTGTTCTTTGCTGCGATAGGACAGCTCTTCGGTGATTTGTTTGCCAGAGAGCTTTGTGAAATGCTCCTTCCGGTCGCCGAAGACAACCTTCTCCTTGTCACTGGAATGATCGAAGGAAAAGAAGATGCCGAACCGCTCACACATGCGCTTCAGGAAATTCAGGTCGTGCTCCCGGTACTGCATGACGAAATGCAGTTTCGGGTAATCCCCGCTGGACGGTAGCATGTCGTACTGGATCTGGCGCGGAACGCGGCTCGAACTGGTGTTCGAGTTCTTCTTGTTCGCATCGCTCAGCTCGCTCGTCAGGATATCAACAACGGTGACATCCTTGTCCGTGCCATACACCTGGTTTTGGGCGCTGTGCCGCAGCATGGAGAGTTCAGGTTCAATGACGAAGCGGTAACAGAACTCGCGGTTCGGTGTCGGGTCGCGTGTCTCTGCGCCTTCAATGACACCCTGCGCCTGCATCTTTTCTTCGCCCATCTCCAGCGTGAGCGTGGCAGCCTTGCCCATCATGTCTGGCAGTTTGATAGGGTCTTTCGAGACGATATCAGTCGTAAACCGATATCCGTCGGTCAGGGCTTCAACGCCGTGAAGGGCTTCGACATACACGTCGCTGCTCGATACGCCGGGCAGGGTGATCGACATTTTTCCCTGCATCGCTTCGCTGCTCATTGTCTGATCTCCTCTTCTGCCGTCGCGCCGCTTAAAGGCTCGGGTTCAGCAGACGTATTTGTGACGGTACCAGAGTGGTGCCGACAGAATTGGGTGAAACGCCGTTCTGCGCTGTCGGGTCCAAAAGTGCGCGGGTTGCCGGCATGCACTGAAGGAAGAGTTTGGTGGAGCCCTTCACGTTCCGGCTGTTGGAACACACCATCCCTGAAGCCACGCCGGGGCCGGGCCCACTGACCGTAACCGGTGCCAAGTTTGTCATATTATGCGCGGGCATGCACATGATGAGTGAGCGGAAACAGGTCGGGATTTCCGTCACCCGGAACCCCATGGAAAAGAGCGGGATCGGGACCGGGCCGACCGGTGTTGTCTGCAGGTAGATATCCGGAACCGAGAAGTCCATTCCGGGGATCGGGCCTTGTGAGTTTACAAACACCATCAGAGTGTCCCTCCTTGGCCCGCACCATCGCCGTCGAGGGCGACCTTGTCGGGCCTGTATAATTCTGCAATCGCACGATCAGTATCGGTCTCGATCCGGCTGCCGGATGTGCCGAGCATCACAGTCTGTTCGGTCTTGGTTGCATGAAATTTTGTAAGGTTAAAATTGCTTGCCGAGAGAGAGGCGCCTGACAGGTCGGCATGCGAGAATTCGACCTGACGCAGATCGCATTGCTCAAACAGTGCTGCCCGGCAATCCGCCTCCTGAAAGACTGCGGAAAACAGCTGCGAACTGTTGAACCGGGCTCCGGAAAGACCAGCAGCGGCAAAGTTCGCCATGGTCAGCTGGCTGCCTGAGAGATCCACGCCGTCCAGTTTGCTTTTCGTGAAGCCGGTCGTATTTGCCGTAACGCCGCGCAGGCTTGCGCCTTCAAAATCACATTCGGCAAACACGGACGCGCTGAGGTTGGCACCGTTCAAATTGGTGCCTTTGAATTCGCCCTTGTGGAACGTGCAGTGCTGCCAGGATTGACCGGAAAGATCGAGGCCGGAGAGGTTTGCATCGGCAAACAAGGCAATGTCGATAAAGGTGCCGGTGATATCAACCGGCCGCAGATCGGCATCGGTCAACATGAAGTTTGACAAAACCGCATTCGCGAAACTGGCGCCGGTCACGTCTGATGCCAAAACGACCGCCCGATAGAAACTCGCTTTGGAAAAGTTGGCATCCATCAGGTCCGGCTGGGCAAAGGAGACCTGATCGAACGTGCTGCCCGAAAAGTTGCAGTTGCTGGCGTTCCCGGCAACGATCTGTGCGCGCTCAATATACGTGTCGCGCATTTCCGACGCATCCATGTCGCAGGACACAATCTGGGTGTTTTTCAGATTACAGCCATTGAAACGCGCGCCTTTGAGCGTGCATGAGACAATCTGGGCATCCGTTAGGGTCGCCCCGGAAAAGTCGCACCCGGTCAAGTCGCACTCGATAAATCTAATCCCGGCAAGGTTCATGTTTGTGAAGGACATTCCCGAGGCGATGCGGAGCATGATCGGTTGTTCATGGGCGTGGAACGCCATGACATCTTCGAACGTGATCGGTTTTCTGTCCGGCATCTTAGGCATGGGTCGGTTGCTCCAGAAGTGTCATGCCAAGGTTGGCGCCGGAGAAATCGCAGCTGGCGAGTTTGGCCTCAAGCAAGTCTGCAGCGAAGAGATTGGCAGCCCGCATCGAGCAGCGCCGAAGATCGACACCGGTGAGCGCTGCGGCAAAAAGATTGGCCCCGAAGAAATCACTGCCCGCAAAATTGGACCGGCCGAACAGCGAGTTGCGGAATGAAGACAACCTGAAATCATTGGCTTCCAGGTTACATGCGTTGAAGAAGCAAGCGGTCCCGCTCGCCCTCAAGAAACAGCATTCTGGCATTTCGGCCGTGTTGAACGAGCTCTCGGTCGCATGAAGTCCGTCAAAGCGCGAGCCGGTCAGATCGCTTGCGCCCATGATGCCAACGGACAGCCATTTGCCGTTGATCGCCCGCATCCCCGGTGCCTTCACTTCCATAAAGCCAATGCGTTCCAGGTCGCTGTCGCTTAAGTCCAGGCCCTTCATGGACAGGGTCACGAACATGGTCCGGAGCAATTTGGAGCTTGTCGCTTTAAATCCGTCCGCCGATCCGGTCAGGATCTGACAATCGGTGACCCGGCTTTGCTTGAGCTGCATGTCGTCGATGTTGGATTCAATCAGGCGCACCTTCTCAAGATCTGCTCCGGTGCCTGTCGAGCCGGACAGGTCCGACTGGATGATCAGGAGGTCATGCAGTTTTGCCCGGTCAAGCGCCAGTTCCTGCGCGCTTGCCTTGTTCAGGTTGGCGCGAGTCATATCGCAGTCTGAAAAGTCGACTCCCGTGAGCGTTGCCCCGGAAAAGACAGCACCTGTCAGGTTCGAGCCGGTGAACCGGGCGTCTGTCAGGTCTGATTGCTCAAAAAACGTACCGGAAAGATCCATGCCGCTGAAATCAACGCCGCGCAGATCTGCGCCAGCAAGATCGGCACCTTTGAAATCGTGACCATCGCGCAGTTTTCCGGTGACAAACGCACCGAGACGGATCGGAACCCCCTCGGGCAAGGCCTCAAGTGGAAACAACGGGGCAGGGGATTGCTGGCGGGCTGTTGCCATGGAGTCTTCCATGGTCTCTTCCGCCTCGTCCATACGGTCCTTGGCCGTTGCCACCGACGCAAGTGCCGTCTCAGATGGTGTTTGGTCTTCAGGCGGCTGCGGTCCGTCTGCTTGCATGCTCTCAACCCTCTCCAAAAGGGTTTCAAGCATTTCACCCGGCTTGTCTTTTGGAATAATGGGAGAGTCGAGTTTGGACAGCCCTTCTTCCAGCTTGGCAGTCAGGTCGTCCATCGGCATGTCATCTGGTTGACTTGCCAAGAGGTCTGCGAACGATGATTGTTTTGCTGCGGGCGCAGGCGCGGCTTCGGCCAGCTCCCCGATCATCGCACTGAACTGGTCGTCAATGGCGTCTGCGGGCGGTTTCATGGCCTCGTCCAAGCCCTCTAGCTGGGACAAGTCCATTTCGTCTATGGCCTTGCGGGCATCCGCAAGAATGCTGCCTTCCGGCTGCTTCATCGCCCGGGCAACCGCCTTGGTATAGGCGAGCTCGATGTCCTCTTCCGATGGGGCTTCCGGTTCGCCGAAAATGCCCGCCAACGTTTTATCCAATGCCCCGGCAGCGTCGGGATTGTCGTCCAGTCCCGCAAACGGACCGGAGGGTGAGCGATCTTTCAGGGCCGTCAGTTGGCCTGTGACTTCCTGAAGGCCGGATGCCAAGTCCGGGTCGAGTTCAAGATCTGAAAATCGGGCTATGAAAGCGTCATCGACAATTGGTTTCTTGGCGTGTGGCGGCAGCAGCTTGGGCGGTGTTGCTGCGACAATGGCCCGGCGCTGAAGCTCTGCTTTGGCCATTTCGCGGTCGCGTTTTTCCAAAAGGGCGTCTTCAACTGCTTTGACGTCATCCAGAAGGGCGGCCAGATCCAGGTCGCCGTTTTCAAGTTCTTCCGGGGTGGGCTGTGCAACCAGAGGAATATCGTCGATAATGTCTGACTTGGGCGGTGGGACGAGGTCACCCGGCAAGCCCTCATCTTCCAGCATCTTGCGCGCTGCCCAGTTCTGGTTGTCCATGAACTTCTGCCGGTCGGCCGCAGCTTTTTCCAGTTTGGCTTCGCGCTTGGCGCTGAGGATTGCCGGATCGACATCCGGCATCAACTGATAGTCGGCCAGCGCATATTTGTGCGCTTCTTCCTTGGATGTCCGTTTTTGATAGACATCAGCGTAGTAGGCAGCATCCCGGCTGACGGCATCCGTCTCTTCCAGGCCAACCATGATGGCCGCAATGTCTTCTGCAAACCGGTCAGTGCCACGCAATAGGCCACGGAATGTCAGAACGGCCTTTTGAACATTCGGAAAAATCGTGACTGTATCACAGCGCATCGTTGTCTCGATGAGCTCATTTGTATCGGTCAGCTTGTAGAAGCACCGGGCGGTCAGGCGCGGCAGTTGTCCGCCAACGGATGCCTCACCGCGCGACATGCCGGTGATCGCAAATGTTTCCCCGCCTTCAAAGAAACCATCGAACCGTTGATCCTCTGGCGCTTCGCAGTGATAGAGCGGATTGAAGTCATCCGGTTTCAGCGGCGAGATATGGTCGATCCAATGCTGATCATATGTGCCGAGATACTTCAGGCGCGCGGCGTCATCCGCAGCGATTGGTCCGAAATGAGCTGGAACGGGTTGGTCATCCGGCGCCTTGATCAGCCGTGCGGGATCTTCAACATTCGGAAGCGGCGCATCGTACCCGGCCTCCAGAATGCTCCTTGCTCCGTGTCCTTTGCCACGCGCATTCGGTGCGTAGTTCGGGCCGCCAAAGGCCTGCGCTTCGCCAATCGGCATTTTGAGGAACGGAACCGGACGGCTCATTTGCACGCCCTGGTCCGTCAGCTGCCAAACGCGATCGCCGAAAACGGCGAGCTCCTTATGAAACCGGTCAAACCGAACAGAAACACGGATACCTTCAATCGGTGCGTCAGTCGGTGATAGCGCATTGCCTGCAATAATCACTTCGCCCTTGGGCTTCAGTTGGCCCTTGTCGAAGATGGCACCGTTAGGCATTTGCTCCGTCACCATTGGCCAAAGCGCTTGCTCGGTCAAAAGCCGGCCGGGCTCCTCGAAGTCAAACAGAGCAAAAGCCGACACTGTGGTCAGCGCTCCGTCCTTCGTGGGGTCCGTCTGGTGCGCTACCGAAACCCGGGATGGTTTAATGATAGCTGGCAAAGGCCTTCTCCGTTGCGTTTGTTACTTCATCGAATGAAGGGCCATTCGATCGATAGGAGCCTGTAATCTATAGGACGCAGACAGTGTCCCGCAAAAGTTACAATATCATCACATTCATACAGGTCCTTTCCAAGCAAGGTGAGGGACCGGCTACCTTGGGTCAATTGTCTAATATCTGCACATCTGGATTGAGAGTGCTCTAACGTTTTCGGGAAAAAGTGAATGATTTCAAAGAGCGTGTCGCGTGCTAATTGGAAGCAAACCGAAAAACAGCGCGCGGAATGTGATGCAAATCACAAGGAGAATGCGCAGAGAATTGCACACCAAACCCGGTACTGTGCAGTTTTCTGCACAGTTTTACACTTTCTTAAATCGGGGAATATCGAGCATAAGATATTGATAAATATATAAAATATTGACTAGTCGCCGATTTGGCACGCTGCTTGCGATGTGTAGGGCGTTGGAGGCGAACATCCTCCTACCGGAATTTCGAAAGCTCACATACGGGAGACGGAAAAATGGCAAACGTAGCATACATGTCGATCAGCGGTTCCACCCAAGGGGACATCACCGCAGATGCAACGACGGCTGATTCCATCGGCAACAACTGGCAGGAAGGCCACGAGAGCGAGTCTCTGGTCTACAAGTTCGAGAGCAACGCAATTGTACCGCGTGACCCGAACTCCGGTACCGCCATCGGTACACGCCGTCACCAGCCGACCACCATCATCAAGCCGCTGGACAAGGCGTCTCCGCTGATGTGGCAGGCTCTGGCCACCGGTGAATCCCTGGAGATCACCGTCAACTTCTGGCGCACGTCTACTTCTGGCGTCCAGGAGCATTACTACACGATCAAGTACACCGACGCCGTTCTGGTTGAAGGCAAGACCATTTTGCCGGACGTTTTGGATGATGCGAACTCGTCCCGCGGTGATCAGGAGCAGTGGTCCTTCACTTACCGCAAGGCCGAGTGGACCCACGAAAAGGCCGGCACATCCGCCTCCGACGACTGGCGCGCTCCGGTCACCTGATCCAGGTGACTGAGTTGAATTGTTGATTGAATGCCGCTTCGGAAACGGGGCGGCATTCTTTTTAACGTTTGTACTATTAATTCAGCGTTTTCCGCATTGTGCGGGAAACGTCTCTTTGCGTAAGCTTGCAGCGTTTTTATGACACGTTTGTCATCAAAGGCCGCTAACAGTTGGGAACAATGCACGTCCGTGCATAATTTGGGGGTTGCTCACCGTGCTCGACCTGGATCTTCGCCGCCTCATCGGCCGTCTGAACGCCTATTCGAAACGCGCGCTGGAAGGTGCTGCGGGCCTGGCGGTGACACGCGGGCATTATGAAGTCTCCATCGAACATGTTCTGCACGTGTTCGTGGAAGACAGTCAGCATGATGTCCAAAGCGCGCTTCGGCACTTTGAAATTGATCCGGCAGTGATGCGCAAGGGGCTTCAAAGTGTCCTTGAAAGCATGAAGACGGGCAATCAGGGCCGTCCGGTGTTTTCGCCGCTTCTTGTCGAACTCATTTCTGATGCATGGCTGGTCAGCTCCGTCGAGCTGGATCTTGATCAGGTCCGCTCCGGCAGCCTTCTGGCCACAGTCTTCGCCCAGCCGAACCGCTATGGCGACGACCGCTGGCTGCAATATATGGAAGACATCACGTTTTCAGCCTTCAAGAAGGACTTCTCCGACATCATCGGGAACTCCGAAGAAACCACTGCAGGCCTGACCGCAGCACCTGGTGGAGACGACAAGGCGCCGTCCGTCGCGCCTGGAATGAGCCCGGACAGCGCGCTCGCCCGCTTCTGCACGAACTTTACTCAGGCTGCCCGTGAGGGCAAGATTGATCAGGTGTTCTGCCGGGATCGCGAAATTCAGCAAATGATCGACGTTCTTGGACGCCGCCGGAAAAACAACCCGATCTGTGTCGGTGAACCTGGTGTTGGTAAGACCGCGGTGGTCGAGGGACTTGCGGTAAAGATCGCCGAGGGCGACGTACCGGACATGCTCAAGAATGTTGAGCTGATCGGTCTGGATCTCGGCATGCTGCAGGCCGGCGCCGGTGTGAAGGGCGAATTCGAAAACCGCTTGAAGGGCATCATTGACGAGGTCAAATCGTCGCCGAAACCGATCATCCTGTTTATCGATGAAGCGCATATGCTAATTGGTGCAGGAGGCTCTGCCGGTGGTGCGGACGCTGCAAACCTTTTGAAACCGGCTCTAGCGCGGGGTGAATTGCGCACCGTCGCGGCGACGACCTGGAGCGAATACAAAAAGTATTTCGAAAAGGATCCGGCACTTGAGCGCCGGTTCCAGCTGGTGAAGCTGGACGAGCCGAGCCCGGAACAAGCAATCACGATCATGCGCGGCCTGCGCAGTGCGTATGAAAAGAACCACGGCGTCTACATTCGCGACAATGCGGTTGTGGCCGCGGCCAAACTCTCCGCGCGCTACATTTCAGGCCGGCAGCTGCCAGACAAGGCTGTGGATGTGTTGGACACCGCCTGCGCGCGCGTGAAGCTGTCCTTGTCATCCAAGCCGTTCGTGATCGAGCTGAAGGAGAAGCGGCTTGGCGAATTGAACCGGGCGCTCGGATCATTGACCCGGGATTCGCAGGCCGATTTTGCGCCCGATGATCCGCAAGTTGAAGAGATCGACGCTGAAATCAAAACAGTCGAAGCGGAAATCGCTGAGCTGACAGCCCGTTGGCAGAAGGAGTTGGACCTCGTCAATCAGATCCTGAAACTCCGCCATGACCTCGGCCTCAGCCTTGAGGGGGACGAGCCGGCCGCAGAGGAAGAGGCGTCCAGCGAAGCGGGCGACGAAACCTCCGATGATGGCGAAGCCGATGCAGGCGACGGCGACGAGGCAACCGCAGCCGATGGCCCAGTTGATATCGAAGCCATGAAGGCGAAGTACGCGGAAATCGCCAAGGACCTGAAAGAAGCCCAGGACGGTGATCCGCTTGTGTCGTTTGAAGTCACCGAAGAAGCCATTGGTCAGGTGATTTCCGATTGGACCGGTGTGCCGCTCGGACGCATGGTTGAAAACGAAGCTGACTCAGTCCTGAAGCTCTCCCAGAACCTCCAGGCGCGGGTGATCGGTCAAGATCACGCCATTCAGGCCGTCGACGAAGCCTTGCGGACTGCAAAGGCTGGTGTTCAGAACCCGGAAGCGCCGATGGGTGTGTTCCTGTTCGTCGGCCCATCGGGTGTTGGTAAAACCGAATTGGCAACGGCGATCGCGGATCAGCTGTTCGGCGGGGAGCGCTTCCTGATTTCCATCAACATGTCGGAATTCCAGGAAAAACACACTGTATCGAAGCTCGTCGGGTCCCCTCCGGGCTATGTCGGCTATGGCGAGGGCGGTGTCCTAACCGAAGCTGTCCGCCAGCGGCCCTATTCTGTCGTGCTTCTGGATGAAGTTGAAAAAGCGGACCTTGAGGTGATGAACCTCTTCTACCAAGTGTTCGACAAGGGTGTTTTGTCGGACGGGGAAGGCCGCCAGATCGACTTCAAGAACACGATTGTTGTCCTGACCAGCAACCTGGCCACAGATGTTCTGACTGAAATGGGCTCGCTGCCGGAAAAACCTGTCGTGGATGAGCTGGTGGCTGCTTGCCGCCCAAACCTGAGCGCACATTTCAAGCCGGCACTTCTTGCGCGGATGCAAATCGTGCCGTTCTATCCGCTGATTGGCGAACCGCTTGAGAAGATCGTCCGGTTGAAACTGAACAAGGTCGGCAAGCGCCTACGTGAAAACCAGAAGATGGAACTTGTTTATTCCGACGAGGTCGTCAAATCGATTGCCGCCCGCTGTACGGAAGTGGAAACAGGTGCCCGAAACATCGACCACATCGTCAATCGCACGATTTTGCCGGAGCTCTCCACCGAGCTTTTGACAAAAATGGGCGGCGACGGAACAGACTTTACCAAAGCGACCATTGATGTTGGCGAGCCGGGCCACTTTACCTACAGCCTGAGCTGATGACCTTGCAAAGACAGGCTGGCAAAGGCGCCGCCTGCAAACATGAACACAAATGGCTTCCGGGCGGGCATACTGCTGCCCGGGGGATGAGTTCACATCTGTGCAGGCGGAAACCGAATGATACTCGATGACCTGTTGGATTTGACCGAGGCGCTGGCGGGAGCTGAGCAGGTGGAAACTGTTCTGGAGCTCGTGTTGGATTCGGCGCTCAAGATTTCGCGCGCCGAGGGCGGGTCGATCTATACCCTCGACACGCTGGGGCAGCATCTGCACCGCACGGCGTCCCGGTATCATGGTGTTGTCGCCACCGCGGCAACAGGCGAGCGTGTTTCCATTTATGGCGATGACATGATGCCGAACCTGCAGGCTCCCGCTGCGCTCGTCGTCTCCACCGGCACCGTGATCAACATCGCCGACATCACCTCAGCGGTCGGATACGACTTTTCCCGCATCGAGGAAGATGACCGGCTATGTGGAACCAAAACACAGTCCTTGGTCATTGTGCCGATGACGGTTCTAAGGGACCGGTCCATCGGGATCTTGCAGCTGATCAACCCACGCAATGCAGAGGGTCAAGCCGGGGCCATCGGCGACGAAGTTCTGAAGCAGCTCAAAGCGCTGTCTATCCATGCGGGGATCTGCATCTGGAACACCCGGATGCATGAGGAAAACACGCGCCTCAAGAAACAGTTCGATCGCTACATGAAGGAGCTGCCGCGCCAGCTGACGAAAGACAAGGTGCAGCCGGCCCCGGTCAAAAAGCAAAAACCACAAGGGCTCGTTGGAGACAGCCCGCCGATCGAAAAGGCCATCAACCTGATTGGCAAGGCGGCCAACTCCGATGTTCCGATCCTGGTGCGTGGGGAAACAGGGACCGGCAAGGAAATGATGGCAAGTTTCATCCATCAGTCCAGTGACCGGTCGGACCAGGCATTTGTCGTGCAGAACTGCGCGGCACTCCCCGAAGCGCTTCTTGAAAGTGAGCTTTTTGGACACGTCAAAGGGGCGTTTACAGGCGCGCAAACGGATAAAGCAGGCCTCGCACATGAGGCACACAAGGGTACGCTATTCCTCGACGAAATCGGTGACATGCCACTCGCGTTACAGGCGAAGGTCCTGCGTTTGCTGCAGGAAGGCGAAGTCCGGCGGGTTGGAGCGACAAAAACTGAACATGTCGATGTCAGAATCGTCGGGGCGACAAACGTCAATCTGGAAGAAAAAATCGCGGAAGGCGAATTCCGGAAGGATCTGTTTTACCGCCTGAACGTCTTCCCGATCAGTTTGCCGCCTTTGCGGGAACGTCCTTCTGACATTCCAAAACTCATCGATCATTTCCTGAAAAAGGGCGCGGCCAAAGCCGGAACGGCCGTACCGATCGTGTCAGCCGATGCGCTCGATGCGTTGCTGTGCTGGAGCTATCCCGGCAATGTCCGCGAACTAAAGAACATTTTGGACCGGGCCCGCTTGATGGCAGAAGCCGGTTATCCCATTCAGCTGGAGCACCTGCCGCTGGAGCTGACGGGGCCCATGAATGGCGGTGCAGCGCCGATGCCGAGCGGGATCCCGGAGGGGGATTTGAAAACCATTGTTGGCCAGTATGAAGCACTGGTCATCGAGGCAAAAATGCGGGAAGCTGGTTGGAATAAAACCAATGCGGCGCGTTTACTGAAAGTAAGCAGGCGCACCATTATTGAAAAGCTGAACCGCTACAACATCACCCGTCCGGCTGGCTTCTGACAGTGGTCGGGCCATCAGGAGACACCGCAGTCTGAAACTCTTTGGGTTTAGCGCGAAAAAACTGGATGCCACTGGTGAAGGTCCCGATTCACTGGTGAAAGCCTTTGTGTCCGGCCGTTTGTCCTACGATGCGCTTCTTCACGGGCTGAAGGAGGTGTTCCATCGCTCCGATTCACACGCGACCGACGTTCACGCGACCCTTGGAGAGGCTGTCGAAAGCGGGCGTCTTCCGAATGATCTTGCCCAGATTATACGGACGCAATTGCCCCCAGGTGGCGAGCTAAACGAGCCCGGTGGACCGGCAGTGCCCTCAGACACGGCTGCAATCGCGAGCGGTGCCGCGGACCCAGCGGCCGAAGACGATCTGGATGAACCAACCATCCCGAATGGCGTGGTCGGGCGGGCGTCTTCAGCAAGTCAGCCACAACCTGCGGCGCAATCGCCCTACCTTCCACCCTTGCCGTATCTCACCGAACCGCCAGCACAGGCGGGCGATGACATGCGCAACAAGGTCGATGATGTTGTCCTCGGGTCGATCGTCGACGGTTTCAAGGATTTCCGGAAAGCGCGGAACAGCGGTAGCGATCAAATCGCTGGCGAAGCGCAATCGGGGAAACTCGACCAGTTTCTGACAGGCTACAAAAGTGCGCGTCTGCGCACGAATGCCCGTAAGGCGGCCGCCGGTCAGTCAGGAGGGGCGGCCGATCTGAACTCGCTCGCGGGCGCCGGAGCAGAGCGGGCGAGCGTGGGAACACTACTGCGCGACCGGTTTGTGCTCGACCGGGAGGTTGGCCGCGGTGCCATGGGTGTCGTTTATGCCGCCGTTGACCGGCGCCGCCTGGAGGCAGGGCACGACGAGCCGTATGTGGCGCTGAAACTTCTGACCGATGAAATCCGGTCAGACACGGGCGCCTTGCGCCAGCTGGAGGCCGAGGCCCGTAAGGCGCAGGCGCTTGCGCATCCGAACATTGCGACGATCTATGATTTCGACCGGGACGGCGGGGAGGTCTTTATCGTGATGGAACTGTTGCGCGGGACCACGCTGGATCGGAAGCTATCCGCAGCGCTGGGCCATTCCCTGCCGGCCAAGGATGCATTGCCGATCCTGCAAGGGATTTGCGACGGTCTCATCTATGCGCACAGTCAAAATGTCGTCCATTCGGACTTGAAACCGGGGAATATCTTTGTTCTCGACAACAATGTGATCAAACTACTCGACTTCGGTCTCGCAGCCGTAACGACCGCTGACATGTCCGATAATGGGCTCGGCAGTGCATTGACTGCATCTTACGCAAGTCCGGAAATGTTTCAAAAGGCACCGCGGGATCCGCGCGACGATGTGTTCGCACTTGGCTGCATCGCCTATCAGGTTCTTGCCGGTCGCCATCCTTTCTCTTTGAAAGGCTCAGATGAAGCTGCCCGGGAAAACATGGTGCCAGAACCCCTGGAAGGGCTGGATGCTGAGGTATGGCAGGCTCTTGAGAAAGCCTTGGCATTTAAGCGCGAAGACCGGCTAGCAGATGTCAGTACGTTCCGGGCTGCACTCTTTGATTAATCCATAAAGTGGATCATTCAATCGAGTCCGCAATCGTCTCGATCGACCGGGTAAATGCATGGTCCGGGTGCAGGGTGCGGATGAGCCCGGTGCTGCCGATCTGAATAAGGTCGGTGGAGAGCGGCAAGACTGCTGCAACAGGTGTCCGGTAATTTGAGAAGATCCGCTGGGACAGATCCTGGAAGTCGAAGGTTTCCAAGGCCTTGTTGACGATTAAGAACAATTGTGGAACTTCCAGCTTGCGGGCAAGTTCAAGCGTCACCGCGGTCCCCTGGTAGTCCTGAATATCCGGACGCAGGATCAACAATAGCGTGTCGGAGACCGCTATGGACAGCAGGGTCTCTTCGTTCACGCCAGGATGGGTGTCGATCAAAAGGTAATCGAGTTCCATGGTGTCACAAAACTCCATGAACCCGCGATTGAGGGCTTCGACATCATACATCTCCTTCACGATCCGCGCGATGTCCCCGGTCTTGATCGAGGAGGGAATGAAGAAGACCTTGCCAGGCCCGGTGATTGACGGCTCGCCGTCCGGTCCTTTGACACCGTCTGTAATGTCCAGAACGGTGTCCTTGATGCCGCAATAGCCCCAAAGGTAGTTGTTGAGCGTGTGAGTCACCGTGTTCAGGTCGACATGAAAGAGGGTGTGAATGCCCGGCGACTGGATATCCGTGTCCACGATCCCGACCTTGTGGCCGCGCAGGGCAAGGCTTGCAGCGATGTTCGCTGTCACGTTCGATTTGCCGGTGCCGCCGCGATAGGAATGGGTGGAAATGATTTTGGTCACAGGAATTCTTTCAGTCTAAAAGAAGCCTCAAGGCTGCTTCTTATACTTTGATCTCATCGACTTTGCGCGGGCCTGAAGCGTGCGGAAATAGTCGGTATCAGCGACTTTTTCTACCTCCATCTTGGCTTCTTGTTCGTCATAGGCGACTTCGAATTTGTCGAGGCGGACTTTCAGTTCCTGGTTCTCCTTCCGGAGCTGAGCTTCGGCGAGTTCCAGTTTGCGCCGTGTTTCGGTCAAGTCCTCAATAAGCTGGCCGGAATGGAATTCCCGGGCCTCGACCTGCACCACCATGCTGGAAAACGTTTCGGCAAGCGCGCGGATGCTTTCAGGCACTTGTTTATCCGTGATGATGTCAAAAAGGCCATCAACATCATCATAGCGGCCGTTCGCGATTGCTTCGCACGTCTTTGCGAGGCTTGCGATGGCAGGCTGCATGGCGTCCGGTGAGCTCAAAAAACCTCCTGAAGATCGGCGGGTGCTGGACCGTCGCCCTTGAATACACCAACAGACGGGGGACCCAAAGGCAAAACTGTCTTTGTTTTCCCTGACCTTGACCGGTGAAGTTTAACCGGCGAAAGGTGAACGAACGATTGGAGACCCAAATGATTCCGGTAGATGTCCTTGGTGTATTTTTTGTCGCGGCCATTGCCTTGGGTCTGGCGCCGGGGCCTGACAATATCTTTGTTCTGACCCAATCAGCCCTTTACGGACGGCTTGCCGGCCTGGTCGTGACGTTGGGGCTGTGCACGGGTCTCATCTTTCACAGCGCTGCTGTTGCATTGGGTGTCGCCGCGATCTTTCAGACCTCTGCTCTTGCCTTTACGCTGCTCAAGTTCGCAGGGGCTGCCTATCTCGTTTATCTGGCAGTGCAGGCGTTCCGGGCCGGTAGCAGCAAGATCAACGGGAACAGTGCTCCGGAAATGTCTCTCCCGGCGCTCTATGTGCGCGGCATTATCATGAACGTGACCAATCCCAAGGTTGCGATTTTCTTTCTGGCGTTTCTGCCGCAGTTTGCAGACCCTGCGCGCGGCTCTGTACCGCTTCAGATCCTCATGTTCGGCGGGCTCTTTATCATTGCCACAATCCTCGTTTTTGGCGGTGTTGCACTCGGAGCCGGTTCTCTTGGAGGATTTTTGAAACGTTCCCCATCGGCGCAGGTTTGGCTCAACCGGTTGGCAGGTGTTGTCTTCGTCGGTCTTGCCGTCCGTTTGGCAGTCGCGGAGCGCTGAGGCTGTGCCATTATTGTACGGCTGGAGCTTTCGTGAGTTTATCAACATCAAGTTGTAGAATACTGCGGATTTTTACACTGCATTAACCATAACGCGCACACAACTGTAGGATGAAATCCGAAGGTGGCCTTCGGCAAATCCAAGTGGCGTGTCAGCTCATGAAGACCAGTGTAATAACAATTCTTTCCGCCTTTACGGCCGCCAGTTCTGCCCTGGCTGCGGATCCTTTTCTATACGATCCAGGCATGTCAGGCGAGGTCTACACCGCATCGACGCTGCGCGGCTCCATCGGTCTTCGTTATTGGTACAGCCAGGGATCAAATGAGTTTAATGGGGCCTTGGGTACGGCTAACGCGGAGAACGTGACTGGCCATACTGCTGAAGTGTTTGGTGTTCTGGAGGATATTTCGACCCGAACTTCCGCCAAGGCAATGGTCGGTTTTGGTAAGAACTCCAACGGTGATCAAACCTGGGTCGGGTTGGAGTCCAACGACTGGAACACAACCAATCTTGGATATGTCCTGCTCGACGGCGGTTGGGAAGTCGCCAAATTTGCTGGAGGTAAGGGACGTATCAAGGCGCTGGTCGGTTACCACTATCTCAGCGATAAGACGTCGGCGACTTATTTTGGAACGCAAACACGTAGTATGACCAACAAGTGGCATGCCCTTCGGCTCGGCGTTGCTGCCGATGGCGAGCTGAGCGACAGGATTGGCTGGTCAGTTGATGCTGCGGCCGTGCCTTGGTCCTACAACCAGTTTGATGATGGTTTCAACACGCTTGAGAGCGAATACACCTACGGCTTTGAAGCCGACGCCGCATTGAACGTTGCACTGACCAGCAATTGGGACATTGGCATTGGTGGCCGGTATTGGTGGCTGCATTCCGAGTATGAACTCGACCAAAGCCAGACCTACCAGCGTTATGGCCTGCTGATCGAAAGCAAATACAAGTTTTAGAAAGTCTCTCTCAACCGTCCAGAAATCACTTGTTTTCAAGAAAAACGCCGACCACAAAGCCGGCGTTTTTTGTTTGGAAGCTTGAGCCTTACTGGACCCGGGGGAACAGGGCGTCGATCTCGCCGAGTTCTGTACCACCTGCCAGCTTGTCCAGCTCCGGCGCCCAGGGGGTTGCAGCCTGTGGCGCATTGAGCATGCCAAGCGCTCGGGCGGCTGAACCCGGGATGACCTGGGTCAACGCCTCGAACAGGATGCGCTGGCAATCGAGCGTGACATAGAGAACGGTTGCGCAGCGTTCACGGGTCTCTTCGTTCTTGAAAAGAGACCACGGAGCCTGTTGGTCGATATACTCGTTCATGGCCACAGCCGCATCGACGATTTGCTGGGTCGCTGCCGGAATATCCTGCAGATTGATCCAACCGGCGAACGCCTTGCCAGCCTCGACAACGGACTGGCGCAGCGCCTCATCTTCGGCCGTCAGGGTGCCCGGCATCGGCACCTTGCCGTCGAAATTCTTGTTTGAGAATTTCGCAACTCGGGACAAGAGGTTGCCGATCTTGTTGCCAAGCTCTGAATTGTAAGCCTGGGTGATCAGATCGACCGAGATCTGGCTGTCGCTGTCCGCGCGCATGTGCCGGGCGAGGTACCAGCGCAGTGCGTCGACGCCGAGCTTGTCCATCACCTCGATCGGATCAACCACGTTGCCGATGGATTTCGACATCTTGACGCCGCCAGCGCCCACCCAGTGGCTGTGCACCGAGAGCTTCTTCGGCAACGGCAGATCAGCGGCCATCAGCATCAAGGGCCAGTAGACGCCATGCGGCTTCAGGATGTCCTTGCCGATCATGTGCTCGCATTCCGCCCACCAGTCCTGGTAGCCGTCTTCCGGCCAACCGATGTTGGTCAGGTAGTTGGCAAGCGCGTCGAACCAGACGTAGGTCACGAAATCCGGATCGAACGGCAGATCGACACCGAGCGTGACGCGGGTTTTCGGCCGGGAAATACACAGATCCTCCAGCGGCTCGGCCAGCATCTTCTTCAGCTCGTTTTTGAACGGCTCCGGCTGAACAAAATCCGGGTTCTCGTCGATGTGCTTCAGAAGCTTCTCGCGGAACGGTTCCATCTTCAGGAAGTAGTTGGTTTCGTCCGTCTGCTCCACCTTCATGGTCGGGTGCAGCGGGCACTGGCCGTCTTCGGTGAGATCGCTTTCCTTTTTGAACTCTTCGCAGCCCTTGCAGTAGGTGCCGGTGTACTGCTTCTTGACGATCAGGCCCTTGTCAAAAATGCGCTGCTCCATCTCCGCGACAGCCGTCTTGTGGCCCTCGCGGCTCGTGCGCACAAAGTAATCGAACTCAACGCCGAGCTTTTCGAAGACGTCGCGGAATTCCTTGCAGCGCATGTCGAGATAGTCGGTCACAGGCATACCGAGATCCTCGGCCGCTTCCTGGTTCTTCTGACCGTGTTCGTCGACGCCGGTGGACAGCATCATCTCATACCCCAGCGCCTGACGGTTCCGCTTCAGGATGTCGGCCATGATCGAGGTGAAGGCGTGGCCGATATGCGGGGATCCGTTGACGTAGTAGATCGGAGTGGTGATGTAGCTTTTCATCAACATGCTTTCGAAATTTCTAGGCAGGAGCCGGGGTGCCTTTTCTTTCAAGGACCGGCCAGAAAATCCGCCGTGAAGAGGTGCGAGCTATATTTCACACTCGCGCCCCCAAGAAAAGCCCCGGCGGGGCAAAAGCGGATGGGTGGTTGCCCAGTAATGGGTGGTTGCCTGGGATATAGGGATTTGAGGCGGGCGAAGCTAGGGGGTGAGCACCGAGCGCTAGGCTGTCCCAGCCTTGCGCCGGGACCAATGCCCTTTTTGATGTGCATGACCCCGGCTCAAGGCCGGGGAAGCGGATTTCGTCAGCACTCTGCAAGGTGGCCGGAGGCCGACAGCTCACATTCAGGCCCGTGCTGAAAGATCACCCGATCAACCAGATCCCGCCGAGCACGAACAGGGCCAGGAACACCGTCTGCGTGACCACCATCCAGATCGCCGGGCCGCCGACTTCCAGGAGTTTCGGGATCGAGGTTTTCATGCCGACAGCGGCGATCGCTGCCAGCAGCGCCCAACGGGACACCTGGCTGGCGGCATCCTTCACGATCTCCGAAATGAACCCGAAGGAGTTGAAGGTTGCAAGGATCAGGAAAGCGACGACAAAAAGCGGCATTAGAGGCGGCCGGGCAGCTCCAGGTTCTGTGCCTTTGCGCAGGATAAGCGCTGCGATCAACACGATCGGGGCCAGCAGCGTGACCCGGATCAGCTTCACCAGCGTCGAGAGATCACCGGTTTCTTCGGACACGGAGAAGCCAGCGCCGACCACTTGAGCAACATCGTGAATGGTGCCGCCAAGGAAGACGCCGGTCGCATCCCGGTCGAGCCCGAGTGAGGCGGTCAGGATCGGATAGAAGATCATGGCAAGCGTGGACAGCACGGTCACCGTGATGACGGTAAACGCAAGGTCCCGCTCGGCATGCTCACGCTTGGGCAAAATTGAGCCAATGGCCATGGCAGCCGAGGCACCGCAGATGGCGACCGCGCCGCCAGACAGGAACGAAAACAGCCGGTCCTTGCCAAAGAGGTTCCCGATCAACAGCGAAAAGCCGATGGTCGCCAGGACCCCTGCAACAACGAGAGCCAGAAACGGCAGTCCAAGCGCCTGAACCATATCAACACTGATCCGGACACCCAGCAAGGCAACCCCAATCCGCAACAGCGTGCGTGCAGAAAAGGCAATGCCGTCCGCTGTGCGTTTTTCCTCCGAGAGAAAATTCAGCGGCATTCCAAGCAGGATAGCCATCAGCATCGCGGGCGCACCATAGTGCTCGTTCAAAAACTGCGCCGAGATTGCGACCAGACCGGCAATCGCTATTCCCGGGAACAATTCATGAGCCCGGTGTTTGATCTTGTCGATCATTTTTCGTCCTTGTTCTTATTTGTCGATCGGAAGACCGCTTGGAACGGAAGTTGGAATGCCAAAGGGCGGAAAAGTTACGGAATCTGCGCCTGTAAGCGCTTTCATAAAGTCTACTATAGCATCAATTTCACTGTCAGAAAGGTCAATGGTCTCAACGTCGCGAAAAAGACTTTGGCGGGCCATTTCACGGCTGTCCGACCAAACGACAAAATCGATTGCTTCCAACCAAGGAGCTGAGGGAAGGGCGGCAAGTTTTGGGTCCCATTTCGCCAGCATCCCGTCCGGATCAAGATGATGGCGTATGATCCCCTCCAGTGTTGGATAGGCGCCATTGTGCCCGTATGGCGCGGTGAGCTCGACATTGCGCAGCATCGGCGTGCGGAACCGGTATGCGTCCTCCAGGCTGTCGCTTTCGGCCATGCGGCCTGTGTCCCGAACCATCGGGTCAAACCGGCGGGTCCGACCCGGTCCGAAAGGCGGTAGCCCGAGCGCGTGGAACTTCTGATCACTCAACAGACTTCCGGAATGACAGCTTGAACAGCCGGCCTTTTCGTAAAAGAGATCGAGACCCTGTATTTGTTTCGCCGAGAGCGCCTCTGTGTCTCCGGCCAGATAGCGGTCAAAGGGACTGTCGAAGCTCTTCCATTCTATTGCCTGAAACGCGGCAAGAGCATTAGCGATCTCAACGATCGTAACGTCTTCGGCTGACTCAATATGGTCGAAAGCTTCGATAAACATTTGACCATATTCAGGAATTACGCGCACTCGTTTGGCAAGGATGGGCCAGGCCGCATCGATCCGGTCATGAACCGCGCCGGCGATCTCGTTCTCTTTCGGATTACCGGACATCTCGAATTGCGCCACAAGGGGAAACACAGCCTGGGCCGCGAGCAACGAGTTGAAGCCTTCCGGCAGCCATTCCTCCGCGGGTGAGTTGAAGCCGTTCTCATAGGTGTCGGCGATGGAAATACGGCCGTCGTGAAACAGGGTGTGAAGGTCTTTTGCGCCAAAATTCCAAAGACCTGGCGCATTGCGCGGAATCCGTTTCTTAATCCGGCTGTCACCGGCTCCAGCCATACGGCCAGGACCGAGGCCTTTGCCGCCCTCGCCAATGCCGAGTGACAGGCCGTCGCCTGTTCCAAACTCTGGATGATGGCAGGTCGCGCAGGCAATATTTCTGTTGCCGGACAGGATCTTGTCGTAAAAGAGAAGCTGACCAAGCGCGGCCTGTTTGCGATCAAATTCGAGAAAGTCGGATCGGGTCAGAGGTGCTGGCAATTCAGCTGCGCCAGCTGGCAATACGCTGGCGGACAAAAGCGAAGGAACGAGGATAAAATGACGCCATTTCGATCTGCGGTTGCCGTACTTTGCATCCTTGTCAGCGCGGCAATGACCAGCCCGGTGCGCGCGGAGATCGAAGAAGCGCGCGATCTGATGGAATCCGGGAAATTCGAAGAAGCCAAGGATGCACTTTGGCCAGCGGCCCGGTCCGGCAATGCCGACGCTGAAGAGCTGATCGGTGTCATGTATGCCATGGGGCTTGGGGTTGAGCGGGACGACCAAAGAGCGTTCGAGTGGTACCTCAGAAGCGCCATGAAGGGGCACCCCGGCGCCCAGTCCGGTGTCGGCTGGTATTACGAAATCGGCCGGGGCATGCCAGCGCCCGATCTTGTGCGCGCTTACATGTGGTACACACTGTCTGCCATCGGCGGGGATCCGGACGCGGCGATTTCGCTTGAAGAGGTGGTCAAAAAGATGACCGCGGAAGAAATCAAAAAAGCGCATATTCTTGTCGCCGACTACAAGGTCTGGATGTACCCGTTCCGTTGACCGCAGCCGGCGGCTTGTGAGAACGGATGTCCACCTCGTGCTCAACAGTTCTATCCTCCCAGGTCTTTTATAACGGCCAAAAGACCGTCGACACTGCCGCAGTCCATGTAGCGCTGCACCTCAATCACGATCCTGAGCTGTTTGGCCAGATATGCCAAGCGCCTGTGGTCATTTTCGATATGTTTGGCGGTCACCTCGGCACCAATCGCTTCGGCGTCCACCATGCCCACTTGATGTACCAGATTGGTATATCAAAATTTCCGCTTCACTTTCAGTGAGTTGAAACGCAAAGCCGCCCTCAAACCGCTCCAGATGCGCCTTGACGCGCTGGTTGAATTTCGAGGTCGACAGTCCAAAAAGCCGTGCCAAGTCCTCATCCAGAACGACGGCCTGGTCCCGGATTTCAAAGATTTGCGGCGGTTCGAGCTTGGTCAGTTCTGGAGATGGGGTGGCCATATGAATATCCAAAAAAACAACGATCTGAAACAGGTAGCATCAAGCGATGTATTGTATCCAAGGTTGATTATCTGGATGAAAAATCAAATGCCAAGAACGAAGTGAGGAGCCAGAATGCGGCCCCTCACTTCTGGTGCCGTCTTAGTTCAGGTCTGCGTCGCGCGCGCCGTTCACGTCTGCTTCAGCAGCGGCCACGGCTTCTTCCAGAGCGCCGAAGATTTCGCCGCCGCGGTCAACGTTTTCCTTGAACCAATCGAAGACCGGGCTTGCAGCTTCTTTGAAGGCTGCCTTTTCGGCCGGGGTTGGAACGTAAAGATCACCACCGCCGGCGACAAAGTCTTCATAGGCCTGGATCGACTTGCGCTTCGGAGATGCAAAGGTTGCCTGTTGCAGGGCATAGAAGCCATCAACAACCACCCGGCGCATGTCTTCCGGCATGGAGAGGAATTTCTCGTTGCTCATCCACCACAACGCGCCCATGTAGGCGTGTCCGTCGAGGGTGACGTATTGCAGACCGGCATCCGGGAATTTCATACCCATGATGTCGGTGATGCCGTTCTTGGAGCCTTCAACCACGCCGGTCTGGAAAGAGGTGAACAGCTCCGGCCACGGGATCGGGGTCGGAGACGCACCGAGCGCTTTGACAAGAACCTGCGGCAGGTCAGCAACCACAGTACGGATCTTCAGGCCTTCCATGTCGGAGGGTGCCGCAATACGCCGCTTTGTGTTGGCAAAGTTCCGCCAGCCGCCGGTGTTGCCGATGGTCATCAGGCGGATCATGTTGTCACTGTCTTCCAGCGCCATGTTGCGCATGGTGCGGGTGAAGTCACCGGACAGAACATGTTCTGCAATCCGGTCATCGGACATCATGTACGGCAGGTCGAGAACCTGGACATACGGGAAGATGCCGGATGCGCCGCCGGATGTGGAGATGTAGATATCGATGGCACCGCCTGCGACGCCTTGTAGGCACTCAGCGCCGTTGGAGCACAGCTGCGTACCGATGAAGAGTTCTACTTCGATGGCACCGTTCGAAGCGGCTTCCACGAAGTTCTTGAACACGACAAGACCATCATAGTCTTCATCGTTTTCGTTGGAGTTTGCAGTGGCGCGCAATGTGTAGTCGGCCGCCGTAGCACTCAATGCGGACCCGGCGAGCATCGCCGCGACCGTAAAGGATTTAAGGGCAGATTTGAGCATTGAAGTCCTCCCTAGGTAAAGTTCAGATCAGTTGGCAAATCCGGTCAGACGCGGGATCGTCATCGAAAGTGCCGGAATGTAAGTGATCAGGAAGATCACTGCGATCTCCACCGCCAGAAACGGCAGAATAGCCTTGGATATCGTCTCCACCCGTTCCTTGGAGACAGATGCTGCAACAAAAAGGACCAGCCCCATCGGCGGTGTTGCCAGACCAATGGTCAGGTTCACGCTCATGATGATGGCAAAATGGATCGGATCAACACCCAATTCCAGAAAGATCGGTCCAAGGATAGGTCCAAGAATGATGATCGCCGGCCCTGCATCCAGGAACATGCCCACGATGAACAAGAGCAGGTTGATCAGGAACAGCAGAAGCAGCGGGTTTTCGGTCAGGCTGAGCACGAAATCGGCCATGATCTGCGGGGCGTAGCTGAGGCTGACCACGGTTTTAAACGCCATGGCGGCCCCAACAAGCAGCAGGACGACGGCTGATGTGATGCCAGCCCGGTTCAAAACCCCTGGAATTTCATGCGGCTTCAAGGTTCTGAGAACAAACAGCCCGATGAAGAGGGCATAGGCCACAGCAACGGCTGCCGCTTCAGTGGGGGTGAACACACCGGCCAAGATGCCGCCAAGGATGATCACAGGGGTCAAAAGCGGAAAGAAGGCCTTGAGAGACGCCTGGCCGCGTTCGCCCCACGTCGACTTCCGTGAAGCTACAGGGAAATCATACTTATCGGCCATGAACTTGACCATCAGCATCAGGCCGACGCCGACCATGACCCCGGGCACGATACCAGCGAGGAACAGCGCGGCAACACTTTCGCCCATGACGTAGGCGTAAATGATCATGATGCCGGACGGCGGAATGATCGGGCCGATCACCGAGGAGGCCGCCGTGATCGCAGCTGCGAATTTCCTTGTGTAGCCTTGTTTCTCCATGGCCGGGATGAGCATGGACCCAAGCGCTGAGGTGTCAGCAACCGCCGAGCCGGAGAGGCCGGCAAAGAGCATGGACGACAGGATGTTGACGTGGGCCAAGCCGCCGCGCAGGTGCCCCATGAGTGCCTGGGAAAACTCCACCAGCCGCATGGTGATCCCGCCTTTGTTCATCAGCTCGCCTGCGAGCATGAAGAACGGAATCGCCATGAGAGGAAAGGAGTCCATCCCATTGTAGACGTTACGGTAGAGAAGGGTGATGTCCCGCTCTTGACCGTTCAGCCACAACAGAATTCCGGGTGCTGCGAGCAGGCCGAAGAAGACCGGCAGCCCGACCATCAGGAAGGTGAGGAAGACAGGAAGGAACCAAATCAGCATCAGTCTGCCCCCGCCATGTCGATATCCGGAATGCCCGGAAGGTCATCCTTGCCACCGATCAAGGAAATCAGGCTGCGCAAAATGAGCTCCACATTGACCAGAGCGAGCAAGATGACGCCAATGAACATCGACATCATCATCCAGCTGCGCGGCACTCGGATCCACTCGGTCAACGTCACATTGCCGGGAACGTAGAGAGAGGCGGTTGCGAATTTTCCACCAAAACCGGTCACTTCGGCGTAGCCAATCTGAACGGCGACGATCAGAACCACGAAAGAAACGCACAGCAAGAAAAGGGACAGAACGCTTGCCAGGATTTTCGGCAGCATGATCACCAGCGTGTCGATGGCCACAAATCCGCCGCGCCGGAAGGCGGTCGGTGCCATCAAACCGGTCATCCAGAGCATGCAAAAACGGGCGGCCTCATCAGGCCAGGGGAGGGCATTGTTGAACCCATAGCGGGCCACGACCTGTATCAGGATCGCAACCACCATCAACGCAACGGCGACGACGCCGATCCCTCGTCCGATCCGCAAAAGATGCGAATTGACGAAGGCAAGCGGTTTTAAAACCGCCAGCAATGCCCCCATATGGGCTCCTCCCTGGTACGTCCATTATGGCGGGGCGATGGCCGTCCCGACCTTTGCTTTTTTGAGCGCTCTTACTTTGGCGCGATTTGTCCGAGTTTGCCGGAAAAAAATGTCAGCGCATCCCCGGTGCGCATTTCAGCCTGCATCACTTGGCCCAGAACAATCAAATGATCGCCGCCCTCATACGCCGCAAACCGCTTGCATTCAAACCGTGCCAGGCAGTTCTCGATCAGCGGTACGTTGTTCTGGCAAAGCTGATATGTCAGCTGGTCAAAAGCATGTGCGTTCTTGACGAACCCGTTGCAGATCTCCGCCTGCTCGTGGCTCAGAACGTGGATTGCATAGCGTTCGGCTTGCTCGAAGTAGCGGAACCGGCGCGAGCCCTTGTCCGGCATCCAGAGGACCAGCGGCGGGTCCATGGACACGGAAGAAAAGCTGTTGGCGGTAATCCCGACAGGGCCGTCTTCAGAATGGGTGGTCACAACAGTGACGCCGGTCGCAAATCGGCCGAAGGCATCCCGCAAAAGCCGGGAGTTTTCAGAATGCGGCGCGAACGTCACGGTGTGATCTGCATTTTGCATTGTCATCAGGGAACCTCGTTTCCAAGGGCTGCCTCGTAGAGGCGGTACCAGGTTTCGCGGTCAAGTTTGACTTTGAGCGCGTCCGAGATTTTCCCGATACGCTCCAGATTGTTGGTGCCCATGACCGGCATGAGGTGTGCCGGATGCGCCAAAAGGAACGCAACGGCAACTGCTGAGCGGTCAACACCGAAGGAACTTGCGATTTCGTCCATCACGGAGCCGAGCTTGCCGCCTTCCGAAATCAGAGATCCGCCACCAAGCGGTGACCAGGCCATCAGTTTTGTGCCGAGCCGCTGATGGAAGGCCAGATCGCCATTGGTGAACGGAGAAATCTCCTTTAGGGAGATCTCGATTTGGTTGGTCACCAGCGTGTTGGACATGGCGGATTGCAGCAGTTCCCAGTCCCACGGACGGAAATTGGAAACGCCGATGTTTTTCACCTTGCCGGACTTCACCAGGTCATCCAGCGCAGCACCGGTTTCATGGTGGTCCATGAACGGATCCGGGCGGTGAATCAGTAGAAGGTCGACCGTCTCGATGGCCATTTCGGTGAGAGAAGTCTCGACCGATTTCTCAATGTGAGTCCGCGACGTGTCGTAGTACTTCACCTTGGCATCGGCATACCGGCCACACGGAGCGACGATGTCACACTTGGTAACGATTTCCATTTTGCCGCGCAGGGACGGATTGGCTTTCATCGCGCCGCCGAGCACGGCCTCGGCACCGTAATCACCGTAGATATCCGCCTGATCGAAGGTCGTGATGCCCTGATCAAGACAGGATTGGATTTTCCGCTCCACATGCGCCGGGGATGTGTCCGCATCATCGCCGAGCCGCCACATGCCGTAGATGAGGCGGGAAAATTCAAGCGTGTCGTTAAGTTTGACGCGATCCATTAGCGGCGGACTCCATTGCCGAGCGGTGTTGCAGGGGGTTCGGCCGGAACGCGGCCGTAAGCTTCGGGAAGCGAGCAGGTCTTCAGGTTCGGCATAACGCGGGCACCGAAGTGCTTGGCTTCTTCTTCGTGCGGGTAGCCGGAGAAGATGAACGCGCGGATGCCCATTTTCTGATAGGCCTCGATCTTGGACATCACCTGATCGGTGGAACCGACAAGCGCCGCCCCGCAACCGGAGCGGGCCCGGCCGACACCGGTCCAAAGGTTCGGCTCAATGTAACCGAACTCGTCCGCGATCTCGCGGTTCTTGGATTGGTGGCTGACGCCCAGAGACTTTGCGTCGAGCGCGCGTTCGCGGATGGCGGTGCCTTTGTCATCGTCCAGCTTGGAAACGATATAGTCGGCGTATTCCTGCGCTTCCTTTTCCGTATCGCGGACGATCATGTGGACGCGCAGACCGTAGTCGAGAGTGCGATCGTACTTTTCGGCGACCGCATGAACAGCCTTCATGCGGCCTTCCAGCTCTTCAATCTTTTCCGGCCACATCAAGTAGACGTCACAGTGCTGGCCGCACAGGTCCAAAGCGTCTGGCGAATAACCGCCAAAATAAAGCAGGGGGCCGCCGGTCTGGTAAGGTCGGGCCGGATCCGTGGTCAGGCCTTTGAAATTGTAGATCTGACCTTCGTAGTTGATCTCGTCCTGCGTCCAGGCCTGCTTCAGGATTTCAACCACTTCGCGGGAGCGCTGGTAACGGTAGCCGCTGTCGGCTTCTTCGCCCGGGAAATTGGAGGAGATGATGTTGACCGTCAGCCGGCCTTCCAGCATGTGGTCGAGCGTCGCGATGGTCCGCGCCAGCATGATCGGCTGCATTTCACCACAGCGGACAGCCGCCAGCAGATTGATCTTGTCGGTAATCGGCGCGCAGCCGGCGACGAAACTCAAGGTGTCCTGTCCGACCTGGTAGGAAGAGGGGCAAAGAATGTTCCGGAAGCCCTGGGCCTCGGCTGTTTTAACGATGGAAGAGCAGTGCTCCCATGAGGACCGCAAGTGGCCTTCCGGCACGCCGAGAAACTGATAGTCGTCCGAGCACAGCGCCGCAAACCAGGACACTTCAGCTGCATCTAGGTCCGGCGAAGTAACGTGAACAACGGTCATCTAAGGCTCTCCTCCCCAATATTTTTTTGGGCATTTCGTTTGTTTTCGAAGGCCTTCATTTGGACCTTCACTTTTTCCTTGCTTATCACCCGCCTTGATGTAAATCAATAGTGTATCAATTTTCGAAAGACAGATCGCCGCACCGCAATGCCAACCGCCTCGCAGACCTCAAACGCCCTGCCTCTTTATGTCCAGATAAGTGAGCTTCTCATTCGGGATATTGCGGCCGGCCGCCTTCTTGACGGAGAGCGCTTGCCGCCGGAGCGGGACATGGCGGAAGAGCTTGGCATCTCCATCGGCACATTGCGAAAAGCGCTGGCTGATCTTACGGAAAAAGGCCTATTGGAGCGGATACAGGGCTCGGGAAACTACATACGTCAGGGCGGAACAAACGAGAGCGTTTACGCCATGTTCCGTCTGGAGCTGCTGTCCGGTGGTGGACTGCCCAAAGCCGACATTCTTGAGGTTGACCGCGTTTTCAAGCCGGAAGATCTGCCGGTGTTCGGCACGAGCCGTGAGGGCACGCGCATCCGCCGCCTGCGGTACCTTAACGAAACAATCATCGCGGTGGAGGAAATCTGGCTGGATGGGGATTGCGGTTTTGTCCGCAAAGACCAGCTTTCAGATTCGCTTTACCGTTTCTATCAAAAGCAACTTGGCTTTTGGATCGTCCGCGCTGAAGACAGGGTGACGATCAAGGCCGTGCCGGACTGGGCGCCAGAGGTTTTTGCCAAGGCACCCGGCACTCTCACAGGATACATCGAACGGTTCAGCTGGGCGGACAAGCCCGAGCCTGTCGAGTTTTCGCGCACCTGGTTCGATACCGACAGGGCGCATTACGTTCAAAGACTGAAATAGGCGGGCACGAAACGATCCGCCGACTTAAGGAGAGCCAAATGCCTGCAAAGGTAAAATACGGTGTCATCGGCTGTGGCATGATGGGTCAGGAGCACTTGCGCAACATCGCGCTGCTTCCGGACGCCGAAGTGGTGGTTGTTTTCGAGCCGGATGCCGGGATGGCCGAGCAAGCCGCCCGGTTTGCGCCGCATGCCAAGTTCGTTGATTCCGTCGACGCTGTCTTAAACGTCGAAGAGCTGGATTGCATCCTGATCGCGAGCCCTAACCACTGCCATGTGCCGCAGATGGAGGAAATCCGTCAGAAACGGCCGCTGCCGTTGCTGGTTGAAAAGCCGCTGTTCACCGACCCGAAGGATATTGCAGCGCTCGAGGCCTTCAAGGCATCGTATCCTGCCCCGGTCTGGGTCGCGATGGAATACCGGTACATGCCGCCGATTGCAGCGCTGATCGAACAGGCGGAACAGGCAACGGGCGGCATCAAGATGCTGACCATCCGCGAGCACCGCTTTCCGTTCCTGGACAAGGTCGGATCCTGGAACCGGTTCAACCGTTATTCCGGCGGGACGTTTGTCGAAAAATGCTGTCACTTTTTCGATCTGATGCGGCTGATCATCAAGAGCGAGCCGGTCCGTGTGATGGCCTCAGCGGGGCAGGACGCCAACCACAAAGAGGAGCTCTATAACGGCGAAACGCCGGATATCCTCGACAACGGGTATGTGATCGTTGATTTCGAAAATGGCGCCCGCGCAATGCTGGAGTTGTGCATGTTCGCAGAAGGCTCCCGATATCAGGAGGAAGTGTCCGCGGTCGGGCCTGCTGGCAAGATCGAAGCCTTGGTCCCCGGGCCGGGCCGGTTTTGGCCAAGAGACCTGGGTGAGCCGCCAGTTCCCCAACTGATTGTGTCGCCGCGCAATCCAAAAGGCCCGCGCCAAATCGACATTCCGGTAGATCCGACCATCCTGGATGCCGGCGACCACAACGGCTCGACCTTCTATCAGCACCAGCATTTTGTCGCTGTGGTCCGCGGCGAAAAGACCGACGTGGAAGTCTCTTTGGAAGACGGCCGGAGAGCGGTCGAGATGGGGCTTGCCGCTCAGCAGTCCGCGCGCACCGGTCAAGCTGTTGCGGTCGTCGGCAGGGCTGTGTCTTCCATGGCGTGCTGAAGCCGGTGGGTTGAATGCCATGGTCTTCTAACGCGAAGGACCTCATTCCGCCTGAGATAACGTCTGTGCCGTCCCGGCCTTGAGCCGGGACCATTTGATTTTAGGCCCCGGCTCAAGGCCGGGGCGGCCACTTCCAATTCATCCACACGGCCTAGAATTGGCGCACTGAAAAAAAAGCGCGCCGGAGTTATTTGAATGAAGAATTTCAAAGATCACGGCTGACCCTGCTGTGAAAATGCCATAACGTTCAGGTTAAGGTATTGAGAACCCACCGGAAGAAGCTGGGCCGTCCGATATTTTGGGAGGTTTTGCTGTGCGTAAAGTTATTTCCGTCGCCCTGTCATCTGCCCTGGTGCTGCAGACCGTTCTTTTGAATGGTGCTCTGGCAGCGCCGGCTGTCACCACGGCCAATGTGAATTTCCGTCTGGGGCCGGGGACCGGGTTTGGCTCGCTCGGCACTGTGCCGAACGGCACTCCCGTCGAACTTCAGGATTGCGACGACACCGGCGCTTGGTGCTCGGTGACCTACAATGGTCAGAATGGTTTCGTCAGTGGCAATTACCTGCAACTGACCGAAGCTGAGGATACGACCGGCTGGCCGCGCACCTACGATACGGATGCAGGCGCGACACTTGTTCTCTATCAGCCTCAGGTCACCGAATGGACGGACTTCAAGGCCCTCGATGCCCTGATTGCGGCTGAATACATCAAGGACAAGGATGCAGCCCCGGTGTTCGGCGTGATCGGCGTCAGCGGAAAAACCGCTCCGGACCCGCAAGCCGGCTTGATTGATGTCTCGGACATTCAAGTGACCCGCCTCGATTTTTCCGCGCTCGACCGGACGGCCCTGTCGGATCTGTCTCTGCAGGTGGGCAAGATCCTGCCAACGGGCGTGGTGACGGTTAAGGAAGACCGCATTACCGCGAATTTGGCCGAATACAAGCGGATGGAGGATGTCGACGGACTAAACGCCGAGGCACCGCCGCTGTTCATCTCCTATGAGCCGGCAATCTTGGTGCAAACGGAAGGCGAGCCCATCTTTGCACCGGTCAAGGGCGATCAGGGCTTGAGCTTCGTGGTCAACACCAACTGGGACATCCTGAAGCCGGATGAGGGCTCGGACTATTATCTCAGGGATGAAAAATCCTGGCTCAAAGCATCAGAATTGACTGGCAACTGGGAAGCGGTGATGGACCTGCCGGACCCGATCACCAATTTACCGGACGACGACAATTGGAAAGAAACCCGGGAGGCGATCCCGCCACAAGCCTTTCCGGATAACAAAGCACCCAAAGTCATCTATTCCGACAAACCGGCTGAGATGATTGTTTTCGAGGGCGAGCCGAAGCTGGAACCGGTGCCGGGGGGCGATCTGGAATGGGCCTCCAACACTGACCACGATGTCTTTTTCCTGACAACCTCATCGACCTGGTACATCCTCCTCTCGGGGCGGTGGTTCAAGTCGGCGTCTCTCGACGGTCCGTGGGCGTTCACCACGCCTGACATGCCGTCGGATTTCCTGAACATCCCAGAAGATGCGCCTTACTATTCGGTCCGGTCGTCCATTCCGGGCACCTCTGAAGCGTCCCAGGCCCGGCTGAAAGCCAGCATTCCAACGACGGCGCGTGTTGAGCTCGGGTCGGTCAGCGCGGATGTCGCCTATGCAGGTGATCCGGAGTTCACGCAGATCGAGGGCACATCGATGTCCTATGCGGTGAACACCAACGATCAGGTCATTCAGGTCGGCGCAAAATACTACGTGCTTCAGGACGGTGTCTGGTTTGTCGGTGACAGTCCGCAAGGACCGTTTGTCGTGGCGCAAGCCGTGCCGGACGAGATCTACACCATTCCGCCGTCTTCGCCGGTCTATAACGTCACCTATGTGCGGGTCTATGAGACCGAACCCAATGCCGTCTGGTACGGCTACACCATGGGGTATGTGACCGGGTTTCTGGCATGGGGCGTCTTTGTCTACGGCACAGGCTGGTACTACCGCCCGTGGTACCGCCCGGGCATCCGGCCGATCTATTTCCCACGGCCGGTGACGTATGGGATCGGTGCTTACTACAATCCGCTTCGCGGCACCTATGGCCGGTACGGCTATGCCTATGGCCCGCGCCGGGGCATTGCAGGTGGCGGCATCTACAATCCGCGCACGGGTGGATATATCCGCGGCGGAGCGATCAGCGGCCCGCGGGGCAGTGCCGGTTTCATCTCTGCGTATAATCCCCGCACGGGCAATCGTGTCGTTGCGGGCGGTGCCCGCGGCATCTATGGCTCCTGGGGCGGGGCAGTCGTGTCCGGCCCGCAGTGGTCGCGCACCCGTGAGGTCAGGGCATCGGCGGCAAACCGGTGGCAACAACAGGGCGGGCCGGGCCGCGCGGCAACGCTGAACCGGCGGGGCGGGGACGTCTTTGCGGGCCGCGATGGCAGTGTTTACCGCCGCGATGGACAGAACTGGCAGAAGTTTGAAGGCGGGCGCTGGAACGGGGTCGATGCGCCCTCGCGCGACGCACTTCAAAACCGGGCACGGGATCTTGGGGCAGGAGCCGCGATTGGAGCTGGTGCCGGAGCCGCGCTTGCCAATCGGCCCGCCGGAGATAGGATCCAGAACCGGCCAAACGCCGGACAACGCCTCAATGCTGGGCAAAGACCGAACGCGGGCCAACGTCCGAACAACGGCCAGAGGCCCAATGCCGGACAAAGGCCAAGCAATCAAAGACCAAATGTCCAGCGGCCAGCAAACCGGCCGGAGACACGCCCTGCCCAACGCCCCGCGACCCTGCCAGCACAGCGGCCGCAAGCACCGGCACATCTTAATCGGGACCGGGCGGCGCGCGAGGCCGGCAACCGGCAGGTCAACCGCCAGCGCAACGTGCAGCGGTCCCGGCCGCAACAGGCTCGCCCGCAACGGGGCGGTGGTGGCCGCGCCGCCCGCGGAGGCGGCGGCCGCCGGAGGTAAAAGGTCACGGATTCTTGTTGGGGAAGGCGCCTATTACTGATGCCGTCCCGGACGTGATCCGGGACCTTTTAGGTCTTGTGAAGGCGGTCCCGGCTCGGAGGCCGGGACGGCGGAGCAGGGAAACACGCCCCTTCACCGTAATTCTAACTCCTTGGAGATTGCTGGGCGGTCAAATATGAGCCGATATGCCCGCCAAAAGGCGCCAAGTTCCTTCTCCCGCGGGGGCGGTGGCGGCGGCGTGTGCTCCGGGTGAGGGGAGCGCAGCGCTGGAGCCAAAACCGCAAGGAACCGGTGCAGCCTGAGTTGCTTGGTCCATATGGGCGCTGACTGTTGGTTGGGAAACTGTTTACAATTTCAACTTAAAGAGATGATTTTCCGAACCTGCACTCAGTGTGAGGTCGGGCAGATGTTCCCTTCATGTGAGACAAGCGTCTTGAATATACCCATTCCAATACATGGCAGCCGATCCAAGCGCCCAACCTTCGGTAAGCGTGGGAGGTCCTGATGGCGTACTTTCTGGAACTGGTAAGGTATCAACGGCACGCGATCCCCTATTTTACTTGGGACGACGAGGACAACTTCCCCGAATTCGGACACATTGCGTTTGGCCTCAGTTCGGGTTTCTGGGTAGATCCTCAAGCGATTCCAAAGAGCGCTTATCAAGAGCGGGACAAACGAGTTCCGGACGTCTTTCCGATGCCAGGCTGCAATGCTGTCAATCAGCGGTTCAAGGATCTGGTTGAAGAGTTCGAGCCTGGGGTGCACCAGTTTATGCCCATTGAGCTCCGCAACAAGGCAGGGGAACCACTGACCGATAATTACTATGTTTTCAACTGCATGGTTTCGGTCGATACGGTTCTCGTCAAAGAAAGCGGTTTGCAATGGGAAATTGATGAGCCTTCAGGGCAGAGCTTCTTAGACATCCTCACATTCAAGCATGACATGGTCTTAAGCCGTCCGGCAGTTGGAGATCGTCATCTTTGGCAGGGTCTTTATCTGCAGCCAATTAGTTCAGGTGGCGTCTTCTGCTCTGATGCGTTTCAAAAAGAACTGAAGAAACGCAAGATCCGGTTTCTCGATCAAAAACACTGCGCCGAAGCGGATGTAGTCTGGACGCCGGAGGATAACATCCAGCCGATCCTCGATTGGGAGGCCGTGCACGGGCTTCACGAAGGTCACCGGTCCTGGAAACGGGCACAAATCCTCAAGGAACGCGGACGATTGGAACTTTAGATCCCCCGGCAAACTCAACAGCTCAGACTGTCACCCCGGCCAAGCGGAGCGCCGAGCCGGGGCCTACGCGCGGTGCCGCTTGCGGATGACGTCGTTGGGTACGGCACATGCTCTGGAAATGAGTAGGCCCCGGGTCTTCACTGCGTTCGCCCGGGGTGACGGTTTGGATTGGTCGGCGGATTTCCCATCCACCGTCATGCCCGGCTTGATCGGGCATCCATTCCGTTTCGTCTCCACCTGAGCAGTCGTGCTTGGGGCACTGTAATGGAATTGGATTACCCTTGGATCGAGTTCCGGGGCAGGCTCTTCAAGCCGGTTAGTGATGGAAGTTATTGAGCATCTGTGACCTGGTTGTCACCCCGGCCAAGCGGAGCGTCGAGCCGGGGCCTACTCTCGGTGCCGCTTGCGGATGACGTCGTTGGTTCCGGCACGTGCTCTGGAAACGAATGGGCCCCGGGTCTTCACTGCGTTCGCCCGGGGTGACGGTTGTGGGCGACCGTCTACGCAAGGCATCAAACCGGTTTTCTTCAAAGCGGGATTGTTTTCGTCTTGTCAAATCGGCAGGTCGCGGGCGTCGGCGATGGCTTCCATGGTCATGTAGGAGGTGACAGTGTCGAGATCGACCTTGTCGATCAGCCGCTGATAGACCTGATCGAAGGCGTTCATGTCTTCAGCGACCACTTTCAACATGTAGTCGTAATCCCCGGCAAGCCGGTAGAAATCGATCACGTTCGGGATCCGTGTGACCTCACTGCGGAAGGTTTCCAGCCACTCTTTGGAATGGTGGCGGGTTCGGATCATGACAAAAACTGTAAGGTTCAAGCCGAGTTTGGACGGATTAAGGCGAATCGTGTGCCCTTCGATCAATCCGCTCTCATAAAGGGTTTTCAGCCGCCGCCAGCAGGCGTTTTGCGATAATCCGACTTCCTCGGCGAGCTCCCGCTGCGACAAACGGGCATCCCGTTGCAGGGCTCTCAGAAGCGCATGGTCAATTTGATCGTTTTTTTTCACCATAAACGATCAAATGACACAAAATAGGACATTTGACAATCAAAATAGGTGCGGATTTCTGAGCATGCTTGGTCGTATGATCCGTTCAAAGACATTTGGAGCAGATCATGACCCAATCTCAACACCTCGCTTCTTCCGGAACTGCGCTCGAGACCTTTAAGAGCGCTTTGAAAGGCCCGGATCTGATCGAACGGCTGCGCGCTGGGCTGATCGGAGACGGCATGGTGATTGAGGGACCGTTCGGCCCGAAAAAGATGATCTATGCCGATTATGTCGCGTCCGGCCGGGCCCTTCGGCAGGTCGAGGACTTTGTCATGGAAGAGGTGCTTCCGGTCTATGCCAACAGCCATACCGAAGCCTCCTATTGCGGCATGACCATGACCCGGATGCGCGAGGCCGCGCGGTCCGAGATTGCCCGCATCTGCCGGGCCTTTGACAGTTATACCACGGTCTTTTGCGGATCTGGTGCCACGGCAGGGCTCAACCGGCTGGTTCACCTATTGGGTGTTTCCGGGGCCGCTGAACGGGGCGAAAACCCGTTGGTCATTCTCGGCCCTTACGAGCACCATTCCGATATTCTGCCTTGGAGGGAAAGCGGTGCGGAGGTCATCGAGATCAACGAGGCCGCCGACGGTGGTCCGGACCTGGCCGAGTTGGACGCGGTTCTCACCGAAAAAGCAGCTGGCCGTTTGACCGTTGGAGCGTTTTCGCTCATGTCCAATGTCACCGGCATTGTGACTGATGATGTCGCTGTTACGCGGATCCTGAAACGACATGGTGCATTGAGCGTCTGGGACTGTGCCGGATCGGGGCCTTATCTGCCGATCGACATGAAGCCGGGCACGGACGCAGAAAAAGACGCGGTTGTTGTCTCGCCGCACAAGTTTATCGGCGGTCCGGCCGCGTCCGGTGTCATGATCGTGCGCAAGCAAGCGGTCTGTATCAAAACTCCGGTGTTTCCAGGCGGCGGAACGGTGCGTTTCGTTTCCCCGTGGGGGCACGACTACTCCGAAAACATTGCCGCACGCGAAGAAGCTGGAACACCGAATGTCATTGGCGACATCCGCGCCGCGCTGGCGTTTCTGGTGAAGGAAGCCATCGGTCAGGCCGAAATGGATGCCCGCAATGAAGCTTGGCGCGCCCGGGCCCTGGCAGCCTGGCAGAAAAACCCGGCCATCGAGATCCTCGGCAATCTGGAGGCAAGCCACACAATGCCGATCTTCTCTTTCCGGGTGAAGGATCTGGAGCGCGGCGGGTATATCCACCAGCAGCTGGTCACACGGATGCTGTCGGATGTTTACGGGGTTCAGGCGCGCGGCGGCTGCGCCTGCGCTGGGCCGTATGCCCACCGGCTGCTCGGCATCGACCGGTCGGAATCCGACGCCCTGCGCGATGGCATTCTTTCCGGTGAAGAACTGAAGAAACCTGGCTGGACCCGGCTCAATTTTTCCGTTCTTCTGGATGAAGTGAAAGCCGATCAGATCATCCAGGCCGTCGACCAGCTGGCGCGTAAGCCGTACCCTGTCGCCGACAGCTATGCTTGCGATGAAACGACCGCAAGGTTCAAGGCCGCACAAAAAGCTGCATAAGGATTACGAGCGATCATGTGCCGATGGGCTGCCTGGAGCGGGGCTCCGAAATATCTGGAAGAGGTCATCTGCGATCCGGAGCATTCGCTGATCGATCAAAGCCGCAATGCAACGTCCTGCAAAACGGCGGTGAACGCCGACGGATTTGGTGTTGCCTGGTATGGCGAGAAGGAAACGGCGTGTCTTTACAAGGATGTGCGCCCGGCCTGGTCGGACCCGAACCTGTTGCAGATCGCAAAGCACATCCGGTCGGGGCATTTCCTGGCCCATGTCCGCGCATCGACCGGTACGGCAACGACACGGGACAACTGCCACCCGTTCACGTTTGATCGCTGGACGTTCATGCACAACGGTCAGATCGGCGGGTATGACAAGGTCCGCCGGCGGCTCGACAACATGATCCCTGACGATCTCTACCGTGACCGTATGGGCGGCACCGACAGCGAGAGCCTCTTTTTGATTGCGCTCGCCTATGGGCTCAAACATCACCCGCGCGCGGCCATGGCCCGCGCGGTTCATGAAGCCGAAGCGCTGTCCAAATATTCGGGTTGCACGCCGCACATGCGCTTTGCCTCTGCCTGGTCGGATGGAGAGACGCTCTATGCGGCCCGGTACGCATCAGACAGCTATCCGCCGACCCTCTATTACCGCGAGTTCAACGACGGCGTCATGGTGGTCTCCGAACCGCTGGACGAGGCGCGGAACTGCTGGATGGAAGTGCCACATGGGCACATGATCACGGTCTCCGGCGGCAAGGTCGAGCAATGTGCCTTCTTGAGCGACGAAGAGCTGCTCACGGCGTAGGCATCGTTTCCTCGATCCAATCCCAGGCGGCGTCGAGCTCCGAACTGTCGAAGTGTTTTTCCTCAATACCGGCCATTTTCGCGAAAGTGGCATCCAGATCGACCAAAACCGCGAGAAGCATGCTGTCGGTCACAATAGCAATCCGCGCGATATTGGTCATATGGGTCATGATCCATTTGATGTCCGCGGTGGCTGCCTCATATGAAACACCCGCATGCTCCCCGAGAACCACAAGAAAACTGACCTTTCCATAGGCGGAAACGATATCGTCTGCCTTGGAAAGAAGTTCCTTTTCTTCATCATTCGACAGCGTATTCGTGATCTTGATCCCCAAAACGGAGCCGCTGGTGCGAGGTAATATCTCATACATATTCCATCTCCGTCTGGGATTTCTCCTGGCAGCTTTTCCTAAGCTTGTCGATCTGAGGTTGCAGGATCAAGGCTTTTCGTGATTGTGCCCTCATATGCCGAAAAACACGGCGTCTCGTTAGTTGGTTAATGCTGTCTAACAATCTCACGACAACTCGAGTGAAGCTGCTAATCCGGCTTTAAACTGCGCCCGCTAAACTGTCAGACATGAAAAAGCGCGGCTGCCGAAAGGTGGTCGCGTTTGTTGTGATGCGTTGAAAACAAGAAGAGACGTGGAGACGTTCTATGGCGCTGGCTGACTGGAATGGGTTTTACGACCCGGACGCAGCGAACCTGGACAACACAGCGGCAAGCGCTGCGAGCAATGCGGCAGCGCGCATGGATTCAAGCCGCAGCTGCTACTTTTATGTGCCGTCAACGAGCTCAGACGAGGATGAACACCGCCTCGGAGCTGTCTTGCGTCTTGGCGAATATGCCGACATCGAAGAACAGGCGTTTCAGGCTGATGATCTCGATGAGTGGTATCCGCAACAGCACATAACTGACGAAGGCAGCGATGCGGATGCCTACAAGAATGCATCCGGTGGCGGTGACGGGATCCTGCTGGCCTGTGACGGCCGGATCCTGGTGAAAGCTGAGGAGAAGATGTATGTGGAAACCGCTGATTTCTGCCAGCAAGTCAACGGCGGCTACACGGTCAATGTCGAAGGCGCTGCGTCGGTAACGAGCTCAGGAAAACTGGAAATGACCTCGTCCGCAGATGTCGTTTCCATATCCAGCGGGGCGGGCAAGGACATCACTTTGTCTGCTGGCGACGGCACTGGCGTCATCCAGACCAACGCCAAGGAGGAAACCAAAACGATTGCCGGCGATACGTACGAATACAATTCCGGCAACACCAAGAGTTTCACCGAAGGCAACAGCATCGATATGACCTTCGGCGGATCGCTCGCGATTTTTGGCGGCGGTGACCTGAGCATCGGGATGGGAGCCACAACCGAAATCAATGCCACCATTGCGGTGGGGGTTGCCGCGGTCACAGTCGATGTCGTCGGCGTCGCGGCCGAAGTGACTGGCAGTGAAGTTGATCTGAAAGAAATGGCGGTCAAGCTGAAAACCCTCGTGGTCAGCAACGAGACCATGGCTGCAAAGATCAAACAGATGGTGGCAGAAATCGCGCAGCTGAAGGCGGAAAGCACCACTGTCAGCGCCGCTCAAACGACGGTGGCAGCCAAGTCCGAAACCGTTAAAGCCAAGTCAGGCGGAGTGACAGCTGATACGACCGGGCTGGTCGTCAATATCTGACCGCAATTGGTGCATATCTGCCATGACTGGACAAGAGATAAGGATCTGATACCTACACCGCCTAAGCTTTTTGGGCGCTTTGACGGTCTCTTATGAGCTCTTTCGTTCGCGCGTCGACCCCTTCGCGGATCTGGCGGGTGAGGGGAAAGACGTCAGTCCGGTCTCGTCCATAATTCAAATTGAAGGCATGGAAATCGGCATCGGCACCCGGCATGAGCTGGTGCTGCAACATGGTTTCCAGCTTGTCGAACGCTTTGGCAAGTTGCGCTTCCGGTGTCACGGCATCGGCGTATTCGTCCCAAAGTGCCATGAAATCATTGGCCACGTCATCAGGCAGGTCGGCACACAGCGCTTGAAAGTCCCGTCTTTCGCGCTCCTGCCGGTTGTCACCGTCCGATTGGTGCGGGGCCGGAACATCACCAGAGATTGCTTCGCCAAGATCATGAAGAACACACAACTTGAGCAGCTTTTTGATATCGACACCAATGACGTCTTTCTCAAAGAGCAGAACCATCAAACACAGCCGCCAGCTGTGCTCCGCAGTACTCTCCGCTCGTCCGCTCCGGCTGGTGCCGGATCGCAAAGTGTCCTTGAGCTGTTCGGCTGCCTGAAAAAAGGCAAGAAGACCGGTCAGCCGGCGATGGTCAATAAAGGGGGCGTGGTTGCCGTCGGTTTCGCTGTTCATGGGCGGAAGTTTACCCCGGCCAACAGCGCGTGACGACACTCTGAATATTTTATGCAAGCCGGGCAGTTTCGTCCCGCACAAGCCGGGCAAAGCGCCCGTCGGACAGGGCGAACCGTGTGATCCGGATCTCGCTTTCCGGGATCGTCATCTCGGGGAAATCAGCATGCTCTGTTGAAAAGACGATATCCGGTGCGTGAGGCTCGTACCAACCCTTTGCGCCAAGGCTTTGTTCGGCGGCCTGGATCCCCTCCGACGCATAAGGCCAAAGCGGACGGTCCATCAGCTCGTTCACGCCGGCATGCCAGTCCCGCGCACGGGCAGGGGAGACGGCAAGCAGCCGGTGGCTGAGATCGCACACCAGATGAACCGGCGCGCTGTTGCTGCTGACAAGCTCCGCCAAGGCCCGGTCCGCTGCACTGTCCGGCCGGGCAAGCAGAAGCCGCTCAATCCTGGCGCGGTCAAGTCCGTCGGGCTCTGAAGTACCGCTTTCCCAGCGCGAGATTTTGGATTGCGACACCCCGAGCTCATCGGCCAATGCCAGCTGTTTTACGCGATTCAGCACCCGCCAGCGGCGAAGGGACGGGCCGAGGTTCCTTGAAAGCGTGGTGCCAGGATCGAACATGGCTCGTTCATACCAAATGCTGGACTGTTCGGCAGCCTCTGAAATCGTGTCAGGAGCCCCCAAAGACCCGGTTTGAGATGGATACTGCGTTGCCAGCCGGATCTTTGGTGTTGGCAAACTGATATCCATCCCCTTGATGGATTGGGCTGAACTCGAGCCCTTTTTCGGCAAAAGAAGACCTCTCAGTTTCGACATCTTCTACCTGAAAAACCAGTTTAACGAGGGTTTGTCCGGCTTTGCGGCCCTTGGCTAAGGGATGCAGGAGGAGTTGGCATCCTCCGTCAGGGCTTTGCAGTTCAATCAAACCGCCATCTGCAGGGGTGGCTAGATAGCCAAAGTACCGACAATAAAATTCGGCAACGGCTTCCACATCGCGAACGTAGAGTGTCAGGCGATTGAGAAGATGTGGCATATGCAGCTCCAGAGTGTGGCTTGGCTATAGTTTGGCCAAGGTTCCCCGGAGATCAAGCGATTCTGTGAGATGGCTGTACCAGAAAACAGAAAGGGTGTCGGCTTTCACCAACACCCCCCTGTTCAGGTCAAGGTTATCGGACCCGGAAACCTGCCGAAGCGGGATCGTTAGTCCGTCTTGATCTCAACTCGACATCAGATCTCCGAAGACATCTGGTGCCTGCCGACTCCTCATCCCCGAAGAGACTGAAAGCCTGCACCGGTATTGCAGATAACCCGCTGCTCACCGGAGAGCCGGGGCGCTGGCTGCGGAGCGCTCCGCATCTAGCACAAACTGGGTGCCTCACAGCCGGTCCGCGAGAGCCGCAAGCGGCCCCTTGGGACTGTGCCCAGACAGCGGTGACAAAAACCGTATGCTTTGGTTGGCGGTCCGAAACAGGTCTCTGCCGAGCTGTTGATTGAAGTTCACCACAGGATTTTGCCGCTGTCGAATCGCCCCTGTTAACCATTGTGACTTGTGGGGAAAGTCATCTCTTTCGTCTGAAAGTCGCAGAAATGCGGGCCTTGTAGTGAGTTGAGTTCCCTTACGGAAATCAAATGCAAGTTAAGAAATGATTTTCCGGCAAAATAATAGGTCAGCGATACTTCTCTATGAAACCATCGATCGGCAAGTTGCGAAAATCGGGCAAGCGATCCTTCAGCTGATCGTGGCTCCAGTCCCACCAGGCGATCGCCAACAGAGCTTCTTCCTGGGTTTCCGTAAACCGGCGTTTGATTGGTTTCGCCGGAACACCGCCGACGATCGTATAGGCCGGAACGTCTTTCGACACGACCGCGCCTGCGGCAACGATTGCCCCGGTCCCGATTGTGACCCCGGCCAGTACCGTCACATTATGACCGATCCAGACATCGTGCCCGATTGTGACCCAATCGTCCCTGCGCCATTTAAAGAATTCCTGGTCATCATCACCCAGCCCATAGGCGGCCGCCCGATAGGTGAAGTGATGTTGTGACGCGCGCCAGGTGGCGTGATTGCCGGGATTGAGCCGCACCCGCCGGGCAATCGAACAGAACTTGCCAATGGTTGACCAGACCACGTCCCCCTCCTGAACGATATAGGAGTAATCGTCCATCTGGCTTTCGCGCATTTCGGTCAGCGCGCCGACTTCTGTCCACTTTCCGAGCTCACAGTTTTGAACGACCGCGTCTGGGTGAATATTGGGGGCTTCGGTCAGGCCGGGTTTTTGGTGCGGTGCGGACATGTTCGGTTCCATTGGTTTGTGACAGGCGCAGATGGATAGCTTTGGTCACATCATGAAGCGTGACGCTTTGATGACGTATCCATGAACTCTTTCTCTTTTCCTCAGTTTCAGCCGGTTCGAAGCACCCTGACTAATATTTCAGCGCGGAAACACGCGAGTCGGGCTTTGTTCTGCTCTTGCAACCATGATTTGCCGAGCCTTGCAGAACCCTATGAGGAAGCAGGAAAATAAAGCCTTGTCCGGGCGCTGTGTGTGTCCCGGCAGGCTCTTGTCATTGAAATGTCATCGTTTCTTCAAGGGACTGATAAATAGCTGTCATCGCGTTGTTACGCTCGAATGGCTCTTGTCGCGCAGCAAATACGAACAAACACGGACAGGGCTGCCGCGTGATTCAATTTCAGGACGTCACCAAGACCTTTGGGTCCCGGACTGCGGTGAACAAAGTATCTTTCAACATCGACAAACCGCAGATGGTCGGCATTATTGGCCGCTCCGGTGCAGGCAAATCGACCTTGCTGCGCATGATCAACCGGCTGACGCCGGCGACCTCCGGTCAGATCCTCTTCAATGACCGCGATATTCTGAGCCTTAAGGGCAGCATGATGCGCCGTTGGCAGCGCGACTGCGCCATGGTGTTCCAGCAATTCAATCTTGTGCCGCGCTTGGATGTGGTGACCAACGTGATGCTCGGCCGTCTGAATGGCCATGGCACGCTCAAGAGCCTCTTTAATATCTTCGACCAAGACGACGTGAAGACTGCACTTGCCGCGCTGGACCGGCTTGGCATTGCCCAGGAAGCACCCAAACGGGCTGAAGAGCTTTCCGGGGGTCAGCAGCAGCGCGTGGCGATTGCACGAGCGCTCATGCAGGATCCGCACATGATCCTGGCCGACGAGCCGATCGCCTCGCTAGATCCGATGAATGCCAAGATCGTCATGGACGCGCTTCGGGAAATCCACGAACGCGACAACAAGATCGTCATCTGCAATCTGCACACGCTCGACACCGCACGCACGTACTGCGACCGAGTGATCGGCATGCGCGACGGCTTCATCGTTTTTGATGGTGCGCCAGACGCCCTGACCACAGATGTGGCGCGCGAGATTTATGGCGCCGATGAAAGCTTCAACGAAGCGGCAACATCAACCGCCATCGATGCCGGTAAATCCGGCTCTCAAGAATCCGCCGGTGTGATGACCCCGGCGGCAGCAGCGGGCTGACCGTCTGCTCCCAAATCATCGTCATCAATTGTGAACCCTCGGGGGAGTGTCCCAAATGAAACTGGTTTCCAAAGTTGCTGCGCTGGCTGCAGTCAGCATGATCGCTCTGAACGCAACCGCTGCCGTTGCTGAAGAAATCTCCGAATTCCGCATCGGCATTCTCGGCGGCGAAAACGCTTCCGACCGTCTGCGTGCTTACACCTGCCTTGAAGAAAAGACCGCTGACCTGCTCGGTGTTCCGGTCAAGCTTTTCGCACCTGCTGACTACAACGGCGTGATCGAAGGCCTGCTCGGCGGCAACCTCGACATGGCTTGGCTTGGCGCGTCCGGCTACGCAAAAGTGTACCTGACCGATCCGGAAGCTGTTGACCCGGTTCTGGTTAAGGTCAACGTTGATGGCGGCTACGGCTACTACTCCATCGGTTTTGCCCGCAACGATGCTGAAATCAACTCGCTCGCCGACATGAAGGGCAAGGTTTTCGGTTTCGGTGATCCGAACTCCACATCCGGTTACCTGATCCCGTCCATCGCCATCCCGCAGGAAGGCTACTCCATGGAGCCGGGCGACTACTTCGGCGACGTCAAGTTCACCGGTGGTCACGAGCAGACCATCGTTGCTGTTTCCAACGGCGACATCGACGCTGGTGTAACTTGGGCCGACGGTCTTGGTGAGTGGGAAGACGGCTACAACTCCGGCGCTCTGCGTAAGGCGTCAGATGCCGGCCTGGTCGACATGACCGAACTGCGTGAAATCTGGCGTTCGCCGGTGATCCCGGAAGGCCCGATCGTTCTTTCCAAGAAGCTTCCGGAAGATGTCAAAATCAAAATGACCGCTCTGATGGCTTCCCTGAACTCTCTGGACCCTGAGTGCGCATACGGCGTTGCTGCCGGTGAGACCAAAGGTTTCATGCCGATCACTCACGAAGCTTACGTCAACATCGTTGAAGCTCGTAAGGCAAAGAGCAAGAACTAAGCGTTCTTGAATAGCGCGCGGGCCGGTTTCCGGCCCGCGTTTTTTATGCGTGACGTTTAAAGGACATTGAAGATGGCCGTCGCTGCAATGGAAGAGGAAATCCTCTCCTTACGCAAACGCCGTCAGCTCTATTCGCTGATCGGACTTTTGTTGGTCGTTGCTGTTATGGTTTCGGGGTACTCGAAATCCAACGACATGAACTCCGGCGGTTTTCTGCAGGGCCTGAGCAAGTTTTTCGATTATCCAGGCGAGATCGTTGTCGAAGCCTGGGAAGCCGGGCCGGCTTTTTTCGGTCTCATCATCCAATATCTCCCGGCCATGCTGGAAACCTTGAATATCGCGGCCGTCGCGACGCTTCTGGGGGGCGCCATGGCCGTCGTGCTTGCCATGGCCTCCACGCGTAACGTTGACAGCTGGGGCCCGTTGATCCCGGTCGTTCGCCGCATGATGGATATTATGCGCGCCTTTCCGGAACTGATCATCGCGTTGTTCCTGATCTTCGTTCTCGGCTCCAGCCCGGTTCCCGCCATGATCGCCGTCGCGTTTCATACAGCCGGTGCGCTGGGCAAACTGTTCTCCGAAGTCAACGAGAACATCGACCGCAAGCCGATCGAAGGCTTGTCTGCCTGCGGTGCCAACTGGCTGCAGCGCATCCGGTACGCAGTGATGCCGCAAGTGGCGCCGAACTACCTGAGTTACTTCCTGCTGCGTCTTGAGATCAACGTGCGGGCTTCCGCGATTCTTGGCTTCGTTGGGGCCGGCGGGATCGGCCAGGAGCTGCGGCGCACTATCGGATGGGGGCAGGGTGCAGGCGATGAAACCGCCGCGATCTTCGTGCTCCTCTTCGTCACCATCATGATTATCGACCAGGCTTCGTCTTATCTGCGCGGCAAACTGGTCGGCGCCGGCAGAGCGCACTAAGAGGGATCACCCAACATGTCCACCGATACCCTCGAACAGGTTGTCACGCCGCAAGATGTCTGGTCGAAAGTGCGCCGCCGAGCATGGCTGACGATCCTCGTCCCGCTCGGAATTCTTGCCTATCTAACCTACACATGGTTCGCCTTTGGCGTGCCGGATCTCCTTGCAAAGGCCCAGCCGGAGCGGGCCGTTATTCTGGCAACAGATTCAGTTGCCTATAAAGTTCATGTCACCAAGTTGCTGCGCCGCGACATTCTCGAGGTCGCAATCGAAGGTGAGCGCCGCGCAACCTACGGCGAAGCGGATCTGCCGGACTGGGTTGAAGTCGACGGCAAGGATGCGTTTGTCGACCTTGGTGAAGGGTATCTCGTCGAGATCATCGGCAACCGGATGTCGTTCACGGTCCCGGGCTACGGAACCATCATCGGTCAGGCAACCAGCGATGGTGTCGATATCGAATTGCCGGAAGGTGAAGTTCCGGAGTGGCTTTTGACCAATCCGAAGAAACTCGACGCCCGTCCGACCCTTGACCGCCGGGTCCAGGTCACCCGGACAAAGATCGAGGTGCACAACTACTTCGGTGGTTGGGAAAACTTCTGGTTCCCGTTCGACTCGGAGTTTTACGGAAAGTCGTTCAGCCAGCTTTATGCGCTTGCCTTGCGCGCGGATCGGCTAAACCCGGACTACTCAAATCTATGGTACATGGTTCAGGACTTCCTGGAGAACCCGGACTGGCAGCATGGCGAGATTTTTGTAGCGCTGTTTGAAACGATCATGATGGCGGTGCTCGGAACAATCACAGCTGCCTTGTTCGGTCTTCCGCTGGCGTTTCTTGCAGCCCGGAACTTCACGCCCTCAATGTTCCTGCGGTTCGGGGTCCGCCGTCTCTTCGACTTCCTGCGTGGCATCGACATGCTGATCTGGTCACTGATCTTCATCCGTGCCTTCGGTCTTGGACCGTTGACCGGCGCGTTGGCGATCGCCTTCACGGATACGGGAACGCTCGGCAAACTCTTCTCCGAAGCGCTGGAAAACATTGACAACAAACAAGTCGAGGGTGTGCGTGCCACCGGCGCAAACCAGATCCAGCGCTACCGGTTCGGCGTTATTCCGCAGATCTTGCCGGTGTTTGTTTCCCAGGTGCTCTACTTCCTGGAATCGAACACCCGTTCGGCGACGGTTATCGGCGCGCTTGGGGCCGGCGGTATCGGCTTGATGCTGGTGGAAACCATGAAAACCTCCCGCGACTGGGAGAACACCAGCTACATCATCATTCTGACCATTGTTGTCGTGATCTTGATGGATCAGACCTCCAGCTGGCTGCGCCGCAAGCTGATCGAGGGCAAATAATGCATCTCCGCAGTCCTGGCCGTGTGCCGGGACTTGCAGGGTAGAAAACAAGATCCCGGCTTCCAGCCGGGATTTTTGGTTTTGCCGCTCTGGAAAGGGCGACCGTCAGGCTGATTCCCTTTTGATAACGGTGAAGTTCATCTTCCTGCCGCAATTCGGTCGCGGTCCCGTGGCAGCGTTTCCGCAAAGTGATTCAAAAGCTGGCGGGACTGGGTATGCGGCGGAGATCTTCAGGTGTTTTCTCTTGGGTCATGATGTTGGCGGTTTTGGGGGCGGCCAGCCTTGCAACGCCTGCATTGGCGATTGAAAGCTGCGTCGCGTCGCTGAAACAGCAAGCGATTTCGGCAGGCGTCCGGCCGGAGGTTGCCCAGAAAATGCTATCTGGCGCGAAATACGACGAGAAAGTCATCCGCTTTTCAACAGCTCAGCCGGAGTTCAAGACCGAAATCTGGGACTACATGGCGTTCCTGGTTGATCCGCAGCGGATTCAGGACGGCAAGGCAAACCTGAAAAAGCATGCCCGGACGCTGGATGCGGTCGAAAAACGCTACGGCGTCGACAAGCACATTGTATTGGCAGTCTGGGGAGTTGAGAGCGATTACGGCAATTTTCGCGGCGATTTTTATACTCCGCACGCCCTTGCCAATCTGGTGTGTGCCGGCAAACGTCGGCAGAAGTACTTCCGGGGCGAGCTGATGAAAACGCTCCAGATTGCCTCTCGCGGCGATGTCCGGATGGATGATTTCAGAGGGTCTTGGGCCGGCGCCTTCGGCCAAACCCAGTTCATGCCGACAACGTTTGCCAGTCTTGCGGTCGATTTTGACGGAGACGGACGCAAGGACCTTGTGAACTCTGTTCCGGATGCCTTGGCATCCACAGCGAACTTCCTGAAAAATGCCGGATGGCGCAACAGCCGTTTGTGGGGTTTTGAGGTGAAGGTGCCTAAAGGCTATTCCGGCCCGTCCGGCCGCAAGAACTATGCCTCCATGAGCACCTGGACCAAACGCGGTCTTAGGAATCTCGACGGCAGCACCTTCAAAAGCAAGGCAGACACGGCGTTGATCCGGCCGGCAGGCGCGAACGGCCCGGCATTCCTTGTGACGCGCAATTTCAAGGCGCTCAGATCCTACAATGCGTCAACGTCTTATGGTCTCGCAATCGCGGTGCTGTCTGAGCTTGTTTCCGGTGGCGATCCGATCATGACGCCGTGGCCGACGGACAATCCCGGTCTTTCCAGAGCGCAGCGTTTGGAGCTGCAAAAGCTTTTGAACAGGAACGGGTTCAATGTTGGAGAGCCGGACGGCAAGGTTGGCCCGATGACGCGGAAGGGCATTCGGGCTGCGGAAGCGAAATACGGCATGCCCGTCACCGGCCGTCCCTCCTGGAACGTCTATTACGCGCTGGGCGGGCGGTAGAAAGAACAGTCTTGGAAGCTTTATGAGCCGGTTTTTGCGGGAAGCGGTTCCATGAACGCCTGATTGCGGCCAGAGCGTTTGGCGGCATACATCGCCTCGTCCGCTGCTTGAAGAAGGCTGCGTTCCAGATTGGGCCGGATCCTGGTAACTGAAATTCCGATACTCGCACCGACCGCCCCTTTATCGCCGGGCAAATCTATCGGCTGGTTGATCCGGTCAAGGATATCCTGCGCGAGCTTTGTCAGCTCGCCCTGATCCGTTCTTACCGTTGAGGCCACCAGAAACTCGTCGCCGCCCATGCGCACCAGGAGTTCCTGGTCAAGCAGGAGCGTTCTCAAGCGCTCACTGATGATCTTGATGACTTCATCGCCTGTTGCGTGACCAAACCGGTCATTGATGGATTTGAAGCCGTCAAGGTCGATAAGAAGGGCCGCAATTTCATTAGCGCTGTTATCGGACTGTTCTGCCCGGCCGAAATACTGGGTCATCATGCGCCTGTTGCCGATGCCGGTCAGCGCATCGTGCAGGGCGTTGTGTTCAATACGCCGGTTCAACATCTGCAGCGTCTCATTGGCCTGGACCAATTCTGTATTCAGCCGGACGCTTTGATCGCGAAGCTCGCGTTCGTACTCCGCGCTGCGGCGGGCGAGCTGGTACTCCAGTTGGCTGCGCAGTTCATAGCTTTGCCGGTGCGCTTCAACCTTGAACTGGGTCGCTTGCATCTCGGCATAGACTTTGAGATTTGCGAGCGCCTGCTGGTACGTGCCCATGGCTTCGTGTGTCTGGGAGAGGTGCAGGTGAAAGTTCCGGATCCAGAGGTGATAATCGAACGCGGTTGCTTCCCTAAGGCCTTGTTCGAAGACCTTAAGCGCGTCCTCTGGACGTTTCTCCTTCAAATAGCTTGAACCGATTGCAAAATGTAGCTGGCAAGTGACCCGCGGATCATCGCTGAAAACAGCTGCTGTCAGCCCTTTCTCAGCTTCTTCACGGGCCTTTGCAAAGTCTCCGCTGGCAACGAGTGCGCCGGCATAAACTTCCTCGGCATAGGGCAGCATGATCGCGTTCCGCCGCGACCGGTTCTGTTCGACACTTTGCCGGCCTGCATCGAGCGCAGCATCGATGTTTCCGGCAAGGCAATTGACGCGGCAAAGATTGTGCAACACGCGACCGGGCTCGAAATAAAGACCGGCGTCCTCCGCGATCTGTAAGGCGTCTCGGAGATGCGTCAGGGCCTCGTCATAGTTTTCCGAGTATTGGCGCAAGGTCGCCAGGATGGTCAGCACCTCAATACCGGCACCGCTCTCCGCATGCGGGCCAAGCGTTTCAAAACCGTCCTTCAGGAATTCGTCTGCGAGCTTGTGATCACCGAGGCTGTAGGCGCAAACGGCCTTGACCACGAGAAGCTCTGCCCATCCTTCCGGATCGGACTGCTTGGACATGGACTGGAAGGCTACCTCCGCCAGCTCACCGGCGGATTTGAAGTTGCCGCGCCAACGTTCCAGCCAGGAAAGATTGAAGGCCAGCGGTCGTCCATCCAAGGCCGGCACTGTCCGAGCGTCCATGGCTTTTTCCAAAAGTGCCCTGCAAAGTGCCGGGTTTCTCCAGCGCAGCGCCCATGTCCTGGCTTGCAAGCTTTTCAGGTTGAATCTCCGGATAATTTCACAACCTATGGATATAATTATCACTGGTGCAAATGATGTATCCGTTAACGAAACACGGTTTTCTACGTGTTGCAATGCGAAAGAGTGCGGCGCAATATGGCGGCGAAGCATGGAGGTGTTGATGTCCGGACGAATTCTTACAGTTGCACAACAAAAAGGCGGGTCCGGTAAAACAACCCTTGCAGCACATCTTGCTGTTGCACTGGCAGCGAAATCCGGGGAACCGGTTGCTATCCTGGACGTCGATCCGCAAGGTTCGTTGGGCACCTGGTATGAGGCGCGCGAAGAAACGCTCGGGGAAGATGAGACCGGTCTGGAATTCCGGACTGCCTCCGGATGGGGTGCCCGTCGGGAAGCCCGGTCCCTGGCGCGCTCACACGGCTATGTCATCATCGATACGCCGCCGAAAACGGATACGGATGCCAAGCCCGCAATTGACGCTGCCGACTTCGTGATCGTTCCGATCCAGCCAACGCCTGTTGACCTATGGGCAACATCCCAGACCATCGATCTGGCAGCCCGGGAAGATACGCCAGCGCTCCTGGTCATGAACCGGGTGCCGCCGCGGGCCTCGTTGACCGGCGAAATGGCCGATGCCATTGCCGCATCCGGCTATGACACCTTAGGGGCACGCCTTGGCAACCGGACCGTTTTTGCATCTGCCATGGGCCGGGGAGCATCCGTGACTGAAAACGCACCGTCCAGCAAAGCTGCTCAGGAAGTCAATCTATTGATTGAAGAGCTTGTCTCCCGCGTCGGCTGAACCTGCCTCCAGGTTTGCATTTCAGAAAAATTGCCTTGTCCTCGTCATCTTCCGGTGCCTTCATAACAGAGTTTATTCGGCCCGGGAGGACTGGCCATGTGGCGTTCTTTGAATTATTCTTCTCAAAATCAATCAGATAGATCTGTTTTCAGATTCTCTTTGTTGGTCGCCGGAGCACTCTTGACCGGCGGAATAGCACTCGGTGGGTTCACCGAAACAGCCGACGCCCAAGACAGACGCATCGTCACCATTGAGGACGCGGATTTCTTCGGTGGTGATTATCAGACGGTCAAGGATGTGGACCTTGACGGCTGCAAGACGGCCTGTTTGAGCGACAACCAGTGCCAGGCCTTCACCTTCAACACCAGTGCAGGCTGGTGTTTTCTAAAGTCCTCCGCCGGGCAGATGCAGAGTTTTGCCGGTGCGGTTGCCGGGCGCGTGGTCGAGGTCCAGCAATCGACCTTTGCGACCACCGGTGAAAGAAAGGCAGAGCTTGATTTTCTAAGCCGTGAGACCTTGGAAGCCGCGGAAACCTACCTGCAGCGGATCGAAGAGACAGTCCGGCCAAACAGCGCCGATGCAGATGAGATCCGCCGCAATGGTTCAAACGCGCTTGCCAACAACAACAACGCCCTGGCAGAGGCTGATTTCCTCCAGCTGATCGCATTGGACCCGACACGGTTCGATCCATGGGTTCAACTTTCGACAGCGCTCATCCTGCAAGACCCAAGTGATTGGCAGGAGCGGGAAACGAAACGCAAGAACCTCGTATCCGCCGCGGTCAACGCCTATTTGCGGGCTGGAGCGCCTGAAGAACAGGCCTTTGCGCTCAAATATCTGGGTCGCGGTCTTTCCCTTCGCCAGGACTACAAAGCAGCCATCAAGTCTCTCCGGGCTTCGCTCGCACTGGAAGAACTTGGCTCCGTGCGCCGGCGCTACGACAAACTGATGGCGGAGCACGGCTTCCGGATCGTCGATCATCAGGTCGATTCGGACAGTGCGACGCCGCGGATCTGCCTTGTATTTTCGCAAAAGCTGCCGGTCGGGGAAGATCTCAGCCCGTATGTTTCTGTCCAGGGCGACGGCACAGTGTCGATTGAAACAGATGGGTCCCAGGTTTGCGCCGAAGGCGTGCGCCACGGCGCGCGCTACCAGTTGACCGCGCGCAGCGGCCTGCCGGCAGCTGACGGCGAGGTGCTCGAAAAATCCTCAGATCTCTCGATTTATGTCCGGGACCGCAGCCCGTCGGTCAACTTCCTAGGCCGCTCTTATGTGCTTCCCGCAGGTGGGGATCCGACGATCCCGATCGTTTCGGTCAATACCAACGAAGTTGAGGCAACGATATACCGGATCGGCGACCGGTCCGTCGCCGATGTCCTGAGAGACAACCGCTTCCTGCGCCAACTGGGCAGCTATCAGGCGGGCCAGATTGAGGAGGATCTCGGGGAAAAGGTCTGGAGCGGTGTTGTTGAGACCGGCAATGAACTCAATCAGGATATCACGACGGCCATCCCGTTGTCTGAAACCGGGCTTGAGATGAAACCCGGGATTTACGCCATGACCGCAAGGTCAAAGCTGGACGTGAAGAACCAGTGGGGCCCGCTTGCAACGCAGTGGTTTCTGGTGTCTGACCTTGGACTCACCGCCATGTCCGGCACAGATGGAATTGCGGCCAATATCCGGTCCCTATCCAGCGCTGATGCTCTCACAGGGGTCAGTGTCCGGCTGATGGCTGTCAACAACGAGATCCTTGGAACGAGCGAAACCGATGCGGACGGGTTTGCCAGATTCGCTGCAGGTCTCACACTCGGGCGCGGGGGCAATGCGCCGGGCATACTGGTCGCGGAAACAGCTGGAGGCGATTACGGCTTCCTGGATCTGCGCAAACCCGCCTTTGATCTGTCAGACCGCGGTGTCGACGGACGCCCGGCACCCGGGCCTTTGGACGTTTTTGCCTGGTCTGATCGTGGCATCTACAAGGCGGGTGAGACCGTTCATGCACAGGCCTTGCTCCGAACAGCGAAGGCCGAAGCACAGGCCGGTTTGCCGCTGACATTCATAGTCCGGCGCCCGGATGGTGTCGAACATGCCCGGTACACGCTGCAAGATGGCGGTCTCGGCGGATATGTTCAGGACATTGATTTGAGCCCGATCGCCCAGCAGGGCATCTGGTCCTGGCAGGTCCTGCTGGATCCGGACGGCGAAGCGCTTGCGGACAAGACATTCCTTGTCGAGGACTATCAGCCGGAAAGAGTCGATTTCACACTGGAAACGGCCTCCGAAACCTTCAGCCGATCTGCGCCGCTCGACGTCTCATTGACGGCAAAGTTTCTGTATGGATCGCCAGCAAGTGGCCAAACGCTGGAAGGTGATGTGATCGCGCGCCCGGTGCGCACGATGGAAGCATATCCGGGATACCGTTTTGGCATTGAAGATTCGGACGCCTATTCTGAGCGCACGCGCTTGCCGTCCGGGCTTCGAACCGATGATCAAGGCGCGTTGACCTTCTCCGCTGATCTGCCGGAGCTGCCGGAGACAACTGGTCTTTACGACGCTGAGATTGTTGCCCGCCTTGTGGAGACCGGAGGACGTTATGTCGAGCGGACGCTGGATCTGCCAGTCAGCCTCGACGGGCCGCGCATCGGGATCCGGCCCGCCTTTGACGGCGGTGTCGATGAGGGTGGTCCTGCAGACTTTACAGTAATTGTGATTGGCGAAACCGGCGAGCGGATCGCAGCAACCGGCTTGAACTGGACGCTGTCCAAGGTCGATCGGCGCTACCAATGGTACAGGCTGGATGGCCGCTGGTCTTACGAGCCGATCACCTCGACCCGCCGGATCTCGACAGGAACCCTGGATGTGTCAGAAGCCCAGCCGGCCAGTCTGTCGCTTCCTGTTGAATGGGGCGAGTACCGTCTGGACATTGAAGGCAGCGGCACGCTGCAGACAGCAACACGGGTGGCCTTTCAGGCGGGCTGGTACACCGCCAATGCGACATCCGACACGCCGGACTATCTCGATGTCGGGCTCGACAAGGAAAATTACCGGCCAGGTGAAATTGCAAAACTTCGCTTGAAACCGCAAATGGCGGGTACAGCCGTGATCAACGTGGTGTCTGGCGGCCTTCTCTCCACCCAAACAATAGACGTCTCCGGAGAAGAGACGGAGGTCGATATTCCGGTGGAAGAGGCCTGGGGGGCAGGAGCCTACATCACGGCCAGCCTCTACCGGCCGATGGACGTTGATCAAGCCCAGATGCCGTCGCGCGCGATGGGCCTTTCTTGGCTGCAGGTTGATCCTGGTGATCGGGATCTTGAGGTTGTGATGGATCTGCCGTCGATGATCCGGCCGCAAACCCGGCTTGATGTTCCGGTCCAGCTTGCCAACTTGGCCGCAGGTGAAGAGGCACACATCACGGTTGCGGCGGTGGACGTCGGAATACTCAACCTGACGGCCTATGAAACGCCGGCCCCTGAAAAGTGGTATTTCGGTCAGCGCCGCCTCGGAAGCGATATCCGCGATCTTTACGGCCAACTCATTGACCGGATGTCTGGCGCACGGGGCAAGGTTCGCTCCGGCGGAGACGGTATGGGCATGCGTTTGGATGCGCCGCCGCCGGATGATGAACCTGTGGCGCTGTTCTCCGGCCTTGTGAAAGTTGATGAGAATGGCGAGGCAGTCGTTTCGTTTGATGTGCCTGACTTTAACGGCGCCTTGCGCGTGATAACCGTGGCCTGGAGCAAATCCGGTGTCGGTCATGGAGAACAAGAGATCGAGGTGAGGGCGCCGGTCGTCATGACGGCGAGCACACCGGCCTTTCTTGCCCCGGGCGACTCCTCCCGGCTGGTTCTTGAAATCGATCCGGTCGATGCCCCGTCAGGTGCCTACGATCTTGAGCTGACTGCAAGCAACGGGCTGAGCCTGGAAGACGGCGCGAGCGTTCCGAGGGTTCTCGATCTAGAGACGGGCAAGAAGACACAAGTCATTCTGCCAATGGCGGCCGGCGACGCACTGGGAAGCGCCGAAATCGTTGCGTCTCTGACCGGGCCTGACGCCCAGACCATCGTCAAGCGGCTCAATCTCGATATCAAGGACACCCAGCCGGAAGTTTCGCGCAGTTACGCGTTCGATTTGGCGCCGGGAAACAAGCTTGAGGTGGATGCCGCCAGCTTTGAAGATTTGCGCGGAGACAGCGTGAAGGTCACGCTGACAGCGGGCGGTGCGGCACGCATAGATGTCGCTGGCCTTCTGGCTGCGCTGGACCGGTACCCGTATGGCTGTACCGAGCAGACCACAAGCCGGGCGCTGCCGCTGTTGTACTTGAGCGACGTTGCAGAAGCAGCCGGCCTTGGCGGAGACAATGAAATCCGTGAAAGGGTTATCAAAGCCATTGCCGCCGTTCTTGCCAACCAGTCCTCTGGCGGATCCTTCGGGCTCTGGAACAGCTATGGCAGCGGTGGGACGTGGCTCGATGCTTATGTTGCCGACTTCCTGACCCGGGCGCGGGAAAAGGGCTACCAGGTTCCAGATCTCGCCTTCACGTCCGCGCTTGACAATCTGGAAAACAGGCTTGCCTACGCGTCTGACTTTGAAAGTGGTGGTGAGGACATTGCCTATGCGCTTTATGTCCTGGCGCGCAATGGCCGGGCCTCCATGGGGGATCTTAGATACTATCTGGACGCCAAACTGCAGAACTTTGCGACACCGCTCGCCAAGGCGCAGCTTGCGGCCGGTCTTGCGCTCTACGGTGAAGACGAACGGGCCGCCACTGGATTTGGGGCCGCTCTTGATGCATTGGATCGGACAGCATCCAGTACCTACCGGGAAGACTTCGGATCAAAGCTTCGCGATGCGGCTGGCGTCACTGATTATGTGGTAACGGCATCAGTCAGCGAGCAATTGAACACCCGCGCGGTTTCAGAACTGACATCGGTGGACAGCAGCGCCCGGAGCCGGTCAACACAGGATATGGCGTGGTTGCTGCTCGCAGCGAATGCGCTGAACGAGTCGGCGGAAGAGGCCCGCCTGTCTGTGGATGGTGTGGAAACACCGGGCCGGCTTGCCTGGACACTTGGCTTTGACGAGTTGAAGTCCGGCCAGGTGGATGTCCGCAATGCCGGCGAAAAGCCAACTGAAGTGTTGATGTCGATTGCCGGTCAGCCGCTCAGCCCGGAACCGGCTGGCGGCAAGGATTATGCCGTCGAACGGACACTCTATGACCTCGATGGCAATGTCATTGACCCATCCGCGGTGCCTGTGAACACCCGGATCGCCGTTGTCCTAACCGTACGGCCGCTCTCTGATCAGCCGGGCAAGTTGATGGTCGTCGACCGTTTGCCCGCAGGGCTTTCAATCGACAATCCGCGTCTGGTGCGTTCCGGTGATCTTGGAGGTTTGGCGTTCCTTTCCACGATCGATCAACCGGACTACAGCGCGTTTTATTCCGACCGGTTCGAAGTCTCAGTCGATGAGAGCAATTGGGGCAACCGCGAGCTGACCTTTGCGTATCTGGCGCGGGCGGCGACACCGGGGACGTTCACGCATCCACCGGCTTCGGTTGAAGACATGTACCGACCGGACCGGCGGGCCATCACGGAAACCGCCCGGTTCGTGGTGCTTGGACCGACCCGATAGAAAAGCTGGGCGGTGCGTGAACGGATGAACAGACGGTCATTGAAACGATGGGGGCTCATTGCTGGCGCTGGTGGTTTGCTGGCAATCGGCGCCGCCGCCTGGACCATTTTTGCGGACTATCGGCAACTGCCTGCTTTGCCGAAGGCCTCCGAACTGTCTGTGTCAACCGTCGTTCTCGATCGTGAAGATCGTTTGCTGCGCGCTTTCACAAGCTCTGATTCCAAATGGCGCTTGCCGGTCAAACTCGACGAAATCGACCCGCTTTATTTCGAACTGTTGCTCGCCTACGAGGACAATAGGTTCCGCCAGCATGGCGGTGTTGACGTTTTGGCGCTGGGCCGCGCCGCTTTGCAGGCAATTGCCAGCGGACAGCTTGTCTCCGGTGGCTCGACACTGACAATGCAGGTCGCCCGGCTTCTGGACGAGACGCCCACAAAGTCGCTGAAACGGAAGTATCAGCAGATCCTGAAAGCCGTTCAGCTGGAGCAAGTGGCAACCAAGGACGAGATCCTGCACCTTTATGCCTTGCGCGCGCCCTTTGGCGGCAATCTGGAAGGGGTCCGGGCGGCAAGCCTCACCTGGTTCGGTAAGGAACCGCGGCGTTTGACGCCAGCCGAAGCGGCTCTTCTTGTAGCTCTGCCGCAAAGTCCGGAGAACCGGCGCCCTGACAGACATCCCGAAAACGCACTGAAGGCCCGCAACCGTGTTCTGGCGCGTGCGGTTCGGGAAGGTGTGCTGGGTGAAGAGGAAGCCAGATCCGCAGCCAACGAACCACTTCGGGCCGAGCGGCATCCAATGCCGCTGCTCGCAGCCCATGAGACCCGGGAGGCAAGGGCCGTCCATCCTTCCGAGCCGGTTCTGCGTCTGACACTGGACCGGGACTTGCAACAGGCCCTGGAAGGTCTCGCTCGCCGGCGGGCGGCGGTCATGCCGGCACCGCTGTCGATCGCGATGGTGGTTGCGGATCATAAGTCCGGCGAGATCCTGGCAAGCGTCGGCGCACCCGACCTTCTGGATGAAAGCCGGGAAGGACACGTGGACATGACCCGGGCAACCCGGTCACCCGGGTCTGCCTTGAAACCCTTTATATATGGGCTCGCCTTTGAAGAGGGGATTGGCCAACCGGACAGCCTGATTGTCGACAGGCCAACCAACATCGCCGGTTATCGTCCTACCAACTTTGATCGGGGCTATCAGGGAACGGTCACTTTGGATGAGGCCCTGCAGCTTTCCTTGAACACACCGGCGGTTCAGCTTCTGGAATCAGTCGGGCCGACGAGGCTTCTTGCCAGGCTAAGGCGCGCAGGTGTGCAGCCGCAGCTGGAACCAGGCAGCGCGCCGGGGCTAGCCATTGGTCTTGGGGGAATCGGATTGTCGCTCCGCGACCTGACGCAGACCTATGCCGCCCTCGCACGGCGCGGAGATCCGGTTGAGCTGCAATCCTGTCGATATCCATGCAAGTCTGGTTCGGGGGCTGCGCGGCAGGCCATGCCGGTTCTGAACGAGAAGTCGGCGTATCAAGTCACTGACAGTCTGTCCGGCTTGCCGCAGCCTCTCAATCCCGCAAAAGGGGCCCTCGCTTACAAAACCGGCACGTCCTATGGCTATCGCGATGCCTGGGCGGTTGGATATGACGGCCGCTATGTTGTCGGCATCTGGACAGGCCGAGCCGATGGGTCGCCAGTCCCGGGCCAAACCGGTGCGTCGTCGGCGGTGCCAATCCTTCATGAAGTTTATCAGTCTTTGGCCGCGGGGCGGGAACCTTTGCCCAAGCCGCCGGAAGCCAACGCTCACGCCGCGATGCGGCCACTTCCCGAACCGCTGCGGTATGCCCGTGTCAAATCCCGTCCAAAGATGACCAGCACCACCAGCCGTTTGGGAATCACCTTCCCGCCGGATGGTGCAAGACTGCAGATTGGCAGGACCTCCTCTGAAGGCGCACATCCAATGGTCGTCAAGTTTGATGGCGGTCAACGGCCGTTCCGGCTTTTCATAAACGGAACACCAACGGGGAAGGCTACTTATGAACGCCGATTCTTATGGAACGCGCCCGGCTCCGGCTTTGCCGACCTCATGATTCTCGACGGGAAGGGGCAGACGTCCAAGGTGTCGATCGTCCTTGAGGAAACCCAAAGCCCGGAAAAACCTTAGCGACCGGATCCGTAGTCAGCGGCTGTTCTCTGGAATTACGATCTACGGGCGCTCTGCGAACGGCGTTGAGGCGCGAAGCGATTCCTTGGCGCGATTCCGGTCTTTTGGGGCGTCGAACCCATGCTGCTCTGTGGAGCAGGATCAGCTCAGAAACCCCTTTTAACCCCCTCAAACGTCTCTAAATCCTACCAAATCCTAAACGTCGGGGCCGATTTTGTGACATTCACGCAACACCGGTTTCTGAAAACCCTGCCCGGCGGCTCCAAACCGGATTTCTGAGTTGAACGGCAGATCGGGATGCGTATGGTCACAACTGCGAGCGGCTTCGGGCCGCACTGATTTGCATACCGCGGACGTCCAACCTCCGGCAGGAAGCAAATACAGAAACTATTCGCGGGGATAATGGCATCACTTTGATGCTGGCAAATTTGACTGATTTTGGAGGTCAGACATGAAACTCTTTAAGGGCATGATGCTCGGCGCTGCAGCCGTTGCTACCGCCACAACTGCTCAGGCAGCTGATCTTCCGGTTGCTCCGGAGCCGGTTGACTACGTACGTATCTGTGACGCTTACGGCGCTCGCTTCTTCTACATCCCGGGCACCGAAACCTGCCTGCGTGTAGGTGGTCGTGTTCGTGCCGACTACGGCATCTCTGACTTCGGCAACGACGGCCCGAACTCTTGGGACTCCAAGGCTGACGACAGCCTGCGTTTCCGTGCTCGTGGTTACATCCGCCTCGACGCTCGTACACAGACCGAATTCGGCCTGCTGCGCACATACACCGACGTTTGGTTCACTTCCAACAACTCCAACTTCGGTTCCGCTGGCGGCAACACTGAGCTGTGGGACGCATTCGTTCAGCTCGGCGGCTTCACCTTCGGTCGTACCGGTTCTTTCTTCGACTACTGGACAGGTGAATCCTGGGGTTCCCGCATCGGTCAGGGTCTTGACTCCCGTGCAAACCTCGCAGCTTACACCGCTACCTTCGGTAATGGCCTGTCTGCAAGCATCTCTCTCGAGTCCAACACCGGTGAGCGCTCCCCGAGCACTTACATCGGCGGTTACTCCCGCGGTGGCTTCCGCTACCCGGCTCTCGTTGCCAACGTGAACGTAGTTCAGGGTTGGGGCGGCGCTCAGTTGATGGGTGTTGTTAAAGCTAACCGTGCTTCCACAGCTCCGGTTGACTCTGAGACCGGTTGGGCTGTTGGTGCATCTGCACGCTTCAACCTGCCGATGCTCGGCTCCAACACTGGCCTCGGCCTGCGCGCTGTCTACGCTGACGGTGCAATCGGCTACATCCACGAAGCATACGGTTCCTACGACGCGACCCTCAATGCTGCTGGTAATGGCCTGTCCAACTCCACCGGTTGGGGCGTTGCAGCTGGTATCACTCACTACTGGACCCCGACCATCTACACCGCGGTTCAAGGTCAGTACTGGGATATCGACGCTCTGAACAACGTCAACGACCTGTCCGCTTGGTCCGCACACGCGACCCTCGGCTGGACACCGGTCTCCGGTCTCGTAATCGGTACTGAATTCGAATACCGTGACGAAGACTTCGGTGGCGGCGCTACCGACAACCAGGACATGACTGTTACCTTCCGCGTACAGCGCACGTTCTAATCAATCCTTATCTTAAGGTTTGATGGAAAACCCGGCGGAAACGCCGGGTTTTCTTTTTGCCCAGCACGACCTGCGGCAAAGAAAAAAGCCGGAACCCAAACGGGTCCCGGCTTTTTCTCTTTTTGTTTGGCGCAACGGCCAGACAAATACGGGGGGATTGTCAGACCTTGCTCAAAAAATCTCCGATACGCTCATGCGTCTCGCTGTCCCACAAAACAGGCGCATGACCCTGGCCTTCAACCGTGTGAAGCACAGCGCTCAAGTGGCTATCCACCATCCTTTGTGCAGTGTCTTCCCCCAATAGGTCTGATTTTGCGCCGCGAATGACCATGACAGGCCGGTCTTTCAAAAACTCGTAAAGTGGCCAGAGGTCGGGAACCGGAGCGCCGTCATCAAGACTTGCAAATTGATGCCCAAGCGCCGGATCGTAGTCGAGCACAACCTTTCCATCCTTCTCAGAGGCAACCTGGCCCGCCATTTTCAGCCAATCTTCAGCTGAAAACACCGGAAACTGCATTCCGAGCATGTGCCGGAGTGAGCCGGCGACCTCATCAAGGGACGCGTAGGACATGTTACGGCCTAGTGTTGCCGCGATCCTGTGAATGGCCCGCATCTCGATATGAGGCCCGATGTCATTAAAAATCACGGCGGCCAGCCGGTCGGGTGAGTACCGGTGGGCCATTGCGAGTGCATGCAGCCCGCCCCGGGATGTGCCCAAAATCGCAAAACGATCGAGTTTGAACGCCTCGATCGCGGCATCGATGTCCTTTTCCTCAACGGGAAGCGCGTAGTTCTGCCACTCCGGGTCCCAATCACTGTCGCCGCGTCCGCGATAGTCAAGGGCGATAACACGGTGACCCTGGCCTTGAAGAAAAGCTGCAATCTCGTTGAAATCCCGCGTGTTTCTCGAAAGGCCGGGAAGGCACAGGACCGTGACTTTTTCGTCTTTTGTCGCGGACTGTGGCACGGGCCATTCTTTTGCCGCCAGCGTCAGTCCGTCCGGGCTTTGATAGGTCAGGCTGACCGGAGCGCTGGATGGGACAGCGTGCGGCGGTTCCTCTGGTGCAAGCGTCAAGGTGGTTCTCCCTAGGATATATTGTGTTTTTTTGAAAGATAACTGGAGCGCGCGGCGGCTGCCATAGGAAGATTGCTTAAACGACACACCAACCATGTGGGTCAAATCCGAACCAATGGTGCAACAGCCGCAAGAAAAGCGAAATTGAGCCTTCTAAAGAGCAGTTGCAGGATTGCCGGAAGCGGGCCGGGTGAGTATGTTGCGCCTCCGTTAGAACTCTTTGGGCATTCGTCCCAAGCTTAGCCACGTACTGCCGATCCAAAAGGAAACCGAGATGTTTAAAGGCTCCATCCCAGCGCTTATCACGCCCTTCAAGGACGGTGCGCTTGATGAGAAACGGTTTCAGGAGTTCGTGGATTGGCAGATTAAGGAAGGCTCCACTGGCCTCGTTCCGGTCGGAACCACTGGTGAGAGCCCGACACTTGGCCACGATGAACACAAGCGTGTCATTGAGCTCTGCATTGAGGCTGCCAGCGGCCGTGTTCCGGTCATCGCCGGCGCAGGCTCGAACAACACGATCGAAGCGATTGATTTCGCCCAGCACGCTGAAAAGGCAGGTGCGGACGCGCTTCTTGTAGTGACACCCTACTATAACAAACCGAACCAGGCGGGCCTGAAGGCGCACTACAAGGCGATCAATGATGCTGTCGGGATTCCGATCATCATTTACAACATTCCGGGGCGGTCGATCATCGACATGACACCGGAGACCATGGCCGAGCTCTTTGAGACCTGCGACAACATCAAAGGTGTAAAGGACGCAACTGCGGACATGGCAAAGGTTTCGCGGCAGCGCCAGTTGTGCGGGCCAGATTTCATTCAGCTCTCCGGTGAAGACATTTCTGCGTTGGCTTTCAATGCACATGGCGGGGTGGGCTGCATTTCGGTAACAGCCAATGTCGCACCGCGGCTGTGTTCGGAGTTTCAGGCTGCGACACTTGCCGGTGATTACGCGAAGGCGCTGGAGTATCAGGACCGTCTCGCACTGCTTCATCGGGCCTTGTTCCTTGAACCGAGCCCAACAGGGGCCAAATATGCCTTGTCGCTTTTGGGCAAGATAGACGAAGAGCTGCGTTTGCCGCTCGTTCCGATTTCCGAAGGCACGCAGGCAGAGATCCGCAGCGCGTTGTCGCATGCAGGTCTGATCAACTAATACAAAGAAGGGCGTGCTGCGGCACGCCCCAGGAATACGCTTATGGCTCCGAAAAAAGGGGGGCATCCGGGCCGGACCATCATCTCCGACAACCGGAAGGCCCGGTTTAATTACGAGATCGAAGACACGCTGGAAGCCGGCATCGAGCTGAAAGGGACGGAAGTCAAATCCCTTCGCACGGGAAAGGCGAATATCGGCGAGTCTTACGCTGCCGAGCACAAGGGCGAGATCTGGATCTACAACGTCTATATCCCGGAGTATCTCCAGGGGAACCGGTTCAACCATGAACCGCGCCGTCCGCGGAAGCTACTTCTGCACAAGCGCGAAATCGGCAAGCTGGCCGGAGCCGTTCAAAAAGACGGCAAGACGATTGTTCCGCTCAAGCTCTATTTCAATGAACAGGGGCGGGCGAAACTGGAACTGGCCCTGGCACGCGGTAAGAAGCTTCATGACAAGCGCGAGACGGAAAAGAAACGCGATTGGCAGCGTGAGAAGTCGCGCTTGATGAAGAATATTTCCTAAACCCGAACCTTCATAAATCGCGTTGTTTTGAAGCCGTGCGATGTGTGGAACAGCCTGTCCAAAACCTGTTCCAAACTTGTGGATAAGCTGTGGGCGGAGCGCTGTTGATCACCTGTGCGCAGCTTGTTGAGATGTGGAGAATTCCGCTCCAGCGAATGGCAACAAAACCTGGATCCGCTTAAACGCGATTTGCTTCAGAACGCTAACCCAGCGTTTCCAGAACCTTGCGGGTTTTGTCCGGAATTGGAAGCGGGCGCCGGGTTCGTCTGTCAACATGGATATGAACAAAGCGGCCGTGCGCTGCAGTTTGAAGATCTTCCCCGGAAAAAAGTCCGACCCGGAAAACCACTGAGCTCTTGCCGATTTGTTCTATTCTGAGACCCGCTGACACATTGCTCGGGAACAACAGCTCCGCGAAATAGTTGCAGCCCGTCTCAGCAACAAGAAACACGGTTTCTCCGCGCACCGGATCCAGCAGACCATTTTCGATATACCAGCTGTTCACGGCGGTATCGAAATAGCTCAGGTACTGGACATTGTTGACATGACCATACATGTCCACATCCATCCACCGGGTGGGGATTTCCAGGAAACTCCGGAAATCTGACCGTTCCAGCGGTTTTTTGCGCTCAGGAGCTGCAGATTTGTTTGCCGTCATAGGGCCGCCGCGTAGATGTTGAAGGCGTCCGTCTCGGTCACTTCACGCGGATTATTCACCAGAAGACGGGTTTGTTTCATGGCATCACGCGCCATTTTCGGCAGATCCTTTTCAGAGATACCCACCTCACTCAAACGGGTCTGCAGGCCGAGTTTTTCCGTAAGTGCGGCAAGACGCTTTGCAAAGGTGTCCGCGCGGTCAGTGGGGCTGGCAAGATCACTCAGTTCCGGAAATAGGGCCGGTGCGAGCTCCGCGTAGATTGGTGCGGCAACCGCATTATTGAACATAAGCACATGCGGCAGGACCAGGGCGTTTGAAAGCCCATGAGGCACGTGGAATGTCCCGCCGATCGGGTAGGCGAGGGCATGCACAGCCGCAACCGGGGAATTGGCAAACGCCATTCCGGCGAGTTTCGAGCCGAGCAACATGCCGCCACGGGCGCTCACATTGGTGGGATCAAACACGGCAGTCTCGATATTGGCACCGAGCAGTTTCAATGCCTCGACCGCAAGCGTGCGGGACAATGGATTGTTGTTGGCGGACTTTGAGGCATAGGCTTCGATCGCATGCACCATCGCATCAACGCCGGTGGCAGCGGTCACATGGGCCGGCAGACCAAGGGTCAAAAGTGGATCGAGAACGGCCAAATCCGGCAATAGGTGTGGGGAAACAACACCGCGTTTTTCATCGGCGCCGACCGTGATGATCGAGATCGGCGTGACTTCAGATCCGGTGCCCGCGGTGGTCGGGATCAAGATGAGGGGCAGGCGGGGGCCTTTGGCGTTGCCGATGCCCCAGGCATCATTCAGATCTTCACCGCTGCCGAGCAACAGGGCGACCAATTTGGCGACATCCAGAGAGGACCCACCGCCAAATCCGATGATCGAGGTCGCGCCGTGGTCCTTGGCTGCCGCGACAGCCTCTTCGACCAGTTTTTGCGGCGGATCTGCAACGACTTCAGAAAAGCGGCCAATCTGATGTCCGGCGGCGGTCAGGCTTGCTTCACACGCTTCTTGCAGACCGAGAGATACGATCCCCGGATCAGTGACCAGAAAGGGCCGGTCACCCAGAAAATCCAAAGCATACCGGTCAAGCGCCGCCGCTGCGCCATTTTCAAAAACAATCCGCTCGCTGGTATGAAAAGTAAACGCCGCGACCATATTCCCTCCCGTTTTTTTGCAAGTGTGCATAACAAAACCGGTCGCGTCGAGGGGCAATTGATCGGGGGCTACTGTGACTTTAGCGACATGCCCGATCTTATGTTATGATGAAAATATTCGTACTCCTCGGTTCTAAATTCATCCACATGCACCAGCACCGGCTCACCGGTTGTCGCATATTCAAATGCTTTGGAGGCAGCATCTTGAAATGCCATATTGTCAAAGATGACCGCTTCTTCGCCGTAGATTGAGGCAACCATCCCGGCAAGTCCACCACCCAATGAGTGGCCGGTTAGAACAATGTCCGTGTACCCTTGGTCCCTAACTGATTGATAGAACTTGATCGCCAACTCGGCCTGCTTGCCCTCTGGGCTGCCTGCTCCGACCCCGTAACCGTTCCATACGTCATCGAGGAAATCCCAAGAGAATACGGGGGTGTCTGTACCGCGATAGGAAATGACAGCCTTGCCGTTAACCAGATAGGCAGTTGCAGAAAAACCTGCATCTGCGGATCCAACCGGTAACGGGACTTCTAAATCAGTAAAAGGTGCCGTTACGTCGGATGGGTCGCGTCCGGCACCTCGTTGGTAAGAATCCATCGAAAGTATAGCGTATGTTAAATCCGTGGGCGTGAGCGCCATCTTTTACTCCTTGAAATTAACATGTCTGAGGCTGAGGATGAACGATCCTACAAGGGCGCGGTCGTACGGGATTAACGCACGATCGGGATGTTTCGACAGCCAAGGCAAGCGGTTGTCGATTCCAGTAGAGACGGGGACGTCGGTGAAGGTGAGGCCGGCACTTAGGAACCGGACATCAAACCCAAATGCTTTGCCCAGATCCTTCGGCAGAACCTGCTGCGCGGTCTCCGAGCGCAGTGGGTCCTCGAACCGGACCATGACGGGCAATTGATCCTCAGCGATGGGGCAGGAGCCGTCGAGCCGCTTGAACCGGCGTACGAACACCGCGAAGTTGGGCTGTTGCTTCTTGATCGCGCAGGCCTCGTCGACGAGATAGGCGTAGCCGTATTTGCATTGCCCCCATTCGGTCTTCCCCGGGCAGTAAAGCGCCATGGTCACGAACAAAGTGCCACGGCCGGGAAGATCCAGGGCCAGCGCCTGGCCACGGACTGTGCGGGTGATCAGTTTGCCCGACAATCCCCGAAAAAGGCCGTGGTTGACAGTGAGTTCCTGCACCACGCTGCCGGTCACCGGTTCGCCATCCACCTCCAGCGTCACGTCCAGCCGGTAGCGGACATGGGCCGTTGGTGCGAACCAGGACAACAATCCCCAACCGATCAGCCCCAGGACGACCAGCACCTTCAACGAGGTCAGGCAACCTTTTTTCGTTGCAAGCTTGGCCATGCCGGAGGACGTCCTTGCTAATAGTGCAGTGTTGATGCGTGCAGAGTAGGTATTCTGGCTGCTGGCAATCCCGAGTTGCCTGCAGGGTGTTGCATAATCGCAATCCCGGTGCGGGGCAATTGGTCAGGTCCATGAAACGCCCGTGTCGAAACGCCTATCCGTGCATCTTCGCGCCTTTGGAAATCTTGTCGGCGGTCTTTTTTTCCGTGTGAAAGGCAATGCCGACGACTTTCGCACTCTCCGGCGTATGGTCTCCAAAAACAGCGCGGTTGGCGCTGTCGTGGCCGGTTGAGAACATTTCTTCGATGTAAAGGCTCGATTTGACTTGCCGCTCAAGCGTGCGCCGGTGGATCTTCTTCAACGTTTCTGCATTGGCAGCCAGAACGATCACAGGTTGGACGCTCATCGGATGATAGACATTGCCGTCAGCGTCTTTATAGGGCATTCCGATGATGTCCGGCTTGGCGGCGGCGACGCCGGTGGACAGGAATGCAGTGACATTCAGCTTCTGCCACATGGCCAAGTCTTCGCGGACGACGATGACGAATTTGGTATCGAACATGAATGATAATTCCAGAATGGGATTTGAGGAAAGGCGAGAGACGGCCAGCCTAGGCGGTGCGGCCGGAAACGGTCTTGAACGTTTGTGCAAAATCGGTCGGGACGGCATTCGCGTCGCGCCGACAGAAGCCGGGATTGAGCGGATCGAAGCCAATTTCCAGGGCAACGGCTTCTCGCCTCATCGTCATGATACCTATGCCATTGGCCTGACATTGCACGGCGTGCAGCGGTTCAAATATCGCGGTGCGGAGCGGGCGTCTCGCCCCGGTCAGGTGATCGTCATCCACCCGGATGAAGTTCATGACGGCGGGGCCGGAACAGAGACCTGCTTGCGCTACAGGATGATGTATATCCCGCCGGAAATGATTGCGGAGGCGCTTGGCGGGAAGGCGCTGCCCCACGTTTCAATTCCCGTTCTGACGGATCCTTTGTTTCAGAGAAGCTTGATCGAAGCCTTGCAGGATCTCGACGGTGAAATGGGCGGCCTGAGAGTTTCTGATCTTCTGGCAGTCTTGGCCAGCTGTTTGAACCGCTTCTCAGATGATGCACGACCCGTCCGGCAGACGCTCGACTGGCCGGTTCTGAAAATGTGTGCCGAGTTTATAAAGGAACATGCGGCAGATCCGATTGCCTCTGCTGATCTGGAGGCTGTCTCAGGTCTGGACCGGTTTGCGCTCTCCCGCCAGTTCCGGGCGGCCTTCGGAACAAGCCCGCACCGGTATCTGGTCATGCGGCGGCTGGTGCGGGTCAAACAGGGGCTGATTGGCGGAGATAGCCTGGCGGATATTGCCGCCTCCTGCGGCTTTGCCGATCAAAGCCACATGAGCAGGCACTTCAAGCAGGCCTTTGGCCTGTCTCCGGGAAAATGGCGGCACCTCAGCGCCGCCAGAACCGCTTAAAGCGGTTTCTGCCCAAACTTGTTGGAGCGCGGGAAGCCGTTGGGCGGCAGGCGACCTGCCTGGCCGCGGTCACCGCGCCATTCGGTAGAAACTCGTAGGGATCGGCACCAATCTCCGCATCGCGGCCGGGTGCAGGCCGGCAAGCCTCCAGCCCGTCTCGCCGAAACCTATCCCGGTCACAAACATCCGGCTAATCGCGGCGCGCTTTGATGAACCAGTGCGTGTTCAGAGAGTTTTAAAGACACTCACGAGGTGGTCCGTAAGCAATCGAACTCTTTTAGGGACAAACCGGCGGGAAGGAAGAACCAGAAAAAGCGGAAGGTCCGGTAGGGCGATGTCAGTCTGAAGCGCGATCAACTGTCCACTTTGTAATTCTGCCTTGCACATTGTTTCCGGAAGGAGACCAAGAAGCGGGAACGCAAGAACAAGTTCTTTCACCAGATGCAGATTTTGCGTACGCACCGGCCTGCGCTGGTTCCTTCCAGGCATTTTCGCATCCAGCAATCCGGTCGGATCAATGAAATCGCCGGACGATAGAATGTCGGCGGCATGTCTTTGCGCAGCGACCTCCGGTCTGCCGACCAGGACAAGCCGGTTGTCCGAGATCTTGCGGATGACAAAGCTCTCGCTGCTGACCTTGTTTCCGCGCAATGCGAAGTCGAAGCGTTCACCAATCAGATCGACCGGTCTGTCGCTGATGTGAATCTCAAGGTCAATCTCCGGGTAATCCGCCCGGAAACCTGCCAGAGCATTTGCAAGCACCTCACGGGGCAGATCTATGGGTATGGAAAAGCGAACCAAACCGCTTGGAGCCCGGTCTGAGACAAGTTCCTCACCCGCTTCCTCAAGGATCGTAAGGGCGGGCTCGACCTTGCGCAAATAATGCTCGCCTTCGTGGGTCATGCTGATCTTGCGCGTCGTGCGCCGGAACAGGGCGACGCCGAGCTCATTTTCGAGTGCTTTTATGCGTGCGGTAACAGTTGAGCGGGGCAAATTCAGGTGGCGAGCGGCATCAGCAAAACTATGCCTGCGTGCGGCTTCAACGAAGGTTTCTATATGCGATAGGTTGGTCATTGTCTAAAAAAGTCAGTCAAAGAAGGCAGGAATATACATCTACAGCAGACAAGGAGAAGGGTCTACGTACAGCGTGAAACAGCACAGGAGTTTCTCGATGGAACGAAGAACCTTTTTGAAAAACAGCGGACTGATTGCATTTGCCTCCGCATCTGCAAGCCTTGTCACACCCGCTCTGGCGCAGGAACAAGCCGACCTAGAGCCATCGCTTCGAATTACCTGGCTTGGCAGCGCAACAATGCTGATCTCCTGCATGGGGCTCACCATATTGACAGATCCGTGCTTTGGAGAAGGCGACACCGCATTTGTCATGGGTGACCCGAATGAAATGTTCGATCTCTCAAAAGGTCCGACTGCGAAAGCCCATAGGAGGACGACCCCCTTCGGCGGGATCGATCTGGATGCGGTTGATCACATGGTCCTCAGCCATATGCACAAGGATCATTTTGATCAGGCGGCCGAGGCAGTGCTGCCCAGGAACATGTCAACGATCGTGCCTCCCGATGACGCGGGCACATTGGCAGGAAAAGGCTTCGGCAACGCGGACAGTATGGATTGGGGCGCGCGCCGCACGATACACAAAGGCAAGGTGTTTTTGACCATTACACCGGTGCGTGCCGATCATTCGGAACGGCCGCAGATTGCGGAGTTGCTCGGTAAGGGCAATGGCTACTGGATGGAATTTGTGTCCGGTGATTGGAAAAAAAGCATCTATTGGACGGGGGACACCTTTCCGACTGAAGGTGTGCGGGAAGCCGTCAAACCTTTCGGACGTCCCGATATTTTGATCCCTCATATGGGGGGCGTTGGCCAAACGGGGGCTTTGGGGCAGATCAGCATGGGCGCAGATCATGTGATGTCATTGATCGAGGCAACAAAACCCGGGAAAGTCCTGCCCATTCATCACTCGACCTATGAGTTCTATCTGGATCCCATCCACGAACTCGCATCTGCAATGCCGGCAAATCGGGCGGGACTCGATCTTGTCTCGGAAGGTACGGCCCTAGTGTACACCTGAGGTAACACTGTAAACGAAGGGCGGCCATTTGGCCGCCCCCGCTAGAGCAAAACGCGTTAAAAAAATTTCAGGTTTCGCTGCCTCTCGGTAGCGCCTCGAACGCGAAACCTGAAACGTTCTGAATTCAATTAAACACGACACGCTCTAATGCATCAAAGACCCGTTGTCCCAAACTTGTTGGAGCGGGGGAACCCGGTTGGGGGCAGGCGGCCTGCCTGGCCGCGGTCGCCGAGCCATTCGGACAGTTCCTCCAGCGAGCGGGTAAAGCTGCGCCCGGAGCTGTCGGTCCAGGTGAGACCGTCTTCGCCCTTGAATACCCGGATGTCAGAGACGTTGCCATCCCGGTAGCGCTGCAGGCGGACACCGCGGCCACGCCCCATCTGGGCGATCTGCGCGAGCGGGAACACCAGCAGCTTCCGGTTCTCGCCGATGATCGCAACGTGATCGCCGGTCGCATCAACACACAGTGCAGCTTCGGACGGTGCTGTGAGGTTCAAGACCTGTTTGCCCTTCCGGGTGTTGGCAACGACATCATCTTCACTCACGACGAAACCGCGCGCCTCGTTGTTGCTGAGAAGAAGGCTGCGTCCGGGTTTGTGAACGAAAGCGCTGACGACATCCTGCGCCTCGTCCATTTCCACCATCAGACGGATCGGTTCGCCGTGACCGCGTCCGCCCGGCAGGCGGTCCGCGCCGAGCGTGAAGAACTTGCCGCCGGTAGAGAAGACCAGGATTTTGTCGGTCGTCTCCGCATGGAAGGAGAGCTTCAGCTTGTCGCCTTGCTTGAACGAGAGGCTCGAAAGGTCTACCTGGTGGCCCTTGAGTGCCCGGATCCAGCCTTTTTCCGAGATGATGACCGTGATCGGTTCCTTTTCGATCATCGCCTGCTGGATGTCGACCAGATCCGCTTCCGGGGCTTCCGCCTTGTCCGTGCGGCGTTTGCCGATCTCCGTTTCCGGGCCATAGACCTTGGCGATTTCGCCAATTTCCTTGGAGATCTTTGTCCACTGGCGCGCATCGGATCCAAGCAGTTTGGTCAGCTGATCCTTTTCATCCGTCAGCTTGTCGTGTTCCTTGCGGATCTCAAACTCTTCCAGTTTGCGCAAGGAGCGCAGACGCATGTTAAGGATCGCCTCGGCCTGAACGTCGGTCAGCTCGAAGGTGCGGATCAGCGATGCTTTGGCGTCGTCTTCCTCGCGGATGATGCGGATCACTTCATCAAGGTTGAGATAGGCGATCAGATAGCCGGCCAACACCTCCAGCCGGTGATTGATCTGGCCAAGCCGGTGTTCGGAGCGGCGGACAAGGACGACCTTGCGGTGGTCCAGCCATTCCCGCAGCACCTGCTTGACGCCCATCACCATCGGCACCTTGCCCATGGAAAGAACGTTCATGTTCAGCGAGAACCGGTTTTCCAAGTCCGTCAGTTTGAACAAGGATTCCATCAGGATATTGGCATCGACGTTCTTGGAGCGCGGCACCAGAACGACGCGAATGTCTTCTGCCGACTCGTCGCGCACATCGTCCAGAAGCGGCAGCTTGCGGGCGATCAGCAGCTCGGCAATCTTCTCGATCAACCGGGACTTTTGAACCTGATAGGGGATCTCGGTGACAACAATTGCCCATTGTCCCCGGCCAAGTTCTTCCACTTCCCAGCGTGCCCGCACCCGGAAGCTGCCACGCCCTGTGGCGTAGGCCTCACGGATGGAGCCTTGATCGGAAACCAGAAGCCCGCCCGTCGGGAAGTCCGGGCCCTTGATGTGCTCTAAAAGCTCATCGACTTCAGCATCCGGGTTCTTGATCAGATGCTGACAAGCGTTGCAGAGTTCAAAAGCATTGTGCGGTGGAATTGAGGTCGCCATGCCAACCGCAATGCCCGAGGAACCGTTGCCGAGAAGGTTCGGAAACCCGCCCGGAAGAACGATCGGTTCCTTGTCTTCGCCGTCATAGGTTTCGCGCCAGTCGACCGCATCCTCGTCCAAACCGTCAAGAAGACGCTTGGCGGTGTCGGTCATGCGGGCTTCGGTGTACCGCATGGCTGCGGCATTATCGCCATCCACATTGCCGAAGTTGCCCTGACCATCGATCAGCGGATAGCGCTGTGCAAAGTCTTGAGCCAAGCGGACAAGGGCGTCGTAAACCGCCTGATCGCCATGGGGGTGGTATTTACCAATGACATCGCCGACGACGCGCGCGCATTTCTTGAAACCCTGGCCTGGATCCAGCTTCAACAGCCGCATGGCGTAAAGCAGGCGCCGGTGCACCGGCTTCAGGCCATCACGAACGTCAGGCAGAGCCCGGTGCATGATGGTTGACAATGCATAGGCCAGGTAGCGCTCTTCCAGCGCGTCCTTCAGGTTGATGCCTTCAATGCCGCTTGGCGGCGGTGTCACTTCTTGTCCCATACCTGCTTGCTACCGGCTTCCGCGAAGCAGTTCAATAAACCGGGGCGCACATAGGTATCAAAACCGCAGATTTTCAACGGTTTTCCGCATCATGCACAGGCAGTAGCGGGTGCAGTTTGAGTTCAAATTTGTTCGCTCACCGCAATGAGGTCCGTTTGAGAGGGTGTTTCGGTTTTCAATGCGACCATTAGTTGTTCTTTTACCGTAAAAATAACAATGAAATAGGCATTATGGTGTTTTTAACACCTCGGATCGAGGCTGTCTGAGAAGTTGCCCAAATTGTAACGAGCAGGATTGTCGACGATTATCGGTATGAACAGAGTTTCCGGCCCTTTTTCTGGTTTGAAATCCGCACTGTCCACTTGGTTGCTGGATGACAGCCAGGACATCGAAGTTGCAAAAGCGCAGTTTGAATCGACACGGCACCAGGCCCCTTTCCTCTACATTATCCGGTTCATCTGCGCCTGGACCATTGCGTTCACGCAAATGAGTTACGCGCCGCTTTGGCTGGTCCTGATTTATCCAATTTGCACGACAGTCTGGTCCTACTGCCGTATTCGCCGTCTTTGGTCCGCACCAAAATCACCTCCGCGAACTTTGGAGGCGTTGATTGTCTGGCGGAAGAGAACACAGATCATCGCAGCCCTGGCCCCCTCCATTTTTACCGTCTGGGCTCTGGTGCTGTTTCCCTATGGAACTGCGTTTTCGCAGGTTCAGATTTTCCTGGCGATCCTTGTCGGCAACCTGAGTGCCTTGTTCAGCCTGACGCATCTGCGCTCAATCGCAGTCACCAACGCGGTTTCCAGCACAGGCATCTACACACTCTTCTTCAGCTGGTACGGGGACCCGGCCTATCAATTGATGGCACTCTTTGGGGTGGCGGTTACATTCTTCGTGGCGCTGATTGAAATGAACACCTATCGGGACTTCATTTCGCTCATCAAAACCGGCACGCGCTTTAAAGAGCAAAGCCATAATCTTGAGCAGAAACATCGGGAAACCAAAAAACTCAACGCGTTGAATTACCAGCTCGCCACCACTGATCATCTGACCGGTGTCGCAAACAAGCGGTTTTTCCGGCAAGAACTGGACCGGCAGCTTCGCGCCGCGAATGCATCGGGAGAGCGTTTCGGTCTGTGCATCTTCGACATCGGAGGCCTTAAATCGATCACTGAGATTTACGGACTGGATGCCGGAGACCAAGTGTTAAAGGAAGTTGCCCGCCGTCTAGCCGGCATGGAAGGTGAAGGGGTGTTCGTTGGCCGGGTCGGCGGCGACGAATTTGGACTCTTCGGGACCTGCGATCCTGAAAAGTATCAAAGGGTGGAAGCGGCGATTGAGTGCCTGATCGAGCAACCGGTTGAAACCAAACAGGGCCGCTTCCGGCCCAACTATTCCGCCGGCATAGCCCACTCCAACGGGGCTGTGACATGTGCAACGGAATTGTTTGAACGGGCTGATTTTGCCCTTTCCACCGCCCGCGAAAACCGCAAGGAAACCTCTGTTTCCTATGATGCTTGCCTTGATGCCCGCCGGTCCCGGGACACCGAGATCCTGTCAGCGTTGCTCGATGAAGAGACCAGAGACGGTCTCTACCTGGCGTTTCAGCCGATCATCGATATTCGAAACAATTCAATCCTCGGCGTTGAGTGCCTCGCGCGTTGGCATCATCCTCAACTTGGCCACGTCGCACCGGTCGACTTCATCCCGCTCGCCGAACGGTCCGGTGTGATCAATCAGATCAGTCTCGATCTGTTCGAAAAGGCTTTGTCTCAGGCCAAAACATGGCCGGAAAGCCTTCGGCTGTCGTTCAACCTGTCGGCGTCCAACTTGTCTTCAAGACGTTTCATCGTTGAGTTTCTGAGGATCCTCAAGCAATCCGGGATCGACTCTCAGCGGCTGAGCTGCGAAGTGACCGAAACGTCGGTCATGTGGGACTTCAAGGAAACACGGCGCGCGCTGGACACATTGAAGGGTGCTGGCGTCCGGATTTCTCTGGATGATTTCGGAACCGGGTACTCGAGCCTCTCCCACGTGCACCGGCTGCCGCTCGATTGCATTAAGATCGACCGGAGTTTTGTCTCGGACCTTTGCCCTGGAAGCACCGGCTATGGCATCGTGAAATCACTTCTGGCACTCAGCCGGGATATGGCGATCTCCTGTGTGGTTGAGGGCGTTGAAACGGACGACGAGTTATCTATCCTAAAAGACCTCGGCGCATCATTCGTCCAGGGCTATCTTTTCTCAAAACCGCTCAATGCCGCAGAGTTGGCACAGTTTCTGGCAACGGGATTACCGGATCGCGTAGCCCCGTCAATCGACGGGCTTCCAAGAGCCAGCTGATCTGGGTTCAGCGTCAAAAATTCCAAGGGAATTCAGTTCTGTAGCGTTTTTCCAGCGCATTCGTCAGAAGTGCACGCGTGCCGCTGTCAGTGATGTTGCGCTCGCCAAGCTGCCGGTCGAGAAAGAAGCCGGTCAGTTGAAATCCTTGGGTGACGTCTTGCCATGTCAACTCAGTCCCGGCTTGCCGCTGCCCATCTAGCAAAAACGAGGGCAGGGGGAGCAGCTTGTCATGATAGGGCCGCCCGGCCTCCCGGCTCACGGCACGGGCCGAGCGGGGCGAGACATAGGCGAGATCGTCGGTCGTTCCGGTTGCAGCGCAGGATGTTAGATCCAGACCGGCCCCCAGTTCCTGAAGCAATTCCAGCTCAAAACGGATCATGAGTGCCGCCGCCGCATCGCTTGCATCAAGGTGGTCCAGCACAACGTTCAGCGCGCCAAAGATGCGCGGATAGGGATGGCGTTCCGGTAGAAGCCGAACCAGCGCGGCAAGGTGTTGAACTGCAGCCAATCCGATTCCGCTGTTCATCAGGTCAGCAGCACGGGCCGTGTGTGGTTCTATCTGGAATTGCCCGAGATGATCGGACAGCCGGGCCTTCCAGGTCAGTGACAGTTCATTGCCAGGCTGCAATGCAGGGCGGTGGCGTTTTGAACGGCCACCACGAACGAGGCCAAGGTGACGGCCGCGGTCTGCGGTCATCACTTCCAGTATGACGTCGTTTTCGCCGTGCTTGCGGGTGGTCAGCACCACACCGTATCCGCTCCATTCCAACGCGATTGTCCCTTGCTCAGGCCGACGCCAGACCGTGCCGGATTCGCGTGCAGAAGGCCAACTACTTTGGAAACTCCAGCCCCATTTCCCGGTAGCGCTCAGGATCATCGGCCCAGTTTTCACGCACCTTGACGAACAGGAACAAATGCACTGGCGCTTCGATAATGTCCGAGATCTCGCTACGCGAGGCTTGGGAGATCTGCTTGATCGTCTGGCCCTTCTTGCCGAGGACAATGCTCTTTTGGCTGTCGCGCTCCACATAGATGGTCTGTTCGATCCGGGCCGATCCGTCTTTCTTGGTCTCCCAGCGCTCGGTCTCGACCGTAGAAATGTAAGGCAGCTCCTGGTGCAGCCGTTCAAACAGCTTCTCGCGCGTGATTTCAGCCGCAAGAATGCGCAAAGGCAGGTCGGATGGCTGGTCTTCCGGATACAGCCAAGGGCCATCCGGCATTTTTGAGGCAAAGTAGTCTAGAATTTGCTGTGTGCCGTCGCCGGTCAGCGCGGAGACCATGAACGTTTCTTCAAACTCCAAGTACTCGTTCGCCTTTTGCGCCAGCTTCAACAGCTTTTCGCGGTTGGCAACATCGGTCTTGTTGAGGATCAAAACCTTGGGTGCCGATTGTCCCTTGAGGCGTTTTAGGATCTGTTCGACTTCTTCGTCGATGCCCTTCCGGGCGTCGATCAGAAGTGCAATGACATCAGCATCCCGTGCACCGCCCCAGGCCGTGTCGACCATGGCCCGGTCGAGTCGCCGTTTGGGCTTGAAAATCCCAGGTGTATCAATGAAGACCAGCTGCGCCGTGCCATGCATGGCCACGCCGCGCACGATGGAGCGGGTGGTTTGAACCTTGTGCGTGACGATCGAGACCTTTGTTCCGACCAGCTGGTTGATCAGCGTCGATTTTCCGGCATTCGGCGCACCGATCAGGGCGACAAAGCCGGCCTTCGTGTCAGACGGCATCGCACCCAGCGGATCGGGCAGGGGAATGTCGAAGCGGCCTTTCGGCGCGACGAACTCCGTACCATCGTCGTCGGTCTCAAAGTCGTCAGGTTCGTTTGAGGTTTCGTCGCTCAACGTCGTTCAGTCCTTCCACACGCCTTCGCGGCGCAGCACCGCCTCAGCGGCGTGTTGTTCGGCAATCCGTTTCGACCCGCCTTTTCCCTCACCGTTCTTCAGGCCCTGCACTATGACGGACACTGTAAAACTCGGCGCGTGGTCCGGGCCTTCCCGGCTGGCCACTTCGTAGTGCGGCGTTGGCAGGCTCTTGGATTGGGCCCATTCCTGCAACGTTGTCTTTGCGTCTCTCAAAGGGCCGGTCCAGGATAGCATACGCGGCTCCCAAAGGCGCCGGACGAATTCGTCTGCGGCCTCGAAACCGCCATCGAGATAGATTGCTGCAATAATCGCTTCGCAAATATCGGCAAGAAGGGCGGTTTTCTTCCGCCCGCCGGTCTGAGCCTCGGCCTGACCGATCCGCATGGCATCACCGACGCCGAGTTCGCTGGCGATCTCCGCGCAGGTTTCGCGTTTGACCATGTGATTGAACCGGCGGGCCAGCTCGCCTTCATCTGCCTTTGGGAAATGGTGGTGAAGCATGGATGCAACCACCAACCCGAGCACACGGTCACCAAGAAACTCAAGGCGCTGGTAACTCCCGGCAACGGTGTCTGCCGGATCGAGGGCACTGGCGTGGGTCAGCGAGACCCGGAGCAGCTCCAGATCCTTGAATTCATAAGCCAGCGTTGCCTTGAGCGCGGCGATGGGGTTTTGTTTTTTATCTTTTGTCATATCGTTGGTCCGGTGCCGGGCACCGGACGCTGCCACTCGAGAACAGCCTCAAAGACCCCTGCCGATGCGGTCCCAGCGGACCGTCCACGGCCATGTCCAGATCTGCCACGCCGGCGTACCGTCTCCGATAGAGAAGAAGAGGATTTCAGCACGGCCAATGAAGTTGTCATAAGGTACATAACCAACCCGGCTGAGGACACGGCTGTCAACCGAGTTGTCCCGGTTGTCACCCATCATGAAGTAGTGCCCTTCCGGCACTTTGTACTCACGGGTGTTGTCCAGTTGGCCGCGGTCCGTGATGTCCAGCGTGTCGTAGCTCACACCGTTGGGAAGAGTTTCCCGGTAGCGCGGAACCCGGCGCACAGCGCCAGAAGAGGACTCTTCGATGTAATCGTCGATCCTGACCCGTGGGACCGCTTCGCCGTTAATGTGAACGACGCCATCGATCATCTGAACGGTGTCGCCCGGCAAGCCAATGACCCGCTTGATATAATCAATAGAGGTGTCCGTCGGCAGTTTGAAAACCGCGATATCGCCGCGTTCCGGTGCCGCATCCCAGACGCGGCCGGAAATCGGCGCGAGACCAAACGGGAAGGAATAGCGTGAATAGCCGTAGCTGAACTTCGAAACGAACAGGTAATCGCCGATCAGCAACGTGTCCTTCATCGACCCGGAAGGGATATTGAAGGGCTGAAAGAGAAAAGTCCGGACGACAAGGGCGATCAGAAGGGCCTGGATTATGACTTTTACGGTCTCGTAAACGCCGCCTTCCTTATCTTTTCCGTTTTCGGTCACGCTCATGCTGTCCCTAAAGTTGTTCTCTAAAGTCTGCCGGAGCCGGTGCCCGGATATCGGCCACTCTTAGCCGGTTGCGGCCAGTGAAGCAATCAATAGCCAAAGGTTCGCTGTTATGCTCACGAGGAAGTTGTTGATGGGGGCTCCGGCCAGTCTTCCGGCCACGCAGAAATGACAACGAAGGCCTGCGCCAAAGGAAAATCGTCGGTGATGGTCAGGTCGATGGTCGCCTTGAAACCTTCCGGGACCATGGCGTTCAGCCGGTCTGAGGCGCCGCCGGTCAGGCTGATGGTCGGTTTTCCTGACGGTAGGTTCACGACCCCCATTTCCCGCCAAGCAACACCCATGCGAATTCCGCTTCCCAGCGCCTTAGAGCATGCCTCTTTGGCTGCAAACCGCTTGGCGTAGGACGCTGCCCTTTGTGCGCGCCGATCGGACTTGGCCCGTTCCACTTCAGTGAAGACCCGATTGGTGAAACGCTCGCCAAATCTGTCCAGGGTCTTCTCGATCCTGCGAATGTCGATGAGGTCACTGCCAATGCCCAAAATCATGTTTGGTCAATTCCGTTCGTTCCGTTCAGGTTGCTGATGTAAGGTGGGATCCCGTCAGCTGCCAGGGTCGTCATCAAAGGAGCGGTTTGGCGGCGGGAACAGGCGCTTGTTCCGGGCATCCAGCGTTACCTTTCGGCGCCGCTGATAGACCTCGACGCTCTTATAGACGATAAAATACGAAACCGTGCCGAGCACCAAACCCATGGGCACCGCGCCGATGAACATAGGCTTGACCATGGGCAACAGCGAATCGAGCGACTTGGCGAACAAAGAGCTTTGGAATTGCGCATGGACCGCGTGCGGGTCAGCATCCGGGGCCTGACCATAGAGCACCCACTGACCGATTTTGTACGTAAACGCCCAAATGAACGGGAAGGTGAGTGGGTTGCCGATCGATGTGCCCAGTGCCGCCGCAATCATGTTGCCGCGAAGGACCCACGCCAGTGCAAAAGCTGTCAGAAAATGAAAACCAATCAGAGGCGTGCAGGAGGAAAATGCGCCGGCAGCAAAGCCAATGGCAATCGCATGAGGGGTTGCCGTCAACCGCAGGACACGCTTGCCGAAATACCGCGTCGAGCGGGCCCAGCTGTGCCGAGGCCACACGGCAACACGAAGGCGCTCGACATGTGTTGGTCTATTACGGCGGCGGAACAGCATCTGGCGGCGTTAAGTCCTGTTAATCAACTTTTTTCAGGCGAGGCCTCTGCTGCCCGGTTTGACGGCCGGCAGAGCGGCGAGCTCCGGCGGCAGGTTGTCCGGTTCATAAGCCGGAACCTTGTAATCCGCCAGAGCAATCACCGGAACCCCTGCATCTGCCTCTCCGCCGGACCGGTCGATCAGGCAGGCGACAGCAAGAACTTCAGCACCAAGTGCTTTCAGAGACGTTACCGTTTCGCGGCTGGAGAGCCCGGTTGTGACAATATCTTCAACAATGATGACCTTTGCGCCTTCCGGCATCTCAAACCGGCGCAAACGGAACTCACCATCTTCCCGCTCAACCCACATTGCCGGCACATCAAGATGCCGTGCAGTTTCATAACCCGGGATGAGTCCGCCAAGAGCTGGGGAAACAACATAATCCAGCGGTCCGAGATCTGATGCCTGGATCTTCTCAGCAAGCGCCTTGCAGAGGACCTCCGTCTTGTCCGGGTACATGAAAACCCGCGCCTTTTGCAGGAAGATGGGGCTGCGAAGGCCGGAAGTCAGGATAAAATGTCCTTCGAGGATGGCACCGGCATCGCGGAAAACGGACAGCACGTCGTCACGTGTCATAAAGCGGGTCCTTTTGACTTGATCAGTCCGGTCAGCCGTTCACCCGGCTTACACTGGAGACATTCGGTTTGGAGCGGAGTTGATTGATGATGCGGTTCAAGTGTTTCAAATCCCACACTTCCAAATCAATCAACATTTGATGAAAATCCGGTGCGCGTTGAAGCATTTTGACGTTATCGATGTTGCCACTGTTCTCACCAATGACCTGCGCGATCGTTGCCAGTGATCCGGGCTCGTTGGCAGCGGAGATATCAAGCCGCGCCGGAAACCGCTCCGGATTGTTGACGTCAATATCCCAGCGTACATCAACCCAGCGCTCAGTCTCGTCGTCATATTCTTTCAGGGCAGGCGATTGTATCGGATAGATGGTCAGCCCGCCGGAGGAGGTCAAGATCCCGACAATGCGATCACCGGGCACGGCACCGCCATCTGGCGCAAAGCTGACCGGGATGTCGCCGGACAAGCCCCGAATTGGCAGCGCGTTGTTATCTGACCAATCATCGCCGTCCTCAACGATTGCACCAGTAAGCCCTGTTGGAGGTATGCGAAACTTGAGACCATGGCCTTGTTTAAGGTCAAACCAGCCTTCGCCGGACGGTGGTCCTGAAATGGCGACACGTTCATCCTGATAATCGGGATGGGCGGTTTTCAATACGGTCTGGGCGCTGAGATCGCCCCGGCCTACGGCGGCCAAGAGATCTGCAACGCTGTTTTGGTGATGCGTATCTAAGACCGCCTCGAGAAGGTCTTCCGAGTAGCTCTTGTCGGTACGTGCAAAGGCGCGTTTGAGAATGTGCTCGCCCAGCGCGCCGTATTGCTTGCGCACCGATTCCCGTGTTGCCCGGCGGATCGCGGCACGCGCTTTTCCAGTCACGGCAATCGCTTCCCAGGCCGGCGGCGGTGTTTGCGCTTGCGACCGGATGACCTCAACCTCATCGCCGTTGTGGAGCGCAGTGACCAGCGGCATGATCTTTCCGTTGATCTTGCAGCCGACGCAGGTGTTGCCGATATCCGTGTGCACCGCATAAGCGAAATCGATCGGCGTCGCGCCGCGCGGCAGGGCAATCAGGCGCCCTTTTGGTGTGAAGCAGAACACCTGATCGTGAAAGAGTTCCAGTTTCGTGTTTTCGAGAAACTCTTCTGGTGTGTCCCCTTGGGCCAGAAGCTCGGTGGTTCGGCGGAGCCATTCAAACGCGCGGCAATCCTCAGTGTGATTGGCAATGTTCCGCCCACCGAACTCACCGTCCTTGTAGAGCGCGTGTGCGGCAATCCCGTATTCGGCGACCCGATCCATGTTCACTGTGCGGATTTGAAGCTCGACCCGTTGGCGGGAGGGGCCCACAATCGTCGTATGCAGCGACTTGTAGTCGTTTTGCTTCGGGGTGGAGATGTAATCTTTAAACCGGCCCGGAACCGTTGGCCAGGTCGTGTGAATGACACCGAGTACCCGGTAACAGGCTTCCAAGGTGCCAACGGTCACCCGGAATCCGTAGATATCCGACAGCTGTTCAAACCCGATCGCCTTGCGCTGCATCTTGCGGAAGATGGAGTAGGGGCGTTTTTCGCGGCCTTTGACCAGCGCGGCCATGCCTCTTTCCGACAATCGCTCAGTCAGGGTCGTCTCAATGTCGAGAATCAGATCCTTGTTGCGCTCTCTGAGGTCTTCCAGACGTTCGTTGATCGTCTCATAAGCTTCCGGATTGAGCGTACGGAAGGAAATGTCCTCCAGCTCTTCCCGCATGTCATGCATGCCCATGCGGCCGGCGAGGGGCGCATAGATCTCCATGGTTTCTTCCGCGATCCGGCCGCGCTTGTGCTCCGGCATGTGTTGGAGCGTACGCATGTTGTGCAGCCGGTCGGCGAGCTTCACCAACAGGACACGGACATCATCTGCGATTGCGAGCAGAAGTTTTCTGAAATTCTCGGCCTGCTTCGCTTTTCGCGACACCAGATCCAAACGGCTGATCTTGGTCAGGCCGTCGACCAGTTTGCCGATCTCCTCACCGAACAGAGAATCGATCTCGGTGCGGGTCGCATCCGTATCTTCTATGGTGTCATGAAGCAGCGCGACAGCGATGGTCGCATCATCCAGGCGCAAATCCGTGAGGATCGCAGCGACTTCCAGAGGATGAGAGAAATAGGGGTCACCGGAGGCCCGCATCTGTGAGCCGTGTTTTTGCATGGCGTAGACGTAAGCCTTGTTGAGCAAGGCTTCGTCGGCATCGGGGTTGTAGCGGGTGACACGCTCAACCAATTCATATTGACGCATCATGGTCGCGACTGACCCATGCAACCGCCAACATACATGGCGGAACTGATAAACTGCGGCCAGAGCGCCAGGTCAGTCCAGCAACGCTCCGGCCATGATAATGGTATCAAATATCGTCGGTCCGCTCAGGCGGCACAAGACCTTCCAGGCCGCGCAGAAGATCTTCTTCTGTCATGCGGTCGAACTCGACGGCACTGTCGTCGACGTTGTTGACCTGAGTGACCTGCTGTTGACCGGGTACAGCCACAACCGGAACAGATTCGGCTTCCGGCTCATCCACTTCAACGAATTTTTGAAGCGAATGAATGAGGTCTTCTTTCATGTCTTCAGGGCTGACGGTCTGTTCGGCGATTTCACGCAGAGCGACAACAGGATTCTTGTCGTTGTCGCGATCTATCGTCAACGGAGAACCACTGGAAATCATGCGAGCGCGATGCGCAGCAATCAGCACCAGCTCAAACCGGTTTTCGACCTTGTCGATACAATCCTCGACGGTCACGCGCGCCATTCGACGTCTCCATAGCTTTTGGAACAAGAACTTCAAGCGTATAGTGATGCCCTTGGCAAAAAGCAACCCCTTGTCGAAAATCCGGGGAGGTGGCGGAAAATATTGAAAAATCCGGTTATTTTTTCACAGCCTACGCGCCATAGCCGTTGCGGCTTGGAGAGGAGATAGTGTACGCCAGTACTTAGCGCCCTATAACTAAAAAGGCGTTCTAGAAGAACTAAAAATAATCTGATCACAAAATGGCAAAAAAGCAGCTAGTGGTCGGAAGCTATATGCGGTGATTTTGTTTTTGTTCCGTGAGGTTCCTTTGGTGGGAAGGAAACTCGGGTCAGCGGTCTCAAACAGGATGCGCATACCACTTAGAAGGGTTTCAATATAAATGTTTGATGCACGAGAAAAGGTTGCCTTGTTCATCGACGGTGCAAACTTGTATTCGACAGCCAAGGCCATCGGCTTTGACATAGATTACAAGCGTCTGCTGAAGGAATTTCAGGGCCAGGCCTATCTGTTGCGTGCCTATTATTACACGGCGCTGATTGAGGACCAGGAATACTCCTCCATCCGCCCGTTGATCGATTGGCTCGACTACAATGGCTATAAAGTCATCACAAAGCCTGTGAAGGAATTCGTCGACAGTGCGGGACGCCGCAAGGTCAAAGGCAATATGGATATCGAGCTTGCTGTTGATGCCATGGAACTTGTGGAATCCGTGGATCACATCGTGCTCTTCTCCGGTGACGGCGATTTCCGGTCACTGGTTGAAGCGTTGCAGCGCAAAGGCCGGAAGGTCAGTGTGGTATCGACCTTGAAAACGCAGCCGCCGATGATTGCCGATGATCTGCGCCGCCAGGCCGACCACTTCATCGATCTGGCAAGTCTTGCCAACAAAATCGGACGCGATCCGTCCGAACGTCCTCAGCGTCCTCCGATGCCGGAGATCGATGACGAGGATGACGACGACGATTACTAGGAGCGGTTAGATGCCGGTCCATGATGTTCAGGCTACGCCCGTCGATCCACCTCTGGATTGCCGGGCATGCCCTCGTTTGGTTGAATTTCGGGAAGGTCTGCAGGCCGAACATCCCGAATGGTTCAATGCGCCCGTGCCGTCCTTTACGTCTCCAAATCCGAGATTGCTTGTCATTGGACTTGCTCCGGGCATGCGCGGTGCCAATGCGACCGGGCGCCCGTTCACCGGCGATTATGCCGGCGATCTCCTCTACAAGACCATGCTGGATTTCGGTTTCGCCGAAGGGACGTATCAAGCGCGGCCGGACGACGGGTTGGTGCTGGCTGACGCGCTGATTACCAACGCCGTGCGCTGTTTGCCTCCGCAGAACAAGCCAACCGGACCGGAAATCAAGACCTGCCGTCCGTATCTTTTGTCGACACTCGCGGCCAACCCATCTGTCCGGGCGGTCTTGGCACTTGGCCGGATCGCGCACGAGACGTTTTTGACCGCCTTGGAATTGAAACGGGCCCAGTTCCCGTTTTCCCACAATGGGCGGCATGAACTCCCGGGAACGGATCTTGTCCTGTTCGACAGTTACCACTGCTCCCGGTACAACACGAATACGGGGCGGTTGACCGAAGACATGTTCCGCGATGTCTTCACGTCGATCCGTCAGCACATTCCTTAGGATACGTCAGTCTTTTGTGGGGTCGCCTGGCCCATTGGGCGCGTCGACTGTCGTCCAGCCATCCGGCCCGAGATGTTCTTGCGGCCGGAAGCGGGCCTTGTACGCCATCTTGATCGAGCCATCGACCCAATAGCCGAGATAGATGTAGGGCAGCCGGAGCTTTCGCGCGCGCTCGATGTGATCAAGTATCATGTAGGTGCCAAGCGCGGTCTCAGTGAATGCGGGATCGTAGAAGGAATACACCATCGACAGGCCGTCGCTGAGCTGGTCGCTCAGAGCAACGCCAAGCAGCGGCCCAGTCCCGGCCCCTGTTATAAATGTATCCGGTCCGCGTTTGCGATACTCCACCACCATTGTCTCGACATGCGTGTCTTCGACCATCATAGCGTAGTCGAGGATACTCATCTCGGTCATGCCGCCATCTTCATGGCGCGCCTGCAGGTAATCGCGAAAAAGATCATATTGTTCGGCCGATGGACTCGGCGGAAGGCGCGCTCCGATGACATCCGCCCCGGATTTCCAAACCCTCTTGAGCGATTTGGTCCATTTGAAGTCGTCGACGCGAACACGCACGGAAACGCAAGCCTGGCAGTTCTCGCAGGCCGGGCGGTAAGCAATGTTCTGGCTGCGGCGGAAACCACCTTGTGTGAGTACTTCGTTAAGCGCAGGCGCGCCGTGGCCGACGAGATGCGTGAATACCTTGCGCTCCTGCAAACCCTCAAGATAAGGGCAGGGCGCGGGGGCAGTTAGATAGAACTGCGGATGGTCGGTCGGGTGGCGTGTCACCAGCTATTCCTACGGCGTAAAAGTCGTCCCTCACAGCCCATAGTACCATGGTGCGATCAGTGAGAAGGTCAACCATAAAACAAGCGCCAGCGGGACGCCAGCACGCAGGAAATCAGCAAAACGGTAATGTCCGGGTCCCATCACGATCAGGTTGGTTTGATATCCAACAGGCGTCGCAAAGGACGTGTTGGCGGCAATGATCAGGCAGACAATAAAGGCTTCTGGCGGCTGGCCGATCTGATCAGCGAGATTGATGGCAATGGGTGTGAAGAGGACCGCGGCCGCGTTGTTCGACAGGAAGTTCGTCAGGATCATCACCATGAAGAACAAGGCGGACAGCACGACGCCAGGCGGGCTGCCGTGAAGGATGTCGGCGAGTGACATGGCAACCGCTGACGCCCCGCCAGTTGTTTCCAGGGCGACCGCCCCGGCAAGTGAGGCGCCGACAAGCATGAATATCCGGCTGTCGATGGCCCGCATGGCCTGGCGGATGTTGAGGCAGCCGGAGGCGATCATGGCGAAGGTTCCCGCAACGGCCGTGGAAACAATCGGCACCAGGCCTGAAGCTGCAAGCGCGACAACGCAGGCAAAGATCGCTAGCGCGCGTGGAGCATACCGTTTGCGCGGGACTTCTGCTGTTGACCAATCGAGCAACAGGACATCGCGGTTTCCGCGCAGCCGGGCAATGTCCTCTTCAAACCCTGCAACCAAAAGGACGTCGCCAGCTTCCAGGCGGATATCATTCATGGCCATACGGGGCATGCGGCTGCGGCGCTGAATGCCCATCACCAGACAGCCGGTTTCTGTATAGAAGCCGGATTGCGGCAGTGTGCGGCCCATGAGGCGCGAAGCGGGGGCAACGACAGCTTCGGCAAGGCTGAGAGAGCCGTCCTGGTTCGGCGCAGCTTCGCGGCCGGTTACATTGGTCTCGCCCCCATCCGTTTCCATCAACGGCTGGCGCCGCGCCAGGGCATTTGCAAGTGCTGTGCGGGTCGCAGCCACAATCACCGTATCGCCCGGTGACAGGATGACATTTTCAAAGGGCGGAAGAAGCGGTTGCTGTCCGCGCTGAACCAGGCGGACGGTCATGTCCTTCAGGCTCGGAAACATGCCGGAGACGGCTTCGGTGCCGACAAGCGGGTGCTCATAGGTGATTTCAATCTGCGCGATGAACTGCTTGCCGGACGTGGCCTGAAATTCTTCAGCCATGGTTTTACGATTGCGCATCAGGTGCGGCATGACGAACAAAACGTAGAGGATCCCGGCACCGGCAACCATGATCCCGATTGGGGTGAAGCTGAAGAAGGTCAGCTTCAGATCCGAGGACTGCGCCGCGTAATTGGCCACCAGCAGGTTGGTGGACGACCCAATCAGTGTGGTCATACCGCCCAGAATCGCGATGAAGGAGAGGGGCATCAGAACCCGTGAGGCCGATTGTCCGGCGGTCACTGCGACGGCGGTCAGGATCGGCAGGAACATTACCACCACGGGCGTGTTGTTTAAAAAGGCGCTGAGAACGGCGACGGCGAGCAGGATTGGGGCCGTGGCCCATTTGGACCGGCCGCGGGTCCATCGGACAATAGCCTTGGCAGGACCTTCCAGGGCATCTGTCTGAAACAGACCCTGACCGATTATGAGAAGGCAGATGACGGTGATCAGGGCCGGATTTGCAAAGCCTTGCAGAAAATCGCCTGTCGCAACCCGGGTCCCGTCGCTGCGGAAGACCGGGATCAGGGAGAATATAACGATGAAGCTGGTAACGGATCCGAGCGCGACCGTTTCAATCGGATAACGCTCAAGCGCATACAAGACGACGGTGGCGGTCAGGACCACAAAGGTCAACGCCATCGCGATATCAACTGAGAGCATTCACCCGCCTAGATCCAACCTGCCCATTTCTCGGAGTAGTTTAGACCAGCCGCTTGAGGCTTTGGAAGGGCTCACCTTTCGAATTCACACCCGGAACGCTGCTCATATTTCATGCAGAGCGTTGAAATAAGATCATTTTTTCTTTGAGCAAGAAATCACGCAGCGGCGGAATGCTCGCGGGTATAGGCCCGGTGATAGGCGGAATTGATCACCACAGTGCCCAGGATCAGGTCATGCAGCAGGCGCTTGCGGTCCGAGAACAGGGACACGAGCAGCACGAACGGCGTGAGCAAAGAGATGGAGAACCAGAACAGCAACAGGTGCACGGCGGCCAGCAGAGGGTAGGGTTTGGCGCCATACCAGAGCCGCATCTCAAGACCCATCGCACGCATGCCGATCGTGGAGGCGCTTGGCCCGCCCAGCGTAAATGCGGCATAGATCAGTGCGACGGATACCGGCAGGATTGCGTAAAGCAGAAAGCCGAGGCCCAGGGTGAAAACCCCGAGAATGAACACAAGAATGCCCGCTCCAAGTGTCAGCAGGGTGATCACGAACGCATCGATAATGAAGGCGATAATCCGGCGGCTGCGCACGCCCTCAAACAACTCCGGTTGCAGGAACGGATCAAATGCGTCTTGCCTGGAGGATCGGGACGATGTGTCGGCGGACATGAAATAGGCTCTCCAATTCGTGATGAGTTGGATATGGGGATCGGAATTGGGAAACGCAAATTTCTGTCTTGGGCGTCTAAACAATCCCAGCCGCGCGAAGCAGAATGTGCGGGAGATAGCGCCGGACTTGAGCCGGAGGGTCAATTTCCGTTGCGATGAGTTGAAGACACCGACTGAGAGAAGCCGAGCTGCAAAGGATGAGGTCCAACCCATAGGCTCTGGTAGAGAGTAGATCCCCGCACTGGGGTGCGGATGACGCTGTGCGAATGATCTCAGCTTATTGAGACATCCGAGGCGTGTTGCAGACGGCAAATACCGGGAGCGTCCGATGTTTTGATAATCCTATTGAGCAACCCTTAAAGGTTGTGCGCTAGGGGTTCTACATTGTTATTTTTCAAAGGCGGCATTGCGTGCGCGTGTTTTCCCGAATTGTTTTTCTCACCCCTCTGGCACCGCTTCTGCTCGCCGCCTGCGTTCAGGACGACCCCCGTTATCCGGTCTACTACCGAGCAACGGTCGATGTGAAGGTCGATGGCGCGCCGGTGACCATCGAACGGGTGATCAAGTGCACGGGCACGTTGGTGACAGGATCGACCGTGGCTCCAAGTGTCACGTCCGGCGGGACTTATAGAAATCCTCCGCTCATGGGCGCTTATGTCGGGGGCACACGCGAGGCGGTCTATACGCCTGTGGTGCACGCCTGCCGGTGGGCGTCGTCGACGGCCGAAGAGCGCGCCGAAGACGCCAAGAAAAACATCCGGTCCCTCGATCGTCCTTTCACCGAGCAGCACGAATCTCTACCGCCCAACTCCATCCTGCCCGTGCTCTGGGTCAATGACGACCAAACGCTCGATCAGATGGAGTTCTATGTCAGCGAGCGGACCTTGTCCGGTGTCGACAGTCACGTTGAATTCGTTAAAGCTTATCCGCCGGAAATTGCTGACGAACAGGCGTTTTTAGCCTCTGAAGTCCGAGCCGAAACCGAAAGCCCGGACCTGACGCCGTTCATTTTTCCGCGCGACCAGGGATCAACGCGCGAGCTCAAGCTTTACAAGGAGCGTGGGCATGCGCCTGGGAAAAGGGTTCGATCGCAATGCCATGCCGCCTGGCGCATCCCTCGCGAAGAGTGGTCGAAGGTGCCGGGCATGGAGGCGTGGGCCGGCTCGCTGCCAGAAAAGGGGGTGGGGTACAGGCTTCCTGTAGAACTGTTGCCTCCCTACCATGACACTGTCCGAGGACCATCGCACGACGTCCGCCTGATGCCGGTCAGCCCAGTGAGCGATTACAAACGCAAGGTATCCGGCCGGTTTGCAACCGTCGATCAGATCCATCCGGTGATCCCGACCGATGATGGTGCCTATGTCGACCTGAGCCGCTTCGGGTTCTTCGGCTGCAATCATGATGTTCAATTTCCGGATCGGGTTTCCGCGCGCGGGGGGGGGCGTCCTCTAGAGGATCTGCCGCCCAACGGCGGTTTTTCGTTCAGCCTCCGCGGGAATCAATTTGGGGCAATGTTTTTTTTGTCCCCCGTTTTTGTTCCCGAACTCGACTCAGTATTCCGATTTCGAACGCTGTCGGTGGGTGGATCCATCGATGAGCCAGTTGTCAAAGGGTGGAAAGAATGACCACTTCGCGCGATGGCGAGCCATTGACTGCGTGCGCTCGTGACGCCTTTACCACATTCACCTTTGTCATTGTCCGGCGAAGCGGAGACCGGGGACCCACTCATTTGCAGAGCCGCTCTCGAGAGGCACCCTGTCTGCGGCAACCAGAACTGCGAGTAGATCCCCGCACGGTGGCGGGGATGACCCGGCCGGGAAACAAGATGCTGTCCCGGACTTGATCCGGGACCTTTTGACGAGAGGTGCCAATTCTTTTTTGAGACTGGCCCCGGCGCGGAGGCCGGGGCGGCAGTCGTTGTTGTCAGTCTCGGCCCGCCAGCATCTTGGCGACGGTGGGCGCGAAGTAGGTGAGAATGCCGTCGGCGCCGGCGCGTTTGAAGGCGAGAAGGCTCTCCATCATGGCACGGTCGCCGTCGAGCCAGCCGTTGCCGCTCGCCGCCTTGATCATCGCGAATTCGCCGGACACCTGATAGGCGTAGGTCGGGACCTGGAACTCGTCTTTCAGCCTGCGGACAATGTCCAGATACGGCATGCCGGGTTTCACCATGATCATGTCGGCGCCTTCGGCAATGTCGAGCTCTGCCTCGCGCAAGGCTTCGTCCGTGTTGGCCGGATCCATCTGATAGGTGCGTTTGTCGCCCTTCAAGGTGCCGGACGAGCCGACAGCATCACGGAACGGGCCGTAGAAAGCCGATGCATACTTGGCCGAATACGCCATGATCTGCGTGCTGCGATAATCCTGAGTGTCGAGTGCCTGCCGGATGGCACCGATCCGGCCGTCCATCATGTCGGACGGGGCAATCACATCGGACCCGGCTTCGGCCTGATTAAGCGCCTGTCGGCAGAGTTGATCGACTGTCTCGTCATTCAAGATGCTGTCGCCATGCATCAGGCCGTCATGGCCGTGGCTTGTGTATGGGTCGAGCGCTACGTCTGTCATCAAGCCAAGGTTCAGGCCCTCGCCCTTGATCGCCCGGCAGGCCTGACATGTCAGGTTGTCCGGATTAAGCGCTTCCGAGCCCGTATCGTCGCGCAGATCCGGGTCCGTATAAGGAAAGAGTGCGATCGCCGGAATACCGAGCTCAGCGGCTAGATTGGCGTCGCGCACCGCCTCGTCGACCGACAGGCGTTCGATGCCTGGCATGGACGGAACCGGCTGGCGGATATTTTCGCCATCAACGACGAAGACCGGCCAGATCAGATCATCCACGGTCAGCGTGTTTTCACGGATCAGGCGGCGGGACCAGTCGGTCTGCCGGTTGCGGCGCATGCGGGTACCGGCAAGGAGCGAGTCCATGTGATCGGAGGTGATGGGCGGAAGAGAACGGTGAGACGGCATTAAACGGGCCTGCACTTAGGTGAGAAAATTCAGATTGGATGTCCACCGGACATTTGTGTCACATTATCACGCAGATTTCTGACGTCCAACATTCTGTAAAACAACTGAAATTAAATACGAAAAAGAGATTGTTTGACGTTTGCGTCAAATATGGTTTTATGCGCTTCAGAAATCAAACACATCCGGCGCAGTCAGAATCGGCCGTGCAGGTTCCCGGGAGGATATCGTGGACTTTCAACTGAACGAAGACCGGCGGGCAATTCGCGATATGGCGGCAAGCTTTGCGCGGGAAGAACTCGCCCCGCATGCCGCGCAGTGGGATGAAGACAGCCATTTCCCAATTCCTGTCATGCGCAAGGCGGCCGAACTCGGGCTCGCCGGAATTTATGTCCGGGATGATGTCGGGGGCTCCGCTCTGACCCGTTTGGACGCTGCGCTTATCTTTGAAGAATTGTCGAAGGGCTGCACGTCTACCGCTGCATATCTGTCGATCCACAACATGGTGTCCTGGATCATCGATACGTTCGGCAATGAAGATCTGCGCCAGAAGTTTCTGCCGAAACTCTGCACCATGGAACTCCTGACCAGCTACTGCCTGACCGAGCCAGGATCAGGCTCTGACGCCGCAGCGTTGCGGACTACCGCCAAGGATGATGGCGATCACTATATCCTCAACGGCTCCAAGGCCTTCATTTCCGGCGGCGGTATCAGCGATCTCTATGCGGTGATGGTCCGGACAGGTGATGAAGGGCCGGGCGGGATTTCCTGCCTGCTCGTCGAAAAAGGCACGCCGGGTCTAAGCTTCGGTGCGAATGAAGTGAAAATGGGCTGGAAGAGCCAACCGACTGCGCAGGTGAACTTCCAGGATTGCCGCGTTCCGAAATCCAACCTCATCGGTGTCGAGGGCCAAGGCTTCAAGATCGCAATGGCCGCGCTTGATGGCGGGCGTTTGAACATTGGTGCTTGCTCGATCGGCCCGGCTCAGGAGTGTCTCGACCAGGCGATTGCTTACATGCGGGAGCGCAAGCAGTTCGGCAAACCGCTGACAGCTTTCCAGGCGCTACAATTCCGACTTGCCGATATGGCAACGGAGTTGGAGGCCGCGCGCCTGCTCCTTTACAAGGCGGCAACCGAAGTGGATGCGAAAACGCCGGATGCACCGAAGTTTGCAGCAATGGCCAAGCGCCTGGCCACGGACACCGGTTTCAAGGTGGTGAACGACGCGCTGCAACTGCATGGCGGTTATGGATACCTGCGGGACTATCCGATCGAGCGGTTCTTGCGAGACGTTCGCGTGCACCAGATTCTGGAAGGCACCAATGAGGTCATGCGCTTGATCATCTCACGGCATCTCCTGAAAGACTGACCGTCTTCTCACGGCGAAAACACGACCACTTTTCCAGTTTTCTGAGGACATGCAGTGAGCGATATCCTGTTTGAAAAGCGCGGCAAGGCCGGATTTGTCACCCTAAACCGACCGAAGGCGCTGAACGCGCTAACCCATCCGATGTGCTCTGCGCTGGCGGCTCAGCTGACCGCGTGGGCAGATGATCCGGACGTTGCCCATGTGGTGATCACCGGTGCAGGAGAAAAAGCATTCTGCGCCGGCGGTGACATCCGCAGCATCTATGATGCGAAGATGGCCGGCGAGATGGAGGGGCTCGGAGAGTTCTTCAAGGAAGAGTACCTCCTCAACGCGCAAATCAAGGCGTATCCCAAGCCCTATATCGCGCTCATCAATGGCATTGTCATGGGCGGCGGCGTTGGCGTATCTGCCCATGGCAGCCACCGCGTCGGAACGGAAAAGACGATGTTCGCCATGCCGGAAACTGGGATTGGGTTTTTCCCGGATGTAGGCGGCACGTATTTTCTTCCGCGCATGCCCAAGAAAACCGGTGTCTACTGCGCCTTGTCCGCTGGCCGTTTGAAGCAGGGCGATGCGCTGGCAACGGGCGTGCTGACCCATGCCATCAAGGAAACGGACTTGCCGGCAATAGAAGCGGAGCTGGCGGAAAACAGCGACGTGGATGCAGTTCTCAGCCGATATGCTGTTGAAGCTGAGCCAGGGCCCTTGATGGCAGCCGCGGATACGATTGAGCGTTGCTTTTCAGAAGACAGTGTGAATGCAATTTTGGCGAAACTGGACGAGAGCAGCGACGAGTTCGCATTGAAGGCTGCTCAGGCGATCCGCCAAAAATCCCCGACCAGCGTGCTGATCGCCTTTGAGCAAATGCAGCGCGGCGGGGAGTTGAGTTTCAACGAATGCATGAAACTCGAATACCGTATCGTCTCCGAAATCCTGAAGGGCTCCGAGTTCTACGAAGGCGTGCGGGCGGTGCTTGTCGACAAGGACCAGGACCCGAAATGGTCCCCTCCAAGCCTTGATCAAGTGGACAAGGAAGACCTGGCAGCGTATTTCCGGGAACCGGCAGGCGGAGACTTGCCGCTCTAACGCACAAACGGACCGGCCATGATCACGAGCTTTCAGGACCTCTTCTATTCGCGCCCGCCCTGGAGCACCGTGCTGATCTGGTATCTGCGCGCGATGGCGCTGCTTCTGATGGGCGGAGGCGTGATCTATTGGGCCCGGATCATTGGCATCGTCGAATGGCGCGGCATGTGGTTCTGGGAAATGCCGATTGCCATTCAAGGTGCCGTTGTTTTCTTCGCAGTCCTGGACCTTGTGGCGGCGATCGGCCTTTGGCTGACCGTATCCTGGGGAACGGTCATGTGGATTTTTCGGTGCCTGTGCCAGATCGTCATGCACACGGCCTTTTCAGATCTTTATGGCCGCCGGCCTTATGAGATCGCCTTCTACCTTTTGACCATATTGATCTTTGCGGGGCTCACATATCTGATGCGCCGCGAGAACCGAACGGCCGCAGCTTGATGCAGAAGGTTGTGCTGGCGGCAGCTGACTCAACTTTTGAAGGGCTTGGTCCGGAGCATCAACAAGCCGGCCTATAAATCTGAAAATACGAAAAGAATCGTCACGGGAGAAAACAATGGCAACCACGGTTGGCTTTATAGGTCTTGGGAACATGGGCGGCCCGATGGCCATCAATCTTGCAAAGGCAGGGCACCGGGTCCTGGGCTTTGACATGTCGAAGGCAGCCATCGACGCTCTTGTAGCCGAAGGCGGCGAGGCAGCATCCGATGTCGCTCAACTGGCCTCTGAGGCCGATGTCATTGTGTCCATGCTCCCGGCAGGCAAGCATGTCCGTCAAGTCTACATGGGCGAAGGCGGCATCCTTGACACCGCGAAGGCCGGAACCCTTCTGATTGATTCCTCCACCATTGATGTCGACAGCGCGCGGGCGGTAAGCGCTGCGGCGGCGGAAAAGTCCATGCCAATGGTCGATGCGCCGGTTTCCGGTGGTGTTGCTGGAGCGGCTGGTGGAACGCTGACATTCATGGTCGGCGGAGAAGACAGCGCCTTCGAAGCAGCCAAGTCCTATCTCGATATCATGGGCAAGACGATCGTCCATGCAGGCGGTGCAGGAACCGGGCAGGCGGCCAAGATCTGCAACAACATGATCCTGGGCATTTCCATGATTGGCGTCTCGGAGGCTTTTGTGCTTGCAGAGCGCCTTGGCCTTGATGCGCAGAAGCTGTTCGACATTTCCTCAACCGCATCCGGTCAGTGCTGGTCGCTGACATCCTATTGTCCGGTGCCCGGACCGTTGCCCGCATCTCCTGCCAACCGTGACTACCAGCCAGGCTTTGCAGCGGGCATGATGTTGAAAGATTTAAAATTGGCTCAGGAGGCCGCGCATTCCTCGGGCGCAGCGACACCCATGGGTGCAGAAGCCGCGTCGCTCTATTCGCTCTTCTGCAACCAGGGCGGGGAATCCCTGGATTTCTCTGCTATTGTCAAATTTCTCAGGGGATCATAGTAAATCAAAGATTAAATCGGCCTCTAAAACACCTTGTGGAAGTTAATATTTGATTCAGTGTGTCTCTTAAGCGGATTTTAGAATCGCTTCTGTAGATTGTGCATCAAGGCGGGAAAATATCCGTCGAATGACAGGTACAAAAAGAGGCGCAATCACATGATCACCGCAAGTAGGGCAGTCGATGCTGTGTCACAGGGTGAAGAGGAAGAAGTGGCTATCAAACCGCTCTACCTCGAGGCTCTTACACTTGTAGAACGTTTGCACCGGCGTTTGCTGGACGTCATCAAGGACGAGTTCGACCGCATGGGCCGGTCGGATGTCAACAGCGTTCAGGCGTTGTTGCTGTTCAACATTGGCGATGCCGAGCTGACCGCTGGTGAACTGCGGACCCGCGGGTACTATCTCGGTTCCAACGTGTCCTATAATTTGAAGAAACTGGTCGAGACCGGTTACATTCACCACCAGCGCTCGCGCATGGACCGCCGGTCCGTCCGGGTCAGCCTGACCGACAAGGGCCAGGAAGTGGCAAAGATCGTCAATGATCTTTATGAGCGCCATATTCTGTCCGTTGAGCAGGTTGGTGAAATCGGCCCGCAAGACTTTGTTACACTGAATAAGTCGCTGCGCCGTCTCGAGCGGTTCTGGACCGACCAAATTCTATATCGCCTCTGATCAATTCACGGCGTATCCAGATGACAAAGCACCGCCCAAGTGGCGGTGCTTTTGTTTTTGGGCACTTAATCTGCTGACAAATTCGTGATCGGCTTGCGGTCGGCCGAATCCGACATCATGTGGACACAATGGAATGGCCAGTAGGCCGTCAAATCGTGGCGGGTGAGCTGTCTTTGAATTTGTTAACCTTGCTGCAGTACCCATAATGGTCGTGAGCCGGTAATCTACCGGCGAGGTCAACGACCGTTGAACCGGATTGACGATGAATGCGCCGGATGGCGCCTTGTACACAGCACTGTGGGGTCGGCAATGACACTTTTTTCCGCTTCGGCTGGGACAAAGTCTTCTTTCAAGTTGAACGCCAAATTTTGGAAAAACGGGCTGATGCTCCTTGGCTTGGCCGCGCCAGTGGTGGTCACGGGAGCTGCGTCTGCGCAGCAGTCTTTCCGGACTGCGGGGCAGGACCTTGAATGGGCTGACAGCTTCGATATCGCAACGGACAACATCACCGAGGTGAAGTCATACGCCCCGACCCTGTCTCCAACGACGGTTGACTACATCGGCGCTGCCATCACACGCTATCAGTCGATCGTGCAAATGGGTGGATGGGGCACGGTGGCCACCGGCGGCAAAGCGCTGCGCATCGGTATGAAGGACCCGCGCGTTGTGCAGTTGCGCCAACGCCTGATTATTTCTGGCGATTTGGAGCAGCAGTCCGGGCTATCCGACACCTTCGATTCTTATGTTGATGCGGCCCTGCGTCGTTTCCAGCTTCGTCACGGCTTGATTCCGGATGGGGTAATGGGCGAGAGCACCGTTGAGGCGCTCAATATCCCGGCCTACGTGCGCTTGCGCCAGCTCGAAACGAACCTTGTCCGGGTCCGGTCCATGTCCGGCAATCTCGGCGATCGGTATGTGATGGTGAACATCCCGGCGGCTGAGATCGAAGCGGTTGAAGATGGCCGCGTCCGCTCGCGCCATACCGCAGTGGTTGGCAAGATCGACCGTCAAACGCCAATCCTGAACAGCAAGATCTATGAGCTGAACTTCAATCCGTATTGGACCGTTCCGGTCTCCATCATCCGCAAGGACCTGATCCCGAAGATGAAGGATGACCCGGAATATCTGTCTCGCAACAAGATCCGGATCTTCAACTGGCGCGACAACCAGGAAGTGGCCTGGCAGCAGATTGACTGGAATACGGACGAAGCGACACAGTACCGCTTCACCCAGGATCCGGGACAAGAAAACTCACTTGGGTCCGTGCGGATCAACTTCCACAACAAACACCAAGTCTATCTTCACGATACGCCGTCCAAAACCTTGTTTGGTGAAGATTACCGGTTCCACTCGTCCGGTTGCGTGCGCGTTCAAAACGTCCGGGAATTGGTGACCTGGCTACTGCAATCCACGACACCGGATTGGGACCGTACCAAGGTCGATTCAGTCATTCGGACCGGCGAACGGGAAGACGTCAAGCTGAAGCGCTCGATCCCGCTTTACATGACCTATGTAACGGCTTGGGCCAATGCCGACGGCGTGGTTCACTTCCGCGAAGACATCTACAACCGAGATGATCTCAGCGGCACAGGCGAGCAAGCCCGCCTTTAGGAACATACGCAAGTCATGAAGGGTTCTGGAACGCCGGTCTTGATGAGGCCGGCGTTTCGTGTCTATTGAGCCAGGAGAGGGACCTTTTGAACCAGCAAAGGATTCAGGCCGGATGAATCGCGGTCCGAGGGCGGGTGAAATCTATATCGAGTTCAGGCCGATGGGAAAACAGGTGCAGGTCACGGCGATAGATGCTGCGACTGGCGTCGAAGTCTCGATGTTCGGCCCGTCTTCTGCTTTGCAAAGTGACTTGCAAAAGCTCGCCGTCCGCAAGCTAAAACGCCGGGTCGAGCAGGTGCGTGCAGCTGAACTTGCTAACAAGGACCGGGACCCGACACTGTATTGAAACGTGCGGTGACATGACCGTTTGTGGCGTGAAAACGAAGTATCTGAGCGGGCATTGGCCACGATAGCGTGTGCCGTTAATCGACGGCTTCAGCGGGTTCCAGAAGACGGGCCTTAGCTGTAATTACTTTGTTCCGGCCTGCGCCTTTGGCTTCATAGAGCGCGTCATCTGCATCTTTAAACAACAGATCAATGGCATCGGCGCCGGTCGCTTTGCACGCTGGATTGGGTCCCTCCATTGTGGCCACCCCAAAACTTGCCGTCAAAGTGAAGCTCGTTCCGCCTTCCTTGATGACTATCTCAGAGAGTGTTTTGCGCAGACGGTCCGCCAAAGCAGAAGCATTTTTAGAATTTGTCCGCGGCATCAGAAGACTGAATTCTTCGCCGCCCCACCGGCACACCACATCGCTTTGGCGGAGACTGTTTTCAAGAGTGCGCGCAACAACCCGCAGCGCTTCGTCACCGGCAGCATGCCCGTAGGTGTCGTTGACGGACTTGAAGTGGTCGATGTCCAGAAGCGCGACGCTCAAGGGTGTTTCAGTCCGGCTGCGCGCTTTCAGTTCGTGATTGCAAAGTTCGAGAAAGTGGCCGCGATTGAAAACCTGCGTGAGGCCGTCCGTAATCGCCTGCATGCGGAATTGCTCGGCGAGTTCCGCGCGGGCTTTGACTTCGCCCTCCAGGCGTTCCTTGACAGCGATCAGCTCCTCCTGCATCCGGTCGCAGAGGCGCACCATCCGCTTCTGGTCCTTGACTGCCCGTTTGTAGGCCGTCGAGAGCGTTTTTATGAGGTCTGTCGTTTCCTCCAGGCCGTCGAGGATCGTGCTGGCGTGTTCCAGCACGCGGTCTTCGCTGTCGAAGAGCGTAAAATCTGTCTCGGCCTTTTTGGAGGTCTCGGTCATGCGTCCTCGGTTTCCGGCTTCAAGTTGAATGTGGCATGTTCGAAGTCTTCAGCAAAGTCCTCGCCCATCTCCTCCATCATGTCGTCTTCTGGATCAAAGTACCAGTTGATGGTGATGGTCTTGCCGTCTTCAGCAGCTTCTTCCAGCATCTGAAAGAGGTTCATGATGGCTTTTGCACTTGAGGAGTTGAAGTAAATGAACCGCATGTCGACCGTCAGCGCTTGTCCTTCAGAGGCAGCAACGTGTTCGGCGACGGCCTGGAACACCGGACCGAAGAAGGCGCTTGCGTCTTCCGGATAGCTTTCGCCAGACATGGATAGCGTCCCGTTTGCAGCATCCAGATGCACTTCCGGAGAGCGGGAGGTTGCTTCGATCTTAAGAGACGTGTCTGTCATTTTTTCTGGTTCTCTCTTAGATGAATGCCTTGAGTACGAAGAATTTGCGATTGCCTTCGATTTCATGGAAATCGAATTCCAGCGGCTGGGTTGCCCGCCGTGCGATCTCCAGAAGGCCGATTGATCCACCTTCGCTTTGCTCTTCCGGTTCCTCGCGCAATTTTGTCCGATAATGCTTGCGCAAAGTCACTTCGTCCATGCTGGCAATTTCTTCAAGACGGGTCCGTAATTGGTCAGCCTCGGAGCCGGGCACCGGGTTGCCGCAAATCACGAAAAACCGCTCATGTTCATGGCCGAATGCAACGACGCCGCCGGAAAGACGGTCAGCTTTGGTTTCTGACAGAAATTCCTGCTCATCAGAATACCGAATGATGTTTTGAACTTGCTCCACAAAGACAGAAAAGACCCGTTTGGCCACTTTGCTTTCGGCGTTCTTCAACTCCATTTGCTGCTTGACCGAATTTCCGAGAGATTCAAGCAGATGCTCTGAAAGAAAACCGGAATAGGCAAACAGCATTTTCCGGTCGCTGAGTTCCTGTTTGAACGAGTACATGTCGTTTGCGAGCACTTCGGCCTCCTACTCAGCTGCCTGCTTGTGCGCTGGCTTGTTAGAACGCGGCGTCACCGCCAGAACCGTGTAATCGTCCCGGGCGGGTTCTGAGCCACGATAGTTTTCCAGGACAGATTTCAGCTTTGAAAGTTGCGTTTCGAGATCGGCGTAGGCATTGGCCTCCAGGACTTCGAACAAGCGTTTCCGGCCAAAGGCGCGTTTGCGATCGCCGCCAATGTGATCGGTTGCTCCGTCCGTCGCCAGATAAAAGGTTTCGTCCTCCTCGACGGTCAGATGATGCACCTTGAAGCTTTCCGGGCGGCGAAGGCTGCGGTAACCGAGACGGTGCCGGTCGGCCGGGATCCGTTTGATGCCGTCCGACGATTGGACGTAGAGCGGAATGCCAGCCCCGATGAAGGTGAGGGTGTTTTCGGCGGGATCATAAATTGCCAAGGCGGCTTCAAAGCCATCATCGGACGTCTGGTTATCGTTCCCCGCATCCGAAGGCCGATCTTGACCAAGGCGTTGACGGACACCCCGATCGAGATCCAGCATCAATCGTTCAGGGTCCACGAGTTCTCCAAGGTCCAGGAGTTTTTTCAGCTCCGACGATACAACCATGGTCAAAAGTGCGCCGGGAACCCCATGTCCGGTACAATCGGCAACGAAAAACACTGTCTTGCCATCGACTTCCGAAGACCAGACGAAGTCGCCGCTGACCACCTGCAGAGGCTCCCACAGCATCGCCGCATCCTTGACCGATGTGCGCATGTCCGTGACGTCGGCGAGCACACCTTGTTGGATCTTGCGGGCGTAGTGGATGCTTTCCAGGAGCTGCTCATTGGCCTCTTTCAGCTCGATTCCGCGCTTTTCTGAAATGCCTAACGTCTTTTGAAGTTGCGCCATTGTTTCGCGGATCTTGCGGGCCATCGGTTGGAAGATGAAAACAATTTCCAAAAGGATCAAAAGCAGCGTCAGAGCCCACATCGCCGTGATGAACCGGTCCAATGCATGAAGCGACTCTTCACCTTCGTCCTGAAACACGCGGACAAGTGTGTTCAGTTTCACCGGCAGTTCCAGGTTGGCCATCCGCACAATGGCGTCAATATCTTCTTGTCGCGGAGGTTCCGATTGAGCAACGTCGATGGCCCGCTTGAGGAACTCGCGCAACAGCGGGTCAAGGGGTTGGGTGTCACCGTAAAATGCGTTCTGAAGCGCTGAGGATAGCTTACCTTCTTGAACATCTTCAGCGGCGCCAATATGGCAGCTGATGCCCTCTCCGAGTGCCTTTTTGATACGGTCAATATCCGTCGAAAGAAGAGCCGTATGTGCGCGCATCATCTGGTCGGCGCAGCCGAGCAGCATGAACTTCGAGCTGGCGCCGTTGACACGCTCGAACCGGCTCATGTCCTGAGCGACCATCGCGATGCGCTGGCTGAGCATGCGCTGCCGGCCTGCCAGGTTCACTTCGGCACCGATGCGATGCTGGTCAGCCAGAAATCTTGTATCTGCAACCCAGATAGCAGTCACGGCGAAAGCAATGAGACCCAACCCGAGGCTATAGGCCACAGTGGGCAGGTTCTGCTTGTCTTTCAGCCAGTCAAGTATCTTCATGTCCCCGGGCCCAATACAAGTTACTAAGTCGATCCCCTAACTCGTATTAGTTTTCATATTCGTTTGGAAACAATTAAAGCCAGTGTGCCGGTTAGGTTTAAATTACTGGAATATCTGTACTGCTAGTTAATTACATCAATGAGCGCATGGCAGTTTCATTTTCCTTTGGGGGATGTGAGCATGTGCCGGATTTCGAACCATGCCGGTTTCAAGAAGCCCTGCGTCGCTGTTGCTCTTGGTTCCACCCCAAGGCTGTGTTAATTCCACGCCACACAGCGGTGAGAGGGCCTGGGACCTGAAAAGAAACCGGCCCCTGAAACTGCGCTATGACACAGACACAACACAATAAGGATGGTGCTATGTCTTTGATGGAATCCTCCGATCAGTCCGTTCAGTCGGATTTCTTCACCCGCGGTCTTGCTGAGGCAGATCCGGAACTCTTCGGCACCATCGAAAAGGAACTCGGCCGCCAGCAGCATGAGATCGAGCTGATCGCGTCTGAGAACATCGTGTCACGTGCCGTTCTCGAAGCGCAGGGCTCCGTGCTGACCAACAAATACGCCGAAGGTTACCCGGGCCGGCGCTATTATGGCGGCTGTGAGTTCGTTGACATGGCGGAAAATCTGGCCATCGATCGCGCAAAGAAGCTTTTTGGCTGCGGCTTTGCGAACGTTCAGCCGAACTCCGGCAGCCAGGCGAACCAGGCGGTGTTCCTTGCGCTGATCAAGCCGGGCGACACCATCCTCGGCATGAGCCTGGACGCGGGTGGTCACCTGACCCACGGTGCCAAGCCGAACCTCTCCGGCAAGTGGTTCAACGCTGTTCAATACGGCCTGAACGTTGAAACAGGTCTGATCGACTATGATGCAATGGCTGCTTTGGCACGCGAAACCAAGCCGGCCCTGATCATCGCCGGTGGGTCTGCGTACTCGCGTCAGATCGATTTTGCCAAGTTCCGCGAAGTTGCGGATGAGGTCGGCGCGTATCTGATGGTCGACATGGCGCACTTTTCTGGTCTGGTCGCGGCTGGCGAGCATCCGAGCCCGTTCCCATATGCCGACGTTGCCACCACCACGACCCACAAGACCTTGCGCGGTCCGCGCGGCGGCATGGTACTGACCGACAAGGAAGAGATTTCCAAGAAGATCAATTCCGCGGTTTTCCCTGGCCTGCAGGGTGGTCCGCTGATGCACGTAATTGCCGCAAAAGCGGTGGCGTTTGGCGAAGCCCTGACCGACGACTTCAAGAGCTACATCCGTGCGGTTCGCGAAAACGCTCAGGTTCTGGCTGAAACTCTGCGTGAAGGCGGTATGGACATCGTCTCCGATGGCACCGACACGCACCTGATGCTTGTGGACCTGCGTCCTAAGATGCTGACGGGCCGTGACGCAGAGAAGTCCCTCGGTCTGGCAAACATCACCTGTAACAAGAACGGTGTTCCGAACGACCCGCAAAAGCCGATGATCACCTCCGGTGTCCGCCTCGGCACACCTGCGGCGACAACGCGCGGCTTCGGCGTTGCGGAATTCCGCGAAGTTGGCCTGTTGATCACGGAAGTGTTGGACGGTTTGAAGGCCGCAAACAGTGAAGATGGCAACGCGGCAGTTGAAGCGGCAGTCAAAGCCAAGGTAGAAGCACTGACAGCACGGTTCCCGATTTACGGGTAAAGACCGGCTCGTTCAGGAGCTTTGACATATGAAATGTCCGTTTTGCGGCGGTGAGGAGACCCAGGTAAAGGATTCCCGCCCCACCGAGGACAACACAGCCATCCGCCGCCGCAGGATCTGCAACACCTGCGGCGGTCGCTACACGACTTTTGAGCGTGTACAGCTGCGTGAGTTGATGGTGCTGAAGCGGTCCGGCCGCCGGGTGCCGTTCGATCGCGAAAAGCTGATGCGGTCCGTTCAGATCGCTGTGCGCAAGCGCCCGGTCGATCCAGAACGGATAGAGCGCATGGTGAGCGGCATCGTGCGCCAGCTGGAAAGCTCCGGCGAAAGCGAGATCACTGCCGAGACCATCGGCAACCACGTCATGGAAGGCCTCAAGGGGGTTGATGACGTGGCCTATGTCCGCTTCGCATCCGTTTATAAGAATTTCCGTGAGGCCAAGGATTTCGAAGCTCTCCTCGATGAGCTGAGCGATCCTGTGACACCGGTCTCCGACAAAGACTGATTTTCGGCGCGCTTATGTCTTCAATTACAGAAACCGACAACCGGTTCATGGCGGCCGCTGAACGGCTGGCCCGGCGGGGGCTTGGCCGCGTTTGGCCAAATCCGTCTGTCGCTGCCATGATCGTTCAGGAAAACTCCGACAGCATCCCTGTGCTTGTGGGACGCGGCGTCACGTCCCGGCCCGGAATGGCGCACGCGGAAGTCAACGCCCTCAACCAGGCCGGTGAATTGGCCAAAGGCGCAACGTGTTACGTTACCCTGGAGCCCTGTTCACATTACGGACGCACGCCCCCGTGTTCGCTGGCGCTCATCGAAGCCGGTGTGTCGCGGGTCGTTGTTGGATTGCTGGACCCGAACCCGCGTGTCTCCGGACGGGGTGTCGGCATGCTTAAGGACGCTGGTATTGAGGTTGTCACTGGTGTGCGGGAGCGGGCCCTCACAGATCTGTACCGAGGTTTCACCTACCGGCAACGCCGGCATCGGCCATCCGTTTTCCTAAAGCTCGCAGTGTCAAAAGACGGCTTCATTGGCCGGGAAGGGGAAGGTCAGATCAAGATATCCGGGCCGATCTCCATGCGTATGGTCCATGGGTTCCGGGCAGCATCAGACGCGATCCTGGTTGGCATCGGCACCGCGCTGGCTGATGATCCCCAACTTACCTGCCGTTTGCCGGGGCTATATTCCCGCTCGCCGGTTCGGGTGGTGGTCGACCGGCAAGCCCGGCTTCCGCTCAATTCCAAGCTTGTCCGGACCTGTGTGGACGTCCCCGTTTGGCTGATATGCGGAAACGGCGCGGATGCCGATCAGGTCAACGCGCTGGCTGCAGCCGGTGTCAATATCATCCGCGTACCGGCCACACCTTCCGGCATAGACCCGGATGTGATCTTGAGCGCTCTTGCAACGCGCGGCGTGACCCGGGTGATGGTTGAAGGCGGTGCACGGCTTGCCTCCTCTTTCCTGGACGCCGGGCTGGTGGACGATCTTTGTGTTGTCACAGGAGACATCGAGATTGGCGAGGGCGGCATACCTGCCTTGCATGACCTTGATCTTGCAAATGTCCTGACCGACCCCCAATTTGCCCGCATCGGTGCCGGGTATCTTGGAGCCGACCGATACACTTACCTCAGAAAGAGTGGAGCCTGACATGTTCACCGGCATTGTGACCGACCTCGGCGAGATTCAGTCCGCGTTGGATATTCCGGCTGGCAAGCGGACCCGGATCAAGACCCTTTATGACACGGACAGCTTCGATATTGGTGCGTCCATCTCCTGTGACGGTGTCTGCCACACGGTGACGGCCAAGGAGAACAGTTCAGGCGGCAACTGGTTCGAAGTTGAGTCTGCCGCCGAGACTCTGGCGTTGACGAATGTCTCCAATTGGAAGGAGGGGCAGACGCTCAACCTCGAGCGCTCTTTGACCATGGGGGCGGAGCTCGGTGGTCACCTCGTTCTGGGACATGTCGACGGCGTTGCTGAAATCACCAAGCGCGAAGATCATCCAGACAGCGTATACTTCCAGTTCCGTGCACCGGAGGATGTCGCCAAGTTCATCGCCAAAAAAGGATCCGTGGCACTCAATGGTACATCGCTGACCGTCAATGAGGTCGACGGGCTTTTGTTTTCCGTCTTCCTGATCCCGCACACGCTGGAAGTGACCAACTGGTCAGACAGCAAGGCCGGGGACCTCGTCAATCTGGAAGTGGATATGATGGCGCGCTATGCGGCACGTCTTGCGGAATTCACCAAGACCGGGTAGGGGACGGTCCCAACACTTTCAAGCAGATCTGAAGCCTGGACCCGAGCACATCGGATCGGCGGAACCAGATGGCAGCTATGCCGTCCGGTCTTAACGGTCTTGCAGGAATGACACTGGACAAACCGGGGCAGACGTGGTTCCTGTCGCGGCCTTACAAAGGATCAAGCTATGAGCGCTGCACCGAAACTCTTGATCATTGAAGCCCGCTTCTATGACGACCTTGCCGATTCCCTCGCTGAAGGCGCTATCGCAACGCTTGACGCGGCGGGTGCGACTTATGAGCGTGTGGCCGTCCCTGGTGTTCTGGAGATCCCGGCAGCGTTGTCGATGGCCATGACTGCCATGGAGAACGAGGGTGCACTCTACGATGGTTTTGTTCTTTTGGGTGTCGTGATCCGCGGAGAGACCACGCATTACGACATCGTGGCAAATGAATCCAACCGCGTGATCATGGATTTGATCGTCGATGCGGATCTTGCTGTCGGAAATGGTATTCTGACAGTAGAAAACAACGAACAAGCGTGGGCCCGCGCAAAAGTTGGCGACAAGAACAAGGGCGGAGCGGCGGCTCAAGCGGCTCTTGACATGATCGCCTTGCGCGAGCGCTTCGGAGTATAAGAAAAATGACCGGAAAGGCCGACCCGGACAAACCGGCACGACAAAAAAGCGAAAACGCAAGCCGTCCCGCCAACAAGCGTGGCGTTGCCCGTCTGGCAGCCGTTCAGGCTCTCTATCAAATGGATATTGGCGGCGCACCGCTGACCAATGTTGTCAGTGAATACACGGCGTTTCGTTTGGGCAAGGAAATCGACGGCGAACAGTATCGCGACGCCGACGAGCAATGGTTCAAGCACATCCTGGCCGGCGTTGTTGCGGACCAGAAGTTCCTCGATCCCTACATCCATACTGCCTTGAAGGAAGACTGGCCGCTCAAGCGGATCGACAGCCTGCTTCGGGCCATCTTGCGCGCCGGTGGCTATGAGCTTCTGCGGCGCCGGGATGTGCCGGCCAAGGTGATCATCTCCGAATATATCGATGTTGCAAAAGCGTTCTTCGAGGATGATGAACCGGGACTGGTCAACGGCGTATTGGACCGTTTGGCCCACGAGCTGCGCAGCCCGGAGTTCGACGTCAAGGACGCGGACGGACAGGCCTGAGCATGGCCGCCGACCGGCCCGGAGAGTTTGAGCTGATCAAACGGTTTTTTGCGCCCTTGGCAAAAGACCCCGGCAGCCTTGGCTTGACGGACGATGCTGCGGTTCTCAAGCCCCGGCCGGGGTTCGATCTCGTACTGACAAAAGACGTTTTGGCGGCTGATGTTCACTTCTTTGCCGAAGATGCCCCGGAGGCCATCGCGGCAAAGTCTCTGCGGGTCAATCTCTCCGATTTGGCTGCAAAGGGAGCCATGCCCCGCGGCTATCTTCTCGGCATCGCGCTTCCCAAAGGCTGGACAGCGGATTGGCTCGGGCGCTTCTGCAAGGGACTGGCTGCTGATCAGGCTGCCTACGATATTCAACTTCTTGGCGGTGATACCATAAGATCCGCCAATGGCTTGCAGGTATCTATTACAGCAATAGGTGAAGTCCCAAGCGGAAAAGCCGTCCGCCGATGCGGTGCCAAAGCCGGTGATATCTTGTTTGCAACGGGCACGATCGGAGATGCAGCCGCGGGATTGAAGGCACGGCTCGACAGGGGTTTTGCATCCACCGCCGGTCTTGCCGCTAATTGCGAGGCGCACATCCTAGATCGCTATCTGCTGCCGCGGCCGCGCACCCGTTTGGCGCCCTTGATTGTCAAATACGCCAACGCGTCCATGGATATTTCCGACGGTCTCTTGTCGGACGCTGGCCATATGGCCTCGGCAAGCTCATCGGCCATCCAGATAAATCTTGAAACAGTGCCGTTGTCACCTGCGCTGACCCATCTGAAGAGCGCGGCGCCGGACGTCTTTTTCGCGTGCCTCAATGGCGGCGACGACTACGAGATTCTGGTTTCGGTTCCTGAGGCCGTTTCGCACGCCTTTTCGGCGGAAGCTTCCGAACTCGGGTGCCCAGTGACCCCCGTTGGTAGGGTCGTGGAGGGCGAGGGGAAAGTTGATCTACTCGACAACGGTGTTCCCGTATCTGCTGATCTTCAGAGCGGTTTCAGGCACTTCTAAGAGGGCCTGCTTCAACTTGATCGAAAAAGGCGCCGCGGTGCTTTGCGAGTTCCCGCAAGCGTGATAGGCAAGGTGTCTTTCCCACGCCAAAGGCGATCATGCCCTGCGGCCTTGTCCCGTTTGAGATCCTGATTGATGACTGCTGTTGCGCAAGACGCCTTTGTCGACGACCGTTTGGCCAAAAGAAATGCCGTTCTTCTTGCTCTGGCCCAGGCGCTTGGAGGAGCATCCGCCTCCATCGTAATCACGACGGGATCGTTGGTCGGGTACATGATGCTCGATGAAGACAAGGCGCTGGCGACTGTACCTGTATCCGCCATGGTTTTGGGAACCGCATTCGGCACGATTCCCGCCGGAATCATCATGCGGCGTTTCGGCCGCCGCGCCGGGTTTATGGGCTCCGCATTGGTGGGTGTTGCCTCCGGCCTGCTTGCCGCCTACGCGGTGCTGCTGAACCACTTTCTGCTGTTTTCCTTTGCCTGCGGTTTAGGCGGTTTCGCAGGAGCCTTCGTCCAGCAGTACCGGTTCGCTGCGGCCGATACGGCAAGTGACGCGTTTAAGCCGAACGCGATTTCATGGGTCCTTGCCGGCGGGGTGCTTGCCGGTGTTGTCGGACCCCAAACCGTCATCGCCACCAAGGACATGTTTGCGCCAATCCTGTTCGCGGGAACCTACGTGGCACAGGCCGGTCTCGCCTTGATCGCCATGTTTCTTCTGGCTTTTATCAAGATCCCCAAGCCACCACGCCAAAGCCACAAGCAGGCAGGAGGACGGCCGCTTGGACAAATCATGAAACAGCCGCGCTTCATCGTGGCGGCTGCATGTGGCATTTGCTCCTATGCTTTGATGAGCCTTGTGATGACCGCAACACCGCTTGCCATGATCGGCTGCGGACTGAGCGAAACGGACGCTGCGCTTGGAATCCAGTGGCATGTCCTGGCCATGTTCGGTCCAAGCTTTTTCACCGGAAGTCTCATTGCCCGGTTTGGCAAGGAACGCATCGTTTCTATCGGTCTGGCGCTTTTGGCCGGATGTGCCGTTGTCGCCTTGATGGGGCTTGAGCTTGCCCATTTCTGGACAGCGTTAATCCTCCTAGGCCTTGGCTGGAATTTCGGTTTCATCGGCGCGACTGCAATGCTGACTGACACCTACCGCCCGGAAGAGCGCAATCTTGTTCAGGCGGTGAACGATTTCCTCGTCTTTGGATTTGTTGCGGCTGCGTCCTTCTCATCGGGGGCGCTTCTCAATTCGTTCGGCTGGGCGACGGTCAACATCCTTGTGTTCCCGTTCGTCGTTCTTTGCATCGGTCTGCTGGTTTGGCTCGCAATGGCTGAAAGAAAAGCCGTTACAACTGCTTAAAGGAATTACAGAAACCCACTTCGCCGCTGCAACATAATTGCTGCGGTGCGCAAGTTAATGACGTAGCGGCATGAAAAAATAATACAATCGAAGTGCTTGACGCCCCGCGCTGCTTTGCTGCTATCGTGCAGTTGCTTCACGCTGGGGAATTCGGGTGTGAGGCGATCTGGCGGGTAAAACTACAACAAGACCGCCAGCCACAGCCTTGGGAGGAAGCATGATCGAGCTTGTCGTCATCATTTTTTGTGGCCTCTTGTCCATTGCGTACGGCGCATGGGCAATTCAGTCCGTTATGGCAGCGGACGCGGGGAATGCCCGCATGCAGGAGATAGCCGGAGCGATCCAGGAAGGGGCCAGCGCATATCTCAACCGTCAATACACAACGATTGCCATTGTCGGTGCTGTTGTTTTTGTTATTGCATGGATCCTGCTTTCCGGACCTGCGGCAATCGGTTTCCTTATCGGAGCCGTGTTATCCGGGGCTGCCGGATACATCGGTATGATGGTGTCTGTCCGGGCCAATGTCCGCACCGCCCAGGCCGCAAGCCAAAGCCTGGGTGCGGGACTGGAAATTGCGTTCAAGGCCGGTGCTGTCACCGGCCTTTTGGTTGCCGGGCTCGCGCTTTTGGGCGTTGCTGTCTACTACATGATCCTTACTGGTCCGATGGGCTATGGGTCAGGTGACCGCGTTGTTATCGACGCCTTGGTCGCGCTTGGCTTCGGCGCCTCGCTGATCTCGATTTTCGCCCGTCTCGGCGGTGGCATCTTCACCAAGGGCGCAGATGTTGGCGGCGATCTCGTCGGTAAGGTTGAGGCCGGTATTCCGGAAGATGATCCGCGCAATCCGGCAACCATCGCCGACAACGTTGGCGACAACGTCGGCGATTGTGCAGGCATGGCGGCTGACCTTTTCGAAACCTATGCTGTGACCGTGGTCGCAACAATGGTTCTGGCATCCATCTTCTTCACGGGTGCTGAAGCAACCGAACTGATGCTGCTGCCGCTCCTTATTGGTGCAAGCTGTGTGGTCACATCCATCATCGGAACGTTCTTCGTCAAACTTGGCGAAAACAATTCGATCATGGGCGCGCTCTACAAAGGTTTTATCGCAACTTCGGTGCTGTCTGCGGTTGCCTTGGCCATCATTGTCTTTGGCTGGTTGGGTGCAGGCACAGAATACACCACATCAGGCGGCACAACGTTCACCGGATTTGATCTTTTTGTTTGCGGTGTTATCGGCCTGATTGTGACCGGCCTCATCATCTGGGTGACGGAGTACTATACCGGCACCGAGTATCGCCCGGTAAGGTCTATTGCCCAGGCGTCTGTAACCGGTCACGGAACAAACGTGATCCAGGGTCTTGCGGTCTCTCTGGAGGCAACCGCTCTGCCTGCGATCATTATTATCGTTGGTATCTTGTCGACGCACGCCTTTGCCGGTCTGTTCGGGATTGCGATTGCGGTGACGACGATGCTTGCGCTGGCGGGTATGGTCGTTGCGCTCGACGCTTTCGGCCCGGTGACCGACAATGCTGGTGGTATTGCCGAAATGGCAGATCTGCCGGCGGAAGTCCGGACCACTACGGACGCGCTTGATGCGGTTGGCAACACCACCAAAGCGGTGACCAAGGGCTACGCGATTGGTTCCGCCGGTCTCGGAGCCTTGGTCCTGTTTGCAGCCTATACGGAGGACCTGAAGTTCTTCAGCGCCAATGCCGAGGAGGGGTCAATCTTCTATGGCATCTCGGTGGACACCTTGTTCTCGCTGTCCAACCCGTATGTTGTCGCTGGTCTCCTGTTCGGCGGTCTGCTGCCGTATTTGTTTGGCGGAATTTCAATGACCGCTGTGGGCCGGGCTGCAGGCGCGGTGGTTGAGGAAGTCCGCCGTCAGTTCAAGGAAAAGCCGGGCATCATGGAGGGCACCGAGCGGCCGGACTATGGCCGGGCGGTCGACATGCTGACTAAAGCCGCGATCAAGGAAATGATCATTCCTTCGCTGCTGCCGGTTCTGTCACCGCTTGTCGTGTTCTTCGTCGTGCGCGCCGTCGCAACACCTGCGGATGCCTTTGCCGCACTCGGTGCGATGCTGCTCGGCGTAATCGTCACCGGTCTCTTCGTGGCAATTTCCATGACCGCCGGCGGCGGAGCATGGGACAATGCCAAGAAGTCCTTTGAGGACGGGTTCACCGATAAAGACGGTGTGACGCACCAAAAGGGCAGCGAAGCGCACAAGGCGTCTGTCACCGGTGATACCGTGGGGGATCCCTACAAGGATACTGCCGGCCCTGCGGTAAACCCGATGATCAAGATCACCAACATCGTGGCGCTCCTGCTCTTGGCGGTGCTGGCGCACTGATAGGTCAATAAGCCAACAAAAATGAAAAGCCCCGGTCCAGTTGATCGGGGCTTTTTCTTTGTGCCTTGCAGTGGACTTGCTAGAGCCCCAAGCCCGGGTTTGCTGCGCCCTTCAGGATCTGGCTCAGGAAGCCATAATCGGCGCCGCCAGTCCGGGTGGTCCGGGTCACGATGTCGACGATCTTGCCGTCTTCAAGGGTGTAGTTGCCCATATCTTTCACAAAGCCGTCCTCATCGAAGTAAACGGCAACAACCCGTTGCTCGACGATGTCGGGTGCCAAAAAGGCAGTCGTGGCAGTTTTTTGCGAGATGTAGTAGTACGCATCGCCGTCAAGACTTGACCTGGTCGACGGCGAACCCAAAACAAGTTCTACCTGTTCGCGGCTCGAGCCGACTTGAACCTGGCTCATCATGTTGGACGTGATGACATGGCCGTGCGTGTAGGTAGATGTGAAACAGCCACCAAGGGGCAGAGTTGCCATCAAGGGAAGTAACAGGGCGCAAGCCTTGAAGTTCATCTATGAAGTCCCGTAATGCCAGATCAGTCCGGCTGTATGTCAATTTCGTTGCTTGGCAAAGTCACTATCGTGGGATAGGGCACAAGGCAACACCTGAATTCTAAGGAGACCGCCATGATCCTCGGCTTGTTCCGCCGCAGATCTCGTGACGCCGAGCACAAAACCTACTGTGAAATCGTGGCTCAAGCACGGCAGCCCGTTTTTTACACGGATTTTCTAGTCCCCGATACAATAGATGGGCGTTTTGACCTCATCGTGTTGCATGCTGTTCTTTATTTTAAGCGCATGCAGGGTGAAGGCAAGAAGGTCGCCGAGTTCACACAGGATGTCTTTGATCTCTTTTTTCAGGACATGGATGCGTCCTTGCGCGAACTGGGCGTAAGCGATACACGCGTTCCCAAGAAAGTCCGGAAGATGGGCGAAGCGTTTTTTGGCCGCGCGGACGCTTACATGGCAGCCGTTGAAGCCGGAAACGCTGAGGATCTTGCGCAGGCACTTGGCCGCAACATCTATACGGAAAAAGACGAGCCGATTGCCCAGGAGCGTCTTGCCAGCTATGTCATCGCTGCGTCTGCGGAGCTGACAGGGCAGGACACACAGGACCTTTTGAACGGTAACATCAACTGGCCGGATCCTGCGCGGTTCCTGACTGGTAATTGAAGAAAAAGACGAGCCTCAAAAGACATGGCCAATGAAACCTTTCCTTACAGCCATAAGGTGAACGCGGCGCGGGTCGTGGACATGGATGAGAAAATAACCGTGACGCCGAACCAGGGCGAACGGGCTGCGATTGCGAAGGCCTATGACCTCGATGGCGTGAAAAGCCTCGTCGCAGATCTTGTTCTAAAGCCCTACCGGAAAGCCGGGCTGCGGGTAGCGGGACGTATCACGGCCGAGCTGGAGCAGACCTGCGTTGTGTCTCTGGAGCCGTTCGTCCAGGAACTGAAACTCGACATTGACCGGACGTTTGAACCGCATTCCAGCCGGCCTCGGAAAATCCGTGATCTCAATGAGGACGGTGAAATCGAGATCGATCTTGAATCTCTGGATCCGCCCGATGTCATAACCGACGGCGTGCTCGACCTTGGAAACGTCATTTGCGAAGAACTGGCGCTCGCGCTTGACCCGTTTCCGCGGAAACCCGGTGTTGAGTTTGAAAGCGGAAACGACGGTGCAGCCGACCCGCAAGATCTTCTTAAGGAAAGTGATAAACCTTCGCCATTTGCTGCACTCAGCGCCCTCAAAGAACCACCGAAGCAATAACGCTGGATCAAAGGTCCTCGGGATCCCCGGTGTGTAAACGGGCGCTTTTTCGTGCAAGCAACCATGCATTGGCAGGAAAACGGTTGTCACGTCAGCCAAAACCTTTATGTTCGCGCCCGGCTCGAGACCCCTTGGGACCGGTTTAACATCTGTGACAGCGAGACTTTCCGCGTCTTGCCGGTAAACGTTTAAAGACTTTCTGAATGGCGAAAACGATTCCGATTTCACTTGATGTCATGGGAGGCGACCACGGTGCCGAGGTCGTGATTCCAGGCGCTGAAATTGCGCTTGTCCGGCATCCCGACATTCGTTTCCTGCTGTATGGCAATGAAAATGTCGTGCGTCCGCTACTGGACAAATACCCGCGCGTTCGCGATGCCTCCGTTTTCCATCACTGCGAAGTCGCTATAGCGATGGACAGCAAGCCGAGCCAGGCGTTGCGCCAGGGCCGCTGGAAGTCCAGCATGTGGAAGTCGATCGAAGCGGTAAAGACCGGCGATGCGGCGGTATCTGTGTCTGCTGGCAACACCGGGGCGTTGATGGCGATGTCCAAGTTCTGCTTGCGGACGATGGCCAATATCGAACGTCCGGCAATTGCCGCCATCTGGCCGACATTGCGTGGTGAGTCTGTTGTTCTCGACGTTGGGGCGACCATCGGCGCAGATGCCCAGCAGTTGATCGATTTTGCCATTTTGGGCGGTGCCATGGCGCGAGCGCTGTTCGGCATTCAAAAACCCACTGTTGGCCTCCTGAACATCGGCGTCGAAGAGGTCAAGGGACTGGAAGAGGTGCGCACGGCGGGACGCCTGCTCCGCGAAACGCCGCTACGCTCCTTGCAGTACTCCGGCTTTGTCGAAGGCAATGATCTCGGCGCCGGCACGGTGGACGTCGTAGTCACCGAAGGTTTTGCCGGCAACATCGCGCTGAAAACGGCAGAAGGAACGGCCAAACAGATCGGCAGTTACCTGCGTTCTTCCATGAACCGCACTTTCATGTCGAAACTCGGCTACCTATTTGCCAAGGGCGCTTTTGACCTGCTGCGCGAGAAAATGGACCCGCGCAAGGTCAATGGCGGCGTGTTCCTCGGCCTTAACGGCATTGTCATCAAGAGCCACGGCGGAACGGATGCGGAAGGCTTCGCATCGGCCATCGATCTGGCTTACGACATGGTGAAAAACGAACTGACGCACAAGATCGCGCAAGATCTTGTGCATTACCATCGCGGGCGCTTCGCAGAAGCGGCGCCGACATCGGAAGGTGATTTGTGAGCGTTATCCGTTCAATCGTTACTGGTACCGGAAGTTATTTGCCGGAAAAAATCCTGACCAACAGCGATCTGGCTAAGATGGTCGACACTTCGGACGATTGGATCGTTCAGCGCACCGGAATTCAGCAGCGCCATGTTGCTGCTGAAGGGCAGGTGACTTCGGATCTCGCAGTCGAAGCCGCTCTGCGCGCGCTGGAAAGCGCTGGGCGGAAAGCCGACGACATTGACACGATCATCCTGGCGACTGCTACGCCGGACAACACGTTTCCGGCGACCTCCGTTTCCGTACAGGCCCGTCTCGGCATCAATCACGGCTTTGCGTTCGACGTCCACGCGGTATGCTCCGGCTTCGTTTATGCTCTGACGACTGCCGATGCTTATATTCGCTCGGGCATGTCCAAGCGGTGCCTTGTCATTGGTGCAGAAACCTTCTCTCGGATTCTGGATTGGAACGACCGGACCACGTGTGTCTTGTTCGGTGACGGTGCAGGCGCTGTGGTTGTCGAAGCGTCAGAAGGCGAAGGCAACACGGCAGACAAAGGTGTTCTCACGTCGCATTTGCGCTCTGATGGCCGCCATAAGGACAAGCTCTTTGTTGATGGCGGGCCGTCTTCGACGCAGACCGTTGGCTATCTGCGGATGGAAGGCAAGGAAGTCTTCAAACATGCCGTCGGCATGATCACCGATGTGATTGAAGATGCATACTCCGCCACTGGCCTAACGTCCGAGGATCTGACCTGGTTTATTCCACACCAGGCCAACAAGCGCATCATCGATGCCAGTGCGAAGAAGCTGAAGATCGCGCCGGAGAAGGTGGTGACCACCGTTCAGATGCACGGAAATACGTCCGCAGCCTCCATTCCGCTTGCACTCGACCTGGCTGTTCGGGACGGCCGTGTCAAAAAAGACGACCTCATCATGCTAGAGGCCATGGGTGGCGGATTTACATGGGGCTCCGTGCTTTTACGCTGGTAGTTATATCTGACAGTGCAAGAAACAAATCGTATTCCGATAGAGAGTTCCTGTTGACCGAGTCCCCTTCAGGCAATACCGTGAGAGCCTGCAGCAGAGTTTCTGTGTAAAATCAGCCAGATCAATGGCGTCCTGAGGAGGGGTTATGGGCAACCGGACTATTACCCGAGCGGATCTGTGTGAAGCCGTTTATCAGAAGGTGGGTCTTTCGCGGACCGAGTCTTCGGAATTGGTGGAGCGAGTTCTTTCCGAAATTTCTGACTGTCTCGTGACAGGAGAATCGGTAAAATTGTCTAGCTTCGGGTCGTTCGTCGTCCGTTCCAAAGGGGAGCGCATCGGCCGCAACCCGAAGACTGGCGAGGAAGTTCCGATTTCCCCGCGCCGTGTGATGGTCTTCAAGCCATCGAATGTCTTGAAACAACGGATCAACGACGCCCTGACCGGCAGCTAACGGGTTGCATGAGCTCACAGGACAAAAGCCCAGACGCTTTTCGCACCATCAGCGAAGTTGCTGAGGATCTGGATTTGCCGCAGCATGTGCTGCGATTCTGGGAAACCCGCTTTTCGCAAATCAAACCGCTGAAACGCGGTGGCGGACGCCGCTATTACCGTCCGGATGACGTTGAGCTCCTCAAGGGAATTCGCCATCTTCTGTATGGTGAGGGTTACACCATCAAGGGTGTGCAGCGGATTCTGAAGGACCAGGGTCCGAAGTTCGTCATGCAGATCTGGCGCGAGAATGCCGATCCGCTCATCGTCAACCAGCAGATCACGTCTTCAGCACCAGCTCCTCGGACAGAAGAAACGACATCCGGCGAAACGGCCAGTGGGGCAATGCCCTCAGGTTCGGTGCCGCACGATGTCATCGACGATGAAGCCGACAAACCTGCTGACGGGCAGGGTGGCAGCGGGTTTGGAATTTTGAGCCGCCTGCGAGGCGAAAAGACGGAGAGCGCGGCAGCTGGTCCTGCGAAAGCGATTTCGAAAGAAGATATCCGCCGCCTGCAGTCCACCTTGTTTGAATTGCTAGAGTGCAAACGCACTCTGGACCGGGCGCGCTAACAGTCCCGCTATTTCCGCTTTAAAAACCGCCCAAGAAATCCGCCGCCCTTTGAGGGTTGTTCGCTCGCGTTTGACTGTTGCGCCGCAATCGCGATCTGACGGAGCTCATCCATGGACGAGCGTTTTCTCGGCTCAGCTTCTGATGCCCCACCAGCCGGCTGACCAGCCGTCTCATCGCTGACCACGCGGGGACGTCGGGACTGTATATCTGGCCGGGTAGCGTCCGGCGGGGACGCGACTGGTCTCCGTCGAATTGGTTTTGCGTGATTTTCCGACGTGGTAGCCGAAGTTTCGCCAGTTTTCTGGCGGTTAAGTTGCTGTAATATGGCCGCGTCGATTGGATCATCGGGATCAAGAACAACCTCTTGTGCCCCGTCAATGCGTTCGCCTGTCAGGGCACCTTCGGTATCGTATTCCTTGTAGATTGTGGGGACAGGGTCTCGCTCGACACCAAGCGCTGGATTATGGACCACTTTCAGCTCAATGCGCGGCGCGCCGCCGTCTTGTGGAGGGTGGTGAAACACCTGAATTTTTTCGTTGTCGTCTGAACCGAATACGTCTCCGCTTGGAAACACCTTCCCGCGTTTGAGTGTGAAACCTATGAACGAATAGAGCCGTTCAATGAGGTAACCGGTTGGCAGTTTGGAAGGCGTGAATTCCACCGAATGACCGACGATAGACGGGGCTCCCGAGCCAATCACACCAATGAGCTGTTCACCGGTGAGCGGAGACTTTTCGCCGTAAAGGTGGGGGTGAACATAAAGAAGAAGTGGTGTGTCTTCATCCGCCACCAGTTTGAAAGTGTCTGGTGTCATCAGGAACAAACTGGGCATCCAGAAAATGGCAGTTGGAGAAGACGCATTTGCGATGCTGGCCGTGACAGACTTCACAATCGCCATCGCCATTTGGCTCTCGCTGCTGTCAGTGAAGGTTGCAACGCTTTCACCGATCTCTTGCAAAGCCCCTTCAGGAAAAGCACCGACTGGGATAAGCCCCTTGTAGACAGAGATTTGTGTATAGGCTGTCGTCGCCTCAATAACGTCAGCAGCTTCCGGAAAACTTGACTTCACGGAGAAGCTGTTGAGCGCTGTTTCAAGCTGAGCGCTCGCTTCAAACGGCACTGTTTGCGTCACCAAAATGTGGTAGTTGCCGCAGAGAACCCGGATATCCTTCTCTGTTGATGTTTTGAGAAGTCTGCACTCTTCAGCAGGCAGCCCGGCGGCGACGGCAGCGCGCACGATCATTTCCAAAACGGCGTTACCGGACAGCGGCTCGTAACGCTCCATCAGCACCTGAGCATCAATGCTCGGGGTTGGAAAGATCTTCATCTGAAAACACCTTTGGATTGAAATCTCCAAAGGACTTTAGCGATGCACACGTAAAGAAGGACTTATCAATCTACGCGCGCATCGCATCTTGGTGGTTAGAAGCTCAGATTTTTACAAGGCTTATTTCAGCCCCATGCAGGAGGCATAAAAGGTTGTTGTAGCGGGCCAGTCGGAGAAAAGACCGACAACACCGGCGTCCTGCGCAAGGACGTCGACCACTTCGTAAACCCTGCCATCGCCATTGATCGCATCCTTGACCGTCTGGAAGTACCAGCCGCCGCCCGTAGTGAGTGGACCAGAGCGCTCCAGTGTCCAGGTGATGAGGTTAAGCCCTGCTTCGTTGGCGGCACGAGCATAGGCGGAGGCAGTAACTTCCCCTTCGTCCAGTGTCACAAGCACCCAAAGCGGAGGAGCAATGTAGTTGACGCCCATTGCCTTAAGCTCGTCCATGGACGGCGAAAAGGTGCTCGGGTCGGACGGGTTCAGGTCCCGGCGGCCATCGAGATAAACAGCCTGCTTGCCGAAATCCGGCTCGTTCTCGATCCAGTACAGAACATCGTCGAGATTGAAGGACTGCGGGAAGACATCCGAGGCCGGAATACCGGCTGCCTTGTATTCGTCGATCAGTTTTTGCGCGTAGTCTTCCTGGCTGAATCCGTCAAAGGGCATATCCACCGACGGCGACTTGAGTTCGGGCGTGAATTTGACGCCAAGATCCTTGAACAAGGCAATCGATTCCGCGTGGGTCATCAAAGTGCCAGTTGTAGCATAAAGGTCAGTGCGCCAACCTGCCGTTCCATCCATGTAGGCTTCGACGGTCTTGGCGCTTCTGTCGGCTGCGTCCATTTTGCCGTTCAGTGTCAGGAATTCGGCAAGCGTCAGGTCAGACGCCCGGCATTCCGCCGAGGCTTTTGTGCTGCCATCTGCAGGGCTGAACCCCTTCGTGCACTTACCAGCCAGATCTGTCCCCAAGATGTTGGTGGTCGTTTGCAGATCGTTCTGTGCGTGCCGGCAAACAAGCTCCTTGTCCTTGGTAAAGGTGACATCGCACTCCAGGATCCCTGCGCCCATCAAAGCAGCAGCCTTGTAGCTCTCCGCTGTATGTTCCGGGAACTGCAAAGGTGCGCCCCGATGGCCAATCGAAAAGTCGGTCTTTCTCAGCGGCTGACCGATGCAGGCCTCAAGTTTTTCCTTCAGCGGACCTTCGGCCATCTGGTCGATCAGGTAATAAGGACGCGGTCCTAGCTCGATCGTGTCGGCAATGACGGGAGTAGACAACACAGCGAGTGCGGCAATCGAAGCTGCTTTGGTGAAGCGCATGAGGATGGAATTCTCCGTTGCTATAGGCGGCCTGGGTAACCTGCTTGAATGGCAATCAGATTACAGCCTTTGTCAGGAAGGCGACCAGCGAATTTTCAGTGCTTCCGGTCCTCGGACCGACAAGCCGCGTTTGTAGCGAACATCTTCTGCTGCCAGTTCGATGTTTGAAAACCGGCGCAACAGGGTTGAGAAGATGATATCCATGTCCAGCCGGGCGAGGTGATTGCCGAGGCAAAAGTGGGCGCCGCGGCCAAAAGCAATATGCCAATTGGGGGACCGGCCCACATCAAAGGTATCTGCGTTTGGAAACTGCTTTGGATCCCGGTTGGCGGAGCCATAGAGAACGCCGAATTTTGTGCCGCGTTCAAACCTCTGGCCGCAAACGTCCATCTCCTGTGTCACATAGCGATGGAAAAAGGGCAGGGGCGACTCATAGCGGAACATTTCCTGGACCGCCGTCTTCATCAGGCTTTGATCGTCCCGCAGCCGCTGCATCTGGTCCGGGAACTTCAAAAGCGCGTGCATGCCACTGCCTAGAACGTCGATGGTCGATCCGTGCCCGGCCATCAGGATGAGCATGGCGGTTGAAATGAACTCGTCCTCGTTCATGTGGCCGACCTTTTGCGCCTCGATCATCACCGAAATCAGATCGTCTTTTGGCGCAGCTTCGCGTTGGCGCTTCAGATCCGACAGGTAGTGATAGAATTCGGTTGTGTTGCGCTCGGCGAGGTCCTTGCGCTTATCAGACCGGTCGATGTCGAAGTATTGAACGATGTTCTCCGACCAGATGCGCAGTTGCGGGCAGTCCGCGTCGGGAACTCCTAGAATGCGACCTATGATGTGACCTGGAACATGGGCGGCGAGATCCTCGATGAAGTCGATCTCTTGGCGGTCCGCCAGACTGTCTACGAGGCTGTCGACATAGGCTTGGATCTCGTCGCGCAGCTTGTTGACCATCACCGGAGTGAACAGCTTGAACACCTGCTTGCGCAGCCTGTCATGGACGTCGCCGTCGCTGTCGAGCAGGGAAAACTGCACGAAGCGGGAATGATGCGGCATGTCATGCCAGTTTCCATCACGTTTCTGTTTTGCAATTTCGTCTGCACTCGCGATGTGCTCCATGGACCGGACCATGTGTTCACTCATCACGATTTCCGAGACGTCGTCAAAACGCGCGGCCAGCCAGACGTCAAAATCCTCAAAATAAGACAAACCTTCCTTCGCGCGCAGCGCCGCGTAAAACGGATGAGGATCCTGCGCGAACGCATCAGAAAGGGGATTAAATTCAAGATCGGATGTGTGGCTCATTCTGGGCTCTGGGTACTTGGCGGGCGGGGGCGGCGCTTTTTTACGATTCGCAAGGGCCGCATGATATTTTTTGAGAAATACAAGTGAAAAGGGTTTCAGGCCACCCGCAGAACAGGTTTTCCGCAGGTCGAAGTTCTGTGTGAGGACATCGGCTGGGGATTGCGAGGAAAGGACAGTTTTGACAATGAGGCGAGGTACGGTCCCCCGATCCTAAGATCGGCTCACACCTGCTAAGGGCGCTGTCTCAAAAATAATGGCGGCGGAAGAACAGGGGCTGAGATGCAATTGCCGGAACGGTTTCATGAAGAATATCAGGGCTTTTTGCTGGAAACCGGCTTTGATGACCCGGATCCGCAAAACCTTTTGATGGAGCTCGCATCGCTCAGCATGGAGGTTTATCTAAAGGAAATAGCGTGGCTGTCAGATTTTCTCGGGCGCCTGGAAAAAGGCCGTGAGGTGGCTTGAGAGTGACGGGTGTCTGGCTGATAGCGGGCCTTTTTAAAAAAAACCGACGCAACACTCGCTGTTGTTATCGGGACAAAGGAATTTGGACTTCATTCCTCCGGAAGGGCGGCAGTGTGAAAGGCGCATTGAAATAGGCGAAAACGGGCGCGTCAGCTGCCTTTAAGCCGTTTTTGGAGAGATATTCCTCTAGCGTCTGCAAATGCCGGTTGAAGTTTCGATCGGTCCACATGCCGGAAAACCGGATGGCGGCGACCTTCTTTCCTATTACATTTATAATCCTGATCCGCTCATCATCCGGCCGTGGCGCAGTGCGCACCGTGTATTCTGATGGCAGGTAAAAAGCGACACGCCACTCTCCATTCCCAGCCTGCTGCTGCCTGACCGGGGCGGTCATTGCAATTTCCGCCGGCTCCGCTTGCTGGCGGACGGGGGCTGTCATCTCGATTTTGTTGCTGCCTTGATTATCGCCAGAGATGTAGCGGAACAGAATCCGGAAAGCCTTGCGGGTCGCTGCGCTTCTATCGCCCGCAACGGTTACCTCTGCTGCAGCCATATCCTTATATTGCCGGATCTCGATTGGGCCATCGGACGAGAGGACCTTGTAACTCGGCTGTTCGAGTGCTGCGGCGGCAGAAGACAAAATGGCCAAAAGCGCGACAATCGCCGACCCTGTGATCCCACGCCATCCTGGATTCTTGCGGAGAAACGATAGAGGTGTATGCGTCATGGACTGAATATGGGGCAATACTGAAGGACAGCCATAGCGCGCGTGTCATTGATGGCTAAATGCCAAGCCGTTGCGCCTCGGATCCAACCATGAAACCAGTTTCCCGTTCAGATACTCAAGCAGTCGATATGCCGCCTATGCGACATCAACATAGCCAACAATTCCCTCATAATTGTACTGGGACAGCGTGGCGATCACATTGTCTTTTTCGGCTTCATTCGCCGTATAGAAATGAGTGCCGGTGTCCGTATTGAAGAAACGATACAGCGCAATGTCGTCTGAATCCGCTGTGCTGTGAAGGTGATAGGCGACGCCCTCATAATTGAACTGAGAGAGTGTTGAGATCACTGTGTCTCTCTCGGCAGCGCTTGCCGTGAAAAAGTGCGTCCCGGTTTCCGTATTGTAAAAACGGTAGAACTCGACCGCATCCGCATCGGTGCTGTTCACGCTTTTATAGGCAACGCTTTCATAGCTGTATTGCGCCAGGTTGGTGCTGATTGAAACGGCTTCAGTGTGATTTGCTGAGTAAAAATGTGTGCCGGTAGAGCTGTTGAAGAAGCGGTAAACCCCCAAATCAACTTCGGGGATCGTAACCGTCGGAGTTGTCGGGGTTGTCGTCGCCGCCCCATAGATCGCCTGGACGGCGTTGATGTCATCCTGCGTCAGCGATGTGCCGTAATTCTCGTTCACGACCACTGCAGTCATGATCGCGTTCGGATCCTCGCTGTGCCCAATGCCCAAGGCATGTCCGATTTCATGGATTGCCGTACTCAGGAAAGCGGTGGTGTTCCAGTTTTCTGCCGTATCAAAAATCACTTGGACGGAATCGGTGGTGAACGTATTTCCGCCGTCCAAGCTGGAAAAGCGGGAGTCAGCGAACCCCAGCGTGTTACTCACGCCGTCGATTGCGTCCATAGCAAATCTAATCTGCACGGAACTCGAGTCAGTGACTTCCCGGAAACTAATATTTGCGACCTGCGCCCAGACATCGAATGCCTGGCGGACGGCTTGTTGAAAATTCGGATCTGTAATCGCCGCGTCGGATGCGTAGGCGGTACCACCTGTTGTTCCAATAAGTGTCGTGGTTGCGAAACTCCAGGTTACTTCACCGCCGGCAGTACCAGGTGTTCCGCTCGTTCCCCATTTAGGGAGCGGGTTATACAGCACAAAATCGCTGACAATGTTGTAATCGCCTTCGACGCGTTCGGCGGTCCAACTCAAGCTGCCGGTTTTCTGCTCGTCAGATCCGTAGCTTAGTGAGAAGTCAGCCACCGGGCTGCCGCAGATAATGCACATGGTATCTCCCCTCGCGATTGCTTCAAACTAAGGGCCCTGAACATCTGGATGGGACACTTATTGTAATGTTTTCCATCCCTATTCGGGACTGCGGTTTGAATATTACGCTTCAGACCGGATATTTACTTTTGTTGAAGCGTCGTAGCTGCCTTTAGGTCAATTGCATGAAAGCATGCTTGGACAGGCACGGCAATTCCGGAAATTAACGAACTGCAATGAGCCTTTCGGCAACTTCAGGAAGAAGTAATCGCACAGATCTCTGGAACTGTTTGGTTGGCGAACAGCTGCCTTTATACAGCAGCGTTATTTTCCCTGGCATCAGCGCCTACTGCCGATCGCAAAGTTCCCAGAGCGACGAACACCAAGAACCCGGCGGGTCCGAACAGAAAGGTCACCGGCAAGCAGGGCAGAACCAACCAAAAGCTCATATTTTTGGCACGGGCACTCCGACACATCCATGCACCAACAAAAAGGTCAAACGCCAGAAAGTGGATCCAGCCCGCCAAAACCGCGTTTGGATTTGAAAACAGTTGAGCAACCGCGGAAAAACTCCCGTAGCCACCTTCAGGAACAGGGAAAAAGCCCACGATTGCGACGTAACTAACGGCAAGAAGGACTGGGATTGCATAGCCTGAAATACGGTCTGACCATTGCGGGATGAGAGGCGAAATCAACAACAATACCCAGCCGAGCATCGCCAGAGAGCTCACACCGGAAAACACGTTTTCATAGTCCATTAGAAAACTCCCTGGGCTCCATCCTAAGAGGTAGTAGTTATTGCAATATGCTTGCAAATGCAATCAAAATGCAATAAAAAAGCCCAATGGAAGATATTTACACAATCAACGCACTGAGGCTTGTGCAATCGGCAGATGAGTTTCGGGCAAAGCTCTCAGGTGAGTTTTCCGCCGTTCACGGTCTTTCCGTGAATGAGTATTTTTTGCTCATGCATCTCCAAAGAGCACCCCTCAATCGGCTGTCCCGTGTTGAGCTTGCCAAGCGCATGTATGTCAGTGCCTCCACGGTTACGCGGATGGTCGCCCCGATGGAAAAACTTGGACTTGTAACGCGTGAGGCCGACAGCCGGGATGCGCGATTGGCCTATGTTGTTCTTGCCAACGCGGGAGCGACCAGATTGGGAGAGGCGAAAGTGACCTTTGCAAAGCACGCGTGTGACGCGTTCGGGGACCGGTGGGCCATGGCTGAACTGGAAAGCCTGTCCAAGCTGCTAAATCGGCTCGTTGCTGGAACGCTTCCAAATCTGACATGAACAGATGGATTGGTCTTGTTTAACTAAACAAGACCAAATTCAAGCTAGGTATTCAGAAAATAATCTTGAAAAATTTGGTCGGGCAGGCCGGATTTGAACCGACGACCCCTTCACCCCCAGTGAAGTGCGCTACCAGGCTGCGCTACTGCCCGAACCCGACCTAACTATCGTGTTCGCAATCCCTGCGCAAGATGCTTGTTGACAGGCGTCCCATGGTTTTACCCAGCTTGTCACACGCACCGGAAGAAGCGTCAGGACTGGAGGGGTGAGCGTTCAATTGCTCTTGATGTCAGTCAGGAATGGGCGTCTGCAGAGCGCTGCGCCGCCAACTGCGCCGTTCCAGCTTGTCTGCTGCGATCAGTCCCCAGGCAAGGCCATAGAGCATGAACAAATGCCGCCAGTGATCGGTGTCGATGACGACGGACAGCAACAAGTGGGCAACAAAGACTGCAAACACAGCTTGCACAAACGGGGTCCACGGACGGGATTTGAAAATCAGCGGAAGGAACGCGCAGACCGTCCATATGGCCATGACGATATAGGCAATGCCCCCCATCCAGCCGTAGGTGGTAAAGGCCTTGAGATAAACATTGTGCTCATCCTCGCCGAAGGTTTTTCCGAACTCCAGCGCGCCAAGACCCAGAGGATGCTCCATCACAAGCTGAAAGCCGATCGCGTAACGGGCGAACCGGCCAAGGCGTCCACCGTCATAGTCCTGCACCAGACGGGCCCGCTGGGAAAACATGTCCGAGACCGCCTCAAACGACAAGGCGACTGTCATGAGGAGCGCACAAAAGAAGACGCCGGCCATGCCGATCAGGATCAGCCGGCCTCGGCGGGCAAGGTTCTGTTCGGTCACCAATTGGATCGTATAAAGCAGCATCAGCGACGCCAAGAGCACACCCTAGGCACCGCGTGAGAAACTTAGGAAAATGCCTAGAAGCAGGATGCTCAGCGGCAGCAGCACATGGAGATTGCGCAAGGTGGGGCCGCGCAAAAATCTTTGAATGAGCAGGAGGGTCGGCAGAACCAGGAACGGACCAAACACGTTCGGATCCTGAAAGGTTCCGCGCGCGCGGTCGAAGCGGGTAAAATACTCAGCTCCAGGAAACAGGTTGAAATAGCCGGCTATCCCAAAAAGGGCGGCAATCACCGCACCGATGATGTAGCCGCGCTCAATGATCCGGCTGCGTTCGGGTTTGTCGCTCAGGATCGCGGCGTAAAAGATGGCCGTGATCGCAAGAAATCCGGAAACGGCGGCATACATGAGCGCATCGCTAAAATCCTCCGCGAACGGCACGGACGCAAGGCCGCCGGCTGTAAACACCATCATCAGGACGATCAGCGGTGCAAACTCACGGCGCAACTTGAGCCCGCACGCGAGCCAGATGACGGTCAGAGCCACCATGTAGAGCTCGTAAGGAGCCGGTTCTTCGATCACGAAAGCTGACAGGAAGGCCGCAAGCCACAATGCACCATTGCCCAGCGATCTGACCGACAGGCCGAACGGGGGCGGGGCCGTCAGCGCCCGCCCGTCATGGGCGGCCCAAACGGTCAATAGGCGTTCTCCGTGTTCAACAGCTTCAAGGGCGTCAGGAACAGGATATTCAGATCAAACAGGATCGACCAGTTCTCGATGTAGTAGACATCGCACTCCACGCGCTTCTGGATCTTTTCAGGTGTATCGACCTCTCCGCGCCAGCCATTGATCTGTGCCCAGCCAGTCACACCCGGCTTGACCTTGTGGCGCGCGAAATAACCGTCAACCACGTCGTCCCAGGTCTCATTGTTGGTGTGGGCATTGACCGCATGGGGGCGGGGGCCGACGAGCGACAGGCTTCCGGCAAGCACGTTGAACAGCTGAGGCAGCTCATCGATCGACGTCTTGCGGATGATCCGCCCAACCTTTGTCACCCGGGGGTCGCCCTTGGTCACCACCTTCTTTGCATCCGGGTCTGCCATATCCGTGTACATGGATCGGAATTTTAGTACCTCAATGATCTCATTGTTGAAGCCATACCGCTTCTGCCGGAAGATAACCGGGCCCTTGCTGTCCAGCTTGATGGCAATAATGGTTCCAATCATCACCGGTGCAAGACAAACTATCGCGATCAGCGAGAACACAACATCGAAGATCCGCTTGGCAACCATATCCCAATCGGCGATCGGCTTTTCAGCGACATCGACGAAGGGGACCGTTCCGATGAAGGATGTGCCCCGATCACGGAACCGCACCTTGTCGGTGTGTGCCGATAGACGAATGTCGACCGGCAGAACCCAGAGGGTCTTCAAAAGCTCCAGAACACGTTTTTCTGCGCGCAAGGGAATGCAGACAATCAGCATGTCGATGCGGGCAAGGCGGGCAAATTCAACAAGAGCGCTGATGTTGCCGAGTTTCGGGTAGCCGGCCACAACCGGCGGAGACCGGTCGTTGGAACGGTCGTCAAAGATGCCGCAGATCCGAATATCGTTGTCCGACTGGGCCTCGAGATCGTGGATCAGTTCCTGGGCGGCCGTACCGCCACCAACAATGATCGCGCGGCGTTCCAGGCTTCCAGATTTCGTCCAGCCCCGCACCAACCGCGAGAGCACGAGCCGTGAGATGCAAAGGCTGAAGAGGCCCATACTGTACCAGGCCCCAATCCAGGCGTCAGAGACACTGGACCCAATACCAGTCGCACTTCGTAAAACGGCGAACATTGCGAAGACCAGTGTCCAGCCTGCCGACACCCGGCCGATTTGGGCCAGGCGCTGACGCATGACAGGAACCTGGTAGACATCGGACGCTTGAAAGAAGGCGAGCGTGAAAAGAACTGCCAAGCCAGCGGCGAGCGCATGGATGCCGGTTGGGCTGCCAGCACCGGGCCCGGTCAGAAGTGCGATCCCAGCTGAGCCAAGAATGATCAGAATATCAAAAAAACGAACCGAGCCTCCGAGCACCGGAACCGAAACTCCGCGTGTTCCGAGATTTTTGGCAATATCCAGCGCATCAAGCGACAGATTGGTGTTCGCAAAATCTTCAAACGAGATCTTGGTCGCTTCTCTTGATGCCAGAGGAGATTGACGCAGCCGGTTTTCAAGGTGCCCCCTGACGCCCGGTTGAGCGGCGGGCGTTGGTGCGCTGGCTGCCGTCCCCTGTTCGGCTCTATCGTATGCGGGTTCGCTCATTATCGCTGGCTCGATCTCGCATAGACAGATGAAAGGGAAGTGGCTTGATTGGCCGTGAGCTCAGATTGTTGGGCCGGGACGTCGCTTGGCGCGATCCCCAGTGCATCCATGTAGACCGAATTGATGCGATCGGTCATCAAATCCGTGGAAAAGGTCTCCGCAAGACAGGGCCGCATTTCAACGGCTTCTGCCTGTTTCTTCTCAGGGTTTGCCAGGGCGTCTTCCATGGCAAGGGTCAATTGTGTGATGTGACCAGGTTCGATGAGGCGGTTGGCAAACTTGCCGAAAATTTCCGAAATACCGCCTGCGCGGGTCGCAATAAGGGGACGTTGTGCCGCGACCGTCTCCAAAATGATGTAAGGCATGGCCTCGGCCCGCGATGGAATAACGACCGTTTTTGCAAGTTTGAAGGCCTCACGCGCTTTCATCGGACCTGTGAAGGTCACGGCCCCGGTCAAGCCGAGCTTCTCGACCATTTCGCGGTATCGCGCTTCGTCCGGGCCATCTCCAACAAGGATAGCAGACGGTGCTCGCCCGAGCTTCAGGCGCAAATTGTAAAGCGCTTCGATAAAGAGGTCCGGTCCCTTTAGATCACGTAACATGCCGATGAAGACAAAGTCGGCTGCGTCCTCATTGGCACTAACCGGCTCGAAGTCCTGTTTGGACAGTCCGTTGTAGACGATGCGGTTTGTAGCGCTTGCTGAGCCTATCTTTGTCTCATAAGCAGCGCTTTCATAATCGGAGACAAAAATCAGGCCGTCGGTTATCCGCCCCAGAAGGCGTTCGAGCGTGTGATAGACACGGCCCTCAAGCCTGTGCGGATGATAGTGCAGGCTGCCCCCGTGCGGGGAGTAGATGCGTGCTGGTTTCTGGCCCCGCAGCCCGAGATACGTGCCGATCAGGCGGGCATAGGCACCGCCTTTTGCGCCATGCCCGTGCAGGACCGTGGGTTTCAGGTCCCTGATATGTCTGTATAGGGCGAGGGTTGCCGAGAAATCCTGAACCGTGAGTTGGCGGCGCATGGGAAACCGGGCGAGCCCCAAGGACAACGTAGAGCGCAGCTCTTCGATTTGGGCATCTTCAAAGGCGCCGCCCGTTGTGCTGTCGCATATAAGGCCAACCTTGTGTCCTAAAGCTTCCTGGCAGCGAGCCAGATCGCGGACATGACGGAAAATTCCGCCGACCGGCGCGCGGACGCAATGCACGATCCGCATTGGAGGCGTTGTCATGGTGCAATATCCCTGTTTTTGCTTTCAGGCTTCTTGTTGAGCCCGTTCAGCAGTCAGGATGCACCCTAGCAAAGGGAAATGAGTCCGCGGTTAACTCGCGGCTTGTCAAAAATACCGTTCCCGAACGTAAATCGTGTCCCCGGGTCGGACAGGATCCGAAATCGGAACGCGTCCGTTTAGAATTTCACCGTTAATCTGGCGGGTGATATCGACGTCTTCCTGGCGGGCCCGAGAGCTGAATCCACCGGCAGTAGCGATCGCGTTCTGGACTGTCATGCCTGCGACGTAGTTATATTGGCCCGCGTTTTGCACCTCGCCCATGACAAAGATCGGACGATAGGTGTCCACCTCAACGGAGACGTCAGGATCACGGATATAGCCCTGGCGCAGTTTGGCAGAAATTTCAGCCGCAAGTCCTTGTTGGGTTTTGCCGCGCGCGGCGACGCTTCCGACCAGCGGGAATGAAATATATCCAGCTTGGTCAATGACATAGGTGTTGGAGAGATCGTCCTGACCGAACACAATGATGCGCAACCGGTCGCTGGAATCCAGGCGATACGGCTGGGTCAAAGTTTCATGAAACGCTGTCGGCGGTTGCCGGTACCCACTGCACGCAGCAAGTCCCAGGCACAAGGCCGGTACCAGAAGCGCTCTCATTCGCATCAACGACTCTCCTACAATTCGGCAAGAGGATCGCAAGGTATGGTTAATTGAGGGTGAATGCGGAATGAAGCGAACAGATGGCATGTCAATAATGCGTATACACAAATTAACGGCTGTTCCAGCCAGCCGTGTTGAAGCTTAACCGAACGCTTACCATAATCAGACATTATTCGCCGCGTATCTGGAGAGAAGTAATATGGAATCTGGGCGGCAGACCTACACAGACGGCGATATGGCGTTGGATCTCGGCGGGCTTTTGAAGGCTTTGGCGCGGTCATTGCTGTGGCTGGTCCCTTTGACCCTCTTGATGACGATGGTCGTTTTAATCGCCCTGCAATTCGTTGCACCCAAATACATGGGCGAGGCTCGGGTTCTGATCGAAAGCACGGATATCAACATTCCGGGCGGGACCCGCGGTGTTGAAGGTGAGCGCGCTTTGCTGGATACCGAGGGCGTTGCCAGTCAGATCCAGCTCTTGATGGCAACAGACCTTGCCCGCAAGGTCGTCCGGAAGATGGATCTCGCCGCCGTACCGGAGTTCGGTGCCCGCGGAGGGATGTCTTTTCTTGATAAGGTCCTGACAATTTTTGGATTTGATCGTGAGCCTTCAGGCGACTCTGCCGAAGAACGCGTGCTCAAGCATTACTATGAAAACCTGGAAGTCTATCGTCTCGACGAATCGCGTGTTATCGCCGTCGACTATGCGTCTGAAGATCCGCTTTTGGCCTCCGAAGTCGCAAACGCGATTGTCGACGAGTTTCTGGAGCTGCAGTCCAGCGCCAAACGGCAGACGACAGAAATCACATCCGCTGCCTTGGAACCGCAAATTGTCGAACTGCGAAAGAAGGTGCAATCGGCCCGCCAAGCCGTCGCAGATTTCAGGGCGCGGGCCGACCTGTTGATCGGTGCGGACAACATCCCTCTTAATCAGCAGCAGTTGGCGGATACGAGCAGCGACTATTCTTCGGCGCAGGCTGCAAAAGCGGAGGCGCAGGCCAAGGCCGAACTGATTCGCGAGCTTCTAAACTCCGGTGGCTCCTTGGAGACCGCAACGGATGTCCTGAATTCCCAGCTGATCCAGCGTTTGCGCGAACGCCAGGTTGAAATCCAGTCCAACATCGCCGAGCTGTCGATCACGCTTTTGCCCAACCACCCGCAGATCAAAGCCCTGCAATCCCAACTCAGTGACTATGATCGGCAGATTCGCTCCGAAGCTCTGAAAGTGCTGGAAGGTCTGGAGAATGACGCGCGAGTCGCAAGCCAGCAGGCGTTGGCCCTCGAGCGGCGCCTTGACGAACTGAAAGTCGCTGCGGCGAAATCCAATGCCGACCAGGCCCGCCTCAGCGAACTGGAGCGGGAAGCCGATGCAAAGGCTGCGCAACTTGACCAGTTGCTCTTGAGTTTTCAAGAAGCTGACACCCGCTTGCGGTCCCAGCTCCTGCCAGCCGATGCCCGCATCGTTTCCCGGGCCAATGTCCCGGTTGAGCCCTTCTCTCCAAAGGTAGTTTCCAGCACCATCATTGCAGCTCTGGTCACCTTCATTTTGGGCACTGCCTTCGTGATCATGCGCGAATTGCTCACGGGTAGGGCTCTTTACTCACCCGCCCAGCCCCAGAGGGCAACCAATCCGGGAGCCGGATCTGCTCCCATGCCGCCAGCGCGGGACACCGGTGGGGCTTTTACGTGGGGCCCGTCTTATGCAGGCGGATACCAAGGCTACAGTTTCGGCAGCGAAATCGGTTCGGGCGCAGAGCCGAACGAACCACGGGCGGAACCCCATCTCGCCGATGACAGCACAGTTGCCCCCGAACCTGCGCCAAGGAAGGCCAGCAGCCCGGAAAGTCGTCGATCGAAACGCGAAGGAAACTATGACCAGGACGTTGCGCCAGATTGGCTCGGCACAATGCGTTCAACCCGGAACGATCCTGTTGAGGAGCCCGAGAAGGATGATGTCGCCATCCCGGTTGCAGCGCCTCTTCCATCAAGCGGGCCGCAGGCGGCTTCTGACGTCGACCCGACCGGCCGGATCGTTGTACTGAGCGTTGATGAGCCGGATCTTTCACACAGGCTCGCTTTTGACCTCGCCCGCCGGGCAGCTGACAAGGGCGATACAGCCCTGTTTCTGGAAGTCTTTCCGGAACAGTTCAATTCGCGAGGGGCGGAGGGCTTTTCAGACATTGTTTCTGGTGCGGCGCCGTTTGCCAAGGTCGTCTACCGGGATGCCGGGTCGAAGGCGCATATTATTGAGGCCGGCCGTGTCGCGATCACCGATGAAATGGTTGAGTCCGATCGCTTCAAGCTCGCGCTCGACGCAATCAAGAAGACCTACCACACCATCGTTGTGGATCTTGGGGCGATCGATGGAACGCTTGCCAGCGCACGCATGCTGAGCTTTGCGGATCGTGTGCTGATCGCTGCAAGTGGACCAGATCACAATCACGAACTCGAAAGCGCAGCCAACCTTCTGGCACATAACACCGGTGCGGATGTGGAGATCGTTATTGCGGGCGGACCTGGTTCCGGACCGCGGCGTAATGGAGATGGCCACGCTGCGTGAATGCGCGCCAATTTGTTGGGCAGGGGCTAAGGAAGCTTAGTTTCCAGATGTGCGCATCTGCCGGAGTTTTTTGATCATCGGCCACAGCCGGTCCGAGTTGCGGATTCGCGATTTCAGGCGTGTTTTTGCCGTCTGGACTGCGGAATAGATCTTGCCCTTGGCTGTTCTGGCGTACCGGCTGTCGCACATCGGTTCTGGGTGGGTCCAGCTCGTCTTGTAGTGCTCCTCGCCTATGCCAAGGTCCAGCGTTTTCGTATCCGGGTCGGCGCAAATCTTCTCCACGATCTCTCGTATCAGAACCAGTCCCGGGCTGTTTTTCAAAAACTCATCATGCGCAACACTGTTCGAATAGGCATGGAGTGTGCCCTCATCTCGCGCGCACAAATATGTTGCCCTGATCCGCCCTGAGACCGACAGGGTCCATATTTTGAGGGGCGCGCTCGTGGTGTCCGGCGTCACGGGTAGGGCCGGAATTCGAGTTGCCTGACGCAGAAACGCCTTCGCCGCAGGGCCGGAAAAAGCATTCGGGATGCCGGTGATCTGAGCGCGCGCCTCGCGCTGCTCAAGAAATGCCTCAAGCCCGGCTTCTATTTCCGCCGGTTGCTGGCAAATCCGGATCTCATAATCGCCGGCTTCTAGGAGGTGTCGCTGTTTCCGGGTGAGGTTCTTGCGCGCAGACTTGCTGTGCAGAGCTTTGAAAACGTCCTCGAATGTATCGGTGACAGACCCGCGGTAGAGCGGATTCGGGCTTAACTGCGCATTGTCTAGGACCAGAGGGTGCGGCCGGCCATTCCAGTGGCAAGGAACGTTTTGCAAGTCGATGCAATCGGCACTGCTCTCCTCGCAAACCCGATCAAGAACACTGAGGATCGTCTCCGGCCCAACTGCTTCATAGAAAGCCTTGTCCCAAAGCCCCGTGTTCTGATTGCCGAAGTGCGCGCCTAAAAAGGTGAGAACCTTGATACCGTTTTGTGTGAAAAGAGAAAGCGGTAGCAGCAAAACCGGGCGTCCTGCCGATCGCAGCAGTGCAATCAATGGGCGGCTTCGCTCTGCCGTTCCCAATGTGTCTTGGAAAGCCTTGCACCAGAGAAAACCGTGATAGGGATTTCCGATCCCTGCGCTCTCGAGCTGGGTCCACTCCGACGCCAGTTCTTCAAGGTCTTCTGTCAGTTGCAGATCGTCCTTCCCGGAACCCGATCCGGGGTGGGTGCCAGAGATATCTATTGCGGCGGCTGACATGGGAGATCACTCAATGAAACGGGATTGGTTAAACGGTGGTTAGCTATGTTTGGTGGTGCGCTCATTCGACCAAACTCTAGCGAGAAATATCAATAATTCTTAAAGAAAAGGTGCGCTAATGGACCGGTTCCAAACACACGGGCCGAGCGGCTGATGAGCATTCGCCAAACAGCAATTACCAACGCATTCCGGGTTCTGCAGACGACGGGACTGAGCCAACTCTTTGCACCTTTTACGCAAGGCTGCGGCGCTGTGTTCATGTTGCATCGTGTTCGGCCTGCGCGCTCTGGTGGTTTTCAGCCCAACCGGCACCTTGAGATTTCCCCCGAGTTCCTTCGTTCAACGGTGGAGCGGATCAGGGCCAATGGCTACAAGATCATCGCTTTGGATGAAGCGGTTGACCTTTTGAAATCCGGATATGGCCGGGAACGGTATGCGGTTCTGACTTTTGATGACGGCTATCGGGACAATCTGGAATATGCGCTTCCGGTCCTGAGAGAACTTGGTGCACCTTTCACCGTGTTTGTCGCAAGCGGTCTGGTCGACAGGTCGAGTGAGCTATGGTGGTTGGCGCTGGAGCTGATCATTGCCGCGAATGATCAGATCGTTTTCTCGTCTGACCCAGACGAGCCGACAGTTTGCGAAAGCGTCGACGAAAAGTGTTCTTGTTTCAATCGCCTGGTCGCTCATCTGAAAAACGATGTGAGCGAAGCGGATCAACGTGCAATCATCCGGGCTTTGTCGAGCCAGTACGGAATTGACCTCGCTCAGCTCGCGGATCAGGAGATGATGACCTGGGATGAGGTGCGGGAACTGGCGTCAGATCCACTCGTCACGATTGGCGCTCACACGCACGATCATTTTGCCCTGGCGCGTCTCACCGAAGAAGCTGCACGGCAGGATATAGAAAAGGGTCTTGAACGGCTCGAAGCGGAATTGGGGCAGCGGCCCAAACACTTCGCGTACCCTTATGGGAAACACAACGCGGTTGACGCAGTCTCTGCCGAGGTTGTCGGCAAATTCGGCTTTGCCTCGGCGGTCACGACATTTCCAGGTGTTCTGCAATCGGCAAGCGCGCGGGACCTGATGCTTTTGCCACGTGTGTCGCTCAACGGGGTTTATCAGGACCCGGCCTTTGTCGATCAGTATCTAACCGGCGCGCCGTTTGCGCTCTACCGGGCTGCCAAATGGCTGACGTCCGGTTTTGGACTGCGCGCTCGAACTTAAAACCTAATCGCGGTCAGCTCTTTTTGCCGCGTTCCATCCACCAGATGATGGCGCCTGCAGGGATGACCCAAGCAAGACCAGCAATCGCAAAGTAAGTGAACTGGATAAGCGTCGACGATTCCTGCAATCGGGGCGAGTCGCCGACCACCATTGCGGTCAGAGCGTAGACAATCACGAACAAGACGAGCGCGACCATACCGATAAACTTGCGGAGCGAGGGAACCATTCTTGACCCGTTCTGTAACCCAAAGAGCGATGATTTGCCGCGACCCGGCCACAAAGGCTTGCCGCTTTTCCCCAGCACCTATATCTCCCGATACCAAAGGTCAAACCGGTAGACGAATTTTGGAGACAACAGGGCAATGACAATGTCCGCAGGCAGCCTGGGAACGGCCGGCCAAACAAAAGACATCAAGGACCAGGAATTCATTCGCTCAAGCCGGGCGATGATCCGCTGGTGGCTCTACGGCGTCTGCTTTCTCATTCTGGTGATGGTTGTTGTGGGTGGTGCGACCCGTTTGACCGAGTCCGGGCTTTCTATCACGGAATGGAAACCGATCCACGGCGTGATCCCTCCGCTGACAGAGGCGGAGTGGCAGGAAGAGCTGGAAAAATACCGCCAGATCCCGGAATACCAGTTGATCAACAAGGGCATGAGCCTTGATGAGTTCAAGTTTATATTCTGGTGGGAGTGGGGACACCGGCTGCTCGGACGGGTTATTGGCGTTGCCTTTTTTGTACCCATGGTCGTGTTCTGGGCGTCTGGGCGGATTGAACCCTGGCTGAAACCACGGTTGGTCGTTGGTCTGGCTCTTGGCGGTCTGCAAGGGTTCGTCGGCTGGTGGATGGTCGCATCCGGCTTGGTGGAGCGAACAGATGTCAGCCAGTACCGCCTCGCGACCCACCTGACCCTGGCCTTCATCATCTTTGCGTATCTTTTCTGGATTGCCAGGCGACTGGCGCCACATGGTGCGCCGCCCGCTGATACACGCTCCGCTTTGCTGCCGGTTGGCTGGGTGTTTACAGGCTTGTTGTTCCTCCAGCTGTTCTTTGGCGGTCTTGTCGCGGGTCTGAACGCCGGTTTCACCTACAATACATGGCCGCTGATGGACGGTCAGATGATCCCGTCGGGTCTGTTGATGCAGTCACCTGTCTGGCTGAATTTCTTTGAAAACGTCCTGACCGTTCAGTTTCAACACCGGATGGTTGCCTATCTTCTGGGTGCTGCTGCGATTTTTCTGGTGTGGCGGACATGCGTTGTAACGGATGCCAAACGGATCCGTTTGCCGGCGTTTCACCTGGCGGCCTTTGTCTTCCTGCAGATGGTTTTCGGGATCGTCACGCTGCTGGGTTTTGGAAACTACACCGGAGAATTGTCCATGCATCAGCTCGGTGTGGCGCTTGTCCACCAGGGCTTTGCGGTCTTCGTGATCGCGGCAACGATTGATTACATGGCGGCCTTGAAGGGCGAGTACCCGATCCGGAACTGACGGATGTACAGAGTTGGAAATGAAAACAGCCCGCCAAACCGGCGGGCTGTTTTTTGTCCGTTGGCTAGTTGTTAGCCAGCGAGCGCCTGCTCAAGGTCAGCAATGATGTCATCGACATCTTCGAGACCGACCGAGATCCGGACAACATCCGGACCGGCGCCTGCAGATGTCTTTTGGTCATCTGACAGCTGGCGGTGGGTGGTGGAGGCCGGGTGAATGATGAGGCTTCGCGTATCGCCGATATTGGCAAGGTGCGAGAACAACTCGACCTTGGACACAAGGTTCACACCGGCGTCGTACCCGCCTTCAACACCAAACGTGAAGACAGCTCCGGCACCTTTCGGCATGTACTTTTGCTGAAGCGCATGGTGCGGATCCTCCGGAAGGGCCGCATAGGACACCCACTTGACCTTGTCATGCCCGGACAAATGCAACGCGACTTTCTTCGCGTTGTCTGAATGGCGCTGCATGCGGAGCGGCAGGGTTTCGATCCCAGTCAGGATCATGAAAGCGTTGAACGGCGAAATTGCTGGGCCCAGATCGCGCAGACCAAGAACGCGGCAAGCGATCGCGAAAGCGAAATTGCCGAAGGTCTCGTGCAGAACCATGTTCTGATATTCCGGACGCGGCGATGACAGAAGCGGATAGTTGTCTGATGCGGACCAGTCGAAGGATCCACCGTCAACGATAATGCCGCCCATGGAGTTGCCGTGGCCGCCCATGAACTTGGTCAGGGAATGCAGGACAATGTCGGCGCCATGTTCGATCGGCCGGCACAGGTACGGAGACGCCATGGTGTTGTCGACAACCAGCGGAACGCCTTTTGCCTTGGCTATGGCGGCAATAGCTTCTATGTCGACGATGATCCCGCCTGGATTGGCAAGGCTTTCGATGAAAATTGCACGGGTCTTGTCATCAATCGCCGCTTCGAAGGACGCCATGTCTGATGGATCAGCCCATTTCACGCCCCAGCCGAAGCTTTTGAAAGAGTGGTTCAGCTGGTTGATGGAGCCGCCATAGAGCTTGTTGGCCGCCACAATATTGTCGCCCGGCTGCATGAGCGTATGGAAACAAAGAAGCTGTGCCGAGTGACCGGAAGCGGTTGCGAGCGCAGCAGTGCCGCCTTCAAGTGCTGCAACGCGTTCTTCAAGAACGGCAGTGGTCGGGTTTGTGATGCGGGTGTAAATATTTCCAAAGGCCTGAAGGCCGAACAGGGACGCAGCATGGTCGACATCGTCAAAGACAAATGAAGACGTCTGATAGATCGGTGTGACCCGAGCACCTGTTGACGGATCTGGTGTCGCGCCTGCGTGGATGGCCAGCGTGGAAAAGCCTGGAATATTTTCGCTCATAAAGAACCTCCCTTGGATATGTGGCGCGCAGTTTGGTCAAAGCCGTGCGGGAGGTCAAAGGATTGATTTCTGAAACCGCGAAAAAACGGAAAAAACGTTCTTTTTCTGAAAGATAATTGGGTCGGGTACTGCAACGCTTATGGCGTTTTGACAAACCGCCGCGGCGAGCGTTCATCGCGCTCCAAATTCATGTCGGTTTTTATGACGAGATAAATGCCAAACAGCAGAACACTGGCCGCAAGTGGCATCACTAAAGCGAGGAGGCCCGTATCTATGACATCGTAAAGCATGAACTCATCCGATCCCAACATGGAACTTCTGTGATGAAGTATAAGATAGACAGATCGTGTGGAGGAATTGGTAAAACCCGTTCCGAAATGAAAAATAAAATTTCAAGAATATTGATGAAAAATGTAAATAATTACATGTGATCGGGCATTACAATACATGCAGTGTCTGACTTCCAAGAAGGGCGATCAAACTGGCCAGCCCAACTCAGCCAATACTCATTACACGGTGTGTATTGCGACAGTGCGTGTTTTGCCAGCTCTGGACAGTGCGTTTAGGGAGCCTGCAGTTTCGTCACCGATATCAATCTGAAATAGCTCTGAAGATGAGCACCATGACGATGGCGACAACCACAACCAGGTGATAGATAGTGAACTGCGTGAACGGATCGACCATGAATGCCTCCTGCGGGAAAAGGTCAACAAGTCGTTAAAGTGTCTGTTCGGGATATAAAGATTGGGCAAAAGATTTTGCTAACAGTTTAGTCAACTGTTAATCATTGCTGATCTCTTAACAATACCTTTGATTGGATCTCGAGTGAAGTGCAATCAGAGGGTGTTTTCTTGGTTACCTTTTTCTATACGGCTTGTCAGAAAATCGTTTTGTTTTTGAGCCAAATAGACATTTGCACCGTCACTGTTGTTGCAAAAACAAAAGTGGCCAGCGACCTTTTTCAATTGCCGTTCCAGATAGTTGTTTCTGAGGCCAAAAAATGAAATTTGGGCTTTCCTTGGTGATAAATTGTGCCCAATAGGTGCTGAGAACTTAGGTCTTTTTTGTCGGCGACAAGCCCCTGTGTTGGAAACCGGCTTTCAGGGCGGGGCGCTTTGAGGAGAGTGTCCGGGAATTGACACCGGCCCAGCCAATCTCGCCAGACAAGCGCCCATATTCGATCTTGGGGCAGCGGTCCATGACCACCTTGATACCCGCAGCTTCCGCTCGCTGCGCAGCTTCTTCGTGGCGCACAGTCAACTGCATCCAGATAACCTTCGGCAATTTGCCGCTTGCGATCACGTCATCGACAATTTGGCCCGCCGCCTCGGAATTCCGGAAGATATCGATCATGTCCGGCGTGTCCGGGAGGTCTTCCAAAGACGCGTAGGCCTTCTGTCCAAGGATTTCCTTGCCCGCTTGTCCGGGATTGATCGGCCAGACATCATAGCCTTTGGAAAGCATGTACTTCAGCACGAAGTAGGACGGTCGCACGGTATTCGCGCTCGCCCCGATCATCGCGATGGTCTTCACCTCATCCAGAATGCCCTTGATGTAGGTGTCGGAATAGCTGTCGTGGTCCATCTGTATCAGCTGTCCGTCCATTCCGGTTTGCGCTTTTGCAGGAAAGCATTGATGCCTTCTTCGGCATCGCGGGCCATCATGTTCCCAACCATCGTCTCTGCCGCAAAATCGTAAGCTTCAGACAATGGCATTTCGAGTTGACGGTAGAAGGCTTCCTTGCCGATCTTCACGGTATGGGCCGACTTGGACGCAATGCTCTCCGCGTATTTCTGAACGACCTGCTCCAGGTAGTCGCGCGGGACGATCCGGTTGATCAGGCCAAATTCCTTGGCGGTCGATGCGTCGATGCTTTCGCCGGTCAAGAGCATTTCCATCGCCTGTTTTGGAGCAACGTTCCGGCTGAGTGCGACCATCGGCGTTGAACAAAAAAGCCCGATATTGACGCCAGGCGTGCAGAACGTGGCGGTATCTGTCGCAATTGCCAGATCGCAGGACGCGACCAGCTGACACCCGGCAGCGGTTGCAACACCTGTCACGACAGCAATGACCGGCTTTGGCAGCCGTACGATCTGCTGCATGAGGTCCGAACACTGGCGCATGATCCGCTCGTAGGTCGCCTTGCCGCCGTCAGCTTCGGCCCGCGCACTCGTCAGTTCCTTCAGATCGTGGCCTGCGCAAAAGACCTTGCCCTCTGCGCCGAGGAGAACCACCCGTACATCCGGGTTCTCCGCCGCTTTCGTCAGTTCGGCGGACAAAGCGCTCATCATTTCGCTCGAGAGCGCGTTCATCCGTTCCGGGCGCTGCATGACGATCCGGTACACACCTTCATGCAGAAGCGTTGCCAGCATTGGTTTTTCGGCCATGTCGTTTGCAGCAGCGTCGGTCATGGAAAACTCCCTGAGGTCTCTATTTCAAAGCCTTATAGCTGAACTCCTGTTCGTCGGCGAGTACCCGAAAGGTTGCAGTCAATATTCGTTCCTGACGATCATTTGACACAAAGCGGAGGATTTCCTCTGGTCGGCGGGCCGGACTGCATTATTCTCAGTTCTATGAAGAGCCTCGTCTCAACCCTGATCACCGCGATCGCCTTGTTAGTGGGGCAATTTGGTTCAGCTTCCGTCAAAGCGGCTCAACCCGTCGACGTCGCTCTCGTTCTGGCCGTTGATGTCTCGCGGTCCATGTCGGCGGAAGAATTGGCCATACAGCGGGACGGATATGCCGCTGCGATTGCGCATCCATCAGTCATTCGAGCTGTAGAGCAGGGGCTTCATGGCCGGATTGCACTGACCATGTTTGAATGGGCCAACGATGCGCATATTCGCGAGATCGTGCCCTGGACCCTCATTGAAACGCCGCAAGACGCTGAGAGTGTATCAACCATCATCAGCGAAGATCAGACCATTGGTCAGCGCAGAACCTCTATATCAGGTGCGATCCGGTATGCGTCGAAGTTGCTGCTGGATGTCCCTTTTCAGGCGGATCGGCTGGTTATCGACATATCAGGCGATGGGCCCAACAATCAGGGCATCGCTGTGACACGTGCCCGGGACCTGGCTGTAGAGGCTGGTTTTGTGATCAACGGGTTGCCATTGATGACGACCGGCGGGTTTGGCGGCCAGTTCAACATTCCGGATCTCGATGAATACTACCGCCGCTGCGTGATTGGCGGGCCGGGCAGTTTTGTAATCCCGGTAAACGATTGGGCCCAGTTTCCAGAAGCGGTTCGCCGGAAACTGGTCCTTGAAATCGGGGGGCGGGTTCCAGAAGAACCTGCACGCGTCTACCGGGCGCAGATCACGTTCGGCCAGCCTTATGATTGTATGGTCGGCGAGAAGATGTGGCGCAATTTGCGCGAAAGATTTTTTCTCGATCCTTGAGTGTGTGGCCTTCAGATTCGTGACCGACTTGCCCTGATCGCACGCTTTTCGCTGTATGCCTGTACAGCATAAGCTCCGGACATCGCGATCAGAGCCGCAGCCAGTCCAATGGTGACATCAACGGCACCGGAAAAGGGCAGCCTGAATGCGTAGATGAAAATCTCGATGTAGCTGACCGTGAAGCCAATCACGAGACCTATTGCAAGCAAGATAGAAATGCGGTCGCTTCCCCATCCTTTCTGATCGCGGATCTCGCTCTGGAAGTGTCCGGAAACGCGAAAATATGCCCAAATGATAAACCCGAAGACCGCGGCAGAAAGGGCCATGACCGCAGCAGGTTGTATGATTTCCATTTTGTCTGGATCCCAGTTTAGGAATGCTATCCGGGCGGGGCCGTCCGGGGATGAAAGCGACATGGGAAACAATTGAGGCAACTGCAAGAGGACGGTCAAAATTTCCAGTTCTTGGCATCATCCGGTGTTTGCATCCAATGCAAGGAAGTCGTGGTCAACCTGCATCCGGCTCAGATCGCTGCTGGACCCGCTATTGGCGCAGCCATAGGATCGCACCCATGGCACGCTTTCTGGAAACCAAGCTTTATGAGCCGGTCAAGGCATTTTTGGAAAAACAGGGTTATGAGGTGAAGGCCGAAGTAGGGTCAGCCGACATTGTGGCTTGCCGGGGTGACGACGATCCGGTGATCGTGGAACTGAAGACCGGCTTTACCCTCAGCCTGTTTCACCAGGCCATTGACCGGCAAGGGGTGACCGACTCCGTTTATATCGCCGTTGCGCGTGGGAGCGGGCGCCGGTTTCAAGCCGCGCTAAAGAACAATCTCAAGCTCGCACGCAGGCTGGGGCTTGGACTTATAACAGTCCGGCTCGCAGATCAGCTGGTCGAAGTTCATGCTGATCCAGCGCCCTTCACACCGCGCAAGATGAAACCGCGGAAAGACCGGCTTCTACGTGAATTTGCCCGCCGTGTCGGAGACCCGAATACCGGCGGCTCCACGCGCGTCACGCTCGTCACAGCCTATCGGCAAGATGCCATGAGATGTGCTCAGTATTTAAGTGAAAACGGTCCAAGCCGGGGCGCGGCGGTTGCGAAAGCGACCGGCGTTGACCGGGCCACACGGATTATGGCGGATGATCACTACGGTTGGTTCGAACGGGTGGAGCGTGGGATTTATGGTTTGACCCCGAAGGGCACAGAGGGGACTGGCAAACGGTCCGATAAGAGTGGATAACAGCAGAAAGGCCCAAGCCACGGTTTTTGGTGCTTAGGTCCTATTTCAAAGCATTTGACGGAAAGCGCACGGCATCGCCGGGAACGGGATGGCCGATCAGAAAGCCCTGGCCGAACGCTACGCCAAGGCCTTGAAGTACAGCAAGCTGTTCCTGTGTCTCGATGCCTTCGGCAACAATTTGCTTGCCAAGCTTGGCCGCGAGCTTCGTGATTGTCTCAACGATCGCCATGTCGACATCGGATGTCAGCATTGAGCGAACAAATGACACGTCGAGTTTCACCAAATCAAATTCGCTTTCTTTCAAGTGCAGCAAAGAGGCATGCCCGGTTCCGAAATCATCCAGCGCAACGGTAATACCATTTTCCCGAAGGCGCTGAAGGATACCGGAGACGTTTTCACGCTTCCTGGTGAGAAGAACGTCTTCGGTGACTTCTACTTGGATGTGGCTTGGCTTTAACCCCGCGTTGGAAATGGCCTCGATCAATCGATCGACAAATTGTGGTTCACGCTGATAGGCCTGAAATTCTGGCGGCGACATGTTGAATGCGATATGGCCAAAATCATGTCCCGCTGCGAGCCATGATGAAGCTTGTTCGATGGCACACAAACGCACCATCTCTCCGATACGGCACGCGAGCACACTGTCCTCGAACACCTCAGCGTAGCTGCTTGGGGGGAGCAGCGTGCCGTCCTCGTTGCTTAGTCGCAGCAATGCCTCAAAACCGGCCAGCTTTTGCGCCTTCAAATCCGCTTTTGGCTGATAACACAACACAAAGCGCTCCTCGGATAAGGCTCGCCGAGCAGAAGACAGGATCTTTGTTCGGTTAACGGCGGTGGAAAGGAGTGCTTCCGAGAAGCAACGTACCGCGTTTCCGCCCGCCGCCTTTGCGTCATAGACGGCAAGGTCGGCTTGCTGAAGGAGGTCGTTCACATCCGAACCGTTGGCGTGTGTTTTCTCTGCAAGTCCTAGTGATGCTGAGCACTCGAACAAAAAACCTTTCCAGGCTATTGGTTTTGAAATTTCTTCAAGCAAACGTTTGAAATATTGAACCGTCTCCTGCCAACTCAAATGGGTAGAAAAAACGACCGCAAATTCGTCGCCGCCCAGTCGGATAACGATCCCTGTATCGCCTATGTAGTCGACGAGCCTTTCGGCCAAGACGATGAGCGCGCTGTCACCGGCAGGATGGCCGTGGCAATCGTTGATCTCCTTGAAGTCGTCAAGGTCGATGATCGCGACCCCGCAGGACCGGCAATTGGGGGAACTTTTGTGCAGAAGGTCGTCCGCAATCCGCATAAAGTAATGGCGGTTATAAAGACCGGTTAGCTGATCACGCTGTGCATAATATTGGGCACTGTCCAGAAGCTTCCGGTATTCGGTAATGTCACTGATCGTGCCGCCCATCTTGGTTGCACGGTTTTCATTGTTCCAAACGGCATGTCCAAGCGCTCGTATCCAGATTTGCTCGCCGCTTTTATGCAAAAGCCTTAGCGGCACATCGAACGGAGCGCGGTCTTTAAGGTGTGCCTGGAACGCTTGTTCAACATTTGAGCGATCTTCAGGATGAACAATTTTGATGAAAAGGCCCGGTGCATTTGGAAGGTCCTCTTCCGTGTAGCCGAGCCGCAGCTTCCATTGTTCGGACAAGTAGTTGTGCTCGTCGTTCAGGTCCCATTCCCAGACGCCCTGACTAGCCCCTGAAATAGCAAATGCATATCGCTCTTCGCTGAGTTTCAAGGCTCTGGTGCGCTCTTCGAGTATCTCTTCCTGACGCTGATGCAAGTCGCGGAGGGCGAATTCGGCAGATTTTAGTGACGTGATATCCTGGATGAACCCGTAGGAGCGCAGATGTGTACCGTCGGCATCGACAACTGCGACACCTCGTTCCCGGACAAAGATCTCTCCTCCGCCGGTTTTGATAATACGGTATTCGAGTTCGACAATACTTTGCGTTTGTCTAAGCCGAAGAGTCTGGGTCCTGTAGTGCTCCCGGTCATCCGGGTGCACCCATTCCAGATCAGCGTGCAGGGAGGTCGCGCGTCGTAAGAATTCTTCAACGGTGACACCATGCATGCGGGCAAGCTGTTCGGAACAATAGGTGCAATTGTCACCGATCTCGTCCCATTCCCAATAGCCGATGCCGGCCAGCGCCTCGACCTCTTCAAACAACTCATCGGGGCGGCGCAATGTCTGTTTCGGGTAGACTTGACTAATCTTAATGTCCATCGAAGCGTTTGCCCACCGCGATCCAGAATCCCAAAAGATCTATCGGAGACTATACGGTTTTCAGCCTTAAATGCTTTGTTTTTTATCAAATTGCAGAGTGTATAATATATAGTCAGTATTTATTACGATAGAAAACCGCTCTTATACAATTAAGATCTAACACAAATTCTATGTCGCGCCATCGATGCTGGTAGAAAATGGCATTTTCGCCTGGCAAAAAACAGGTGCTCTGATCGGCTAACTGCGCGCCACATTTATTGCGGTTCTTGATCTTGTGGGCGGTCATGACAACAACCAGATGCAGGTCTTGGTATTCTCGGGGTCATGGAGCTCCAGGTGTTTGAAATAGCGGTGCCGCTGATCGGCGGTTTATTTCTTTTGATCATTGGTGGAGAGTTCTTGGTGCGTGGGGCTGTGAATGCCGCGACGCATCTGGGGGTGTCGCCGCTCGTGATCGGCTTGACCCTGGTCGGGTTCGGCACCTCGACGCCAGAACTTGTTACCTCTGTGCATGCCGCACTTGTGGGCGCGCCTGGCATTGCTTATGGCAATGTTGTCGGATCGAACATCGCCAACATATTGCTGATCGGCGGTGTTGCGGCGCTGTTGTTTCCGATCGCCGTGTCGTCCACGGCGCTGAAACGCGATGCTGCGGTGATGCTGGCCGTCACCTTGGTCTTTGCGGGCGTTGTCACCGTCATGGATGCCAGTCGGCTGGTTGGCGGGGTCTTCCTTGCAGCTCTATGCACCTACATTTACATGGCTATCCGGCAGGAGCGGGCAGCCGTTCAGGAAAACCGAGGCGCAGTGCATGGAAAAAGTACGGCGTTGATCGAGACGGATCCGGTTTTGGACATTCCAGCCCAGCCGAAAGGTGGTCTGGTGGCCGCGCTGCTGCTCGCGCTGGGCGGTTTGGCGCTGGTGGTGTTCGGCGGCAAGTTCCTGGTGGAGGGCGCTGTCAGCCTGGCGCGCGGTTTTGGAATATCGGAAACAGTCATTGGCCTCACGATCGTCGCGATCGGTACCTCCATGCCGGAACTGGTGACATCAGTCGTTGCCGGGCTGAAACGTCAGACAGACGTTGCGTTCGGCAACATCATCGGGTCGAACATCTACAATATTCTGGGGATCGGTGGTGCGACGGCTCTGATTGCGCCGAGCGAAGTACCGTCCCAGATCATCAGCTTCGACAATCCGGTCATGATTGGCGTTTCGGTGATCTTCGTGATTTTCGCAGCAACCGGCCTGCGGATCGGCCGGCGCGAGGGCGCAGTGCTGCTTGGCGGATATCTTGTCTACCTTTATGCCCGTTGGCCTTCCTAAACAAAGGGTGTGCCGCTAGACCTGTTCGTCCTCTGAAGGGGACGTTCCCACATCGGCGTCTTCCAGCGGCAGAGCTTCGCCCTCGCCGGCCGCAAGTGTTGCGGTTTCTGGTGTGACCATGCGGGCAGGGGCGCTGACCTGAAAGGCTCCCTTGTCTTCTTCGGCAACCGCCGCCCGCCGGGTCATGCGCCAAAGCGTGAAGGCAATCATGACCACATGAGCGCCGATGGTCGTGATAAACAGGCCTTGCGGGCCGATGCTTGTCATCATGACACCGGCAATCAGCGGCCCGATGATGGAGCCGGTGCCGAACATCATCAAAAGCCCGCCAGACACCTGAATGGACGTACCGGGAGGTGCATGGTCGTTGGCATGGGCAACGATCACAGGGTACATCGCAAAAATCGCCGCGCCGAACACGGCAACCAGCAAAAGGTTCGTGAGCTGGCTGTCGGGGAGCAGCACCACGAAGGCGATATCGGCAGCAAGTGCAACAGCGGCCACAACGGCCAAAACGATGCGGCGGTCCATGCGGTCGCTCAAATATCCGATCGGTATCTGGGCGACGGCGCCTGCAAGGACCGGGATGCTGGCAAAAAGCGCAATCGACGTCAGTTCAAGACCCACCCGCCCGGCATAGACGGCAGCCAGCGTCCCGAAGGCGGCGTTGGAGATCCCGACGAGAAACACGGCCGCCACGGCCACCGGAGAATTGTTCCAAAGGACGCGTATATTGAGCTGCACCGAAGTCAGCGGGGCCGGCGAGGCGGACGTCGACAACGCGGTTGGCACAAGAGCCAGGCAATAGACAATGGCGCCAATCGCAAAGAACAGGAAGCTCATCGTGTCGCCAAGCGAGATGACCATCTGCCCGGCTGTTAAAGCCCCAAGATTGACCATCGTGTAGACACCGAAAATGGTGCCGCGTGTGTTGGCCTCGGACTTGTCGTTGAGCCAAGATTCCACGATCATCGCAGCCCCGGCAAAGCAGAACCCGGAGACGGCCCGGATCGGGATCCACGCCCAGGCCTCGACCAGGAGCGCCTGCAACAGCATCGAGACGGCGGCAAAGGCGCACATCACACCAAATGTTCGGATATGACCGACGGCCCCCACCAGCCGGGGAACGAAGATGCACCCGAGCACATAGCCGATCGCCCAACCGGTTCCCAAAAGGCCTAGCGAACTTGCGGAAAATCCCTCCGCAGCTCCGCGAACCGGCAGGATGAGGCCGTGAATGCCGCCGGCAAAGAGCAAAAGCGCGGAGCCGAACAAGAGCGCCGTAATGGGAACGATTTGTCTGATCATGCCCGCCACAGTACTGATTCTGAAAACAAAAGGGTAGCGGCGCGCCTTAGCCCTCCCGAAAAGTGGCGGCCTTTCTCACCGATCGTTATCAGCTGTGTGCCTTCCGCCCGAGGTATACGGATTGCGTCACTTCGCGCCCGTCCTGAAGCGGGTTTTCGAACACCACCGGCTCCGCCCATGCCTCATCAAAGGCTTCTGCAAGTTTGGCGGTGATGGCAGCATCCGGAGCTTCGTCCGACCAGAGGCCAACGACACCACCGGGTTTCAGAAAGCGTTGCACAGCAGTGAAGCCTTCCTGGGTGTAGAAGCCCCTGGACCCTGAATGCAGCAACCGCTCGGGCGTGTGGTCGATATCGATCAAGATGGTGTCGTATTGGCGCTTCGGCCGGGTGGCGTCGAAACCATCTTCAGAGGCTGAAAGGGCAAAGAAGTCGCCCTCGACCAACTGGCAGCGCGGATCATCCACCAGTTCGGTTTGCATCGGGACAAGACCCTCTTGGTGCCAGCGGATGACCGGCTCCAGAAGATCGACGACGGTGAGGCTGGAGACAGTGTCATGGGCCAAAACCGACTGTGCGGTGTATCCAAGGCCGAGCCCGCCGACCAACACCTCCAACCCATCGCCTGACAGAGCATCCACACCGAGATCCGCCAGTGCCACCTCGGAGGCGGTGAACAGGCTCGACATCAGGTGTTCTTCTCCAAGGAGAATTTCGAAAACGTCGGTTTTCAGCGCCAGAAGATGCCGGCGGCGGAGAGACACGGCCCCGATCGGTGTCGGGGCATAATCCAGTTCTTCAAACATCTTACTCATGCCGCACCATGACGGTTGGTTGGTGATTTGGGAAGGGGGATGGGTGGGTGCAAGAATAGCGCAGGATATTCTGCACCGGTCATCCCGGCCACCGAGCCGGGATCTACTCGCTCCTCCGCTCGCCGCAGAAACCCGAATTTACCTCCGTACCTCTGTGATCGAGTGGATCTGGGGCCTACGCTTGTGCTGTGTCCGGGATGACGATTGGATTTGGGTGGATGTCGATGACACTATGAGATTGCCCCTAAGCATGTAGCGTTGCTTAGCCCCGCCGTCTCCGCCGGCGCCGGCCGTCGCCTGTGCCTTCCGCTTCAACCGGTGTCTTGGGTTCGGGCAATTCGACTGCGTCGCGCAGGTTCGGGAAGGGATCGACCTTGTTGGGCAGGGCCATGGCGTTGACGAAATGCTCCTGGAACTTGGGTTCCAGCGCCGTTTCGATTTTCTCGATGTTGTGGACCGTTTCTTCGATCTCGCGGCGGTAGCCACGATTGAGGAGGGCCATGCGAGCACCGGTTCCGGCGGCATTGCCGACGCCGGAAACACCGTCGAGCGCGCAATCGGGGATAAGCCCCAGGATCATGGCGTATTTCGGATCGATGTAGCTGCCGAACGCACCGGCGAAGCGGATGCGGTCGATGTGATCGCTGCCGAGCTTGTCCTGCAACAATTTGATGCCGGCATAGAGCGCGCCTTTGGCAAGCTGAATGGCGCGGATGTCGGTCTGCAGTATGGAAATCTCGATGCCGTCTTCGGCAATGACATATGAGTATGTGCGGCCCTCAGACCGGACCCGGTGCGTTTTTGCCGCCATGGAGCCGTCAATCACACCGTCTTCGGTGATGAGACCAGCGAGATACATTTCTGCGACTGCCTCGATGATACCGGATCCGCATATGCCGGTGACGCCAACGCTGTCGATCTTTTCTGAAAAGCCCTCTTCATCCGACCATTCGTCGACGCCGATCACCTTGAACCGGGGCTCCAGCGTGTCGTTGTCGATCCGGATGCGCTCGATGGCCCCGGGCGCTGCGCGCTGGCCGGAGGAAATTTCCGCACCCTCAAAGGCCGGACCGGTCGGGGAGGAGGCGGCCAGCAGGCGGTTCCTGTTGCCAAGCACGATTTCCGCGTTTGTGCCGACATCCACAAGCAGTGTCGTTTCTTCGAGCGAATAGGGGCTTTCGGAGAGTGTGGCCGCGGCGGCATCCGCCCCGACATGTCCGGCGATACACGGCAACATGTAGACCCGGGCCCCCGGATTGAGATCAAGGTCAAGATCACGGGCATTCAAGACCATGGCATCGGAGGCGGCCAACGCGAAGGGCGCTCCGCCAAGTTCCACTGGATCAATCCCGAGGAAGAGGTGGTGCATGACCGGGTTGCCAACAAAGGTGGCGTCCAGCACATCGGCGCGCTCTGCGCCGACATCGCCGACCAGCTTCCCGACAAGGGCATTGATCGCTTCGCGTACCGCCTTGACGAGATCCGGCAGTTTCGTCGGATTCATTTGGACATAGGAAACCCGCGACATCAGGTCTTCGCCAAAGCGGATCTGCGGGTTCGAGGTGCCGGCGGAAGAAACTGTACGCCCGTTCTGAAGATTGCACAGATGCGCGGCAATGGTGGTCGAGCCAATGTCAACGGCCAAGCCATAGACGGCCTGTTTTTCACCCGGCCACAGCGCCACCAGTGTTGGGCCGCTCAACGTGTCGGTGTGGATGGCGGCAGTGACCGTCCAATGTCCCTTGCGCAGGATTGTCTGGACCTTTGGCATCAGGACCGGATCGGTCGCCAGCGTCTCAAGGCCGGCCTCTTTGGCAAGCGCCTCGCGCAGGCGGTCAATGTCACCGCGCGGGGTTTCCATATCCGGTTCGTCGATGGAAACGGTCACCAGCGCAATCGCGCTGTCCGGTTCAATCGTCTTCGCCTCGGCACGTTTGCGCACAACCTGCCGGTTCGTCTGGGCGTCGGTTGGGATGTCGACGACCAGGTCGCCGAGGATTTTTGCCTGACAGGAGAGGCGCCGGTCGTCGGGCAGATTGCGTAAGGTGGCGTAGCGGGTTTCCGCTTCTGTCGCACCCTCAAGGTGGTCCGCGGCGCTCGTCAGGTTTTCCTTGGCGAAGGTACCTTCGGACACGGAGATCTGGCAGCGCCCGCAAATGCCGCGCCCGCCGCAGACCGATTCCACGTAGACACCAAGAGAACGCGCGGCATCAAGAAGCGGTGTTCCGACTTCAAATGTGCCACGCCGGCCACTGGGCTGGAAAACAACCTTGGCGAGTTTCGCGGTGCTCTCTGACATGTCCTATATGTGTCCAAGCGGTTTTCGGTTCAGTTTTTCAATGACCTGGCGCGGTCATGGCAAGACCCGGGATCGGCAAGCCGCCCGGGTCTTGAAGTGTGCTGCCGAGCCAGTCTGGCAATCAGCCGGCCCGACGGGCAGCGCGGCCCCCACGGCGTCGTCCGCCGGAAGCTGCAGCCTCTGTTGGTGCAGCCGTCGCCGCACCGGCCGCCGCCGGTTTGTGGTCGCGGTAAGTCATGATCCATTCCTGACAGTTCGGATCGGTGCCGTTCAAAACGTTGGCGGCGCGGACCGCTTCCATTTCCTGTGGGCGGCACGGGTTCATGATCGCGGACGTCATGCCAGCGCCGATGACCATCGGGATGAAGCCGGCGTTGATTCCGTGGCGGTGCGGCAGTCCGAAGGAAATGTTGGAAAGGCCACAGGTGGTGTTGACCTTCAGCTCTTCACGGAGGCGGCGCAGCAGCGCAAACACTTGCTGCCCGGCCGTGCCCATGGCACCGATCGGCATGACGAGCGGGTCGACAACGATGTCGTGTGCAGGAATTCCATAGTCCGCCGCACGCTCAACGATTTTCTTGGCGACCTCGAAGCGCACGTCCGGGTCTTCGGAGATACCGGTTTCATCATTCGAGATCGCAACAACCGGCACGTCATATTTCTTGATGAGCGGCAGGATCGCTTCCAGCTTTTCCTCTTCACCGGTTACGGAGTTGACCAGCGGGCGGCCTTTGGTGACTTCCAGGCCTGCCTTGATCGCCTCGGTGACAGAGGAATCGATCGAGATCGGAAGATCGCTCAACTCCTGAACGATTTCGAGGGTTTTGACCAGAAGCGGCGGTTCGGTCTCGTTCGGGTTCACCGCGGTAACGCCGGCATTGACGTCGAGCATGGTGGCGCCAGCTGCAGCCTGAGCCAAAACGTCAGCTTTCACGGTCTCGAAATTACCTTCAACCATTTCAGCAGCCAGCTTCTTGCGGCCGGTCGGGTTGATGCGCTCTCCAATCACGCAAAACGGCTGGTCAAAGCCGATCACGACTTCCTTGGTGGCGGAGGCGACAATTGTTCTGGTCATTTATGCGCTCTCGTTGGCGGTCAGAGATGTTGACGAAGTTTGAAAGGACCAGCTCCCGCGGCTGGTGAGCCACTCAGCTGTTTTGGCGACACCGCCGAATGGGTAAACGTGGATTTGGGCGAGCTGGCTGTCAGGCTGGCTGGTGACGCGGGCTTCCAGCGGCTCGACCATGGTGTTCGGGTCGTAGCCTGCAAGCATGGAGACAACCGCACCGCCGCGCTTTTTCAAGAAGTTGAGCGAGTTTTCGACACCTGCGAACGCCGCGAACTTCAAGAGCGTGGTCATCTTGGCCGGACCAGCAACGCCGATATGAACCGGGAACGTGTTGCCCCAGCTGCGGATCTCGTCGAGCCAGACACTGACCTGATGCGGATCGAAGCCGAACTGTGTGACGATCCGGAACTCCGCATCGCTGTCTGCGGCAAGCTCATGCTTACGCATCAAGAACGATTTGATGACGTCCGGCTTGATGTCCGGTGCCCCTTCTGGGTGACCGGCAACGGCAATCTTTTGAATGCCCAGCTTGTCGAAAAGGCCCGTTTCAAGAAGGGCAACGGATGAGGTAAGAGGGCCAGCCTTGTCGGCTTCACCGGCAATTGCGAGCACTTCCTTGACACCGGCTTCATGGGTCAGGCGGGTGATGCGGCGCTCGAAGTCGGTAACGCTCGCATAACGGCGCGCGGCCATATGCGGCACCGCGGTCAGGCCCTTGTCGGTCAGGGTCTTGGCTGCGGCGACGATCGTGTCTTCCGGAGCATTGCCAAGATCGGTGACATAGACCTGGCTGCCAGCCGGGATCGCTGCCAGAAGCTCTGTCTTTTCGACCACCTGTTTGGGCGACATTTCGGTCGAGGCGGGCAGGCGGCCATTTGCCAAAAGGCTGCTATCAGTCATTTTCCAGGCCTCCATTCGCCATCAGGTCCATCAGGCGGTGTTTCGGGTAATCGGCAACAAGCGCTTCAAGCGCGGTGTCAGCTTCCTGTTCAAGGTCGTCGGAAACATCGACAGGCTCTGCCCGGCGCCATTCGGCCATATAGGCATCACTGTCTTTGGCGCCGACACGCATCGCGCAGGCATCGATCGTTTCCATGAAGACAGCCGGCAGCTCCCGGCGGGCGGATTTGCGGCCCTTTTTCACCAGGATCTGTGCCGGGATGTCCCGCCAGTAAACGATTGTCTTTTGCGCCATTTAACGTCGTCCTCTTTCGAGCATGATTGCCGGAAAGCTCTCAATCCAAGTCGCTTGATAGCGGCATTGCACGGTAAAAAACCGACCCGTGCAGTGCCGCATGTCAGCGGGAAGGCATCGCAGGTTCTTTCGTCAGGAACGGTGCTAGCGATCCATAGCCGGTGCGTTCAATTTCAAGTGGAAGCTGGAGACGTTCCGCTGCCCGTCTTGCGGCCTCTTCAAGGGCCGGGTCATCTGTTTGCGCCAGGTAGAGAACCCGTGTGTAGTGAGCAAAGTACATGTCGCGCAGATGAGGGTGCCAATCGAGGCCGAGCGGTTCGATCACCATTGTCTGAAAGTGCCGGGCGAGGAAGTCGGTCAGATAAAAGCTGCCGAGCTGGTCTTCCTCAAATTGGTCGAATGTCTCCAGTCCGGCAAAGAACGCATAACAATGCGCGCCTTCGATCCGGCGGGTTCCGGTTTCTTCCAATACCTTGTCGAGAAGACCGCCGGTGCCGCAGTCACCATAAGCAACCAGAATGTCGGAATAGATATCGCGGTTCTTAAGAATGACCCGCCGAACTTCGTCAGGGATCTTGTCCGGTGTGTTGTGCAGCTGTGCCGGCAGACAAGTCAGGTCAATGTGATCAAGCTGATTGTGGTCGCGGACAGCGATGATCTCACGCGCCAGGGCGCCGCAGGCAATAACAAGGACGCGTCCGATCTTGTCGTTCGCGTCCTCATGTGTTCCAATCGGGAAAAGAGGCTCACCCGCCTGCATGTCGGGAGCCTCCTCAAACATGATCCGTCAGCCCCGGTTGGCGAGCTGGTTATGCCGCCGGGCAATCAAGTCTTTCGCCATTTCAACAGCTACAGCTGCATCGCGGCAGTAGCCGTCTGCACCGACGGCCTGTCCGAACTCTTCGTTCAGCGGCGCGCCACCAACGAGCACGATGTAGTCGTCGCGCAGACCCTTTTCCTTCATCTCGTCGATGACGACCTTCATGTAAGGCATGGTGGTGGTCAAAAGGGCGGACATGCCAAGTATATCCGGCTGATGCTCTTCCAGAGCTGCCAGGTAGTTTTCGACCGGGTTGTTGATGCCGATGTCGATCACTTCAAAACCGGCCCCTTCCATCATCATGGAGACAAGGTTCTTACCGATGTCGTGAATATCGCCCTTGACGGTGCCGATAACCATCTTGCCGACTTTGGGAGCCCCCGTTTCCGCGAGCAGCGGACGCAGGATGCTCATGCCCGATTTCATGGCGTTCGCGGACAAGAGCACTTCCGGCACGAACAAGATGCCATCGCGGAAATCGACGCCGACGATCCGCATGCCTTCAACAAGGGCTTTGGTCAGGATGTCGTAAGGTGCCCAGCCGCGTTCCAGGAGGATGTTCACCGCATCCAGGATTTCTTCCTGCAGACCATCATAAAGATCATCATGCATCTGCTCGACGAGTTCATCGTCAGACAGGGCCGACAGGTCGATGTCGTCTTCGTCAGACATTGGGCAGCTCCAAAAGGCTATGGTGGCCGGTAAACGTTGAAAAACCTTACGCCTTAAGGGGAATTGCCCGATATCATCAATGCGACACGGCAAGTCGCTTTCGCGACAGAGGGCCTCTGATGGTTCGAATTGGTGCACTGCCATGACTTGAAAAGAAAAAGGCGGATCACTCGGATCCGCCTCAAGTTTTCTGTTCTGGTCCGGACAGATCAGAACAGACCCTCGATCAAGCCTTCGTCGTTCAGCTTGATATGATTTGCAGACGGCACGCGCGGCAGACCCGGCATGGTCATGATTTCCCCGCAGATCGCAACGATGAAGCCAGCACCGGCGGACAGGCGGACTTCGCGGATCGGCACACCATGGCCGGTCGGCGCACCACGCAGATTCGGGTCGGTGGAGAAGGAATACTGGGTCTTGGCCATGCAGACCGGCAGGTTGCCGAAGCCGTCGGCTTCCCAGCGGCGAAGTTGATCCCGGATGGTCTTGTCGGCCAGGACCTCGTCGGCGCGGTAGATGCGCTTTGCAATCGTCTCGATCTTTTCAAAGAGCGGCATGTCGTCTTCGTAGAGCGGAGCGAACTGAGCTGCACCGCTTTCTGCAAGCGCTGCGACTTTTTCGGCAAGTTCCGCTGTACCTTCTGAGCCCTTGGCCCAGTGAGAAGCCAGAACGGCATCGACACCAAGATCCGCACAGAAGTTTTTGATCTCCTGGACCTCAGCGTCCGTGTCTGCGGTGAAGTGGTTGATCGCCACGACTGCCGGGACACCGAACTGCTTGATGTTTTCAATGTGGCGGCCAAGGTTGGCGCATCCCTTCTGGACCGCTTCGATGTTTTCCGCACCAAGGTCTTCCTTTGCAACGCCGCCATTCATCTTCAGCGCACGCACGGTCGCGACAATCACAACGGCATCCGGCGAAAGACCAGCCTTTCGGCATTTGATGTCAAAGAATTTCTCAGCGCCAAGGTCCGCGCCGAAACCGGCTTCGGTCACGACATAGTCGGCAAGTTTCAGAGCCGTTTGGGTTGCCATGACGGAGTTACAGCCGTGGGCGATGTTGGCGAACGGGCCGCCGTGAATGAAGGCCGGATTGTTTTCCAGGGTCTGCACGAGGTTCGGCTGGATGGCTTCTTTCAGGAGAACGGTCATCGCGCCGTCGGCTTCCAGTTCGCGCGCGGTGATCGCGGTGCGGTCGCGGCGGTAGGCAACGATGATGTCGCCCAGGCGTTTCTGAAGATCTTCAAGGTCGGTCGCCAGGCAGAGAATCGCCATGATTTCGGAGGCAACGGTGATGTCGAAACCGCCTTCACGCGGGAAGCCGTTGGCAACACCGCCGAGTGAACAGACGATCTCGCGGAGCGCCCGGTCGTTCATGTCCAGCACCCGGCGCCAAACCACCCGCCGCTGGTCAATGCCAAGTTCATTGCCCCAGTAGATGTGGTTTTCGATAAGGGCGGCCAGAAGGTTGTGCGCGGACGTGATCGCATGGAAATCGCCAGTGAAGTGGAGGTTGATGTCCTCCATCGGCACCACTTGCGCATAGCCGCCGCCGGCGGCACCACCCTTCATGCCGAAGCAGGGACCGAGGGACGGCTCGCGCAGGCAGATCATGGCGTTCTTGCCGATCCGGTTGAGACCATCTCCGAGACCCACGGTTGTCGTGGTCTTGCCTTCGCCGGCTGGTGTCGGGTTGATTGCAGTGACCAGGATCAGCTTGCCGTTTTTCTTGCCGTTCAGCCCGTCGATGAAGTCTGCGGAGATCTTCGCCTTTGTGCGGCCATAAGGCAGCAACGATTCTTCCGGAATGTTCAACCGGTCACCAATCTCTTGGATCGGCTTCATTTTGCCTGCGCGTGCAATCTCGATATCACTGGCCATGCTGTTTCCTCGACATGTTTTGTTTCCCGGAAAAAGCCGGGTGTTGTCTTTGCCGCACGCTAGAAGAGAGGGCGGTGCAACAGATGTTCTGAATGCGACCTACTAAGTTTGGGATGCGACGATGGCGTTTCCGCTTCGATAATTGCGGAATGGCACTGGTTCAGAATTGCATTTTCTAGCCAAGCGGATTTAAATTCCGTCATGACAGATTCAGATATTCTTTCCCGTTTACCGGAGCGGTTGAAAAAAGCCCGCCGGGCGCAAAGCTTGTCGCTTGAGGCGGTTGAAAAGCTCTCCGGAGTGTCGCGGTCGATGGTCAGTCAGATTGAACGCGGCGAATCCAATCCCACGGTTGCGACGCTGCTCAACTTGACACGGGCACTCAATGTCGACTTTGCCGGCCTGCTCGGAGAAGAGGCTGTCGAGGATCGGGTAGAAATTGTGAAAGTGAGCCAGACCCCGGCGCTCGATCGGGCAGGAGATGGCTGCAAGATCCGGATCTTGTCCGCGCCTCAGGACGCGGGCCGGTTCGAGGTCTATGAACTCATTTTTACAGATGGGGGCAAACTGGAGAGCAAACCCCATGAGCGGGGAACCCGGGAGCAATTGATCGCGGAGGAAGGGGCCTTGAAGGTGATGTCCGGCGTTGCAACGGGGACGATTGAAAAGGGCGACACGGCACGGTACGCCGCCGATGTGGCGCACACGATCGAGGCAGTCGATGGACCGGCCCGGGCAATTTTGATGGTGGTTCGTTTCTAGAGGTGCCTATCCAGCGGCTGCAGCTTCTCAGTCGGTTTGGAGGCGCTGTCGAATACTGAGAATGTGTGGCCCCTGATCAGGGGATGAATCAGGGCGCCACGAGGTCCCGGGAGGCGTCAGGTTGTTCCCGGGACAAAAAATGAAAAGCCGGCATCCTTCGGGTTGCCGTTTGCGTCTTGAATGTTCACCTGGCAGGTGTTTTCCGCAAAGATATTCAGGCCAACAGTGAGGCCATCGCCCCAAACTGTGGCCTGTGCCCCGGTGACAGCCGAAAAATTGCTATCATAGTTGACCATATAAGAGCCGGTGCCGGTGTGGTCGCAACTGGCCACATGTTGTGACGAAGTTAGGTTTCCATCGCTGCCGACAAGAGCTGATGCAAATGAAGCTGTCATATTTGCCTCCCGGTTGTATTCAATGGGTATGCGGCTTAGAGAGCCGAGTGTGCAATTCAAGAATATCAACCAAAAGTAGATTCGTAAGTCTGATATAACCCGCAGGGTTGTGTTATTGTTGGATGACTTATTGCATCCGTGAAACTGCCGCCCTCTCCGTGATAATGGAAGTTCCACTTTCATAAGGCATAAAAATCCGCTATTATGGATGAAATTCCAGATTATCGGAGGTTGCCGTGTCGCAGGCGTTCTTGGAAAACATTTCCACTACCTTGAAGGAAATCGAGGCAGAAGGGCTCTACAAGCGCGAGCGGTTGATCACATCACCTCAAGGCGGCCATATCGCTGTTGGTGGGCGCGATGTCATCAATCTGTGTGCCAACAACTATCTGGGGCTGGCCGATCATCCGGCCCTGATCGAAGCCGCCAAAAATGCCATGGATCCAAAGGGGTTCGGCATGGCCTCGGTGCGGTTCATTTGCGGCACACAGGACATTCACCGCGAGCTGGAGCAGCGCCTGGCAAGGTTTTTGGCTAAAGACGATGCCATCTTGTTTGCCGCTTGTTTTGATGCAAACGGTGGCCTGTTCGAGCCGCTTCTTGGCCCGGAAGACGCGATTGTATCGGATGCGCTCAATCACGCTTCGATCATTGACGGCATCCGGCTTTGCAAGGCCAAGCGCTACCGTTACCAGAATTCCGATATGACGGATCTGGAGGCAAAGCTCCGGGAAGCCCGCGAGGCTGGTGCCCGTCACATCATGATCGCGACCGATGGCGTCTTTTCCATGGATGGATATCTCGCCAAGCTGCCTGAGATCACCGCGCTCGCCAAGCAATACGAGGCGATCGTGATGGTCGATGACTGCCACGCCACAGGCTTCATGGGACCGAAAGGCGAGGGCACGCCGGCACATTTCGGCGTGGATGTCGATATCCTGACCGGAACGCTCGGCAAGGCGCTGGGCGGCGGCATCGGCGGCTATATCGCCGGACCGCAGCCGGTCATTGATCTGTTGCGCCAGCGGGCAAGGCCTTATCTTTTTTCAAACAGTCTGCCACCGTCCATTGTCATGAGCGGCCTTGAGGCGATCCGTTTGGTGGAAGAAGGAGATGAGCTTCGGAAAAACCTTTTTGAAAATGCACGCTATTGGCGGGCAGGGCTGGAAGCTCTGGGCTTTACGCTGTTGCCCGGCGAACACCCGATCATTCCGGTTATGCTGGGAGAGGCAAAATTGGCACAGGCCATGGCGGCGAGCCTTTTTGAGGAAGGGGTCTATGTCTCAGGCTTCTTCTTCCCCGTTGTCCCGCGCGGCCAGGCGCGTATCCGCACTCAGATGAATGCGGCGCTGACACGCGCAGATCTGGACCGGGCGCTCGATGCTTTTGCGAAAGCCGGCAAGACCACAGGAGTGTTGTCATGAGCAATCAGATGAAGGCTTTGGAAAAATCAGAGCCACGGGAAGGGCTCTGGATGACCCGCGCACCTGTTCCGGAAATAGGTCCAGACGATGTTCTCATTAAGATCAACAAGACCGGGATCTGCGGCACCGACATCCACATTTGGAACTGGGACGATTGGGCGTCCAAAACGGTGCCCGTACCAATGATCACCGGACACGAATTTGCAGGTGAGATCGTCGAAGTCGGCCGCAACGTTGACGATCTTGAAGTCGGGCAGCGTTGTTCCGGGGAGGGGCACCTGATTGGCAAGCATTCCCGGCAATCCCGGTCAGGCAAGTTCCATCTGGATCCCGAGACGCGGGGCATCGGGGTCAACGAACAAGGCGCCTTTGCTGAATACCTGCGGCTGCCGGCGTTCAACGTAGTGCCGCTGCCCGATGAGATTGACGACGAGATCGGGGCCATTCTCGACCCGCTCGGCAATGCAGTCCACACGGCCTTGAGTTTTGATCTGGTTGGCGAAGACGTGCTGGTCACCGGCGCAGGACCGATTGGCATCATGGCAGCTGCCGTCGCGCGCCATGTCGGCGCCCGCAATGTGGTGATTACGGACGTAAACCAGGCCCGCCTTGATCTTGCAACGCGCGTTGTAGATGTCGTACCCGTCAATGTCGCGCGCGAAGATCTCAAGGGCATCGAGAAGAAGCTCGGCATGAAGGAAGGTTTCGACGTCGGGCTGGAAATGTCCGGCAATCAAATCGCGCTCGATCAAATGGTTGAAAACCTCGTCATGGGCGGGCGGATCGCGCTGCTTGGCATTCCGCCTGGCAAATCACCGGTCGACTGGTCGCGGATTGTATTCAAGGCGATCACGATCAAGGGCGTGTACGGCCGAGAGATTTTCGAAACCTGGTACAAGATGATTGCGATGCTGCAGAACGGCCTCGATGTGCGCAACGTCATCACGCACCGGTTTGGTGTCGATGACTTTGAGAAAGGCTTTGCGGCGATGAAATCCGGCGAGGCGGGCAAAGTGGTTTTAAGCTGGCAATGATTGGAAGCTAAACGGCGTTGGCCCGCTGATGTACACAGACCGAGGTCCATGATCGAAAGTCGGCATGCCAAGGCCGGTAGACTTGGATACGTGTTTTTGAAAACAGAGACCGGATTGCCCAAGTGTGGGCTCGGGCAATCCGGTGAGGCCAGGTCTGCCCGGTGGGCTACGGGCAGCTTGGCAATCGAAACTGCACGTGAGTGTCAGGAAAAACCGGGGCGTTGCGGCAGACCGAGTTTCTTCAAGGTCATGACCACCGGACAAAAGCAGGTGAAAGAGGCCTGCATCAAATGCACACCGAGAATGCCGGTCACCCAAAGCCAATTGATGTTCACGTAAACAGCCAGCAGCACAGTCGCCAGGACGAGCGCACCAACCACCAGAAGAATTCCCCGTTCGACTGTCATGATCTTCTCCATTAATTGGATAATTCGAACATTCGAAATAATGAGATTAAATGCATCCTGGCACTAGCAAAAATTGTGCGGCAAAGCGTCATGCTGCTTTGGTCGTAGGAAGCTCAACCGAGAACTTTAAGGAACTCGCAGCCAGTCTGGCTCAAAGCTGACAGATCCGCAGTCCGCAAACCTGGCAATCCGTTCGATCTCGCTTTCCAGTTTTCCAACCCGGCCCTTACCCATCCGGGTCTTTACCTCCGGCCAAAACGCTCTGACATGCAGTCGGTCATTGGCGCGGTAGGCCTTCATATCAATCCGGCCAATCAAGCTGTTTCCCTCCAGAACGGGGAAGACGTAATAGCCGTATTGCCGCTTCGGCTCGGGAACGAAGACTTCGATCCGGTAGTAAAAGCCGAACAACCGTTCTGCGCGCTTACGGTCCCGCAAGGCCGGATCAAAAGGCGAGAGAATACGCACCCTTGAGGGCAGAGGTGGCAGTTTGTCCAGTGTTTCCAGCGTTTCCGGCAGTAGGAAGCTTCTTCGAAGGGAGCCGTCGGCGCCTTCGATCAAAGTTTCAATAATGTCACCGTTTGCTAGCTTGGCCTCGCACCACGTTTTTGCTTCTGCAGGCGTGATCAGATCCCAGAACGCGGCAATTTCACCGGATGTTGCAAAGCCCAACCGGTCCAGGGCCGACCGAGCGGCCCAATCGATTGTCTCGTCCACGTCGAAACGCTGTGCCAAATGGGCTTGGGGAATGACACGTTCGGTCAGGTCGTAGATTTTCTGAAATCCGCGCCGGTGGCAGACAGACAGCTCACCCGTCCGCCACAGAAACTCAAGCGCTGTTTTCGACGGATGCCAGTTCCACCAGCCACCTTTGCTGCGGGCCTCATCTTCTCCCACCGTCGAAGAAGAAACAGGTCCGTGCTCGGAAACCTGTTTCAGGACCTCGTTGAATTTCTCTTCAAAACCGTTTTGCCGCCAGTTGCGCCAGCGCCCAATCAGCTTTGCCCGGTCACGGTCAAAGCGCAATCGCCAATGGGGAAAAGAGGCTGTAGGTATCACCGAGGCATCATGGGTCCAGTGTTCGAAAAGCTGACGGTCTTTCTCAAGCAGCCGTTTGAGATGCGTTTCCTTGTAGCCGGGAAGCCGCGAGGAAAGGATCATGTGATGGGCGCGGGAAACAGTATTGATGCTGTCGACTTGGACAAAGCCAAGAGCGGAAATTGTTTCGCTTACACGATCGGTGGTCGTGCGGCCCGAAAGAACCGCAAGACTATGGCGATCCAGAAAAAGCTGGCGTGCGGTTGTATTGTCAATAATCGGGGTGGCTGCACTCATCATGACATTATCTAACATTCCAAACATCGGTAATAAAACCCGATTTCAGCTCAGGGGGCTCAGAGGGGCTTACCAGCCCTTGGCAATTTTACTTGACCTATCGTAAGCTATGTGGGCACTGTTCGTGTTATAGGTGTGGCTGGGGAGTGTGCAATTAAAATGGGGCAAAGTATAAAGCCACGCAAGCGCGGGGGGCTTTTCGCATTTCTTGTTGCGTATAGTGTTGTTCTCTTCGCTGGCGGCCCTGCATATGCAAGTTGCGACGTTCTGAAGGTGAATGGCGCCAATGAATGGCAGCCCTTTTCTTGGAGGACACCCGACCTTGGCGAAATGAAAGGCATATTCCCGGCAATAACGCATTCCGTTTCCGAGCAGGCACCCGTCAGGAGCGAATATGGGCCGGACCTGCCATGGAACCGGCTGTTTGCGCTTTTGGAGCACGGAAGTATTGATGTGCTCGCGGGAGCCTATCTATCGGAGGAGCGTCTCAACAAGTTTGAACTTAGCAACCCTGTTCACGAAGATGAGGTGACTGTCTTTATCCGGACAGGCATGAAGACGAAACCTCGCGATCTTAATGGCCTCGTCGGATTGCGCGGACGCGCGCCTTACGGGGTGCATCTTGGCAAAGACAACAACAAATTCGCTGCCGATAACCTTGTTATTGACAGCCAGTCGCTTGACGACATCGCCGCCGATCTGGAGATGTTGAAAGATGGCAGGTTCGATTACATCATGATGTCCCGCAGCTATGGGAAGAAAGCGGTGTCCACGTTTGGGTTCGACGGGCAGATCCAGGATGTCCCGTGGACAGCGGCGCGCCGGTCGGTGCATTTTATGTTTTCACGCAAATCACCCTGTGTTGATCTGCTCCCGAAGTTCAATGCGGTCATTGAAGAGCAGCTGCAGGCCGGTATCTTGGACGCGTATCAAGCCGGGTTTGAAACTGCAGGCGGGTATAAAAGCGCTGCGCCTCCGGCGGAAACCGTAGCAGAATGATCATCCGAAAGAGGGCCGGTCGCTACTAGATGAACAGCCCTGAACTTTATCTGATCGCAGCGGCCGTTTTTGTTCTGGCGGGGATCGTCAAGGGAACCGTTGGAATGGGGTTGCCGGCAATCAGCCTCGGTTTGATGACTGTGTTCGTCGGGGTTGAAGCGGCCATTGTGCTGATCCTTTGGCCCACTTTCCTGACCAACCTCTGGCAAGCGGTCTACGGGGGGCACCTGAAGGCACTGACCAAACGGCTATGGCCGTTTCTTGCTGCTGCCTCTGCAACGCTTATGCTTGGAACTTTCATTCTGACAAAGGCTCCACAGGGTGTGCCGGATTTGATCCTGGGTGCCTTGATGATTGCTTATGCAGTGCCAATGCTCGCAGGTCTTCGCTTGCACATCCCGTTGGAATGGGAACGGTCCGTTGGTGTGTTTCTTGGGGCGTTGAACGGGATTTTTTCCGGGTTGACGGGGGCTTATACAGTCCCGGGAGTGATGTATCTTCAGGCTTTGGGCCTTGATCGCGACGAATTGGTACAGGCTATGGGGCTGTTGTTCTTGTCTGCAACGGTCATGCTGGCGCTCGCGCTGGGCGGCTTCGGCCTTCTCGAATTTGAGGGAGCGGTGCAGTCTCTACTCCTGACGGTTCCAGCCCTTACCGGTGTTTATATTGGTCAGCGTTTGCGGGGTCGTCTGTCCGACGTCGGGTTCCGCCGCGCATTCCTTGGCGCCATTCTATGCCTCGGGCTCTATTTGGTGCCGCTGGGCCTCTGGCGCATAACCGGTTGATCTCCCTGTCTCTGCGTTAATGCAACCGGCGTGTTTTCAGAAGTTGTGTTTTGTGTTTTTTAGGAATGCATGCGCAGACTGTCTGAGTGTCACCAGAGGTGCTTGGCGCTCTGGTTTTTAGAAGGCCGATAGGATCGAGGAACGGTATCTATGGTTCGATACCCCGGGTACATGTGTCCTAAATGTAATACTTCTCTTAAATCCCGGCGTGGGTTCACTCGCCTGCTAGGAGTGCTGCTGGCGGCGTTGCTGATGTCTGCTGGCGGAGCAGATATGGCCCTAGCCGCAGAGAGCTGCGATAGAATCCGTGTGAATGGCACCGTGGATTGGTATCCGGTCATCATGCGACCAAACGATACGGGCTTGGCGTCTGGTGTGCTGCCGGCAACAATGATCGAACTCGGGCGTCGCGTCGGCATAGATGTCGTCTTCCAACCTATCACGCCTTTCAAGCGGCAGATCGTTCAATTGGAAAACGGCAGTCTCGATGCTGTTCTCGGTGCATACTGGACAAAAGAGCGCGCAGAAAAATTCCAGTACTCTTCCAGTGTGTTAGATGACGAAGTTGCCATTTTTGTTTTGAAGGGCAAGGAGTTTCCCTTGGCAAAGTGGGCAGACTTGGAGGGCCGGTTGGGCATCAGGCCGTTTGGCGGATCTTATGGTGAAGACTTTGACCAATATGCGCGTGAACATCTCGCGATGCAGGAAATTGCTCCCGTTCCAACGGATTTTAGACGCGATATGCTTGCGATGCTGCTGAACGAAAACGCGGATTATGCCGTCCTCGGCCGATTTCACGGGTTGAAAATCATTGAGGAGGGTGAGGGGGCGGATCAGCTGATCGACCTGAAATGGCCGGTTGTCTCCAATGGAGTGCATATTCTGTTCTCCAGGACGTCGCCCTGTGCGCACCTTTTCAACCGCCTCGAAGAACAGCTCAAGGAGCTTCGGGCCGAAGGATGGATCGAGACTGTCCTGGCAGACTACCGAAGGCCTGGACAATAAAGACCATCCCACTGGTTACAAATAAAAACGCCGCCCCAGTCGGAGCGGCATTTGCAAGTTGGAATGGCCGTACTTACTTCGCGACAAGACGCATGGGGGTCGCTGTGCCAACATTCGATGTTGGTTTGGTATTGGCCCATTGATAGGACTGACGCTCTTCTGTCGGGGTGCACAAGAAGCGCTCCCGGTAGCATTTCGTGAAATGCGATGTGGATGCAAAGCCACAGGCAAGTGCGACGTCCAGAACCGGACGGCTTGTGCGCCGCAACAGATCGCGCGCGGTCTCAAGACGCAAACGCAGATAATACTGGCCGGGCGTGCAGTTGAAGTGCCGGCGGAACAACCGCTCCAGCTGACGCGGAGACAGATTTACCGTCATGGCAAGCTGCTGGCAGCTGAGCGGATCTTCAATATGCAGATCCATAATTCGGATAGCATCGAGGATCTTGGCGTTGGAAATCCCGGTCCGGGCTTCAATGTCATGACGCTGGGCGGATTCGCCAGACCGCATGTTCTGATAGAGCGCAACTTCGGCCACTTCGTGCGCAAGGTAAGCGCCATGCTGAATAGCGATCAGCCGCAGCATCATGTCCAGGGACGCCATGCCGCCGGCGCAGGTGATGCAGTTGCGGTCAATCGAGAAGATATCTGATGTCACTTCAACGTCCGGGAATTCTTCGCGCAAGGAGCGGAGGTTTTCCCAGTGAATGGTACAGCGGCGGCCATCGAGAAGATTGTAACGGGCCAGCAAATACGCGCCGGTGCAGATGGCGCCGAACGTCCGGCCAAGGGCATTGAGACGGCGCAGTTTATTGCCGAGTTCCGGATCAAGAGGCAAGCGCTCGACATCGACGCCAGTACACAAAAGTGTAATGTCCGCATCGCCAAGGTCGCGAATAGATTTTTTTACGGAAATTTCGCATCCGTTGCTCGCCACCACGGGATTACCGTCAAGGGAATAAGTTTCCCAAACGTAATAGTCCCTGCCAAGCATCCGATTTGCTATGCGAAGTGGCTCGATGACACTCGCGAATGCATTCATGGAGAAACGCTCCATGATCACGAATGCTATTTTTTGACAGCTGTCGTCGTGCGCGCGTCCGGACATTTACTTTGCCTCATTGGAAGGTATTATTGAAGCTTATCTTTTGATTGCAGTAAGTTGTTGGTTTTTGACTTGGCTGTCAAATAAAATCCGACGTGAAGTCGAATGTTCGTGATTTTGTCGTAAACCATCCACGGGTAATGCTTGAGGTTTGATCGCATTGATCAATTTCTGGCCGTCACCTGCCCAGAAGCTGAGCGGCAATACAAGATTGGTCTTGTCGTGTGTCAGTAGTGGACATGTTGCGCTGCGGTATTGCTTTGACGGTCAGACTGGGAAGGTCGCTGTTCCCAAGCCAGCCGGGCATTGCCGACGCCAGCGGATAAACCGCATTACACCGCTTTTTTGGATGTTTTTTTTGCCGAAAGCGCATTTCGTGGTCCCATGTTGCTTCAAGTCAAGGTGCACTTGGTGGTACACGGGCTTTAATTGCATGTGCCAAGACCCACGGATCGATCAAATATGAACGTACTTGCCAAACCCGCAGATCTCGCAGACGCCGCCCCAGCCGGTGTTTTCGTGGAAGAGGTCAAGACTGTCCAGCACTATACCGACCGGCTGTTCCGCTTCCGGATGACCCGGCCGTCCAGCTTCCGGTTCCGCTCCGGCGAGTTTGTGATGATCGGTCTGATGATCGATGGCAAACCGCTCTACCGCGCCTACTCGATCGCAAGCCCGGCCTGGGATGAAGAGCTGGAGTTCTTCTCCATCAAGGTGCCGGACGGGCCCCTGACATCTCATCTTCAGAAAATCCAGCCGGGTGATGCGGTTCTGATGAAAAAGAAACCAACGGGCACATTGGTCAACGATGCGCTCGTACCGGGCAAGCGGGTCTACATGTTCTCAACGGGTACCGGGATCGCGCCGTTCGCCAGCCTGATCCGGGATCCGGACACCTATGAGAAGTTCGATCAGGTGATCCTGACCCACACCTGCCGGGAAGTGGCTGAACTTAAATATGGTGAGGATCTTGTTCAGGAAACACTCAATGATCCGCTGATCGGTGAGTTCGCGAAAGACAAGCTGATTCACTACACCTCGGTCACCCGCGAAGACTTCCCGAGCAAGGGCCGGATCACCGACCTGATCCAGTCAGGCAAGTTGTTTGAAGACCTCGGCGTCCCGCCGCTTGATCCGGCGATTGACCGCGGCATGATCTGCGGCTCGATGGACATGTTGCGCGATACCAAGGCGCTACTGGAAGAAGCGGGCCTCACCGAAGGCGCCAACAACAAGCCGGCAGAATTCGTTGTCGAACGCGCATTCGTCGGCTAACGGACGTCTCCATTGACTGAGAATCACAAAGGCCGGGGCGACCCGGCCTTTTTCTTTGCCTGGCTCAGGAAACCAAACACAGCGGTTGCATTTACCCCTTGTACAGTCAAACCTCTGCAAATGCAGAGTTAAGCTGTGGACGGATCCCCCAACGCGAGCCCGTTCAATATCCACGGCGTTCTGCATGCAATAACCTTTGAAAATGCGCCGCGGGTTTTGAGTAGGCACGCAAAAAATCAATTCCGGGTTGGGATAGGGACGGATGAAGATTATTGCCGAACTCGGCATCAACCATCGCGGGTCATCACAGGTCGCAGAACAGCTTATTGATGTTGCCGCTTCCGCAGGCGCATGGGGCGTGAAATTCCAGTATCGCGGTCAGGCCGGATTCTACCAGGCCGTGAGCGAGATTGGCGATGAGATCCTGAGCAAAGAAATCGATGAAAGTTACATTCCAGCTGAAGACATCCTGGCGCTTACCCAATACATCAAAAACAAAGGGATGGCTGCGGGCATCAGTTTCTTCAAATTTGAAGATGCCGGTGATTTCGGAGATCAGCTGAATACGTTTGATTTTTTTAAGGTGCCGTCAGCGGAACTCATGAACAGTAATCTCGTGAGTTCAATGGCGTCGCTCGGAAAGCCCTTGATCTTGAGTACAGGTGGGCACACCGAAGAGGATATCTTTCGCGCCATAGACTCGACGCGCCATGTGCCTGATATTTGCTACCTCCATTGCATATCGAACTACCCCGTTCTGCTCGGAAACCAGCAGATGAAATTCATTGAAGCGCTGAAGCAAAAGACCGATGCGGAAATTGGCTATTCGAGCCACGACCAGGATTGGGAAGTTTGCCTTGTTGCCGCTGGGAACGGCGCGACGGTGTTTGAACGCCATTTGACGATGGACAAGAACGGAAAGGGCATTGATGACAGTTCATCTTCTGACCCGGCGGAGTTCATTCGCATGTGCCGGCTGCTCAATGCCTATTCCACAGTCCAAGGATCTGGAAAGCGGGAGATCAATCAAGGTGAACGTATAAACATGCAGAACCTTGGATCATCATTGTATGCCAGCCGCGCGATTGAGCCAGGCGAGACACTGAGCGAGGTCAATGTCGTTGTAAAAGCACCCCGGAAAGGACTGACCTGGTCTGAACTGCAAAAACGGCAGCTTACAAACATTCGGCGGCCAGTGGCTGAGGGGGGGGCCATTTCAGAACTGCATTTCACCGAACCGAAACCGCCGCTTGAGTCCGAATTGGTCGGGTTCTGCGACGAGAAGCAGCTGTCCATACCAATTCGTCTGCACGATGCCGCCGTGCTCCAATCGCGGTTTCCAATCAAAAACAACGAACTTCATCTGTCCTACGAAGAAGTTGCAAAGTTTGGCGCATCCATGGATGACGGGTTGGCGGGTTTGGATCTGAACCGCCATTACTCAATTCACATTCCGGACTACATCGATAGCAAAACTCTGATCGACCCATTGGCTGCGGATGCCGACACCCAAAGCCGAAGCCTGAAAGTAATCGAAACCTGTGTTGATTTGGCTCTGGAGCTTGAGCGGCACTCAGGGGCAAGTGTTCCGATCGTGGGCAGCTTTTCCCGGATCCTTCCGGCGGGCAAGGCTGCGACATACGATTTGTTGCATGCATCTCTTCTCAAGGCTGGCCGTGATCGCGGAGCTCCGATTTATCCGCAGTGGCTCCCTCGGATTGCCTGGTATTTCGGCGGTGCTGAGGTCCTCGACATGTTCTGCGGTGAGGATGACATCGATATCATCACGTCTATCGGCATGGAGGTTTGTCTGGATCTGTCTCACCTGATCCTGTCCGCGAACTACTCGAAGGCGGATTGGGGCAATTGGTGCTCAAGGCTTATGCCACTCTCCAGGCACATCCACATTGCGGATGCAGTGGGAATTGATGGCGAGGGCATTGAATTTGGCGAAGGGGATCTTGGAGACCCAACGCAATATATTAACGGACCAGGCCGCAAAGTTCTGGAAATCTGGCAGGGGCACCTGTCTGAGGGCGATGGTTTTGACAAGGCTATCCGGCAGTTAGGAGAAAAAAATGGCTAAGGTGCTGATTACCGGGATTTCCGGTCAGGATGGAGCATTTCTGGCGCGTGGCCTTCTTGAAAAAGGGCATGAAGTCTATGGAGCAATGCGCCGGGGCAGCACTTCCAAGACCGGCCGTCTGAATGAACTCGGCATCCGGGACAAGATCAACTACTGCACTCTGGAAGTGACCGAATTTGCCAATGTTCAGAATGTCTTGAACGAAATCAAACCGGATCAGATCTATAATCTTGCAGCGCAAAGTTTCGTTGCCGACAGTTTCCAGTTTCCACATTACACCTCTGATGTGAACTACATGGGTGTGCTGAACATCCTGGAAGCCATGCGCATCTTGAAGCTGGATACAAAACTCTATCAGGCCTCCACGTCTGAGATGTATGGCGACGTTCTGGAGAAGCCGCAGACTGAAAAAACGCCCTTCAATCCGCTCAGTCCCTACGCTATTTCAAAACTGGGGGCGCATTCTCTGGTGGTCAACTACCGGCAAGCGTATGACATGTTCGCGACCTCAGGGATCTTGTTCAACCATGAATCCGAGTTGCGCGGCCTGGAGTTTGTGACCCGGAAGATCACGAGCTGGCTTGCAGAAATCAAACTCCAGGGTAAAGACGCGCTGCCGCTCGGAAACCTGAGCAGTGTGCGCGATTGGGGATATGCGCCTGAGTACACGGACATGATGATCAAGATGCTGGAGCATGACCAGCCGGACGATTTCGTGATCTCGACCAACACGGAATACACGGTCCGCGATTTCCTGTTCATGGCAGCGCAGGAAGTCGGCTTTGATCTTCATTCGGAAGGCGAGGGCCTGGAAGAAAAGTGCTACGACCGGAAGACGGGCAAGCTGATTGCCTATGTCGACCCACGGTATTTCCGTGCGTCCGACGTGGTGTATCTACGCGGTGACAATGCCAAGGCTCAGGAAATGCTTGGATGGAAACCTGAAATCCTGGCGCCCGAGATTGCCCGCCGGATGGCAATTTACGATCTGAAGAAAGCGGCACTCAATACGCCCGGCCTTTGAGGTAAATCTGGAGGTCGAAGCATGGAAAGGGTCGCTGCGATAATCCCCGCAAGAGGTGGATCCAAGGGTATTCCGGGTAAGAACATCAAGCCTTTCCTTGGGGTCCCGTTGGTCGCTCACGCCATCAAAGCAGCGCTGGGTGCAAAAACGATCTCTGATGTCATCGTCTCAAGCGACGACGACGCAATCCTGAGCGTTGCCCGTGAGTACGGAGCTGCAGCCTTGAAGCGGCCAGACAATATCTCGGGGGATGAAGCCTCTTCTGAAAGCGCGGTCCTGCATGCAATTTCAGAAAACGATGCATGCCAAGCGGCGGACACGGTTGTTTTCTTGCAGTGTACCTCGCCATTGACGACATCTGAGGAGATCGATCAGGTCGTGACAGCTCGTGCGGAAATGGACGCGGATACGGCATTTTCTGTTGTCGAGGTGCATGCTTTTCTGTGGCAGATCGAGGCCGACGGAACGGGGAGGGGGATCAATCATGATGCCAGCAAACCGCGTCAGCGCCGTCAGGACCGTCCAAAAGAGTTTAGGGAAACAGGTGCGATATACGCACTTCGCAAGGATGGTTTCGTGCCCGCGGGCGTGAGGTTCTTCGGGCGCAGTATCCCTGTCGTTCTGCCGGATGCGATCGAGATCGATCTGGATACCCCACGGGATTGGTTGGCACTGGAAGCATATGCAAGGGCTACAGGACACCAGTCCTGAACGGAATGCTGAGGAACCGCTGATGGCAAGCATTTATGACACGCTGGCAGAATTAGGCGTCGCCAGTAAGGAGACGCAGGAGGTCTTTGCGACGCGTACCCGTGATCGTGAGGATGTCACCGTTTATCGCGATCAGCTTTCAGGGGTGATCTATATTGACGGGTTTTACGGTGGCGATGAAGTCTATCAAGAGGGTGACTACCGGCAAGCAAATGAAGCCTTGATTGGTAAACGGGACTATGAAGTCACCGTAGATGTGTCACGGCGTGTTGAGGCCTACCGTCCCTTCGTGACCGGAAAGCATATCGTCGAATTTGGCTGCGGTGACGGTGCCTTTCTCCATTCTGTGTGCAATGAAGCTCAGAGCTGCTGCGGTGTGGAATTGCAACAGGATTATGTCACGGCTCTAAATGCTGCCGGGATATTGTGCCACAAATCCTTGTCAGCTTTGCCGGACAGTTCAATGGACAGTGTGCTGAGTTTTCATGTCCTGGAACATCTTCCCGAGCCCGCTCCCATTCTGCACGAGCTGCACCGTGTCTTGAAACCAGGCGGCGTGATGGTCGCTGAGGTTCCGCACGCCGGGGATGTTCTGCTAAACCAACTGAATTGCGATGAGTTTAAAGAATTCACTTTGTGGAGCCAGCATCTGGTGCTTCATACCCGTGACAGCTTGAGACGGCTATTGGCGGCTTCGGGGTTCGCCGAGATCGTAATAGAAGGTGTTCAGAGGTATCCGCTGTCTAATCATCTGGGCTGGCTGTCCAGAGGGCGCCCCGGTGGGCACAAATCCACACTCGCGGCAATCGATACATCTGACCTTAGAAATTCCTATGAAGCGGCTCTTAACCGGATCGACGCCACCGATACCTTGGTTGCGGTTGTGCGGAAGCCCGCTTAAGCGTTGATCTAAAGCCCGAGACGCTTGTTCCGTCGCTCTGGCGTCCAGTTTTCCAGCTGCCGGTCCATTTCCTTGATGATTTCCGGTACGAAGTCCGCACAGGCCTTGTCCGTGTAGGGGTGCATGTAAGTCATGGAAGGATACCAGGGCGGATTTTTCTGACCCAGCAGAAGGGCAGGTTCCTGCTGACCAAAACGGATTGCCGGGACGTCCAGAATGCCGGCCATATCCGCGACACTGGTGTTGGCTGATACAACGAAATCACAGGCAGCTGTTAGTGCTGCGGCCCCCAGCAGATCATCAAACAAATCAACGTCATCGAAGTTATGGAAACGGTCTCCGGCCCGGTCTTTGAAGAAGTTGATCTCCTTTTCCAAAGCTGCGTACTGGAGGTTTACAAAAACCGCGTCTCGAGACTCCAGTACGGGGGCAATTCCCGGGGCCGATAAATAATAACGGGCCCGGTTTACTGCGAGGTTCCTGGAGCGCCATGAGAAGCCGATGACGGGTTTGTCCTGATGGCCCTTTAAGCGTTTCAAATATTCAACAGCCCGGTCTCTTTCAAAACTATAGACCGGGCAAGGCGCCGACTTGAAAGAAGCAAGTGTGGGTCTGAAATACTTCACAAGTTCGCCGATATTGATGTGTAGGTCGTAGTCAAAAGCGGTTTGGAACCTGTCTTCGTCCATTTGTGCGAGCCTGGACTTCGTTTCCGGGAAGCAGTACTGGGTATATCTAGCGCCTTTTTCGGAGAGTTCTACAATGACTTTCCCTGCCCTCTTGATCAGTTCCGGCAATATCGTACCTGCTTTCAGCGCATCACCAAGACCTTGATCTGCCCAGACCAGAATCGTCTTATCTGAAATGTCCTCGCCCTTCCATTCGGGCACCTCGAAGGTGCGCCGAAGTATTTGGGCTGAAGGGTCTTCAAATCGGGCTGTATGCAGTTCCCAACCGTTCTTCAAGTCGCCGTTTGCAAGGTAGGCGAGTGCGAGGTTCCAATCCACCGTTCGATTGCTTGGCGGCGCATAACTCTTGGCAAGTTTCATGACCTTGAGTGCTTCGTTGTGGTCGCCATACATCAAAAGGTTCACGCCATATGTGATGCCCTTGTGATAATCCTTCGGGTCAGACTCATGGGCTTGTTTGGCGTAATAGACGGCCAGTTCTGACTCGTTCATCGAAAACAGAAGACGAGCGGCTTCGTGTTTCACGTCCGCATTTTCAGGAAATCGTTCCAATGCTTCTGTCAACTCGTACTGGCTAGGTTCGTACTGCTTGAGTTTGAGACGGGCACGAGCTCGCATAATGTAGTTCTCTGGGTTGTCCGGCTCCAGCATGACTGCCTTAATGAAAAAATTGACTGCATGGTTTGCACGATCAGCATCCATCAAAAGCGTACCGAAATTCCGGTATGCATCTTTGTATTCCGGATCCTCCACAATGAGGCTTTGGAAGATTATCTCTGCCTCTTCGAATTGCTTCTTTTTCGTCAAAGCAATGGCTTTGATATTCCGCGCCTCGCGTTCTCGTGGGTTCAGTGACAAGGCCTTATTACAGACGGCTAGTAAGCTATCTGGATCCGAGCCCAGATCTATCATTGCTCGCGCCAGATTGGCATAGAAAGGCGATTGCTGCGGACTAAGGGCAATTGCTTTTTGGATGTATTCAAGCGCGCGTTTCGGATAGCCGAGTTGGCGGTATGTCACCCCGAGAAGGTGGACAGCATCTGCGTTGTTCGGAGCTTTTTTGACTGCTTGTTTGTAGATGCGCTGCGCTTTTTCGAACTCGCCGGCCTGTTGGAGAGCGATGCCCTTCAGCAGTCTGTCTCGAATGGTATTCGGCGCTGTTTGCGTTGCCATCGTTTTCAGCCTTATCGGGAATCAGTCCTGCAAGATTAGCAGGCTGTGCAAATTGTGACAGTTGCGCTGATGAAACTGGTCAATTCCCTTGGGGATTGCCGCGGTGTAGAAGCGGGGCCGGGCGGCTAGTTGATGAAGTTGGTGAGCAGCTTAGGGACATGCTTATAGAAACGCGTCGCGAAAGATGGTGGGCGACGCGAGGATTGAATTAGTGACCGTATTCTGGGCGAACGGAACGCTCTTCCGCTGAGCTAATCACCCACAACATCGAATCTAAAGAGGGCTCTGTCTAGCGAGTTTGCTAGACGCAGGAGACGGTTAGCCCTTTCCTGGCATTATCCCTGATGTCAGGTTCGAAGGTCGGCGACTGCATCCGCAAGTTCGTCAAAATGGGAAATGATGCGATCCGGACCAAGTTCACTAACCGGTACAGGCGTATATCCAAAATCAACGGCGACAACGGGAATGCCCGCGGCGCGGGCAGCTTTGATGTCGGTTACACTGTCGCCGATCATGATTGAGCCCTCCGGGGTGCCGCCAGCGCGCTTTATGGCACCCAGGACCGGTTCTGCATGGGGCTTGGAAACGGCGTAGGTATCGCCTCCGACCACCGCATCGAAGTGATCTGTCATATTGAGCGCGGCAAGCAAGGGCAGGGTGAGGCGCTCGGTCTTGTTGGTGCAAACCGCCAGCTTCCAGCCATCGGCACGGAAACGCTGTAGCGCCGGAATAACACCATCGAACGGCCGTGTGTGAACAGCGATGTTGGCGGCGTAGTAGTCCAGGAAGTCTTCATATAGCGATATGATCGTCTCATCCGACCATTCAATTTCAAGGTAGTCCAAACCGCGTTGCAAAAGCATCTTGGCTCCCATGCCAACCATGTTGGCGACCTTGTCCTGAGGAACAGTCCCATGACCGGCTTTGTCCAGAACCGCATTCAAGGTCGCAACAAGATCTTCCATGGAAGACACGAGTGTGCCGTCCAGATCGAACACAAGTACAGACATGAAACCCTCAGCAATAAGAAAACAGGGTTCTGCCTAGCGGTCTTTGTGGCTTCCTGCAAGATCCCGCGAGCGATTGGACGCCTGGCTTTGAGGCGGAAACCAAGCCGTTAAAAGGCCGTCAGTTGTTACAGCTTATAGGCTGTGCGGAACCCGCCCCAATGGCGGCCTTGCACCAGGATCGGCGCATCAACTTCCTGCATCCAAATGATGTTTCCGCCCCCCATGTCCCTTGGATAGGACTGGACAAGGTAGGGCCGCATGTTGCGGGCAGCGCTCAAGCCGGCCCGGTCATCAAAGATCCGTTTGTTCCGGCAGTTTGCAGTGTTCCAGGCGGAATCATCCGGTTTTTGCGCTTTCGAGAATATGAGGTTGTGAACTGGCAGGTAGCCGTTTCGGTCGACTGCTGCGCAAAATGCCATGCCGGAGCTATTTTTCAGGATCTCCTCCTGGATGTCCGGCAGCGCGCGTTCCAAGGAGCTGAGAGCCCTTGTCGAGACCTGAAGAGGGTCGGTGCCGTCTATCGGCCGATAGTCTGTGTCAAAGAGAGCGTCCAGGGACAACGCACCACTTTCGATCATGTGTTCCATTGCCGCGGCGACACGCGCCGCACCAGATTGCGCTGTTTCAATCTGCTTGGCGAAGCCTTGCTTCAAAGATGCTATCCGTTGTTCGAGCGCGCTCCTGAAAGCCCCCGCCGAAGATGTGAAAGCGCAATGACATCCGCCATCTGTAACGTTTACGACCTTTGCTTCCGTCGAGCCGATCCCACTCAAGTCAAGACGCAGCACAGCGCCTGTGTGCGGGAGAGTGTCAGCGTCGGTAATGAACAAAACGCCGCCCATTGAAATGTCTCGCGTTTCGATCCGCATCGTGACATTTCCACTGGTCGCCGTTCCTGACAATTTCAGCGGCAATCGATCATCAACCCTTCGGTCACCAACATCCGTCTGCCGGATCATCATGGCAAAGCGGGCCTGGAGGGCCTTGGTGCTGGCGCTCATATTGTCACCGGCATCGCGAACCAGCGTACCACTTTGCTCAGCCTCGGCGGCAGAGGCGTTGATCCGGTCGACGTGGCGCACGACGTCTTGAACGAAGCTTTTGGTATCTTCGGCTTGTCGGCTCACTGTTTCAGTGGTTTCGACTTGTGCCTGCACCGCTTGTTCAACTGCCGCAAAACTTGGACGGATTTGGCCGATCACATCAATGATCCGGCCAACAGATCCAATACTCATTTCAGCGGACTGGTTCAGCTTGGTGATATTGGCAGCGATCTGCTCAGTGGCAGATTGCGTTTCCACGGAGAGCGATTTCACCTCGCCGGCGACCACGGCAAACCCCTTGCCGGCGTCTCCGGCGCGTGCCGCCTCAATGGTCGCATTTAGAGCCAGAAGGTTGGTCTGCTTTGCGATGTCGGAGATGAGACCGACAACATTTGCGATATCTTCGATTGCGTTTTTAAGCTCTAGAACACCTTGATTGGCTTGGTCGGCAATATCTCGGGCCTCAACCGCCAAATCATTTGAAACGCTGACCTGGGAGCCGATTTGTGCGCTGGCCGCGGAGAGTTCTTGAATGGAATGTGTCAGCTCGCCAACATTATCGTTGGCTTTGGCTGCTTGATTGGTCAGGACTTGGCTTTCAGATATGATGGATCCCAAGGTGCTGGCCTGCTCCACCAAGCGGTCCTGCACTTTGGTTGCCGCAGCATCAATGCTTTTCGCCGCAACTTGAAGGTCATCTTCCAGACTGTCGAGGGCACGGCTCAGGCCGCTGGATGCGTTCTCAGTTTTGGCGTCGCCATCTGAGACTGGATTCTCGTGTGCTTGAGTGTCGTCAGGCACCAAGTCGACTTCGCCAACAGAAGTCTTCCGCCGCATCTTAACACTGAACATTTGTCGCGCCCTTAAAGAGTGTTCTGCGATTCAATCAGGCAATATTTCCAGAAGGGTCTGAACCTTACGTTAACCATGCCCAATATGTTGGCAGGCGCCGTTCTTCGTTGAAAACTGGAAACGATCTGGACCCGTGCTTGCCTGACATGTTAAGGACCGCGCGGCCATCTGAACTGATCGGAGGTCAGGCGCTGGAAATGCGGCGCTAACCAGCGACGCAGAGGCCGGAAAGGGCGAGGTATGAGCGACAACCTGAAACAGCAGGCAGCTGAACGCGCGGCGGATGATGTCACCTCCGGCATGCGCCTTGGTATCGGCACAGGGTCGACCGCAGAGTTCTTCGTTCACGCCCTTGCAAAACGTGTCGCAGACGGATTGGACGTGATCGGCGTTCCGACCTCTGAGCGCACAGCAGAGCTTGCTGCCAGTTTGGGAATAAAACTCACCACCTTGGAAGAGTTGCCCGAGCTGGATCTGACCGTTGACGGTGCAGATGAGCTGGATGCCAACCTGGCCCTGATTAAGGGCGGCGGCGGAGCCTTGCTGCGGGAAAAGATTGTCGCAGCAGCTTCCGGCAAAATGATCGTCATTGCAGATGGCACAAAGAACGTTGATACGCTCGGGAGATTTCCGTTGCCGATTGAAGTTGTGCCGTTTGGTCAAGAAGCCACGCGGCGGGCCATCCTGTCGCTGTTTAAGGAAATGGGCTTGCCTCAAAGCCTTCAGCTGAGAATGGCCGGGCAGCATCCTTTTGTCACAGATGGCGGGCATCACATCTTTGACGCCCACCTTCTAGGGATCGAAGACCCTGAAACGCTTGCACAGGCTCTGGTAAAGATCCCGGGCGTTGTTGAGCATGGTCTTTTCCTCAATCTTGCCTCCAAGGCTTACGTGGCCGGGGAAGATGGGGTAAAGACGATTACACCTGCGTCGATTTAGCGAATTTTGGTTGCCGGACGAACTCCGGAAAACCGCCAAGGAGTCAAGGAAATGAAATCAGTGAAGTTTGCCGGTGTTGGGCTCGCCATGTTGGCATGGGGCGTGATCTCTGGCGGCGCGGTTGCTCAGGACAGCTTTTCAGAAAGTCATTTGGAAGCTGCGAAAGCAGTTGCCTTGGAAACTAAAGTCCTGGAACCGTTTGACGCAATCCTGTTCGTTATGGCCGAGCAGACGCTTTCCGCTTTCACGCAAAATGATCCGACCCGAGCTGAGGAAATCGCTGAGATTGTAGAGCAGGTTGCGCTGGAGCTGGCGCCGCGCCGCGCCGTTTTGAATGAGCGAATCTTCCGCATTTGGGCAATCGCATTTACTGAGGAAGAGCTTATCCAGTTGGCTGAGTTTTACCGCACGCCGCTCGGCATGAAGCTGCGCGACAGTGTTGCCGACATCACTGCAGCTTCGGTTGAAGCAAGTCGCGATTGGCAGGATCGGTTGAGCGTCGATATCGTTGCGATGGTGCAGGAAGAATTGGACAAGCGTAGCGCTGCGGCCACAAACCAATAAGTGATGACGGCGTGAGCAATCAGATTGCGCATGCTGTTTCAGATCTAGAGACGGGGCAATTGCCCGCACTGTCTGCAAACCGGGCCGCGAAAGCGGCCCTTTGTGCAACAAGGTATGCGTTTCAGGAGACCCGGCTGATCAAGGCCAAGCCTTGTGAACAGGGACTGAGCGCTTATCTGGGCTTCATGGCCGCGGCCGCTGGCCGTTCGAATACCAAATCCCGAGGGGCATTGAATGAGCGATTTTGACTATGATCTGTTTGTGATCGGTGGCGGTTCCGGCGGCGTTCGTGCGGCCCGGATTGCAGCCACACATGGCGCTCGGGTCGGTATTGCAGAAGAATACCGGTACGGCGGAACCTGTGTGATCCGCGGCTGTGTTCCCAAAAAACTGTTCGTCTACGCGTCCAAATTTTCCGAAGAGTTTGAAGATGCGGAAGGCTTTGGCTGGAGTGTCGGCGAACGAAGCTTTGCCTGGGACAAATTGATCGCGGCAAAGGATCAGGAAATAACGCGCCTGGAAGGGATCTACCGGCGGAACCTGGACAACACCGGCGTCGAAATCCACGACAGCCGCGCCGTGATCGAAGACGCCCACACGGTTCGTTTGTTGTCCACGGGTCTGACGATCACCGCGAAGTACATTCTTGTAGCGGTCGGAGCCTCGCCAAATGTCGATAACAGCTTGCCGGGCGGTGAGCATGTCATCACGTCAAATGAAGCATTTCACTTGAGCGAATTACCGAACCGTGTGGTGGTTGCCGGCGGCGGCTACATCGCCGTGGAGTTTGCCGGCATTTTCAATGGCCTCGGTGTCGACACCACCCTGATTTATCGCGGTCCTGAAATCCTGCGTGGATTTGATATGGACCTGCGACGGGCTGTACGCGAGGAAATGGAAAAGAAGGGGATCAAGGTTGTCTTGAATGATACCTTCTCGTCCATCGAAAAGAAGTCGGACGGATCCTTGATCGGGCGCACCAAGGGTGGCGAAAACCTGGCTGCGGACCAAATCATGTTTGCGATTGGCCGGAGCCCGCATACGCGGGAGCTCGGACTTGAAAAAGCAGGTGTTGAGACAGACGCCATCGGTGCGATCAAGGTCAACGAGGAGTCCCGCACAAATGTTGAGTCCATCTATGCCGTTGGCGATGTGACCAACAGGGCAAACCTGACCCCGGTCGCAATCCGGGAAGGCCACGCGTTCGCGGACACCGTATTCGGCAACAAACCCTGGACGGTGGATCACAGCCTCATTGCAACAGCCGTGTTTTCTCAGCCGGAAATGGGCACAGTCGGTCTGACACAGGAACAAGCGCTGGAGCGCACACCGAACCTGGACATCTACAAGTCCAGCTTCCGGCCAATGAAGCATACGCTGTCAGGCCGTGATGAGAAGATGCTCATGAAGATGATTGTCGATGCGGACATCCAGAAAGTGCTTGGGGTTCACATTGTTGGTCCAGACGCTGGTGAGCTTGCGCAGATTCTTGGAATAACGCTTGAAATGGGCGCAACCAAAGCTGACTTTGACAGGACGATCGCGGTGCACCCGACCGCAGCGGAAGAGCTCGTCACAATGCGCGAGCCAACAGAACGCTTGCGCGGCTGATCACGAAGCCGCTGCTGCCAACGCAAAAAAAGCCGCTGCAAGCGTTTGCGGCGGCTTTTATTGAACGGATCAAGATCAGGCGCTGAGTGAGGACAATCCGGATTTCACTGACGCGTCATCTTCCTGGATGAAAGTGTCCTTCAACAGATCCTCGTAGAACGCGTGCACACCACGCCCGCGATCTTTTGCCCGATAGAGTGCAGCATCAGAACGGGCAACCAAGTCTTCCGGTTCCGTACCATCCGCCGGGGCAACGGCTACGCCGATACTCAGTCCGACATGCGCCGTATTGCCCCCTTCGATTTGAATGGGAAGGAGCGCCTTGTTGATCAAAGCATGGCACAGGGTATCGAGGTCCTTGCGGCTTGTGCCTCCGCGGTAGATCACCATGAATTCGTCACCGCCGATCCGGCAGACCAAACCTGGCTTGCCGACAGTTTCGTTGAGACGTTTGGCCATGATCTTGATCACGGTGTCACCAGCAGCATGCCCGTAGGTGTCGTTGACCGCTTTGAATTTGTCGAGGTCGCAATGCAAGACAGCGAAGCGCTTGTTCGGCAGCTCGGCTGTTGAAGTTTCAAGCACCCGGTTGAACTGCAGCCTGTTGGCGAGGCCTGACAGATTATCGTGAAGGGCAAGGTAGCGGTTCTGCTCCTCGCTTTTTTGAAGTGACCGGGTCAGTTGGCCGATCCGCCAGGCAATCCCGAACGCAAGCGCTCCCAAAGTCAGGCTGAGCATTGCAATGACCGGAATGACCGTCGGCCAGATCGAGTCGATGACGGTCTGGCTTTCCCATCGGAAAGAGCCGACATCCACGCCTTCCTCGCTTGTGACCAGATGCGAAGGGCCATCCTCTGGCTCAAATGCCTTGGGCTCAAAACGGAGCCGGGCGAAGTTCAACTGCGAGTTCAGGCGTTCCAGCAGCGTGTCGTCAATGTATTTCACCGAGATCATCAAGGTTGGCCCACCGTCCGGGAGGGTCGCAGTGTACTCATCGGGCATGATGGGCATCGCGGAGAAAAGTGCCGGTTTGCCATCGAGTCGAATAACGCCCATCAGCGCATATTGATCTGTATCCAGGCCCTGAAGTGACCGGTGGCCAAAACCGCCGGGCACGCGGACACGATTGGCCGCGAACAGTGCCTGCGTCTTGCGGATGACAGGGGCCAGTGCAGGAGTCTCACTCGACGGGCGTTTCGTTATGTGGGTGTAGTCTTGGAATGACTCGGCCAGAACCTGATTGTTTCCGGAGATCAGGATGACCTTGTTGTGCCGGTACCGGGACCAGAGCGCGTGAAAGTGCTGGCGGGCATAGACCGGATCGAACGTCCGGACCAGTTTGCGAACGGTTTCATCGGAAACAGTCACGGTACGTTGTTCACGGACAATGTCCCGGAGCCGCTCCTGCAGTGCATTGCGGAAAAGGCGTTCTTCGTTGGCGATGGCTTGCTGTGTGGAAGCATGAGAAGCGACAAAGCCAACGAATACCAGCGATACCGATGTAACCGCGATCAAAAGAGCTGCCAAAAGAAAGGCCAGTCTTGAGATACGGATACGTGACTCACTGTCCGATCTGTCGGAGTATCTCCGCCGAAATTCAGCCAACGTCTGTTCTTCCCACCTTCGCCGTTCTTTAAGAGAAACTGCCATTAAAAACCGGCGGAGTGCCCTTGTTTCGTTCGCCTTCCAACAAGACAGTGCCCCTCCGAAGTTCCCCAGCGTTTATGTTGGCGTCAACACGGATGTCTCAAAGGCGTTCAGGTTCTAATTTTAGCTTGGAAAGTGTTAATTAGTAGTGGTGACGACCCGAGAGAGTCGCTCGTAAATATTCAAAAAGCGTCTGGTTCAAAGTGTCTTTTGAGATGGTTGAGCAACCCTAAGTAAAGGGGTTGTTGGAGAATCAACCAGATCTCCCCGCCCGGCGGTCGGTTTCGCTCCGGCGATCGATTGCAGTATCCGGTTCTTTATGTGCAAAGGCAAAAGCGTTTCTGCCTGCATCTTTTGCCCGGTAGAGCGCTGTATCGGCTGCCCGGATTAGATGTTTTTCCGACATCCCTGAGTTTGGCGCTAGCGCAATGCCAAGGCTGATGCCGATACTCACACTTTGTCCTGGATTGATCTCAATCGGCTCTGCGACGGAAGCCAGAATCTCATTGGCAATTGTCTCAAGCTCAGCCTGATCCTGATACTTCATCAGCAAGATAACAAATTCGTCGCCGCCAATGCGCCCGACCACACCCTTGTCGCTGATAATGTCCTGCAATCGCGAGGCCGTCACGCGCAACACGATATCTCCGGCCTCATGACCATGTGTGTCGTTAACAGGTTTGAATTTGTCGAGGTCACATGCAATGACAGCAAACCCGTTTTCGGGAAGGCCGTCGATTGCGTAGGCAAGGCGGTCGGAAAAGTGGTGCCGGTTCGGCAGGCCGGTCAGGCTGTCGTGATGCGCAAAGTAATGATTGCGGCGTTCGCTTTGTTCCAGCGTTGATGACAAGCGCCCAATCCTGCGGGCGACAATCACAGAAATTGCCGCAATCAAAACCGCCAGGATCACGATCAATGGAAGGGCGCGCATCCAGACCCTCAAACCGGGTTTGGAATGGTCCCATTGAAAATAGCCGACAAGGCTGCCATCCGGACCATAGGCCCGCAGTTGCGTCGGGTGTTCGCGGGCAGGCGCACCTTCGGTGAAGGTCAGATCACGAAACCCATAGTGATCCGACATCGACTGAAACCAGGCCTCTCCAAGAGAGTAGACGCTGACAAGCAACCGGGGATTGGCGTCTGAGAGTGCGGTCAGCGGTGTTTCCATCTCAACCGGAACCGCGCTCAGCAATGCGGGGGTGCCATCGATCACGGCCAGCGCCGCGATCGAGGCGTCAAACATGGCACGTGGCGGCGGGAAGGGGCCCTGAGGACGGTCGCGCCGCGGGAAACTTGGGGACCGGAAGGCTGCGGTGAAGAGCTCAGACAGTTTTTCGGTGTCTTCCCATGGGGCGGTTGATCCGTTCTGATTGTGATCAACCGTTTCTGAAAGAGCCATGAGGTCACCGTTCTCTTCCAAGAGATAGGTGCGCTCCAGATCACTGACAGCTTTGAAGCGGTTCAATATGGAGGTGGTGACGGCAGACCGGTCCATCGGGCCCGTCAGCATCTCTTGAACATCTTGGTGCTGGATGGCGGTCATCTGGTGGCGGGCAATTTCCCAATACTGATCTTCCACGGTGTCAAGGAAACGCATTTGAGCTGTTTCAAGCGCATGCCGATCGGCGGCCCGCCACGCGAACTGTGCGATCAGGGTGAGTGCGCCGCTGGACAAGACTATCAGTAAGGCTGCGAGCCCATAGACCCACATGGTGATTTGGCGGCCGGATACGGTGCCGCTGCCGGAACCGGGGATAGGCCCGCGGTCAGGTTGCGCCTGTCGTGTCGTCATGCGTCCGGCACTCTCCTCCTGTCCGCAAAGAACGCTGGTCTTTCTCATTATCCAAGCGGATAGAACACTCAGCGAAAATCTTACGGGAGATTCCTTACGGAAGAGTGCTTGGAACCCGATGTTTTCAACACTTTACGACACTGTTTGTTTAAGAATTGGGCCGCTTCTAATCTGCTAGGAGCTTCACCATAAGTTCCAGCTCACTCTCCGTGTTGAAAGCGTGCAGCGAGGCGCGAACCACCGCGTCCAGACCGCGCATCGGCAGGTCAATCCGAGCTGAGCTTGCCTGACTGACCGAGACATTGATCTGGTGATCGGCGAGCCGCGCCTTCGTTGCCGCTGGTGTCTCTCCATCAACAGCGAAGGTCACGATGCCGCCTTTTCGCGCGCCTTTGTCATGGAGCGTGATGCCAGGAACAGCGGAAAGTTCGGAGCGGAGTTGTGCCCCCAAGGCACAAATCCGGGCGCCGATCCGGTCCATCCCGAAGCCGATCGCATAGCTGGTGGCAACGCCCAGGCCGACCTGCCCGGCGACATAACGTTCCCAGTTCTCAAAGCGCTGTGCGTGCGGAGCCAAACGATAACTGGACTCGTCCAGCCATTCGGTCGCCTTGAGATCTACAAAGGGCGGTTCCACCTGATCGAGAACATCGTCACTAACATAAAGAAAACCTGTCCCGCGCGGTCCCCGCAGATATTTGCGGCCGGTTCCCGAGAGCATCTGGCACCCGATTTCCTTGATGTTGAGCGGGATCTGTCCGGCAGATTGGCAGGCATCGAGGAGGTAAAGAAGATTGTGCCGGGCGGCAATCTCGCCGACATCTTCTGCCGGATTGATCAGCCCGGAAAAGGTCGGGATATGGGTCAGGGCGATGAGGCGGGTTTTCGGCGTGACGGCTGCCTTCAAAGCCTTCAGATCAATCTGTCCGGTCTCGTCATCTTCGATGAGATCGATTTCAATGCCCTTCCGCTTCTTCATCTGCAGAAGTGCCACGTAATTGGAGACGTATTCCGCGCGGCCGGTGATAACACGGTCACCTTCACGGAAGTCGATCCCGTAAAACGCCATATCCCATGCACGGGTTGCATTTTCGATGAAGGCGATCTCGTTCGGAGTGGATCCGATCAGCGCCGCAATCGATGTATAAAATGCGTTCGTTTCCGACTGCGCCGCCGCGGCTGCCTCATATCCACCGAGCGTGGCTTCCAGATCAAGATGGTGTTTGACAGCGTCCAATACCGGTGTTGCAGCAAGACCTGTTCCGGCATTGTTAAAGTGAATGCATCTGTTTACACCGGGGGTCTCGTCCCGCATCAGGTCTATTTCATTCTGGCTGAGGGAAGGGACGATCATGGGGAGCCTTTCCGGTCACGGGACGCAATCGATTGGATGTAAAACAAAAATGATCACAATCACATATTTTGGATATGGGTCCCTCGTCAACGCCGCAACGGTACATGATGGGGCCGAGATCGTTCCCGGGAGATTAAAGGGCTGGGTCCGGGAGTGGCGTGTGTGCGGCGTCTGGGAAAACGGTCAGGGCCGCTGCGCCTTGAGTGTGCGTCAGGAGCCGGGGTCGGAAATCCGGGGCGTGATGACCCGAGAGCAACAAAGCCGGTTGCAGGCCTTGGAGCAGCGTGAAAGCCGGTATGAAAAGATCGGGCAGATCGGCACGTCTTTCCGGTGTGAGGCGGAAAGCAAGCCGGGACCGGAAGAACTGTTTCTCTTCAAGGCAACGCCGGAAAACGAACGCTGGGGATGCGACCGGCACCCGATCCTGCAAAGCTACCTTGACTGCGTTTTAGCTGGGTTTCATCAAATCTGGGGCGAGGAGGGCGTCAGCCACTTCTTTGACACAACCGACGGCTGGCATGTTCCTGTCCTTCAGGACCGGGCAGCGCCGCTTTACCCCAGAGCGGTCAAGATCGACATGAAGCTTTTGCAACTGTTCGACGACCAGATTGAACGCCAGAAGCTGACCCTGATATCTGCTTAACCTTTTGTTTTAATAAGAAATATCTTGGGGGGATGTCTCGATCCTAAGGTGTCGCCATATCTGGCGGAGGTCTGCGCGCGCGTAAACTTAAATTTCCCTTTACGTAAACTGAAGCTCCTGATATTTGATTGTATATTAGGAAAATGCAATCTTGGGAGGAGTGCATGGGTTTCTTTGAGTACAAGGGGCAAGAGGCTCTGGATCTCGTGTCGGAAGCGCGGGATCTGATGATCTACAGCTATCACGGCATTGAGGACATCCTGCAGCCAGGGAACAGTGAAGAGGCTGCAAGACAGAAAATCGAAGCCAAAGGGTGGACGGTGCTCACCCCTGATGATCTCGGCATCCCGGCGGCAGACATTGACCGGAACGGCACATTTCAGGGCGAAACGGCCCAGTTCAAGGATGCCCAGGCCGATGTGCTGGCCAGTTTTGACGAGACCGGTGCCATGACCCAGATCGGTTTGGCGTTTCGAGGAACGACCGGCACGATCGACAACATCATCAGCGATACGGTTGGCGACGTTATCGATTACCTGGAATTCCTGAGCGCAGATCCGAACTATGCTTTCGGGGCGTTTCCGGAGTTGATGGGGGCCATAAAGACGCTTCTGGAATCCAACGGTCTCACCGCAGCAGACTTGATCGTAACGGGTCATTCGCTTGGCGGTGGTGCTGTCACCAACATGGCCGAGCGCAGCGATGATTTTTTCGACGGGTTTTACAAAGCCGCCAACTATATCGGTTTCGCAGCTCATTATACGCCGGAAGACGGCGCCTCCGTATTGGACAGCGGTGCGGAAGTGCTCAGCGTGGATATTGAAAATGATCCGGTTCCCTCGGTTATTTCCGAAGGCCAGATCAACCTCTTTGGCAACGATACAAACTATGCGTATGAGACGAGCAATCTGGTGCTTTTCAACGATTTCTACGCAACACCCGCCTATTGGGATGGCGGCAACATAACCAACCTGATCGCCTGGACTGCTCATTTGCCGTCCAACTATGAACAGGTGGCTGAGGCGATCGCCGGATCAGAGTTCTACACCGAGATGTCGCGTGACAGCGTCGTTATCGTCTCGGACCTGTCCGATCTCACGCGCGGCGTTGTCTGGGTTGAAGACATAAACCCCTTGTTTGATCCAACGGGCCATCAGGGCGACGATGCCTTCATCCTCGGCTCCAGCAAAGACGATTTGCTTGCGGGCAAATCCGGCAATGATGCGCTGGAAGGGTTTGCGGGGGACGATCATCTGAAAGGCGAGGACGGCGCAGACCGGTTGCTCGGTGGGGCCGGGAACGACACGCTGGAGGGTGGCGCCGGAGACGATGTGATCGTTGGCGGAGCCGGTGCAGACACCCTTTATGGCGGGGCTGGCGCCGATATCTTTGTCTTTTCATCCGGTGATGGTGCAGATGAGATCAAGGATTTCGAAGTCGGGATCGACAAGATCGATGTGAGCGGTGCAGGCGTGACGCAATTCTCCGATCTTTCCATAACGGCCAATGGTTGGTGGACCGATGTCAGAATTGCTTTTGGTAGCGAGACATTGCGCCTTGATACTGGCTGGCGTCCTTCCTTACCGGATCTGACGGCCGGCGATTTCCTTTTCGCCTGAGATGAGCAGCACTCAAGATCGGTTTGATCCATTGATTGGGGCGGGCGTTCCTGCCTGCCTCATCCGCCGAACACTTGCTGCAGGCCATGGCCGGCAAGAAAGGCGATGGCCGCGGCCACCATGCCGATAGCCGTTGTTTCCAGCCCGCAGCCAACCCAGTGCCGCTGCGACCAGCGGGCTCTCAAAGACCCGATCGCGAAGAAAGCGCATGCGGTGAGACCGGACGCAAGCGCGGCGCTAGCCTCAATGTCAGCGAGAAAGGGCAGGAGCGGCAGTGCACCGAACAGGACGAAGGCGGCGAAGGTATAGAGCGCTGCCTTTAAAGGCGCGCGACCTCCATCCGAAACGCCGTATTCGGCCAGCATCATGGTTTCAATCCAGGTGGTCCGGTTGGACGTTACCAAGCGCACGATGTCTTCCAGATCATCGCCCTCGTACCCCTTGGCCTTGAAGATCTGTCTGATTTCCTCGCGCTCTCCATCCGGTTCAACCCGGATGTGTTTTTCCTCGATCGCACGAAGCCTTTGAAAGTCTTCATTCTCGGACTTGGACCCGCTATAATTGGCGGCGGCCATTGAAAAGCCGTCGGCCAGGAGATTGGCAACCCCAAGGATCAAGATGATCCGTGTTGACAAGTTGGCTCCGACAGAACCGGCAACAATGGCAAAGGTGGTCACAGCGCCGTCGATGCCGCCATAGACCCAGTCGCGCAAATAGCTCGTATCCGGCCCCCGCGCCAATCTGTCGGCGATATCATGAGGCTGGTGGCTGTGTTCGAGTGGTCGGTTCGGCATGGCTGGTTTCCCTGGCTAGCGTCGGCCAAGTGTAGGGTGATCTGATCGTCAAAACCTTGATCCGCCGCAATCGCCCGTGGGCTTTGGGCAACACTATTTGGCCAGCGTTCCGTAAGGGGCATTTTTGCGGTGAAGCGTGGGTGGCAATCAGGCTGAACGCCGTGTATAAGGCCGCACGTTTGCTCTGTTTGAGTGGGCGGAAACGAACAAAAATATCGCGGGACGTATGTCTGGAGTTCGAATTGAACAGACCGTCCCGATGAGGAGTTGGTACTATGGCGGACAAGTGGAGCCCGGACAGCTGGAGATCAAAACCGATCCTGCAGGTCCCGGAATATCCTGATCAGGCAGCTTTGACAGATGTTGAGCAGCGCCTGTCGACCTATCCGCCGCTGGTGTTTGCCGGTGAAGCGCGCGCTCTGAAGAGCCAGCTGGCGGATGTTGCCAACGGCAAGGGGTTTCTGCTGCAAGGCGGTGACTGCGCCGAAAGCTTTGCCGAACACCATCCGGACCACATTCGTGACTTCTTCCGTGTGTTTCTGCAGATGGCGGTTGTGCTGACCTATGCAGCGAGCCAGCCGGTGGTGAAGGTTGGCCGGATCGCCGGTCAGTTCGCCAAGCCGCGCTCTTCCAATATCGAGAAGAAGGGTGATGTTGAGTTGCCGAGCTACCGCGGTGACATCATCAACGACATCAACTTCACCTCGGACAGCCGTATTCCGGACCCGACCCGTATGTCGATGGCGTACCGTCAGTCGGCGGCAACGCTGAACTTGCTGCGTGCCTTCTCGCAAGGTGGGTTTGCCAATCTGGACCAGGTGCATCAATGGATGCTCGGTTTCATCACCGACAGCCCGCAGGGCCACCGTTACAAGGAATTGGCGGACCGCATCAGCGAGTCGCTCGCCTTCATGCGCGCATGCGGCATCAACGGTGACAGCGTTCCGCAACTGCGCGGAACAGATTTCTTCACCAGCCATGAAGCACTTTTGCTGGGTTATGAAGAAGCGCTGACCCGCGTCGATTCCACGTCCGGTGACTGGTACGCAACGTCCGGCCACATGCTGTGGATCGGCGACCGGACCCGCCAGCCAGACCATGCGCATGTCGAGTTCTTCCGCGGCATCAAAAACCCGATTGGCCTGAAGTGTGGTCCGTCCCTGACACCGGATGGGCTTCTGGAATTGATCGACGCTTTGAACCCGGACAATGAGCCAGGCCGTCTCACCTTGATCGCCCGTTTCGGCTCCGACAAGGTGTTCGATCACCTGCCGCAGCTCGTGCGTGCTGTTGAGCGGGAAGGCAAGTCGGTGGTTTGGTCATGTGACCCGATGCATGGCAACACAATTTCTGCCGGTGGCTATAAAACCCGCCCGTTCGACCGGATCTTGAAGGAAGTCGAAGCCTTCTTCGCCGTTCACCGTGCGGAAGGCACCCATGCGGGTGGCGTACACGTTGAAATGACCGGCCGGAACGTCACCGAATGCACCGGCGGAGCCCGTGCCCTGACCGAAGAGCAGCTCGGTGATCGTTACCACACCCATTGCGATCCGCGCCTCAATGCGGATCAGGCTCTTGAACTGGCTTTCCTGATTGCTGAAAACCTCAAGAAAGAGAAAGACGGCAAGCAGAAAGTACCCCTGGCTGCGAGCGCTTAAGACTGCACTTTTCCGGTGTTTGATAATTTTGAGGGGCAGCTTCGGCTGCCCCTCATTTTTTTGTATCGATTTTTGTCAATTCTGCCGCCGCGGTAACAGGCGGTTAAGGCTCCAGATGCATATGTGCGACGTGGGATATTTGCACCGCAGAGGGGGCGGTGCTCGTCAACCGGACGCTCTGGGTAGGGGATTTTGAAGCGTGCGCGAACCGTGGGATCTTTCTAAGATTTCGTGCCTGGTGGTGGAGGACAATCCACACATGCGCACGATCTTGCGCTCCGTTGTCGGAGGGTTTGGTGTTCGCACGATCTGTGAGGCCACCGAAGGGGCTGAAGCCCTTGAATTGGTCGTCGACCGCAAACCCGATATTGTCTTGTGCGATTGGAACATGAGCCCGTTTGGCGGCGCCGACTTCCTCAGAATCCTGCGCAAGGATACGGATCCGATCATCAAGACAACGCCAGTCCTTGTGATCACAGCCCACGCGCGCCGTCCGATCATCCTGGAAGCGCTTAATATCGGTATTCATGGCCTTGTCGCAAAACCTGTGGCGCCCGCAGTTCTTTATCGGCATATTGGCGAAATTCTACAGCGTCAGGAACTGCAGGGACGCAGCACGGGAATTTCCATGCCGGGGATGCCCGGTCACACAGGCGGCAGTGTGCTGGACTTGTCCTCCATGGCGCCGGATCAGCCTGCTGAAGCCGAAGACCAGTCTCTCGCACTTCTTTGAGCTGGCACACCTCGCTGGTTGTTGTGGCCAATCCGGTGCTCGTTTCAGAATTTGCATGATTGCAACCCTTTGTTCTTGAGGGTACATCTCGGACCTCCTCTTTGTCCGGCACGAGATTCATGACCATCAACTCCTTCCGCCTTGCCGTTGCTCAGCTCAATCCGACCGTTGGCGATGTCGCCGGGAACGCGGAGCTTGTTCGTCAGGCGCGTGCCGACGCAAAAGCGCAGCAGTCGGATCTGGTTTTGACGTCAGAGCTGATGCTGGCCGGCTATCCGCCGGAAGATCTTGTTCTGAAACCGGCCTTTGTCCGTGAATGCATGGAAACGGCGCGCGCGCTTGCCGAAGAGACCGGCGATGGAGGACCTGCGGTAATCCTCGGAACGCCGTGGTATTCCGATGCAGGCGATCTCCACAACGCCGTCCTTCTCATTGATCAGGGGGAAGTAAAGGCGGTTCGCTATAAGAGTGATCTGCCAAACTACGGAGTTTTTGACGAAAAGCGCGTGTTCAAGGCCGGGCCGCTTCCAGGACCCGTTGACTTCCGCGGTGTGCGCATCGGGTTGCCAATCTGCGAAGACATCTGGAACGACGAGGTCTGCGAGTGCCTTGAGGAAACCGGTGCGGAAATCCTGCTGGTTCCGAACGGATCCCCGTATTGGGAGAATCGGGCTGAAGAGCGTCTTCAGGTGGTCGTGGCCCGTGTGGTTCAGACGGATTTGCCGCTCGTCTATTGCAATCAGTTGGGCGGTCAGGACGAGTTGGTCTTTGACGGTGGATCGTTCGCGCTTCAGGCGGATCGGAGCCTGGCGTTCCAGATGCCGCAGTTTGAAACTGCGCTGGGTATCAGCGACTGGAATCGGGACGGCGAGGCCTGGACCTGCACAAGCGGTTCGGTGGCAAAGCTTCCCGATCTTGATGAAGCCAACTGGCGTGCCTGTGTGCTCGGGCTTGGCGATTATGTCACCAAGAACGGCTTTCCCGGCGTTGTCCTCGGTCTGTCGGGAGGCATCGACTCGGCGATATGCGCAGCCATGGCAGTTGATGCTCTTGGGGCGGACAAGGTGCACAGCATCATGCTTCCCTTTCGTTACACCTCGGAAGAAAGCATCAAGGATGCCGCGGACTGCGCCAAGGCGCTGGACCTCAGGTACGACACGGTCTCGATCGCGGAGCCCGTCGAAGGATTTACAAAGGCACTGGACGGGCTGTTCGCTGGCACGGAAGCGGGCGTGACGGAGGAGAACCTTCAGTCTCGGACACGTGGCGTAATTTTGATGGCGGTGTCCAACAAGTTCGGCCACATGGTCATGACCACGGGCAACAAGTCGGAAATGTCGGTTGGCTACGCGACGCTCTACGGCGACATGAACGGCGGCTACAATCCGATCAAGGATCTCTACAAGACCCAAGTCTATCATCTGGCAGCCTGGCGCAATGCCAACAAACCGGCCGGCCTGCTCGGACCGGACGGCGAGGTGATCCCGTCCAACATCATCACCAAGGTCCCAACGGCGGAACTTCGCGAAAACCAGACGGACCAGGATTCCTTGCCGGCGTATGACGTACTCGATGACATTCTGGAATGTCTTGTCGAAAAAGAGATGTCGGTCGGCGATATCGAAAAGCGTGGCCATTCCCGCGACCTGATTCATCGCATTGAACATTTGCTCTATATAGCTGAATACAAACGCAGACAGGCCCCTCCGGGCGTCAAGATTACGGAACGCAATTTCGGCCGCGACCGCCGTTACCCGATCACCAACCGCTTCCGCGACCGGTCCTAATGTTTCTCAAACCCGCGGAGACGCATGACCTATCTGACGTTTCTGCAAACCAATGCCCGCTGGCTCGCCGGCGGGTTTCTGCTGACCGCTTTTTCCGGGTTCGGGCAGACCTTTTATATTGCTTTGTCATCGGGACATTTGCGCGAGGAATTTCAACTCAGTCATGGTGACTTCGGTCTCCTTTATATGGCTGCGACGCTCGCCAGCGCGGTGTCGTTGCCCTGGATCGGACGCAGCGTCGATGTCTTCCCCGTTCGCTTCGTCGGGCTCGTGACATGTGTGTCCCTCGGTATTTTCTGCCTTTCCATGGCTCTGGTGAATTCGGTCTTCATGTTGTTCGTGGTGCTGTTCGGATTGCGGCTGTCGGGGCAGGGCATGATGACCCACGTCTCCATGACAGCCATGGGCCGCTGGTATTCAGCGCAACGTGGCCGAGCGGTGTCTGTCGCGCAGATGGGATTTCCTGTCGCCGAGAGCTTGTTTCCCGCCAGCTTTGTTTTGATTTCAGCGGTCGTTGGATGGCGGACAAGTTGGGCGCTGGCCGCCGGCATCATGGTGCTCGGGGCGCTGCCTTTGCTCGCCCTGCTGTTTGCCAAAGATCGCATCCCCAGGTCAGATGAACAGGACGCAGGTCTAATCGAAGGGCGCCAATGGACGCGCGGCGAGGCGCTGCGCGACCCGATTTTCTGGCTTTTGACAGCCGGTGTGCTGGCACCGCCGTTCATCGGAACCGCCATCTTGTTCAATCAGGTGTATCTGACTGAGTTACGGAGTTGGCCGCTTGAGCTTTTCGCCTCCGCCTTTCCGGTTATGGCCGGCACCGCAATTGCAACGGCGCTGGTGCTTGGACCCCTGATTGATCGGTATTCCGCGCGGGCACTGCTTCCGGCTGTGCTGCTGCCGCTCTTCTCCGGGTGTCTGGTGCTAGCGTTGCTCCCGGCGGCACCAACAGCCTTTGTGTTCATGGGCCTTCTCGGTATCAGCAGCGGGTTTACCGCGGCAATGTCCGGTGCCCTTTGGCCAGAGCTTTACGGCAGCCGCCATATCGGCGCGATCCGCTCTGTCGCATTTGCATTGATGGTGTTTTCGTCGGCCGCTGGCCCGGGCCTTGTCGGCGTTCTGATCGATGCCGGTGTCGACTTTGATCGTCAGCTTCTGGTGATGAGCGGGTACTGCGCGCTGATGATAGGCGGACTTACAATAGCGTCGCGCAAGCTTCGTGACCGACAAAACGGTCCGTTGGATTGAAAAGCTGAAATCTGGCCCGGCCAAACGGGATAAAAACACCATTTGCACTTGCAGAGCTCAAGGGAGGCGGGTACCTGAGGCGCATGACTGTTACTGTTCGCTTCGCGCCGTCTCCGACCGGCCACATTCACATCGGCAATAGCCGTCCGGCCCTCTATAACTGGCTCTATGCCAAGAAGATGGGTGGGCGCTTTATCCTGCGTTTCGATGACACCGATCTTGAGCGCTCCAAGAAGGAGTATGCGGAGTCGATCGAAACCGATCTCCGCTGGCTCGGCATTTCGCCTGATGTCATCGAGCGGCAATCTGACCGGGTGGCCGCCTATGAGGCAGCGGCGGAAAAACTGAAAACCGCAGGCCTTTTGTACCCGTGCTACGAAACACCGGACGAGCTGGAACGCCGGCGCTCCCGTCAACGTGCGCTTGGCCGCCCTCCGGTTTACGACCGCGCCGGACTGAAGCAGACAGAGGAAGAGCGGGCCGCGTTTGAAGCGGAAAGCCGCAAGCCGCATTGGCGGTTTGTATTGCCGAACCATGACGGCGATCCGTTCCAGACCAAGCGCACTGAAGTGACCTGGAACGATCTGTGCCGTGGTGAGCAAACGGTAGACTTGGCCTCCATGTCCGATCCGGTCCTGATCCGCGCGGATGGCACGTTTCTCTACACGTTGCCATCGATTGTCGACGACATCGATATGGGTGTGTCCCATATCATCCGCGGTGAGGATCACGTGTCGAACACCGGCGTTCAGATCGCGATCTTCGAAGCACTGGGCGCAAAAGCGCCTGTCTTCGGTCACCACAATCTGCTGACCACGCGGGATGGCGAAGGGCTTTCAAAGCGCAAGGGGGCCTTGTCGATCGGGTCGCTGCGGGAGTCCGGTGTTGAGGCGATGGCGGTCTGTTCGCTTGCTGTCCTGACGGGCACCAGCCAGGCCGTTGAAGCCGTTCCAAGCATGGACGCCTTGGTGGAGAAATTCGATCTGACCAGCGTGTCCCGGTCCTCCGCAAAATTCGATCCGGAAGATCTGAAGGGACTGAATGCGCGCCTTGTGCATGAAATGCCGTATGCAGATGCCAAGGATCGGCTCGATGAGATGGGTGTCGGCGGTGGTGAGGCCTTCTGGACCGCCATCCGCGGCAACTGTGAAACCGTCAATGATGCCAAAGGTTATTGGCAGATTGTCGGCGGTCCGGTTGAAAGCCGAATTGAAGACGAAGACCGGGAGTTCATCGCCAAGGCAAAAGAGCTTCTCCCGGATGGTGAAATGACTCTGGAGACTTGGGGGGCATGGACATCAGCGCTGAAGGCGGAAACCGGCCGCAAGGGTCGGGGGCTGTTCATGCCGCTTCGCCGTGTGCTCACGGGTCTTGATCACGGTCCTGACATGAAGGACATGCTGCCGCTTATTGGGCGTAAAAGTATTCTGGACCGACTACCCTGACAGGGACATCACGATCTGGGGCCGGACGGAATCCCGGGTCGTCCGACTTGAAGACCGGCGGGATCGAGGCTGTTTCAAGGTTTTCATCCCCCAGAGATCTGCGATTTCCAAGCAACGGCAGCTCACCAGGTTTGCCATTCGAACCGTCGCCTTCGGTGGCAACCGGTTTGAGCTGTTCAGCGGCTATCGCGATCGAGGCTGTCACATCAAAACCTTTTTCCAGGTTCGCGCGGGTGTCCGGGTCTTCATAGGCCGGCAGTTGCTCTTTGGTCAGCGGTGTCCGGGACAGCGTTGAGTTCGACTCAAGATTTGCCGGCCTCGAAGTGCGGATGTTTTCAGCTGTGTAGCTTGGCGGCAGCCCACTGCTGATGTCTGAAAACGCAATTCGCCGTCCGGATGCGCCGGGGTTGCTGACTTCTGTCCAACCAGAGCGGCTCTTCGCCTTCCCCGTCAGCCGGCAGCTGCATCCCTCGACAAACTCGCTTTTGTAACGATCAGCAAACGGTTGTTCGGAGTAAAGATCACCTGCGAGCGACATCATGTCGGACCGGTCGCCGCCCGGGTTCTTGTAGACGTAGAGCTCGGTTTCAGAGGCCGGGCAAATCTCGTTGCAGCGGGCAGCATCATTGGCAAACTGTCGTTTTCCAGTCGCAAAACTGACCGGGAAAAAGTAACCATCGCACGTGCGTACACACAGGGTCCGAAACGTTCCTCCAGATGGGATCCTGCGCTTGCCGCTGGAATTGGTGCGTTTCTTGGTGCTTTGAGCAGACCCTTGTTGCTTGGTTTGAGCCGGCGTTTGCTGCGGGTTGAAAAGACGGGCCAGCAGCGAACGCGGCGCATCTCCAGAGTTCGGATTGGCGGCCGCATTGCGCGTATTCGCGGGAGCGCTGCAGTTTTGGCGCTTGAGGGCCGCCTGTACCTGCCGGATGCGTTTTTGATTGCTGGCGTTTCCACCACCAGCCTTTGCCAATTGACGATCGATGGCTCTTAAATTGGAACGCATGCGCTGCACTTTGCCAGACAGTGCCTGGCACTGCGGACTGGCGTTGCTGTTGCAACCAAGATAGCTGAAGTCCCGCTCTGCCGCGCTGAGCGCCTTTTGCTGCTGGCTTTTTGCGGTTTGCCATTTTTGAGCACCAGCAGACGGACGGCTGCCTCGCGACTGAAGTTGCCGCAGTTCCGATGTCAAACTGGCACAACTTGCGGCCTCTGCCGGGACAGCAATAAGCAGCTGCGCCGGCGCAAACCCCAGCACGCATGACATTGCCAAAAACGCGGCATGACTGCGAAGCTTCATCACTTTTCCCCACCGGCGCATATCATCCCCGCGCCTTGCTGTTCAAACAGCCGGATCAGTATCCTCTTGAAGCCAACCCATATCAAGGAAAGCTCTCATGTTCGGTTAATGGCGGGTAGATCGGCAGGCTTATTTTTCCGCAGCGGCATGAAGACGTTGAAAGATCTCGTCCAGAGCGATGCGCTGCTCTTTGCTCAAGGCCGCTTCCAAGTGAAGGGAATAGCCCAACGCTTTTGGTACGAGGTCCTCATACATGGCACGGCCACTATCGGTGAGTTGCAAGAGTTGTTCGCGCTGGTCATCCGGGTTCGCGCCCCGGCTGAGATGTCCTTTTTTTTCCAAAGCGGCGACGGCGCGGCTCACCTTCGTTTTGTGCATGGACGTTGCCTTGCCGATGTCGCGCGCTGTCATTGCTACATGTTCGCCGAGTGTTGCCACCACGCGCCATTCCGGGATCCCGATCCCGAAATCATCCGCGTAGATCTTGGACAGCGACCGGCTGACGGTCTCTGCCAGATGGTTCAGCCGGTAGGGAAGAAACTCATTGAGTTTCAGCACTGCTGTTTCTTGGGGCGCATTGCTGGTTTTGGGCATGAGAACTCAGGTCTTGTTGGGACATGCTTCACGCAAGATACGGATCGCATGCTGGAGAGGCGCAGCACCCCGTCAAGCCGATTGGTTTTCGGTGGTTAGGGCCTCAATGGTAACCAAGCAGAAGTATAGCTGGTCAAAACAGAGGGGAAAGCACTCGGCGGTCATTTTGCAAATCTACGGAGCGTTTGCTTCTGATTGTTCGGTTCAATGCCATAGAAATGCCTGTATGAGGCGCAATTACTGGACCTATCTGTTGATAAGAAAGAAACGTTTAACGAAATAATGCACCAAAATTTGCGAATCGATGCCGTAACAAGTGACGCTGGTGTGGCAAGAACATATTCACACCCTGAGACCGGTGAATTGCTCATCGGGTTGGCTGGCAGGAAAGCGAGGCTGTCATGACTACGGCAGACACATCATCTGAACGTGAACTCGGACAAGACGCGAAGATCCATGACCTTGGATCCGGGTGCTATGCCATTTCTGCCGAAGGGTGTCCGAATACCGGTGTAATCGTTGGCGAGCGCGGTCTTCTGGTTATCGACGCCCAGCCGACGGAAGAACTCGGTCAGATTTTCCTCAAAAAAATCCGCGAGATCTCGGACAAACCGATCAAGGTCCTGCTGCTGACGCATTTCCATGGCGACAGCACTGCTGGTGCCGCAGCCTTTGAGGCTGGCGAGGTGATCGCGTCTGATCTGACCAAACGCATGATGGAAACCCGCGGTCTTGATGATCGTGAAGTTCTGAAAGCCCGGTATCCGGACTTTTATCCTGCTGGTCATGCGCTCCCGGCGCTGGCGATGCCGACCATGACCATCGCATCATCCATGTCCATCGATCTTGGCGGCCGCGAAGTGCGTTTGATGCATCTTGGGCGGGGACACACCATGGGTGACCTCGTCGTTTGGGTCTCAGACAGTTCCGTGCTCTATGCTGGTGGACTGGTTCAATCAAACACCGCCCCTTATTGCGGCGATGCGCACTTGGCCGATTGGCCGCGGGCATTGGACCGGATCATGGCGTTCCGGCCTTCTGCGCTGGTCCCAGGCCATGGCCGTCCGGCAATCGGGTCTGCAGCTGTTGCAACCGCGATTGAAACGACCCGCGACTATGTCGTGACATTGCGGGATGCTGCTGCAGCTTGTGCCGAGAGCAAGTTGGGCCTGCACGACACCTTCCAATCCCTCAACGATGCGCTTCAGCCGAGATTTGGCAGCGCGCTGCTCTTTGATGCGCACCTACCGTTCAACGTCGCAAGGGCGTATGATGAAGCGCAGGGGCTGGACCAGCCGCAGATCTGGACACGGGAGCGTTGCGACGATCTGGAAGATGCGCTGACCCGCACATCGCCGGTTTCTCAAAAAACGGAACCTGCGGTCACAGAAGATGAGCCAGTGGCTGCCGAAGAGATAGTCGCAGAGGCCTCTGATGCGGATGTTGAACAAGACACGGGCGAGACCGCAGAAGCACCTTCAGAAGCTTCAAATGAACTCGTAACTGACAGTGACTTTGCAGCGTCTCTGCTCGCTGGCGGTGAAGAGGCGGCTCCAGTCGACGAACTCCTTTTGGAAGTAGAGATTGACCAGGACGAGAAAGTTCTGGAAAAAGCCGGCGCCTAAACAGCAGGCAATTCTCGATAAACACCGCTCGGGTCCTATCATGGTCCGGGCGGTTTTGCTTTCTAACGCGCAGAGTGCTTGATACCCTGAGGCTGGTTCCCACATTGAAGACAGCTTTTCGACACTTGGAGTTTTATCATGCGGTTCCGCACTGCAGCCATCCTCTTTCTCAGCCTTTGCATGCAGTCCGCTGCCCCGGCGCTTGCCAACGATGAACCGGATCTGATCTTCAAAAAATCGACCGTCTGGAAGTTTTTGACCCCGGACCACAAGCTGGCGACCTATGCCATCGATGACCCTCTGATTGACGGAGTGTCCTGCCACTTCACTGTTCCGGAAAAGGGCGGAGTTTCCGGTTGGCTGGGCGTTGCAGAAGAAGTCTCGGATGTATCGCTCGCATGCCGTCAGGTCGGCCCGGTGCAGATCAAGGAAAACTTCGAGCAAGGCGAAGAAATGTTCCGCCAGGGCCGTTCGTTCATGTTCAAGAAGATGCGGATCGTGCGCGGCTGCGATGTGAAGCGGAATACGCTCGTTTATATGGTCTATTCCGACAAGCTGATCGAAGGTAGCCCGAAGAATTCAACATCGACCGTACCGTTGATGCCTTGGGGAACCCAGGAACCACCGCGCTGTGGAGACTACTTGGAGAGCTAAGTCGGGAGGCCGCAGCTTGCGCCTTATTGGCGTGAGCCCGGCTTGTCGCCTTCGAGCGTTTCGAGATGGTGGGCGACTGGCAGTTCGGCGTCCGCACAAAAATGCTTGTAAAGCATGGCCATCACATCTTTGACCGGTTCGCTGGCCAGCCGATAATAGATGGTGGTGCCTTCGCGCCGTGTTGAAACAAGCCCTTGCGCGCGCAAAAGAGCAAGCTGCTGAGAGACGGTCGGCATGCGCATACCGGTCTTCTCGGCAAGTTCGCCAACGCTGCGCTCTTCGTCCATCACATGGCACATCAGAAGCAACCGGGGCGCGGAAGCCATCAGCTTCATGAATTCTGCGGCGGTTTCCGCTTTTTCTTCCAGCGCTTTGTAGTCCATCAATAGACCTTGCCAAACTTCGTTGTGGGACGCAATCAAAGAACGTCCGTGTTCTTTGGCGCTTTTATATGCGGCTGGCAACGGTGACAACCAGGTTTCCGTTTCCACAACCGGTTCCGGTCATCAGGCAAACGCTTTTCTGTTGAACTTCGTTGCCGAATGCCTTTGTTCCGTCCGTAATCGCCAAGAGCGCGATGAACGGACCGCCGAGGACAATAGCTAGGAAGATGATCACAAAAAGGCGGTTCAACATTTTCTTTCTCCAGAAGGCAACGCTGTGTTGTTGATCCGGAGAATATGTTTTGCGCCTTGAACCCATGCTGAGTGGCGTATTCAGCTACCGTTCAGGTTTATGAACTTCATTCAAGCTATTGATAGATCTGATGAAATCTCTATAGATTCTCTGTCATTGCGGTCCGTAGCGCGTCCAAAAGCTTCTCGTCCCGGCCATAAATGTCTTTTCTGAAGTGAGTGGAACCGTCCTTGTTCATCCATGCGGTCAGATAGGTGAGGTGTACTTCGATCGGCACGCTGGGTTTGACGACGGTCCGCTTTTCTGAATCCCGGATTTTCTCCCAATGCCCTTCATCCGCATTCTTATGGGCCAACAGGACATCAGCGAGTGCAAAGGGATCTGATACCCGGATGCAGCCATGGCTGAAAGCCCGTTCGGCCCGGGAAAACAGGGATTTTGATGGAGTGTCGTGGATGTAGATGTTGAACTCGTTCGGGAACATGAACTTGATCCGGCCGAGCGCATTGCTGTTTCCCGGATCCTGACGCAGCCGGAAGGGGAAATTGCCGCGGGCATAGCTGTTCCAGGCTACCTGCGTTGGGGCGATTTCAGTCCCGTCCCGGAACACCCGGATGTTTTTGCTCGTAAGGGCCGAGGGATTTTGCTTCAGCTTCGGCAAATACTCCGACGTGGCGATGGAATAGGGGACGTTCCAGAAGGGATTGATCTCCACGTAGTCGAGCGTATCGGAAAACACCGGTGTGGCGTGGTAAGGCTTGCCAACCACCACCGGCGCGGTGTGGATGGTCTTGCCTTCCTTGACCACTTTGAGCTCCTGGTCGGCCAGGTTGACGAACACATAAAAGCTGCCGAGATCGTCCCGCATCCAGCGCCGGCGCTCCATGTTGAGCTCCATCTGGACCAGTTTTTCTTCCAAGGGAATGTTCAAGCGGGCGAGGGTTTCCTTGCCGATGACGCCATCGTTGGCTAGGCCGTGGTGATCCTGGAAGGTTGTGACGGCTTCGATGAGAACACCGTCGTAAACATCGCCGCTGTGTTCGGCTGCTCCGGGAATGTCTTCTTCAATCAGCCGCTGCCGGAGCGCAGCAACACGCGGATCGCTCATGCCGGGCTTAAGTACATCACCGTCCGGAACAGTGGTGAAGGGGCCGCTGGCTGCTTTCTCGCGATATTGAGCAAGACGCCGTTTCAAGCGCGCGTAATTGTCAGAGCGGGGCGCAAGACCTTCCAGGAACGCGCTAAAGTCAATTGCCTCTACGGCCTGTTCAAGCAGCATTGTCGGGTCTGGAAGGTCTGGAAAGAGGTTCAGAGCCTTGTTGACCTTGTTGGGTTGAACGCGGCCGGAGGAGAGGTGCGTGGCATAGCGCATATACTGCTTGGTGAGTTCCAACTCGAACTGAGCCCAGTCGTCTGCGGTCTGGGCAGAGGAAGCCATATCCACCAGCCCGAGCGGGCCATAATTTTCCGGATTGAGCGCGTGCTCATTTGCCGCCGCCATGGCTGCAACGGCCAAATGGGCGTTTTCGCTCATGCCTTCGGCGGAAAACCAGATCGGGGCAAAAGCGCGCTGCCCGTAAAACAGGACTGCCTTTTCCGAGACATCCGGTGACATCGCCGCTTGCAGCGCCTTGGCGATTGGCGTTTCCGGTTCCAGGAAGACGGGCGCCGGGACTTCCACGTTTTCTGCGGCACGCTGCGGCTTTGAGGTTGGGGCTGGCGCCGATTGGGCAAGCCCTGCCAAGGGCTGTATCGCGATCACCGCTGTTACCAGCGTGATCAGTGCTGCGTGTCGAATGTACCGGCTCGCATGATCTGTCCTGTGCATCGGAAAGCCCCTCCTTGATTCCCGCAACGTCAGATTAAAGGTTCCCGGCCGGTGCGCCAACGCCAGAACCTGAAGGAAGGGCTGTTTGCATGAAAAAGTGATCTTGACCGCTCTGATGAAACCGGTCCATAACCCCTGCCATGATGACGGCCACACGGAACATCATTATCACCACCATTATTTGCAGCTAGCGACACCGCTGGCTGTGGCCGTTCCCTCTTGGCAAATTTCCTTGTAGACGGACCGCCCGGCCAGCCGGCCAGGAGACCGTTTGACATGAGCGCCGCTGACCCAGCGAAATCCGGCACCTTCAAGGGCTTGAAGCTCACCAACACATTGACCCGCCAGAAGGAAGACTTCTGCGCGATCAATGATAGCAATGTGCGTCTCTATGTCTGCGGACCGACCGTCTACGACTTTGCCCATATCGGCAATGCGCGTCCGGCGATTGTGTTTGACGTTTTGTACCGGTTCCTGCGCCATCTCTACGGCGCTGAACACGTTACCTATGCCCGCAACATCACGGACGTTGACGACAAGATCAACGCACGTGCGCTGCGCGATTATCCTGATATGCCGCTCAATGAGGCGATCTCAAAAGTCACCAAAAAGACGGCGGATCAATACCAAAAGGATGTGGCATCCCTTGGCTGCCTGGAGCCGACGGTCCAGCCGCGGGCAACCGAGCACATCGATGGCATGGTCAAGATGATCGAACTGCTCATCGAAAAGGGGCATGCCTATGTGGCTGAGACCACGGAAGGCGGCGAAGTGCTGTTCGACACGGTTTCAATGCCGGATTACGGCGGTCTGTCCAAGCGCAAGCTGGATGAGCAGATCGCGGGTGCCCGCATTGCGGTAGACAGCCACAAGAAGAACCCGGGAGACTTTGTGCTCTGGAAACTGTCCTCACCGGAAGAGCCGGGCTGGGACAGCCCCTGGGGGCGCGGGCGTCCGGGCTGGCACATAGAATGCTCCGTCATGAGCGAGCACCATCTTGGCAAGGTCTTTGATATTCATGGCGGAGGGCTGGACCTCATCTTCCCGCATCATGAAAACGAGATCGCCCAATCGTGCTGCGCCAACGGCACAAAGACCATGTCGAATTATTGGGTTCACAACGGTTTCGTGCAGGTTGAAGGCCGGAAGATGTCCAAGTCGGAGGGCAACTTCTTCACCATCCACGAGCTTCTGGAGACGGAGAATTTCGGCGGCCGCAAATGGCCTGGCGAAGTGCTGCGCCTTGCCATGCTGATGACCCACTATAAGGAGCCAATCGACTTTTCCGTCCGCAAGCTGGAAGAGGCGGAGAACCTTTTGGGCAAATGGCCGGATCTTGTCGAGACTGATGCGGCTCCGGCAGCAGACGTGCTTGATGCCATGAACGATGATCTGAATACGGCCGCCGCCATTCAGGCCTTGCATGGCCTTGCAGGCGAGGCGAACAAGGACCCGGTTAAACTGGCCGAGTTTTCAGCTTCTGCAGCTCTGTTGGGTCTCAAGCCTGTCGCAGCGGATATGTCCGGCATCGACGAAGCCGCAATCAAGGCTGCCATCACTGCCCGGCTGGAGGCGCTCAACGGAAAGAACTGGGCCGAAGCCGACCGGATCCGCGATGAACTGGCATCTCAAGGTATCGCGCTAAAGGATTCAAAAGACTCTGAAACCGGCGCCCGCGTGACGACCTGGGAACTCAAGCGGTGAACTGGGTTAGGGAAAGACAGGCCTAACGGTTCTTCGCAGTTCACGAAAAGCCGTTAGCGCAAAAGGGAGAGGCAAAAAGGATGGCGGAAGAATCAGACATCAAGTCCGGCGGCTGCCAGTGCGGGGCGGTGCGGTACTGTGCTGAAGGGTTCAAACGGCCGTCGATCTGCCATTGCCGCATGTGCCAAAAGGCGGTCGGCGGACCGTTTGCAGCGCTCGTCGTCGTTGAAAATCTCAGTTGGACGCGGGGAGAGCCAGCTTACTTTCAGAGCTCAAACCTCGTTCGGCGCGGATTTTGCCGGGACTGCGGCACACCGCTGACATATGAGTTTGAGGGCTCTCATATCGACATTACGATCGCGAGCCTCGACCAGCCGGATCTTGTGGCTCCGGAAATCCAGTTGGGACTGGAAAACCGCTTGTCCTGGTGCGAGGGACTTGCGGATCTACCCACCCGAACGGAAGAAGCGGAGGCTGCGGCACAGGACGTGTTTTCCAACATCCGCAACCACCAGCACCCGGATCGGGATACGGATGCCTGGCCGGAGACCTCCCGATGAGCGAGACCTACACAGGCGGTTGCCAATGCGGCGCGGTTCGTTTTCGCATTGAAGGCACACTTGGCGAAGCGAGCATTTGCCATTGCCGGATGTGCCAGAAGGCTTTCGGCAATTTCTTCGCGCCACTTGTCGATGCGCGCCACGAAGATCTGACCTGGACCCGTGGGCAGCCAACTTATTACGCATCCTCTGACGTAGTTGATCGCGGGTTTTGCAGCCGATGCGGGACACCGCTTGTTTTTGCCTATCGCGATTACCCGTTGATTGGGATGGCGATCGGAGCATTTGATGAGCCGGGCCGCGTCCCCGTTACGAAACAGCACTGGACTCGGGACAAAATTCCAGGGTTCGAAAAACTGCACGCGTTGCCGGGTGGAGCGGAAGATGACCCGGAATTTGCTGATGTGATCGCCGAAATCGACGCAAGCAACCACCAACATCCAGACCACGATACGAAAGAGTGGCCCTTAGCGCCGCAGATGTCCGACGGAACAGACAGATGACCAAAGACCGCCTCTACCTTTTCGACACGACCCTGCGCGATGGTGCGCAAACCAGCGGTATTGATTTTTCCGTAAACGAGAAGATCGTCATTGCAGAACTGCTGGAGCGGCTTGGGGTCGACTATGTGGAAGGCGGTTATCCTGGAGCAAATCCGGCCGATACCGAGTTCTTCTCTCAAAAGCGGACAAAAAATGCGACGTTCACTGCCTTCGGAATGACGAAGCGGGCAGGGCGGTCGGCGTCGAACGATCCTGGCCTTCAGCAGATCCTGGCCAGCCAGTCGGACGCTTGCTGTTTTGTTGCCAAGGCCTGGGACTATCATGTGGACGTGGCGCTTGGCTGCACAAATGAGGAAAACCTCGAGGCGATCGAAGGCACTGTCACGGCTGCCGTTGCGGCCGGCAAGGAAGCCATGATCGACTGTGAGCATTTCTTTGATGGCTACAAGGCCAATCCGGACTATGCGCTCGCGTGCGCCCGGGCTGCCTATCAGGCCGGAGCCCGCTGGGTTGTTCTGTGCGATACCAACGGGGGCACATTGCCCGACGAGATCCATTCCATCGTGACGAAGGTTCAGGAGATCGTACCCGGCAGTCATCTTGGCATTCATACGCACGATGACACGGGTCATGCAGTGGCCAATTCCCTGGCAGCCGTCGATGCTGGGGTGCGGCAGGTCCAGGGGACCTTGAACGGTCTAGGCGAGCGCTGCGGCAATGCCAACCTGATCACACTGATCCCGACCCTGAAACTGAAATCACAGTTTGCCGACCGTCTGGAAATCGGTGTCAGTGAAGACCAGCTTCAGGACATCACCGCGATCTCTCATGCCTTCGACGAGATCCTCAACCGCTCGCCCAACCGCCATGCACCCTATGTGGGGGAAACGGCATTTGCGACCAAGGCCGGCATTCACGCCTCGGCGATCCTGAAGGATCCGCAAACCTATGAGCATGTGGCACCGGAAACGGTGGGCAACCAGCGCCGGGTACTCGTTTCCGATCAAGCCGGAAAAAGCAATCTGCTGGGCGAGCTGGCACGTGTCGGCATCACGGTCGACAAGGCCGATCCCCGTCTGGACCGGCTTCTGGCCAAGGTGAAGGAGCGGGAGGCGCTCGGGTATGCTTATGAGGCCGCGGATGCGTCCTTTGAACTGCTTGCGCTACGCGAACTCGGCGAAGTGCCTGACTTTTTCCAGGTAGATTCCTTTAAAGTCATGGTCGAGCGCCGGTTTAATGCCATCGGTGATCTGATCACGGTCTCCGAAGCGGTGGTAAAGGTGAACGTCGATGGTGAAACGCGCATGTCCGTTGCGGAAGGCAACGGCCCGGTCAACGCGCTCGACATGGCCTTGCGCAAGGACCTTGGAAAGTATCAGGCCGCGATTGAAGGGCTGGAGCTGATCGACTATAAGGTGCGCATCCTGAACGGTGGTACCGATGCGGTGACCCGGGTTCTGATCGAAAGCCATGATGCCAGGACCCAGCGGCGCTGGTTCACCATCGGTGTCTCCTCCAATATCGTCGATGCGTCCTTTCAAGCGCTGGTCGATTCCATCACATTCGCGCTTGTCAAGGCTCAGGAGAGCTAAGGTTCGGCGCCAGAAAGGCACGCGCTATGTCTGAGCCCGTGACACGCTCCGAGGCGGAAAACGAACTCCGCCGTGGCCTCCTCTTTGGCCTTGCGGCTTACGGCATGTGGGGTTTTTTTCCGGCCTACTACAAGCTGACCGATACGGTTTCAGCGGACCTTGTCGTCGCGCACCGGATTGCCTGGTCCGTGCTGTTTGTCGGCGGTTTCTTGTATCTCCGGGGCCGCTGGCAGGAAGTGCTCGATGTCTTTGCCGACCCGGCGGTCTTGAAAAGACTCGCGATGTCCGCGTCGTTCATTTCGGTCAATTGGCTGGTGTTCGTCTGGGCGATTGCGAACGAACAAGTTCTGGATGTATCGCTTGGCTATTTTATCAATCCGCTCGTAAGCATTTTGGTGGGGCTGATCGTTCTTCGCGAACGCATGACCAAATGGCAGTACATTGCCGTTGCCATGGCCGGTTTTGCCGTTGTCCTGCAGGCGGTTCTGGCCGGTGGGCTGCCCTGGGTGTCTCTGGTGCTCGCTTTCTCGTTCGCAGGCTACGGCTACGTGCGGAAGGTGACACCGGTCAAGGCAACGCCCGGCCTGTTCGTCGAGACGGTGCTTTTGTTTCCAATTGCGATCGGATACCTGCTTCTCAGCCTTTCATGGGGCGTCGATGCGCTGATCCTGGATGATATTCCAGTCCTCATTGCGCTTGCAGGCACTGGCATTGTCACGGCGCTGCCTCTGATCTGCTTCAGTTCGGCCGCACGCCGGCTGCCGCTCTTCATGCTTGGCTTGATGCAGTATATCGCGCCGTCCATCCACTTCCTGATGGCGGTTTATGTCTGGGGAGAGCCGCTTGATCAGGCCAAACTGCTCGGCTTTGTCATGATCTGGATTGCGCTGGTGGTCTTTACATTCGACAGCTGGCGGAATGCACGAAACGCAAGAAAAGCTCAGCAGCAAGCAACGGTCTGACGTTTTAGAGTGTTATCCATCCGCCGCGACGGCGAGCATTTCAAACCCATTCCGTTTGGAAGCGTAAAGGTGTTTGTCGGCAATGCTGAGCGCGTCGGAGATCTCTCCGCCCTCGAGCTTTGCAATGCCGACACTTGTTTGGCACAGAAGGTCGGTTCCCGAATGCCGGATCGGATGTGTGCTGAGGCTCTTCATGAACCCGGCCAATTTCAGGGTCAGGCTGTCGCGTGTTTCCGATCGGAAAATCATGCAGAACTCGTCGCCGCCAAGCCGGATGATCATGTCCTCCGGGCCGGCGAGGGCTCGAAGCTGGCGCGCGAACCCCAAGAGGACGCTGTCGCCGACATCATGGCCGTGTTCGTCGTTAATTTGTTTAAATGAATCGAGGTCGAATACCGCAATCCACGATGCCTTGCCGCCTGAATGGGTCCAGGATTCGATTTGCTTCACGGCCTTTGTGAACAGGAAGTGCCTGTTGTGAACTCCGGTCAACGCATCCTGCATGGCAAGGGTGTTGAGCTCCGCGATGCGGTCCATCATGTCCAGGTTCAACGAAATCCGAAGAAGGATTTCTTCCGGCGCGTAGGACTTGTCGATGAAATCGGCAGCACCGTATTTCAGGAAGCGGATACGGTTGTCCGAGTTCGACAGCGACGACATGCCAATGACGCTCAGGCGCTCGCGGCTGTATTTCCGCCGCACAGTCTTCAAAAATGCAAAGCCGTCTTCGTCCGGCATGTAATAATCGGCAAGAACAAGCCGGATGTGCGGGTGATCCCGCAACATCTGCAGGGCTTCAGCAGGCGTGCTGGCTTGGTAAGTCTGATAAAGGTGGTGTGATGTGATCTGGGCGATCCGCTCCCGGTCGACAGAAGAATCATCCAGAATCAAGATGCCGATCTTGGGGTTGTAGGACAGCCGTTTCAGCAGCTCAGCCACATAATCGAGGCTCGCCGGGGTGTCCTTGAGGACGTAATCGATCACCCCTTTGGCCAGGGCCTTTTCGCGGACTTCGTTGTCGAATTTGCTGGTAAAAATGATTGTCGGGATGTTTTTGTTGCGGCAAAGGTCAACGATTTCGCCATTTGGCGCATCCGGCAGCGTCAGATCCACCAATGCAAGGTCCGGTTCACAGATAGGCATATCGAGACAGCTTTCCGCTTCTCGATAATTCCGGGCGACCATGATCTGGTGCCGTCCGATATCCTGAAGCCGGTCAACGATCGCCTTTTCGAAAAACGATGCGTCTTCCACCAGAAGCATAGTGCGCATGAAAGCTGATCCGCCAGTGTGATTTGCTCGGTAAATCTACAAGGGAAGAAGCTTCCAAGACCTTAACCCGATGTTCAAAACATACCCACAAGACATACGAAAATCGTCGTCCAGTCGCCGAACACCTAACGTTTGGAGAGTTTCGTTATTATTTGCTGGCTAAAGATCTGCCGCCGCCGCGCCACCTTCAAGCGGCGCATCAGAACCATCGCCGATACTTTTTTCCAGCATGGGGATGATCTGATCCACTTGTTTGGCAATCAGGTAAGGAACTTCAGTGTCTGGCCGGATGTATCCTTGCGCGCGCATGTGATCGAGCAACTCAAGAAGGGGAGACCAAAAGCCATTGATATTCGCAAGAGCAACAGGCTTGCGGTGCTGCCCCAACTGAGCCCAGGTCATCATTTCAACGGCTTCTTCCAGCGTGCCAATCCCGCCGGGCAGAGCGATGAAGGCATCTGATTTTTCGAACATCAGATGTTTGCGTTCGTGCATGTTCTGGGTGATGACGAGGTCTTCAACTGTGTCCAGCATCACTTCGCGTTTTTCAAGAAACCGCGGAATAATTCCCGTTACTTGGCCGCCGCATTCCATGGCGGCGCGCGCGACGGTCCCCATCAGGCCAACCGAGCCCCCGCCATACACAAGCCGCAATCCGGCTTCGGCAATCAATTGGCCAAGCCGTGCGGCTGCCGCCTCATGTGCAGGGTCCGACCCGAAGCTCGAGCCGCAATAAACACAAACGCTTTTGAGATGCTTAGGAGAATTTGTCGTCATAAAGACATGATGTGGCATTGCGCCCTGTATAAGGTCAAGCATTCTGTTCGAAAGGCCGGTTGGTGATCCGCGGTTTTCTTGCCGCGGCACAAAAAGGCCGTTATGCATGGATGAAGAATATACAATGGGGCAAGCAGACAAGTACTGCCGTCTGCCAAGGGGAAGAGACGAAAGCAACGGTCGGCCGGCCGCATTGCTTTCGATGGGAAGAGCAATGAACAAGCAGACCCTGATCCGGACTTTGGTAATCGCCGTGCCTGTTGGCGTGGCGGCATTGATCACCGGTTACTTCTATCGTGACAGTGGCGGGATGCCGGTAGAGCAGGAGCGCGCAGATAGCCAGGTTCCTAGAACCACAAACGAGTCCTCCAAAGGCGATCAACAGGCAAGTGCTGCTCCGGACCAGCAGGCCGTCACATCTGAACCCGCAGTTCAGGAAGCAGAAAGCGCGGCAGTAACACCTGACGAACCCGAGGCGTCTGAAACTGCGGCAGTGTCAGACAAGCCGAGCTTCGACGTGGTGGGCGTGGAACCAACCGGCGAGACGGTTGTCGCAGGGCGGTCTGAAGCCGGAGCCATTGTGGCGCTGACAGCAAACGGTGAGGTGGTCGGCAAAACCATTGCGAATCCGGCGGGCGAATGGACCATCATTCTGGATGAGCCGTTGAAGCCTGGCGACTATGACGTTGCTCTGGAAGTTCACGATCAGGGCGGAGAGCAGCTGTCCACGTCCGACGAACGGGTTGCCATCTCCATTCCGGACGGTGGAAAACAACAGCCGCTCGTGGTCCTGAATTCGCCTGATGGACCCTCCAATATCTTGCAAAAGCCGGAAGCGCCGGTTGCAGTCGCTGAAGCGCCGAAGGCTGAGGAAACAGTTGTGGCCACGGCACCGACCTCCGAAGCAGCAGGAGACACACCGAGCTCCCCGCCTTCTGAGAACGTGACAGCTGAGGCTGGCGACTCTGAGGGAGCTGCTCCGGCAGCCGCTGAAACGACTGTGTCGGCAGCTGCATCGAGCACTGACGCTGACACAGCTTCGAACGAAACGGGGACCGCAGACACACAACAACAAACTGCCGACAGCGGTTCCCAAGCGTCTGAGCAGGCAGCAGAGGTGGCCGCAACCAGCACAGCTTCAGAAACGGAAGCCACCGCGGAGACTACAGAGACGACAACAGTCGTTGCCACGGATACACCGGCAAGTTCTGGTGACGCAGCTCCGGCCGACACAAACCAGCAAGTTGCTGCGGCCTCTCAGGCCGAAACAACTGCATCCTCTGGAACAGGCACTCAGAGCGGTCAGCAACCAGTCACGGTTGAAGCGGTGGAGTCGGAAGAAGATAAGGTCTACGTTGCCGGTACTGCAGAGCCTGGGGCGTCTGTTCGTGTTTATGTAGGCGATGATTACCAGGGCGAGGCCACAGCAAACTCCAGTGGCCGGTGGCTCCTTGAAGGCGACAAGTCGGTTGCGGAGGGCAATGTGGAAGTTCGGGCTGACATGATTGCCGAAGACGGGAAGTCGGTGGATGCACGGGCAGCCGTGACCTTTGCAAAACAGCAGGACGAACAGATTGTTCTGACCAAAGTTGTTGTAAGCGGAACCTCCGGCTCGGCAGACGGTGATGGTGCGAACGTCAAGAAGGCGTTGCCTGTTGTCATCATTCGTAAGGGGGACAACCTGTGGCGGATTTCCCGGCGTCTTTATGGGGACGGTATCCGCTACACCACTATCTACCAGGCCAACAAAGGCCAGATCCGCGATCCGGATCTGATCTATCCGGGACAGGTGTTCCTGACACCGGAAGGGGACCTGAATTGGCCTGCAGCTGACGCGGACACCGGTCGGAACGGCTGATAATTGAAGATATTTCAATGCGGTTTTCAGGGCGGGTGCCATCAAGGTGTCCGCCCCAATTCGTATTGGACCTTGTCTTTTAAGCCATTGATCGCATATTTACGATTATTGGCGCCGCCCGAAAGGAGTTCCCCGCATGAGCGATCAGGTTTGCCCGCACACCGCAAGCGGCGAAAACGCGTCCGGTCTGTCGGGATGTGAAAGCCTGGCTGCACAGTTCCGGGCGCTTGGGCACCCGGCGCGCCTTGCGATCCTGCGGCGTTTGGCCGGTGAGAAAGAAGCTTGCTGCGGCGAAATCGTCAGTGCCTTGCCGCTCGCTCAATCGACCGTTTCTCAGCACCTTCAGGTTCTGAAAGATGCAGGGTTTCTGACCTGCGACACCCGTGGGCGCAATTGCCATTATGTTTTGAACTGGGATCAGATTTCAAAGACGCAGGAAGCATCGGATGCATTCTGGGAGCTTTTGAACTCCGAGCACGACCACGGCGTCCTTGGCGCGGTGAACGAGTTGGCGGCAAACGAATAAGTCACCGGAACGGCCCGCAAAGGGCATCGGGAGAGAATACTTGACGCAATCACATGGGACGTCGGCCGGTTCGGCCCCGTCAAACCCTGCTCATGCACAAAAAAGCGCGCCCGCGCAAAAAGCTGTCAGCGCGGATGAAGGTGACACGCTTTCCACGCTCAAGAACCTTTGGCCATATATCTGGCCGGCTTCACGGCCTGATCTGAAAAAGCGGGTTTTGCTGGCAGTTGCTGCACTTGTGGTAGCCAAGTTCATTACCGTTCTATCGCCCTATTTCTTCGCCTGGGCGACAGATGTTCTGGCCGGCGAAGATGTTGGCCTGCCAGCTTTCCTTTTGGCTCCAGTCATGCTGGTTCTGGCCTATAATGCGGCCCGTGTAATGGCCGTTGCGTTCAACCAGTTGCGCGATGCCTTGTTTGCCCGCGTCGGCCAGCACGCCGTCCGCCAGCTTGCCAAACTGACCTTTCGCCATTTGCATCAACTTTCCTTGCGGTTTCATCTGGCCCGGCGAACCGGTGGCCTGAGCCGGGTTATTGAACGTGGGGTCAAGGGGATTGAGTCGATCGTCCGCTTCACGATCCTTAACGGGTTTCCGACCGTTCTGGAATTCGCGCTTATGGCTGGTGTGATCTGGTTCCAGTTCGGCTTTGCCTATGTCGTGATCGTTGCCGTGATGATTGTGGCTTACGTCTGGTTCACGATTAAAGCCTCCAACTGGCGAATTGCGATCCGCCGGGAAATGAACGACAGCGACACGGATGCCAATTCGAAGGCCATCGACAGCCTGCTGAATTTCGAAACCGTCAAATACTTTGGCAACGAGAAGATGGAAGCCGAACGCTTTGACGTCTCGATGGCCAAGTATGAAAAGGCGGCGACAAAAACTTGGACGTCGCTTGCCTGGCTCAACTTCGGTCAGGCGGTGATCCTGGGGCTCGGAATGGCAGCCTGTATGGGGCTCTCCGCACGCGCGGTCATGGCCGGCGAACAGAACATCGGCGATTTTGTTCTGATCAACGCACTGCTGATGCAGATCTCCATGCCGCTCAATTTCATCGGCTTTCTCTACCGTGAAATCCGTCAGGGGCTGGCCGATATTGAATCGATGTTCGATCTCCTGCTTGTGCCGGCCGAGATCAAGGACAAAGACGGAGCGGCTCCACTCAAGGCTGTTGCAGGCACGATCCGCTTTAAAGATGTCGAATTCCACTACGATGCAGACCGGCCTATCCTCAAGGGCGTGGATTTTGATGTTCCGGCCGGCAAGACGATCGCCATTGTCGGCCCGTCCGGGGCAGGAAAATCAACGATCTCAAGACTGCTGTTCCGGTTCTATGATGTGACCGGCGGCGCCGTTGAGATCGATGGACAGGATGTTCGCGATGTCACCCAGGAAAGTGTGCGCCATGCGATTGGCATGGTCCCGCAGGATACTGTCCTCTTCAACGACACCATCGCGTACAACATCGGCTACGGGCGGCCGGACGCGAGCGATGATGAGGTGAGGGAAGCGGCGCGCATGGCGCAGATCCACGACTTTATCGAAAACCTGCCGCAAGGCTACCAGTCTGAAGTTGGTGAGCGTGGGCTCAAGCTCTCCGGTGGCGAAAAGCAGCGCGTGGCGATTGCCCGGACAATCTTAAAAGCACCGCCGATCCTGATCCTGGATGAAGCAACCTCGGCTCTGGACACTCATACGGAACGCGAGATCCAGTCGGCTTTGGATCAGGTGTCGAAGAATCGCACGACGCTGGTCATCGCACACCGTCTATCGACTGTTGTGAATGCTGACCAGATCATCGTGCTCGAAGCTGGTGAAATTGCAGAACGGGGAACACATTCGGAACTGTTGGCAAACGACGGACTGTATGCATCGATGTGGGCGCGCCAGCGTGAAGCCGATGAGGCGGAGGAGCGTTTGCGGGCAGCGCGCGAAAACGACGATCTCGGGATTATTACCCGTGGGCAACCGGCAGATTATGTTCCCGCAAAGTAGTCTTGTGACTGTGCCGCGATTGCACTCTTCAAGTAAAAAGAACTCCCGCGCTTAAGCCGCGCGGGAGGTTGGAAAGTCCTTGTCATTGGCGCTTGTGAGCCTTTTCGGCATCTTGGCGGCTGTCTCGACAGTCCGGCCGAACAAAAGGCCGGACAGGGCATGTCTCAAACGGCGCAGCTCGTAGTGACGTTCAGCGCGGGCGCGGTTTTCAAATTCGTCTCCGGTGTGGAACATGGTGGTCTCCTTCGTTTCGGTGGAGACGTTGTCCCATATTGCGTCCATTTGAAGAATGTGGCTTATATCGCAAGGATATTTCGAAAGTTTCGTATAATGCGTCTGAACGATTTGGAGTTCTTTATCAGGGTCGCCGAGCTTGGCAGCCTGTCAGGTGCCGGACGGGAGATTGGATTGTCGCCGTCGGCAGCAAGCGCGCGTCTGACCAATCTTGAAAAGACGTTTGGAGCCCAACTTTTTGCAAGAACAACCCGGAAAACAGCACTGACTGAAGCCGGGCGCGTCCTTCTTGATCATGCGCGGTCCGCGATCCATGAGCTGCAGCAGGCACGGCAGGCGCTCGAGGCGACGCAGGATTCGCCGCAAGGCGCGTTGCGCATTTCGTGCAACACCTTCTTTGGCCGGAAACACATTCTTCCGCATCTCGTCGAATTCCGTAGCCTTTACCCGGATGTCCAGATTGAAATGGATATTTCAGACCGGATGGTAGATGTCGTTCAGGAAGGCTACGACATGGCCATCCGGGGAGCGCCGCTTGCCGACAGCTCACTTCTGGCCCGGCGGCTGGGCGGCAATCCGAGAGCGTTGTGCGCATCTCCCGATTACCTTGCCCGGAAAGGGCGGCCCAAAACCCCTGAAGACCTGAACAACCACGATTGCATCAGCATGGCGTCCGTCCCGGTTTGGTATTTCGATGGTCCGGACGGGGAGGTCGGTTATGAATTGAAGAACCCGGTGATCAAGGGTGACAGCGGTGACCTGACATATGATGCCGCGATCCACGGCCTTGGACTGAGCCTGAAATCGCTTGCTCATGTGTGGGAGGATCTGCGGGACGGGCGGCTGGTGGCCGTGATGGAAGACTATCCGGTTGCCCGTGTCGGGGCGATTTGGGCGGTTTATCCGCCAACACGCTTTGTGCCGCCCAAGGTCAGTGTTTTTGTCGATTTTCTGATCTCCAAATACGGCAAACCAGCCTATTGGGAGAGCGATTACCGGGATGCCGTGGCAGCCGGTATCGGTACTGCTTCGGCAAAAAGCGCCTGAACTGCCCCGAAAACGGTTCTCATAGAGAAAAAAAGCTTCTAGAAGCGGGGCAGTGGCCCTGCGCAATAGGTGCGCTCGGCTACCAATGAGCAATTTGCGGTGAGATCTTCGCCGCTCGTAAATGATCCTGCCCGTTTGTGGATGCTGAAAGCAGAACTATGTCGATTGTCGATTCCGTAACGAAATCCCTGGTCCCAGTTCACCGTGAAGGCTGGCCTTTCGTGGCCATTGCACTGGTTGCGACCCTGGTTGTCGGCTGGTTCGTGGATCCTTTGTTTTGGATCGGTCTCTTTTTCACAGGTTGGGTCTGCTATTTTTTCCGGGATCCGCAAAGGGTGACCCCCGTGGGCGACGGGTTGGTGATTTCCCCGGCGGATGGCGTCGTAAGTCATGTGGGGCCAGTTCGCCCGCCAGAAGAGCTTGAGCTGGGTGCTGAACCTTTGGTGCGGGTCTCGATCTTCATGAACGTCTTCAATTGCCATGTGAACCGGGCACCCGTTGGCGGCAAGATTGTTCGGGTCGCATACCGTGCAGGCAAGTTCCTCAACGCGGAGCTCGACAAGGCCAGTGACGACAACGAACGCAACGGTCTGGTGATTGATCACAACGGCACGAACATTGGCGTGGTCCAGATTGCAGGCTTGGTCGCGCGTCGGATCGTCTGTTTTGTGAAGGAAGGTGAACACCTTTTCGCCGGCGAACGCTTCGGTTTGATCCGCTTCGGCTCCCGGCTTGATGTCTACTTCCCGGCCGGTACGGTGCCAAAGGTCGCGCTTGGTCAAACCATGATTGCGGGTGAAACTGTCCTGGCAGACCTCAATCAGCCGCAGGCTCCGGCACCCACACTAACCCGGGTGAGTTAAGGCGCGATCGTGATCGAGGATACCGGCCCCAAACCCGTTAAGACCAAGCGCCAGCCCCGCTTTCGCAAGGTGCCGCTGCGCCTGATTGTGCCGAACATGGTGACGCTTTTGGCATTGTGTTCCGGGCTGACGGCAGTCCGCATGGCTTTTGAAGGCCGTTGGGAGTTTGCCGTTGGTGCGGTTTTGATTGCCGCAGTTCTGGATGGGTTGGATGGCCGGGTCGCGCGGCTGATGAAAGGCACATCGAAATTCGGCGCTGAGTTGGATTCGCTGGCCGATTTCGTCAATTTCGGCGTTGTGCCGGCGTTGATGCTCTACATCTGGATCTTGAATGAGGCTGGCTCTCTCGGCTGGATTTCCGCTCTGATTTTTGCCATTTGCGCTGCTCTGCGTCTGGCAAGATTCAATGTGGCCTTGGACGACCCGGATAAACCAACCTGGGCTTCTAGGTTCTTTACCGGCGTGCCAGCTCCCGCCGGTGCATTGACCGTGCTTTTGCCGCTTTATTTCGACTTTCTTGGCCTGTTTCCGCACTGGATTGCAGACAGTGCCGTGGTCGCGGCATACACCATTGCGATTGCTTTCCTTCTGATTAGCCGGCTGCCGACATTCTCCGGCAAGAATTTCGGTACGCGGGTGCGCCGGGACTATGTTCTGCCGTTGTTCGTCTTTGCTGTTCTGATCGTTGCGCTGACGGCCAGCTATCCATTCCGGATGCTGGCGGGCGGGTCGGTGCTCTATCTCTTGAGCATTCCCTTTTCGTGGCAGCAACATCGTAAACTCGTTTTGGCCGACACGGGCCAGAGCATCGATGAAGATGGCGACGAAAGTGACACCGACCTCGACAACATTGCAGATCGTGACAAGGACCACGGCAGCTAACCGCGATAAGGCAAGGGCGATATGATCTTTCGGGAAAGCACCACAGAAGATCTGCAAAGCCTGGAGCGGATCTATCCGGCTGCATTTCCGGATGAGGATCTCTTGCCGGTGGTCCGGTCTTTGTTGACTGGATCTGTCGATGTTCTTTCACTCGTTGCGGAAGACAATGGCAAAGTCGTTGGCCATGTCGCGTTTACGGTTTGCAGTGTTGGCGATGTGTCTGTAGGCCTCTTGGCTCCGCTCTGCGTGGACCCGGCTCAGCACAAACAAGGGATCGGCACCGCGCTGGTTCGCGAGGGGTTCAAGCGTCTGCAGGAACGCGCGATCGACAAGGTTTTGGTGCTCGGGGATCCGGCATATTATGGCCGTTTCGGCTTCGCGACAGAGCACGCCGTCCGCCCGCCTTATCCGATGCCTGAAGACTGGGCGGATGCCTGGCAGTCCGTGTCGCTGGGGACAGAAGCGGATCAGTTGGAAGGCCCTCTGATCGTACCTGACGTTTGGCAGGATCCGTCCCTCTGGGGCTAGAACTCTCCGTCCGCTAAAACTGTAATCCAATAGAAAGGGGCTCGGAAATCGGGTTTCTCGGTGGAGAATTGTGCGTCAATTAGGCCCCCTCACGTCAATGAGGGACATAAAATGTTGCAAGGCAAAACAATTCTTATCACGGGTGCCAGCAGTGGAATCGGTGCAGCGGCTGTGAAGCTGTTTGCCGAAGCGGGAGCCAATCTGGTGATCACGGCAAGGCGAGCCGATCGTCTTGAAGAGGTCAGGAAAAGTGTGGGCGCTGACGCGGATCGGGTGTTGATTGTGCCCGGCGACGTAAACGATCCGCACTGCGCCAAAGGCCTTGTTGAGGCTGCAAAGGATCATTTCGGCGGACTTGACGGTGCATTCAACAACGCAGGGATCCTGGGCGATCTTGGTCCCGTTGAGGACATGCGTCAGGAAGCGTGGAACACCGTTCTGAACACGAACCTGACAAGCTGTTTTCTTGCTGCCAAGTACCAGGTGCCTGCTCTTCGGGAAAACGGCGGAGGAGCCATCGTATTCACATCCACTTTTGTCGGACACACGGTAGGCATGCCGGGGATGGCAGCTTATGCCGCGTCAAAGGCAGGATTGATTGGCTTGACCCAGTGCCTCGCGGCGGAATGCGGCCCCGCCAATATTCGGGTCAATGCACTGCTTCCTGGAGGGACGAAAACGGATATGGCTGGGGATGATCCCGAGTACCATGAGATCGTCAAAGGAATGCATGCGCTGAAACGTATGGCCGAGCCGGAGGAAATCGCCAGAGCGGCGATGTTTCTCTTGTCGGATGCGGGATCCTTTGTCACCGGGTCTGCCATGTTGTGTGACGGTGGCAATTCCATCACCAAAACATGATCCAGGCACCGGCCCGCACTATGCGGGCCGCTTCCGGATGAATTTCTGTTCCATGACTTCCTGGCCCCACTGATCGCCAAGGTATTCTTCTGCCAGATCAAAGCCGCTTTTTTCATAAAGGGCCCGTGCAGCGTCCAACCCCTTCAGGGTCCAGAGATGAATTTCGTCGAAGCCGAGCCGGTCGCAATGCGCCAACGCTTTGTTGAGGAGCACTTTGCCGAGCCCTTTACCGCGCAAGCGTTCAGACAGGATGAACCAGCGCAGGTGGGCAATGTTATTGCCCAGATCTTCGCCATCAATTGTGATGGAGCCGATCACGGCTTCATTCTCCAAGACACTCCAGCTGTTGTTCATTGGCCGTTCGACCCGCGGCATGAATTCCGCCATGGCTTGAGAAACAACACTTTCAAAAGCCGGTCCCATGCCGACAATCGGGCCATGTGTCCGGGCGTGCAGGGCCGAGATGTCACCGATCATGCCGGTCTGATAGCCTTCGACGACCGGATATTGTGTTCCGTTAGGCGCAGCATTCGAGGCGTCGCTGCCAAGGGCCTGGGCATAAGAGGTGAGGGCGTTGGCGATTGTTGCCGTGTCGACGCCCGTGATGTTGGCAAGCGCGGTGCGGGCCTGATTGTCTCCAAACCGGTTGATCGCAATCCAAGTGTCTTTGCCCTTTGGGGTGAGGTGGAGCTGGAAGGCGCGTCCATCGGTCTTGGATTGGGTTTGAACGATTTCCCCCCGCGTTTCCAAGGATTTTAAAAGACGGCTGATCGTGGACTTTTCCAATTTAAGCCGTGCCCCCAACTCCTTTGCAGTCAGGCCGGGAGTGAGGCCAATTTCTATGATTGCGTGAACCCCCGAGCCGGAAAGATCTGTTCCGGCGATCGTCTTTTCCAGAAAGCCAAACTCGCGCACCAACTTTCTGGACGCTGCGCGAATGTCTTCGACGAGGTGAGGGGCTTGAGGGGTCATGGCACTAAAATCCAAAATAGTTGTATTAAGCAACTATATAGGTGGTGAGCGGTCAGACGGCAAGCTGAAAAAAGAAAAGGCCGCCGGAAACCGGCGGCCCTTTCCACGAGCGGCGTCTACTGGAGGTCTACTCAGCCGCGTGCGGGAGTTCTTCCTGGTTCGGAAACTTCGGCGGCGCAGGTTTTGGCATCGACACCACTTTGGCAGCCGGGCGTTCCTTCTCCTGTTCCGGATCCGTCCACTCCACATCCTGGTCAGCGTCAGTGGTGGCTGCGGTGGCCGGAGCAGGTTTGCGCCGGAATCGCTGTGCGATGGACCGCGCTGAACCGACCCAGACACTTGGCAACGCAATCATGACCGGGATCATGATCAGTGTCAGGATTGTGGAGAAGGCGAGACCAGAAATCACCGCTGTCGACAATTGGACCCACCAAACGGCGGTGATGCCGCCATAGGCCGTAACCTGGTTGGCGAAGTCGAAGTTGATCTGTGTCGCCATCGGGATCAGACCGGCAATCGTGGTGATGGTTGTCAATAGGATCGGCCGGATCCGCTGCGCAGAGGTTTTTAGGATCGCTTCCAGCGGATCAAGCCCATCATCGATAAACCGGTTATAGGTATCGATCAGAACAATCGCGTTGTTCACGACAATCCCGGCAAGCGCCACGACCCCTGTCCCTGTCATGATGATCGAGAACTTCTGGCCTGTCACCATCATCCCGAGCAGCACACCGAAGACCGACAGGACCACCGTCGAGAGGGTCAGGAAGGTCTGATAGAACGAGTTGTATTGCGTCAGCAGGATTAGGAACATCAGGAAGAGCGATCCAACCATCGCCTTCATCAGGAATTCACCCGATTCCTTCTGATCCTCATCAGCGCCGCGGAACTGCAAATACACGTTGTCCGGCCAGGTTTGCGCGTCCAGCCACTTCTCCAGCTCGCCAACCTGTTCATCCGGTGTGGACCCGGAAGCTGGGTTGACGGTTGCCTTGACCATCATCGAATAGAGGCCATCGCGGCGGACGATTTCCGAAACCTTCTGGGCCGGAGAGCGGTCGACGAAGTTTGCCAAGGGCACAAGGCCGAGCGACGTTTGAAGACGCAGTTGGTCAAACCGGTCGATCGTGCGTTCGTCTTCCGGCAAGCGGACACGAATATCGACCTCGTCTTCGCTGTCATTCGGACGGTACTTGCCGATCAAAACGCCGTTGGTCACCAGCTGAACCATGTTACCGACCGAAGCGATATGAGCCTGGTAACGGCCAGCCTGTTCCCGATCGATGGCGATTTGCCATTCGATGCCCGGCAGCGGACGGTCGTCTTCCTGGTCAATCAGCGCCTCAACACCATTCAGATGATTGCGGACACGGGCAACGTTCTCAACAAGCGTATCGTAATCCGTCGACTTCAGCTCAAGCTGGATGTCTTTACCGGTCGGCGGGCCACCCTCGATCTTGCGGGTTTCCACCTTGATGCCCGGAATGGAGGACGTGCGTTCGCGGATTTCTGCAAAGATCTCCTTGGCTTCACGCCGGCAGCAGAAGTTTGCCAGTTCGAGCTGTAGCTCGCCCATGACATCGGCAGGCTTGTCCTGGACACCGCCAACAGACGGGCCACCCGAAGAGCCGCCCGGTGTAAAGGCGGTGGTGACGATGTGGGCCACACCTGCGACTTCCATCACTTCCGCTTCCACCTTGGCAACCTGCTCAAGTGCTTCCGCAGCAGACATGTTGCCCCGTCCAGAGATCAGAACGACCGCCTGATCCGGCTCCTCATCGACGAAGAATTCCACGCCGGTCGGATTGGAGGCGAAGGACATCATGATGTAGCCGCACACGGCAATCATTGCGACGATCGTAACGATATTGCCAATCGGGTTCCCGGCGAGCAGCTTCAGGAAACGGACATAAATGCCGGTGAAGCCTTTGACCTTCTTCACATCGAAGTGGGACTTGCCGGACAGAAGTTCGGCTTCCGCGCGGTCCTTTGCGGCACGAACAGCAGCCCGTTTCTGCGACCAGCGCACGAACGGACGCAAGATCCGATAGGAGACGTAGCCAAGTCCAACGAACGTAACCAACCCGGCCAAAATGCTGACCAGCGGAACCATGCCCTCAGGAAGGGCTCCTGCCAGAAGACCCGGCACCAGCGGACCGCTTCCGATAGCAAATGCACCGCCTGCCGCGATTGTCACGGCCAGCAAGGCTGCTGCGTGACGGCCGAGCCAATGCGAGACATCTGCCAGCACGCCACCGGTCACCGGCAGGAACACCATCGCCGTGACCAATGAGGCCGCCAGAACGATGATCACCATGATCGGTAGGTAGCTCATGAATTCACCGGCAACACCCGGCCACAAAAGCATGGGCAGGAAAGCCACCAGGGTTGTCGCGGTGGACGAGACAATCGGCCAGAACATGAGCTTTGCAGCACGGATATAGGCCTCACGGTCCTCCATGCCCTCATGCACCTTCCGGTCGGCATACTCCGTCATCACGATGGCACCATCGACGAGCAGGCCGACGGTCAGAACGAGGCCAAACATGACCATCGTATTAACCGTGTAGCCAATGCCGCCAAGGATCAGGAAGCCCACCATGAAGGATGTCGGGATTGCGAGACCCACGAGCAGGGCAGACCGCATTCCAAGCGCTGCAAGAACCAGGATCATAACCAGGAAGATCGCGGTCAGGATCGAGGACTGCAGAGAGCCAAGAACCTCATAGATGTTGTCAGATTGATCGAGCAGGATGTCGACCTGGATCGTCTCTGGCCAGTCTTTCGAGGCTTCCTCGACAACAGCACGCACTGCCGCGTTGTTCTCGATGATGTTCGTGCCGATCCGCTTAGTGACTTCCAGCGCGATGGCCGGTTTGCCGTTCACGCGGGTGTAGGAATCAGCGTCCTTGAAGGTCCTGCGGATCTCGGCAACGTCTGCCAGGGTGACGACGCCTTCACCGCTTTGTTTCAGCGGAAGGCTGTAAACGTCCGCCGCGTTTTCAATGAGGCCAGGAACCTTGACGTTGAAGCGCCCCTTGCCGCCGTCGATGAAGCCAGCTGGAACCAGCTGGTTGTTGGCGGTCAGTGTGTTCAAAAGCTCTTGCTGGGTGATCGCATAAGATTCCAGCTTCTGGGTGTCGATCAGGACTTCCAGGAGCTCTTCCCGGTGCCCGGAAAGATCGGCAGAGCGGACGGTGTCGACCGCCTCGATCTGGTCTTTCAGACGCCGGGCATGTTGATAGAGCGTGCGTTCAGGCACATTGCCGGAGAGCGCCACGAACATGGTCGGTGCGAGGGCAAAGTTCATTTCTGTGATCGTTGGCTCTTCAGCGTCCGCGGGCAGCTCACCCTTTGCCTGGTCGACCTTGTCGCGCACGTCGGCAAGAGCCTCGTCCTTGTCGAACGAAATGTCGAACTCCAAGACGATACCGGCATGGCTTTCAGAGGCAATCGCCGTGATTTCCTTCAGGCCATCCAACCCGCGCAGTTCGGTTTCCATCGGCCGCACGAGCAGGCGCTCGGCGTCTTCCGGAGAAATGCCCTGCTGGGTGATCGAGATGTAGAAGATCGGGAGATCGATGTCGGGGCTGTCTTCCTTGGGGATCGACACGTAGGTCATGACCCCGGCGGCCAGCAGCGCGAGCATCAGCACGAAGACCGTCTTTGGACGGCGCAGAACGCCTTCAAGCATGTTGATCATTGGCTGATCTCCGCGGTTTCAAATACCGGATCAACAAGAACGCCATCAGAGACATATTCCTGTCCGACCACGATTGCATTGACGGTCTCCGGAAGGCCGCCGACCCACATGCCGTCCTGCTCTCCGCCGAGAATAGTGACTGGATAGAACACGGTGACATTGTCTTCGCCAACGCCGCGGATGCCGACCTGGCCGGTATCGTTCAGCGTTAGGATGGCAGGCGAGATCTTGTGCGCTTTCTCGACTGGCAATGGCAGGCGGCTAACGGCCGTGACGCCATCACGGGCAACACCGTCTTCATTTGGTATTTCAACTTCGATCCGGAATGTACGGGTGTCCGGATTGGCAGAAGGCGAAATGTAACGCACATGCCCTTCCAAAGTCTCGCCCGTCACAAGGACGACCTCAGCCGGCATGTTCAGGGAGATCTGGGCGATGTTCAGTTCGCTCACATCACCGATAGCAATCATCGGATCGGAATTCACGACGGTTGCGCAGATGCTGCCCTTGTCGAGTTGGGCACCGATTTCAGCCATCGGGCTTTCGATCACACCATCAATCGGAGAACGGATTACGGTCTGGCGCAAGGCTCGTTCGGCTTCTTCCAACCGAGCCTTGGCCGCATCATGTTGTGCCTGAACCGTCATAACCCGTGTCTCGGCAGTGAAACCCTTGCTACTCAGCTGCGTAGCTGCCTCTTTCAGCATCTCCGCCTCTGCAACTGCAGCCTTGGCTTCAAGAACCCGCGATTCCCGGGCGCCGCGGTCAAGAACACACAGGATGTCTCCAGCAGCGACACGCGCACCTTCCCGGGCGGGACGGTCGACCACGTCATCTGTAATGTGTGAGCGAACGGCGACTTTTGCTTCGGCTTCCGTCCGGCCACGCACTTCCAGAACGGCTTGGCGTTCTTGCGCGGTAAGAGCCACAACCTGGACCTTGAACAGCTTGTCGGTTGCTTGAGCAACACGCTGAGCAGGAGAGGGCGCAGCATTTTCACCGTCGCCCACGCCACCGATCACCACGGTGCCGCTATACATCCACGCGCCAATACCGGCTGCGAGGCCGGCTGCAAGGATGTAGGAAAACTTGATACGCATTTCGGAGGTCTCCAAATCGGGCTTACTCGGCAGCGGCCTGGGCGGGGGCAGCTGCGTCTTCGGCGATCTTAATAAGGGCTTCCCCGTGGTCTTCGAGGTAGCGCAGTGTGAAATTCATGCAGGCAATCCCGTAATCGCGGGTCCAATCGGAGCCTGCATGTGTGCATCCGTTCTCATCATCAATTCCGCTTAACAAGCGGAGCTCTTCGTGAACCTGCGCCTTACGGCGTTCAAGGGCGCGGCGCAGGACATCCGGCGGAAGTTTGGCAGCATTCAAGGCAATCAAGAGGAAGGGGGACTTGAAGGTGTCCGGCGCTTGCGGTTCGCACAAGGACCGAATGAACTCGTCCCGCCCTGCCTGCGTTATGGAATAGACCTTGCGGGATGGTTTTCCAGCTTGCGGCTCTTCGCGCACGGTCACCATGCCTTCCGCTTCCAGGCGCGCAAGGGCAGGGTAGATGGAGCCAAAGCTTGCATCGTCAAAATAGCTGAACCGGCCTTCTGTCGACTCTTTGCGTATTTCGTATCCGGTGGCATCCCCACCGGACAATATTGCTAGGCACAAACCGCGCACACTCATGATTGGCTCCTTCAGCATCTGTCGATGCCGCCAACAGCAAATCCGCGAGTTGCTTTGCTCGCGGCATTCGCAAAACTGTCATATGCCGGATCGATATATCGAACTAATATATATCAAACCAGCATTCCGCAAGGTGTACGCCTCTAAAAAGAAAGCGGATCCTTAATGGAACTTGTACGACACAGAGATACTGTGCGGATTTGACAGGTTGCGCTCATCGGGTCGGGCCCTAAGCTTTTACAAAGGCGTCCAGAGACAAAGGGCTTCAGAAATGACCGTGAAAGTAGATGCAATCGCAAAACGGTTTTTGCCAAAAGATCCGTTTTTCCGGCTCTTGGTCGTAAACAGTTTGGCAGGTGTCGGGATTTCCGGGCTGGTCGTTGGCGGCATTTTTTATTCGAACATCGGCAACCTGACAGTTCTGATTAGAGGCGATGACAGCCCTCTGGTGCCGGTACTAATGCTTGTGGCGGGACTGGTCATTACACTGGTGTCGGTTGTTGTCGGCTCCGCGATCATGCTCCTTGGGGCTGATCAAACAAAAGGCGGACCGGGTTCGAAATTGCCGGCGATGTTTGAGCCGAGACTTGAGCCAATCCCGGTAAAGGCAGATACGGCGCGAGCGCACCGCTTTGATGTTCGATAGGCTTGAAAAACTAGAGCTCCGTCTCCGATTGACCCACCTATGGATCGGTCACATTGACTGCTATTCCGATCTGCCAAAAAAAGCGCCGACAGTCTGCGGGTCGACCTGATATTGCGGGCTTGGCTGAATAAACAGCGTCATGACACATGCTGCCAATATGAGCAGCAAACCCAGTGACGAAAGTCTCATTTCGCCGCTCCTGTCAAACATGTGTATCTCCTTGAACTTCTGCCGCGTTGTAAGGGAACACTCCGTAAAACTACGGTAATTCTTCCTGTAAAACTTTATCGATCGGCAAATTGAGGTGCAAGCTCGCCTCTAAATTGCGTCTTTGTTTGTGTTCAGGATCGCCCGGCCGTTAACCATCACAGGGAAAATACCGGCGCGCAAACAGGTGGCCATCTTGCGTTTTGTTGCTCCCACAATTACCAACAATCACGTGTTAATGAGTTGTTAACCTACCGTGGGGGTTGTGGTGAGATATTTCCTGAGAAATTTTCATATCCTTGTTTTTACGTTCATTTTTATTGCTGGTGCGGTTTGGATCGGTCTTAATCCTGATCAGACTGTGACCATGATAAAGCCAATGGTTGAGGATGCTGAAGAGCTCGCTCAGATGGCTGAAACGGTCCATGTGGCGGTTGCCAGTATCAACTTTGAGGCGTCTGTGAATGAGGCGATCGTTGTCTACACAGCAGCTCTGCGCATGCCGAGCATGGTTCTGGAGCGCGTGGACCACAACCTGAAGGACGTGGCGGAACGTATCACTGGGCTCGGCAGCCATTCAGTCGCACCGCCGTCCGCAGACAAGCTTACGCTTCGCGAAGTCAGTGCCAAGCTGAAAGACCTCTAACACCCATTGGTTGGGGGATCGCCGCTCCTTCAGGAATGACGAACGATATCGTCTTCCTGAAGATAGGTTCCGGATTGCACCTCGATCATTCGGACAGGAATGCGGCCGGGATTGTGCAGAGTATGCTGCGCTCCCAGTGGGACATACGCGGACTGGTTTTCCGTCAGGAGGCTCACCTGACCATTGATGGTGATCTCCAGCGTCCCGGAGACGACGACCCAATGCTCGGCGCGGTGCAAGTGGCTCTGGAGGCTGAGGCGCTTTCCAGGTTTGATCATCATGGACTGAACGGCAAACCGGTCGCCTGCGTTGATCCGCTCTGTATAGCCCCATGGCCGGTAGGTCCGCGGATGCCGCTCGGTTTCGCTACGCCCCTCCGATTCAAGCTGCTCGACCACTTTCTTAACATCCTGCGCCTTGTCCTTGTGGGCAACCAGCACACTGTCTGTGGTCGCAATCACCATGACATCTTCCAGGCCGATGACGGAAACCAGCCGTTGGTCGGCATAGGCAAGGCATTCCTTGCAGTCGAGGAATCGGGCATCACCGATCGCCGAGTTTCCGCCGCCGTCCTTATCAAGCACACCCCAGATCGCGGACCAGGAACCGAGATCATCCCAGTCCGGAGCCATCGGCGCACAAACAACGTTGTCTGCCTTCTCCATGATCGCATAGTCGATTGAAATGTTTTCAAGCGCTGCAAAGCCGTCCTCATCGAGGCGGGTGAAGTCCAGATCACCATGGCGGGTGGCCATCAGCGCGGTAATCGCTTCTGACAGGCCCGGTTGGTAAGTCTTGAAGGCCTCAATCATTGTCTTCGCTGAATAGAGAAAAATCCCGGCATTCCAGACATGAGCGCCATCGGCCAAGAAGGCTTTTGCCCGCTCAAGGTCCGGCTTTTCAACAAAAGCCGCCACGCCGCGAACCGGGTCGCTGCCCGGCTCCAGTTTGATATATCCGTATCCTGTGTTGGGTTCGGTCGGAGTGATGCCGAATGTGACGATTTTGCCCGACAGAGCAGCGTCCCGCGCGTGGTGAACTGCCGTCATGAACACATCTTCCTTGCCGATCAGGTGGTCTGACGGAAGAAGCAGGATCAGGGCATTCGGATCCTCTTCATACGCCAGCAACGCGGCCATAAGGGCAGGTGGGGCGGTGTTCCGGCCAACCGGTTCCAGAAGGATCGTTGTGGCTGCAGTGTCGATCTCGGCAAGCTGTTCGCCCATCAGGAAGCGATGGCTGTCGCCGCCGATTACGATCGGATTGGAAAATCCTTCGCCCGAGACTCGCTTGCAGGTCTTTTGGAACAGGCTCTCGCCGCCGAATATCGGCAAAAACTGCTTTGGGCGGTCTTTGCGGGACAGGGGCCAAAGGCGGGATCCAATACCACCAGACAAAATGCAGGGATAAATCATCGAGCCGATTCCTGATGTGAAATTCAATGCTTGTTTGTAAGCGGATAGTTTGCAGGGAAGTGTTAACAGCGCAGCACCAGCTTGCAACCGGAGACATGAAACAGTACTTACGTAATAATATAACACTCTGGGGCAGAGAATCCCCAAAAGGCGAGTTGAATGAGCGAAGCAGCCGACAATCTGGTGCAGTTGACCCGGGCCGGGATACAAAAGAGCGGAAGCTGGCTTGTGCGCGGTGTCGATTTGACCGTTTCACCCGGTGAAATCGTCACCCTCATAGGTCCGAACGGTTCCGGAAAGTCGACGACGGCGAAAATGGCGTTGGGGATCCATAAGCCAACAGAAGGCTCTGCTGTTCGGCGCAATGGTCTCTCTGTTGGGTATGTTCCGCAGAAACTGTCGATAGACTGGACGCTGCCACTGAATGTTAAAAGGTTCATGCGGCTCACCAACCCATTGTCCGATGCTGAATGCATGGCCGCGCTTGAGCGCACCGGTGCAACCCGATTGGTCGGCGAGGAAATGCGCACGCTGTCTGGCGGCGAGCTTCAAAGAGTGATGTTGGCGCGCGCTATCGCGCGGTCGCCGGATCTCCTTGTTTTGGATGAACCGGTACAAGGCGTCGATTATGCCGGCGAGATTGCGATTTACGGCTTGATTTCTGAAATTCGGAATACGGTCGGATGCGGCATCTTGATGATTTCACACGACCTGCACGTGGTCATGGCGGCGGCGGATCAAGTGGTGTGCCTGAATGGTCATGTGTGCTGCCGCGGCACACCATCCGATGTCAGCAGGGACGAGAATTATCAGCAGTTGTTTGGCACCAGGGCGGGTGGTGCGTTGGCGGTCTATGAACACCATCATGATCATGTTCATCTCCCCGATGGGCGCGTCCGCCATTCAGACGGCACGGTCTGCGACCATTGCCCTGGAGAGCATGACCACACGCATGAGGCTCACGGGATTTCCGGGGGGCAGCCTTCGGACGAAACAGCTCGTCATAAACGGGTCGCGGGCGGTATAGCCGATGCTTGATGATTTCTTCACGCGGGCGTTGATTGCAGGCATTGGCGTGGCCTTGGTCGCAGGCCCCTTGGGATGTTTTGTGGTCTGGCGCCGCATGGCATATTTTGGCGATACCCTTTCCCATGCAGCACTGCTTGGCGTGGCGCTGGCCTTGTTGCTGGATGTCAACATCACGCTATCTGTCGGGGCGGTATCCATTGTGCTCGCACTGCTCCTTTTGGCACTTCGTCACGGAGACACCCTGCCGTCTGACGCGTTGTTGGGCTTGTTATCCCATTCTGCGCTCGCGATCGGCCTTGTCTGCCTGGCTTTCATGACCTGGGTTCGAGTGGATCTGTTGGGGCTTCTGTTTGGCGACATACTTTCGGTCACGCGGACGGACATCGCGATGATCTATGGCGGCGGCGCCATTGTTCTGGGAGGGCTGCTGCTGATTTGGCGGCATTTGTTTGCCGCGACCGTCAGTTCCGATCTTGCGGGCGCGGAAGGATTGCGCCCGGACCGGGCGGAATTGGTCTTCATGCTACTAACGGCAATTGTCATTGCGATTTCGTTGAAGATCATCGGTGCGCTCCTGATTACGGCGCTGCTGATCGTGCCCGCAGCCGCGGCCCGCAGGCGGGCAAGGTCACCGGAACAAATGGCCGTCATTGCAGCATTCGCCGGCGTGGTTGCTGTGGTTGCAGGGCTCAATGGTTCGCTTTATTACGATACCCCGTCAGGACCGTCGATTGTGGTCGCTGCCATGCTAATTTTTGTGTTCAGCCTTTTTCCGGTTCGAAGGTTGATTAAGAAACTGACCGCTGAAAACCGGGGAGGGATTTAGGAGATGGCGCATGCCCATCCGGATCTGACAAAAAACCAGGCGCTGGTGTTCGGCAAACTATCTGACGCCAGCGGTCCTTTGACGGCCTATGCCCTTCTCGACGACTTGCGTGAGAAGGGGTTTCGCGCGCCGCTTCAGGTCTACCGGGCGTTGGACAAGCTGGTCGACTACGGTCTGGTGCATCGCCTCGAAAGCCTGAACGCCTTTGTTGCCTGCCGCCACAAGGGCTGTGCAGATCACAAGACTGCGGCGTTTGCGATCTGCGAGACGTGCGGCAACGTTCAGGAATTCTCTCCGGATCGTGCGATGGAAGACTTGCTCAAGTGGACGAAGGAGCAGGAGTTCAGATTGTCGCGCACGACCATCGAACTGCGCGGGCTCTGCAAGGTGTGTTCAGCGTCTCAGCAAGCTTAAGCCGCAAGCACTGGCGCGATCAGTGAGACAACAACAGCGACAGTGACCGGAATGCGCAGTTTCGGATACCAGCGCGGTGCAGAATGTGACTGTGTTCGCCACAGATCGTATCCAAGCCATGCCAGGAAACAGGCGGTAAGCCCCAGCGCGGTCCACATCCCGCTCAAGAACAATGCAAGCCAGCCAAAGATGGATGGCAAGACGCCAATCACCAGCCGCACTGGCGACACCGGGCGCGACTGCACAAACGTCATGGCAAATTCCCACCCCCAATAAATCCCGCCGAGAAAAGACAGGATCACGGCGGCGTAGGCGTGCTGGGCCGGCAAGATCCAGGCCTGTGCCTCTGCCGGAAGAAACACGGCTCCGAACGACAGGGCTCCGAAGGGAAGAAACCCCGCGGCAGTAAGCAGAAAAACAGTCAGCGGCACGTCATCATGTGAAACGAGCATGCGGGTGGTTGCTTCGGCGCTGTTTGCCATGAAGTCTTCTCCGGGAATGCGTTTGCTTTGCCTACGTGATGAAGGGACTCCCAGATCAGGGGGCTCGCGGTTTCAACCCGTTTGAGCATCGGTTGCTTTGGCTACGCAATAACAATCGCAGCCAAGAACTTCTGGACTGCGTTTCCGATACAGACGACGGAACCCTCGTTGTTTTTGCCCGTCTTGTTGGGGCTCGCGTCTTCGGTGTCTAATTGAATTGCGAAAACGATATAGAAAGCACCGGAGCCCCCCGCCATGTCAGACGAGCTGGGTATCGGAATCCTGGGATGCGGCAAGACCTCACGGATCTATTTTAACCTCATCCCGAAATTCAAAGGCCTGCAATTGCGTGCGTGCGCGGATCTAAATCGTGAAGTTGCGCTGGTCCGGGCAGATGAGTTCGATATTCGCGCTGAAACAGTTCATGACCTCTTCCAGGCAGAAGACATTTCCGTGATCGTCAATCTGTCGGCGCCCGATGCACATGCCATGATGAGCTGGGAAATTTTGAACAACGGCAAGCATGTCTATTCGGAAAAACCGTTTGCGCGCACCTCGGCAGAAGGTGCGGCAGTTCGGCAGCACGCGGAAAAGCTTGGGCTTTTTGTCGGATGCGCGCCTGACACGTTTATGGGCGGGGCGCCGCAAACGGCCCGAAAGGCCATTTCGGAAGGCCTGATTGGAGAGGTCACCGGCGCAACGCTTCATGCGATGAACCACGGCATGGAGGCCTGGCATCCAAATCCCGACCTTTTCTACAAATCCGGCATTGGGCCAATGGCTGATTTCGGCCCATATTTCATTTCCAGCGTCCTCAATTTGCTCGGGCCGGTTGAGCAAGTGTCGGCGATGTCCAGCACACCCAGCAAAATCCGAACAATTGGCCAGGGTCCGCGCAAGGGCGAAGTCTTCGACGTGGAAACACCGACAACAATCCACGCTGCATTGTCTGTGAAGGACGGTCCGTTGATTGCGTTTTCCGCAAGTTGGGACGTCCAGGCCCATGCGCATTCCGCTATGGAAATTTATGGATCCGAAGGAACGCTTTTTTTGCCGGATCCTGTGTTTTTTGGCGGTGACGTTATTCGGGTATTAAAGGACGGAACACGGGAAGTCCTGAACCAGGACAACCACCCGTTTGGCCTGCCCAACTTCAAGATCCAAGGGCGCGAGCGGGCCAATTACCGGTCTGCTGGTCTGGCGGACATGGCCCATGCGGTGCGCATGGGACAGGACTTTCGTTGTTCCATGGAGCGTGCACTCCACACTGTTGATGTTATCGAAGCAATCCAGACTGCAGCATCAACCGGCCAGCACGTAGAGATCAGCGAAATGCCCACACGGCCAGAGCCGCTCAGCCCGGAGCAAGCCAAAGCGCTGCTGCGCTGATAAAATTCGCAATGAAACAATGTCAATTCCGGTTGCAGGCCTATGATGCCGCTCTTATTGTCCGGCTTTGAAGAGGCGCTAATGCGTCAAGTGGTGGCCAATGCCTTGAGGGAGAGCGGGCATGCTTTTGCTGATTGCCGGATTGATTCTGTTTTTGGGAATACACAGCCTGCCTATGTTCGCTGACAAACGGTCGGCATTGGAAGAAAAGTTCGGTGTTCTTGGCTACAAGGGCCTGTTTGCTGTGGTCTCCGCCATAGGCTTTGTCATGATCATTTATGGGTATGGTGCTGCCCGCGCCGCAGGCCCCGCAATCATTTATGACCCGCCATTCTGGCTGCGTCACGTGACCATGCTGTTCATGATTCCGGTCTTTATCTTCCTTGTGGCTGCCTATGTTCCGTGCCGGATCAAAAAGGCCCTGAAACACCCGATGCTGGTTGCTGTGAAATTGTGGGCGTTTTCTCACCTTCTTACCAATGGCGATCTGGCATCTGTTTTGTTGTTCGGCAGCTTCCTCGTCTGGGCGGTGGCGGACCGCATTTCACTGAAGCGGCGCGGCCTTGGCGGCGGCGCAGTGATGACAAAAGAGCCCGGCAAGTTCTCTGACATCATCGTGATTCTCGTCGGTCTTGGTCTCTATGTCCTGTTTGCCTTCAAGCTGCATGTGCTTTTGATCGGGGTGCCGGTTGCATAAGGCACGCGGAAGCGTGTAAATCGCACCCGGGTCGGGACAAAAACAACGAAAAACGGGCGGTTGCCCCACTTGCGCCACGAAGGGCGGTTTAAAGCCCGGTCGGGGAATTGCCCGAGCCGGATCAAATGGATAATGTGCGCCCCTTGATGGGGAGCCAATCCGGATTTCCGGACCGGCGCAGCAGAGTAAATTCAGGAACTAGCCACGTATGTCTGATATTTTTCGTGAGGTCGATGAGGACATCCGCCATGAGAAGTACCGCCGTCTCTGGGACCGTTTCGGGTCTTGGGTGATCGCGGTCGCTGTCTTGATCGTGGTCGGCACCGGTGGTTACCGGGGCTGGCTCTACTGGCAAGACACACAGTCTCAGTCAGCGGGTGATACATTCCTTGAGGCCATCAGCTTGTCGGAGGCTGGTCAGTACTCGGAAGCTGCGCAGCTTTATACCGAACTCGGATCCTCCATTGGCGGATATCCGGCGCTCGCACAGATGCGCCAGGCAACCGACAAAGCAAATTCCGGTGACTCCACCGGCGCTCTGGCTGAGTTCGATGCTCTGTCACGAGATTCGAATCTCGCACCGGCTCTGCAAAACGTGGCGGCTCTCCGCGCGGCTTACATTGCAGTCGACAGCGAGCAGTATGATGCGATTGCTGACCGGATCGAAAGCTTGACCGGCGAAACGGATGCCTTTCGTGCTGCAGCCCGGGAACTGCTGGCTCTGAGCGCCTGGAAAAATGGCGATGCAGAGACGGCGCTTACCTGGATCACGGCCCTGGACGATGACGCCGAAACGCCTCAAGACATTCGTCAGCGCGTGACACTCCTGGGCGGACTGATCCGGGGACAGACCGGGACACCGGCTGAAGAGGGCACTGCGCAGTGATCGGTTTTCTCAAAAACGTTTCAGTCCGGCCATTTGTGTTGACGCTCGCACTGCCGGTCTTTCTGGCCGGATGCGGGTCTGTCAGTGAATTCGGCAGCTCGCTCAATCCGTTCAGCAAGGAAGACATCTTGCCTGGTGAACGGCAGGCTGTTTTTGATGGTATTGACCCGGCAGCCCAAGCTCTTGGCAAGGCAGCGAACATTGGAGCTCCAACTGGCGGTCAGACCTGGACAAGTGCAGGCGGCGGTCCGGCCAACGATCCGGGCAATGTGGCTGTCTCCGTTTCTGGCAGCCGGGCCTGGCAGGCCAATGTGGGCAGTTCCGGCCGCGGCCTGACGTCTTCTGCCTTGCGGGTTTCCTCCCGCCCGGTGAGCGATGGCAGCCGCATTTATGTCTATAAGCCGAATGGTGAAGTCGTTGCTCTGTCCACCGCCGGTGGCCGCCAGTGGACGCAAAACCTGCGCCCTGAAGGCGAACGCGACGTTGGTCCGGGCGGCGGTGTCGTGGTCGACGGCGGCATTGTTTATGCGGCTACCGGATACCGTCAGGTGGCGGCCCTTGAAGCGGGCTCCGGCCGGGTCATCTGGACTGCGGAAATGGATACACCAGCTCGTGGGGCTCCCGCAGCCGGTGGTGGTCACGTATTTGTCGTGAGCCAGTCCAACGAAGTCTATGCGTTTTCCAAGGAAGACGGCTCTGTGGCGTGGACATTTGCCGGGATCGAAGAGACTGCCGGTGTTCTCTCTGCCGCAAATCCCGCCATCTCCGGCAACCGGGTGATTGTGCCATTCTCGTCCGGTGAAATAATGGCAATCAACATCAAGTCCGGCGAGCCGGAATGGATTGATGGTGTGTCTCGCGGTTTCCGGACATTGGCTCTGTCTGGTCTCGCAGATGTTTCTGCAAGCCCGGTTGTCTCCGGCAACACGGTTGTCGCGACCGGCGTTGCCGGTCGCACGGTGGCTGTTGATGTGCGCACCGGACAGCGTCAATGGGATCAAAACCTTGGCAGCGTTCATACGCCGGTCGTCTCCGGAAACGCCGTGTTCATGGTGGATCTTGACGACCGCATGGTTGCGCTTGACCGCTCGAGCGGGGAAACCATGTGGGCGACACAACTGCCGAAGCCGGAAAAGAAAAAGCGCCGCCGCAATTGGGCGGGTCCGATCTTGGCCAATGGCGCTCTTGTCGCCTTTTCCAGTGATGGCCAGATCGCCATGGTCGATGCCGCCTCAGGCAACATAATGACAACACAGCGCACCAACACCGATGTCTTCGTGACGCCGATTGCCGCCGGTGGCCGTGTGGTCGTTTTGACCGGCCGGGATGGCGTTGCCGCGTTTAACTGATCATTGGGCGCTGAGGCTCTAGTTGAGCCTCAACGTTTCAAAACTGGTCAAGCTATAGTATCTGAGCACCTTATCTTTGCCTGCCGGGCAAGGATGAGGTGCTTTGAGTTTGTTCAAGGGCGGGATCCTTTGGTTGATCCGCCTCTTAGGAGTGAATGCCGTGGGCGCTACCGTCGCCATCGTTGGACGGCCGAATGTCGGCAAGTCCACACTGTTCAACCGTCTTGTCGGAAAGCGCTTGGCGCTCGTCGATGACACGCCGGGTGTGACCCGTGACCGCCGTCCGGGCGAAGCCCGCCTTGGCGACCTGCGCTTTACGATCATCGACACTGCGGGTCTTGAAGACGCCGACAAGGCGTCCTTGGAAGGCCGTATGCGCCGTCAGACCGAAGAAGCGATTGAAACCGCTGATGCCGTGCTGTTTGTCATTGATGCGCGCGCCGGGGTTACGCCGCTCGATGCGCACTTTGCAGATGTTGCGCGCAAGACAACTCGCCCGGTGATCCTACTGGCCAACAAGGCTGAGGGCCGGGCAGGGGAAAGCGGCCTTTACGAATCCTTCTCGCTTGGCCTTGGTGAGCCGATCGCGATCTCTGCCGAGCATGGCGAAGGTCTGGCTGATCTCTATGATGCTCTGAAACCCCATGTTGACCGGGTGAGTGAGGAAGAGGACGCGAAGCGCGAGGAAGCTGTCACAAACGTCGATGTCGACGAGGACGGTGAGATTGTCGACGATGAAGATCCGGTTGGCACGAAAGAGCGGCCTCTGCGCGTTGCCATCGTTGGACGCCCGAATGCCGGTAAGTCCACGTTGATTAACCGGATGCTGGGGGAAGATCGCATGTTGACCGGTCCGGAGGCCGGTATCACGCGCGATTCCATCTCCGTGGACTGGACCTGGCACGACCGGCACATAAAGCTGTTCGATACGGCCGGGATCCGCAAGAAGGCGCGTGTTCAGGAGAAGCTCGAAAAGCTCTCTGTCGCCGACGCCCTGCGGGCCATCAAGTTTGCCGAGGTTGTTGTTGTCACCCTTGATGCGACGATGTCGTTTGAAAAGCAGGATCTGCAGATCATTGATCTGGTGGCCCGCGAAGGCCGGGCCTTGGTCATTGCCGTCAACAAATGGGATCTGATCGAAGACCGCGAAGAAGCCTGGAAGAAGATCCGCGACGCCAATGAACGGTATTTCAATCAGATCCGCGGCGTCCGCATTGTGACCTTGTCCGGTATTCAGGGGCAGGGCATTGACCGGTTGGTTGAAGGTGTTTTTGCCGCCTATGATGCCTGGAACGCACGTGTGTCAACGGCTGGGCTGAACCGGTGGCTGGAGCGGGCAACCACGTCGCACCCACCGCCCGCCGTTGCAGGCCGGCGCGTTCGCATCCGCTACATGACGCAGCCGAAAACCCGGCCGCCGCACTTCGTGGCTTTCAGTTCCCGTCCGGAGCAGCTGCCAGAAAGCTACACCCGGTATCTGATCAATTCTCTTCGTGAGAAATTCGATATCCAGGGGACGCCGATCCGGTTGTCTTACCGCAAGGGCGACAATCCCTATGCGCCAAAGAAAAAGCGCAAGATCCAATAACGGCTGCCGCGCAGCCATGTCTAAGGTCCCGGAGATCTACCGGGACCCTTTTGTTCAGATAAATTGATTTTCAAGGAGATCTTCCATGTCATCCGATCGGCTTGCCTTTACCGAAGCGCTCGCACAAAAGGCCGGACTTGTCGCGCTGGATTATTTCAGGAAGCTCGACACCCTGACGATCACGCAAAAAGGTCATCAGGACCTTGTGAGTGAAGCGGACCGGAATGTGGAGACGCTCATTCGCGACGCGTTGTCCGAAGCCTATCCGGATGACGGGATCCTGGGTGAAGAACATGGCATGGAAGAAGGCGACAGCGGCTTCACCTGGGTGATTGATCCGATCGACGGCACGGCGAACTTCGTTACCGGCATCCCGCAATGGTGCGTCATCATCGCCTGTGTCCAGCAGGGCCAGACCCTTCTCGGTGTGATCCATGATCCGGTTGCCGGGGAGACATTCTCAGCGCTTGCTGGCGGCGGTGCCTTTTTGAACGGCAAGCCGATCAAGGTGTCGAATAGCGAAAGCGTGTCCGTCGGCTCTGTCGGGGTCGGTTTCAATGGCCGCACGTCCGTGACAGATGCGGTCAACGCGGTTGGCGCACTGGTGTCCAAGGGCGGGGTTTTCTTCCGCAACGCCTCAGGTGGCTTGATGCTTGCCTATACCGGGGCCGGACGTCTGATCGGCTACATTGAGTCTCACATGAACGCCTGGGACTGCCTGGCCGGCATGCTGCTTATTCAGGAAGCCGGCGGAAAGGTTCTGGAGCAGGACGTCGCCCATGCCCTGTATCATGGCACTCGCGTGGTGACAGGTGCACCGGGTGTTTTTGTGGAGTTGACCGACATCGCCGAAAGCTCCTTCGCCCCGCTGCAAGCGGCGGAGTAAAGGGTTTACTTAGCGAGACCGTTAAACATGCTGGTCGATCAGGATCGGGTTGCCGTCCGGATCGAGCAGCATCAAACTGCCGGGACCGGTTGTCGTCTCGTCCACTTCTTGGACGAAACTGTAGCCCTTGTCTTTCAGCGTTTTCTGTAGCGCGCGGATATCTGTAAACGTGTCGAGTTTTTTCGCGTCTTGGTCCCAGCCGGGATTGAACGTCAGGATGTTTTTCTCAAACATGTCCTGAAACAGGCCAATGACCGTCTCGCCATTTTTCAAAATGACCCAGCCGTCGGACCCGGACCCGCCCAGGTCGGAAAATCCAAGACCCTCGTAAAATGCCTTTGACTTGGCAAGATCTTTGACAGTCAGGCTGATTGAAAACGCTCCAAGCTGCATAGGCGTGGTCCTCCGTTTAAAAATAAGGGACCAGAAAAGCGGACTTTAGAGCGTCTTTCTACTTACAGCGTGTCGTGTTTACTTGAATTCAGGCTACTTTAGGTTTCGCATACGAGCCAAAGCCGAGTGGCATCGAAACCTGAATCCGTTTAAACGCGCTTTGCTTTAAAAACTGACCCACTCGCGGCTAACGCGGTCGTAGAGTTTGCCGGTCTCATGGACATCGGTCTTTACGAGCTCGACCAGCTCGGGTGCGATGTCGCGTGGGTGCGGCAGGTTTTCCGGCGGCTCGCCCGGCATTGCCTTGGCCCGAAGTCCGGTCCGGACGGGGCCGGGGTCCGCCAGGTTGATCTTCATGCTGGTTTTGAGGCTTTCACTCGCCCAGGTACGGGCCATGGCCTCAACACCGGCCTTTGAGATAGATTGCAGCCCCCAGAAAGCCGGGCAGGTGCTGGCCTGCACGGAAGTCAGGAACAGAGCGCGGCCGGCGTCCGACTGGCGCAGCAGAGGATCCAGAGACCGGATCAACCGCCAATTGGCGGTCACGTTGACCGACATGACTTTTTCGAAGTCTTTCGGACTGATATGGCCGAGCGGTGACAAGATACCCAGCATCCCGGCATTGCCGATGAAGACATCGAGTTTCTTCCAGCGCTCATAGATCGCGGCGCCCAACCGGTCCAGGGCGTCATGATCCGTGAGGTCGACAGGAACAAGTGTTGCCTGGCCGCCTGCGGACTGGATCTCGTCATCTAGATCCTCAAGACCGCCAACGGTGCGGGCGATTGCAATCACATGCGCGCCGCGCGCTGCCAGTTGTTTGGCGAGTTGATATCCAATACCGCGCGATGCACCGGTCACCAGGGCGACCCGGCCTTCAAAATCCTGTGTCATGTTGCTCGCTAATTCCTTAGCCGACTTCCACCAGACGCGGCGCACTGACAAAGTCCTGATCCTCGGACAGATCGGTCAGCGGTGTCGGGTAGTCGCCAGTAAAACAATGGTCTGTAAACTGCGGGTTTTCGTTGTCCCGGCCGTCATAGCCTGCGGCCCGGTAAATTCCGTCCACGGAGAGGAAGGCAAGGCTGTCGGCGCCGATGTAGTTGCACATCTCCTCCAGCCCGTATTTCGCGGCCAGCAGCTTCTCACGAACGGGCGTGTCGATGCCGTAGTAGTCGGAATGCTTGATCGGCGGGCTCGCCAAGCGGAAATGCACTTCCTTGGCGCCGGCGTCGCGGATCATCTGGACGATTTTCACGGACGTCGTGCCGCGGACAAGGCTGTCATCCACAAGCACAACGCGCTTGCCTTCGATTTGCGAGCGGTTGGCGGAGTGCTTCATCTTCACGCCAAGTGCACGGATCTGCTGGGTCGGTTCAATGAAGGTCCGGCCCACATAGTGATTGCGGATGATGCCGAGTTCAAACGGAATGCCGCTTTCCTGGCTGTAGCCGATTGCCGCCGGAACACCGCTATCCGGCACCGGAACAATAACATCAGCATCCACGTGAGATTCACGCGCAAGCTCGCGGCCCATGTCCCGGCGCACATCATAGACACTGCGGCCGCCAACGATGGAGTCGGGACGCGAGAAGTAGACATACTCGAAGATGTCCGGGCGGGCAGGGCACTTGCCAAACGGGAAGAAGGACTGGATGCCGGTGGATGTGCAGACGATGACTTCGCCGTTTTCAACGTCCCGGATGAATTTCGCACCGATGATGTCGAGCGCGCAGGTTTCAGACGCGAGGATCGGAGCGCCATTGAGGTCACCCAGGACCAGAGGACGGATGCCGAGCGGATCACGCGCGCCTATCAGCTTTTTCGATGTCAGTGCCACGAGGGCGTACGCGCCTTCCATCTGGGTGATGGCTTCTACAAACCGGTCGACGATCTTCTGTTCCCGGGAACGAGCCACGAGCTGCAGGACAACTTCGGAGTCGGATGTGGACTGACAGATCGCGCCGTCGCGGATCAGCTGCTGGCGCAGGGTCAGCGCATTTGTGAAGTTGCCGTTGTGGCAGATCGCAATGCCGCCGCCTTCCAGTTCGGCGAACAGCGGCTGCACGTTGCGCAGGATGGTTTCGCCGGTCGTGGAGTAGCGCACATGGCCGATGGCGGCACGGCCGGTGAGGCGGCCGATGGTTTCTGCATCGGAGAAATGGTCTCCGACAAGGCCCAGATGGCGTTCCGCGCGGAACTGCTCATTGTCGAAGGTCACGATACCGGCGGCTTCCTGGCCGCGGTGCTGCAGGGCATGCAGGCCAAGCGCGGTCAGCGCGCTGGCATCTTCATGACCCAGAATGCCGAACACACCGCACTCTTCGCGCAATGTGTCGTCATTGATGTCAAACGGCTCATGGAAATCGGTTGCGCCAGTCATGGCGACCACTCCTTCATTCTGGCCGGTTTGCGAGCCGGTCCGGATACTGTCGTTAGTCTAAACGGGCGCCAGTTTTCGGCGTCAGTTGCTGTCCGTGGTCAGCTGTTCCAGTCCCTGACGTTCAGAGTCGCTGTAGGCGGGTTCTTCCGCCGGCGCGCTGGAGCGTTGTCCGCCTGTTAGCTCATTTTCCCGGATCTTGTCCAGAATCGCTTTTTCCGGATCTTCTGGCAAGACCGCGACCAATCGTTCGCCAACCGACAACAGGATCGGCAAGGATTTGGCGTTTTGTACCCAGCGCGGCTGTTGTTCCGGCTGGACGAACCAGTTGAAGAACATCATGGCCACAACGACCAGCAATAGGCCTCGGACGGCACCGAAAACAAAGCCGAGCGTGCGATCAAGCGCACCGATGCGGCTGTCCAGAATGAAATCGGAAATGCGCATGGTGATGTAGCTGACAACGATCAGCGTCACCAGGAAGACGGCAGCCGCGGAAACACCCATCGCCACCAGATCTTGCGAGATGTACTGCTGGGTGTATGGCATGACGCGCTCATACAGCATGAACGCGGCAACGGCCGCAGCCACCCAGGAAACGATCGACAGGACTTCGCGGACAAACCCGCGGATCATCGCCAGAACCGCCGAGATGAGCATGATGACCAGAAGCAGTCCGTCCAGCAGCGTAATCGGCATGTTTCCGATAAGTCCTCTGTCTGGCGCCGAAGCGCGAAAATTACACTCTCTAGCGGGGCTGATGATGCGTCAGGTTGCCCCTTGTGCACCAGTCTCCGCTGTCAGTTTAGCGATGAAGTCCCCAAGTTCCGGCAATCCCGTTGCCTTGAAGGGAGACGCGGCGCCGTCCTTGAGGTTGCCCTCTGGACAATAAGCCTGATCAAAGCCAAGTTTTTCGGCCTCTTTCAGTCTTGATTGAGCTTGCGCCACGGGCCGGATGGCCCCCGACAAACTGACCTCGCCGAAATAGACGCAATTGGCCGGAAGGGCAAGCCCGCTGAGCGAAGAGACAAGGGCTGCAGCGACGGCAAGATCGGCACCGGGCTCGTTGATTTTAAGCCCGCCGGCAACATTCAGATAGACATCATGCTGCGAAAACCGAACGCCGCAGCGCGCCTCTAGAACGGCAAGGATCATGGACAGGCGCGCAGTGTCCCAGCCGATCACAGCGCGGCGGGGCGTTCCGAGGGAGGATTGTGCCACCAGCGCTTGGATTTCGATGAGGAGCGGCCGCGAGCCCTCAAGGCCTGCAAAGACCGCTGCGCCGGGCGCCGTAGTGTTGCGGTCTCCGAGGAACAGCGCTGACGGGTTGGGAACTTCCTGAAGACCTTTGCCGGTCATTTCGAAAACGCCGATCTCGTCGGTGGCACCAAACCGGTTTTTGACCGAGCGCAGGATCCGGTATTGATGCGCACCATCGCCCTCAAAATATAGAACCGCGTCCACCATGTGCTCGACGACCCGTGGACCGGCGATCTGCCCGTCTTTGGTGACGTGGCCGACGAGCACTAAAGTAGTGCCGTTCTTTTTGGCATAGCGGACCATGGCCTGAGCAGACGCCCGCACTTGCGTAACAGTGCCAGGCGGTGAGTCCGCCTGATCTGTCCAAAGCGTCTGAACGGAATCCAGGATCAACATCGCCGGGGCCGTGTCAGCTTCCAGGGTCGCCAGGATGTCTTCCACGCTGGTTTCTGCAGCAAGGGCCACTGGTGCTTCTGCCAGTCCCAGTCGCTCAGCGCGTAGCCGCACCTGGCCGATCGCTTCCTCGCCGGAGATGTAAACAGTCTTGTGACCGAGGCTGGCGAGTTGAGCTGCCGCCTGGATCAGGAGCGTCGACTTTCCGATCCCGGGATCGCCGCCGACAAGCAGGGCTGAGCCGCGAACAAAGCCGCCGCCAGTGACCCGGTCAAGCTCGGCAACCTTGGTCTGAATGCGCGGCGCTTCCTTGGTGTCCCCGGTCAGGCCGACAAGTGGGACAACACGGCCCTTGGACTTCGAGGCCCGGCTTGGTCCTCCTCCAATGCCGCCGCCGGTCTGCTCTTCGACAATGGTGTTCCATTCACCGCAGGATTCGCAGCGGCCGACCCATTTCGCGGTGACTGCGCCGCAGGATTGGCAAACGAAAGATGTGGACCGGCGGGCCATCTAATAAAACTCCAATCAACCCAACGGGCCGTAGATGCGCTCAAAGCGCCGTCCGAGGCTTGTCAGGTATTCGTAGTCGATGGTCTCCGCATAGGCCGCCATGTCAGCCGCCGCAACATTTGGCCCCAGCATTTCCACAAGCCCGCCGCGCTGAACAAGGTGTTCTGGAATGTCGGTGACGTCGAGCGTGATCATGTCCATGGAGATCCGTCCAAGGATTGGGGCCTTGTGGCCGCCAATCATTCCAAAACCACCAGGACGGTCATCTGAGGAGCTGGCACGCCGCAACAACCCGTCCGCATAACCTGCCGCGACAACCGCATTGCGCAGCGCCCGTTTCGCTGTTTGGGTTGCGCCGTAGCCGATCGCATCACCTTTCGGAACATTTCGCACAATCATGATGCGGGCTTCCACTTTGGCGACCGGCTGCATCGGATTGTCGCCATGATCAAAAGCCCGGCCGCCATAAAGAGAAATGCCGGGACGGACGAGATCGAAGTGATAGTCTGGTCCCATCAAGACGCCAGCGGAATTGGCAAGGGAACGCGGAACGCCCTTGAACGGGGAGGTGAGCTCGGTAAACCGGGCAAGCTGCTCCTGGTTCATCGGATGGTCCGGATCCGAGCCGCAAGCCAGATGCGACATGAGGAGGCTTGGTTTAAAGGGGCCCATAAGTTCCGGATCGGCGAGCGCCGTTCCAAACTCGTCGCCAGACAATCCAAGCCGATGAATTCCAGTGTCGACATGGACTGCTGCTGGAAAACTCTTTCCGGCAGTCCTGCAAAGAGCGGCCCACTCTTTCAATTCGTCCAGGGACCCGAGGACCGGCCGAACATCGTGCTGAAGAAGCAGATCAGCCGTGTCCGGAAACAAGCCGTCGAGCACGTAGATGGTGGCACTTGGAAGTGTTTGGCGCAGCGCAATGGCTTCTGTTGGAACCGCCACAAAGAACGTCCGGCAACCTTCCTTGAAGAGCCGTTTTGCCGTTTCCGCTTGCCCCGTTCCGTATGCATTTGCCTTGATGGTTGCCGCGCATTCGCTGCCGGGCGCCAATGTGGACCTCAAGAGAGACCAGTTCGCGGCAATGGCGTCCAGGTCAACGGTCAGACGGCCGCCATAAAGGGCGGAAGAGTAGGCATTCACGGGCGTTTCGGACACGAGGCTGACAGGTCTCCGGACAGAATCGGATTTCGCAATGCATCAACCTACTGACATTAGAAGGTTCGCCGCTGACTGCAAAGCATTTGGTTTGGGCAGAGTGTGCCTGTCAGATCGCCAAAACAGTCAAGCCGGCCTTGGTCAAAGACCCAACCCGGATCGGAAGTGCAATCCTACTCGTAGCGCTCGGGCAGGTGGTCGTCTTCTGCCAGATCGGAGAAGCGGGTGTACTGACCTTCGAAGTGAAGATTCGCGGTTCCGGTTGGTCCGTGACGTTGCTTGGCAACGATGATTTCCGCCTTGCCCTTCAGCCGTTCCATATTGTCCCGCCAGATCTCATATTCCGGCGAGCCTTCATCCGGTTCCGTTTTGGAAAGGTAATACTCCTCACGGAACACGAACATGATAACGTCGGCGTCTTGCTCGATGGACCCGGATTCACGCAAGTCGGACATCATCGGGCGCTTGTCATCGCGCGATTCCACCTGACGCGAAAGCTGGGAAAGCGCGATGATCGGAACATTGAGTTCCTTTGCGAGTGCTTTCAGCCCGGTCGTGATCTCCGTGATTTCCTGAACGCGGTTGCCCTGGTTCTTGGCCGAGCCGGAAAGGAGCTGGATATAGTCAACGATGAGCAGATCAAGACTGCGCTGACGCTTCAAGCGGCGGGCCTTGGCCACCAGCGAAGCGATGGAAATACCACCGGTCTGATCGACATGAAGCGGAACGGACTGCATGGTCTGCGCGCAAGCGGCCAGCTTTTCAAACTCGGCTTCCGAAATGTCGCCGCGGCGGATTTTCGAAGACGAGATCTCCGCCTGTTCGGAAATGATACGGGTTGCGAGCTGTTCTGCCGACATTTCGAGTGAGAAGAAGCCAACCACGCCGCCGTTGACGGTCTTGATCGTTCCGTCCGGTTGTTCTTCGGCCTGATAGCTTTGCGCAATGTTGTAGGCAATGTTGGTCGCAAGCGAGGTTTTGCCCATCGCGGGGCGCCCGGCAAGAACGATCAAGTCAGAATGCTGCAGACCGCCCATCAGTCTGTCGAGTTCACGCAAGCCGGTGGAGATCCCGGACAAAGCGCCTTCCCGATTGTAGGCCGCATGGGCCATTTCAATGGTTTCAGTCAGCGCGTCGCCAAAAGAGACAAACCCGCCTTCGCTGCGCCCCGTTTCGGCCAGCTCAAACAGGCGGCGTTCAGCGTCGTCAATCTGTTGCTCCGGCGGGACATCGATCGGCGCGTCAAAAGCGATGTTGACCATGTCTTCGCCGATCCGGATAAGGTTCCGGCGGATGGCAAGATCATAGATGGTGCGGCCATAGTCTTCCGCGTTGATGATGGATGCGGCATCGCCGGCAAGACGCAGCAGGAACTGGGTCGCGGACAGGTCGGCGATCTTTGCGTCGGCCGGATAAAACGTTTTGAGGGTGATCGGGGAGGCGGTCTTGCCTGCGCGGATCAGGTGGCCGATCTTTTCATAGACATCCTGATGCGGCGGCACGAAGAAGTGGTGCGGTTCCAGAAAGTCGGACACGCGGTAGAACGTCTCGTTGTTGACGAGGATCGCGCCAAGAAGCTGCCGCTCGGCTTCCGCGTTATGCGGTGCCAGACGCTGGACATCTTCTTCTGTCTCGACCTTCTGCAAAGTACCCTTCATGCCTGCCCCCGATGACCGTGTTGTCATCGGAAATAGCCTCAGACCGGTATGGGCTCAAGCTGCAAAAAAGCTTGACGCAGATTCCCACCGGCGTCCACAGATCAACGGGGAAAGGTTGAAAACATGCTTGACTCAAACAGCCTTTGAGGACTCAGGAGTTGGCTATTAGTCGTTGATATTCAATATGTTTTTAAATAGTTAACGATTAGTTAATGGAAAAACCAGCACTTTCAATGCGTTGGCTGGATATGTGAAGCTGGCACGCGAGGCGGCTTTCAAAAAGCAAGCTGGCAAAAGAAAACGGCGCCCGAATGAGCGCCGTTTCCGAGAAGTTTTTCAAAGGCTGGATCGAAGCAATCAAGCTTCTTCTTCAGCAACTGCTTCTTCAGTTGCTTCAGCTTCTTCGCCTTCGCCCTCTTCATCGTCTTCTTCAAATTCGAAAACGTCCTGTTCAGGTGCAGTGAGGTCTTCCCCAGCCGCCTGACGAGTTGCTTCGTCTTCGGAGCGTGCGACGTTGACAGAGACACCAACTTCGACTTCCGGGTGCAGCTGGATGACAACTGAGTGCAGGCCGATTGTCTTGATCGGAGTGCGCAGCTCAACCTGGCCGCGGCCAACGGAGAAGCCGCCTGCGGTCAGGCCTTCGGCGATATCACGTGTGGATACTGAACCGTAGAGCTGGCCGGTTTCACCAGCGGAGCGGATCATGACCAGAGCTTCGCCGTCGAGTTTGGACGCAACAGCTTCAGCTTCGCTCTTGCGCTCAAGATTCCGGGCTTCCAGCTGGGCACGTTCGTTTTCGAAGCGTTCCAGGTTGGCTTTGTTGGCGCGCAGTGCTTTGCCTTGCGGCAAAAGGAAGTTGCGTGCGTAGCCGTCACGCACCTTTACGGTGTCGCCCATTTGGCCAAGTCTGGCGATACGCTCAAGAAGGATAACTTGCATGGATTTTCTCCTACTGTCCCGCCATCTTTATTGTGCATGATGACGGTTAGAGACCGTTTGCCCGCGGTCCCAATTCGGGTTCTGCCGGGCGGACCCGGCAGAAGGCATCTCCTGAACTTTAAGGAGGTGCTTAGCTGATGACGAACGGCAGCAGGCCGAGCAGGCGGGCGCGCTTGATCGCACGGGAGAGTTCACGCTGCTTTTTCGCGGAGACCGCGGTGATGCGGCTCGGGACGATCTTGCCGCGCTCGGAAATGTAGCGCTGCAGCAGACGGATGTCCTTGTAGTCGATCTTCGGCGCGTTGGAGCCTGAGAACGGGCAGGTCTTCCGGCGACGGAAGAAAGGACGACGGCTTGGGGTCTGTGAAATATCAACCATTTTATCTTACTCCCCTTCAGCACGGCGCGGAGCGCGGTCGCCACCACGATCACCACCACGGTCGCCGCCGCGGTCACCACCACGGCCACCACGGTCGCCACCACGATCACCAAAGCGTCCGCCACCGCGGCCACCGCGATCATCGCGGTCACGTTTCTGCATCATTGCAGACGGCTCTTCGTCCAGTTCGTCGACCTTGAAGGTCATGAAGCGCAGAACGTCTTCGGAAAGACCCATCTGACGTTCCATCTCGGCAACCGCTGCATGCGGCGCGGTGATGTTCATCAGCGTGTAATGCGCTTTGCGGTTTTTCTTAATGCGGTATGCGAGGGTCCGCAGACCCCAGTTTTCCACCTTGCCGATCGTACCGCCAGCGCCTTCGATGAGGCCCTTGTACTGTTCGACGAGGGTTTCGACCTGCTGGGCCGAAACATCCTGGCGTGCCAGGAAGATATGCTCGTAAAGAGGCATGGAAAATAGCCTTTCCTTCGGTTGACAACACAGGTTCGGCGCAAAGCCTCCTCGTAAGCCCGGAAAGGCTACGAGAAATCTTACGGGAGTGGGAACACGGGAAGTCGGATACTCTTTAGATATCCTGGCAAACGCCCTTCCGTTCAGCCCCCGGCCAAACCCGGATGAAGCGCGCTGTATACTCTGATTTTGGAAAAATGCAAGTGGGGGGCGAGCCGCCGACCCCCTTGTGCCTCAGTTACCCTAAAAACCGAAATCCCGCGGTTTCATGTTTTGCCGCCCACCAGCCTCGGCCGAGACCTCAACTTCCTGCGCAACCTCAATCCGCCCCGGCTTCAGAACCGAGGCATAAAGACCGAAGTTGACGTCGAAGCCTTGGGAGATTGCTTTCAGGATCAGCGGTTCTGAAGACAGCCCGTCCTGTTTGGCGGTGACCATCACACAGCGTTCGGTCGGGTGGGTGATCTTGAGCCGGACATCACCAATGGTGAGGACGCGCCCCAGCAAATCCTCTGCGCTCATGTGGTCCGGCGTGTTCAGCAAAAGGTTTGCGCGGAACCGGCGTGGGTCGAAATCCAGATGCGGAAATCGTGCCTGGAGCGGATTTAGATCAGAGGACAGGATTATGTGGACAGCGCCGTCGTCAAAATGCGCTGCGTTCTGATCTTCAACGAGTGTCACCGGCTGTTCGAGAAACTTAGAGAGGCGGTTCGGCAAATCTCCGGAGCTGATCGGTTCCAGGGTCTCCCCGGGCAGTCCGACGTGAACTTCATTGTTCTGTGTTTCTGCCCGGAGAAACAGCAAGTTGTCGATGCACTGGAAGTGGCTGGTGGATTTGCCACTGCCAAGTTTGCCGCTCGCGTTCGCCACAGCATACGCCCTATCGCCTGACAAGCCGCGGTCTTCTATGAGCGCTTCATTTAACGGTTCGCCCAAAAGGGATTTGACGGGATATCGCCAGATGGACTGGATATTCATGCCTGCCGCCACAACGTGCGCTTTTGTCTTTGAAGAACGTCCAATTCCCTCAAAACTTCCCTTATCGCTCTTGACACTTTACCCCCGTCCGTTTCATAGCCTGCCGCCAAGGCACGTGGGCTCTTTCTAAAAATGCCCGCTCAAAAACGCCCTTCCTTGTAGCAACAGCTGGCGGCAAAAACAAAAAACACCGCTGGCTGAGGCCAATTCGGAGACCTATCCATATGACCACCGCATTCACATTCCCGGGCCAGGGCAGCCAGGCTGTTGGCATGGGCAAGCTTCTCGCCGACACGTTTCCGGAAGCCAAGGCTGTCTTCGACGAAGTGGACGATGCGTTGGACCAAAAACTGTCTGACATCATGTGGAACGGTCCGGAAGGCGATTTGACGCTGACCGCCAATGCCCAGCCCGCTCTGATGGCCGTCAGTCTTGCAACCATGCAAGTTCTGGAAGCCAAGGGCCTGGACCTGAAAGCGTCCGTTTCCTTCGTTGCCGGTCACTCGCTGGGTGAATACTCCGCTCTTGCGGCTGCCGGTAGCCTTGATGTTGCGACAGCTGCGAAGCTCCTGCGCGTGCGCGGCAACGCCATGCAAAACGCTGTTCCGGTCGGGCAGGGCGCGATGGCCGCGCTTCTGGGTCTCGATTTCGAGGCTGCTGCCGAAATTGCCAAGGATGCTGCGCAGGGCGAAGTCTGCCAGGCAGCCAACGACAATGCACCCGGCCAGGTGGTTGTGTCCGGTCATGTGGCCGCTGTTGAGCGCGCCGTTGAAATCGCCAAGGCACGCGGCGCGCGCCGGGCCGTGCTTCTGCCGGTAAGTGCGCCGTTCCATTGTTCGCTGATGGGGCCGGCTGCAGAGGCCATGGCAGAAGCGCTGACCAATGCCGATATCAAGGCTCCAGTCGTGCCGCTCGTTGCCAATGTTCTTGCAACGCCGATCACCGATCCGGTTGATATCCGCGACCGTTTGGTCGAGCAGGTGACCGGCACCGTGCGCTGGCGGGAAAGCATTTCCTGGCTGGCAGGAGAGGGCGTCGACACATTTGTTGAGGTTGGAACCGGCAAGGTCCTGACCGGCATGGTCAAGCGGATTGCCAAGGAAGCCAGCGGCATGGCCATCAATTCGCCGGACGACATTGACGCGGTCATCGAAAAGCTGTCCAGCTAAGATCCATAAAACAAAAATGAAAAACCCGGCCCAGCCAGGGCCTGTGCCATACGGCGCGAAACGCAAGGAAGGACGTCATATGTTCAGCTTGGAAGGCAAGAATGCGCTGATCACCGGTGCGACAGGCGGGATCGGGGAATCGATTGCCCGGGCGCTTCATGCTCAAGGAGCCACTGTCTCTCTGTCCGGTACCCGCGCCGAAAAGCTCGAAGCTTTGGCGGCCGACCTCGGCGAACGCGCTTTCGTGACACCGGCAAACCTGTCGGACCGCGAGGCTGTCATGGGCTTGCTGCCGGCAGCTGAAGCCAAGATGGGCTCGGTGGACATCCTGGTCAACAATGCCGGGATCACCCGCGACAACATATTCATGCGCATGAAGGACGAAGAGTGGGACCAGGTGCTGGAAGTCAACCTGACGTCCGGCTTCCTTCTGTGCCGTGCCGCGATCAAGGGCATGATGAAGCGCCGCACTGGCCGCATCGTCGGCATCACGTCTGTTGTGGGCGTGACCGGAAACCCGGGGCAGGTCAACTATGCCGCGGCCAAATCCGGCATGATCGGAATGTACAAGTCTTTGGCGCGTGAAGTGGCAAGCCGCAACATCACGGTCAACTGTATCGCACCGGGTTTCATTGAAACCGCGATGACCGATGCCCTCAATGACAAACAGAAAGATTCGATTTTGACCAGCGTGCCGGCAGGCCGTTTGGGCACCGCTGCCGAGATTGCGTCGGCCGCAACCTATCTTGCCAGCGACGAGGCTGCGTATGTCACAGGGCAAACGCTGCACGTCAATGGCGGTATGGCAATGATTTAAAAGGATGATTTGCCGAGCAGGCAAAAATAATCCCGGCCGCAAAGAAGCGGCTCTGACCGGCTGGTAATGGTCAACAAAGTGTGTTACCTACCCGCCGATTGTTACAAATTGCACATCTTGGCCCGGTCTCAGGCCGGGGTGTGCAAAGACACACTATAGTTCAGTGAGTTCGGTCCGCCGCGTTTCAAGTCAACCGGTCCGGCGCCGTGCCGCGAGTGATGAACAGACGAAAACCAAGGAAGTAAAAGATGAGCGATATCGCGGATCGAGTTAAGAAAATCGTTGTCGAGCACCTCGGCGTAGACGCAGAGAAGGTTGTTGAAGGCGCAAGCTTCATCGACGATCTGGGCGCAGACAGCCTCGACACCGTTGAGCTGGTCATGGCTTTTGAAGAAGAATTCGGCGTTGAAATTCCGGACACTGCAGCTGAAACCATCCTGACTGTTGGCGACGCTGTAAAATTCCTGGAAGCCAACAAGTAAGGGGTTTCCCCTTAGCTTGAACCTTATTTGAAGATCGGGCCGGCGGGGTAGTGTATCCCGCCTGGCCCTTCTAACGTAAGTGCGGGTGTATGAGGCGAGTAGTCGTAACAGGGTTGGGCATGGTAACGCCGCTGGGCGGCACTGCCGATGTCACTTGGAAAAATATCCTTGAAGGCAAAAGCGGTGCGAACAAGGTCACCGATTTCAAAATCGATGATGTTGCCTGCCAAATTGCGGCTCAGATACCGCGTGGCTCTTCCGACGAAGGCAACTTCAATCCGGACGACTGGATGGAAGTGAAAGAGCAGCGCAAGGTTGACGATTTCATCCTTTATGCGATTGCAGCGTCCGACCAGGCACTTGCGGACAGCGGCTGGAAACCCACGACCTATGAGGATCAGACCCGCTCCGGTGTTCTGATTGGATCGGGTATCGGCGGTTTGCAGGGGATTGAGCAGGCAGCTCATATCCTCGCCGAAAAGGGCCCGCGCCGTGTTTCCCCGTTCTTTATTCCGGGTCGGCTGATTAACCTTGCTGGTGGCTATGTATCGATTCGGCATGGTTTGAAGGGTCCCAACCATGCTGTCGTGACGGCCTGTTCAACTGGGGCTCACGCAATTGGCGACGCATCGCGGCTGATTGCCTATGGCGATGCCGATGTGATGGTGGCTGGCGGGACTGAGTCTCCGATATGCCGTTTGTCTCTTGTCGGGTTTTCAGCCTGTAGAGCGCTGTCGACCGGCTTCAATGATGATCCCGAAAGAGGCTCGCGTCCGTATGACACCGACCGAGATGGTTTCGTCATGGGGGAGGGAGCCGGTATCGTCGTCTTGGAAGAGTATGAGCATGCGGTTGCTCGAGGCGCGAAGATTTACGCAGAAGTCGTTGGGTACGGCCTGTCTGGCGACGCCTATCACATTACAGCTCCGTCCATGGACGGTGATGGCGCCTATCGATGCATGGAAGCGGCCTTGAACCGCGCGGGCTTGACGGCAGCCGACGTCGATTACGTCAACGCCCATGGCACGTCGACGCCTCTAGGGGACGAGATCGAACTGGGGGCTGTAACCCGCCTTGCCGGTGAACACGCGTCCAACCTGACGATGTCCTCCACCAAGTCTTCCATCGGTCACCTGTTGGGAGCTGCTGGTGCGGTAGAGGCGATTTTCTCGGTCTTGGCAATTCGCGACGGAATAGCTCCGCCGACGATCAACCTGGACAATCCGTCCGTTGAAACCGAAATCGACCTTGTGGCGCACAAAGCGAAACAAATGAACATTGATGTTGCCTTGTCGAACTCTTTCGGCTTCGGTGGAACCAATGCGTCACTTGTTTTCCGCAAAGTTGCCGCATAACGCATTCACAGTACATCGGGCGGGGAACCGATTCGTCGGCTCGGCCCGAGTGTCTTACACGTGACTGCAGTGTGACAGGCCCGTGAGTTCTTGTCAGGAGGTGCGATAGGCCATGGGCATTAAGCCGAAAAGTCCGCGCGAAGCGTTACAACCCGAGCAGGCACCAGCTCCTCCACAACGCTCACGTCATGTGCGCAACCCGATTGTTATTTTGATCAATATGGTCATTTCGCTGGCGGTCTTCGGGCTGGCAGCTGTTGGCGGCGCGCTGTATTTCGGCAAGCACATGTTTGAGCAGGCCGGACCGCTCACAGAAGAAGTGACGATCATCATTCCGTCTGGTTCCGGTCTGACCGGGATCACCGACCGCCTCGCAGCAAAAGGCGTGATCGACGACACCATGCTGGATGAATGGGTCTTCCAGCTTGGCACCCGGTTCTACAAGAGTGCGACCAAGCTGAAAGCCGGTGAATACGCATTCGCGCCCGGTGTCTCCATGAACGACGTCATGACGGATCTGGTCGAAGGCAAAGCCGTGACGCACTCTGTCACGATTCCCGAAGGCTGGACCACCGCACAAATCATCGAACGGGTCCGCGAACATCCGATACTTGTCGGAGAGATTACAGAGGTACCTGCTGAAGGCGCACTTCTGCCTGAAACCTACACATTTGCGCGCGGAGCAACCCGCCAGTCTGTTTTGGATCAGATGAAGGCCTCGCAGGATAAACTTCTGGCTGAAATCTGGGAGCGCCGGGTAGAGGATCTGCCGGTGGAAACACCGGAAGACCTTGTGATCCTGGCTTCTATCGTAGAAAAGGAAACGGCGCTTGCCGACGAGCGGCCTCGGGTTGCCGGCGTCTTTGTCAATCGCTTGAACCAGAATATGCGCCTGCAATCGGATCCGACTATCCTTTACGGCCTTTATGGCGGGGAAGCGTGGCTCAAAGATCGGTCTGCGATCAAGCAGTCGGAAATCGACGCTGAAAACAATTACAACACCTATCAGATAAACGGCTTGCCGCCGGGGCCCATCGGCAATCCGGGTCGGGCTGCCATGGAAGCAGTTGCCAATCCATCCCGGACAAAGGATTTGTTCTTTGTCGCCGACGGGACGGGCGGACACATTTTTGCAGAAACATATGATCAGCACCGCGCCAACGTACGCAAATGGCGCGAAATAGAGCGGCAACGCCGTCAGACAGAACAAAACTGACCGCACGCTGACACGATTTGGGGCACCGCATTTTGGCGGTCGAAACCGGTAGAGATCCGGAGGGGCATATGGCACTTGCCAGCATGACAGGGTTCGCGCGCGCGCCAGGTGAAACCGGCGTCGTTCGTTGGACTTGGGAACTAAGGTCCGTAAACGGAAAATCTCTCGACCTCCGCATCCGCATCCCAACCGGCCTTGAAGCATTGGAACCCAAGATCCGGGAGCGCTGTAGCAAGGTTCTGCGCCGGGGCAACATCTCCATTGGTCTGTCGATGCAGCGGGATCAGGCGGAAAATCAGCTTCAAGTGAACGAAGCCGCCCTGGAGTCTGTCTTGTCCGCGATTAAACTGCTTGAAACCAGAATTCCAAATGTCGCTCCTCCCACCCTCGATGGGATTTTGTCGCAAAAGGGTGTTTTCGAGCTCAAGGAGCATGAAGACGACGAGGCGGCGCAGCAGGCCTTGCACAGCGCTCTTTTGACCTCACTTGATGCGGCGCTGATTGATCTTGTCGACATGCGCCATTCTGAAGGAGCGGCGATCGGCAGGGTCGTTCACCAGCAGATCGATACGATTGCGAGCCTGACACAGGCCGCAGAAGACCTGCCGGCACGTCGGCCGGAGGCCATTAAGGCTCGGCTGAAAAAAATGGTCGAGGAGCTCCTTGATGCATCGGAGACAAAGCTCGATCCGCAGCGCTTGCATCAAGAAGCGGTGTTCCTGGCGACAAAAGCCGATATCCGTGAAGAGCTCGACCGCCTGCATGCCCACGTGAACGCGGTGAGGGAGCTGCTCGACACCGGCGGCGCTATTGGCCGCCGTCTTGATTTTCTTGCACAAGAATTTAACCGGGAAGCCAATACACTCTGTTCAAAGTCCAATGATGTGGACCTTACGGCAATCGGGCTGGACTTGAAGGCCGTCATAGATCAAATGCGCGAGCAGATACAAAACCTGGAGTGAAACGGTCATGACGGACACGGCAGTTGGAACGCGCGTGAGTGCGGATGAAGCCGAGCAGCAGCGCCGCGGGCTGATGCTTGTATTGTCCTCGCCCTCTGGTGCCGGGAAGTCGACCATTGCCCGGTTGTTGCTGGAAAAGGAAAACAACCTCGAACTTTCCATTTCTGTGACGACCCGGCCACGCCGGTCGAGCGAAGTGGACGGGGTGCATTACCACTTTCTTGATCCAAACCGTTTCGAACAAATGCGGGCCCATGACGAGTTGCTGGAATGGGCGGAAGTCCACAGCAACTATTATGCGACGCCGCGCGGACCCGTTGAAAACGCGATTGAGAACGGCCGGGATATTCTGTTTGATATCGACATCCAGGGCACGTTTCAGCTTTACGAAAAGATGCGCGACGACGTCGTTTCGATCTTCATTCTGCCACCCTCCATCGCCGAAATGAAATCCCGGCTCTACCGCCGCGCGGAAGACGCGGATGATGTCATTGCCAAGCGGATGAAAACCGCCGTTGGCGAAATGCGTCACTGGTCAAAATACGACTATGTGGTGGTGAATGACGATCTGGAGCGGGCCTACGAAAATGTCCGGGCGATCCTGAAAGCAGAACGCCTCAAGCAGGCACGGTCGCCAAAAATCGGTTCCTTGATTCAAGGCATGGTCGACGACCTGCAGGTCGAACTGGACTCCAAAGGCTAAGCACCCGACCGCTGCTCCATCGCGCTCAGAAGCGCAAGATACCTTAGAGCGCGCCTACCGCATGGAACGAATTCGCCAGTTCGACAAAACCGGCAATGTCAATTTCTTCGGCGCGGGCAGTTGGTTTTAGCCCAGCTTCTTCAATCAAACGTTCTGCATCCGGGGACAGAGACTTCAGACTGGCGCGCAACATCTTGCGGCGTTGCCCAAATGCAGCCGCTGTCAATTTCTCAAGGCTGGAAAGATCACAGGGCAGGGGGGCAGGATTTGGGATTAGATGCACGACCGCGGATGTGACTTTCGGCGGCGGGGTAAACGCCTTCGGACTGATGTCGAACAAGATACCGCCCTTGCAGCGCCAACCGGCAAGGACCCCGAGCCGGCCATAGGCTTTTGAGCCAGGTTCTGCGGCGATCCGTTCACCGACTTCCTTTTGAAACATCAAGGTCAGCGATGACCAGAAGGGCGGCCAGTCGGGCGTTGTGATCCAGTTGATCAGCAATTGAGTGCCAACATTATAGGGAAGGTTGGCCGCAATCCGTACTTTCTCACCACCGGTGACAGCAACCGGATCTATCTCAAGAGCATCACCCTCGATGATTTCAAGGCGTCCCGGGTAATGATCTGAGATCTCGGCCAGTGCCGGAAGGCATCGGCTGTCTTTTTCGATCGCGACAACTTTCTTGGCACCCGCAGCCAGCAGCGCCCGGGTCAAGCCGCCCGGGCCTGGCCCGATTTCCAGGACCGTATGATCTTCCAGGCTCCCAGCCGATCGGGCGATCCGGGACGTCAGGTTTAGATCTAACAGGAAGTTCTGTCCGAGTGACTTTTTTGCATTCAGTCCATGGGTCGCGATGACGTCGCGAAGCGGTGGAAGATCGTCGATTTGGGCCATGCCGCGGTTGGTGTCCTAAAGCGTTTCAGGATGCGCCAGCGCATGCGCCATGCGAATAGCTGCACAAAAGCTCTCGATCCGCGCCATCCCGGTGCCGGCCAGTGTATAGGCTGTGCCGTGGTCAGGAGACGTGCGGATGAAAGGAAGGCCCAACGTGACATTGACACTGTCATCGAAGCCAATGGTTTTGGCAGGCACCAGAACTTGGTCGTGATACATGCCGAGTGCACAGTCATATTTCAGACGGGCTTCCGGGTGAAACATCGTGTCTGCCGGGTGCGGGCCTGAGGCCACAATTCCCATTGCCTTCAATCGTTCAACAGCCGGTACGATGACATTCTGATCTTCCGTGCCCAAGGTACCATTCTCGCCCGCATGCGGATTGAGGCCGCACAAAGCGAGGCGTGGATTTTTAAAGCCGAACCGTCTCGTCATATCGTTTGAAACGATTTCTGCTGTCTCGACGATTAAGTCTTCTGTCAAACGCTGAGGGACATCGGAAAGCGGAATATGAATGGTGACCGGTACAACCATCAGATCCGGCCCGGCAATCATCATGACAGGTTTGGAAGGCTGGCCGGGCCAAAACTCTTCGGCCAATGCACCTAGAAACTCGGTATGGCCGGGATGTTTGAAACCAGCCTTATAAAGCGCAGCCTTGTTGATCGGATTGGTAACGACACCAATCGCAACACCATCAAAAACGTCTTGCACACACGCTTCAATCGAGTTGATGACGGAAGCGGCAGCCGCCGGATCCTCTTCACCTGGCGTATCGGTTAGGCTGGGTCCCGTTTGAACCACGGGCAGGGCATGAGAAAACCGATCCGAAGCCTGGTCTGGTGAGCAGCTCTCGAAGTGGACGGGAAGTTCGAGTTTTTCTGCCCGCTGACTTAGCAGCTGGAGGTCACCGCGCACGTAGAAGGGCGGAAGGCCGAGCTTCTTCCGATTGAACCAGGCCTGGAGGGTCAGGTCCGGGCCAATTCCGGCTGGTTCGCCGAGGGTGATGGCGACGGGCTTTCCTGAGCTTCGCATCTTGGAGCGCGGCATATTGATCAGCGATAGATGATCGTTGAGCGGCGCTTGGCATCCATCAGCAATCGGCGGGCTTGGCTCTCGCCTTCTTTGGCCCGCAATTCGTTTTCCAGCTTGGTGCGCATGGCAATGTCCGACTGGATCTCACGTTTCCCGCAAATGGCTATCATTTCAAAGCCGACTGGGGTCGGGTTCGGATCGGTCAGTTTGCCCGGTCCCAGCTTTTTCACCTGATCAATGATATTCGGCGGAATTTCGGTTTCTAGCCGCCGTCCGATTGGCTGGACAACAACTTCCTTGTATTGGCCAAGGACGGAGCCCATGTCCTCGCAGCTGGAGACCGCTTTGCGCATCTGAGCGATTTCCCGGCGGCGTTGGGATTTGAAGCCATTGGAGGAGTTTTTCGGAACAACAACGATCACGCGCTGGAGATCGTATTCTATGGATGTGGCCCGGTCTTCTTCATCGGTCTTGCGAAGGGCCGCGATGATATCGGATTCATCGACGTCGACACCGCCGCTAAAACGGGCGCGGACCAGCTTGCCCCAGATGAGTTGCGCTCGCAGGCGTTTCTTCAGGGTCTCCGCTCTCACTCCGCCCTGTCCGAGCGCTTGGGTCAGTCTGGCGGGGGTAAGTTTCACGTTCCGAGCAATATTGGCGTACGCGTTGTCGACTTCACTGTCGCTGACGCTCATGCCCATGCGGGTCGCCTCACCGACCTTGACTTGATCGTCGATCAGTTCCTGCACGGCCTCACGCCGGGCAACAGAAGCACTCTTTCGCAGAGTTAGCGTAATGAGCCGGGCACGCTGGGTGATGTCATAGTCGGTTATCGGCACATCGTTGACGATCACCTTGATTGCCGCGTCAGCAGACGGTGCGATTGGCGCTGCCAAGAGTAGAGCCACGAGTGCGGACAAGATGACGAAGCGATTGCGCATGAAACTTCCGTGAGTTTGGCCATGTTTGACGACACTGGATAACAAAGTGCACGTCAGAATAAAAGAGAAACCCGATGTTTCTCAGCATCTGGCTCATTTGGGGCATTCTGGTGGCATGCCAGTGAAATAATAGCCGTACTTAAAGCAAAATCACTAGTTGTTGATCGCGTTGCTTTGAATCTGAGTATTTCCGAGTGTTCTCAAGCCAACCCGGAAAAACAAGAGGCGATCGGTTGTGTCGCCATCGTTGCGGCTGCGGTCTTCCGAATAAGACAATGAAAGCGAGAAGCCTTCGTCGTCATAGCCGACGCCGACGCCGTCCTGAACAATGTTGCTGTTCTGAAGATCGTAGCGCATGGAGCCGAACACACGCCAATTCTCCTGCAGCCGCAGGCTGGCTGAGCCGAGCAACTCTTCGCGCGTATCGTCAATGCCAACATTGGGCTGGGCATCGAGGAAGGCGTAGGCGACCGATGAGACCACCGGTCCGTAGATTGCACTGGCTTGAGCTTGCAAACGGTTGATCGAGAAGTCGTCCTTATCGAACCGTGCCTGCGTGCCGAGTTTCACACCGTATTTGGTATCCAGGTACAAGCTGCCGACATAGTCGGACAGATCGGACTCAAGTCCGGAATCTTGTGTCGCGCCAAGAATATCCGGGACCTTGTAGGAGTTTTCGCCGGCGAGATGATAGGACCGGCCGAAAAGGCCGGTTAGATAATGGCCGCTGTTCAGTTGGAGCTTGTAGTTCAAGCCCACATTGAGGCGGGTGCCACCTTCAGCGCGGTCGAAACCGGAAAACTTGTCCGTATCAAACAAGGTGGTCGTGTCGAAGACGATGCTCTGTGCGTCCTCGTTCGGCAGTTCGCCGATGCGCTGTTCGTTCGGGCGGGCGATGATCTGAGCGATCGGCTCGAAAATCTGGTTGCCGCCGTTGAAGCTTGCGATGATCGGATAGCTGTATTCCAGGCCGATCGCCGGCATAGCACGGCCCACAAAACTCTCACCTGCGAGAGCTGTAACATCCGCATCCGGGGAGGCCAGGAAGAATAGATCGCCCTTCATATAGGCGAACGGCGTAAATGTTTGACCAAGTGGGTCGACAAAGGTCCGGCGCCAGGTGCCGTCGATCGACAGACGCGAGAACGTGCCGTCCACTCCGCGGAAGCGGGCATTGGTCCCACCATCAATGGAGAACGCGTCGGTTTCTTCGCGGGTCAACGATGTGAAGTTCGCAGCGAGTGAAAGCTCTCCATCCAACACAGGGTCCGCAAATACGAAATCGTAGTCGACGACCGGCAGCACTAAGGGCTGTTTGCTCTGCAGGTTGCTTCCAACCGGCGAGAAACCATCCGCGTTGAAGTTGCTCGACGTATAATCTGCCTGAGCGATCTGGAAGCCGTAGGTGTTGAAACTGAGAGCGTTGCGCTCAGTCAGGCCCTCGAAGTAGATCCTCGAGGTTTCGTTCCCGCCCCAGCTTGTGAAGGAATAGTCTTCAAAGAAGGCCCGGTCACTCTTGTAGGTGACATCCCAGCCGAGGTTCCAGGCACCGGTTACATTGAATGTGCCCGTCGTGCGGAAAGCACCGCGCATGTCGCTGTCGGCGCGCTGGGTTTTGAACTGGTCAGGATCAAGCTGATAGATGCCGCCAGCTGACAGCGAAAAGTCGCCCCGCCGGAACTTCTGCCGGAAATCAACGTCGACAAAAAGCCCTTGCCTCGTCAGCGGAGTAAAAGTTGTTGTCAGATCGCGGTGCGGGCTCAAGGCCCAGTAGTATGGAATATTCGCCCCGAACCCGAGCTTGTCCGCAATCACCCAGTTGGGTATTAGAAAGCCGGAATGACGCTTGACGGTCGGATCAGGCATCGACAGGAACGGTGCATAAAGGACCGGCTGTCCGTAGAACTCAAGCGACGGCTGCTCGAACCGGATCACTTTTTCCTGTTTGTCATGAACAATCGTTTTGGAACGGATGCGCCAGAGCGGAGCTTTGCCAGCCGGACGCGTCGGATTCGTGTAGACGGTGTACACACCATTTTCCACGACTGTAACGTTGCCGTCTTCACGGGTTGCCTGCTCGGCAATCAGCCGCGTTCTGTTCGGCATGTCGATCTGAAGCGAGCGGGCGAAGGCCTGCGCAAAATCTTCCGACATCTGCAACTCATCGGTCCGAAGAATGTTGCCTTCGGTATCGAGGAAGATGACGTTGCCTGTAGCCGTTAGCTGCTGCGTGCTACGGTTAAAAACGATCTGAGCTGCCTGAACCGTGTTGCCGTCGTAGTAGACCTGCACATCGCCGCGCGCGGTGATGATGTCACGGTCGAAATCGTAAGTGAGGTTGTTGGCCTCAAGGAGAAGATCTTCGTCAGCGGAGGGGGCTTCGCTGTTGAAAAAATCAAGGTTCTGTGCGGATGCAGAATGCGGGGCCGTCAATATTCCAGCTGACACGGCAAGAGCACTGACGGCTGCCAAAAGGCATGCACGTCCGGCCCAAGTCTCTGTGTTCAGAAAAAACGGAAACGTCATGCGCCTTACCCGTCTTCCTGATGCAAGAGAATTGTCAAACCCATAAGTACCCCAAATATTCCTGGCGCCCACGCAGCAACCAACGGAGGCACGATTCCTGCCCCTCCGAAGTCCTTGGCCAGTTCCGTAAGAACGTAAAGCACGAACCCGGACAGGATTCCACCCAGAATCATCCGTCCCAATCCACCAAATCGCGAAACTTTAAGGGAAACCGCCGCTGCGATCAGGATCATTGCAATCAACAACAATGGCCGCGCGAGCAACGATTGATATTGTAGATTGTAACGATAGGCCGGCAAACCCGCGTTTCTCGCCAATTCGATAAACCGGGGCAGGTTCCAGAATGAAATCGATTCGGGCGACCCGATGCTCTCTCGAACCTCTGTCGCTGTCAGGAACGTACTGATTTGATAGACGCTGTAAGACTGTGGATCGTTTTCGGTGGTGTAGACGATGGCATTGTCGAGATACCAGGTCTCGTTTCCAAGCCGCGCCTGTTCTGCTTCGATCCGCTCACGGAACGTGCCGTCTTCATCGAAGGTGAAGACCGTCACCCTTAAGAGACGTGTCCCGTTGTCCAGAAGCTGAGAAGCGCGCAGCACGGACTCCCCATCAAGGCCGTCCTGACGAACCCAGACCTCTCCGGAGCTCTGCAACAAGAAGGTCTGATCGGCCCCGAACAATCCGGCAGCGGCTTCCTCTGATTTTTGCTGAAGGTAGACCGCAGCGGGGTTGTAGACCGTGATTGAGAACACCCCGAGGAAAAGACCGACCAAAACGGCGGGCGTTGAAAACTGCCAAACCGAAATGCCAGCCGCCCGGGTTACGACCAGTTCCAAAGCGCGGCTGAGTGTGACGAAGGCTGCGATTGCGCCAAACAGCACCGTAAATGGGATAACCTGCTCCAGAAGGAGAGGGACCCGCAGGAGCGATATGTAGGCGACCCGCATCACGGTGAAGCCCTCTCTGTCGCTGCCGCGCCGGACAAGTTCCAGCACATCGAACAGGAAGAGCAGCACCGCGGCGAACAGGAAAAGGCCAAGGATCGCTTTGATAAAGCGACCGGAGAAATAGACAGAAAGCGTCCGCCCCAGGATCATGACGCGCTCCCGGCACGGTTCTTGGTCAATTTTGCGGTGATTGCTTCAACCCAGTCTCCGATCATGAGCTGGAACCGTTGGAGGGCTTGAGACTGTTTGCCCTGGTGCCCGCGGAGGATCGAAACAAGGGCGATGCCACCGCCCAGAACCGGAACCACATACCGCATCGCATAAAGCACAGCGGTATCATTGGAGATTGCCGTGATCCCGAAGCCGGTAGTGCGCAAAAGAACGCAGCAGGTGATCGCACCCACAATCGCCATGCCGCGCCCCTGCCGGGTCGTCCGTGCAACGCCAAGGAATGCAAAAACAATCAGGGCGAATGACAGGCAGTAGAGCGGCAAACTGAACCGCTCATGAATTTCTGCCCGAAGCCTCTCTGGGTGTGTGACCGCGAAGTAATCATTTCCAGGCGGACCAAGGAGGTTCGCAGTGCTTCTTTCGCTCGGCTTGAAGACCGGTTCACTCGCTTCCGGTATCAGGTTTGACAAATCGAAAGCATAGGATTGGAAGCGGACGATCGACATGTCGCCGACCTGTTTCGGCCGCCGCTGGATCGTACCGTTCTGCATGACCAGCAATGTCCGTCCAGCTGCCTCAATAATATTGCCGGTATCAGCCTGATAGGTGAAGGCTGTGTCTGGGTCCCGCGTGTCGTGCATCAAAAGACCATCGAGCGTGCCTTTGCCAGACCGGTTCCGGATGTGGAAAGTCAACCCTTCCTCCACATTTATGAAACGCCCCGGTTTGACGATGTTGGCAACGAGGTCTGCGCGTACACGCGTGATTTCCGTTCGAAGCTGGGCGAGGCCGGCGGGCGCGACATAAAGAGAGAAGGCAGACACCAGCAGCATGATGATTGTGGCAAACACAAGCACGGGCTTGAGTACCAGAAACCTGGATCCACCGCTTGCATCAATTACGATCAGCTCGCTGTCGCCGGAGAGCGAGTTCAAAACCAGTATGAGCGCGATCATGAGCGCAAAGGGCGCGACTGTGACGATCAGAAACGGCAAGGCCAACATGGTGATGCCGATGAACTGGACGATTGTTTGCCCCTTGGAGGTCACAAGGTCCAATTGCCGGAGCGCCTGCGTTGCCCAAACGACCCCCGTCATGGCGGCGAGCGTGAGCGTGAACGCATAGGCGGTGCGCCGAATGATATAGCGTTCCAGCGTGTTCATGGCAGCTGCCGGATACTCCGTACAAATCTCATAAAATTTGACTTTATGTTCAATAACACGGGATGTGGTGAATGGCCCATGAAAGAAGATGGTTAATATACATTAATTTGCAACTGATCTTGCCGAAAACGCTTTAAAACGCCATCATTTAGCAATCTAGGCCGTGTGGACGAATTGGAGACGCGTTTCGTGAGACAGGTACCGAGATATGGCGGCGACGGTCCTGCAGAGCGTATTGGACATACGCTCCAGGGACTGTCGGTGTCAGATCGACGGTTTTTGTCTAACCCAAGGGGCCGGGTTTCCATACCTCAATTCCGGCGCAAATCTGTCTTGATGATGCACAAGCATCACCATCACCAGATTTCCTTGATCTTGAAAGATGCCAATCCCGGCGAAATGCATCTCCAATTCGCCCACACGGCCTAGGGATATCTCCCGGCCAGGACACAACGTTGTCCTGTTTTACATCCTGATGACTTCGACCGACCTGCAAGGACAAATGATGACCAAGCTGAACAAGATCTCCTTTTCAAAAATCGACGCTCCGTCAAAGGGGATTGTGGTCGCTTTGGCAGGCGAAGCATTGGCAACTGGAGCTGCCACCGCGGGACTCGTCGGTGATTTGCCGGGTGGTCTGGCGAATGTCGCGGAAATCGGAGGGTTCTCCGGAAAGAAAAAGACCAGCCTCGACCTCGTCGCACCAGGTGGTCTTTCACTCGACCGGCTGATTGTCTTTGGAACTGGCGCGATGGACGGGCTCACCCGCGATGATTGGCGCGCGTTCGGCGGTGCAGTGTTTGCGGCCCTTAAGTCTGCCAAGGCAGAGGCGGCGACAGTCGTTCTTGAAGCCCCGGAAGGCGAGGAGCTGGATGCGGAGCTTGCAGCAGAATTTGCAATGGGTGCCAAATTGCGCGCTTACGAATTCGACAAGTACAAGTCCAAAAAGGATGACGACAAGGCCAAGAAAACGCTCAAATTGACCCTTCAAGTTGCAGAACCCAAAGCCGCACGAAAAGCCTGGACAACGGCGGAAGGCACTGCCGATGGGGTGATCCTGGCACGTGATCTGGTAAACGAGCCGGCAAACGTTCTCGGGCCGGTCGAATTCGCCGCCAAGGCCTCGGAATTGGAAGCACTCGGGGTTGAGGTCGAAATCCTTGGCGAAAAGGAGATGAAAAAGCTCAAGATGGCCGCGCTCTTAGGGGTTGCTCAAGGCTCGGTCCGTCCGCCGCGCCTTGCCGTCATGCGCTGGAACGGCGGCAAAAAAGGCGGGGCTCCCGTCGCCTTGGTGGGCAAGGGCGTGGTTTTCGATACCGGCGGGATCTCCATCAAACCGGCCGGCGGTATGGAAGACATGAAGGGCGACATGGGGGGTGCCGCGGCCGTAATTGGGGCCATGCACGCAATTGCGGCCCGCAAGGCCAAGGCAAATGTGGTGGGTGTCATCGGTCTTGTCGAGAACATGCCGGACGGCAATGCACAACGGCCTGGGGACATCGTGACCGCCATGTCCGGAACGACCATCGAGATCCTGAATACGGACGCCGAGGGGCGCCTCGTTCTGGCGGATGCCATGTGGTACACGCAGGAAAAATACAAGCCGGCAATCATGATCGACCTTGCAACACTGACCGGTGCGGTCCTGGTTGCACTCGGTAATTTGAACGCGGGTCTGTTTTCAAACAACGATGAACTGGCCGACAAGCTGTTGGATGCGGCCAAAGCCAGCGGAGAGCCGCTCTGGCGCCTACCGTTGTCGAAGGATTATGACAAGCTCATCGACACACCGAATGCTGACGTGAAAAACACCGGAGGGCGGTGGGCCGGATCTATCACCGCCGCGCAGTTCCTGCAGCGCTTCTCCAACGATGTGCCATGGGCGCATCTGGACATTGCCGGCACAGCATTTGGAGCGCCTAAGGATGACACCTGCCAGAGCTGGGCGTCCGGCTACGGCGTTCGCCTGCTCAACCAGCTGGTGGCCGACCACTACGAAAGCTGATTGAAAAGAGCTGAAAACAAAGAAAAACCCGCCGAATTGGCGGGTTTCTCATGGACTGAGAAGTCCGGAAAATCAGCAGGTCTTATAGGCCTGACATGCGGTCGCAGGTTCGACCAGGAAACCCATGCCGACAGTGGCTCCAGCTACACAGGCCACCAATCCGCAAAACACAACTACTCGTGCAAGCATACACAATCCCCATCTCGGCCGGGTCGGGAAACCGTACCCCAGCCATAACGCCAGATCTTGAAAGATCGTCCCCGGCGGTAAGCCTAACGAACGGTTATTTTCGGAAGGTTAATGCAACGACTCGGCTAAGGTGTCCACGGTCGGATTTGTGTGGATGCAATTTGCCGCCCCTCCTGTGGCCGAGCTGCATCACTTATGACCGCCAGCGCATGATAGTCCTGTGCATGGTGACTTATTGTGGGTCTTCAAAAAGGTGTTGTTGAAACCTTATGAGCGTTGAAGTTGTCTTTTATCATCTCCTGCACAAGCCGCTGGAGTTGGCCCTGCCGGAACTTCTTCAAAAGTGCCTGGACCGTGACTGGAAAGTGGTTGTGCAAACCGGATCCCAGGAGCGGTGCAACGCGCTCGATGCCCATTTGTGGACCTATCAGGACGACAGCTTTCTGCCGCACGGCACCAAGGCCGATGGTTATGCGGAACACCAGCCGATCTACCTGACCTTCGAGCAGGATAATCCGAACGAGGCGGACGTCCGCTTTCTCGTGGACCGGGCCGCACCACCAGCGCTCGACCTTTATAAACGCGCGATCTACATGTTTGACGGCAATGATCAGGGGGCGGTCGAAGAGGCGCGGATGCGCTGGACGGAAGCCAAATCCTCCGGTTTCCAGATCGCTTATTGGCAACAAACGGAAGCGGGCGGCTGGGAGCGCAAGGCATGAGCGACAAGACAGTTCACTCCGACAGCGCATTCATGGCGCGCCGGGACGCGGCACGGGACCGGATTGACGAACTGACCGGCGCGAAGGGCGGCGCTGCCGATGACCGGCTGGCCTGGTTCCATACAGTTTACCGCGAAGCCGGCGGCGATCCGGCCGCTGTTCCGTGGGCGGATTTGGCGCCCAAAGAGGCGATCGTCGAATGGCTTGCGGATAATCCGGGCGAGGGCAAACGCGCTATCGATATCGGCTGCGGTCTTGGCGACAATGCCGAGGCGCTTGCAGCGGCGGGCTACAAAACGGAAGCGTTCGATCTGTCGGAAGACGCTATTTTGTGGGCGCAAAAGCGGTTTCCGGACAGTTCTGTTTCCTACCGTGCCGCAGACCTCTTTCAGGTGCCGGACGAGTGGCAAGGCGCGTTTGATCTGGTTCAGGAGTGCTACACCATTCAGGCGCTCGATGGCGATTTGCGCACCAAGGCGGTTGAGGTCATGGCTGGTCTGGTCGCCCCGGGGGGACGGCTGCTTCTGATCAACCGCTGCCAGGGTGAAGACGGAGAGGCGCAGGGCCCGCCGTGGCCGATGAAACCATCCGAATGGCGGCGTTTTGAAACGTTTGGTCTGACGATGGTCCGGGAAGAGTTTTTTGAAATTGAGCGTCCGGGCCGGATCATTCCGCATGTCTGGGCAGTATTTTTTCGTACCAATTAAGCGAGTTCCTTAGTCCAGTTCTGGTGACAATGCTTCAGATCAAAGGGGTGTCTCACAGTTCGCAATTGACCGGATGAATTCCGGTCGATGACGGATGATTGAATGCTTCCGGTGTTTCGATCAATTGAAGTGTGCAGTCTAAGGAAATAGTTGTCGCCGGTTTGTCGGCAAAGGCTGCAAGTATACTGCGCCATCATGTGGAAACTGCCTCAGAGGCAGGGAAATTCTTTGCATTGTCCGTGTTCCTGCCGCTAAGTGAAGCGCTGCCGGGTTCATTGACGGTTGGCAGCTGGGTTAAGCTCTTTTAGGGGATGGGAAATGGGATTCTTTGATTTTGTGAAAGATGCGGGCAAGAGCCTATGGGGCGATGATGAGGCACCGGAAGACAGCGCCAAGGCGATTGAAAAGGAAGTCGCTGAACTCGGTCTTGATGGCGATGTAAAAGTCGAAGTCGAAGGCGACACCGTGAAAGTTGCTGGAGCTGCACCAACCCAGGAAGCGCGTGAAAAATTGATCCTGGCGGTCGGCAACGTACTGGGTGTTGCTAAGGTCGAAGAAGAGATCGAAGTGGCCGCCGCCGAGCCGGAAGCCAAGTTCCACACGGTGGAAAAAGGTGACACGCTCTGGGCAGTTTCTGAAAAAGCCTATGGCAATGGTGCCAAATACGAGGCTATTTTCGAAGCAAACAAGCCGATGCTCTCTCATCCGGACAAAATCTATCCGGGTCAGGTCTTGCGCATTCCGGCAATTTAAGTCGAGACTAAAAAAACAGGTTGAGGAGATTTGCCCGTGACCCAAAAACTGAAAATCTCCTCAGCCGAGCTTGTCGCCCAGGCGCGGGCGCAAATCGAGGAAATCGACGCGAAGGACGCCATAGCGTTTGTCGAGGATCCGCGCGTTCAGTTCGTCGATCTCCGGGACATCCGTGAGCGCAAGCACTCCGGCTACATTCCGGGCAGTTTTCACTGTCCGCGCGGCATGACCGAGTTCTGGGTCGATCCGGAAAGTCCTTATTTCAAAGAGATTTTCGGCGAGGACAAGAAGTTCGTCTTCCACTGCGCCGCCGGCTGGCGCTCGGCGCTGACAGTTGCGACCCTGAAATCCATGGGTTTTGAAGCCGCCCACATCACCGATGGGTTTGCCGACTGGGTGAAACAGGGCGGTCCGGTCGAAAAAGACGATTGAGGGCGGGCAGCCGAATAGAAAAGCCGTCATCCCCGAACAGATCGGGGATGACCTAAGAGAATTGGGTACGGCTCTTTCAGAAGCCGCTGCCCGTCAGACGGCGATTTTCGCCAGCAGTTCCGGCACCTTGCCGATGTGGTCGATCTGGTAAAAACGGTCAGAGGCTTCCGGAACATCGGCTTCTTCCAGCGCCCGCGTCTGTCCGAAGGGCACATGTGTTCCAAAAGAGCCCGCGGCGAGCGCCGGCAACACATCGGATTTCAGCGAGTTGCCGATCATCATGGCCTCTTGAGCCCCTGTGCCATGACGTACGAAGAGGGTCTCATAGGTTTCCGGCGTCTTCTCCGAGACGATCTCCAAAGCGTCGAAATAGCGGTCGAGCCCCGACCCGGTGGCCTTGCGCTCCTGATCGAACAGATCGCCTTTGGTGATCATGATCAACCTGTAGCGGCCTTTGACCGCCTTCAGCGTCTCCAGAACATAGGGCAGGGGCGTTGCCGGTTCGCTCAAGATTTCCCGTCCGGCGTCCAGGATCTGCGCCACCACGTTCGCCGGGACCCTGCGGTCGGTGACCTCTATCGCGGTCTCGATCATCGACAGGGTAAAGCTCTTGATGCCGTAGCCATAGTGCAGGATGTTGCGTTTTTCCGCCGCCAGCAGCCGGTCCTTCAGGCCTTGCGGATCGGTGTACTCGGCCAGCAACTCGGCGAACCGGTCCTCCGTCAGCCGGAAGAGGTGTTCGTTGTGCCAAAGCGTGTCATCGGCATCAAACCCCAGCGTGGTGATTTTTTCGCGCACGGTTGTCTCGTCTCATCCCAAGGCCGCTTGGCAGCAGCCGTTCCCTTTGCGCGAGAACCATAAGGCAGCGCCGTCAAAATCATGTGTGCCGGGTGAGGAGGATTAGAGGCTTTGTGGCAAGGATTTGTTAGGGAGTTCGGGACCGAACAGCGATATTGGATAAGCCTGCACCATGTCACATCGGACATGGTCCGAGGGTTCATGACGTTTCGTTTCCAAACGCGGCGTCCTTAGGGTGTGTCACGGCAAGTGACCTGTGCCTTTCGCCGGTTGGTCCACAAAGTCTTAATCATGCACGTCATACTCTAATGGGGCTATCCAATATACCTCGGGTATTTGTGTCGCTGTTTCTGCAGATTCGCTTCCTGTCTCTTTCCTAGAAAAGGCCTGCCCATGTCGATTGAAGATGAGCCCGGCACTGACAGTCTTTACGACAAGCCGCACGTCTATTTCCTCGTACCATACAATGCCGACGTTGACGCGGAACAAGATGAACTTGGAGCAATGCTCCGCCTTGGGGAACATAGCGACGTTGAAGAAACTGCGCGATTGGACGGTTTTATTGATGAGTACTATCCGGATCAGCACATTCAAGATTCAGCGGCTGATGGCAAGACATCGACCGAAGTAGCCGCAGGAGAAAAAGACTATGCCAAGGGCATCCTGTTAGCCTGTGATGGGCGCATTCTATTGAAAACCCGAGAAAGAATGTACTCGGACACTGCGGATTTTCATCAAAGAACCCGTGGGACGTACAAACTGATCATTGACGATACATACACGGTTACCGTGTCCGGAGACGTATCAATCACGTCAACGACTGGTGATATCAACGTAAAGGCATCTGCTGGCGAGATTGTGTTTGAAAGCGGTACCGACAAAGACATCATCTTACGCGCAGGCACGAGCACAAATGGCGATGCAACAGGAATGATTTATGAATACTCAAAAGGTCATTACAAGAGCATTCTGGGGGAGGAGTACAAGGTCAGTGAAACAGAGAATACGTTCACAAAAGGTACATCCAACAATTTTTATTTCGGTGCAAAAAGCATGATCAATGGTGACGCCGACTTTACTCTGACGGTCGGCGCATCTGCCCTTGTGAAGCCTTTACTTAACTTGACGATTACAGGGATCGATATTTCGTTCGCGGCGTCCAAAACAGATCTCAAGAATGTCTATCTTGCAGTACGCGGCGTGCAAACTGAAAGCCAAGCACTAAAAGCGTCGATCAGAAGCTTGAATTCAGAAGTGAACGCCCTTCACACCGACACTTCGGAACTGCGCAACGAAACGGCGATGCTGACAACGAGTGCAGAGGGAGTTGTTTCGAAAATCAACAGCATGGACGCCGAGATCACCGAATTGAAGGCGGTGATTTGACGGACGGATGGGCCGGGTGGGTGCAGCGCTTTTCTTCGGCTTCTGAAAACACTCCTTATGCCCGGAAACCGATCCGGGGATCCTTGCCGTTTCTGATCCGCCCGGTAAGCCATGCTGAGGGGTAGAACTCACGGTATGGATGCCCGAAGCAAGTTCAGGGATGACGAGGAAAGAGGCACCGGAACATCATTCACCGCTCGAACGAAAGCAGCGGGAACCTCACCCCGCCTCTTCAAACTCCGCTGACAGTTCCAGCCAGTCTTCTTCCGTTTTGACCAGCTTCTTTTCGCAAAAGGCGCGTTCCTTGGCGAATTTGGCGGCGCGCTCCGGGTCGGTCTGGAAGAACTCCGGATCGGCAAGCATGTCGTCGATCTTGGCGATCTTTTCCTGCAGGCGGGCCATTTCCTTTTCCGCCGCATTGATCTTTTGTTTCAGCGGTTTCAGTTGGCTGCGTTTTTGGGCCGCTTCCCGGCGTTTTTCCTGGGCACTGGCCGCGTCGGCCTCGGCCGCCGCCTTGTCGCGGGCCTTTTGTGCCGCTTCCGGGCCTTGCAGGATCAGCCGCTTGTAATCCTCCATGTCGCCGTCATAGGGCTCGACCTTGCCACCCGCCACCAGCCACAACCGGTCGGCGCAGGCTTCGACCAGATGGCGGTCGTGGCTGATGAGAACGACCGCACCCTGATACTCGTTCAAGGCCATGACCAGCGCTTCGCGGCTGTCGATGTCGAGGTGGTTGGTCGGCTCATCGAGAATGAGGAGATGCGGGCCGTCGAAGGTCGCAAGGCCAAGCAGCAGCCGGGCCTTTTCACCGCCCGAAAGATCCTTTGCTGGTGTTTCCTGGCGGTCGGTCGGCAGACCAAAGCGGGCAACGCGGGCACGGACCTTGGCTTCCGGCGCGTCCGGCATCAGGGCGCGCACATGGGCCACCGCGCTTTCTTCCGGGCGCAGTTCATCGAGTTGGTGCTGGGCGAAAAAGGCAATCTTCAGCTTGGTAGCCTTGGTGATCTCCCCGTCCATGGCGACGAGCCGGTTGGAAATCAGCTTGGCAAAGGTCGACTTGCCGTTGCCGTTGGCACCAAGCAGAGCGATCCGGTCATCTGTGTCGATGTTCAGCGTCAGGCGGGACAGGATCTTGGTGTCGCCATACCCGGTCGAGACGCCTTCCAGCTTGATGATCGGCGGGGCGAGACGGCCCTCCGGGTCCGGGAAATGGATCGGCTTGGAGCTTTCTTCCGTCAGCGCCGCGATCGGCTCCATCCTTTCCAGCATTTTCAGCCGGGCCTGTGCCTGGCGGGCTTTGGAAGCCTTGTAGCGGAAGCGGTCTACAAACGCCTGCATGTGCTTGCGCTGGGCGTCCTGCTTTTCCTTAGCTTTTTCAGCCAGGATCATCGCCTCGCGGCGTTGCCGGTCAAAGCTGTCATAGCCGCCGGAGTAATAGGTCATCTTGCCGCGATCGAGATGAACGATGCTGTCCACTGCCTTATTCAGAAGATCCCGGTCGTGAGAGATCAGAAGCACCTGGTGCGGATAGCGCGCGACATAGTTTTCCAGCCAGAGCGTGCCCTCCAGATCGAGATAGTTGGTCGGCTCGTCAAGCAGTAGCAGATCCGGCTCGGAGAACAGAACTGCCGCGAGCGCCACCCGCATGCGCCATCCGCCGGAAAAGGCCGAGCAGGGACGCTGCTGGGCGGCAGCGTCAAATCCGAGACCGGACAAAATGGCTCCGGCCCGCGCTTCGGCCGTATGCGCACCGATGTCGGCAAGCCGGGTATGGATCTCTGCGATCCGGTCCGGATCGGTCTCAGTCTCTGCTTCGGCTAACAGTTTGGTGCGTTCCGTGTCGGCGGCGAGCACCACTTCCATCAAGGTGTGTTCCGTGCCCGGGGCTTCTTGGGCCACCTGACCGATGCGCGCGCGCTTCGGGATCTGGACCGAGCCGGTTTCCGATGAAAGATCCCCTGTAATGATCTTGAAAAGCGTCGATTTGCCAGCCCCGTTTCGGCCGACAAGGCCGGTCTTGGCCTTGGCGGGCAGGGTTACGCTGGCTTTGTCGATCAGGAGACGGTCCCCGATCCGGTAGGTAAGATCCGATATTTGCAACATGGGCCGGATCAATGGCCGAGCAGCGCAGCGGATGCAAGTGGAAAGCGGATGATGCGGGTCCGCAGGCGGCAACCTGTGGCAAAGCTGCAAGAACACACAATGGGCGAGGGCGGTTCAGTTCGCCAAAAATGCCGTGATCTCTTCCAGGATCCCTTGGTGCTGAGCCTTGCGTGCCGGGCCGCCCTGGATGCAGAGAACTTCTTCGCTGGGTTCTTCTTGGGCAAGGATTTGACGGCCTCCAGGTTTGCAAACGCCAATGAAATCGAAATGGCCGGCATCTTCCAGCTCTATGTGTTGAACCAATTCTTTGGGGAGTGTGTTCGCAAGTGCACGGGATTCCAGGTCTTGGTCGAGCAGATCGGCGCGGCCAGATCCGACAACCAGCACTGGGATATCAAACTCCGAGAGGCTCTTTTTCGAAAGAAGAGGTGTCCCGCCAAGATCCAGACTGATGATTTTTCCAATCCGCGGATCCTGGAGCGATTGGGTCATCGCGGTTCTGTCGGCGGGTGTTTCGGCAACGGACCAACCTCGGAAAATGCCACAGACGACCGGAAGGCGTGTGTCGCCAAAACACCCCGCATCATAGAGATCGCCATCAAACCGGGCGCCGCCTGCAAGCAATACCGTAAAACCGCCGAGCGAGTGACCGGCCGCAGATATCCGGCTCTGATCGATGTAATCCTGCCATGTGCTGTGTTCGGTCAGGTAGGTGATCAGGCGGGTTAGGTCCTTCGGTCGTTCCCAGAGCTGTTGGGCCTGCACAGGATCACGCAGGAAAGAGCTTGTCCCTGGGTGATTGACCATCGCAACGACATAGCCGCGCCTGGCAAGTTCCGAGCCGAGCCAGGCCTGATTGAACGTGTTGCCGAACATGCCGTGCGAAATCACAAGAAACGGGTATGTCCCATCCGCAATTTCGGCGCCGGGATCTGCTGGTGACATCTCCCACACTTGGCTTCTGTCCGTTTTTGGCGCGTGTTCCGGCGTTGGTGTCGGGTACCAGATATGCCCGGACAGGGGACGGTCTTCACGCCCATCTTGGACGGTGATCTCCTGTACGCCCGGCCCGAAAGCAAAGGCGGCCGGCTTACGTGATGTGTCTGCCGTCGCAGACAGCGGATTTGTCATTAGCGTTGCGGAGATCGCAGCAATCGAAGCAACGCGAAGAACGGCCGAAACAGAAAAGAACGAGTGCATGACAACTCCAGATGAGAGGATTGGACTGTCACTCAGGTGGCCCGGCGACCAACAGGTTGGCAATTGCCTGATGGCCTGTGCTCTGTCCTCAAACGTGATAAAGGACACGATGAATCATCGTTTTTTTGTTCGGCCGGACCGGCATGATCAGCATTCCCGTATCGTTTCTCCTTGCTGCAGTGTTTTTAGGAGTGTTGTCATCGGTGCCGTTTTGGCGCGGTGTGCCCGTTGGTGCGCGGATCTGTTTTGCTGCTCTGTTGGTGCTTTTGTGTCTGGAAGCTGTGCTGGTTGGCGTGCGCTTTGCTCTCGGCGTATTTGATTTTCTACCGGTGCAACGCATCCTGCCGATCTGGATAGCCCCGCTCGCCTATTCGAGTTTCTTGGCGTTGAGTGAGCCCCTGTCAGATCTGAAGAAAGTGGTTGCAATCCAGTTCGGTATTGCGATTGCGGCCTCAGGCCTTGTGTTTTTGCCGTTTACAGCAATGGACCTGACGGATGCCGTTATAGCGTTCAGTTTTTTCATCTACTCCCTTCTGCTCGCCCGCCATTGGCTCCGTGGTCCGGATGAACTTAGTCAGATCCCTGTACAAGTGACCGGCCGTTGGCACCGCATCGAAGCGGTTGTTCTCGCCACGGTGATTGCAACGCTGATTGTTGACAGCGGGATTGCAGCTCTCCTTGCCCATTCCGAGGCTCGGGCAGCAGCTTGGCTTGTGTCATTGGCAACGCTTGGCTTCATCTTGGTGCTGGCGGCGTTGCTGATCTGGTTGAGCCTCAGCTCTAGCACCGGTTTGCGCACAGCGCCAAAGCCGGATTTCAGCAGGGCAAACGGGAAGATCATTGAGCAGGCGAACAGGGTGTTGGTGGAGCAGGGGTTGTTTCGCGACACCGGGCTAACAGCAACCCGGCTCGCACGGCGGGTCGGAGTGCCAGACCGGGATTTGTCCCGGGCCATCAACACAGGCAGGGGACAGAGCGTTAGTCAGTTTGTCAATCAATTGCGCGTGGAAGAGGCTGCACGTCTGTTGACCTCGACCGATGATCCGGCAACTCAGATCATGGAAAACGCAGGATTTTTGACACGCTCCAATTTTTACAGGGAGTTTCAAAAACACTATGGAATGCCGCCGGGCGACTACCGGAAGAAAATGCGGGATGCCGGCTAATTGTCGTACTTCAGATCGGTGAGATAGAGCTCGGCCAGACCGCCCAAAAATTCATGGCACAAGATGACTTCTCGTGTGCCCGGGTCCCAAAAGGCATTTTCGACCCCGCAGCTCGCCGCACGGAAGGTGACGCGTTCCGGCAGATCATAAAATGTGTCGAGTTCATCGGCGACCTGTTCCAGTATTTCCGCTTCCCGAAGGAACAAGGCCACGCTTTGCAGGCCGTTCGGGGCGGGCTCATGCACCACTGTGATCTGGCCGGCCGGTGTATCGCCATCGCGGAGGTAGGGATCGGTGACGGCCTCCCAGGATGCAGCCGTTTGTTCATAATCGAAGGCGCAGGTCTCGATGCGCTCCTCCGGCAGATCAAGATCACGGGCAAGATCCAGGAATGCGTCTTCATCCGCGCCGACCATCAGGCACAGGATCCGGTAGCCGCGTTGTTCATCGAGATCATGTTCGCCGTAGAAGACAAGATTATCACTGCCGAGTGAGGCGACCAGGAACCAGCCGATCATCGCATTGATCAGCAAAAGATCCGTCTCGTCATCGTCAGAAGCCAGCATGGACAAGGTCGCGAGATTGTCGACGGCGTCTTCTTCCTGGCCAAGGACCGGTATGTTGAGTTCGGAAACCAGCATATGCCCGGCTTCGTGATAGGCCGCAAAGAGCGCATTGCCACCGACAAACACCAAGAGGTCTTCCAGATCTTCTGAAGGCAGTTCTGCCAGCCGGGCGTCCTGGGTGGCGAAGCTGTTGGCGTGGACCCCAGTGGTTGGCGCGACAGCTGCAATCCCGCTAAGCAAAACCAATCCCGCTGCAGAGAGGCTCGTCCGAAGCAATGGACGGAAACGGGTCAAGGCGTGGCACATTCAGCGAACCTTTTTCAGGCAGGTGTAATCCGGTCTGGTATCAGATTAGGCGGCAATTGGGGGGATGACTAGCGGTCTTAGGATCCAAGCAGACAGTCATCGACATGAAAATGTCATCGCCTGCCCCCCTTGCGGGCAGGCCGGGGCCCCGTTATGAAGGCCGCGAAATTCAAAAACGGATGCAGGATGCGGCGGACCAGCCGGTCCGACCCACTAGCTCAAGAAAGACGACAAAATGGCGATTGAACGCACGTTTTCCATGATCAAGCCGGACGCAACCAAGCGTAACCTGACCGGTGCCATCATCAAGAAGTTCGAGGACGCAGGCCTGCGCGTTGTTGCCTCTAAGCGCGTTTGGATGTCCATCCGCGAAGCAGAAGCGTTTTACGCAGTTCACTCCGAGCGTCCGTTCTTCGGCGAACTGACTGAATTCATGTCTTCCGGCCCGACCGTTGTTCAGGTGCTGGAAGGTGAAAACGCGATTGCGAAGAACCGCGAAGTCATGGGCGCAACCAACCCGGCAGATGCTGACGAAGGCACCATTCGCAAGGAATTCGCTCTGTCCATCGGCGAAAACTCTGTTCACGGCTCCGATGCTCCGGAAACAGCTGCAGAAGAAATCGCCTTCTGGTTCTCCGGCACAGAGCTGGTCGGCTAATTTCTCTTTAGCTGATTGAATTTGAAAGGGCTGGCCGCGAATAGTGGCCGGCCCTTTTTGTGTTTGGGAAACTTCTTGCCACTCCCTCGCTTTGCCTCGGGCTTGACCCGGGGCCACACTTGAATGCCCGTGTCAGGTCCCGGCGCAAGGCCGGGACGGCGGAGGCGTGAAAAACGCACCGATACATTCCGTTACACTTCCATACCGGTTTGGGACAGCATCTGCTTGACGATGCAGCCATATTGAGTGTGTCTTGGGCTTTGGGTCTGTAGACATTTGGGTTTCGGTCTTGGCGCGTGTTGAATTCCGGCCCTCGAGTAGAAGGAAAGTCTGCGGTGGTGCCCGCACACCACGAGGACTTTTCGACGCCCGCGAGGCCGAAATTCACCGCGTCCGGAGCGGATTTGGCTCAAAGGGCTCATTTCGGCGTCGCAAAGGCTTGAAAGGGGGTATCCTTCCCGCGCCTTTTCTTCTTGAACTGGCGCCCTTTGAGCCAAACCAAGGCCAAATCCCAAATGTCTACAGACCCCACGACACGGGAGACTTGGAAATGCGGACAACAGCATTTCTCATGTGTGCACTCGCTGCCTCACCAGCCGCAGCGCATGACAGTTCGGCGCCTTTGACAGGTGAAGAAGTGCTTGAACATCACCACCTCGGAGAAGATGTTTTGGAGCTTCTGATTCCGGAAGCCGAAGCCTCAGCGAACATCACGGTGGATGGCAACACACGGCGGATTCGCGCCAATGGTTATCCGATCAAGAAACCGGGCACCTTCCCGAACCGCAACAATCCGCATTCAATTTCCAAGAAGAACTACAATCTCAAGGTTCCGCTCACTCCCCGCAAGACCGGCCGTGCGTCGAACGCCCAAGGGGCTGTGTTCGGCATTGCGATCAACGGCGTGGTTATGGATCCGGGAACAGCGGAATACTGGCAGAATGATCGCCGTTCGGGCTGGAACTATGAAGCGCTGGGCGGGGCCTGCAAGCTGGGACTCGACAAGTACAATGCCCATGTGCAGCCGGACGGGACCTACCACTACCACGGCATTCCGACCGGCGTTCTGGCCGCTGAAGGCGGTAATTCCGTTCCCGCGTTGATCGGATGGGCAGCGGATGGATTTCCGATCTACGGACCCTATAGCTATTCGAACCCTGAGCAGAAATCGGCGGTGAAGAAGCTGAAAAGCAGCTATCGGATCAAGAGCGGAACCCGTCCAAGCGGGCCCGGCGGGCGTTACAATGGCAAATTCACCCAGGACTGGGCCTATGTGGCAGGGGCGGGGGATCTGGACCAGTGCAACGGCCGGTTCGCCGTTACCCCGGAATATCCGAACGGTACCTATCACTACGTCCTGACAGACAGTTTTCCTTACATTCCCCGCTGCTGGATGGGATCTGCGGACAGCAGTTTCAAGCGCTTGAAACGCCGCGCGGATGGGGGAGTTGATGATGCCGAAAGCCAGTTTGCAGAGCTTGCAGCTGACCCCGAAAGCAGTGTGCCGACAATCGATTTCACGGCAATGGCGGACAACAGCGGAGCGGCTCTGACACTAATCCAGGCACAGGGCGGGCACCGGCCCCGGTTCCTTCAGGGCGGTCATCGCCCGCCACCCCCAGGGGGTGGGCCGCGTCATGGTCAGCACCGGCAAGGTGGCCGCGGCCCTTGCAGTGGCAGCTGAATAAGGAGACAAGGGTGCTTGGGCATGCGCGCCTTTGTCATCTTTGGACAGTGTGCTCTGCCCACGGATTGATACTGGGGGCTTTTATGAAATCAATTTTTTTGCCGGCACTCTTTGCGGGCGTGTTGGGCGCAACGCATGTTCAGGCGGATGATGAGGCTGGGGCCAGTTTTCTTGAACGATGGGACATAAACAACGACGGCGCTGTCTCCCTCGAAGAAGCCGAAAAGCGCAGGCAAGCTCTGTTTGCAAAGCTTGACACCAACAAGGATGGCTTTCTGGATAGCGACGAGTTTACCGTCAGCGCGGAAACCGGGGCAGCTTCCGGGTCCGAAGACACGTCCATGTTGATGGGGCTCGACCTGAACGACGTCGACGGCGACGGCAAAGTGTCAGCCGGTGAATTCATGTCGAATTCTGGCACCTGGGTCGACCTGATGGACGAAAACAAGGATGGTGTGGTCAGTGCCGAGGAAATTCAGACCAAATGGCACGACCGGGATGCACGCATAAAGTTGCGCGGCGGTTAAGCCGGGACTCGGATGAAAAATCCTCACTGACACTTAAGTGTTTCGTATCAGATGCTCAATCTATGAGTGTGTAATGCCGAGATTTGTGAGAGACGTTTGTTTCGCATGCGACTATTGATCAAACTTGCCTATCTGCCGTTCATTATCTGCTTTTGGCCGTTCTATTTTATGCCATTAAGTATTTCATTTTTTCTCGTTATTGTTCCAGAAAGAGGGCCTATTTGGTTTGCGCTGATAGCGATTTTTGCAGCTGAACTTGTGGCAGCCAAGATTACGCATCGCGCCGTGACCGATGATGTAGTTTATTTCTATCTCTACGGTATTTTGTTAGCGCTGAGCGCTGCCTTAGCTATATTCGCAGTACTTCAGGTTGGCGATTTCGGTCAAAATTCTGCCCAGGCGGGGTTAAGTCTGTTCGCAATAATCACCGGTCGAATATCACCAGTTGCTTTCTTTAGATTTCGCAGTATTGAGGGTTCTGCACCTCTAAAAAATATCGCGAAATTTGGTTCTTTTGGTAGTTCGCACGAGGCCTTCCTTCGTGCTGAGAGCAAAAGAGTTCCAAACATCTATGTGTTTTTTAGTTTTGCAATAACTGCTGCGTTTGTTTTCGTATCAGTATTTGTCCCGGCGTTCAGTCAGAACGGTTCTTTGATGGGGGATTTTCACGAGAAGGCAATTTTTGCGGTGTTTCCGTTTCTTGCGTTCTTTATGCTCGGGGCTCATTGCTTTTTCATTTATCATCCAAACGCTCTTTGGAGAGAAATGCCGAACGAACGGTGATTGATTTAAAAGCTCGAAGGTCGAGCTGGAATCCTGTGACTTCTGGTCGCTTGCATCAAAACAACAGCCACAAATGTCACCCGAACAAAGCTGTGCTTGACGGTTGTGCGCGCGAAAAGGGATAAGGATCGCTCGTGTTCAAAGACCGGAATGATCCATGACGCAGCAGACGCCAAAATCTGCCTTTTCCGCCTGTCCACATGATTGCCCCTCCACCTGCGCGCTGGATGTTCATTTCTATCCCAACGGCGATGTGAAGCGGCTGAACGGCGCGAAGGACAATGCCTATACCGCCGGTGTTATCTGCGCAAAGGTCGCCCGCTACGCCGAGCGGCTTTATCACCCGGAGCGCTTGCTGAAGCCCTTGCGGCGGGTCGGCCAGAAAGGGGAAGGGCGGTTTGAGGAAATCTCTTGGGACACCGCACTCGACCTGATTGCCCAAAAATTCCTGGAAGCAGAAGCCGAATTCGGCGCCGAGAGCGTCTGGCCGTATCACTACGCCGGAACCATGGGGCTCGTGCAGCGCGACAGCATTCACCGCCTGCGCCATGCCAAGGGCTACTCCCGCCAGTTCGACAGCTTCTGCACCAACATGGCCTGGACTGGATATGTTGCAGGCACCGGCAAACTGGCCGGGCCAGACCCGCGCGAAATGGCCGTCTCAGACCAAATCGTGATCTGGGGCACCAACGCCGTTGCAACGCAGGTCAACGTCATGACCCACGCGATCGCCGCTCGAAAGGCGCGCGGGGCGAAGATCATTGTCATCGACGTCTACAAGACCGAGACCATGAAACAGGCGGATGTTGGCCTGATCTTGAAACCGGGGACCGATGCCGCACTTGCCTGTGCAATCATGCATGTGCTCTTCCGGGATGGCTTTGCCGATTGGGATTATCTGAGCAAATACACGGACTTCCCGAAGGAACTGGAATCACATCTTCAAACGCGGACACCAGAATGGGCAGCCGCGATCACCGGTCTTGAGGTGGCTCAGATCGAAGAGGTTGCCCGGATGATCGGTGAGGTCAAGAAGACCTTCTTCCGTCTCGGCTACGGGTTCACCCGCGCACGCAACGGCGCGGTGGCCATGCACGCGGCCGCCTCCATCGCAGCGGTCACCGGCGCCTGGCAAGTTGCGGGCGGCGGTGCCTTTCACAACAATGGGGCGATCTACCAACTGAACAAGGAGATGATCGAGGCGAACAGCCTGATCGATCCATCTGTCCGGACGCTGGATCAAAGCCTCATCGGGCGTATTCTGACGGGCGATCAGGACGCGTTGTTGGGCGGGCCTCCGGTCAAGGCCATGCTGATCCAGAACACCAACCCGATGTCGGTCGCCCCGGAACAGGAGCTTGTGCGCAAGGGGTTCGAGCGTGAGGATCTCTTCACCGTCGTCCACGAGCAATTCATGACGGAAACCGCTGATATGGCGGATATCGTCCTGCCCGCAACGCAATTCCTCGAGCACGACGATATCTACAAAGGCGGCGGCCATCAGTATCTTCTGCTTGGTCCAAAGGTGGTCGAGCCGCCTGAAGGACCAAAGGAAAACCTGTTTGTTTTGAACGAGATCGCAGATCGCGTTGATTCAAAATCTCATGCTGGTTTTGAGAAGAGCGCGCGCGACCATATCGCCTGGATGCTGGAAAGCTCCGGCTATGGCACCTTGGAAAATCTGGAATCAAACAAGTGGATCGATCTGCAACCCGATTTTGCCGAGGCTCATTACTTGAACGGCTTCGGTCATGCGGATCAGAAATTTCATTTTAAACCGGACTGGGGCCGCTCCGCTGCCCCCAACAAGCCAGCTGGCGATCCCTTCGGTCCGTGGCAGCAGATGCCCGAATTTCCGGATCAGTGGGATGCGATTGAAGCCGCAAATGAAGAATGTCCGCTGCGGCTGGTGACGGCACCCGCGCGCTCGTTCTTGAATTCCAGCTTCAATGAGACCGAAGGCTCGCGCAAAAAGGAAGGTCGGCCGGAAGTCTGGCTGCGGCCTCAGGATGCCGAAAGGTTCGGAATAGCTGATGGCGCCAAGGTGAAGATGGGCAATGTGCGCGGCGCGGTCACGTTGCACGCGCGGTTTGTTGAGACGGTCGCACCGGGCACGGTGATTTCGGAAGGCATCTGGCCGAACGAGGCTTTTGAAGATGGCCGCGGCATCAACACGCTTACCGGTGCCGACCCGGTCGCCCCTTACGGCGGCGCAGCCTATCACGACACAGCCGTGTGGGTGCGGGCGGTCTAGGGAAAGTCTCCAAAGGCTTTCGTCAAACAATCAGTGTTACGGCGGCCCACCTCGATCACCTGATAACACCTATTTTGAGGTCAATGGAGACCGGATGGGTTTCTGCGCGCACATGTGGGCCGATGGGCGGGTCGTTGAACTTCAAAAGTGATCAAGGATGACCTTGATTTTCAAACTGTTAGAGTTTTTGTCTAGAAAGGCCCAGTGGGACGCGGCTCACCGATTTCATACTGAACGTTTTTTATCTGATTGGAGTGGCAATATATGAAACCAAGCCAACTGATTTGCAGGACTCTTTCGCTACTTTTCATTTCACTTCTTTCAATTCCAGCCAGGGCATCATCGTCTGATGTCGCGGGGCAGACAGTTCCATGGTGGTCAAGCCCCGGTGAGACGGACATCACGGCGTTTTCTGCACTCGTGCTCCTGTTTCTCTTGTTGTTCGCTGTCTTCCATATGTACGCGCGGTTCGATCGGTTCGCGGAGAAGCACAATGAAGGAACACCCCTTCAGACCACAATTCCGACCCTCTTGATGATTGCGTTTGCGTACGAGATTTTCCCGCCTTTGAGCCATTTCAGCATTCTCCTGCCGCTTTCTTTGATTGCGACGGCTCTCGCACGGGATCTGATGCTCTGGTTTGAGCCGATGAAAGAACACACGCTGAAGGGTGAGCTTGAGGGAATCATGCTCGAAGAGCTGCAGCATGAGCATCTTGGTGAGCACGACCGGGACGGAAAACGGGTCCGAACCGCACCCAAACAAGCCTCCGGCCAAATGGTGACAGCAGAGCCCGATAATCTTGAACCTGAACGGCCAGATACACCGCCCCCAACACCAGTAACACCTTCAGGTAAATCCAAAGGAGGAACTGGCAATGATTGAGTTGACCGTTACCTCAATCCCGTTCGTCCTGCGGATCCTTTATCTGCGCTGGCGCGGCATTCCGATCACACTCTACAATGTACACATTGCGCTCTTTGCCTGGCTGGCATTGGCATTCGCAGTGTTCTTCACCGTCTTTTATTATTATCCAAAGTCCTACACGGGGTTTGTACCGTTCCGCACAGTACCCGTTGTCAGCGAGAATGGCGGTACCGTGACCCAGATTTCCGTCGACAACGGAACCAGGGTGGAGCCGGGACAGATTCTCTTTACCGTGAGCGACGAAACGGAACAGGCTGCGGTTCGGACCGCCGAACTGAAATTGGCCGAAATCGACAAGGCTTTTGCTCTTGCGCAAGCGCAGGTCCGGTCCGCACAGGCTTCTCTCGATCGCGAAGAGGCGGTGTTGCAGCAGGCCATCGAGGTCTTTGAAGACCAGGAGGAGTTGCGGGTCCGCCAGTCTGCTGCTTATACGGCGACCCGTTATGAAGCGGCTGTTGCCGACAGGGATGCTGCTCAGGCCAAGGTTTCCCAGGCGCAGGCGATGCTCGACGAGGCCAACCTTCAGCTTGAAGAAGTTATCCCGGCTCAGCGGGCCAGTGCCGAGGCGGCGTTAAAGCAGGCGCAAGTAGAACTCGAAAAAACCGTTGTCCGCTCTCAGGTAGACGGAATGATCGATCAATTGACCCTGCATGTGGGAGCCAGAGCGTCCCAGATCGCGACCAACCCGGCCATGATCATCATACCGGACCGGGATCCGGAGCACCCAAGGCGTGTCCTTGCCGGCTTCTCTCAGGTGGCTCGATCGGTCCTTTATGTCGGCATGCCTGCAGAGGTAGCATGTGACACAAACTTCAATGTTGCGATGGTTGATTCCGTTCTTCCGGCGCGAATTGCAGGGATCCAGCCGGAGATCGCTTCGGGTCAGATAACCGCAACCGGCCGTTTGCTGGAACCTTCCCAGTTTTCGGTCCGGGGCGAAGTCACCGTGCTCCTTGAAATGGTTCACCCGGAACACGAGCAACTTCTGGTCAACGGCAGTGGATGTATCGTGCAGACCTATGATCGCAATTTTGGTCATGGTCTTGGCGGCCACGTGTTGAGCGGACTCGGGATCATCAAGGCTTGGGGACTGCGGATCAAAGTTTGGATCGCTTTGGTCACCGGTGTCGGATTGGCCGGCGGCGGACACTAGGGATTGGACAGCCTCAAATCCCGTCCGGCCCCCTCCCTCGGGATTGAGGGGTGGGGCGGGGCCGGATGGGCGGTGCAGCCGGTTCAATGCCTGTGGGAAGGTATCGAACCGGCATTCCCGATCGTGATGTATTCGCAGGAAACGCAGTTTCGTCGGCTGCATGGCCGCCTTTGAAAGAGGGAGGCCAAGCGCCGCTGCATATCTTATTAGCTCGTGGCTTTGCTGGTCGAGTTGGTGTCTGGTTCGACGTCGTCGGCCGTCACCAGGCGGCCTTCCTGGGCCTTGTAGAAATACTGGCTTGCGATCAGCCAGCCTTTCAGTGGGCGCAGCATGGGAATGCATGTCAACAGGATCAGCGGCAAGGTTGTGACGAGGTGCACCCAGTAGGGCGCGGTAAACGCGATTTCCAACCAGATGCCGAAAGCCACCGCGGGGATACAGCCAAAGCAGATCACGAAAAAGGCCGGGCCATCGGCCGGATCGGCAAAGCTGTAGTCCAGACCGCACACCTTGCAGCCCTTGGCCATGGTGAGGAAGCCGTCAAAAATTTTGCCTTCACCGCAGCGGGGGCAGCGGCCACGAATGCCGGTTTGAAGCGGGGGCAGTTTGGGCCAGTGATGCTGTGTGCTCATGTTTAAGCCTTTCCGGACAGGTCTTCTCCTGCCCGTTATATGCAGTCAATTTTATAATTGACGTCATTTTGTCTGCAGTCAATATCTCAAAATTGAACGTGTTTCGCAAGCAGGGTCGGTGCGGCATTTTGGTTCTGCCGCAAGCGCTGCAGATCAGAAATAGGCAGATGCCTGTTCCGGAGAGCTGTCCAGCAGGCTCGCGATCGTCTCCAGTGCCGTGTTCAGAGTGGTGCGCGCAACAGGGCCGCCCAGACACAGGCGTACAGCCTCTGCCGATGAGCCCGCGACCGTAAATGCGTCACTTTCCGTCACTCCGATCTCAAGGCCGCGCAGCTGGCTTGCAAAGCTTGAGCGGGTCCAGCCATTATCGAGCGTGAGCCAGACATGAAAACCGTGAGGGTCTGTGCGATGCGCTAGGTCCTGAAAATAGTGCGCGGCAAGCTTTTGCCGCTCCGCGCATTCTCTGGTGACGGCCGCGCAGATTTCTTCCGCTGTTCCATCCAGGATCCACTGCGTTGCTAGCGCAACGGTGAGCGGGGCAGGCATCACCTGGCTTGTGCGCAGCGCGCGGGAGACTTGCCAGCCGGCCTTCTTTGTCGGCGCTTGCACGTAGGCAAGACGAAGCCCCGCGCCGAGTGTCTTCGACAAGGAGCCGATGTACCATGTATTCCGGGGGCTGAGTGCCGCCAGCGGCGATGGCGCAGAAGGGAGCAGGGGGCTGTAGGGATCATCTTCCAGGATAGGCACACCATACCGGGCCGCGATACTCGCGATTTCGCGGCGCCGTTCCTCCGGCATTGTGTATGTGGTCGGGTTTTGGATCGTTGGATTGAGGTAAAGCGCTTTCAGTTCACCTGTTTTACAGGTCTTTTCCAATGCATCAGGCACAATTCCGTCGTCATCCATGTCCAGCCCGGTCAGGTGCAGACCCATTTGGGCCGCGAGAGATCTTATACCTGGATAGGTGATAGTCTCGCACGCGATATGATCGCTCGGATTTGTCAGTATTGTAAGGATCGCGGCAAGTGCTGCCTGGGCTCCGGGTGCAATCAGAATGCAGTCGGTGTCTGGCGCCAGGCCAGCCTGGTGCAGCCATAGGCTGGCCGCTTTCACGTCTTGCTCCGAGCTCTCAAAGGTCTGATAGCGCATCAGGCTAGGTAGATCGGCAGAGAGCACGCTAAGGCTTTTCTGCATCTTCGCCTGAAGCTCGGGGGCACCCGGCTCAGGTGGCAGGTTCATGGAAAAATCAGGAGCAGCCAATCTCGCTGGGTTTTGCGGCAGCACGCCGATCGGGAGCGTGTTCTTGTCTCCTGAGACAAATGTGCCGCTGCCGACGAGCGAGGAGATTACGCCTCTGCGGCGCGCTTCATTATAACCTCGAGCAACCGTGGTGAAGTCGAGCCCGAGCTGAACGGCAAGTCGACGCTGTGCAGGCAGCCGGTCTCCGGTTTGCAAGACGCCCGATGCAATGTCCTCCTCAATGCTGTCTGCAAGCGCGAGGTAGCGGGGCGCTGCACTGCGGCTGAGGTCCGGGCACCAGTCGGTCATTGTCGATCGCTTTCCAAATTGACTGCATATTGACTGTATAGCGCAGCCCATCAATTTTGTCATCCCGCAGCGGTTCAGTGACACGAGGAGAGATGTTTTTCGAACGCGGTGTGTCTTTCGGCATTTCGTCAGGCCTCTATACTGGAGGGCCAGAGCGATAACGCCGGGAGAGGACGTTTGGAGTTCAAATCGATTGCCACTGCCATCCTGGCGCTCGGCGCGTTCTCAACGGCACATGCGACCGGACCCGATGGGCCGCCAATCGGTGCAGCGATCAAGGATATTCCGCTGTTCGATGCGCATGTCCATTACAAGGAACCGGCATGGCAAAGGTTTCCGGTCGACACCATCATCGAACTGATGGACGAAAACGGGGTCGCCATGGCTTTGGTGTCGTCCACGCCGGATGACGGCACGATTATGCTCTGGGAATATGCCCCCAATCGCATCGTCCCGGAGCTTCGGCCCTATCACGGCGCAGCCGGGTCCTCCAACTGGACCAAGACGGAGGGGATGGACGCCTACCTGGAGGCACGTCTTGAAACCTATCCGCATGAGGGTATTGGTGAATTCCACATCCACCGTATGGACACATCTGATGAGCCGCTGTTCCGCAAGATCATCGCGATGGCGAAGGACCGGGATATTTACCTGCACGTTCACTCCGGCGCGGAACCGATCCGCTGGCTCTATGGGCTGGACCCGGATGTGAAGATCATCTGGGCGCATGCCGGCCTTTCCACGCCGTCGTCAGAGGTCTACGCGCTGATGGAGGAATTTCCGGATCTTCTCGCCGACACTTCTTTGAGGGAATGGGAGATTGCCGGTCCGGGCGACAAGCTCAGCCCCGAGTGGGTGGAGATCATTCTCGATTTCCAGGACCGGTTGATGATCGGCAGTGACACTTGGGTGAACAGCCAGTGGGAGAACTATTCGGCGATCATGGACATGAACCGCCTGTGGCTCTCCCAATTCCCGCGCGAGATCGCCGAAAAACTCGCCTACAAAAACGCCGAACGGGTCTTCGGGCGCAAGATTTCGATGGAGCAAATCGGAGTGCGGTGAGGGGGAGTCGTGCTGCGCCTGGAGCGCGTCTGTCAGGCATTACGACTGATCGAGCAGACCCGGAACGGCATGGATCCTCGGGTCAAGCTCGAGGATGACGCCTGAGGTGATGGAAGGGGTGGTCTTATCAAAAGTGGTGGGGATGGGTTTTAGGTGTTTTGTGCGGAGAAGCCGTACTATTTCGTCATTGCCGGACTTGATCCGGCAATCCATGCCGTTGCTTCCAGCCATTACACGTGACGTTTGAAAGATAAAAACGGATCCAGATCAGTTGCGTTCGCGTGATGTGGCTGCCCGGCGCGGAATGCCTACATCCAAAGCTTGTGATTTCTACCAAATTCGCCCAATGTCAACTTAGGGGCGAAGGGGTGCCAATGGCGGATCAATTGGATCTGGATGCGTTGGAAGCGTGGTTGCGAAAACAACCACGCGAAGCCTCGATTGCTATTGCCTCCCGCGCAGCTCTACGTGTTATGCCGTTGCTTGCGGATGTACTCAACAAATCGTCTCAGGAGATCGCCAGTGCCGTCCTATTGCCTTTGTTGATAGGTATGGCTTCGGCTCGGGCTACAGCCAGAAATCCTACCCGAGGAAAAGAATACGCTGCTGCTGCTGCCTACGAAGCGTCGGATGCGGCTGCTTATGTTGCTGAATTCGCGATCGCTGCCAATGCTGCTGATGCAGCCGCAGACGCTGCTGCTACCGCCGCTGCTGCCGACACCGCTGCCGCTGCCGCCGGTGCCGCGTACGTTGCCGCCGCCGCTACCTCCGCCGCCAATACGTCCACCGCTTTCCATTCTGACTATCAACGGATGAAATCCAGACTTTCACCCCACGATCTGGTTCAACTGCCATTGTGGCCAGACAAAGTTCCTGATTGGGCGAGAAACGAATGGGTGCGACTTCAAAGCAAGCTGCTCGATCTTGATCAGGACTGGGATGTCTGGATTGCATGGTATGGCGGTGTTTTGAAGGGCCGCCCCATCGTTGAAGAACTGGAGTTTGATTGCCGCTTGGCCATTCCAGAAGAGTACTGGAGCGATGCAGCGCGCATGAATGCCGAAATTAATCGGCGCGAGACGGAATATTGGGAACGGCGGAAACAGGATCAGGAGAGCCAGTCGGAGACACAGGAAACATCTCCACCCGACGTACCCGAAAACAAACCCGCTGCGCTTGAACCGGATAACGCTGGACAGACACCCGCATTTTACCGTTACCGCTTTGACGGTCTCCAGTTTGATGTGACGTATGTTGCTGCCGATCTCAGTGTTTCAAAAGCAATGCGAGATGGCGCGCTTGAGGCGCTTCTTGAGACGCTTCACGAGTTTCACAAGACTTTGGAGAAGCCGAGCAAAACGAATGCCTATCTGCCAACAAAGCTGCTGGATAAGCTCACTGTGCTCAGCAGTTTGCTGAGTGAGAGTGACCCAAATTCAGGCGATTATCCGGCTAGATTTCGTCTACTCTCTGCGTCCGTCAAGCGCTTGACGATTACCATTTTTCAGGAAGGTGGATGCGGCTCTAAAGACATTGATGACACCCTGCATGACATTCTCGACGCGATCGATGGTTTGAAAGGTTGCTATCGAGAAATTGCAATTATTGAAAGAGAAACACTCAAGACGGAAATTAGGCCGGATAACGCTGCTGCTGTTGTTTCCAATCTTAAAACGCTCTCGGACGAGCTGGCTGAGGTCAAGGGTGCGTTGACGACATCGGCGCAAAACAGCCTCCATGGTGTGATTGACAGGGCCGCAGACGATAGTGCTAGTGAGGAACTCGCCGATATTGCCGTCGATCAAACACTGTCTAATCGAAATCTGTCTCGTGTCGTTGCGCAAGAGGTACGTAAACAACGCAAAGATCTGGCGACTGAAGTTGTCTCGCAGGCCAAGAAGGCTATGGCCAAAGCGCTCGTAGAGAACACAGCGTCCGTTCTGACACTTGGAATGAGCCGATTGCTTAAATTTGCTCCCAGCCTACAAGAAGTGATCGACAGGCTTGCATCGGATAAGGAAGATACTGCAGCGGTGTCGGAAGACGATTCAGACGCCTATAGAGACGAGACTTTTGATGTTTAGCAACTGAGCTTTCCGCTCGGGAGAAGCTAGCCCTCAAATTAAGGCCAGATCAGGGGTGCAGCGGTGTCCTCAGTGTCGCCGGTGGCGACTTTGGTCCCGCCCTTGATCTTGGCTTTACCGGACGCCACGAGCTGCAGCGCTTTCGGGTAGATCTTGTGTTCCACGTCCAAAACCCGGGCCGCGAGGCTGTCAGGCGTATCCTGATCGAGAACCGGCACAGCGCCTTGTGTGATGATCGGTCCGTCATCCATTTCAGCAGAGACAAAATGCACGGTGGCGCCGTGTAGTTTGACGCCTTCTTCAAGCGCCCGCTCGTGCGTCGCGAGGCCCTTGAATGACGGCAGCAAGGCCGGGTGAATGTTGATCATCCGGCCCGCCCAAGCGTTGACGAGGTAAGGCGAGAGGATTCGCATGAAACCGGCCAGGGCGACAAGATCGATCCTGGCAGCTTTGAGGACGTCATCGACGGAGCGCTCAAAGGCTTGCCTATCGCCGCCGAATTCCGTGTGGTCGACAACCGCTGTGGCAATCCCGAACTCTTGGGCCCGCTCAAGCCCCTTGGCGTCTGGCCGGTTGGAAATGACCAGCGAGATCTCTGCCGGAAAAGCCGGATCCATGGCCGCGGAAATCAAGGCGCCCATGTTTGAGCCGCGGCCGGATATCAAAATGGCGGTCTTTTTGCGGCTCATGATGGCAGGCCTCCGGTTTCGGATTAAGGCTTTCGGATCAGTATTGGCGGGTTAAAGCTTGAGTGCGCCGTCAAACAGGACAGGGCTGCTGCCAGCCGTTTCAATCCGGCCGATTTCGACAACGGTTTCACCGGCGGCTTGCAGCGCGGCCGAGACCGCTGCGGCTTCATCGCTTGCAACGACAACAACCATGCCGATGCCGCAGTTGAAGGTGCGCAGCATTTCAGCTTCTGCAACTCCGCCCTTTTCGGCGAGCCAGGAGAAAACCGGTGGAACGGATATCTTGGCAAGGTCAATGCGCGCAGAAGACCCTTTTGGCAGGACACGCGGCAGGTTCTCCGGCAGGCCCCCTCCGGTGATGTGCGCGAGCGCCTTGATGCCGCTGGTTTCTTTCAAGGCGGCAAGCAGCGGTTTGACGTAGATCTTCGTCGGGACCATCAACGCTTCGCCAAGGGTCTGGCCCTCTGCGAAGGGCGCCGCGGCTGACCATTCAAGACCGGTGAGCTCCACGATCTTGCGCACCATCGAATAACCGTTGGAATGGACGCCGGAAGATGTGAGACCAAGCAGCACATCGCCGTCAGCAACATCCTTGCGCGGCAGGATTTCGCCGCGCTCCACAGCGCCGACGGAAAAGCCCGCAAGGTCATAGTCGCCTGCAGCGTACATGCCCGGCATTTCGGCGGTTTCACCGCCAATCAGGGCAGCACCCGCCATCTTGCAGCCATCGGCAATACCCGCGACCACATCGGTGGCCGTGTCGACATCCAGCGCGCCGGTTGCAAAATAGTCGAGGAAGAATAGAGGCTCGGCGCCCTGAACGATCAGATCGTTGACGCACATGGCAACCAGATCGATCCCGACGGTGCGGTGCTGGCCGGTTTCAATCGCGATCTTCAGCTTGGTGCCAACGCCGTCATTAGCGGCCACCAGAACAGGATCGGTAAATCCGGCGCCCTTAAGATCGAAGAGACCACCAAAACCGCCAATATCACTGTCTGCACCGGGACGGGATGTAGCCTTGACCAGCGGCTTGATCCGATCGACCAGGGCATTGCCAGCGTCGATGTCGACCCCGGCATCGGCATAGGTCAAACCGTTGGAACCGGAAGAAGACGATTGGCTCATGAGGCGCTCCAAAGCTGGCTGCGGTTGGCTTTGCCTGCTGCGCTTACAGCCTGGGGCTTCAGAAAACAAGAGCCGGGCGGGTGAAGTCACCGGCAAATGGCGGGCTCTTGACCTGCCAGCCCCTGGCATCCTAACTGCACACAACGAGAGAGTGCCGGGCACAGGATTGCTTACCGTGCAATCGGCGGGCCGTATTCGGAACAAGGAAACCGACACATGACATTGCGCCGTCAGATCCAGTTCTGGCTGATTTCCCTGTTCGCTTTCTGCGCGTTTCTCTATGTGTTTTCAGGCGTTTTGCTGCCATTCGTGGCCGGCGCTGCCGTTGCGTACCTGCTCGATCCTGTGTGCGACAGGCTGGAAAAACTCGGCATGGGCCGTCTTTGGGCGACGTTCACCATTCTGCTGGCGTTTGTTTTCCTGCTGATCCTGTTTTTTATCTTGCTGCTGCCGGTTCTCGGAAACCAGCTGGCATCGTTTCTTGAGCGCTTTCCGGAGCTGGTGCGCCAGCTTCAGGGGCTGGTGAACGAGCAGATGGGTCAGCGTCTTGCCGAAGTTGCCGGGATCAATCTTGCAGATCTTCAAGCCAGCATGGCCGAAATGGTGGGGCAGGGCGCGGCGTTTGTCGGAAAACTGGCACAATCGGTCTGGAGCGGCGGGCAAGCGCTTTTGTCGATCCTGTCTCTCTTCGTCATCACGCCTGTCGTGGCTTTCTACCTGTTGCTCGACTGGGATCACATGATTGAGAAGATCGATGGCTGGCTGCCGCGCGATCATCTTGAGGAAATCCGCGGGCTTGCCCGCGAGATGGATGGCGCTGTTGCCGGGTTCGTTCGAGGTCAACTGTCTGTCTGTCTTTTGCTTGGCGCGTTTTATGCCATCGCGCTCGCCGTTGCCGGGCTGAATTTCGGTCTTTTGATCGGAATGGGGGCCGGCCTCGTCAGCTTCATCCCGTTTGTCGGTGCGGGACTGGGTTTCATTGTCTCCATGGGGGTCGGGGTCGTGCAATTCTGGCCGGAATGGCCGATGATCCTGGTCATAGGTGCAATTTTTGCCATCGGTCAGTTTCTTGAAGGGAACATCCTCCAGCCGAAACTCGTTGGAAACAGCACTGGCCTTCACCCGGTGACGCTGATGTTTGCCCTGTTTGCCTTTGGATATCTCTTTGGATTTGTGGGGATGTTGATTGCTGTTCCGGCAGCGGCCATGATTGGCGTGCTTGCACGATTTGCGCTGAAGCAGTACCTAGCGAGCCCGGTTTACACCGGGAGCCGCCGATTGAGTAAAATCGGGCCTGAGGACACCGCCCCCCAAGAGGGAGCCAACGAGTAGACGAGTTAAGATGGCGGAAACACCGCGCCAGTTGCCCCTGGATTTGCCGCATGATGCTGCCCTTGGCCGCGAAGACTACCTTGTGGGCAAATCCAATCGGGCGGCGTTTGAGCTCCTGGAGCGCTGGCCGGAGTGGCCGTCACCCGTCATCATCCTGGCAGGTCCGGTCGGTTCGGGGAAAACGCACCTGGTCGAGGCCTTCCGTGATGAGACCGGTGCGGAAGTTATTCAGGCGCGGGATTTGACCGAGGCCGGCGTTTCCGCGCTTGTCTCAGTACCTGCCTGTGTCGTTGAAGATGCGCATCGCGGCGTCAACAACACGGCCCTGTTTCATTTGCTGAACGCGGCGCGCCAGGCGGGCAAGACGGTTTTGATCACCAGCCGCACATGGCCGGCGTCCTGGAAGATTTCATTGCCGGATCTGATGTCACGGTTGCGCGCGGCAACACCGGTCGAAGTGCTTGAGCCGGATGACGATCTGCTGCGACGGGTTCTGGTCAAGCTCTTTGCAGACCGGCAGATCGCCGTTGATATCAGTGTTGTGGATTATCTGGTCGTGCGCATGGAACGGTCGCTGGAGGTTGCTTTGAGGGCCGTGGACGCCATCGACAGGGAAGCCCTTGCCGGCAGGGTGAAGATCACCAAGCCGCTCGCGGGTCGTGTTCTTGAAACTGTCACAGGCTCCGATTAAAGGCCACTCGGCTTGGTCACCCGAATCTTAAGTTCGTCTCATTGTGAAGCCTGCTCGGAACGAACTTCTGATTCAAAAGGGTGACCAACAAGTTTATGTTTCTAGTTTGGTTTTCGAATTTGAAGTTCGCTACGGAGCGCGTTGCTGTGACGTGGCGAATTTCAAATTCACCACACTAGGCCATTGAGCTTTCAGATGTTATGACCAGAAGCGACCCGGCAACATGCTGAGTTGAGCTAATGCTTCGGACCGGAGGAACCCTTATGACCGAGACTGTTGACGCACCTGACCCTGCATCCTCAGTGCAAAAGGTGCCCAACCACCCGGACATCAAGGCGGCGCGGGATACGGCTGAGCATCTACCGACATCGACAGCCCGGTTCATGAACCGCGAATTGTCCTGGTTGCAATTTAACCTCCGGGTCTTGGAAGAAGCCATGAACCGCAACCATCCGCTTTTGGAGCGGGTCCGGTTCCTGTCGATTTCAGCCAACAACCTCGATGAGTTTTTCATGGTGCGCGTCGCCGGTCTGCGAGGCCAGCAACGGGCCGAAGTGAGACACCTTTCCGATGACGGACTGACGCCGACAGAGCAGCTGGAGAAGATCAGCGAGGCAGTCCATCAGTTGCAGGCGACCCAACAGCAGATCTGGGGCGAATTGCGCGGTGAGATCGCTGAAAGAGGCATCGAGATCCTTCATGGCGACCTCTTGGATGCCAACGAAAAAGTATGGCTGGAAGACCATTTTCTGTCCTACATTTTCCCGGTGCTGACGCCTCTGGCGATCGATCCTGCCCACCCGTTCCCGTTCATTCCGAACCTTGGTTTTTCAATCGTCTTTGAGCTGGCGCCAACCGGGGGCGGGCGCAGCATGATTGCCCTCCTGCGTATTCCAAATCAGGTCGCCCGCTTCGTTCGAATGCCAAAGACCAGTGACGGGGCCGAGCGGTTCATTGCAATCGAGAAGGTCGTCTCGCTGTTCATTGATCGCTTGTTTCCGGGCTACGAAATCCGCGGCAAAGGCGCCTTCCGGGTGATCCGCGACAGTGATCTGGAAATCGAGGAGGAAGCGGAAGATCTGGTGCGGTTGTTTGAAAGCGCCTTGAAACGCCGCCGGCGCGGATCGGTGATCCGTCTGGAAATTCAGGAGACGACACCGCCCGCCTTGCAGGAGTTCGTGGCAGATGCCCTGGATGTGGACGGCGAGGAGATCTTCCTCGCCAAAGGACTGTTGGCGCTGAACAACTTGTCCCAGATTGTGGATTTGGAGCGGCCAGATCTGAAGTTTGAGCCCTACACGGCCCGCTTTCCGGAACGCATCCGGGAACATGGGGGAGATTGCCTTGCAGCAATTCACCAGAAGGACATCATCGTCCATCATCCGTATGAGTCCTTCGACGTCGTCGTCCAGTATTTGCGCCAGGCCGCAAGAGATCCGGATGTGGTGGCGATCAAGCAGACGCTCTACCGGACATCCAATAATTCGCCGATCGTCAAGGCGCTGGCGGAGGCGGCCGAGGCCGGAAAGTCGGTCACCGCTTTGGTTGAGCTGAAGGCACGGTTTGACGAAGAGGCCAACATCAAATGGGCGCGGGATCTCGAACGTGCCGGCGTTCAGGTTGTCTTCGGCTTTATTGAGTTGAAGACCCATTCGAAGCTCTCCATGGTGATCCGGCGGGAGCACGGGCAACTGAAGACGTACTGCCACATCGGGACCGGCAACTATCATCCGATCACGGCGCGGATTTACGAGGATCTGTCCTTCTTCACCGATGATCCGGGTGTTGCCGAGGATGCTGCGCGGGTCTTCAATTACATCACCGGTTACGCGGAACCTGCGGAACTCAATTACCTGGCTGTGTCACCGGTGAACTTGCGCAAGCGCATGATCGAAATGACCGAAGAGGAAATCGAACATGCCCGGGCAGGCCGTCCAGCACAAATCTGGATGAAGATGAACAGCCTGGTCGATCCGGAAATCATCGATACGCTCTACAAGGCGAGCCAGGCGGGAGTTCAGGTCGATCTGGTCATTCGCGGTATTTGCTGCCTCCGGCCGGGGATAGCCGGATTGTCCGACAACATTCGGGTGAAATCCATTGTTGGCCGGTTCCTGGAACACTCAAGGATTTTCTGTTTCGGCAACGGTCATGGCCTGCCGTCGCCGGAAGCGCATGTCTATATTGGCTCCGCCGACCTGATGCCGCGCAACATCGACCGCCGCGTGGAAGTGCTGGTACCGCTCACGACACCGACAGTGCATGAGCAGGTCCTTGATCAGATCATGGTGGCCAATTTGAAGGACAATCAGCAAAGCTGGCGGATCCTTTCAAACGGAAGCCATGAGCGGATTGAACCCGGTGCCAATGAAGAGCCGTTCAATGCTCATCGCTATTTCATGACGAACCCGTCTTTGTCCGGCCGCGGAAAGTCATTGAAAAGCGACCGTCCGAAGCCTTTTGTTAAGCGAACAAAGAGACGATGATGCCAACCGCATCCGGACCCGTCAGATGGGCGGCGGAAACTGTAATTCTGGAATTGACCCTGTGATCCGATGACGTTAAGTGCAGGCACATTCAAGATCAGCGGTCGGAAAAACTGCCCGCTGACAGGCCGCAAGGGCAAGGATTGACCTTTGATGTCTTCCCAACATCAGCCGGCACGTGGCCGGCTTAACGGCACCGGCCCAATCGCTGTGGTCGACATCGGATCCAACTCCGTTCGTCTGGTGATCTATGAGCGCAAGGCGCGGACGCCGACGATGCTTTTCAATGAAAAGATGCTGGCGGGACTTGGGCGCGGCGTTGCGGCTACCGGGCATTTGGCTGATGGATCTGTAAAAGCGGCACTTGGCGAGCTGGTGCGCTTTCGCGCGCTCATTCGTCATACAGGTTGTCAGGACATTTACATTGTTGCAACAGCTGCGACGCGCGATGCAGAGAACGGGCCGGATTTTGTCCGCGAGGTCGAGGCGATCCTCGGAGCACCTGTGCGCATATTGGACGGCAACGAAGAGGCCTATTTTTCTGCCCTTGGCGTTACTGCAGGGTTCTGGCAGCCGCGCGGACTCGTCGGGGATATGGGCGGGGGCAGTCTGGAGCTCGTCGAAGTCGATGACAAAGGCCCTGGCCTTGGCATGACCTTCCCGCTCGGCGGCCTGCGTCTTGCGGAAATGGCAGAGAGTAGCATCGAAAAGGCCTCCGAGATCGCTGAAGCAACACTGAAGGATTTCCATTGGCCGGATTTGCCGCCGGGCGAGCGGACGTTCTATGCAGTCGGCGGAACGTGGCGGTCGTTGGGCCGTCTTCATCTGATGCAGAAAAACTATCCGCTGCACGTGATGCACAACTATCAAATAAACGCCGATGAGGCGATTGAGTTCTGCCGCAAGATCGCCGTTCCGGATCTTGAAGGCGTGGAACTTGCCGAAGTCGTTTCCAAGCAGCGCCGTCCGCTCGTTCCGATCGGGGCCGTAGTTCTGGAGCGTGTGCTCACCGCCATGAAGGCGGAACGGCTGGTGTTTTCGGCAACCGGTGTTCGGGAAGGACTACTGCATTCAAAACTGTCACCGGAAATGCAGGCGCAGGATCCGGTTATTGAGGCCGCCCGAGAGCTCTGTGTGTTGCGGGCGCGATCACCACAATTCGCCGAGGAACTGATTGCCTGGTCCGATGCCTTGTTCCAAATGCTTTCGATTGAAGAGACCGCCAACGAAACCCGGCTGCGGCATGCGGCCTGCCTCTTGTCTGACATTGGCTGGCGGGCCCATCCGGACTATCGCGGGGAGCAGAGCCTCAACATCATTTCCAACGCATCGTTCGTAGGTCTTGATCACGCAAGCCGGGCTTATTTGTCTGCCGCTGTCTTCTACCGGCATGAGGGGCTCAGGGAAGGCGCACTGTCGACCGTTATCCGGGAGCTGTTCACTGATCGGCTTCGGATCCGCGCCAAGGTTCTGGGGGCGACGTTGCGTGTTGCTTCACTCTTGAGTGCCTCCATGGGCGGCATGCTGCCGAAAGTCGGCATCAGCAAGGAAGGCGAGGAGCTTGTGCTAGATCTTGGCACCGAGCTGGCCGATCTCGATGGAGAGCGTCTGCGCAAGCGTGTCGGTCAGCTGTCCAAGGTCATTGATGCACCGGTGAGTGTGCGCGTCAGCGCATAGTTGTTCACTTCGGCTTTTGAATAGTCTGCTGCTCTCAAAAGAAAAAGGTGCCTGAAACGGCACCTTTTTGGCAGATCTCTATATTGTGTCTGCTGTTACTCTGCCGCTTGTGTGGCCTGCTGAGGTGTTTGCTCCAGAACAGTGATCTGCCGGTTCTGGAATGCCAAGGCCACTTCGCCGCGCTTGAGCTTGAGCGCCGTTTCTCCAAACAGCTCCCGCCGCCAGCCTTTCATCGCCGCGACATCCGCGTTGTCATCAGCCGCGATCTTCTCCAGATCGTCGACAGTGGCAATAACCTTTGCCGCGACGCCATGGGCTTCACTGACGAGCTTCAAAAGAACCTTCAGCAAATCGACCGCCGCGGCAGATCCATCCGGCGCTTGTCGGCCTTTCGGCAATTTCGGGAGCTCGGATTTCGGGATCTCGAGTGCCCGGCGGACCGCTTTCAGGATTTCGTCTGCGTTGCGGGATCGCTCAAAGCCACGCGGGATTGTCCGCAGACGGCCAAGCGCCTCCGCCGTCACCGGCTGTTGCGCGGCCAGTTCATAGATGGCGTCGTCCTTGATCACGCGGCTGCGGGGGACATCCCGGTTTTGGGCCTCGGTTTCGCGCCAAGCGGCGACTTCCATCATCACCGCAAGTTCAACCGGCTTGCGCACGCGAAGCTTCAAGCGCTTCCAGGCTTGTTCCGGATCCGTGCGGTAGGTCGCAACCGACGTCAGGACTGTCATTTCGTCCTGCACCCAGTGGGTCCGGTTCTGTTCGGCCAGATTTGCTTTCAGGAACTGATAGGCATCGCGCAGATGGGTGACGTCGGCGAGGGCGTAATCAAGCTGCTTGGCGGTCAGCGGCCGGCGGGCCCAATCGGTAAACCGGGACGACTTGTCGATCCGTGCACCCGTGACCTTGTAGACAAGTTGGTCGTAGGAGATGGAATCCCCAAATCCGCAGACCATGGCCGCGACTTGCGTATCGAACAGCGGGGCCGGTATCAGGCCGCCCAAATGGTAGATGATTTCGATATCCTGCCGGGCAGCGTGAAATACCTTTGTCACACTGTCGTCGCGCATCAGGTCGAAAAAGGGATCTAGATCAAGGCCTTCAGCCAGAGCGTCAACGATAAAGGCCATGTCGGTTCCGGCCATCTGGATAACGCAGAGCTTCGGCCAAAATGTCGTTTCACGGAGAAATTCCGTGTCAACGGTGACATAGTCGTTGGTGGCAAGACGCTGACAGGCAGCGGCGAGGTCTTCAGTTTTTGTAATCACTTCCATGGTGATCGAAAGCTATACCCGAGTTCTGCCAGCTTGTCGCCACGAAATGGTGCTGATTGGCGATGTAGATCTTGAAAAGGCGCAATATGTGCGCCTAGTGTGGGCGCAAGCAGATAAGACGTTTGAATGGGGAGCGGGAATGCGCAAGATCTTGGTGGTCAATTCCAAAGGCGGATGCGGCAAGACAACAATCGCAACCAATCTGGCCGTCGCTTTGGCGGTGCGCGGTGAGGACGTGGCGTTGGCCGATGCGGACCGGCAAAAATCGAGCCTTTCCTGGGTCAAGCGCCGGCCAAGCAAGTTCGCCACAATTGACGGGCTGAATTGGACCAAGGAAAGCAGCATCGGTGACAAGACCAAGGGGCTGGACGCGATTGTTATTGACGGCCCGGGTGGTCTGCGCTCCGAACTCGCAAAGACACTGATCGCCGAAGCGTCCGACATTCTGGTGCCCGTTCTGGCCTCCGCGTTTGACTGGAATGCAACCTTGAAATTTCTCGATGGGATTTCGGAAATAAAGCGCGTACGGAAGGGCAAGGCGGATATTCACGTGGTGGCCAACCGCATCAATCGCCGGTCGGCACAAGTCGCTGAACTGGAACAGACTTTGGCCCAGAAGGGATATCCGGTTCTCTGCCGCATTTCCGACCGGGTTGCCTATGCAAAGCATGCGGCAGCCGGAACCGGGGTTTTTGATTTTTCGGATGCGCAGTCCCATCAAGTGCGCGGCCAATGGCATCCTTTGTTGCAGGCAGTCGATACCTGAGGGCAGACAGAAGAACTTTGCACACGATCGCCGATGAACGCAGCTTAACTCATCGGTCCGGCCAATTCGGATGGAGGCCGTCGATAACGAAATCATGCCCGTGCCGGGTGCCATGGGCATTGACCAGATGCGGGTGATCGGGCGGCAGGTCCGGGTGATCGTGGATGAGGTATCTCGAATCGTCTTTCGGCCAAAGCCAGGCTGCTGCAAGGGCAGCGGGTGCTGCAACCAGGGCAAGGGCGGTCAAGGTTTGCGGTATCGAGGCGGTACTGCCGAGCCATCCCGCCAGCGGATAGGTAATCAGCCAGCCCGCATGGGACAGCGCGAATTGTGCGGCAAAGACAAGCGGCCGGTCTTCAGCGTGCGCGGAATTCCGCAACAGGCGGCCAGAAGGGACTAGCACGGCGGACATGCTGGCTCCCATGATCGCCCAGGAGACAAGAAGCGCGGGCCAGATCGCCTGTTCAGGCAGGTTTGAATAAAGCGCTGCAAATACAAGAAGCAGTGTTGGCAGCATCGCGCCACCAGAGAGCATTACGAAACGCTCCGGAAACCGTTTCAAGAGCTTGGGGACTAGAAACGCGGCAGCCATGGAACCGCCGCCATAGGCCGCCATGGAAAGAGCGAGATCGGTATCACTGAGGGCGAGTTCGGATTTGACTAGAACAACGCCGTTGACAATCACCATGGCGCCGGAGGCCGCAACCGTGAGATTGAGCGCCATCAGCGCGCGCAAGCGCGGGGTCTTGAGATAAATTTCCACCCCATTTTTGATCCGTTCTAACGGGGAAACGCTTTGTGCCGCCTTCATCGCTGGCAGCACGGTGCTGAACACAAGGGCAGCCGATACCAGGAAGCCTGCAAAGGTCCAGGTGAAGAGCCAGTGAAAACCGATCGCACTGACGAGAAGCGCGGCGGCCATCGGGCTCAGAAGGTTTTCAAGATCATAGGCGAGTCTGGAGAGTGACAGGGCATTTGTGTAGTCGTCTTCGTCGGTCAGGATGTCCGGAATGGTCGCCTGAAACGTCGGTGTGAAGGCGGCGGATGCCGACTGGAGGAGGGCGATCAGAACATAGATCTGCCAGACCGCGTCAACGAAGGGCAGGGCCAAAGCGACCGATGCTCTGACCAGATCCAGGAAAATGAGAAATCCGCGTCTTGGAAACCGGGCTGCAAATCCGGCAGTGACCGGGCTCAAGGTCACATAGACGATCATCTTGATGGCGAGTGCAGTGCCGAGCACAACGCCAGCATCCGCGCCTGCAAGATCGTAGGCAAGCAGAGCCAGCGCGACGGTCATGAGGCCGGTGCCGAACAAGGCAACCACCTGAGCAAAGAACAGGTGTCGGTAGGTTCGGTTTAAAAGAACGGAAAACAATTGCGGAAGCTCCGGGGCCAGAATCTAGTCCCGTTCTACAGCGTGTCGCACTTGATTGAATACAGGATGCTTCAGGTTTCGCGTGCGAGGCAAAGCCGACTGGCACCGAAACCTGTATCCACATAAGCGCGATTTGCTTTAGCAATCGCGTTTCATCTAAAAAAGAGGCTGTGTTTGTTGGACATCATCAATGGCTCGGAAGCAGCCTGACATGGTCAGCCGGCAGGAGCCGCCGGATGTCCCAAGCGGCTCCTGAAGAGGCACTTCACTCCACCAATGCAATTTCGCCAGGACGCCAAGTCTGATCGAACCACGGCTCCAGAGGGCCGTAAAGACGCATGATTGTGTTCCAGCCCTTGCCTGGGACCGTTTGCAGCCAGTTGCTCTCCTTGCCTTCAGGCGCTTCCGGGCCAAAGTAGATATCGGTCGAGCCGTCATCATTTTGCACCAGCCCAGCATCATTGCTGCCAAGGGCCGGGAACTGCTTGTCGGTCTGCAGCATTGAACGGGTCTGATTGTCGTAGAGCGTGAACGACCAGAAGTCTTCGGCAGGGACATTCGCCGGCACGTTCAGCTTGTAGGTTTTCGACCCGTCAAGCGCGTTGCCGTCCGCATCCCGGTAGGTGAACGCGTATTGCGAGCCCTTGCCCGGCGACTTGAAAGCCATCGCTGGCGTTATTCCGGTCGCATAGAAATGAAAAGCGGAGCGGAAGTCATGCTTCATCGCGCCATCGATGGTGAAGGTGTATTGACCGCCGGGAAACGCGTTTTGCCAATAGCTTTCCCCCGGATACCAATAGGCAAGGCCGTCACGCGGTTTGGAGATCAGTGTCTTGACCGTGACAGCACCGGCTGCTGCTGCCCGCTCCAGGATCGACTGCATCCGCGCATCGGGCGCAAAGTCCTTGCCCTTGACGATGCCGATCGCGGCCAGATAGCCGAGCAATTCCGGGCTTTCGCCGTAAAGCGGCTCGGCCTGAACGACATTGTTGATCTCCTCGAACATGCGTGCATCCATCAGGTGGATGGTGTTGAACTCCTTGCCTGAGACATTAACGAAGGTCATCTCTGGCGGATTGTCTGCTTGTGAGAGCGGATAAATCCGAAATTGCTCTTGCGTCTGCGAGACAGCGGTTTCCGGAGATCCGCTTTCATCCAGATAGCCGCGCCACAAGACCCAATGGGCGTAAGTGTCGGTCCGCACGACATCGGTATACCCGTCCGTGGACACTTCGCCTTCGAAGCCGGGCGGAAGGATCAGAAACTTGCCGCCCTTGCCCTCGTCCGGTCCGAGATTGCCGAAGTCCATGACATATTTGAACCAGGCGTTGTTGAGGAAACCAAGTACGTTGGGCGGAGTTTCGATCACCATCGGTTCGTCGCCCATGCGCAGGACGGCTGTCTGATACACACTGGTCGTGTTCGGTGTGAGAAACAGCGCCTTGGAATCCATCAGATCCGCGAACTGAACAACAGTTGTGTTGGCCGGGCCCCATTCCTCAATACCGCGCAGCATCGCATCCATGGAGGCGATTTTCAGGCCATTCAGGTAGGCTTGGTAGGCCTGTGAGAAATCGTAGAGATTATAGATCTTCTCTGTCGTGTCCGCATCCGGCACGCCGTCAAAGAAGTTCAAATCGCCAAGCTGAGTTTCGATGTTGTCCGGCGTTGTAATCCCGTCGGGGATCGGAGTGGTCATCTTCATTTTGGGCGGTTCTTGCGCCGTAGACACGCTAGCTGTAGCGGAGAGAACCACAACGCCGACTGCGGCCATAGTTCTGAGTGTAAGATACATCATTTGATACTCATCTGGTTCCAGGAGAGGGTGAGTGAAAGCAAAACAAAAGCTCAGTTGACTTTCTCAATATCTGGCAGTTTCCAACCGCTTTCGCGCCACCCCTTGGAAGGTCCATAGAGACGGAAGAGCAGGAAAAAGTCTTCGCCGGTCGGGATCCAGTTGCTTTCAAGGCCAGCCGGAGCTTCAGGGGCAAAATAGACATCCACCGATCCGTCATCGTTCTTTTGCATATCTGGCAGATTGGGCGTTGCCAGCCCGACGCGTTCCGCGCCGGACACGAAGCCTTTGGTCTTCATGCTGTAGACAATCACAGACCAGAAATCCTCCGCAGGCGTATCGGCGGGTATGGTCAGCTTGTAGGTGTCCGTGCCGTTCAGCATCGTGCCGTCCGCATCGCGCATCGACCCGAGGTAAAAGGTGCCGCCGCCGAGGTTTTGTGGCAGATAGGTCAGGTAGAAATACTGTGTTGCCCGCTGGTCAATGAGCACGGTGTCATCGTCCACGAACGGAAAGCCGAGTTTGGCCTGTTCAGGGTTGATCGCGAACGCGCCCCATTGGCCGTCTTCCCAGATCTTCAGGAAACCGCCGCCTTCGGTGACAAACCGCTCCTGCAGCGTTTCATACGCACAGGCGAGACCTTCGAGCATGGCCTCCCGGGCTTCGGCTTCGGGCTCGAAAGGTTCCCCGCGCACGATGCCGATGGAGGCCAGCAGACCCATCATGGCCTTGTCCTGGTCGAGCACAGGCTCGCGCTGTATGACCGTGTTGAGGTCGGTGTAGAAGGTCATGTCATAGACGGGCAGGGTGTTGATCGGGGTCTGCTTGACGTCGAAGAACGCGGTCGGCGGCGGGGAGGCGGCTTGCGAGAGGGGATACCACTGCAATGTCTGGGCATAGGCGGCCTGATCGGCATGGGTGCCGCCATTCTTGGCGACCGGACGGAAGACGAAGTGCACGCCGAAGGTGTTGGACTGATGCACAAGGTAATCGCCTGCGGGCACGGCGCCATTATGATCCGGCGGCAGGATCAGATATTTGCCGCCCTCTCCGCCGTCTTCCCCGGTTGTCCCGACATCGGCAATCGGCACCTGCCAGGCATTGACGATGGTCCCGAAGAAGGCGACCTTTTCGGCCGCTGGCGGAACCTCGATGACGATCGGACCATCCTTCGTCGTAAGGGCGCCAAAGGTGTAGGGTGTCACGTCGTTTGCGGTCAAAAACCCGTGACGCGAATCCATCGGCGCGGACATGTAACCAAGGGTTCCGGCCTCAGCGCCGCCATCGCGCTGCATGGCGAGTTCGATGTCATAAACGCTCACCGCCGGCATCCCCCAGATCGCGGCCTCGCACGCCCGGCGCACGATTGTGTCGCGTTCGATTTTTGTCATAGCCTGAGAGGCTGGTGCGCCCATGAATCCTGCACTCGACAACGCGATTCCAAAGCCGAAGAGCAGTCTCTTTCTGAGCCGCATTATATTGTCTCCATGATGTACTAAGAGTTCGGCACCATCATCGCGGGACACAGGCAGTTTTTCAACTTAAGGCGGGGCGAAAAACAGATTGAGGTCTTTGACCGACAAACAAATAAGGCGGCCACATCGGCCGCCCTGATTGATTCTTTGTCAGGTGTTAGCCAGCGTTTTCGACGATGATCGCAATGCCCTGGCCACCGCCGATACACATGGTGGCAGCACCGAGAGAGCCGCCGGTCCGCTTCAGCTCGTAAATAAGCTTGGTCATGATGATTGCGCCTGTTGCTCCGATCGGGTGGCCAAGCGCAATCGCACCGCCATTCGGGTTGACTTTTTCGCCCGGCAATCCGAGCAGATCGTTGACGGCGCAGGCCTGGGCGGCAAAAGCCTCGTTGGATTCCACCACATCCAGATCGGCTGCCGTGATGCCTGCGCGTTTCATCGCGATCTGCATGGCCGGGACCGGACCAATGCCCATGACTGCTGGATCAACACCGGCAACGCCATAAGCGCGGATTTTCACCATTGGTGTGGCACCCAGTTCAGAGGCTTTTTCAGACGTCATGAGGGTGATCGCGGCAGCCCCGTCATTGAGCCCGGAGGCATTGCCGGCGGTGACCAGACCATCCTTCTTGAAGACCGGACGCAGCTTGGCAATGTCCTCAATCTTGGCATCGTGGCGGACATGTTCGTCCGTATCAAAAACGGTTTCCTTGCCGCGGCGGCCGACGGTCAGCGGGATGACCTGATCTTTGAAGTGACCATTCCTGATCGCTTCGCTGGCACGGCGATGGCTTTCCAGCGCGAACGCGTCCTGACGTTCGCGGGAAATGTTATTCTGCTCCGCAACGTTTTCTGCCGTAACCCCCATATGTCCAATGCCAAATGGATCGTGCAGGGCGCCGGTCATCATGTCATGTGCGGTGGTGTCGCCCATCTTCTGGCCCCAGCGGGCCGCGGGCATCAGATATCCGGACCGGCTCATGCTTTCCGCGCCGCCCGCGAGAGTGACATCGCCGTCGCCCATGGAGATCGCCTGGACCGAGGAGACAATTGCCTGAAGCCCGGACCCGCACAAACGGTTCATGGTCAGCGCGGGCGCATGGTCTGGCACACCGGCCTGACGGGAGGCCACACGCGAGATGTACATATCCCGCGGCTCTGTGTGGATGACATTGCCGAAGAAAGCCTGTTCGACCTGGTCGGCCTGAATGCCGGCGCGCTCAATTGCAGCCTTTGCAGCCGCCGTGCCGAGGTCAATCGGTGCCATGTCTTTCAGGGACCCGCCGAAGCTGCCGACAGCTGTCCTGGCTGCGCTGGTGATGACAATGTCTTTCATCTGAGTATCTCCAAATCTGACGTTGCATCTTTTTGGCAGCCCGATCTTGCTACCGCAAGCGTCAACGTCGTCAGCTACACCTTTCAGGGTAAGTTTGAGCGATTATTGGGTTCTTCTGGCCGGGAATTGCCTTGCGTGTTGGTATCCGGATGAGAATGTTAGAAGTATCAAAGACGAGGGGAATCTTACATGCTGAGCGGTGTTTGCATCGGCACAAACGACATGGCGAAAGCAGCCGGGTTTTATGACGCGGTGTTTGCAACGATCGGGATGAAGCCAGCATTTAACGGCGAACATGAAAGAGGCTATGCGGAAGCAGACGGACGGGTAACCGTGTTCATCGTAACACCTTACAACAACAAGCCAGCGACGTTTGGAAACGGCACCCAGTTCATCTTTCATGTCGCTGACAAGGACGGAGTGCACGCGTTTCATTCCGCGGCACTTAAAAACGGTGGGACGGATGAAGGAGTACCCGGGCCACGCGATTATCATCCGGATTATTATGGCGCTTATGTCCGGGATCCAGACGGTAATAAGCTCCACATCTCTATCAGCCTGACCGACACATAGGCAGTCGTAGTCCTAGGGTGCCGAGATGGATCAGCCTCTTGGCAAGGGTGGTTTGCTCGGTGGTACGATCTCGACGGTAGATCCGCTTGCCGGTGGTGTGGCGATGAGCTCAACCGCTTGCACGGGCTTTGCGCTGGGCACGGGAACAAACTCAGGCTGGGGCACGAACCATGTCTGGAAGCTGTAGGTCGGGGCGGAAACAGGATCCTTGAGATAGCTTGGCGCGCCGGGGAGGCCCATCGGATAGCGCCGGTTTTGTTCGGCCTCATAGGCAGCGGTTTCATTGCTGCAAAGCCGCATCCGCATATCCTCCGGCCGTGTCTCCAAAGCGTTGGAAAGGTCGGCGAGGGTTTGACCATTTGCGGAAAGGTTTCCGGCAAAGGCGTCGTCGAACAATCTGGCGGTGCGTTCGGATCGTTCCCGGCCTGTTGTCGCGCCCAGAACAACCACCAGCAAGCGTTTGCCATCCCGCTCTGCAATCGCCACGATGTTGCGGCCTGCCGAACACACAAAACCGGTCTTGAGCCCAAGCGTTCCAGGGTAGCGCGTGATCAGCTCGTTGTACGAGATCAGTTCCTTGTCATCGATGGTCACAGCAGCAGTTCGAAACATCTCGTGGTATCGCGGATACTTTTGAAAAAGGTGGCGGCCGAGAACCGCAAGATCGCGCGCGGATACGGTTTGTTTGCGATCGAAAAGGCCATTCGGGTTCGTGAAATGGGTTGCTGTCATCCCCAGACGGTTCGCTTCCAAGTTCATGAGGTCGACAAACGCGTCCTCCGTTCCTGCAACGGTTTCCGCAAGCGCGATGGCCACTTCATTTGCCGAACCGACCAATACCGCATAGAGCGCATTTTCCAGCGTCATCGCATCGCCGACCTTGAGACCCGCATATGCAGCGGACTGGTCCATCGCGTTGTGAGACAGAATGACGGGCGTTGAGAGGTCGACGTCCCCGCGCTCAAGGGCCTGGAACGCAATGAGCGCGGTCATCAGCTTCGCTGTCGACGCCGGATACCAGGGATCTCCATCCGCTTCGGCATGAAAGACAGCGCCAGTGTCGAGATCCACGACAAGGGACGGCGTCGTAAGTGTCTGGTGTTCCTGCGCAACACCTGCACCGATGCCGCCAATTGCTCCTGACAGGAGGCCAACTAAGAGGGGCGTGATGGCGGCAAAGCGAAGCATTGAGGGCCTTTTGATCATTGCGTATTGCGGCTCAAGTCACCGGTGTGGTGAGTACTGTGCGCGTAATCGTCCGTTACAAAAACAATACGACCTGTTTAAGTCGGTTAAAGGTGTTCGCTAAAAATTGGTTTTATGCGAAATGCGTGTACAGGCGCGGAGAGACAGTCACTTGGGTGCTTCCACGTCAGCTTTCCTACAAAGTACTAATCCTGCTTCAAGTTCTTCACAAAAGAGATCGCACCGCAGAATAGTGAATTGAAAAGGATCTTTAAGCGAATTCAATTGCAATATCATTGCATTAATTGGTTGAGCATTTAGCGGGAATTTAGCAGCTGCCCTCATGTTTGGCTGTGGTCAAAACTTCAGAAGTGACCTGATGCCTCTAATGACATAGGAAGGTTCCCTAGATGGAGGGTGCCGTTGTCGGAAAGAGTGGATGGCTGATTGGACGAGTGTGATTGTGAAAAGTCGTTCTAAAAATGTTGCAATCAGATGTGTCGCCATCTCTTCGGTCATGGCTTGAATCTGGCGGGCCCTGTGGCGGCAGCTTATGCCGAAACGGATCTTCATTTGATCTACCTGCCGCACCGGCTGACGGAAACCAGCAACAAGCAGTATGACCGCCTGTTGGACGAGATTTTCGCCGGCACCGAGCTAAATGTTACCCGCGAAGCTTCACCGATGAAACGCGCGTTGACACTGTTCTTGTCCGACCGTGACAGCTGCCTCTTTCCGATCAGCGTCAAGGCACTTCACGCAGTCGCCGAGCCGGATGCAATTGTGTCTTCAGAACTGATCGACATCGTTTCCCTGCGGCTTTACACACCGACCGGAGATACGGAGAAAGCCTTCACATCTGTTGATGACTTTGACCCAAGACGGGTCGGCTACATCGCGGGGTCAGGGACTGTGCAGGGTCTCGGCCCCAAGCATAAACTCTTCGTTCCCATTCCATCGGAAGAACAGCTTATCCGGATGCTGGAACTCGGACGTCTCGATGCGTTCCTGGGGCACCATCCGGACACAGCCTTGGCTTTGGAAGACCTGAACCGACCGGGCCTGTTGAGGGTCAGTCCGATAACGGTGAGCAATGTGCGTTTTCCAATCTCTTTCGTCTGCCACGACATGGCGGACGGGAGGCAGTTCATCGAAGAGGTGAACGCGAGAATCCGGCAGCTCCACCAGGATGGAGAGATTCGCCGGGTACTTGGTCCACACGCCAATCTCGCGACTGATGCTGAAGATGCCATTGGCGCCCAAGTCTCTCAATGAGGAAGACGTTTTAAAGGTCCGTTGTGACGGAGAACGGTCATCAGGGGGTGTTTGATGAGAGTTAGGCTTGATCCCGGTGCATTGCAAAGACAGAATACATCATGACCTGCAAGAGACTTAGACTTGGCCATGTCGGATTTTTGTTCCTTGCGTCGGTCGTTCTGCCGCTGGGCTCTGCAGGCGCGCAGCAGCCAGATACCGTTAAGCTCTATTTGAACTATCTTCCGCACAGGCTGACCGAAACCAGCGGCAAGCAATATGATCTTTTGCTGGACGTGGCGCTGTCTGGCCAACTTGCGCAGGTGCCAAGAGGGGCTGCCCCGCTCAACCGTGCAAGGGCCCTGTTCCTCGGTGATACCGGAAGCTGTCTCTTTCCGACGAACATCATGGGGCTGGATGCCGGTGATCAAACGGCAACTCTGATCGCCTCTCAGCCTGTCGATATTGTGTCGCTCCGTGTCTACACCACGACCAACGGGGCGTCTTTCACATCTCTATCTGATTTCGATCCGTATCGGGTGGGCTACATCGAAGGGTCTGGCAGCATTCACGGCCTTGCACACGCGGAAAAGTTCTATCCGATCCCGTCGGAAGAGCAGCTTATTGAAATGCTCAGTCTCGGGCGCCTGGATGCATTCCTGGGCCACCATCCGGATACGGCACTGGCGTTGGAGGAACTGGGCAAGCCGGATGCCCTGCGTGTCAGTCCGATCACGCTCCACAACATTCGCCTGCCAGTATCCTTTGTCTGCCACGACAATGAGCCGGGGCGGGCGTTTGTCGCTGCCATGAACACCCGGATCACCGATCTTCAAGGGAGCGGCCAGATCCGCAGCATCCTCGGGCCTCACGCCGAGCTGGCGACCGAGGCGGTGGACCATGAGGAGAAACCGGAAGACATGATCCGCTAGACCGATCGTGTTCCTGCGATCTGCCTATGAATTGTATTAATTAAAGGCTTGTGGAGCAGGCGTATCGGGATGTTCCACAAGGTCGCCGATCTGTGTCCTGAACCAGGCATGTCCGAGGTCCTGTTCTCGAGTCTCGGACCAGGTCATATGCCAGTGATGGGCAGGGCGCCTGATCGGCATATCAAAGATCTTGAAACCGTAGGTATCCGCTAGACTGTCTGCCATGGTACGCGATACGGCTCCCACAAGGTCCGTCGTTGAGACGATATGTGGGATAGACCACATCCGATTTACCAAGCAGACAAAGTTCCGTTCGATTTTTTGAGAGCGGACTTCCTGCTCTAGGTTTGTAATCCGTCTAACGGTTTCTTCAAGACCGACCAGTTCGGCGGTCGCCAGATCATGCAAGGTAAACTCAGATTTGTGGCCAAACAGTGGGTGGTCGGGACGGGCTATGATACACGCCACTTCGTCGCGCAGATAGACGCTTGTCAGGCCCGTGTAATGGGTTGCATGAGGCAGCAAGGCGAGGTCCAGGTCGCCGCTGATCAGCTCAGACTTCAAATCAAATCCGAAGATTGGCTGTATCCTGAACTTAACACCAAGGTTCCCGGATTGAATTATGTTTGCAAGGCCCGGCAGGACCAAAGGTTCCAGCGCATCAGGGATCGCCAAAATAAAAGTCCGGGCGCTTGTACAGGGATCAAAAGTGTCAGCTGCCCCGCCCAGCGTGCGTTCCAATGATTTCAAGATTTCTGACACGACAGGTGCCAAGCGGTCGGCCTCTGGCGTTGGTGTGTAGTCCGATCCCTTTCTCACAAAAAGCGGATCACTCAGATGATCGCGCAGCCTGCGCAGCGCGTTGCTGATTGCCGGCTGCGTCAAACCCAATGTGTTCGCTGTCTCGGTGTTGCTTCGAGTTACATAAACTGAGTGAAATATCCGTAGAAGATTGAGGTCCAGGTTCCGTAAATTCATTTCGTTAACACCCCTCATTCCCGATTTGAACTTCCAAGAAGTAAGGGGATCTTGCATGAATTTACTACCTGAGGTGACGAAAATTCGAAAAGCATCTCAGGCGTTGTTAAACTTGGGAGGAAGAAATGCCTGATCTACAACCTGTTTCTGGTAGCGCCAATACGGTGAACACAACAAACGGCACGGTTTACTACTACACAGGAATGAATGCCGCTGCCGCTGTCGCTGCCAGCATGACACAAATCCAGCTGGCTGAAACAGCGAATGCCGATGCGCAGGCTCAAGCCATGCTGGCGAACATAAAAGGAGGTGACGAGCTGGTTGTTGTGCTCGGGGGTATCCTTGCAAGCATTGCCACAGGTGTTGTTGGGGCAGCTGGAACTGCCGGTGCCGCAGCCGTGGGGGCTGCAACCGTCGGTTCATTTGCAACCAACGTGGCGAACACGGCTCTGGCATATTCTCAGGCCAAGGGGCAGGATCCTTTGGCGTCGGCTGAAATAATCGTTCGGAACAATATGATCGGCCCGCTTGTTTGTGGCGATTTCTCCGGCAGCGGCTGTTCAACGGCATCTGCACTCAGTCCTATCCTTCCTGGCGCGTCAACAGGAATAGACCTGCTGCAGCCGAATGGTTTTGATGACGGTGCTCACCTCAAAATGACCTTCAACGCGGGGGCGACCGGCTACGGCAATCCGGCAAATGGTGATTACACTGAGGCGGTTCCAACAGAGTGTTCTGTTCAGATGACCTACGATGGAGACTGGACGCCGACGATCACAATTGATGGTTCCCAGTCTTTCAATAACACGTCGTCGAATCTCACCGCGGTGTCCTTCGTACCCAATGAGGGATCGCTGCACAGTGGTCTGACCATCGCATCGATGTTGGTCAACAAAAGCACCGGGGCAATGGCAGTGAGTTTTCTCCCCGCATCGATGAATTACGTCTCCTGATATCTCCAATGAAACGGACGGTGCCGTCCGGCTTGCCAAGAGCACAGACGGCTCCGTCAACTAGCTGATCAAATGCCCCCTGGGGCTGCATATCAATAAATCAGTTCGCCGTTTCCAAAGATCTTCCCGTTCCCTTGACATTCCGCGCTGGGCATGGCTTGTGCAGCGCGCACGGCCTGCGTTCTGCGGGCCGTAATGGTTTCCTGTGTCTCGACGTTGCGACTGGCGGTTTGAGGCGCTCTGCACATCTGAACAAGAATTGAGGAACGAGAATGCATCCCTACCGTAGCCATACTTGCGGTGATCTGCGTCTGTCCGACGAAGGCCAGACCATCCGTCTTTCCGGCTGGGTCCACCGGGTCCGAGATCATGGCGGGGTGCTGTTTATCGATCTGCGCGATCACTATGGAATGACACAATGCGTGGTCGATCCTGATTCTGCGGCCTTCGGTTTGGCCGAAACTGTTCGCTCCGAGTGGTGTATCCGCATTGACGCGACCGTGAAGAAGCGGACAGAAGAAACCATCAATCCGGACCTTCCAACTGGCGAGATCGAAGTCTTCATCCGGGACATGGAAGTTCTTGGCTCTGCCAAGGAATTGCCGCTGCCGGTTTTCGGCGAGCAGGAGTATCCGGAAGAAGTGCGCCTGAAATATCGCTTCCTGGATCTGCGCCGCGAGAAACTGCACAACAACATGATCCTGCGCTCCAATGTCGTGCGCGATATCCGCGACCGCATGTGGGCGATTGGCTTCAACGAGTTCCAGACCCCGATCATCACGGCCTCTTCCCCGGAAGGCGCGCGCGACTTTCTGGTGCCGTCCCGTCTGCATCCGGGCAAGTTCTATGCGCTGCCGCAGGCGCCGCAGCAGTTCAAGCAGCTGCTGATGGTGTCTGGCTTCGACAAGTACTTCCAGATCGCGCCGTGTTTCCGTGATGAAGATCCGCGTGCCGACCGTTCGCCGACCGACTTCTACCAGCTGGACATGGAAATGTCCTTCGTGACCCAGCAGGAAGTTTTCGACACGATCGAGCCGGTGATTGCAGGCGTCTTTGAGAAGTTCGGCAACGACCGTCCGGTCAACCGCGACTGGCCGCAGATCTCCTACAAGGACAGTGCACTGTGGTATGGCACTGACAAGCCGGACTTGCGCAACCCGATCAAGATGCAGATCGTCTCCGAACATTTCGCCGGATCCGGCTTTGCGATCTTTGCAAACCTTCTGGAACAGCCGGGCACGGAAATCCGCGCCATTCCGGCCCCAAAAGGCGGCAGCCGCAAGTTCTGCGACCGCATGAACAAGTTCGCGCAAGGCGAAGGCCTGCCGGGCATGGGGTACATCTTCTGGCGCAAGGCCGAAGACGGGTCCATGGAAGCGGCCGGTCCGCTTGCGAAGAACATCGGTCCGGAGCGCACCGAAGCGATCCGCCAGCAGCTCGGTCTTGAGGTCGGCGATGCGGCTTTCTTCCTTGGTGGCAAGCCGAAGCAGTTCCAGGCCGTTGCCGCAAAAGCCCGTGTTACCATTGGTGAAGAGCTTGGCCACACCGACAAGGACCGGTTCGAATTTGCCTGGATCGTCGACTTCCCGATCTATGAGAAGGACGAAGAAACCGGCGAGATCGATTTTGAACACAACCCGTTCTCCATGCCGCAGGGCGGTATGGAAGCGCTGGAAGGCGATCCGCTCGAGGTTCTCGGCTACCAGTACGATCTGTCCTGTAACGGTCACGAGCTGGTGTCCGGTGCGATCCGGAACCACAAGCCGGAAATCATGTACAAGGCTTTCGAGATTGCCGGTTATCCGAACGAGGAAGTCGACAAGCGTTTCGGCGGCATGGTCAATGCGTTCCAGTACGGCGCCCCTCCGCACGGTGGTTGTGCAGCCGGTATCGACCGCATCGTGATGCTGCTGGCGGACGAGGCCAACATCCGCGAGGTCATGTTGTTCCCGATGAACCAGAAGGCTGAAGACCTGATGATGGGCGCCCCGAATGAGCCGGATACCGCTCAGCTGCGCGAACTGCACCTGCGGCTTAACCTCCCGGAGGAATGATCTTTTCGGGAGAGGGTGCGAAAGCCTGATACAAACTTCCAGTCCGCGGGAGCACAAAGGCCGGCTTTGCTGGCCTTTGCCGTATCAGACGGCTAGAAAACTCCGGTCGGTGATTTGCCGCTGATCGAATCGCACCAATGCAGTTCGCGAAACGTCGGTCTTGCCTATCGCTGCCTGAAATCACCGATTTCAACGCAATAGGCGATGCTTCTGGTTTTAAGATTGATGCGAAACGCGATAGATAGTGCGGGCAGGGCGGCGCAGGGAAGGACACAGGGTCCAGATGCGCGGAAGAAAGGCATGAGTGCGTGCTCAAATTTCGGAAAGTGAACGCTGAGACGGATCCGAATGAAACCATTCCCTTGATCCGGCGTCTCTTCGGGGAAAACCTGAGGACCTATCTGCCTCAGTACGCGCTCGCCTTCGTGTTCATGGGGTTTGTGGCGGCGACCACAGCGGCCAGTGCCTGGATCATGCGCGATGTGGTCAATGAGGTGTTCGTCAATCGCGACCAGCAGATGGTCTATGTCATTGCCGGTGTGGTGATGCTGATTTTCGCGGTCAAGGGCGTGTCCACCTATGGCCAGTTGGTAGTGCTTGCACGGGTTGGCAACGCGATCATCGCCAGCCTGCAGAAGCGCCTGTTCGACCATATTCTGCAGCTCGATCAGGCCTATTACGACCGGAAATCGCTCGCCGAGATCAATGTGATCGTCACTCAAGGTGTGAACTCCGCCCGCATGACGATGGACATGGTGGTCGTCTCTCTCGGCCGTGATCTCCTGACCTTGATCGGTCTTGTCATCGTGATGGTCGTTCAGAACCCGCTGCTGAGTTTCTTTGCCTTCGTCATCATGCCGCCGGCAGTCATTGGCGTGGCGATTCTGATCCGAAGGGTCAAGAAGCATATGAACCGCCAGGTGGTCTCTACCGCCAAAATCACGGCAGCCCTCCAGGAAACAGTGCTTGGCGTTCGTGTGGTCAAGGCATTTGGTATGGAAGACGCCATGCGAGACCGCATGGGCCACTCTGTAGAGGATGTTCAAAGACAGGCCAACAAGATCGCAACCTTGAGCGCCCGGACATCTCCCATGATGGATACGCTTGGCGGGTTCGCCATTGCGATGGTGATCTTTTACGGTGGGTACTCCGTTGTAGAGCTGGGTCAGGATCCGGGCTCGCTGTTCTCCTTCATCACGGCACTATTGCTCGCATACGACCCTGCACGGCGCCTCGCGCGGCTCAACGTCAATCTCGGCCGTGAAACGGTCGGCCTGCGCTTGATGTACGAACTGATCGATGAGAAAGCCGATCTCAAGGACCGCGACGGAGCCAAACCACTTACTGTATCACGCGGCGAAATCGTGTTCGACGACGTCCGGTTTTCCTATGGCGAGGGAGCAGCACTCAGCGGTGCGTCCTTCAAAGCCGAACCGGGCAAAATGACCGCTTTGGTCGGTGCCTCGGGTGCCGGCAAGTCGACCGTGTTCTCGCTGATCGAGCGGTTCTATGATCCCCAATCCGGCGAGATTCGGATCGATGGTCAGCCAGTGACAGAGGTTCAGGTCGCGACCTTGCGCAGATCCATCGCGTATGTTGGGCAGGATGCTTACCTCTTTAATATGAGCCTTCGCGACAACATCGGCGTTGGTGTGCCGGGCGCAACCGAAGCTGACATCATCGAAGCGGCAAAGGCGGCGAATGCGCACGATTTCATCACCACGCTGCCGGACGGCTACAACACCAGCGCCGGGGAGGGTGGCAACAATCTCTCCGGTGGTCAGCGCCAACGGATCGCCATTGCCCGTGCCATGCTGCGCGACGCGCCGATCCTTTTGCTGGACGAGGCAACATCGGCATTGGATGCAGAATCAGAAGCCAAGATCCAGTCCGCGCTGGAAACCTTGATGACCGGCCGGACAACACTCGTCATCGCGCATCGGCTCTCAACCGTGCGCCATGCCCATCAGATTCACGTCATGGATCAGGGGAAGGTCGTGGAAAGCGGCACCCATGACCGGCTTTACGATCACGACGGCATCTACCGGCGGCTCTGTGATCTGCAGTTTCAGGACAAAACGGAAGCTGCGGAGTAATTCTCCTGCGGCGCCGGGATTGCGGGTCGACAAAGCCCACATGCGACCCACTGATCAGTTTCCTCGGTAGGGCGAATTCTAAATTATTTGCAATCGTTGCGTTCATGAAAGAGCCGCAATTGGTTCGGATGTTTGCTTAGCGAAACCAGGCACATGGCTGATTGATCAGCGAGTGGCCCTGGCGTCATCAAAAATCTTGACCGATTTTGCAAAGGACTTTTCAAATGTCAGTACGTCCCGTCATTTCAACCATTGCGGCCGCCGCATTGTCGGTGTTTGCTTTTTCTGGTGCCGCCTCGGCGATGTCCGAGCCAACCTTTGAGGAAGCCTTCGCAGCCGCCGAAACAGTGTCCTACAAAGCGCAGGTCGTCACGACCAACCCGGCCCGCAACGAGATCATCGTCAAGGCAAAGGACCGCAATGAATTCGCTGTGCCAGTTCAGGCCGGATTTGACATCGCATCGGTGCGGGAAAACCAGTTCCTGAACGTGACGTATCTTGCCGGTGTCGTCATCGACATCGAAAAAAGCAAAAACACCAAGCCTGAGATAGATGCCTCAAAAACGGTCGTTCTTGCCGATGAAGACCGGTTGCCCGCGGGCCTGACAGCCCGTCAGATGACCGTCACGGTCAAGATCCTGACCGCGGACACGGAAACCGGAAAGGTCCGTTTCACAGGGCCGGATGGCGAGGAACGCACCTACACAGTTCAAAACCCGGCTATCTTGAGTGATTTGAAGATCAAGGGGGGTGATCTGTTCGATATCACCTTCTTCGACGCCATCGGCTTCGAAATCACCAATACCTGAACAAGACTGACGAAAATAGAAAACGCGGCGGTGTGTCCCGCCGCGTTTTTTTGTTTTCGGATAAGGGATTATTGATTAGCAGTAATGGACACACCCAGCAGCTGCGGGACCATTTGCGGGGCCATCATCGCCGCACCCATGATCTGGGCAAACGGGACCGGATTTTCCGGAGACGCTGTAATTTCCAGAGAACCCGGGTTGGTCAAATACTGCGTTACAGCTTCGGCGACCTGGCCTTCGAGTTGCTTGTTCTGTAGCATGCCCAGCATCAGCGGCAGGCTGCCCGTCAGACCAGCAACATACTGCTGGGTGTCGACGCCGGCCTTTTGAGCTTCCTGATCCAGCACCCGGCCGGTCAGAGACGCGTCATCCAAACGGATGCGGACATTGGACACGGAGATGTTCTGAAGAAGCGCCATGGATTCTTCCGGATTGTCGGAAGCCTTGTTCAGCTCCTCCACAACTTCACGCGTTACACCGCCGAGTGAGAGCGACAGGGTCAGCGCGGCAGCGTCCTGACCATCAATTTTAAGGTCCGGGATATTGATGGTTGCCGCATCTGGATCCCATTTGCCGGAGCCCGAAACGTTCATGTTGAGGGTTTCGTAGCCAAGGTCCTGCAGGGATTTGGCCTCTTCGGCCTGGATCTCTTTCACATCCACAACGATGTTGGAGATTGCGAACTTACCACTTGTTGGTTGATCGCCGTCCATTTCGTCGATGGAAGAAGTGATCGTGTCGATTGTGGCGATCTTGCCGTCTTCATCGTTGATCTGGATGGTCGAGGCTTCAAAGGTCTTGTAGCTCGGATCAACGGTCGGGGCGCCGTTTTGAACTTCTTCAGCCGCTGGCAAGACAAGATCCGTTGCGGTCATGTTTGCCATGGTGAGGCCGCCGTCGTCGGCAGCAAGTTCGAGGTCTTGGAGCTGAAGGCCGCTCAGTTTCAAACGGCCATTTTCCAGAACAGAACCACCGGAGAGGGTCGTGGTGCCGATGGTGACAGTGCCATCGTCATCTTCGCTTTTGAGAACGAGGTCGGCGATGGTGACATTACCGCCTGTATCGTTGACGCTGCCATAGCTTTCCACGTCGCTGCTGTCGGAATCGAGGAGTTTCAAGAACGCATCGGCAACCGGTACGCCGCTCGGGTCGAAAGCAAGGGCCGGTGCAGCCTGAGCCAAAAACAGGCCAACTGCGGTTGAAAGGCCGAGGCCGATCCGGGACTTCTTGGAAATCATGATGTGTACTCCAAACGTGAAGTGTCAGGGCTGACGCGAGCCTGCGTCATAGCTTAATACCAACGGCGACAGATAGGGACCCATTTATTGCAGCTGGTGCGAATTGAAAAAGAGACCGGTTTCTTGGCCTGCCTCGAGGGTTTTGTCACCCGATTGGTGCAGCGACAATGTGACGGCGATCACGCTCTTGGCGGATTTCCGCACTTTGGCCGTTAAATGTGCGCCGAAAGGTTGTGGAAAATGAAAACTGCGGTAGGCGCAGCCTCAGCGTGCGCAGTCGCAGTTTGGGTTCATCATAAGCTGCCAAATAGCCTGCTGGCTTAGTGAAATCGCCCTGTCAGGGTTAAGAAATGCCTCTCCATTCAGGGCTTGTTTACCCATTTCGCGGCATGGTCTGCGGGAGATGGTACTCAACGGGCTTGCGCATTGTCCTTTCGTTATTTCGGTTTTGCTAAGACGGTTCTGATCGCACTGGTGCTTGCGACAACGCCGTTGTTTGCGATCAATATTATCCTCAACCAATATGCCGAGAGCCGTGCCGTCAGCGAGATGGAAGCGATGGGGCAGGTGTCCATCCGCCGTGCGGAAGAAGCCATCACCACCACTGTTTCTTTCCTGCAAAGGCTGGATCGCGACGACGTCGAAACCTGTGATGCAGCTGACCGGATCATCTATGAGCAGCAGATCATCGACCACGGCATGATTGATGCCATTGGGTTGGTGGACGCTGCCGGGCAGCGCATGTGCATCATCCCTGATCGGGAACTGTCTGCAGAAGTGGTCCTGCCGCCCCTGCGTCCAGACGGCCCGCTGGTGGGTATTGGTATGCTGGAGCGCAGTTACCTTGGCGCCAGAGCCGCCGTGGTCAGTTGGGATCTGAAAAACGAGACCCGGTTGTTTGCCGAGATCACCCCGGCGGTGATCGCAATGGATCCTGGCCCCGAATATCTGCGATCCTACAGGCGGACCGAATTGCGCCTTGGCGACAATCTGCTCTGGTATCAGGTCGGCGGCTACAATTCGGAAGGCAACGATCCGAGTGAAATGCTGTCGGTTGAAGTTGCATCTGAGCTTTATCCGCTGATTGCCATCGTCAATGCGCCTGCTTCGGCGGCTTTGCAAGTTGTTCAGCAGTTGAAGGTCATTGCCGCGGCGGCCTGCGCAGCCATTGCTGTTCTGTTTGTCGCTATCGGTATCTGGTACTCTTGGCGGCCGGAGAGCGAGGCGAACGACGAGTTCGTGGCCGCGATCCGAAACGGCGAGTTCATTCCGTATTACCAGCCGGTCATGGATATCGAGACCAAGCGTGTTCGTGGCTGCGAGGTTCTCATGCGCTGGCGCCGCCCGAACGGCATGATTGTCTCACCTGGCCAATTCATGGCCTATGCCGAAGCCAATGGGCATATCTTTGACATGACCCGCCACATGATGCGGGTGGCAAGCGACGAGGTCGGTGCGCTCTACGGCGAGCATCCGGACTTCAAGCTGTCGATCAACCTCTTTGCCGGGCATTTCCTCGACCGCGAAATCGTGTCCGACATCAAGAACACGTTTGAGAACTCCGAGATCTCCTATCAGCAAATTGTTGTTGAGGTCACCGAACGCTATCCGCTTGAGGATATGGAACTGGCGCGCAAGATCATGGCCGAATTGCAGGCTCTCGGCGTCCGGATTGCGCTTGATGACGTGGGCACAGGCCATGGCGGCATGGCCTATCTGCAGAAACTGGGCGTGGATATCATCAAGATCGACAAGATGTTCATCGACAGCATCAGTTCCGACGACAACTCCACGACCATTGTGGATTCCATGGTCGAGCTTGCTGACAATCTCGGGATGGGCATCATCGCTGAAGGCGTCGAGGAAGAAGAGCAGATTGACCGCCTGATGGAACTCGGCGTGACAGCTGCACAAGGCTATTACTTCGCAACGCCCATGCCGGCCAAAGAGTTCATCGAGTTCGCCGAGCGTGTTGAAGATGAAGCCCGCGAACGCGCACGGATCGCCGCGGAAGCGGCCGCTGCAGAACAGGCTGCAGCCGAAGCGTCCATGGAAGACGAAGCGGCCTGATCCGGGGTTTGGACCACTCACAGACTAATTCGAGCGGTTATTTCGCCGTGAATTCCTGAGTTTTGCGGGTCTTTGAGAAAACTGCCAATCCTTTGGTTTTCGGTTCTTTTTTGTCGCTGTTCCTCAGCCTTCTGAACAAACGCCTTAAAAATTAATCGCCTCACGGCCGCTATGAACTCCTTGTCTGTACCGGCTGGACGGTTTATATGGCTTGGAACTGTACTGACCAGACGGTTCAGAATCCAAGATGTCGAAGACCACCAAAAACACAAAATGCCAGATCTTGACCGCAGCGCTTGAGGTCGTCCGCCGCGCAGGCACGCCGGCGTTGACGCTTGATGCTGTCGCGGAAGAAGCAGGGCTCTCCAAAGGCGGACTGCTTTACAATTTCCCAAGCAAGGATGCCCTCATTCGGGGCATGGTCGAGTTTCTGGCCGGGAAATTCGAAGCCGAAATTGCCGCCGCGCGTGAAAATGCGGGCGGGGCAGCCTCTCCGACGCTGGCCGCCATGGTAGATGTCACAGAAGGCTGGTTAAGTGAGCAACGCGATGTTGCGCGGGCGATTTTACCGGCGACCGCTGACAAGCCGGACCTTCGCCAGCCATTCATCGACGTCAAGCTCCGGCTGCGGGCCGCGATATTGAAAGAAACATCGCAACTTGGAGCGGCGTGGGTCATTTGGACCAGCCTCGAGGGATTGCATTTTTCCGAAGCGCACTGCGTTTCGACACTGACGGATGAAGACCGGACAGCAGTTTTCGAAGAATTGCGTGGCCGGCTCAAGGAACTCAACCAATAGGACGGAACTCTATGTTGGCATTGTTGAAGACGCCCGCCGCAAGGGTGGCAGCGATCGTTTTGTCGGCGGGTTTATTGGCCGCATGCCAGGACGATGCAATAGATCCGATCGCCGAGGCGGAGGCAAAACTTCACGCCGCCCCAAGACCGGCCAAGATCTTTACTGTTTCCGATCAGCTCGGTCTTTTGGAACGCCGGTTTGCCGGACGGGTGGCAGCGGTCCAAACAGTCGATCTTTCCTTCCAGGTTGCTGGCCGGATCGTTGAGTTGCCGGTTCTGGAAAGTCAGCAGGCGAAGAAAGGCGATCTGATCGCACGGCTCGATACCGCCGACTATGATCGCGCACTGCGTGAGGCGACAATCAATGTCGAACAAGCAAAACGCGAGTTGGACCGCCTTGCGACCCTGCGCGACCGGAACGTGATTGCGGTTTCGGCCTTCGACGCACAGCAGGACAAGCATGACCTGGCTGTCGAGGCGCTGAAAGAAGCCAAGCTGGATCTTCAGTACTCCGAGCTTCGAGCGCCGTTTGACGGCATCGTTTCCCTGCGCCTCATCGACAACTTTACAACGGTGAGCGTTGGAACACCTGTGGTGCGGATGCACGATGTGTCGGAAATCCAAGTCGATATCAATGTGGCCGAGGCCCTCTTCGGGCGGGTGAGGGACACGGAGGTCGTCTCGATCGAAGCCAAGTTTCCAGCCTACGGCGACAAGTATTTCCCATTGATCTATCGCGAGCACTCTTCCCAGGTTGACGACGTCACCCAGACCTACCGGGTCACGCTTGCAATGCCTCGTAAGGGAGCAGACCAGTTGTACCCGGGAATGACTGCGTCGGTCCGGGTCAAGTTTCTCCCGGAGGGGTTGTCCCTTGGGGAGATGTTCCTCATTCCGACCGGATCGATCGCCGTTGATGGCGATGGTCAGTCATATGTCTGGATCTATGATGATGGAAGCGATGCCGTCTCCAAACGCAAGGTCGAAGTCGGCACTGTCATGGGCGACTACATCCCGGTGAGTTCGGGCCTCGGTGCCGGCGAAGACATTGTTGCTGCCGGAGCCGCATTCTTGAGTGATGGCCAAGTCGTGCGACCGCTGCGCTGATCTGACAGATAATACCGAACAAGGATCTGATCCCTTGGATATTGCGCGTTATTCGATCCAGAAACCGGTCAACACCTGGATGATCGTCATCCTGTCTTTGCTCGGCGGTTTGTGGGCACTCAGCACCGTTGGCCGCCTCGAAGATCCAGCCTTCACCATCAAGGAAGCCCAGGTCATCACCAGCTACCCGGGCGCAACGGCTGCCGAAGTAGAGAACGAGGTCACCGAGATCCTCGAGACCGCGATCCAGCAACTGCCGCAGCTGAAGGAAATTACGTCTGTTTCCGAACCGGGCCTGTCGCGTATTCGTGTCGAAATCAAAGACACCTATGACGGCACCGAATTGCCGCAGGTGTGGGACGAGCTTCGCCGAAAGGTCGGTGATGAACAGCGCGCACTGCCCGCCGGCGCTGGAACACCGTTGGTCTATGACGATTTCGGCGATGTGTTCGGTCTTTTCTATGCCTTCACTGCAGATGGGTATACCAACCGCGATATCCGCACGACTGTTAAGCGGATCCGGCGGGAGCTGCTCACGGTTCCGGGCGTAGGCAAGGTCGATGTCTCCGGCGAACCGGAAGATGTCATTTACCTGAATGTCGACCACGACAAGATGGTCGGCCTTGGTATTTCGATGACCGACATCACCAGCGTGCTCGATGCCGAAAACCGGATCCAGACCAACGGGTCCGGCATTTCAGGGGACAAGCGCATCCGGTTGATGACGGCATCCGCCTTTGACGACTTTACTGGCATTCAGGATCTCGTGATCGGCCGGCCGGGCACCACGGCGATGATCCGCTTGTCGGACATTGCGACGCTGGAACTTGGTGAACCTGAACGGCCGTCCCGGCTGATCAGCCACAACGGACAGGAAGCGGTCACCATAGGTGTTTCGCAGATCGACGGTACGAACATCGTTGAAGTCGGCGGCCTTGTGATTGAAAAACTCGCAGAGGTCGAAGCGCAACTGCCGGTGGGGATGCAGATCCATCCGATCTATGAGCAGAACATCGTTGTCGACGAATCTGTGAACGGCTTCATCATCAACCTCGCAGCCTCGGTGGTGATTGTGATCGCGGTCCTGGCGTTGTTCATGGGATGGCGCGCTGCTCTGGTAGTCGGAACCGTGCTTCTGTTGACGGTGATGGCAACGGTCCTGTTCATGCGGTTGTTTGCCATCGAGATGGAGCGGATTTCGCTTGGCGCCCTGATCATCGCGATGGGCATGCTGGTGGACAACGCCATCGTTGTCGCAGAAGGCATGATGATCAACATGCAGCGCGGCATGCGGGCGATCGAAGCAGCCAGCAAGGTGGTCAAACAGACCATGTGGCCGCTGCTTGGTGCGACTGTGATCGGCATTATGGCATTTTCGGGCATCGGTCTGTCCCCAGATGCAACGGGTGAGTTCCTGTTCTCGCTCTTTGCGGTTATCGGGATATCGCTGCTGCTTTCCTGGATATTTGCGATCACGGTGACGCCTTTGTTCGGAAAATACTTTTTCCGCACAGCTGAAGGCGTTGGCGATGATCATGATCCCTACAAAGGCATCCTTTATACGATCTACCGGAAGTTCCTGATTGGAACGCTGCATGCCCGTCTGCTGACAATCGCGGTGTTGATTGGCGTGACGGTTGCTTGTGTGATGGCCTTCGGCAATGTGAAACAGGCCTTCTTTCCGGATAGCAACACACCGCTCTTTTATGTCCATTATTGGAAACCTCAAGGCACCGACATCCGGTCTACCGAGGCGGATCTGAGGGACATGGAAGCCGTTGTCCTCGCAGATGAACGGGTCAAAACGGTCACCAGTTTTGCCGGCGGCGGGGCAACCCGTTTTATGCTCACATATTCGCCGGAAGATGCAAATCCCGCCTACGGCCACATGATCATCCGGACCCACAGCCGGGATGACATTGATGCTCTGGCGTTGGATTTGCGGGAGCAATTCGGTGAACGGTTCCCGTCAGCCCAGATCATCACCAAACGTCTGGTCTTTGGTCCTGGCGGCGGAGCGAAGATCGAGGCGCGGTTCTCAGGACCGGATGAGGACATCCTGAAGCGTCTCGGGGAGGAAGCCCGGGCCGTCTTCCAGATGCCGGACAGTCGCCTGGCGGACGTCAACACGGATTGGCGCCAGCGCGAACTTGTGGTCCGGCCGATCTTTGACGAAGACCGCGCCCGGATTTCCGGAATTACACGGGAAGAACTGTCTCTTTCACTTCAGTTCGCGACCGAAGGTGTTCAGGTCGGCGCGTATCGCGATATCGACGAAAGCATTCCGATCGTGGCCCGAAAGGCCGGAACTGACGGTATTTCGGTGAACGAAAGTGTGTCGGACTCGGTTGTCTGGAGCGCCAGCCAACGCCGGTACGTTCCTGTCGACCAGGTCGTTCAGGAGTTCGTCATGGAACCGCAGGACACGTTGATCCAGCGCCGCGACCGTGTGCGGACCATAACAGTGGCTGCGGAAACCACCGGCGGCGAAACAGCGACGGCAGCGCTTGCCCGTGTCCGGCCTCAGATTGAAGCCATCGCACTTCCACAAGGCTACGCGCTGGAGTGGGGCGGGGAATACGAGAGCACCAATGACGCGCAAGCGTCTCTTGGTGCGCAGCTTCCGCTTGGTTTCCTGGTCATGCTGATCATCTCGATCCTGCTGTTTGGCTCGATCCGGCAGCCGCTGATCATCTGGTTGATGGTGCCGATGTCGATCAATGGCGTTGCGATTGCCCTTCTTGCGACAGATACGGCGTTCGGATTTATGTCGCTCCTCGGCTTCCTGTCGCTCTCAGGCATGCTGATCAAGAATGCGATTGTTCTGCTTGAAGAAATCGATCTGATGATCCGGGAGGGCAAAGAAAAGTACCAAGCCATCGTTGAGGCGAGTGTATCGCGTATGCGGCCCGTGATGCTGGCGGCGATCACGACCATCCTTGGCATGGCACCGTTGTTGTCGGATGCTTTCTTCCGCGGCATGGCGGTCACCATCATGGGCGGACTGGCCTTCGCGACAATCCTGACATTGATTGCAGCGCCTGTCCTCTATGCGCTGTTCTTCCGTGTCCGGCCAACGAAAACGACGAAAACACCGACTTCCAACGAAGAAACCGTCCCAACCGCTGCGGCACCCGTGCCGGGCGAATAAAAAACGCTACCTGCCGGGCGGCGGCAGGCGGCGTGACCAGAGCTGATCGCGCTCCGGCGGGTAACATCTTCGCCCTGGGGAGGGAGAGGGCCAAGATGCACCGGGATCTAGCTAAGGTGTGCCAGTTCGCCGCGCAGACGGGTCTTGCATTCCTTCACGTTGCCAAGCACGCGGGTGCAGACTTCCTGTTTGTTCTCTTTCTCGACCAGGAAGGTTTCCATGCGGGCTTCAAGATCCCGCAGGCGGGCGCGGCGGGCGCGGTGAGAGTTTGAACCGGACGGCAAAGCGCCAATTCCGTAGTAAGGCCAGAAAAGGGTCATATCGGGGGCTCCTCTGTTTCGGCAGGTCAGTTGGCGGATCAGGCGGTTTGGGCTGGATTGAGCTTGCGCTCGACGCGCTGAATTTCGTCACGCAAACGCAGCTTGAATTTCTTGAGAGATCGGATGTGTTCCACGTCTGGGTAAGGGTGCAGTTCTTCCCGCTGGATCAAGTTGTCCAGAGTGCCGTGCTGGCTGCGAAGTGATTTCAGACGTGCGTACATCTCCTAGGCTCCTCTCAATTTTTAACATCGTTGCACTTCCGATATGGGGAGTAGATTGAAATAGCGGAAATACATTGTTTCGATAAAACCGATAGAATATCTCTATAAGAGTATTCAGGAGGAAAGGCGGCCATGGGTTATCGACCGTCGGCGCGGCAGCTGGAGTATTTTATTGCTCTGGCAGAGGAAGGGCATTTTGGCAAAGCCGCCAAGAAGTGCCATGTTTCCCAACCGACATTATCCAACCAGTTCAAGCTGTTGGAAGACAGTGTTCATACGACACTTGTGGAGCGCGGGACGACCGGTGTGCGGTTGACCGCAGCTGGAGAACGGCTGTTGCCGCTGGCGCGCCACGCGTTGGAGCTGTTGGACGATTTTGTGACTGCCGCAGAAGCCGGGCGTGAAAATCTCGGCGGTTTGATCCGGTTGGGGGTACCGTCCACATTCGGGCCATATTTCATGCCGTACCTCTTGCCGATTCTGAAGTCGAAATACCCGGAACTTGAGCTTTATATCCGGGAAGACCGGCCAGTGGTTCTGGAGCAGCAAATCCTGGATGGCACTTTGGACTGCATCATATCCCCCGACTTGGCGGGGTCAGAGCGTCTTCAAGTTTTGAAGTTGTGCCAGGAAGACTTGTCGCTTGCTGTGCCGCGGACACATCCGCTTTCGGGCCTTGAAGTCATTCCGGTCGACATGCTTCAGGGCGAAAGGCTTTTGACGCTGAGCCAAGGGTTTCGGCTTCACGACGATGTTCAGTCCCTGGCGCGGGCGAGCGGCGCTGATTTCCGTCAGGACTATGAGGGGACGAGCCTCGATGCTCTGCGGCAAATGGTTTCCATCGGCATGGGTCTGTGCCTGTTTCCAGCGGCCTATATTGCGTCCGAGTTCGGAAAAGAACCGGATATCGTCTTGAAGCAGGTTGCGGAAATGAAAACCCGACGGACGATTTGCATTGCCTGGCGGCGCGACAGCGCCAGGCACAATCATTTTCAAACACTTTATGATCTTTCTCTCGAAGCTGTTGAGAACATGAATGTTCCCGGAGTGGAACCAACTTCGGGATGAATGCTGCTACACTGTCCAATGCCGTTGCCCAAGCGGGTGCTTCTTGCCAGCTTTCAAAAACGTGTTGGAGCAAGCCATGCCAAAGATATCTGAAGCAAGCGACTACCAAACCGTCATAACAACCTTTGAGATGACACCGGGAACGTGCCTGGATCTTTTGGAGGAGCTGAAAGACGCATATCGCGAGTTCATTCAGCACCAGCCCGGATTTATCGGCGCCGGTCTTCACGTAAACGATGCGCAGACTCGGATCGCCAATTACTCCCAGTGGCGGCGGCGGGAAGACTTTCTGGCCATGCTGCGGTCCGATGAGATGCGCGAGCGCAACCGCCGGATCCATGCCTTGTGCAAGAGCTTTGAGCCGGTGATGTATGATGTGGCGGAGAGTTTCGCCTGACACTCATGCTGCTTGGGGCTAAAGAGCAAGCCGCCGTGACTTTGATAACAATTGGTCCGGACAGTTCCTGTGTCGCGACAAGATCCGACAGGTGTTCAGGATTGCATCCTCCGGTAGTTTTGCCGTAAGGTCATGCACTATGAGGATGTTTTTCGTTCAGCTGTTCATTTTTCTGTTTGCGGCAACCGCTGTCGCGGATGAAAAACCCACAAAGATACGTCTCACCAATGGCGAATGGGCTCCTTATCAGTCCAAAGACCTGCCGGGATACGGTGTTTCGTCTCAACTTGTGACGAAGGCGTTCGAAGCGGTCGGCATAGAAGTCGAGTATGGTTTCTTTCCCTGGAATAGGGCGATGCTGCTCGTGGAGCAGGGCGCTTGGGACGGAACCTTCATGTGGGTGCTGACGCCGGAGCGGGAGCGCCTCTATCTTGCGAGTGACCCGCTGTTTGTCTTGCGGGAGGTGATCTTCTACTCCAAAGACAATCCTGTTGAAGCCAAGGAATTAGAGGACTTGAACGGCAAGGTCATGGGGGCGCTGGATTCCAGCGCGTTTGGCCAACAGTTTGCTCCCTTGATCGATGATGGATCGATCATCGTCGCGAGAGTTCCGAACAATCAGCAGCTTTTTCAGATGCTGGCCATGGGCCGGGTCGATTTCGTACCTGAGCTTGAAACCAGCGGGTACGAGGCTGCCCTGGCGCATCTGACTGAAGATCAGCAAAAGCGGATTGGTCACTTGGAGAGGCTGACCTATCCATGGTCTTACCACTTGTTGATTTCTCGGCAGACGGAACATGGCCCGTATTTCGTGGATGCCTTCAACCGCGGTATGCAGATCATCAGAGCCAACGGCGAATTTGACCGAATTATTGGCCCGTATATCCGGCCCCGGTCTTTGAATTAAAAGGAAGTCCGGTCATTTGTGCAGATCTCAATAACAAAAAGAAAACGGCCCCTGCACCAATGTGCAAGGGCCGTTTTCTTATTCGGTTCAGATGAGGCGTCTATTTACTGATATTTCGCCAGGATCTTGGATTGGGTGCCGTCATCAATCATCGACTGAAGCGCGTCCTGCATCTTTTTGACGTTGTCGGCATTCGTGCCCGGATTACACGCCATCGACAGGACTGTCTCGGACAAGACAACCGCTTCTTCGACCGCGACGCCGTCTTTCTTCAAGCTGTTGAAGAACGCTTCGGATACGGCGACCATGTCGATCCGGCCAGCTGCCAGTTTCTTGAGGGTTGTTTCCATATCCTTGGCGGCATCGATTTTCGGGAAACCTTTGTCTTTCAACAACGCTTCCGTGTAGTCCTGAGACTGCGTGCCGACCGAGTAGGCCATGGCTTCGTCGATTGTTGTGGCGTTGACGTCAGATCCAGCTTTTTTGATCAGCAGCGTCCGGTCAACATTCAGCGGCTCGACCCAGACGAACAATGGATCACGCGCCTCTGTGTGTGACGCTGTAAACACACAGTAGTCCGCTTGTTTTTCAGCCAGGCCGATTGCGCGGGACCATTGCGCCATTTCGACGTCATAGGTCAGACCTGCGCGGTTCATGATCTCAAAAACCTGCTCAGCACCAAAGCCGACGATCTTGTCGCCTTCCATGTAGTTGAACGGTTTGTATTCCTCGGTGGTGAGGTTGATGTCCGCAGCGTGAGCAGGAGTGAGCACAGCAGCGGCGGCAAGGGCGATGAGGCCAGCGGCAAATTTCATGTCGGTTCCTTTCTGGAGCGATTGGACTGCTTTTCTTTATTTCGCAGCCGTCATTAGAAAGGTGAGGGCCTTACTCTTGGTTATGAGTGGAGAGAATTTTAAGTGAAACTGAGAACAGGGTTATTAAAGTATTCAGAAGTCTCTGTTTTTGGCATGTCGCATCGTAAATATTCTCAGCTCATTGCAAATCAAAAGATGAAATATATTGTTCTTCGGTTCTGAGTTGCTGATTTCAAAGGCTCATAAAAACGCAAATTTGTCCGTCGAATACGTAAGTTGAATGCGCAAGCCACAAGGAGTTGGGAATACTGGCGTCCAGCCTGTTGTCAAAAGCAACTGTGATGCAGATGAGGCTCAGGTCCCGCAGAATGTCTGGTAAGGGCCAAAGTCTTGAGGTGCCGGTGTTCCGTAAGCCTCCAACCCTGCACGTTCCTCATAAGGATTCTTCAAGACATCCAGCAGGTTTTCAACCAGATCATAATCTCCAGCCTCTGAGGCGGCCAACGCCTCTTCGACCTTGTGATTGCGTGGAATGTAGATCGGGTTCACACGGTTCATATCCCTGCTTATTTCTTCGGCTGGACGCCCTTCTGCGGAACGTCGTTGATCCCAGCGATTTACCCAGGCAGATATATCGGCCTTGTCTTCGAAGAGATCAAAAAGGGGAGCGGTGTTTGCGGAGACAGCATCGGCCAAGCGCCGGAAAGCCAGTGTGTAGTCAGCTTTGGATGCCGCCATTGCGCTGAGAAGGTCCTCAAACAGAGTGACATCATCATCTTGCAAATCAGTCAGGCCAAGCTTTTTGGCCATGCCGTTGAGCCAGGCGGATCGATAGAGGTCCGGAAATTTGTTGAGTTCCTGAGTTGCGAGTTCCACGGCTCTGTCGAGGTCCGCTGGATCAAACAAGGGCAGCAGGGCCTCCGCCAAACGTGCCAAGTTCCACTGCATGATGGTGGGCTGACGGCCAAACGCATAGCGTCCACCATGATCGATTGAACTAAAGACAGCAGCCGGATCATAACCGTCCAAAAATGCGCAAGGGCCGTAGTCGATCGTTTCACCGGAGATCGTAGTGTTGTCCGTGTTCATCACACCATGGACAAAGCCGATCAGCATCCATTTGGAAACCAGTTGCGCTTGCCGGTCCACAACACGGGCAAGGAAACGCAAATGTCGATCATCCGCATCTGCAAGGTCAGGGTCATGCCGCGCGATGGCGTAGTCCGCCAGCTGCCGCACCTTGTCTGTATCGCTTCGGGCCGCAAAGAATTGGAAGGTCCCGACCCGCAAATGGCTGGACGCAACACGGGTGAGCACAGCGCCAGGTTTCAGGCCTTCACGTTGGATCATTTCGCCGGTTGTCACGGCCGCAAGCGCACGTGTTGTTGGCACACCGAGCGCGTGCATGGCCTCGCCGAGGATGTATTCCCTCAGGACCGGGCCAATCACCGCTTTGCCGTCGCCACCGCGTGAGAACGGAGTCCGGCCGGAGCCCTTAAGTTGTATGTCGCGGCGATGGCCTTCCTGATCGATCACCTCGCCAATCAAGAGCGCCCGGCCGTCGCCGAGCTGGGGCGAAAACCCGCCAAATTGATGACCGGCATAGACTTGGGCGAGAGGGGAAGCCCCTTCAGGACTTGCGGAGCCGGCAAAGACAGCAGCCATTTCAGCAGCCGAAAGAGCGGTGGGTTCAAGACCAAGTTCACCTGCAAGCGGGGAGTTTAACAGGACCAGTTTCGGGTCCGGCACAGCCGCGCCCTGCCACTCGACGTAGAACCCGGGAAGTTCGCGAGCGTAAGTGTTGTCGAACTGAAAGGCAGGTGGCTGCGTGGTCATGGCGGCGAGATCCAGTCGGTCATTGTCTACAGCCGCTATATAGTTTTTATCCCGATTGCTTTCGACCCCTGAGTGCCAATTACCGGGCTTCCATTTTTTGAAGGAGATTCGCTGGATGTCTCACGCGGACTTGCGGACAGGGTTGTCCCACCTTCCGGAGCGAACCTATCGGTGAAAAAACGGGAAATTGAAAACCATTTACTGAGCAAAAAGACGCATATGTTGCCGTCTGCATTGACCTAGCACGCGCAGTCTGGCACCACGCACGTAAGGGAATACTCCCGAAAAGAAGAAAACGGGATTTCCCAGTGCATCCGAGCCAGATTCAGGATCTTGTCGATCATTGCGAGCAGTATCGTACGCCGAACAACGTTACGGCAGTTTTCCAGGTTCTCACGACCGTGCCTTTGTTCGTTGCTCTGGTTGCTGCCATGTATGTCACGGTGGACATCAGCTATTGGATCACGCTGGCTCTCTCAGTCCCGACCGCTGGATTGATCGTCCGCTTGTTTATTATCCAGCATGACTGCGGCCACGGGTCTTTCTTCTCGTCCAAAACCGCCAATGATACGATCGGGCGGTTGATGAGCATCTTGACCCTGACACCCTACGCGTACTGGCAGCGGGCGCATGCTCTTCACCATGCCACATCATCCAACCTCGACCGGCGCGGCTTTGGCGACATTGATACGCTGACGGTTGAGGAATTCCGTTCTCTGCCATTCGTCAAACGCGTCTGGTACCGGATCTATCGGAATCCGTTTTTCATGACGTTCGTCGGCGGTGTTCTGCACTTTTTGATTATCCAGCGGCTCCCGTTTACCGTTCAGCGCCCGTCCTGGAAGATGACTGCCAGCGTGCTCTTGTTGGATCTTGCCATTGTTGCCGTTTATGGCACTCTCGCGTTCTTTATGGGGTGGGTACATTTCGCGCTCGTTTTTGCACCGATCGTGGTACTGTCGGCCGCAGCCGGCGTCTGGCTGTTCTACATCCAGCATCAGTTTGAAGAGACGCATTGGTCGCGCGATGGCGTTTGGGATCGGAAAACCGCGGCAATCCTCGGCTCGTCTTATTATGAGCTGCCAGCGGTCCTCAATTGGTTCACAGGCAACATTGGCCTGCATCACATCCACCATCTTTGCAGTCACATTCCGAATTACCGTTTGCAGGAATGCATGGCAGGGAAGCCGGAGCTTGCCTCCATCAATAAGCTGACCATTTGGGAAAGCGTGAAAAGCGCACATCTGGCGCTATGGGATGAAGACACCAAACGGCTGGTACCGTTCTCGGCGGCTTGAACTCTGCCGAGCAGAGCCCCGATGCGTATGCGCCGTTGAGTGACTGCTCGGATGAAGAAATCCGGGCGCACTGTTACCGGTCGGTGTATGAAATACGGGCGTTTGTTTGAAGGAAAGCTCCCGTGACTGACACTTTCTGCCGCTTGTCTCAAGATGCCGCCGCTCCAGAAACCGATGCCCCAGCGCCGGACCGGTTGATATCAGGATCACCTGAATTCACCACCTGGAACGTCGAAGAGCGCGATGGTCTTTATTGCGGCATTTGGCGCTCCACGCCGGGAAAATGGCGGATCCAGTATGACGAATGGGAATACTGCCGCATCCTCGATGGCCACTCTGTCCTGACAGACTCTGATGGGCAGGAGCATCACGTGAAAGCTGGAGACGGTTTTATCCTGCGGCCAGGGTTTTCCGGCACCTGGGAAGTTCTGGAAACCACCACCAAGGAATACGTCATTCGTCTTTAAGTCGAATGGGGTCGATCGACTGCGTGCAGTCGGCCGACAAAACTCTACAGCGGTTGTCTAGAAACGGAAGGCGACGCCGGCCATCGGCCCGTGCGTGACGGTGTCATAGGAAAATGCCTCTGTGCCGGATTTTCCGTTGTCATAGTCCACGCCGGTCGCCTTGTAATGCAGATGCATCGCCCAACGCTCGTTGAAGTGATAGCCGACGCCGGCCTGCGCGCCCCATGTGAAGTCAGAGACCAACCCGAACCCGCCAACGTTGGCACTTCCGAATAGAGACCATTTGTCGTTCAGGAAATGCTGCCCGCGCAGCCCGATGACCGGATCGATCCATTGTTCGGTGATCGTCCTGGAAAAGGAATTGCGCGGCACGTTCGCGGTGACATCGATCTGATTGTACCACCAGCGTCCGCCCGCATAAGCCTCCAGCCAGCTTGAATCCTGTCTCCAGAAACGGTAGCCGAAAAAGGCTTCGCTCACCAGCTGTTTGACCCCGGCACTGACAGTGCCTCCGACGCGCGGGAATGTTCGGCCAGACCCGAGATCCATATACGCAACATCGAGGGTTGCACCGAACCGGCCGTCATACAGCGCTTCGAAATGCCCCATCGCGCCGAACTGCAAGTTCTCAAAGATGGTTCCAGGCGACACGTCTAGCGACGTATTCGGCAAGCGGCCAATCGTCGTGTCGCCCTGAATGGTCGGCGCAAGCAGATAAGGCGCAATCACGAACTCCCAGCTGCGTTCAACGCGAAGTTCTGGTGTTATTGAGGCAGGGGCAGGCGAGGCTAGATCAGCAGCGGCGCTTGGCGTCGCAAGTGCAATGGCAGCTGCCAACGAACAGGCCAGCAAAGCGCTGGAAAACAAGTTCGTTTGGAACAATCGGTGTACCGTTATTGACCCACTCATTTCAGCTGACCCTCTTGCGAGGCTTCTACATCATTGACGATGCGAAACCCGATGTGGTTTGTGCCAAGGCTGCGTTCTGCATTCTGGCGGGCGGCGGGTCGATATCTCAGGCAATAGGACGGAGCGCAGAGCCAGGATCCGCCTTTGACGACGTTCATTGCGCCGACGCTCGGATGAGAGAAACTGGCTGCCAGGATCTCTGGTGGCCCGTCCGGGTCGGTTGCGGCAATTTCCGGGTGTCCAGGCACCCACCAGTCGGAGACATGCTCCCAGACGTTTCCGGCCATGTCGTAAAGGCCGTAGGCATTAGGCGGAAAGGAGCCGACGGGAGCTGTTCCGTGATGGCCGTCTTCCTTGGTGTCGACACTTGGAAAGAGGCCTTGCCATGTGTTGGCCTTCCAGCCTTGCCCCGGATCATAGCCGTCGCCCCAGGTGTACTCCGCGCCCTCAATGCCGCCCCGAGCGGCAAATTCCCATTCCGCCTCGGTGGGCAAGCGGCCACCGGCCCACTTGGCGTAGGCGCGGGCGTCTTCCGGTGAGATTTGAACCACCGGGTGGTCGTCCATGTTCTCGATAGAGCTGTCGGGGCCTTCCGGGTGTTGCCAGTCTGCGCCCGGGACATAGCGCCACCAAACGCGGAAGTCTGTCAGGTCCACCTTGCCGGGCGGCTGGGCAAAAACCATCGATCCAGCGCGCAGCAGATCTTTTGGAAGGCTGGGGTTTTCTGCGGGGTCCAGGTCCCGCTCGGCGGTGGTGACATAGCCGGTCGCCTCGACAAAGGCCCGGAATTCGGCATTGGTAACTTCGGTTTTCTTGATTTGGAAGGGACTGACCGTGACTTGCCGTTCAATTGCCTCCTCACGGTAGTGCTCATTCGAGCCCATCGTGAAGGTCCCGCCGTCCAGCAAAACAAAATCACCGTTTGCCTGAGAAGCAGAGCTGATTGCCAGAGTAAGAGCGATCAGTCCTTGGAAACTGGAAATTACCCGCCACAAATTATTGCCTTTTTTCAGTTGCCTGGCTCCCATGGAAACTCTGATCCCTAATCCTCATCCATTTTGGCCGATGATCGATCGCCGCTTGTAGATCCTTACGTCTCGGATATGTGGCAGTGATGTTGTCATCGAGCAGTCCGCGTTTGATCAAAAGTTACTGAGAGTGGACGACCTCATCCAAGATCTTACCACGAGTGCCACTGGGTGCCTTGATCCTCAAGTAGGCGGCAACGGTCGGCGCGAGGTCGACTGTTTCAACACGCGCCGGGATGCGGCTTGCTTTCATCCCCGGCCGGGAAAAGATGATCGGGACATGCGTATCATAGGTCCAGGGGGACCCATGGTGCGAGGCAACGTGCAGCCCGTCAAAATCACCCACAAACCAGTGCGGTTCAAACACGACATAAACGTCGCCGGATCGTGAGGCATGAAAATTCGCCAGCACTGCATCGCTGACACTCGTCTTGGCAATCGCAGCACTTGCGAGATCCTCGCTGGATATCGCGTAGGCGATGGCCGGCATCTTTTGCAGTTCTCTGGCGAGAGCTCGGGCAACGTCCGCTTTTTCTAGTCCTTTGTCTGAAATCAGTTGTTCGTTGAGATAGACGTAGGGCTGGGAAAAAGAGGAAATGAGCCCCTGAGCGACCCCAAACTCAGCAATCAGAGCTTTCGCGGCGGGTTCCTTGTCTATGTCATCGAAATTGAAATAGCCCGCCGGAATACCGAGATATTCCAGGTAACCCGGGACTTCCGCACCGCCGTGGTCTGCGGATAGAACGACCAAGGTGTGTTCCAAACCGATCTTTTGATCCACATGGTCCAGCAGTTGGCCGATGGTTTTATCAAGACGGCGCAGATTGTCCTCGGCCTCCAAGCTGGACGGGCCGAAAATGTGGCCGACATAATCAGTCGATGAAAAGCTGACGGAGAGATAATCGGTCACGTCGTCTGCACCGATATCCTCCTTGTCGATCAGTGTTTTGGCAAACGATGCCGTCAACTCATCGCCCGCCGGGCTGAGCGTCAAAAACGTCGTATAGTACTTGCTGTCCCAAGCGCCGAACGGATGCGGAAATGTGCGGCCAAATCCCGGAAAGTCGGTTTCCCACTCCGCATCATCGAAGGCAGCAAACCGATAGGTTTGTTCAGGATCAGTCAGCTCCCAATCTGTATAGGCGTAGGACAGAACATGCCCGGCGTCGTTCCAGGCGTTAACCCAGTCTGGATAGGTGTCCATGTAGTAGCTGGACGTGACAAACCGACCATCACTCTTTGAGAACCAGTAGGCCGTTCCGGCGTGGCCGGCCATGGAGATGGCACCGCGATCCTTGACGGACACCCCGAATATCTTCGAAACGCCAGCATTTGCGATCGCGATTTCATCAGACAGGGTCGATGACAAGATCGACGCGGGGGAGCGTCCATCAGATGTCGCAGCCCGCTGTGTCGGATCGATCTCGGTAGACTGATCGACACCGGACATCGCCAGCAGCGGATAATCAGGATCCTGAACGTTGTAAAACGGCTTGCCGGTTGCCCGGTCGAACCAGAGGTTGGCAACCATTCCGTGAACGGCGGGATCGGTGCCTGTTGCCAGTGTGGTGTGGCCGACAATTGTCTCTGTGTTGGCGTGCCGATGATGTGCGTTGGTGTAGTAGATGCCGTTTCGAAGAAGGCGTTTGAAACCTGTTTCGCCAAAGTGCGCAATGTTCCGGTCGATCAAGTCACCGCGCAGCTGATCAACTGTGATCTGCAAGACGAGCTTCGGATGCTCTTCGGCTTCGGATTGGGACGATGTGGCAGCACTTGCCACCAACATGCCAAGAACCAACCAGCGTATTTGCATGATCAAAGTGCAGACCTGATTTTCTTGAAGGCTTTGGACAGCTCGTCGCCAAGCAAGGAGGTGGCTTCACTGATGTTCTGAGCGGATTCGCCGAGTTTGGCTTCTGCTTCGAAACTGTCCCATTTCTTTTCCAGCTCGTCCCATTCCTCCTGGAGCTCTTTGCTGCCCAGATGGATTTTCAGTTTGACCTCGTCGCGGGTCTGTTTCAGCTCATTCACGATGTCTTTGATGTCCGGCATTTCTTGGTCTCCAAATCCTAAGAATGGGGCATCCTAAGACGCCCCATTCCGTTTAACCAAGGACTATTGCGCCCCGCCAGGCTGACTCAGCTTTTCCATCACTTTGTCGAGACTGAAGGACGCAGCTTCTTGGCGCGGCGGATATTCCTGGAAGGTTGCCAGGAACTTGCCAACATATTGTTGCGCCGGGACAAGGAGATAGGCGCGGTCGAGCATCCAGTCGTAATAGGTGTTGGATGTCCTGTAAGCGCGCTCATAAGGATCGCGGCGCAGGTTGGTGATCAAAGGCACGCGCAGTGGTGTGAGCGGTTCCATCCAGGCCCGGAGGGTGGCCCAGGCTTTCTGCTCCAGAAAGGTGATCTTCCAGTTGGAGTAGCGCAGTGCAGCCAGATCGCCATCGTCAGTGAAGTAGAAAATTTCGTTACGCGGGCTTTCCTCCACTTCACCCTGTAAGAGCGGCAGAATGTTGTATCCGTCGAGATGTACCCGGTAATCCCGGCCCATTGTGTCCGAGGACACGCCGTCAAGCAGGTCTTCTTTCACGGTCTCGTTGCCCGCCGCAGCCAGGAAGGTCGGTAGCCAGTCCATGTGGTGGACAATCTCGTTCGAGACTGTTCCGGGCTCGATCTTGCCGGGCCAGCGGACCATCGCAGGAACACGCCATCCACCTTCCCACTGAGTGTTTTTCTCACCCCAGAACGGCGTCATGGCCGCATCCGGCCATGTGTTCATATGCGGGCCGTTATCGGTGGAATAGAACACGATGGTGTTATCAGCGATGCCAAGCTCGTCGAGCTTGTCGAGAAACTGACCGATATGCATGTCGTGCTCAATCATGCCGGCTGTGTACTCATCCGCGACGCCATCGGTCAGACCGTTCGCAACCTCGCGCATTTCGTCTTTGACGTGGGTTCGGAAGTGCATCCGGGTGCCGTTCCACCAAACAAACCACGGCGTTCCTTCAGCCGTTTTTTCTTCGATGAAGGCAAGCGCAGCTTCTGACGTTTCATCGTCGACGACCTTTTGGCGTTCGATGTTGAGTGGGCCGGTATCTTCAATGTCCTGAGTTACCGTGCCGCCGTCGTAGGAAGCAGAAGAGCGGATTACGCCGCGCGGACCAAAGGCCTCCAGAAATGTGCGGCCATCCGGCAACACGGCATCGCGCGGGTAGTCCTCGTTTTCGGGCTCTTCTTCTGCGTTCAGGTGATAGAGATTACCGAAAAACTGGTCAAACCCATGGTTGGTCGGCAGGTGTTCATCCCGGTCGCCCAGGTGATTTTTGCCGAATTGCCCAGTCGCATAACCTTCATCTTTCAAAAGGGCTGCGATGGTCGGGTCTTCAATTTGCATGCCTTCTTCAGCACCCGGCAGACCAACTTTGGAGAGCCCGGTGCGGAACACGGACTGCCCCATGATGAAGGACGACCGGCCTGCAGTACACGACTGCTCCGCATAGTAGTCGGTAAACATGACGCCTTCCTTGGCAACCCGGTCGATGTTGGGCGTTTGATAGCCCATCAGGCCAAAGGTGTAGGCGGAGATGTTCGATTGCCCGATATCGTCACCCCAGATGACCAGGATATTGGGCTTTGTGTCCTGTGCTGCTGCCGGAGCGATCCCGGTGACAGCCAGGGGAACGAGAGAAAGAATCAAAACCTTCAATCGCTCGGAGATTTTTAAAGAATGCATGGGATCTCGGAATCCGTGAAGTGATGGGGACGTGTCAGTGTGTCCCTGAAGCAATTTTCAGAACACTTGCACACTCTATGCGCAAGTTCCTTTCGTTGGGAAGGGTGAAAATAACGTAACGTCATTTAAAAGGGTGGTGGTGGATGATCGCAATGGTCGCTGCGTGACAAACACTGGCAGCGTTGAAAAATCGCATGTGACCGGCTGCCGCATGGCGTGTCGCCGCACTTCGCCAGTTTCACATTGAGTAGGTGAAATCCCTGATCCATATGTTGGTCCAGTAATCAACCATAACCAGGCCTCCGGGCCGGGAAAGAGCCATGGAAGAACTTCTTCTCAGCCGAATTCAGTTTGCGGCCAACATTTCGTTCCACATCCTGTTCCCGACGATCACCATCGCGTTGGGGTGGGTGCTGCTGTTCTTCAAACTGAGGTTCAACACGACAGGCGATGACCGCTGGATGGCGGCATACATGTTCTGGGTAAAGATCTTCGCCCTGTCTTTTGGCCTCGGTGTTGTAAGCGGCATTACGATGAGCTTCCAGTTCGGCACCAATTGGCCGGGCTTCATGGAAACGGTCGGTAACGTCGCTGGTCCGCTGCTCGCATACGAAGTTCTGACTGCCTTCTTCCTTGAGGCGGCCTTCCTCGGGATTATGCTATTCGGTGCGTCGCGTGTTCCGAACTGGCTGCACACGCTTGCAACCTTTCTTGTCGCGTTCGGAACCACAGTGAGCGCGTTCTGGATCCTCGTCTTGAATTCCTGGATGCACACGCCAACCGGTTTTGAACTGCGCGACGGGATTGTTCATGCCACTGACTGGTGGGCCATCATCTTCAACCCGTCCATGCCCTACCGTTTGGTGCATATGCTGCTCGCAAGCGGTTTGACCGTTGCCTTCCTCATTCTTGGCATCTCGGCGTTCCGCCGTTTGATCGGCGATCAGTCCAAAGGCGTTCGCGTCACCTTCAAAACCGGCGCGTGGATGGCAGCCATTCTCATTCCGGTGCAGATCTATGCGGGTGACCTGCACGGACTCAACACTTTGGAGCACCAGCCGCAAAAGGTTGCCGCCATGGAAGGCAACTGGGAAACCTCGTCCCATGTTCCGCTGTTGCTCTTCGCCCTGCCGGATGAGGAGAAGCGACAGAACGATTTTGAGATCGGCATTCCGAGCGGCGCGTCGCTCATCCTCAAACACGATCCGGCTGGTGTGGTTCCAGGTCTGAACGACTTTTACGCCGAGGATGGAACCGCGCTTCACCCGCCAGTGGCCCCGGTCTTCTGGTCCTTCCGTGTGATGGTTGGGACAGGTGTACTGATGCTCGTCATGAGCTGGGCGACTGTCATCATGATGCGCCGGAACCGCGGTGTGGACGGCTTGAACCCGTGGCTGCTGCGTGGCCTCGTTGGCATGACCTTCTCCGGCTGGCTGGCAACACTCGCCGGCTGGTACACCACGGAAATCGGCCGTCAGCCTTGGCTGGTTCAAGGTGTCCTGACAACGGAGGCGGCTGTTGCGGATGTCCCGGCGCCCATGGTTGCGACAACGCTTGCCGCTTACCTGATCGTCTATGCGGTTCTACTGGTGGCTTACATCACGGTCATCTTCCGGCTGGCCCGCAAGGCGAGCAACCCCGAAGACACAAGGCCGCATTCCGGTGCTGCCCAAGTCGCCCTGGTTCCTGCGGAGTAGGACAACATGACCTTTTTTGGTGATCCAACCGTATGGCTTCCGCTGGCCTTCGCCGCTCTCATGGGCATCTCGATCCTCGTCTATGTTGTGCTCGATGGGTTTGATCTTGGGGTGGGCATCCTTCTGCCCCTCGGGGATGAGGAAGAAAAAGACCGCATGATCGCGGCGATCGGCCCCTTTTGGGATGCCAACGAGACATGGCTGGTGCTCGCGGTGGGGCTGTTGCTCGTGGCCTTTCCAGTGGCGCATGGCGTTATCCTGACCGCGCTTTATCTCCCGGTTGCTGTCATGCTGATCGGGCTCATCTTGCGCGGCGTTGCGTTCGAATTCCGGGCAAAGACCACCGGCAAACAGAAGCATCGCTGGAATCAGGCGTTCTTTTTTGGCTCCGTATCAGCCTCGCTCGCACAGGGGTATATGCTCGGCCTCTACATCATGGGCCTGGAACACACACCAGCCACAGTCGCCTTTGGTGTTTTGACAGCGCTTTGTCTGACGGCCGGTTACGGCTTTATCGGTGCGACCTGGCTGATCATCAAATCCGAAGGCACCCTGCAGATGAAGGCGATCCGCTGGGCCCGAACGCGGCTTTGGGGTGTGGTCTTGGGCTTTGGTGCGATCTCGCTGGCAAGCCCGTTGGTGAGTGAACGGATCTTCGAAAAATGGTTCTCGTTCCCCTCGATGATCCTGCTGGCTCCCCTGCCGTTGATGTCGGCCCTTTTGGTCTTCATCTTGTACACAGCACTGCAGCACCTGCCGGCCAAAGACGACAAGTGGGCGTGGGTGCCATTTACGGCAACGGCCAGCCTGTTTCTCCTTGCATTCGCAGGACTGGCTTATTCCTTCTACCCCTACGTGGTACCGGAGCAGCTCACACTTTATGAAAGCGCAAGTGCGCCGGAAAGCCTGTTTATCATCCTGCTTGGGGCCTTGTTCGTCCTGCCGGTGATCATCGGCTACACTATCCTCGCCTACACCGTCTTCCGCGGCAAGGCGACCGAGCTGCGCTACGACTAGATCTTGGTTAGAGGGGACTAGGCCGGTGCTGCCTTCTCTCCCTCTGCCGAGTTTTCGGAACCGGTTGTTTCAAGGGCATGGATGGCAAGGCTTTGCCCGGCTTCCTGCATGGTCAGATATGTTTGGTCCGCCCCGGCTTCGGTGATTTGAGCCACGTGATCGGCATGCAGGGCATGGCTGACAATCGTGCCAGAAAAGCCACTGGCTCGTAACATCCGTGCTGCGATCAGTTTGGCCTCAAGATCATCCATTGCCAGAACTGCTGCGGTGATTTTGCTGAGGTCGACGCTACTCCAGAAATTACTGTCTTCTGCGTCCGCAAAGATGACATTGCGCCCAGCTTCCGCATGGCCCTGGACTTTATAGATGTCTGCATCCAAACCTATGGGGCGGTGCCCTTTTTCAATGAGAGCATTGTAGGCGGCGGTCCCGGTGCGTCCCATCCCGAATACCAGGATATCCGCGTCTCCAAGGTCTTTGGGTTGTTCGTCCGGGTGACGTGTCGACAGTTCAAACCGTTGCAATTGAGGTTCGAACCGTTCGAAGATCTGGTGGGCGAAGCGATTGAGGGGCGCGGCGATCAGGAAAGACACCGACACGGCAATCGCAAGAGGGACGAGATAGTCTTGAGCAGCCGGAATCCCGGCCGCGACGATCAAGCCGAATTCACTATAGGCTGTCAGCGACAAGGCGGTGACGAAGGACGTTCGTGCCCGGAGTTTGAAAGCGATCAGGACGGCAAAAAACAGGATGCCTTTCAGGGGCAACAATGCAGCTAGAACCAACGCAAAGACGATCGCATTCCAATCGGGCAGTCCGGACATTCCAATCGAAAGGAAGAAGCCAATCAGGAACACTTCCTTGAGCGCCCAAAGTGAGCTGGACAGTTCACCCGCCCGGGGGTGACCGGAGAGCAGAAGCCCCATAACGAGCGCACCGATCTCGCCTTTCAATCCGATGATCTCGAAACCGACACCACCGATCACAAGGCTGAGCATCATGCCGGCCAACAACAAGACTTCGTCGTGCCCGGCAAGATCCAGCAACTTGAACAGAACCGGCCTCAGCAGAGGTGTCGCGAAAATCAAAAGAGCCCAGGGACCTGGCAGTTTTCCGGCAAAGATCGCCAATACCACCAGCGCGATAATGTCTTGCACGATCAGGATGCCGATGGCGGTCCGCCCATGAAATGTGCCGAGCTCGCGTTTGGCCTCAAGGATCTTGGCCGACAACACGGTAGAGGAAAAGGCGAGGGCGATGCCGACGAGCAGGGCGCCCATCCATTCGGATGTGAAGAGCAGCCAGATGATCGGGGTGAACACGCCGACTGACACGATGAAGTGGGTTAACGCCCCGCCGATCACTTGCGGTTCGGTGATCTGCCGCAACTTCATTTTCAGACCGATGGTGAACAGCAGCATCAGAACGCCGAGTTCTGCGACGTACTCAAGAATTGGCCCAGTTTCGCCGGGCATTCCAAAGCGCGGTCCGATCAGGTTGATGAAAAAGCCAGCGGCCAGAAAGCCAACAAGCGGCGGAAGGCCCACCTGCCTGACAGCAAGGCCGAACACGAACGCTGTTCCGATCGCAAAGACTTCAAAGTGCATGCCGGTCTCACCTGTTGGTTCGTGCCCTGACGGTAGTTGTCAATTCTTGGGCGATTCCCTGCGCACATCAATCGTCTTGGGTCGATTCAATTACTGGGTCCGGGGGCGCGACTTCGAACCGATAACCTGGTCCTTCAAATAGAAAGACATCAGGCTCCCGGATTTGCCTTCAGTGAGGATAAGGTAATGGGCATAAAAACCCTTCACACCGTGAGGGATTGCAAGCCCCTCAGTTCACTTCGCGTGTGGGTGTCTCACCCTTGGCCTGTTCCTGAAGCCCAAGAACCTCTTCGAGTGCTGTCTGAAATTGGTCCACAACGCCATCGGCCGTCTTCAGATTGAAGGCGAAGTTCAGACTTACAGTATCTGCCAGAAACACCGGTTCGAACTCGGCGGGATCTATTCCTGCCTTGGCCGCGAGCCTTGCAAAGTTTTTCCATTGGATCGGGATGAAGTCGATCCGGTCGGCGGCCAGCATTTTGACATTAAAAATGCCTTGGCTGTTGAACGTCGTATTTTCTTCCGGAATACCGTGCCGCTTTGCAAAAACCGCACTGGCCCCATCAATTACGACGCCGACCTTGTATTGATGGAGGTCTTCTGACTTTTCGATTTCGAAGTTCCGCTCCTTTTTGCCGATGAAATAGGAGTCGAACTTAAGGATCGGGCCTGCCCATTTGAAAAGGCGTTCCCGTTCGGGCGTGCGGCCCGTGGAGAACAGAACCGTATTTGCATCAATCTGTGCTTGGTGAAAAGCTCGTGCCCAGGGAAGGAATACAATGTCCTCTCGAGTTTGGGTCGACCCGACTTTTTGAAGGATCTTGTCCAAGAGATCGGCTGTTTGACCTTTGACCGCGCCATCTTCGACATAGTGGTAAGGCTTCCAGTCTTCTGAAAGAAGCTTGAGCTCTGGAAATGTGGTCTCGGCTTGAACAGGCGACCCATTGGACACGGCCGCAGCGAGAAGCAAACCGGCGGCAACGACCGCTTGCCATCTATGGGACAAGCCCCTCACAAACCGTTTCGCAGTTTTTGGATCTGACATCTGCTGCTTCATCCAACCATGCTGTGGAAGCATTAACTCGACAACACCTGTCGCAGTTAAAAGTCCGAGTTTTAAAAAGTAAATAATATCCGCGTCACAATGCCGTTTAGTCTGAAGAAATCACGATCGTAAAAGGCTAACTGAACGTGTAAATATGTTTCGCTATTACTATAGGTTTTAAGGGTTTTGTGTTTGAGAAGAACGCTTAGCCAAACAATGCGAGAAACGCTTCGCAGGTTTTGCGCGGGAGACGTCACGGGTCTGTCAATTCGAGGACTTCGCGGGTGTCCAAGCGTTTGATGAAATCAACCCGGTCTCCGTTCCAGTGATAGCTGAAATGCGTGGATTGGAGAGGGATCGAAACGACGTCCGGCCAGAACGCGCCTAAACATTCACCGCCCGGACACCGGACGCTGTTCCAGACAAGGCCATCGCTGCCTGAGGCCCGGATTTCGGCGCCGGCCTTCTGGGAGAGGCCATAATCTGAGGCATGAAGGACACCCGGCAGATCATTGACGTCTGTCAGGTCCGCGTCGACAGACCCGACCAAAAGCCGGAACTGGGAGGTCCATCCGGCGTCCTCGCGTGTTGAGGCCATGAATCTTGCATGGTGATAAATTGTCTCCGCGAGAGCCACGTTCTCTGAATTGCCCGCGTAGTAGATCCCGTAGCTGCCATCGGAAAACCGGCCAGGCCTCAGCGGAGTGCAATGGACAAACGGTGCCATGACATAGCTGGCGCCGGGACCGGAAACGCGCCGATGAACCGGGACTTTGCCAAGGTCGCCGATTTCGCCGCGCACGCGCGGATTGGTTTTTGCCTCGACCGAAGCCAGAGCTTCCCAGTCCTTTGGGTCTGCGATGTCTTCAAACAAATCAATGGGAGGGTAGAGGGAGCGGATTATGCGAAAGGTTCGCGCCCACGTTACGCGCCGGGTGTGCGGCATGGCCTACCAAACCCCGCGCTCGGCGTTCAGCCAGCGGCGTAGGCTTTCAAGGTCGGACATTTCACCGCGCAGCATGACATCAAGGGCAGACTTGCCTTCGAATGCGTCATTTTCCTTCTTCACCCAGGCGTATCCACGCTTTGGCTCGTTGAAGAGGTGGCGGATGCCTTTGTGTATGCCCATCAGGTGCGCCATGCGCATTTTGCGGTCCCGGTCCACGCGGCCGATGTCGCCCCGTTTCCACCGGTCCCATGTGCTTTGTGACATGTCGCCCAGCAGCGTGCGGGATTGCGCATCGCTCAGGCCCCAGGCCTTGAAGAGGTTGACAGTCGCGCGCGCCAACGCGCCAGCTTCATCGTCCGTGATGACCGGGTTCTGTGCGTGGGCTGGCGTCGACGTTATCGGTTGCAAGCTCAACTCAAACTCCATCATTTGACGGTATCTTATATCATATATGTCAAATGACAATCCTATTGCCTGATTTCAAGGGCGCCGGTGTAACTGCTCTTTTTTTCACATGGGAGATCGATCCCCGTCGCGCGCCCAGCATTTGAATCTCAAAAAACGAAAACCCGCCCGATCGTCTCCGATGGGCGGGTTCTTTGTTATGTAAGGCCGTTTGAGCCGCTTATTGGCCTGAATTGGCCATCCTATGCGACTCGGGACAGAACTCCCGGCTGAGGTCTTAGCTGCAGCCGGAAGTGCTGCCGCAGGTGTCGCATTTTAGGCAGGTGCCGTTGCGCACCATGGTGAAGTTGCCGCATTCCGCGCAGCTTTCGCCTTCATAGCCTTTCATGCGGGCCTGGGCGATCTGCTGGGCGGCTGTGCCGACCTGCGGGGCAGGCGAGACTTCCACGGCAACCGCCGCTTCCGCGCCGCGGGCAAAGGCCGTTGCGACGGCAGATGTCTGTGCTGCCGGGGTTCCTGCGAGCTCAGCCGTGATCGCCTGGGTGACTTCACCTGCAGGCTCATCGGAAACAAGGCGGAACCGCTCGGTCTGACCGCGGACGAGGCCATGGGACACCATGCCGTTGTCCTTCTTGTCCTTCATGGTGCCAGCCGAAACCTTGTCACCGCTGAAGACTTCCGGCGGAACGTGGGCCAGTTCATGGCGGCCAAGATAGGACACGGCCAGCTCGCGGAAGATATAGTCGAGGATCGACGTTGCGTTCTTGATCGCATCGTTGCCCTGGACCATGCCGGCCGGCTCGAACTTGGTGAAGGTGAAGGCGTCGACATACTCTTCGAGCGGTACGCCATACTGCAGGCCGAGCGAGACGGAGATGGCGAAGTTGTTGATGAACGCGCGCAGGGCCGAGCCTTCTTTGTTCATGTCGATGAAGATTTCACCGAGACGGCCGTCTTCATATTCGCCGGTCCGCAGGAACACGGTGTGCCCGCCGATCTTTGCCTTCTGGGTGTAGCCTTTGCGGCGGGTCGGCAGTTTTTCCTGCTCGCGCACCACGCGTTCCACGATGCGCTCGACGATGCGTTCGGCAACGACCTCTGCCTTGGCAGCTGCCGGCAGAGCTGCGATTTCTTCTGCCGCATCCTCGGCCTCATCGTCGTCGTCGCTGAGCAGCTGGGAGTTGAGCGGCTGGCTGAGCTTGGAACCATCGCGGTACAGCGCGTTGGCTTTCAGCGCCAGCTTCCAGGAGAGCATGTACGCTTCCTTACAGTCCTCAACGGTCGCATCGTTCGGCATGTTGATCGTCTTGGAGATCGCGCCGGAGATGAACGGCTGGGCTGCAGCCATCATGCGGATGTGGCTTTCGACGCTCAAGAAACGCTTGCCGATGCGCCCGCACGGGTTGGCGCAGTCGAACACCGGGTAGTGTTCTTCCTTCAGGAACGGTGCGCCTTCCAGGGTCATCGCGCCGCATACATGGGTGTTGGCTGCTTCGATGTCAGCCTTGGAGAAACCAAGGAATGACAGCAGTTCGAATTCCGGATCTTCCAGCTGCTCGTCGGTAACGCCGAGCGCCTTCATCTGATCGTCGCCAAGCGTCCAGCGGTTGAAGACGAACTTGATGTCGAAGGCAGACTTCATGCCGTCCTTCAGCTTGGCAAGGCTTTCATCGGTAAAGCCCTTGGTCTTCAGCGAGGCCGGGTTGATGCCCGGTGCCTGATCAATGGAGCCATGGCCAACCGCGTAAGCTTCAATCTCGCCAATTTCGGCTTCCGAATATCCAAGCTTGCGCAGGGCTTCTGGAACTGCGCGGTTAATGATCTTAAAGTAACCGCCGCCTGCGAGCTTCTTGAACTTCACCAGAGCAAAGTCCGGCTCAATGCCCGTCGTGTCACAGTCCATGACCAGACCGATGGTGCCGGTCGGAGCGATTACGGTTGATTGCGCGTTGCGGAAGCCGTTCTTTTCGCCGAGCTCCAGAGCACGGTCCCAGGCTTTCTTGGCGCGTTCCACCAGAATCGGTTCCGGGCAGGACGCATGGTCCAGTGGCACCGGATTGGTTTTGAGCCCTTCATAGCCCTCGGCCTTACCGTGCGCAGCAAGGCGGTGATTGCGAATGACGCGCAGCATGTGCTTGGCGTTTTTCTTGTAACCGGGGAACGAGCCCAGCTCACCGGCCATCTCGGCAGAGGTGGCGTAGGACACACCGGTCATGACCGCGGTGAGGGCACCACAAATGGCGCGGCCTTCGTCAGAGTCATAGGGAATGCCAGCGGTCATCAGCAGCCCGCCAATGTTGGCATAGCCGAGACCCAGGGTGCGGAACTTGTAGGACAGCTCGGCAATTTCTTTGGACGGGAACTGCGCCATCAGGACCGAGATTTCCAGAACAATGGTCCACAGACGGACGCCATGCTCGTAGTTGTCGATGGCAAACGAACCGTCTTCATTGCGGAACTGCATCAGGTTCAAGGACGCCAGGTTACAGGCCGTGTCGTCCAGGAACATGTATTCCGAGCACGGGTTCGACGCGCGGATTTCGCCATCGGCAAGGCAGGTGTGCCAGTCGTTGATGGTGGTGTGGTACTGAAGGCCCGGATCAGCAGACGCCCAGGCTGCGTACCCGATCTGCTCCCAAAGCTCCTTCGCCTTGACCGTTTTCAGGACGGTGTCGGTCTTGCGCGCGGTCAGGTCCCACTCTTTGTCTTCAACAACAGCGTTCAGGAAGCCGTCCGTGACGCGGACGGAGTTGTTGGAGTTCTGGCCAGCAACGGTCAGGTACGCTTCGGAATCCCAGTCCGTATTGTAGGTCGGGAATTCGATCTTGGTGAAGCCCTGCTTGGCGAACTGGATGACGCGCTGGATGTAGTTCTCTGGCACCATCATCTTCTTGGCGGCGCGGATTTCGCGCTTCAGCGCCGGGTTTTTCGCCGGATCAAAGCAGTCGCCGTTGTCCGCCTCGCAGTTGACGCAAGCGCGCATGATGGCGGTCAGGTGCTTCTGGCAGATCTTGGAGCCGGTCACGAGGGCCGCGACCTTCTGCTCTTCCTTGACCTTCCAGTTGATGTATTCCTCGATGTCCGGATGGTCTGCGTCGACCACGACCATCTTCGCCGCGCGGCGGGTGGTGCCGCCGGACTTGATGGCGCCCGCGGCCCGGTCACCAATCTTCAGGAAGCTCATCAGACCGGACGACTTGCCGCCGCCGGAGAGTTTTTCACCCGCAGCACGGACGTGAGAGAAGTTGGAGCCGGTGCCGGAGCCGTACTTGAAGAGGCGCGCTTCACGCACCCACAGGTCCATGATGCCGCCGTCATTGACGAGGTCATCGCCAACGGACTGGATAAAGCACGCATGCGGCTGCGGGTGCTCGTAAGCGGTCTTGGATTTTGTCAGCTTGCCGGTCTGGAAGTCGACGTAATAGTGGCCCTGGCTCGGACCATCGATACCATACGCCCAGTGAAGGCCGGTGTTGAACCATTGCGGGGAGTTCGGAGCGACTTTTTGCGTCGCGAGCATGTAACGCAACTCGTCATAGAAGGCCTGGGCGTCGGATTCGGTGTCAAAATACCCACCTTTCCAGCCCCAGTAGGTCCAGGTGCCGGCGAGCCGGTCAAAAACCTGACGGCCATCCATTTCAGAGCCGTAGCGCTCGTCCTCGGGGAGTTTCGCTAGAGCTTTCTCGTCTGCTTCCTGCCGCCACAGCCAGGAAGGAACCGTGTTCTCTTCCACCGGCTTCAGCTTGGCCGGAACGCCTGCCTTGCGGAAATATTTTTGAGCGAGGATGTCAGATGCGACCTGAGAGAATTGTGCCGGAACCTGAATGTCCTTCAGCTGGAAAACAATCGATCCATCCGGGTTCCGGATTTCACTGGTTGCTGTCCGGAAGTCTATGCTGGCGTAAGGCGATTGGCCTTCCTTGGTGTAGCGCCGCTCGATCCGCATTTTCTCAAGTCCCCTTTAAAATCCCCGATGGTTCGCCCCGAACCGATTGATCATTTCCATATGCACCCGGCGTGGTGTCGTAATTGGCCTCTGCCGCCGGGTCTCGAGCCTGTATGTCACAGACTAGATATCTGTATCTAGCGCCTCTTCGTTAATGATCCACTACATATAGTGTTCATCAACAGGTTTGTCACGACATGTTGCCAGAAGCAGGACGCACGAAACCGCGCTCAGGATCCATTGTTCGAATCCTGTACGGGTACGCTTAAAACTGGTGTTTCTGGATGACCGGAGCGCCCGGGAGAGCCTCCGATTACGCACATCGCAATGATTAGGAAACTAAAGTAAATGAATCCTTAAGGTCAACCCGCTGACGACAACAGGTAGTGCTCATGTTGTGGGCAAGCGCAAAATCTTGTGTGTCTATGTGGATAGCGGGGACCTTGGCACTCCGGCAGTCCGGTGGCCGCGGGAAACTGCCGAAACAGGCAAAAGAGCGATGATTATGCGCCGTGCAAAGTCTGTGGATGAAGATAGCTCAAATTTTATGAAACTTTTAAGAAAATGGCATCAGTGCACTTCAACGCGGTTTAAGCCCGGTCTGGTTTAGTGATCCTGCACAAGGGATCGAGGACCGCCTTTATGAAACATCATGCTGCCTTTGGCTTGGCGATGGATGACATTGACGTTGTTGTTGTTGAAGACAGCAAACCGATGCAAACCATCCTGCGCTCGACCCTTTTGAGCTTCAAGGTTGCGCGGGTGCGCACATTTGATTCGGTCGATGATGCTCTGGAAGCAAGCCTTGCCGAACCGCCCAATCTGATCATTACAGATTGGCGCATGGCCCCGACCACCGGATATCAGCTGTTGCGACTCATCCGGCACAAGCATATGGAACCGCTGTGTTTCGTACCGATTCTCTTTATCACCGCCCACGGCACACGGCCGCTTGTTGACAAGGCTCTGAGGGCAGGGGCGCATCATGTGCTGGTCAAACCATTGTCGCCGTCGACGCTTTACAAGCGAATCGAGTGGGTGCTTCATGACGACCGGCCGATGGTTCTTGAGAACTCCGGTTTTTACAACATCTATGGCATTCAGAAGCTGATGGACCAGCAGGCGGAGAAGATGAAGTCGCTTGCTGCCGCCCGGGTCAACCACAGGACAGCTGTCCAAAAACGCGCCGAGGTCGACGACGTGGTTCAGGAAGCCTTCGATAAGAAGAAGCAGCAGCCCGAGGAACCAAAAATCATCGGACGCGGGTTTGCGCAGCGCGCAAAGAAACAGTCTGCCGCTTCGCGTCATATCAGGAACGGCAGATCGGCTTAGGGTCAGGACCTTAGAGTTTGCTGCGGTCTCACAGACCGCCAAACCTTTCCAGCTGGAAGAGTTGCAAAGACGGGTAGGGTTGACGCCCCCTGTCACGATTCGTCGAATTTCCGGGGCTTGCGGCAATGCAGCACTGGACAGCAGCGGCACTTGACGCCATAGTCCGGCAAAATTCCGAAGGCAGTCGTAAGCCTTTGTTGATGCGACTTGAGATCAAGGGACCTTTCAAGGGCCATGAAAAAACTTCTGCTTGAAATCTTCACCTGGTGGAACGGCCATACAATGGGTACGCGGTTCTTCACATGGCGGAAGGGTGAGTTCGTCGGCGAAGACGAGTTCGGCAACAAGTACTACAAGGAACGCGACGGCAAGAAGCGCTGGGTTCTTTATAATGGCCTCGCGGAAGCTTCCAGCATTCCTCCAGGCTGGCATGGCTGGATGCATCACCGTGTCGACACGGCGCCGGTCGATGAAAACTACCACGCCAAAAGCTGGCAAAAGCCGCACGAGGCCAATCATACCGGAACACCGGAAGCCTATCGCCCCCACGGCTCCATCCTGACGCCGGAAAAACGCCCCGAAGTTACCGGCGATTATCAGGCGTGGACGCCGGGCCAGTAAGCCAAGTACCTATTTGTTTTTAAGGGCTCGCTGACGCGGGCCCTTTTTCTTTTGGTTGTTTTGCAGCGTGCCGCCATTCGGTCGAAGCTGGCTGGTGTTGGACCCGGTTTAACGAACTGGCTCACAAATCGCCGTGTCATGCGTCTTTCGGACATCTCTTCTGATTTCGAGGGCAATCCGCATGATCATCACCTACGAACGTTTGACAGATCCGCAAGCAAACCAGCAGGTCGAACAGGTCAATGCAGACTTTGTCGGCATACGAGAAAAACTGCAGGCAGGTCTTCAGGACACGGCGGCTTTGTCGGACAACCAAGCTCATGCCCAAAACCTGACTGCACTACGCGGCCGGCCCTGCCCACGGACAATGGTGGCCCCCGAACTGGCGGCACAGCTGCAGAAAATCAGTTTCGGTTTCAAGAAAAACAAGGATCCGGCGGACGTCTATCCCCTTCGGGCGATGGAGGCGACCGGGGCGCAGAACAGCAAGTTCCAGATTGGTCTGGAAACGGAGAGTGGTGACGTTGTACTCGGCGCGCCCGCTCTCAACCTCATGCAGTTTCTGGAGATCACGGAACTGCGGACCTACTATTGCACAACACGGAAATCGGAAGGCAAGACGCAGGACCGTTATGGGACCCGGCTCGTCGCGTTTTTGGTCATCGGCCGGGACCAGCAAAACGAAGCCAAGTACGTTTATCTCGCGGCGGCATCCGGCACATTTTCATCAACGGCCCTCGCGGTTCCAGCGGTCGGGCAAAATCCTACGCAAATGATTACCGCCGTTGAGAGGGCCGTCTCAACGTTCAACGCCCCCAGAAAAAACGACTACTACATGTACTGGTCGATCAACGACACCGGTTTGCAATTGTCGGCAGCGGATGGCAAAGGCAATCACGTAATCAATATCCGGTATTCCAGTTTTGTTGGCAAAACCCGGAGTTACCTGGACAACTTCAGCCTGATTTCTGTGGTCGATATCAAAAACATGATCTCCGGGATGTTCGAAAACCTGGAAGGCCTCAATTTTCAAATCCCGTTCAAGAAGAATCCCTCCGGCCTGCCAATGACCTGCACATTCGGTCATGGGGAATCCCGGAAAAACGGCACAATCGATATTTTTCAGAAAACCAAGTCCAAGCAATACAGCATCCCGCAGGTGGGAATTGGAGACTTGTTCACGATCGGCTCGCCGTTTTCCTACACCAAGCAAACCATGGAGAGCCATCAGAACGAATTGGCTGTGACAACGGAGAAGACCGACAGCGTCCAATTGACCGTTCCGGCGGAATGTTATGTGGCAAACAGCTTTCCGGCGACGCCGCTGGTCGACGCAGTGACGATTGTCCAGTTCTCTTACTTTACCGGAGAGTACGGCATGCAGCTGACCTCCACGAAAACAAACAACGACAATGTCAGTACACTGAAAGTTCTGCGAAAAAGCGGCTGCATCGAAGTAGAGCTGGTCGCCAATCCGGGAAATCCTGTGATCACTGTTGCTGGCCTGGGGAACAGGGGAAACAACGAAGTTTACCCCGGTGGTGCGGATCTGGGGCAGTTTCAGGATGTGCAGTTGCCTTTCAGGGTGGCAAAACAGGACGGTGATTTGTTCGTCTTGAGGCAGGTTGCAGGTGGCAGCAGTTGTTCATACAAGTTTTCCTATAGTGAGGAAAATGAGCAGCTCACATCCAGTCAAGAAGCAACAAACGAGATGAACTGCACATGTGTTTATGTCAGCGGTAACGGCTTTGCGACCGCATCCAACTACACCATCAGCATTCCCATCAGTACGCCGGCTTTTCTGTCCAGCATGGATGGCGGGCAGGCTGAAGTAAACAAGGCCCTCACTGAAACGATTATCGGATTTGTCTAGGAGGAGGCTTCGGTTTGGCCGTCCAGGATGCTGAGGATTTCAGCGCCGGTTGCCTTTGTGGAGAGCGCGTAGAAGTCGGTTTCCCGTTGCAGAGCCGAACTCAATAGGACGTTGTACTCGTCCTTCGGAACTTCCAGCGTGCCGAACTTGGCAAGGTGGCCGGTGACGAATTGTGTGTCGAGAAGCGTGTATCCGCCCTTTTTGAGGCGGGCGACCAAATGTATCAAACAAACCTTTGATGCATCCGTCTTGAAGGAGAACATGCTTTCTCCAAAGAAAGCACCGTTGAGGCTCACACCGTAAAGCCCGCCCACAAGGTCCCCGTCCTGCCAGGCCTCGACTGTATGGCAATGGCCCATCTCAAACAGCTCACCGTAGAGACGGCGGATTTCCCGGTTGATCCAGGTCTTTTGTCGGCCCGGCATGGGCGCAGAACATCCGTCAATGACGCCCTGAAAATCAGTGCTGATGCGGATTTCAAAGAGGTCGCTGCGGATTGTGCGTTTTAACCGGCGTGGAACATGGACAGTACCGAGCGGCAGGGTGCCGCGCTGTTCCGGCTCCAGCCAGAACAGGCCCGGATCGTCGGCAGATTCGGCCATCGGAAACAGCCCGCAAGCATAGGCTTTCAGCAGCACCTGGGGCGTGATCTCGAAGATGACGTCGTTCTGGTATCCTGCCATGGATCCTCTTGGTTCCTCGCGCTGGTACCGGCTTGCAGAAATCCGGTCCATACAGCGTTATGGGAAAACCGACTCTATAAACAAATTGGGGCATGATCCCCGAACTTTCAAATTTAGTGTTTTCGAGTTCAAGGGATTTGGAAACACCGAAATTCGAGTCTTCAACCGGCAATTCCGTTTTTGGGTCCACGCAGACGGGGAACTGCATATCGGCAAGTGGGCAAAGGTCAGCACTAAGCAGCGGGACTTGAGCTGATACCTGCAAAGAAAAGGGGCGTTGCCGCCCCTTATGACTTTACTTCTTGTTGGCCAGGTATTGCTCCAGCCAGTGAATGTCGTACTGGCCGTTTGCGATATCCTGATTTTCAACCAGGTTCCGGAACAGCGGTATGGTCGACTTGATCTCATCCACGACAAACTCATCCAGGCACCGGCGCAAACGCATCATGCATTCCACGCGGTTGCGGCCATGAACGATCAGTTTGCCGATCAGGCTGTCATAATAAGGCGGGATCTTGTAGCCCTGATAAACACCTGAGTCGACGCGCACACCCAGACCGCCCGGCGGATGGTAGTAGGTGATCGTGCCTGGAGACGGCGCGAAGGTTTGCGGATCTTCCGCGTTGATCCGGCACTCGATCGCGTGACCGTCGAACGTGATGTCGTCCTGGGTCATATCCAGCGAGCCGCCAGCGGCAATCCGGATCTGTTCGTTCACCAGATCGATGCCGGTGATCATCTCGGTCACCGGGTGTTCCACTTGAAGACGGGTGTTCATTTCAATGAAATAAAACTCACCGTTTTCATAAAGGAACTCGACCGTGCCAACGCCGCGGTATTTCAGCTTGCGCATCGCACTGGCGACGACCTCGCCAATTTCCGCGCGCTGTTCAGGGTTGAGCGACGGGGACGGAGCTTCTTCCAAAATCTTCTGGTGGCGGCGCTGCAAGGAGCAGTCGCGCTCACCCAGATGAACCGCATTGCCCTGTCCATCACCCAAGACCTGGATTTCGATATGCCGCGGCTTGCCGAGGTACTTTTCCATGTAAAGGGCGTCGTCGCCAAAGGCAGCCTTTGCCTCAGAGCGGGCCGTTGACAGAGCGGTATCGAGTTCGGCTTCGGTCTGCGCCACCTTCATGCCGCGTCCGCCGCCACCGGCTGCGGCTTTCACGAGAACCGGGTAGCCGATTTCGCGGGCGATCGCATGCGCATCGTCTTGCGGCGTGACTGCACCATCTGATCCGGGGACTACCGGAATGCCGAGATCCTTAGCGGTTTGCTTGGCCTGGATCTTGTCACCCATGATCTTGATGTGATCAGAGGTCGGGCCGATAAAGACGATGTTGTGTGCTTCCAGGATTTCAGCGAACCGGGCGTTTTCGGACAGGAAGCCGTAACCCGGGTGAACCGCGTCCGCGCCTGTGATTTCGCAAGCGGCCAAAAGCTGCGGGATGTTGAGATAACTGTCCCGCGCCGCCGGTGGTCCGATGCACACGCTTTCATCCGCGAGGCGGACATGCATGGCATCGGCATCTGCCGTGGAGTGGACCGCGACTGTAGAAATGCCGAGCTCTTTACAAGCGCGCAGGATGCGCAGGGCAATTTCACCGCGGTTCGCAATGAGGATTTTGGAGAACATGGCCGGACCGGCTCCTTATTCGACGATAATGAGTGGTTCGCCGAATTCCACCGGCTGCGCGTCTTCCACGAGGATCTGCTTGACGGTGCCCGCCTTCGTGGACGGAATGTGGTTCATGGTTTTCATGGCTTCGATGATCAGGATCGTCTGGCCTTCGGCAACCTTATCGCCGACTTGAACGAACGGCGCTGCGCCCGGTTCTGCTGCCGTGTAGGCCGTGCCAACCATAGGGGAAGCCACGGTACCCTGTGCTGGTGCGGCGTCAGCCGGCGAGGCTGCCGGAGCCGCCGCAGCGGCTGGTGCTGCAGCCGGGGCAGGGGCAGCAGGCGCTGCAACGCTGACCGGTGCGCTGATGGAGATCTGGCGCGCGACGCGGATCCGCGTGTCGCCTTTTTCCAGTTCGATTTCGGACAGATTGGTTTCATCAAGCAGCACCGCAAGATCGCGGATCAGGGCCGTATCGAAACTCTTGTTATCTTTGTTCATGTCTTCTGGCTCTCGTACTCGGGCCGCAATTAGCGCAACGCTGACGGAAATTTGCCGGCAGAACCGGTCAATAAAGTTATTGCCAAACCAATCTCGGATTTAGACTGGACCGGCTTACTATTACCTGATCAACAACACGCTCTTTGCTCCGCCGGATTGTATAGCGGATCTAGATACTTTGTCTGATTTCCTTACGAAACCGACACCGCTCCTTATAGGCATTCAAATGAGGCAGGAAAACCCCTGAAAACGGATCTCACATAAAGAAATCCGCTTTCGGAAGGCATTCATTAACAGGTTGTTTCGCCGCAATTCTTCAGGTCAGAAAGCTTGGAGTTCAGCTGATCGTAGCCGACTGCTCCCATCACCACTTCATCCCCGATGACATAAGACGGTGTCCCCGTGAGTCCAAGACGGTTGGCTAGCGAGTAAACCTCTTCGATTGTCTGGCCGGCCTCGTCAGTTGTCATCGCCGCTTGGAGATCCTCGGTAGAAATCCCCGCGCCGGTTGCGGCCTCCATGGCGCTGGCGAGATTGGCCTGGCCGCGACGGGTCATCAGCGCCTCATGAAATGCATGATACTTCTCCGGTGCAACGGAGTTGACCGCGATCGCGACCTGGGCAGCCTCAACGGACGGCTGCCCGAGCACCGGGAACTCTTTCAGCACCACCCGCAGGTCGGGATTCTCGTCCATCAACCGAACCATGTCGCCGTAGGCCCGTTTGCAGTAACCGCAATTGTAATCGAAAAACTCGACCAGCGTGACAGACCCCTCCGGGTTCCCGAGCACGACCTGGCGGGTCGAATTGTAAAGAATGTCCGCGCTGCTGGTGAGCACCTCACGGCGGGCTTCTTCTTCAGCTGCCTGTTCCCGGCGTTCGAGTTCCGTCAGAGCCTCGGTGATGATTTCCGGGTTTTTCAAAATGTACTCACGGATAATCTTTTCAATTTCGCCCCGGTCGATGTCTTGCGCGATCGCAGGCGTGCTCAAGACCGAGATGGTCAATCCGAGTGCAGCTGCAAATCGGGCCATCGGCAAACGCAGCAAATTTGAGAAAGGGGTCATGTCATGCTCCTGAGGCTGATGGCAAAACCGCATCAGCCGTGAGGTCAAAGTAATCAGCGCCGTTGTCCTGGCACGCTGGGTGGTTTGTAGGCGACAATATCATCTGCTTGCAGCCATGCAGCTGACCCGCGGTTCAAACTTTTTTGAGCGCGGGCGGCGTACCGTTTGGCAGCCTCGAATTCCCCTCGCACCATCAGGCCCTTGGCTGTCGCAAGATCGGCTTCGGCCCGTTCCCCTTGGCGCCCGTGCGCGATCGCAAGCTGTGCGTAGGCGGTGCCTGAGTTGGAATCGCGCTGTATCGCGCGCTTCAACACGCTTTCCGCTTCAGCAAGATTGGCCGGATTGTTTGATGCAACCAGGGCATAGCCAAGCCAGACCATGAATTGCGGCTCGTTTGGCCGAATCGAGAGCGCTCTGCGGAATGGGGCGATTGCGCTTTTCGGATCACCGCCTTCAAGGAGGGCCTGACCCTTCAGCTCATGAAAATAGGGATTTGTCGGGTGTTGCCGGATCAGCTTGTCGATCTCGCCCACAGCGCCCTTGCCACGGCTCTGCATCGCTGCAATGGCCCGTGCATACTGCGCCGGCAGGCTTTTGTCGTTGCGCGGATAGGTGCGCAAGGTTGCTGACGGATGGCTGGTGAAGGCAAACAGTTTTGCCTTCGCCATATCGTGCCGGTGCTGCAGGACGTAATCCTCAAGCTTGTCAAAGTGCTTTGACTCCTGAGCTTCCCGCAAAAGCCCATTGAAGCGGTCTTGGGCCATCGGGTGGCTGATCGCATAGGGGTCTGCAAACTGCTTTGAGAACATCTGCTGCTCGGCCATGCGCTGGAAGTTGCGCAACAGACCGCGGGCGCTTTGACCGGTCTGATCCAGATAGCGCAGTGCCGCGCGGTCGGCTGCCGCTTCTTCGCTGCGCCGGTAGGCAAGGAATGAGCGTTGGCCGAGAGAACCGGCGCCGACAATGGCCGCCGCACCGCCGCTTGTGGCCGAACCGGAGCCGCTGGCAGCACCAGCAGCTGCCGCGCCAGCCCCCAAGATCATGGCGATAACCGACATGATCTGGGCATTTGAAGCCGCGGCCCGCATGCGAACGAGGTGGCGGCCCGCAATGTGGCCGGTCTCATGCGCCAGAACGCCAATGACTTCGCCAGGTGTTTCGGATTCCAGGATCACGCCGATGTTGATGAACATCCGGCGGGAATCAGGAACGAAGGCGTTGAATGTCTTGTCATTGACGAGGATGATCGTGGGTTCGGAACTCCCGATACCGGCCACGCGGAAGATCGGTTTCGCATAATCCCGCAAGAGACCTTCCACTTCCGCATCGCGAACCAGCGGCAGTTTTCTTTGGGCGTGAGCCGGAGAAAACAGTACAGGCAAGACCAAAGCGGCAGCGCAGCTCAAGGTCACCGCTTTTCGCGCGGTTGCAGCAGGCGTTTTGATCAGGCAAGCGAGACCGCGAACAGGTGCGGCAAGGACTTCTGTGAGGCCTTTTGGGTGAACGGATGACAAGGGCATTCCAGAGCGTTGAAACATGTTTGTGGCGAAGGTATGGGCCGGAACCCTTGGGGTCAAGAAATGCCGGATGCAATAGAGAAAAATTCAACGTCTATTGTTTCTGCGGCGGTGCTGCCTTTGTCAGGGACTTGCGCAAAGGTTCATCCGCGTTTAGGGGCAGGGGTTAATTGGCCTTAAAGGCGCTTGCAGTTCAAAAGGATCAGACATGGCATCGGACCGTTTTCAGCCGTCAAAACGCAGTGATGTTGCACCGTTCATTGCCATGGACGTGTTGTCGGAAGCGGCCTCTTTGGAAGCTGCCGGACGGTCCATCATCCACATGGAGGTGGGGCAGCCATCTGCTCCGGCGCCCAAAACGGCTCTGGCGGCAGCTGAGGCAGCGCTTAAACACGGCAAGCTGGGGTATACGGAAGCTCTCGGGATCAAGCCATTGCGGGAGGCCTTAGCCACGCATTACCGAAAGACCTACGGAGTGGATGTGCCGTCCGGCAGGATCATGGCAACGACCGGATCTTCCGCCGGGTTTAATCTAGCATTCCTCGCAGCGTTTGATCCAGGCGACCGGATTGTCCTGACCGCACCAGGGTATCCGGCCTATCGGAATATAATCAAAGCTCTTGGACTTGTTCCGGTTGAAGTCGAAGTGGGGGCTGAGACCCGTTGGAGCCTTACGCCAGACCATTTGGATGCTGCGCGAAAAGACGGGCCGGTGCGGGGTGTTCTTGTTGCAAGCCCGGCAAATCCGACCGGTACCATGATGACAGCTGAAGCCTTGTCCGATCTGATCGCATATTGTGATGAGGCCGGGATCTGGTTCATCTCGGACGAGATTTACCATGGTCTGGATTATGCCGGAGAACAGAAAACAGCTCTCGAAACATCGCAAAACGCTATCATCATCAACAGCTTCTCGAAATACTATTGCATGACCGGCTGGCGGATTGGCTGGATGGTGCTGCCGGAGCAACTCGCCCGTCCGACCGAACGGATCGCGCAAAGTCTCTACATTTCACCGCCGGAGTTGTCTCAAATCGCAGCAGCATCTGCGCTCGATGCCGTTCAGGAACTGGAGGCGGTAAAGGCAGGCTATGCGGCAAACCGCGAATTGCTTGTGAAGGGGTTGCCGGAGATTGGTTTTGACAAACTGCTTCCGGTGGATGGGGCATTCTACATCTACGCGGATATCAGCCGTTTCAGCAGTGACAGCCTCGATTTTGCAAAGCGGATGCTTCATGAGGCCGGGGTTGCGGCAACACCGGGTGTTGATTTCGATCCGGTCCATGGCAAGGAGTTCATGCGCTTTTCCTTCGCCGGCGCACATGACGACATGAAATCCGCATTGCAGCGTTTGAAGGACTGGATCTGAAAACTGCAAGCGAAGCTCGGTTCTGAAACAAAAAGGCGGCCACAACGGCCGCCTTTGATTTTTTTTAAGCGATGCGCGGGGATCTTTAGAAGAACGACCGGCCGCGTTGCCACCAACCGCCGCGTTTCGGTTTGTCGGCTTCTTCTTCGCCGGACGTTTCACTCGTCACAACCGGTTCGGCTGGAGCAGAAGGCTTAACCGGCTCTTCCGCAACAGTTTCAGCTTCCACCGGCGCCTCAGATACCGGTGTTTCGATGACGATTTCTTCCGCTTTATCAACTTGAGCGACTGGTTCCTCAGTGCTCACCACAGCTTCAGGCTCCGCAGCCTGTGAGGGTTCTGCAGCTTCAGGCGGCTCCGATGCACTTGCATCGACGCCATTTACCGGTTGCTCTAGGTTGCCGGTGTCGGCGGCCGCGACAGTCTCCGAATCCGGTGCATCGGACGCAGCGGTCACTTCAGTCTGTTCAGCGTCCGGGCTTTCGTCAGAGACAGGTGCATCAGGGGAGTCGCCGTCAGAGCCGTTAGCGTCGTCTGCCCGGTTTTCCATCTCGTCGTCACGGCGCCCGCGGCGACCACCCCGGCGGCCCCGGCGCCGTTTGCGGCGTGGTTCGTCGTCGTTGTCCTCGTCCGAGCCGCGCGCTTCGGCCTGTTCGTCATCAACGGTTTCGCTATCGGCGTTTGCTTCTGAGGTCTCTTCGTTTTGAGCGTCAGAACCACCCCGCCGGCGTTTGCGGCGGCGCTTGCGGCGGCGATCGTTGTTGTCCTCGTCCTGGTCCTGCTGCGCCTGTTCTTCGGCAACCGGCTGCTCGGTATCTTCGTCGATGATATCGATCATGTCCGGCTGGACAGTCGCGGTCGGCACCGGCTGACGGTCACGGTCAATCAGGGCGCCGCGTTCCAGAACATAAAGCTGTCCGTTGACCATATGGTCTGCCTGGACTTCGATCCCGACCAGGAACCGGACCTCTAGATCGAACAGGTTCGAGCGTTTTTGATTGAGAATATAAAGAGCGACTTCTGCCGACGTCCGGATGATCAGATCGTGCGTCGCGCCCTTGAGAAGGTTGTCTTCGATGGACCGCAGTACATGGAGCGCTACAGATTCTACCGACCGGATCATGCCGGTGCCCTGACAATGCGGGCATGGTGTGGTGGAGCTCTCCAGAACACCGGTGCGCAACCGCTGGCGCGACATTTCCAGAAGACCGAAATGGGAAATCCGTCCGACCTGAATGCGTGCTCGGTCGTTTTTCAGGCAATCCTTCAGTTTTCGCTCAACAGACCGGTTGTTTTTCGATTCCTCCATATCGATGAAATCGATCACAACAAGTCCGGCAAGGTCACGCAGGCGCAACTGACGGGTCACTTCCTCGGCCGCTTCCAGGTTGGTCTGAAGGGCAGTGTCCTCAATGTTGTGTTCGCGGGTCGATTTGCCCGAGTTCACGTCAATGGAGACCAGGGCTTCGGTCTGGTTGATCACAATGTATCCGCCGGACTTCAGAGTCACATGCGGCGAGAACATGGCATCAAGTTGCGGTTCCACGCCATACCGGATGAACAGCGGGGAGGGGTCACGATACGGCTGGACGTTCTTGGCATGGCTCGGCATGAGCATGCGCATGAAGTCCTTTGCCTCCCGATAACCTTCGTCGCCCGCGACCGATACCTCGTCTATGTCCTTGTTATAGAGGTCCCTGATCGATCGTTTGATCAGGCTGCCTTCCTCATAAACGAGGCTCGGCGCGCTCGACTTTAAGGTCAGCTCGCGTACGTTCTCCCAGAGCCGCATGAGATATTCAAAGTCGCGCTTGATCTCTGCCTTGGTGCGGCTTGCACCTGCAGTGCGCAGGATAACGCCCATTCCTTCCGGCACATCCAGCTCAGTTGCGATTTTCTTGAGCCGCTTGCGGTCTGTTGGCTGTGTGATCTTCCGGGAGATACCACCACCACGGGCCGTGTTCGGCATCAAAACGGAATACCGGCCTGCCAGAGATAGATAGGTGGTCAGTGCCGCGCCCTTATTGCCGCGCTCTTCCTTGACGACCTGTACCAGGATAATCTGGCGACGCTTGATGACTTCCTGGATTTTGTAGTGCTTCCGCATTGGAGCACGGCGCTCCGGCACTTCTTCCAGGGCGTCTTCAGCGCCAACCGATTCAACTTCGTCGTCGCCGTTGTCGCCTTCATCGTCGCTTGCTGCTGCTTCGACATCAGACTTGCGGCGCCGCCGACGGCGTGCACGAGCCGGTTTGGCCTCATCTTCGTTTTCATCAGATGGGCTCTCAGCGTCCGCATCAGCAGCCTGAGCATCGGCTGTGTTCTCAGCAGCTTCTTCGCCATCTGAGTTGGTATCAGCATCGTCTTCTGCGCTGCTGTCGGCTGCTACCGATTCCGTAGCTTCTAAATCACTGTCTGCATGTGCTTCTGGATCAGACCCGTCTTCGTCTGCGGCCTCGACCTTTTCACTGGCAACAGTATCGCCATCCGATTCGTTGCGGGCTGCCCGTGACCGGCGCCGGCGTTTCGGCTTTTCTTCCTGTTCGGTTTCGTCGGGTTGGCGCTCGGCAGCTTCGGCCGCGAGCAATGCCTCCCGGTCGGCAACCGGGATTTGATAGTAATCCGGGTGAATTTCGCTGAATGCCAGAAAACCGTGCCGGTTTCCGCCGTATTCTACAAAAGCTGCCTGAAGGGAGGGTTCGACCCGTGTGACCTTCGCCAGATAAATGTTACCACGCAGCTGTTTGCGATTCGCTGCTTCAAAATCGAATTCTTCAACCCGATTGCCGCGGACGACGACGACCCGGGTCTCTTCCGGGTGGCCCGCGTCGATCAGCATCTTGTTTGCCATTATTGAATTTCTCCACGGCGGCGCTCATGTGCGCGCATCTGAAGCGCGCATCGCCCGAAAGGAGGATGGCCGCCGTACTTGTTTTGCTGTTGTGAGCAAGGGCGTCTGCGCCCGGCGCGTTTGGCTGATCAAAACAAGCGGCCGCACCTAAGGCGGGGGCTTGTTCGATGTTGATCAGCATTTGCATCACGCGGGTCCTTCGGGGCAACGCAAGCCCTTGAGTTAAGTCTATCAATCTGTGTTCCGGCTCAGCTGGCCTCTTGGCCATGGATCTGGTCCCGGTCGGGTCAGGCTGGTCTGGTTATCCCCTTCGACCCCGAAAGACTGCACGTTCAAACGTTTGCAGCGCCAAGGGGCGATGGATCGTCAGCAACCGCCGATATGCTGTCCATTTGAGGTTTCGGATCGCCCGTGATACGGCAGAACGGCCTCTGTTCTATCGTTTTATGGGCCCGCAAACCGATGGCATTGTGGATATGTCCATCCTTTTGCCACATCGGACAGTATCGGTTTCAAACCTGAATCCGTAAGGTACTTTTACGATCCGCGAACAAGGTTTGCAAGCAAACTGAACAGCCTAAGGCATTTTCCCTATCGAATAGGGGGCGAATGGCATAAAACCTCGAAGGTTCAAGGCGATCTGATTTGATGAGAATGGCTGATAACATAAAAGTGCTGAAATCACCGCCGTCAAGCGGCTTTGCCGGTGTGCTGGCGATTGTTCCGGCGATCCAATGGGTTATTGCGCTCGCGGTCATTTCACTTGCGCTCCTTGTGTCAGCATATGGGGCGCCGGCACTGGCGGCTGACAAGCCTGTCATCTCAGCCGCGCGCATCGCCGGTGACGAAGACCGGACACGAATCGTTTTTGAACTCAACACGCAGGTCACCCCTGTGATTTCCGCACTTGGAACGCCCTACCGGCTCATTCTGGATCTGCCGGAAGTGACCTTTGCGTTTGACAAGAGAGCGCAAAATGCGGAGCAGGGGCTCATTCGTGACTGGCGGTTTGGCCTGTTCGCCGTCGGAAAGTCCCGCGTGGTTGTGGACTTGGCTGCACCGGTCCGGGTGGACAAGACATTGTTTTTGCCCTCGATTGACGATCAACCGTCGCGCCTGGTGATCGATCTCGTCCGGGCCAGCGATGAAGAATTTGCGGAGTTTGTCTCTGAAACCCGGTCAAATCGCACAGCCAGCCGGGAGGCCGCTGCACCTAAAACCGATCTCATGACTGCGCAACGCGCGAACAGCAAACCAGTGATCGTGCTGGATCCAGGGCATGGCGGCATTGACTACGGAGCAATTGGTGTCGGCGGAACTTTGGAAAAGGCGATCGTTCTGGAGTTTTCCAAATTGCTTCGGGACAAGCTTTCAGAAGGCGGTCTCTATCAGATCCATCTGACCCGGAATGATGACACGTTCATACCGCTGGGGGAGCGTGTCCAGATCGGCCATGATTTGGCGGCTGATCTCTTTATTTCGATCCATGCTGATTCGGTGGTGCGCGGAAAAAAACTTGCGCGCGGAGCGACTGTTTACACCCTGTCAGACCGGGCATCGGATGACCTTGCCGAGGAGTTGGCCGCTAGCGAAAACATGTCGGACATCATCGCGGGTGTTGAACTCGAAGAAGAGCCGACGGAAGTGACCGACATTCTGCTCGATTTGGCCCGCCGCGAGACCCGGTCGTTTTCCGTCTATTTTGCCAAGACCCTGATTGGAGAGTTGCAGAGCGCGGTTCGATTGATCCGAAACCCGCACAGATCAGCCGGTTTCCGGGTTTTGAAAGCGCATGATGTGCCCTCGGTTCTGGTCGAGCTCGGCTATCTGTCGAACGCGCATGATGAGAAACTCTTGATATCTGAAGAGTGGCGGGAGCGGATGGCGGACGCCATGACCGAGGCCATCCACAGTTTCTTCAGGCCCCGCCTGGCCGGACGGGACGGGGCGGTATCACAATAACCGGTGCAACCGGCGAAAAAACATTCGGAAACCTTTAGCTGGTATTTGCCTCAGCATCGCCATAAATGTGCACGACTTAGGCAAACACTGCTATTGTCGCAATTGGCACGGATATGTGCCTGCCCTTAAAAGCGTGGTAAGAGACGTAAGGGCATGCTGGACGGGGAAAGACGAGCCCGCATATGAAATTCTTGGTGAAGTTCTTTGGTTATCTATTTGGGATCGGCGCGGCCTTTGCCTTGCTGATGGCCGCTGGGGTGTGGATGTATTTGCAACACCTCAACGATGGATTGCCGGACTATAGTGCTCTGAAGAACTATGAGCCGCCGGTCATGACCCGTGTTCATGCCGCAGACGGCAGCCTCATGGCGGAATATGCGACCCAGCGCCGTATGTTTCTGCCGATCCAGGCAATGCCCGACCGCTTGAAGCAGGCCTTCATCTCTGCCGAGGACAAGAACTTTTATACCCATCTGGGTGTTGACCCGGAGGGCATTGCCCGTGCGGCTGTGCGCTTTATCCAGAATTACGGATCAGGCCGCCGTCCGGAAGGCGCGTCGACGATCACGCAGCAGGTCGCGAAGAACTTCCTTCTGACCAACGAGTTGCGCGTTGAACGGAAAATCAAGGAAGCCATCTTGGCGCTGCGCATTGAGCAGGCCTACACGAAGGACGAGATCCTCGAGCTCTATCTCAACGAGATCTATTTCGGGTTTGGCGCCTATGGCGTTGCTGCGGCCTCGCTGATCTACTTTGACAAGTCCGTACATGAGCTGGCTTTGGAAGAGGCCGCCTATCTGGCAGCGCTTCCCAAAGGACCAAGCAACTATCACCCGTACCGGAAGACCGAGGCTGCTATTGCGCGCCGCAACTATGTGATCGACCGCATGGTTGAGGACGGTCATGTGAGCTTTGAAGACGGAGAAGAAGCCAAGGCAAAGCCGATCACAGTGAAGCTCCGCGGTCACGGCTCCAAGCTGTTCGCTGCAGAGTACTTCACCGAAGAAGTCCGCCGTGAAGTGGCTGACATCTTCGGCACCAAGCGCCTTTATGAAGGCGGGCTTTCCGTGCGGTCCACGCTCGACCCGGAAATGCAACAGATCGCGCGCAAGACCTTGATGGACGGCCTGATCAAGTTCGATCACCAGCGCGGCAGCTGGAACGGACCGATTGACCGAATCTCCACGGGCACCGACTGGGGCGTTGAACTGGCTAAGATCGAAGCATTGAGCGATCTGCAAGAATGGTCTTTGGCTGTTGTCCTGGAAAGCGGAACCAGCGAAGCGCGGGTTGGCATCCAACCGGAGCGGCTTCAAAGCGGGCAGCTCGAGGAAGACCGCAAGGCCGGCCCGCTGTTTCTGGAAACTATGAAATGGGCACGGGTCAGTGGCCGGGCACCGTCCGCCGTCTCGGATGTTTTGGCACCGGGCGATGTGATCTATGTTCAGGAAAGCGCCGTTGCACCCGGTACATATGAGCTTCGCCAGATCCCGAAAGTGTCCGGCGCCCTCGTCGCGATGGACCCGTACACCGGCCGTGTTCTGGCCCTGGTCGGCGGTTTCAGCTTTGCACAGAGTGAATTTAACCGGGCAACACAGGCCTGGCGTCAGCCGGGCTCCTCCTTCAAGCCGTTCTTGTATGCTGCGGCCCTCGACAATGGATACACGCCGTCATCTGTGGTGATGGATGCGCCGCTCGAGATTTCCCAAGGTCCTGGACTTGGGACCTGGCGGCCTCAAAACTACGGCGGCAAGTTCTACGGTCCGTCGACCTTGCGCACCGGGATTGAACGGTCGCGGAACGTGATGACCGTGCGCCTCGCACAGGACATGGGCATGCCGCTGGTGGCGGAATACGCCAAGCGGTTCGGCATCTACGATAACATGCTGCCGGTTCTGTCCATGTCGCTAGGTGCCGGGGAAACCACGGTTCTGCGGATGACGGCAGCTTATGCGACCATTGCCAATGGGGGCCGAAAGCTGCATCCGACCCTGATCGACCGGATCCAGGACCGCTACGGCCGCACAATCTACAAGCACGACAGCCGGATCTGTGACGGCTGCACGCAAAATGCCTGGGACGGCCAGAGCGAACCGACTCTGATCGACAATCGTGAGCAAGTGCTCGACCCGATGACCGCTTACCAGATCACCTCCATGATGGAGGGTGTGGTTCAGCGCGGAACTGCAACCTCGGTCCGCGCCGTTGGTCGGCCTGTTGCTGGCAAGACCGGGACGACGAATGATGAAAAAGATGCGTGGTTCGTTGGTTATACACCGGATCTCGCAGTCGGTGTTTTCGTCGGTTTCGACAATCCCAAGCCGATGGGCCGCGGCGCGACCGGTGGGCAGGTGGCTGCACCGATCTTTACCGAATTCGTCAAGCAAGCTCTCGCCGAAAAGCCGCCGGTGGAGTTCCGTGTCCCGCGCGGACTGCAGCTGATCCCGATCAACAAGAACACCGGATTGCGGACAGCGGGCGGAACGCCGGGCGCGATCCTGGAGGCTTTCAAACCGGGCATGGCCCCGCCGGACAGCTATTCCGTTATCGGGTTCCAGGATACAATGGGTGTTCCAACCTATGTGTCGCCTGAAGCCGGACAGGCGGTTCTGCAAGGCACCGGCGGACTTTACTAACGATCGCCACAAACGCTGTTGGCGGTGGTTTACAGGAAAGTTGCGGAAAGCTAATCTCCCGCTCCAAATTCAGCCCGGATCCTGAATCAAGGCTCCGGGCTTTTCACCAATAAGAGAGGTATCCGATGCGCGCCGAGATGGAAGCCATCGTTGATGAAATCAAGCAGGCCATAAGCCTGCTGAGGAGGCATCTTTGACTGGGATCAGGCCCTGGTAAGACTGGAGGAGCTGAACGCTCTTTCTGAAGATCCCGAACTCTGGAGTGACCCGGCCAAAGCCCAGAAACTGATGCGCGAGCGTCAGCAGCTTGATGACGGCATCAACGGCGTGAAGGGGCTGGAACAGGAACTGGCGGACAACATCGAGCTGATCGAGCTCGGTGAAATGGAAGACGACAAGTCTGTTGTCGAAGACGCGGAAGAGGCGCTGCGCGGGCTGAAGGACAAGGTCAATCAGCTGCAGTTGAATTCGCTTCTGTCCGGCGAGGCCGACGGCAACGACACCTACCTGGAAATCAACTCCGGGGCAGGCGGCACGGAGAGCCAGGATTGGGCCTCCATGCTGCTGCGCATGTACCGCCGTTGGGCGGAAAAGCGCGGCTACAAGGTTGAGCTTCTGGAATACCACGACGGTGAAGAGGCTGGCATAAAATCGGCAACGCTGCTCATCAAGGGCGAGAATGCCTATGGCTGGCTGAAAACGGAGTCCGGTGTCCACCGCCTGGTTCGGATTTCGCCTTACGACAGCAACGCCCGACGTCACACCAGCTTTTCCAGTGCCTGGGTTTATCCGGTGATCGATGACAGCATCGAGATCGATGTGAACGAGAGCGATTGCCGGATAGATACCTACCGCGCTTCCGGCGCTGGCGGCCAGCACGTCAACACGACCGACTCCGCTGTGCGCATCACGCACCAGCCCACCGGTATTGTCGTGCAGTGTCAGTCCGAGCGCTCCCAACACAAGAACCGGGCAACTGCCTGGGGCATGCTGAAAGCGCGCCTGTATGAGGCGGAGCTGAAGAAGCGCGAAGAAGCTGCAAACGCGGAAGCTGCGTCCAAGACCGACATCGGCTGGGGCCACCAGATCCGTTCCTACGTTCTACAGCCCTATCAGCTGGTCAAGGATCTGCGGACCGGCGTTCAAAGCACATCGCCGGACGACGTGCTGGACGGCAGCCTCGATTCCTTCATGGAAGCAGCACTTGCACAGCGGGTCTTCGGCGGCGACGAAGTCGTTGTTGAGGATATTGAATAAGCTGATCAGTCTTGGAGACCAGATTGAAAGCGGCGCTTCGGTGCCGCTTTTTTGTTACAGCGTCAGATTCGCCAGTCTCTCGCCAGCGCGGAGGAAAGTTGCCGGATTGATCGGTCGGTCGTTCTGGCGCACCTCATAATGAAGGTGTGGTCCGGTTGAGCGCCCCGTCGAGCCGATGTTGCCGATCACATCTCCGGCCACAACGTGACTGCCGTCAGACGTCCGGATCTTGCTCAGGTGTGCGTAGCGGGTGACGAAACCGTTGGCGTGACGGATTTCAACCATTTTGCCGTAGCCGCCTTTCCAGCCCGCGAAAATGACCGTACCTGGGGCCGCAGAGTAAACGCGCGCGCCATAGGGGGCTTTGAAATCAAGACCGGAGTGCATGGCGAGCCGGTTCAAGAAAGGATCCATGCGCGGACCGTAGCCGCTTGAGAGCGTGCCGTTGCGGACCGGACGTTTGACGGGCAGACGGAGCGCCGCAAACTTTACCCGCTTCAGGGTATCAAGCGCGGTGTTTGCCCGGTGCAGCCGATTAGCAAAACTTGTCTGGCTAAGCGGCTCAAACGGCCCACCAAGACTGGAGGATCTACGAACAGCCTTGTTGAGGTTGGGGACGAGTGGTTTGGTAATGCCGAGAATGTCTTCGATCCGGCTTTCTGTCGCGACAGTGATAGCGTCGACGGCAGCGGTGCTTTCCGTGCCCATATCTGAAATGTCGGCTTTCAGGGCGTCTAGGGCTGCGCGTTTTTCAGTCTTTTTTTTTAAGGTATCGCCGGTAGGTGCGTCAGTGCCCTGAAGAACGGACAGTGGATCAAAGGGCTTGCGCGAGGCGTCCCTGAGGCCCAGCGCCTTGACAGGCTCCGAGATTACTTCGTTTTCGCCGCCCATGGCCGTGCGATCGCCTTTGGGGGCTGCTGCAATCCGGCCTTCATCTATCGCTGGTTTTTGGGCCGGAACCGGCTTGCCAGTGTTGAGGTAGATCCCGACGCTCTCAGCGCGGGCCATCAGGTCGGCGACGATCGTGTGGCGCTGATTGAGGTCTTGCTGGCGGCGCAGAACATCCATCACCTGGATTTCGACGCTTTCCCGGTCAACCAACTGCCGACTGTTGAGACGCTCGATTTCTGCGCGGAGGCGCGCAATGCGGTCCTGGTACTGGAGTGCGACCTCGGTGCGCTCAGCATTGACTTCCGCCACCATGCCGGATCGCATGACCTGATAACTGATGGCACCGGTTACGATCAGGGTCGCCGCGATGCACGTCAAGGCGCCGGTAATCAGATGAACCGGTCGGAGGATATAGGTGGTCGTTCTCAAATCGCCTTTCAAAGACTCCCGGTGCGGTGCCTCTGTGTGGGGCACTTGGTAGGTCCGCGTCATTTCTGGGCGCTTTTGGGTCATCACTCGATCACTGCTGCATTCTGCATTTCACCTGTGATGATTAGAATTCCTTAAGGTTAACAATTCGTCTTCAAATGCGGGTTTTCAGCCGGTTAATCTGGCAAGAGGCTTGTAAAAACCGGGGGTTAAGCCTGCCTCGGATCGCGCGCGATCGTTGAATGGCGGTTTCAAAGCGCCACGAAAATGCTTGCGTACATAGCTGTGAAACGCTGGTTCTGGGCGAATCCCTTGTCGATCACACAAGAATCGGAACCACTTGGCACCGAACGCAACGTGGTTCTTTTCGTCGCGGTAAATCACATCCAGGCATTTGGCTGTGTCTTCATCTCCCAAGCTTCGGGCCTTCTCGATCATTGGCGGCGTGATATCGAGCCCGCGGGCCTCCAGAACGAGGGGAATGATTGCAAGCCGCGCGGCGAGATCGTGACCGGTGTCTTGGGCTGCCTGCCAAAGACCATCATGGGCGGGCATGTCTCCGTAGGATGCGCCGAGTTGGCCGAGGCGGTCCTGCAACATTGAAAAGTGTTTGGCTTCCTCAAGCCCCACCCGGACCCAGTCATCATAGTAGGATCGTGGCAGCCGCACGTGCGCAAACCGCCCGATCAGATCCCAGGTCAGGTCAACCGCATTGAGTTCTATGTGGGCGAGGGAGTGGATCAGGGCCAGCCGGCCGGCGGTACCCGACAGCTTTCGTTTCGGCATGTCGCGCGGGGCAAGCAACTCCGGCTTGTTCGGCCGTCCGGGACGGTCCGGCATCTGGCCGTCTTTTGATGGTGAACCGAGAGCCAGGTCGCGTTTGAACCAGGCCTTGGAAACAGCATAGGCGAGCCGGACCTTTTCGGTTGTATCGGCTGCTTCGACAATGGCGCGGGCGCCAGCAACAAGGTTCGCCGGCACCGGCTGAGTTTGTGTGTTTGTCATCTGAGCGTCTGACTTCGTTATCAGCGCGCCGGGGGATGCAATACTAGAGGGCCTTTACAGCCTCAAGAACGGCTTCAGCATGTCCGGGCACTTTCACTTTGCGCCAGATCTGAGCGATTTTTCCGTCTGCGTCCACCAGAAATGTGGCTCTTTCAACGCCCATGTACTTTTTACCGTACATGGCCTTTTCGACCCACACGCCATAAGCCTCGGCAGTCGCGTTGTCGGTGTCGGCGCCGAGACGCACCGCAAGATTGTGTTTGGCAATGAAATTGTCGTGTTTGCGGGCACTGTCCGGTGAAATCCCGACAATCGTTGCGCCAAGATCTTTGAAGGCGTCGATGTTGTCGGTAAAGGCAATCGCTTCTTTGGTGCAGCCCGGTGTGTTGTCCTTCGGGTAGAAATACACAACGACCGGTTTGCCCTTGAGGTCGCTCAAGGTGATACGGCTGTCGCCGTCTGCCTCAAGATCAAATTCAGGTGCAGCGTCGCCTATGGCCAGATCGCTCATGTCGCCATCCTTCTGTCAAGTTTTGTGCGTTAATGCCGAATTCGGCAGTTGGGTGGGAAGCGGCTATCGCTTTTGGTGCTTGTTTCACATTATCATATGCATTGATACGACTCGTTCAATGCAACGGATGTGCGGGCTTCTTGGAATAGTACGCAGTTGAAGAGATATCCCGCAGGTTGCCCGAGGGACAACGGACGGAATGTAATTGTCGCAACCGGACGGAATGAAAGACGAACTGCCCAAACCGGCCCCATGGAAACGCCGCAGACTTCTGCGTTTGGCCAGTGGTCTGGTCTTTGTCGGCCTTATCGTGTTCGTGGGCGCGATCTTTGCCTCAGGCCCGGTCACCGTTCCTTTTCTTGGAAATCTTCTGGCATCGCAGGGAACGCGCGGGCCCGTCACCCTTTCGGTTGAAAGCGCCAGTGTAGACTTTACAGCCGATGACGGGATCCGGATCGTCATTGAAGATGTGCGTGTTGATATCAGCGGCGGCGCACCGGTCACACTGGAGCTTCCACGGCTAGAAGCGCCGTTGACCCGATCCGCCCTTTGGTCGGGGGAAATCCGATTTGCGTCGCTTCATCTGGATGCACCGCAAATTACGATCGCCTTGAAGGGCGGACCGGCTGTGGTTCCCGAGATCAGCCAGTTGTCGGAAGCCGTCAATCGTATTGGAAATGTGATCGATGATCAGTTCGCCCGCCGGGGGCTGACCTCCGTTACGGTCTCTGACGGCACATTTGACATTACGGGACCGGCGCCCCGATCCTTCAGGAACATCGACGCGGATGTTTTCCGGTCTCCTGCCGGCGAAATTTCTGCCAGCGCACGTATTGGCGGGCAGGTGACGTCCTGGCGGCTGGATTTCCTGAGATCGCCGTCCAGGACAGGGCAAGGCACCCGCATGGCGGCCGTCGTCAACGGGATTACACTCGCCGAACTTCTGGGGCCCGATGCGGCAACGGCCTATGGCAAGGGATTGAGACTGCCGGCGTCGGCGAAACTCGACAGCGTACTGGATGAAAATGGGGAACTGATCTCTGCGAACGCCGTTGCGAGGGTCCAAAACGGCTGGTTCCAGATGGGTCGGACGCTGGTGGCTTTCGATGATGTCGCGTTGTCTGCAGTTTACCGCGGGCCAGACAAGCCGATCGATATCCAGACGTCCCATTTTATCCGGGGCAATACGAGGATCTTCTTTTCTGGACAGATTGATCAACCAATCGGTAATGAACCGGTGTGGGACTTCCGCCTTGAAACCGAGCACCCCCAGGTCGGACCGTTGGATGTGCGTGAACCGCCGCAAATGCTGGATGGTGCCACTGTCCAGGGCAGGTTCAATTTGGCTGAGAAGCAAATTGATATCAGCCGCTTTTCGGTGCGCTCGGGCAAGGCAAGCGCAACGGGTGTTGTGAACATACAATTCGGTTCGGATGGGCCATACTTGGCGATTGCCGTTGATGGCGAACAGATCCCGATCTCCCTTGCGAAAAAGGTTTGGCCGATCACATTGGTGCCGCCGGCACGCAAATGGATCATCGAACGGATTAAGGCCGGTCTGATCGAAACAGTGTCCTTCACAGCCGCCATACGCCCACCTGCCTTCAATCACCTCGATCCGGACGCAGGCTGGTCTGGCGACGATATGGAAATGACCATGAGCTTCGTTGACGGCGCTGTTGCGCCGGTCGGCGATGTTGCCGTGGTGGATGGCCTGTCCGGAACCATGACCATCGAAAACGAGGTCCTGACCGTCAAGGCCAGCGGTGGCACAGCCGATCTGCCCGGGGAAGATGATGTCGTCGTTCCTGAGACGGTTTTTGAGATCCACAACCTGCCTCTGCGTGTTGGAAAGATCGCAAAGGTCGAGACACGGCTGGAAGGTGGGAACGCAGAAATCGGTGCATTGTTGAATGCAAAACCGTTTGAGGTTCTCGACCGTGCAAACTTGAAAACCGGTGGTGTGACAGGGAGCGGCGTTGTCGATATTACCGCGAGTTTCCCGATGGAACGCGTGATCGACATGGACGATGTCACCTGGAAAGCGGTCGGCCGATCGGAAGACTTCTCTGACGAGAACCCGATCATGGGTCACCAGATCCAAAATGCTGATCTGTCGATCGAGGCAGATCGCAGCCAAATCGTGATCTCCGGCAACGGTGAGTTTGACGGTCTGAACGCGGATATCAACCTGGTGGTCCCGCTATCTGGAGCAGGCGACCCACGGCGTCAGGATGTCGTGGCGTCCGTGACAGCAGATCAGCTGAAGGCCCGTGGAATTGATCTGACAGCTTTCCTGGATGGCCCGATGACGGTCAGCGCGGGCAAGGCCGAGGGCGGTCAGAACATCAGCATCGATCTTCAAGAGACCGAAGTCCGGCTTCAGGCGCTTGGTTGGCGAAAGGCAAAGGGTGTACCGGCGTCCGCCTCCTTCAAGCTGATCGAAACCGACGATAAAAAAGTCGTCCAGGACTTCGAGCTGGTTTCGGAAGGTGCGGATATCTTTGGTCAAATCCACCTGTCCGCGACTGGCGAGCTTACTGAAGCATCCTTTCCGCGGTTCCAGCTGCGGCCAGGCGATGATGCGCAAATCGACATCACCCGGGCGGACAGCGGCCGGTATGACATTATCTTTTCCGGCAAGAATTTCGATGGCCGTGGCTTGATCCAGAGCCTTAGAAGTCCGGGAGGGAGCCAAGGCGCCGGCGATTTTGCCGACGGGGCCCGGATCGCCGTGGATCTTGACCGGATGACCGGGTTCAACAAACGCTGGATGGGGAACGTCAGGGGCCGGGTGGACACCGGAGCCCGCGGCTTGATGGCCGCCGATATCAGCGGGCTCGTGGGTGGCAGCTCAGACTTCCGTTTTACCTTGACGAGCAATGGCGGTGCGCAACAGGCAGACGGGCGCTTTGACGATACGGGCGCCATGCTGGCGTTTTTGGATCTTTACAAACGTATGCGCGGCGGGCGGGGAACCTTGAGTGTTGCCATGGCCGACGCCGACAGTTGGGTGGGCGATTTCAAGGTGCGTTCGCTGGTCATTACGGAAGATCCGGCCATTCAGCGCATCAGCACGACCAACTTGAACACGCGCGATGAGGCAAGCCGCGTGATCGTGCGCCAGCCCCAGGTCAACACTGCGGAAGGCGCGCGCGGCACGGCTTCATTTGAAACGCTCGACATCAATTTCACCCGGGAAGGGGATCAGATGACGATCAGCCGCGGCGCGTTGCAGGGCAACGCTCTTGGCGGCACGGTGGCCGGCACGGTGGATCTCAAACAGCAGACGCTCAATCTCACCGGAACATTCGTGCCGATCTATGCGCTGAACAATTTCTTTTCCAAGATCCCGCTCTTGGGGTTTGCGCTTGGCGGAAGTACGGGGGAAGGGTTGATCGGTGTGACCTATCGCTTGTCCGGGTCCTTGTCCGACCCGGTACTGTCGGTCAATCCAATTTCAGCGATCGCCCCCGGCATCTTCCGCCGGATGTTTGAGTTCCAGCCGGAATAGCAACCTGACAACAAAAAAGCCTGGCAGGGAGTGCCCGGCTTTTCATGTCGGTCAGTTGGCCGATCAGACTGGCTTCAGGAGAACGTGTTTCTTCTTGCCGAGGGACAGCTTGATGATGCCGTCCTCGGTCACATCCGCCGGGGTGAGTTGACGGTTGGCATCCTGCTCGCCCTTGTCGTTGATCTTGACGGCGCCACCCTTGATGTTGCGGCGGACATCGCCGTTGGATGCGCACAGCCCGGCCGTGACAAAGGCGTTTAAAACACCCAGCCCGGCCTCAAGGTCGGCACTTGCCACTTCAACAGTCGGCAGACCTTCGGCGGATTGGCCCTCTTCGAATGCCTTGCGCGCAGTTTCAGCGGCCGCTTCCGCTTTTTCCCGCCCGTGGATCATCGCGGTGGCTTCGGTGGCCAGCACCTTCTTGGCCTCGTTGATGCCAGCCCCATCGAGCGCTGCCAGCCGGCTGATCTCGTCAAGCGGCAGGATTGTGAAGAGCTTCAAGAATTTCTCGACATCCGCATCTTCGGTATTGCGCCAGTACTGCCAGTAGTCATAGGCCGACAGCTGTTCCTCGTTGAGCCAGACCGCGCCGGCCGCCGTCTTGCCCATCTTTGCGCCGGAGGAGGTCGTCAGAAGCGGGGCGGTGAGCGCGAAGGCTTCCTTGGATTCTTTCCGGCGGATGAGATCCACACCGGACAGGATGTTGGACCACTGGTCAGATCCGCCCATTTGCAGGCTGCAGCCGGTTTGCTGGTAGATCTCCAGAAAGTCATACCCTTGAAGGAGCATGTAGTTGAATTCCAGGAAGGACAGATGCTGTTCCCGCTCCAGGCGCAGCTTGACGGAATCGCGCTGGATCATCTGGTTGACCGAGAAATGCCGGCCGATGTCTCGCAGGAACTCCATGTAGTTCAACTTGAGCAGCCAGTCGGCGTTGTCCATCATCAGGGCATCAGTCGGACCATCACCGAAGGTAAGAAGTTTTTCAAAGACCTTCCGGATGCCGGCTTTGTTCTCTTCGATGGTTTCATCGGACAGAACCTTGCGGCTTTCATCCTTGCCGGTCGGATCGCCGACCCGTGTTGTCCCGGAGCCCATAAGTGCGATCGGCCGGTGGCCGGTCTGCTGGAACCAGTAGAGCATCATGATGGTCACAAGCGACCCGGCATGCAGGCTCGGCGCCGTGCAGTCGAAGCCAATATAGGCGGTCACGGTTTCCTTGGCACAGAGCTCGTCGAGACCTTGAGGATCCGAGATCTGGTGAACGAACCCGCGCTCGGAAAGAACTTTCAAAAACTCTGACTTGAACTCGCTCATGTGTCTGCCCGTTAGATGCAACTGTCGTGTGGCCATTTGCCTGTTGGGCATGGCTCTATACCGGCAAAGCAATGATGTAAATTGCACAGGGTCTAAAAGTTCGGTCTTCAAAGGTTTGGCGAGCTTCGTTTCCTGCGCAATTTCCATGACGAAGGATCGCAGATCGGGTCATGGAGACGGCGCGGTGAGCAATCCTGCGCAAAAAACAGCAAGCGTGACCCCAATCACAGCAGTAAGGGCGGTCTCATCCTAAGGTGCAGGTGTTGGCGCTGAAGAGCGCATGTTCATCCTGAGGGGGAGTTGAAATGTTTAGGAAATTCGCAATCGCAACAGTTGCAGCCGCTGCCCTCGCCACGGCCGCGGTCTCAGTTTCGCCGACTGAAGCCCATGCCGGAAACCGGGCGGGCGCTGTTGCTGCCGGGGCCATCATAGGGCTTGCTGCGGGCGCCATCATCGCCAGTCAGGTTCAGCCCAGATATGCCGCGCCCGTCCGCTGCCACAACCAGGCCGTCCGCCGGTGGAACCCTTATGAACACCGCTATGTTGTCGTCGGTTATCGCCGGGTCTGCTACTGATCAAGCAGATACAAGAGTTTTAAACGAAGGCCTCCAATTGGGGGCCTTTCGTTTTTTGGGATAAGTTTTTGTTCCCAAACAATGCTCCCTAGGCCGTGTGGACGAATTGGAGATGCATTTCGTCCACACGGCCTAGTGCGCAGGTCTTGAGCTCGGCAGATTTCATCAGAATGACACCAATCCTTCACTCACGCAGTCGGCGCTTTTGTTACGACCCTCCCAGTCAAGGAGGCGTCGATGTCTGCGATTACGGTAAAACGATTGTTCAAAACGTTCCGGGGTGGCATCCGCGCCTTGGATGGCGTCGATCTGACGGTCGCCGATGGTGAGTTCGTTGCGCTGATCGGCGCGTCCGGCTCGGGAAAATCCACCTTGATCCGCCATATTTCCGGTCTGGTGGCTGGAGACAAGAATAGTGGCTGTTGTCAGATCTCGATCAATGGGCACCCAGTTCAAGACAGCGGCGCCATCTCCAAAAACATCTCGGCGACGCGAACCGGAATCGGTGTCGTGTTTCAGCAGTTCAATCTGGTGCCGCGACTGAGTGTCTTGACCAATGTGCTTGCTGGTCTGCTTGGGAAAGTGCCGGTTTGGCGTGGTCTGTTTGGTTTTTTCTCATCAGAAGAAAAGCAGCTTGCAATGCGCGCCCTGCAGCGCGTTGGCATTGAGACAAAGGCGCGTCAGCGGGCGTCTACACTGTCGGGCGGCCAGCAGCAGCGCGCGGCCATCGCCCGGACAATCGTTCAAGGGGCGAAAATCATTTTGGCCGACGAACCGATTGCGTCCCTGGATCCGGCTTCGGCGAAGCGCGTGATGGGGATCCTGTCCAAGATCAACGAAGAAGACGGCACGACCGTGGTCGTTTCCTTGCACCAGGTCGAATATGCCCGCCGGTACTGCAAGCGGACGATCGCCATGCGGGCCGGACAGATCGTTTACGACGGTCCGAGCCATGCTCTTACGACCCAGTTTTTGCGCGAAATCTACGGTGAGGCCAGCGAAGAACTTGTGCTGCCGGATGCCGAAGACTTTGGGACCGCGCCAATCCCGGCGACGGCCTGAATCTCTCCAGGGGAGAAATCGTGATGAAATTGATTACTCGCATTGCTGCGTCTGCAGCGATTATGGTTGGTTTGAGCGGCCCGGCGCTTGCCGAACGTGAAAACCCGGAAGAACTTTACTTCGGCATTCTTTCCACTGAATCCAGCTCTGCGCAGCGTGAGAAGTGGGGCCCGTTCCTGGAAGCCATGGAAGCCTCCCTCGGTATGCCGGTGAAGCCTTTCTTTGCTGCTGACTATGCCGGTGTGATCGAAGGCATGCGTTTCGACAAGGTCGACGTTGTCTGGTACGGCAACAAGTCTGCTATGGTTGCAGTTGACCGCGCTGGGGCCGAGATTTTTGCTCAAACGACCGAAGCGACCGGGGATCGTGGTTACTGGTCGGTGATGGTGACACACAAGGATTCCGGCCTCACCTATGAAGATGTCATGGCGTGCAACAAGGATCTGAATTTCGGCATCGGCGATCCGAATTCCACGTCCGGTTTCCTTGTCCCGTCCACCTTCGTTTTTGCCAAAGAAGGCGTGAACCCGAAGGACTGCTTCAAGACCCTTCGCAACGCCAACCACGAGACCAACCTGATTTCGGTTGCAACCAAACAGGTTGATGCAGCTGTTGCATCCTCTACCGGCATGTATTCCCGCTTGAAAAACGCCAAGCCGGAACTGTTTGCCGAACTGAAGGAAATCTGGCGTTCTCCGCTGATTGCGTCTGATCCGATGGCCTGGCGTCCGGAGCTCGATGAAAGCATCAAGTCGAAAATCATTTATTTCTTCATGACCTATGGCCGTCAGGGCACCGACGAGGAAGTGGCCAAGGCGCGTGAGAACCTGGCCATGATCGACATGGGGCCGTTCATTCCGTCGTCCAACGCCCAGCTGTGGCCGTTCTACGAAATGGATCAGATCCGTCAGCGCATGTCCATCGAAGGTGACGACACCTATTCCGACGACGAACGGACCGCGAAAATCTTGGAAATCAACACCAAGATCGAAGAAATCCGCGCAGCCGCTGCTGCCCGCCCGCGCAAGTAATCAGCGCAACGCATCGGCATGAGGGGATGTCCCTCATGCCCTTGTTTGATCTCCGCACAGGACACCTTCCATGACCAGTATTGTAAACGTGCTCAACACGGGCGAGCCCGTTCTTGAGGTTCCGGGTCGAACCACTCAGGAGAAAGTCTTTGACGTTCTGATCTGGGGCGGTTTGATCGTCATGCTGGTCTGGAGTTTTCATCCGGCGGATATGCACCGCATGGGCCAGGTATTCACCGGCGGTGGCAACATGGCCATGCTGCTGGAAGACTTTCTCAAGCCGAACTTCCGGTATTGGCACAGCTATTTCGATTTGATGCTCGAAACCGTTCAAATGGCGGTCTGGGGGTCCTTTCTGTCGGTGATCTTGGCGGTTCCCTTTGGTTTGCTGTCCTCGTCCAACATTGCGCCTTACTGGATCGTGTTCCCAGTGCGCAGGCTCATGGATGCCTTCCGGGCGATCAATGAACTAGTATTTGCCCTGATCTTTGTGGCGGCTGTTGGTCTTGGACCACTGGCAGGTGTTTTGGCGCTGACGATCCACACGACGGGCACGCTCGCAAAACTCTTTTCAGAAGCCGTGGAGGCGATCGATCCGCGTCCGGTTGAGGGCATCAAGGCAACAGGCGCTCCGGCTATTCAAGAGATCGTCTACGGTGTCGTGCCGCAGGTTCTGCCGCTCTGGATTTCCTATTCCCTTTACCGGTTTGAAGCCAATGTGCGCTCTGCGACCGTGCTTGGCATTGTTGGCGCGGGCGGTATTGGCATGTCGCTCTCAGAAGCCCTGCGCGGCTTTGACTACTCGGCTGGCGCCGCGATCCTATTGATCATCCTCGTAACGGTTTCCTTGCTTGATATCTTCGGGTCGCTGTTGCGCAAGGTCGTGATCGACGGCACCGACCACGGCCGGTTTGCTGCCTACTTCCTGTTCTTGACCCTTCTCGTGATTGGCCTGGAGACGTTGCTGGCGCGCTGATAAAGTGCTCCAAGCATAAGCCGTCGTTGCGAATCTGCCGGTCTGGTGCCACTTTCGTGGCCTCAAATGACAAATATCCGACCGGCGGGTTCCAACAGGCTTCTCCATGACACTCGGACATCTCCATATCCTGTGCGGCAAGATCGCCTCTGGAAAGTCAACGCTTGCCGGTGAACTCTCCAGCCAACCGGCAACGGTTTTGATAAGCGAAGACATTTGGCTGGCCGAATTGTTCGGGCCTGAAATGTCGACAATCAAAGACTATGTGCGTGTCTCGGCAAGGCTACGAGCTGTCATGGAGCCCCATGTCATTGGGCTTCTGAAAACCGGCGTGTCCGTGGTTCTCGACTTTCCGGCCAACACGCCGGGGACGCGCGTCTGGATGCGGCGTGTTGCTGAAAACAGCGGAAGCGATCACACGCTCCATTACCTCAATGTTTCTAACGAGATCTGCAAGGAACGGCTGCGGGCGCGCAATGCCAGCGGTGGCCATCCGTTTTCTGTGAGTGATGAGCAATTTGAAGCGGTTACCAAATACTTTGTCCCGCCAGCGCCGGATGAAGGCTTAAACGTTTTGGAACGTTAAGTCTCCGGATATTAGCCTATTTATTTATTTCCCGTTGAATGGAGCGAACCCGTTATGAGGCCGACAAACGTATCGCCAGCTCGTGCCCACGGACTGATCTGTGGGGCCATGCAACCCGGACCCCGAAACCTGATCACGGATGTCGCGGGTATCACGGTCGGGCACAAGACAGTAATCGATGGTGACTTGCAAACGGGATTCACGGCCATCGTCCCGCATCCGGGCAATCTGTTTTTGGATAAGCTTGTGGCATCCAGCGACGTCATCAACGGCTTTGGCAAAAGCGCTGGCCTGATCCAGGTGGAGGAATTGGGAACCCTGGAAACCCCGATCCTGCTCACCAACACCTTTGGCGTGGCAGAAGGCATTCACGCATTGATCCGTCGGGAGTTGCAGCAAAACCCTCAGATTGACCGCGCGAAAGGGACAGTCAATCCGGTCGTCATGGAATGCAACGACGGATATCTCAGTGATATCAACGCGATTGCGCTGACCGAAGAGGACGCTAATGCGGCGCTTGTGGCAGCCTCAGAAGACTTTGAGCAAGGCAGTGTCGGAGCTGGGACCGGTATCAGTTGTTTCGGATTCAAAGGCGGGATCGGGTCCGCATCCCGGCAGTTTGAACTGGAGGAAAGGACCTTCACGCTGGGTGCGTTGGTTCAGGCAAACTTTGGCAGGGCCGGGGACCTGGTGCTGCCGGATGGGCGCAGGCCATCTCCTGAGGGCATGGCAGCTCCGGAAGAGCGCGGTTCTGTCATCATTGTTTTTGCAACTGATGTGCCGCTCGAAAGCCGGCAGCTGAAACGGATTGCCCGCCGTGCAGGCGCCGGTCTTGCCCGGCTCGGCTCATTCTACGGTAACGGCAGTGGCGACATCGGTTTTGCGTTCTCAACGGCCCACAAGATACCGCATAATTCAGAACGCGATCTGATCGCGCGCGATTATATGCATGAAGGGAATATCGATCTTCTGTTTCAGGCCGCAGCGGAAACCACACAGGAGGCTGTGCTTAATGCAATGATCGCGTCTCCCGCCATGTATGGGAAGGGGACGAGCTTCCGGCCATCCTTGAAGGACTGGCTGGATCAAAACTGACGTTTGCGCAGGCCGTCAGGTATACCACTCAAGCAATTTGTAAGACTTCGCTGCGTAAATATCATCGGAAATAACAGGATCCGGTAAATCTGATTATGAACGGTCGATTTAAATCGGTGCGGAATGCGATCAGCTCGGTCGGCTTCATCTGCGGTCTTTTGACCGTGGCGGAGCAGGCGCAGGCGGCTGAAATTCATCTTGTGACGGAGAACTATCCGCCCTTCAATTTCATGAAAGACGGAGACATCGTTGGGCTGGGCGCGGATCAGGTGCGCGAAATCATGGTCCGGGAGAACATTGAATTCACCATGGAGATTCTCCCGTGGTCGCGGGCCTTTTGGTTGGCTGAGAACAGAAAAAACCATTGTGTCTTCACCACCGCCTATACACCGGCAAGAGCCGAGACCTTTGCCTGGATATCACCGCTCGGTGGTGCTGAGCTGTTCCTGATCAAGAAGGCCGGATCACAGATCCCGTCGGACCTGGGTGAAATTGTTGGAAAATTTTCCGTCGGCACTCAGCGGAGCGACTACGCCGAGTATGTCTTGAAGACCCAGGGTTTCAGCAGTCTCGATTATTTTGATGATGTGGAAACGGTGATCCGTCAGCTGGTTCAAGATCGGTTACACCTTGCCGCGATCTCCAGCATGACGTTCCACACGCTTGTGCAGCAAGGTGTTGAGATTGAGATGGTCCATGGATTTGGCGACATCATTGGAAATGCGCTCGCCTGCAACCCGGAGACCGATGAAGCATTGCTCAAGCGTATGCAAAACGGTCTCGACAGTATTATCCGAGATGGCTATCAGGCCGACATGCTAAAGAAATACACCGGAGCTGCTTCTGTTAGCGCGCTTACAGGCGAGAACTGACCCACGGCCGGCGCAGTAAACTGCCAGCGAGGGTTCGGCCCTGCCTCTTTCAAGGTTTCATCGGATCAAAAAGAAAAGCCCCGGTCGAGTGACCGGGGCTTTCCGTGTTTGACGCCTAAACTGTCTTAGACAGAGTAGTAGAGATCGAACTCGACCGGATGCGGGGTCATCTCGTAACGCTCGACTTCTTCCATCTTCAGTTCGATGTAAGCATCGATCTGGTCGTCGTCAAAGACGCCGCCTGCTTTGAGGAACTCACGATCAGCGTCAACAGCTTCGAGAGCTTCACGCAGCGAGCCGCAAACCGTCGGGATCTCGGCCAGTTCTTCAGCCGGCAGATCGTAGAGGTTCTTGTCCATCGCATCGCCCGGATGGATCTTGTTTTTGATGCCGTCAAGGCCAGCCATCAGCAGGGCAGAGAAGCAGAGGTACGGGTTCGCGGTCGGATCCGGGAAGCGGACTTCAACGCGTTTCGCTTTCGGAGAAGACGTGAACGGGATGCGGCAAGACGCAGACCGGTTACGCGAGGAGTAGGCGAGAAGAACCGGTGCTTCGTAACCCGGGACCAGACGCTTGTAGGAGTTGGTGGACGGGTTGGTGAAAGCGTTAAGGGCTTTGGCATGCTTCAGAATGCCGCCGATGAAGTACAGGCAGGTCTCGGAAAGATCCGCATACTGGTTGCCGGCAAAGGTCGGCTCGCCGTTGTTCCAGATGGACAGGTGGCAATGCATGCCGGTGCCGTTGTCGCCGAAAACAGGCTTCGGCATGAAGGTTGCGGACTTGCCATAGGCATGAGCAACCTGGTGAACAACATACTTGTAGACCTGCATGTTGTCGGCGCAGGAGGTCAGGTTGTCGAACTTCATGCCGAGTTCGTGCTGGGCAGCAGCCACTTCGTGGTGGTGCTTTTCAGTCGGAACGCCCATTTCGCTCATGACGGACAGCATTTCGGAGCGGATGTCCTGCGCGCTGTCGACTGGCGGGACCGGGAAGTATCCGCCTTTTGTGCGTGGGCGGTGGCCCATGTTGCCGGTCTCATACTCGGAGCCCATGTTGGACGGCAGTTCGGAGCTGTCCAGGATGAAGCCGGTGTTGTACGGGTCGGCGTTGAAGCGGACGTCGTCAAACATGAAGAATTCGGCTTCCGGGCCAATGTAGATGGTGTCGCCGAAGCCGCCGGACTTGACGTAGGCTTCTGCCTTCTTCGCGGTCATGCGCGGATCACGGTTGTACGCTTCGCCGGTGATCGGGTCTACGATGTCGCAGAAGATCGCCATGGTGGATTGGGCGAAGAACGGGTCGATGTGAGCCGATTCCGGATCCAGGATGAGCATCATGTCGGATTCGTTGATGGCCTTCCAGCCCGCGATGGAGGAGCCGTCAAAGGCAACGCCTTCAGCGAACATGTCTTCATCAACCAGTGCAACGTCCATGGTGACGTGCTGCATCTTGCCGCGCGGGTCGGTGAAGCGCAGATCGACGAACTTGATGTCTTTTTCCTGAATTTGTTTCAGAATATCAGCAGCGGTGGTCATTATGTCCATCCCTTTGATTTTTCGTGTGAACGTTTGGGTTTTGGTCCCGGTCCGGCAGAGTGTTTAAGGTGTTTGCCTCGGCGCGGATAGTCCGGAATTGGGTGTGCGGCGAAATGCCGGAACAGGTGGGTGTCAGATGGCGTCGGTGCCGGACTCGCCGGTCCGGATGCGGACTGCCTCTTCGATGTTTGAGACAAAAATCTTGCCATCACCGATACGACCGGTCTGGGCAGCATTGCGGATCGCCTCGACAGCCTTGTCCACCATGTCCGATCCAAGCACGATTTCGACTTTGACCTTCGGCAAGAAGTCGACAACGTATTCAGCGCCACGGTAAAGTTCGGTGTGACCTTTCTGGCGGCCAAATCCCTTGGCCTCGGTCACTGTGATGCCCTGCAGGCCGACTTCTTGAAGAGCTTCTTTGACCTCATCGAGTTTGAAAGGTTTGATGATCGCTTCGATCTTTTTCATCACCGTATGTCTCTCTCCACATGTAATGGCAGGGTCTGCCCGAACGCTCTTCTTTCGGACCATTGCCAGACTAAAACGCACTGGCTCGGGTCAGCTGAGAGCTGTTGCCATGCAAAAGCACGAAGCGTGCCAATTGTCGTTCTGATTGTCAGGTTTTCCATCCCGGCAGGATTCCGCCGCTATTTTTAGCAAGTTATCGCGAAAGTCGAGGCGTCAGAGTGAGGCTGCTCGACAAGTTTGCATAAAAATTAGACATTATGATTACAAAGTGTGCAGTTGAGTGGGTCCCGGTGCCTGGTCTTGCCGGAGGTCGCCTCAATGCCGGGCGTCTGACTGATCTAGTTGCGGGGTGAATTGCCGTTAGAGATGCGTATGATAACGCAGAACAACCTCCATTTTGTTGGGCACACGAAGGATGGTCATGACGGCAGCGCTACTCACTCCGGACGAAATGGGTCAGGCAGACCGTTTGACGATCGAGAGTGGCCTTCCGGGCTTGGATCTGATGGAGCGCGCTGGATCAGCCGTAGCCGGTATGGCCGCAAACCACGCACCGGCGGGAGGGTGCATTCATATCCTTTGCGGGGCAGGCAACAATGGCGGCGACGGATTTGTTGCCGCACGGCTCTTGGCAGAAAAGGGGTATGATGTCCGGGTCGATCTCCTCAAATCCCCGTCCGGCTTGAAGGGGGACGCTGCTGCAGCCTTTGCGGCTATGACCCTGCCATTTGAGATCCTCACATCCGGAGATCAGCTGATCGGGCATATGGCAGACCGGTTCACTGGGGCCGATGTGATCGTCGATGCGTTGTTCGGAGCAGGATTGGATCGTCCGCTGTCCGGTCCAGCGGCCGAGCTGGTTGAAGCTGTAAATGGATCAAGCGCTGCAATCATAGCGGTGGACCTGCCATCCGGCATCAACGGTGCGACCGGAGAGATCATGGGGAGTGCGATCAAGGCGCATGCAACCGTTACATTCTTTCTGAAAAAGCCCGGACATCTGCTATTCCCCGGCCGCGGATTATGCGGTTCCATCACGGTCGCTCAGATCGGAATTGAAACAGGCGTACTCGACACAATCGGGCCCGCGGCCTTTGAAAACAAACCGGACCTCTGGCTTGCAAGCTGGCCGCGCCCGGCGGTGGATGGCCACAAGTATTCAAAAGGCCACGCGGTCGTTTTCAGTGGACCCATGGCCAGCACCGGTGCAGCGCGGCTCGCAGCCATGGCTGCGCTTCGGACCGGGGCGGGGCTCGTCACTCTGGCATCGCCGCCAGACGCCATGATGGTCAACGCATCGCATTTGACGGCGGTGATGCTGAAAAAGGTCTCCGGTCCTGAAGCGATTGCGGAATTTCTGTCCGACCCGCGTCTGAATGCCGTTTTGATCGGACCGGGATACGGGATCGGAGAGGACACACAGGCAGCTGTCGAGGCCATTATCGCGACAGGGCGGTCCTTGGTGCTGGACGCCGATGCCTTGACCAGTTTCTTAAAAAAAACGCAGAAGCTATTTGATTTGATCAAAGAAAACGCATCGTCAGCTATCCTGACGCCGCATGACGGCGAGTTTCAGCGTCTTTTTCCGGATCTAACCAGCCTCGACAAGCTTGCACGGGCGCGGGAGGCCGCACGCCGTTCCGGTGCAATACTCATTTTAAAAGGCCCCGACACAGTCATTGCAGCACCGGACGGCCGGGCCGCGATCAACTGCAATGCGCCGCCGTTTCTGGCAACCGCCGGGTCCGGTGATGTGCTGGCAGGCATCGCGGCCGGCCTGCTGGCACAAGGAGTTCCAGCATTTGAAGCAGCCTGTCAGGCGGTTTGGCTACATGGCGCGGCCGGTCGGGCCGCCGGCCCTGGCCTTATTGCGGAAGATCTGCCGGCAGCGTTGAGGGAGCCGATTGCCGGAATGCTTGAGTGGTTGGAACGTCGCAATCCTGGGTAACAGTTGCTATTGTATGTTCTGGTTTTATGAGAGTTCGTAATTGGGAGGCGCGGTTTGTCGATCATGTTTGATACGCTTGGATACTCGAAATACCTTCAAAGCGTTGGCATATCCCAGCCTGAAGCGGACAAATTTGCCTTTATGGCGCGGGATTATGTGTCTGAAGGTCCTTTGACGAAACAGGAGTTAGACGAGCTCTTGCCGTTGGAAGACGAGCTTTTGACGAAAGAGGCGCTTGCGGAACTCTTTGACGCCCATGTAAACAGGTTGACTGTTAAGATTGGGATTGTCTTTCTGCTCGGACTTGTCGGTTTTGCTGTGGCGATGGTGTATCTTTAGGTTCGCATTTGTGGACTTGATCATGCTTGCCTCCAGAGCTTGTGGACAAGTTATGCGTCTGGAGTAGCTACGGCGCTCTTTTTCCTTTGACGGAAAAAGTCGGGGTGGTATAGAGGCCCCGCTTCAAACGCGGAGCGTCCAGGCTCCTGCGATGCGGATGTGGTGAAATTGGCAGACACGCCAGATTTAGGTTCTGGTGCCGCAAGGCGTGGGGGTTCAAGTCCCTCCATCCGCACCAATACTCAGTTCCCAAGTGATTGATTGTATAATTCAACTTCTCGTGCGAGCTGCGATAGGGGGCCAAGGCTATTGTCGGCCAACGGCGGCTTTATTTCATGTCCAAGGAGTCATGTATCTGCGCGCCGACACAGTTCCCGACATCGAATAGGAGCTCCCATCCCGTTTTTCGTCAGTGGGACTGCCGATGGCAAACCTGTATGTCCTCCTCGATGTGTCTGCGGTTATGGTTGCCCCAACCTCCAGGTTGGTATGATGCTCACCGAGGTCTTGTCCCATCAACCCGTGCTGGTATCGATCGGCAAGTTTACCGGGCAGGTCAACCAGCCAGAAATTCGTATCCGATTGGAACGACAGCAGGATTGTGTAGGGATCAATCCCGTGTTCCTTGATCATGACTTCAAGCAAAATGGTGGGGTCGGCGGTTGAAAGACCCAAGGCTGCGCGGACGTGGTCCGGCGCAAGTGTGTATCGGTAGGCTGGCGGCGCCCGTCGCGGTAGACGGAAAAACAGAGGTGGTTTTTCCAGCAAGCTCGGACACAACGCGCCAACCCTCTCAGTGAAGAGTTGACCAATACCGAATTCATCGCCGTGAAAGGCCATCATTTGCTCGGCGGTTTTGTAGGCAACGTGCTCATGCCCCGCAAAACCGGCTGACGTTTCATCTCCGATCCAAACATCGTTCTGGTAATCGACATCCAGAAGCGTATACACGCATCCAGTAATCCCGATGCTAAAATTCCAGGCGTGCTCGATGTACCGGCCAGCATCGCCGGGGTCAGATACCAAAATCTTCAGGCCGATGACACCAAATGGAGCCTGGCGCGAGATCATTTTCTCGACCGCGCCATCCCTGATTTCAAGGGATGTGGAGGTGTTTCGAAGGTCGATCAGATGGGACTGGAACTCCGTCGCAATTGCATCAATCAGACGCTCAATCCGGCCCTTGCTTGGTGACACGTTCTTCTCCAGTCCTTGTTTCCGGCCTTTGCTCCGCGTTTCCAATATAGGCCATGTCGTTCTGGCTCGGAACTCCCCAGTGGCTTAAGAACGGCGACTTTGAAAAAGAGGCCCAAAGGTTCCGATGTTGTTTGAGACACTTGTTGAGCGCGCGCTACGGTTTTTTTTACGCGTAAGTTTCCGGTTGCTGCTGTGAACCAGCACGTCTGTGAAGGCTGTAGAGTCTGGCAAAAGGGGCAGATTTTACTCTCGAGAAAGGTCCAGTCTTTAGTCTGGAAAAAACCGCTGATTGACGAGAGACAGATGCCATCTACCAGTGCTGCCGCCCTTGAGGTTCTCAATCTTCACAAGCGCTTCAACGAACCTGCCGTTGATGATCTCTCGCTGACGGTGCGAAGTGGTGAATTCTATGCCCTGCTGGGCCCGAATGGCGCGGGCAAGACAACGACGCTGCGGATGGTTGCGGGGTTGCTCCAGGCTGATGCGGGTGCTGTCAAGATCTGCGGGATCGACGCATTTGCAGATCCGATTGCCGCCAAAAAAGTGCTGGCCTGGGTTCCAGACGACCCGATGGTTTATGACAAGCTGACACCGCTTGAATACCTGGAATTTGTTGCAGGTCTCTGGGACATGCCGCCGGATTTTGCGCGGTTCAAGGCGGACAGCTTGCTCGACTCTCTCGGACTTGGGGGCCATGTAAATGAGCGCTGTGGCGGCTTCTCTAAAGGAATGCGTCAGAAGGTGGCACTTGCCGGAGCTTTGATCCACGAGCCGCGTTTGATCATCCTTGATGAGCCTCTCACGGGACTGGATGCAGGTTCTGCACGGCAAGTCAAAAGGGTGCTGTCCGGACTTGTTGCGCAAGGTGTATCGATTGTCATGACGACACACATTCTAGAGGTTGCGGAACGCATGGCGGACCGGATCGGAATAATTGCACGCGGACGTCTCGTTGCCGAAGGAACGCTGGAAGAGTTGCGGGAACGCGCGAGCGCAAATGGCAACACTTTGGAGGACATTTTCCTCGAAATAGTTGGTAGTGAAGCCGGCAGCGAACCACCCGCGCAGGAGGTAACAGGCTTCCACGAGAAGGTTGCATGAGACAATTCATGGCAAATTCCGCATTGATGCGGTTTTCGCATCATGAATTAAGGCTGGCCTGGCGCGACTGGTCATGGATGTTTTCTGGCAGGCGCAGCAAAAGCCTGTGGCGCGCCCTAATCGGCATCAGCATCTTTTACGCGGTTATGCATCTGATCGCGTATGCTGTTTTGGGCGCCCATTTGACCGCTGCATCTGTGCTCGATCAAACCACGCTTGTGGTGCTTTCGGTCACGGTCTTGCTCAGCTTCACCATGATGCTGTCCCAGGCGATGGAGTCGGTGACACGAGCATTCTATGCCCGTGACGATCTCGATTTGATCTTGTCTTCACCCGCGCCCTCCCATGATTTGTTTCTCGTGCGCATCACGATCATGGCTCTGACAAGCTGGGCGATGTCGGCGCTGGTCGTTTCGCCATTTATCAACGTTGCAATGGCGCTGGATGGGATTCGCTGGCTTTCAGGATATGTGGTTCTTCTGGCGGTATCTCTGACGGCAACCGGAGGCGGGATCCTCATCACGCTTGCACTCTTCCGCATGGTTGGGCCGCAGCGGACGCGGCTCTATGCTCAAATTCTTGCGGCGATCGTGGGAGCTGCCTTCTTGATTGGAATGCAGGTGGTTGCGATCCTCGCCTTCGGGTCAATGTCCCGGTTCGCCCTATTTGATCCAGTCTTTCTCGCAAACCATGCGCCAGTCGCGGGGTCCATGTTGTGGTTTCCTGTCCATGCTGTGGCCGGGCAAACCAATGCTGTGGTGTTTCTCCTTTTTGCCTCTGTTGTGTTCTTTTCGGCGGCGGCTTTATTTGGTGCCAGGCAGTTCCGCCGCATTGTCGTGTTGGCACTTGGTGTCACAGAAAAGACCGCGCGTGGAGGCACATCAAAGCGGGCATTTCGGGGCCATTCGCCCCTCGGGGCACTTATTCAAAAAGAACTAAAGCTCATTGTCCGCGATCCCTGGCTTATATCCCAGACGTTGATGCAGGTTCTCTATCTCATTCCGCCTGCCGTGATGCTCTGGGTCAGCTTTGGCCAAGCCGCCGAGGCGTCCGTCATCATCGCTCCCGTTGTCGTCATGGCCGTGGGCCAGCTTGCCGGTGGTCTTGCTTGGCTGACGATCTCCGGTGAGGATGCCCCCGAACTGATTGCAACGGCACCCATTTCGGCATTTATGCGGCTCTGGGCGAAAGTTGCGTCCGTCCTCATACTGGTCACGGCAATTATACTGCCGGTCAGCTTGGCCGTGGCGTTCATGTCGCTCTGGGGGGCAGCCGTTGCCGCTGCTGGAGCATTTATTGCAGCAGCCAGTGCAATCCTGGTTCAACTTTGGTTTCGCGCTCAAGCCAAACGCACGACCTTCCGGCGCCGGCAGGTTGCTTCAAAAGCTTCAACGTTCGCGGAGGCGGGAGCGTCTATTTCCTGCGCAGCCGGCACAGCCCTCATCGCGGCAGGGAGCCCGCTGGCCTTTCTCCCGATTATTCTACTCGCTAGCGTGCTCGGGATCTCCTGGAGTATCCGTCCAAAACAGATCGCAGAGGTTTAGTGTCCGTGACGCGCGGCCTGGCCAAAAGACAACGATGTATACTGAGCAGCTGTCGCCGTTTTTGAATACGCAAGTAGACCGTGACCTACTTCAAAAGTTGCTGTCAGACGCCAAGGCCCGATGCGCAGGCGCGAAACTCACGGACTTCGGGGGCTGCGCCATCTAGCGGTATCTGAACGGCCTGATCGCCCAGTAATGCCGTGGCGGTGAAGTTGAATTCCAATCCATCCAACACATTGCCAAAGCCCCGATCAGTGACTGTGAGCGTCCCTCCATCAGGTGTGATGACGTGCCGGTCGGTGGCAATGGTGTTTGATAATGGTCCATCAAAGCGCATGGAAAAAACCGGGCCTGGTGTCCAGGGGCGGTTCGGTGTGATGGCGATGAAGTACTCAGGTACTGCTGGGTCGAAGACTACCCGAACGGACGCAGTCTCATCCTTGTGAAGCAATTCGCAAATACGGCTGGCGCGGAACTCCCAAGCTAATGCCGGGGAGGTGAACAGCACGAGAGGTAGAACAGACAGAGCCCGCAACATGCTTTTCCCCTTGATGTTTTAAACAGCTCTGGCTGTCGAAGATCTGAAGGGCATCTTGCTATGGAGACTGCTGGGACCGCAAATGCTTTCCTGCCGCACGTTTTGGGCACGTTGGTGACACCATCAATTTGCGGCTGACGGCCCGGGACCGAAAAGAGTGGCCGTTTAACTTCATCAAGACAAACGGCCGCTGTTTCTATTTCTCTTGGTAGTGCGCACTAACGCACCATGGTTAGGCGATCCCAGTCTGCGTAATCGGGAGACCCTTCTCGGCGAACGGTGCCCTCATATCCATATTCGATCATGTGGATCATGGTCGAAGTTTCCTCTGCGAGGACGACCGCATAACTTTCCGGCAAGTCCGATCCTGCGAGGTTGCCCTTATTGGCAAAATCCGGCCATCCGGCATGGTTGGTACCGCGCGGTGCACTAAAAGGAACTCCGTGCAGAGAACCGGCCAGAGGCAGATGGCAATGTCCATGGAAGATGTGCCGGATCTTGGCCGTATGTTGGGAGACGACTTTGCCAAACTCGTCTGCGTCCTGGAGCATGATCTTGTCCATGGGCGCAATGCCGATCGGGACAGGGTTGTGGTGCATGAACAAGAAAACCGGGGCCGTGGCCTTGGAAAGCTCCCGATCGAGCCAGTCTTGCCGTTTGGAGCAATAAAACCCGGCATGGGTGTCCGGTCCCCAAGTGTCCAACAGAATTGCCGTTCCTTCACTCAATGGAACAATCGCTTGAACAAATCCGTTCTCGTCCGCGCCTTCCGGAAACACAGACAAAAAAACATCCCGCTCGTCGTGATTGCCAATGCATAAATGAATGGGGAGCGGGCATTCGGCGATTTCTGCTTTCAGGCGTAGATAATCGTCCTTGTCGCCCCAATCAGAGAGATCGCCGGTAATAAAAATGGCTTCGGCGTCAGGATGATGGGTAACGGCATGACCAAGGGCTTTTCGGAAATTCTCATTCGGATCCCGTCCGGCAATCGTGTCGCCCGGTTTGGTCAAATGAATGTCCGTCAGTTGGAGAAGTTTCACGGCTTCCTCCTTCGATTATTTTTGTGATGAAAAACGCCGCCCGGTAAACCGGGCGGCGCAGGAAGGAAGGTTGATCAGTTGGACGGCAGAAGATCTGAGACTTCTTCGTCCAGCTGCTCTTGCAGCTCGGCCATGTCGTCGAATTCGCCGGTCACAATGCCTTCGATCCCGTCGTAGATGACCTGAGTGATCGCCAAGCCATTGTCACCCGGGTAAGCCTGCCAGTCGCGCAGCAGTGGCAGCTGGCGGACAGCGGTCTCTTTGTTCGGGTTCTGTTGGTAGAAATCCGCCAAGATGACTTCGTTGGCAGCCTTGTTCGGCGGCATGTAGCCTGTTGTCCGGGCAACGTCGGCAGCCCCTTCACCGGAGGTGATGAACTTGAGCCATTCCCAGGCAGCGTTCAGGACCTTCGGATCTTCAGAAGAAGACACCAGCATGGCCGCGTTGCCGCCAGCAGGCAGACCTTTCGGGCCAGATGCTTCGATACCCGGATATTCGTTGGTCTTCAGTTCAAAATCGCCTTTGGCACGCTCAACGGCGCCGAGCGCAGACGTTGACCAGAACATCATGCCGATTTCACCAGCTGAGAAGGATGCAAGGGCCGCTTTCCACTCAATGTTCTGCATGTCGCAGCCGCGGAAGATGCCTTTCATGGTTTCCAGTGACTTCAGACCTTCGTCGGAAGAAATCTGGAACGCATTGTCTTCCATTGTGGCTTTGTCCTGCGACCACATCAGAGCCTGCAGGAACCAGTTGCCGGTGATGTTCCAGCCCCAGAACATCGGATTTTTGACGCCTGCCTCATGGAGTTTGCCGCAAACCTCAACAACTTCATCCCAGGACTTCGGCAGGTCGGCTGCAGACGTGATCCCGGCTTTCGCCATAACGTCCATGTTGTAGTAACCGACGGGCAGGGAGACAGAAAACGGCAGGCCGTAGATGTCATTGTTGAACGTGCCGAGCTTCAGCATGGCATCATGGTAGCCGTCTTTTTCGAACGTCTCTTCCTTCAGGATGAAAGGTTCGAGCGACTTGGCAATGCCCTTTTCGACCAGGATTGCCTGACGGTTCAGACCCTGCATGGTGACGTCCGGGAGCGTCCCGGCAACAGCTTCACGCAAGATGGTGTTGGTGCCGTCTTCGTAAGATTCGTAAGTTGCCCGGATCTTCACTTCGATGTTCGGAAACTGTTCATTGAACTTCGGCAGGATTTTCTCGTAGGTCACATCAAAAAGATGGGAATACGGGTAAGCGAATTCGATCGTTACTTTGTCATCTGCATGCGCAGCGGAGGCTGCCAGCAGTAGTGCTATTGCGGTGAGGGTCTTTTTCATGGAACTCTCCGTCTGTTGCCGTGGGAGTGGCTGGTCGCCAAACTCGTCCGCTCCCGGTTGATCCCCTCGCGGGATTTCGGTGATGGGGCTGCCCTTGGGCGGCCCCGCATGTTTCTGAGCTCTTTGGTCTATTTCATCCCGCTGAGCGTGATGCCTTCGATGAAACGTCTTTGAGCAATCAAGAAGGCCACGATCAGCGGCGCCACGATGATCGTGGCGGTCGCCATCATCGGGCCGAAGTTGTCACCATCCGCGTCGCCCTTGAATTCGCGCAAGCCAAGCGGTGGGGTGAACAGAGATCTGTCGCCGGTGATGACGATCCGTGGCCAGAAATAATCGTTCCAATGCGCAACGACCGAGAAGATCGCAAAGGCCAAGAGGGCAGGGATCGCGGTTGGCAACATGACGTTCCAGATGATCGAGAACTCGTTCATTCCGTCCATCCTGGCGGCGTCGATGAGATCATCGGGGACGGTCATGAAGAACTGGCGCATCAGGAAAATGCCGAACACCGAAATGGTCCAGGGAATGACCAGCGCGGCATAGGTGTTGGTAAGTCCCACCTTGGCCAGCATGATGTAGAGCGGCAGCGCGATGGCGTGGACCGGGATGAGCAGGCAGAACAGAACCAGTCCGAAGACAGCTTCACGCCCCCAGAACCTGAGTTTTGCCAGCGCATAGGCGCAGGGCAGTGCGACAAGGACCTGAATGAGGAAGATGGACGCTGTAACGATCACGCCGTTGAGGAGGTACCGGATGAGCGGCGCTTTCTCAAAAGCCGTGGTGTAGTTGTAGATGACCGGTGTCACCATACAGTCGGCCACGTCCTTGCCGAGCTTGATGCAATAGTCGTCGCGGAATGCTTCCTGCGCGCCGAAGAACCCGCCAATGTTCTGCATGATTTCAGCCGGGCTTTTGAAGCTGTAACTGACCATCACGTAAAACGGCAGCAGCACGATCAGGCTGCCAAGGATCAGGACCAAATGTTTCAGGGTTTCTGCCGCTGAAAACCGGAAGGCCGGCAGGCCAACCGCGGTGGTAGAGGAAAGAGCTGCGTCGCTCATGTGTAATGAACCCTTCTCTCCACCAGCCAGCGCTGGACGAGCGTGAGAAACATGACGAAAGCCAGGAAGACGGCGGTAATGGCGGCGCCTATTCCCATAAGGTTTTGCTGGATCGCTTTTTCGTAGATGGCAAACATCATGACGTAGACCGATTTGGATGGTCCGCCGCCTTGCGGGTAAAACGCCTCGACTGTGTCGAAGACCTGGAATGAGCGGATGAACGAAATGGTGACGACGAAGACCGTGGTCGGGCCCAGCATTGGCCATGTGACAAGTCGGAACCGGTCCCAGGCCGACTTTGCGCCATCCATTTCGGCCGCTTGGTAAAGCTCACGCGGCACAGAGGTCAGACCCGCGAGGTAGAGCACCATATTGAAGCCAAAGCCTTGCCAGACCCCGATGAAGGCGACTGTCCAGATGGCATAGTCGCGGTCGGTCAGCCAGAGCGGGAAGCCCCGCTCACACCCGTGCGCGTACCAACCCCAGACTTCCAGAAAAGTGCCGCAACCGCGCTCCAATGTGGAATTGACGATCCCGATGGTCGGGTGAAAGGCGAACTCCCAGACGATCGCCATTGCGATCAGCGCAGCCATCACCGGCAGGAAGTAGATGGTCTTGTAAAGATCACCGAACCGCTTCGTCGAATTGATGAGGAGCGCGGCGCCGAGGCCCAGTCCAACGGAAAGCGGAACAACCACAAAGACATAGCGGAAGGTCGCGCCAAACATCTTTTCATAGGTGGAACGGGTAAAGATCTTCTCGTAGTTCTCAAGGCCGACGAATTCAGCGCCGGAGTTGCCCAGGCTGTAATTCGTGAAGCTCATCACGGATGCGATGCCAATTGGCAGAAGTAAAATGACAAACATCAGGAACAGGGCAGGGCCGACAAACCAATAGTGCGCCTTGGAGCGGGGCATTACGCCACCTCCGCAACGGCGGTGCCGGCGTTGTTATCAAGGCCGATCCGTTTGCCGCCTGCTTCAAAGACCATGGCGGCACCGTGATGCCGCTTGAAGGCAACGTCCTGACCAATGGACACGGCAACACCGTCTACGGGCGCAGCGCGGACCACGAGACGATGCGCGCCAGCTTTCATGCAAATATGCAGGTAAATATCAGCGCCGAGGTTTTCCTTGTGAACCACCCGGCCTTTCAAAGCCTCTGGATCCGAGTCGTCACAAAGCGTCAAATGTTCCGGGCGCAGTCCGATCGTAATTTTGTCTGAAGAGGTGGCTGCGACCCGCGTCAAGACAACATCGCCGCAGCGGGCGTGGCCATTGCTGTCCAGGTGGCCGGGCAAGAGGTTGATCTTCGGCGCTCCAACAAACTCCGCAACCCGGATGTCCTTCGGATTGTTGTAAATCTCGTCTGGCGTGCCGAGCTGCAGAATGTTGCCATCCATCATCACGGCCATCCGGTCAGACATCGTCAGTGCTTCGGCCTGGTCATGCGTGACGTAAACGAAGGTCGTTGCAAGGGATCGATGAAGTTCGGCCAGTTCTGAGCGCATATGAATGCGCAGCGCCGCGTCCAGATTAGATAGTGGTTCGTCCATTAGGAAGCCGGCCGGTTTGCGCACCATCGCCCGGCCCAGGGCGGCACGTTGTCTTTGACCGCCTGAGAGTTGGCCGGGTTTGCGATCGAGCAGGTGATCGATCTGCAAAATTTTCGCCGTCTCGGTTACCTGCACCCAAAGCGCCTTGTACTTGGATTTTGCGAGCAGCGGGCCGGCGAAAGGAAGCCGTTCGGCAAACGACAAGTCCCGGAGCCGCAAGGGCGTCATCATGTTCTGGCCGACAGTCAAATGCGGATAGAGCGCATAGGACTGAAAGACCATTGCGAGGTTCCTGTCAGCGGGGCGTACCTGGTTGACTTTCCGGCCGTCGATCAGAACGTCACCAGAACTTGGCGCCTCCAGTCCGGCCAAAATCCGGAGCAAGGTCGACTTCCCGCATCCAGAAGGTCCGACAAGCGTCAGAAACTCTCCCGGTACGATGTCGAGATTGATCCCTTCAAGAACCGACGTGTCGCCGAAACTCTTTTCGATCGCTATTAAGGAAATGGCCGCCATATGATCGCCCCTCTAGTTGCGATCACCGTAGCGAGCGTGATTGAACCATCTGTGACGTTATATTAGCGTTGCTAATGGGCGCTATCGTGTTTCATGCAGACAACATGGAACTGTCATGAACGCTTCGCCCAGTCCCTACCAAATCAAGGCTTTTACCTATGTTGCGCGGGAACGCAGTTTCTCCCGCGCTGCGCGCGCGCTCAATGTGACGCAGTCGTCTGTAACCCAGCATGTGGCCAAACTGGAAAACCTGATGGGGACCCAGCTGTTTATTCGGCGCCGCGACGGTCTGGAGCTGACGCGTGCGGGCATAGAGCTGTTTTCAATCACCGACCGATTGGCGACGCTGGACCAACTGGTCACGGAAAAAGTGAACGACTACAGCGCTCTAACGGACGGCAGTATTCGATTGATCGCCAACGCACCCCGGCCTGCAATGCCCATTATTGCCCGGTATGCAGAGCTCTATCCCAAGGTTCAGATCGATTTCACGCTCTATGACTGGACCACGGCCATGACGCTTTTGAACGAGCGTCAGGTGGATATGGCGATTGTCACCGAACCTCAGGAAAACCCGGCACTTGTGACCCATGAGCTTAGGCGATCCAAATACATGGTACATATGCGGGCTGATCACCGGCTGGCGAAAAAGGCGGTCCTTTCGCTTGTTGACCTTCAAACGGAAACACTTGTCTTGCCCGAGGACGGGTCGCTGACACAGCGAATTGCCAATCGAAAGATCAAAAAGCACGGTCTGACGTTCCAGCGCATCTTAAAAACCACGACTTTTCCCATGGTTAAGGAAGCTTTGCTGCATGGTCTTGGCGTCGGTCTCCTTCTGGAAAACAGCCTCTATCCATCTGACAATCTGGTCGCCATTCCGGTGCATGAAATGCCGGAAGAGTACCGGGACTGTGTCGTTATTCCACGGGACAAAAAAGACCTGCGGCTCATCCAAAGCTTTTTGGGTGTCTGTATAGACGGGACGGTCTCCGCGCCTCAGACCTCAGCCTGAGATCAATATGGACGAAACGACAGCACTCATGCGCTGAACGAAGTTCAAAGCGAGAGCTGATGACCGCCGAAGCCGTTTTTGAGGCGAACGCTTTATGGCTACTGCTATTTCGCGAAAACCATCTATCTGCTGTTACCTTGCTGAATAACCCTCTGCTTGTGCTATTCAGCGTCCAGCACGCTCGCCGGATGCGTCCGCTTCGTTGTAAAGGCTCGCATAGATCGCAAGTGCCATCGTCGGATTGCAGACGGTTTTCGGCAGTTGACGCGGCGACGGCTTTTGCTCCGCTTCCAGTTCATTCGCAGTCATTGCCAAGCAAAGTGTCGGGTTTAATGCTTCGGCAGTGCTGTCTTCTGCGGCCATGAGATCATCTCCTGTGCTCATTGGGTTGCGTTACAGATGATTACGCAAGATGGATGCCAGAATTAGAGACGTCTCAGGTGTGTATTCGAGGCTAGGCAAGGTCAATCTGACTACGAATTGTGCAGAATGGCGCATTTATAGGCGAGGTCGGGCTGGAAAAGCCCGACAAGACTGACTGTCGACCAGCGCCCATGGCAAATCAAACCGGAGGTCATCCCTTGGCACGGTAGGGCGGTCTGCGGAGACCTGTCTGCCGAAAGGTATCAAGGCAAATGAGTGCAGAAGTCCCATCGAGTTTTGGAACCTGTTGTGACCGGTCCACACCAGACAAAGCCTTTGGCGCAGGCGTTTGGGCAGAGGAAAGCATAATAGTTTGTCTTTGCCGGAACTGATCGTACATCCACGCATCAAGAACAATATGTGGCCGTCCCGTCTGATCAATGATCGAGCCGCACCAATGGCTGATGAGGTTCTCGAGATCTTCGATCGATGTGCCAAAACGCGTGGAGTGGGTCGGATAGCTGCTGATATCGATGAGCCAGGCAAGCGGATGCTGCCCATGAACGATCAAGTCTTCAAACCGGCTTTCTGACAGAATGAACAGGCGGCTGCCGGACAAATCAATGGCGACGTCGCGGAACTGGGCCATGTCCAGATATCGTTGAACGCGGCCTAGGAAACTGGCTGCTTCTACAACCGGTCCGTCGAACGCCGGCGGTTGATCTACAAAAACGTCTCGTGACACCATCGGTCTCCCTGATCTACGCGGCAAGTTTACACTGGAAAGTGCCAACAAAGACGCACAGTTAGGGTGGAAAATTCAACAATTGCGGTAACTGATTGTTCAGAGAGATTTCCAGATGGTAAGCGTTCTAACGAACAAAGCTCCGGTAATTAAATCGGATCCTAATTCAGAGCACAAAGATCCAGACCGTGTTTTCCCTTGACCGCTTTTGTATTCGCATATGTGCGAAAGTCGAATGGTTCCAGCAATCTTGATCCAAGAATATACCGTTACGTAAAACGGGGGAGTGTCGGCTGCTCCAAAGGATCATCATGCAGAAACCAGAGCGCGTCAGGCAGGCTGTTATATTGTTTGTGATTGGTCTTGCGTGCCTGAGCGCAGTCCTGGTGCTCAGCGCTAAATATGTCTTTGCTTCTTAGACACATTTCCAGTCGCTGACCCACACCTCAAAAGCATAGCTATCATGTTTCGCCTGTAGGTTCGGCAGTCGGGCTGGGCTTAAGATGCGGCGGCTGATCTGTTTCCGGGGTTGATCGCATCGCCATCCAAATATTTTTTCAGGTCCTTCAAGGGCATCGGTTTCGAAAAATGATAGCCCTGAACCGTATCGCAGCCGAGAGCTGCAAGGCGGTGAGCGTGTTGCGCTGTTTCCACGCCTTCAGCAATCACCTGCAGACCAAGGCTTTGGCCCATTGTGATCGTTGCTGCGACCAGACCTTCTGCAGCCGGGTCCTCGCCGAGTGGGAGAATGATGCTCCGGTCGATTTTCAGTGCGTGCGGGCGAACCTGCATGACGCTTTTGATGGAGGCATGCCCGGACCCGAAGTCATCAATGTCCAGCTCAAACCCGAGTTCACGGAGCGTGTCCAGGGCAAAGGGAATGGTGTCGTCACCATCTTCCAAGGAGACCGACTCAAGGATTTCGAAGGCAACCGGAGCTTGCCACCGCTTGAAAAGATGTTGTGCAAATTCCGGAAAATCCGGATCGATCAGGGTCGAGGATGTCACGTTGAAGGCAAGACGGGGCAGGGCGCCTGTCTTGGCGAACACGTGGGCGAGGTCTTCGGCCGCGCGTGTCATGATTGCAAGATCAAGGTCGCCGTCGAGGCCCAGTTGATGGGCAATCGGGAAAAACAAGGCCGGTGGGAGCAGGCCAAACTCCGGGTGCTGCCAACGGGCCAGCACTTCAATTCCGGTGACTGCGTGGGTGCGGGCATCGTGCTGGGTTTGATAAAACGGCACAAGTTCCCGGCCTGCAAAAGCTTCCACCAAATCATCTGCCAGCCGCCGGTCGCGTGAAATGCGTTGTTCAAGTGGTCCGGTGAATACCCGCAAGCTTGCGCGGCCGGCAGCCTTGGCTTCGTAGAGAGCGGCATCTGCATTCCGCAGGATCTCGGACGGGTCATCACGCGATATTTCCGCAACGGCGAGCCCGAGGCTTGCACTGAATACGCATTGTTTGTTGCGGTAAAGAATTGGCTCCAGGGTGCGTTCCAATAGACGCTGGCCAATGTCTTCGGCGCGTTCCAATTCGGTGCCTGGAGCACACAGGACTACAAATTCGTCGCCGCCGACCCGGGCCACCAGATCGTCTTCCCGGGTTGCTGTCAAAAGCTTGCGGGCGACGGTCTTGAGGACGTGGTCGCCGGCATCATGTCCCAAGACATCGTTCACCTGTTTAAACCGGTCGAGGTCGATCCGGATCACAGCCCGTTCACCGCGCCCCCCCGCTGCTTTCAGTGCCTGGTCGAGCTTGCGCCGATTGGAAAGACCCGTCAGCGCGTCTTCCAGGGAGCGGCGCCGGTAGTGTGCCTTCGCGGTTTCCAGGTTTTCGGTCAGGTTTTGCAGTTTACGGTTAGACTGAACGAAGTCACTGACATCGGACCGGATGACGACCTTGTCCCCATGCGCGCTCTCCGTCAGTTTGACTTGGATGTACCGCTCGCCTTGAACGACAAGGCTGACTTGTGAATCGTCTTGTTCCAGCTTGTTGCGGAAATCGAGAATGAATTTGTTCCGGTCTTCCTTTGAGATGTCGGGATAGTGTCCGTGTTCCATCGCATCCTGCAGGATTTCCGCGCCAGTCATCCCGAGCTTGACCCGCTCAGGGACTGGGTGAGCGAGCTGGCGATACATTTCGTTGCAGGTGACAAGCCGCCGTTTTGAGTCAAAAACGGCGAAGCCGTCCGGGATTGCTTCGACGGCTGTGGCAAAGCGCTCGTTAACTTCATTGACGTGCTTTGCAGATGCCGTGAGTGTGGACCAGACCTCGCGCATTGTCCGTGTCAGGAACATCATGATCATGAGCAGCGCAAAGCTTACGATCAGAGTGCCCCCGATAACCAGATTGACGATCCGGTCCTCAATCGCCTGAACCTGGGCATGAAAACTGGCGCTGTCGGCCATCATCTTTTCAAGCGTTGCCTTTATCTCCAAGCCTTGGGCAAAGCGGCTGTTTTGCCCGGTTTGGCGCGCGAGCGGAGCGGCACTCAGGAGTTCCAGCTGTGAGATCAGATCGTCTGTTCTGGCAACTTCGGCTCGGCACATCGCAAAGGCCGGCCCTGCACCAAGCCGCTTGACCACCTCGTACTCCGGAGAGGTCAGATTCTCCGTACACCAAAGCGCTTCCAAACGCGCCTTCGAGAGCAAATCAACCAGTTGGCCGATATCAGAATCTCTCAGGATTGGCGATTGAATCACCAGGTCATGTGCTTGTTTGATTTGCAGGAAATGCTGGAAGTTGCGGGCGCGGTATTCACCAGCCAGATAGAGGTAGTTGTAGCCCAGAAATGAGACTGCCATAGACATCATCAGCAGTCCGATTGCAATTGCAGGCGCGGCCCGTTTGGTCTCGCTCGGAGGGTCTGAGAAGGCCGGGCCTTTCAGGATATCTCCGGCCGGATCGTCGATATTAAAACTATCCCGCATTCCTAGTCTGGCACGCCCCCGCTTGAGATGGTGGACGTTTACTCGCCCTTCCGCTGAGTGAGAGATACCGTGCAAAGATATAAAAAAGCGTTTCTGCGTGGCGAATCTTGGCTAAACATATCAATGTTTTCCGAAGACTTTGGTCTGGAAGGAGTTGTCTCTCATGAGAAGTGCACGTCCTAATAGATTGGGTCTGCTAATACTGCTTGGAAGGCCTGTGGTCTGGGCAAGGAACAGTATCTTTTTTTTTGGTCGCCGCCCCGTCTCATCCGGACCGGTCGGCCTTGAAAGAATGGCCAGTAAATATACTTCCGGAGTGTGGAATTTACTCAATCAGTGATTGTTATAAGTAAGATTAGTATATGTAATTTAAGAAAATCTGGCTTAGTCTCTGAAGTCTTCTTAATAACTGAGAAGGGTTTTTTAAGCAAATTAAAGCGGTGGGTGATTATAGGATGCTGAAAACCAACTGTCGTGTTGGTTGGGCGTCGGGGGGAAGTATGCGCCTCAAAAGTCTTTTATCCCTGTTGTTCATCTCGATGTCCGCAGTGCCACTCTTTTTCGGGCTCCAATACCTTAACCGCCAGGCCGGGGAGTTGGCGCATGAGCGGTTCAGCGATCACCTGACAGCAATGTCTCAGATCGCAAAGGAGCGAATTCAGACAGCTGTTGACCGAATGTCCGACAATACCAAACTCGTCGCCAGCCGGACCCAATTGCGTATCAAGTTGGCGCATTGGAACGCAACAAATGACGAAACGCATCTTGCGAGTATCAAGTACATCGTTGCTGACGCTAAAAACAGCATGGACCATCTTGAGGCGATAAACATCTACGACGAAACGGGGCTTCTGGTCGTGACAACTGGTGATCAAGTCGATGGCACCAGCGTTTTTGGTCGAGTTTCCGGGAAAAAGGTGGACCTGGTGGCGCGCGGCAAAAGAGTGTTTTTCAAGACGCGGCAGCCTCTACTGAAAGAATCCAAGGTCGCGGGGCATGCTGAATTGCTGTTTGACTCCAGTTTCTTGTGGCAGATTGTGCGGCAGAGAAGCGGACTGGGGCAGACCGGAGAGTGGCTGTTTGCGGTTCGCAATGACGACGGCGATGCATTGTTCGCGGTGCCTCTGAAATACGATCATGACGCCGCACTGAAACGCACTGTTTCAAAAGCACGGGTGGATGTTCCGATTACGCAGGCTTTGTTGGGCAACGAAACAGTCATGAGCCACTCCCCGGACTACCGGGAGGTTCCTGTCCTCGCTGCAACACGGTATCTGCCGGATTATGATTGGGGGCTTGTCGCCAAGATTGATGCGGCAGAAGTCAATTACATGACCAACAAGAACCAGTCTGCGATCATGCTCGTTGGCTTCTTCATTGCGGGCTTGGCAGTCGTTCTCGGAATTGCTTTGGCAACTTTCATTTCCCACCCCATAGAGCAGTTGAAAAAGTATACCGAAAAAGTGTCCAGAGGCGAATTTGAAGAGCCGAAAATTGAATCCACCGGCTGGCGCGAAGCTCGGGAACTTGCATCGGATTTTGGGCACATGGTGCGCGCGGTTCAGGAAATGAATGACAATCTGCAAGTGCAGGTCGAGGAGCGGACGCGGGAGCTGTCCGATGTAAATAAAAAGCTGGCGAAACTTGCGACTGAGGATCCTTTGACAGGTCTATACAACCGGCGCCTGTTTGATCGAAGGCTTCAAGAGGAGTTTGACCGATGCAAGCGATACGGCGGTCAGCTTGCAGTCGTTCTTATGGACATCGACCACTTCAAAGCAATCAATGATGAGTATGGGCACGATGTTGGCGATACTGTTTTGATAGAGCTCGCGAAATACATAAAGTCTGCGGTTAGGGGATCCGACGTGGCCGCACGAATTGGTGGTGAGGAGTTTTGTCTCCTTTTGCCGCAAGCGCGTCCAAGCGGAGCGGAGGTTTTTCTGGAGCGGGTTCGGGCGCACATCGCCGGAACTTCTTTCTCTCATGAGGAAAAGGAATTCTTTGTCACATGTAGCTTTGGGCTGGCGTTCTACGATCCGTCTATTCAAAGTATGCACGAGCTCCTGAAGCAGGCCGACTTGGCTCTTTTCGAGGCCAAGGGTGGCGGGCGTAATCAAGTGGTTGAATTCACCAAATCTGCGACCGGAGGCGGGCAGTTTACGAGTAGGCATGGGTAAAGCAGAGGCATAGCGAAGTCCAGTTTTCGGGGATGATGAGACTTTTTATTTGGTCTTTTATCCTGATGCCTGAGCTCAGCCGCAAAGAATGTTCCTCACACAAGCCAAACTCTTTAAAACCCTTGGGCTGTAGCGCCAATTTCCCCGCCCCACACTTGACACTTTCACCCTCAACCTTTATCGCGCTCCCATCGTGCGTCTTGGGCTGTGCTTAAGGCGAGCTCTGCTATTTGCAATGCTCCTGAAAAAAGGGGAGTGGGCGGCGCGGCACACGGAAATTTTGATAATCAACACCTCCGGGGCGGATTGCCGCTCAGGACCGAGGACGAAGCAAAACCCATGCAGGTAACCGAAACCCTCGCTGAGGGCCTCAAGCGCGAGCTGAAGATTGACATTCCGGCCGGCGATCTGGCTGTGAAGCTCGATGACTATCTGAACGACATGAAGTCCAAGGCCAACATCAAGGGCTTCCGTCCGGGCAAGGTGCCGGTCGCGCACCTGAAGAAGATGTATGGCCGTCAAGCCATGGCCGAGATCCTGTCGAACACCATCCAGGAAACCACGCAAAAGGCTGTTGAAGAGCGTTCCGAGCGCCCGGCGCTGACACCGGAAATCGATCTTCCGGAAGAAGATGCTGAGAAGATCCTGGCCGGCGATGCCGATCTGTCTTTCAAGATGACCTACGACGTACTGCCGGACTTTGAAATCGTCGATTTCGGCGGTTTTGAAATCGAGCGTCCGGTTGTCGAGATCGCGGAAGAAGAAGTCGACACTCAGGTCTCTGACATCGCCAAGAACAATACCCCGTTCGAAGCCAAGGATGGTGCTGCTGAAGACGGCGACCGCGTCACCATGTCTTACCTCGGCAAGATCGACGGCGAGCCGTTTGAAGGCGGTGCGGACGAAAACGGCCAGCTGGTTCTGGGCTCCGGTCAGTTCATCCCGGGTTTTGAAGAGCAGCTGATCGGCACGAAGGCTGGCGACGAGAAAGTCGTTGAAGTGACCTTCCCGGAGGAGTACCCGGCAGCACATCTGGCCGGTAAAGCCGCGACTTTCGACGTCGTTGTCAAAGAGGTCGGCGCACCGGGTGAAGCCGCGATCGATGATGAGTTTGCAAAAGGCCTTGGCCTTGAGTCGCTCGACAAGCTGAAAGAAATCGTTCGTGGCCAGATCGAAGGCCAGTTCGGTCAGATGACCCGTCAGCGCGTCAAGCGTCAGCTTCTCGACAAGCTGGACGAGCATTACTCCTTCGAACTGCCGGAAAAACTTCTGGAATCTGAGTTCCAGATCGTTTGGCAGCAAGTCGAAGAAGACATGAAGCGCAACGAAAAGACCTTCGAAGACGAAGAGACAACGGAAGAAGAGGCGAAAGCGGAATACCGCAAGATCGCCGAGCGCCGTGTTCGTTTGGGTCTGGTGCTGTCCGAAATCGGTGAAAAGAACAACATTCAGGTCACCGACGAAGAAATGCAGCGGGCGCTCTACGACCGAGTCCGCCAGTTCCCGGGCCAAGAGCAGCAGGTGTTTGAATTCTACAAGAACAACCAGCAGGCCCTGGCTTCTCTGCGCGCTCCGATCTACGAGGAAAAAGTCGTCGACTTCATGCTCGAGCTTGCCAAGGTGACCGACAAGACGGTGACCAAGGAAGAGCTGGAGAAGCTTGTTGCCGAGGACGAAGACGCCGCTTGACGGTGAGTTTTTCCCGGATAATCAACAGATGCGGCGGCAACTTTAACTTTGCTTTCATGCCGCATCTGCGATGACTTTGCGTTGAGGGCGGCATCCCTATATATGGGGGTGTCGCTTTTTTCGAGTCAGGCCTTGGAACGATGCGCTTGCAAGGCCTGTTTCCAGCCCAAATCCTGGGTAACATCTCAAGCATATGGATGAGGTATGAAGGATCCTGTCGATATCTACATGAACACTCTCGTGCCGATGGTTGTCGAGCAGACAAACCGGGGCGAGCGGGCCTTCGATATCTACTCGCGCTTGCTGAAGGAGCGCATCATCTTCCTGACCGGTCCGGTCGAAGATCACATGGCAACCTTGGTCAGTGCGCAGCTGCTTTATCTGGAAGCTGACAATCCTTCCAAGGAAATCGCGATTTACATCAATTCGCCCGGCGGGTTGGTCACATCCGGCCTGGCGATTTACGACACGATGCAGTTCATTCGCCCGGCCGTGTCGACCCTCTGCATTGGTCAGGCAGCTTCCATGGGCTCACTGCTTCTGGCTGCTGGCGAGAAAGACATGCGCTTTATTCTACCGAATGCGCGGGTTATGGTTCACCAGCCATCCGGTGGTTTCCGTGGTCAGGCAGCCGACATCATGCTGCACGCCCAGGAAATCCTTGCGATGAAACGCCGGCTGAATGAAATTTACGTGAAGCACACCGGACGGAGCCTGGATCAGGTGGAAGAAGCGCTGGAGCGTGATAACTTCATGACCGCTGAAAAGGCCAAGGAATTCGGGATCGTCGACAATGTCATCACGGATCGGTCCAGCCTTGGTGGTGAAGCCGAGTCGAAAGGCTAAGGTTTTCTGCGGAGAGCCACGGGTTGAAAATCCGTGGCTTTACCGTGAAAATCCCAAGGTATTCCAAGGTTTCCACCTTCGCCTTAAACCTATATTGATTTTTACCGGCGAAGCATGGTGACATCCTATAGGAAAGTGCGGCACCTTAGGCGCCTAAAACTTTCAAACCGGGAGCCTCAATTTGGCCTCACCCGGAGAGATAAGGGGTTAAGCACCCCAAAAACGCGAGGTTGACTACATGACCAAGGCCAGCGGCAGCGATTCAAAGAATACGCTCTACTGCTCCTTCTGCGGCAAAAGCCAGCACGAAGTCCGCAAGCTGATCGCCGGCCCGACTGTTTTCATTTGCGATGAATGTGTCGAGCTGTGCATGGATATCATCCGCGAGGAGAATAAATCCTCGCTGGTTAAGTCCCGGGACGGGATCCCGACTCCTCAGGAAATTCGCGATGTTCTCGATGATTACGTCATCGGGCAGGGCAGTGCGAAAAAGGTCCTGTCGGTCGCCGTTCACAACCACTACAAGCGTCTGAACCACGCGTCCAAGAACAACGATGTTGAGCTTGCAAAGTCCAACATCCTGCTGGTCGGACCGACCGGTTGCGGCAAGACACTGCTTGCGCAGACGCTCGCCCGGATTCTGGATGTGCCGTTCACAATGGCAGACGCCACGACCCTGACCGAAGCCGGTTACGTCGGTGAAGACGTCGAGAACATCATCCTCAAGCTGCTGCAGTCCGCGGACTACAACGTGGAACGCGCGCAGCGCGGCATCGTTTATATCGATGAGATCGACAAGATCAGCCGGAAGGCCGACAACCCGTCGATTACCCGCGATGTCTCCGGGGAGGGCGTGCAGCAGGCTCTGTTGAAGATTATGGAAGGCACTGTGGCTTCCGTGCCGCCGCAGGGCGGCCGCAAGCATCCGCAGCAGGAGTTCCTGCAGGTGGACACCACCAACATGCTGTTCATCTGTGGTGGCGCATTTGCCGGGTTGGACAAGATTATTTCCGATCGCGGTACCCAGACTTCCATCGGTTTCCAGGCACAAGTTCATGCGCCGGAAGACCGCCGGATTGGCGAGCTGTTCTCCGAGCTGGAGCCGGAAGACTTGTTGAAGTTCGGCCTCATTCCGGAATTCGTTGGCCGTCTGCCGGTCATCGCAACTCTGGAAGATCTCGACGAAGATGCCCTGATCACCATCCTGACCGAGCCGAAAAACGCGCTCGTCAAGCAGTATCAGCGTCTCTTTGAGATGGAGCAGGTTGAACTGTCGTTCCATGAAGATGCGCTGCGGGCGATTGCCAACAAGGCGATTGAGCGGAAAACCGGTGCACGTGGCCTTCGGTCCATCCTGGAATCGATCCTTCTTGACACGATGTACGAACTGCCGGGCCTGAAGGGCGTCAAGGAAGTCGTCATTTCTCCGGAAGTGGTCAAGGGCGAAGCGCGTCCCCTCTACATCTACGAGGACCGCGAAGAGACGTCAGCGACAAGTGCGTAAGCTAGCGGCAAGCGCATAAAGTTATCGTCAGACAAGTGCCGCTCTGTAACGAGCGGCATTTTGCTTTTTGCACACCTGTTTTGTTCATGGTGCGTTATCCACCGCGCTGGTGAGTCGTCAACAGACAAGTCCCTTTGTTAATGTTTGATCGCCTTGACACCAGCCGGGCAGGTAGCCACCTAATAGGACGCAAGGACGGCTTGTGCGGATCGTCAACGCGCCCATCCGGGGTGTTGTGATCCGGCCCTCGGCAGACGATCGCCGAAAGCCGTTTTCCAGTGTCTCTGGCTGCCTTTATTTGTGAGTGGGGCCGGAACACGCCGAGAAAGGAAAAAGAATGAGCGACGCAGAAATCCGCGCCACTGATCCGGACAGCACGTCTGTGTATCCTGTATTGCCCCTGCGCGATATTGTCGTCTTCCCGCACATGATCGTTCCACTGTTTGTGGGTCGTGAAAAGTCGATCAAGGCGCTTGAAGAGGTGATGACCACCGACAAGCACATTCTTCTGGCGACACAGATGAATGCCGCCGACGACGATCCGAACCCGGACCAGATCTACAACGTTGGTACGCTGGCAACCGTGTTGCAGCTGCTGAAACTGCCGGACAACACCGTGAAGGTGCTTGTCGAGGGCGGTGCACGCGCGCAAATCGGCAACTATTCCGACCGGACCGACTATTTCGAAGCAACCGCGACCGTTCTGCCGGAAAAAGACGGCGAGAACATTGAGGTCGAGGCGCTGGCCCGCTCCGTGGTTGCCGAGTTTGAAAACTATGTGAAGCTTAACAAGAAAGTGTCGCCGGAAGTTCTCGGTGCGGTCAATCAGATCGACGACTACTCCAAACTGGCTGACACGATCGCCTCTCACCTGGCGATCAAGATCCCGGAAAAACAGGAAATTCTTGGCGTCGTCTCCGTCGCTGAGCGCCTTGAGCGTGTCCTCGGCATGATGGAAAGCGAGATTTCCGTCCTGCAGGTGGAAAAACGCATCCGCTCCCGTGTCAAGCGTCAGATGGAGAAGACCCAGCGCGAATACTACCTGAATGAGCAAATGAAGGCCATTCAGAAGGAACTCGGTGACAGCGAGGACGGCAAGGATGAAGTTGCCGAACTCGAAGAGAAGATCAAAAAGACCAAGCTGACCAAGGAGGCGCGCGAACGCGCTGCTGCCGAGATCAAGAAGCTGAAACAGATGAGCCCGATGTCCGCGGAAGCGACCGTCGTGCGCAATTATCTGGACTGGCTGATCGGCATTCCGTGGTCAAAGAAGTCCAAGGTCAAGCACGACCTGAGCTTTGCCGAGAAGGTTCTCGATACCGATCACTATGGCCTTGAAAAGGTCAAGGAGCGGATCGTGGAGTATCTGGCTGTCCAAAGCCGGGCAAACAAGTTGCGTGGTCCGATCCTCTGCCTTGTCGGGCCTCCAGGTGTTGGTAAGACCTCGCTCGGAAAGTCGATTGCGAAGGCAACGGGACGTGAATTCGTCCGCATGTCGCTGGGCGGTGTGCGCGATGAAGCGGAAATCCGCGGCCACCGGCGGACCTATATCGGCTCCATGCCGGGCAAGGTCATTCAGTCAATGAAAAAGGCGAAGAAATCCAACCCGCTCTTCCTGCTCGACGAGATCGACAAAATGGGCATGGATTTCCGGGGTGACCCGTCATCTGCGCTGCTTGAGGTGCTGGATCCGGAACAGAACTCGTCCTTCATGGACCACTATCTGGAGGTCGAATACGACCTGTCAGACGTGATGTTCGTGACCACGGCGAACACGCTGAACATTCCAGGTCCGCTGATGGACCGTATGGAGATCATCCGGATCGCTGGTTACACGGAAGAAGAGAAGGTGGAAATCTGCCGTCGTCACCTCATTCTGAAAGCCGAGAAGGATCACGGTCTGAAAGACGGTGAGTTCTCCATCGAAGATGAAGCATTGCAGTTTGTGGTGCGCCGCTACACCCGTGAAGCCGGTGTGCGGAACCTTGAACGCGAAATGGCGACCCTGGCCCGGAAAGCGGTGAAGGACATCCTGATGAGCGACAAGGAAAGCATCACGGTGACCAAGGAGATTGTCGAGGAGTATCTCGGTGTTCCGCGGTACCGCTATGGGGAAGCTGAGCTGGAAGACCAGGTCGGTGTGGTCACCGGTCTCGCTTGGACTGAAGTCGGCGGCGAGCTCCTGACCATTGAAGGTCTCATGATGCCTGGTAAGGGCAAAATGACAGTCACCGGCAACCTGAAAGACGTAATGAAGGAGTCCATCTCGGCTGCGGCGTCTTACGTTCGCTCCCGCTCGATCGACTTCGGCATCGAACCGCCGCTCTTTGAGAAGAAGGACATTCACGTCCACGTTCCAGAAGGCGCAACCCCGAAGGACGGGCCATCTGCGGGTATTGCCATGGCCACGGCCGTGATCTCGACCATGACCGGTATTCCGGTGCGCCGGGATGTCGCCATGACGGGTGAAATCACCCTGCGTGGCCGCGTCTTGCCAATTGGTGGCTTGAAGGAAAAACTCCTTGCGGCTCTGCGCGGCGGCATCAAGCTCGTGATGATCCCGGAAGATAACGCCAAGGACCTGGCGGAAATTCCGGACAGCGTGAAAAACTCGCTCGAGATCATTCCGGTTTCCGGCATGGATGAGGTGCTCAAGCATGCTCTGACGCGCCAGCCGGAGGCCATCGAATGGGATGAAAGCGCTGCGAAAAATGCAACCAAGGCGAGTGCCTCTGATGATGACACAACAGGTGTCGTCGCCCACTAATCCGCCCTTGACATTTGCGAAACAGTCAAGCCCCGGGAAAACCGGGGCTTTTCTTTTGAATAATTGGTCAAAACGGCTGTTTTCTGCGAAAAAACCACTTGCGTTTCAGCTCAAATCTCGCGAGTTTCGCGCAACGGCGCTGACAGGAATCGTCGGCATACGTCCGTTTCTTAGAAAGGTATCTGCTATGAATAAGAACGATCTGATCGCAGCTGTCGCAGAAAAGACCGGCCTGACAAAGGCACAGGCAGGCGAAGCAGTTGACGCAAGCTTTGAAGCTGTCACTGAGACGCTGAAAGGCGGCGGCGAAGTCCGTATCATCGGTTTTGGTAACTTCACCGTTTCCGAACGGGCAGCGACCGAAGGCCGGAACCCGCGGACTGGCGAAACGATCCAGATCCCGGCTTCTAAGACGCCGAAATTCAAGGCTGGTAAAGGCCTGAAGGACGCTGTGAATTCCTAATTGCGAGTTTGCATCGGTCCATGGACTGAAAAAACCCCGTTCTCGAATAATCGAGGACGGGGTTTTTTTGTATGCGCACTTGGCGGCCATAGAGAAGGCTAAGTTACTCGTAGCAACTGACTTTGGCTGGAAAAGGCGAGAGAACGGGTGCCGTATGAAACGGTCATCCACAGGCAGAAACGCCGATGGCATTTTTTTGGAAAATAGGTCTTGCCAAGGAGAGAGGGAGCCCATAAAAGGCATCTCACCTCGTTGAGGGCGATTAGCTCAGTTGGTAGAGCGCTTCGTTTACACCGAAGATGTCGGGAGTTCGAGTCTCTCATCGCCCACCATTCCCCCGCTTAGAATCTACGACCTGCGCAGCAGTGTTTGCTTTGAATGCTATGCATTCGGCGACCTATCGTGAGCGTCTCTAAATTGTTGTGGCCGCTACCTTATTGAGGGGCGGCCTTTTTGTGTTTTTCATTCGACTTTTTAAGAAAAGTGCACTGTGTGCATAAATTGCTGGCGTTTGGCAGGGGATTGTGTGTATCAGAAACTTAGACGGCAAAATATAAAATCACGATAAGTCAGAAGATTATGCCATGATTGCAATCGGAATCCTCAAGCTCCTTGGAGCGGTTATGCTGCTCCTTTATGCCGTCCGCATGGTGCGGACCGGGTTTGAGAGGGTGTCGGGCCCAAGTATCCGGCGCACGATTGGGCGCGCGTCTGCCAATCCGTTGATTGGCATTGCCTCTGGTGGGGTGGTAGCAATCCTCCTTCAAAGCGCGACGGCCGTTGCGATGCTGACGGCGGGCTTTGCCAGTTCAGGCTTCATGTCGACATCGGCGGGTTTGGCAATCCTTCTGGGTGCGGATCTCGGCTCCGCGCTGGTGGTCCAGTTTCTGTCGTTTGATTTAGGTTGGTTGATCCCTTTGCTGCTTGCAGTCGGTGCTTGGACCTTCCTGAAGCTTCCATCGCGAACCGCGAAGCAAATTGGCCGGATCCTGATTGGGATCGCCCTGGTTTTGATTTCGCTCCAGATGATTGCAGAGGCGACCGAGCCACTCAAACAAGCATCCTTTATGCCGGCGGTTGCAGCGCACCTTGCCGCAGACCCGGTGACTGCTTTGCTTGTCGGGGCGCTGCTGGCCTTTTTGGTTCACTCCAGTGTGGCTGCCATCTTGATGATTGCGACGGTTGCGGATCAGGCCGGATTGCCCATGATGGCCGCTGTTCCGCTGGTCCTCGGCGCCAATATCGGGGCTGGCGTGGTGGCCATATGGCTGACCCGTGCCCTAGACCAAAAGGCGCGCCTGCTTCCGATTGGCAATTTCTTGTTCCGGACAACCGGTGCGCTGGCCGCGCTGGTCGTCTTCATCGCGCTTGATGAGCTGCCGAAGGTTCCTCTGTTTGGCAGCAGCCAAGGGGCGCAATTGGTTGCCTTGCATGTGCTCTTCAACATGACGCTGGTGATCGTCTGTTTGGCGTTTCTAAAGCCGGTCGCATGGGTGCTCGATACGTTTGCAGCCAGTGCAGCGGAGCGCGAGACGGAAGGCTTTACCGAGCAGAGCAGCGCCCTGGATAAAAACGTCTTGTCATCGCCGCGTCTGGCGCTGGCAAGCGCGACACGTGAGCTGTTGCGCATGGGGGAAGTGGTGGAAGCCATGGCGGCCCCGGTCATGCTGATGCTGGAACGCGGTGATCCGGAGGCGATTGAGCGCCTCCAAAAACGAGACGCTGTGGTGAACAAGATCCATGGCGACATCAAACTCTATATCGCAGAGATGAGCCGGAACGAGCTGAAACAGGAAGATGCCGAGCGGAGCATGGAGCTCGTCAGTTTCTCGGTTAACCTGGAACGGGCAGGGGATTTGGTGTCAAAGAACCTCTATGCGCTTGCACTGGAGATGCGCGAACGGGATTTGCGGTTTTCTGCACAAGGGCTCCGGGAGCTGTCGGATATGCACGGCCGCGTCATGGCAAACATGCATCTTTCCATGAACGTGCTTGTTTCCGGCGATGCGGAATCCGCGCGGGAGCTCATTGCAGAAAAAGACCGGATGCGTGATCTGGAAAAAATCAGCCACGCCCGGCATCTGGAGCGTTTGACATCCGGGACGCCCGACAGTCTCGGGTCCAGCAATGCGCATCTGGAGGTCATTCGCAGCCTGAAGGACATCAACGCGTTGTTTGCAGCCGTTGCTGTGCCGATCCTTGCGGAAAAAGGTCAGTTGCGGAACACACGCCTCGTTCCGGCAGAATAAGTCTCACTCGATTGATCCATTTCCACGCAAACAGTGTTTGCGGCGGATCAAGTCTCAGGCCCGTCAAGCCTTGTCCGCAGTGCCGTCGGATTTTGGATCTTCGGCCCGGTCGACTTCCTGTTCGATCTGGAGAAGAGCGCGGGCGAATTGCGCAAACGGCGCCACAAACACCCCGACGCCGACAAACAGGTAGAGCACCGTGAACAGCCTGCCGGCAACGCTCTGCGGGGCAAGATCGACAACGCCGACGGTTGCCAGCGTCATGGCACTGAAATAGAGCGCATCGACCCAGCTCCAGCCTACCACAGTCTTGTAAAAGACGGTGCCGGAGAAAAGGATCAGCCCCGCGAGGAGAAACCCGGAGCGGAAATGCGGCCGGTTCCACGATCGCAAAATGGCTTTCAGCAAGCGAGCCAGTGTGAGAATGGTCGACAGCATTTCAATGTCCTTTCGTTGTCGGGAGCTCCGGTCGGCATTGGATGCGTGAAAGGCGCGTTTCCATAGTCAGTTGGCCGAAACGCCGGTCAACTTATTTTTGGGTGGAGGGCTTCTTGATTTTGAGACATCACTTGATCGATGGGCCGAGCTGATCGGCGGAGTATCGGAATTGAGCGCTCTCAAACCGGGGCGCCAAGTTCGAGGATCGAAATCGGGTCAGCGATTCTGGCCATTGGAGACGGATATAATTTCGGACGATCCCAATAATTGGCAATGTGTATTTGAAGAAAACTGCTTCCAAACGGGCGCTTGAGGTCACAATTTGAAATTGTGAACACCAAAACCTCTAAATCTCCCAAAATAGCCTGGGTATATTGAAGGATTTAAGGAATTTTAACGCCAAGGCAGGTGATAATTGCACTTTGTGAATCAAGCTGTTTGTAAAGTTCAGGAAAATCCCGATATGCCAAAAGTCTCCTCCATCCCGGATCGTAACGGCAGTGTTGTCTATGTCTTTGACACGGCAGTAGACGGATACCAAAAACTGCTCGCCGGGATTGATCGTCCGGCAGAAGTAATCCTGATGGATGGCATGTACGACGGGCTCCGGCAGCTGGCAGATGGCCTTGCTGGCAAGACCGGCATCGAAGAACTGCATATCATTTGTCATGGACGTGATGGAGCCTTGGTGCTGGGCCATACGGTTCTGTCGCAGGAGACGCTCTGCAGCCACGCGGACGAACTGATGGCAATCAACCGGGCCTTGAGCTGCTCCGCCGATATTTTGCTCTACGGCTGCGAAGTGGCGAAGACGGCAACAGGCGAAGCGTTCGTTGCCGCCCTTGCGGAGGCGACAGGCGCCAACATCGCTGCGTCACGCACGCTCACCGGCGCGGTTGATCTCGGCGGCGACTGGGAGCTTGATGTTCATGTAGGTGTAATTTCAGCAAGCATCGGGTTTTCCCGAAGCACTCAACGTGCCTATCCCGGAACGTTGCCGACAACGATTGACTACAGCGGCTATTCGACCAGCAACAATAAGGCTGATTGGCTCGACGGTTCTGATGGCGTCACGGATGTATCGGGTCTGAATCTCACTCTGGATTTTGGCGACGGGACAGAAGGCTCCAATACTTTCACAAATTTGAACATGCGCGGCGCGGCGAATACCGCAGTAGGGTCTGTTTTGGGGGGGACAGTTGGCGCAACAGATGGCACCTTTTTCAACAACAATAGTAACGGATTTCAGCTTTCCGGTGACATAAATTTCAGCTTTGAAGGGTTTACCGTACTCGCGCGCGCCGACAGTTCTGGCGATACGTTCACAATTCGCGGCTTTGACAACAGCGGAACTCAGATTGTTTCTGATACGATCGGTTGGGCCTCGGGTGCTCCTAACACCACAGCAAGCTATACAATCGGCTCTGGGGATTGGGACAACGTTGCTGCTTGGGGTTCCGTCCGGAAAATTGTTGTGGATTATACCAACGATCCGGATTTTCAGGAATTCGCGGTTATCGACATGACTGTGGATGCGGCGTCGGCCCCAGCCAACACCGCCCCTGAACTCGGTGGGACACCCGCGGACGATACGGCGACGGAAGATGTGGCCACGGCGATTGATCTGTCCGCTTACAATGTGTCCGATGCCGATGGCGATACGATCACTCTAACGCTCGCAGTTGACCGGGGCTCGATTGCCTCGACAGATGGCAACGGGACCACCGCCGGCGTCACGGTTGCCAATTCCGGCACCGGATCCATGACCCTTCAGGGCAGTGCAGTAGACCTGAACACCTACCTTAACGACACGTCCAAAATCACCTTCACCACAGCGTCCAACGACACGACAACAGCAGTTCTAACAGTTACGCCCAATGACGGGACGGCGGACGGCACAGCCGATACGGTCAATATCACCATCAACGCTGTCAACGACGATCCGTCGGTGGCGGGGCTGGCGAGCGATCTCACGTTTGCGGAAGATACGCAGGGCAATGTGGATCTGTCCGCGGCGGCTTTCTCAGATGTGGACAGCGGGAATGTCACCGTGACGATCACGGCCAGCGAGGGCACATTTGCCACCCCGGCCGATGGGGCGGGCGTTGGCGGCGGTGTCACGGAAACGCTGGTCAACGCCACCACGATTACTCTGGTGGGGGCGGCTGCGGACATTTCCACCTATCTGGACACCGCCAGCAACATCCAGTGGACAGGGGCCACCAACGACACTGGGAACGACACATCGACCTTCACCATCACGGCGAACGATGGGGACGGCTCGGGCGATGTGGCGCTCGGTACGATCAACGCAGATATCACGCCACAAAACGACGAACCCGTCTTCACCGGTCTCGACGGCACGCCCGCCTTCACCGAGGGCGGGTCAGCCGAGGTGCTGGACAGCAATGTCACCGTCGCCGACGTGGAGCTGGATGCGCTGAACAGCGGCAATGGCGACTATTCCGGCGCAACGCTCACCATTGCCCGCAATGGCGGGGCGAATGCATCGGACGTATTTGCCGTTCCAACGGGTGGCAATCTGACAGTCGCCGGCGGGCCGGACGGTGGCGGCACGATCAGCGCGGGCGGCAATGTAATTGCCACCATTGCCAATACGGGCAATGGCCAGATCCAGCTGTCCTTTGCCGATAATGGTACCACGCCGACAACCGCGCTGGTCAACGAAGTGATGCAAGCCATCACCTATCAAAATACCGGCAATGACCAGACCTCCAACCCGCAACTCGATTGGACGTTTTCTGACGGCGCAGCCAACGGTACGGGCTCGGTCACCGTCACGCTCACCGATGTCAACGACGCGCCGAGCCTGACCGCAACCGGGGGCAACCCGACCTTTGCAGAGGACGGAGGGGCTCAGGACCTCTATAACACCGTCAGCGCCGACACGGTCGAGACCGGCCAGACATTCACCGCTTTGACGCTGACCGTCACCAACGTTTCCGATGGGGCATCAGAGATCCTGTCCTTCGACGGCTCGGATATTGCCTTGACCAACGGCAACTCGGTCACCACGGCGACCAACAGTTTGTCTGTGAGCGTATCTGTCTCCGGATCGACCGCAACGGTCTCCTTCTCGGGGGCCACGCTGTCCGAAGCGCAACTGCAGACGCTGGTGGACGGGCTGACCTACCGCAATACGTCCGATGACCCGACCACCTCCGGCAACCGGGTGGTCACCATCACCTCGATCACCGACAGCGGCGGCACCGCGGGTGGCGGTGTTGAAAGCGCCACGCCAAACCTGACCTCGACCGTGACCGTCAGCGCTGTGAACGATCAGCCTACGTTGAGCAGTTTGGGGCCGGATGCAGGAAACGTCGCCTATACGTCTGGTTCGACGACCTTTGTGGCATTTGACTCAGGCGTTGACGCCAACCTGCAGGATGCCGAACTTGATGCGCTTGATTCCGGCGCAGGGAATTACAACGGCGCCACCATCACGCTGGTTCGCAATGGCGGTGCAGATGCCACGGACCGCTTTGGTATCGCGGGTGGAACAACCGCGCTCGACAACGGGTCGACCGTAACAGTCGGCGGTACCAATATCGGACAGGTGACCGCTGGAAGTGCTGCGAGCGGCACCGTTACGATTACGCTCAACGGCAGTGCGACCTCGGCTTTGGTTGACACGTTCTTCCAATCCATAGGCTATACAAACACAAATGGCGCTGCGACCGGGACGGTGACAATTGATGTCACTTTCAATGATGGCAATGGCGGATCCCAAGGCACAGGCGGCGCACAGTCCGTCACACAGCAGGTCGGTGTTGCAATCGGCAATACGCCGGTTCTGGATCTGGACGGTAATGACAGCTCGGGAACCGGCTCCGGCGGATTTGCGGCAGCCTTCACTGAAAGCACGCCAGTTGCAATTGCCGACAGCGATGTTGCGGTGAGCGATGCCGATGGCGGGGCGACGATAGCGGCCATCACCATCACGCTGACAAATGATCAAAATGGAGCCGACGAAGGGTTGAGCGTCAGCGCCGCCGCCCAGAACGCGCTGACAGGCATTGCAGGCGCGGCGGACATTACCCGTCAGGACACTATTTCGGTCACCGGCGCCACGGCGAGCCTTGGCGAAGTTCAGACCTTCCTGCAGAACGTCTTTTACGACAACACTTCTGACGACCCGGATGCCACCGCCCGCACCATCACTGTCACACTTACCGACAATGACGGCCTGACCTCCACCAGTGTCACCAGCACGGTGTCGGTCACCGGCGTCAACGACGAACCGGTGCTGACCGCGACCGGGGACAACCCCGCCTTCACCGAGGACGGGGCGGCTGCGGACCTGTTCAGCTCTGTGACCGCCGGTACGGTGGAGAGCGGCCAGGCTCTCACCGGCCTGACCCTGACCGTGACCAATGTGGCCGATGGCGCAAGCGAAATCCTGACAATAGACGGGTCTGACGTCGCGCTGACAAATGGCAACTCGCTCACCACGGCCACCAACAGCTTGAACGTCACTGTGGCGGTGACGGCCGGAACAGCGACCGTCTCCTTCACCGGTGCCAGCCTGTCGGAGGCTGCTCTCCAGACGCTCGTGGACGGCATTACCTACCGCAACACCTCCGACACGCCGACGACAGCGGGCAACCGCGTCGTCACCCTGACCGGACTGACCGACGACGGCGGCACGGCCAATGGCGGCGACGCAACGGCCGCGCTCACCATCACTTCCACGGTGAGCGTTGCAGCCGCCAACGATGCGCCTGTGTTCGGAAATCTTGGCGGCGACACGCCGTCCGGTGCGCCGAGCGCGTTGATTGCGTTTGATGCGGGCGGCAATGCCACGGTCACGGATCCGGACAGCACTGATCTGGACGGTGGTACGCTGACCATCACCCGCACAGGAGCGCTGGAGGGCAGTTTTGCGCTCAATGATGCGCAAGCCACCTCGGGCGGAGACGGCACGATTGCGGCTGGCCAGACCATCGCGGTCGGCGCAACCAGCATCGGCACGGTGACCACCGATGGTCAGGGCGCGAACAATCTCGCGATTACCCTGAATGCCAATGCGACGCCGTCGAATGTTCAGGCCCTTATCCAGGCGCTTAACTATTCGAGTGCGGAAACGGGATCGCACGGCTTTACCGTGACCTTGTCCGACGGCGATGGCGGAACTTCCTCGGCTGCCACCGTCACGCTGAGCGTTGCCAATCCCTCGACTGGTGGGGGAGGAGGCGGCTCGACCGGCCCGGTTACGGTCGTGACCGAAGACAATGACGACGGCAGCGGACCTCCGACCACAACAACAACTGTGACGACGGGATCGGGGGGATCGGGATCGGCCGCCATCGTGGAAAACACGAACAACAACGGAAATGTTGTCACCGCAACCTTGCCGGCCAATACGAGCATCTCCTCAACGGGTCCGAAAACGGCTCAAACGCCCACGCAGGCCGTCAACACATTGGTGGCTGCCGTTGATGCACGCAACGCGTCATCGGAAACAGAGCTCATCGGCGGGGCTCAGGCATATTTGAACACTCTGGCGGAAACGACGACCTTGGACGTGCGGACAATCGTCCCAACGACAACCCAATCCAGTTTGTCTGAACCGATTGTGATTACAGGCACATCGCCCGAAGACGGGTCAACGCAGTCCGAAGCCTTCGTCATTGATCTCCGGTCCTTGCCATCAGGCACGGTGATTCAACTTGAGAACATTGAGTTCGCCACGATCATTGGTGAAGCCACAATCAATGGCGGATCCGGCCAGAATTATGTCATGGGCGATGACAGCGCTCAGATCATTGTCCTGGGCGAGGGGGACGACCAGCTGTTTGGCGGGGCAGGCGATGACACCGTCGGCAGCACCACCGGGAATGATCAAATTTTCGGTGAGGCCGGGGATGATCTTCTGTTCGGCGGTGCCGGCAATGATCTCTTGAACGGCGGTGCCAATCGGGATGCCGCGCTCTATGGCGCGACCAGCGACGGCGTCATACTTTCTGGAACCCGTGGCACGGTGACGGCTGTCGATGCAGGCGGGACCGACACGCTGACCGGTGTTGAGCTGGTTGTCTTTACTGGAGAGAATACGACAGGCAAGGATCGCGTGACCGTGTTGCTGCAGGATAATGCGCCGGTTGCCGGGCAATACGGCTTCAATGAATCGGCCTACTTGAGCGCGCATCAGGACGTCGCAGCGGCGGTTGCGGTTGGTATTTTTGCCAGCGGCGCGGAGCACTATGCTCTGTTCGGCGAAGGTGAAGGCCGCGTTGTCGATCTTTTGTTCGATGCACAGTTCTATCTTGCCGACAATCCCGATGTCGCCGCTGCGGTAACAGAAGGTATATTTGCCTCGGCGTCAGAGCATTACCAGCTCCACGGTTATGCAGAAAACAGGTCGCTTAATCCTCTTTTTGATGGTGAGTACTATCTCACGCAAAACGAAGATGTCGCCAACGCTGTTGGGTCCGGTGGACTGGACAGTGCCTACCATCACTTTGTGCTGTACGGCGATCAGGAGGGACGCGCCGCGTCGCGCTTCTTCGATACCGCCGCGTATCGCGAAGAGCAGGGGCTGGGAAGCGATCACAGCGCCCTGGAGCATTTCCTGCTCGTCGGCTTGCCTCAAGGCGTCTCGGCACCAACTACTGCAGACTTCACGTCAGAAGGGCTTGCATAACAGCTCCGGAACCCGGCTGGTATCGCTGGTCGGGCAATGACCAGCACGACAGAGCCAATTCAAATTCGCATTGTGTAACAAGCTTGGACAGGTCTTGGGTCACACAGGCATTCCGGTCGCGGATGTTCGTCAACGGCAATCATCCCCGATACAAAGATCAAGGTGCCGGAGACGCCGTGCGTTGCTTTGTAAGTGGTGTCATGTCACCTGCGTAAAGCATTGAATCGCTGGGTAAAAAAATACGCCGCTATCAAACAAAAATGCTTAGAACGCCGGTTGGGCAATAACAGTTGTCCACAACCTGAACGCTTTTGGTGCGTTGGCGGAATGGCTCAAACAGAGGGCTTTTAAAAAAACGACATAATTGTCCGGTCAGAGCGCTTGACTTCATGTCTCAGCCGCCGTACATCAGCGCCACTTCGCGACGACATCACGTCGCCGCGCGAAGCGGGTGTAGCTCAGTTGGTTAGAGTGCCGGCCTGTCACGCCGGAGGTCGCGGGTTCGAGCCCCGTCACTCGCGCCACTTTCCCAAAACGGGTTTGTGGCGCATATATACCGTGAATGTGCGGGTGTAGCTCAGTTGGTTAGAGTGCCGGCCTGTCACGCCGGAGGTCGCGGGTTCGAGCCCCGTCACTCGCGCCACTCACGGTTCCCGAATTTTCTCCAAGGGTACAGCAATTTAGATCTGGTCGGCCAGCGACGGCAACGCTTGGGGTGTCCGGGTGCGATTGAGTATCATGCCAAAAGAGCCGGGTTTCCGCCGGAGCGATGCCAAATGCAGGCGATTCTAAGGGTTGACCTGCTTGGTCATGGCGTGCGGCCAATTTGCCGCGCCGGTTGTGCAGAGAAAATCCTGCCTTTCAAACCCGCCGAATTACGCGCTTTGTAGCGTTCTGTTATGGATTTGGTTTAAATGTGGCAATAGCTTGACCGGGTTAGGGTCTTGCGTTGCAGCAATACGTGGGCTAGGTGTGCGCTCGCATGTTGGATTAGTGAAAAAACCGACGGGCCGCGCATGACCTGATGGTACTATCCGGTGCAGGACAGGGCAGGGCTGCGGTACGGATCGCCTCCCGATCCGCCTCCAAATGCAAGGACGCGAAAACATGGAAGAACTTCTGCGGGAATATATCCCGATCGTCGTGTTTATCGGCATTGCGCTGGTCATCGGCCTTGCGCTGCTGATCTCGCCCTTCCTGATCGCCTACAAGAACCCGGATCCTGAAAAGCTCTCCGCCTACGAGTGCGGTTTCAACGCTTTTGACGATGCCCGGATGAAATTCGATATCCGCTTCTATCTTGTTGCGATCCTCTTCATCATCTTCGATCTGGAAGTCGCGTTCCTGTTCCCGTGGGCCGTGTCGTTTGGAGAACTCGGCTGGTATGGGTATGGCTCGATGATGGTGTTTTTGGGCGTCCTGACGGTCGGATTTATCTACGAATGGAAAAAAGGAGCGCTGGAATGGGATTGACCACTGCCAAGCCGCTCATTGCGGAGCAGCCGAAAGGCATCATCGACCCCAATACCGGAAAGCCGGTTGGCGCGGACGATCCGTTTTTCCTGGAAGTCAACGACGAGCTCGCCGACAAGGGCTTTCTCGTCACTTCCACCGACAACCTGATTCAGTGGGCCCGCACAGGCTCCTTGATGTGGATGACGTTTGGTCTGGCCTGTTGCGCCGTTGAGATGATGCAAATGTCCATGCCGCGCTATGACGCTGAGCGCTTTGGCTTTGCCCCGCGCGCATCCCCGCGTCAGTCCGATGTGATGATTGTTGCTGGGACGCTGACCAATAAGATGGCGCCTGCGCTGCGCAAGGTCTACGACCAGATGCCCGAGCCGCGGTATGTCATCTCCATGGGGTCCTGCGCCAATGGTGGCGGTTACTACCACTATTCTTATTCGGTGGTCCGCGGATGCGACCGCGTTGTTCCGGTCGACATTTATGTTCCAGGATGTCCTCCGACGGCCGAAGCACTGCTCTACGGTGTTTTGATGCTGCAGAAAAAGATCCGCCGCACGGGCACGATTGAACGCTGATTGCATTCGCCGCTTTCAATGGCGGCGGATTTGAGGGAAGTGGGCCGAAACGGCCCGAATGAGAGCTCCTAAGGAGTGAGGTCGAACATGGACGAAACGTTGCAGGAACTCGCCGAGCACATCGAGCTCGGGTTGTCAGAGTCCCTCGTGTCCTGGAAGGTCGAATACGGCGAGCTCACACTGGTCGTGAATGCGTCCGATATTCTTGATGTGGTGCGGTATCTTCGCGACAACGCCTCCTGCAAGTTCGTCAACCTGACGGACATTTGCGGCGTTGACTATCCGGCGCGCGAGAAACGTTTTGACGTCGTGTACCACTTCCTGTCCCCGTTCCAGAACCAGCGCATTCGTGTGAAGCTCGAGACAGATGATGTGACTCCGGTTGCGTCGCTGACGTCCCTGTTTCCGGGTGCCGAATGGTTTGAACGGGAAGCCTACGACATGTACGGCATCTTGTTCTCCGGCCATCCGGATCTGCGCCGAATCCTGACCGACTACGGCTTCGACGGTCATCCGCTGCGCAAGGATTTCCCCGTCACCGGGTTTGTCGAAGTCCGTTATGACGACGAAAAGAAGCGGGTTGTCTATGAGCCGGTTCGCCTGAACCAGGAAATGCGCACCTTCGATTTCCTCTCGCCATGGGAAGGCACGGATTACGTGCTGCCGGGCGATGAAAAAGCAACGACGAATTAAGGCGGATCCCGATGGCTGAGGCTCAGGTTCGTAACTTCAACATCAACTTCGGTCCGCAGCACCCGGCGGCGCACGGCGTGTTGCGTCTGGTGCTGGAGCTGGACGGCGAGGTGGTCACGCGCGTCGATCCGCATATTGGCCTTTTGCACCGCGGCACGGAAAAGCTGATCGAGCAGAAGACCTATCTTCAGGCTATTCCGTACTTTGATCGCCTCGATTACGTTGCGCCGATGAACCAGGAGCATGCGTTTGCTCTTGCCGTTGAGCGCATGCTCGGCATTGAAGTGCCGAAGCGTGGGCAGCTGGTGCGCGTGCTTTATTCGGAAATTGGCCGGATTCTGTCGCACCTCTTGAATGTCACCACGCAAGCGATGGACGTTGGGGCTCTGACACCGCCGTTGTGGGGCTTTGAGCCGCGTGAAGAGCTGATGGTCTTTTATGAGCGTGCCTGCGGTGCGCGTATGCACGCTGCTTATGTGCGTCCGGGCGGTGTTCACCAGGACCTGCCACGCGATCTTCTGGATGACATCTGGGACTTCTGTGATCCGTTCCTGCAGACGCTGGACGATATCGAAGGCCTTTTAACCGACAACCGCATCTTCAAGCAGCGGAACGTCGACATCGGCGTTGTCGATCTGGACGACGCTTGGGCTTGGGGGTTCTCCGGTGTCATGGTCCGGGGCTCCGGGGCACCTTGGGATTTGCGCAAGTCTCAGCCGTACGAATGTTATTCCGAACTCGATTTCGACATTCCGATTGGCAAGAACGGCGATTGTTATGACCGTTACCTGATCCGCATGGATGAGATGCGCCAGTCGATCCGGATCATGAAGCAGTGTCTGGAAAAGCTCACGGTGGAGACCGGTCCCGTATCGTCGGCTGACGGTAAGATCGTTCCGCCCAAGCGGGGTGAGATGAAGCGCTCGATGGAGTCGTTGATCCACCACTTCAAGCTCTACACCGAAGGCTACCACGTTCCGCCGGGCGAGGTTTATGCGGCCGTGGAAGCGCCGAAAGGCGAATTCGGTGTGTATCTCGTGGCTGACGGCACCAACAAGCCGTACCGCTGCAAGATCAAGGCTCCGGGTTATGCCCACCTTTCGGCGATGGATTTCGTCTGCCGTGGCCACCAGCTCGCCGACGTTTCAGCGGTGCTTGGATCCATGGACATCGTTTTCGGTGAGGTTGACCGCTGATGCGGAGCATCCTCCACACAATTTCGACCCAGGCAGCCGCTGAAGCGGCGCCGGGCAGCTGATAACAACGGGAATTACCTCATGGCAGTTCGCAGGCTTGCGGCGGAACAACCTGACAGCTTTGAGTTCACCGAGGAAAACCTCGGTTGGGCAAAGAAGCTGATCGACCGCTATCCCGCCGGCCGACAAGCATCAGCGGTCATCCCGCTTCTGTGGCGTGCGCAGGAACAGAACGACGGCTGGGTCAGTGAACCGGCGATCCGCTATATTGCGGATCTCCTGGACATGCCGAATATCCGTGTCCTGGAAGTGGCGACATTCTACACCATGTTCCAGCTGCAGCCCGTCGGTAAGAAAGCGCACATTCAGGTGTGCGGCACGACACCTTGCCAGCTGCGCGGCTCGGAAGATCTGATTAAGATCTGCAAATCCCGCATCGCGAAACATATGCACGAGATCTCCGAGGACGGCATGTTCTCCTGGGAAGAGGTGGAGTGCCTGGGCGCCTGCGTAAACGCGCCAATGGTGCAGATTTTCAAGGATACCTATGAAGATCTGACCGAAGTGAGCTTCAACAAGCTTCTGGACGATATTGAAGCCGGGAACGACGTAACGCCAGGCCCGCAGAATGGCCGCCGCTTCTCCATGGCGGAGGGCGGGCAAACCAGCCTGACCGAGATTGAGGACGACACAAAGGGCACGCTGCCTGTCCCGCAAGTGGTCGATGGGTCTGAAAAGGCGTCTCATCATTTTGCAGGCGCTGCCATCAACACCGGCGGAAATGACTACGACGGTGTGCCGACACCCGCCGAAGACGCTGTTGCCAAGGTAAAGGCAGCTTTCGCGGCAAAAGCCGAAGCGCCAGCCGATGCTCCGGCTGGGAAAAAAGCGGACGCGCCGAAAAAGGATGCACCGAAAAAGACGGCTGCCAAAACAGCTGACAAGGTTGAAAAAGCGGCGGAGAAGGTCAGCGAGCCGGCACCTGTATCCAAGGCCAAGCCGGAAGCGAAGGTCGAAGCTGCTGAAACGGTTTCCGAAAAAGCACCGGAAACCCTGAAGCAAGCCCGCGACGGCAAACCCGATGACTTGAAGAAGCTCAAGGGTGTTGGGCCGAAGCTGGAAGCAACGTTGCATGAGCTTGGTTTCTTCCACTTCGATCAGGTCGCCAGCTGGGGGGCAGAAGAGATCGCCTGGGTCGACAGCCGGCTGAAGTTCAAGGGCCGTATCGAGCGCGATGGCTGGATTGAGCAGGCCAAACTGCTCGCCTCTGGCGAGGCAACCGAATTTTCCAAGCGTGTGGAAGCTGGCGAAGTCGCTTCCTCCAAGAGCGAAGAATAGGGGAAGAGATGCTTCAGGATAAGGATCGTATCTTCACCAACATCTACGGCCTTCACGACTGGGGGCTGGAAGGCGCGAAGAAACGCGGCCAATGGGACAACACCAAGGGTCTTTTGGACAAGGGTCGCGACTGGATAATCCAGGAAATGAAGGACAGCGGTCTCAGAGGCCGTGGCGGGGCGGGGTTCCCGACCGGCCTGAAATGGTCCTTCATGCCGAAGGAATCCGACGGCCGTCCGGCGTACCTCGTCGTCAATGCCGACGAATCCGAACCGGGCACCTGTAAAGACCGTGAAATCCTGCGCCATGACCCGCACACGCTGGTCGAGGGCTGCTTGGTCGCCGGTTTCGCCATGGGTGCGATCGCTGCTTACATTTATGTTCGAGGCGAGTTCATCCGTGAGCGCGAGCGCCTGCAGGCAGCGATCGATCAGGCGTATGACGCTGGACTGATCGGTAAGAACAACAAGAACGGCTACGATTTCGACATCTACGTTCATCATGGCGCAGGTGCTTACATCTGCGGTGAAGAAACAGCCTTGCTGGAGAGCCTGGAAGGCAAGAAGGGCCAGCCGCGCCTGAAGCCGCCGTTCCCGGCAAACGTTGGTCTGTACGGTTGCCCGACGACTGTGAACAACGTGGAATCGATTGCAGTTGCGCCGACCATTCTGCGCCGCGGTGGCGGTTGGTTTGCAAGCCTTGGCCGTCCGAACAATACCGGCACGAAGCTCTTCTGTGTCTCTGGTCACGTCAACCAGCCGGCGACCTTTGAAGAAGAGCTCGGCGTTCCGTTCTCCGAGATGATCGACAAGCATTGCGGTGGCATTCGCGGTGGTTGGGACAATCTCCTGGCGGTTATTCCCGGCGGATCTTCGGTCCCGTGCTGTACGGCTGAGGAGATCAAAGACGCACCGATGGATTTCGACACGCTGCGCGGCATGGGCTCCGGCCTTGGCACTGCGGCGGTGATCGTCATGGACAAGTCGACCGATATCATCAAGGCGATTGCCCGCCTCAGCTACTTCTATAAGCACGAGAGCTGCGGCCAGTGCACGCCGTGCCGGGAAGGCACCGGCTGGATGTGGCGCGTGATGGAACGCATGGTGAAGGGCGAAAGCTCTTACGAAGAGATCGACATGCTCTTCAAGGTCACCAAGCAGGTCGAAGGCCATACAATTTGTGCTCTTGGAGATGCGGCTGCATGGCCGATCCAGGGCTTGATCAAGAATTTCCGGCCGGTCATCGAGCAACGCATCGACGACTATGTCGCCAAGTCGAGAACATCCTCGACCATGGTGGCGGCTGAGTAAGCGGAACGGAATTTGGAGAGCAGCGGATGACGAAGCTCATCATCGACGGCAATGAGGTAGACGTCCCGGCGGACTACACCCTGCTTCAGGCTTGTGAAGAGGCAGGCGCCGAGGTTCCGCGGTTTTGTTACCACGACCGCCTGTCGATTGCCGGCAACTGCCGCATGTGTCTGGTTGAAGTAAAGGGCGGACCGCCCAAACCGACCGCGTCTTGCGCGATGGGCGTGAAGGACCTGCGTCCGGGACCGAACGGCGAGCCGCCGGTCGTTGAAACCAAATCCGAAATGGTTAAGAAGGCCCGCGAAGGGGTGATGGAGTTCCTGCTCATCAACCACCCGCTGGATTGCCCGATCTGCGATCAGGGCGGGGAGTGCGACCTTCAAGACCAGGCAATGGCCTATGGTGTCGACACCACGCGCTTCGATGAGAACAAACGCGCGGTTGAGAACAAGGAAATCGGGCCGCTCATCAAGACGATCATGACCCGCTGCATTCACTGCACGCGCTGTGTCCGTTTCACCACGGAAGTTGCCGGCGTGTCGGACATGGGCCTGATCGGCCGCGGGGAAGATGCCGAAATTACAACCTATCTGGAAGCGGCGCTGTCCTCAGAAATGCAGGGCAACGTGGCTGATCTCTGCCCGGTTGGCGCACTGACGCACAAGCCTTACGAGTTCCACGCCCGTCCTTGGGAGCTGACCAAGACCGAAAGCATCGACGTCATGGATGCGCTTGGCTCGGCTATTCGCGTTGACACCCGCGGCAAAGAAGTCATGCGCGTGATGCCGCGGCTGAATGAAGAGATCAACGAAGAGTGGATCTCCGACAAGTCCCGTTACATCTGGGATGGGTTGAAGACACAGCGTCTTGATCGCCCTTATGCGAAGATTGACGGCAAATTGCAGCCGGTTTCCTGGTCTCAGGCGTTCCAAATTATTGCCGACAAAGTCAAAGCGACATCCGCTAAAAAGGTCGGTGCGCTGGCAGGGCAGCTCGCCGGTGTGGAAGACATGTTTACGCTTAAGAGCCTGATGGAAAAGATCGGCTCCGCAAACATCGACAGCCGGTTCCCGGGCTCACCGTTGCATCCGTCGAATGGCCGCGCGAGCTATCTCTTCAACTCCACAATTCAGGGAATTGAAGAAGCAGATGCCATCTTGCTGATCGGCACCAACCCACGCGTTGAGGCACCGGTTCTGAACGCCCGGATCCGCAAGCGTTGGGCACAGGGCGATCTGACCGTTGGTGTGATCGGCGAAAATGCTGATCTGACCTACCCGGTGACTTACCTCGGGGCTGGTCCGGACAGCATTAAGGAATTCGTCAAACACGCACCGGTTAAGGCCAAAAAGCCGATGTTCATCATCGGGCAGGGCGCTTTGAACCGGGCCGATGGCGCAGCTGTTCTGGCGAACCTTGCAGCAGCCGCAAAATCCCTTGGTGTGATCAAGGATGGTTGGAACGGCTTCAATATTCTTCACACCGAAGCTTCCCAGGTCGGGGCGCTCGATATCGGGTTTGTCCCGGGCGACGGCGGCAAAGACACGGGCGGCATGCTGGAAAGCGGGGCGCTGGATGTTCTCTTCCTGCTTGGCGTTGATGAGATTGAAGTTCCGGAAGGCGCGTTTGTGGTTTACCAGGGCACTCATGGTGATCGCGGCGCACACCGTGCCGACGTGATCTTGCCGGGTGCAGCTTACACCGAGAAATCCGCCATCTACGTGAACACGGAAGGCCGGGTTCAAATGGCGGACCGCGCTGGCTTCCCTCCAGGTGATGCGCGCGAGGACTGGGCAATCCTTCGGGCTTTGTCAGCCGTTCTCGGTCAGGCCTTGGAATTTGATTCACTGCCGCAGCTGCGCTCCAAGCTCTTTGAAGCCGTTCCGCATATGGCAGCGATCGATTCCATCGAGGCCGGCGATGCTGCAGATATTGAGAAGCTGGCCAATGGCAAAGCAAAAATGGACAGCGCCGGGTTTGCAAACGTGATCCGGGACTTTTATTTGACCAACCCGATCGCACGCGCCTCCAAGGTGATGGCCGAGTGTTCGGCGCTCGCGAAAACGCGTGCCGCAGAAGCTGCGGAATAAGGGGTAGGGGACCGAAATGGCTGAGTTCATGACCACCTACGGCTGGCCGTTCCTCTGGATGGTATTCCAGAGTGTTCTGTTGCTTGTCGTGCTTTTGGTGATCGTCGCCTACGTGCTTTATGCAGACCGCAAGATCTGGGCGGCTGTTCAGATCCGCCGCGGCCCGAACGTCGTCGGGCCTTGGGGACTTCTGCAGAGTTTTGCCGATCTTCTGAAGTTCGTCTTGAAAGAGCCTGTCATCCCGTCGGGGGCCAACAAGATTCTGTTCCTGCTGGCACCACTGGTGTCTGTGCTGCTCGCTCTGGCGGCCTGGTCAGTCATCCCGGTGGACTATGGCTGGGTGATCGCGAACATCAACGTCGGTGTCCTGTTCGTCTTTGCCGTATCTTCCTTGGAAGTTTATGGCGTGATCATCGGCGGATGGGCGTCCAACTCCAAGTATCCGTTCCTGTCAGCCCTCAGGTCCGCAGCGCAGATGGTGTCTTACGAAGTCTCCATTGGCTTTGTGATCGTAACTGTGCTCCTGTGTGCAGGCACCTTGAACCTGACCGGTATCGTCTTGGCGCAGGAAACCGGCCTCGCGGACATGCTGGGCGTGCCGTGGCTGAATATCCTGAACTGGTACTGGCTGCCGCTGTTCCCGATGTTCGTAGTGTTCTTCGTGTCGGCATTGGCTGAGACCAACCGTCCGCCGTTTGATTTGGCCGAAGCAGAATCCGAACTGGTCGCCGGCTTCATGGTGGAATATGGCTCCACACCGTACATGATGTTCATGCTCGGTGAATACGTCGCCATCTGCCTGATGTGCGCGCTGATGACCATCTTCTTCATGGGTGGATGGTTGCCGCCGTTCGACTTCGCACCATTCACCTGGGTGCCGGGCGTCGTCTGGTTCATTCTGAAGTGTCTGCTGTGCTTCTTCATGTTCGCAATGGTCAAGGCGATGGTCCCGCGCTACCGCTATGACCAGCTGATGCGCCTCGGCTGGAAAGTATTCCTGCCGCTGTCACTCGCGATGGTGTTTGTGGTCGCAACTGTTTTGATGATCACAGGCTGGGCGCCGGGCGCGGCGTAAGGGGACGGTTTATGGAAGTGTCGCTCCCCGGAGTGATCGGAGCTGCCGTTGGGCTTTATGTCGGCTGGCTCGATTGGAAGATCCTGAAGGGCATCCTTCAGGCGGCGGAGACGAAAAACAGACAAGCTGGCGGCGACGGTGGTGTCGTTGCCAGATACCGGGCACCAATCGGTGCACTGATTTTTGGTATTCCGGTGATCGGCTTTCCGATCGTCGGTTATTGGGCCGCCAGCCTGCTGGCCGGCTGAGGTAAAGAGAGGCTAACGCGATGGTTGGACAAACCGTCAAATCGCTGTTTCTGCAGGAGTTCGTATCGGCATTCTTCTTGGCGATGCGCTACTTCTTCAAACCGAAGCCAACGGTCAATTATCCGTTCGAGAAGGGCCCGGTAAGCCCTAGGTTCCGCGGTGAGCATGCGTTGCGCCGCTATCCGAACGGGGAAGAGCGCTGCATTGCGTGCAAGCTGTGCGAGGCGATCTGTCCGGCTCAGGCGATCACCATTGAAGCTGGCCCGCGCCGCAACGATGGTACCCGCCGCACGACTCGATACGACATCGATATGGTGAAGTGCATCTACTGCGGTTTTTGCCAGGAAGCGTGCCCTGTGGATGCAATCGTTGAGGGTCCGAACTTCGAATTCGCCACCGAAACCCGTGAAGAGCTTTACTACGACAAGGAAAAGCTGCTCGCGAATGGGGATCGTTGGGAGCGTGAAATCGCACGAAACATTGAAATAGATGCTCCTTACCGTTAGGAGCTAACCGCACACTCCAAGTTCAGTCTGGCAATCCGGCCGGGCCCCGCATTTTCTGGCCGAACGGCCACACGACAGGCAGGTCTTTGAAATGATCCTGAAAGCCCTCTTTTTCTACCTGTTTGCAGGCGTCACAGTCGCGTCCGCATTCATGGTGATCGCGGCCCGGAACCCGGTGACCTCGGTCTTGTTTCTGATCCTGGCCTTCGTGAATTCCGCGGGACTGTTCATTCTGCTTGGTGCTGAGTATCTGGCGCTGTTGCTGGTGGTTGTCTATGTCGGCGCGGTCGCCGTTCTGTTCCTTTTTGTCGTCATGATGCTGGACGTGGACTTTGTGGAACTGCGCCAGGGCTTCTTGCAGTATCTGCCGGTAGGTGGCCTCGTTGGGCTGATTCTTCTGGTCGAGCTGCTGATGGGGCTCGGAGCCTGGGTCATTCTGCCTGAGCTGACGGCGAACACCGTGGAGCCAACACCGCCGCTTACCGAGATGACCAACATCGAGGCGCTCGGTTCGGTGCTCTACACCAAGTACATCTATTTCTTCCAGGTCGCCGGTTTGATCCTGCTGGTGGCCATGATCGGCGCGATCGTTCTGACACTGCGCCACAAGCCGAATGTCAAACGTCAGGACATTCCGACCCAGGTTGGCCGCACACGCGAAGCCGCTGTCGAGGTCCGGAAGGTCGAAACGGGCAAGGGTATCTGACGCGAAACGTTCGCGTCGTTCGATAAGTCCTGCAACCGGCACGCTCCTCCGTGCGGTTCAGGGTTGGGGTAAATGAGGGGAGCACGGCGAGGCGCCCATGGAAATCGGTCTGTCGCACTATCTGTCGGTCGCGGCGATCCTGTTCGTGATCGGGATCTTCGGGATCTTTCTGAACAGGAAAAATGTGATTGTCATCTTGATGTCGGTTGAGCTGCTGCTGCTCGCCGTGAACATCAACTTCGTCGCCTTTTCGTCGTTCCTCGGCGATCTGATCGGGCAGGTCTTCACCATGCTCATTTTGACTGTCGCGGCTGCAGAAGCTGCGATCGGTCTTGCAATCCTGGTGGTCTTCCACCGGAACCGCGGCTCCATTGCCGTGGAAGATGTCAACGTGATGAAAGGGTAGGGGCTGATGTACTACGCTACGATCCTGTTCCTGCCATTGATCGGATTTTTGATTGCCGGTCTTTTTGGCCGCTCAATTGGGGCCAAGGCATCCGAGTACATTACAAGTGGCCTGTTGATCCTGGCAGCGCTTCTGTCTTGGGGGGCATTCATCGGGTTCTGGCTCGGAGGTTCCGAAGCCCAGGTTGTTCACCTGTTCCGCTGGATGAGCGCCGGCGATCTCAATGTCGCCTGGTCAATCCGTGTCGATACGCTGACAGCGGTCATGCTGGTCGTCGTCAACACGGTGTCCGCACTGGTGCATGTCTATTCCATTGGCTACATGCATCACGATCCGCACCGCCCGCGCTTCTTTGCCTACCTGTCGCTCTTTACTTTCGCCATGCTGACGCTGGTGACCGCTGACAACCTGCTGCAAATGTTCTTCGGCTGGGAAGGTGTGGGTCTTGCGTCCTATCTGCTGATCGGCTTCTGGTACAAGAAACCGTCCGCCAATGCGGCGGCGATGAAGGCGTTTGTCGTCAACCGTGTCGGTGACTTCGGGTTTGCGCTCGGCATCTTTGGCGTCTTCTACCTGTTCGGCAGCATCGACTTCACAACGATCTTCAACGACGCCCCGTCCTTCATTGAAGAGCAGGGCGAAGTCATGAACTTCATGGGCTATCATCTTGATGCCCAGGCAGCGATGACCGTTATCTGTCTGCTCTTGTTCATGGGGGCTATGGGCAAGTCGGCGCAGTTCCTTCTGCACACCTGGCTGCCGGATGCGATGGAAGGCCCGACCCCGGTGTCTGCGCTCATCCACGCCGCGACCATGGTCACCGCGGGTGTCTTCATGGTGGCGCGCCTGTCGCCGCTGTTTGAGTTGTCCGATTTCGCCCTTGCTGTGATAGTGTTCTTCGGTGCGACCACTGCGTTCTTTGCCGCAACGGTGGGTCTTGTTCAAAACGACATCAAGCGTGTGATCGCGTACTCCACCTGTTCACAGCTCGGATACATGTTCGTGGCACTCGGCATTGGAGCTTACTCCATCGCGGTGTTCCACCTGTTCACGCACGCGTTCTTCAAGGCGCTGTTGTTCTTGTGTGCGGGTTCTGTGATCCATGCCGTGTCCGACGAACAGGACATGCGTAAAATGGGCGGTCTTCGCAAACACATTCCGATCACCTATTGGACCATGATGCTTGGCACGCTGGCGCTGACCGGTGTCGGTATCCCGTTGACCCATATCGGGTTTGCCGGTTTCGTCTCAAAGGACGGCATCATCGAGGCCGCGTTTGCAGCCGGCGGCGGAGATCATCCGAACCCGATGGCGCTATATGGCTTCTGGCTGACAGTGATCGCGGCTGGCCTGACGTCCTTCTACTCGTGGCGTCTGACCTTCATGACCTTCCACGGAAAACCGCGCGCTTCTGTTGATGTGATGAAACACGTTCATGAATCGCCACTGGTGATGACGGTGCCGCTGTTCGTCCTGTCCGTCGGCGCGGTTCTGGCCGGCGTGGTCTTCTACGGCCCGTTCTTCTACGACGAGGCGGCCTATGAAGCCTTCTGGGCGGGCTCCTTGCCGGCGTTTGCCGACAGCCATGTCCTGCATGACATGCACTACGTTCCGACTTGGGTGCGTCTGTCGCCATTCGTCATGATGGCAGCTGGTCTACTGGTGGCCTACCAATTCTACATCCGCTCGCCGGAAATGCCGAAGCAGTTGGCCGAACGCCATTCGGCGCTGTACCAGTTCCTTTTGAACAAGTGGTATTTCGACGAGCTCTACAATTTCATCTTTGTCCGTCCCGCAATGTGGCTTGGCCGCGTTCTTTGGAAGAAGGGCGATGGCACCGTGATTGACGGCTATGGGCCGAACGGGATCGCCGCGCGGGTGCAGGGTGTCACGACCTGGGTCGTGAAACTGCAGACCGGATATCTCTACCACTATGCATTTGCGATGCTGATCGGTGTGGCGGCCTTGATCACCTGGTCGATGTTCACCGGTGCGGGCACCGGCGGGGGTGCACACTAATGATTGACTGGCCAATTCTGTCACTCACGACATTCCTGCCGTTGTTGGGTGTTGTCTTCGTCCTGATGGTGTCGGGCAATGACGACCAGGCAAAGGGTCAGATGCGTATGGTGGCGCTTGTCACCACTGGCATGACCTTTGGTCTGTCGCTGGTCATCTGGGCCTTTTTCGATTACTCGAACCCAGGGTTCCAGTTTGTCGAAGAGCGCGACTGGCTCGGCTCTAACATCTCCTACAAAATGGGCGTCGACGGCATTTCCTTGCTGTTCGTTGTGCTCACCGCATTCCTGATGCCGTTTTGTATCTTGGCCTCCTGGAAGAGTGTCCAGAACCGCGTGCGCGAATACATGGTCGCGTTCCTGATCCTGGAAACTTTGATGATCGGCGTATTTTGTGCGCTCGACATCGTTGTCTTTTACGTGTTCTTTGAGGCTGGCCTCATCCCGATGTTCCTGATCATCGGTGTCTGGGGCGGCGCTCGGCGGGTCTACGCGTCCTACAAGTTCTTCCTCTACACGCTTCTCGGATCGGTCTTGATGCTGGTCGCGATCATGGCGATGTACTGGACAGCCGGCACGACAGATATCCAGGAGCTGCTGGTTTATCAGTTCCCGCCGGAAATGCAGACCTGGCTCTGGATCGCGTTTTTCGCCAGTTTCGCGGTGAAGATGCCTATGTGGCCGGTGCACACCTGGTTGCCGGACGCACACGTTGAAGCGCCGACGGCCGGGTCCGTGATCCTTGCGGGCGTTCTTCTGAAACTCGGCGGTTATGGTTTCCTGCGGTTCTCTCTGCCTATGTTCCCGCTTGCGTCCGATATGTTCGCACCGCTGGTGTACACACTTTCGGTGGTTGCGATCATCTACACATCGCTTGTGGCGCTGGCTCAGGAAGACATAAAGAAGCTCATCGCCTACTCATCGGTTGCCCACATGGGTTACGTGACCTTGGGGATCTTCACCATGACGCCGCAGGGCGTGCAGGGCGGCATCTTCCAGATGCTCTCCCACGGCATCGTGTCCGGCGCGCTCTTCCTGTGCGTTGGGGTCATTTATGACCGGATGCACACCCGGGAGATCTCCGCCTATGGCGGCCTCGTCAACCGGATGCCGAAATATGCGGTCGCGTTCCTCATCTTCACGATGGCCAATGTCGGTTTGCCTGGCACTTCCGGCTTCGTCGGTGAAATCCTCGTTCTGATGGGAGCGTTCCAGGTCAACACATGGGTTGCCGTGTTCGCGACAACGGGCGTGATCCTGTCGGCGTGTTATGCGCTGTATCTCTACCGCCGGGTCGTGTTCGGCTCGCTGGACAAGGAAAGCCTCAAGTCGATCCTCGATCTGGATCTTCGCGAGAAGGTCATCCTGGTCCCGATGATCATCCTGACGATCTTCTTCGGTTTCTATCCGATGGCGATCCTGGATGTGACCCAGGGATCCGTTGACAACCTCATCAATCAATATACCGCGGCCCTTGAAGCTGCTGGGGTTACCCAGCATGCGGCCACGGCGCACTAAGAGTTTCGAGGGCGAGACAGAGCTATGTCAGACGTGACCCAACTGCCAGATCTCATGCCGGCCTTGCCGGAAATCATTCTGGCGATCGGAGCGATGGTCCTGTTGATGGTCGGTGCCTTCGGCGGCCGGAACATCAGCTACGCGGTCTTTGGCGGCGCCATGGGGCTTCTCGGCGGCACGTTCCTTGTGCTGCTTTTGGTTCCGAGCTTCGGTGAAACCTTCGGTGGGTCGTTCATCCTCGATGATTACGCCTACTTCTTGAAACTGGTGGTCCTTGTCGGATCGTTCTTTGCGATCGCTATGTCCTGGGCCTATGCCAAAAGCCAGTCGTTTGACCATTTCGAGTATCCGATCCTGATCATTCTTGCGACGCTCGGCATGATGCTGATGCTGTCGGCAAACGACATGATCGCGCTCTACATGGGCCTCGAGCTCCAGAGCTTGTCGCTCTATGTGGTGGCGGCCATCAACCGCGACAGTGTCCGGTCAACGGAAGCGGGCTTGAAGTATTTCGTGCTCGGCGCGCTTTCCTCCGGCATGCTGCTCTATGGCATGTCGCTGGTTTACGGCTTCACCGGTCAGATCTCCTTCGCCGCGATTGCCGAACTGCTGTCGCAAGAAGGCGCGTCCATCGGACTGATCATCGGCTTGACTTTCATTCTTGCGGGTCTCGCCTTCAAGATTTCAGCTGTGCCGTTCCACATGTGGACACCAGACGTTTATGAAGGCGCGCCGACACCTGTGACCGCGTTCTTCGCAGCGGCTCCGAAAGTTGCTGCCATGGGGATGCTGGTGCGGATCGTCATTGATGCGTTCCATCCGGTCACCAGCGATTGGCAACAGATCATCGTCTTTGTTTCGATTGCGTCCATGGCGCTCGGTGCGTTCGCCGCAATTGGCCAAACCAACCTGAAGCGCCTTATGGCGTATTCGTCCATCGGCCATATGGGCTATGCGCTGGTCGGCCTTGCAGCCGGTACGCAGACCGGTGTGGAAGGCGTGATCTTCTACATGGTTGCCTATCTCGGCATGACCCTTGGTGTCTTTGCCTGCATCCTGTCCATGCGCCGGCAGGACGGCATGGTTGAAGAGATTTCCGATCTTTCCGGCCTCTCTCAGACCAATCTGCCAATGGCGGTGATCCTGGGTTTGCTGATGTTCTCGCTTGCAGGCATTCCGCCGCTGATCGGTTTCTTCGGGAAGTGGTTCGTGTTTGCAGCCGCTGTCGAGGCAGGCCTCTATCCGCTGGCCGTGATTGGTGTGCTTGCGTCCGTGGTGGGTTGTTACTACTATCTGCGCATCGTCAAGGTGATGTTCTTTGACGAGCCCGCAGAAGCCTTCCAGCCGATGCCGACCGAACTGAAGGTTGTCCTTGGTCTGTCCGGATTATTCGTAGTCTTTTTCTGGGTCATGCCTGGCCCGGTCGTAACGGCTGCAACCGCTGCCGCGCAGTCGTTGTTTTGATAAGCGGTTTGGCGATTGAACAGTCCCGCACCACATCTTGAGACAAAAGGTCCGGCGCCCGGAGCGCCGGATTTTCTCTATGAGGCCTATGAGACGGTCGGCTCGACCAACGCTCTGTGTCTGGAGCGGGCTGTTTCGGGGCATCCTGGAAACCTCTGGATCCGGGCTGGCGTTCAGACAGCAGGCCGGGGCCGGCGGGGGCGGGCCTGGACTTCTCCGCAGGGAAATCTCTTCGCAAGTGTGCTGCTGATCGATCCGGCTCCCTTGGCCCGGATCGGCGAATTGCCGCTTTTGTCGGCTGTTGCACTCGCCGAAGCCGTTGACAAGGCTGCCGGTACGCTCCAATTGGTGTCGTTGAAGTGGCCGAACGACCTGCTGGTCGACGGAGCGAAACTCTCGGGCATATTGCTGGAAGCCGAGACACTAAAGGACGGAAGGCTGGCTGCGGTCATGGGGTTTGGGGTCAATTGTGTGTCCCATCCCGATCCGGCGTTGTATCGGGCAACCGATCTGCGCAGTCTGGGCTATCAAGTATCGGCCGACAGCTTGTTCGCAGCGCTGGCGGAAACACTGGCAAAGTATATTGCAATCTGGCACCAACCGGACGGTTTTGATCGCATCCGGCGCCAATGGTTGAAGCGGGCGGCGCATGTGGGACAAAAGATCACTGTCCGGGCCGCTCAAGAAGAAATGACCGGCATTTTTGACGATCTGGATGCGTCCGGCCATTTGGTCCTAAGACTGGATAACGGCCAAAAACGCACTGTCTACGCCGGTGACGTATTTTTATCCGGCGAATGACGGCCGGACAGTTCCCTCAATAGATGTGAGGGGTAGGAGAATTTGATGGCTTCGGCCAAGGATAAAGAAAACGACATTGTGTTCCTGCCGCTTGGCGGTGTTGGCGAAATCGGCATGAACCTCGGCCTTTACGGCTTCGGGCCGGAAGGCAACCGGAAATGGCTGATCGTTGATTGCGGCGTCAGCTTTGCAGGTCCGGAACTTCCTGGCATCGATCTGGTGATGCCGGACATCAAGTTTCTGGAAGACGAGGTCAACAACATTGCCGGCATGGTTATCACCCATGCCCATGAAGACCACTATGGCGCCATCTTGCACCTGTGGCCCTTCCTGAAAGTGCCGGTCTACGCAACGGCCTTTACTGCCGGTTTACTGGCAGCCAAGACCGAGAGTGAGCCGGGCGCTGAAGAGGTTCCCGTGACAGTGGTCCGCCAAGGCGAGCGCCACACGATTGGTCCGTTCGACGTGGAATTCGTTGCCATGGCCCACTCGATCCCGGAGCCGTGTGCCTTGGCCATCCGAACCCCTGCAGGTTTGGTGCTGCATACGGGCGATTGGAAAATTGATTTGTCGCCTGGCATTGGCCAACCGATCGACCTCGACCGGCTGGCAGAGCTGGGCCGGGAAGGGGTTATGGCGCTGGTCTGTGACAGCACCAATGCCGTTCGTGATGGCGTCAGCCCGAGCGAAGCCGATGTTGCAGCGGAACTGACCAAAGTGATTGGCCGTGCCAAGCACCGCGTTGCCGTCACAACCTTTGCTTCCAACGTTGCCCGTATCCGGGCCATCGCGCGTGCTGCTGCTGCGAATGAGCGCGATGTGGTGGTGGTTGGCCGGTCAATGCACCGGGCCATTGAGGTGGCCAACGAGCTGGAATACATGGATGACCTCCCGGCCTTCCATGACGAAGAAGCCTACGGGTACCTGCCGCGTGACAAGGTCGTGTTGTTGTGCACCGGATCACAGGGCGAAAACCGCGCAGCGCTTGCACGGATTGCCGCCGGTGATCACCGGAACATTGCGCTTGCACAAGGCGATATGGTGATCTTTTCGTCCCGCACCATTCCGGGCAATGAAAAGGAAGTTGGTGCTGTCCTCAACAACCTGGCGGACAAGGACGTTGAAATCGTCACCGACAAGGATGCCCTGGTCCACGTTTCCGGCCACCCGCGCCGTGGCGAGCTGGAGCAGCTCTACAAACTGGTACAGCCAAAAGTCGTGCTTCCCGTTCACGGGGAACCATTGCATCTTGCAGCTCATGCTGCGTTTGCGAAGGAGCAAGGCGTTCCGGAAGTCATTCGCGGCAAGAATGGGGACGTTATCCGCCTTGTGGCCGGCCGGGCCGCAATCATTGATGAGGCACCGTTCGGTATTCTGGTGAAGGATGGCCGGATCCTCGACGATCCGGAAGTTACCGGGGTCAAGGAACGGCGGAAGCTGTCGTTTGCCGGTGCTGCGATCATCACGCTGGTGGTTAACCGGTCCGGAGAGTTGATCGACGAGCCGCACGCCGTGCTCCTTGGACTGCCGGATACGGACGATGACGGCGAACCTATGGAAGACATCGTTCGGAAGGCAGTGATTGGCGCTGTGACGAGTATTCCGAAAGCCCGGCGAAAGGACAAGGACCTGATCGCGGAAGCAGCGCGCCGCGCGGCCCGGTCGGAGATACTTGATGTCTGGGGCAAAAAGACGCTCTGCAAGGTTGTGGTGACCCAGCTATAAGATACACCGCAAACCGTGCTCAAAGCGCGGATTGCCTGTTTGTGGAGGATTTGGAATGATCGGTCGGCTCAACCACGTGGCCATTGCAGTGTCGGATATCGAGGCGGCGACGGCCGTTTACCGGGATACGCTTGGTGCGGATGTCTCTGCCAAGGAAGCGCAGCCGGACCACGGTGTTTCGACCGTGTTCATCAACCTGCCGAACACAAAGATCGAGTTGCTTGAACCGCTTGGGGACGATTCTCCGATCGCTAAATTTCTGGAAAAGAACCCGTCCGGCGGCATCCACCACGTCTGCTATGAAGTCGATGACATCATCGCGGCGCGTGACAAACTGGTTGCAGACGGCGCACGTGTTCTTGGCAGCGGCGAACCGAAAATCGGTGCCCATGGCAAACCGGTGCTTTTTCTGCACCCGAAGGATTTTCTCGGCACCTTGACGGAATTGGAAGAGGCTTAATCACATGTCTTTGGCGTTCAGCCTGGCAATCTTTTTCATGATGTGGTGGATCATTCTGTTTGCGATGCTTCCGTTTGGCATGCGCCGGACACAGGAGGAAGCAGGCGAGGTGATCCCGGGCTCTGAGGCCAGTGCCCCTGAACGCCCCCGAATGCTGCGCGTGCTGCTGATGACAACGGTTGTCACCTGCGTGCTCTTTGCCGGGTACATGTGGCTGCGCTCCAGTGGCTTCGGCTTGGATGATATTCCTTTCTTTATGCCTCCGAGCGAGAGTTACTCCACCCCTGGCGGGTAAAGCCCGGTGTGAATGTAATGAAAAAGGGGAGCCGCTGTTGCTGCTCCCCTTTGTTTTTCCGCTCATTTTTCAGTCGTTAAAGCACGCATTCGATCCCGACCAGGCGAGCGCCGGTGCCGTGGTTTTTCAGATCCACGCTGCCGCTTTGAACGGCCAATTCCTTGCGTTTTGCTTCCAGACGTGTGGCCTCTGCTTTCAGGCCCTGCAAACCGACCATGATTTCATCCCATTCAGCCGAACAATCCGTCATTCCGAATTTGGCCGTCAGTTTTTTCATCACGATGCCCTTCAGGTCGATCTGTGTGCCCTTCCAATTGAAGGACACCCAGTCGGACATGATGTTGAACTTGTCGAACTGCATGCGGATGCCATAAACGGATTCCATGATGCCACCGTAAAAAGTGGTCATTGAAAACCCGTAGATGCTGTTGAAGTCCCAACCAAACTTATGGCTCTCGTAGGAGTCCTTGTACTTTACCGTGTGCCATTTGTGGTAGGTATGGTCGGACTTGCCCTGGATGTTCTTCGATTCTGCCTGTGACTTGATTTCAAGGCGCCCGGTGCCGTCACCCGCGTTGATCTTGATCTGCTGGTTCCGGCCGCTTGTTACGGTTATGCCGCCATTTTCGGTCGACATATCAATACTGTCCTCGACTGCGGCCGTGTAGTCGCCATCGACGTCCAATGTGTAGTCGCCGTTCGTCTGCTGGTGATAGTCAGCAGTCTCGAGATACATTTTTTCAGCAGCTTTGATTAGCACACGGCCGTCGCAGGCGAGAAGAATGCCTTGTGAACCGCCTGCAGCATTTGAGTAGACAGACGTATCGTCGCCTTCATCGGAAATATGTTGAGCCGGGAAGAGCTCATCATGATGGTCATTCTCAAACGCGGTCCGCTCAACCTCGGAGTATTCGCCCAACCGGAAGAAAGCACCGATATCGTCTTTGGTGTCATCAGTTGTGTCCGACGGAACAAGATAAAAAACATTCCGGTTCAAATGAACAGGAAGGCATGGTTCTGACGGCAATGGCGGAACTTCTTGAGGTTGGGTGTGCCTTTGTGTCGGTGCCATAGGGTTCCCCGGGGGCGCCCAATCGTGCAAAGCCATTTTGTTCTCCAGTGTTGTTCTTCGTTATTAATGTCCCGGCACGCGGGTAGCTTTGAGCGCCGTCACACTTCCTGCGTAGCCCGGCACGTGGCTGCGTCACTGTGTTCTGTGTCACAAAAACGTAACGTTAGAAATGACTATGTTGCAAGAAGGGTTAAGGAGAGGACTATGCGGAAAGTTCATTTTGTATGTTTGTTGGTAAGGTACTAGTCTGAAAGCCGGATTTTCGTTTTCAGAAAATAGTAGCGCACAAAGGCGGTGTCTAAACTGCTGTGGTTCTTTTTTGAAATGGCGAAGTTCGATTCGTCATAATTCGCAATGTGACTGAGTTTGCCAGTTATGTCCCTCATGCATGGCAGAGATGCATATTGCCGTTATCGCAGGGAAACCACGTTTTTTTGCGGGGGCAAAGACGGATCGAACGTCAAAGCAACTCGAAGGTCAGAGTGTCTGAACCATCAGCAGCAAAGAAAAAAGGCAGAGCTTTAAGCTCTGCCTTGATTAAGTTCCGCGTCTAAATTGACTCCGTTCCCTCGCGTGCCGGTTTTCCGGTTTGACGGGGCGGCTGCTGCCATAAGGCGCGCCTGGTGTCCTTCCTCCCAAGACTCAGACCGCGATGTCCGTAAGCTCCTGACATTTCTGCCTAGGGCCTTCTTGTTATGGGATCGGAACCTAACTGATTGTTTCCCCCTTGTCACCTATTTGTCTTGGAGAGCCTACATTTTTTGCTTGCCTAATTCCGGTGCGTCAAAAAACACACGCGGAACCCGAAAAACGGGGCCGCAAACTGAGCTGGCTAAGTCCCGCATTTCAGTTGGCGAACCGCTGTCTACCTGCAAATCCTGCAAAACTCGGCCATAAAATGCGATTGCCCTTGTGTTTAGGGTCAGCTTGCGGTTTGACTGCGCACAAATCCGGCAAAGCTACAGTTTTGAGAGTGCATAAATGCGTCTGTCCCGTTACTTCCTGCCCATCCTGAAAGAAACTCCGAAGGAAGCGGAAATTGTTTCCCACCGGCTCATGCTGCGCGCGGGTATGATCCGCCAGCAGTCCGCCGGGATCTATTCCTGGCTCCCGCTGGGATTGAAGGTCCTTCGCAAGATTGAGCGGATTGTGGAAGAAGAGCAGGCGCGGGCAGGGGCGGTCCAGCTGTTGATGCCGACCATCCAGCCTGCCGACCTGTGGCGCGAAAGTGGGCGCTATGACGCTTATGGCAAGGAGATGCTCCGGATTACTGACCGCCATGAGCGCGAAATGCTCTTTGGTCCGACCAACGAGGAGATGATCACCGACATCTTCCGCAGCTATGTGCGCTCCTACAAGGATCTGCCGTTGAACCTTTACCACATTCAGTGGAAATTCCGGGACGAAGTCCGTCCGCGGTTCGGCATCATGCGCGGGCGCGAGTTCCTGATGAAAGACGCGTATTCCTTCGATCTCGATCAGGAAACGGCACGTCATGCCTATAACCGCATGTTCGTTGCTTACCTGCGCACTTTTGACCGGATGGGTTTGAAGGCGATCCCGATGAAGGCCGACACAGGCCCGATTGGCGGCGATCTCAGCCACGAATTCATTATCCTTGCGGAAACCGGCGAGAGCGAAGTTTTCCTCGACAAGTCGCTTCTTGAAATGCCGATCCCGGCCAAGGACACCGATTTCTGGTCGGACCTGTCTCAGATCGTCGAAAGCTGGACGACGCCCTACGCTGCAACCGACGAGATGCATGATGAAGCGGCCTTCGGCGCATTGGCCGAAGACACGCGCGTATCGGCCCGCGGTATTGAAGTCGGACACATCTTCTATTTCGGCACCAAATATTCAGATGCGATGGGCGCCAAGGTTGCCACCGCTGGAGGAACGGAAGTTCCGGTCCACATGGGCTCTTATGGTGTTGGTGTGTCCCGTCTTCTTGGTGCCTTGATTGAAGCCAATCATGATGAGGATGGAATCATCTGGCCGAAATCGGTGGCACCGTTCCATGTTGGTATCATCAACATGCGTCCGGGTGATGATTTGACCGATCCGGTCTGTGAGGACCTTTACGCCAAGCTGGAAGCTGCCGGCATTGAGGTTCTTTACGACGACACGGACAGCCGGGCTGGGGCGAAATTTGCCACCATGGATCTGATCGGTCTGCCGTTCCAGGTGGTGGCCGGTCCGCGCGGGCTGAAAGAGGGTGTGCTGGAGGTCAAGGACCGGGCAACTGGGGAAAAGGAAATGCTGACCCCGGAGGCGACCTTGAACAAGCTCACCGCGGCATTGACGGACTGATCCAGTCCGGTGATCCTCTGGGGCGGGGAATCGGCTGCGGCAAACTGCGGTCACCGGGGCATTGCTGAATTGGATGGAAAATGACAGCAGTAGACACTGCCCGCGAGGGCGCGGACCGGGAGGCGGCAGAGCCGACACGCCCCTTTGCGCCCTTTGAATGGATGATCGCCGGCCGCTACTTACGCTCGCGCCGCCGGGAAACCTTCATTTCAGTGATCGCCGGTTTTTCCTTTGCAGGCATCATGCTTGGCGTTGCAACACTCATCATTGTCATGGCGGTGATGAACGGGTTCCGCTCTGAGCTCTTGGGCAAGATCCTCGGGATCAACGGTCACATGCTGATCCAGCCGATTGACCAGCCGCTCACCGATTATGATCCGGTCGCCAAGCGCCTTGAGGGTGTGCCGGAGGTTATCAGCGCCATTCCTTTCGTTGAAGGCCAGGCCCTCGTCTCCGGTCCTGCAGGAAACCTCGGAGCATTGGTGCGCGGCCTGAAAGAGAGTGACTTGCGCCGGATCCCGTTGGTTGCCAACAACCTGCGCGCCGGGACGCTTGATGGTTTTGATGCTGGCCAAGGCGTTGCCATCGGCTCGCGCATGGCACAGCAGCTCGGCATCACGCTTGGTGACAACGTCACCATCATTTCACCGCGTGGCAGCGTGACCCCGATGGGCGTGACCCCGCGGGTTAAGGCCTATCCGGTGACGGCGATCTTCGAGATCGGCATGAGCGAATATGACGCGACGTTCCTGTTCATGCCGCTTCCCGAATCCCAAGCCTATTTCAACATGGACGGCATCACGACCGGCATTGAGCTTTATGTGGTCGATCCGGACAATGTCGGGACCATGCTGGCCGCCGTCGAAGAAGCTGCCGGGCGTCCGGCCTTCGTGACAGACTGGCGGCAGCGGAATGTGACGTTCTTTTCCGCACTTGAGGTTGAGCGGAACGTGATGTTCATCATCCTGACGCTCATTGTCCTGGTTGCTGCGCTCAACATCATTTCAGGCCTGATCATGCTGGTGAAGGACAAGGGGCATGACATTGCGATCCTGCGGACCATGGGCGCAACGCGCGGATCCATCATGCGGATCTTTTTGATCACCGGCGCCAGCATTGGCTGTGTCGGCACGCTGGCGGGTTTTTTCCTTGGGCTCATCGTGTGCCTCAACATAGAGAGCATCCGGCAATTCGTTTCCTGGCTGACGTCGACGCAGCTGTTTGATCCAACGCTCTATTTCCTGTCGAAACTGCCAGCGGAAATCGACAGCGGCGAGACAGTAACGGTTCTGTTGATGGCGCTTGCCCTGTCTCTTCTGGCGACGCTTTATCCGGCGTGGCGGGCGGCCCGGCTCGATCCGGTCGAAGCCCTGCGGTACGAATAGGAGAGGGCAGATGAACCAGGCTGTAGATCCGCGCCGGGCTCCCGGCCTTCAACCGGCTGCCATCGAACTGTCCGGAATTTCACGCGCGTATGATGAAGGCGACCACAAGCTTCATGTGCTAAATGGTGCGAACCTGCGCATAGAAGCCGGTGAAATGGTGGCGCTCGTTGCTCCTTCCGGAACCGGTAAATCGACGCTTTTGCATATTGCGGGGCTCTTGGAGCAGCCCGATGGCGGCGATGTCTATCTCGGCGGCGTCAATTGCACGGATTTGTCGGATGATGAGCGGACAGCGATCCGGCGCAACGACATCGGCTTCGTCTACCAGTTTCATCATCTTCTGCCGGAGTTCACCGCACAGGAGAACATCATGATGCCTCAGATGATCCGGGGGCTGCCGAAAAAGGTGGCTGCCGACCGCGCCGATGAGCTGCTCGCCTATATGCGCCTGGCCGATCGGGGCAGCCACCGTCCGTCTGAGCTTTCCGGCGGTGAACAGCAGCGGGTTGCCGTTGCCCGCGCGGTTGCCAATGCGCCGCGCATTCTTCTTCTGGATGAACCGACCGGCAATCTTGATCCCAACACGGCGAACTATGTCTTCGATGCGCTGTCAGCGCTCGTCCGGGCCTCCGGGGTTGCGACGCTTTTCGCCACCCACAATCTTGAACTTGCCGGACGGATGGACCGCGCCATCACGCTGGCAGACGGGCTCGTCAAACCCCGCTGATCTGGCGAGTTTTCGCCTCCCGGTTTTTGGCGAAACCACTCTTGTTGGGACTGGAACAAAGCAAAAACACAAAGATTTCTGCGGGTTTTATACAAATCAAATCAAGGAGAACAAAAAAGGCTTGCAAAGAGAACATAAATGGAACATGCTCAGGTTATCGAACAAGATGTTGGAGGGTGGTATGTTTTATTTCGCTCGTGACTGTGCAGCTTTTGCATCCCTTGTTTCCTTCTGTGCGACGCTCGCGGTGTGGGGCGACGTCATCCTTTCCGCTGGCTAAGCTGCGGAGTCTCTAAACTGCAGTCCGGCACGTGGTAACCGGGCAGCATGCCCTCAAATCGATAACGGATTTGAGGTGTGTTTGGGCTATAGAAGGCAATTGGCAAGACACATGGCACAACATGGTCTGGCAGAGATGCTATTAGCCCTTTAAAGAACAGCGGTGACAACCGCGCTGGCGGCTGGACGAAACGCAATCAACGCGTTTCACTTCGAAGCGAAGATTCGCGCAAGCCATTGAGTACGCCGCCATGACAAACACCGATAGCACTTTGGGCTCCGTGTCTGGAGCACACGCTCCAATGGGGAGCGGTCCGGGCTTTGTACACTTGCGCGTCCATTCCGCGCTCTCGCTCCTGGAAGGGGCGTTGCCCATCAAGAAGCTCTTGGATCTCGCCAAGGCGGACGACCAGCCGGCGCTTGCGATCGCCGACACCAACAATCTTTTTGGCGCGCAGGAGTTCTCGAGCAAAGCCTGGGGCGCCGGCATCCAACCGATCACGGCGTGCCAACTGTCCGTGTTTTTTGATGATGGCCTGGATAGTGGACGGCGCGGCGAGCCGGCACTTGCAGATCTCGTCCTGATTGCCATGACTGAAACCGGTTACGGCAACTTGATGGAACTGACGTCAAGGGCGTTTCTCGACACGGAAACGGGCCTTAGGCCGCATGTCTCGATCAGCTATCTTCTTCAAAAAGCGCAAGATGTGATTGTTCTGACCGGCGGAAGCCTGGGCGCCATTGGCGCGCCGCTGTTGGCGGGCCGGAAGGATTTGGCGAAGAGCCGGCTGAAAACGCTGGCCGATGGATTTGCGGGACGGTGTTATGTCGAGCTTCAGCGCCACGGCATGGAGAGCGAGCGCAAGACCGAAGAGGCTTTCCTCGATTTGGCCTATGAGATGGGCTTGCCGATTGTTGCGACCAATGAGGCTTTCTTTCCAGCGCGCGATGATTACGAGGCGCACGATGCGCTGATCTGTATCTCGGAAGGCCGGGTTTTGATTGAAACCGACCGGCGGCGGTTAACGCCGGAGCACTATTTCAAGACGCGTGCGGAAATGTGCGCTCTGTTTGCTGATTTGCCCGAAGCACTGGCTTCTACGATTGAGATCGCGCAGCGCTGTTCGTTCCGGCCGATGACGCGGGCACCGATCCTGCCCCGGTTTGCCGGCGCCGATGCGGACCCGGAAGAAGCCGAGCGCGCTGAAACTGAAGAACTGAAACGCCAGGCCCGCGAAGGGCTTCAGGCCCGCCTCGATGCCCATGGCCTGGCGCCGGGCCTTGAGGAGAAAGACTACTGGGAACGCCTCGATTATGAGACCGGCATCATCGAACGGATGAAGTTTCCGGGTTACTTCCTGATCGTTGCCGACTTCATCAAATGGGCCAAGAACCACGACATCCCGGTTGGACCGGGCCGTGGCTCTGGCGCGGGCTCCCTGGTGGCCTGGTCGTTGACCATCACCGATCTTGACCCGATGCGGTTCTCGCTACTATTTGAGCGGTTCTTGAACCCGGAACGTGTCTCAATGCCGGACTTCGATATCGACTTCTGTCAGTCCCGGCGTGAAGAAGTCATTCGCTACGTTCAGGAGAAGTATGGCCGTCAGCAGGTGGCCCAGATCATCACCTTCGGGTCCTTGCAGGCGCGCGCGGTGCTGCGCGACGTTGGCCGTGTGTTGCAGATGCCGTATGGCCAGGTCGACAGGCTGTGTAAGCTCGTGCCCGCCAACCCGGCCAATCCGGTCACCCTTGGCCAGGCGATTGAAGACGAGCCGCGCCTGCGTGAAGCAGCCCGCGAAGAAGAAATCGTCGAGCGGCTTCTCGGCATGGCCCAAAAGCTTGAAGGGCTTTACCGGCATGCGTCCACCCACGCAGCCGGTGTGGTGATTGGCGACCGGCCGCTTGAGCAGCTCGTCCCGCTCTACCGCGACCCGCGGTCTGACATGCCGGTTGCCCAATTCAACATGAAGATGGTTGAAGACGCGGGCCTTGTGAAATTTGACTTTCTTGGCCTGAAAACACTGACGGTCATCGATACGGCGGTAAAACTGATCGAGCGGCGGGGCATCAACGTGGATGTGGCCAGCCTGCCGATCGACGACAAGAAATCCTATGATCTTTTGACCCGTGGTGAGACGTTCGGCGTGTTCCAGCTGGAAAGCCAGGGCATGCGCCGCGCCGTTGCCGGCATGAAGCCGGACCGGTTTGAGGACATTATTGCCCTTGTTGCGCTATACCGTCCGGGCCCGATGGAGAACATCCCGGTCTACAATGCGGTCAAGCATGGCGAGCAGGAGCCGGATTGTCTGCATCCGCTGCTCGAACCGATCCTGATGGAGACGAATGGCATCATCGTCTACCAGGAGCAGGTGATGCAGATCGCGCAGGTGCTATCCGGTTATTCGCTCGGAGAAGCGGACCTTCTGCGCCGGGCAATGGGTAAGAAGATTGCCGCGGAGATGGAGGTCCAGCGCGCCCGCTTTGTCGACGGCGCCGTTGAGCGGGGCATCAACAAGACCCAGGCCGGAACGATTTTCGATCTGGTGGCGAAATTCGCGAACTACGGCTTTAACAAGTCGCACGCAGCCGCCTATGCGCTGGTTTCCTATCATACGGCCTGGCTTAAGGCGAACCACCCGGTCGAATTCATGGCAGCGTCCATGACGCTCGATATGGGCAATACCGAAAAGCTCGGGGATTTCCGCCAGGAAGCCCGGCGAATGGGAATTGAGGTGGTGCCGCCATCCATCAACCGCTCGCAGGTCTATTTTGACGTGTCGGACGGCAAGATCCTTTACGCCATGGGAGCCGTGAAGGGTGTTGGCGAACAGGCGGTGGAACACATTGTCGAAGTGCGCGGCGAGACGCCGTTCAAGAGCCTCGGCGATTTTGCCCGGCGGATTTCACCGAAGGCCCTGAACAAGCGCACGCTTGAAAATCTGGTCGCTGCCGGCGCGTTCGATGAGCTGGAGCCGAACCGGGCGCGGGTGTTTGAAGGTCTCGACCGGATCATGGGGCTCGCGCAGCGCACGGAAGAAAACAAGACCCTCGGTCAGGATGAACTGTTTGGCGGATCTGACAGCGAAGAACCCTTGCAGCTTGATGAGGTGCACGGCTGGACGTCCGAGGAGAAACTTCAGCGCGAGCATTCGGCGATCGGCTTTTATCTCTCAGCGCACCCCATCGATGAATATGCCTCTGTTTTGGAAAAGATGCGCGCCCAGCCGTGGGCTCAGTTTGCCGAAGCGGTGAAAAAAGGGGCATCGGCCGGCCGTCTTGCAGGGACCGTGATTTCCATGCAGGAGCGCAAGACAAAGTCCGGAACCCGGATGGGCATTGCGCGGCTCTCCGATGCGACGGGCCAGTATGAAGCGTTGCTCTTCCGCGAGAAGCTGGAGCAATTTCGCGATGTGCTTCAAACCGGGCGTTCGGTGGTCGTGCTCGTCGGAGCCGATATGCGCGACGATGAACCTTCGCTGATAATTGAGCAGGTCGACCCGATCGACAAGGTGGCCGCGCGCCTTCAAAAAAGCATGCGGGTGTTTGTGCGCGACGAGCGGCCGATTGCAAGTCTCGCGAAGCAACTGACAAAGCGCGGCGAGGGGGACGTTACGGTGATCGTGCTTTTGGAAAACGGAGCGCGTGAGGTTGAGGTGAAATTGCCCGGCCGGTTCCGCTTGTCTCCGGAAATCGCCGGGGCGCTCAAGGCAGTTCCAGGGGTCACCGACGTGCAGATGGCATAACCTTTTGTCTGGCTTGATCACCTGGCCGGATCAGCTGGCCGGATCAGCTGGCAGGCCAGATGATTTCCAGGCGGATGCCGCCCGGTTCTGAAAACATTGCGTGCATCCGCGGGCCGGCGCCCATGGGTTCCGGGTTGAATTCCATTTGAACGCCGGGCCAATTGCGGACTTTGGCCGCCAATGCGTCGAGCGCATCCTTGCTTGGAACTTCGAGGGCGAGGTGATGCAGGCCGATGTTGGTTTTGCGGTCAAAGTCTGTAATCGCCCGGGTTTTGTCCGCTTGCCACAGGGTCAAACGGCAGGTGCCGTCAGAAACGGTGGTGCGCGGGTAACTGTCATCGCGGGCCAAAAGTGCCCAGCCGAGGCAATCTGTGAAAAAGGCCGTCGTGTGGTCCAGATCGCGGACGGTGAGGCCGAGGTGATTGATGCCGATTGTGGCCAAAAAGGTCTCCTTGGAAAAAGAGGCAGTCCGGCGCAAGTGGCGCCTTATAAGCAATTATGAGATAGATGCAGGCTGGCAGCACCGTGGAGGGCGCCGATAGTGCCGCAGGATAACGGCTGATAGAAGTACTTTCTGCGCATAAAACCGTCTCCCGGCTCTTGAAATAAAATTTCTCTCCCACTATAAGGCGCCCATTCCACACGCAAGGGGCGGAAACCGAGCTTATCGGGGTCCATCCGGTGGCCGACGGGAGATGATCCTCCGGCCCAAACCCTCTTGCGGAGGTAAAACCGGAAAACTCAGGAGTTATAGGCATGGCATTGCCTGATTTCACGATGCGTCAGCTGCTTGAAGCTGGCGTTCACTTTGGTCACCAGAAACACCGTTGGAACCCGCGCATGGGTCAGTACATCTTTGGTGTACGCAACGATGTTCACATCATGGACCTGTCCCAGACCGTTCCGCTTCTTCATCAGGCGCTGAAGGCTGTCTCTGACACCGTCGCCGGTGGTGGCCGCGTTCTGCTTGTCGGCACCAAGCGTCAGGCTCAGGAAGCCGTTGCAACGTCTGCCCGCAATTCTGCGCAGTATTTTGTCAACGCCCGCTGGCTTGGCGGCATGCTGACCAACTGGAAAACCATTTCCCAGTCCATTCAGCGCCTGCGCAAGCTGGAAGAGACCCTGAACTCTGACGCTGCAAACGCTCTGACCAAAAAAGAGCGTCTGTTCATGGACCGCGAGCGCGAAAAGCTTGAGCGGAACCTTGGCGGTATCAAGGACATGGGTGGTATCCCGGACCTGATCTTCGTCATTGACACCAACCGCGAAGCAATCGCCATCCAGGAAGCCCGCCGTCTGGGTATCCCGGTTGCTGCGATTCTGGATTCCAATTCCAGCCCGGAAGGCATCACTTACCCGGTCCCGGGCAACGATGACGCTGGCCGCGCGCTTTCTCTTTACTGCGATCTCATCGCACGCGCTGCCATCGATGGCATCTCCCGTGCGCAAGGCGCTTCCGGCATGGACGTCGGCGCTTCTGAAGAAGCTCCGGTCGAAGAAGCGCTTGTCGAAGCGGCTGCAGAAGAAGCTCCGGCTGAAGCTGAAGCAGCGGCTGCCCAAGCTTAAATTGATCTGATTTCTACCGCGCGGCGAGCCGCGCGGTAGAAACATGTTGAATTCGCAAGGCGGGTTGCAAATTGTTGCAGGCCCGTCATAAAGGCGCGGAAAGCCATCGGCTAAACCGTGTCTCATCTGAAACCCCCCATCTACGAGGCAATCGATGAGCATTACCGCCGCGATGGTAAAAGAGCTCCGTGAGAAATCCGGCGCTGGCATGATGGACTGCAAGACCGCCCTGACTGAAAACGGCGGTGACATGGAAGCAGCTGTTGACTGGCTGCGCACCAAAGGCCTGGCAAAAGCTGCCAAGAAGGCTGGCCGCGTGGCCGCCGAAGGCCTGGTTGGTGTTGCTGCTGAAGGCACCAAGGCTGCTGTGATCGAGCTGAACTCCGAAACCGACTTCGTTGCCCGCAACGAAGGGTTCCAGGAGCTGGTCGGCAAGGTCGCAACCGTTGCCGTTGGCACCGACGGTTCTGTCGACGCAGTGACTGCAGCTAATCTGGACGGCAAGTCTGTTGCTGATTCCATCACCGACGCAATCGCCACAATCGGCGAGAACATGACCCTCCGCCGGACCGCGATCCTGTCCGTTGGCGATGGTGTTGTGTCCACCTATGTCCACGGCGCTGTCGCTGATGGCCTCGGCAAGATCGGCGTTCTGGTTGCACTGGAATCGTCCGGTGACAAGGACAAGCTGAACGCACTTGGCCGCCAGATCGCGATGCACGTTGCTGCGACCAGCCCGCTTGCTTTGAACACTGAAGAGCTGGACCCGGAAGTGGTCGAGCGTGAAAAGTCCGTGTTCTCCGAACAAGCTCGTGAATCCGGCAAGCCGGAAAACATCATTGAGAAAATGGTGGAAGGCCGTCTGCGCAAGTTCTACGAGGAAGTTACTCTCGTGAAACAGGCATTCGTGATCAATCCTGATCAGACGGTAGAGCAGGCCGTTGAGGCGCTTGCCAAAGACCTCGGCACCGAGGTCAAGCTTTCCGGTTTCGTCCGCTTCGCTCTCGGCGAAGGGATCGAGAAGGAAGAGCAGGATTTCGCCGCGGAAGTGGCGGCAGCCTCCGGGCAGTAAGGTCCCAAGAAAAGCGCCGGTTAGTCCGGCGCTTTTTTTTTGAAGGCTTAATTTTACCCAAGGTGCACAGATGACATCTCCTTTGCGTTGGAAACGGATCCTCCTCAAGCTCTCCGGCGAGGCCCTCATGGGATCGCAGGCTTTCGGAATTGACCCGGCGATTGTGCAAAGGATTGCAAAGGAAATTGCGGACGCTGTGGCGCTTGGTGCGCAGGTCGGCGTGGTTGTTGGTGGCGGCAACATCTTCCGCGGCGTGGCAGTGGCTGCCAAGGGCGGCAACCGGGTAACCGGTGACCACATGGGCATGCTCGCAACCATCATGAACAGCCTGACACTTGCCGATGCCTTGCGCCGTCTCAAGGTCAACGCGCGTGTCTTGTCCGCCGTCGCGGTTCCATCCATCTGCGAGACCTTCTCTCAGCGTGTGGCGGACCGCTACATGGAAGACGGTGATGTGATCATTTTCGCTGGCGGCACCGGAAACCCGTTTTTCACCACCGACAGCGGGGCGGCCCTGCGTGCTGCCGAAATGAAATGCGATGCCTTTTTGAAGGGCACACAGGTGGACGGCGTTTATTCAGAGGACCCCAAGGTCAACCAGGATGCCGAGCGTTATGAAACTCTCGGCTACGACGAGGTGATCAGCCGGAACCTGAAGGTCATGGATACCACCGCGATCGCCTTGGCCCGGGACAATTCCATCCCGGTCATTGTCTTCTCGATCCATTCGCCGGGCGCGCTGGTCAGTGTGTTGCAGGAAACGGGAACCTACACAGTCGTGGGTGACGAGTAGTTTTTCGGCGCCTAACAGGCTGCAGCACTTGTGTTTCGGTGCGGTTGTGCCATGTTGGCGCGCCGGATCTGATTTGGCTTAAGCAACAAGAACAGTGAGGACAAAATGTCTGTAGAAGGTGTCGACCTGGATGACTTGAAGCGGCGCATGCAAGGCGCGCTTTCTTCTCTGAAAACTGATTTCTCAGGACTGCGGACAGGCCGCGCATCTGCAAGCATGCTCGATCCAATTTCTGTCGACGCTTATGGCCAGTCCATGCCGCTGAGCCAAGTTGGAACGGTTTCCGTACCAGAGCCGCGCATGGTTGCGATTCAGGTCTGGGACAAGTCCATGGTTGCCGCTGTAGAAAAAGCCATTCGCGAATCAAACCTCGGCTTGAACCCGGTTGTGGACGGTCAGTTGCTGCGTCTGCCGATCCCCGAGCTCAACCAGGAGCGCCGTCAGGAGCTGATCAAGGTTGCGCACAAATATGCCGAACAGGCCAAGGTGGCGATCCGTCACGTACGCCGCGATGGAATGGATGACGCCAAGAAGGCAGAAAAAGACGGCGAGATCTCTCAGGACGACAGCCGTGTTGCATCTGACGAAGTGCAAAAACTCACCGATGGGATGATCGGCGAAGTGGATGCAATGCTTGCGAAGAAAGAAGCGGAGATTTCGCAGGTTTAAGGACGGCTTTGGGCCAGCAGTCGAGGACTAGGATGAGCAGCAACCTGGAACGACAGGCAAATGCAGAGCCGGTTTCGGCTGCGCCTTCGCATGTGCCAAACCATGTTGCGTTCATCATGGACGGAAATGGCCGGTGGGCGTCTTCCCGCGGCCTGCCGCGTACCGAAGGCCACCGTCAGGGACTGGAGGCGCTTCGAAAAATCATCCGTCATGCCGCTCTACGGGGCGTCGGGATAGTAACGATCTACAGCTTTTCGACGGAAAACTGGAGCCGGCCGGAGCCTGAAGTCAGATTTTTGATGGGGCTGCTGCGCCGGTTCGTGCAGCGTGACTTGAGCGAGTTGCACCGGGAAAACATCCGCATCCGCATAATCGGTGAACGCGACAATCTCGACGCCGGGATCCTCAAACTTTTGCTCGATGCCGAGGAACTGACCCGCAACAACACGGGCATGGAGCTGGTTGTTGCCTTCAACTACGGCGCGCGCCAGGAATTGACCGCTGCTGTCAAAAAGTTGTGTGAGAAGGTGGCGCGCGGCGAAATTGAACCAAGTGCTATTTCGGAATCCCATATTTCCGCAGAACTCGACACGGTGGGTCTACCTGATCCGGATCTGATCGTGCGCACAAGTGGCGAATTACGCCTTTCGAATTTCCTCCTATGGCAGGCGGCCTATACAGAGTTCTATTTCTCGGATCTCATGTGGCCCGATTTCGATGAAGCTGCGCTGGATCAAGCGCTGGAATGCTTCGGTAACCGGGATCGGCGGTACGGTGGTGTCACCGCGCAGGCACTTTGAGGCCGCAAAAAGGTAATGCCTGATCAACACCTTCCAGCCAAAACGAAAAGCAATCTGCAGCTGCGGGTTCTGTCAGCAGTGGTTTTGGGGCCCCTGGTTCTTGGGCTGATTTATTTGGGTGGATGGGCCTATGCCGTCCTTGTGTTGGCGGCTGCCATCCTTTTTCTGTCAGAGTGGTTTACGATCACCGGGACCAAGCAGACATCTGTTCCGGCGATCGCCGGGCAGGTAGCCCTCGTTGGGGCATGTGGGCTGAAGCTTTTCGGTTTTCATGTTGAGGGACTGTTGGTTGTCGCTGCTGGCGCGGCTGCGACGCTGGTTTTGTCCGGTTTTTCCAGGGAAGGGCGCTGGGGGGCGGAAGGTATCGTCTACAGCGGCCTGGCCCTGACAGCGCTCTTGTCCTTGCGGGCAGGCACTGGCGGTCTGGTCTTCACTTTCTTTTTGTTCTTTGTGGTTTGGGCGACGGATATCTTTGCATACTTCACCGGCCGGGCAATTGGCGGCCCCAAACTCTGGGCAAAAGTGTCGCCGAAGAAAACCTGGTCTGGTGCAATCGGCGGCCTTACCATTGCAATCGTTTTCGGTGTTGGCGTTGCGGCAATCAGCGGAGCCAGTCAACTTGTGACGTGGGCCGTGCTTGCGGCTATCCTGTCAATTGTCTCACAAGCCGGTGATTTGTTGGAATCTGCGATCAAACGCCGATTTGACGTGAAAGATTCCAGCCAGCTGATCCCCGGACATGGCGGTATTATGGATCGGATTGATGGCTTGGTCGCCGCTGCTATCTTTGCGGTGCTGATCGGCCTGGTCGCCGGTGGCACGTTTGCAGATCCTTTAAACAGCTTGGCTCTATTCTGAGTGGGAGAGTGCCGTTGACGGCGGAACAAGAGCAAGACTATCCGGCAAAAACGGTTCGCGTTACAGTTCTTGGTGCGACCGGATCAATCGGCCAGAGCGTCGCAGATTTGATCGCCCGTAATCCTGACCGCTTTGAAGTTGTTGCCTTGGTTGCCAATTCAAGTGCTGCGGCCTTGGCGGAAATGGCGCTCCGTTTGAAGGCCAAATCCGCTATTTTGTCAGATCCGAGCAACTATGAGGATCTGAAAGACCGGCTTTTGGGAAGCGGGATTGAGAGCGCGTCCGGTGATCAAGCTGTGCTTGAGGCGGTCGACCGGGATACAGATCTTGTCATCGGTGCGATCGTGGGCGCCGCCGGTCTTGTGCCAACCATGGCAGCTATTAAACCCGGGCGGCGGATTGCGCTGGCCAACAAGGAGTGCCTGGTGTGCGCAGGGGACCTGTTCATGGGCAAGATTGCGGCAGAGGGCGCCGAAATCCTGCCGGTCGACAGTGAGCACAACGCAATATTCCAGGTCTTTGAGGCCTCGCACCCGGACAGCATAGAAAAGGTCATCCTGACTGCGTCTGGCGGCCCGTTCCGGACAATGGCGTTTGGAGATATGGTGCGGGTGACACCACAGCAAGCACTCAAACACCCGAATTGGGATATGGGCGCGCGGATCTCCATCGACAGCGCTACGATGATGAACAAGGGTCTTGAAGTTATTGAGGCTCATCACCTTTTTCCGGTGAGTGCTGATCAGTTGGATGTTCTTGTCCATCCGCAATCTGCCGTTCACGGTCTTGTTCAGTACCGCGACGGGTCGCTTCTTGCGCAGCTCGGCAGTCCCGATATGCGCACACCGATCGCGCATTGCATGGCTTACCCACGGCGGATGCAAGCACCGGTCGAGCGCCTGGATTTGGCGAAACTAGGATCGCTCACGTTTGAGGCGCCGGACATGAAGCGGTTCCCGGCACTGCGGATCGCGCTGCAGGCGCTCCGGTCGGGCGGTACAGCGCCAGCGGTTCTTAATGCCGCCGACGAAACAGCTGTTGCGGCCTTTCTGAAGGGCGCGATCGAGTTTATGGACATCCCGGCAGCCGTCGAAGAGGCGCTATCGGCGTTTTCTGCCAAAGGAAAGCTTGCACCAGCTGCGACGGTAGAAGACGTTTTGGCGCTGGATCAGGAAGCCCGTGTTTGGACAGGGCATTGGATTTCAAGCCGCGCCGCCTAATTTATCCGGTGCGAAACGAAAGCTGGATCATTAACGTGCCGTAATTCCATTGCTATTAAGGTAGCGCTTAAGGACTGTGCGGGAACAATCGGAAATCTCATGGAAATATTTGGCTCTGCCTACGACCTTCTGATCGGCTATATGGTGCCGTTCCTGTTTGTTCTGACGATCGTCGTCTTCTTTCATGAGCTCGGCCACTTTGCCGTTGCGCGGTGGTGCAATGTGAAGGTGGATGCTTTTTCCATTGGTTTTGGGCGGGAATTGTTTGGCTGGTACGACAAACACGGCACGCGCTGGAAAGTGTCGCTTATTCCCCTCGGCGGCTATGTGAAATTTGCCGGTGACGAGAATGCCGCGAGTGTTCCGGACCGGGAGTACATTGCCAGCATGAGCGAGGAAGAGCGCAGAACAGCTTTCATCGCAAAACCCGTATGGCAGCGTGCAGCGATCGTGGCTGCCGGTCCGATCGCCAATTTTATCTTGGCGGTCATCATTTTTGCCGGGATCTTCATGGCTTACGGAAAGCCGCAGCTCTTGCCGGTCGTCTCCACGGTTATCGAGGGGTCCGCTGCCGAAACAGCGGGCATTCAGACGGGTGACCGAATCCTGTCGATCAATGACAAGCCATTGTCTTATTTTGAAGATTTGAAATGGACAGTGCGCCATAACCCGGATCAGCCGCTGGTCCTCGGGATCGAGCGGGACGGGGCTGAGCTCTCAGCGACGGTGATCCCTGTTTATGTCACCGATGTCAATCAGTTCGGTGTTGAGTACCGGGAGCCGCGTATTGGCGTGGCAATCGCAAGTGATGAAAATACCCGTATCTTGAAGCAGCTCGGTGTTGGCGGTGCGCTTTGGGAAGGGGTGTTGCGGACCTACAAGATCATCTACGACACGATCAACTTCATTGGCGAAATGTTCGCCGGAGAGCAGTCGCCGCAGCAGCTGGGTGGTCCGATTCAGATTGCTCAGGTGTCTGGAACGGTTGCTCAGTTCGGTTTGATCGAGCTTATCAGCCTCGCGGGCTTCCTGTCCGTGTCCATCGGGTTCATCAACCTGCTTCCAATCCCGATTCTGGACGGCGGTCACCTGGTTTTTTACGCTGCAGAAGCTATCCGTGGAAAACCGCTCAACGAGAAGGTGCAGGAAGTCGGATTCCGCATCGGTTTGGGCCTCGTATTAATGCTGATGGTGTTCGCGACTTGGAACGATATCTGGCGATTAATGAGCCTTTGAGCGCGGAGCCGTGACATTGACGCAACGTCCTCTGACTAAATCGATTTCGGCGGCCAACTGCTGTTGCGTTATCGGTAAAAACCTATAAAACATGGGTCGATTTTTGGGATTCTCCGGGGGTGACCGGAAGAATCTCGAGACGGGGTTTTAAAAAACAAAGGCATAGCGCACTGATGCAGCGATTGCAGAAACACTTGAGAGCCGCAATTTTGGCGACCGCGGTTCTCTCAGCCGGGTCGTTTGTTCCGGACAGCTTTGGTCCGTTCGCGGGGGCAACGCAGGCGGAAGCCGCTGTTGCGCGCAACATCGAGGTTCGCGGCACGAGCCGGATCGAGGAAGATACGGTCATCAGCTACATGACCATTGTTCCCGGCCGCTCCTATGGCGCGGCTGATGTCGATGAGTCTTTGAAGGCGCTGTATGCAACTGGTTTGTTTGCCACGGTAGAAATCACCCCGCGTGGCAGCACCGTCATCGTGACCGTTACTGAGAACCCGATGATCACCCGCGTCTCCTTTGAGGGGAACCGGAAGATCAAGGACGATGCGCTGGCGACAGCTGTTCGTTCCCAGTCGCGGTCCATGCTCTCTCGCGCTAAAGTCCAGTCCGACGTCCAGAGCATTTTGGAAGCTTACCGCCGCAGCGGCCGTTATGGCGCGGCCGTCGAGCCGAAGATCATTGAGCGCGGGCAGAACCGTGTCGATCTGGTCTTTGAAATCAATGAAGGTGCGAAGACCGGTGTGGAGCGCATCAGCTTCATCGGCAACAATTCGTTCAGCGACGGTCGTCTTCGGGATGTGATCCGAACCCGTGAGAGTGGGTTGCTCAGCTGGTTGCGCAGCACCGACACTTACGATCCCGATCGCCTCGCGGCGGATGAAGAGCTTCTGCGTCAGTACTACAACAACAAAGGCTATGCGGATTTCCGTATTGTCTCTGTAAGTGCTGATCTCGACCGCGAGAACAACATCTTCTACGTGACCTTCACGGTGGATGAGGGCGATCGCTATGATGTCGGCAACGTTGAGGTCGTTTCCACGATCGCCGAAGTTGACCCGGAAGATCTGCGTCGTCTGGTGCGGACCCGCAGCGGCCGGACATTCAACGCCCTGCGCGTCGAGCAGTCCGTTGAAGACATTACGCTCCGTGTTTCGGAAGAAGGTTACGCGTTTGCCCGTGTTCGTCCGCGTGGTTCACGGAACTACGAAAACAACACGATCGACCTGATCTACTACATCGAAGAAGGCCCGCGGGCGTATGTTGAGCGCATCAACATCATCGGCAACGACCGGACCCGTGAGTATGTCATCCGCCGCGAGTTTGACGTTGCTGAAGGCGATGCGTTCAACCGCGCCCTGGTCGACAAGGCTGAGCGCCGTTTGCGCAACTTGAACTTCTTCGAGCGTGTATCCATCACGACCCAGCAGGGCAGTGCACCGGATCGCGTGATTGTGAACGTGCAAGTTGAGGAAAAGCCGACCGGTGAAATCTCCTTCGGTATCGGTTACTCCACGACCGATGGTGTGGTTGGTGACATCTCCCTGACCGAGCGCAACTTCCTGGGCCGTGGCCAGTATGTCAAAATTGGTGTTGGTGGTGGTTCCGATACCCAGACCTACGAGTTCCGATTCATCGAACCGTTCTTCATGGGCCGCCGGGTCGCCCTGGACCTTGATGTCTACCGTCAAGTGAATGACGCCAACAGCTACCGGTCTTTTGATGAAGAGCGGACTGGCGGTGGCTTCGGCTTTACCTTGCCGCTGCGCGAAGACGAAACAACGCTCCGTCTGTTCTACGCAATCTATGAAGAGAAGAACACCGACGGCAAATATGGCTCCACCGGGATCAATAACTGTAGCACCGCCAATCTCTCGTTGGCTGTCTGTGACTCCCTTGGAACATACCTCACCTCGCTGGTTGGTTATGAGCTGCGCTACAACACGCTTGACCGCAACCTGAACCCGACGGACGGCATCTACGCCTCCTTTAGACAGGAATTTGCCGGTGTCGGCGGTGACAGCCAGTACATCAAGAGTGAAATCCAGGCACGTGCCTACAAGGAAATCCTCGCTGACTACGGCCTCGTCGGCAGCGTTCAGTTCCGTGGTGGTAACATCATCGGCCTCAATGAGCGTCTCCGGGTGTCAGAGCAGTTCATGCTCGGTGGTAACCTGATCCGCGGCTTTGAAAACCGGGGTATCGGCCCTCGCGATGCGACGTCTGATGACGCGATCGGCGGCCGTTGGTACTTCGCGGCGACAACTGAAGCACAGTTCCCGATCCCGGGCATCCCGAAGGAGCTAGGCCTTGGCGGTGCACTGTTCGCGGATGCCGGCTCGCTGTGGGATGCCGACAACGAATTGGTTGATATCGTTGAAGCTGGCGGCGGCCGGATCCTTTCCAATGGATTTGACCTGCGTGCTTCAGTCGGCTTCGGTATCCGGTGGCAGTCGCCATTCGGTCCGCTCAAGGCAGACTTTGCTTACCCGCTCCTGAAAGAAGATTCTGACCGCACCCAGGTGTTCCGCCTGAGTGGTGGCACCACCTTCTAAGAAGCGGTTTCTACCCAAAAACCGACGGCCGCCGCATCAAACGGCGGCCGTTTTTGTTACGGTCAAACCGGACCGCAGGTGTTCAAAAGAGGATATGCCGATGTCCGAGCCGAAATTCTTTCACTTTCCAGAAGGTATACGCCTCGGCGATATCGCCGGTTGGGCAGAGGCCGAACTGGTGAACGGTGCACTGGAAACCGAAATCACCGGAGTTGCCCCGCTTGAAGACGCCGGTCCGGGCATGCTGGTGTTTTTCGACAACACGGCCTATCTCGACGCGCTGACCACCACTGCAGCAGCCGGCTGTCTGGTCAGCACCCGCCACAAGGACAAGGTTCCCGAAGGCGTAGCCGCTCTTGTCTGCAAGGATGCTTACCGGTCGTGGGCCAAAGTGCTGGCTCAACTCTTTCCCGAGGCAATGGTCCCGCGTGAGCATGGTGTCGAGGGGGTATCCGAGCGTGCATCGGTCGATGAGACTGCAAGTCTTGAAGACGGTGTGTGTCTTGAGCCGGGAGCGGTTGTCGGGGCAGGTGCAGAAATTGGTGCTGGGACTGTCATTCGCAGCAATGCGGTGATCGGGGCAGGCGTGCGTATCGGCCGCGACTGTGTCATCGGCGCCAATTGTTCCGTCCAGCATTCAATCTTGGGCAATCGTGTTTTTTTTCACCCCGGTGTGTGCTGCGGGCAAGACGGATTTGGCTACGCCATGGGACCGGGCGGGCACTTGAAGGTGCCGCAGGTTGGGCGGGTCGTTATTCAAGATGACGTTGAGATCGGCGCAAACACCACCATTGACCGAGGAGCCAACCGCGACACCGTGATTGGTGAAGGCACAAAGATCGATAACCAGGTCCAGATCGGCCACAATGTCGTCATTGGCCGTCACTGTGTCATCGTCTCGCAGGTCGGTATCTCCGGCAGTGCAACGCTTGAAGATTATGTGGCGATTGGCGGACAGAGCGGTGTGGGCGGGCACGTGACCATCGGCATGGGCGCCCAGGTTGCGGCGGTCAGTGTGGTCAGCGAAAGCCTGGAGGCCGGCGGACGCTACGGCGGAACGCCCGCAAAACCTGTGAAACAATGGTTCCGCGAAGTTGCTGCGGTCAGAAAACTTGCAGAACGCGGCGGCAAATCGTAAACGGACAGCAGTTCACACATCCAATTACTTGAAGAGTTTTGGCGGACCTCCGCCAAGGGGCGAAGAATGGACGAAACAGAAAAAACAACGCTTGCAACAGCGGACATCATGAAAGTCATGAAGCTGTTGCCGCACCGGTATCCGTTTTTGCTGATTGACCGGATCATTGAGATGGACGGCGACAACAGCTGCATCGGCATCAAGAATGTCACCATCAACGAGCCGCAGTTTCAGGGCCACTTCCCGGAACGGCCAATTTTCCCGGGCGTTCTGTTGATCGAAGCCATGGCGCAAACGGCAGGCGCCTTGTGTGTTCATGCGCGCGGTGCCGATGCCCCGCCGCAACTGGTCTATTTCATGACCATCGATAGGGCGAAGTTCCGCAAACCTGTGGAGCCGGGCGATCAGGTCCATTTTCACGTTAAGAAAATCAAGCAACGTGCCAACATCTGGAAGTTCGATGCGGTTGCCATGGTTGACGGCGCAAAAGTCGCCGAAGCCGAGGTCAGCGCGATGCTGGTAGACGCGTGAGGAATTATGGCTGATATCCATCCAACAGCGATCATTGAAGACGGCGCGACAATCGGCGCCGGCGTGCGCATTGGCCCTTATTGTGTCATTGGGTCTCAGGTGACACTTGGCGACAACGTTGAGCTGAAGTCTCATGTTGCGCTTGCCGGTGACACGACCATTGGAGCTGGCACTGCCATCTTCCCGTTCGCATCGGTTGGTCATCAGGCACAGGATCTGAAGTTCCGCGGAGAGGCCGCCACTCTGACGATTGGCGAAGGCTGCATCATCCGCGAAGGCGTGACCATCAATCCGGGCACCGAGGGCGGCGGACTGAGCACGACCATCGGCAACAATTGTGCGTTTCTTGCAAATTCCCATGTCGGACATGACAGTCACCTTGGTGACCGGGTCATCTTGTCCAACAACGTGATGATCGCAGGTCACGTAACCGTCGGCAGCAATGTGATTTTCGGTGGTGGGTCCGCTGTTATTCAGTTCACACGGATTGGCGACAATGCCTTTGTCGGCGGCATGGCCGGCCTTGAGAACGACCTCATTCCGTTTGGCATGGTGACCGGTAACCGGGCGAACCTTGGTGGACTGAACCTGATTGGATTGAAACGCGCGAATTTCCCGCGCGAGCAAATTCATGCTCTGCGAGCGGCGTATAAGGCGCTGTTTGAGAGCAATGAAGGGACCTTGCGCACGCGCGCCGAGGCGATTGCTGAAACCACTCAAGATCAGCCACTGGTAAAGAAAGTGACCGACTTCATCCTTGAAGAGGAAGACCGGCGCTTCTGCACACCTGCATAAGCGGGTATTGGACATGACATTGGCCGAAACCGCCTCCCATGCTCCGGTTGCACTGATTGCCGGCAATGGCCGAATCCCGCTGCAGGTCGCCAATGCCCTGGCGGCTGCAGGCCGGGAGTGCAAGGTTGTCGCGATCCGCGGGGAGGCCGATGCAGCAACACGGTCGCTCGCCTCTGCCGAGCTCGGCTGGGGAGAAATCGGCCGGCTCTATGCCTTTTTGAACAAGAGTGGCTGCCGGGATGTGATGTTGATTGGCGGTGTCTCGAAACGCCCGGATTTTGCGTCCATTCTGGGTGATCTGGGCACGCTCCGCCGATTGCCGACCATTATTCGCGCGCTTGCCGGCGGCGATGACAGCCTGTTGACCAAGGTTATTGGTCTTTTCGAGGTAGAGGGATTTCGCGTGGTGGGGATCAAGGATGTTGCACCCGGGCTTCTCGCAGCCAGCGGAGTTTTGGGACAGACCCAGCTGCGCGACACCGATTGGCAGGATATCCAGCTTGCCTTGACCGCGACCCAGAAACTGGGTGAACTCGATATTGGACAGGCGGCTGTGGCCATTGGCGGCCGGGTTGTCGCGTTGGAAGGCGCGGAAGGCACCGACGCGATGCTCGAACGCTGTGCAGATTTGCGTGGCAGCGGCCGGATCCGGGCAAAGAGCAAGACCGGTGTTCTGGTAAAGACCGCCAAACCCAATCAGGATCTGCGGGTTGATCTGCCCACCATCGGTCCACGGACGATTGAGCGGGCCGAAGCCGCGGGGCTGGCAGGCATAGCGGTTGAAGCCGGCGGCGCCTTGATTTCCGATCGGGAGGAAACACTGGCGCAGGCAGATCGGGCAGGTCTGTTCGTCATCGGCATTGACCAGTCTGCCCTGTCCCAAGGTCTAGCTGAATGACGACGCCTGACGCCAACGTCATGCCCACCGTTTGCATCGTTGCGGGTGAGGAATCTGGCGACCAACTCGGGTCGGAATTGATCAAGGCGCTGAACGAAAAACTCGGTCCCGGCGTGCGGTATTGTGGTGTCGGCGGAGAACGCATGACGTCTCTCGGGCTCACCAGTTTCTTTAACATGTCCGATGTCTCGGTCATGGGACTGTCTGCGGTGCTCGCGCGCTTGCCGTTGATCGTTAAGCGTGTCTATCAGACCGTCGACGCTGCCATTGCTGCAAAGCCCGATGTACTGGTTATCATCGACAGCCCGGACTTCACGCACAACGTGGCAAAACGCGTGCGCAAACGGGCGCCGCACATTCCGGTCGTTGGTTACGTGTCCCCGTCAGTCTGGGCCTGGCGGCCGGGTCGGGCAAAAAAAATGAGCGTCTATGTCGACGAGCTTCTCGCGCTGCTGCCGTTCGAACCCGCCGTTCACAAAAAGCTCGGTGGACCGCGCACGCATTATGTCGGTCACCCGCTCAGTGAAAACGCCGATCTTTTGCGCCCGTCTGAAGGGGAACGTGCGCCGTTGGAGGCTGACGAGAAAGTCCTGTTGGTCTTGCCGGGCAGCCGGGGAAGCGAAATCACACGGCTTCTCGACGTCTTTGGCGAGACGGTTGCGCGGGTGAAGGCGGATATGCCGGAGGTGAGGGTGGTCCTGCCTGCGGTGGCCCATCTGGAAAACCGGATCCGGCTGGGCGTTGCCAACTGGCAGGTCCAGCCGGAAATCGTGACCGGACTTGATGCAAAACGGGCGGCCTTCCGGAGTGCGCATGCCGCTCTGGCAGCATCCGGCACTGTGTCACTTGAACTGGCGCTTGCCGGTGTGCCGATGGTTGTGGCCTACAAGGTGGATTGGTTCTTCCGCAGGCTCAATGACCTCAACAAAATCTTCAAATTCGCCAGCGTCGACTCCTTTGTGCTCCCAAACATCATCCTGGGAACGAAGGCGATCCCAGAGTTCCTGAATGATGAGGTTCAGCCGGATGTGCTTGCATCCCTTCTGACGGGCTATCTCACGGACAGCCCTGAACGCGCGGCAATGGTCGCTGAACTCAGCCGCCTTGATGACGTCATGCGTTTGCCGGACGGATACAGCCAAAGCGCGGCCGCAGCGGACGTCGTGATCGGGTGTTTGAAAGTCTCTTAGGCGTTGACCCGTCTGAAATTACTACAGTCGTAATCATTTTTGAAAAGCCTGCTTTGTGAAATCGAGCAGGAGGCGAAGATTGCTGGACATGGCTGCTCCCGGTGGAAAGACGCCATAGATGGCGATTTCCGGCAGCCGTGTTCCCGGAAGAACCTCCTCCAAGAGGCCTGCCCGGATTTTCGGATCGGCATCATAGCGCGGGATGCGTCCGATGCCATGGCCTGCCTCCACAAAGGCTGTCCGGGCAACGGCATTGTTGGTGGTGATGCTTCCCTCCGGTTCGAAGACTTTCGAGGCGCCTCCGGGGATGAGAATCTCGACCTTCTGCTTGTTCATGTGGAGCACCCATTGATGGTCACTCAGATCATCAATAGTCTTGGGCCGGGGCCGGGCTAGAAAATAGCTTGGGGCCGCACACAGGCAGGTCGTAATAGTTGCCAGCCGTGTGGCCTTCAGGTCTGAATCGGGCAGCGGGGCCCCGCGGATAGCAAGATCAAAACCCTCTTCCAGAATGTCGACAACCGTGTCTGAGAAACTGACATTGAGCTTGATCTTCGGATAGAGTTTGTGAAAGGCACCAAGAACCGGAACCATGTGATTAAGGCCAACGCTCACAGGGCAAGAAATGCGCAAAACACCCTCCGGCTCCTGCTTGTAGCGCTCAATGGCTCGCTGAGCAGCCACGGTCTCATCCATGATGACCTGGCAATGGCCGAGCAGCTTCGCTCCGGCTTCTGTGATTTTTAGACTTCGTTGTGCCCGATGGAAAAGGCTGAGCCCGTAGGCGTCTTCCAGTTTGTTCACGTGATAGCTGACAACAGCACGTGTGAGGCCCAGATGCCGTCCGGCCGCGCTGAAGGATCCGCTGTCTGCGACTTGTGCAAAAACCATCAGGCTCTTGAGGTGTTCGATAGACGCTTCCATGCGGACTGTGCTCCCAGGATTGTCTCAATAATTATGACATTAAGGCCAATTAATTTGCCATTGGTATTACTGGGTGAGCGAATTAAATCAAGGTCACGCCGGACAGATTGTCCGCCCATTTTTGACAACGGAGAATTCTAATGCCGCAAGTATCTGACAAAAAAGTTCTGATTGTTCTGACCAGCCATGAAGATCTTGGCGACACCGGTCAGAAAACCGGCTTCTGGGTCGAGGAATTTGCCGCCCCTTACTATGCCTTTAAGGACGCGGGTGCGGATATCACGCTTGCTTCGCCGAAAGGTGGCCAGCCGCCGATCGATCCAAAGAGTTCCGATCCGTCTGCAGCGACCGACGCAACCCGCCGGTTTGATGCTGACCCGGAAACCCAGAAGGCTTTGGCAAACACCCTGAAATTGGATGACGTAAACGCTGCGGACTATGACGCGATCTTTTACCCGGGCGGCCATGGCCCTTTGTGGGATCTCACCAATGACACGACGTCCATTGGCCTGATCGAGACCTTCTTCAACGCGGGCAAACCGGTTGGCGCGGTCTGTCACGCACCCGCAGTGCTTCTCAATGCCAGGACACCAGACGGAGCACCCCTTGTGAACGGCCGAAAGGTTGCCGGATTCACAAATGCCGAGGAAGACGCTGTCGGCCTGACCAATGTGGTTCCATTCCTTCTGGAAGATGAGTTGAAGGCAAAGGGTGGGGTATATGAAAGCGTGGCCAGCTGGTCTTCGTTTGCGGTTGAAGACGGCAATTTGATCACCGGCCAGAACCCGGCAAGTTCAGAGGCTGTTGCAGAAAAAGTGCTCGCCCAGCTCGGATAAGCACATAGACCGAAATGAAAAAGGGCGCCGCTTGGCGCCCTTTTGTTTTGCTTCAGGGAAACGGCGTTAGCCGACGAGGCCGCCATCTTCCCGGGTCACTGCGATGATCGCGGACCGCGGAACAGACGTGCCGCCAGCTGGCCAGTGGCTGTTGCCACGCTCGCCGGGATGCTGGATGCCCACAAACATGGTCCGGCGGTCCGGGCTCCAGGTCAGACCGGTGATTTCACACTCGTTCGGACCAACCATGAAGCGGCGGATTTCACCGGTAACCGGGTCACCTGCAAGCATCTGGTTGTTGCCTTGGCCGGCGAAGTCGCCTTCGTTCTTGTAGTTGCCGTCCGTCTGGATCCAGACTAGGCCGTTCGAGTCGAAAGCCAGACCGTCCGGCGAGTTGAACATGTTCTCTTCGTTGATGTTCGCGGAGCCGGCATAGGCATCGGAATGAACGGTCGGGTTGCCCGCAAGAACATAAAGATCCCAGGTGAAACCCGGAGCCGTGTGGTCGCCGCCATCCGGGCGCCAGCGCACGATCTGCCCGTAGTTGTTCTTCTCGCGCGGGTTCGGACCGTTGACGGATGTGTCGTCGCCACCGGCATTCGGCTTGACGCCACGGTTCTTGTTGTTCGTCAGGCAGCAGTAGATTTCCGGTGCCTTCGGATTGGCGGAAATCCACTCCGGACGGTCCATGGTGGTCGCGCCGACTTTGGAACCTGCCTGGCGTGTATGGATATGGATTTCAGCCTGATCCATGCCGGTTGTTTCCGGGGTCAGGGCCACCCATGCCCCAGTGCCGTTGTCGCTGAACTTGGCAACATACAAAATACCGTCGTTCAGGAGCCCGTCGGTCGGAGCACCCGGCGCGTAAACGCCGTTAGAAACGTAGCGGTAGACGAACTCACCGCGCTCATCATCGCCCATGTAAACGACAATGCGGCCGTCATTGTTGACCACGGCTTCGGCGTTTTCGTGTTTGAAACGGCCAAGGGCGGTGCGTTTTTTCGGTGTGGAGGTCGGGTCAGTCGGATCGATCTCGACAACATAACCGGCGCGGTTCGGCTCGTTCGGATGCTTGGAGACATCATAACGATCTTCGATTACGGCCCAGTTGTAACCCCAGTCCGTTGCTGAAACGCCATACCGAGCAAGTTCCGGAGTTACTTCGTGGTCCGGATTTTCCGGAGCGGAAAAATAACCGTTGAAGTTTTCTTCACAGGTCAGATACGTGCCCCATGGGGTGACGCCGTTGCCGCAGTTATTCCAGGTGCCGAGTGACTTGGTGCCGGTCGGATCGGTTTCGGTCTTCATCAAGTCATGACCTGCGGCCGGTCCGGTCAGCTCCATCTCGCTTTGCGGCGTGATGCGGCGGTTGTACGGGCTGTCCTTGACGATTTTCCAGGCGCCACCGTCATTGGCGATTTCAACAACGGAGATGCCGTGGGCCATCATGCCCTTGGCAATGTCGTCTTCCGCCATGATGCGCTTGTCTTCAGCGCTTAGAGCGATGATGTCGCGGTTGGTGTACTCGTTGTTGACGACGAGAAGCGTTTTGCCGTCATGGGAGAACACGTCCATGCCGTCCGTGTTGTCGCCGAACGCGCGGGCCTGGCTGTCCGCCGTGCCGCGGGTTGCATCATCAAACTCGGGCACACCGGACCACAATGGATCGCCCCACTGAACCAGAATTTCCGACTTGTAGCCTTCCGGGACAACCACTGCATCCGCTGTCGAAGTCGGGATCTGGGTAAAGGCAAAGCGGCCATCCGAGGCTTTTGCACCGGTCGGTACAAGGCTCGTGCCAAGGGCGGTAAAGCTGCCAAATGCCAAAACGCCGCCCAGAAAGCCACGGCGGCTGATCGCAGATTCAACGATCCGGTCAAAGTCGTTTTCTTCCGGGCGCGGGCTGATGACCTCGTCGAATTCATCGAACGACAAGTCTCTGGTATCTATATCGGCCATTGACGGCTCCTCCTGGCTAGCGACCGTTTTCGGTCTTGGCTGAGAATTTTTCGGCTGCTACTCGCCTGAGTAGTAATGACTATAGCTGCAGCCCTTGAGTAATAAAAGCGACGATCTGGCAGAGCGGTCCTCCGGGTTCCGGGGACGGTCATTGCCCGACAAATCTATGCAGATTTAGATATCAAACCGATGACGCCTCCGGCCGTCATTACGTCAATAGAATACAAAGATTGTCTGGCTTTATTCCGTTACTGCGAACCCGTGTGTGTACATCATGATTAGGCTGGACAGTGTGAGGCCTGGGTTTGAAAACACGTTGGGAGGCTGTGGCGAACCGCCAACGCCTCCCAGAGAGTTACATGGTCCTTTGCAGCACTCAGCTTGGAGAAAAAGGGACAGATGAATGGTGGAGCACGATCTTCAGATCGCCATCTTCCATGCGCTCAACACCAAAGGTGTATTCAACTTTAACTTCTGTGCCGTCGGTGGTCATGAAGTAATAGTTACCCATGGTCATGGCTGTTTCGCCGTTGATTACCATGCCCTCTGGCTCCCAGCGGACATCGGTATAAGGTGCGATCGCAAAGCCATTGTCCTCTGAGATATCGCCGCCCACGAAATAGGAGAGGGCCTCGTCAAAGTCTCCCCGGAACTGGTCTTCACTGGCGAGCGTTGGCTTGAAGAGAACCGGCCGGTCACCATAGGCATAAAACTGCTCAATATGGTTTGTCGCCGCCGCTCTATAATCCCCGCCATCCGTATGGACCTTGCCGATGTCGACAATGCCTTCGCCCCAGGCGGTTTTCAGGGCAGTGACCTCCTTCTCCGTCAGTTCAGCAGAAGGCTTAGTTGCTGCGGTGGCGGACACGGCGGTCGCGGCGAGCGCGGCAGCAGCGGCGATAACAACAGGTTTCAGCATTATTTCTCCTCCAGGAATTGGCGGGTTCGTCCGCCGGCACAACTGAGTTGGGGATCCTCGATCAATAAAACCAATTGAAAGATATTCATTTATCAATAGCATCAGGCTATGAATGGGAGGGTCCGATGCGTCCGACTTTGCGCCAGATCGAGTATTTTGTTGCGGTCGCCGAACACGGTGCAGTTGGGAGCGCAGCTGCTGCACTCGCTGTCAGTCAGCCCAGTCTGTCGAAACAGCTGGCGACCATGGAAGAGGAATTGGGTATTGTTCTTTTCGAGCGCACATCCCGGCGGGTCACGCTGACCCCCATAGGTCATGCGCTGTTGCAGCGTGCGCACACCATTCTGCGTGACGTAACTGAGTTTCGAGCGATTGCCAGAGGCTCTGTCGGTTTGTTCGGGGACCGGTTGACGATTGGAGTCCTGCCGTCGATCGGCGCCTATTTCATGCCCATCTCAAACCGCCGTCTGCATGTCCTCTATCCGGACCTGAGGCTCGTGGTACGAGAAGGCACAACGGCGCAGCTGCTGGAGTTGTTGATTGATGGCAGCATCGATGCAGTGATTGGAACGCCAACAAATCAACCCAATATCGAGAGCATCCCCTTGTTCTCTGAAACACTCTGGATATGCGCTGCGAGTGATGACCCGCTTTCTGCTGGAGCCTCCCCAATCCAGCTTGAAGATCTCGCCAACCGGCCTTTGCTAGCACTCAGTCCAGGGTTCACCCTGCATGATACAGTCGAGCGTCTGGCGTCTAAGGCCAATACCTTTGTCAGTCGGGACTATCAGGGGGCGAGCCTTGATGCGGTCCGCCAAATGGCAGTGATGGGGGCCGGTGTGGCAGTGCTGCCGTCACTCTATGCGCTAGCGGAAGCCGTCCGGGATCCGGAATTTGTTGTGCGCCGGATTGACCACCCCGAGGCACGGCATCCCATCGCACTTCATTGGCGCAAATCGACACCGAATGAGGCGGATTTTCGTCAGCTCGCCGAACATCTGATTGCGGTTAAGCAGGAAATTCGGGCTGCCCGGGATGAGCGGTTTCGGTAGGTGCCCAGGTCATTCAACATTGTAACTATCCTGATGTCGTTTGAGGGCCTTTGAGAATTGTTGAGATTATTTGACGAGGATCAAAGGCTGTTAAGCTGCCTGCAGATACGGTGAGCACACATCGGAGCCGAAGATGCTGAGCAAACCTTTTCTGACAACGCATGAAATCGCAGAACTCCTGAAGGTGCGGGAACCAACGGTACGGACCTGGATCCATCAAGAGGAACTGCGGGCCGTAAAGCTCGGCCGGGAGTTTCGCGTGGCGGTCAAAGACTTAGAGGCCTTTGTGAACGAACACGCGACCAGAGCTCCCAGTTGGAAATAAGGACTCCTGAAAACTGAAACACGAATAGCGACTGCCGAACGAAGCCCGCCGGGCAAAATCGACGGCCGCATTGTGATGACGTTGTAACCGGCGGCAAACAGAGAGGATTTCAATCATGGCAGCGGCGATTGAGGGCTATATCTTTTACGAGATCGCAGCTCTGCTCGTTCTTGCAGCAAGTGTCGGTTTTGTGGGGCTGCTGTTACGGCAGCCCCTGATCGTCAGCTTTATCGCTGTTGGCATCCTCGCTGGTCCTTCGGTTCTTGGAATTGCGCAGTCAGACGCCCAGATCGATCTGCTGGCGGAGCTTGGAATAGCGGTCCTCTTGTTTCTCGTCGGATTGAAGCTTGACTACAATCTTGTCCGAACTCTCGGTCCGGTCGCACTGGTGACCGGACTGGGGCAGGTCTTGTTCACGACCGTCTTCGGCTTCCTGATCGCGCTTGCGCTTGGCATGACACCAACCACCGCGATCTATGTCGCCATCGCGCTGACCTTTTCGTCCACGATCATCATTGTGAAGCTGTTGTCGGACAAGCGTGAGATCGACGCGCTGCACGGCCGGATCGCCCTTGGTTTCCTGATCGTTCAGGATGTCGTTGTCGTCGTTGCCATGATCACGCTTTCCGCGATTGGTGTCGGCAGTGCGGGCGGCAGCGACAGCGCCTTTGCCGATGTTTTGCGGGTCTTCGGCTATGGATTGGCGACGCTGGCGTTCGTTGCGTTCTTCATCCGCTTTGTCGCCAATCCGCTCGTTGAAAAATTGTCCACGGCGCCGGAACTGCTGGTGTCGTTTGCCATTGGCTGGGCAGCATTGCTCGCAGCCGTTGGCCATTACCTCGGATTTGGCAAGGAGCTGGGCGGTTTGCTGGCCGGTGTGTCACTGGCATCGACCCCCTTTCGCGAGGCAATTTCAGCGCGTCTTGCCAGCCTTCGTGACTTCTTGTTGCTGTTCTTTTTCATCGCGCTCGGTGCATCGCTGGACCTGTCGGTCCTGGGCGCGAGTGTGGGGCCTGCCATCGTGCTCTCCTTGTTCGTTCTGATTGGCAATCCCCTAATCGTTCTGGCGATCATGGGGGCCATGGGGTACCGCAAACGGACAGGTTTTCTTGCCGGCTTGACCGTGGCCCAAATCAGCGAGTTTTCCCTGATCTTCATGGCGATGGGATTGACGATAGGCCACGTGGATGAACGCGCGCTTGGTCTGGTGACACTTGTCGGGTTGGTCACGATCGCAGCATCGACCTACATGATCACCTTCTCGCATCAGCTCTATGCTGCGCTCGAACCTTTTCTTGGGGTCTTCGAACGGCGCAACACGGCCGCCGAACCCGAAGGCAGCAGCGTGTCTACAAAGTCCTATGACGTCATCCTGTTTGGTCTGGGGCGGTACGGGCTCGGGATTGCCAGCGCTTTGAAAGAGGATGGCAAACGGATCCTGGGGGTGGATTTCAGTCCAGGTGCTGTCAGGAATGCCCGGGCGCTTGGCTATGACGTGTTGTTTGGGGATGCCACGGATCCGGAGTTTCTGGCTCATCTTCCACTTGGCAATGCGGAATGGCTCGTGATGGCTGTTCCGGAACACGACACCGGTGTGACACATGATGACCCGCGCTTTGCTTTGCTGAAAGCTGCCCGTGATCTTGGGTTTGAGGGACGTGTTGCGGTTGCCGCACACCGCGAGGTCACTGCGGAGGCTCTCTCTAGGATAAACGCTGACATCGTCATGATGCCATACCGTGACGCAGCTCATGCGGCCGCAAACATGATAGCCGGGCGTGCGGCTCCGTCTTTGCCCGGTTTGCAAGATCCGGAAGGTCAAAAGGAGCTGCCTGCATGATTGGGGAGCTCGGGCGTCCAAAAAAAGTACTCGCCGTAATCGATGACACCGATACGCAAATAGCACTCAAGAGCGCAGCCGAATTGGCAAAAGCGTATGAGGCCGGGTTAGAGGTGATCGCTTGCGTGGAACCGCCGCAGGACATCGCCATTATCGCCCGGCTGGCCGGACGCGACAAAGACGCGATCATTGAAGAGATGGTGACCCGTGCGCAAAGGTCTGCGACAGAGAACCTGAAAAGAATTCTACCCGATCAAGCGATTGAAACTCAGATTCTTGTCGGAAAAGCTTATCTGAACATCATCAGGCATGTTGCTGAAACGGGCTGCGATTTTGTGTTGAAAGCAGCCGAGCCGTTGACCGGCGTCAGTGGTTTCCTGCATGCAAGCAACGACCAGCATCTTTTGCGAAAATGTCCTTGTCCGGTCTGGTTGCAATCTGAGACGGCCGAACCGATGCCCCGTCGTATCATTGCGGCGGTGGATTTGGACAACTGGGATGCGGCGGAACCGGACACTCTGGACATGCTGAACCAGCGCGTTGTCGAAGCTGCGGCGCGTGTTGCACATGCGCCCGGGTCAGAAATCATCATACTTCATGCCTGGGACGCGGTAGGCGAGGGCATGGTCTGGGCTTTTTCCGACACCGGGGATGCGCGCAAGGCAGCCAATGACTACGTGCGGGAGACGTTGAAAATCCGCGAAGAAGCCATGCACCGGTTGCTCGAAACAATGCGTGAGCGATTGGCGAGTTCGAACGTGGTCTTACAGCCGCTTCTGGCCCGCGGCGCAGTGGAACGCGTGATTGAAATTCAGAGCAACATGCAAAACGCGGATCTCGTGGTTATGGGAACTGTCGCGCGGACCGGGCTCAGCGGCGTTTTCATTGGCAACACGGCTGAGAACATCGTCAATAGCCTTCAATGTCCGGTGCTTGCCGTCAAACCTGAAGGGTTTGTCAGCCCATTGCTGGCGCCCTGACAACGAAAGAGTGTTGCCGCCGGGTCTCAAGCTGGCCGGTAGAAGGCCTAGCGAATGCCTGTCGGCGGCGTGGCGGTCCCGTGATGCAAGTTGAACGGCAGCGGAGCACGCTGATACCGTTCGCAGTCGTCGCAAGGGCTTCTGAACGGGGTATGGACCGGAAGGCGGCGGCGTGCACGATCACTCCGGATGTGCGGTACATCTTCAAATCGCGATTTGAAGTTACTCTGGCTCTGCGGTTCTTCGGAAAGCCTGGCCGCGAAGCGTTTGTGCAGCTCCTGGGCGATGCGTGGGATCAGATCATTGACCAACACGTCTTCGTGCGGCGATTGCAGTCTCTTCGACTTGTGACGTTGGTCATGCATTGATGTTCCTCCATCCCAGAAAAATTACAACATATGGGCCTTGCACGTACAAGCTGTGGTGACTGCGTAAGTGCTTTTAGGTAGATGACATCGGAGTTGTGAGAGGCTTACATTTTCTAGGAGGCGCCATTCCCCCAGAAACAAAAAAGCCCCGGATCCACGATCCGGGGCTTTGATCTGGTCAGTTCGTCAACCAATCAGCGGCGCTGATCGATCGGCACGTAGTCGCGCTTGGTAGCACCTGTGTAGAGCTGACGCGGGCGGCCGATACGCTGAGACGGATCTTCCACCATTTCCTTCCACTGGGCGATCCAGCCGACGGTCCGCGCAAGCGCGAACAGCACGGTAAACATGGTTGTCGGGAAACCAAGCGCACGCAGCGTGATGCCGGAGTAGAAGTCGATGTTCGGATAGAGCTTCTTCTCTACGAAATAAGGATCGTTGAGGGCGATCTTTTCCAGTTCCATCGCAATGTCGAGGAGCGGATCGTCCTTGATGCCGAGTTCGCCGAGCACCTCGTGGCAGGTTTTCTGCATGATCTTGGCGCGCGGATCGTAGTTCTTGTAGACCCGGTGACCGAAGCCCATGAGACGGAACGGATCGTTCTTGTCTTTTGCGCGGGCAACAAACTCCGGAATGCGGTCAACAGAACCGATTTCGGACAGCATGTTCAGCGCCGCTTCGTTGGCGCCGCCGTGTGCCGGGCCCCAAAGACAGGCGATGCCGGCAGCAATACATGCGAACGGGTTCGCACCGGAAGAACCGGCAAGACGCACGGTCGATGTGGAAGCATTCTGCTCGTGGTCTGCGTGCAGGATGAAGATGCGGTCCATGGCGCGCGCCAGAACCGGGTTCACCTTGTACTCTTCACAGGGAACGGCAAAGCACATGTGCAGGAAGTTCGCTGCGTAACCGAGGTCGTTGCGCGGATAAACGAACGGCTGACCAACGTGGTACTTGTAGGCCATTGCAGCCATGGTCGGCAGTTTTGCGATCATGCGCAGGGACGCCACCATCCGCTGATGCGGATCGGAGATGTCGGTGCTGTCATGATAGAACGCTGACAGGGCGCCAACGGTGCCGCAGAGGATCGCCATCGGGTGGGCGTCGCGGCGGAAACCGGAATAGAACCGGTTCATCTGTTCGTGGATCATCGTGTGATAGGTCACACGGGTGACGAAATCGTCTTTCTGCGCCTTGGTCGGCAGTTCGCCATACAGCAGCAGATAGCAGGATTCCAGGAAGTCACCATGGTCGGCGAGTTGTTCGATCGGATACCCGCGATACAGCAGCGTGCCTTCGTCACCATCGATGTAGGTGATTTTGGATTCGCACGATGCGGTTGAGGTAAAGCCCGGGTCGTAGGTGAACATGCCCGTGTCCTTGTAAAGGGACGAGATGTTCACAACCGACGGTCCGATGGATCCGTCAAGGACGTCGAAATCGTGGTCGTTGCCACCGACGTTGAGCTTGGCGTTGTTGTCGGCCATTCAGAAAACCCCCTATTTGTTACCCTTGCACTGCCGAGCCACGGGCCTTGGATGCAAGACCCAAATGAGGCGGCCAGACTGTGCTGGAGGAATGGTCGCGTCTTGCCTAGCCCATTTGCCGCACTGCCGCAAGCAGCAGCGTATAACGCTTTGGTCAAAGGCCGACATGTTGATGTTTGCCAATGTTCCGGCGCGCTGCAGCAAAACGCGCCGGTCCTTTGCGGTCCCTTACGTCAGGCAGCCTGATCGGCAATCCGGGCGAGGGATTCGTCGCGGCCGAGCGCAACCAGCACGTCATAAATACCAGGGGAGGTGCCCCGGCCGGTGAGCGCAGCGCGCAGTGGCTGGGCAACTTTGCCGAGTTTCAGATCCTTGTCTTCCGCATAGGCTTTGACAGCCGCCTCCAGCGGTTCCGCTTGCCAGTCAGCAACGCCAGAAAGCACGCCGTTCAGGTCACCCAGAATCGCCCGGGCGTCGTCTGTGAGGATCTTGATCGCCTTCTCGTCATTCTCGAGCGGGCGCTGGCGCCACAGGTAGGAGGCGCTGTCGGTCAATTCGACAAGTGTCTTTGCGCGTTCCTTCAGGCCGGGAAGGGCGGTCAGAGCCGTTTGGGCATTGGCCGCGTCCGACATCCATTCCAAGACCGCCGCCCCATCGTCCGCATGGGCAAGGTAGACCTTCCAATGCTCCAGCAGCTCAGCGTCGTCTGTTGCGCGCATGTAATGGCCATTGAGATTTTCCAGCTTCTTGAAATCGAAGCGCGCTGCCGACTGACCAACGGCATCCATGCCGAACCATTTGATCATGTCCTCAAGTGACATGATCTCTTCATCACCATGGCTCCAGCCGAGGCGCGCGAGGTAATTGCGCATGGCTTGCGGCAGATAACCGAGGGCCCGGTATGCCTCGGCTCCGGTCGCGCCGTGGCGTTTGGAAAGTTTGGCACCGTCCGGCCCGTGGATCAGCGGGATATGCGCCATTTTCGGCACGTCCCAGCCGTTGGCATTGAAAATCAGCGTCTGACGGGCGGCGTTGGTCAGATGGTCGACACCGCGGATGATATGCGTGATGCCCATGTCGTGATCGTCAACAACCACAGCCAGCATATAAGTCGGCGTGCCGTCGGAGCGCAGGAGCACAAAGTCATCAAGATCCTTGTTCGGGATCACCACACGGCCTTGAACCATGTCGTCAACGACCGTTTCGCCGTCTTGCGGAGCCTTCAGCCGGATCACCGGATCAATGCCTTCGGGGGCTTCGGACGCATCCTTGTCGCGCCAGGTGCCGTCATAGCGCGGCGGGCGTCCTTCGGCGCGGGCCTTTTCGCGCATGGCATCGACCTCTTCCGGGGTCGAATAACAGCGATACGCGGTGCCGTTTTCCAGCATCTGGTCAACAACTTCCTTGTGGCGCGCAACGCGGGAGAACTGGGAGATTGGTTCCCCGTCCCAGTCTAGGCCAAGCCACGAAAGGCCATCCATCAGCGCATCGACCGCTTCCTGTGTGGAGCGGGCCCGGTCTGTGTCTTCGATGCGCAGCAGCATCTTGCCACCGTGATGCTTGGCGAAGAGCCAGTTGAAGAGGGCGGTGCGGGCGCCGCCAATATGGAGAAATCCGGTCGGGGATGGGGCGAAACGCGTGACGATATCTTGTGCCATGGTGCTTTTTGAAAGTCTCTGTCAGAATGAGGCGCGGGTCCGCGCCTGACGGATAGTGGCGCGGTCTTAGCATAGGCAAGCCTGTGGCAAAATAGGCTTTGCTGCGATCGTCAAACCCGGCAGAAGGAGCGCGGGTGGAACGGGAGGCGAAACCAGACGCCGATGATGACAACCGGGCTGTCCCCGGCGGTCTCATCGATGACCCTTCAGTTATATCGTCAAACACGGATAGCAGGCACCGGCCCAACGAAGCGTCGCCCTGGATCGCGTTTCTGAGAACCCGGAGAGAACACAAAGACCGGCCAACTGATCAGCGCACCGGTTGGACGGGAACGGCGGACGATTGGGAGCAGTTTTGGCAAAAGCAGGGTCTTTTGTGGACCGGATTTTCCTTCAGCGCCGGTATTTTTCTCTACAGCTTGTTGCCTGAAGAGCCGAGTTGGCTCGTGCTTGGCGTGTTATTCGTTTTATCAGCTTGTTTGGCTGGCGCCCACGCTATCCGAACGGGTCTGCCGCGAATTTTGACCCTTTTGCTCGCCCTTTTTGCAGGGCTCAGCATTGCAACACTCCGAACAGCTGCAGTAGACACGCCCCGGCTGGCGGAGCCGATGACTGTTCTGTTGCGCGGTGACGTCCTGAAGGTGCAGGAAACCCGGTCCGGCAAGCGGCTTGTGCTCCGCGCAAGAGAAGTTGATGCCAGAGAAAATACTGATGGGCGGTTTGCAAACCGGGTCCGGCTGCGCATTGCGGCAGATGCGGGCATTGCGCCCGGCGACTGGATCAAAGTCCGGGCCCGGTTGTTTCCACCCATGGGTCCTGTGGTGCCGGGCGGATATGACTTTTCCTTCCGCGCCTATTTTGACGGCATAGGCGCAAGCGGCTTCAGTTACGGCGCGCCAGAGATCGTGCAAGGACCTGCGGCGTCTCAGGTCCTTCTTCTCGTTCGCCAGGTAAACAAACTCCGTCAGCACTTGGCGGAGCGGATTTCAGCGCTTTTGCCGGAAGACCCGGAAACAGCTCTTGCGGTTGCACTCTTGGTGGGGGACCGCAGTGGTATTGATGAAAAGACCGAAGAGAGCCTTCGGGCCGCGGGCCTGGCCCATATTCTGGCAATTTCTGGCCTGCATATGGCGCTCTTTGCCGGCGGTGCTTATGCTGTATGTCTTGGCGCCTTGGCACTTATCCCGGGTCTTGCGCTGCGCTGGCCGATCCACAAGGTTTCAGCTATGCTCGCCCTTGTCGCGGCAGTTTTTTATCTTCTCCTGTCCGGGGCTTCAGTCGCCACGCAAAGATCCTTCATTATGATCGCGCTGGTCTTTTTGGGGATTATGACCGGACGCCGGGGTTTGACGCTGCGATCGGTCGCAATCGCCGGCCTGTTCTTGCTTCTACTCGCGCCGGAGCGCCTGTTTTATCCAGGTTTTCAGATGTCGTTTGCGGCCGTGATCGCACTGGTCGCCGTTTATGATCTTTGGCGGTCGCATCAAAAGAGAAGAAGGTTCCTTGTCTCATCAACAAACGGGCACTCTTGGTTCTTGTCCGGCGCACTAAAATGGGCCACCGGTTTGTTCGTGACGGCCCTCATTGCCGGGATCGCTACCGGCATTGTCGGTGCGTACCACTTTTCCCGGATCGCGCCCTTCGGACTGGTCGGCAACATGCTGGGCATGCCGGTTTTTTCGATCATCGTGATGCCAATGGGCGTGGTGGCACTGGTCCTGATGCCGTTCGGTTTGGCGGCAATCCCGCTCAAGATCATGAGCTCCGGTCTGGCGGCGCTGATCCAGATAGCGGAGTTCACAGAACAGATTGCGCCTGACTTTGGCCGAATGGGAAGTCTGACCGGCCTGTCTGCCGCTGTTTTATTGGCAGGTTTCTTTGGCTTGCTGCTCGCCCCAGGCCGTTTCTGGATGATCGGTTTGGGTCTCGCACCTATCGGAGTTGCCCTTGCGATAATATCGCGCCCGCCAGATATTTATATTCAGGCAAAAGGGGCTCAATTAGCCGCCCGGGATATCGAGGGGAACTTAGTGTTATCCAGCGCCAGAAGTTCTTTCGCTGCAGAGACTTGGTTTGAAGCGGAGGGAGTGTCAATTGAAGCGATTAAATCGCGCAAGATGAAAGACGGTCAGCGCGCTTGTGACCCTTCAGGTTGTGTTGTCCAGGCGTTCGCAGCAAGGGCGGAAGTTGGTGAGGAGCGGATTCCGGTCACCATCGCTCTACCGAAGACCCGGAATGCCCTTTTTTATGACTGTCAAAAGGCTGATATGATCGTGACCGATATTATCGTTCCAGAAGCCTGTGGCGCAGCCGTTTTCGACCAGGAAATCAGAGAGGCGCGCGGTGCCATTTCCATCTGGCTGGACCAGGTCTGTCGAACAGGCAACCCACCAAAGGACCAGATGATCGGAAACGGGGAGAGAATAGAAGCTGCGGTTCAAAGAAAGAATGTAGCGCCAGCCCCCATAATGCAGCCGCAAACCATTCGCGCACCGGCCAAAACTCCCAGCGCAGTTGTTTGCCAAACGCAAATAAAATCAGTCAAATACGCCAAGCCAATGCCTCCGCGGCCGTGGCACAAGCAAGGCGCGGTCACACGCGAAAGTTTGCGCGCATCTGCTGACTAGAACAGGTGAGAGTCCCTACAAACCCGCAGTGGCGGGCAACTCTTGAAAATGCCTGCCGGTCTCGAAGCTTCAGTACCGGCGGAACAGAGAAACAAGTTTTCCTTGCACGCGGACACGGCCCGGTCCGAAAATACGCGTCTCGTAGGCGGGGTTGGCCGCCTCAAGCGCGATCGACGCGCCTTTTTTGCGCAACCGTTTGAGTGTCGCTTCCTCATCGTCCACAAGCGCTACGACGATGTCGCCGCTATCGGCACTTTCCGTTCGGCGGATCAGCACAGTGTCTCCGTCCAAAATGCCGGCCTCAATCATTGAGTCCCCGCGCACTTCCAGAGCGTAATGTTCACCCTTGCCAAGGAGTTCTGGCGGGACACTGATGGAATGGCTGTGGGTCTGGATAGCCTCGATTGGAACACCGGCTGCGATCCGGCCCATGACCGGGATTTCCGTCGATGCTGCAACAGGTTCTGGCGCGGGCGCAGGGGCTGGCGCCGGTTTGCCGAGTGATCCTTCAATCACTTCTGGTGAGAAACTGCCTCTTGGACGCGGCGCCCCCAGGCCCGGCGCGATCGAATCCGGCAAGCGGACCACTTCCATGGCGCGGGCTCTGTTGGGAAGCCGGCGTATGAAGCCGCGTTCTTCCAGGGCGGTGATCAGTCGGTGAATGCCGGATTTGGAGCGGAGATCCAGGGCATCTTTCATTTCGTCGAAAGACGGCGGAACGCCCGTTTCCTTCAGTCTTTCGTGAATGAACATGAGCAGTTCGTACTGCTTGCGCGTCAGCATACCGCGGTTCCTCGCCCTGAGTTTGGTTTTGCCTGAGAATCGCTCAGTACAAATCGAGAACATCCTACCTGTTCTCATTGTGTTCTGCAAGGGTAAACGTTCTCTTACTGTTCTGCCGACGGTTCTGAGATTGAAACCCGCAGATGCTTTAAGGCGCTGAGTAAAAGCTTTTTTTGTTCCTAGTGCGGTTGAACAACCGATATTCGCAGAAAGAACAAGACCGGGATCTGCACAAATGTTGTGAGCCGGCCTTTCTGTTCCGCTAACAGGCTCTAGCTATCTTCTGAGTTGTTGCGGAGGAAGCAGACCATGCGGATGATTGTGATCGTTGCTGTTGTGTTGCAGGGCTTGCTTGTTTCTGCGGCCTCATCCGAGGAACTTGATCTGGAACTTGTGCTTTTGGCAGATGCCACAGGCTCAATTGATGACGCGGAAATCAGGTTCCAGCGCCAGGGTTATGCTGAAGCCATCACCGATCCGCAAGTCCTGGACGCCATCGCGGACAACGCTCATGGCAAGATCGCTGTGACCTATGTCGAATGGGCGGACATGTTTTCCCAGGACGTCGTGGTTGACTGGATGGTCATCGAAGGACCGCAGTCGGCGCAGCTCTTTGCAGAGCGTTTGATGGCGCCGCCCCGTCAGGCCTTTGGCCGCAACGCGATTGGAGCAGCTCTTCTAAAGGGCAAAGAGCTGATCGACACCAACGAATACAAGGGGCTGCGGCGGGTGATTGATTTGTCGGCGGACAGCGCCAACAATTGGAATGGGCCAAGCATCACCGAGGCAAGAGACACTGTTGTGAATTCCGGCATCGTCATCAATGGTCTTGCAGTCCTGTGCCGGCACTGTTCCGGCCGTCCGGTGTCTTACAATCTGGAGGACCGGTTCTTTTCCGAGATCATCGGTGGTCCGGGATCCTTTGTGGTGACCGCGGACAGTGCAGATACCTTTGCAGCAGCAGTGCGCAAAAAGCTTATTCTTGAGATTGCGGACAAGCGCTTCACGCCGGACAGCAGGGTGCGTTTTGCGGCCATTGATGGCACCGAGACCGCAAACTGATGAGCTAGGAAACAGCATTAGGTCTCAGGGGCCTAGATATTGAACTCAAACCGGCAGGCATCCGCCCCGCAAGCTCCGCATTCCGTCTCTGTGACACGGACTTGCGGGCCGATCAGTTGCTGGAACAACCGCTCGAAAACAGCCACATGCCAATGGCAAATCGGGCGATCGGCGTGTTCCCCTTCGATTAGCGGATTGTCTTTCAGGATAAAGACGAGGGGGGTGCGTCCCGCGATTTCGAACTGTCCGGATCCTGCAAAGGTCCAGGCGTTTTTTGAAATGGCGTTTGCCAAGAGATGTTTTGAGACGCTTGCGGGAAGCGCTTTCAAAAGCGTTTGCGCCAGACCAGGAATCCGGTGTTTTAAGACATAATCGGCCGTGCCAACTCCGGCGGCCCTGGATATCTCCGCTGAGAGATCGGGCAGGGTGGCCCGCACAGTCTTGTGAAACCGTGCAACGGGGCCTTCCGGGATCAGGCCGCTCATATCTGGAAGGCTCGCAATGCGGGCGTCGTGCAAGAGCGTTTCGAAAAGGTCCTGACCGCCTTGTTCTTCCAAGGGCGAGCGGAATTGGGTCAAGGCATTCGGGCCGATCATGCCATCGGCCTGAAGGCTCTGCCGGTCCATGTCAGGCGTTCTCCGCCAATTGTTCCGTGCTGCCACCGCAAGCAAGCGCTGCCGCTGCTGAAGCTTTTTTGCGGTCTGCCGCCCGTTCCTTGCCCTGCAGTCGCAGCGCTTCACGGCGCTCGGCGGCCCGCGCAGCACGATCGGCCGCCGATTCCCAGTCCGCCACTTGGGCTTCTGCCAAGGTGCGGTTCTCATCGAAGTCGAAATGCACCTTGTCCTTGGACTGCGGGCCCCAGTACCCGGCCTTGCCAAGATCGTAGAACGTGCGCGCAAAGCCGGCCTTCAAGAAGGCTTTCAGGCAACCCAGCAGATAGCGCCGGCGAAAGCCTGTACCGCGCCACGGGTAATGGAACAGCGCCTTTTGCATGTAGAAGCGCCGGTAGTTCTTCATGACGCCGTTCAAAAGTTCGCCGCGTGTCATCGCCTCGGGCTTCATGATCGGTGTGACGAAGTTGTATTTCGAGAAATCGAACACCTCGACCTGATCCCGGATTTCCTGGAACAGCGGTGTGAACGGCCAAGGCGTATACATGGCCCAGTTGGCAAGGTCGGGCTGCCAATCCCATGCCATCTTGTAGGTCTCTTCCAGGGTCTCTTCCGTTTCATTGTCGAGCCCGACGATGAACTGGGCTTCCACGAAGATGTCAGCCTCCCGCAGAAGCCGGATGGCTTCCTTGTTATCGTTGACCTTGGTTTCTTTGTTGAACTGGTCGAGCTTGAGCTGCGCCGCCGCTTCCGTTCCAAGGCTCACGTGGACCAGGCCGGCCTCGCGGTAGAGCGGCAAGAGATCCTTGTCGCGCATGATGTCGGTCACACGGGTGTTTATGCCCCACTTGATTTTGTCCGGCAGCCCGCGTGCGATCAGCTCGTTGCAGAATTCAACGAACTTCTTGCGGTTGATGGTGGGCTCTTCGTCGGCAAGGATGAAAAAGCCGACATTGTGCTCGGTGACCAGCTTTTCGATTTCATCGACAACCTTCTTGGGATCGCGCACCCGGTAATCGCGCCAGAACTTCCATTGTGAGCAGAATGAACAGGTGAATGGGCATCCCCGGGCAAAGTTCGGGATAGCAACCCGGGTGCCGAGCGGAACATAGGTGTATTTGCTCCACTCCAGAATGTTCCAGTCCGGCTCGATCGCGTCAAGATCCTTCACTGTCGCGGCCGCATGGGTCGCAACGATCTGATTGTCTTCCTTGAAAGCAATGCCCTTGATCGTTCTGCGGTCTTCCGGCCACCGCTCTTCGTCGATTGCCCGCATCAGCTCAATGACGATTTCTTCGCCTTCGCCGCGTACGATGACATCCACCCAAGGCGCTTCGCTCAAAACCTGCTTGTACATGAAGGTGGCGTGGACACCGCCTAGAACCCGCACCGCATGCGGGTGCTCGTCTCTTGCTATTTCAAGGATGCGTTCGGCTGCGTAAATCGACGGGGTGATGGAGGTAACCCCAATGACATCCGGTGAAATCCGTCGGATCTCTGAGGCGATTTCCTCGTCCGAAAGGTCATTTGTCATGGCATCGACGAAATGAATGTCGTCAAAGCCCGCCTTCTTGAGGCTTCCCGAGAGGTAGGCAACCCAAGCCGGAGGCCAGCTCCCGGCGATTTCCGCGCCACCAGAGTGGTAGTTTGGATGAACGAACAGGATGCGCATGGGATCACCTCTCATATGTGTCAATTAAAGTTGACACATGCATCGTCTCAGAAAAATGACGCAGATCAATCGGGCGAATTGCGTATTTTTGGCAGGTTGAGCGGCGGCGGCGTTTGCAGCTGAATTATCTTCCCTTGCGGTATTTCACGATTGCCACACAGCACTGTCATCTGCTTATGATTTGAGACTGCAGGGCTTTCCAGACCTAATCCTGCAAGCAAACCATCTATTGCACGCCATTTTTCAAGGCGTGCCTTCAGCACATGCTGATCATGGAGACAGGAGATTTAAGAACGACAGTCCGCAATGAATTGCCGACTGTTTTGAAGCAATCAGAAAATGCCAAGGCCCAGTATAACAAACGCTGTGCCACTAGCTGGGGAAGACAAAATGAAAGCACACGCCGTCGCCAAGTGGAGCGAGTTGCCAGATCGTGATCCGCAATATGCTCTCGTGGAAGATGTCGATCTGGTGGTTGTTCGCTTTGATGAAACGGTGTCGGTGATGTACGGGCGATGTCTTCACCGCGGGGCGCTGATGTCCGACGGCTATGTGGATGGAGATAACCTTATTTGCGGCGTTCACTACTGGGACTACCGCATTGATACAGGCGTTTCTGAGTACAACAACTCGGAAGTCCTGAAGAAATTCAGCAGCTGGGTCGAAGACGACGAAGTGCGGGTGGATGCGGAGGAGATCGCGGCCTGGGCCAAAGACAACCCGCAACCCTTCCAGCGCGATGACTATCTCGGCCTTTATGCAGACACGTCCCACGGCACTGAGGAAGAGCCTTATACGAAACTCATTCAGGGGTATGCCAAACACGGTCTTTCCAAGACCGGTCACCACGGCGTGGTGGATGCGATGGGGGTGCCGCGTGTTGAGCTGCCAGATTGGGACGAAATCCAAATCCTGACGGCCCAGCTGCAGCGTTTTCCGTTGCTTGATAATGATCCGGTCGGAACAGATGTTGTCATCGGGCCGAATGCGCAAAAGCCGCTTCACCTGAAGATCCCGCTTTTTGTCTCGGACATGAGTTTCGGCGCCTTGTCGGAACCCGCGAAGATTGCGCTTGCGCGGGGGGCGGAGCTTGTTGGAACCGGTATCTGTTCCGGTGAAGGCGGGATGTTGCCGGAAGAGCAGGAAGCTTGCTCGCGTTATTTCTATGAGCTTGCGTCCGGACGGTTCGGGTTCGACTGGGAAAAGCTGAACAAGGTTCAGGCGTTTCATTTCAAGGGGGGGCAGGGCGCCAAGACTGGAACCGGCGGCCATTTGCCGGGATCCAAAGTGCAAGGCAAGATTGCCGAAGTGCGAGGCCTCAACGAGGGCGAGTCGGCGATTTCCCCGCCGCGCTTTCCCGACTGGACACAATGTGAGCAGGTCCGGGAGTTTGCCGATGAGGTGCGTAGCCGCACTGGCGGCATTCCGATCGGCTACAAGCTGTCTGCTCAGCACATCGAAAAAGACATCGATGCGGCTCTGGAGGTTGGGGTTGACTACATCATCCTGGATGGCCGCGGCGGGGGCACTGGAGCTGCGCCGATCATTTTCCGGGACAACATTTCCGTACCGACAATCCCCGCGCTCGCCCGAGCCCGCCGGCATCTCGACACGTCTGGGCGGAGCGACGTTTCGCTGGTGATTACCGGAGGCCTACGGAAGCCGGCGGATTTCGTTAAGGCGATGGCTCTGGGCGCCGATGCGATTGCCGTATCCAACGCCGCTATGCAGGCGGTCGGCTGCATCGCCATGCGCGCCTGCCACACCAACAATTGCCCCGTCGGGATCGCGACCCAGAAACCGCATCTGGTAAACCGTCTGGTGATCGAGAAATCCGCCCGCCAGCTCGTCAACTTCTTCGAAGCGTCGGTTGAGCTGATGCAGGTGATGGCGCGCGCCTGTGGTTATTCGCATTTGAACCAGTTCAACCAGCACGATCTCACAACGTGGAAGCGGGAAATGGCGGACCTGTCCGGTGTTGCCTATGGTGGTGTGGCCTGATCCGGGCCGATAAGGTTTGAGGGAGGAATTCATGGACGCTCAAAATCTCGACTGGATCAAGGTCGGCCATGTGAATGATTTGCCGGAGGGGCGCGTCAAAACGGTTACGGCGCGCACCACATCCATTTGCCTGTCGCACTTCGATGGTCAGTGGGCCGCGATGGACAATCACTGTCCGCATCAGCGTGGACCCCTTGGAGAAGGCTCAATAGAGAAGGGAGTGGATGGCAAGTGCTGGATCCGTTGTCCCTGGCACGGATGGGATTTTGACCCGCTGACCGGAAAGCCGCCGGGAGGCCACGAAGACAGCGGACAGGAACTATATCCCCTCAAGGTCGAAAACGGCGAGATTTTCGTTGGGCTGGAACCAGAGCCTGAGCATGAACGCACCGTGACCGATGTTATGGCAGAGACCATGGTCAATTGGGGTGTGAAACGTATCTTCGGGATGGTCGGTCACTCGAACCTTGGGCTTGCCGATGCCATCCGGCTTCAGGTGAACAAGGGCAAGCTCGGCTATATCGGGATCAGGCATGAAGGCGCAGCAGCCTTTGCCGCCTCTGCGTATGGCAAGCTGACGGGCAAACCCGCCGCCTGTCTGACGATTGCGGGACCCGGAGCCACCAATCTTTTGACCGGTCTGTGGGACGCCAAGGTGGACCGGGCGCCTGTGCTCGCTCTGACAGGACAGGTGCAAACGCAGGTTTTCGGGCCGGGTGCCTTTCAGGATATTGATCTGAAGTCCGCATTTGAGTCCGTATCAAGATTTTCGCAACCGGTTCTTAGCACCTCCAAGCATGCCGAGCTGATGTCCTTGGCACTGAAAACGGCACTGGTTGAGCGCGATGTTGCCAACCTGATCTTCCCGGATGATGTGCAGACCCTGCCAAGCGCCAAGGAGGCCGGACATCCGCAAGGCCGGTTGAGCCGGATTGAAGTCACGCCGTCGTCCGACGACCTAGAGGAAGCTCTCAAACTGATCAATGGCGCCAAGCGTCCGGTCATCGTGCTTGGCTATGGGGCGAAGGATGTGCGCGGCAAGGTCATCGCGCTTGCCGAAAAGATGGATGCGCCGGTGCTGACAACATTCAAGGGCAAGGGGCTCATTCCTGATACCCATCCCTTGTCCGCCGGCGTCCTTGGCCGCTCAGGCACTCCGATTGCCAGCTGGTTCATGAATGAAGCGGATCTGATCCTCTCACTCGGGTCGTCGTTTTCAAACCATACGGGGATCGCGCCCTACAAGCCGATCATCCAGGTGGACTTCGAGCGGATGCAGCTCGGCAAGTTCCATCCCGTCACGCTGCCCGTCTGGGGAGAGATTGGAACCTTCTGCGACGCTGTGCTGGGACAGGTTCAACGGCCCGCGGATGCACCGGATCAAAAAGCCGAGGTTGCTGAGCGCTGGGCCATCTGGCGTGACGAAAAAGAACGGCGTCTCTCAGAGGAACGGACAAGCGGGATCCATTCGGCTGCGGTCTTCAAGGCGCTGACGGAGCTGTGTCCGGAAGATGCGATCATTCCGGTGGATGTGGGCAACAATACCTATTCCTTCGGCCGCTATTTCGAGCCGAGGGGGCAACGCATCCTGATGTCCGGATATCTCGGTTCGATCGGGTTCAGTCTGCCGGCAGCGCTGGGCGCCTGGTGTGCCACACAGGATTTCGAAGAGTATCGCGGCCGCAAGGTCATCTCGATCTCCGGGGACGGTGGCTTCGGGCAATATGCGATGGAGTTCACCACGGCCGTCAAATACGGCATGAACATCACGCACATCCTTCTCAACAACTCCGAACTCGGTAAGATCTCGAAAGAACAGCGGTCGGGTGAGTGGCCGGTCTGGGAGACAAACCTCACCAACCCGTCCTTCGCGGCCTTCGCAAGGCTCTGCGGCGGACATGGGCACCGGGTCACGGAAGCCGCAGAGCTCCATGCCGCCATCGCCGAGGCGATCGCTCATGTCGGGCCGTCCTTGGTGGAAATCGTGACCGACGCCGATCTTGTGTGAGGCGAGATGAATTGGGTACGGCGTACTTGGGAAGGATAGAATGCTGACGGGTAATGGACTTGCCGGCACATGCTGTGCCGCCCCGGACTTGATCCGGGGTCTCGGGTTCAGTGTCTGGGGCGGCTTAGGCTCCCGGCTCAAGGCCGGGAAAGCGCTGATTAGCTGGCACCAACAAGCGTTGGATACTTGTGTAGGGGGAGAACATTGGAGACAGCTTCATTTCTGATCGAACTGGGCCGTTACTACCTTTATGCAGGTGGGATTGTTGCGGCTTTGTTCCTGGTGATTGGCATTGACCGGATAGAGCCGTCGGCCAACGGCTCCTATGCCTTTCGTCCGCTGTTGATCCCGGGCATTTGTCTCATCTGGCCGCTCGTTCTCTATCGGTGGGCCGTTCTGGAAAGAACCAAAGGGGATAAACCATGAAACGGGCCCACCGGACCGCGCACGCCCGGATTTGGACGGTGCTTGGGATCGCACTGCCTCTGGCTTTTTTCACCATCCTTGCCTTGCGGCAGACCCCGCCCGCAGACCGGCCGGCAATCTTGATTGAAGCGCCTGTAAATGCAGCGGCAACCGGGGAGGGGAACCAATGAGCGTTCAGTACACTCCCGTCCTTTGGAACCGGAATAAGCTGGTTTATGACGCCGTGCTGCTGATCGCGGTCGCGCTCTATCTCTATGTCTTTATCCGCTATGCCCCGGCCTTTGAGGATGTGACCAAACCGATTGACGGGGCAACGTTGCGTATGCGCGCCTTCGGCAGCTGCGCGTTCTTGATGCTCACCGTTATCCTGTGTATCGGACCGCTTGCCCGGCTCGACCGGCGCTTCCTGCCGCTTCTGTACAATCGGCGGCACTTCGGTGTGTTGACGGCCGGGATTGCCGCCGTCCATGCCAATTATGTGCTCGGTTGGTATTTCAATTTCTCGCCGACGGACAAATACGTGGCGTTGCTGTCGTCCAACACCAGTTACGGTCAGATCCTTGGCTTTCCCTTCGAGGCGCTGGGCATTGGGGCGCTGCTGATCTTGTTCGTGCTGGCCGCCACCAGCCATGATTTCTGGCTGAGTTTTCTCGGAGCCCCACTCTGGAAAGCGCTGCACATGTCGATTTATATCGCGTACGCCTTTGTCGTGCTGCATGTGGCGCTGGGCGCGCTTCAAGGCCCCGGGGATCCGATACTGACAAGTCTGGTCACCGCGAGTGTTGTACTGGTTTGCGGCCTCCACTTTGCGACCGGGCGGATGGAAGCAGCGCGCGAGCGCAGCGAAGCCGCGGCAAAGGCTTCGCTGGAGCAGGCGGGCTGGGTCATTGCCGGCGAGGTAGACGAGATTGATGAGGATTGCGCCAAGGTGGTGACGCTGGACGACGACGAGCGTGTCGCGGTCTTCAAGTATGACGGCAAGTTGTCCGCGATCACCAATGCCTGCGCCCACCAGAACGGGCCACTCGGGGAGGGAAAGGTCCTGTGGGGCTGCATTACCTGCCCGTGGCATGGATATCAGTACAACCTCGCTGACGGGCGGGCTCCGGAACCGTTTACCGAGAAGATTTCGACCTACCGGCTAAAATTGATTGGATCGACGGTGCTCCTGGATCCGAAAGCCTTGCCGCCCGGAACGCATGTTGAGCCGGTCAAACTAGGAGAGGGCGCATGAGCTGGAAACAAACCAAGGAGGCGCCGTTTTTCGTTGGCTATCTGAACGCCGTTCCAAAACCGCTCGCCGTGTTCGCTCTTGTCTTTTCGATTTGTTTTGCGGGCGGCATGGGGTTGGCCGCTCTTGCGCTGTCCTCAACGCAGAACGATCCGGGCAATGGCGGATTTCAATGGGGGAACCGCTTTGAACAGGCCGGACTGCTGGAGTTGAGGCCCTATCCGGTGTTCCGGGTACCCGGCAACGGGGAGAGCGGGCCGCGGACCTATATGCTGTCCGGTCAGGGAAAACGCGGCGTCTTCGGTCCGGCAGAGGCGAATGCAGGGACGCCGGTCACCTTGCGCGGCGTTCCGGTCAATCGGGGCGATCTCACGATGATCCAGGTTGGTAAGGTGGAGGCAACGGAAGGCGGTGCGAGCAGTTTTACCCCTAGCGAGGCTGTGCCGCTTGGGCGCTGGAAACTGGCCGGAGAGATCTGCGACGGCAAATGCTATGCCGGTGCCATGCGGCCGGGGCAGGGGCTTGCCCACAAGGCCTGCGCCGATCTCTGCATCACCGGAGGCATCCCGCCGGTCTTTGTCTCCTCCGGTCCCGTTGAAGGTCGCAATTTTTTCCTGATGGCGGACAAGGACGGCACTCTCTTGGGCGATGAGATCCGGGATCTGCTTGCGCTTTACATCGAAGTGGAGGGTGATGTCGAACGTCTGGACGATCTGTTGGTCTTCAAGGCAGATCTCTCAACGGCGAGGGTCTTGAAATGAGCGACAACCCCAAACGCCCTTCTTTGCAAACGATCGCGATTGCTCTGGTTTTGACCGGCGCTGTGACAGCTGCCGCTTATTATGCCTGGATCTACGCCAATATCGGCGCGCGCACCTATGCCAGGGGAACCATTCTCACCGACATGCGGTTCTTCGTAGGGCTTCTGGCTGTTTTCGTTGTGCTGACGTTTGCGGATCGGATCATAGGTTTCATCGCGGCCCGGATTGGAAGAGAGAAGGAATAGAAGGATGTCCGCCCCCTCCCATCTCTTAAGATGGGGCCACGGGAGGGAGCGGACGGGAGTGGATGGTCCTACCAGCCGATCCCCGCATAGCGGGAGCATGCCGGCGGTTCAGCGTGCAGGCGGACCAAATCCACCACTGCCGCGTCTTCCTTTTTGGATCTCATCACACTCCGAATGGCCGGACCGTTTTGCGAAACGATGATTGCATCAGCGTCCGCGATGGCCTCTTCCGGGGTCTGTTTCAGGAAGTCGGGCAAGGCATCGACAACAGCTTTGAGATGCGGCGAAGCGTGCTGCATATATTCAAACTGTTGTGCGATATGCGGACCAGGCACGATGGCCGGGTCGTAAGCGGTGACCTCCACGCCTTCAGCGCGCAGGGCCGCAATCACTTCCAGAACCGGGCTTTCGCGCAAGTCGTCCGTGCCCGGCTTGAACGCAACGCCCAGGATGGCGGCTTTCTTGGCACCGGTCTTGCGAACCATCTCGATTGCCTCTTCGACTTGCTGGTCGTTGGTCGGGATCAGCGAGTCGATGAGCGGAACGTTGACGTTCAGCTGTTCTGCAAGATGCGAAACGGCGCGGACTTCCTTCGGCAGGCAAGAGCCGCCAAAGGCAAAGCCAGGCTTCAGGTAGTAAGGCGACAAGTTCAGCTTCGTGTCCTGGACGAAGATGTCCATGACCTTGTGACTGTCGATCCCCATCGGCTTGCAAAGGCGGCCAACTTCGTTGGCAAAGCTTACCTTTGTGGCATGCCAGACATTGTCGACATATTTTACCAGCTCGGCGACATCGACAGAGGTGACAATCGGGTTGTCGTCAACGGGTGCATAGATCTTTTTCAAGATGTTCGCGGTGCGCTCATCCGTGACACCGATGACTGTTTTTGGTGGTGCATGGAAATCGGCAACAGCCGTACCTTCCCGCAGGAACTCCGGATTGAAACATACGCCGAAGTCTTGGCCGGCCCGCTTGCCGGACACTTCCTCGATGATCGGGGTCATGATCTCGAGTGTCGTTCCCGGAGGAACGGAGCAGCGCAGAACGACGACGTGGAATTCGTCCTTGACCGCGATTGCAGTGCCGATAGACCGGGCCACCGCTTTAATGGCGCGCGTGTCGCAGCCGCCGTCTTCGCTGGTGGGGGTGCCAACGGAGACGAACGTTACGTCTGAGTCCATAACCGCCTGTACAACATCGGTGGTCGCGGTCAGCAGCTCGTCATTGACACCGGCGGTCAGCAGGTCGCCGAGTTGGTCTTCAACGATCGGGCTCTGGCCCCAGGAGATGGAATCGACTTTCTTGGCATCAATGTCGGCGCCGATGACCTTGTGGCCAAGCGAGCTCAGGCAGGCGAGGGAGACGGCTCCAACATATCCCAGGCCGATGACACTGATGGTGTCTTTGGTTTCAATGAGGCGCCAGTCAAAAGCGTCGAGTGTTTGAACGGCTTCAAATTTTCCTACATGCATTTTCATTTCACTGCTCCCAGTGTGATGGTCCTGGGACAACAGTTACAAGCGCCGTGCCAAATCGAATTGGCATGGGAAAGAGTAGTAAAAACAGTGACATATAAAAACTGCACAAAATCTGCAGGTTTGGTGACCTTTCGATTTTGAAAACAAAAATTCAAATTCGGGCAAATATAATTCGGGTTTTCGGAAATACGTAAGTGTGCGGTCAGTACCGCGAATTTCTCAAACCAAAAGCCGATGAAACACGGCTTATGTTATAAAGCCTCAAAGCCGGATTTTTGGACGCTCCAAATTTCGTAACAAACAACAGTTCGGATTTCGCGAATTCAGAAGAAAGGCTTCCGGAAATCAGAAATGCTAATTGGCACATACGTCATCTTGCAGTTTAATATATTAGTTAAGTGTATGTATTTATGAAAGAAATTACCAGATCCTACCCGGCCGCTCCATTTGGCAAGCCTGTTGCAAAGCTGTCTGCAACTAAAATTCTCGCAAAGGAGAGGCTGTCATGTTTCCACAAGCGGTATTCGCCCCAGTCGGACAAGTCACCGGCCCCATTGGCTGGACGGACACGGTCCCGGTAAACGACGTCTATCTGTTCGATCTTGATGCGCTCGTGCCAAGCCCGAAAGGTCAGATGGATCTGGATTTCGCGCGGTACTTGAGCGCATTTGCGCGCAAACGCGCATGCTACATTCTGTCCAACACCAGCATCACGGACATGATGACCCGTATCCCGGCATCGGTCCGCGCTGCATGTGCCGGTCTGTTCGCAGCCGGAGGCACGGAACTCTGGGTCGGTGAAGATCTTGTCGTGCAGCATGAGCATGAGTTTTCCGACGATCTTTATGAGTTCATGGTCAAGGTCGTTCAGAAAAGCACGTACCCGGACAAACAAGCGCCAATGCTGGAGAGTGGCTCCGCGTCTTTGCGGATTTGCATCGCGGGTTATCAATCAACGCTCCGTCAGATGAAAGACTATGCCGCATGGGAGGAAGAGCATTCTGAGCTCGCGACCATTACCCATGAGTTCAAAGCCCGGTTTCCGGATCACGATGTTTACCGGGACACCGACACAAGCCTGATGATCGTCCCGCGGACGTTTTCATCCGCTCTCGTGGTCAGCCATCTGCTCAAGCGGCACAAGAATGCACGCCTGATCGGCTATGTGACACCGCAAGCCGCCGGATCCTATGCCAATCCGCTCTGCGGCGCTTTTGGCACAGCTGACGTGCTCTCGACAATCAAAGGGCCGGGCGATGTCAGTCAGCTGCTGAGCTACGAGTTCCGCCGCCTCACGCAACAAGAAGCCGCCGTGAATGAGCGGGCTGGCGAACTGGCCGAGGCGTGAGATGGGATTGCCAATCGCCCCTCTGGACCAAACAACATGGACGCTTCTGGGCAGTGAAAAGGTGTTTGAAGCCGGAGATCGGCTGAAAGTCCTACGACAGACCGTCGAGCTACCAGATCACACCCGAGTGGAGGATTACTATCAGATCGATCTGCCAACCTATGCGACAGTCTATGCTGTAACGGAGAAAGACGAAGTTCTGCTTCTGGAACAATACAAGCATGGTGTCGGACATGTGTGTCTGACACTCCCGGGCGGGCAAATTGATCCGGGTGAGAACCCTGAGTTTGCCGCCCGCCGGGAGCTTCTGGAAGAAACGGGCTATGGCGGTGGCCGCTGGACCGCAGGACCGGCCCTGGTGCTTCACGGAAACCAACGGGTCGCGCTCGGACATATCTTTGTCGCCCGCCATGTCATCCAGCTCAGTGATCCATGTCCTGGCGATCTGGAGGAAATGCAACTCAGGCTGCGGTCCCGAAAACGGGTTCAACAAGACCTTTTGAACGGCGCTCTGCCAATTACGCCTCACGCAGCTGCTGTCGGGATTGCCGAGACCATGATCAGGGCGAGTGGTGCCTAACAGAAATAGAAAGTGGGCTGTCGGCAGAGGCTGTCAGGAATTGACAGCCATATCGTCCTCGTCCGGTTCGGAGCCGGCAACGCCGGTGTCGTCCCCGTCTTGGGCGGCCCAGATTTCCTTCTTGCGGTAAAGGGTTGAGGGACTGACTTGGAGAATACGTGCGGTTTTCGGCAGGCTTCCTCCGCAAGCGTCAATCGTCGCTTCGATGATGCTGCGTTCAAGCGTTTCGAAGGGTTGACCGAGAGACAATGTAATCTGCGGCCAAACATCGCCCGTGTCGCTAACGACCGTTGCAGCCGGGCTTGCCGCCTGAGGCACACTGAGGGGAACGGCTTGAGCGGGTTTGGGCGCTGAGGGTTGACGTCCCTGAAGCGTTGCCAGCATGTCCACCTCGACAATCGGGCCTTCATTCAAAACAACCAGATTGCGGATCGTGTTTTGCATTTCCCTGACGTTGCCGGGCCAGGGATGGCGCATCAAAAGCTCTTCGGCTTCCACTGAAAAGCCTTCAAACGTCTTGCCTTCTTCGTTGCCGAACTTGGTTAGAAAATGCCGGGCAAGTTCCAAAACGTCGGCACCGCGAGCGCGTAAGGGTGGCAGTCCGATAGGCAGGACGTGAAGACGGTAATAGAGGTCTTCGCGGAAGCGGCCAGCTTCGACTTCTTCCTGCGGATCCCGGTTGGTGGCGCAGACGATGCGCACATCGACTTTGGTCAGCTTGTCGCTGCCGACTTTCTGGACTGTGCCGCTCTGCAGAAAACGCAGCAATTTGGCCTGCAGGCTCAGTTCCAATTCACAAATTTCGTCGAGGAAAAGGGTGCCGCCGTCCGCGCGGGCAGCCGCTCCATCCCGATCACCCGTCGCCCCGGTAAAAGCGCCTTTCACGTGGCCGAAAATCTCAGATTCGATCAGATCTTTCGGAATGGCCGCGCAATTGAGCGGCACAAATGGTTTTTTTGCGCGGGGGCTGGATTTGTGGATGGCTTCTGCGCAGACCTCCTTGCCGGTGCCGCTTTCACCTGTGATGAAGACAGACGCATTCGATCGGGCGACGCTTTCGATCATTTTGTAGACAGCGGTCATCGGCAGGGACGAGCCGACAAAGCCGTGATTGGCCTTCCCGCCGGACGGTTTTCTAACCTCTGCTACGACTTCCGTGAGTGTTTCACGCTCCAGCGCGTTGCGGGTCGTTGTGATCAGGCGCTCTTCGGCAACCGGTTTGACGATGAAATCGTAGGCGCCGGCCTGCATGGCGTCGACCGCGGTCTTGATGGATCCGGAGCTGGTTACAACCACGACCGTCACCGGCAACTGTTCCTCCCGAACGGTTGCCAGGACTTCAAGGCCATTCATGTCGGGCAGTTGCAGATCGAGAAGTACGACGCTGATGCCGCCTTTGCGGATCTTGGAAAGGGCCGCTTGACCGGTTTCCACATGGGTCGTTTCTATCCCGGCACGGGACAGATGGTGCTCATAAACGGTTGCAAGAGACAGCGTGTCTTCGACAATCAGAACTTTCAAATCAATTCCCTCAAAGTCTTGCGGAGCTTTTATGAATCAGAGGTCAGGTTGATCCCCATCTCGCCCGCCAAAGCTTTCACATCTGCTAACGTATCGCCACTTATTGATTGGAGTTCGTCCACCCGTGTAAGGGCCGCGGCTGTTTTTTCTTCGCGGACCAGAGTGTTGATTTCCGCCGCAATCGTGGTCAATCGCGTTGCTCCAAAGGTGCCCGCAACACTTTTCAAGGCGTGTGTAGCGCGTTCCAACTGGGTAAAATCATGCGTTTGAGCCGCAAGGCGTGCCGCTTCGCTTTTCTCACGAGTGTCGGCTTGGAATTGATTCAGGAGCTTTTCCTGTAATTCTGGTGGCATATCCGCGAGGAGGGTGCGGGCTTCGCCGAGTTCCAGAGACGCATCCTGCGGCGTGGCATGGTCCAGCTTGGGAGCATGATGTCGGACATTGCGGGCAATGCACGCCAAGAGATCCTGTTTCTCTACGGGCTTTGACAGGAAATCGGACATGCCGGCTGCGAGGAACCGTTCTCTATCGCCGCGCAAGGCATAAGCGGTGAGGGCAATGATGGGCGTTTTTGCGTTCCGCTGCCCGTTTTGAATGTGTTGAGCAGCTTCGAGGCCATCCATTTCAGGCATCGAGATATCCATCAAGATGCAGTCATAATCGCGGTTCTGGGCCGCGATCACCGCTTCCTTGCCGTTGTTGGCGATGTCAATGTCGCAGCCGGCTCGTTCAAGCGCGTGCGAGACCACGATCTGATTGGTCGCATTGTCTTCGGCAACCAAGACGGTCAAGCCGTCTGGAATATGTTCCTCCAGCATGGCGACTTCAGGTTCGGGCAACTCGATAGCATCGTCGGCGCGCTCAAGAGGAACGCAGAAATGGAAGGTGCTGCCCGCGCCGGGCAGACTTTCCACATGGATCTCCCCGTCCATCAAATCGGAGAGCCGTTTGCTGATGGCCAGCCCAAGACCGGTGCCCCCCTGTTTTTTGGTATAGCTCGTGTCGATGGTGACGAAATCTCCGAACAGTGTCTGGTGCTTGTCTTTTGCGATGCCAATGCCGGTATCCTTGACGGTAAAACGGAACACCGGCTGAACCGGATCGTCCTTGTCGAGGGAAACGCTGATATCGATTGACCCGATTTCGGTAAACTTGACCGCATTGGACACCAGGTTTAGCAACACTTGCCGCAACCGGCCTGAATCACCGCTTACCACCTGTGGAACGTTGTCAGGATAGTTCAGGTCAATTGTCAGCCCCTTTTCCTGGGCAATCGGCATGAACAAGTCGGCAATGCTCTTGACGACGGTCTTGAGCCGGAAAGGCGCTTTTTCAAGCTCGGTCCGTCCTGCTTCAAGTTTGGAGAAGTCCAAGATATCGTTGATGAGTTCGAGCAAGGAGCGGCCAGATTCACGGGCCGTTTTCACGTATGCTTTCTGGCCGGGGTCAAGATCGGTATCTCGGAGCAAGCTCAAGATACCCAACACCCCGTTCATTGGGGTGCGGATTTCGTGGCTCATCATGGCGAGGAATTGGGCCTTGGCCTCGTTCGCTGCTTCCGCCTTTTCCTTGGCGACCCGAAGGGCCTCTTCAGCGGCTTTGCGTTCCGTGATGTCTCGGACGTAGCCGAGGAACAGTGGTCCCTTCTCACCGCGCGTGTGGCGGATTGCAAGTTCCACGATGATCTCGTGCCCGTCCTTGTGGAGACCCTCGATCTCGATCCGCTTACCGAGAACGGGCCCTTCACCTGTTTCTAGAAACTTCTTCAAGCCAGCATCGTGCATTGCTCGGTATTTTTCGGGAATTATGTAGTCGGACATTTTCCGACCAACGAGTTCAGCAGCGGTCCAGCCAAACACCTCTTCGGCTGCCGGACTGAAGTCGAGAACCGTTCCGCTTCCATTCATGACGATGATACCGTCGAAGGAGGCGGAGACCACATTGCGCAACAGCCCCTGACTGCTGACCAGTTCCTGTTCGCGTTTTTTAAGTTCCGTGATGTCGACACGGAAACCGACCATACCGCCTTCGCTTGTCCGGGACTCAATAACGCGCAACCACCGGCCATCGTCGAGATGCTGCTCCATCGGAGCACCCGGATTTCGATGGTTTTCCATCCGGAGCTCGATCCAATCCTCCAGAACTTTCCCTGAGACTTGATATTGGCCGCGTTGCGCGCCCTCCCGGATGATTTCTTCGAACGTTCGGCCGGGACGGATCAGATCGGCGCTGCTGCTGTAGAACTCCTTATACTTGCTATTGCACAGAACCAGCCGGTCTTCGGCGTCATAGAGAACAAAGCCGTCGGGTAGGGACTCAATGGCATCCACGAGGCGGGTTTCAGCTTGCTGGAGTTTCGCGGCCGCTGCTTTTTGCTCGGTGAGGTCGCGCAGGATTGCGGTGTAGGTGTCCTGACCTTCGACGATGGTTTCGGAAAGAGATAGTTCGACAGGATAGAGGCTTCCGTCGAAGCGGCGGCCTGTGACTTCAAAGCGGTTCTTGTCTGTTGCAAGAGGCGCAGGCTTGCCCGAGCAACACGCGAAGGGCAGGACATGCGCATCTTCTTCTGGAAGAATGTCGCAGATCCGTTTGCCGGACAGATCTTCAAAAGAACCAACACCGAACATTTGCAGCGCCGCCGGATTGGCACTCAAGAGATCGCCGGATGGAGATAGCGTCACAACACCATCCAGCATCGTTTCCAAGACGGCATTGACTTGCGCTTCGCCGGTTTCAGCGCGGATGATGGCCGCTTCAAGGGCGGCGTTCTTTTCCCGCTCCGCATCGGCAAGATCATGCACACGTGTCAGAGCTTTCTGGCGCTGGGACGAAAGCACAAAAGTTAGGGCAGCTGCCGCCAGAAAGGCGATGCCCAGCATCACGATCAGGCTGTTGATTGATGTCAAGCTGCCGCCGTAAAGCGCGCTCGCCGGGAGTACGACTTCCTGAATGCCGCGAATGTCGCCAACTTCCCAATCGGTCTTGGGCGAGTCTGGATGTGTGTTGTGGCAAGCGACACAGCTTCCCTCCATACGAACGGCTGTGGCGCTGCGGAAAACGTTACCATCTTCGTGCTGTTCAAGCCGTTGAAACGGCTGTTCCGGGTTCGCCACCAGGGCTGCCAGAGCTTCACGCTCGAAATCATCGATTTCCCGGTCATGGCGCCATGGCCAGGGGTGATTGGAAAGCATCCGGATCCGGCTCTTCGCACCAAGAAGCGCCAGTTCATTTTCCAGAGCCAACGTCATGGAGACGGGAGCAGGAATTGTCAGTTCGTTCCCATGATAGTCATGACTGACGGTGACATCTTGGGAAGAGTAGAGTTTGTCGACCACTTCGCGCGAATAAAATGAACGGGTCGCGGTCAGCAGTTCATTCTGCGCTTGGGCGGCTGCGGAAAGATCGGCGGTACGCGCCTTTTGGCCAAAGTCGACCGCGATGACGTATGCCGAAATTGCAGATGCACATATGAATACGAGGACCAGCCAGAAAGTGGCGTCCTGCGCGACATCAGATATCCACTTCCGCATGGATTTGTCCCTGGCTGGTGCGTTTTGCGAATGCAAAACACTTCGGCTGTTTCCTGTGGGTAGTTTGGCCATAGGGTGTAAAATTTCACTTTATAGAAAAAACGGAGGATTCAGGTCTTGGTTGCAGCCGGGCCTTAATCCGGCTGCAGTTTGTAGAACGGATTATCCTCCATGAAGGCCTGCCAGCTTTTGTAAGTGTAAGTGCGGTGCGGCTCGCAGCTGTCTGTGCAACTGTGAACTTTGAGCGTGAGCTCGAAGTCGGCGTCGGGATCAAAGAGGTTTGCATAGGCAAAGACCGTATCGGCCGACTGAACGCCGGGGACTGGCCCCGCAAATTGTTTCTTGAACGCCTCGGACGGTATAGATGACCAGCCGCCTGCCGGGAACCAGCGGGCCCCGATCGGTCCGGCGCCATCCAGATCACGCGGTGTTTCAGAACCAAAGGTGAGCAGGAAGTCTTCCCGGTTTTTGAGCGCGGCAAGATGGTCGCCGGTCATCAGATCCGGGAATTCAGCTGCACTCAGCAGCGATATCCCGGCGTGCCCAGTGTCTTCGTAACGCTCGCCGGCGCGTTTTGACGGTGAGCCGTCACGGCCTTCAAAAGCCGCCTTTGGCCAGTAGCGGAACAGCGCGCCATTTTCGTCCGCACACCATTCGTCATAAAATCCTTCCACAATGGATGTGCTTCGGGCGGTGAGGGCAGGATCTGGAAGGTCCTTCAGCAATCCGGCCATTGTCACCTGCCAGTTCCAGGGAGCAATGCTGCCCTTGAACCTGAAGTCGATGTCTCCGTTGATCCGGTAGAGTCCGGCTGCCGCGTCGAAATCCGGTTCGTATGTGTTGGCAAGACAAGCCTGTGTTTCGGTAATTCTGTCCGCCAGGATTTCCGTGCACCCGTCACCAAGGATTTTGCAGGCTTTTGCAAGACTGTTGGTAATCATCGCCTGATTGATCATCAGCGTCATCCGGTCGTTCGTGTCCGTTGCGTAGATCGTTGAACTCCAGCCGCAAGAAGGGTTTTGATCTGTGGTACGTTCGTTGACGCCGTCCTGAGCTGCAAGGGTGAGGCGGATCGACTTGCGGGCAAGCGCCGCAAAGACAGGATCGCCGGTTTTTTCATAAAGGGCGGCGAGGGCCCGAAGCCGGTAACTCTGGTTCCAGCTTTGCAATCCTTCCGCATCCGATGAGCAGGCCCGCACCTCACCGGTCTGAGCGGCAAGCAGGCCGGTGGCTGCGTAGTAGAAGTTCATACCGGCAGGCGAACCGGAGACTGTCAGAACGGCTTCGCCGTCAGGGCGGTCTGCGCGTGGAAGCGTCATGAAGTCCGCGGTCTCGCTAGTCATGACGGGCGCTTCAATGGACCCTGTGGTAATGTCTATCCGGTAGATCCCGGCGGTATCCGTGTCTTCGCATTCCATGCGGGCCCAGAGCACATCGCCTCGAACCACGACGCGTTCGGGCGCGCAGTCAGCGAAATCCAGCAGAACCTCCGGCTCCGCTGATATGTGGCCATCGGTGTCACGTTTATGACGGATGAGCTGCGCCGGTTCGCCTTGCCGGGTGACCAGCAAAAGCGCCTGGTCCTCAGTAAAGCGCAACAGTTTCGCGAGTGTGCCGCGCTTGAATGTGAGCCTAACCACGCCGTCCTGAAGCAGTTCGGTCTGCTTGTCGCCGGTTTTCCAGGTTCGCATGTGGACCAATGATCCATCGCGGGCGAGGCGAATGGTGCCAAGGCGCGCGCCATCCTGATCAGGGCCACCGATCCCCCGGATCATGCCATCCACCGAGACGGTCGGTTTGTCATCGCCAGGGGTCTTCGCGACCACCAGAAGGTTGGACCCGGCCTTCGATACGGTTTCAAGGCACTGGCCGGTCACGCCCTTGCGGGTCACATCTCCGCCTTTCAGATCCACTTCGAGGCCTTGAGCAGGGAGAACAAGAAGGGAGTTTTGAGCCGCACCCTCCGGTGCGGCCCAAGTTGTTGATGTTCCGGCACAAAGGGCCGTTGAGAAGGCAAGTGTCAGAAAAAGCGAGCGCATCAGCTGTCTCCGCTTAGAAGTTGAAGTAGATGAACTCGGTCATTTCTGCGAGCCGGTAGGTCTGGATCAGCGCCAGTCCGAACAGGACCGATACACCAAGGGCCCAGCCTGTGGTTGGCTGCCAGCGCACCGGCAGGAAACCTTCAGAACGGCGCTGTGCCACCAGCTTCTTCAAGCCAAGCACCGGGTTGTACTTCTCGGTGAACTCGATGGCGTTCGGCAGAAGGAAGACGATAGCGGCAAGAGCAACCATCATGGCCCAGACCTGCATGGTGCCGCTCAAGGCGCCTTCCCAAAGTTTCGGCTCATAGACGGTGGAGAAGCCGGTCATGCCGTGGATGATGTTGCTTGCGCCGGTGAAGCTTTCTGCGCGGAAGAACACCCAGGCAACAACAACGGCAAGGAGTGTGATGCCGCGGCTCAGAAGATTGCCGACCGGACGGGGCAGGATGTTCGGCACATAGCCTTTCTTTGACAGGGCATCCCAGCCGTGATTGATCGCAAGATATGCGCCGTGCAGACCGCCCCAGAAGACGAAGGTCCAGCTTGCTCCGTGCCACAGACCGCCAAGAAGCATGGTGATCATGAGGTTGGAATAGCGGCGGATCGGGCCACTGCGGTTGCCGCCCAGCGGGATGTAGAGATAATCCCGCAGGAAGTGCGACAGCGTGATGTGCCAGCGGCGCCAGAAGTCGGAAATGCTGGTTGCCTTGTAAGGCGAGTTGAAGTTGACGGGCAGGCGGATGCCGAACAGGCGGGCGAGCCCAAGCGCCATGTCGCAGTAGCCGGAGAAATCGAAGTAGAGCTGGAAGGTATAGGCAAGCGCGCCGATCCAGGCAGCTTCAAGCGGAACGCCGTTGGTGGCCTCGGCAAGGGAGAAGACCTGGTTGGCATACGGTGCGATGCCGTCCGCCAGTACGATCTTTTTGAAGAGACCGATCGCAAACAGTGTGCCGCCAATTGCCAGGTTGAGTGCCAATTTGTTGCGGAACACCGGCAGCTTGAACTGCGGAATGGTTTCCTTCTGCATGACGATCGGACCAGCGATCAACTGCGGGAAGAACACCACGAACAGCATGTAGCGGCCGAAGTCGCACTTGATGATATCGCCCTTGTAGGTATCGATCAGGAACGAGATCTGCTGGAACGTGAAGAACGAGATCGCCAGAGGCAGGACCAGGTTCAGCATCGGGATGTCCGTACCCGCCACCAGGTTCGCGTTGCCGATGAAGAAGTCGGCGTATTTGAACACGGCAATCAGCGCGAGATTGAAGACGATACCCGTGATCAGGATAAACTTGTCACGGACCTGCCGGAGCACCCGGTGAAAACCGTAGTTGATCACGACGGAGCCCAAGAGAAGGGGCAGATAAACCGGGGTCCACCAGGCGTAGAACACCAGCGACGCAATGGTCAGCCACCAGATGATGCCGTTTTCCCAGCCCCAATGACGGAGCACGAGGTAACCGATGAGGACCGGCGGCAGGAACAGGTAGATGAATTCCAGGGAACTGAAAACCATAACTCAGCCCTCCTTGTTGCTGGTGGTTTGCGGAGTGGTCCGCAGAAGAATGGTGAGATTTGCTTCGTCTGTTTTCTGAAGCTCTTCGAGCAAAGTGGCGCTGCCCTGGTGGCCACGGTCCGCGCCTTTCCGGGCCAGTTCGAACGCCTTGGTCCGGTCCTGCTCCACGAGCTTGCCTTTGGCATAAAGACGGCCAAGCTCTTCCATGGCACCCGGGTGGCCGGCAGCTACTCCGCGCTCCAGGAGTTCGACAGCTGCATCGGCATCGAGGCCGTGTTTTTCCTTCAAATGCAGGCGGGCAAGGCCGGTGAGAGCCCCGCCATGTTCCGCTTTTGCAGCAAGGCGGAGCCATTTCAGAGCTTCCTGAACGGTGTCCTTGTCGTCAGAGGTTGCCAGCATCATCAGCGCCAGATCATGCATGGCGCCGGCATCGCCGAGGTCGGCAGAGCGCAGGAACCAGTCGCGGGCAAGTGCCCGGTCGGCTGTCATGAATTCACCGTCCCGGTAGAGCCTGCCCAGCGTTTTGGCTGAGCTTGCAGAACCATCTCGGGCTTTCTTCTCAAGACCGGAAATGGCGCGCTCGGCCCAGAACAGTGCCTGTTCCGGGTTGGGCGTAGAGCCATAACGGCCGTTCAAAAGGATCCGGGCGTAGTTGATGGTTGAAGACGGATATCCTGCAATCGCTGCTTTCTCGTAATGATGAAAGGCGAGGGTCAGATCGCGCCCTGTGCCGATGCCGCGTTCATAGTGCTTTGCGAGTTGAACGTGCGCTTTCGGGTAATCCCAGCCAAGGGCTTTTTGGAACCACTGCAAGGCGATTTCCGCACACCGTTCGCCGGATGAGCGCTGGAACAGGCGGCCGAGCTCATAAGCTGTTTCGCCGCGATAGGCGAAGGAGTAGCGCACGGCTTCCATGAAGATCAGGCGTGCTTGGTCAAGGTCCGCGTCAACGCCCCAGCCGTTCTTGTAGGCCCGGCCCAGGTGATAAAGGGCAACCGGATGACCATCGCTGGCAAGCTGGGTCAGGAGATCGGCGGCAGCTTCCCAGCGGCCGACTTTCTGAAGACCGCGGGCCTGTTTGATCATCTCCTCGATCGTGGGATCGATCCGCTCGGCCTTTGCTGCCGGGCGAACCGCATCGCCGGAGAGTGCGACAGCACCCGCTCCACCGATAATCGCGGCGACAATGGCTGCTTTTAGAATGTTTCGGTTCAATGGCTTGCGGGTCATTTCAGCAACTCCATTTCAAAGACCGGCTGTTTTCCTTCGGTCGACGTTTGCCGGTACATGGGCTCAGCATGATCAAACAGCCAATCAATGCGGTTCGGTTCCACTGCATTGGTTTCAGGCATCGGGGTGAAGCTAGAGGCGGCGATGGCGCCAATCGCGAAACCGGTTACGCAGATCAGGGCTTCTTCCAGGGTCTTGTTCGACTTAGCCATTGATTTGCCTCCAGATTCTGCAGGATGTGCCTTCGATCAGTTGAAGGGTGCCTTCGTTGTGGGTTTGGGTGATGTCGTCCGCACGCACCGGGCAGGCGAGATCGGCCCGGCGATCCATCGCCGTTTTGACGTGTGCTTGGTCGCTATCGATAACTTGCAAGAGTTCGCCGACGATTTTGCGGGCCGGGTTGGACCCGAAGTGATAAGCGTCGGTGAAATTCTTCAGATCCCGTGTGAAATCCGTGTCGAAATCCATGTCCACGATTGGCGCAAGTTTTGAGAGCCGATCACGGAATTTGTGGTTTGCGGCAGCAAGTCCGAAGTCATTGATGCGCTGCTGCATCTCGGAGATCGTCGGCGGAATGAAGAAGATGAGCTCAACATCGTTTTCGTCACACCAGGCGGCGATTTCTTCGACCATCGTCCACAGGTCTTCTGACTGCTTGAACCGCCGCCAGTCAGCAGCACCATTGGTGCCAACCTGTTTAGCGAAAAGGGACGGAAGATCCCGGTCAATTGCAATGTCCGGCCAGTAGCGTGCCCAGTGGCCCAGACCGAGCCCCCGGCCGTGATAAACTGCCGGCAGGATCAATGTGCCGTTCGGTGTCTGTAAGATGCACTCGTCGCACAGCGCAGGGTCTAACAGCGCGTCGACGGAGAGCGTTTCAAGACCGCTGAGTTCAGCAGCCTTTGCTTCCGAAATGGGGGACAGCGCCAGCTTCTCGACCGCGTCGAAGACCTGGGGGTAGCGGTCCTGCAAAAGCGCCCAACCGATCCTGGCAACAAACCAGTTCGTGTAATAGCCGAACGGATCATTTGCGAGCGAGATCGCTTCCGGTACGCGGTTCATGCCGCCCTTGAACCGGGCATCCATGGACCGAAGCGGAAGGCTCACGATCAACGTTTCCAGTTCCGCGTTGTCCTTCAGATACTGGAACGTGTCGTAGATCTCGAAAACGGTCGCGCCGCCATAGGCGAAATTGTAGACATCGTCGCGTCCGAGCTCCTGCCAGTACTTGTCCTGGAGCGCGCGCGCGCGGCTGTCACCCAGAACAACCGTCGGCGCCTTGATCCGCGGATACTCGATCATCTTGTAGAGCGGATAATGTGCCTTGACGCTGATTTCCGTTTTGTCGAGACCGAGATCGACGATCTGGTTGTGGTTGTAAGCGTCAACCACACCGTTAAACGCAACCGGGGCCAGAGCGAGGCACGCGGTCAGGGTCAATGCAGCAGTGTAGAGTTTCGGTTTCAGCTTCATAGCTGTGGCCCTCGTTTGATCCATTTGGCTGGATCCTTTCAAGAGCTGGGCCAATTCAGTTATTGAGTTAGAATTTCAACAAAAACAGATACTTGTGAGGGCTTTGCATTTTTGGGAACAGGTAGAGTTTAGCAATTGTGCAAGAGCGGTTTTGCAAATTGAAAAAGCCGGCCAATCAGGCCGGCAGTCCGAGAACATTGGCGATCATAAGGCCACTCGGTGGTTCGATCAGACCAGCCATTAAGCACACACCGACAAACAACATCGTCACATAAAGAAGGGTGAGATAACTCGCCATGAGGTTCTGAAGAGTGGCGATTAGCCCGTCGCCTTCACCCGCACGTTGGTCGCCGCGGTTGGACCAGCGCTGTTTCGACAGGCGGAAGATGCAGTAGACCTTCACCGACGCGTTGATCAGCTGGTTGAAGTATAGAATGAACGGATAACTGAGGTCTACCTTTCGGGCGTACTGGTAGAGAAACAGCGACAACAGCATCCGGGTTATGCAGATGAAGACCACATATCCGAAGATGTAGTAGGGGTCATAGAGAAACGTGGTGCAGACAGCAAGCACCGGGCTCACCAGCATGGTCCACATGGAAACGCGCTGGTCCAGAAGGCACCACCAGATAAAGAACGGCATCCGGCCCGGCCCCAATGCCAGGGCGCGAGAACCATTGCGCAGCATGTTGCCAGACCAGCGGCGGAAGTTCTGAACCATCCGGTCCATGCCTGAACCTTCAATGACTTCAACTGTGTAGCCCATGGCATCGGGCACATAGAGCATGCGGCAGCCGGATTGGAGCATGTAGTACCAGGTGCTCTTGTCATCTCCGGACAGGAAGCGGAACTTGCCCCACAGCCAATGTTCCAGATGGTCTGCCTCCAGAAGGCGGATAAACTTGAGTTTTGTCAGGTGGTTCGCCCGAAAAACGGACATCCGTCCCGTCAGAGTCAGAACCCGGCCGGAAAGGGAGTGGGATTGCATGGCCAGCCGGCGCTGCGCAAAGCGCATGGTCAGCCAGTTGGCAATCCAGCGCGGGCCGATGCAAAGCACTTCTTCATCCGTCGTGCAGGCCTGCAGATCCGGGTAGAGTTTGAAAAGCGGCAGGCATGCACCAACAGCGTTTTTGGCCAGGATGAAGTCGCCATCCATGAAGATGATCAGGTCGTCGTCTTCCACATCACCCCGGCTCATCGCACGCAAAACGAGACCAATCGCCAAACGCTTGCCTGGCTGGTTCTGCCGGACGACATGAAGGGTCACGTCGAGGTCGGACCATTCCCGGGCCAGAAGATTGGAAATGAGGTCTTCGTCATACCGGTCGCCGGAACCGAGCCAGATCGTACCTGGAACACCGGCGTCCCGGATTTCGCGGCAGATCGACCGGATTACCTTTTCCGTGATATCCCGGTGTTCCTTGTAGGTCGTCATCATGAAGTGGAGGTGGCGGGGGCGCCAGCCGTCATCCCACACTTTCTTCCCGGCATCCCGCATGGAAGGGTAGACAAACTTGCCGTAAATCCACGCCCGTACCGCGTGAGTGAACCACCAGCCATAGCGCCAGATGCCGAGGATCCCGATGACAAAGGTGATCTGTTTTGTCGCCGGGCTGAAGAAGACGTTCTCAAAGGTGGTCAACCCGACAAAGCAGAGGCCGAAATAAAGGCTGATCTGGAACAGCGCAAACGGTGTCCATTTGGCCCAGCCCTTCGGTTGATGGGTGATTTCATCGACGTTGAAATCCTGTTGCAGGGACCGGCTCATGTCGCGTCTCCGATGTAGCCTGAGATCAGCCGCAAGACCTTGTTTGCGCGGTACCGCTCAAAGTAGACGGTGACCGGTGTTCCGGATTGGGGAAGGGCGCCGTCTTTTGCGATCAAGTCAATTTTCGCAGAGCGCGCATCCGGTGCGCGGAACCGGTGCATTTGTGTGGTCTCATCGATGAAACCGTCTGTGCGGCTGATCATGTCCACTGTTGCTTCGATCCAGCGGTCTTCTGCCGGCACATAAATGCGGGCCGGGCTGTCTTTGCGGACCTGAGTGATTTCTTCCTGGGTCAGGAACGCTGTGATAACCCGGTGGTCGCTTTCCTCCAAAACCACAAGCGGGGCACCGGCTTTAAGCGTTTGACCATCGGCTGCAATTACATCCACAACAGCGGCATTGGAGCCAAGCGTCACCGGCATCATGTCCGGTTGAGCGCGCAGCTCTTCCAACAGTTTCTTGCGGTAGTCGACTTCCTGCTGCCAGCGCGCCACTTCGGCAATGCGTTCGGACTTCAATCCGCTGAACTTGGCGCCGTTCAGGATGCCGATGTTCCCGCCTTCAGCGCCCAGTTTCTCCAACTCGGCGACGTGAATGATGTGCTTTTCAAGCGCGCTCTTGGCTGTGGCCAGCTCAAGCTGTGCCGTCGCGAGTACATCCCGCTTCAGATAGCCCTGTTCAAACAGGGTTTCATATCTGCCTAATCGGTCACGTGCTGTCTCAACCGCAAGGTCCAGTGTGACCGTTTCAGCGCGGGCCTGGCGCAGATCATTGGCTGCAACGAGGCTGTAGCCATTTTCGCGATCGGCTTCGACTTGCAAATAAAGCTTGTGCTCGGAGAGTTCCACTTGCGCCTGCATAAGCGCGGTTTCGGCTTTCCGGATTTCCGAAATCAGAGCATCGTTCTCGATGAAGGCGATCGGAACACCAGAAGCTGCAATATCACCGGTGCGCAGGTTCAGACCTTTCAGCCGCCCGGTTGCCGGTGCCGTGACCTCATAACGTTCTGCACTGACGACTGCGGTCGAGATTTCCAGACGGAAGAGCGTTGCGAAAATGTAGATCCCGACATACCCGAAGACTGCAATGCCAAGGACGAAATAGAAGAGCGTCATAACGATCTGCTTGATCGGCCAGCGGTGGACAGGGATTTCCTGTACCGGATTTGAGTCCGGTTTGGTCGGCACCGGCGTGACCGGTGTATCGATGCGAACAATTGTGTCGGTGACGTCTGTCATCTTGCCGCGGACGAGATCCTCGACAAAGTGTTGCATCAAAGCGGTTTCCCGCTCGCCAAGGTCAACGAAGCGGAAAGCGACTTCTTTGGTGTCTTCACTCGAACGAACGACTTCGGCACTTGCCTTCAAGGTGATGTTGAAGCCTTGGAACGGCAGGGTGCACAAGAGAGTGTGGTCCGATCCGACCTCAGGAAGCGGCGCAGAAAGGCCGGAGATCCGGCAACCGCCGAGCCCCCAATCCGCAGCGTCAAAAGTCTGATCACCAAGGGTGACGCGCATCGGCGCTGTTACCCTGTAGTGCAGCCTTTGGCTGGGCCTTTCATGAATGATGTCCACTTTTGCAACCTTTGATCTCAACGACACCCATCTGTTCGCAAGGACGATGCCAAACTGTTGGGGGGACGATCAGAGGCGATGTTTATTTTGGAGATATGAATTATCTAGTTGAAAAATATACGGAAAAAATGAAGTTCGCATTGGGCAGAAAGCCTAGATTTGCAAAATGGAAACCTTGGAAACTTGAGCTCGGTCCATTGACGCTTCCGAATTTGCAAAAAACCATACTGAACCAAAAACAATGAGGGCCGCGTTTTTCTCAAAACGCGACCCGGTCTTTTGAGTTGCTTAGAGGATGAAGCAGTCGTTGTCGTGCAGGGCCGACACTGTCTGATTACCGACACCGACCAGCCTGCAGACCTCCTGATAGGCATCGTTGCCCTGGCGGTCGATAAGGAGGGTCAAGTCTTCACCAGCCACATCGACGTCCAGGCGTGCAAGCGCGGCTGAGTAGTCGATGGTTGTCGTGCCTGGCTCGCTAGAACCGCCGCTGCCTCCACCGTCCTCGCCATTCACGGCTTCGGTGACATAGGAGATCAGAGAGTGAAGCATCTGGCTAAGGTCGATCTTGTCAGTGCCGATCAGGAAATCCGTGATCGTGTCTGTACCACCTGACAAATCGTAGGACCGGTAGACAAACATATCGCTGCCTTCACCGCCTGTGAGTGTGTCAGCGCCTTGGAGGGAGCGGATGGTGTCGTCACCGGCACCGGCTTCGATCACGTTGGCGTCTCTCGAGCCCTTCAGGATATCATCTCCGCCACCAGAGACGATGTTGTCGATGAACTTGATGGTATCGGTGCCGATCTCAAGACCATGAGCCTTCTTGTTGTGAAGGGATATGGAGAGATCCACGTCAAAGGCGGAGTAATCAACGGTGTCGTTGCCCCGGCCGCCATGCATCATGTCGTTCCCGGCATCGCCATAGAACGTATCGTCCCCATGACCGCCATACAGTTCGTCGTTATGGCTGCCACCACTCAGTTCGTCGTTGCCGGAGCCGCCTTTCAGTACATCCGCGCCAGCACCTCCGGTCATGATGTCATCGCCTGAGCCACCAATGAGACTGTCATCTCCATGGCCACCATCCATGGTGTCGTTGTCGGCACCACCTTTCAGATCATCATTGCCGAAGCCGCCGATCATCGTGTCAGCACCGGAGCCGCCAACCAGAACGTCGTCATCGTTGCCGCCATCGAGCGTGTCGTCGCCAGCACCACCTTTGAGTTCGTCATTGCCGTAGCCGCCGCTGAGGTTGTCGAAGCCCGAGCCTCCAATGAGGCTGTCATCGCCGTTACCACCGTCAAGCATGTCGTCACCGGTGCCGCCGATCATCTCGTCGTTGCCGGCTTCCCCGTACAGGGCATCGTTACCGTTGTTGCCGTTCAGTTTGTCGTTGTGGTTGCCTCCGTTCAAAGTGTCGTTGCCGGAGTTGCCATAAAGGTCATCCTCTCCGGAGTTGCCCTTTAGATTATCGTCCCCGGACCCGCCATGCAGATCGTCGTGGCCATTGTTGCCGGACAGATCGTCGTTGCCGGACCGGCCGTGCAACTCGTCGGAACCGTCGCCGCCGACAAGGATGTCGTTGTCAGACCGTTCGATTTCGACAACTTGGCTGCCGACACCTTCATGGCTTGGGTCCGGATCGGTGCCGCCATCATCCTGCTGATAATGCGCATTGAGGACCAGTGCGTTTTGCACCCCGATATCCACGGTGAAGACGCTGTCGTCAAAATCCCGGTCGCCGCCGTTGTAAAGGTCTTCAAACCCGAGCGTGATTGTTCCGGCATCGGCTTTCAGGACGCCGGTGGTGTGCAGTATGCCATCCGGGTTCAGATCAACGGTCTCGCCGAAAGCCGCGGTATGATACGGGTTGGTGCGGATCATCGTCTCCGTGCCGTCCGCCGCGATATGATACAGCCGTGGACCGTCACTGTGGATGGTGGCTTGGTTGCCATCCGCATCCTTGAACATCAACTGCGGGGCGTTTTCACCGTCCTGCCGAACGTCCAGGTCCAAGCCCTGATAGCCATTGTTCAGGCTGTAGCCATTTGAGATAATGAAGAAACCGAGCGTGTCACCGGCCTGGACATCCAGGTATTCCCGGCTTTCACCTTGGATCAAATTGCCGCCGCTTCCTTGCAACGAGGCATTGGGCCACAAGATCTCGACGTCTGTGATCAGTCCATCTTCCTGGATCTTGTAGTCGCCGAAAGTGTTTCGATAGCCGGCTGTTTCACCTTCGAACACGACAGACACCGGATGATCGTCCACGATCTCAATGCCGGTAACTTCAACCAGATCCGGTCCACCGGAGCCGTAGAGGATGTCGTTGCCGTTGTTGCCGTAGAGGATATCGTCCCCGGTGCCACCCCAGACTTCGTCATTTCCGTTGTTGCCGGACATCACGTCATCCCCAAAGCGACCGGACATGACGTCCGAATGCCGGGTGCCGACAAGTGTATCGTCTTCATCCGTCCCGATCATGGGACGCGTTGCGGGCAGACTTGCCATTTCCTGTCTCCTTATTTCTTACGAAGGACGCAATCGAAGGAGGCAGTTGCAGGGAATAGGCCATTAACCTTACAGAATGTTCATGTAAGAAATTAGTTATTTCAATGAGATAGCGGCAGTATCGATTTCGATGCAAGCGGTGTTACGGTTTTGCATGATCCCGTTTTCGATTTTGAGAAAGCCGCTCCGGAAAATGCAAAACTTGAAATCTGGGCAAATCAGCACGTCAGCTGATAAACAACTGTGGGGATTTTTGATCTTTCAAAGACCCAACCGGTCGCGGACCCGGTAGACCATGACCGAGGGTGCCAGAAACCAGGGATTACCGGTGTAGAACGGGCGTGTCGGATTGGGGATCATCTCAAAGGCCGACGGCGTAGTCTCCCGCCCGGCTGCCTTGCGGCCAATGCGCATGCCCAGATAACTCGCCATGCCGACACCCGACCCGCAGTAGCCGTTCGCATAGAACAGGCCCTTGTCTTCTCCGCAATGGGCGAGCGTGTCGAACGTATAGCCGACGAAACCCATCCAGCCGTGGCTGACCTTGAACGGCCGCAGTTCCGGGAAGAGGGTGCACATGTCCTGGTGCAGCTTGACCGCGCTGCTGCGGGGATCGGTCTCGCTCAAGGAAACCCGGCCGCCAAACAGAACGCGCTTCCGGTCCGGTGACAGCCGGTAATAATAAACCAGCTTCCGTGTATCAGAGAGGATCCTGTCCGTTGGAAACAGACGATCCACGAGATCTGTTGGCAGCTCTTCGGTCGCAATGACATAAGACCCGATCGGGATGACCCGGCGCTGATGCCATGGCGACAGGGGACCGGAATAGCCGTTGGTGGCCAGAATGACTTTCCCGGCGCGGATCTCACCGCGTTCGGTCAGTACCTTGAAACCAGATCCGGTCCGCTCCAAGGACAAAGCCCGGCAATCGCCAATGACGTGAGCGCCGGTTTCCAGGACCTGCTTCAGTAGAGCGGGATGGTATTTTGAGACATCGACACTGCAATGATGCGGAAAGACAATGCCGCCGTGATAGGCCTCCGTGCGGAGCTCAGAGGCCATGTCTTCCTTTGAAACCATAAAGGCGTCTGGTTTCCAAACCGGATGCCCTGTTGCAGCTTCCTTTGCGAGCTTGTCGTAAAGATGCGGCTTGTGGGCCCCGTGAAACCGGCCGACCTCCTTCAACCCCATGTCCAGACCGTCTGCTGAAAGCTGTTGCATGTAATCCAGAGACGCTTGGCCTTCCTGGCAAAGCGCGGTTGCCAGTTCCTTTCCGTGGCGTCCCGATAATGCACTAAATGAGGGCTTCAGGCTGGTTGAGAGCTGGCCGCCGTTTCTGAGGCTGCAGCCCCAACCGGGGTGTTCGGCGTCGATTACCAGCGTGCTCAGCCCCTCGGAGGCGGTCTGAAGTGCTGCATTCAAGCCGGTGTAGCCAGCCCCGATAATCAGGACATCAATTTCATCTGGAAGTTCCTGTTCGGGCAGAAAAACCTCGGGCGCAATGTCTTGCCAATAGGGCGTTGTCTTGTAGTCCGCCGCAAACACATCGCTTCCCATGGTAGTCGTTCCTTAAGCTGATCTAGCGTCTTCCAAAATAAGATCCGCGCCTTTTTCGCCGACCATGATCGCCGGAGCATTCGTGTTGCCGGATGTGACTGTCGGAAAAATCGAGGCGTCGACAACGCGCAAGCCCTCGACACCGTAAACCCTCAAACGCGGATCTACGACATTGTCCGACCTGTCGGGACCCATCCGGCACGTGCTAACCGGATGAAAGACTGTCGAGCAGCGGTTGCGGACATCATCCAGCATCTGTTCGTCTGTCTGAACCTCCGGGCCGGGTGTCAATTCCGTCTCGATGACTTCCTGAAGGGCAGGGCTTGCCGCGATCTTCCGCAGCAGCCGGCATCCTTCGATCATCTCCTTGCAATCATGATTTGTGCTCAAGGAGTTCGGATGGATGGCCAATCCCTCGTAAGGATCTGACGATTTCAGCTCAACATGCCCGCAGCTGGTTGGCCGGGTCGGCTGCATTCCGAACAGGAAACCAGCGAAAGGATCCGGGTTCATCAGAGGCCGCTGTCCCTTCGGTGCCCTGGTGTAGCTGACTGGTGAGAAGTAGAGCTGCATGTTCGGCCGGTCGCACTCCGGATTGCTCTTCACAAATCCGCCGCCCTGATTGAGGCTGATGGAGAGCGGACCGCCGCGGGTCAGAACATACCGGATGCCCTGGGCCAGCTTTCCCCACCACGGGTAGAGCTGTTGGTTCAGGGTCGGGACCTTCGATTTGTAGAGGTAGTCGAGGCCAAGGTGATCCTGCATATTCTTGCCGACGGCACCACTCTGGACTTTGGGCTCTACACCCTTGGCCCGAAGCTCTGCGCCGTCTCCTATACCCGAAAGCATCAGGATTTGCGGTGAGTTGATGGCTCCCGCGCTCAAGATGACCTCACGGCGCGCAGTGACTGTCTGCTCGCGGCCATCCTTGTCATAGACCACGCCGGCTGCCCGGTTGCCGTCCAGAATAACGCGTTTGGTGTGCGCTTTCGTCAGGATGGTGACATTCGGCCGCTTTTTCGCACGAGATAGATACGCCCGGGCCGTCGACATGCGAAAACCGCCTTTGGTCGTGATCTGGTAGTGACCGACACCGCCCTGGTCCGCCCCATTGAAATCCGGATTGAACTTGAAACCGGCCTGTTCGCTGGCCCGGAAAAAATTCTGACACAGAGGGTGTGCGTGCTTGTCCACGCTGGAAACATGCAACGGGCCGTCGCCGCCGCGGAACTCATCCGCGCCGGCATCGTTGGTTTCGGAACGCTTGAAGTAGGGCAGAACATCGTCCCAACCCCAGCCCGGATTGCCCATGGCTTTCCAGTCTTCGAAATCCGCGTGCTGGCCGCGGATATAGACCATGGCGTTGATCGAGCTGGACCCGCCAAGCACCTTGCCGCGCGGCCAATACCCTTCGCGGTTGTTCAAGCCCGGATCCGGTTGGGTATGGTACATCCAGTTGATGTGCTTGTTGTAAAACGCCTTGCCGTAACCGACCGGCACCCAGATCCAGAAGTTCAGATCCGAAGCCCCAGCCTCCAGCACGCAGACCGAATACTTGCCGCTTTCAGACAAGCGGTCTGCAACGGCGGCACCGGCAGAACCGGCGCCGACGATGACAAAGTCAAACTCAGCCATGATGTCTCCGCCTTACGCGTTCTTGTCGCGCTGGATCAGGACGGTCAGCAGAGCCAGCAATCCGGAACCAACCATAAGAAAGAAAGACACAGCGTTGAGAACCGGAGTCGAGCCGACCTTGGCCATGCGGTCATACATGGTGATGGTCAGTGGCGCTTCCGAGCCGACCAGAAACAAGGTCGTGTTGAAGTTCTCAAACGACACCAGGAAGGCAACAATGCCCGCGGCAATCATTGCCGGCCGCAGGAAGGGCAGGGTGATTGTGCGGAGCACCCGGGCCCGGCTGGCGCCGAGATTGAACGCGGCCTCTTCCATGGTTTCGTCGAACTTCTTCAACCGGGCGGTGATCACCAGAGAGGTGATGGTGGCAATGAAGGAGAACTGGCCCAAGACTACCAGAAGCATGCCCGGCCGCAGGAACTCCAGTTCCAGATCAAATCGGTTCTCAACGTAGTTCGCCGTGTCGCTGGCAAGCACCAGGATGGAGATGCCAAGGATAACGCCCGGGATCACCAGCGGTACGACCATGAGAATGTAAAAGAAGTTCTTGGCCGGAAAGTCTCCGCGAACAAAGAGAAACGCATTGGTCGTGCCAACGAACACCGACAGCGCGGCCACAAAGATCGCAATCACGAACGAGTAGTAGAGACCTTGAAGAAGCCGCCGGTCATGGAACATCCCGAGCTTCGGTTCAGTGTCGGAGAAGAACCAGTCCAGTGTGAAACCTTGCCACGGCAACGCCGGGAACAAGCTGTCGTTGAAGGCAAAGGCACCAGCTGAAATCAGCGGAGCAGCCAAAAAGATGAAGAAGGCCAGTACGTAAAGCCGGTATCCGAAGAGGAACGGCGTTGTCTTGTTTGTCGCAAGCATGATCGTCCTCCTCAGCTCTTGGCAACGGTGTTGGCCAGCGTCTGACCACTCAGCTTCAAGCCGAGCCAGATGACGATGGAGGTGAACAAAAGGAGCAACATGCCGAAGGCCGCGCCGCCTTCCCAGTTAAACCGGGTGATGAACTGGTTGTAGATCTGCTCCGTGAACCAGCTGGAATTCTTGCCGCCAAGCAGGATCGGCGTGAGGTAAGATCCTGCTGTCAGCATGAACGTCACGATGCAGCCGGCAACGATGCCTGGCATCGCATAGGGCACAATGATCTTGCGAAGCACGGTGAAGCCGTTACCGCCGAGATTGTAGCCTGCCTCGATCATGGAGTTGTCCATCCCGTCGAGGGTGGAAACGAGCGGTACAATCATGAACAAAATAACGGTGTAGACGAGACCGATAATCACCGCGACGTCGTTGTAGAGGAACTCCACCGGGCTTCCGATAACGCCGGTCCAGACAAGAAAGCTGGAGATCACGCCGGTTTCCCGCAGCAGAAGAATCCATCCGAACGATCGGATCAGATCACTCACCCAAAGCGGGATGAGGCAGAGCAAAAAGAGCCCGCCGCGCGCCCGAGGCCCGGCGATCTTCGCAATGTAATAAGCGATTGGAAAGCCGATCAGCAGCGCCAACGCTGTTACCAGAAGGGACATCGATCCAGTGCGCAGCAGCGTGTTCCAGTAGATCGGTTCGTTGATGAACTCAAGGTAATTGGCGAAGCTGTATTCGTAGACACGCGGCGCAACTTTTTCCTTGAGAGACAGGATCACCATGCCAATGTGCGGCAGAATGATCAAAAGAATGATCCAGAGCGCAAAGGGCGCAAACAAGAGGATCAAAGAGAGGCGTTTGATGTCCTTTTGCATCAGGCACGCTCCTCATGGGCGAAGCACATGGCCTGCTTTGAGGACCAGATCAGGCGAACCTCTTCACCCGGCTTGATGTCATTATGGCCGGTCAGCGTAACGTCAGATTCAATCAGCTCTCCATTGCCGGAGCGCACAAGAACCCGGCTGTTGGCGCCATTGAAAAGAAGACTGTCGACGACGCCGTCCATTTGGTTGTCGCCATCAATTCCACCTGTGCCGCTTTCTGATGCCCGGACCGTGTGGATGAATTCCGGCCGCACGAAGATGTCGACCTTGGACCCTTCCGCGACTGTGTTATGACCAGCTGCCGAGAAGCTCATCGGCAAGCCTTGAGAGGTTTCGACTTTGCCACCTGTGCCGTCGCTCGATTTGACGGTGCCGGACCAGCGGTTGCTGTCGCCGACAAAGCCGGCCACAAAGGCGGTCTTCGGCTGGTGATAAAGCTCTTGCGGGGTGCCGATCTGTTCGAACTCGCCCTGGTTCATGATGGCGACGTTGTCGGACATGACCAAGGCTTCGGACTGGTCGTGTGTAATATAGATAAACGTGGTGTTGAACTGGTGTTGCAGCAGCTTCAACTCGATTTTCATAGCTTCGCGCAGTTTCAGATCGAGCGCACCGAGCGGTTCATCGAGGAGCAAAACGTCCGGGTCGAGCACCATGCAGCGGGCAATCGCGATACGCTGCTTCTGGCCGCCGGACAGCTGGTGGATTTCGCGTTCTCCTACATCCGGCAGCGCAATCCGCTCCAGGACGTCTTGAACCCTTTTCTTGATGTCTGCGTTGTTCATGCCGGTGCAGCGCAAACCGTAGGCGATGTTCTCGTAAACGTTCATCATCGGGAACAAGGCCAGATGTTGGAACACCATCTTGACGTTCCGCTTGTTCGGCGGTGTCCCCAGGACAGACTTGCCCTTGATCTTGATGTCACCTGAATTTGGCTCATCAAAACCGGCTATCATGCGCATCAAGGTGGTCTTGCCGCAGCCGGATGGCCCCAAAATGGAGAAGAACGAGCCGCTCGGGATGTCGAAGGAGACGCCTTTGACAGCCTGGAAAGACCCAAAATTCTTGGTCACGCCGGCGCATTCAAGGTCGTATTGGGGAGTATTTGTCATTGTTTTGGACGCTTCTGGAGAAGTGAAGAAAGGTGGGGGGACACCGTATGGCGGCATCCCCCGAGAATTAGGCCTAGGCTCTACGGCAAATTGGCCAATTGGCGGCAGCTTTTGTTCTGTTGCCGCCAATATATTAAGTGGCCGGTCGCTTAACCGCCTGTAGCCGCCTTGATTTTCTCCAAGGTTTTACCTTCCATGTCTTCCACGCCCGGAGGAATGTTGGCGAAGAACTTCAGGTTGTCGATGTCGGCATCGGTGAAGGCCGCATTCACAGCTGCTTTCTTGTCTTCCGGCAGGAGATCCTTGCCGCCCTTCACAGCTGCAATCGCACCGGTGCTAGCAGACATCAGGGTCACGTTTTCCGGACGCAGGACGAAGTTGATCCACTTGTAGGCTGCATCATCGGCCTTGCTCTTGCGCGGCAATGCGAACGTGTCAATCCAGGCCAAAGCTCCTGTTTCCGGCGGAATGAAGGTGATGTTCGGGTTCTGGTCGAACAGCTTGTAGGCGGTTGAATCCCAGGTTTCCGAGGCCACGATTTCGCCAGACAGCATCATAGCGCTGAGGTCGTCGCCGCCTTTCCAGTAGGCTTTGATGTTGGCCTTACATTCGATGAGCTTGTCGGCAACCTTGTCCAGAATGCCTTGGTACTTTTCAAGATCGGAGTAAGCGTCGAACGGGTTTTCGCCCATGGAGAACGCGGTGCCGAGCAGAATCGTGCGCTTCAGGCGCATGGAAGTCTTGCCCTTGTAAGCCGGGTCACAAAGATCGCCCCAACCCTTGAAGTCAGGGGCTTTGGTCTTGTCAGCCATAAGACCCGATGTACCCCACTGATGCGGAACCGCGTAGACGCCGCCATCGATGGTCGTGTTTTCCTTCACGCCATCAAGCAACTTGGCTTCCATTACCTCAGTGTCGATTTTGGAAAGGTCAAGCGGCTTGTAGATGTCGTATTCCAGCTGAGCCGCGTAGATGCGGTCGTGGCTCGGCTGAGCAAGGTCAAAACCGGCACCGCCCGTGGCGCGCAGTTTGGCGATCATTTCCTCGTTGTTGGAGAAAGTCACCTCGACCTTGATATCAGGATATTCGGCTTCGAATTTCTGGATGAGTTCATCCGGAGCATAGGATCCCCAGGTCAGAAGCCGGAGTGTTTCAGCTTGTGCCGCGCCCGCGCTGGCAAGCATTGTTGCCGCCAGCAGGCCGGTTAGAGTTGATTTGAATTTCATTACATCCTCCCTGGATTGGTAATGGTTCCCTATGAGGCATCCGGCCTCTGTGGGATCCTGGAATATGCGGCCAGTGCATGGGCTTACCGACCAAAACTGCGGCGGAGCATGGAGAATACCCGCCACCCTTCATATTGCTAAATATACCTATTCACCAGTGACCCCTCGGGTTTTCTTAAAAGCTAAGGCCCAAATGTTGTCCAACTGGAAAAGCCTCTGGTGCGGTATATTTCACTGTTCAATTCAGCACGAAAATGGGTTGTCCTGGCATGACCTGTTCGCTCATTAATCGCAGGTTCTTACTGGCTGTCCCCTCTGCGAAGAACCCGCACTCAGGCAATTCAAAACTTACCCGTAGTGCCGGAACTGCAGATTTCAGCCGCGCCTGACGTCCCCTCACCGCGCTGAAGTTCCTAGGGAGAGACGGTACGTATCAATTGGACTGCAAAATATATCCATTGCAGATAATTTTTCAGACCAATTAACAATAGTGGTCTGCTATGTGAGGCGGCATTTCGGCAAGACGTCCTTAAGTGCCTGAATACCCTTTCGGATGTCGTCCGGGCTTGCACTGCCAAATCCAAGAACCAGGCCGCGCTGTTGAATATCCGCCAGAGCATAGCGTGAGAGCGGAGCGGTTGTGATGCCGCGTGCTGCAGTTTCAGCGACGATCTGACGTTCATCCAGATTGGCGTTGGTGAGGCCAACGGCGTGGAAGCCGCTGCTGGTTGGTTGCAGGTCGATGTCGCCTGCAAGGCTGGAAGCTGCACCCATCAACGTGTCATGCCGCTCTTTATAGACTTGGCGCATTGTGCGGATGTGAGTGGCAAACATGCCTTCATCCATGAATTCGGCAACCATGGCCTGCGTCACGGTCGGGACACCGCTGAGCCAGGTAAGAAAGATTCGTTCAAAACTCTCCACAAGCCCTTCAGGCGCCAAGAGGAACCCAAGTCGAAGGGCAGGGAACAACGACTTGGAGAAGGTGCCCACGTAAATGACCCGATCGTGGGTATCGATGCTTTTTAAGGTCGGCGGCGGCTGGTCGCCGTAATAAAACTCCCCGTCATAATCATCTTCAACGATCATGGCGTCCGCTTCACTGGCAGCTTTCAGCAAAGCGAGCCGGCGCGAGAGGCTCATGACGTTGCCGAGCGGCTGCTGATGCGAGGGGGTGACAAAAGCCAAGCGGAAATGCGGGGCTTTTTTCAAGCCGTACTCAACACACAAGCCTTCTGCGTCCACGTCGACCGGGATGGGTTGAGCGCCGATGGCAACAAAGGCATTGCGCGCTCCAATCGCGCCGGGGTTCTCGAACCAGATCGGTTCGCCCGGATTGACGAGCATGCCGCCGATCAGGGAAAACGCGCGTTGTGCGCCGTTTGTTATGAAGATCTGTTCCGGGGCGCATTTGATTCCTCGTGAGGCGTTCAGCTGACGTGCAATTGCCTCCCGCAACGGCGTAAATCCGAAAGGTTCGCCGTAGCCCGCAATATCGTCCCGGTCTTTCCGCCAATGCCGCGCAGACAGCTTCGCCCATTGCGCCATCGGAAAGGCATCGAGCGCGGGGAGGGCCGTGACAAAGGCTTGTGATTTGTGCGGCAGCCGTGTGCGGACCTTGAAGTCGGGGATCGCATGTTTGGAGGCATGGGACAGGCGCGGGATGGCCTTAATGTTGTCGTTCGACGACGGCTTCGGCCTCGGCTCAAGCCGGGCGTGCAACGCGTCGCTGACGAAAGTACCGGCGCCTACACGGGCTTCCAGAAGGCCTTCTGAAATCAGCCGGTCGATCGCATCAATCACCGTCGTCCGCGAAACGCCGATCTCCTGGGCAAGGGTTCGTGTCGCTGGCAACCGATCGCCTGGCGTCAATGCGCCGGTCAGCAACAGATCCCGCAAAGCCATGTAGAGTTGGATCGAGATTTTCTTATCAGCGTGCTTGTCAATCTTGATAGATGACAGAACCGCTCCGGCATGCCGTTTCATCACAATTCTCCAATTGGTCTGGGAGATTGCGCAAAACGGACCTTCTATCAAGTCCAATTCTGAATAACTTGATAGTCCAATTACAAGAAAACTGCGCTCAGGGAGCCTCGTTCAAGGACCGCAAGCCCCATGAAAATACAATCAATCGAGACATTTACCAATGAATTTGTCTGTTTCACCCGTGTCACGACTGACAGCGGTGAAACGGGCTGGGGACAGGTCGCACCTTACTACGCCGACATCACGGCCGAAGTTGTGCACAGGCAAGTGGCGCCTTACGCGCTTGGAGAAGACGCGCTCGATATCGATTATCTGATGGACATCATACCGGATCGCGAGCACAAGTTTCCCGGATCCTATCTGCGCCGGGCAATGGGCGGTCTCGACACAGCGCTTTATGATTTGCGGGGCAAGATCGAAGGCAAGCCTGTGTGTGAGCTGCTGGGCGGAACGCCGGGCAAGGTCCGTGCTTACGGGTCTTCCATGAAGCGGGACATTACCGCCCAGGATGAAGCGGATCGGCTGAAACGCCATCAGGACGAGCGCGGCTTTACGGCGTTCAAATTCCGCATTGGCGCAGAATGCGGCCGGGATCAGGACGAATGGCCGGGCCGGACAGAGGAAATCGTGCCGTTGATGCGCAAGAGCTTTGCCGATGACACAGCGCTCTTGGTCGATGCCAACTCCTGTTATTCTCCGGGAAAGGCAATGGAGGTCGGCCGGTTCTTGGAAGCCAACGGAATTTCTCATTATGAAGAGCCGTGCCCTTATTGGCATTTTGACCAGACCAAGCAGGTAACGGACGCTTTGGACATTGATGTCACCGGTGGTGAGCAAGACTGTTCGATGGTCGATTGGAAGCGCATGATTGACCATAAGGTCGTCGACATCATTCAGCCGGACATCTGCTATCTCGGCGGCATGGTGCGCACGATGAAAGTCGCGCATATGGCCCATGAAGCTGGTATCCCGTGCACCCCGCATGCGGCCAACCTGTCCCTGGTGACGCTGTTCACCATGCACCTGCTGCGCGCCATTCCGAATGCCGGAAAGTATCTGGAATTCTCCATAGAGGAGGAAGACTACTACCCGTGGCAATATGACCTCTTCGTCAAGTCTCCGTTCGATATCATCGACGGCAACGCGATTGTGACGGACGCACCAGGTTGGGGCGTTGAGGTCAATCCGGAATGGCTTGCCAAGTCCACCTACAAAATCAGCTCCCTGGAAGGCTAATCATGGCGTCTCAACAAGACCTGATCGCCGAATACGAAACGACCGGCGGCCTTTCCGCGTTGCCGCTTGGCCATTTCATCGACGGCGCGTTTTCGCAGCCCTCGCACAACCGCACCATGGAAAGCTTCGACCCGGGCAAGGGCACAGCCTTTGCGCGGTTCACGGCTGGAACGTCTGAGGATGTAGACGCAGCTGTTGTTTCCTCCAGGAAAGCATTCGAAACGGTCTGGCGCGATATGGCGCCGGTAGAGCGGGCGCGTATTCTGACCAAGACGGCCGAGCTTATCCTGGCCAACATCGACATGTTGGCGGTCGTGGAAAGCCTCGACAGCGGCAAGCCTTTGCAGGAGGCGCTGGGGGATGTCCGGGGTGCCGCGCGGACCTTTGAATACTACGCGGGCGCCTGCGACAAACTACAGGGCGACAGTTTCCCTCTGGCGGGCGATTACATTGGCTATTCGATCCATGAGCCGGTTGGCGTGACAGCTCACATCATCCCGTGGAACTTCCCGATTTCAACCGCCGCCCGCGGCTTCGCACCAGCGCTGGCCGCAGGATGCACGGTTGTCGCAAAACCGGCCGAGCAAACGCCGTTCACCGCATTGCTGCTGGCCAAGATCTTGTCGGATGCTGGTTTGCCGGACGGCGTGTGCAACGTCGTAACAGGGACGGGTGTCGAGACGGGCGCACCACTCACACAGCACACCGGAGTCGATCACATCACCTTCACCGGATCGGTTCAGACCGGCAAGGCCGTGATGAAGGCTGCAGCCGATGATGTCACCCGTGTCGTTCTGGAGCTGGGCGGCAAATCGCCTGTAGTTGTGCTTGCCGATTGCGACATGGAACAGGCCTTGAACGGGATCATGGGGGCGATCTTTGAAAATGCCGGTCAGATTTGCTCAGCGGGGTCGCGCCTTGTCATCGAAAAGTCGATCCATGAAGAGTTTGTCTCTGAACTGGTCAAGCGCACAAAGGCGCTGAAGATTGGTCATGGTCTCAGCCAGCCGGAGCTTGGACCGGTGAACTCCGCCGAACACCTTGAAAAGATCGCCGGCTTCATTGACCGGGCAAAGGACCGGGGTGCAAAGATCGCTTTTGGCGGTAACGTCACAACGGACCCGGCCACGGGCAAAGGCTGGTTCTTTGAGCCGACCATCGTCGATGCAGTTCCGGCCAAGGATGAGCTTGCCCAGGAAGAGATCTTCGGCCCCGTGCTGACCGTGCAGGTGGCAGACGATGCAGACCAAGCGCTGGAACTGGCCAACGACTGCCAATACGGCCTGGTTGCCGGCATCTACACATCGAACTTTGCCAAGGCGCATCAGCTCGCGCGCAAGATCGATGCAGGTCAAATCTACATCAACGAGTATTTCGCAGGCGGCATTGAAGTGCCGTTCGGCGGCAACAAGAAGTCCGGCTTCGGCAGGGAGAAGGGCATCGAAGGTCTGAAGAGCTACTGCAAGACCAAGAGCATTGCGGCAAAGATCAGCTAAACCTTAATTTTAGCTATCGCGGTTCCGCGAAGGCCGGTTTTCCGTTCCCCGGATCCGGCCTTTTCTTTTTTTGAGGTCTCAGTCTTGAGCGACGAGCAGCAATTCGTTGGTCACCAGTGTCGGGCAGTTTCCGGGTGTCGCATGCCCCTGAAACAGGTCCTTGTTGAGATCGACAGTCCGCAAGGGCAGGGACAATTTTCCGTTCTGCGGCTTTCCGGCACCGTTCTGGAGCAGGATCTCTGAGATCAGGCCGGTCATCGGTGGGCCGCCTTCGAAGCGTGCGCCTGCTAGGCTACCGAGACCATGAACGGAGTAGCCGGCTCCGGGAAGCTGATTGCCGAGTTTCGTGATGCCTTCATAAAGATCTGTAAACGGCGCGAGGGTTGTGATGAGCGCGTTGGCAGTCTTCCCGGACATCGCGTCCCGGTCCGACTTCACACGGAACAGCGTGAATTCTGTCTCCAGGTCCAGCGACGCTTCGAACCGTGCACCAACGAGCCCATGACCGGTGATGTTTGCATCATCGTTGACCGTAAGTGTCTCCGGCAGCAGATGCCCGAGGTGCCAGGTGTTATTTTCCCGCCAGTAGGCGTGAATGTGCGCAAACCAGGCGCCATCGCGCCAGCCGAGGATGGCAATAGCCTCCTTAAGTTCAGTACCTTTTGAGGAATGCGTATCGCTGTACCAGGCCGCGTGGCGGTCATCGACGGCCCGGTCGGGCATGACATAATCAAAGGCAGCCAACTGAACGCCGGAAAGATCGAGAACGGCCGAGGAAAATCCGGTGTCATCCGCCCAGCGCCCCAGGGCTTCGAGCAAGGGCTCGCCAGCTAAGACCCGAAATTCAACCTTTGTGGCGTGGCACAGCGCATGGGGGAAGCGGTCCTGTGCCTGCGGGCCGGGATGCCGGATATCATCCAGTGTCTGCGGAGCCGGGCGCCTCACAGCAGGCCCTTTTCGGTCAGGAATTCGCGCACGAGTTTCTTTGTGATTTTGCCATAGGCGCTGGTCGGCATTTCCTCGATGAACAGATAACGTGCCGGCATCTTGTAGCGGGTGATCTTGTCCTTGAGGAACTCGCTGAGCTCGGCGGCGTCCGTTTGTTGGCCAGTCTCCCTTACACAGACGGCAAGGCCAACCTCTCCCCATTGCGGATCAGGGATGCCCAAAATCGCGACCTCGGAGACCGCCGGATGGGTCAGCAGGATTTCCTCGACCTCCTTGGGGTAAACGTTCGAGCCGCCGGAAATATACATGTCTGACGCGCGGCCTGTCAGATAGAGATACCGCTGTTCGTCCATGTGGCCAATGTCGCCGGTCCGGAACCAGCCATTCCGGAACGATTTGGCATTTGCACCGTCATCGTCCAGATACCCGGCGCAGACGGCTGATCCGACGACGCAGACCTCGCCGGTCTCATTCGGCCCGAGGACCTTGCCGGTCTCGTCCTGAATGCTGACTTCTATGCCAGTTCGTTCTACCCCGCAGGTTCCGACCTTTGCGTTGGGTCCATCATCAACGCTGTGTTCGTCCGGCCGCAGCACCGTGATGTTTCCTGTGACTTCTCCGAGGCCGTAATACTGGACAAGAACCGGTCCAAGTGCTTCCAGCGCCCGCTTCTGGTCTTCGCGGTACATCGGCGCCCCGGCGTAAATGAGGTGACGGAGGTTGGAGTGATCGAATTGGTCAACACAAGGGTCTTCAACCAGCCGCTTCACGATGGTCGGCACGGTGAACATGTTGGACACCTTGTGGCGTTCAATCAGCTGAAACGCGTCATGTGGCCGGAAGCCGCCCTTGGGCATGAGGATGTTCGCCGACCCGCAAGAGAGTTGCGCAATCAACTGAAGGCCGGCCCCATGAGAAAGAGGTGCGATCACTAGCGAAGCATCGGATTCGCCGGTTCCGGGCAAAAGATCGGCCATGTAGTTGACAACGACAAACCCAATTTGCCCGTGTGTGAGAACGACCGCTTTTGGCCGTCCCGTCGAACCGGACGTGAAGAAGAACCAGCACGGGTCATTGTGATCGACCTCCGCATTGGCTATCCGCACGCCAGCGTGCTTTTCAAGCAAGGCCTCGTAAGACACGCCGAACGCGCTTTGGCCAATCGTGATGATGTCTGAAAGATCCGGACATGCGGCTGCAACAGCCTCAGCTTGGGCCGCATACTCCGCATCACAGAGGAAGACGGTCGCCTTGGATTTTTCAGCCGCATAAGCGGTTTCGCCAGGCGCCTGCCGGAAATTACACGGCACCCAGACGGCCCCGAGCCGGAAGGCCGCCAGCATGATCTCGATCATCTGATGCGAGTTTTGCGCCTGGACCAGCATCCGGTCGCCTTTGGCGATTCCGAAATCCGATGAAAGCGCGCTGGATAGGGCCGAAACACGGCGATCAAGGTCCTGCCACGACCAGGTTTGATCTTCCCAGACAATCGCGGGACGGTCTGGCCACCGCTTGGCGTTGCGTGTCAAAAAGTGCGCAAGGTTCGCCACGCGATTGGAACAGCGCTCAATCATCAGATGAGGTCCTCCCTGGAAATCTGTGCTGACAACCTAGGGCGCAGTGGTCTGATTTGACAAGCAATATGAATGGTCTATCGGCCATTTCAATTCCCGCCCAAATCATGCAAGGATGCGCGCCGGTTTAATTTCGCATGCAGTTGCAGGACGGTTTTATGACGACTTCGCCCGACTTTGATTGGAATGATGCTTACGAAAACGGCGCCTATATTGAGGACGCTCAAAGCTATCCGGCGCGGTGGGCCGATGAAGCCCTCGAATTCCGGTCGGGCTGGATCAAAAAAGACATCGACATCATCTATGGCGATACCGACCGTCAGCGGCTGGATCTTTTTCACTCTGAGGACAAAAGCAAGGGTCTGGTGGTCTTTGTACATGGTGGCTACTGGCGCCGCTTTGACAAATCCTACTGGTCGCATTTGGCGCGGGGCGCGCTTCGAAGCGGTTGGTCTGTCTGTTTGCCCAGCTATGAATTGGCGCCAGATGTTCGTATCCCGCAGATTACGGCGCAGATCGGCACGGCACTCAACAAGGCCGCGCGGCGGGTCGAAGGACCAATCCGTCTGTCAGGCCACTCTGCTGGCGGCCATCTTGTCAGCCGCATGATCTGTGAAGATACACCGCTCAATCCGGAAGTGCTGGAGCGCATCGAAAAGGTTGTCTCCATCAGCGGCCTGCATGATCTTCGGCCCTTGATGAAGACGTCGATGAATGATGACTTTTTGCTCACCGAGGCTGGCGCGGTGAAAGAAAGCGCTGCCTTGCAGAAACCGGCCAAAGACTGCCCTGTGACGGCCTGGGTTGGTGGTGACGAGCGGCCTGAATTTATTCGCCAGTCACAGCTGCTGGCGGAAGCTTGGGACAATGCCAAGGTGTTTGTAGACGAAGGCAAGCATCATTTTGATGTCATTGAGGGTTTGATCGCCCCGGCAAGTCCGCTGACAAGTGAGCTGCTTTCTTGAGACTTGGGTCTAATCTTCGACGGCGTAAAAACGTTGCGCCAGGCGGCGGACACCGGTGTTTTCGTAGAAGCTGATCGAGGCTGGGGGAACCAGATAGGCAACCCCGGCCTCCAGTCCGTCGCGCCAGCTTAGGCGGACTTCCGCAATCGTCCGCTCGTTCACATCAAAAACATAGAACTCCTTCGGCAGGGGTATGTCTTCATTCAGCAGGATCCGAAGGCCGCCCGCGGAGATGTCTCGCGTGGTGCAGTCGCAAATGTATTCGTTGGTCAAGCTGGCGAGTTTTGCAGGGCGCAGGCGAGTCCGGCGGCGCGGAAAAAACCGCTTTTGAACGGCATCCATTGTTGCTTGCCGGTTCAAGCATAATCCTTTGAACATCTGAGACCTCAGCGGCGGGGAGATGCCGCAGGCGGCATGGGCGGGGGCGGTGCGAGTTCAGGCCGTGGCTCCAAGGCCGCCGGCGGTTCCTGACCCCGGATGAGGGGCCGGCCATAATAGTTGGGATCGCCGAGCGTTGTCGGCCGGTGGGTAACGCCTGACTGTTCGTTGGCACAGCGTTGATAGGCAAGGTCATAAAGGCTTTGCCAGCCCGCCGGATAACTTCCCAGGTTGTCGAGAACGCTCAACGCTCCGCCAATGGCCGCACCCCGGCGTGCGCCGCTTGGACCATCCCAAATTCCTCCGGCCACAGCTCCGCGTGCTCCGTTCTCATAGATGTTCAAATCAGCTGGATCGGGGTTGACGTGGGAATTCGCGTAAGAGCGCGCATAGGCATCACAATTGACCGGTTGGGCATTTGCTGACGACACCACACCTGTGCTGGCAAGTGTTGCCAACCCCACAATAGCTGGCTTCAGGACACGCTTTTGAAGGCGATGACGAAAAGGGCTTGCTGTCAATGAGGTGCCGATCGGGCGCCAGCGTTGGGTCATTGGGATCTCCGGTCATTCCAATCCGGGTGCATGTAAGTGTGCCGGTTTCAAATCTTGAAGCACCATCCGTCACCCATGAAGGTTGTGCGGGCCTTGCGGCGCGGATTGGCAAAGGGCCAGCCTCAGACAAGCTTGGGTTTTTAGAACTGGCACCAATCCCGGCTGAATGGAGGTATTCGATGGAACCGGTGTTCCTGAACAAACTGGTCTCGCAAAACAACGAATGGCTGTCTGTCCGTCAGGCCGCAATTGCTGAGAACATCGCCAATGCCAACACCCCTGGTTTTGGGGCCAAAGATGTTGAGCCTTTCGTTTCGGTGATTAGCAAAACTCATCTTGCCATGACCGCGACCCATGGAAGCCATCTGGGCCAGACCATGGAGGCAGCCAAAGCCTCAGACATGGAAAAAGCTGACAGCTGGAACGTCACCCATTCCGGCAACTCCGTGAGCTTGGAACAGGAGCTGATGAAAGCCGGTGAGGTCGCGCGCGACCATTCGCTGAATGCCAGCATCGCCAAGTCGTTTCACAAAATGTACCTCGCAGCCGTTCGTCCCTAAGCCAAAGTGATCTGAACTCATGTCCGACCCCCTTTCTGCCACACTGCAAATTGCCGCCTCCGGCCTGAAGGCTCAGTCCGACCGGATGCGGATTGTTTCTGAAAACCTCGCCAACGCCCGCTCCACCGGTGAGGCTTCCGGCGATGATCCCTATCGGCGCAAGACGATCACCTTTGAAAGCGAATTCAATCGCGCAACCCAGGCCAATCTGGTTGCAGTCAAGGGGATTGGCACTGACAAGGCGCCATTCACCGTTGAATACGATCCGGGCCACCCTGCGGCGGACGTTGATGGATATGTGAAAATGCCCAACGTCAACACGCTGATGGAACTCGCGGACATGCGCGAAACCAATCGGTCCTACGAAGCCAATTTGAAAGTCATGACGCAGGCCCGCGAAATGGTCATGCGCCACATCGACCTGTTGAGGAACTGATCATGATCAACGAAATCTCCGCGCTGACATCTGCGGCATCGAGCGACGGTATTCTTAAATCCTCCTCGACCACCCGCTACATGAACTCGACGCCTGAGCTGGGTGGCACGGAAGCTGTCTCCGGCCCGTCCTTTTCGGACGCCATGGCCGAGGTCTCGCAATCAGCCATCGATAAAGTGAAAAACGGTGAAGCAGCCGCAATCGCCGGTGTCGATGGTCAAGCTTCCGTCCAGCAAGTTGTTGAAGCTGTCATGCAGGCAGAATCCACGCTGCAAACCGCCATTGCCATTCGCGACAAGGTCGTGACCGCCTATCAGGAAATCAGCCGGATGACGATCTAAGCGATCGCGCTTCTATCGAGCGCGATTTAATCGTCAGTCAGATTTGGCGAATTCAGGAGACGTAGAAATGAAAGCCCTTGCCATCGCTGCAACCGGCATGAGCGCCCAGCAGCTCAATGTTGAGGTTGTTGCCAACAACATTGCCAATATGAACACGACGTCGTTCAAACGGGCGCAGGCGGAATTCTCAGACCTTCTTTATCAGGCAGAGCGTCTTCAAGGCGTGCCGAACCGCGGCGGCGAAGATCCGGTTCCTGAAGGAGCGCAGCTGGGTCTTGGAGTAAAAACCGCCGGTATTCGGAAACTACACATGCAAGGCCCGCTGACCAACACGGGCAACCAGTTCGATATCGCGCTGGACGGCCGTGGCTGGTTTGAAATTACCGGCCCGGACGATGAAACCCTTTACACCCGGGCTGGCTCTTTCAACAAGAACGCGGATGGGCGCCTGGTGACCATCGACGGTTATACAGTTGAACCAGCAATTATCGTTCCGGAAGAGACCATCGAAGTGGTGATCAATGAAACCGGGCAGGTCTATGCCAAGATCGATGGCGAGATCCAGCCACGTGAAATTGGTCAGCTGTCTCTTGCCAACTTTGCAAATGATGTCGGTCTCGAACCTGTTGGTGGAAACCTCTTCCGGGAGACGCCGGCCTCAGGGGCTCCGGTAGCCGGGGTTCCCGGTGATCCTGGTTTTGGCGTGGTGCGGCAAGGGTATCTGGAAGCTTCCAATGTCGATCCTGTGAAGGAAATCACGGCACTCATTTCCGCCCAGCGCGGGTATGAAATGAATTCGAAGGTCATGAAAGCGGCGGATGAAATGGCCAATACCGTGACCAATGGCATCCGCTAGAAAAAGGCGGTTCACGAAATGACCAAAGCCCTGAAACTCGTCGCCTTCTGTTTGGCTATGCTAACCGCAGCTCCTTCGGCATTCGCGGCGAGCATTGAATTGCCGGTCGCCCGCCAAACGATCCCGGCTGGTAGTGAAATCGGCCACCGGGACTTGGTGGAGCGCAAGTTCCCCAGCCGCACAGCAACACAGTTCGCGGTTGCATCACATCGGAGCCAGCTGGTCGGACAGGTGACCCGGCGGACATTGTTGCCCGGCCAGCCGATCCCGATCAACTCGGTCGAACAACCGTTGCTGGTCAAGCGGGGCGAACCGGCCCGGCTTGTGTTTCAGGAACAAGGACTGGTCATCGTCATGCAGGTCGAGGCTCTGCAGAACGGCGGCGCGGGCAGTTTCGTGCGTGTTCGAAACGTCGACAGCGGTTTGGTCGTGTCCGGAAGAGTTCAGCAGGACGGTACGATCCGCGTGGAGAATTAATCTATGTTCCGTATGTTCATTTGCCTGTTGGCGGTTTTGACTGCTGTACCGGCGACCGCGATGGTGCGGATCAAGGATATCGCCACGTTGCAAGGTGTGCGTGACAACCAGTTGGTCGGTTACGGCCTGGTTATTGGTCTGAAGGGGTCTGGCGATACGTTGCGCAACTCTCCCTTCACCGAGCAGTCACTTCAATCCATGCTCGACAGTCTTGGTGTTAATGTTCGCGATACGCGGCTGCGAACGAGAAATGTCGCTGCAGTGGTCGTGACTGCCGAGATGCCGTCTTTCATCGGCAAGGGATCGTCCATCGATATCAGCGTCTCGTCGTTGGGCGATGCCACGTCGCTGGCAGGCGGCACACTCGTTGCCACACCGTTGCTTGGTGCGGATGGTCAGATTTACGCTGTAGCTCAAGGACCGGTTGCTGTGTCGGGCTTCGCAGAACTTGGTGCGGCGGAAAGCCTGACCCAAGGAATTCCGACCGTCGGCCGGATACCGAATGGCGGTCTCATCGAGCGCAATCTGCCGGCTAAATTCTCGCAGATCCCGGATCTGGTCCTGGAGTTGTCCAATCCAGATTTCAAGACGGCTATCCGCATCACCGATGCGATCAACCGGTACACGCGCGAGCGCTACGGAATCCGGGTGGCAACGGAGCGCGACTACCGGTCTGTTGATTTAACGCCACCGCCGAAGGTCAGCCTGACCCGCTTCATTGCGGAAATTGAATCCATTCGCGTCCGCCCTGATCAGAGCGCCAAGGTGGTGATTGATGAGCGGACGGGAACAGTCGTGATCGGCAAGGACGTTCAGATTTCAACGGTTGCAATCACTCATGGAAATCTGACAGTCCGGATTTCCGAAGCACCGGAAGTTTCCCAACCGGCACCATTTTCTCAAGGTGAGACTGTTGTGGTCCCACGGACTTATGTCGACGCGCAGGAAACCGGCGGGCGGCTTGCGGTTGTCGGTGGAACGGATCTTCCGACATTGGTGCGGGGCCTCAACCGGATTGGCCTTCGCCCGACCGGGATCATCGCAATCCTGCAGGCGATCAAGACAGCCGGGGCTCTTCAGGCGGAATTGGTCGTTCAATAAACCAGCTAGCTCTGTAGGTACGCATCAACGAACAAAGGCGCCGCGGTTTCGCGGCGCTTTTTTGCATTCAAGACACCAACAGCCTCGCGCAAGCTCGATCGGCGATTGTCCAGTCAAACGGGTCACTCGCAAAGGACAATGTGTTCATGTCTAAATTCGTGGCTGAATGCCGAAAAGCCGGTGTTCTGACATGCCTGGCTGTTCAACTGATCTGCGCGGGGAGCGCGGCGCAGGCACAAATGCCGCCGGAAAAGCCGCAGGAAGCCACAGTCGCCCCGGCTCAGCCAGCCATTCCGTATCGCGACAGCCAGCTTTACTGCAAGAACATCGCTGAAGCGGCGAGCGACGCCCGAATCCAGTGGCAGACTTGGAAGATGATTGCCCTGGAAGGGCGCCTCCAGGCACGGATTGCCGAGTTGCAACGCAAAGAACGGGAGTTCGAGGCCTGGGTTGAGCGCAGGGAACAGCTTCTCGAGCAGGTCGAGGACCAGGTCGTCAGCATCATAGGCCGGATGCGTCCGACCGCCGCGGCAGAACAGCTTTCCACCACCGAAGAAGAAGCTGCGGTCGGCGTTCTTTTGAAGCTGAAAGCACGTGTTGCCAGCGCGATCCTGGATGAAATGGAGCCCGCAAGAGCAGCACAGCTAACGCAGACCATGATGGGCTTTTCCGACCCCTCAGTGCAACGGAGATTTTGATGCGCCTGATTTTTGTTTCTTTGGGGGCAATTCTGCTCTCCGGCTGTGCCGGTCAGTTGGAAGACATCGGCCGGGCCCCGGACATGTCTCCTGTCGGTTACGGATTGGCGAACCGGGCCCCAACCGTTTATCCGCTTGGCACGTTTAGCAAGGGCGGGATCAAGGACTACAACTCGCTGTGGCGCAATGATCGCGAGAATTTCTTTGCTGATCCGAGGGCCAAGAAAATCGGAGACGTCCTGACTGTTGTGATCCAGATTGACGATCGCGCTGAACTCGACAACACGTCTGAGCGCGGCCGGTCCGCCGACATCGGCATTGGCGGTTCCTATTCAGCTGGTAGCAACAACAGCACATCTGGCGGTGAGGCGGAACTGAATGGTAATTCCGGGTCCTCGTCTGCTGGATCCGGGTCCATAGATCGCTCAGAGGAAATTGAACTCTCTGTTGCGGCCATCGTGATCGACCGTCTTCCCAACGGGAACATGGTGATCTCCGGCTCACAGGAAGTTCGCGTGAACTACGAGATGCGAATCCTGAATGTCGGTGGGATCGTCAGACCGCGAGACATCGAGAGCAACAACACCATCCCGTACGACAAGATCGCGGAAGCCCGAATTTCCTACGGTGGCCGCGGCCGAATCTCCGAGGTCCAGCAGCCGGGCTGGGGCCAGCAGATCTATGACATCGTCACACCGTTCTAGGCTGGGAAAGGTTCTTAATGTCTAACAGTCTTGTGCCCTATGAAGGGCCGGAAACAGGGGATGCGAAGTCAAACTTCTTGGCTGCGCTTATCCTGATCAGTTTGATTGGCGCTGGGGCCGGTGCCGGACTTGCTAAAATCGTATCCGACATGACCGAAACTGCGGTTCATGGCCGGATCCGGGATGCGCAGACCTTCAGTCAGACCTTACCGTTTTCACCTTCGACCCGACTGCAGCGGCTTGAGCCCTTGGTCACCAACCTTGCAACACCGCCCAGCACCTGGATCCGGGTTCAGGCAACGCTACTGCTTGAAGACGAGCCGGACACGGACGTGTCTGTTCTGCGCAAGCGGATCGAGGACGATTTTCTGAGTTTCCTGCGCACATTGACCCTTGCGCATCTGGAGGGCGGTGTCGGCTTGCAACATTTGCGGGAAGACCTGAACGAGCGCGCCAAGGTGCGCAGCAAAGGCATGGTCCGCGAAGTTATCCTGGAGTCTGTGGTTATCCAATGATGAGGCTGTTTTTAACCGCTGCCGCTTTCCTTGCTCTGACCGGAGCCGCCGCGGCGCAGGTGCCGGATTTGTCTGCTTTGTTGCCGGAAGGCGAGGGCAGTGCGTCTGGCCGCATCATCCAGATGATCATTTTGCTCACGGTGCTGTCTTTGGCGCCGGGCATCTTGATCATGGTCACCAGTTTCATCCGGTTCGTGATTGCCTTTTCGTTTCTCCGGTCCGGCATTGGCCTGCAGACCACACCCGGCAATCTCATCCTTATTTCGCTTGCGCTTTTTATGACGTTTTACGTCATGGCGCCGACATTCGACAGGGCATGGGAAGACGGTGTCCGGCCATTGATGAACAATGAGATCACCGAGGAAGAGGCCTATGTGAAGATCACTGAACCGTTCCGTGAATTCATGCTGAGCCAGGTGCGTGAAAAGGATCTGGTGCTGTTCGACGATCTGGCGGCCGGCCGGGTGACGGACGGATCGGCAGACTCGGCCGAGGAAGTGGAGCTGCGGGTGCTCATTCCGGCTTTCATGATCTCAGAATTGCGGCGAGGGTTTGAGATTGGCTTTTTGATCGCGCTGCCGTTTCTCGTGATCGATATGATCGTGGCCACCATAACCATGTCGATGGGCATGATGATGCTCCCACCGACTGTGATTTCCCTGCCTTTCAAGGCCTTGTTCTTCATCCTGATCGACGGATGGAACCTGCTGGTTGGCAGTCTTGTGCGTTCGTTTTTCTAAGCGGGATTAACAGTCAGGAATTTAAACGGGCGGGGCCATTGGCTCCGCCTTTGTCGTTTTGACGAGGGACTAAACCGCACAAGGAATTACCCTTGGCCGTTCAACCGACACTGCCGGTAAATCGTTGGTCCAATGGATGGAAGCGGGTTATTCGATTACAGAAAATCATGGAAAAATCCGCATTGTGTCATTTGCCGGTTTGGAATGCGGAAAAGAATCAATTTGAAATGATCGGCGTAAGCTTCGCGCAAGGTTTGTGCTCTAGCTTGCAAATCACACGACGGGTTGAGCAAATCTTACCAACGCTCAAAAGCATGATGCTGCCCCGCCGTCCCGGTGTAACTCCGGAATGTCCCATCCTCAAAACTTATGATTTGAAAGGGACATATCATGTCTAGCTTGCTTACTAACAGCTCCGCAATGACTGCTCTGCAAACGCTGAGCATGACCAACAAAAACATGGCGACCACGCAGAACCGTATCTCTACCGGTCTCCGTGTTGGTGGTGCGGAAGACAACGCAGCTTACTGGTCCATTGCAACGACCATGCGTTCCGACAACATGGCTCTGAGTGCCGTAAACGACTCTCTTGGCCTGGGCGCTGCGGTTGTTGACACCATGTATACCAGCATGAACAGCACCGTTGATGTTCTGAACGAAATCAAGTCCAAACTCACCACCGCTTCCGGTGCTGGTGTTGACCGGGCGAAGATCCAGTCCGACATCGACCAGCTGCAGGACCAGCTCGGTACAATCGCATCGTCTGCTGTGTTCAACGGTGAATCCTGGTTGCAGGAAGACTCTGCAACTGCGAACGCCACAAAAAGCGTCATTGCTTCGTTTAGCCGCGACGCCGCTGGCCTCTTCACACTGGACAGCATTGATATTGATGTGACCAACATCCGGCTGTTTGATACCACTGCTGACACCGGTCTCATGGACCGTGATTACACAGCTGGCGGTACCACTGTCGCGATCGAAGACATTGACGTATCAGCGCTGACCGACTCCGTTGCTGACCGCACGACGATCCAGGAAACCATTGCTGTGGTTGACTTGGCCATCGCGGAAGTAACCGATGCGGCGACTGACCTTGGTTCCGTCAAGAAGCGCATCGATCTCCAGCAGACGTTCGTATCCAACCTGACCGACGCTGTTGATCGTGGTATCGGCCAGTTGGTGGACGCCGACATGAACAAAGAGTCGACCCGCCTTCAGGCTCTGCAGACCCAGCAGCAGCTTGGCATTCAGGCTCTTTCCATCGCTAACCAGGGCGCACAGAACATTCTGTCCCTGTTCCGTTAATCGTCGCCGATTTCCGGATGAGAGGCCGCGCCCTTTGGGGCGCGGTCTTTTTTTGTTTTGGAATCAGCCCCTTCGCCAAAACATGACAGGCTCGCACAAGCTCCGGCCGCGATAGTGCAGGGAACTTGAGACGAACGTGCATGAAGGGGTTATGCATGCCGGGCCGTGAACACGCCGAAAAACTTTGGGCCAATTTGATGGAATTGGGCATGCGCCGATTGATTGCGCTTGCCCTGATTGGCCTTGCAACCATCGCCACAGTTGGCGCTGGCGCATTTTATTTAAGCCGGCCGGAAACGACGCCGCTTTACACAGGCCTAACGGGCGAAGATGTGTCGCGGATCGGCTCCGCCTTGCGCGACGCTGGTATTCCGTTCGACGTCAACTCTGAAGGCGATGCTGTTATGGTCAGTCATGGCCAAACGGCCAAGGCCAGGATGCTACTTGCCGAAAAGGGTCTGCCTCGCGGCGCAAACTCCGGCTACGAGCTGTTTGATGATCTCGGGTCCCTGGGCCTGACATCCTTCATGCAGGAAGTGACGAGAGTTCGGGCGCTGGAAGGCGAACTCGCCCGCACAATTCAGTTGATGAAGGGCATTCGCGCAGCGCGGGTCCATATCGTCTTGCCCGAAAAAGGCTCCTTCCGCCGCGACCAGCAGCCACCATCGGCCTCTGTCGTTATCCGGTCTGATATCCCGGATGATGTGCGCACCGCCGACGCAATCCGGCACCTTGTCGCAGCCGGCGTTCCGGGTATGGAAGCCGCAAAGGTTACGGTGCTGGATACGACCGGCGGCATACTCGCGGCCGGAAAGGACCCGACCAAAGCGTCTGCGGGCCAAATGGCAACCCTTGAAACGGCCGTCAGCAACCGGATCCAGGAAAACGTCCGCAAGACGCTGACACCCTATCTTGGTCTCGACAACTTTCAGGTCAGCGTCGCGGCAAAGCTCAATACCGACCGGAAGATGATTGCCGAAACCATCTTTGACCCGGATTCGCGGATCGAACGGTCTGTCCGTACAATTCGTGAAAACGAAAATGCGGAAAATTCCAGCGCGGCAACGCCAGTGACTGCGGAACAAAACCTGCCAGATGAAAATGTTGAAGCGGATGGTGGAGAACGGTCTCTGGAGGAAGCGGAACGGCGCGAAGAGACAGTCAACTATGAAATTTCGTCCAAACGGATCGAAACTTCCCAGGACGGTTACCGCGTTGACCGCTTGTCCATTGCCGTCCTTGTTGACCGTACGCGCCTCGCGGCTTCTCTTGGCGGATCACCGACACAATCCCAGATCGAAGAACAGGTCCGTGAGATCGAAGCGCTGGTGGCATCTTCTGCTGGCGTTACCGAAGAGCGGGGCGATCTTGTCAAAATCTCCGTCGTTGACTTCGTCGATGGCGGCCGGGATCTGGAGCCGATCCCGCCGATCGGTGTCACCGAATATCTGCTCCGTCAATCCGGCAACATCATCAACGCACTGGCGATACTGACGGTGTCCATGCTGGTGATCTGGTTCGGGTTGCGTCCGGCTGTTGCTGCCCTCGTGCCGCAAGTGAGCAGCGAGCAGGCCGAAATGGCTGAAATCGGTCTCTTGCCGGAAGGTTTAGAAGATACCGCAGATGCCATGGATAGCGAAACCGGGTTCCTCATGCCGCCAGATCATTCCGATCTGCTTCAGGACCTCAACAGCAAGCGGAACAAGTCCGCCCTGAAGAAGCTGGAATCCCTTCTTGAGTTCAACGAAGAGCAGTCTGCCGCGATCCTGCGCCAATGGCTCTATGACACGGAGCGCACCTGATGACCGCATCTGCAGCCGCCCATATTCCGGTTTTTTCAGCCCCGACTTTCAAGTCTTTTGATCCTGAAGACGCCCTCATGGTTGACGTGATCATGCCGGATCACCAGGCGGAGCCCGTTCTGAGCAACGAGGAACTTCGGCGTGCAGAGTATGAGCGTGGATTGAGTGAGGGAGACGAGCGTACCCGTCATCACTACGAGGCGCTCCTTGAACAAGAGCGCGAGAGACATGCGAGGGATCTGGAGGAAGAGCGGATCCGCTTTGAGATGCGGGAATCTGCAAATGTGGCCGCCGCTATCGACGGCTTTCTCGAGATCACGGAAAAACGTCTTTCTTACTCGGTTTCCAAGCTGCTGATGCCTTTCTTGAAGCAAAGCACAATCGACCAGCTGGTCAGGGCCTTCGCCGAACAGCTGACACAACTTGCAGAGGTGCCTGGTGGAACATCTATCCGGATGCGTGGACCGGAAACGCTCGTCGCTCAGGTGCTCCAGCAGTTGCCCGACTTGAAAGACCGTATTCAGGTTCAGCACGCCGACCGGGTCGAGTTGGAAGCATTTTTCGATGAGACCGTTATTGAAACACGGTTGGGAGCCTGGTTGGGGCAGCTCGACGCCTTGCAGCTTGAGGAGACGGTCTAATGGACCATATGCCGAATGAAATTGTGATTGTCCGGCGCCGACTCAACTGGGACGATGACGAAAAGCCTCATGGTGTCTGGAAAATCGCCTATGCGGACTTCATGACGGCATTGATGGCGTTTTTCCTTGTCATGTGGCTGATCAACGTGACCGACGAAAGCGTCCGCCGCGGCGTCGCGCAATATTTCAATCCGGTCAAACTGGCCTCGACAGCTCCCAACCGGAAGGGTCTCAATGACCCGGTCGTCAATGGTGATACGAACGAAAACGGCACCAAACTGTTTACCGGGAAGCTCGGTGGAACGGATGAGCAGGAAAGCACCCTGGAACGGTCCGGAGAAGCGGACGTGGAAACGGAAGGGGTGAGTGCATCGGATGCTGATGAGATAAAAGCAACGGCGGGCGCTCAGGCGACCTCTGGGGAATTCACCCAATCTCATCCAGAGTCCATCTTGTTTACTGATCCATACGCAGTGCTCGATACGCTCGCCCAGAAAATTAATGTCGCCCGGACGCTGGAATCCAATCCGGAGGGCATTGGTTCAGGCCTGGAGAAGGAACAAGGCGCCCTAGGTGGTGAGGCCTACCGGGATCCGTTCGACCCGCAGTTCTGGCAATTCCGGCCGGGCCGCGGTGTTGACGACGCAGCTGCCGAAACAGCTGGTTTGCCGACGCGGCCGGGCACCGGAAACGGCGCAGGTCAAAGCGGCGATCAAACAGACGGTGACAAGTCCTGGAGTGCGCCCTTCGAAACCGATGGCACCACAGAGCTGGCCCAAACTGAAAGCGGAACCGGACCAACCAGCGAAGCCGGAACTGCATCGGGCGATGGTCCTTCCGAACTTAACGGAACTGCACAGAACCAGATCGTTGCGCATGTAAGTCGCACAGATCAGGAAAACGCTGTTCCGGCCGAGGCCGAAGGTGGAGCAACTGAAGCCGAGACTGTGCCCGGAGCTCGTTTGGTAGCCGAACTCACGACGGTCCTTGATGCTGCGGAAGGTACATTGCTTGAAAACACCGCGGCGCAGATCACAGTCGTCCGGCAAGACGATGGCGCGCTTATCAGTCTGACGGACGATCAGAACTTCGGCATGTTTGCAATCGGGTCGGCTGAGCCGCGTCCGGAACTGGTGAGCTTGCTTGAACGCCTCGGCAAGGTGATTTCCAAGACCGGGGCACAGATTGTCATAACCGGCCATACAGATGCCCGCCCGTTCAAAAGCAAGACCTATGACAATTGGCGGCTTTCTTCGGCTCGAGCTCATATGGCGCTGTATATGCTGTCGCGCGGCGGGGTTGGATCGGACCGGTTCGTGCGCATTGAAGGCGCCGCCGATCGGCACTTGAAAAACGCGGAAGATCCGTTTGCGGCGAGCAACCGGCGGGTGGAAATCTACTTGCTGGAGGAGGCGGCGGAATGAACCAGTACAATTGGTCAACTCAGTTTCGGTGGGTAAAGCATACTACTGCCACCGTCGCCGCGATCCTTGGAGCTGTGGTGGTCTTCGCGGGCCAGGCAACAGCAAACCCAATTGCCAAGGAGCCATTTGAGATGGTGCGCGCGCTTCAAAGCGCACAGGAGCAGGTTGCCTCAGGCAGCGATTCAGCTGCCGCGATGCAGCGGGCCTTGCTCGAAAAAATGGATAAGGCATTTCTGCAGTTACCGCCGGAAGCCTGGCAGGATCCGCGCAATGCCCGTGCATCGGTCATTCATCTTCTGAGCGGCGGTAATCCGGAGGTTGTACGTCATTTGCTGACGTTGACCCCGGCGCCAGTCATCGACTTGAACTTGATGGAAGCGTCCTTGGCCTATGTTGAAGGCCGCGAAGAGGACATGCTGACCCGCCTTGCCGATGTGGACCCGCTGAATCTTCCGCCAAGCCTTGGCGGGCACATAGCTTTGGTAAAAGCGGTTCCCTACATCCAGACCGATCCTGTCAGGGCGATGGAGCTTTTGCAGATCGCGAGCCTCTTGATGCCAGGAACGCTGGTTGAGGAAGCTGCGCTTAGGCGGGAAGTTTTGGTCGCCGGTCTGGTCGGGGACATTGAACGCTTCCGGACGCTTTCGATCCGGTATCTGCGCCGGTATCGGGCCTCGGTCTATTCCGGTGATTTTCGGCGCCGGTTCGCCATTGCCCTCGACACGCTCGGTTTCGTGGAAGACCAGGACAAGTTTGATCTGCTTTACGGCGTGCTTGAAGAGTTCGAGGACGACAGCCGCCGTGGACTGTATATGCGGCTTGCGCGCTCGGCCTTGTTGGGTGGAAACCTTCAGATCGCTTCCAAGGCGACCGATCAGGCTCAAATGCTGGCCGTTGCAGGAACCGCGGAATACGAGCTTTTGAAAATCTACCAGGTTGCTACCCGGCTGAACCGGGAAGCGGTCAAACCCAACCGGGATCTCTTGTGGACGGTGAACAAGGCTGCACTAACGCCTGAGGATCTGGATTTTTTGTATGCGGTGAACACCGTTCTGAATTCGATCCGCCATTTCCCGGATCCTCCCGACAACTTCATTGGAGCCTTCAATTCCGGCGGAACACTTGGCACACCAGCGGAACGTGAATGGCTCACGGCCGACATGGAGCTTGCGGAGTTGTTGTTGCGCCGCACCGAAACAATGCTGGCGCAGGCTGGAGACGTAATGAAATGACTGTAACAACCCAAGCAATGATCCGCACGCCCTCCAAGGCTCCTGTCGGCGGAGACGGGAACCAAGGGGAGGGTGGCAAGAACACGGGAAAGGATGTCGCGGATCAGTTTCGGGCCATGATGTCGGATTTGAAGACTGTCGATGGCAACGCAAAGGATGGCGACGGGCAAGCCGCAACCACTCAGGGTGCGGAGCAGACAGACACAGCGACAAGCGAAGAAACCGGAAACACCGTCAAATCAGATGCCGCTGGCAAGCAGGAACCGTCTTCCTTTAGCGTGGCCAATTTGACGGATGCCATCCGAAAGGCGTCCCAGACAGTCTTGGGTGCCCAACCCGCCGGAAAAGAAAGCGCTCAAGGGCAAGACGCTGCTGAAACCCAGTCTACTCAGCACGCCATGCCGGCCGCTGCCGCATTGCCTCTTGGAACCGTACTTGCCACGCGTGCCAGGCAGGGGACGCCACAACCAGCGCAGGGCAATTTTCCAGGAACGGCATCGCAGAATACGGCAGGTCAGCAAACTATGTTGGCTCAGAATACAGCAAACGGCGCACAGATTGCTGCTGGTGAAGCTGCAAAGACCGGGACATCATCGCTTTTCGCTCAGTTCGGTATCGAACCCGAACGTGTTGGCGAAGGGGCAACAGGTACGGCCGCAGCCCGCAATGCCTTGCCGGAAGAAGCCGCCGGAACGGTCAAGGTCCTGCGCCAGGAAACGCATTTTGCGCCGAACATGCGGCTTTCACCTGCACAACAGGTGGGTGAGCAGATCGCAACGGCCCTCAAGGACATGCCGGTCGACACTGGCCGTACTCAAGGTGGGCTGACCCACAAAGCCGAAGGGCCGGTTCTGAAGACACTGGAAATCCAGCTGACCCCGCATGAGCTTGGCACAGTCAAAGTTTCGCTTCGCATGGTCGGCGAGAATGTTGAAGTAACCTTGGCGACCAGCAAGGCACAGACAGCCGAGCTCTTGAAACAAGATAGGCAACTGCTGGATCAGATGCTTCGGACCACAGGGTTTAAAGCCGACACGATCACGATCCAGGCCGCCGATGACCGTGCCACTGTGACCACCAACGCCTCCAACTCCAGCTCCACGCAAGGTCAGCAAGGCACAAACGGTGGCGCGTTCGGGGACCAGCAGAACCAGAACGCACCCGGGAATGGCACCGGCGGCCGCGGCGAACAGACTGGTGGCAATGATGAAAGCAGTGCCTTCCCCGGTTTTGAACCGGCACGGGAGCAAAGCGATGAAGACGGCCCTGGCAACCGCCTCTCTGACGGCATTTATATGTAGTGCAGCAGTACTTCGCCCAATTCCGGCGTTCGCGGAAATTCAAAACGTCTGCGAACGCGAAATGGTGGCGGCATCACGCAAATATCAGGTCCCGCTCGGGATCCTCTACGCGGTGGGTCTGACCGAGACCGGCCGACGCAACTCCCTTTATCCGCATGCCTTGAATATCGAAGGCAAATCGGTATTTCCGCCGAGCCGGACAGCTGCGCGCCGGGATATTGAGGCTGCGCGCAAGAAGGGCAAGAAGCTGATCGATATCGGCTGCATGCAGATCAATCATCATTACCATTCGGATCAGTTCCGTTCCGTGGATCACATGCTCGATCCGCGGGCAAACGTGCAATATGCCGCCCGGTTTTTGAAGGAGCTGCGTGGCCGCCAAGGCTCATGGACCATGGCGGTTGCCCGTTATCATGCCGGTCCAAACAATGATCCCGCCCAGAAGCGCTATGTCTGCACGGTGATCCGCAACATGGTTGCATCGGGTTTCGGCAACTGGACCAAAAACTCCAAAGCATTCTGCGGCGCTTGAACGTCAAAAACCGCTGGCGAACGCGCCTGTAGTTTGGTTTGTGATCCCGATATTTAAAGTTTAATATAAATAAGTTTCTGTAATAATTGATAAAACTGATCTTGGGCTACAGCTTCGCGCAAGCTGGATCGGTTTGACTGTCACCAGTTGAATTGGAAACTGGAGACATTCCATGGGTCTTTCTGGGATTATGCGCACCGGTGTGTCCGGCATGAACGCGCAATCGAGCAAGCTCGGCGCAGTCGCCGACAACATCGCGAATTCAAGTACCACCGGATACAAGAGGGCGGAAACCGAATTCGCGTCCCAGGTACTCGCCCAAGGCGGTGGATCATACAATTCCGGCGGCGTTCAAGCGCATACCAAATATGCCATTTCCGATCAGGGCTCCATGAGCTTCACAACCTCGAAGCTTGATCTGGCAGTTGACGGAAATGGTTTTTTCATTGTGTCAGACAGCACTGGAGCAGGCGCATCTCAAGCCCTGACGCGTGCAGGGTCCTTCGTTCCGGATGGCCAAGGGTATCTTGTCAACACAGCTGGCATGTATCTGCAGGGCTATCCGATTACTAATGGCAATGCACCGTCCGTGGTCGCAAATGGTCTGGGCGGGCTGGAGCCGGTTAACATCACACAAAACCAGCTCGAAGCGACACCGACAAGCACAGCCACGTTGCATGCCAACGTTGATGAAGATTCCGCAATTGTTGCGGCTGCCAACTTGCCGTCCGCGAACGCTGCCACTGCTGAGTACTCCCATAAGACATCTATGGTCGTGTACGACAATCTCGGCAATGAAGTGACATTGGATGTCTATTACACCAAGACAACCGACACGCCGCCGACAACCGATTGGGAAGTGACCGTTTACAACGCGGCTGACAGGGATCCGGCCACTGGTGGTTTCCCTTATGGTGCCGCCAACATCGGGACAAGCACCATTCAGTTTGACACAACGACCGGTCAACGGACAGGCGCGGTGACTGCAGTCAACATTACGGTGCCGAATGGTGGCACCTATGACATTGATCTGACCAACTCCACCTACACCGATGCCGGTTTCACAGTCACCAATGTGGATGCTGACGGGAACGCACCCAGCTCCGTTGAGAAGGTGGAATTCGGTGAAGACGGGACGTTGTACTCAATCTACACAAACGGCGACCGTCGGCCGATCTACAAGATCCCGCTCGCCGATGTGCCGAGCCCGGACAAGCTCGATCCGGTGTCCGGAAACATTTACCGCCCGTCGATTGATTCTGGTGATGTCCGGGTGGGGTTCCCGGGTGACGGCGGTCTTGGCGAGTTGGCTGTTGGCGCGCTTGAAGGCTCAAATGTTGATCTCGCCAACGAACTCACATCGATGATCGAATCCCAGCGAACTTACACGGCCAATTCCCAGGTCTTCAAGGCCGGCTCCGACCTGATGCAGGAACTGGTGAACCTGGTCCGCTGATGCCGCTCAGCATTGAAACTTGAAAGTATTAAGTCATGAGTTTGTCCGTCGCCCTGCAGGTGGCCCAGTCAGCGCTGGCTGCCCGTCAGACAGAATCCTCGGTGATTGCCCGTAACATTGCGGGCGCCCAGGAGCCGGGATTTTCGAAAAAATCCGTGCAATTGAGCACGATGTACACTTCGTCCGGCCAAGCCGGTGGGTTGAAGGTCAATGGAATTGCTCGACTTTCCGACAGCGCTTTGTATTCGTCACTTCTCTCATCAACGTCGGTTGGAACGTCTCAGCAAACAGTCCTGGACGGAATGACGCGGCTTGCCGAAACAATCGGTGATACTGAGCTAGAAACGTCTCCTGCGGCAAAGCTCGGGCAGTTGAAACTGTCTTTGCAGAACTACGCGTCAGATCCGAACAACGTTGTCATGGCTCAAGATGCGTTGTTGAACGCCAAGAACATGGCAGACAGCCTGCGCTCGAGCACGGAACTGGTTCAAGATGTTCGGGCAACGGCGGACGCCGACATGGCGACGTCGGTACGTGAAATAAACTCGCTGCTCGGCAAGCTCGAAGACCTGAACTCTGTGATCGTGAAGGGCACACAGAGCGGTGCGGATGTAACCGATGCGCTGGATAGCCGGGACCAGGTCTTGTTGTCGTTGTCGGAAGAGATCGGCATCAGCACGCTTAGCCGGGCAAACGGCGATGTCGTGGTTTACACAGATAGTGGCGTTACGCTGTTTGAGACCACCGCGCGGTCGGTGACTTTCGCACCTACCATCACCTATGATGCAAACACATTAGGAAATGCCGTCATTGTTGACGGTGTCCCGGTTGCAGGACCGGGTGCGGTCATGCCGATTTCTTCTGGCCGCTTGCATGGTTTGGCTGAACTTCGAGACGACACAGCCGTAACATATCAAGACCAATTGGATGAAATCGCTCGCGGCCTGATTGAAGCTTTCCAGGAAGAAGATCAAACAACTCCTGGTGTTTTCCAGCAGGGGCTGTTTCTGGGGACCGGGACATCGATCCCACCAAGCACTGTGCCCAGCGGAATTGCAGCTGATATCAGAGTGAATCCAAACGCAGATCCGGATCAGGGCGGCAGCCTTGATGCCATCCGCGATGGCGGGTTGGCGGGCGCGGCCTTCAACTACAACCCAGCAGGCAATGCTGGGTTCTCCGACCGCCTACAGGAACTTGTAACGGCGTTCGACACACCGCGGACGTTCGCGTCCTCCGTCGAGCTTGATCCGGATGCCAGCCTATCCTCTTTCGCCGCATCGTCAGTGAGTTGGCTGGAGAGTGGCCGCAAGACCATGACCAGCAACGTTGAAATCCAGTCCGTCATTGTCGGGCGGACAGCGGAAAACCTCAACAACACCACAGGCGTCAACATTGATGAAGAGATGACGCTGCTGCTCGAAATCGAGCGGGCTTATTCGGCGGCATCCCGCCTGATCACTGCAGTTGATTCCATGCTCGACGATCTCTTGATGGCCACGAGGTAACAGCCATGAAAACCACCTTTATCTCTACCTTCACACTGGCAGATTCGTCGCGGCGCAACATCCTGAGCCAGTCCAATCTGGTCAACAAGCTTGGGGTCGAATTGTCGTCGGGCCGCAAATTTGATGTGGGCTTGGATCTCGGTACGCGAACGGGTGAGAGCGTCACGCTGCGTTCTCAATTCCAGTTCTTGCACGGGATCATAGATACCAACGCGCTTACGAAGTCTCGTCTGGACGTCAGTCAAGCGGCGATGGACGATATCCTCACCACAGCGCAAGACTTTCAAGCGACCCTCGTTGCGCTTAAGGAGAACCCGCAAAGCGCGGATATCATTAAGGCTGACGCCGAAGGCAAATTGGGATTGATGGTGTCACGCCTTAACACCCAGCTAAACGGCAGCTTTGTCTTTGCTGGCATCAACGCGGCTGAATTGCCGTTTGCAGATTATTCTGATCCCGCTTCTCCGAACAAGGTTGCCGCAGATGCCGCCTTCTTGGCCGAATTCGGTTTCAATCAGGCTGATCCAAATGTCGCGACGATTACGCCGGCTGCAATGTCCGCCTATCTCAGCGGCAACTTCGACACGATGTTCCAGGATCCAGCCTGGGGCACCACTTGGTCGACAGCATCGGATACGCCGCTGGCAAGCCGGATTTCGGCAAGTGAAACGGTAAGTTCCTCCACCACCGCCAATGAGCAGGCATTTCGGGATTTGGCCAAGGCCTACACCATGATGTCCGATATCGGCAATGAGACCTTGTCCGATGAAACTTTCAAGGTTGTGGTCGATGCAGCGGTCGCAGCACTAAGCAAGGGCATTGGCAGTCTGACAACGGAGATGGGCAAGCTTGGCACCGTTCAGCAGCAGGTCGCTCAGGCAAATGAGCGGCTCACCGTTCAGACGAGCATTTTGAACACCCGCATCAACGACCTAGAGCTCGTCGACAAGGAAGAAACGGCGGTTCGCCTCAACACGGCGCTGACCCAGCTTGAAACGACTTACTCCGTGACCGCTCGGATGCAGGGCTTGAGTCTGCTGAACTTCATCTGAACCGATAAGTGGCGCGCCACCTATTTCAACTGAGCACCAGAGAGGGGCCATGTACAATTTGTCTTACGCTGAGGTGATGGATGACCTTTGCATTGATGACAGGCTGAACGAACACAAGGCGATGTGCATCATCATCGCGAAGTTGACCGCAGCACATGAAAAAGGCGTCCGGTCACCAGAAGCCGTCGATGCCTTGTTTTACACGCGCAGGGTTTGGGGGTTCTTTATGGAGAATCTTGCGGACGACGCAAACCAGCTCCCAGACGAAACACGTGCCAATCTGATCTCGGTCGGTATCTGGGTGCTGAAAGAGGCTGAAGCCTTGCGGCAATGGGAGAGGGAAGACTTCTCCGACATCATCGAGATCAATTCCATTATCCGGGACAGTCTGGCGGGGTAAGCTCATGAAGATTGCGCTCAAATCAGGGGAACGCCTCTTTATCAATGGCGCGGTGATCCGCGCTGAACGCAAGACATCGATCGAGTTGATGAACGATGCCGTGTTCTTGCTGGAGTCCCATGTGCTCCAGCCGGAAGAGGCCACGACACCTCTCAAACAACTCTACTTCATTCTGCAGACAATGATCATGGACCCCGCGGCAGCGCCTGCAGCCAAGGACATGTTTCACGTCGTGCTGGCCTCAGTCTCAGGCGCTTTTTCAAGCTCTGAGGTTTTGGATAAACTGGAGGAGGTCGATCAACTGGCGCGCAAGGACCGTTGGTTCGAAGCCATGAAAACAGTGCGGGCATTGTATCCTTTGGAGGCCCGTCTGATGGCCGCAGATCATCGTGCCAGGCAAGAGGAAGAGAAAGCCTCAGGATTTTCTGCCAGGCAACCTGCGCACTCTGAACCCCACCTTGAACTGGTATAAGGACACCTGCCATGACAAGCGTTAACCCGGTCGCATCCGCGGCCGCTGCGAATGAAGCCGGCGGCGCTAGAGCTGCTCAGGAGCAGTTGACCGTAGACTACAATGCGTTTCTTCAATTGATGATGACGCAAATGAAGAACCAGGATCCAACCAAACCGATGGACGCGTCAGAGCAGCTGTCGCAACTGGCGACCTTCTCGCAAGTTGAGCAGGCGATCCAGACCAATTCCAAGCTGGAGACAATGCTGACCAACATGTCCTTCGGCCAGGTTGATGATCTAATCGGCCGGACAGTGACGGACAGCAGCGGAACCACCGGAGTGGTTGAGAAAGTCGAAATCTATTCCGACGGAACCATTCTGGGCCTTGATAACGGCAAAGGCGTGCTGCTTGGACCGGGTATTTCCATCTCCTAGAGACTGTAGGTTGCCATGAATGAAGTTGACGCCCTGGATTTGGTCCGGACTGCGATCTGGACGATTCTCATTGGATCGGCACCCGCGATCGTTCCCGCAATGATCGTTGGGATCGGGATTGCGCTCTTGCAAGCCCTTACACAAGTTCAGGAAATCACTCTGACCTTCATTCCAAAAATCGTCGCCATTTTGGTGATGATCGTGATTGCAGGGCCGTTCATTGGCGGCCAGATGTATGCTTTGACGACGGTGATTTATAGCCGGATTGAAAACGGTTTCTGATCGCTAGCAACTGCAAAAACCTAGAGACGTTATCATTGCATCCAAACATGAGGTGGTGGGCAGGTCATTCGACCGGCCGCCGCCTTTTGCTTTTCCGGTGCCGTGTAGCTTGCTCGCCGGTTGAAAAAAGCCTCACGCAAGTTTGAGCAGCGATTTTGCCCTTAGCTGACACGCGCAAGAGAGCAGGCATGACAGACACATCCATCACTTCCAGCATCAACGGGGCTCCGGAAAGCCGCCGCGATATTGGGTTCGCGTTTGGGATCGTGGTGATCCTCGCGGTTCTGTTTCTTCCCATACCGACCTTTTTGATCGACGTTGGGCTCGCCATGTCGATCGCATTGTCTGTTTTGATCCTCATGGTTGCCCTGTGGATCCAGAAGCCCCTCGATTTTTCGTCCTTCCCGACGATCCTGCTGATCGCCACGATGCTGCGCCTGTCGCTTAACATCGCGACAACCCGGGTAATCCTGGCAAATGGGCATGAGGGGGTTAACGCTGCCGGTTATGTCATCAGTGGTTTTGCGCAGTTTGTCATGAGCGGTGATTTTGTGATCGGTTTGATTGTCTTTGCGATCCTGATCACGGTGAACTTCATGGTGATCACCAAAGGCGCGACGCGGATCGCGGAAGTTGGAGCCCGCTTCACCCTCGATGCAATCCCGGGCAAGCAGATGGCGATCGACGCTGATCTGTCCGCCGGTCTCATTGATGACAAGGAAGCCCAGCGCCGCCGGAAGGAGCTGGAAGAGGAAAGCTCCTTCTTCGGATCGATGGATGGTGCCTCGAAGTTCGTTCGGGGCGATGCAATCGCCGGCCTGATCATTACAGCCGTCAACATTCTCGGCGGCATCGTCATCGGTGTCACTCGCTATGACATGTCGGTGTCTGACGCGGCTGATGTCTTCACCAAACTGTCCGTCGGGGATGGTCTGGTCTCCCAAATTCCTGCACTGATTGTCTCGCTCGCTGCGGGTCTCTTGGTGTCAAAGGGCGGAACACGTGGATCAGCCGACAAGGCGGTGCTTGATCAGTTGAGCGGCTATCCTCGGGCCTTGTTCGTGGCCGCTGTGCTGATGGGTGTCTTTGCACTTATGCCGGGCCTGCCGATGCTGCCGTTCTTCATGCTCGCGGCGATCCTCGGCTTTATTGGCTACTCGATCCCGAAACGCCAAGCCGCGCGCCAGGCAACGGAAGACAAAAAACGTGCCGACGCCGAACGCCAGGCGAAGGAAGAGGCCAAGGACTCGGTCAAGGAATCGCTGAAGATCGCCGAGATCGAGCTGGTGCTTGGCAAACAGCTTTCCGCCGAGCTGGTGGTCAATCATGGCGAGTTGTCCCGCCGGGTTGCCAAAATGCGCCGCAAGTTTGCCGAACAGTATGGTTTCGTCGTCCCCGAAATCCGGGTATCTGACAGCCTGACGATCGATCCGAAAAGCTACCAAATCAAGATCCACGGGACGATTGTTGCTTCCCAGCAGATCAAGGTCGGCGAGCTTCTGGTCATTCCTAATGGAGACGAGCGGCTGCCTGTTCCTGCGGATGAGACCCGCGAACCCGCATTTGGCATGCCGGCCCTTTGGGTGCCGAATGCCTATCGGGATGAGGTCCGGCGTCACGGTCTGGAGCCGGCTGAAAACAACACGGTGGTCCTGACACATCTTAGCGAAGTGATCCGCAACAACCTGCCGCAACTCTTATCCTACAAGGACATGCGCAATCTGTTCAACCGGCTGGACCCTGAGTACCAGAAACTGCTGGACGACATCTGCCCGGCGCACACGTCGTTCTCCGGTTTGCAAGCCGTGATGAAGCTGCTCCTGGCTGAACGGATTTCCATCCGGAACCTCAACCTCATTCTGGAAGCGGTTGCCGAAATCGTGCCGCATGTCAGGCGGTCTGAACAGGTTGTGGAGCACGTGCGCATGCGCATCGCCCAGCAAATTTGCGGCGATCTCGCTGAAGGCGGCCCGCTACAAGTCTTGCGTCTCGGCAATCGTTGGGATCTCGCCTTCCACAACGCGCTCAAGCGCGATGCCAAGGGCGAAGTGGTGGAGTTCGATATCGAACCTCAACTGGTGGAAGACTTCGGCACGCAAATGTCCGAGGCCGTGAAGAAACACATGAAGAGCGGTCAGCGGTTTGCCATTGTCGCTGCGCCTGATGCCCGACCCTATGTGCGCATGATCGTGGAACGCATGTTCCCGACGCTTCCCGTGCTCTCGCATCTCGAAATTGCCCGCGGTGTTGATGTGACCGCGCTAGGGACGGTGTCGTGATCGCCGGAGGTCTGCTGTTCAGCACCTACGGCTCATCGCTGGTCCTGGCAACGTTTCTTCTGTTTTGCCGGATCGGGGCCTGCCTGATGGTCATTCCCGGTTTCGGCAGCAACCGGATCCCGATGCGGGTCCGGCTGTTCATCGCAGTTGCCATCTCGCTGGCTCTGTCGCCGCTGCTGGTGCCAGACATTCAGCAGGCATTACCGGATGAAGCGCTTGGCACTGTCTCCTTCTTCATCGGGGCGGAGCTTCTGACCGGCTTGTTTATCGGGTTTCTCGGGCGGATCTTCATTGCAGCCCTTGAAACACTGACAACACTGGTTTCCATGGCGATCGGCCTGTCCAACATGCCCGGCATGCCGATCGATGGTGTTGATGCGCTTCCTCCGGTTGCAAACCTCTTCACGCTGACCGCAACAGCCATGATTTTCATTGCCGATCAGCATTGGGAAATCCTGCGCGGTCTGGTGCAGTCCTATGAGGTTATACAGCCGGGACGCCCCTTGGCGGCGATGGCAAGCCTGGAACAGTTTGCAGAGCAGCTGGCGCGAACCTTTGTCCTGGCGCTCCGGGTGGTCAGCCCGTTTATCGTCTACACGATCGTCGTGAACCTCGCCGTCGGGCTGATCAACAAACTGACACCCCAGATCCCGGTCTACTTCATCTCACTGCCGTTCGTGATCGCGGGCGGCCTCTACTTCCTTTACCTCGTCGCGGCCGAAGCAATCATGATCTTCCTCGACGGGTATTTCACCTGGCTTCAATTGGGTTAGCGCACATGGCACGAAACAGTCGTGAAATCGAACGCATGTTCAAGATGCAAGAGCAGATCTTGAAACTGTCGTCCTGGATCCTTCAGGACCTTGATTCACAAGCCCGCAAACTGAACGAAAAGGAACGCCGGATCCTGCTGGCGCTCTCAAACGGTGATCTTGCGCAACATGACAGGTTCATCGCCAACGCTGCAGAGCGCCTGCGCCGCATCATTGAGGAAATGGCCCGCATAACTGCCGCGCGGGAAAAGGTAAACGCCGAATTCGAGCGCCAGCGTCACATGCTCAAAACCATGTCGGAACGATTGGCCGTTATGCGCGGTGAAGAACAGCGTGCGAACGCCGAACGGGAACTTCAGGAATATCTGGACCGGCGGTATGGCTGAAGGGGAGCAAACCTTACACGGCGCAAGCCTGCCACAAGCTCCGCCAACTAAACCAGATAACACGATTTATGGCGGGGTTTCCGCAAAACAGGGAGATCGGCGATGGCCATTTCGCCCCCTTCAGATTTGATCCTAGACGTCGCCAAGGCAGCAGATTCGACGGAAATTCGCGAGGCGTCGAACCGTTTGAAGTCCATCGCGGCTTCCGGCGACGGCTCCGGCTTCAGTCTCGCCTTTGATAGCGCACGCTCCGGTGCCCCGTCGGGGACAAGCTTCGACATATTCCGCTCTGGCAGCGCCGACGCCGGTGCGTCGCAAAAATCACCGGCGGAAAAATTCGAGGCGATGATCCTTACCCAATTCGTCGAAACCATGTTGCCCAAGGATGCGGAGATGGTTTTCGGCAAAGGAACAACCGGCGAGATCTGGAAGTCGATGCTGGCTGAGCAAGTCGCCGGGCAGCTGGCGGCAAGCGGCGGCATTGGTGTCGCCGATCTGATCTCAGATACATTGAAACAAGGAGCAAAAGTCTGATGGATGCCGGACAGGATCTTGTCGTGCAAGGCCCGGTGGTGAACCCGGCCGTATCCGGACCCCTGGTCATTGCGATTGACCGCGCCATAGAGGTCGTGGAAGCGGAAACCCGGGCGCTGCGCGCCAATCCGACCACCGATCTCAAACCGTTCGAGTATCGCAAGAGCCAGGCGCTTCTGGATCTCACCCGCGCGCGGTCCCTTGTTCCGCCGTCCGCTTACACTGAAGACGTCAAGGACCGTCTGGTGGACTTCAAGGACGTGCTCAAGGAAAACGTCGACCTTCTGACGCTTCACATGAATGCCGTCTCCGAGGTCGTGAAAATGATGTCGCGCACCATGCTCGACCAGGAATCCGACGGGACCTATGCTGCACCGTTCCCGGAGCCCGCGCGATGATCAAGATGCTCGTGGCCGGTGTTTGGATGTCGATTGCGATGCTGATCTCGGGATATGGAACGGCCAAATTCATCGCGGCCCAAAACCAGACCAGCAATCAGGAAGAAACCGCTTATGTCGGCCTCGACTACGAGACGTTGAAACCGGTCAATGTGCCCATCTTGTTTGAAGGCGCCTTGCAGGGCTATGTGGTTGCCAAATTGGTGTTCACCGCCGACGGTGACACCTTGCGCAAGCTGCCAGTTCCGCCGCATCCGTTTCTGGTCGATGAGGCGTTCCGGGCACTTTATGCTGATGAGACCCTCGATTTCCGGAGCCTGGAACGCTACGACCTCGACGGACTGACGGAGCATCTGAAAACGGTGACCAACCAGCGCATTGGCCAAAAGGTCGTGCAGGATGTTCTCGTTGAGGAGTTCAACTATTTCGACAAGGCGGACGTACTGAGCCACTAACAGCTGAGCCTCCGGCTTTCCGCCCTACCTCTATGCCGCCTCCCTGGCAGTCTCACCGGTGCTTGTTTTCGAACAGGCGCCGGTTTTTTTTACAAGCAGATGTTCTCAATCCAATGACTTTCCAAGACGGCCGGCGAGATCCTGGATGAACTGGTACGCAACGCGGCCGGAGCGGCTGCCGCGGGTTGTGGACCATTCCAGCGCTTCTGCGCGCAGGGTCTCTTCCACGACATCAAGGCCATAGTGGGCTGCGTAGCCGCGGACCATGTCCAGGTAATCGTCCTGGCTGCATTTGTGGAAGCCAAGCCACAAGCCGAAACGGTCGGAGAGCGATACCTTTTCCTCAACTGCCTCGGACGGATTGATGGCGGTCGATCGTTCGTTTTCCATCATGTCGCGCGGCAGGAGATGCCGGCGGTTCGAGGTCGCATAAAAGAGGACGTTTTCGGGCCGTCCTTCAATGCCGCCTTCAAGAACCGCTTTCAGCGATTTGTAGGACGTGTCGTCATGATCGAAGCTGAGGTCATCGCAGAAAACGATGAAGCGGTAACGCGCCGGCCGGATCTGGGCCATCAGCTTGGGCAGCGATTCGATGTCTTCGCGGTGGATTTCGATCAGTTTAAGCGTGCTGGAACCAAGTTCTGTGTTCACGGCAGCTTGGGCGACTTTCACCAGTGAAGATTTCCCCATGCCGCGTGCGCCCCACAGCAACGCATTGTTTGCGGGCAGGCCTTTGGCAAAGCGGCGGGTGTTGTCGAGCAGAAGATCGCGAACATGTGAAACTGCGCAAAGCAAAGCGATATCCACCCGGTTGACCTTGGCGACCGGTATCAGTTCGCCGGGATTGGGCGACCAGACAAAGGCATCGGCTGCTTCAAAATCGGCCGGTGTGGGCGCGGCCGGGACAGCCCGGGAAATAAGATCGATCAGGGAATCGAGCTTTTCATTCAATGCGGCAATGTCACTCGGCGCGCTCATGATGTCTTGCAACCCTTACAAAAAAGGCCCACGTGGGGGCCGGAAACCATGCGGCGGAGCAGTATCATGACGGACCGGGAGCGCAAATGGCACTTATTCCCGTTCCGGTACGCAGCTATTTGCCGGTTATGCTTGAAAAGAAGCGCGCCAACGTTATAGTCCGCGCCACCAGAATTGAGCGTTTTGCCGAGGGCCAGAAGCCTGTCTGCGGCAAAGAAAAAAGCGCCCCTTAGGAGAGTTGAATGTTTATCACCCCAGCCTACGCACAAGGTGCCGGAGCCGCCGGACCTGATTTTCTTATGTCCATGCTGCCGTTCGTGGCAATCTTTGCGATCATGTACTTTCTGATCATCCGCCCGCAGCGCCAGCGCATGAAGCAGCATCAGGAATTGGTTTCCAACCTCCGCCGGGGGGACACGGTGGTGACAACAGGCGGATTGATCGGCAAAGTCTCCAAGGTCGTCGATGATGGGGAAATTCAGTTGGAGCTGTCCGAAGGCGTGAAGGTCCGCGTCGTCCGCTCCATGGTTCAGGAAGTCCGTTCCAAGACCGAACCGGTTAAAGAAGGCGCTTAAGCCTAACACTGCCAAGACCAGTATTGATGGGCCGAAGGTGTTTCGGCCCGTCCGCTTTTAAGGCTAGACCATGCTCTATTTCGCACGCTGGAAAATTGCGCTGATCGTTCTTGTCGTTGCCGCTGGCATCGTGACGACTCTGCCGAATTTCTTTTCTGCAAAAACTCTCGAAAGCTGGCCGGATTTCCTGCCGAAGAACCAGATGGTTCTGGGTCTCGATCTCCAGGGCGGTGCTTATCTGCTCTATGAAATCGATCAGCAGGACTACATCGAAAAGCGCATGAAAGCGCTTGTCGGTGATATCCGTGCAGCGCTCCGTGAAAACCCGCGCATTGGCTATACGGGCCTTGGTGTACAGGGTGATGCTGCTCAGGTTCGGGTTCGCGACCTGACACGGCTGGCAGAAGCCGAAGAACGGTTGGAACCATTGGTCAATCCGCTCGTGTCTAACGTTTTCAGCGGCCAGCAAGTCGACGAGTTCGAATTGTCGGTCAGCGATGACGGTCTCGTACGCTTTACGTATTCAGATCAAGGTCTCACAGATCGGATGACCAACATCGTACAACAGTCGATTGAGGTTATTCGCCGCCGTGTTGACGAACTCGGCACGACAGAGCCGAACATCCAGCGTCAGGGGACAGACCGTATTCTTGTCGAAGCACCGGGTGAAGACGATCCGGAGCGCCTCAAGGATCTCGTCGGTCAGACCGCACAGCTGACGTTCCACATGGTCGATACATCCATGTCCGGCGATCAGGCCATGCAGAGCCGCCCGCCGGTTGGAACTGTGGTCATGATGTCGGTTGACGATCCGCCACTTCCGTACCTTCTGGAAGAAACGCCGCTTCTTGCTGGTGAAGATCTCGTGGATGCACAGGTCAGCTTTGATCAGCGGTCCAATGAGCCGGTCGTGAACTTCCGCTTCAACACCTCCGGTGCCCGGAAATTCGCAACAGTAACCCAGCAAAATGTCGGGCGTCCGTTTGCCATCGTGCTCGATGAGGAAGTCATTTCCGCACCGGTTATCCGCGAGCCGATTACAGGCGGTTCCGGTCAGATTTCCGGCAACTTCACCGTTGAAGGCGCAAACGACCTTGCTGTGTTGCTGCGGGCCGGTGCGCTTCCGGCAAAGCTGACCGTGATCGAAGAGCGGTCGATCGGTCCGGGCCTTGGCGCGGACTCCATTGAAGCTGGTAAAATGGCCTCCATCATCGCAGGCGCGCTTGTGATCATCTTTATGATCCTCGCCTATGGACGCTTCGGGGTGATCGCGGATGTTGCGCTTGTTGGGAATATGTTCCTAATTTTCGGCGCGCTTACGTTCCTGCAGGCAACGCTCACGCTCCCGGGGATTGCGGGTATCGTGTTGACGATTGGTATGGCGGTCGACGCCAACGTTCTGATCTTTGAGCGCATCCGTGAAGAAGCCCGGGCAGGGCGGTCGGCCATCACGGCAATCGACGCTGGTTACAAGCGGGCGCTTGGAACCATTTTGGACGCCAACATCACGACGCTGATCGCAGCCGTCATCCTGTTCCAGCTTGGCTCTGGGCCGGTGCGCGGCTTCGCGGTGACCCTGGCGATCGGGATTTTCACCACGGTCTTCTCCGCCTTCACGTTCAGCCGGTTGATGGTGGCCCTCTGGGTCCGCTACCGCCGTCCGTCCGTCTTGCCGATTTGATCCGGGAGTAAACAAAAATGTTGCTGAGACTCGTTCCGGACAACACGAAATTCAAATTTATGTGGCTGCGGAAGATCAGTTTTCCGCTGTCCATCGTCCTTGTCGTTGCATCGCTTGCCGGTTTCTTCACCGTCGGCATGAACTACGGCATCGACTTCAAGGGCGGCACGATCATCGAGATCAAGACCGATGGCCCTGCCGATATCGGCTTTATCCGGTCCGAGTTGTCGAGCCTGCAGCTCGGCGATATTCAGGTCCAGGAGTTCGGCGCGCCGGATGACATCCTGATCCGGATCGAAGAACAACCAGGCGGAGAATTGGCGCAGCAGGCTGTAGTCGCTAAGGTGCGCACGAACTTTGCGGATGACAATGTCGACTTCCGCCGGGTGGAAGTGGTTGGACCGCGGGTCTCCAGTGAACTGGCGCGGGCTGGGGCGATTGCGGTGGCAGCGTCCCTTCTGGCGATCATGTTCTACATCTGGTTCCGCTTCGAGTGGCACTTTGCTGTCGGCGCGATCCTGACAACTGCCAACGATGTTGTCGTCACCATTGGCTTGTTTGTGCTGCTGCAGCTCGATTTCTCGCTTTCGAGTATTGCAGCGGTCCTGACGATCATCGGTTACTCGCTCAACGATACCGTTGTGGTCTACGACCGGATCCGGGAGAACTTGCGCAAATATAAGAAACGCCCGCTGACCGAGATCCTCGACCAATCGATCAACGAGACCTTGTCGCGGACGACCATGACCTCTGTCACCACGTTGTTGGCGCTTTTGGCGCTCTACATCTTCGGCGGGGAAGTGATCCAGTCGTTCACGCTGGCGATGATTTTCGGCATTGTGATCGGTACCTATTCGTCGATCTTCCTGGCCGCGCCGTTCCTGATCCTGCTGAACCTGCGTCCGGACGCCCTGTCGTCCAAGGATGACGATGGCGGGAAAGGTGAAGGCACGGAGGCGACAGCCTGATCGTGAAGGGTCTCGAAATCCGCGATGCCCATTTCCCGGGCCGGGCTCCGCTGGACGCTTATGGCGACGGCGGGTTCCGGTTTGCGGAAATGTCGCATCGCGGCTCTCTCTTGTGTGTGCCGAGCGGGATCTATGGCTGGAACCTGACAACACCGTCTGAGTTCAGCTTGGAGGCTTTCGAGCGGGTCTTCGAAGAACAGCCCGACATAGAGGTTCTGCTGGTCGGGACCGGACAAGATCTGATGCCGCTCAGCGCCGATCTGAAAGCAGCGTTCCGGGAGGCAGGCATTCTCGCCGATCCGATGTCGACCGGCGCAGCCGTTCGGACATTCAACGTTCTTCTATCTGAGGGACGCGCTGTTGCTGCCGCTCTTTTGGCGGTGGACTAAACCCTCTCTCAATTCCATATGAGCCCTTATGGCCGAGGACTTTGAACACGCTGCGGATGTCGTGCGCCAATACGACAAAGACCGCTATTTGAGCGCATTGCTTGCACCGGAAGACCATCGCCCGGGCCTGATGGCGCTTTATGCCTTCAATGCTGAAATTGCCCGGATCCGGGAAATCGTCTCTGAGCCTTTGCCGGGGGAAGTTCGGCTCCAATGGTGGCGGGACTTTCTGGAGGGTACATCCCACGGCGCAGTTGACGGCAATCCGGTTGCCTCCGCGCTCGCTCAGACCATTGATCGCTACAAACTTCCTAAAAACGGCCTGATCGCCATGACGGAAGCGCGGATCTTTGATCTCTACAATGATCCGATGCCGAACCTCAACGATCTGGAGGGGTATACCGGCGAGACGGTGTCCGGGTTGATCCAGCTTGCCTGCTGGGTGCTCAACAACGGTGAAGATCCTGGTACTGCAACAGTTGCGGGCCACGCAGGGGTGGCGTACGGCATGACCGGCCTCATGCGTGCGTTGCCCTGGCACGCCTCCCGCCAACAAATGTACCTGCCGAAAGACGTTTTGGATCGCCACGGCGTTGACCTGCAGACCGTATTCAAAGGCGAGGCAACCCCGGAGTTTGCCGCTGCACTCTCAGAAATGCGGGCGCATGTGCGCCATCACATGTCCCGGGTCAAACAAGCTGCGAGCGATGTTCCCAACAACTGCCGGGCCGCGTTTCTCCCGCTATCGTTGGTTGCACCTTTCTTGAAAAAGATGGAAGCTGCCGACTTCAATCCATTGAAGGACGTTGCGGAACTCTCGCAACTGCGCCGTCAGTGGATCTTGTGGCGCGCAAGCGGCAAATTGGTCGCCAGCCTTTAGGTACCGAAACGCGCGAGCTTGGTGAGGGACATGGTCGAGCTGACGGAGCATGCGCCGGAATGGGCGGATCAGTTTGAGGACGAGGCGCTTCGGATCTCGCGTGTGTTGGGAGACAATCTCACCAGCATCCATCATATCGGCAGCACTGCTGTACCGGGATTGGTCGCAAAACCCATCATTGACCTGATGGCGGAAGTGGCAAGCCTTGAGGCCTGCGATCAGGCGCAGCCGGCGATGCAGTTGCTCGGCTATGAGGCGATGGGCGCTTACGGTATTCCGGGACGGCGCTATTTTCGCAAATTCAACGCTGACCGGAGCCGGACCCATCACCTTCATGTCTTTTTGAATGGGTCGGATCACGCGATCCGGCATCTGGCTTTCCGGGATTATCTGATTGCGCATCCTGAGGCAGCTAATGAATACGGCAATTTGAAGCGCAAACTTTCGAAAATAGATGGCGGAGACTGGGACAGTTATGTCTCCGGCAAGGACCGCTTCGTTCAACGGACCGAGCAATTGGCTCTGGACTGGTATGCGGGAAGGGGCGCCTGACGCGCCCCTCTAGCGGTCATTCAGCTGCTTCGCGGACAGGGCCGATCTGCGCTTGCCAGGCGGCAAAGTCTGTCTTGGCACGCTGTGTCATCGCCAGCTTTTTGGCTTTCGACTTTTCCTTGCCCTTGATGCGCTTGCCGTCGGCGTCTTTTGTTGGCGCCTCGACCAGCGGGAAAAGGCCGAAATTGACGTTCATCGGCTGGAATGAACGTGGTTTTCCGGCCCCGTCATCCCGGCTGATATGACCGCCGGTGATGTGGCAGAGCAATGCGCCCATGGCTGTAGTTTGCGGCGGTGTGATGATGTCCTGCCCTTTGGCTTCCATAACCGCAAACAGTCCGGCCATGCAGCCGACGGAGGCGGATTCCACATAGCCTTCACAACCTGTAATCTGTCCGGCAAAGCGCAGACGCGGATCCGCCTTCAAACGCAGGGTGCCGTCCAAGACTTTCGGTGAATTCAGGAAGGTGTTGCGATGGAGACCGCCAAGCCGGGCAAACTGCGCATTTTCCAACCCCGGGATCATCTTGAAGATGTCGCCCTGGGCACCGTATTTCAGCTTCGTTTGAAACCCGACCATGTTATAGAGCGTGCCGAGGGCATTGTCCTGGCGCAGTTGGACGACCGCATAGGCTTTGACGTCGGGATTGTGCGCGTTGGTGAGACCCATCGGCTTCATCGGTCCGTGCCGCAGCGTTTCCCGGCCGCGCGCCGCCATCACCTCGATCGGCAGGCACCCGTCAAAGTAGGGAGTGTTTTCTTCCCATTCCTTGAAGTCGGCCGTGTCGCCCTCGATCAGGGCGTCGATAAAGGCCTCGTACTGCTCCTTGTCCATCGGACAATTGAGATAGTCCTTGCCGGTGCCGCCCGGGCCAACCTTGTCGTAACGCGACTGAAACCAAGCCTTGTCGAGATCGATGGAGTCAAAGTGAACGATCGGCGCAATGGCGTCGAAAAAGGCCAGCGCATCTTCGCCGCTTTTGGCAAGCACGGCTTCCGACAGCGCCGGTGAGGTCAGCGGGCCTGTCGCGATGATGACTTTTTCCCAGTCTTCCGGCGGCAATCCGGCGACTTCATCGCGGGAGATCGTGATCCGGGGATGCTCTTCCAACGCCTTCGTAACGGCATCAGAAAAACCATGCCGGTCAACGGCAAGCGCGCTGCCGGCCGGAACCTGATTGGCATCGGCGGAGGCCATGATAAGCGAACCAAGCTGGCGTAGCTCATGGTGGATCAACCCGACAGCGTTTTGCTCAGAATCATCTGAACGGAAGGAGTTGGAACAGACCAGCTCGGCCAATCCCTCCGTCTGATGGGCTTCTGTTTTGCGAACCGGCCGCATTTCATGCAGCACAACGTCAAATCCGGCTTGGGCGATTTGCCAGGCAGCTTCAGACCCGGCAAGGCCGCCGCCAATCACATGGATGGGGGGCATGACACTATCCTTCGGAATTTTGCACCTTGGAGTGTTCTGCCAAGCCCGCCTCTTGGTCTCGGGTCTCTTGGCATCTGCAAGGCTGTTTATTGCGCCCTGATTACAGTGAAACCAGCACCATCGCAACGGTCCGGGCAGCTTGAGCGTGAAAGACTGGCCGGGACAGCTGTGCGGTGTGTCTCGGAAAAACAATGTGACCGGGGATCGGTAAATAGCACTTTTTGCATACACTACCGGTGTTGAATAACACACATCAAAGCCGCTGAGATCATTGATCGCAGGCCAAGAATCACCGCAACATCTATTGCCAGCAAGTCGCCAGCGTATTCGGCAAGTGAAACATTCTCGTCCGAGGAACGCTGATGTTCTCTCCGTTGTCCCCTGCAGCAATCATGGCGGTCGCCGGCCTGTTGATTGTCACTGCGTGTGCCAGCCAGTCTACCGGAGAAGCGACCGGCTGGTATGGCTCACATGATGGTGTCCCGCCGAAGGCCAGCAAGATTTACATTTGTCATGGATTTGGTTGCGCCTACAAAACGCCTGTTGGGTATTCCCGACAGGATCTTGCTCGGCTACGCGCAATTCTGGCCTCGGGCCGGGCATCGCCAAGTGCCGAGCGGCAGGCAATTGCAACGGCGGTCGCATGGCAAGAGCGCCGCGTTGCCGCAACGGTCGGATCTGAAGAAGATGTCGGTGGATTTGATATTGAAAACGCGGGCGTATCCGGTCAAATGGACTGTATCGATGAGAGCACGAACACAACGTCGCTGCTGCTAGTTGCCCAAAAACACAAGATGCTGAGGCATTACCGTGTGAGCGCTCCTGTTGCGCGCGGTTTTTTTCTTGATGGCCGCTATCCTCATGCGACTGCGACAATCACCGAAAAGAAAACCGGTACGGTCTATGCCGTTGACTCCTGGGTGCATGAAAACGGCAAACGGCCAGATATCACGCCAATCGAGCGTTGGCTGGCCGAGGGTGACCGCTGGTTCCAGAGCCCATAAAAAAACGCCTGCCGGTGGGAGGAGGATCCGGCAAGCGCTTTTTGAGGTCTGCGGGAAACCCGCAGAGTATCACGGTCATTGGCTGGGAGGAGGATGCCTTTGACCGCGAAACTGAATTACTTGATGGCGGCGCGGGCGTAGCGCGCGATGTCCGCGCGGGCGATGCCCAGGTCGTCCAGCTCACGGTTGGACAGGTTGGACAGTTCGTCGTAGGTCCGGCGGTAGCTTTTCCAGTTGTTGAATTTGCGTACAACGTTATCGATCATGGCTCTGGCCTTTTATATCTAGTGGCCATGACACCGCGGATCGGCGACTGGCCCGTTCATCTCGTTACAGCGGGGAAATAGGTGTTTTGTGCGCTGCGAGGTAGAGGGGCAAACGCGAAGCTGATATGCAAAAAACGCAGGTTTATGAAGGGTTAACACCATTTGGGGTGGCGTTCAGCGCATAGCGGTGCTGAGCGCTGCGGCACGGCAGTTTGCTAAGCAGCTTTTGGTCATGGCAAGTTGTATCGGGGCTGAGATTCCTGCCGCCAAACAAAAGGGCCGGATCTCTTTCAGCTCTCCTCAGCAAGGTCTTATCGAAAACGCGGAAGACATGGCTCAAGGGCATGGAAGCCACAGGACGACCAATCACGCGCAGCAAATAGGGCCTGAGCCACAACGCCTGAGGTTGGGAGAGCGGAATGTGTTTGGGAAATCCGGCCGCCAGACAAACAAACACCCGCCAGTGGGAGGAGGTACTGGCGGGCGTTGTTTCGACGTGACAGGGCTGGGAGGAGGATGCCCTGCGTGTCACACGTCCGTTGGCTGGGAGGAGGAGTGCCTCGGGACGCGATCTCTAAATTTTCAATCAGCCTTCCAGGCTGCGGCGGGCAACAAACTTGATGTCGCCCCGGCTGATGCCGAGATCCTGCAGCTCGCGGCTGGACAGGCTGGAAAGTTCGTCAACCGCACGGCGGTAGGACTTCCAGTTGTTGTATTTGCGTACAACGGTATCAAACATTTTGTTTTTCCTTATTGGCAGAGGTGTCGTTGGCAACCCGCTGCTTCGTTGTTGAATTCATATATATTTCACCAGCCAAATTTAAAGAAGTGCCGCGTCTGCATGCCTGACATGCGTTTTGTGCATTGCAAAAAATGTAATCAAACTAATCGATTTAATCTATCGGAATAACAAGAGAATACAATCGCTTGAGATTTTATGTTGCGGAGCAATGCAGCTCCGCAACTCAGATTGCTGATTTATTCAGCAGCATCCGTGGCGCGATGCGGTCTGCGGTGTAATAATTCTGCAAGAAACTGGCCTGTGTAGCTCTCTTTGACAGACGCCACATCTTCCGGCCGGCCGGCTGCAACGATCGTACCGCCGCCATCGCCACCTTCTGGTCCAAGGTCAATGATCCAGTCTGCTGTCTTGATGACTTCCAGATTGTGCTCGATCACCAGAACGGTGTTCCCCTGATCGACCAGTTCGTGAAGCACATCCAGAAGTTTGGCAACATCATGGAAGTGCAAACCGGTGGTCGGTTCATCCAGAATATAGAGTGTTCTGCCCGTGGAGCGTTTCGACAATTCCTTGGCAAGCTTCACCCGCTGCGCTTCACCGCCGGAGAGCGTTGTGGCCTGTTGACCCACCTTGATGTAGCCCAGCCCGACGCGCGCCAGAGTTTCCATCTTGTCGCGCACGGCAGGGACGGCGGAGAAGAAACTTGCGGCTTCTTCAACAGTCATATCAAGGACATCGGCAATGGATTTGCCCTTGAATTCCACTTCCAGGGTTTCCCGATTGTAGCGTTTCCCCTTGCAGACGTCGCACGTAACGTAAACGTCCGGCAGGAAGTGCATTTCAATCTTGATGACACCATCGCCCTGGCAGGCCTCGCATCGGCCGCCCTTGACGTTGAACGAGAACCGGCCAGGCTGATAACCCCGGGCCTTGGCCTCCGGCATTCCGGCAAACCACTCCCGGATCGGGGTGAAGGCGCCGGTATAGGTCGCAGGGTTAGAGCGCGGCGTCCGGCCAATCGGCGACTGGTCGATGTCGATCACCTTGTCCAGAACTTCAAGGCCCTCGATGCGGTCATGCGGTGCCGGATTGTCCCGTGCGCCATTCAAACGGCGAGCAGCCGCCTTATAGAGTGTATCAATCAGGAACGTGGATTTGCCGCCACCCGACACACCGGTCACACATGTAAATGTGCTGAGCGGCACGTCGACATCGACGTCTTTCAAGTTGTTGCCACGCGCGCCTTTTACGGAAATCTTGCGCTTCTTGTTGATCTTGCGGCGTTCCGCAGGCAGCGGAATCATTTTTGCGCCGGACAGATACTGCCCGGTAAGCGAGTTGCCGTTGGCCATCACCTCCTGCGGCGAGCCCTTCGCAACAACCTGGCCGCCATGTACCCCTGCGCCAGGGCCGACATCAACCACATAGTCGGCGGTCAACACGGCATCCTCGTCATGCTCGACCACAATGACCGTATTGCCGAGATCCCTAAGATGGCGGAGGGTCTCGAGCAAACGGGCGTTGTCGCGCTGATGGAGGCCGATCGACGGTTCATCGAGGACGTAAAGGACGCCCGTCAGGCCCGAGCCGATCTGGGAGGCGAGACGAATGCGCTGGCTTTCACCACCGGATAGGGTGCCGGAGGAACGGGCCATTGAGAGGTATTCCAAGCCGACATCGTTGAGGAACTTCAGCCGTTCGCGGATCTCCTTCAGGATACGCCCGGCAATCTCGGTCTGCTTGTCGTTGAGTTTTTCAGGTAGGGCGTCGAACCACAACGCGGCTTCACGGATTGAAAGTTCGGTGATGTGCCCGATGTGCCGGTCAGCAATCTTGACGGCCAGAGCCTCCGGTTTCAGGCGGAACCCCTGACAGGACGGGCAAGCGTGATCCGATTGAAAGCGGGCCAGTTCTTCGCGCACCCAGGTCGATTCCGTCTCCCGCCAGCGGCGTTCAATGTTGCCGATAACCCCCTCGAACGGCTTTTCGGTCCGGTAACTGCGCACGCCGTCGTCATAGACAAATTCGATCGCTGTTTTTCCCGTGCCGTGCAAAACGGCGTCCTGAACTTCAGGGTCAAGATCCTTCCAGGGGGCTGCCATCGACACATCATAGTGGCGGCACAGGGCCTCCAGCGTCTGCGTGTAATAGGGCGATGTTGATCCGGTTTTCGCCCATGGCAGAACCGCGCCTTCCCGCAAAGACAAGGTATGATCCGGGACAACGAGGTCTTCTTCAAAGGCAAGCGTTGTGCCGAGGCCGTCGCAGGTGGGGCAGGCACCAAACGGGTTGTTGAACGAAAAGAGGCGCGGTTCGATTTCCGGGATCGTGAAGCCGGAAACCGGGCATGCGAATTTTTCGGAAAAGATCATCCGCTTCGGATCACCGTTCTCTTCCGTTTCGCCCGCAAACTCGGCAATGGCAATCCCGTCGGCAAGTTTCAGCGCTGTTTCAAGGGAATCGGCCAAGCGGCCCGCGATATCATCGCGCACGACAATCCGGTCCACGACAACGTCGATGTCATGCTTGAATTTCTTGTCCAGCGCAGGAGCTTCGGAAATCTCGTAGAAGGTTCCGTCAATCTTGACCCGCTGGAATCCTTTTTTCATCAGCTCCGCAAGTTCCTTGCGGTATTCCCCTTTGCGGCCACGAACCATCGGCGCGAGCAGATAGAGGCGGCTGCCTTCTTCCAGATCCATGATCCGGTCAACCATCTGACTGACGGTCTGGCTTTCGATCGGCAGTCCGGTCGCCGGTGAGTAGGGGATCCCGACACGGGCGAACAGGAGACGCATGTAGTCGTAGATCTCGGTGACCGTGCCGACGGTGGAGCGCGGATTGCGGGAGGTTGTCTTCTGTTCAATGGAGATCGCCGGCGACAGACCATCAATCTGGTCGACATCCGGCTTTTGCATCATTTCCAGAAACTGACGGGCGTAAGCGCTCAGGCTTTCCACATAGCGCCTCTGGCCTTCTGCGTAGATTGTATCGAAGGCAAGGGAAGACTTGCCCGAGCCCGACAATCCGGTCATCACGATCAACTTGTTGCGCGGCAGATCAAGATCGACGTTCTTCAGATTGTGTTCACGGGCACCGCGGACGCTCAGCACCTTGGTTGGGTCGTTCTTCCAGCTGTCGGTGTCAGGGGCCTTCGGCGTCGTCATATTGCGTGTCTTTCTGGTCTTGTGCAGGCCGCCCAATCTGGGCTCATGAATGAATTTGGTCCGGCTAAACGGGCAGGGCGGGCCACCCGGACCCGATATAGCAGTTTCCAGTTGGGCTTCCAGATGGGCATTTGCGGAAAATGCTCTTCAGGGTCATCAGGAGGCCAAAAAGGGGCCTGCAGAAATTGCACCTAGGATACGAAACAGATAAGAACAAAACAAGTACATATATGCCGAAGGCAGACCAATTTACGAAATGCGATCTGGCGCGGCAGGGTTGCCCCCGTTCTATCAAAGCTTTGGCAAGTGTGCTGATGCGGTGCATTCGCGACCCGGTAAGTGCTCAACATTGTGGAAAATGGGGGGCATGCGGAAAAAGTGGCGGCGATCAAGCGAGGAGATCGTTAGGGTGTGGCCCAATAAAGCTGCGCCTCTTCAGGGCGTCAGGCCGTGCTGCTGCCAAACAAGCTGGGCCGGAAGCAAAAAGACAAACAGGAGCTGAGTATGGCGGGAAGTGTCAACAAAGTCATTTTGGTTGGGAACCTTGGAGCGGATCCGGAAATCCGGCGCACCCAGGATGGCCGGCCGATTGCCAATCTGCGGATTGCAACATCCGAATCTTGGCGGGACCGCAATTCCGGCGAGCGCCGCGAAAAAACCGAGTGGCATCGTGTGGTCATCTTCAATGAGGGCCTATGTAAGGTGGCTGAAAACTATCTTCGCAAAGGCTCAAAGGTCTACCTCGAAGGCCAGCTGCAAACCCGTAAGTGGCAGGACCAATCCGGGCAGGACCGGTATTCGACCGAAGTGGTGCTGCAAGGATTCAACTCCAATCTGACGATGCTTGACGGACGCGGCGAAGGCGGCGGTCAGCCCGGCGGATTGCCGGATTACGGCAATGACCAGGGCGGCGGTGGATTTGGCGGCGGGTCTTCCGGTGGCGGTGGCGGCGGCGGCGGTTACGGCGGCGGATCTTCGGGCGGCGGATTCGGAGGACCGTCCGGCGGTGGCTCCGGCCCAATGGATGATGAAATTCCGTTTTAATCCTTGAGAATACGCGCCTGGCGTGTGTCGGGAGGCCGACACGCCAGGCGGAGACGTGCAAATACGTCACACTGACGTGAATTGGAAACCTGCACCGTACCTGCGCACTTAACCTTACGTATGGGCTTGGTGTAGTATTATTCTCTAAAATGACACGAAATTGCGGTCCACGCCGGATTCCCGAAAGGGGCGGCTGGAAGACCGTGCGGGTGATCAAGGACTGCTCATATTTCCAAGAGCAGCGACCGGATGACCAACGAGGCAGGAACAATGACCAGGGTCTTGGGCGCTCCTGGTTTGTGTTGGACAATTTGAAATACAGGTTTTGACAATGCGAACGAGCATGATGGCACACGGCAAACCGGCCTCCGGCTACAAACTGTCTTTTGGACAAAAATTTGGCGCCGGCCTCAAGGCAGGCTTGATGGCGAGCGTTCTGGCAACGGGTTTCACCGCGCTGCCGGTTGCTGATGCCGAAGCCCAGGGCTTTTTCCAGCGCCTATTCAATCCTGAAGCCCAGCAACGCCAGCGTGAGCGGGAGCTTCAGGAGCAGCGCCGCAAGAAAGCGACCAAGGTTCGTGTGTCTGCCCCGCGGTACCTGACCTACAAGCCGGACACCTTCAAAGCCGTCTCGCTTGCGCCTTTGTCGGAAAAGAAAACCGCGGAAGTCACGCCGTCCACGGCCGACGGTAGCGCAACGTCCATCAATGACGCAGAAATCAGCACGTCCACACCTGTTGTTTTGACCCCCTTCGATGAAGCCCGCTCGGCATTGAAAGACATCAAGCTGACGGTGTTGCCGGAAGTCGGCGATGCGCTGATCGCGTTTTACCGGGAGTACCCTGATTTTCTTTGGGTCAAAGATGGCAAGCCGACGGCCAAGGCTGCGCAAATGCGCCGTGCTTTGAAAAACGCTGCCGCTTATGGCCTCAACCCGGCAGATTATGTCGTGGCCCTGCCGGCAACCGCCTCGCTGGACGGAGACGACCTTGATGCGGCGGTCATGCAGTTTGAAATGGAGCTGAGTGCAGCCGCGCTAACCTATGTGCTTGATGCGACCCGCGGCCGGGTCGATCCAAACCGGATTTCGCAATACCACGATCTGCCCCGGCATGATGTTGATCTTGTTGCCTCGCTGGAAGAGTTCACGGCATCTGGCAATGTCGCGACCGCGCTGGAAGCTCATCAGCCGCAGAGTGATCACTTCAAGAAACTGACGGCGGAGCTGGCTCGTCTCAAGGCCGAAGATGAAGAATCCGACCAGATCGTGATCGCGCCTGGCACGTTCCTTAAGGCGGGCAAAACCAGCCCGGAAATGAAGAATATCGTTGCTGCAATTTCCAAACATGGCTCCGAGACGCTGAAAACGGACCATGCAGCGACGCTTGCAGCCTATGACGGCTCCGATCTCTACACGCCTGAGCTCGTAGATCTTGTGAAGAGCTTTCAGAAGGAATCGAAGCTCACGGCAGATGGGATTGTCGGCAAGAACACGATCAAGGCCATGGTCGGTGAGACCAATGCCGCCAAGATCGCCAAGGTCGAGCTTGCAATGGAGCGGAGCCGCTGGCTTCCGGAAGAGCTGGGCGAGCGGAAGGTGTTCATCAACCAGCCGGCGTTCACCGCAACATACTATGAGCCGGACGCAGACCCGATGTCGATGCGCGTGGTCGTCGGCAAGAAGTCCAACCAGACCAACTTCTTCTACGACAAGATCGAGATCGTTGAATACAACCCGTACTGGGGCGTGCCATATTCGATCATTGTCAATGAGATGATTCCGAAGCTTGCCGCCAATCCGTCCTATCTGGATCAGGCGGGCTATGAAGTGACGACGCCGGGCGGCCGCAAGGTGTCCTCCGCGTCAGTCGACTGGTATGCGGTCGCCAACAAACAGAAGTCGATCAATGTGCGCCAGTATCCGGGTCGCTCCAACGCGCTTGGCGAGGTGAAAATCCTGTTCCCGAACAGGCATCACATTTACATGCATGACACGCCGTCAAAGAGCCTGTTCAACAAGGATACGCGCGCATTCAGCCACGGCTGCATCCGTTTGCATGATCCAAAGGGCATGGCAGCGGCTGTTCTTGGAAAATCGACGGATTATGTGTCCTCCCGAATTGCTGCGGGTCAGAACGCCCAGGAAAAGGTGACCGGTGATATCCCGGTCTACGTGTCTTATTTCACGGCATGGCCGGAAGCTGACGGCTCGATCGGGTTCTACACGGACGTTTATGACCGCGACCGTTACCTGCTGAAGGCGCTGGAGAAAACCGAAGAGGTTCGTGCCAAGGCCCGCGCTTCTTGAGACTGGTTCCCGTAAGAAATGAAAAGCCCGCCGAGTGTATCGGCGGGCTTTTTGCTGGACGAGTGCAGTTGGCTGAGGTCGTCGTTTCAGCTGTGCCACCCGGGCTCTAATCGGGCAAGAAAAAGCGCCCGGTCTTCATAGCCGAACGGCTGCCGGCCTCATTTGTCGATCCAGCTGGCTGAGCCCGCCTGGTAGGCAAAAGCGGGCCCAGAATTGTCAATCAAGACTTGAGGCAATCCGCCAGAGAGTCTGCCAGGCTTGTCAGCAGAGCCGGGTAAAGGTCCGGGCCATTTGCAAGCTCAGTGCCAAGCGGGTCCAAAACGCCGACTTTCGCATCGCTGCCCTCGATCACGACATTTACCAGCTTGGAATCGAATTGCGGTTCCTGGAAAACGCAGACAACGTTCTGGTCACGAGCACGGGATTGAATTTCCGCGACTTGTTCTGCGCTTGCCAAAGCCTCCGGCGTCACTGTGATCGCACCGCTGGCTTCGATGCCGTAGTGGTGTTCAAAGTGATGATAGGCGTCATGGAACACGATGAATTTCTGACCTTTCACCTGTTCCAACTTAGCGGAAATCTCTGCTTCCAGGCCAGAAACCTTCTCAGCAAAAGCCTTGGCGTTTGCCCGGTACGTATCGGCGTTGGTTGGATCAACTTCTGACAATGTGGTGGCCATCGCGTTGGCAATCGCGATGCCGTTTTCCGGGTTCAGCCAGATATGTGGATCGTTGCCACCGGCATGATCGTGCCCATGGTCATGTCCGTGATCATCATGTTCGGCATGCTCTTCTTCATGCGCGTGTTCGTCATGATCATGTGCATGTTCTTTGTCGTGATCATGGTCATGCCCATGATCATCGTGCGCAGCATGCTCTTCTTCATGTTCATGCTTGTCATGATCGTGTGCGTGATCTTTGTCATGGTCATGATCATCGTGGCCGTGATCATGCTTTTCAGCCGTCTTGTCATGATCGTGGTCATGATCATCGTGTGCGTGGTCGTCGTGCCCGTGATCCGCGTGATCGTCATGACCATGATCGTCATGGTCGCCATGATCATGGCTGTCGAATTGGTCACCCTCACGCCATTTCAGCTGTTCAATACCCTCAACATCAAGAAGTTCGACGCGGGCAGCTTTGTCCGCCATCGATGAGATGGGCTTTTCCAGCGAAGAAGTTAATTCAGGACCAACCCAGAACACGACATCGGCCCCTTCAAGGAGAAAGGCCTGGGAAGGTTTCAGAGCAAACCCGTGGGGAGAGGCTGCACCGTCAATCAGGATGTGCGGTGTGCCAACACCTTCCATAACAGCGGCTGCGATAGAATGAACCGGCTTGATCGTGGTCACGACATTTGGTCCATCCGCAAACGCAGGAGCCGACAAGGCAGACCCGGCAAGCACGGTCGAGGCAGCAAGAGCAAGGCGAAGTTTTCGGGCGTTTTGCATGGCGGTTTATTCGGTCATCCAGAGGAACAGGGAAAATGATCTCATGTTACTTTGTAACATGTAACGGTATAACGTTCATGGATTTGGCGTGCAAGCGATGACTTTCGCTGGTTCAGGCTGATTGCTTGGAATGCTGCGCTGTCAGGTCTATGGTGGAGCCTCTCAGACAAACGACCAATCAATGACTTCACCAGCGCCAACTCTTCTCCCGAAACTCTTAACATCCTATCCGCCCAAAGCCGGGCCTTTGATCGTCACCATCTATGGTGACATCGTGGAACCGCGCGGAGGCACTTTGTGGATGGGCGATCTGATCACGTTGTGCGGACAGTTTGGTGTCAATGAGTCGTTGGTGCGGACGGCCGTATCCCGCCTGGTCGCGAGGGGGCAGCTTGAAGGCGAGCGCAATGGGCGGCGCAGCTACTATCGGCTCACCGATACCGCGGGAGAAGAGTTCCAGTCAGCATCGGAACAGATATTCGGTCCGCCGGACACCGACTGCGATTTGTTGTTCATCGTCCAACCGGACCGAACGGATCACCAAGGTCTCGCCGATCAAGGTTTTGGGACTGTTTCCGAAACATTGTTTATTGGAGCAGATCGACCTAGCAGTGTTGCTTCAGGCACCTGTTTCAAGGCGTGTCCTGATCAAAGAAACACAAAAGAAGTTGCCGAGATGCTCAATAAGGTTTTCGGACTGGAGCAATTGGCCGACCGGTACCAGTCTTTTTTTGAAAAATTTCAGGCGATGGACTGCGTTGGTTTATCGGGCTTGGAGGCCGTTACCATAAGGCTCGCCATGGTCCATGAATTCAGAGCCATCCGGCTGAAAGACCCTCGGCTTCCGCCATCTGTTTTGCCGGATGATTGGGATGGACTTGCTGCGCGCCGATTGTTCGCAAACAGGTATCTTGAACTGTCGGAAAAGGCAGACCCTTTCATTGGAGCAAGCCTGACAGGGCAGGGCGGAGCACTTCAGGAGAGAACCGGGCCGATCCTCAAACGGATTTCTGATCTAGAATTATAAGGCCCAGTGATGTGAGAACAGTCTGACTACCCGGTTATGTTTGAATAACCAGGCGGTCACGTCCGGCCTGTTTGGCCTTGTAAAGCAGCCGGTCCACACGCTCCAACGCCGTATCGAAATCATCTTCCGGTTCGACAAGTGCGAGACCTGCGGACAGAGTCACGGATCCGATCGTTTGACCCTGCTTCCGGTTGACCAGTTTGTGCTTGGTGACGCCCAACCGAACTCGCTCAACGACGTCCGCACATTCCGTTTCGTCTGCGTTGTCGAATAGAATCGCGAACTCTTCGCCGCCATAGCGGCAAAGCACATCCTGATCGCGGATGATGCTCTTAATAGCTGTTGCAACCAGTTTTAGTACCTGGTCGCCGATAATGTGCCCGTAGGTATCATTGACGTTCTTGAAGTGATCGATGTCAAGCAACGCCAAAAAGTATTTTGGACTGAGTCTGGATTGCCTGGCGGCGAACTCAGACTCCAGATAGCGCCGATTGTAGATCCCGGTGAGCGGGTCTGTAAAAATTTCACTCTGGCTGGCGGCAAGCTCCTGCTCAAGTTTTGCGGTACGCGAGAGTATTTCGGCCATGTTGTCGGACAGGGCCTTAATGACATCGTCTTTTGTGCTTTTACGTTTCGCATCCTTGCACAACTCGGCGGATGTTTCCGCGGACGTTCGGATCGCATCAAGGTGTCCTTGAGAGCGCTTCATCGCCTCGAATTGTTTTTCCGCACTGAGATTTGGTTGCACGAAGTTTTCATAGACGAAGAGCAACGCTTTGGCGGTCAGGCCTTCTTCGCTCGCAATGAGACGCTGAACTTCCTTGGCAACCGGAGAGCTTGGCTCCGTCAAAAGGAGATGCAGGACATGAAAAATACGCGGGTCGCAATTCAGGTCGTGACGATCAATCTCCGACACAACCTGTTCGCACAAAAACGTCATGAGTACGTACACCGGAACAATGATTCTTTTTCTAAAGCGAGAGTAGTGAGAATAGGGCAGGATCTCTAGGCGAAATTGAATTAGCTGCGGAATTACGTGAATAAAATCGTTGTAAAAACAATTCAAAGACGTGGCGCCGGGATCTGCATAATTCAGGTTGTTGCGATTGGTTGAAAATTACGGGATCGTTGTCCAATCCCGACCGGGCTTGCGTCCGTATGCAGTCCGAACTGATGACATGGACGGCTAATTTATCGGAGGGGGAAGTGGCCCGTTTCATCTCGTGTCTCCTTGCAGCAATCGCAGCAGCCCTTATGGCGGGGGCGCCAGCGAAGGCCTCTCCCGCCGTTGCGCTTGAACATGTGGTCTCCGTTCTGCCCGTTTGGCCTGGCCATCAACAAGGTGGTTCGGGAGCCCGGCCGGGGCGGGCTCCGGAAGGCAGCGGAGTGGTTATCCGCGAAGGCATAATCGCAACTGCTTGGCACGTGATCGAACCCGCAACACGCATCGATGTCCGGCTCTCAGATGGTCGTATTCTGCCGGCGCGGTTGCTGGCGCAAGATACGTCCACCGATATCGCGCTTTTGAGGATCGAAGAGCCGGTCGAGCCGATCGAGATCGCCGAAACAGCAGCGATTGCTCAACCTGTGTGCGCAATCGGAAATGCCTTTGGTCTCGGTTTGTCCGTAACCTGCGGTGTGGTTTCGGCCCTGAACGTCAGCAATGCCGGGTTCAACACTGTTGAAGACTTTGTCCAGACGGATGCGGCCTCAAATCCGGGGTCATCAGGTGGGGCGCTGGTTGACGAAGATGGCCGGTTGGTTGGAATGGTCTCCGCCATTTTTGCCTCCGATGCCGATGCCAATATTGGCGTCAATTTTGCGGTTTCGTCGCAACTCCTTCTGCGGGTGACCGACGCATTGACGACGAATGGGAGCGTCACCTATCTGGAGCCCGGCTGGCACCTCAACAGAGCGCGCCGGCCGCAACTCGCCGAAATCGCAGCGCCCGTAGTTGGGTCCATTGATACCGGCAGCCCCGCAGACAGAGCAGGAATTAAAGCTGGAGATCAAATTGTATCAATTGGCGCGCGGCGCGTCTTGAGCCCACGAGATGCCGAAGCTGCCATGGCAGTCCTGCCAGAGACGACAGAACAGGTCAGCTTGACGCTGCAAAGGTCTGGCGAGACAAAAACCGTTTCATTGTCCTTTGTGGAAGAGCCGACGCAGGTCGCCTCTCTATCGGAAACGGCTAAAGACCTGGACTGCCCGCATCCTCAAGACGTTTGCCGAATGCGTCAGATAGTCTTTCCGGTATCCAGTTTTGATCCCGTGGGAAGCGCGACGCGCATTGCAGACGATTTGTTGGTGACCAATCGGCATGTGGTCGGCAATTCGAAAACCGCGACGGTGCACACACCCTCTGGACCAAAGACGGCGACAATGCTTCCATCAGCCTATCAGGGAGATCTTGTCTTGTTGCAGGTGGACGGATTGCCCGACGGGAGTGTGATCCCGGCTCTGAACGCTTCGCCGGTAGCTTCGCCTGAAAGCAAAGGTGCCTTTTACGCGATTGGTGCAGACATTGCGCGTAAGCAAGTCCGGGTGTTTGATCCGGGCGATTTGCTGTCTCCTCCGGCAAGAGATGGCGTGTTTGGCCGCCTCCACGTCACGGCTCTAATGCAACCGGGCGTCAGCGGCGGGGGACTTGTCGACACAGCCGGCCGCCTGGTTGGCATTGCCGTTGGGGGTGGTGACGGCCGATTTGAAGCGATCCCTTTGGGTGACGTGGCCAAACTTCTCGATCTGCGCAGCGATCCGCAAGCGGACCAAGTGACCGAAGAACTTGGGAGCGGGTTTGAAGCCTGCGCGGCATTGCTCGATGCGTCAGGGGGAGGGCAGCCCGGTACGGCTGGAACTACCGACCTAACATCGATTTGTAGTAAAGCTGCGAACCATGGTCAGTTGCTCGAAGCCGGGCGCATCTTGGCCCAAGCCGGTCAGTTCGACGGCGCAATCAGGATGCATGGACAGGCTGTAGAGCAGGTTCCGAACTCCATCAACTCCCGCATGTCGTTGCTGGTATCCCTTCAGCTCGGCGGCCGGTTTGCGGAAATGACCGGACATGCGCGCAAGCTCATAGAGCTTGCCCCCAACGACCCGCAAGCGCTTCGTTTCTCAATCCAGTCCGGTGTCTGGGGCGGTGATCTAGAACTCGCTGAAGACGGCTATGCCGCGCTCCTAAAAGCCGATCCACGCCAAGCACAAGCCGCGAGACGGTTCATCGACGCTGCCCCTCCGGCTCCACCGCGCCGATAGCAGGGCGGGTGCAGCTGTCATCAAATGCGACGTCACACTTTCACGCGATCAGGGTTTGAGTGAAATCGATAGGATTGGCTGGGGAACCTGGATTCGAACCAGGACTAACAGAGTCAGAGTCTGCGGGTCTACCGTTAACCTATTCCCCAATCCGGGCCACGCCTGTTCGTACGGGCGGCGGCGCACGGTGAGCACCTTAATTGGTGAGGGGCGTATACATCCAACTGCCCCTCAAATGCAAGAGCAAGTTTTTGCTTTTTTGATCTCAGAAGTCCTTGGACCTTGCGCACGTGCAGAACACCCTGCCGTCTCTTTCAGAATTTGCCAAGCGGGGTTCTTTTCGAGCGGCGGTCAACCTGATACAGTTTTCCCAACTAAAGGACTTGCTCCGGGCGAGTGGTGCGCCGAAACGCCCACAGAACCGGGGCATCGAAAGGCAAAAACGTGACTCATTCAGGTCAGGAACCGCCCGAATCCGGGCGACGTGCCCCTGATGTGTCCGGACAAAACGCAGCGCTCAACGAGCGCAAGGGACGAAACCGACGGCGCCGGAAAAACCGGTCCGGTCAGGGTTCAGGAGCACAGGGTCGGGAGGGCAACAGGTCCGACGGCCAAGCTCCTTCGAGTGGATCTGACGCCACAAGTGTCTCTCAAGCGGCCGGGCAGACCAGACAAGCCGACGCCAACACGGCGAACGGCATCAAAGATGCTGGGACGGTGAACCCGTCCCATCGGAAGAAAAAGCGGCGCGGCCGCCGGCGGTCGGCGCAGAGCGGGACTGCGAATCCGGAAGCGCAAACAAACGCACATATGAATGCAGCCATCGCTGGGAAAGATGCGCCGCTGTCCGAGGGGTCTCCCTCTGCGAAGGGCAAAAAAGCTGCCAACCGGCGGGGCCGCAAACGTTGGCAGGCTAAAAAGAATCGTGGTCAAGCTGCGCACACCGACCAGGAAACACCGGCTGTTGAAACTGAGACCGGAGCGGATTCGCAGCTTTCCAGACCTTTGAATGGCGTGCCTGAACCGGACGGAGGACCGCGTCCGCCAGAACCGTCCAAACGTGACCCGCAACCTATTCGGCGTCCGCGTACACGGGGTCCGGAAGGTGCTCGGAACGGACATCGCCGTCATCCAGTGCAGACATCCGGCAATGCGCCTCTTTATGCTGCGCTCGACCTTGGAACGAACAATTGCCGGTTGCTGATCGCGCGTCCCGAAGAACGCGGTTTTCGGGTCGTCGATGCCTATTCGCGGATCGTCCGGCTCGGGGAAGGGGTCGGCGCGCACCGGCGGCTTGGCGACGCCGCCATGGACAGGGCAATCGATGCGTTGGGGCAGTGTCATCGCAAGTTGGCGGAACGCGGCGTCGAACGATCCCGTCTGATCGCAACGGAAGCCTGCCGGGCGGCCGAAAACGGGGCAGACTTCATTTCGCGTGTTCAGGCTGAGACCGGCCTCGCGCTGGAAATCGTCAATCGGGAAACCGAAGCACGGCTTGCCGTGGCAGGATGTGCATCCTTGGTTGATCATGATGCCGACGGCGTCATTTTGTTTGATATCGGCGGCGGCTCTTCTGAAATCGTCTGGCTCGACCTGCGCAACAGATGCGGCGCGCGCGGATACGCGCTGACGCGGTTCATCCGGTCCTGGATCTCTTTGCCAGTTGGCGTTGTCAACCTGGCCGAGCGGCATGGCGGCGTTCATGTCACGCCGGACATCTTCGAGGCCATGGTGGACGATGCTGCCGATCATCTGGCCGAATTCAATCTCGCAGATGATCTGTCCGAAGCAATCTCCAGTGGCAAGGTTCATATGCTTGGAACTTCGGGCACGGTGACAACTCTGGCCGGGGTTCATCTTGGGCTGAGGCGCTACGACCGCCGGCGCGTCGATGGCGCGTGGCTGGAGGACACGCAAGTCGGCGGGATGATTGATCAGCTGCGCGACATGCCGTATGAGGCGCGCGTCAGCAATCCTTGCATCGGCGAAGACCGGGCAGACCTGGTGTTGGCCGGCTGTGCGATTTTGGAGGCCATCCGGCGGCGCTGGAGTTGCCCGAGATTGAGGGTTGCGGACCGCGGGTTGCGCGAGGGCATCTTGACCGAGTTGATGGCGGCCGACGGTGTGTGGGCGCGCAGGAAAAACGGGCCGCGGCAAGGACGTGGCCGTCCGAGGAACAGATAATGAGTGGATCGAAAAAACGGGGATCTGGTGACCGCGGTATGCACGTCAAGGTCAAGACGGCGGCCGGGCGGCGGGAATCGTCGACCCGCTGGCTCTCGCGGCAATTGAACGATCCGTATGTCCGGCGTGCCAAAATTGATGGCTACCGATCCCGCGCCGCTTACAAGCTGATCGAGATTGACGACAAGCACAAGCTCTTGAAACCCGGGTACAGGGTTGTGGACTTGGGTTGTGCACCGGGCGGCTGGTGTCAGATCGCGGTCGACCGGGTCAAGTCGACGATCGACTCCCCAAAGGTTGTCGGGATCGACTATCTGGACATGGATCACGTGCGCGGAGCGGTATTCCTGAAAAAGGACTTTCTGGATGATGATGCGCCGGCAGCATTGATGGAAGCGCTCGGCGGGCATAAACCGGATGTTGTCCTGTCGGATATGGCGGCACCGACAACGGGTCATAAACAAACTGACCATTTGCGCACCACGCATCTCTTTGAGATCGCGATCGACTTTGCACGCCGGAATCTCGTTCCCGGCGGGTCTTTCCTTGCAAAGGTGTTTCGTGGCGGGACCGAGAACGCCATGCTTCAGGAGTTGAAGCGGGAGTTCAAATCCGTTGCGCACCTGAAACCTCCGGCAAGCCGGAAAGAAAGCCCGGAGCTCTATGTGATTGCCAAGGGTTTTCGCGGCAGCGACCTGCCTGAAGACTGAACTCAAAGGCAGAAGTTGGAAACAACGGAGATCGAAAGTGCGGGGCCTGTTCGAACAGGCCCTTTTCATTCTGTCACCTGCATGTTATTCACCCGCGCCAACTTCTCCGGCACAGCCGAAGCGACTCGACAAGATGCAGGCCCCCCAATGGCCGTGCGTCTCAATTGGTATTTATAGGGGAATTGGCAATGTCATCCTTCTTTGTCCCATCGACCGGGCAGCAAGCCCTGACCTTCGACGATGTTCTGCTGATCCCCGGCCACTCGGAAGTCATGCCGGGTGACGTTGATCTGCGCACGAAAGTTACCCGCGAACTTGAGCTGAACATTCCGATCCTGTCGTCGGCCATGGATACGGTCACCGAAGGCCGTCTGGCGATTGCCATGGCGCAGGCCGGTGGCATCGGGGTCATTCACCGGAACCTCTCCCTTGATCAACAGGCCGAAGAGGTCCGCATGGTCAAGAAGTTCGAATCCGGCATGGTTGTGAACCCGCTGGTGATCGGACCGGATGCCAGCCTGCAAGACGCTCTTGATCTTATGAAACGGTTCGGGATTTCCGGCGTTCCAGTCGTTGAGAATGGCGGAGCCGGCGGCCAGGTGACCGGAAAGCTTGTTGGCATTCTGACGAACCGCGATGTGCGCTTTGCATCCAATCCGGACCAGAAAATCCGCGAGCTGATGACCAGCTCCAATCTGGTGACGGTCAATGAAAACGTCAAACAAGACGAAGCCAAACGCTTGCTCCACCAAAACCGGATTGAAAAATTGCTGGTGGTTGATGATGCCGGCAACTGTACCGGCCTGATCACGGTCAAGGACATGGAGAAGGCCCAGCTCAACCCGAATGCGTCCAAGGATGCCCAAGGGCGTTTGCGCGTTGCTGCAGCGACCAGCGTTGGTGAAGAGGGATTTGCCCGCGCCGAGCGGCTGATCGATGCCGGGGTCGACATGGTGGTGGTCGATACGGCCCACGGCCATTCCCAGAAGGTTCTTGATCAGGTTAACCGCGTCAAAAAACTCTCTAATTCGGTGCAGGTTCTAGCCGGTAACGTGGCCACTGCTGAAGCGACGAAAGCGCTGATCGATGCCGGGGCTGATGCCGTGAAGGTCGGAATTGGTCCAGGCTCCATCTGCACAACGCGGATTGTGGCTGGTGTCGGCGTTCCGCAGCTGACAGCGATTATTGAGTCGGTCAACGAAGCCAACAAGCAAGGCGTTCCGGTCGTCGCCGATGGCGGTATCAAGTTTTCCGGCGACCTTGCCAAGGCGATTGCAGCCGGAGCGGCCTCTGTCATGGTCGGCTCGTTGCTTGCTGGTACGGAAGAAAGCCCGGGCGAGGTCTACCTGCATCAGGGCCGGTCTTACAAATCCTATCGCGGCATGGGGTCTGTTGGCGCGATGGCGCGCGGATCGGCTGACCGCTACTTCCAGGCAGAAGTCCGCGACAGCCTGAAACTGGTTCCGGAAGGCATTGAAGGGCAGGTTCCCTACAAGGGCTTGCTTGGCAGTGTCCTGCACCAATTGGCCGGGGGGCTACGTGCAGCCATGGGCTATGTCGGTGGCAAGACCATCGAGGACTTCCAGGAAAAAGCACGCTTTGTTCAAATTTCCGGCGCGGGTTTGCGGGAAAGTCATGCGCATGACGTGACCATCACGCGCGAGAGCCCGAATTATCCATCAAACGTTTGATCGACTGTACATATCGAAGGAGCCGGTCACATACCGGCTCTTTTCAAAGGGTAAGCAATGAAAGACGGCGGACGCCTCGCGGCGGCAATTGAAGTCCTGGACGAAGTGGAACGCCGTCATCGGCCGGTCCAGGTTGCCTTGAAAGAGTGGGGATCTGCGCACCGGTTTGCCGGTTCGGGAGATCGCACCGTCATTGGCAATCTCGTCTTTGACGCTCTTCGCAACCGGGCCTCGTTGTCAGCTCAAATGCAGGACGATAGTCCGCGTGCACTGGCGCTCGCGACCTATGTGCTGACCTGGGACAAAGGTCTTGAGGCGCTGACCACCGTATTGAGTGAAGACCGGCATGCGCCTGAGCCTTTAACCGAAACAGAGCTAGCGCGGCTTGCAGCTCCGTTCACAGACGAACACCAGCCGTGGCAGGCGGCTGATGTGCCGGAATGGTTGTGGCCGAAATTTACTGCCGTTTTCGGTGGAGACGCGGTTACGGAAGGCCGGGCTCTTGCGCAGCGTGCACCGGTCGACATGCGGGTGAACACCTTGAAGTCGGATCGCGAAAAACTCCTCAAAAAACTCAACCATGCAGGCGCCCAAGAGACCGGTCTGTCGCCGCTTGGAATGCGCATTGAAGCAAAGCCGGGTCTTGGACGGATGCCCCATGTTCAAGCCGAAGAGGGCTACCGCAAAGGCTGGTTCGACCTTCAAGATGAGGCCAGTCAGCTGGCAGCCTTGCTGGCGGGGGCACAGCCGGGACAACAGGTACTGGATTATTGTGCCGGCGGTGGCGGAAAGACGCTGGCGCTGGCAGCTGCCATGCAGAATAAGGGTCAGCTCTACGCCTATGATGCAGATCGTTTGCGTTTGGCTCCGATCCATGAACGGCTGCAGCGCGCAGGTGTCCGCAATATTCAGGTCCGTGATCCGGCGAGTTCCACGCTTGACGATCTTAAGGGGCAGATGGATCTTGTGTTCATTGATGCTCCATGCACGGGCACCGGCGTCTGGCGCCGCCGTCCGGATTCAAAATGGAAACTGACGGAAAAAGCACTCAACGATCGCATGAACGATCAAGTGCATGTCCTTGATAATGCAAAAGACTATGTAAAGGTTGGTGGGCGTTTAGTGTATGCAACATGTTCGTTGCTGCCAGAAGAAAATGCCGACCAAATCAGCCGGTTTCTCTCCGCAAATCCGGACTTTGCGTCAGTCTCCGCGCTGGATTCCTGGACCGCGATGCTGCCGGGCACGCCGGTTCCAGCCTATGTCACTGAGCGCGGTGACCTGACCTTGACGCCTGCAACCACCAAGACCGATGGCTTCTTCATCGCGATCCTGGAACGAACGGCGTAAGGCCTTTCAGGACATATCTCTCCGGCTGAGCCCGAGTACATTCGGCAAAGGTTCATCCGGACCTGCGCCGAATTTTGGTTTTTCACCGTCTCCGGAAGACTGAATTGCTTCGGTCTTGTCTCCGGCTTCCGTTTGTCTTGCTTCGGTACCATCGGCGGAAACGCTTTCCGCCGCCATCTCGGTTGCGTTGTCGATTTCAGCTGTTTCTTGATCTGGTTCCGAGCTCTGCGCTGCATTATTGCCGGAATTGTCGAAACTGGCCGACGTGCTCTTGGTTGATCTTGCAGCACCCTCCGATGCCTTGATCAGCTTTTCAACCAACGTCCGGATTTCTGGATCCAGGTCATTGCCGCTGCCCGAGGTCAAAACCACGCGGGCTTGGTTCGGGAACTTCATCGCGGCCAGAGCAGCGCCAAGGGCATTTGCCGGGCCGCGGTTTTCCGGATTTGCGTCAACCGCCTGCAGAGCGTAACGAAGCGCCGCGCCGAATTTGCCGAGCTTGCGGCAAATGACGCTCAAACGGGTCAGCAGTTCTGTTTTGTTTGGTGCAAGGCGAAGTGCTTCCGAGGCGGCCTCAAGAGCATCTTCCAAATCGCCGCGTCCTTCCAAGGCCTGGCTCAGCATGTCAAACGCATCGGAGTTGTCAGCGTCTTGCTCGGCAGCCCGGACCGCCAAAGATATGACGTCATCGTAGCGCTTCGATTTCAGCAAGGTGCGGGCAAGGCCAAGCAACGCTGGAATATGGTTTGGTGCGCTCTTGAGGAGCTTCCGGTACGCGGCCACTGCCTGAGGTGCTTGTCCGCCCTTTTCCAAAACCTCAGCCACAACCGTCTGTGCTGCGGGGCTGTTGGGCAACAGTGCTGACAACCGCTGCGCATAGGGCGCTGCAAGCCGCGCCTGTTCAAGTTTTATAAGAAGATTGGACAGTCCGAACAACGCGTTCTTATGGTCCGGATCCCGATCCAGAACCTCCCGAAAATTGCTTTCGGCCAACTCCAAATCGTTCATAAGCAACTGGCAATTGGCAAGGCTGGACCGGGCATTGATATGGCTGGGGTCGGCAAAGATGAGCCGGCGCAAACGGGATTGCGCTTCTTCAAGCTCGCCGGTCCGCAGTAATGCCGAGGCCGCCCGATAGGCAATCTCGGTGTCATGCGGAAGCATGTCACTGGCGCGCATATAGCCAGTCTTGGCTCTTAGGAGATCACCTTTTGCTTCAAAGCCAAGGGCCTGATCGTAAATTTCGCGGGCAGCTGCGGTCATGATGCTCGGTTGGGCTGGTTATTGATTCATTAACCTAGGGCAGGCGGGGAGTCCGGAGCAAACGCCAAATCCAACCGTACACAGCTTCTCCCGGATCGGTGCGCAGTACAGTCAGAGGCAAAATGTTGTGCGAGAGCGTTTGCGGCGCAAGAATCCGGTTCAATTTCGGCAAAAAGACGGGTAGAAGCGCGCCATGACACATCATCACGACCGCCTCCTTATCATCGACTTCGGTTCGCAGGTGACCCAGCTGATCGCCCGCCGTTTGCGCGAGCTGAATGTCTACTGTGAAATCCACCCGTATCAGAACGTCACCGACGCGTTTTTGGCCGAGTTCGCGCCAAAGGCAGTGATCTTCTCCGGCGGGCCGGATTCCGTGACGCGGGAAGGTTCACCGCGGCCACCGGAGAGCGTTTACAGCTTCGGTGTTCCAATCCTCGGCATCTGCTACGGCCAGCAAGTGATGATGCAGCAGCTCGGCGGTGAAGTGCATGGCGGCAAGATTTCCGGCGGTGGCGGCACCGCAGAATTCGGCCGCGCCTTCGTGACACCCGCCGGTATCGATCTGTCGATCCTGAACGGCTGGTTCGCGGGTGGCAGGGAGCAGGTCTGGATGAGCCATGGTGATCATGTCGCCAAGCTCGCGCCAGGTTTCGAGGTATTCGGCACCTCGCCGAACGCGCCTTACGCGATCACCGCGGACACGGACCGGAACTTTTACGCCGTTCAGTTCCACCCGGAAGTGCATCACACACCGAACGGCAAGACGCTTTACGAGAATTTCGTCAAGCTCGCCGGGTTCACCGGTGACTGGACCATGGGCGCCTACAAGGACGACGCGATCGAAAAGATCCGCCAGCAGGTCGGCGACAAGAAAGTCATCTGCGGTCTGTCCGGCGGCGTTGACAGCTCTGTTGCCGCTGTTTTGATACACGAGGCAATCGGCGATCAGCTGACGTGTGTCTTCGTCGACCACGGTCTGTTGCGTCTCAACGAAGCGGAAGAAGTCGTCTCGATGTTTCGCGACAACTATAACATTCCGCTGATCCATGCCGACGAGAGCGATCTGTTCCTTGGCGAACTGGACGGCCAATCCGACCCGGAAACCAAGCGCAAGATCATTGGCAAGCTGTTCATCGACGTGTTCCAAAAACACGCCAATGAGATTGAAGGCGCGGAGTTCCTGGCTCAGGGCACGCTGTACCCGGATGTGATTGAAAGCGTCAGCTTCTCAGGCGGGCCTTCGGTAACGATCAAGTCCCACCACAATGTCGGCGGACTGCCGGAAAAGATGGGCCTGAAACTGGTCGAACCTCTGCGCGAGTTGTTCAAGGACGAGGTGAGGGCGCTTGGCCGCGAACTCGGCCTGCCGGAAAGCTTCATCGGCCGTCACCCGTTCCCGGGACCGGGCCTTGCTATCCGCTGCCCGGGTGAAATCACCCGGGACAAGCTGGAAATCCTTCGCAAGGCGGATGCGGTTTACATCGATCAGATCCGCAAGCACGGTCTATACCACGAGATCTGGCAGGCTTTCGTTGCGATCCTGCCGGTGCGCACGGTCGGCGTGATGGGCGATGGCCGGACTTACGATTACGCCTGTGCTTTGCGCGCTGTAACCTCCGTCGACGGCATGACTGCGGACTATTATCCGTTCACGCATGAGTTCCTCGGCGAAACCGCGACCCGGATCATAAACGAGGTCGAAGGCATCAACCGCGTAACCTACGACATCACGTCGAAACCTCCGGGCACGATTGAGTGGGAATAATTTTTGCAGGCCGCGGTTTGGAAACAAGCTGCGGTCTATTTGTTTCTAGCTGAAATAAAAGGCTTTTATGACGGTGGCGCCCATCGATCTTGATCCGGATTGCACCAATTGCGCTGCGCTGTGTTGCGTGGTGTTTGCGTTCGACAAGTCCGAGTCATTTGGTCTGGACAAGGCGGCCGGTGAGGAATGCCCGAACCTCAAAACCAATAACTCTTGCAAGATTTTTGAAGAACGGGTTGAGCGTGGATTTCCGGGCTGCGTGAGCTACACGTGTTTCGGAGCCGGCCAACGGGTTACTCAAGAGGTCTTTGGTGGCGCGAGTTGGCGGGAAGAACCAGCGCTAAAAGCCAGGATGGGCGCGGCGCTCTCTGTACTGCGGCGGATCCATGAACAATTGGTTCTCTTGAAAGCTGCTCGGCAACTGCCGCTGACGCCGGAACACAGCGCGCAAATAAAATCCTTCGAGGAAATTTTGTGTTTAAATGACCCGTGGACCGAAGAGACACTTTCCCGGTTCTCGATCGATGTAGTCGCCGGTGAGATCAGGAACTGGATGAAACAACTACGCGGACTGGTATCCTGACGGTTTATTTCGCGCAGCGGATACAAAAGGCGGCTGCCGGATCGACCTCAAGACGTTTTGCAGCAATGTCTTCGCCGCAGTCGACACAGTAACCGTAATCCCCGTCATCAAGGCGCTTCAGCGCAGCCTCAATCCGTTGAATATCGGCGCGGCGCTGACGCTCGGAGGCTTGCGCCATGGCTTGTCCCTGGAGCGCGTCCATGCGCGAGAGCCGGCCAACGGCCTGTTGGTCCAGCATGACGGTCGCGCGCGCGTCCTCGGAGATCTCGCTGAAACTCTCGAGCTCTGCCTTCAGCTTGACCAGCGTTTCTCGAACCGCCGCATCGTTCATGGAGGCCCTCCTGTCCTTGCGGACAGTTTGACAGATCAGGGCACGGCATCACAAGACAGAGTGAAATTAGGGGCTGTTACCGAGCGGGCTATGTATTACCGGATCAGCAAATTAGGCCCCGTGCGGTTTTTGCGCCACGACAAGAATGTTTTTGCCCAGCAAGTGCCGCGCTCCAACAGCGTCGATTTTCTTGCTGAGGGGAAAGACGTACTTGTTGTAAAACTCATAGGAAGACGCCGAGCCGAGACCGCCCTCGACATCATAACCGACAAGCTTCACCACAAGGCTGGCAAAGAACCCCAAGCTTTCAACATAGTGGCAGTCTTTGATAGCGAAGCCGGAAGATTGGAGTTTGTGGATGAGGTCCCGCTTCGAATACCGGCGATAATGTCCGACAGACCTATCCAACCCAGAAAACAGCAACTCAAACGCCGGAAGGTAGAGGACCAAGGTTCCGCCAGGCCGCAAAGCTTCAAAACAGTCTTTGATAGCTCCACGGTCATCTTCGATATGTTCGAGAACGTTGGAACTGTAAATGCCGCCAACCTGTTCTGGAAGATCGAGAAGACTGTTAGAGACCTGATACCCTCGATGGCGAAGAATTGACTGTGCGGTTTCGTCGATTTCTATGCACCGCGGACGCACAGCTGTCTGCTTGTGTACAACGTCCGCCAATGTTCCGATTCCGGCACCGAAGTCTACGATAGATTCGCACTCATAAAGCGCTCCGGAAATGAGTTTCACGATATGCTCATTGTATTCCGGCATGGATTCTTCGACAAACGCGAGTTCTTGAAGACCAGAATATGTCGTGTTGGCAACGGACTGCATGGCGCGCTCACAAGAATAAAACAGCTGTAGCTCAGTAGAGCGCGAGAGTTCTAAATAAATACTAAAGTCCGGGCTGTTTGGCGGGAACCAAAATGAACCCGAACTGTTAGACAAGGGTTTCGTGATTCCAGCACCAGGATTGCGTTTTCACAACGTGCTGAAGAGCCAGACTTGGTTTGTAAACCCTTGAATTAGGCCCTCAGCAGCACACGCCAATCGTCAAGTTAGCCAGCATTGACGCAAGTTTGACTGTTTGTGCTCTCGATTTCCCGGCAAACTGGCCGCATTAAAAAAATCATTGGAGCATTCGTATGCTGGGAAGAAGAGCCATCTGCATCGCTGCAACCATCAGCGTGCTCGTCTCTGGCGCAAGCGTCGCTGGCGACGTTGAGATCGTTGGTGCAACGGCGAAAGAGGGTGCCGGCGGGTGGACGTTTTCTGTCACGCTCAAACACGGTGATACCGGCTGGGACCACTATGCGGAACTTTGGGAGGTCTACACGCCAGAGGGCGATCTTCTTGGCAAAAGGGTCTTGGCGCACCCGCACGTCAACGAACAGCCATTTACCCGGTCCTTGTCGGGCGTTCAGATCCCAGATGGTGTTACGACGGTGATCATCCGCGCGTGGGACAGCGTGCACGGTGTTTCGCCGCAGGAATTCCGTTTAGAGCTTCCGTAACCGGTTATGCGAGGAACGCCAGGATCCCGTCGGCGACAAATTGCACCGATAGGGCTGCCAATAGAACGCCCAGGAGACGCGTTATGACCAGCTGAGCTGTATCCCCCAGCGCGCGCTCAATGCGTTCTGCCAGCAAGAAAGCGCCGAGACAGCTGATCAGAATGATCAGGATCACGCCGCCAAGGCCAGCATAGGTCAGGGTGTCCGGGGCCTGGCTGGACAGGAGGATGATCGCGGAAATGGCGGCAGGACCGGAAATCAGCGGAATCGCCAGGGGAAAGATGGCGAGTTCGTTGATGGTCGCATGATGCGCTTCAGCAGACTCCATCGCTTTTTCGGCTGTTTCGCTTTTGCGTTCCTGGCGTTTGCCGAAAATCATCTCGATGGCGATCAGGAACAACAAAATACCGCCCGCGACCCGGAAGGCGGAAACCGAGATGCCAAGGACATTTAGGACTGTCTGTCCGGTGAAATAAAACAAGCCGAGAATACCTGCCGCGGTGATGGTGGCTCGGACGGCAACCCGGCGCCGGTCGGCGGAGCTCATGCCGGCCGTAATCGCCAGAAACATTGGGGCCAACCCAACAGGATCGATGGTCACAAACAGCGTGGCGAAGGCATTGATGTAAAAGTCGATCATCGCGTGTCTCCGACAGGCTGATTGGCGTTTGACGTGCGTTTTACAGGGCTTTTGGCCCTTGCGCGACCAAGCCTTGCGAAATGTTTCTGTGTGCCTGTGTATATGATTTGTAACGCATTGAAATTACGAGATTATTAGCAAGCTTAAAAACGGCCTCAAATTTGGTCCCGCGAATTGAATCGGATATAAAGACACCAGCAATAACAAACAAATGAGTGTCTCCTTGGCTGACCAGGACAACAGCACCCCTTCAGGCGGGCTTCCGTCGGATATCAAGCCGGTCTCCATCGTCGATGAAATGAAGCGCAGCTATCTCGATTATGCCATGAGCGTGATCGTTTCCCGTGCGCTGCCGGATGTCCGGGACGGCTTGAAGCCGGTGCACCGGCGCATCCTCTATTCGATGCATGAAAACGGCTATGAGTGGAACAAGCCGTACCGCAAGTCGGCCCGTGTGGTCGGCGATGTTATGGGTAAGTACCACCCGCATGGGGACAGCGCGATCTATGACGCCCTTGTGCGTATGGCGCAAAACTTTTCCCTTCGGCTGCCGCTGATCGATGGTCAGGGTAACTTTGGGTCCGTTGATGGCGATCCTGCCGCAGCGATGCGCTACACCGAGTGCCGTCTGGAAAAGGTTGCGCACCGGCTTCTCGATGACATCGACAAAGAAACGGTCGATTTTCAGGAGAACTACGACAACTCTGAATCCGAGCCGGTCGTCCTTCCTGCAAAATTCCCGAACCTTCTGGTCAACGGCGCGGGCGGTATCGCGGTCGGTATGGCGACAAACATCCCGCCGCATAATCTGGGCGAAGTGATCGACGCCTCCATCGCGATCATGGAAAACCCGGCGATGACGCTGGAAGAGCTCATGCAGATCGTGCCCGGACCGGACTTCCCGACGGGCGGCATGATCCTCGGCCGCTCCGGCATCCGCAGCGCCTATGAGACGGGCCGTGGGTCCGTGCCGATGCGGGCCAAGGTCGACACGGAAGAAATCCGCAAGGACCGTTGGGCCCTGATCGTTTCGGAAATACCGTATCAGGTCAACAAGTCCACGATGATCGAAAAGATCGCCGAGATGGTGCGTGACAAGCGCGTCGAAGGCATCTCCGACATTCGCGATGAAAGTGACCGCTCCGGTATGCGGGTCGTGATCGAACTCAAGCGCGATGCTGTCCCGGATGTCGTCTTGAACCAGCTCTACCGGTTCAGTCAGCTTCAAACGTCCTTTGGGGCGAACATAGTGGCGCTGAACGGCGGCAAGCCGGAGCAGATGAACCTTTCCGACATGCTGAAGGCTTTTGTCGCCTTCCGCGAAGAGGTTATCCAGCGCCGTACCCGATACCTGCTGAAAAAGTGCCGCGACCGGGCGCATATCTTGGTTGGTCTTGGCATCGCTGTCGCCAACATTGATGAGGTGATCAAGCTCATCCGGGCCGCGCCGGATCCGGCAACCGCCCGTGCCCAGTTGATGGAACGCAACTGGCCGGCCAGGGACGTTGAAGACCTTATCCGGCTTATCGACGATCCGCGCCACATGGTTCAGGAAGACGGCACCTACAAGCTGTCGGAAGAACAGGCTCGCGCTATCCTCGATCTCCGGCTGCAGCGCCTGACTGCCATGGGACGGGACGAGATTGAAGAAGAGCTCAACAAGATCGGCGCCGAAATCAGCGACTATCTCGACATTCTTCGCTCCCGGGCGCGGATCCAGGAGATCGTCCGCAACGAGATGCTGGAGATCAAGGAAGAATTTGCGACCCCGCGCCGGACCGAGATCATCGAAGGCGGAGCAGACTTTGACGAAGAAGACCTGATCCAGCGCGAAGACATGGTCGTGACCGTGTCTCACGGCGGCTATATCAAGCGTGTGCCGCTTGCCACTTACCGGGCGCAGCGCCGCGGCGGCAAGGGCCGGTCGGGCATGGCGACCAAGGATGAGGATTTCGTCACCCGTCTGTTTGTTGCAAACACCCATACGCCGGTTCTGTTCTTCTCCTCCCGTGGCATTTGCTACAAGATGAAGGTCTGGCGTCTGCCGCTTGGCGGCCCGACCTCGCGCGGCAAGGCCCTTGTCAACATGCTGCCATTGGAGCAAGGCGAACAGATCACCTCAATTCTGCCGTTACCGGAAGACGAGGACACCTGGGCAAACCTCGACGTGATGTTTGCAACGGTGCGCGGCACCGTGCGCCGGAACAAGCTCTCAGATTTCGTCAACATCAACCGGAACGGCAAGATTGCCATGAAGCTGGAAGATGGCGACGGCATTGTCGGGGTCGACACATGTTCTGAGCATTCGGATGTCATGCTGACCACGAATTCAGGCCAGTGTATCCGTTTCCCTGTAACAGACGTCCGTGTCTTTGCCGGACGGAACTCAGTCGGTGTACGCGGTATCCGGCTTGGGGACGGCGATCGCGTCATCTCCATGCAAATTCTGCATCACATCGATGTCGATGCCGAGGAGCGCGCCGCATATCTGAAGCTTTCCCGGGCCATGCGCGGCGAGGCGGATGAAAATGGCGGGGCTGCGGATGAGGATGGTGTTGTTGCAGGCGAGTTGGTTCAGGAACGCTATGCGGAAATGAGTGCTGCGGAACAGATCATCCTGACCATCTCCGAAAACGGATATGGCAAGCGGACGTCGTCTTTCGAATACCGCGTCACCGGCCGCGGCGGCAAAGGCATTACGGCGATGGCTGTGAACAACCGGAATGGCGGCTTGATAGCCTCGTTCCCGGTTGAGGACAGTCATCAGATCATGCTGGTGACGGATGGCGGTCAGTTGATCCGCTGCCCGGTCGAAGGCATCCGCATCGCCGGACGCGCGACCCAAGGGGTGATCATCTTCAAGACGGCCGAGGACGAGAAGGTCGTCGCCGTTGAGGGGATCTCCGAGGTTGATGAGGATGAAGAACTCGTCGAAGGCGAATTGCCAGAAGGTGGCGCAGCCGAGGGCGACGCTGGATCAGGCGAGGGGGGCGATGGTGATGCACCGGACAGCTCCTCAGATTCAGATGAGTAACACTTAGAATTCGGGCGGCATTTCGGAGATCGATATGCCGCCCTTTTTTTCTGGGTTCCGTTTTTCGCTGCAAGCTTAACTCTCTGCAACACCTGCAAGAATGCCGGACATGTTCGGAGCGCCGTGCCAGGTTGAGACTTGTTGGGTGGTTTGCGCCGTTGAACAAAAGTTCTGGCATACCAGCGCCGCGTGCAATGCGGCAATGCCGAGATCCTCATGGTTCTTGATCAGTGTGTTCCGGGCCCAAGTTGCGGGGCGGGGACGGCGTGTTGCGTGGGTCTTCGTCATCATTCTGCTCCCTGTGATGCTGCGCTAAAGCGCTGATGATCCTGGAGGAGCAAACTCTTTGCCAAAGCTTCTTGACCTGAAATAAGTCAATTAAAACAGACGCTATGATGAATTTGTTGCTGATCCTGGTGGGTCAGGATTTGTCGGATTTGGAGAATTTCTTCGCAAATTGGGAAACTGAAAACGACAACAGCGGCCAGGGTGGAACCTGAGCCGCTGTTTGCCGTTGGGGATATTTGATTTTGGAGGTTTTGGATCAGTTGGTCGATGGGTAACGGGCCAAAATGGTCTGGTTGACGGTGTTCGGCTGTTTTTCGATCGTGACATAGGAAACGGTGCGAACCTTTGAGGCACCGGTCAGCTCAGCGGCACATTCAGCGCTCCAAGCGCCCCATGTCTGGCTTTCACAGTTGGCAGCCTTTGCCGGGATGACAGCACGGTCAGTCTTGGTTGCCATCATGCCCTGCGGTGCTGTCTGATCAACTTCTTGTGCCTGTGAAGCGTTGCTCGCGTTCATGCTGATAATGCCTGCGATCAGGACAGTCAGCAGTGCCAGGATGAAGATCGAGGCCAGTTTGAAATTTGCAATCGGGTCCATGGCTTTGGTCTTCGCTGTAAAGGGACGGGCAACCTGGTGATGACCGGTTGTTTTGTAAAAACTGCTGCTCCTCATCGTCTTGGCTCCTGCTCACGCCGTTTGTTGATGACGCCACTTTGGCCCATGTCCGGCAAGAATCCTGTGACCGCCATCACACAATGTCGCATGGCGGAAATTGTCTTTCACGGGCCCGGATGCCTTGTGATGCGGCGAACGCCAGAGTAAGGATGAGCCCATGACACGTATCGCGCTTTACCCCGGCTCGTTCGACCCGGTAACAAACGGCCACATGGACATCCTGCGCCAATCACTCGTGCTGGCGGACAAGGTCGTCGTGGCAATCGGCATTCATCCGGGAAAGAAACCGCTGTTTTCTTTCGAAGAACGGGTCGAGCTGATTCACACATCAGCGGTGGCCGAGTTCTCCGAGGCTGAAGCGAGCCGGATCGAGGTGATCGCGTTCTCCGATCTCGTGATCAATACAGCACGCACCCAGAAGGCTGACTATCTTGTGCGCGGGCTGCGCGATGGAACGGATCTTGATTACGAGATGCAGATGGCGGGCATGAACGGAACATTGGAGCCGGACATAAAAACCGTGTTCCTCCCTGCATCTCCGGCAGTGCGGCACATTACGGCCACTTTGGTGCGCCAGATCGCTCAAATGGGCGGGGAAATCTCCGCTTTTGTCCCGGATCCTGTTGCAGACCCCCTGCGGCAACGTGCAAGACCGGACTGAAACCTTTTAAGCCGATCCCAATTCACCCCATGTCAACGACGTGAACTGCGGGAGTTACCAATGTCACGAATTTTCACAGCCCTGGCTGTTCTGGCGTCCCTGATCTTCATGCCGGCTATGGCCGTTGCGCAGCAGGATCCGGAAAACACGCTTTATCTGGATTTGAAAGATGGCCGCGTTGTTATCGAGCTGCGCCCGGACCTTGCTCCGAACCATGTTGCGCGAATCAAGGAACTCACACGCGACGGGTTTTATGACGGCGTCGTCTTTCACCGCGTGATTGACGGGTTCATGGCGCAAACCGGCGATCCGACCGGAACCGGCCGCGGTGGATCTGACAAGCCGGACGTGAACGCTGAATTTTCATCTGAGCCGTTCCAGCGTGGAACGCTTGGCATGGCCCGGGCCCAGAATCCGAACAGCGCCAATTCCCAGTTTTTCATCATGTTTAATGATGGTGACTGGCTGAACGGTCAATACACCGTGTTTGGCAAGGTCGTCGAAGGCATGGACCTCGTCGACAACATCACAAAGGGTGAGCCGCCTGCAAACCCGGATAAAATCATCAAGATGCAAGTTGCTGCGGACGCCGGATAACCGGTGCCGCACCAATTGGCCCTGAATACCCAAGGAGAGAACCATGGCTGACATCAAAGACGCAGAAAACACATTGATCATGGACACCACCCAAGGCGAAGTCGTGATCGAAATGCGTCCCGACCTTGCACCCAATCACGTTGCGCGGATCAAGGAATTGGTCCGTGAAGGGTTTTATGACGGCATCGTCTTTCACCGCGTAATCGAAGGTTTCATGGCCCAGACGGGGTGCCCGAATGGCACAGGCACTGGCGGTTCCGGCACAAAGTTGAAGGCGGAATTCAACGCCGAACCGCATGTCCGCGGCGTTTGTTCAATGGCGCGTGCGCAGGATCCGAACTCCGGTGATAGCCAGTTCTTCATCTGCTTCGACGATGCCACCTTCCTTGACCGCCAATACACGGCCTGGGGCAAGGTGATCGAAGGCATGGAAAATGTCGACAAGATCAAACGCGGTGAGCCTGTCCAAAATCCGGACAAGATCAACTCACTAAAGGTCGCGGCTGACGCTGCCTTACTATAAAATCGGCTATTTGCTGAAACGGCGTGGAGTTATCTCTGCGCCGTTTTCTGTTGTTGATAGATTAAACTTAGGTTGTTTTGGAAAGAAGTCTAGAAGAGAGCCTAACTTATATCTGAATTACGCGTTCAGTATATTTAATAATTTGCATTTTGTTTGATTTTTTTTGAAATAATCCAAAAATTATGTTGTTATAAAGAAAATGCAATCGATTTTTGTCTGCGACTTATGTTGCAAATATTTATAATGCAAAAATATTGAATCTATTGATTAAAGAAGTCAATTGGGAGATCATTTTCTATACATAAATGCAATATTGTAAAAGTGCTTCAATTTGCGTTGGATAGATGAGACGTTTTTGTGCCTAACAGAAATGGTCGGCAGCATGTTCAAGACATTTGCACCCCTAGCTACAGTTGCGGCACTGGTTTTTCAATTGACCGTGTCAACCAACCAAGCGCGGGCTCAAGAGCGTATTCATATCGAAGCTTTCGAAATCAGAAAGTTAATCGAACCGGACGGTAGTGGTTTTTATCTCAATCTGTTCAACGCTCTGCAGCTAGATGAAAACTGGAACATCAAGCTTAGGGTTGTTCCGGTATTGCGTGCGGCAGAGAACTTCGAGAATCGCAGAATTGATTGCATGTTTCCAACAAGTGAGTTTGCAATTGACGCAGGGTCAGTGAGCGCGGAGGAGAGTGTTTTCTCGGATCCGATAAATTTCATTCGTTTAGTGGCTTACGTAAAAAACGGTGTGGTTCCACCTGCGCGCTTATCAGATCTATCGGGAAAAAGTATCGCATTCCGCCACGGTTTCCATCTGCCAGAGGATATCAAGACGAGCGCTGCATTGATCGAGCGGGTGCCAACTCTGCAGTCCGGTTATCAAATGCTTCGCGCTGGCCGTGTGGACGTCCTTCTAGCCTATATTCCGGACTTTTTGATTTTTTCTGCAGAGAACGGAATTCAAGACGTTGGAATGGACAGATTATTTTATCTTCACCCGCAAAGAGAAATGATTCTTTGCCGGAAGTCTGATAAGACCGAGAGATTCATCAGAGCCTTCAACGCGGCTCTTGATCGAGCTAAGTCAAACGGTGTCTACGCACATGCTCTGGGCCCATCTATGGTGCACCCAATTGGCTCAGAGCTCGGCCCAGTTCCCCACGATAAAGGTGCGGACGATTAGCTATGGCGATCGGTACCATTGTTATCACTTTCTAAGGTCGAGCGCTTCAATCTCGTCAACGCGCCCATTTTCCAAATCGGCCAGTTGAGTTGCTCCTCAGTGAAGTCTCGACATGACGTTGAAAATAAAGTGCACGAATAAACTCCGGACCGGGACCGGCGAAGCTTTCCGACAAGTCCGGAACCTGCATCTGCGAGTTATAAAATCTGGCAGAGCTTCGTTTCTGATCAACCGTATTCGGCGGGAAGCATTCTGCTGCAGTGGCGTAATTCCACCTGTTGACCCACCCAAAGCATGGGGCTAAGAGCGTGAAATCTTGCGGGGAGGCTGGTGCCCCGGCACGAATGTCCACCACAAAAATAGTACTAGAGCCCTTATGCGTGTCGATCAATTTGACTTTGAACTTCCCAATGAACGAATTGCATTGCGGCCTGCGCGGCCACGCGATGCCGCGCGCATGCTTGTCGTGCGCCCTGGTGAAACACCTGAGTTGAGCGACAGGGGCGTGCGCGATCTTCCTGCTCTTTTGGAGCCGGGAGACGCGCTTGTGTTCAACGATACAAAGGTTATTCCGGCGCAGCTGGAGGGCAAACGGCGGCGCGGCGACATTGAAGCAGGGATCAGTATCACCCTGCACCTGAGATCTGCCGCTGACCGGTGGATGGCCTTTGTTCGCCCGGCCAAAAAACTCCAGGTCGATGATCTTGTTGTATTCGAAGGAAACGGCGCCCGGTTGACGGCGACGGTAACGGAAAAATCCGACGGCGGCGAGGTTCTGCTGGTGTTCGACTGTTCCGGACCGGAGCTGGATGTTGCCATTGCACAGGTCGGTCATATTCCGCTGCCACCTTACATCGCCCAAAAGCGCGGCGAAGACGAGCAGGATCGGCAAGACTATCAGACGATCTTTGCGGAAAAGGACGGCGCGGTCGCAGCACCGACTGCCGGCCTCCATTTTACTCCTGAGTTGCTCGCGGCCATCAAGGACCGCGGGATTGAGATGCACCGGGTGACGTTACATGTCGGGGCAGGGACGTTCCTCCCGGTCAAAGCCGACGATACAGATGATCACAAGATGCATGCCGAATGGGGAGAAGTGTCGGAGGAAACCGCCGCAGCTCTTCAAGCGGTCAAGGCGCGGGGCAACAAGGTGGTCAGCATTGGGACCACGTCCTTGCGTATTCTTGAAAGCGCGGCCCAGGAAACCGGGACAATTGTGCCGTTTGCAGATGAGACGTCGATCTTCATCACGCCTGGATACAATTTCAAGGCCATCGATGCACTGATGACCAACTTCCATCTACCGCGGTCGACACTTTTCATGCTGGTCTCGGCGCTTTCGGGCCTTGAGACCATGCGGGCTGCTTATCAGCATGCCATCGACACCGAGTACAGATTTTACAGCTATGGCGATGCGTCTCTGCTGTTTCCAGACGCAAGCCAGGACGCATCCTCATGACCGACCCCAAGAAATTCGGCTTTAAACTGATCACCACGGACGGTATGGCCCGCCGCGGTGAAATCACGACACCGCATGGTGTTGTTCGCACGCCGGCCTTCATGCCTGTCGGGACACAGGCAACGGTGAAAGCCATGTTCACCGATCATGTCCGTGAAACCGGCGCGGATGTGGTTTTGGGAAACACCTATCACTTGATGCTGCGCCCGACCGCCGAACGGGTCGATCGGCTCGGCGGCTTGCACAAATTCATGAACTGGCCGCATACGATCCTGACTGACAGTGGCGGATTTCAGGTGATGTCTCTGGCTCAACTGCGCAAGCTGGATGAGGATGGGGTCCGGTTCCAAAGCCATATCGACGGCAGCAAGCATCATCTGACACCGGAGCGGTCTGTCGAAATCCAGGGCTTGCTCGGCTCCGATATTCAAATGCAGCTTGATGAATGCATCAAGTTGCCGAGCCCGCGCGAAGAAGTTCAGCGGGCCATGGAATTGTCGCTGAGATGGGCCGAACGCTCGCGGACCCAATTTGAAAAGATGGGCGGCCCAGGCAAGGGGCAGGGGCTTTACGGAATTGTTCAGGGCGGCGATGTTCCCGATCTCCGCATCCGTTCAGCCGAAGAGCTCGGCAAATTGCCTATGGAAGGCTATTCCGTTGGTGGCCTTGCGGTCGGAGAGCCGCAAGAGGTGATGCTGAAAATGCTCGACATCACCACTCCAGTCATGCCGGTCGACAAGCCGCGCTATCTCATGGGCGTCGGCACACCAGACGATCTTTTGGAGAGCGTGAAACGCGGGATCGATCAGTTTGATTGTGTCATGCCAACCCGGGCCGGACGGCATGGATTGGCTTACACCCGGTTTGGTAAGGTCAACTTGAAGAACGCCCGCCACCAGGACGATCCACGCCCCTTGGACGAAGAGAGCGCATGTCCGGCGACAAGCACGTACAGCCGCGCTTACCTTCACCACCTGTTTCGCGCAGGAGAAGCTCTCTCCGGAATGCTGCTGACTTGGAACAACATCGCCTACTATCAAACACTGATGCAGGGCATGCGGGACGCGATTGAAGAGAGCCGGTTCGAGGATTTCTACGCCAAGACCAAGGAAGACTGGGCGCGCGGCGACATCGCCGCGCTGTGATTTACTTGAAACGTGACCCGGTCTTCTATGCTGCGAACCCGTCCGACTTTGTCAGATAGCATCCTGAGATCCGCCACGACCCATCTTGTTGCTCTTCAAAACTGTAGAGGGCGAGCCAATTCTGGCCTTTGGGACCGGTAACGTAGACTTCTTGGGTCGGACCGAACTTGGTCATTTTGGACTGCCCAAATGTCACGTCTTTCGGCCGGTAGACCGGCTGATACCCGCTTTTGACCATCTGCATGAAAAACTCAGGGGTCTGGAACCGCTGCTGCAGAGACCTTGTTGCAAAGGAGAATGCCGTTTTGGCATCGTCCGCAGCAAATGCGCTCATCTGGTTCTTGATGATGGACTGAAACACGCTGGTATCTGCGGCAAGGCTTGGTGAAACCGTGCCAATAGCCAGGGCCGCGCCAAGGATGGCGCCGGCCGCGTATTTCCGGAAACAAGAGGCTGCCATAGTCGGTGTCTCCTTTCTCGAACACTTCAACTATACGCCGGTATTTCCTTTTCAGTTCTTAAATAGCTAAGAATCCCCTGCGGAATGCACCCGGTGGGGATAAGTCAGCTTTTTGAGGCCACTTCGGAAGCGGCGCAATGCCGTGAAACATAAAACTCGCCACGGTTCGTGACGGGTTTTGATCAGACTGCAGTTTCGAACAGTTACTCAGCTGCCGCCGGTTGGTCGATCATCTCACGCATGAAGGGCAGGATTTCGCTGGCAAGTTTCGGATCGTCAAGACCGAACGCAATGTTCGCGCTCAAGAACCCCGCCTTGGAGCCACAGTCGAAACTCCGGCCTTCGAACTTGATGGACGAGAACGGCTGAGTTTCCATCAGCTTAAGCATGCTATCCGTCAGCTGGATCTCGCCGCCCGCACCGGTATCTTGTTTTGACAACAGCTCGAAAATCTGCGGCTGCAGAATATAGCGTCCCGTGATCATCAAATTTGACGGGGCAGTTCCGGGGGCAGGTTTTTCGACCATCGTGGAGATGCGTGCAGCGTTTTCGTTTATCTTTTCAGCGAGCTCCACAATGCCGTAGTTCTGGGTCTGATCGTCCGGCACTTCCTCGACCGCAAGGACGTTGCCACCGGTTCCATTATAAAGGTCGACCATCTGTTTCAGGCAGCTGACTTTCGACTTGATGATCACGTCCGGCAAAAGAATCGCGAATGGTTCATCGCCGATGATGTCGCGCGCGCACCAGATGGCATGACCAAGACCCAACGGGGCCTGTTGGCGGGTGAAGCTGGTTGAGCCAGGAATAGGGCGATGTTTTTCAAGGAGGTCCAAAGCCGCTGTCTTGTTGCGGGCTTTCAGGGTGTCTTCAAGTTCATAGGCCACGTCGAAGTGGTCTTCGATCACCTGTTTGTTGCGGCCGGTAACGAAAACGATGTGTTCAATGCCAGCAGCCCGCGCTTCGTCCACCACGTACTGGATGATCGGCCGATCGACGATCGTCAGCATTTCCTTCGGCACAGCTTTTGTTGCCGGCAAAAAGCGGGTTCCGAGACCGGCAACGGGAAGGATGGCTTTGCGGATCGGTTTGGTCATGCCTGAATTTCCAACTTTTGCAAATTCCGCCACGCAGGTGGCTCTTATCAACGTGTGCTCACATCCGACAGCGCGTTACCGCAACACGCTTCAGGACGTAACGTTTCTTTTATATTGGCAATACCCCGGAGAGTATTAACACTGAATGTATCTCTTATCTGCGTGAAACGGATGTGGCGTAAATCACACGCTTGGAGCTGCCTGCTTTTTTAAATCGATTAAAATGAATTCCGTGTTCCGAGCCGCCTGATATTGCAGGTTCTGGAAAAGAAGGTTATTGAACACGCGAATTCACATCACCCCCATTTACTCGCTCAATTGGGCGGGAAGCTGTTACCCAGCAGACAAAGGATCCTTGATGACTGAAGCCAACCGCACTGTGAACGTGGGGAGCGTTTCCTTCAACAATTCCGCGCCCTTCAGCTTGATTGCCGGGCCATGCCAATTGGAAAGCCGCGATCATGCGCTGGAATGCGCGGCTGCGGTGAAGGAAATTGCGGGCGGTCTAGGAATTCCGGTTGTCTATAAAAGTTCGTTCGACAAGGCGAACCGGACGTCCCTTTCAGCCACCCGCGGTGTTGGTTTGAACGAAGCCTTGCCGATTTTCGCTGAAATCAAAGAGACATTTGGTCTTCCGGTCCTGACTGACATTCATAACGCGGAGCAATGTGCTCCAGTCGCTGAAGTGGTCGACGTCCTCCAGATCCCGGCCTTTTTGTGCCGCCAAACAGACCTTCTGGTTGCAGCTGCTGAAACCGGTGCCGTGATCAACGTCAAGAAGGGGCAGTTCCTGGCTCCTTGGGACATGAAAAATGTCCTCCGGAAAATAACGGATTCCGGCAACCCGAATGTGCTCCTGACCGAACGCGGGGCAAGCTTTGGCTACAACACGCTGGTGACCGACATGCGCGCGTTGCCGATCATGGCCCAAACCGGTGCGCCGGTGGTCTTTGATGCAACCCATTCTGTCCAGCAGCCGGGTGGTCTTGGCGGATCTTCCGGCGGTGACCGGGAAATGGTTGCTGTGCTGGCGCGCGCAGCGGTTGCTGTCGGTGTTGGTGGGGTCTTTATCGAAACCCATCCAGATCCTGAGAACACGACGTCATCAGATGGCCCGAACATGATCGCGCTACGGAACCTTGGAGCTCTTCTGGCTGAGCTGAAAGCCATTGATGCTGTTGTAAAGAAATCCGCCGGTTCGCCGGCTTGATCGATTGGGCCGCGAGTTTGCGGCCCGTTTTGCTTGGGGGAGACGGTGTTTGAAATCGCTGCCCCGGACTTATCGCGGCGGTTCTTCCAAATGCTGGGAACCGATAAGCGCAAACGAGGAGTAATTCATGACTGCCATTATCGACATCACCGGCCGTCAGATTTTTGACAGCCGTGGCAACCCGACCGTGGAAGTCGACGTCTTTCTTGAAGACGGATCTTTCGGCCGCGCGGCTGTACCGTCCGGTGCATCAACCGGCGCTCACGAAGCTGTCGAACTGCGGGACGGCGGCGACCGCTACATGGGCAAGGGTGTCCAGAACGCCGTTGATGCCGTGAATGGCGAAATTTTTGAAACGATCGGTGGCCTGGAAGCCGAAGACCAGCTCCAAATCGACCGCGCAATGATCGATCTGGATGGAACCCCGAACAAGGCACGCCTTGGTGCAAACGCAATCCTCGGTGTTTCACTTGCTGTCTCACGCGCTGCAGCGCAGGCAACCGGTTTGCCCCTCTACCGCTATGTTGGTGGAACTTCGGCCCGCACCCTGCCTGTTCCGATGATGAACATCATCAACGGCGGTGAACATGCCGATAACCCGATCGATTTCCAGGAATTCATGATCATGCCGGTTGGCGCGGAAAGCCTCAGCGAAGCTGTCCGCATGGGATCAGAAGTCTTCCACACACTGAAAAAAGCTTTGTCTGCCGCCGGTTACAACACAAATGTCGGCGATGAAGGCGGCTTTGCCCCGAACCTGGCATCCACGGATGATGCCATCGGGTTCGTCATGAAGGCGATCGAGAGCGCGGGCTACAAGCCGGGTGAAAACATGTTTCTGGCACTCGATGCAGCGTCGACCGAGTTCTTCAAGGACGGAAAATACGTTCTGGAAGGTGAGGGCAAGATCCTGAATCCTGAGGAAATGGCGAAGTATCTGGAAGACCTGGTCAACCGTTACCCGATCATTTCCATCGAAGACGGTCTTGCGGAAGACGACTGGGATGGCTGGAAGGCCGCGACCGACCTCTTCGGTAACAAATGTCAGCTGGTTGGTGACGATCTCTTCGTGACCAACTCAGCGCGTTTGCGTCAGGGTATTGAGAAGGGCGTAGCCAACTCCATCCTGGTGAAAGTCAACCAGATTGGAACATTGTCTGAAACACTCGATGCTGTTGAGACAGCACACAAGGCGTCTTACACAGCCGTGATGTCGCACCGTTCTGGCGAGACCGAAGATGCAACAATTGCAGATCTTGCGGTCGCAACCAATTGCGGTCAGATCAAGACCGGTTCCTTGGCGCGCTCTGACCGGCTTGCCAAGTACAATCAATTGATCCGCATCGAGGAAGAACTCGGCCCGCAAGCTTTCTACGCCGGACGGTCCATTCTCAAAGGCTGATCGTTGTATTCACGCTATTCGATACCCCGCAAAATTCTGCGGGGTATTTTTTACCATTGAGATAACGGTGTTTTGTTGTTTCGATTGGTAAATCACCGGACTAATGGTTAATGCATTAACCACGAGTACAGCGTCAATATTTACAATATATTGAAGTTGTTCTTATACATATGCAGCGTTCAACTCTGGATGATTGGCTGCGTTATGAATGCGATTTCCCAAACCCAAGATGTCATTGCCAATTGGCAAGATCAACACAGTGCGCTGTTTGACCGTCAGAACATCAAGCTGAAGCATCGGCTCGCGGCAACTGGATTGTTTTCCGAGGAAGCTCTTGGAAAGCTGATCGACAAGCTTGAGCCGCATCAATACACCTTGAACACCATGGGCCACGACAAGAATGTCAAAGAGTGGCGCCATGGGGAAATCGGCAGCACCAGCGGGACCGAAGTGATCAATTGCATTCGCAACGGCCGTTTGTGGATGAACGTATTCCGAATCATGGACATCGATCCGCAATATGATCGCGTCCTCAACCAGATTTTTTCAGAGTTCGAGGCGCGTGTTCCGCATTTGAAGACCACAATGCGCAACATGTCCCTTCTGGTGTCCTCGCCGAAGATCCAAGTTTATTACCATGCTGATGTGCAGGGCCAGAGCCTCTGGCAACTGCAGGGAAAAAAACGGGTCTACGTATACCCGGTCAATCAGGCGTTCTTGACCGACGAGTCGCTTGAAAAGATCTTGATGCAGGAAACGGAAGAGGAAGTTCCGTATCAGCCGTGGTTTGACGAGTATGCCGAGGTGCACGACCTGGAGGCCGGCGAGATGATGCACTGGCCGCTCTATGGCCCGCACCGGGTCGAAAACCACGATTGCCTGAACATCTCCGTCACCACGGAACATTGGTCGCGTGACATCCGCCACGAGTTCGCTGTTCGCTATGGCAATGGTGTCTTGCGCCGGACACTGGGTCTTGAGAATTTGTCAACGGCACCCCGAGGCTTCCACGTTTATCCGAAGGCCGCTGCCGCGTTGGCGTGGAAACGCTTGAAGATGGAAAAGAAACGGCAGGTCCGGCGGATAGTTGACTTCCGTCTTGACCCAACGACTGAACTCGGATTCGTCGATATCGCGCCTTACGAAAAGTAAGCCAAACCAATCATGACGCGGTTTCTGCTTCTACGTCGGTGCGTGTCGCATCGGCGTGCATGATACCGGCTGCAATGGTTTCGGCCTTTTCTGCGCCTGCAAGCACAAAACGTCCGTCGATGATAAAGCACGGAACACCGGTCACGCCGGATTCCTGGGCTTTGCCAATCTGAGTAATGATTTTGTCGAGATCGGTCTCTGTCTCAAGCAGTTGCTCGACGAGATCCGATTGCATCCCCGCTTCTTCTGATATGCGGACCAGAAGTTCGGACTGTGTCAGGTCCTCGCCATCGACAAAATAAGCTTTGAACAGGCGCTCCACCACATCATCTTGCACATCGTCGGCTCGAGACCACAGAATGAGCCGATGGCAATCGAGAGTGTTCGGCGACAGCTTGATGGCGTCAAAGTCGAACGGGATGCCTTCTTCCGTGCCGGCTGCTTTGATTTGGGAATAGAAGGCATTCGCCCGTTCCATTCCTCCAAACTTGTCGCTCAGATACTGCTTCCGGTCCTTACCGGTTTTGGGAAGCGTTGCATCGAGCTGAAACGGGTGCCAGCGGACTTCGACTGGAATGTCAGGCACTTGTTTAAGCGCAGCTTCGAGCCGGCGTTTGCCGATATAGCACCAGGGGCACATCACATCTGAGACGATATCGATGGTGATTGCTGGGGTGCTACTCATCCGGGAGACCTTGGGTTTGTTGCAGTATTTGTACTCTCACTGCCAGACTAGCAGGATGAGTGCGCCGGGGAAATGCCCCGAGGTCCGATCTACATATTGTGAACTGGGCTCAGGGAGCCATCACCGTGTGAGCGAGAATGGAGTTTATCCGTTTTTGAAGGCGCAAAGTTCCGGCTTCATTCTTCAGGACAGCCACAGGGCCAAGACCGCGGACCAGGCAAACCAGATCTTCATCCCGGCTTGTGGCATCCGCAACGGACAGCAAAGTGCCGTTCAGTTCCGCAAGGTCCTCTGCGGTTGAAGCCGGAATATTGAAATTTTCCGGAGACAGCCGCATTTCCCAAAGGTCGAGACCGCGGGCAGCCATCGCGTTGGCTGTCGTTTCCAGATAATGCTCATACCGATCTTGATCGAGACCGCCGACGGTAATTTGTTGCTGAAGCCACATATGGCTCTCTGAGAGAATGCGGTCGGCGAGACGGCGCCGTTTGCCAAGGCGAATTGCTGACGCCAGCCTCCGGTTGAGTGTTTCGGGGCTGTTTCTTCCAAGAAGGACGTCTGAGGCCCCATTCCGGAACAAGGTAACGACATCTTCTGGGTCTTCACACACAGCCAACACCGGTAAGCTCGCAAAGCGGGCGTCCCGCCTGATTTGCTGCATGTAATCGATGGTGTCTTCGGACGTGCTGTCGATGACCACCGCGTCAAACGCCCGCTGCGCCATGAATTCGGTGGCCATGCCCCCGTCAAACGCGCCGACGACTTCCACATTGTGGCTGCTTGCCGCCTGCCATTCCAGAAAACGTCCGCTCACCCCGACAACCATCAGGCCGCTGCCGCCGGTGTAGTGTGGTGCTGCACCAAACCCGGGGATCCTGCCGAAGATGCGCCGGCGGATCCGAGCTTCTTCCGAACGAAGTAGGGCCCGTTGATGAATGCAAATCAGCATCACCAGGATGTCATCTGGAACTGACCGTTCCAGGATCGCCATTGGTCGAAGCCCGTCGACCGGCTCATCTTCGCTTCCAGTCAGAATGTAAAGCGGAACATCGCAAGGCAGAGTTCGGATCTCTTCTGCCAGCCAAAGAAAAAATGGGCGCCTTTTTTCGATAGGGATGTCTTGGATGTCGACGATTACCGCCGCCGGCAGTTGTTGCGGTGGGGAGAGTGAGCGATCAAACAGTCCCATGAGAGAGACATCTTGATCGTTCTCAGCATGGGAAGACGCTGGACGGAGAGGGCACCGTCCCACATACCAGTAAGGTCCGCGCCAAGAGAGCGAGGTTTCTACGTCCATCCCATTTCCCACCATCGACCTGCCTTCATCAGGTCCCTCTTATATTACGCGACAGCCGCAGGCAGCCTTTGTGTGCGGAGTGTCAATCGGTCCCGGCACACGGTACCGTCGTCATTTCGCGGCAACGATTGCAATATCAACACTCTGTGAGGGATTTTGGCAAGGTCAACTCCTTCAGCATCAAGATAGGCAAAAAACGCACCGGCATCGGGCACGTGACCCGGTTCTGGAACAAGGGCCGCGTACATGCGCGCACCAAGGACCGGGTCTTCGACAACGAACGCGGCCGCTTCCCGTATCCCGGGATAAGACGAATAGATAACATCAATCGTCTCCAGGTTTCCGGTGCCCAGGGCATAAAGACCCGGCACGCCAAAACCATTCAGCCCTTCATCGGTTACAGAGACCCTTATATTTGTATTCAGATATCCGTTGCCTTCCCACCGCAGGCGGCGCTGATTGCCGTTTAGGGTCCGCCACCCGATATCGGGCACCATTGGACCGCGCACCAGCAAGGTCGGCATTTGGTCTTCAAATGTCTCAGAAACGGCGATTTCGACTAGGGCTGGCCCGCTTTCACACCCCTCTGGCCCCTGATGCTTTCCCAAGGGTATGGGCCTTGATTTCGCACTCGGCCCCCGCGCGTGGGCCGTCAGGGCAAATTCGTCGGCGATATTGAGATCAACCATGCGCCTGCGCGGTACGAACGTTGTTGGCTGCGGCGAGGAGATGTTCCAGGCAGCCAGGAGGGTCGTGTTCACATCGCCAAGCTTACGGTCCAGTGTCTGCGCAAGTGGTCCCGGTGCGAGAACAACATCCGCTTTAACGGCTTTGGCGTGGTCGGCAAGATTGGCAAGCGACGTCGGGTGATGAAGATGAAGCGTTCCTGCCGTCATCAGCCAGGGCACAAGCCCGCCGCCAAGACCCGTCAGCCCGCTTAGGGAATAGGGGAGGACAATATTGCCCGCTTCCTTGATATGCGCTTCGCTGATCACCAAAGTGCCGCAGGACGTCCAGTGATTGTGGCACCGGCTGACCGGCATGTTTTCTTCGCCGCTCCGGCTCCAGCAAATGGTCGCGGCATGATCCGCAGGGTCCGGGCGTGGTTCGGTTCGCTCGAACTTCAGGTCATCCCCCATCTCGGCAAGCATTGGACCAAGTTCGATCAACCCGTCTGGCACGTCTTTTCCAAGACCGAACACAAAGCGCAGCGAAAACAGTTCCGCGGCCACATCCCGCGCGGCTGTGCCAACATCGCGCGTTTCAATCCGGTCTGCCGCAATCAGACCCTTCGCACCGATCGAATTAAGCGCATCCAGAACGTTCTTCTGCCGCCAATGAAGGGGCAGCGGGGAAACGATCAAATCGGCACGCAAGGCGGCCAATATTGCAATGACGGTGTCTACGGTGTTGGGCGATTGGACACCAACCACATGATCTTGCGTGAGCCCGACAGCGCCATAAAACGCGGCAAGCTTGTCGATCTCGCGATCCGCTTCAGCGTAGGTCAGTCGGCGTGGTGCGCCGCCTGTCCAGGTTGCGCGATCCGGCGCATCGACGATGGCGACACGGTCAGGGTGGGTTTCGGCGGTTTGGCGGAAAATTTCATCAAGCGGCAAATCGGACCAGGCTCCGCTTTCATGATGTTCCTGCACCAGGCTTTCAGGCGTTACTTTCATTTTTCAAGTCGTCCGTAGGTCCGATCAGTTGAGTGAGGTTGACCACCACGTGTCCAGTTCATCCCCATAAAGAGAATGGTGGCTTGGCGGGGAAACGCGTTTCCAGTGTGCGGCCCAATAATCGGGCAAGTGATAAAGCGGTACCGAGTAGGCCCCTGAGATCAAAACCCGGTCAAAGGCGCGCACCGCATCGACAAAGTGTTCCCTGGACCGGGCACCGACGATTTCGTCGATCAAGGCGTCAATCGCCCGTTCGCTGGCCCCGACGAAGTTGAAGGATCCCTCAGTTTCAGCAGCTTGTGATGACCAGCGCCCGTATTGTTCCGCGCCCGGAGACAGCGAAGACGTCCAGGTGTTGAACACCATGTCGAAATCGCGCCGTGTGCGCCTGTCTTCGAACTGGGACGGATCTACACTGCGAACCGTTGCCTCTATTCCAAGCAATTCCAGGGTCCGGATATAGGCAAGGGCCAGTTTTTCCTCGTCCTCGTTCTTGGACAGGATTTCGAAGCTGAGCGGTTCGCCTGTTTCCTGATGGATCAGCTTGCGGTCTTGAAGCGCGTATCCGGCTTTCTTGAATTCATTCAGGGCCGCACGGAGAACTTTCCGGTCCCTGCCGGAGCCATCCGCGTCTGCCGGCCGCCACGTGCCTTCCAGAATGTCCGGGTCAACGGCATCGGGGAAGGGGGCAAGCAGCTCGCGTTCTCGTGCGCTCGCAGGCCGGCCGATCGACGACAGTTCGGAATTGTCCCAATAACCCGCTGTCCGCCTGTAGAGCCCATAGTAGAGATTGTCGTTCACCCACTTGAAGTCGAACAGCATCCTGAGTGCTTTGCGGGTCATCCGGTCGGAAAATTGGTCTCGCCGGGTGTTGAACGCCATGCCTTGCGTGGGCGCTGGAACACCACGCGGGATCTCCAGCTTTATGACATCGCCATCCTTGGCGGCAGGAAAGTCAAAGCCTGTGGCCCAGCGAACGGGATCACCGAATTTCAGAAAGTCGATGAGGCCTTTTTTGAATGATTCCTGGAGCGTGGTCTCATCGCGATAGTATTCGACACGGATCTCATCGAAATTGTCGAAACCCCTTTTGACGGGTAGGTCGTTCGCCCAGTAGTCCGGATTTTTCTCGTAAATCACCAGCCGGCCTGGTTCGATGGTCTTAAATGTGTAGGGGCCGGAGGCAATAAGCGGTGTGAGGGTCGAGCGGTCGAACGTCTCGGCATCTGTGTGTTTTTTGGAAAAGATCGGGGCAAGGGCAACCAGCAGGGGCAGTTCCCGGTTGTCGCCGTTTTCAAAGACCAGTTTCAACCGGTTGGGCGCAGTGACACTCTTTTCCTTAATCTGCGCATACCAGTTACGGAATGGCGGACGTCCCTTTTCCTCAATGATTTCAAGAGAAAAGATCACGTCTTCAACTGTCACTGGCGAGCCATCTGAGAATTTGGCGTCCGGATTGAGCTCAAACTCGATCCATTCGCGGCTATCTGGCATTCGAACGCGCTGTGCGAGCAGCCCGTAAAGGGAAAACGGCTCTGCATAAGACCGAACCAGCAGGCTTTCAAAGATGTTGTTGCCGAACTGACGTTCCCGCATACCCCGGGCAGATGTCCAGCCACCTTGAACGATGAAAGAATTCAGGCTGTTGAAAGTCCCTTGAACACCCAACGTGATGGAACCGCCTTTCGGTGCATTAGGATTTGCGTATGGCAAAGGCGTATCAGGTGGCAGAGCCGGTTCGCCATGCATCGCAATGCCATGAGACCATTTGACCGAGTCGTCGGCCGAATATGCAGCGGGAGCAAAAACTGTCGAAAGCACAGTGGCCATGCCGAGAGAAACGGCAAACAGCAACGCCTGTGCGATTTTCGCACAACTGCTTTTTTCTGAATGTCGCGGCCAGTTGAACATGACAAATACGGAAAACCGGTTGATTCTCATTTCAAAAGCGTACCACAAGGAAATAAAGGCAGCGCGCCGAACAAGCAGGAAACTGTTGGATATTCAGAATTGTTTCGCAGATCGGAAAGTGCGTTGCATATCGGTCACCCTCTTGCCCAAATTGGATGTCTTACCATGGAAAACCGACATGAAAGCGCGGCCGGGTCTTGCGGTTGTATGCGGAATGTCACAGAACAGCGCAAAGATTTGCACATCCACGATTGAGGACGTTTCGATGAAGAGTGTTTTGAAAAGAGGATTGATCGCTGGCGCCGCCGCCGCGCTCGTGACCCTGTCTTCTTTCGCAAGTGCTCCCGCAATTGCCCAGGAAGAAGAGAGCCCTTGGACAAAAGCGTGTAATGCGAACGAGCAGACCAACAACAAGGAAGTCTGCTTTATTTCTATTGAGTTGCGGACGAATACCGGTCAGTTCCTGAGCAACGTCGCCATCCAGGAAGTTGAGGGTGAAGCTCGGAAGAAGCTCTTGGTGGCTGTGCCGACCGGGGTTTTGATTCAGCCGGGCGTTCGCATCCAGATCGATGACAGCAAGCCGGTTCAGGGAAAGTACAGCATCTGTGCGCCGAATGCGTGTTATGCCGAGTTGGCAATCGACAGCAACTTCGTCAACGCGATGAAGCAAGGCGGTGGCATGCGGGTCATCCCGTTCAACCAGCAAGGCAAGGAAATCGCCTTCGACGTCACGCTGATTGGCTTCACCAAGGTTTATGACGGCGAGCCGATGGACATTGCTGAGCTGCAAAAGCGTCAGGAAGAATTGCAGAACGAGTTGCAGAAACGGGCTGATGAAGCACGTCAGAAGCTGATTGACGCACAGAACGCGGCCAACCAGTAAGATCTCTTCTTAGTGATAGTATCCGATCAGGCCGGAGCGAAAATGCTCCGGCCTTTTTGTTTGTGTCGGAAAAACAGGGACGTGGCCAACAAAAAGCCGGACCTGGTGATCCGGCATTCAATCTTCGGAGCTGTTAACCGGGAAGATCTTCAGTGCATCTCCACAGACCGCGGCAGATAAGACCCATCTGACTGTTCTTCGAAGATCTCAGCAACCTGAGGATGGCGCACCGGCTCTCCGGTCATGTCGGGCACGAGATTCTGTTCGCTGACATAAGCGACATACTCGGTTTCATCGTTCTCGGCGAGCAGATGATAAAACGGCTGATCACGTTTCGGACGAACGTCTTCTGGAATGGCATCCCACCATTCTTCGGTGTTGTTGAAGGTCGGGTCGACATCAAAGATTACCCCCCGAAAGGGGTACACCCGGTGCCGAACCACCTGACCTATTTTGAATTTCGCCGTACGCATGATTACTCAATCGCCAACTGCTTGCATGTGCAGGAATTAGCTTTCCTATTGTGCACATGCAAGGGGTCTAAGTGTCAATATTAGCTCGGCAAACTTGCCGAAATCTAAAGACCGTACAATGCTGCAAGTTCTGCATCCTTGGATGCGACAACTTTAGCCAGGTCAACAATCACCTTGGCCTGCTTCCAGGTCGCGTCATCTTGCATCTTTCCATCAATCATGACCGCGCCCGTTCCGTCCGGCATGGCCTCCAGGATCTTCTTTGCAAAGGCCACTTCGCCGGGATCTGGCGAGAAGACGCGTTTGGCAATATCGATTTGTGTTGGGTGCAGAGACCAGGCACCGAGGCAGCCCATCAGGAACGCATTGCGGAATTGGCTCTCGCACGCATCGGTATCGGAAAAATCGCCGAACGGCCCATAAAACGGCTTCAATCCATACGATAGGCAAGCATCCACCATCTTTGCGACCGTATAATGCCAAAGATCCTGCTGGTAAGCCGTTCTTGCCGCGCCTTCGGTTGGATCTGCAAGAACAGCATAATCTGGATGTCCACCGCCAACCCGTGTGGTTTTCATACCGCGCGAGGCTGCAAGATCAGCCGGACCCAGGCTCATGCCATGCATTCGCGGACTTGCAGCGGCAATCGCCTCCACATTCTTCACCCCTTCGGCGGTTTCAAGGATCGCGTGAATGAGGATCGGTTTTTGAATGCCCGCCTTCGCTTCAAGCTGCGCAAGAAGCTGGTCGAGATAGTGAATGTCCCAAGGACCCTCGACTTTCGGCAGCATGATGACATCGAGTTTCTCACCAACTGCCGGAACGATTTCCATCAGATCATCCAAAAACCAGGGGCTGTTCAGGCAGTTGACCCGTGTCCAAAGCCCCGTTTGGCCGAAGTCGTTGTCTTGGGCCATCTGGATGAAGCCACGGCGTGCGTCCGTTTTGGCATCGGCGGGAATTGCGTCCTCGAGATTGCCGAGGACCACGTCCACCTTGGCAATGAGATCCGGCACCTTGGCGCGCATTTTCTCAATATGCGGCGGAACGAAATGGATCATCCGCTCCAGGGTAACGGGCAGTTCACGGAAGGGATCCGGCGCGCCAATCGCAAGGGGTTTGTAAAATGCGCTCGGGGTTTTGGTCAAAATGCTGTCCTCCACAATTGTGGCCCTAGCATATCTTTCAAATGTTGCACTGCAACTGCTCCGAAAGGCGGACAGGCGCGGCCTGCTTACGCAGCGTCCCTCGCCGGAGCGGCGCTTCCAGCTGCGGCCCATTTCTTATGGATCCACATCCATTGCTCAGGATGCTCGCGAATCCATTCTTCAAAAATCTCGTGGATCCGGATAGTCGCCGCTTCAATATCCGCCTGCCGGTCATCTGTGACGGGCACGGAGATTGCGCGCCCTTCTATGCGGAAGTTCACGCCGTTCTTTCGGATCACCCGTCCAAGGACAATCGGCACACCACAGGAGCGGGCAAGAGAGGCAGGAATGGGGTTCGCATAAGCCATCTGACCGAAAAACGGGACCTGAATTCCCCGGGTCTCGCGAAGATCCCCCATGATGGCGACAATCCCGCCAGCTTTCAGGGTCGACAGGATCTTCCGCGCTGTCTGGTGGCCTTTTGACAACAAACCACCCTTATAAAGATCCTTGCGCAAGGAGCGAAGCGCCTTATCTGCCTCCGGGTTCTTCAAAGCCTGATAGACCCCGGTAATCTCAAGGCCACCCATCACGGCGGGCTGAACGCACATTTCCCAATTGCCACTGTGAAACGACACGAACAGCGCGGCCTGTTCGCCGCGAAGAACCGCCTGCGTTATCTCGTCGGCATCGGCCTCGAACCGATGATCTTGATGCAAGAGCCGGTCGATATGGAAGGTCTCGGCAGCGACCCTTCCAAGGTTGTCCCACATCCCCAGAACGATTTTTTCCCGCTCCTTGAGCGGCATGTCCGGGTACGCGTTTTTCAGATGCGTCAGCGCCCGTTTGTGGCGAGCATTCATCGGTGCAATCCAGCGCCAGCAACGGCCCATCAACCAGGAGGCAAAATCCACCGGGAACAGTCGAAAAAGGCCAATCGCCGCTGACAGCAGAAGGCTCTCAAGGTGGTTTCGAAACGTCATAGAAGCTGAGCTGGTCACTGATGGTGGACAGTCCCGGTCCACATGGCCTGAGTTTTTTTCACCGTCCCGTCAAAAGCACACGGGACAAGCGGCTTGCGGAACGTTATGGCCTTGCGGTTCGCCGCAAGACCTGTTTGGAATGCGATCCGGCGCGCCGTCTTGCATGCAGGGGTCAATATCGAAGGCCGCAGCATTATGCAAGCATCGAGCCGAGGTGGACCTCAACCGACCTGCCAATCACAAGTATTTTGAATCCAGTATGCAGAACGTCATCTCGCTTTCCCTACCGTTTTTCGGGTTGATTTTCCTGGGCTATGCGGCCGGAAAAATCAAACAGATCCCGGAAGCCGGTCTCGGCTGGATGAACTTTTTCGTCGTCTATCTGGCGCTGCCCGCATTGTTTTTCCGGCTGTTGTCCGGCACTCCGTTCGAGGAGCTGGCAAACTTCGCGTTCATCGCCGCAACGACATTCACAACGTATATCGTGTTTGCCGTTGCCTTTTGTATCGGTGTTGTCGCCACACGGGGCAGCATTGCCGAATCAACCATTCTCGGGATCGCAGGCGCTTATTCCAACGTCGGCTATATGGGCCCCGGTCTAACGCTCGCGGTTCTCGGAGAAGAAGCGACAGTGCCGACGGCGCTTATCCTGTCGTTCGACAACGCCCTGATGTTCATTCTGGCGCCGATGATGATGGCGGTCGCGGGCGCTGAAGATCAAAGCATCGCAGATACGATCAAAAGCATTCTATGGCGGATCTTCAGTCACCCGTTCATTCTGGCGACCATCGCAGGGGTGTTGGCTGCTGCTTTTGAGCTGCAGCAACCCCAGGCGTTTTCGACACTCCTGACTTATTTGAGCAACGCCGCAGCGCCTTGTGCACTCTTTGCCATGGGGGTCAGCATTGCAATCCGGCCAATTGGCCGGATCCCGATTGAACTGCCGATTGTTCTAGCGGTGAAACTGATCGTACACCCGTTGCTGATCTTCATGCTGTTGATGTGGCTCGGCAATATTGATCCCGTTTGGATCGCGACCGCCGTCTTGATGGCATGTTTGCCCCCAGCGACAAACGTGTTCGTGATTGCCCAGCACTATGGGACTTATGTGCAGCGCGCCTCGAGCTTCGTCCTGATCGGCACGCTTGTGTCGATTGTCACGGTCACCACCTTCATTTGGGCCATCACCACAGGCGCACTGCCGACCGGGTTTGCAGAAGTCATGCGGGGAGGGTGATGTGCCAGAAGCCGACGCATTGTCACTAATCGAGCGGGAACCACCCCAAATTCGTGACGGATTGTTGGAGCTTCGCCGCCTGATCCTCGAGACGGCTGTCGAAACAGATGGCGCAGGCAAAATTGTCGAAACGCTCAAATGGGGGCAGCCGAGCTATCTGACCGAGAAACCCAAATCGGGCACGACGATCCGGATCGCGAGAGATGGTTCTGAGTTGGGCGACATAGCCCTTTATGTTTCTTGCAGCACCAGTCTTGTGTCGGAATGGCGGGGTCTTTTTCCAGACCTCGCTTTCGGCGGAGACCGCAGCCTGCACCTTTCCCTCGCCAAACCACTGCCTTTGCCGGAGTTGAGGCAGATGATCGGGATGGCCTTGACCTACCACAGCAGAAAGTCGTCGCGCTGAAGCACCTATACTGAGGCATGTTAGGAGCGCAGCTGAAATCCGGTTCCCGGCGCCATCCCTTCGCGCATGAGCAAACGCCGGAAGGGGCCAATCTTGCCCGCCAGATACATACCTGCGCTTCGGGCTGCCTGAACGGGCAGGAAATCTGTCAAGAGGGAGCGGTTCAACATATCGACCGCATTGGTCCTGGACCGGATATCGGTCATTCGCTTGTGTTCAAAAGTTCTGAGGGCTTCCGGGCTGCCGATGTCCAGTCCTTTTGCCTGAGCCGCGGCCACAGCTGACATTAAATCGGAGATATCCCGCATGGACAGGTTCAGGCCCTGCGCGCCAACTGGTGGAAAGACATGCGCCGTTTCCCCGACCAAAGCCAAACGATTTGAAATCACCGAGTGGGCCGTCATACCAGACAGCGGGAAGGTCTGCGGTTCGGAAATCACCGTGAACTTGCCGAGAATGGAGTGTGCCCGGTCTTCCAAATCCCGGGCGAGCAGTTTCTTGTCCATGGTTTTCAACCGGTCCGCTGTTTCTGCCGTCTCAACACAGACCAAAGAGGACTGCCGGCCGGGCAGCGGAACCAGCGTGAACGGTCCGGTTGGGGTATGGAATTCGGTCGAGATACCGCGGTGCGGCAGCGTGTGCGCGAGATTGAGAACAAGGGCGGTTTGTGGGTAGGACCAGCGCTTGACCTCTATCCCGGCCGAAGTCCGCAGAAGCGAGTTACGGCCATCGGCTGCAACAGCGAGATCTGCAGAAACGGTTGTGCCGGTTTTAGTGGTGATAACGGCTTTGTCGTCGGAAAAAGCAGCGTTTTCAGCGAGGTCATCGAGGCAAGTGAGGTTGTCCTCAGCGGAACAGGCCGCGGCCAGCACCTTGTTCAGTTCGGCGTTGATGATGTTGTAGCCAAACTCTTCAACGCCAAGTTCTGCGCTTTCAAAAAGGGTTTCTGGCGAACGGATCAGCCGTTTGGACCCATCGATCATGCGCATTGTTTTCAAGGGTTCTGCCGTTGGCAGAATGTCGTCCCAGATGCCGAGGTCCTTGAGGAGATCGATCGATTTTTGCCAGAGAGCTGTCGTCCGAGCATCTTGAGGTGCTTCAAAAGGGGCGACCAAAGCCGTGTTGATGCCGGTCTTCGCCAGGGCCAGCGCAGTGATTCGCCCAGACGGTCCACCACCGACAACAACTGAATCACACGTGATTTCTTTTTTCGCCCGGGCCATGATCGTTTCCGCACTTAAAGACTTGTTGCAACTTGCCTAGTGATGTTGGGCTATACCTCAGAAAGATCAACTGGACCAAATCACGCAGGTCGGCAATTGGATCGTCAATGCGCAGCGGGTGTGGTCGGCTCCATGAGAAATATCAATTCGTTGAGCTGAATTCCACGATAGGTTCTGCTCGAAATTGGCAATGAGACCGGCCCAAGACAACACATATGACTGTTTTGCATTCTCCTGATGGCCTGAAACCGCAAATCGACGAACCGCAGCGGGGATGGCCGCTAGTTCTTTTGGTCGTCGCGGCGCTGACAGTGAGCGGCTGGTCGTATCTAATTGTTATGGTCGCGGCCATGGTTCCAAGTATGGACATGGCTGAAGCCGGGCCGGGAATGATTCTGTTCAATCAGTTCAATTTCATGCGCGGTTTGCCGGAAGAGGCCAGGGCAGCACTTGCAGCCCTTTGTTTGCCGGCTGGCGCAACGTTCGGCATGCCCAGCGTGGCGTTGACGGGCGCCGATATTGCCAAGATTTTCATGATGTGGGCCATGATGGCACTGGCCATGATGGTGCCGTCCGCGACGCCCATGGTGAAAGCCTTTCACCAGTACGTCTCTATTGAGGGCACTCAGACCAAATCAGCCTTTTCTGTGACCGTTTCCGTCGTGATTGGATATCTCGCTGTCTGGATCGGCTATGCGGTTGTTGCGACTATCGCGCAGGTTGGTTTGTCCAAGATCGGTGCGTTGTCCGACATGATGGCGCCGGTCAGTATGGCACTCACCACGTCTGTCTTGCTTGCCGCGGGCCTGTATCAATTCACGCCTGCCAAGCGCGCCTGTCTAGAACGCTGCTGGTATCCCAGATGGTCCTTTGCCCGGAACAAAGGCGATTATAGCGCCCATTCTGCCTTTCGTGAGGGACTGGCACAGGGTTGGATCTGCCTTGGTTGCTGCTGGGCCGTGATGACGGTGATGTTTGCGGTCGGGTTGATGAACATCCTTTGGATTGCATTGCTTGGCGCGGTAATGGCTTTGGAAAAAACATTTCCCAGCCGGGCTTTCCCAATCGGGATCGGGATATTTTTGCTGGTGTGGGGCGGTGCGCTTGCGCTTGGAATGGTTCTCGGCCAAGGCGCTTCTTAGAAACATTGCAGTTTGAAGTGTTTCTCTGCTTTTGCGGTTCACACTGTCATCGATTTGCAATACAAATAGAGGCTGTTGACTCCTTAGCACTCTTATCAGGGCGAAGAATTGGGAGCCGCCGCGCCACGGAAAAAGAAATGCAACTCCGCGCGGATTTTATTGTTTAAACGAGGACCTAGGCCCGTGACGGACGTAACGCCTGGCAAAGTCGCGCCGGAACCCGCGCTGTTTTTGATCCATATTCTGACAGCTTCCGGAGCCCCGATTGCGTTGATTGCGCTGCTTGCTGTGCACAGGGCAAATGGGACGAGATGTTTGCCTGGCTTGGACTGGCACTTTTCGTCGACGGCATTGATGGTCCACTTGCGCGCAAGTACAACATTGCGGAACGCCTGCCGCGCTGGTCTGGGGCGTCCCTCGATTTTGTCATCGACTATGCCACTTATGTGTTCCTGCCCGCCTTTGCGCTGTCCTGGAGCCTGATGCTCTCAAGCCCGTGGAACTGGATCTGCGGCGGCCTCGTTGTGTTCACCGGTGCGCTCTATTTCGCAGACAACGGCATGAAAACGCCGGACGGCTCCTTCAAGGGCTTCCCGGCAGGCTGGAATATGGTGGTGTTCGGTCTCATGGTGCTGTCGCCGTCCGAAGCCTTCACGATTGCCGCTGTAATCGTGTGCTGTGTTCTTACATTTGCGCCGATCCGGTTTGTTCACCCAGTCCGCGTCAAACGCTGGCGCTGGCTGACCCTTCCAGTCACGCTTGTCTGGATGGCGCTTGCTGCGCTTGCGATCTGGGATGGGATGGTGTTGAGCACCTGGGCAGCTGTCCTGTTTACTGGTGCCAGCCTTTACCTCTTCTCAGTGTCCGCGGTTCAGCAGCTGATCGATCGCGTGGATTGATCGGTCACTCAACGAGAACTTTTCCCGGCTCTAGCTTCTAATGCACTGTAAACAGTGTGTTCTTCGTTTCGCGCTGGCATCGTTGCGACGGGCTGGATATGGTCTTTGCAAGGATCTGCACCAGTTGTTTGCGTGCAATCATGATGAAAATCTGTGGGAGTTGATATGGTACAGGCAATCCGCGTGCATGAGACAGGCAGCGCCGATGTTTTAACCTGGGAGCATGTAGAGGTGGGCGAGCCGGGCCCTGGTGAAGCGCGCATCCGGCATACGGCGATCGGTCTTAATTTCATCGACACCTATTTCCGGTCCGGCCTTTATCCGGCCCCCGATGGCGTGCCGTTCATCCCAGGAAATGAAGGCGCGGGTATTGTTCAGACAGTCGGTGAGGGGGTGTCCCACATCAAGCCGGGTGATCGTGTGGCCTACGTCGGTCCGCTTGGTGCCTATACTCAAGAGCGGATCATTCCGGCTGACCGCCTTGTGGTCATTCCAGATGCGATCGATGACAAAGCCGCGGCCGGCATGATGCTGAAAGGAATGACGGCCCAGTATTTGCTCCGCCAAACCTTCAATGTCGGCCCAGAGACGACCCTTCTTTTTCATGCCGCAGCCGGGGGCGTCGGCCTGATCGCCGGACAATGGGCAGCCCATCTTGGAGCAACGGTGATTGGCACTGCAGGGTCGCAAGACAAAGTCGATCTGGCGAAGGCCAACGGCTACCAGCATGTCATCAACTACAGAACCGAAAACTTCGTTGAGCGGGTCAAGGAAATCACCGGCGGCAAGGGCTGTGACGTTGTCTATGATTCTGTGGGAAAGGACACCTATCCAGGGTCGCTGGATTGCCTGAAGCCACGTGGGCTGTGGGTCAGCTTCGGTCAGTCCTCCGGCCCGATCCAGGATTTCAATCTCGCGTTGCTCGCACAAAAGGGTTCCCTCTTTGCAACCCGGCCAACGCTCTTCAGCTATATCGCGACCCGCGAACAGCTGGAGATGACGTCCGGCGATCTGTTTGATGTCGTCTCCAAGGGCATTGTGAAGATCGCGGTCAACCAAGAGTACCGTTTGGCCGACGCGGTCCAGGCGCATACCGATCTAGAAAGCCGGAAAACCACAGGCACGACAATTCTGATGCCATAAGGACGGTTGAGTATGCGTTCAGCGCGCGCACAGGAGCTGGCCCGGAACCTCTACAGCCCGGCGATGCGGTATTTTCTTGCCGCTGCCGAAGCTGGATCTATCCGGGCTGCGTCGCGCGAGCTGAATGTTGCCTCGTCCGCAGTCAACCGGCAAATCTTGTGGCTTGAACAAGCCCTTGGCCTGCAGCTCTTTGAGCGCGTGGGCCGGCGGATGCGGTTGTCTCAGGCCGGCGAGGTGCTGCTGGCGCACATCCGGCGGACCTATTCGGACTTTGAGGGTACGGTCGCCGAGTTGGACGCCTTGAAGGGCTTGCGGCGTGGCACTGTGTCGATTGCCTCGGTCGAAAGTGTTGCCGAACGGCTTTTACCAGCAGTGATCAGTTCGTTCCGCCGAACTTATCCGGGCATCCATGTCAATGTCTCGGTTTCCTCCTCGCAGGAAGCGGCCAGGAAAGTGGAAGCGGCCGAAGCGGATGTCGGGTTCACCTTTGACCCTCCCGACATGTCGACCCTTACCGCGGCCTTCCATCATGATCTGGTAATTGGCGCGGTGATGGCCCCCAACCATCCTCTGGCGGACGAAAACGGACTGAGTCTTGCCGATTGTCTCCGCTATCCGGTTGCCTTGCCGGCAGAAGGTTTGTCGATCCGGGCCCGAATTGATGTCATCCGGAGCCGAATTCCTGGTGCATCCATGACCTATGTTGAGGCGAATTCCCTGCGATTGATGCGGGCGTTGGCGCGGGATGAGAACGTCATTGGGTTTCAAACGCAGATCGGCTGTGAAGAAGATATTGAAGCCGGGCATTTGATCTTTAAGCCATTGAAAGATGAACCTCTTCAGGCCGATCGTCTTTGTGTGGTAACATCGTCTTTGCGCGCCTTGGCATTGGCCCCGGCGATGTTTTTTGATCACGCGGTGTTCGCCTTGAGAGAGCGGCTAGCATCCATTGATGCCAATTAGGCATCATTAAGTACGCAAATGAGCGCTTTGGATCTGCGTCTATTTCAGGCACATTTTTAATCTGATGGATTTTGCGGCACTGCCGCAAGAGGGAGAGACTGATGGGGCGTTTGACAACGCACGTTCTGGATACTGCTTTGGGTGTCCCTGCAAAGGGCCTAAAGATAGAGCTTTGGTCTGCGACCTATGCGCCAGCTCATATTTCAAGCCATGTGACCAACGACGACGGCCGGGTCGACGGTGCAATTCTCTCTGACGATGTGTTTCAGACCGGAACCTATGAACTCCGCTTCCATGCAGGTGAGTATCTGAAACGCACCAATAAAACCCTGCCAGATCCGCTTTTCCTGGATATCGTTCCAATCCGCTTCGGGATCGCTGACGCAAAAGCGCATTACCATGTGCCGCTTCTGCTCTCGCCGTTCGGCTATTCAACCTATCGGGGGAGTTGATCAATGCGGGATACGATACGGTTCATTAAAGGTGGTGAAACTGTCGCGCTGCACGATGTTGGGCCGACCGAGACACTTCTGGATTACTTACGGCTCCGGCGGAAGGAAACCGGCACGAAGGAAGGCTGCGGGGAGGGGGATTGCGGTGCCTGCACGGTTGCGCTTGGCCGGGTCATTGAGGGCAAGCTGATTTATCAGCCTGTGAACAGCTGCATTCAGCTCTTAGGAATGGTCGACGGCGCTGAACTGGTGACCGTGGAGGATCTTGCTCAGGACAAGCGGCTGCATCCGGTTCAGCAGGCCATGATGGACCTTCACGGGTCACAATGCGGGTTCTGCACACCGGGTTTCATCATGACGCTGTTCACCCTGTATCACGCAGAAGGTGAAGCAAAATCCCGCAAGACGGTTACGGAATGGCTCGCCGGAAATCTTTGCCGGTGTACGGGATATCGACCCATCGTCGATGCGGCGCTGGAAGCCTGTTTCAACGTTGCGGATGACGCTTTTACCTGGCGGTCGAACGAAACCCGTGAACAATTAAAGAAACTTGCAGACAGCCGCGATATTTTCCTTGGAACCAGTGAACGGTTCTTCTCCTCGCCGGCGTCTTTGGATGGCCTGGCAGCGCTGTACGGTCAGCATCCGGATGCCACCCTGGTCTCTGGCGCGACCGATGTCGGCCTCTGGATTACAAAACACCTCCGCGATCTTCCCAAAACCATCTGGCTCGGCCGGATCGAGGGCCTGGACAGAGTCGAGGAAAGCGAGTCCGGTATTTTGATGGGGGCGACGGCGACCTTTGCCGCGACAGAGGCCGCGATGATCAGGATTTCTCCGGATCTGGGAGAACTCTGGAAGCGCATTGGGTCCAAACAGGTGCGTGCGTCCGGAACGGTTGGCGGCAATATCGCTAACGGATCGCCGATCGGAGATTCGCCTCCGGCGCTCATCGCGCTTGGCGCCACATTGGAGCTTCAATCTGCAGACACTGATCGCGCTCTGGCACTGGAAGACTTCTTCATCGACTACGGGAAACAGGATCGCCTCCCGGGTGAGTTCGTGACCGGGCTGTTTGTTCCTCGGCCATCCGCCAATCAGGTCTTTCACTGTTACAAGATCTCCAAGCGTTTTGACCAGGACATCTCATCTGTGATGGCCGCCTTCCGGTTCACCATTGTTGATGGCCGGATCATCGACGCGCGGATCGCCTATGGCGGTATGGCCGGGACACCGAAGCGTGCCAGCGGAGCAGAAGCGGCATTGAAAGGAGCGATCCTGGAGGATGCATCGACCTGGGCTGCCGCCATTGAGGCTCTCAACAGCGACTTCACGCCATTGACGGATATGCGGGCAAGCGCCGAGTACCGGATGGAAACGGCGCGGGCATTGCTCGCGAAGGCTTTGATGGAAACCGACGGAACGGCAGCGGAAAGTGTCCGCGTTTTGGCAAAGCGGGAGGCAGATCATGACCGCGCCGCTTGATCAGAGCAAAGTGACTGCTCCGCTGAAACACGTGCGGAAACCTCTGGCCCATGACAGTGCAGAAATGCACGTCACCGGCACAGCGCCTTACATTGATGACCTCACAGAGGCCGTTGGCACGCTGCATGTCGTTCCGGGCTGGGCGCGATCTGCAGTCCGCGGAAAGATCAGTTCCATCGACCTGACCGATGTAAGCGCAAGTGACGGCGTCGTCGCTGTACTAACATCTGAGGATATTCCGGGAACCAATGATTGTTCGTCCGGCTTTGGCGATGATCCGGTTTTGGCAAACGGTGAAATCCTGTTTTACGGCCAGGTTGTCTTTGTCGTTGTCGCTGAGACGAGGGATCAGGCGCGCAAGGCAGCCCTTAAGGCCAAAATCGAGGTTGCGCCGATCCCGCCAATTCTGACGCAGGAAGACGCGGAAGCTGCAGAAACAATGGTGCTGCCGGACTACCAGTTCCGGCGCGGGTCCCCTGAAACCGGTATGACAGCGGCTGAAGAGGTGTTGTCCGGGTCCTTCCGCATTGGCGGGCAGGAGCATTTCTACCTGGAGGGCCAGATCGCCATGGCTCTGCCGCAGGAAGCGGGCGGCATGCTGGTGCACACGTCGACCCAGCACCCGACGGAAGTGCAGCACACCGTGGCCAAGGTCCTCGGGGTCCCGGATGCCTTGGTCACGGCTGAAGTCCGGCGCATGGGAGGTGGCTTTGGCGGCAAGGAGTCCCAGGCGAACCAATGGGCGAGCCTGGCCGCGCTTGCCGCTCATGCCACGGGCCGGGCATGCAAGGTCCGGCTCGATCGTGATGACGACATGATCATGACGGGCAAGCGGCATGATTTCCGCGTTGACTGGACCGTCGGCCATGATGGGACCGGCAAGATCCGCGCGGTCGATATGGAGTTTCTGGCCCGGTGCGGCTACTCGGTCGATCTGTCCCTTGGTGTAAACGACCGCACGTTGTTTCACGCCGATTCCAGCTATTTCTACCCAGATGCGGCAATCCGGTCCCGCCGTTTGAAAACGGACACGTGCTCAAACACTGCGTTCCGCGGATTTGGTGGGCCACAAGGCATGTTGGCGGCAGAGCGCATGATTGATGCGATTGCTATCAAGACCGGCAGGGATCCATTGGATATCCGCAAGCTGAACTTTTATGACGGCGAGCGCAATCTGACACCCTACGGCATGCCGGTAGAAGAATATGCGGTGATGCATGATCTCATCGCCCAACTCGAAGAGAACTCAGATTATTGGTCGCGGCGCGACGATGTCCGCGATTTCAATGCGGTAAATGCCGTCCTGAAAAAGGGGCTGGCTTTGACGCCAGTAAAATTCGGCATTTCCTTCACGCTGAAACACCTCAACCAGGCAGGCGCGCTGGTTCATCTCTACACCGACGGATCAGTTCATTTGAACCACGGCGGCACCGAGATGGGGCAGGGGCTCTATCAAAAGGTCGCCCAGGTCGTTGCCGAAGAATTTGGCGTGACACTGGACAAGGTGCGGATCACCGCAACCAATACCTCCAAGGTGCCCAACACCGGCCCAACAGCCGCGTCTTCCGGGACAGACTTGAACGCCATGGCTGCAAAACTTGCAGCGCAGGAAATCAAGGGACGCTTGATCTCGTACTTGTGCGAGCAGCACCAGTGCGGTCCGGAGGCCATTCATTTCGGAGACAACAAGGTCATCATTGGTGATCAGAGTTTTGCTCTGGCGGAAGTCGCCAAACAGGCGCATATGGCGCGGATTCAAATGTCCCACGCCGGGTTTTACGCAACACCCGGCATCACCTGGGACCGGGAAAGCGTAACCGGCCGCCCGTTTTTTTACTTCGCCTTCGGTGGCGCCTGCGCTGAGGTCACAATCGACACCATGACCGGTGAAATGACAGTCGACCGGGTTGATATCCTTCACGATGTTGGCCATTCGCTGAACCCTGCGATCGATCTTGGCCAGATTGAGGGCGGGTTCGTGCAAGGAATGGGCTGGCTGACCACTGAAGAACTCGTATGGGATGAAAAGGGCCGGCTGCGCACCCATGCCCCGTCGACTTACAAGATCCCGACGGCATCGGACATTCCCGAGGAGTTCAACGTCAGCCTTTACAACGGGAACGGCAATCCGCAGGACACTGTCTACCGGTCGAAGGCGGTCGGCGAACCACCGGTGATGCTTGCAAACGCTGTCTTCTGCGCCATCAATGACGCGGTGGCGAGCATCGCACCGGGCCAAATTCCAAATCTTGATGCTCCGGCAACACCCGAGGCAATCATGAAGGCTGTCCGGGATGTTCGCTCAAGAAAGGTCTCTGCATGAAGGTCTGGGGGCACATTGCTAACTGCCTGAAAAGCAGCGGCGCCTGTGCCCTCGTCACGGTCGCTGAAACTGGCGGGTCGACACCACGGGAACCCGGCGCACGGATGATTGTGCGGGCGGACGGCGGGTTTTTCGGCACGATCGGCGGCGGTACTTTGGAATTTGAAGTGATCCGCCAGGCGGCAAAGGCTGCAAGCAGTAAAACGGCCGGTTTCGAACTCCAAACCGTTTCTCTTGGACCCGATCTCGGCCAGTGTTGTGGTGGCCGGGCCAAAATCGCGATCGAAGTCTTTGTGTCGGAACAGCTGAAAACCGCGGAACGGCTGGCACTTGAAGAAAGTAAACCGTATCCGTTCGTAACTCATGCGATAATCGACAACGGCTCCGTTCGCGAACGGGAGGTCGCGGATCAAGTGTCCGAAAGCGCATTTGAAATAGTGGACGTGAACGGCAAAGAGCTTCTGATCGAACAATTCGGCGAAACGCGGCGGACACTTTATCTCTTCGGTGCCGGGCATGTCGGAAAGGCACTCGTTCTGGCGCTGGCGCCCTTGCCGTTTTCGATCGTTTGGATCGATAGCAGAGCCGAACAGTTTCCGTCCGCTGTGCCGGCCAATGTCACGAAGGTCTGCATTTCGGACCCGGCGAAAGCACTCGCGGATGCGCCGGATAGAGCTTTCGTTCTTGCCATGACCCATTCACATGGTCTCGATGAAGAGATCATGGCCCGCGCGCTTCTCGCTCAACGCTTTGAATACAGTGGTGTTATCGGTTCCAAAACCAAGCGGGCCCGGTTCCTGAAACGCCTCAAAACACGCGGTCTGAGTGACAGCGTTCTTTCAACCTTGGTCTGCCCGGTTGGGGTGACAACGATAAAATCAAAACACCCGGCTGCGATCGCAGCTGGAATAGTTGTCGACCTGATGGCCCGGGACGAGGCCTGTTATCAACAAGCCGCTGCAAGCGGGAGGCTTGCACATAAATAAGACATGAATAATAAGGCGGCATCCAACCGGGGGACAGTGTGGGTACAGAAAACCATTCAGAAGTGGACACGGCAGCTGCCCCGTTCGCGAGATCTGACAAGGACAAATTGCTGGACGCGCAAGGGCTGACCAAGCGGTTTGGTGATATCCTAGCCAACGACGCCGTCGATCTGACGATCAACAAGGGTGAAATTCACGCTCTTCTTGGTGAAAACGGCGCAGGAAAATCCACGCTCGTCAAGATGTTCTACGGGTCGCTCGAGCCGGATGGGGGCGAGATCTGGTGGGATGGCCAAAAGGTTGCGATAGACAATCCTGCCGCTGCCCGTGAACTCGGCATTGGGATGGTTTTCCAGCACTTTTCCTTGTTTGAGGCGCTGAACGTGGTCGAGAACATTGCGCTCGCACTGCCAAACCCCGGAAACATGAAGGACTTGGCCTCACGGATTGAAACAGTCTCCCGTGAGTATGGTCTTCCGCTCAACCCCAGTGACATTGTTGCCGATTTACCGGTCGGCATCCGTCAGAGGATCGAAATCGTCCGCTGTCTCCTTCAGGAACCTCGTCTGATCATCATGGATGAGCCAACGTCTGTCCTGACACCGCAGGAGGCGGATCAACTTTTTCTCACGCTGCAACGGTTGGCATCTGAGGGCTGCGCTGTTCTTTACATCAGCCACCGTCTCGAAGAAGTTCAAAGGATCTGCCATCACGCGACAATTTTGCGTCACGGCCAGGTCGTCAATGAATGTGACCCGACTAAAGAAACGCCTGCAACGCTCGCCAGCATGATGGTGGGCGCTGAAGTGATCGCTGTAAATGCAGCGGCGCAAAAGCCGGCTATCGGGGAGGTTCGGCTTGGACTGAACAAGTTGTCCGCACCGGCCGCCACACCGTTTGCAACGGCGTTGAACAACATATCACTGGAACTCCGTGCGGGAGCAGTTGTGGCAATTGCAGGCGTTGCCGGAAATGGGCAAGGGGAATTGTTCGACGCTATTTCCGGAGAAATGCGGGTTGCTCCGGACATGCTTCTGTTGGACGGCGTTCCCTGCGGCTCAAAGGGCATCAATTGGCGCCGGAAGAAAAACGCCGCCTTCGTTCCCGAAGAGCGGCTCGGTCATGGCGCCGTTCCGGGCATGAAGCTTTCCCAGAACATTGTCCTCACGCGGCACAGCACGGGTGACAAGCTGGTCAATGGCGGGATGGTGTCGACGGCCAATGCCGGGCAAATGGAGCAACGGATCAAACAGGCCTTTGATGTCCGCATGTCGCATGATGATCCGGAAGCTCGGTCGCTGTCGGGCGGAAATCTGCAGAAATTCGTGGTTGGGCGCGAGCTCGACCGGCAACCGGGCGTCCTGATCATCAATCAACCCACATGGGGAGTCGATGCGGGAGCGGCCGCGCTGATCCGTCAGGCGATCATTGATCTCGCCCGAAGCGGCTCTGCAGTGCTGGTGATCAGCCAGGATCTCGATGAAATCTTTGAAATCGCCGACAAGATCGCAGTGATCTCCAGAGGCTACCTGTCTGAACCGGAGCCGGCCGCGGATGTGACCCGCGAACGGGTTGGACTTCTCATGGCAGGCGGAGCCGAGACACAAGGGGAGGTCGCCTGATGCGGATCGAACTCGTCAAACGCAAGGAACACAGCGAACTGATGTCGCTGATGTCGCCTCTGATTGCCGTCGGCCTGACAGCTCTGTCAGCCGCGATCATCTTTTCAATTTCCGGCGTTAATCCGGCCCTTGGCCTCTACAAGTTTTTCATTGAGCCCTTGACTGAGCAGTGGTCGCTGGAAGCAACGATCGAAAAGGCAACACCGCTCATTCTGATCGGCTGCGGTCTGGCAGTGTGTTACCTCTCGAACAACTGGAACATCGGGGCCGAAGGGCAATTCGTGGTCGGGGCAATGTTCGGCTCCATCCTGCCGGTGATGTTCCCGAGTTTTGAAAACAGCCTGACCTTGCCGCTGATGCTGGTCTGCGGTGTGATCGGCGGGGCGCTCTGGGCGATGATACCGGCCCTGTTGAAGACCCGGTTCAACACCAACGAAATCCTTACAAGCCTGATGCTGGTATATGTGGCTGGGCTTCTGCTGGATTATCTCGTTCGCGGTCCGTGGCGGGATCCGGACGGCTTCAACTTCCCGGAATCGCGTATTTTCTCGGACGCTGCGACCTTGCCGGAAGTCTTTGGCGGAATGATGAGCCTGGCGACGCCCATCACCATCATTGTTGCGTTGGTTCTCGCACTTGTATTGGCAAAAACCATCAAGGGCTTTGAAATCCGGGTGATGGGCGAAAGCCCGCGCGCCGGCAGTTTTGCCGGGTTCTCCGTAAAAGGGTTGACCATTTTCTCGTTCGCCTTGGCAGGCGGGTTGGCCGGCCTTGCAGGCACCATGGTTGTGTCAGGGTCTTTGAACCAACTCCTGCCGTCAATTTCTCCGGGCTATGGCTTCACGGCGATCATCGTGGCCTTCCTGGGGCGCCTGAACCCGATCGGCATTATCATTGCCGGGTTTGTCCTTGCCTTGTCATACATCGGTGGGGAGGGCGTTCAGTCAGGTCTTGGCGTCTCCAACAAGATTGCGAGCGTGATCCAGGGATTGCTTCTGTTTTACGTACTCGCCTGCGACACGCTCATTCTTTATCGCATCCGCATGGTCTCCCGCCGTGCTGCCAATCCGGCGGGGGAGGTTTCTCATGTTTGAGGCTGTTCTACTTACAGTCATTACTGCGGCAACACCGCTTCTCATTGCGGCAATTGGCGAATTGGTGGTGGAGCGCTCCGGCGTCCTTAATCTGGGCGTCGAAGGTATGATGATCATGGGCGCCGTGATTGGATTTGCAGTCGCAAACCAGACCGGTTCCGGAACACTCGGGGTCGTCGGAGCAATCGCGGCCGGTATGGCCATGTCTGCCCTCTTTGGTTTTTTGGTGCTGGTCCTGGTCGCCAATCAGGTCGCGACAGGTCTTGCGCTGACGATCCTCGGTCTGGGGCTCTCCGGCATGATTGGGGAAGCCTATATCGGGGTGCCAGGTCTGCGGATCCCGGAACTCTACATCCCGATCCTGTCCGACATCCCGTTCATTGGACCGGTCTTCTTCCAGCAGGATGCGATCGTTTATATCGGCTTTGCACTTGTCATTGGGGTGGCCTACTTCCTCTTCCGAACCCGGGCCGGCCTGATTTTGCGCTCCGTTGGTGACAATCACGGATCGGCGCATGCGCTGGGGTATTCGGTCCTGAAAATCCGGTTCATGGCGGTGTTGTTCGGCGGGGCCTGTGCGGGTTTGGCCGGTGCCTATATGTCGCTTGCCTACACGCCGCAGTGGGTGGAAAACATGACGGCCGGCCGCGGCTGGATTGCGCTCGCTTTGGTGGTGTTTGCGTCCTGGTTGCCGTTCCGCGTCATCATTGGGGCGTACCTGTTCGGCGCGGTCAGCGTGCTCAATTTGCATGCCCAGGCAATCGGCCTTGGGGTTCCATCGCAATTCCTGTCCAGCCTGCCGTATCTTGCGACCATTGGAGTACTTGTGCTCATCTCCGCAAACCGCAGACTGACGCTCGTTAATACACCGGCCTGCCTTGGCAAGCCGTTTGTTCCGGACCGGTAGCGCCTCCCCGTTACCGGTCGGGTCCAGCCTGTAGCGATCAGGGCTGGATCAAAGCAAAAAGATCGTACACAAACAGAGATCAAACAGAGGGGACCAAACTGATGAAATCTCTATTGAAAGCAACCGTGGCTGCCGCTGCGTTCCTCGCAGCAGGAACCGCAGCAAACGCCGCCGATGTAAAGGCATGTTTCGTTTACGTCGGGCCGGTCGGTGACTTCGGTTGGACCTACCAGCACGACCAGGGCCGCTTGGCCGTTGAAGAGCATTTCGGCGACAAGGTCGAAACCGCGTTTCTTGAGAGCGTAGCAGAAGGCCCGGACGCAGAACGCGCCATTGAGCGTTTCGCGCGTGAAGGCTGCAACATCATCTTCACGACATCGTTCGGCTACATGAACCCGACCATCAAGGTTGCCAAGAAGTTCCCGGATGTGAAGTTCGAGCACGCCACAGGCTACAAGACCGCCGACAACGTCGCGACATATAACTCCAAGTTCCACCAGGGCCGCTACATCATCGGTCAGGTCGCGGCCAAACAGTCCAAGACTGGCGTAGCGGGTTACATCGCCTCGTTCCCGATCCCGGAAGTTATCGCCGGCATCAATGCGTTCATGTTGGGCGCACAATCCGTCAATCCGGACTTCCAGTTGAAGGTGGTTTGGGTGAACACCTGGTTTGACCCAGGCAAGGAAGCCGATGCCGCCAAGGCGCTGATCGACCAGGGCGCTGACATCATCACGCAGCATACCGATTCCACCGCACCGCTTCAGGTTGCTCAAGAGCGCGGCGTTCACGGCTTCGGCCAGGCATCCGATATGGTCGCCTTTGCCCCGGACGCTCAGTACACCGCCATCATTGACGACTGGGCGCCATACTACATCCACCGCGTACAGGACGTTCTCGACGGGAAATGGGAAAGCCACTCCTCCTGGGAAGGTCTTGCCGAGAAACACGTTGTCATGGCCCCATACACCAATCTGCCAGCAGATGTTGTTGAAATGGCCAAAGCAACGGAAGCCAAGATTGTCGATGGTTGGGAGCCGTTTACCGGTCCGATCACCAAGCAGGATGGTACCGTTGCAGCTGAAGATGGTGTGCGTCTCGACGACGGCGCGATCCTCGGCATGAACTGGTACGTTCAGGGCATTGACGACCAACTGCCGCAGTAATTCTGCCCTCTGAGAGCCGGAGTTTCCGGCTCTCGGATCAAGGATTTGGCCGGAGACAGGCGATCACCTGTTCCCCGGCCTTTTTCTTGACCTGTGGGGTCAGGCAGTTTTCCCATACTCTCCGATAGACTTGAGCCGCCTCGCACTGTTCTATGTACAGCTCGCAGGGCGCGCGTCGTCACGACAGAAGGAATGGATCCAGCATGGAACGCCGCAGCTTTATGACCGGAGCTATTGTCACCGGAAGCGCCATCCTTGCATCAGGCGCGAACGGCCAAGCCTCGTCTTCAGAAGCCTCGCCGGAAAACACCGCGGCAAATCCGGCAAAACGCACTGATGGCTTTCACCTGGCCCTCGGCGGCGGTGCGGCCAAGGCGTTTGCGCATATTCCCGTCTTAGAAGCGCTAGATGATCTGGGCGTGAAACCGGAAGTAATCGCCGGGACATCCATGGGCTCCATCCTCGGCGGCTACTATGCAAGCGGCATGAGCGGCAAGGATATCCGGAGCTTTACGGTCGATCTCTTCACCCAAAAGGGTCAATTGCTTCAAAAGCTGTTTTTGACTGATGGCCGGACCTGGGGGTCGCTTTTGAATATGATGCGCCCGTCGATCATTGACCCGTTGGTTTTGTTCGAGACGCTGTTTCCGGACGGGCTGACGGAGAACTTTGAAGATTTACAAATCCCGATGAAAGTCGTCGCAACGGATTTTCATCGCCAATCCCAGGCCGTCCTGACAGAAGGTGCTCTCCTACCTGCGATTGCGGCTTCATCAGCGCTTCCGATGTTGCTGACACCAGTCCAGATTGATGGGCGCGTCTTGATCGATGGCGGCTTCGTCAACCCGACGCCTTTTGACGTGTTCGAAGACACGGATTATCCCGTGATGGCCGTTGATGTGACCGGGGCAGATTTTTCAGCGATCGATGGTTTGCCAAGCGGCATGGAAACCTGGATCGGGTCATTTTCTATTACGCTTCATTCCCTCGTTGCAGCGAAGTTGAGCTGCGCCCAGCCGGATCTCCTCCTGGAACCGGCAATCGGTCATTTCCAAACGATGGATTTCTTCGAAGTTGAGGCAATTTTGGACGCAGCCGATCCCATCCGGGAAGATGTCAAACGTGGGTTGGACCGGCTGCTGGGGCAAAAGATCTGAGGCGGCTGTCTTTCCAAGCTAGAACGACGCCCCGCGTTTGACGAAGATTTCCTTGAGGCGATCTGCACGGTCAGTATTCCATCCCTCCGGGTCAACGGCCGCGGCCCAGGCGTCGATGTAGTCCCGGGCAATGTAATAATGACCAAAGCCCGAGACATTCAGCGAAAACGCAGAATCAAGCGCGAGCTGCAGCATGGTGACGACGGGAAACCACCTGAGTTGAGGCGTAACATCCGGAGCGCGTGGAGGTGACAGCCAGCCCGGTTCAAAGATGGAACTGTCGTAGGTGAAGTTCACAATCGGGTCGCTGCCGTAGTTGAGAAACACCATTCGGATCGGACCCCAAGGCGTAAATTCACCTTCAAGTCCTCCATACTGGTCCAAGACCCGGATCAGAGACCCGTTGCCATAGGTTGGCCGCCAGGCGGGGCTGTCCGGGTTTCGATGATCGCGAACTTCTGACCAGAATTTTGAGAAAAACGGTGACCCGGCCCACATCGCTCCCTGGATGGGGTCTCCCAACATGTCAAACAAAGGGATCGTGGCTTGAGAGTTGAACGCTCCTTGGCTCAGACCATGCACATAAAACTTTGGTCGGTTGTCTTTCGGCAACGTTGTCCAATGGTCATAGACTTTCTCAAAAAGAACGCGTGCTTGATCAACGCCATAGTCCGGATGTGCGAGCAGAGACAAAACACTTGTGAGATACGAGTATTGCGCGGCAACCGTTGCCACATCTCCGCCAAGCATGAAGTCAAGTGTGTCATGAGCGCCCGGATCCATCCATCCACTTCCAACCGGCACTGCCACAACTAGAGTTGAGCGCGAGAAGGCATCCACGCGCTTCAATTCTTCCAACGCTATTTCGGCGCGTTCTTCCGCTGTCTCGGCCGACAATCGGCCAACATAAATCCGGATCGGGTTTTGAACCGGACCCTCAAAGAATTCCCCAATTTCATCTGATGAGGGGGCCGTTGCAACAAAAGCCCGGCCGTGCCGCCCCATTTCCCTCCAGCGGATGAGGGACGTTGAACTTCCTGTCTTTTCCGGATCGGATGGCTGTTCAATATCCGGCTCCATGAGAAGGTCAGCAGCCATGAAGGACGCGTCTGCTGCTTTGAACGCGTTGCGGATCAATGCGCCATCGACCAACGCCCAAAAGAGCCAGCCGACAGCTGCAATTGAGACCACGATGCCGACACGACGCGGCACCAAACGATCCAATATCCGCTCCATCCGGCGGCGGGCGATCCCAAGCGCTCTGAAAATTAGCCACAGAACCAGAAAAACGGCGAGGGATACTCCTAGGATGAAGAATGGTGCGGCGCTTTCCAGCGGCTCCAGTCCAACGGCCTCGCGGGTAGCATTTTGCCAGTTTGCTGCTCTTGAAAGGGAATAGGCAAGAATACCGGCACACGCGGCCAAACCACCAATAACCCAAACTGTTCGCAAGCGCCCCCTAAGCCACGGTATTTCCATGTAGCGCCAGGTTGCCCGGACAAAAAGTGCCGCTTCATAACCCAGGCTTGCAACAATTCCTGACAAGAGGCTTTGCACTAAGGGGTCGCGTGGCATCAAAGATGGAGTCAGCGAGGCACCAAACGCGCTGATTGCGACAATAGCAGCAAACGTGGACATGTTGGACATCATCCAACCGGGCAGGCGGTTCTGAGAATGCGGCATCAACGTCTCCGGAAGGGGCGGCGGATTTTCTATGATCGGTTTAACACGCCATTAGTAGTACCGCGTTTTGTCAGCGATAATATCCTTGGTGAAGAAAATGCCATTTAATGGATTCAAGTGCAGTTAACTGTCTGCGCTCATTGTCTCCCAAACGACGCTTGGAAATTCACTGCCTGGCTTCCACCAGGACTGCACCCGGGACGGTGTGACTCTGTCTCCCGGCCACGTACCAGCGTTGTTCTGCCTGAATACACGTGAGTTTTGTAGGACAGTTAGCATGACGGGCCGGCCTGGTTATAGCCGATATATTCTTCCATTGGTCGTGATCGCGATGACGTTTGCTCTGTCGATCAGCGCAGTCGAGATGGTCCAAAAACGGCAGGATGCGAAGGCAAAGGACGACGCTCTGCACGCGCTCATTACGTCTTCCAGCCTGCTCAACACGCATCGGCTGGAGAGCCTTTTGACGAGTGCGCTTTACAACTCCGATTTCGAGTATCAAGCCCGGGTCGCCAGAGCTTTCGTCCGCTTTCAAAACGCCCTGAATTCCTGGCACGTGAACCCGTTGCTGGAACTTGGTCCGCAAGCGTCTCTCATAACGCGCAGGCTTGCGGACGCTAAAGAGATGGCAGGGTCAATTGAACCTCTGATCTCCAATCTGGAAAACAGAAGCTCGATTGAACAGGCGCTGGCAAAAGTCCACCAGATCGGAACGTCGTTGAACCAAGTCCGGCATTTGGCAGAAAACCGTATGTCGTCAATTGCTCAGGAAAGCAACGCGGCTCTTAATCGCCAAGCCCGCATTCAATCGCTTCTTGGCGCTGGATTGATTGCAAGTCTCAGTGCCTGGGTTTTCTTGCTATTCCGGAGATTGCGGTACTTCGCCAATGAAAGAAAACGCCACGGGTTTAATCTCGCTCGTGCAGCCGCCGAGTTGAGGCACGATCCGGCCACGGGGCTGATGACACAAAAGGTCTTGATCGAGAAGATCGAGGAACTGCAGTCCAAGCGTCGCGACGACCAGGATTTGATCGTGCTGTATTTTGATCTGGTCATGCCCTGGACCGGATCCGGATCTGCAAGCGAGACTGATCGCAATTCCATACTCGCGGCCCTTGCCGAACGGATCCAGCACCAGATCAATCTTGGGCCCGAGCCAGCATGTCTTGCGCGGGCAAGTGGGAGCGGGTTCTTCGTTGCCATGAAGATGGATCGGGAGAGTGGAACAACAGCCTTAGAGATCACCAATCGCCTGCGCGACCATATTCACAGGCCAGTGGCAATTCGCTCCGGTATCTATCCAGTAAACAGTATCGCGGGGATCGCGTATATCGACACTGAAGAACGAGACCCGGGCGCGGGGCTGCAAAACGCATTGTTGGCTGTTTCGGAGGAAATAAGGACAGGCCGCCGGGATGTGGGAACATACAAAACGCCCATGCGCGCGGTTGCGGAGCGGCAATCCGGCATTTCTCGCGCATTGCTTCAGGCACTCGAACAAGAAGATTGCCTGCCCCATTTTCAGCCGCAGTTTAACATGAAGACCGGTCAAATCGTTGGGATTGAGGCCTTGGCCCGCTGGTATCATCCGCAACTCGGCTGGATTGCACCTGCAGAGGTAATTCCGATCGCCGAGCAGAACGGCTTGATCATCCCATTGGAACGCAAGATCATTGAAACGGCCTGCGCTCAGGTTCAGCTGCTGCCCGGGGACGTGGATCTGGCGGTCAATCTGTCTGTTCCGCACATGCTCCATGGGGATGTTGCCCCGATGATCGAGGATTGCCTGAGCAGCACGGGCCTCCCCGCCGAGCGGCTGAAGGTAGAGGTCGCAGCAGGTCGGCTCCTCAACACGTTCGACCGTGTTCATGGTTGCCTTGAGGATCTGCGTTCACTGGGTGTCACCCTGTCATTGGACAACTTTGGCACGCCGGCCTCTGCCTTGTCCGGCATTCTTCAATACAAATGGGATGAAGTGAAAATCGACACGTCCCTGACGAAGATCCTACGGGACGGTGACGCGGGCCATGGTCTGATAGCGATGGCATTGACCATGGTGAAGACCCTAGAGTCCACTGCGCTCATCGAAGGGATCGAGACAATTGAACAACGCGATATGCTGACTGCGCTTGGCTGTGAACTGGGGCAGGGGTATCTCTTCGGCGGCCCTATGGCGATCGACGATTTGAATGCGCTTTTCTTTTCCGAGCAGCCAAATCTCGCGCGGATGCTAATGTGATTTCAGGGGCGATCAATCAAAGACCGGCAATCGCCGCTGTTCGCTCCAGGGTCCAGTACATCGCAAGCGTTCCGATTACATAGGTTGGAACAAGCTCCGCCCATCTTGGAACTCCGAAGCGAAGGGCCGTGAGCAGGTTCAGCGCGATCAAGATCACGAACACAAAGGCCAGTTGCCCCAACTCCACGCCAATGTTGAAGAACAAAAGGGCGATCGGGATCTCGTTTGGCGGCAGGCCGATTCCCGAGAGCGCACCGGCGAACCCGAGGCCATGCAAAAGGCCGAAGGCAAAGGCAACGATCCAAGGATACCGGTAGGTCAAACTGATCCGGCCACGGGCCGCATGGACGATCTCGACACAAAGAAAAACGATCGACAGCGCAATCGTGGCCTCGACCGGCGCGGACGGCAGGTTGACATAGCCGAGCGTTGCCAGCGCCAACGTAATGCTGTGCGCGATGGTGAAGGCGGTGATGGTTTTGACCAGCCTCCAGCCGTTGCGCACGACAATCATCAGCGCGAACACAAACAGAAGGTGGTCCAGCCCTTCGAGGATGTGCTCAAACCCCAGTTTCGTGTACCGGGTGGCTGCCTTCACGATGGATCCGGACCCGGCAAGATACTCCTCAAGATCAACGACAATGGCATCGCCCTGGCGTGAGGCGAGCCTGGTGAGGGGCTCTTGCTCGAACCAGCGCACAGTTAGCAAAGCGCCATCACGTTTCCAGGGGAGGACGAGCTGGTCGTCAGACGTCAGGGCTGTTTCACAAGTGAATCGGAAAAGCACCAGATACGACCCACGTTCTCCGCGCGGCGATCCTTCAAAGGCGCACCGGTCCGGCAAGATGGGCGTCGTGATCGCTCTGGAAAGGCGCTGTGGAACCTTTGAGAGGAGCTGATAAGTGCCTGGAGCTGTTTCGATCAACTCGGCTTTGTCGACACCCAGCGAGTGTGCTGATGCCACTGCCGGCCATAACCAAGCCGCCAATACCAACACCAAAAGCGCGGCAATCGGGTGTGCCTTAGTCATTCGGCCCGCCCTCAACCGGCTCGACCACGACAAGATAGTTCTGCCGCATGTCGTCCAGCGCTGCATCGAGCAGCTCGTTGGATTTTGCCGACAACCAATGGGTCGAAATCCAGTCCTGGGCCAATTCATAAGTTGGCGTGCGCGGCGCGTTCCGGTTGATCACACGAAGAAAATGGACGGATCCCGTTGGGGATACATAAGGACCGCGCCAGTCCTGGTCGTCTTCGCTGACCGAGAGCAAGTCCTTGGCAGGTTCGGTGCCAAAGAGGCCGACAAGCCGACGTTGATCAATAAACCGCAAACGGTACCCGAGTCGGGTATCCAAGTCCCCGAGAGTGGAGGGATCTTCGGCCTGATTGAGCGCATCCAGAATTCCCTCTCCTACAGTATCCGGGTCAGAGAACATGACATGGTTCAGATCGAGGCTCGGCGGACTGGTAAAGGCGTCCAGGTTGGCCTCGAAGTGGGCGCGCAGGTCGTCTTCTGACGGTTCGGGTATGTCGCTCCCGATAAAAAAGCGCATGTTTTGCAATAACAACGCCCGGACCCGGGAGCTGTCGGTGAACCCGCGGGCTTTTGCCTCCCGCACGAGGATTTCCTCCTCGATGAAACTCTCGACAATCCGCTGTTTGTCGCTTTCGGTCAGCGGTCGAAGGCGGAGGTCTTCCTCCTGGGAAAAGAGATATCTTTGGGCTTCCGCATCAACAACGATCACCTCCCGCTCATCTCCGCCAATGATGCCTTGCGCAACAAAGAGACCCGCTGCCAGAAGGACGAAATGCAATAACGGTTCGCGGAGAACCCGCCGGATAAGTGAGACTTCAGATGGGTTGTCTTCTTGATGTTTTTCGGCAGAAGCTTTTGAGGTCATACATCTTCCTTAGAGCGCTGCCACAGTGGAGGCTGGTGCAAACTGTATCGCGAGCATCATGGATGAAACAGCCGCAATCCAGGCGGCGGCAATCCGGAACGCAACCGGCAACATGGCCCATTGAACCCGCTCTTTGAGTACGACGACACATCCGGACAGATAGAGCATCAAGATATTGAGCCCCGCCAAGGAACCGCTCATCGTCACGAAACGATCCCACATGAGCCCGCCATCGGGCACAGACATTGCCCCGAGAAGAAGGCCTGCGATCGCAACACATACAGCAGCGGCAGGAAAAAACCGGTTGGCGGAGGCCGCTGCAGGGGCACTGGTGGCGATGGCGATGCTATATGCTAGCGCGTCTGACACATTACCGCCCGACCAGAACAGACCGGCGACGGAAAAGCCGAGAAATGCTGCCAGCAACCAGCGCACCCTGTCCCTTGGAAACCCGCCGATCAAAAATCCGGCACTGAGGATCAAAAGGATCTGCGCGGGCGATGAGAGGGGATGCAGCAAGCCAACATAAAAGCCTTCAATCCCTGGAACCGGGCTATGGGCTTGTGCCGCCCCGGTTGAGACAAAAAGGATTCCAAGACCAAGTCCGGCTGCCCGCATGCTCAGACGGCACCCACCAGAAAGGCGACGCCCGCCAGGGAAATGACACCGCCGGCACTGCGAACAGCGATCCGGCCCGCCGGCCATTTGACGAGAAGACCGAATGCGATCCCAATCATGTGCAGCATGCCGGTCGCAAGGACGAACCCGATCGCGTAGGCAAAGACATTCGCAGAGACGGGCAGCTCTGTTCCGTGGGCATAGCCGTGGAAGATCGCAAACAGGCCGACCAGGACGGCAGAGACCCAGATTGGCGCCCGAACTGCCAGCGCGATCATGAGACCCAGGACGACAGCTGAAAGGGCAATCCCGGTTTCAACTGCAGGGATCGGGACGCCGAGAATGCCAAGCGCAGCCCCGAAGGCCATTACCAGCGGAAAGACGATCGGAAGGATCCAGATCGAGGGCGACCCGAGGAAAGCGCCCCACAACCCGACGGCCACCATGGCCGCAACATGATCCCAGCCCAGGATCGGATGCGCAAATCCGCTAATGAACCCGCCGCCATATCCATGGCCGGTATGCGCCAGCGCAGGCGCCGCCAACGCCACCGAGACAAGGACAAAAACACTTGAAAATACAGTCGTTCTGGAACCCATGAATGCCCCTATACGAAATTGGATTGGTATCTGCGTCTCACAACTCTAACCGATGGTTGATCCGTCAGATAGGGCAGGGACAAACTAAAAAAACCCGACCAAATTGGCCGGGCTTTTGTGTTGAGTTGGGCGTTCGGATTTTGGCTTTACGCCTCATCCGTCAATCCGCGCCGCGGACCGGGATCGCTGCATCCGGTTTTGGATGAAAGATCCGCTGTACGGCGAAGACAGCTGCCGCGATCCCGACACCGATCAGGTCGGAGATAAGCCCACCTTCGATCATCAATAGAGCTGCTGCAATTAACGCGATCCTCAGGAACCAGGCGGCTATCGCGCCGAGGAACCAGCCTTGGACAGCCGAAGACAACAGGAACACGCCGACGACCGCTGTGAGAGCCGCCCGGCCAATATCGAGCACCGAGCCATCCATCAACAATGCAGAATTGTAGAAGAACATGAACGGCACGATGAAGGCTGCGATGCCGATCTTGAACGAGGCGACCGACGTTTCCATGGGGTTTGCCCCCGATATCCCGGCTGCCGCGTAACTGGCTAGCGCCACGGGCGGTGTGATCGCGGAGAGGACCGCAAAGTAGAACACGAAGAAGTGCGCGGTCAGGAGCGGAATGCCGAGTTGAACAAGCCCCGGTGCCACCACTGACGCGGCCACTGCATAAGCGGCTGTTGTCGGCATGCCCATACCGAGCAGGATCGAGATACACATCGCAAAGAACAACGCCAGAAGCTGGCTGGTGTCGGCAAGGCTGAGCAGCAGCGACGAGAACCTTGCACCAACACCCGTCAGCGAGATTACGCCAACAATGATACCTGCACATGCACACACGGCGATGATCTGAACCGACATTGTTCCGGCGATCTCAAAGGCCCTGAAGATGGACCTGGGACCCATGCGATAGGGCGTGAGCCAGGAGACAACGGCTGCAGATATTGTTGCTAGAGCACCAGCCCTGATGACGGAATACCCCATGAAAAGCGCGTAAATCAGGATAATGATCGGCAGGAACAGATATACCTGTTTAACCATCTGCGCGAACTTCGGCAGCTCTTCTGATTTCATGCCGCGCATGCCGAGTTTGGCAGCTTCGAAGTCGACCATGAAGTAGACCGAAACGAAGTAGAGCACGGCCGGGATCAGCGCGGCGATGGTGATTTCCGTATAAGGAATGCCCGTGATTTCCGCCATGATGAACGCGCCGGCGCCCATGATCGGCGGCATGATCTGACCACCGGTTGAGGCGGCAGCTTCAACAGCACCCGCGGTCTTGCGGTGGTAGCCAACCTTCTTCATAAGCGGAATGGTCAGGGAGCCGGTGGAAACCACATTACCGGCGGACGTTCCGTTGATCATGCCCATCAGGCCGGAGGCAAAGATCGCAACCTTTGCCGGACCACCGCGGGCGCGCCCTGCTGCTGCGAATGCGAAGTTGACAAAGTAGTCGCCCACTTTGGAAGCCTGCAGGAAGGCTGCGAAAATGATGAAGAGAATGATGTAGGTCGACGAAACGGCGGTCGTCGGGCCGAGAATACCGGCGTCGGTGTAGACTTGGCTGAAGAACCGCTGCCAGGTAATTGGCGGCGAATTCAGGAAGCCCGGCAGTTTGTCGCCAATGAACACGTAGCCGAGGAAGATTGCCGCAATTACCACAAGTGCCATGCCGGCGACGCGCCGGGTCAATTCCATGATAAGTGCGGTGCCGGCAACAGCGGCAATCGAAATGCCGATCGGCGCGAACGGCGTGCCGGTCGAATTCCGCATCAATGTGCCGTAGATCGTGATCAGATAGGCCGCAACTGCTGCCCCACAAACTGCAAGCACGACGTCGGGAGCCGCGAACCCTGATCGCACCCTTTGATGGAACCAGGAGAGAATGATGCCACCGGCCGTCGCCACGATCAGCGGCAGGCCAAAGAGGTAGGTTTCGCTGAACTTGATGCCTTCATCAATGCCATTCCACATCTTGCCATTGGAGATTTCAGCGGCGAAGGAAAAGGCGATGCCAAGCGAAAACAGGGCAGGGATCATCAAGGCATAGGCGGCATAGCCAAGAATTGGCGTTTCCTGACCCTTATCAGGAAAATCAATCCGGCCGGCAAACAACAGGAACCCGAGCGCGAGCGCACCGGCGACGTGGACGATCCGGAAGTTCCAGGTTTCCATCGGGAACGTGGGCAGGAACGGGATGACAATGCCGGTCCATTCGGAAATCGAGAGACCGTTCAAGGCTGCCATGTGGAATGCGGCATAAAGCGCTGCGAAGGACGTAATGAACATGAGGGATTTACCCTCAAACAGGCGCCGGTTTACCTCAACCGGTTCCTCATCGACGCCGTGCGCGATCAGATGATCGTCGTCTTCGGCTGGTGTTGTCTTGTCGGTCATGGTCCCCCGCGCCTCCAGCTGCGTCAGCCAGAGTTTATCTTGTCTTTGAAGTAAGGGCCGCGCAAGTCCCGCGGCCCTCCTTTGGTTTTTGTGAAGACGGTCTTAGTTGCCGTGGATCATGTCGGCCGGAATGTCGGCACCAGCATTTTCCGTGAACCACTCAGCTGCACCCGGGTGCCACTTCAGAACAGTGTTCTTTGTCCAGTTTTCAGGCAACGTGGAACGTGCGGCCTTGTGGATGTTCACCATCCGGTCGTTGTCGGACATGACGACGTTGACTGCTGCCTTGACGAAGGATGCCGGCAGGTCGCAGTTGGCAACCGCGAAGTTCCACATGGAAACAGAGCGGGCATCTCCCTGCAACGTGCTGTAGGTATCGCCTGCAATTGCGAATTCAGAAACCGGGAAAGCTTCCAGGATCTTGGCCTGCTCTTCTTCCGTGAACTCGATGATGTTGATGTCGGTCTGCACTTCGAGCTGGCTGACAGCCGGAACCGGAACGCCTGCTGCGAACGCGATCACGTCGAGGAGGCCGTCCTGCAACTGACCACCAAGGTCGGACCAGCCGCCGTTGCGGCGATCAAAGTTTACGCCCAACTCTTCCATCATACGCGGGAAGTAGGTGTCGGAGGTGGAACCTGCCGGACCGAAACCGATTTTCGCACCATCCGGAATATCGGCAATCGATGAAATGCCTGAAGAGGACAAAGCCGTGATTGAGAACGGTGTCTGATACATCGGGAACATGGCGCAGGCGTTGGTCATCTGCAGGCCCGGTGCGATCGGGTTGGTGCCAGCAAGAGATTCTGCAGCAGGGCCCATGGTTGTCATGCCGAACTGTGCGTCACCGGTGTGAACCAGAGCCATGTTCTGCATCGGGCCGCCGGTGACTTCACCGCCGCCGGAAATGCCGAGCTCTTCTGCAACCAGGTTTGCCCAGCCAGAACCGTAAGCGAAGTAGGTGCCGCCCTGAGACGCGGTGCCAACGGTGAAGCTTTCCGGCCAGCCGGTGCGATCCTCATCCTGAGCAAAAGCGGATGTCGCGGTCATAGCTGCGATTGCAACCGCGCCAGTGATCATGGTGAATTTCATGAGTTCCTCCAAAGATTATTGTTCCGAGCGGAACGGGCACGGAGTTTTTGCGGATTCCTGCTGACCAATTGAACTGGACCGGCGCTCCTCCCAAAGCGTGCCGCTATGTAATCAAGTGCGAACGTATGAAAAGGCAAGCTTACGCGCACCAAAGAAATAAAGATTGTCGTTGGGGAAGGGGTATTTGGGTGGAGACGGTGACAAAGCGGTCAAGACGTGTCCCGAATAGGTGACACATCTTGGGGGCAGTTCAGAATTTAGATTTCTTCAGAATAGGCTTTCCGGGAGAGCTCGTATTTTTGCATCTTCTCATAAAGCGCCTTTCTCGAAATCTTGAGCGCCTCATAAGTCTCCTTGATGCTGCCGCCATGGGCCGCAAGCGTTGCCGCGATCAAAGCCTTTTCATGTTGGGCCATGTGATCAGCAAGACCGAGGTCTTGGTGTTCATCGCCGCCATGATCAATGCCAGAGGCGAGCCCCAGAACAAATCGGTCAGCGGCGTTGCGCAGTTCGCGGACATTTCCCGGCCAGTCCTGACTGACGACTTTTGCCAAAACACTATCCGGTATTTCTGGAAGCTCCCGCTTGAAGCGGGTTGCCGCGTCTGAGACCAGTTTGGAAAACAGGAGCGGGATATCTTCCCGGCGGGCACTGAGAGGCGGCACGGTAACCGTCACAACATTCAGCCGGTAAAGGAGATCGGACCGGAACTGCTCGGCAGCCGCTTCCGCAACAAGATCCTTTTTAGTGGCTGCGATGAACCGGACATCCAGTTCCACCGGTTCATTTGACCCGAGCCGTGTGACCACACGGTTTTGAATGGCGTGCAGGAGTTTTGTCTGCAGCGGGAGTGACAGGCTGTCGATCTCATCGAGAAGAACCGTTCCACCGCGGGCAGCCTCAAAGCGGCCGATTCGAGCCCGCATTGCCCCCTGAAAGGCCCCTGCCTCATGGCCGAAAAGCTCGCTTTCAACCAGATTTGCGGGAAGGGCACCGCAATTGATGTGAACAAACGGCATGGATGCGCGTAAACTGGCCTCGTGGATTGCCCGGCTGGCGACTTCCTTGCCAACACCGGTATCGCCCATAATCAGCAAGTCCACATCGGCAGCCGCTACAGCGCTTACCTGATCCCTCAAGGCTCGCATAACCGCGCTGCGTCCGTGCAAAACCCCTTCGACAGCATCCCGTGCACCAACCTCCCGGCGAAGCGACCGGACTTCAACGGTCAAACGGCGCTTGTCCAGTGCGCGGCGCACGGTTTCGACCAGGCGGCTCGGCGGGAACGGCTTTTCAATGAAATCATAGGCTCCGTCGCGCATCGAGCTGACAGCTAGTTCGACATCGCCGTGGCCGGTCACCAGAATAACCGGAAAACTCGGATCGATTTCCAAGACCTTGCGCATCAAAGTCAGCCCATCGGTTCCCGGCAAACGTATGTCGGTCACGAGAATACCGCGAAAGTCGCGTGTTACGTGCTGCAGCACCTGGTCGGCATTGGGAAAACACTCGACCTCAAGGCCTTCCAGCTCCAGGCTTTGTTTGGCAGTGAAACGCAGATGTTCTTCATCATCGACAAAGAGGATCTTTTGAGTGCTCATTCGGCGGCTGTTTCCTGCGCGCGGACTTCCAGGTTCTCATTAGCTGTCTCTTCAGCCAGAACAAGATCAATCGCAAAGACGGCACCGCCCTCATCATGATTGGAAACCCGGAGCGTGCCTCCGAAATCCTTGACGATGTTGTATGAAATTGAAAGGCCTAACCCCATGCCTTCGCCCGGCTGCTTGGTTGTGAAAAAGGGGTCGAAAACCTGGCTCATCTCATCTTCCGAAACGCCGGCGCCGTAATCCCGGACCGACAGCACACAAGTGTCAGTATCTGTTTGAAGTGCAATGTCGATCTGGACGGGTTGCCGATCCTTCATGGCATCAAGCGCATTCGTCAGGAGATTGACCACAACCTGTTGCAGGCGGATATGTCCACCCATCACCCAGATCTCTTCATCAGGCTTAGAGAAATTGAGTTTGGCGCCGCTCCCTCGGAGCCTGGGTTGCAGGATCCCAATCGCATCATTGACGATCTGAACCAGAGCGACAGGGCGAACCTTTTCCATCGGCCGGCGTGCAAAGTTGCGCAAATGCTTGGAAATTGACGCCATCCGATCCGCCATTTCAGAGATGCGGCTGATGTTTTCCAGGGTTTCGGAGGTTCTGTCTCTTTCCAAAAGTTTGAGAGCGTTTTCCGCGTAAGACTTCACGGCTGCAAGCGGTTGGTTGAACTCATGGCTGAGCGCTGCGGACATCTGACCAAGCGCTGCCAATTTGCCCGCTTGCACCAGTTCAGTCTGGGTTTTCCGCAAGCGGGTTTCAGCTGCCTTTCGTTCGGCAACTTCATCCAAAAGCTGAGCATTCGTCCGATTGAGATCCGCGGTCCGTTCTTCCACCCGGACTTCGAGCTGTTCCTGTGCGGCCTGCTGGGTCAACAGCCGCTCAAGTAGCTGCGCGCGCCGCTGGATGAAAAAGGCGACGGCCAATCCAATCAGCATGATCCCGAGGACAAGGATCAGAACCGCCGCAAAGGCCTGTGTCCTTGCTCTGGTGGCGGAAACCAGGATGCGGACATTCCACCCGGCATCGGAAATATATTCCGAGCTGCTGATATAGCGATAGCCACTTGGTTCATCCTCAATCTTGATGAGATTGAGATCCTCGGTGAGAGGTTTAACCGTGTTGACAAGGGGAACAAGCCCATCCGCCGGGTATTGCCGGTTCGCCTGAATTTCCGCGATTTCGGTTCTTGTCAGCGGACGTAGGGTGCGGAAATGCCAATCCGGCCGGCTTGCCATGAAGACGACACCGCGGAGGTCAGACACAATGATCTGATGATCTGCGTTGCGCCAGGCTTGTTCAAATCCATCAATTGTGAACTTGACTGCGACCACGCCTACGACACGCTCATTGTCTTCAATGGGAGCCGCAAAAAAGTATCCGCGTTCCCCGGAAGTTGTACCAAGCGCAAAGAAGCGGCCGGTTCCGCCCTCGAGGGCCTGCGTAAAGTAGGGCCGGTAAGCAAAGCTCCGCCCTACAAACGACAGTTCCTTTTGATAGCTGCTGGCAGCGAGCGTCATGCCGGAGACATCCATCACATAGACATCTGAAGCTTTCAGACGGTACGCGGAGAGCCTGAGGTCTTCGTTGACCCGCTTTAAAAGTTCAGGGTCTGTGGGAGACTTCAGGAGGGCAACCAGGCTCGGGCGCTCGGCAATCAGCGAGGGCAGGGGTTCATAGCGCTGCAACGCGCCTTTCAACCCTTCGACAGTCAGTTTCAGGGTTGCTTGTCCCCGCAGGCCAGCCTGTTTTTGAAAATACGTCTCAATGACGGGTTCCGACAACACGGCAACGATCGCGGATAGCAGCACGAACCCGGCGAGAACACGGCCGGATGTTATCTTGAACAGTTTCGACTGTCGTCTTGGCATTCCAAGAGCTTTCCAATAAAGGCCTACGCTTCAATTACCTTGCACATGTTGCCATACGTGGGAAATCACAACAGATCCTTCACCAACGGCCGAAGCAACACGTTTTACTGATCCCGCTCGAACATCGCCAACGGCAAACAGACCAGGACACGATGTTGCATATTGCGATTGTTCGCCAACTTTATTGCCTGTGAGCACAAAGCCGCGTTCATCCAGATCGCAGGTTTCTGACAGCCAGTCTGTGTTGGGGGCCGCCCCCACCATGATGAAGGCAGCGGGACAATCGAGGTTCCAGTCCTCTCCGTTCCGGTCGATCACGACTTTTTCCAGCGCGGCGTCTCCTTCCAGCGCCTTGATCTGGGACTTGTAATGGATTGTTACAGACGGGTCAGCTTCGAGCCTTGAAAGAAGGTAGTCCGACATGGATTCCGCCAGACTGTCGCCCCTGATCAACATGTGGACATGGCACGCTGCTCTGGACAAATACATTGCCGCTTGCCCGGCGGAGTTGCCGCCTCCCACCACGACCACATCAGCGCCGCGGCAATAGCGGGCCTCCATATCCGTTGCGGCATAATAGATCCCGGTGCCCTCGAATTCTTCCAGCCGGTTGAGCGGTAAACGGCGATACTGGACACCGGATGCAACAACAACGGCCTTGGCACAAATTTCCTTGCCATTGTCCAACGTGACACAGAACGTCCCATCGGCCCGCCGTTCCAGCTTCTCGGCCCGCCGGGGGCGCAAAAACCGTGTGCCGAACTTGAGCGCTTGCACTTCGCCCCGCCAAACAAGATCTGACCCGGAGATCCCGGTTGGAAAGCCCATGTAGTTCTCAATCCGGCTGGACGTCCCGGCTTGCCCCCCAATGGCCAGATCCTCGACCAGCACCGCAGAAAGACCTTCCGCTCCTGCATATACGGCCGCTGCAACGCCTGCTGGTCCGCCACCAACGATGAGAACATCTACTGTTTCATGGCATTCAAAGTGTTGCGCCAGACCCAAGAGTTTTGCAACCTTGGCAGGTGTGGGTTGGTCGACCACTCTGTTTTTCCCGAAAACAACGGCTGGCTGACGGCCGCTGAGCTTGCAGCTCTGCGCGATTTCATTCGCGTCTTCAGACCCGAGATCAATCATCTGAAACGCGATCTTGTTCCGCGCTGCAAATTCCGCAATCCGCCTGACATCGCGGTCAACATCCGCACCGACAAGCTTCAGCGATGTGTCGTGCTCTTCAACCTGGCGGCGCCGGCGCGCGGCAAAAACCGAAATGATGATGTCCGACATCTCGGGTATTCGTGACATGGCCGCAAGCATGTCTTTCCGGGAGACCGAGATTAAAACCGTGTCTTCCTTGGCGCGCAGCGGCAGCGTATAAGCCCCGCCATTCAAAAACGTAATTTCGCCAATGAATTGATCCGGTCCAAGCGAGGACGGCAGGTAAGCCTCCCGCGTGTAGGTGTCGATTATCTCGACACGCCCTTCCAGGATATAGAGGAACCGGTCCATCGGGTCGCCTACTTCGGCGATCATTGTGCCCGCATCAAAGCGGACTTCCGTCCCCAGATCCCGGATTGCCTGGACATGGCTTTGGTGGAGAGGCGTTCGAGCCATTTCCCTCAAGTCACCAGCAAAGCTTTCCATATTCAGGTCCTTCGATTGAAGCTCGGGAGCGGCGTGCCTTCAGCACTACCCCCCGAAGAGCAACCTTTCAATATGCAGAACGGCTATCACTGGTTGTCATTGGATTTCTGGTACCCGAAAATGACTGTGCGTGTGAGCCACAGGTTGCCGCCATAAATTGGGTCCAAGTGGAACGTCGTCCGATACACACCCCAGAACCATATTTTGCGCAGTCTCTGGAAACTGTTCACCAGCGAGACCAACTAAGCCCAACAGGCAGTTGCGATAAACGAGGTGAACATGTCTCACAATGTCCGGACCGAAACAGACTCTTTTGGAGCACTGGAGATACCCGCAGACAAGTACTACGGCGCCCAAACAGCCCGCTCCTTGATCAATTTTCCGATCGGCGGGGAGACGATGCCGCGTCCTCTCATCCATGCGCTGGGTGTCATCAAGCAGGCGGCCGCCCGTGTGAATGCGGCTCAAGGAAAGCTCGATCCCAAACTGGCGGACGCGATTGAACGGGCCGCATCAGAAGTTGCCGCCGGAAAGCTGGACGATCATTTCCCACTTGTCGTCTGGCAGACCGGTTCGGGTACCCAGACCAACATGAATGCAAATGAGGTGATTGCAAACCGCGCAATTGAGCTGCTTGGCGGTGTTGTCGGCTCCAAAACACCAGTGCACCCAAATGATCACTGCAACATGAGCCAGTCTTCAAACGACACCTTTCCAACTGCCATGCATATTTCTGCAGCCACGGAAATCAAAGAAAAGCTGCTGCCCGCATTAGCCCATTTGAAGTCGGCTCTTGAGAAAAAATCGGAAGAATGGGCTTATATCGTCAAAATCGGCCGGACCCACACCCAGGATGCAACGCCATTGACCCTCGGCCAGGAGTTCGGCGGGTACGCCGCTCAACTTGCCCTTGGAATGGAGCGTGTCACCGAAGGGCTCAACGGGCTGTATGCGATGGCCCAGGGAGGAACGGCCGTCGGAACAGGCCTTAACACGAAAAAAGGCTTCGATACTGCATTCGCCGCCGAGGTGGCTGCGATTACCGGTCTCCCGTTTAGAACCGCATCCAACAAGTTCGAGGCGCTCGCAGCACATGATGCCTATGTCTACGCCCATGGTGCACTCAATACGGTCGCAGTATCCCTGTTCAAGATCGCCAATGACATCCGGTTCTTAGGGTCCGGGCCGCGGTCGGGGCTTGGGGAGCTGTCGTTGCCGGAAAATGAACCCGGCTCCTCCATCATGCCGGGCAAAGTCAATCCGACCCAGTGCGAGGCCATGACCATGGTGTGCGCACAGGTTCACGGCAACCAGTCAACGATTTCGTTTGCCGGAAGCCAAGGGCACTTTGAGCTTAATGTCTATAAGCCCGTGATGGCCCATGCGATGTTGCAGTCGGTCAAGTTGCTGGCCGATGCATCCATCAGCTTCACGGACCGGTGCGTGTCCGGCATTAAGGCAAATGAGGAAAACATCACCCGCCTGATGGAGCGATCCTTGATGCTGGTAACCGCGCTCGCTCCCGCGATTGGCTATGACAAGGCCACGGAAATCGCCAAGACAGCCCACAAGAACGGCACATCCTTGCGCGAAGAAGCGCTCAGTCTCGGCTATGTAACGGAAACAGAATTCGACGCGCTCGTTCGCCCGGAAAAGATGATCGGCCCAAGCGATTGACAGATATCGGCTTCGTCTTCCGACCTTGTCGCAATAGTCATTGAAAAGAGTGGCGGAGGGGGTGGGATTCGAACCCACGGAACGCTTGCACGCTCGACGGTTTTCAAGACCGTTGCAATCGACCACTCTGCCACCCCTCCGGCGCAGAGCAAAAGCCCGAAAGGCTCATGCGAGAGCAACCGTTTCTCCGGTCTTGCCTTCAAAGTCAAGCGGGGAAATCAGAATTCAGGGTGATTGCCCACAAGACTGTCCACTGACAGCCTGTGTCCGCGCGCCTTAAGCCGGCCCAGACACGCGTTCGAAAATCCAAATTGAGATAGTTTGGACCGTCCCGGGTGTTGATTCCGATGGCGGCCCGGAGGGGGGGCTGTGAGGCCACCATCTTGAGACCAACACCCGGGAGGGTCGAAGTGGCCGCCGGTCCAGTGTCGTGGGCAGGGGTCGAACCGGCGGCCTTAAGCTGGAGGTGGGTCCAGCATTGCTTGTGACAGGGCGGTCACCAGCAATGAACACACCTTACGAGGCGGCCCGAATGCACGTTGTGATGTGTGTCACATCCTGGCCATTTGGCGATAAGTCTGAACCCGTGATCTTTAAGCAACAACCTGTAGCGCTTGTAGATCCACATAATTTGGTCTGTTATTGCAGGCACTTAGGGTTCGCGACTTTGCTTTTCCGTCAAACGAACCGGTGGAACGGTTCCTCCGGCGTGCGTTCAGCATTATTGCAGGGTCGACGGGCGGTTTACTTTGAAGTAAGACGTTTGCCGTTACATGGCGTGTGGTTAGGGATGCATCGCGGGGGCAGTGCGTCTACAATTCCGGCAAATTGCCGGGCACACCTTTGAAACCGGTTGCCGGACGGCCGGATCAATAGTCGCGTGAGCTCAGGGGCTGCCAGCGCGTTGTGAGTAGGATGGCGGGATGCATGGGATCGGCGGGCAGACTTGGCGCTCGAATGACAAGTCTATCGAAGACACTGGCATTGTTTCTTCACGAAATGACCGGACGGGCTCTGTGATGCGGCAAGTGCGCACCTTTTTGATGGTTGCAGCCGCCGCCGGATTTGTCGCGGCCTGCGGATCCGCACCGCAAGAAAAAGCGAAATTCAGCCCGAAAAAATATGGTGTTAAAGGCAGCCCGAAAGTGGTTGCTGCCGGAAAGCCCGTTCCCAAAGGCGGCGGTCGATACGTCGTTGGCAAGAAATACAAGATTGCCGGCAAGTGGTATTACCCGAAACACGAGCCGAACTACAAAAATGTTGGGCTTTCATCCTGGTACGGACCGACGTTTCACGGCCGCAAAACTGCGAACGGTGAGGTCTTTGACCGCAACGCTCTGACAGCTGCGCATACTACAATGCCATTGCCGTCCTACGCCCGTGTCACCAACGTGAACAACGGCCGGTCAATGATCGTGCGGGTCAACGACCGGGGTCCCTTCCACGGCAACCGCATCATCGATCTGTCTGAACGGGTTGCGAACATGCTCGACACCAAGAGTGCTGGTGTTGCCAAGGTCAAGGTCGAGTATGTTGGCCGCGCGCCGCTGCATGGTGAAGACGAAACCTACCTTTTGGCGTCCTACAACGGACCGGGTGCTGTTCAGCCGGGCACCAGCCGCCCTGGCACTTTGATTGCGCAAAACGCTCCGCGCCTTGTTGTTGGTCCAACGCAAGCCCCGCCACCGCGGCCTTACAGGCCGTCTGCAACGCTTGCGTCAGTGGCAACACCGGGAACCACGATTGCAGCTGCGTTTGATCCGGCAATCGCCTTTGAGGCGGGCTCCAGCAGTATACAGGTGGCAGCAAACAATCGGTTTGAGCCACAACCGGCAGCCTACGCACCGGAAAGCGGCGTGCTTGGCACGTTGACTGTACCGGCTGAGCAGGGTCTGACCCCAGGAAGTGCAATCTCTTCCTACATGGCGAACCAGCGTGTGTCGGATGCCCATGAGATGCTCACCTTTGCCTCCGGGTCTGGTTTGTCCTTGAAGTTGCTTGCCCGCCAGGCAGCTCTGGATTGATTGATCGGGGCTGATGATGCGACGTATCTTCAGCCGCATGCCGCATATCCCAAACCTCATACCAAACTGCTTGTCCGCCCTTAAGAGGTGTTCTATTGCGGTTCTGGTGTCTTTGTTTGCTAATGTAAGCGTTCAGGCGGAGCAGCTCACCACGAAGGCGCCGAAAGCGCTCCTTTATGAGCCGGCATCCGGCACTGTTTTGTTCGCGAAGGATGCTGACGTTCCCTTCGCGCCGGGGGCTTTGGTCAAGGTCATGACCGCGGCGACGATTTTTCAGGCGTTGTCGGACGGTGAACTGGCGCCGGATCAACTGTGCACTGTCAGCGAACATGCATGGCGGACAGGCGGGGCCCCGTCTGGCCGGGGTGCCACTATGTTCGCCGCAATCAAGTCAGAGATTTCCGTCGAGGACTTGCTGAAGGGCCTTTTGGTTCATAACGGCAACGATTCTGCGATCATTCTGGCTGAGTGTTTGGACGGCTCCGAGGCCGCCTTCGCCGACCGGATGAACGCGCTCGCTGCCGAAATCGGTATGGCAAACAGCAGCTTTGGCAATCCGACCGGCTACGAAGAAGCCGTCAGCACGACAACGGTCCGCGATCAGGTTCGTCTTGGCGAATACATCGTGGAAGAACATCCCGAGCGGTATGGGATGTTCGCAATCCCCGAATTCACCTGGAACAACATCTTCCAGCGCAACAAGAACCCGCTGCTTGGCGAAATCCGCAACCTGGATGGACTTGGCGGCGGCGCACATTCGGAAGACGGATATTCCGGCCTTGGATCCATTGACCGCAATGGCCGCCGGATCATAGCCGCAGTTGCTGGGCTGACATCAGACAATCATCGCCTGGCCGCCTTGAAAGAAATCTTCGAGGGAACCTGGGAATTTTATGCGGTTAAGACCGTCTTTCCTGCCGGTGAGATGGTGGCAGAGGGGCGTGTCTTTGGCGGTGTCGACGGCACTGTCCCGCTAATTTCTGAAGCAGATATTGATGTATTTCTGCCGCGCGGCGGAACCCTGGAATACCGGCTGCGCGTTGTCTATCAAGGCCCGCTTGTTGCGCCGATTGCAGCTGGCGCTCCTGCCGGAGAACTTCAGGTAATCGGACAGGACGGCGTGGTTCACAGGGCACCGCTCGTCACCGGCGCATCCGTTCCGGAAGGCGGGCTTGTCGGCAAGGCGCTGGACAGCGTGCAGGAACTTCTGTTTGGCTGGATCGGATAACAAAATCCTGAAACCCGCCGGTTGACAAACCTACGTTCGGCCCGGCAAGGCAAACAGCGGAAAAAGAAAACAGGGCCGGAACCAGGTGCAGGGACACTTTATCAGTTTTGAAGGCGGTGAGGGGGCTGGCAAGTCCACCCAAATTGCCCGGTTGAAGGCTTTTCTGGAAAGTCTGGGGAAGACGGTCATCGTTACGCGTGAGCCAGGCGGGTCGCCCGGCGCCGAGAAAATTCGCGCTATGCTCCTGTCCGGTGAAGCCCGTGATCTCGGTCCACGCGGCGAAGCCATGCTCTTTGCAGCGGCACGCGCCGATCATGTGGATACGTTGATCAAGCCAGCGCTGGAACGTGGCGATTGGGTCCTGTGCGACCGCTATGCGGACTCCACGTTGGTGTATCAGGGGGAAGCGGGTGTAGACCTGAACTATTTGAGGCTTTTGGAAACCGCAGCTGTGGCCGGTGTCCGGCCGGAACTTACAATCCTGATTGATGTGCCGGCAGAACTCGGCTTGGCGCGGGTGCAGGAACGCGCAAAGACAGACACAAGCGGTGGGCCGGACCGCTTCGAGGGCGAGGCACTTCGCGTCCACGAAGGCCGCCGGAAACGGTTTCTGGATTTGGCAACGGAAGAATCTTACCGCTTTGCCGTCATCGATGGATCGAAGGATTTGGAGACTGTCAGCGCATCCATTCAATCCGCTGTGGAGGCTGCCTTTCAGGATCAGTTGAGCACAGACACCCTGGCGCAGGAGGCCGACTGACCTTGGCGCGGAGAAACGAACCTGTTGAAACTCCAGAGGTCGATGCCCTGCCGGGTATTCCACTGCCGCACCAGCGCAACGTTCTGATTGGTCATGGTGAGACAGAGACAAGCCTTCTGGACGCTTACCGCTCAGAGCGGCTGCACCACGCCTGGATCCTGGGCGGGCCTAAAGGTATCGGCAAGGCGACACTGGCATTCCGCTTCGCCAAGTTTGTTCTGGCCAATCCGGACCGGTTTGGACCGCAAGCCGCGATGGTTCACGATCTCAGTGTTCCGGAAGACCATCCTGTTATCCGGCAGGTCGCTGCAGGCGGACATCCGAACATTTTGCATTTGCGCCGTCCCTGGGATGACAAGGGCAAACGGTTCAAAGCCGATCTTCCCGTTGATGAGGTTCGCCGAACCGTCAGCTTCTTCGGAACAACCGCATCTGCGCGGGCCTGGCGGGTCTGTATCGTTGATGCTGCCGACGATATGAATGCAAGTTCTGCCAATGCTTTATTGAAAATACTTGAAGAGCCACCTGAACGGTGTTTGTTCCTTGTCTTGAGCCACGCTCCCGGCCGATTGCTCCCCACCATCAGGTCCAGATGCCGCCGGGTGGATATGGCGCCGCTCTCTGAAGCCGACATCGCCAACGGCCTGCGCGATCTTGCCGGACACGCGATCCCAGATGCCAGCGGTTTGGCTGAAATCGCCCAGACCGCCGATGGCAGCTTAAGAGCCGCATTGACCCTGTTGGCTGGCGATGGTTTGGCGATCGCCCAAGGCACAAGGAAACTCGCGGAAGCCGGTAGTCAGATGGACCTGAAGGCACTTCATGCCTTGTCCGATCTGGTTGCGGCCCGCGGTCAAACCGACAACTGGGAGAGCTTTCAGCACGTTGCAGAAACCTGGCTGCATGGTCAAATGCGCCGGTCGATTGCAGCCGGCACCGGCGCCGCCTATGCCTATGTGAAACTCTGGGAAGGCACACAAAAAGCAATTGTAGAATCTGATGCGCTTAATCTCGACCGCAAACAGGTTGTTCTGGATTTCTTTTTGAATCTCCGGTCCGTGCGGACCTAACTTGCGTAAATTTGTTGTCTGGTTTTTCGATCACCAGAACCGTATGTACCTCTTTGAAAACACCACCTGAAACGTTCAGAACGGCAATCCATGATAGTTGACAGCCACTGCCACCTCGATTTTCCAGACTTTGACGGCGAACGTGACGAGCTTATCGCCCGGGCTAAAGATGCGGGCGTTGAGTTGATGGTGACGATCTGCACCCATATCCGAAAGTTCGATCAGGTGCGCGCCATCGCTGAAGCCTACCCGGAGGTTTACTGTTCAGTCGGCACCCATCCGCACAATGCCGGTACCGAACGCGGCATACCCGTCGACGAAATTGTCCGGCTGGCCGAACATCCGAAAGTTGTCGCTATTGGTGAAGCCGGTCTCGATTACTTTTATGACAAGGCGCCGCGGGACGCGCAGGCAGAAGGCCTGCGGATCCATATCGAGGCAGCGAGGCAGACTGGTTTGCCTTTGGTCATTCATTCCCGCGATGCGGATGACGACATGGCGGCGATCCTGCGCGAGGAAATGGGGAAGGGGGCCTTCCCTGCCTTGCTGCACTGTTTCTCCTCCGGTCGCGATCTTGCCCTCACCGGCATTGAACTCGGTCTCTACGTATCGTTCTCCGGCATCCTGACCTTCAAAAGGTCCGAGGAGTTGCGCGACATCGCCCGGGAGCTGCCGGCCGATCGGTTGCTTGTGGAAACCGACGCCCCTTACCTTGCCCCCCAACCAAGACGCGGCAAGCGTAATGAGCCGGCTTACACTGCGATGACAGCTGCCGTTTTGGCGGAGGTTCGCGGCGTGAGCGAAGAAGAAATAGCCCGTCAGACCACAGAGAATTTCTTCCGTCTTTTCAAAAAGGTACCAAAGCCGGAAAGTGTTTCCAACGAAGTCGCGGGCGCAGCATGAGTGTCCGGCTGACGATCCTCGGCTGCGGGTCTTCCGGCGGCGTTCCACGGATCGGGAACGATTGGGGAAAGTGCGATCCTAAGGAGGCTAAGAACCGGCGGCGGCGTTGTTCACTGCTTGTGGAAAAGTTTGGGGATAACGGCTGCACAACGGTGTTGATAGACACCGGCCCGGATCTGCGCGATCAGCTTCTTGGTGCTGATGTGCAACGCATGGATGCCGTGCTTTATACCCATGCGCATGCCGACCATCTTCACGGGATTGATGATCTGAGGGCGTTCATGGTCCGCGATCGGCGGCGGATCCCAGTCTACATGGATACCCCGACATTCGACAAGGCAATGGCCGCCTTCGGCTATTGTTTTGAAACCCCCATGGGGTCCAGTTATCCGCCCATTCTCGATCGGCATGGCATGACGGCGGGAATGCCGGTTGTGATAGACGGTCCTGGCGGTGAGATTGAGTTTTTACCGATAGTAGTTACCCACGGCGAAATCAATGCCCTTGGATTTCGGATTGGAAACACAGCATATGTGCCTGATGTTTCGGATATTTCCCGTGAAAGTTTTGATCTATTGACCGGGTTGGATCTGCTTATTTTGGATTGTTTGCGCCGCAATCCGCACCCCAGCCATTTCAATTTGGACGACGCGCTCAGCTGGACAAAGTACCTTGCGCCCAAAAAAGCGATTTTCACCAATCTTCACAACGATTTGGATTATGAAACACTGAAAGCTGAACTGCCGGATGGCATCGAGCCGGCTTTTGATGGTCTTCAAGTTCTGATCGACGGTGCATTGGCGGAAACCATGCCCAGGATCGCGGCGGATGCCGGCTGAACGGCGATACAAGATCCCGACAGAAGACCGATTGACCCGGTCGGCCGTTCATTATCTTGAACGGTACGCGAGCACTGAGGCCAATTTGCGAAGAGTGCTCGAGCGTAAGGTTTCCCGCGCGTGTCATGCGCTCGATTTGGTGGCGGATGATTACCGCGATCTCATCGAAGGCATCGTCGCCAAATGCGTCCGCAATGGCATGGTCAATGACCGTGGATTTGCAGAGATGAAACTGGCGAGCCTTAGGCGCAAGGGCCAATCGAAGAAGAAGATCGAAGCACAGCTGCGGGCCAAAGGCGTTCCAGCACATATTATCGAAGCTGTTATGGCCGAAGACACGTCGGAAGATCGGACAGCCGCGATCGCTTATGCAAAGCGCCGGCGGTTCGGACCGTTCCGTGATCAGGCTAATCGGGATGACCGGCGCTTGAAAGACATCGCTGCGATGTGCCGCGCTGGTTTTGATTACGAGACCGCTCGTCAGATCATTGACGCAGACCTGGACGTTCTCTGCGCTTAGATCCTGAGCGTGGTTTGTTTCAATGTGCGATGCGGAGGTGATGTCTGCAAACCAGTGTCGATATCACACGATGAGAATTTACGTTCCAAAGTGTCCGGTTAGACCGTAACTCCGCTGTTTCTGTGGCTATATTAAATGTTCCATAATATTGATTATGCGTATTTTGCTACGATGTAGCTGAACTGATGTGCTAATGGATGCTGATCCCTCCACGTACGCTCTTGCCAATTATGCTGAATGGTCCGCACACCGTCTTCTTGCGTAACCAGACCATATCTTTCAATCACACCACGACATTGGATGGAATGGTCATGATGATAAGATCGCTTTTGGTTGCCCTGCTGCTGTTGGGTTCGCTGCCTCAAACGGCCGTTGCAAACACGCTCACAGCGCGCGAAATCCAGAACGAGATGTTGAACAAGACGATTATCACGCACCGGTTCGGCATGCGGGTCACGATGCGTTATATGCCCGGCGGAGTCGTATCTGCCAAGGCCCTGCTCGGATCGGTCGATGGAACTTGGCGGGCGCGCGGAAACCAGATCTGCTCGACATTTCCAAGAGGCCCGGCAAAAGGCACCAGCTGTGTCAGCTTCAAGCGTCTTGGTGACAATCGGTATATCAGTTCCGAAGGTGTCCGTTTCCGGGTAGTCGACTAGTTTGGACGTATCAAACTGCCGATCCGTTTTGACGATGCGCGGCGTCTGCTACAGCAGCATTTTCTAAAAATTGGTCTGTACAGACCGCCCAGCTTTGGCTGAGGGCCGTAGCGCGGCACACATCCCTTAGAATGTCGAGCGCGGCCAAAGCCGCTTCCCGTAAATCATCGGACAGGATCCCTGCTCCGCTGTCGCCGATGACATCCACTGGCCCCATTACGGGATACGCGGCAACTGGAACTCCGCATGCAAGGGCTTCCAAAAGCACAAGGCCGAAGGTGTCAGTCCGGGATGGGAACACGAACGCGTCTGCGCTGGCATAATGGCGTGCCAAATCTTCTCCGGTCTTGGATCCGGTGAAATGGACATCTGGATAGTCCCGCTTAAGGGTTTCCAGCTGCGGTCCGTCCCCAACGACGACCTTCGAACCGGGCAAATCCAGATCCAGAAATGCGGAAATGTTTTTTTCGACCGAAACCCGGCCGACATTCATGAAAATTGGCCTCGGGAGATCGGCCGGCAGGACACTGCCCTCATAGGGTTTGAAGATGTCTGTATCGACACCGCGGGACCACCGCATCAGGTTTTGAAACTTGCGCTCCCGAAGGCTGGTTTCCAACTCGTCCGTCGCGACCATGCACCCGGATGCGGAATTGTGAAACCGCCGGAACCAGGCATAGAACGGCGCTTTCGGCAAAGGCACGCGGGACGCAACATATTCCGGAAACCGGGTGTGATAACTTGTTGTAAAAGAGCGCTTTTCCTTACGCGCGACCTTGGCTGCAAGCAAGCCCAACGGGCCTTCAGTTGCAATGTGAATATGGTCGCAATCGAAGTCCTTTATGTGCTGACCAACCCTGCCTTTTGTGGTGAGCGCAAGCCGGATTTCCGGATAGGTTGGACACGGAATTGTCGTGAAGCCGTTCGGGGTCAGGTATTCAACGCGAATGCCGCGTTTTTCCAACTCTCGAGCCGTATATTCCAAGGTGCGGACGACGCCATTGACCTGCGGATGCCAGGCATCCGACACAAAAAGCAGTGATTTCATGCAGCGACGGTCCGCTCTCTTTCAAGTTGCCCAGCCGGTCTCAAGGCCCTTTTGCCGTCTGAATTCCCAGCGTCAGGATGCACGCCGCTGTCCCGCCAGCGAACGATCTCCAGAACACCGTCATGGGTTTCAACGATGGCCGTGCAGCTTTCCACCCAGTCACCGGTATTCAGATAACGCGTACCATTCATTTCCTGATCGGTCGCATGGTGAATATGACCGCAGATAACGCCGTCCAAACCACGATCCTTGATATCCTTGGTCACTTCACCCTCAAACGCGCTGATGACGTTGACAAACTGTTTGACATGTTGCTTGGCAAAAGCCCCGAGCGACCAGTAGTTCAAGCCCAATTTCCGGCGGATATTGTTTACCCACGTGTTCGTCCATAGGGCGAATGCATAAAACTGGTCCCCAAGGAAGGCAAGCCACTTGGCCTTTTGCACAATGAGATCGTACTGATCTCCATGGAGTACGAGATACTTGCGTCCAGCCGCGGTCTCAAACTCTGCGGTTTCCGTAAACTCGACGCAGCCAAACCGTAACGGCTTGGTGTCCTTCAAGAATTCGTCGTGGTTTCCGGGCAAATAGATGATTTTGATGCCTGCCCTGCCCCGCGCCAGCAGCTCATCGATCACGGCTTGGTGGCTTTCCGGCCAATATCTTTTGCGCTTCAACCGCCAGCCATCAATGATGTCGCCGACCAGGTAGATCGTATCGGCGTGGTGCAGCGCCAGAAAATCCAGCAAAACATCCGCCTGGCACCCGCGGGTCCCGAGGTGAATGTCAGACAAGAACAAGGTTCTTAAGTGCCTTATCCGGTTTTCGGTGTCTGCGGTATGCGTACGAATGAGCCTGTCTCCCGGAAAGCGCGACGGCAAAGTATTTTCCGGAATACGAACCTGCGCAAGCCTTGGATGCATTGCACCAGCGTTTTACCGCATAGATTTACAGCAACATTGCAGGCAGAGCGTCGGGGACCTTGTCACAGTCACAAGGAATTCCTGGTCAGGCGACCGCATCCAGTGCGAGTGTGCTGTAGGCCCAAGTGATCTCCCGGGATGTTTTGGGATCATACATGCGCATTTTAAAATCGGCTGCCGGGCGGACACCGCCAATTGCCGGTAACGTTCCGCAGAGCATGGCGGTTCCGTCCTGGAAGATTGCACCGTCCATGAGATCCTTAAGCGGCCGGATCGCAGCCAGTGTGCCGTCCTGATAGAGGATCCACGCCCCCTCCTCCAGGATCCAGGATTGAAGAACAATCTCGTCCAGATGGTCTTGCACGCTGTCGAATGGCCAAAGTTCACCGGCGACCGGTTTGGCAGCGATCTGTTTTGAATGAGCCACAGAGTAGGTTTCAAGGGCCCGGTCCGTATGATCGGAGGCGAGGCCCAACCAGGTGCTGCCGTTCATTTCAATAAGAAAAGGCTCAGCCTCACCTGACGTGTCCTTGCCGACAACCTGAATTTGGGAAGCCTGGGTGAGGAGCTCCGGGGCGCATTGATAATAGAGCGGAACGGTTGATGGCGCCGGAACACCGATCGCTTCAAGTTCAGCAATATGGTGATCAACGGCTCCTTTGTTCCGGCCGGTCCATCCGGCAACAATAAGCCGCTGGGGCGTGCATTCCAGCACGCCTTCGCTTGTCGTGAACTTCATGAATTTCCTCAAAGTGTAGACGGAAGGAACAATGCGATTTGCGGCATCAGGATCAACAGACCAACCATGGCAAGCATCGCCAAAGCGTAGGGAATGCAGCCAAGCATCACATCCGAGAACCTGCCCGTTTTTCGCGCAGCCTGCACAACATAGAGGTTGAGCCCGACCGGCGGTGTGATGAGCGCCATCTCCACCAGTATGATCATCAAGATGCCGAACCAGATCTTGTCGTAGCCAAGCTGGACTATAATCGGCACAACGATCGGAATGGTCGCAACCATCAGGGACAGGGTTTCAATGAAGAAGCCCAGAATGATGTACATGAGGATGATCACCAGAAGCGTCTCCAGTGGCCCGAGCCCCAATCCACCCAAAAGGTTCTGCAAGGACCGGCTGACACCGGCAGCTGTCAGGGCGAAATTGAGGACATAGGCACCGATGACGACCAGCATGATCATCGCCGATGTCTTGACAGCCCCACGTAGGGCATCGGACAGCATCTCCCAATTGAGCGCCTTTTGCTGGGCGGCAATGAGGAGTGCCAGTGCCACCCCAACGGTCGCAGCTTCTGTTGGTGTCGCCCAACCGGCATAGATCGAGCCGATGATTGCGGCAAACAAACCGAGGATCGGGAGAAGATCGCCAAGCCCCGAGAGCTTTTCAGCCAAGGAACTGGGGCGTTTTGGACCGCCCAGGGACGGTTTGAAGATGCACAGGAGCACTGTGATCAGCATAAAGAGGCCGGCCAGCGCGAGGCCCGGAATAAGCCCGGCCAGAAAAAGCTGCGGAATGGAGCTTTCCGTCAGAAAACCATAGACGATCAGGTTGATGGACGGTGGGATCATGATCCCGAGCGTGCCGCCAGCCGCGATGGCACCCGAAAAGAGCTTCTGATTGTATCCGAGCTCCTTGGCTTGCGGCATCGCAACGGTCGCAACAGTTGCTGCAGTTGCCACTGACGATCCGGAGGTCGCCGAAAACATGGTCGACGTGGCAATGTTGGCGTGGATCAGACCGCCCGGCATCCAGGCAACCCATTTTTCCAGTGCAGAATAAGTCCGGCGCGCAACGCCGCTGCGAACAAGGATTTCACCAAGGAGTACGAAGAGTGGAATGGCGATCAGGGTTGCGCTGTTTGAAGACGACCAAACCACCTGCCCCAAGCCACGCATCAGCGGAAACGGGCTGAAAAACGTATCAATGCCGAAAGCCAGCAGGAAGAGAACGATGCCGACCGGGATGGACAGCGCAAGCAGGCCAAGGAGCCCGAAAGATGTGAACGCAATCATGCTTCCCCCCGCGCACCGGCGATTTGATCGACAGACTTGTAATCTGACGTTGCGAACCGGACTGCGACGGAGACCAGGAGGATGGTGGCGGACATCGCAAACCAGACCCATCCAAGCCACCAAAGCGTTTGCGGGATCCAAAGCGGCGTTTCCAATGGCGTGTTGGCCCGCGCGCCTGTGGAAAGCGTCTTTTCCAAAACGCCCCACCCGCGCCAGGCAACCACAATCGCCGTGCCGGCCAGACATGCCATGGAGATGACGTCGAAAACCGCACGTCCGAACGGGACAAGGCGTTGACGCAGCAGGTCGATGCGCACATGCGCCTGCTCCGTCAACGCGTAACTGATACCCCAGGCGGTCGTAACAGCCATAACGTATCCGGAGATCTCGTCCACGCCTCCAAGGCCCGCCCCCAGCTTCCGGGTGATGATCTCGACGAGCGTGAAGGCCACACAGACCAGCAGCACAATGCCGACGCCCATCGCAACGCGGTCGTTTAATCGCCGCAAGAGGTGAACCAAGGAGGTCATGGAAAGATCCTTACTTCGCTTCCAGGGAAACGCCGGTGACTTTGCCGACGCTGTCGCTCCAGCGCTGTGCCCAGTCTCCGCCGGCCCGCTCAGCCCAGTCCGGCAGCACTTCAGAAATCAGAACCGCTTTCGCCTTGGCCTGATCTTCGTCTGTGGCTTCAACCAACACAAGGCCACGCGCATCGCCATACGGACACTCGCCGTTGCCGGTGAGGCAGGCGATGTCATTATTCAGTGCATTTTGAGCAACTTCCCAGGCAGGAGCTTCGAGGTTCTCTTTCACGCCTTTCTCAAGCGCTGTTTTCTGTGCATCGCTCAGGGTGTTCCATTTGTCGAGATTGATCGCGGTCACAACCGGATCCCATCCCCCAAGCGGGATCGGCAGAAGATGTGTGGAAACTTCCCACCAACCCGCATTGTAACCTGATCCGGCACCGGTAATGGCGCAGTCCACCACGCCGCGCTGCAGCGCGCCCGGAACCTCACCGAACCCGATGTTGACGCCCTCTGCGCCAAGAGCTTCCAGGAACTTTGCGGTCATCCGGCCAGACGCGCGTACTTTCTTTCCCTGAAGATCGTCCAGGGAGTTGATTTCGGCGTTGCAGAAAACAACTTGAGGCGGGTACGGCGCAATACCGAGGACCTTGGCGTTGAAGACGTCCTTGTAGATGTCATCGACCATCGGGCGGGCCGCATCGACCGCCTTTTTTGCAGTGTCTGCATCAGTTGCAATCATCGGAACGTCAAGCGCTTCGAGCGCAACGCTGTCGGAAACCGCATAGTCGGCAACAGTCATGCCGACATCAAAAACGCCCTGCGACATCATGCGATAAACATCGCCGCCGGAAATTCCCATCTGGTCATGCGTGGTCAATGAAGCGGACAGCTCGCCACCGGAGACTTCTCCCAACTTGTCGTTCCAGAAAGGGGCTTCAAACTGTTTGTGAAGCGGCAGGCCGCTCCAGCTGCCGACAACAGCAAGTTCTTCGGCTTGTACCGTTGTGCCCATTGAGAGCGCGATTGCGGAGACGGCGGATAAGATCGTGAGTTTTTTCATATCTCTAGTTCCTCTGGTGCGGTTGGTTTTTAGTTGTCGTTGTAAGGGTAAAGCGGGGCTGTCTGTTCACTGACATCAGCAATCAGCATGGCTCCGGGAGCGTGAGTGATCGAAAGGGGCGGTTTTGCTGTCATGATGGCAACTTGCGGCGTTACTCCACAGGCCCAAAACACCGGCACTTCCCCATTCTCAATGGGAACCGGGTTCCCCCAATCCGGGGCATCGATGGTCAAAATACCGATCTCGGCAGGATCGCCGACATGCACCGGCGCGCCATGTGCCAATGGATACTTGCGGCAGATTTCGTAGACTTCGTCGATCCGCTCTTTCGCAATGGGTCGCATGGAAACCACCATACCGCCGCCAAACGGGCCGCTTTTATGTGTCTCGATCGATGTCCGGTACATCGGGACGGTCCGGTCGAGATCGATATGGCGCATTGGTATACCTGCAAGCCGTAGGGCGTTCTCGAAGGTGAACGAACATCCGATTGCAAAGGACACCAGGTCGTCCTGCCAGCAGGCGTTCAGATCGGACACTTGCTGGTCAAGTTTGCCATGCCGGTAGATGTTGTAGCGGGCGGCATCTGTGCGGATATCAACTTCTGCACCGAGCTCAACAATCACGGGTTCGCCTGGGTTTGAGACGCCGGCAAGCGGGCAAGCCTTCGGGTTGAGCCGGCAAAACTCATGAAATGCATCTGCATATTCACCCGGGAGGATCGCAAGATTGCACTGGAGTTTTCCGTGTGCCAGTCCGGCTGTGTGCCCCGAGTAGCGGCCTGAGCGGATCGCGGCGCGAACCTGCCCCATGTCAGCACCGGCCAATTCAGAAAACTTTGTGAGATCTTGCTGCATCGGTTGCCCAATTCCTTGTTGGCAAAAGGCTGCAGCGGATACATTATCAAGTCAAATCGTGTTTTTTTGCAGAAAGTGATCCAAATTCCTGATCACGTTAGCAGTTGGGTCACAATGTCATGACACTTGAACAGCTTAGAGCTTTTTTGGCAGTTGCGCGCATGGGCGGTGTTCGCAAGGCCGCCGAACAAATGAACATCTCACAGCCGGCCATTTCCGCCCGTATTTCCAGCCTGGAGGACTATCTCGGCACGCGCCTCTTCAGCCGCGAAACGACTGGGGTCTCGTTGACCGCAAAGGGCGTGGTATTGCGGGACTATGCGGAGCAGATCATGGCAATCACGGAGCGCATCAAAGGCGATGTCATGTCGGATGACAGCATCAGCTCCCTGCTCCGCCTCGGCGTTGCAGAGACCATCGCCCAGACCTGGCTGCCGGATTTTCTTGCAGCGCTTCACACCACGTTTCAGCGCCTGAACATCGAGGTTACGGTCGATACATCGTTCAACCTTCGGGAGATGCTGCTCGATCGGGCGCTGGATTTAACAATCCTGATGGGACCAATATCCGAGTACAGTACCGACAACCTGCCGCTCCCGCCCTTTGATCTCGGCTGGTATAGGCCATTGGATCTAGAGGAGCCGGACCTCTCCCAAGTTCCGGTCATTACCTACAACCGCAGCTCCCGCCCCTACCGCGAACTCGTTCAAAAGCTGCGCGATCTTTATGGCATTTCGACGCAAGTTTTCCCGACAAATTCCCTGTCGACCGGGTTTGAAATGGTTGCGTCCGGGATCGGCGTCGGCATCCTGCCCAGTGTGCTGGGCCGCCGTTTGGTGGCCGAGGGCCGAATTGCGTCATTTGATCCCGGCTGGCAACCAAGCCCACTGGTGTTTACGGCAACCTATGTCGGAGAACCGCGCAACGAGTTGATTGCAAGAGCGGCGAAAACTGCGCAAGAGATCAGCATCAGCCACGCAAAACAATTCGACGATGCCTAATGTTACTTCGGGTCTGGCCTAAATGACACCTACGCCGTTCACTCGTCTCATGCTTGACGCCTGAGCTAGTGTATCACCTGTTCGGCAGACAGCCTCTCTTTGAGAAACGGCTCGACAACGCCCTTAAGGGTTTTCGGCGGCAGCCGGTGCCCGCACTCGAGAATCTTCAAGGCCACCTTCCCGCCCGAGTTTTCAAGCGCAACTGAGAATGCTTTGGCTTGTTCAACAGGCGCCCGGTCATCATGGCGGCCATGCAACAGCAGCGCTTCAGTGGTGATTTTGTCAGCATGAAACAAGGCGGATCGTTCGCGAAACGCTTGCGCCGACTGCCCAGCCTCCGTCTCGATTGCAATGCGCAGCCCATCCGCGCAATCCATATGAAACGCATTCAAATCATACACGCCGCTTGAGAGGATCACCGCCCGCAAGCCGTCATACCGGGCAGCAACCATTCCAGCTGCCACCGCGCCCCGGCTGTGGCCGTAAAGAACAATGCGCCCCGGGTCGATAGATGGTTGATTTTTCAACGCGTTTAATGCGGCGATGATCGCGTCTTGGGTGTTGGGACCACAAAAATCACATGGACCATCAGACGCCCCAAAACCGGGTTGAGACACGGCTGCTGCGGTGACGTTCATGGTAACTGCAAACCGGCTTAAGGTTCCTGTTTCCACGAGTTCGCGGGCGCCGGTGAGTTGACCTTCCTGGTTGCCATGCACGAACAATATCGCACCGGCCGGCTCTCCGCTTCCAATCGGATGCGCCTGAAACAGTTCCACCGCGGCGCCATCGCCGCGGTCGATGATATGATGATTTATGGTCGTCATGATGATCCCCAATCACCGCTTGTATCAGGATAAAAGCGTGGCGCACCATGTCAACAAACACGCCCATGTAGGATCACCGAAGTACTCGCGCTCCTAGATCGTTTCGCCGATCCAGCTCTTGAATGCCGCGGTCAAACGGTCAGGGGCATCATGTTGAACAAAATGGCCGACGCCGGACCAGGCCCGAATGGTCAAACTGCCCTCCACGTACTCCCACAAATTATTATGGCCCGCGGTCAGGACATAAGGGTCTTCTGTCCCATGGACGACAAGAACCGGCACTTTGATTGGGGGCGGGGTATCGGTGCGTTCGGTGTAAGGCTCGGCAGGAAAACACACCCGGTAATAGTTGAGCATGCCTGTGCGATTGGACTTCTCCATCGCTGCCATATGGCGGGTACGGAACGCTGGATCATGGATCCAGGTGGAGAGCCGGTCGAAATCCAGTTTGGCTTCAGATCCCGGCTGCTGGAACACCCGGGCATATCCACTGGCCTGTTGTTGATCCGGATTGTTGGCAAGTTCGCGTGCAATGGCCCAGGGATGCGGCAGATTGACGATGCCGAGGCGTTGAACCTTATCTGGAAACAACATCGCTGTTTGCCAGGCGACAAAACCGCCCCAGTCATGACCGATCACAACAGCGCCGCTTGCACCGCAGGCGTCAATGACCGCGCAGACATCTGAAGCGAGGGTCTCTGGTGTGTAGGCAGATGGATCTTCCGGTTGATCGGAAAGATTGAACCCCCGAAGGTCCATTGCCACGGTGCGGTGGGTCTTTGACAAAGCATCCATCTGTTGCCACCAGGTGAGCCAGTGATCCGGGAACCCATGGATAAACACGACCAAGGGCCCCTCGCCTGCGCTGGCAAAATGGATTTTGGTGCCATTTTTATCGGCAAAATGATGGCTGACCCGAGCCTCAAAGGCGGCCAACCTGGCTTCGTTGTTAACTGGAGACATTTTATCCTCTTGCTGTTTGAAAATTGTTTTTGGTGAAGTGTCCGAGCCATACGGCGAACAGGCAGCCGGTCAACGCAATCGCGGCTCCTATGGCTGGCGCGGATTCAATGCCTGAAAGATCCAGTGCGACAGCGCCGAGCGCAATTCCAAGGCCCTGACCTAAGTAAACCACGGATGCATTCAGCGCGAAAACAAAGGTCGCAGACGACCCGGCCAGAGCGGCAAGCCGGGCTTGCACAGTCGCCCCAATGGAAAACTGGGCTACAGGCCCAAGGACCACACTCAAGAAGATCGTTCCCAGTCCGATACTGCCAGCCTGTTGAAGTCCAAGCGATGGAACGACAACGGTAAGTGAAACAGCCAGGACCAAGAACAGGACTGCGAGCAAGGACCGGCTTTGCCCCATCGCGTATCTCGCCCCAAGCCGGATCCCGGCAAGACTGCTCAGTCCGGCCATGACTTGAAGCATGGCGATCCCAGGTCCTGAAAACCCGGTCAGCGCGCGGATAATCGGTCCCAGCAGCCCCACCAGTGTGAACAAGGCCGTAGACGCAATCAGCATGATCCCGAGGTGAACCACAATAATCGCACCAACAGGCTCACGGGACCCGGCGGTATTCTGCTCCATCGAAATTTTTGAGGGCACACTTAGCAAAACCAGCGCGAAGGCGATGGCAGAGACAACACCCGTCGCCGCGAAACAGGCCTGCCATCCGATGGTATTCCCGAGGACGGATCCAACCGGAATGCCGACGATCATGGCAAGAGGTATCCCGGCATAGACCTTGGCGACAGCCGCCGGTCTGTCGTCTTCGGTTGCGCCAGTTGCAGCAATCGCGGTTGCCAGCGAAAAGGCCAGTGCACCAAGCCCTCCAACCAAGACCCTTGAGACCATCAGCGCGCCATACCCCGGCACTACAGTCGAAAGACCGTTGAGTACCGTCATCAACATCAAGACCGTCAACAGGAGGGGCTTGCGGGGAAGAGATGATGTGAGTTTGGCAAGCACCGGCCCACAGAGTGCGCAGGCGATTGCGAAACCGGACTGAAGCGCAGCGGCTTCGCCGACAGAGACACCTAGACTTGCAGCCATTGGCACCAATGCGCCGGAGAATGCAAAAGCACCCATCGTGAACGCAAAGGGGCACAACAAGAGAGCAAGGCTCATCATAAGAAATTATTCCTATTGACTTCTCAAAGCTCGCCGTGCCACCCGGCCGCAACAGGAGGGTGTTTCTACCGGGAAGTTCTGGAATTGGGATTTGAAAAACGCAGCGCTGCGTTTACGACAGTTGAATTGCGATCGCGGTTGCCTCGCCGCCGCCAACACACAGGGACGCGATGCCTTTTTTGAGCCCGCGCGCCTTCAGGGCATGCAGCAGTGTGACCACGATACGGGCTCCGGTCGCTCCAATGGGGTGCCCGAGAGCACAAGCGCCGCCGTTCACATTGAGTTTGCCGCGCGGGATCCCCAATTCCTTGGCAGCGGCCATCGCGACGACGGCGAAGGCTTCATTGATTTCAAACAGATCCACGTCTTCAACCGTCCAGCCGATCTGTATGAGCAGTTTCTGAATGGCAGGGATCGGCGCTGTCGTGAACCATTCCGGCGCTTGGGCGTGCGTCGCATGACCGACAATGTGGGCCAGGATGGGCATTTCATGCTCATGTGCCGTTTCGCTGCTGGTGAGCACCAAAGCAGCCGCGCCATCTGCATTGGCGGACGAACTCGCTGCCGTGATAGTTCCATTCTCCCCAAAGGCTGCCCGCAAATCTAGGATTTTGGCGGAGTTGATCTGCGGGGGGCGCTCATCCCGTTCAACCAGTATCGTTCCTTTACGTGTCTGGACCGGAACCGGCGCGATTTCGGGCGCAAAGGTTCCATTGCGAACAGCGGATTGCGCCCGTTCCAGCGTTTCCATGGCATAGCCATCCTGATCAGACCGGCTGAACTGGAACTTTTCCGCAGTTGCCTCGCCAAAGGCTCCCATTGGCCTGCCGGTCTCATAAGCATCTTCAAGACCGTCCCGCATCATGTGATCAGTGACTTCTGCCGACCCGGCCTTTCGCCCACCGCGCATCTCAGGAAGAAGAAACGGTGCCCGCGACATTGATTCCATCCCGCCGGCGACGACGACACCGACTGATCCGGCTTTGAGAAGATCATGGCCAAGCATCACCGATTTCATGCCGGAACCGCAGACCTTGTTGATGGTTGTGGCGCCGCAAGAATCAGGCAGACCGGCAGCACGCGTCGCCTGACGCGCGGGTGCTTGCCCGAGGCCTGCGGGCAAGACGCATCCCATAAGGGCCTCGTCGACCAGATCACCTGAAACCCCAGAATCCTTGAGAACTGCTGATATCGCGTTTGCCCCGAGTTGCGGGGCAGGCACAGACGCCAATGCCCCCATGAAGCCCCCCAACGGTGTTCTCCGTGCTGCGCTGATGACGATGGGCTTGTCTTGAGTAAGCGGCATGATCTGAACCTCTATCTGAATTTCACGCATAGATTATGATCATATTCTTTATTGTCAACAAAAAAATTATGACTATAATCAAAGTCAGTTGATGGAGATTTTTTGATGAGAGTGAGCCGCGAAGATGCGCGCGAAAACAGGGCACGGGTTGTCGAGACAGCCAGCCAATTGTTCCGCCAACACGGGTTCGACGGTATTGGCATTGCCGGCTTGATGAAGGCATCAGGCCTCACAAATGGCGCGTTTTACAAACAGTTCGCCAGCAAGGACGCCTTGATGGCCGAAGCCACCGCACACGCCCTGGCTGAAAACCTGGACCACTGGCGCAGGAGCATTGCCGAGGATACGTCAAGCTCTTCGAAAGATGCTGTAATGCGCTGGTATTTGTCCGAAACCCACGTAAACGCTCGCGGGACCGGCTGCGCCTATGCAGCTCTTGCCGGAGATGCACCGAGGCAGACCAAGGAAGTCCGAGAAGCTTTTGACGAAGCCTTACGCGAAACGGCCGCACTCGTTTCGGTGAAAGATGAAACCACGCCCCTCTCCGAGCAAGAAGATGCCTTGAGGTTCATCTCCCAAATGGTTGGCGCCCTCGTATTGGCACGGGCAACCGAAGATCCGGATATCAAGGCAGCCCTGCTGAAGGCCGCCGGAAAAACAGAATAGTTACGTAAGTTTAGTCCTCGAAACCGGACGACCGGCCCCGCAGTTTCTTGACCTGACCGCGCTGTTTCTTGGCATCGAGCCGTCTGCGCTTGGAGCCAAGAGTTGGTTTGGTCGCTTTTCGGGGCTTGGGCTTTTCGGTCGCCCGTTTCAACAGATCAATCAAGCGGGCCAGCGCATCTTCGCGGTTGCGCTCCCGGGTCCTGTGCCGGTCCGCCTGGAGAATGATTTCGCCATATTGCGTCAATCGGCTTCCGGCAATCTTCGCGGCCCGGGTTTTGACGTCATGCGGCAGCGTCTGGTTGGCCCAAAGATTGAACCTCAACTGAACGGCCGTCGACACCTTGTTGACGTTCTGACCGCCCGGGCCGGACGCCCGAATGAATTCCTCGTTCAAATCATCCCTAGTGATATAGAGACGCCCGGTGACCGGAATTCGAGACGACGGTGCTGTCTGGTCTTCATCCCCGCTCATGCGGTTTCGGGCGTTTCTTCAGGCAAACGCAGACCGATGCTTGCCAGGATCTGTTGTGTCACGGCACGCTCGGTTTCCAGCTTGAAATCGTCGTCGCTCAAATCGTGGCCGGTCAGGGCCCGGATCTGCACGGCAAAATCCGCGTAATGCTGCGTGGTCGCCCAGATCGAAAAGATAAGATGCAACGGCTCGGTCTTGCTGATCTTGCCGTCCGCAATCCAGCTTTCGATCACCGCCACCTTTTCGGCCACCAGACGCCGGAGATCTGTTTCCAGGATCGGCAGGATTTGCGGCGCCCCTTGCATCACCTCATTGGCAAACAGACGTGAGGCTTCAGGGAAATTGGCGGATATCTCTATCTTCTGGCGGATGTAGGCAGCAAGTTCTGTGGCAGGGTCGCCCTCCCGATCGAGGGTTTTAAGAGGCGCCAGCCAGACATCAAGAATATGTGCAAGCGCTGCCGTGTAGATCGCTTCTTTCGACGAAAAATAATACAGGAGATTGGATTTCGACATTCCAGCTTCCGCGGCGATCCGCTCCACCGTTGCGCCGGAAAACCCGTACCGGGAAAATTCCTTCAAGGCGGCGTCCAGAATCAGTGTCCTGTTTTTCTCCTGGATCCGGCTCATTCCACCGACCCTTGAACTCGCAGGCACTTGCCCACCGACATCAGCCATTTAGCTACCCCGCACTTGCCCCCTGAGAGCGTATTCCCCACAGACAACCGATTTCCGTCAGAAACCAGAATCTGCGCCATCCACGGCCATGAAAATGCACCAAAGACGGACATGATCACAAATTAGTCACACCGGCTGATTTTGCATCTTGACCATTTGGTCAAAAGCGCCATAGGCTAAATTGACCAGATGGTCAGAAGGCTAGACGATCCGGATCGGCGCCGCAATGGGGCAGACGGAACCAGACGAGCCTCGAGCATCAGGCAAGAGTGGCCGGAAAACGGTCTGGCCCAAATGGCCGACAGAGGATTTCGCACCCGGCAAAAGAGGCCAAAGCCCGCGCCAGGTGCACAAGGAACAGCCAGGGGGAGAGGACCCGGCATGTCAGTGAAATTCCTGCTTTGCGCGGGCAGCTGACCTATGTCTTACTCTCCTCCATAGAAAACAACCAACAGGCGGTTCGCGATACGCGTTAAGGACCGCAAGGAGGACGCATGTCGTCATCGGCATCAGCAGCATCGAGCCAGGCTGCAACCAACAATCTTGAAGCGTTCTGGATGCCTTACACGGCGAACCGCCAGTTCAAGCAGAACCCGCGGATGTTCGTCGGCGCAAAGGACATGCACTACACCACCTCCGATGGCCGGCAGGTTTTGGATGGGACAGCGGGTCTTTGGTGCTGCAACGCCGGTCACGGCCGCCCGAAGATTGTCGAAGCGGTCCAGAATCAAGTCGCCGAGATGGACTACGCCCCGGCTTTCCAGATGGGTCATCCGAAGGCATTTGAGCTGGCGGCACGCCTTACCGCCATGATGCCCTCCCCGCTGGATCATGTGTTTTTCACGAACTCCGGGTCTGAGAGCGTCGACACGGCCCTGAAAATCGCACTTGGGTATCAGCGCTCCATCGGTCAGGGCACACGGACCCGGTTTATCGGCCGTGAACGCGGTTATCACGGCACCGGTTTCGGCGGGATTTCCGTTGGCGGCATCGTCGCGAACCGCAAGCAGTTCGGGAATATGCTCAATGGTGTTGACCATCTTCCGCACACCCACGACCTCAGCCGGAATGCTTTCTCCCGCGGAGAGCCTAAAAACGGTGCAGAATATGCCGAAGAACTGATCCGTCTGGTTCAGTTGCATGATGCCTCCACAATCGCTGCCGTGATCGTGGAGCCCGTTGCCGGCTCGACGGGCGTTTTGATCCCGCCGGTCGGATATCTGAAGCGTCTGCGTGAAATCTGCGATCAGAACGGCATTCTCCTGATCTTTGACGAAGTGATCACCGGCTTCGGCCGCCTCGGAACGCCGTTTGCCGTCGACTATTTCGACGTCATTCCGGACATGGTGACGACGGCCAAGGGTATCACCAGCGGCGTGATCCCGATGGGTGCAGTGTTCTGCGCCAAGAAGATCTATGACGCGTTCATGGATGGGCCAGATCACCTGATCGAACTCTTCCATGGCTATACCTATTCCGGTCACCCGATTGCCTGTGCAGCCGCTCTGGCGACCTTAGATACCTATGAAGAAGAAGGCCTTCTGACCCGGGCGGCAAGCCTGGCCCAATACTGGGAAGACGGCCTGCACTCCCTCAAGGATTGTCCGAACGTCATCGACATCCGCAATCTCGGCCTGATTGGGGCGATCGAGCTGGCCCCGATTGACGGCGCGCCGACGAAACGGGCCTTCTCCGCGTTCTTGAAAGCCTATGACGACGGTATTCTGATCCGCACGACCGGTGACATCATCGCGCTGTCGCCGCCGCTGATCATTTCCGAAGCCCAAATCGACGAGTTGTTCGGCAAATTGCGGACTGTTTTGAACGCGATCGACTAACGGAAAGCCAGTCATGACGAGACCAGCTGCCACCAGCGAAACCCTGATCGACGATGATCGTGTCCGCGTGACCCGGTTTGACTTCGAGCCTGGCGCTGAGACCGGCTGGCATCGTCATGGTTTCGACTACGTCATCACGGCGGTCACCGACTGCCAGATGTTGCTGGAGGAGCCGGGTGGCACGAGCAGAACCGTAACGGTTGCAGCTGGCACGGCTTACCGGCGCTCTGAAGGCGTGGAACACAATGTAATCAACGGCGGAGACAATCCGATGTCCTTCGTCGAAGTGGAATTGAAATAGGAGACAGGGCACCATGGCAGCTCCGGGCGAAAACCTCAGGATCAACGCAGACCGGCTGTGGGACAGCCTGATGGAAATGGCCAAGATCGGTCCGGGCGTTGCTGGCGGCAACAACCGTCAAACCCTAACGGATGCAGACGCGGAAGGCCGGAAACTGTTCCAGAAATGGTGTGAAGATGCTGGCATGACCATGGGTGTCGACACCATGGGCAACATGTTCATGACCCGGCCGGGCACAGACCCGGACGCCCTGCCCGTCTATGTAGGGTCTCACCTCGATACCCAGCCGACCGGCGGCAAGTATGACGGCGTTCTGGGTGTGCTTGGCGGCCTGGAGGTCGTGCGCACGATGAACGATCTCGGCATCAAGACCAAACACCCGATCGTAGTGACCAACTGGACCAACGAGGAAGGCACGCGCTTTGCCCCGGCCATGCTGGCGTCCGGCGTGTTTGCCGGGATCCACACCCTCGATGAAGCCTATGCCAAGGAAGATCATGAAGGTCTGAAATTTGGGGACGAGCTAAAACGCATCGGCTGGGTGGGCGATGAAGAAGTTGGCGCCCGCAAGGACAAGATGCACGCCATGTTCGAGCTGCACATCGAACAAGGCCCGATCCTGGAAGCAGAAGGCAAGGACATCGGTGTTGTCACACACGGCCAGGGCCTCTCCTGGACACAGGTGACCATCACCGGCAAGGACAGCCATACCGGATCCACGCCTATGCCGATGCGCAAGAACGCCGGACTTGGTATGGCCCGGATCCTGGATCTGGTCGACGAGATTGCCTGGTCCCACAAGCCGCACGCCGTCGGCGCCGCCGGTCATATCGACGTCTATCCGAATTCCCGAAACGTGATCCCGGGCAAAGTGGTTTTCACCATCGACTTTCGCTCGCCGGACATCAACGTTATTGCGGCGATGGAAGAGGATATGAAGAAAGGCGCTAAGAAGATTTGCGACATGATGGGCCTGGATGTCGAGTTTGAAAAAGTTGGCGGCTTTGATCCGGTGACCTTTGACGAAAACTGCGTCACCGCTGTCCGCAATGCGGCTGAACGGCTCGGCTATACTCATCAGAACATCATCTCCGGCGCGGGTCACGATGCCTGCTGGATCAACAAGGTCGCGCCGACGGCAATGATCATGTGTCCCTGCGTCGACGGATTGTCCCACAACGAAGCCGAAGAGATCTCCAAGGACTGGGCGAAAGCTGGCACGGATGTTCTCTTCCATGCGGTTGTCGAAACAGCGGAGATCGTGGAGTGAAAAAAGGCCGCCTTATCATTCGGCTTGGAGTTGTTCTCATGCCGGTGATGTGGGTGTTCGCCTTATCATCGTTCCTCAATCTTCAAACTCTGTATCAAAACTATTCGAACTTAAGCAGGCAACATCAGGAGCTCCAAACCGCTCACTATCAAGCTAGAGGAAGTGTTCCGAAAAACTCAGATGAAACACTTGCTGAATTGTTTGAATACAAATGCAGTGCGATTGAGGACATTGTGTTGGCAACAGAAACGCTAGTGTGGCTCGGAATCCTGCCGTTGTTTGTCGTCTGGTCTATAATTGCAATCAGATGGTCTCTCTATAGTCCAATGCAATCATAGACTTATGCTCGAAAAGACAAGTGGAAACACTGGTGTCGGAGAAAGAATAAGTGGTCCCGGATCAAGCCCGGGACAGCACTGAGAATAAGTAACATGCCGTCCCGGCCTTGAGCCGGGACCTAAACCCTTAAACAAATTGCCAGGGAAACCAATGAAACACGCAGCCCCAAAAATCATGCACATCGGAAAGGCGCTGAGAGCAGCGGCTATCGCGATGGTGTGTGGTTTTGGGATCTGCGGGGGGTATTCGGGATCGGCATCTGCAGCGGCGAAGTTCAATGTCGGCGACCGGTGGGATTGGCAACTCAAGGGACCTGCCGATCTCGATCGGGATGTCGAGATGCTAACGCTTGATCCGCGGCTCGTGACTGCGGACCAACTGCAAGGGCTCCACGCACAAGGGGTCGATACGGTCTGCCATGTCAACGCCGGAACAATTGCAGAGACAGACCCTGGGTTTTCCGACCTACCGCCCGCCGTCATCGGCAGCGCGCACAAGACCAGGCCGAACGAGCGTTATCTGGATATACGACGCCTCCAGATGGTTGTGCCGGTGATCACACAGCAGATCGTTGCCTGCAAAAACCAGGGGTTCACCGCCATAGAGCCGGATGGTTTCGACGCTTACGCAAAAGACAGTGGCTTTCCGCTAACCGCAGCGGATACGGTCCGCTATGCCACGACACTGGCCCATGTGGCCCATGGCTTGGGCCTTGGGATTGCCCAAAAGAACGTGCCGGAGCTGACGGAAGCCTTGATGCCGCATTTTGACTTCGCGATCACAGAAAGCTGTTTTGAAACCAGCACATGCGAGCAGATCGCAGCTTATCCGAAGGCAAACAAACCGGCCTTCAACGCCGAATACACGGATGCCGATATTGATTTTGCCAAAGCCTGCGCGGAAGGCGCGCGGCTGAACATCAACATGATCCGCAAGGACCGGACGGTGACCGCACCGGTGATCTTCTGCCAGGCAGAGTTTTGATCAAACAAACGAGACAGGCGCTCGGGACGTAAACTCGAGACAGCCGAGCTAAAAAGGGGAACGACAATGGCAATCAAAGTGATCAAGGGCGGCACCGTCGTCACTGCGGACCTTTCCTACGAAGCGGACGTGAAAATCGAAGGTGGCAAAATCGTCGAAATCGGTCCAAATCTGTCCGGCGATGAAACACTGGACGCGACCGGGTGTTATGTGATGCCGGGCGGGATCGATCCGCACACGCACCTCGAAATGCCCTTCATGGGCACGTTCTCCTCTGACAATTTTGATTCCGGCACCCGAGCGGCGCTTTCGGGCGGCACGACAATGGTGGTGGACTTCGCCCTTCCCTCGCCCGGTCAAGGTCTCCTGGAAGCCATCCAGATGTGGGACAACAAGTCGACGATGGCCCACTGCGACTACTCCTTCCACATGGCCATCACTTGGTGGGGCGAGCAGGTCTTCAACGAAATGGAGACTGTTGTCCGCAAAAAAGGCATCAACACCTTCAAGCACTTCATGGCCTACAAAGGCGCCTTGATGGTGAACGACGACGAAATGTTCGCGTCTTTCCAGCGCTGCGCGGAACTTGGTGCCCTACCGCTGGTACATGCGGAAAACGGTGACGTTGTCGCAACGCTGCAGCAAAAACTGCTTTCAGAAGGCAACAACGGCCCGGAAGCGCACGCCTATTCCCGCCCGCCGGAAGTCGAGGGCGAGGCCACAAACCGTGCCATCATGATCGCTGATATGGCCGGCGTCCCGGTCTACATCGTGCACACGTCCTCAGAGCAGGCCCATGAAGCGATCCGCCGCGCCCGTCAAAACGGCATCCGGGCCTATGGCGAACCGCTCATCCAGCACCTGACGCTTGATGACAGCGACTACAAGCATCCCGATTGGGACCACGCCGCCCGCCGGGTGATGTCGCCGCCGTTCCGCGACAAGAAACACCAGGACAGCTTGTGGGCGGGTCTGGCCTCCGGGTCCCTTCAGGTCGTTGCGACCGATCACTGTGCCTTTACGACCGATCAGAAACGCACCGGTATCGGCGATTTCACCCAGATCCCGAACGGCACCGGCGGCCTCGAAGACCGCATGCCTATGCTCTGGACCTACGGTGTCGGCACGGGCCGTCTGACACCGAACGAGTTCGTCGCTGTCACTTCAACCAATATTGCAAAGATCCTGAATATCTATCCGAAAAAAGGAGCGATTTTGGTTGGTGCAGACGCAGATATTGTGGTTTGGGACCCGGAAAAAGAGAAAACAATTTCCGCCTCCAGCCAGCAATCTGCCATCGACTACAACGTCTTTGAAGGCAAGCATGTCAAAGGTCTGCCGCGCTACACGTTGACCCGCGGACGCGTTGCAGTCGAAGACGGGACAGTCAACCCGCAGCAGGGTCATGGTGAGTTCGTCAAGCGCGAGCCGTTCCAGGCGGTCAACAAGGCGCTGTCCACCTGGAAGGAACTGACCGCACCACGCAAGGTCGAACGCACCGGCATTCCGGCCAGCGGCGTCTGATTTGAAACAAGCTCAGACCGCGATCCATATAACGCGGCCTGAGCACTTGCCGGGCATTGCCCCGCGACCGTCGCCTGTAGGAAAAAGAAGACAATGCTGACTGCCGCTGAAATTGAAGATGGACTGGAAGACGCCATGAGCTCACAGGCGAACCGGGTGATCGATATCGACAATCTATCGCTCACCTTTGAAACCAACGATGGCCCGGTCCATGCGCTGTCCGACATTGATCTGAAAATCGAGGAGGGTGACTTCGTCTCCTTCATCGGTCCATCCGGCTGCGGCAAAACAACCCTGCTGCGCGTGATTGCCGATCTGGAGCGGCCAACAGCTGGATCAATCACCGTGAACGGCGTTTCGCCGGAAGAGGCCCGGCTTAATCGCGCCTATGGATATGTCTTTCAGGCGGCGGCCCTTTACCCCTGGCGGACGATAGCCAAAAACGTTGCCCTGCCGCTGGAAATCATGGGCCTTTCCCGCGAAGAACAGCAGCAGCGCATCCAAAAAAACATGGAGCTGGTGAACCTCGCCGGATTTGAAAAGAAATACCCGTGGCAGCTTTCCGGGGGAATGCAGCAGCGGGCATCCATTGCCCGTGCCTTGGCTGTGGAACCCGATCTCCTGCTGATGGACGAACCATTTGGCGCGCTCGATGAAATCGTGCGCGATCATCTCAACGAGCAGCTGCTGCAACTTTGGGCGAAAACCAACAAGACCGTCGTTTTTGTCACCCACTCCATTCCGGAAGCTGTATTCCTGTCGACCAAGATCGTCGTCCTGTGTCCGCGGCCCGGCCGGATTTACGACGTGATCGAAAGCGACTTGCCGCGCGACCGTAATCTCGACATTCGCGAGACACCGGAGTTTTTGAAGATCGCCCACCGTGTCCGCGAAGGCCTGAAGGCCGGTCACTCCTATGAAGACTGAGGGAGCAGCTAATGTCTGACACAGCCCTCACCGCCCCGCGAAGCACGAATCCGTTCGCCGGCCTGATGTCCGGCACGCTCGGACCGGTCCTGGTGGTCGTTCTCGCGATCTTTGCAATCTGGTACGTCGCAGCTGTTGCCCTGAACACGCCGTTCCAGCAGGACATGTATGAGCGGGCCAATCAGACCGATGTGCCAATGAGCCAGTTGGTCAGAGATACGCTGGCGCAGGAGCGCCCCGTTCTGCCGGCGCCGCATCAGGTCATCGTGGAAATCTGGAACACAACGGTCGAGAAAAAGATCACGTCCAAGCGGTCGTTGATTTACCATTCCGGCATCACGCTGTCGTCCACCCTTCTCGGATTTTTGATCGGGACATTGCTCGGCATCCTGCTGGCTGTCGGGATCGTGCACAGCCGCGTTCTCGACAAGTCGCTGATGCCCTGGGTGATTTCCTCACAAACCATTCCGATCCTCGCCATCGCGCCAATGATCATCGTGGTTTTGAATGCGGTTGGCATCTCCGGATTGCTGCCAAAGGCGATGATTTCGACCTACCTGTCCTTCTTTCCGGTGACGGTCGGCATGGTGAAAGGCCTCCGCTCTCCGGAAGTCATTCACATGGATCTGATGCACACCTATTCCGCAACGCGTTTTCAAGCGTTCTGGAAACTGCGCTTGCCGTATGCGGTTCCCTACCTCTTCACATCCATGAAGATCGGCATGGCAGCGTCTCTGGTGGGCGCAATCGTTGGGGAGTTGCCAACTGGAGCCGTCGCCGGACTTGGCGCACGCCTACTCGCGGGCTCGTACTATGGTCAAACCATTCAGATCTGGTCCGCGCTTTTGATGGCCGCCTTCCTGGCCGGAAGCTTGGTGGCCCTGATCGGTGCCCTTGAAAAACTCACCTTGAAGCGCATGGGGATGGCGAGATGAAATTTCTTATGCGGTCGTGGTCGGAATTGCTAGCACTGCTGGCGTTGTTTTTCGGTGCCGCGTCGATATTCCTGCCGACATTTGCCGATTCAACACTGGACCAAGCAGTTCTCGTACGCGCTTTTTTGGGGCTCATCGTCGCGATTGCAGCAGGCGCGGCACTTGGCGCAACGCGTAGATCCATCCTACAAGACACGCTTCTGGCGGTTGATGGAACGCCGCTATCTGCGGTCTCCGCTGGCATCAACACGCTGCAGGAAGGGACAGCTCAATTTTTTCCGCGCTTGCTGACTTTTGTCCTTTTAGGTGCGGCATTGGTTGTGTGCTGGGGCACATTGGGCCTTATGGAACGGGCGCCCGGATCTGCCGCGATGGGGCTCTGGTCTCTCACCATTGCGGGCTGGTTGCTTGCATGGCTGTTTGTCGAACGTCTGGCCAGCTTAAAAGTGGCGTCTCCAATTGTCCGTCGGCTGATCAATCTAGCGATACCTGCCGTCTTTGGCATCACGCTCTTGATCCTATGGGAGCTGATCGTCACCGGCGCAGGTGTTCCCAAGGTCTTGCTGCCTGCACCGTCCGAGATCTGGCTGCGGATGACGACGTCTGTCCCCACCCTTTGGGCTGACTTCCAGCAGACCTTTATGAAGGCTGTACTCGTCGGATACGCACTCGGATGCGGGGCCGGTTTCCTGATCGCGATCCTGGTCGACCGGGTACCTTTCTTGCGACGCGGACTTTTGCCAATCGGCAATCTGGTATCGGCGCTGCCGATCATCGGTGTCGCGCCGATTATGGTGATGTGGTTCGGCTTCGACTGGCCGTCCAAGGCGGCTGTCGTGATCATCATGACCTTCTTTCCGATGCTGGTGAATACGGTATCTGGGCTGGCTGCATCCGATGCCATGCAACGGGATCTGATGCGGACTTATGCCTCCAACTATTGGCAGACCTTGTTCAAGCTGCGTTTGCCTATGGCCATGCCGTTTATCTTTAACGCGCTCAAGATCAACTCCACGCTCGCCCTGATCGGCGCCATCGTGGCGGAGTTCTTCGGCACCCCGATTGTCGGTATGGGCTTCCGGATTTCCACGGAAGTCGGGCGAATGAACGTCGATATGGTATGGGCGGAGATAGCTGTCGCAGCGCTGGCCGGCTCTTTGTTTTATGGGCTGGTTGCGCTTCTGGAGCGCGCTGTGACCTTCTGGCATCCCTCAATCCGCGGGTAACGCGTTCTGAGGGTGATCTCAGGACTGGTCTGATCGGAAACGCGCACTATGGTTTGGAGGACTTCAACTTGAAGCACTCCATCCGACCAGCAATTCCAAGAGCCATTCGCCAATGCCAGAAGGCCATACGATCCATCGTGCCGCCCGCGACCACCGGAAAATCATCAAAAATCGCTATTTGGCCGTTTCTTCGCCGCAAGGGCGGTTCGAAGACGGTGCCGCTTGGCTCAACGGACGCCTCTGCGAAGAGGTCGAGGCCTACGGCAAACACCTGATCTACCGCTTTGAAGGAGAAACCTTTCTCCACGTCCATCTCGGACTGTTCGGCCGTATCCGAAAAAGGAAATTACCTGAACCAGAACCACGTGGCGAGGTCCGAATACGAATGATCGGCGACACACATCTCATCGATATCAACGGACCAACGGCGTGTGAGATCCTCGATCCGGATGACCTGGCCAAGCTGACATCGCGGATTGGCCCCGACATTCTTCGCGCAGATGCAGATCCTGAGCGGGTCTACACCCGGATCTCAAAGAGCCGGTCACCCATCGGCAAGCTCCTGATGAACCAATCCGTTCTGGCCGGTATCGGCAACATCTACCGCAGTGAAATTTTGTGGCGCCAAGGCATTCATCCCGACCGGATTGGCAAAGACCTCGCAAGGGAGGACTTTGAGCGTCTCTGGGCCGATGCCGTGCATTTGCTCGAAATCGGCGTCAAACGCAATGCGATCATAACTGTCGATGAGGCCGCCCCCGGGCGGGGCCGGTATCGCGAACGGGTCAATATCTTTGGCAAGCGGATTTGCCCCACCTGCGCCGGTGTCATCACGCAGGTCGAAATCGACACACGCAAGGCTTACTTCTGCGCAGCCTGTCAGGCGGATTGAAACTGATCCTGGAACCTGCCAAGAGTGGCATCTTCGAGCGCAACAACTATCTGCCAAGGCCTCCAATGAAACCCAGCCGAGACATCGCCCGCCTTATCGAAATCATGGCTGCCCTGCGCACGCCCGGAACCGGGTGCCCCTGGGATCTGGAACAGAACTTCGCGACGATTGCGCCCTACACTCTGGAAGAAGCGTATGAAGTCGCCGATGCGATCGCGAAGGACGACATGTTGGAGCTGCGCGAAGAGCTTGGCGATCTTCTCTTGCAGGTGGTTTACCACGCGCGGATGGCGGAGGAAGAGGATCATTTTTCGTTTCCCGATGTGGTGGAGGGCATCACCAAAAAGATGATCCGCCGGCATCCACATGTCTTTGGCGATGAAACCGGTGAAAAGCCCGAACTCGTCAAAGGAATCTGGGAGCGGATCAAATCGGAAGAACGGGCCGAAAAACGTGCTGAACGGGAAGCTCTGGGACTTGCCGAGCCGAACAAGGGATTTCTCGACGACGTGCCAACGGCCTTCCCTGCCCTTCAAGAAGCAGACAAGCTCCAGCGCCGGGCATCCAAGGTCGGCTTCGACTGGAACGATGCCCGGCTGGTTCTGGACAAGATCCGGGAAGAGACCCATGAGCTGGATGTGGAACTCGACAAATCTGATCCTGACAAGGATCGGGTCACCGACGAGTTGGGGGATACACTCTTTGCCTTGGCCAACCTGGCCCGGCACCTCGACATTGACCCGGAAGAGGCCTTGCGCCGGACCAACCGGAAATTCCGCCGCAGGTTTGCAGCAATCGAGGGCGTTGCAGAGGCGAATGGAACCACACTGGAAGCGATGAGCCTCGAAGAAATGGAAACGGCGTGGCAAGCTGCAAAGAAACAGGACCCAGTTGCAACCTGATCCTGTTTTGAGACTCGCAAAAACTAACCATACGTGTTTTGCCAAGGTTTACTTAGGGGCAGAAACTCTCACACTTCTGCAAAACACGATCGGAAGCACCAGACCTTCATGGCCCTCATCAAAGCTTTTGCGCTTGCAATGGTGACCCTCACAGCTGCGTTTTCAGCGCATGCTGAGACGTGGCGCATTTCAGCATTGGATTGGCCGCCCTATTCAAGCCCGCAGGAAAAGGATGGTGGCAGCGCTGTTGCCGTTCTCCGCGCGTCTTTGGCCGAGATCGGTGTGACCCTCGAAATCGATTACATGTCGTTCCCCCGTGCCAAGGCGCTTGCAAAAAGCGGCCAGTACATCGGCTATTTTCCGGCCTGGCCAGAAGAAATCATCGAAGGTTTCAAAGGCTCCCGGCCCATCATGATGTCTCAGGTTGGAGTTGTTCACCGTCAGGACAGCAGTGTGTCTTGGCGCAACACGCACGATCTCTTTGAAAACTACCCGGTCGGGTATGTCCGGAGCTTTGTCTACCCGATTGAAATTCAAGAAGAGGTCGAACACCACGCCACCACGGCGACGGGCGTGGATACTGAACAAGATCTCGTCCGTATGCTTGCTGCCGGCCGGATAGAGGTCGCCGTGACCGATCCATCAGTCATGCTCCGGATCAGCGAAAAAATGGGTATCACCGGGCTGGTTGCCAACAAATACATATTGTTTCGCAAACCGTTGGTGCTGGCCTTTTCCGGTGAGAGGGATAACGTCTCGCGAAGAGTGCGCCTCAATACTGTTTTGCCGCAATTCAGCCGGAACCAGCTTACCTGTTGCGCCTATCATCCCCCGGCCAAACAGAACTAGACACTGAGTGTTTACCCAAATGAATTGGCGCTAGTCCTCCACGAACCAGCGCCAATTCCTAGCCTTTGATCATCAACTTGCCACGGGCGACGGTATCGCTCCTGGTTCAGGCGTCAGTTGAGGTCTCCGCTGTGGCCAGGCGGGTTGCATTCCGGCTGGTGCCCCGATGGTTTTCGGACCGATCGGATGAGCGTCCTCTGACGGGGGGCGCTGCTGGATGGTGCGTTTGGGTCCGAGGCCGAAGACCTGCCGCCATGTCCGTATGGGATTGCGGAAATCAAAGACCTCCGTGTGGATCGGCAGTTGACCACCGGCTGCGCGATAGGACCGGCAAGCAATAGTCAGAAGAGGATCCGGCCCGCACGCAAAGAGCTCGGATGATTGCCAACCAGGCGGCAAATGGGCATCGAAGGTCTCCATGTTGAACCGGGCGCCTTCCGCATCGCCGAGAAAATGCACCACCAGCTGGGGCAACCGTTTGGCCATTGCCGCCAGATAATTGAGATCGACCGCATGGTTCATGGACCTGTAGATATAAAACAAGTCAATCCGCGGCCCGTGGTCAGGTGACATTGCGCCAAGCGCTGCCAGAAACGGGGTAATCCCTGCTCCGCCCGCAACCCAAATCTGCCTGTAGATCCGTTTCGGATCGGTTTGTGGGGCAAAGTCACCCGCAATCCTGTTCAACAGCACTTCGTCGCCAACCTTGAGCTGCGTTTGCAGCTTCTTTGTATAATCTCCACGGTCGAAGATGACGAAGCGCATGCCGTTCTGACTTGGCGCCGATGCAATTGTGAACGGGTGCGGTTCCCGAAGGCCTCGTTTGATGCAGGAGAGGCTCGCATGCTGGCCCGGACACCATGCGACCGGCCCCCTGCCATCTCTTGGTTCAAGCCGGATATCGATGCTGTCATGGTTGTGCTTCAACGCGCTTACCTGCAATCGGCGGGGCCGGTGCAAATGGTGTGCGATGACACGCGCCATCGCAGCAATGCCAACCACAGACAAGACCGCCAGCACCCACCAATGCACACTGAAATCTTCGACAGGGATGGCCGATAGGAAGACGTGAGCGACCGTGACGAGATAAATCGGGCCCATTGCATAATGGGTCCAGCGCCAGACATGATAGGGAATTGCCGGGATGAGCCCGTACAACACCAGAATTATGAGATAAATCCCCGCAAACGTCCCGGCGCGGGTGCCAAACTCTTCCCAGCCAGGCACGATGCTTTCCCCGCGCGGTTCAGCCAGAACCCAGTGAGCAAGGGTCATTATCCATGCCCAATGGGCAAATATCCTGTGCACTTGGTATGATCGCCCGGGACCGCCCAGAAGTCCGTCAACGATCCTTATTCGAGCGGCCAGCACCATACACACTGTCATGGCCACAAATGCACCAACGCCAAAGGTAGCTGGTATCAGGTTTTCAGCTGGAACACCGCTGAGAAGTGCGCTGTAAACGACAGCAATAAAAAGAAGAAATCCGACATGCGGATAGATAAGTCGCATCAGTTGCTCCCACCATGAATAGCATTGTTATGCTTGTCTAAGCTTCAGGTGGTTTCCCCGAATTCCCGTGCCGCATGTCTGAGTGCGTTGAACCGCTTTCAAATATGCCCCCAACTCGAAAAAACAGAGTGCCGACGATCCGTTTTGGACCAGTTTTATTGTTCCAAGACTGATAGTTAGCGAAATGGCCGGAATTTCGGCGGCACTGAGACCGGAAACAGGAAATACGGCGGCAGGAACGCAAACACCTGCCATCAAACCAGGACGTGTACCGTCCCGGTCGATTAAAAAATGAACCCGTCAATTCGAAAGGGTAACACTGTACCGGTATCAAAGGCGCGAAGGGCGTGTATCGGTCCGTTATTCAGATGGATCAAACGCAAACTTGCCGAAGAGGTCCCGGAACGGTCCACGTTGCTTGTCCGAGACCCGGACTTCCGCGATGACGTATTCATCGCCGTCGGTACGCTCGAGGACCTCAGCCATCTGGTAAAGCTTTGCAATCAATGCGCCTTCAGCGACTGGTATTCGGACCGACAGGATATCGTCATGCCGCGCCATGAAACTGTCAACCCGGGCACTCAGATGATCAATGCCCTCACCGGTCACTGCGGATAAGGCGACGGGCCCCTCACCTTGTTCTTCTGAGAGCAGTTTCGCCCGGTAGTCCTTGTCGAGGAGATCGATCTTGTTCCAGACCTCAATGATCGGTGCGCCAGTCAGCGCATCGACACCAAGTTCTTCCAAGGTCTTTTGGACGTCTTCGGCTTGCGCGTCCGTGTCAGGGTGCGAAATATCACGCACGTGGAGGATCAAATCCGCTTCCAGTACCTCTTCGAGGGTCGCACGGAAAGCAGCTACCAGATGCGTCGGCAGGTCCGAAATGAAGCCAACCGTATCTGACAGGATAATCTCCCGCCCGTGCGGCAGCGTGATTTTGCGCAGAGTTGGATCCAGCGTTGCAAAGAGAAGATCCTTGGCGAACACTTCGGACTCAGTCAAACGATTGAACAGCGTGGACTTACCGGCGTTCGTATAGCCCACCAGGGCGACGACCGGTTGCGGGATTTTCTTCCGTTTCTTTCGGTGCAGTTCCCGGGTTCTGCGCACGCTTTCAAGCTGCTTTTGCAGCGCAATGATCCGTTCTTGGATCTGACGGCGGTCGGCCTCGATTTGGGTTTCCCCTGGGCCGCCCATAAACCCGGCGCCGCCCCTTTGCCGTTCAAGGTGCGTCCAGGACCGGACCAACCGGCTTTTTTGCCAGGTCAAATGCGCCAGATCGACTTGAAGTTTGCCTTCTTTGGTCCGTGCGCGGTCACCGAAGATCTCCAGAATCAAACCCGTCCTGTCAATCACCTTGGTCTTCAGGCGGCGTTCCAAGTTTCTCTGCTGAACCGGAGACAACGGGTGGTCAATAACGACCAGATCCAGATCCTCACTGGCAACAATGCCGGCAAGTTCCGACACCTTACCTTCGCCGAACAGCGTCGCAGGCTTGGGATTGTTTATCCGCACGACGCCAGAATGGACGATATCCAGGTTGATGGCCGCGCTGAGGCCAATCGCTTCATCAAGCCGGGCTTCCGGGCTCCGGTTGGGTCTGAGGTCTGCCTGGGAGGTTTCTGAGCGCAGCTGGATGACCGGTTCTAGGATCATCGCACGAAAGCGCTGGGGCAGACGATCTACCCCAGTGTCTTTTTGTCTAAGAGATTTCTGACCCGGTTCTTCTGAACCATTGGATTTCGAAAAGTCGTCTTCGCGAGACTTCGGTTTCAATCAGCTTGCCTTTTCCGCGTTTTCCTCAGCCTGATCGAACAATTGAACAGGTCCGTTTGGCATAATTGTGGAAATGGCATGTTTGTAAACTAGCTGCGAATGACCGTCGCGGCGCAGCAGAACGCAGAAATTGTCGAACCACGTCACAACTCCCTGCAACTTGACCCCGTTGATCAAGAAAATTGTGAGCGGTGTTTTTTGTTTGCGAACGTGATTGAGGAATGTGTCTTGTAGGTTTTGTGCGCGCTCAGCCATGTGTTCTTTTATCCTATTTGGTCCGGGTGCGGCCAGGCACCCGGTTTTCTCCTGGCTGACTGTTCCAAGCACAAATCCTCTCAGATTATGGTGTACCCAGCCTGCCCGCTTTTTTATTGCCCATCTATCAGTGGGTCATCTGCCCTGACCCTCAAGTATCCCCAGCCCAGCATCAAAGCGGGCTACGATTCACACCACCTTCAAATCAGTAGCAGTATGGAACAGTTCGCGCAATCGGGTTGCAACCGATCCGGGATGCCCATTCCCGATTACCTTGTCATCAATTCGTACAACAGGCATTGCGATATTTGTCGCAGCGGTAACAAACGCTTCCTTGGCATCATAGGCCTCTTCGAGGCTGAATGGCCGTTCTTCGAAAGACAACCCTTCGCGCTCAACGAGGTCCAATATTGCTGTGCGGGTGATCCCACGCAAGATACCGCTCTCCGCCGGCCGCGTGATCAGTTTGCCATCCTTGGTCACAATCCAGGCATTGGTTGAGCCGCCTTCGGTCACATTGCCGTCCGCGTCCACATACCAGGCCTCTTTGCCACCCTTTTCCTTCGCACTCTGCTTGGCGAGAACATTCGGCAGCAGAGCAACGGTTTTGATATCCACCCGCGGCCAACGGTTTTCCGGATAACTGAATACAGCGATCCCGGCCTCGGCTTGCGCGTTCACCGCAGCCGGGTTGGAAGAGCGTGCCGTCACAACAATTGAAGGCGCAACATTTGCCGGTGGGAAGAAATGGTCGCGTTTTGAGACGCCGCGTGTCACCTGGATGTACACAAGTCCGTTGCGCACCTTGTTCCGGCGAACCACCTGCCGCAGCACGAATTCGACTGCCGGCCGGCTCATAGGCCAATCAATGGACAACTCGCTCAAGGACCGGCCGAGACGGTCCAGATGGCGCGGCATGTCAACGATCTGGTTGTTCCAAACCTCGCAAACCTCATAGACGCCATCTGCAAACTGGTAACCGCGATCCTCAATGTGGACTGCAGCTTCCGAATGCTGGACATATTGACCATTCACATAGGCAATACGGCTCATGAATTCTCCTGATCCCGGCAGGTTCTTTTTGAACCAATTGGTATTGCTACTGTTTTGACCGTTTGGTCAGACAAATGCAAGATCAGAAAAACGTCATACTGACTTAAAAGAAATCAAGACTGACGCGGAACATCTGCTCAACCTGCCGGACCCTGCTGGCGACTGCAAAGATTACGATCCTGTCTTTCGCCTGGATCTGCAGATCTCCGTTCGGTGTCAGAACCTCGCCATCCCGAAACACCGCTCCGATCCGGATCCCGGACGGCAAGTCGATCATGCGCAACGGCCGCCCGACAAGTGGAGAGGTGTCGAGTGCTTCTGCCTCAACAATTTCGGCAGCGCCGTTTTGCAATGTGTGGACACCCCGGATCCGGCCGCGGCGAACATGCTGGAGGATCTTGGAAATCGTTACGGCGCGTGGATTGATGAAGGCATCAATACCAAGCGCGTTGGTGAACGCGGGATAACTCGGGTTGTTCAAGAGCGACAAGGACCGCTTACAGCCGAGTTTTTTAGCCATAACGGACGACAGAATATTGACCTCATCTTCATTCGTAAGGGCAACCATTGTGTCCGCATCACCGGCATCAGCTTCGTTCAAAATTGTCAGATCCAACGCGCTGCCATGCAAAATGACCGATCGCTTGAGATCATCCGCAACTGAAATGGCACGTTCACGGGATGCTTCGATCAGCTTGATCTTTGTACCGGCCTGACGTTGTTCCAAGGCCTTCGCAACATAAAGACCGATATTGCCACCGCCTGCGATCACAACCTTGCCCGCTTCCGGCTCTTCGTGCCCGAAAATGCCAAGTGTGCGGCGCACCTGGTCCCGTTTCGCAACAACATAAGCAAGATCGCCTGTGTAGATGGAATCGCTGCTTTTCGGCACGAACAGTTTGTTGTTCCGGTACAGTCCAACAACAACAGCCCCGAGATCCGGGAACAGTTCTGTCAGCTGATGAAGGGGCGTATCAACGACCGGGCAATCGTCTTCACACATGATCCCGACCACAACGACATTGTCGTCGGCAAACCGGACGGTTTCAACGGCACCAGGAAGGGCCAAACGCCGGAGCACCATTTCACCGACTTCGATTTCAGGTGAAATGATCACGTCAATCGGCATGTTCTCGCGGGAAAACAGGTTCCGCCAACGGCCCTGAAGATAGGATTGTGCGCGGATACGCGCGACTTTCGTCGGCACATTGAAGAGGGAGTGGGCCACCTGACACGCGACCATGTTCACCTCGTCATACAAGGTTACGGCAACGATCATATCGGCTTCCTCCGCTCCGGCCTGGGCCAGTACATCCGGATGGGCGCCGTGTCCGACAAAACCGCGAACATCCAGCTGATCGCCAATCGCATCGATCAGTTTGGGCGAGGAATCAATGACAGAAACATCGTTCTGTTCCGCAGCCAGCCGTTCGGCGATCCCGTAGCCGACCTGTCCGGCGCCGCAAATCACGATTTTCATGGAAACCCCTTCCCGGCTCTTCCTATTTGGCTCTCACAGGCACGCTGGCGCGTCAGGTCATTCCCAAAGTCTTCAGCTTGCGGTGAAGCGCTGACCGTTCCATACCGACAAATTCCGCCGTGCGCGAGATGTTGCCGTCAAATCTCTTGATTTGCGCCTGAAGATACTCCCGTTCAAAAATTTCCCGCGCCTCGCGCAGAGGAACTGACATCAAGTGTTCCCCAGTACCGGAAGACGGCAGGCTCGGAAGGGTTTCGCCTATTTCAGCGGGCAGAAGGTCTGCGGTAATGGTGCTGTCCGGTTCGCCTCGGCTCAGGATCAACAGACGTTCGACGTTGTTCCGCAGCTGGCGGACGTTCCCGGGCCAGTCATGAGTTTGCAGGACCGCCATGGCATCGTCGCCAATCGGGCGTAGCGGAATGCCGGACGCAGCGGAGATCTGCTCCATGAAATGGCTGACAAGCACAGGAATGTCTTCCCGGCGCTCCGCAAGCCCCGGCACACGAAGGGGCACCACGCTCAGGCGGTGATAGAGATCTTGCCGGAACAGGCCCGTCGCAATGTGTTCTTCCAGGTTCTTTGAGGTCGACGACAGGATCCGGATGTCGACTTGAACCTTACCGGTCCCGCCAACACGCGAAAAACTCTGCTCCACCAACACCCTAAGGATCTTGCCCTGTGTTTCCGCCGGCATGTCGGCAACTTCATCGAGATACAGCGTACCGCCGTGTGCCTCTTCCAAAGCACCAATTTTACGCAGGTTCCCGCTCTCATCCTCAATCCCGAAAAGTTCCTCTTCCATTCGGGACGGTGTGATGGTGGCCGCGTTCAAGACAACAAACGGGCTTTTCGCACGCGGTGAGAGATCATGGATCATCCGCGCTGCACGTTCCTTGCCGGACCCCGATGGACCGGAAATCAGAATACGGCTGTTCGTTCCTGCAATTTTTTCAATGGTTTGGCGGAGGCCGTTAGCAGCTGAAGAATCGCCAACAATGTCGCTGGTCTCCCCGCTTCTTTGGCGCAAGTCGCGCACTTCGCGGCGAAGACTGGACGCTTCCAGCGCTCTTTCGACAATATGGACCAACCGGTCGGCCTTGAAGGGTTTTTCGATGTAGTCGTAGGCCCCGCGCTTAATTGCGGACACGGCCGTTTCGATGTTTCCGTGGCCGGAAATGATCACAACGGGCATATCCGGATCGGTTTCCTTGAACTGATCCAAAAGCGCCAGGCCGTCCAGCCGGCTTCCCATCAACCAGATATCCAGAATGACTAGCGAAGGCTTACGCTCTTTCACGGCGGCAATCGCGCTGTCTGAGTCATGTGCCGTGCGGGTGCCGTATCCGTCATCGTCCAGAATGCCGGCGATCATCTCACGGATATCGGTTTCGTCGTCTACAACCAGAATGTCATGCGCCATGGGCAGTCACTGCTTCTTCTTCGGTTTGGTCTGTTTCAAGGGCTTCAGACGGCTTCATGGAGAGCGTCAACCGGACAAGCGTTCCGGTGTCGCCTGGATTGGCCTTCGGCGCATCCAGCAATTCAATGCCCCCTCCATGGTCTTCAAGAATCTTGCGCACGATGGCAAGTCCCAGTCCGGTCCCCTTCTCACGTGTCGTCATGTACGGCTCCAAGAGCCGCGATCGATTTTCTTCCGGCAGGCCGATGCCGTTGTCGACCACATCAACAATTACCCGCTGCGGATCGTCTTCTGGATCACATTTGACGTGAACGGAGACTGATCCCTTGGGCAAATCGTCACCCGTCCGGGCAGCGACCGCTTCTGTGGCGTTCTTGATAACATTTGTGAAGGCCTGTCCGACCAGCCGCTCGTCATAGGTCGCCAAAACAGGGCTCTCAGGCAAGTCGGCGGTTACGGATATGTCCGGGTTCGCCACGGACTGCATGAAAGCAGCATTTCGAACAGATTCCCGCAAATCGCTCGTGGTTTTTTTCGGTTTGCGCATACGCGCAAAGGACGAGAATTCATCGACCATCTGCCCGATGTCGCCGACCTGGCGCACGATTGTATCGATGCACTGGTCAAAGACTTCGCGGTCCTCTTCGATCCGTTTGCCATAACGCCGCCGGATCCGCTCGGCAGACAACTGGATCGGTGTCAAAGGGTTCTTGATCTCATGCGCAATCCGGCGGGCAACATCCGCCCAGGCCGAGTTGCGTTGCGCGGACACAAGGTCGGTAATGTCGTCCAGCGTCACAACGAACCCGTGTTCCCGGCGGGTTGATTGCTCGCTCGTCGTGCGCACATTGATTGTCCGCAGCCGTCCCCCGCGCGTGATTTCAATCTGGGTTTCCGGCATCTTGTCGCCTTGCAAGGCCAGAACATCTGAAAGGTAGTCCGTCAACTCCGGCAAGACGTCCGGCAGCGGCTTGTTCAGGATACGGATTTCTTCGACTTGCAAGAGCTCTTCGGCGGACCGGTTGACCAGGATGATCGATCCCTCATCGTCCACCCCGATAACGCCGGTCGAAACCCCAGAGAGGACAGCTTCGTTGAAGCGCCGCCTCCGATCTATCTGCTCGTTGGCCGCAAGAAGCGCATCCCTTTGACCGACCAGCTGACCGGTCATCTTGTTGAAGCTTTGCCCAAGATTGGCTAGGTCGCCGCCGGCTTTTTCCGTTGGCACGGTGACGGACAGGTTCCCGCTCGCCACTTCGTCTGCTGCGGAGATGAGGCTCCGGATTGGCGAAACCAGCTGATTTGCAAATCCGAAGCCGATCCAGATCGCGGAAAGCAAGAGGACCAGAGCGACGCCAAGATAAACAAGCGCAAAGGCGACCTGAACGCCGAAACGGCTGTTTTCCATTTGCTGGTATTGAAGTGCACCGCTTTCGGCAAGGCCCATGTACTCCACGACACGCGGATCAAGACGGCGCACCGCATAAAGAACAAAGCCATCGTAGGCGGAGAGGTTCATCACGCCGCCGACAAGGTTCGAAATCCCCGGCGCGATTAGAATTGGGTCACCGGATTGTGCCTTGAAAATGCTATCGGCCGGCGGCAGCGGGATATCAGCGTTGGGATCCAGAACAACCCTTGTCACCACGTCGCCTTCGCGGTTGATGATGTAAGCTGCCAGGATACCGCGCAAGGAGACTTGTGTGCGGAAGAACTGATCAAACCGGGTCGGTTCGAAATCATAAACCGGCTTGGCCCGGTCCAGATCGGTTCGCATTGCAATGAGATCGCCCCGCAGAACCCTTGCGTGCTCCTGCAGGTAGGCTTGCGCCACCGTCAAGGCGTTGTCAATGATGGTGCGTGTTCGGTCCTCAAACCAACGGTCGAGCCCGCGATCAAGCGTCACCGCCGCCAGAATGGCCATCAGGATCGCTGGAACGGCTGCAACGACACTGAACAAAGCCACCACCCGTACATGAAGACGAGCGGCCGCCCGGCCACGCCGGCGGGCCTGAAGCAATTTGATGATTTCATAGCCGATGAGCGCCAACAGGATCACGGCCCAAAGGCCGTTAATCGCCATGGCTGTGACGATGACATCACGTGTCGGGTCGAGAGACGTCAAACCCATCAGGATGAAAAACGTGACCCCGATGGAAATGAGCGCCAGGATCATGACGGCAAGACCGGCGCGCCGCCAGAACTTACTGGCGCTGCCGGATTGCGCTACGGGATGTTGCGCGGATTCCAGTATCATTCGGCCCCTGGTATTTGCCTGCAAAAATTTGGCGCAGAATAACACGATCTGCGAATGCGGCAGACTTACCACACAATGTTGCGAAATTGCGACAAGGCAAAATCGTCCACTGACAAATTCAAGTGAAAAGTGGCGCTGAATTATGTTCCAGCGTCACCGTGTGGAGCGCATAACCTGTATATCCAAATCCCGGATTTTCTTGCGCAACGTGTTGCGGTTCACGCCCAAAAGCTCCGCCGCCTTGATCTGGTTTCCTCGCGTTGCCGCAAGCGCCGCGCTGATCAGAGGGTACTCCACCTCCCGTAAAATGCGATGGTAGAGACCAGGGGGTGGCAGCGCGTCGCCGAACGTCTCGAAATATCCGGACAAGTACTTTTCAACGGAGCCGCCAAGATCAACGGTTTCGGACGTCTCATCTTCAAGCGGATTCGTAGACGGTTGGCTCAGCTCATGATCGAGCATTGCTTCGCCGATGACATCCTGCGGATAGAGCGCCGCTAACCTGCGAACGAGGTTTTCCAGTTCCCGCACGTTGCCCGGCCAACGATACCGGCGCATCAGGTTCATCGCGCTCTGATCGACCTGCTTGGCCGGAAGACCCTCTTTTTCCGCCATGGAAAAGAAGTGCCGCACAAGGTCCGGAATGTCCTCAACCCGCTCGCGCAGCGGTGGGAGGCGGATGGGAACAACGTTCAGCCGGAAATAAAGATCTTCGCGGAATAGCCCTTGATTGATGAGATGCCGCAAATCCTTATTGGTGGCCGCAACGATACGGACATCGGTTTTGATCGGCGTCCGACCACCGACAGTGGTGTATTCGCCTTGCTGCAGAACACGGAGAAGCCGGGTCTGCGCCTCCATAGGCATATCACCGATCTCATCCAGAAAAAGCGTTCCGCCATCTGCCTGCTCGAACCGGCCGGAGCTTCTGTTTTGTGCGCCCGTGAACGCGCCTTTCTCATGCCCGAACAGCTCGGCCTCGATCAGATCCCGCGGGATGGCCGCCATGTTGATCGCGACAAAGGGGCCGTTGCGCCGTTTGCCGTAATCATGAAGGGCCCGCGCTACCAACTCCTTGCCCGTTCCAGATTCGCCATTGATCATGACTGTCAAATCAGTCTGCATCAGACGAGCCAGAACGCGGTAAATCTCCTGCATTGCTGGCGAACGGCCGACAAGCGGCATTCCCTCACCGCTTTCCTCAAGGTCGGCCACAGGACGTTTCTTTGGCTCTTCCAGCGCACGCTGGACGATCCCGGTCAGTTCTTTCAGGTCAAACGGTTTGGGCAGATACTCATAGGCGCCCTTTTCCGATGCCTTGATTGCGGTCATGAACGTGTTTTGCGCACTCATAACCAAAACGGGCAGTTCCGGGCGCATCTTCTTGATGCGCGGCAAGACATCAAAGATGTTCTCATCCGGCATCACCACATCGGTGATCACCAGATCGCCGTCGCCGGCAGAAACCCATCGCCAGAGCGTGGACGCATTCGATGTCAAACGCACCGTATATCCAGCCCGCGACAGGGCCTGGTTAAGCACGGTGCGGATGGCGGCATCATCATCGGCAACCAAAATCGTGCCAGTCGGCATGGTCAGTCAGCCCTTATACTGCTCCGGTCCCAGACCCGGAATCGGTGGTTGAATACGCTGGCATCAAAATCCGGAAGACGGTTTTTCCGCGCTGGCTGTCACACTCGATGACACCGCCATGATCGCCGATGATCTTGGCAACGAGCGCGAGGCCCAGTCCGGAACCGTTCGTTTTTGTTGTGATAAATGGCTCAAACAGATGCGGCAGCAAATCTTCAGGGACGCCCGGACCATTGTCCTGGACGCAAAACTCCAGCGGCAGGCTGACCTTGTCTTCCGTGCCGGGCACGGACAGACGGACACCGGGCCGGAACGCGGTCGAGACCCGGATTTCGCCATCCGGATCGTCCCCAATCGCCTCGCTGGCGTTCTTGATCAGGTTCAAGAACACCTGGATCAGCTGATCCTTGTTGGCATAAACCGGCGGCAACGACGGGTCATAATTTTCAGTGATCCGGTTGTCCCGGGCAAAGCCGCTGTCGGACAGGCGCTTCACATGATCCAGTACCACATGGATGTTGACGGGGTCGCGCTCGATCGGCCGTTCATCGGAAAACACTTCCATCCGGTCGACCAGTTTCACGATCCGGTCGGTTTCATCCGTGATCAACCGGGTCAAAGCCCGGTCTTCATCGGGAGCAGATTGTTCAAGCAACTGGGCGGCACCGCGAATCCCGGACAACGGGTTCTTGATCTCATGCGCAAGCATGGCAGCCAAGCCGGTGACCGTGCGCGCTGCGCCGCGTGACGTCAGTTGGCGGTCGATTTTTTCCGCCATCGTGCGCTCTTGAAACATCAGCACCACCGCACCGGGCCGGTTCGCGACCGGCGCTGCATTGATGTCGACAATCTTCGGCGCGCCGATGCGGGGCGACCCAATATCGACCTTGTACTCGTTAACAGCGGCACCGCGCTCGCGAACCTGATCAATCAAAGTCAGCAGCGGGCTTCCGAACGGAATGAACTCATTGATTGGATGCCGGCGCAGCACGGAGATGCTGGACCGCATGAAAAACTCCGCCGCCATATTGGCCGATTCAATCACCCCATCCGGAGCAACAAGCAGGACCGGGTGTGGGAGTGCATCGAGGATGGTTGGACCATCGCTGGCCAAGGCTTCGGTGCGTCCCTTTGGAGTATCTCGATCCGTCACGCTGCCGTCCGTGTATTGCAGGAAGAAAACCAATCGGACGCAATCCGGACAACCTCATCCGGCTGGTTCGATGTCATCATTGTCTTTTTGAGGGCACCTGGCATGTCCAAGCCGCCCTGTTCAATGGCAGTGTCCAGATACCAACCGAGATGCTTTCGTGCGATCCGCACGCCCGGCAAAACACCATAAAGTTCGAGAATTGCCTCGTAATGCTCAATCACCAGATCGCCAAGCGCATTGCCTTGGGGTGCTGATAGGATTTCGCCCGTTTCCAAATAGTGTCCGACGAGACCCGGCAGCCACGGCCGGCCATATGCCCCGCGCCCGATCATGACCGCATCAGCACCAGATGCCGCCAACATCGCGTTAGCGCTTTCAATACCCGTGCAATCCCCATTGGCGATCAGCGGTACCGATATTTCAGATTTGACAGCCGCAATCGCGTTCCAGTCGGCCGTGCCTTTATAAAACTGACAACGTGTCCGGCCATGCACCGTGATCAGTTGCACACCAGCAGCTTCCGCCCGGCGCGCAAGCTCAGGTGCATTGATCATCGTGTCGTCCCAACCAAGACGCATCTTGAGCGTCACCGGGACATCAACGGCTTCAACTGTTGCTTCAATCAAGGTCAAGGCATGATCGAGATCGCGCATCAAGGCCGAACCGGAGTATCCGGAGGTCACCTTTTTCGCGGGACATCCCATGTTGATATCGATGATATCGGCGCCCAGACCTGTTATGACTTTGGCCGCCTCGCCCATCCAGCGCGCTTCCCGGCCGGCCAGTTGAACGACATGCAGCCCCCCATCCTGCGCTTCAGCGCGCATCTGGGTTTCCGCATCACCTTTGACGAAGGATTCGCTGGCAACCATTTCGCTGACCACCATGCCGGCGCCGAACCGGGCCGCTAGACGACGGAACGGCAGATCGCTCACGCCGGACATCGGCGCCAGCACTGCGCGATTTTTCAGGGAATGGGGGCCGATCTTGATAAACTTCATGCCAGGTCGCGACGCGCTTTCACAAATGCTCATTGTCTGTGCATTTCTCATTCTGCCTATATACTAGACATTTCACAGATGGCAACAAGGGATAAATTGCGGTCAGGCCATTGATTTGGTTAAAGACGATCTCGTGACGAGGCAACTGCCCTTTGGAGATCCAACACCATGCCGAAAACCGCCGCTCTTGTTGTCGCCGCCGGACGCGGCAGCCGAATGGCGCAAGACGGCAGCACCACTCCGAAGCAGTACCGGCAAATCGCCGACGCTCCGATCCTCTCCCATACATTGAAAGCATTCGGGAATCATCCCGCAATCTCAACTATTCTTACGGTGATCCACGCAGACGACGGCGACGCCTATACCAACGCTGTGGAGTCCTTGCCACAGGAAGTATCCTCAAAGCTCTTGTCGGCGGTGGTTGGCGGAAAAACACGGCAGAAGTCTGTCTTGAACGGTTTGAAAGCCTTGGAAAAAGCCGACCCGGATTTTGTCCTTATACATGATGCAGCTCGCCCCTTTCTGAGCGCCGACGTATTGGACGGCGTCATCGAAGCATTAGAAGAAGGCCAAGACGGCGTTCTTCCCGCTGTTCCCGTCGTTGACACGTTAAAACGCCAGCCACAAGGCGCTGACAGGTTGGAAACCGTCGACCGCAGCAATCTTCATGCGGCACAAACGCCGCAGGGTTTCCCCTTCGCCAAGATCCTATCTGCTCATCGGGCCGCGGCATCTGCTGGTCTCGATGACTTTACCGATGATACCAGTCTTGCAGAATGGGCTGGCCTTGTGATTGCACTGAGCAATGGCGATCCGGCGAACTTCAAGATAACAACCCCGGCCGACCTCAGCCGGGCACAAACTCTAGCAAAGACGTGGACCATGACTGCCTCAACTCATCAAAAACCGTCTCTGGCTAGCCTTCAAGATGTCCGGACCGGCATAGGATATGATGTTCATGCATTTGAGGCCGGAACAGAGGTCGTTCTTGGCGGCGTGGCCATACCTCATACCCAATCCTTGAAAGGCCACTCGGATGCAGACGTAGTCCTGCATGCAATAACAGATGCGACACTTGGCGCGATTGGCGACGGTGATATCGGTCAGCATTTTCCGCCCAGCGACCTAAAGTGGAAAGGCGCTGACTCGAACCAGTTTCAGAGCGACGCGGTCCGACGTGTCAAAGACCTTGGCGGCCGGATCGCCCATATAGACGTCACCATCGTCTGCGAGGCTCCAAAGATCGGACCGTATCGCGAAACAATCCGGGCATCCATCGCAACTATCTGCGACATTCCGAGCTCTCGGGTATCCGTAAAGGCGACGACATCGGAAAAACTCGGGTTTACGGGCCGGAAAGAAGGCATCGCAGCGCTTGCCAGCGTAACAGTCCGCTTGCCACTGAACGAAGATGAGTGAGATCCAGATGTCAGGCAAAAATCCTGCAAACCTCTCTGAACTTGGCACACTCGCAACCTCCGTTTTGGACGCCATGAAGGCCCGGAACATGATGGTGGCGACAGCAGAATCGTGCACCGGCGGGCTTATTGCCGGGAGCTTGACCGATATTGCGGGCTCATCAGCCGTCGTGGATCGCGGGTTTGTGACCTATTCCAACGAAGCCAAAACGGACATGCTCGGTGTACCGGCACAACTGATTGCGAAGGTCGGCGCTGTTAGCAAAGACGTCGCCATAGCCATGGCCGAAGGTGCGCTCGCCAAGTCCAAAGCCGACATCGCAGTGTCCGTTACGGGAATTGCCGGTCCGGGTGGAGGCAGCGACGAAAAACCGGTCGGCACCGTTCATATTGCTGTTGCGGTGAAGAATAAACCGACGCGGCATTTGCATTGCTGGTTTGCTGACAATGGCAGGATCTCGATCCGGCTAGAAACGGTGCAGACCGCCCTCACCGCTCTGCTCGACGCTCTGGACTAGCTGCTCAGCCAAATTTTTTGAGCGCGCAAAGAGCAGCTGTTCAATCGCTGTCGAAAGCACATGACCCAGCGTCCTGCTGGCGTGATTAGGGCCAATTGTGCAATGCAAATAAAACACCTATAAAACCGTCCGCCGCTTGGTAACCGGTGGTTTACACTGGCCAAGAAAGTCGTTTTACGACCAGGTCCGGCAAATGTAGGTTGCAGTCGTTGCAAACAAAACATCCGTGCCATGACGATCAGAAACGCCCTTCTCGCGGCGATCACATTGATGGTTCCAGTCAGTGCTCAGGCAGGTGGAATTCCCCAGCCTGGCGACTTCTATTTTATATCCCGGGATCAACAAGGCACGTTCGTTGGAAGCCACAAACTCTACCTGGAGTATTCCAGCGGTTTGAAACAAGTCAGCTACTGCAATCGCGAGTACTATGTGCGCAGCCACTCCGTTGCGTGGACTCAGTTTGAGACCGAACTCGGCCGGACAGTTCAGATAGAGTACAATTTCGGCCGTGGATGGCGCCCGATCTGTCAGCGCCCGCAGGATCAGGTTGCCCTTGCTGATCTTGGCATCGACATGCAGCCGAGAGAATTCCTGCAGCAATCACAAAGTGACGGCAAACCTGTCAGCCGCTTGAGCGCGATCAGCGGCATCTTTAACAAGAGCAAGGCTGACAGCCGATATAAAAGCTACCATACGCGCTGATTTACATTCTGACCGCAGCGCATGCCGCAGAGTTTATTTCATTAAAACTTTAGACAATTTCGAACCCCTTCAGAAATTTGTTCTTGAAGGATTTCGGTTATTCAAGACGTTGAGCATTTTTGCTTTCGCGAAATGAGTTCGCGAATAAGGACCGGATATGATGATCCAGAAGACAGTAATGGCCGCCGCGCTGGCACTCGCGTGCACCGCACCGACCCAGACCTACGCTGACCAACTTGAACCGGGTGATACCTACATCATCTCCCGGGACGGTCATCGCATCTTCCGCGGGTCCCATCAAATCTACAACCGCATGGCCGAAGGTCTGGTTGAGGTGACCTATTGTCAAAGATCCTATTGGGTGAGGTACGCAACTGTTGCCTGGACCCAACTTGAAGTTGACCGCGGGTATGAACTGCGTGTCGAGTACAATCGCGGCAAAGGCTGGCGGCCGATTTGTGCCAATCCAGAGGAACAAGTCACCCTTGCTGATCTTGGGATCAATGAAGATCCGAGGCTCATCATTCAGGAAGACGGTCCGCTGGTGAACCCGATCAGCCGCTTCGCTGCAATTAGCAAATCATTCGGCTCTGGCGACAAGGCAAAGGGCTCTTACCACGCCACTGAATAGGCTCGAAATCCATTGGTAAGGCTCGCGCAAGACAATTGCCGTAAAAAAGGATCGTGACGTAAAGACGAGAACCGAAAGCTGTACAGGACATTTGCCGATGACACGCGCTCAATGCATAGCAATCCTGACGTTTTTGCCAGCGATCACTCTGGCCGGTTCCAGTTTTGCGCAAAGCGACTACTACATTCGGTCCCAATATCCGGATGGCACATTCACCGGCTCTCACGAGATTCTGACACGGCCGAAAGAAGGCTACTTCCAGGCGCAGTATTGTGATCGCATGTTCTGGGTCAGTACGACCACTGTCGTTTGGACCGAGGAAGAAGTGGCCGCCGGTCGAACACTGATCCTTGAAGAAAATGTCGGTGAAGAACGCAACGTGTTATGCAGCGACAACACGGCCTTCGCCAGCCTTTACGACCTTGGCCTGGAGAAGCGGGAAATCGAAGCTCTTCGGGAGCCGGAAGGATCCTTCCAAACGCGGGCAAGCCGGATTCATACGATCCGCGACGCATTCAAGCAGTTCAAATAAATCAGCAATAGAGACCGGACTTACGCCTAGCCGCCATAGACCTGATCTGCGCGAGTTTCGAAAGCGTTTGAAAATTTCCGGAACGCCTTATCGAACATGGCCCCCATCAACGATCCGAGCGCTCGGCTGCGGAACTCGTAATTGATGTAAAACCCGACCGTGCTCCGGCCATCGTCCACATCCTTGAACGTCCACTTGTTCTCTAGATGCTTGAACGGGCCGTCCAGATACTCGACCAAGATGGTCTTGCTATCCGGCTGAAGTTCCACCCGGCTGGTAAAGGTTTCCTTGAACATCTTATAAGCAACGGTCATGTCGGCGACCAGCACGGTGCGCCCGTCCGGCAGTTCCTTCCGGCCTCGCACTTGAAGGGCCTGGCAAAGCGGAACGAACTTCGGATATTGCTCAACATCCGCCACGAGGCGGAACATGTCGTCCGCCTTGTGATTGACCTTATGCGAAGATGAAAAACTGGGCATGGGTTAGTGTGGTCCTATCGCCTTGCCAAATCCTTTAAGCGGGCCATTAGTGGCCGAGTTTTGCCTTGCGGGCTGCGCGCAGATCCGCGAAATCTTCGCCCGCGTGGTGTGATGAGCGTGTCAGTGGGCTTGCAGAAACCTTCAGGAACCCCTTGGCATAAGCGATCCGCTCATAGCCCTTGAATTCTTCCGGCGTCACGAAGGACATCACCGGATGGTGCTTCTTCGATGGCTGCAGGTACTGACCGATCGTCAGGAAATCGACATCTGCAGCGCGCAGGTCGTCCATCAACTGGAGGACTTCGTTCCGCTCTTCACCCAAACCAACCATGATGCCGGACTTTGTGAACATTTCCGGATCCAGTTCCTTCACCTTTTGGAGAAGCCGGATGGAATGGAAGTACCGGGCTCCTGGGCGGACTTTTAAGTACTTGGACGGTACTGTCTCAAGATTGTGGTTGAAGACATCCGGGCGCGCTTCAACAACAATTTCCATGGCACCATCCTTGCGCAGGAAATCCGGCGTCAGGACCTCGACGGTTGTTGTTGGAGACGTCTTCCTGATCGCCTGAATGACATCCGCGAAATGCTGTGCGCCGCCGTCGTCCAGATCATCCCGGTCGACAGAGGTGACCACGACGTGTTCCAGGCCCATCGTCGCCACGGCGTCCGCAACACCCTGGGGCTCTTTCGGGTCGACCGGTCCTGGCATACCTGTGCGCACATTACAGAACGCGCAAGCGCGGGTGCAGGTGTCACCCAAAATCATGAACGACGCGTGCTTTTTGGACCAGCACTCGCCAATATTGGGGCAGCCGGCTTCTTCACACACAGTCACGAGGTTATTCTGCCGGACTGTGTTGTGCGTCTCTTTGTAGACGGGCGATGTCGGCGCCTTGACACGAATCCATTTCGGCTTCCGCTGGACAGGGTTGTCGGGCCGGTGAGCCTTTTCCGGGTGGCGCGGGCGCGCTTCGGATGGATCTTGGGGGCGATTGAGCGTGTCGACGATCGTAACCATGGGCCTTAAGTGTCGTTCTTTCCGTTAAAGATCAAGCCACAAAACTGTCATGCCTGCTAGCAAGTTGACGCAGGGCTGGTCAACGTATTGAGACGGTCCTTCGCACGGTCTGTCAGCGGATGGGACCGACGGCTTTCATTGTTCATCTGGACGATGACGGTGACAGCCTGTGCAACAGCCTTGCTGTCCTGAAAGATTTTCTGATGCAGTTTGAAGGAAGACCTACCGACATCCTGCACCACTGTTCCAATCTGAACTTCGCCCGGCCAGTTGACTTCAGCCAGGAAATCCAGCTCCAACCTTGCGATGACAAAGGATGCTCCGGTGTCCGCTAAAGCCTCGCCATAGATAACTTCCGTCCGGCCGGTTTCCAGAAAGGTTGCAAAGACCGCATTGTTTACATGGCCTTGCCGGTCGGTGTCTGCGTAGCGCAGCTTGTCTAAAGCGGTCATCGGAAAATCAGATATGCGGGCAAACGCTTCGGTCTTCATTCTTCTGTCTCAGTTGCAATCACGTAGATCGATGCCGGGACTTGTCCTTCAGGTGTCTCAACATCGATCGATACGCGTTGATACCCGGCTCCCTCAAAGGCGTCCAGCGGGTCCCAATGGTTGATAAGGTCAATTGAAACCAATACATGCACTTCGATGCTGTCGCCGTTCGGGTCGGCAACAAGCCCTGGATACCCAAGGCCCGTGCCCCACCCGGCCTCAATCAAGCGCCCGCGGATCACCCCTGTGGTCCAGCTTCCTTGAACATTTTCAACGTGATGATGGTTCACCCGCCCCGGCGTGAGCGTTCCATATGTGGCAAGGCGATGTTCTGCCGCGAACCGCACCATTGTCTATTTGAAAACCTTTTTCCAGACGAACAGAAAAAGGATCGCGCCAATGACGGCGATGATCAATCGATCGAGCACCCCACCGGTGACATTCAGATTTAGGATGGATGCAAATTCACCGCCGATCAGCGCGCCGACCAGGCCAACAATGAGGCTGCCTAGAAAACCGCCACGGCTGTTCAGCACCCTATGGGCGACAGCGCCCGCAATCAGGCCAATAATGATTGTGATAATCAGCCCCATTGCGGGCACTCCTTAGAAGTAATCAGGCGATCAAACGCGCCAGCAGCACAATAACAACAGCGCCGATGGCCGCGACCACGATCTCGTTCACATACGCATTGCCAAGATCAATGTTGATGCCGACGGCCTTGAACAAAAAGCCACCAACAAACGCGCCAATCAAACCGGTGATCAAATACCGGATCAATCCTCCGCCGCCAACGACGACACTCGCCAGCCAACCGGCGATAATCCCGATCGCGGCCCAAATCAAAATTGCTTTAACATCCATATCAAACGGCTCCTCGACCAAATTATCTCTTAGGATGCTGTTTTACATCCGCTTACCAAAAAGCGTCGCACTCAATGCCTGTGAGGGAAAGATATCTTTTTTAACCACACCATTAATGTGCCTACTGCGGCTACAAAAAACGCCATAAAAAAGGAACTCAGAAACTGGAAACGGCCTTCATCTGGGCCAAACCCGGCGAATTAGAATGGCGCAAATACAATTATGAATAGGCCGCAGAAGAGCATTGCATAAATCTTGGCCCAACTTGATCTTGCTTTCGCTTTTGTTGATTTGGTCATTATTCGGCAGACCTAGCGTAGTCAGTCAATTAATATCCTCCCGAGCGGCAATAAAAACGTTTTTCGCCGCCCGGTCTCAGACATAAATGAACAACTTCGATCAGGCGTTCAACACGCGGCCATAGGCATCGAGCACACTTTCCTTCATCATCTCCGACAAGGTCGGATGCGGGAAGATGGTGTGCATCAGGTCTTCTTCGGTCGTTTCCAGGTTCATCGCAACCACGAAACCCTGGATGAGTTCGGTCACTTCGGCGCCAACCATATGCGCGCCAAGCAGTTCTCCGGACTTCTTGTCAAAGATCACCTTGATCATGCCGGTGTCTTCACCAAGAGCGATGGCCTTGCCATTAGCATTGAACTGGTACCGGCCAACCCGGATGTCGCGGCCTTGTTCCTTGGCTTTGGCTTCGGTCAGGCCGACGGAGGCAACCTGCGGATTGCAGTAAGTACAGCCCGGGATCTTGCCCTTGTCCATCGGATGGACGTTCGGCAGGCCCGCGATTTTTTCGATGCAGACGACGCCCTCATGTTCTGCCTTGTGCGCGAGCATCGGCGGACCGGCGACATCGCCAATAGCGTAAAGACCGGGAACATTGGTCTTGCCGTAGCCGTCAATGACGATACATCCGCGATCGGTTTTGATACCAAGCGTTTCAAGGCCAAGGTTCTCGATGTTGCCCTGAACACCGACTGCGGAAATCAGGCGGTCTGCCGTGATTTGCTGAACCTTGCCATCCTTCGTTTCCACATGCGCAGTGATGCTGTCAGCCGCTTTGTCGACCTTGGACACCTTGGCTTCAGTGATGATCTTCATGCCGCGCTTTTCGAGCATCTTGCGGGCAAACTTGGAGATCTCATCGTCCTCAACCGGCATGACATTCGGCATCAGTTCGACAACGGTCACATCCACACCCATGGAAAGGTAGAAGGACGCGAATTCGATTCCGATGGCACCAGATCCCATAACGACCATGGACTTCGGCATCTTTTCTGGCTTCATCGCCTCGAAGTACGTCCAGATCAGCTTGCCATCAGGCTCAATACCCGGCAAAGCGCGCGGACGGGCACCGGTCGCAACGATGATGTTCTTGGCGGTGTAAGTCCCCTCACCCTTCGTGCCTTTCGGTGCCGGATGCTGCGGCTCGACCGCCGGCTTGGACGGCTTGCCGACAGCGATCTCACCCGGTTTGGTGAGTTTCGCCTCCCCCCAGATGACATCGATCTTGTTCTTCTTCATCAAGAACCCGACGCCGCCATTCAGCCGCGCAGACACGCCGCGGGAACGCGCGACCACGTCCTTGACGTCCGCCGTCATCTTGCCTTCCAGCTTCAGGCCGAAGCTCTTGGCATGGTTGGCATGGTCCATCATTTCCGCAGAGCGCAGCAGCGCCTTGGTCGGAATACAGCCCCAGTTGAGGCAGATGCCGCCGAGGTGTTCACGCTCGACGATCGCAGTTTTCAGCCCGAGCTGTGCGGCCCGGATCGCGGTCACATAACCACCCGGCCCGGAGCCGATGATGATCACGTCATAATTGGTATCAGCCATGGTGTTTTCCCCGGCGAAAAGTAGAAACCTTGAAAAAAGCGCGGCAGAGACGCCGCGCTTTTGAGAGCCTGTCTTAGACGAGCATGCTCATCGGGTTTTCAATGTAGCCCTTGAAGGCTGCCAGCAACTCGGCACCGAGCGCCCCGTCCACACAGCGGTGGTCGGTGGAGAGCGTAACGGTCATCACGGTTGCGATGGCCAATGCGCCGTCCTTGACGATCGGGCGCTGTTCGCCCGCACCGACAGCCAGGATGGTGGCATGCGGCGGATTGACAACAGCCGAGAAGTTCTTGACGCCCATCATGCCCATATTGGACACAGCCGTCGTGCCGCCCTGATATTCCTGAGGCTGCAACTTCTTGGACTTCGCCCGGGCGCCCATGTCCTTCATCTCGTTGGAGATGACCGACAACGGCTTTTCCTCCGCCCGGCGGATGATCGGCGTTATCAAACCACCTGGGATCGATACCGCAACCCCTACGTCAGCGTGCTTGTGCTTGACCATGTTGTCATCGGTCCAAGACACGTTTGCGTCCGGAACGTCCCGCAGCGCCAGGGCCAGGGCCTTGATGGTCATGTCGTTGACCGACAGTTTATAGGCAGGCTTGCCGTCCTTGTCGGTTGCAGCTGCCCCATTCAGCTGAGACCGCAGCGCCAGAAGAGCATCCAACTGACAGTCCACCGACACATAGAAATGCGGGATGGTCTGCTTGGATTCGGTGAGGCGCTTGGCAATGGTCTTGCGCATGCCGTCGTGCGGAACGAGTTCGTAGGAGCCTTCTTCGAAGAGCTTCAGAACCTGATCCGAGGACGGACTTGCCGCTGGCGCAGCGGCTGCCTTCGGAGCTTCCGCGGCTGCTGGTGCAGCTGCGGCCTTGCCGGTTCCAGCTGCAACAGCTGCTTCAATGTCCTTCTTGACGATCCGGCCATGCGGGCCGGAACCCGACAGAGCCTTTAGATCAAGTCCATTGATCTGCGCCAAACGGCGCGCGAGTGGCGAGGCGAAAATGCGTCCGCCGTCCGCGGCCTTGGGCGCCGGGATCGGATCCGTTGCCGCCTCAGCGCCAACCGGGATGACTTCCTTCGCCCCGGCATCTGCGGCAGGTGCCGGAGATGGCGCTGGCGCTGCCGGTGCTGCGCCACCCGAAGTATCGATCGCGCTTGCATCTTCGCCGTCTTCCAGAAGAACGGCGATCAGGTCATTGACCTTTACGCCTTCCGTTCCGGCTTCAACGACGATCTTGCCGACCGTTCCTTCGTCCACGGCTTCCACTTCCATGGTTGCCTTGTCGGTTTCGATTTCAGCGATGACGTCGCCAGCTGAAACCGTGTCGCCTTCCTTGACCAGCCACTTGGCCAGGTTGCCCTCTTCCATCGTTGGAGAGAGAGCCGGCATGGTGATGTTAATTGGCATGTCCGATTCCCCCGCCTTAGGCCGTGTAGGTTACGGCTTTGACCGCGTCGATGACTTCGGCAACGCTCGGAAGCGCCAGCTTTTCCAGATTTGCGGCATACGGCATCGGAACATCCTTGCCGGTGACGCGCAGGATCGGCGCATCGAGATAATCGAACGCTTTTTCCTGAACCTGGAAGGCGATCTCCGACGATACGGAACACATCGGGAAGGCTTCTTCGACGGTCACGACCCGTCCGGTCTTGCGGACCGAGGCGAGAACCGTGTCAATGTCGAGCGGGCGGATTGTGCGGAGGTTGACCACCTCAGCCGAAATGCCCACTCCAGCCAATTCTTCAGCGGCCTTCATGGCGTAGGTCATACCGATACCCCAGGACACCAGTGTTACGTCCGTGCCACCACGCTCAATCTTCGCCTTGCCGATCGGCAAGACAAAATCATCCATATCCGGGATATCGAACGAGTGACCGTAAAGGATCTCGTTTTCCAGGAAGATGACCGGGTTCGGATCACGGATCGCCGCTTTAAGCAGGCCCTTGGCGTCCGCTGCCGAATACGGCTGGATCACCTTCAAGCCCGGCACATGCGCATACCACGAAGCGTAGTCCTGAGAGTGCTGCGCACCAACGCGGGCGGCAGCCCCGTTCGGCCCGCGGAACACCATCGGCGCCCCCATCTGACCGCCAGACATGTACAGCGTCTTGGCGGCAGAGTTGATGATCTGGTCAATCGCCTGCATGGCGAAGTTGAAGGTCATGAACTCTACGATCGGCTTGAGGCCGGCCATCGCCGCGCCGACACCCAAACCGGCAAAGCCGTGTTCGGTGATCGGGGTATCGATGACGCGTTTTTCGCCGAACTCGTCCAGGAGGCCTTGCGTAATCTTGTAGGCGCCCTGGTATTCGGCGACTTCCTCACCCATGACGAACACATCGCCGTCGCGGCGCATTTCTTCCGCCATCGCATCGCGCAACGCTTCGCGGACGGTCGACGACTTCATGGACGTGCCGGCCGGGATCTCCGGATCTTCGGCAGTCTCTGGCGCCGGCGCCTGTGGGGTTGGAGCGGATGCAACGGCCGGTGACGGCGCAGCAGGTGCAGCGGCGGCCGCAGGAGCAGTGTCCGCAGCCGGTGCAGACGCGGCAGCATCGGCGGCGCTGGCATCTTCACCCTCGCCCAGCAGGATCGCGATCTTTTCGTTCACCTTGACGTTGTCGGTGCCCTCGGCAACCAGGATCTTGCCAAGTGTGCCTTCATCAACGGCTTCCACTTCCATGGTTGCCTTGTCAGTCTCGATTTCGGCGATCACATCGCCTGCGGAAACCGTATCGCCCTCGGCTTTCAGCCACTTGGCGAGTTTCCCCTCTTCCATTGTCGGCGAAAGCGCCGGCATCAAAATGTCAATCGGCATAATGTCCCCCGGCCTTAAAGCAAAATGTCGGTGTAGAGTTCAGACGCGTCCGGCTCCGGATCGGTCTGTGCAAATTCAGCAGCTTCCGCGACCCGTGCGCGAATATCCTTGTCGAGCCCTTTGAGATCGTCTTCGGTTGCCCATTTGTTGTCGAGCAAACGCTTGCGGACCTGTTCGATCGGATCGTGCTCGGTCCGCATCTTTTGAACTTCGTCCTTGGACCGGTATTTCGCCGGATCAGACATGGAGTGTCCGCGGTAGCGGTATGTCACCATTTCAAGGATGTACGGGCCTTTGCCGTCGCGGCACCATTCCAGCGCCTTTTTGGAGGCTGCCATAACAGCGCGAACATCCATACCGTCGACTTTTTCGCCCGGAATGTTGAACGATGCGCCGCGCTGCGACAGGTCTGTCATGGACGATGAACGCTCAACGCTGGTGCCCATGCCGTATTTGTTGTTCTCGATCACGTAGATGACCGGCAGCTTCCAGAGCTCGGCCATGTTGAAGCTCTCGTAAACCTGACCCTGGTTGGAGGCGCCGTCACCGAAGAAGGTCATACATACATTGCCGTTTTCACGGTATTTGTTGGCAAAGCCGAGGCCGGTTCCGAGCGACACCTGCGCGCCAACGATCCCGTGGCCGCCGTAAAAGTGCTTTTCCTTGGAGAACATGTGCATGGAGCCGCCCTTGCCTTTCGACAAGCCGCCGCGGCGTCCGGTGAGCTCGGCCATGACGCCTTTCGGGTCGAGATCCATCGCCAGCATGTGACCATGATCCCGGTAGGCCGTGATCATCTGATCACCATCGATCTTGGCCATCTGCATACCGACGACAACCGCTTCCTGGCCGATGTAGAGGTGACAGAAACCACCGATGAGACCCATGCCGTAAAGCTGTCCGGCCTTTTCTTCAAAGCGGCGGATCAAAAGCATTTCGCGGTAGGCGTGAAGTTCCTCTTCCTTGGTGAACTCGGCGATCGCAGGTTCGGCCTTTTTGGCGGAACTGCGGGTCCGGCTGGTGCCGGCGCTGGTCTTCTTCGCTGCTGCCATTTCCCTCAACTCGGTGTGACGTTTCCCCTAAGACAGGTTACAGAAACGTATCCCGGATGAAAGGGCAATCCAACATGGCAATCTCGCAGTGCGATGAGGTGCTATATCTATGATTTATTGAAACTATTTTTTGCGTAACCAAATATTGGTTAAGTCGTAGAATTCAACTGAAATTTGGTTTATTGCGCCACAGCTTGCGGTTTCAGTACGACCAGCTCATCTGGATGCACCAGATTAAGGTAGAGCCGGGCTCGCTCATCCAGCATATCCGGATCGAGGCTTTCCGGGCGCAGCAAACTGACCCGGGCTGCAAGTTCCTGGCGCTCGGCGACAAGAAGCTGCAATTCGCCCTCAAGTTCGGCAACCTGGCGCTCGATCATGGCACGGCCGACCACACCCAATTCACCATTCATTGCATGAAAGCCGAAATAGCCTAGCGCTGCAATAGCAAGCGCAGGGGTGATCAGACGGCGCAGGAAGGATTGTTTTCGCTGACGTGTGGCTGCTCGGGGCACTCTTGGGACCTTGAACGCTAAAACTGGTGGCCTCTTCGTTCGGCTACTATGGCGATTCAGACTTAATAGAGTCTTGATGCAGTTCTTAAACTTGCAACCATCCCCGGCTCCTGAAGAATGGAACTATGAGAGACGAACACGAAGAACGCGCGACTATGGTGGATCGGCAAATTCGTTCGCGCGGCATATCTGATGCCGCGGTCCTTGCAGCTATGTCAAAGGTGCCACGTCATCTGTTTGTGCTGAGCGAAAGCCGTCATCACGCCTATGAGGACCGCCCGATACCGATCGGATGCAGACAGACGATTTCTCAACCCTATATCGTCGCCCTGATGTGTGAGGCCTTGAAAATCGAAACAGGGTCACGCGTTCTCGATGTCGGCACAGGCTCCGGTTACGCGGCCGCCGTCATGGCTGAGATGGGCGCGAAGGTCATTGGTATCGAACGCAAGTCTGAGCTTGCGGAGTTCGCAAAGACCAATCTGATCCGCGCAGGTTATCCAACAGTTGAAATCCATTGCGGCGACGGCACCCTTGGATATCCGCAAGCAGCCCCGTTCGACACCATCATGGTCGCAGCCGGCAGCCCGGCCCTGCCCGGCACACTCAAGAACCAACTTGCGATCGGATGTCGGCTGGTGATCCCAATCGGTCGGTCCCGCCACCATCAACACCTGTTGCGGATCACGCGGCAGTCCGAGACGGATTTCTCATCCGAGACTCTGGGTGATGTCACTTTCGTGCCGCTGATCGGCGAAGAAGGTTGGGACGAAACCTCTTAGAGCATCGTCGATAAATCGCCTGCGGTCAGTTCATCAGCGGTCGCTTCAAGGCGTTATCAATGCTCTGTTTCACGAGCATCTTGTGCGCCGGCAGGATTGCCGCGAGATAGGCATAGCCGAAGAGATTGTGCCGCTTGCAGCACGTTGAAACGAAAACCCTTGGGTCTGGTTTCACCTGCCTGAAAACCGAAAGTCGGAAATCCTGATGCCAGTCATCTTCGCCAAGAAGAATTTCGTTCTCTCGGACCTCATAGACCTTGAAGAACGCGATCCGATCTCCAGGACCAACCTCAGATAACGGCTTCGGCGGAGCTTCGTTCGCCAAATCGTCTGTGGTCTTGAGGTTCACAGTCCTGGCGAGGCGGTCACGAAGCTTTAGCAGACCCTGCGCCCAGGGCATGTCGATGGTGGTCATGTGCTTGGCAAGAACGCGCATATCGCACTCGATGAGATCCGGCCGTCCGGTCAAATCCCCGCTGTAGACGTCCATGTAGTCTTTTGAAGCGTGATAGGCGTTAAGCTGACTGTCCAAAGGAAGACTGACGGCGGCACTCATCTGACGAACTCCTCAGAAGTTATTGAGACCGCTACTTTATCAGCTCTCTATCAAAACGCTGCGGACATAGTGCCGCAATGTCCACTGCCTTCAAGCCGCCGCCAGACGGGCCAGCTTGGTCAGGATCGTCGCCGCGCCCTTCAAACGCTTGTCGGTGTTTTCCCAGTCGCGGGTCAGAACCACTTTCTGATCCGGCCGGATCTTGGCGAGCACACCCTGCTCGGCAATGTAGGACACAAGGCCAGCAGGGTTCGCAAACTCGCTGTTGCGGAAAGACACAACGACACCCTTCGGACCGGCATCGACCTTTTCGACATTTGCCTTGCGGCACAGTCCCTTGATGTAGACGATCTTCAAAAGATGCTGGACCTCTTCCGGCATCGGGCCGAAGCGGTCGATCAGTTCGGCGCCAAAGGCGTCAATCTCCTGCGCTTCCGTGACATCACCGAGACGCCGGTAAAGCTGCAGACGCAGCTGCAAATCGCCGACATAATCTTCCGGTATCAGGACGGGCGTCCCGATGTTGATTTGCGGCGACCATTGTTCCTCGCCGAAATCCGCGCCGCCGTCTTTCAGCTTGGCAACTGCTTCTTCCAGCATTTGCTGGTAGAGCTCGAAGCCGACTTCCTTGATGTGCCCGGATTGTTCGTCGCCCAAAAGATTACCCGCGCCGCGGATATCGAGATCGTGGCTGGCCAGCTGGAACCCGGCACCGAGCGTTTCAAGAGATTGCAGCACTTTCAGGCGCCGTTCGGCGGTGGGCGTCAGCGTCTTATTCGCCGGAACGGTAAAAAGTGCATAGGCGCGCGTTTTTGACCGGCCAACCCGACCGCGAAGCTGATAAAGCTGGGCAAGCCCGAACATGTCGGCGCGGTGCACGATCAGCGTGTTTGCGGTCGGAATATCAAGACCGGATTCCACAATCGTCGTCGACAGCAAAACGTTGTATTTGCCCTCATAGAAGGCGTTCATGACGTCTTCCAGCTCGCCCGGGGGCATTTGCCCATGCGCAACGGCAACCTTCAGCTCCGGGACGGCTTCTTCCAGGAAGTCCTTGCGTTCGGCAATGTCCGACAAGCGCGGACAAACATAAAAGCTCTGGCCGCCGCGATAGTGCTCCCGCAGCAAGGCTTCGCGCACCACCAGCGGGTCGAACGGAGAGACGAAAGTCCGCACCGCCAGCCGGTCGACCGGCGGTGTCGCGATCAACGACAGTTCGCGCACGCCGGTCAATGCCAGCTGCAGAGTACGCGGGATTGGCGTCGCGGACAGGGTCAAAACGTGGATGTCCGACTTCAGCTCCTTCAGCCGCTCCTTGTGTTTCACCCCGAAATGCTGCTCTTCATCGATGATCAGCAGTCCAAGATCGCGGAATTGGATGGACTTGCCCAACAGCGCATGGGTGCCAACGACGATGTCGACGGATCCGTCGGCAATGCCCTTCTTGGTCTGGGTCAACTGGCGGGTGGGTACCAACCGGGAGGCGTGTGCGACATTGATCGGCAGTCCGTGAAAGCGCTCCGAAAACGTCTTGAAATGCTGCCGGGCTAGAAGCGTGGTTGGCACCACGACGGCAACCTGACGGCCGGACATGGCAGCCAGGAACGCGGCGCGCAGCGCCACTTCCGTCTTGCCGAACCCGACATCACCGCACACCAGCCGGTCCATGGGCCGTCCGGAGGCCAGATCCTCAAAGACGGAATCAATGGCGTTCAGCTGATCGTCTGTTTCCTCGTAAGGGAATTTCGTCGCAAACTCGTCATAGACACCCTCCGGTGTCTCCACCACAGGTGCGGTTTTGAGTGCCCGCTCCGCCGCCGTCTTGATAAGACCGTCGGCAATCTCAAGGATCCGTTTCTTGAGCTTGGCTTTGCGCGCCTGCCAGGCACCACCGCCAAGCTTGTCGAGCTGCGCTTCCTGGTCTTCCGAGCCGTAGCGGGACAGAAGCTCAATGTTTTCAACCGGCAGATAGAGCTTGTCGCCGCCTGCATATTGCAGTTCAAGGCAGTCGTGCGGCGCACCGATGGCCTCGACGGTCTTCAGGCCGATGAAGCGTCCGATGCCGTGCTCCACATGAACCACGAGATCACCTTCCGACAATCCGGTCGCCTCGGTGATGACATTGGCACCCTTGGACTTGCGGCGGGATTTGCGCACAAGCCGGTCACCCAGAATGTCCTGCTCTCCGATAAATGCGATATCAGAGAGTTCGAACCCGTGCTCGATGCCCAGAACACACAGTGCAGAGGTTTTGGCTGGAAGCTTTTCAGTTTCGTCCAGTGTCTCGACATTTTGAACCGCGCCGAGACCATGATCGCCAAGGATCTGACCGAGACGGTCCCGAGACCCGTCCGACCAGCAGGCGATGACGGTGCGCTTGCCGCTTTTTTGAAGCTCGCGGACATGGGTCGTGAGAGCATCAAAAATATTGACATCACCGGCAGTCCGTTCAGCGGCAAAACTGCGCCCCTGGCGGCCACCAAGTTCGATGACGGACTTGCCGCTGCCTGGCGGCGGTGTGAAGGGATCAAGCGTCGCCGTCGCCCGGTCGGCAAGCGCCGCAATCCATTCGTCCTGGGTGAAATACAGCTTTTCCGGCGGCACGGGCATATACGGCACTGTGCCAGCACCCGATCCCATCTCCCGTGCTTCCTCGCGGGCCTTGTAGTGTTCGGCAACCTGGTCCAGCCGCTCACGCACCGCATCCGCGCTGCGGGCGTCCAGCACGACCGGCGTGTCGCCAATGAAATCAAACAACGTTTCCAGCTTGTCATGAAACAACGGCAACCAGTGTTCCATGCCGGCATAACGGCGTCCGTCACTGATCGACTGGTAAAGCACATCGTCCCGACTGGCAGCGCCAAAGCTCGCAAGATAGGAACGGCGGAACCGAGAGATGCTCTCCTCAGAAAGCACCACCTCGCTCATCGGGACGAGATCGAGGCGTTTCAGCTGTTTCGAGGTCCGCTGGGTTTCCGGGTTGAACGAGCGGATCGATTCCAGCGTGTCACCAAAGAAATCAAGGCGCACCGGCTCTTCTTCTCCGGGAGCGAACAGATCGACAATACCGCCGCGCACTGCGTATTCGCCGGTTTCGCGCACGGTTGGCGTGCGGGAGAATCCATTCATCTCCAGCCATTTGGAAATCGCGGCCATGTCGACCTGATTGCCCGGTGCCATCGACAAGGTCTGTTCGGCCATGAACGCCCGTTCCGGGATCCGTTGAACGGCAGCATTCAAGGTGGTGACGAGAAGAACTTTCCGCCCCTCCTCGATGCCGTGCGCGAGCTGCCCAAGCGCCAGAAGACGGCGTGCACTGATCGCCGGATTGGGTGAAACACGGTCATAGGGCAGACAGTCCCAGGCCGGCAGCTGTATGATCTCGGCTGCTGGATCAAAGTACCCGAGCGCTTCGCTGATCATCGCCATGCGCGTTGCGTCCCGGGCGACAAACACCAGCGCCAGCCCCTGGGCGTGTGTTTCTGCAAGCAAGCGCGTAAGCGCATAGCTTTCCGCACCATCGGGCACGCCAGCCAATGTCACATTGGCCTGGCCCTTCAACAGGCTGTCGAACACGAAAACCGTCCTTTTATTCTTATTTTACAAAGCCGGCCGGTCCAGCGGCTTCATGATAGGCAATGATCCGGCGGTAGAGCGGGCCGTCCCATTCTGCCGGCAACGGCTTGCGGCCCGTCATCCAGGCATAAAGATCCTGATCGTGCGCGGTCAGAAGATGTTCCAGCTCACGCAGCTCGTCTTCATTGAGTTCATCAATTTTGGCGTTCGCAAACCCGCCAAGCAGCAGATCCATTTCCTTCATGCCCCGGTGCCAGCAACGAAACAGGATCTTCTTGCGCCGCGCATCCCGGCTACCGGTTACATTGTCATTGGTCGCACTCGGATGATCGGACATGGAAAACCTTCGGATCTGGAGCCAGAAGAAAAGACAGACGCGTGGCCTATCACCTTACCGGATCGAATGAAAACTGGCGACTATATAGCGCCCAACTTGCGGGATGTCAGCGGTCAAGTTCACAGAATGTTCCAATTGTTGCACTGAGGCCAATCTTCATGGCAGAACAGATCCCGCCCGCTTCGCCGCTGTCTGACAAAGGTACGACACCTTCCATGCGTCCCCCGGTACTTGATCCGCTGTTTGCTCCCGTCTCCACGCTGCCCGGGATCGGTCCGAAAATCGCCAAACTGGTCGCAGGACTGGTCGGCGGTCAGCCGGACCGGGAGGCGACGGTTGCCGATCTGTTGTTTCACATTCCGCACAGCCTGATCGACCGGCGTCATAAACCGGGAATCGCCTGTTCGGAAAACGGCGACATTGTCACGCTGGATGTCACCATCGGGCGGCATTCTGCTCCGCCGCGGCATTCCAAGGCGCCCTACCGCATTTCCGCCTATGACGAGACAGGTCAGATCACCTTCGTCTTCTTCCATTCCCGTCAGGACTGGCTTCAAAAAACCTTTCCGGAAGGCGAACGGCGGATCGTTTCCGGAAAGGTGGAGTGGTTCAATGACCGGCCTCAGATGGTGCATCCGGACTATTCGGTGTCTCCGGAAGAAGCCGATCAGATGCCGCCGATCGAGCCGATCTATCCGCTAACCGCTGGCCTTGCCTCCAAGACGCTGCAGAAGGCCATGAAGGCGGCTTGCGAAAAGATCCCGCATTTGCCGGAGTGGCTGAATGAGCCGTATCTGCACCAGACCGGCTGGCCGGATTTCGCAGAAGCCCTAAAAACGCTCCATGCCCCGAAAGAACGGCAGGATGTCGAGCCGCAATCGCCCTTCATGCAACGGGTCGCCTATGACGAACTCCTGGCCAGTCAGCTCGCGCTTGCGCTGGTGCGGGCCAACATGCGCACGCTCGGCGGGATTGAACGCAAGCCCGATGGAAAACTACAGGCGGCCGTCATCAATGCCCTGCCCTTTGAGCTGACTGACAGCCAGAAAGACGCGATCAAGGACATCAACGCGGACCTCGCCAAACCCACGCGCATGCTCCGTCTTTTGCAGGGTGATGTCGGTGCTGGTAAAACCGTTGTTGCGCTGGCAACCTTGGCCCAGGTTATACAAACAGGGGCCCAGGGCGGCCTGATGGCCCCGACCGAAATTCTTGCCCGCCAGCATTTTGCGTCCATGGCACCAATTTGCGAGCAGGCTGGCATCCGGCTGGCGCTGATGACCGGCAAGGACACGCAAAAGGAACGCCGCCTGCTTCAGCAAAAGCTGGATGAAGGCGAGATCGACCTGGTTGTCGGCACGCACGCGCTGTTCCAGGGTTCGGTGACGTTCAAGGACCTCGGAATGGTCGTCGTCGACGAACAGCACCGGTTCGGCGTGCACCAGCGTCTGGCGCTTTCCTCAAAGGGGCGCGGCGTCGATGTGCTTGTCATGACAGCAACCCCCATCCCGCGCACACTCGTTCTGACGTGTTTTGGTGACATGGATGTTTCCAAGCTTCTCGGCAAGCCTGCCGGGCGAAAGCCGATCAAGACCGTGTCCGTATCGCTGGACCGGCTCGATGAAATTATCGGACGTGTTGGCGCTGCGACCCGGGAGGGACAAAAGGTCTATTGGGTGTGCCCACTGGTTGAGGAATCTGAAAAAATCGATCTGGCAGCCGTGGAAGACCGGCACCGGGTGCTGGAACATGCGCTCGGCCAGAGAGTCTCGCTTGTGCATGGGCGGATGAGCGCAGCAGAAAAAGACGCGGCGATGGACGATTTCAAATCCGGCCGCACCCGGGTTCTTGTCGCCACTACCGTGATCGAGGTCGGCGTTGATGTTCCAGATGCCACAATCATGGTGATCGAACATGCCGAGCGTTTTGGCCTGGCTCAACTTCACCAGCTGCGCGGCCGGGTCGGTCGCGGCGACAAGCCGTCCTCTTGTGTGTTGCTCTACAAAGGCCCGCTCGGGGAAACCGCCGGTGCGCGTCTCAACATCATGCGCGAGACAAACGATGGCTTCCTGATTGCGGAAGAAGACCTGCGTCTGCGCGGCGGCGGGGAAATCCTCGGCACCCGGCAGTCCGGGACACCGGGCTTCCGGATTGCCCGGGCTGATGAACATGCCGATTTGATGGAAGTTGCCCGCGACGATGCACGGCTCATTCTTGAGACGGATCCGGACTTGAAATCAAAACGTGGCGCGGCGCTGCGGTGCCTGCTCTATCTCTTCGGCCGCGACGCCGCGATCCAACTGCTGCGGGCAGGTTAGCCGGCGACAAGTTTTCCTATTGCCCGCGCATTCATCTGGTCCAGCCGGTCAAGGATTGACCAAATGTGATCTCCTTCTTGACCGAGGCAAGCGTGCGCTTTGGATCGTAGTTTGCCTTCCAGGGTCTCCATTGGCAGTGGCGCTGCAAGATCAAAGGACACTGGGCGCGTCTCTCCGTTTTTGAGCTTCAGAACGCCATCAGCCTGCAGGTCGGTTAGTGTATCATCGCCAACCACAGTCACGGTCTCCCCAAATGCCGCCAATCCCGGATTCAACGCCAATGCGTCCGTGTAAGTGTCCGGTGCGCCGGTTACATCGCCCCTTAGGGTCATGCCGGCGAGCCAGGCATAGCTGAACTTGACTTCAAGCCCTGTGCGCGGCTGTTTGATGTCACAAACCTTCAGCCAACGCGGATTGGTTCTCAATACCAATTCAGCAACATCGTCAAAGGTTACGCCAGTTTCCTTTGCCAACAACAGTGCCTCGATCATGGCATGCAATCCATGACAGCAGGCATGCAGTTTGTATTTGTTGTCCGCAAACAACAGCTTTCCGCCTGCAAGATCGCCCCAATCCGCAGTTTCCAGCGGCAACCCGGAGTGATGGGTTTCCGCAAATCCTTGGTTTCCCATCAAGCCGTCATCGCAAGACGTCAGGCCGAGCGCCGCCAATTGCGCACATTCCACACCGTTGGACGCGGCAATACCCGCATTATAGGGCTTGCCCATGGTGCCGAACTGCGATTTTAGACCGGAAGCACGGGTCGCGCAGAGCCCGATTGCCGCCCGCATCTGCTCCGGTGACAGACCATAGAGCCGGCCAGCTGCGACCGTCGCGCCAAAGGCGCCTGCGGTTGCCGTTTGATGGAAACCGAGATTGTAGTGCGCAGCTCCAAGAACCGTTCCTATGCGGATCGCGGCCTCCGCACCAACCACAAAGGCCGCAATCATGTCTGCAGCGGACGCCTCTACATCTTCAGCTGCGGCAAGCGCCGCCGGATAGATGCCAACCGACAGGTGGCCGACATGGGAAAAATGGGTGTCGTCGTAATCCAGCGCGTGGCTAACAGCACCGTTGATGAGAGCGGCCATTCTTGGCGGCATCTTGGGACCGCCAATTGTTGAGGCAGTTTGAACGCCCGCTTCGCTGGCGCCAAACGCGCGAAGTTTTTGCGCCACCGGTTCTTCCACCCCGGCCCTGCCGCAGACAAGCCAATCCAGCAGAGAGAACTTCGCCAACTGGACTGCCGATGCCGGCAAATCGGCAGCAGGCTGCGCTGAGAAGGCAATCAGGTCATCAACAAAGGGCATTCGATACTGTCCGAAAGGAACATAAAGCGGGTCCTCACCCTAGCCGAACGGCCTACCTCTTGGAAAGCTTTCGGCGTGTTCGCCGGCGTCTGTTCCGGACCAACCGCAGAAGCTGGTTTCCTAGACTTTCTCGACCTTTTTCAGGCGCTCTGCCTGTTTCGGATCGACCACCAGATCTTCCACATATTCGGGATAATCGGGGCTCACGAGCCCAGCCGAAATGACCAGCTTGGCTGCATCTTCAACGCTCATGTTCAGTTCGATGACGTCTTCTTTGGGAACAAACAGCAAGAATCCGGATGTCGGGTTCGGCGTTGTGGGCAGAAAAACAGACACTGTGTCAGCCATGTTCTTGAGCTGCGAGGAGACTTCACCCTTGGTGTCTGTGGAGATGAACACAATCGCCCACAGGCCTTTCCGCGGATATTCGATCAAGGCAGCCTTGTTAAAACTCGTCCCACGCTGATCAAGGACTGTCTGAAATATTTGCTTTAAACCACTGTAAATATTGCGAACAAGTGGCATCCGATCGACGAGGCGTTCGCCGAAAGAGATCAAACTTCGGCCCAGGAAGTTGGCCGCCAGGAAGCCCACGATCGTCAGGACGACCACCGCAACGATCAGACCGAAACCTGGTATCGAGAACGGCAGATAGGTCTCAGGATTGTAGACCCGCGGGACAAAGGGTTTGACCCAGCTGTCGACCCACTTGATGAACGTCCAGGTCAGCCACAACGTGATGCCGATCGGACCGGTGATCACAAGACCTGTGAGAAAATAGTTCCGGACACGCGTTGCGGCATTGGGGCGGTGGGCTACCAAATGCTCATCATCTGCATTATGTTTGTGCTTGCTCATGAGCGGAACCTGAACATCGTTTGTGAGTTTCCATTTTGCATCCAGCCACCAGCTAGATAAGTATCTTTATCGCAGCGCGGTATCCTGCGCTTGAATTAATTTTCGGCTTTGACCGCAGTTTCTGCCGGAATCGGAGGCACGATTGCACCGCACCACGTTCATGATACTCGGACTGGCTTGCGTCGCGGTGGGCATCGTTGGGGCATTCTTGCCGATTCTGCCCAGCACGATTTTCTTCATTCTTGCAGCCGCTTGTTTTGCAAGATCCTCCCCCCGGCTTGAAAAAAAGATCCTCGATCATCCCGTCTTCGGACCGCCGGTCATTTCCTGGCGGGAACACGGCGCCATCCCTTTGAATGCCAAGCTCTATGCGATAGCTGGAATGTGCTTAGGGTATGCTCTTTTCTATTGGGGCACTGCACCGCAGCTCTGGCTCGCGGCTGTAGTCGCGGTGGGGATGATCGGATGCGCCATCTATGTTGTGTCCCGTCCGTCTGGCCCCACTCCTAAGGACCAGGGCGCGGACCCTATGTAACGCAGGTGGTGAGTCCTTGGGTGTCAATCAGTCGTCCGGGATCAGCCGTTTTCCGAAGGCTGCCGACGTTTCAAGCGCATAATCCATGTCCCCATAGAACCTGTGCACGGCGTCATTGTCTTTACGTACGAACAGATTGATCTTAGGGCAGCTAAGGCCAGTCAGATAGTCTTCGCAGTGTTGCATAAGCTTGCGTCCATATCCGCCGCCTTGATGCGCCGGATCGACACTCAAATAATAAACCGCGCCACGATGGCCATCGTAACCGGTCATCACCGAGCCAATGACTGTCTGGTCTTTCATCAACACAAACAAGCGGCTGGCGTCCACATTGAGACACCGGTCAATATCCTTGTCCGGATCATTCCAGGCGCGCACCAGACCACATTTTTTCCAAAGCGCGATCACATCCTGGCGGTGCTGTTCCTCAAACAAAACGATGACTGACTTGTCCGCATTCGGCATGATTATTCCACCGTCACCGACTTGGCGAGATTGCGCGGTTGATCGACATCAGTGCCCATGAAAACGGCCGTATGATAAGCAATCATCTGAACCGGCAGTGCGTAGATGATCGGCGCAACGATATCCGACATTTCCGGCAGGATAACCGTGTCCTGCGCAGCGTTTCCGCTTTCTGCGGCACCCTTTTGATCAGTAATGAGAATAATGCGGCCACCACGGGCGGCGACTTCCTGCATATTCGAGACGGTCTTCTCAAAAATCCGGTCATAGGGCGCGATAACGAAAACGGGAATGTTCTCGTCGATCAACGCGATGGGACCGTGCTTGAGTTCACCAGCCGCATACCCTTCCGCATGAATGTAGGAGAGTTCCTTCAGCTTAAGCGCGCCCTCGAGCGCAAGCGGGAAGCTGGTCGACCGACCGAGATACAACGCATTCGTCGCCTGGGACAAAGGCTGCGACAGTTTTTCGATCGCCTGTTCGCTGGCAAGCGCTTTCAGCGCAAGGCTTGGAACTTCGGTGAGTTCCGCCACAAGTTTTTTCTCGTCTTCTACAGTCAACACACCGCGTTCCCGACCGGCCTGCAGGGCAAGTGCCGCCAGGACGGCCAGCTGGCAAGTGAACGCCTTCGTTGAGGCAACGCCGATTTCAGGACCCGCAATCGTCTGGAACACCACATCTGCTTCGCGGGCAATCGTGCTTTCCGGCACATTGACGACAGCACCGATGGCAGCACCCTGCTCCCTGCAATACCGCAGCGAGGCCAGTGTATCGGCGGTCTCTCCGGATTGGGAGATAAACAGCGCACTGTCCTTGTCGCTCATCGGTGTTTCGCGGTAGCGGAACTCGCTCGCAATATCGATATCGACCGGAAGCCTTGCGTATTTTTCAAACCAGTATTTGGAAACAAGACCGGCGAGATATGCTGTGCCGCAGGCGGATATAACCAGACGGGACAGGTCCTTGAATTTCATCTTGTCAGCGCCCGCCACCTTGGCTGACTGCGCGCCGTAATCCAAATACCGGGACAAGGTATGACCGAGCACTTCCGGCTGCTCATGAATTTCCTTGGCCATGAAGTGCTTGTAGTTACCCTTGTCCATCAGCGCAGCGGTGACGGACGAACGCGCCTCCGGCCGTGACACGGGTTGATTGGCGGCATCAAAAATCTCGCAGGACGTCCGGGTCAGAACACCCCAATCCCCTTCATCCAGATAAGTAATCCGGTCGGTAAACGGCGACAGGGCAATTGCATCAGAGCCGAGGAACATTTCGCCGTCACCATGACCAACAGCCAGCGGGGATCCCTTGCGGGCCCCAATCAGAAGATCGTCTTCACCGGCAAACAGAATGGCGAGTGCGAATGCACCATTGAGACGCGGAAGGACTTCGGCAACCGCATCCTTCGGCGAAGCGCCCTTTGCGATCTCGAAATTCAAAAGATGCGCAACGACTTCCGTATCGGTCTCCGTGTCAAGAACCGCACCGGCCGCGGTGATCTCATCGCGCAAGTCGAGATAATTTTCGATGATGCCGTTATGGACAACCGCAACGCTGCCTGCCTGATGCGGATGGGCGTTGCCGACCGTCGGTGCCCCATGCGTCGCCCAACGCGTATGACCAATGCCACTGGAGCCTTCCAGCGGTGTCTTTTCAAGCGCGGCTTCGAGGTTACGCAGCTTTCCTTCCGCACGACGGCGCTGAAGTTCACCGCCGACGAGCGTCGCAACGCCGGCAGAATCATAACCGCGGTATTCCAGCCTCTTGAGCGAATCCACAAGCCTCGGCGCCGCTGCAACCCCGCCCAAAATGCCAACAATCCCGCACATGCAGTTATGTTCCTCACATTACCCAAACCAAATCGTCCGCCCCGGTTTAGACGAGGCGGCGTGGCAAATTGAAATCAAAGCTTATTTCAGAAAGTGACAATCCCGGCTGGAATGGCAGCTTGTCAGGGTTTCTGATCTTTCGCCTTTTTCAGCTTGTCCCTGAGAACCTTGGCCATCCCGTCCTTGGATTGCTGGCGGGTCCGTCCGAAGGCCATTGCGTCAGCGCCAACGTCCTTTGTAATGACGCTCCCCGCCGCAACAAATGCGCCATCACCAAGCGTTACCGGCGCAACAAGGGTGGAGTTCGAACCAACAAACGAGCCGGCCCCAATCTCCGTCCGGTGCTTCAAGAAACCATCGTAATTGCAGGTGATCGTCCCTGCCCCGAGGTTGGTTGCCGCGCCTATGCTTGCATCACCGACATAGCTGAGATGATTGGCTTTTGCCCCGTCTCCAAATTTTGCGTTCTTGGCTTCGACGAAGTTGCCCACCCGCACATCTTTTCCAAGCACCGTGCCGGGTCGCAAACGCGCGTAAGGTCCAACAACTGCGCTGTTCCCGACCTCGGCACCTTCCAAATGACTGAACGCCCGGATCTGTGCACCGGATCGCACTGTTACACCGGGTCCGAAGACAACGTTTTGCTCAACGATGACATCGGGTTCGATGATCGTATCGTGGGAGAAGAACACCGTTTCGGGTGCAAGAAGCGTAACACCGATTTCCAGAACTTCGGCGCGCTTTCGTGCCTGAAAATCAGCCTCACAGGCGGCAAGCTGGGACCGTGTATTGATGCCTTGGGTTTCCGCTTCCGTCCCCGCAACAGCGACGACCTTCAAAGCTTTGGCATTGGCGACTTCAACCGCATCGGTCAGGTAGAATTCGCCCTTCGCGTTGTTATTGCCAATCGCGCGCATTAATTCGAGTGCATGACGGCCAGAAAAGCCCATGATACCGGAGTTACAGAAGGTAATTTTCTGCTCTTCCTCGCTGGCTTCCTTTTCTTCCCGGATAGCCAAAAGCCGCCCATCTTTCATGAGCATCCGGCCGTACCCAAACGGATTCTCAGCCTCAAATCCGACCACAACCAGGTCTGCACCTTCAGACAACGATTGGCGGACGTTGCTAATTGTTTCCGACGTGACGAGCGGAGCATCTCCAAGAAGCACCAAAACATCGTCGGCGGCTTCCTCCAAAGCGGCAGAAGCTGCAAGTGCTGCATGGGCAGTGCCAAGGCGATCAGTCTGCACAAAACACCGTGCTTCGGGTGCCAGTTTGCCAACGAGTTTTTCAAGTTCCGGCATGTCGGGACCAGTCACAACAGACAGTCGGCTCGAGCCGGTCTGGCTGAGGACCTTCAGAACATGGCCGACAATCGGCAAGCCGCCAACTGGATGCATCACCTTTGGCAAGTCCGATTTCATGCGGGTCCCAAGCCCGGCAGCCAGCACCACGGAATGGCAGCTTCGCAATGTCATAAACGCCTCAATTCACTCAACTTGGGCGGCGCGCCCAGTCACTTTGGCCCCTATATGCCCCGATCCACAGAACATTGAAAGATCTGAAGGGCCTACAGTGCATATTACCGTTTCATTAACCATATTCAGCGCCAAATGAACTACCTTTCGATGGATTCGAAGCGAGAATCGGGGAACAGGACAGTTGCAGGCGGCCAGGGCCAAAAAACCGGTGCGGGAAAACATCCGCGACACCTTCACGCCATCGCGTGTCGGTGTGCTGTCTTGGGCTTTCGCCGCGATTGTGATGGGCTCCATTGGCATGGCGTCTTACAAATTCGGATCATCCACATCCGGCGTTGCGCCAGCTGGAACACGGGTCGCAGGTTTGCCGCTGCCGCCAGCAGGAGACGTCGGATCCACGGCATCCATCCGGTCCTACACGAGCCCGAACGCTGTCGAAGTGCTTCATATGCCTGCGCAATCAGCATCTCCAAAACCCTCGGCGCTGAATCAGAGCCAGATTGCTGTATTGCAGGATCAGATAGCCCGCTTGCGCCGCCGACTGAGCACGATGAGTGAGCAGAATGACGGCTATTCCCGCCGCATTGCTGCACTTGAATCGGAACTGTCGCGACCAGTAGCTGCGATCCCTGCGCAAGAAACCCAGACCTCTTCCACAACAGCATCCTTCATGAAGGACCCAAGTGTTCCTGATCTTGCGGATGCGTCCGAGATCAAACGTCCGATGGCTCCTTTGCCAAAACCACATGCGACGAAGAACACCCAAACCGCCGCGCTTGAAGCCCTAGAACCTGCAGACCAGCAAAGTGAACGGCGCCCACCTTCCCGGCGGATAACCATCCATTCCGGGCAAGCAACACCGGCCTATGAGCCGCCGATTACCTCCCAAGCCCCTGTAAAAATCGTTCAACTCCCTTCGGCAGAGACAACTCCGATAACGACGGGATCCATTGCGCAGGCAGACACCCTGCTGCCTCAAGAGGACTTTGACAGCACTCCGGCTGGAACAAGTTTGCGGCCCAAGATCATTGTTCCATCCGACGGCGTCGGAAATCTGCGCGGCGGCGGATCAAGCACGCTCAAGCGGAGTGATTTCGGTGCCATTGTCGGCCATTATGCTTCGCTTGCCGAAGCCGCAAATGCCTGGTCGAACTTCCGGGAACAGAATGACGAACGCATGCAGGATCTTCGGCCGCTCATAAAGGAACGCGCTGCTGAAGGCGGTGTCTCACTCCTGATTGGGCCGTTTGGAAACGCTGCAGATGCAGCAGCTGCTTGTTATTACCTTCTTGACGTGACCAACGACTGTCAGCCTGCGCTCTATAACGGAGCCCCGATGGTTTCTGCGGCCGACTTCCCGCAACAGACCTTCTAAAGCTGCCACCGTCCAACCACACCTCGACAGTTAGCCGATGTATTGAAATGCCGGGAATGTTTCCAAAAGCCAGTACGAGAAAACGGCCATCTGCCCGGTCAGGAACATGATCCCTGTCAAAACAAGGACACCACCCATGGCTTTTTCAACGGTGCCCATGTGCTTGCGGAAGCGCTTCATGAACCGCAGGAAGGGCTTGGCAAACAACGCAGCGATCAGAAACGGAATTCCGAGGCCCATGGCATAGGCTGTCAGGAGAACCGTTCCTTGCAGCACCGTATCCTTGGCGCCGGCAACAAACAGGATTGCGGCCAGAATGGGCCCAACGCAGGGTGTCCAACCAAATCCGAAAGCAAGTCCGATGACGTAAGCGCCCATCGGGCCTGCGGGTTTCTGGTCCACATGCACGCGGGCCTCCTTGTAAAGAAAACCGATCTTGAACACGCCAAGGAAGTGCAAACCCATCACGATGATGGCTGCCCCGGCGATATATCCAAGATAATCCAGATACATACGTATGAATTGACCAAGGAAACTTGCGGTGGCGCCAAGGAGAACGAAGACCGTCGAGAAGCCGAGCACAAAAACCAGGGCGCTGAAGAAAACACGCCGCGAGGCAGCCTCGTCAGTGTCGTCTTCACCTGTCAACTGATCCAATGAGACCCCTGCGAGATATCCGAGATAGGGTGGCACAAGCGGCAGAACGCATGGAGACACGAACGATAGGACCCCAGCAAGGAGGGCGCCGATGATGGTGACGTCTTGGATCATTCCAGAAAATATTCCCTGTGGGCCGAAGCGGTCTTATTCCAATGTGTGTCTTTTATCCGGCTCAAGCTGCCGACACAAACACGGTCTGGTCACCATTTGGCGAGCAGTTATCATCACCGCTTGCTCTTTGGTTGAGGCCATTTCAGGGCAAATAGCCTTGATCTTGAAAAAATTGCACTGCGCCAAGATGTAGCGGTGCTTCCGTTTTCGCTTCAACAAGTTGGGCTCCATCCAGATCTGTGAGAGCTGGATGGACCGTTCTAAATCGGTCAATATCCGACAACAGAGATCTTAGGACGGTTGAAACAGCATGAGCAGGCATTTGTTCAACAGTGACAAGCAGAGCGCGGGTCCCGATGGTTTCAATCGCATTGTGCTCTCCATAAGCCCCTGAAGGGATCTCGGCGGCGCGATAATAGGGAGCATCAGCCACCATCTTCTCTGAGATACCGGCACCGATCTCAATAAACTGAACCGGGCACACCTCTTGTGTTTCTTCAATGACGCCCGCTGGATGACCAATCACAACAAAATACGCGTCGATTTCGCCTGAGCACAGCGCTTCACCCAGCCCGGAGAGATCTTCTTGGGTGATTGCTGCGCGATCTTCCTCCGACCAGGGAAGGTGTTGCGATAACTGACCCCAGGTCGCGGCAGAACCTGAGCCCGCCGGACCGATGTTGATGCGCTGTCCTTTCAGGTCAGAGAGGTCCATGAAACCAGAATCTGCTCTTACAACGATGGCTGCCATTTCGGTATGCAGTCCGGCAACAACCCTCAGATCCGCCATGGGCCCGATTTCTGCAAATACGGACGTGCCCAAATAAGCATGGTGTTGCCAGTCGGCCTGAACGATCGCGAATTCAACATCGCGATCCCGAAGTTGTTTGAGGCTCCCAACCGATCCACGGCCGGCTTCAGCAGCACACCGCACGCCGTGCTCAGACCGGCTTTCGTTGACGGCCCGGCAGATCGCTGTGCCCGCCGGATGGTAGACACCGGTCACTCCGCCTGTGGCCAATGTAAGAAACACTTGGTCCTTTGCAGCGGCCGGTCCGGTCAAAGCAATACAGCAAAAACTTGCAACGGCGATGAGATTTCGGTTGCGCGGGATTTGCGCGATCACGGCCATGACCTTCTTGCCTAATGCACATGCACGCGCCAGTGTCTGATACCGTTGCACACTTCACCTCTTCCAAATGCTGATGCTATGACTGCACCCATACCAAAGAGATGAAGCCGCGGCCAGATAAGGCAACAGCCGTTTGACACCGGTGTTGTATTTCCCGGCGATGTTTCTCGTTTGAGCCGCGTCCAAACTGCAATTGGAACAACAAAACACGATGTTATATCGGTTTGCTTGGGAAGGAATTGAGCCCGCTAAAACCTGGGCCCCGGCGTGCACCGCCTCAGTTGATGCGTCCGCCGTCGATCACCGCAAATATCTGGCCCTTCAAAGAATCTTCTGACTCGCCATTTCGAAGCCCCTCACGCCACTGGTCAATAATCAAACGTAAGCTGAGCGTTTCCCGGTCATTTGGCAGATCTTTTACAAAGGCGGCAAAAAAACTGTCCAGACGCTCCCGATCGAGCGCCCCTTGATCAATCAATGCATGAATCAACGTCATTGTCGCCGCAATATGGCCTTTAACGAAATCAAACTCGATCGAGCTCATCTGCGTCTCATTATTACTTGTGTACATGTAGCCTCTCAATGTTGACATCAAGCTACAGCACTAAAGAACACGCCGCTAGATGACAGTTTTCGCAGTAGAAAAGAAAATATTTTCATAAATATGAATCAAATGAAGTCGTGATTATGTAATCATTTAAACACAGAACAGCGTATGCTGACCATCAATACCGATATACTTTACAAGCCTATCTGATACCTCTCCCTAATCAGTTTTGACGTGGAATGATCATTCTACCCACACCCCTCCCCGCATTTTTTACAGTTCTGTAGAAAAAATCAAAATTGCCTCTTGCATTGTGTCCGGTGACGGCATAAACACAGCGCCACCGACGAGATGCGGCGCAAACGCGGCGCCAAAAAACGTCGGTTTTGGTGAGAGCCGATAGCTCAGCTGGTAGAGCAACTGACTTTTAATCAGTAGGTCCAGGGTTCGAACCCCTGTCGGCTCACCAAAATTCTTCAACGATGATTATCAGATCCCGCTAAAAGTGCAATCCGAGTTGTCTCAACCTCTTGCACTGACGCATCGAGACGGGTCAAATACGGGCGCCAGTCTTCTCAATGGCCCGAAACAAAACTTTCCTCCGCTGCAACCTGATGTAGACTGTATTGCGTTCCAGAATCGCTGTCAGCCGGTTTCACCAAAAAGACGATTCTGGCCTTTCAAAAGACAACACGCAGGTATCAGTTTTTGATCCCGGTCGATGTCGATAGGATGCAAGTGGCGAGAACCAATGCCTGAAATTAAAAAAGGCTCCGAAACGCTCCGGAACCTTTTTTAACTGTGTGAAGTGCAGTTTACGCTGGCTGAGCGCCTGTCTTACTACCGCCCTCAGACGGCGCCTGCGGCGGCTTGGAGCCAAACCACCCTTTGACCGTCTCGCGCATGCTCTGGAGGCTGGCATAAAGAACCGGAATGAGCATCACACCGATTGTGGTTGCGAAGAACATCCCGCCAAAGACGGCAAAGCCGATGGCTTTCTGACTGGCCGCGCCTGCGCTTGATGCGGTCATCAATGGAACGACCCCGAGAAGGAACGACAAAGCAGTCATCATTACGGCGCGGAACCGCAAATGCGCCGCCTCAATGGCCGCGTCCTTGATCGACATGCCGCTCTCGCGTTGTTCGATCGCGAACTCGACGATCAGGATCGCATTCTTCGCCCCAAGACCGATCAACATGATCATACCGATCTGGGTATAGAGGTTCACATCCCCACCGGTCACGGCCACTGCCACCAACGCACCAAGAAGCGCGAATGTCACCGACATCAGAATCGCCACGGGCATCGTCCAACTCTCATACTGAGCCACCAGGAAGAGATAAGTGAAAATGACCGAGAGCAAGAGAATGAACATTACGATCGAGCCGGAGCCTTGCTGCTGTTGCGCTGTGCCCGTCCATTCATAGGCATACCCTGGAGGCATCGCTTCCACCGCCGCTTGCTCAACTGCATTGATCACGACACCCGTCGATGCGCCAGGCGCCGGATCGGCCATAAGGGCCGCGGAACGGAACATGTTGTATCGGGTCAGGATCTGCGGCCCGAGCACATTTTGCGTTGTCACCAAACTGCGCAAGGGCACCATGGTGCCGTCCAAAGAGCGGACATAGAGATTGCCTATGTCATCCACACGGTTACGGAACTGACCCTCGGCCTGGATCATGACTTTGTAAACGCGGCCGAAAATATTGAAGTCGTTGATGTAGTACGAACCGAGATAAGCTTGCAGCGTTGTGAACACGTCTGACACGTTCACCTGAAGCGTTTTGGCCTTCTCACGATCGAGATCGACAAAGACCTGTGGGACATTCGCGCGGAACGTCGAATAGGCCCTTGCAATCGCGGGGTTTTGGTTCGCCGAGTAGACCATCGAACCGACGGCAGATGCCAGATCCTGCGGACTGCCGCCCGCAGTCTGCTGCAGCATCGCCTGAACACCGCCGGTAGTCCCAAGGCCCGGAATCGGCGGCGGATTGAAGGCGATGATGTTCGCGCCAGGAATTGTTGAGAACTCCGCCCAGAACTTGCCCAAGATCGAATTGATATCGAGCCCTGGTTCCTGGCGCTCATCCCACCCGGTCATCGTCGCAATAACAAGCGCTGCATTGGATGATGTAGCCCCGTTGAGGATCGAATATCCGTTCACAAGGACGATGTTCTCAACGCCAGGCGTCTTGGCCGCCAAATCAACAACCTGTTGCGTGACACTCTCTGTCCGTCCAAGTGCTGCGCCATCCGGCAGCTGAACATCGACCATCAGGTAACCCTGATCTTCGAGCGGCAAGAAGCCCTGCGGCAAGGTACTGCCGAGCGTCATGATCATGGCAACCGCACCTGCGACCACCACGAGCGACAGGACAGCAACACGCACCAAACGGCGCACAATCGCTGTGTACCCATCCCGGATCGACATGATGCCACGGTCGAAAATACCCATGATACCCTTGGGCGGACCGGACCGTGCCTTCAGGATGAGGCCACAGAGTGCCGGAGACAGCGTCAACGCGTTGATCGAAGAAATGACTACCGAAACGGAAATCGTAACCGCGAACTGAGAATAGAGCTGGCCGGTGATCCCCGGCATAAAGATGGTCGGAACGAAAACCGCAAGCAAAACCAGAGTTGTTGCAACAACAGGGCCGGTAATCTGCAACATCGCTTTGGCCGTGGCTTCCTTCGGCCCAAGCCCCTCATCCGCAATGATGCGTTCAACGTTCTCAACAACGACAATCGCGTCATCCACCACGATCCCGATCGCCAGCACGAGCGCGAACAAGGAGATGGTGTTCAGCGACATTCCAAGCGCCAGAAGAACACCAAACGTTCCGATGAGAGAGACCGGGATGGCAACAGTCGGGATAATCGTCGCCCGCCAATTCCCCAGGAAGATAAACACGACCGACACAACCAGCAGGAAGGTCAGGAACAGGGTTGAAATCACGTCGTTCAAAGACTGCTGCACGAAATCCGTGGTGTCGAACGGCACGCCATATTCAACATCTTCCGGGAAGTTTTCCGAGAGCGACACAAGACGTGCTTTCACAGCGTCTGCAACCGCGAGCGCATTCGCGCCGGGTGCCTGGTAGATCGCCAGGACAGTCGACGGCTGACCGTTGAACTGACCGCTCGCATTGTAGAACTGCGCGCCGCGTTCAACGCGGGCCACATCCCCAATGGTCACAACCGCGCCATCGGAACCGGTCCGCAAAACGATCTGCTCGAATTGTTCAGCTTCCGCCAGACGGCCTTCTGCCTTGATCGTGTATTGGAATTGCTGTCCAGCCGGAACAGGTGGCGCCCCGATCTGGCCCGCTGCCACTTGAATGTTCTGATCACGAACCGCGTTGATAAAGTCGGTCGGCGTCATGCCAAGGCTGGCAAGGCGGTCCGGATCCAGCCAAATACGCATCGCGTAAGCGAAGTCGGTCATAACATCGGCGCGACCAACCCCCTGAACACGCGCAAGCGAGTCCTTCATGTAGATCGAAGCATAGTTCGACAGGAACAGCTCATCATACGTGCCGTTCGGCGAATAAAGCGTGACAACCAGCAGCATGTTCGTGCTGGCTTTTTGCACGGTCACCCCGTTTTGCGTCACTTCAGACGGCAACTGGCTGGCCGCCTGGCTGACTCGGTTCTGCACGTTGACCGTCGCGATATCCGGGTCCGTTCCGACGGCAAAGGTGACATTGAGTGAATAATTGCCGCTGTCGTTGCTCGTCGACTGCATGTAGATCATGTCGTCAACGCCGTTCACCTGCGCCTCAATGGGCGCTGCAACCGTTTCTTCCAAAACCTCGGCGTTCGCACCTGTATAGGTGGCTGCAACGTTCACCACCGGAGGGGTAATATTTGGAAATTGCTCGACCGGCAGGGACACATATCCCAACAAGCCGGCGAGCGTAATCACAATCGAAATGACCAGCGCGAACTTCGGCCGGTAGATAAAAAAGCGTGAAAACATTTAGCTGCTCTCCGCCGGCTGTGAGGCAAGAACCGGATCGACCTCAACGCCCGGGCGGACTTTCTGCAGCCCTTCGACAATCACTTCGGCGCCCTCATCGAGGCCCTTTTTGACAACGAAATTCGTGTCGACTTGCTGCCCCAGATCCAGATAGACCTGCTTCACGGTCTTGTCGTCGGCGACCTGAAGCGCAAAATCGCCCTGCTGATCCCGCTGGATTGCAGATTGCGGCACAACAAGGGCTGTTTCTGTTTCCGGAGCCTCAAGAATGACGGTGACATATGTCCCAGCCAGTAGACGGATGTCCTTATTGGTAAACTGGCCACGGAAAGCGATCGTCCCGGTGGTTGGGTCGACTGCGTTGTCGATATAGACAATCTTTCCAACTTCCTCATATTGCTGGCCATTCGGAAGGATCAGCTTGATATCGGGAGACTTGCTCGCATCAATGTCAGATGGGTTGATACCGTGGTTCTGTACAGCATTGAGATATTCCGACTCGCTCACAGAGAAATTCACGTAGACAGGTGCAAGTCGAATGAGTTTGGCAAGCGGCTGGGTGTTCGGTCCAACCACTTCGCCCACACTGTAGGTCGTCTTGCCCATTTGGCCGGGAAATGGCGCAGACACATCCGTATAGCTGAGGTTCAGCTCGGCTTGTTTCTGGGCTGATTCTGCGGCCTCGACCAAGGCTTCGGCTTGCTCTTTCTGAGCCAGTGTCGCTTCGTATGCGGCTTCCGACACATGGCCTTTTTCAAAAAGATCCTTGTCGCGCTTTTCGTCAGCGGCCTTCAGCGCCGCATCCGCCTTGGCGCTGGCGACATCCGCCTTAGCCTTCAACAACGATGCTTCGTACTGCGCTTTTTCTATCGTGAAAAGCTGATCGCCCTTTTTGACGACCGACCCATCCGGCACAGCCTTGTTTTCCAGGAACCCACTGACCCGGGCAACCAGGTCAACCTGATCGACAGCGGCGACCTGACCCACAAAGCGCGCGCTCTGTCGAATGTCGGTTTTTTCAATCTTCGCAACTGTCACTGCCGGAGGCGGTGGTGCTTCAGCCTGCTGATTTGCGCTGTTATCAGAACATCCTGCGAGGACAGCAGCAGCTAACATCGGTGCAGCGGCGAAACGGGTTTTGAGGCTAAAACGCTCAAAAAACATAAGGGTAGGCTCCCACGTGATGGCCGATCCGGCCAGACCAGTGATTTGCCTTTCACTATAAAAGGAGTTCCCGTTTCAACAAGCGATTATTCAACTTTCACAGCGCGCAAGTTTCAGAAGCCGCTGGGGTATTTTCAACGAACCACCCGAGCGAAGACTTAAGTATCTGCAGAATTGTTGTCCTGAAGAGGCCGGACGAATGAACCGGCAAAGGATTTCCGAAGCTTCCACAAACGCACGGGAAAGCGCCTATACACGGACCTCCTCACGCATGATGTCCGGTTCAGCGGCCACCACCGCTTCCGACTCGCCGAGGCGGGGGTTCAATATATTTGCCGCCAACGTAGGTGCCGGGTTCACCAGGCGTTGCGCCAGATCCACCACCTGTTGTTGGGGAACATCCTACCAATACCGCGCCGATCAGCAGCGTTTGGGCAAGAACACGTAGTGACCTCTTGGACTGATTAGCATTCATGAGACAACGTCCATCCAAATCATCCGGAAAGATGCACAAATTGTATCACTCAACTTGAGCTTGAGCCGGTGACTATAATTTGAAGCCAATTGAGCGTGTATTCAAGGGGCACAGCGGACCGCCCTACGGAGATCAGCGCCCGCCCCCCATCCCGCTACCGACAAATCGAGGCGGCGGGGCATTGTATTTTCCATTCGTGAAAGTCCCGGCTTCTCCGGTCGAGCTTTGACCACTGTTTGTGGTTGGAGAACATCCCACCAAGACGGCACCGGTTAAAAGCATCGGAACGAGAAATCGGGATGCATATTTAAGTTTTTCAGGTCTCATCAGATATTATCCGTTCAATTCATCTGACAGATGAAGCAGTCACTCCTGAACAAAACTGCCAAAGAGTAAATCGCTATCAGGTAACCGTTACAAGTTTCGGCACGGTAAGTGGACCGATAAGTGCGTGTTATCGCCCACCACCGGATTGTCCGCGTCCGACTTGCCGTGGCGGCGGCTCAATATACGTTCCATTAGAAAAGCCACTGGGGCTTCCGCCAGTATTGGCAGTCGGCGAGCAGCCAGCCAACACAATCGCCGAAAGTGCGGCAATGGCAAACTTTGGCGCCAAAGCCTCAAACCGCATCTTGATCATGACAAATACACGCTCCGAAATCCAAATCGCGAAACCAAACCAATCGCATTCTTAATCGGATATATTGCGACTTAGAGTTTCAACAAGGGCTGTCGCGAAGACGTGACTGGTACTGGTGACAGCCATCCCTGCATTGCGGAGGCGGTCTGAGAAACGAGAATCAGTCGGTCGGGCTTAAGATAAGCGTCAGCCCAAACAGATCATTAGCAGGCACCACTTGGCGCGTTTTCAGACCTTTGCAGCCGACTTCGAGCGCTGCGATTTGGGGAAGGTCGCCTGACACGGCATCGGCGGCCTTATCCCCGATCAAGGACCTGTAGGCGCGCGGATTAAGGACCACGACCTGACCACGTGCCGTTTCAAGTTCAAGGCCAAGGCTGGTTGCCCGCATCTCCCGCTGGCCAGTGAAACCACCCAAAAACTCGTGATGATCAGACGGATCCTTGGCGATCATGTAAACAGCTTTGACGGTCTGAGCGCTATTGGCATGGTTTTGCAGTGCTGGCTGCCAAAAGTTTTCCGGAAAACGGTTGTGGCAGGTGAAATAGCCGATCTCAGGGCTCTCAGGATCTCCAACGATTGTCAGATCAAACCCCACTTGCGCCGTCGTTCCATCCGGCCGGTTCGCCACCCGTTCAAATGAAAACGGGTCATACAGCTGTAAACCGGCCCGTTCGAAGTCGGACCGATCTATCTTGGGGTCCGCACTGTCAAGGACCATCATGCTGGCCCCTTCCCGCTTTTTCAGGAAGTCCCGGTTAAAGCCGCCAAAAGAAAACGTTGATCCATCGGTTTCCGTGATCAGGCTGTCGTCGGCGATGGAGAGAATTTCCAGGAAAAAGCCGTCCAGCTGAATCAGCCGGTTGGCAGTTCCCCAGGAATGGCGGTTTTCCGGTGATGTCGTAAACCCGAGGCGCTCGAAAGCCGCAGCGGCGGCCGCAAGGTCATGAACAGGCATTACGACATGATCCAGGCCGCGCACCATAATCTCAACTCCATTTCCTGAAATGCGACCTTAAACCAGACGGCTTTGACGCAGCGCTGCACCGACAAAGGATGCAAAGAGCGGATGTGGTTCAAACGGGCGTGATTTCAGTTCCGGGTGGTACTGAACGCCGATGAACCAAGGATGGTCCTCAATCTCCACCGTTTCCGGCAGAACGCCGTCCGGAGATGTCCCGGCAAAGATCAGACCGCAGTTTTCAAGGCGATCCCGGTAATCGATGTTCACTTCATAGCGGTGACGGTGACGCTCGGAAATCGACGTGGAGCCATAGACCTCGGCAATTTTTGAGCCCGGCTTCAAGGCCGCAGGGTAGGCACCAAGACGCATCGTGCCGCCGAGATCGCCATCCTCAACGCGCATTTCCTTGGCGTTGCCTTTGGTCCATTCCGTCATCAGACCAACGACAGGTTCGCTGGTTGGGCCGAACTCGGTGGAGCTTGCCTCCTTGATACCGGCAAGGTTCCGGGCCGCTTCAACGACCGCCATCTGCATGCCGAAGCAAATCCCGAAATACGGAATGTCGCGGGTCCGCGCATAATGCGCTGCGGCGATCTTCCCTTCCGCGCCACGCTCGCCGAAACCACCCGGCACAAGAATACCGTGAACACCCTCAAGATAAGGGCTCGGATCTTCCTTCTCAAAGGTCTCCGATTCGATCCACTCCAGATTGACCTTCACCCGGTTGGCAATGCCGCCATGGACCAGGGCCTCGATCATGGACTTATAGGCGTCCTTAAGAACGGTGTATTTGCCGACGATGGCGATTTTGACCTCGCCCTCAGGATTGGCAACGGCCTCCGAAATACCCTTCCAGCGGTCGAGTACAGGTGCCGGAGCTCCCTTGATCCCGAACGCCGCCAGGACTTCATCATCAAGGCCTTCCTTGTGGTAGGCAATCGGCACGTCATAAATGGATTTGACGTCATAAGCCGGAATGACCGCAGTCTCACGGACATTACAGAACAAGGACAGCTTTCGGCGTTCGTTTTCCGGAATCGGACGGTCACAACGGACCATGAGAATGTCCGGCTGAATACCGATTGAGCGCAACTCTTTTACAGAGTGCTGTGTCGGCTTGGTCTTCATCTCGCCAGCTGCCGGAATGTACGGCATGAGGGTCAGGTGAACATAGACCGCATCGCCCCGCGGCAGATCATTGCCGAGCTGACGGATTGCTTCAAAGAACGGCAAGCCTTCGATGTCGCCGACCGTACCGCCGATTTCCACGAGCACGAAGTCGTAGTCTTCGTTGCCACTGAGGACGAAATTCTTGATCGCATCGGTGACATGCGGAATCACCTGCACCGTACCGCCCAGATAGTCACCACGCCGTTCCTTGGCGATGATGTCCTGATAGATGCGTCCGGTTGTGATGTTGTCCTGCTGGTTGGCAGGACGCCCGGTGAACCGCTCATAGTGACCGAGATCAAGGTCCGTCTCGGCCCCGTCGTCGGTGACATAGCATTCGCCATGCTGATACGGGCTCATTGTGCCCGGATCCACGTTCAAATACGGATCGAGCTTACGAAGCCGAACCTTGTAGCCCCGGGACTGGAGCAGAGAGCCCAGTGCAGCCGAAGCAAGACCTTTTCCTAGCGAGGAGACCACGCCGCCGGTAATGAAGATGTATCGCGCCATGGAGCAATACCATATCCTTTCGAAAGGTCATTTGACCATTCGGGAGTTACGTTCTTAACACATAAAAATGCCCTGCGATTTGGGCCGCAGGGCATATGTTAGGCGAATAGGCCGGGTTCCGGCGCCGCTCTGTTACTGAGCAGCTGGAACCTGTGGCCCGGAGGGTTGGCTCTGTTGTCTGAGCGAATCGAGAATTCCGCCGCCGCCAGCACCGGTGTCTGTGTCGGCGCCAGGCGCAGCAGGCGCACCGCTGGTTGCAGCTGGTGCAGCATCAAGGATTGATGCCGGGCTGTCTTCGTTAGTGGCGATCAGGCTGAGCGTCAGCGACGTTGCGAAGAACGCAACAGCTAGAATGGCCGTCGCCCGTGTTAACACGTTGGCTGTTCCGCGGCTGGACATCAATCCGCCGCCTCCACCGCCGCCGCCGCCCATGCCAAGCGCACCGCCTTCAGAACGCTGCAGGAGGACAACAAGCACCAGGGCCAGAACGACCATAAGGTGGATCACGATGACTACGGTTTCCATCGGCTTCCGTTCAGTTCGAAAATACAAGATTGGCGGCCTTCTACACCACAAGCAGGCCGCTTACCACCCATGAATTGATGCTTCTTGTTCAAAGCGTCAAGGTTCGGTGACTTATTGATAAGCAGCAAGGATACCGAGGAAATCATCGGCCTTGAGGCTGGCACCACCGACAAGCGCCCCATCAACGTTGTCCACAGCCATCAGCTCTGCGGCATTTCCGGGTTTCACCGACCCACCATAAAGCAGACGCATGGCGCTTCCCTCGGCGCCAAACCGCTTGGCAAGATCGACCCGCATGGCTTCATGCATTTCTGCAACATCACCCACTGTCGGGGTCAATCCGGTTCCGATTGCCCACACAGGCTCGTATGCAATGACTGTGTTTTGCGCAGTCGCGCCATCCGGCACAGAGCCCGCCAACTGGCGCTCAACGACTGCAACAGCGTCGCCGGTTTTCCGTTCCGCCTCGGTTTCGCCAACGCAGATGACGGCAACAAGACCGGCTGACCAGGCCGCATGAGCCTTGGCGTTCACATCTGCATCCGTCTCACCGTGATCGGTGCGGCGCTCAGAGTGTCCGACGATGACCGCTTTTGCACCCGCATTTGCGATCATTCCGGCAGATAGGTCCCCGGTATGCGCACCGGATGCCGCCGAATGGCAGTCTTGTGCACCAATCGCCATAACGTTGCCGGTCACTTTTTCGGAAAACGATGCGATCAAGGTCGCCGGAGGACAAATCATCACATCCACGCGATCAGCCAAATCTTCCGAAATTCCAGCCAGCATCTTGTGAAGCTCTGCCTGGCCGGCCTTCAGGCCGTTCATTTTCCAGTTTCCGGCCACCATCGGCTTGATCGGCGTGCTCATTCATATCTCCTGCAGATCCGCATTTAGCGCCTATAGACCAGATGCAAAGCCGCCATGCAATGGGTCAGCGAAATGTCATGAAGATGTTTGTTCTTGCCGCCTTGCTCGTTTATGAAGGCCTCATTATGATCCGCCCGCTCCGCTAACGAGCCGGACCACGGCGCCCGACAGGCGCCCGCATGAGACGAAAGAAACGGGAGACGTCATGCTTGACTCATTGCGCAAGGGCGCAGGTACCTGGATTGCAAAACTGTTCATCGCCCTGCTGATCTTCAGCTTCGCGATCTGGGGTGTGACAGATTTCCTCCAGGGCTACGGCCAAAACACGGTCGCCAAGGTCGGCGAAAAGGAAGTCTCCCTTTTGGAATTTGACCGTATGTACCGCCAGGACCTGAACCGGCTTGGGCAACAATTCGGACGTCCATTGACGCCGCAGGAAGGTGCGTCGCTCGGTATTCCGCAGCAAGCGCTGGCCCGCCTCATTGGCCAGGCGGCAATGAGCAATGCCGCGCAGGAGCTGAAAGTTGGAATCTCCGACGATCGCCTGGGCGCTATCATCCAGTCGGATCCGGCGTTCCAGGGCGCCTCCGGCCGGTATGACCGCAGCCGTCTTCAACAGGTGCTGAACTCCAATGACTACCGTGAAGATGAATATGTGATCCTGCGCCGTCAGGAAGCAGAACGCGGCCAGGTGATCGAAGGCCTCATCGGCGGCATGAGCGCGCCGCAAGCTTACCTTGCAGCGTTCGACGCCTTCCAGAATGAAACCCGCTCCGTCGAGTATGTTGCCATAGCGGCGGAACAGATCGGCGACATCGAAGACCCGGCAGAAGATGCCCTTGTCGCCTACTATGATGGCGAGAAGGCTGACTTCCGGGCTCCCGAATTCCGCGAAATCAAGTATGTCGAACTTGTCCCGTCTGCCCTTGCGCGTCCTGAAGACATCACGGACGCGGATGCCCGGTCAGAATATGATCGCCGGATCTCCGACTTCGCTGAACCAGAGCGCCGCCGTGTGCGCCAGTTGTCGTTCAACTCCGATGAAGATGCGCAGGCTGCGGCTGAGGCCCTGGCGGGCGGCAAAACCTTCGCGGACCTGATGGCAGACCGCAATCTGACCAACAATGATGTCACGCTCGGTGTCATGTCTCGTGCAGATTTCCTCGACGATGCGATCGGGGACGCAGCCTTCACGCTTTCCGCGGGCGATACCAGCGATGTCGTTGAGGGCCGTTTTTCAAACGTTATCGTGAACGTGGAAGAAATCATTCCGGCAAACACGACCCCCTTCGCAGATGTGCGAGACGAAATTGTAGAAGAGCTCGCACTGGAACAGGCTGAACGCGAAATCCTCGATCTCCTCGATGAAATCGAAGACGCACGCGCGGGCGGCGCCCTACTGGACGAGATCGGTGAGCGTTTCTCCTTGGCAGTCAAAAGCACCGGCTCTTTCGACCGCGAGGGCAAGACCAAAATTGAGACAGACGCCATTCTGCCGGATGCGGAAGGGCTGATCGCGGGCGCGTTCGACAGCGACATCGGCATTGAAAACGACGTCCTTCAGATCGGCAATCGCGGATACCTCTGGTACGACGTGACCAGCGTCACTCCGGAACGGGATCGTGACCTCGACGAAGTTCGGGATCAAGTAATTGCTGCCTGGAAATCGGATCAGCTGAACGAACGCCTCAGCCAAAAGGCAACAGATCTGTTGGCGAAAGCCGAGAGCGGCACAAGCTTGGGCGACCTTGCCGCTGCCGAAGGCGTAACAGTTCAAACCGCAGAAGGTGTCACGCGCAGTGTTCCGACCGGTGATCTTGGCCGCGATGCTCTTACCGCGATCTTCGAAGGGCCGGCTGGCTCTGTTGCGACAGCCGAAACGGCCGACGGCAACGGCCGGGTTGTGCTGAAAGTCACCGGCTCTGAGATCCCCGAGTTTAACCCTGAGACATTAGAAGTCACAGCGCTGGAGGGTCAGCTCTCCCAACAGGTTCAAAATTCCTTGCTGGATCTGTTTGTTGCAGAACAGGAAACCCGGGCAGGTGTTGACATTAACAGCGCTGCTGTAGCCCAGGTCATGGGCTTGAACTCGGATGGAACGGCTCACAGCGGCAGCGGAATGTAATATGCAGAGCTTCAAGGACTACATTGCCAAGGTCGCGGATGGGCATTCCTTGACCTTTGAAGAGGCCCGGAGCGCGTTCGACATTATCCTGAGCGGTTCGGCGACGCCGTCACAGCTCGGAGGCTTCCTTATGGCCTTGCGGGTGCGTGGTGAAACCGTTGCTGAAGTGACCGGCGCAGTTGCGACAATGCGCGAAAAGATGCTGCCCGTCGATGCACCGGCAGATGCAATCGATATTGTTGGCACCGGTGGTGACAATTCCGGCAGCTACAACATCTCGACCTGTACGGCGCTGGTTGTCGCCGGTTGCGGCGTGCCGGTCGCAAAACATGGCAACCGCTCGCTGTCATCCAAATCGGGCGCGTCCGAGGCTCTCGTCGAACTGGGTGTTGATATTGACGTCACACCGGACGTCATCTCGGACTGTATTGCCAGGGCCGGCATCGGCTTCATGTTTGCCCCGTTGCATCACGCTGCCATGAAAAATGTCGGTCCGACGCGGATGGAACTGGGCACCCGGACGATTTTCAATCTTCTTGGCCCCCTGTCCTGCCCGGCCGGCGTGAAACGCCAGATGACCGGCGTCTTTGACCGAAAATGGGTCGAGCCAGTTGCACAGGCCTTAAAGGAACTTGGAACAGAAAAAGCCTGGATCGTTCATGGATCCGACGGCATGGATGAGATTACCACCACCGGCCCGACATTCGTCAGCGAATTGTCCGGCGGCGAGATCCGGTCGTTCGAAGTCACGCCCGCAGACGCTGGTTTGCCGGAGGCAAAACTTGCGAATCTGAAAGGCGGCACGCCAGCGCAAAACGCCAGGGCTCTGCGTGAAGTCCTCGCTGGTGAAAAAAACGCCTACCGGGATGTCGTCCTGTTCAACGCAGCTGCATCCCTGATCGTAGCGGACAAGGTCTCCAACCTTAAAGAAGGCGTTGCAATGGCCGCTCAGTCTATTGATTCCGGGTCTGCCACCAGCACGTTGAACGAACTCGTCGCAGTCTCGAACGGATAAGACATGGCCGACATACTTCAAAAAATCGAAACCTATAAACGCGATGAGATCGCAGCTGCCAAATCGGCGGTTTCTCTCGACGATCTGAAGGCGCGCATTCAGGATGCGAGTGCACCGCGTGGTTTTAAAAAAGCCCTTGAAGCCAAACATGCTGCTGGCGACTACGCTCTGATTGCCGAGATCAAAAAGGCCAGCCCGTCCAAAGGGCTTATCCGCGAGGATTTCGATCCGCCGCTGCTTGCAAAAGCCTATGAAGCTGGCGGTGCTGCCTGCCTGTCCGTTTTGACAGATACACCGTCATTCCAGGGAAAGCCTGAATTTCTGACCTCGGCCCGCGACGCCGTCAGTCTTCCTGCCCTGCGCAAGGAATTTCTATACGACACCTACCAGGTGTACGAAGCGAGGGCTTGGGGCGGGGACTGTATCCTGATCATTCTCGCGGCCATCGATGACGAAACGGCAAAGGCTCTCGAAGACACAGCGTTCGAGCTCGGCATGGACGTCCTTCTGGAGGTTCACAATGCAGAGGAGCTGGAGCGTGCACTCAAGCTGTCGTCTCCGCTCATGGGCATCAACAATCGAAACCTGAAGACGTTTGAGACCAAACTGGAAACCAGCGAAGAGCTGGCACCTATGATCCCTGATGACCGGATCATCGTCGGCGAGTCTGGACTGTTCAAACCGGCTGATCTCGCGCGGATGAGCAAGGTAGGCATTTCCACCTTCCTCATCGGTGAGAGCTTGATGCGTCAAGACGACGTCGCCTCAGCCACGAAGTCTCTACTTGCTAGAGAAACACTGTCAAAGGCAGGCTGACACGTGGCTGAACCGACCCTCACACATTTGGATGAAGCTGGTGCGGCCAACATGGTCGATGTCTCCGAAAAGGAAACAACACATCGGATCGCTGTTGCGCGCGGGCACATCACCATGCGTGCTGAAACTCTGGAACTCATCCGCTCCGGGAACGCCAAGAAAGGCGATGTGATCGGAACTGCCCGGATTGCGGGCATCCTGGGTGCCAAAAAAACCCACCAGCTTATCCCGCTCTGTCACCCGCTGATGCTGTCCAAGGTGAACGTCGACATTGAGCCGGATGACAGTCTCCCCGGCCTTGTTGTTACGGCGACCACAAAAGTGAGCGGCCAAACCGGTGTTGAAATGGAAGCGCTGACAGCGTGTTCGCTGACTTGCCTTACCATCTATGACATGGCCAAGGCCGTCGATCGCGGCATGGTCATCGGAGATATTCGGCTTGTTGAGAAGGCTGGCGGAAAATCCGGGCACTGGACATTGGAAAAGGACGGCAGCGAGGGCGGCACCTGATGAGCCTGATGCCGGTTTCGGAGGCCCTTGACAAGCTCTTGAAAGGCGTTGCGCCTCTGGAGGCGGAGACTGTACCGCTGGAGGCAGCCAATGGCCGGTTTCTCGCACGGCCCCTCGCCTCAACGCGAACACAGCCGCCATTTGCGGCATCCGCGATGGATGGCTATGCGATCCGGCACTCCGACTTGACATACGAGCGAACAGAACTCGGCGTCATCGGCGAAGCTCCGGCAGGTCATGGATATTCCGGACAGGTTGGACCGGGACAAGCGGTTCGGATCTTCACTGGCGCCCCGGTTCCCGAAGGTGCCGACACCATATTGATCCAGGAAAACGCCGAATGTTGCAATGATCGGATCAAGGTTCTGGAAAACCCTGCAAAAGGCGCGTTCGTTCGCGCGGCCGGGTTGGATTTTTCAGAAGGCGACATCCTCCTAAATCCACCTTTGAAACTCGACTATCGACATTTGGCTCTTGCCGCTGCGATGAACCATGCGGTCTTACCCGTCGTGAAGCGGCCCAAAGTTGCCATCCTCGCGACAGGCGACGAACTTGTCCGGCCAGGCGGCAGACCCGGCCCTGATCAAATCATTGCGTCCAATCATGCGGGCATTGCAGCAATGGTTGAGGACTGTGGCGGGGAACCGCTCGACCTTGGCATTTCACCAGATGAACCAAAGGAACTTGCGGCTTGCGTTAAGCGGGCCATTACCGAAGAGGCCGACATTCTTGTAACCCTTGGCGGCGCGTCCGTCGGCGATCACGATCTTGTACAGGATGTTCTTGGCAATGAGGGGATGGACCTGTCGTTCTGGCGGATCGCTATGCGCCCCGGAAAGCCTCTGATGGCGGGCCGCCTCGGGAAAACAAAGGTTCTCGGGCTTCCTGGAAACCCGGTATCCAGTCTCGTGTGCGGTCTTTTGTTCCTAAAGCCGCTCATCGCAAAAATGCTGGGCGCTCCGAATGGTTCGGCAACTCCAAAAGAAGCAATCTTGGCCGAGGCGATCGGGGAAAACGACCGGCGGCAGGACTATGTGCGTGCAATGCTCCGTGAAGACGCTGATGGCCGGCTGATTGCAGCTCCCTTTCCGAAGCAGGACAGCTCGATGCTGGCCCTCCTGGCAAAATCGGGCGGATTGATCGTACGCCCGCCGTTTGCACCGGCTGAGCCCGCAGGTGCTGCTGTTCCTGTATTGGTTCTCTGACGGATCAGTATAAACGAGCGGAAGCAGCATCGGTTCCGCTAATAGAATCAACCAAAAGCGACGCCAGGCTCCACGGCTTTGTTGATAAAGTCCGTCAGGTCCCCCGCGCTGAGGGGCTTGGAGTATAGATAGCCCTGCAGGTAACTGCAGTTGAGATCCTGCATGATTTTCCGTTGCGCAACGGTCTCAACACCCTCAGCAGTCACACTCAGATCAAGCGCCTTTGCAACAGCCAGAAGCGATTTCACAACAGCAAGCGCATCGGGATCTTGGTCCATGTGCATAATAAAACTGCGGTCGATCTTAATGCCATCGACAGGAAGCTTACGCAGGTAGCTTAGGGACGAGTAACCAGTTCCAAAGTCATCGATAACAACAGTCGCCCCGCGTTTGCGAAGCCACGTCAAAAGATCAAGGGTGACCTGGTCATTGCTAAGGAACAAACCTTCCGTGACCTCGAACACCAGCCGGTTCAAAGACAGCTCTGCGTTGGTCGCAGCGTCCTCGATATCCTTATAGATCCGGCTGGCATGCACCTGACGGGGTGACAGGTTTACATTCAACCGAACCTGATCAGAGATGCCCTGAAAGTTGCTGAATTCCGAGAAAGACGTCCGGAACATCCAGGCACCGATCTCCGTAATCAACCCACTGGTTTCCGCCGCTTCAATCATGCTTGCGGTGTTCAGGAAGGCACCACCTGGTGTGCGGAACCGCATCAGGGCCTCAAAGGAGGCGATGCTCTCATCCTTGGCTGACATGATCGGCTGGTAGTGAGCGGAAAACTCCGTCTGCTCCTGACCACCTGTCAGCAAAGACGCAAGACGAAGCCGTTCAAATGCCGCTTCCTGCATCAAGGGATTGAACACAGCGTAGCTGCTGTTGGCATTCTGCCGCACGTCGTTGAGCGCAATAGAAGCCTGACGTGCAATGTCTTCAGCTGCATTGGACGGATCAGACGACATCGCGAAACCAAGACGTGGACGCAGTGTCAATTGTGTGTCGTCCAAACGGATGGGTTCCTGAAACGCCTCTTCTACGCGGGCAACGACGTCCTGTACATCGTCATCGCTGTTGCCCTTCAGGAGGATCAAAAACTCATCCCGTTCCTTGCGTGCAATCGACAAGGCGTCCGGGAAGGTCCGCGACAAACGGTGGCCGGTTTTTCTCAGGACACCAGAGGCCTTTTCGTCACCGATGCCGTCAACAATGACCCGGAACCGCTGGATATCTGCGTGCACGACCAGCAATTTGGAAGCTGTGAGCGTATTCCTGTAAAAAGCTTCCAAAAAACCGGAAAAGGTCGACAGACCCGTCATCCGGTCCACATAAGCGAGGTTTCGGATGTGCTCCAACAACCCGGTTTTCTCATAACCAAGGGCAGCATTCGACACAAAGAGCTGTACCACTTCGGAACCGACAAGTTCTTCAAGTTCCTCGTAGGTGGTTCCGAGATAAAGAGCGCCGGACATACCGTTGCGGGTGACCAAAGGCAGTGCAACGCCGTCTGCGTTTGCGCACATTTCTTGCGTCTCGATACATTGAGCAACTGTCTGGCGAATATCGCTGCTGCTAATCACATCGAGCGGCAAATCAACCTTGTCTTCATGGATGCCTCGGGCGGACAGTACCCGAACACCAACCTTATCCGAACCTGCGTACTCAGGCAGGGTTTCGTAACCGCACAAGAGACAATCGATCGGTTTACCGATCAAAGCGGTAAACTGCTCAAGCACGGCAGATGCAAACTCACTGAGCGCGTTCTGCTGGACGATTTCCGCAAAGTGCGCGTTCAATTCCTTCAGCTTTTTGCGGTTGGTTTCAATTGACATCACCAGCTTGTAACCGCGCAGCGCCGTGACAATTGCGGTGATGAGCTTGGTGCGCGACAACTCCGCTTTTTCTGCATAACCATCGATGTCGAATTTCATGATGACATCGGTTTGAGGGGCATAGCCTGGCTGACCGGTCCTCAGAATCAGCCTGGTGAAGCGATTTCCAAGATCTTTTCGGATCCAGCTAACCAGACCGAGACCGGCGGTATCGCTCTCCATAACAACGTCGACGAGCGCAACCGGAATGTCATCGTTTTCTTGAAGGATTTGCTTGGCTTCATGCGCAGACAAAGCGTGCAACAACTGGAACGGACGGTTCTCGAACCGGCATCCAGACACGGCTATACGTGTGACCTCATGCACGTCCGGATCGTCATCGACGATCAGAACCTTCCAGGGCTTTTCAAGCTCCTCACCGGTCTTAGGCTCAGAAGGCGCCAGAAAATCCATCACCATGTCAATGCACCTTCGTCGTTGTTGTTATGTGTGCCTTTTTCTTCTGCGGTTCGGTAACCGGGATCTCAACAGTAAACTCAGTACCATGTCCAACCTTTGATGACACGGAGATTGTGCCATTCAATGCTTCGGTTGCAAGCTGATAACAAATAGCCATACCGAGCCCGGATCCCCCTTTTCCGAATTTGGTTGTAAAGAACGGTTCAAAGACTTTCTTCAAATTCTTGTCGGGTATCCCAACGCCATCGTCGCGGCACTTGAACACGATTGTACGCCCAGTAGCGCCGGCTCCCTTGCTTCTATTTTCTATGGTTGACGACAGCCGGATGGTTCCCTGCTCCTTACCCTCGTACGCGTGCTTCACCGCGTTTTCGACAAAGTTAGAGACAAGCTGACTGACAGCGCCTGGATAGCTGTCTATGACCTGATCCCCATCAAGGTCGAGCTCGAGTTTGAACGGCGTCTTCTGAAGTGTTGGCTGCAAGGTTGCGATCGTCTCACGAATAATGTGATCAAAATTGAAGGCCCGCTTCTTCTCACTTTGCCGGTCAACCGCAACTTGCCGGAAGTTCCCGACCAGCTCGCGGGCACGCGCCAGAGTTTTCTCAATGATACTCGCAGTTTCAGATATCCGCGCAACCTCATTTTCCAGCGCTTCTTTGCTCAAAGTCTGGCGCTCGAGTTCGTCATCAAGATGCGTTGCCGAATCCTTGATGGTTGTGGCCGCCATCAAAGCATTGCCCAACGGCGTGTTGAGTTCATGCGAAACACCGGCAACCAAGGATCCGAGCGCGGCCAGATTGTCTGCCTGAATGAGCTCTTCCTGAACCAACTTTAGCTGTTCCGTGCGGTGAGTGACCAGCTCTTCAAGATTGGTTTGGTACTCTTGGATTTTTTGCAGATCCAAGTGCCGCCGCTGCACCATGGATTGCAGGCTGGAGGCAAGTATTCCGATTTCATCCGCCCGCCCTGGCATCAAGGCCTCGGTGGGCGGGTCTTCGATCAAACGCGGCGTTGAGAGATATGCAACGATCTCGGACAGAGGCAGCCCGATCAGCCTGTGAAAAATACTCCGGATCACAAACGCCAAAACGAGCAAATAGGCGATGATTGCGGTAACGATAAGCCCCACCGTCGAGATAATTTCGTACGAAATGGAATTCCGGTCGATCGAGATAAAGACCTGACCGATCATATCCTTATGGAGGATCGTGCTTGGTGAATTCAGTGTGTAACTAAGCGCCGACTGACGCCGGTCGTCTGAGATGGGATCTCCGAAATTGCCGGTATCCGGAGTTTCAACCCAAACCTTCTCGACCACGTCCAGACTCTCAAGACCACGAATCAACTGCAGAGTTGCATCCGCATTGACTGTCCAAATCGCGCGCTCAAAAGGACGTTTTGTCGCCTGAAAAAATGCTTCCGTCACTCGAATGGCGCGAGCGTGCGATGCATCCCATGTGATCTTTGTCAGAATACCAATGAAAATGATGCCGAGAACTGCAAACAATCCAAGAGTATAAACAATAAAGGTCCGCGACAGGCTATTCCGGCCCATCTCTGATGCCGCAAACGGCAAAGACGTACTGGCACTCGAACTCAAATTACTGCCCCCATGACCGGAGCTTCAAAAGCCGAATTACCAACCAATACCAAGGCGCCGATCAGGCCTTGACCATTGCGCGTACTGCCACCCCTAGGAAATCGATACCCGCTCGACAAACAACTGCTCCAGATCATTCTAACTCCAACAACGTCAGAGCGACCATTGGAAAAAGATTTAACAAGACTCAAGGCCCAGCTCGTTTGTAGAGATTGGTCTAGTTTTCTAAATTTTTCTTAAAAGACAATTGTAAGTTACGCCTATATCCGTCGATTAGAGGTGATTTTTCGCGCACTTTATGTGTGCCGATCAGCATTCCTGAAAAAACAGCCACTCAGGAGCGCTAATAGGCGAGTTGTTCGACCGGGCTAAAAACTTAGGTTCAATCACAGAAACAAGTATGAAGCAGCGCAAAAACAAAAAATGGCGGCCGATCGCTAAAAATAGCGTGAGTTCCATACAACTGTTTTGGGAAATTCTATTGCAAATGCCGGAGCCATGAATGACTCCGGCTGCATAAAGAGGTCCAAATGACCCGGGGGATAGGCCAGGACACACTGACTATGTGAGGATTCTAACCAACATTCTCGACCGCAAGAACCAATTCCCGCTTGTTAACCGCTGCCCGAACCGGCTGACGAGCAGATTTCGGCAAAGGTGTTTCGCTGACAAGACGTTTCGGAGACGCTGTGTCTTTCAACATGTAGCCGATATACCGGGTGGATTCGATGGCATCAAATCCCAGCTGCCGTTTCAGCTTTTTGCGAAGCTTGGAAATATGGCTCTCTACCACACACTCGTCTACGCCTTCGTTCATAACCCCATAAACCGCATTGAAAATCTGCGTTTTGGTGACCCTGCGGCCTTTGTTTTTGACAAGATACTCAAGGATGCGGCGCTCACGGCGTGGCAATTCCATGACCTGCCCGCCAACAGTCGGGTCGCGACCATCAAAAAATACCTCAATTGCACCAGCCTCCGAGGACGTGTCACGTGCCATGGCGCGACGGCGGAACACACCGAACCGGGCAATGATTTCGCGAACATGAACCGGTTTTTTCAACACCTCGTCGAATCCGGCTGAGAAAAGATCAAGGGTCCCTTGCAAGCTTGCCGTGTCTTCAAGGGCAACGATTTGCGCTTCCGGGCAACGACTTCTGATCTGCGTTACAAAACCAGCCCTCTCAGTGCATTCACCGATCAAGATTGCATCAACAGAAGCCAGATCTTGTGAGCACCCTGTTTCCAGCCAATCAGGCAATTCACTCGGCAACAATTCGAGGGAAGCGTACCCCTCTCTCTCAAAGGCAGCGGCATAGCCGCTCGTGACGATCTCTCTGTCGTCAACGATGATAAACATGATTTAGCCCCCAAAATTTTTCGATGTAGTATGGGTAAAATTACCACATCGCGACGTCAACAATTCTTCCATCGCGAGAGTTGTATTTGGAGATTTTTGGTAACGCCATAACTTATTGACAGATGCAAAACTAAATAAAACGGCAGAGATATTGAGATAAAAATAATAAGTAATTTTATTAAAATACGTTTCTACAAATTATTGCGGATGAATTAATCGAAGATATATATAAAAAACGCCGCTAAATAAAGCGACGCCTCGTAACTTTTACATGATTTCATCGAAAATGGTTTACGCGTCCGCAGCCAAGGCTTGAGCCAACTCGGCAAAAGGATCTACAGGCACCGGTTGCTGGGCGCCTTGCCGCATCGCTTCGTAAATCCTGGGAACAAGGCGGCAGGCTTTCTCCAAATGCTCATCACCAGTGATCTGAAACCCGCCCATCATCCGAAGATCTTTCGTATCTTCGTAATGAGAAATCAGTCCTTTGATCCGGTGGATCAATTCTTGCTGATCTTCTGTCCACGCGCGGCACGCAAGGCGCGATGTTGACTTCAGAATCTCCACCGGCGGATATCTTCCAGATTCCGCAGTTTTTCGATCCAGAACAATATGTCCGTCTAGCAAACCCCGAATGGCGTCGGATACTGGGTCATTGTGGTCGTCTCCGTCTACAAGGACCGAAATAATGCCAGTTATTGACCCCTCACCAGTCGCGCCTGGTCCAGCACGTTCAATCAGCCGGGCAAGATCTGCAAAAACACTTGGCGGATACCCACGGGCGACGGGAGGCTCACCGGCGGCAAGAGCGACATCGCGGGCTGCATGAGCAAAACGTGTCGCAGAATCCAAAATCAGCAGAACTTTTTGCCCTTGAGCTCGGAAATATTCCGCCACACTCATTGCTGTCTTCGGAGCGAGGCGGCGCTGCATTGCGCTTTCATCACCGGTGGAGGCGACAACGACGGAATTGGCAATCGTTTCACCAAGAATGTCGTCAATAAACTCCCGGACTTCACGGCCGCGCTCACCGACAAGACCGACCACGACGGTGTCGAACTCTCCAAACCCGGCGAGCATCCCGAGCAACGTCGATTTCCCTACGCCGGAACCTGCGAAGACACCGATCCTTTGCCCGACACACAACGGCGTAAAGAGATCGATGACACGAACACCGGTTCGCACGCCTTCCGTGATCTTTTCGCGGTTCATTGCCGGAGGTGGCGCCCGGTCAAGAAGAAAAGCCTCAACCCCGTGCCGCAATTGCCCCTGCCCGTCGATCGGCTCTCCAAGGGCATTGATGATGCGCCCGCGCCAGCTGAGGTCCGGATGAATTGCCAAACCTCCCATCAGCGAGGCAACGCTGCCAATTCCAATGTCCGATACCCGCTCAAGAGGTTTGACAACAACATCCTTTTGTTCAAGCCGGATAATCTCGCCCTGACGAACACCGGACCGGCCTTCAAATTGAATCAGATCTCCCAAACAAACCACGCGGGACAATCCAGACACCCGGATCGCTTCTGCAGAGACCTGCGTAACCTGCCCGCTCAGTTTGACGCGGCCAATTTCTGTATCAAGAGCAGCCAAGGAGGCCGTGATTTGATCCAGGCTGTTAAGATGCTGAGAGCTTGGCATGACGCTCCTGTAGGGCTTTCAAGACATCCAGTGAAAGGTGGTTGGACTCATGCTCTGCGAGCCTGCCCAAATCGTCGTTGGTTGGTACAACCGCCCTGGTATCGGCCTGATCGGCTCCCGGCGCGTCACCTGTTGATATCCTGCCAGGCTCGGGTACGCGTTCAGTGGAATCGCTATTGCCCGGCTTTGGCGCCGGAACTGCGTCCGCTGACAACTCACCGAATTGTAGCAGATTAAACGGTGTTCCAGGTGTCCGCTCACCGGCACTTGCAACTGTTTCTCCGAGGATTGGGGACGACGCGGATATCATCGGTGCGCCTTCGCTATCAAACCCATCCCCATTAGATGTTTCGGGTGTGTTGATTGTCCGCGGTGTCTCAACCGACCCAACTTCAGGATCCAAGGTGTCCTGTGCAGTGCTGCTTGATCCAGGTGTTGTCATCGCATCATAGGCCATCATGAGACCGATGCCGACCGGACCACCCAATGCGGCTCCATAGAGTGTGCGGCCGGCGTGACGCGCGTCTTCGGAAATCTGATCGTTCGTCACAGCACGATAGACGTAAGAAACACCTGGGATGTGCTGCAGCGGATTGATCACATCAACAAAATCAGAAAACCCGAACCCCACCTTCGCCGGCGCTGTTGCGTCCGATGCTCTTTGTGATGCCTCGACCGTCTTCAGCAACACATGCCGTGGGGATGGATCCTCAGAAGGAGAGCTTATGCCAACCACCGCACTCATGATGTTTTACCCAATTCGCGGATGGCCGTCTTTTGGCTTTCACTGCCCATGTCGATCATTTTGGTGGCGCTTTCGAACGCGCGGGAGATCATGATCATCTTGGTCATTTCGCGGACGGGGTTGATATTCGCCCCTTCCACATAGCCCTGCCGGATCCCATGCTGGTCGAACACCTGCACCGGAATGACTGCCCGGTCCGGCACAACTGCAGAATTCTCCCTTCGGGTCAGTTTGGCGTCATTCGGGATCAAAAAGAGACCAATCTGGCCAACGATGTCTTCATCGCCTTGAATCACGTCACCGTTTTGCGTGATGAGCGGCGTTCCGCCGTCCGGATTAAGCTGGATTGGTTGCCCGCCGGCACCAACGACCATCTGCCCGGTCACTGTCCTCAAGGTTCCGTCATCAGCGATATTGAGGCGGCCATCTCGTGTATAGGAAAGTCCGCCGTTTGCATCCCGAATGGCGAACCAGGCCTCCCCTTCAATTGCGAGATCAAGAGGATTGTCCGTTTTGTTCAGGCTTCCGTTCTGACGCGAGATGTAGTTCTCGCCACCACTTGAAAAGCTAACTTTATCGGGGCCTGCTTTGGACACCATTTCAGCGAAATTGATCTCGTCAGCGCGGTAACCCGCAGTGTTCATATTCGCAACGTTCCGTGAAACTGTTTCCAGCCGGTTGGAAAGTGCGACTTGAGCGGATAATGCGACATAAAGGGCTGACTGCATGGCTCAGCTGCCTCCGAGTTTAAAGTTCTGAATGCTGGACAAAAGGCCTTCACCAAAGGGAACGATTCCGGGACCAGCACCAAAAACAGCCAGTGTCGGCGATGAAACCGCCTGGGGACCATTCTTGACGTCGTAGAGCGCCGAAAAACGATCGAGGAATTCCGCAAGGTGGTCTGGATCGCTGCTCAGTTTCTCGTAGTCCAGATGCTTGTCGAAATAGGCAGCCTGCTTGTCGATGTCCGTCATTGCAAAGGAATCTGGCAGCCCCAAAGCGGTGTAGACTGTTTCTGCGAGCGCCCGGTCGGCAAGGATATTGTAAGCATTTTGGATCGTGGATGCTTGCCTCTCGAAATAGAGAGCCAGACGGACCCCGTTGTTCTGTTCGCCTTGCCGGATTTCAAGTGTTTGCCGGTGAAACTTGTCGACGATGCCCTCTTGGGTTCGTCTGAAGGCGGTCGTCGCCTCACCGTGACTTGCGAAGTTAAATGTTTCAGCGAACTTCTGGTATCTCTGGTCCGTCAGCTGATTGGCAAATGAATCGCTTTTCGAAATGCCCTCCTCCAGAACCTTCCGCATGAACGCTTTTGCGTAGATCATGTCTTCCAGTCCCATGGCGGTCATGGCGTAGCGATAGATCCTGTCATTCGATAGGAACTCATCAATCGATTTTATGTCGCTGATGTTCTCGCGATAGTACTCGGTCTGACGTTCCACCATTGGATCTGATGCGACGGTTTGGATGGAGCGGTCCATATTGTTCCGAACCAGCTGTACCTGCGTAATCGTATTGATCATGTCCGCGCCCTTTAAGCGGTAAGTGTCTTGAAAACACTTTCGCGCCCAGAGCTTACGCCAAGCTGACTGGATGGCACCGGTGCAAACGGCCGCTCGGTCAGCTTCGGACAAGTCTCGTCTCCTAGCTTTTCACCAGCACAGTAAAACCTCACCCGATAGGAGCTGTTTGGTGACTATTATTATCGGCCTGATAATCGGCGCGGCATCCCTGATTGGCGGTTTCGCCGCCATGGGCGGAAAGGTCCTCGTTCTATGGCAACCATGGGAACTGGTGATCATTCTCGGTGTTGCAATTGGCGCTTTCATCGTCGCAAATCCCATGAAAGTCATACTCGGGACGACCGTTGCCGTTTCCGACGCATTGCGCAATGCGGTCCCATCCAAACGTGATTACCTGGATGTGCTGGCACTTCTTTATGGCCTGATGCGCGAGTTGCGCGCGAAGGGCCGCAATGCCGTCGAACCGCATATCGAAGACCCAAGCACATCTCCAATTTTCCAGAAGTATCCGTCGGTCTTGCGCGATGCCAACATGACGACGTTCATCTGTGACTATTTCCGCCTGATCATTGTCGGCAATGCCCGAGCTCATGAAATCGAAGCTCTGGTCGATGAGGAAATTCAGACCATCCACCGCGATCAGATGAAGCCGTATCATGCAATGAGCAGCGTGGCCGATGCCCTGCCGGCGATCGGGATCATTGCCGCGGTCCTTGGTGTGATCAAGGCAATGGGCGCAATCGACCAGTCGCCTCAGTTGCTCGGTAGCCTGATCGGAGCCGCCCTCGTGGGAACGTTCATCGGGATCTTGTTCTCCTACTCCTTGTTTGGCCCCCTGGCAGCAAAAATCAAATCGGTCCGGGAAACGCGGCTGCGCAACTACATCGTGGTCAAGCAAACCCTGCTGGCATTCATGAACGGTGCTGACCCGCAAATCGCGCTGGAGCATGGCCGCAAGACCATCTCCGGATATGACCGGCCAACCATCGACGAAGTCGAGAACGAAACCATGAGAGCCGGCGGCGCAGAAACCAGCACGGCCGATCTCCAGGGAGCCGCATAAACCATGCTCGACGCAGCAACAGATACGCAATCTGCCTCCAACTCTGAACGGGCGATGATCACGGACCGCCTGCTGGACGCCGCCGGTATCTCCGTAGACCGCCTGCCGATGCTGCCGGTGGTTTTCGACCGCATGGCGCGGGTGATGGCAGATGTGATGCGCCAAAAATCACCGTCGCCATCCTACATCTCGGTCAGTTATGTGGAAAACAACCGGATCGGCGATGTTTTGGATGAGTTTGAATCCAATGCGCTTGTCGCCGTTCTCTACTCTCCGGAATGGGATGCCCGCGTGCTGGTCGGCTTCGACCGGGATTTCATCTTCACCCTCGTGGATGTGCTGTTCGGCGCTGACGGAACCGAGCCTCCAATTGATGAGGAGCGGCCCTTTTCAAACATCGAAACGCGCATTGCCCGGACGATATTTGAGGTGGCTGCAAAATCTCTTGCAGAGTCTTTCGCGCCGATCGCGGAAACAACTTTGAAAATCGAGCGGATCGAAAGCCGCATGGACTTTGCGGTTGTCGGCCGACGCAACAACCCAGCTGTCGTTGGCCGCTTGCTCCAGCAGGCCATCGGCCGGGGTGGTGAAGTCTTTGTCGTTCTGCCGCATGCGACACTCAATCCGCTGCGACAGGCCCTGTCCCAAGTGTTGTCCGGCGAAATGTCCGGCCGCGACAAACAATGGACGCAGCACTTCCACAACGAAATCCAGCGGACTGAAGTCAAGCTGGAAGCGATCCTGGAAGAACGCGAGATGCACCTCGGTGAGTTGTCAAACCTGAAGGTCGGCCAAGTGATTGAGCTTCAGGCAACTGCGCGCTCGCCCGTGACGCTGGCCTGCAACGACCAACCGATATTTACCTGCCAGCTTGGACAGCTGGACGGATCCTACACCCTGCAGATTGAAGAACTCATCCACGAGGAAGAAAAGGATCTTTTCGATGATCTCCGCAATCGTTGACGGCGTGCTGCTTCTGGCATTGGTCGTAACCACTATCCGAATGTTGCAAATGCACAAGGATCTGCGCCGCTTGGGGTCCTATCACGAAGATTACCAGCGCATTTTCGACCAGACTGCACTGGCACTGGACGGGATTGAAGTCTCCATCCAGGAGATCAATGTCAAAGGCGCTCAGATCCTCAATGCGCTGGGCAATCGTATGGATGATGCCCGGGAGTTGATTGCAGAAATTGACGCCCTCACACGCGAGGCAAAACGTCAGCAATCAGTTCTGAAAGCCGAACTCAAGGAACTCTCTAGCTCTCATGCCCTTCTGCAAAAGGCAAACCGCTTTACGCCTGTTCGTGAAGATCTCGATTTGTTCAACGATGAACTTGCGGCGCAGCCAAGCCCTGTTTCAACTGTGGCAAGCTCCCCGCAAGATGGACCGGTTATTCACCGTGGAACCAGCGGTCCAAAGGCTCCGGCACGTGTGCACAAAATCGATAACACGCTCGGAAGCCCCTTCCGCTCTGTCTCTATGAACCAAAAGGATACGTTCTAATGTCCGACACTATTGTTGAAAACGTTGATATAGAAACCGGTGCAACCATCAAAACGGCCGATGCGGCGAATTTCGCCAGGGTTGAAGCGCCAGACAAGAAAAATGCCGGTGACACCATGGGCGATGATCGCAACCTCGACACGATCCTCGGCATTCCGGTCAATATTCAGGTGGTTTTGGGCTCTGCAACCATGCTGGTATCCAATCTTTTGAAGCTTGGCCGCGGCGCTGTTATCCCTCTCAACCACCGTGTTGGTGAGCCGATCGATATTGTTGTCAATGGGCGTGTCATCGCCCGCGGTGAAGTGGTTGTTGTGGAAGACGACAACTCCCGTTTCGGTGTGTCCCTGACAGAGATCATCAGCTCACAGACAAGCCCGCTGGAAATCTAAACTAACCAGCCGGACGCCAGATTTCCCGAACCCTTTGATTGCCATGCTCCTTTTGAGGATCACGCGAGAATGACAAGCCAAGCCAAAGCTGCCCCGGCTCCTGCCGCCGTCCCCAAGCCACCGGCTCCACCGATCCGGCGTTTGAATGGGGTGCAGCGTGTCGCCGCCCTGCTTCTATCGCTTGGACGGACCAGCTCCCAAAAACTGCTGCGCCATTTTGATCAGGAAGAGATCAGGATGATCACAGTCAGCGCGGCCCAGTTGGGAACCGTCGCTTCTGCGGAACTGGACAAGCTTGCCGAAGAGTTCATCGACCAGTTTTCCAACGGCACCACCTTGTTCGGGTCTGCCAACGAAGTTGAAAAGATGCTGGAAGGCGTTCTGCCAGACGAACAGCTCGCGGACATCATGTCGGACGTCCACGGCAATTCGAACCGCTCGATATGGGACCGGCTAACGACCGTATCGGAAACCGTGTTTGCCAATTACCTGTTGAAAGAGCACCCGCAAACAGCGGCCTTGATCCTGACGAAAATCAAACCGAGCGCGGCGGCAAAGGTTCTCGGCCATATCCGGGCCGATATGCGCAATCAACTCGTGCGGCGCATGTTGTCGATTAAGGCGGTGGTCCCGGAAATCATGCGCGACGTGGAAAAAACGATGCATGAGGACTTCATGCTGAACCTGTCCGGAACACTCGAAGCAGACTCCCATGCGCGCATGGCTGACATCTTGAACAAGATGGAGCGGGATCACATGGAAGATGCGCTGGAAAACCTCAACGAGATCAGGCCGAAAACAGCAGAACTCTTGAAAGGGCTCCTGTTCACCTTCGACGACATCAGCAACCTCAATGCACGTACCCGGATGGCGATCTTCGATCAGATCCCTGCAGACCGGATTGTTCTGGCATTGAAGGGAACATCAGCAGAATTCCGCGAAGTGGTCCTCTCGTCCATGACATCCCGTGCCCGCAGAATTGCCGAACACGAACTCGCAGCTGGCGAGCCGGCAGCGCAACGAGACGTTCTGGAAGCCCGCAGCTCGATCACGAACCTCGCACTGGAAATGGCGGGACGCGGCGAAATCGAGCTTAATCCGAAACAGGATGAAGGGGCTTACTTTGCATAAGGATCACTTGTTCCGGCCCAACGGCGGCCTGCGTTTCTAAGGAGACTGCAGGGCGATGTCGGAAGAAGCGGATAAGGACTCAAAAACAGAGGAACCGACCGAGAAAAAGATCCAGGACGCAATTGAGAAGGGCAATACGCCGGTCTCCAAGGAAGCTCCTGTTCTTGCAATGTTGATCGGTGCCTTGTTGATCGGCGGTTTCGCAATAACATCTGGGGTGCGCCAGCTTGTTTCAGACATGGCGCACCTCCTGGACGTATCGGGAGGATTGGACCTTGGTAACAGCGCAGACGCACTCATGCTGTCCCACAGCCTGTCCATCAAGGTTGGGCTGTTCCTTGCGCCGATCATCGCCATTTTGTCGGTGTCCGGCCTTGCATCCGCTTTCCTTCAGAACAAACCCAGCATCGTTCCAAACCGGATCAAACCAGAACTCAGCAAGCTATCGCTCAAAAAGGGCTGGTCGCGGATTTTTGGAGCCCAGGGCTTTGTCGAATTCCTCAAGGCTGTTTTCAAATTCAGCACGGTCAGCGCAATCGTGTATGCTCAGTTCCGCGCTCATGAATCGGATCTGATCAACGCCATGTTCACCGATCCAAGTGCCCTCCCCGAGATGATACTGCAGATATCCCTGCGGCTGATCTCCGGTGTCTGCATTGTTACAATCCTTCTCGTGACCGTCGACATCCTCTGGTCGCGTTCTCACTGGCGCAAGAACCTGCGGATGACCAAGCAGGAAGTCAAAGACGAACACAAACAGATGGAGGGCGATCCGATCGTCAAAGCGCGGCAGAGATCGCTTGCACGCGACCGCGCCCGTAACCGCATGATGTCGGCGGTTCCCCAGGCAACCCTGGTGGTCGCGAACCCGACTCACTTCGCGGTTGCGTTGCGGTATGACGGTGAGAAAAACCCGGCGCCGGTCGTTGTGGCAAAGGGACAGGACCTGATTGCATTAAAAATCAGGGAAATCGCAGAAACCAACGACATCCCGGTGATCGAGGACCGGCAGTTGGCGCGCTCACTTTACGCGGCGACAGAAGTGGAGCGGATGATACCGCCTGAATTCTATCGCGCTGTTGCTGAAATCATCTGTTTCGTTTATTCACGCAAATCCAAGACCGCTGTATAAAACAATGAATAATGGAGGGTTTGGATGAGTAAGCTGCGTGAGGCTGCCGCAATGGAACCTGAAGCGGATGATAAAACCCGCAAGCGCCAGGCGGCAATTGCCGAGGCCTTGACCGGTTTCATAGAAGACTTGAAGCTCGTCGACGTTCTGGATTTTGCCGCTTACATCCGGCTCGAACAGCACGCCAACATCGCCGACCTTGTGAAGACCTCTGCCGAACTGTTCTTCAAGGAAGATACGCTGCGGTATTCCATGGGCGGACAGGCTGAACTCGATTGGGATAGCCTGCCACGAATAAGGCTGGACCTGGAATTCCTCAACAAAGGTGTCTGGATCTATTTCACCGTTATCCTGGCCTCGCCCGACAATTCGGTAACAGTGTCTTACGTGGAAATCCCCGACTCTGGCGGCGATCCGGACAAGGAAGCCGAACTGATGCTCGAAGCATTGAAAGATGCACGGCTCAAATAGGTTTGCGTGTCTTGGTGCGTGGTCCGTGTATCCTGAAGCAAGGGCGCATCCCTCAAAAACGAGAACTGGCCGCCCAATTCGGAGCGACCAATTCATTTTCCAGACAGCTTTGAGAACGATTGCGAAGTTGCCCTAACCTGCCGGCAGCCCCAGCTTAGCGCCGTGGCAGGTATTTCAGCGGATCGACCGGCTTGTTGCCCTGGCGCAATTCAAAATGCACTTGTGGCTGATTGACCGAGCCTGTGGCACCGGCGAGCGCGACTGGATCACCCCGGCGCACCGTATCGCCGCGTTTGACATTCAAGACGCTGTTGTGAGCATAGGCGGAAACCCACCCTTCGTCGTGACGGACGAGCACAAGATTGCCATACCCTTTCAGCTCATTCCCGGCATAGATAACCGTCCCATCACCGGCCGCTTTGACCGGTGTTCCCTCAGGAACCGCCAAATTCACGCCTTCATTGCGGCCACCACCCGGTTTTGCGCCGAAATCTGAGATGATACGGCCACGAACTGGCCAACGGAACTTGGCAACAGGTTCATCGGCTTGCGGCTGAATGCTCGCAACCTCGATTGGTTTTTCAGGTGCAGCCTCCGTCTTGGCCGGTGCATCTGCCGAAGAATCTGGAGCTGCAATTGGGGTCGTTTCAACCTGAATTGTATCGTTAGAACGGTTTGTTGAGACAATCCGGTCCGGTTGACGCTTGGGAGATGGAACACTTGAGTCACCACCTGCCACAGTCTGCGGGACAGATGCGGTCACGATTGGTGCGCTCACCCCTTGAGGTTTGCTCTTCGGCAATGCACTGACCGGGACAACCGGAGCTGCGACAATCGCAGGTGTTGATTGGGTCACCTGCGCAAAGGTCGGTTGCGCATAGGGCTTCCGGTCCGGACGTGGTGCCGCTCGCGACACGTTTGGTATGGAGCCAGTGACTACGTTTTCGGTCCGCGAAACAGTCGGCAGTTGCACGGCTCTCGTCTCACCGTCGGTGGTGCTCGTAGAGCCATTGCGGTCCGAATAAACATAAGTCGGGATAATCAGAGACTGCCCCGCCTGCACACTGGATCGGCTCTGAAGACCGTTGACGGATGCGACAGCCTGAATGGGCACGCCATAGCGGCGGGAGATTGAAGCTAGCGTATCGCCCTGCCGTGCTTTGACCTGTGTGCCACCAGCTGAGCTCCAACCTTTCCAGTCCTTGCCAGCCGCAAGTGTCTCCGGTGCAGGAACCGCCGGAACTTGAGCCGAGGTGATGGACGGTGCAATCGGAGCGCTGACGACAGCTGGAGACGTTGCAGGTGCTGGCTGACGCGGGATCGAACCTGTTGAGACAGGAGAAGACGTGTTTTGCGGCAAGCCTGCCGTCGTTCCACCCGTGCCGTTGATAATGTCCTGATAGGAAGGTTGCGCGGGTGCAGATCCGGTCAGGATCTCTTTCTGATTGGCGGTGCTGGCGGTGTAAATGTCGTTGGGTCCGAACCGCTCGGTGGCCGAGGAACACCCTGCAAGAGCTGCTGCTCCAAGAGTAACCGTTGCGACTTTACCCAGTAAATCCTGGCGGAGGAAACGCATCCGCTTTTTCATTGACTCAACCCAAACTGCTTTACATGGCTGCTGTGGTTAAGATTAGAAAGCAGTAAGGTTTATAAAGACTAAAGAAGAGGCCTCGAATTCCAGTCAATCTGAAAAACCTGCACGCCGCTAATGGCCTGCTACACCCGCAATTCTGCCGATTTTGAATTCAACTCAGGGCAATTGCATAAGGTAAACGCATATCGGACCTACCCGCCAGCATCCTTCAGGCAACCGGCTGGATCGTCCGACTCGGTTCCCTCGCATTCGCCAATCGTCGAGATCACTGCGCCCTGCAGTGGGATAACGGAATCGGTGTCAGATGGAAGGTTCCGTAATCCGGCGCTTAAGCGTCTAAAGATGTTGAGCGACACCCGGCATTAGGGAACCCCATCGGACTTCCGCAACTGTCTTGCTTGCGCCGATGCTCTCGGCTTTGGTGATCCGCACGAGCGATTGGGCTTTTCCCGGCGGTCCCAATGGAGCGATCAGAATGCCATCCGGTCGAAGCTGCGCGATCAAAGTATCGGGTATTTCCGAGACTGCCCCGTTCAGAACAATCCGGTCAAAGGGGGCTTTCTTCTCAAGACCCGAGAGCCCATCCCTGTGCTCAAGCGCAACGTTGGTCTGTTTCAAGGCCGCCAGGCGTTGATCCGCCAGCTTGAGAAGGGTCTGATATCGGTCGAGGCTGTAAACATGCCGGACGAGCTGTGAGAGGATTGCAGTCTGGTACCCAGAACCCGTCCCAACTTCCAAAACCGTTTGATCTGACTGCAAGTCGAGAAGCTGGAGCGCAAATGCAACCTCGCCCGGCGCGGTCATGGTCTGCCCGCACTCCATTGGAAGCGCGGTGTCTTCGTAGGCCAGATTGTGATAGCGGGCCGCGAGAAAAAGCCGCCGTGGCAGACGTTCAATGGCAGACAGAATGTTCACAGAAGCAATGCCGCGCTGACGCAAACCAAGCACCAGCGCTGCTCGCGCCTCCGCTTCATCCGGTAAGTTCGATTGCGTTGCCCGGTCGTCATCACCGGGAACGAATGCGGCCATTCACGCGTTCTCCATTACCCGGCCCCGGGAGACCCGTTCGCCGCCAGACATCTGTGGCAGCGTGCAGATGGGTCAACCGTAAGAGATTCCCACCGTCACCCTGTCCTCATACTGACCGACCCGAGCCCCAAGACACAATGGCCGTTCAGGCATGGCGCCCTGTTTTCCCGGTTAAAGAACATCCCGGGCGCTCGGCTCAAAAGAAGTTGCCACCGAAAAAGAAGGAAATCAGCCCAAGCTGTCAGCCAATCGACCGACGAGATCATGCGCCGTCAGATCGATCCGCAACGGGGTTACGGAAATATACCCATCGGCAACAGCGTGCAGGTCAGAGTTATCCAGAACAGATTTTCCGCGGTCTTGGAATTTCAGCCAGTAGTAAGGATTGCCGCGCCCATCCATCCGTTCGTCAATGGACAGGCCGCTTTGCTCATGGTGGCCCTGCACCGTGATCTTCACACCCTTGACCGCATCGGCGGGACCAACCGGGAAGTTGACATTCAGGAGAGAGTACGGCGGCAGATCGAAGGTCATCAGTTTCTTGAAGAGCTCCGGCGCATGCGCTTCCGCGACACCATAATCCGGCTCTGACTTAGGGTTCCAGCTGTAGGCCTGGGAAACCGCGATCGAGCGGATACCCAGGATTGCCGCTTCCATCGCGCCTGCAACTGTCCCTGAATAGGTGACGTCTTCTGCAAGGTTCTGCCCGCGGTTTATCCCAGACAGCACCAGGTCCGGTAAACCCGGAAGCACCTTACGGCAACCCATGATCACGCAATCGGTCGGAGTGCCTTTCACTGCGAAATGCCGGTCGTCGATCTGGCGCAGGCGAAGCGGATCTCCAAGGGTCAGCGAATGCGCAGCGCCACTTTGATCGGTCTCCGGTGCGATCACCCAAACATCATCAGAGAGCGTCTTAGCGATCCGCTCAAGAGCGTAAAGTCCTGAAGAATGAATGCCGTCGTCATTGGTGATCAAAATGCGCATGAAAAATCCGTTCTTGGCCAAAAGGTAGGGGTTAAGGGTCTGATGCCCTTAACCGATTTTTTCCAAACCGCCCATATAGGGCCGCAGAACGTCCGGCACAGTGATTGAGCCGTCCGCGTTCTGATAATTTTCAAGAACTGCGATCAGCGCACGCCCGACCGCGATCCCGGATCCATTCAGCGTGTGCACATGCACAGGCTGCTTGGAATCGGCTGGACGGAAGCGCGCATTCATGCGCCGGGCCTGAAAATCACCACAGACGGAACAAGACGAAATTTCACGGAACGTGTCCTGCCCCGGCAGCCAGACTTCGATGTCATATGTCTTGCGCGCCCCGAAGCCCATATCGCCAGTACACAGCGTCATGACCCGGTAATGAAGGCCGAGTTTTTGCAGGATCATTTCGGCGCAACCAAGCATCCGCTCCAATTCATTGAGGGATTCCTCAGGCGTCGTGACAGACACCAGCTCACACTTCTGGAACTGATGCTGGCGCAACATGCCCCGGGTATCCCGGCCCGCAGAGCCAGCTTCGGACCGGAAACAGTAGGTCAAGGCCGTGACACGCAGCGGCAGCTGATCCTCGGACATGATCTCTCCGGCCACCAGATTGGTCAGCGGGACTTCAGCGGTCGGGATCAGGTAGTGATCAGTTGTGGTCTTGAAGAGATCTTCTTCAAATTTCGGCAACTGGCCGGTGCCATAGAGCGGATCGCTGTGAACCAGCAGCGGTGGCGAGACTTCCGTGTAGCCGTTTTCCTGCGTGTGCATATCGATCATGAACTGACCGAGCGCCCGCTCCAGCCGCGCTATCTGGCCTTTCAGAATGACAAAACGCGAGCCGGACAACTTGGCAGCGGTGGAGAAGTCCATCCCACCAAGCTCTTCACCAAGTTCGTAATGCTCCTTCGGCGCTTCATTGAAGGTGAACGCCGGTTTGTCGCCATGGGTCCGATAAAGCACATTGTCCGCTTCATCCGCACCTTCCGGCACATCATCGTGCGGAAGGTTCGGAATGACGGCCATCGCCTCTTCCAGAGCTGCGATCAGCTTGCGTTCTTCTTCCTCACCAGACTGGATGAAGGCCTTGATCTGAGCGACTTCGTCGATCAGCTCTTGAGCCCGGGCATCATCTCCGGAGCCTTTAGCTTTACCGATTTCTTTGGAGGCCGCGTTGCGCCGTTCCTGAGCTTCCTGCAGCTTGGTGATGTGGGAGCGACGGGAATCGTCCAAGGCAATCAAATTGGCAGCAGAAGGCTCATAGCCCCGCTTTGCCAAAGCCTTGTCGAAGGCATCTGCGTTTTCCCGGATCCATTTGATATCAAACATCTTCGCTTCCCGAACGGCGGTCTTTGTCTAAGGCCTGGCCGCCGCGGGAGGAAGACTAAGCTTTAGAATTATGCCGCAGCATCCTCAGCTTCACGCTCGGCCTCACGTTCCGCGCGCTTTTTCTCCACCATCCGGACGGACAGAATGGAGACTTCGTAGAGAAGCAACGTTGGCAGTGCAAGACCGATCTGCGAGATCGGGTCCGGTGGTGTCAAAATAGCAGCAGCTGCAAAGGCACCAACAATCGCGTATTTGCGTTTCTGTTTGAGACCGTCAGCGGTCACCATGCCTGCCCGACCCAAAAGAGTCAGGATCACCGGCAACTGGAACACGAGACCGAAAGCGAAAATCAGGATCATGATCAGACCGAGATATTCGCTCACCTTTGCGAGGTGCTCGATAGCCACCTGGCCTGACCCGCCGGTTTGCTCCATCGACAGGAAGAAACCCATCGCCATCGGCATGACGAGGAAATAAACCAGACACGCACCGATCAGAAACAGGATGGGTGTTGCGGCCAGGAATGGCAGGAACGCGCCACGCTCATGCTTGTACAAACCCGGTGCCACAAACATGTAGACTTGGCTGGCAATCACCGGGAACGCTAGAAACAAGGCGCCGAAAAGCGCAAGTTTCAGCTGCGTGAAGAACCACTCCTGCGGTGCTGTGAAGATCATCTTCACGTGCTCCGGATCCGGCGCGGCACGCAGGTACGGCACAGTCAGGATGTTGTAGATGTCGGTGGCGAAATAGAAACAGATCACGAACATCGCCAGGATGGCCGCGATGGACCACATCAACCGCTGGCGCAGTTCGATCAAATGCTCGATTAAGGGCGCCTTTGAGGCGTCGATATCTTCCTGGCTCATGCCTTGGCTTCTTCCGTCACCGGCGCTTCCTCCGGCGCAGCGGGTTTCGCCGCCGAGGCTGCCGGCGTTTCTGCCGGTTTGCGCTCAGGCTTCGGGTCTGTGTCCGCTTTTGCCGCTGGTTTTGCCGGAGGGGTCTTCTTGGCCGCATCCTCTTCGATCGACTTCTTCAAGTCGCCAAGCGGATTGAAGTTTGCGGCTTCCTCGACCTGTTTCTTCATGTCGGCGATATCGGCCTGCTGCTCTGCTTCGCGCAGGGCTTCATTGAACGTCGACTGGAATTCGCGCGACATCCGGCGCATCTTGCCCATTGTCTGGCCAAGGGTACGCAACATACGCGGCAAGTCTTTCGGCCCTACGACGATGATCGCGATACAGGCGATCACCAAGAGCTCCGTCCAACCAATATCGAACATAGGTACTTTCGCCCCTTAAGGAGACGCGACGCAGATAAAGATCAGCTCGCTTTGGTCTGATCTTCCGCCTTGGTGGACTTCACGGCCTCACCGCTCTCATGATCGATGGTCTTGGGAGAATCGGCGGTATCGTCTTCAGCCATTCCCTTTTTGAAGCTTTTGATTCCCTTGGCGACATCGCCCATCAACTCGGAAATCTTGCCACGTCCGAACAGCAAAACCACCACGACTGCGATGATCAAAATCTGCCAGATACTAATACCCATACGCCAAACTCCTGATAACCGGCTTCCTCGCCCTTGGAGCCCTTGTACAAAACTGGCTCCTTGCCTGCAACAATACATGCCGGATTGTTTCTGTACTCCTAGACAGAAGGATAAGCCGGAGAATTATTCTTACCTGATTTGGGGTCACGAGCGCGGAAAGACAAGGACATCCTTGGGATCAGTGGTCACGCCAACGTCCATGCCCTGCTCCCATTCGCACCCGGCCCGCACGCGCGCCTGCAAAGGTTGATCGAGACCTTCAACGATAATTGTCAGCAAATCGACTTCTCCGACGAATCGTTTGGACTGGATTCGCCCCCTCACGCCGCACAAACCGGCCTTGCCGAGAATAATACCTTGCGGACGAATACAGACATCAGCAGATCCCTGGTTCATCCCGGTCGAGGCAACAATACCGAGCGGCGTTTCAACACCGTAAGATGTCACCTTACCTTCGATTTGATTGAGTTCGGAAAAGAACCGGGCGGCGAACAAGTCGGCCGGGTTATTATAGAGCTCGGCAGCGGTCCCGTGCTGAACGAGCTCCCCGCGCCGCATCAACGCGATCTGGTCCCCCATGCGCATGGCCTCTTCCGGGTCGTGGGTCACGATGATGCAGGTGGCGCGTGTCTCGCGGATCACCGCCAGCGTTTCATCACGCACGCTGTCGCGCAGACGTTTGTCGAGACCTGAAAACGGTTCATCCATCAAAAGGATGCCCGGTCGCGGCACCAGGGCCCGGGCAAGCGCAACGCGCTGCTGTTCGCCCCCGGACAGGGCATGCGGATAGTCTTCGGCATAGTCTGCCAGGCCAACCCGCCGCAAGGCCGTCAATGCGGCTGCACTTGCGGCTTCTTTGCCCAGCTTCTTGATACCGAACACCACGTTGTCCAGGATCGTCATATGCGGAAAAAGAGCATAGTCCTGAAACATCAGACCGATACCGCGCCGTTCGGGCGGGACAAATGTCTGCGGTCCGGCGATCTCCTTGCCGTTGATCAGAACCCGGCCCGCGCTTTGCCGTTCAATCCCGGCCGCTATGCGCATCAACGTCGTCTTGCCACAGCCGGAATGGCCGAGCAGGCATAGGATCTCACCCGGCGCAATCGAGAGGCTCAGGTTCCGGACGGACGGCACGCCCTCATAGTCATGAGAAACATTCTCGAAGACCAGGCCTGCGGCGATCGTAGCGCTGGCTGACCCGCGCGCACCCCATGTTTTCGGACCGCCATTCCAATTGGATTCGTTGGATTTGAACATCAGCTACCGGCAGTCTCATCCGTTTCTTCATCGAACAATGTGCCGTCCTCTAAAGGATCTTCGTCTTCGGTCAAGGCAGCATCGTCACTTGGTGTTGGCACCAGGAAGGACGCAGGGATCGCGCTATCAAGCAACCCTGCTCCTTTCAACTCTTCCAGACCTGGCAGATCCTTGACGTTTTCCAGACCGAAATGGATCAGAAACTGCTCGGTTGTTCCGTAAGTGACCGGACGTCCCGGGGTTCGCCTGCGGCCGCGCATCCGGATCCAGGTTGTCTCCAAAAGAACATCCAGCGTTCCTTTTGATGTCGAAACGCCGCGGATTTCTTCAATTTCGGCCCGTGTTACCGGTTGGTGATACGCGATGATGGCCAGGGTCTCAAGCGCTGCGCGCGACAGTTTGCGTTGTTCTTCAACGTTCCGGTGCATCAGATAGCTGAGATCTTCCGCTGTCCGGAAACACCACTTGCCCGCAAGCCGAACCACATTGACACCGCGCGGAGCATACATTTCCTGCAGCGCTTCCAGCAGCCCGAGCACATCGGTTCCTTCCGGCAAACGAAGGGTCAGCTCTTCAAGCGACAATGGTTCGGACGAGGCAAAAAGAAGTGCTTCGACCATCCGGAGGCCGCTAAGATCATCAGAGGCTTTTTGGGGTGCCGCGCCCAAATCCGCACCGCCCTCCAAATGAAGCTGTTCCAGCTCAGACATCTTGGTCCGGTTCCTGTTCTAGGGCGCGAATGTAGACCGGTGAAAACGGCTCTCCCTGGCGGATTTCGACCTGTCCTTCTCTGACCATTTCAAGGCTGGCGGAAAAGCTGCTTGCCACGACCGTTGCCCAATCCTTGTTGTCATAAAGGTAGTCGCGAAGATAGGCATTCAAAGGGGTCCATTCACTGACCCGGCCGACGAGCTTGGTCAGCAGCTCCCGAGCCTCCTGGAGTGACCACACTGTTCTGCGCAAAACCCGGACAGATGTAACCGACTGGCGCTGGCGTTGCGTGGCATAGGCCGACAGGAGGTCGTAGACAGAGGCATCCCAGATGCTTTTGTGGACGACGGACATGGTCTCAGGTTCACCCCGGAAAAACACATCGCGCCCTGCCCGGCTGCGAGCCAGCAGTTTTTCAGAAACCTCCCGCATGGCCTCAAGTCGGCGCAAACGAAAGGCAAGCGCTGCGGCCAATTCCTCACCTGTGGGCTCGTTCTCGTCCTTTTGTTCGGGAAGCAAAAGACGGGATTTCAAATAGGCCAGCCAGGCGGCCATCACCAAATAGTCCGCGGCGAGCTCAAGACGCATCCGCCGGGCTTCGGTCACAAACTCCAGATACTGCTCCACCAAGGCCAGGATCGAGATCTTGGCGAGATCCACCTTTTGCGTGCGCGCAAGACCGAGAAGCAGATCAAGCGGCCCCTCAAAACCGTCGACGTCCACAACCAGTTGCGGATCGGACGTCGCCCTTTCCTCGCTTGTGTGCACCGCGCTCAGAAGGTCAAAGGACTTTTCCGGCGCGGATGCGGGTTGTGTGTCCTGCTCCGCCATTTTGTGTCCCGTTACACTCCCGCCCAGCTCGTCAGGGATTGAAACTCTGCCCAGGACTTGTCTGCGTCAAAGCCGGGTTCCAACGCTTTGTATCCAGCCAAAGCGGTGTTGCAGCGCTCCAACGAACGTCCCGCAAGGACCGGCGCGGCATCCGCAACTGCCTGCATTTCCGTCATATCACCATTGCAGTGGAGCACGACATCGCATCCGGCATCCCAGATTTTTTTGGACCTGCTCAACACATCACCGCCAAGCGCCTTCATGGAGATGTCGTCACTCATCAGACAGCCGTCGAAACCGATTTCATCGCGGATAATCCCATTAATGACCAAACTGCTCTGCGTTCCCGGATTTTCTGCGTCTATGCTCTCATAAAGCAAGTGCGCGGTCATACCCAGGGAGATATCTGCAAGCGCCTTGAATGGCAGGAAATCCACGGCTTCCAATGCGTTTTTGTCATCCGTGACACGTGGCAGTTCAAGGTGACTGTCCACCTTGGCGCGGCCATGCCCCGGAATATGTTTGATGACAGGTAGAACGCCCCCTGCGATCGCACCGTTGATCATCTCACGACCAAGGATGGCAACAGTCTCCGGATCATCTGAAAGCGCGCGATCTCCGATCGCATCGACGGTGTCCGGAAACCGTACATCAAGGCACGGCAAACAGTCGATGGTAATTCCGACCTCGGACAAATCTGCGGCAATCAGCTGCGCGCCCAGGAACGCCGCCCGTTTTCCAGCGGTTTCATCTGCATTGTAGAGATCTCCGAAAAACTTGGGTGCTGGATATTTGCGCCAATGCGGAGGCCGTAGTCTTTGCACCCGGCCGCCTTCCTGATCTACGAGCACCGGCGCATCTGCCCGGCCGACGGCATCCCGAAAAGTCCGGGTCAATTCCCGAACCTGATCCGGACTGTCGACATTCCGGGCAAACAGGATCAGTCCCCAGGGATTATGCTCTTTGAAAAACGCTTGTTCAGCAGCGGTGAGACTTGTGCCGGCGCAGCCGGAAATAAAGGCTTTGATCATGATCATCGCTTACCGGCACCACCCCTGCCCGTCAAGAAAGGTCCGGTTCACCGGCAAGCGCACTTGCGCTCCGGATGCGAACTTGCAATCTAAGTTTCCCCGTTCTGTTTCTCATTGGAGTAACTTTCCATGCGCGCGCGCCATGACATTCCGGCAGGCACTTTGCACCGGATTTCCGTCACATCTGAAATCTTGACCCAAAACCGGCTTGGCGACCTGGCAACGCGCGAAGTGGTCGTTTATGTCCCAAATGGACATGACGGCACTGGGCTGCCGCTTCTGGTGGATATCGTTGGCTATACGTCCGGCGGCCCGGCGCATGCGAACTGGAAAAATTTTGGCGAAAACGTTCCGGAGCGCTTGGATCGGCTGATCCATGATGGCGCACTCCCCCCGGTTGTTGTCGCCTTCCCGGACTGTTTCACGCGTCTTGGCGGCAACCAGTATATCGACAGCACAGCGATGGGGCCTTGGGCAACGTGGCTCACCACGGACATGCTCCAGACTGTCGAGGGCCAATTCGGCTGCGGCGGACACGGCAAACGCGGTTTGTTCGGCAAGTCATCCGGCGGTTATGGCGCCATCGTCCATGCCATGAAATATGCCGACGTCTGGTCGGCAGCTGCCTGTCACTCCGGAGATATGGCGTTTGAACTCTGTTACTTGCCAGAAATGCCAAGTGCGCTACGGGTAATTCAGAAACATGGGTCGATCGAAGCATTTGTTCGTTGGTTTGAAGCCGGACCGAAGTATCCCGGTGGCGCATTGCATGACCTAATGACCTTCGCGATGGCTGCGACCTACGATCCAGATCCGACGCCGGACACCTTCTGCGGGATTCGCTTACCGGTTGACCTTGAGACCTGCGAAATCATTGAAGACCGTTGGAATGCCTGGCTGTCCTGGGATCCTGTGCAAATGGTCGAAGCGCATGCCAATGCGTTGAAATCCATGAAAGGGCTCTGGATCGATTGCGGGTACATCGACCAATACAATCTGGTCTATGGCGCACGCCGTTTGAAACGGAAGCTGGAGGCCGCCGGTGTTGATCACGTCTACGAGGAGTTCAACGACACCCACTCGTCGATTGACTACCGGATGGACGAAAGCCTGCCGTTCCTTGCAAATGCGCTTCTGAAGTAAGCACTTACCGGCCAAGGCGCAGGGTCAAGACTGCGCCCCCGGCCAGGATCAGCAGCGCACCTACGAGGGCTTCAGGTCCCGGCACCTCGCCCCAAACGGCATAACCAAACAGTGCCGAAAGAACCACTGTGGCGTAGAAGGCAGGGGCAAGTGTTGCAGCTCCCGCTCTTCGGTAAGCTGAAATATTGAAAGACTGGCCGATAATTGCGAGCGGGCCTAGCCAGGCGAACGCAAGAAGGTCACTCATCGCAATACCGTCTTGGGCGATCAGCCAAATCACCGGCACGGCCAGAAACAACGCTGCAAAAACATTCACATAGGCCAGGATCGTAACTGTATCTTCGCGCTGGGCGATGTAGCGCATGATCAAGCTTTCCGCCGCCATAAAGAGCGCACTTGCAATCGCTGCTATGGCCCCAACGAGCGCCATCTCCGAATTCTGAGCTACATTGTCGGCCGATTGAACGACGAGATAGGCGCCGAGCATACTCATAGCTCCCGCAATCCAATGCTTGCCGGTCACCAGCTCTTTCAGGATCAACCCGGCCAGGGCAATCGCGAAGATGCCTTTTGTCAATCCGATCGCTGTCGCATCCGCAAGCGGCATCACGGATGCTGCATAGACCGCACAGGCCAAGCCTCCCACACCGCACACCGCCCGCATCAAATGGAGCTTCCATAAGGGACTTATCTGTTTGTGGAGCGGAACTTTCTTCACGCTTGCAACACACAATATGGTTGCGGCCCCGCCGGCAAATCGCAGCCAGACTAGAGCAACAATCGGCAACACACCGCCTGCCAGTTTCCCGGCCGCGAAAATCGGCGTGAAGGCAGACATGCCCAGGAGCGCCAGAAACAGTGCCGCAGGGATGTTTTCGCGCTGGCCGATGGCGGCAGATGGTGTCACGGCGAAGGCTCCAGTTCGTGTACTTGATGATTGGGTACTACCACTCAGAAGTCTCTCAAAACAGATGCCAGATGCCCATGCACACTATGCGAATACGCATAACATTGCGCTTACTTAGGCGAATACGTATACTACTGTCATGAATTGGGATGATTTTAAACTCGTGGATGCTGCGGCCCGGGCGCGGTCTTTATCCGGTGCTGCCAAGGCTTTGGATATCAGTCAGCCGCAGCTCAGCCGGCGCTTGAAAGCATTCGAGGACCGCGTCGGAGCCCGGCTATTTGACAGAACCCCCTCAGGTCTCAAACCCACCGAAGCGGGGCAAAGGCTAATTCCACTTGCCGCAGACATGCGCCAACGTGCGGATGCTGCAGCACGCATTATGCCGGATCTGGCAGGTGCTTCGCTCAGGGTCGTTCGTGTTGCCGTCGATGAGGTGCGCGCCCGCGTCCTGACGGATATGTATTCCCTTCTGGACAACCGGCTCAAAGACATTGAGCTTGAGCTGATCTCCAGCCACAGCCATGTCGATCATCAAAGCCGCAGCATCGAATTGCAGATCAGAAACTGCCTGCCGGAGACTGATACGCTGATTGCCCGGAAAATCGGAGATCTCGCTTACGGCGTCTATGCAAGCAAAACCTATGCTGCGGCACACCCATCTGTTTTTGAAGAAGCCCGGTACACAGCGTGCAGTTGGCTTGGATTTACGCCGGACGACCTCTGGTATCCGGCCCATAACCGCTGGCTCGCAGAACGCCTGCCGGCACCTCCGAGGCTGCGCACGAACACCATGACCACTATGATGAACATGATCGCGAGCGGATCCGGCCTCGGATTGCTTCCAGTCTTCATGGGCGACCGGCATCCAGATCTCTTACGGGTCATGGGACCTTTGCCGGAACTCACCAATCCGGAACACATCATCGTTCACCGCGATGTCCGGCGTGAACCTGCCGTCCGTCTGGCGATCGACGCTATTTCGGATGCTTACAGGCATATGACCCCGCACCTTTTGGGCTTGCAGAGCCAAGTCAAGATGACTGCAGCCGAATGAAAAATGGCCGGAAAACCCGGCCATTCCAATCGTTGTATTGGTGTGCCTTGGTCTATTGCCTGCGGACGAAACAGTCGCCGCCAGCGCCTTGCAGCTGTTCACACAACCGGATGGCTTCGTCACGCGATCCAGTCGGGATACGGGCCCGGTAGAAGACCCCCCGATCACCGAGGTCAGCCGCCACAATCACAGCATTCACATTTCCGATAATCGACGGGTACCGACGTTGCAGCGACGAATAGGCATCGCTCGCAGCCGACGCTGAGCGCTGAGACGTCACCTGAACGATATACGTTCCGGCCGGTATGGACCCGGCGCCAGCAGTTGTTGCGGCAGGTGCCGTGGTCGTGACGGGTGCCGATGCTGGCTGAGACAGGTTCAGCGGACCATTGTTCTGCGTTGCCGGTGCAGGATTTGTGGCAGCTGCAGGTGCTTGCGCAACTTGCACAGGCGCAGCTGGTTTCTTACGCGGCAGGACAGTCGGAACAGGACCTGCAGGCTCTTCAACCGGCGCAGCAGGTTCTGCTGCAGCAACAATTGCGGGCGTGCTCGGTGCCGGCGTTGCAGGCTGAGGCGTTGCGGCAGCCGGTTCCGGCGCCGTCGGGGTCCCTGCCGGTTCCGGCGAAGGTGTTGCTGTTATCGGCTGTGTTGCAACAACACGGGGCTCAGCTGGCGCAGGGGCTGCCGGTTGTGCGGCACCAGTCGCGGCTGCGGCCGCATCATCACCCGACACGATCGTTCCGTCCGGGCGCACAACAACCGTGCGGACCCGCTTGGTTGCCCCCGGAACGAGCTCCGCACCGGATTGAACACCGGCCGGTGCCGGCGGCAAGGAAGCAGGCTCTGGTGTTTCCGGCCGCGCGAGTTGTGTCGGCGCATTTTCGTTACGGCCATCGACGCGATCGTAAATCAGCTTGGCAGATTGATTGTTGCCGGCAGACGGATCCTGCTCTTCCGGGAAAATTTTGAGTGGCTCTTGCAGGCCGCTAATCACAGGCGGCGGGCCATCTGGAACTGCAATCGTGTCGGTATCAAGGAAGAAGAACCCGACTGCGCCAAGTGCAGCAACGCCCAAGACACCAGCAGCAACAAAGATGCCGCGGCGAGAACGTTCTTCTGCATGTGGAACCGCAGCCTGCTCTGCGCGGGAGTGCGGCGGTAAAACCCCGCTGCCCTTCAAGGTTGGGTCACTCTCCTGCATCGCCCGTGCGACAGCGTCGAGATCATAACCTTCTGGCGGCGGTGGTGTGTCATCATCGCCAAGGTCGCGAACAGCGTCTGCAGCTGCCGGCCAGACCATATCGTCGATGTCATCAGTTGTCTGCCGACCCGGAGCCTCGGCAGCATAACCTGCCGCAGCGGCCTTCGTTTCTGCCGAAGCTTGTGCCGCGGCAGGCTCAGATGAATTCTCTGCCGCGCTCTGTTGACGGGCCCGGTCGTCCCGCTCCGGAAAATCAAGATCTGCCAGAAGCGTATCGATCCCGGCGATTGATTTCTGACTGTCCTCGGAGGCCTGAGGCGCACTTTCAGAAGCCGCGCCACGCTGTGGCGTGGTTAGCGCAGCAAACAGATCATCTTCGTTGATTGCCGGTCGTTGCGGCGCCGGGGCGGACGGCGAATAGCCCTCAGGCCGAATATCCTGTGCTGGACGGTCAAAAGCCTGCATGGGTGGAGCGGTTTCCGGACCGAATGCCGGGCCCAGATCGCCCGTGCGGCTTAGGGTATCATCCGGCGTATCTGTATCCGGATAGTTTTCGGAACGCGCCGGAGCCGGTGTTTGGCTGTAGCTTGCCGTGTGCGCTTGGAACCCACCTGAATAGTAGCTCGAGTCCGCAGTCGGTTGCTGGGTTTGCGGTGTTGTCTGAGGTTCCGGCGAAATTGGTGCGTGCGCAGTGCGTTGATCGAACTCGTGTTCTTCAGGCGGATCGATGGTCTGACGCAGGGCGCCCTTCAGCTCATCTTCAAGTTCAGCGGTAAGATTCTGTTCAAGATCATTCGCTACTGAGGCTGCCAAGCCTGTTCCAAAACCACGTCCAAAATCGACAGCAGGTCCGCGCGGTTGAGGCGGAGACGATGGTTGGAAGGCTGGTTGCGCTGGCTCTGAGAATGACGGTGTCGGTACAGATGGTGCCGGCCGGTTCATCGCGCTTGCAGCTGTGGCTTCAATCGTGTCTAGTTGCGGCACCTGTGGCCAGCCAGGCGCATCATCTCTTGGCTCGGACTGGGCTTGATAGCCAGCCGCAGAACTTTCTGGAGACTGCACCACACCCGGAGTGACAATAGAACTGGGGTTGGTGGCTTGCTGCGGAGCTTTGAAGCGCGGCGGCTCGCTGGAAAGTGGGGCGTCGGAGCGCGGATTTTCTGGTGATTGCCCGGCGCCGAATGCGGGTTCCTGGCGCAGTGGATTGGGATCCGCAGCGGGTTTCGGCTCACTCGCGAAATCATCCAAGTCTGCGAAATAATCAGTGCTTCCAACCCGGCCGCTGCTCACCGGCGCCCCCAATTGCTTATTATTATGGACAATGCGCGCCAATTCAATCAGCGGATCTTCACCAGACGGCCGGTTTCCCCCGGACGGTGCCGGGGTCTCTGCCGTATCTGGCCGCTTTTTGTCGTATTCGTCTGACATGAGCGCTCTAAAGAACCGGTTTCGTTACGCTACGTTTTATCAATATACCCTGATCACTTCTCACAAGGCATATCAGCGCATTTCCTCAGGAGCTTGTACACCGAGAATCGCCAAGCCTGACGAAAGTACCAAGGATACTGCACGAACCAAAGCAACACGCGCTACGGTTAATTTCGTGTTACTAGAATCAATAAAACGTAAATGAGGCAATTCCTTGCCTCTATTCCAGTGACCGTGCAGTGAACTTGCAAGTTCATGCAGGTAAAACGCGATTCTATGCGGCTCATGAGTGTCGGCGGCTGCCTCGACAACTTTTGGCCACTCAGCCATTTTACCGATCAATTCGAGCTCACCGATGTCATCAAGCAGGGAATAGTCGGCACCCGCGAGTACAGAATCACTCAAGTCTTGCCCGGAAAGCTCTTCTGCGGCCTGCCGCAAGACAGAGCAGCAGCGCGCGTGGCCATACTGAACGTAAAAGACCGGATTGTCCTTGGACTGCTCCGTAACCTTCTTAAAGTCAAAGTCGAGTGGTGCATCGTTCTTCCGGAACAACATCATGAAACGGACCGGATCCGATCCAACTTCATCGACCACTTCGCGCAGGGTAATGAAATCACCGGACCGCTTTGACATTTTTACCGGCGCGCCGTCGCGCATGAGTTTCACAAGCTGGCAGAAACGGACGATGACTTCGGTATCGCCACCGGAAACAGCCTTGCCGACCGCTTGCAAACGTTTGGCGTAGCCGCCGTGGTCCGCACCAAGAACGTAGATCGCTTCCTTGAAACCGCGTTGGAACTTGTCCTCGAAATACGCAACGTCAGCCGCAAAATATGTGTAGGAGCCATCTGACTTTTTCAGCGCCCGATCGGTATCGTCCCCAAAATCGCTTGCGCGGAAAAGTGTCTGTTCGCGGTCTTCCCAGTCGTCCGGGACCTGGCCCTTGGGCGGCGGAAGTGTACCTTCATACACAAGGCCCTTGGCCCGCAGTCCATCAAGCATGTGATCAATCTTTGATCCGTTGCCGCCACTACGTTCATGCAAGGATCGTTCGGAGAAAAAGACCTCGTGCTCAACACCGAGCGCGGCGAGGTCCGAGCGGATCAAATCCAGCATCGCAGCAATCGCGCGTTCCTTGACCTTCGGGAGCCAATCGGCTTCGTCCTGATCGAGCAAATCATTGCCGAATTCGTCCTTCAGCGCCACGCCAACCGGGATGAGGTAATCTCCGGGATAAAGGCCTGCCGGGATCTCGCCGATATCTTCGCCGAGTGCCTCGCGGTAGCGAAGAAAAGCACTGCGGGCGAGCGTGTCGATCTGAGAGCCGGCATCGTTGATGTAGTATTCTTTGACTACTTCATTGCCGGCAAATGCCAGCAGATTGGCAAGCGCATCGCCAACCACGGCACCGCGAATATGTCCGACATGCATCGGCCCGGTCGGGTTCGCGGAGACATATTCGACATTCACCTTGGAAGGATCAGCAGACTTCGTGCCGCCATACCCGAGGCCTTCCGCGAGAATGCTCCCAAGTATCTTCTGCCAGACACTCTGGTCGACCCGCAGATTGATAAATCCAGGACCTGCGACCGTGGTTTCGGTAATTTCCGGGTCTTTTGAGAACTCGGCAACCAAACGCTCCGCCAGATCACGCGGCTTCATGCCGAGCGGCTTTGCAAGAACCATTGCCGCGTTGGTCGCAAAGTCCCCATGAGCCGGATCCCGAGGTGCCTCGACGACAACGCGGGACAGATTTGGCGCATTGCCATCCGGCCCTTTCAATTCAAGCTCTTCGAGGCATTTTTTCACGCGTTGCGTGAACACGGCAAAGATGTTCATTCAGGCACCGGTCAGGGTTGAAACTTCAAACACAACGGCCCCGCACGCGCCAGCGAGAAGCCCTCTAGCGCGGCGGGGATCCGATTTTGACCCTGCGCCTACCCCAAATCCGGTGTGTCGTCAAACAGTCTGCGGTGTTCTTCGATCGCATAACGATCTGTCATGCCAGCAATATAGTCGCATACACGCCGCGCTTTGCTGGTCTCGTCAAGGCTATCCAAGCCCCTGTCCCAAGGGGCCGGCATCAGGTTCGGCTCGGCAAGAAGGCGCGCAAACAGATCTCTGACGACACGGGCAACAAGGCGGCGGACAGACAAAACATCTTCATGGCGGTAAACACGCGCAAACAAGAACCGTTTCACTTCCTTTTCGGCCGCGATCATGGATGGTGAAAACCCGACCAGGCATTTTCCGGCAGTACGCACATCCTCCACGTTTTGCGGATCTAACTCGCTGATATTGCGGACGCCTTCCTGAATAACATCTTCCACCATCCGGGTGATACTGCGGCGGACGATCTCGTGGATCCGCCGTGTTTCTTCAAGGCCCGGATACTTGTGGTCCACTTCGGCAAGGATATCAGCCAGAAAGGGAACTTCCCGCATGTCGTCGATCGCGAACAGGCCAGCCCGAAGTCCATCGTCAAGATCATGCGCGTCGTAAGCGATATCATCTGCAATCGCAGCAGCTTGTGCCTCAGCACTCGGCCATGTTCCAAGCATCAGATCCTGCTGTTTCTGATACTCCCGGATCGCGAAGGGCAACTCACCGTCCTTGAACTTGCCAAGCGGTGCACCGGCATCATCGATGAGTGGACCGTTGTGCTTCACCAGGCCTTCCAGAGTTTCCCACGCAAGGTTCAACCCATCGAACTCCGCATAGCGGTGCTCTAGATGCGTTACGACACGCAAGGACTGGGCGTTGTGGTCAAAGCCACCAAAAGGCGCCATGCATTCATGCATGACATCCTCGCCCTCATGGCCGAAAGGTGTGTGTCCAAGGTCATGTGCAAGTGCAAGACACTCTGCGAGATCCTCATCCAGCCGCAGCGCACGGGCGAGCGACCGGGCGATCTGGGAGACCTCAATGGTGTGCGTCAAACGCGTGCGGAAGTGATCTCCCTCGTGATACACAAAGACCTGTGTCTTGTGCTTGAGACGCCGAAAGGCTGAGGAATGGATGATCCGGTCCCGATCACGCTGGAAAGGTGTCCGGGTCGGGCTTTCAGGCTCCGGAAAGTGGCGCCCCCGGCTCTTGAACGGGTTTTGAGCATAGACTGCAAGGGATTGCGCCCCGTACCCGATGTCTGCCTGGATTTTCTTCCAATTGTCGTTCACTGCCCGTCCCCTTGAATAACGCACCGGTACTGGCCCAGTTATTGACGCTTGTGCTTCGAGATCTTAACTATCGGGTTAAGTCAATTTTGTCGCGCTAACATTGGCGCAGACCCAGCGAGTCAGTAGAAGATGACCGAAACGCTTGAAAATCGAGTAACAGTCAGTGATCGCGCTGCCAAGCGCATTGCCAAGATTTTGTCGGGAGAGGCTGCCGGCAGCATGCTGCGCGTCAGCGTGGAAGGCGGCGGATGCTCAGGACTGCAATACAAATACGATGTGGTCGGCGCACAAGAAGATGATGATCTGGTGATCGAGAAATTCGGCGCGACGGTGCTGATCGATTCCATCTCCTTACAATACATGGGCGGATCGGAGATCGACTTCGTGGACGATCTGATCGGACAGGCCTTCCAGATCAACAATCCGCATGCTGTTGCCGGTTGCGGCTGCGGCACGAGCTTTACGATCTAAAAGTCAGCCTGAACCAAGCTGCTCGCTCAGAGACCGAACCGGTCGAATGTTAATGGCTGGGCATATGTTCAGAACGTGGGCGACAAACGATCTCCTTCGCATATGATGCGGCGCAGAGAGCGGCGGAGACTTGTGATGAAAATTGCCACCTGGAACATCAACGGCGTCAAGGCCCGGCTGGAAACAGTGCAGGAATGGCTGAAAGAAGCCTCGCCCGATGTTGCTTGTTTGCAGGAGATCAAGTCGGTCGACGAAAACTTTCCGCGCCAGCCGTTTGAAGATCTCGGCTATAATGTCGAAACCCATGGGCAAAAAGGCTTCAACGGCGTTGCCATCCTCTCAAAAACGCCTCTGGAAGACGTTGAACGGCGGCTTCCAGGAAACGACAGTGACGAACAGGCACGGTATATCGAAGCAACGGTAACGCACGGAGACGGCGTTGTCCGTTTCGGTTGCCTCTATCTGCCCAACGGCAACCCGCTTGGGACCGAAAAATTTCCCTACAAGCTTGGCTGGATGGACCGGTTACTGATCCATGCAGAAAAGCGGCTTGCAGAAGAAGTGCCCTTCATTCTCCTGGGCGACTACAATGTCATCCCGGATCCGATTGATGCGAAAAATCCGGAAAACTGGACGGACGATGCTCTGTTCCAACCAGAAAGCCGTCAGAAATTCCGCGCACTTACGCATCTTGGCATGACCGAAGCCATCCGCGCCTGCACAGAAGCTCCGGAAACGTTCACCTTTTGGGACTATCAGGCCGGAGCCTGGCAGAAAAACAACGGCATCCGCATTGATCACATTTTGATGTCGCCGCAGGCGAACGACAAAATGCTCGGCTGCGGGATCGACAAACATGTTCGCGGCTGGGAAAAGCCGTCCGACCATGTTCCCGTGTGGGTTAAGCTCGCCGCCTGAATGCCGATGCCCCGGTGCCTTTATATCCACTGCATTGAAGAAACTGGCTGGTCTATGCCGTTTGCGATCCTTCGCCGGCATGCTATGTTTTCATTAATGGGATAAAGGACCAAGGCCACTGGCCCGCACCGGCGACAAGCGGGTATTTCTCCTGGCGCTGCTTCAAGCTGCGCTCCCCAAATCTCTTTGCCGCGTTGACTGCGGCACTCTTGTCGAGCGGTTCCTTATACGTTTCAACTGAAGCTCAAGCCCAAGACACGGCCAAACCGAACGTGCCCTGCACGTGTCGATATCAGGGTGAGGACTACAGCATCGGCGACTCCATCTGCTTGTCCAGCGGCTCAAGCCCAAAAATGGCGACATGTTCGATGGTTCTGAACAATACGTCCTGGAAGATGAGCAACGCCCCCTGCCCGCAAGCCCTGGAGATTCCGGAGGTATCGCCCATTCAACAGGCGTCACCGGACGATTTGGCGGATACACCGATCCTTTGATTGACCGCGATTGGGCACCGCCTGCAGAAAGCGTGCGTTATTGTCTTACAACGTCGTTGCTGTGTGTCGGGAGGGCTTCACGCGGTAAAACCCGCGTTGCGCAAATTACTGCGTTGGAACCTGCTGAGCCGTCAGCATATCCGGACGGTTGTTTTCGATCCATGTATCAGCCAGGGACCGTGCTTCTGCACGAACCGGTTCCGGCGCGACGGCAAAATACTGCTCATGCAGGTTGTTGATCCAGGTTGTGTCCTGGCCGGTTGCTTGTTTACGGGCAACAGTCAACCACATCAAACCACGAGCTTTTTTCTTGTCTGAAGATCCAAGAGAGTAAAGTGTTTCGCCGAGTTTGGCCTGAGCACCGACATGGCCTTTGAGCGCAGCAAGATTATACCAGCGTACCGCCATCCGGCTGTTGGTCTCCCGGTACATTTCCCCAAGATGAAACTGGGCGGCTGCATCCCCGTAATAAGATGCCGCGTGGGTAAAGATCCTGCGGGCTTGTCCTTCATCTTTGATGACGGCGCCATCGATGCCGCTCAGATAATAAGAGCCAAGTGCTACGAAGGCGCTGGAGACAAAAGGCGCATCCGGGGAATCCGGGCTGTCATTGCCGTGATCCCGGACAATCTGGCTATAATATTGAAAGGCCTTGTAGTCATCTTCCTGCACACCGTCGCCCTTGGCGTACATGTCACCAAGCTTCCAGGCAGCCATGGTCTGCCCGTTTTCTGCGGCATATTTCAAAGACGAGATCGCTGCTGTTTTATCACCAGAGTAATACTGGCGGGCACCAGTGCGCAGAGCTTCATTGGGCGACATGGTCGACGGATTGATCGGTCCGGGCGCGGTCGGCTGGCCGTCAAACGCCTCTGACGGCACTGTTGCCATCATCAAGGCGAGCGCGCCGACAACGGCCCCGCTGACGCTTAAGTGCTGACGATGTGTCTTCTTGCTGTACATCCCGTTCACACTATTCTCCCGCGAACGATATTCATCGTCACGGGCACATATCCCATTCATCTGTTACACCAAGCTGATGCTTGAATGTTTGACACCTCACCATGCGTCTTGAAACGATTGCGTGATGTCCCAAATGTGAGCGATCAATCTGGCCTTAGTTGGGCTGCGCGCCCTGCCCCAGCAAAACCGCCGTAACGCATTGAACCATCGCGCAACCTGGCATCTGTTTTTGTGCCGAGCGCTACGTGTTGATCCACTCGTGTACCGCAATCATGGCCGAACATGGGCATCAAGCGGCTCCATGAAGGCACCGCAATACTTTGCCGCCAAGTGTTGCTGAATAGGCACAATTTGCCGCCCCTCCTCAGACCCAATCGAAACACACGCAGGTTGACGATCGGTTTCCATATCTTCAAAAGGCCTCGAGTGATGCCAATTAGCGTCAACGCTGGGGAAAACGGGGGCTTTTGGCCAATTTCCTTGGCTGTTCTATGTTTGTACTTCAAACTGAACCATGATTCGGTGTAGGACCAGCGTGATCAGATGCGCGGTCAGCGCAGTTCAATAAAACCAGGTACCCATCAGGCGATACGCAATGAGCGGAAAAGACGATCTTTTTGCAGGCAATGCAGCTGTTTCCAATCCAGTTGGGTCGGAACCGGCACCAGCACCCAAGCCTGCGCCAACGCCTGTTGCGGATCTCTCTGAGGCACGAAAGAAGTCACAAGCTGCCGCCGACAACAGCGATTATTCAGCTGCCGATATTGAAGTCCTGGAAGGCCTGGAGCCTGTTCGAAGACGCCCTGGTATGTACATCGGCGGCACGGACGAAAAGGCCCTCCACCACCTTTTTGCCGAAGTCATCGACAACTCCATGGACGAAGCCGTTGCGGGACACGCAACCTGGATTGATGTCTCCCTTGGTGCGGATGGCTACCTGAACATCACGGACAACGGCCGCGGCATCCCGGTCGATCCGCATCCGAAGTTCAAGGACAAGTCGGCTCTGGAAGTCATCATGACGACCCTGCATGCCGGCGGTAAATTCGACAGCAAAGTCTATGAAACGTCCGGTGGTTTGCACGGCGTTGGCGTGTCCGTCGTTAATGCCCTGTCGGACGAACTGGTTGTCGAAGTGGCCCGAAGCCGCAAGCTCTATCGTCAGATCTTTCGTCGCGGTCACCCGCAAGGACCGCTGGAGCATATTGGCGATACTCAAAACCGCCGCGGAACGATGGTCCGATTCAAGCCGGACGAGACGATTTTCGGAAAGGGTGCGAAATTCCAGCCGGCGCGCTTGCTCAAGATGGCGCGCTCGAAAGCCTATCTCTTTGGCGGCGTCGAAATCCGCTGGCACTGCGCTCCAGAATTGATTTCAGAGAAGGACGAAACCCCGGCAGAGGCCGTCTTCCACTTCCCCGGCGGGCTGCGGGACTTTCTGGAAGAACGGCTCGGCAAGGAACGGCGGGTGGTCGAGGAAGTCTTTTCGGGCCGGACCGACAAGACCGGCAAACATGGATCGGTCGAATGGGCCGTCAGCTGGTTTGCAGGCGACGGGTTCATCAATTCCTACTGTAACACCGTCCCAACCCCGGAGGGCGGCACGCACGAGGCCGGTTTCCGCTATGCGCTCCTGCGGGGCCTGAAAGCCTACGGCGAACTGGTCAACAACAAGAAAGCTGCGATCATTACCGGCGATGACGTCATGACATCTGCCGGCGGGATGCTCTCGGTCTTCATCCGAGAACCTGAATTTGTCGGCCAGACGAAAGATAAACTGGCTACCAACGAAGCAACACGCGTTGCCGAGACGGCTGTTCGCGATGCCTTTGATCACTGGCTGACCGCCTCGCCCAATCAAGCCAACAAGCTCTTGGAATGGGTGATCGACCGTGCCGAAGAACGCCTTCGGCGCCGCCAGGAAAAAGACGTTGCCCGCAAGACGGCCGTGCGCAAACTTCGTCTCCCCGGAAAGCTCGCGGATTGCTCGACCAGCCAGTCGGAAGGAACGGAACTCTTCATCGTTGAGGGAGACTCGGCGGGCGGCTCTGCAAAACAGGCGCGAAATCGCTCCAACCAGGCCATTTTGCCGCTGCGCGGCAAGATCCTGAACGTCGCCAATGCAGGCCGCGACAAGCTGGTCGCCAATCAGCAGCTCGCGGACCTCATTCAAGCGCTCGGCTGCGGGACCCGCTCCAGCTACGCCGAAAAAGATCTGCGCTACGAAAGAATCGTCATCATGACTGATGCGGACGTGGACGGCGCGCACATCGCCTCTCTGTTGATCACGTTCTTCTATCGCGAGATGCCGGAACTGATACGCGGCGGTCATCTCTATCTTGCGGTGCCACCGCTTTATCGCCTAAGCCAAGGCGGAAAGACGCTTTACGCACGCGACGACATGCACAAGGACGAACTCTTGGCGACCGTCTTCAAAGGCAAATCGAAGGTTGAAATCGGCCGCTTCAAGGGTCTTGGCGAAATGCTGCCGGCGCAGCTGAAGGAAACGACCATGGATCCGTCCAAACGGTCGCTTCTCAAGGTCCGCGTTGATGAGCTCGCAATTGCGGACACCAACGACACGGTCGAACGGCTCATGGGCAACAAACCTGAAGCTCGTTTCCGGTTCATCCAGGACAATGCGGAATTCGCAGACGACCTTGATATATAGCGCTTTTCCGCATGGATCCCAATCAATTCAACAGGTTACCGGTTTGCCGGCAACTGGCGTTCATTTGTCTCAAATGCCGATGAAATCATGTGATGCTGAAGTTTTATGCGTATGATCACTCATAAAACACATTTAATCGCGCATGATTTATGTCCAACCATTAACTGAGTTGGCAAAACCACCAGAGAATTACTGAACATTTCTGATATTTAACCTCGCCAATGCATTGACTCACCAGCGAACAAATGTAGGGTGTGGCCAAATCGGCGAAGGGCGGTTCAAAACGAACCGCTGCCATCAAATCACATCATTCGGGCAAAGTGCTCCATGTCATTTAATACTCTCGGTCTTAGCGAGAAGGTCCTCGCTGCAGTTGATGCGGCAGGTTACAAAGATCCAACAGCTATCCAGGCGGGTGCCATACCTCAAGTTCTGGAACGGCGCGATGTCCTCGGCATTGCACAGACCGGGACCGGGAAGACTGCCAGCTTCACTTTGCCAATGCTGACCCTTCTGGAAAAAGGACGTGCCCGCGCCCGCATGCCGCGCACGCTTATCCTGGAACCGACCCGGGAACTGGCCGCTCAGGTCCAGGAAAACTTCGAGAAATACGGCACGAACCACAAGCTGAACGTTGCCCTCTTGATTGGCGGCGTCTCTTTTGCCGAGCAGGACAAGAAACTCGATCGCGGTACCGACGTGCTGATCGCAACACCTGGTCGCCTACTGGATCACTTCGAGCGCGGCAAGCTGCTCCTCCAAGGCGTCGAAATCCTGGTGATCGATGAAGCTGACCGGATGCTCGACATGGGCTTCATTCCGGACATCGAGCGGATCTGCAAACTGATCCCGTTCACGCGGCAGACGCTGTTCTTCTCTGCAACGATGCCACCGGAAATTCAGCGGCTGACCGAAACGTTCTTGCAAAACCCTGCAAGGATCGAAGTGGCTCCAACCTCCTCGACGGCGGAAAATGTTACGCAGCAGCTGAAGGCTGCTGGCGGCAAAGATTACGATAAACGTGTCGCCTTGCGCGAACTTCTGGAAGGTGCTGAAGACCTTCAGAATGCGATTGTCTTCTGTAACCGCAAGCGCGATATTTCGACGCTGTTCCGGTCGCTCGAGCGCCACGAGTATAATGTTGGCGCCCTGCATGGCGACATGGACCAGCGCACGCGCATGATGATGCTCGAAAACTTCCGGAAAGGCGCGATCAAGCTTCTCGTTGCCAGTGATGTGGCAGCTCGCGGGCTGGACATCCCGGAAGTCAGCCACGTCTTCAACTACGATGTTCCGATCAATGCGGAAGACTACGTTCACCGTATCGGTAGGACGGGACGCGCTGGCCGCAGCGGTACAGCGTATACGCTTGTAACGGAAAGCGATCAGAAGTATTTGCACGCGATCGAAGAGCTGACAAACCAGTCGATCGAATGGGTCGGCGAATCGATTGACTTTGAGGCTGCCGCAGCGGAACGCAAAGCCAAGCGCCGTTCCTCAAAGACTTCCAAGGCAGATTCCAGCAACGATAACGACGCAGCTCAAAGCAAACCAGCGCCGAAAAAACGGGGCCAGTCACGATGGAAAACCGAAGAACCGGCCGCTGAAACGCAGGTTGAAGAAACACGCTCAAGCAGCAGGGTTCAAAAGATTTCTCACAAATCGGGCAACAAGTCGCAAAAGCAAGACAACAACGCACCAGCCTTCAGCGAAGGCGTTCACATTCCGGCATTCCTTCTGCGAGAGCCGCGGGCAAAAAAAGCTTCGTAATCCCCAACTAGCGGGGACTCGATCAATATATTTAACCCGTCCTTAAACGTTACGTCAGATTTTGGATGTCAAGAATTCGGGCCGTGTGGGGTGGCCGCCGAAGAATACTTGACTGAGAGAAAACTGATGTCGGATAAGGACGATCATATCAGGACCATCGGATACGGTGAGTCCGCGATCGGGTACATAAGGAAAAATACCTTACCCGCTTATCCGCGATCTTATGAACTCTGGTACACCTATTCCGCCGGATACAACCAGGGTCTCAACCGCGCAATCAACGAAGCTGTAAAAGAGAACGGCAGGATCAGCACCGATGAGATGCTGTCCCTCTATGGCCGTTTCTTGTCCCCGACCCGGCTGGGTGACCGCCTCGATGATGTCGGTTCAAAAGTTTCCCGCGAAGTCGAAGAGATAGTCGAAACACTGAAGCTGAGCGCTGATGCGACATCCGACTACGGTGCCGCTCTCGAGCAGGCTGGCCTTAAGATCTCCGGGATTACCGATCCGGACAAACTGAAGCTTTATGTAACGCATCTGGTCAAATCCACCCAAAATGCGGTTGCATCCAACAGGAAGCTGGAGAGCCAGCTGTTGGAATCGAAAAAGCACATTGAGAACTTGCAGTCCTCGCTTGAAGCGATCCGCTATGAGTCTTTGATTGATGAGCTGACAACCCTTAACAATCGCAAGCACTTCGATAATTCACTTGAGAAGGTAATCCGGAACTCCATTGAGAGTGGCCGTGGGTTTGCGTTGTTGATGACAGACATCGACCATTTCAAGAAGTTCAACGATACCTACGGTCACCAGACAGGCGATCAGGTATTGCGCCTCGTTGCCTTGTCCGTGAAACAGAACATTTCCAGTCAGGACATTGCGTGCAGATACGGCGGCGAGGAGTTCGCGATCATCCTGCCCCATGCCGGGATGGACGAAGCTGTTGAAGTTGCGGAAAAAATCCGGGCAGCTGTGATGGCCAAGGAACTTGTGAAACGCTCAACAGGTGAAAATCTCGGACGAATCACGATTTCTGCTGGCATTGCAGCCTACAAGCCGGACGACAACGAGCACACCATTGTTTCGCGTGCTGATGAAGCAATGTATGCGGCCAAAAACGCTGGCCGTAACCTTGTGAAAACCGAAAACGATCTTGAAGTGAAAGAAAATCAGGAAAATGTCGCCTGACGTCTGATGACCTCCTGAAAATCTCTCTGGGACCTACTCTGCAGCGTCCAATCCCATTTGCCAGAAATCAGCTTCCAGTCGGCTTGCCTTTTCGAACATGGACAAAAGCCGCGGATACCGTGCTTCGGTCAGATAGACGTCCCCAGTTTCGTCAATCCATTTGGCAAAACCCGTGGCCAGATCCTGATAGGCATCGCTGCCATATTCCTGGATCCATCGGCAGTAAGGATTGCCATCGGTGGCCGCTCCCGCATTCATCAGCGCTGACCCGATTTCGGCATAGCCGATCACACACGGGGCGAGTGCTGCTTGCAGATCCAGGAGATCACCGGACATGCCGGCATCCAGAACAAAGCGCGTGTAAGCCATTGTAGGTGTGTCTTCTGGGGCACTTTCAATATCTTCGCGAGTCATGCCCCAGGAGCCACAAAGCTCAAGATGTAGGTCCAACTCGACATCCAGTATGGCCTTAACGCCCTCAAGTGACTGACGCATGTCGCCAACTGTCGGGCTTTTGTAAATGCCGAGCGCATAGGCCCGCGCAAACTGGATCAGAAACAGATAGTCCTGGACCAGATAGTGTTTGAATGCGCTGAGCGGGAGATCCCCTTTGCCGAGCAGGCGAACGAACTCGTGGTCAACATAAGACGCCCATTGCGGGGCCGCATCGGCCTTTAGCCGCTCAAACAACTTCACGCTATCACCTGAAATATTGGAGAATGGTCAATCAGTTCCGCGCATGAGCGCTGAGGTCCGCTGCCTGAAGAGACACAGATTCGCCGCAACCGCAGGCAGACACTTCGTTCGGGTTCTTGAAGACGAAGCCGGACCGGAACTTAGTCACTTCAAAGTCCATTTCCGTTCCGAGCAGGAAAAGCACGGCGGAAGGGTCGACAAAGATCTTTGCACCCTTGTCTTCGATCACATCATCGCCGGGGCTCGCCTCTTCGACGAGATCCATGGCGTATTCCATACCGGCACAGCCGCCTTTTTTGATGCCGACGCGCAGACCCAATGCCGGCTTGTCCGCGTTATCGACAAGTTCGCAGACCCGTTCTGCGGCAGCATCGGTCAATGTCATGACCTGGAATTTTGAGGCAGAAGCCATCACGTCCTCTCAAGCAGTCTCAGGAGTTTAACCTGATATAGGAACTCAGCTTAAGGATACAAAGGGAAGAACTCAATACCAGTTGAGCGCGACCTTGGCCTCATCGGACATGCGGTCCGGCGTCCAGGGCGGATCAAAGACCATGTCGACAGTCACCGGGCCAACGCCGGCAACAGAGGCAACAGCGTTTTCAACCCAGCCCGGCATTTCACCGGCAACGGGACACCCCGGCGCTGTGAGGGTCATATCGATGTTGATCGAGCGGTCATCTTCGATGTCGACCTTGTAGATCAGGCCAAGCTCATAGATGTCACACGGAATTTCCGGATCGTAGACGGTTTTGAGAGCACCGATGATGTCCGTCGTCAGTCGGTCGAGTTCGGCCGGAGAGATCGCGCTTTGAGCGCTGACCTCAGCCTGGAGCTCTTCACCAGCTGCATTCGTATCGATCGTGGTCGCGTTATCCATGTCCAACGGTCCTTACCCGAAGAAGCTCTGCGCCTTTACGAGCGCTTCATACAGCGCGTCGACTTCATCGCGCGTATTGTACATTCCAAAACTTGCCCGGCATGTAGAGGTTACACCATATTTTGCCAAGAGGGGCTGAGCGCAATGTGTGCCCGCACGAACCGCCACGCCAGACCGGTCAATGATCGTCGAGACATCATGAGCGTGGGCTCCCTCGATCTCAAATGAGATGATGGCCCCCTTCCCCGGTGCATCGCCGAATATCCGGAGCGAGTTGATCTGGCGCAGTTTTTCATGCGCGTAGATTTTCAGATCTTCCTCATGGCGCGCAATGTTCTCGCGGCCAATCGAATCCATGTAGTCCAGCGCAGCTCCAAGACCAATCGCCTGAACGATCGGCGGGGTGCCGGCTTCAAACCGGTGTGGCGGTGCGTTGTAGGTCACATCATCCTCGGTCACATCGAGGATCATCTCTCCGCCGCCCTGGAACGGACGCAACGCTTCCAAACGTTCCGGCTTGCCGTAGAGCACGCCAATGCCGGATGGACCATACACCTTGTGACCTGTGAAAACGTAATAGTCGCAGCCAATGTCCTGAACATCGACCGGCATATGCACGGCAGCCTGACTTCCGTCCACGAGGACCTGAATGCCGCGCTCATGCGCGATTTCACAGATCTCCTTGACCGGAACAACGGTTCCAAGAACGTTGGACATATGCGTGATCGCGACGAGCTTGGTCCGGTCGGTCAACGCGTCCTTGAACGCGTCCAGATCAAACGAGCCATCCTCACGTACATAGACCCACTTCAACTTTGCCCCGTGCCGCTCCCGGTGGAAGTGCCAAGGCACGATGTTGGAATGGTGCTCCATGATCGACAGAACGATCTCATCGCCTTCTGCGAAAAACTTCCCGCCAAGCCCGTAAGCCACAAGATTGATCGCTTCGGTGGTCGACTTGGTGAAAACAATATTGTCGACGGAACCAGCGTTCAGGAAACGGCGAACCTTCTCCCGCGCCGCTTCGAAGTTGTCAGTGGCCGTATTGGACAGGTAATGCAGGCCCCGGTGGACGTTGGCGTATTCATGGCTATACGCCTTGGTCACCGCATCGATCACCGCCTGAGGTTTTTGCGCCGAGGCACCATTGTCGAGATAAACCAGCGGCTTTCCATAGACCTCGCGCGCAAGGATCGGGAAATCCTTGCGGATCGCCTCAACATCGTATGCCGTCGATATCGTGGTCTCTTGTGCGGTTGCGACCGTCATGCGGCGCTGCTCCTTATTCCAAAAATCCTTTTCCGCAGAGATGCTTCATCACCTAACGGAAAACAAGAGTGTGCGCGGATTTGCCCAATCCGCGCAAACACGTCATCAGTGACCGGCCAACCAGTCGCGGACCCTCTGCTCCAGGCCTTCGGTCACGTCATCTTCGCCATACTCTTCAATGGCTTCGGAAAGGAAGGCAAGAACGAGAAGTGTCTTTGCCTCGTCTTCCGGGATGCCGCGGGCACGGAGATAGAACAGAAGATCTTCATCAATCTGACCGCTGGTCGCACCATGGGCACACAGAACATCATCCGCGAAGATTTCCAGCTCGGGCTTGTTCGCCATTTCCGCTGTTTCAGACAACAGCAGCGCCTGGGTCATCATTTCCCCGTCGGTCTTCTGGGCGTGCGGAGCAACGTTGATCCGGCCCTGATAAACACCTCGGGCTTCGCCATCGAGCACGGTCTTGAAGAATTCCCGGCTGTTGCAATGAGGTACCGCGTGATCGACGATCAGCGTCTGATCGGCAAGATCGGACCCACCAGCCATCGAAACACCGTAGATCTTGGCCTCGGAGTTTTCGCCGGTGAAGTTGATGAATTGCTGGTTCCGGACGAATTGCGGCCCTGCGATGAAGCCGAGCGACTTGAATTCGGCCTCGGCTCCAAGCGTTGCGATCGTCGTCAGAAGACGCGCTGCATCGGTCTTGCCGACAATCAGCCGCGTTGCTGCAACGGATGCATTGTCTGCAACATCGTAGTCAAACACGGTGTTGATCTCACCGGCACCGGTGTCGCCTGAAAAGCTTTCCAGAACACGCAGCTTGGCGCCCTTGCCAACTGTGATCTTGTTGCGGACCACCTGTGCCCCGGTTGCGGTTGCCAGCTGAACCAGCTCAAGCGGCCTGGAGACTTTCGCGCCGTCCTTCACGGCGACAACCACACCGCCTTGAACAAAGGCCGTGTTCAGCGCAACCAAACCGTCATTCGGTCCGGTCTTGGGCGACTTCAGAAGCTGTGCGCCTTCGTCACTGGATAGTGCATCCGTGAGATTGGAGACTGTGACACCTTCTGCGGCAAGCGCATCAATGTCCGACAGTTCTGCGACAAAACTGCCGTTGGCCACGACGATCTTGAAACGATCCAGATCGCCAAATGTCTCGGAGGCCTCCAGAACGCCTTTGACAGCGGAACTGTCGGCAGCGGTTGCCAGTGGTGCAGCAGACTTCATAAAGGCGCGCAGATCGGAGTATTTGTACTCCTCAACGCGGCGGTGCGGCAGGCCCTTGTCCTTGATCTGGCCAAGCGCGCTATCGCGCAAGGCTGAGACTGCAACGGAGCCTACGAGTGCGCTCTTGGCCGCGTCGTACCGGTCGATCAGGTCGCTTTCGGCCTGGGTGTTCCTGATGGATGCATTTGCGTTCATGTCGCGGCTCCTATCAAGCGGCTGCATTGATGATGTCAGCGTACCCGTTTTTCTCCAGTTCAAGCGCCAGGTCCTTGTCGCCTGTCTTAACGATCTTGCCTTTGGACAAGACGTGGACAACATCGGGGACAATGTGATCGAGCAGACGCTGATAGTGCGTGATCACAACCATGGCCCGGTCCGGACCGCGCAGCTTGTTGACGCCTTCGGAGACGATGCGCAGAGCGTCGATGTCGAGGCCGGAATCGGTCTCGTCCAGCACGCAAAGCTTCGGCTCCAGAAGAGACATCTGAAGGATTTCAGCGCGTTTCTTCTCACCGCCGGAAAAACCAACGTTCAGCGGGCGCTTCAGCATGTCCATGGAGACGTTCAGGTGAGCCGCGGCTTCCTTGACGCGCTTCATGAAGTCCGGAATGGACAGGGTGTCTTCACCGCGCGCCTTGCGCTGTGCATTCATCGCTGTCTTCAGGAATTCCATGGTCGCAACACCCGGGATTTCGATCGGGTACTGAAATGCCAGGAACATGCCGGCAGCTGCCCGCTCGTCCGGCTCCATGTCGAGCATGTTTTCGCCGTTGAAGAGGATCTCACCTTCAGTGACTTCATAGTCGTCCTTGCCCGCCAGGATGTAGGACAGCGTGGACTTGCCGGAGCCGTTCGGGCCCATGATGGCGTGGACTTCGCCAGCATTGACGGTGAGGTCAATGCCGCGCAGGATTTCTGTTTCGTCTTCCGCGATGCGAGCGTGCAGGTTTTTGATCTCAAGCATTGAGATGTTCCTTGTCATTCAAAGGGCAGTCGTCGCCCAAACCAAATTTTCAGGCGGGCTTAGCCCACGGATCCTTCGAGGCTGATCGAGATCAGCTTTTGAGCTTCAACAGCAAATTCCATTGGCAGCTGCTGGATGACGTCCTTGACGAAGCCGTTGACGATCAGCGCCACTGCTTCTTCTTCGTTCATCCCGCGTTGCAGGCAGTAGAACATCTGGTCGTCCGAAATCTTCGAGGTGGTCGCCTCGTGCTCGAACTGTGCCGTTGCGTTCTTGCTTTCAATGTAAGGCACCGTATGCGCGCCGCATTCCTGGCCGATCAGCAAACTGTCACACTGGGTGAAGTTCCGGGCGTTGGATGCCTTGCGGTGGGCTGATATCAGACCGCGGTAGGTATTTTCCGACTTGCCGGCGGAAATGCCCTTTGAGATGACCCGGCTCGACGTGTTCTTGCCGAGGTGGATCATCTTGGTGCCGCTGTCAATCTGCTGGTGACCGTTGGACACCGCAATGGAGTAGAACTCACCGCGGGAGTTGTCACCGCGTAGAATGCAGGACGGGTACTTCCAGGTGATCGCAGAACCGGTCTCGACCTGGGTCCAGGAAATCTTGGAGTTCTTGCCGCGGCAATCGCCCCGCTTGGTGACGAAGTTGTAGATGCCGCCCTTGCCGTCCTTGTCGCCCGGGAACCAGTTCTGAACGGTGGAGTACTTGATCTCAGCATCGTCCAGCGCAATCAGTTCCACGACCGCCGCATGCAGCTGGTTCTCATCCCGCTGCGGCGCCGTACAGCCTTCCAGATAGGAAACGTAGGAACCCTTGTCGGCGATGATCAGCGTACGCTCAAACTGACCTGTGTTCTGCTCGTTGATGCGGAAGTAGGTCGACAGCTCCATCGGGCAGCGCACGCCCTCTGGGATGTAGACGAAGGATCCGTCGGAGAAAACGGCCGAGTTCAACGTCGCATAATAGTTGTCTGTCACCGGAACCACGGACCCGATGTACTTCTTCACAAGGTCCGGATACTCGCGCATCGCCTCGGAAATCGAACAGAAGATGACACCGGCCTTCTTCAACTCTTCCTTGAACGTCGTGACAACGGAAACGGAATCGAAGACAGCGTCGACAGCGACCCGGTTTTCAGGCGCAACACCTGCCAGAATTTCCTGCTCTCGCAGCGGGATGCCAAGCTTTTCGTAGGTTTCCAGGAGTTCCGGATCGACCTCGTCCAGGCTCTTCGGGCCTTCCACGGACTTCGGCGCTGCCCAGTAGTAGAGCTCGTCAAAGTCGATTTTCGGGTAGGAGACGCGCGCCCAATCCGGCTCGTCCATCTGCTTGAAGCGGCGCAAAGCATCAAGGCGCCACTCGGTCATCCACTCGGGTTCGTCTTTTTTCGCCGATAGGAACCGGACAGTTTCCTCGGAAAGACCCTTGGCACCCTTTTCCGACTCGATATCGGTTACAAAGCCGTATTTATACTGGTCAACATCGATGGCTTTCACCTGGTCGATGGTTTCCTGTACAGCTGGCATCGCTTGCCTCCATTATGCGGACGGACGTGTCCGCGTCTTTTGCATGTCCATGTGCCGCGAATTGCGACCCAAGGTGTGATGGCGGTTTCCCGCCAGATTTCGTGCCTCACGCAGCCTTGTGGCGTGCTTCCGGGTTCAGCCGGTCGACGATCTTCGGCCAGACCTCCAAAAACCGATCGATTTCCCGTGTGCTCGTGTCCCAGCCCATGCTGATCCTGAGAGCGCCGCGCGCCGTGTCTTCATCCACACCCATCGCGGTTAGAACATGCGACACGGAAACTTTTCCGGACGAACAAGCAGACCCCGATGAAACGGATACGCGCTCCAAGTCAAAAGCGATCAGTGCGGTTTCAGCTGAAATGCCGGGAACGGCGAAACAAACAGTGTTGACCAAGCGGTCTGTGCCCTCACCGAAGATGACCGTCTCCGGGCACACTGCCCGCAAGCCATCTTCGAGTTTTTCCCTCAAGAACACGAAATGGGATGTATTGGCCGCATCCTCAAGAGCCGCGTGCGCCGCAATGCCAAAGCCGGCAATCGCGGAGACGTTTTCCGTACCGCCCCGACGCCAGTTTTCTTGGCCCCCACCCACCATCAGTGGCGCCGGCACACGGGCGGTGGACCGGACAACGACAGCGCCCATGCCTTGCGGGCCACCAAATTTATGCGCGGACAGCGTGATGACATCCGCGCCCCAGGTTTCAATGTCAATCGGCATCCGGCCGGCTGCCTGAACCGCGTCGACATGGAAAAAGTGACCGTATTTCGCAGCCAGCGCGCCAATGTCTGTGAGCGGCTCGATGACCCCAGTCTCATTGTTTGCCGCCATGACCGAAATCAGGCTCGGCGCGGCATCCTTAATCAGGTCTTCCAACGCCCCGAGATCCACCACGCCATTCGAATCAACTGGAACAACCACCTGATCCATCACCGGGAACCGCCCGCCGGTCACAACGGACGGATGTTCGACCGCACTGCGGAACAACTTGTCGAGATAGATCGGGGTGCCCTGATCCTGCCAGGCCGGCGCAAGCGCCGTCATGTTGGCTTCTGTACCACCAGACACAAAGGTTACCGCACGGGTCTTGGCGCCGCACAGGCGGGCCACCGCTTCCCGGGCTTCTTCAATCCTCCCCCGCGCCTTCCGGCCATGGGCGTGAACGGAAGAGGCGTTTCCGGCGTCCTGAAGCATGGTGATCATCGCATCACGCACGTCAGGGCGCATGGGCGCACCTGCGTTGTGATCGAGATAAACCGGGTCGGAGCGGCGGGACATGACACCTCTTCGGTGAAACTGGATACGTTTGGCTTCCAAAATCCGTAATTTTTCAAGCATCTGTTCGAAAAACTTGAAATTCTCCGCCGTGATGACGATAACAGCGACAACCAGTCGAACCGAATGTCGCCATTTCATTGGCGGTACGAACTTTCGAATAATTCTAAACAAGGTTCTAGAAACATGGAGCTTGAGAGTCAAGTTTAGACTTACGGGAAACCACGTATAGAACCGAATTCATCGGCGACCATCCGGCCGCCGTCAAAACACAAGGATAAATCGCTTCATGCCTGAGGTGATCTTCAACGGTCCCGCCGGCCGGCTGGAAGGCCGGTTCCATCCCGCAAAAAAGCGCAACGCACCCATCGCTCTGGTCCTGCATCTGCACCCCCAGTTCGGCGGCACGATGAACAATCAGATTGTTTATCAGATGTATTACATGTTCGCCCGGCGCGGCTTTGCGGTTCTGCGCTTCAATTTCCGCGGCGTTGGCCGTTCGCAAGGCACCTTCGATCACGGACAAGGCGAGTTGTCTGATGCAGCTGCCGCGCTCGACTGGGTTCAGACCGTTCATCCAGACGCCCGTGCTTGCTGGATTGCCGGATTCTCGTTTGGTGCCTGGATCGGCATGCAGCTCCTCATGCGCCGCCCGGAAGTGGAAGGCTTCATTTCCGTGGCCCCGCCGGCGAACCTGCATGACTTCTCGTTCCTGGCCCCCTGCCCGTCCTCAGGCCTGATCATTCATGGCGAGCAGGACAAGGTTGTGCCGCAAAAGGACGTTCAGACGCTGGTCGACAAGCTGAAAACCCAGAAAGGCATCGTCATTGATCACCAGACGATCCCGGGCGCGAACCATTTCTTTGAAAACGACATGGACACGCTGATCGACAATTGCGGCGACTACGTCGATGGCCGCCTTGGCCTGACACCTGCCGATTATGTCGACGTCGACTGAGTCATTCCGCCCCTCAAAACCCAAAAAAAGCCCGCCAACCGGTGGGCTTTTTCGTTTCCGGCTACCTACATCACAGACGATCTATATCCGTATGTGCCAACGTCACTTCCGAATTTTTAATTTGAGAAGCTAATGAAACTGCTTAAAGCGAGGCGTCCAACTTCCAAGGACGTTCTGAAAACCCTGTACTATATGTTTTTATCCAGCCTTATACTAATAACCCTGACCTTTGACGTAGAGGGATTACTGCCGTTTTCTGGTATAACCCAAATCATCCAAGGTCTCGGTTTGTCACAAGGCGCAGCCAGCGTAATCGCCTTCTTTTTCTATTTGATGGTAATCGGGCATGGGATGAACTACGTCGCCAAACGCCTGATGCGAATAGCAAACAGACGTCACCGGGCGCAGGAAGCTGACCCAAAGGATCCGCCCAAAGACTAGTGAGCGGATTTGCCCGCCGAATCTGATCAATTACGGACAGATGCTGTTTCTCCGGATTTAGCTGGCAGGTTTTACCGGAAGCCGAAACGGGAAAACGAACCGTCATGACACAACTTCAAATCCGCCCTGCAACCAATTCCGATTTTTCCGGCTTGGCCGAGCTTTACCGGCACCTGATTCCGGACGACACACCTGTCCCTGTTGAGGCACAATTGAAGGCTTTCGAGACAATTCTGGCCCATCCGGGGTTGCTTGTATATGTCGGACATCTCGGCGATCACTTGGTCACGACATGCACGCTCGTGGTCGTGCCGAACCTTACGCGGGGCTGCGCGCCTTATGCGTTGATCGAAAACGTCGTTACCCATACGAACCACCGGGGCTCAGGGTTTGGCGAGAGGATTCTCAAGGCCGCATTTGATGCTGCATGGCGGGCGGGTTGCTATAAGATCATGCTCATGAGCGGCGTTAAAAACACGGACGCCCATCGTTTCTACGAACGGATTGGTTTCTCGTCCACCAAACAGGGATTTGAAATGCGCGCGCCAGGATATCCGCAGCGCGCGCCCACATAGACCCAGTCCTACCCCTGAAACGGTTTGGCGCGGGGGATACCGGGTCCGGTATCGACGCCATCGTCAGGTCCTGCCAAAGGATCTTCTCCTTCTGCAACAACACCCTTGATCGGCGGACCGTCATAATCCTCCGGCGGTGGCACCTTGGAGGCCAGGCGGCAGTCGGTCAGCCAGATGTCGTAGACCGGGTGCTCAACTGCATGAAGGCCCGGACTTGCCGCATACATCCAGCCAGAAAAGATCCGGCGGACCTCGTTGTTCAAGGTAATTTCGTCGACCTGCACAAAGCCGGTCGTCAGCGGCGACTCGGTTTGCGGACGGGTGTGGCAGACCCGCGGTGTCACCTGAAGGGCGCCAAACTGAACCGTTTCGCCGATATAGACGTCGAAGTTGATGATCCGGCCCGTGATCTTGTCGAGCCCGGAGAAAACAGCCACCGGGTTTTCGATTTTTTCCGATTCCGCCTGCGCGAGCGCAGCCTGCGGCTGAAACGCAAGCAACCCGAGCCCGAATGCCATTGCGGCAGGCTTTAAAACAGTTCGACCATCAAAAAACACGTGGGGCATCAGCTCCGACCAGATTCGCAATTTCAATCCTATCCCTGCCTGGGGACCGGGCGCTACCATTGAAATGCGGCCCGGACGCGGCAACAAGCGCATCCGGGCCGTCTATCCAACAGATTGTACGGCCTCTATTAGCCGATTTCGGCAAGCCGGCTGAGAGCCACGTTGATCTTGTCCAGCTTTTCCCTGGACTCAGCAACCTTCTCCCGCTCACCGGCAACCACTTCATCCGGGGCCTTCTCCACAAACTTCGGATTGGAAAGCTTCTTCTCGATCTTCGAGATGTCAGCCTCCAGTTTGCCGGCATCTTTGGAGAGACGGGTTTTTTCGGCGGCAAGATCGATCACACCAGCAAGCGGCAAGCAGATCGTTGCTTCGCCGATGATGATCTGCGCAGCACCAGCCGGAGCCGCATCGGCCATCGAGATGTCCTCGGCACGCGCAAGACGCTGGATCGCAGGTTCATGGGTTGCGATCCGGCTCTGGGTCAGGTCATTGGCCCCAACGACCACCAGCTGAACCTTCGCTCCCGCCGGGATGTTCATTTCTGCACGAACCGAGCGGATTTCAGAGATCAAATCAACCAGCCAGTTGATTTCCCCGGCAGCCGTCTCATCGCTGACCAGCGGCTTCGGCCACGCGCTCAGCATCAACAGATTGTCCGCTTTCTGGCCCTCGTCGCCCAAGCGCTCCCACAGCTCTTCGGTCAGGAAGGGCATGAACGGATGCAACACTTTCAGGATCTCGTCGATCGCCCAGGCCGCCGTTGCGCGTGTTTCGGCCTTGGCTGCCTCATCATCCCCGTTAAAGATCGGCTTGGCGAGCTCCAGGTACCAGTCGCAGAACGTGTTCCAGGTGAACCGGTAGATGCCACCGGAGGCATCGTTGAAGCGGTAGTCTTCAAGCGCCTTGGTGACTTCGGCAATGCACTTGCCCATTTCGGTCGCAATCCAGCGATTGAGCGTATGGCTCGCAGTCGACGGGTCGAACCCGTCAACCCGGCCGCAGCCATTCATCTCCGCAAAACGGGCAGCATTCCAGAGTTTGGTCGCAAAGCGCTGACCGCCTTCTGCTGCCTGATCAGACATGCGCAATGTCCGGCGCCCCTGTACTTCCTGGCTCGCCAAGGCATAGCGGGTCGCATCCGCACCATAAGACGCGATGAGATCCAATGGGTCGAGAACATTGCCCAAGGACTTGGACATCTTCTTCCCGTTCTTATCGACCACAATCGAGTTGATGTAGACGGTGTGGAACGGCACTTCCTTCATGAAGTGGATGCCCTGCATCATCATCCGGGCGACCCAGAAGAAGATGATGTCGAAGCCGGTGATCAGAACGTCCGTCTTGTAGTAGCGATCAAGTTCCGGTGTCTGATGCGGCCAACCGAGCGTGGAGAACGGCCACAACGCGGACGAGAACCACGTGTCGAGCACGTCTTCGTCGCGCTTCAAGGTCTTGCCGCCCGACATTTCGACGGCTTCCTCCTCGCTCATCGCGCAGTATTCGTTGCCCTCTTCGTCGTACCAAACCGGGATCTGGTGCCCCCACCACAGTTGGCGCGAGATACACCAGGGCTGAATGTCGTTCAGCCAGTTGTAATAGGTCTTGTCCCAGTTGCCCGGAACAAATTTTGTATCGCCGTCCTGAACTGCCTTCAGTGCCGGTTCCGCCAGGGTCTTGGCGTCCACGAACCACTGATCTGTGAGCATCGGCTCGATCACGACCTTTGAGCGGTCGCCGAACGGCTGCATGATCTTCTTGGATTCGACCATTGGCAGAGCTGCCGGACCTTCCTCGTCCCCGCCAAGCTTTTGGATTTTCGCCTTGCCGGTTTCATCCCAAAGCGGCGCTTTGCCCTTCATCCAGGCAACATCCGGATGGTCGCTAGAGACCATCACAGCGAGGCCTTCCGCTGTAATCTGGTCAATCACGCGCTTGCGGGCCGCAAACCGGTCAAGACCGCGCAGCTCATCGGGAACGATGTTGATCTCGTCAATCTCGTTGATTGTCATCTCGGCGCCGTCGATGATCGCCTGCGCCTTTTTCGCTTCCTCAGAATACGGCGCGCCATCAGCCCGCATGGCCCCTTGGGTGTCCATCAGCCGGTACATCGGGATCTTGCCGCGCAGGGCGACCTGATAATCGTTGAAATCGTGCGCACCGGTGATCTTCACCGCACCGGAGCCGAAATCGGGATCCGGATATTCATCGGTGATGATCGGGATCAGGCGGCGGTGTTCTTTCGGCCCAACCGGGATTTCGCAGAGCTTGCCAATGATCGGCTTGTAGCGCTCGTCTCCCGGGTGAACGGCAACCGCGCCGTCGCCAAGCATTGTTTCAGGGCGGGTCGTCGCGATCGAGATGTAGTCGCGCGTCTCGCGCAGCGTGACGTTGCCGTCCTCATCCTTCTCGACATACTCATAGGTTTCCCCACCGGCCAGCGGGTACTTGAAGTGCCACATGTGGCCATCGGTTTCGATGTTCTCGACTTCCAGATCGGAAATCGCCGTCTCGAACTTCGGATCCCAGTTGACCAGCCGCTTGGACTTGTAGATCAAGCCTTCCTTGTAAAGATCTACGAACACCTTCAGGACAGCGTCCGACAGGTTCGGTGACATGGTGAACTCAGTCCGGCTCCAGTCACAGGACGCGCCAAGACGCTTCAGCTGACCGAGGATCGTGCCTTCCGACTTGCGTTTTTGCTCCCAAACACGCTCAACAAAGGCCTCCCGGCCCATGTCCCGACGACTTGGCTTGTTGTCCGCAGCAAGCTCACGTTCAACAACCATTTGCGTTGCAATGCCCGCGTGGTCGGTGCCCGGCTGCCACAGAACGTCATAGCCCTGCATGCGCTTCCAGCGGACCAGGATATCCTGCAGCGTGTTGTTCAGCGCATGGCCCATGTGCAGGGAGCCTGTCACATTCGGTGGCGGAATTACGATGGTAAAGGCATCGGCGCCGTCCTTGGCACCGGCTCCGGCCTTGAAGGCCTCCGCCTTTTCCCAGGTTTCGTAAATCCGCGGCTCAACGCTGGCCGCATCGTAGGTCTTATCCAGCATCAGGGTCACTCAATGGGGAAGTTGTCCAGAAAATCGTGAGTTCCCGTGTAAATCGGAAGCCGCCCCGCAAGTCAACCGCCTAAGAGGTATGGTCCGGCGCTTCTATCCCGTCCAAGGCCATAAACGATTGTGTTGCTCGTACCAATCGATGCTCAGCACGAGGATCTGATTCCGCTTTACCCAAGGTTGCTTGTTCGGTTTCTTAGCTGGAATTAGGTTTTGAGTAGAAATTTCGTCGTCTAATCCGGTGTACGACACCTGCGCCAGCTGCGCACCGGGAAGGAGCTTCGAATGACGATACCCAGATGCGGTATCATCGGTTTGATGGCCACACTGTTTTTCGCAGGGCCGGCAGCAGCCGACCAGACGATCGAAATACGCCTGCCGCAGCTTGCCTCTATCCCGGAATACACGGTCCCGCTTCTGGAGCTTGCCCTCTCCAAACAGGACCGCCCGTTCAAGATCGTATTGCCTGAAAATTCCAAAGACCTCACCGCCGTAGAAGTCATGGAAAAACTCACCGACCCGGCGAGTTCGGAGTTCAATCTCTATGCGGCGGGCACTTCAAAGCACTACGAAGAGATTGCTCTGCCGATCCGCGTCCCACTGGTGCGCGGTCTGATTGGTGCCCGGATCAACGCGATTCCTGAAGGCAGCCAGGACAGGTTTTTATCGGTCAACACGGTGGGCGACCTCAAGGACATGACTTTCCTACAAGGCATCGACTGGGGAGACATTGCGATCCTTGAAGGCGCCGGGTTGACGGTAAAGACCGCTCGGAAAAGCCATCTTTATCCGATGATCGCTTCGGCGGACGCCGACGCATTTCCGCGAGCTTCAGTGGAAATCCTGAGCGAGCGGGCGGAATACAGTCGGCTGAACTATGACATCGAGCAGGAGGTCGTCCTGATCTACGACCGGTTTCCGTTCTATTTTTTCACCGGCAAGCACAACGCGGAACTTGCGGAGATCATCGAAACGGGCCTGGTGACCGCATATGAAGACGGCAGTTTCATTCAATACTTCAGGACGCACCCGATGATCCGGGAGATTTTCTCGGAACTCCATCTCGACAGCAGGCGTCCAATCCGCTTCAACAACCCCAATCTAACGGTGGAAACAGCCTCCCTTCCAGATTACTACTGGCATAAGTTTCCGGGCGAAGCCGAGTAACAAGACCGCCTCGACAACTCCTTTACCAAAGCAGGCACGAAAACTGTTCTCATGACCATCCGCCTCCGCGCGCACCATTTGCTATGCATGCTGACCTTCGCCGGAAAGGGCTACACACCTGCCTTCGTCGCGTCCTACAAAGCTATTATCAATCGCCTCAACGATGGTGAGGCCATCAAACTGGTCGATGGTCCGGACGACATTTGCGTCCCGATGCTCAATGACCTCACCTGCCATTGTCACAATGAAAGCGTGCGCGAGCGGGACCGATTGGCCGCCCGCGACATCGGGCTGCTGCTCTTCGGCGAGCCGCTATCGTTTGGCCCTCTCCGCCTCTGCGGCAAAGACATTTCCAAGCTACGTTCAGCTTTTCAGAGCGGAAGCATTCGGCAGGCATGTGCTGGGTGCGAGTGGTACGAGCTTTGTACAGGCATTGCCCAAACGAATTTCAGGGGCTGCCGTCTCCGGTCGCCCCTGTAAACTCCGATATATCCGATGTATCTGCAGGATCAGTCGCGCCGGCGGATCACTCGCTGGACTTCCTTCTTGACCATCTGCTCCACCATGGGCGGCAGGTTCTGATCGAGCCAAGCCTTGATCATCGGACGCAACATGTCCCGAACCATCTCTTCAATGGTCTGCGCTTTCGTGCTGATCAACATGTCAGAAAAATTGTCGAGCGCCGCATGAACCGCATGCCCTGTCGCAGCAGATGTCAGGTAGTCTTCAGGTGCAACATCCGGCAGGTCATCCGGAATCGGCTTCGACTGGATCGCCGGCTCTTCCGGCTCGAACAACGCCTCCGGCTCGGCTTCAGGCTCTGGCGGGGCCATGATGTCTTCTGCAGGCTCCGGATCCGGCGCAAACGAAACATCACCGTCCATATTGTCGAGGTTTTCCGCCATTCCGTCGACCATATCCAGATCGTCGGTGGATTCGACAGCAAGCTCTTCCGTCAGTTCGAGGACATCGTCGTCCCCCGCATCGCTTTCATCTTCCGCAGCGTCGGCCATCATGGCCGCAGCCATGTCATCCGCGCTTTCGTCTTCGGCGACATCGTCATCACTGTCCATATCGAACAGCTTGTCGAGGTCGTCTTGTGACATCTCGGAGGCATCACCCATATCATCCTCCGCCTTTGCTTCTACTGGGGTTTCATCTGCTTGTTCATTGCCGGAGTCCGCGCTCTGGGAGTCTTCATCAGAAATGATTCGGCGTATCGATGCGAGGATCTCCTCCATCGACGGCTCTTCAGCCTTGCTCGCCTGTGACATGACGTCCCCCGTACTTGTTGGCTACTCTACGCTCCAACCAGAAGTCCCCCGGATGATTCGTTAAGGAAATTATGCGGATCATCTGGAAACGCGCAAAGCAACCGCACGGCCTGAGATAGGCTTTTCCCCTCTTAAGTCCACTTTTTGTAAACTTTTGGGTAAATGCAAACCGAATCGCTCCACGCAAACGACAAAAACGAAGAAACCGGCCAAAGCCGGTTTCATGTATGCATGTGCATCTGCGACAGACCTAAAGGCCGGATTCAGCGGCCATCCGGTGTCCGCAGGCCAATCCACTTGCCACGCACGGACTTGTAGTGCTGCTCAGGATTGTAAACATTGACGTTCAACCCGAGTGTCTGCGCATCCAGATGACCGACGGCAGCCACGAGTTGGTAACCACCAACGATCCGGTTCCGTTGTGCAGTCACCAGATTGGACTGTTGAATGACCAATTCGCGCTGTGCATCCAAGACGTCCAGAGTTGTCCGCTGGCCAACGCGCTGCTCTTCGATCACACCTTCAAGAGCCAGCTGTTGTGCTTCGACCGCCGCGCGCGCGGCAACAATGGACGCTTCGGCCGCCTGGAAGATCCCCCAAGCGGTGATCACGTTTGCGCGGACTTGATCGCGGGCAACGTCCAGCTGAAGGCGGGTTTGTCCCAGTTCTTCCTTGGCTTGACGCACACGCGAATAAACGCCGCCGCCCTGATAGATCGGAATGCTGACGTTACCGATAATCTGAGCATTGTTGTTCTGATCAATCGTCGCGGATGGGTTCCAGCTCCGGCCAATGCTCGCATCGACCGTAACAGTCGGGAGCAACTCACCCTCAATAGCCTTCACATTGAAAATGGCAGCATCAACGAGATGCAGTGCCTGTTGGATCAACGGTTGCTTTTCTTCACTGGTCTGAAGTGCAACATCCAGGGACTTGGGCACCTGACGTGTAATGGATGTGTCCGCCGACAGGCTCTTCGGATCAACACCAATCACCTGACGGTAAATCGCCCGGCTGGTGTTCAAATTGGCAAGCGCCGTGTTCAACGATGCCTGTGCTTCCGCTGCCCGCGCTTCTGCTTGGGAGACGTCGGTCCGGGTTCCCTCACCCACATCAAACCGATCCCGCGCTGCACGCACCTGCTCCTGAAGGAACGCAAGATCGCTGCGCTGAAGGGAAACGAGCGCTGTGTCGCGGATCACATCGACATAGGCGGTCGCGGCGCTGAGGAGAGTGTCCTGCTCGCTCGACATCAAGCTTTCGCGCTGGGCACGGACAACCGCCTCAGCTTGGCGCGTGGAGTTCACAGTACGAAAACCGCGGAATACGGCCTGGCTCAAGGTCAATGAGATCGCCGCATTGTTGCGGTAGGCCTGCCGCCCGTTGATGGAAGACCGCACACCGCCGCCGGAAAGTGCTGCAGAAGCTGTCGGCCGCCAACCGGCCAGAGCTTGCGGCACGTTTTCGTTGACACCACGCAATTGGGCCCGGGCAGCGTTCAGAGTCGGATTGTTCGCATAGGCGAGAGACAGCGCATCACGTATCGTGTCGGCACCGGCCGAGGACGCAATGAAGCCGGACAAGACGACAGCGGCAACCCCGCTCATCAGCCCCTTCGATAGTGTCATTGCTTTCACCCTTGAACGACCAGACACTCCACACTCCTTCCGGCTCACCCACGTACACTCAAAACCTGAGTAAACTCACCGGTGTCCATCTTCAACCGGCACGAGCCCAGATTTAATGAAAATCTTCCAGTGCGGCTTATGGGCAACAGGCTCCAACGGAGCACGCTGCGTAACACAACACGTGACACTGGCCGATCAGCCCCGGTCTTCAGATCAGACCGGAAACAACTCTTTTTACAAACCTTTAAAAGGTGAATTCTGCGGCTTGAGCAAAACCGGGAAGCAGCGCTGCCGATGCATTAAACGCAAATCGTCCGCTCACCGCTTCGCCTGATTTCTGATACAGCTTGGCAACACCTGCCCCGCCCTGGCCTTCGATGACAACAAGGCGGCCATCGGACTTCAACTGTTTCAGCAAAGCCTCGGGCAGAACCTCAACCGCACCATCAATCAGAATAACGTCGTATGGGCCTTCCCCAGCGTAGCCATCGACCAGCGGACCTTCCACGACGACCGCGTTTTCAGTTCCGAGATCCACGAGGAGATCGCCAGCATCGCGGGCCAGTTCCGCGTTTTCTTCCAGGGCGACGACAGATGCCGCCAGTTTTGCCGCGACTGCCGTGCTGTAGCCGCTGCCGGCTCCAATCACGAGCACAATGTCGTCCGCACTGATCTGCGCCAGCTGGATCAGCTTTCCGAAGATATGCGGCTTCATCAAGTACCGGCCGGACCCGGAAGCACCAATGGGCAGATCTTCATCGATGTAGGCCACTGTCCGCTTGGATGCAGGAACGAACCGTTCGCGCGGAACCACCTCCATTGCATCCAGGATCTGGTGATCCGTCACATCGTTGGTACGCAACTGGTTGTCCACCATCTTGCGGCGGGACTGGTTAAAGTCCGTCATATCGGCCCTCGCTTGAATTGCCGGCGTCCCGGCACCTCTTCGGCTGGTTCCATACCGAGGCAAACCCGCCCTGACAAGCACCAGATGCGGCTCTATCACCAAACCCTTTGAATTCCGGGAGATTTTTTACCGCTGACAATCAGTCATACAGACCTTTCCGCGGGTGTCCCAGTGGAAATGTTATCAGCCAATCAATCAGGACTTGACCTGCCGCGCCAAGTGTTTGATAAGGCGCGGCACACCACCGAGGGGCCCTGTGGCGGAGTGGTGACGCAGCGGATTGCAAATCCGTGTACACCGGTTCGATTCCGGTCGGGGCCTCCAAACTCAAATTTCCCCATTGTTTTTATTGAACTTTTCGGGCCTTTTCGTCCCACTTTTTTCCACCGCCGCGAAAGTGGGACACTTTTGTTCCATTTCTGATCCACGCGATCGGCCAGCCGCCTCCCCGGCAAACTTACCAAATCATCGGCCTTGGATACCTATGAAACCATGGATCACCGGTTTCTCGCATCTGAAATGATGCGCAATATAATACTCATTATTGATTGACCCGCACTTCGAATATGTGTAATATAATACACATAAACGAGAGCAAAGAACATGGAAACCAACAGCCGCAAGATCATTAAGAAGCTGGAAAAAGATGGCTTCGACCTTGTGAAGGTTGTCGGCTCCCATCACAAATTCAAAAAAGGCGCTTTGACGGTTACGGTCCCTCACCCGAAAAAAGACCTGCCGCTCGGCACCGTTCGCAGCATCTACAAACAAGCCGGATGGCTCTAAGGCCAAGGAGAGAAACATGCGCACCTATTTCGGACTGGTCCACCAGGAAGACGGCAGCGCCTATGGCGTCCAGTTTCCCGATGTTCCCGGCTGCTTTTCCGCAGCTGACGACATCGACGACCTGGTCGCCAATGCAGCCGAGGCGCTTTCCCTTCACCTGGAAGGCAAAGAGATGCCCGCAGGCCGGTCCTTGACCACCCTTCGCACCGACTCAGATGTTGCGAAGGAGTTGGCAGCAGGCGCCTTCTTGATTGCCGTTCCCGTCATCGCCCTAACCGGCCGCTCGGAGCGGATCAACATTTCCATGGATGCAGGTCTGGCAGATGCCATCAAGCAAACCGCGAAGGCTCGCAAACTGAACTTTTCATCGTACTTAGCCGATCTGGCCCGCCGCGATATTATGGGATAGCGCGCACTATTTTGCGTAAAAATGCTTGCCGAACAATGGCAACTTGTGTAATATAATACACAATACAGGAGCGTTTTATGTGCAGGACCCATATGATCCGCGTCCACTAGCATGGCAGAAGAAACGAAAGCTATGTGCTGCGATACACAGCCGATGAAATGTGTGCACTACGCGATAATTCGTGCTTGACCCTTTGAAGCTTGCTCCCGCAAGCTGTTTAAATGAAAGAACCCAGCTTCAGCATCGGGGTTGAGGAAGAATATCTTCTGGTCGACCGCGCGAGCCGCAAAATCGCGAGCTCCCCGCCATCCGAGTTGTTTTCTGCCTGCGAAACCGCACTGGAAGGCCGGGTCAGTCCGGAATTTCTTCAATGCCAGATCGAAGTTGGCACTCCGGTTTGCATGACGCTTGGCGAAGTGAAGGCAGAACTGGCCTATTTCCGCAAAACCATAGCCGATGAGGCAGCCCGGCATGGCCTGGCGCCCATTGCCGCCTCAACCCATCCCTTTGCGGAATGGACAGAGCAGCCGCATACCGACAAGGAACGCTACAACGATCTTGCAAGGGTCATGCAGGTTGTCGCCAAGCGCCTCCTGATCTGCGGCATGCACGTTCACATTGGCATTGAAGATGCGGAACTACGCGTCGATCTTTTCAATCAACTGACCTACTTCCTGCCCCATCTTCTGGCGCTCAGCACGTCTTCGCCTTTCTGGCGGGGCCGGAACACGGGACTGAAATCCTACCGGCTGTCGGTGTTCAACGAGCTGCCCCGCACCGGATTGCCGCCGCGATTTGAGAGCCACGAAGACTACCGCCACACCATCGACATGCTCGTTCAAGCTGGCGTCATCGAGGATGCGACCAAGATCTGGTGGGACCTTCGGCCCTCCGACCGGTTTCCGACCCTTGAAATGCGGGTGACGGATGTCTGCCCGTGCGTTGAGGATGCCGTTGCCATTGCAGCTCTCTTCCGGTGCCTGTGCCGGATGCTCTACCGCCTGCGGCGCGCCAATCAGGGATGGCGGCACTATTCAAGGTTCCTGCTCGCAGAAAACCGCTGGCAGGCTCAGCGGCATGGCTCGGCTGCCAACCTGATCGACTTCGGCCAGAAGAAATCCATTGCGTTCCAGGAGCTGGTCGACGAAATCAGCGAGCTGGTGGCCCCAGATGCCGCATTTTTTGGCTGTGAAGCGGAGATCGCCCACATCCGGACGATTGCAGAGCGCGGTACATCAGCGGATCGACAGCTGGCACTTGCAGGAGACATGTCGGAAGACAGCCTGATCGACCGATCGAAACTTGAGGCGGTCGTGGATCAGCTGGTCCATGAAACGCAGCATGGCCTTGCCGAAATACCTGTGTCAGCAAAAGCCGTACGACGCTGATCTGATCTTCCGGGACCAGAAGCCTTAGCTTGTGTCGTCCTTGGATGGCGGTGTACCGTGGGCTTTCAGATGAAAAAAGTCGCGCGATCCGGTCAGAACCAAGGCAAATTCATCGATTTCAGACACGACCGCATCTGCAGAGCGCGCAAGGCCTGATTTCGGTTTCATGCTTCGATGCGCCTCAATCAGCGTCGCACGGGCACTTCCCAGTGATTGCAGTAACTTATCCCGGTCAAAATCCAATGGAGACCGGGTTCGCCTTGGGTGAGACATGGTCAATTCTATCCTGCGCACAGCTAAATGTTCTTATTTTGTTCTATTTTCAGCCAAGCGCCGCCGCGTGTCAACATGAAGCAAAGCTATTTTACGTCATGCCAATACCGGTCCGGGATCGCTCGGTGCCGGTCAGACAAAAAAGGATTGGGGATCTCCAGAACGGTCAAATCGTTTTGCCGGATATGGTCCAAGGCCCGCTGTATGCGTGGATGGCGCTCGAAAAGCTGCATGAACGCACCGGTCTCGTAGGCCCGCTCAAGTCCGCGTTCGATCAGATCTGCCAGAGCGCGGTTGTCTTTTTGGACGTAGAAGAAAAACCCGAAGCGGTATTTCACCAGCAGATTGTTATCGACAGTGAGGTTTGGATAGATCGCATCGAAATTCGCTCGTTCCGCATGAGCTTCATGGACACCGAGATTGAAGACGTTCGTGCGGCCAACAGACAGCATCCGCCAGATGTTTTTCCACTCTGCCGGCAGAACCTTAAACCCGGCTGCTCTGAAAATATCCGTGTCCGGCCAGCCGAAGCCTGAACCAACTACGGCATAGTCGCGAAACTCGTCGAGGGTCTCAATCTGCGCCAGGCGATCCAGCTGATCTTTGCGGGTCACAAATATGCGGTGCCCGAGCAAGCCGCGGCTCAAGGGGATGTCGATCTGTTCAAAGCGCTGTTCGCGTTCCGGCGATCCGCCGCTGTAAAAAACATCGAAGTTGGAACGGCCCTGTTCGAATTCGATCAAGACCCGCTCCTGGGTGGTGTCGCCGAGGGAGACCACCTCAAGGACGGCATCCTCTCCGGAATGCTCCAGGGCCAGTTTTAGCAAGGAAACTTCATACCGGTCTTCGCCGTCATCATAATGTTCGATCCCAAGCCGCACGACCTGCCGCGCCTGAACACCTGCACTTGCAGTTATCCAGATCATCAGGACCAAGACCAGCACAGCACGTGATCCGAACATTGCGTCTCCCTTAACTGGAACCCGACTGACAAAACACACAAGAATTCGTATCGCGATCTGCAAACCTTGGCGACTTGGCCAAATCGACAATGTCTATTTCCCACGCATAAGACCCCAGCTTTGTCTTATGTGCCGTTTCTACCGCAGCCGAGGTCGCGATCCGTCTATACTTTTGCCATTGAAATCCGCTAGATAGCAGCCTTGGACAACCATGCGGCTTGCGCACTAAACAGGACTGACCGGGTCATGAAGCACGGCGGAGATTTGAGCGAAGCAATCGAGCGCTATGGCGGAACACCTGACCAGTGGCTCGACTTGTCGACCGGCATCAATCCGCATGCCTATCCAGTCCCGGACCGATTTTCAGACAAGGCCTGGACGTCCCTGCCCGCACAATCAGCCCAGGATCAGCTTATCGGCGCCGCGCGTCAGGCTTATACAGTGCCGGATCATCTTGGACTTGCCGCAGGTCCAGGCACCCAGTTGCTCTTGTCAGTGTTGCCGCAGCTTCTGCCCCAGGGCCCTGTTGCCCTGGCAGCGCCTACATACACGAGCCATGCGGACGTCTGGACACGGGATGACCGCAAACCGGTTGAGCTGTCCAGCATCTACGCCCTGCCTGCCGATGCGAAAATCGTTCTGCTCGTCAATCCGAACAATCCCGACGGTCAACTTGTTGATGTCAAAAGCCTTCTGGAGATCGCCAGAACTTTGACGGAGCGCGGCGGGTACCTCGTGGTGGACGAAGCTTTTGCCGATGTCATGCCCGGTTCAAGCCTTCTGCCGCATATCGGCAATGAAAACATCCTGATCCTGCGTTCTTTCGGGAAGTTCTTTGGTCTGGCCGGCCTGCGTCTCGGTTTTTTGGCGGGACCAAAGCCGATGATCGGAAAGGTCTCAGCCCTTCTGGAAAGCTGGTGCCTCAGCGGCCCGGCTCTAGAACTCGGCACGGCCGCACTGAAAGACCAAGCCTGGCAAAAATCCATGACCCGCCAACTGGCCGACGAAATGGCCGATCTCACACTGGCACTGCAACAAAACATGCTCAGCGTCTTTGGCGGCACCCCGCTATATGCGCTTGCCGGGACGCGATCTGCCGCCAAGATGCATGACGCACTTGCCAAACAGCGGATCTGGACCCGGATCTTCGACTACGCACCAACCTGGATCCGCTTTGGCCTGCCGGGTGGCGCTGAAAACCTGGCACGCCTGACCGACGCCCTTGCAGCGGCTCAAAAAGACCTCTAACCAGCACTCATGCTGCTTTATGAAAACGCGCTTTGGCTGCTTCTCGCCGCCTTGATCCTCGACGGGATAATAGGCGATCCGGATTGGCTCTGGCGCCACCTGCCCCATCCGGTGGTTTGGATTGGCAAGGTTATTTCTGCACTTGATAAAACGTTGAACCGCAAAGACTGGCGTGCTCAGACCGGCCGGTTCACCGGGATCGTGACCTTGCTGATCTTGTTGATCGGGAGTTTGGCGCTGGGCTTCCTCGTTCAGGAACTCGCAGCAGTGATCCCGTTCGGCGACCTCCTGATCGTGATCATTGCGGCAGTGTTGATCGCTCAAAAAAGCCTTTATGAGCACGTTGCTGCGGTCAGAGACGGCTTGCAAAACAACGGTCTTGCCGGTGGCCGGCAGGCCGTCGCCATGATTGTCGGCCGGGACCCGAACACCTTGGATGAAGCGGGAGTCTCCCGCGCTGCGATCGAATCCTGCGCCGAGAATTTCTCCGACGGTATTGTCGCGCCGGTTTTCTGGTTTGCCGTTCTGGGGTTGCCGGGCCTGATCGCCTACAAAGCGGTGAACACCGCAGACAGCATGATCGGCCACAAGAACGAAGCGTATTCTGAATTCGGCTGGGCATCTGCCCGGTTCGATGACCTGATCAATCTTCCAGCCTCCCGTTTGTCGGGTCTGTTCCTGGCGGTTGCCGCACCACTTGCCGTTGGATCCATTCGAAAAAGTTTATCCGCAATGGTCCGGGATGCGAAGCTGCATCGCTCCCCCAATGCCGGCTGGCCGGAAGCGGCAATGGCCGGGGCGCTTGGTTTGGCGTTGGCCGGCCCAAGGACCTATCCTGGATACACGGTCGATGATCCCTACATGAATGCAGACGGGCGCCGGGACGCAACGGCCGATGACATCTCACGCGGCCTCAAGGTTCTTGTCGGCGCGTATGGTATCGAAGCCGCGCTTGTTCTGCTTCTGGCTGTTCTTTTCTTGATTTGAGAGACAAACCCATGCTCCCTTTTTCTGCTGCCGCTGATCGCAACAAGGACGTCATTCTGGAGACCTTGCGGCCCATTCTGGCGGACCGGACAAAGGTTCTGGAGATCGGCAGCGGCAACGGCCAGCACGCAGTTCACGTGACGAACGCCTTGCCGCACATCACCTGGCACTGCAGCGATTTGCCGGACAACGTTCCAGGCATCACGGAACGGCTGAATCAGGACGGCAACGACCGGACACCCGCTCCGATTGCCCTCGACGTCGCCTCGCCTCCATGGCCTCTGCCAGCACCGGACGGACCGGAGGCCTTCGATGCCATTTTTACAGCCAACACACTGCACATCATGTCATTTGAGCATGTGGAAGAGTTTTTCGGCCGTGCTGGCGAAGTCCTGAGCACAAAGGACGGCGCTCTTTGCGTCTATGGACCGCTCAAGTACGGCGGCGAATTCACAACCGAAAGCAATGCCGCCTTTGATGTCCAGCTGAAAAGCTGGAACCCGGTGAGCGGTATCCGTGACTTTGAAGACCTCGACGCGCTCGCAAAGGCAGCCGGTTTTACCTTCACTACCGATCACTCCATGCCTGCCAACAACCAGTTTGTGGTCTGGGAACGAGGCTAGTTTTTCCAGCAGTCACAACGGCCAGGTGGTAGGGACTATTGCCCTAACGGCGGCCAATTTTCGTGGCAAGTGCGAGCTTTCGCTGTTTTTGATGTTCGCGCAAGAACACAAGAAGACCGCCGCCGACAATCAGACCAATTCCCCCAAAGACCACCGGCGCCGGCAATTCACCGAACATCAGCCAGCCCCAGAAAACGGCGAGCGGCAAACCAATAAATTCAAACGGCGCAATCGTTGCCGCATCCGCGATCCTGTAAGCTTGCGACATGGTGTACCCAACGACACCGGAACAAAGCCCGAGCGCAACAAACCAATAGACATCCTCTTCCGGCGGCCAAACCCAAGCGCGCAGCAAGAACTGCAGGCTGGCGTTGTCGAAGCTGTCGACGTAACGGCCATCCCCGGCGGCCAGGAAAAACCCTATGGATACAATGAGGAATCCGGACTGCAAGTAAACAGCAAGGGCGGAGGCTTTGCTTGCAACACCCAGTTTCCGCGTCAAGACCTGCATCATGGCATAGGCCGCTGCGCCAATAACAGGCAGAACCAGAACCACGCGCCCGCCTTCAATCTGCAGATCGGTTGTCCATGGCTGCATCATTAAAACAACTCCGCAAAACCCGATCCCGACTGCGCCGAGGCGCCAGGGGCCAACCTTTTCACCGAGTATGGGGATCGACAATAGCGTGATGAGCAGCGGCGCAACAAAAAAGAGCGCGGTCGCATCGGCAAGCGGCACCACCGCGAGTGCCGTGAAAAAACTCATATTTGCAATCAGAACCATCACGCAGCGGACGAGGTGCAAAACCGGCCGGCGGGTCTTCAGGATCGTCCAACCACCCTCGAAATGCACAAGAAACAGCATGAAAATGAGACCGATCAGGGACCGGACAAAAATCATCTGGTGTAACGGATAACCGCCCGACAGCTGTTTGATCAGCATGTCGTTGACGGAAATTGCCGTCACGCCGGCAAGAACAAAGACAATCCCGGCAGCTGGTCTGGAAAGGGGCGTGGAAGATGAAAGCAGTGTCATTTATCCCACCTACACGAGATGCGTGTGCCGCGCCAGCCCATCGGAACACATGTCGGGTATAAGCTTGCAATACTCGGCTGTATCACACTGCCGCTTAAAGTCGCCTCAGCCCTAGTATGAAGTTAGTAAATCGGCGTGCGTCAACGATCAGGAACACACCAATACCCAGCGTAAACAATCCGTTGCCAAGTACCGGATTTGCCAGAACAGCCGAAACCGGTTGAGAGTCCATATGAGACTTGAACAAGACGGCGTCGAACAAGGATTGCAGACCGCGAACTGTGAAGTAGAGGCCAATCACAACCATCCCAATCTGCAGCATGTTTTCAGACGGGACGTAATCCGGCTCTGTCTGCAAATCATGTCATTTGAGCAAGTGGAGCAGTTTTTCGCCCGCGCAGGCGAAGTACTGAGCACAAAGAACGGCGCTCTTTGCGTCTATGGACCGCTCAAGTACGGCGGCGGGTTTACAACCGAAAGCAATGCCGCCTTTGATGTCCAGCTGAAAAGCTGGAATCCGGTGAGCGGCATCCGCGATTTCGAAGCGCTCGACGCGCTTGCACAAAAAGCAGGTCTGAAATCCACCGCCGATCATGCCATGCCGGCGAACAATCAGATGGTGCTCTGGGAACGGGGTTAAACCTCTCCCACGATTAACTAGAACCTCTTTTATACTGGAATACTATTAATTATGCTTCGAAACTCTATATGAAAAATAAAAAGATCTTTACCTCTTTAGATAACTCTTCCTTTTCCAAAAGAATACTAGCGAGGTCGCCAACTATTTCGGTTTTCCCGTCGCCGTAGGTGAGATGGAAATCATCGAAGACACCATCAATCATTCTCACCCCATCCAACACTGCTAGGACGCTCGCTGTTGTGTCTAAAGATACTTGACGCAAAATGGAAAGAAATACTTTCTTCTGAGCTGGCGAAAGACTGGCAAACAGATTTGTGGCGTCTTTCTCAAGGTGTTCATGCTCAATTCCAACTTCATAAGCATTGAACCGTTCTATTTCAGAATTGATCTGCCCATCGATCACTTCACAACGCATTATTTCGACAAATTTTTCTGGCGTCATAACTCGCTCATTATTTAGATTTTTGATACTGAGAACTACTGCCTTAACTTATTCGTTTGAGTTTTGCGCGACGTATTTGCCGCCAATTACGCAATCAATGGCTATTTTTAGCTAGCACAAGATTTCGCGGATTTCGCGTACTCCTCAGAACTAAATAAAATCGATCGCCGGGCCTATCGGTTATTTGCAATCTCCAAAATCGCTTCGGTGTCGAGTACACCCTCCAAATGCTTCGCCAGATCATCAAGCACGGCATCAATCTGGTGTTCGTAGGCGAGGTCGGACAAGGCCCCGAAGCCTTTCAGATAGGCTTTCCGAAACTCATCATCGGTAAAAAGCCCATGCAAATAGGTCCCGGCAATCCGGCCATCTGATGACTGCGCCCCGTCTAGTTTCGGAGTTCCGCCCGCATCACGGATGTGGAGGTACGGCCGGGCACAATCGGGCCCGGATGTGCGGCCGATATGGATCTCGTATCCTTTGACGCTGGCACCTGATGCCAGATGCTTGCCCTCAGCCTCGACAAGCGATTTATCCGGCGTCAGCACCGTTTCGACATCTAGCAGCCCAAGTCCTTCGACAGTTCCCGCTGTTCCCTCGATGCCATCCGGGTCAGAGATGGTTTTACCCAGCATCTGATAACCACCGCAAATCCCGAGAACATGGCCGCCCCGGCGCACGTGAGCTGCCAGGTCAATGTCCCAACCGTGTTCCCGGAAGAACGCCAAATCGCCAATGGTTGATTTGGATCCGGGCAGAAGGACGAGATCTGCATCTCCCGGCAAGGGCGTTCCAGGTCCGATCAGCTCAAGCGAAACATCCGGCTCCATCCGCAGCGGGTCGAGATCATCGAAATTCGCGATCCTAGAAATCACCGGAACCACGATCTTGATCCTGCCGCTGCCCGCACCGCTTGCAAGATCGAGCGCGTCTTCTGCCGGCAGTTTGTTGGCATCTGCAAACCATGGCACCACGCCGAGCCCCTGCCAGCCGGTGCGCTGGGCGATCTCGCGCATGCCGTCATCAAAGAGGCTCGGATCGCCGCGAAACCGATTGATGAAAAACGCCTTGATGCGGTCCTGCTCGGACGGCTCCAGCACTGCATGGGTGCCGACCACCGAGGCAATCACACCGCCCCGGTCAATGTCAGCACAAAGAACGACAGGCAGGTCAGCTGCTTCCGCAAATCCCATATTGGCAATGTCGCCCGCCCGAAGGTTGATTTCGGCAGGGCTGCCCGCGCCCTCCACGATGACCAAATCGGCGTCTGATTGAAGTTTTGAAAAGCTTTCCAGAACCTTCGGCAAAAGCTCTGCTTTCTGCTTTCCATATTCGCGGGCGCGCATGGTACCAAAGCGCTTGCCTTGAACGATGATCTGCGCACCGGTATCCGTTTCCGGCTTCAATAGAACCGGATTCATATGCACCGTGAGAGGTACGCGGCATCCCATCGCCTGCAAGGCTTGCGCCCGGCCGATTTCGCCGCCGTCGGAGGTGACAGCGGCATTGTTGGACATGTTTTGCGGCTTGAACGGGCGGACCGTCATGCCGCGATTGGCATAGAGGCGGCATAGTCCGGCAACAATCAAGCTCTTGCCGACATTGGATCCGGTCCCCTGGATCATCAGAGCCGGTGTGCGGCGGCCAGTGCTGTTTGTCATCGGCTCACCGGCTCATCAACCGGCGGCGCGCCATATGGCCGGAATTCCTTCGGCACCGGGAGGTTGGCGAGTTTCAGCTCCAGAAGAAGCCGAATGGTCGGCCGGACACCAAACAGAATCGACCCGATCAGGAACAGCCAGGTTCCGGCATAAAGCAGGCTCTCGTAGAAAAAGAAGATACTGCCGATCACGAACATGAGCGCTGCGAGAAACTCCACGATCGTCCGGTAGAGTTCGTACTTGCGCACGATCTCCGCATGGTCCGGAGACGCGCTGCGAAGGCTATGATCAAACAGCTTGCTCATTTCAAAGGCCCTTTTTTGAAGCACCGGAAGGTCATGTCCAGCTGGGTTTTGGTCTCTCCGGTTTCAGCATATCCAAGGGATTTATAAAAGCGCTCTGCCGTGAGCGTGCTGGAGAGATGAGCCTCATCCAGACCGCGGTCGCGAAACGTGTCTTCAAGCGCCCGAATCAAGGTTTTGCTCACTCCGGTCAAACGCGCATCCGGCAACACATACATCAAGGGAATGTGCCCCTTGGGTGTCCCCATTGCAAAGCCGAGAATGCGTTTGTCCTGATCCTGGACGACAAACGCTGCCCCCGGACCATCGATCCAGCTTTCCACATTCGGCGCGGTTTTGTTTTTCAGCCAGGCTTTATAGCGATCCGGATTGTCGCCATGGTCAAGCCCGCAGAGCTCAATAATGGATGCGCGCAGCAGCAGCGCGATCTCGTGAGAGTCCGCGCTGCTGGCGCGTTCAACTGTGTAAGGCATCGCTCGGTCTTAGAACTCAATGCCTTCTTGCGGCTTTACGCCAGACCGGAACGGGTGCTTGACCTGCGTCATATCCGTGACAAGGTCCGCGACTTCAAGCAGCTCATCCTTGGCGTTCCGTCCGGTGATGATCACGTGGACGTCTTCCGGCTTTTCATTCTTGAGGAAGTCAACGACCTCGTTGATGTCGAGATAGTCGTAGCGCAGCACGATGTTGAGTTCATCACACAGGATCAGCCGGAAGTCTCCGGAGCGGATCATGTCCTTGGCAGCGTCCCAGGCCTGTTGAGCCGCATCGATATCCCGCTGCCGGTCCTGGGTTTCCCAAGTAAATCCCTCACCCATGCGCTTGATCGTCACCAGATCGTGGAACCGCTCAAGCGCCATGCGTTCGCCAGTTTCGATCCGGCCTTTCACGAACTGGACAACGCCGACCTTGTGACCATGGCCAAGGGAACGGAAGACCATACCGAACCCGGCCGTCGACTTGCCCTTGCCCTTTCCGGTGTGAACGATCACCAATCCCTTTTCGATGGTCTTGGTCGCCATGATCTTGTCGCGCGCGGCCTTTTTCTTGCGCATCTTTTCCGCATGGCGCGCGTTGAGTTCGTCTTCCGTAAGCTCGGGTTTATCCGTATCGGCGGTCATGGTGTGTCTCCCGATTATTGTGTTTTGTTCAAATCATTCAGTGCAGCATGGGTCGAATTGCGGCGCGGTGTCCAGAGGCCACGATCAAGCGCCTCCTGAAACCGTGCCAGCATTTCCTGATAGCCTGCCGGATTCGCGTCCTGAAGAAAGTCTCGCACGACTTCATCGCCCAAATAGGCCTCGTAAAGCTGATCAAAATGGTGATCGCCGACAGCCCTGGTCGTTGCGGCAAACGCAAACAGATAGTCGAGCGTTGCCACCATTTCGAAAGCGCCTTTGTAGCCATGACGCATCACGCCCTTGATCCATTTCGGGTTGGCAGCCCGGCCGCGCACGACACGGCCGATTTCCTCAGACAAGGAACGCACAACCGGGCGCTCGGGGCGCGAGTGGTCGTTGTGATAGACTTTTGGCACGTCGCCTTTCAGGTGCTCGACCGTTGCCGCAAGACCGCCTTCGAACTGATAATAATCATCGCTGTCGAGAAGGTCGTGCTCGCGGTTGTCCTGATTGTGCAGAACCGCGTCAACCGACGCCAACCGGCCTTCCAGCTCGCCGCGGGCCTGATCGCCTGACGCACCGCCGCCATAGGCATAGCCGCCCCAGGTCAGGAACGCTTCGGCAAAATCACCGCGCTCATCCCAGATGCCTTCATCGATCAGCGCTTGTAGGCCGGCCCCATAGGCCCCAGGTTTGGAGCCGAACACCCGGAACCCGGCCCGGCGCTGGGCCTCATCTGGCGACAGGCCAGCAGCAGCCAACTTGGCAGCTTCCCGTTTCATGCGCGCGGCAACGGGATTGGCATCCTCAGGCTCTTCCAGTTGACCGACGGCCCGCACAGCGCTGTCAAAAAGGTCCATCTGATGCGGGAACGCATCGCGGAAAAAGCCGGAAACCCGCAAGGTCACGTCGATCCGCGGGCGTCCGAGTTCTGACAATTTCAGGATTTCAAAGCCTGTGACACGCCCCGACGCAGCCTCCCAGACCGGTTTGGCTCCGATCAGCGCCAGCGCCTGCGCAATATCATCGCCGCCCGTGCGCATATTGGCCGTGCCCCAGCAGGTCAAAACCAGCGATGCCGGCCACTCGCCTTCTTCCTGAAAATACCGCTCGGCCACCAGCGCGGCCGATTGCTGGCCGAGACGCCAGGCGGTTTCTGTCGGAACGGCCCGCACATCGACGGAATAAAAGTTCTTGCCCGTCGGCAAGACATCCGGCCGGCCACGAGATGGTGCACCGGAAGGCCCCGGTTTCACGAACCCGCCATTCAGCGCCGTCAGGACTGCGTCCAGCTCCGACCGTCCGGAACCGGTCACCGCCGGACGGATCCGTTCTTCGATTTCGGCGAGCACCGCCTGCACCGCAGGCCAGCCTGACGGCGAGACTATATCGCCCGCGATAATTTGTTGTGCGAGCAGTTCAAGCCGCTCAACCGTATCGCCATTTGAGCGCCATGGCGCATCAGAGAGACTTTCCAGAACATCCGGCTTTGGTCCGATCCAAGGTGCTGCAAAATCACAATTGAGCGGGTCAAATGCGGCAAAGCCCAAGTCCTCTGAAAGCGCTCGCTGCAAGCTGTTTTGCCGTGCCTCACCGCCACGCGGGACCCGCACCAGCGCAGACAGCAGATCGGTGAGGAGATCGCCTTCCGGGCTCTCGCCCAAAATATGCAAGCCGTCGCGGATTTGAAGTTCTTTCAGATCACACAAATGCGCATCAAGCCGGGCAAGACGGGTGTCCTCATCCATCTCGTCGGTGATGCCGATGTCCTTGTCGAGACCGTGCCGGCTGGCCGCATCCAGAATGTCCCGGGTCAACGCCTTGAGACGCCGAGGATCGACACCGCTTGCGAGGTAGTACTCATCAAGTAGTGTCTCCAGCTCCTCGGCAACGCCGTGGCTTTCCGCCCGAGTGAGCGGCGGGGTCAAGTGATCAACAATGACAGCGGATGTCCGCCGCTTGGCCTGTGCCCCCTCACCCGGATCATTGACAATGAACGGGTAGATGTTCGGCATCGGGCCAAGTACGGCTTCCGGAAAGCAGTTTTCAGACAGCGCGAGCGCCTTGCCAGGTAGCCATTCGAGATTTCCGTGCTTGCCGAGATGGATTACGGCATCAGCGCCAAACTCCCGGCGCAGCCAGATATAGAACGCAAAATAGTGATGCGGCGGCACCAGATCCGGATCGTGATAGGTCTCCTTGGGATCAATGTTGTAACCACGCGCGGGCTGGATGCCCACCACCTGATTGCCGAACCGGTGCAGCGCCAAGCGGAACGCATCGCCGGCCACATGCGGATCGTCTTGCGGGTTGCCCCATCGTTCCTCAACGGCTGTGCGGACCGCATCCGGCAGTTTGGCAAATTCGGCGGTATAAGCCTCAATTGACAGCTGCTCATAGCCCGCCTTCTCCTGCCTCCGCACAAGAGAATTGGTGACGCCGGATGTGAATACGTCCATCAAATCCGCAGATGTTTCCGGGGCGGTGCCGACATCATAACCGGCCGCGTTCATGGCTTTGAGCACGGACACGCAGGAGGCCGGTGTGTCGAGGCCGACCCCATTGGCAAGACGGCCATCCTTGTTCGGGTAGTTCGCCAGGATCAGCGCTGTTTTTTTGTCCTTTGCCGCAACACGGCCAAGACGGGCCCAGTTGGCCGTCAAGTCGGCCACGAACCGCATCCGATCCGGCACTGGGGTGAATTTCACGGGCGTTGATTGCGTCGCGGCGTCAAAAACACCCTCTTCCTTGAAAGACACTGCGCGGGTCAACAACCGGCCGTCGATTTCCGGCAACACCACGTGCATCGCAAGATCGCGGATCGACAGGCCTTGGTCACTCTCCTCCCAGCCCTCTTTGGACGAAGACGAGAACACCACCTGGAGAACAGGTTTGCCCCATTTGTCGAGCGGCGTCGGCTGGTGGTCGATCCCGGCTTTTGAAACAGCAAAAGCAGTCCCGTTCAAAACCACATCCGGTTTTGCCTCTTCGAACAACGCATCCAGAACAGCGATGGATTCCGCTTCCTTGAGGCTGGAGACAAAGACCGGCAGCGCATTGACTCCGGCCTCTGCGAGTGCGGATACCAAAGCATCAACAGGCGCGGTCTGAGATCCTTGCACCAGAGCCCGGTAAAAGGTGATCGCAGCGACGGGAGCCTTCGGGTCTGCCCAGGCTGATCTCAACTTTTCCATCCCCGGCGCGGTATGGCCGGGCAGATAAATTCCGGCTCTTGGAAGAGGAACCGCATACGCAGGCTCTTCTGCGAGCCCGATCAGATGACCGGCAAACCGCAATGCGTTGGCGTAGTTCTCAGGCCCGCCTTCAACGAAGTAGCGCCACATCTGACGCACATCCTCCGTGCCGCGCGTCGAATGGCTTGTGAGAGCTTCATCCCATTTGTCGTCCCCAGGTATGACGACAAGATCGATGCCGCTGGCGCGGGCCTCTTCTACAAACCTCTCCAACCCATAGCGCCAGTATTCGACACCACCGAGGACACGCAAGATCACGATCCGGGATCCGCGAACCGTCTGCTCTGCATAAAGATCAACCGAATAGGGATGCGACAGAGCCATCAGGTTCGCAAGACGCAGGCTTGGCGCATCCCCCCCCAAGCCTAACTGCGCCGCTGCCAGACTTCCAAGTTCCGTATCGGCCGCGGACAAAAAGAGGATATCGGCGGGCTGTTGGCCGAGGTCGACGGCATCGCCCCCATCATCGATCCGGCGCGTCTGGCTTGCGAGAATGTGCATCTGGATGGTTTCTCGTTCTTATGTCATCCCATGGCAGGACCATGTGACCCGTCGCTGCTTTTCAGTGAGAAAAGGCTTCCGTTGAATTGCAGGACACAGCCCGGCAACATCAGCATGTAACGGCGCCTGAAATCACTCAGCCGCTTCTGCAAGCCCCGATAGCGCCCCGCGAACAGCGCCCAAATCGAAACCTTTGAGCCCAATCACCACCAACTTGCCCGCACTCTCCGCACCTGATGCAAACCAGGTTTCAACCCTCGGACCGACAGCCTGAACCATGGCCGGCGCGGCCTTGCCATCCACCTGAACCGCTCCCTTGATCCGCAGAACACCTTTCAATGCCATGGCCTGAAGCACCTGCACCTCGGCTTCCTTCAGCGACGCAAAGGTCGGAGCCTCGATTACATGGCTTTCAAAGTCGTCGTGGTGATGATGATCATGATGGTGGTCGTGGTCGTGATGATGATCATCGTCATGGTGGTGATGGTGATGTTCATGGCGGGAGGCCATGTCATCCTCAGCCGCTGAGCCGCGGCCAAGCAAAACCTCGATCGGCAAGGAGCCTTTCTCAGAAGCAACAATATGCACCGCCGGGCGGACCTCGGCTGCAATCTTTTCCTGAACGCCCGCAAGAATATCGCCCGCGACCAAATCGGCCTTGTTCAGCACCACAAGATCCGCGCAGCGCAGCTGATCCTGGAAAAGCTCCTCAACCGGGCTTTCGTGATCCAGCGCTTCATCCGCGGCGCGCTGGGCTTCCAGCGCGGCTTCATCAAGGGCGATCCGCCCCTCTGCAAGCGCGGCTGCATCCAGAACCGTGACAACACCGTCCACAGTGACCTTCGGTTTCACCGATGGCCACGAAAACGCACGGACCAGCGGCTGCGGCAAAGCGAGACCAGATGTTTCGATGACGATATGCTCCGGCGGGTTTTCCCGAGCGAGCAACATTTCCATGGTGGGCAGGAAATCATCAGCAACGGTGCAGCAAATGCAGCCATTGGTCAGCTCCACAACTTCTTCTGCCGAACAGCTCGGGTCCGCACAGCCGTTCACCAGCGAGCCGTCAAACCCCATGTCGCCAAATTCATTGACGATGAGCGCAATCCGTTTGCCGCCGGCATTCTGCAAAAGGTTGCGGATCAGGGTGGTTTTTCCCGCGCCAAGAAAACCGGTCACGATGGTTGCCGGGATTTTCTGACCCGGCTTAAGCGTAGAAGAAGTCACAATCCGATCTCCGGTTGATGCGAAGGTTTGAGAAGAAGCGGCTGTCCAGCAGCGACAAACACGACCTGATGGCACACCGATGCGATATCCTGGTTCAAACGGCCTTGCGCGTCCCGGAACGACCGCGACAAGCGGTTCTCCGGCACGATCCCCATGCCGACTTCGTTGGAGACAAACACACACGGCCCGGCTAGACCCCTGGCGGTTTCAATCAAACGCGCCGTTTCCGCAGCTATGGCCTTGTCGGAAAACATCAGGTTGGACAGCCAAAGGGTCAGGCAGTCAACGAGGATAACCCGGTGCGCGGCACTTTCGCGGCTCAGCACCCCCGCGAGATCCAGCTGCTCTTCAATGGTAATCCAGGAAGATCCGCGTTGGTCCTTGTGAAGGGCAATACGGTCCGCCATCTCGTCATCGAAAGCGGCACCCGTTGCGACATACACCCTTTCCAGGCTGCTTCGAGCTGCAAGCCTTTCTGCAAAGGTGCTTTTTCCGGACCGGGCCCCGCCGAAAACGAGGGTAGACCGGCCATGGTCAGACTGCGTCACATGTGTCTCCCAGCCGTCCGCCCGACAGCCTTGCGGTTAAACTCTATCGACGGCCGGTCTCCTGGCTCGCGGTTCCTTATGACCAGCACCCCTTCCCGGTCACCTTGAGAACGATGCTCAAAGATCTCCAGTGGGTCATGTGCCAGCACTCGCCGCTCACAGTTGCGGGGGCAGCTCCGGATCAATCCTCAATGAGGACTTACCGAATTCCCGTTTCATCCGGGCTGGATCACCCCAGCACCAGAACCGTCTGTTTCCTTCCTAGCTGGAACCAACAGCCCGCACAAGCCAGAGTGTTTAAGGCGGCAAGTCTTCTTATCCATATGTTTGACCCCAAATTGCCATGGCCGGTTGGAAAACGCAGCGTTTTGAGTTCCGTCTTGGCGGCAATGCTGAAATACGACCAGCGAAGCGCACCTGTTAAAAACCGATAGACACAACTAGGCATCTGAAAAATTTATAGTTTTCCACATACCTGACGAAAAAATAACGATGGAATGAAAAAAACGCATTTCAGGGCTTGGCAAATGGATAAGGGCTGCGTTATACGCATCTCCATCGACGGGGGCGGTGACGCACTGCCCCGGCACGGTGATCCCTGATAGCTCAGTTGGTAGAGCAAGCGACTGTTAATCGCTGGGTCGTAGGTTCGAGTCCTACTCAGGGAGCCACTCTTTTCCAGAAAACATGCGCTTGATCAGCTCGACCTACAATTGGTCTTGAGGCCTGTTCGCGCTTGAGTCTTGAGTGTTCGAAAACACAAAAATTAAGGACTGACGGAAACCGCCAGCCCCTCCCTGACATGGATTGCCGTCGATCAGTTCAGGTTCACTTTGTACTCAGCTTTCAATTCCGCAACCTTGTCAGCGTTTTCGGACATCCAAGAATTAAAGTCCGCAATCAACTCCGGCTTTGTTGTCGTGCTGGCATAATAGTAGTCGCGGGTATGCTTGAGATCCGGATCGAACGAGAGCGCATTCGGCTGCCCCATTTCCCCCAGTTGGTGCTGAATGACCGCTACGTTGGCATAAGCAGCATCGATACGGCTGTTTATGGCTTGTTTGATCAGACCATCCAGGGACTTCACTTCCGACAACTCAACGGCCCCGGAGGAGGTCAGATCGATCCAGGACCACGGCGTAAAGCCGCGCACGGTACCCAGTTTCTTGACCGACCCCATTCCTTTACCGACATTGCCCGGCGTCACAGAGACCCCATCGATGTATTCGACCACCTTGTCTGAGTAGACCACCGGCTTGCCATCCTTCAAATCCGCGGACCAATAGGCATTGTCCGGGTATTTGATATCGACTGTTCCTTCGACCAGGTTTTCCATCAAGCGCTTGATCGGATACGCCTCATATTTCAGCGTGTGTCCGTTATCCGACGCCCATGCATCCAGCAGCGCCCGTCCAAAACCACCATACTCCCCGCCTTCCATGGTGTAATGCGGGAAGTAGGTTAGATCTTCAACGCCAACAATTACAGTATCTGCCAACGCAACAGATGAAAGTGAAACACCCCCGACCAAAACAGCATGAATTGGTAGTAATTTTACGAATGACTTAAGATCTGCGTATTTCATGTTCCCTTACCTTTCTTGGCAAATTATCTGGAACTTGGTCTCACAACGTAATTGAGAACCCAATGAATTACGCATTTGTTAATTCATATTTGGAAACAACTTTAAATTCCTTCTCGTAATTTTTGATAATCACTCCAGAAAGACAAAAAAATTGGATAGGACGACACACCTTAACCTTCCGAAAAGGCAAGAGTGACAAATGCTCATATTCATCTAACTGAGAAAGAAGCCTGCTGGTTTTTTTGCTCAAAAATGGGCTTTTTTTGTTGCCAATCTGCAACAGACTCGACAGACCGCAGATTTTATCCGCAATACTTACAATGAAGATAACATCACGTCAGCGTGATTTTTCTTGCGCTGAGGCGATTAAGACACACTTATTAACGGAAAGTAGCCAGAAACAAGCAGTTTTGTGATGTTTATTACACCCATTCACCAGATTGTGGTGCGATAATGGCAAAATAGTGGCTGCGCATATAGGGGCGCTTTCACGCTAAAAGACGAAAAACAAAAGGAATTTGGTCAAGAAGTCCAAAACGGACCAGGATCACAAGGCCCCAAAGCGCGGTAAATTGAGTTGTATTAGCCTTGGGAGGCGATCATGCAACGGAATACCAAAACAGGAGCGTTTGCGCTTGGCCTCATCCTCGCGTTTGCGGGAAGCGCGGCAGCCAGTCCTTTGCCGCAAGAAACGATTACTCTGCCAGAAGACAGCCTTGAGGTAACAGTCGCCTCTGCGAGTCTGGATCAAAAAGATCCGCTTGAGAGCGAACTGACCATATGGGTCGGAGAAGTGCACTTGAACGGCCGCGACGTCGTTTGGGTCGAGCTGATCGATTCCTATGGTGAAGTGATTTACGATTCCGAAGTCAGCACCAACGAAACCCATCTGTTGCCGGATGGGCGCGCGGTTGTGGTCAATGCGCTGGATCCGCAGACAATGGTCGCGGAGAAGGATGAATCCCGTCTCGTCACTGAAGGCGCACTTGTTGTGACCCGGCGGGTCATCAACGATGGTGGCAACGCTGCGGCGGTTGAATTGATCGAAACATCGGACGAGCCCGTTCGGAAGGGCACGATGCTCGAAATCGCCGACTTCGGCCAGACAGTTTGGGAACGCGTTGTTGCATTCTTCAACGCAGCCACAACTCAGGTAAAGGTCGCATGGACCTGGCTGGTCGACACGATTCAAGCCTGATCGCCATAGTCCCCGCGAACAGGTTGATGCGGTCCGCTCGTGAGAGCGGGCCGCGCCCCCCCCTTGGCCACGCAACAGTGACCCGACCTACACTCTTTGAAAGTCTGCGCCGCGAACAGCGGCGGGTTGTCTCTTCATTTTCAACACACCTTTGCCTCGAATTGAATTTTCATAGGAAATTCATTGCCCTGCGTGATCCGCACTTTAAACTCCCCCGTAGACGGTCTTGAATAGCAACTGACCAACCGACTGGGCTTCCCAACGCTGGGATTTAGGCGGCCCTGCCAAGCCAAAGGATTTAACATGCGGATTGCCGTCATCGGCTCGGGTATTTCCGGAAACAGTGCTGCATGGGCACTTAACAGCCACCACGATGTTGTTCTTTACGAGAAAAGAGACCGTCCAGGTGGCCACAGCGCAACGGCCGATATCGACTACGACGGCACCCCGATGAGCGTCGACACAGGCTTCATTGTCTATAACGAACTCAACTACCCGAACTTCACAGCCCTACTCGACCACTTGGGTGTTGCAACAGAGATCAGCGACATGAGCTTTTCGCTGTCAGCAGACCGGGGCAAACTGGAGTGGTGTGGCGACGGGCTCAACGCCGTGTTCGCGCAGCGCAAGAACATTGTCTCGCCGCGGTTCTTGAAGATGCTCCGGGACATCTTCCGCTTTAACAAACAAGCCGTCGCGGACTTGAACTCAGGTCGGCTTGCGGGCCAAACGCTAGGTGGCTATCTGGAGGCGGAGCGCTATTCCAGCGGTTTCATCAACGATTATCTGCTTGCCATGGGCGCTGCCATCTGGTCGACCCCGATTAACGAGATGCGCGCCTACCCGGCCGAGAGCTTCGTGGCGTTCTTCGACAATCACCGTCTTCTATCCTTCGACCGTCAGCTGTGGCGGACGGTCTCCGGTGGCAGCCGCAACTACGTGAAGAAGCTGACTGAGCCGTTTGCGAACAAGATGCGTCTTGGCAGCCCGGTTGCGGAAATCCTCAGAACAGATGGAAAAGTCGTTGTTCGCGACGAGACGGGTCATACCGATACATTCGATCACGTCATCCTGGCCAGCCATACGGATCAAAGTCTTGCCATGCTCGGCGATCCAAGCGCGGAAGAGCGGGAGATACTGAGCGCAATCCGATATCGCCCGAACGAGGTGTATCTGCACCGGGACGAAAGCCTGATGCCCAAGAAGAAAAAGGTTTGGGCATCCTGGAACTACATGTCGGATCGAGAAGCGGGTGAAACACGCGATGTGACGGTTTCCTATTGGATGAACCGGCTGCAGAACCTTGACCGCTCCAAGCCGGTCTTTGTCACGCTCAATCCGTTTCAGGCACCGAGCGAAGACAAGACCTTCGCCAAATACATCTACGACCACCCGCAGTTTGATGCCAAAGCCCTGGCGGCCAAGCAGCAGCTCAGCAAGATCCAGGGTGTGAACAACACCTGGTATTGCGGCGCATGGAATGGTCATGGCTTCCACGAGGACGGATTGGCATCCGGTCTCAACGTGGCCAAGGCATTAGGTGCTATCCTCCCGTGGGAACGTGAGCGCCAAGAGCCGGTGATGCTGGAAGCCGCTGAATGACACCCGCACCTGCCACAAACAGGATGTCGGACAATGGCCCCGCGCCGCAAGCTGCGGCAGCGCTTTACAATGGCGTTGTCATGCACCAGCGCATGAAACCAAAGCAGCACCGGTTCTCTTATGACGTTTTCAATCTACTGATCGATATCGATCGGTTGAAAGAAGCCTCAAGATTGAGTTGGATGTTGTCGGTCAACCGGTTCAACCTTCTCTCGTTTCATGAAAAAGATCATGGGCCGCGAGACGGAAGCTCGTTGAGAGAACACATCGACAGCTTGTTGGAGAAAGAGGGTTTGGATCGGGCCTACCGGGTTATGCTGCTCGCCTATCCCCGGCTTTTGGGGTATGGGTTCAATCCGCTCAGCGTCTATTATGCATATGATAAGAACGATCGCCTGACCGCACTCGTCTATGAGGTCCGCAACACCTTCGGCGGTCTTCACACGTATGTCGGGCCGGTGCGCGACGGGCAGATCAGCGACACCGGTGTTCGCCAGGATCAGCGTAAAGAGTTTTACGTGTCGCCGTTTATCAGCATGCAGCAGCACTATCACTTTCGAATGCTGCCGCCGGGCAATGCGGTTCGGGTCCGGATCCTGGAGACGGACGACACAGGTCCATTGTTGTCAGCAACCTTTTCCGGCACGCAGGAACCCTTGACCACATGGTCTTTGATGCGCGCTCTTGCGCGGGTTCCGCTTTTGACCTTCAAGGTGATGGCCGCCATTCATTGGCAAGCCTTTAAAATCTGGCGCAAGCGTGTACCATTTCATCCGCGGCCTGCGAATGATGGTAGGGACGACAGCGCGGGCCGGAGCACAGCTTCGGAACTTTGGCAAGAAACAACAAACAACATTTCAAGGGGTTCGGCATGAATGGGCCTATTGTGTTGTCCGAGGACAATCTCCGCACGCAACTCAAAGGAACGCCGCGGCTTGCGCGCATGGCGGCAAACCTGGCAATCAAGATCCGCTATGGAACGCTCGACATCACTTTCCCCGACGGGCGCATGTTCCGGATCAATGGAACGGAACCTGGGCCAGACGGTGTTCTGAAAATCCATAACTGGAAATTTTTCACCATGGCTGTGAAAGGCGGTGATGTTGGTGTCGGTGAAGCCTTCATGGCCGGCTATTGGTCATCTCCGGATGTCACGACTTTCCTGGAGATTTTCGCGCTCAATCAGGCGTCTACTTTGGAGGCCTTGCGTGGCCGGCCACTAACCCGTCTGTTGTTGTCGCTCCGTCATTGGCTGAACGCGAACACAAAGCGTGGCTCCAAGCGCAACATCTCCGCACACTACGATTTGGGAAATGCGTTCTATCAGGAGTGGCTCGACCCGTCGATGACCTACTCCTCTGCAATCTTTAGTAATGAAACCAACAGTTTGGAACAAGCGCAAGCTGAGAAATACGCTTCGCTGGTCCGGCAAACCGGGATCGAACCTGGACACTCTGTTCTGGAAATCGGCTGCGGTTGGGGCGGTTTCGCAGAACATGTCGCCAAAACAGTCGGGGCGAACGTCCGAGGCCTGACGATCTCTCGCGAGCAGTATGATTACGCCAGAGAACGGATCTTCAAGGCCGGTCTCAACGAAAAAGTCGAAATCGTCTTCCAAGACTACCGCGACGAAAAAGGTGTTTATGATCGGATTGCCTCGATCGAAATGTTCGAGGCAGTCGGCGAAAAATACTGGCCGACCTACTTTGAGAAGGTATCGGACTGTCTGAAACCGGGCGGCAAGGCGGGCCTCCAGATCATCACGATCCAGGACCAGATGTTCGAGGACTACCGGTCGGGCACCGACTTTATTCAACGCTACATTTTCCCGGGCGGCATGCTTCCGCCCCCCGGAAAACTTTCAGAAATCGGCAAGTCCCTTGGCCTTGATCTGAAAGATCAAAAAATCTTCGGGCAGGATTACGCGCGCACGCTTTTGGAATGGCGGCAACGTTTCCGCACGGCCTGGCCGCAAATCCGTCCATTGGGATTTGACGAACGGTTCAAACGGCTGTGGGAGTTCTATCTGCACTACTGCGAAGCCGGTTTCCGCGCAGGCAACATCGACGTCAGGCAGCTGGTATATGAAAAAGCGACCTGACGCGGTCTGTTGAGCTTATCTAAAAAGCAAACGAGCGGTGCAGCATAAAGCTGCACCGCTCGTTTGTATTTCCAGCACATCTTCGCCGATCGCCGACCCAACCAGAGTTCAGGTTATCAATGTCAAAGGTAGCCGTGTTGGCAAAGGGTTTTCCCGATCGATGTCCTGCGGCTTACGCCTTGCCCTTCTGATCCCATCCGGTCGTTTTGCGGACGAGTTTATAATAGAGGTTGAAAGGCAAAAACTGGATCGCTTTCAACTGACGAACAAACGCCTTTGGAAACGATATCTCAAAGTGCTTCCGGTCCTGAAGTCCGTCGATGATCCCCCTGACAGCCTCTTGAGGTGAAATCAGGTGCGGCATCGGGAACGGATTTGATTTGGTGGCAGGTGTGTCGACAAATCCCGGGCTGATGACTTGCAGACGAATTCCGGCCCGCTCGAGATCAAACCGAAGGCTTTCCGCGAAATTGAACAGCGCGGCTTTGCTGGCGCCATAGGCAGCAGAGGTTGGAAGACCCCGATAACCTGCGACAGATGACACGATAGCGATCTGCCCCTGCCCTGCCGCCTTCATCACATTGATAGCCGGCAGAGCGACATTCACCGTGCCCATCAGGTTCACGTCGAAAGTTTTCCGGTAGGCTTCCGCGTCGCCGTCGAGGCCATCTTGAGGCAGATAGATCCCAGCGTTTGCAACGACCAAAGCAAGCCCGTGTTCGGTTGCGATGGACGCGCAATGCGCCGCCATCAATGCGGTATCGCTGACATCGCCGGCATAAACCTGAATGGAACCGGAAAAATCGGATGCGGCGTCATTAAGCTCCGCCAATGCATCTTCTGAGCGCGCTGTGACGGCCACCGTCCAGCCGGTCCGCGCCATCTCCAACGCCAGTTCCCGGCCAATGCCAGAACTTGCTCCTGTAATCCAAACAGCCCCGTCGGACGGGGCTGCTACGTAACTAACTATGGACAATTATGTCTCCTCAAGTCTCTGCTACCTATACGCAAAGACAGGAGAAATGGTTTGCTTACCCGCGCATGAAAGGTGCAAACCAGCGGCCGACCGGCCCGGTCAGTTCCAGCCGCCCAGCAGTCACTGCAAAGCAAATGCAATCATCGCCGTCATCTGCAATCGGGCGGTGATCAACATCGTCGTCAGCGAAAGCAACATCGCCAGTCACATAGTGACCATCGGTGTCCTTGAAGCCGCCCTGAAGAACAAGGGTGAGTTCAGTCCCGTGGTGGGTATGTGACGGCATTGCACGTCCTGCCCGAACCCAGATGAGGCTGGCATCGCACCCATCAATCTCGCCGAGTTTGCATTCCTTCACGCCAGGAAGAAGTGTTTTCCATGCAACGCTCTCCATGGACGGGCCGATAATCGAGCGGAGCGATTCAGGAACCCGGCTATCACTCTCGCACGAGCGCTTAGAGGCTACATCCCGGATCGGCTCTTCACTCTCAAAAATCGCGGCCAAGGCAGAATCGCGATCTGCAAAATCAACCGGATCGCTATCAGCTAACCCCGTGCTGGCAAGCGTCTCAAGAGAATGGACATAGCCCCGGTTTTGGCCGCTCAGTTCCAAGTGAGCACCAATCAGAGCTTGAGCCGGATACGTAAGTGTTCCGGCTGCGTATCCAGCCAACAACTCGTCCATTCCGGTCACGTGCTTTTCCATCTCGTATCTCATGCTTACCTTTTGCTTCCAGAGTACAATTCACCTACGGCTTGATTCAGCATCTGGATCATTTGCAAAACTAAATAAGCCGATTTTTCCTTGGGATCTAGGGGATCTGAAGAACAACTCAGCCAGTACTTTTAATGAAAACGCTTACAGCGCCAAAAATATCGATTTTTATGTGTAGCAATCCGCAGTTAAAGACTTACATTGCTTGCTTGATGAGACCTATCGGTGCCATTAGCGTCGGCGCTGAACGCGTGATGAAATCTATAGAACAGCGCTCCGCTGTCCACTCTGTCGGGATCAATTGAATGTCTGTGTCCGCATCTGTCGTCGATGCCATCGGCAATACGCCGCTTATCCGCCTTAAGGGCCTGTCCGAAGAAACCGGTTGTGAAATTCTCGGCAAGGCCGAGTTCATGAACCCTGGACAATCCGTCAAGGACCGCCCGGCCCGTCAGATGATCCTGGAAGCCGAAGCACGCGGCGCTCTAAAGCCCGGCGGTGTCATCGTTGAAGGGACAGCGGGGAACACCGGCATTGGCCTTGCGCTGGTCGCAAGCGCACGCGGATACCGGACCGTTATCGTAATTCCGGAGACCCAGACACAGGAAAAGAAGGATATGCTGCGCATGTGCGGCGCAGAGCTTCTCGAAGTTCCGGCAAAACCCTTCAAAGATCCGAACAATTACCAGCATGTGGCGCGCCGCCTTGCTGAAGAAATGGCCAAGACCGAACCGAATGGAGTTCTCTTTGCCGACCAATGGAACAATCTGGACAATCGCAAAGCCCACTATCTGACAACAGGGCCGGAAATCCTTGCTCAGACCGACGGCAAGGTTGACGGGTTTATTTGTGCTGTCGGCTCCGGCGGAACGCTTGCCGGCGTCTCCACGTATCTGCGCGAGCAGAAGCCGGGCATTACGATCGGATGCGCCGACCCGCTGGGCGCAGGCATGTATCACCTCTTTAAAGATGGCGAAGCAAAGGCCACCGACGGCGGTTCGATTGCAGAAGGCATTGGACTTGGCCGCTCAACGGTGATTGTTGGCGATATCAAGGTCGATCATCCATATTCAATCCCTGATGAAGAAGCGCTGCCGCTTGTCTTTGATCTTGCCGAAAACGAAGGACTGCTGCTCGGCGGCTCGTCTGCGATCAACCTTGCGGGCGCACGGCGCTTGGCAAAGGAAATGGGTCCGGGCCACACGATCGTGACCGTCCTCTGTGACCATGGCACCCGCAGCCAGTCAAAACTCTATAATCCTGAGTTCCTGCGGGCCAAGAACTTGCCGGTGCCCGGTTGGCTTGAGCGGGCAGTCGACCTGAAACCGCCCTTCGCATAACTTCGAATGAGGAGGAGACCGAGCCAGTCCAGTCATGTCGACTCATGATCCTGCACTTCAAACCGGCATTGCCGATACAAGGCGCGTGATCCAGGATGCTGCCACGGACATAACCGTCGTTGATATGGTGGCAAACAACCTGGGGCTGGTCGCAGGTGCGCTTGCGGTTGTTTACATCACAGCAGTTATTTGCGCGGTTCGCGAGATTATGTACTCGCGCACCTCACAAGGTTCGGTTGCCTGGCTCCTGTCTCTGTTTTTCATCCCCTATGTCACGGTCCCGCTGTATTTTGTGTTCGGCTGGCGGTCCTTTTCTGACTACGCGAAAATTCAAATTACACTTGGCCGCAGCGAACGGGCGCGCCGGGCCGATGAACTTGGTCTTACAGACCACGACGAAACGCGGGATTGGCCCGTGCTTTCCCGTGTTGCAGGCGTGCCGTTTCTTGCAGGCAACACTTCCGAACTCCTGATCGACGGCGACGCAACCTTTACAGCGATCAAGGACGGGATCGCCCGGGCCGAAAGTGTTATCTTCTTTCAGTTCTTTGCAATACACGATGATGCCCTTGGCCGGGAAATGGCCGATGCGCTGATCGCGCGGGCCAATGACGGAGTGGAGATTTACTTCCTCTATGATGATGTCGGGAGCCACTCGCTCTCCAACAAATACATCGAACGCCTGACGGACGCGGGTATCAAGGTTTGCGGCTTCAACGAAAACCACAAATTCCTGCGTGTTTTGGGGCCAATGCGGCTCAACTATCGAAATCACAGAAAACTGGTGGTGATCGATTACCGCGAAGCATTTGTCGGCGGCCATAACGTCGCGGATCAATATGTCGGGCGAAGCAAAAGATTTGGTCGATGGCGCGACACCCATGTGAGGATCGAAGGACCGGCAGCGGTCGCCTGCGCCTTGTCATTTGTGGAAGACTGGCTCTGGGCGAGCGGCAATCACATCGATCTGCCGCAGGTGAGCGAAATTTCCATGCCGGGCGATGAGTCCGTGCTGGTGATGCCTACAGGGCCAGCTGACAAACTGGAAGAATGCGCGATTGCTTTTGTTGAAGCCGCGGCGCAAGCAAAACACAGACTTTGGATCACAACACCATATCTGGTGCCGTCTTTGGATGTGCAAACAGCACTTGCCGCAGCCGCTATGCGCGGCGTCGATGTCCGCATTCTCCTACCGGAAAAACGCGACCACTGGACGGTTTGGCTCGCCAGCCATGCCTATGAGGATACGCTCGTCCAGCGAGGCGTAAAGATCTACCGGTACACGGATGGCTTCCTCCATCAGAAGGTGACCCTGCTGGACGATGATCTTGTGTCCATCGGCACGGTGAATTTCGACAACAGGTCCTTCCAGATCAACTTTGAACTCACGCTCTGGTTCACCCATGAACGGCTGATTTCGAAGGTGGAAAAGATGCTGGAAGAGGATTTCGCGCATTCCCGCCTCACCTGGCCGGATGCCTTCCGGTCGCGCAGTTACATTTTCCAGGTTTTCGCCCAAGGCGCCAGGCTGCTCTCTCCGATCCTCTAAAGGCCCGCGCACAGTACCAAAACCACATGACCCTGTTTATGCCGCATTGCAGCATTACGATCTGATTCCAGGGAGGACACTTTCATCACCGGAAAACCGGCAGACACAGAGGGTCCTTACATGAACGACAACTTAGCTGTTTCTCATCCCGGCATCAGACGACTTTGGCAGTCTGACCTCGACAGGCTCACCCAACACTTTCAAAGGCTTGACAGCGACACCCGGCGGCTGAGGTTTGCCGGAAAGGTCAGTGACGGTTTTGTCGATCAATATGCCAAAACCATTCTCTCAGTCGGCGCAATTGGGTATGGCGCTTTTCCTGACCACGAGTTGCGCGGAATGGCGGAACTGCGCGAACTGGAAAACAGTTGGCCGCGCGCAGCCGAACTTGCGCTTGTCGTTGAACGGGACTGGCAAGAAAAGGGCATCGGCAAAGCCCTGTTCAATCGGGTGATCGCCGCAGCCCAAACCAGACACATCAAGACCATCCATATGCTGTGCCTTATTGAAAACACGCGCATGAGGAACCTTGCAAAACGACATGATGCGAACCTTGCGATCGACAGCGGGATCATGGAGGCCACATTGTCCGTCGCCCGCCCCTCACCAATCGCGTTTCTGGAAAAGCTTTACGGTGATCCTTGCAATATTCTGAGAGCGAACATTCGCCTGGGCGACTAGGCCGCGTGGACCGCTTACACCAAAAATGCTTTGACACCGCCATAGCGTTAAGGTGTTGTGCGGAGATCCTAGGCCTACACTCTGGTGTCCAATGCCCGACTTTCTGCCCTCTTTTTCGGTTCTTGTTGCCTTTACAGCCGCGGCTCTTGTCCTGACGATCACACCAGGGCCGGACATGACGCTGTTCATGAGCAAAACGCTTACCCAGGGACGCAAGGCGGGGATCGCCGCAGTCCTTGGGGCAACGACCGGGTTGATCATCCACACGATCCTCGCTGCTATTGGCATCTCTGCGCTTCTTGCAGCCTCTGCAACTGCTTTTACGGTGCTAAAATTTGTCGGCGCGGCGTATTTGATTTGGCTTGCTATTCAGGCTCTCAGAAAAGGTACATCCATCACCCTTGAGGCGGCGGAGAGCAAAACCCAGCCATTCCGCCGGGTCTGGTTGCAGGGGCTTGGCGTGAACATTCTCAATCCGAAAATCGTCCTGTTTTTCGTGACCTTCCTGCCGCAATTCGTGTCTGCAAGCGACCCTCATGCAACTGCAAAACTTCTGTTTTTCGGTGGCTATTTCGTTCTGCTCGGGATGCCTATTTGTGTGCTGATGGTCTTGGGCGCAGGCGCGTTTTCGCGCTTCCTCAAGTCGTCGCCGACGTTCATGCGGGCGTTCGACTGGCTGTTCGCCGGGATCATGGGAACCTTCGCACTCAAGCTGCTGGTCGCAAAGGCAAACGCCTGAACGGTTACGCGCGGCTTTTCAGCCCAAAACCGGATTGACCCGTTTCTCCGGCTGTGCACTCTTGGGCAAAATCAGTTTTCTTCCAAGGAGTTGCTTAAATGACCACGCCCCTCTTCCGTGATGATGCCTATTTGCGCAGCTGTGAAGCGGGTGTTGTGGTGGTGAACGAGCGTGGCGGCATCGTCTTGGACCGAACCGTGTTCTATGCAACCGGTGGCGGGCAGCCCGGAGATACCGGATATTTGGAGCTTGAAGACGGCACGCGCATCGACATTGCAACGACCGTCTATGACGCCGACAAAAAAACGATCGTCCACGTTCCGGCGGAAGAACAGATGCTGCCCACGCCCGGTACAAAACTGACGGTCCATATTGATTGGGCGCGCCGCTACCGGCTGATGCGAATGCATACAGCGCTCCATCTTTTGTCGGTTGCCCTGCCCTTTCCGGTAACCGGTGGTCAAATTGGCGACGGCGAAGGCCGGCTCGATTTCGATATGGGCGACACAGCGCTCGACAAGGAAAAAGCCGCCGAGACACTGAATGACCTTGCAGGCGGCGATCATGATGTTGCGTTCGAGTGGATCACCGATGAGGAACTGGATGCCAACCCCGGACTTGTGAAAACGATGTCCGTTCAGCCACCCCGCGGTGCCGGCCGGGTACGGCTGGTCCGGATCGGCGGGGACATCGATCTTCAGCCATGCGGGGGCACACACGTTTCCAGAACATCGGAAATCGGCCCCCTGGAACTCGGCAAAAGCGAGAAAAAAGGCAAACAGAACAGACGGGTTCGGATTCGCCTCGCTGATTGAGACTGTTTGGGAGGACGTGCCATGAAACTATCCGGCAGTTGCCATTGCGGCGCCATTCACTTCGATGTTGAGAGCAAGACGCCCTACCCTTACATGCGCTGTTATTGCTCGGTCTGCCGGAAAACAACCGGCGCAGGCGGTTTTGCGATCAATCTGATGGGCGAAGCCGAGAGCCTTCATATCCACGACCCGCACAAGGTGAGAAAGATCTATCAGGCGGAATTTGAGACAGGTTTGAGCCCAGCTGAGCGCTCGTTCTGTGGACAGTGCGGCAGCCATCTCTGGCTTTGGGATCCGCGCTGGCCCGAGCTTGTTCATCCACTCGCGGCTGCCATCGATACGCCACTGCCGAAACCACCTGAGACAGTTCATATCCTCCTGGAAAGCAAACCAGACTGGGTTGACGTTGCCAAGGGACCCGACCAGAGCCATTTCCAGGAATATCCGGAGCTTTCCATCGAAGACTGGCACAAGCGCCATGGCCTTTACGAAAACAAGGACACCTCATGACCTATCATCCGCTTGTCTCGACAGACTGGCTGGCCGATCATCTGGATGCACCGGATGTGGTCGTCGTCAATGCCTGGATGCCACCAGTAACGACGCCGGACGCCAAACCGGTCTATCCGGACAGCCATATCCCGGGCGCTGTGTTTTTTGACGTCAACGAGATCTGCAACAAAAACAGTGACCTGCCGCATATGCTGCCGGCCCCGCATGTCTTCTCCTCCGCCATGCGCAAGCTCGGGATCGGAGATGGGCAGACCATCGTCGTTTATGATGACTTTGGCTTCTATTCCGCGGCCCGTGTTTGGTGGACCTTCCGGACATTCGGCGTTGAAAACGTTTATGTTCTGGATGGTGGTATGCCGAAATGGCAGGCCGAAAACCGGCCAGTCAACGATGATCCTGTCCGGCGGCCTGAACGTCACTTCTCTGCACGGCTCAACCACAGCGCGGTTGCCAACCTTTCAGCGGTCAAAGCCTTGAGCGCGTCCGGAAACGGCCAAATTCTCGATGCCCGCTCTGCCGCCCGATTTGCCGGAGACGCTCCAGAACCGCGTCAGGGCTTGCGCAGCGGACATATGCCGAATGCGCTGAACCTGCCATTCACGGACCTGATTTCTGAAGACGGCACGTTTAAACAACGCGACGGCCTGGAGCAGGCCTTCAAAAACGCCGGCGTTGACGTGTCCCGGCCGGTCACGACCACCTGCGGGTCCGGCGTCACCGCTGCGATCCTGACACTCGCACTCACAGTTCTTGGAACCCGGGACGTAAGCCTTTATGACGGGTCCTGGTCTGAGTGGGGCGGGCGCGACGACACGGACGTTGTAACTGGTCCGAACTAGGTCCAGAAAAATACCCGCCGGAATACTCCGGCGGGATGGTTACAATCTGATTGGTTCTAAGCAGCGGCGACGCCATCCAGGAACTCATCAACAAGCCCGCTCAATTGTGTCATGTGGTCAGCGACACCATGCGCAGCCGTCAAAACCTGATCGACAGATTTTTGCCCCTCCCCGGCTGCGTGCTGCACAACAGCAATGTTGTCTGACACGTTGGCCGACCGGTCAGCCGCAGACTGAATGTTTTGCGAGATCTCGGAGGTGGCAGCGCCTTGTTCTTCAACAGCAGCTGCAATTGCTTCGGTTGACATTGAAACGTTCGTCATTGTCTCGGTGATCTCGCGGATCGCTGTAACAGAGCTCTCGGTCTCCTTCTGGATATCCGTAATCTGCTGCGAGATGGAATCGGTTGCCTTGGCTGTCTGCGTTGCAAGTTCCTTTACCTCCGACGCAACGACGGCAAAGCCCTTTCCGGCTTCTCCTGCTCGAGCCGCTTCGATAGTTGCGTTGAGAGCCAGGAGATTGGTCTGTTCGGCAATTCCCTGGATCAGCATTATGACTTCACCGATTTTTTGGGCGGATCCCGAAAGGCCTTGTATCTTTTTGTCCGTCGCTCCGGTGGCTTTTGCGGCCCTGCCAATCACATCTTTCGTTTGCGTGACCTGCTGCGTGATCTCGCCAATGGAAGCCGACAATTCCTCTGTAGCAGACGCAACCGCCTGAACGTTTGTCGAAGCTTCCACAGAAGCGCCGGAGACTGTATCGGCTTGAGAACTGGTCTGCGTTGTAATTGCTGCGAGGTGTCCGGCAGAGGTGACCATTTCCTGGCTGTTGCTGTTCACGGTCTGCAGGACGGTTTGAACGGCATTCCTGAACTTGCTGATCAAACCGTCAATCTTCGACTGGCGCTCCAACCGGGCCTTCTGCTGCCGTTCATTCTCGCCGCGCAGCTGTGCTCGTTCAATGGCATTGTCTTTAAAAACCTGCACGGCTCCCGCCATGTCGCCAAACTCGTTCGGCTGCCCGACCATGGGTACGTCTACAGTCATATCCCCCTTGGCAAGCGCTGCCATGGCACGGGTAAGTTTGCGGACCGGACCGGCCATACTCCGTCCGACAGCAATTGCAAGTGATATTGAGAGCACCAGGATGAGGACACAGCTGAACAAAAATGTGTAGTCGGTCTTGGTTTGATCGCTGCTAAACTTCAAACCTGAAGCCCGGAGCCCCTCATTCGACACGCCTTGAATTATCGCAAAGTCTGGCTCAAGGTCGGCGAATATGCTGCTTAACTTCTTGATTTCCGGCTGAAGCAGCCAAGCAGTCTCTGCATAGAGTTGAAAGCCGTCCTGGTATGCCATCATCAAGTCATTCAATTCCTGCGTGATGACCGGAGGCAAGTCAGCTTCCTCCAGCATCTGAGCGAATTCGGTTCCGCGCTGGCCGACCCGCTTGATGTATTTTTCGTCCCCCCGAAGCATGAAATCTTTCTCATGCCGGCGCATCATCAGCATTTTGACAGTCAGCGCATCGAGGCCTGCGTCTCTAAGCCGTTCTTCGACCTTGTGAACGGCACGACGCAAGTCACCCTGCAGACCGGTTTCCTCATTCAGCCCGAGAGTCTGCTCCATTTCGGACACTTTGTGAAATTGGGCCCGGTGTGCGGCCACCCCCTTCTGAAGCCGCCGGATGCTGGACAACACCTTCATGGATGCAGGAATCCCGGCCATTGTATCCAGCGCGGATACCACGTTGTTGACCGCAACATCATATTTGTCGACGTATTCCGCGTCCCGGCGCAAAAAGAAGTCCTTTTCGCTCCGGCGCATCTGCAGAGCTCCAATCTCAACGGTTTGAACTGTTTCATACAACTTTGAATATTGGGACCTGTTCTCCAATGACGTGCTCATATTGAGCCGCCCGATCGAATAAATTGCGCCCAGACTCACAATGGCGACCGCGATGACCACAACCAATAAGCCGATCCGCATGCCAATCTTCAGCCGGCTCATGAAGCTGTTACGTGTTGGTTTATTGTCGATAAATCCGATTTTTTCCATAGTATTCGCCCTTCAAGCCGTCCCGGAAAAGCTGATGTTATAAACATCCCTTACGGGAACATTCGAAATGACTCGCGCTTAAAGAGCATCCGGCAGCCGCGTAAACAAAATAATAAACCGGCTAATTATTCTACCTGTGTTTGAAATCATAAAATTCCGCAGCGGTACCATCTGATTGTTTGTTAATGGCAATCAAGTTCCGCTGCGTCTCAATTCTAGTCTATCAACAGCTGTTGCCGGCGCGCGGCGCGCTGTGCACCCGGCCGTCGGAAACCATATGCGAATGCCGCTTCCCGCCAACCCGGATCAGAAAGTCACCGCGCGTTCCCTGAAGATGGTGTCCGGGCCAGATCTCCAGACCGTTCATGAGATCGCCCTTCGGATGACGTTTCTGGACCTCACGGCGTGTCGATCCGGCGATGCGCGACCGGCCCATACCGAAGACGTCACACATAGCACCTCTTGAAAGCAGATGCGCCTCTGCACCGTGAAGCCGGCGCGACACATACCCGTTCAAGTGCAGCCCGATCGCTTCTCCAATCTTCCGCGCTTTTGCCGGATCGTGCCCTTGGGAGACAAGAAGATCCTTGCTGCGCTTTGCACCGTGAACGGTGAAACAGCAGGCGCCCGGATGAACCGGGCGGTCCTTGGCCAATCCAAGATCGTGAAGCATGGACGCCGAAAACAGGATCTCCCGGTCAACGTCCAGCTTCTTGTAACCGGCCAAGCACATCGCCCAATAATAGGTGCGCCAGCTGTGTTCCAGAACGTCTGTTCCGAGTTTTTCTGAAGCGAGCGCCTCACTGTCGGATACCAGCCGGGTTTGGGGCGGCAACAAGCCTTCAAGATCGGCCCCATAGGCATTCATCAGACCCAACTTGTCTGACGCCTGATCCAATGCCTGCAGCAGGCTCATCCGAACCATGTTTCCAATGACTGTGACCTTCTCGGCCCGCGTTAACCGGCCTTCACCGCACGCCCCTTTTCTCTCACCCCAGGCCAGAGAACCCATAATTGGCGCCTTGTGTTTTATTTGACAGATGGTGGTCATATCAGCTCCTCTACTTATTTGTACCGTACCGCACAAAAATAGACAGGTCGAGTTTTTTATGCGAAGCGTTACAGAATGACGAAGGAACGAAAACGCGGCCGTCCCCGATCTTTCGATGAGACGGCAATTCTCGACAAGATCATGCAGGTCTTTTGGGAGCACGGCTATTCAGCCACGAGCCTCGACCAGATAGCTGAGGCAACCAACCTCAACCGGCCGAGCCTTTACGCTGCCTTTGGCAGCAAAAAAGACATGTATCTGAAGGTGATAAACCGCTTTGCCGACATGATGCAGGCACACCTGTCGGCAGCGGGTGATTTCGACGGTCCCTTGAACGCGCGGTTCAAGGCGATCCTATCTGCTGCAATCGATCTCTATACCGGCAAGACACCGGTGTCCGCCTCGAGGTTTGGCTGCCTTGCAATCTCCACCCTCCCGGCCGAGACGACCCAGGATCCAGAGTTTGTTGATGCCTTGAACAAGGTGATGGGCCGAATGGATCGCGGTTTCGCGCGCCTTATAGAAACCGGGAGCAAAAACCGCTTTGAGACAGAAGAAGCCGCTCAGATTGGCCAGCAGTTTGCGGTCATGCTCCACGGCATCTCAGTTCGTGCACGTGCGGGCGAAAACACAAAGTCCCTGAAAGCACTGGCCAGAAACATGGTCGACCGGCTCTTGCCTGAGGATTCCGGCTGATGCACTCAACGGTCGCTCTGCGCGCTATCAACAGCCCTGACCAATCAGAGTTGTTGCTGAACTCATGTTCCAGTTCGCAGGGTTTCAAAGAAGTTTTTGATTTCATCGGAAATCACATAAACGCTTGTGTTCATCCGGTCAGCCGCGGTTTTGAAATTCACGGCTGCTCGGTCCGTTGCCACCACCGCATGCCCAACACCTTCGATGTTCTCCTCGAGGGTCTGCGCACCATTCGCAACGGTTTGGACACTGTGTGAAATCTCTTGGGTCGCAGCGCCCTGCTCTTCAACGGCTGCCGCGATGGACGATGTCATTTCGTCAAGCTGTTTGACCACTTCAGCAATGGACTGAATGGATCCAACCGCCCCATCCGTCGATTCCTGAATTTCAGAGACCTGTTGACTGATTTCTTCCGTCGCCTTGGCCGTCTGTTGCGCAAGTTCCTTGACTTCGGCAGCGACAACCGCAAAGCCTTTGCCCGCATCCCCGGCCCGTGCAGCCTCAATGGTCGCATTGAGCGCCAAAAGATTGGCCTGTTCCGCAATTGCCTGGATCAACCCGACCACATCTCAGATTTTTTGCGCGGCGCCTGCAAGGCTGGCCACCTGATCGCTCGACCTTTCGGTTCCGGCCGACGCCTCGCTGGCAATTCTGGACGCGCCAACAATCTGCTTCGAAATCTCCTGGATGGAGCTGGACAACTCTTCCGTTGCTGCTGCCACCGTTTGGACGCTGTCGCTGGAACTCTTCGACACGGTTTCCGCGCTGGAGATTTGGTCCTGTGCATCCCGTGAGACGCTTTCAAGCTGGGCAGCTTCGCTAATAACAATCCTGGCGCCCTCATCGGCATCCTTCAGAGGCTTTTCTATTTTCTCCCGAAACTGCTCGATCGCTCTGTTCAACTTGTTTGCCTGCTCAGCCCGCTCCAACAACAATTGTTCCTCATAAGTTGAAATGGCCAGATCCATGTCGAACATGACGGCGGCGGTAACGTGTTCCAGAACATCACCGAGGTCGGTAAAGGACGTCCGGTATTTCTTGACCAGATGTTTGTGCAGGCGTGTCAGGACAAACTTGTAGCCGGCAATATACCAGCGGGGCTCGAGGCCAATCCGGCAATGAATGTGCCCAATCCGGTTGATGCTTTCCTGATAGTCCTTGTCAAAGCCGCTCAAGAAGAGTTTTTCCCAGTGGCTCTTTTGCGCACCCACAAGGCGCGGCTGCTGATTGCGTACCATGTTGGCCATATGAGGCTCAGCCTTTATGTACGCATAAAACCCGGCAAGCAGCTCATCCAGAGCTGGCTGAATAACCGGCCATGTTTTCCTCAGGGCCGAGATGGTTTTGGAATCAATTTCCGCAAATTTCAGACGATGATCAAAGTCGGTTTCAGACATGGCAGCCCTCGCAACATACTGCCGTAAGGTCATATTGAAATGCTAAACATACTATAAATTGCAATTGACCTCGAAATAACTACCAATAGTTTCAATATATTTCGTTACTTTTCGCATATGCAGATGTACCAACATCAACAGAATAGTGCCTATTTTATAATCACTTAAATAAGTTTAGATGAACGATTCTCGGTCGTAGTGGGCCTCTTTTTTGGGTTCTTCAGAAACGTTGGTTTGGCATCTTACGACAAAAGATAAAAAAATCCCGGACGATAAGTCCGGGATTTCCAAGAGTGTGTTTCGTTCGCCGGGATCCGTCAGTGATGCAGGATCTGGCTGAGGAACAATTTCGTCCGCTCATGCTGCGGATTGGTGAAGAATTCCTCCGGTTCGTTCTGCTCAACGATCTGGCCGGCATCCATGAAGATCACCCGGTTGGCAACCTTACGCGCAAAGCCCATTTCGTGGGTCACACAAAGCATGGTCATGCCTTCTTCAGCCAGACCAACCATAACGTCGAGCACTTCCTTGATCATCTCCGGATCGAGCGCCGAGGTCGGCTCATCGAACAGCATGATTTTCGGGCTCATGCAGAGCGAACGGGCAATTGCAACACGTTGCTGCTGACCACCAGAGAGCTGTCCCGGGTATTTCAGCGCCTGCTCGGGGATTTTGACCCGCTCAAGGTAGTGCATCGCAACTTCTTCCGCTTCCTTCTTCGGCATCTTGCGAACCCAGATCGGAGCCAAGGTGCAGTTTTCGAGAATCGTCAGATGCGGAAACAGGTTGAAGTGCTGGAAGCACATTCCGACTTCGCGGCGGATCTCGTCGATCTTCTTCAGATCGTCGGTCAGTTCCGTACCTTCCACGATGATCTGGCCAGCCTGGTGCTCTTCCAGACGGTTGATGCAACGGATCATTGTTGATTTACCGGACCCGGACGGGCCGCAGATAACAATCCGTTCGCCGGACATCACACGCAGGTTGATGTCGCGCAGCACGTGGAAGTCCCCGTACCACTTGTTCATGTTCTTGATTTCGATGGCGACGTCCGTATCGGAGACCTTCATCTTGGTACGATCGGCAGCCAGGTCATCGTCGCGTAGAGCGTTTTCGGTCATTGTTTTACTCCGAGAGTGTCTTTGGGCCGGGGCGCAGCGATTTCATCCCGCGCGCCCCGGAAGAGCGTTATCGTTTGTGTCCGGTGTGCAGCTTCTTCTCCATATAGATGGAATATCGCGACATGCCGAAGCAGAACACGAAGAAGATGATCGCTGCAAAGAGGTAACCGGTATGGCCCTGGCTGGGTGTCGACCACGTCGGATCCGTGAAGGACGACTGGATTTGGCCGAGAAGATCGAACATGCCGACGATCAGAACCAGGGTGGTGTCCTTGAACAGACCGATGAAGGTGTTGACGATCCCCGGAATCACAAGCTTCAGAGCCTGCGGCAGGATGATTAGATACATCATCGGCCAGAACCGGAGACCAAGAGCCATCGCGCCTTCATACTGCCCCTTGGGGATCGCCTGAAGACCGCCGCGGACCACTTCCGCCATGTAGGCTGCCGAGAACAGCGTCACCCCGATCAGAACCCGCAAGAGCTTATCGAAGGTCACACCTTCCGGCAGGAAGAGTGGCAGCATCACCGAGGACATGAACAAGACGGTAATCAGCGGCACACCGCGCCAGAACTCGATGAAGATGATCGAGACCAGCTTGATGATCGGCATCTTGGAACGGCGTCCGAGCGCGAGCGCCACACCCAAGGGCAGAGATGCCACGATACCTGTCACCGCGATGACCAGGGTCACCAGCAGACCACCCCATACTGCAGTCTCGACAATCGGCAGAATGACGTTGCCGCCAATGACCAGACCGGTCAGCAGGAAGTAGGCTATGATCGGGAACACAAGCAGGAAGAGGATCGCATTGATCTTCTTGAAAGGCGCACTGGGCATCGCCAGCGGCACAAGAAGCAGAGCAAACAACGCGTATACGATGTCGACCCGGTAGCGCTCTTCAACTGGATACCGGCCATAGATGAATTGTGGGAAGTATGCTTCGACATATGCCCAGCAGGCACCGCTGTGACCGCCATCTTGAGGCAGACACGCTTCACGATTGTCACCGGTCCAGACCGCGTCGATGAACGCGAACTGAATAAACGGCGCGAGCATCGAGTAAGCGAGCAGTATCCCGATCACGGTCAGAATGGTGTTGCCGATGGATGAGAACAGGTTCTGCCGCATCCAGCCGATGACACCGGTGGTGGAGATCGGCGCCGGCAGGAGCGGCGCCTCTTCCGTTCGAACTTGAAACACTTCAGTTTTTGACATGTCGCTCTCCTTACCGTTCCACGAGCGCCATGCGCTGGTTGTACCAGTTCATGAAGGCTGAGGTGATCAGACTGAGCGATAGATAAACCGCCATCCAGATCGCAATGATCTCAATCGCCTGACCGGTCTGATTGAGAACAGTACCGCCCACGGAAACGAGATCCGGGAAGGCAATTGCCACAGCAAGGGACGAGTTTTTCGTCAGGTTCAGGTATTGGCTGGTCAGCGGCGGAATGATGACACGCATCGCTTGCGGAATAACCACCAGACGAAGGGTCGGACCGTTGCGCAGACCAAGGGCATGCGACGCTTCGGTCTGACCGTGGCTGACAGCCTGAATGCCCGCCCGGACGATTTCCGCGATAAACGCAGCCGTATAGATCGCTAGGGCAGTTGTCAGAGCAAGAAACTCCGGGATCAGGTTGAAACCAACACCCAGCTCGAAGCCGCGGCGCAGGATTGGACCGGTTTCGACGTAGTTTGGATGCTCCAGATACATCGGCATTCCGGTCACGAAATAGGTGATGACCGGCAACCCAATGATCAATCCGAGCGCTGTCCAGAAGACCGGGAATTGCTGTCCTGTTTCGTCCTGGCGTTTGCGTGCCCATCTGGAGACCACAACCGACGCGACGATACCAATGATCAATGCAATGCCGATAAACCCGGAGCCGTCTTCCCAAATGGGCTTGGGCATCCGCAACCCGGCAATGTTCAGATGGAAGGTGTCAAACAAGGACCACTTTTCCCGCTTGCCCGGCACCGCGCGCAGAACGGCGAAGTACCAGAAGAAGATTTGGAGAAGAAGTGGAACATTTCGGACCAGCTCGACGTACCAATACGCGATCTGGTTGATGACCCAATTGTTGGACAGCCGCGCAATGCCAACGACAAATCCGATGATGGTCGCAAAAAAGATCCCGACGACTGCGACCATGAGTGTGTTGAGAAAGCCGACGAAAATCGCCTGGCCATAAGTAGACGTTTCGGCATACGGAACCAAAGTTTGGATGATGCCAAAACCGGCCGTATTTTCAACGAAACCCCAACCGGAGGCAATGTTCTGCCGCTCCAGGTTGGCTACCGTGTTCGTCACTATGAAGTATCCGAAGAAGACCAAAGCTGCGATCAGGAGTGCCTGATAAAACAGCCCGCGTACCTTCGGATCATTCACCAGCGAAGCACGCGCCGGCGCCCCCGCCGAGTCCTGCTCCATGACTGACATAGAACCTCGCCCAAGTTATCACGCCCGGCATATGTGGCAGATCAAGTGTCCGCAAGCCGTGGACGTGGCGTCGTCTGCTTTCCATCTCAACGCTTGTTCAGCGTCCCCTATCGGCAGAAAGCAGGTTTGTTCCCCGCGCACTGTCCGGATGTTTTCCGGTTATTTTGGCGCAGAATTTATTGAGGGTTCCGGCAGTCATGCCGCCGGAACCCCAAAAACCTCTTTAAATCAGAGGATTAGCGTACCGGCGGAGCGTACAGGAAACCACCGTTCGACCACAGAGCGTTCACGCCGCGGGAGATCCCGAGCGGAGTGTCCGGACCGACGTTGGCATTGAAGCTTTCTTCGTAGTTACCAACGTTTTTGATGATGTTGTAAGCCCAGTCGTTGGACAGGCCGATGGCCTCACCGAATGCACCTTCAGCGCCAAGCAGACGCTTGACGGACGGGTTGTCAGAACCCTTCATTTCGTCAACGTTTGCAGAGGTCACGCCCATTTCTTCGGCGTTGATCATTGCGTTGAGGGTCCACTTAGCAATGTTGAACCACTCATCGTCGCCCTGACGAACAACCGGACCAAGCGGCTCTTTGGAAATGATTTCCGGCAGAACCATGTGGTCGCCCGGGTTGGTCAGCTTCAGGCGCTGAGCGTACAGGCCGGATGCGTCCGTGGTGTAAACGTCACAACGGCCAGCGTCGTATGCAGCGACAACTTCGTCAGCTTTTTCGAAAGCGACGATTTCGTACGGCATGTTGTTCGCACGGAAGTAGTCAGCAACGTTCAGCTCGGTGGTTGTACCGGTGTTCGTGCAGACAGATGCGCCAGACAGTTCCAGAGCAGAGGTCACGCCCAGATCCTTACGGACCATGAAGCCCTGACCGTCGTAGTAGTTGACGCCAGCGAAGTTCAGACCGAGCTGAGTGTCGCGGGACATGGTCCAGGTGGTGTTCCGGGACAGAACGTCAACTTCGCCAGACTGCAGAGCAGTGAAGCGCTCTTTAGCAGAAAGCGGAGTGAATTTAACGGCAGAAGCGTCGCCGAATACTGCAGCAGCCATTGCGCGGCAGAGATCAACGTCGAGACCGGTCCAGTTCCCCTGTGCATCCGGGTTTGAGAAGCCCGGCAGACCCTGGCTCACACCACACTGGATGAAGCCTTTGCCCTTGACGTCTTCCAGCGTCGTCGCACCAGCAGCTGTCGCAGCGACACCCATAGCGGCGCCGAGTACGAGCGGAAGGATTTTGTTAGACATGGATATGCAGCCTTTATTTGTTACCCATAACTTTTATTTAGCTGGCCGGTATGAGTTGATGTCCTCTTCGCCCGACATTGCGGGCAAATTCCAGCGCAAAGCGCTGGTTCCTCCGGAAATCATCCCCCCGATCCAACAGCCCCCATACGATGGCATTTGCGTGTTCGGGTCAAGTACTTGCTGACGATATCTCGTTAAAATTCTCAGGCCGAAGTAGGATTACGGTTACCATGGCTGCACAAAACGCGAACATGTCTAGTTTCGCCTCATTGGCTGCCCATTACGTAATCATTCGTTTTTGTTGGCTGAAGCTGCGTCCTTTACGGAAAGACCTGAAACGCCGCAAAGTGAGGTCCGATGCAGTCGAGTAATTGCATCGGACCAAGACCTTTTTACCGAACCGGCGGGGCGTAAAGAATACCGCCGTCGATCCAGGACGCATTCAAACCCCGCTCAATTCCAAGCGGGGTATCAACTCCAACGTTGCGCGCGAAGATTTCTCCGTAGTTACCAACCGCGCTTATGATGCGGACGGCCCAGTCCTGATCAAGTCCGAGCGCACCGCCGAAGTTACCTTCCACCCCAAGCAGCCGTTTCACAGCTGGATTATCGGAAGACGCCATGTCTGCGACATTTGCCTGGGTCACACCGAGTTCTTCTGCGTTAATCAGAACGTTCAAGGTCCATTTCGCAATATTGAACCACTGATCGTCGCCCTGCCTGACCACCGGACCCAGCGGCTCTTTTGAAATGACCTCCGGCAAAATCATGTGCTCGGACGGATTGGTCAGCTTCAAACGGTTGGCGTGCAGACCCGATTTGTCGGTCGTATAGACGTCACACCGGCCGGCATCATAGGCTTGTGTCACCTCATCGTTTTTTTCAAAGGCAACGACCTCGTACTCCATGCTGTTAACCCGGAAGAAGTCGGCGACGTTGAGTTCCGTCGTGGTTCCAGTCGCCGTGCAAACCGAAGCCCCGGCAAGTTCCATGGCCGATGTAATCCCAAGCTCCTTGCGGACCATCATCGCCTGGCCGTCGTAGTACATGACACCGGCGAAGTTGGCGCCAAGGTTCGTATCCCGGGACATCGTCCATGTTGTCGTGCGTGACAGAACGTCGATTTCGCCGGATTGTAGAGCCGTGAACCGTTCCGGTGATGACAATGGCCGGAACTTGACTGCAGTCGGGTCCCCAAGAACGGCTGCGGCGATCGCGCGGCAGTAGTCGACATCCAGCCCACTCCAGTTCCCATCGCTGTCCGGGTTGGAAAACCCGGGATTGCCCTGGCTCACACCACAGGTGAAATAACCGTTCTCCTTGACCTGCTCGAGTGTTAACGCAAAAGCGGGAAAGGCAGCGCCGGAAAAGGCAGCCGCAACCACCAGGCTTTTAATAGTGTTTTTCATTGTTCAGTCCTCCTGAGGCGCGACATAGGGCTCGCAAATCCCTGCCTTTCAAAGGACCATTGCAACAAATCACGAATACCAATGAAAAAATGTCTTGGGAAAAACAGCGATTTGACGCAGTTTCGCGATCAGAAAGCCCGTCGGCACATCACTTGATCAGCCCATTGGCATTGGGCCGGTGCTGAGTGCCGACATGGAAAAACAAGACAGCCAAAGCGGACTTAAGGATAGATGACGAATACGCCGGACAATAGAAGAAGCATTGAAACCGTTCTTGCGCACAGCGGCCGGGATCCGTCCGGGTTCCATGGGTTTGTCAATCCGCCAGTCGTTCATGCCTCCACAGTGCTCTATCCCGACACGAAGACCATGGTGACGGGCGCGCAGAAGTACTCCTATGCACGACGCGGCAATCCAACCACTGATTACCTTGAAGACGCCTTGAAAGAAATCGAAGGCGCGGCCGGCGTGAAACTGGCAAATTCAGGCCTGAATGCGATTGCGTTGGCGATTTTATCCTGCGTGAAGGCAGGCGATCATATGCTGATCGCCGATACGGCTTACGGCCCGACCCGTCACTTTGCAGATACCGTCCTGCCAGGCCTCAACGTCGACGTTGAGTATTATGATCCGGCTGGTGGTGCGGACATCAAATCGCTCTTCAAACCGAACACCACTGCAGTCTTTACTGAAGCCCCAGGTTCCCTCACCTTCGAAATGCAGGACGTTCCGGCAATTGCGGCAGCCGCGCAAGAAATCGATGCGACCGTGCTCATGGACAACACCTGGGCCAGTCCGCTCTATTGCCAGCCAATTGCATTCGGCGTTGATCTCTCCATCCAGGCGGGCACGAAATACATTGTCGGTCATTCAGATGTCATGCTCGGCACGATCGCTGCCAGCGAAAAGGCCTGGCACAAACTGGACACGCTCCATGGCGCAATGGGCAGCCATGTCGGTCCGGACGATGTATATTTGGGTTTGCGTGGGCTTCGGACCCTGTCGGTCCGCCTTGAGCAGCACCAGAAAAACACAGCTACGGTTCTGGATTGGCTGAAGGCGCAGCCCGCCATCGGCGCGATCAGATATCCCGCGCTTGAGAGCGATCCCGGCCATGAGATCTGGAAGCGAGACTTTTCTGGCGCATCCGGCCTGTGCGGCTTCGACTTTGCGGTTGGGACAACACAAGAGCAGGCCTATGCGTTTCTCGACGCCCTGACCCTGTTTGGTCTCGGATATTCCTGGGGCGGATTTGAAAGTCTTGCAATACCGGTTCGACTGAAAGGAATGCGTTCAGCGACAAATGTTGATCCGGATTTTCACTCGGTTCGCCTTCACATCGGCCTTGAAGATCCAGAGGATCTGATCAGGGACCTTGGCCAGGCCCTCGAAAAGGCTTCCGCATAATTGATGGATTTCATGAACAAGTTTCATGGATGGAACCTGTTGCGATCAGTCTTGGTTGTCACAAAATGGTGGGGACCGAAAACACACAAAGGCTCCCACCATGGACATTCAGCGCATTTCCGCATTTTCAGATGGCAACACCGGCGGCAATCCGGCCGGTGTGCTCATCAGTGACGCGCATCCGTCGGTCGAAGATATGCGCGCCATCGCAGCGGATGTCGGCTTTTCCGAAACCGCATTTGCTGCGCCTCAAGGCGACGGGGCCTGGCGGGTCCGCTATTTCTCGCCGCAATCAGAAGTGCCGTTTTGTGGTCACGCGACCATCGCACTCGGATCCGCCCTCACCCGCGAATTCGGTCCAGGGCGCTACAATCTGAAGCTCAACGAAGCTGAAATCTCCGTGGAAGGCGCTGTCTCAGGCGAACTCGTGGAAGCCGCCCTCAAATCGCCCCCGACAAAAAGCCAACCAGCACCGGATGATGTTGTGAGCGAGGTTATGGATCTCTTCGGCTACACGAAAGATCAGATCGATATCCGTATCCCGCCAGCGCTCGTCCACGGCGGCGCAGATCATTTTGCGCTGACGCTTAACTCACGCGAGGCCGTCTCGGACATGACCTATGATCAGGAAGCGGGACGTGAACTGATGGAAAAGCATGGGTGGGTTACGATTCTGATCGCCTTCAGCGAAACGCCACAACTCTTCCATACACGCAATGCCTTTGCCTCGGGCGGTGTCTATGAAGATCCGGCAACTGGGGCGGCCAGCGCTGCCTATGCCGGTTATCTGCGGGACATTGGTTGGCCGCATCAGGGCCGCATCGAAATCAATCAGGGATTTGACATGGGGCATCCCAGCCGGATCGTTGCGGAAATCGGATCTGAAAAGGGAAGCTCAATCCGTGTTTCCGGTTCGGCACGGGTCATGAACGAAAGCGATTTCACAGACTGATCACAGCCGGATCACTCAGAATATCACACGAGCTATGGCGCGGTCAGATTGCCGGATCGCGCCGTTTTTCCTTGAAAATCAGCCAGAGATTCCGGAAATAAATCACCAGTCCGAGCCCCTGCCCCAGAATAATAATCGGCTCCTTCTTGATCACACCATAGGTGAACAGCATGATTCCGCCGGCAATCGAGAAGAACCAAAAAGCAATCGGCACGATGGATCGTCCGACACGTTCGGACGCCATCCATTGAACAACAAAGCGCATCATAAACATTGATTGCGCAGCCAGACCGAAGATCAGCCAAAAATCAAACTGTGCAATGAAGACTGCATGAAACCAGTCTATGAGGGCAGCCATGTCGGATTCCAGTTACCTTGATACGCCAGCGGCGCGTTTCTGCTCGGGAATTGTGGCGTCAAATTAGGTCAACGGCCGGACAACGGGAATTTTTTTGCGGCGGCGGCGCAACCACCAAACACCAAACAAATCCAGCACCCCGACCAACGCCCGGTCGAAGATACCGTATTTCGAGGTCCCGTGGCGCCGTTGCCGGTCCTGAACGTCAATATGCACCACATTGTATCCTTCGCGGATCACCAATGCCGGGAGAAACCGGTGCCAGCTGTCAAAATACGGAAGCTGAAGGAAGACCTCACGGCGCAGCGCTTTGAGACCGCAGCCGCTGTCGCGGGTGTTATCCTTTAAGATGGCGCCCCGCAGTTTATTAGCGAACTTGGAGGCATACCGTTTCGCAAGGCTTGCTTTCCGGCCCAGTCTTTGCCCCGCTGCAAGCGCAGCAGACGGCCCTGCGGCTTCAAGCGCATCAAGTAATTGCGGGATATAAGCAGGATTGTTTTCACCGTCTCCATCAATGGTGGCGACGACGTCACCACGCGCATGCTGAAGTCCTGTGCGCACTGCGCAGCTCTGACCGCAAGACTTTTCGTGCCGAACCGGACGCAGCCAGTCATGCGTTGCCGCGTAGTCCTGCAGGACAATGTCGGTCCCGTCAGATGATCCGTCGTCGATCACAATGACCTCAAACGTCCGTCCGCTGAGTGCCGTTTCAATCTCATCCAGAAGAATGGGAAGGTTCTCTGCCTCATCTTTGGCAGGAACAACCACGGTGACGGCAATCCCGCCCTTTGTCGCGGCCAAGGCCTCCAAGTAACTCTGTGTCATGACATCCACTCAGTCCGCCTCGTTGGCCGCAGCCCGGCCTGGAACGATACGCTGCGCTCCGCGTTGTCCGCGCAAAACCTGCCAAACGGCACGTGCGCTTGCCTTGGCCGAAATGGCCGTCATGTTCGGCACGATATTGCCGTTTTCCGCAATATGAAAACCGATCCGGCGCCGGGCCATGGCACGCACTGTGAAGAAGGTAAAGGTCATCCCGAGCAACGTGCCGGCAATGACGTCACTTGGGTAATGCGCCCCCGCCATCACCCGGGAGAATGCCAGCCAGAACGCACTGACAACAATCAGCCACCGGTAAGCCGGGAAGATGAAGTAAAGCGCAGTCGCAAGGGCGGCGACTGTTGTGGAATGGCCAGACGGAAAGCTCGTGAATTTGCCGTGAAAAGCAAGGAAATCAAAATGAACGGGGCCGAATTCCTCGTATAACTTCGGACGCGCGCGCCCAAGGCTCCACTTGATGATCAGTACCACAATCCCGGACGCTGCGACCGTGTAGAAGACGAAAGCCGCATAGGTGAAGACGGCGCCGATCGCCATTCTTATCCGGAAGGCGTATCGGCCAGCATCGAGTGCCAGCAGAAAGAGGCAGGGAACGCCAGTTGAAATCAGGATCCAGTCCGCCTTACCCAGGTCTGTGAAGGAGCGGAAGGCCGTCCGGTATTCGTTCGGCAGTGAGTTCAGCCAAGGATACGTCGGTGCATCAAAGGCAACGACCGCGACACCCACCGTCAAAAGAAGAACAGCAAGTATATCTTGTGGCCGCTGGCCCGGTGGCAATGTCCGCAATTGCGCGGTACCGCGCTCCTTACGGTTGGAATAAAGGATCATGGCGCGCCGGGCATTGCCGCGCATCCGTTCCAGCACCCATTTTATCCGACTATTACTGCTCATTGCCGCCTTGTGTGTCTGTTGCGTCCGCGGCCGACTGATAGAGCGCAATATCGACATCATCGCCGCCGTTTATATTCAGGCCGTCTACCCTTTTTCGCACCACGGGGACAAGTCCCTTCTCCTTGGCTGCGGCCAGAAACGCTTCTTCATGGCGGCTCTCGATCGCTGCGATCCGGCAAACACCACTCTCCCGCGGCTGTTCCTGAGCGAGGAACTCGGCGGCTTCAGCCTCCGGCGCGATCTTGGTGTTTGTCCCTTCCAGGAAAATGAAACTTGGCTCATGGAAACCAGTCGTAACCACCTGACGTGTATCCCGGTTTGCACATCCCGGTATCTCGTCCATCGCAGTCACAAGCCTCGGACTAACCCAGATCGTGGTCAGTGCCGGTCCTGAAAAACCCCATACACCGATAGCAACGCAAATTGCGGTCAGCGTAGTAGCTGGCAGAGCATAGAGCGCTGGTCCACGCAGCAGGCGGCTTGCGGCAAAGACCGCAAACACAGCGCCAATCCCGGTGACTATCGCCCCTGGAGGGGACGGCCAGGTACCGAGCGCAAACGGGCCTCCGAAGGCTGCGGCCGCAATTCCTATGGCCGGCACCGCCAACAAGGTTGCCGCCACCCAGCGCAGCCATCTGGCTGATTGGGACCCGGCGCCTTCAATCAGCGCGGCCGCCACGGGCAAAATAAGAGCGGGCATCAAAGGCATTGTGTAATGAGGCAGCTTCGTCGCAACGAGTTCAAAAACCACCCAGCTCGGGAAGAACCAGCAAGCTGCGAAGATCACCAAAGGGCTTGTCCGCTCGCGCCACATCATCGGCAAAGCAAGCAGGAAGAATGCTGGAAGCGGCCAAAACACGCCAAACATGGCGCCGAGATGGGTCAGCGGCGGGGCCCCATGCCCCTCCTGCCCCTCAGAGACTTTTCCGAGCAGATCCTTGCCGATCGCTTCGGTAAAGAATGTGCCGTCCGTAGCGATCCAGATGGCGACGAACCAAGGCAGCACCAGCAAGAAGAACCAGATGAACCCGGCCAGCGGAACGGCCCCTTTGAACCAACTCAAATTGCGGCCGGTGATTATCAGGCCAACAACGGTGAACCCGACGACCATCGGGCCAACAGGTCCCTTGACCAAGACACTTGCAGCAAGCGCGGTCCAGAACACGAAAGCAAGGCCCCAGGCCCTGTCGGAGCTGTTCCTCAACCAGAGCCGCGCCAGGGTGCCCTGAGCTATAACAATCGTTGCAAAAAGGGTGGCATCGGTTTTCGCAAGACGCGCTTCAACACCAAGGATGATGGCAAGAACGACAAAGCCGCCGGCAACGAGCGCTCCTGAGGGGCCCATGAACGCTCTTGCCAACCAGAAAACCGCCAGAACGCTCAATGTCGCGCCAATGATTGAGGGCAAGCGATACACCCAAAGCGGTGCAGACGCATCATGCCCGGTAAGTTTGACTGCCGCCGCCTGCAGCCAATAAATGCCAACCGGCTTCTTGTGGCGGGCCTGATCCTGGAACCGTATGTCGACATAGTCGCCGGTTTCGAGCATTTGCTTGGTCGCTTGCGTGAAACGCGGCTCATCGCGGTCCAGCGGCGGCACAGTCCACTGACCCGGAACGAACAAAACAAGCGCTAAGGCGAGCAACAGGAGCGGTGCGGTCACATCATGGCCGAAGATGCGCAGCCATATGGGCTTTTTCATTTGACTTCCGGACTTCTCCGGTTGCGCACTGCCTGCCGCTGCCGATTGCGTTTCTGCCATTACGACCCGATTCCGCGAGGATCAAATGGGCTTGATCCCAGCCTTTCAAAAAGAATGTGTGTGCATCTCCTACATGAGCTTTTTGAAAAGGGAAACACTGCTTGCACCCAAACTCTGTGAAGCTATCGTCATGGGGACGATTCCTCGCAATATTCAGTTGGCGATTATATGGCACTCATTGCACATATTACCGATTTGCATCTTCGTCCGCGCGGACTTGCCTGCTACCGTGTCTCCGATACCAACATGCTGGCAGAACGGGCGATTCCGGCCTTGAATGGCCTGACGCCACGCCCGGACGCAGTAGTTCTGACCGGAGACCTCACGGACAAGAGCGATCCTCGGGAATATGCGCTGGCCCGGCAGATCCTGTCGCGGCTCGCCATGCCGGTTTTCATGATCCCCGGCAATCACGACGGCAGCGCCGATATGCGGCGCGAGATGTCCGGGTTTCCGGGTATGGATGGCGATGTGGATGGCAAGCTCTGCTACACCGCCGAAATTGGCGATCTACGGCTTATTGCGCTTGATACCAACATCCCCGGTAAACCGAATGGCGAACTCGGAACACCGCAACTGAACTGGCTTTCCGACCGTCTCTCGGACGACAACCGACCAACGCTCATCGCCCTCCACCATCCGCCTGCCCTCAGCGGTATTCAGCACATGGATGCAATCGGCCTGAATGATGCCAATGCGCTCGCAGAGGTGATCGGTCCGCACAAGCACATTCAGCGGCTGCTTTGCGGTCATTTGCACCGCCCCATCATCGCGGAGTTCGCGGGCAAGATCATGACTCTCGCCCCCAGCACGGGCCACCAGGTCGTCTTGGATTTGACCGAAGATGGGCCGCCGATGTTCAACTTCGAACCGCCCGCTTATTTCCTCCATCACCATACGCCGCAAGCAGGCTCAGTGACCCATATGGCCTATGTCGAGGCATATCCCGGACCGCATCACTTCTTTGCCGATGAGGGTGTTTCCTGGCCCGGAGATGACGCGTGACAATGATTTTCGGCAGCCAGAGAAACAGAGCTATTCGGTGCCTGCGCCCCCTGCCCTTGATCTTGCTCCTTGCTTTCTTGGCAGGCTGCGGTGCGCTGCCTGGCGGGCAAGGCGAATTGGAAGACCGGCCGGTCTTTACAGATGTCGATGTCAGCACCTCTTCTCTCATGGCGATGGTGAATGCCTATCGCGCAAAGAATGGTCTTCCGGCCTTGCGTCACGATCCGGCGCTCGATGGTGTCTCGCAAGATATGGCGCGGCACATTGCCAAACGCGACAGCATGGACACCTGGCAGCACAGCGCCTTCGGCCTTTCCCAGCGGCTCGACAAGGCGCGGTACCCAAATTACGCAGCTGCAGAGAACCTTGGTGCCGGTTATGCAGATCTGCCTGCAGCTTTCCGCGGCTGGCAAGGTTCCGAAGGCCACAACAAGAACTTGCTCAATCCGTATGTGACGCGTGTTGGCATTGCCCGCACCAATCGCAGCAATGGAAAATGGCGGAATTTCTGGGTCATGACGCTGGCGCGGCCGCAAGCCGACGGCCGGCCGGTCCCCGTCAATTAACAGACTGCAACAGGATCAAAGTGCTCCTGAGCATGGCTAGAATGGGAACGGGCGCTCTGCGAAGACCTCTTCCCGTTCAGGTTCAGTGCGCAGCCCGCGCTCGACCACGCCTCTAAAGAGCCTGTCTTTGCCAAACCGCGGCTGCCAGGTGCACAATTCGGGTGAGAACAGTTTGATGCAGGGAACACCAAGATCCGGACGTGTCGCATCAAACTCCCAAACTGTTATTCCCTTTTGCCGCAAAGCCTCCAACAATCCGTCATAAGTAAAGACTTCGGCTTCAGATATAGCAGCCGTTTCCGCGGCTTCTCCAACTGGCCAATCATCCAGGATCGATCTCTCGCGGGCATACAGAAGCTGAGATGGAATTTTGCTGCCTTGCTCATGGGGACGATCTGGGTACGCAGTCTCCATCGCAGACAAAGAGATTTCTCCCTGCAGCATTTCGGTGATTGCTCCGAACATCGCTGATCCGAGATCCCATTCGGCACAAGCACCAAACGCTGCCGCGTGACCATCGTCGCGATGAGAAATGGCAACAGCCGCATGGACCGGTAGATCAGTTTCGACCCTGCAAATCGTCGTCTTTCGGCGGCGCTCAGACAGATATCTTATCAAGTTGTCAGAAATTTTTTCGCGCAAAACCGGCCTGGGTACCACTGTTATCCCCAAGCGGTTGTACCAGGCCTGGGCCACTGCATCGCGCTCTGCAAGCTCTAACACAGCCCGCTCCCGCGCGCCTTTCAAGTCAGACCAGACCGCACACCCAACTGTTGACGAAACGCCTACCGTGAGACCCTGTTCGAGAACAACTTCTCCGAAAAGCGCCGCAAATGCAGGTAGCCGCGCCTCAGTCCCGTTTAACAAATTACTCGCTCGAACAAGACGATTACTCAACCTACTCCAGTCAAAAACAGAACCACGGGACCCCCGCCCCAACTCCGTTCGCTTGCGAAGCAAATCGATCGTCTGGGCCTCGCTAAATCCCAGTATGGAAGCAAGATCTGGTTGATACTCACCCTTCGTAAAGCCAACAACCCGCGGATCATCTTGCCCAAGAGAACAAAGGGTTAATCTTTCAGCAACCTCCCCAATACAACTAATAGATGCACCAACTTTCGTATTTGCTTGCCCACCGGCAGCGAAGGACCCGGTCGCCTTTGCCGTACGCTGCTCATCAGAGTCCTGAGGCGTAACAACAGCGGTACAAAAATGGATTGGACAGCCTGGAAGAGAGACAGGCACCAGGCGAACCCGGCCGGCTCGCAAGACTGGCTCAAACAGCCGGAGAGCGTGCTCGGCATCCGGATTGACCGGTCTCACATCTCGCTCCGTGCCCGCGATCAGACCGGCACTCACAAGCCCACTCAGAACCTCTGGCATAAAACGCTGCATCGCTCCCCCACACAAAAACGTTCTGCGACTAAAGCATTCCTGAGAACATGATCAAGTATATTTTTTGATCAACAGACTCATTAGAAATTGCGAAGCGGTAGCATTTACGTTTTTCCATTGTTTTACAAAAATATTGATGCATTGTTTTTGTGCAGGATCAAGTAGTCAGAATATATTGTTACTTACAGTATCGATACAACGTGATTACTTTCCAGTTTCGGGGCTATTATTACTTTTGCCGCCGACAAAATTTAAAAACATACAACCGAATAAACTGGAGGCTTAGCATGCACACTCTTTCAACTACCAATCGCGAACTGGCCATTGGTTCGAAACTTGGTGAAATCATCCAGAACTCAACAGAACGCGCCAAGTTTGCCGAACACCCGGAAGCCGCGCTGTCGGAGCTCGGCCTCGCCACAGATGTAAAAATCTATGCCGACACCGCGGACAAGGTGCATCTGGTCATCCCGGCAAAGATTGATGAAGCACGCGTTGCAGCAGGTGATGAAACTTATTTCGAAGAGCTTGGCCGCTTGGCGTTGGCGAGCTGTCATTATGAAGAAATGCCGGACTGATCGACGACCGATCTTTCTTGCACCTGCGACCGGAGGCCACCAACTCCGGTCGCAATCTTCAACCGCACCCACAAGGTTTTCCCCGATGGCCAGGTTTCCTCATTACCGTAGCAACGTTGTTGCACTCGGTCAGCTGCTCGCTCACGCTCGGACGGATAAGGAAATGCGTCGAAAGCTTATCCAGAATCCAAAGGATGAACTACGGAAAATTGGTTTGCCGGAGCATGCAGTGCAATTGATGGATTTCGAGGTTATTGACGCCACACAGGCCAAGACGACAGTGCTCCCCTATCGCCTGAACCAGAAGAAGATCGATAAGGCAGATCCCGGTTACCTTGTCCCACTTGCCCGTCAGTTTTCCTGATCAACTAGATCGCAGCCCTGTCGCCAAAGAAGTATCTCTTGACCAGCTGAACACCGCGGTCATATGAGGCGCGTGTTTTGGGGTCTTGGAAGAAGTTGATACGTCGCCCCCACTCATCGGGGTCGCCCGTACCTAACCCAGCCTGATCGATTACCGTGGCCAAGCTTTCGCTATGCCGGCTCAAAAGATCCAGGGCTTCGGCGTCTTTCCCTGCACATACAAGTGCAGCGACTCGCGTTGTCAGCCCAACAACGCTCTTGTAGGACGCGCGCTCAATTATTTTAGCAGCCGTTTCGAAATCTTCGGATGCGAAAAAAACCAGAGAGTAATACTCGTAGAAGACCCGCGGCACGGTTGTGAACAGGTTCATCGCCTTTTCCGCTTTGCTCCGAGCAAGCTCAACTTCACCGGCAAATGCCAAGCCTTCAGCAGCTGAAATTAGATTGATTGGATCGACGCTGTTCAAACGAATGGCTTGCATAAACGACCGGCGCGCCTCATCGGCCAAGCCGGATTGGATAAGCGCCCACCCATGAGTTCTCAGATTAATCGGCTGCCATGGGTCCAGTCTCACGGCATGTTCGCACAGTGACATAATCTCATCCCACGACAGGACACTGTCGCGATCCTCAACCCGGTAGTGCAATAGCTGTTTAATGTTCACCAAGGCCTTTCCGGAGTACGACATTGAGAACGTGCTATGGCGCTTGGAAATCTCCTCCAGGATTTGCAATGCCTTCCGGTCAGATTTCGGATCAAACTCCACCATCAAGGCTTCCGCCTGGCACCACCGCGCAAACGCAGAACTGTTTTTCGGATTCCGAAGCTTGTTTGTCACGTGACTGTAGATGCGACCTATTGTGTGACTGGCCGCATTCTCGATACCATCCCACTCTTGCAAGTCGACGACTTCGCTGAACACAATCCGTCCTTCGGCACGGTCCTCAAACTGGATCAATACTCTGCCGGAACGATCATTATGTTGAAAACGAAGTAGAAAATTTCCTCCATCGTCGCCCTGAACCAGCACGGGCGGAGGTCCTTCCGCATCGCCGAAGTAATCTGATTGAAAGAGATCAAAAGACCTATATGCGGAAAGACCGCTGACAATCTCCTCGCGCAAGTAAATTCCATCGTTGGGCGCAGTGCGGGCCAACTCGGACGAAATAATCGAAACCTTGGGGAAATGAATAACATTGTCCGACCCGTGATGCACGACCCTGACATCGCTTCCATCCGTATCTTGCCAGAATTCTGGGTTCTGCGGCCTGCTCAGCACCAATTGCGCATTTGGCGGGCCTGAGCGCGCAGTTGCTGACAACAAATCCCGGGTTTCCTGTTCCGGCACACCGTCCAACTCTTTCAGCTCGCGCTCACAGGCACGCAATTGCTGTTCTGCCCGCTCCCGTTGGCCGCGATGCAGATAGATCTGGATCAGCGCACGGTGAGCCGGCTCAAAGGCGGGATCCATATGCAGAAGGAAGTGGGCGGCAGCTTCCGCCCCGGGGGTGGCTGCAGCAACAACTGCGCCAGAAAGGTGTTTCAGCGCGGCATCCATCACCTCGTCCCGGATGCGCTGACGCTCAATCAACAGCCAATCCGTAAAGACAGGATCGATATCCTCAAAACCTGTCAAATAGTCGCCGCGCCACAAAGCAATCGCGGTATTGAAATCCGGTGAATCGGAGGTGTTCAGCAGGTCCAAGAGGCACGCCAGATCAGTTGGCAGACTTCCCGCAAGGATTTGAATATGCCCGCCTTGGGTTTTGACCACATCGAGCCCGGCAATTTCTTCTGCCGTTTTCAACTGTTTTAACGCCTGGCGAAGCGATTGCATGCCCCTGTGTCCGGTCGCACTGCTCCAAAGAAGATCGGCGACGGCCTCGCGGGATGCACTCAAGTCACTGATACGGCTAACATAACCGAGGATAGCAAGTGCCTTGCGGGTTTTGGTCGCGACAGGATCGCCGTCTGCCCCCTTCAGCATCGGCCGCCCGAGACCCGCAAAGTGTGGAACTGGGATCGTCACCGTAAGAATTCCTTCACTCACGTCATTTATGACAGCGGCCACACAACCCAGAATGCAACGCTGCGTGAAATACACGAAGACTTTATCACGCTCGTATCACGCTTCAAGAACAACATGACGATCTTGAAAGGCTTCCAGAGTGCAGGAAACCTCCAAAAGACGGCAACACTGGTGGGTGGTATTATGTCTCAGACCAACGTTAAAACAGACCCAAAACTTGATCAGGAACCTCCTGTAGAGGCCATCAAGCGTATGATCCGCTATACGCAAAAGGAAGCTGACAAAGACGGTCGGACCTTTTGCTCATATTTCCTCGATATGGCGCTTCAATCCCTTGAAGACGGCAGCGAAGATCTCGACACCATGCTGAAGTCCAAGGTAACCCCCTTGATGGTCAATCAAACCAGCACGGGCACCTGAAACACTGGCCCCATTGCCATTTTGGCGGCAGCGGTCCTGTTCCTAACTGGATCGCAGCTTGTCCAGCTTCAGTACAACGCTCCAAAGACTGACCGGGACACGGGATCCCGGTCTTTTTTCGTCCAAAAACCAAGTGCTGTCAAAAGGGGCTCAATGCAGTTGAAGACTGCTTCGGTCTGCGTTCGAAGATCATAAGTGTGCGACTATTCGCAACTGAAAACGACCGCTTCTTGGCACTACTGAAACTGAGATGGCTAACCGTCAGAGCCGGTCCATCAGCTTCATATCTTTAAAAATTGCATAAGAAGAATAATTGGCGACCCCGGCAGGATTCGAACCTGCGACCATTCGCTTAGAAGGCGAGTGCTCTATCCAGCTGAGCTACGGGGCCGTGAGCTAGCGATTGCTGAGCCCTTTGTGCGGCAAAGCCGCCAATCCTGTCGACATCAAAACAATCATTTCAACAATCAATTTTGAATGACCACAGGGACATCATTGTCCGTTTAGTGCGTCCAGGGAGCGACCCGGTCGAACTTGAAATTGTCAGCGTAGGCGGCACCGCGCACCACACGTGCCTGTGATTTCTCTACACGATATGGGATCCCCTGGCGCTTTGCATAAGCGACGGCATCTTCCTGGCTTTCGAACACCATGCGCACTTGTTGTTTCATATCCGAAGACGATGTGTAGCCCATCAAAGGTTCGACGGACTTGGCGACCTCCGGTTCAAAATCCAGAACCCATTTTTGCGTTTTGGCCTTACCGGACTGCGTCGCCGTTTTTGCCGGCTGGTAAATGCGCGCGACCATAGGTCTTATCCTGTGCTCATTTTGACATGTGACAAATCTCAAATCAGCTTGTTCCCTCGTTTTATCCGGAAGTCAATATCTGCAGTCGACCTGTTCTGGTTTCGTGCGCCAATTTGCACTGCACCAAGAGCAAACCCATGTTTCTGACAGCAACGGATTGCCGCAAAAAAGATTCCGGCCAGAAGTGGTGCTTCGCAGCAATACTGAATTAATGATGTGAAAGAAATTCGGAGACCCAGCTGCGTTGCAACATAGCGCAGAAACACAACCTGTGATATTAATTTATCAGGAATGAAAAAGTTACGAGTGCATTCTGCCGTTAAGTTCTGCCACCCACTAACTAGGCAAATAAGAACACCGGCAAAAGTTGGTGACCGGGATATGAAAGTCTGAACCGCTCACCCAATAACAGGAAAACAAGTCATGCAACATCACTTTCAGAACCTCTTTGGTTTTAAGAGCGATGACCAGATCTCTTTTGATCTGCCCGAAACACGGCGCCTGGATCCGGTCGGATTGCGCGCTGACATTGACGCTGCAAATCTCAGCGAAATGTGGAACATGATATTGACGCTCGACTACGCCGTTGAAGACGTTTCCGATCTCCCGCCCGAGAAACAGGAAGAGTTCTTGAACGTCATGTCCTTGCTGTTAACAGCGTTCAACCGGTAAGGCGAAACGAAAAAGGTACCGTAATACCGTGCTGACACGTCCGGCATCTACATTCACAGAGCTTGGGACCAAGGTAATAGAACAAGGCCTTGCGGACTCGAAACTATCTGAATTCTATGAAGCAATTCAATCCGCGTCGCACCAGGCCACACCAGGCACGCTCAAACCCTACATCAATTATTTGAGCCTGTGTTCCGACAAGGTATCAGACGTGGCACCTCCTCCGATTTTCTATGTTGGACGCGAATCCAGTCAACGCCTGCTGTTCGGCGATCAGTGGGCAAGCCCGGAAGCCGCCGGCGGTCCGGCATCCGAATTGCGGACACCTGATCCGGAATTGGAAAAAGCTTCTGCCGATGCTTATAAAGCGGCGCTCAATATTAGGCCCTACTACGGTTATGCCCGCACACTGATCTCACTTGATGGCGAGACATACGAAATCGCGTTCGAAAGGCTGATTGTCGGTATCAGGCCTGCACCAGCGGCAAGCTATCAGATATGCGCCTACTACGGCGTTATTCAGGATCTGCAACGCCGCCTGTAGCCGAAATCGTCCGCGCTAGGCCAATAAGGTCGCTGCGGGTGGAATACACCAGCCAATCATCCGGCCGGATGTGGCCGGGGGCAAGCTCCCAATGCGTACCGCGGGGCACAAACCGCCGGTACCCGACCCGGATGCCGAACCCTTTTTCAGCTGCTGTTGCGGCCATTAAACCGTAGAGATAGTCAGGCGACCATTTCAAAAGGGCCACAAGAAAGCCAAGTTGGGTCAAAGGCTCAGCAAGGCCTCTGCCGCGGACATCCCGGCGCAGCCATAAATTGCCGTGATAAACAATCTTCCCCCGGAGGAAATACGCATCGTGAGCATGTTCGTTGCCGAAACGCGCTTGCGGATTTGGATCAACAAAAATCCGCCGTTGCTGTTGCTGCCAGTGTTCTGCGAGGCTCCGGTCCTGGAGATCCTCAACCTTTGCAGCCTGCACGGAAACGACATTTCCTCGTTCGTCATACGCACCGATCCAAAAAGCCGTTGAACCGTGGAGATCGAAAAACCGGGGCGAAAAGTCCTCCATCAGATACTTGTCTTCAGTCTTCCGGATGGTCTCTTCGAAAAGACCAAAATCGCTGCTTTCCCTAACAGTCAGACCGACGTCCATGATTAGCGCTTTTACAACGGCGGTCGCCGCGGCCACCTCCAAAGTCGTTTGGTGTTTTTGATCGCTAAACATCTTGCCCTGCTTGGCCCAGGCAAAAGCGGTACCGCCGCTTTTCTCCCGCCCCTTATCAAGGGTGGGACACGGCTGCGGGATGCACAAGAAAAAGAACACAACTTCCCCGATTTCCTCAGAGTGGCAGCTGTGATCAGACCAAAATTCAGACAAACGAAGGGTTTGCTGGTTGGCCTGCATGATTTTTTCGTGAAAAGAAAAAGTGGTCGGGGCAGCAAGATTCGAACTTGCGACCCTCTGGTCCCAAACCAGATGCGCTACCAGGCTGCGCTATACCCCGACGGCTGGTCCGGGCGGTGTATCCGCGTTTGCTTCGTTCGTCAAGTAGCGAAAGTCACGCCCTGAGTTCATGCTTGTGGATAGTCAATTTCTGGGCGGTGACGCACTACCAAAGACACAGGTTTCGTCAGGCGTCGTTCAGTCCCATCGAGCCGGCAACAACTTCGTCTCCCTGTTTGATGCCAAGCTTGGCCGCAGTTCCCGCATTGAGCTCAAGAACAAATTTTGCCGGCGCGCCAGACGGAATGACTTTTTCCGAATACGGCGTGGTATCGGCTGCAATGCTGACGATCGTCCCTTGAGAGGAAATGAAAATAATATCGAGCGGCAGCGGTGTGTTTTTCATCCAGAAATGGCGCTCGAATTCGCCGTCGAATATGAACAGCATGCCATGTTCGGCTGCCATTTCTTCGCGGAACATCAGCCCCTTCGCCCGCTGCGTATCCGTTGAAGCCACTTCCACCGTGAAGCGATGTTCGTTCGTGCCGGAAATAACGGTCAGCAGCTCGGTTGGAAGCGTTTGACTGTTCCCGGCAAACGACCCGTTGCTGACGGCGCTCAAAAGGATGGCAAAGCTTACACACAATGCCAGGGCGACGGATCGGGGTAATTGGTACGGGTACATGAGAACTCCGGTTGAGACAGGTCTTAACCAGATACACCATTAAAAAAGGCCGGAACATGTCCGGCCGTAACCTGTGATGTGTCCCGGTTCAATGAGACGCTGGAATGTGCGTTCCGCTTCCGACCGGCCGGATCTCTGCGGCCATGCGTCCCTTCGGACCGGTACCGAAGCGCACAAGCACCTCTTGGCCTGGCCGAAGTTCGGTAATGCCATACCGGCGAAGCGTCTCCATATGGATGAAGATGTCTTCAGTCCCCTCACCTTGTGTCAGGAAACCGAAGCCCTTCACACGGTTGAACCACTTGACGGTCGCGGTCTCGAAGCCGGTCTCCGGGACCACCTGGACGTGGGTCCGCGAAGGCGGCAATTGAGACGGGTGAACGGCCGTACTCTCATCCATGGAAAGGATACGAAACGCCTGAAGCCCGCGCGGCCGGTCCAAAACCTCACACACGACACGTGCACCTTCGTAAGCGGTTTGGAAGCCGTCCCGCCTGAGGCATGTCACGTGAAGCAGAATGTCTGTCTCGCCACTGTCCGGCACGATAAAGCCGTAGCCCTTACCGACGTCGAACCATTTAATCGTTCCGGCAACCTCGAATACATCGACGGCAACATCTTCCGTCAGGTCTTCGAGTGCGCGGGGATCCCGTGCGGCTTTAACCCCCATAATCAAATGTCCCGTCTCTGGTGCACATCTACCAGCTTTGGGCCCGATAACCACGCACCCGCCAGCTGATTCCTAACAAAAGGATAACACCGCACATTTTGCCGCAAAGAAAAATTAACAGACTAACCACAGACGATTTCAGCGATTTACGCCGATTTCATAGGAAAATTTGCGAAAGTCGCCGCGAGTGGCGTCCGCAAGACAGCTTTCGCGATCGAATCGATTGGCGTTTCTTCCCGGTTGAGAATCACCAGATCTGCACCGCTGCGGGCTGCGATAACGGGCAATTGCGCAGCCGGGTGCACCACCAGGGAAGAGCCGAGCACGAGAAACACATCACAGGACTGGCATGCGTCCACCGCCCGTTCCATTTCCTTTTCCGGCATGGCCTGACCGAAACTAATGACCGCTGCTTTCAAAAGCCCGCCACACGCCGTGCAGCACGGACTGATCCCAGCCTCGACAGCGATTTTTTGATCATCCAGGGCGGCCTCGCGGCCACAAGCCAGACAGGTGGCTAAGGTGGAGTTGCCGTGCAGCTCGATCAGTTTGCCCGCTGAAACTCCCGATCGCTGATGCAATCCGTCGACATTCTGCGTGATCAAGGTGGACAACTGTCCATTTGCATCAAGACTGCTCAGTGCAAGATGCGCTGCATTCGGTTCTGCGTCAGAGAAAAACGACTGCATTTCGAACCGGCGGTCCCAATCTTCAAGACGGCTCTCTTCAAAAGCCAGAAAATCCTGATATTGAACAGGAGCACGTTGAGACCAAATACCACCGGGTGACCGGAAATCCGGGATGCCGGAATCAGTTGAGATACCCGCGCCCGTCAAAGCCACGATCGATCCCGTGGGCATTTCGGCGAAAGACGACACAAATTCCTGCGCTTCGGCCAGTTCGGTGATGATCTTCATGAGCCGGTCCGTTGCTCCATCAAATTTAAAACGCTGCTAAAGAGGGTAAGACATGCGTTATTTGCACACCATGGTTCGTGTTTCCAATTTGGAAGACTCGCTCGATTTTTATTGCAACAAAATGGGCATGACCGAAACCCGCCGCTATGAAAGCGAACAGGGCCGGTTCACTCTTGTGTTCCTTGCAAGCTCTGATGACGTTGAAAGCGCGAAGGAAAACGCCCGTCCGGTTCTGGAACTTACCTATAACTGGGATCCGGAAGAATACACCGGCGGCCGCAACTTTGGTCACCTCGCGTATGAAGTCGACAACATTTATGAGTTTTGCGAGGCTTTGCAGAGCAAAGGTGTGACCATCAATCGCCCGCCGCGCGACGGCCGCATGGCATTTGTTCGCTCCCCGGACAACATCTCTTTCGAGCTTCTGCAAAAAGGCCAGGCCCTTGAAATCAGGGAACCCTGGGCGTCCATGGGCAACACTGGCGAGTGGTGATCCGGCTAAAGGTATCCCCGCAGAGCTCAGACAAATGATTTCCGGCTGATCGCTGGTTTTCAACAAGCACAGGCCCGAGTTTCCGGGCCTGTGAAATTTTCTCCAAAAGGCACTTGCGGGCCAATCATTTCCCGCCTATAAGCCTCCCCACGACGCAACCGCGTCGACCGCGCGCCCATCGTCTAGCGGTCTAGGACGCCGCCCTTTCACGGCGGAAACACGGGTTCGAGTCCCGTTGGGCGTGCCATTTTTTCAAAAACCTCCGGCATATTTTAACCTCCGCTTTCCATGCGAGCACTTAAGCGTGGCCAATTTACTTGGCTCCGTCTATAATCGTTACCGATTTGGGGCAAACGAAATTGGCGGAATTGCTGGGCTCATTCCAGCCTCTGACAGCAAACCTGTCTTTTCCGGCCTCTTGTGACACACATTACAATCTAAAAGCGCGTCTGCAGGTATTATGAGTTCAAAGACGAACGAATATCTGAACAAGATCGGATCAACCGACCGGCGACACCAGATCGATGAAAGGACATGGAGATGTTCAAACACTTGATCGCCGTGCTTGTAATTGCATTGGCAGGCACCTCACCTGCGTTGGCGAAACGCGTTGCGCTTGTACTCGGCAATGGCGCCTATGAACACACAGTCGCACTGCCAAATCCGGCCAATGATGCCGAAGTAATGGCCGGAAAACTCCGCGGCCTCGGTTTCGACGTTGTGTCCGGCATGGACCAGACCTATTCGGACATGCGCCGGACGGTTATGGAGTTCGCAAAGAAGGCCTACGGGGCAGACATTGCCATCCTCTTTTATGCTGGCCACGGCATGCAGATCGCCGGCCAAAACCTTCTAATCCCGGTTGACGCCAGAATAGAAGACGAGACCTCAATCGATTTTGAGACAATCTCGGTTGACTTCATCATGCGCCAGATGTCGAAAGACGTGAAAGTGCAAATGGTCTTCCTGGATGCTTGCCGGGACAACCCGCTGGCCCGCACCTTGGCGCGCCGGATGGGGCCAAGCCGGTCTGGCAGTGTCGGCACTGGCCTTGCCGAGATCAAGGTCCAGGAGACCGGCGGTGAAGGCTCTGTGATCGCGTTTTCAACGAGCCCGGGCGATGTAGCCCTCGATGGTGAAGGCAGCAACTCGCCGTTTACATCCGCTTTGATCCGTCACATCGACACACCGAACGCTTCCATTCAGACTGTCATGACCCGGGTCACTGGTGATGTTTATGACGCAACTGAAAAGCGTCAGCGCCCGTGGGTGAATGCCTCCCTGATCGGGGAAGTGTTCTTGAACAAACAGACTGACGTTGGCACCCAGCAAGTTGCCGGCCTTGGTGACACGGCCAAAACGGCGCCGCAGGCGACTGCTCCGGCGGCCTCTGCCGCAGCGACCCAATCCACAATTGCCTGGGAGCGGGAAAAGCTTGTTTGGAACACGGTGAAGGAAAGCGACACGATTGCCGACTATGAGGCCTATCTGTCGGCCTATCCGGAAGGGACTTTCAAGAACTTCGCGCGGAACGCCATCAAACGCCTTCAGTCTGGAACGCAGGTTGCGTCCCGGAACTCGACAGCAGCTGACCAAGCAACAGAGACTGGTGTCGCGACGACTGCGACCAATCTTCCGGATCCGCAAGAATCGGTTGCAGGCACTGCGGATACCGAAGCGTCGATCGGCTGGAACCGCACGGCACGCCGCGAAGTCCAAACCCGGTTGAACCTCACCGGCAACAATGTTGGCCGCCCGGATGGTGCCTTCGGCCCAAAAACCCGCGCCGGTATCACCACCTGGCAGACCCAGAACGGTTTGGTTCCGAGTGGATACTTCACAGCTGCCCAGTATGTGCTGCTGACGTCTCAGACCGAGGCTCAATACGCAGCCTATGTGGCCGAAGTGAACCGCAAGCGGGCGGCAGCAGCTGCTGCCAAGAAAACCCGCAGCAGTACCACACGGGCCAACACGGCAACCAACCGTAATCAGAACACCCGCCAGCAAAACAATAACAACAACGGTGGCAACACCGCAGGCGCAGCGTTCATGGGCGGTGTTGTTGGCGGCATCATAGGTGGAGCGATCGGCAGCAGGTACTGACAGATCGCGTAAGCCCCGCTTGTCAGGACACTGAGCAAGACATAAAAGGCCGGTCAAAAACCGGCCTTTTTTCGCATCAAGTGGTCCGGACAACAGATCAAATTGCCCGGCGAAAAGCGCTGGGTCTCCGAAACTTTAGAGCAATGCGTATGCTTTAGCTGCCTCCGGGGAGTGCTACTGGACAGAACCCCCGCCCCTAAATCGCGAACAACCTGGCAGCAACTTGGTTTCAGGTGATTGGAAAAAAGGTATCAACGCCTCAAAGACTAATTTGAGACTTTGAACAAGTTGACCGCTCGTGCCGATGCATCGCCGCCCGGTACTGACAGTGTTTCGCCCTCCATGAAAACGGCAGGCTCATCGACCGTGAAAACATGAGTGTCATGACTGAGGCCGCGCAATCTGCCGCTCCAGATGCTTTTGACCGGATATCCATCTTGCAGATTGCTGGCAACCGGGTCGCTGAACGCCAGCCGAACCTTTCGGTCCTTCGCAACGCTTTCGATCCGGCTGGCCGTGTTGACGGTGGTGCCCATAACCGTGAAAGAGCGACGGTGTTCTCCGCCAATGTCTCCGACAAGCACAGGACCGGCATTCAAGGCAATGCGGAGATCAAGGCTGCTCTGGCCTGTCTCTTTTCGGATCTGATCCAGCAGGGCTATGATCTCACGAGAGGCATCGACGGCCGCTTGTTCGGGGTTTTCGACCGTGTTCGGCGCATTCCAGACAGCCATGATGGCATCGCCAATGTATTTATCGATGTAACCGCCATGCTTGGTAATGACCTGACCGATCATATCAAAACAGGTGTTGACCACCCGAACCACCTCGTGATCGGGCAGTTTTTCGGACATCTTCGTAAAACCGACGATGTCGAGAAACGCCACGACCACGTGGCGCGTTTCACCTCCAAGGGCTGGAAGTTCCTCGGAATCCGCCATTTGCTTGATCACATCCTCGGACAGATAGTGACCGAACAGGTTGACCAGGGATCGTTGCCGCCGCTGCAAAACGCCAACCTTACCAATCGCGGCCACAATCATGGAAGTTACCACAGCCACAGGCGCAACACCCGGCGCTATCAGATAGCCCGATTGCAACCCAATGAGACTGATGCCGAACGCAACTGAAATTCCGGCAACGGCAACCACTGGCAAAACCGGGAGAGGCAAAAGCAGGCCAGCGACCGTCCCGCCAATTGCAAAGGCGAGTGCCAGGATCACTAACGTGCCAGTCGGCGGATCCAGGGCAATGCGGCCCGACAAAGCCGCCCCGACCATATCGGCTAAAACAAAAACCCCGGCAGTCGCATGCCGGACTCCTGGACGGCCACTTTTACCCGTTTCAGCAATCTCAGCAGTCAGTTGCGGTAAAAACCTGTCGGAATAAAGGTGTTCATCCTCATTTGGCATGGTGCTGCCAAACAGGATTACTCGGTCTTGAGAAAACGCCTTGATGGCCTCGCGCCCTGCTTCTGTTTCGGTCAGCGCCAGCAAATCAATCAAGGACAGGTAGGGTATCGATGACGCAATCCGATGCTCCGGGATCATCGTGTAGCTTGTCGAAACTGAGGCTTCCGCGCTCGCCAACAAGGCATCAATCAATAAAGGAGAATCTATGAGCGGAAGCTCTGGCGTATGCCGGCGGACAACGCCATCCGTATCGGGGGTAACTTCGGCAAAGCGGACCCCAGACGTGCCGGCAGCGGCGGAAATAGCACGGTGCGGCACGCCTGTACTGGTGCGGGATACAAAGACCTTACCGCGGTTTTGATAGAGAAACCTGAGGAACGGCCGGTCAAAACCACGCAAGCGCTCCTCGCCCGTGTTGGGGTCAGCAAATGAGTCAGCACTAAAAGCAAAAACGAAATCATAGCCGACGCCCGCCGCGCCAGCGTCAAGAACCGCCTGCCCTGCTGTTGCCAATACTGGGCTCATGAAAACACGAGGGACTGTCGCCAGCCGGTCGGAATTTAGAGACACCTGATCAAGCCCGACAACGGCCACCGGTGCTCTTTGGTTTTTGTTTTCTGAAGACAACAGAGACTTGGCTTGAAAAAGCCGATCTACAAACCAGCCTTCCCAAATGGCATTTTGGGCGCCAAGACCCAGGACCGTTCCGGCAGCAAGTGCCAGAAACGCGATTACAGCAGTCAGCCGTTTGCGGCCAAGTAAATGAACTGAAAACGGACGCCCCGCTGTCATTTTACAACTACGACAGCCGTCTTCCGTCCAACAGTCGCCGGATCGATTGTAAACTCCCGCATGACAACTTCACCATCGGCAGTGCTGCTCTGCAAAAAGAGCTGCACGTCGATCATGTCGGTCTCCTCATCCCGGACCGGCATATCGGTCAAGACATTCTCACCGAGTTCGAACCGTTTCGGTTCACCGCCTTCAAAGGACACGAACACACTGTCATATTCGGTCTTCAGCTGGTCGTCGAAACGGAGCATCAGAGAGGCAGCTGTTTTGTTGGCCGCCTTGATGCTGCGAAGTGTGACGGTCAGGCCCTTGTCAGCAGTGTCCGGGTCCGTTGCGCTGTCTGCCTGCAGGCAATTGCCGGCCCGCAGTTCCTTTTCCTCTCCCCCATCGACTTCATATCCGGTGGACGTGAAGACCACACGGCCAGCGGTTATCCGCACCTCACGGCACGCGCTGTAGTCGAGGAGGTCAATGTGTCCGGAATTGCCAAGTTCGACAACATCTCCGGCTGAGAGTTCGCTGAATGCTGGAAAAGCGACAGCCTTTGACTTGTCCAAAACGAGGGCCAAGGGCTCGGCAAAACCAGCGCCGGCACTTGCCACAATACCGGCCGCGGCCAAACCAGCAGCCATGGATTTCGGATAGAGTGAGAAGAAACCAAACGCGGTCTTCATGACGGTCTCCTGAAAAATCACGCACAATACGGCGCAGGATCGCAGCCGTTTGTTTGAATGGATTATAGCACCGGACGGCACCAGACATGTGGTCTTGGTCACAAAAACACCGGACCGGCTGCAACATCAGGAAATTACTTGTTAAAATTGCGACGGGATTTCTGTCTTTTCGCGGCATTTACTGGCTCAATGCCAGTTTTGAACCGTGATCGACTCATTTTATGGTCTTGTCAGTCCAACAAATCACGCACGCTTCGGAGGCACCATGGCGGTCCAATTGATCATAAGAAACTTGAACGCCGAGGATATCCAGACCGCAATCGACTGGGCCGCAAACGAAGGTTGGAACCCGGGTCATGAAGATGGCTCGGCGTTTTTGGAGGCAGATCGTTCCGGTTTTTTCGCTGGCGAAATCGATGGGGACCTTGTCACAGTCATCTCCGGTGTTCGCTACGGTGATAGCTTCGGCTTCATCGGCCTGTTCATCACGCACCCGGATCACCGCTCCAAGGGACATGGGCAATTGGTCTGGGATCACGCAATGACCTATCTTGATGGCCGAACCATTGGTCTGGATGCGGTGAAAGAACAGACGCCGCGCTACGCAAAGCATGGGTTCAAACCCGTCTACCGGAACGTGCGCTACGCGGGCATCGCCATGTGCGACACCCCCATAGATTCCCGGCTGACACCACTTGGCCAAGGCCTGTTTCCATCCGTTCGTGACTACGACCGAAAGTTTTTCCCGGATGAGAGAACAGACTTCCTGAAATTGTGGACCGCTCCCACGGCCAAAACCCGCCGAGGTTTTGCCTTTGTCGAAAACGGCGAAGTTCAAGGGTATGGAGTTCTGCGTCAGTGTCTGGACGGGTTCAAGATCGGGCCTCTGTTCGCCGAGACACCGGAAAGCGCGGACATTTTGTTCCGCGCCCTCGCCGGTCAAGTGAAAGGCCAGACCATCATTCTGGACATCCCGGAACCGAATGCGGCTGCCCTCTTGCTCGCCGAGAAATACGAGCTGTCACCGGAATTCGAAACGTTCCGAATGTACAAAGGACCTGCTCCCGACCTGCCGCTCGATCAGAAATTTGGCATCACCACTTTTGAACTCGGATAAATCTATTTGCGCGCCGTCTCACAGGCGAGCATGGCACCCGCAAGGTCTTCCAATGCCGCTCCCACCGATTTGAAGAAAGTCACCGCATCATCAGACTGTCGTCCTGGATGGGTACCTCGGCACAAGTCGTAAAGGTCGGCCTTGATGTCCTCCGGTGTAATCACACCGGCCTTTAGGGGCTGGACCACGTCACCGCCTTCGACAAGGCAGCCATCTCTTGTATCGACAAAAAGGTCCGCGCGTTGGACCAGGTCGTCGTCGCTTTCCCGCATGGACGGCTTGAACGCGCCCACCAAATCGACATGAGCGCCCGGTTTAACGAGGGCGCCCTTGATCAGCGGTTCGTTGGAAAGTGTTGCCGCGCTAATGATATCCGCCTTGCCGAGAACATCCTCCAGATGACCGGCGACGGTCACAGACACCGGATAGGTCGCGCCAACATGGCGGGCAAGTTCAGCGGCCTTCTCCTTCGAACGGCCCCAGATTGTCACCTGCTTGATCGGCCGAACCGCCATATGCGCGGCCACGAGATTTGGGGCAAGACGGCCCGTGCCGACAATCAGCAAATGACTGGCGTCTTCCCGCGCAAGATATTTGGCTGCGAGCGCAGATGCCGCCGCCGTCCGGCGGGCGGTCAATTCGCCCCCGTCAATCAGAGCCAGCATTTCGCCGGTCTTGGCGGAAGACAGAAGATACTGCGCCGCCACTGCCGGCAATCCCCGCGCAGAGTTCCCCGGCATGACGTTGACCACCTTTACCCCGGCGTATTCACCTGGCACCCACGCCGGCATCAAGAGCATGGTCGCGTCCGGTTCTCCCGACATTTCGATGTCGTGGTGATGACGGGTCGGCATCACACATCCAGAACGGAAAATCTCTTCCAGAGCGTCAATCAGTGCACGAAATGGCAGTGCGTGACGGGTTTGGTCTTCAGAAAGGAGCAGCATAGGCAACCGGAATCAGGGGGATTGGAAACAGTACTGCGCTCAGGAAATCATATTTACGGCGGCAGTCCAACCGCCACTTGACTGAAGTTAGTAGCCAGTTGATCCGCGTTTCACGAAAGATCGAAGATCAGCATGATATAGGCTGCGAACAAGGCAAGATGGACAGCGCCTTGGAGGTAGTTCGTCGTGCGACTACCGAAGGTCAAAAGGCTCACAAACAGGGTCAGCACCAACATGATGATCTCGGTCGTTTCCAAGCCAAGTTCAACCCGCAAGCCGGTCCACCACCCGACGATCAAGACAGCGGGCACAGTCAAACCAATCGTTGCCACCGCAGACCCAAGGCAAATGTTAACAGCACGCTGAAGCATGTTATCCCGCGCCGCTTGCACCGCACTCATTCCCTCCGGCATCAAAACAAGTGCAGCGACAATGAAACCACTAAAAGCAATCGGCGCGCCGGCGGCGGCAATTCCGAAGTCAACGTAAAGCGCCAAACTCTTTGACAGGAGTATGATCGGCAAAAGCGCGCCGAAAAGCCCAATCACATGAAACGGGACGGTCCGGACAACCACACCATGATGTTCATCGTCACCGGCACTATCCGGTTGGCGGAAGATATCGCTGTGAGTTACAGTCTGTATGGCCAGGAAAACACCATAGAGAATTACTGACATCACGATTTCAAAGCCGACTTGAAGCGGCGACAGTTCACCACCTGGAGCGGAATGCGTGATACGCGGCAACACAAGTGCAAATATTGCGAGCGGCACAAGCACGGACAAAAACGCGTTCGCGCCTTGAAGATTATACGTCTGGTTGCGGTGCTTTAGGCCGCCCAGCAACAGACAAAGCCCAACCAAACCGTTGAGGACGATCATCACAACTGAGAACATCGTGTCCCGCGCCATGGTCGGCACCGCATCGCCGGACAGCATAATCGCAACGATCAGAGCCACTTCAATGCCGATCACAGCCAGTGTCAGAATCAAAGTCCCGTATGGTTCGCCGAACAGTGTCGCCAAGCCTTCGGCATGGCGCACGACGGAGAAGGCGCACCACATGACAACGACAAAGATCAGCGCGAGTAGGATCAGGCTGCCAAACGTGCCAACTGTGGCCGGTTTTAGACCATCGCCAAGCAGCTTGAAGACGGCAAAGGCAAGGAACCCGACGAGGCTCGGAAGTTCTGATCTTAGTATGGACATCCCGCCGCCCCAACCCGCAGAATCAATAGACCTCCGATCCACAGTACGGTGCACCAACGAAATGGCAAGCCGTGCAGACTGATTGAATTTTATGGCAGTTGCGCAGCTACCCGAGAGTTCCGTTATTCAACGGAAATGATGTATTTGTCTGCGAGGTAATTTCTCTCGCCACCCTCATCATAACGATACATCGTGAAACCGACCTTAAACCGGTCTTCGCCTCGAAAGCCTTTTTCGGGCGTGTAGAAAACCAACATCCCGACAACTGATGAACCTGCACACCTTCCGGCATTTTCACCCAGAGTGTAGCGATGTTTTTTAAATGTAACTTTTCCATGTTTGGGTTTTATACGGAGCTGCAATTGAGGAACTTGACCTGCTGAACAATCATAGTTGGTTACAGATTGCGCGCCGACAAGGCTGGCTTTGTTTGCCGGTACTGTTCGCTTCAACGTGTCCGAGTACGCGACGTGAATCATTGCGAAAAAAACAGCAAAGCTCAATAGATAACGCATTTGTACCTCGTGTCGTTTTCCCACTGCAACGCGGGATGGCTACAATTTTAAACTGTAACTACACGACGTTAGTTGATAGGTAAAATTAACAATAATGTATGCTGAAAAATAAATAGGCCAACGCGAACCCCGGCCAAGTTTGATAACAAGGCTCAATCCACTCAGTCGTCATTCACGGCCTGGCTCCGAGGGTCAATAGTTTTCAATATGGTATGGATGTTCGGAACAAGTCCGAACATGACGCCGGAGGGGACTTGGACTCTGTCAAAGGCATTGGCCGGCGCAAGCGCCGGCCCTTGATTATCCAGTACTTCTGGTGACTTTATATCGCGAGATACTCTTGGCGGAGCTCTGCGTTATCGAGCACCTCTTGCGCCGTGCCGTCAAAAACAACCTCGCCCATATCAAGGATCACCGCCCTGTCCGCCAAGTGAAGCGCCGCGATGGCGTTCTGCTCAACGATGATGGTTGTCATGCCGAGGTCCTTCACGCCTTCCAAAATGCGTTCAATTTCCTGAACGATGACAGGCGCCAGACCTTCATAAGGCTCATCCAGCAGCAGAAGCTTGATATCCCGCGCAAGGATGCGCGCAACCGCTAGCATCTGCTGTTCCCCACCGGACATGGTGACGGCATCCTGACCCCGGCGTTCGGCAAGCCGCGGAAAATGTTCATAGATCCGCTCAATTGACCACCCCTTGGGTTCGGCAATCTGGGAGAGTTCAAGGTTTTCCTGAACGGTCAGGCCGGGAATGATACAGCGGTCCTCAGGCACCAGACCAACGCCATTTTGGGCAGCCTGAAAACTCTTCATTTCGTGCAACGGTTTGTGATCGAGCCAAATTTCCCCGTGGGTGAGCGCTGGGTCGTCCATCCGGGCGATGGTTCTCAAGGTCGACGTCTTGCCGGCACCGTTCCGGCCGAGAAGTGCGAGAATTTCGCCTTCACGCACATCGAAGTTGACGCCCTGCACGATGTAGCTCTCGCCGTAGTACCCATGCAGATCCCAAGCAGAGAAGAACGCAGGCGCGCCACCGCGGGCTTTCTTTGGCGGGACTGCAGGTGCTGTTTTGCCAGCGAATTGATCTTCAAGAATAGTCAAAGGTGCGCTCCTCCGAGATAGGCTTCCTGAACTTTAGGATCCCCCTTGATTTCCTCCGGCTTTCCTTCCGCGATGATCGCGCCTTGAGCAAGGACGGAGACCTTTTCGGCCAGCGAGAACACAACGTGCATGTCGTGTTCAATGACAACCTTGGTAATACCGCGGTCACCGATGCGTTTCAAAAGATCGATGGTGTTGTTGGTGTCTGCCCGCGACATACCGGCTGTCGGTTCATCCAGCAGCAAAAGCTTCGGATCCTGGGACAAGCACATCGCAAGTTCCAGCCGGCGTTTGTCACCGCGCGACAAAGAGCTTGCGGTGATGCCATGCTTTTCGGCAAGACCGACATCTTCCAGCATATGCATGGCTTTGTCCCGGATCTCTGCATCCTGATCCACGCGTGCAAAGGCGTGGAGCGCGAATTCTCCGTCCCGCTTTGCGAATGCGGGTATCATGATGTTTTCCATCAAAGTCAGGTCTCCGAAAATCTCGGGCGTTTGAAACACCCGTGAAACACCGACCTGATTGATCTCGTGTGGTTTCATGCCTGTCAGGGAGATATCTCCGAACATCACGGTCCCCGTATCCGGCGCCAGGCGTCCAATCATGCAGTTGAGGAATGTCGATTTTCCAGCACCGTTCGGACCAATGATCGCGTGAACAGTGCCCTCTTCCACTTTGAAGTTGACATTGTTGAGAGCCCGAAGTCCACCGAACGACTTGTTCACGCCCTCGACTTTGAGGATTTCCATATCAGTTCACCTTATTCAGCTGGCGCTGCGGACGGGTTACCACCGGAGCTTTCCTTGGAGGATGGCTTGCGCTTGAACAGCCGACCAATCCTCTCAAAGCCTTCCATGATGCCACCCGGCAGGAAGATAACGATCAGCATGAACATGATGCCGAGCGTCAGGTGCCAGCCCTTACCGATGAAGGGGTGGATGACGAAGACCAAGAAATCAGCGATTCCTTCCGGAAGGCCAGAGAACCAACCGTAGAGAATGTTGTCGTTGATCTTGGAAAAGATGTTTTCGAAGTACTTGATGAATCCAGCTCCGAGTACAGGACCGATCAAGGTGCCGGCACCGCCCAAAATGGTCATCAGAACCACCTCACCGGACGCTGTCCACTGCATGCGCTCCGCGCCTGCAAGCGGATCCATCGCTACCATCAAGCCGCCAGCAAGGCCGGCATACATACCGGAGATCACAAAAGCGGCGAGAGTATAGGGCTTGGAATTCAGACCTGTGAAGTTCATCCGCTGCTGGTTGGATTTCACTGCGCGCAGCATCATGCCGAACGGAGACCGAAAAATCCGAACCGAGATGTAGAACGCTATCATCATGACGACTGCGCAGAGGTAGTAGCCCGCGTTGAACGTGAACAACCAACCGCCGACAGCCAACTCAAAACTGTCGCGCATGTCGATCCCAAAGAAGTGGGCTAGCGGAATGGTCCCATCTACCTGGCTCACGCCAAGAATGCGCGGATCGTCGAGTGCAAGCTGCAGTCCGGTTTCACCGGCCGTGATTGGAGTGAGGACCGAATAGGCCAGCGAAAACGACATCTGAGCGAACGCGAGCGTCAGGATCGAGAAGTAGATGCCTGACCGCCGCAGCGAAATGTATCCAACGACGACCGAGAATAGACCGGCAAAGATTACGGAGATGATGATGGCCGGCAGAACGTTCATGGTCAGCAGCTTCATCATCCAGACCCCGGCATAGGAGCCGACGCCCAGGAAGGCAGCGTGACCGAAGCTGAGGTAGCCCGTCAGGCCGAAGAGGATGTTGAAGCCGATGGCGAAGATCCCGAAAATCAGGAAGCGTTGCATCAGATCCGGATAACCGGCGTTGAATTGCGCGAGCTCCGAGTTTTCCGGGAACGGGTTCAAAAGGAACGGCGCAAAAACAACCAGCAACAAGACGAGGATGAAGAGCGACGTGTCTTTTTTGTTAAGTCCAAGCATGATTTAGCTCTCCATTACGCCCTTGCGGCCCATCAATCCCCGCGGACGGGTGAGAAGGATCACAATCGCAACGAGATAGATGATGATCTGGTTGATGCCCGGCAGCAGGGCGACGACCTGCGCCATGGACGCAAAGCTCTCGAGAATCCCGAGCAGGAAACCAGCAGCAACGGCCCCAGGCAACGACCCCATGCCGCCGACAACCACAACAACGAAGCTGAGGACGAGGAAGTCCATTCCCATGTGATAGTTGGGCGAATTGATGGGGGCGTACATCACGCCTGCAAGGCCTGCCACGATCGCAGCAAGGGCGAACATGATGGTGAAGCGCCGGTCGATATCAATCCCGAGCAATCCAACCGTTTGCCGGTCTGCCATCCCGGCACGGACAACCATGCCGAACGTGGTGAACTGGAGAAAGGCAAACACGCCGCCAATGATGACCGTGGCAAACAGGAAATAGACGATCCGCCAATACGGGTAGATGATGACATTCGGATCCATGCCGATTAAAGCACCAAAGTCAAAACTACCAGCGAAGACTTCCGGAGCCGGTGTCGGGATCGGATTTGCGCCGTAAAAATACTTGATGATTTCCTGAAGAACGATCGCAAGGCCGAAGGTCACCAGGATCTGGTCCGCATGCGGGCGCTTGTAGAAGTATTTGATCAGGCCGCGTTCCATGAACAGCCCAACCAACGCCATGATCGGAATTGAGAACAAGATTGCGAGCGGCACCGACCAATCAATGATCGCGCCTCCCATCTCGGGGCCAAACCAGGCTTCCACATAAGGTGTTTCAACCTTCAGCGGGTTCCCGAGGAAGTCGGTCCGGGTATCGTCGATGGTGGTGAATGACACGGACAGCAGACGGTTCAGTGTGACCGCGCAAAACGCTCCGATCATGAACAACGCGCCGTGGGCGAAGTTGACAACGCCCAGCGTGCCGAAGATGAGGGTCAGACCAAGGGCGATGAGCGCATAAGCCGACCCCTTGTCCAGACCGTTCAAGATTTGAAGAAGTATCGCGTCCATCGCTCTCAGCTCGGATCAACAGCGCGTGGCGGTAGCCCCCAACCGCGCTAGATTACAAGGAAAACACCGACAGGGCAGAGACCCGCCCTGTCGGATTTTTTTGAGATTGGATTAAGAGCCTGAGTTACAGGTACCCAGTGCACCACCGGCAAACTGCGGGTGGTCCGGTGCATAGGTCACTTGCTCCACAGGTGTCACTTCAACGATTTCCAGAAGGTCAAAGTCGGATGTCGGGTTTTCTTTACCCTTCACGACCAGAACGTCCTTGAAGCACTGGTGATCTTCAGCGCGGTACAAGGTCTTGCCGTTGCCGAGACCGTCGAATTCGAAGCCTTCGAGGGCCTCAACAACACCGCATGGGTTGAACGTGCCGGCACGCTCACACGCATCTGCATAAAGCAGCGCCTGAACGTAGCAGGTGTGCGCAGCCTGGCTTGGCGGGAAGCCATATTTCTGACCGAAGGACTTCACGAAAGCCTTGGAGCCTTCGTCCTGCAGCGACCAGTGCCAGTTGGTAGAACCGAAGATACCTTTAACGTTCGCACCTGCACCCTTCGCCATGAGGCGGGAGTAGAGCGGAACGATGATCTCAAAGTTCTTGCCGTTCACGACTTTGTCGCGCAGGCCGAACTGAACGGCGTTGGTGAGTGAGTTCACCATGTTGCCGCCGTAGTGGTTCAGAACGAGAACGTCAGCATCGGACTGCAGAACCGGTGTGATGTAAGCCGAGAAGTCAGTCGCGGCGAGCGGGGTTTTGACGGTCTCAACGGTTTCCCAACCCAAAGCCTCGGTGGACTCTTTGACGGCCTGCTCTGTGGTATAACCCCAGTTGTAGTCCGCGGTCAGGTGGTAGGCTTTACGGTCAGCGCCGTATGCGTTCTTCAACACCGGAGCAAGAGCTGCACCGGACATGTAGGAGTTGAAGAAGTGACGGAAGCCGTTGGCGCGCTTGTCCTTACCCGTGGTGTCGTTGGAGTGGGTCAGACCCGCCATGAAGATCACGCCAGCTTCCTGGCAAAGCGCTTGCACAGCCACGGCCACGCCGGAAGACGAACCGCCTGTGATCATGACTGCGCCGTCTTTTTCGATCATTGACTTTGCAGATGCACGGGCAGCATCAGACTTGGTCTGGGTGTCACCGGTTACATACTCGACCTTCTTGCCGAGAATACCGTTGCCCTTCAGCGCCTTCGACGAGAAGGTGCCCATCATTCCGCCGTCGCCTTCACCGTTCAGGTGTTCAACAGCAAGTTCGTAAGCGCGGAGTTCGTCAGCCCCCTCTTCGGCATAAGGTCCGGTCTGCGGGACGTTGAAGCCGAGGGTAACTGTCGAGCCGGTCGGCTCATTCAAGTAGCCCTGCGACCACGCACGGCTCGTGAACACCGTTGGCATGGCGAGAGCCGTCCCGCCGAGCGCGCCGGCGCGCAAAATCGAACGGCGATTAAGGGGTTTGCGAATTAAGCTCATTCTTTCCTCCCAGAAAGGCATGGCGGTCTCACCTTGAGCGCGCCTGCAGTAGCTGTACAGCGGCAAGCAGCTCAGACCTGTTGCCCGTCCGGTTGCCCGGCTCCACCACGTCAAAACTGCAAGCTGGCAAGACTTTAGAAATGATGCGCTCCGGTCAGCAATACGACTATTGGCGCGCCCTACTTTCTGGCGCCTAATACTTTTGAAGTAACGCTGGCTAAATACTTCTCATGACACCTCACTCATGTCGCAGCGCAAACAAACGTCATGCTCGGATCATCGCCATTCTCAAATTTTTCTTGCTGCGCCGCAAAATGACCTATACGTAATGCGGCAAAACACCTATCCATCCAGATCATTAGACAAAAGTCATATATGATCGGCCCTCCCGCGCAGGCCCTCACATGTTGGGCCAAGCCAAAACCTGCACATAAACAATGCACCTGCCGAAATTTTTCTCATGAAACCAACGACGAGAGATTTTTTATGACAGTTCTCAAGACCATCGATGAGCTTGAAAAACACTACGGGCGAGTCGGCGAAGCATCGCTCATAAAAGTGACTGATCACCTGACCAGCGCCTACCGTCAAATCGTCGAGAAATCCTGCTTCTGCACGCTCTCAACGGTAGGACCGGAAGGTCTTGATTGTTCCCCGCGCGGAGACGCCGGCCCGGTCGTTCGAATCAAGGATCGTCGCACATTGCTCATGCCGGATCGGCGCGGAAACAACCGCATTGATTCCCTGCGCAATATCATCCGTGATCCACGAGTCTCGCTGATGTTCATGATCCCGGGCTGGAACAATGTTTTGCGCATCAACGGACATGCGGTGATCTCGGTTGATCCGGCTCAGCTCGCGTCTTTTGTTATGGAGGGCAAAGAGCCCCGGTCCGTTATCGAGATCACGATCGAGGAAGCTTACTTCCAGTGCGCCCGCGCCATAATGCGCGCAGACCTTTGGAATCCGGAAAGCTATGTTGCCAAAGGCGACATCCCTACCCCGGGTCAAATCATGCAGGAAATAAAGGACAGTTTTGACGGATTGACCTATGATGCAGACTGGTTGCAACGGGCAAAAGGGTCCATGTGGTGACAAGAACAGGCCGATCTCGGAGACGTTTTCTCAAAGGCGCATCGGCGGTGACAGCAACGCTGGCCGCAAAAAGCTCGGGAGCAGGATTTTTGATGTCAGCGCAAGCATCAACGACCGGCTTGCCCGGAGGCTACTTCGTCCCAGCAGAAGACGATCCGCACGAGCGCACGTTCATGCAGTGGCCAGTGAACCGCAGCGTTCATCCAGACCACTGGTTTCTTCAAGATCTGCAGCAAACCATCGCTGAGATTGCAAACACCGTTGCCGAGTTTGAACCTTTGGTCATGCTGGCCGGTGCTGATTACCATGCAAACGCCCGCAAGCTTCTCTCCCAGTCCGTCGAGTTGTGGGATATCCCGACCGACGATCTCTGGTGCCGGGATGCAGGACCACTGTTTGCAATCAACGATCAGGGCGGCCTTGTTGTCTCGGGAATGAAATTCAACGGCTGGGGCGGAAAACAAGTCCATGACAACGACGGCCAAATTGTCTCGCGTGTCGCAGAGCGTTTGGGCCTGACTGTTTATCCGAGCGGCTTGACCGGTGAACCGGGCGGCGTGGAATGGGACGGCCACGGTACCCTGCTGGCCCATGAGAGCTGCTGGGTCAATCCAAACCGCAATACGCTCTCACGCGCCGAGATCGAAGACCGATTGCTCAGGGCCTATGGCGCAGACAAGATGATCTGGGCACCAGGTGTCGCTGGTCATGACATCACAGATGATCATATCGACGCCCTCGCACGCTTTGTTCGCCCGGGTGAAGTTCTCATTCAAGTTCCATATCCGGACGACAATGATATCTTTTCTATCTCTGCCAAAAAGACGCTCGCGATCCTTAAGTCGGCGACGGATGCGGAAGGACGTCACTTGAAGATCACCGAAGTGCCCTCACCCGACCGCATCAGAGTGACATCTGATGATTTTCTTGCGTCCTACGCCAACTATTACGTTCTGAATGGCGCCGTTCTATGTGCCGAATTTGGCGATCAGGACACCGATGGCGAAATGCAGAGGACTTTGCAGCGGCTTTATCCGGACCGGGAAGTTGTCGCCCTCAATGTCGACGCGCTCGGCGAGACCGGCGGCGGCATCCACTGTGCGACACAACAGCAGCCAAGGGTTTAACCTCGACATAGTGGAATAACGGAGGCGCCTCTTTAAAGGACGATCAGCTTGCGCCATATCTGAGTGCAGTCGATTTCGAACCCTTTTGAGGATTTTCATGACCGCCAATCCGTTGCTGACCGACTGGACCACGCCTTTCGAGCTCCCACCTTTCTCTGAGATCGAGCCGGGCCACTTCGAAGAGGCTTTCGAAGTTTCCATGGCAAAGGCCCGCGCCGAGATCGATGCAATCGCGGATCAGGCAGCACCGGCAACCTTCGAGAACACGGTTGTTGCACTTGAAACATCGGGAAGGGCTCTTTCCAAAGTTGCACGAACCTTTTTCAATTTGAGCGGCGCCCACACCAACGAAGCCCTCCAGAAGATCGAACGCGATCTTGCTCCAAAGCTTGCCAAGCACAGCTCCGACACACTGCTCAACGCAAAGCTCTATGGGCGCATCGCCATCCTTTGGGATAAAAAAGACTCCCTCGGATTGCCCCCCGAAGATGCCAAGGTCCTGGAACGTTATTACAAGATGTTCCAGCGCGCAGGAGCCGGGCTGGAAGCAGATGACAAGGCCCGCATGGCAGAGCTCTCGCAAAAGCTGGCAACACTCGGCACCTCCTTTTCGCAAAACGTTCTGAAAGATGAGTCCGAGTACCAACTGGTTCTTGAAACCGAGGAAGATCGCGCCGGACTGCCAGACTTTCTGATTGCAGCCGCCGCAGAAGCCGCAAAGGAACGAGGCCTGGACGGCAAGCATGTCATCACCCTCTCCCGTTCGTCGATTGAACCGTTCCTGCAGTTCTCCACCAACCGTCGGCTGCGCGAAGAAGCGTTCAAGGCATGGTCTGCCCGCGGTGAGAAAGGCGGCGACACGGACAACCGCGCAATCATCAAAAACACGCTGGAACTGCGCGCTGAAAGAGCCAGGCTTTTGGGCTTTGACAGCTTTGCCGCATTCAAGCTCGACGACACGATGGCCAAAACACCGGAAAACGTCCGCGATCTCTTGACCAAGGTTTGGACGCCGGCTGTTGCCCGCGCAAATGATGAAGCAGAAAAACTCGGCGAGATGGCTCAGAGCCTGGGCGAAAACCATGAGATCGAGGCATGGGACTGGAGGTTCTATTCAGAGAAGGTCCGCAAGGCGGAGCACGATCTAGATGAAGCCGAGCTGAAGCCCTATCTGCAGCTCGACAAGATGATCGAGGCGGCATTTGACACGGCAACTCGCCTCTTCGGTGTCACGTTCCGGGAACTCAAGGACATGCCTGTCTACCATCCGGATGTTCGGGCCTTTGAGGTCTTGAACCCTGACGGGAGTCATAGAGGCTTGTTCCTCGGTGACTATTTCGCTCGTCCCTCGAAACGTTCCGGCGCCTGGATGAGTGCGTTCCGCTCCCAGCACAAACTGGACGGCGGCGAAACACCGATCATCGTCAATGTCATGAACTTCTCCAAGGGCGCATCGGCTGAAGCGACGCTTCTGACATTTGATGATGCGCGCACTCTCTTCCATGAGTTCGGACACGGGCTGCACGGGCTTCTGTCGGATGTCACTTACCCGATGATCTCCGGAACATCTGTCGCACGCGATTTTGTCGAGCTGCCATCGCAGCTCTACGAACACTGGCTGTCAGAACCTGAAGTTCTCTCCAGGTTTGCCGTTCACTACAAAACCGGCGAACCGATGCCAAAAGCGTTGCTCGACAAATTGCTTGCCGCCGCGAACTTCAATCAAGGTTTTGCGACCGTGGAATATACGGCCTGCGCCCTTCTCGATCTCGAGCTTCATTTGCTGGACGATCCGTCGAGCTTTGATCCGGTCGCGTTCGAAAAGGCTGAACTTGCAAATATCGGCATGCCGAAAGCGATCACCATGCGCCACCGCATCCCGCATTTTCAGCATGTCTTCTCCGGCGACGGCTATTCATCCGGATATTACAGCTATATGTGGTCAGAGGTGATGGACGCAGATGCTTTCGGCGCTTTCAAGGAAGCCGGCGACATCTTCGACAAGGACACCGCGGACAAGCTCCTGACCAACATCTATTCCGCTGGCGGACGTCCGGATCCGGAAGACGCTTATGTCGCGTTCCGCGGCCGCGCTCCAAAGATCGACGCCCTTCTGGAAGGCCGTGGCCTCGCCGCAGCCTAACTCGCGAAATATGCAGTCCCGGCCCCCGAGCCGGGACCATTGTTTTTAGATCCTGGCGCAAGGCCGGGTCGGCAGATCCGACCTATGAACTCCCTGCAACCGGTTGTCCAACCAACGAGTTTCTGAGTATGCAGACCTCGCCCACTATGTCCGACACCACCTCCAAACTTCTCCGTCTTGCCATCGTCGTTAGCGGTTTGAGCGGGGCTTCGGGCGTCGCGTTTTTGGCTCTCTCGGCGCATGCGGATACGACTGGTCTGATGAAGACCGCATCCCACATGCTGCTCTTCCACGCACCCGTCTTTCTAGGGATGGGACTAGTCGCCCAGATCCGGCGTGTTCCGTTTTTGCCGGTTGCCTTTGCGCTTATGGTCGTTGGCATCGCCCTGTTCAGCGGCGACTTAATCGCACGCGCTACAATCGATAGCCGCCTTTTTCCGATGGCGGCCCCGACTGGCGGACTGCTGACAATCGCAAGCTGGATCGCACTGGCTCTCAGTGCGATCCGGATACACCCGAGATGACTGGACCTACTTCAAGCGCGCGGCATGCCAGGCGACATGATCGCGGGCAAATGTCGATACGAAGTAATAGGAATGATCGTAGCCCGGTTGCAGACGGAAGCTGTGGGCTGTCTTTGTCTCAGCAAGTGCCGCGGCCAGCGCCTCGGGCTTGAGCAGACCATAGAACTGGTCATCTGCGCCCTGGTCAATGAGGATGTCCTCAACCCAGCCCTTTTCCTTCAAGAGACACACAGCGTCATGCGCCCTCCACAAGGTCTCATCGCTACCTAGATACGCATCGAGTTGTTTGCGTCCCCAGTCGGATTGGCTCGGGTTTGCGATCGGTGAGAAGGCCGACAAGGAGCGGTACTGGCTCGGGTATTTCATCGCCAGGGTCAGCGCACCGTGCCCCCCCATAGAGTGCCCTGTGATCCCATGGTGGATCGACACCGGGAATTGCGCCTGTACAAGATCGCGCAGCTCAGTTGCGATGTAGGTTTCCATCTGGAAATGCGGTGCCCAAGGATCTTGGGTCGCATTCACATAAAATCCGGCGCCCTGGCCAAGGTCATAGGCCTCGTCGTTAGCAACACCCTCACCGCGCGGACTGGTGTCCGGAAAGACGATCGCGAGGCCAAACTCTGCGGCATGCGCCTGAAGACCTGCCTTGGTCATCGCGTTTTCGTGGGTGCAGGTCAGCCCGGACAAATACCACAGGCACGGCACTGGACCGTCTTTGGCCTGCGGCGGAATATAGACCGCAAAGGTCATTTCCAGACCGATCACCACGCTTTCGTGGCTGTAGACGCCCTGAACGCCGCCAAAACACTTGTTTTCAGAAAGGGTTTTCATGGAAACTCCAATGACTTGAGCGATACGATAGCCGTATCGCACCTTTGCAGCCCCGGACTTTATCCAGGGCCACATGATCGAATGCGGCAGGCCCCGGCTCAAGGCCGGGACGGCATCGGAAAGGCGGATGAACTCACGGCTGCAAACAGTGAATTCATCCGCGCATCCTCAGTAGAGCACCACTGAGCGGATCGACTCGCCGGAATGCATCAGATCGAAACCCTTGTTGATGTCCTCGAGCGGCATGGTGTGCGTGATCATCGGATCGATTTCGATCTTGCCGTCCATGTACCAGTCAACGATCTGCGGGACATCGGTCCGCCCGCGTGCACCGCCGAATGCCGTGCCTTTCCAGACCCGACCGGTAACCAGCTGGAATGGACGCGTGGCTATTTCGGCACCGGCAGGTGCCACACCAATGATGATCGACTCGCCCCAGCCTTTGTGGGCAGATTCCAGTGCGGTCCGCATGACATTGACATTTCCGGTTGCATCGAAGGTATAGTCCGCACCGCCTTTGGTGAGGTTCACCAGATACGGAACCAGGTCTTCTTCCACCTCGGACGGATTGACGAAGTCGGTCATACCGAAGCGTTCGGCCATTTCCTTCTTGGCCGGGTTCAGGTCAACGCCAACGATCTGGTCCGCTCCGGCAAGCCGCAGTCCCTGAATGACATTGAGGCCAATGCCGCCAAGACCAAAAACGATCGCGCGCGACCCAATCTCGACCTTGGCCGTGTTGATCACGGCGCCGATGCCAGTCGTGACGCCGCAGCCGATGTAGCAAACCTTGTCGAACGGGGCGTCCGGATTGATCTTCGCAAGAGCGATCTCCGGAACAACGGTGTAGTTCGCGAAGGTGGATGTCCCCATGTAGTGCAGGATCGGATCGCCATCGAGCGTGGAGAACCGGGAAGACCCATCCGGCATAAGGCCCTGGCCCTGCGTGGACCGGATTGCCTGACAAAGGTTGGTTTTCGGGTTGAGACAGTATTCGCACGTCCGGCACTCTGGTGTGTAGAGCGGGATGACATGGTCGCCCGGTTTCAGGGTCGTGACGCCCTTCCCGACTTCAACAACAACACCTGCGCCTTCGTGGCCGAGAATCGCCGGAAAGAGACCTTCCGGGTCCGCACCGGACAACGTGAACTCATCCGTATGGCAAATGCCAGTTGCCTTGACTTCCACCAGAACCTCGAAGGCCCGCGGGCCTTCCAGGTTGACTGTGGTTACTTCGAGGGGCTTGCCGGCGCCCACTGCCACGGCTGCACGAACTTGCATTTGACGATCTCCCTAAATGCTATTGACCCGCACAGTTACTCCGAGCGAGATCATTTGCAAGAACCGGGACGACATCCAATGTCGGATTTACGCATTCAAGAACGGTGGTTTGTTCCTTGCTGCGCCCAAAAACAGGCCAAGGCCTCGCAATTTTCGCGTGTTTTCAGCGTGTCTAATCCTGCGGAAAACCTGCGCCGGTGAATATGTCGCTTTCAGACCAACAAGCGACCGAAACCTGATATGCAGAGGGGCATGCAATCGCGAATATGCCCACCAACGGACACAGCTTGCCGATTGGCAATCGCCGGTGCCCATTGGACATGAACACAAGGACCGGACCGCGACCGTCTTTCCAACTTGAAAGGCTGTGATGGTCCAAAACGTGCGGAGCCGCTCTTTATGAAGCGTTATTCCTTCCTGGAACTGGCAAAAAATGCCTTTTCCGCGCACCAGAACTGGGGCCGCCAATGGCGTGCGCCGGAGCCGAAGGCCGAATATGACGTGGTCATCATCGGCGCCGGTGGCCATGGTCTTGCTACCGCCTATTACCTTGCCAAGGAACACGGCGTACGCAACGTCGCGGTCCTTGAAAAAGGTTGGCTTGGCGGCGGCAACACGGGCCGGAACACCACCATCTTGCGTTCCAACTATCTTTGGGAAGAAAGCGCGGCGCTTTACAATCACGCCATTGATTTGTGGGACGGCCTGTCACAAGAGCTGAACTACAACGTCATGTACTCCGCGCGCGGAGTCATGATGCTGGCCCACACAGTCCACGACGTTCAGGTCGCACAACGCCACATTCACGCCAACCGGCTGGCCGGCGTTCAAAACGAATGGCTGACGCCGGAACAAGCCAGAGAGTACTGCCCACCGCTCAACATCTCCAGGGACATCCGTTATCCGGTGATGGGCGCGGCCCTTCAGCGCGTTGGCGGCACTGCCCGTCACGATGCGGTGGCTTGGGGTTACGCGCGCGGCGCAGACGACATGGGCGTCGACATCATCCAGAATTGCCTCGTCACCGGTATCAAGCGCGGCGCCGACGGCGCTGTTGAGGGTGTTGAAACGGCCAAGGGTTTCATCAAGGCCAAGAAGGTCGCCGTTGTGGCTGCCGGCAACACCACAACCGTCATGGATATGGCCGGTGTCCGGATGCCACTGGAGTCCTTCCCGCTGCAGGCGCTCGTCTCCGAACCTGTTAAACCCGCGTTCCCCTGTGTCGTGATGTCGAACACGATCCATGCCTACATCTCCCAGTCCGACAAGGGCGAGCTGGTGATTGGGGCAGGAACGGATCAGTTCATATCCTACAGCCAGACGGGCGGCATCCACATTTCCAACCATACCATTGACGCGATCTGCGAACTGTTCCCGCACTTCCGGCGCATGCGCATGTTGCGCAACTGGGGTGGCATCGTGGACGTAACCCCCGATCGCTCACCAATCCTGTCCAAAACGCCGGTCCAGGGTCTTTACGTGAACTGCGGCTGGGGCACAGGCGGTTTCAAGGCAACACCGGGCTCTGGACACGTCTTTGCGCATACGATTGCCAAGGACGAACCGCACCCGATCAATGCACCTTTCACCATCGACCGGTTCAAGACCGGCCGTCTGATCGACGAAGCGGCCGCTGCCGCCGTGGCACACTAAGGGGAGAATACAGACATGTTGTTGGTTTACTGCCCTTACTGCCAGGTTGAGCGTCCGGAAACCGAGTTTTCCTGCCGCGGCCAAGCGCACATCGCCCGCCCGTCCGACCCTGCAGAAGTCACCGACGAAGGTTGGGTTGAGTATCTCTACATGCGCGACAACACCAAGGGTGTTTACGCGGAACGCTGGCGCCACATCCATGGTTGTGGCCGGTTCTTCAACGCCGTCCGTCACACCGTGAGCGACGACTTCCTAAAGTTTTACAAGGCTGGTAAACCGATGCCGGATCTTGACGAGTTGGCTAAGGAGGCCGGCAAATGAGCCAGCCATTCCGTACTGAAAAAGGCGGCCGGATCGACCGCGGCGAACAGCTGACCTTCACCTTCGACGGGGAAGAGATGCAGGGCCACAAGGGCGATACCCTTGCCTCGGCACTGCTGGCAAACGGTGTTCACCTGGTCGGGCGGTCCTTCAAGTACCACCGTCCGCGCGGCATCGTGACAGCAGGCTCCGAAGAGCCGAACGCACTGGTCGGCGTCTATCGCAAAGGTGATCAGACCCCGAACCTGAGAGCAACACAGGTCGAAGTCTACCAAGGCCTTGAGGCGATCTCACAGAACCGTTTCCCGTCGCTCGGCTTTGATGTCGGCGCGGTCAACGACCTCTTGTCGCCACTTTTTCCGGCAGGCTTCTACTACAAGACTTTTATGTGGCCGAAAGCCTTCTGGGACCGCGTTTATGAGCCGGTCATCCGTGCTGCGGCCGGTCTTGGCAAACCACCAAAGAACCCGGATCACGACACCTACGGCAATATCTACGCGCACTGCGATGTTCTGGTGGCTGGGTCTGGACCAGCCGGGCTTGCCGCAGCGGTGGCCGCAGCTGAAACCGGCGCCAAGGTCATCCTCTGCGACGAACAAGCCGAATTCGGCGGTTCGCTTCTGTCGGACGAAAACGCACCCATCGACGGCAAAACCCCGATCGAGTGGGTCCAGGAAACTGTTGCCAAGTTGGCTTCCATGGACAACGTCACGCTTTTGTCCCGGACGACTGCGTTTGGCTACTTCGCGCACAACTACATCGCTCTTGCCGAGCGTGTAACCGAGCACCTCAGCGACCCGGATCCCAAGCTGCCGCGCGAACGCCTCTGGCAGGTTCGCGCCAAGGAGGTTGTGATCGCCTCCGGCGCCATCGAACGCCCGATGGTCTTCCCGGAAAACGACCGCCCGGGCATTCTCCTCGCTGATGCGGGCCGGACATATCTCAACCGCTATGGCGTTAAAGTCGGCAACAAGGTGCTTGTCGCAACCGCTTGTGACACTGCCTGGCAGGCGGCTTTCGATCTCGCCGATCACGGCGTGGACGTCGTGGCGATTGCCGACTTGCGTGAAACCCCGCCAGAAAACCTTGTGGCCATTGCACAGGCCCGCGGCATTCGGGTTGAGGCTGGTTGCGTTGTGACCGGCACCCTTGGGCGCAAACGTGTCAAGGCCGCCCTGCTCGGCCGCTTGATGACCTCCGGCCAGGTCGCCTCTGCAGGCCAGGTCGCTTGCGACGCAATCCTGATGTCGGGCGGCTGGACACCAACTGTGAGCCTCTACTCACAGTCCCGCGGCAAAGTTGTCTGGGACGAAACCGTTGGTGCTTACGTGCCTGGAAAATCCGTTCAAAACGAGCGCTCGGCTGGAGCCGCTAAAGGTCTCTACGGCCTTCAAGCAACACTTGAAGACGGCTATGCTGCCGGTGAAGCAGCCGCAAAAGCTGCGATCGGCAAGGAAGCCAAGGTCACCTATGCGGCAGCCTCCGGCGGGGAAGCCGGCCAAGGCGCTGTTCTTGGTGCCCTGCCCCATGACCGCAATGCCTCGCGCGTGAAAGCATTCGTCGACTACCAGAACGACGTGACCGCCAAGGACATCAAACTCGCCGCGCGCGAAGGCATGCAGTCGATCGAGCACATCAAGCGCTACACGACGACCGGCATGGCGACCGACCAAGGGCGTCTGTCCAACATGAATGCGCTGTCCATCGCCTCTGGCGCTCTGGAAAAGCCGATCGTGGATGTCGGTCTGACGACGTTCCGCTTGCCCTATACGCCAACAACCTTTGGTCTGTTTGCAGGTGTCGCCCGCGGCGATCATTTTGATCCGGTCCGCAAGACCCCGTCCCACGACTGGGTTGTCGCCAATGGCGGCGTTTATGAAGACGTCGGACAGTGGAAACGGACTTGGTACTTCCCGAAGTCGGGCGAGGACATGCATGCAGCCGTCGCCAGGGAATGCGCCACGGTGCGTGAAAGCGTCGGCCTGTTCGACGCCTCAACCCTCGGCAAAATCGAAGTGGTCGGGCCGGATGCGGCCGAATTCCTGGAGCGGATGTACACCAACCCGTGGAAAAAGCTGGCGCCAGGCCGCTGTCGCTATGGCCTCTTGCTGAACGATGCCGGCTTCATCGTCGACGATGGTGTCATTGGCCGTCTGGCAGACGATCGCTTCCACGTGACCACGACCACCGGTGGTGCGCCGAGCGTCTTTGCAACGATGGAAGACTACCTGCAGACCGAATGGCCGGATCTCGATGTCTGGATCACCTCCACCACTGAGCAATACGCAGTGGCCGCAGTTCAGGGACCTAAGGCCCGTGAAGTGATCGCCCCGTTCATCGAAGGCATCAACCTGTCCGCAGATGCTTTCCCGCACATGAGCGTCAAGGAAGGCACCTTCTGCGGTGTTCCGTGCCGCTTGTTCCGCATCTCCTTTACCGGCGAACTCGGGTTCGAGATCAATGTCCCGCGCCGCCTTGGCAAGATGATGTGGGAAACGCTGGCAGGTGAAATCGAAAAGCACAACGGCACAGCATATGGCACGGAGACAATGCACGTCTTGCGCGCTGAAAAGGGCTACATCATCGTCGGTCAGGACACCGACGGGACTGTCACCCCGCAAGACGCCGGCATGAGCTGGGCCATTGGCAAGAAGAAGCATGACTTCGTCGGCAAACGCGGCCTGGAACGCCCGGACCTTGTCGCCGAAAATCGCAAGCAGTTTGTCGGCCTCCTGACCAAGGATCCGAAGGTCAAGCTGGAAGAAGGCGCGCAAATCACTGTTGCGCAGAACCCGGCTACCGGAACGCCTGCGGAAGGTCATGTGACCTCATCTTACTACAGTCCCGCCATGGGCCGGACGATCGCTTTGGCGATTGTGAAAAACGGCCATGCCCTTCATGGCAAGTCGCTTTATGTGCCCATGCCGGATGGCGGCATCGAGGTGGAAGTGACCAGCCCAATTTTCTTTGACAAGGAAGGAGCGCGGCTCAATGTCTGATCTTCTTGCCAGTGACGTCATCACGCCAGATGCTGGCGAAACCCCGCTCCTCAGCCTTCCGGATGTCTCAATTCTGAAAGCCGCGCCGATGACACGGCTGTCGCTCCGGTTGCGCGAAGCTGCCATTCCGGCGGCGGGTGAAGCTTTCGGCGCGAAATTGCCGGTGACACCGCTCGGAGCGGAAACCTCGGCAAAACGGGCAGCGCTCTGGATGGGGCCGGACGAATGGACGCTGTTTGCGCCAGAAGACGAGCTTCAGGCGGTGTTTGACGGGATCGAAGCCAGACTCGATGGTCAGCCGCACTCCCTCACCGACATTTCGCACCGCTCGGAAGCTTTGATCGTGTCGGGTCAAAAGGCCAGCTGGTTGCTGAACACTGGAATCTTCATCGATTTCTCGCTGGAAAAGTTCCCGGTTGGCACGGTGACACGGACCATCTTCCACAAGTCTCCAGTCATGATCTGGCGCACGGGTGAAGACACATTCGTGGTCGATGCGTGGGTCTCTTTCATGGACTATGTCGCCGGCATCCTTGTCGAAAGCGCCCAGGAGTTGGCCGCAGCCTGACCACAGCCTGCGCGTACAACAACCGCATCTTAAGGTTCTTCAGCGACCCTTGCGCAAAATCGAGCGTAAGGGTCGTTTCTTTTGTCATCTGAAAACACCAGTAAGATCCGTCTAGCCGAGCTCTTCGGAGCGCTCAGTCACGCCCTCGACATTACCGAGGGCCAACCACGTGGGCATTGTGTCCGCTGCTGCTGGATCGGCATCCACATCGGGCGGCAAATCGGTCTGCCGGAAGCAGAACTCAGCGACCTTTATTATACGCTGCTCTTGAAAGATCTCGGGTGTTCCAGCAATGCGGCACGCATTTGCGAGCTCTATTTGACGGATGACCTGACCTTCAAGCACGATTTCAAGACCATTGGGACCAGCCTGCCTGCTGCACTTCGGTTTGTACTGTCGCATACCGGCCTGAAACACGGCTTTGCCGAACGGGTCCGTGCGATCGTCAACATTTTGCAGAACGGCGGCGATATTGCGACGGAGATGATCGAGACCCGTTGCCAGCGCGGCGCGGACATTGCCCGCCAGATGCATTTTTCACATCCGGTCGTAGACGGGATTTACAGCCTCGATGAGCACTGGAACGGTCAGGGGCGTCCGCATGGGCTGAAACAGGCTGACATACCGCTGTTCTCACAGATCGCGTTGTTGGCGCAGGTCATCGACGTGTTCCAGATCAACGCGGGTAAAGACAGCGCGCTTACAGAAATAAAAGAGCGCAGCGGATCCTGGTTTGATCCGGCCTTGGTCGCAGCCGCTGAAACAGCCGCTTCAGAGACAGGATTTTGGGACACGCTCCAATCGGACGATCTGGAGGCGACGGTGTACGGACTGGAACCGGCCCAAAACGTCCGGTTCACCGATGATGACCAGCTGGACGATATCGCCCTCGGGTTCGCGCAGGTCATTGACTCAAAGAGCCCTTACACGGCGGGGCACAGCGAGCGGGTCACACTCTACACCGACATGATTGCGGAAGAACTGGGGTACAGCGCCCGGGACCGGCAACTCTTGAGACGCGCGGCATTGCTGCACGATATCGGCAAGCTCGGTGTCAGCAACTCCATTCTCGACAAGCCCGGCAAACTCGACGATCTGGAATGGGAAGCGATCCGCCTTCATCCCGTCTTTACCGACGAAATTCTCCTGCGTATGGACGCATTCAGGGACCTTGCACCAATTGGGCGCGGCCACCATGAAAAACTCGATGGCCGTGGATATCCTGACGGGTTGACCGCAGGTCGGATCTCCATGGAGACACGGATTGTCACGATGGCAGATATCTTCGATGCCCTGACAGCAGAGCGGCCTTACCGCGCAGCCATGCCGCTCGCAAAAGCCCTTGGTATTTTGGAGAGCGATGTCGGATCTGCGTTGGACTCAACATGTTTTGAAGCTTTGAAGCGCGCCACACAGCGCATGGACGGATACAAGGCGGCATAATTCCGCTACAAGGGGCGCTTGATGTCCTCAGATATAACGAAATTGCAAGGGTCACCAAACTCCGCCCAATGCTGAAGATCGGCTCCTACAACATACAAAAATCGATTGGTGTCGATGCGCGGCGGCGGCCAGACCGGACATTGAAGGTCATTGGTGAGCTGCAATGCGACGTGATCGCCTTGCAGGAAGCCGACAAACGCTTCGGACCTCGTGAAAGCACTCTCGACCGCGATCATATTCTTGCGCAGACCAACTTCCGCCCGGTGCCCTTTGCGGTTGGCGAACACAGCCTCGGCTGGCATGGGAATGCTATTTTGGTCCGGCAAGGCATTGAAATTCTGGATCACCGGCGAATTGAATTGCCAACTTTGGAGCCGCGGGGCGCCGTGGCCGTGGATTTGGCAGTGGAGGATCAGAAGATCCGGGTCGCAGCCATCCACCTCAGTCTGATCGGCCATTTCCGCAAGAAACAGATTTCCTCGCTCATGCATCAGCTTCACGAGGGGCTGGATTACCTACCGACCATTTTGATCGGCGATCTGAATGAATGGCGTGATGATGCCAAAAGCATCCGTCTTCTGGAAAAACGCTACGAAGTCACAACGCCCGGCCGGAGCTTTCCAAGCCCCCTGCCCGTCGGAAGCCTGGACCGGATCATCACCAGTCCGGAATTCACCGTTCAAAAGGCTGGGGTTCACAAATCAAAGACAGCGCGGATCGCGTCAGATCATCTTCCCGTTTGGGCAGAGCTCGCCCTTGAGCCAACAGGCCACCTTGCCTAAATCTCTGGTGCTGGACGCCACCGGGTTATTGGGTGACCAGCAGATAGTCGAAAACATGAAAGAGCCCTGCTGACAGAAGAGCGCACGCGGGAACGGTGACGATCCAGGCACCGATGATGGTGACCAGGTTAGTCCGGCGTACCAAAAGCCTGCGGCGACGCTCCTCCCGGTTGCGGATAGGCTGATGGCGCTTGCCATTCACCTTCTGCGGGACAAACCGGTTTCTGTACCACTCGCGGAACAGGCCAACGCCGAAAATGGCACCCACCGCGATATGGGTGGACGAGACCGGCAACCCAAGCCCGGATGCTGTCAGCACCGTTCCCGACGTTGCCAGCGTGACGCAGAACGCCCGGATCGGGTTCAGCTTGGTGATCCGTTTGCCGACAACTGTTACAAGACGGCGGCCAAACAGTAGAAGGCCGGCTGAAATGCCGAAGGCTCCGACAGCGCTCACCCAAAGCGGTGCAACCGGGTTGAGCTGGCCGAGAATCCAGTAGTGCAAGTCATTGATTTCATCGGACTGGCTGTTGACGATCGCCGCCAGCGGACCGATCGCGTTCGCAACGTCGTTCGCGCCATGCGCAAACGACAGCAGCGCTGCTGAACAAATCAATGGGATCGCAAAAAGAGAGCGCAAAGACTGTGTTCGATTGTCGAGGAACAAAGCTTGGCTTGCGACAACCCGCCGGTAGATGGCCCAGACGATGGCCCCCACAACAATTGGAGCCAGCGTTGCCGGGACAAACGGCAAAACGATTAGCCGATGAAGACCTTTATGGGTCATATAGGCGGTAAAGGTCGCAGCTAATCCGCCCAAGAGGATCGGCAACCAGAAACGCGCAGCGGCGAGCTTGTCGTCCGTGTAGATGACCTTGGCATTTATGAAGGCAAGCAGCAGCGCTGCAACAAGTCCGCCCAAGAAAGGCGATGCGACCCAGGTGGCTGCGATAACTCCAAGCGTTGACCAGTTGATCGCAGCAAAGCTGCTGGCCGCAACGCCCGCACCCACCACGCCGCCGATAATCGTATGGGTCGTGGAGACTGGCGCACCAATGAGCGTTGCAATGTTGATCCAGATCGCCGCTGCCGCCATGGCGGTCAGCATTGCTTTCATAAAGCGGAAGTTTTCAGGGATATCATCTGGCGCGATGATCTCGGTTGAAATCGTGGTGACCACGTCACCACCAGCCAACAACGCACCAGCACTTTCGCAAATCGCAGCAATGATCAGCGCCGTTGTTATGCTGACCACCCGCGCGCCGACGGCAGGCCCGACATTGTTGGCAACATCGTTGGCGCCAATGGTGATGGCGAGATAGCCGCCGACCGTTGCACCAGTAACCAGGATCAGAACATTGGATACATCCGACGCTGCAAATTGCAGGGACGCGAGGATTGCGCAGACCGCCAAAAAGCAGATGGCAAGCCCGGGCGCTATCAAGCGCCGACCCATCGCTTCTGCTGCATCGCCAAGAAACCCGACCCGGTCGAGATCCTTATCGAGTGCCTTTGGTGTCAGGTTGTCCCCCGAACGCACAGTACCCGTCTTTCAGATCCGCTTACCGGCAGCCTGTCGCACGAGGACCTTCAGGTCCGCACCGCGCCGGAGTAAACTGAATATGCCAGCAGCCTTGCAACAGCCTTGCGACGCAGACGTGTCACAGACCGCTCAAACGTTCTGACAGATCGATTAGAAAAGCTGGTTGCGATGCCGCTTCAAGAAACGCCGCAAGGCTGGTTCATCAGCCTTTTCAATGGCCTCAGAGACAGGCATCCAAATCCGCTTGCGTTGCCCCAGCTCAGGAAAATTATCGACTTGGCTTTCAAATTCCACCTTGAACACGAGCACTTTGGTGCGCAGTTTCAAGCCACTTGCGAGCCCCTTGTAGGACCGGAAACTGCCCAGAGGCCGATGATCTGCCTTGCCGATCACCCCCGCCTCTTCATAAGCTTCAAGCAGAGCCGTCTCGAAGGCCGGCATGTCCGCCTCGGGCCATCCCTTCGGCAAAATCAGCCGGCCGGTGTCCCGTGTCGACACGAGAAGGATCTCAGGCTCTTGTTCGCCCTTCCGGCAACACAACGCCGCGATCTGCAGGCGGGCCGGTTTGACAAACAAACCAGCAAAACCGCGCAGCCACGAGGCGTCGAACGCCGATATCGTCGGGGCAAAAGCCATACAAATCCCAGAATGGTGAAGTTGAGACGCTGGCTTATATAGCGCAGTTTGTTTGCCGTCTAGCAAAAAACGCACATTGTGCGCATATGCGCATTAAAACTACGCAACGAGTGTCACATTTTTACAAGTGTTACGTTTTCGGCCGTCCAAGCACCTGGCCAAACCTCTGCACCGCCTTCGCGCAAGGCTCGAATCACGCCGACTGGAACAGACGTGGTGAGAAACAATTCTTCACCGTCGACGCCGCCTGTCGGCTTCAGTTCAGCGCCAACACCTTCGAATCCAAGCTCTTCCTCACACGGCACAAAGAGCGCAGCTCCGGAAACATTCGTGTCGTTCTGCGTTGTGCCTTTCGCACGCCCGACAACGCCGCAGGCGGCAACGGCGCACATCAACTCGACTGCCCGCGCCTTTGCACAACCGAAGACACGGTGATAGCCGGAGAGTTTCTCCGTCATCGACGGTACGAGGATCAGGTCGACCTTTGCTTTGGCAAGAAGGCAGCTGAGCGCCGGCATCTCAATGTCCAGGCAGATCAGGATAGCCATCTTCAGACCATCCAGCTCAAACACCTTAAGCTCCGTTCCAGGCACCAGATGCCAGATGGCTTCTTCCTGCTCAAAGGGTGTGAGGCTTAACTTATCCTGTCGGATTTCGCGGCTATCTGGGGTCAGCAGCACCGCTGTATTTGTGATCCCGCAGGGTGTTTTCACTGGCCATGTTCCGGCCAACAATGAAACGCCTGTCTTTTGCGGCAATTCGGACAGCAGCGGAAACAGATCGTCACCAACATCAGCCAGAAAGCTCATTTCCTGGTCTGGCCGCAAATCTTCCGGTTTGAAGGCAAGGCATGTCTCGGCGAGGTATTCCGGCAGAACCAGAAGCTTTGCGCCTTCTGACGCAGCCCTCTCGAGCCCCTCCGCAATCATGCCAGCGAGCGCGGCCACAGATTTGGGCGCTCTGCCGAGATTGAAGGACCAAAGCGAAATTGGATAACTGGTCATTCTGCCCGCCCCATTTGAGTACTAAGCAGCCGACATAGCTGGACCTTGCGTATCAGTTCAAGGCCGATGATAAACGGTTTGGTTCAGCTCGCGAACAAGGCGACAAAAAACGTCAAAAGAACCAGAAAGCCGGTATTTATGAACCACGGCTTGGGTTCGGCCGGAAGTGCCCGCAACTTTGCAGATTTTTTGACTGCGCGAACACCTTCAAGAGCCCGGTCTGTGCGCCGGTCGATCTCGCGGAAATACGGTGCCAACTCATTCTGAGTACGCATACTCAACCCTCACGATTCCTTCGTGAGATGAACGCTACGGCAAGGGTGTTAGAGGGAGGTTAACTGCAGCGGATAACAAACCCCTTGTACAGATATTGAGCCCGTGATGGATTGGTTATGGTTTTTAACGGAGAATGCCATGGTCGATCTGCCGACACTCATCACCTACGGTCTCATCGTACTTGGGTTTGTGTTCATTCCAGGTCCGGCAACCCTTTTGACAATCGCACGGGCCACAACGTCGGGCCCAAAAGTCGGCATCGCAACAGGCGCCGGGATTGCAGCTGGCGACATCGTTCATACATTACTCGCTGTTTTCGGGCTCTCAGCGATCATCGCGGCCTCAGCTCTTCTGTTTTCGGTGATCAAATACGTCGGTGCCGCCTATCTGATTTACCTTGGCATCAAAGCCATTACTTCGAAGGTTGCTCCGTCATTCGGAAACGGCATTGCGGACGTAAGCACTGGGACAGCCTTTCGCCAGGCTTTCATTTCGGAGATTCTAAACCCAAAAACCGCCCTCTTCTTTTTGGCTTTTTTGCCGCAGTTCGTGCAGCCCGAAAACGGTTACGTGCTGCTTCAACTGACAATTCTCGGATTTGTATTTGTCGCCCTCGGGCTATTCAGCACGATCGTCTTTGCCTTGGGCGCCGGTACACTTGGCGGATTGGTCCGGCGCAATCCCGTCATCTTGAAATGGCAAGGAAAAGCCGTCGGGACGATTTTCTGCATTCTCGGTGTTCGACTGGCGTTGCAGGAACGTTAAAGCCTGGTCTTTTGCGGGTCCGCGACGTCCAGGATGCGCAGCTGCACTTTCGGCGTCCCCTGCCAGGTGTCAATGGACAGGGTCCCCGCAACGTGCAGGTTGCGGCCACGGCCTTCCAGAAGCATCTGGCCGTGGGGTTTGTCCTCTGCCTTGAAGCAAATCCCCTTGAGCGCAGTGCCGTCACCAGCCGCAAGTGTCGCCCGAACATGGCCCTTGCCCACGACATCGGCGAAAGAGATACGATGCGCAGGAAACGCAAACACCGGCTCGGAATGACCCGCGCCGTAGGGGCCTGCTTTTTCCAGCATATTCATCAGATCGAGGTTTGCGCCCGTTGCAGTCAGTGCCGCGTCGATCTTCAGTTCCCGGTGCGCCGTTGCAGCTTCAACATCATCTTTTAGGACGTCGTTGAAGAAGGCTTCCAGATCTCCAGCCTTTTCCTGGCGGACCGTCAGCCCTGCGGCCATAGCATGTCCGCCGCCCTTTTCCAAAAGCCCGTCGTCGACAGCCTGCCGCACAGCTTTGCCAAGATCGACACCGTTGATCGACCGCCCAGACCCAGTGCCCTTACCCGTTTCATCATAGGCAATTGCAAAGGCCGGCCGGCGATGCGCTTCCTTGAGCCGCGACGCGATCAGGCCGACGATCCCCGGGTGCCAATCGTTGGAACCTGTCAATAGAACGGCCGGGTCCCGCTGTTCGATGGCCATAGCGGCCTCGGCTCCCGCCTGTTCGAGCATCACAGCTTCCATCGCCTGACGCTCGGTGTTCAGTTGATCCAGACGCTCCGCAATTGCGCGAGCTTCATGCGGATCTGCTGTGGTCAAAAGCCGTGCACCCAGGGCCGCGTCGCCAATCCGGCCGCCGGCATTGATCCGTGGACCGATCAAGAAACCAAGATGATAAGGAGCTGGCTTTCCGCTCACCCGTGCGGCATCGGACAGCGCTGTGAGGCCATGGTTCTGGCGCTGATGCATGACCGCGAGACCGCGTGTTACATAAGCGCGGTTCAAGCCTTGAAGCGGCACCACATCGCACACCGTGCCGAGTGCCACCAAGTCCAGCAGCGCCATCAGATCCGGTGCCTGACGGCCATTGAATGCGCCCCGCTGACGCAGCTCGCGGTTCAGTCCGACAATAAAGAGGAAGGTAACGCCAACGGCCGCCAAATGCCCCTGCCCCGACAGATCATCCTGCCGGTTCGGATTGACCAGCGCCCGAACCTCGGGCAACGTTTCTCCAACCTGGTGGTGGTCAATCACCACGACGTCGAGGTTAAGCTTACTGGCCGTCTCAAAGGCTTCAAAAGATGTGCTGCCGCAGTCCAGCGTAATCAGCAGTTCCGCACCGCCCGCCTGGAGGTTCTCGATTGCAGGCCCGTTTGGGCCGTACCCCTCAATGATCCTGTCGGGAATATGGATGACCGGATCAAGCCCCATCCATTGGAGATACTTTGCCAGTACCGCGGACGAGGTGGCGCCATCGACGTCGTAGTCGCCGAAGATCGCTATCTTCTTCCCTGCCTGAACCGCATCGGCTACGCGAGCCACAGCTGCGTCCATGTCAACGAGACTGCTCGGGTCCGGCATCAAGGTCTTGAGGGATGGTTCGAGAAACGCTGAAGCGTCTTCAGCGGCAACACCACGCGCTGCCATGACACGGGCCAAAACGTCGGGCAGCCCGTGTTGTTGCGAGATCGCCATCGCGGCGCGCGCTTCAGCGGAGCTCAGGCGCTCCCGCCATGCATTGTCATTGGCGGAGCGGGCAACCCCGAGTACGAGGCGCCCTTTATCGTCTTCGCCAAATCCTGTCAGCATGCGTTCAGACTTAGTCCAAGTGGAATTTTTCCAGCTGAGTGTGCTGGGCCTTGATGTAGCGGACAGTCCCCGTAGAGGACCGCATGACCACAGTGTGCGTGGTGATGTGATTACGGCCGAAGCGCACGCCCTGCAGGAAGTTGCCGTCCGTCACACCGGTTGCGGCGAACAGAACGTCCGGACCGGCCATTTCTTCCAGCGTGTATTTCTTCTTGATGTCGTCAATGCCCATGCGGTGGGCGCGCTCAACCTGCTCGTCGCGGGTGATCACAAGACGGGACTGCATTTGACCGCCAATACAGCGCAGGGCCGCAGCCGCCAGAACGCCTTCCGGTGCCCCGCCAATACCTGCATAAAGGTCGATGCCGGTTTCTTCCGGATCTGTCGTGTGGATCACACCAGCCACATCGCCATCGCCAATTAGGCGGATCGCAGCACCTGTGGCCCGGATCTCTTCAATCAACCGCGCATGGCGCGGACGGTCGAGGACACAAGCCGTCACTTCTTCGATCTTGACGCCTTTTTCCTTGGCGACAGCGGCCAAATTGTCCGCAATCGGCGCATCCAGATCAATCAGGCTCTCAGAATAGCCCGGACCGATCGCAATCTTGTCCATGTAGCTGTCTGGCGCATTCAAAAGGTCACCTTCCGGAGCCAGCGCGATGACAGCGAGAGAGTTCGGCAGGTTCTTTGCACAGATGGTCGTGCCTTCCAGCGGGTCCAAAGCGATGTCCACTTTCGGGCCCTGCTTGGTGCCGACATTCTCGCCGATGTAAAGCATCGGAGCTTCGTCACGCTCGCCTTCGCCAATCACCACCGTGCCGTCGATCGGAAGGCGGTTCAATTCACGGCGCATCGCATCAACAGCTGCCTGGTCGGCGGCCATTTCATCGCCATGACCGCGCAACCGGGCGGCTGAAACAGCTGCTCTTTCGGCAACACGCGCCAGTTCCAATGTCAGGATACGGTCAAGCCCGCTGGCTGGCTGGTGTTCTGTGTTGGACATCAACATCTCCGCTTTTCCCCCGTTCCGCACGTCCGCGGGACGTTTGACTTACTTCAGTTTTTCGATCCGGATCATTTGCGGCTGTTCTGCGACCACGCCTTTCGACATGACCACATCCAGCGCTTCTTTGATGGCGATCTCGGTTGTTTCATAGGTGATCAGGATGACCGGTTGCGGCGCATCCGCACTGTCGCGGTCTTCTGCCGCTGCCCGTTTTTGAACGATGGACTCAAGCGAAATACCGGCATCACCCATGCAGCGGGCAATCTCGCCGAACGCGCCCGGGCGATCGTAGACCGACAAGCGAATGTAATAGCCCCCCTCGTGAAGGCGCATCCGGGCCCGCTCGTACGGAACCAGGTCTGTTGCCAGCATACCAAGGACTGGTGTTTCGTCGCCCCGGGCAATGTCTGTGATGTCGGCAACCACAGACGACGCCGTCGCGTTCCCACCGGCACCCGGTCCAACCAGCACGATCTCACCGACGTAATCACCGTCGACGGCAACAGCGTTCAGAACGCCGTCGATCCGTGCAATCGCGGACGATTTCGGCACCATTGTCGGGTGAACTCGTTGTTCGATGCCCGTGTCGGTGCGCTGTGCAACACCGAGCAGCTTGATCCGGAAGCCGAGCTCGTCGGCAGCCTGGATATCGGCCGTTGTAATGGAAGTAATGCCTTCCATGAAAATGCTGTCGGCATCAATCTCGGTGCCAAAGGCAAGGCTTGTCAGGATCGCCAGCTTGTGTGCCGTATCGTTACCTTCAATGTCGAAGGTCGGATCGGCTTCCGCATAACCAAGCCGCTGCGCGTCAGCAAGGCAGTCTTCAAAGCTAATGCCTTCGGCTTCCATCCGCGTCAGGATATAATTGCACGTGCCGTTCAAGATGCCGTAGACGCGGCTGACTTCATTGCCGGCAAGAGACTCGCGCATGGTTTTCACGATCGGAATTCCGCCCGCGACTGCCGCCTCATAGTTGAGGCAGGCGTTGTTCGCCTCTGCGACCCGGGCCAGATCCACACCGTGTTTGGCAATCAAAGCCTTGTTGGCTGTCACGACATGCACACCGCGGCTGAGCGCTGCGCGAACACTTTGCTCTGCCGGTCCGTCTTCTCCGCCAATCAGCTCAACAAAAATATCGAGCTCAGCTTCCTTGGCCATGGTCACTGGATCATCGAACCAGGTGAACCCGCTTGTATCAATTCCCCGGTCCCGGGTCCGGTTCCGGGCGCTGACAGCTGTAACCGTCAAAGACCGGCCGGTCCTGCGTTCGATCTGGCCAGCGTGCTTTTCCAGGAGTTGCACCACGGACGCACCGACCGTTCCAAGGCCGGCCACGCCGATTTTCAATGCGTCTGCCATTCGGGAATTAATCCAATTCTATTCAGCGAGAAGTCTCAAGCGGGATGACGTTGTGCAGCTTTTGCTCCGCAGTTTCAAGGAACCGGCGGACATTTCTTGCCGCCTGGCGCAACCGCTGCTCGTTTTCAACGAGACCAATACGGACGAACCCGTCGCCGTACTCTCCGAAACCGATGCCTGGCGCAACCGCAACGTCGGCGCGTTCCAATAGCAACTTGGAGAATTCCAGACTACCGAGAGACCGGAATTTTTCCGGGATCGGGGCCCAGCAGAACATGCTGGCTTCTGGCGCTGGAATATCCCACCCGGCCCGGCCGAAGCTCTCAACGACAACATCCCGGCGCTTCTTGTAGATATCCCGGGTTTCACGGATGCAATCATCCGGACCGTTCAGCGCCGCTGTCGCAGCAACCTGAATCGGCGTGAAAGCACCATAATCAAGATAGGACTTCACCCGTCCAAGGGCGCCAATCAGGCGCTCATTGCCAACTGCGAAACCCATCCGCCAGCCCGGCATGGAGAACGTCTTGGACAGGGATGTAAATTCAACGGTGACGTCCATTGCCCCTGGCACCTGCAGGACAGACGGCGGCGGGGTATCTCCGAAGTAGATCTCTGAATAGGCAAGATCCGAGAGAATGAAGATGTTGTGCTTGCGCGCAAAGGCCACCACGTCCTTATAGAAATTGAGGTCCGCGCAATACGCTGTCGGATTGGCCGGATAACACAGAATGATCGCGATCGGTTTCGGCACAGAGTGAATGACCGCGCGTTCCAGCGCTTCAAAGAAGCCGCTGTTTGGCTCGGCCGGAATATTGCGGATCGAGGCTCCCGCCATCAGGAACCCGAACGTGTGGATCGGATAACTTGGATTGGGGCTAAGAATCACATCGCCCGGCGCGGAAATGGCCTGCGCCATATTGGCAAAGCCTTCCTTGGAGCCAAGTGTTGCAATCACTTGTGTGTCTGGGTCGAGCTTCACGCCAAACCTACGGCCATAATAGGACGCCTGAGCCTTGCGCAGACCCTGAATTCCCTTGGAAGCGGAATAACGGTGGCTGCGCGGGTCCTGAACGACCTCGGTCAGCTTGTCGACGATGTGCTTCGGTGTCGCCAGATCCGGGTTACCCATACCGAGATCAATGATATCCGCGCCCGCCGCTCGCGCCTTTGCTTTCAAGCGATTGACCTGTTCAAAAACATACGGCGGGAGCCGTTTGATTTTGTGGAATTCCTCCATGGGCGCGGATCCTTGCGGCTTGAAAATGGGCATGTCGCACCTGCGCGGTAAGCAGGTTGGGCGACCTTTTAACAGGCCTTTTCAAGTTTCGCACCCATCTTTGAGCGCCTAGCCACCTAAATGTGGGAACAGGTAAGTTCGGCCGGGGCCTGCCAAGAACGCCCACGAGAATGGTTAAAGCGCGCCAATTAGAAGGCTCGGTAACGGGCAGCTATGCCGGATGGGGGTTATAAAAAGCGAATTGTGCGTCTTCAGTGCCAGAAAAAACCCTGGCCTTTTCTGCGGAGCCGACAACCGTTTTGCCCCGGCCGCACGCTTTGGCTTCGTACATAGCTCTATCTGCAATTTCCAAGGCCTCATCCAGTCCGAGATCAAGCGGTACAGAACTGACGCCAGCACTTAGTCCAACCTGAACCGCACCCTCTGTCTCCTCAGAACAGGCAGCGGCGAAATGAGCCCGTATCCTTTCGGCAAGAACCCGAGCTTGGTTTGGCTCCATCCTGGTGGACAGAATGACAAACTCATCACCACCCAGCCGGCCTGCAACAGTATCAGCCGGTCTTGTTTCCTCGCAAACCCGGCCGAACACTTGAAGGATCAAGTCACCGGTTGCATGGCCGTGCTTGTCGTTGACCCTCTTGAACTCATCAACGTCAAACCGGATCGCCGTGAGACAGTTGTTTGCGCCGGAGACTGACTTGAACGTTGCCGCCCGTTCAAACACCGCCCGGCGGTTGGGCAATCCTGTCAGACAATCGCGATAGGCGGCCGATTTAAAATGCAAGAGTGATCGCTCGATCGGCATTGCGAGAGCGGTAAACATGGAAAGCACCATGGCAACCAGGATAAGCAGCAGTGCGATCAGAATGACATGACCGCTGATCGCTTCGAACAGCCCGTTTTCAGCGCCCAAACCAAGTGCGGTCAGCAAACTGAGATGCGCGCTCGTTTCGAGAGCCGCACTGAAAGCGTAAACCTTCGGCGTGACAAGGTTTTCCGTATTCCAGCGTAAGCAGATTATGGCCGACCATACGATGTAGAGCATCATAACCGGTTGCACATATGCCACCCGGCTGGACACTGTTGTCGCAAAGTCCGAAACCGAACAGAGTAGGAGCCAGATCCCGGCAAGGCCTGCTGCAATCCAAAGGCGCAAAGGCTGGTAAAAGAAGGCCGCGACACCGCTGCGTCTCAGGCCAGTTGCAAAAAGGATAAGGAAATTCGCTGCAATGATGGTCAGGTCATCGGACAACACACCACGGAAGCTTATGGGCAGTGTGCCGATCGCCCCAAGCAGGAACGCAATAGCCCAGAGCCCGAAGGACAAATGCCCTGCCCGGTCGCGATGTTTCCAGAAGAAAAAAAGAAAGCACAAGACAGCACTGGCCGTCAGCTCAGCGACCACTAGAGAAAAAAGTATAGTTTTCACGTCAAGCACGAGCGCCCCCAAAACGCCGGGACCACATATCTGCCAAACAAGGTATGGTTTCACCGGCAGGTGGCATACCAGAGTTTCAAAGTTATCCAAAGTTGATTTACGTTACGGCATTCGCCAAGTTTTAACCGGAAGTGTTTCAAGTCTGTCAGCTCAAGGGATGATAAAACTGACACTGGGCGACCGAGGAAAGACCAGACCAAAGCGTTAAGGGCAATCCGTTGGACTTTGCGTGACAGCTAACCAACCCGGTTACAGCGCGTCTGCAAGAGTTTTGAGATAGTCTTCCGTCTTGGCCCGCTCCAGCGGGTTGATCAGGCCTTTTGACTGCCCGGACGCGCTCGGCGGACCATAACCTGTTGGCGGCTGCACCGTGCCTGATCGTGTTTTTTGGTCCGGGTTTACCGCTTTGACGAGCGGCGTGCCGGGACCAACGGCGCAGGATTGCAGGATGCATGCCCCCAAGAACACCATAAAGAGATCGCGCCGCACGCGCATGATTGCCGTCTCCCTCAACTACAACTGTGATCATACTTCCATCGAAGTGTCACACAAGTCCTCTAGCACAGCGGCAATACGCGTTATGGAAACCAATCGACGGCGCCGGAACGTTGTGCCATAAATGAAACTGACGTTCCGAATACAAGCGCAAATAGAAACACATAACGCTGAGGAACCGCCCAACAGACTGCCGCCTCCAGACGGCAGTTAAGAAGACCGGAAGTCGGAGGAATCCCTGCTTATGGCTGATGACCGCCAGCATCCCATGTTGCAATACATCATCAACAATCCAGAAGCTTTCGCGCAAAATCTTGCGAAGACATTGGAAAATGCAGGCAAGGCGCTCGCTGCGTATATCGAGCCGCGCGAGCAAGGCAAGATTACGCACGAATCGACGGACGAACTCACCGGCGTGGTCAAGACACTCGCTCAAGTTGGCGAATACTGGGCGTCTGATCCACAGCGTGCTCTCGAAGCGCAGGGCCGCTTGTGGAGCGGCTACATTGATCTCTGGAATTCATCATTGAAACGGATGATGGGCGAACAGTCGGAGCCGGCCGTGAAAGCCCCGGTATCGGACAAGCGGTTTGCTGATCCCGACTGGGAGAACAATCAATACTTCGATTTCGTCAAACAGATTTATCTCATCACCAGTCAGTGGGCCGAAGAGATGGTCCACGAAGCCCAGGGACTGGACGAGCACACCCGCCACAAGGCCGAGTTCTACGTCACTCAGATTTCCAATGCACTCTCGCCGTCGAATTTCCTTCTGACCAATCCTGAACTCCTGCGTCTAACGATGGAGAGCAACGGCGAAAATCTCGTCAGGGGAATGGAGCATCTGGCCGAGGACCTGAAGACCGGCAAGGGCGAACTGAAGATCCGGCAGACAGATCCATCAAAGTTCAAACTCGGCGAAAACCTTGGAACCACCAACGGCAAGGTCATCGCGCAAAACGACGTGTGCCAGGTCATCCAGTATGACCCGGCAACAGACACAGTCTTGAAGCGCCCCTTGATGATCGTGCCGCCGTGGATCAACAAGTTCTACATCCTCGACCTCAACCCGGAGAAGTCCTTCATCAAATGGGCCGTGGATCAAGGCCACACAGTGTTCGTGATCTCCTGGGTCAATCCGGACGAACGGCAAGCTCAAAAGAGTTTTGAGCACTATATGAAAGAAGGCATCCTCAACACGCTGGATGTCATCAAGCGCGCCACACGTCAGGAAGAGGTCAATGCAATCGGCTATTGCGTTGGCGGCACGCTCCTCGCCGTAACGCTGGCCTACATGGCGCAGACTGGCGACGACCGGATCAAGACGGCAACCTTCTTCACGACGCAGGTCGATTTCACCTATGCCGGTGATCTCAAGGTGTTTGTGGACGAAGAACAAATCTCCATTCTGGAGAAGCGCATGGCGGAAAGCGGCTATCTGGACGGGTCCAAGATGTCGTCGGCCTTTAACATGCTCCGGTCCAATGACCTCATATGGTCTTATGTGGTGAACAACTACTTGAAGGGGAAAGAGCCGTTCCCGTTCGACCTCTTGTACTGGAACTCAGATTCTACCCGCATGCCGGCCGCAAACCACTCCTTCTATCTCCGCAATTGTTACCTCGACAACAAGCTTTCGAAGGGCGAGATGGAAATCGGTGGTCAAACACTTGACCTGTCCAGGGTCAAGATCCCGATCTTCAACCTCGCAACCCGCGAAGATCACATCGCGCCTCCAAAGTCGGTGTTCCTCGGATCTGGCTGTTTTGGTGGACCGGTGGAATATGTCCTGTCGGGTTCCGGACATATTGCTGGCGTCGTCAATCCGCCGGTCAAGAACAAGTATCAGTATTGGACCGGCGGCGAAGCCAGAGGCACTCTGGAAAACTGGCTGAAAAACGCGGAAGAGCATCCGGGATCCTGGTGGCCCTATTGGGACGAATGGATCCGGAAAAACGATCCGGCTGAAACCAAGCCGCGCAAACCTGGAGCAAACCGCGTCAAGATACTCGAAGACGCCCCGGGAAGTTATGTGATGAACCGGATCTGAGTTCAAAAAAGAAGGCACGGATCTGCGAGATCTTTTCGTGCCTTCTTGTGTTTCCCCGCAAGCTTTCTCGCAATCAGCGAGCTGCAACAGGCAGACAACCTTTAGAGCGCCACGTCCAACGGTGTTCTGGTCATTCCGAGAAGTTTTGAGAACTTGTCGGCCGCCATTGGCCGGCCGAAATGGTAACCTTGCGTGGTCTCACACCGGCAGCTCAGCAGGAAAGCTTGCTGTTTTGCCGTCTCCACCCCTTCTGCAACAACGTTTAGCCCCAGTTCACGCCCAAGGCTGATAATCGCTCGCACGATCGCGCGGTCGCTTTCCTTGTATTCAAGATCCCGGATGAAGCTTTGGTCGATCTTCAGCCGGTTCAACGGAAAATTCTTTAAAGCGACAAGGCTGGAATAGCCGGTGCCAAAGTCGTCAATCGCCAAATGAATGCCGATCCGCCGGAAATCTTCCATCAAGGCGACGGCCTGCTCCACATTCTGGATGACAAGGCTTTCGGTAAACTCCAGTTCCAGATACCTCGCATCCAGACCGCTGGTGTCGAGCGCAGAAAACACATCTGACAAGAGAGCCTTGTCCCGGAACTGGTTCGCAGAGACATTTACCGCGATCGTTATGTGCGGAAGACCAGCGTCCTGCCAGGCTTTGTTTTGACGGCAAGCCTCATTCAACACCCAGCGACCAAGGGATATGATCGCGCCGGTTTGTTCGGCAATCTCAATAAACTCGCCGGGCATTAATCTCCCGCGTTCCGGGTGTGTCCACCGCACCAAAGCCTCAGCACCGACAATCCGGCCGCTCATCAGATCGATCTGTGGCTGATACTCCAGGAACAGTTCATTGTTGTTGATGCCCCGACGCAGCTCTTCAACCAGCTTCAGCCGGTTGACACCCGCCGGCGCCGTTTCCCGATCGAAAATGAAAAAATTGTCCCGGCCGAGGTTCTTGGCTTCAAACATCGCCTGGTCGGCGTTCTTCAAAACTTCATCGGCCGTGTCGCCATCTAACGGGAAGACGGCTGCCCCGATCGAACAGGTCACGTGAAGCGTCAGCGTGTCCAGCTCGATTGTTTTCAAAATTTCAGCGCGCATGCGCGCCAGATAGTCCTTTAGTTCCTGCTTGTGCGCGGTAGGGCCATCTACGAAGAGGACAAATTCGTCCCCGCCAAAGCGAATTGTCTCAAAGGTGGTGTTGTGGGATCCGAGGATACGATCCGCGACAGTGGACAACACGTCGTCACCCACAGCATGCCCATAGCTGTCGTTGATGAACTTGAAGTTGTCCATGTCCACGAACACGACAGCAACCGGTTCGCCGGTCTGTCGGCTTGCCTCGATTTTAGCTTCCAGCTTTCGTTTGAACTTCCGGCGGTTCGGTAATCCTGTAAGCGGGTCATGATCTGCAAGATACCGGATCCTTTTTTCCGCCCGGTCGCGTTCAACGGCAATGGAAGCCAAATGCGCAGCTTCGCGAATAATTTTCTCTTCCCGCTCTGAAGGCGCCCGAACATCCGACCAATAAAATGCAAAGGTCCCCAATACCTTACCGCCCCCGGAGAAAAACGGAACAGACCAGCACGATTTCAGGTCATAGTCGCGAACGAGTTCGACATAATGTGCCCAAAGTTCGCTGTCGAAAATATCCTCGACGAACACTGCTTCCTTTCGAAAAACAGCCGTTCCACAAGACCCTACTCTTGGACCAATCTCGATGCCATCAACCAACTCCAGATAGCTCTGGGGCAAATTCGGACCGGACGCAGACAGGATATGATTGCCGCTGCCGTCCACCAGCATGACGGAACCCATGCCGCTTTCCAGCTGTTCTTCGATCATCAGAACGAGAGAATCTAAAACATCCTGCAGCGGCAATCCGCTCACAAGCTTCTTCAGGATCTCGTTCTGACCCCGCTGCAATTTCTCAGCGTTTTGGCGCTCCGTCACATCTCTGGAGATACCGACGATCCCGACAACATCACCGTTTTCTTTGCGGATTGGGTATTTGGATGATGAAAACCACTTTTCGGTGCCGTCGGGCAAAAGGATACGGTCCATAATGTCGACCAAATCCCGGCCTTCACGCATCATGGACTGCTCGTCCTCATAGAACACCTGCCCGACCTCGGGTGGATGCAGTTCCAAATCGGACTTGCCAATCAACTCCGCACTGGTGGAGCGGCCCATATCTTCAGCGACCTTGTCATTTGCCATGACAAATCGCGACCGGCGGTCTTTTACATAGACATAATCGGAAACGAGGTTCACCAGCTGCTGAAGCCAGTCCAGATCGCCAAACATGTCCAGAGAGCTGTCAAAGCACGCTGTTGTGTTCAACTCTTCCAATCTGGTCGCAAGGGATTTCATGGCTTGCCAATCGGCAAAACCTGTTGGGCCTTCGTTTCTTCCCTGAGACACCTGTTGATCCGTCATGGATCCGCCTTCAACCGCATCTGCTTATCACTTTTTCTTGCAGACCATCCTAGTAACACATTCCAGACTGCCAAAGCGTTTACATGCATTAATCCCGCACAAGCTCTGTGTGTTTGGTTTGATTTTCCGTTAATCCAACCCCAGAAACGCCGCATGAGAGCAAAACCGAACCAAAGCCTTGTCTGATTATTGTCAACTTTGCCAAGCCGCTTGCTTTTCCCGGTTTGCAAAACCCGTTCAGCGCGCGGTATAGGTTCTTACGAAGGGAAACAAATCCAGATCATGCACACACCGCCTCTGCTTCATTCTGATGATGGAAGACCTGCACACTGGGCCGGGCCAACCGGGTCCGCGCGCTACACAGCACGGTCTGGTTCACCTGCCCCGGTAAAAGCGTCTGTCATGGCAGCGCGCATGGTTGTCCCTGCATGTGCTGCGGCTGCAAGCTGGACGGCGCTTTGGATCGGCCCGTTCTATGCTGGCATTCTGGCACTCTGGACCTGTTGGGTTGTGGTGGCCCTGTCTCGGTACATTCCGGTTAATGGCTTGCGCTTGTGCCGGGAGGCCGCCTACGGCGAACGTATCTGGCTCAATCAATTGAGAGGAACCAAAGGTCAGCAAGGACCAATGTTGGGTCTTTATCTGACTGCTTGGACAGCGCTCGCTATCACCATCTTGGGTGGTTTGTTCCTATCGCCGCTCGTAACTGCCACAGGTGTGATTGTCGCCATGATCACCCAGTCCTCATTGTGGATGCAACTGTCTGCCTATTACAGCCGAAACAGGACAACCCATCCGCTCTACCGCTTCTGGGACACGCGAAAAGCCAATGACAACAACAAGTCATTCAAAGGCTTATCCGACGGGCACACGACGTCCGATCTCGGGCGTGAACGTCAAAGACCTTCTGTCCGCTAACGCTGCTTTTCGGCAAGCAATCCAATATACATCAGCGCAACACTTGCGCCTGCAATAGATGTGATGTCGGCATGATCATAGGCTGGCGCGACTTCGACAACATCCCCGCCAACGAAGTTCAAATCACCCAGCCGGCGCAAGATCATCAATGCCTCCCGGCTTGTGAGACCACCCGCAACAGGCGTTCCGGTCCCCGGCGCGAACGCAGGATCAAGGCAATCAATGTCGAACGTCATATAGGCCTTGGCGTCGCCGACCCGGTCCTTGACCAGTTCGACCACGCCATTGACCCCAAGCAGCTCAACTTCTTCGCCGTAAAGAATTTCGAGGCCGCAAGTTTCCGGCGCATGCGTGCGGATACCAATCTGAATTGACTTTTCCGGGTCAATCAGACCTTCTCGAACTGCCCGGCCGACAAAGGTGCCATGATCGATCCGGTCTCCCTTGTCATCCCAAGTGTCCTGGTGCGCGTCGAACTGAACGAGGGCCAAAGGTCCGTGCTTTTCGACATGCGCCTTCAGCAAGGGATAGGTGACGAAATGATCACCGCCGATGGAAAAGAGATGCGTGCCGCTCTGCAGGATTTCTCGCGCCTGTGCTTCAATGTGGCCTGGGATATCCCGGTTGTGGCCATAGTCGAAAACGCAGTCCCCATAATCGACACAGGCCAGCGTTTCGAACGGATCAAACTCGAAGGGGTATTGCGGATCCCCATCAAAAATTGCCGATGCTCGGCGCACGCCCTGAGGTCCGAAACGAGCACCTGGCCGGTTTGAAACGGAAGCATCAAACGGAATGCCCCAGACGGCCAGATCGACCCCGGTCAAATCGCGGCTGTACCGCCGGCGCATGAACGACAGGACGCCACCATAAGTCGGCTCGTGCGACCCTCCTTTTAGAGAATCGCCTAGGAACGCGTTGTCCGTCTGACGGGGCAAATCAACAGCCATGGGGCACCTTTATCAAAAGAACTGCAAGCACTTAAGCGCAGTCTATCGGCAACCTCAAGCATTCATTCAGACCAGCGCACCGAAGAGGTTTGGCAAGGGCCGTCAAGACGAGATCGCCTCTTCAGTGGCCTCCACACGGAGGTCTTTCTTGATTTACTGAATGGATCTCGCGTTGCCGCCCTCCCGGATCGCGTTTAAAAGGCCTTGCCTCGCACGGCGGGCTCCGGCAGCATAATTTCAGGGACATAGAGATTTGGCAGACACAACGGCAAAACTACTGCGCGGCAGACTGCTGACCTTCACCTCCGCGCCAAACGGCCCAGAGGACACATCTGCCTATACCTATGAAAACGATGGCGCGCTCTTGATTTCCAATGGAGTAATCAAGGCACGCGGCTCGTATGCCGACGTTGAGGCCGCAGCATTAGAGCCATTTGAGGAAATCGACCACCGGCCGCATTTGCTGATGCCCGGTTTCATCGACACGCATTTGCATTTTCCGCAGGTGCAGGTGATCGCCTCTTGGGCGGATCAACTTCTCGACTGGTTGAACGACTACACCTTCCCGGCCGAGCAAAAGTTCGCCGATAAGGCCCACGGTGACCGGATCGCACAAGGGTTCTACGACTGTTTGCTTTCAAACGGCACGACGACCGCGGTCGCCTACTGCTCAAGTCATCCAAACTCGGTTGAGGCGTATTTCGAGGAAGCTGCCCGCCGCGGCATGCTGATGCTCGGCGGCAAGACGATGATGGACCGGAACGCGCCCGAAGCCCTCTGCGACACTGCCGAAAGCGCCTACACAGACAGCAAGACACTTTTGGAGAAATGGCACGGCAAAGGCCGCGCACATTACGTCATCACACCGCGGTTTGCGATCACGTCGACACCTCAGCAACTGGAAGCTGCCGGAGCGCTCCTGAAGGAGTATCCGGGCTGCCATTTGCAGACCCACATCAATGAAAACCACAACGAGATTGCCTTCACGAAGGAACTCTACCCGGACGCACAAGACTACTTGGGTGTTTATGAGGAGTTCGGACTTTTAGGGTCAAAAACACTGCTAGGCCATTGCATCCATATGAACGATCGGGAACTGGGCGTGATGCGTGAAACCGGCTCGGTCGCCGTGTTCTGCCCGACCTCCAATCTATTCCTCGGCAGCGGTCTGTTCGACAAGAAGCGAACAGAAGCGGCCGGCATTAAAACCTCAATCGCCACAGATATTGGCGGCGGCACGAGCTATTCCATGCTGCGTACGCTGGATGAAGGCTACAAGGTCCTGCAATTGCAGCGCCAGCGCCTGCATCCGCTTGAAACCTTCTACTGGGCAACGCTTGGCAATGCGAAGGCGCTGTCGCTTTCCGAAAGGATCGGCTCGCTGGACGTTGGCACCGACGCGGACATTGTTGTCCTGAACGCCAAAGCCACACGCCCCATGGCCCTGCGGATGGAAACAGCTGAAACGCTGTCCGAAGAGCTGTTCGTCTTGCAAACCCTGGGCGATGACCGCTCCGTTGTGGAGACCTATGTCGCAGGTACGCCGCAGAAACCTGCCGACCTCGGCACCGCCAATCTCTAACGCAAAATTACGTATTGCCCGCAAGGCCCTGACTTTGTCTACTAAGAAAAAAGTCTCGGCTTTGAAGGGGATGTTGTGGACACAATCACGAGCAATCTCACACATGATCCGCTGCCGTTTTTCATAACGGCACCGGGCCAGACAGACTCGCTGTTCATCGCGGTCAGTATCTTTATGGTTTTGGTGCTGGTCGGGTTCGGCGCGCTGTATTTCACAGTTCAGGCCTGGCCGGACCGGATGGCGTCCGGCATGGGCAAGACCCAGATCCAGATTGTCGGGCTGCTCGGCCTGTTGTCCCTGATCACCTTCAACAACGCCTTTTGGGTTGCAGCCCTTTTGCTCGCCGCCATTCCAATTTCGCAGATTGTTTTACCTGTTAAGGTCAAATCGCTCCGCTCTGGCCGGACCGGCAAGCGAAGGATCCGGTAATGCTTGAGCTGCTCTTCAGCGCCCTGATTACGATCTTTCCGGATTACCTTTATCGCCGCTACAAGCAGGGCAAGCGGCTTGGTCATGAGATCAACCTGTTCACAGTGTGGTATGAGCTGCGATGGGGCATCACGTCCTGTGCCGTGCTTGCGATCAGTCTGCTGACGGTGATTTTCTATTTTCACCCCACCACAACGTATGTCACCTCGCTCTTCAGGACCGTTTCTATTCTCAGCGATCGACCCGGCCGGGTCGAGGAGGTTTATGTTGCCGACAACAAGTTTGTCCGCGCCGGGGAACCAATCTTCAGGCTCGATACGCAGCGGCAACAAGCGGCAGCCGAGACAGCGCGGCGCAGGATAGCCGAGGTCGAAGCCGCAATTCTGGTCGGACAAGCGGAACTCGCAGCAGCCGAAGGCAATATCGTTGCTTCTGAAAGTCAGCTACGCCAGGCACAGGATGATCTCACGCGGCGCCTTGACCTGTCTGAGCGCAACCAGAATGTCGTGACCGAGCAGGAATTGGAGCGCCTGCGGCTGTCGGTCGAGGGTCTGACCGGGTCGCTGGAAGCAATCAAGGCGCAGCGCGATGCGATCCAGACCCGGCTCCGGGTTCTTCTTCCTGCGCAAAAATCGAGTGCCGAGGCGGCGCTTGCGCAAGCGGAAACAGAGATCGAAAAATCGACCGTCTTCGCCGGGACAAACGGCACTGTCCGCCAGTTCAAGCTCCAACCGGGAGACCTCGTCAATCCGATCCTGCGTCCAGCTGGCATTCTGGTTCCTGAAGGATCGGGCCGTGGCCGCTTTCAGGCTGGCTTTGGCCAAATCTCAGCTCTGATTCTCCACATCGGCACCATTGTTGAGATTACCTGCGCCTCGAAACCGCTTGCGGTCATCCCGATGGCTGTTACTGAAATCCAGGACGCCATCTCTGGCGGTCAGCTCCGGCCCACGGACCAGCTGATCGACATTCAGGACCGCGCGCGTCCCGGCACGATCCTGACTGTTCTGGAACCTGTTTTCGAAGGTCATGCGGATTACATCCCGCCCGGCAGCCGGTGCATAGGCGTTGCGTACTCCAATCACGACAAGGCCATCAAGTCTGGTGAGATTTCCGGATTCTCAGCCTTCCTGTTCCGGATCGTGGACGGGATGGGAATTGCAAATGCACTCGTCATCCGCATCCAGTCGCTGCTGTTGCCCGTCAAAGTTCTGGTTTTTCCAAGCTAAGCTCTGCGGGCACAGTCATTCTTGTGGGTTTGAAAATTCGAACTGCCAGTGCCACAGACGCGAAGACAACAAACACGACCCCACTCACGGCGTATACCGCTTCAAATCCATAGCTCTGAAGTGCCGGAGTAAACACAAATGGCGACACAATCTGCCCCAAGAACATGGACGTTGTGATCATGCCGGAAACGGTTCCGCGCCGAGCGGGAGGTGCAATGTCGAGTGCGGCAAGAAACAAGGCTGGCTGGACGAACGCATAGCCAATGCCAATCAGTGCGCAACCCGGGATGATGAATTGCCATGCAGGATATATTGCCAACGTGGCAAACCCACATCCCATGATAAGAAAACCCACCGAAAACGTGCATGGAAGACCGAGACGGCTGCGGATCGCTGCAAACTTCAACGCAGTGAAAGCGCCCGAAAGGGTCAAGGCACCGAGCCCGAGCGCCGTGCCGGTCGCCCCGTCAAATCCAGATGCGTCGAGAAAAAACGGCAATTGGCTGGGCATCAGAAAAAACATCATCACGGTCACAATCGAAAGACCGGCAAGTCCCAAAGCGAAAGTCAACCATGATCCGGCTTGCGCGGCTGAAGGTTCGGATGCCCCATTCGTCAAAGATGCGGGCATGTCAGGAGCGCTTTTCCGTTTCTGATACTCCTGTTTCATTACCGGCCAGAGCAACGGTAAAAGCAGAAGAGGCAGCGCGTATATCAAAAAGGGCAACCGCGGAGAGACGCCGGCCAACAGACCAGCTCCACCGATAAACAAAAACCCGCCGAAATTGATCGCAACAACCTGCCCTCCCATAAAGGCACTGCGGCGGTTGCCCTGGAACAAGTCGCCCGCGAGCGCGACCTGCGCGGTCATTGTAAAGGCAAGCGCGACCCCAAGCAGCAGACGGCTTACAAGGATGGCAGTCAGATCGTTCAGATAGGCGCCGGCACTGCCCGACAATGCAAACACCAAAACTCCGGCCATCAGCAGCCAGCTTCGCCCGAACCGGTCAATCGCAAACCCGGCAAGCGGTGCAACCAGAACCACAGTCAAGGACGGCGCCGAGACCAGGAAACGGACCAGATAAACCGCGCCCGGCTCGCCTGAAAAACTGGCTTCCAGCGCAGGCAAGGCAGGACTGATCGTGGCATTCGCCATGATTTTCAATGAGGCAGTCAGAAGCAGCGCCAAAGCGGTTGCATCGCGCCAAAGCGATGTTTCCGGCCGGCCATTTGAATAAGTCATGTAAAAAATCCTCTTGCATGACGACTGAGTTGGCTGCAGCCTACAAGTTCAAGTCGACTTAAGGTCAAGAGATGAAATTACTTGATATTTCGGAAGTTGCGCGCCAGTCCGGGGTCGCCGCATCGGCGCTGCGCCACTATGAGGAAAAGGGGCTGATCCATTCCGCCGGCAGGCGCGGCCTGAAACGGCTGTTCGGTCCGGAAGTGCTCGATCAGCTGGCTGTCATCCGGCTCGGCAAAGCCGCCGGTTTTTCGCTGGTGGAAATCAAGGGCATGTTCGGACCGGACGGCCGCCCGTCTCTCTCCCGCTCGGTCCTGCGCACAAAGGCGGACGATCTTGATGATCAGATCGCCCGGCTCACATCCTTGCGGGATATGATCCGGCACGTAGCCGACTGCCCTGCGCCGCGTCACATTGAATGCCCGAAGTTTCAGAAACTCATCCGGATCAGTGCCCGAAGGAGCGCTGTGAAACCCGGCAAGTTCTGAACTTAAAAGAAAACGGCTTAGCGGCGGTTGAAAAAGAGAATGACCTGACGGGCCTGACGCTGGAAGATGCTTGGCCCTTCAGGTCTGCCCTCCCCGGTCTCGACCGTCCGGATCACCGACCGCACCAGGAAGATGGCTGCAACGCCGAAAACCACGCCACCAGCGGCTTGTCCGATCAACACACCCGGCGCCCCCCAGATCGATCCGCAAATCATCACAAGCGGTATGGTGCCAAGCGTGTGACGCCCCCAGTTCATCCAGGTCGAATAGAACGGGCGCCCCAGATTGTTGAAGAACGCGTTGGAGACAAAAAGAGCGCCATTGAAGAAGAATGCCAGGGCCAGTGGGCCGCAGAACAGATAGATCAGCGTCAAGGCAACGCCTTGCACTTGAAACAAGGCTGCGATCGGCTCTCTTAAAAGAAAGAGCACCAAGGCGGCGAACGCAACCACCAGGGCCGTGAACAAGAGCGCGTCCCGCAAGACGGTGCGAACCCTTGTATAGGCACCTGCTCCATAATTTTGCCCGACGATCGGCCCCACGGCCCCTGAAAGCGCAAAAATCGTCGCGAAGGCGAGCGGGCTCATCCGCGCAACGACAGCCATTCCGGCAACGGCATCTTCGCCGAATTCGGCCATCGAACGGGTGACAAACGCCTGGCCGACAGGTGTCGCCAATTGGGTCAGAATTGCCGGAACGGCAATCGCCGCGATCGGCGGCAGAGCTTTCATGAAAGCGGATTTGCCCGGCAGGCTCAAACCACCATAATACTTAAAAATCGGCCAGATGGCGAAGACAGCGAGCGCGATGCGGGACGCTGCGCTTGCAAGGGCCGCGCCGGTTAACTCAAGATCAAAGCCAAAGATCAGGATGGGATCCAGCACCGCATTGACCAACCCGGCGATGATTGTGCAGGACATTGCGCGCCGGGCGTCCCCGTGGGCCCTCAGGATTGCGCCACCTGCCATGCCCAAGAGCAAAAAGGGCAAGGTTGGAACAATGATCGACAGGTAATCAACGGCAAGTCCGTGGGTCGCCCCGGTCGCGCCGATCAGGCTGACCAGAAAATCCAGCCCGAACCAGACCAGGGTCGCAAACGCAATGCAAAAGAGGACGCCCCAGCCGAGCGCTGCGGACGCCCTGCTGCGGGCATGTCCCTTGTCTCCTTCGCCGAGCGCCCGGGCCACCAACGCACCGGCTGCAATCGCAACACCTATGTTGAAGGATGTGGTGAAGAACAGGATCGCACCCGCATAACCAACCGCCGCCGCCAACTCATCCTTGCCGAGCATCGAGATGAAAATCATATCGACGAAATCAACGGCGAAGATCGCCATTAGCCCGACGGACGATGTCAGCGACATCACGGTCACATGGCGGAACAGGTTGCCGGACAGGAATTTGGCTTGGGACATGAGCACAGACATTTTGCAGGGACTCAGACAGCGGTCCCTGCGCGCGTCATGCCACGGGATGGTCTTGTGTGCAAATCATGACTGAAGAACGAAGTGCACATCGTTGAATTCAGCCCGGTATGCCGAGACCTCACCCGCAAGAGTGACCGGATCGTTGGTCTTCAGGGCACGTGCGATCAGACCCGCCAATTTTGGTGCGTCTTTGGCGGTCACGCCTCTGCGCACCAATTCCGGGGTTCCAATTCGCAAACCGTTCATGTCTCCCTCAACCGGTGCAATCGGAAGACCGATGCCACAGGCCAGGAAACCTGCTTGGCGCAGTTTTTTGGAAGCCGCTTGCCCGCCGCCGAAACTGGCTGCCTCTATTGCGAACTGATGGGACTGGGTAAATCCCTTTCCCGCGCCGAAAACTGTCGCGCCATTCTCATGCAGTTCCTTTGCCAATTCTTGTGACAGAGCGATCATCTCGGCCGCATAAGCTTCGCCATAGGCCTTCCAGTCCAGCATAGTAACCGCAAGCCCTGCCGACTTGGCTGCATCAAAATTTGCCGTCATGCCGGGAAACGCAATCGCATCCAGCCGTTCTGCCAGATCGGCTTTATTGGTGACAATCAAGCCACCTGCCGGTCCGCCGAGGCTCTTGTAGGTGCTCATCGTCATCATGTGAGCGCCTTCCTTGAGTGGGTTCGGCCAGGCCTTGCCGGCAATGATCCCGCATTGGTGAGCCGCATCGAAGAGAACCTTGGCCCCACACCCGTCGGCAATCTCGCGGATCTCCCGGACAGGATGCGGGAATAGATTGAGGCTGCCGCCAATGGTGATCAGTTGCGGTTTCACGCGGCCTGCCAGTTCCTTAAGCCCATCAAGATCGACCGTGTAGCCATCGGTGCTTACCGGCGCTTCGTGAATATCAAGGCCATAGAGACCGGCACATCCGGCGGCGTGGTGGGTCACGTGACCGCCGATGGACGCGGGTGGCGCAATGATCGTATCGCCGGGACGGCAGGTCGCCATGAAGGCATAGAGATTGGCCAGAGCGCCGGAGCCAACCCGGATTTCGGCGTACTTTGCCTGAAACACTTCCGCGCAGAGTTCGGCGCAAATGACCTCGATTTCCTCAATCGCTTCCAAACCCATTTCGTATTTGTCGCCCGGATACCCGAGGGACGGCCGCGACCCAAGCCCGGAAGCGAGCGCAGCCTCCGCCTTTGGGTTCATGACGTTGGTCGCCGGATTGAGGTTGAAGCAATCGCGATCATGGATCTGGAAGTTCTCTGCGATCAATGCATCGATGCGCGCCTGCGTTTCTTCCAGATTGTTTGAGGCGGTCCGGGCCGCCAGCTCCTGAACATATGCCTCGCAGGCGTCCGGTACCCAGTCTCTTCTTTTCAATGCAGTCATTTCGCTCTCCCGCGCTGTTGATTGGAACGAAAGCAAATGCGGGTGGAACCTGCAATATCATGGTGATGGGCAAAGAGTGGTTTTTGTCTTGCCGCCTAGCGGTGGCTGAGATCTCAGTCAGCCTATTTGGGGACACAGTCGTCTACGACATTGACGCCACCTGAGGAAGCCATTATGCGGACAGGTTTGGTGCTATAGGTAGTTATTACAGGTAGCGATGGATTTCTCCTCCCTCAGTTTTCTCCCTAAAATTTTCGAAGGTTTTCAATGAGCACATACGCTGACGAACAGTGGAGTCTTGACACCGCATCTTACTATTTCCGGCGAACTGACGTGAGCGATTACCATCATGAAAACCGTGACGAGATTGGCATGACATGGATCGAATACGCGAGGTGGCACTTTGACAACCATGGATGGAAAGAGGGTATGGACCCGTCTTACGTGTTCGACACGTCTTTCTATCTCGAGCAAAACCCGGACGTAGCAGCGGCAGGCATCAACCCGCTCACGCATTATTTGGAGTATGGCGTGTATCAGGGTCGCCAGCCCCATGATGGGATGCCTTCGTTAGATCAGTTTGACGCAACAACCTACCTGTCATCGAACCCGGACCTGACCGAGGCAGGTGTAACCACTGCGCTGGGGGCTTACACCCATTTCGCACGCTATGGTCAGTTTGAAAACCGCGAAGGGGTTCCCTACATCGATCACCATTGCGTGGAGGGAGCAACATGCGTTTCTTCGACGGATGAGGAACCTACCCCAGACCATTGGTCCTTCGATAGCATTGCCTATGGGCCGTCACGTTCTGACGTTTGGCAACATTTCTCAGACAACGTTGACACAATCACCATGGACTGGGGCGAGTTCTCCAAATGGCATTATGACAACTTTGGCTGGAAAGAAGGGTCGGACCCGAACTTCCATTTCGATACGTCCTTCTATCTTGCTGAGAACCCGGATGTCGCAGCAGCTGGGGTCAATCCGTTTGACCACTTCCTGTCCAACGGTGTTCACGAGGGTCGCCAGCCGCATGACGGCATGATCGCTTACAGCAACTTTGATCCGGTGAAGTACTTGGTCCTGAACCAGGATCTAACGGATGCCGGGTTCTTCTGGGGTAAAGACCTTTACGCGCACTTTGTCTTGCATGGTCAGTTCGAGAACCGGCCGGGAGCGCCGGAGGTCATCCCGCATCTCATGGAAGGCCTGCAGGTGGCTGAGCCTGCCCAAAGTGATTTAGTTGAAGAGCCGCCCATGTCTCAGCCGGTCGAAGCGTTCACGTACATGGATGCAGGTCAGGACACCGAGGGCAGCAATGATGTCGTTGGTGTTTTGAACGCCGCCAGCGCATTCCTCGCTGATGCGGTGTAAGTACGATGAACAGTATGGTGGCTATACCATAAATCCATCTGCCGACGCGGAGAGGCTGCACGATTTGTGATGAACACCTGAAGCGGATTCGCTTTGAGCTTCGAGCTCTGAGCTGAAAGGCAAGCTTCTTCTTCGTATTCAAAACGCTGCATCAACTGGATCAAAATTTTCCGCTCGGGACGGTGGTGGAATTTTTGAAGAAGTCAGATCCTTGAACGGTTTTGCTTTGCGCTTTTTGCCGATCGTAGCAACGACTGTTCGTCTCGATCAGATGATCTCGTCTTCATCGAACATCGGATCGTCCTCGAGCTGGTTGCTGAGGTTTTCCAAAGTGCCTTCCGCCCGAGGAACGGACATCACACGCCCGAGGTGAAACACGGCATCGCCCTCGTTGACGACCGGCATGACCGCCCGCCCGACGATTACCCCGTCAAACGGCGCAATGATATCTTGTTCCCGCTCGCCGAACGGATCAGACACGGCTCCCAAAACGGTGCCCTCACGCACCAATTCTCCATCGGCTTTAAAGATCCGCAACAGCCCGCCCATCGGCGCCCGCAGCCACTTGCTGGACCGGCACACCCAGGGGCCCGACTTCGGTTTGGAGATCCCCTTGGCGGTCAGCATTTTGAAATGCCGCATGATGCGCAACACCCCGGCGACACCGGCGCGAACGGACAACTCATCAAAACGCAGTCCCTCGCCCGCTTCGAACAAAAGCACATCCTTGCCGGCATCTGCAGCGGCTTGGCGCAGCGATCCGTCGCGGATGGGCGAACGCATGATAATCGGAGAGCCAAAAATTTTGGCGAGCTCCATGGTCCGCTCATTGTCCGGAGAGACCCGCACCTGAGGATAGTTGATCCGGTGGATCGCAGCAGAGTGCAGGTCAATGCCGAGATCCGACCTCAGCACGATCTCGTTCATGAACTGATGCGCCAGACGGGACGCCAAAGGCCCGCTTGCAGAACCTGGAAACATGCGGTTCAGGTCGCGCCTGTCCGGCAGGTATCTGGAGTGGTTGATGAAACCGAAAGCATTGACGATCGGGATCGCCAGCAAAGTGCCGCGCATCGCGGCAATGCCAGGTGCTTTCAACAAACGCCGGATAATCTCAACACCGATGACCTCATCGCCGTGCACACCACCGCTGACAAAGATCGTTGGTCCGCTGCGTTTGCCATGCACCACATGCACGGACATCGTGACCGGCGTGTGATCTGAGAGCACACTGACCGGCACATCGACTGTTTGCCGGGTTCCTGCCGCAACTTTGTATTGGCCGATCTCGAAGGCCGCGCGCGGCGCCATCAACCGCTGCCCTTCGTCTTGGTCGCACCGGATTTGGCATGTTTTTCCATGTACTCGACGATCTTGCCGGCGATATCTAGCCCGGTTGCCTTTTCAACGCCCTCCAGGCCCGGGGACGAATTGACCTCCATGATCACCGGCCCGTGGTTGGACCGCAGCATATCAACGCCGCATACATTCAGCCCAAGGCTTTTGGCCGCGCGAACAGCCGTTGCCCGCTCTTCGCTTGACAGCTTGACCACCTGCGCAGATCCGCCGCGGTGAAGGTTGGAGCGGAAATCGCCTTCCGCCCCCGTCCGCTTCATGGCTGCGACAACCTTGCCGCCAATCACAATAGCCCGGATATCGGTGCCGCCTGCTTCCTTGATGAACTCCTGCAGCATGATGTTCACGCCGGCACCGCGAAATGCCTCGACAACGGATTTCGCCGACCGGTCGGAGTCCGCTAGCACCACACCGATCCCCTGCGTGCCTTCCAGTAGCTTGATGACGATCGGAGCCCCGCCTGCAAGCCTCAAGACTTCTTCTGTCTGTTTCGGGTCATGCGCAAAGGTCGTCACTGGAAGCCCGATGCCATCACGTGCCATCAACTGCATGGAGCGCAGCTTGTCACGCGAGCGTCCGATCGCGACGCTTTCGTTGAGCGGATAGACACCCATCATTTCAAACTGCCGCAGCACCGCCATGCCATAAAAAGTGACAGATGCTCCAATCCGCGGAATAACGGCATCAAATCCGGTCAGTTTCTCACCGTTGTAATAAACTTCCGGGCGCCGCGACGCGATGTTCATGTAGCACCGCAAGGTGTCGATAATATCCAATTCATGCCCGCGCGTTTCCGCAGCCTCTTTCAGACGTTGGTGAGAATAGAGTTTGGCGTTCCGGGCCAGCATTGCAATTTTCATAATACGTCCTTTCAGCTGAATTCGTCATTTATCGCTGATCAAATAAGCGCGGCGGGTATGGACGGCGATGGCGTGATTTTTCAAAGCAGAGCGCCCGACAATCATCGGGAACGTCATGTTTGTTCGATCGGATAAAGAAACATCAATGGTCCAGGTTCGCGTTCCGAACCGCGCCCTGGTGCGGATGATGATCCGCTCTTCGGGGATACCGCTTGTGTTCTTGATCCACCGGTCAGAATGAATTTTTGCGGTGGCGTAGTGGTCGCCCTGTCCATCCGCGTCCAACGTCAGAAAACGGACCCAGGGTTCCCCATCCTGTTCAAAGTGTTCGATTTCACTGACATGCAGTGCAGACGTCCGCGCGCCCGTATCAATCTTCGCTTTTACGCCGAAAAGATCCAAATCAGGCAGGCTGATACGCTCCATCCAGCCAATGATTGTGAGCGGGCGTTCCTTGCGCTTCGGCGTGTCCGGTTCTGGTTTGTCCGTCATTTCATCCATGACCACCCTACTGTTGCAAAGCGCTGCCGCGAGTACAACCCATCTGGGCCGATCAATCCGTGCCGGACGCACACAGCGCTGCTCGCCACCGCAAGTCTGATGCGGCGGTTCACTGCTGTTCGAGTAAAATGATAGTCTTGCCCCAAGGCGCCTACTGCCCAACATCATGTCCATTATTTGCGATCAACAGCAAGCGAATTCTTTGTTCATTCGCAATAATTTGCAGCGGATAGGCGGAGCTGAGTTTCATGATCAGAAACACGGAACATCCAAATTCGTCGCTCTGATATTTAGCTGAAGAGAATTCCTCTTTTCGAAGCGCGCAGCCCGTAGCGCCTGCTGCAAATTCCAAGTGCAATTGCCGTCAAAACCACCATTCCGTTTACGTAAAAAAGAACCTTGCCTGCCGTAATATTAGTTCGTATATAAACTAAATTAATCCATATACGAACCAAACAGATGTCCAAGAAACTTCGCGTCTTCTATCTTCTGCAAGTCGCCTATTCGGCTGTGTTCCGCGCGGCAGATCACCGGGCCCGGCAAAACACGGGGCTTACGATCACACAGATCGCCGTCCTCTTTCTGCTCAGTGAAAAGGACGGGCAACCGGTTTCCGAAATCGCAAACCGTCTTTCCATGGGGAAGTCCAGTCTCACCGGGCTGATCGACCGGATGTGCGAGAAACACCTGGTCAGGCGCAGTCCCTGCCCGGTCGATGGACGTGTGACAAGGGTCTACCTGGAGGAGTCCGGCCGGACGGCAGCGCAAGAAGCTGGCCTCCACACGCGCCATTACAATGCCGCCCTGCTTGCTCCGTTCACGGAAGACGAGCAGGACGTCATCGGCCGGTTCCTTAACCATCTTGCCACCAACGCCGACACCATCATCAACGGGCCAGGTACCGGTCAATCCGATGGGCCGGACACGGACAAAGGCCAATCCCCGTCCTGAAGGAGCTGAATCATGAGCACCACTCAACCCCAATCCCTAACCTTTCAGGCAGAAGACGGCTGGCAGCTGACCGGAGACCTTTATGTTGGCCGTTCGCAGAAGGCCGCTATTCTGGTCTCGTCAGGAACCGGATTTCCGCGGCGGTTCTATAGGCATATGGCAACTTACCTGGCCGAACAGGGCGCTGTCGTTCTGACCTATGATTACCGGGGGATCGGCGGGTCCAAGACAGCCTCGATCGCCCGCTCCGCAATCGATCTGCCGGACTGGGGCCGTCTTGATATGCCGGCCGCAATCGATGTTCTGGAGGCAAAGGCCCCGGACCTGCCAATCACGCATCTGGCGCATAGCGTGGGTGGGCACTTTCTTGGCCTGATGCCGAATCATGACAAGATCGCGCGCAATGCCTTTCTGGCCGTCAGCACGGGATACATCGGTCATCACGCGGCCCATTACCGCCTGATGGAAGCCTATTTCTGGTGGGGTCTCGGCAGTTATTCCTTGATGCGGCATGGTCAGCTGAAACCGATCGGCGGATGGCGCGGAGAAGCCCTACCGCCGGAAGTCTTCAAGACCTGGCGAAGGTGGAGCCACAGGCCGACCTACTTTCAAAAGGACTTTGAGAGCACACTGGCGCCGCAGCATTATGATCAGGTCCGTTCGCCGATCCGGAGCTGGCTCTTTACAGACGACCCGATTGCAACACCCAAAGCCCATGAAGTCCTTCTGGACGCTTATCCGAATGCGCCCAAGTCCCTGACCTTGACCTCCCCGAAAGACCTCAACGTCAAGCGGATCGGGCATGAAGGCGCCTTCAAACCAGAGTGCGCCCCACTTTGGGCCGATGTGTTCGAGTGGCTGGCAAATGGCACAGAAACACGTGGCACTACTTCTTAGACGGATCACCAGCAACCGCCCGGCAATCATGCGTGGTTGATTGCCGGCTTCGGCCTTACCGCGTGGCGTATTGCCGGATCATGTGTCCGCCATCGACGTCCAGAACATGACCGGTTGTGAAGGTGTTTGCCATCAGGAACAGTGCAGCTTCCGCAGCTTCATCGACTGTCCCGACCCGCCCCAGCGGGAGGGACTCGCCCGTTGCTGCATACATTTCCTCTCTTGCGGGCTTCGGCACAGCCGCATAGGCGTCGGATCGGATCATGCCCGGAGACACGCAATTGACCCGCAATCGGGGACCGAGTTCTAAAGCCAGTCCATAGGTGAGGCTCTCCACGGCTCCGTTGACCGCGCCCAGACCGGAGCAGTTCATTCCGGGCCTCCGGGACAAGACACCACTGAAGAACGTGATCGACCCGCCGTCGCGAAGATACGGTAGCGCTGCCTTGGCCGTCATGTAGGGCCCGAAGAATTTTGCATCGAACATGGACCTGAGTGGGTCCTCTTCCAAATCGGAGAACGCTCCGCGGGCCGCACTCGACGCGGAAATCACCAGATGATCAATCGGCCCGAGCCTATCCGCCCATGCCGCTCTGGATGTCGCATCCGTCATATCCAACGGCAGCACGGTCATACCCGTTCGGCTCTCCGCAACGCTTTCGAGTTTCGCAGCATCCCGGCTGGAAATGATAACGTCAGCGCCCTGCTTCAGCGCGCTTTCGGCAACAGAGCGACCGATCCCCGAACCGCCACCGACTACCGCTACTCTTTTTCCTTCAAAAATGGACATTACGCGCTTTCCTTTTGCGGGTTTACCGAATGGCTTTCACTTCGGGCTGAATGAAATTGAAGACCGTGTGCGGATCCCGGCCCGCAAAAAGAAATTTGATCACAATGGCAGCCGCGGCCTCCAGCTGGTAGGCATGCGCATTGCCGCCGAGCCGCAGCGGTTCGGAGCCAACATCGGCAATCAGCTCGGCAACGGTCTCTTCAATCTCCTCATCGGACGTATAGAGCGTGACCAGCTGACGGCCGTCATAGATCATGTCCGGGTCTTCCCAAACGGCGACTTGCGCCATGTTGAAGGCCTTGGCGACATTAGCACCCGGCAATGCATCCGCGATGGCCTGGGTCAGCGACCGGCCATCCTCACGGGTCGTCAAGAAGGTCTCGATGCTGACCGGGTTGTTGATATCAATAACCGTCTTGCCCTCAAAAGCGGCCGGTCCACCGGCGTTTTCTATGGCGGAAAACACATCTTCCCAACGCGTTGCCAGAACAATCACGTCTCCAAAATAGGCCGCTTCCTGGGCGGTTCCAGCGCGAACACCAAGGGAGCTAGCTGCGGCTTCAGTCTTGTTCAGATCCCGGCCGGACAGCATCACCTCGTGTTTGGCGGCCCACTTTCCAGCTAGGGCTTTCGCCATTCCGCCGGCACCAATAAATCCGATGTTCATAACCATCTCCTGTTGTTTGATGGCTTGAACATGGTGCGAAGACTGTCATAAATAAAATCGTGAATTTGGATATTAGGTATAATCTGAGTGGATATAAAACAGACTGAGCTTGGGCTTCTCCTCGCCCTTCATGCCCTGCTGGACCATGAGAATGTCTCACTGGCCGCGAAACAGATCGGCATCACGCAACCTGCCATGTCGGCGCAGCTCAAGCGGCTCCGCGACCTCTTCAACGATCCACTTCTCGTGCCGTCCGGCCGGCGCCTGGTTGCGACCACACGCGCCCGCGCATTGCAAAATGACCTGCGCGCCCATCTCCAGGGCCTGAACGCCTTGGTGCGCGATCACACAGTCTTCGACCCGGTATCGAGCGAAACAACGTTTCGACTGATCGGGACCGACTATGTCCATGCCGTTTTGGCCGCGCCCGTTCAAAAGATGCTGGCGGCGGAAGCCCCGGGTGCGCGGGCGGCATTTTTGGCCTTCGATCCGAAAACACTGTGGTCATCGCTGGAAGCCGAAACGGCAGACCTTGCGCTTGCAACGGGCATGTCTTTGCCGGAGGCAAAAAGACAATCAGCGCTCACAGAAGATTTTCAGGTGATCATGTCCAAGACCCATCCTCTTGTGGGACAGCCAATGACACTTGAGGGATTTTGCGCTTTCCCGCATATCCTGGTGTCACCGGAAGGCGGTGGCTTCATTGGAGCCACAGACCGTGTTCTCAAAGAGACCGGTCACAAGCGCCGCGTTGCGATCTCGTTGCCGAGTTTTCTGCTTGCTCCAGCACTTGTGTCCAGTTCCGATGCGCTTTGCATGATGCCGAGCCGGCTCGCCAAACTCCACGAGGCCAATGTGGCTTGCAGTCGATCGCCCTTCCCGTCCCCCGTCTTTGATGTCGATCTGATGTGGCACCCCCGCCGCCAAAACGACCCCGCCCACAAATGGTTCCGCGGACAGGTCCGTCGTTTGGCGCAAGGTCTTTGAACAAGCCTTTGTAAGACTGTGATGGACGGAGATAAGTTCTCGCTCGTCAGACCTTTCTGATCTGAAGTGCCCAGACCTTAGACAAAGGCTACTTTGTCGGCCCGCTCCCGACCCGCGCTCTGACACGGGGTCCATTGGCCATACCGAGACATACAACGATTTCATCAGCTCGTGGTGCATCGGCAAGGCTAACGGTCATTGTGTCAATGTGGTCGAACGACCAAGCCTCGTCCTTGTGGCCAAGCGGCAGATCCACTGCAACACCCATTGCGCCTACTTTGACATTTGATGGCATCAGGGCCTGACCGCCACCGATTTGGTTCCGCACCGGTTTGCCAAACCTTGGGTGCTACAATGCCGCTCCATGTTCGGCGATGCCGTCAAGTCCGACAATTGCTGCCTTGCCATAGGACACTGCCGGACCGCCAAGGTTTTTCACAACGTCAGCTGCAAGCTTTTCGCCCAACATTGCTCCGCTCTCAAAAAGCGCAGAAAGATCATCCTGCTCCAGACCCGCAAAAGGGTTTTGGATCACAGCCAGCGCCGCACATCGGACCAGTGGCGTAGACACAACGCCGGTTTCATCTGTTTCAGTCAACTCACGGATTAAAACGGTTTTCCGGATGTGCACTACGTTTCTCCTTTGACCAGTCGTTCCGCACCCTGTCTCTGAACCAAGCGGAACGCGAGGGCAGCAGGCACAACTACAGCAAACAAACACATTCCAAAGATCAGCGCCGCACCCGGGGTCCCAACAGTATCGAAAATTGCGCCAGAAACCGGCGGGGCCGCGGTCATGATGGCGTAGTAGATGGTGAAAAAGATCCCCATTCCGAATGCTCTGCGTTCCGGGGCAACAGCTTGGCCGGAAAGTGCCATGATGATCCCGGCCGGCGCCATACCGATCAGGCCGAAGAGCAAACTCGCGAGGAGTCCGGCAGAGGGAACGCTCAAGAGCACAAGTGCCGCGATGGCGCCGGTCATACAGATGTACAGAACAACGTCCCTGCGGCCGAACCGATCCACGATTTGACCGCATATGGCCCCTGATACGATCATCAACCAGCTCCCAACGCTGATTACGCCCGCGGCTGCGATACTCGACAATCCATGCACCTCAAGCATCTTTGGCCCGAAGCTGAGATAGACAACATAGCCTGCGTTAAAGACGGCCCATGCGACGCCCGCACAAACGATGAGTGCCCATTCCGTTCGCGATAACTGGAATGCCCCTTTTGATGCAGGGCCGCTGTGTGTTTCAGGTGGGCGGTAAAACATCAGGACAGCGACAGCCGCGAGCGCGCAATATATGGCAGCGGACAAAAATGGCACCCGCCATCCATGAATTTCTATGAGCCAGGCATAACCCGCTTGCCCCATCGCGATGCCAAATGGCCAACTCATGACGAGGATACTCATCGCAGTTGCGATTTCGCGACCATCGAACCAATCGGCAACCATCTTGGTAAAGTACAAATTTGCGAACAGGAATCCTGCCCCTGCCATTAGCCGGCCAAGGGCAACCAGAGTGGGATCATTCGCCAACCCGCACATGACGCCGCCAACCGCGAGTGCGGCAAGACCGCCACCCGCCAGAAGTCTATCCGAAGCGTAACGGCCAGAGAAACCTGCCGGAAGGGCGAGAAACAGGCCAGGCGCCATAAACAGACCGATCAGCAAGCCAATTTCGGCATAGGCCAATCCGAAACTCATAGCGAAAGCGTCGCCACTCGACGCCATGGTCTGAAATTGCAAGCCGAGCCCGACCCGGGCAAAGAAGAGGAGTGAAAGCATCCGCCAGCGCATCGCTCACCTCCAATCGGACGCAACAATGAACTGCTGCACTTGTTTGACCGTCATGACGCTTCTCCTTGCCACACCATGACGAAAGGTTATCAAGCGGCGCAATTTCCAAGTATCATGCGAATGCAGTATTTTATGCGAAGAGATGCAGTATTAGTCTGACGCAAATGCCGGGGCACTGGCTGTGTTAATCGGGAAATGGCACGAGAAACATGAAAAACTCTATGAAGCCGACGTCCGATATTCTCAGTTCACGTGAGATTGAAATCGCGAGCAGCTATGCGGACGGTGACACTTATCAAAAGATCGCCGACCGGCTTTGTCTCGCACCGTCCACGGTCCGCACACACTTGGCAACCATCTACCGCAAGCTTGAAGTTTCCTCAAAACTTGCACTGCTCGCCCGGCTGAACGGGGATCAACCCAGCAACGAAGACCAGACGGACCATGCAGCTGTCATATCGGAATTGGCCCTCAGCCTCGAGGAAGCCTTGCGCCGAGAGCGCACGATAGCTGAGGTTTTAAAAATCATCAGCCGATCACACGGGGATATCGACGCCGTAATGGCCGCGATCCTCGGCTTTGCCCTGGAATTGTGCGAAGCTGAATTCGGGGTTCTCTTCGAACACCACGGCAACAATCAATTTTCCGCCAGTTTCTATCGTGGCATACCGTCGGCGTTTCGCGATTGGTTTGACGAACAAGGCGCATTTGCTCCCGGCGCGCAAACTGGATTGGGGCGGATGGAAAACACCCACGAAGTTATAAACATCTTCGACGTGCGGGCCGAGAAAGTTTACCACACCGATGACCCGCTCCGGCATGCAACAGCCAAGCTGGGCGGTGCCCGATCCTTTGTCGCCATCCCGATGCTAACCGGCGACCGGTTGGTCGGAGCCTTCACAATTTACCGGCAACAGGTGCGCCCGTTCAGCCGCGAGGCAACAGAACTTGCCCATACCTTTGCCGATCAAAGCGTGATCGCTCTGGAAAATGCCAGAATGTTCAGCGGCTTGCGCTCAGGCAATTGATCTGAGACCCGGGATAGCTCCAGCACTTTTATCCAGCTCGGACGCACTGAGCATCATGCCGAGCGGTATCGCCAAACTCCACGATGGCAATCTGGCGTGCGATCCATCGGCCTTCCCGCTCCCCGCCTTTGACCTCGATCTCCTGTGCCTCCCGCCGACAAAATGACCCGGCCAAAAATGGGTTCGAGTTCAGGTTCGGCGCTTGGCGCAGGGCCTTTGAGTAGGCACCTTAGGTTTTCTGAGCAAACCAGCGCTTTACGCCTTTAAGACTGCTCTTCTGAACCTGAACCAGCCAAACACTCTTGATGTAAGCGCTTGCATTTTGATGCAAGCGCTTACATACTACTTTTGCGCGACATATGGAAAGTGCGCAATTAAAAAAGAACAATCTTAGGATGCACCGCTGATCATGTCGCGCTCCCGACAGGAGGACATGGAATGACTACGACAACGACCCAAACCATCGGAAATAGAAACTTCAACACATCCGCCAACTCACCATTCGGATTTGGGAATGGCAAGTGGACAGCCACGGACACTTCGGACGGCTACCTTGGAAACTACGGAGCAAATGAAGACGTCACCAAAACCGTAACAGTCCCTAACGGGACCAGCGAGCTCTTGCTGAAATTCGATTTCCTGGAAGTCGACTCATGGGACAACGAACATCTTTATGTCGACATAAACGGCGTAACGGTCGACTTGGGCGCCTTCCATGTCTACACGACGGAAGGGACTCACGGCTGGCAGACTGCTGACGATAACATCACCTATCGCAAAACCGCAGCAAGCACCGCATCTGATTTTACCAATGCGGGCTGGGTCGATCAGCGCCATACCTACGAAATCGAACTGCCTGGCAGCGTGGTCACGGATGGGCAATTGTCCATCAAGTGGCATTCGTCATTGAACCAGGCCTCCAATGACGAAGCTTTCGGCATCGATAACTTCCTACTGACCGCAACCGTTTTGCAGGCCGATACAAATGACTACAGTGATGCGCGGTCTGCAATCCAGGAAATCGATATGTTCTCAATCGGGAGCCAGCAACTTGGCTCTCTATACGACACCTTTGCCACACGACTTGAGCTAATGAAAGACGGCGCGTTCGATCTTGGCGAGGAAATGGGACTGGATCTCGGCAACTTAACAAATAGTCAAGTTCTGCAATTGGAAACCGACGCAACGGCAGCACTAAACACTTGGTCCGCTGCCAATAACGGGTTTGACGAGTGGGGCGAATTGTTGTGGCAGGAAATGTACGATCAATATGGCGTCATTAATGGCAATGATGGTGTCGATCTAATGCGAGGTTTAAGTATCTTGACCGCGACAGCCGGCTTTTTAACCGGCGGATTAACCGGCGCTGGAGCTCTAGGCATCGCAACGACGTCGCTGAATGTTTTTGCTGCGTTCGTGGAAGAAACCGGGGAACACTACCCATCGACTCCGATCCCGTTGCAAACTTTCACAATGGATGAAGCTCTTGAAAGCCTGTATTCAGAACTTTCCTCCCGCAACTTCAACTCAGATGCCGCGACATTAAAAACTGCTGCAGACACTGCCGCGCAGGAGATGGTCGATTTCATGACCAACTCTCAGCTCGCAAACTACGTCGGCGAAATGATGGCCGGCGGTGTGAATCGGCTCTCCTATAAAAGCAAGATGGAAGCACTAGGCTTCGACGTGGATTCCGGATACCACCGCGCGGATATCGGACCTGGCGGCCCAATTGGCGACAGCTACTCCTGGATGCGGATCGAGGACGGTTCAGCCGACATCATCGGTGTTGATTCAATCTACTTTCGTTACAACGGCAGCAGCGGTGCAGGCTTTAACTACGATATCGACTTCACCTGACAACGCCTCCAAACAAAAAACCCGCCGGAGCGATCCGGCGGGTTTTGAAGTCTTGGAACCAGTTGGTCCAGCGATTAACGCTTGGAGAACTGGAAGCTCTTACGGGCTTTCGCGCGGCCGAACTTCTTACGCTCAACAACACGGCTGTCGCGTGTGATGAAGCCGTTCTTCTTCAGGATCGGACGCAAGTCTGGCTCGTAGTAGGTCAGAGCCTTGGACAGGCCGTGGCGCACAGCACCCGCCTGGCCAGATAGGCCACCACCGGTAACGGTGGCAACAATGTCGAACTGACCATCACGCTCAGTGATCATCAACGGCTGTCTCAGGATCATCTGAAGAACCGGACGAGCGAAATACTCGGTGAAGTCCTTCTTGTTGACGATGATCTTGCCGGTGCCCGGCTTGACCCAAACGCGGGCAATCGCGTCTTTACGCTTGCCGGTTGCGTATGCACGGCCCTGTGCGTCCAGCTTCTGGACATGGACCGGAGCTTCAGGGGCTGCGGTGTCGACCGCGCCGCCCAATTCTTCCAGGGATTGCAGCTCAGCCATTGTTAAGCCCTCTTGCCGTCATTTTTTGCGTTGAGGCTCTTGACGTCGACCAGTTCCGGCGACTGAGCTTCATGCGGATGCTTCGGACCAGCGTATACCTTCAGGTTGGACAGCTGCTTGTTTGACAGCGGTCCGCCCGGCATCATGCGCTGAACGGCTTTTTCCAGAACGCGCTCCGGAAAACGGCCTTCCATGATGGCACGAGCCGTACGCTCTTTGATGCCGCCCGGGTGGCCGGTGTGCCAGTAGTACTTCTTGTTGTCGTACTTGCGGCCGGTCAGAACCACTTTGTCGGCGTTGACGACGATGATGTTGTCACCGGTATCGACGTGCGGCGTATAGGTCGGCAGGTGCTTGCCGCGCAGATGGTTGGCGATGTAGGCAGCCAAACGGCCCACAACCATGCCTTCTGCGTCGATCAAGATCCACTTTTTTTCGACCTCGGCCGGCTTGGCAGAGAAGGTCTTCATGAGTTCGATCCATGAGTTCAGGTTAAAGAAAAGGCCCGCGCGGCTTTCAACAAGCCCAGCGAACGGACCTTCAATTCGTTCGGATCGAGCTTATACGCCTGTCCAAATTGGGCGTCAAGAACCTTTATTCACACAATACTCAAAATAACATAATAAAATCATATATTTAAAAAAACGGTATTATATTACCGCACCTTTTTTTGCGTCTTTTGATGGCTTATCGTCATCCTGCAGCGTTGGCGAGACCAAAGCGCTGGAATTGGCAGCATTCAATTTTCCGCTATTTTACGCGCCCTTAAGCGGTCGATGGCTACGATCTTCCCCGGATATGACTGGAAAACCCTGATGAACGTCACGCGTTTGTATGAACAACACCGCTATACGCTTCTTGCCGCAGCCACGGGAACGTTGGCCCTGATCGGCATGGTGTGGATCGCATTGGACACGCTCATTGACTGGCAGGTTCAGGAAGCCATCAAGCGCAACGCTGAGGAACGGGCACTCAATTGGTCTCACAATTTCCTGGAAACCACGCCGTCTGCCATTGAACTGATCCAGACAGGCAAAGGCGATATGGACGATATCAACCGCCTGGAAGACTCCTTTGCCCTGGTTAACATCATCCGCTTTCAGCTCTTTGACGAAGAAGGCCGGAAGACCTTCCTGTCTAATGGGAGCCTGGACCGGGACAGCAACTACGGCGACGCACCCAACGAGAACGCTGTTCGCGCCTTCGAAACGGGACAACCTGTCATTGAGGTTCATCACGATGACAATGACGAGCGGACGGATGGCGATCCTCGGGTTCCTGAGACCTATATCGAGGCGTATGTGCCTGCGATAACCGCATCCGGCGAGAAGGTGGGTACAATCGAGCTTTATGTCGATGCCAGCGCTTTTGAAGAAGCACTGGAAGAAACCTTTCAGGAAGTCAGCATTTATCTCGTGGCCGGAACCGTCCTCGTACTCCTTTTCCCGATCGCCGCCTTTGTGCGCCGCACCCAACAACTGATGCAGAACGACAAACGCATGCTTGAGTTGACGCGGTATGACCAACTGACCGGGGTTTTCAACCGCAACTCGACCACCCAGCATTTAAAGGCACTGTTCATTGATCCCGACAGAGCGGCCGGAACCGGCATTCTATTTGTTGACGTGGACTATTTCAAACAGGTCAACGACAAGTACGGCCACGCCTGTGGTGATATTCTTTTGAAGCATATCGCGGATGTTCTGAAATCCAGTATCCGCCTCAAAGACGATGTCGTTGGCCGCTATGGCGGGGATGAGTTCGTAATCCTGTGCCGGAACATCACGAAAGAGGACTTCCGGGGGCTCTGGCAGCGCGTCATGGAAGGCGCCAAGACGCCTTGCACCCACGAAGGCAACAGCTACACACCCAGCTTGAGCGTTGGTGCTTATCTCTCGCGCGATGGTGATACGGAAGATCTCGCCCTGCACCGCGCGGACTTGGCGGTCTATGCCGCCAAACGCGGCGGGCGCAATCAGGTCGTGGAATACTCAGAAGATCTCGAAGGGCTTTTCAAGGAAGAAGCTGCTCAAAAAAGCGCCTGAGCCTTTCCGGAGTATTTGTGCCGATTACCGCGGCGGGATCGAATAGGTGGCTGTTGCATGGGCAACCATGTCTTCCTGCCCCTCCCCGGCAATCGCACAGTCGACCACGGCCAACCGTTTGCCGAGCTTCAAAAGACGGCAAGTTGCCAGCAGATCGCCCGGCTCCGGCTTTCTCAGGAAATTGATGTTGAGATTGGTGGTGACCGCCAACGCCTGCGGCCCGATATGCGCCAGAATGACGACATAGGCCGCAAAGTCTGCCATCGCCATCATTGTCGGACCGGACACCGTGCCACCGGGACGCAAATGCCGTTCGTTGGCTGACAGGCGCAGCACGGCTTCGCCGGGCCCCACACTCTCGATCGCATAGACGCGGCCATCGGCATGGATTTGAGGAAAAACCTCATCCAGCATCCCCATGATTTCATCAGCGTTCATGATCGGCTGCATCGGCTCCCCCAATCCATTCAACTTGCAATCGTTCTATCTCTTTGACTTACGTAAACGTCAAAGCAGTTCTGATGCAAGTGTGTTCGCAGGGTAGATCGTCTTATTCAGCAGGTTCGGTATTTCTGGAAACCCGTTTTTCCACTTCATATACGCCGCGATCCCAAAGCCACACAGCAAGCGCCTGGAGGCCAATTCCGGTGCGCATCTCAAATTCCTCAAAGTGGAACCTGGACGCCTTGAGCCCCTTGAGAACCAGACCGGATCTGAGCGCCTTGCGCATATGCACAGGCCCGCAAAAGAAGACATTCGCATTCGCAGCATCGCCGCCAAGGTCGGACACGATGCGGTCCGCAGTCAGCCGGATGCCCTCTGCGGAGTTGACGATGATCAGCTCCAGCGTGTCCACCTCTTCAGCCAGCCGCTCCAGTTCGACCGCATAAGGAATGTCGTCCCGCTCCCGGACACAATAATAGAGCTTTACTGGACCGGTCTCCCGGACCTTTAGACTTTCCGCAAATGCCAGAAACGGGGTGATACCAACCCCTGCCCCAATCCACACCTGAGGATCCCGACCACGGGGCATCGAAAAATGCCCAAATGGACCCGACACGATCGCGTCCATGCCCGGCTGAGCCATTCTTTGCAGCCGGTCGGTGTAATCGCCAAGATCCTTGATGGAGAACCGCAGAACCCTGTCGTCTGCCGGCGCGCCACTGAGTGTAAACGGGTGCTCCTCCCCCAGTCCGCCACCATCGATCGACAGAAACGCAAATTGTCCCGGCTTGTGCCGCATCCCGCGCCCCTTTGGCACCAAGACCAGCTCCGTCAACCCGCCGACCCGACGGACAAGGTCCACTTCATATCTGTGACCACGTGGTGCCATCGGGCGAACAATAGACATCCATACATAGGAAAGTATTCCTAAAATGCAGAATGCCGAAATATAGAGCCCAAGCGGGTCGAGGTTGGAAAAGGGCTTTGCAATGAAGAAGAAATGAAATGCACCGAGAAAGAAGAACACCCCGATGATGCGGTGGCTCCATTTCCAAAGGTGATAGGGAATGAAGGTGATGACAGAGGCCAGAATCAGGATCATCAAGCCATAAAGGCTGATCTCACCGATATCTTCGGCAATTCCGGAGAGCGCTCCGCCGCGCACCCCGTTCATCTCCGCGTCAATGATGTCATGCAGCCCCATGGCGACAAGCGCTATGACACCCAGCCACTTGTGCAGCACGTAAATCCGGTCAAGCGGACCAAAAACGGTCTCCAAACCCGGAGCCCTTGTGGCGACGAATTGATTGATGCCCATCAGGATGAGAGCGGCGGAGCCAAGATATTGGCTGAACAAGGAAACTGAGTCCCGCTCGGAGGCGATCGGCACAAACCAATAAACCGGTATCAGGACCGCAAGTACAATGAGGACAAGGCCGAGGGGGCGCATTGGGGAATTCCGTCTTCTTGGCTTTTGGCTCAGCAAAACGCGAGGGCAGATGCACTCTGCCTTAGAAGAGCTCCATGACGGTGGCAAGACCGGGGGTGGACCAACAAAAGGTTATCGGACTGATTTTCTGGTATTTATATAAAACGTTTATCGACACCTGGCAGGCACTTGGTGACCCAACGCTTGGTTAAACCTCATCTGGAGGCACGCACATGACCCGATACGTCCTTATCGCAGCTTTAACCGGCGGCATGCTTTCAAGTGCCGCGTATGGCGAAGACTGGACATATCTGGATGACCGGTCGACGCCCCAAAAACTGGTCGAAAGCTATTATTATGCGATCAGCAACCAGCTTTATGTTCAAGCTTACAGCTATTTTCAAAAGGACATGGCGCCCAAGGATTTCAAGTCTTGGTCGGAAGGTTATGCGGATACCATAAGTGTTGAAGTGACTTTCGGCCCGACTGAGCCTGATCCGGGTGCCGGTCAGATCTATTGGGGTCTCCCAGTCGCGCTCAAAACCACCAAGACCGACGGTTCGACTGTCATTTTCTCAGGCTGTTACACGATCCACATGGCAAATCTTGGAATGCAGACAGAACCACCCTTTCATCCAATGGGGGTCGTCGAAGCATCGCTCAAGGAAACGGACGTCCCTTTTGAAAAGGCCGCACCTCAAAAGTGCTGAGCTTTGACTTCAAAGGGCGTGGGAGACAACGCGAATACCTTCATCTAGTCATTACCGCTTATCATTTTGAAATAGATGTATTATTCGGAATATTAAGCGACCAGCTCAAGCTTTCGTAAATAGTGATGTGATTCAAAAGCGCGGCAAACCGCCTCGTAAACAAAATTTAATTCAAAATCTATCGAAACTGCTTGTCCAACTCATGACGAGAACTGCGGATCGATAGCATGGTGACAGGATATTTGTTCCGGAAGTTTGTTCTTTCTGCAGCGTTCTTGCTGGCCCTACTCCTGTCTGCCGCAGCGACACCATTGCAACTCGTAACGCTTCAATATCCGCCTTACGAGTATCAGGATGGCGACAAGGTAGACGGCATCGTCGTCCGCTTGCTGCACCACGCTTTTGAAAAGCTGGGACGGGACATAGAAATTACGGTCCTTCCGTGGAAGCGCGCTCAACTCATGGCCAAAAAAGGCCAGGTCGACTGCATATTTACCGTATATGAGACCCCTGAGCGGCTGAAGTATCTCGACTATTCCAAAAAGGTGCTGATACCGCAGACGGTCTCCCTATGGGCTCTACGAGAAACCGAAGTTGCCTACGATGGAACCATGGAAAGCCTAGCAGATGTTTCCATTGGTCTTGTTCTTGGTGTGAGCTACGGCGAAAAGGCCGATCGGGCGCTCAAGAGCGGTGCTTTGAAACACTTGGAGTATGCACCCGACAGCGCGCAGAACATCAAAAAGCTACTGGCAGGCCGCACATCCGTGGTCATCATGAACCGCTACGGCGCCCTGCACCATTTGCACCTTCAAGACGGCTTTGAACGGGTCAAAGAACTGACGCCCGAAATCTCTTCGGTACCCTCCTATGTGGCCTTCTCGAAACTTAGAAATCATACCGCTCTTAGAGACCAATTCGACCAGGTTTTGGAGACCATGATCGCCTCTGGCGACTATGCGCGGATCATCGACGACTACTTCGCGGAGAAATCGGCAAAAACGGAGTTCTAAAGGATCCGCCACTATGGCGGATCGCGACACCCGATGCCCGCAGTCTGGGCGTCATAGCCACGGATGGAGGCACGCATGAAGCGACTCGCACACATTACTCTGATTGCAATGGGACTGGCATTCGGCGCAACAGCGGTCAAAGCAGAAACCGTCAGACTTGTGACCCTTGAATACCCGCCCTACCAATATGCGGCCGGATCTGATGCCGACGGTATAGTGGTGCGCATCCTGCGCGAGGCCTTCTCCAAGATGAACGCAGACATCAGCATTGAGGTCTTGCCTTGGAAACGGTCCTTGAAGATGGTCGAAACCGGCGATGCCGATGCCATATTCACCGCCTACAAAACCGCCGAACGGGAGACCTTTCTCGACTATTCCAAAACCGTTTTGATGCCGCAGGTCGTCTCCGTCTGGGTCAACAAGGACAACAATGTCGCTTTTGACGGAAGCATGGAAAGTCTGAGTGACGTCTCGATCGGCCTCGTCGATGGATTGAGCTACGGCGGAGCGGTCGATGACGCGATCAAATCCGGTGTATTGACGTCTCTCGACTACGCCCCTGAGAGCTCCAACAACATCAAAAAGCTCATGGGTGGGCGGATCGATGCCGTGATCATGAACAAATACGGCGCCATGCATCACCTTAAGAACCTGGGTGGTCTGGAGAAAGTCGCAGAGCTCGAGCCTGAACTGTCTTCTGTTCCGTCCTACATTGCTTTTTCAAAAGCCAACAACCTGGCCGGTATGCGGGATGAACTTGACACCATCCTGCAAGGCATGATCGACAGCGGCGAGTATCAAGGCATCATCGACGCTTATTTCGCACAATAACCGAATGCTCCAAACTTGCGCGGCCCCGCCGGTTTGGTGGGGCCCTTTCTTTATGCCGGTTCAAAGAGCTCGATAACGTTTCCGGATGGATCCCGGCACAGGATCTGTTTTCCGCCGGGCCCGGTGACGATGTCATTGAGGAAAGGGAGTTCTTTCTGCCTGAGCTCGGTCACAAGCGTTTCCAGATCAGCCACAATAAGGACGCAGCGGTTCCACCCTCCAGGTTTCGGGACAGTTCCATCAGCCATCGGCTTTGACGCAGACGCCATTGGCCCCGCCAGCCAGAGCTCAAGATCATCGCGTTGGAGAATCGCCATCGCCGGACCAAATTGTTGTTTCAGGTCAAATCCGAGATGATCCCGATAGAAGGAGACGGCCTCATCGACATTCTCAACAAGATACCGGAAATGCGCCACTGAAGTCCTCCCTTCGGAATACAACCAGTAATTAAAGCCTAGCACCTCATAACACGACTGTCATTTATACGGATCTTTGCCGGAGATACGACTTCTCGCACTCAAGAACAGTCCATCCCGTTAAGCGCGCATAATTTGACCCCACACGCTTAGCCTACATATCCTTACAATCTTTCCGTGAAAATTGGGTGTCAATGCACCCTTTCAAATTGGCATTTTGTGAGGAACAGGAGATGCATCAAAGCAGCAGTGGCCCGCGCGCGGTCCAAGTGCGCTGCGACACAATCTTCACTTACATCTTCATGCTGGTAACGTCTGCGCTGGCCACACTGGGCCCGCCGGACGCCGCGTTTTCCAGAAATCTCAGCCCGAAGTTTCCGGCCGCATACTATGCCGAACAAGGCAACAAATACTTCGACACACTGGACAGCTATGCGTCCCGCGCCTCAAAGCCCAACTATTCCACCCATGTGATCCGCTGGGAGTGGCCTCCCTGGCTGTACCTGACCGGTCACAAGGACCACTGGATGACGATGGACCGGTTGCTTGTGCTCTATCCGACACGCGTCATGAACCGGGACTGCCGCAGTTTTCAGGTCCAACCCTTCAGCCGGTGCCGGGTGACCTTCCATTACGAGTGGATCGATTCCTATGTCGATATTTATCAGGAGTTCACCTTCAACGATTACGGGCAAATCACCTTCATTGAGGCGTGGACCGATGAAGCCGGTTTTCTTCCGATGAATGCAACAAATGACCGTTGGGCCGAGGGGACGGCGGTGCGCAGACTGTCAACCCGCGTGCCAGGCCTTGGCCGCGCTGATGGGCGGTATCAAGCCATACCGCCACAGCACCTTGCGCGTGTCGACCGCGATCTGCGGAACCTGCAGATCCGTCTGCGGGTCCCGGTGATCGCGTGGTTGGTCGAAAGCGTGCGGTTCACGTTCAACGCCTAAGTGATTTTGGTCCGCAGATGCGGGTCTTCCAATTAACCCCGCCGGCGGCCGCGGCGGCGGCCGGACCCAGCCCCCTCGCCTTCTGCAGCGCGCGCAGCATCGGCTTCCTTGTTGGGCGGAGACACCAGCGGGCCGATCTCGGAAATCACCTGATCGAGCGTCGGACGCACACCCTTCTTGTAGTCGTCAAGCGCAAGACGCATTGCCTTCAAATGGGAGGGAGACGTGCCACAACATCCACCGACAATGCGCGCTCCTGCGTCCAAAGCCATGCGGGCATAGTCCGCCATCAGCTCCGGTGTACCTGTATAGACCACCTCATCCCCCTTGATTTGGGGAATGCCGCAATTGGCCTTGGCAACGACAACCGCGTCCGGATAAGCCTCGGTGATCTCCATGATGGCTGCCAGCAGGTCGGAAGCACCGACGCCGCAGTTCGACCCGATGGCGACCGGCGTGCAGGCAAACTGGCTCTGAAGATCGCCAAGCCCCTTTGGCGACAGCCCCATCATGGTTTTGCCAGCCGTATCGAAACTAGCGGTGATGACCAAGGGCATATCAAACCCTTGAGCAGCTTCCGCCGCTGCCTTCATTTCCTCAATCGCGGACATAGTCTCGACCCAGAGGACATCGACACCGCCCTCAACAAGTCCTTCGATCTGTTCCCGAAAGGCTTCAACGCCCTCTTCGTAGGACAAAGCACCAAGTGGTTGGAACAGTTCGCCGGTTGGACCGATGGAACCACCAATGAGAACGTCCCGGCCGGACCCGGCAATTACATCCTGGGCGAGTTCGACCGCGGCGATATTGAGTTCCTTCACGCGGTCCTGCGCGCTGTGAAGCTTCAACCGGTGGCGGTTGCAGCCGAAGGTGTTCGTCAGAATGATGTCGGACCCTGCATAGACGAACGACTTATAGAGCGCCTTGATCTTTTGCGGCTCGTCCGTGTTCCAGAGTTCCGGGGCGTCGCCGGACACCAGCCCCATATCGAACAAGTTGGTGCCCGTTGCCCCGTCCGCCAGCAATGCACCTTTTTGAGCGAGGAAATCTTCAAACTTCGACATGTCTTTTTGGTCTTTCCGAGTCGTCTCGAGCCCGAAGGCAAATCTGAGGCCTGCAATAGCAGACCCCGCGCGGATGTCCACGCGGGGTTTTGTTTTTCCGGTTCGTCGGCTGTTCCAGCCTTGCGCAGGGGCCTAACCAGTTGTCTGATGGCCCCGGTTCAAGCCCGGGACTGCGGTCAATATACGCCGCACCTTAGCTCCGCGGCTTGGCGTTCTCTGGATCGTAGAGCGGTGCATAGCCGACACCAGCGACTTCAACCGGGTAGCTTTCGGAGAAGTACTCCACCTGAAGCTTGCGGCCGACTTCGCAGTACTCTTGAGGCAGATAGGCAAGCGCAATGTTCTTGCCGATGGTCGGACCATAAGCCACCGAGGTGGTGTAGGAAATGCGCCCGAGCTCATCGACCAGTGTCTTGCCGGTGTCCGGATCCTGAACCGGCATCGCTCCGACCGGGAACCGCTCAACGCCGCTGGCATCGGTGTTTTCCTGCATGACCAGCGTGCAGAGCATCGCAGGTTGCTTGTCTCGCGCACGGTATTCCAGATGCTTTTCCTTGCCGCGGAAATCGGCTTCCTTGACCTTCGGACGAGCCAGATCCGCCTCATAGAGATTATACTGGGTTAGAAGATCGGCGTTTTGGAGACGCAGGGACTTTTCCAGGCGCCGGGAGTTCGCGTATGTTTCAACACCAACGGCCATGATGCCTTCCGCGCGCAGCGCGTCCCAGACAGCCAGGCCGTCTTCGTACTTCATGTGAAGTTCCCAGCCCTGCTCGCCAACGTAGGACAAGCGAAGCGCGGACACTTTCTTGCCGGCGATTTCCAGATTGCGGATCGCTGCAAACGGGAAGTTTTCCGGATCAAGAGCCGCTGGATCGGACACGACTTTCTTTAGATTTTCACGGGCATTCGGACCCCAGATGCCGATGGTCGTGTACTCTTCACTGACATCGGTCACCGTGACGTCAAAACCTTTGTCTTCCGCAATGCGCTTCACATAGTGATAGTCGCGCGGACCGGCATCGGCGCCATCAACGATCCGGCACCGGTCTTCCATGCGGAAAATGGTGAGGTCCGCGCGGACATTGCCTTCATCATCGAGGAAGTGCGTGTAGATTCCTTTGCCGATGTTGTTGTCGCCGCCGATCTTAGCCGCGCACAGCCACTCCATCAGTGCAACATGGTCCGGACCTTCCACATCGAACATGTAGAAGTGCGACAGGTTGATGATGCCGCAGTCTTCGGAGAGTGCCAGCTGCTCGGCATTGGAAACACGCCAGAAGTGACGGTTGTCCCACTCGTTTTCGCGGACCGGAACCTTGTTGCCGTATTTCTCCAAAAGGTGCTCATTGGCCGCGTAGCCGTGCGCCCGCTCCCAGCCGCCAAGCTCCATGAAGTATCCGCCAAGCTCCACTTCCCGCTCATAGAACGGCGAGCGCTTGATGTTGCGCGATCCGGCGTAAGGCTCACGCGGGTGGATTGCCGGGAAGTAGATCTTCTGCGCCGCCTCGTAGCACCGGTCCTCGATGAACTTTTCTGTCATCTGGTGCGGATAAAAACGGGAATAATCGATGCCTGCGTGATCGATCTCGGTGCGGCCGTCGGTCATCCAGTCGGCGATCAGCTTGCCGTAGCCCGGACCATCCTTGACCCAGATGGCAACGCAGTACCAAAGACCGCGCACCTTCTGGCTTTCGCCGCAGGACGGACCGCCAGCGGCCGACACCTGCAACAGGCCGTTGAAGGACCATGTCTCGTTGTAGCCGAGTTCGCTGAGGATTGGCGTCAGTTCCATCGCCTTTTCAAGCGGCTCGATGACCTGCTCCAGCTCCAAGTCGCGCTGCGATGGTGACAGGCGTGCCTCTTCCTTGGACTGAAGATCACGCGGGTGGCACATGCGCGGATTGGTGGTCTCGTAGTAGCCCCACTCGATCTGTCCGCCTTCGGTGGTTTTCGGATCCCCGGTGTCGCGCATATAGGCAGAGTTGCCCTGGTCGCGAAGCAGCGGATAACCGATGTCCTTGCCGGTGCCCTCAAACTCGTTGAACGGACCGAAGAATGTCAACGGGTGGTCCACCGGCATGACCGGAAGGTCCTCACCCACCATGCTTGCGATCAGGCGGCCCCAGAGACCGGCACAGACAACAACATGATCGGCCATGATCGTGCCGCGGTGGGTTTTCACACCGGTGATCTTGCCGTCCTCGACGATCAGGGACTGCGCCGGTGTATTGGCGAAGGATTTCAGCTTTCCGCTTTCAACGCCCATGTCGACCAACCGGCCCGACAGTGCCTGCGACCGCGGCACAACAAGACCGGCGTCCGGGTCGTAGAGGCCGCCCTGAACCTGATCTTCCTCGATCAGCGGGAACATTTCCTTGATTTCGGACGGCGTTACGAGGCGGACATTGGTGCCAAAGGCCTTGCCGGAGGTTACCTTGCGCTTGATTTCCTCCATCCAGGCATCGTCGCCGGTCCGGGCAATTTCCAGCCCGCCGACGCGCTCGTAGGCGCCCATCTTGTCGAAGAAGTCGACGGAATAGAGCGAGGTCCATGTGGACAAGAAGTCGTGGCTGGTGGTGTAGCAGAAGTCTGAAGCGTGGGCGGTGGAGCCGACGTCGGTTGGAATGCCAGACTTGTCGATGCCGACAATGTCCGTCCAGCCGCGCTCGATCAGGTGATGCGCAACCGAAGCGCCCACGATGCCGCCGAGACCAACGATGACGACCTGTGCCTTGTCAGGAAAAGCTGACATGATTCATTCCTCTTCAAAAGGCAGGAAGCGCTGTGCCAAACCGCGCCTCCTCCCGCTTGTCCCATCCACGAAGGATATTGTTCTGCACCACGGAGCCATTGCCCCGCCGATTTGGCCGCCAGTATTGCGACACTCGGGATGGCAAAGTAGCTCAATTGCGTCATTGGAGCATGTTGCGACGACACGCAGCAGAATTTCAGCCCGGCAAACCGCGGCCGTCCGACGCAGGGGCCGGAACCGCCGCAATGACGGAAATAGGGCATGATAGGACGCATCCGCACCAAGGTCGCTGGCCAAGCCCTCTAAGACTTGACATAACGACACAAATTTTTCTGTTCAGGGAGCCCCACAATGTCAGACGCCGCCGTTAGCACCGGCCGCCGTGGCCGATCCGCCCGCCGCGAAAGACGCACCGCCACTTCCGGAGGCGTCGGCGCTCCTTATATCAGCCGGGGCATTCCGAATTACGAAGTGCTCAGCGATGAAAGCGCGGCGACCATTGAGGCCAACGCGGATCGCATCCTTGCTGAAATCGGACTTGAGTTCCGCGAGGATCCGGACGTTCTGAACGTCTGGAAGATTGCAGGGGCTGAAGTTGACGGCGAGCGGGTTCGCTTTCCGAAGGGCATGCTGCGCGAGATCCTGAAAACGGCTCCGTCGCAGTTCACACAGCACGCCCGCAATCCGGCCCGCAACGTCGAGATCGGCGGCAACAATCTTGTGTTCGCGCCGGTCTACGGCCCCCCATTCGTCACCGACCTTGATCAAGGCCGTCGCTACGGCACGATCGACGACTTCCGCAACTTCGTGAAACTCGCCTACATGTCACCGTGGATGCACCATTCCGGCGGGACCGTGTGTGAGCCGGTAGATCTGCCGGTCAACAAGCGTCACTTTGATATGGTCTATTCCCATATCAAGTATTCCGACAAGCCGTTCATGGGATCCGTCACAGCGCCGGAACGTGCCGAAGATTCGGTTCGGATGGCCCAGATCACGTTCGGCGAAGACTTTGTCGACCAGAACTGCGTGATGATCCAGCTGATCAACGCAAACTCTCCTTTGGTGTTTGACGCAACCATGCTGGGCGCACTCAAGGTCTACGCCCGGAACAATCAGGCCTGTATCGTCTCGCCGTTTATTCTGGCCGGCGCGATGAGCCCGGTGACCGTTGCCGGTACTCTCGCACAGGTTCTGGCCGAGGCATTGGCCGGCTGCGCGCTTACCCAGCTGATCCGCCCGGGTGCTCCGGTCGTCTTCGGCGCTTTCGTGAGCTCCATCTCCATGCAGTCCGGTGCGCCGACCTTCGGCAGCCCGGAAGGCTCTCTGCTTCTGAACGGCGCAGCAAAGCTTGCCCGCCGCGCAGGTCTTCCGTTCCGCTCCGGCGGCTCCTTCACCGCATCCAAACTGCCGGATGCGCAGTCCGCTCAAGAGTCGGCTCAAACAATCACCGCTACCGTTCAGGGTGGTGTCAACTTCTGCCTGCACTCGGCCGGCTGGCTGGAAGGCGGCCTCTGCTCATCCTATGAGAAGTTCATCCTGGATGCCGATCAGCTCGGCATGATGCACGTCTTGGCCAAAGGCATCGACGTCAACGACGAGTCGCTTGCAATGGACGCACTGGAAGAAGTCGGCCCGGGTGGCCACTTCCTGGGCGCAGCTCACACACAGCGCAACTTCGAGAGCGCCTTCTACCGGTCCAGCGTTGCGGACAACAATTCCTACGAACAGTGGCTTGCCGACGGTGAACTGGACGCGGCAAAACGGGCCAACAAGATATGGAAAGAGCAGCTCGCAGCCTATACAGGCCCTGCCCTCGATCCGGCCATCGACGAAGCGCTGCTGGACTTCATGACAGAGCGCAAAGCGTCCTTCCCGGACAGCAACGTCTAAGTCGCCCGAAGTGGTACGATGAAAGGCAGCTGTCTTTGTGGTCGTGTCACCTATGAAGTAACGGGGCCATTGCGCCCCGTTATCGCTTGTCATTGCATCCAGTGCCGCAAGACATCCGGTCATTTTGTCGCCGCCACACAGGCGGCGAAGAAAGACCTCCACATTCAGGGCGAAGACAATCTGACCTGGTTTCAATCATCCGACAGCGCTCGCCGTGGTTTTTGTGCAGCCTGCGGAAGCCAGCTCTTCTGGGAGCCGGACGGCCAAGGCGTTGTGTCGATTATGGCCGGCACACTGGACGGCCCCACCGGCCTTCAGATCAGTCATCACATTCACACCGATACCAAGGGTGACTACTACCAGTTACCGGATCCTGCCTCCGAGTGACCTCCCTCGGCGCCGTCTTACCGGCAAGGGAAACGCGAAAAACGCATTGATCAGATTACCGGTTTGCTTGTTTGCCACGTTGGTCTAACCTGCCGCCCACTCCTGCCAGCAGGTCCTGCAAAATGCACCCGGTAACGTGATAGGTGACCATGTCCTCTGAAACCGCGCACGTCCAAAAACTCACCGATGACCTGACCCGCTGGCTAACAGAAGACGCATTGCCGGCCTGGCAGGCGGGCGGCGTAATTTCAGACACGGGCGAGTGTTACGAAACCATCGACCTTGCAACCCAGCAAGGTGTACCGCGAGACCGGCGCGCGCGTGTCGTCCCACGGCAGATCTATTCGTTTCTTGAAGGGGCCCGGCTTGGCTGGAAAGGCCCGTCGGAGAGCATTGCCACCCGGCTCTGGGCCTGGTTTTCGGACACCTACCGGCTGCCGGACGGCACCTTTGCAGCCACCGCGGCCATGGACAACACCCTGACCGATGCACGCTTCGATCTTTATAATCAGGCGTTCGTGCTTTTTGCCTTGGCCCACATGGCCGACAAGATCCCGGCCTGCGCAAGCAGCGCCGAAGCAGATGCAAAGTCACTCGTTGAGGTATTGGTCAAGAGCTACAAGCACCCGGTTATCGGGTTCCGGGAGGACAATCCGGACCGCATCCCTCTGCGCGCAAATCCCCACATGCACCTGTTTGAAGCTGCAATGGCTTGGGAAAGCGTCTCCAACGACCCGATGTGGTCGGGTATGGCTGATGAGTTGGCCGAACTGGCTCTTACCAAACTGATCGACCCGGTGAACGGTGGATTGCGCGAGTTTTTCGATCTTCACTGGGGCCCGTTGCCCGGCGACGCAGGACGGATATTGGAGCCTGGACATCATTTTGAATGGGCCTGGCTGCTGGTCCGGTGGGGCACAAGCCGGGCCGACGCGGATGCACTTGTCGCTGCCCGGCGGCTCTACGACATCAGCTGGACCTACGGCATTGACGAAAGCCGCGGCGCAACCTTCATGTCGATCAATGACGACTTTAGCGCACGCGACCCTGTCGCACGGCTCTGGGGCCAGACGGAATGGATCAAGGCCGCCATTGCCTTGGCCGGGATATCGGTCGGCGCGGAACGTGAGGCCTATACGGCCGACATTTCGCTCTCGGTTGCAGCGCTTACGGCTTATTTTGAGGACGTGCCCGCCGGGCTTTACCGGGATAAGTGGCATGTTGACGGCTCGTTTGAAGACGAGGCGGCACCTGCCAGTTCGCTCTATCACATCGTCTGCGCCATTTCAGAACTGAACGCCTTCGCCAAGTCGCTGTAACTGCGACTTGAACATGAATGGCGAATGCAGAGCACGATAAGACGTTTTCCGCATTTTACAGAAGCGACCGGCGCTCTATAGCTGAGCACCGGATAGGAATAGATAACCGATCTCAAGTTCAAAGGGAGGCGGAATGCCACAAGCTCAAATCATTGACGGAAAAGCAATTGCAGAATCCGTGCGTGGTGAGATCACCGAACGCGCAGCAAAGCTTTTGAGCGAAACCGGCAAACGCCCTGGCCTTGCGGTTGTTCTTGTCGGAGAAGATCCGGCAAGTCAGGTCTATGTCCGCAACAAAGACCGCGCTGCCGAAGCGTGTGGCTTTCATTCCGTGAAACACACCATGCCTGCCGACTCCAGCGAAGATGCAGTACTAGGCATGGTTGATCAGCTAAACAACGATCCGGACATTCACGGCATCCTCGTGCAGCTTCCCTTGCCCGGGCATATCGATGAAAGCAAGGTTTTGCGCCTGATCAAGCCGGAAAAGGATGTCGACGGCTTTCACCCGATCAATGTTGGTCTTCTGACCGCTGGCGAACGCGACAGTGCGCTTGTCCCCTGCACGCCTGCGGGCAGTCTTGTGCTGTTGAAGCGCACCCTCGGCGACACTTTGTCCGGCAAGAATGCTGTTGTCGTCGGCCGGTCGAACATCGTCGGAAAGCCGATGGCTTCGCTGCTATTGCAGGAAAGCTGCACCGTCACCATCGCCCATAGCCGTACTAAAGATCTGCCCGACGTTGTCCGCGCAGCCGACATTGTCGTTGCAGCCGTCGGACGGCCGGAGATGATCAAGGGCGACTGGATCAAACCGGGGGCGACTGTGATTGATGTTGGCATCAACCGGATCCCGGCACCGGAAAAGGGTGAAGGCAAAAGCCGTCTTGTCGGCGATGTCGCCTTTGACGAAGCCGCAGAACACACCGGCGCCATCACGCCGGTGCCTGGCGGCGTCGGACCGATGACGATTGCCATGCTGATGGTCAACACGCTAACCGCCGCCCGGCGGCTCATGGGCCTACCGGAAGACGAGCCGCTTTTTTAGCTGTTCCGCTAGGTTAAACCGCCGCCTTGCATTCGGCCTGCCGCCATGGTCTATCAATGTTGACAGCCTCTTAACCATGGCCAACTAAGCTGCGCCATGTAGGGACTGCAATTGCAGATAAGTTGATGGCATGACAAAGGACGCTAAGTGCTTGGTCATGCCGACTTTAAACCTGAACAGGCGGCAGTGAGTGAAGGGTCTACCGTCTCAAGCGTCCGGACATGTCCGGCGCCTGCGCTCAAGCGCAAGAGATGCGCGCGTTATCATAAAGAACGCGGCACCCTTTTTGCTGTCCACTTCTTCACTATTGGCCCTCAGCGTCTCAGTACCGCTCCTATTGGCGCCACAGCCCGCACACTCATTTGAAATCTTCGGCTGGAAGTTCTTTGAAAACGGCAAGGAAGAAGAGGCCGCCGTACCGGACCCCATCGCCTATGAGGCAGAGGTCGCTGTGTCTGAGCGCAGTGATGCTGATCTGACCAAGGAAATGACCGCGACGTCGCTTCTGGTTCAGCAAGTGAAGAAACCGCCCTCGGGTGAAGCCGGGTTGATCGCCCGGTCCTTGTCGGACCGGGAACGTTTGATCGCCCGCCTTTATGCCGATGGGCGCTACGGCGGCACAGTTAGTATTTCCCTCAATGGACTGCCGCTTGAAAGCGCGCTTGAGCGCGCCGGATTGCCGGACGGGCGGCCTGTTCAAGTCAAGATCCTGGTGGACCCGGGCCCGGCTTTCACATTCGGCGCTGTCACAGTACAAAGCCCCGGCGGCGAGCTCTCGACCGATCCTGCTTTCTGGGGTCTTGCTCCCGGAGAGCCCGCAGGCTCCGGCAAAATTCTGAGTGCCGAGCGCCGAATTGTCACGATGTTGCGTGGACGCGGCTATCCGGAGGCGAAAATCGCAGAGCGCCGGATTACGGCAGACCACAGCTCCGATCGATTGGACGTCGCCTTGGTCGCAGATGCCGGTCCGCAGGCAAGGTTCGGCAAGGTATCGGTCTCAGGCACAGAAGTCACAAAGCCGGAGTTTGTGGTCCAGCAGGCGATGATCCCGGAAGGTGGCATCTATTCGCCAGAAGACATCTCGCGCGCTCGGAAACGCTTGAACGACCTCGGCATCTTTTCCTCCATCCGGTTTGTTGAAGGCGACATTGCAAGACCGGACGGCACATTGCCCATTACGATCCAAGTCAGTGAACGCAAACGTCATGTCATCGGTGCAGGCGCCTCCTGGTCAAGCACAGAGGGCTTCAGCGCGGAAGCCTATTGGCGGCGGCGCAATTTGTTTGGCGGTGGGGAAACCCTGTCGGTCGAAGGCTCGATTGGCCGGATCGGATCCGAGAGCATTGCCAACCAGGAATACTCCGCCCGCATTGCGTTTGAAAAACCCGGTGTTTTCGGCCCTCTCACCAGCTTCACGACAAGCCTTGAAGCCAAGCAGGAAAACCCGGATGCCTACATCAGCCGAACGCTGACTTATGACGCATTCCTGAGCCGGGAGTTCAGCGATCAGGTCAAGGGCCGGGCCGGCTTTGAAATCCAGTATGCCGACGAGGAAGACGCTTTTGGTGACAACCAGTATCTTCTGGTCGGGCTTCCGGCGGATCTGACCTTCGACAACCGGGACGACAAGCTCAATCCGTCAAAGGGTGTCTTTGCAGCGCTCTTTGGCGAGCCGGCCTATGATGCCAAGAACGGCAACGGAATGGGTTTCCTCCAAGGAACCGTTTCAAGCTACTACGCTCTTGATGAAGCAAAACGCTTTATTCTTGCCGGCAAGCTGTCCGCCGGATCAATCATCGCGCCGTCTGTGTCGGCCGTGCCAGCGAACCGCCGTCTCATTGCCGGCGGCGGCGGGTCAATCCGCGGCTACGCTTACCGGAACGTTGGCCCGCGGTTAAACGGCGAAGTTGTCGGCGGGCGCTCGCTCATCGAGATGTCCGGCGAAGTTCGCGTCAGGATCACCGAGACAATCGGCGTCGTCGGCTTTGTCGATGCGGGCAATGCTTATGAAGATACCATTCCTGATTTTTCTGACGGCCTGAAGATAGGCGTGGGCGCCGGACTGCGTTACTTTACGCCCATAGGTCCCCTGCGAGTCGATGCGGCCGTCCCGCTAGACCCGGAACAGGACGACCCGAGTTTTGCCCTTTATGTTGGACTAAGCCAGGCCTTCTAACGCCGATGCGTTTTGTAAATCTAGCCCTGAGGATCATTGGACTGCTGGTCGCACTGGCCGTCGCAATCCCGGTTGTCGTAATCGCGATCCTGCAATTCCCGGCAGGACGGACACTCGTGTCCAACATGGTGAGCGATCTTGCGTCCTCCCCCTCCCAAACCATCTCTGTTGAAGATCTTTACCTTGGGTTTGGCCTCGATCTTTCGGCCAAACGCATTGCGCTCGGCGATGACTTGGGCACCTGGCTCGAAGCGGATGATTTAAGCGTTTCATGGTCACCTCTTCAGCTCATCTCCGGCACGCTGGAAGTCAATGACATCTCAGCTTCCCGGTTCGACCTGAACCGGCTTCCCGCGGCTTCGGACGAGACGCAGCCCGCCGAAAGCGCCGATGAAACGGGATCATCTTTCTCGCTTCCTCTTGATGTTGAGCTCGGGTCGCTGACCATTCCGGAGATCAATCTCGGCGAACCGCTTCTCGGGACTCCGATCGCGCTGGCATTGACCGGCTCAGGCAGCGCTGCAATGGATCCGGCTGTCTTTTCGGCCAATCTGGACGTCCGGCGGATCGACGGTATAGACGCGCACCTCACCGCAAAAGCAGAGTTTGCACCCTCCGAAGAAACCCTCGCCTTCGACATCAAGGTGTCCGAACCGCGCGGTGGTTTGGCAGCCCGTTTGCTTGATGTTCCGGATCTTCCGGCCCTCGGCCTTGAGCTGACCGGCAGTGGTCCGCTCAACGAATGGGCCGCGGATCTCAGCATCGCTCTTGATGGACGCCAGACGGTCTCTGGCACGGCCAAGCTTGCCGAAACTGCGGCGGCCCGCCACTTGACCTTTGACCTAGACGGCGACCTCGCTCCGCTGGCGCCGCCCGAGGCGCATGCCTTTTTGCTGGGAACCACCAACGCCACCGGCAAAGCAGTTTTCACACTGGATTTTGCGCCGCAATCCGGCGCGATTAACTTGAAAACACAGACCGTTTCGTTGTCAGCCCAAGGGGCGCTTGAAAACAACCGCGTGTCGGCAGATGCCGACCTGGCCGTTAGCGCGGGCGGCGATTCCCTGATTGCGCTCGATCTCGGAGACCGGCGGATTGCCTTCGGACCACTCACGGTCAAACTCTCCGCAAATGGCGACATGTCGTCGGTCGGCTGGTCAACGGATATTGGACTGGCCTCGTTCGAAACAACCGAAATCCGCAGCGGTCAGATCCAGCTGGCGGCAAAGGGAAGTGGCGCAAATTTCACCCCGGAAGATCTGACCACACCTTTTGATCTGTCTCTGAAGGCCGATGGTTTGCAGGGCCTGATGACTGATATCCAGTTTGTTACGGGTGCTTTGGCGCTCAACTCGAACGGATCGATCAATGGCGCATCGCAAACACTCAATCTGAGCGCCCTCACCCTCACCTCAAATTTCGTGAACCTCAATCTTTCGGAGACTGAGCTGGGCGCGGAAAAGGCGTCCGGCAATGGTCGGCTGACCCTGTCCGATCTAAGCCGCTTTTCACAACTCGCTGTACAAGATCTAGGCGGTGCTGTGACGGCAAGCGTGGATTTCAACCTGGACCCGTCAGCGCTGGAAGGAACAGCAAATCTTCAGGCCGTCGCGCAAGATATTCGGACAGGCACGGCGCAAGCCGATGCGCTGCTCACTGGTCGAACGGACATCAAAGGCACCGTCAAACTTGCCGGTGTGGACGATGTATCGGTTGAAGATCTGACGGTGACAAACACCAATTTAACCCTGGCCGGATCTGCGGATTATGTGTCGGGTGCCGTCGCTTCCGACATCAATGTATCCCTCCCCGATCTCGCTTTGGCGGATCCGCAGTTGGGCGGCGCACTGGACCTCAGTGCTGAAACATCCGGCCCGCTGGACCGGCTGGACATCACCGCGGATGTGAAATCCAAACAGATCCTCCTGGCCGGCACTCCCCTCGACAATCTGGAACTGGACATCCAGGCGACCGCCGATCCGTCAGCGCCGTCCGCGAGCGTCAATGGGTCCGCGGACCTGAACGGGCAGACCGTCTCCGTTGATGTGGATCTCAAAAGCGCTGACGGCGCGGCGGAACTCAATCCGTTGGCTGTGAGAGTGGCGGAAAACACCATTTCCGGCGATCTTGCTGTGGCAGACTTGGAAAACCCTGTCGAGACGCTGAGTGGCTCCTTGAAGATCGACGCGCCGAACCTGGCAGCAATCTCACCCTTGGCCCTGACGGAGCTTGGCGGCCGCCTTGAAGGAACGCTTACCGCCGATCCTGATGCTGGAAAACTTCTGCTGGATCTCTCCGGTTCTGAAATCGACGTTCCTTCAGTCAACATCGGCAGTCTTCAGCTGAAAGCCGATATCGCGCGTCCTTATGATCCCAAAACGGTGTCGGCCGATCTTGTCGTGAACGATCTGATCACGGCTGCAACCCCAGCGCGCAGTGTGGCCCTGACAGCAAAGCCGCAAGGCGGCGGCACGGCTCTGACAGCCGATGTAAAGCTTGAAGATGGTGCGCAAGATGGCCTCACCCTTGCAGCTGTCCTGTCCCAGCCCACTGCCACGAGTTATGCGCTCGCACTCAATCAACTGGCGCTGAATTATCAGGGCATCGCCAGCCAATTAAAGCAGCCTGCCACGATCACCTATGGCGATGGGACAGCCGATATCACTCCGCTGGAACTTGCACTCGGTCAAGGATCGTTATCGATCTCAGGATCTGCCGGCGAGGCACTCGGCCTGCAAGCCGATCTGAACGCAGTGCCCCTTTCACTGGCAAACGCTTTTGTGTCTTCGCTCGGCATCGGCGGCACTTTGACGGGAACGGTAAATGCAAAAGGGAGCACATCAGCCCCGGAAGTTGACTGGGCGCTCTCCGGCAGCGGCCTAACTGCATCTCCCTTGCGGGACAATGGGCTCTCAGCCCTTGCGCTAAACTCAAACGGTACTCTGATAAACAGTCAGATATCCCAAACCACCAAGGTGTCCGACGCAAACGGACTGTCTATCAGCGCCAACGGCACCGTCGGGCTAAGTTCGCCTCAACCACTCTCCATCACCGTGGATGGCACCATTCCGACTGCGGCCTTGAGACGGCCATTGCTGGAGGCGGGCATCCGCGCCGAAGGTGGAATAAACTTGAACGGCTCCATCGGTGGCAGTGCGCAATCTCCAGCCTATAATCTCACCGCGGCGCCATCCGGCCTCAGGGTAACCAGTCTTTCAACTGGCCTTACGGTGCAAAACATTCGCGGTTCGGCGAATGTCACCCAGGATCAAGCCTCGCTGAATGGCATTGCCGGTGATCTTGCAACAGGTGGGTCTTTGTCGGCATCTGGTACCGTCGGAATGAAAGACGGGTCGCCGGCCAATCTCAACCTTTCCCTCGATAAGGCGCGCTATATTGACCCAGGGCTGGTCAATGCTGAGGTCGACGCCAGCATTTCTGTCACTGGCCCCCTCGCCTCGACCACCGCATCGCCGCTGATCAGCGGCACGGTGACCATCAACAAGGCGGACGTCTCCATTCCAGAGTCGCTGCCCGGGGCAATCCCCCCGGTTGATGTCCGCCACCTCAATGCGTCTGCGGCCGTCCGGCGCCAGGCTGAAGAGCTCGGCGGTGGCGACAGCGGACGGCAAACCGAACAACGCAGCAACCCTCCACGCCTTGATGTTCTGGTATCGGCCCCTGGCCGTATCTTCATTCGCGGACGCGGCCTTGATGCGGAACTTCAGGGCAACTTGAAGATTGTCGGAACAACCGCCGATCCCCAAGCCGTCGGCGCGTTCACCTTGCGCCGCGGCGTGCTGGACATCCTGACCCGCCGTCTGACGTTCTCCACGGGCCGCGCCACATTTGAAGGCAGCCTCACGCCATTTCTGGAGTTTGTTGCGACCACGACGGTCAGTGACACCACAATTACAATCACGGTCACAGGCGAAGCGGATGATCCACAGATCGCTTTCACATCCTCCCCGGAACTGCCACAGGATGAAGTCTTGGCACTTCTCTTGTTCGGCAAATCTGTCGGCAACCTGTCTGCCACTCAGATTGCGCAGCTTGGAGCGGCCGTTGCGACCCTGACCGGCGGCAGTGACAGCGGGCCGCTTGCCCAGATCCGAAAGTCTCTCGGCCTTGACGCAATCGACATAGACACATCCGGAGAGGATGGACCATCGGTCTCCGTCGGCCGCTATATCAACGACAACATCTACTTGGGTGTCGAGCAGGGTGCGTCCAGCGGCTCCAGCCGTGTGAAAGTCGACATTGACCTCGACCGCGGCCTGAAGGTTCGCGGTGAAGTCGGTGCGGATGGGTCGTCGAAAGCCGGCATATTTTTCGAACGGGAGTATTGATGGCCGCTTTATTTGCCCGTGGAAACTGTCAGACATGGCTAAACGATCACCGGCATTTTTAGCGAACCCGGCGCGGATTTCCGCCACCCATATTTCTTTTTCCGACAAATCGCCGGCTTGCTGTTGCGGCGCACCGCCACAACGTGCGAGGGTCCGGCCCATGACCAATCTAAAGAAAATTGAAGTTCCGCAGGAAGACGATCAGACCGTTTATCCGGCTATCGGCGCACCTGTGGACTCCGGAGCCAACTACATGTCGAACAGCAGCAGCGACTACACCCTGGGAGAACGGATCTGCAAGGCACGGGACATTGCCGGACTGTCCACCGCCCAGCTCGCGCGCCGCCTCGGCATCAAAACTTCCACCTTGCAAAGCTGGGAGAGCGACCGCTCCGAACCGCGGTCCAACAAACTCATCCTGCTGGCGGGCATTTTGAACGTCAGCCCGACTTGGCTTCTGGTCGGGCGCGGTTCACCGCCTGTTGCTGAAGACACCTCAGCAGATCTCGACAGCATGCGCGTTGCCCTGGATCGCATCCAGAAGCAGGCCCAGGCCCTTGCCGATGAAATCGCAACGCTGCAAAGCCGGCTTGGCGGCAGCTGATCCAGCGCAATCCCCGATCTGTTCAACGCTTCTTCGTTCACCGCTCAGACATGGCCACGCCGCGTTTGGGCGGTGAACTGTTGCAACAGTGATTTGCCTTGCCAGACCCTTGGTGATCCGCCTATCACTTGAAAAACTCAGACCGGCAATCGCCTGGTTCCTGCCCCTATGTCACGGAGTTCTCTATGTCTCTCAATCCGGCGCTCTTGAAACAGCAAGTCTACATCGACGGGTCCTGGGTGGATGCCGACAGCGGCCAAACCATGGAAGTGACCAACCCGGCGACCGGAGATGTGATAGGCACCATTCCGGTCTGCGGCCGGGAAGAGACAAAACGCGCTATCGATGCGGCCCACAAGGCCATGTCGGCCTGGAAGGCCTTGACCGCAGAAGCCCGTGCCACGCTCATGCACAAGCTCTGCGATGAGATCATGGCCGTGATCGACGACTTGGCGGTATTGCTCACCACTGAAATGGGCAAACCACTCGCCGAGGCCAAAGGCGAAATCGCTCTTGGTGTGAAGTACATCCGGTTCTTTGCCGAAGAAGGCAAACGGGTCTATGGCGACACAATTCCGTCTCCGTGGCCGGACCGTCGCATCCTGGTGACCAAGGAGCCTGTCGGCGTTGTCGGCGCGATCACGCCATGGAACTTCCCGAATTCCATGATTGCCCGAAAGCTCGGCGCGGCCCTTGCAGCAGGCTGCACCATGGTGATGAAACCGGCTGAATTCACACCCTACTCCGCTCTGATTTACGGCATTCTTGCAGAAAAAGCCGGCATTCCGGCTGGTGTGGTCAACATCGTCACCGGCGACGCTCCGGCAATTGGCGAAGAAATGTGTGAAAACCCGCTCTTGAGGAAGATCACCTTCACCGGCTCGACCCGCGTTGGCAAACTGCTGGCCGGGAACGCGGGCAAGAACATGAAGAAGATCTCCATGGAGCTTGGCGGCAACGCGCCGTTCATCGTGTTCGACGATGCGGATCTGGACAAGGCCGTTGAGGGAGCAATCGCCTCGAAGTTCCGCAATTCCGGCCAAACATGTGTCTGCGCCAACCGGATCTACTTGCAAGCCGGTGTTTACGATGCCTTTGCGGCCAAGCTGAAGGACGCGATTGCTGCACAACTCAAACCTGGCAACGGTCTGGAAGATGGCAGCACACAAGGTCCGTTGATCAATGAAGCAGCTCTTGAAAAGGTGGCCGACCATGTGGCCGACGCTCTTGCAAAAGGCGGTGAGCTGATCTCCGGCGGCAAGCGCAGCGACGGTCCGGGCACTTTCTACGAGCCGACACTGATTGTCGGAGCAACCGCGGACATGAAAGTCGCCAACGAAGAGACGTTCGGCCCCTTGGCAGCGCTCTTCAAATTCGAAACCGAAGAAGATGCAATCGATCGGGCAAACGACACCGAATACGGCCTGGCCTGCTACTTCTACACCCAGGATCTCGGCCGGACCTTCCGCGTCATGGAAGCCCTGCAATACGGCCTTGTCGGGATTAATGAAGGCGTTATCACAACTGAAGTTGCCCCCTTCGGCGGCGTCAAGGACAGCGGCATCGGCAACGAAGGCTCCAAATACGGCCTCGATGACTATCTGAACATCAAATACAGCTGCCTCGGCGGCCTGGGTCTTTAAAAACACCTCCATCCTGCAGTTCGCCGGACTTGGTCGGCGGGCTGCAGCAGCCAATCAACTACTCAGCCGTGGAACCTCGAACAGCCGCGCCAGCGCTCAAAACCACGAATACCATAAGCAGAGAAAGCCCGGCGAACGTCACGGGCAAGCCGATCCCGTCCGCAACGAAACCGATCACCGCAGGCCCCAATAATATTCCGCCATACCCGGCTGTTGCGACCGCTGCAATCGCGGCGCCTTGCGGCATGACCTTTTGCCGCCCTGTTAAGCTGAAGAGCACCGGGACAATATTGCAGACCCCGGCCCCGATTGCCGCAAATCCGATCAGCGACACAGCCAGGTTGCTCGCCGTTGCAACGAGCAGAATACCGGCAATGGTGATCACGCCGCCCCAAAGCAGGATATTTTTCGGGCCGAACCTGGCAACCACCCGGTCCCCCAGCAAACGACCGATCGTCATCGTGATTGAAAAACACATGAAGCCAATGCCGCCCTGGGCAATGTCCACCAGCCCCTGATCTGTGATCAGCGCAGCGCTCCAGTCCAGAACAGCTCCTTCGGTCAAAAACGTGATGGCGATGAGGAGTGCCAGAAGCAGGACAACGCCTTTCGGGAAAGCCCCGCCCGTTGAAGAACCGCCCGTGCGATTTGGGAGCAGCCGGGGGGCCGCCAAAATCAGCAGCAAGAGGCTTGAAAGCGCAATCAAGCCAGCAGATGCGAACGGTGACAGGCCGAGCGTCAAGAAAAGCGTGACGCCCCCAGCCCCGGCAAATCCCCCAATGCTGAACTGGGCATGGAACCCCGACATCAGCGGTTTGTCCGATCCGCTTTCAACATCCACCGCATGGGAATTCATGCCGACTTCCATGACACCGAGGAAGCTCCCGAACAGGAATACCGCGATGGCCATGAGCGGGATCGTCTCTGAATACCCAAGAGCCGGAAATCCGGCAATCAAACCGATCCCGGACCCGACAATCACACGCCGGCTTCCAAATGCGGCGCACAACGGTCCGGCAAGCGGCATGAAAAGAACTGAGCCGATACCGAGGCACAAAAGCAAAAGACCGAGCCCGGCATCATCAACGCCAAGCCTTTGCTGCGCGAACGGGATCAGCGGTGACCATGCTCCCATGGTCAGTCCGCCAATGAAAAACACCAGCCGTGTTGCAAGCCGCGTTTCGAACCGGTTGAGGCTCAAGGCAGCATCATGACCCGTCACCGGTCGCAGTCCTTTTGTGTTTTGCAGGGCCCGGCTTGCGATCCAAAATCCTAGGTCGCCGGGGTCAGAATTTCGTTTTCAACAGAGCGGAAAACGTCGACATGGTCAATGTTCATTTGCTGGATGCCGCACTTGACCGCCAGTTCGAACACGTCGCGATCATCACCGTCATAAAAGAGCTGCGTGATGAGCCCAGCATCCCTTGCTGAATCGGCAAGATCAGGGTCGAGGTTGTGCGCTTGAAACTCCAAAATTGCCGCGCCTTGCGCGACCGCCCGTTCAACCGAGCCGACATGATCAAACAAGACCATGAGCCGGAGATCAGGAACACGGGCCCGTGCCTCGGCGCGAATGGCTTGATCAAAGGAAAACGTCCAGGCTGTTTCAAGGAGACCATTGGCCTGGAGCATGTCTCTGACCTTCGCCGGATCTCCTTCCTTGATCTCAGCATAGACCGCAATCCGGTCCCGGCACGCCTTCAGGAATGCCTCAAACCGCGGCACGCGTTCGCCGGAAAACTCTTCTGAAAACCATGAGCCTGCATCAAGTCGGTCGATCTCAGATGAGAGTTTGTCGGCAAACCGGCCCGAGCCGTTCGTGGTTCTATCCAGCGTGTCATCGTGAAAGACGTAGAGGACACCGTCGCGGGAAGGACGGACATCGAGCTCAACCACTTCCGCGCTTGCTTCGATCGCTTTTTCCAGAGACGCCAGAGTGTTTTCCGGGGCTTTGAGGCTGAGGCCACGATGGCAAACAATAGCTGCACGGTTCACGGATATGCTCCAGAAGGTTCGGGGTCAAAGCACCGGCGATGTTGAAGGGAAACGAATCTCGAGCGACCGAGACACGAAAGGAATGCCTGAAGACTTTGATGCCTTCATGACACAAACCACGTTCATCAAACTATAGATTGTTTCAAGGTCAAAAGCGGCCGCTTTGGTCACTATCAACTGTTGCCGAGCGCAGTTGTGGATCTCACAGAAACTTCCGGTCTTCTCGATAATTCGACGAGTCGTTTTCCCGAACCATCCGGCGACATTATGACAAATTGTTCACCTTGAATGAACAGTCAGTCAAATTGCAGCTTTTGAAATACAGCTTATGTGATGGATCAGCGTTCCCCATGGAACGTCTTCAACAGACTTATTGATGAGGTTCCAAAATGATCCGTCTTGCTACATCTGCCTTCGCCCTATCCGTTCTCGCTGGCGCTGCTGTCGCCGAACCTGTTGCGTTCGACTTCGACAAATCCCACTCCAACCTGTCCTTCACGTACGATCACCTTGGTTACTCCACCACCGATGGCCGTTTTGGTGACTGGGATGGTACCCTTCTGATCGACAAGGAAACCCCGGCCAATTCCTCAATCGAGTTCACCATTCAGATCGGCAGCCTCGATACATTCTGGGCAGACCGCGACAAGCACCTCCTGAGCGCCGACTTCTTTGACGCTGAGAAGTTCCCGGAAGCGACCTTCAAGAGCACAAGCGTTGAACAAACCGGGGAGAAGCAACTTGAAGTCACCGGCGATCTCACCATCAAAGGCATCACGAAGCCGGCGACCCTGACCGTTGATGTCAAGGCAATGGGTGAGCATCCGATGGCGAAGAAGGAATCGGTTGGTTTTGCCGTAAACACCGTGATCAAACGCTCTGACTTCGGCATGGACATGTTCGTGCCCTATGTAGGTGACGAGGTCACTATCACGTTCCACACAGAAACGCTGACGACTGCCGCAACAAACTAATCCGCGAAGATGCGGGGAGCCTTGTTAAGGCTTCCCGTTTGCCGAAGGAAACCGCCATGTATCGCAATACGCCAACCGGTTATGGCCGGATAGCCATTTTCTTTCACTGGACAATGGCACTGCTGATAATCGGCATGCTCGCCTTCGGACTTTATCTCAAGCAGCTGCCGCAGACCGATCCAAACCTTTTTCAGCTCTACCAGCTGCACAAGTCATTCGGTTTTGTCGTTCTGGCCCTTGCAGCCTTCAGGCTCATTTGGCGCTTGGCAAATCCTTCGCCAAAACTGCCGGCCGACATGCCGGCTCTTGAAAAACTCGCAGCTCATCTCGGCCATATCGGGCTCTACATGCTGATCTTCGCAATGCCGATCACAGGCTGGTTCATGGTGTCCGCGTCCCCCTGGGGCATACCGACAGTGGTGTTCAACGTTCTACCGATCCCGCATCTGCCCTATCCGGAGGCACTTGGAACAAAAGAACAGGCCGAAGCCTTTTTCATGATCCTCCATGAATACGGTGCGTATCTGTTGATCGCCTTGGTGGTTGTTCACATCGCTGCAGCACTGAAGCACCACTTCATTGCAAAGGACGACACATTGAAGCGGATGACATCAACCAAGCCGGCCCAAAACGCGCTTGAATCACATTCTGAGAAAGCCAAAGCATGACACTGAAATCACTTGCACTCCTCAGCTGCACCTTGTCTTTCCTGACCGTGCAGCCCGCGCTTGCCGCGACATGGACCGTCGATCCGGCACAGAGCACACTTGGGTTTGAAGTCCAGCAGGGCAGCAGCGCTTTGACAGGACGGTTTACGTCCTGGGACGCATCCATCGAGTTTGACCCGGACGCGCCGGAGAACGCCGATATTTCGGCCACGATCCGTCCGGCCAGCGCCTCCACCGGCAACGCCCAGTTTGATGGGACCCTGCCGAATGGCGATTGGTTTGACACCGCCGCGTTCCCGGACGCGACCTTCACCGCCGACAGTGTCGAACGGGTGGAAGGCGACAGTTACCGGGCAAACGGAACGCTCACGATTAAAGGCGTGTCCATGCCGCTCGTCCTGGACTTTACGCTGACCATCAACGGTGACACGGCCACAGCAAATGGAATGGCAACACTAAACCGTCTTGAATACGGCCTTGGATCCGGTGTCGGAACAGATACCGTCGGCGATGCTGTCACCGTCACGCTCGATCTGACAGCGACCCGCTGACAATTCCTGAGGGGCCCGCGCGGTCTTCAGCCGCGCGAGGCCGCCAGACCGATGCCGCTGGCAACGAACAAACCGCCAATCGCTTTGTGCATCCGTCCCATAAACCGTCGCGACAGGCGAAGAACGCTCAAACGGCTTCCCACGAAGCCGTAAATCATGGCGACCGAGAACGACACCAGCGCGATCAGACCAACCATCCCGGTCAGCTGAGTGAAAGCTGTTCCCGATGGGTCAAGAAACTGGGGAAACAAAGCCGTGAAAAACACAACTGCCTTGGGGTTTGCAGCAGCGACCAGAAATCCGCTCCGATAAAGGCGCCCGGTCGTATCCGCTTCTGACCGTTTGTCTCCGCCGATATCGAGCCCGTTGGAAGCGCTGCGCCACATCGAAAAGCCAAGATAAACAAGATATGCCGCACCAGCATATTTGATGAACATGAACAAGACAGCCGATTTGGCAAGCACAATGCCGAGACCGGCGCAGGCCAAGATGGCCTGCACCACGGAAGCACTCATATTTCCAAGTGCGGTCGCAAGCACCTGTTTCCATCCATAACGCGCACCGTGGGTAAATGCGATTAATGTGCTGGGGCCTGGCACCATCGAGGCAGTGAAGACTGTCAGCGCGAACAGGGCCCAAAACGACAGGTCCATAAGTCCCCCAAAGAAAATAGCTAAATGAATACGAACAGATCGGACGAATTTCCTGAGCGCACTGTTTCACAAGCACCCAACAAGCTCAATGGCTATGCGCCGAATTTCGAAAACCGGATCGATTGCGTCTTTTGTCGGCTTGGACTCTTCCAACATTTTGCTTAAGAACACGCCACAGACCTTTTGCCAGGGGCTGAACCGTCAGCGCCTAGCCAGATCAGGAAGGCTTTTTGCATGAACGCGCCCGTCACCCCGCCAGACTATCAGCACAGCGCCCTCTTCCCGCAAGGCGAAGACACAACGCCCTATCGCAAGCTGACCTCTGACCACGTCAAAACAGCCGAATTCAACGGCGAAGAAGTTTTGGTCGTCGAGCCGGAAGGCCTGCGTCTTCTGGCCGAAGAGGCCTTCAAGGACATCAACCACTTTTTGCGGCCCGGACACCTCGAACAACTGCAAAAGATCCTGGATGATCCGGAAGCCACTGAAAACGACAAATTCGTCGCCTTTGATCTTTTGAAGAACGCCAACATCGCCTCCCATGGCGTCCTGCCGATGTGCCAGGACACGGGCACGGCGATCATCATGGGCAAGAAGGGCCGCCGCGTGTGGACATCCGGCGGCGACGAGGCATCGCTCGGTGAAGGTGCGCGCGATGCTTATTTCAAGAAGAACCTGCGCTATTCGCAGCTCGCGCCGATTTCCATGTTCGAGGAGAAAAACACCAAGAACAACATGCCGGCGCAGATCGAGCTCTATTCAGAGGGCGAAGACGCCTACAAGTTCCTGTTCATGGCCAAGGGCGGTGGATCTGCAAACAAGACCTTCCTCTTCCAGGGAACACCGTCGCTCCTGACCCACGACCGCATGATCGACTTCCTGAAGGAAAAGATCCTGACGCTCGGAACCGCCGCCTGCCCGCCCTATCACCTGGCGATCGTCATCGGTGGCACGTCGGCGGAAATGAACCTGAAGACGGCGAAATACGCCTCCGCCCGCTACCTCGACAACCTGCCGACCGAAGGCTCGGAAGCAGGCCATGCGTTCCGCGATCTGGCGATGGAAGAAGAGATCCACAAACTGACACAGGCAACCGGCGTTGGTGCGCAGTTCGGCGGCAAATACTTCTGCCACGACGTCCGCGTGATCCGCCTCCCGCGCCACGGCGCCTCCCTGCCGATCGGTCTGGCCGTGTCCTGCTCCGCCGACCGTCAGGCCGTCGGCAAGATCACCAAGGACGGAATTTTCCTGGAACAGCTTGAGATGCATCCGGAAAAGTATCTGCCGGAAATCACCGATGAACACTTGGGCGGTGACGTCGTCGAGATTGACCTCACCAAATCGATGTCCGAAATCCTCGGGGAACTCACAAAGCATCCAATCAAGACCCGTCTCTCCCTGACCGGAACACTGATTGTTGCGCGGGACGCAGCCCACGCCAAACTGCGCGAACGGCTGGAAGCCGGTGAGCCCCTGCCCGACTACATCAAGAACCACCCGGTTTATTACGCAGGTCCCGCCAAGACCCCGGACGGAATGCCGTCCGGTTCCTTCGGGCCGACAACGGCAGGCCGCATGGACGCCTATGTAGATCAGTTCCAGGCTGCCGGCGGCTCGATGGTGATGCTGGCCAAGGGCAACCGCTCCGCTCAAGTCCGCCGCACCTGCCAGGCCCATGGCGGGTTTTATCTCGGCTCCATCGGCGGCCCGGCTGCCCGGCTCGCCCAGGACTGCATCAAGAAAGTCGAGGTCGTGGAATTCGAGGAACTCGGCATGGAAGCGGTCTGGAAGATCGAAGTCGAAGATTTCCCTGCCTTCATCGTTGTCGACGACAAGGGCAATGACTTCTTCAAGGAACTGAATTTGGGGTGAAGCAGTTGGCGGGGTGATGAACCTGCCGCCCCGCCGTCCCGGGCGCGACCCGGGACCAAAATCGTGTTGCGAAAGGTCCCGGTTCAAATGCCGGGACGGCCACGTATTGAATGGCCTTCCGGGAAATAATGCGCCAAACGACCAAGTCTCCGTTATCAGGCCATTTCCCTCAGCATTTACGGCACTCCGAAACCCTATCTTAAGTTGCATTAGGTAACCTTCTTGCAATTCGGCCATGCGGAGGATCAGGAATGCGGCAGCAGAAATCCTTTGGAAAGCGCGACCACGGTTTTGTTCCGCAAGAGCGGGGACAGTCCCTGCCCCGCCGTCCAATCCACGATGCGGCCGATAACTATGAAGACCCTGTCCTTGTGCGCTTTGCAACGGACACGCCCTGGCCGGCCTATGCTGCTGCGGGAATTACGCTGGCGGTCATAGCGACCACACTTTTCGCTATTGGCGAGGTTAGCACCACAACACTGCTGATGCTGGTTCCGATGATGACCCTCGTCGGTTTCATCATGTACCTCCAGTTCAAGGGCCTGCAACGTGGCATGCAGGGTGAAAAGGAAAAGAGGAAGCGTGCGATCCAGGCGAAGTATCCACTGGTGCCGATTGCCGGAATGATCGCCGGGCTTGTCTATTTTATGATCACCAGGGAACAGAGCCTTTTGGACATTGCGGGCTATGACTGGTCCGCGATGTTCGGATTGCTTACCGACATCGGAAAGGACGAGCCGCTGACGGCACAGTTGTTGGAAACGATGGCCAAGTTCGGGGGTGCCGGGGTTGCCATCGCCGTCCTTTGGTACAAGATCACCAAGAAGGAAGCAGCCGATTGACCGGCTTCTGAAGTCTAGAGCTGCGTGTCCCGTTTCAGTCACCGTCCGTGTCATCAGATTTTGCCTTCAGCGGTTCCGGAAAGACCTTGTCATCCTCCCGGCATACTGAGCGCAGAGCCACGCACATCTGACGAATGTGAGATGTTCTTCTTCCGCCGTACTGTGCCATGATGTCCTCCCGAGGATCTTCCGTTCAACTGAAACTAGACTATCCAAGGCGTGCGCCTCGTGACGTGATGGTCGTCACATCCGGACGGAATAGGACCGTCCAGTCCATTCCAGTTTTGATGTGAGACAGGTCATTTTCTCAGATAACCGGTCTTGCATCGCGGACCGGCCCCAGCCACAACTCGTCCATCGCCAAACCTTGCTGGACGCACCGATGACCCAACCCGTTGATGCTGCAGACCGCCGCGCAATCCGCCCGGTGATTTGTTATCCGAATGACACCCTGCCGTCCCCTGACCTGCCGCTCTATGCAAAGGCGCGCGAAGGGGCTGATAAAATTGGTGAGGTGACGGTGCCGCCACGGGAAGCCGCGAGCATTGAAGTACCGGCCGGATGTTTCTTGAAGATCACCTCGATTGAAGGCCCGCAGGTAGGTGACCTCAATCTCTTCAACAGCGCGGATCTCACCGAACGGTTTTACTCCGGCAAAACACGGGCACTCCATGGCACGCATGTGACCACCGGCGATCGTCTCTGGTCGAATTTCCCGACCCTGCGTCCGCTGGCAACGGTCACCACCGATACCCTCGACTGGTATGGCATTGATGAATTCGGCGGCTCGGTGCACGACGTCATCGGCACCCGCTGCGACCCGTATACCGGCCGTGCGCTTGGCGGTCCTGATTATCACCATTGCTGCCATTCCAATTTGACCCGTGCGCTTGCACAGACCAAAGGCATGAGCCTGGAAGACGCGGAACAACATGTGCATGATGTCCTGAATGTCTTCATGTGCACCGGTTTTACCCGCGACACCGGTCAGTACTTCATGAAGGCCAGCCCTGTGCGGCCGGGCGATTATCTGGAACTCTTTGCCGAAATCGGATTGCTCGCCATCATGAGCGCCTGTCCAGGCGGAGATTGCGGATCTGAGCATTCCAGCGACACAGCGCCCTGCCATCCAATGCTCATGGAGGTCTTCAAGCCGCAGGACGACCGTCTGGATGGATGGAAATCGCCAGATATCAATCCGTATGATCGCAGCCACGGGCTCTGACGCATGGGAATTGATTGGAAATTTTAGAAAAGCGGCGGCAAAGTGTGTTCCGGATCACCAAAAAGAGTGACTGCAAAGACTAACCTATGCGTGTGCCGTCGGTTTTAACTGTACTGACGGGCATGAATTGTTGCCAATGAGGCACAAATATCGGCTGATATAGGCCGATCACAGATACGTGAGATGGAAGACGCGCCTCGATTACGCCAATAGTGTTAACGGTACGGCAAGGACGTCTTTTTATCTTGAAGACATGGATTCGCCTCTCCGTCAGGAGGCTGGGTGCTTACGGGGAAATGTTATGAGAAAACTTTTTTATTTGGTTTTGGCAGTCGCGATCAGCGCGATCATGTTCGAAACCCCGGCCAGTGCGCAAGGAACGTACTTCGATCCGGTGAGCAAACGCTGGCTCACCATGAAATATCATCCAGGCGGGCCGTCCCCGATCAAGCGCAAGCGCGTGCGTTTTGACGGTCCTTACAGCCCGGGCACGATTGTCATCGACACGTCCGAGCGCCGCCTCTACCATGTTCTGGGCAATGGCCGCGCCATGAAATACGGCGTGGGTGTCGGCAAAGACGGTTTCCAGTGGGCCGGGACACACCGCGTAACCCGCAAGGCTGAATGGCCGAGCTGGACACCGCCGGCGCAAATGCGGGCGCGCGAGCGTGCCAAGGGCCGGATCCTTCCGGCGCACATGAAAGGCGGCCCGAACAACCCGATGGGCGCACGTGCGCTTTACATCGGCAATACCTTGTACCGCATCCACGGCACCACGGAACCGTGGACGATCGGTTCAGCGGTCTCTTCCGGCTGCATCCGGATGGCAAATGAAGACGTCATACATCTTTACAAGAGTGTGGATGTCGGCGCAAAAATCATCGTGAAGCGCTGATCCGTTAGCCGCATGCATCAAAGAAAGGCCGGGGCATCCCGGCCTTTTTTATTTACCGATAGCTTGTCCGATCAGCACCGTCGCAGCTGACTGTGCATCGCGGGCCGGTGTTTGGGAGTACCCCATACGCGCTGCGACGATTGCGCCCTCGATCAAAAGCATCAACTGGCGTCCCAACTGTTCCGGCAGATCTGCACCGGCAGCCTTGGCCAAGCCAATCAAGTCGTTCAGCAGGAGCCGTTTATGTTCGCGGGCCTGCGCCGGGATCGCCGCTTCACCGTCAGAGAACTCCGAGGCTGCCTTGATGAACAAGCAGCCATGAAAATCCGGCTGGTCGAACCATTCCTGCAACAGATCGAAAACCGCCAGAAGTTGCTGATCCGGTGCGCCTGAGAACCGGTCAAGTTTCCGGTGCATCCAGTTGCGGAATGTCTCATCCCGAAGCCGCAGGGTCGCCAGGATCAATTCATCCTTGTTGCGGAAGTGCTTGAACATCGTTGTCTTGCTGATACCGGTCTCAGCCACAAGCGCGTCCATGCCGGTCGCCTGAAATCCATCCCGATCGAAAATCTCTTGGGCTTTATGGACCAGTTCATTGCGTTTACTTGGGCGCATGCTCACTCCTATGTATACTGATCTGTATATATATTAAGATTGTTTTCCCATTCAATCTAAATCTTGGAAATCCAATATTATTTATTTATTACAGATATTTATTTGAGTTTAGATGAATTTTCGAACGAGCCAGCGCAATAAATATGTCTGAATACTCTTGATTAAATGTACAGTTCTGTACATATAAAACTCATCAAAGTGAACAGATCGGTACATTATCTGATTGGAGACCCGTCATGGCACGCGCATTATCAACCATTGCCTTCACCCCGGCTGTTCGGGCGCGGCAAACGGAAGAAGGTTCCCGGGAGGCTTACGCCCCGCTCGATCTTCCGGAGGCAGACAGCGACGATCGGCTGGGCCCGGCAGAAGCTGCCTTCATCTCCGAACGCGATGGCTTCTATCAGGCGACCGTCTCCGAGACCGGCTGGCCCTACGTTCAGTTTCGCGGCGGCCCCCGCGGGTTCTTGAAGGTCCTGGATGAAAAGACGCTGGCCTATGCGGATTTTCGCGGCAACCGACAGTACATCAGCTCCGGAAACCTCAAAGAAAATGACTGTGTATCCCTGATCCTGATGGATTACCCCAACCGCCGCCGTCTGAAAGTCTGGGCGCGGGCCCGGCAGATTGATGCCAAGGATGATCCGAACCTTATCGCCACTTTGCGTCAGGACGGATATCGCGGTCTCCCCGAGCGCGCGGTCATCCTGACGATCGAAGCCCTCGACTGGAACTGCCCGCAGCACATTCCAAAGCGCTACACGCTGGAAGAACTCGCCCCGGACATTCTGGCTCTTCAAAACCGCATTTCAGAGCTCGAAGCGGAAAACGCGGAACTCAAAGACATCCTGAAACCCACACCCTAAGCCTGACGCCGGCAGTTTCCGGCGCCCCACTACAAAAGGAGACTTCCCATGTCGCTGATTACCAGAACCCTTTCGGCTGCCTTGTTGGCAGCGGCCTTGATCACACCAATAGCGTCATCCAACGCCTCAGAGCGCGCCTCCACGTTTGAGACCAAGTTTGGATACGAAACGATTGACGGGTTGCGGATTGCTTATCGGGAAGCCGGAGACCCGGCCAATCCGACCGTGCTGCTGCTGCACGGCTTTCCGACCTCGTCGCACATGTTCCGCAATCTGATTCCGGACCTAGCCGCGGACTATCACGTGATCGCACCTGACTTTCAGGGATTTGGCGCATCCGACATGCCGTCCGCTGAGACCTACGATTACACGTTCAACAACCTGGCCGGTACGGTCGAAGACCTCTTGGAGCGCAAGAACATTGAGAATTATGCGCTCTACCTGATGGACTATGGCGCGCCGGTTGGGTACCGCCTGTTCGCCGATGCCCCGGAAAAGGTCACGGGATTTATCATTCAAAACGGCAACGCCTATGAAGAGGGACTGCCGGAGTTCTGGGATCCAATACGGGCTTATTGGGCTGATCCGTCAGAGGAAAATGCCGCGCCTCTGCGCGCGTTCCTCGGGATCGAAGGCACCAAATGGCAATTCACCCACGGAACCCGTAACCCGGATGCCATCAGCCCGGACAACTACTGGCACGTTCAATACCTTTTGGATCGTCCTGGAAATGCCGAGGTTCAACTGGAGCTGTTCTACGATTACCGGACCAATCTGACGCTCTATCCGGAATGGCAGGCTTTGTTCCGCGAGCATCAGCCGCCTGCCCTCGTGGTCTGGGGAAAGAATGATCAGATCTTCCCGGCGGAGGGCGCTCACCCCTATCGGCAGGACCTGAACAACGTCGAGTTCCATCTTCTCGATACCGGGCACTTTGCTCTTGAAGAAGACGGCGCGTTCATAGCCGAAGAAATTCGGGATTTCCTGGAACGCGAAGTCACCCCGTAACCAAACAGAGGCGGCGCGGTGAAAACCGCGCTGCCCTTTGGCCTTTGTTCGAACTGCTATGGGGCAGGTACAATCTGCACTTCACCACCATGCAAGAAACACCCTAAGTCGAACCGGGAGAGATCACAGGGGTTTGGCTGGCGGACATCTTCAAAATCGGGCAACTTTTTGCTGGAATTTTCAAAGCCACGACCAATCTGCGCCAAGAACACCATTTTGCAGCCGCTGTTTTTTGCGAACTGCGTTAGGACATGCAACTGCTCGTCCAATGACGGTGTTGCCCGGCTTTGGTCCAGGAGTTGAAGGTAATCAATTAGGACAAGTGAGCAGCCTGGTGCTTTCTGCAGGCGGGCGACAATGTGATCGGCACAAATCTGGTCAGATACATCAATGATGGGAGACCGTGGTGACTGATTGCCACTCTCCCATGTGCGCGTAAATTCAGCCTGGATCTTATCCTCGGTGTAGTCCAGAGAAAATGCGGCGACCGGTCCACCTGCAACTGCCGCCCTGGCAGCTAGCTCCAAACCGAGTTTGGTTTTGCCCTGTCGCGGTCTGCCCCCAACGAGCAATGTATGCCCGGGCCGCATTTGATTGAGTACTTGGATATGCAGCGGATCAGTTTTGTATCTGTTTGCAAGAAGGCTCCAGTTCCGAAATCCTTCGAGTTGAGCGACCCGGTCTAGTGCCCTGTGCAGAGGAATCCCCTCGTCTCGTACCAGCTGATGCGCACGCTTTTTCAAACGGAAAATCGGAGTCGATAAGGTATTCATGTCATGACCTCCTGAAGCCATGCCAAATGCAATCCCTCCTCATGCAGCGCATGTTCAGTCGATCAGAAAAGGGTACGGCTCTGCAGGTTTACTGCTGCTCCATTGGAGGGGGACGGCGCGAGCCTCGCCTAGAGGAATTCATACCCGATTCCCCCTTTGCGTGTCACCGAACAACAGTTTGCAGCAAAGTGCACGGATTACCGGCTGAGGCCCTTCTCACCGAGTTCCTGCAAATACCCGCCCCAGTGCTTTGACCGGTCCGTTGCCAGTTCCAGGAGATAGGTCCAGCTGAAAATACCGGAATTGTGAAGGTCGTCGAAATGAATGCGAACGGCGTAATTGCCGACCTGATCAATCTTAATGATCCCGACGTTTTTCTTGCCCGGGACGGTTTTCTTTTGCGAGGGAGCATGACCCTTTACCTCCGCCGACGGTGAACACACCCGCAGATATTCCGCGCTCAACTCGTGCTGCTCTCCATCGTTGAAAGCAACTGTTAGCGTTTTGCGATCCTTGGAAACCCTGAGTTCGGTTGGCCAGGGTGCGGAAGAGTCGGTCATTTTGTATGTGTCCGGTTAGGCTGAATTTGGTGGCGCGACGATACCGGGCAAAAACAACGGGTCAAGCTGCATCTTGTCCCGCTGATTTCACATCCTCATAACCGTCGAGCGCAGCTTGGCGGGCCTTGCCGTGATCCACAATCGGATACGGGTATGTCTCTCCGAGCCTGACACCTGCCTCCCGCAGGACACTGGCCGGGGCCTCGAACGGCGAAAACAGGTGTTTTGTCGGCAGCTTGGCCAATTCCGGCACCCAGCGGCGCACGTATTTGCCGTCCGGATCGAATTTCGGTCCCTGCGAAATCGGATTGAAGATCCGGAAATATGGTGCCGCATCCGCACCAGATCCGGCCACCCACTGCCAGCTTGCCGAGTTGTTGGCAAGATCCGCATCGACCAGTGTATCCCGGAACCAGGTCTCTCCATGCTTCCAGTGGAGACGGAGATGCTTGACCAGAAAACTGCCAGCCAGCATTCGCACACGATTGTGCATGTAGCCCGTGTGCCAGAGCTCGCGCATCCCGGCATCCACCATCGGATACCCGGTCAATCCCTTTTGCCATTTCTTCAGATCCTCCTCGCTCTCCCGCCAAGGGTATGCGTCGAAGGCAGGCCGCCAGTTTTTCTCCGGCAATTGCGGGAAATGATAGAGGAGATGATAGGAAAACTCGCGCCAGGCGATTTCCGAAAGGAACTTGTGCCCGTCGCTGGAAAGACTGGATTTGCGATCCGTTGCATGCTGCGTTGCCGACCACACCTGCCTCGGCGAGATATCGCCAAAATGAAGGTGCGGCGACAAACGTGAGACGTTGGGCAAGTCCGGCCGGTTGCGCTTGTCGCCATAGCCGGACAATCCGTGATCCAAAAACTCAATCAGACGGTCTTTGGCGCCGGCTTCCCCAGGCTGCCAGATGTCTTCCCAGCCTTCGGCCCAGTTCGGCTTGGTCGGCAGCAACTTCAGATCGGACAAGCTATCGCCTTTGTCGTAGGCGGCGAAGTCAATCTCCCTCGGCACCGGCAAGGGATCCGGCACGCTGATTTGTTGAGCCGCCTTCCAGAACGGCGAGTAGACTTTGTAGGGGCCACCGGTCTTTGTTTCGACATCCCAGGGCTCAAACAGCAGGGAGGCCTTAAAACTCTTGGCATCGATCAGGTCCGTTTTCAGGGCCTCTTTAAGCGCACTGTCGCGTTCGATGGCATGCGGCTCATAGCAGCGGTTCCAGTAAACTGCATCAGCGCCGGTCTCTTGAACGAGTTCCGGGATCAGATGCCGTGCGCTGCCGCGCAGAAAGACAAGACCCGGGAGGTCTTCCTTCAGCGCGGCCAAGCTCTGATACAGCCACCATCGACTGGCGCCGCCCAAGGGATGTTCATCGCCTGACTGATCCGGTGTTTCAAGAATATAGACCGGCAATACCGGGCCGCGCCGGGTTGCTTCATGAAGGGCCGGATTGTCGGAAACGCGCAAGTCCTGCCGGAACCAAACGATTGTAGTCATAACGCCTCTTAAGTGTGTCTCTTTCCTACGCGGCCGCCCGTCTTCAGATCAATTTTTCTCTGACTTTAAAAGCACATGCTCCCATAAACCGAACGTCTGACACTACACTTGATTTAGTGCGATATCGTATTATATAGTGCGATATCGCATCATATAGGAGCCTTCCATGTCAGTTTCCCGCCGCAAAACGCTCGCCCTCCTTGGAGGTGGTCTGATAGTTGCCACCACCGCATCGGCCGGCACATTTCTCGCAACCCGGACTCCAGAAAAGGCGCTCAAACCGTGGAGCAGCGCGGGCGGATACGAAGATCCGCGGCTGTTTGCGCTGTCTTACGCCTTGCTTGCACCAAACCCGCATAACCGGCAGCCCTGGCTAATCGAGTTGACTGACAAGAACTCATTCCGGCTGCACAGAGATCTGGCGCGGGATCTCCCTCACACTGACCCTTATCACCGGCAGATCTTCATTGGTCTCGGGTGTTTCCTGGAGCAAATGGCCATTGCCGCTAGCCTCAAAGGCTTTTCGACTGAGATTTCGCTCTTTCCAGAGGGAGCTGATGGTCCAATCGCGGACGTTGTGTTGATCGACGGGGCGGACGCAGATCCATTGGGTGCGCATATCATGGACCGCCGGTCATGCAAGGAGCCATTCCAGGACACGCCCATTCCTGCCGCCATGACGGCGGACCTTCAAACCTATGGCACTGTCTGGACCAACCCGGCAGATGTTGAAAGCATCAAAGACCTGACCTGGCAGGCCTGGTTGACGGAAATGAACACCCACCGGACCTTGAAGGAAAGCGTCGATTTGATGCGCTTCGGCAAGGTGGAAATCAATGCAAATCCGGACGGAATTGATCTCGGGGGTCCGTTCCTGGAAAGCCTGATGGTGGCAGGTCTTCTAACCAAGGACAGCCAGCTGGACCCGGAGTCCACAGGATTTCAGGAAGGCGTGAAGATGTACCAGGCAATGCTCCATGCAACACCCGCCTATATCAGCCTGACAACGCCGGCAAACACGCGGCAGGATCAGATAGAGGCTGGCCGCCGCTGGCTGAGGCTTAACCTGGAAACGACACGTATCGGATTGGCGCTTCACCCGGTGAGCCAGGCGTTGCAGGAGTTTGACGAAATGGCCCCGCATCATGCCGAAGCCCACCGCCTGCTTGCCAAACCCGGAGAAACTGTTCAGATGCTTGGACGATTGGGATTCGGGCCGCAAACCGCCCGCACGCCGCGCTGGCCCCTTGAAACACGGATGATGAATGGATAACGCGTCCCGCCATACGCTGTTCAGTTTTTTCAATGAGATCGGCATTATCGCCCAATTGAGCCGGGCTGCGATGGAAGCCCGGCTGCCGAAGGGCCTGACCCTGCCCCACTTCAGCGTGATCAATCACCTGATACGGGTCAAGGATGGTCAAACGCCGCTTGCCCTTGCCAAAGCTTTCCAGGTCCCCAAGACGACGATGACCCACACGCTGAGCGGCTTGCTGGATCATGGCTTGGTTGACATGCGCCCCAACCCAAAGGACGGCCGCAGCAAAACAGTCTGGCTCACCGATGCCGGGCGTCAATTCCGTGAGACGGCCATCCGCTCGATCGACCCGGACATGTCGGCAATAAAATCGGCGATCCCAGAGGAAAAAATCGCCGAAATTCTGCCGCTTCTGGCGGAAATCCGCAGTTTCATGGACGCGTATCGAGACTAAAAGTGCAAAATTTGTGTGCTACTTGGTAATTTCGAGACGACACCGGAAACAGAGCTAAAACCTCCCCGGTACAAAGCCGGGGAAGCAATTGATAACATCCAAATGGGAAAGGCTATGCAAGTACAGGGACTTTAGCTTCCTTGCGCAGACGTCCGAAGTGTTCATCCCATCCGGCATCCAACGCACTCAACATCATGAAAGCCGCTTCGCCTGCCGCGTTTTCAATCCCTTCATGTATCAAAGTTAGCCGTGTCCCGCCTGCGGCGTCTTCTAATACCCAGCTGACCGTCGTCAAGGCGCCCTGAAGTTGCTCAAGTGTGAAAGTATAGACCAATTTGTCGAATGGTTTCAATTCGAGGACCGTTCCCCAACACACTCGGGTCATATCTTTATGCTGATTAAGCAGCGTATATTCTTTGCCCTGCTTTAAATCCTCTTCCGCCGGATGAAACCAACGTGCAAGCTTGTCCCTTTCGGTCAAAAAGGCCCAAACCACATCCTTGGGCGCGTCGAGAATGATGGTTTTCGTCAATGTAGTCGTAGTCATTTTTTGGTCTCCTTAAGCTCTTTCATATCCTTGGAAATTTCACGCTGAAGACTGGATAGTTTGCTGTTCCAGAAGCTGTCGAAATACCCGAGCCACTCGAAAGCCGATTTGAGCGGTTCTGGATTCAGTTCATTCCTCCGTTCGCGCCCATGAACCCGGGTCTTGATCAACCCGCCTTCTTTCAGGATCGTCAGGTGTTTGTTGATCGCTGTGCGCGAGAGTTCGAAGCGGTCTGCAATATCAGTTATGGCGAGGTCCTCGTCCGCCAGGTGCAGCAGGATTTGTCGTCGGGTTTGATCCGAAAGAGCCCGGAAAACGGCTTGAGGTCCTAAATTCATATCTCCTCCAATACATGACACCATTTGGTGTTATATATGTATCACCTTTTGGTGTCACTTCAAGATATGGTTATGAAAAATCTTCAACATCGCTACCCCCCGACATTTGAGCGAGTTCTCCGCCAGAGTTTGATCTCTTGCCTTAAGACAAATTGACAGAACTACACTAACCAGTTTACCCATAATTCGGAACTGTACCATTTGGCTCCGGTTTTGTTTGAAAACATGCCGGTTTGTTCCATATGATGCAGGAGCGGGCGAAGACCCGCCGTCAAAGACAATTCTGAGGGAGAGCGGAACGTGACAGACGGCAATATCGTGGTTTCGAAACCGGCGGCACCAGAGACATCCGCAAGGCCCAAACCTATGATCGATCCCTTCGGCCGCGCCGTTTCCTATCTCCGGGTCTCCGTCACAGACCGCTGTGATTTCCGCTGTGTGTACTGCATGGCGGAGGACATGACGTTCCTGCCGAAACGCGAAGTCCTTAGCCTTGAAGAGCTGGACCGCCTGTGCACCGCTTTCATCGAAAAAGGTGTCCGCAAGCTGCGCCTGACAGGTGGTGAACCGCTGGTGCGCAAGAATATCATGAGCCTGATCCGCAGCCTCGGTCGGCATCTGGACAGCGGCGCTCTCGACGAGCTGACGCTCACCACCAACGGATCCCAGCTCGCCCGCTTTGCCCACGAGCTTTATGATTGCGGTGTCCGCCGGATCAACGTTTCCATCGACACGCTGGACCCGCAGAAATTCAAGGCGGTCACCCGCTGGGGCGACCTTGCCAAAGTCATGGACGGCATTTGCGTTGCCAAGGAAGCCGGGCTTGCCATCAAGATCAATATGGTCGCGCTCAAACAAGTGAATGAGCATGAAATTGAGAGCATGATGACCTGGTGCCATGAGCATGGGTACGATCTCACAATGATCGAGACCATGCCACTTGGCGAGATCAACGAAGATCGCACGGATCAGTATCTTCCGCTCTCCACCGTGCGCCAACGCCTTTCCGAACGCTTCACCCTGACGGACATTCCCTATAAGACCGGTGGTCCGGCGCGCTATGTGACGGTTGAGGAAACCGGCGGCCGTCTCGGGTTCATAACGCCAATGACCCACAATTTCTGCGAAAGCTGCAACCGGGTCCGCGTGACCTGCACGGGCCAGCTTTACATGTGCCTGGGTCAGGATGACATGGCGGATCTGCGTGCGCCTCTGCGCGCCTCAGAGGGCAACGAACTGCTGAGTGACGCAATCGACGAGGCCATTGGGCGCAAGCCAAAGGGGCACGACTTTGTCATTGACCGGGAGCGCAACCAGCCGGCGGTGTCCCGGCATATGAGCGTTACGGGCGGCTAATCTCAGGTCTCATTCGTTTCGGAAAACCAGAAACGCGAAGCAGCACGAAACATGTTGCGCGGCAGTTTAACCGCGCAGCAAAAGCAAACCCGCTTCTGAGTGATTGCTCACCGGTCTTCATATGGTGTGTCTTGCCGCTCGCCGAGAAAAACGGCGAGCACACACGCCAGTCCGAAAACGCCTCCGACAACCATGACCAGGATCATCGGCATCTCACCGCCACCGGCAATGTCGGCCGAGAACATATAGGCGACAGCACTTGAGACCAGCGCACCGGCGCCTACCTGGAGAAAACTGAGCATTCCAGATGCCGTCCCGGCAAGATCAGGGCGGATGCTCACGGCTCCGGAGATGGCGCTTGGAATGCCAAGCCCATTGCCCAGGCCGATGAAAAACATCGGCAGGAAAAACAACGGCCCGGTGAGGCTGTCCGTCAACGTCCCAAGGACAAGAAGCGAAACCCCAAAGACACCCGTGATCACACCGAGTGCGATCATCCGGGCAATCCCTGCACGAGCTGCAATTCGACCGGTGATGAAGTTCCCAATGATATAGCCGATTGAAACCACCATCAGATAAAGGCCGATTTCCGCAGGGGCCATGTTGAACACACCGGCCGCCGCAAACGGGGCGCCGCCGAGATAGGCAAAGTACAGCCAAGCCATAAAGGTCGATGCTCCGCAATACACCCAGAACATCTTCACCTTGAACAAGTCCGCGTAGCCCTGCCCGATCTGCTTCAGACTGACCGCCTTTTTGTGCTGATTGGTCTCGGGAAGGAACAGCCAGGCACAAATGGTCACGCCGACCCCAAAAATCAGCATCAACACAAAACCACCACGCCAACCGTAATGCGCGTCAAGAAAGCCGCCGATCGCGGGCCCGATGGTCGGCGCGACGGCCATGCCCATTGCAACATAACCGATCATGCTGGCTGCTTTGTCGCGTCCGTAGACGTCCCGGACGATGGCACGGGCCAGAACGAGACCGGCCCCGCCGCCGATCGCTTGAACAATCCGGGCAGCTATCAGGGCCTCAACAGTCGGTGCCATCAAACACAACACGCTGCCGATAACGAACAGCACCATTCCGGCAACAACAACAGGGCGCCTGCCGAACTGATCGGAGATCGGCCCCAAAAAAATCTGCGCTCCAGCAATTGCGATGAAATAGAACGCCAATGTGAGCTGAATCTCAGCAGCAGTAGCCGAGAACGCACTCATCATGCCGTCGACCGACGGCAGATAGATGTTCATTGCAAAGGGAGACAATGTCGAAATGCCCATGAGCATGACAACAAACGCGATCCGTTTGGGTTCCCGGGTTGTATGCGCAGTCAGATCTGAGGCCATTTCAAAGTGTTCTTTTCGCTGAACGCAGACCTTAGGAAGGCGCTCTCAAAAAATCAATCTTATTAATTGAAGACGACATCAACTATCGCGATAGTTGCATATCACCTTGTATCCGCTGCGCCAGCTTTGCGCTCCCGGAAAAAGCTGTAGGTGCCGGAAGCGATGACGATAGCAATGCCTACCAATGTGATTCCATCCGGGACATCGCCCCACACAAGGTAGCCCAGCAGAATCGCCCAGACGACAATGGTGTACCGGAAGGGCGCAACCACGGCGATGTCCCCAAGCCGCATCGCCAGAATAATGAAGACGTATCCAGCCAGGACAAAAACAGCCGCCCCGCCGAGATACACGTATTCCACCAAAGACAGATCCGTCCAGCCGGATTGCACGGTCAACACGGTACCAAGCAGCGTCACGGCAATAAAACTAACCAAAGCGACACCGAGGGTCGGGACATCCTTTGGCAACTGACGGGTTGCAAGATCCCGCAGCGCCATGCAGCCAACACCTGCCAGCGCCAGAAGGGAGAACGCATTGAAGCCCTCCAACCCCGGCCGGATGATCAATAACACTCCGATCAGACCAACAAGGATCGCGCTCCATCGGCGCCACCCAACCGCGTCTTTTAGGAAAACCGCTGCTGCGGCTGTTACCACGAGCGGCAACACTTGAAGAATCGCAGTCGCATTGGCGATCGGCAACTGGAAGAGCGCCGTCAAATAGAAGATGGTGGCCGCTGTCTCTGCGAGTGCCCGAACCAGTACCGCTGGATGCGCCAGAACACGCGCATTGTGAAACAGCCCGGTCACGGCACCGGCAACGCCCAGCGCGGCGATGCAGATGAAACCACGCACCAGAATGATCTGACCGAGCGGCACCGCATCAGAAGCCATCTTGACCAGCGTATCGTTCAAGATGAAGCCAGCCATGGCGATCAGCATCGCTGCAATCGCCCGGCTGTTGCTCGGATGGTCCATGAAAATGCCTTTAAAAGAAATTCGGGCAGGAACACCGCCCCTGCCCGATCCAAACTAAATTATTGCGCTGACTATTCAAAAACAATCGCGGGTGCTGCGCGATCTGCGCCGTCGGTCCCGCCTTCGATGCCTGCCATCACTTTGCCCGCGATCTCTTTGTAGATTTGCGCAGACTGGCCTTCCGGATCAGACACAACGATTGGCGTTCCTGCATCGGACGTCTCACGGATCTTCATCGCCAACGGCACTTCTCCTAGGAACGGCACACCAAGACGTTCAGCGTCGGCGCGTGCGCCCCCGTGTCCGAAGATGTCATGGCGGCTGCCGCAATCCGGGCAGAGGAAGTAGCTCATGTTTTCAACGATGCCGAGAACCGGCACGTCGACCTTCTTGAACATGGCAAGCCCTTTGCGGGCATCAATCAAGGCAAGATCCTGCGGGGTAGAGACAATGACAGCCCCGGCCAGCGGCACCTGTTGGGCCATTGTGAGCTGCGCATCGCCGGTTCCAGGAGGCATATCCACCACGAGAACATCGAGTTCACCCCAGGCAACCTCGCGCAGCATCTGAGTGAGCGCGGAGATCACCATCGGACCACGCCAGATCATCGGGGTTTCTTCTTCCACCATGAAGCCCATGGACATCACCTTGACGCCATAGCCTTCCAACGGCTTGAGCATGCGACCGGACAGGGCTTCCGGACGTCCGGAGACGTTGAAAAGCCGCGGCACGGACGGTCCATAGATATCGGCATCGAGAACACCAACCTTTAAACCATTTGCGGCCATGCCCAGCGCGAGGTTCGCAGTTGTGGTCGATTTGCCAACACCGCCCTTTCCGGACGCCACAGCAACAATGTGCTTGATCCCCGGAACACCCGGTTTTGCAGAGGCCTGTTCTTCCTGTGGGGGTCTTGGCGCCCGCGGCGCAGGCGCTGGTTGCGGCGGACGTGCCGGGGCACTTCCAGGTGCGCGCTCTGCTGTCAAGGCAACCATGGCGTTTTCAACACCGTCGACTTCCTTCACGACTTTTTCGGCCGCCTGACGCAAGGGTTCCAGTTCCTGAGCCCGCGCAGCTGGGACGGTAATCGAAAATGCCACACGGCCATCGGACACGAAGACGTCTGAAACCAGTCCAAGCGAGATGATATCGCCCTCCAGGTCAGGCCCTTTGATCTGGCGCAGCCGGTCCATCACGGCGTTTTTTATGGTTTCACTCATCTATGCGTCCTGTCGGTCTCAGGTGATCGCAGCGCTCCTCCGCTGATGTGCCATACCGGCCCTAAATCACCTTAATCTATGATTTTCACCTTTTAAGGTGATTTCCTCCTGTTTCTTAGGGTTGATGATTGCGCGTTACAAGGTGTGTTGAGCGCTCAACATTGTCCCCCTTGCGTAGAGAGGACAATGTTGTCCTTGACCCTCCCCCAGGCAGTCCGGATAGTTTCAACCCATTCGCCTGAACAACCACCTTTCGAGAAAACTTATGACCACCTGTCTGATTACCGCCATCAATCGCGGAATTGGCCGCGAACTTGTCGCCGCCGCTCTTGCCAAGGGCTGGACTGTTTATGGGTCTGTCAGGTCAGCGGAGGCCGCCCGCGAAATCACTGAAGCCTTTGACGGCAAAGTCTCGCCTCTCGTGTTTGACGTTACCGATCACAAGGCCGTGGAAGCAGCTGCAGAAGCACTCGACGCCTCAATCGACGTCCTGATCAACAATGCGGGCATTATCGGACCCGACCGGCAAAGCCCTCTCGATATGGACTATGACGGCTTTCACGAAACGCTGGCAATCAACACCCTTGGTCCCCTCGCCGTCAGCCAATCCTTTCTGCCTCACATCTTGAAAGGCAAACCGGGAACGATCATCACGGTCTCCAGCCAGATGTCCTGGATGGGCTATCGTAAGTCCGACCGTATTGCCTACCGCGCATCCAAGGCGGCTGTGAACAAAGTGATGCAAGGTCTGGCAACAGAGCTCGAAAACGAAGGGATTCCAGTTGCCTTGATCGATCCGGGCTGGGTCCGCACCGACATGGGCGGACCGGAGGCCGACAATTGCCCGGCCGATGTTGCTTCAGGCATTCTGAATCTAAGCGAAGCCCTCACGTTGAAAGACACTGGCAAGTTCTTCAAATGGAGCGGCGAAGAACGGCCCTTCTAAAACCGAGCAACGCACCAACCATTCAGCGGATCATTCAATGTCCTGGCCCTTACCCATTACCTTGACCGGTACACATGTCTCTCTCGTTCCTCTCAGCCTTGAACACGCAGACGATCTCTCGGAAGCTTCGGCCGAAGGGGATTTATGGAAGGCCTGGTATACGAGCATTCCGAAGCCTGAAGACGTTCGGGCAGAAATAGAGCGGCGCCTCGGTTTGCAGGAGGCCGACTCGATGTTGCCCTTTGCGGTTCTCACACCGGATGGCAAGGCAGTCGGCATGACGACATACATGAACATCGACCCTGTTCACAAACGGGTCGAGATCGGCTCCACCTGGTATCGTAAGTCTGTTCAACGAACCGGCCTCAACACAGAATGCAAGCTGATGCTGCTCACGCACGCCTTTGAAGAGCTGGACTGTATAGCGGTGGAGTTCCGGACCCACTTCCTGAACCGGCAGAGCCGGACAGCCATCGAGCGGCTTGGTGCACGCCTTGATGGCGTCTTGCGGTCCCACCAAAGATCCGCAGATGGTGCGTTGAGGGATACGGCAGTCTATTCGATTCTTCCATACGAATGGCCAGCAGTTAAGAACGGCCTAATGTTCAAGCTGTCGCGAGACATCTGAGCCGCTTGCACACAAGAAGATCAGCCAATGTATTTGTGCACAGGTTTCTTGATGCTGATCTTTTAAGCCAACAGAACCGGAATCAGCAGACCAAAGAGAGGACCTGTCGAAAACCGGTCCTCTTCTTCCAATTTGATTCAAATTTTAAGCAAATGTGAGGAATTGAGGCGCAGGCTGATCTTATCGGGGATTGGATGGGACACGAGCAATGGAACTCTACCGGGCCTGCTACCGCAGCAAAATCAAATGGGACAACATGCGCTTGCCCCTGCCGGATGAAATCGACAAGACCCTGCTGCGCATTCGGCGCATCAACCGCCGCGCAGGTGTGACCGGGGCTTTGCTTCTTGTCGATCAGCACATCATTCAGGTCCTGGAAGGCTACACCGGACCGGTGCTCGACACCGTGTACTGTGTCATGAACGATCCTCGCCTCCACGACATTGAGGGCATCATTCACGAGCCGGCCGATTACCGATTGTTTCCGAACTCGCTGATGTTCTTCCGAGATCTGACGGACGGCATTGCTGCATCCCGGCATGCAGAACTCCGCCCGCTCCTTGATCATCCAGGTGAAGTCACCCGCGATGAGGCTTACCTGGCGCTCAGCCACTTCGCCAAGGAGCTGCGCGAAGGCCGGATGACAAACGACATGTTGATGATCTGAGCCCCGGCCCGATCTCCAAAGAGAACGGTATGCGGCTGAACTGATCTGGCCATCTCCACTCCGTGCGGATTAGGGTGTGGTTCCCTTTCCTTGGAATCACATTTTCATGCCCGCCGCACGCCCGTCTTTCCAGTCCTTTTCTGCCGGACTGCTCGCCGCAATCGTCGGCTTTGCAAGCTCCTTTGCCATCGTCATTCAGGGGTTGAATGCCACCGGAGCCACGCCCGCCGAGGCAACCAGCGGCTTGATGGCTCTGTCCATCTCAATGGGCCTCTGCGCTGTCGTTGCATCGCTTTGGACAAAGATCCCGGTCAGCATTGCCTGGTCGACACCCGGTGCAGCCTTGCTTGCTTCCGCCGGCGCAGTCGACGGCGGTTTCGCAGCTGCTGTTGGCGCCTTTGTTGTCTGCGCGGTCCTGATCATTCTGGCAGGCCTGATCCGTCCTTTTGGGCGCGCCGTTGCAGCGATCCCTAGTCCGCTTGCAAATGCCATGCTGGCGGGCGTTCTTTTCGGGCTGTGTCTTGCGCCGGTGCGGGCGGTTGGCGAAATGCCGGTCTATGCACTGGCGGTAATCCTGACCTGGGCAGTGGCTGTCCGTTTTGCCAGGCTTTACGCCGTCCCGCTTGCCATGGTCGTCACCTTCGGCATTGCGTTTTTGACCGGTGGGTCGCTTTCTCTTGGAGAAACGCCTCTCATCAGCCAACCGCTTGTTATTCTGCCCGTGTTCACTTTCGAGGCTTTGGTGAGCATTGCACTGCCGCTTTTCATCGTGACGATGGCGTCTCAAAACATACCGGGCATCGCGGTCTTGAGGGCCTTTGGCTACCAGCCGAACAGCAGCTCTTTGTTTACACTGTCCGGTGTCTTCAGCTTAGTGTCGGCCCCGTTCGGCGGGCACGCCGTAAACCTTGCCGCAATCACGGCCGCCATGTGCGCCGGTGAAGATGCGCACAAGGATCCGGCCGCCCGCTATTGGGCAGCAGTATTCGCAGGTGTGATCTATATCCTGTTCGGTCTCTTCGCCGGTTTGGTCATGGCGTTCGTGGCCGCAACACCTGGCATCTTGATTGAAGCTGTGGCAGGTCTTGCCTTGCTTGGAGCGCTTGCGTTTTCCATCGGTGAAGCGACCAAAGAGGCCGAAACGCGGGACAGCGCGATCATCACCTTTGCAATCACGGCCTCAGGTGTCAGCTTCTTCGGGGTATCCGGCGCCTTTTGGGGACTTCTTGCAGGGGGAGCGTTCATGGCACTCATGCGCTTTCGAAAACAGACTTAAGTGCTTGCCCTTCCCCCTTTGGCTCCCATAGTCTTCCAGACGAAACAACTTTGGAGTTCTGTGCCTGTGACGGCGCCCTACATACTGCAACCCGACCCTTTCAATCCCGCCCTTTCGACCACCGTGACCGGGATCGACCATACCGGTGCTGAAGTCGACACAAGGGTGGTCACCGAAAAACCCCTCACCCTGTTTCTGAATTCCCAGGAAGTGGTCACGATGATGACCATCGGCGATCATCCGGATCTGCTTGCCGTCGGCTATCTCAAAAACCAGAACATGCTGGCACCCGACGATGTCATTACCGGGATCGAGTATGATGACGATCTTGAAGTCGTTATCGTGCGCACCGAGCGCGAAACCAACTTCGAAGACAAGCTAAAGAAGAAGGTCAGGACCTCCGGCTGCGCGCAAGGCACCGTGTTCGGAGATGTCATGGAGGGCTTCGAAACCATCGACCTTCCAAAAGACGCGCGGCTAAAAACATCCTGGCTCTATGCGCTTACCAGGGCGATCAACACAACACCGTCGCTTTATCTGGAAGCTGGCGCGATCCATGGCTGCGTATTGTGCCGTCATGACCAGCCGTTGGTCTATATGGAGGACGTCGGCCGCCACAACGCTGTCGACAAGATCGCCGGCTGGATGGAGCTGAACAAGGTTCCAGCAAAGGATAAGATCTTCTACACAACCGGGCGTTTGACGTCAGAAATGGTGATCAAGACCGTGATGATGGGCATCCCGATTCTCGTCTCTCGGTCAGGATTTACCGCTTGGGGTGTGGAGCTTGCACAGCAAGCCGGTTTGACCTTGATTGGCCGGGCACGCGGCAAGAGATTCGTCGTGCTGTCCGGCTCTGAACGAATAGACTTTGATATGGATCCCGCGCTTGCGGAAGACGAACCCCGTGGATCCGGCCGGAAAGGGAGTGAAAAAGCGGAATGACCCCGGCAAATGCTCGGATCTCCAAAGACTGTGTCCTTGGCTGTGTACTCGCCGGCGGACAATCGCGCCGGATGGGCGGCGGCGACAAGACGCTCATTGATCTTAACGGGAAATCGATGCTGGAGATCATTCTGAACCGGCTCACACCTCAGGTCTCGCAGATTGTTCTAAACGCAAATGGCGATCCGGAGCGGTTTGCCCAGTTCCAGTTTCCTGTCGAACCTGATCCGATCGGCGGTTTTGCAGGCCCTCTTGCCGGTGTCCTCGCCGGACTTGGTCACGCACGGCGCAATCTGCCTCACGTCAGTCATGTCGTGTCAGTCGCCGGTGATACGCCGTTCTATCCGGCCAACCTGGTTGATCGTTTCCTTGGAGCGGTTCCCGGCGGCGAACCGGTGATTGCACTCGCCAGCTCTTCTGACAAACTCCACCCGGTCTTTGGTCTTTGGCCGGTCGCGCTCTATAACGATCTGCACGACTGGCTGTCGACGGGACAAAGCGGCAAGGTACTCGCCTTTGTTGACCGACATGACAGCATCGAAGTCGGTTTCGAGTTGGATCAGGCGACCGGCCTGGATCCGTTTTTCAATGCCAACCGGCCGGATGATCTTGAGACGGCCCGCAACGCGGCGAGCCTTTTGTCCTCATGATATCAACGCCTGTCTTTGGAATTACTGGCTGGAAGAACTCCGGCAAGACGCAACTGGTGACCCGGCTGGTGGCGGAGTTCACGTCGCGTGGTCTTAAGGTGTCTACCGTCAAACACGCACACCACAACTTCGATATCGATCGGCCAGGCGCTGACAGTTACCGGCACCGGGAAGCTGGTGCCGTTGAAGTCGCGCTCGTGTCCGGCCGCAGATGGGCCTTGATGCACGAGCTGCGCGAGGAAGAAGAGCCACCGCTTTCAGCAATTCTCCCGCGCCTGGCACCCTGCGACCTGATCCTGATCGAAGGGTACAAACGGGAAAACCATCCGAAGATTGAAGCACGACGCACCGAATCGGCCAGCAAAGGCCCTTTGTCACCGGACGACCCGCACATTTTGGCTGTTGCCGCTGATCATGCAATCCCTGACGAAACGCTGCCTGTTTATGATCTCGACGATGTTTCCGGTCTTGCTGACTTTATAACCAGCCACCTCAGCCTGCAGAGTGTCCAGTCATGACGGCCAAGCCTCTCTTGAACGACTGCTTTCTGCACGACAAGGACCGGCTGAAACACGCCGAGGCACTGGCAATTCTAAAAGACAGGCTTGCGCCGGTAACCCTGTCACAGACCATTCCCTTGGGCGAAGCGCTCGGCCGGATCCTTGCGGAAGACATCACGGCACCACGCAACATTCCACTCGCCGATAATTCCGCTGTCGACGGTTATGGATTCCGCTTTGCGGACCACGATGAAGCCGGCGGTTTTTTCCGATTGCGCCAGCGTGTCGCCGCCGGACATGCCAGCAATGAAATGCTTGCGCCATGGGGCGCCGCCCGGATCTTCACCGGTGCCGTCATGCCTCCGGGCGCTGACACGGTCGCCATGCAGGAAGACTGCGAAACCCACAGCCAGGACGGCGAAGACTTCGTCATCGTACCCCAAGGCCTGAAGAAAGGTGCCAATTGCCGGAAGGCCGGGGAAGATGTTGCCGAAGGCACTAATATATTGACCTCCGGGCACCGGCTGAAGCCCCAGGACCTCGCAGCGATTGCATCAACCGGGCTTGCCGAAATTACGGTCTATCGAAAGCTCAAGGTTGCGCTCGTTTCAACCGGCGATGAATTGCGCCGACCTGGCGATCTGATCACCGTCGGGGATGTCTACGATTCCAATCATTACTTGCTGAAAAGCCTCGCCGCAGGATTGCCAGTTGAGATCGAAGATCTGGGGATCTTGAAGGACGATGCCGGTCTGGTCGAACGCACCCTGGCGGAAGCATCAAAGACGTTCGACATTATCCTGACGACCGGCGGGGCAAGCCGCGGTGAGGAAGATCACATGCAGACCGCGCTGGAAAAGCTTGGCCAGCGGCACATGTGGCAACTCGCTATCAAGCCGGGCCGGCCAATGATGTTTGGCCAGATCGGAAACTGCGTGTTTCTTGGACTGCCCGGCAACCCGGTCGCGGCCATGGTCTGTTTTCTGCTCTATGGCCGCCCTGTCCTCAGTGTTCTGGGCGGTGGCGGTTTTGTCGAACCGCAACGATTCCAGGCCCCGGCTGACTTCGAGGTTCCAAAGAAGAAACCGGACCGCCGGGAATTCTACAGAGGCATCCTCGGAATAGACGAAAACGGCAAGACGATCGCCCGCAAATTCGACCGCGATGGCTCTGGTCTCATCACGGGGCTGCGGGAAGCGGACGGGCTGATCGAGATCCCGGAAGACGCAACATCGGTAAAACGCGGTGAGCTGGTCACCTTCCTGCCGTTCTCCGGCATGGGTGTTTTGTAGGAGCGCCGTCCAAGCGCTCCTACCTCTTTCAGAAGTACTTTAGAAGGTGTACGGCCAGTCCGCTGCGACGAAGCGGTAGCCATCGCCTTGCTTGGCGAGATAGCCAAAACCCGGGAACGGGATGTGCATTCCGGCAAACATCACCCTGTCGGCCGAAATTTCATCGAAAAACTTCTTCCGCGTCTCAATTGCCTGCGCTGGATCAATATCAAAGGCAATCGCCCATTCCGGGTTCTCGAATTGATACGTCGTTGCATGAATGATGTCCGCCGCAATGATCAGCTGTTCGCCATTGCTTTCGATGACAAAACCGACATGTCCGGGCGTGTGACCCGGCAAGGCCTTCGCAGTGATACCCGGAAAGAGTTCCTTTCCCGGATTGAACAGTGACTGGGTGGACTTGTAGGCATCTGCGCTTGCGCGAGCCCCTAGGAAAAACGGTTTGAACTGCTCGGGCGCTGCGTTCATTGCTGCATCATCGTACCAGAAGATGTTATCCAGCTCAGGCAGCAGCAATTCAGCATTCGGGAACGCCTTTTCGCCCGTCGGTGTTAGCACGCCGAAAAGGTGGTCCGGGTGCATGTGGGTTATCAGAACCGCATCGATCTGTTCCGGTGTAACACCAGCTGCGGACAAAGCACTGCCGAGGTGCCCAAGGGTTGGCCCCATCTTGTCGGATGTGCCCGCATCGATCAGCACCAATTTGTCGCCGGTGTTTACGAGATAAGCGTTCACCGGTCCCGTGAGGGCCTGACTCTCAATGAACGCCGCCTTACGCAGCTTCGCCGCAGTTTCTTCCTCATAACCGACAATCAGTTCTGGACCTAGTTGCAGGTAACCGTCGAGGAGCGCCGTCACTTCGAAATTACCGACCTTGCGCCGCAACGCACCTGCCATCGGCGACCCGGCCAAAGGCGCTGCTGCATGTGCTGTTGCCGGGATCAGGCTCAAAGCACTTGCCGCGCCAAGTGCAGCACCGCCGGTCATGGCGCCGCCCAAAAAGCCGCGCCGGTTCATGGAAATTGTTTCAACGGTCATACCTGTTCTCCAATGCCGTTCTGCCAATCCGCCCCCCGAAAGAGGCCGTGCCCTTTAATTGATTTATTCCTCTGGATTTTAAAGCCGGAGATTATTTATAAGAACCAGAAGCTCGTCTTATGAATAATCTTCTCTGGCGTACCTGGAGGCTGAAATGGACAAATTGAGCGCGCTCAGCAGTTTTGTGAACGCGGTGAGACTGGGCAGCTTTTCCGCGGCCGCAACGCATCTTGGCGTGTCACAACCAGCGGTCAGTCAACAGGTCCGAAGCCTGGAGGACACGCTCGGAACGCGGCTGATCAACCGCACGACCCGGCGCTTGTCGTTGACCGAGGCGGGTGAGCGTTATTTCGCCTATGCCAGTGACATTCTGGAAAAGCTCTCCGAGGCGGACCGGTCGGTACAAAGCAACGAGGCCCAAATGAGTGGCCGCCTCACCGTTAGCCTGCCGTACGCTTTCACCGAACCGGAGCTGGCGGGTTTCCTCACCAAATTCAAGGCGGCCTATCCGAACATCTTGTTCGACGTGCAACTGTCGGACGCCATGGTGGATCTGCAAAAGGAGCGGATTGATGTCGCCATACGCATGGGGCATTTGCGTGACGACCGGTTGATCGTCAAGAAGCTCGGCGACATGAAACGATGCCTTGTTGCCTCACCAGACTATCTGAACCGGAGGGGACGCCCCGAAACACCGGAAAATCTCAAAAAGCACGACTTCCTGCTTTATCCGCATATCGCTGAAGCTGGTTCCATCGAGCTCGTCGGCCCCACCGGAAAGGCAGCCAAAGTTGCTGTGTCGCCAACAATGGTGATCAACAATTCTGCGGCCCTCCGCCGTGCAGCGATCGCAGGATTGGGCATCTCCACCGCTGTCACCTGGCTCTCAGCACCGCACTTTGGAACAGGCGAACTGGAACTGATCCTTGAAGACTGGTCCTATGGTGTTCATCCCATCCACGCGGTTTATCCATCGTACAGGTTTATTCCGATGAAAGTCCGCCAGTTTGTCTCGGACCTTCAAGCACATCTAGATGAGCAGCAGGCCTTCGCAGACCCGACTGCCCATTTGGCTGCAGCGGAATAAGCCCGTCAAACTTCATCGACGGCGACGACCCATGTCTCCTTGAGAGCATCGGCCTCCCAAGCTTGCCAGGCGTCAAGCCCGCGCAAGGTCTGACTGTATCTCGCGGCAACAGGCGCATCGCTGAGACCGTATGTGTCAAAGCGGCTCACAACCGGCGCATACATGGCATCGGCAATTGTGAAATCGCCGAACAAAAACGGTCCGCCAGAGGCCTCGAGACACTCTTCCCAAATCTCAAGGATCCGGGCGACATCCGCCTTGACGGCCTCGCTGACGGATCGCTGTTCGGCGGGGCGGCGCATGTTCATCGGACATTCGGCTCTCAGCGCCGGAAAGCCTGAGTGCATTTCGGCCGAGATTGATCGTGCGCGCGCACGCTTTCTCGGATCGTCCGGCCACAGCCCCTTGTCGGGATGGCAATCGGCAACATACTCAAGGATCGCAAAGCTGTCCCAGACTGTAAGATCACCGTGTTTCAGCACAGGAACTTTCATACTTGGCGAAAAGTCATGAAACTTCGGATTTCCGTTCTCAAAGTCAAAAGGAACGAGTGTTTCCTTGAATGCAATGCCCTTGTGCCGCATCGCGATCCAGGGTCGGAGCGACCAGGTCGAATAGTTCTTGTTCCCGATGAAGAGTTCGAATTCGTCCATCTGTTCCGCCCGCTTTCAAATCCGTTTCCAGATTGTGTCATGAGATGCGACCGGCAAACTGTGCCGGGCGATAATGTCCTACCGGTACCCAACGGCAGCATCAAATTGAATAAGTTCATCAATTCCATAAGGAAGTCTCATGGGTGAACAACGGCATACTGTTTGCATTGGAACATACGTTTCAAAATTTTAAGGACTTCCATCGGATGACCGTTTCCGCCGCAGCCAAGGCTTTGACCATTGCCCAAACCAACAAACCTCTTTCTTCGTCCAAATCTCCTTTCAACATGTCTGAGATCAGGGCAGAGCTCGCCCGCCAATACGAAGACTGGAAAGCGCTGCCCGAAGATCAGAAATTGCGCCACCTTAAACTTGAAAAGCATGGACTGAGCGAACAGGATCTGGACAATCTTCCAGAAGCAGAGCGTGCCCAGTTTGAGCAAAAAATCGCTGAGGCGAGTCAGCAGCCCGTAGTCGCTTCAGCTTCGGACGAAAGCTCGAGCAGATCAGCCCTCTTTAAGCCCATCGTTTCTCTTGCCTCAGTGCTCGCCATGTCCGACGCCACCCCGGCGGATGCGGGCGAACCCGCCGGAGCACAGCAAGATACCGCTCTCTTGGCGAACATCATCGACAACGCCCGCGAAAGATAATTGTCTCGATATTGGGCAAAACCAAACAACAATGTTCGCCAACCGGCCAGCATTTCCCTACGGCATGCCTGATTGGATGAAAAAAAGGCAAATTTCCGCTGTGTTTTTTTCATGGGCATGCTTGAAATTTGGATCGAAGTGTATGGAATAGGGCCTTCGGGCAAAAAGGCGGGACGAACCCGCCTGAAACCCAAACAAAATACTAGGGGAATCAATATGCGTTTTGTGCGTATGGCCGCAGCTGCGGTTGCAGTCCTGGCCACGGTTGGTGGCGCAACTGCAAAAGACTGGTCCAAGGTCCGCATCGGAACCGAGGGCGCCTACCCTCCGTTCAACTCCCTGACCGCTGACGGTCAGCTTGTTGGCTTCGACATCGATATCGCCAACGCTCTTTGCGAAGAAATGAAGGTCGAGTGCGAATTCGTCACTCAGGACTGGGACGGCATGATCCCGGCACTTCAAGCTGGCAAATACGACGCCATCATCGCGTCCATGTCGATCACCGAAGAGCGCAAGCAGAAGGTCGACTTCACCAACAAGTATTACAACACTCCGCCGGCAATCGGTGTTCCGAAAGACACCAAGCTGACCGGCGTCACCAAGGAAGACCTGAGCGGCATTCTTCTTGGTGCACAGTCCTCAACGACCCACTCCAACTATGCGGAAGCGCACTTCCCGGATGCCGAACTGAAGCTGTATCCGACTGCTGACGAATACAAGCTGGATCTCGAAAACGGCCGTATCGACGCTGTGATCGAAGACGTTGTGGTTCTGTCAGACTGGCTCGCAACCGACAACGGTGCATGCTGTAAAGTTCTGAGCACACTGAAATCTGATCCGGTCATCAACGGTGAAGGTGCCGGCATCGCGCTACGTAAGGGCGAAGATGAGCTGAAAGACAAGTTCAACACAGCGATCGAAGCCATCATTGCGAACGGAAAGTACAAAGAAATCAACGACAAGTACTTCTCCTTCGACGTATACGGCGGCTAATCTGATCGCGGTGTGAAAACCTTTGAAGCGTGGCGCGGACCTCCGGGCCACGCTTTATCGTGAGGTGGTCCTCACGCTGCCAGCCAAAGGGGCGGCTGGAAAAAACAACGACAAAACAGAAAGAAGCGCCGGCTCATGAATGAAGCTTTGACGCTGTTATCTTTTGGGGAACAAGGCTGGGGTGACACGATTGCCTCAGGTGTGCTGATCACCGTATCGCTGGCGCTCGCAACCTTACCGATCGGGCTTATCCTTGGTTTTCTAATTGCACTGGCGAAAAATTCGTCCGAACCCAGCCTCAAGCTGGCGGCCAACATCTACACTACAATCTTCCGTGGCCTTCCAGAGCTCCTGACCCTGTTCCTGGTCTATTTCGGCGTTCAAATCGCCATCCAGGAATTCATCAAGCTGCTCGGCTACGACATCTACTTCGAGGTCAACTCCTTCGTCGCAGGGATGGTTGCGCTATCTTTGGTGTTTTCCTCCTATGCCTCCGAAGCCTTCCTGTCCGCATTCAATGGCATTCCACAAGGCCAGTATGAAGGCGGCTACGCGCTTGGCCTGTCGCGCTACAAGACGATGCGTTTGATCATCCTGCCGCAGTTGATCCGCCTTGCCTTGCCCGCACTCGGAAACCTTTGGCTGATCCTCTTAAAGGAAACCTCGCTTGTGTCCGTCATCGGCTTGGCAGACCTGGTTCGGGAAGCCGGAATTGCTGCACGTGTGACCAAAGAGCCGTTCCTGTTCTTCGGGCTGGTGCTGGTCATCTATCTCCTTCTGACCATGATTTCCTCTGTGGGGTTGCTCCGCATTGAACGCTGGTCCAAACGGGGAGACGCCGCAAGATGATTGCAGCCAATCCCTCAACCGGCATGACACGCCCGCCACCACCGCAGAAAAAATGGACCAACCTCCGGATCGCCGGCCATGTGCTGATGGCGCTTTGGATCCTGTCCGGTCTTTATCTGCTGTATTTTCTTGGCTCGAACGTCGCGAGCCCGTTTTTCCAGAAGTACTGGCCTGAATATGTCGATGGCTTCATCGTCACGATCCAGATCGTCAGCGTCTCACTGGTGCTGGGGGCGCTGCTGTCGGTACCGATTGCAGCCGGGCGCGCATCAAAACTGAAGATCTTCTCCTGGCCGGCCTATGCATATGTGAACTTCTTCCGCGGCACGCCGCTGCTCGCCCAGGCGTTCATGGTCTATTACGGCTTTGGATCCTTCAGCGAAGAGCTGAAAGCCGCCGGCCTCTGGTGGTTCTTCCGGGACGCCTGGTACTGTGTGATCTTTACGTTCTCGCTGAACACGGCGGCCTATCAGGCCGAGATCCTGCGTGGCGCTATCCAGAACGTACCAAAAGGCCAGTGGGAGGGCGGAGAAGCTCTTGGGCTCTCCAGAAATGTAATTTTCTTCAAGATCATCCTGCCCCAGGCCTTGATGGTCGCCTTGCGGCCCTATGGCAACGAGATCGTCCTGATGATCAAGGGCTCGGCCATTGCCTCAATCGTGACAATCTACGACCTTATGGGCGAAACCCGCCGCGCTTATTCGCGGTCCTACGACTTCCAGGCTTACATCTGGGCGGCGGTTGCCTATCTGTTGATCGTGGAAACGCTGCGCCGGATCTGGGACAAGATTGAAGCCCGGCTGACCCGGCACTTGAAGCGGTGAGTCCCCTCACCGCTTCTCCAATTCTTCAATATTGATAAACCCGCTCATCTGTTCTCGACACTGGGCGTGGTGATGGAGCCTTTCATGTCCTCACACAAACCACCGCTTCACGCTGACACGCTCCTCGCCCATGGCGGCGGAGGGTTCGATGCCGCGACCGGGGCTGTTGTGCCTCCCATTCCGATGGCGACAACATTTGTGCGGGACGAAAACTACGCCTTGGTGAGCGACGGTCACCTTTATAGCCGGGACGACAATGACCTCTTCCGCAAGACGGAGAATCTGCTCGCAACGCTGGAAAACGGCGCGGAAAGCCGGCTGTTCTCTTCAGGCATGGCCGCAGTTGCAGCTGTTGCACGGGTTGTGAAACCTGGCGGTACTTTGATGGTCCAGTCCGGGATTTATTGGGGAACAACACTGTTCCTGCGCGAACACTGCGCCCGCAACAACATCGCCTTGGTTGAGTGCGACGCGAGCGATCTTGCAATCTTCCGCGATGAACTGGCCATCACCAAGCCCGACCTTGTCTGGCTGGAGGTTCCGAGCAATCCCTATCTCAAGGTCGCAGACATCGAGAAAGCCGCAGAACTCTGTAAAGCAGCAGACGCTCTCCTTGCGGTCGACGCCACAGCCGCAACCCCGCTGATCCTGAAGCCGCTCACACTTGGCGCGGATTTGGTCATGCATTCGGCAACAAAAGCCCTGAACGGACACTCTGATCTGCTTGGCGGTGTCGTCACCGCACGCGATGCCCAGTCCGAAGCCTGGGACTTCATCAAAACGGAACGCAAGATGGCCGGCGCCGTGATGGGCTCATTCGAAGCTTGGCTTCTGCTGCGGGGTCTCAGAACCCTGAGCCTTCGCGTTGAGCGCATGAATGCCAATGCACAGGCTTTGGCGGAACACCTTGAGACACACTCGAAGATCGAGAAGGTTCTTTATCCCGGACTTCCCGGCCACAAAGACCACACCGTCGCCAAGGCACAGATGTCGGGCGGATATGGATCTTTGATGTCCGTTCAGACCAAAGGCGGCAAAGAGGAAGCTCTCAAGGTTACCGGAGCACTGAAGCTGTTCCAGCGGGCAACATCACTGGGTGGCACGGAAAGCCTCATCGAGCATCGCCGTTCGATTGAAGGCGAAACTTCCGGTATCCCGGGGAACCTCCTGCGCCTCTCGCTTGGCATCGAACATATCGATGATCTGATCGCCGACTTCGATGCGGCACTGAAAGCGATATAGCGATCCTTATTCGCTGCTCTGCTCATTCCTGCATCATCGAGCGGAGCCAGCTGATGAAGCTCTTCAGGGCGGGCCGCTTTACGCCAGGCCGTGTGACCAAATAATACCCTGTCCCCGGATAGAGGCCCTCCTCAAACAGCACCCTTAGATTTCCTGCATCAATGTCAGGCTGGATAAAAGCCTTCGCAGTGGCGGAGATGCCTTCCCCGCGGCGAAGACCTTCCAGAACCATGTAGCCAGGCAGGTGCGTAACGCTCAGCTTATTTTTCGGAACAACCCCCTGCCGCTCCAACCAGACGCCAAGCTCGTTGGTCCCGTATTCCTGGAGCCAGGGAAACTCCAGAATATCTTCCGGATTTTCCATTTTCCGATCGCCAATCAGGCAATCCGCCCCGACCACAACGAAATTGGTCGCCAAGAACAGTTCGGCTTCCAATCCAGGCCAATTGCCCTTTCCGAAACGAATGGCAAGGTCCGTACCACCAGGTGCCAGTTCGGTCACCTCGGCGCTCGGATTGAGCATGAGCTCGACACCTGGATGTTTATGCCGGAAATCGTTGATCCTTGGCATCAACCAACTCACTGCAAATGAGGGGGTCATCGTGATGTTGAGCGGGCGGGCTTCTCCGCTTGCGCCAATGGCCTCAACGGTTTCGCCGATCGTTTCAAACCCTTTTCGAAGGCCTTCATAGAGCTGCCGCCCTTCGTCCGTGAGCTCGATTCCGCGCCCTGCCCGGGCGACCAGCGGAAGACCAAGGTGTTTCTCCAGAGCCCGCACCTGCTGGCTGATCGCTGCATGTGTGACGTTCAACTCACGTCCGGCAGCGGACAGGCTTTTGCTTTCCGCGACAGTCGCAAATGCACGAAGGCTGTTGAGCGGGGGCATGTTGCGCCAGTCCATATATTAGTTTTCCTTACATATTGAAAATCTTCCTGACTCGCTAAAGAAGGCGAGAAAACGCACATTATCTCCAGTCAACCGGATAGAAGGATGTTAGATCATGTTTAACGTTTATGCCCGTTCTTTCTTTGAGGCAACACGCTTCACACAAAACACACGCCCTGATCCTGCGACCCAACAGCATCAAGATCAGCAAACGGCTGCAAGAACACGTCACACACGCTTGTGGCGTCGCGGCCCGTATTGGATCTGAGCGAGGGACTGACAAGTCCATCAAGATGCCCTAGAACTTTGCCGAACATCTGAACACCGAGGCCCGGCGGCAAGCCGGGCCTTCGTCTGCATGGGGAGCAAAATCATGGCAAAGGTGGCATTCATCGGTCTTGGGGTCATGGGATACCCAATGGCCGGTTTTTTGAAGACCAAAGGCGGCCATGACGTCACGGTCTACAACCGCACGACTGCGAAGGCAGAAAAATGGGCGGCCGAGTATGGCGGCGCCTACGCGAAAACCCCGCAGGAAGCGGCTGAGGGTTGTGATTTTGTCTTCTGCTGTGTCGGCAATGACGATGATTTGCGGTCTGTCACAACCGGCCCGGACGGCGCGTTTCACAGCCTGAAAGACGGCGCGATTTTCATCGACAACACAACGGCTTCCGCAGAGGTCGCACGCGAACTCTATGAAGCGGCCAAAGCAAAAGGCTGCGGTTTTATCGATGCGCCCGTTTCAGGCGGCCAGGCCGGTGCTGAAAATGGCGTTTTGACCGTCATGTGCGGCGGAGATGAAGATGTCTTCGACAAAGCCAAGCCGGTCATCGATTGCTTTTCCAAGTTTGTCGGCTTGATGGGCCCGAGTGGCACCGGTCAGCTCACCAAGATGTGCAATCAGATCTGCATCGCCGGACTGGTCCAAGGGTTGTCTGAAGCCATTCATTTTGCCGAGAAATCAAACCTCGACGTAGAGACCGTCATCTCCGCCATTCGCGGTGGTGCAGCACAGTCCTGGCAGATGGAAAATCGCTGGGAAACCATGCGGGACGGCAAATTCGATTATGGTTTTGCGGTCGACTGGATGCGCAAGGACCTGGGTATCTGCCTGAAAACCGCAAGCGACACGGGTGCCCGCCTGCCGGTGACCGCACTGGTCGACCAGTTCTATGCAGAAGTCCAGGCCATGGGCGGAAACCGTTGGGACACCTCCAGCTTGGTTGCCCGCTTGCGGAACGCCGACAAAAGCTAAGTTTGCATGTCCCGCCGTCCAAAACCTCCCGGTGAAGACTGGTCTTTAGATCACGTTCTGGACATCTTGACGGCCCTTGGCTCAGAAGACAACCGCGCCGGCATGGCGCGGTTCGGCATTGAAACGTCCAAGGCCTTCGGCGTTCCAATGGCTAAGCTGCGTCCCTTGGCGCGGCGTATTGGCAAACAGGAAAACCTGGCTGATGAGCTTTGGGCCAGCGGGTATCATGAAGCGCGTCTGCTTGCTATTTTGACCATTCCGCAAGCAGCCTTGACAGATGAACGCGCCCTGCGGTGGTTATCCGAAATCAAATCCTGGGACCACTGCGATCAGTTGACCAACGTCCTGGCGCGGCGGGAAGGATCAGACGGCTTGATTGCACCCCTCGCAGCGGAAGAAGAAGAGTTCCTCCGGCGCGCAGCCTTCGCGCTGATCGCCTGGCGCGCCGTTCACGCGAAGAAATCGCCGGACACCGAGTTCCTCAGCTACCTGCCACTGATCAGAACAGCCGCCAGCGATCCCCGAAATTTTGTCTGGAAGGCGGTGCATTGGGCATTGCGCCAGATCGGAAAGCGGTCTGCCAGTCTGCACAGCCCTGCCCTCAAGCTCGCCGAAGAGCTTTTTGAAGATCAGAACAAAAACGTAAGACGGGTCGGACGCGAATCGTTTCGGGAACTGAACTCCGACAAGGTCTGCCAGCGCCTTTCAATCAGCAAAGACTGAGTGATCCGCTTTCCCTTCTGCTCCGTTACTCGGACACAGCTTCCTGCGCAATGGCGTCCAGCAGCTTATTGATGTCGCCAATCGCGGCTTTCGACGCGTCTGATCCGGTTTCGGACAAACGGCGGAACCCGACCGTAACGGTGCCTTCGGCATCCGGCGTGTCGTAAACGAACACGGTGTAAGGGCAATATGCGATGTTGGCCGGGTTCGCTTCCATCACTTTTCGCGACAGATCCGCTGAGCAGAACAGCATCGCCTGGGCGTTGGCATAGATCTGCTTTGTTCCCCCAACATCGGCGGATGTGCGCGCCAGCATCTCACCAATATGGGAGGTGTAGTCGATGACAAGGCCGCGGTTGATGATCGCGTTCTCAAGACCGAACCGGACATCTTCGAAGTCTGCCTCGACCGAATAGGCCGTTACGCCGTCCGGAGCATCTGCCTTGTCAGCCGCGTTCGCCGTTGCAGAGCTGACAAGCCCAAACGCTCCAATCGCGATGGCGGCAGCTGTGGTTAAACCCGTTTTCATACCATCCTCCCAAGAAAGCTTTGTTTTTTGGGAGGATACGGCACGATCACAGCCACCGCCATTGATACATCTCAATTTTTGAATGTTTTATTCTGCACGACTCAGACTTCGACCTCGACGGTGCCAATCGGATTGGAGCAACAAGCCAGGATGAAACCATCCTCGATGTCCTCATCGCTGATACCGCCGGAGTGCACCATATGCACGTCGCCGGACACTTTCTTGACCTTGCAGGTCCCACAAACACCGAATGTACAGCCGGACGGAATATTCAACCCGGCCTCCTTGGCAACAGCGAGAACCGTATCCGTCTCAGAACACCAGGCCGACACGTTGGAACCGGTAAAGACGATATGCGCCTTGGTGTCTTCCTGTGGGACCACGTCGTCGAACTCGGTGAGCTCTTCCTTGGTTTCCGCCGGAGCCTGGAAGCTTTCCTGATGATACCGGTCCATGTCGTAACCGAGCGCGTTCAGGATCTCACGCACACCTTCCATGAACCCTTCGGGGCCGCAGCAATAGACGTCGCGTTCCAGATAGTCGTTGCACATCAAACCAAGCATCAGCTGGTTGAAGTAGCCGCGATAGCCGGTCCAAACCTCGTAAGGATCGCTTTGATTGACGACAAAATGCAGCTGCAGACCATTGGTCCGGCACGCCATATATTCCAGACGCTTGCGGAAAATCAGCTCAGCCGGCCGGTTGGCGCACTGAATGAAGCAGATGTCCGGCTCTTCACCACGCTCGAACAACGTGCCCGCCATCGACATCATCGGTGTCACGCCCGATCCGGCGGAGATAAACAGGAATTTGCCGTCCGGATTGGGCGGCAAATGAAACAGGCCTGCAGGCCCAAAAGCCTTGACCTTCATGCCCGGGGCCAGATGATCGAGCATCCAGCGCGTCCCGATGCTGCCTTCCTGGGCCTTCACCGTCACCGACAAATAGGCCTGTGTCACTGGTGAAGAGGAAATCGTGTAGGTGCGCTGCACGTTCCCGCCAGGGACCGGCAGGTCAAGCGTGATGAACTGGCCGGCCTTGTAAACAAACCGGTTGCCGGACGGCGGACGGAACGTGAATGTCTTCACGTTTGGCGCCTCCGGCAAAACGTTCACGCATTCCAGCATCTCGGCATCGGTCCAGACAGGTGTGTCCTTGTCCGGCATCGGGATCATAGCCATGACTTACTCCGCTGCCACACGAAACCGGCGCACAAGGCCCTTTTCAAGAGTGCGCGCATACCAGTCGACAAACTGGATCACGCCGCTTTCCTGAACAGGCGAATATGGTCCGGGTTCATAGGCCGGAGAGTTGATACCGATCTGATTCTCTTCAACAATTTGCCGGTCTTCATCGTTAGTGTGCACCCAGACCTCGGTCAGCCGCTTCAAATCATAGTCGACGCCCTCTTGGGCATCCTTGTGCACCAGCCACGTCGTCGTGACCCGTGTTTCCATCGGCCCGACTGGAAGCACACTGAAAGTCAGCACACTGTCGGACAGGAAATGGTTCCAGGTGTTCGGATAATGGAAAAACAGGCACGTCCCTGCATTGTCAAATGGGATCGAGCCCACGCGTCGGGAGACTGCGGCCTTGCCGTCCATGGTGTAGCTCACCGCGTCCCCAAGGAACGGAATGCGGACGAACCGCCACTGTTCGTTGTCGTTGATCACATATTTGGCCGGCAGACCGGATTTTTCGCAGCGATCGACATGTGCGAGACCAACATTGGAACTGCTGGAATCGTCTCCGCCAACAAGGTTTGGGTCGTCCGAGAAGGTCCGGCAGAGCGACGGGTGCGAACCGGAGCAGTGATAGCACTCGCGGTTGTTCTCAAGGACAAGCTTCCAGTTGGCCTTCTCCGTGATCGTCGACTGATGCGCCACCTTCAGATTGGAGAGGTCATGCGGACCAAGATATCGGGATGCTTGAGCCTTCAGGTCCGCGATGTCGGGGGCGACGTCGGCCAGGCAGATGAACACCATGCCTGACACATCGGCACAGTGGACCGGCTTCAACCCGTGATTTTCAGGCTTGAAGTCTTCGCCCATCTCCCGCGCCCACAGAAGCTTGCCATCAAGCTCGTAGGTCCACTGATGATAGGGGCAGACGAGCTTCGGAGAACTTCCCTTGGACGCAGAGCAAATGCGGCTACCACGGTGACGGCAGGAGTTGTGGAAGCTGCGGATCTGACCGTCCGCACCGCGCACAATGATGATCGAATAAGCGCCGGTTTCAAGCGTCACGTAATTCCCGGTCTTCGGCAATTCCGCAGATGGGATCGCAAACACCCACTCCTTGTGCCAGATGTGTTTCATGTCCGCCTGGAACACATCCTCATCGGCATAAAAGGCTTGCGGCAAGGAATAACCGGGGGTCCGGGACATGAGAAGCGAAAGTATCTCAGCGTCGCTGTGCATTCTGCATCATCCTGTAAAAGCCGTTTGTGGTGGCCATTGATCTGGCGGATAATTGACGCGCATTTGTGATTTTACATAGCACAAAAACGGCATGATTTTATCCAAGTAAGACGTGCTGCAAATTCAGTCAGCTGTGCCGCTTTTCTAGATATCTTTCACTATCCTCAAAGCGTCATAGATTGCCGCATGTGTGTTACGGGCGGCAACCGCATCGCCGATCCTGTAGAGCGCAAAGGCCCCATCGGGATTCGCACCTTGCGGCTGAGACCGGCCGAAGATCAAAGCGTCCTGATCCACCGCACCGAAGTTGGTCGATTTCGGTTTCAGCTCAAAATAGAGCTCATCCATCGGGACGGTGCCGTGATTGACGACAATCTGATCAAACTCACGCTCCTCGGTGTGCGCCGAGTAGTCCGTTCCAATCACAGCTGCCAATTGGTTGCCGGACCGGCGCACGTTTTTCAGGCGGTAGGTCACCGTAAAGCGCACATTCTTGTCCTGAAGCGCACGCATGTAAGGCACCAGGTTCATCGCCATGACATCGGGCGCAAAGGACCGGTCCGGGGTCATGATTTCTACATGTGCCCCTGATGCTGCGATCATCTCTGCTGCCTGCAAGGCTGGATGATCGCCGGCATCGTCAAAGACCAGCACACGCCTGCCCGGTTTAACGTCGCCCGCGATAATGTCCCAGGCAGAAACCACCAGATCATTGCCTTCGCCTAGAACACCCGTATGCGGCAAGCCTCCGGTCGCGATAATGACAGCGTCCGGGTTTTCAGATTCGATATCAGAGCTTTCTGCAAATCTGTTGAAGTGAAATGTGACCCCGCGATTGGAACACTGCTGCAAACGCCAATCGATGATGGAGATCATCTCCCGGCGCCGTTCGGACTGCGCCGTCAGCCTGATTTGACCACCAGCATCGGGCGCCGCTTCAAAGACCGTAACGTCGTGACCACGTTCACTGGCAACACGCGCCGCCTCCAAACCGGCCGGCCCTGCTCCAACAACAACGACCTTCTTCTTTTCGTCTGCCGGCGGGATCTCATGCGGCATGGTCAGTTCACGTCCTGTCGCTGCATTGTGGATGCAAAGCGCATCACCCGCCTGGTAGATCCGGTCCAGACAATAGGTCGCTCCGACGCAAGGACGAATATCGTCCTCGCGCTTTTCCGCGATTTTCTTTACGACCTGAGGATCCGCCATGTGGGCGCGGGTCATACCCACCATGTCGAGCAGACCTTCAGCGATCGCGTGGCGCGCAGTGGCCACATCCGGGATTTTCGCTGCGTGAAAGGTCGGCAGTCCGATTACCTTTTTAACCCGCCCGGCAAAATCAAGATGCGGCGCGTTGCGCATGCCTTGAACCGGAATAACGTCTGTCAGGCCCGGGTCGGTATCGATATGCCCGCGGATCACATTCAGAAAGTCGATCTTGTCCGTTGCCTTCAAACGCCGGGCGATCTCCAGGCCTTCGGCTTCTGTGATCCCGCCCTCAAGGTCTTCGTCAGCCGTGAACCGGATCCCGACAATGAACTCATCGCCGACCCGGTCACGCACTGCATCAACCACTTCCATCGAAAACCGCATCCGATTCTCCAAGGAACCGCCATAAGGACCGCCGAGCGTGTTGGTGACCGGGGACCAGAACTGATCCATGAGATGGCCATAGGCCTGCAGTTCAATGCCATCCATGCCGCCTTCTTTCATGCGCTCTGCGGCATCGGCATAATCTTGAACGATCCGGGCAATGTCCCAGTCTTCGACCTGTTTCGGAAAGGCCCGGTGGGCCGCTTCCCGCTCATGGCTAGATGAGACAGCAGGCAGCCAGTCTCCCTTGTTCCAGTGGGTCCTCCGGCCAAGATGGGTCAGCTGGATCATCACTGCGCAGCCATGGTCATGACAGGCATCGGTCAGCCTTTTGATCCAAGGCACCACCTCGTCCTTGTAAGCCAGGATGTTGTTGAAGACCGGTGGAGAGTTGCGCGACACCGCAGCAGATCCGGCCGTCATGGTCAGGGCGACACCGGCCTTGGCCCGCGTTTCGTGATAAGCCCGGTAGCGGTCCTTCGGCATCCCGTCTTCAGGATAGGCAGGTTCATGAGAGGTGATCATGATCCGGTTTTTCAAGGTCAGATGTTTCAGCTGATACGGCTGCAGCAACGGATCTTTCGACATGCCTGTCCCTCTTGTGCGCATGCCCGCGATGGTCGCGGAATGCCTTCAGTTAAGGCCGCATGGGCTTCTTTGAAAAGCCGCAAAAACGACATTTATGTCGGATTTGAAAACATAGGTGTCAATTTTGCTTGTTTCTGCGGATTTGCGCTGATAACGGATCAGAATGAACACGGATCTGATCAGCAAAACATCGGGATGGCGTGGCTCCCGCGACATTTGGGTCCAGGCGGCTTATGAAGCGCTTTTGGATGGCGGTATTGACGCTGTAAAGGTGATGCCCCTTGCTGACCGGCTCGGCCTGTCACGCACCAGTTTTTACGGCCATTTTTCCAACCGGCAGGATCTCCTGGACGCGCTGATTACACTTTGGCAAACCAAGAACACGGGAAATCTCGTCCAGCAGACAGAGGCTTACGCTGAGACCGTCACAGAAGCGATGCTGAACATCTTCGATCTGTGGCTCATGCCGGAACTGTTCGATTCCCGCCTGGAATTTGCCGTCCGCAACTGGGCGCACACCGACCCGCAGCTGGCAAAACTGCTCAACGAGGCTGATCAAGTGCGCGTCGAAGCTTTGGAAGCTCTGTTTTTGCGGTTCGGCGATGCACCGCAATACGCAAGTGTGCGGGCAAACACTGTTTATCAGACCCAGATCGGCTACATCTCGATGAAAGAAGATGGACCGTCCGAACCGCTGGAACCGCGCCTGGCACGCATGCCCCATTACGCGGAGATTTTCACCGGAAAACCGGTTTCAGACACCGAAATCGCCCGCTTCCGCGCCCGGCATCCTATTGCTTGACCCCCGGACAGACCTACACATCCGGCCGCAGACTACAGTCTCTCTCCCTGTTGAAAGGAAGCCTGTTTTCGAAACAAGAGGTAGATCTGGATCGAAAGGATCAACATCAACAGCGGTAGAATTACCGAAAGATACCTTGCCGCTTCCGCTGTTACGGCAACCTGCCCATCGCTGAACAGCATCATTTGAACAAGAGGGGCAATCCACAGGCAACCAGCGGTGATCTGTAGTTGCCGCGGCCAACTTGGCACAAGCTGAAGGACCAAAAGCAAGCTGGCAATGATGATCAGCCAGTCATAGAACAAGAAAGATGGCGATGCCGCGGCCGTGGCCATGAGACACACTGGAACTGCATAATTCCGCGATAAGGTCCGGGCGACATACCAAACGCCTCCCCCGCATAGGACCAAAACCAGGATTTGCGCCCAAACCCTGTAGTCGCTTGAAAACCAAAGCTTCCCAAGCGACTGACCAACGGTGATCATACCGACATAAACTTGGTTGAAATGACTGGATCCGGATCCATCGGTGAAGGTGCTGATATAGCTTTCCCAGACTGGCCAGCCCAATCTGAGAATTGATAGGCCGATTAATGCTGTGGTGACAACAGCAGCTATCCAAAACGTACGCCAGTCCTTCTGGCCGATCAGGAAGACCGGAATGAGAAGGCCAAACTGCGGTTTGATTGTCGCTGCTGCTAGCGCCAGTCCGCTCAGCACAGGCCGGCTGCCACTGTTCACCAGAGCATAAACGATCAGGAAGATGACGATTGGTGAAATCTGGAGCAATACCAGGGAACTGTAGGAGCCATAGACAAGAAACGTAAATACAAACGGACTGAAGCCAAGCCTCAAGTCCGTAACCCTGACGATCCCGTAGATAGCGACAAGGTTTGCAAGAAGCACGACCACTCGTGCCAACTGGTAAGGCAAGAAAGCCAATGGCTCGAAGACAAGCAAAGCATGTGGCGGATTGAGAAAAAGAAGGCCCCGGTTCAATTCTGAAAATGGCCGAATGAAGACTGCTGGATCGTATACGAGATCTGCCTGGCCGCCTCTCGCCAAATCTCCTGCCCTGTAGAAAGCCAAAAAGTCTTCCCGCCCGACCCGGTCAAGGCCGCTACGAAAGTCAAAGAGCCCCTGGCTCTCTGTTATATAGAGAGAGAGGACAGCAATGGCCGATGTAACAACAAAAAATAAAAACAGCGGCCCGCCAAAGTTTTTGTTGAGCGCATCAGCATCCAATACGTTCAGGTATTGAGCCCGCACGGCCCTTATCACCCGAAAAAAAGACCCCATAAGCCGATCCTTGAAATGCTCTTAATCGGCTAACAATTCATCTGAAAAAACACGTCAGCCAAGTACCGCTCAACAGTGGTTTGATACTGGCAGCTGACACACGGTGAAGTAAGCCGGTCATCTTTAATTTGGGCGCCAAGATATCTTTCAAGCCTAGTTGTCCTTGTCAGCTTTCGGCTTTTCGGTAGCAACATAGGCCAGGGGCAAGGCGGTGGTGTTTTTGATTTGCTCCATCGCGAAGGTGGTCGAAACGTCGGAGATATCGATCTTGGCGATCAAGCGTTTGTAAAACGAGTCGTAAGCTTCGATGTCCGGAACCGCGACGCGCAGGAGATAATCCACCTGCCCCGCCATGCGGTAAAACTCGACCACCTCGGGAAATTCCTGAATGACGTCGGCAAATTTCTTCAGCCAATCTTCAGAGTGCTGGCTCGTGGTGATGGCAACGAAAGCCGTCACCTTCGCATTGACCTTGGTCGGATCGAGCAACGCCACCCGGCCCGTAATCACACCGTCTTCTTCCATCTTCTGGATGCGCCGCCAGCACGGCGTGGTCGATAGCCCAACCCGCCGGCCGATTTCGGCAACGGGCACAGTGCAGTCTTCCTGAAGGATGGAGAGAATACGGCGGTCTATGCGGTCGATCATGGTTTTGCCTGAGAAAACGCAGCGTCACCAAGCATTGGGACGCACCAAAATGACAGGATTCTTTTTGCCTGCCGGGTCCAGATCCCGCAATACCGTTCTAAACGGGGGGAACGCAAGAGAAATTGAGATTTTTCTTCCAATTTCGCAGCTGAATTCGCTTGAAACAGCACCCCCTCAGTGCGATTTCCACGGTCGAATAGAAATTTATTCGAATTTCGGAAGGAGACCGGCATGACCCGTTTGTACCTCGGCACAAAAGCGATTGTGGCCGCCGCTTGTGCTATCTTGTTTCAGGTCACAAGCCTGACCAGTGCCGCACAGGCGCTGGACGCATCTCCCTTGGTCAGCGTCCAGTGGCTTGAGACCAATAAAGACGACGGAAACCTTCTGGTCCTCGACATTCGCTCCCCGCTCGCCAAATCCGGTAAAGACGATTACCTGAAAGGTCATATTCCAGGAGCTGTCTGGAGTGAATATCCAGGTTTCTGGCGCACCTCGCGCGGCGACGTGACTGGCGTTCTGCCGTCGATTGAAAAGCTGGAGGCTTCGCTATCTGAACTCGGCGTTCATGAAGACCGGACTGTCGTTCTGGTTCCGGCAGGCACATCTCACCTCGATTTTGGAGCTGCGACCCGGATCTATTGGACCTTCAAGTATCTCGGCCACGACAAAGTCGCCATTTTGGACGGTGGCCACAACGCGTGGGTAAAAGCCGGCAAACCACTGGAAAGTGGAGAAGTCGTGCCAGAGGGTGACATGTTCATTGCCGAGCCACGTCCTGAGCTGCTGGTTTCGACGGATGATGTAGCGTCACTCATTGGTGGGGATGCGATTCTGCTCGACGGCCGGCCGCTGGCACAGTTTGAAGGCGCAGAGAAGCACAAGGATGCAATCCGCTTCGGTCATCTGCCGGGCGCAACCCACTTCGACCAGGCAAAGTTCTACGACACTGAAAGCAACCAGTTGAAGCCGCAGGCAGCTTTGGCCTCGCTGGCAAAGAATGCCGTGTCCGGCTCTGACACACCGGTCGTCTCTTATTGCAACACAGGCCACTGGGCCGCGACGAACTGGTTCGTTTTGAGCGAGCTGCTCGGCCACAAGAACGTCGCCGTTTATGACGACAGTATGGTTGGTTGGAGCCAGCAAAAAGATCTGCCGATCTCAAGCCCGAAGACGGCAACGAACTAAGGCTTTTCCCCTGGGGTTGGCATGGCATCCATAATTGTGCCGCCCCTCACCTTACGCCCGGCCCAACAGCCGGGCGATTTCTTTTTGAAGGACCGGCAAAAGCTCCGCTTCGAACCACGGGTTCTTTTTGAGCCATGAATTGTTACGCCAGGACGGATGGGGCAACGGCAGCACAAGCGGACGGTCAGACTGTCCACTTTCTTGAAAGTAGGTCTCCCATGCAGCAACGGTCTCCGTCAAAGAGCCCTTGCGCGCCTTACCCAGATGGTAAGCCTGTGCATATTGCCCGATAACCAGGATCAATTCGATTTGCGGCATGGCTGCAAACAAACGATCGTGCCAGACTTTCCGGCATTCCGGGCGCGGTGGCAAATCCCCTCCCTTGGCATCCAGGCCCGGGAAACAGAACCCCATCGGCACGATTGCCAGCAGGTCCGGGTCATAAAAGACATCTTCCCCAATCCCCATCCAGGATCGCAGACGATCTCCGGACGGGTCTGTAAAGGGACGTCCGCTCTTGTGCACACGGGTCCCAGGTGCCTGGCCGCTAATGCAAATCCGCGCCGTCGAAGATGTTTGGAGAACCGGCCGGGGCTCATGCGGCAAGGGCGCCTTTTCCGGCTTCTCGACACAAATCCGGCACGCGCGCACTGCGTTTGAAAGAGCTTCAATTTCTTCGATTTTCGTCAATTCAATCAATGCCTTAATTTTAGCGATCCGGTTAACCCTTTGCTTACCACAATTCTAGGGACGATCTTAAGGAATGGTGAGTCAAAACAAGGAAACAAGCATAATCGAAATAACCAATTGAACACCTTGGGCAGGCCGAATGGACACCGCCGCGTCAGTAAAAGACGACGACAGTCAGGCAATTGATCGGGATCGCGCGCGCCGCCGGCGCGAGATGGCCCGTTCGGCCGGAAATGTCCGCAGCCGCCTCGGCACATCTGACCGGCAGCACTCAACCTTTGAGCTGGAACGCCAGCATCTCTTCGCCGACACACGGATCAACGCGGCTTTTGCGGTTCCCCTTCTGGTGCTTATCGTCACCGCAATCTCTGTAATCTGGCTGAACCCGTTTTTTCTCGGCGCCTGGCTCATTGTTACGCTTTGCACGCATCTCTTGATGGTCGTCACTTGCCACTCATATGAGCGCGCACCGTCAGACCAAAAGGCCAGAATCTATTGGCGCCGCCGCTTCACCCTCGGCGACCTGCTCTATGGATGCTCATGGGCGGTGTTCTTTCTCCTGCCGCGTTCCGACAGTGCGGGCGACGGGTTTGTGATTTTTCACTTTGCAACACTCCTGATCGTCGTAGCAATGAACACCATGCAATCGGCAACGCTGCCGCGGTGCCTGTTGGCGAGCACCTTGCCGATGACGCTCATAGTCACGGCAAGCTTCTTGCAGCAGATCGACCCGATCCACTACACGCTGGCTGCCATGGCGATTGGCGCACAGGGCTTCTTTTTCATTCTTGGCAATCAGCTTTTGAAGAACGCCAATACGATGCTGGAGTACCGCGCCGAAAAGGACCATCTGATTGCCGAATTGGAAACGGCCAACGCCATGTCGGACGAGGCACGCCGCCGCGCTGAAGCTGCAAACGTTGCCAAGTCACGCTTCCTGGCGACGATGAGCCACGAACTCCGGACACCGCTCAATGCCATCCTCGGGTTTTCCGAAATCATGAAGGATGAGGTGCTCGGCCCGATGAAGAACGACACCTACAAGAGCTATTCCGCCGATATCCATGGCTCGGGCCAACATTTGTTGAACCTGATCAATGAAATCCTAGATCTGTCGCGGATTGAAGCAGGCCGACATGAGTTGCAGGAAGAATCGCTTTATCTGGAAGAAGTCGTGGAAGAATGCGGGTCGATGATGACCGTACGCGCCAACGCCAAGAACATCATGCTGCATCACACCCATGAACCGGATATGCCGCGGGTGTGGGCCGACGAGCGCGCATTGCGTCAGGTCGTCCTCAATCTCATTTCAAACGCGGTAAAGTTTACGCCGGTGGGCGGTGAAGTGCATATCAAGGTCGGCCGAACCAGCGACGATGGGCAATATGTTTCCATCACCGACACCGGCCCCGGCATTCCGGAAGATGAAATTCCGACAGTGCTGGAAGCCTTTGGCCAGGGGTCTCATGCCATCAAGAGCGCGGAACCCGGCACAGGGCTCGGACTGTCAATCGTTCAGGCGCTCGTTGGAATGCATGACGGCAAATTCGTGATCAAATCCCAGCTGGGTGTCGGCACCGAGGCAATCATGTCCCTGCCCCGCGCCCGGGTGATGAACTATTCACCGGACGTCGTTTGGGCAGACACGGACAGCACCGACTTCGACCTTGAGAACGCACACAGCGCATAAGGCGATGAGACGCGTTTCGTCACTCCGACTTTTCTGAGACCCCGGCATCAGCGAAGGTTGCCATTCCAGAATGCACCTCGGCCGCGGTCTTGATGATCCCGGCCGCCAACGCTGCTCCGCTACCTTCACCTAAACGCATGCCGAAATCGAACAGCGCATCTTTGCCCATATGGGACAGCGCCTTGGCATGGGCCTGTTCGGCAGAGACATGCGCAAACAGGCAATGATCCAACCCTTCCGGATCCATCGCGTAAACCACCGCAGCAGCCGCCGTTGCAACGAACCCATCCACCACCACGGGAACGCGCTGAAGGCGCGCCGCGATGATCAGTCCGGCCATGGCTGCGATTTCGCGTCCGCCAACCTTGCGAAGCACTTCCAGCGGGTCTTTTTCGCCGTTCAGCCGGTTCACGGCCTTTTCAACGGCGTCACGTTTGCGCGCCAAACCTTCGTCGTCTACGCCGGTGCCACGGCCAATCCAGTCAGCAGCCGATCCGCCAAACAGGCCGTTCAAGACGGCTGCTGCAACGGTCGTGTTACCAATGCCCATTTCTCCGAGACAGATCAGATCGATACCGCCCGCCAGCGCTTCCATGCCGTAGGCCATAGTGGCCGCGCAGTTAGCCTCATCCAGCGCATCTTCCTGGGTGATGCTTGGTGTTGGCATATCAACGGCAAGATCAAACACCTTCAGGCCAATGTCGTTGACTCGGCAGATCTGGTTGATGGCCGCTCCGCCAGCTGCAAAGTTTTCGACCATTTGCCGATTCACCGCACTTGGAAATGCTGAAACGCCTTCGTCCGCTACGCCATGCGCTGTTGCAAAAATCCCGACCATCGGCCGGGTGATTTTCGGCGGGGCCTTGCCGGACCATGCCGCAAGCCATTCCGCGATCTCTTCCAGACGGCCCAAAGACCCGGCAGGCTTGGTGAGTTTTGCATCCCGCGCCTTCACCTTCTGAAGCGCCTCTTCGTCCGGGCCGGGCATGGACTTGACCAGGTTGCGAATATCGTCGAATGGCAGCGCGGTTTCGGACAGGGACATGGTGCTCACAGTTCCAATTGATGGGCGGAAAGTTAGGCCGCCTCTTGGTCTCTTCAAGAGGCCGTTCTATAACCGCCCCTTGATAAAACTCAAGCTCCGGACCGAACAGGATGCCGTCTGAAAACGACCAAAACACTGAAACTGCATCCGAAACAAAGCCTGAGTTTTCTTGGGACCAATCAACCACGACGGTATCATCTCTAGCGGTCCTGTTCGCTGATATGGCAGCCTGCGTCCGATTCTTTTCGCGCATGCCTCTTCAGAAGCTCAACGTGGCCGATGATCCGGCAGCACTTCCGGATTTTAGCCGGATCTCAAGAGCTGCTCCGCTCGCAGGTGCGTTTGTGGCCCTTCCGGCTGCTGGCCTGCTTCTGGTACTTGGAGCAACCAGCCTCCCCCCACTTGTCGTTGCTCTGATGGCCGCAGCTGCGCTTACGATCGTGACCGGGGCCTTACATGAAGACGGCTTGAGCGATGTGGCTGACGGTTTTTTCGGAGGAGCCACGATCTCCAGGCGCCTCGACATCATGAAAGACAGCCGGATCGGAGCATTTGGCGCAATTGCACTTGTCTTTGCCATTTTTCTGAAAGTTGCTTTGATTGCAGCCCTGCTGGATCGGTTCGGAGCGGCGGACACCGCCTTGCTCATTGTGAGCGTAGAGGCCTTCAGCCGGTTTCTGATGGTATGGCAATGGCACCGATTGCCATTGGCCCGGCCCGATGGACTTGGCGCCCGGTTCGGCAAACCATCTGACGCTGCCCTGCGCCAATGTGTTCTGGTTATGCTGGTGCTTTTGCTCCCCGCCCTTCTTGCTCTGCCGTTGCAGACCATCGCAGTTGGAATTGTGGTCGCCGTGTCTGCGGCTATGAGTGTGGCACAGGTGGCACTGTCCAAGATCAATGGAACAACCGGAGATGTCCTAGGGGCAATTCAGCAAATCAGCGGACTTGGATTCTTGACCGGAGTGCTTATGGTGGCCGTGTAACCAGGCGGTGATCCGGACCGAGCAAGAGGCGTGGCCGTTGATGTTGAGTATTATAGTTCCCGCGCCGGCGAGACTTGCCCTATCAGCACTGCTGGTCGCGCTTCTGGTCAGCGCCTGTGGCAGCCGGCCGACGACCGGTGCTCTTGCAATCAATACAGAGCCCGCCGCTGGTGCTCAGGATCACGACATCCTCATCGTAACCACGCGCGAAAAAGACCCAACTCCAAATACTTTCTTCAACGGTGAACGCTCTCCGACCATAAATTATGCGGAAGCGACGATCTCCGTCCCGCCAACCCACAAGGCCGGTGCGGTCGAATGGCCGCGCGAACTTCCAGGAAACCCCAAAACGGACTTCGTGGCCCGCAAGGCCGGGTATATCGAGGATGAACAAGCATTCTTGAGGCAGTTGAACCAGCAGCTCTCTGAGCTCCCCAAAGGCAAACGGGACGTGATGCTGTTTATACACGGTTACAACACTTTGTTTGCTGAAGGCCTCTACCGATTTACGCAATTCGTGCATGATTCCCAGGCCCCGGTTGTCCCGGTTCTGTTTACCTGGGCTTCGCGCGGCCAACTCCAGGGCTACGTCTACGATCTGAACAGCGCCGCGCTCGCACGAGACAGCTTGGAGCAAACCTTCCGTCTGCTCGCAAAAAGCAAAGCGGACAGCATTTCGATCCTTGCGCACTCAATGGGCAATTATTTGCTGCTGGAGACCGCACGCCAAATGCCTCTCGCGGAACGCCGCCAATTCGATAGAAAGATTAACAGCGTTGTTCTGGCGGCTCCGGACATTGATATTGATCTCTTCAAATCCAGCCTTCGAAAACTCGGGAAGCCACCGAAACCTTACATCATTGTCGTTTCCAGAGACGACAAGGCCCTTCGCCTGTCCCGGGCCATAGCGGGCGGGGTTGAGCGGGTTGGCGCCTACTCAGATGACGAAGAACTGGCGGAGCTCGGGGCGATCGTCTTTGACGTGACCGAACTCGACGCGGGTGAAACATCGAGCCATAGCAAATTCGCGGCGTTAGCCGAGTACTCTCCCGAGTTACGGGACGCCCTGCTGAAAAGTGGCCTGACCGATCAAAACAGTGTTACCGGCCCGAAAACCCTGGGTGATGACCTCGGCAGTTTTGTCGGCAACACCACACAGGCCGCTGTCACGCTGCCTATCAAAATCATAGCTGCACCATTTACACTGGCGACAGGTGGATTCTAAGAGTTGAGAATTGTGAAATTCTTGAAAGAAGCATTGGCAGCACCAGCTTCAAACGCCATATGGAAACCATGAAGTCACCTTGCATCAAAATCTGCCAGATCGACCAGGTCAGCCGCCTTTGCACCGGATGTTTCCGCACGCTTGATGAAATTGCGTCCTGGAGCACCTATGACGACGCCCGGCGGCAAGCGATCATGGACAGCTTGGACACCCGGCGCATGCGTTTTTCTGCCGGAGAAGCGGCGCTCACGTGAACGGGCGCGGACAGTACCGGGGCTTTGCACTTGTCATCCTGATCACGGTGATGGCGGCCGCAGTCTTCTATTTCTTTTTTGGCGATCCGACAGACCCGGAAAACCTCAATTTCGACGACACCGGACCGCGGGTTGTCGCTCTCTCGACTCTCGCCTTTGTCTTCCTGGCAAGCTTCATCTTTGGACAGCCTAAAGTGCGCGACATCATTCAGGGAACGCTCTTCTGGGGTGGTTTGTGTGCCTTGCTGGTGGTCGGCTACACCTACCGGACCGATCTGGTGCAGGCCGGTTACCGGGTCCTTGGCTCTTTGGCGCCGGGTATGGCAGTCACCCAGGCTGACGGCTCGATCCTGATCGTGCGGGACGCTGGTGGGCATTTCGTGGTCGACGGCCGCGCCAATGGCAGGAAAACAAGCTTTCTGCTCGACACAGGCGCGAGCGCCGTTGTCCTCACCTATCAAGATGCTGCCAGGGCCGGAATTCCGGAACGCGATCTGTCGTTCACCGTGCCTGTGGCAACGGCCAACGGGCGGACACTTGTTGCCCCGATCCGGATCGACAATCTGACGATCGGCGATCACACCTTGCGCAATGTCCGGGCGTTTGTTGCGCGGGACGGCTCACTGGGTCAAAGCCTGCTCGGCATGACGGCGCTCGACCGTCTCAGAAGCTGGCGCATCGAGGGCGACCGGCTGATCATGAATCCATAGAAAATAGCCAACGGCTACTCGGCGGCATCCACTTCAAAATTCGCCGGACTGACCGCGTCGAGTGCCTTTTCAACCACTTCCAGACCAGCGCCGGGCTTGATGGCTTCCACGGTCAGAATGCGGCGCCAGGAACGCGCACCCGGCCTGCCATGGAACAGTCCGAGCATATGCCGGGTCATGTGCGCCAGTTTCACACCTTTTAACAACTGATCTTCCAGATAGGTCATATGACCGCGCACCGCATCCCATGGCGACATGGTCTCGGTTTCTGCGCCATAAAGGCGGACGTCGACTTCGCCCAAGATTTCCGGTGAATGATACGCGGCCCGGCCATACATAAGGCCATCCAGCGTTTTCAGATAAGGCTCGCCCTGGTCAAGCGTATCGAGACCGCCGTTGAGGCCAATGAACTTGTCCGGAAGGCGCTGTTTCAAGCGCACCACCCGGTCGTAATCAAGCGGCGGAACATCCCGGTTTTCCTTCGGGCTCAAGCCTTGAAGCCAGGCCTTGCGTGCATGAACCCAAAGCGCGTCGGATCCGGCGGCGAAGGTCAGATCGGCAACGGCATCAAGCGCCGGCTCCGGGTCCTGATCATCAACGCCAATCCGGCATTTGACGGTCACCGGAATGGCGACTGCCGCCTTCATCGCTGAAACACAGTCCGCAACAAGCTGCGGCTCTTCCATCAAGCACGCGCCGAACCGCCCGGACTGAACCCGGTCGGACGGACACCCGACATTGATGTTGACCTCGTCATAGCCGAAGTCTTCCACGATCTTTGCCGCTTCTGCCATTGCTTGCGGATCAGACCCGCCAAGCTGGCAGGCAACCGGATGCTCCAGATCGGAAAACCCCAAAATATGTTCCCGGTCACCATGAATCACCGCGCCGGTCGTGACCATTTCGGTGTACAGCAGCGCATGCGCCGACAAATGCCGGTGGAATGCGCGGCAATGGCGGTCAGTCCACTCCATCATCGGTGCCACGGCGAAACGCGGCTGATGGGCGGTGTAAAGGCGATCACGGGTTGTCATGGCGCCTCCATATCACTTGGCCGCCTGGAACGCAAAATAGCGAATTCTGCGGATCTCCGGAGCCAATAAAACAAGCCGAACAGATTGGCGACCAATCTGCCTTGCCGGGGTCCCCAAGGACACCTAACGGTTGTTGCATGAACCAAAACCAAGCACCGGACAATAAGACGGGCCTCGGCATATTCCTAATGTGCTTTGGCGTTGCCGCTCTGTGCTTGAACGATGCGACAGCAAAGGCGCTGGGAGATACCTACTCCCCGCTGCAAATCCTGTTTTTGAGAAACATTATCGCCCTGCCGTTTGCATTTCTTCTTGTTCTAAAGCTTGAAGGCCCGGCGGGACTGTCTTCGACCCGGCCTCTCACCCATGTTTCTCGCGGGTTTTTCTGGATCTTTGCCGCATATCTGTTTTTTACCAGTTTCCGTTATCTCGGCCTGGCCGAAGCGACCACATTGGTTTTCATCGCGCCTATGTTTGTAACTGCGCTGTCCGTGCTGTTTTTCAGTGAGAAGGTCGGCTGGCGCCGCTGGTCGGCAGTTATCGCGGGTTTTGCCGGTGTCGTGATCGTCATGCGGCCGGGCTCCGGACCCTTTGAAGCCGTGTCACTTCTGCCGCTAGCAACAGCTCTGCTTTACGCATGCCTGATGCTCAGTGCCCGCTGGGTCGATCCGAAGGAGAGTGTCTGGACTTTAATGCTCTATCTCGTAGGCACGGGCGCATTGCTTTCAGCACTTACCCTGCCGTTCGTCTGGGTCCCCGTCCGGTCGGAGGATCTTTGGATTTTCCTGACAAACGCAGTCTTCGGCACCGCAGGCATTACTATGATCACCCAAGCCTTCCGACTGGCACCGGCCTCGGTGGTCGCGCCACTCGATTACACGGCGCTCTTATGGGCAGTACTTCTCGGTTGGCTTTTCTGGAACGAAATTCCTGATTGGGCCACATATGTCGGCGCGGCGATCATCATCGCCAGCGGGATCTTCATCGTGCTGCGGGAAAGCCGGTCGCAGCCTTAGGTCTGTCTGTGCCCCATTTTCAAAAAAGGCCGGGATCTCTCCCGGCCTTTAAGCTTTATACGCGCTGCGTGAAGGTCGCTTCCTTGACCAAGGTGGCATAATCCTTGGCGAGATCGAGGAACGTATTGTAGCTCTTTTGAACTTCCGCAAAGCGCGGATTCGCGTCCGCATTTTCCGCCATGACTTCTGCAACAGCCGTCTTGAGTGCCGCGATCACATCATCAGGGAAGGCACCAAAGGTGACGCCGTCTTCCTGGAGGCTCTTCAAGGACAGCGCATTGTAATAATCGAATTGCGCAGTCGTCTCGACGGAAGCCGCAGCGGCGGCATTCTCAATCACTGCCTGCAGATGTGCCGGAAGACCGTCATAAGCGTCCTTGTTGACGACAATTTCAAGCGCCGCGGACGGCTCGTGGAAGGCCGGGACATAGCAGTATTTGGCAACTTTCTGCAGGCCGAACGCCTGGTCGAGCAGCGGCCCAACCCATTCAGCTGCATCAATCGCACCGGACTGGAAGGACGGGAAGATTTCCGGAGGCGGCAGGAGAACCGCATTGACGCCAATCTTGCGCATCGCTTCTCCGCCAAGACCAGCAATCCGCATGTTCAAACCGGCAAGGTCTTCAAGGCTGTTGACCGGGTTCTTGAACCAGCCAGCTGCCTGGACACCGGAACTGCCTGAGTAGAAGGGCTTGAGGCCACGCTCGGCGTAGATCTCGTCCCAAAGCTGCTGGCCGCCGCCGTACTGAAGCCAGGCTGTCGTTTCAACCGCCGTCATGCCAAACGGCACGGCAGAAAAGAAGTGAAGGGCCGAGTTCTTGGAAGCCGCATAATACGGCGTGGAATGGCCGATCTCGGCCGTACCCTGTTCCACGGCATCTTCAACGCCAAAGGGCGGTACCAGTTCGCCGCCGGAAAAGACTTTTAGCGTCAGCTGACCATCCGACATAGCATTGACGCGCGCGGCAAACGTCGTTGCATTGGTGCCGACACCCGGTGCCTTGGCCGGAAAGGACGTTGGCATTTTCCATTCGATCTTGCCCTGCGCGATCGCTGGTGCTGCAAGCATTGTGGCGGGTGCTGCAACGGCCCCAGCCTTCAGGAAATCACGTCTTTTCATGGAAAGTCTCCCTCAGATGATTTCTATTTAAACAAAACGTCCGGCAGCCAGGTTGCCAGAGCCGGAACAGTGGCCACCAGGACCAGAGCAAACAATTGCAAGCCGACGAACGGAAGGACCGAAACATAGATGTCCCGGGTCCGGATCGTATCGGGCGCAACCGATCTGAAATAGAACAAGGCAAAGCCGAAGGGCGGCGTCAAGAAAGATGTTTGCAAGTTAAGCGCGATCAGAACGGCGAACCAGACCGGACTGATGTCCGTCTGCAGGATGATTGGCCCAACGATCGGCACAACGATGAAAATGATCTCGACGAATTCCAGTATGAAACCGAGCAGGAAGATCACGAGCATCGTGAGGAGCAGCATGCCATAGGCGCCCCCCGGCAGAGATTGCAGCAACTCGGAAACATGTTCGTCACCGTTAAAGCCGCGGAATACCAGGGAGAGGATACTTGCGGCAATCACAATGCCGAAGATCATACCGGTGATGATGACTGTCTCGCTGAGGGCGGAGCCCAAGACATTGCGGCGGGGCAAAGCCATCACGACCGCGGCAAGCAGTACTCCGAGCACAACAACTGCTCCGACTGCGGCAAGTGTCGGCAGCGTCCAGGCGATCTTGCCACCGGCGAACTCAAGACCGAACAGTCCGTTTTGCCGAAGCATCAGGAGTAAAACTGCAAGAGCTGCACAGGCAGATGCCGTCCAAAACGCACGCGCACCCTGCCCGGCCGCTGCAATCACCAGTGCACCGGCAACGCCAACGCCGGCCGCCTCCGTCGGTGTTGCAACCCCGATCAGAATGCTGCCCAGCACAGCAATGATGAGACCGAGTGTCGGCGCGATGTTCTTCAAAAGCTCCGAAAGCGAGGATTTTGGTGAATCAGCAGTCTCTTCGGTCTCCGACGCTTTGCCGCGCAGATTGAAGAACACGTAGCCGGAATACAGCGCCACCAGCAGAAGACCCGGCAACAGGGCACCTGCAAAGAGATCACCAACAGTGACCGGGTCAGGCGCAAAATTACCGGCTTCCTGTTGCGCTTCGAAATAGGCGTTGGAGATCTGGTCTCCAAGCAAAATCAAAACGATTGACGGTGGAATGATCTGGCCGAGCGTACCGCTGGCGCAAATCAGGCCGCTGCTCATATGCTTGTTGATCCCCGCCTTCAAAAGCGCAGGCAGCGTGATCGTTCCAAGCATGACAATGGTCGCACCAATGATACCCGTCGAGGCCGCGATCAGCGCACTGACCAAAACAACCGCCAGAGCGAGCGCGGACTGATTGCCACCGAGCGCGGCGGTCAGGCTTTTCAGCATTTTTTCCGCTTGCTGGGATTTCTCAAGCAACAGACCCATCAACACGAACAATGGAACCGCAAGCAGGAGCGGATTGGTCATCACGCCAAACACACGCTGCGGCACGGCCTGGAAATAACCGAGATCAAATTGTCCGGCAGATGCGGCGATCAAGGCAACGAGCGTCGGCGCACCGGCGATTGCCAATAGGACCGGAACGCCGGAAAGGATCCCGGCAAAGACGGCCAGAGCCAGGACAACAAGCCAGAGAAGATCGGGATTCATGAAACGCTCCGGCGGACAGCACCAACAAGTCTTTTAAGCACAATCAAAAGGATCAATGCGGGGAGGATGACGAGACAGGTCTTAACGACAAAGAGCCCCGGGAGACCGCCGGTTTCCTGGGAGCCTTCCAGAATGAGCCAGGAGCTTTTGACGAGCGGATACGCCGCCCACAGCATCAGCCCGAAGACCGGAAGTGCGAACAGCAGGTCTCCCGCCCGGTCAATCCGCTGGTTCACGCATTCCGACCAGATCTGGCGGAAAACGTCCACCCGCACGTGACGGTCCCGGTCAAAGGTTACAGCGACGGACAGTGCAACCAGCGCCGCAAACGAATAACTGACAGCATCTTGAAGTTCGACAAAGCCGACACCGAGCAAATACCGCATCAGCACCATGGCCAGCTGGCCGGCAAAAACGATGACGGCGAGCCCCATGCACAGCCAGCGCACCGCTTTTAACAAGTTTTGCATGAAAATTCCGAACTGCAACACGTGATTCCGACCATGTTGTAACGGCTCAGCCTGTGATCCCGCAATAGCCCGTCCCGGTTATCGGCGATACCAGCGTCTTCGCTTTTTGGTGATCGGTGAAACACACCGAACAATTGCCGGCACTACAGGCGCGCACGAAAAACGAAACATACATATATTGTAAACGAACGTTCGTTCGTTTAAATAAGCACAGAGCACCAGACCATCCCAGCTTCCTGCGTGCTGCAACAGTTATGGAAACTTATCGAACTTTGCGGGCTTACGCCCTTTCCTCCTGTCTTAACTGGAGCATCTGCTCCAAAACTCAGGCCTCATTCAACATGCGCTTCTTAAGATCAATTATCGTCACCTCAAGTGTTTTCGCAGGTTTGGTCCTTGGCAGCCTGTCGGCCGCCCATGCGGCTTCCCCCCTTACCTATGAAATTGAACTCGATGGAAAACCGGTCGGCCAAATCGTTCATGAATACGTTCAGCAGCCAGATGGCGGTCACGGACTGAAATTGTCCACTCAGATCGAAACAAAATCATTCTTCAGCAAGGTACGCATCAACAGCGTTCTGGAAGAAACAATCTCCGTTGACGGATATCTTGATGCAGCCTCCAACAGGCTGGTTGAGAACAAGAAAACCTATTGGACAAAGATTCAGCGGTCCGGCAGCAGCTATCTGGCATTTACAGCCGAGATGAAGACACCGGAACAGCTTGAAACCGAGGAGCTTGCTGGCTTGGCAAAAGAGGTTATTGCGACGGTTGTGCCGTACGCCGGAGATGCGATGACTGTCGCCGGCATTCTCCTGTCAGACAAGCGGGACTCTCCGCAGCATAAACGCCTGACAACAGACCATTTCGATACATCACTGATCGGCCTGCCGCTCTATTGGCAGTCGAATGGTTATGATCTGCCAAGCTCTCTGACAATCATCGACACGGAGGAGATGTCCGTCTTCAAGGCAAAGGTGAAAGATCTCGGCGATACGCAAACCTCGGTCGGAGGGAAAAACCTGACTGTCCGGCATATCCAACTTGATGTTGCCAATGCAAAACCGATGGAGGTCTGGATCGTGCGGCCGAAAACAGGTCCAGCCCATTTCTTCCAGATTTCAGGAGTGAGCGATGGTGCCAAATTCAAGGTGTCCCTGACCGGCGCGCACTAGCAAATCAGACCTCCAGTTGAGACCACGTCGAACGCGTGGTCTCAGTCTCAGCAATCTGTGAATTTGCCGCATCGCATTGAACCGTCGCGCCTTGCCGCAGCGCAGCAAGTGCGCTAGGTCGGGCCTGTCCTTTCGCTTTCAGACTGGATAACGGGCCGGCCCACCTCCTCCCGGGCGCTGCACCTCCTACCGGTTTGAAAGCAAATTCAAAATCCATTTCCTGGAGTCTATAAATGCTCGGCAAAAAAGTTCCTTTTGTCACCTTCCGTACCCGTGTCCGCGACGAGTCCATCGAAGGCCCGAACCCGTTTCGGTGGGACGACAAGACAAGCGATGACTACTTCAAAGGCAAGAAGGTCGTGCTGTTCTCCCTTCCGGGTGCTTTCACCCCCACCTGCTCCACCTATCAGCTGCCGGACTTTGAAAAACTGTTCGATGACTTCAAGGCCGAAGGTGTCGACGAAATCTACTGCATCTCCGTGAACGATGCCTTTGTCATGAACGCCTGGGCAAAGGCTCAGAGCGTCGACAAGGTCAAAGTCATTCCGGACGGCTCTGGTGAATTCACCCGCAAAATGGGCATGCTGGTCGCCAAGGACAATCTTGGATTCGGCATGCGGTCCTGGCGCTATGGCGCGGTCGTCACCGACGGCATTGTTGAGCAGTGGTTCGAAGAAGAAGGATTCTCTGACAACTGCGAAACCGACCCATACGGTGTTTCATCTCCGCAGAACATTCTGGAGAGCCTCAAGGCATCCAAAGCAAAAGCTGCTTAAACTGCAGCCTTTTGGATCAAGCCCCGGCGCGGACTGCTCCGGGGCTTTTTTGTTTCCGGCAAAGCTTCAAAGAACATCGGCGCAGCCAGCAACAGTGTCCCCAGGCACAATCGCAACGCTGCCGGCGGCCAATCCATCCACGATTGCATTCACCTGGTCTTCGACATCGGAAACCAGCGCCCTGTTGTGCTCGTCAACCGCCCAGCCGACGCCTTTGTCACGGGTTGTCATTACAACCAACCCCGGCGTCCATGTGTTATCGATCGCAGCTTTCCAAGTCGCATAGGCCGCCTCATCGACCCGTTTCAAAGCACTGGTCAGAACAGTTCCTGGCAAAAACCCGTTCTTGTTGGCATCCACCATGATCACATGGGCATCTTGCTCTCGAGCGGCCCTTGCGACGCCTTCCGCGGCCATTCCGGCCGGTGCAAAAATCACGTCAGCCCCATCTGCAAACATCTTGTCTGCGATCGCCTTTCCACCTTGAATGTTCCGGAAAGCGTACATGTCCTGACCCACAAAAGATGACAACACACTGACATCAGCATTGGCATATCTCGCCCCGGCTTCAAATCCGCACATGAACCGGCGCACCGGTGGGATATCCATCCCGCCAATGGTCCCCACTGTCCCGGTTTTTGTCTTCAGGCCGGCAACATAACCTGCAAGAAATCCGCTCTCGTCATCCGCAAAGAGGATAGACCGGACATTGGGAAGGTCACTGATGACACCATCGATGCTTGTGAATTTGACATCCGGAAACTCCATCGCCGTGGTGCGAACCAGTTCCGAACTCTCAAATCCCAGCGTCAGGATATGATTCACACCGGACTTCGCGAACTGCCGGATGACGTTCATTGTCTCGTCCGGATCCGTGCTGATCCATTCCCTGATTTCAAGTCCAAACTCAGCCGCGGCCCGCTCAGACCCGATTGCTGCGAGTTCGTTGAAGGAACCATCCATCTTGGCATTCGTAAAAATAACAGCACCAACAGTCTCGGCGCGCGCGGGTACAACCCCGGAAAAAACGAGAAAAATAGAAACGGCAATCAGTCTCAACAACGTAAAAGTCTGCATTCTCGCCTTTCTTCCAGCGATGATTGCTTGTGTTTCTACTGAATGAAAAGGCAATCAACGCGGCTAACCCGAAGCCTGCCAATACCGGACTTGTCGGGCAACTGAAAAATACAATTGAAATTTGAATTATTACCTTAGGTCAGCACATAGACCACTCAGGAGACGAGGAAGGCACGCTCAATCGCACCTTGAAAAGACAAAACGGCCGCATGATCGCAGCCGTTTTGACCCGGTGTTCCTTTTTCGCGGCGCAGCGGCCGTCAGAGACACGGCTCTTTGCCTTTAGTCCGGCTTGAGACCCCGGCGCCGTTCGTCTTCAGAGCGCAACTCAAGCCACATTGCATTCAAGATCGCCAGACAACAGGCGAGCGGCATTCCCAGGATCCAGGCAAAGTACCACATGAGATTTCGTCTCCGTCTCTGCGTGCCTCAGTAGGCCGTGTGGTTGTCGCGTTCGATGGTTTCTTCATCAATCTTGCCCCACAGCACCTTGTAGACCCAGGCCGTGTAAACCAGGATGATCGGCAGGAAGATGACGACCGCCACGAGCATGTTGAAGAGCGTGCGATGTGTCGAAGAGGCGTCCCAAACAGTCAAGCTCGCCTCCGGTTGTACTGATGACGGCAAGATGAAGGGGAACATCGAAACACCGACGGTGGCAATAATCCCGAATACAGCCATCTTCGAGAACGCAAAAATCGGCATTTCAAGACGCGTTTGCAGCAATAAAAGCGTGCCGAGCATCCCCAGGAACCCCATGATCGGGGCAAGCCAAAGCACCGGATAAGCCGCATAGTTCCGCATCCAGGCACCGCCCTCAACAACCGCCTGTTTGGCGAGCGGGTTGGCTTGCATGTTCGGATCAACCTCTGACGTGATCCGGAACCCCTCCACATAACCGCTCACGACAAGATAACCGCCAACGCCGAAGAGAAGGATCCCGCCGAGAGCTGAAAAGGTGCCGGCCTTTCTGGCCCGTGCAGCAATCTCCCCGGTTGTCCGCATTACCAGCCAGACCGCTCCGTGCATCACCAACATTGTGACCGACAAAAGACCGCAGAGAAGCGTAAATGGCGAGAACAGACCAAAGAACGAGCCGTCATAGGTCATGCGAAGTTCATTATCGAGCCGGAATGGCACCCCAAGAAGAACGTTGCCGACCGCAACACCAAACACCAGCGCGGGCACAAAAGACCCGGTGAAGAGTGCCCAGTCCCAGGCGCTGCGCCAATTAGGGTCAGGCCGTTTGGAGCGATACTTAAAGGCCACTGGCCTCAGGATCATAGCCGCCAAGACCACGAACATGGCCAGGTAAAAACCGGAAAAGCTGATGGCATACAGTGGCGGCCAGGCGGCAAAGATCGCACCGCCCCCCAAGATGAACCAGACCTGATTGCCTTCCCAGGTGGCACCGATCGTGTTGATCACGACACGCCGCTCGATATCGGTTTCGGCGATGAACGGCAGGAGCGTTCCAACGCCCATATCGAAACCGTCGGTTACGGCGAAACCGATCAGCAAAATGCCGAGCAGCAACCACCAGATCACTTTCAGGGTCGAGTAATCGATGAGTTCGTATAGGACCATGATCGTTTACTCCGCCGGAACTGCTGAGGCTGGTGAGGGCGCCGAAACGGACGGTGGCGGGGTTGGTGCGATCTTCTCGCCGTCCTCCGGTCCGATCTTGATGTACTTGATCATCAACGCGATCTCGATGACTAGGAGCGTGCTGTAGAGCGCAACAAAGCCGACGAGCGTCAACAGGACTTCTGCTACGGACAAGCTTGAAACCCCGACGGTTGTGGGCAACATGCTCTCGATGATCCATGGCTGGCGGCCATATTCGGCGACGAACCAGCCCATCTCACACGCAATCCATGGCAGCGGAATAGACCAGACGGCGACATGCAGGATCCACCGGCGCTTTTCGATCAGTGTTTCGAGCCGTCCCGCGGACGAATAGTAGAAGAACACCGCGGTCAGCAGAATGAAGAAGAAACCGCACGCCACCATAATCCGGAAAGCGTAGAACATCGGCCAGACATTCGGCACTGTCGACCAGGCAGCCGCATCAACCTGCTCTGTAGTCGCTTCCATCGGATTGTCGGTATAGGGCAACAGCAAATAGGCGTATCCAAGAGAATCAGCGTTCTGGCGGAAGGTTTCCCGCAATTCCTCGCTTGCCTCTGCTGGATTCTCCCTGATTTTCTGTAAGGAATTCCACGCGATAGCGCCCTGCCGGATCCGATCTTTTGACCGCTCCACAAGCTCGGTAATTCCCGGGATCTCGGTATCAAGAGACCGCGTGGCGATCAAACCCATGACGTAAGGGACTTCGATTGCGAAGATGTTTTCCCGCGTTTCCATGTCGGGCAAGGCAACAACATTGAACGCGGCCGGGGCCGGTTCCGTGTGCCACATGGCTTCGATGGTTGCGAGTTTCATCTTCTGGTTCAAGTTGGCTTCGTAGCCGCTCTCATCGCCTAGAACGACGACGGACAGTGCCGACGCAAAGCCGAATGCCGAGGCAATTGCCATAGACCGCTTCGCGATCTGCAGGTGCCGGCCCTGTAGCATGTACCACGCTGAGATCCCGATCATGAACATCGCAGCGGTTACATAACCGGCCGATACAGTGTGAACAAATTTTGCCTGGGCAACCGGGTTGAACAGGACTTCATAGAAGCTGGTGACTTCCATCCGCATTGTGTCGGGATTGAACTCCGCACCGACAGGATGCTGCATCCAACCGTTCGCGATCAGGATCCAGAGCGCTGAAAAATTGGTTCCGAAAGCAACGGCCCAGGTCGCTGCGAGGTGCTGGCGCTTCGTCAGTCTGTCCCAGCCGAAGAAAAACAGGCCGACAAAGGTCGCTTCGAGAAAGAATGCCATCAAGCCTTCGATGGCCAGAGGCGCGCCGAACACATCCCCGACATACTGGCTGAAATAGGCCCAGTTCATGCCGAACTGGAACTCCATGGTAAGCCCCGTGGCGACCCCGAGCACGAAATTGATGCCGAACAGGGTTCCCCAGAACTTCACCATCCGTTTCCAGATTTCGCGACCGGTCATGACATAGACCGTTTCCATCGTGGCAAGCAGGATCGAGAGCCCGATGGTCAGCGGCACGAACAGGAAATGGTACATTGCAGTCATGGCAAACTGCAGCCGCGACAGATCGACGACGTTGAGTTCCATCGGGTTCCCCTTTAAGCCCGTCCGGCCTGAGCCTTTGATGAGATGGTGACCCAGGTGTATCTTGAGGTCAATGCAGCCAAACGATATAGCTGGGCGTCTAACTACATAAAAAAGAATACGAAATTACAAATTCGAGATAAACTGAAGTCACTTTATTCCGCTGCAAGATCGGCTTTTCTCTGATTGAGAAACAAAACGCTGCCGGCCGATTCCAATTCGATCCGCTTGTGCGCGATCATGAGAACAGCAGCGCGCCCCCGGAAAGAGAAGAACCGCTCCAGGACGTCTGTTGTCGTCGCCGTGTCCAATCCTTCCGTCATTTCATCCAGGATAAACAGGTCCGGATTTGTCAAAAACGCACGTGCGAGAGCAATCCGCCGCTGTTCACCACCAGACAGACCAAGCCCCCCCTCCCCGATGACCGTATCAAGTCCATCCGGGCTTTCTGAGATCCGCTGCGCGATGGCCGCTTGCGCCAGCGCGATCCAGAGTTCGGTATCGCTTGCAGACGGGTTCGCAATCCTCAGGTTCGCGCCGACCGTGTCATTGAAAAGATGCGGACGCTGGCTCAGAACCGTGACGCGTGAACGAAGCTCTGCTTCGGGCACATTAGCCAGATCCTGACCATTCAGAAGGATCCGACCCTTGCCTGGAACCAGCATTCTGGAGGCAAGTGCGGCAACTGTGCTCTTGCCGCATCCACTGCGCCCCGCAATTGCCAGCGTTTGTTTCTCTGAAAGTTCAAAGGACAGATTTTCCAGAACAGTGCGCTCTGCACCGGGATAGCCGAATGACACCGACTCGAACTTTAGAATTGAACCAGTGACTGGCTCTTCCTGGTTGTTGTCGTTTCTTTGGTCGACACCAGCTCTTTCGTCCGATTGAGACGGCGCCAGTAAAGTGTTTGTCCGGTCTGCCGCCAAAGCAATACGGGGTAGTTTTGCAAGCCCCGGCAGGATAGACCCGATGATCTCGGGAACGGCTATGGCTGCAAGGACAAGAGCAATGCCGAGACCGGGAGAGATATCGTTCGCCATGACCGAGAGCGAAACGGCGACCAGCATCAGGGCCACAAACACCTGTCCGAGCGCGGCCGAAAACCCGGTCAAGCGTACCGCCCGGCGATCTTCCAAATCTTCCGCTGCGCCTTGGCTGTCATCCGCCTGCCGAATGGTTTCAACAACCGGCTCCAGCCCCCCAAACACCGCAAGATCCCGGCGGCCGGCGACCATGTCGGTTGCTCTCAGACGAATGGCTTCATTGGCAGCGTCCGCCCGGCGGGCAAGTTTCTTGTCGGCACTGCGCACCGCATAGACTGCGAGCCCGAACCAGCCGCTGAGGCAAACCACGCCAGCGGCAAATACGATTGGCGGCATGGACAACCAGATCGCAAGAGCCGCGAGCGAGACCGTCGATATTACCGCAGAAGGAACAACCAACCGGAGATAAACACCGTCCAGTGCGGAAATGTCGATGGTCAGGCGGTTCAACAACAGGCCGGATCGCTGTCCGGACAGCGACTTCGACGCCATTGCTGCAAAGAGCTTTGTGCGCAGATCCGCGAGGTACCGGAATGTTGCGTCATGGGTCAGCATCCGTTCGCCATACCGGCCGGCCGTTCGCAAGATCGCCAAAGCCCGGATCATGGCGCTCGGGGCAAAGATGTTCAAAAACACACCTGTCGCTCCGGCAATACCGGCAGCCGTGATGAACCAGCCTGCCACACCCAACAGCAACAGGCCGGAAATTGCCGGAACCAGTGCAGCCGCAATCCCGAGACAAAAGGATAGGCGATTGTGCCGAAAGTGGCGGGAGACAAAGCTCAGAACAGCGCTCATCCGGCTGTCTCCAGAACCTTCGCTCCAGCCAATCGGGCAAGATCGATCTTTTGCCCCGGAAGAGCCAGAATGGCCGGGTTATGGGTCGCAATAACCGCCGTCCGGTTGGCGCACAGCTTTTGCAACCCGGAGATCACATCGGCAGCGGTTTCATCATCAAGCCCTGCTGTCGGCTCATCCGCCAAAAGGATCTTAGCCGATTTGCGCACAGCTGCCCTTGCGAGCGCAATCCGCCGGATCTCGCCAACAGAAAGACCAAAACCATCCTCGCCGAGCTGTGTGCCAAGTCCGCGCGGCAACCCACGGACCAGTCCCTCCGCACCGGCAAGCCTAAGAGCGTTCCAAAGGTCGTCGTCGCTGATGCATTCGCCAGGTCCCGCGCCACGCAATAGGTTGGCTTTTATCGAGCCATGAAACAGCTTTGGCGACTGACCGAGCCACATAGCGCTCTGGCGCAATTCCTTGGCCACTGCTGTTGTCAGCGCCTGCCCGTCAACTGTTACGGCACCGTCTGCTGGTGTGTGGAAACCCAGGATACAGTCGATCAGTGTTGTCTTGCCGCTACCGCTCGGACCAAACAGCAGAAGCGTTTGGCCAGACGGGATATCCAATGTGAGACCATCATAGACCGAGAGCTCGCCGAACCGGATCGAAACGTCCTCAAACCGGATGGTTGGTACGCTGCTTCCGACATGGAACGTGACCGCTTCGCTCTTTTCAGCATTGCTTGCCTCGGGTGCTGGAAAGCTGTCTTCAAGACCGGCAAGGCTTTCCAGAGCTGCCAAACCTGCTGCCCGGTCATGGTAGGCGGCTGCAAACCCGCGCAAGGGCGCGAAAAACTCCGGTGCCAGCAACAGAACAAAAAGACCTCCGCCATAAGTCAGCGGCGAACCCCATGTTCCGATCGAGATGTCTCCAAGGAGTGAAAAGCCGATATAGACAGCGGCAAAGGCTATCCCAAGCGCGGAAAAAAGCTCCAGCACCGTCGAAGACAGAAACGCGATCTTCAGGACATTCATTGTGCCGGACCGGAACCGCTCTCCAGCGTCATTGACACTTTGCAACGTGCGATCAAGTGCACCAAACAGAGTGAGCGTTTCCAACCCTCTGATCCGGTCCAGCAACGTCCCGCTCAGTCGTGTCAGTTCGTTCTGCTGGTGCGCACTGGCTTTTTTGGCCCGCATACCAATCAGGGCCATGAAGACCGGGATCAACGGGCCACAGATCAGCAGAATGAGAGAGGCAATCCAGCTGACGGGCAGCACCGCCACAACAATGACTAGCGGAACGACCTTCACCCGCATCATTTGCGGCACATAGTTTTGGTAATACGGCCCAAGTAGATCCACTTGCTCGGTCAAATGGGCGGCAAAGGCACCAGAAAATGGAAAAGCTGTCGCGGGCGAAACTTCGACGGCAGCTTTAAGCAACCGGGTTCGCGCCGCACTTTGCACACTCCGGGCTGCCCGGCGCGCCGAATTCATGCCCCTTGTCTGCAAGACCATGCGAACAAACGCCAGCGAAATGACACCGAAACCGGCAACGAGAACCGGAACAGAGCTTTCAAGGGAGATGTCTGCGCTTGCCGGACCCAAGAAGGGTTGAAGCAAGAGAGCAGCAGCAAACGCAATCAATCCGGCCTGGAAAATCCAAATGAGATCGGCGAACGCCAACAGCAATCCGGCACGCCGCAGAGCCTTCGCGCAGGCATCATCCGGCACGCCGATCGGCCCATCAGCCGCATCGGCAGTCGTCATGCTCGCGCCCAGTTTTCTTGCCCGTTTGGTATTCCCTTTTGTCATGGACTGCTTATCGCCGCGCTCCCCCCGCGATGTCACTGAGGCTTTTTGCCCCTTTGTCTTGTTTCAACCACTCTTACACGCGGTTTTTCCAAATTTCCATCTAACCCAAGGTTTGAGCGCGGATTTTACCCCAATCACCAGCGGTTTCTCCTGACAGGAAGCTGGCAGGAGGCCTGTGCAACAAAGTCAGCGGACATTGTTTCCTCAACAGCAAAACCGAAAAGGGTAATCCATCATGACAACTCCGTGCCTCGAACTGGTGGTTTTCAAAGTCAAGGATCGCGCCAGGGCGCGCATTGCCAGGCGCGCAGCGCAAGACGTCGTTCGCAATTATGAGGGCTTTTTGTCCTGGTCCGCCTATGAGGCCTGCGACGACGCAAGCCTCTTTGCCGATGTTGTCATGTGGCGCGACCTGGCAACGGCCAAAGCCGCCGGGCAGAAAGTCATGTCTGATCCAGGCTTCAAAGCCATCATGGCTGAAATCGATGGTCTCGTGTCAATGGCACATTACACCGCCGATCGGATGGTCGAGGCAGAATCTTCTGCCGCTGCATAACAAACCCTGAGCGGCGCCGGTGTCTCGGTGCCGCTGCTTGTTGATCGATTGGCGGTTTATACTTCCGCGTTTTCCTCAAACAGCTGTGCGACCATTGCAGAGTCCAAATAGGCTCTCACTTTACAAATCATACCGTCGGCATCGAAGCTGCAGACCCAGCAATACCGGTTGTCAAAGGGCTTTCCGTTGTTGGCCGTTGAAATAGCACGCAGCTCGACGATTGCGACATCACCGTCGACAAAGATGTCAACAACGGAGAGGAGAATGCCGTCCTGCAGGACTTTGTTGAGACGCGTAAACGTATGGGAGTGGAAATCCGCTTTAGACAAATAGTGTCCCGCAAGAGGATGTGTCCCCATGACTGTCCAATCGACATCCTCTCGAACCCTATTGAAGAACTGGTCGCCGTGACCGGTTTCCAGGTTCTTGAACAATGCCCGCACTGCTTCTTTTTCCAGCATTTCGTTTTCCTTGCCGTTCAGAACCCATAAAAGGGATTTCAAACTTTGAGCGAATAACACGAGTGTGTCACCGGTATGTCGGGAAACAACCGCCTTTCAGTTTTGGTCAATCACCTGGGCAAGAAGAGCAGAATCCAGATACGCGCGGACCCTTGATATCATTCCGTCCTCATCGAACGTACAAACCCAGCAGTATGTGTTGTTATAGGGCATGCCATTTTTGGCGCTCGAAAGGGCGCGCAACTCGATCACCGCGACATTTCCGTCGAGATAAACCTCCTCAACGGAGAGAACGATGCCCTCGTTCAGCTTTCTGGCCAGAGGCCTGACCGCCTTTTCAAGCAACGCAGACTTCGACGTATAGGTCCCCGCATACGGATGAGACCCCATCACTTCCCAGTGCACATCGTCGCGAACGCGCTCAAAAAAGCCGCCCGTGTTGTCTGTTTGCTGCTTGGCAAACAGACGGCGTACGCCGTGCCTGGAAATCATCAGCTTTCCTCGTTACGCCAACGACCGGGCCGTGCGGTCGAATTAGGCAACCATCTTCAGGATATATGCCCACTGTTGCACGTAAAGATGGATCGGTCGCCAAGACCGACATCCCGGCAAACCGCATCAAGCCCCAAAAAGCAGAAAAGGCAGCCGAAAAAGCTGCCTTTTCTCGTGTTTCGCGGTTTTGCTCAAACGTTTATTTCATCGTCGGGATGGAGAATTCCGCCCCCTGCCGGATACCGGACGGCCAGCGGGACGTCACCGTTTTTGTCCGCGTGTAGAACTTGAAGGCATCCGGACCGTGCTGGTTCAGATCGCCGAAGCCGGATTTCTTCCAGCCACCGAACGTGTGGTAGGCGAGCGGCACCGGGATCGGCACGTTGATGCCGACCATGCCGATGTTGATCCGGTTGGCAAAATCGCGGGCCGTGTCACCGTCGCGGGTGAAGATCGCCGTGCCGTTGCCATACTCGTGATCCATGGCAAGGCCAATGGCTTCCTCGTAGGTCTTGGCGCGCACGGTTGACAGCACCGGACCGAAGATCTCGGTCTTGTAAATGTCCATGTCCTTGGTGACGTGGTCGAACAGGTGCGGCCCAACGAAGAAACCGTTTTCATAGCCCTGCATAGAGAAGTCACGATTGTCGACGACCAGCTTCGCGCCCTGGTCGACGCCTGAGTTGATCAAGCGCAGGATGTTTTCCTGTGCGGCCTTGGTCACGACCGGACCGAAATCGATATCGTCACCGGCAGTCCATGGACCGACTTTCAGTGCCTCGACGCGCGGGACCAGTTTTTCGATCAAGCGGTCTGCGGTTTCATCACCAACCGGAACGGCAACGGAGATCGCCATGCAGCGCTCACCTGCCGCGCCATAACCGGCACCAACAAGCGCGTCCGCTGCTTGATCCATGTCCGCATCCGGCATGATGATCATGTGGTTTTTAGCACCGCCGAAGCACTGCGCCCGTTTGCCATTCTCGGCAGCCCGGTGATAAATGTAATGGGCGATCGGCGTGGAGCCGACAAAGCCGACAGCTTGAATGGTCGGATTGTCGAGGATCGCATCGACCGATTCCTTGTCACCGTTGACGACGTTCAACACGCCATCCGGCAAACCCGCTTCTTTCAACAGTTCAGCCAGCATCATCGGAACGGACGGATCGCGCTCGGACGGCTTCATGATCATCGCGTTACCGGCAACGAGCGCCGGACCCATCTTCCAGAGCGGGATCATGGCCGGGAAGTTGAACGGGGTGATCCCGGCTACAACGCCCAACGGCTGGCGCATGGAGTACATGTCAATGCCCGGGCCCGCGCTGTCAGTGAATTCGCCTTTCAGGAGATGCGGCGCGCCGATGCAAAACTCGATCACTTCCAGACCGCGCTGCACGTCGCCCTTCGCGTCAACAAAGGTCTTGCCGTGTTCGGAAGACAGCTTCTCGGCCAGCTTGTCCATGTCGCGGTTGATGAGATCCACGAACTTCATCATTACGCGGGCACGTTTTTGCGGGTTCTGCGCAGCCCAGGCCGGCTGCGCGGCGGCAGCGTTGGCAACGGCAGCTTCCATCTCGGCGGTGGTAGCAAGCGCGACCTGCGCCTGAACTTCACCGGTTGCCGGGTTGTAGACGTCGGCATACCGGCCCGAGGTGCCCTCAACCTGTTTGCCGCCGATAAAATGACCGATCTTTTCCATGTTCGTTTCTCCCAAAACGTCAGAAGCAACGGCAGCTGATAACTGCCACCCAAATTACGCTGCAGCTGTTTTCGCTTTTATTTTTGCATTCTACAAGAACCGAAAATCCGCATCCGTTGTGCGTTTTTTATAGTTAGAACGCATAAGCTCCACTATAACTTGATAACAAACAGGCATCACAAACCCGGCACAAAAGCCACCCCACGCAACCCGGGCCAAGCAGAGCGCGGAGCTGGGGCTACCCGGGCCGAAAACTAAACCAGCCATCCGCAAGCGAAAGTACCCCGGATCGTCGCTGCGCTGCGTCCGGGACGACAATAAAGACATACTCTATGAACTGGGACGATATTCGTATTTTTTTGGGCGTAGCCCGCACGGGGCAGATCCTGGCGGCGGCCAAACGGCTCGGGCTGAACCATGCCACCGTTGCCCGGCGGTTGACCGCCCTTGAAGACAGTCTTGGCACCCGGCTCTTTGATCGCTCGACCTCAGGCTGCGTCTTGACCGATGCCGGCAGCCGGTTTTTCGACCGCGCCGAAACGATGGAGGCCGAAGCGCTGGCCGCAGAAGCCGATCTTGGCGATGACACACCGGAGATTTCCGGCACCGTACGCATCGGTGCGCCGGACGGGTTCGGCGTGGCGTATCTCGCGCCGCGCCTCGGCCTGCTCACGCGCCAGCATCCGGGCCTCACAGTTCAGCTTGTTCCCGTCTCCCGGTCTTTTTCGCTGTCCCGCCGGGAGGCGGACATTGCCGTCACCATCGAGCGGCCGGAAACGGGCCGCCTAATCGCCGGAAAACTGGTCGATTACGCCCTCGGGCTCTACGCCTCCAGGTCCTATCTGTCGGAACGGGGTATCCCGGCAAGTCCTGGAGATTTGAGCGCGCACAATCTGATCGGGTACGTGGAGGACCTGCTATATTCCGCTTCGCTCAATTATGGGACGGAGTTCTTTAAGGGCTGGACCGCGCGCTTCGAAATTGCCTCCGCACTCGGCCAGACTGAAGCCGTCAAGGCGGGCGCTGGCATTGGCATCCTGCACGACTTCATCGCCCGCGCAGATCCATGTCTTGTGCCAATACTACCGAACATGAAATTGAAACGCGCCTATTGGATGGTCACCCACGAGAGTTCGCGCCCCCTGCGCCACGTAGCGGCCGTGCAGGACTTCCTGCGCGAGCAAGTCGCGCGCGATAAGGCGATGTTTGAGTAACGGAGACCTTAGCGCCACTGTTCCGTTGCAGAGATCCATTCGCGTGTCCGCGCCTCCGGATCGGCGCTCCGTGTAATGTCGGTCACCACTGCCGCGCTGTCCGCGCCGTGCTCAAACACGTCAGCCAGGCGATCAACGTTCAGCCCGCCAATTGCCACTAACGGCAGATCGCCGATGTCCGCTTTCCAGCGGGTGATTTTCTCAAGGCCCTGGGGCGCCCATTTCATCTTTTTCAGGATGGTTGGGTACACTGGGCCCAGCGCCACATACTCCGGATTGACAGCCAAAGCCGTTGTCAACTCCGCCCCATCGTGGGTGGAAACTCCGATTCTCAGACCGGCCTGAAGGATTGCGATGACGTCCGCATCTGCCAGATCCTCCTGACCCAAATGAACAAAATCACAGCCTTCGGAAATGGCGAGCTGCCAATAATCGTTCACGACCAATTGGCAATCATGATCTGCGCAGATGCCTTTGGCGTCGCGGATCTGTCGGGCGATTTCTGGCTCCGGCTGGTCCTTAATGCGCAGCTGCACAAGTTTCACGCCGAGCGGCACCAGCCGCGCAATCCAATCAGAGCTGTCAACGATGAGATAAAAAGGATCGAGTTTCATTCAAATACTGCCATACCAATCACAGGGGTTGAGGGAACCGCCATATCGCGGGGCTCCAGGGGCTCAGCTTGATACGCCAATCGGCCAGCTTGCACCGCAGCTCCAAACGCCTTTGCCATAGCGGCCGGGTCTCCCGCTTTGGCAACGGCCGTATTCAAGAGAACCGCGTCGAAGCCGTATTCCATGACTTCCATCGCGTGCGATGGGCGGCCAAGGCCGGCATCCACTATCAGCCGAACATCCGGGAAATGAGCCCGGTAGGCTCTTAAACCGTCGGGATCAATTGGGCCACGCGCGGAACCGATGGGGGCGCACCAGGGCATCAGAACTTCACAGCCGGCATCCAGCAGTTTTTCCCCAACAACGATGTCTGCCGTCGTATAGGGAAACACCTCGAAACCGTCTTCGGACAAGACCCTAGCCGCTTCCACCAGAGCAAAGACGTCGGGCTGCAGGCTGTCGTGGTGCCCGATCACTTCAAGCTTGATCCAGTTGGTTCCAAAAACTTCGCGCGCCATCTTGGCCGTTGTCACTGCTTCTTTCACCGTATGGCAACCTGCCGTGTTCGGCAGCACCTTGACTTTCAGCTCCCGGATCAGGTCCCAAAAACCGCTGCTTGCCGATCCTGCCGCCATTTCCCGGCGCAGCGACACAGTGACGATGTCAGTACCAGAGGTGTGGATCGCCTCAGCCAGGATCTCAGGTGATGGATACTGCGCGGTTCCCAGAAGTAGCGGCGAAGCAACGTTATCGCCATAAAAGACTGGCATCACTCAGCCTCCTTGCCGTGGTGACAGAACTTCTATTCTGTCACCATCTGTGAGAACGCATATCGACCGCTCTTCTGCAGCCACGAAATCGCTGTTGAGCGCCGTTGCCAGAAACTCTTGGTCAAACCCGAGCTCTTCCAGCAACGCATCCAATGTTACAGCGAACACCGTTTGTCGTTCGCCGTTGACGATGAGGTTCATGTTGCAGCCTCGTTCAAGGATGAGAGGATTTGTGCCACAGCTTGCCGCGCCATGGCCGGCGCCAGCAGGAAACCGTGGCGGTAAAACCCGTTGAGGGAAATGCGCCGGCCATCTAACCGGACCTGCGGAAAATTGTTGGCATAGGCCGGACGAATGCCGGTCCCGGTCTCGACGATCTTTGCCTCGGCAAAAGCCGGATCTACCGTATAGGCGGCGTTGAGGAGTTCCATCAGCGAGCGTACGGTGACCGGCCCTTCCTGATCGCTTTCGATCATGGTGGCTCCAACCATGAAGTGATCTGAGTCCCGCGGCACGATGTAGACCGGGACGCGCGGATGCAGGAGCCGGATTGGCCGTAACAGGGTGACATCGGGCGCATGCAGGATTGCCATTTCGCCGCGGACACCGCGAAGTCCGGTTTGCCTGGCGTTCATACCTGTGCAGTCGGCTTCAAAATCAAAGCCGCCGCTTTCGCCATCGACAGACCGCAAGAACCGGACGCCCTTGCTCGCAAGGGAGCTCTTCAATGCGGCCAACGCCTTGCGCGGGTCAAGATGCCCCTCTTCAGCAAAAAACAGCGCTTTTGAGAATCGGCTGCCCAAATCGGGTTCGAGCGCGGCCACGCCGTCATTGTCCCGCCACTCATACCCGCTCGTCCGGCTGGCAAAGCGCTGCAAATCTGCCCTGTCACGGGGCGGCGCAATCACAAGCGTGCCATTCTTTTGAACATGTCCGGGCAGAGCGTCGTGCCACCAATTGACGGCTTCACGTCCGAGAAGAAGCACCTCTTCAGTAGCATTTTCCCGTTCGCACCAGGGCGCCAGCATGCCTCCTGCATGCCATGAAGCGCTTTTTGGACCCGGACCAGCCGGATCGACCACGGTCACACTCAAACTGTGTTTCAAGAGCTCATAAGCCAAGGCAAGGCCGGCAACGCCGGCGCCCTTGATCAGGACCGACTTCGATCCGCCGCCAAGCGGCAACGGCAGGTCGTCTTTTTCAGCTGCAAGAGACAGCATCAGACTACTCCTCAACCGAACGGCCAAACCGTTCGCCCGGTCAATGCTTGTCAGACAACGAAGTGGTGGAAATGCAGATGCAGGTCCGGACGGACGTCCATTGCCGGCTGCTGCACTCACCATCCCTTCGCCAGCATGACCTGGATCAGGTTCATCGGGTCCCCGCGCCGCACGGTCAGTGCCGTGCCCAGCGGTATCTCAGCCTCTTTGCGAAGGCACCCCGGGTGTTATTCAACTATGTCCGCCAGAGACCGGACAGTGTCAAGGCCCACCTGATCGGACTAATAGAACATCCCTTTTTGAAGCGATGTCCCGAAACGGACTGTTCAATGGACACTTTCGGCGCACATCCCCTATCTATGGAGAGAAGAAACTCATACGTGACATTGGGAGAGGCCCATGAGCTGGTTGAATTGCCCGGATCCAACGCCGGGGGACGCTGCAAGCTGCGATCCGATCGAGACCATTATCGTGCCACGCACATCAGATCTTGGCGGTTTCTCGGTTCGCCGGGCGCTGCCATCCGCAAAGCGCCGGATGATCGGCCCGTTCATCTTTTTCGACCAGATGGGTCCGGCGGAGCTTTTGGTCGGCGGCGGCATTGACGTGCGCCCGCACCCGCACATTGGCCTTGCAACCGTCACCTATCTGTTTGAAGGCGAAATGTACCACCGGGATAGCCTCGGCACCGAAATCGCCATTGCGCCCGGCGCACTCAACTGGATGAGCTCTGGGAAGGGCATTGTCCATTCCGAGCGCGAGCGGCCGGAACGCCTCAATGAAAAGCGTCCTCTCTTTGGCCTGCAAAGCTGGGTGGCACTGCCCAAAAACTTGGAAGAAACGGATCCCACGTTTCAGCACCATGGCACGGACGAGCAGCCGGAGTTTTCCGATCAAGGCGCGTCAGTCAAACTGATTGCCGGATCGCTTTACGGCCATACGGCACCGGTCAAAACAGCTTCGGACATGTTCTATGCCGACATTCATCTGGACCCGGGCGCAAAGGTGCCGCTTGATGCAGGTTGGGAAGAGCGCGGCATCTATACGATCTCCGGGCAGATCACGATTGCCGGACAGACTTTCGATCCGGCCCAGCTGATGGTCGTCAAACCTGGCGATCATCTCGTTATCGAAAACACGTCCCCGGCGCCGGCGCGGTTTGTCGTCATGGGCGGCGAGCCGATGGACGGCGAACGCTACATCTGGTGGAATTTTGTTTCCTCGTCCAAGGAACGGATCGAGCAGGCCAAGGAAGACTGGCGTCAGGGACGGTTCGACATCGTGCCGGGCGACGAAGAGGAGTTCATTCCCCTGCCCGACCGGCCCGGGCCTTAGCATCAACTGCAGGCCCGCAATGCGGCTGTTTTCCGCTGCTGCCCCGGACTTGATCCGGGGCCAACTGTTTATGGACACCGGTCCCGGCTCAAGGCCGGGACAGCTTATAAGTCAAAGCACCATTGGTGAGCGAAAACGGCACCCCGATCATTCGGCCAAGCCGCGTTCAGACCGGTTTTCTTTTGCGAAACCGGTGCGGAAACCAGTAGCCACCGCCAAGTCTCTTGAAGCCCGCGCTCCGGTCTTTATACAGAACGGACTGGTTTCAAGGAGTTGTCATGACCGCCCAAACTCAGCCTGTTTTTCCCAAAGACGCCGAGGCGCTCCGCGCGGAGATCATCGAGACGGCACGGGCCTTGCCGAAACTGGGGTTGACAAAAGGCACGTCCGGGAACGTGAGTGCACGCACTGAGGACGGTTTTTTGATCACTCCGTCCGGTACTCCTTATGAAGATTTGACAGAAGAGAAGATCGTCGCCGTTGATATACAGGGGTGTTACCGCGGTGACATTCTGCCTTCTTCGGAATGGCGCATGCATCTGGACTTCTATTTGGCGAAACCCGACTGCGGCGCGGTCGTCCATTGCCACAGCCCGCGTGCGACATCCTTGGCGTGTCATCGGAAGGGCATACCGGCTTTCCACTACATGGTGGCCCTTGCCGGAGGCGACCGGATCGAGTGCTCCCGATACGAGAGCTTCGGGACCCGCGCCCTCTCTAAAGCCATGATTGAGGCTCTTGGGGATCGAAACGCCTGTCTTCTGGCCAATCACGGCCAGATTGCCGGCGGGGCAACACTCAAGAAAGCCTTGTCGGTTGCCGAGGGCGTTGAGGACCTTGCGGATCAATATCTTTCCGCGCTGGCACTTGGGCAACCGGTGATCCTCGATGCGGCAGAGATGGCCGACATCCTCAAGAAATTCAAAACTTACGGCAAACAGGCGGGCGACCTCAAAGACGGTCAGTCCGCTGCATTCGAATTGCCGAAACGGGTGGGCTGAACATGCGTCTTGGAATTGATTGGGGTGGAACAAAGATCGAGATCATCGCGCTGGATGATGCTGGCACCGAACTGTTCCGCCAGCGCAGCGCGACACCGAAAGATGATTACGAAGGCTGCATCCGTGTGGTGAAGGATCTGGTCAACGCGGCTGAAAGTGCAACCGGCCAGACCGGCTCTCTTGGGTTAGGCATTCCCGGATCGCTTTCCCCCAAAACCGGTGTTGTAAAGAACGCCAACTCCACCTGGATGAATGGCAAGCCGCTCGACAAGGATCTGGAAGCCGCCCTCAACCGTCCGGTCCGCATCCAGAACGATGCCAATTGCCTGGCTGTCTCCGAGGCAACGGACGGCGCTGGCGCAGGCGCTCATATCGTGCACGCCATTATCATCGGCACAGGATCGGGATCCGGCATCGCAATTGACGGCAAGGCCCATCTCGGCGCCAATGGCATTGGCGGGGAATGGGGCGGCATCGCCCTGCCCTGGATGACAGCCGAAGAGTTTCCAGGCCCTGACAGCTGGATCGGCCACAAGGGCGTCATCGACCTGTGGTGCTCCGGCACCGGGTTCCAATGGGACTACAAACAACGCACCGGGAGAGCGCGGAAAGGTCATGAGATTATCGACTTGAAACGATCCGGGGATGCGGTGGCCACAAAGGTCTACCAGGATTATGTGAGCCGCTTGGCAAGGGCATTGGCCATGTCGGCCAACCTGCTGGATCCGGATGTCTTTGTCCTGGGCGGCGGCATGTCGAACATAACAGAACTCTATGACGACTTGCCGGACGCCATGCTGCCTTACGTCTTTTCAGACACCTATGACACGCCCATCCGCAAGGCCAAACACGGTGACAGTTCCGGCGTCCGCGGCGCGGCCTGGCTTTGGAACGATTGATTTTCTAGGGCACATTTTCATGCTGGTCTTCCGCCGTTCCGGTCAAGCAAAGCGCGAACCAGGACCAAAGCCTCTTTAACTGAAACGGTACGGTCCCGGCGCGAGGCCGGGACAGCGTTTTGGTGACTTTATGTGGCTTTTAAGAGGGGCTGATCAACTCCGCCCCTTTCCGAGCGTGACAAACACGATGCCGAGGGCGACGGCAGCGATGGCGCCGAGTTTGGCAAGATTGGGCACTTCGCTGAAGACAAGATACCCGAGACCAAGGCCCGCGATGGCAGCCACGGAGCCAATCTGGCTGAGGTAGACCGGACCGGCCACCTGCTGCAGGCGGAAATAAAGCCCGTATTGCACCGAGAAGGCCAGGATCTGTGCCAGCAAAAGGCCAAGCGCTGCGGACGTCCACTCAGCCGGACCGACCGGTATTCCCATGACCGCGTTGAAAATTGCCAGCGCGATGAACGCCACGACCATCATGCCAAGGGCCAGTTCGATGGGGGTCGCGCCATCCGGCCATTTCAGAGACCGGTAGATGTTTCCAACGGCGAGGAACACCGGGATTGCGAGTGTAACAATGGCCCAAAAGGAGCCTTCAGGAGAGACCCCGGCCCCGCCGCCTGCCAAGAGAACACCTCCGGCAAGACCCGCCAAAACACCGATGCTGCGCAGAAACTGGAACCGCTCAAGCCCAATGAGCACCGCAAACGCGTAGGTCAGAACCAGCGGAAACGCATAACTCAGCGACACAAAACTCGCGCCGACTTCAGGAGCGGCGACCACCGCAATCATGTTGGGTGCAATAAACAAAATGCCCGTGATGAAGAGATATTTCAGGAGGCGAAGCTTCGCCGCACGGGAGGCCCGATGCCGGGCACCGCTTTCGACACCGGCGAGCAGCGTCCCGCTCCACAGCAACGCCGCGCCGCCAATGATGGCCCATTGCAACAGTCCCAGCGGATGCCATCCCACCATCGGACCGGCTTTGGCGAACACAACGGAGACGGCCAGAAAGCTGCCAACGATCAGAAGAAGTAAAAACGGGTTGTCGTAAAACCGGGTCAGGAGGCTCGGTTGTTGCCGGGGCACTTCCCCGGCCTGTGACGGCAGGGTTTTAAACGTATCCGACATTTGAAAATCCTTCTCAGAAACAGTTTCTCAGCCGCTGCAATACGGCAGGTGATTGTCAACATAGGGAGTTTTATCTTTATATCAAGATACTTTTTATAAAGCTTCTTGATGCCGATTGACAAGCTCCAGCTCCTGGCGCAATTTTAAGTCAGGAAATCAATGATCTAGAAACTCGCTGCGCAGCGCAGATCTGTTCGCTAGACAGACTGGCGCGCCCACACCAGGAAGCAAGATGTCCAAATCGCCGTCTCCGCGCTTAAAAAACCCGGATCACATGTTCGGGGATCCTGAAGAGCTTCTGATGGACCGGGCAGAGCGCGCCCGCCAGCAATGGCAAAAGGAAGTGCCGGAGATCGCAGACAAACTGACCCCAATGGTGGTTCTCGGCAGGATCAACGAAGCCTCACAGATGATGACCACCGATTATCTGACCCCGGCCTATGCCAAGATCGGCTTGAAACTCGGGGAGTTCGACGTTCTGGCGACGCTCGTCCGCTCCGGTCCGCCTTACAAGCTCACCCCGACCGAGCTCTACCGGACCACCATGATGAGCTCCGGCGGCATGACAGCCCGGCTTGACAAACTGGAAAAAGCCGGTCTCGTTGAACGCTGCCCCCATCCGGAAGACCGCAGGGCACTGACCGTCTGTGTAACGGACAAGGGACTAAGCCTCGTCAAAGGCATGATGCCGGATTATGTGGAAGCGCAGGCTGCGGCGGTCGACGGTTTGAGCAAAGAGGAACAGCAGCAACTCGGCAATCTCCTTCAGAAACTCATCCGCACGGCCAATGAGAAGAAGACCGGCTGATCCGCCCGCAAGACAACAGACAACCGGCCACAGATCGTAGATTGGTGCGGCAATAGGCGCGCCCCCAATCAACGCACCTTGATTTGCATTTCAGCGGGAGATGATCGACGGTCGGCGCGAAATTTATTTTCGGACAAATGGACCCCGACATGATCAAGTGGATCGCTCACATCCTTGCCGCAACACTGTTTATCCTACCGGCTGCTGCACAGGAAGAATTGCAAATAAAGGACATCGAAAAAGGCACCGGAGAAGAAGCCAATGTCGGCGAGACCGTCGTCGTGCATTACACCGGCTGGCTGATGGACGGCACAAAGTTCGATTCAAGCCTCGACCGGGGCACACCGTTCTCCTTCACGCTCGGCGAACGCCGGGTGATCCCGGGCTGGGAACAGGGCGTTGAAGGCATGCAGGTCGGTGGCAAGCGCGAACTGATCATCCCGCCGCATCTTGCCTATGGCGCATCCGGCGCCGGTGGTGTCATTCCACCGAATGCCACCCTCAAATTCGAAATCGAGCTTCTGGATGTCAAAGGCAAGAAGTTCTCTGAACTCAACAATGACCAGTTCAAGGAGCGCCTGGCCGCAGGAGCGACCGTGATCGACATCCGCCGCCCGGATGAATGGAAACAGACCGGTGTCATTCCCGGCACCCATCTGGTGACTTTTTTCGATGCGTCCGGCAACCCGAACCCGAATTTCGGCAAGGAACTCCAATCACTGATCTCCGGCCCCGGCGATGAGGTCATCTTCCTGTGCCGCACGGGCGCACGCAGCAAAGCCCTGTCGGAGTACCTTGCCGGACAGGCGGGCTTTACTCAGGTCGCGAATGTAACCCAAGGCATCACGAGCTGGATTTCAGGCGGCGGAAACGTCACAGAGGCTGTTCAGCCCGAGAATTGCTGGCTCTGCTGACAATAAATGTCGAGTTTCGCACCGGGTCCAAGATTTCCATAGGGCCCGCAGTTCGCAGCCTGGTCTTTGTTTCAACAGAATCGACTGCGGGGGTACGCCGTCCCGGCCCTGAGCCGGGATCTCAAGGTAACTGGCCCCGAATCAAGTCCGGGGCGGCACAGCCAAGCGGCCAAGCTGGTGAATCACTCCCACAGTCTTTTCCGATCAGTTGGTCCGGACGGACAGGATATGAAGCCTAATTGTACCTCAAAGGTTTTCAGTTAGTTTCAGGCTCAGCCGGTTATGGGCCTCAATGACTGGGCCCATATCCATGGTCGTGATCCAGCCATCTTCAACAATGACCTTGCCGTTGATCACCGTTGTTTTTGCGGTTTGAGGCGCACAAAAAACCACGGCCGCGACCGGGTCATGAAGCGCTCCGGCAAACCCAATCGTATTCAAGTCAAGTGTGAAAAAGTCGGCACACTTACCTGTTTCCAATGACCCAATGTCATTTCGGCCAAGCACGGAAGCGCCGCCCAGTGTGGCAAGCTCCAGGGCTTCCCGGGCCGTCATCCACTCCCCGGCTCGAAGCGGGTGCGCAGGTGGCAGCAGGGCGTATTTGCTTGGGCCTTCCGGCGGCTGAAGTCCGAGCTGCAACCGCGCGAGCAGCATGGCCTGGCGAGCCTCCATCAGCATATTGGAACTGTCGTTGCTCGCGGACCCATCAACGCCAAGACCAACTTTCACACCCGCAGCCATATACTTCTTCACCGGCGCAATTCCCGACGCGAGCCGCATGTTAGAACAGGGGCAATGCGCAGCGCCGCAGCCGGTCTTTGCAAAGAGACGGATTTCATCGTCATCGACATGGATCGCATGGGCAAACCAGACATCCGGCCCGGTCCAGTCAAGACCTTCCATCCATTCGACCGGGCGCTTGCCGAACCGCTCCAGAGTGTAGCGTTCTTCATCCAGCGTTTCGCAAAGATGCGTGTGCAGCATGACCTTCTTATCGCGGGCAAGCGCGGCACTCTCCCGCAAAAGATCTTCCGACACAGAAAACGGAGAGCACGGTGCGACCACCACCCGCGTCATCGCCCCGTTCGCCGCATCATGATAGCGGTCGATGACCCGGACCGTGTCGTTCAGGATGAACTCTTCGTTTTCGACGCACTCATCGGGCGGCAAACCGCCTTTGCTCTCTCCGAGCGACATGGATCCACGGCTTGCGTGGAACCGGACGCCAAGCTCCCGCGCAGCTTCGATCTGGTAATCGACCTTGTTGCCGCTTTGGAAGAGATAGGTGTGATCAAAAACAGTCGTGCAGCCGGACAGCGCCAGTTCGGCGAGGCCGATCAGCGTGCTCGCGCGCGAAGCCTCCGGATCGGTACGCGCCCAAACCCGGTAGTGTGCCTGCAGCCAGGGAAACAGATTGTTGTTCTGCGCTGCCGGCAGATTGCGCGTCAGCGTCTGGTTGAGATGGTGATGGGTGTTGACGAAACCGGGCAAGACAATCTGGCCAGAGGCGTCAATGACCGTATCCGCTTGTTTCGGCAGGTCATCGGACGGCCCGACTTGCTGGATGACGCCGTCCACCGCATAGACCCCTCCACCGGCGATTTCCCGCCGCTCGCCATCCATCGTGACCAGCATATCGGCGTTCTTGAGGAGCAGCGTCTCGGGCATGAGCAATCTTTCAGGCAGAATCGAATCTGCCTCACCCTAGCCGTTGGATCAGCCTGGGACCACGGCTGGTGGTCTGGAACTCTTTCAAGCCAAACCTTGGAATGTCAGGTTTTCAAGGGGCCCATTCTGTTCCAGGCGTCCAGGGCGGCAATCTTGTAGGCTTCCGCCAAAGTCGGGTAGTTGAACGTGTTTTCGACAAAGTATTCCAGGGTGCCCTTCAGATTCAAAACAGCCTGGCCGATGTGGACCAGCTCCGTTGCCCCCTCACCCACGATGTGACACCCCAGCAAGCGTCTGGTTTTCAATGAGAAAATCATTTTCAGCATGCCGGTATCGAGGCCCATGATCTGCCCCCTTGAGGTTTCCCGGAACCGGGCGATCCCGCATTCATAGGGAATGCCGCGTTCCTTTATTTCTTCCTCGGTCATTCCAACAGTCGATATCTCTGGAACAGCATAAATCCCGTATGGGAAATACTCCGGAGGATCGTAGGCTTTCTCACCCAGCGCCTGACAGGCCGCTATCCGCCCCTGCTCCATGGAGGTGGACGCAAGACTTGGGAACCCGATGACATCGCCAGCCGCATAAATGTGCGGCACGCTTGTCTGAAAGGTAACTGGGTCCACCTGCAAACGGCCGCGATGATCGACCTCAAGTCCGCAGGCCTCAAGATTGAGCGACGGTGTAGCACCCATCCGGCCAGCTGCAAAGAGGATCACGTTGGACCGCACGCTTCGGCCGCCTTCAAGAAAGATCTCGCATTCTCCCGGCCCGTGTTTTTCGATGCTTTTTACTTTCGAGCCAAACCGCATCGCGATACCGCGATCCCGAAGCTGGTGCGTGAAATCGCTGACAAGCTCGTGATCAAGAAAATCAAGCATGGTGTCTCGAGGCTCGACCAGCGTCACAGCCACATCAAGCGCGGAAAAAATCGAAGCGTACTCCACTCCGATGACACCGGCCCCGATCACTGCGATCGAGCGGGGCAATTGGTTCAACTCCAGTATTTCGTCACTGTCGAGGACGAATTCTCCGTCAAATGGCACATAGTCAGGCCGGAACGGCTTGGTTCCGACCGCAAGAATGAACTTGTCAGCGGAGAAGAGCTTCACGTCGCCTTCTTCGCTCTTAATCTCAATTTTCTCGGGCGATGCGAAGCGCGCTTCGCCGTACACCGTTGACACTTTGTTTCGGGCAAATTGCAGCTCGAGAACTTCGACTTCGTGATCAAGCGTCATATGAAGGCGTGCTCTGAGGTCACCCGCCGAGATGTCTTGTTTCACGCGGTAAGACCGGCCATAGAAGCCGCGCTCTCGCCAACCGGTGAGGTTCAGCACGGTCTCGCGCAAGGTCTTGGAGGGGATTGTACCGGTGTGGACCGAGACACCACCAACCCGGCGTCCCCTTTCGACAACAAGAACCTCGTATCCGAATTTCGCAGCCTGAATAGCCGCCCGGCGCCCCGCGGGCCCACTCCCGATAACGATCAGATCAAAATGATCCATGTGCCCCTCACATACTTCTTGCGAATGCGAATTCGTCCAAAAACCGCACTACATTTTATATCGCACCGCACAAACATGATCCTTCGCCCAAGGTCAACCCGTTGCCCGGCGGTAACTCCGTTCAAGTCCGGTTGCTGGATTTATCGCGCGAGCTCAAATAAACTGTTGCAACGCGTTAGAAACTGACTCGAGGACGCACGTGCTACGCCTGCGGCGGGCTGAATTGGCCTGCCATTTCATCTTTATGTTGTTGATGTTGAATGCTTCTGCATTCGCACAGACACTCACATTTGCCGCAGACGAATGGTGCCCGGTCAACTGTGAACCCGGCAGTGAGCGCCCAGGCTATATGGTGGAAATTGCCAGTCGAATTCTGGAACCGCTTGGCTACGAGGTGCGCTATCAACAGATAACCTGGGCAAGAGCCCTTCTGTTTGCCCGGCAAGGCCGGTTTGACGGCGTTTTTGCCGGCACCCCCGAAGAGGCCACTGGTTTTGTGTTCCCCAACGAAGCGCAAGGCCGATACACGATTGGCATGTTCGTCGCTAAAGATGATCCATGGCGCTATGACGGGCCGAAATCTTTGAAAGACAAGCGAGCCGGGTTGATCATCGACTATGGATACGGCGAGGAAATCGAGGCAGCCGTCAATCGCTATTCTGAGGTTGTCCGGACAGGCGGCAACAACGCGCTGGAACAAAACATAAGAACCCTGGCTGCTGGACGTCTCGACTACATGCTGGAGGACATCAACACGTTTTCGTACAAGGCGGAGGAGATGGGACTGGCTGACCGTTTCCGGCTTGAGAGAACCTTCACGCAGGACGATTTGTTCATTGCACTCACGCCAGCTCATGCCAATTCACACGAGATAGCAAAAGCTCTGTCGGACGGCATGCATCGGCTTCGCGATTCCGGCGAACTTACGCAAATCCTGCAGCGGTACGGCCTGCGGGACTGGATTGTCCCGACCTCGCAAGGCCATTCTTCAAAAGTGCCGAACTGAACGCGGCCAATCCTCCCAACCATCTCGTCTTGCGCTACCCCAGCACAGCTTATCGGCGAGCGCGGTCTGCTGGCGCTTCCTCCAGCAATCCTTGGAGTGGCACTTTTTCATTGCCATTGCCGGCGCCATCCTCTAACGGTGTTTGCATGATGACAACCTTGAAAGCAGCTTGGTGGTGGCGCGGCGCGATATAGGCGGCCAGCGATCTCTCATGCTCTGACAAGATCGACAAGTTTCAACCAAGGCCGCCGCGGGAACCCGCTGGCGGCCTTGGTGCTTTGTTGGGCCGTCCGGGTTCCGGTCAAAGGCCAAAGAAGACGGGGACATACCATGCCACAACTGGCAGACCAGAGTTTCGTAACAGAGAGCGGGATCACCATCCTGCGCAGCTCCCGCCCCTCCGATTACGAAACAGGGACATCGGAATGGATCGACCGGCTGGATGCAGAGCGTGGGGCCGTTCTTGCCTCGTCCTATGAATATCCCGGCCGGTACACCCGTTGGGACATGGCGCTGGTCAACCCGCCTCTCGTCATGGAGGCAGCAGACCGGACCGTCGAAATCCGTGCATTGAACGACCGCGGCAAGATTTTGATGCCAGCGATCTCCAAGGCTCTGAAAACCCACGAAGATGTCGAACACTTTGCAGAGACCGACGAGCGCATCGACCTGACGGTCAAAAAACCAGATCGCGATTTCCAGGAAGAAGAGCGCTCCCGTCAGCCGTCGACGTTCTCCATCGTGCGGGCCCTGAAAGACCTGTTTGCCTGCAATGACGATCAGCTCGGCCTCTACGGGGCCTTTGGCTATGACGTTGCCTTCCAATTCGAACCGATCGATTTGAAACGCGACCGGCCGGATGGCCAGCGGGATGTTGTTCTGTTCCTGCCCGACGAAATTCTCATCGTCGACCACCACGGCAAGCGTGCCTATGTTTTGGAATACGATTTTGTCGTCAACGGCCGCAGCACGAAGGGCCTTGAGCGCAGCGGCGAAAAGCGCCAGTACACGCCTGCGAACCAGGATCCGGGCCGCGGCGACCATGAACCGGGCGAATACGCACGCCTTGTTGAAGAGGCGAAGGACTATTTCCGCCGCGGAGATCTCTTCGAAACCGTTCCGGGACAGGTTTTTTACGAGGCCTGCCCGAACCCGCCGTCAGCGGTGTCCCGGCGTCTCGCACAGATCAACCCCTCGCCCTACTCCTTCTTTTTCAACCTTGGCAATGATGAGTATCTCGTCGGCGCATCACCGGAGATGTATGTCCGGGTTACGGGCGGCCGCCGGGTCGAAACCTGCCCGATTTCAGGCACCATCCGGCGCGGAAAGAACGCGATTGAGGATGAGGCCCAGATCCGCAAGCTTTTAAATTCGGCCAAGGACGAAGCGGAACTGACGATGTGTTCCGACGTCGACCGAAACGACAAGAGCCGTGTCTGCGTCCCCGGATCCGTCAAGGTGATCGGCCGCCGTCAGATCGAGATGTATTCGCGCCTCATTCACACCGTCGACCACATCGAAGGCACGTTGCGCGAAGACATGGATGCCCTGGACGCATTCCTCTCGCATACCTGGGCTGTGACCGTCACCGGTGCGCCAAAACGCTGGGCCATGCAGTTCATTGAGGATCACGAGAAGTCGCCGCGCGCCTGGTATGGCGGGGCAATTGGTGCAGTGCTCTTCAATGGAGATATGAACACCGGCCTTACCCTGCGCACGGTTCGTATCAAGGACGGTGTCGCCCAGATCCGGGCCGGTGCAACGCTGCTCTATGACAGCATTCCAGAGGATGAGGAAGCGGAAACCGAACTTAAAGCGGAAGCGATGCGCGCAGCTGTGCGGGAAGCTGGTCTTGCGACCAAGACAACAGCCGCTGGCGACGTTAAAAAACCCGGCAAAGGCTTGAAAATCCTCCTGGTCGACCACGAAGACAGTTTCGTGCACACGCTGGCAAATTATTTCCGCCAGACAGGTGCCGAGGTTGTCACGTATCGGACCCCGGTCGCAGATCACGTGTTTCATGATGTGAACCCGGATCTCGTGGTCCTGTCCCCCGGTCCAGGCAACCCGAAAGATTTTGATTGTGCAGCCACGATCGGACGCGCACGCGCCCGCAATTTGCCGATCTTTGGTGTCTGCCTCGGTCTGCAGGCGCTGTCGGAGTATTTCGGTGCCGAACTTGGTCAGTTGGATGTGCCGATGCACGGCAAGCCATCGCCGATCTCGTTGCTGGGCAATTCGCTCGTCTTCGATGGCCTGAACGCCCCCGTGATCGTCGGCCGCTATCATTCGCTCTTTGCCAAACGGGACACACTGCCCAGCGACATACGGGTGACGGCGGAAACAGAAGATGGTGTCGTGATGGCAATCGAACATCAAAAAGAGGCGATCGTCGCCGTTCAGTTCCATCCAGAATCCATCATGTCGCTTGATCAGGACGCCGGCCATAAAATCATAGAAAACGTCGTGTCCCGACTGGTTCAAAGCAGACAGCTCGCCGAGAGCGCCTGAGTTTTTTGCTCAACTGTCCTAGCGTTACGGATTTACCACTCAAAAGCTGCAGGATACCATCCTGCAGCTTTTTGTTTTGCGGGAGGATCCATGGCACAGTATTCCGATCACCTATCCCTATGGCTCAGCGGCCTTGAAGGTGCGGACAAGTACAAGGTACTCAACCAAATCCTGGCAGACGATTGTGTCTTCTATAGCCCCGTCATGCACACACCGCAAAAGGGAAAACAGCTGACCTTCCTCTATCTTGCGAGTGCGTTCACGGTGCTTTTGAAGGAGGGAAAGTTCAGATACTGCCGGATTCTCGAGCAAGGACATGATGCCGTGCTGGAGTTTGAGACAGAGATAGACGGAATTCACATCAACGGCGTTGATATGATGACGTTCAACGAGGCTGGCCAAATCACAGAGTTCAAAGTCATGCTCCGACCTCTCAAGGCCCTGGAGAAAGTCCGGGCACTGATGATGGCAGAACTCGAAGCTGCAAAATCAGCATAAAGCTCGGCGGAAGACCGAGCCGCGCTTCACATGCGCCAATCAACGTCGACGCAGAGTCTACCTAGGTTAGCCAACCTTTGTCGCGGTTGCCAGGAAGTGACGCATATCCTCGCGCAGCGAACGCAGCTGGACTTCCTGAGCGTTTAGGGTTTCTGCTTCAACAAGCACGCGATCGCTGATCTGCTTGCTTTCCGCGGTTGCCGCCCGGACATTGGCAATGCTGCTGCTGACTTCAGCAACACCAGAGGCGACTTCATCAATGTTCTGAGCGATTTCGCCCGTGGCCGCAGCCTGCTCCTCGACCGATGACGCGATGGCCGTTGAAACCTTGTTGACCTGATCAATGGCAAGGCTGATCTCTTCACTGGCGGCAACGGCGTTCTTTGTTGCCCCTTGTAGACCGGAAATCTGGCCGTTGATCGTCTGCGTTGCTTCCGCAGTCTGCCCTGCGAGCGCCTTGACCTCCTGGGCGACGATCGCAAAACCGCGCCCATGCTCGCCGGCCCGCGCTGCCTCAATTGTTGCGTTCAAGGCCAGAAGATTTGTCTGCGCAGCAATATCTGTAATCAACTGAACGACCTCCCCGATATCCGAGGACATCTTCGCAAGGCTGCCAATTTCACGATTCATGGTCTCAGATTTGGAAACAGCCCCTTCTGCCGTTTCCGACGCGGAGTACACTTGGCGATTGATTTCCCTCACCGAGCTTGCGAGTTCTTCCGTTGCTGACGACACGCTTTGCATGTTGGCCGAAGTCTGCTCTGCCGCTGAAGCGACAACAGTGGACTGTTCGTTGACAGTCGCGCTGGCTGCAGCGACACCCGTGGAAACGGTGTTCAACTCCTGAACGGAATGGGTGACAGTCTCGACAACGTCCTTGAGCCGGGTCTCGAATTGTTCGGCAAGATCGCAGAAGGCGTCGTGCTTTTCCTTGATCGCAACGGTGGCCTTGTTGATGCTGTTCGCAGCGCTCGCGAACCCACCAACCATTCCGGTTTCGGAAATCATGCGGAAATGCTGATTGCGCCCCACATAGTCGAGACAGGCCTTGGACTCCCGCAGGTAAGCGTCCGTGCGGTCGATCAGGAGATTGATGGCGTGCATGAGTTCTGCGGCCTCTCCGGTTTCGGAAATTCCGGTGATACGAGCCTCGAAATCGCCCGCGGCTACTGCCTTGCACACTTTGGTCGCTTTGCGCAGTGACGTCTTGCTCAATCCACCGATCATCTGCCTATTCCTAAACCTATTCCTAGCCGGTCGCCTGCCTGAAGGCTGTTCCGGTGATTAAGCTGCCTTACCCAGTGTCGCGACAAACTCGTCGTAAGCGATCCCATGCTGCTCAAGCAGCTCCAGTACCATCTGCTCACTGGCCAGCATGCCGTCCTTACGGCTTGCATGACGTTTTTCTTCTTCGAGAAGCATCTTGTAGAGTGGAACGATATGCTCGTTCACGATCGCCATGTCGGGAACGCGCCGGTTGGAGTGGTAGCTGATGATTTTGCCGGACGCGCCAAAGCTCGGTGTTACATGGGCGTAAACCCAGTAGTGATCGCCGTTCTTGCAGCGGTTAACGACGTAGGCAAAGATCTCCTGACCGGCTTCGAGCGTGGACCAAAGCAGCTTGAACACACATCGAGGCATCTCAGGATGCCGGATGAGGCTATGTGGTTGCCCCAGAACTTCTTTTTCCGTGTAACCGGCAACGTCCAGAAAGACACGATTGGCATAGGTGATGCGGCCCTTGAGGTCCGTTTTGCTGACGATGACATCGTCACGGTGAAACGTTCGCTCGCGTCCCGTTAGGAAAACATTTTTTGGCACCGGAAAACCTCAGCCACTACTCGTTGAATCATTCAGCGACCTTGAAGAAACTGAACCCGAGTATTTACCGGCTAAAATTAATTTTGAATAAATGAGCCGGTCACAATTGCTCTAATTCAGCAACAAGCAGTGTAAGAATTAGCGATACTCTAGATCATTCATATGACCAGAATAAATTCAAAAAAACAAACGCCAATTCCCTTTAAATCCAGCAGACGGAAACTTCCCTTGCGAGATAACTCGCGTAAAACGTTCAGTATTTTCCAGGTAAATAAAATGCATAATTTTTTCAATGCAGGTTTTGCGCAAACGGGTTTCGCGATAATGTGCACACGAACTCTGGATGATGCGCACATATTGCGCGCAGATGGCGGATGAACACAGTGGCTGATACGCCGGGGAACAGCGGTGACAGTATATAAGAGGACTGGCGCTCACTTAGGCCTGCTGCTGATGCTCATCTGCGGAATTGGTCTTGCTGCATTGGAGCGACCACTTTCAAAGCCTGCATTTGCACAAGCAACCGAAGCCGCCGACATGGTTCTGGGCATCGGGATTTGCCCGCCATGGCGAACACAATCGGTAGAGGTTTGCCGGAACAGTGTTCAAACCGTGCTGGAGGCTTTTTCAGAACGGCTCAGCCTTTCCGAAGCGCGGCTTCACTTGATGTTAAATGAGGGCGCCTCCGCAGACAGCCTCAAGAAAACCGTCACAGCGCTCGCAAACACACTGGGACCAGAAGACCGGCTGATCATCTACGCCAATATACCGTCAATCTCCAACACGGCCGCCGAGGCGGACTTGCCGAGTGGTCAAGTGCTGCAACTTTGGGCGGACGAAAAACCAGAAAGCACGGAGCTTGCGATTGAAACAGGGACATGGATCTCCGCCCCCGCCTTTGCAGCCATGCTCCATACGGTCCCCGCTGGCCAGGTGATCTTGATCCTGGATACCAGCAACTCAGACACGGTCGATCCGGACCTTCTGGAAACACATGCGACAAATCTGGATGCCCGCCCTGAGGCGCTAGTGACTTCTGCCGGTGCCGGACAAATGGCAAACTATTCCGCTGACCGGACGATCGCCCTTTTCGCCAAACATCTGGCAGCCTCCCTATCAGCCACTGAGGGAACACTTGCCGACGTGATCAGGGCCGCTTCAGCCGGCACCCGGCAAGCCGCAATCCCGATATGCGTCGCATTGAGAGAAAAGCAGTCGGAAAGTCAAACCAACGAAAAAGACTGCACGCAAGTTCCTGAGATCCATGATCCGGCTGGCATATTGAGCACAATCGTAGTTCCTCCTGTGCCAGAAAAAGAAGCGAACTGACGTTTCAAGCCATCAATCCGGACAGGCACCCCCTCAGAACAATCAGTGCTTTGACGGTTTGGATTGGATCAACTGGCCAATTCTGCAGGCGGGATATCATCACTGCCGAGTTCAGCGGCAAACCGGATCTGATCTAACGCTGCCAGCACAGCCTTGGGTGCGACCCGGACAAGTTTGTCGACTGGAACAGGTTTGCCAATCAAATACCCTTGCACCTCGTGGCACCCTTGAGCTGCTAACAGACAGAGGTTTTCAGTGTCCTCTAAACCTTCGGCAACGATCCGCATATCAAGCGCCTTGCCCAGCCTTACGACAGCTTCGATAATCGCCAATGCGTTGTAGTTCTGCTGCGCTTCCAACACAAAAGACCGGTCGATCTTGATACAGTCGAAAGGGAAGCGGCTGAGATAACTGAGTGAGGAATACCCGACCCCAAAATCATCCAGGGCGATCTTTACCCCGATGTCCTTCAGTTTCGTCAGAATGGAAAGAGCCCGTGCATCATCCTCGATCAGGGTGTTTTCGGTGATTTCAAGTTCAATCCGGTTCGCAGGAATTCCAGACGCCTTAATGGCACGCGCCACGTCCTCAATGAAATCCTTGTCCCGAAACTGAACCGGACTGACATTCAAACTGATGTTGCCTGTTGGGATCTCCTGTGCCGCAACTGCAAGCGCCCGCTCAAGCACGAACTTACCGATCCCGATGATCTGGCCTGAGTTTTCGGCAACCGGAATAAACTCCACTGGGCTGACAAGCCCATGGTCCGGATGGTTCCAGCGGATCAACGCTTCATAGGAAACAATGTTCCCCGTGGCGAGGTTCAGGCGCGGCTGAAAATAGAGCTCGAATTGGTCATCAGCGAGAGCCGCGTTCAAATCCTTTTCCATTTCACGGCGCTGCCGCACCTCAGCACCCATGCCCTTTCGGAACAGGCAATATGTCTGCCGTCCAGCGCTTTTGGCATTGTAGAGGGCAATATCGGCGTTCGAAACGACCTGCTCCTCGCTTTGACCTGCCGCGATCATGGCAACCCCAATGCTGGCCCCTGGCTTCACAATTAGCCCGTGTCCGCAATTGACCGGTTCAGATAGAATGGCAACCAGACGGTGCGCCATATCTTCCGCCTGATTGGTGAATGAAATCGACGTCTGGATAATGGCGAATTCATCCCCGCCCAGACGCGCCACAGTGTCACTGCCCCGGCAAGCGTTCAAAAGACGCTCAGCCGTGATACGAATGACCGCATCTCCGGCAGGATGACCATGCAGGTCATTGATGTCTTTAAACTTGTCCAGATCAACAAGCAGCAGCGCGGCGCCCTGCCCGTTCTTTTCACATCGGCGCAGTGTCTGCTGAAGTTCAGCATTGAAGACGGCCCTGTTTGGAAGATCGGTCAGGGGATCATGCTGCGCGAGATGAAGGATCTGCGCTTCCGCCTTTTTCCGCTCACGCAAATCAACAAGGGCTGAAACACGGGTTGGAACACCCCGGTAAGCGATCACGCGGGTCCGGATCTCAACCGGCACCCGTTCGCCAGCGCGGTTGACGAATACGACCTCGCGCGGCTCCTTCTCCGCCTTGATCAGATGATCTTCCAGAGTTCCGGCAACATCGGTCTCCACAAACTCATAAAGACCGCGCATTTCTAGTTCGGAAATCGAATAACCGACGAGCTCTTCAAACGTTTTGTTGCCGTCCAGGATCCGTCCATCGACCGAAATCACAATCGCATCGAAGGTGGCATTTGCGAGCGCAGACAGACGCTCTGCTTCTTCCTGGGTCCGTTTTGCATCAGCGACCCGGGACTGGGCCTGCTCCTGACTTTGGACCGTGTCCATAAGCGCGTTGAACAACCGGGTTAGGCGCTCAGAATCTTCGCCTTTGGACACCTGAAGGCGCATGGAAAGATCGGCCTTTCCGGCAATCAGGCTATCGAGAGCATCCTCAACATGTCCGATCCCGAGGCGTGTCCCATGCTCAGCCTCATTTAGACCGATGTCTTCATCCTGCTGTGACAAACGCAGCGGGCTGCATTTGTTCAACACCGCAAGGAACAGGATGCTCACGCCAAAACACCAGAAGAAGTTGGTCAATATCCCTTGAAGCTGAACCAAGAACTGAGGCACACGCGCACCGAGTGGCAATGTCTCTGCAGGTGCCAAAACGGCCAGGCCAAGCGTTCCAATGACACCGGCAAAGCCGTGAACACTGATCGCGCCGACAGGATCATCCAGCCTGAAATAGCGTTCGAGAACAAGCGCTCCGAACAACGCTGTGGCACCTCCGGCAGCTCCAACCAAAAGCGCACCGCCGGGCGTCAGAATATGGCACCCGGCAGTCACTGCCACGAGACCGCCGAGAAGCCCCGAAATAGAGTTTTCCGGTAAAACCACGCCATCCCGATACTTGCCGGCCAGATACCCAGCGGCAGTTCCGGCTGCGGCCGCCAAGACGGTGTTGGCGAAGATCTTGGGCACATCCCAGCTGGCGGCCAGTGTTGAACCGCCATTAAATCCGAGCCAGCCGACGAAGAGAGCGACAGCACCAGTTGTCGCCAGAACAGAGCTGTGACCCTGAATACGATAAGCTCGGCCCTCGGCGTCAAACCGCCCGATCCGGGGACCGAGGATGATACATGCGGCCAACGCAATCCAGGCGCCTGTCCCGTGAACAACCGTTGACCCTGCAAAATCTACAAACCCGCGATCAGCAAGGAAGGCTTCGGCGTCCGGGAACAAAACGCCGCCCCACGCCCAACGGGCAAAGACCGGGTAGATGACGGCTGCGGTTAAGACCGTGCACCAGACATAAGCCTGAAGCCGCATGCGTTCGGCAACTGCGCCGGAAATGATTGTCGCCGCCGTCCCGCAGAACATGACCTGGAAGGCGAACACGGTCAGAGCCCAAGGCGTAACGTCCGACAGCAAAAACAACCGGTCATCGTAGCCGGCAAACCAAGTGCCGCCTGCGCCAAACGCCACTGCAAATCCGAACACGGCGAAAATGATCACGCAAACAGCAAGATCAAGAAGATTTTTCTGCGCTACGTTGATGGAGTTCTTTGACCGGACCATGCCTGCTTCAAGCAGCATGAATCCGAGCTGCATCAGAAGTACCAGCCCTGCAGCAACCAGCACCCAGACCATATCAAGGCGCTGCTGCAAATCATCCGAAGCTGCCTGCGCAGGCAGCAACATACCCTGAAGAAAAAAAACTCCACACCAAACAAGAGTTTCGAACTGAACCCGAAGCTTACGCATTGCAACCGCCCAAGAAACCTGAATGGGCGGCATGATCCCGCGCAATTTATTAATTATGCCTTGCAAATATTGCCGATGCCGACAAGTTCAGCACTCTGCTCAACTTTCATGCAATTACTTGGTTGCTGAATTTCTTATTCTGAGCAATTCATCACCTTCGCGGTCACAGAGGAGTGTCGAACCAGCACAAGTCAGTGGTTGATTTTAATTGAACACATGTTCAATATAAGAATAATGCATGAGCATACGGGAGGAGCGCATGGCGACACAGGCAGCGAACAATCGCAGGATTGACAGTTTGTTGGCGGAGTATGGCGAAAGCCACCAGAACGCGACCAACAAGTTCATTCACTGGATTTGTGTTCCCGTGATCGTCTGGAACGTCACCGCATTGCTCTGGAGCTTGCCGGTTCCGTCGTGGTTCTTTGCGGTGCCGCTTCTCAACTGGTCGACGTTGGTGATCTTGCTGGCGACGCTCTACTACATGACCCTCTCCGTTCCACTTGCCTTTGGCATGGCCGTCATCGGGGCAATATGCTCCGCCATCAATGCCAGCTACGGCCTACCGCTGCCGCTCTGGCAAACCGCGCTGGCGGTGTTCGTAGCCGCATGGATCGGGCAATTCATCGGACACAAGATCGAAGGCAAGAAACCGTCCTTTTTCAAGGACATTCAGTTCCTGCTGATCGGACCGGCGTGGCTCTTACATTTTTTATATCGCAAGGCCGGGATCAAATACTGACGCGAGCGCGTTTCAGGCTAGCACGAGCGCTCGGAAGACTGTGCAACAGTCGGCATCTCTGACGCTTCGGCTGCACGTATAGCAGGCCGCCCTCTCAAACGCTCGCCAAGCCAGGCGAAGTCTTCGCTGTCGGCACGGCGCAGAGACAAGTCTCGCTCCGGCATCATCGGAACAATGCCACCATCCGTTTGTTCACCAACGGCAAATCGGAATGCATAACCAGGTGTCAGACCCATCCGCAGGTCCGAGATGACCACCTTGCCGTCCACGAGTTCCGCGCGATTGAATCCGCGACTGAACCAATCGAGCTTTTGATAAGCGTCCGAGTTTTGAACGCAGGCAACGAGTTCAGGATGGCGCGAATGAGTGTAAATCTCCGGCTCCTGATCCCCGTCAAAGAGCGACAGGTAAAGGTTTTGATAGCGGTCTTCATCGAGACCGATCACTTTCCAAAGCGCAATATTAAACGGCGCTGCAATTGCGAAGATCTTCTCGGGAACCTCTCCCTGGCTGGCGAAGATCTGCTCCGCTCTTTGCTCGACATAGGCTTGAATTCCGACCGACAACAGCATGTAGGCGCTGGTCGCAACCAGAATGCCGCCGACCCATCGCCCAAATCTCTGTGTCCAGTCGCTTTTGAAAAATGCCCAAACCACGACAAACAGGAGCGGCAACGAGTAGACCGGATCGATGATGAACACCGATCCGACACCTACGGGATCTGGATAAATCGGCCAGAAAATGCGGGTGCCATAGACCGTCATCGCGTCAATCATAGCGTGGGTCGCGAAACACAGATAAACCGTCAGGCAGGTCAGCCAGCGATGGTCTCTCAAGCCCTTAAAGAGGCGAACGAGCAGCTCTCCGAAGACCGGTGCTGCAAGCGCATGAACAAACACGGAATGCGTCCATCCACGGTGATAGACAAAGCTGTCGACCGGGTCGGCGAACGGGATCAGGACATCCAGGTCCGGCACGGTCCCCAATAGGCCGCCAACAAGCGCTGCTTTCCTTGGACCGATTTTCTTGCCAAGACACGCCGTTGAAACGGCTGCGCCCAGTACGAATTGAGTGATTGAATCCATGAAGGGGTCCGGATGGCCTTGGCAGTCGATCGATATTTTACAATAAGTGGGTCAATAGTTTGGCGATGCAAGGCGTACGCAGCGCATTGCGTGAAAGATCACCTCAACGCGGCAGATAGCTCTTCGTTCAACGATGTGAACTGGGGCACATAGTCCATCCAAACACAAAGGCAAAAATGCCAAGCAGTTCGGTAATGAAAATTAGATTTCTCAGAACCAATTAGTTGACCGCGCCGAGAAGATTTTCCTCCACCATTATTATACGTACTCGGACTGGGTCATCGATCCCAAAAATTTGCCGAGCAGTTTTGTCGAGGGTCTCAGCAAGTGAACGGAGCATCTCGGGCGTTCTGTTCGGTTTGTGGCGGCAAGTCAGTTCAACGTAGCAACCAGAAAGATTAACCTTTGCATCCGGGATTACTACCACAACCGCGTGTTCGCCGTGCGCCTCCAATCCCTTGATGACAACACTATTCAAGATCTCCAGATTGTCGTCGCTTACAGGTTCCTTGGCATCGACAAAAACTTTAAGTGTCGGCATGGTTTCACTCCGGTTTTATTGCTCGGAAGATACGATTTGGAACCTTCATTGATATGCTATCACCCCCGTCCTTGTAGTCGACCTCGGCTCGTATGGTTTCGGGCGTACACCGGCGCACAAAAGTATTGAGGCTGTCTAATTTGTGACGATCTCCGCCCAATTCGCTGTCCAATCTACCCAACGTACTTTGGTGAAAATTGGCCTCAAACACTTGTTGGATATCGATGAAACCCGCTTCTTCATAGAGCCAGGGCATCTGTTCGCCCCGTGTGAAGTAACGATCAACTACAATGGACTCATAGCCTGCAAGCTCGTTCTTTTTCTGCATTTGCTCAGTGAAGGCGTCTTGCTGTGGACCGGTATCCGGCATGACTTCCCAGATCACAAAGCGACCTCCTGGTTTCAAGACACGAAACACCTGCTGGAAAACCAGCGGTTGATCAATGTGGGGGACTTCATGCAAACCCATTTTGATAACCACGGCGTCAAATTGCTCGTCACCGTATGGAAGATCCCGAGCATCGCCAACCGTGATATCGGACACCTGAGATCGCACCTCTTCGGGAATTCGATCCAGCTGAACCTTGTGCAAGTCACACATGCTGAGGTGAATGCCGATGTTCGAAGAATTTGAGTACTCTAGTATGTGGGAGCTTACGGCACCATATCCGCACATAAGATCCAATACACACGCCTTGTCATCAAGCTCCAGCGCATCAGCCAGTTTTTTGAGATCGTGCCCAGCAACACCATGGATCTTTGAAAAGTCCACTTTTCGAATATTGTATCCATCCGCAATGAGTTCGGATCGGATCTGGAGCTTCAACTCTTCAGCAAGCGCCAACAATTCAGAGCTGCCCTCAAGTCTTGATCTCACACCTTCATCACCGCCCAGTTCAAAAACAATTCGCACGCGGTCACCGGCTTTTTGAACTTTTTCAAGAAAAACCTGAGCCTGTTCACTAGCGGAGAAAAGTGTCGGCAAATCTGAGGCGGCCGAACTGTCGAAATTGACAGAGAAGAACTTACGCTTTTGCTTCATAATTATAGACCTCAAGCCGATTGCTAACCTTACGCTAACTGTTTCTTAATCCTTGTCGCAAGTGAAAAAACTGTCATTTAGGCCCGTGAAGTTGCAGGTCCATTTGACTACCGGCGCAGTAAGTATCCTGCCAAAGACTTCGTTCACGGTTGCCTTTGCTCGCGAAACGCTTCCCTAAAAGCGGTTTTGGTAATGCGCTCAAAGACCGTTGAAGCGCCGGAGGCTTTGGGGGACCGTAGTTAAGGGGCCTTAGGATTTCTGCGCTTTCCACCACACACTCATCCGTCTTTTTGACAGGGATCAGACACCCTGCTCTTGGGCCTCGGCAGTGCTCAGAACCAGTGCCGGGACGTTGAGGAGAGTGAGATGCCTGACTTCAAAACAATCACCGTTGAAGAGACGCCCTATCTTTTTCAAGAGGCGACTTGCAGCATGGATCCTGCTGATATCGGAACGACCATGGGCAAGATATTTCAGTCCGTATGGGCCTTCATCCAGAAAAACGGGATAGAAACGAGCGGCAAAGTATTGGCTGTTTACTATACATACAATCCTGAAACCATGACCTTCAGGGCCGGTTTTTCTGTTTCACCGGACGCAGCGAACAGTGCGGAAGCGCCAATCCAATTCGACCAAACTCCGGCCGGAAAGGTTGTCTATTTTCAGCACAAAGGTGCCTACGCGACGCTCCGTAACCGTTACAGTGAAATGATGTCCTGGATGGAAAAGGAAGGACTGACCATGGGAGTGCCAGTATGGGAAGTCTATCTCAACGATCCGGCCACGACGCCGGAAGACGCGCTTTTGACGGATGTCTTTGTACGCCTTTCATGAGGGTATATTTCTAAACGCATGTCCCCGTGCGGCAGAAGCCGCTCGGGATCTATTGGACTTGATTACAGCGGATTAGAAATCGAAGAACAAACAATCCTATCTTCGCGCGGTTAGGTATTTGCCAACCCTTTACATGTAAAAAATGACATAAGCGTTTTGGTTGCGTTACTATATTACTTCCATTTAAAATTTAGAACGCGATCCAAGAGCCGGAAAGCAGCATGACACTGGATACGCCGACACTGTTGATCGCATTGGCAGCAGCAGAATTTGCAAGTGCGCTGATTCTGCTGGCGTTTCTTGTGAGTTTGAAGAAAGCCAACCGGGCAACACGCTTGGCGTTTGCCATCTATGCACCTGCCATGTTCTTGGTTGCGTGTGGAACTGTTCTCGTTGCCTTCCGGTCTGAGGTCTCAGCATTCTGGAGCATCACGTTTGCGAACGCTCTGGTCTTGCTCGGCTTTGCCTTGCGCCCGGAAGCCATTGCGGTTTTTTATGGACGTCCGGTACGCGGCTGGATGCTACTTGCGGCCCTCAGTGGCTGGACAGTCATTTGCTTAGTTCCAGACTTTTTTGGCTCGTTTTCAATCCGGCTGATTTTCGTCCAATCGATGCTTCTAGCAGCCGCAATGTACTCCGTATGGCGTGTTTTCAGGTTAAACGCGGAACACCTGTCATCGGTAAGGTTGTTCACGATCGGCAGTTTTCTCGAAGCATCCGCCTACCTGATGACGATTGGAAGCCAGCTCATCTACCAGCACGAATCCCTTAAGGTCTTTGCGAATCCCATACAGCCACTGGCCTATTTGGTGCTGTTGATGGTGGCGATTGTCATTGTGTCGGCCTCCTTTGTCGCGATGGCCATTGAACGCATCCAGGTCCGGTTTGAGAAGCAGGCCTTGACCGACAGCCTGACCGGTCTTGCAAACAGGCGTGCGTTCATAAAGGCGGCTAAACGCTGGTTCTCATCAACGGCCCAAACTCAAGCCTTCACTCTCATCCTGATCGACATTGATCATTTCAAGTCGATCAACGACCAGTTTGGACATACTGCCGGTGATCGCGTGCTCGCCTCCTTTGGAACGGCCATGAAATCGATCTTCCCCCGCGCAATTCCGCCAGGGCGGATCGGCGGCGAGGAATTTGCTGTGCTTTTGCCGGAAACTGAAAAAGCAGATGCCGTCCATCTACTTGGCAGACTTCGTGAAGTCATTTCGCAGTGCGCGATTTGCCCAAAGTCGGAAGCGTCGGGAATTACGGTCAGTGCCGGTCTGATCACTGCGACGACCAGCCATGATTTCGAACAGGCCTTTGATCACGCCGATCAGCTACTTTACGAAGCCAAGAAAACCGGCCGCAATCGGCATGTCGCTCTCGACAAGACTGTTCCCTCTGACGAGCTGACGATTGTGAATACAGCGAACCAGCCACGGGGTATGGTTGCGAGCTTGTAATGCAAAATCTGCCATTTTGCGGAAACAATCGGCACTGCGTTTAAGGCTAAAGCGCGAGTCTAGCTGACACGCCTTCGTTAATATTGGCGAGGACATATGGTAGCCGGTAGTGTATAGATTCGACACCTTCCGTTTTCGTCACATTCATTGATTCAGACTTTCCCGCCATGAACCTGGACGTCAAAACCCTCTTTACGGTTGTTACTCTGGCCTATCTGATCGGCGCGGTCGTCATGACTGTTTTGTCGATCGCAATGCGGTCCGCTCCGAAATCTGTTCGGGCCGGTTGGGGGCTTTGGGGAATTTGCCTCTTTTTGTCCGCGGCGGCGGCAACAATGATCAGTCAACGCGGTGCCATTCCAGATGCGCTCAGTATCATTGTTGCCAACGCCCTCCTGACCATCGGGTTTGGTCTGAGGCCCAGTGCAATCGCACTCTTGAACGGCAGTAAGATGTATTACCTGTGGCTCCCGGTCGCAGGAACACTTGGATGGCTGGGCCTTTATGCGTTTGAGTTCTTCCGCTCAGACATTCTTTTGCGGGTCATTTACATCAATGGCTTTTGCCTGCTCGGGGTTTTGCTCTGTGTACGGGAAAGCATGCGCTTGAACCTTCACAGGGTCAGCAGCTGGTTTCTGACGATTGCGTTTTCCATGGACGTTGCAGTTCGGATCAGCCTGATCGGCACGCATTTGCAAAAACACTACCCAACGCTTCTGGAGGCCTATGAGACCCTGCCCCTGCAACTGTGTTTCCTTGCTCTGATCACGGCAATCGTCTTGAAGCTGGTCGGGATCACGGTGTCGATCTTCGAGATGCAGCGGCACCAGTATCGGGAAGAAGCGGAGAAAGACCCCCAAACAGGATTGCTCAATCAGCGTGGTTTCATGCGCGCCACTTCGCAACACCACGAACAATTGGCCCCGACATCCGCCCCATATGCGCTGGTCCTGATGGACATTGACGAGCTCAGGCAGATCGAAGAGCGTTATGGTGCGACCATGCGCGACGCCTTGCAAAAACTCTTCGCGAAAATCTCCGGTTCCACATTGCCCTCAACTGCGGTCGCAGGCCACTTGCCAACCGGCCAGATCGTTGTGTTCATGCCCTTATCCGATGGTGTTGAGGCGAACTCCTACGCGCGCCGGATTTCGAAAATGCTCGTTACGGAGAGCCAGTCGGCATCAGGTAACAAGTTCTCCGCACGGTTGAGCGCCGGGATTTTTTCCGGCACCGCCGACACCGATATTCAGCGTGCGATTGAAATCGCCGGCATTTGCCTGCGCCAAGCGCGGCAAGACGATCACAGCAACATCATGACGCATCACGCGGCAACCGGAGCCCCAGTTGCGGCGACAAGCGAGGAGACACCCTTCGCCCGCCGCCAGAAGCAAGAAGCAAGAAGTCTTGGATCCGGCGCAGTAAACCTCCAACCGTTCGTCACTACGGCAGAACGTTAGTCGTCCTCGATCTTGATCACCGTGCCGCTGGTTCGATCGACATCGATCTCATAGTCCGCGCCATCAAAGGTCACTTCGACTTCGATCTTGCTGCGTGAAACATCAATCTCGCGAATAGTGTAACCCTTGTCCTCAAGCTGGGCGGCGATCTCGGACACTTTGGTCCCAAGCATATCGCCCACGGCAACAGCTGCGAGCGCAGATCCCGCCGCCAACACTACTGCGGTCCCGAGAGCGGCCCCGGCCACCCAACTCTTCATGTTTGTCATATCCAATATCCCTAATTCTTGTTTCATCGAAACCTAGAGATGGGGGCTCAATTGCGGCTCCGGGGTGGCGTTTGCATTAAGCTTTGGTCATCTGCCGCACGGGTTGGATCTCGCGCAGAACAAGAGAGGCCGGTGCAGCTGTCTGCACCGGCTTCTTTCGGGCCGCCCTGGATTTTGTGGATGCCGGGCAGCCTGATCTTAAGGCTTACTCAGCAGCAATTGCGCTCTCTGCAAGGCTTGGGTAATCCACGTAGCCCTTTTCGCCGCCGCCGTAGAGTGTATCCGGATCCAACGGGTTGAGCGGGGCGTTCTTTTCAAGACGCTCCACAAGGTCCGGGTTGGAGATGAACGCACGGCCAATCGCAACAAGGTCCAGGTCACCGCTGTCCACAGCCGCAATTGCCATGTCACGGTCATAACCATTGTTGCCCATCTTGGCGCCGTCAAACAGCGCATAAAGCGCCGCCAAGTCACCGCCCTCCGGGATCTCCCGCGGTCCACCGGTCTGGCCTTCCACCAAGTGCAGATAGGCAAGGCCGTAGTCATTCAACAGTTTGATTACATGGCTGAAGACCGCCTGCGGGTCACTTTCTGTAATGTTGTTGGCGTTGGAGAACGGGCTCAAACGGATCCCCACACGGTCCGCACTCCAGGCCCCGGTCACCGCATCAACAACTTCCTGCAGGAAGCGCGTGCGGTTTTCGATGGAGCCTCCGTAGTCGTCGGTGCGCTGGTTTGCGCCATCTTTCAGGAACTGGTCAATCAAGTATCCGTTCGCCGCATGGATTTCCACGCCATCGAACCCGGCCGCCTTCGCATTCAAGGTTGCCTTCCGGTAATCTTCAACGATACCGGCAATTTCATCTGTTTCCAGCGCCCGCGGGGTTGTGGTTTCGATAAAGCTGGTACCGTCAAACGACTTCGACGCCGCAGAAATTGCGGACGGCGCCACAGGATCAGCGCCACCTGGCTGCAGAACGGGATGGGAAATCCGGCCCACATGCCAAAGCTGGATGACGATCTTTCCGCCTTTGGCGTGCACCGCATCTGTGACTTTCTTCCAGCCTTCGATCTGGGCTTCCGAATAGATGCCCGGGGTCCAGGCATAGCCCTTGCCCTGCGGAGAAATTTGAGAAGCCTCGGAAATGATCAAACCGGCTCCTGCGCGCTGCGCGTAATACTTGGCATGAAGCTCATATGGCGCATCATCCTCCGCACGTGCCCGGTTGCGGGTCAGCGGCGCCATTACGATCCGGTTTTTCAGATCAATGGCTCCCGCCTTGGCCGCGGAAAACAGTTTGGTGTCGGACATCACGTTTCCTTTTCATCGATATCGACGGTTGGAACTGACATTTACGGAATGATCAGTCCATATTTAGTCCCAAAACCCCTTCGATGGGATTTGAGACAAATAGGTTAGTCTGGACTCAGGACAGATTTGGCCTGAGCAAGTGTCTTAGCGATCCGTTCAGCCGGAACCCCGGCTTTCCTTAATGCCAGTGTCCCAATGGCCAGCGACGCATAGGCACTGGCCTGGTCACGCGCTGTGTCCGGATTGTCCGGATCAATCGCTTTTGCAATGATTTCCTCGATGGATTCCAAGTGGCGGCGGCCGATGGTTGCCACATCCTGATCATGCGGCGCGAGTTCCGTAACGCAATTGATCAGCATGCATCCGCGCGACCCGCCCTGCGGATCTGCCAGCGCTTCAACCATTGCCCCCACGGGATCATTCTCCGCCGTGTCGGCAACATCCTGAAGATTATCCAGTGCCTTTTGAGAATATTGGACTAGGGCGCGCTGAAACAGCGCCTGCTTGCTGCCGAACGTCCCATAGAAACTTGACCTGCTGAGGCCCATGGCCTTTGTCAGATCATCAAGTGACGCAGCCTCAAATCCTTTTTGCCAAAAGACATTGAGCGCAGTCTGAAGGGCTTTCGTTTCGTCGAACTCCCGCGGCCGCCCCGGCCCCGGCGCACGCCCGCCGGACCTTGGTCCATTTGGTTTTTGAATGTCTGCTGTGTCACTCATGAACAGGATATGGACTGCTCATTCCGGAATTGCAAGACGCATAAAAATATTTCGGACTGCACAGTCCGGAAAGAAGGTCCGACCCTCGTACAATGCCCTTCCCTAACCCCGCTTACATGCGGCAGGAGCCAGAATAGGCGTCACCGACATCATCGAAAATCCGGGCGGTGGCCTCCATCTCGTAGAGCGTGCTTGTCCGGCGCACCCCTTCGACCAAATAGAAGTCCTGGATCGGGAACTGGTTGTCATTGAAACGGAAATCACCACGCACACTCTCAAAGGGCGCTGCATTCATGGCAGAAATCAGCGTTTCTGTATCTTTGATACCGCCGGTGAGTTCCAGCGAGAAATGAAGAAATTTGGCGGCATCATAGCCTTGGGCGGCATAAACGGATGGCTGGTAGCCATAGGTCCGCTGAAACTCGCGCATGAAACGCTTGTTAGCCGGATTGTCGAGGTTGGGCGCCCAGGTCGACGCAGACATCAAGCCTTCAGCAGTCTCGGCCAAGTACGGCAATGAAACGCCATTGATAGTCTTGGCGGATAGGAAAGGAATGGCCCCCTTCAGCCCGGAGGTGTGAAACTGGCGCACCAGCTCAACGCCCATTCCGGACGGCATGAAGGCGTAAATGGCATCTGGGCTGATTTCATCGATCTGAGCAAATTCGCCGGAAAAATCGGTTTGTCCAAGGCGTGGGAAGAGTTCGCGCGCAATCTGGCCCTTGAAATGCCGCTGAAAGGCGGCAAGCGCATCCCGGGCGGCCTCATAGTCCGGCGCGATCGTGACAACGCGTTGATAGCCTTTCAAGCTTGCAAACCGTCCCATTGTTTCATGAACCTGATCATCTTGCGACGCAGTTGAATAGAAATACCGGCTGCAGGTCCGCCCGGCGATTGGCGCCGGTCCGGAACTGGTCCCGATGAACAGCGTTCGGCTGCGCACTACAGGATCATGTACCGCGAGCATCACTCTGGAAAAATTGACGCCAACCAGCACATCAATGCCGTTGACTTCGATGAGCTCTGTAACCTTTTCAACGGCGTAGTCAGGATCCAGCTTGTCGTCGGTGATAAGGACGTTTGTTTCCAGGCCGCCGAGGGCTCCGTTCGATTGATTGACAGCGAGCATGAAGCCATCGCGCATGTGCTCCCCGTAAATCGCTGCTGGCCCCGACAAGGTCGCCATGAAGCCAACCGTCAATTTGGGTGTTTCCTGCGCATATCCGGGAACAGCGGCCATGAAGGCGCTGCAGAGAACCGCTCCGGCCAGGCGTTTGAACCGCGCGCGCACATTTTTCATCGTGTTTTGCCCATTCCTGACATGACCTCAGCGCCTGAAAAGACGGACAGATTGCCCGATCAAGCACCACTCACCCGGCGACCAGTGTGCCAGCCACAGGTTATGTATTTGCAAACGCCTCGAACCTTTTGGGGTTGCAACCCATCGCGAGAATTGCCGGAAATTTCCGCAGAGCCGCCGCAATCCAGCCCGCATGACGGCGCATTGGCCGGGCTTATTGGGCAGGTCTCCAACATGGCGATCGCTCCGCGCGTGCCAAACCGCAAACTCATGGAGGGCTCAATGGTAAAAGTAACTGCCCAAACCAACTCTTGCGAACCTCAGTCTGAGGGCACACCGGACAATGCAACACAAGAAACGCAAGACACCAAAACCACGACAACAACTGCAAACGCTGCGACCGAAGACAATCAAAACCACCCCAGTGCCCTGGCGGCTCGCATTCTGCAATTGAGTGCAGATTTTGAAACAAAGATGCCTCAGCGGCCCAAAAAGCCGGCACTGAAGGGATCGGATGAGACTCCCTTTGATATGCCGGAGGTTCTGACCGCAGATCTAATGGATGACTGGACACCGCGTCCAAGACGGCGACGTGTGAGCCGCACCTTGCCCGTTCAGTATGGACCGTCATTCAAGGCCTTAGCGGTGAGCACAGTTCTGCTCGCTCTTGCTGGGACTGGTGCCATTGCGCTTGGCTTGCCGGATTTGATGGTGGGTAGTGATCCGGATGTCGTCCAGGTCGAAACCCAAACAATCACAACAGTTTCCAAAGGCGATCTCACAAATTCGGTTTCGAATACTCCGTCTAGCGGCGCGTCACCGGAAACCTCGAAGACTTTCACAAAAGCGCAGGACCGTATCCATCAGGCTTTTGCGGAAACAGAGACAAATGCCAACACGTCAACAAGCGAATTGGCAAACCGGACGATGGCGTCTCTGGATCAGGCAACCACAGCACGTGCTTTCGAGCCACATGCGCTGCAAGAATCCACCCGGCAAGTGTCGGCGAGTAGCAGTTTGGAAACATCTCCACCGTTCCCCGTAACAACCGAACCGCGCCAGGCGGCTGGAACGCCGCTCGCGCCGTCTGTTTCGAACGAAAAAACGACCGGAACGATCACGGCTTCTGTCAATCTGCGCGCAACTGGAACTAAAAACGGCACAATCATAGGGATTGTGCCTGAAGGTTCAGAAGTCAGCTTCAACGACTGCGGAAAGTGGTGGTGTGAAGTCGTTCACGACGGCAAGACGGGCTTTGTCGGCCAAAAATTTGTCGACAGGTAACGCATCCAATGGGCAACGCTGCAGGTAGAAGCTTGTTAAGGCGTTGCCCGTAAACTCAATTCCCGGATCCAAAAGCGGGAGGCCCCGGCATGCGAACCACTTTCAGTCGCACTCTTTCCCACAGCGCACTTGTGGTGCCGCTTCTGCTGTTTACTGTCTTACCTTCCAAGGCAGATGGCACAGACTGCGTGGTCTACGCAACGGATTATGCCAATGCGCACGTTGGAAGCGGTGACATGGTCGGTGATGCTGTTTCGGGTGGCATGACAGGTGCCGTTGTCGGTGGGCAATGGAACCCATTGACCGGGGGCGCCGCCCGCGGCGCACGCACAGGCGCAGCCCTTGGTGTGTTGAACAATCTCGGCTCTGTTCCTCAAGGCTGGCAAGCGCTTTACGATATGGCTTACCAAATCTGCACACAGCAGAATTCTGGTGCTAGCGCAGCTCCTTATGGTGCAGGTGTCATGCCCAACTGCCGATCAAGCGCCAGCGTCGACGGTCCATCTGAACGGTCTCCCGACGGTGGTTTGATGGTCGGCTCTGGCGGCCGGAACTGCCGCTAACCAGTGCAGACCGTTGCGTCTTTCGTGGATGAAACAGGGCTTCCTTGTGGAAACGGTTGACCTTGCCGGCAAAGCACACTCAACTGAACGCAATTTTATGCCAAAAAGCACCCTATATTGATCGTCGACGACAGGACTGGTTCATGACCCGCCACCCTTTTCCATTGAAAACACTTGCGATTATCGTAGTGACGGGCCTCGCGCTGATGACTGCCCCGGCTGCGGCTCAACAATGTGGCGGTGATTTTCAAGCATTCCTTGCCGGCGTGAAACAGGAAGCCGTTGCCAAAGGCCTGTCCGCAAGCGCCGCAGATCAGACCCTCTCCGGTGCGCAGATTGACCGGAAGGTCCTGTCGCGCGACCGGGCGCAGGGCGTCTTCAAGATGACGTTCCTGGATTTTTCCAAGCGCGTGATCTCCAGCTACCGGATGAAAAACGGTGCTGCCAACATGCAAAAATACGCCAGTGTGTTTGACCGTGTTGAGCGCGAATATGGCGTCCCAGCGCCGGTCATCACCGCTTTTTGGGCACTGGAAACCGACTTTGGCGCTGTTCAAGGCGACTTCAATACGGTCAACGCGCTCGCCACGCTCGCACACGATTGCCGCCGGCCTGAACTCTTCAGGCCTCAGTTGATTGCTGCGATCGAGATGGTTCAGCACGGAGATCTGGACCCACGGAACACCACGGGAGCCTGGGCGGGCGAAATCGGCATGGTTCAAATGCTGCCCGAAGACATCATAAAGTTCGGCAAGGACGCTGATGGAGACGGCCATGTGCGGTTGAAAGCCAGCGCCCCGGACGCGATCCTGACGGCAGGTGCCTTTATCAACCATCTGGGATGGCGTGACGGCGAACCCTGGTTGCAGGAAGTCACCGTTCCTCAAAACCTGAACTGGGCCGAAACAGGCCTTGGAAGAACGAAGTCTGGCAACGACTGGGCCGCGCTCGGCGTTCAGCCACGCTGGGGCCAGATTTCCGGCAATTTGCCTGCGTCCCTCCTGTTGCCACAGGGCCGCAAGGGTCCGGCCTTTCTGGCGTATCCGAACTACAACATTTACCTGGAGTGGAACCAGTCGTTCATCTACACGACGTCCGCCGCCTACTTCGCGACACGGCTTGCCGGTGCCCCGCGTTATAATGCCGGTAATCCGGACCAGGGTCTGAACGATGCTCAAATGAAGCAGCTGCAGACCAAGCTGAGCGCATTGGGATATGACGTCGGCAAGATTGACGGGATATTGGGTGCCGGAACGCGCGGTGCAGTCCAGCAAGTCCAGCAACAACTCGGCATGCCTGCAGACGCTTGGCCAACTCCCGCGTTGCTGAACAAACTCTGATGCCCGCTCCAACTGCTGCCACTTATCTGTTCCTCGCCGCGGCCATTTTAGCCGAGGTTATCGCAACGTCGGCCTTGGCAAGAGCCGAGAATTTCACCCGGTTATGGCCAAGCATCATCACGGTTGTCGGCTACGGCATTTCGTTCTGGTGTCTGTCCTACCCAATCCGCGTCCTGCCCACCGGTATTGTCTATGCGGTCTGGTCTGGCGCCGGGATCGTGCTGATCACCATGGTCGCCTGGCTGGTCTTCGGCCAGAAATTGGACCTGCCTGCGGTTCTCGGCCTCGGCCTGATCATTGCCGGCGTGATCGTGATCAACGTTTTCTCAAAATCGGTCGGTCACTGAGCCACCAACCAGAGATTGACATGAGCCGGTGCCCAACCCACTCTGGTCTTGTTCTATGCCGGAGGGGAAACCGCCATGGACCAGGATGGTGTAAATAAGGATCTGATCGTCCGCGGATTGGTGACGGTCGCTGCGTTGGCGATGGTCGCCGTGAGCATCGTTTATCCAGACAAGATCACCACCGAAGCACTCGTGTTTTGCGGTATCGCTGTTTTGCCTTGGGCGGGATCCTTTGTGAAGTCTTTCAAGGTCGGCAAGGACGGTCTGGAGGCCGAACTGCACGAGATCCAGCGGGAGCTGCACCAGACCAGCGATACCGTCTCCGCCATCATCGAAACGACCGCGGAAACCGAGGAACCACCAGCCGTCACACCAGAGCATTCGACGCTATTGGAAACCAGCACGCCAGACCTCATCGATGAGAATTGGCGGAAAATCCTGACTGCATTGGTGACCGACAAGTACAGTTTCCGAACAGCGACCGGAATTGCGAAATCGAGTGGCCTGAGTTTGAGCCAGGTTCGTCAAATTCTGCCGGAGTTGCGGGATGAAAATCTTGTTCGTGAATTGAGCCGGACATCCCAAAGCCGTCAGCTTGGAAAAACACAGCCGCTGTGGGGTATCACAGCGGCTGGTCGTCATTTGATCTGATTGTTTGCTTCAAGGCTCGCATCAGCCGGCAGTTTCAGTTTCCAGTCACTTACTGGATCTTCGGCGCATCACTGCCACCCGGAGCTTCTTCGAGCACTGTTGCCTTGCCATCGTCGCCCAGCAGGAACACAGCGAGAATTCTCGCAGGACCATCCCCAGTGTTCACGCCGCGATGCGTGACATTCATCGCTTCAAGCAGCCCCTCACCCTCGCGGTAGATTTTCTTGCCGATCCCCTCGTAGGTCACGGTGATTTCGCCTTCGAGGATATAGGCATAAAGAGGCGCATGATGCTGGTGCCAGTCTGTTTCCTCGCCAGGGGCCATGGTGACAACCAGTGAATGGATCGACGGATTATTTTGCGGAAACCTGATGTCCTCGCCCGCTACGGTCAGGTGCCCCGAAAACACCTCACGCACCGCGTTGTAAGGCGTCTTGGCAGCCTCTTCTTTTTCTATGGCAGCTTGAGATCCGGGTTTTGCAGCTGGTTGTGACGGGGCCGGTTTGCCGTCCGGTGTAACTGACTTGTCAGCCGCAAAGCTGATAGGCATTCCAACGGTCACTGCCAGTCCAAGGCTTGCTATCCATAATGCCAGCCGCATGTTTCCTCCGATCAAATAAACTTCGGTCTTTGTCCGATTGCGTTTCGGAAATCAGCCCATCGGCGGAGCTCCGAAACATCTGGAAGAACCCAGAAAACGCAAGAGCTATCAAATCTCTATGAAGTCTCCGGGTGCCAAAGCGGCCACCTTGCCGCTGTGTTCTCCCATCGCTGTCAGGAATGCGTCCGTGTTCTGATCCAGAATCGGGAACGTGCCATAATGGCAGGGCACAATTGTGTCGAATTCAAAGAAACGCTGACAGGCCATTGCGGCCGTCTTTCCGCCCATCGTAAACCGGTCTCCAACGGGAACGAGACCGATCTTTGGCTGGTAGATTTCATTGATCAATGCCATGTCGGAAAAGATGTCGGTGTCCCCCATGTGATAGAGAACTTTCTGGCCGGGCACTTCAACGATGATGCCATGTGGGTTGCCGAGATAAATGGCTTCGCCGTCGGTCTGCTTGGAGGATGAATGATCCGCGCGGACCATGCCAACCCGGAAAGGCCCGATGTCAACCATGCCGCCAGAATTCATCGGATTGATGTTTTCGATCCCCTGGCGTGTTGCCCACATGCAGATTTCGAAATTGGCCGTCAGCTGCGCACCAGTTTCCTTCAGAATGTCGATTGAATCCCCAATGTGGTCGTCATGGCCATGTGTCAGGATGATGTGTGTTGCACCTTGCGCTGCTTCCTTTGGGGTTATGGCGTCAGGAAACATCGGGTTTCCGGTCAAAAACGGATCAAACAAGATGGTGGCAGCGCCGGTTTCAAGTTTGAATGCGGAGTGTCCATACCAAGTGAGTTTCATGTCCCTGTAACATCCTGCTCGATATCATTAATGACGTTTGCAGACAGTGCCCTGCAAAATTACAGTGTTGAGTTTCCGTATGTTAACATAAAGCCGCTTTTGCTACGGTGTTGCAAGACGGACAAATTACGACCTGGAATTTCGAACGGGAAGATCGCGGAAGACGATAACCAAATAAGACAATGCAAGAAGCCGGGCGCTGATCAGGGCGCTGTGTGCAGTCCAAAGGACATCAGATGAAGATCAGAAGTTATGTGATTTTCTGTTTTTTGCTTGCTGCTCTTTTGCCGACGATCATCTTCAGCGTTTGGTCCTACCGGGAAACCGTTGCTCGTGAGCTTGCGGATGTTCAGGACCGGCACCTGCTCCTTGCCAGGAAAGCAGCCGCGACGCTGGATCATTACCAGCAAAACCTGGTCGCAGCCGTGGAAGCGATCGGAACTTCAGCGAAGTCGAGTGAAACATCCGGCGCCTACAGCCGTCTCTTTGAACAATTGTTCATTGCGTGTGTTGGAATTACCGACAAGCGGACCGGGCACACCGAATATTTCTTCAAAACGGGGGTCTCGGGAGAAGGCCATATTGAAGACGCTACCTTAGAAACCCTTCTTGGCAATTCAAATCCGGATCAGCCGGTGTTCTCAAATGTTTTGCCTGACAAAGAGGGGCGCAACCGGATCTATCTGGTGATTGAACAGCCCAATCAGACGCTCATTGGGGTGATCAAGCCAGACTATATTGTTGAGCTCGGCGAGAGCATTGTCTTCGGTGAAAAAGGGCACTCGGCCGTCGTCGACAGCTCGGGAACTGTGATCGCCCATCCAAGAGACGAATGGATTGCGTCCAGGAAGAACATCTCCGCAATACCAGTCGTCGCGCAAATGATGGACGGCAACAGCGGAGTTGGCGAGTTCTATTCTCCGGCAGTTGAGAAACAGATGATTGCGGGCTTTGCAACGGTGCCCGGTCCGGGCTGGGGGATCATGGTTCCCCAACCGATCTCAGAAATCCACGCCAAGGCAAGCAAGGTTCTGTATTCACTCTTTCCGGTGCTCGGGATGGCGCTCATATTTCTCGTGTTTATCGGACTATTCCTGGCGAGGTCCCTGTCTCGTCCCATCGAAGAACTTGCCCATGCAATGCATCTTGGTGCGTTGAACCAGAAACTGTCTTCACTGAAAATGCCTAAAAGCCTCATGCGCTTCCGCGAGACCGAGGAAGTCTGCGACAGCTACAACACGATGGTTTCCCGGATATCGATGGCGAGCGCTCAAATCGAAAAACTGGCCTTCAGTGATCATGTAACCGGACTGCCGAACCGGGATCATCTGCATCTTCAGGCAACCTCCATCCTGGAGGAAGCAATTAGTCCAAAGCGTGGCGGCATCATTCTACTGATCGATCTGGACGACTTCAAAGAGATCAACGATCTTTACGGTCATCTTGCCGGTGATCAACACCTGAAGGCGTGCGCCGAGACCCTCTCCAAGGTGGCTGAGAATACAAAGGTAAGCGCGCCCGAGGGCAAACCCTTCGCCCCGCCGATTGTGGCGCGCATTGGCGGCGACGAATTCATCGTCATGATCCAGGGTTTGATCGATAACGAGGAGATCGAGGAGTTTCTGGCCCAAGTCCGCAATGCGTTGGCAGAGCCGATTGCCGAGCTCAATATTACTCCAGGTGCAAGCATCGGCTGCGCGAAATTCCCGAACGACGGCGTTGAGTTGATTGAGCTGATAAAGCGGGCCGACATTGCCATGTACCACGCAAAAAGGTCGGGCAAGAACAAAACCCAGGTCTATGCGCCGCATATTGGCACGAAGTCGGTCTCCGAGATCCGGCGTGACCTGACTGCAGCGATCGAGGAAGAAAAGCTCTATCTGGAGTACCAGCCAAAAGTCTGCACGCGGCGCCGCAAGGTTATCAGCGTCGAGGCGCTCGCCCGGTGGGAACACCCGGAGTTCGGGCTCTTTATGCCGAAATTCTGGGTTCCTAGCCTCATGGGCTCCAATGCCATGCCGCGTCTCGGCGAATGGGTCATGAAAACCGCCATGAAGGACCTCAACAGGATCCAGTCGGAAGGGCATGATCTTTGGATGTCGGTGAACATCGGCACCGATCATTTTGTCTCAAAGGGTTTCATAAGCAACGTCGAAGCGATCCGGAATGAACTGAACTTCGATCCCGGCCTGCTTGAGATCGAGGTCACGGAAGACACGCTTTTCAGTTCGGAAGAAAAAGCCGTCGATGCGTTCAACCAGCTGCACGATCTTGGCTACAGGGTCTCTATCGACGATTTCGGCCGCGGCTATTCGAACATTGCCCGGCTCGCGAACCTACCGGTGGATTTCCTGAAGATCGATCAGTCGATCATTGCTGGTGCAAGTGATGATCCACGCATTGGCACAATCATGGCCTACACGCTTAAGATGGCAAAAGAGCTCGATTGCAAAACTGTGGCAGAGGGTATTGAGACCGAACAACAGGCAGAATTCGCGAGCCGATTGGGCGCGGACTGCCTGCAAGGCTATTTCTTCACGCCGGGCCTTCAAGTCGGTGAACTTTTGAATTGGCTGGATGCTCAGCCCGGACCAAACGGTCATCCCTATTTGCGCGAAACAGATGATGCAGTGGCTCAGGCCTGACCGGTTGTCTGATCCTTTTTCCGAAAACTCTCTTCAAGCAGGAAACTGAATATCAACTGCGCCGTGCCAGTGTGTGATTGGACCTATCGTTCGCAACTTGGCCAAACAATGCGGCCTCGCTGCACAAGAGACTGAATTCTTAAACTATTTGACATGACAAACCTTTCATCAGAAGAGATTTTCCAGATCCTGCTGGGCACCGAACACGCGGGCAATTCCGAAACGGTTTATCGGGTTTCCTTTGCTGTCCCGAATTCGCTTCTGGGTCAAAGTCAGGGTGGCAACAACAGCGGCTTTTCGTTTGGCATTGTGCAGCTTGATGCCGGATCCAACAGTTTTGCGCAGTCTGCTTTGACATCGATCCTGCAGACAGCACGCGACACCGGCAGCCTGACAAGCTCTCAATTCACGCATTTGAGCCAATATGTCGGTGCCAGCCGGCCGGACTTAAATCCAGACCTTGCGTCCACATATGCTGCAGACCAGGCCTTCTTAAACGACACCATTTTTGACGAGCAGTACGCTCGGGACATCGTCGATCAATACAGCCAGTTTTATATCGAGAGTTCGCTGTTCCCAACGCTGACAACCTTTCTCGAGACAATGGAAGACCGCTGGGGCACAGGCACTGCGTTCAACAGTAGCCATCCGGATTACGCATCGGCTCTTGCGATGATCACTTCAGTCGCAAACCGGTTCGGGTCGATACGCGAAACAACAGCGCATTTTCTGGAAACCAAGCCGAGCAGTCTGGCAGTCGTCAAAGCAAGGTTTGATCAGCTCGCAGCGACAACCGTCGTCGAACCAGAGGATTGGGATCTTGTACTGATTGGTGCCGATCTATGGCAAAGCACCTTTGGAACAACGAACGGAGATGACATCCTTCAAGGAACGACTGGAAATGACAGCTTGTTCGGCGGAAATGGCAATGATCAGCTCACCGGCGGCCTTGGAGATGATGTCCTTGATGGAGGTAACGGCACCGATATCGTCGTGTTTTCGGGAGCCCGGAAACAATATGCTGTCTTCGCCGGCAGCGACGGACGGATCATGGTGGCCGATACCGTTGCCAACCGGGATGGCCGGGACATCGCGGCAAACTTTGAGACGATCCAGTTCTCCGGCGCCACACTCGACATATCAACCGCCTTGATCGAGCCGTCTGACACGGACAACAGCGCATTTCAGATCTATCGTTTCTACAACTCCGACACGGGCGCCCATTTCTTCACATCGAGCATTGAAGAGCGCAACGCGGTGATTGAGACGCTGCCGAGTTTCGTCTACGAGGGCAATAGTTACGACAGCAACGTCGCTGCAAGTGATGGAACGGCCGTGTATCGATTTTATAACTCAGATACCGGTGTTCATTTTTACACCGCGTCCGAGGCAGAGCGCGATACGGTGCTGGACCAATTGGCGAGCTATTCGTTGGAAGGGATCAGTTACTTCGCATCGCCGGATGACAGCAACGGCGGACAGGCGCTCTACAGGTTCTACAATACATCCAATGGAACTCATTTCTACACAGTCTCTGAAGCCGAACGGGATGCGATCATACAAACGCTGGGTCACTACTCCTATGAAGGTATTGCGTACTTTGTTGAATTTGCCTGAGAAACTTTGCTGAGGTGAAGGTCTTTTCCGCGCTTATGATCCACGGTTTGAAACTTCGGTGCCGCTGACCAAGTCTTTAATCTTCTCCTATCATCAACAACAGACTGGATTGGCGGCGCCCATGCTGTTAAAGGCCAGCCATGGCTAACGACCCCACCCTTTCGCTGGAAGACTTCATTGCTGCGGTCCCGGACCGCACACGGCTCATCGGCCTCGACCTCGGAACGAAAACCATTGGCCTTGCGCTTTCCGATCTAGGTCGTGGCATTGCAAGCCCGATGGAAACCATACGGCGCAAAAAATTCACACTGGATGCCGAGCAGCTCTTGAAGATCTGCAACGAACAGGGTGTCGGGGGTCTCGTGCTCGGCCTTCCGCTCAACATGGACGGCACGGAAGGTCCGCGTGTCCAGGCCACCCGGGCCTTTACACGGAACTTGGCGCCCAAGACCGATCTGCCCATGACTTTCTGGGACGAACGCCTCTCAACAGCCGCCGTGACCCGAACACTTCTCGAAGCCGACTCAAGCCGGGCCAAACGCGCCGAAGTCGTCGACAAGATGGCCGCCGCGTACATCCTGCAAGGCTTTCTCGACCGGCTCGGCTTCATGGGTCTCGAAACCTGATCTTTTTCTTATCCCCAGCGCTGGAGGTGACGGCTGTTTCCGACCGGCGCGATCTCATGAAAACTCTTTTCCCATGCAAATGATTTTCTTCGCCCTCGCCCCGGTCATCCTCGTGATTGCCTCAGGATACCTGCTCGCCCGCGCCAATCTGATCAGCGGCGAACAATGGGTGGGCGTCGAACGTCTTGCCTATTTCGTTTTGTTCCCAGCCGTTCTGTTTCGCACGATCGCTCTCGCCGACTTTTCAAGCGTCCCAACCTTCGACATGGGCGCTGCTCTCTTGTCAGCTATCGTCACGCTTGCTGTTGCGCTGCTCGCGGCCCGAACATTGATCGAGAAGATCTGGGGTATCCCGGCTGTCCGTTTCACCTCCATCTTTCAAGGCTCTTTGCGCTGGAACGCCATGATCGCTCTTGCGCTAGCCGCCAACATCGGCGGCCAAACAGCACTCGCCATGTTGGCGGTGGCGATGGTGTTCATGATCCCGATCCTGAACGGCGCCAGCATCGTTGTCCTGTCGTGGTATGCCAGCGGAACCACACCGAATTTTTCAAAGATCCTCAAAGACCTTTTCACCAATCCGTTCATCCTGTCGATCTTTGCCGGCGTCTTGATGAACCTTAGCGGCCTGACCATGCCGACAATCGTTGATGATACGCTGGAGATTTTCGCGCAGGCCGCCCTGCCGATCGGCATCATTTGTGTGGGTGCTGGACTGGATCTGGGCTCCCTGCGCCGTCCAGGCCCCGCACTCACCATGGGCTCCTTCCTGCGGCCAGTCTTCATGCCGCTGCTCGCATTCCTGTTTGCGAACCTTTATGGCGTGACCGGCCAGGCACTCACCGTCATCATCATCGCCTCAGCCGTGCCCTGCGCCAGCAACTCTTACCTGCTCGCCCGCCAGCTTGGCGGGGATGCCAAACTGATGGCCGAAATCATAACGCTGCAGACACTCGCCGCGACCGTGACCATCCCGCTCGCGCTGCTGCTTTTCACTTAATCCACCAGCGGATAGAGCTTATCCACGATCCCTGAGGCATCAACATCAGCCGGCAGAATGCCGTAGGTCGACCGCCAGCCGCCAGAAAGCCGCGTTTTCGCAAAGGCATTCGCAACATCATCCATCTGCAACTCTTTCAAAGCCGCTGCAGCTGCTGTCAGAGCAAGGCGTTCTGTCAACACGCGGGCATGGGCCGGGTCTGCCAAAGCCTGTGCGGCAAGGTTGGGCAAGCCGCTGCACGCCGCAGTAAGAGGCGCATCCCCGCTTTTCGAGAGTTCACCCAGCACAAGGTCTGGCGCTTCGGGATGGCGGCCAAGCGCTCGCAGGACATCCAGCGCCATGACATTGCCGGAGCCCTCCCAGATCGGATTGACCGGCGCATCCCGGTAAATTCGGGCCATATCAAAATCCTCGACATAGCCATTGCCGCCAAGACATTCCATCGCCTCGTAAGTCAAGGCAGGACCAGTCTTGCAGATCCAGTACTTGATTGCAGGGGTCAGCAACCTGGCATAAGCAGCCTCAACCGGATCTGCCTCTGCCTTCGCTGCCGCTCGCGCAAGGCGCAAGGACAGCGCCGTGGCTGCAGCCACATCCAGTGCCATGTCGGCGAGGACTGCGGTCATCAACGGCTGGTCGATCAAATAGGCACCGAACGTTTTGCGGTGTCGGCAATGGAGGACGGCGCGGCTAAGCGCTGCCCGCATCTGCCCTGCTGAGCCCAGCGCACAGTCGATCCGGGTCGGTGTCACCATGTCGATGATGGTTGCGATGCCGCGCCCCTCGTCGCCGAGCAGATATCCCTCGGCCCGGTGAAACTCGACTTCGGAGGAGGCATTCGATTTGTTGCCGAGCTTGTCTTTAAGACGCTGAAAACGCAGGCCGTTGACCCGGCCATCTGCCAAAATGCGCGGGATCAGAAAACAACTTGGTCCGTTTGCCGTCTTTGCCAGCACGAGGAATGCATCACACATCGGTGCGGAGAAGAACCACTTGTGCCCGGTGATCGCGTAGCTTCCTTGATTGCCCACCTCGGCCGTCGACGATATGGCCCGGAGATCGGTGCCGCCCTGCTTTTCCGTCATGCCCATGCCGATGGTGATGCCGGCCTTTTCGTCCATCGGGAGGAAACGGGGATCATAAGTCCGCGTTTGCATCTTTGGCAGAAGGTCTGCGCATACATCTGGGTATTGCGCCATCACAGCTGTTGCCGCGTTTGTCATGGTGATCGGGCATGTGTGCCCCGTTTCAGCCTGTGACGTCAGAAAGAACCTCGCAGCGCGCGCGACTTGGGTCGATACACCGCCGTCCAACAGCGCGCTGTGTAACCCGGCAGAAAAGCTGTGCGCCATCAGATCATGATAGGCCGGATGGAATTCGACCTGATCCGACCGGCGGCCATGTCGGTCATGGGTTTTAAGGGCCGGAAGATGGATATTCGCCTGCCGCCCGAGCTCCAGAAACGCCTCAGCTCCCACCTCAGTGCCGTGACCAAGGACATCTTTCAACTCCGCGGCCGAAACATGCGCTGAGACTGCAGCCAAAAGCAGCGGATCTCCCACCGCCAGGTTAGACCCGCCATATGGTGGGGCCTGGTTGAAAACGTCATGCGTTGCAAAGGCTTCCACCCCGGCGTCGCTTGAGGTCTGGACAGCTTCGCTCTGATGGTTTGCCATAACGTTTCCTCCTCCCGATGAGCACTTTACTGCCCTTGTCAGTTTACGTAAGCGTAACAAGATAGTGGAAATCAATGCAACCACCGACCGTTGTGCAGTGCGCACGCGCGCCGAATGACGCTAGGTCAGTTTGAAAAATGCACCGCTTTCGAATTTGACCATTTGATCAAAGTCTTAGTCTGCATGTGGACAGCGGGCAGAGACCTGATTCCGGCCTTGTGCGCAGCCCCGTTCCACCTTAAGAAGATGATCTCGATGAGCGAGCAAGAATCCTATCGAGACAACCCTTTCCCCCATCGACATTTGCTGGGCATTGAGGGTCTTCACCCCCACGAAATACTGGGCCTTCTGGACCGTGCCGAAGAGGCCGTGGATATCTCCCGGCAAGTGCACAAGCGCAAGCATGTGCTGCAGGGCCGGACACAGATCAACCTCTTCTTCGAAGCCTCAACGCGCACACAAAGCTCGTTCGAGCTGGCCGGAAAACGTCTTGGCGCAGACGTCATGAACATGGCGGTCTCCCAGTCGTCGGTCAAAAAGGGCGAGACCCTGATCGACACGGCCGCGACCCTCAACGCCATGCACCCGGACTTGCTGGTAGTCCGCCATCATGCAGCCGGCGCGGTTCATCTGCTGGCCCGAAAGGTTGGCTGCGCGGTGGTCAATGCCGGCGACGGCCCGCATGAGCACCCGACACAGGCACTTCTCGACGCACTGACCATCCGCCGTCACAAGGGCAAGATCGCCCGGTTGACGTTAGCGATTTGCGGCGACATTGCCCATTCGCGCGTTGCCCGTTCCAACATCATCCTGTTGAACGCACTCGGTGCCCGGGTCCGGGTGATCGCCCCGTCCACGCTCCTGCCCTCGGGCATCGCCCAAATGGGCGCAGAGGTCTATCAGGATATGCGCGAAGGGCTGAAAGGCGCGGACATTGTCATGATGCTGCGCCTGCAGCGTGAGCGCATGAACGGGGCCTTCATCCCGTCCGTCCGGGAGTACTACCGCTATTATGGTCTTGATGCGGAGAAGCTGTCGCACGCCAAGGACGATGCGCTCGTCATGCATCCCGGCCCCATGAACCGCGGTGTCGAGATCGACCCTGCAATCGCCGACGGACCGCAAAGCCTCATCCGCGAACAGGTCGAAATGGGCGTTGCCGTACGTATGGCCGTGCTTGAAGCGCTCGCAGACAACCTACCAACAGCTTGAACCCCAGAGGACAAACACCGTGGCACTCGACACACCCAAACCTCTGGTTCTCTCAAACGCCAGAGTGATTGATCCGGCGCGGGATCTGGACGCCCCCGGATCGATCATCATCGCCGACGGCACCATTCTTGCCGCCGGGCCGGAAGCGGCCAATCAGGGCGCGCCTTACGGCGCCGAACTCATCGACTGCAAGGGCGCCATCGCCTGCCCGGGCCTCGTCGACATGTGCGTGTCGGTCGGAGAACCCGGCGCAGAACACCGCGAAACGCTCGCAAGCGCATCGGAAGCCGCTGCGGCCGGCGGCATCACCACAATCTGCACCATGCCGGACACCGATCCGGTGATCGATGATCCGGCGCTGGTCGACTTCATCCACCGGCGTGCCCGCGACACGGCGAGTGTCAACGTTCTGCCGCTTGCAGCCCTCACCAAGGGTCTTGCGGGCGTTGAAATGACCGAGATCGGCCTCTTGAAAGAAGCTGGTGCGGTCGCCTTCAGCAACGGCCACAAGTCCGTGCAGAACCCGCAAATCTTACGCCGGATCATGACCTATGCCCGCGATTTCGATGCGCTTGTAATCCACCACACCGAAGACCCAGCCCTTGCCGGCGGTGTCATGAACGCCGGGCTCAATGCCAGCTGGAAGGGCCTCTCCGGCGTGCCGCGGGAAGCGGAAATCATCATGCTGGAGCGCGATCTGCGTCTCGTTGGCATGTCCAAGGGCAAATACCATGCGAACCTGATCTCAACCTCCGACAGCGCCGATATAATCCGAACTGGCAAAGGCCGGGGGCTGAACATCACGGCAGGGATTTCGATCAATCACCTGACGCACAATGAAAACGACATTGGCGCCTACCGGACTTTCTTCAAGATGTCGCCGCCCTTGCGCGATGAAGACGACCGGCAGGCGATGATCGCGGCGATTGCCGACGGCACCATTGACATCATCTGCTCCAATCACGACCCGCAGGATGTGGAAACAAAGCGCCACCCCTGGGCGGAAGCTGAAGACGGCGCGATCGGCCTTGAAACCCTGCTTGCGGCGGGCCTGCGCCTGTACCACGCAGAGCAAGTGGACCTGAAGACACTGCTTGCAGCAATGACATGCAATCCGGCAGACCGGCTTGGACTGGAAACCGGACGTCTTTCAAAAGGCGCGCCGGCCGATGTCATTGTTTTTGACCTCGACCGCCCCTGGGTTCTTGAAAAGAGCGCCATCCGTTCGCGCTCCAAGAACTCCCCGTTCGAAGACGCCCGCTTCTCCGGCCGCGTGATGCGCACCGTGGTCGGCGGCAAAACCGTCTTTGTGCATGGGTGAGTAACCGTCTGGCTGAAGTCAGGCCGGGTTCTCTACCAGCCACACCATGACATCGGCAGCGTTCCGGTCGGGCGGAAAAACTGGGTAGAACGCCTTGATCACAACGCCGTCCCGGACGATCAACGTCAGGCGCTTCAAAAGCGTCTGACCATCGGCTTCGAAGGACGGCAGATCAAGGGCACGCGTGAAGGTCAGATCCGCGTCCGACAACAGCGGAAACGGCAAATGAAGCCGCTCGACGGCCTCCACCTGATAGGCGGTTGATTGGGTGGACAGACCGAAGATATGAGTCGCCCCAAGGGCCGAAAGCTCTTTATAATGATCACGGAAGGCACAGGACTGCGGCGTGCAGCCCCGCGCACCGGGGATCATGTCCCAGCCGTCCGGCAAGGGCACACCGGGCTGCCCTGTCTTGGGGTAGATGTAAACCACGCTGGTCCCGGTAAGGTTCGCCAGCTGCACCTTGCTGTCGTCCGTTGCCGCCAATTCAAGCGGAGGCAGCGCTACACCCTCAACACGCGCAGCCGTACCGTCATCCTCTGGCGCCGGCAGTTTCGACCATTCCACATCTGTCAGGCTCACGGGATTTCTCCAGATTTCGTTCGTGCTTTACATGAATTCCAAATCTGGAATTGCCCTGGAAGATGGCAAGGTTATAAGTTGTGCGCAAATGCCGCGATGACTGTTATCGATAGCGGCAATGTTTTCTGGATGGGAAGAAACGCCGAAAAATGCCTGATCCGATCAGCTGGGAATTTGCCTGGCCCTATTATCTGGCCGCCGTTGCCTTTGGCTATTTGCTTGGCACCATTCCGTTTGGCCTGATACTGACGAAACTTGGCGGGCATGGGGATATCCGCAAGATCGGTTCCGGCAATATCGGCACCACGAATGTGCTGCGCACCGGAAGCAAGAAACTGGCCGCCGCCACGCTTCTGGGCGATGGTCTGAAAGGTACCGTTGCGGTCCTGATTGCGGCCCGGTTTGGGCCGGATACGGCCTTGATTGCCGGTTTCGGCGCGTTTTTGGGGCACCTCTTCCCGGTCTGGCTGAGATTCAAGGGTGGCAAGGGTGTTGCTACCTATCTCGGCATCCTCTTAGGCCTCTATTGGCCGATGTTCCTCATCGCCGCCCTTAGCTGGATCGGCATGGCGTTTGTTTTCCGCTATTCTTCTTTATCGGCCCTGACCGCCTCGGCTGTCACGCCCATTATTCTGTATTTCGGCTTCAGCCAGTTTCAGCTGGGCGAGATGTTTCTGGTGCTCACCCTCTTGCTCTGGGCCAAACATCACGAGAACATCGGTCGGCTTCTCAAGGGACAGGAGAGCAAGATCGGCAAGAAATCGAAACCGCCGGCAGAGGCCCCAGCCTCGGAGCCGTCTCCGGGAGACGGGTGAGCCGGCCGGCGCACGATAAAATACTTCGCCTCTCAGAGGCCCAGCGTCTTGCCTGGCTTCGTTTAATACGCTCTGAAAATGTTGGTCCCACCACGTTCCGTGACCTTCTGAACCACACCGGGTCTGCCGAAAAAGCTCTGGAAAGTCTTCCCGAGCTCTCCAGGCGGGGCGGCAAGAAAAGCTACCGGCTTTGCACACAAGACGATGCGGAAGCCGAACTTGAGGCCCACGTCCGGTCCGGTGCCGGCCTTGTGGCCCTTGGCGAGCCGGAGTATCCGCCGCACCTGCGCCACATCGACGGCCCGCCGCCGCTTTTGTCCGTCAAGGGGGGATCCGTCACTGCCCGGCCCAAGACGCTGGCGATCGTCGGGGCGCGCAATGCTTCGCTATCTGGCCGGAAACTGGCCGCAATGTTCGCCCGTGATCTTGGCAGCGCGGATTTCGTCATCGCCTCCGGCCTTGCCCGCGGCATTGATGCCGCCGCTCACGAAGCAGCGCTTTCAACGGGGACTGTGGCTGTCTTCGCTGGCGGGATCGATGTGCTCTACCCGAGCGATCATGACCGCCTCCTTGCGGCAATTCTTCAAACTGGCGGCGCAGTGATCAGCGAAATGCCGTTTGGCTGGAAACCGCGCGGGCGCGATTTCCCCCGGCGCAACCGTCTGATTTCCGGCGTTTCGCTCGGTGTCATCGTAATCGAAGCGGCCAGGAAATCCGGGTCACTTCATACGGCGCGGTTTGCGCTGGAGCAGAACCGGGACATTTTCGCAGTTCCCGGCTCCCCGCTTGATCCGCGCTCGGACGGCGCCAACAGCCTCATCCGCCAGGGCGCGGCACTGGTGACAAACGCAAAGGATGTTCTGGAGGATCTCGGCGGCCGGATAGAACCCGTCCTGCCGTTTGATCAGGACTTGAATGAACCGGACAAGGACCTCTTTTCGGCAGTCCAGGAACCGGATGAAAGCTTGCGCGCCCGCATCATCTCCGCACTCGGTCCAACACCGGTCGATCTTGATGAACTGATCCGGTTTGCGGACGTGCCGCCGCGGATGGTGCACATCATTTTACTGGAACTGGAACTTGCCGGTCGGCTGGAACGGCACCGCGGCAATAAAATATCTCTGCTTTTGTAAGGATATTTTCCCCATATATGTCAGTGGATAACCTCTCTGCAAAACGGACAGCTTGACCCCGGTCGCGCAAAGGTCCATTTGACACGCGGCGCATGATCCGTGATCGTCTGCGCCACAAAACCAGCTTCTCTCCCGGGCAAACTCCTCCGTCCCGGCACAAAAATTTTAGGTAAGAATGAACGTCGTCATTGTGGAATCGCCGGCGAAAGCCAAGACGATCAACAAGTATTTGGGCTCGGATTATACCGTTCTGGCCTCTTATGGTCATGTGCGGGATCTGCCCCCCAAAGACGGTTCGGTCAAACCCGACGAAGACTTCGCCATGAGCTGGCAGGTCGATAGCAAGTCCCAGAAGCGGTTGAGCGAAATCGCCAGCGCGGTCAAGGATGCCGACCGCCTCATTCTCGCAACCGACCCCGACCGCGAAGGGGAAGCGATTTCGTGGCACGTTCTGGAAGTTCTTCAGAAAAAGCGTGTTCTAAAGGACAAACAGATCGAGCGGGTGGTGTTCAACGCGATCACCAAGAAGGCAATCCTGGAGGCGATGGACAATCCGCGCCAGCTGGACACGCCACTTGTTGACGCATACCTCGCCCGCCGCGCACTTGACTATCTGGTCGGTTTCACTCTTTCACCGGTTCTGTGGCGCAAACTGCCAGGCGCCCGCTCCGCCGGCCGTGTGCAGTCCGTGGCGCTGCGCCTCATCTGCGATCGGGAAATGGAGATCGAAACATTCAACCCGCAGGAATACTGGTCGATCTTCGCTGGCATGAAAACGCCGGCCGGCGACGTGTTCCAGGCGGGCCTCACCGGCTTTGACGGCAAGAAGATTGGCCGCCTTGACATTAAGACAGGTGACGAAGCCGGCACCATCAAGACGATGCTGGAAAGCGCCAGCTTCAAGGTCGACAGCGTTGCCTCCAAGCCGGCCAAGCGCAATCCGGCAGCGCCCTTCACTACCTCGACCTTGCAGCAGGAAGCGTCCCGTAAGCTTGGCTTCTCCGCTTCGCGCACCATGCAAGTGGCCCAGAAGCTTTATGAAGGCATATCCATCGGCGGCGAGACGTCGGGTCTCATCACCTATATGCGTACCGACGGCGTCTCGATTGCAGGTGAAGCGATTGCCGCGGCCCGCTCGGTCATCGGACAGGATTTTGGCGACAAATACGTTCCAGAGAAGCCGCGCGCCTACTCCTCCAAGGCCAAGAACGCGCAGGAGGCCCACGAGGCGATCCGCCCGACTGATCTGGCCCGCCGCCCGAAAGATGTCGCTGCGTTCCTCGACCAGGATCAGGCCAAGCTCTATGAGCTGATCTGGAAGCGGACCATGGCCTCCCAAATGGAATCGGCCGTTCTTGAACGCACCACGATTGAAATTCTCGCAGACGGCTCCGGCAAACGGGCAAATCTGCGCGCAACCGGCTCGGTTGTCCGCTTCGACGGTTTCCTCGCGCTTTATCAGGAGAGCCGCGACGATGATGACGATGAAGGCTCCAAGCGCCTACCCGCCGTTGATCAGGGCGCGGCGCTAACCGCGACCTCCGTCGACGGCACCGCAGACCCGATTGAATCCTCCCAGCACTTCACCACCCCGCCTCCGCGCTACACTGAGGCGAGCCTTGTGAAGAAGATGGAAGAGCTCGGCATTGGCCGCCCATCCACCTATGCCTCAACGCTCCAGACCTTGCGCGACCGCGAGTATGTGGAGCTGGAGAAAAAGCAGCTTGTGCCGCAGGACAAGGGCCGGATTGTCACCGCGTTCCTGGAAAGTTTTTTCCAGCGCTACGTGGAGTTCGATTTTACGGCCAGCCTGGAAGAACAGCTCGACAAGATTTCAGCCGGCGAACTCTCCTGGCTGGACGTCCTTAAGGATTTCTGGACGGCCTTTTCAGGCTCCGTTGACGAGATCAAGGACCTGCGCGTTGCAGAAGTCATCGATGCACTGAATGAACTGCTCGGGCCCCACATCTTCCCGGAAAAGGAAGACGGCTCCGATGCCCGCAAGTGCCCGGCCTGTGACACCGGAAGGCTGTCGCTCAAAGTCAGCCGCTGGGGCGCTTTCATTGGCTGTGAAAACTATCCGGAATGCGGCTATACCCGCCAGCTGGGCAAGCCGAACGGTGAAGACGGCGAAGCCGATGACGGCCCGAAGGTCTTCGGTGAGGATCCGGAAACCGGCATGGAAGTCTCGCTGCGCACCGGACGGTTTGGCCCTTATGTTCAGCTCGGAAACGAAGCCAAGCCAAAGCGCTCGTCATTGCCCAAGGGCTGGTCGGCCGCGGACATGGACCTTGAAAAGGCCTTGCAGCTGCTGTCGCTTCCACGGGAAGTCGGCGAGCATCCGGAAGACGGCAAGATGATCACGGCCGGCCTTGGACGCTACGGCCCGTTCGTGTTGCATGACGGCACCTATGCGAACCTCTCCTCGCCGGACGAGGTGTTTTCCGTCGGCATCAACCGCGCGGTCGATGCCCTCGCAGAAAAGCGCGCCAAAGGTGGCGGACGACGGGGCGCCGCGGCAACGCCGCTGAAAGAACTTGGCGAGCATCCGTCCGAAGGCGGACCGGTCAACGTCTACGACGGCCGCTATGGGCCTTACGTCAAGCACGGCAAGGTCAATGCAACGCTGCCGAAGGACACCGCTCCGGAAGCGGTGACCATGGAACAGGCTGTGGAACTGATCGCGGCAAAGGCGGCCAAAGGCGGCACCAAGAAAAAGGCGGCCGCCAAGAAAACCCCCGCTAAAAAGACCACTGCGAAAAAGACAACAACCAAAAAGGCAGCGGCCAAGGACGGTGAGGAAAAGACCACCTCCAAGAAGCCTGCTGCCAAGAAAACGGCAGCCAAGAAGACAACGGCAAAATCCGCGGCCAAGGCCGAGGTGGACGCAACGTCTGAAGAAGTGCCCTGGGACGACCCCTCTTGAGCGCAAAACGCATCAACACGCGCAAACACACGACACGCAAACACGCCAAAGTGCCAGGTGACATGCCCTCCCGCGAGGACATTCTGGCCTTCGTCGCCGACAATCCGGGCCGGGCAGGCAAGCGCGAAATCGCCCGTCATTTCGGTATCATCGGCGGTGCGCGCATCCATCTGAAAAAGATCCTCAAGGACCTGGCTGAAGACGGCCTCATTGAGAAGCGCAACAAGCGCATGATCCGGCCGGGCGACCTGCCACCAGTGTTTGTCGCCAACACGGTTGCCCGCACATCTGATGGCGACCTGCTTGGCACGCCGGTCGATTGGGACGATGAAGCCGGCAATCCGCCGCAAATCTTGATCCTTGCCGGCAAAACCAAAAACACCCAGCCCGGACTTGGCGACCGGGCCCTAATCCGCCTGAGCGAAGGCGACAGCGGCTCGGAAGCAGAATTCACAGCACGGGTCATTCGGGTTCTGGAAAAACGCCAAGGCGCAATTCTGGGCATCCTCAGAAAGCGTGACGGCAACCGTCCGCCTTATCTGGAACCCATCGACCGCAAACAGCGCGAACTGGATGTCGATCCGGCGGAGATGAAGGAAGCCGAGGACGGCGATCTCGTCAGCGTCCAGATTTCACGGTCCGGGAAGTATGGCCATCCGCGCGCCGGTATCGTGGAACGCTTTGGCTCGATGAACTCCGAGAAAGCAGTTTCCGAGATTGCCCTGCATTCCCATGGCATTCCGCATGTCTTCCCGAATGCGGTCGAGGTTCAGGCAGAAAGCGCCAAGCCGGTTGATAAGCTTGGACAGCGCGAAGACTGGCGCCAGATCCCGCTGGTCACCATCGACCCGCCCGATGCCAAGGATCATGACGATGCGGTTTACGCCGAACCGGACGAGAATCCGGACAACGAAGGCGGCTATGTTGCCTACGTGGCGATTGCCGACGTCGCGCATTACGTCACGCCGGGCTCACCGATGGACCGGGAAGCAAACCTACGCGGCAACTCGGTCTATTTCCCGGACCGGGTGATCCCGATGTTGCCGGAGCGCATATCCAACCAGCTGTGTTCCTTGCGGGAAAAGGAAGACAAACCGGCAATGGGCGTGCGCATGGTCTTCGACAAGACCGGCCGCAAGATCAGCCATACGTTCCACCGCGTGCTGATGCGCTCGGCCGCAAAGCTCTCCTACATCCAGGCGCAAAAGGCGATTGACGGCGTCACCGACGAGAAGACGGAAACGCTGCTGGACGGTGTTCTAAAGCCGCTCTGGGCCGCCTATGCCGTTCTTCAAAAAGGCAGGGAAGCGCGCGAGCCGCTGGAACTGGATTTGCCGGAACGCAAGATCAAGCTGAAGGAAGACGGCACTGTTGACCATGTCTACGTGCCTGAGCGTCTCGATGCGCACAAGCTGATCGAAGAATTCATGATCCAGGCAAACGTTGCGGCTGCCGAAACGCTGGAAAAGAAAAAGACGCCCCTGCTCTACCGGGTACACGATGCCTCAACGCCGGAAAAGCTGGAGAACCTGAAGGAATTCCTGTCGACGATCGACATGAAGCTGCCTTCCTCTGGCGGTTTGCGGCCTTCGGTGTTCAATGGCATTTTGAAGAAGGTCAAGGACACTCCCCAGGCGCATTTGGTCAACGAAATTGTCCTGCGCAGCCAGGCGCAGGCGGAATACAACCCGCAGAACATCGGTCACTTTGGTCTCAACTTGCGCCGCTATGCGCACTTCACGTCACCGATCCGCCGCTATGCCGACCTCATCGTCCACCGGGGCCTGATCTCGGCGCTTGGGCTCGGTAAGGACGGTTTGCCGGAAGGCGTTGAGAGCAAGCTGGAGGCAATTGGCGGCGAGATTTCCGGCGCCGAGCGCCGGGCCATGCTCGCCGAACGCGACACGATCGACCGGTTGATTGCCCTGTGGATGAGCGATCAGGTTGGCGCCACATTCCAGGGCCGGATTGCCGGAGTGGTCAAATCCGGAATGTTCATCCGCCTGGAGGACACGGGCGCAGACGGGTTCGTTCCCGCCTCCACCATCGGGCTCGATTATTACCGCTACGACGAAGCGTCGCACGCCCTGATAGGTGACAAAACCGGCGAAACCTACCAACTTGGGGATCAGGTCGAAGTCCGGCTTGTGGATGCAGCTCCATTCGCCGGCTCTTTGACGTTTGAAGTTGTGAGCCACGGACGGATTGCCGGAAAGGCGATCCGCAAGCCGATGCCCAAGGCACGGCGCGGTCCTCCGAAAGGAGGCGCACGTGGCAGCGCGACGGGCGGCCCCAAGGGCCCGAAGGGCACGGCCGCTCCGCGGAAAAAGACCCGAAGGTAGGTTAAAGTGACGGTCCGGTATGAATTGAACGGCGTTGAGGAGACCATCGACGAAGCGCCGGAAAAACCCAAACGTCCGCTCATGCAGGCGATGGTGCGCGGTGCCATGGGCCGCTGCATGACGTGTGGCAAAGGCCGGCTTTTTGATGGATTTCTGGCAACTCAGAATGCTTGCAGCAACTGCGGCGAGGAGTTCCACCATCAGCGCGCGGACGATGCCCCGCCCTATTTCACGATCACGATCGTTGGCCACATCATCATCCCGGGCCTCTTGATCGTAGAAATGATGTGGCGGCCAGAGCTCTGGATCCACATGGCCATCTGGATCCCGCTGACCATCATTTTATCTTTAGCCCTAATGCGACCTATCAAGGGTGCTTTGGTGGGGCTACAGTGGGCGTTCTACATGCATGGATTTGATCCGGATGCAGAAGATGACCTGCCCGCTGCATCCCCCCACCTTGAAAGCCCGAGATGAGCGATTCCTTTAAAGAAAAATTGGACAAAGACGAGCAAGCCGGAAACCACCCCTATATTCGCCCAAAAGATGCCGCGACGCTTCTGATCCTTGATCGCTCAGGTTCTGGCGACGTCAAATTGCTGATGGGCCGCCGGCATATGCGGCACACCTTCATGCCAGGAAAGTTCGTGTTTCCAGGTGGCAGGGTCGATCCGAGTGATTCCCGCATCTCAAATGTTCTGCCTTATCATCCGCAGGTTGAGGCACGCCTGTCAGAGGGTCTGAAGAATTCGAAAACCGCTGCCCGCGTGCGCGCCTTTGCGCTCGCCGCCATTCGCGAGACCTACGAAGAGGCCGGCATTTTCATCGGCCGCAAGGCTGACACGGATCAACTGCGTTTGGGGACCGGATTTGAGGCCTTCGCAGAACGCCATGTTCAGCCGGACCTTGGCGGCATGCGCATGATCGCTCGCGCGATCACCCCCCCGCAGCGCCCGCGCCGCTTTGACACGCGTTTCCTGGCCATCTGGGCCGACGCCATTGCCGACAAATTGCCGGGCGGCCACGGCCCCTCGGGTGAACTGGAAGACTGCGCCTGGTTGACCTTTGACGAGGCGCGCCAGAAGGAGCTGCCGCTCATCACCACAAAGATTCTTGAGGATCTTGAGACCCGGTTGCGGCAGGATCCGGACCTCTCCCCGGAGACCCCGGTTCCTTATTACTTTTTCAAAAAGGGCCGCTTTGAAAAAGAGATGCTTTAACGCGCGACACACCAAACAGTCCCATACGGCGCGGGCACCGAAAGAAACCTAACTTTTTTCTCCGGCAAAACTCTCCGGAACCTCAGGCAACACTTGACTTTCCCGCCGTGATGAGTAGTTTGCGCGCTGATTTCAGACATTGGGGCAGATTCACCGCCAGCCCATCTGGCCATAAGAACCCTTTGCCCGATAACCGAGAACAGGATCCAAGGCCATGGCCAAGGCGACAACAATCAAAATCAAGCTTCTGTCCACGGCGGACACCGGCTTCTTCTATGTCACCAAGAAGAACTCCCGCACCATGACCGAGAAAATGGTCAAGCGGAAGTACGACCCGGTTGCCAAGAAGCACGTTGAGTTCAAGGAAGCCAAGATCAAGTAATCTTCGGCATTCCGAAAGCTAAAAAACCCGCCGTTTCCGGCGGGTTTTTTGTTTAACTCAGATATTCGTGGCAAGTGCCGGCGGCCCTAACGGGCAGTCGATGAAATACCCCCAGCCACCATTCTCGAGTTTGCGGACAACTTCCGTCGACTTTCCTTCTGCGATCAGATTGCCCTTGGCATCTTCAAACCGCCAATCGTGCTGAAGGAGCGCCGTGTCCCCGCACTCCTGCACACCAGTTACCCGGTTCTCGATCCGGGGTTTCGTCGCGATCAGTTCAGAAAAAATCTCTCGGACCGCCGCATGCCCGTACCTTGGAGGTTCTTCAGGCGGGAAACAGATCACACAATCAGGATGAAACAGGGAAAGGATCCCCTCCAGATCACCCGCTTCCATACACTCGCCGACCTTCAAGCCGACTTCATGAGGATACTTGGCCATTTGTGTCATGGTGATATCTCCGATTAATTGAAGTCAGCCGGGACAGCGTCCGGCGGAGTGTTGTCCATGTCCAAAACAATGCGCCAGGCACCATTCGGCTCTTTCTTCATAACCAGGGCAACGCGCCCGGCATCATCCGGCGTTGCAGAACCGTTTGGCTTTTTCAGACAATACTTTCCATAAAGAATGGCGTTATCTCCGATAAGAACGAGACCTTCCTCTTGGAACATCATCGTCCCCTCCAGAATTTCAAATGCTGTAGAGAACCAGGGCCGGATATCCGAGGCTCCTTGCATTAGCGGCGATTGTGCATTCGCATATACACACTCGGCGTGATAAACCCGCATCAGCGCATCCAGATCGCGCGTCTCAAAGGCGGCGAGCCATGTGTTCATAACCTCCCGCACTTCGGAAAGTTCATCAATTGCTTCCATCTTTTCTCAAACTCCGTCTCAATGAAAAGAGCGTTTTTGCTCAGACGGATACCCATATATTCAGCTCTGGAGACGGGTGTAAGGAGGCATGAAAAAAGTGGGTAGTGACATGAAAGTAACCTTCGATCCCGTGACAACGATCCTGCGGGAAATCGACCGGTCGCAAGAAACCAGTGGAGAAGCTCCCTGCCCGGTCCGAGACGTACTCGACAGGACCGGTGACAAATGGAGTGTTCAAGTCCTCTTGCGGCTCGCACCAAAACCGGAACGGTTTAATGCGCTGTTGCGGTCCGTGTCCGGAATATCGCAGCGCATGTTGACCGTGACGCTGAAAGGATTGGAACGGGATGGGCTTGTTGAACGGACAGTATTCGATACCCGTCCTCCCTCGGTCGAATACACGCTAACTCCACTCGGCGCTTCATTAATTGAGCACCTGGCAGCTTTGGCCAATTGGGCAATAAAGAACGAGCCGCAGATCTCAAACAACCGCGCAGCATACGACAATGAGGCACCTGCGCCTTGAGTTCTTTGGTTCAGGCCGAAAACAACTCTGAAAAGAAAAAGGCCCGCGGAGTGCAGCGGGCTTAATCTTTTGCGTTTCAGGGTCTGGAAAGCAGCGTATTAGGCTGCCTCGACGTTGGTCAGGAACTGCTCGATTTCGGCTTTCAGCTGATCCGTGCGTTTGGCCAGATCCCCCGCGGATTGCAGAACGTCATTTGCAGAGCCCAGTGTGTGCTGTACCGCGCCGGACAGGTTCGTCATGTTCGACGAGACGAACTCTGTTCCATGCGCTGCCTTCTGAGCGTTCTGCGTGATCTCGCTCGTGGCAGCACCTTGCTCATGAACCGAGCCTGCGATGTTCCCGGTGTAGGAATTCACCTCTTCCATGATCGATGTGATTTCCGCAATTGACTTGGCCGAATCCTGGGTCGCATCCTGGATGGCGGTGATCTGGGCGCTGATCTCTTCCGTTGCCTTGGAGGTCTGCGTGGCAAGTTCTTTTACTTCGGCCGCAACGACCGCGAATCCTCTGCCAGCCTCCCCGGCACGGGCCGCTTCGATGGTCGCATTCAATGCAAGAAGGTTTGTCTGTTCAGCAATCGCCTGAATGAGGGTGACCACCTCGCCGATCTTCGTTGCAGATTCGGCCAGTCCCTCAACCTTCACGTTGGTTGACCGTGTGCCCTCAGTTGCCCGTTCCACAATTTGCGTGGTTTCAGACACCTGCCGAGAAATCTCTGTGATCGATGCAGAAAGTTCCTCTGCAGCACTGGCTACCGTTTGAACGCTCAAGGTCGTGTCCTGACAGGACGCTTGAGTTTCATCAGCCCGAGTCGCGCTGGTCTGGGAAACCTCAGACATTGTGGTGGCTGTTGCATCCAACTGACCGACGGTATCGCCCACTTGATCAAGAACCCCGGACACACTGCCTCTGAACTGGGCGATCATGGCCTTCATGCGATCCTGGCGGCCAGCTGCCTCAGCTTCCGAATGTTCGCGCTGACTGCTCAACACGGCGCGTTCTTCCGCCTTCTTGCGCAGTGTGGACAGAGCATTTGCAAGGATACCAATCTGATCAGTGCGGTCCGCGAACGGAATATCGATCGTCAAGTTGTCTTCCGCGATTTTCTCGGTCACATAGGCAAGTTCAGTCACCGGCCGCAATTGGCGCTGGATCAGGAAGACCAGGAGACCAAGCGCTATCAGGACCACCGGCAGTGCGAGCATGGTGAAGCGCGACATAATCTCGCTGACATTGGCCTGAACGGCCGCTTTCTCAACACCTGCGTAAAGAATACCGATGATGTCGCCGCCCGGCGTGAAGATCGGCTCATAGACAGTGTAATAGTCTTTGCCCAGGATGGTCGCCTGGCCATGGAATGTTTCACCTTTGGTGACGACCGGGTAAACTGCGCCCTTCTTGCCAAGGGGTGTCCCAACAGCACGATTGCCGTCGCCTTTGATGATGTTCGTTGACTTGCGCCAGAAATCCTGGCTATCAGCTTCCCAAGCGAACACAGTTGCCGTTTCGCCGGTCATGCGCCCGATCGTGTCGATCATGTCGTGATTGGCGAACTCGGGGATTTCCGCCAGCTCAATACGCTGGACGTCGCCGTCCCCTCTCCAGGACACTTTTGTTCCCACGATATCCCGCGCCATGATGGTTGCAGCGACACGAAGATTGGCGGCTTGTTTGGTAACTGCGCTCTGTTCAGCCTGATTTGCCGCCACTTGATAGACAATACCGCCGACAACAAGCATGGAAAGGGTGAGCAATGCGGCGCTCGCCAAGGCAAGGGACGCAGTGACGCTCACTGAAAAAAGACGTTTGATCATAATCCACCCCTAGATGAACTCTGAGCAACTATGATTTCCCTAAGGTTAACATCGAAATAACCGCCTAAATTGTAAATTCAATAAAAACACCCAATTGAAACAAAGACCCGTTCAGCGTCATCGTGAATAGCTAACTTCAGCTCAAAGGCCGTTTCATTGACGGCTTCGGGTCGAATTAGTCCATGCTTTGCAGATAATTAGTGGTCGGCGGGAACACGGTATTCGAGGAGGCCACTCTTCGACCGGTTCCCTGCCGACCTACCCCACGGACCCAGGAGATGCGGCGGACCTGAGCAATCCCGAGGGGAAACTGAACACGTTTGCTGCGAAAAATTCAGCATGACAAACGGTTGTCAGG